>CAWITJ010000011.1:0-704995 GCA_963838995.1 uncultured Acidobacteriaceae bacterium | reverse complement strand
TAGCTGCTCGCCGGACGAGCCTGCGGAGCAGGTCACAGCGATTGCGTTACGGACCGAAGTAGCTGGACACGTCGAGAAGCAACTGCGTCGTCCCTGCGCCATAGGCATCGACTGAAAACGCCGAGCCGCGTCTGGCTTGCACGATCGCCAAGTTCGAAGTGACCGCTCCGTCGACGGCGTTCAGGTTCCAAGCCAGCGGCTTCGGCTGACCATCGGGCCACAAAGTCAGATAGTCAAGCTCGCCCCGCGGCATGGCCGTGGCATTGAAGACCACCACTTGTGTATCGGACGTGAAGGCGCAAAGGTCTCCGCGCGCCCCCAGCACTGGAATTCGCAGCAGGCCGTCAAACGCGACCACGATGTGTCGCGAGTCGAAAGCCCGGCAGGGGTTAATGGGATAGAGCGACAGCCCGCCCGCTCCGGGTGCGTCGAAGTATCCGTTGATGTCGACCACCAGGTCGGTATTGCCGTCGGGATAAGCCGCGATCGCACCGCCTGTTCCGGCCGGCACAATCGCCGCATTGGAGACAACCGTTCCCGTGAAGTCAGTCAACGTGCCCACCACCGGCTGCGCTTCGCCGGCAGCCCACACCGTCAAGAATGGCAGAGGCCCTCCTGCTCTTGGCAGCGCCGCCACGTTAAACGAATACGCCCGCGCGCTGGCCGGAATGTTGCACGTTGTCGCCTGCAAAATCGGAAAGTCACGTTCCTCGCCACCGTTGAGAAACGGCCCTCCCAGTGGCCCATTGGGGTTGCGCGTATCGATCACCCGGCAAGGCGTCAGGGGATAGTAGGCCAGCGTGGAGCGGGATGCCGGGGCGAAGTATCCGGCGATATCGAGGACGACATTGGTGGTGTTAGCAGCGTAAACGTTGATTGCTTGGTTGGTTCCTGCGGGAGTGATCGCAGCATCAGACTTGACTCGCCCGTCCAGCGAGACCAGCGTGATGGTCACGCCCGGATCCTCTCCCGTGGGATAAACCGTCAACGACGACAGCTGCCCTTGCGGCACGACCGTTACGTTTAGCAGGTAGGCAGCGGCCGTTGAAGGAATATTGCAACTGCCCTGTGTGATGGGAAAGCTTCGAAACGTGCCGCCTTGGATAGCTGGGCCAGCAAGCGGCCCATCCGGCCCTCGCGTGTCGACCACGCGGCAAGGAGTAACCGGAACAAATTGCAGCGGACCGGAAGCACCTTGGACCGCTTCGCCGCCCGGCAGCGTCGTGACCAAGTTGGCCATCTCTTGAGCAACCAGTGTTACCGAGGACAGCAAGATCGGCATGAAAAGCGAAGACAGCACCAGGAGGACAGGCAGGAAGGCAGGTTTGATCAACTTAAAAAGAATGCGCACGTTACCTCCACGGAATTGCGCGGCTTGACCTGAGAACTTTGAAGATAGGAACGTTTTGGCCCGATAACCGTGCCGATTATGTAGCCTTCCTGCAACCGGAGCAAGCGGTTTCGCCCTTCAGACTCAAGCCAGCCCGAAACGAAACAGCCTCACACCGGGCGCGTGCCCGCCGATTGGGTCATGCATGACACTGAATGCGACTTGCTTCCTGTGTGCTTCCAGATCAATCCATTCCGGAGTCCCGACCATCTCCGGCTGCATCTAACAGGCTGGCGGTTGACTTCCCTGCCTTGGCTGGTAGAGTTAAGTTGATCGCGTTTCACTACGGGGGCGTCACGGCTTCGACGGGAGTGATTGCGGTAAAGAGGCATACCGGAGTGCATGCATCCGTAATCGTGTGCAAAAACACAATTGCCAACCAAAACCTGGCATACGCAGCTTAATTAGTTAAGTTGCCGTCCTCCTCGGCTTTGCTCATGGGCTGAGAAAGGGCGTCGCACAGTGAGCTGGCTACGAACTCTCCACCTGTGAGTTCGCGGCGAGATCATCAGGTTGGCCAGCCGCGTTTCTTGTCCGCTCTGAGCGTAGCCGGCGAGAGTGCCGTCTAACACCGGCGCATGAACGTGACTAAGTATGTAGTCTCTTTGCCAGTAACATTTTCGGACGCGGGTTCAACTCCCGCCGCCTCCACCAAGTACTTCATTTCAATAGCTTAATTCAAAGACAGCGGCGGAACTTCCGCCGCTTCCCTCTTTCGACAGACGTTTAGCGCGGCGTTAGGCTATACAAAAGCGCACTTCGCAGCCGAGGTTAAAGTGATGGCTAACGCCCCCGGCCGCTTATCAATAATAAGAACCCTTGCGACCCTAAAAACCTTGCGACGCAGACCTCTTGACGCGGGAGCAAGCTTCTTCGGCCTTGCTATGGTGCCTGCTGCTTGCTGGGGGTCGCGGCCAAAAGACACTCCGCTTCTTCCTCAGCTGGCTAAACGCTTTCCAAACTGTCTAAGGTAAGGAGCGGTCCTGCTTCCTTTGGAGTGAGCGACCTTTGCAGGCGGACCTTCCGCGACCACCAGGCCGCCATCTTCGCCCGCGCCGGGTCCGATATCAATGATCCAATCGCTGTGCGACACGACGTCCATATCATGTTCTACGACGATGACCGAATTTCCTGCCGTCACCAACTTGTCCAATTGCTTCATGAGCCGTTCGACGTCCGAAGGATGCAGTCCCGTAGTCGGCTCGTCAAGCACGTAGAGAGAATCTCCACGCTGCACTCGTTGTAATTCCGTAGCCAGCTTAATGCGCTGTGCTTCACCACCGGACAGTTCCGTCGCAGCTTGCCCAAGGCGTAAATAGCCGAGGCCCACTTCCTGTAATACCGAAAGCGCGTGTGACACCTGCGGTTCACCTGAGAAGAAGTCGCCGGCCGCATTGACGGTCATGGCAAGCACGTCAGCAATGCTTTTCTCGCGATAGAGAATCTCGAGGGTTTTGGCGTTGAAACGCGCGCCGCGGCAGGTCGGGCAAGGCGAATATACGCTGGGAAGAAACAGCAATTCGACGCAAACAAAACCTTCGCCGGCGCACGTTTCACATCGACCTTTCGCAACGTTGAAGGAGAAGCGTCCGGCGTCATAGTGCCGCGCCTTAGCAGCTCTGGTAGCGGCGAAAAGCCTGCGCACATGATCGAAGAGACCGGTGTACGTTGCCATGTTGGAACGGGGTGTCCGGCCAATCGGCTTTTGATCCACAACTACCAGTCGCCGTACAAACTCCATGCCACCCGTGATTCTTCCTGCGCTCGTGACGACGGGTGTCTGCTCAAGGTCGTCTTCGGTTGGCTCGTCCTCGGCGACACTCTGGCCCAGATGCTGGGCAACAAGGTCAACCAGCACTTGACTCACTAGTGTCGATTTACCGGAACCGGATACGCCGGTTACCGAGATGAATACGCCAAGAGGAAAATCGGCATCTACATCGTGCAGGTTGTTTCGCGAAACGCCTCGCAGTTGCAGCCATCCTTTGGGAACTCGTTCGGTCCGGTCCTCTGGACCTCGGGCTTTAAAGAGGTAGCGGCGGGTTTGCGATGCCTCAACCTGCTCGAGCCCGTCGGGTGGTCCGCTGTACAAAACCTGTCCGCCCTGTTCTCCTGCGCCAGGGCCTACATCTACCAGCCAGTCTGCCCGCCGGATAACATCCAACTCATGTTCAACGACGAACAATGAATTACCGAAACGTTTCAGCGAGTCAAGCGCCTCCAACAATGCTTCGGTATCCGCTGGATGCAGGCCGGCTGACGGTTCGTCGAGAACGTAAACGACTCCGAACAAATTCGAATGTAGTTGAGTGGCCAGCCGTAACCGCTGTAGCTCACCTGGCGAAAGCGTCGGCGTACTGCGTTCCAAAGACAGATAACCCAAACCAAGCTTGAGCAGAACATCGAGCCGGGCGACGAGGTCGGCAACAATGCGTTGCGTAACCATGGCTTTTTCCGGATGGCCCGCTGCCGCTTTGGTGCCACCTGCGCCTTCCAGCACAGCGTATGGGCGAAGCACCTCTTCAAGACGCTTCAAAGGCAGCGTTGCGGTTTCCGCGATGTCGCGTCCAGCGAAGGTTACCGAGAGCGATTCCAACCGCAAGCGTTTCCCATGGCAGAGCGGGCACTCCGCACTCAGCATAAATCGCGCAACACGCTTCTTCATCAGAGCGCTCTGGGTGTTGGCGAACGTCTGCATTACATGGCGTTTTGCGCTCGTGAATGTACCCTGGTAGCTGGGCTCCATCTTGTGCTTCAGCGCTTGACGAGTCTCGGCAGGAGTGAACCCTGCATAGACGGGCACCGTCGGCTGGTCTTCCGTGAACAAAATCCAGTTACGGTCCTTCTTGGACAGTTCGCGCCACGGCTTGTCGACGTCGTAACCGAGGCTGACGAGAATGTCTCTCTGATTTTGTCCGCCCCACGCAGTTGGCCAGGCCGCGATGGCGCGCTGTCGAATCGTCAATGAGTCATCCGGGACCATGGACTTTTCGGTCACCTCGTAAATGCGGCCGAGTCCGTGGCACTTGGGACAGGCGCCTTCCGCCGTGTTTGGTGAGAATGATTCCGCGTACAGCAGCGGCTGCCCGCGCGGATAATCTCCGGCACGCGAATAGAGCATTCGCAACAGATTCGAGAGCGTCGTCACACTGCCAACCGACGAGCGCGTTGAGGGAGAGCCTCGCTGTTGTTGCAATGCCACGGCTGGAGGGAGGCCCTCGATTGAGTCGACCTCCGGCACCGTTAGCTGGTGGAACAGCCGCCGAGCATACGGAGAAACCGATTCAAGATATCTTCGCTGTGCTTCCGCATAAAGCGTGCCGAACGCGAGTGAGGATTTGCCAGAGCCTGAAACACCGGTGAAAACGACCAGCGCATCCCGAGGAAGATCGACGTCGACATTCTTCAGGTTATGTTCGCGAGCCCCGCGAACCCGAACCACACCGCTGGTACCGTCGCGTTCTTGCACCGCGTCTCCCTCGAGTCGACTTCCCAGATTCGATGCCCCCAGTTTACGTACCAGGATGCCGCTCGTGTGACAGACGATTTGTCACGTTCGCAATCCTAAGACCCGGCGGTGCGGCCTCACGGGGTATGGCTGATTCAACTTCTAAATCGCGCCTTGGCTGGGATGGCCCCCTTTGCAAGCGGGATGTCCGAAGCCGCTGCTGCTGACCCTGCTGGACCGCCACATCGATAAGGGGCAATGGGCGGTGTTGCTGTCTGAATATGAAGCATAGCCTGTTCGTCGTTGGCCTGCACTCAAGACTTCATATCCTGGCTGTTGGCGAGCCGCGCCGCCGAACCCGGTGCGATGGCGGGACGCCAGGTTTGTCTGGCACAATTCGGCATACTAACGACTAGCGGTTTAGATGGTCGAGTGCAAGCCACTCCGAAAAACGGTAGCGAGGAATGTAGCGGCATATCGCTGGGGCACGACTCTGGACTGCTGGACAAGCTGACCGAGATCAGGGGACCTGCAATCAATGGGTGAATAGTTCAACTGCCCGCCGCCTCCACCACTTATGAGCTGTGAAAGACTGCTACATGGACTCGTAGCCTTGCAGGCGTTGTCCAGGCGTGCGCGCCGTTCCTCGTCCGCAGGACAATCAGGAAGAGTGTGATCAAGTCGTTTTCATTTTTCGAATTCCCTACACTCGATAATTCGGCAAGTTCGCGGGTACTCCTGCTTGCTCCACGCGCTGCAGAATGTCTCTCATATCACGACCGATGTGTTGCCAGAACTGCAGTAGTCCGCTGCACAGGTAGTTCAGCCCAGGCTCGCCGTCGCGGGTGCGAATCAGGCGGTTCTTGGGACACTCGCCCCAACAGGCGAACTTGTACTCGCATTCGCGGCACTGCTGCGGCAGATCGTTGCGCTTGCCGAACCCGAACTTCTTCTGGCCCTCGGAAAAGACCATGCGGGACTCGTGGATTTCCGCAATGTTTCCCAGCTTGTATTCGGGATACACGTAGTGATCGCACGAGTAAACGTTGCCGTCGTGCTCCAGCGCTACACCTTTGCCGCAGAACTCGCTATAGATGCAGATTTGCGCACCGCGGCCCATCCACTGCGATACCGCAGTCTCGAACAAATTGACATGGACCTTGCCGTAGTCGCGCCGGTACCAGTCATCCCAGACTTTGCAGAGGAAATAGCCCCAGTCCTCAGGATCGATTGACCAATCCGTGACGACGGAGCCGGGGCTGCCGGGGCGTGCGGCCAACGAATCCTGCACCGGCAGCGTAGCCGGGTCCCACTTCTGCGGAGCGATGTTGTGAAACACCTTGGGCTCAACGCAAGGAATGAACTGCAACTCGCGAGGGCGCAACTCACGACTCAGGAAGCGATATACGTCGAGTGGCTTTTTTGCGTTGACGCGATTCACCACCGTCAATGTGTTGAACGGGATTCCGTGTTTCTGCAACTGCAGGCCGGCTGCAAATACTTTGTCGAAGGTCGGCTTTCCGCCTTTGTTCACTCGGTAGTGGTCGTGCAGTTCTTGCGGACCGTCAATGCTGAGCCCGACCAGGAACTTGTTCTTGCGGAGAAACTCGTACCACTCCTCATTCAGCAGCGTGCCGTTGGTTTGCAGGTCGTTCTCAATGTGCTGGCCGGCACGCTGGTATTTCTTTTCGAGCGCCACCACCCTCTCGAAGAATTCGACACCCAGCAACGTCGGCTCGCCGCCCTGCCACGAGAACACCACCTCCTCGCCACGCTGGCCTTCGATGTATTGGCGAATGTGTGTTTCGAGGACTTCATCGCTGATGCGGAACTTGCTGTTGCTGCCCAGCAGCTCTTCCTTGTGCAGGTAGTAGCAATAGGCGCAGTCGAGGTTGCAAATTGCCCCGGTCGGCTTCACCATGGCGTGAAACCGCGGCGTAGTTCCCGGATAGATCGGCGGCGGTGAGAGTGGGTCGCTGAAGTTGCTCATATTTATGACAACAACGGCACTGCGAGGAACAACACACGGTTTTTCGTTTCGGGCGCCTCCCTACTGGTGGCGTTCACAAATGGAACACAGCTGTCTGTGCGCACAGTCGCACTGCTGACAACCGTCAGTCACAGTTCTTCTTGGCGATCGAGACTGGCTCCTTCCGGCAAATCGAGCAATCGCTGATACGCCGCAGCTAAACGGCCTGCGATTTAGCTGCGCGCAATGTGCGAGTTCGCCTGTGGCGACCTATCTGCTTTCGGCAAAATCAGAATTATCTTACCGGGCCTTTTATAGCCCGCTTGTGACCTGCATCACAGACCACGCCGTGCGGGAGACAACTATTGCGGGGCAATGAGAGTTACCTCAGCGTGGGACCGGTTCTTATCTCGACTCAGAGGCATTCATCAAGGTGAAAAGGCATAAGAAAACCGCTGCGGGCCGATGAGGACACCGAACGAGGCGCGCTGCTTAGCTCGCAGACTCGCTCTTGTCGGTACTCATCCACCGACTCAACGGCGGAATGACGGGCGATGAAGGTTCGCTACTATCGCGGATTCAACTAGCGAGTTAGCCGTTGGCGTGCGACCTTCTCAAACCAATTCTGTGGGCGGCGCGCCTTCTTTTCTTCTTGGCTGTTATGGCTTCCGCACGTTCCTCTGCGGTGCGCCAGGGCGAAACAGACTGCTTGGAACGCGCCGGAGCGGTAATGGAGCTTGGAGCTGCTTCTAAACCGTCGTCTTTCGTAGCCATGTTCTTCTCTCCTGTTGTCGTTTCAATTCGCTTTTTCCGCTACTGTTGTGGTGCGTAGTACAAGTGTGAGCTTGGGTTGTCCGGCCGCAGACAACAGCCTAGCCAGGTGCTCCTCGTAGCGAAAAGCCCCGTCACAAACCTCACAGCATCGCTCCCGCGGTGCAGCTGCACACACAGGGCACGGAACTGAGAGTTTCTGCTCAGCGGTGAGATCGTTAATTTGAATGGCTGGCCTCCTGTTCTGATTTATCCGAACCGATTTTTGTCCAGTTCGCAGAGCTAGGCAATTGTCTTAGGAACTCGCTGCACTGTCTTTCCCCAATCCCAAACTTGTTTGTCAGCCTCTTTTCTCGTGATTCCATAGACTCCTTGAATCTTGCCGATAAGCGTCTCCCGCTTGCCGGATATCTCTTCGAGATCAGCGTCCGTAAGCTTGGCCCAGTTTTCTCTTGCCGAACCTGAAAGATCTTTCCAACGGCTTTCCACTAGGTCCCAATTCATGATTCCTCCTGGTCACGGTTCAACGTCACCTTGTAGATCCCGTACATGTCATCCCTCGTTCTGCCCCCGGCACGATTCGGAAGCTGCGGCGGTGTTGCATGTGACGGGAGTGGGTGAGCGTGGGTCTGTTCGAGGCGTTGGCTGACCGAGTTGAGGGAACCGAAAGAGGAAGGAGCTACTCACGTTCTCTCACGCCCTAAGCCCTTCGGCATCGAGTGCCAGCGCACCCGTCAGCTGATTCGACGTTCTTTGCAAGTCGTTCAGCGCTGCGACTGCACCTTCTGGAAAGGTACAGCCGAAGCCAACCGCCGTCTGAGCAGGATTGCTCACTGAGCAAAAGTGAGCAGTCTTCCCCATTCGTTGGGGAGATACTCCTATGTGGAAAGATGCGTCCGCTTCGACGTTGAGATTCACGAGGCAACGGCATCAACTAATCTCAACTGGATTGTGTCCTGACAATGCATTTCTTATCGGCCCGGTGTCGCGTCTGCAAAGGTGACCAATTCAGAGCTGACCCGCCTGAGACTTGGGTTGAACGCATCCTCCTGCCCCGCCTCTTTCTCTGCCCGGGGCGATGCATAACCTGCTTCAAACGGCGATACCTGCCCACATTCCAGCGGTGGACAGCCCTACCCAACTCCTGGCGTTAGAGGCCGCGCGCCAGACTCTTCCCCCTGAATAGTGGTTGCGATGTATGGAAGTTTGCGGGTAGTTAAGTCCGTTGTCGGACAAAAGGCGTAGACTACTAGGCAGGCGTTTTACGGCCAAATGTCAACCCCCGGGGCGAGTCCAAGGTTATTTATCCATATAGATCAGGATTGCTGTCCAGTTTGCCTGCCGCCGGGCAGAAATCTGACAGGGTTTCATTCGCAGAGGTGATTGGAACATGACGACAAAGCGTACTCGAAAATTCGACGCAGGGCTGTTTCTTGCGACGATCGGAGAGGGCCGAAGGATCGTCGCGTTCGCAAAAGGGGCAATGATTTTTGCCCAAGGCGCGCCAACGGACTCAGTGTTTTACGTACAAAAGGGCAAAATCAAACTGACCGTCGTTTCGCCAGCCGGAAAAGAAGCCACGGTGGGCGTTCTGGGAGAAGGTAGTTTTTTTGGAGAAGGCGGCCTCGCCGGCCAGAGCCTTCGCATGGGGTCGGCATCTGCCATGACAGACTGCACGATTCTGAGAATCGACAAGAAAGCCATGATACAGGCTCTCCATCGGGAACAGTCGTTTTCAGAGTTGTTCGTCTCGCATTTGTTGGCGCGCAACATCCGGTACGAGGAAGACCTGGTCGATCAACTCTTTAATTCCAGCGAGAAGAGATTGGCGAGGATACTTCTGTTACTGGCTCACTTCGGCAAGGAGGGCAAGCCGGAAATCGTCATTCCGAAGATCAGCCAGGAGTCGCTCGCAGAAATGGTTGGCACCACGCGTTCCCGCGTGAGCTTCTTCATGAACCGATTTCGTAAGCTCGGCTTCGTGGAATATGACGGAGGCGGACTGCAAGTGCATAGTTCGCTGCTCAACGTGGTCCTGCACGACTGAGCGTCTTACGATGCCTGCCGGACGACCTTTCCCCGTAAGGACCACTCCACCGGGGCGAACTGCCGGGCGACATTGCCATCGCCGGCTTCGGCCTGCTTGTGGCCACAAGCCAAACAAACCGCCCCTACCTGCGTCAGAGCGCTTTCCCGTGAGATAACGGTCTCACGTACTCCAAATGCGCCCGAAATGACCGGCCCATTGCAGTTGTCACAAACATAAGCGGAGATGTGAAGATATTTTGTCTGCATGGAAGTTTCGCTCCGGTCGGGATTGGTGCGAAGGTAACACCTGATCTCTTCGCATAGCTGTTCAATACAGCTCATGGACTGTGGTTTTGCTCTGGCGGAATGGTCACTATTGCTCAGACCTAACCTGCGCCTAAGTGAGAAAGTTATTAAGAGAAGTTCTTTTCTGGATTTACCGTCCAACATTAGAGCTCAATCAGGCGTTCTGCAGGGATCTGCGGAACGCGCCGCAATGGCTCACTGCGCTTCTTAAATGTGAGCAGATAGGAGCCCATGTCGTTGCCTAAGACGCTTCCCTTTAGAAGACCTTTGAACATTGGGGGTTCGATTTCGCACAGCTTTCGGCCAACGCACGCAATCAGCCCGACCGTAGCACTCGCGCTTCCCAGTCGAATCGCAATCATTGGAAATTATCTTCCCCGGCAATGCGGGATTGCCACTTTTACAACTGACCTGTGCGACGCGGTTTCGAATGAATACGGCCCCGAACGACTCTTCGCTCTGCCGGTGAATGATCCTGAGTCCGAATACGACTACCCGGATCGCGTCAGATTCGAGCTAACCGAAGAGAAACCATCGTCCTACCGGGACGCAGCCGAGTTCCTTAACTTCACGAATGTCGACCTCGTGTGCGTGCAGCACGAATATGGGATTTTCGGAGGAACCGCGGGCAGCCACATTCTGGAACTGCTGCGGAGCCTGCGCATGCCGATCGTCAGCACCCTACACACCGTGCTGCGTGAACCGAATCCCGACCAGCATCGGGTGATGGTTGAGCTGGCAGAACTCTCCGATCGCCTGATCGTCATGAGTGAACACTCCTCTCAATTTCTTCGGGAAATTTTCCAGGTTGCCCCGGACAAGATCGATGTTATTCCGCACGGCGTGCCAGACCTGGCATTTGTTGATCCGAATTTCTATAAGGATCGCTTTGGAGTCGGAGGCAAGTCGGTACTGTTGACCTTCGGCTTGCTCTCACCTAATAAGGGCGTAGAAACAGTTATCCAAGCACTCCCGCGTATTCTGTCTCACAACAGCAATGTCATGTACATCGTCGCCGGCGCCACTCATCCTCATATCAAACGGCGCGAGGGCGATAAATATCGTGAGTCGCTGCAGACACTCGCCAAGGATCTCGGAGTTGCGGATAACGTCATATTTCATAACCGGTTTGTCAGCCCGGAAGAGATGATGGAGTTTATCGGTGCGGCCGACATCTACATCACCCCATACAAGAATGAGGCGCAGGTTGTTTCCGGAACTTTGGCTTACGCTTTGGGCGCAGGCAAGGCGGTCATCTCGACCCCTTACTGGCACGCGCTTGAGTTGCTCGATCAACAGCGTGGTGTTCTGGTTCCGTTCAACGACCAGAGCGCAATTGCGGAGCAAAGCATCCGCCTCCTGGAAAACGAGGCTGAACGGCATGCCATGCGTAAGCGGGCTTATCTGTACTCGCGCAACATGGTCTGGAAGAGCGTGGCTCAGGAATACATGCGTAGCTTTCAGAGAGCTCGGGCCGACCGCATGTGGAACCCTCGCGTGGTGAGCGCCCAGCCCACCCGAACCAATCGCATAGAAAGCTTACCGCCGCTGACGCTGAATCACCTCAGCTGTATGACCGACGAGACTGGCATGTTGCAGCATGCCGTGTTCGCGGTTCCGAATTATCACGAAGGTTACACCACCGACGATAACGCTCGCGCCCTGATCGTCTCGCTTCTGGCCGAGCCCGACGCGAAGAAGTCAGGATCCGCGAAAACACTGGCTTCGCGGTACTTGGCTTTTCTATGGCTTGCCTTCAACACCGAGAATGGAAGGTTCCGCAACTTCCTGCGCTACGACCGTCAGTGGCAGGAAGCACAGGGGTCGGAAGACAGTCATGGCCGAGCCTTGTGGTCTTTGGGAACCGCAATCCACCATACCGGCGATGAAAATCTACGTGGACTGGCTGGGCGTCTGTTCGAACTCGCCGTTCCGGTGGCGCTGACCTTCAGCAGTCCCCGGGCATGGGCCTTCTCTCTATTGGGAATACAGGAATACTTAGATCGTTTTCCCGGCGACCGGACGGCGCAAAGGCAGAGATATATCTTTGCTGAGAAGTTGCTGACAATTTACCAGGCCACTCAGGCACCAACCTGGAAATGGTTCGAAAACAGTTTGGCGTATTCCAATGCCCGCCTTTCGCAGGCTTTGCTGCTGGCCGGCTCGCGTGCCTCCAACCGGGAATGGCTTGCGGCAGGACTGGATTCACTTGAGTGGCTCGAAAAGCAGCAGCACTGCAACGTTGACGGACACTTTGTTCCTATAGGCTCTCAAGGCTTCTTCAGTAAAGGAGCTGCCAAAGCCCGGTTCGACCAGCAACCGCTCGAAGCAAGTGCAACCGTCTCCGCTTGCCTGGAAGCATATCGCGCGACCGGAGACGACTGTTGGCGCTCCCGAGCCTGGGCTGCGTTTAACTGGTTTCTTGGGGACAACGACCTGAAGACTTCCTTGTATGACGCCGCCACCGGCGGCTGTCGAGACGGCCTTCATCCCGATCGAGCCAACGAAAATCAGGGAGCGGAGTCGACTCTGTCTTTCCTGATGGCGCTGATAGAGATGCGCAATCTTCGGGAGGATATACCCCCGGCACGCCATCTAGACTAAATACCTGCGCAATGGGTACAACCGTACGCTTTCGATACTTCGGAATATCGATTCATGTTTTGTGAAATGACCTATGACCCTAACCCTTGACACGATCGGCTCTATCGACTCCACCAAGTTACTGCTGCGCCGGCATCCTGCGAATCCGATCTTGACCAGCAAAGATTGGCCGTATCGGATTAATAGCGTATTCAACCCGGCGGCGACGCTCCTTTCCGATGGCTCAACCATGCTCTTATGCCGGGTGGAAGATCGACGCGGGCTTTCGCATCTTTGCGCCGCCCGCTCCAGGAACGGAGTGGACGGGTGGAACATCGATCCCACTCCGACGTTGATGCCAAATCCTGAGGAGTATCCCGAGGAACTCTGGGGCATTGAGGATCCGCGTATCACCTATGTTCCAGAGTTGAAGCGGTACGCCGTGGCTTACACTTCCTACTCCAAGGGTGGCCCCGGAGTTTCGCTGGCGCTTACCAGCGATTTTCGGAGTTTCGAAAGACTCGGAGTCATGATGTCGGCGGACGATAAGGACGCAGCCCTTCTCCCGCACAAGATCGGGGGGCTCTGGGCGCTCATTCATCGGCCGATGACACCGCTGGGATGCCACATCTGGATCTCGTACTCTCCCGATCTTCGCCACTGGGGCGGCCATAGAGTGATGATGGAGGCGCGGAAGGGTGCGTGGTGGGATGCCAACAAGATTGGCTTGTCCTCGCCACCAATCCAGACGGAGCGTGGATGGCTTGTGCTGTACCACGGCGTAAAGCAGACGGCTTCAGGATCGCTCTACCGTATCGGCTTGGCTCTGTTTGACATTGACAAGCCGGAAAATTGCTTGCTGCGTGGCGATTCCTGGATCTTCGGACCGGAAACCGACTATGAGCGAGGAGGCGACGTGCACGACGTGGTCTTCCCGTGCGGCCAGACGATAAGTCCCGACGGAGATACGCTCAATGTCTATTACGGTGCGGGAGATTCCTGTATAGCGCTCGCCCAGGGAAGCCTGCGCTCGTTACTCAGTTGGTTGGACAGTAATGGGAAGCCAGATGATCTTGCATGCAATCGCTGATCACAGGACGACTGCCCCCGAGCGCCTTTCGATCGGACAAACCATAATCACGGTGTCGCCTGTAGACGGTTTCACTTCCAATGCAGGGAATAGATCTGCACCACGCTGGTGTCATTCATAATCGCGGGTTGCCCGTCGGCAGTCAGATTCAGGAAGGACTCGTTCAGCGCATCTTCGAAGTGGAGCCCGTCGAGCGTGGCGACGCGCTCCCACTTCCCGTCTGCTATCGTCAACCGATAGATGCCGCTGTCGTTTCCGATCTGGGCAAAGAGAAGGGCTTTGCTGTCGCTGGTCCAGACCCAGTATCCCCAGGGCACGTCGAACCGCTTGAGTTCGCTCCAGGCATGCGTCGGAACGTTGTACAGCATCATCCGCAGAGGATTCTGCGCTACTGCGACCAGGTGCTGTCCATCGGGCGACCACGAGCCGACGTAGAATCCTTCGGACCCTGGAACGACAGAAACATGCCGGGTGGCTAGATCAAGCACCTGCACGCCCTTCAGCTTCGTCCCCACTCTGGGGTAGTCATTGAAGGTGATCGCTTTCCCGTCGGGGGTCCATTCCGGGGCGACTGCGGAGGCCGCACCGCCGCCGCCGATGAGCTTCTCCGGTGTTCCGCCCTCGCTGGAGATCAGGTAAATCGACTGCCAATTCATGTATGCGATGCTCTTGCCATCGGGCGACCAGCGCGGCCACGCGGCGTAAGAACTGGTCAGCTGCAGTTTCTCGCTTCCATCCAGGCGGCTGCGCCACAAGAAATGCCTGGGGAAGTCCGTATAGGCCATCCATTGCTTGTCCGGTGAGATGACGAATTCCGCCGCAGCCAGCCCGCCCAGGAAAGGCACGAACCGCTTCTGTTGTGGATCGAACACCTGCATGGCACCCTGGGAGAGGCGACCCATCATGAATAATTGACGACTGTCACGGCTGGGGGTGGCATCCAAGGGCCTCAATCTCGCCAGAAGTAAGTTTCGCGGCGGTCCTCTTCTTCCAAAATGCCAGCCAACCTGGTTCGATCAATTCGTAAATGTTATTCGTACCGCCGGGATTCGATAGGAAGATGAAATGTCCACCATCTGGAGTCCATCGTCCGGCGAACTGGTCTGCTTCAGTGGGCCAGTCCCCCAGCAGGCGGTGAGCATGGCTGCCATCGCTGTTTAGCTCCCAGATCCTAAGGAAGTGGTTCTCCTCCACGGTCAAGCGGATGTGACGACCGTCCGGCGAGAACCGGGCTTCCGACGCGTCGCCGGGCGCTTCCCACAGAAGTTTAGGGTTGGCTCCATCCGGTCCGGTGGTGAACACCGAATGGAGATACATATAGATTACCGAGCGTCCATCGGGCATCCAGCGAGCGTCCGTCACCATTCCACTTCCGATTCGCTTCGGCGCCCCGCCGAGAACCGGTATAGACCACATCTCTCCTCTATAGCTTTCATCTCCCAGATTTTGCTGAATTGCTAGTAATTGCGATCCATCCGGGGACACATCCAGCATCCGCATTCCGCCAGTGGAACCCCGGAGCGGCGCGATGGCGCCGCCGTTCACCGACATTTCTACCGGGCCGTCCTGGCCTTGAAAGTACAGGCGTGTGCCGTCCGTCACCAGCGGAGCCTCTTTGTGCTCGGTGGAATAGGTGATCTGCTGCGAATCGAGGATTCTGGCGACGGGTCCGGATGACAGCCCCGCGACGATCAGCCAAACCAACGCCATCGCCCCGATGCCGGCGACGATCGCAGTTTTCTTCCTCCAGCGAACCGGTGCCACCCGGTGGGTCGTCTGGCTCGCGTCTGAATCGAGCAATTGCCGCTTTAGCCGCCGCAGGTCGATCATCAGTTCGCGGGCGGACTGATACCGGTCAGGCGGCCGCTTTTCCAGAGCCTTGCTGATAATCCGCTGCAACTCGTGGGGCACTTTGGGATTGAGGCTTGCGGCAGGCGGCGGCTCGCTGCGAAGAATCTCCGCCATGATGGATGCGGTTGAGCTCCCCGGAAATGCGCGCCGTCCTGTCGCCATCTCATACAACACCGCGCCAAAGGAAAAGATGTCGCTGCGCGCGTCCAGTTCCTTGCCCTCGGCCTGTTCCGGCGACATGTAGCCAACGGTGCCGAGTACCTCGCCTCGCGATGTCATTGCGCCTGACAGCGTATCTGTGTCTGCCCCGGCGGGGAGATGCTCCTTAGCCAGCCCGAAATCGAGCAACTTGGCATCGGAGCGACTGGTCACGAAGATATTCGAGGGCTTGATGTCACGGTGAATCACACCCTTCTCATTGGTCGCGGCCAGGGCGTCGGCGATTTGAATGCCCAGATTCAGCACGTCTTCCAGCGGGAGAGGCTTGCCCGCCAGAAAATGGGCAAGCGTGCTGCCCTCCATGAGTTCCATCGCGATGTAGTGGGTTCCATCCTGCTCGCCCACGTCATACACCGTGCAGATGTGGGGATGGTTCAGCGAGGAAGCAGCACGTGCTTCGCGCTGAAAGCGCCCGATCGAGACTTCGTCTGAAAGCACATTGGCAGGAAGCACCTTCAGGGCTACGTAGCGGCCCAGCTGCGTGTCGCGTGCGCGGTACACTTCGCCCATGCCACCGGCTCCTAGCGGTGACTCAATTTCGTAGCGGCCGAGTTTTGTACCACAGGCGAGCGCCATCGTGCGCTTGATTATAGATGGGTAGCACTTTGACGGCGGCCGGCGACGGGGAAGCCAATCGTCGGTTGTCACCAGGTCATCCGGCTCATTCCCACGACTTATTCTATTTGAGCCATCGAGCAGCGAGAGCGAGGGGAAACGCCTACTTCTTATCCTCCCCTTCGAAGAGCTTGGCATAAGCACCGTAGCCCTCGGACTCAAGCTCATCCAACGGGATGAACCGCAATGAAGCTGAGTTGATGCAGTAGCGCAGCCCGCCCTTGTCGCGCGGTCCGTCGGGAAACAGATGCCCGAGGTGGCTGTCGCCGTTGGCGGAGCGCACTTCCGTACGTTCCATCCCATGACTGCTGTCCACGTTCTCTACCACGTGTTCCGGATTGATTGGCTTGGTAAAGCTGGGCCAACCGGAGTGGCTCTCAAACTTGTCCACCGACGCAAAAAGCGGCTCACCGGAAACGACGTCGACGTAGATGCCGGCTTCCTTGTTGTCCCAGTACTCGTTCTCAAAGGGCCGCTCCGTACCGTCTTTCTGGGTCACGCGGTACTGCTCGGGCGAGAGGCGTGAGATTGCGTCGGGGTTCTTGTGATATTCGGTCATGTGAGCTCCTCAAGACATTAGATTGCAATTTCAGCAATCCGACGCAGGAAGAGCAGCCGCTAATGCCGTCGCGAACACTGGCGCGAAACCGGCCGGTCCACTCTGCGGAAGTTACCTTCCCGTATACGCCAAATGCCAACGACACGAGCCGAAGTTTGCCTGATCTGTCGCGCCGAAATAGACTGACTCAGAGCCCGGGACGTCTTGCCTATGGCTGCAACTGTCTTTCGTCGTTCGCATCAACTGACTACCGTGGAGATTCTTGACCTCAGGCACTTCTCGTCTGTCGACCTCCGGCCTTTGCTCGACGAGGAGGTGGAAGCCTGGCGCGAGCGGCTGTCCTGGGACTACCGCAGCTCGGCGGACATGATCCTGCGCTACGTGGATGCCAAGATTTTGCCCGGCTACGCCGCCGTTGAGCGCGGCAGCATCATCGGCTATTCGTTTTTTGTGTATGAAGGTAGCAAAGGCGTCGTGGGAGATCTTTTTGTTTCGCCCCGCCGCTCTGACGCTCGCCAGGTGGAGACCCAAATGGCCGAGCACGTGATTGAAACCCTGCAAGGGTCTCCCGGGATCCATCGCGTAGAGGCGCAGCTACTGACCCATCAGACGGGCGAGCTGGCGAGCACGTTTGCGGCTTCAGGCTTTCAGCGCTATCGACGGTTGTTTCTCTCGCTGCGCCTGCGCGGTCCGGAAGCCCCGCCTATCCCGGCGATGCACCTGCCTAAAGACATCCTGATTCGCAAGTGGCTGGAGCAGGACTACCAGCCGGCGGCGGGCATCATCACCTCGGCCTACCGCATGCACATCGATTCGGAGATCAACGACCAGTACCGCACCCACGGCGGCTCGATTCGCTTCCTGAATAACATCGTGCGCTTCCCCGGATGCGGCGTGTTCGACGACGAATCCTCTTTCGCGGCGATTCACCGGCCGACCAATTCGCTGATCGGGCTGATCCTGTGCTCTCGCGTCAAGGAAGACGTGGGACATGTGACGCAAATCTGCCTGCTGCCCGAATATCGGCGCCAGGGAGTGGGCGAGAACCTGCTTGCCTGCACCGCCAACGCCCTCCGCCAAAAGCGGTTTAACCTGCTTTCGCTGACCGTCACCGAGATGAATGACCGCGCGGTAAGCCTCTATAAGCGGCTCGGCTTCACGGAGCTAAGCGTATTCGACGCCTTCGTTTGGGAAGGCTAGCCGAGAACTTCGGGACGAATCCGTGCGATGGAGCAGAGGATTTGATTCGAAACTTGGCGCGCCGCCCTATTGTGCCGGCACGTAGGGCTGCGGACTGCCGGGAGCGATGGAGCAAACCTTGGTCGAGTCCAAAACTGAATGGTTGCTCATATAGGTATTCCAGCAAGCACTATCGGTGCAAAGTGCGGAGCACTGGAAGGTCATACAGGAGCACTGCACGCCGGCGATGGCACTGTTGTTGGCGGTGCACTTCATTTGCGGACCACTGCAGGCACCCTTCGAATCGCAGGTACCTCGCGGAATACAGGACTCCGCGGCAAAACAGGTCTCACCGATAGATCGCGAAACCTCGACGCAATGGTAAATCTGGCTCGGAGGTCCCGCGTGTTGCGCTCCGTCGCCATGTGCGCCCCCTGCTCCGGCCCCCGCCGCAGCGGCGGCATTCGATTTTTTCATCTTTTTTTCGTCGGGACCAGCAGCACACATGTAATGCATGCACGGGTTTGAGCTGATCATTCGTTCACAGGCGATTTGATTGACGACGGTGCAGGATTGGCCGTAGCCCGCGATCGGGCAAACCATCAGCAAGGCGGTCGTCAGCGAGAACAGGAATTTTGCCGGCATCGGTATCGCTCCTAGCTTCCCGGCTGAATAATCGTCGTAGTGGCGAGCCAGTGCCAGTCCCGGTTTCAGTCAGGATTTACACCTGGATCCAAGGTGGTCGCACTATACACCTCAATTCCTCAGTCCTTGCATAAAAAGGCGCGCCGACGGCGGCGTTAAGCCGCGAGTCAAGGTGCGACGTCCAGCTTACAGCTGCTTCTCCTAACCTGTGTTATAGTTTTTGATGGTTAGGAGGAAATCATGACCGAAACTCAGCGCATCCTCGAACACTACAATGCTGTTCTCAACGGTTCTCCCTGGCATGGCGACCCTATCTGGCAGACGCTCGACGGCATCTCGGCACAGCAGGCGGCGGCGCGCCCTGTCGCCAATGTGCACACCATCTGGGAGATCGTCGCCCACATGATCTTTTGGGAAGGCGTGGCTACCGACAGGCTGGCCGGCCAACGTGCGGGACTGGTCGAAGAGCTGAACTTCCCGGCCATGCCTGCCCCAACCGAGGAGAATTGGCGGAAGACTCTGGACGAATTTCGCGCTTCGAACCAGCGCTTCCGAGACGCGCTGCAGGTGCTCGATCCTTCCCGGCTGAATGACCTCACGGCTGCCGGAAAACGCACCTTCTACGGCGAAGCGCACGGTATCGTCGAGCATCATGTCTACCACGCGGGACAGATTGCTTTGTTGCTGAAAGCTACGAAATAAAAGATTGTTGCCGCACGGCTCACCTGAGTCGATTTCGCGCATCCAACGCCCTAGAGTCCTGTACTAGGGCGTTTGTATTTCCGGAATGTGGATGCTAACATCCGGACTTCGTTAGACTCTCTGAAGGAGGCAATCATGTCTGATCGTGATGGAAGCGGTTTCTTGTGGTTTTTGGCGGGCCTGGGCATTGGCGCGGCGGTAGGAATTCTCTACGCTCCTAAGGCCGGCGACGAGATGCGGCAGCAGCTCCGCGACGTGGCGGAAGACAGCCGCGACACAGTGAAAGAACGCGCCCGTCAGGCACGCGAACAGGCTGGCACCTGGGCCGATAAGGGCCGCGACTACCTGAACTCGCAGAAAGACCAGATCCGCTCGGCTTACGAAGCTGGACGCCAGGCGTATCGCGAAGCCACCAGCGAAGGCGTGGAAGACGCAACCCCTAACATTCCCTAACCATCAACACAGCGTCGGGCCAACTTCGAATTTCGAACGGGTTAGAAAGTCGCTATGGATGACAAACTGACAATTTTTATCGCAGTCACCTCGGTTGCCGTGGTTATGCAGATGCTCATTCTCCTGGGCATGTATATGGCTATGCGCAAGCTGGGGGCGCGCGTAGAAGCCTTGGCCGACAAGGCAGAGAGTACGGCCGCCGATTTGCAGGCAAAAGCCCTTCCGTTGATGGAACAGGCAAAGACGTTGCTCGACAACACGAAAGCTTTTGTGGAAAACGCGCGACCCAAGGTCGAAACCATCTTGGAGAACGCCAGCCAAATCAGCGACCGGACGCGAGCCACCACCGAGCGGATTGATGTCACGGTGAATGATGCCGTCGATCGCCTGCGTCTGCAGATGATTCGTGGCGACGAAATGCTGACCCGCACCATGGACCGCGTCGAAGAGACGTCGGAAAAGGTGCAGCATACGGTGATGTCCCCGGTGCGCCAGGCTTCAGGGATTTTGCAGGCCATCAGCACCGGCGTGGGAACATTCTTCCACGGACAAAAGCGCCGCAATGGCGGTCCGTCCGACGAAATGTTTATCTAGATAATCGCTAACCAGAGATTTGGGCCTGACGCATGAGGAATCATCGCCAGGCCCTATTTTTGTGCCCTGAGTTTGCCGTGATTGGGGTTTGTAGTTTGTCGGAGGCTGGGCAGGTTGCTACTTCCTAGCTGATCCAACCACCGCCCACCACCACGTCGCCATCGTAGAAGACAACTGCCTGGCCGGGAGTAATGGCACGCTGCGGCTCATCAAAGGTCGCAATGACCTCATCGTCGCCAGCGCGCTCCAGAGTAGCTGCGGCCGGCTCATGGCGATGGCGAATCTTGGCCTGCACTCGCAGGGGTTCGCGCACTTCCTCGATGGCGATCCAATTCGTTCGCCGCGCACGAAGCGTTCGACCGAACAAGTCCTCGCCGCTGCCAACCACCACCTCGTGCTTCTCCCCGCGAATTTCGATCACGTAGAGCGGCGAACCCGTGGCCACGCCGAGGCCCTTGCGCTGACCCACAGTGAAGTTGTGAATGCCGCTGTGGGTGCCCACCACTTCCCCGCTGGTCGTAACCAGTTCTCCCGCTGTGTCCGGCAGTTCCTCGCCCTGTTCGTCCAGGTAGGCATCCAGGAACTGCTTGTAGTCGCCGCCCGGGATGAAGCAGATCTCCTGCGAATCGGGCTTCTCAAACAGCCGCAGGCCAGCGCGCTTAGCCTCTTCGCGAACTTCGGGCTTGCGCATCTCGCCCAGCGGAAACAGCGTGCGGCTCAACTGCTCCTGGGTCAGGCCAAACAGGAAGTAGGTCTGGTCCTTGCTGCGATCGGCGGGGCGCTTCAAGATCCAGCGTCCACTGGCCGGGTCGAACTGGTTGCGCGCATAGTGGCCGGTGGCCAGCAACTCCGCACCGATCTGACGCGCGGTAAGCAGCAGTTGATCGAACTTCAGATGGTTGTTACATAAGCTGCAGGGAATGGGGGTGCGGCCAGACAGATACTCCGCCACGAATGGCCGTACTACGTCCTGCTCGAAACGCTGCTCCTGGTTAACTACGTAATACGGAATGCCTAAGGTCTCGGCGACGCGTCGGGCGTCATAGACGTCGTCAATCGAGCAGCAACGCCCCTGCACCGACTCCGGCATACCCTCATGACCCGCCAGCCGGCGCTGATTCCAGAGCTGCAGGGTGAGCCCCACAACGTCGTACCCCTGTTCGCACAAGAGCGCCGCGACGGCAGAGGAATCCACCCCTCCGGACATGGCCACAGCTACCGTCTTGTGCTTCTGATCACTCATATTTTCGTTCCGAACCGACCGAACTGAAGGCATTTCTGAAAACACGTAGTCTGCCTGCTAAGACTGCCCTTAGCTGGCGGCTGACGACTGCGGGCTGACCGCTCTTTTCCACACCGGGCTAATCTGCCGCAACCGGCTAACAACTTCCGGCACCAGGTTTAACGCGAAATCGATATCTTCAGCCGTGTTCTGCTTGCCCAGACTAAAGCGTATGCTGCCCCGCGCGCGATCGGCCGACAAGCCCATCGCCGTGAGCACATGCGAAGGCTCGATAGCGCCCGACGAACACGCCGCTCCGGTAGAAACCGACAAGCCCTTCAGATCGAGCGCAATCACCATGGCTTCCCCTTCGATGCAGTCGAAGGAAAGGTTGGTAGTGTTAGGCACGCGCGGAGCGCCGTCGCTGTTTACGCTCACCTGCTCCACGCCGGTGAGAATCGTGCTCTCCAACCGGTCGCGCAAAATCTTCATCTCGGCAACCGTTCCGTCGGTAAAGCCAAGCCGCGCGATCTCCGCTGCTTTGCCCAATCCGACGATGCCCGCCAGATTCTCTGTACCCGCGCGCCGTGAACGTTCATGACGCCCACCATAAAGCAATGGCTGTAGCAGAGTTCCTTTGCGCACGAACAGTGCGCCCGAGCCTTGCGGCCCGTGAATCTTGTGTCCTGCAATGGCCAGCAGGTCGCAGCCAATCTCTTTCGTATCCAGCGGGACCTTCCCCGCGGCCTGCACCCCGTCGGTGTGAAAGTACACGTCGGCTTCGGCAGCAATCTTGGCAATCTCGCCGGCAGGCTGCAATACGCCTGTCTCGTTGTTGGCCAGGATGATGCTGATGAGCTTGGTCTCTGGACGCAAAGCGCGTCGCACATCGTCAGGATCAACCAGCGCCCGGCCGTCCACCGGCAGATAAGTCACGCTGCAGCCCATGTCTTCCAAACGCTTCGCGGAGTTCAGCACCGCATGATGCTCGATGGCAGACGTAATCAGGTGATCGCCCGGCCTCATCAGGCCAAACAGCGCGAGGTTATCGCCTTCGGTCCCTCCGCTGGTGAAGACCACCTCGGGCGCACGACAGTTCAGCAACTCGGCAACTTGCTCCCGGGCATTCTCCACGGCGCCGCGCGCCTGCTGTCCCTGCTGATGAATGGAGGATGCGTTGCCGAACTTCTCGAAGAAGTAGGGACGCATGGCCTCAAACACCGCGGGAAGCAGTGGAGTGGTTGCGTTGTTGTCCAGATACACCCGTCGCATCGTTACCTCTATTCTAGCTGTTTGCTTAGATTCCGTGCGGTTTGGCGGGATTCGCGAGCACTTTCGCCCGTTTAGGTCATAGGGGAAGATCAGCCGCAGGAGGTATACTTGCGCGCTCGCAATTTTCTCTTTGAGGCGCTATGAAACGCTCGTTGCGCATACTTCTCTTCGTCTCCCTTGTATCGATCTTCAGCGTGGCCCAAGCAATGAAACCAACATCCGCCTCGACCGAGGCCAACGCCAAGTTCGCCCAACTGACCGACCGGTTCGTTAAGGACTCGCTAGCCTTATCGCCCGTCAATGCCTCCCAGGCCGGCTACCATAAACACACTGATCCTAAGACCGGTAAGACCACGGACCTCGACGCGCAACTCGACGACGTAAGTCCTCAGGGTATGGCAGCGCAGCAGAAGTTCTACACCGAGTGGCGTAAGCGATTTCAAACCGAAACCCCGATGGCGTCGCTGAATGCCCAGGACGCTGCCGATTTCCGGCTCATCGACGACCAGATCGCGCTCAACCTGCTGGAGTTCGACCACATCCAGAACTACAAGCACAATCCCACGGTCTACGTTGAGCTGCTGGGCAATGGGTTGTTCCTCCCGCTCACCCAGGAATATGCCTCGAAGGAAGTTCGGGTGGGCGACGTCATCTCGCGCATCGGACAGATTCCGCGCTTCCTCGACCAGGCCAAAGCGCAGCTGACCGACGCTGATCCCATCTTCATCTCGACGGCCATCGATGAAAACGACGGCAATATTAATCTGGTTGACAGCGTCGCCGCCGAAATCCCAACCGGGTCGCCGCTCAAGGCAAAGTACGACAGCGTTGCGCCCGCGGCCAAGAAAGCCCTCACCGACTTTAACGCGTGGATGACCAACACCCTGGCCAAGCAGCCGACCAACGGACGCGATTGGCGGCTGGGCGCGGAGTGGTATGCCCCCAAGTTTCACTATGTGATGGAAACCTCCATTGAACCAGCGCAGTTATTGGCAGAGGCCGAAGCGTCACTGAAGAACACGCGCGCCGAGATGCTGCAGATTGCGCTGCCCCTGTACAAGCAGATGTATCCGGGCCAGGACGACTACGCGAGCCTGCCCGCCGAAGAACGCGAGAACAAGATCATCAGCGCGGTATTGAACAAGATTGGCGAAGAACATCCCAAGCGCGATCAGTTGATAGAAGCCGTGAAGGCCGATCTCGACGGCATCAAGCAGTTCATTCGCGACAAGAAAATCGTCTCGCTCGGCAGCCGCGACAACCTGAAAGTCATCCCCACGCCGGAGTTCGAGCGCGGCATCTACTCGGTCGCCGGCTTCCACAGTGCTCCTCCGCTTGAGCCCACGGCCGAGGCGCAATACTGGGTGACGCCTATCGATCCCAAGATGCCGGAGGCGAAAGCCGAGAGCAAGCTGCGCGAGTACAACAACTACACCCTGAAGTGGCTTACGATTCACGAGGCGCTTCCCGGCCACTATGTGCAGGCGGAACATGCCGACGATGTGCAGCCGCCGACGCGCCGGGTGCTGCGAAATCTTTTCGGCAATGGCCCGTATGTTGAAGGATGGGCCGAATACGGGGCGGACGTCATGACTCAGGAAGGCTACCTCGACTTCAATCCCAAGTTCCACCTGGTGCGGCTGAAGGTGTGGCTGCGCGCTACGGCCAACACCATCCTCGACATTCGCCTGCAGACCATGAACATGACCGATCAGCAGGCGCTGGACCTGATGATGAAAGACGCCTTCCAGACCCAGGCCGAAGCCGAGGGCAAACTGGTTCGCGCCAAGTTGAGCTCCACCCAGTTACCAACTTATTTCCTGGGCACCCGGCAGTGGTGGACGCTGCGTAAGAAATATCAGGCGGCCAAGGGCAGCAACTTCACGCTGGAAGAGTTCCACGACCGCGCGCTCGATCAGGGCCCGCTGCCGCTGGAATACCTGGAGAAGATCATTTTGCCGGGGAGCGGGAATTAGCCGTTGGCAGTTGGCAGTTAGCAGTCAACCGATCGGGCACGATTGGTTACCTACTTCTGCATTTCGGCTGTCAGTGCCTTCAAGTTCCTGCCACTCAGTTCGCCAAGCGTGGCTGGGGCTGCGGTCCGTCGATCAAATCGGGCACTGACGGTGCCGCTGTGCACACGGGGAGGGCTTCTGAATACTGACTACTGAATGCTGGCGGCTCTTCCCAATTGTGAAGAATTGTAAAAACTGACCGATTCGAGGTTCGCGGCTAGAACTTTTCGCGTTACCTTACGTCTATATCGGTAACCCAAATCCAAGGTGGGCGCTGCAGTCCCAACAGAATCACGAGGGCGCCCACCACTCACTTCTTCCCGCCCATTTCCCTATTGTGTCGCGTACATCCCAATGATCCGCTCGATTGCCCGACCGCATACCGCGCAAAACTTATCGTAGCGGGTAAACATAATGCAGTTTTCCTGTGGGCGATAGTAGCCTCGTGCCTCGTAGTTCGCCCCTTCGAACGCCCCCACGCGGCCCGAGTACTTGTCGGTCGCCAGCAACTCGTCTTCCTGCTTCTTCTCTTTCTCGAAGAGCGCGTTCATCTCGGATTCCGGCCGGTTCTCCTTACGGATTTGTCGCCGCTCCGCCTGAATGTCGTGCTCGTAAGCTTCGAACTCCGCCTTCTTCCAGGGAGTGGGCACAGGCGTTCCCGCCACCACCAGGTCTTTCCACTTCAGCATCGCCGGATCCAGCAGAGCGGTAACATTCGGCTCCCACGGCTCAACTCGCTGCGCCGGGGAATTCGTCGACACGTCGGAGGTGTAATATTCGTCGGCCAGCCCGGCGAAGTGGTGCCCGAACTCATGGACAAACACATACGGCGCCCACTGGCTATCAGCTGCCACCGTCGCATAAAGGTTGTAGATCCCGCCTCCACCATAGGTCTTGGCGTTTGCCAGTATCTCGATGAACTCGTAGGGCGCGTGGGAGGCCACGTCCCGCAAGGCATGGTTGTCGGTGGTCATGATGTAGCGTTCGCTGTCGAATGTGTCGTAGGACGTCCCCAGTGGCGAGTGGCGATAGACGCCGGTTGACGGGCGCGAGATGCCGGATTGCTCCGCCGGCGGGCACAATCCCCACACGTTGAAGTCTTTGCGATGTTCTTTGAAGGGCGAGCGGGAGAACAGAATCTCCGTGGCACGCTTCGCATCCTGCTCGAACTTGCCGCGCTCGGCCAAGGTGTAGCCGTCGCCCAGTATCAGCAAATCAACCTTGGTTGCGGGCTCGCCCATCTTCTGGATCGTCAGCAGCGCTCCGGGTTCCGGCGACGAGGCCTTATCGACAAACTTGTCTTTAGGATCGACGGTGGTGCTCCAGACCTCGTGGAAGGTTGTGTCCACGCCCTCCTTGCGTTCCTTGAGAATGATCTTCACCGGCGCATTGGGAGCGGGAAAGCGCAGCGACTCCGAGAAGGTACGGTTGAGCGTCTTCGCCTCGTCGGTATCCGACCATTCGCTGAAAATCGATCCGAAGCCGCGCGAGTATAGCACCTTGCCTGTGGCTTGGTCGCTCACCTCGAAGAAGTAGTTCCCCAGGTTGGTATCGTCGATGGTCTTCGTCATATCGCCGGGCCAAGGTAGCGGCTCCAGCACCACGCGATCGAAGCTGAACGTCTCGTGAGTCGCGTTGCCGGTGTGATAGTAGTCGAGCCGCATGGTCGCCGGGTTTGCCGCAAAGGCGACGCAACTCAAAGTGGCGAATACGGACGTAAGCCAAGTATTGCGGGCAGCGCGTTGCAAGGACATGATTGGTCTCCGGATGAGCCACCAATCAATGTAATCGGTGCGTAGGGGTTTCGATAGTGTGAATGTCACCAAGACGGGTGCTTCCGCAAACTCAGTGCAGAGCGCTGGCAACTGAAGCTGATAGCTGGCCGCCGCTCTCCAGAGTTACAATGGGAACAGGGTAGTTACCATGCAGTTAACCGTTTTGCCTCCTGAAGTCCATGAAGCCCAGTGGTGGGACACTATGGCAGATGGACGCCTCCACTGCTACCTCTGCCCACGGCATTGCCACATCGGTGAAGGCCAAAGCGGCTTCTGCTTCATCCGAAAGAACGAGGGTGGACGGCTTATTCAGCTTGGCTACGGCCGTCCGGCGGCCATCGCCATGGATCCCATCGAGAAGAAGCCGCTCAACCACTTCTTCCCCGGAACCAAAATCCTGTCGATGGGCACTGCCGGCTGCAACATGGGCTGCTTCTTCTGCCAGAACTGGGACATCTCCAAGGCCAAAGCCGATCAGGTCAACTCCCTCGTTCTCAGCCCGGAGAACGTCGTCGAAGTCGCGCTGGAGCATCGCGCGCCGCATCTGGCCTTCACCTACAACGAGCCCACCATCTGGGGCGAGTACGTCATCGACATCGCGCGCGAGGCCCACGCCGCAGGTCTGAACACAGTGATGGTCTCTAACGGCTATATCACGCGTGATGCCTTCTTCGACATCTACCGTTACATCGACGCGGCCAACATCGACCTTAAAGCCTTCACCGAGAACTTCTACGGAAAGGTGACGCTTACCCATCTGCAGCCCGTGCTCGACACGCTGAAGTGGCTGCGGCACGAGACCAGCGTCTGGTTCGAGATCACCAACCTGATTATTCCTACTCTCAACGACGGGGACGCCGAGCTCCAGCAGCTTTGCGACTGGATACTGGAAAATCTGGGCGACGATGTTCCGCTGCACTTTACCGCCTTTCATCCCGACTTCAAGTTGCGCGACAAGCCGGCAACGCCTCCGGAGACGCTGCACCGCGCGCGGCGGATAGCGATGTCGATGGGCCTGAAGTATGTCTACGAGGGAAACATCCACTCCGACGGCGGCAACACGATCTGTCCGGGATGCCGGCAGGTGGTCATCGAGCGCTCGTGGCATTCGGTCATGTCGAATCGGTTGAAGGATGGCTGCTGCACGAACTGCGGAACGAAGATCGCGGGAGTGTTCTCCAAAAACGAGGCCGAGGCACGACGGGCGTGGGCGAAGCGTGTGCTCCGGGCCGAATAACCGATGCCCAGCTACCGTTCGTCCTTCCCAATCCATTTCACCCCGGGTTCGGGCTGAAAAGCTGCCATCTTCTCCAGCAGCCGAGCGGGATCATCGTCATCCAGCACCAGGCGCCGGTTGGCTGCGCTGAGAAAGCCTTCGCGGACGGCGTGGTCAAAAAGCGCCAGCAGCGGTGAGTAGTAGCTCATCACATTCAACAGCCCGCATGGTTTTGACTGAATATCAAGCTGTGACCACGTCAGCACTTCGGCAAACTCCTCCAGCGTGCCGAAGCCGCCGGGCAAGGCAATAAATCCATCCGCCAGGTCAGACATGGTTGCCTTACGCTCGTGCATGGAGCGAACGACCCGCAAGGAGGTTAGGCCGCTGTGGCCAACCTCGCGCGCCATCAGCGACTCCGGAATAACGCCTGTGGCACGGCCTCCCGCAGCCAGCATGGTGTCGGCCAATACGCCCATCAAGCCAATGTTGCCGCCGCCATATACCAACTCGATGTCCTCGCCAACCAGCAACCCGCCGAGACGTTGCGTGACTAGCCGATATTCCGGACGATTCCCCGAACTGGAGCCACAAAAAACGCAAAGCCGTCGAAAACGCATAAATGAAATACGAATCACACTCGGCTATGAGTGTAATGCAACGCACCAGTCCCGCAGGCGTAGCTCCTGAATGCTAAAAAGGTCCGCTTCGCGGGTTGGTTGAGACGCTGGCGGGAGATATCCGGTGCGAAGCAGCTATCGAAACTGATTGTTGCGGTCAAGCTGCATGCCGTTTGACGGTCGATGAAGTACTACTTCAGCGACGAAGCCGGGCAGCCTTGAGGTAACACCTGAACTCCTGCTATGTACAGGCCAACGTGGCGTCCGTCGTCCGCGCCGGCTCTGGGCAAGTCTTTGGGGAAAACCAACTCCACTTCCTCGACCGGACCAGATTTCTCAAAATCGAGCTGGTAATCCCGCACTTCCTGCTGAACGATCTTCTCTTCCTTTTGTTCTTCTCCGAAACGCACCGTGATGTTCTGGTTCAACATGGGGGCGGCGCTGCCAAGGCGAAGTTGCAGACACGCGGGCCCCTGCAGCGGCGGCTTGAATCGAAAGCCGGCGCGAAGCCCCATGTTGGTATCAGTCCACCGCCCAACCGACTCTTTCCACGAGATTCCGTAGCTGTAATCTACGAAATCCGGCAAGCCCTCGTGGGCCAAATCGATCCCTTCCTGCGGGGTCGCGTGATACCGCTCAACTTTCCAGTCGCGACTGGTTTTGTCGATGAAGTACGCTCGATATTCGCGACTCACCTTTGGGTGCAACACTGCGTATAACACGCTTACATGTAGCACCAGCAGAGCGATCACCAGCAATATTCGGACTAGAGTTCGCATGAATTAAGACCTTAGACCGCTGAACTACTTTTGACCGTCCAGAGAAAAATCATTGTCGCCGCCATTCCGCCGGCAAACGCGGCATACACCATCTGCAGCTTGGGGTGGCGTTTCAATACCACGTAGACCGCATATAGCATAGGCGGTTGCCACCAGACGAATCTGGGCATGCCTCCGACCTCAGCCGTGACCGGCATCAAAATGCAGAGAGCGAGGAACGCGGCCATCTCGTAGTGTCGTTCCCAGGCAAGCCATGCGCTCACTATCCAGCCGAAAATCGCGGTCGCGGCGAAGTACTTCGTCCAATGACCGTGGTGAAACGCTTCCCCAAGCACCGTGATGGGGTTTCCCGATTGCAGGCCCCAGGCAGTAAAGCTGTGCATGGGGGCAAGCGCGTCGCCGGTCCGGTGATAGAGGAAAAGTAAGTACAGCGATAAACCCGCTGGACAAAGCAACAAGCCTAGCAGCACGTTCAGTTTCTGCTCGCGCAGCAGGCGACGAACTCCGTAAGCTCGCAGGCAGGCTATGACGTAGGGGACAGCGAAGACCACTCCCACGATCCTGGTAGCCGAAAGTAAAGCTCCCGCCATACCCGATCCGACCCAGCGGTGTCGCCGCAACAAAGCAAATCCAGCCGCAGCCAGCGTGAAGTACAGGGACTCCGAATATCCACCGTGCGCATAAATGAGGTAAGGGTTGAAGGCGACCAGAGTGCCCGCCAGGACGGTGTCACTCCAGCCGTTCGTTTCATCCCGCACCATCCATAGGAAAGCCAGAATCGCAGTAAAGAGGAAGATTTTCGACGTCACCACCGCGGCTAATCGATACGGCAGGTGCAACAGTTTTGCCACTGAGACAATCGCCAGCGGAAAAGCGGGCAGGAAGTGCCAACTGGCTGCGTCGTGCCGCTCCTCTCTGAAGGGCTGGGCCTCATACCCTGAAGCGGCGACAGCGGCATACCAGTGGCAGTCCAAGGTGCAGAACTCCGTCAGGCTGAACCCGGAATATCCCTTCTCCCATCGGGCCAGCTTCGCAAACCACAGCACAAAAACATGACTCGCCAGCACCAGCAATAGCGAAACCAGCAATTCTCTCTGGTGGCGTGCCCAAAATGACCGCCGGACGATTTCAACAGGCCGAGATTGGAAGGTCAGATTAATTTCGGTCAAGGGTTACCTGGGGACGTCGATTACCATTGGACATCTGCTCTGCGGGTTGAGCAACTCCGCCACAAGCACGCGATACGACCTGGATCTTACATTACATGGCATTGTCAGTGACGAGGTCTACACGACAAAGCCATCCGTCCCTGTCCATCGAAAAACACGGGCCTTGCACCTACTACTCCGCTTCCAAGCTCAACTTCAGGAACGCTAGCCCCAGCATTCGCGGATCGTTGCCTTTGCCCATCTCGCTTGGAGACCTTAGCGGACCAACAATGCGGAAGCGAACCTGCGCGGGATTGGAGCGCGCCAACACGGGTCCCGGAATATTAACCGTCCGAGTTGTGATCGCATCAGGCGAATACTGGAACGACCAGTTCCCCACCGGCAGGTCGTTCACCAACACCTGTACGGAAAGGTCAGGATACTGCGGCGCCAGGTTAGGAGCGACGGTGGCTCTCAGCAATACGGTGGCGGGCAAAGTACCGGCCGCCAGCGGCAGATCGAGACCAAAGTCGCGCCCCGTGCTCCACGTAGCCCAGTCCTCGGCATTCGCCCACTGCCCTCGCAGGTATTGGGCCGCACTTCCTCCTCGCGTGAAGGTCAACGTCTCGCCCAGGGTGTAACGCCAGTTACGCTTCAGCGCTTCGCGGTAAAAGTCATAGCGCACTCCGTAGCGTGAGAGGTCAGGAATCGTGTCGGGAGCATACGGATCGAAGGGAAAATAAGTATTTGCTTCAGGCAGGACGATTGATCGCAGTTCGCCGCGTCCCGACACATAAAGACTGAGAGGCAGCAGCGGCCAGTGCGCATGCAGATAACGCATGTGCAGCGGCCCTACGGCTTCGTGCGACATGACGGAGTCATCGAATGCCACCGGTCCTTCGTGCAGCAGAAGCTCGTAACGCAGCGTAGCCAGCATGCCTTGCCAGCGAGAGATGGCGGCGAGGTTCCAGAATGCCTGTCCGAAGCCCAAGCCTCCCACCAGGACGGCGGTCAGGCCTATTGCCGTGCCACTCGGCTTCCACCATCCGGACAGCACCAGCGTCAGCAGGGCCGTGGCCGCCAGCGGCAGCAACAGATTCAAGGTGCGCGCCGGGACTTCAACCTCCAGACTCGACGGAGTTTTGCCCACCAGCACCATGAAGATGAGATAGACGATGCCGGCCACTCCCACGGCAGCGATTGCCTTCTGCGCTCCGCTCATGCGGGTGGGCAGCCCCAACACTCCCGCGCAACACACCAGGACCAGCAGCGACACTTTGGCGGCTGTGTGCTCCGAGTGCAACAGCGATACCAAGCCCTGGATAAACCCGCTGCGGTTGCTGGGGTCGAATGGCCAGATGACGGCTGCCACCGCCAGTCCCACGCCCAGCAGATACCAGACGGCAAGCCCCGCCATCAGCGCGCGTTGTTCGGGCCAGAGCTTACCTCGCCAAAGGCAAACTCCAGCGAGGATGACGCCAAAGAACATCATCGATTCGTAGGCGAGAACCGTTGGAACCGACAATGCCAGCAAAAGCAGAAGCGTACCGCGCGTCAGCCGTTCGCGAAACAGCAGGATGAACAGTACCGGCCAATACAGAGAAACCAGGAAATGGCTGTCGGTAGAAAGATACGCCTCCACGTTCATTGTGCCGGCGACGAAACTAAGCAGCGGAAACAGCGTGTACCAGCGGCGCGGTGCGTAGCGATAACAAATGTAAAGGCTGATGAGCGCGTGGCTGTAGATGGTAAGTCCAAAAATGATGGACAGCGCGTGGAGCGAGTGGATATTCAGATGGGTGGCCAGGACGGTTGGCGTCTGCTCCGCCAGGATGGTGAAGATGCGGGAACGAAATAACTCTGACTTCCAGTCGCCGACCCAGAGGTAGTAACTACGGCTGGAGGCCATCTTGACCAGGAACCAGGCCCCGTCTGCCCACAGTTGGAGGTCACCAGCGACGGCGGCCATCCGTTCCAGCAGGATGGCCACCAGTGCGCCATAGACCACGGCTGCGGCGACTCGGCCCCCGGTCGAATCGCGCCCAATTGCGTCCGGACGGCTCGCCTGCGTTACCTGTTCCAAAGTCATCAGATCGGGTGGGGAATCCATAGTCCTCGTAGCCGCGGCAATTGGCTTTCACCCCGCCGGTAACGGCCTTTTCGCCTTAGGTAGCTTACCGCACTTGGAGGCCTGGCTTGCGCCGGCAAACCCCCACTTTGGACCATGCCGGCACCCCCACATCACACGCCATTGTGACGTGCGCACTTGTTGCATGTGCAGCCAGAATGTTCCGCTGGGGTGTATCTGGAGCAGTGCCTGGAATGCTGAACGTGGCCTAATTAGCGCATGAACCCAATGTTTTCGGCTCCCGCCGGCGAATTCATCCATCACTTGAGCCGGTGACCGGCGGACCTGGCGAGGTGCGCAGACCGAAAACGAGCGCGACACCAACGTTCTTGGCCCCACGGAGCGATTCGCCCGCCCTCCGGCCGCAATCGTACGGAGATACGTCGTTAAGTACAGGGGGTCATCGTGCTTACACCATACGGATTAGACATTATCGAAAGCTGCCTGGCGTGCAAAATGCGCGCTGAACATATCTTTTGTGATCTTCCTCCGGCAGCGTTGCAATCCTTCGAAAACATAAAATATGCCACTGCTTATCCCAAAGGCGCGGTGCTTTTTGTGGAAGGCCAAACCCCGCGCGGTATTTTCGTCCTGTGCAAAGGGCGCGTCAAATTGTCCATCTGCTCGACCGATGGCAAAACGCTCATCCTGAAAATTGCCGAGCCTGGTGAAGTACTTGGCCTGAGCGCAACCGTCAGCGGAAAAGCCTACGAACTGACCGCCGAGACCGTCGATCCCTGCCAGGTCAACTTCGTGAAACGCGAAGAATTCCTGCGCTTCCTCAAGGAACACAGCGAAGCTTGTCTGCGCGTGGCTGAGCAGTTGAGCGACAAGTACAACTCTGCCTGCCGCGAGATCCGCTCGCTGGGACTTTCGCACTCCGCCGGCGAGAAGCTGGCCAAGCTCTTACTGGAGTGGAGCGCCCGTAACGGAGAAGCTGCCAAATTGGAACCGCGCTTGAAGCTGGCGTTGACCCACGAAGAGATTGCCCAGATGATCGGGACTTCGCGCGAGACCGTGACTCGCCTGTTTGCCGACTTGAAGAAGCGGCAGATCGTGCAGGCCAAAGGTTCCACGCTGCTGATCCGCAACAAGGCGGCACTCAAGGCGATGGCGATCAACCAGTAGCGGCAGCGCGGGAAGTAGGCTTCGGGCGAAGCTGTATTCACTCCTCATTCGTCCACTCTTCGCCTGCAGGCAATGCCATCGCGTCATCGCTTCGTCGTGACTCATTGCCTTCTCCATGTGAATAGGGTCACGGAAACGGGTGACTGCAATCACTGCGCGGCTAGGGTGGCAAGCGTTATTACCAGCAGTATGGAGAGCACAAATCAGTCGAATTGCTTGAATTGCGATTTGCGTTTCGATCGCCTATTCTGCGACATGCCGCCGGAGTCGTTGCAGGCCTTCGACGAGATTAAGTCGCTCGCCTATCACCCCAGAAGCACGGTACTGTTTGCCGAAGGGCGCCCCGTGCGTGGCATCTACATCCTCTGCGACGGGCGCGCCAAGCTTTCCATCTGCTCCGATAGCGGCAAGCGTCTCACCTTGCGCGTAGCCGTGCCCGGCGAAGTGCTGGGCCTGGGCGCCACCTTGTCCAATACTCCATACGAGATTACCGCCGAGTTGCTGGATAACGCGCAGGTGGTCTTCGTCCGCCGCAAGGACCTGCTGAAGTTCCTGCGCGATCATCGCAGCGTCTGCATGGAAGTCGTGCGCATGCTGAGCCATGATCTGCACGGAGCATACGAGAGAGTGCGCACGATCGCCATGGTGCGGACGCGCCACCCTCGTATCACCTTCCGCCCACGGGCGATGGTGGTCTAGTCGACCGCGACAAGAATATCCGCCGTCCCATGCGGGCTCGCTGTCGCGGCCACCTCTTCGCGTTTTCGTTCCCTCTTGCCTGACGCCGCGATTGCGGCTGGTAGTCATGATTTCTTCCGCCGACTGCGGACAGATCCCGCTGGTTGTGCGCCACTTGGCGTCCTTCGCCGAACAATGCAAGGCGCGATTTCTACCTCGCACCATGCCGAACAACTGTTCGACAGAGGCGCATGACAGCTCATGCTCTCCTGCTTCTCCTTTCAATAACACCTTCGCTTCACCAGCCTCTGATGAGCGGACACCCGCATAAATACTGGCTGGAGGTCGCTCAGTCATTGACACACACCACCGGTGATCTGGCTCACGCCCGCTGGTGAGAACCATTGCCCATGTGACCCGAGTCACATGCGCCCGTGAGTACACTCACTGCCCCACGTGTCGAGATCAGCGATCTTGGAATGTTGCCCGTGTGCCTCTGCCGCGGGCGAAAGCGAGGGGTTCCGTGAAGCGCTGTGGTTTGTATCTCTTTGCTGCCTTGCTGTTCTCGGCCGCGGCGGTTGCCGCGCCGCAATCCTCACCACCGGCGCCTGTGGGTAAGCATGCCTCCTCCAAAGCCGCCCCCAAGATGAGCAATGCCGACTGCCTGGCCTGCCACAACGATCCCACGCTCAGCAAGGACGAGAACGGCAAGCCCATCAGCTTGCACGTCGATGAGGGCAAGTTCAAGGACTCGGTCCACAGTGTCTACGGCTGCACGGACTGCCACACCGACGTCAAGGCCTTCCCTCACGATCCCGCGCCGGCCAAGCCGGTGTGCGCCACCTGCCACGCCGACCAGCAGAATGCCTATGACCACGGCGTTCATGCTAAGGCCGCGGCCGCCGGCAACATGAACGTGGCCAAGTGCCAGGACTGCCACGGCAGCGTGCATGAAATCCTGCCGCCGACCGATCCCAAATCGAAGGTCGCCCGCGCCAACATTCCCCAGACCTGCGGCACCTGTCATGGCGCTAATCTGGTGATGGCCTCCAGCGGCGTAAGTTCGGCTCCCTTCACTTCCTATCAGCAAAGCGTGCACGGCAAAGCCGTAGCGGGCGGTTCCGATAAGGCTGCCGTCTGCACCGACTGTCATGGGCAACACGACATTCTGGGCGCGCGTGACCCTAAGTCGCCCATCAACAAGTTCAACGTTCCCAACACCTGCGCGAAGTGCCACGACAACATTCGGCAGGAGTACGACCAGAGTATTCACGGCCAGGCCATTACCCGGGGCAACTGGCAGGCGCCAGTGTGCACCGATTGCCATGGCATCCACACCATCAAGGGACCGAAGGATCCCAACTCGTCCGTGGCCGCAGCCAACGTGAAGAACGCCTGCGGACAATGCCATGAGAGCGTACGGCTGTCGAACGAGTTCGGTGTACCCGGCGGCCGTGTGGCTTCCTACCTGGCGAGTTACCACGGCATGGCCGGCAAAGTCGGCTCCAGCACGGTAGCGAACTGCGCCAGCTGCCACGGCGTGCACAATATCCTGCCGTCGAGCGACCCCCGCTCCAAGATCAATCACGCTAACCTGGCCAAGACTTGCGGACAGTGCCATCCCGGCGCTAACGACAAATTCATCACCAGCAAGGTGCACCTGGACGGCACGTCGAAAGCCGACATGGGCAGCAAGATCATCGGCCTGATCAGCAAGTTCTACATCTGGATGATCATCGGCGTGATCGGCGGCATGGTGCTGCACAACCTGATTGTCTTCCGCAAGAAGTTGATCCTGCACCGCATCGGACAGCCGCGCATTCTGTTCCGCATGACCAAGCTTCAACGTGTTCAGCACCTGACGTTGTTGATCAGCTTCTTTACCTTGGTCCTGACCGGCTTTGCCTTGCGCTACCCGTCGTCATGGCTGGCCATGATCTTCGTCAAAGAACTGGTGCGCAGCTATATCCATCGCGCTGCCGGCGTGGTACTTATCGCGGTGAGCCTCTTCCACGTGTGGTACGCCATCAGCACACCCGACGGGCGCCAGTTGATCAAGGACATGCTTCCCGACTGGAAGGACGTCACCGACGCACGTGACGCTTTCCGCTATTACCTGGGTTGGAGCGAGAATCGTCCCATGTTCGGACGCTTCACCTACGCCGAGAAGATGGAATACTGGGCGCTGGTGTGGGGCATGTTCGTCATGGGCGGGACCGGCCTGATGGCCTGGTTCAAGGTTGGAGTCGGCGGCCGGGTTCCCGGCTGGTGGATCGATGTCGCCATCACCATTCACTGGTACGAGGCCATTCTGGCGACGCTGGCCATCATCGTTTGGCACCTGTACGGCGTTATCTTCGACCCGGATGCCTACCCAATGAACTGGGCGTGGTACGACGGCAAGATGTCAATTGAGCACTACGAACACGAACATCCTCTGGACCACATGGCTCTCGACCGCGCCATCAATTCCGAGGGGACCACAAAAGACGAAACGGTCGAAACAGAGCCGGCGGAAACCACCAGTAGTCACAAGTAAGTGGTATTGATGAGGGACCATTCAGCTTTACACTTTGAATTTTGGTTGCAACCGATTTACTGCTGTACTTTCTGCAACACTGGGTGCACATTGCACTGGGGTGAGGCAAAGAAGGGATCATCAAAATGAGTGAGGACCCACGAGCGGTGAATCCTCAGGCTGGAAATGGCTTAGGTTCGAAGAAGCTGATTCGCAACTCAATAAGCCTGATCGGTGTGGCGCTGGCAGCTGTTGCTTTCATCAACATCTTTTTCCTCTTCCTGATCGATGTGTCTGTCGTCACAGCCCAGCCCCTACATTGGCATTCTGGCCTACATGGTGGCGCCGGGCTTTCTGGTCGCCGGACTTTTGCTGATCGTTCTTGGCATCGCGCTTGAGCGCCGCAGGCGCATCAAGGCGGCCAACGACACACCCTCCCTGCCCAGCCTGGACTTGAACAATCCTGCCCAACGCAGCACGGTAGCTTTTGTGCTGTCCTTTGTGGTGGTTTTCGCGTTGATGAGCGCCATGGGCAGCTACAAGGCCTACGAGTTTACCGATTCTGTGCAGTTTTGCGGTCAGTTGTGCCACACGGTCATGCATCCGGAATTCACCGCCTACCAGGCTTCGCCGCACGCGCGCGTGGCCTGCGTTGAATGCCACGTAGGCTCGGGCGCCGGGTGGTATGTGAAGTCCAAGCTCTCAGGCGCGCGCCAGGTCTACTACACCGCGATGGGAACGTATCCCCGGCCCATCCCCACGCCGGTGCACAACTTGCGCCCCGCTCCGGACACTTGCGAGCAGTGCCACTGGCCGAAAAAATTCTGGGGTGCGCAGCTGAAAACCTTCACCCACTTCGGTACCGATGAACAGAACACCCCGCGGGTGCTCCGCCTGCTCATTAAAACCGGGGGCGGTGATCCGTCTCTGGGTCAGGCCGGCGAAGGCATTCACTGGCACATGAACATCGCGAACAAGATCACTTACTTTGCTACCGACGAGCAGCGCCAGGTCATCCCTTGGGTGCGAGTCGAAGATGCGAAGGGAAATGTGACTGAGTACCAGTCGAAAGACAGTCCACCGACCCAGTCGCAAATCGACCAGGCCAGTAAACGCCGCATGGACTGCATTGACTGTCACAACCGTCCGTCGCACGTGTATACGCCGCCAGATGTATCAGTCGATCGCGGCATCACGGGACGCAGCATCGATCCAACCCTGCCATACATCAAGCAGCAAGGCGTGCAAGTACTGGTTGCCGATTACAAGACCCAGGATGACGGGGCCAGGGCCATCGAGCAAAACATCAACAAGTTTTACCAGGAAAAATATCCGCAGATCGCCTCCAGCAAGGCCGACAGCGTCAAGGGCGCGATCGTGGAACTGCAGCGCATCTATCGCACCACGTTCTTCCCTGACATGAAGGTCAACTGGAAGACCCATCCCAACAACATCGGCCACCTGTACTACCAGGGCTGCTTCCGCTGCCACGACGGCAATCACGTCAGCAAGAGCGGCAAGGTCATCAGCAAGGACTGCAACTCGTGCCACACCCTGCTGGACCAGGAAGAGGGCGGCGCGCACCTTGCCCCGATGCAGGCGCAAACCTTCAAGCACCCGGTCGACCTGGGTGACATGACGGCGGTGAACTGCTCCGATTGTCATAGCGGTGGCGTGGGGCCATAACGCATTGCTCAGCGAATCGCGAATCCTGGCTAGCCATCGTGACTGAGGGCTAGCCATTCTTCTTGAGCGGCCAGCACTTAACTAATACACGGAGAATTCGAGGACAGTACGGGAGGCTGACCCCTGCCCTTGCCAAGTGACGTCCGTCACAGCCCCTAGTGACACCACTCACGGCTCTTTAGGTCGCTGAAATCCTATCGTGGTGGCATAGCAAACGAGCCGTAGTCCGCAAGAGCGGGAGAGGAAAAACAACATGACAGCAGGCAGCGGCAGCACCCATCCGGCAGCCAAAAAAGAATACATTCCACGATTGATCTTCTGGGAAGTGACCAAGGGATGCAACCTGCGTTGTATCCACTGCCGCGCTACCGCGACCGAGCTGATGTCGCCCGCTGACCTGCCCACGGGCAAAGCCCTCAACATCATCTCCCAAATCGCTGACTTCGGCAGCCCCATCCTGGTGCTGAGCGGCGGCGAACCGCTGTACCGCTCCGACATCTTCGAACTGGCCGAATATGCCACCAGCCGCGGCCTGCGTACCGCGTTGGCCACCAACGGAACGCTGGTAACGAAAGACGTCGCGGCGAAAATCAAGAACGCCGGCATCAAGCGCGTCTCGATCTCGCTGGACGGCTCCGATGCCACCACCCACGACACCTTCCGCGGTATTCCTGGCGCCTTTGAAGCGGCCGTCTACGGCATGCGGAATTTGCAGGAGCAGGACGTCTCCGTACAGATCAACACCACCATCGCCCGCCACAACGCGCATCAGTTGCCGGACGTGCTGGAGCTGGCGCGCCGCCTGGGCGCCGACGCGCTGCATACCTTCCTGCTGGTACCGGTGGGCTGCGGCGTCGATATCGCTACCGAGCAGATGGTTCCCCCGGAAGAGTATGAGCGCATGCTGAACTGGTTCTACGATCAGTCGCTGACCGGCGGTATTGAGCTGAAAGCCACCTGCGCGCCGCATTATTTCCGCGTCATGCGCCAGCGTAAAGCCGCAGACCGCATGGCCGAACGCCAACAGGCCCCGGTCGCCGCATCGCGTCCGCATGAAATCGGCCCCACCGACATGACCATGCCGGGTTCGACGGGTATCTCTCTTAAGCCAGGCGGCGGCCCTCCCGCAGGGCATACAGGCCATCCTGGTGGGCATCCTGGCGACATGAATGCCATGACCAAGGGCTGCCTGGCCGGAACGGGCGTCTGCTTCATTTCCCACGAGGGAGAGGTCTTCCCTTGCGGCTATCTGCCTGCGCTGGCTGGGGATCTGCGCAAGCAGAGCTTCGCCGACATCTGGAACAATTCCGAGGTCTTCGGCCAGCTTCGCGACGATGACAACCTGAAAGGCAAGTGCGGCTGCTGTGAGTTCCGCCACGTCTGTATGGGCTGCCGCGCACGCGCTTACGCCGCCAGCGGGGACTTCCTGGCGGAAGAGCCGTTCTGCGTCTACGAGCCGGGAACATCGAATCAACTGATTCGCACCGTGGCTGCGGCTAAGCAGATTGGCTGAGACTGAAGTCATATTCCGCCGTGGCGGCAACGCTTAGGATCGGACCATGGCAGCGCACATCGAATTCCTGAACAACGCACGACTCAGAACCATAGCAGTCCCACGCGAACATGGCGCGTGGGGCATGCTACTGGTTCCTTTGGCCACAGGCGGCATCGTGGCACTTCGCGGCGCAGTCAACCTGTCCGCCCTCACCCTTTACGTCCTGGCAGCCCTGTCGTGCTTCTGGCTGCGTACTCCAGCGGAATGCTGGTTGGGAACCTCGCCCATCAAGGCACAAAACGCGAGGGAGCGGAAGATTGTCCTGTCGATGATGCTGGGCCTCGGCACCTTTGCTGCCGCCTGCATCTCCGGGCTGCTTTGGAATGGCCGCAATCTGCAGTTACTGAGCCTGGGAGCCCTCGCCGCGCTGGCTTTTGCCGTACAGGCTTGGGTGAAGAAGTTGGGGCGCCAGGGACGTATGCCGGCTCAGGTCATTGGCGCGATCGGGCTCACGTCGACCGCGGCCGGAGCCTATTACGTCGCCACCGGCCAGCTCGACCGCACCGCTTTGGCACTTTGGCTGGCCAATTGGATGTTTGCTGGAAACCAGATCCACTTCGTGCAGCTTCGTATTCACTCCAGCCGTGCGGTCGGGTTTGAGCAAAAGCTTCACCACGGATACCTGTTCCTCGTCGGCCAAGCTGCATTAATCGCTGCACTTTTGCTGCTTCGTCGCGTCGGCGTCTTCCCACTCGCCATCGGTTTGGCGTTCCTCCCGGTGTGGTTGCGGGGGGCGTTTTGGTACATTCGCGGACCTCAACCGCTGGATGTTCATCGCCTGGGCTTCAGCGAGTTAACCCAGTCGCTGGTCTTCGGCACGCTCCTCTGTACGGCCTTCCTGCTATAAATCGCATCTACTCCACTAGCGCCGATCTCGTACAATGTTCCCTCGATGTGGCGACCGGTCAAGCAACCGGCTCACCTTCACGAATCGCGCCAATCAGCATCTGACGTAAAGCGAAGGCAACTGAAAGGGGATTGCCAATGCGTACCATTGCCAGATTTGCTTTACTGCTATTAGCGAGTTCGGGCGCGATGTTCGCCCAGCAGCCAGCAACCGGCTTCGCCGTGACCAGTTCAGCCTTTGCCCAGGGAGCGGAAATCCCTGCGCAGTACACATGCAAAGGCGCCAACACGTCGCCCGCCCTGGCTTGGACCGGGGCGCCCGCCGAAACTGCAACTTTCGCGGTCATCGTTGACGATCCTGACGCGCCCGGCGGCACGTTTGTTCATTGGGTAATCTGGAACCTGCCCAAGAGTGCCTCAGGGGTACCCGACGCCGTTCCCAAGCGCGATTCCCTGCCCGACGGATCATTGCAGGGCCGCAATGACTTCCACAAGATTGGCTACCTGGGACCGTGTCCCCCAGGCGGAGCGACCCACCATTACTTCTTCCACGTCTACGCCCTCGACACCCCACTGCAGCTACCTCCGGGCGCCGGGCGAGACAGTTTAGATGGAGCCATGCAAGGCCACATCAAGGCGAAAGCCGAGTACACCGGGACGTTCCACAAGTAGTCCGGCACCTGGGCGTGTTTTCGTACCTTGAGAGCGCATCACATCTCACGAAAGGCGGCGTTTTACATCTGACACACGCAGCGCCGCCAAACTCCTGCTCCAGATAAGATAATTGCTCCGGACACGCCCATGCACTCAACCTGGATCTTCTGGATCGTCTTCAACGTGTTTGTGCTGGCGATGCTGGCGCTCGACCTGGGCGTCTTTCATCGCGACAAACACGAAGTGGGCTTTCGCGAAGCGATGGGTTGGACAGCAGTGTGGGTTGGCATGGCGGGCGTTTTTGCCCTGCTCATCTACTTCTTCGGCCACACCATCGTAGGCGGCGCTCGGCCGAACTCGCAGCTCTCGCTGGAATTCCTTACCGGCTACGTCATCGAGCAGTCGCTCAGTGTCGACAACCTGTTCGTCTTCCTGCTGATCTTCCGCTACTTCAGCGTACCCACGGAGTATCAGCGTGACGTCCTCTTCTGGGGCGTCATCGGCGCGTTGATCATGCGCGCCATTTTCATCGCTACCGGCGTGACCCTGCTCAACCGTTTTCACTGGATCATCTACATCTTCGGGGCAATTCTTATCTACAGCGGCGTAAAGCTACTGAGACAGCATGGCGCCGACATACATCCGGAATCGAATCCGCTGCTGCGATTGTTCCGTAAGGTCTTCCGCGTCACCAAGAACTATGAAGGTGGCAAGTTCTTTATCCGCCGTGGCGGGCTGCGTTACGCCACCCCGCTGGCCTTGGTGTTGATCGTGGTGGAAACGACCGATCTGCTCTTTGCGGTCGACTCTATCCCTGCGGTGCTGGCGGTCACCCGCGAGCCGTTCATCGTCTACACCTCCAATGTGTTCGCCATCATGGGGCTGCGGTCGCTGTTTTTTGCCCTGTCGGGAATGCTGGACCTGTTCCATTTCCTGCACTACGGCCTGTCCGTAATCCTGATTGTGATCGGGCTCAAGATGCTGGCGTCCAACTACGTGGAGATTCCTATCGGAGTTGCGCTGGGTACGGTGGCTGGGATATTAGTGCTGTCGGTCGTGCTGTCGCTAGTATTCCCCAAGAAAGAGCAGCAGCCACAAAACGCAAATTAGCGGCGCGGAAAGATGGAGAGTTCCTGCAGAAGCTTGTAGATCAAAGCGGCGATCGCGCCCAATAGTCCGTAGAAGAGCGCATTTACCAGAACCGTGACCGCGCTCCATTGCAGGCTGGTATGAGTGAGACCGGCGAACCCCCATGCCCACATTGGGCACAGCGCGTAGGTGGCTTTGTCGATCCAGAGGTTAATTTCAGCAGGAAACGGGCGAAATCGGTCGCAGGCCAGGAGGATGACCGCCAGCAAGCCTCCGACGTAGCCCCAGAAGCGAAATGCGTTCCCAACCGACACGGGCCCTCCGACTATTGGAAGCGGATGTTTTCGCCTGTTACCACGGAGTGCTTATGATAGCGAGAATCGTCCTTCAGCGGGAAGTCTAATCGGTAATGCGCTCCGCGGCTCTCTTCGCGGGCCAGCGCCGACCGCGCAATCAGTAAACCGGCTTGCACGATGTTAGCGGCCTCGTGCGAGCGGCGGTCGCCCGAGGCGGGAGCTTTCGCCTGCATACCGCGCAACTCCGGTACGACCTGCTGGAGCCCCTTGCCGTCGCGAACTACACCCACGTGCTCCCACATCAGCGCTTGCACCTTCTGAATGAATTTCTCCACCTCGGCAGACTGCCCGTTAGGACTTCCGGCCGGTGCCTTCCTACCAGCGTGGTCGGCGCGTGAGCCTACTGGGCGCAAACTATCGCGCATACTGTCAGCGGCCCGCGTCCCATACACCAAGCCCTCCAACAGTGAATTGCTGGCCAGTCGGTTCGCCCCGTGAACGCCGGTGCAGGCTACCTCACCGGCAGCGTACAGCCCGGGGAGCGAGGTTTGCCCGTGCAGGTCGGTGCGGACTCCACCCATCGAGTAATGGGCGGCGGGACGGATCGGTATCAGCTCGGTAGCAATGTCGATGTTGTACCGCATGCAGGTGGAGTAAATCGTCGGAAAGCGCTTGCGGACGCGGTCGGCTTCCAAATGCGTCAGGTCAAGATAGACCGCGGCGTCCGGCCGCTTCTGCATATCCAACTCGTGGGCGATGGCTCGCGCCACCACGTCTCGAGGCGCAAGCTCGGCCAGTTCGTGATACTTCGGCATGAAGCGCTTCAGCTCAAGATTCCGGAGGTAAGCGCCTTCCCCACGCAGCGCCTCCGACAGCAGGAACCGCGGTGCGCCCTTCAGGTACAAAGCCGTGGGATGGAACTGCACGAACTCCATGTCGCTGATCTCGGCTCCCGCGCGGAAGGCCATGGCCACGCCATCGCCGGTCGCAACCTCAGGATTGGTGGTGTTGCTGTAGACGTGTCCCAGTCCGCCGGTGGCCAGCAGAACCGAGCTGGCATGGATGTCGCGGAGTTGCCCGGCCTGGTCCAGGACGCGGACGCCGACCACGCGGCCGTCTTCCACCAGGAGTTCGGTCGTGAATTCGAACTCGCGGAAGGTAATGTGGGGTATCGCCTTGGCTTTCAGGAAAAGAGCGCGGCCAATTTCGCGGCCGGTCGAATCTCCATGGGCATGTAGGACGCGGCTACGGCTGTGTGCCGCTTCCCGCGTGAAGGCGATCTTAGCGCCGGCGCGGTCAAACTCGGTGCCCCACTCGATTAACTCCTCGATGCGCGGCGGTCCTTCCTCCACCAGCACGCGGGCGGCTTCTTCGTTCACCAGGCCGTCGCCGGCTTTCAGGGTGTCTTCCAGGTGCAGGCCGACTTCATCGTCGTCGCTGAGCGCGGCGGCAATTCCGCCCTGCGCGTATTGTGTATTGGACTCGGTAACTTCCAGCTTAGCGAGACAAAGAACACGACCGGCCGAGGCCAATTCTACCGAGGCGCGCAGACCGGCAATACCCGCACCCACCACGATAAAATCGGTTTCGGAAGGAAGAGAATTGCTCACAGAATTCATGGTAGCACGCAGCGACAGGCCCCAAGACCGCATTGCAAAGGTCAAAACCCGAATGAGGAATGTGAAGCAAACGATTGGCGATTTCACTGATGAAAATCGGCGATCAGAGATTGCGCCGGCGCGTGATCCGGAAAGTCAGCGATGAAAAAGTTTCTCGATATCGTGCGCTTTGCCGCGGCCTGCGCTGTCATCTTCGCCAGCGGATATACCTGGGCAAAACCTCGCAGCAGCGCAGACTTGATCTTTATGCCCACAGTCTGCGTCTGCGCCGTGTACTATCTGTGGCGCTCACGACAACCTAAAAGCTCGTCCCTGCTAAAGCGATGATGCCTACCAGGACGTCGGCGGCAGGCGCGGCGTGTCGCGCTCGCCCTCTTCCATTACACTAGAAACTTGACTCGCATCTCAGTCCAGACCCCGTCGCGCTCCTACGCAGTGCAGGTTGATCGCGGCTTGCTGCGTTCAGCGGCGGCTGCGCTCGGCGATCTCCTGCCGCAGGACTCGCGCGTCTTTGTGCTCACCGCGCCGCCAATTCAAAAGCACTGGGCGAAGCCGCTGATCAAGAGCTTCGCCAAGGCCGGCCGCAAAATCGACGTGCTGGTTATGCCCGATGGCGAGCGGGCCAAGACGCTGGCCCAACTGGAAAAGCTGGCCGAAGAACTGGTGACGCGTGGCGCAGACCGGCATTCGGTGCTGCTCGCGCTGGGTGGAGGCGTGGTCGGCGATGTCGGCGCGTTCCTCGCGTCGGTGTTCATGCGGGGCATTCCCGTGGTGCAGATCCCCACCACCTTGCTGGCGCAAGTCGACTCGGCTATCGGCGGCAAAACTGGTGTCAACCTGAAGAGCGGCAAGAACCTGCTGGGTACATTCCATCAGCCGCTGGCGGTGCTCGCCGATCCCGACGTACTGGCAACGCTGCCGGAACGCGAATATCGCTCTGGCCTGTTCGAGGCCATGAAGTATGGCGTGATCCGCAATCCAAACATCTTTGAGCTGATGGAGCAGCAGCCCGAAGCCTTGCTGCGGCGCGACGGCGCCCTGCTGGAAAAGCTGATCACCGAATGCATTCGCGTGAAAGCGGATGTGGTGAGCGCCGACGAGCAGGAGCATGGCGAACGGCGGATCCTTAACTTCGGCCACACCATTGGGCACGCCCTGGAGACGGAGACCAACTACCGGCGCTTCCTGCACGGCGAAGCGGTTGGCTGGGGCATGATCGCCGCCAGCATGATTGGCGTTCACATGCAGGTTACCGAACCAGCGACCGCGAGACGCATTGCGGCGCTGGTGCTGGCGTACTCGCCACTGCCCAAAGTTGACGTCGACGGACGGCGCATCATGAAGCGGCTGTTGTCCGACAAAAAGACCGTCGGGGGCGTCCCGCACTTCATCCTGCCTACGAGCATCGGCACGGTCACCGTGGCCAATAATGTAACGCCGCGCTGCGTTATTCAGGCGGTCAAAGACATTCGCAATCTCTCCAGGAACTGACCGTGGACAGCCGACTCAATCCCGATACTAAGGCTGAGGGCCAGACCAGCGCCGCACGCGTCGTGGGCGCCGCTCCGGTTGGAGCGGTCGACGAACGCGCCGCCGCCGATGCTGTGCGCGACATGTTCACCTCGATCGCGCCCCGATACGATCTACTGAATCATGTGCTGTCGATGAACATCGACCGGGTATGGTGGAACCGCACCGCGCGCATGTTCGCCAACGTCCTGCAGCGGTCGGATGCGCAGGTGCTCGACCTCTGCTGCGGCACCGGAGATATGACGTTTGCCTTGCATCGCCGGATGAAGGGTGGTCAGCTTTTTGGGGCCGACTTTTCCCACGCGATGCTGGTACGCGCCGAGGAGAAATCAGCCGGCCGAGAGATTCGCTGGGTCGAGGCCGACGCGCTCAAACTTCCGTTCACCGCAGACAAGTTCCAACTGGTAACTTCAGCCTTCGGCTTCCGCAACCTGGCCAACTACGACCGCGGCCTGGCGGAGATCTTTCGTGTCCTCGCACCCGGAGGCGAGGTTGGCATTCTTGACTTTGGCGAGCCCAAGGGATTGATTGGCAAGCTATACCGCGTGTATTTCCGCCGGGTGTTGCCTGCAATTGGAACCATGATTTCCGGCGTGAGCGGTCCCTATGCGTACCTGCCGGCTTCTGTGTCGCGCTTCCCTTCGCCGGATGAGATGCTGCAACGCATGCGCGATACCGGATTCAAGGAAGTGTCGTGGACTCCGTACACGTTGGGCATTGCGGGATTGTACCGCGGGAAAAAATAGGGGTTGGAGATAAGCGCACACAACAATTTCGAACTGACCCCAAGCCTCTAATCCCTAGCCTCTGCCGCCGTCGTCTTAAAACTGTCCCGCAGGGCATCCTCCACCGTGTACTGGATCACGTCAGGATATTCCTTGCCCAGGAACTGTTGCAGGCGAGAGGTGTCCATGGTGTAGGAACCGATGAGATACGGCAATGCGTCGGGTGGGATGGTCGAAATGCCAAACTTCCACAGAAACCGCAGCACGGCTCGGAAGGTTGCGCGCGTGGGAACGCGCTTGATGGTGGCTTGCGCGATCTCGGCACAGCGTTCCACGGTTATTGACTCCCCTCGTCCGGCCACGTTCAGAATGGTCATCGCCGGATCATCTTCCGGTCGACCGAGCAGCCGGACCAGCAAGCGGCTCACATCGTCCACATGCACGAACTGCAACTGCTTCTCCAGGTATTTGGGCCCGCGCGGCAGCATGAACGGCAGCCGTTTGCCTTGGGCGCGCATGCGAGCCGCACGCTTGCTGGTTCCCATCGGGGTACCACGCAAAGCACCTACCATGTAGTTCTGCATCGATGAGCCGGTGAAGATGTGCGGTCGCAGGATGTAGACGCGGCAGTCGCCCAAGCTTTCGGCGCGATACCGCACGACTTCGTCGCTCTCGCGCTTGTGAATTGCGTAGGGCAAGGTGTGAGCGCGTAAGGGCGCGTCTTCTTTCACCGGACCGGCGGTTTCCGGCCCGTAAGCTGCGACACTGCTGGGGAAAATGAACTGCCGGATGTTTCCGCCGGTACGGTTAACAACGCTGATGGCTTCCATCAAACGAGCCGTGCCGGCCACGTTGATTTGCCACATCTGCTCGACGTCGAGAATGCCAGTGCGTTGGGGGTCGAGGACGAAGGCCAGATGAATGACGGAGTAGGTATTGGTCTCGCGCAGCAGGTCAATCAGTTGGCGGCAACTGGCCTCGCGTCCCAGATCCATGGTGTGGAAGCGGGTGAGCGAAACATTTTCGGGTAGGCGCATATCTACGCCTACCACGCGAAAGTCGGACAGTAAGGGGAGCAACCTGGAACCCAGGTTGCCCGATATTCCCGTAACCAGCACAGTCCGGTCTGAGGGCATTTACTTGGGAGGCGCTCCTGCACCAGGAGTTGGCGGTGCACCCTGCTGACGCGGCATCGGCGGCATTCCCGGCGGCCGGTTCGGCACAGGACTGGGAGGCGGCTCAGGACCAAAGTAAGCATCGTTCAGCACCGTGGTCACGTCGCCTTGCACCTGCGCCATCTTGTCGGTGAACATCTGTCGCTGCAAGGTCTGCGAGATGTTGTTCTTCACTTCGCTCAACGGAACCTGGCGAATGGACACTACTTTGTACACGTAAAACGCTGCGGGATCCGAATACAGGGGCGAGATTTCTCCCGCCTTCAGCTCGAACACGCCTTCGTGTGCTTCGGGCAACGTGCCTACGCGGCGGGCGCCGACGTTCACATCCGGAGGGGCAGTGCTGACGCCATTGTGTTCCATGGCTTCTTTTTCCAGCTTGGTCGGATCTTCACCGGCCACCCAACGCTCGCGGATCTTTTCCGCATAAGCCTTCTGCTCGTCGGCGGTCGGCTTTGGCTTGTCGGAGTTGCCCTGGTTCATCGGAACAATGATGCGGGTCAGCGTAGCTTCCATGTACTTCTTGGTGTTCTGGTTGTAGTAATCCTGTATCTGCTGATCGGTAGGATGAGAAAACTGCTCTACATAGTGCTGGTTCAGCGACTCAGCCAGAATCTGATTGCGGGCGAAGGTAAAGATCTGGATTACCTTGGGATCGTTTTCCAATCCCAGTTGCCGGGCCGCATCGGCAAACACCAGCAGCTTGGCGTACTGGGTGGCGAACTTGCGCCGCACGTCGGGAGGGACGGGGCCTTTCTCGGCGGGCTGCAGAGCGTTGGTAAGCTGTTCAAACTGCTCGCGGGTCAAGCTGCTGACGCAACCGGCTGGCGGGGCGCCCCCGGTCTTAGACTGGCATGCGCCCTTTAAGGTGATAACCGGTTCGGTCATGGGAACATTGCTGGCCGCAGGAGCCGGATTGGCGGGCGTCGCATTGCCGGCCGCGCCTGCGGCGGCTGGCGGCGGGGCCTGCGTGGAGCCGGGCTGTTGCCCATAGCTCGTGCATGTGATGGCACACGAAAGCGCGAGTACCAACAGTGTAGGACGTAGCATGAAGTGGTGTTCCTCCGGGATAGTACCGCCTGAGGCGGGGCAGATGGATGCAAAAAATCGTACCACATTGTCAGTAAAGCAAGGAAAATCAGCTTGGCTTGTCGCGGCGTTTGGCGGAATAGCCCGGGAACGTGAATAATCAGGCATATGACGCTTACCGACGTCAGCACGGCCAACATGCAGCGCGAGAAGAAGGCGGTAGCGCTGAACTCGATTGTTGCCGCCGTGGCCGTTACCATCATGAAGGTCGTGGTGGGCTTGGGCACCGGCAGCCTGGGCATTCTGTCAGAAGCGGCACACTCCGGACTCGACCTGGTCGCAGCCGCTCTTACCTATGCTTCGGTACGCGTCTCCGACAAGCCGGCCGACGCCGACCACCAGTATGGACACGGCAAGATCGAAAGCTTCTCCGCCTTCCTGGAAACCGGCCTGTTGCTGCTGACCTGCGTCTGGATTGTGTACGAAGCAGGCAAGCGGCTGTTTTTTCACTCTGTGGATATTGAACCGACGATATGGGCCTTCATCGTCATGGGCGTTTCCATCGTGGTGGACTTCTGGCGCTCGCGCCGCTTGCAGATCATTGCCGACAAATACGACAGCCAGGCCTTGCAAGCTGACGCGCTGCACTTTGGCACCGACATCTGGTCCAGTACGGTCGTGATCTTCGGACTCGCGATCGTGTGGGCGGGTCGACACTATTCCATTCCGTGGCTGGCCAAGGCCGACCCCATTGCTGCGCTCTTCGTGGCTTGCATTGTGGTCTATGTCAGCTCCCGACTGGCCCGGCAAACGGTCGACACCCTGCTCGATGCCGCGCCCGCAGGAGTTCGCAGCCGAATTATCCAGGAGGTCTACCGCGTCGACGGCGTGCTGGAAGTTGACCGCGTGCGCATTCGACGTGTGGGGGCGCGCTACTTCGCGGACGTATCGGTTGCCATGTCGCGCAATGTGACTTTCCAGAAGTCGGAGCAGGTATCCAACGAAGTTGCCGCGCACATTCGCCAGCTGCTGCCCAATGCCGATGTGGTGGTCAACGCCGTCGCTCGTGCCAGCCGCCAGGAAAGCGTTTTCGACCGCATTCGTGCCGTGGCCACGCGCAACAACCTCAATGTCCACGACATCAATGTGCAAGACGTGGGCGGAAGGCTACATGTCGAACAGCACGTTGAACTGGACGAACGCCTCAGCCTGAAAGAGGCCCACGACCGTGTGACCCGCCTGGAAATCGAGATGAAGCAGGAAGTGCACGAGATCGCCGACATCCTGACGCACATCGAGAGCGAGCCGGCGACCATCGAAACCAGTGACGGGGTGATACGCTCGCCAACCTTCGAGCAGCGCTTGCAGGAGGTGACCGCCTCGTTCCCCGAAGTGGTCGACATGCACGACCTGATGTTCAAGCGCGTCGGAGGCAGGCTTTACCTGTCTTTGCATATCACCATGCAGGATGATTTGCCGCTTGCCCGCGTGCATGATATTCAAACGGCCGTAGAAGGGCGTTTTCGTCAGGAAGTGCCGGACCTGTTCCGCGTGCTCATCCACCCCGAGCCGCAAACCGACAACAAACGCTGACGTCACAGTTTCTGAAGTGACAGGCAAGCTAAGCTGTAAAGGCCGTGCCATCTGGTCGCCGTCACAGGACTTCTTGACTTGTCTTCAGGAGCGGGCGTCAGCCGACGAGAGATCTTTTCCACGGCGCCTCGCCGCCACAGCTCGAGCGCCGTACCCCACTCAGCAGAGTCTCACGGCAGCGATTCACCCCAAACCAATATGCCAATTCGCGATAGTCGCCTGCATCGAAGATCGCGACATCGGCGTCCTTACCAATTTCAAGACTCCCTTTCCGCCCCTGCAATCGCAGTGCGCAAGCACCGTTGTAGGTAGCGGCAGTGATGGCCTCGGCAGGTGACATCTTCATGTGGGTGCAGGCAGCGGACAGCACGAACGGCATCGACGGCGTGGGTGCGGTGCCGGGGTTGTAGTCGGTGGCGATGGCCACAGCCACTCCCGAATCAATCAATTTGCGCGCAGGTGGAAACGCCGCCAGGCCCAGGAAGTAGTTAGCTGCCGGAAGCAGTGTCGCCACCGTGTCCCGCTTGGCCAGAAGGGCAACGTCCGCATCGCTCGACAAAATCCATATGATCGAACGACGCAGGGTGAAACTCCAGTAGCGGCGCCAGCTTTGCCGAGGTGAGCTGGCACACATGTGCCCGGACTCCTAGCCCGTGATCTACCGCGGTGCGCAGAATTCGCACGGACTGCTCCATGCTGAACGCGCCGCGCTCGCAGAAAACGTCAACGAACCCGGCCAGCTTGAGCTTGGCCACCGTCGGAATCATGTCCTCGCAGATGATGCGGACGTACTCTTCCGGATGGTCGCGGTGTTCCGGCGCGACGACATGCGCACCCAGCAGCGTTGGGACCACCGTTCCGTCCCACTTCAGGGCAGCGGCGCGAATCGCCTCCAGCGACTTCATTTCGGCTGCAAAGCTCAGTCCGTAGCCAGACTTGGCCTCCACTGTGGTCGTTCCCTGAGCCGCCATTTCATCCAAAGCTTGCACCACGTGGTGCGCCAATTGCTCGGTGGACGAATCGCGCACCCCGCGCAAGCTGGCACGTATCCCGCCACCCGCTTCCGCAATCTCTTCATAGCTGGCGCCGGCCGTCCGCTTCTCGAAGTCAACCAGGCGAGGGCTGGTGAAAACCGGATGTGTATGGGAATCCACAAAGCCGGGCAATACAACCTTGCCGGAGCAGTCGATCTCTTCAGCATCCTTCGCTTGTGCGTGTTTTGCGATTTGGTCGGTCGCGCCGACAGCGATGATCTTGCCCTCAGCGACGAGCAGGGCGCCGTCGCTGATAATGCCAAGCTCGCCCATCTGAGCAGCGCGGCGGAGCCCGATAGGGTCGGACGCGACGCGCAGGGTCAGCAGTTGTTTGGCGTGGACCAGAAGTACGGTCTGGGATGCCTGTCTACCCGTGTTGCGCGATCCCCTGTGCTGGTCAGTGTCCAATGGGATTTCTTCCTGAAGGCCTTAAGACGGTCGTTCGTAACGGCGCACCCAACGGCCCGCCACTTCGAATGTACCGGCCCAAAGTCAAGCTAGCTTTACTGCGGGATGCCGACGGGCGGACCGCTGGCGGCTACTTCCCCATTGGCACGTTGATTCCCTTGTCTTTCGCGAAGCTCTTGGCCTCGTCGTAGCCGGCGTCCACGTGCCGCGCGACACCGATTCCCGGATCGTTGGTCAGCACCCGCTCGATGCGCTTGGCCATCTCATCGGTACCGTCGGCTACCGTCACCTGCCCGGCGTGCTGCGAATACCCGATGCCCAACACCACCACCGTTGTGGATCGACACCCACGACGCGCCACTGGCGGTGTTCAGCAAGGCATTCAGCAGCGGCCAGTCAGCGATGGCGTCGCTGCCGTCTTTCATCGCTTCTGTCTCGCGGAACGGCGATGCCACGGAGCCGCAGTCAAGATGATCGCGGCCCATCACAATGGGTGCCTTCAGCGTGCCTTTCTTCACCATGTCGTTCATTGCCAGGCCGAATTCGGCGCGCTCACCGTAGCCCAGCCAGCAGATGCGGCATGGCAATCCTTGGAACTTGATCCGCTTACGCGCCAGATCAATCCAACGGCTTAGGATTTTGTTCTCCGGGAACATCTGCAACACCAGATCGTCGGTAGTGTGAATGTCAGCCGGATCGCCCGAAAGCGCCGCCCAACGGAACGGCCCGCGGCCTTCGCAAAACAGCGGCCGGATGTACTCGGGCACAAATCCCGGGAAGTCGTAGGCGTTTTTCACGCCATGCTCAAAAGCGAAGGTGCGGATGTTGTTGCCGTAATCGAAGGTCACCGCACCCATCTTCTGCAGCTTCAGCATTCCTTCGACGTGGCGCGCCATGGTGTCCAGCGAGCGCTCCACGTAGGTCTTCGGATCGCTCTTCCGCAGCGCGACCGCCGCCTCTAGCGTCATGCCGCTGGGTACGTACCCGTTCAGCGGATCATGTGCCGACGTCTGGTCGGTCAGGATGTCAGGAACGATACCGCGCTCCGCCAGCTCAGGAATCACGTCGCCGCAGTTCCCCACCAGGCAAACGGAAATGCTTTCTTTCTTGCGATTAGCGTTTTTCAACAAACGCAGCGCTTCGTCCAGCGAATTGACCATGAAGTCGCAATAGCCCGTGCGCAGGCGCTTCTTAATGCGCTCCGGATCAACCTCGATGCCCAGGTAACAGGCGCCGGTCATGGTCGCAGCCAAGGGCTGGGCTCCGCTCATGCCGCCCATTCCGCCGGAGACGATCAGCTTGCCTTCCAGGTCGCCACCAAAATGCTTGCGGCCGGCTGCCATAAATGTTTCAAACGTGCCCTGAATAATTCCCTGCGAACCAATGTAAATCCACGAGCCGGCCGTCATCTGGCCGTACATCATCAGGCCCATCTTCTCCAGTTCGTTGAACTTCTCCCAGTTCGACCAGTGGCCCACCAGGTTGGAATTACACAGCAGGACGCGCGGAGCATATTCGTGGGTACGGAAGATGCCTACCGGCTTGCCTGACTGCACCAGCAGCGTCTCGTCGTTTTCCAACGACTTCAGCGAACTGACGATGGCGTGGTAGCACTCCCAATTGCGGGCGGCCCGGCCGGTACCCCCATAGACCACGAGGTCCTGCGGACGTTCGGCCACGTCGGGATCGAGGTTATTCATGAGCATGCGCATAGCGGCTTCTTGTGCCCAGCCTTTGCAGGACAACTGGTTACCGCGCGGCGCCCGCACCGGAGAGTAGGTGGCGCTGGATGGATCGGTTGCAACTGGCATGACAGAGAATGGTAGTTCGGCGGGGTAGAAGAGTGCAAACGAAAGCTGTCAGCGGCAGCTGGCAGGCGTCAGCACTCGGCACTCAGATATCGGCCGTCAGTCGATGCTAGCGGCGGATTCCAGCACTTTATCGAATGAGCGCAGATGTTCTTCATACCGGAGAGCCCGGAGTCTGAGAGCTAAAAGCTAAGAGCTAACTGCTGAGTGCTCAAAAAATAATCGGGGAGTGGCTGTTTGGCCTCTCCCCGCTCTCTCCGATCAGGTTTGCAATTGAAGGTAGCTTACCCGATGCATAACTGCCCTACATCAGAGCAGGGTGAACATTTTGTAAATACTCGGTAACGAAGCGCCCCGAGTTTCGGCTCACATTCGACGGTTACGCTTTGACGCGCAGCAGGTCTTCAATATCGCCCAGGCGATCGCCCAGAACGTTCAGCTTTTGCGCCAGACCCTGAATTTCGCTGTGGGCTCGACGGTTGACGTCGTAGTCCAGTTCGCCCCGAAGCCGATCCTTCTTGTCCTGCCGATTCTGACTCATCATGATGACCGGAGCCTGGATGGCAGCCAGCATGGAAAGAAACAGGTTCAACAGGATGAAGGGGTAGGGATCCCACGCGCCATGGCCCAGCAGTTCGTTCAATGTGGTGTAGCAGACCATGAATATGCCGAAGATGATGATGAAAGTCCAGGAGCCTCCGAAGCTGGCCACCTTGTCGGCGATCTTCTCGCCGATCGTCTCCTGTTCCTCAATGATCTGGTTCGGGTCGCGATTGGCGCGAATCCTGACCAGCCGTTGCGCCGAGTGAAACTGGTGACCTAGCACGGCCAGCATATCCATGGCGGCATGCGGCTTGCGTTGGATGAGGGTGAGGATATCGTTGCGGTCTACCTCGACACAGACGCTCTCTTCCATCGCTACGGCCTCGGTCTGATGAGGCGTCTGCTCCAGCATGGAGGCAAAGCCAAAGAAGTCGCCTGGCGAGGGCTGATCCACGACGACTTCCTGCTTGTCCTCGTCGACGGTAGTCACGCGAACGCTACCCGAAACCATGACGTACGCCGTGGCGCTGGTATCGCCCATTTTGTAAACGCGCTGGCGCGGAGCAAAGGTCTTCACTTCCACCTGTTGCGCGAGGACCGCAATTTCGTCTTGGTCCAGCAGGGCAAACAGCGGGACTTGCTTCAGGACATCCGGATCACAGGGCATGACATCTCCTCCTACTCGGTGCCGCGAGTCTAAAGGACTGGAGAAGATTGCTGTTTGAACTTTTTACGAATTGGAAGCAAACCCGACCCAAATTTGACAATTGCGTTTCCCGGCGACTTGGCCTATGCTCGCAATCCATCGGGAGAGCCCATGCAACCAAATCAATACGATGCAGCCACTTCCACTGCCGTCTGCCTCTGGTGTTATTCCCAATATCTGAAATCCACAAGCCGGGCTCGTGACGGACGAACCTTCTGCTCCAAAAAGTGCGAACATGAAGCGCGCTTTTGGCTGCAAGACAGCGTAAAGTCCGCCAGCGAATAACAGGGCGCGGCTTAACGGCCGCGCCTTTTTCATTCCGCAAACATTTGGAGATGAATTGACGGCGGGTCCAGCCCTAACGTGGGGCGTCCCTGCGTGACCACCTACCGCTGTCCCCATTTCAGCTTGTTGCGCAGCACGTCGAAGAACATTCGGCGCACCCGCATCAGCTTTACGGTGTGCGCGGCCCGATGACAGAGGATGCGGTCTCCCTGCCTTACCGGTGTTCCCACCTGTCCATCAATACTTAGGAACGCTTCTTCCGCGCCGGTTTCTACTCTCAGTTCTATCTGGGCCGTGTCGGTCACCACCAACGGGCGATGGGTCAGGGCGTGAGGACAAACCGGCGTCACCACGAACGAATCGACCGTGGGCATCAGGACCGGGCCGCCCGCCGCCAGAGAGTAGGCTGTCGAACCCGTCGGCGTGGCAATGATGACTCCATCGGCCTTGTAATTGAACACAAAGGCGCCGTCGATCAGCAGATCGAAGTCCACCAGGCGGGAGATGGCGCTTTTGTTGACCACCACGTCATTCAGGGCAAAGACATGGATGAGGCACTCGTTCCCTCGAAACAATTTGCAGTCGATCACCGAACGCTCTTCGATGGGGCAATTGCCGGAATCTACCGCTTCCAGCGTGGAGTACATCTCGCTCAGCGGCACCTCGGTGAGGAAACCCAGCGATCCCAGGTTCACCGCCAGGATAGGCACACCTTCATGGGCCACGGCTCGGGCTGCCGACAGCAAGGTCCCATCGCCGCCCAGGACCAGGGCGAAGTCGGGATGCTTGGCGCCCATCGTCTTGCGCGGCACCACCTCTTCACCGTTGGTGTATTGCGCGGTTTCCTGGTCCAGGTAAAGCATGTATCCGCGTTTGCGAAACCACACCAGCAGTTCCGGCAGAATGCCGGCCAGTTCAGGCTTAGAAGGCTTGGAGATGATGGCGGCTGACTTCATGTCTGTAATTGGAAAGACTCAGTGTAGCGCGACCGCCCGCTCTTCGCCTGTGAGCGCCAGGAATCGGGCATGCAGCAAAAATTCCCGGTTTCCCTCAGCTCCCAGGATTGGGGACTCAATGACCTCGATCTCGGAACCCCCGAGTCCCTCTACCGACTGCGATACCTTCGTCACTGCCGACTGCTGCACTTCCGGGTCGCGGACGATGCCGCCCTTGCCCACCTGTGAACGCCCGACTTCGAACTGAGGCTTCACCAGTAGGGCGACTTCAAAGCCGGCGGACGACGGCCGTACACTTTGCAGCACTGCCGGCAATACCAGGGTGGCGGAGATAAACGAGACGTCCATGGCGATCAACTGGATGGGCACGACGGGATGTTTCGCCCAAAGCTTTTCTGGAGTGAGGTAGCGCGCGTTCAGCTTCTCCAGCAGCCGCACGCGAGGATCGCTGCGCAATGTCGCATCCATCTGGCCGTAGCCAGTGTCGACGGCAATCACCTGTGCCGCTCCAGCCTGCAGCAGGCAGTCGGTGAAGCCGCCGGTCGACGCTCCGACGTCCAGGCAAATTGCGCCTGCGACGTCGATGCGCCAATGCTCCAGAGCCTTCGCCAGTTTCAATCCGCCGCGGCTGACGTAGGGTTGATCGTCTCCCAGTATCCGGATAGCGGCGTCGTCCGCGACGCTCGCCCCGGCTTTCTCGACCTTCTGCTCGTCCACCAGCACGCGCCCGGCAAGAATGAGTGCTTGTCCGCGCTCCCGGGAAGGCACCAGACCACGCTGCAGCAAAAGCTTGTCGAGCCGCGTTTTCACTGCGCCAGACTAGCACGAGGATTGTCAGTCAACGGAATCTGCAGTCCATGCATTCCGTGTCTCGCCGGGAACGCGCATTCAATTCAGCACTCAGTTCGGTGCACTGTGTTAGAAATTTTGAATCAGTGCAACTTAGCGGGTATATCTCCGCCTTTTCCACAACGTTATCCACATTTGTGTTGAAAACTGTCACACCCCATTGATGAACGTTGCAAAAGTCTGCGCCTCATCCCGGCTTGTGCGCGTAACAGCTGCGCACTGCGTGTGATTTTCGCCTACGATACAATGACGAATCTTGGGGACAAGTTGAATGGTGACCAAAAGCAAAGCGAAGGAACAGTCCAACGGCAGCAAAGCGGTCGCACCGGCGCCGGTAAAGAAGCAAATCAAGGTCAATAACAGCAATGGCGCGACCTTATCGAACGCCGAAGCCATGCGGGTTCTGTATTCTTCCCTGCTTCGCTGCCGCATCGTCGCTGAGCACGCGCAAGAGCTGTGGTCCGCTGCCGACGAGGGAGGCATGCCCCTGGAGTTCGGCATACAAGACGAAGCGGTCGTGGTGGGATCAACCACCGGCCTCCAGGCGCAGGACACCATCACGGCGTCGCCCAGCAACCTGGTAGCCCTGGTGGCCCGAGGAGTGCCATTGGCAGCATTGCTGTCGCCACGCAACTCGTCGGATGGTTACCTCGGCTGGGGATCGATTACCGCTGCCTCCATTCCTGACGATCCCTTCACTCTCGGAACTGGACTGGCTTTTGCGCAGAAATTGCAGAGGCAGGAAAACGTTGTGGTCGCCTTCTGCCAGCACGACAACCCTTCACTGGACACCTGGCACGAGGCCATGAAACTGGCTGCGCCTCACCGTCTTCCGATCCTCTACGTGGTCAAGAACGGCGTTCCCGGCAAGCCGGCAAACCCGGGCGCGGACCTGGAAGAGTACAGCTTTATGGCGCGCGATTTCGGTTTTCCCGCAATCGTCGTCGATGGCCGAGACGTTGTGGCAGTCTGGCGAGCGGCCCAGGAGTCCATCCACCGCGCCCGCAACGGATCAGGCCCCACCCTCATCGATTGCCGTATGGATTCGACGCAGGATCCTCTGGCTCATATGGAGCACTATATGCAAAAGCGCGGGGCCTGGGACGATAGCTGGAAGGCAGAGTTGTCGCAGCGCATCAACGCCGAAATCGAAGAAGCCGCCATTGTGGCGATCAGCTGAACCTCCGGCATCCTAAAAGGAAAAGAGCGCGGAATGACCACGCTCTTTTCGTGTTACGTCGGATGTTACCGGCCGGCCGGAGTAACCGGATCCTGGCCGCGCCTTACAGCTTCTCGTAGAATTCGCAAGCCGAGCATGAGATGTACATGCCGCCCGGGATGTCCTTCTCGCGATCTTTCACGCGCTTTACCACCCGGGTAGGCTTGCCGCACTTGGGGCAATCCGTGCTCTTGGTGGTGTCCATTACCTTCTTGCGGTCTGCGGTTTTTGCGATCTTGGCCATTCTCTTCTCCTGAAACTTACAGATGTCTCCCGCAGGCTGCTGCGGTACCAATGTCTACTGGGGCTGGAGTATCACGTGAGGTCGAAGCGGATGGACGCGGCTAGCGCGAGATGCACATGTCTCCAGCCCACGCTCCTCCACCCGTCTCGCGCAACAGCGGCGCGATCTGGAGCCCAGAAGCGGCTTCGACTGCAACGATACCTGGCACCGAACTCGTGCCGTGGCTAAGCGTGGAGCGTATTCGCGCCACTCTCTACTCGCCGGGTAGCAAAGCTATTTTACATCATCCGATGACGTTTGCTGTTTAGCCGAACGTGTCCGTGTGCCTGAGACTCAGCGGGCATGAGAAGCGGCCTCTTCGATGACCGCGGCTACTTCCTTCGGGTGAGATAGAAAGACCACATGACTGGCGCCTTCCACCTCAACCTTATGGCTGCCGGCCCGAGCGGCATACCATCGTTCCAGATTAGGGTTGATGGTCCGATCTTTTGTGGCTACAACCATCCAGCTTGGCTTGCCTTTCCATGCCGGGGTGGTGATTTGCGCCTTGAAATTGCCGTCGGCGATGAGCACCTGAGATTGCGCCATGAAACTCGCTTGTTCGGAAGACAAGTCAGCGGCGAAGTACTCGCGAAACTGCGTCGGGTCCAGATAGTCGAACCCATCTGCAGTTTTCTTGATCGCCGTGGACTTGCTCAGATCACTGGGAAAGCGCTTGCCGTCACCAGACTCACTCTCCCCTGCATCCGGCATGTGGGCCGCGACATACACCAAAGCGGCAACCGACGAATCGGTGCCCGTTTCTGTGATCACGGACCCTCCGTAACTATGCGCGACCAGGACACACGTGCCGTCTTGCATGGCCAGGATGCGCCTGGTGGCAGCGACGTCGTCAGCAAAGGAGGTCAACGGCTCCTGAACGATCGTGACGTGAAAGCCATCCTTCACCAGAATGTCGGAGACACCGTTCCACCCAGAGCCATCCGCCCACGCTCCGTGAACCAATACGATGTTTTGAATCCGCGATTTAGGATTTTGCGCCACGAGGGCGACGCCTGGCAGAAGCAACAGGGCCGTAAACAAAAAACAAGATACATCTCTTATGACACGCACATCTACCTCCGGGACTTTCGCTCTTTGTGCTGGAAATTGGATGGCGAAACCGCAGGTTGGATGCCGAACCGTCGAACCGTTCTCAAGATGAGCCAGCCCGAACTTGGGATTTCGACGGCGTGCGGTCTTACTCAGTTTGCAGGCAGCGATGCACCAAAGAAAAACGGCAATAACCCATTTGACACACATGTGTCCGAAATGGGACACTAGGGGTACTTGCTATACTTTCGTTTCCCCGTGCTCTTGCCGCCAATCTCGTCAATACGACGCCGCATCTTTCTGCGCCTGTTCCGTTGGAAGATCAAGGCCAAATACCTGCGAATTTATTTCGCTGAATGGGTGCACGGCGGGGTTAAATCAATATTTTCTCGGCTGGCTACCTTTAAGTCCGCTACTGCCACACTCGCGACTGCTGGGGTTAGCTTAATGCAGATCGGGGAGTGGTTTCTGGCAATAACTTGTTGGGTAGTACTGGGGTTCTTAGGAACATCTAGGGCGATAGGATGGTGGGGAGAGTCCTCGGCGGATCGCAAACGCGACCCGCTAATTATTAAAGTTCCTCGCGCCGCTTTATGGATTTTTCTTTGCGTGCTCGCAATAACTATAACCCATCTGCGTAAACCAGAGGGAGAGCCTTGGACAAACTTACAAAAGTTAAGACCACGCCATACTGAAGTTGCTGAATCACGCCAAGAACAGCCACCTGCACCTGTTTCGCTATGGGTCGATTGTGATATGCAACAGTTTCCAATGTCGATCAATGCAGGGGGGAGCATTCATGTCTTATTGCTCCACCCCAGAGCGATAACTCACAAAGAGCCATTGTTCGATGTGTTAGCTTTCACTGATAAGGCTAAAAAATGGCCGTCCGAGCAGGACGCTAAGTTCGTACCGCTGAATGTGGGGGATAGAGTTATAAAGTCCTTTTTGGGAGAGAGATGCACCGTAAAGAAATATGGAACGCCTGTCGTTGATAACATCTCGCTCCCCATAGTTTGGGAGGGATCGCAGGTATATTTTGTCTCAGTTGACCCGTTAGACTCCTCATCGTTTAGTGAGTTCACGTTCTACTTGGTAAACGGATGCCCATATACTCCGTATCTCGGGAAAATAGCATCGCCTGCTACAGCACATATTCTCGGAGAAACTGGGTGGCGAAATATAGAGGTACACGCTCCACCAAGAGGCCTTCCAGCTCTTTTTCTTTCTCCTACTTATTATCATTGGTTGAATCCAAATGTTTCCGATTGCTGACGTTTTAAAGGGTGAGAATATGAAAGCAGAATACAGAGAAGGTCCGGAAGCAAGAGAAAACTTTGAGCAGTTGGCAAAGGCTGTTTTCTCGGCCAAACCTAAACCAAAAGAGCGGCAGCCCAAGAAGGCTACCGCCCGCAAAACGTCCGGCAAGAAACGGGATTAGAAAGGTTCCTCTTGCCCCGCCCCTGCCGTTTCGTGGTGGAGCGAGTCAGTGCCCTTGCCAGTGAGCGTCGCATAGGTAAGCCGCTTGTTGGCGACCTTCGCCATGAGATAGGCGAAGCGGTCAGAGTCATTTAACGGATTGTCGCGGGTAGCGCGATTGTTGAAACGGAATACTTGTTCATCGAGGTAGCGGTCAAGATGGAAAGGTTCGACAGCAACGTAGGTTCCCTTCAAGGTGCGCTTCAACAGCGACCAGAAGTTGTCGATGCCCTGCGTGTGTACTTGGCCGCGTACATATTCACGCGTGTGCGCTACTACTTCGTGTGTGAACTTTCCTTCAAGCCGTTGTATCCGACGAAATCATCCGTGTAGAGGCGAGTTCCGCGAATTACCTGGTTCAGTATTTCGTTCTGCAATGTCTCGCGCTTTACGTCGGGAATGACCTTCGCCCGAACTTGGCGCAACTCGCGGTCCAGCACTCCGAAAACTACAGTCTTGGGACTGTTAAGAAATCCGCGCTTAATCTTTCCAGCTTCGGCCAACATCTTCACCTTGCGGCTCTTGTGCATCTTCTGCGGATTCGGGCCGATGAAGGTTTCGTCACTCTCGACAACCGGACACGGCCCGGTATCTCCACCAAACTTGTAGATAGCTTCGTCGCGCATAGCCTCACGGATGCGATGAAGCATGAACCATGCCGAGTTCTGCCGAATACCCAAAGCCTTGCCGAGTTCATAGCTGCTGATACCGTTTTTGCAGTTCGCCAGCATCCAGATCGCAACCATCCACTTGTCGAGTCCCAACGGGGAATCTTCCATGACGGTTCCGACCTTTACGGTGAACTGCTTCTTGCAGACGTAGCAGAACCACAGGCGACGGGTCTTGATAAAGGAGTGCTTCGCCTGTCCGCACCGAGGGCAAGATACATTCCCGCCCGGCCAACGGAACTCCATTGCTGCTTGAAAAGCGCGGTCAGGGTCGGAGAAGTAGGCGATAGCACCTTGAAGTGTCTTGAGGCGTTCCATGACTAAAATAGTACACTTAGAACACATGTGCGTCAAGCGTTTTATTGCCAGAAAAACCGGCGGATCGGTTTCCGCCGGTTGCCATCATTTTTCGCATTCTGGCTGACGAAAATCTGACGCCAGACTCCGCCGGCGTTACCCCTTAGCGAAGTCCTGAGCGAACTCCACCAGCGAGCGCACGGGCACTCCGGACGGCCCCTTGGCGATCCACGGCTTAGCGTCTTCCATCCAAGCCATGCCGGCGATGTCCAGGTGCAGCCAGGGCGTATCTCCTACGAACTCCTTAAGGAACATAGCGGCGGTAACGGCTCCGCCCCAGCGGCCAGCGCTGTTGACGATGTCGGCGATGCCCGACTTGATCATGTCGCGATATTCGTCGTCGACCGGCATGCGCCACATCTTTTCGCCCGACTTCGCCAGCGACTGGTTGAAGCGGTTATAGAACTCGTCGTTGTTGCCGAAGACGCCGACGTTGATCATGCCCAGCGCCACAACCACCGCACCGGTCAGGGTAGCGGCGTCGATCAGGTGAGTACACCCCAACTGGCGTGCGTAGTGCAGCCCGTCGGCCAGCACCAGGCGGCCCTCCGCATCGGTGTTGATAATCTCGATCGACTTGCCCGACATGGCAATCTGCACGTCGCCCGGCTTCTGCGCTTTGCCGGAGGGCATGTTTTCGCTAGCGCAAACGATGCCGATCACTTTCAGGTTCGGCTTGAGCTGCGCGATCGCGCGCATGGCTCCAATCATGGCAGCGCCACCAGCCATGTCGTATTTCATCTTCTCCATGCCCTCGCCGGGCTTGAGGGAAATGCCGCCGCTGTCGAAGGTGATTCCCTTGCCCACCAGCCCCAGCACGCGCTTCTTGGCGGCCTTGGGCGGGTCGTAACGCATAACAATGAGGCGCGGCTCCTCGTCGGAACCCTGCGAGACGCTCCAGAAGGCGCCCATCTTGAGTTCCTTGATCTTGTCGGGACCGTAAATCTCGCATGCCAGTCCGGTCTCCTCGCACATGGCCTGGGCGCGATCCGCCAGGATAGTCGGCGTCATGCGATTGCCCGGCTCGTTAACCAAGTCGCGGGTAAAGTTCTGCGCTTCGCCGATAATGCGTCCCTGCTCCGTCCCGGTGAGAAATGCGCGCTTGTTGGTACCCTTCGGAGCCACGATCACCAACTCCTCGATCTTCTGCACCTTGCGATCGCTCTTGTAGTAGTCGGCATCGAAGTTGCCTACGTAGGCACCTTCGACGATGACCTTCGCGGCGTCAGACACACCCGCTGGAGCGGCGATGACAAAGCTCGTAATGTCCTTCGACTTGATCGAGCGAACCGCAGCGCCGGCGATCTTGCGCAGCTCAGCGCCAGAGAACTTCTGGGCCGGGCCGCCGCCGATCAGCAGCAGGCGCTTGGCTTTCAACCCATTGGGCGCGTGCAGCAGCGTGCTCTCCAGCATTTTGCCGGTTACTTCGCCGGAGGCGATGAGCGCTTCGGCCGCGGCGAGGATTGCCTTGTCGTCGGTCTGGATTTGCGGGTTGTGTTTTTCGGATTTATCGCCGTTCTTGTTCTCGGGCGTGTTATCGACAACCGCGACCACCAGGCATTCGGTCTCGATCTGAGAAGGATTTCCGGTCTGAACATCAATTTTCATGTTGTTTGTCCGTTCTGTCATGCTGCCCTTAACGGGGCTCGAAATCGTTCGCTGACGCTCGTCCCAGCGACCGGCAACTGCTTCTAGCTCTTTCTGCTGCGCGCGATAGCGTCCTTCGCTTCCTTGTCGGCGGTTTTGCGACGCTCAGTCTCCCGCTTGTCCCAGTTCTGCTTGCCCTTGGCGGTGGCGATCTCCACTTTCACCCGGCCGTTGCGGAAGTACATCCGCGTGGGAATCAGCGTCAGCCCCTTTTGCTGGCTCTTGCCGGTGAGCTTGTCCAGCTCCTTGCGGTGCACCAGCAACTTCCGCGTTCGTACTGGATCGTGGTTAAAGATGTTGCCGTGCTCGTATGGCCCGATATGCGCGTTGATCAGCCAAAGCTCGCCATCCTTCACCAGGCCATACGCATCCTTCAGGTTAGCGAGTCCTGAACGGATCGACTTGACCTCGGTACCCCGCAAGGCGACTCCAGCTTCAAATTTTTCCAGCAGAAAATAGTTGTGCGACGCCGCCCGGTTGACCGACGCATCCCGCTCGCCACTGGCGATGGGATCGCGATGCTTGGAAGGCTTCTTTTCGGCTCCTGCTGGAATGTGTGCTTGACGAGGCATAGGTAAACTTTACAGCGCAATCTTACGCACTTCCCAGTTTGGGTCTGCGTCGATACGACAACCGAGGAAGACAGGGCGATCCAGCAGTGGCACTTGGAAGGGACGTCCGGCTAACGCGCCCAGCGCAGAATAATCATGCTAACACACGAGGAATGCAGCAACTTGGGTGCCATCGGGGAGATGCTATAATCTCGCGGGTCGCACTTCCTTCTGCGCTATCGCAGAGGAGAGTGCGTTGGAACCAATCTATGCTCACGTTTGGCGTGGGTCGAAGTCTTACACCGGGAGTCTGCCGTCTGTTTTCGCGCAGATGGAAAGTTCCGGTCCAACTACCCCAGGCTTCTAAGGAATGTGATGAAACGCTCCACCGGTGTTCTGGCTCTACTGCTGATCGTGGCAGTCGCAGCGTTTGCCTCGTCAGACAAAGCTGCCAAAGCGCTTTACGAGAAGGGTAAAGTCGCCGAAGCTCGCCAGGACTACATATCGGCTTACAACTTCTATCACCAGGCATACCAGCTCAAGCCGACCGACCTCACCTACCGGTCCTCGTTCGAGTACGTGCGCTTCCTGGCTGCCGCTTCCTACGTCCACCAGGGCGAGTTGCTGATGAATGCCGGAAAGCTTCAGGAGTCGCTGACCGACTACGAGCAGGCGCTGGCCATCGATCCCTCCAGCTTCATCGCCCAGCAGATGGCCAACAAGGTTCGAGGCATGATCCAGAAGAGCCTGAACCCGAACGCTCCCGCTCCCACCACGGAGTCCGGACTGAACAAGCGCATGGAGCAGGCGACCGGGCCAGTGGAGTTGGCGCCCATCTCGCAGCAGCCGATTACGCTGAACCTTACCCAGGACGCCAAGACGGTTTACGAGAGCATCGGCAAGCTGGCCGGCATCAACGTTCTATTCGATCCCGACTACACCTCGCGCCGCGTGAAAGTGGACTTGAACGGCGTAACCCTTCAGGAAGCCCTAGAAATCACGGCGCTGGAGTCGAAAACCTTCTGGCGTCCGGTAACCCCCAACACCATCTTCGTCGCAGCTGACAGTCCCGCAAAACGGAAAGAGCTGGAACAAAGCGTTATCCGCACTTTTTATCTTACGAATCTTTCCCAGCCCAACGAATTGCAGGACCTGGTCAACATTCTGCGCACCCTGCTGGACACTCAGCGTTTGCAGCAGTTCCCTTCGCAGCAGGCTGTAGTAGTACGAGGTACGCCCGATCAGATCGCCATGGCGGGCAAGCTGATCGAAGACCTGGACAAGTCGAAGCCCGAGGTCGTGGTGGAAGTTGCCATTATGCAGGTGACGCGCGACAAACTGCGCAACCTGGGCATCAACCCTCCCGCCAGTGTAAGCGTGGCGCTTCAGGAGTCGCCAGGAGTTACCACCACTACATCGGGGAGCACCGCCGCGGGAAACAGCGGCACGGTTACCACTTCGACATCGAACACCGGCAGCATCAACCTCAATAGCCTGGCGCACATCAACGCCACCAACTTCGAGGTGACCGTTCCCACCGCGACCGCGAACTTCCTGATGACCGACAGCAGCAGCAAGCTGATTCAGCAGCCGCAGATTCGCGCCTCCGACGGTCAGAAAGCTTCGCTGAAGATCGGTGAGCGCGTTCCCGTGGCGACCGGATCGTTTCAGCCGGGCATCGGCGGCGTCGGCATCAACCCACTGGTCAATACCCAGTTCAACTACATCGACGTAGGTGTGAACATTGACATCACTCCGCATGTGCACGGCCTTGACGAAGTCACGCTGAAGCTGGCGATGGACATTTCGGCGGTTGATTCCTATCAGAACATCGGCGGCATTCAGCAGCCGGTGATCGGCCAGCGCAAGATCGAAAACGAGATTCGCATGAAAGAGGGTGAAGTCAACATCCTCGGCGGCATTCTCGAGAGCACGCAGACCAAATCGCTGTCGGGCATTCCGGGGCTGGCTTCGATTCCCCTCTTCCGCTACTTGTTTTCCGAGGAAACCAAGGAAGTCAACGACAACGAAATTGTCTTCATCCTGATCCCCCACATCGTACGGGCGCAGGACCTGACGGCCAGCAACACCAAGACCATCGACGTTGGCACGGCGAACACCATCTCGCTGCGTCGCGATAACTCGCAGCCGGCCACGACGCCGGCCCAGGCCGGTGGGCCTCAGGGAGCATTTAACCAGGGCGGACCTCGTGTTCCGCAGTCCAACCCGGGAGGTCCGGCTCAACCGACGAGCGGTCAGCCTGCGGCGGCTTCAGCGCCTCCGGGCAGCGCCATCGTCAGCTTCGATCCGCCAACTCTTGACCAGGCCGTAGGCTCAACCTTTACGGTCAACGTCAATCTTGCGGGCGGGCAGAACGTGTACTCGGTTCCGCTCCAGATCATGTACAACCCTCGGGTTCTGCAACTGGTGAACGTGTCCAATGGAACGATGCTTTCGCAAGACGGCCAGACCGTAGCCCTGGTCAACCGCGATGACAGCATGGCCGGAATTCTTCAGGTGACGGCCTCCCGTCCGCCGGGTACCAACGGCATCTCCGGGGATGGCTCAGTGTTTACCTTGACCTTCCAGGCCAGGGCGCCGGGGCAATCGACCCTGAGCATCAACCGAGCGGTGCTGAAGAACGCCAGCATGCAAAATACCCCTGCCAGCGGTTCACAGGCGATCGTGACGGTTCACTAAAATCATCGTCTAACAGACAGGCGGAGGAGGGTCGAAAGCGGCCTTTCTCCGCGATTACCTCTGGCATAAGCCGTTACAAATCAGAAGCTTGTGCAGTATTCCTCAACTAACGCGAGATCCAGAGCGACTGCCGGAAGGGTTAGAATAAAGCTGTGCTGTTAAGAGTTTGCCAGCCCGCGACTAACGAGATGGAAGCAGCGATGCCGCTGTCTCCGCGAAGACGGCGCTTCGCCGTCGCCGGCGTCGTGGCTTCACCATGGTCGAACTGCTGGTGGCCATGACGATCCTGATGATCCTGACGGCCGCAGCTACCCCAGTGGTGAGGGTTACGATTCAGCGCAACAAGGAGCGCGAGCTGCGTCGGGATCTATGGCAGCTCAGGGACGCGATCGACCGATACAAGGACGCGGCCGACCGTGGCGCGTTCCAGGCAAAACTCGATGCCCAGGGATATCCTCCTGACTTGGAGACGCTGGTCAAGGGAGTGGACGCCAACGGCAAGAAGCTGCGGATTCTTGCGGCGCATTCCGACCGACCCGATGACCGGCAAGGACGAATGGGGCCTGCGCTCCATGCAGGACGATCCCGACTCCGATTCCTGGGGCGGGCAAAGTGTTTTTGACGTGTACACCAAGTCAGAAGGTACGGGCTTGGATGGCACGAAGTACAAAACGTGGTAGCTCAAGCCATGAGACAACGGTCACGACAGCGCGGCTTTACCCTGATTGAGCTGATGGTGGTCATCAGCATCATCGTCATTCTGCTGTCGCTTGCGATTCCGAATTACTCCTCGTCGATCCTGCATGCCAAGGAAACGGCGTTGCGTGACGATTTGTACACCATGCGCTCGCTGATCGACCAGTACACGCTCGACAAGCAGAAAGCGCCGGAGAATCTGCAAGACCTGGTCACGGCCGGTTATCTGAAAGACCTGCCCAAGGATCCGTTCACCAACTCGCGCGAGACGTGGGTACCGGTGGCCGATGAAAGTATCATGTCCCCCGACCAGACCGCCCCGGGAATCATCGACGTCCATAGCGGCAGCGAGCAGAACTCCAGCGAGGGCACCGCTTACAGCACCTGGTAATGGCGCGGTCAGCCGTGAGTCATCCGCTCTCGGATGGGTTTTCACGAAGACAGTCTCTTCCCAATTCGACCACCGGCCGAAACACCTCCGACATTCGTTGTTGCGATACGCCTTCATCGGTGATGGAATGGGTGTCCTCAAATCCAACCAGTGCGACTGCGGTTACAGCTCGCTTGGGAGCCGCATCGCCAGGAAAGGTCCTTCGCGTGTCCTCCAGGCTCCGGGCGTGTTTTGCTGTATTGACTATGTCTATCGGCCTCGCTTCTGCGGCGTCGGCGCAAATGCCTAACGCGTACGGCATGCCGGTCTCGCTGGAGATGGCACGCAAAGCCGCGGCGCCCGCACTGGCTGAGGCGGCGAAGAACAAGTGGAACGTTGCCGTCGCCATCGTCGATCCGGCGGGCATCCTGATTTACTACGAGAAGATGGATGACACCCAGACCGCGAGCGCCAAGGTAGCCATCGACAAGGCGCGGTCCGCCGCGCAATTCAAGCGGCCAACTAAGATGCTGCAGGATGCGCTGGCTGGTGGTGGCGATGGTCTTCGCGTGCTGGCTCTGGAAGGCGCTACCCCCATTGAAGGCGGCATTCCGTTGATTGCCGACGGGAAGATCATTGGAGCGATTGGAGTTTCCGGGGCAAGCAGTTCGCAGGATGCCCAATGCGCCAAGGCCGGGGCAGACACCGTAAAGTAACCCTCCGCGTCTGCGACTTGCGTAGCCGAATGGCACAGGGTTTCGTGCCGTCCAGTCGCTCTGCGACATCATTGGAACTGCGATCCGGCGATCTTCGTAGTAATCTGTTACCGCTCTTAGCTGACGCAATTTATGACTAAGCAAAGCCTGCGCTTGTTCGGCGTAATCTTTCTCCTCGTCCTCCAGTCGAGTTTCCTGACCGCTCAGAAGCCGCAAATTTTGCCCAAAAGCACCCAGGAGAAAACCGCGCCCCCGCCCGTTCCACAAACTCCGCCGACAACACCGCAGATGACCCAAAGTGATTTGGAGGCATTCTTCGACGGTTTTCTGCCGGTGCAGCTTCAGCGGGACGATATTGCCGGCGCAGTGGTGATGGTGGTCAAAGACGGCAAGGTGCTGTTCGCCAAAGGCTACGGCTATTCCGACGTGAAGAATCAGAAGCCGGTTTCGGTGGACGCAACCCTGTTTCGTCCGGGGTCGATCTCCAAGACCTTCACCTGGACTGCCGTTATGCAGTTGGTGGAGCAGGGCAAGATCGATCTTAATCGCGATATTAACGACTACCTCGATTTCAAGGTCCCCGCCACCTTCGGCAAGCCGATCACCATGAAAGACCTCATGACCCACACCCCGGGTTTTGAGGAGACGCTGAAAGACCTGTTCGTTGGTAACGCCGCCGATCTGCAACCCCTACAGCAATATGTCAAGACGCACGTGCCGGCGGAAATTTTTCCTCCCGGCACGACACCAGCGTATTCGAACTACGGCGCCACGTTGGCCGGCTATATTGTTCAGCGTGTTTCTGGTGTGCCCTTCGACGATTATGTGGAACAGAACATCCTGATCCCCCTGGGCATGAACCACAGCACATTCCGCCAGCCGCTGCCCGACAAATTAAAGCCTCTGATGTCGCAGGGCTATGGCAAGGCGTCTCAGCCGTCCAAGGAGTTCGAGATCGTGCAGGCGTGGCCCGCCGGCAGCATGTCGACCACGGCGGACGACATGTCGCGCTACATGGTCGCGCACTTGCAGAATGGCGAGTACAACGGCGCCCGAATTTTGAAGCCGGAGACCGCGCAGCTCATGCATTCGCGTGCCTTCGGACTGCTCCCATCGCTCAATGGCATGGATTACGGCTTCTACGAGGAGTCGCGCAACAACCATCACATCTACGGCCATGGCGGTGACACGCAGTGGTTCCACAGCGACATGCACCTGATGCCCGAGGATCACCTGGGCTTTTTCGTTTCTTACAACAGTGCGGGTAAGCCGGGCTTTCCCGGACGCACCGCGCTGTGGCACGCGTTTCTCGACCGCTACTTCCCTTACACTCCTCCCGCCGGACAGGACGTGGCCACCGCCGCCCAGGACGCGAAATCGATTGCAGGCAAATATTGGGTGAGCCGGCGTTCGGATACGAACATTGCCGCCGTGACTTCAGGATTGAACCAGGCTGAAGTCAGCGTCAACTCCGATGGCACGATCAGCGTTGATATGGCGAAGGACTATGCCGGCAATCCCAAGCGCTTCAAGGAAATTGCCCCGCTGCTCTATCGCGAAGTGAACGGCCAGGGCCGTCTGGCTTTGACTAAGGACTATGCCGGACAGCCCATCATCGTGACGGATCTTCCGATTTTTGTTTTTCAGCCTGCTCCTGTGCTGAAAAACCAGAATCTTAACGTCGGGATTCTCGCCTTCGCGGTTGTGGTCTTCGCGTTGACCCTGCTGTTTTGGCCGTTGAACGCGGTCCTGCGCGGGCATTACGGCTATCGGCTCGAATTGTCGCAGCAATATCGCCGTCTGCGCTTCTGGATGCGATGGCTGTGTGCACTCAACCTGATTTTCTTGGCTGGATTCGCGACCTGGCTCATGTCGGTGGACGACAACATTGCCATGCTGAGCAGTCACTTCAACCTGAAGCTACATTTGTTGCAGGTGATTGGAGTGGTGGGTGTGCTGGGAACGCTGATAGCGATCAACTATTGCCTGCGCTCCTGGAAAAGCGAGGGACTCTGGTTCTGGACCAGGGTATGGAATACCTTGCTGATGCTGGCGTGCCTGGGTTTCGCTTTCTTCCTGCTGAACTGGCACATGCTGAATTTTCGCTTGAACTACTAGCGCAATTGCACCAGATCACTCTCCACCGGCTGCACCAGCGCTTCCGGGCTGGCAGGGCTGGCCACGTTGGCCTGCGCAATGCGAATCTGCTCTTTGAAGTTGTCGACCATGTTGGCCGCCAGGCGAACCTCCGTCGGTTTCCGCGAGATGCTCATCTGATCGATCTTGTCCTGCAGCCGCAGTAATCCGTAAAAGAGATTTTCCGGACGCGGCGGGCAGCCAACGATATAGACGTCCACCGGAACGATGCGATCGACTCCCTGTAACACCGAGTAAGTGTTGAACGGACCGCCAACCGAGGCGCAAGCGCCCATGGCAATCACCCACTTGGGATCGGGCATCTGGTCGTAAATGCGTTTCACGACCGGAGCCATCTTCAACGACACCGTCCCGGCGACAATCATCAGGTCGCTCTGCCGCGGGCTGGGGCGAAACACTTCGGATCCAAACCGCGCAATGTCATAGCGCGAGGTGGAGGCCGCGATCATCTCGATGGCGCAGCAGGCCAGTCCGAAAGTCATGGGCCAGATCGCTGACTTGCGCGCCCAGTTAAAGACATAATCGACCGTCGTGACCAGAAAGTTTTTTTCGAATTTGTTCTCAATCCAGCTCATGCATCATCCTTCCCCGATATCGTTGCCCAATTCAGAAATCGGGTCGGCAGGATTTCCGAAAGCTCGTGCTTGGGTTGCCGAAGCTCCCGGTTCTCTAACTTCACATCTTCCTCGATTGCGCTACCCGCATGCTGTGATAACGGTCACATTTTGCTGAAGTTAAGCATGGCTTTTCGATTGCATTTTTCATGCAACCACCTGCAACTTTAGTCAACGGCGCCGATAGTATTTCGCAAAACACCTGACGCCTTGCGATCGGCAAACTTAGTTGCAGGATTTCGACACCCGAACTGCTCATTCAACCTATTGTTTGGAGGCTTTGCGACTAGAATCGTGCGGGGCTCGGGGTCGCTGGTCGTCGTACTACGGCGGGGCGTGGCTGTTCACATTAGAGCCTGGTGCGATACGGACCAAACACATCGATGACTCAGAGGCACCACATCCTGGTGGTCGACGACGAGCCCAATGTACTCGTCACCTATCGCCTGATACTCCAGCAACAGGGTTACGACGTGAGCGGTGCCTTGTCTGCCGACGAGGCCCGCCAGATACTGGCTGCCCACGAAATCGATCTTCTGCTATGCGACCTCTCCTTGGGGAAAAGCGGAGACGGGTTTGAGGTGATCGAGTATGGACGAGAAAAGAAGCCGCGGCTGCCAGCGCTTCTGTTAACCGGATATGCCACGCACGAGGCATGCGACCGCGCCGCTCAATTGGAGATTCCGCTGCTGTTCAAGCCCATCGACATACGCAGTTTGCTGGCGACGATCTCTCAATTGCTGCAATCACAGAAAGACGCGCCGGAAACAGGCGCCTGACGCGTAGCGGGGCACTCAGCCGCCCTTTTAACCATTGAACAAACGAGCAGCTCGACACTCCCTGCCCCGGTTGCACTGTGGTGCGAACGCAAGGCTGGGAATGCAAGCTGCTCGTGATTTAACCACTGCTTCAAAAACTTCGACGCAGTTTCAGCGCTACTCGTCTTCCTGCAGCTTCGCGATGACACCCATATCTTCCAGCGTCGTCGTGTCGCCCTTGACCTCTCCACTCGAAGCCAACTCACGCAGCAGACGCCGCATGATTTTGCCGGAGCGCGTTTTCGGCAACTGATCGGTAAACCGGATGTCGTCAGGCTTGGCCATCGCGCCAATCTCCTTGGCAACCCATTGCCGAAGCTCTTCTTTCAACTCGGGCGAGGGCTGATGCCCCATCTCCAGCGTGACGAATGCTGCCACGGCCTGACCTTTCATCTCGTCGGGACGTCCGACCACAGCTGCTTCTGCGACCTTGGAATGAGCAACCAGGGCCGACTCGATTTCCATCGTGCTCAGGCGATGGCCGGAAACGTTCAGCACATCGTCGACGCGTCCCATGATCCAGAAGTAACCGTCGACATCTTCACGCGCGCCATCGCCCGTGAAATACATGCCCGGAATGTCTGACCAGTATTGCCGGATGTAGCGCTCGGGGTCGCCATAAACCGTACGCAGCATGGACGGCCAAGGCTTCTTGATGACCAGGTAGCCGCCGGACCCAAGCGGCACGCGCTCGCCACTGCGGGTAACCACTTCGGCAGAGATTCCCGGAAGAGGTCGCGTGGCCGAGCCGGGCTTGGTCGCCACGGCGCCCGGAATTGGCGCGATGAGAATCGCTCCGGTTTCCGTCTGCCACCAGGTATCCACGATAGGACAACGGTTGCCACCGATCACCTCGCGATACCACATCCAGGCTTCGGGATTGATGGGCTCGCCCACCGTGCCCAGCAGACGCAGGCTACTGAGGTCGTGCTTCTTCGGCCACTCATCGCCCCACTTGACGAAGGTACGGATCGCCGTAGGCGCCGTGTACAACGTGTTGACCTTGTGCTTCTCGATGATCGCCCAGAAGCGATCGAACGCCGGCCAGTTCGGGGCGCCTTCGTACATCAGCACGGTTGTTCCGTTCTGTAACGGACCGTACACGATGTAGCTGTGGCCCGTAACCCAGCCGATGTCAGCGGTGCACCAGAACGTGTCTTCCTCTTTCAGGTCGAAGACCCACTTGGTGGTGATGTAGGTTCCTACCGAGTAACCGCCAGTAGTGTGGACGATGCCTTTAGGCTTCCCTGTGGTGCCGGAGGTGTAGAGGATATAGAGCGGATGTTCCGAATCCAGCGGCTCGGCGGGACAGACGTCGCTGACCTTGGCCATCAACTCGTGCCACCAGTAGTCGCGGCCTTCCGTCCAGGTCACTTCGGAGCCGGTGCGTTTGTACACCACCACGTGCTTCACCGTGGGGCAACGATCCATCGCCTCGTCGACAGCGGCTTTGAGTTTCACTTCGCTGCCGCGGCGATATGATCCGTCCTGGGTGATGACGGCAACAGCTTCCTGGTCGGTGATGCGGTCAACCAGAGCATTGGCCGAAAATCCGCCAAAGATCACGGAGTGCACTGCACCGATACGCGCGCAAGCCAGCATGGCAACCGGCAGCTCAGGACACATGCCCATGTAAATCGCGATGCGATCGCCGGCCTTGATCCCCAGCGACTTGAGCACATTGGCAAACTTGCAAACTTCCGACAGTAACTGCTGATAGGTCAGCGTGCGAACCTCGCCCGGCTCGCTCTCCCAAATGATGGCCGCCTTGTTCTTGCGCCAGGTGGCAACGTGACGATCGAGGCAGTTGTACGACAGATTCAGCTTGCCTCCGACAAACCACTTCGCCCAGGGGGTCTCCCACTCCAGGATCTTGTTCCATGGCTCGAACCAGTGCAACTCCTTCGCGATGCCTGCCCAGAACGCTTCCGGATCTGCCGCCGCCCGCGCGCACAGTGCGTCATACTCCTCTTTGCTGTGGATGTGAGCATTCTTGCTGAACTCCGGCGGGGGTGGAAAGCTGCGGGTTTCGGTGAGTATGGAATCGATATTAGGTCCTGCTGCCTGTTGCGCTGTGGACATCGAACTGCCTCCGAGGATGGCTAGAATTTGAGAGCTGAATCGGCGTATTCCCGCGGGTCGCCTAGCATTCTAGAGCGTATCGCAAGATTACGGAACTTGATGTGAGAGTGCGGCTGAGTGGTCCAATCTTTTCATCAGACCCACCAGCCGCATTCGTGAAACTCGCAATCACTGCTCCAAGGTTGATAGGTCGCCAATCTCCGCGCCCGTCTCCTGTGCTTTCAGCAAGCGGCGCATGATCTTGCCGGACCGCGTCTTAGGCAGCGCACTTACGAACTTGATGGCGGAAGGAGTTGCAATGGGACCAAGCTCGCGCCGCACATGCTCGATCAGGCTGGCGGTTAGCGCGTCGGATGGCTCGTGACCGGCGCGCAGTTGAGCGAAGGCCACAATAGCCTCGCCTTTTAGAGCGTCGGGAATGCCAATGGCCGCTGCTTCGGCAACTGCCGGGTGCGAAACCAGTGCGCTCTCGACTTCGGCTGTCCCAATGCGGTGTCCCGCGACATTCAGGACGTCGTCGGCGCGGCCGATGACGCAGATGTAGCCGTCCTCATCTTTGGTCGCCAGGTCGCCGGTGATGTAACAGCCCGGCAGCTCGAGCCAGTCTTTCTCAAAGCGGGCCGGATTGTTCCAGATGGTGCGCATGAAGTGCGGAAACGGCCGCTTGAGAATGAGCCGGCCGCTGACTCCAGGCGGTACCGGCTTGCCGTCAATGTCAACCACGTCGGCTTCGCAACCGGGCAGCGCCAGGCCAGCTTTGCCGGGCCGCATGGGCATCGTGACGGGTGTACCCAGAGCTGGTCCACCCAGTTCCGTCTGCCACCAGTTATCGACCACGTAGCCCCACTTGCCGTCACCCGCGAGATGGGTCTGCGCCCAACGCCACGCCTCAGGATTCAGGGGCTCGCCCGCGCATGCCAGGACGCGCAGAGTGCTAAGGTCGTGCTTCTTGGGAAGTGCCTCTCCGTAACGCATGAACATGCGCAGCGCGGTTGGGGCGGTGAACATCTTGGTCACGCCGTACTTCTCCACAATCTGCCAGGCAATGGACGGATCGGGATAGTCGATAGCGCCTTCGCGGAACAGCGTGGTCACGCCGGCGCACAGCGGCCCGTACACAATGTAGGAGTGGCCAACCACCCACCCGATATCCGAGGTGCACCAGAAAAGATCGCGCTCGCCAACGTCGAAAAACGACTTCAGGTGATAGACCGTGCCCACCATGAACCCGCCGTGAACGTGGACGACGCCCTTCGGCTTGCCGGTGGTGCCGGAGGTGTACAGGATGAAGAGCGGATCCTCGGAATCCATGTCTTCGGCGGGACATTCCGGCGGAAACTTCATCAGCTCGCGGAAATCCACTTCGCGAGAGCTGGCTGCTTCGAACGCCTTGGGGTCGCGGGTGAACACCACAACTTTCTCCACGGTCTCCAAACCATCAAGGGCCTCGTCGACGATGCCCTTCAGCGGGACCGGCTTGCCCCGGCGGAAGCCCGCGTCGCCGGCGATTACAACCTTCGCCTGCGCATCTTCCACGCGATCGCGCAGCGAAGAGTGTCCCAATCCGGCGTAGACGACGGAGTGGATGGCCCCGATGCGCGCGCAGGCGAGCATGGCAATGGTGCCTTCAACCGTGAGTGGCATGTAGATGACGATACGGTCGCCCTTACGCACTCCCAGTGACTTCAATCCGTTGGCAAAGCGGCAGACATCGCGATACAACTGGCGATAGGTGACGATGCGCTCCGTGCCATCTTCGCCCAGCCAAATGAACGCTGCCCGGTTGCCGTTGCCTGACGCCACGTGACGGTCGAGGGCGTTTACTGTGATGTTAGTGCGAGCTCCCGTGAACCACTTGTGATGGATTCCGTCCCACTCGAACACCTTGTTCCAGGTTTTGCTCCAGATAAACTGGCGCGCTTCCCCTTCCCAGAATGCGTCGGGATCTTTGCGGAATCGTTCGCGTTCCGCGGCCCAGTCCTTTACCAGTGCCTGCTGTTTGACAATTTCCGGGGCCGGATACTCATCGAAAGCCGGGGTGGTCACCGCCGGCGCTTCACCTAACTTGGTTGCGGTACCCATAGGAAGATGCTCCTTACCTGCCAATGAAGGTCAAACTTGCTATTTGTGTCGGCCCGGGCCGCCTATGCGTGCTTGGGACGACGCGCCATGAGTTCGAATACCAGGGCTACTGCGGCCAGTACCGCAGCCGTGTAGAAAGCCATCTGGTAATTCTTGTACTTGTCGAACAGCACGCCACCGATCCTGGGACCGATGACACCGGCTACGCCCCAGGCGGTAAACAGCATGCCGTAATTCATGCCGGCGTTCTTTGCACCGAAGAAGTCGGCGGTGGCCGCCGCATTCACCGAAAGCTGCGTGCCGTAGCACCAATAAACGACGAACACCGCGACGTAAAGTCCGGCTACGTTGCCGCCGACCATGTAGAGGATCGGCATGGAAACCATCGATAAGGCGATCATCAACCGCAGAACGTTCAAGGCGACCCAGCGTGTCCGACATCCAGCCGGAAAGAATTCGTCCTGAAGCATTACCGGCGGCGCCGACAACCAACGTCATCGTGGCCAAGGCGGCGCTGGAAATGTGGACGCTTTTGGCGAAGGGCACCAGTTGGCTGATCACCATCAGGCCGGCAGATGTTCCCAGGGCGTACGCCACCCACATGAAGTAGAAGGCAGGTGTCTGCAAAACCTGGCTGGGAGTAAATTCCAGCATGGTTGAGCCAGTTTTCGCGGTAACCGGAGCAGGCGTCCATCCGGCGGGCTTGTAACCGGCTGGAGGATTCTTCAGCAGGAACGCGCCGATCGTGGTCATGACGATGAAAATCGCGCCCAGGATCTGAAACGTGGTATGCACGCCGTAGGCGGGGATGAGTTTCAGGTTCGCCAGCGGACCGAACAGCGCTGATCCAGCGCCGTAGCCGCCAACCGCAAGTCCGATGGCGAGGCCACGCTTATCGGGGAACCACTTAGCCATTACCGGAATCGGTGTGGCATATCCGAAGCCATTACCCAAGCCGCCAATCACGCCAAAGCAGATGAACAGGTAGGTCAGGCTGTGGGTAAACGAGCACAGGAAAAATCCCAGACTAACCAGGATCGCACCGGCCAGTGACACCCAGAACGGCCCGAACTTGTCTTGCAAGCGACCGGCAACGACGAAGGTCAGGGCAAATACCACAACCGCGATGGTGAATACCATGGAGGTGTCGGCGCGCTTCCAACCGAACTCTTTCTCCAAGGGAGCGACGAAGACGCTCCACGCGTAGAGAGTGCCCAGCGCGATGTTCATCATCAAGCCGCCGAACACGCGCCACCAGCGGTTCAAGCCGGTGCCGCCAGTTTCATCAGTAACATCAGATACCCGGGTTACGGTTGCTGTACCTGCCATGTGACGCCCCCTTGTTGCGAAGCTCCAGGCGGATAGAGGGCGCCCGGGGCTGGATCGAAGGTTCCTACCAATGCGTGTGTATGGTGCTGAGGGTATGAGGATTGGATCGAGTTATCAGGTCCGCCCCTCCCGGACATCCGGCGATTTTACCTCCGCATCGCTGCGAACAGCGCAACATCAACCGGGTCTGGGCAACCGGGCTAAAACACAAAACCGTCGGCGGGAAGCGATATGGGGTAGAGGAGAGTGGCCTAGTCCTTGTGCCTGAACGGTGCGCTGTCGCCAGCTGGAATAGGATTCCAGCCATCCAACTGAGAATTGGCCTTCTTCAGCCGGACCCGGACAGGGTTGAAAGGGTAGACCTTCGCTTCCCGCCTTTTGAGCCGTTGTGGGCGCGATTTTCTGTCGAGATATGCCCTGCGGTCTGTGATGTGTGACACAGGTGCGCGTGATAACAGTCACGGGCCGCCAGCACAGTATCTCCTGGCGGTCGTGGGCTCGAAATCCGGGACACGAATGGCCGGAAGAGGCCGAACTTGCTGCACGAACCGGGCGAGTGCCCTAACGCAAAAACCCTTTGCCAAGTCCTACTTATGGGGGATGTGCAACGCGCTCAAGGTGATAGCATGACACTTAACGTCGGGAGGGCATGTGGGATCACCTTACGGCTTTGAATTGGTTGAAAATTGCGTGATTTGTAAGCTGCGCAGCGATAGTTTCTTTTGCTCGCTGCCCAAAACGGCACTGGAAGCATTCGACAAGATCAAGTACTCCGCCTCCTATCCGGCTGGCGCTGTACTGTTCGTCGAAGGACAATCGCCGCGCGGCATTTACATGTTGTGCAAGGGACGGGTGAAGCTTTCGACCACCTCGGCGGAAGGCAAGACCCTCATCCTGAAGATTGCTCAGCCGGGAGAAGTCCTGGGCATGCATGCGACCGTATCCAGTACCCCTTATGAGATCACCGCAGAGACCGGTCAGCCCTGCCAGTTGAATTTTGTGAAGCGCGAAGATTTCCTGAACTTCCTCCAGAAGCATGGTGACGCCTGCCTGAAGGCGGCGCAACACCTCAGCAAAGATTGCCAGAGCGCTTATCAGCAGATTCGCAGCCTGGGACTGTCGCACTCGGCACCGGAGCGCCTGGCGCGCCTGCTGCTGGAATGGACCGCAACCAGCCACGAGCAGCCTGAGCCCAAAGTGAAGCTGGCCCTCACCCACGAGGAGATCGCACAGATCATCGGCACCTCACGCGAAACCGTGACCCGCGTCCTGGCGGACTTCCGCAAACGGCAAATCGCGGTCCTGAAGGGTTCTACCCTCACCATTCGTAACAAATCGGTTTTGGAGAAGTTAGTCGGCGCGTAACCGCAGTGACGCGACTCGAAAAGGGCACATCGCCAGGATGTGCCCTTTTTGTTTGCCTTGTCCCTCAGTACTAACCCACCGTGAGGCAACCAGCCCTGCAGTTGCAGCTTCTCTCTTACTGTCAGTGTACGTATTTCTTAGACCAAAGGTTGAGGGATGAATTCACCGCGCAAAATTCTGTTAATCGACAAGACTGCCGATCGCAAAGAGCGCATTGCAGCGCTCAAGGCCCGTGGATATGCCGTGTTCCCGGCACTGAAGATGACTGAGGCTCGCAGCCGCTGTATGAACGGAAGCTATGACCTGATCGTGGTCAACCCCGGTGACGAGCGCGAAGAAGCTTTGCAGTTTTGCGATGAGCTTCGCCAGCAGTGCTCGAAGCAACCGGTGTTGCTGTGCGGCGAAGGGATTGATCGCGACTACGTAGTCGCCGGAGATACGCCTTCTCTGTTAGAGGCAGTGGATCGGGTGTTGCAGCCGTCGTCAAGTTCAGCGGACTACGTCAACGCAGCCTAGCGTTACCGCGTAGACCGCAGGAGATCGTCTATTTAGTAACGGAAACGCGCTGCTCTTCGACTGCCTCAACGGCATGCCGAATGAACTGCGGCATTGCCTGCTCGGCATTCCGGGAGAGTCGATCGCTTATGCGGAAGGACCAGCCCGTGAGGGTCAGGCTGTCTGCCATGGGGACACGTCCGTAAAGTTGTCGAGCGGCCGCCAGCAAAGATGCCGGGGTCAGTTGATGGGTAAATCCGCTTGGACCCGGGTGCGGTTCTACGCGGGCTCTGCGGATCGTTCCCGGCTCGCCACACTTGGCGTCGAGGAACAGGACAAACTCGCTGCACGAAATATCCTCCGCCATTTCCGGCGCGAGCTGTGGCGCTTCCAGCACGCGAATTTCCGGACAGTCCCGAAAATGTCTCTTTCCAGCGCACGCGCCGTGCGGCATCCTATGCCGTCGTCTTCCCGCAGGAGATTGCCGTAGCCAATAATCAATATTCCTGGCATCAAGTCTTCCTCTTGTTGCGGAGCTGCTCAATCACAATTGATCCGGCGTCTCTTCCAACTCGGCCAGCTCGCCCATCAGCCGGAGATCGTCGAGAGTACGCAGCGCTTCTTGTTCATCCATGAGACAAAGAGCCATCCCTACGTGAACGATGGCGTAGTCCCCAACCTTAGCCTCGGGTGTGTAGGCCAGGCTGGCCTCACGAATGATCCCCCCAAAATTCACCCGGGCGCTACGGGAGAGGTCTTCGCCCTCGATGCTCAAAATCTTCCCTGGTACTGCCAGACACATGGACAAGCCTCCATCGGATGCGGCGCGACGAGAGCGCGTTCCGCCTTATGGAACAAGCCTAGCTATGGGTGTCACAAGTGTCAGTGACGTGTGAACATAACGGTGGGCTGATCTGTCACGGTCGTGCGAGGTGTATTTGCCAAGGCGTTACGTGTCTTGCTTGTCCGGCGGCTTTTTGCCCGGCAGGGCTGCCGGATTCTCATGAACGCGCTCGCGGAAGCGGGCTTTCATTCCCGTTCCCAGCGAGACGGCGCCCTCCCCATACTTTTCGCGCAAACGGTCGGCCGCAGATAGGGCCTGCTTCCACTTATCGTGCATACCTTGTCCCACAAGACCAATCTGCTCGCTCTCAGCTTCGAAGTGCGAGGCGTGGACGCCCAACAGGCGAATCGCATCGCCCTTCCAGTTGGCTCGAAAGAGCTCGCGGATCACGACCAGGATTTCGGAGTCAAGCGCGGTTGGCTGGCTCAGGGTGTGAGCGCGGGTAATGGTGTGGAAGCTGGAATCGCGCAGCTTTAGCTGCACGGTTCGCGCGTGAAGCTTGTGCTCGCGCAGCCGGCGACAAACCATCTCCGACAGGCGCGCCAGGGTGGACTCCAACTGCCGCGCATCGGCTGTGTCGTGGGAGAACGTGTGCTCATGGCTGATGGAGCTGGGTCCTTCGTCCTCGCCGATGTCGGAGTCGAACCAGCCGCCGGCGTCGAGTCCATGAGACTTTCCGGCTAGAGCTGCGCCCAACGCGCCAAAATTCTGCTGAAGCCAATGCTCGTCGCGCGCGGCCAAGTCGCCGACCTTTTGAATGCCTAGATCCTGCAGGCGCTTCTCCATGACCTTGCCCACACCCGGAATTTTGCGTACGTCCAGGGGAGCGAGAAATTCCACTTCCCTGCCCGGCATGATCCACAGCACCCCGTTAGGTTTGGCCTGGTCCGAACAGATCTTAGCCACCAGGCGCGAGGTCCCGATGCCCACCGAGCAATTCAGTTGGGTGGCATCCTTCATGGCGAGATGGAGGGCGTGGGCGGCTCGCATGGGCGGACCGTGCAGGCGTTCGGTACCGGTCATGTCTACATAGGCTTCGTCGATGGAAACCATCTCCAGTTTGGGGGAGAAGCGGTTCAGTACCTCGTAAACCTTGCCGGAATACTCCCGGTAGCGATCAGGATGGCCGTCGACAAAAATGGCCTGGGGGCAGAGCTTGGCAGCCGTGCGCAACGGCATTGCCGAGTGCACGCCGAACTTGCGGGCGGCGTAGGACGCTGCCGATACCACTCCGCGTTCGTTTGGGCGTCCGCCGACCACCACGGGCTTTCCCTTCAGCGACGGGTCGAAAACCTCCTCCACCGAGACGAAGAAGGCGTCCATATCGACGTGAAAGATTGTACGGTGGGGTGCGGCCATCCTAAGCGCGATTGTAGAGCATGGGCCAGCGTTCGGAATCTGTGACAATTGGCCAATTTTCGTGCTGGAGAGGACGGACGGGACTGCCTTTCCCTTTGCGGGATTGGCCTCTTTTTCCCGGGGCGGCTGCTACCGAAATTCCCCGCAAACTGGTCTAATAGAAGGTACAAGGCTGTGTCCCGCCTGCCTACCTTGACTGCCTTTTTCGGACGGAACCAAATGCCGTCCTTCCGCGTACATAACTTCAGAGAGAGTGCTGCCCAGTTGGGAGGGGCCAGTGGCAAACGGTAAGAACGGAAAGAAGCGGCGTTGGATCATCATCCTGGTAGCCTCGGTTGCGGTTGTGGCGCTGGTGATCGTGGCCGTAGCGGCGACCCGCGGCGGCACCAAAATCGATCCCACCAAGATAGCCAAGGTGGAGCGAGGCGACTTGGCCAAGAGCGTAGTGGCCACCGGGAAGGTCACCCCCATCACCAAAGTTGAGATCAAATCCAAAGCCAGCGGTATCGTGGAAAAGCTGTATGTCGACACCGGCGACCGGGTGAAGCAGGGTCAGTTGCTGGCCGAGTTGGATAAAGTCGAGATTAAGGCGCAGGTCAACTCCGCGCAGGCACAGCTATTGTCAGCCGAGGCCAATTTGAGCAGCGCCGAGGCCGACGAGAAGCGTGCCGAAGTAGACGCGCAGGGCGTTGACATTCCTACCCTCCAGCGTGCCTATGAGCGGGCACAGGAAATGTCAAAGGACGGAGTGGTTTCCCAGTCCACGCTCGACGATGCGCAGAGAAATTACATTCTCGCAGTGAACAAGCGTGACGTAGCTCGCGCGCAGTTGACCGTGACCAAGGCCAAAGTCTCCCAGGCGCAAGCCCAGGTGAAGAAAGACCAGGCCAGCCTGAATCAGTTCCAGGAGCAGCTAAGCTATACCACCATCGTTGCCCCCATCGACGGGGTGGTGTTGTCGCGCGACGTGGAAGTGGGCGACGCGGTCAGCTCCATCCTGGTGTTGGGCTCAGGCGCCACTCTGGTGATGACCCTGGGTGACACCAGCGAAGTGTATGTCAAGGGTAAAGTCGACGAGAGCGATATCGGTAAGGTTTACCTGGGCCAACCGGCGCGCATTCGCGTGGAAACCTTCAAGGACAAGACCTTCACCGGCCATGTGACCAAGATTTCCCCCATGGGCGTGGAGAAGGACAACGTGACCACTTTCGAGGTGCGCGTCTCCATCAACAATCCCGGAGGCGAACTCAAGGCAGAGATGACGGCCAACGCCGAAATCCTGCTAGGCGAGCATAAGAACGTGCTGATGATTCCTGAAGGTGCGATTCTTTACGACAAAGACAAGAACGCGTCGGTCGATATTCCCGAGCCCAGTGCCAAGGACGGCATGAAGAAGATCGCGGTTAACATCGGCATCTCCAACGGAGTGAAGACCGAAGTCGTGTCGGGACTGAAGGAAGGCGATCAGGTCGTGCTGCAACAGTAAAGCGAATTCCTCCCTGGGCTGCCGTAATTGGCGGCCCATTTTTTGCGAGCAATAGCTGAAATTCACCTGGAGAAGTTCATGAAAAGGTGCCGTTATGCCGTCCTGCTTAGCTGCCTGCTGGTCCCGGTCCTGCTGCACGCGCGCACCGAAGGGCACTTTGACCGCACTCTGACGGTTTCCGGAGCGGTGAACCTCGACGTAACCACCGGATCGGGCGATGTAAGCGTAAAGACCGGCGGCTCGAACCAGGTGGTCATCCATGCCACAATTCACAGTAATAACTGGCTCTTCAGCGACGACAGCGCCGTCCACCAAGTGGAGGCCAATCCGCCGATTCAGCAGAGCGGCAACACCATTCGCATTGGTGGCAGTCTTTCCGGCGACGCCGCACGCCATGTTGCCATCGACTATGTGATTACGGTGCCGGCTGATACCACGCTGCAAGCGCACAGCGGCTCGGGCAATGTCGAGGTCGAAGGCGTGCGTTCGGAAGTGCAGACACAGACCGGCTCGGGCGACATCCGCATGCGCGATCTCGGCAGCAAAACGCGGGCGCAGACCGGCAGCGGCAACATACGCGGCGAGAACGTAGGTGCGCCCTTCACCGCCCAGACGGGGAGCGGCGACATCGAAGTCAGCCTCACCGGCTCCGGCGACGTCGATGTGCATACGGGCTCGGGCAGGTTGCAAGTTCGCGGCATCAAGGGCGGCTTCCGTGCGCAGACCGGAAGCGGCGACATTCAAGCGGACGGCAGCCCGACGGGTGCATGGCGCCTGCACACCGGATCGGGGAACGTTCGGCTGGCACTGGGCGCGGGTACCGGATTTAACCTCGACGTCCACACCAGTTCCGGCTCGATTCATTCCCAGCTTCCGATCACCGTACAGGGATCGGTTAGCCAGCGTGAACTGAAAGGCTCGGTGCACGGCGGCGGCCCTGACGTGGAAGTCTCCACCAGTTCCGGCGATGTGGATATTCGCTAGCGCCTCAGGCTTACTACGAGCGACGAGGCGGCGGGATGCCTGCCGTTGAACCGGTGTCAGGCATCGGCTTGACTGTCGGCTGCGACAGCGGCTACCGTGCCAATACATGTCTGAGAGCCGGGTTGTTACCTTCACAACTGATTTTGGTCTAAGCGATCCCTACGTCGGCATCCTGCACGGCGTGGTGCTCAACATTCACCCAGAAACCACGGTGGTCGACGTCTGCCATGCGGTCACATCGTACGATATTTTCGACGGCGCCTGGACCATCGCACAGGCCTATCGTTTCTTCCCGGCCCGCACAGTGCACGTGGTCGTCGTAGACCCCGGAGTGGGCGGCGGGCGGCGGCCAATCATCGTCGAAACCGAGAATTACATCTTTGTCGCTCCCGACAACGGTGTGCTGTCATTGCTCGAAGAACGCGAGACGAAGTTTACCGTGCGGCATATCACGGCGGAACGATACTTCCTGCAGCCGGTAAGCCAGACCTTCCACGGCCGCGACATTTTTGCTGCTGTCGCGGGATGGTTAAGCAAGGGCGTATCCGCGGCGGAGTTCGGCCCGGAGATATCGGACCCTGTTCGGCTGGCGGTGCCCAAAGTGGAGCGCGCCGGCGCCAACAGCTTGCAGGGCGTCATCATAAAGGTCGATAAGTTCGGCAACCTTATCAGCAATATCGGCGTGGGCGAGTTCCCCGCCCTGGCCGGAGATGCACTGCAGCCGGGAACCGTCCTGATTGGCGGCGAAACCATCCGTCATATTCGCCGCTCTTACTCAGAGGGCGGCGAGGATGAGGTCTTCGCTATCGTGGGTAGTTCCGGATATCTCGAGATTGCCGCCCGGCAGGCATCTGCGGCGGAAAAACTGGCGGCCAGTGTGGGAACTCCGGTGGGGGTAGTGTGGGGCGTTGCGGCCGATTCTTCGGTGGAAACGAGTTAACTCGCTTCGAGTTGAGGCTAGGGATTTTTGGGTTTGGCTCGGGCGTAGCGGTCCATTTCTCCAGTCCACTTCAGGAACCGGACTAGTTCTTCGCGCTCACGCCACACGAAGCCGCAGAACTCCAGGAAGCCAATGCTGTGCATCTTGATCCCGGTGTAGGTTTCGATTCGCCAGCGCAGGTATGGGCTGCGCCAAGGCGCGAAGCGGTGACCGCGGGCGGAATTCCAAATGAAACGCAGGATATTGCGCATGCCTGGCTCTAGTATATCGGGACGTAAGGCGGCGGCCGGCAAGGCTCGGCAAGCAACCAGGACAGACACGGCAACAGCGAGTTATGACGTTGAGGCCGTCCGCGCAATTTATCGCACCCTGGCGCGCTCCTGGGGACCGCAGCACTGGTGGCCGGCCCAGACTCCGTTTGAAGTAATCGTCGGCGCAATTCTCACCCAGAACACCGCCTGGACGAATGTCGAGAAGGCCATGACCAAGCTGCGCGAGGCCGGAGTTCTCAGCCTGGAAGGCATTCGCGCGCTGCCGGTCGACGCATTGGAGCCGCTGGTGCGCTCGTCCGGCTACTTTCGGCAGAAGGCAGCGCGATTGAAAATGTTTGTACGGTTTGTCAATGAGAAATACGCCGGTTCCCTGTCGGAAATGTTTTCTGCGCCGACGGATCAATTGCGAGAGGAGTTGCTATCTCTCAAGGGAATTGGCCGGGAGACCGCCGATTCAATTCTTCTCTACGCCGGGAACCATGACATTTTCGTTGTAGATACCTACACGCGACGCATTCTTGAGCGTCACCAGATAGTTTGCAGTAAGACGACCTACGATGAAATTCGCCTCCTGGTAGAAGAAGCGCTAAAGAAGGAAATACCCAGCGAGCCGGCACCCGATCGTGATACCTGGACGAAACTATCCTGGCATTTTCCATCCCCTGTGAGCGTGGCCCAGCGCTCACAGGCTAGCCAGACTTTCAACGAGATGCACGGCTTACTGGTACAGGTGGGAAAGCACTATTGCCACAAAACTACCCCAGACTGCAAAGCCTGTCCGCTGGAGCCGCTGTTACCAACCAGCGCGGCTGCAATACTCGAAGTATAAATTTCCGCCTGTCTCTACTATTGTTCCCGGGCCTCGAGCATATGTCCTAAGAGTGCCGCAGCTATGCACCACGCGTTTCTATTCACTATTTCCCAACATAATGTGCGGTGCGTCACAGCCAAGATAGCTCCCAGTTGTCAATGATTAGTTATGTCGGCCAAAGCATGATGGCGGCAACGCTCTGATGTCTGGACCCTCCACCAGGGTAATGGGCTGTATGGAAGGCGGGAGGCCCTGCAAACTTCTCGTTTGTATAGTTTCGGTGTTTGCATTTTGGCAACTTGTAACGCTGTCGACGTTCTACGGCTGGTAACTTCAGCTCCCAGGTAGCCCGTCGAATGGATTGTTGTCCGGTCTGTCCGGAATCTTTTGTTCAGGTCTGGTGGGATGTTGCTGTTCTCTCTGGGTGAAGCAGCCGTTGCAACCGTCGTCATTTTCCTCCTGCTGCGGAAGTGTGCCCGCCAGCGGCAACAGGTAAGGCGGCTCGAATCCGCTGCTGCCAAACAAGAGAACGTCCTGCGCGAGTCCGAGTACAGCCGCAAGCTCATGTTCCAGTCCAATCCATATCCCATGTGGATTTATGACTGCGAGACGCTGCGCTTTTTGACGGTAAATGATGCTGCGGTCAGGGCCTACGGTTTTTCGAAAGAAGAATTCCTGACCATGACTTTGTTGGACATCCGCCCGCCGGATGACGCGGACACGTTTCTTGAGGTAGCGCGCCAGCGCCACGATGGGTACAACCGGGGAGGAATCTGGCGGCATTGCCACAAAGACGGCACCACCGTTCTGGTAGAGATCATCGCCTTCGAGTTTATGCGCGAAGGTCGATTGCTGGAGCTCGTGTTGGCCATGGATGTAACCGAACGGTGCGCCATGGAGGCGGCGGTGCGTGACTCGCAGGCACAGCTACAATCTCTGGTGGACAATGCTCCGTTCGGAATAGCCCAGTCCTCACTGGCAGACAATCGCATTCACACCCTCAATCCAGCCCTATGCAACATTTTGGGCGGCTACACCGCGGAGGAAGGCCTGCAGCTCAAGGTGGCGGAGGAGATCTACGCCGACCCGAAGGACCGCGACCGATTGCTGGAAGTTCTGCGGCGCAGCAGAAAGATCCAGGGCTGGGAAACCTCGCTGCGTAGACGGGATGGAAGCCTGGTTCCGGTGCGCGTTACCGGCACACTGAATCGCCTGAGGGACGGCGAACCGGAGGTGTTCTCCAGCTACGTGGAAGACCTCACGCAACAGAGCTCGCTGGAGAAACAAGTCCGCCAGGTGCAAAAACTGGAAGCTGTGGGGCGATTAGCCGGGGGGATGGCCCATGACTTCAACAACATTCTTGTGGTCATCAAGTTATCTACGGAACTGATGCTGGGGCAGATTACGCCGGAAAATGCCTTCTGCAAACCGTTGCTGCAAATTTCCACCGCGACAGACCGGGCGGCGGCGCTAACCCGGCAAATGCTGGCGTTTGGGCGGCAGCAGATCATGCAGGCACGCATCATCAACCTCAATAGCGTGGTAAGTCAGACCACGCAGATGCTGCAGCGCGTGATCGGGGAAGACATCACCCTGGTAACCAACCTATCCGACACAGTCGAAAATTCGCGACTCGACCCCGATCAGGTATCGCAGGTCATTCTGAACCTCGCGGTAAATGCTCGCGATGCCATGCCGGACGGTGGCACGCTTCACATCGAAACCGCCATGGTCGAACTGGATGAGGCTTACACCAGAGAACATCCGCCGGTGCAGCCTGGACGCTACGTTATGCTGGCGGTCAGCGACAGTGGAAGCGGCATCGATAAGTCCATCCTTCCCCGCATCTTCGATCCATTCTTTACCACGAAGGAGCTGGGCAAAGGCACGGGGCTGGGCCTTTCCATCGTCTACGGCATTGTGAAACAAAGCGGTGGGTACATCTGGGTGTACAGCGAGGCTGGCCAGGGAACCACTTTCAAACTGTACTTCCCCACGACGAATGCGGCCTTGGATAAACCTGGTCCGCTGGCGGAAGCGACGAGCCGCTCGTCGGGTCAGGTGCTGCTACTGGTGGATGACGACGCCAGCATCCGCTGCAATGTTCGTGAATGCCTGGAACAACTTGGCTACCGGGTGCTGGAGGCGGACAGCGGCGCATCCGCGCTGGAGATTTGCAAGCTGGAAGCTGGCAGGATTGATCTGGTCCTGACCGACCTGGTGATGGGAGGGAAAAGCGGACATGCTCTGGCCAACGACCTCGCGGAACGCTTCCCTGCTATTCGCGTCCTCTTCATGTCGGGCTATACCGAGGACAGCGCTACCCGGCGCGAGATCCTGATGAAGGGCAGCCCGTTCCTGCAAAAGCCTTTCAGTGTCGCTGAACTCTCGCAAGTCGTCCACCATGCACTGATGATGGGCTCGATCTCCTCCTGAAACCTTCGCAACGCCCTCATTCGCGCGCCGGAGAACCGGCTTTGCCGGAGCTGGAGCAAAAGCACTCGCCGTAAGTCATTGCATCAAGTCCCTCGATAGCGCAGTAGAAGCCCCGCGAAGCGCCCTGGGGTATTTGTACCGCTGAACTAGACACGTTATAGAGCGTTAGCCATCGCTCTTCCTTTGCCTGATCGCCTGTGATTTGGCTGTAGATCGCCGCCAGGCTTCCGCCGTTAAGTCCAGTCTCATTCCACTGCTGTGAAAACGTGTACTCCTGTTTCCATTCGGCGTGGGTGTGGCTGTTGGCCAATTGCAGATTGGTGAGGTAATAGACGGCCTGGTCGATCACAGAGCCGTCTTTGGCGAATTTGACCGTTCGGAAGCCCGGGTTCTGCTGATAAACGGGCGAAATGGCGGGGCTGATGAGGATGAACGACGGATTGTCGGGTGGCCCGATGACGCGAAAGTCGTCGACGTGCGTATGTCCGGCGAAGCTGGCGACCACCGTGCCGTGATATTTCGCCAGCAAGGCATCGAATCGGGCCGTCCATTGCGGCATCCACATCGGCACAATCGAGGACGTACAGGACGCGTCGGATTTCGCATTACCGGCTATATCCTTCGATTGAGCCATGTATTTCTGCACCGTAGCGAAGCCATCGATCCCCGGTGGAATGTGAAATATGAGCCAAACTTTTTCATGGGCCTTCTGCGCCTCGGCAAGGTTCGAGTCGAGCCAGGCAAGCAGGTCTTCAGCCGAGGTGGAAGGCACGGTGGCACAACCCTCGTCGAAGCGGGTCGCATGATACTTGGCCGACAGGAAAACCGTGTTCAGCGAGATGATCCGGGCGCCGCGAATTGTGGGGTGAGGAATGTTGTAACTGCCCAGCGCTGTCCACGACGCTTGAAATTTGTCGTCTTCACGAGCCAGCCTTCGCGTGAGCTCTGCGGTGTCGTGCAGAAATGTTCCGTTGGCGCGGATACTGTAGTTGCCGCATTCTTCATCGTTGTTGCCCGGCGTCAGCAATATCCTGGTGTTCTTAAAACGCTTGCGCAATTCCAGTGAGAGAAACTCCACCGTTTTCAGCACAAATTGCCGGTAGCGCATGCGATCTGTGTCTTTCGTGGCCTTCAGAAAAAGCTGGGGATACTGGTGAGCTAACAAGTCGCCATTCACCATGATGAAGGCTGGGTGAGGCGATGTTTGGCGCATTTGGTCCAAGGCCGATTGCAACAGCGGCCAGTTCGTGTCCTCGCCGTATTGGCTGAAGGCCGTCGAGTGAGATCGGTTCAGTATCTTCTCCCAGTCGTTGGGTTCGGCTTTCTCCAACGCGTTGACCAGACCGGCATCCGCCATAGGGTTGAAGTGAATGTCGGAGATGATCAGGAAAGTGTCCGACGGCTTCATCACCGCTTGAGCCTGAGCGGGCACGCGAACAAACATCAGAGAGAGAACAAGAACGGAAGTTAACAACAAGCGTCGCGCAAATCTGCAGGTACCAAACTTGGCCTTGGCCATCGGGACAGGTCTCTCCATAAACTTGCGACTACTCTTTATAGTTACGCCGATAGTTCGCAAGACCAACCAACGCATCTTCTAGCGGCACTTCACCAAATGCGCAGTCTTTCCCCGAGTGAGGGTCAGCGGCGTCGACACCGGTTGATCCTGGCCGGCCAGCGTAATTTGTAACGTCATCGTGTCTCCACTGACCGAGCCCTTGTAGGTCGCGTCAATCTCTGCCGGAGCGTCTTTTTTCACCGGACCACCGCGCTCCGTTGTGTAAGTTCCTGATGCGGTGAACTCACCATTCGCCGGAATGGCCTGAAGTATGTTGCCGTGTGCGCAATCCAATTCCAGCGTCGCGCCCAACGCAGTTTTGGTCAGCGAAACATGCATACCACCCCAGACCTCGGGTGGAGTCGCCGGCTTGGCTTGGGGCTGCTGAGCACCGGCACCCACGACGGCCATCATTGCACAAACCAAAAAGACACCTGCACGTAGCAGCTCGCGATTCTCCTTCATGCGTCATCGCCTCCGAATGCATCTGCTTATTGTGATGTTATCGAAGGAGCCCGCGTCGTCCGGCAACCCTTGCTAACCCAAGGCTGTAGTTATGGTTTGTGCAGGAGTGCAGGTAGTTAACCCGTCAAAACGGATTGCGGCGGCAGCTCGTTCATAAAACTCTTTGACTCACCGGTGAGATTGGGTTACAGTCTACCGATCTTATGGCGTTTTCCTGCCTGAATTTCCGCTCGAGCACAACAACAAGCACAAGTGTGTCGACAGGCACACCTATCTCAGCGTCGGGCGGGAGGCGGATCGGCAATAGTTCCTAGAGAGTTCCTCGGGATCAAGGCAAATCCAAACCCACCGCCCCAAAGGCTGGTGGGTTTTTTGTTTGTGCGATGAAAATCCGGTACCAGACAGCAGCCGCGGCGAGGCGGCTCAAGCGAACGGAGATAACAAACATGGCTACGGCTCTATCACAAGTTCGGCCTGCTTCTCATCTGGCTAAAGCACCTTACCGCATCGCGATCGTTGGTTACGGAACGGTTGGGAGCGCTCTGGGTCGGCTGTTGCACGATCGGGGACGCGATCACTCTTTGAAGCTCACCCACGTCTGCAACCGACAGATTGCACGCAAGGTGTCGCGAAACCTGGGACCAGAGGTGGTATGGACGGAGAGCCTGTTGCAAGTTCTGCAGTCGGATGCCGATGTGGTGGTCGAGCTGATGGGCGGTTTGGATCCGGCTCATGATTTGATCCGAGGTGCGTTGAAGGTCGGCAAGTCGGTGGTCACCGCCAACAAGCAGATTATGGCGCAGTTCGGATCAGAACTGATGCAGCTGGCCCGTGAGCGGAGACAGTACCTGGGATTTGGTGCGTGCGTCGCCGGTGGCGTTCCTGTTCTGGCCGGATTGCACGATGGCCTGGCCGGCGATCGATTGGTCCAGATACGCGGAATCCTGAACGGCACCTGCAACTACATTCTGACGCGCATTGAAGCCGGCGCGTCGTTTGCCGAGGCCCTGGCGGAAGCGCAGCAAGCCGGGTTCGCTGAGGCTGACCCCAGCTACGACCTCGACGGTCAAGACGCTGCAGCGAAACTGGCCATCTTAGCGCGTATCGGGTTGAAGCTCGCCATCCCGCTTGACCAGGTAAGTTGCCACTCGATTCGTAGCATTGCCGCCATTGATTTCGACTATGCCCGCGACCTGGGCTGCACCATTCGCCAAGTGTCCACCGCCAGCGCCCACCACACTGGGGCTTACGTCGCAGTCGAGCCCGCTTTGGTGCCCAGGGATTCTGCCCTGGCTCACGTCTCGGGCAGCCAGAACCTGGTGATCAGCAGCGGAGAGTTTGGCGGAGAAACCTCGTTTGGCGGCCTGGGCGCCGGGGGCGATCCCACCGCGGTCGCTGTGCTCTCCGATGTGATCCAGGCCTCTGCTTGCCTGGTGAACCAGATGGGAAAGGTTGATCACCAGCCACACGAGTCACGAAACAATGGCAGTGAGAAACCGCAGCGGCAATACCTGCGATTTGTAGTGCGGGACCGCCCGGGAATCATAGCTGCGATGGCCGGCGTCTTCTCGCGGTACCACATCAACCTCGATGCCATTCTGCAGAAACCAGGACATTGCAAGTCGGCATTGCCCTTCGTCATCACGCTTGAGCCGTGCGGTCAGAGCGCGCTGCAGGCTGCCTTGGCCGAGATCGAACGATTCGATTTTCTGATTGAGCAGCCTCTCAGAATGCCCATCCTGAATTAGGAGATTTTGTTCCATGCATTTGCGCTGTAGCAATCCTGAGTGCGCTGTAACCCTGGAACTTCACGACCGCTCGTTGTCATGTCCGCAATGCGCCTCATTGCTGGAAGTGGCGATCAGCGCGCCGTCGCGGGATCCGCGGGACCTTAAGAATGTGTGGCTCCAGAGAAAGTGTTCGTACGATCCACGCGATGTCAGCGGCGTCTGGCGCTTTCGCGAGTTTCTCCCTGGCGGGTATCCGGAAATCGTCAGCATGGGAGAAGGCAACAACCCTCTTATTGCGGGCCGCAAGACGGCGCAATGGGCAGGGTTACGCCATTTGCAATTCAAACACCTGGGATGGAATCCGACCGCTTGCTTCAAGGACCTGGGCATGACGGTTGGGGTGACGGAAGCGGTTTACGCCGGCGCCAAGGTCGTCGGCTGCGCTTCCACGGGAAACACAGCCGCCTCGCTGGCTGCCTATGCTGCGCGCGCCGGGCTGGCAGCAAAAGTTTATCTCCCTGCCGGACAGGTCTCGCACAACAAGCTGGCCCAGGCGTTGGATTTCGGGGCAGAAGTGGTGGAAGTCGACGGAAGCTTCGACCAGGCTCTGGATCGGATCCTCGAGGATGCCAATGACGACCTGTACTTCCTGAACTCGATCAATCCCTTTCGCATCGAGGGCCAGAAAACGGTGATGTTCGAAATGCTGGAGCAGCTTAGCTGGGCGGCGCCGGACTACGTGATCGTTCCCGGCGGGAATCTGGGCAATAGCTCCGCATTCGGCAAAGCGCTGGCTGAGTTATACGCGGCTGGATTTCTGGAGCAGCTTCCGCGCCTGGTCATCGTGCAGGCGGAGGGTGCCAATCCGCTGGCTGGAATGTGGCGTTCCGGCGCAGTCGAACTCGAACCAGTGGAATCGCCTGAAACGTCGGCCACGGCCATCCGCATCGGCAATCCGCGATCGTGGAAAAAAGCTCTGCGAGCGGTCCGCGAAACCGAAGGCTTCGTTATGGACGTGAGTGATGAAGAGATCTCTGAGGCCAAGGCCATGATCGGGCGAGACGGCATCGGCTGCGAGCCCGCATCCGCAACCACGCTTGCCGCCTTGCGCAAGCTTACCGATCAACGCAAGCTCGACCGCGACGCCCAGGTGGTGGCCATCCTTACTGGCCACGCGCTGAAAGACACCGACTTTATCCTGAAATCACAGTTGCAGGAACGTGCAACTGAAGGAGTATGCTGCGCATGAACCCCGCTCGTGTTCTCAACTTTCCGCCAACGCCTGAATATTTTGCCATCAAGGTCCCGGCCTCCATCGCCAACCTGGGTCCGGGGTTCGACACCCTCGCGGTTGCGGTGCAGTTGTACCTTACTCTGCGGGTAACCGTTTTGCCGGGTTGCGGCCAGCTGCACTTCCGCTTCGTCGACCATGAACTGTGCGGCGACAACCACATCGAGCGAGCTTACCGCTATCTGGCCGGCGACGACTTCGCCACGCTTCCCTCGTTAGCGGTCGAGGTCCGAAGTGAAATCCCCATGCGAGCCGGGCTGGGAAGCAGTGCCGCGGCTACCGTGGCGGGGTTACGCCTTTATGAGGCCATTGCCGGGCCGGTGCCCATGGAAGCTCTGTTGACGGCGGCTTGTACCCTGGAAGGCCATCCCGACAACGCAGCCGCCAGCCTGATGGGAGGGCTGGCGGTGAGTTGCCAGCAACCGGATGGGTCCGTCTGCGCCACCAAGTTCCGTTGGCCGGAGTCGCTGGGGTTCGCCGTACTTACTCCTGAACTGCCGCTTACTACGTCCCAGTCACGGGCGGTGTTGCCGGAGTGCGTGTCCAGAAAGGACGTCGTATTCAACCTGCAAAGGCTCGCCCTTCTGTTGCAGTCCCTGCACAGCCAGGACTTCTCCCGCCTGCGCCAAGCTCTGAACGACCGGATACACCAGCCATTCCGGCAGAAGATTATCCCGGGACTGTCGCAGGCTTTGCGACTCGAACATCGCGACCTGCTGGGCATCTGTCTCAGCGGATCGGGACCATCGATTGTCGCCATGGCGGAACGCAATCTCAGCGAGGTTGGCAACCTTCTGGCATCGGTATATGACCGCCAGAAAGAGCCGTTCCAGTTGCGCCTTCTGGAAGCCCACGACAGCATTAGCGAGCCATCGCGATTGAATCGATCGGGCGTGCTGTGTTCGTAGCGTCAAAGCTCGGGATGAGTTCGGAAACTGTCCATCGCCTAAACATAGCGAGACGCGATTGACAGATTGGCTGCGGTGACGACGGTCGCAATTCCCTCCGTTGCGCCTACCGTCACCGCATTACTGGCGCCTTCCTCCTTGGTGCCCGCCAGGTCACAGCCGAGCCGGTCATCTCCAACCCCCGCAAAGTGCGGACCCATGTCGGAATCACGGTACTCAATGGGACGGGGTTGCAGTTTGTCGTGGTTCAGCAACAAATACGTGCCCATAATCTGGCCGTCTGTAGCACAATAGACGTGAACCAATATGCATTGGCTTAGGGGGACCCGTGTCTGTAAAGCAGAACCTCGGTACTGGCGAACCAACTCTGGAGCTTCGTCCGTTCGACCGCATCACCTTGGGGTTGATTGGGCTCGGCGTGATTTTCGCTTCTCTCGGTCTGGGAGAGGCTGTTTATCGGCTCGCGTTCTTTGATTTTGATGGAGCGACTGACCGGCTTCCCATCGAAATGATGTTCGGAATTGCGTTTGCTTGGGTCACAACCAAAATGGCCAAAAAGATTTACCAGCATCGACTCGGAGGCCTCGGCCCGGATCAGCATGGTGTGGGACCGGAATCACAAGATCCGCCACGCGGTGGAAGCGATTCCGCCGGTGCCATATCCCGGCCATCAGCAGGCAATCCGGGTGATTCGTGAAGAAGTCGATCGCATCGAGTGGGCGCTGACCGATATTCTTCCCCGTTAGTCTGCCGGGCTTCTCATCTCGCGCCGCGAACCGCGATAGCCGGGTTCGCGTCCTTCCCTATTGTCCGCAATACAACTCAGCCTGACATTTCCCTTCGCGAGAATCTCTGGCGTTGATCGCGCCGATAATCGCAAGAAGCTTGAGCACCGGCTCGAATCACATAGTGCCTTCTATCGCCGGGTCTGCGACCATCCTTTGAAAATCCTGAGCTAGAGCAAGGACGCCGCGAGAGTCCCGGATTGCTAACGAGCGTCGCCTTACCTACGTTTTGCTCGACTTCCGTTGTTGAATCACCTAAGCTCGTAACGTTCCATCACAATTTTTCCTACGAATGTAGTCGAGGTCAGAGGACCGTCGTGCTCCGTCGGCTGACCTGCGAAACCTGACTTAGCCGCTTGTTTGGAGAGAGCCATGCGCTTACGTTTCAGAAGCTGTTGGGCAATCTTATTACTGGCAATTTTCACTTTATCCGCCTTCTGCCAGGAGCCAACCCCCAAGAAATCAGCGCCCTCGATCGGCCTTGTATTGCAAGGCGGCGGGGCACTTGGTCTGGCGCACATCGGGGTGATCACCTGGCTGGAGGAGCATCATATTCCGGTTCGCTATGTCGCCGGCACCAGCATGGGCGGCCTTGTTGGCGGAGTCTACGCCACTGGACGAAACGCCAAGGAAGTGCGCGAGGTGGTCAACGGCATCAACTGGGACCAGGTGATGTCGGGCCAAACGCCTTTCGACGACCTCTCCTTTCGTCGCAAACAGGACGCCCACGATTATCCCAACAGTCTTGAGTTTGGATTGCGAAAGGGCCTGCAATTTCCCGCCGGTTTTAACTCCGGCCAACAGGTCTCGCTGATTCTGGACAAAGTCGCCCTTCCCTACTCGGAGATTAAGAGCTTCGACGACCTTCCCATTCCCTTTGCTTGCGTGGCCACCGACTTGGTCACTGGCAAGCCCAAGGTCTTCCGCGATGGCTCACTTTCGCTGGCCATGCGCTCCACCATGTCACTTCCGGGAATCTTTACGCCAGTGCGAACCAAGGACGCTATCTACGCCGATGGTGGTCTGCTGCAAAACATTCCGGTAGAAGTCGCAAAGCAAATGGGCGCCGATATCACCTTGGCCATTCACCTGGACGAAGCGCCGCTCGATCCGGAAGCGAGCATGTCGTCGTTCGCGGTCCTCGGCCGCTCCATCTCGGTGATGATTTCCGCCAACGAGCTGCGGAGCATGCAGAATGCGGACATCCTGGTGTCGGTTCCTCTACAGAAATACGGTGCTCTAAGCTTCGACCAAGCCGATGCAATCATCAAGGCTGGGTACGACGCAGCCGCCGCCAAAAGCAAGGTCTTGTCCACATTGTCGGTGGACGACGCCAGCTGGAATGCTTACCTGGCCGAGCGAGAGTCTCGACGACTTACGGCACCGATACCCATGTATATTGCGGTCGATGGTGTAAATGGATATCTCTCGAATCGAGTCAAAGAACAGCTGGCGGGTGTGGTGGATAAGCCGCTGAACTACGATGAACTCGATCAAGAAATCATGCACCTTAAAGGCATTGGACGGTTCTCCAATCTCAGCTACTCCATGGAGGACAAAAACGGTAAGCAGGGCTTGCTAATCAAGACGGAGGAGAATTCGTATGGCCCGCCGACTGTCCGGCCGCTGATCCTGGTCGACGGCTCCAGTCTGAAGAACGTGACCTTCAATATGGGCGCTCGCGTCACTTGGCTCGATGTTGGCGGTTTCCGCTCGGAATGGCGGAATGACCTCATTCTGTTCTCGCAGTACGGATTGCGCTCGGAGTATTACCACCCCTTCACGCCACTGACCCACTGGTTCGTCGCGCCACGCGCCCTGGTCGACAACGTCCCGTTCTATCTCTACGACAACAACAAACTGGTTTCGATCTACCGCCGCACGGATGCCGGCGGCGCTGCCGATGTGGGCTATCAATTTGGAACGACCAGCGAGTTGCGCGTGGGTTACGAAGGAGGTTGGGAGCACTTCGCACCGCAAATCGGCAATGCCAACGAATTGGTGACCTTCTCCGGTGCTTACGCTGACGCACGGATCAAGTATCAGTTAGACCGATTAGACGACGCCGTCATTCCCCGCGCCGGGCAGTCAGCCACGGTTCAGTTTTTGTGGTCGAATGTAAATCCCATCACCAGCAACCAATATCCGGTGCTGTCGGTGGAGTCGCAGAATTTCTTCCGCATCAGCGGACCGTCTTCCGTGTTCCTGAGTGGGTTTGGCGGGACAACGTTCAACTATGAAACGGGCTTGCCGCAGTTTTCTCTGGGCGGCTCCCAGCGACTGGTGGCCTACGGTACCAATGAGCTGCTCATGGACAAGTATTTTCTCTTCCAGGTGGGCTACCTGCGAGAGATGGCAAGGCTGCCTCCTCTACTGGGGAGTGGCATTTACATAATAGGCTTGTACGAGGCGGCGCAAGTATATGGCCCGCCTCACACCATGATCAATAAGGCCTCCGGCTTCCCAACGGACGGCGCGGCAGGCGTGATCGTAAACACCATCTTTGGACCGGTGGAAGCCGCTTACGCATACGGAGATACTGGCCACCGCAAATTCTTCTTCCGCATCGGCCGGCTATTTTGACCTCGGCTTTGTAGAACGGTGAAGGAGAGATCGTCCGCGAACCCCTCGGTTCCGGAAGTGCTGCGGCGAGGCTGCCGCCTCGGGATGTCATGAGGAGGCAGTATAGATGGCTGAATTCGTATAGATTGCCGAATTCAGCGACACTTGGTCGATTGGGCGTCGGTCGCTTGCGGCCCAGACTTTTGTTTGTCGGTAGAGAACGCCACGCTTCCCACTTCACGCGAGAGAAGCGTGGCGCTTGATTCTTACGCGGAGTGAGCCGCTGCTGCTGAGCCCGCTCCGGCGGCAGCCGTGCGAACCATGTAGTGCTGTTCCGGCACCGCGAATCCAGCCTGCCCGAACGCATCCTTAATCAGAGTATTGGTGGCGAAGTAAACCTGCCAGTAGTCCTTGTTGTTGCAGAAAGGACGCACCGCCAGAACCGGACCGGCAAGCGTAAAGGTCAGGATTTCAACGCTGGGCGCGGGATCAGCCAGCACGTTGGGAATCTTCGCCAGACCAGCCTTCAGGATCGCGATCGCTTGATGAGGATCGACGCTATGCGACAACTGCGCCTGCAGATCGACGCGGCGGAAGGCGTTGGTCGAGAAGTTCTGGATCACATCGCCGAAGATCTTGCCGTTGCCGACAATGTTCCGAATGTTATCGAGGGTATTGATGGAAGTTACGAACAGTCCGACTTCCTCCACCGTGCCCGTCACTCCGCCTGCTGTAACAAAGTCGCCCACTTTGAAGGGCTGGAGAATGATGATGAACACGCCGGCAGCGAAATTGCCCAGCAACCCGCTCCACGCCATGCCAATGGCGACGCCAGCGGCCGCCAGCAGAGCGGCAAAGCTCGTGGTCTCAACCCCAAAGAAGCCCAAAAGGGCGACGACCAGCACAATGTTCAGGATGGCGGCGACCGTATTGTTGATGTAGCGGATCAGCGTCGGATCGATCTTCTGCTTCGTCATCGCCCGACCGATCAGACTGATGGAGAATCCAATCAGCCAGCGGCCCACGATCCACAGCGCAATCGCTTCCAGAACCTTGATACCAAGAGCAATTAGCAACCCGTATCCCTGCTGAGCTAAGTGGCCCATGTTGTTCACGTCCATTGTTCGCTCCTCCAGTGGTTTGACCGCAGTGATCCGCAATAGAACACAGCCGGCTGTTGGGCAGGAGCCGAAAGCGCTCAAGATTATGTTGGTTGGTCGACAGGCACCCCGCCAGTCGGTGCTCCATCCTAAATCATATGCAATGGCGATTGGTGGGAAAGTAGGGGCAGGAGCGTTCGCGCCGGGTGATGAAGGGAGGAAAACGAGAAGCGAAAGAGAAGAAATGGTAGGCACGAGGAGACTCGAACTCCTGACCTCTACCGTGTCAAGGTAGCGCTCTAACCAACTGAGCTACGCGCCTACAATCTAGAAGTTTACCACGGGTTTCGTGGGAACAAGCCCCGTTCCCACGGCCTGAATGATGCGTGACTGTGCCAACCGCTTCTCCGGCATCGTGCCTTGCGCGTACAGTTCGAGAGTCAGACGGCTCGTGGCATGACGAAGCATGTCTTCAGTCGTTTCCGTATCTTCACCGTTGCCCTGAAGCAGCGTCGCCAAAGTTCGCCGGAAGGAATGCCAGCCAATGTGCTTGGCGATTCCCGCACGCGCGGCAGCCGGGCGCACGCCTTTCCTCATCAGGCTGTCGGGCCGATACGGTTGCCGTCCGTCCTTTTCAGGACTGCCGAAGATGAAATCCCCATCTTGGTTGTACGGGCAACTCCCGCGCCAATCTATCAGCACGTTGGCAAGCGCAGTATCCATCGGCACGGGCTTGTCGCTGGCATCGGTCTTCAGTGGGCCAATCACTTGGTCAACGATGGCACGCGCCGGGCGAATTTCCATCGTGTCAAAGTGCACGTCTTCCACTTCAAGCCCAACAGCTCAGAGACTCGCAGGCCGGTCGAGAATGCAACGAACACCGCCGTCTTGCACGGCTCGCGGAGTTGCGCGAGAAGCGCGGCGATCTCCCTCACGGTCAGAACATCGGGCACACGCTCCCCGCTTCGCACTCTGGCGTACCAATGAAATCGGGTCCTTCTCCGTCCACTCGTACCGCATTGCGTGATTGTAGAGTGCGTGCATGATGTTCCTGATTTTCGCCCGGCTACCGTTCGCCAAAGGCAGCGCTCTCAGCCATTCCTCGACAGCGACGGTTCGCACGTCACACAGCCCGCGCTCGCCCCACTCAGGAACAATCCAACAGCGGATGTAGCTTTGGTACATCTCCCGCGTGGAATACGCCTTCGCGCCGTCATCACTCAGTTCTTTTTCCGTGTAGTGGTCCACCAATTCCGCGATATTAAGCGGTGCTCCGGTGTCCCGGTTGATTGTTGAGCGGAGAGACTCGCACGCCTTTGCTCTTTTCGGCCTTCGTTCTGATCTTCTCAACCGAACCGACGATGACCTTGCGGTTGGACTGCCCGTCTCGGTAACGGAACACCCAAACGGGGAAGGACCCGCCTTGCATTCTCCCGATACAAGCATCCTTGCTGATAGCTGACCGTTCTTCTCACTGTGTTCTTCTATCCCTCCGTGAGAGAAACGGGCGCATTCCGGTGCCCTGATTGTACTCTCAGCCATTGGTCAAGTTCACTCGCACGGAAGCGCCAGTAACGTCCAATGCGATACGCGGGCAGTTTGCCCCGTCGGGCCATGCGCTGTACGGTCTTCGGATGCAGGCCGCCCAAGAATTGCGCGGCCTCAACGTCGCTCATCAGGCGTTCGTATTGCACAGAATGCTCCTATCCAACGGGTGCCTCCCTCGCCCGCCGGGGCCTTCCCCTGTACTAGAACCGAAAAATTTTGCGACTACTGCCAACGTGGGATTGCCGCTTTCCCGATTCGGGAATATCCCTTAGCTCATGCCGGATGCCGTAGAAAAGTTTGAGCACAGATTGCATCGTGAATCAGCTCGCGACTCCGGCGGACTCATCCTCATCGACTCCGTCTGCAAGCAGTGTGGCGCTTACAAATCCGTCTCAATTCTCGACGGCTCGCTTGTTCGTTGGGAAAGAGATCACACCTGCCCAGGTGTTCCGAAAATACCACCGCGCTTTTCAAGCTGACTCGGAATGCGCCGTCCGTCCCTTTCTTGAGCCAGTTAAAGGCAAGGGCGTGCAAGAATAAATGAACGCCAGCGCCAGACGGTAAGAACGCCATGCCGAGAACAAAGCTCCCGCCTTGTCTGATTGAACATCGCGGCGCGATGCAGCTGCTCGACTTGCGTGATGACAGGTAAAGCCGTCCATGAATGTGGCGTCCGCCGCACAAGTCCGCACTGCGCCACCGGCCATCTGAAGCGACCAAAAGCCGTTGGGGCCCGGACCCAGATGAAAACAAAGGGGTAGCTAACTCGTTTGGCTACGCCAAAAATACCATTTTTCATATTTTGCCGTCCACGTATATAAAAGGTCTACTGAGGGCTATAAAGCTTTCATGGTCAACATTTTAGCCCACCCCACCCTGTTCGGCTGGTAATGCTTCCGCCTAGAACGTCCAACGCTTCTTTGGTGCTGCCGCTTCAATTGCCACAACGTCCGGCCACTCGCCCACGTGCGCCTTTTCCTCCAACGTTTTGGCACCGTGACACGGGCGGCACACGCCCTTTTAGGTTGCTACGCAAGAAATAGCCCGCGTACTTGTCCATGGGTAACGTCCGCTCAGTTGCGCCTGTGCGATCGCCACAAGAGCGGGGACAACGTGGTCCACAATTTCGCTAATGCGTAGCTCGCACCGCGCGCACAACGGCTGTGCCTTGATAACCGATGCCCGGAGGCGCTGCCAGCGAATGCTCTTGCGCAAGGCATCAAGCGTGGCGTCGTAACCGGTATGTGCGACCGAATACCGTCGCCATCAATGGATTGTGGCTTGCACTCATCGCACAACCGCACAGCATCAAGTACGGCGCGCAAACATCCCGGACCGCTACAGACACGCATTAACGCCCTCCTTGTAACAGCCCCGCGAATCTCATCGCGGGCTAATCAGTCCCTCCGAACACCCGGCGTTACGCGAGACTCAAGCAATACCCACAAATGCAGTAATAACTGAATGCGTGTGGAGTGTGTCCCTGTTTCCACGTCGGGTGGACATGGTTTATCAGAAGCGCTTCGTTCGCCCGGTAGAATCGGGGGGTGTGTGATCGGTTGACCGCAGACACAGCGTTGCGGCGGCCTGTTGCGTCCCCGTTTCTTCATCTTCAATCTCCTTTTTCGTCCGGCCAATTGCGTGGCAGTGCTAGCGATTCCGCGGACCCGATAACCTGTCATAAAAATACGTACCCGTCCGTGGGGTTGATAAAAAATAAATCTATAAATATATATATTTACATATACTTACAGACTTCTCTCCCTCTCTAAGCGGGCAAAACGCTATGACAGGTTGCCGAAATTGCCACTAAGTTATTGATTAAAAACTAGTTAATGTGTCATAAACCCTGCTATGACAGGTGTATGACAGGTTATGACACGTGGCTTAGTCCCTTTGTTTCAGCAAGATAACCGTTTTGCTGCCCCTTTTCGCCATCTTCAATACGCATCTCTTTCGCGCCTACCAACTCCTTGAGCGATTTGTCCCAAAGCCCGATGCCGAATTGCTTGTAATTCGTCGCACGTCGCAACTCGCGCAAACGGACGCGCCTACGCCCGCTGACAACCTTGCGGATTGCAGCCTCACACCGCGCGCTGCGCGTCTCGCCTTCTGGCGGCGCATAATACTCGCGCATCTTGGCTTGGTGCTCCGCTATCTTGATGCCGCCGTCAATGTCGGACTCCAGGATGCTGATATGGCCGCGCAGCCATGCAAGGTGCAACGCCGTGCGCCAAGCGTGAATATTGAGCCGGGCGCGGCTTATGCCCTCCGGCATTGTGAAGGCGCTCAACCAAACGCTCATCAGACCCATTGCAGACGGGGCCGGGCGCAACTCGCGCGGGTTTGCCTGGAGGTCTTGAAGCAGCGGAAAGAAGCGGCGGCGGAGCGGTTCAAAGTCGGGCTTGATGAGTCCAGCAGCACGGCGGCTCTCCTCCGTCGCCACGATGTTGACACGGGACAAGAAGCCGGACTCAACGGACTCAACCTTGCTGAAAACCGCGTCCCAACCTTCCTTGGTAATGCCGCCAAGCAAGCTGTATAGCAATTTGCCGGACACAGGCGCGCGGTCTTCGTCGCCGTGGCAGTGAAGCTTTGTCCCGGTCATAGAGTTCGCACAGCACGGACTCCAGGCCCGCGCCGGTAACTCGTTCGCGAAGTTGGCGAACAATGCGCGCACTTCCTCAGACATCGTGAGCACGCGCGGCATGGGGTTCCACGTCTCAATGGGGTTGGGCGTCTCGCCCTGCTTCAATTTGCGCACCTCAATCACTTTCATCAGCCCCGGCGCGCTTGCGATACTGCTTACTTAAGGGCCAATACCGCCGTGATCGCCAAGCAAACTCGCTAGGCCGGAAGATAAGGCCGCCTTCCGTGCGCTCCAGGCCCTCCCACCTTTCATCAAAGAGGTCCCAAATCCGATCATTGGAAGTGCCCTTCCCGCATTGCGGACGACGCCAATGATGATGGTGTACGAGCGTGGGTTAACTCCGGTGATTGGGCAAGTGAGCCGGTCGCCGACCACAGCGCCAACAACAGTCAAGGACTCGCTAAAGAATTTCTTTGGGATGAAGTTGCCTTCCGTGCACAAATCGGCAAACTCCCCGTAAGGCGTCCCGTCCCACACTTCGTCCGGGTATTTCGGGCGCGGCATGGCTTCCATGTCTTCCGCGTCCTCAGCGTCCAAGACCTCCGCGCGCTTGCCGCCGCCGATGGTGACAACCGGCTCCAGCTCCGGCAGTTTCCAGTCCGCCGCGTGCTTGGCGATCTCCTTGACTTCCTCTTCCTCCAGGGGAGGTATACAACGGTCCGCGTTGACCTGGAGCAGCGCGACTTCCAACGCATCACAGGACAGCCCCGCGTTGCGCAGTTTGCCCGCGATGGAGGTGAGCGCAAAACATTCCTGTGGTGCTCAATCGGTGAGCCATCGTCGGCGGCCTTCTCTTTGACTGAGGACTTGAGGGAGTAGACGTAGGGCGCACAGATCGCGACGGGGGCGTCCGCGGAATGACTTCGTACCGCTCGCCGGTGTTGGGGTGAACGCAACCGGCTGCCATCACATAGCCCGTTTCGCTTCGGATGTCGCCGCTAACGGCAAGCGGGGAGTCTTCCCACGCGATAGACGGGACTTGCTCCCCGTAATAGTAGAGTTGCACGCCGTAAGAGTCGCGCCGCCCGGTGCGCACGGTGTAAGTGCAATCACGGCTGAAGGACTCATGCCATCGGATGAAGTCTTCATACGTTGCCAAGTCGTGCCCGTAGCGTGGCGCGCGGTCAACCACTTTGGCCCGGTAGCGATGGCGACGTTAGCGTCCGGTGTCTTGTTCCACCACGCGAGCAAGTCTTTCTCATCGTTGGAAGCGTCCTTCCATCCGTGCGGCGTCATGGGTTTCTTGCTACGCGGCCAACACGGGAAGACGTGCCAACCGCGCGCAACGAAGGTAAGGGCAATGTCCAGGAATTCCAATCCATCGGGCCGCCATCTGTCACTCCTGATGTCGGATATCGTGGAACGCCCGTCGTACTCGGGCGCGGGTGCGGCAACCTCACCGGCGAGAAGCGCGATCTTGTCCGCCGTAACGGTGCCCGCCGTTCGTCTGTCTGTTGTATGAGCGTTCCTTACCTATTCATTCTGCGGAGCTGTCCCGCGAAGTGTTTATGGAAGGTATCCGCGTGTTTGGTGAGCATCTTGTCAACGCCGGTTGCGTCTATGGCGTGGACGTGCGGGGCAAAGTGCGCGTGGTAGTGCTGCTCGCCGTTGCTCTTGGCGTCCAGGCCGCCCGAACGCGCAAGGGCGTTTAGCTTGTCCATCGTCCCGCCCGGCACCACACCTTCGCCGGGCGTTAACATGGCGTGTACCGTGTCCCCCGTGCCCACGCCGGGCACACTATCCGTTCCCTTTTCAAAAGCCATCACGGCGGTAAACGCCCCGGCGGCGAGCACCGCGCCAAGGATAGGGCCGCCCGCGTCCGTTCCCCATATAAACGCGCGGCGCGCGGCGCGGGCTGCATCCTTCTCTTTGCTCCAGTCGTCCGTGACCATTTCCATAAGGGCGTTGCGGGAACCAGGCCGGATACCGCTTTCATCCCCGATAGTCGCCATCATCTTGGCGAAGGTTTCGCATAAAAGGCACAAGCTCTCAGCTGAAGAGCAACGGGTGTTTCGCGCTGCGCTCGGCTCCCCCAGTCACACCGTGAAACAAAAGGTTCGCCTCGCGTGTCCGACGAATGATGAGAAGGTTTGCGTCTATGCCTCACAGTTCGTTCGTTATTTTGGGGAGTCTGGATGGGATGTTAAAGGTGAAGTGGAGCGAGTCACCTTGCAACTGCCCGAAGAAGGAGTGGTTCTTGTTGAGCGCGGCGGGAAGCAAGAGAACGCGCGTGATTGGAATATTGGCGGATGGACGGCAATGACCCCAGACTTAGAAAGCCTATACAGAGCCTTTAAAGCAATAGGCATCGCCCCGGAGGGTAGCGCGGGGCCGTTTGTGGAGGACGGCGTAATAGTTGTCTGGTTTGGAGAGGAGAGGGAAGACGAATCGGGGAGTACTGGCCTAACAGTCGCGATGGACAACATGCGCAAGAGGAAAGAAGAGTTTCCGCCGCACGGAATTCCACCGGAGCTTAGGCGGCATCAGCCGTGAGCTTCGCGTACTCGACGTGCTCCGCTTCCAGCATCCTAAGAAGCGTGTCGCGGAAGAGAAAGCGAGTTTTGCCGTGATCGAATGCACCGACCCGCGCCGCTACTTCTGCCACGTCGCACTAACCAACGCGCGTCTAGCCGGTCCCAAAACGAGCTTCATAGATTTGCGGAATCCTCTCCCCATTTCGCTACCCTCGAATCAGAGGTAATTAGATGTCTGACCAAGAAAGCATCGAAATGCGGGAGTTCCTGTCCGTACTCACAAACACCGTCGCGTTTATAGGTAAGGAAACGGCGAACCTTGTCCGCGACAAGGCCATTCACAATGCTCAAGGAGCCGAGGGGATTAACGCACGGGCAATGGAAATTGATGAGGCTGTCAAGAAACTGGAAAGCGCCGCGAGATACGCTGCCCTCAAAATATAGGTCTACAAAGAAACCGGCTTCCCCTCCGACGTTTGTCTGATGCTGCCGTGCCCGCAGACCTTGCGATAGAATGTGCGGGAGAGAGGCGAGCAGATGGAGCTGGACATTCTGCGGGAAAAGGCTGCCGAGCTTGAGAAGCCCTTCCGCGATGCCACAGGATTGTCGCGTTCACGGCGAACTACGCTTGGAGCAACACCCCTTCCACTTCTATGTCGCGGAGAAGGCCGCCCAAGCTCTCCGCCCAAGTCGTGGAGACACCTCTTAGACGTTGCAACCGATGACGTGCTGAGACACGACGCCAACGAGATTTTTGCGCGGCTGGAGGCTGCGAAGTGGCTGGGCAGTTGAAGGCGAGTCCAGGTAATGTGTTTGAGTTCGAGGACGGCAAGCTCTCGACGGGCGGCGACTGTTCTTATGCAACGAAGTGTGTAAACCCCTACGTCTTTCAAGCACGCGCTAGGCCGCATATAACGGCGACGAGTAAACGAATGCGGGGTTCTGCGAATGTCAATAGGTGAGAAGTGGGGTATCACATGGAGTTCCGAGTCTTCTCCTCCTCGCTCTTTCCGTGTATATCCAAATCATTGAGCGAGAGGAACACAAGGCCGGAACGGTGAGCACGATTGGGATTATCGTGTTTCACGTTTTGGTTGCCGCGATAGCGATTTGGGCGATATACCGCAACGTTAGCGATGCGCACCGCTCGAAGGACCTAAGCGCGCAGGTTGTCTCCCATAAAAGATGAAAATAGCCTTCAAGTAAGGGCGTTGGAGACACAAGTGGAGGGTCTTAACCGGGCAGCCCAAGAGAGAATCCGACTTCGACCAGACAAGGATTGAATGGAACAAGGGAGCCGCTGAGCGGGAACGCTATTGGATCGGCAAGCTAAAAGAAAAAGAGAGGGAAATCGAAAGCCTTAAGCGAAACCCTATAGCCGGTATCAGCCCGAGTCCGAAGCGGAGGACATTACCCGCGATGACCCAGAATGATGCTAGAAGTACACGCCGGTAAGGAAAAGGGGCTATCGCCAACAACCAGCATTAAGGTCCGAAACGTTGAGCAATTCCGAACTTCAAAACCTGCGGTTTCAAACCATGACTGTAGCGGGTGCCGTGGTGAGGTTCGAGGACAACATCCCCCAATTTCGCCTCAATCCACAAGCGAATGCATATATCCGATTGTGGATGGCGTCAGTCCCCTCCAGCGGCACAATCTGGCGGGTCAAATGATGAAAGATTGGGAGCACCAAGGCGGCTTGAACGTCGAGAAATTGAGACTTCCAGGAAAAGCCATGTACGAAGATTATAGCGGCACCAAGTACCTCGCGGAATTGGCCTATGAATTTTTCCCGTTTAAGTATCGAAGTCGCCAAAATCACGACGATAACAGCGCCATCCCTGATACGGGCGGCTTTTTCCCCCCCCCCCCCCCCCCCCCCCCCAAAAAAAAAAAAAAAAAAAAAAAAAAAAAAAAAAACAGCGATTCATCCGGCTAGTCCCAAGTGAGCCCGGCTGCCATCGCATCCTCTGGCGTGAATTTCAGGACTTCATCCGCGAGTGAACGCGGTATCACTTCAGACGTAATGTCCGTCAAATCTCCTACGTCAAACTCGCGCGGCCCATCAACTCCCGGCTCCACCACGATGCGATACTCGCGTTGGTACGCGAAGCCTCTGCGTTTTCCGAAATCTGCCGGTCTGCCCTGAGTGTTTTTTCTCGTCGTAGTATTCGACCACCCGGCCTTGAACTCCCACGCCTTGGCTCTTGGCTGAAAACACTACTCTGTTGAAAAATGCCTGGGTGTTGGTGAACAGAAGGAAGTGATCGCCCGGCCATTCGTGGGATTTTGGGAAGATCGGCCCAACAATCGGCTCATTGACTGTAAACAGGCAGAAGATATTGCAGGCCGACGTTCGGTTCAGTGCGATTCGCACTGGACCAACCAATCCATCAGGCGCACGATCGTAGCGCAGCGGGGGGATGCCAGGCACATGCGGGTCAAAAACAAATTCACCAATATCGCATGGTTGGATAATTGAATCCGTGCCCTCGTACGGGTCAGCTCGCGCGGCATCGGCCTCCAACTCGGTGAAGTAGGCCAATGAGTTCATATATAGGAGCCCTTTCCGCACCCTCTCCAGGTGCTCTCTTTCCCGAGCTTTAGCAGAATCGCGCATTGCGCACCGCTTCGCCGTTCTAAGAGTCATACACGAATTTTAACGCCGGGCAGCAATGATGTGCCTATGCTACGGCTAATGTCGGACGCGAACCGTGCAACGCCGCGACCAAAACTCGCAAAGCTCGTGGCTTTCCCGGCGAAGCGCAGGCGCTCGTAGCCGTGCCGCACTACGTCGGGGATAAGGCCCGCACCTCAATGCTCATGGCCCAAACGGCGCTCCAGGACTCTACAGCGTGATTTTCGTACTCGCGAGGCCGAACACTCGCAACACAGCCGAAAACGAAATCAAGTTTGCTGATGCTATACGTGGGGACTCACATAGCCATAGCAAAGCCAGCGGTGAGCATTGATATCGACCCGACCAGATAGAAATGTCGTACCGGACACAGTACAGTCAGCTCATGTTCCACGGTTACCCAAACAAACAGGGCTATCTTGCAAAAGTATCTAGCGACCCCTTCTTTGCAGACAACCGCAACGCGGCGCAGAGAACAGCGGAAACGGCAATCCAAGGCCTTTTGAGCAATTTGTCTTCTCAGCTAGACATTCCGTTGAATATTGAGGCCGTCGAAGTGACTGAGATTGTTACCAAGGCCAAAGGAATCTGGTTCATTGCTCCGTTTGCGCCCGCTCACATGGCTGTGAGGGGTGCGGGAAGCGTCACTGATGCCGAGTTTGAGCACGCGATGGCGTTGTACAGAGAAGCAGTGAACAGCAACACCCCTGTTTACCGATTCCTTTGCTTTTACAAAATTCTTGAATTGAGTAGGAAGCGACGAGCACGGCCCGGCATTAACCGGAAGGCAGCGCTGAAACAACCGCGACCGGGCGAGCAGGTCCCGTTGAGAGACAAAGCTGCTATGGAAACGTGGTTGAACGCTCTTTTCTACGTGAACCGCGATTGGGACGAAGGGGTCTTCGATCAAATTTTCATCCCCGAAGCTGTGGGCAAGAAGGTCAACAACATCTTCGACAATCAGCTACGCCCAATACGGGACAAAATTGCTCACGGGATTCTCGACTCAGGTGAATTTCTCTTTCTAGACAAGGCGGAAGATCGGGCGACAGTGTCAAAGTGGCTACCCCTCCTGAGATGTTTGGCTCGGCGAGTAATGAAAAACGACTTAAGGACTATCTGGAATTTCTGAGCGAAGAAGGGACAATATCCGAATGACAGCGCAGTAAGGAATGGGAGATGATGACTGACGCACAGCAAACGTCAACCTCTCCGCAAATTGTCATCTCTACGTACTGTCAGAAAATGAGTTCAGAACAAAAATTTCCCCGGACTTCCCGTTGTTGTCCTTGATAATCCACCTCACCCTAAACCACACATCCCCGTGTTGTGGCGCATTCGCCAAATCCATTTTCACGGTCACGCTCGCGATGCTTGTTGACTGATTTGTCGCGGTCATTACGAGGGGGCAATCCTCAACTATCTTTGAATACAGATGGAGGAAGTGAGTCCATCCATCTGAGCGCGTCGTCCGCAAGGAAGCAAGCCCGTTTGTTTTTAAAGAATTGCTCAAGTTGATCCTCAAAGTATCTCATCTTCGAAATTCGGTCGATATCGGTTCTGAGCAAGTCCGGCAAGTCATGCAACTCAACACCTTTCTTAAGGTGAATACTGGCCCTGTCGAACAGTCTGAGAATTTTCTGCGCTGTCGCCCCTTCCGACCGCCCATGTAGAGCCCAATCGCAGTGAAACGTGAGGTATTCGTACTGCTTCTTCGCTTGCTGTTGTTCCAGAAGTTTCCGCACCGCAACCATGAGGTACAGCGCCTCGGCTTCGCTGGCGATGCCTTTGCCAAGCAGCTTCTCTAGTTTCGCAATAATCGCTGACTAAATCATGACTCGCTTCCTGTGTCGCTCAATGGCGGGACAACGAGATTATACTGACGACGCATGGCAAAACACATGGCGGAAGTTGAGGACGGCTTCGTTGCTAAACGTCGGCGAGAAAGCGCCTGGAAGGGCGATAAGAAAAAACCGGGGGTTAAAGGGGAGTGCACGATTCCGCCGCCTCCCGTGAAGCACATCCTAAGCAGCTACACCTTTAATCCAATCAGCAAACAGGCGGTATCCGCCTACGTCAAAACGCAAGCGCGGGATGAGACCGTCCAACACGCAGAACGAATCATGTCGGAGCACGTAGTCGGGCGTGACTATGATTGTTGGGATGTGTCACACGGATAAAGACCGTTGTTGGGTCATAACGAACCCGACGAACCTCTTATTCGCAACACCACTTCCCAAGTTCTTGACTATACGCTGTCATTCCACATCGGCGTCATGTTGCGTGTCGCAGCGCTGCAACGTGGTGCACCAACTCAGGCTCATAAAGGACGCTTTACTCCGATATGGCGGCGATGGGAACAGGCGGCGGAATCCTATGACAGTGCCGAAGAAGCCGAATACTTCCAAGCCGTGGGCATGAAGTGCCGTGAGACGCTCATCCAGTTCGTCAAAGCGTTAGGCAAGTCGGAAATGGTTCCTGAAGGCGACGAAGCGCCCAAGCGAGCTGATGTAGTCGGATGGTCAAGCCTGATAGCCAGCGCTGTCGCGGGCGGTGAGCACAACGCTTACATCCGGGCACATTTAAAAACCATTTCAAAGTCGGCTTGGGAATTGGCGAATTGGCTTACTCACACGAATGGTGCAACACGCCCTGATGCGGAGGTCGTGCTTGACGCTACGACAGTACTGTAATTGGCACATTCGGAACTGCCGTAATGCGCTACGAAAGCGGCAGCCCCGAACGATGCCCCGAATGCGGGTCATATTCCATTGAGGTGGGATACGAGCATAAACTGATGCCACACCCGTACGTCTTGGAGTGCGAACATTGCGTTGGCAGAAGCAGCAGAGAAGCATGAATGCCGTACGCTCTTATTTTTAGCAATAGGGGCACCAATGGAACGGTCTCCCTGTCGCAATTCCGAAACCTTGAGCGGCTTCTCTTGTATCAAACGGTCCATGCCACTTGCCGGTCTTCGCCGCATTACCGCCATTCATTTTGAAGTAGCTGCAACCTCGCAAGTGCCCGACCGTTTTGTTGTTCGGATAGTTCTCGTAAATCCAATACTCCGCTGACGAAGCTCTCATCGCCTACGCCCTCGCTGCTTCCTCTCTGCTGCACGCTAGAATCATGCCGAGAAAACTGACGGCATGTTCGCGACGTCCCGCTGTGCGGGCGGAATCGGAGCAACCTCGAAGATGTAATGGAAGTGACCGAACGTCCTGACCACAAACGCCAGCGCGGATTCTTCGTTGCCGTCGCAGTCAATAACGATGTCTTCTCCAGCACCGAATACGCGCATTGAAGGCGGCACATGAAACCCTTTGCCGTGCGGCCTCACCGTGACATTGTTCACGAATGGCGATGCGCCCGCCCGAGTCTGACGTTTGACGTGCTTCTGCTGATTTGCAATCTCGTTACAGATGCGCCAGTCAATGCTGACGGGAGCCACGAACCGCTCCAGCGCATCCCGCTGCTCTTGGGACATACATGGGTCCTGCCGTATCCACTCGCGGAGAGAATTGGCCGTTGAAATGAACTCATCCAGGTCATCGCGATTGAAGTTAGCCGCAAGGCCGTGAAACACTCTTTTCAGCTTGTTGTATCGTTCGTTCGCGTTCTTATGCAGCATAAGAAACTATTTTATCGTGACTGTGCCAGGGCAGTAGCGGGGACGTGATTGGGCGGGCAGAATCCGGCGGCTAGTTTGGTATCAGTGGAAGGTAAGAGGCTAGCGCCCCAAGCGGAGGAACAACCGTGGGAACGAGCATGGGAACTGAGTGCTCTGAAGGCGCCTAAATGTTCCCGAATGCGCCCGTTAACTCTCTGATTCTACGGCTTTAAGTAGAGTGTCAAGGTAGCGCTCTAACCAACTGAGCTACGCGCCTACAAGCAGTTCATTCATTCTAACGGGCTCATCGATGGAGGGCAAGTTCCGCTGGCCTCCCCCACGGCCACCGTGGCCTGCTGGCAACCCGGCGAACCCCGCACTAGCACAAGCTACTCCGAACGCAAAGCTCGAACGGGGTCGATTTTCACGGCGGCCATCGCAGGCAGGTAACAGGCTGCCGCGGCCACCAGGGCGAGGCCAGTACACACGGCTAGATACGTCAGCGGATTTCCCAGGGTGACGCCAAACAGCAGGCTGGCGAGAATGCGGGTCACAAAATAGCCCGCCACCAAGCCGATGGCGAGACCGAGGCCCACCAATTTCAGGCCGTACCCCATGATCATCCGCAGCACGCTGTCTCGCTGGGCGCCCAAAGCCATGCGAATCCCAATCTCGGGGGTCCGCTGCTGCACGGTCGAGGTCAGCACGCCGTAGATTCCAATCCCGGCCAGCAGCAAAGCCAGGCCGCCGAAAATGCCCATCAGGTACGAATCGAAACGCCGCTGCCCCAGGTTCTCGTCGACCACGTCGCTCATGGTCTCCACGTCGTAAATCGGCAGGTCCTTATCGAGAGTCCAGACGGCTCGCTTGATGGACGAAGTAAGGGAGCCCGGGTCTGCGGCGGTTCGCACTGCCAGCGTCAGAAAGGTGTAGTCCACCATGGGCCGCAAGACTTCCGGCCGGGTCCCCGTTTCCAGCGAGTCCTGATGAGTATCGCCGGCAATGCCAATCACCGTCAGCTCAATCGGCTCGACTCCCGCTTTCGCGACCGTGCGCAGATGGCGTCCAATCGGATCTTCATTGGGCCACAAATGTTTCGCCAAGGTTTGATTGATGACAATCACCGGCTGTGTCTGGTTGATTTCATCGACGGTGAAGTTGCGTCCGGCGACAATGGGAATGCCCAGGGTCTCGACGTAGGTGGGCGAACTGATACCGCGCATGTCGGCGGTGGGCTCGCTGCCGCGGGCAGGGATGGGCTGCCCATCAACGGTGAACTTCATCATGCGGATACGCGTCATCGGCAAACCGTCGGAGAAGCTAGCTGACTTTACGCCGGGAAGCGCGGTAATCCGCTCCAGCGCTTGCCGGCAGAAGCCGGCAAACTGTTCGTTTTTGGCATAGCGCGAGGGCGGCATGCTGAAGTGCATGGTCAACACGTGATCCGCGCGAAATCCGGGATCGACTCGCAACACCGAAACCAGGCTGCCAATCATGAACACCGCTGCGATCAGCAGCACCACGGCCAGGCTGACTTCGCCAACCACGAGCGCGGCCCGCACTCGGCCAGGATGCCGTTGGTTGGGCGTCGATTCCTTCAGCACAGCGTTGATGTCCGTCTTGGAGACGTAGATGGCAGGGATAACGGCAAAGATGATTCCGGCCAGCGTCCCTACCGCCATGGTGAACAGCAAGACTGCCACGCTGAGATGAACTTGCTCGGGGCGCTGCAGGTCGGCTGGTTTGAGCGCCAGCAGCAGCTTGATGCCGAAGTAGCCAACGGCAATGGCGAGCAGGCTGCCAAAGAAGCTGAGCAGTAGTCCCTCGACAATCATCTGCGCGATGAGACGGGCGCGGCTTGCCCCCAGCGCTTTGCGGACCGCCAGCTCCTTCTGCCGAGTCATAGCCCGCGTGAGCATCAGGTTGGCCAGATTCGCGCAGGCCAGCAGGAGAACCACCGCAACCGCTCCCAGCAAAACCAGCAGGTTCCTTCTCAGTTCCTTACCGACATCTTCCACGGACACCGGGAAAATGTTGATGCCGAATCCGGCATTCAGCGTGGGGTTCTGGTCTACTACGCGCTTGGCGACCAAATCCATTTCGCGACGCGCCTGCTCCAGGGTGACGCCGTCGCGGAGCCGCGCGAATACCTGAACTTTGCGACGAGTTAGATCGGCTTCCGTGCGCTGCGTCGCCGGTTCGTAAGGAATCCAGATATCGGGCTTGCGCTGCTCGGTGCCTTCGCGGGTGGATGGCAAGTGAAAGCTGGGGGGCAGAACGCCTACCACGGTGTAGGAGGCATCATTCAGGGTCAATGTCTGGCCAAGCACTCCACGATTACCGCCAAAATGACCTCTCCAATACGCATTTCCCAAGATCGCAACATGATTCTGGCTGGCATCTTTCTCCACAAAATCGAAACCGCTGCCGATCTCCGGGGTAACGCCCAGCACGCTGAAGAAGTTGGGGGAGACGCGGGCTCCGGCAACCCGCTCGGGTTCGCCCATGCCGGTACGATTCAGGCTGACGTCCTCCAACCCGGCAATGCCGTCGAAAACATTCTGCTGCCGTACCCATTCCTGAAAGTTGACATACGCCGTCGGCACGCGGTTCCCAATGACGGCACCCAGCGTGGGATTCTTCTCCCACACCATGACGACGCGCTCGGGATCGCGAAACGGCAGCTTGTGCAGCAGGACGGAATCCACCACGCTGAAGACCGCGGTGTTAGCGCCAATGCCCAGAGCCAGGATCAGGACCACCATGGCATAAAAAGCCGGGGTCTTGCGAATTAGGCGCAGTCCGAAACGCACGTTCTGGAAGAAAGTGTTCATGAGCTACCGCCATTATCGCCCATGGCGGCGTGCAGATTGTCACTTTTACTTGCCTGCAGTTCTTTCCGCGGACGCGATTGCTAATTGAGCAGGCATGCCACGCTCGCTGTGGGAAATAACCGCGTGAGGCACGCCCAGCGATGGGCAAGACTAGCTTAACGGAGACTCAAGCAGCGGAGATCTTACTGTGCGGTTCGCGCCCGCTCCCCGTCCTCGTGCACGGTGACGGTGGTGGCTGACTTGGGAACCTTGGCGGCAACGGTAGTCTTAACCGGCAAGGCACAGGCTGCCGGAGGATTGGTCATCTCCTTGGCGAAAACCCGGTAGCTGGGTCTACCCGGTTGAAGCGTAGACCAGTACGACATCCGCGTCAGGATAGGCTTGTGCAAAGTGATGATCTGGTTGGACAGGATCTTCACCCCGCATTCCAGGTTGTTCTTCGGCTGCAGGATGGTCTTGGCAGGATCGTCGCTTTTCAGCGTGCGGTCTTTGTCCCAATTAAAGTCACAGTCATATCTCTTCTGATCGGCATAAGTGAGCTGCAGCAGGCCTTCGCTGCGCACCATCCGTCCGCTCACGTCATCGACCTTGGCCACTTCCGGCTGGGTGTGACGCACACGGGTTGTGGGATTCAATCCTGCTTCGGCTCCCGCCAGTGCCTGGAAGAAGTATGCCCAGAACACCCTCTTGTCGGTGTCGTTCATGTTGTAAAAGTTGGGACAGAACCGCTTCACATCTTTGGGCACGCGGGAAGACAGCATCTCGGACGGTATCGCCTTTTCCACAATTTGGTCCCACGCGGGGTCCCAAGTTTTGCCCCCCAGCTCAGCCTTCTTGGCATCGATAGGGGTAGGTGGGGCAGGCTTGGTCGTCTGTCCATCGGCAACCATGGCTGTCAGAGTCAGTATGAGACATGCAATGATTTCAACAACACGTATACGCATAAGGCTTTCCTGCAGCAACAGTCATAAATTAGAGGGCGGGATTGGCCCATCTGTTGCCTAAGCGGTGCGGCACGCTGACCCGGAGCGGTCGAGTTGCACTACACTCAAGGACGATGCTGGCGGAAATAGATCGTTTGTGTGTGGTGCTGGTGGAGACCAGCAATCCCTTGAACATTGGCGCAGCAGCTCGCGCCATGAGCAATTTCGGCGCGCTCCGTATGCGGGTGGTGAATCCGTACGACGTCGCCTTTCGCGAGGCGCGTTCGGCCGTGGGCGGTGCACCCGTCCTACAGGACGCCGTGGAGTTTGGCAGTCTTGCGGAGGCCGTCGCAGACTGCACCCTGGTGGTTGGGACCACCGCCGTTCGGCACCGCGAATTGCACCACGCTCTACGCCGCTTGGAGACGGGAGCCGGCCTCATCCGCGAAGAGCTGACTACCGGCAGCGTTGCACTGGTGTTCGGCCCGGAGAAAACCGGACTCTCCAACGACGATCTCAGCCACTGCCATTGGTTGATGTCGATCCCCACTCGCGAGCAGCATATCTCGATGAATCTGGGGCAGGCGGTTGCAGTCTGCCTCTATGAACTGGTGCGCGAGTCAGGGAAGCCTGTTCCTGCGCCTACCGGTGAAGCCATGGGCGGGCGCGCTCACCGCGGGCGAAGTGGAACGCATCTCGACCGTTTTGTTGGAGGCGTTGCACCGCAGTGGCTATGTAAATCCGATCTCGGTAGCGTCGACGGAAGAGCGTGTCCGGCGCATGGTTCGCCGGCTGAATCTATCGGCAGCCGATGCTGAACTATGGCTGGGCATGTTGCGCCAGATGCTCTGGAAGATGAAAACTTCGAAGGATGAGTGACTAGCAGCAAAGAAAAAGGGCCATCCGCAGATGACCCTTTTGTCGCTTCATTCGCTGGCGAAGCTTAGTTGGCCGCAACCGTTTGCAACACCTGCTCGCGTACTTGCTCATCCTGCCTGGCTTCCGCCTTACTGGAAGGCAACGCAACGCTGAGAAGTTCGTCCACGGTCTTCACATAGTGCATGTTCAGACCCTGAAGTTGCTCGGGTGTCAGGTCTTCCTCCACATTCTGCCTGTTGTCAGCCGGCAGAATAATGTCGGTTACGCCTGCGCGCTTAGCCGCCAGCGCTTTCTCTTTTATGCCGCCGATTGGCAGCACGTTTCCACTCAGCGTGATCTCGCCGGTCATCGCCGTCAGCGGACGTACTGGGCGGTCCGTCAGCAGCGACACCAAGGCGGTAATCATGGTCACGCCCGCGGATGGACCATCTTTCGGAATCGCTCCCGCCGGCACGTGGATGTGTATATCGTGCGAGGCAAAGAACTCTTCGTCGATACCCAGTTGCTTGGCGTTGGACCGTACCCAGGTCAGCGCCGCCTGCATGGACTCCTGCATCACCTGGCCAAGCTGGCCGGTCATGGTGAAGCCGCCCTTGCCCTTCATCTTGTTGGCCTCGACGAACAACACGTCGCCGCCAGTCGGCGTCCAGGCCAGGCCCACGGCAACGCCGGCACGCTTCGTCCGCTCCGCAATTTCGCCTTCGGTACGGATCTTCATGCCGCCGAGCATGTCGGGATGCTGGATCAACTCCGGCGTGACCCGCAGCTTGTCGGTCTTGCCTTCCGCAATCCGCCGCGCCTGCTTGCGGCAGATGGTGCCGATGGTGCGCTCCAGATTACGAACACCGGCTTCCCGCGTGTAGTGCCGAATGATGAAGCGAATCGATTCCTCGGGAAACTCGATCTGATCGCCCGTGATGCCGTTCTCCTCGACCTGCCGAGGAATCAGGTACTGGAACGCGATGTGTACCTTTTCCTCCTCGGTGTAGCCCTGCAGTTCGATGATCTCCATGCGATCGCGTAGCGGCTCGGCAATCGGATCGAGCTGGTTCGCCGTGGTAATGAACAGCACCTTCGACAGATCGAAAGGCACGTCGAGGTAGTTGTCGCGGAAGCTGAAATTCTGCTCGGGATCGAGCGCTTCCAGCAGTGCCGAACCTGGATCGCCACGGAAGTCCCGTCCCACCTTGTCGATTTCGTCGAGCATGAAGACCGGATCGTTGGTCTCAGCCCGGCGAATGCCCTGCATGATCTGGCCGGGCAACGCACCGATGTAGGTGCGGCGATGTCCGCGAATTTCCGCTTCGTCATGCACGCCGCCTAACGACAGGCGCACGAACTTGCGGCCTAACGCGCGGGCAATCGACTTGCCCAGCGAGGTCTTGCCGACTCCCGGAGGTCCGACGAAGCAAAGAATTGGGCCCTTCATCCCCGGCTTCAAACGGCGCACCGACAGATAATCGAGAATGCGGTTCTTCACCTTCTCCAGATCGTAGTGATCGGAGTCGAGAATCTCCTTAGCCTTCGGAATGTCGATATCCTGGCCGGAAGATTTCTGCCAGGGCAGAACCGCCAGCCACTCAATGTAGTTGCGGGTCATGCCGTAGTCGGCAGCCATCGGCGACATGCGCGCCAGGCGACCCAGTTCCTTTAGCGCTTCCTTCTTGACCTCGTCCGGCATTCCGGCCGACTCGATCTTCTGGCGCAGATCTTCGGCATCGCGAGTGGTTTCATCCTGCTCGCCCAGTTCTTTCTGGATGGCCTTCATCTGCTCGCGCAGGTAGTACTCGCGCTGCGTCTGCTGCACCCGGTCCTGCACTTCGCTTTGGATCTTGTTGCGCAGCTGCTGGACCTCCAGCTCCTTCGCCAGGTGCTGGTTAATCTTCTCCAACCGGATGTGGACGTCAGGCGTCTCCAGAACATCCTGCTTGTCGCGGGTCGACAAGCGAGGGCAGCGAAGAGGCAATGAAATCCACCATGCGTCCCGCGTCGTCGATGTTGCCGGCAACGGTCGACAACTCATCCGACAACGTGGGAGAGCCGGCAACAATCTGCTGGAACAGCGTCAGCACATTGCGCTGCAAGGCTTCGATCTCGGAGTTCTTGGGGGCCGTGACCTCGGGAATCGTCTCCACCGTGGCGTGCATGAACGGCGTCAGCTGGGTGTATTCCGTGACCTTCACGCGCTCCAGGCCTTCGGCGAAGACGAACAGGCTCTGGTTGGGCATGCGAACCACTTTGTGCACCACCGCCAGGCTGCCGACCGAGTAAAGGTCGGTAGGCTGCGGAGCGTCCACGCGCGCCTCTCGCTGGGCCACCACGACAATGGTCTTGTCTTCGCCCAGCGAATTGATCAACTGGACTGAGCTTTCGCGCCCAACCGTCAGCGGCAGCACCGCGTGAGGGAACAGAACCGTATCCCGAACCGGCAGAACCGGCAGCGTACGAGCTTGCTCGGAATCGTTCCGAAGTTCGGGGTCGCTTACAACTAAATCTTTATTATCGTTAGACATATGACTCCTTGAGTCAATCACACTCAACGTTTAGATGCCGGCCTTAATCAAAAGTTGCAGGATGGGAGCCGGATCCGGTTCGAACTTTAGCCTAACCTTCCCGGCAGCCCACCCCGTCGCTACCCCTCTGGAATCTTATCGGCAGGCAGCCCAAGCCCACCACGCTTGGGGAATATCTGAACAAGCTGTCTCGCGGCCCCTTATCCGGAGGCGCCCGCGCAATAGGGACATCTGAGAGAGGATCACTGGGGGCGCAACGATTTTACTCAAGGCAGAAGGCACGCACAATTCGAAACGCCTTCCCGAAAAGTTGCTGATCTAAAGTAGGAATTACCGCACCGACGCAGCCTTCAATCGACGAAAAGCGCCATTGTAAATATCCACTTTAAGGTACATTATGGTAGCACCTTAATGGCGTTCCCGATCATTAACGCGCAGTCAACGTCTTCACCTCGGGTCTTGAAATCCACCCTTGCAGGCATCGTCATCATCCAGATGGCGTGTATTTTCACCCTCCAGAATGCCGCGGTTGCGTCCAATCTTTGCCTGGCTGCGGTTGGCTTCGCCACAGCGTTATGCTGTTTCTGGCGATGCGGAAACATCGCCAAACAAGAGTGTCCGCCATGGCTTTGGATCGCCGGAGGGGTCTTATTGTGGTCGCTGGCGCAGGTGGTTTACACCCGTGTGGCGGGCACAAATTGGGAGTCTGGATCCGGACCCGAGATCTCCGACCTGCTGTTTTTTGACGCTCTCATTCCGTTATTTCTGGCAATCTCAAACACCTACGAAACGCAAGCAGCCGTCGGTGTGGCCTATTTAAACGTTTTTCAAGCGCTGATGGCGACCGGACTGACTTATGTCAGTGTGTTCATGGTTAACGCACCTGCCGCTGCGGTTCTATCGCACCTGTACCAGGTCTACTGGGGCGAGTGCCTTCTCCTGGCGGTGGCCAGCGCTTTGCGCCTTTTGACGTGGTCCACGCTAGAGGAGCGCCGCCGCACCCGGCTCTTATGCGCCACGCTCTGGCTGTATCTGCTCAATTGGCGTCCGCCCTCGCGCCTGCTATTCGGGTTCCAGTTGCCGGCTCCCAAAGGCTCCCTCTTCCAGTTGCTATGGAGCGTCCCCTTCCTAATTTTGGCATGGCAGGCGCTTTCCATGCCGATCGAAAACGCGACCCGGAAGAAAGCGAGCACCAGCGCCGCGCCATTACTGCGCAGCCTGTTCCCGTTGATGATCACGGTGGCGATTTTCGGTCTTGCCGTTTCCGTAGCCCGACAGTATTTCTACCTCGGGCTGGGGGCGATCCTGATTCTGCTGATGGCGCAAGGACTGCACTCCGGAGTGATACAAGTCAGCTACCTGAAAGCTCAGGCCCGGCTCCTGGTGAAAGAGAGCGAATTGACGGCAGCCAACCTCGAGTTGGAAAAACAATCGACGCTGGATCCATTGACCGGCATTCCAAATCGACGCTATTTCGCGCAAGCAGTCGAAAGTGAATGGAAGAGGGCGTCTCGCAAGGCAGAACCCATTTCAATCATGATGCTCGATCTGGATTATTTCAAAGGAGTCAACGACTCCCATGGTCACCCCTACGGAGACGAATGCCTGGTGCGCATCGCGGCCGCTTTAAAGGCAGAGTTACAACGCGGGGTTGATGTGGTGGCGCGCTATGGCGGCGAGGAGTTCATCATCTTGCTGCCGGACACTGACCTGGAAGGCGCGACCATCATCGCCGTATACCTGCAAAGCGCGATTGCCGGGCTGGAGATCGTCAATGATGCATCACCTTTCGACCGGCGGCTGACGGTGAGTATCGGCATCGCGTCCCTGCGGCCGACGGCGGGCCAGTCGCGGGAAGAATTAATCGAGCACGCCGATCATGCTCTCTATCGGGCCAAGCGCGCGGGGCGTAACCGCATCTGCCGTCACGAACCATCGGCTCTTTCCAAGGTGTGGGATAAGCCGGAAGACGGAATTTTGTAGCTGACCTCACCTGCCCGCAAAATCGCCCCCGTCAGCTTCTTCCCAAGTCTCAACACTTTTTGAGCCACTCTTGCTTTCCGCTGAACATCCAAGGTTTGCGAGGACTCGTTATGATTCGCAAACTGAAGTCCGGAGAATATCGGCTTTACTCCCGCAAGAAAGACCCGAAAACCGGCAAGCGCCGCAACCTGGGAACCTTCGGCACCCGCGAAAAAGCTGAAGCGCACGAGCGCGCCGTGCAATATTTCAAACGACACTAAGTGGTTGGGAAGCGGAGTCGCCTACTTCCCGGCCTTCGTCCACTGGTCCACCCAGTCGTTGACCGTCTGATACCACAGGCGGCTGTTCTGCGGCTTCAGCACCCAGTGTCCTTCATCGGGGAAATACAGCATTTTCGACGGCACCTTCAGGCGCTGGAGGGTGGTGAACAGTTGGAAACCCTCCGAGACGTCAAGCCGGTAATCGAGCTGACCGTGCACCACCAGCAGCGGCGTCTTAAAGTTGGGAGCCGCCAGCGCCGGCGACCACTTGCGATAAAGTTCGCGATTCGTCCAGGGTGTGCCCTTGAACTCCCATTCGTTAAACCACAGTTCTTCGGTGGTGCCGTAGGCTGACTCGGTGTTGAACATTCCGTCGTGCGACACCAGGCACTTGAAGCGGGTGGTGTGCCCTTCAATCCAGTTAATAGCATATCCGCCGTAACTGGCGCCCAGCGCGCACTCCCGGTCTTTGTCGATGGGATAATGCTGCTCGGCGTAATCGAGTCCAAGCATCAGGTCCTGATACGGCGGACCTCCCCAATTGCCGTTGATGGCGTCGATGAACTTCTGTCCATAGCCGGTCGAGCCGTGGAAATTAATCATCACCACGACATATCCGTTGGCGGCGAACAGCTCGGGATTCCAGCGGTACGACCAGTCGTCACCCCACGCCCCTTGCGGGCCACCATGAATGAGGAATTTGACCGGGTATTTTTTGTTGGGATCAAAGTTGGGCGGCTTCACCACGAAGCCCTGAACTTTCTCCTTCAGCCCGCCGGTAAACCAGAACGATTCCAGGGGCTGCATCTGGATTTGCGAAAGGATGGGTTCGTTCAGCCTGGTCAGCGGCTGCGCTTTCGACAGCAGACAATCGGGAATGCTGTAGGCGTTGGCCGGAACTGCCATACGGCACTGCGGGAACATCAGCGGCGCCGAGTAGATCTCGTTTGGCGACATCACCGACATGCGATCGAACAACAACATCTTGCCGTCAGCCGTCGGTGTAGGACTGTCGTTGTAGCCGCCGACCAACTCCTGCGGCCAGGGATTCGTTGCCGTCACGTTGATCGCGTAGATCGGCGATTGGCCCTCGTTTCCGGCGGTGAAGTAAATCGTCTTTGAGTCCGGCGACCACGCCATCGAGTCGATCCAGCGATCGAAGTTCGGCGTCACGTCGGTGATCTTGCCAGTCGCTCTCTCGTACAACATCAGACGGAAGCGATCGCTCTCGTATCCTCCGCGAAGCTGCGAGCGATAGGCGATGTACTTCCCGTCCGGCGAATACATCGGCGTACCATCGCTGCCCGGGTTGGTCGTGATCTTCTTAGGCATTCCGTCGGCAACCGGCACAAGGAAGATGTCGCTGTTCGTGCTTGTCGCCTGAAACTCGTCGAGGTTGCTGGTGAAAGCCACTTCCTTGCCGTCGGGCGAGAATGCGTATTGGTCTTGCCCGCCGAGACTGAATGGGGGTACGTCATGCGAGCCGGGCGTGAGATCGCGCGCCACGCCTCCATCGGCCGACACCAGGAACAGGTGACTGTATTTGCCGTCGAAGTAGCTGGTCCAGTGGCGGAACATCAGCCTGGTGAATACTTGTGCTTTCACCTTCGATTTGGCTTGCGCCTCGTCGCGCTGTTGGTTGCAGGCGTCGTCCTTGCAATCGGGCCAGACCGACGAGAGAAACAGGATGCTACTGCCGTCTGGCGACCATGTCCCACCGGAAGCCTCGGTCGAGATTGTGGTCACTTTGCGTGCCTGGCCGGTGACCGTTCCGCTGGAGCTGTCGAAATCCTGCACCCATATCTGGGAACCGCCGTCACGCGGCGACTCAAACAGCACGCGTTTTCCATCGGGCGAAAAGCGAAGGCGATCTTCGCGCGAGGTGTCGTCCGGCATCAGGCGGCGCGCCTCACCGCCGGTTACCGGGATGATCCACACATGCGGCTTGCGCGTGTTTTCTTCCAGGTTGACGTCGACCGCGGCAAACGCCACCCACTTGCTGTCAGGAGAAACTACAGGCTCACCGATGCGCTTGAGCTGCATCATGTCTTCAAAAGTGAAGGGGCGCTTGGCTTGAGCGAGACCGTAAATGGAGCAGCAGAGCAGCAGAGCAGAAAGGCGGCGCAGCATGAAACCTCCGAAAGCGGGATGAAGACGCGCAGCACCAAGTGTCGTCCGCGCCCGCCAAGAAACTGATTAGTCTAACAGCCTCAACTCCACAGTCGCCCCATGCGCCCAGGACAAGCGAACGGCTGCTCGTGCGGTAATGCTCTGCTGGATCGCGTCTTGCAGAAAGTTTGCGCTCAGTCGGCGGCAGCGGCCACAGTTACCGCCGCCGGTGGCTCCGGCGCACGATGGGCGTAGCGTATGGCCGAAGACATTTCCTGCGATGGCTTCTCGATGAACTGGTACATGATCCAGGCGCCGTAGGCCGAAGCCGCCACGCCAATCATGTCCAGCAATCCGATGTAATAGCTGGAGAAGGGCAGCCAACGGGACAGGCAGCCGATGACACTGACGCCGATGGGCAGATGCAGCAGATAGAGCGAATAGCTGATATCACCCACCCGGTCGGCAGCGTGATTGTGGAAGTTGGAGAAAGCGATCAACAGCCCAGTGGGCACAGCCACCAGCGGCACCAGCACGCCCAAAGGACGCCACATGGCCATGACCATCACCCCGATCAGCGCCAGCATCTCCCAACTGCTTACCATGTCCGCCTTGAAGTAAAAGACGAACACACCCAGCAGGAATATCGGGAGATAGTGGAAGACCAGCCGGTTATATGGGAAGGCATAGTAAGCCAGCAGCATCGCCGTAATCGACAGGAAGCGATAAGAACGATGGGCGCTGGCCAGCATCGGCATCATCAAGCCCACCAGCACGTACCACTGGAACTCAATGGCCAGGGTCCAGTAGACAACGTTGATCCAGGGCGCACCGGCCAGGTCGTTCAGATAGGCGAAATGCAGCAGAAGCTCGCGCCCCGTGGGCATGATCCGCGGAATGTGAAACAGCGGTACGAGGATGAAGTTGGTGGCCAGGATGGTGATCGCAATCGACGCCAGATACGGCGGATAAAGGCGGATGTTGCGCTTCACCATGAAGCGGCCGAAATCACGCAAAACGTAGCGTGAGCGGTACAGGCTCCAGGGAATCACGAAGCCGGAGATCACGAAAAAGATTTCGACGCCCAAGTACCCGTATTTCCCGGACATACCCAGCCACTTCCCCTGCCCCGCCACGAAATGTCCCCAGGCGACAAAAAGCGCCGCGAAAGCGCGCAGCGCGTTGATGACGCCGAAACGTTGCTTGGAATCAGGGGTTGACACGCAAGAACCATGTTAAACGGAGCCCGCCATCTTACGTCAAACAAATGTGCCCCAGGCACCCTTTTACCTACGTCCCGCGAAGCTGGCAGCAACTCAGCCCATCCGCCGGGCCTCTATCATCGAATACAATAACCGCAAGGATGATTCTCCTATGACGCGCCGTCGGTCCGCTTTCCGTATGGGTTCCATGCTCTGGTTGCTAGTGGCTCTGTGTATAGCCGTTCCTGCTTTCTGCGATGACAAAGGGGAGGGTCCGCTGGATCCGTCTCAGCCCACGGGCATTACCGTGGATCAGATTGTGCAGCGGTTTGCGGCCAAAGAGAAAGAATTTAAATTGGCCCGCGACCAGTACACCTACACCCAGGACGTGAAAGTGCAGACGCTCGACGGCAGCACGATCGACGGAGAGTATCACCAGGTCAGCGATGTCCTGTTTGACGACAAGGGCAAGCGCATTGAGTCGGTGGTGTTCGCCCCGCAATCCAGCCTGGAACGGGTCACCATGACCCAGTCTGATTACGATGACATCCGCAACCGGTTGCCCTTCGTGCTGACCAGTGACGACATTGGCAAATACCAGGTACTGTACGTCGGCAAGCAAAAGGAAGATGAATTGGGGACCTACGTGTTCGATATCGCTCCCAAGGAAATCGACAAGGGCGAACGTTACTTCCAGGGCCGCATCTGGGTGGATGACCACGACTTCCAGATAGTGAAAACCTACGGCGAGACTGTCCCCCAGGTGCACAACGCCAAGCATCCGGAGAAAGAAAACCTTTCGCCTAAGTTCACCACCTGGCGGGAGCAGATCGACGAGAAATACTGGTTTCCGACCTACACCTTCGCGGAAGACACGCTGCACTTCGCGGGTAACGACGACGTCAAAATGCGCTACATCGTGAAGTATAAGAACTACAAGCGGTACGGCGCCAAGTCGAAGATTACCTACGACGGCCAGGAAATTTCCAAGGGTGACGACCAGAAGGCGGGAGCGCCGCAGAGCGGAACGACTCCCCCGTCGAAATAACGCATCGCCTTTTGCACTTCGCTATTCGCCTTTCGCTCTTCGCTTTTGGCCCAGAAGGCGGCTGTTACGAGTAAAGAAAGAGCGCTTGCCGCAGTCAGCAAAGTTTTTTCTGGCGAACAGCAAAAGGCGAATAGCGAATAGCGTCTGTCCTCACGCCACCCGGGCGGTTGCGCGCTCGGCAGCGTTCTGCAAAAAGCGCTTCATCACGTTGGCCCACATCACCCGCTTGCGTTCGGCACTCTCTTTCACCACGCGTCCCTGCACAAACATCTGCAACAGGATCTTCATTTTCAGCGTGTCCAGCAGAGCTTCTTCCTGCGGGCTGACCTCATAACCCTGCACAAAAGCTTCCTGCACCTGCGAGGTCAGGTTGCGATCGCAGAAGGGATATTTCTCCAAAGCTTCAACCCCGGCCAGAAACATGGCGGCGTCGTAGATCGAATGACCCTGCTCTTGCAGGCTGGCGAATTCGCCGAAGGCGACTCCCTGTTCGGATACCAACACGTTCAAGGGCATGAAATCCATCAAGACGGCCGAAGATCGCAAGGCCCGCTTCTGCTTGGCAAAAGCAGCTTTCGCGTTCGCCAAAATCGCGGCCGTGGACTCTTGCGGCAGGCCGTCTTTCTGCGCGCCATGGCATAGCTTCTCCATCTCCACCAACACCGCGTTGCCGTCGATCGGCGTCGCCGTCCCGGCCGTCGCCTTGTGAAAGCGCTGCAGCCATTCGCCGGCATGCCTGGCGGAAGTGTCCAGCAAGCTGTGGTTTCCGTTATCGGGCAGGATGGCAGCCTTCATGATGATGCTTTGCAAGGGCAGGCCGTTTATCTTGGTCGTCACCACGGCCCCCTGATCGGCAAAGTCTCCCAGGGGACGCGGCACACCGCTGAGTTTGCGCTTTTCCGCCGTCTGGTAGGCGTAGCGCAGATTTTCTAACTCTTTCGAGGCTAAGTCCTTGGGGCTACCGGCCGCTGACTTGCCGCGGTAAATCTTGGCGTTGACCCGCTCGCTGCCTTCGGGAAAATCCAGCACGATTTCGTAGATATAGTGGTCTGTCTTCGGCGTATGTCCTACAACCCGAGCGGCCTTAACTTCCGAATATTGCGGAAAATAGGTAGTTCCGTCACTTCTTACGTGATCGACAATCTGATCCAGGGCGTTATCCGGCATTCCTTCTCCAAGTTCCGCGCACACTTGGGCTTGAGGTGCACGCGCAATAAGTGAGATGCACAAAATAGGCAAAACACTGGATAACTAAGGCCCGAATGCCGTGCACAAAGAGTAATCAGGTAAGTTTTTCGCAAGAGACAGACATAGTCAGGTAAGTTTGGGTGCAGAACGGATATGTGGAGCCTTGCGTTAGTCACAGCGGTCAGGGATGGCACCGTGGCTGAGGCTCCACTCGCCACCCCTTGCAGAGCCCCGCTTAGTAGAACAAGTATTTCCGCCACTTCGAGTCGGATCGTCCCATCATGCGCATGATGTGCCGACTGGTGTGCAGATTGAACGGGCGCGGCTCGCGCATCAGCTTCATGCTGGTTTCGTGGGGCAGCAGGTTGCCCTTCTTGCGGTTGCAGGAGTGGCAACAGGCAACCAGGTTTTCCCACGTCGACGCTCCCCCGCGTGAGCGCGGGATGACGTGGTCGAGCGTAAGTTCGCCGGCGGCGAGGATCTTCCCGCAATACTGGCAGGTATTACGGTCGCGTAGCAGGATGTTTTTGCGCGACAAGGCGCGGGTCTGGTGCGGAATGCGACGGTACTCCATCAGGCGAATGACCGACGGCACGCGCATAGTAAGTCGCGCCGCGCGCAGGTAATTGCCGTTTGCCTCTTCCATCATGGCAACGCCCTTCAGCACCAGGATGATGGCGCGACGGGCGGCGCAGACGTTAATGGGCTCGTAGGATGCGTTCAGTACGAGTACTGGGGCGTGCATGGCCGCCCATGGCGAGGGCTCGTCGCCCGCCACTCTGGCGTGATGCATGCAACCGGCAAGGGACTTTCCGTATCGGGACGCTGCGCTTTGTACCTGCATGGACATAACCGGGTCTAGACCGAAACGGCCGCTGCCGCTTCGATTTCCTCCTCTTCCCCTGGAGTATCGGCTGCCGGGAAGTCCGCACCATGGAAGGCGCGGGCTACCGTAGCAGCCCAAACTTGTCTGGCGCCAGCCGCTTTCAGCACCCGGGCGCACTCGGACAACGTGGTACCCGTGGTCATCACGTCGTCGACAACGATAAGAACGCGGTCCTGGATACGGCTGCGATTTGCGACGCGAAAGGCGTCGCGCACGTTGGCAATGCGCTCCTCGCGCGTGAGTCCCACCTGCGAAATGGTCTCGCGCCTGCGGACCAGCGCATCGCAGACGATTTCTGTGTTGCTGGACAGGCGTTTGGCCGCGACCCGGGCAATCATTTCCGCCTGGTTATAGCCGCGCGACCGGCGCCTGGCGTGGTGCAGAGGCACCGGCACCAGCAGCGGCGTAGCGTTTCGGCAGCCGGGAAGAAGCTCGCCGACAGCTTGCGCCAGCATGCCACCCAGCGGGGCAGCAACCGGCGTAACACCTTCATACTTCAGTAGATGGATGAGACCGCGAAGGCTGCCCTCGTACTCACTGAACGAGACAGCGCGCTCGAATTCCGGGGGGTAGGCCCGGCAATTCGCGCAGCATCCGTCGCCCATCAACAATTGGGCGCTGGGCAGGCGGTCGCCGCACAGCAGGCACTGCACTGCGCGCGCAGGTCTGATTTCCTTAAGACACTCCCGGCACACGGGAACTCGGGAAATATTAGTAAGCGGGGTGTGACACAGGCGACAGTCGGACGGGAAGAGGACGGAAAAAACGTTCTGCAGGAGGGATTGTAAGGGCGCAACGACGACGGCGCGTTGCCAGACGCGTGGATCACGTCGTGTTCGTTTTAGCGTCTCACAACTGCTGAAGACGACCCTCCAACCTTCCCATGAGCCGCGGCTCGGCGGGTCATGAAAATCCTGTGGGCAAGACGTACGGCACCGAAGCGCCGTTGACAGCAGTATATGAGCTTCACTGAGCAGGTGCAATGCTGGTTAAGGTTCCTGCCCGCGAATTCACCGGGATTTCATGCTCCATGCCGGTCGTCGTACTGAGTCAGGCATGCGTTGCCGCCTGCGCTATGCGCCAGCCAGAGCTTTGTATTGCGCCGGCGTCAGCGGCACCACCGAAAGCCTGCCCTGCCGCACCAGTGGCGAGTCGGCAAAACGTGAATCAGCTTTAATCTCAGCCAGCGCGGTCGGCTTGGCAACAGCTTTGCCAACCTTGATTTTCACCAGCGGTGTTCGCGGATCGGAGGGATCAACGGAAACCACCGTTGCCGTACCCACCGCGCTTTTCTCATCTCCGGTGTGGTAGATAATCAGGCCGTCACCCGGCTTCATTTCCCGCAGATGCTTCACCGCGGTGGGGTTGGTAACACCGTCCCATATGGTTTGCTTGTCGCGCTGCAGGTCGGCAAATGAGTAGACAGTCGGCTCGGTCTTCAGCAGATAGTCCAAAGTAATATTCTCCTTCCCGTTCGGTGCTCACATTCTATCCGCAGATCGACCGCTATCCGGCGAATGCCGACGGCGAGGAGGCCGAGCGCATGCTGGCACTTGTAACGAATGCCGCTGACATGCTAACTTGCGCGTTCACTATAATTTGTGCGCCGCGCGAGGTCTGCCTGAATGAGCACCACCACAAGTTCTCCGCAAAAGAAGTTTCGGTCGTACGTTCCCGATAACACGTCGATGCCGGAGTTTACCCTTCGCGCCGTGCTGCTGGGCCTGATCCTCACGGTAATTCTGGGCGCCGCTAACGCGTATTTAGGCTTGCGTGCGGGCATGACCATCGCGGCAACGTATCCCGCGGCCGTCATCGGGATGGCGGTCCTCCGCCTGATGAAGGGTTCTATCCTGGAAGAGAACATTGCGCGAACCGTGGGCTCGATTGGTGAGTCGGTGGCGGCGGGCGCCATCTTCACCATTCCGGCATTCGTCATTTCAGGTGCGTGGCCGGTCTTCGACTTTGCACACGCCTACTGGAAGTCGTCGATCCTGATGCTGGTGGGCGGGGCGCTCGGCATCCTGTTTGTCACGCTGCTGCGCCGGGTGATGGTGGAAGACCCTGCGCTTCCCTTCCCGGAATCGGTTGCCGCTTCGCAAATTCACATCGCCGGACAACAAGGCAGCCGCGCCGCCAAGATTCTCTTCGGCAACATGGGCTTCGGCGGAATCATTTACCTGCTTGGCCAGTTCAGCCTGTTCAGTGCCAGCCGCGACTTCATCGTGCATGTCGGCAACCTGGGCACCAGCTTTGTGCGCATGGGCCGCAGCGCCATGGCTCCGAAGCTGCCGGCAGGCGCAATAACCACCGTGTCTGCTCCCGCAATCAGCCCGGCCTACCTGGGTGTGGGCTACATCATTGGGCCGCGCCTGGCCTCGCTGAACTTCGCCGGCGGCGTGATCGCCTGGGGCCTGCTGGTTCCGCTGATTCTGTTTCTCGGTGGTCCCACGTTAGTCACGCAGTTCGCTCCCGCAGGCACGACCATTCCCGATAACACGTTCTGGGCCGGCCAAGCCGGAGCGGTGTGGAGTTTCATCGTCCGCCCCATCGCCGTCGGGGGAATGCTGGTTGGTGCGTGCTTCACGCTCTTCCGCATGCGCAAGAGCCTGGGTTCGGGCATGTCGCGCGCCGTGTCGGATCTGAAAAAATCGACCGCCGCCCACGCCGGCACAGCCCGCACGGAACGGGATCTCAACGCCAAGTTTGTTTTTGGCGGTCTGGCCCTCGTGCTGCTCAGCATGGTCTTCCTCTACAAGAGCTATGCCGACGCATGGGTCCCGGGAATCGTCGCGGCCATTGTCATGATCATCGTCGGCTTCTTCTTCGCTGCGGTGTCGGGCAACCTGGTAGGTTTGATCGGCTCGTCGAACAATCCCATCTCCGGACTGACGCTGGCGGCGCTGGTCATTGCCGCGTTACTGATGGTCCTCATGGGAGTCTCTGGAATGCACGGCGTGGCAGCGGTGCTGGGGGTGGCCGCGGTGGTCTGCATTTCCTCCGCGGTGGCGGGCGAGATGTTGCAGGACTTGAAAGTAGGACACATTCTCGGCGGCACCCCGGCCAAGATGCAGATTGGCGACTTCATGGGCGTCGCCGTCGCCAGCTTCGCTCTGCTACCGGTCCTGCTGCTGCTGAACCAGGCGAATATCAATAGCGGAGGCATTGGCTTCGGCGATCCTCAGTTGCCCGCGCCGCAAGCCGGCCTGATGGCAATGCTGTCGCGAGGTATCGTCGGCGGAGAAATGGCCTGGCCGCTGATTGTGGTCGGAATCCTGATGGGCTTTGCTTTGATCATGATCGAGGTTAAGAGCCCGATGCTATTCGCCGTCGGCATGTACCTGCCGCTGGAGACGACATTCGCCATCTTCATCGGTGGCATGATTCGCTGGATGACCGACAAGATACGTGACAGCAAGAATTTCAACGATGCGCAAAAGGCCCGGGTGGAGAATGCGGGCGTGCTTACGGCGTCAGGATTTATTGCGGGTGAGGCGCTCATGGGCATTGTGATCGCGGTGTTCAAGTACAAGCAATGGCCGGTGCCCGTGATCTTCGCGCACCCCAGCGTGATTTCAGGGTTTATCGTGCTGGTGATCCTGGCCGTGGTCATGATTCGCGTTCCGCTGGCGAGTGCAGGCAGCCCGGATGAGCCGGCGCCACCGACCGCGATTATGTAGAACAGTGGTCAGTGGTCAGTGGTCAGTGGACACTCGTCAGGTGGACGCCGTGGTCACGACACCGACCGATTACGAGAATGAATCGTTGTGGGGTGGATCGTGGATGGCACTCCATCCTGGCGAATCTGCAACGCCGGGTCGCCCCGGCGCGAAGACATACCGAACGCGTGCGGTCAGGATGACGCTGTCCGCACGTTCATGCCGGCAGGGATTTTCGCCCTCGAAGGCATGGCGGGGTGGGGATAAAAAGTTACTTAAAGATATTCTTACCAGTAAGATTTTGTAAGGAATTCTTACCAGTAAGATTTCTCACAGATTCTTACCAGTAAGAAACTCTTGGCCTACTTCGCAGGCGATTGTCGACTGGCGGCTGTCTGGGTCCGTGCTGGCCACTGACTACTTTTTCTACGAGGAAGCGTCGTCTTTGGCAATGCGAAATCCCCGCGGCTGATAGCCGGGCGGCAAGAACTCCGCCGGCATCGCGGTCCGGTTTCCGTCACGCAACGCGGAAAAAACCGGCGACATAATCTCTACCCCGGCAGCGAAGAAACAATCCTGAATATTGCCGTGCAGGTCCGAATAGATGTAGATCATGTCCAGTGGACGGTTGGTATAGGCGTTGATTTCGTATTGCACGTAGGAGTTTTCCAGCGAACTTTGCAGCACGAACGGCTTGGGCTCGGGCAGGATGTATTTCGTTTTGAGCGCCGCCTCGATCAACAACTCGTGCACTTTGCGCCAGGGCTCGTCGTATCCGATGGTGACCGCAGTATGCAGCACGAGGCCTTTGCCCTGCGCCAGCATGCTGTAGTTGGTTACGTAGCTGCCCAGGACAACCGAGTTGGGGATAATGATTTCCTCGTTGCGGATGGTTTTGACGTGAGTGGCCAACATGGTCTGGGCCGTGATCTCGCCCATGTTATCGCCGATCTTCACCCAATCGCCGACCCTGAAGCCGCGGGCGTAGATGATGATGACGCCCGCTACGACGTTAGCGACGGCCGACGTCGAACCCAACGAAAACAGCACACCAATGAACAGCCCAACACCTTTGAAAGCCGGGGAATTTTCGCCCGGCAGGTAGGGGTAAATCACCACTGCAGTGAAGGCAATCATCAGGAAGCGGACGATCTTGTAGGTCGGCTGCACCCACTCCAGATAGAAGCCGGGAATGCGAATGTTGCCCCGCTCCAGCTCCCGCGCCAGCACACGAACCACCTTCATCACGTAGTACATCACCGTGACTATCACGATGATGTAGAACAGATTCGGGAGGTAGTTCAGCAACGCGCGTCCGACAAACTGGACCGGGGTGAGAATATAGCCCAGCAACTGCCTGCCATGCTCGCGGGTCCAGGGGAAGTAATTGAATTCGGTGGCCAGGAATATCCAGGTGAAAATGAAGATCAGGACAGCCCGGATCAGCCGGACACAGGTACTCAGGAACAAGGCCACGCGATCGCCGCGAACAATCTCCGACCGCTGGATTTTGATTCCCTTGATCGCGGCGCTCTTGGCTTCCAGGACATGCAGCAGCCGCCGGGAGCCCTTGATCACAAGCCATAGCAACCCCAAATAAATTGCCAGGGTTGCCAGCGCGTAGATTCCGGCTCGAACCAGGAACTGCTTGCTGTGCTGGTGCCGGGCAGTATTGATGGCAGCGCGTATCTGCCCGGCGAAATATTTCGCCAGCAACTGTCGCGAAAGATGGAACTGTTTGGCGTCGTCGTCCGTTACGACCAGCAGGATCTGATCGCCCAGCACGACATCCGTGCCGAAAGACGTTTCTTCGGTGGTAATTTTCGCGGTATCGGCGCTGGGCTGAAAGATTAACTTATGGAAGCGATCCGAAGCGGCATGGGCGCGCTCCTGCGCGGTGAAGCTGCCAATCGGCTCGTAGATGCGCAACACCTCATGGCCCTCGACGCTCACGGGATAACCAGCGCCATCCGGACTGGCCAAGGGAACGGGATCCTGGGCCAGCAAAGGCGTCAGCGCGCACAGCAGAAGGAAAAGCGGGGCCATGCGGGCCACGCTCCAACCTTGCGGCCTCAACGAGAGAAAGATCGGGCCTTCCGTTCCGCCGGCAGAAGTTTTGCGCATTCTGCGGCCATGTTAGGCCATGCGACAACAGGACTCAAGGAAAGTGATCAGGAGGATATTCGGCAGTAACGCTCTGAGACGTCTCGCTGGTTGGCGTCCCCATGCTTGCCGCTAACCAGGTGTGCTCTGTAGCTTGGCTTTGGTTTTCTCCTGGCGTACTCGCAGCCAGTTCATCCACAGGTCCATGCCTTCGCCGCTGGTGCTGGAAAGGTCGATAATCTCGATTCCAGGATGCACGCGGCGGGCATTCTCGTGCGCCAGTTCGGCTTTGAAAGGCACGTACGGCAACAGGTCGATTTTGGTGAGGACCATCAGCTCCGACTTGAAGAAGATCGATGGATACTTCAGCGGCTTGTCTTCGCCTTCGGTGGTGCTCAGCAGAACGATCTTCGCCTCCTCGCCTAAATCGTAGCTGGAGGGGCAGACCAGGTTGCCGACGTTCTCCACGATCAGCAGGTCGAGCTCTTCGAGCTTCCAGTCTTCGAGGTGCCGCTCGATCATCGAGGCGTCCAGATGACAGGTACCCCCGGTCGTAATCTGCTTCACCGGGAAGCCGAACTTCGCCAGCCGTTTGGCGTCGTTCTCGGTCTGCAGATCGCCGGTGAGGACGGCGACGCGAGCCCCTTTCTCCATGCGCTCCAGGGTGCGTTCCAGCAGCGCCGTCTTGCCCGATCCGGGGGAGCTGACCAGGTTCACGCAGAGGATGCCGTGCTGGCGATAACGCTGACGCAGTTGCTCAGCCAGAATCTGGTTGGCATTCAGGACCTTCGTTTCGACGGCGATTCGGTTCATTCATCCACTTCCATGTAGGCGATGTCGAGTTCCTCGCCGCTGATGCAGACCGTGGCGACCTCGCCACACAACGGACATCGCGGATCATACTCGGTCATGCGGAAGTCGTACGCACACTTCGGGCAGCGCTGCATGCGAGGCACGAACTCCAATTCCAGGGCCAGAGGCTCCCAATCGGTGTCCTTCACCAAAACCTCGAAGCCAAATTGCAACGCGTCCGCGTCGACCCCCGCCAGTTCCCCAATCTTAACCCCGACTTTGGAGATGTGGAGGCCAGGATGCTTCCGGGCTTCGTTTTCAACGCTTTCGAGAATGGAGGCGGCGATGCCTAGCTCATGCATAAGGAGGTCGAAGACCGGCGGTTGTAATGGTCGGCTATGCTTCAGTGTCCGCAATCGGACACAATTTATGTTGGCGAGCCCGAACTATCATAGTAACTCCCATTTTTCCGGTGATCTCTGTCATTTTCCGGAAACATCTTTGCTGGAATTTCGTCTATCACTTCGCAGGGTGTAGCTCGTCTTCTTTTGCTTGCGGTCGATGCAGGATGGGTAGCCCAATATGGCTAAGGATTTGGGGATGTCTCCGGGCGCCGGGCACGTGAAATATGCCAACCGGCCCGGATCGGCGCTGGAGACAGTAAAAGAATGGGGTGGCGTCTGGGCGGTCAGCTTTCGTCCTGTGGACGGTGCTGGCTTTCTTGAGCGCTGCCGGCGCGCATGTCTACACCGCTTCGGTTGGCACCCCGGAGAGCTGGACCCAGCTTCTTGCGTGGAACATCACCATCTCAGCCGTGTGGTCGCTGCTGACCCCACCGATCTACGCCCTGTGCCGGCGGTTCCCCTTCGAACGCAGCAACTGGAAGCGCATACTGCCGGTGCACCTGGCGGCGAGCATCACCTTCACGTTCTTGTCGGCCACGGTCATCGTCTGGCTGGAGCCGTTCGTCACCTGGACGCCCGAGGCTCCGGCTGCCTTTCACGGCACACATGCTGTCGCGGGTGTTCATGGACTTCCAGCGCTACTGGTACATCCTGCTGATCACCCAGGCAATCGGCTATTACGCGCAAATATCGCGAGCGGGAACTGCAGTCGTCGCAACTGGAAGCGCAACTGGCACTGGCGCAGCTGGAAGTGCTGAAAATCCAGTTAGAACCGCACTTCCTGTTCAACACGCTGAATTCGATTGCGGCGCTGGCCCGCAATGACGGCCCTGCCGCGGAACACATGACATTGCAGTTGGCCGACCTGCTGCGCTTCTCGCTGGACGCTATCGGCATCCACGAAGTACCGCTCAGCCGCGAGCTCACGGTCCTGCAGAAGTACATTGACATCCAGCAAACGCGCTTTCAGGACCGCTTGCAGGTCGACATGGACATTGCCGCCAACACGCTTTCCGGGTTGGTGCCCAACATGATTTTGCAGCCGCTGGTGGAGAACGCTATTCGCCACGGGATTGGACCACGCCGAGCGCCCGGAAGAGTCTCTATACGCACCCGGCAGGTGTTTGATGAGCTGTGGATGGAAATTAGCGACAACGGCCAAGGCCTCACCGCTTTGGCGGCGTCGTTCCCCCCGAAGGGGTGGGCTTGTGCAATACGCGTGCCCGCCTGCAACAGCTTTATAACCACGATCACAGCTTGACCCTGGAAGATGCGCCCGGCGGAGGCTGCATCGTCAAAATCCATATACCGTTCCGCACCTACTCCGAGGAGGTCAGTACCCCCCATGCCCATTCGAGTGTTGCTTAGCGATGACGAAGCCCTGGCGCGCGAGCGGCTGCGCAGCTTGCTGGAAGAAGAACCCGATCTGGAGATTGTGGCCGAGTGCGGCGATGGCAAGTCCGCGATCTCGACTGATCAAACGCGAGAAGCCCGACCTGGTCTTCCTCGACATCCAGATGCCAGAAACCGATGGATTCGGCGTGGTCTCGGCTTTACGTGATGGGGAGATGCCGCTGACAATTTTCGTCACCGCCTACGATCGCTACGCCATGAAGGCGTTCGAGGTGCATGCGCTCGACTATCTGTTGAAGCCAGTGGTGAAGGAGCGGCTGTCTGAGGCGCTTGACCATGCCCGCAAGCAACTGCAGCATCCCTCGGAAGGCATGTTCCAGAAGCGAGTGCTCGACCTGCTTGCGGAATTGGATTCGCGGCAGAATGCGCCGCAGCGCATCGTCATCAAGGCCGACGGCGAAATTGTTTGCCTGAAGCCGGGCGAGATCGACTGGGCGGAATCAGCCGGCAATTACGTTTGCCTGCATGTCGGAGGCAACACGCATATCCTGCGCGAAACCATCAGCTCGCTGGAGACGAGGCTGGGACATCGCCAATTCATGCGCGTGCATCGCTCCACGCTGGTCAATGTGGACCGCATCAAGACGCTGCGCCCCTCGCTCTACGGGGACTACGCGATCCTGCTGCGCGACGGAACCAAGCTGACGTTGAGCCGCGGCTTCCGCGAAACCGTGCTGAAGAGACTGGGAACGGCGTAGACAGGCCGCTGGTCGCTCTTCACTTTTCGTTATTTGCCAGAAGCATAACTACCCGACGTTAGCTTCATTTATGAAAGCTACCTCGGGTAATGTTTCTTGCTTCCATGCGAACGGCCTGACTCCCCTGCAAACCTACCCTTTGTAGCCAGCTCCACTCAACGCTTTCGCGAAGCAGCCGACGAAGTGACTGACACTTTCGCTGGTAGCCAGGGGACCCATCAGACCGACGCGGAAGACTTTTCCGGCCAGTGGTCCGAAACCGCCTGCGATTTCGATGCCGTCCTCTTTCAGCAGAGCAGTGCGTACCTTTGCGTCATCCACGCCTGCGGGCACTTTCGGCGTGTTGATGTTCCAGATGCGAATATCAGGGGCTACCAGCATTTCAATGCCGAGTGCGCCAACCTTTTTCCCAAACTCCAGATGTGCTTCGTGATGCCGCTTGTGACGGTTGGCCAACCCCTCCTCTTCGATGAGCGTGAGCCCTTCCAGCACGGCGTAGAACATGGTGGCGGAGGCGGTGTGGTGGTAGCGATGCGGCTGTTCCAGATAGTCGGCTAGCAGCTTCAGGTCGAAATACCAGGAATGGTTGGCGGTGCGGCGCGCCTTCAGCCACTCGGCGGCACGAGGCGAGACTGTGATGGGCGATAGTCCGGGAGGACAGCTTAACCCTTTTTGCGAGCAGCTATACGCTACATCGATTCCCGTCTTATCAATCTCAACAGGCATGGCGCCGAGGGTGGTCACGCAGTCAGCGATTACCAGTGCGCCCACTTCGTGGGCCGCCTGGCAGATGGCTTGTCCCCGCTGGAAAACGCCGGTCGATGTTTCGGCCTGCACATACGTCACAACGCTGGGCTTCTCGCGCCGAATGAAGTCCGCCGCCTCCTGGTCGTTAAAAGCCTGGCCCCAAGGTTTATCCAAACGTACGACCTGGCCGCCTTGCCTCCCGGCCATTTCAATCATGCGGTCCCCGAAGTAGCCACTTGTCAGTGCGGCAACTTTCGTTCCAGGCTCGACGAAGTTGCTGATGGCCGCTTCCATGCCGCCGCTGCCGGTGGAAGAGAGCGCGAAGGTCATCTCGTTGGTGGTGCCGAAAACAGTGCGCAGAAGACGCTGGATCTTGCTGGACACTTCAAAGAAGTAGGCGTCGAGGTGGCCGACAATGGGCTGCGCCATCGCCTGATAAACCCGGGGATGGACTTGCCCCGGTCCGGGACCGTAAAGCAGACGCTTGGGAGGATGAACGGAAATATCTTCGACGAGGGCGGTAGAATCGACGGAACTGACCATCAAGCAAACTCCTTACATCGTATTGGATGTTTTTAGTATAACGACCGGTCAAAAGGCGATTCTGTGACCGCTGAACATCCGATCTCGGTGGAAATTTTGCGGCTCGGACGGAAGAGCAGATCTCTCGTCGGCCTGAAGGCCTCCTCGTGATGACAATTTTGGCAGAGGGCGCTGTGTGACTGATAGCAGAACGTAGCTCGTGCGCTTCGCCGCAAAAGAAACGACCGCCGGTGGGGCGGTCGTCCTCATCACTTATAGTCTTCCGTGATCGCTAACGGCTCTCCTAGCCCGCCACTTCTTCCAGTTGCTTTTGGTCGATGTCGAAATTGGAGTACACATGCTCGACATCGTCCTGGTCTTCCAGGGCTTCCAGCAAGCGGATCATGGTACTGGCCTGGTGTCCTTCCAGCTTGGTATAGGTCTGCGGAACCATGCCAATTTCTGCCACTTCAGGAGTAATGCCGGCACCCTTGACCGCGGTCAGCACAGCTTCGTAGACCGAAGGCTCACACAGGATCTCCCAGCTTTCGCCATCGTCCTTGAGGTCCTCGGCGCCCGCTTCCAGCACCAGGTTCATCAGGTCGTCTTCCTTGGCAGCTGACTTGGCGATGACGATGTCGCCCTTCTTGTTGAACATCCAGGCCACCGATCCGGCTTCTCCCATGTTCCCGCCGTTCTTGGCGAAGGCGTGACGCATCTCGCTGACGGTGCGGTTACGGTTGTCGGTGGAAACCTCCACCAGCACAGCCACGCCGCCCGGGCCGTAGCCTTCAAAGGTGATTTCTTCGTACGAGACGCCGGGCAGTTCGCCGGTACCGCGCTGAATGGCGCGCTTGATGTTGTCGGCCGGCATGTTCTCTGCTTTGGCCGCGGCCACGGCGCCACGCAGGCGGGGGTTCTTTTCAGGATCGCCACCGCTCTTGGCAGCGATGGTGATTTCCTTAATCAACCGGGTGAAAATCTTGCCGCGCTTAGCATCCAGCGCGCCCTTCTTGTGCTTAATTGTTGCCCATTTTGAGTGGCCTGACATGCGAGAACCTCGGATCTTGAATAGACTTGGGATGAGTACTGATTGCTGCCGGCCACGCGCTTGGCGGACGCGACGGCACGCCCGCTCCGGCTTGTAGCCGTGCAGGCGAAAGGCAATTATATCCCGGCTTTCACGCCTCAGTCGAGGGCGGAATCTGCCGCATGCCGATCGGCCACGGCAGATCGCTATCCTCGCATTCTGCTGATTTATTTCGACTTTTCGGTGGTCGCCTGAGTTTTGCCCTGCTGTTTGGCGCGCCGTTCCAACTCTTCCGAAGAAACATCCTCGACGTGGGTGGCTATCCACCAGTTGTTGCCTTGGGAGTCGGTCACGCCACCGTGACGGTCGCCGTAGAACTGGGTCGCGGGCTCGCTGATGGAGGTGCCACCGGCGGCGATGGCTTTCTTGTAAACCGCGTCCACATCCTCGACGTAGATGTAAAAGTTCCCGGGACGGGACTTCCACTGATCATGGGCGGCGCCCAGCATGATCATGGAGTCGCCAACCTTCATCTCGGCGTGCCGGGCGCAGCCACTGTCGTCGCGCATGGCGTAGGTTTCCTGGCCATCAAAAGCGGCCTTCAGGAATAACATCACGGCATCCGGGTCATCGACTGTGAGATAAGGGGTTACGGTGTGGTATCCCTCGGGAATTGGTTTGACTGCCATGGTTCTCTCCTCCACCTAGAAATTCCGATCGCCGACGGACTTCTTTCGCCGGTTCGTTGTGATGACGATAATGACGGGTGGCGGCCGGTTGCGTCTTGTAAAAATTTGACGTGGCGCCTCGCCTTCGGTGTCGCTCTACTCCATGGGTACGTGATTGACGTGCGGCGTTTTCTGCTTCATGTACGTCGAGGGCGTTATTCCGGCGAAGGACTGAAAGTCGTGAACGAAGTGCGCCTGGTCGTAGTAGCCGCAGTCGAGGGCCATCTCCGCCCACCTGATCTCCTCACGCGCATGTGCAAGTTGGATCATCTTCTGGAAGCGACTGACCCGGCAGAAGAGTTTCGGCGTCAGTCCTACTTCGTCGGCGAAGAGTTGGATGAAGCGGCGCTGGCTGAACCCGACCTGATCGACCACGCGAGAAACCGAAGGAGCCTGATGCCGCTGACAGAACTGCTGCAAAGCGAAGCTCACTGCGGGATGGCGTTCGAGCGGCTTCGCCACCTGCTCTAGCAAAGCCGATTCCATCACGCGAACTTTTTCCTCCGGTGTGATGGCCGCCAGCAATTGTTCGCGCAGAAGTGCGGAAGCCGGTCCCCACAAGTCCCCCAGGGCGACCGACTGATTGCAGAGCTCATCAGGAGGCAGGTTGAGAAACGGAAACGCTCCTCCCGCCTTGAAATGCACCCCCATGGTCGATGCCTCGGTTTCGGTGTCGATGACGAAGAACTCCGAGCGAGGGCCTGAAACGACGCAGCCGGGAATGGTGTGGGACAGCTCTGGAGTATGCGGATCGTAGACCTTGATACGGTCCTCGCACAGGTTGATGACGAGCTCGACCGTTCCGTCCGGCATCAGCCGCTCTTTCTGGTGAGGACCGGCGTAGCCCTCCCAGAGCCAGATGCAGTCCACGAACTCGGCCAACGGCGGCTGCGGCTTGTGCCTGAGGTAGAGCATCTTGAATTGTTTACCCCTTACGCCTTCGTGGTCGTCTTCCACAATCCAAGGGTGTTTCCATCGGGATCGGAGAACCAGGAAAACTGGCCAGTCGGCAATGTGATGACAGGGAGCAATGCTTTGCCACCTAAAGCGACGGCCTTGTCCAGATACGCCTGGACGTCCTCGACTTCGATATAGACAGTCACGTAGTTGTGCGGCTCGTGGCCGAGCGCGGTGATATGACCAGGAATGCCCGAACCCGCGCCAGTATCAATCATGGTGGCCGGACCGGCTTCCTGCATATTCCACTCGAACAGTTTGGCGAAGAACTCAGAGGTGCGCGCCTTGTCGCGACACCCGATTTCGAAATGGACAACGGGACGCCCCATGTCAGCTCCTTGCAGGAAATCTCGGCATTTTACTGTAGTTTTATGTCTGCCGTTTCGAATTTCGAATGAAAACACTTCCCCACCGTTCAGCATCGCTTTGGACGTACTTGAAACTTGAAACGCGAAACCTGAAACTGTCTGCATGCAGCTTTTCATCAACGGCAAGGAGCAAACGATCGCTGGCCCGCTATCTTTGGCGCAACTGATCGAGCAACTCGGCATGAAGGGCGACCGGGTGGCGGCTGAATTGAATCGCGAGATCGTCTCGCGAGCACAATGGAGCGACACGCAACTCAACGACGGCGATCGTCTGGAAATCGTCCACTTCGTCGGCGGCGGATAGCAAATTTGCCGCGCAATTTGGTCGACTTTCTCGCTCTCTCGATGTCGCCTACCAGACACTGGCAACGCAAGATTCGAAGCGCAGAATCTCTCTTCGTGAATTGCGCGTGAAACGTGCTCGGGCGTTTGGTTGACATGTCCGCCATGCAAATCTAAACTCGAATGTTTACCTGCTGTTGCTCGGAATTGCTAGGCCTTACGCAATCATGCCGGACTTTTATTTTGCCCGTTATCTTCCGTTGCTGATCCACATTCTCGTCGCCGGCGGCATCGCCTGCGCGATTGTGACGCTCTCGTATTTCATCGGCCAGCACAAGTACAACAAAGCCAAAATGTCGCCGTACGAGTGCGGCATGGAGCCCATCGGCAACGCCAAGCAACGATTCACGGTGAAGTTTTACCTGGTGGCGATGCTCTTTATCCTGTTCGACATCGAAGCGGTGTTTCTGTACCCCTGGGCGGTGGTGGAGCGGCAACTGAAGGCGAACGGTATGGGCATGTTCTGGTTTTGGGAGATGCTGGTTTACATCGGCATCGTGCTTGCGGGTTACTTCTACGTGTGGAAAAAAGGTGTCCTCGACTGGAACAAGCAAGGCAGGGCGGAGAAGCTTTAGCTATGGCGTTGGTACCGGCAATCACCGATATGGAGCAGTTGAAGGACCGGCCTGAGCTGGCGCTGCTGCTCGCCCGTCACGCCGCGGCTGTCACCGGCGCGAAATTCGATCGCGACGAGCTGACGATCTGGGTAGACCGCATCGCCCTGCGGGATGCCTGCATCACGCTGAAGAATGATCCGCAGCTGCAATACACATCCCTGGCGGACCTGACTTGTGTTGACTGGTATCCGCAGGAACCGCGTTTCGAAGTGGTGTATCACCTGTTTTCGATTCCCAACAAGAAATATCTGCGCCTGAAGGTCAAGCTGAGCGGTGATGACGCTGCCGTCGATTCTCTTTACCCGGTGTGGGTGGGTGCGAACTTCTTCGAGCGCGAGGTTTTCGATCTTTTCGGTGTTCGTTTCGACCAACATCCTGACCTGACGCGCATCATGATGCCGGAAGATTGGGAAGGCCATCCGCTGCGCAAAGATTATCCCGTCGAGGGCTACCGCTAATCATGGCTCACATGAATCCAACCCCGGTACTGGATCCGTCGCAAGACAAGACGATGGTCCTGAACATGGGTCCGCAGCACCCATCGACGCACGGCGTGCTGCGCCTGCTGCTGGAGATTGACGGCGAGACCATCGTGCGCATCATGCCCGACATTGGGTTCCTGCACACCGGCATTGAGAAGACCTGCGAAGCCAAGTTCTACCAGCAGGTCGTGCCCATGACCGACCGCATCGACTATCTCTGCCCCATGACCAACAACCTGGCCTACTGCCTGGCGGTGGAGAAGCTGCTGGGGCTGGAGATTCCGCCGCGCGCGCAGTGGATCCGCGTGATGCTGAACGAGTTGACCCGCATCAACTCGCACCTGGTGTGGCTGGGCACGCACGCCATGGATATCGGCGCCATGACGGTGTTCCTGTACTGCTTCCGCGAGCGGGAAGACGTACTGCGACTGTTTGAGGCGGTTTCCGGACAGCGCATGATGACGTCGTACTTCCGCATCGGCGGACTGGCGCTGGATCCGCCGCTGGGCTGGTTCGACCGCGTCGAAGAAGTTCCTCACGCGTTTCCCCGAGAACATTGACGAATACGAGAACCTGCTGACCAACAATCCCGATCTGGGTGGAGCGCACCGAAGGGCGTGGCCCACATCAGCGCGGAAGACGCTATCGCGCTTTGCGCCACTGGTCCGACGCTGCGCGGCAGCGGCGTAGATGTCGATCTCCGGCGCGACCAGCCTTACAGCGGTTACGAGAATTTCAAGTTCAACGTGCCGACCTCGACCGTGGGTGACGTGTACGCCCGTTACCTGGTGCGCGTGGCCGAGCTTCGGGAGTCGCAGAAGATCGCCATGCAGGCGCTGGAAGGCATGCCCGAAGGTCCGTTCAAGGCCGACGCGCCCAAGGTGGTGCTGCCCGATCGCGAGAAGATGAAGACGCAGATGGAAGCGCTCATCTATCACTTTAAGATTGTGACCGAAGGCTTTACGGTTCCTGAGGGTGAGGTTTATTGCCGATCGAGTCGCCGCGCGGCGAGATGGGCTATTACGTGGTGAGTGATGGCACGGCGAAGCCGTATCGGGTTCACATGCGCTCGCCCTCGTTTGCGAATCTGCAGTCGCTGCGCAAGATGTGTGAGGGCCGCCTGATCGCTGACGTAGTGGCCGCCATCGGCAGCATCGATATCGTGCTGGGAGATTGCGACAGGTAACAGCAGTTGGCAGTTAGCGCTTGGCAGTTAGCCAAGGCGCTTTCGCTAAGTTGCCAAGAGCTAAGTGCTAACGGCTGAATTCATGAGATTCTCTGACCAACTCGAAGAACGCTTCGCCACCATGGTCACGCACTATCCGACCAAGCGGTCGGTGCTGGTTCCCATGCTGCTGTACATCCAGGACGAACTGGGCGCCATCACCGACGAAGCGATTCAGGAAATTGCCGAGCGAATCGGGCTGTCAGACCTGGAAGTCCGCAACGTCATCAGCTACTACTCGATGCTGCGGACGCATGCCGATCGGTAAGTACAACCTGCAGGTCTGCACCAACGTCAGCTGCCTGTTGCGCGGCGGCGAAGAGATTCTGGAGCACTGCAAGAAGAAGCTGGGCGTCGGCAACAAGGAATCGACACCGGATGGACTGTTTCACGTGGAAGAAGTGGAGTGCATCGGGGCATGTTCCTGGGCTCCGGCGATGATGATGAACTACGACTTCCACGAGAATCTGACCACCGAGAAGATCGATGCAGTTGATTGAAAGTTTAAAGAAGAAGGAACAGCAGTAAGCAGACGCTCTTCGCGTATTCGCCTTTCGCTGATTCGCCAGGACTGTTGCGGCGAGCGGCTCCGGCGAAAAGCGAAAAGCCTAGAGCGAACACAGCTAATGGCGTACTTAGTTTCCCATCCCGATGAGGTGAAAGTCGTCTCCAAGCGCTTTGGCTTGGGCGCGACCAACCTCGACCGCTATCTGGAGCTTGACGGCTACAAGGCTTTGCAGAAGGCCATCCAGCATGGGCCCCGACGCGATCATCAACGAGATGAAGGCGTCGAACCTGCGTGGCCGCGGCGGCGCGGGATTCCCCACCGGCATGAAGTGGTCGTTCGTCCCTAAAGAGTCGGCCAAGCCGAAGTACGTGCTCTGCAACGGCGACGAGAGCGAGCCTGGCACCTGCAAAGACCGCCTGATCTTCGAGCACGATCCGCATTCGGTGATTGAAGGCGTGATGATTGCCGCCCTCGCCGTCGGCTCCAAGACCGGCTACATCTACCTGCGCGGCGAGTATCGCTACCTGATCACGATCATGGAGAAGGCCGTGGCCGACGCGTACGCGCGCGGCTTCATCGGCAAGAACATCTTCGGGTCCGGCGTCGACCTCGACATCTTTGTTCACTCCGGCGCCGGCGCCTACGAAGTGGGCGAAGAGTCGGCGCTGATGGAATCGCTGGAAGGCAAGCGCGGCGTTCCGCGTATTCGTCCTCCCTTCCCTGCTGTGGTGGGGCTGTGGGGCGGCCCTACGGTTATCAACAACGCCGAGACCTTGGCCAGCGTCCCCCACATCATTTTGGGCGGCGGCGAATGGTTCGCCAGCCTGGGCACTCCGCGCAATGGTGGAACCCGCCTGTTCTGCATGAGCGGCGAGTTGGAGCGGCCCGGCGTATACGAACTGCCCATGGGCTACAACCTGAAGAAGATGATCTACGACGTCTCGGGCGGCATGATCAAGGGCAAGCAGTTAAAAGGGGTGGTGCCCGGCGGATCGTCGGTGCAGATCCTGAAGCCTGACGAGATTGACATCGCCATGGACTTCGATTCGGTGATGAAAGCGGGATCGATGCTCGGCTCGGGCGGGGTCATCGTGATTGACAACACCATGTGCATCGTCAAATTTGCGCTGCGCGTGACCCAGTTCTATCAGCACGAGAGTTGTGGATGGTGTATCCCGTGCCGCGAAGGCACCGACTGGATGAAGAAGACCCTGGTGCGTTTCCACAGCGGCGGCGGCGTGGAGAAAGACATCGACAATTTGAAGTACCTGGCAGAAAACATGCTGGGACGGACATTCTGTCCGCTGGGCGATGCGGCGGCGATGCCGATCATTTCCTACGTGGACAAGTTTCGGCAGGAGTTCGAGGATCACCTCGGGGGCAAGCCTTGTCCATATGAGAAGGCCGCCGAACCGGCGATGGCGTGAAACACGCGATTCGCTGTTCGCCAGCTCGAACATCGTAGCTGGGTGCGAAGCGAATAGTGAAAGGCGTACAGCGAATAACGGATTTCTATGGCTGATGTAACCCTTACTGTCGACGGCAAGAAGCTCACCGTTCCCGCGGGGACGCTGCTCATCGAAGCCTGCAAAAGCACAGGCATCGAGGTGCCGTCTTTCTGCTACTACCCTGGCCTGTCGCTGCAGGGCGCCTGCCGCATGTGCCTGGTGGAAATCGAGAAAATGCCCAAGCTGCAGACCGCCTGCACCACGCCGGTCGCCGAGGGCATGGTGGTCGCCACCGAGACCGACAAGATCAAGCAGGCACGCAAGTCGATGCTTGGAACTGCTGCTGGCGAACCACCCGCTCGATTGCCCGGTCTGCGATGCCGGCGGCGAGTGCGAATTGCAGGACATGACCTTCAAGTACGGCGCCGCCGAATCGAAGTTCATGGACATGAAGAACCATCGCGACGAGCAGCAATGGTCGCCGGTGGTGTACTTCGATCGCCCGCGCTGCATTCTCTGCTACCGCTGCATTCGCGCTTGCGGAGAAGGCATGGACGTCTGGGCGCTGGGTGTACAGAATCGCGGCTCCGGCTCCATCATCGCGCCCAACAAGGAAGATCATCTGGAGTGCGAAGAGTGCGGCATGTGCATCGACATTTGCCCGGTCGGCGCGCTCACCTCGGGAGCCTATCGCTACAAAACCCGGCCATGGGAAATGAAGCATACCGGCACCGTCTGCACCCACTGCGGCGATGGCTGCAAAACCACGCTAGGCGTGCGCCGGGCCGACACTGGCATGCAGATTGTGCGCGGCGACAATCGCGACAAGAGCGGCATTAACGGCGACTTCCTCTGCGTGAAAGGCCGCTACGCTTTCGACTTCGCCAATAATCCTGAGCGCCTGCAGCAGCCGCTGATCAAGCGCGATGGCAAGTTCGCCGCCGCCACCTGGGAGCAGGCTTTCGAACTGATCGCCACGAAATTCCAGGAGGTCCTTACCACCGACGGACCGGCGGCGATTGGCGTCATCGGATCGAACCATACCAGCAACGAAGAGAATTACCTTCTGCAGAAGTTCGCGCGCCTGGGCTGGGCACAAACAACATCGATCATCACCGCACCGCTGACTACCCCGCCTTCGCCTCAGCGCTGGCGGGTAAGCCGGACGCCACGGCCTCGATGCGCGACGTTGCCACCGCGCCGGCGATCCTGCTGATCGGCAACGACCCAACCGAGCAGCATCCGCTGCTGGCCTGGCAGATTCGCACGCAATGTTCGCCTGCATCGCGCCAAGTTCTACATGGCGAACTCCTTCCCATCAAGCTGCGCCGCCAGGCTACGGCCTACGCGCAGATCGCGCCCGGCTCGGAGAGCAGCTTCGTTGCATTTCCTCGCAGGCAAAGACGAGGCTGCCGATGCGGTAGCTCTCGCCGGCAACCTGACCCGCGATGCGCTGACCAAGCTGCGCGACGCGCTGAAGGCCGAAAAGGACTGGTCATCATCTTCGGCTCCGAGTTGCGCGATGGCGACGTCAAGATCGCTGGTCGACTTCGGCCTGGCCCAGGGCGCGAAGTTCATCTGCCTGGGCGACTATGCCAACTCGCGCGGCGCAGCCGACATGGGACTCGTATCCCGACATGCTTCCCGGCTACGCTCCGGTGGGCAGCGCGACCAAGTTCCACGAGGATTGGCTCGACGAGATTCCGAACCGCGCCCGGCCTGAACCTGCTGCAGATGGTGGACGCAGCCAAAGACGGCAAGCTGAAGGCGCTGTACGTTGTCGGCTCCAATCCGGTCGCGCGCTACAACATCGATCCCTTCGTGCTGTCGAAGAGCTTCGTGGTCGTGCAGGACATGTTTCTGACCGAGACCGCCGCCATCGCCGATGTTGTCCTTCCGGTAGCCAATGCCTACGAAAAGGGCGGCACCGTCACGAACACCTGCGGCGACGTGCAGATGATGAAGAAGGCGGGCGAGTTCTCCGGCGTACGCAACGACTTCGAGTGTATCGTCCGCATCGCGCGGGCATGGGATACGACGTCCACAAGCTGGTGCCCTTCGGCGGCCGTGGCACCCGCGCCGACATGGGTCAGACCCGAGGAGCGCAGTCGGGTGAGGCTGACCGGCACGCGGTGTGGCTAGCTGATCACAACCTGGAGCCGAAGTTGAGCCCCTACGATCCGACGGCCATGCTGGACGAAATTCAGCGGCTGGTTCCGGCTTATGACATTTCTCGTCTCGGATTGTTGTCGGGGCAAGATGTTCACACGCAACTGGTGCAGATTAAGGGCACAACCGGGCTGGGTCATCCCGAACTGGTACTGCCGTCCAACGACACGCTGTTTACTGCGGGGACGCTGGGCCGTTACTCAGCCACGCTGAATACGGTCTGGAGCGTTACCAGACTTCGCCTGACGATCCGGAGATGGCAGCCAATTACGATCCGATGGTCAGAGAGTAGCGCTTACAGCAACAAGATTTCATGATTTGCGGTTTGCGGTGCGGGAACCTCGATTCCGCGCCAACTTCGAACCGCGTAGGGCAGATCGCTGTACGTTGAATGTTTGAGGACGGCGGAACGCTGAGAACCGAGAACGAATAGCTACATGGGCATTGGAACGTTCATCCTGGTTTCGATCGTCAAGATCCTGCTGGCGGTTTTCATTCTGCTGACGGCCGTCGCCTATACGGTGCTGCTGGAGCGCAAAGTTGTCGCCCGCATGCAGAACCGCTGGGGACCCTCGCGAGTAGGCCCGTTCGGCATCTGGCAGCCATTGGCCGACGGCTTAAAGTTTATCTTCAAGGAAGACCTTACACCACCTTACGTTAACAAGCCCTTATACATGATCGCTCCGATCATTGCGGTGACTACCGCCTTGACTTCGATCGCGGTCATTCCGGTCGGACCCTGGATCAGCCTGTTCGGCAGCATTTCGACGCCGCTGCAGATCACGGACGTCAACATCGGCCTGCTGGTGATTCTCGGGGTCACGTCGATTGGCGTATATGGCGTAGCGCTTGGCGGGGTGGTCGTCCAACAGCAAGTACTCCATGCTGGGCGGGCTGCGTGCCTCGGCCCAGATGATCAGCTATGAAGTGGCTTTGGGCTTTCCCTCATCGGCGTGCTGATTCTATGCCGGCAGCTTCAGCCTGAGCGACATTGTGAATTCGCAGGCGGGCACATGGTTCGGGTTCATTCCCAAGTGGAACCTCTTCCGGGGCCAGTTCATTGCGTTCTTCATTTACATCATGGCGGCCTACGCCGAGACCAACCGCATCCCGTTCGATTTGCCGGAAGCGGAGACGGAACTGGTGGCCGGCTATCACACCGAATACAGCTCGATGAAGTTTGCCATGTTCTTTATGGCTGAGTACGCCAACATGGTGACGGTGGCCTGCCTGGCGTCGGTAATGTTCCTGGGCGGCTGGTCGGGACCGACCTTCGGTCCGCCGCTCGCTGCAGTCCCTCTTGCCCGTATTATGGTTCGCCGTTCGGGTGTTTGTGTTCATGTTCATTTACATCTGGGTTCGCGGCACGTTGCCGCGTTTCCGCTATGACCAGCTCATGGCCTTCGGCTGGAAGTTCCTGCTGCCGCTGGCCATCGCGAACATTGTGGTGACGGCCTTGATCGTGGCGATGAAGTAAAGCAGACTTAGCTTTGGCACTTAGCGCTTAGCAGTTGTTAGAAGCGATGATCGTCGATCAGCAGTGTGCAGAAGTGTTTTGGCGAACAGCCAGTTGCTAAGCGCCAGCTGCTGCCAAAACATCATGCTTGCCTCTTATTCTGTTCTTCATCTTCGCGGCGCTGTGCGTAGGAGGGGCGATCAACCTCCTGGTACAGAAGCACCCCATTAACAGCGCGCTGTCGCTGATCGTGGTGATGGGCTCGCTGGCGCTGATCTATCTGCTGCTGGGGGCCGAGTTTGTCGCCGCGGTGCAGGTGATCGTCTACGCCGGCGCGGTCATGGTGCTGTTCGTCTTCGTCATCATGCTGCTGAACGCCGGCGAAGAAGAGCGCCTGCCGCATGGCAGCCGCGTCGCAACCATGCTGGGTGTGCCCGGCCTTGATCATCGGACTGGGCATTGGTGCCGCATTCATCAGCCACATCACCGGGCTTCGATCGGATCGCCATCGGCGGTCCGGAGATCATGAACGGCAGCGACGTCTTCGGCAATCCGCAGGCCGTGGGCAAGCTGCTCTTCAGCAACTACCTGCTGCCCTTTGAAGTCACCTCGGTTTTGCTGCTGATCGCCATCATGGGCGCCGTTGTCTCTGGCGCGGAGGGAGGAGTAATGGTTCCTCTTTCCTATTACCTGGTACTGAGCGCGATTCTGTTCGCCTGCGGCGTTGCCGGCTTTCTGATCAAGCGCAACATCATCACCATCTTCCTTTCCATTGAGCTGATGCTGAACGGCGTGAACCTGACGTTCGTCGCCTTTGCCGCGCAGCTCAAGTCGCTGGACGGCCACATCTTTGTGTTCTTTGTCATGGTAGTGGCCGCCGCCGAAGCGGCCGTTGGGCTGGCCATCATCATCGCCGTATTCCGCACGCGCGAGACGTTGAATGTGGATCGCGTGAACCTCCTGAAACTATGAGCATGCATCTCTGGATCATTCCGCTGCTCCCGCTGGCCGGCGCCGCTATCAACGGTCTGCTGGGCAAGCGCTTTCCGAAAGCGCTGGTGAATACCATCGCGCTGGGATTCACCGCAGCGGCGTTCGCCATGGCGCTTGTGGGTGGCCGCGCAGTTCCTCGGGCTTTGCCGGCCGACCAGATTCCCCACATCGAGCGCTACGCTACCTGGATGAGCGTGGGCTCCTTCTCGGTGGAGTACGGCATCTATCTCGACCAGCTGTCGATGATCATGCTGCTGGTGGTCACGGGCGTCGGCTTCCTCATCCACGTTTACTCCGTCGGCTACATGGAGCATGAAGGCGGCTATTACCGCTATTTTGCCTACCTGAACATCTTCATGTTCTTCATGCTGACGCTGGTGCTGGCGAACAATTACCTGCTGATGTTCGTCGGATGGGAAGGCGTGGGCCTGGCGTCGTACCTGCTGATCGGCTTCTGGTTCCTGAAGAAAAGCGCGGCCGATGCCGGCAAGAAAGCGTTCATCACTAACCGGGTCGGCGACTTCGGCTTCCTGATCGCGCTGTTCCTGCTGATCAAGCACTTCGGCACCCTGCAGTACGCGCAGCCTGTGGAAGCTGGTGAGCGGCTATTCCCCGTGGAGAGCGCCGGTGCCGGCCTGCTGACCGCCGATCGGCCTGCTGCATGCTGGTGGGCGCCACCGGCAAGTCGGCGCAGATCCCGCTGTACGTCTGGCTGCCGGACGCCATGGAAGGCCCGACTCCGGTTTCAGCCCTGATCCATGCCGCAACCATGGTCACCGCCGGTGTTTACATGGTGGCGCGCTCCAACCCCATCTTCAACCGCGCCCCCGATCGCGCCCTGCTGGCCGTCGCCGATCATCGGCACGCTGACGGCGATTTTCGCCGCCTCCATCGGCATTGTGCAGACCGACATCAAGAAGGTGCTGGCCTACTCCACCATCTCGCAGCTGGGCTACATGTTCATGGCGCTGCGGCGTGGCGGACTACGTCGGCGGCATCTTCCACCTGATGACCCACGCCTTCTTCAAGGCGCTGCTCTTCCTGGGCGCGGGCTCGGTCATTCACGGCCTCGGCGGCGAGCAGGACATGCGCCACATGGGCGGCCTGCGAAAATATCTGCCCTACACGTTTCTGGTGCATGACGTTCGCGACCTTCGCCATCGCGGGTATGCCGCCGTTTGCCGGCTTCTTCTCCAAGGACGCGATCCTCTGGTCGGCCTGGAGCAGCGGCAATCACATTCTGTGGCTGATCGGCGTCATCACCGCCGGCATGACCTCGTTCTACATGTTCCGGCTGTGGTTCCTGACGTTCTTCGGCGAGTATCGCGGACCCAATCCTGAAACGGCGGACATGGACACGACGCCGACGCGCAACATGCCGGACATGCCGGCGCGGTTCACGATGCGCACGATGCCCACGCCTCCGGCGGAAGCCACGGACACGGATCCCGCATGAGAGTCCGTGGGTGATGGTCGTGCCGCTTGTGATTCTCGCCCTGCTCTCGTTGGTCGGCGGCTGGGTCGGCGTTCCGCACTCGCTGCAAGGATCCGATCGCTTTGGAGCCTTCCTGTCGCCAGTATTCCAACCGGTCAACGGAGCGGCGCCGGCTCGGAAGCGTCCGCCGCCCGCGGAAGGCGGCAGAAGGGCACGGCGAGTCCAGCACCGAGTTGATTTTCACGCTGGATGTCGGTCACCATCGCGCGCCCTGGGATTTCGTGCTGGCCTGGTACCTGTACTACAAGCGGCCCGATCTTGCCGGCACGAATGGCCAAGTCTGCCGGCGGGCTGTACACACTGGTGCTCAACAAATACAAGATCGACGAACTCTACGGAGCAGTCATCATCCAGCCCTGCTGATCGGTTTCCACCAATGTCTTCTGGAAGGGCATCGACAAGCGGCCTGATCGATGGCGCGGTGGATGGCAGCGCCGCGGGAGCTCAGGAAGCGTCCGAACGCGATGCGGCACATGCAGTCCGGCAACATCCGCTCCTACGCCGGATGGGTCGCCGTGGGCGCTACCGCGGTTATCGCCTTCATGGTGTGGAAGGGGTTGCGATGAGACTTCATCAACGACAACATCCTTACGCATCGTCGGTTTTCCTGCCGCTGGCTCGGCGCGATCCTGCTGGCGTTCTTTCCGCGGCGCGACCGCGATATCCGTTATTTCGCGCTGGCGGTTTCGCTGATTACCTTGCTGGCCTCGCTGCATCTGCCGTGGTACTTCGTGCGCGGGCAGAGCGGCTTCCAGTTCGAGCAGAACTCCCGTGGATTTCGCACCCGAACATCCATTACCACCTTGGCGTCGACGGCATCTCGCATGTGGCTGGTGGTCCTGACCACCTTCCTGATGCCGCTGTGCGTGCTGATCTCGTGGAAGTCGATTGACGACCGGGTGAAGGAATTCTTCATCCTGATGCTGATACTTGAGACCGCGATGATCGGCGTATTCGTCGCCCTCGATCTCTTCCTGTTCTACTTCTTCTGGGAAGCCACGCTGATCCCGATGGCGCTGCTCATCGGCATGTACGGGCACGGCCGCAAGATTTACGCTGCGGTGAAGTTCTTCCTGTACACCATGATTGCGTCGGTCTTCATGCTGGCGGCGATTATCTGGCTGTACGCGCGCACCGGCAGCTTCGACTTTGTCACCATCCAGAGCGCCATTCAGAACGGACAAGTCTCCGGCGTTCGGCAACGCGGCCCTGTGGCTCTTCCTGGGATTTTTTGTAGCTTTCGCGGTGAAGGTTCCGCTTTTCCCGGTCCATACCTGGCTGCCCGACGCCCACGTGGAAGCACCGACCGCGGGTTCGGTTCTGCTGGCCGGCGTTCTGCTGAAGATGGGCACCTATGGCCTGCTGCGCTTCAACGTCGGGCTTGTTCCCTGAGCAGGCTCGCCGCAACGCCCCGTGGATCATGGCGCTGGCCATCATCGGCATCATCTACGGCGCGCTGGTGGCGCTTGGTGCAGCCCAATATCAAGCGACTGATCGCTTACACGTCGGTGAGCCACCTGGGCTTTGTGGTGCTGGGCATCTTCAGCTTCACCCAGCTTGGAGTGGATGGCGCGGTGTACCAGATGCTGAACCATGGCGTCTCCACCGGCGCGCTGTTCATGCTGCTGGGCATGATTTACGAGCGGCGCCACACCTACGACATCGCGGAGTACGGTGGCCTGGCGACGCCCATGCCGATCTACGCCACGTTCTTCGCCTTCATTATGCTGTCGTCAGTGGGCCTTCCGCTGTTGAACGGCTTTATCGGCGAGTTCCTCATCCTGAGCGGAGCTTTCCAGGCACGGCAGATTTATGGAATTCTTGCCGCCACGGGCGTCATCTGGAGCGCGGCTACCTGCTGTGGATGTACCAGCGGGTCTTCTACGGAAACGTCACCAATCCGAAAAACCAAGGCTTGCGCGATCTGGACGCGCGCGAGCAGGTTTCCTTGTGGCCGCTGGTGATTGCTTCCCTGGTGATGGGAGTTGCGCCCATGCTCTGGCTGCACTCCATCGATCCTGCCGTCTCGGCAGCGCTCAAACAGTTCTCCGGAGTTACGCAAGCAGTTGCTCCCGCGGCCGGACGCGCTACTGAAGCTCTTTTACAGGTGATCGGACGATGATTCCGGCCGTTGATTACATACGGATCCTTCCTGAAGTGGTGCTGAGCATCTTCGGCATCCTCGTCATGATGATCGATCCGCTGCTTCCTGAACAAAGCCCCAAGCGGCCGCTGGGCGTGCTGGCGGTGATTGGTACGCTGGCAGCTCTCGCCGCTACCGCCTATCAGACCGGGTTCTACGGCAACGCGTTTTACAACACCGTGCGGGTCGATACTTTCAGCATCTTCCTCCATGTTGTTGTGCTGCTGGTCGCCCTGGTGGTCATCCTCATCTCGTTCGAATACCTCGACGTGCAGCGCATCCGCTCCGGCGAGTATTTCGCCCTCATCCTGCTTGGCTCAGTCGGCATGATGCTGATGTCGTCGGCGGTCGAATTGGTTCTGATCTTCATCGCGCTGGAAATCTCGTCGATCTCCACCTACATCCTCGCCGGCATGCGCCGCCGCGCGGCCGAAAGCGCGGAAGCCTCGCTTAAGTATTTCCTGTTGGGATCGTTTGCCACTGCATTCTTTCTGTACGGTGTAGCGTTGGTGTTCGGCGCCACCGGCACCACCAATGTCTACGGAATCGCCAATTATCTCCACGGGCAGCCGTCCGTCCTGGCGTACCTCGCCGTCGGCCTGATGTTCGTTGGATTGGGGTTCAAGGTTGCGGCTGCGCCGTTCCACGTCTGGACGCCTGACGTCTACGAAGGCTCGCCTGCCCCGGTAGTAGCGCTCATGTCCACCGGTCCTAAGGCTGCCGCCTTCGCAGTACTGCTGCGAGTGCTGTTCGCCACCGGAGCGCCCGGGTGGTTCTGGATGGTCTGGCTGGCGGCTGTCCTCTCCATGACGCTGGGCAACATCGGCGCGCTGGTGCAGCAGAATGTGAAACGCCTGCTGGCGTATTCCTCGATCGCGCACGCCGGGTACATTCTGGTTGCCTTCGCCGCAGCCAAGGAGGTCGGCATCTCGGCCGCTATCTTTTACGTGGCTTCCTATGCCGCGATGAACGTGGGCGCCTTCGCCGTCGTCAGGCCACTTCGCCGGCAGCGGCGAGAAATACGTCACGCTCGACGATTATTCCGGGCTGGGCCGCCGTTCTCCCTTGCTGGCCGCCATCCTTACTTTTTTCCTGCTCTCGTTAATTGGTATTCCCGTCACTGGCGGATTCTTCGCTAAATTTTACGTGTTCTCCGCTGCGTTGCAGTCGAACCTGGTCGGCCTCACGATCATCGGCGTCATCAACAGCGCAATTGCTGCTTACTATTACCTGCGCATCATCGTCTATATGTACATGCGGGACGAGCGCACGGAAGCGCCGGTGGCCCGCATTCCAGTGGGACTGGGCATTGGGTTGGCCATCAGCCTGATGGCAACTCTGTATCTCGGCGTGCTGCCGAACCGCGTACTGGTTTACGCCATTCAAAGCGCGCAAGATCTCATGAAGTAGCGGTCCCGCAGACCTCAAGCATCTCATCAACGCGAGTCGCAGTCCTGATGGGCTGTAATTCGCTGAGGATGGTTATTCTCGTGAAAATGCGCCGCCATACTTTTGTTGCTTTTGTGCTTCTGGCGGCACTGGCATCCGTCTTTTTCTCCGGATTGCTGCCTTCACACGGAATCAGTAGCCGTAATCATGTCAGGACGTACCTGGCGATGGCCACGGCTGCCCCCGTGCTTGTTTTTGGATACGCCTATCTCTCCCGCCTGTCGCAGGCGCGCTTGACGCGCGCCGTCCGCTCAGACAACCTGATTGACCTTCACTGCGCGCGCATCTGCTAGCTATCTCCGCTTTAACGCACCTTAACCACACACCATAGCGGCGGATGACTCTCGTTTTCGAGCATGACAACCGCTTCTCTCAGTTTCGGAACCCTGCGTGGCTTTCTGCGGAAGGAAAAGTAGCAATGTACTTTGATGAGGGAACACACTTGAATCAGCAGCATGGAAGCACTGAAGCTCGCAACCAAGTCCATCCCCACCTGCAACGAGGGCACGAATTCGCACGATTTAAGGAGAACGACGGATTTCAGACCTGCCGCCAAGGCGGGCTGGCATCGACCACCAAGGGCGCCCCATCGGACAGCGACCTGCTCGACGCCACCAACAACCAGCTGCAGGGCATCATGCAAATGCTCTACTTGTTGAGCCGCGATACCGCCGTTCCCACGGAAGTGCGGTATCACGTGACGTTGGCACAGTCGGAAATTGCCTTATTGGCTCGCCAGATGCAAAACGCGGCAAACACGCCGCTCGCGAAGGACCAGGCGCATCTCCCCCAGCCCTAGACGAAGGCATGGCGGCGGCTATTCGACCGGAATGGCGATGTCTTTCCGCTCGAAGATCGCCGCCGCCACCGCCCAGAACAACACCGCCTGAGCGATAGCCAGAAACACCGCCGCCCAATTCGCTGTCCAGGTTGAGTAGAAGTTGAAACGCAAGATGTTGACCAGGATGGGCAAGCCCGGCAGCCACACCGACCAGGCATGCTGCTGGGCGTGGACGAAGCCCGGAGCGCAGAACAACACTAGCGTCAGAGCTGTGGCAACGTAAGGATTGAGGAAGGTCGAGAAAAACATGGCCACGGTGGCAGCAATCACCGAACCAGCCATGATCAGCAGCACCACAGCCCACACTCCGGCGCTGGGCAACGCTCCTCGCGCCGTCAGCCAAACTCCGCAAAGGCCAAAAACAAGCGCATAAGCGCACGCCATCACGCATGTGCCCAGAACGACGGCCAGAAGATATTGTCCGCGGCTGATCGACTTCGACAAGACCAGCAGAATGCGGCGTGACTTGCGCTCGTTGTGAATGGCGTCGGCCGCGAGGAAAGCGCTAAATACGCAGATGTAAACCGCCTGCTGCTGGACGTAAAACACAACGTCGTCAGCCACCACGCGTTCGCGCCCGAAGCCTCCGGCGGCAAGCGCCGTCAACACGATCCAGGCGAAGAGGATCAACACCGGCCAGCGATGCTCGCGCAGAAAGTTGGTAGCGATGAGGAGGACTGGCTTCACGCCTCGTTCTCCTTGTTGGTCAGCTCGACGAACAAGTCTTCCAGTGTGCGGCGCACCGGATTCACGCTCAGCACTTCCCCGCCCAGGGCCCATATCTTCTCCAGGGCATCGCGCTGTGACGCTGCGTCTACCGTGAATTCCACTCTTCCAGCTTGAAGTTGCGCCGCAGGAAAGCCGTCGCCAGGAATGCCGCGGGCCACAATTTGGTAGCGGTCGCGCGAGATGAGTAGTTCCTCGGTGCGGCCCAGCTTGATCAGCTTGCCTTTGTTCAGGATGGCGACGCGGTGGCAAATCATCTCAATTTCGGACAACAGATGCGAGCTGAGGAAGATGGTCTTACCGGCGCGATTAACCTCCAACAGCAACTCGCGCATTGAAACCCGGGCCAGGGGGTCGAGCGCCGAGGTAGGCTCATCAAGAATGAGCAGTTCGGGATCATTGATCAGCGCCTGGGCGAGTCCTATCCGTTGCTGCATGCCGCGAGAGAATCTGCCAACGTTGCGGTTGGCTTCCATTTCCAACTCAACCTGGCGAAGGACTTCCCGGCTTCGCATTCGCAGACGTGCGGGACGCATGCCGTTGAGAGCCCCATAAAATTGCAGCAACTGAGTCGCGGGACGATGGTAGAGTGCCACGTTCTCGGCTAGGAAGCCGACTCGTGCGCGGGTGGGCGCATCACCGAACGGCTTACCTAGAAGCCGTCCTCCGCCGGCCGAGGGTCGCATGAAACCCAGAGCAAGGTGAATCGCCGTGGTCTTACCCGCGCCATTCGGCCCAAGGAATCCGAAGATCTCGCCCCGTTCGAGCGACAACTGAAAGCCGTCGAGTGCCCGAATGCGCCGCCCTGACCAGCGGCCGCCGTAGTCTTTTGTCACGTTTTCGTAGTCGAGGACGCCAGGCATTTTCTTGAAAAACGAAACCAATCTTCACCACAGAGGCACGGAGGTCGCGAAGCAAAACCGTTTCGATGTCGGCTCACCCCAGATCATCCTTCCGGCTGAGCCCAGGAATTCGAGCTACGTTGTAAAGACTACAGAAGAACTTGACTCTTTGTCCTCCGTGCTTCTGTGGTGAGATCGCACTTCCTTAGGATGAAGCAAAGGAAAAGCCTCGTCCGCAGACGAGGCTTTTTGGTCGAAACAGCGAAAACTAGACGACCTTGGCGAAGATGATAACCAGGGTGAACAGCACCAGGGACTCAATGAAAGCCAGACCCAGAATCAGCGCCAGCTGAATCGCGGGACGAGCGGCTGGATTGCGGGCCATCGCCTCGCAAGCCGCAGCGCCGACCTTGCCCTGTCCCAGACCGGCCAGACCCGCCGCGATGGCGATGCCGAATCCGGAAGCAATGGCAACCCAGTTGGTGCCGCCAGCAGCAGCGGTGGTGCCGCCCTGCGCGTACGCCGGCATGGCCACCATCATCAGGGCCATCAGCGCAAAAAAGATCATCGTGAATTTCCGCATTTGTTTCTCCTTATGAATCGTTGCCAGTGGGTGGTTGACGTTCACCGTGCTGACGCCCTCACGCTGCCAACAAACTTGACCCAGCCGTTAGCATTTGGTACTTGGCATGTAGTAAATCCCAGCGTTCGTTCTGTTGAACGGGTACTCTGCTGATCCAAGTGCTAAGAGCTAACGGCCAAATACTGCTTCTCAGTGCTCGTGCGAAACTGCTTCTCCGATGTACACCGTGGCCAGCAGCACGAAAATGTAGGTCTGAATGATCGACACGCCCACGTGCAGCAGCATGAACACGACCGGAATACCAATCGGGATTAGGGACAGGAACACCAGCGTCACCATATCGCCTGCGAACATGTTGGCGAAAAGACGAATGGTGAGCGACAAAACGCGCGCCAGGTGGCTGAAGATTTCAATGGGGAACATCAGGAAAGCCAGCCACCACTCCGGTCCGAGGAAATTCTTGATGTAGCCGAATTTCTTCTCCCGAATGCCCGCCAGATGATAGTAGAACCAGGTCACCAGCGCGCAACCCAGCGGTACCGAGGGTACCGCCGTGGGCGCCTCGAAGCCCGGAATCAGCCCGATCAGACAGCTAATCAGAATAAACAAGCCCAGCACCGTCAAGTAGCCGACGTAGCGCTCGTACCCGTGCCCAATCACTTCCTCGCTCTGGGTGCTGACAAAGGAATTGGCGCTCTCCACAATGTGCTGCAATACCCCGGGATTGTCGACGGACAACCGGGCGCGCACCGCTATGAAAAAAAGCAACAGCAGCGCGAAGACCAGGAGTTCCATCGCCACGTAGTTAGTGATGGGGGCCTGCGGGTGGGGCGAGCTAACATGAAAAATGCCCAGCAACGTATTGGCGAAGCCACCCAGGTATTTATTCAGGAATGCGGTAATCCAGAGTTGTTCAGGCATTAGGACTGACTCGTATAACGGACTTTAAAAGCGCGATGATAGCCGATTGGCACACGCTTGGCATCTTCGCCGGGCGTTGCCAAAAAATGTCTTAGGAAATCAAAATCCCCGCCGCAGGGTAACAAAAATCTCGACGGCGACTTCACATGCGACGGCGGCTATGGGCAAACAGACACCGCCTAAGAAACCATAAAGGGCCGCAAGTGAAACATTAAATATAACATATGCCCCACCAGCGATCAGTACGTATCGCAGCAAGGCGCGTAGGACGATGATGCCGCCCCGTTCGCGGCTTTGCTGGCTGGTGATGCGCTCGCCCAGCGCCTCAATCGCGCGCTCCAGCCACAGGTGATTGACGTAGGAAATAATGGCGCCTGCCAGAAATCCGACGATCACTGGCCAGCGGAAGAAAATCCCGCAGACCATGAGTCCAATCCCCGACAGCACGAGCAAGAATTTGCGAATCCTGCCTAAAGCTGTGTCGAGGAAATGCTCCGCTGCCGCGGAAGTGGACTCAGGCGTGGTCATGGACAGGTATACAGTATCGCAGGTCGGGAGGCACGAGCCTGGAAGGCGGGCGATAGGGATTTGAGTGGAACGCGAATCAGTTCTTCTTGCTGACCATCCGGATCAGGTCGATGAAGCCGGCTATCGACCCGAGAATGATGCCGACCAGAAAGAGCCACTTTGTGTGCAGGAAGTGGTCAGCCAATTTGCCAAGCAATAGGCCGATCACCACCGCTGCCGGCAGGATGAAGGCAATCTGAGAATACTTAGCCCATACCACCGAGGCGTCTTGAATCGAGTTCTTGTTGTCGTCATCGGCCATGGCGACAGCCTACCACCCCTCAGACGGCAGCGCACGTTTTCCGAATAGGCTCCGGCGGCGGGTAAGACGGCAGCATAGAGCTATGAAGAGTTTTGTGGAGGACGTCGCAGTGCCGGACAGCAGTCGGCGGCGCAGAAGTCAGGGTTGGCAGCCAGACGTCCGCAGGCTTGCCGCGGAAGATCTTCGTGTATGCGCTCGTCAATCAACTCGCGGATCATTCGAATGAATCGCGGATGGGTTCCTACCGTCTCGGCGCGAACCATTTGCAGGCCTAACTCGCTGCATAGATCTCGCGCCTGTGTATCCAGATCGAAGAGAATTTCCATATGATCGGAGACGAAACCGATCGGTGCGATGACTACCGGCGAATTATTTCCCTGCTGCTTCTGCTCTCTCAAGTAATCCAGAATGTCCGGCTCTAGCCACGCTTGTGACGGTGGCCCGCTGCGACTCTGAAAGACCAGTCGCCAGTTCCTGTGTCCGAGCCTTTCCGCCACCAGCCTGCCGGTTTCATTGAGTTGCGCTTCGTAGCTGCTGCTCTCGGCCATCGAGAGCGGAATACTATGAGCCGTGTAAACGAGTTGGGCCTGGTCACGCTGGCTCGCCGGCAACTGCTCCAGCGCGGACTGCACCCGATCCACCAGAGCTTCAATAAACCCTGGGTGATTGTGGAAGACGCGAATCTTGTCTACCACCGGCGCACCATCGCCCACCAATTGCTGCGCCGCAGCGATGTTTTCTCGATATTGGCGACAGCTGGAGTAAGAGCTGTAAGCTGATGTCACAAAAGCCAGGGCGCGTCGCACGCCGTCCGATTTCATCTTTGTCAAAGTATCGTCCAACATGGGATGCCAGTTGCGATTTCCCCAGTAGATGGGCAAGTTCGGCCCGTACTGGATCAATTCTGCTTCCAGCGCAGCTATCAACAGTCGGTTCTGATGGTTGATCGGGCTCTTGCCGCCGAATCGAGAATAATGCTGGGCCACCTCCAGCCTGCGCTCGTGCGGAACGTTCTTGCCGCGCAACACGTTTTCCAGAAACGGCATGACGTCTTGTGGTCTTTCAGGACCGCCGAATGAAACTACCAGGATTGCATCGTAGTGCATGATTCGCTTTCTTGCTTCGAGACAAAACTGGCCCGCGGTTACCCTGGACAGTTCGCGAACCCGTCCGCACCCAGCGCCGACTTTCTGTCATGTTCAGTTTCTTGCGTCCAATAGGTCCAGCTTCTGTTCGAACTCACGAAAGTCTTTGAGGACCACGGCCCCGCAATCAAGCGCAGCTTTTGCCAGCGATTCACTATCGGCACCTCCAACCCACAGCTGCGTGCGCTCGCGAATTCCCTTCTGGATTTCCTGCAGCGCGGGAATGACCGACTCGGCCTTGGCTCCGCAAACTCCGAGCATGATGGCGTCAGCCTCGGTGCGACGGGCCGCATGAAGGATTTCGCGCGCAGGAAGGTTCGTTCCCAGGTGGATCGCTCCGGTCCCACGTGCCGCAGCCAGCATGGCCGCGGCCAATACGCCGAAGCCGTGAAACTCATTCTCGGGGGTGGCGAACAGCACTTTCACCGGCGGATTCGGGGCCGCATAAATGCGCATAAGAGATCCCAGCAGCCCGGTGAGCAGCGCCGTCACCATATGTTCCTGGGCGATGGTGAAACGGCCGTCGTGCCAACGTTCCCCGGTGATGCGCATCAGCGGCAGCGCAATCTCGTGAACCAGTTTTCGGGGGTCGGCGGTGGAAACCGACAGGCGGCTGAGTTCCCGATCGGCCCCCGCATAATCGAACGCTTCGATTGATTGCAGCACAGCAGCCAGAACGGAATCCGCGGACTTCACCTTTCCCCGCGCGCTGGAGCCGGAAACCATATCGTCCGTTCGCCGCAATAGCGCCTTCAAGTCATCGTCAGGCGTGGTCGCCACCTGGCCAATGGAGTGGCCCCTCGCCACTGCATCGCGAAGCAGCGTCAACCGCTGCACTTCTTGCTCTGAGTAGGCGCGTCCCCGGGTGCTGCGCTGCGGTTGAACAGCAGCGTAACGCCGCTCCCACGCGCGGATCGTGTCCACTGGAATGCCGGTCAACTTAGCTACAGCGCGGATCGGATAAAAAGTATCGGTCGAGGTAATCACATCACGAACATAACGCGATTAAGCGCAATTGTCAAGTCTTTGCCCTATGCAAATAATGTACAACTTCGATTGCTCGGAATTGTGAGCACAGCTTGGCTCCTGCGCGGTTCCGCGACAGAAGGGACACACGAAATGTCATCGCGAACGCCCCGATGTTCCCCCTGATTGCCTCGTGGACGCGACCCAGATGACCACTGGGCTGATCGGCTTTCTTAGCTCTGGATCAGCCCTCGACGGTTGTATAAAGACTATTTCTATTCGAGAAAAAGTTCCTTCGAGTGGATGCTCGATATGCGCGGGGCGAGGAAGGGCTAACCGGGCCGACGCACCTCACCGAACCCGGTTTGACGCTAGTAGGTGCGCTGCAAGCCTATCGCGAGGAGTGGAAGCTATTGCGGCGGCGGTAAGCCATCACGGTAAAGCCGACCGACATGATCGCCGGAGGAACCATCAGGATGATGATTCCGCTGCGCAGGGCTTGAAGAAATCGATTACTGGAAGCGGCCGCCTGGCTATAGCAAAAAGGGCACGCAGACGCGAAGAGTGAGGTTGGCGCGATCAGGATGAACAGCACAACCACAGCGAGCGCGGCCAGTCGAAGAGAACAACGAATTTGGGAATTCGGCTTCATTTTGCAGGCAGCACCTGATACGTCGGTGGTGCATTTCTCTCCATGCGGAAACTGTCTGTCCAACTGTATTGCATGGCGGCCAGAACAAACAGCGTGATAATCGCCACCCAGGTTACGAACGCGCGGTTTTCCGAGCCAAGGTGCATGAAGAATACCACTGCCAACCCTGCCTCCAACAGAGCTATGGAGAACATGCGAAGGATCATGGCGGTCACGTCGGCATGCTGGTAAGCGATGAAGAACTGTAGACCGGCAAGGATGAGGATCGCCACGTAGACGAGCAGGTATTTCCCCAGACTGTCAGAATAGGACGCCGCACCGCCTGGCTGCTGTTTGGTTAGTTCCATGATGCCCTCCGCTTCCTTCCGTTACTTCGACACGTTTAGGAGATAGACCAACGGCACGACGAACATCCAGACCAGGTCTACAAAATGCCAGTACAGCCCGGTGATTTCGATATCGTCGGCGTTTAAGCGGCCGCTCTTGTACCGCATTCCAACAAAGATGAGGACCACAATCCCAACCGTCACGTGGGTCAAATGCAATCCGGTAATGGTGAAGAAGGACGCGCCGAACAGATCGTTACCCCAGGGGTTCTTGAACAGCCGAACGCCTTCATCGATCAGCCCCATCCATTCGCGAAGATGCAGGAAGGCGAAGATGGCGCCGCCGACGGCGGTAATCATGGTCCAGCGGAAGGCGGCATTGCGGTCGCCCGTCTTGGCGGCCCTGACACCCAGAAACATGGTAAAGCTGCTGGTGATGAGGATGAACGTCATCACCATGGCGTTTACCACCGTGGGATAAAACTTGAACGGTGTGGGCCAATTCAGCGAGCCATTGCGCAGGAAGCCGTAGACCAGCAGGCACGCGGCAAAGGTCGCCGCGTCCGCAATGATGAACAGCCACATTGCCAGCTTCTTGGTGGGAATGGCGAAGGGCGAGGACCTCTCCTCCACCGACGCATGGCTTCCCAATGTCAGGTCCGAATGGCTCACACAGCCTCCTTGCAGCCCAGTTCTAGATTCGCATCCATAACATCACTAAAAGGTAGACCCACAATATGTCCATGAAGTGCCAGTAATACGAAACCGTGCTCATAGTACTTACGCGCAGAGTCGGAATCGCCTTGCTGAATCGCGCCACCACCACGGCGAGCGCTGTCAGGCCTCCGAGCACGTGCAAGGCATGCAGAACGGTGAAGAGGTAGAAGAACGAGCTACTGGGATTGGTCGCCAGGTATAGGCCCTGCGAGCGCAGTTGCTGCCATGCCAAGTACTGGCCGCCGACGAACAGCAAGCCTAGTCCCAAGGTCACCCACAGCCAGAATTTTCCGCCTGAGCGTTTCGCTTGCGATCCATGCAGGTAGGCAACGATCCGCTTGCGGGCAAGTTCCAAAGTGACGCTGCTGGCCAGCAGCACGATGGTGTCCAGGTAGAGGATCGATGGCAGGGTGAAGTGCTGCCAATCAGAAGAGGCCCCCTGGCGAACCACCATGGCGCTGGTAAACGCAGCGAAGGTCATCGTGATCGCCGCAATTCCGACCCAGATACCGGTACGGGATGCCGGCGAACTGTCATCGACCGAGCGCATACGCCCGGTCAGTGGATTCTGGCTTCCCCAGCCGCCTCCGCCAGAAGGCGGAACTCCCGACCCTTTACCTGTGCCTAGACTCGGTGGCTCGTGAACCGTAGTTGCCATAACGATTTACTTCTTCCCCTGGTTAAGCGGCGAATGACGACGGTCGGACAGTAGCTGGCCCGGAGCAGCTACTTCTCGTCGCGCACCGAGTTGATCTGTTCGGGTGAATCCTGCATCACGTAGTCGTTGGTCGCGCCCTCGATACCGTATTGATAGGGATCGTGGTAGACCACCGGAATCTTGCCTCCGAAGTTGTCGAACGGCGGCGGCGACGGGATCGACCACTCCAGAGAAGTGCCTTCCCACGGATTAGCAGGCGCCGGCGGCCCCCAGAAGCGGCTGTAAATCAGGTTGTAGAGGAACAGCAGTTGTGCGGCTCCGGTAATCAGGGCGGCAATCGTGATGAACTTGTGCACCGGCATAAGTGGCGCCATGTAGTCGTCCACAAAGGCCTGGTAGCGGCGCACGTTGCCCGCCATGCCGAGATAGTGGAAAGGCATGAAGATGCAGTACGCGCCCACGAAGGTGATCCAGAAGTGGATCTTGCCCCATGTGTCGTTCATCATCCGGCCCGTCACCTTGGGGAACCAGAAGTAGGTTCCGGCGAAGATGCCAAACAGCGCGGCTACGGCCATCACCAAGTGGAAGTGGCCTACCACGAAGTAGGTCGCGTGCAGCAGGATGTCCAGGGAAGGCTGGGCCAGAAAGAATCCGCTGACGCCGCCGGCTACGAACATCGACACAAATCCCAGCGCGAACAGTGAGGCAGAATTGATCCGCAGGTTTGAACCGTACAGGCTGCCTATCCAGATCAGCACGATGATCGTTGACGGGATCGTGATCAGCAGGGTGGGAAACGAAAACGCCAACGAAGAGAACGGGTTCATGCCACTTACGAACATGTGGTGCCCGTAAACCATGTAGCTGAGGAAGGCCAGAGATACCATCGAGTAAATGACCACCCGATGGCTTAGCAGCGGACGGCGCAAATTAGTCACCAGCACATGGGAAACAACGCCCATGGCAGGCACAATCGCGATGTAGACCTCGGGATGGCCGAAGAACCAGAACAGGTGCTGCCAGAGCAGGGTCGAACCACCGGCATGAGGCTGTAACTGATCGTTCACCACCAGGTTCGAGGCCACAAAGAAACTCGTACCGGCCACGTGATCAAGCACAAGCAAAATGCAGGCGGGCATCAAGACAGCGAAGGCGGTCAGGCCGATGCAGGCGGTGATGAACCACGCCCACACGCTGAGTGGAAGCCGCATCAGGCTCATGCCCTGGCAGCGCATGTCCAGCGTAGTGGATATGAAGTTCAGCGAGCCGAGCAACTGTCCTACGCAGAAGATGGCGATGGAGACCGCCCAGAGGATCTGACCTGTTCCCTCACCTGGTCCCGCAACCTCGCCCAGCGCACTCAGCGGAGCGTAAGCCGTCCAGCCTGACAGAGGGGGTCCCTGGGGAACGAAGAAGGCCGATACCGCAACCACGAACGCGACGAACGTCACCCAGAACGACATCATGTTGAGGTGCGGAAACGGCATATCTTCCGCGCCTACCTGAATGGGCAGGAAGTAGTTGCCAAAGCCGGCAAAGGGGGCCGTGGTCAGCACGAAGAAGACCATGATGGTTCCATGCATGGTCATCAATTGAAGGTAATACTCCGGAGTCATGACTCCGCCCGGGGCACCGTTCTTAGACAGGAACTGCAAACCCGGGATCGCGTAGTTAGGCCATGCCAGGTGGATGCGCATGATCCACGACAGCACCATGCCGATGTACACCGCGACCAAAGCCAAGGCGTAATACTGCTCGCCAATGACTTTGTGGTCGAGGCTGAAAACGTATTTCCGGATGAACCCTGTTGGCGGTGCGTGGTGGTGAACACCAGGCGCGGACATATCGTGCATGTAAGACCCTCCGAGTACTGCTCCCTGCTGAGTGGGGCTACTCGTTGTCTATTGCATTGATATCTGTTTCTTCATCCATTCATCGAAGTCTTGTTGCGACATGACTTCGAGATAGGCCTTCATGTTGTAGTGACCCAGACCGCAAAGCTGGGTGCAGACAATCTCATACTTGCCGACTTTCGTCGCCGTAAAGTGGACGGACACATCCAGACCGGGAACAAAGTCCTGCTGGATACGCAGCTCGCGTACGAAGAAGGAGTGGCCTACGTCCTTGGAATGCATCAGGAGATGAACTTCCTTGTTGACGGGAACCGCCAACTCGGCGGCAACGACGTCATCCTTCGAGTCGGCATCGTGGGTCTGGTCTAGTCCGAAGAAGTTCTGGTTGCCTTCATTCACCTGCTCGGGGTGGATAGGGCCAAACTTGCCGTCTGGGCCGGGATAACGGAAGTAAAACGCGAACTGTCCGGCCTGCGCCTGGATGTTCATCGCGTCAGGCGCCGGGGGCGTGAAATAAATGGCGGCCCAAGCTTTCGTTCCGAAGATTCCCAGAGCCATCACTTCGATGCCGACGACAATGACGGCTGCGGCAACCAGGCCGCGCGCTCCACCCGGAAAGCTCTTGATCTTTTCGGTTTTGGGACGGTTAGAAAATCTCCAAATGAAAAATCCCAGGATCATCTGGGCTGCCACGAACGAGATTCCGGCCTCGATCATGGTTTCCGTCATCTGCTCGTCAATGAGCACGCCATGGACGGATATATCGGGAGGGGGCTCCCAGGTGTGCATGATGATGGGAATCGCGGAAGCAATAGCGATAACGATCAGTGTCACTGCAAAAAGTTTGCCCATTATTCCTCGCACGACCTCGCAGTAACAACCCAACTAAGGCCACCGACAGTCGCGGCAGCCCTAGTCGGGGAGGGTTCTTATTTAGCCTTAAACGTGAAATCGGCGGTCGCAGGCTTTCCGGCGGCAACGGTTACCTTCTGGGTTTGGCTTCCGTATTCTTCCTGCCACGCGGTCACGGTATAGGATCCCGGGGGCACTCCCTCGATGGTGTACGAGCCGTTCGCATTACTCACGGCATACGGTCCTTTCACCACCGCGATGTAACCGTGCATCCAGGGATGAATGTTGCACTTCACGGGAATCGAAACCTCTTCCGAGGTGAACTTCACGTCGAAGGGCGGGGTTCCGGGAGGCTGGGACTTGTTCCACTGGGAATTCTTGGCGGGCAACGGATGGATGTTGTGGGAAGTCTGGTCGCTGTTAACCACCTTCATATCCTGGTTCACATCCAGCGCAACTACGTGGGGGATGTACTGACAGCCTTTCTGGTCGATTTCCGCGGGCTTGGAAGGCACCTGGCTGGCTTCTGCCGGGCTCAATCCATCGGAAATATACAACACCACATTGGCCAGGCCGCCATTAGGACCGACCACCACGTTCTCGGTGGTTACCGGCTTCGCCGCGTGTTGGGCAGCGCACGAAGGCTCTTTAGACATGTCGATTGGTTTCTGATGGGGCGCCGTGCCGTCGAGCTTGATGGTCCCCGTGATCTTGGAATCTCCCGCCGCACTTACCTTAGGCCCATGCGTAAGAACTGTGGCCGCCACCAACACCATCGCGACCGACAATCCCGCAACTTTCCACTGAACTTTCATCGAAATAGTCTCCTTGTGTATCACCACTGATTTCCAGAATTGTAGGACTGCGGCGGCGGCGAGCCCGATGAGTTATTGGGGGCCGGCGTAGCAGGCTGGGTTGGAGGTTGGGCGGGTGCAGGTGCCGCTGGAGGGTTGGCAGGGGTGGCTGCCGGCGTGGCTGCCGGTTCAGCCGACGGCGTGTCCGACGCAGGAGCGGCGGCTGGCGGAGTTGCTGGGGCCGCCTGTCCCGCGTCGCTGGACGGTGTGCTCGCCGGTGCTGCGCTGGCGGGCAACGGTACATTTGGATCAATTGGGGTCAGTCCCAACTGCCTGGCGATCTGTTTTTCCTTGGTATCGTCCGGTTGGAGGGTGCGCAGATAGAACACCAGGTCCCAAGCCTCGTCCGGTTTCACGTTGTCGGCAAACGACGGCATGGGCGATCCGTCCAGACCGGTCATGAAATCGCGATACATGGCCTGGTCGGTCGAGCCGCATTTGAACCGCTGCGAATCATGGAAGTTGAACGGCTTCATCGGACGGTTCTGGTCGTCGGTCAATGTGTCCGCCGACGGGCCGTTCCCGCGTCCGGTCACGCCATGACACTTCCAGCACTCCAGCTTCTGGAACAGGACTCGTCCTTCCTTGATGCGCTCAGCTGTCACCGGCGGTTCGGGCGGAATTACGATCGGCGTCCCTGGCTTTTCCGTTTGCCACTTCGGCGAGAAGTGTTTCACATACGCCACCAGGTTTACGCGGTCCTGATCAGTCAGAGGCCGCCATTGCGGCATGTTGGAATTAATCATGCCGCGGCCGATGGTGTCATACAGGTCTGAATCGAGGGGCAAGGTTCCGGTTGGCGTGGACCGGCAACGGAAGACCGCCAGGGTGAAGTTGCGGGGCTTGGGATCGATCCACGGCGCGTTCTCCCCTTCTCCGTCACCCAGGACTCCGTGACAACCGATGCAGAACCGTTTGTAGGTCTTGGCGCCATCGGTGGCATGTCCGGTCATGTTGCCTACATGACTTTCCATGTTGAGCCGCTGACTTTCGCTGTATTCGGTCTGTTGTGCCCAGGCAGCGATTCCGAGGACCAGAACCGCCACGATAGTCAACATCAACCGAGAACTCTCATTTCGTGTGCGCATTGGTGTGCCTCAGAAGTCGAAGTCAAAGCCAAGGAAGACGCTGCTGTTGTTGAGTTGTGTGAATGTTACTGGAGCTGTGCCTTGCTGTTGCACCAGAGCGTACTCAGCGTGATAGGCGAAGCCTGCACGGCTGAACATGAACGGGTAGTAGCGGAAGCCAAACGTATAAGCATTGATGTTGCTGGTGTTACCCGGGATGTAGATGGATCCTTGCTGCGACATCCGGACAAACTCGTCGCGCTGGATGAAGATCATCTGCGGGTTCACCACATAGTGGGCTTCTACGAATCCACCATTCCACGACGGCGACCGGGCGCCAAACGGAAGCGCCTGGTTGGCGGGAGTGCTGGTACCGAAGTACGCGCTATCCCAGCCGTGCTGGTAAAACAGCGAGAAGTCCAGTTTCTTAACATACAAAAGCGCAAACACGCCTTCACGGTTGAACGGCTTATTTCCAACTCCGGTGATCGGAACGCCGCCGGAGGTCAGATTGTAGGTTGGGGCGCTTCCCATGAACAGGTACGCTCCCACACGGTCTACTCCGCCCTGGTAACCTGCGTCGAAGGCCTGGCTGAAGGTGGCGAAGGTGCTGTAGGCGTTCCTGGAGGGAAGATTGACGTTGCCGTCATTGGAACTGACCAGGGAGACGGAGTAGCGGGTGCGATCATCCAGCGAGTGGCCCATCAACTCTGCGCCTAACTGGTTATCGCCCATCTGCCCGAAGTAGTTACTGTCACCTGCCGGAATGAAGTGATAGAGCTGATATAAACCACCGTTATTCGACAGGGTGAGAATGCGTTTCTCGGAGATGATGTTGTCGAGCTCGTACTTGCCCATCTTGAAGTTGAACCATGGGCTGTGCCCAATGTTGTCCAACCTGGCGTAAGCCGTCTCGAAGTGGAAGGCGCCGGTGTTGTCGGAAGACGGGGTCAGGAAAAACGAGATGTTCTTGTAGAGGGTGCCGCCGGTGAGAATGTCAAGACCACTCAGATCGAAGCCGTTGGAGTTTACTTCTTCCGGAATCACCGTGCCATTAGGACCGTCAACTGCCACCTGGTTGGTACTCTCACGATGCCAGTTGGGAGTTATACGGAAGGTCACCGGCCAATAGGACGGATTCTGCCATATTGGCGAATCGCGGTCGTTCATCAGCTGGTAACCGTTGTCCTTGAATGTCTGGCCAAAAACGTTCAGCATCGGCCAAGCTTCGTGGCAAGCGGAACAAGGCAACCCGTACTTTCTGGCGAAGGCGGGTATGGCCTTTACCGGCGTAGGGGTGGCAAAAAACATCATTAGGCAACTGAGGAGTGCGAGCGCACTAAGAAGGCCCGCAACCAAGGATTCACAGAACGGCTTCTTCTGGCTCATAACAGTCGGTACGCCAATCTGCATGCGACTACCTCGCCGAACAAGATCGCTGACGCTGGTCGACTTTCCGTGAAGCAATGTCTAAATCGTTTTAAAGCGGGCCAGAACGACCCAACTACCCCGAATGGGGCGCGATGTTAACTTGTGGGAGAGGAGAATTGCAACAACTATTTTGCAACTATTTTACATTTTTGGGACATTTTGTTGACAACCTGACGTCTGCCGCGTGATCGCAACCTGCGCTTGACAAGATCCATGCATTCGAGATATTTATGCTGTCCACGCGCGTCTGCTTCTGTCCATCACTCAATGCCCAGCAATCCTATTCCGGCGATCGGAAGGAAACCGGAAGGTACGAAGCCCTTGCTTCCGCGAATCGTCGTGGTTCTTCTAGTTGCAACAACGGCCTTTTCCGCTCCGCTTCCCAAAGACAAGTCCGATGAACCGAAACCCTTAACGGTGCAGGTACAGGCCCCGGCGAGCGACATAGCCGAGGCGGTGGCTCAAGTCGCCCAGGACCAGATCATCCACGGAACATACTCCTACGAAAAGGAGCGCATTCTGTACGGCGCGCATAGCTCCTCCACGGCGCAGGTCTTCGGTCCCTGGCAGGGGCAAGGTCAGGTGTATTACAAAGTTGCCAGCAATATCCTGTCTCCCAGGTTCTATAAGGACAGTGGAGACATTGGCACGATTTATGTCCGGTACGTCGTGCAGGAGGCAGCTCCGAACTCCACGATCCTGCAAATCGAGTCGACGTTCGTCGATGCCCGCAAGGTGAAACATCCGTCGCTGGGAACTGTGGAATCGAGCGAATATGCCGCGATATTGCAGCACCTGAAGACCATCCAGGCAAAGCGGAGCGCCCCCGAGGCGGATCCTGAGAAGCCGGCCGTGCAGTCGCCTTCGCCCCTCCTTTCCGGCTCTAAGATCGCGCCGCCAGCCGGCAACGCTCCCACGCCCAATGAGAGCGTCAAAGACCTGGAAGAGCGAGTCCAGACCTTGCGCCACCAGGTTGAACTGCGCGTGAAAGATGCAGGGGCGCCCCTGAAATCGGCTCCATATCAAAGTTCAGCAACTCTTGAAACGCTGCCATCGAATGCGGAAGTTTTGATCGTGGTGCTCACTCCGTATTGGTACGGCGTGCAAACCACCGAGGGCCGCAGCGGCTGGATTCACCATAGCCAGTTGGAGCCACTACCTTGAGCACGGCGCACAGGTACGGCCACAGCCGCCTGGCCTTAATGCTGGGCGCGTACTGTTGGGCGGTGGCAGCGTGCATCGCCTGGGCGCAGACGCCTTCGTACGAGCGTAGCTACCCCGTTTCCAAGGCCGACGTCCAGAAGACACTGCACGATATCTCGCCCACCACTGGCGGCAAACTTCCGGTGTTGGCAGGTTTCGCCGAGGGTGGCGCGCACTCCCTCGACAGTTACAAGCGTGGCTTTTTCCAGTACGACGTTCAGGTGAAGTCTGTTAGTCCGAAGCAGACGACGGTGCAGGTGACTGCGAAGATCACCGCCTGGTACGAGGGCTCAACCGCAGCGTCTTCCGGCTATCGGGTGCTGAAATCCAGCGGACGGCTCGAGTCGGACTTGCTGGATGCCCTCAGCGATAAGCTGAATCCGGGCAGTGTCGAAAAGTCGGGTGCAACAGCGGCCACCGCAAGCACCTTGCCCGACAGCCCTTCCACTGCGGCTGCCGGATCCTTCTTCAACACTCGGCGTCTCAGCACCGCGCCATCCTCGGATGCAAAGCCGGCGGTAAAAGCCGCGGTGCCGCCAACTAAGCGTGCCCAAGCCCTCGCTCAAGAAGCACAGTCCCTGGAAGATGTGTTGCACAATCAAAGCCGCCCGTCCGACCTGGCGGTGGTAAAACGTTCCAATACGCCGGTGCTGGCGCAGCCCACGCAAGGGTCAGAGGTATTGTTCCAGGCTGAGGCCGAGGATGAATTTCAAGTCCTGGACGTGACCGACGGATGGGTACACGTGCAGATTTCCGGCATTTCGCGGGGATGGATTCATCGCGATCACGTGGATTTGCCTGGCGCGGCTACGGTCAGCGTTGCCGCAATCGCTGACCAACACGACAAAGACGCGGTCCGCCAGACCAAGGAGGAAGTGGCTTCTTTCCCCGGCAAATGGGAGCCCTTGAATGGGCGGCAAGTAAAAATTGTTTGGGTACAGCCCCTGGCAAGTGATAAGTTCGGCAGCCAGCCCAAGTGGACCCTGGCAAAGTCGGTGTTTCGCAAAGTGGATGCGGGCGCGCCAAATGTCAACGGCGACGTCGCCGGGGTGGTCGTGATTTTCGATTCGGAAGACGGGGGGATGGCCGCCACTACCATCGCTACCCTGCAACAGTGGCGAGCCGGCCATCTTTCCGACGACGTGTTCTGGAGGCGCAGTTGGCGGGACCCTGCCGAAGCCTTCAACGGGCAGAATTAGTGCAGACGCAGCTTGGTGTCCAGGAGCAACGGTTCATGAAAAGCATCGCGGAAGGCATCACCTTTGGGCGGTTGCAGCTTGTGCCGCTTCTGACGGACTACGCCCAACTCACGAAATCCCGGGTCACCACCCTGATCGTCGTGACGGCATGGTGCGGCTTCTTCTTCGGCTCCGAAAAGGCGGGAACGTCTTCCCTCTCCTGGAGTTTGTTTCATGCACTGCTGGGAATCGCGCTGGTCTCAAGCGGCACGGCTGCGCTGAACGAGGTGATGGAACATGATGTCGACAGCAAAATGCGCCGAACCGCTTCACGCCCAATCCCGTCGGGACGGATGTCGATGCTTCACGCCTCGCTGGTAGGTGGGTTGCTAACCATCGGCGGATCGATCTACCTGATCTACTTCAATAATTGGTTGACCGGATGTTTGACGTTCGCCACGTCTGTCGTATACCTGATGGCATATACCCCTTTGAAACGAAAGTCTCCGATTTGCACTTTCGTTGGCGCTTTTCCCGGGGCAATGCCCGGGGTGCTAGGCTGGGCGGCGGCTCGTAATCGACTGGATTGGGGTACGTTAGCGCTATTTGCAATTTTATTTATCTGGCAATTCCCTCATTTCTTTGCCATTGCGTGGCTCTATCGGGAAGACTACGCCAAAGGAGCCATTCGCATGCTTCCGGTGGTAGAGCCGGATGGCCGCTCCACATCGTTGCGTATAGTGCTCTATAGCTTGCTTTTAGTTCCGGTTAGCCTAGTTCCTACGGTATTAGGCATGACCGGCAAGCTATATTTCGCCGGTGCATTTGTTCTCAGCCTTGTTTTCCTCTACTACAGCTCCCGTTTAATGTCATTGCGCCTTCCTGTCAACAACATCCAATCAAAGGTCTACGCCCGTCAGTTATTTCGTTGTTCCATCATCTACCTGCCTCTTTTGCTTGGTCTGATGATGACGGATTCGCTCCGCTGGTAGAGTTTCTCGCAGCACGCCCTGGCAAACACGTCGATTCCCACGGAGTCCGGTAGTAGGTTGGATTCCGCACCATGCACAGGATGGTCAGCTCCCGGCATGGCCGACTATTCTTTGCAGGCGGCTCGCGATTGTCAGTTGTTGGGAAAAGTCGTCAGATGAGCCGCGATCACGGCCTGCACCAATGTCTGTATCTGCTGCTTGAAATCGCTGCAACCCGGATATCGCGGATTCATGGCACATCCTTGAGCAACCTGCAGAGTCTTCGAGCTGTACACGCGATCCAGCGCCGTCGTTCCGATGAACCACTGTCCCTTGGCTGCGAGCGTCTCGTACGTGGCTCCCTGGTCCCATCCGACGTTCCCGTACGCATACTGGGTGTAGTGCAAGAGAACCTTTCGCCGGACCATCAAACCGTCGGCACGTTGCCGCGGCTGAAGATAGGTGAAGTTTGGATCCGGATACCACGGGGGAATCGGAGTGAAGGTTCGCTCGAACGCCAGCGATATCGGCTGGATGTCAGACACTTGGTCGAGGTGCGCCATCTGGATGTACATGGTGAGATTCGGCAGCACTTTCACCGCGCAGCCGACCCTGCCGCCATCCAATATTTTCCCTTCAGGTACCGCAAGTGCTCCGCCAGAGACCGCATCCTGATAGATGTCATAGCTCAGGTTTGAGGTATCGACGCCGTACGAGGCAAAGAATGTGAGCAGCCTGGCCAGGCCTTCGGCGTCGTCTGTAGAATGCAATATTTCGCTGTACGGAAGCGTCCTCACCTTGACGAACGAGCCCGAACCGCAGGCGATTGTCGGGCCAGTCGCATGCACCTCCGTCTCGGCGGCAAAGAGATGGGCGTCGGAACTCTTAGCGCTTGGTGTTTCGTGGGACTGGGCAAGCGCATTCAAGTTTGTAGCCGGAATGCCCCACGACATACCGATGGTGCCGTTCTCCAGGCCGCCATCTCCGATCGCCACCACATGGCCAGCCTTATCCATGATGGGCGCGCCGCTCGCGCCCGGAGCCAGGAAGCCCTCTAACGAGGTAATCTCCAGGTCGGGGCTTGGAGAGTTGCGGGCCGCAAGCTCCTGCAACGTATTGTCGGGCACGATGTCCCGCAGATGGGAACCACCGAACTTCACCTTGAGCTCCGTGCTGTTCATGTCGGGAATCAGCAGCGGGTAGCCAAGGACGGTAAGCTCATCGTGCACCGCCGGCTTCAGGGTACTGACGACCAGCGGCTGTCCGCTTCCCGCCGGACCGTCCAGGTGCAGCATGGCAAGATCCGCGGCGTTCAGGGTGTGGGTCAGCTTCGCAGTGATATTGCGCTTTAGTACCTCGGAATACACGCTGAGCGTATTGCAGCCGGCGACCACATGCAGGGCGGTTACAACCGTGCTGCCATCACTCCACAAGAAGCCAGTAGCCTTGCGTCCGCCGCCATCCTGACAACGCGCCGCCTCCACACGAAACGTGGACTGGCGGGCCTTCTCAAGGACTGGTCCGGGAGTCTGCGCCATCGCGCAGGAACCCCAAGCCAGCAGCAAGGCGAGTACTAATGCGCGCACAACAGGCCTCCGGTCGCCTCGACCAACTGGTCGCGCTGCGGCTTGCTGACGGTCTCAGCGGACACGGCAAACTTCGCCAGATCGCCACCCTGCAGCTCCATCGCGCTCAGCATGTCGTCTGTGGTGCCGTAGTTATGCCGATCGAAGTAAGGGCAGACTGCCTTCGAGGCCGAAGCGAATAGTGCTCCCGATTGAGCACCTGCAAGCGCCGGGCGGCTGGCGACCAGTGCGGCTTCCTTTCCTTCTGTCTTGCCAGAGGTTAATCCGAGTCGTTGATAAAGAACGATATCGCGTGTTTGCTGGTCGGAGAATCCGCCATCTTTCCATCCTTGCTCCATCTTCGACACCGAAGGAGACAGAACGTCATGAGCGCGCATGAGGACGCCTGCGACCAGACCGAAGGTGCACACAAGGCCAAAGGCGGCGATGCGGGCGACCATGGCAATATCGGCCGCCGCGGCGTCTTCCGGGGCCGAATCCGATTTTTTCAAGCCCAGCAGGATCAACAGGCCAGTGCTCAGGGTGCCGACGATTACGGCAATAACAGGAGCCGTAGAAAGCCCGGCCGCAATCCCTACAAGCAGGCCGATACCGCCGCCCGCAAGCGCGCTAAGACCGGCATTACTTTGAGGCTGGGCCATCCCTGCTCGACCTCCGGACAGAACTCGGGAAAGTAGCTCCCTGATAATGTACCAGCACCTTCCATACGTCAATTACACGAGAGGCACTCTTGCCGGGGGGCACGGAGAGTTGCCGGATCCCCTCATATATCATCGGCTTTGTTCGTGCTCGCTGAGATGATCAGGTACTCCCATAGGCAGCCACCGCAATGAAGAAGGCTTACCAAGCAGTGGCACGCTTCCGTCCCCTGCAGATGGCTGCAGTCTCGGTGCTGTTTGCCGCGGTGGCCCTGGTCTGCATGAAGTTCAAGCTGTTTGTGCTGGGCGCGGACATCGGCTGGCACCTGAAAGTGGGCGAGTATATCGTCCGACACCGCACATTCCCTCACACCGGCATTCTGTCGCGAACCGCGGTAAATCGATCCTGGGCCGCTTACAGCTGGGGGTATGAGGTGCTACTGTCGCGCTTCTATGCCTGGTGGGGCCTGGTAGGGATAGGCATCTTCGGCACAGTCCTTACGCTCATGGTGGCATTCAGCATTTACTGGATGACGCGACGGCTGTCGGCAAGGTTTTGGCGGACGTGGCTGCTTACGGCTGTTGGCTGCTACACATCGTTACTGCTCAAGATGGTGCCACGCCCCCTATTTTTCTCAATGGCGCTCTACTGCGTGGTGTTGCTGTTCGTGCTGGAAGACAATCGCCGCGGGAAGGTACAGAAGCTCTACTGGTTGCCGCTGGTGTTTCTGCTGTGGGCCAACTTGCACATCCAATTCGTCTACGGCCTGGCAATCGTGGGATTGCTGCTGGCGGTTGTCGCGGCGCAAGAACTGGCGCAGCGGAGCGGGATCGTGCCCGGCTTCCTGACACCTGCTTCCCTTCCTGCCGGCCAAATTGCCGTTGTGTTCGCTGCCTGTGTACTGGCGACCATGATTGGGCCTTACACGTATCATCTCTACGGGGTGATCTTCCAGTATTCGCAGGCTCAAGTTCCCTATGCAATGGTGCAGGAGCTACAGCGACCATCCTTCCGCACCTATGGAGACTTTGCTCGATTGCTATTGGCGGCCCTTGCGTTTTACGCCGTTGCCTCACAGAAGAAAATCGACCTCTTCAAGCTTATGTTGCTTATGGTTACCAGCTTCATTGGCTTTCGCACCATGCGCGATGCCTGGTTCCAATGCATCGCAGCCATAGCTTGTCTGGCCGATGCTAGCTTCAGCGAAGCCAGATCGGAATCGCCGGAAACGCCGCTGCAATGGGGGAGCGTGGTAGCTGCGGTCGTGCTGGTCGTGACCGTTTTCGCCGGCTCGGTGGGCTTCAGTAGAAGCGGGATTGAAGGTGCGATGAGCGGTATGTTCCCGGTGAGGGCGGCGCGGTTTTTGCAGGAACATCCTCAGCGCGGGCCGCTGTGGAATCCATTCGACTGGGGCGGCTACCTGATCTGGGCGCTACCGGAGTACCCGGTTGCGATTGACGGACGCACCGATCTCTATGGCGACAGGCTTGAACAGCTTTTCCACGACACGGAATCGGGCGAGACCGATTATCGAAGCGATCCTTACTTTAGCGATGCAGGGGTTGCGATGTTGCGCACTCGTATGAACCTCGCTTACATACTGGAAGACGATCCTCGCTACCAGAAGGTCTACCAGGATGAGGTGGCGTCAGTGTATGTGAAGCGTTGAGAACGATCTCTTCTTTCGGACCGTTCCCAACCCGTCGTCACCGATCGTTCCGAGCCCATGAGTAAACAGCCTGGAACGCTATCTTCCACCGCGTTGCCGGGTGCGGGCAGCCTTTTTGGCAGCCTGGCTCCGGCCCGCCGCACCCTTCGTCTTTCCCGCCTTCTTGGCTGCCGCTTTCAGAGAAGCTGACCCACGCGTTCTGGCCGACTGCTTTGCCTGCCTGGAGAGCGACTTCTTTGACGCTGCTGAGCGGCCTTCGCGCTTCAAGGCATTCGAGGTTGCGCGTGAACGCTTGGCCGAGGTCTTCTTTTTCGCTCCAGACTGCGCTTTCCTAGAGTCGCTTGCCGCCTTGGCTCGCGTAGCCGACGACGCCCGCTTGGGCGGAGGCAACTTCACTCCGGCTCGCCGGGCTTTCGACAAACCGATGGCAATGGCCTGCTTGGTGGAAGCAGCGCCATGCTTGCCTTCACGAATATGATCCATTTCTTCTTTTACGAATTCGCCTGCTTGTGTACTGGGGGCTTTCCCTTCGCGCGCATCTTCCTGGGCTCGCTCCAACGTCTGTTTGTCGGGCATCATCTCCTCCTGGACGTTCGGCACATTTGGCTATCCGTGCGAATCGTAGCGGCGGGTCACGATGTTAGTGCTTTTCCCACCATCCAGGAATGAAGATGCAAAATGCCCGACGGAAGATGGTCTACACTACTGGGGGCCTTTTGATGGGCGTGCCGACCATGAATTCCGCCAAGCCGCCGGTGCCGAATTACCGTCCGCTACTGTTTGCGCTGGCTGTCGTGTTCGCCGCGGCGACCATCCTTTACAGCGCGGCATGGATGTACTACGTCCGCCAGGGACTACCGGTTGAGCTTGGAATCAATACCACGCCCAATCCCACGGCAATCCAGATTACAAGTGTCTACAACGACAGTCCTGCTCAACGCGCCGGCCTGCGGCTGAATGACCGCATTGTAGCGATCGACGGAATCTCTGCCGCTTCCACTACCAGCGATAGCTCACACCATAACCTGCTGCACGATGTCTGGATCAAAGCCCGCCCCGGCGACCCAGTGGTACTCGAGATTCAACGCGCCGGAGTGCCCGGGACATTGACGGTCCATGCTGTTTTCCGGGCTGCGGTGGGAACTCCGGAATCAGCATCGCTGGCCAGCAAACTGGCGGACCAGATCGTTGGTTCCTATCCCGTGCTGTTCCTGGTGGTTGGCCTGGTGGTGCTTTTCCTGCGCATCGAAGACCGCAACGCATGGCTTCTGGGCCTGGTCTTCGCGACCTTTATCGCGACGTCCGACATGCCGGATGGCTTTGGCCTGGCGTCAGCCCCGTTCCGTTTCTTTCTTTATTCCTACCGCACAATTTTTAACAGCCTTCTGGCTGGACTGTTTTTCTTCTTCTTTGCCGTGTTTCCCACGCGCTCGCCAATCGACCGCAAAGTTCCATGGCTGAAGTGGGTGCTGCTGGTTGTGGATCTCTGCCTGGGGCTGGGCGGAGTTCGCACCGGCGAATTGGACGTCTTACCCTTCTTAAGTCCGTTCGCCAGCCGGCACACTTGGAGCAACGTGCGCATTGTCGTCGGCTACGGCGCTGTCATACTGGGCGTCATCTCACTCCTGCTCAACCTGCTTACCGCTTCAAGCGCCGATGACAAACGCAGGTTGAAGGTCATTTTCTGGGGAACGCTTGTCGGGGTTACTCCCGCAGTCCTCATCCGCCTGGTTGTCGACCTCTACGGCTTCCGCATTCCTTTCTGGCTCAACTTCGTAGAAGTTATTTTTCTGTTCCTCTTTCCGCTAGCCTTTGCCTACTCAGTCGTGAAGCACCGGGTGCTGGAAATTCCCGTGCTGCTGAAGCGCAGTGCTCGTTATTTCATCGTGGAACGAGGATTTGTGTTTCTCATCCTGGTGGTTTCGGTGGGCGCAACCTTCTGGCTGGCACAGGTTTTCTCGCTGCATTTTCCCGCCGGTTCCCGCGCTGCGATTCCAGTGGGAGCGACTTTTGGCGTCCTCCTTATCTCGGGTGGAACCCAGGTTCATCGCCGGGTACGCACACGGCTTGACCGCGCGTTTTTCCGCAGCTCCTACAATGCGCAGCAGATTCTGGAGAACCTGGCGGACACCATTCTCACGGTCAGCAATCGCGAGGGACTAGCCACGCTCCTGCGACAGCATATTCAGGAAGCCCTGCACCCTCAGTCAACGTACGTGTATCTAGACGGCGGCCATGGACAGCTACTGGCCTATGCTGGTGCTCCCAGCACGGAAGCCATGCCGGTGTTGCGAGATGACGAAGGCCTGACGGAGTTGCAGGAAAGCAACAAGCCACTACTGCTGGACCGAGACGAAATCGATGGCACGCAATGGGCGACACTCGGAGCGGAGTGTCTGGTTCCAATTCGCGGCACCAGCGAAGGGCAGTTGCAAGGAGTAGCTGCGCTAGGTCCAAGATTGTCCGAAGAACCGTATTCCACCAGCGATAGACGGCTGCTGGCTTCCGTGGCGAATCAAGCCGGGATTGCCATGCGCAGTATTGTGTTGGCCGAACGTATGGCCGAGAGCATGGAAGTGGAGCGACGCACCAAGCAGGAAATGCAGATCGCGCGTCAGGTACAAAGCCGCCTGCTACCGCAGCAGTCACCATCGTTGCGAACCCTGGATTGCGCCGGGCAGTGCATCCAGACCCGGGAGGTTGGCGGCGACTACTACGATTTTCTGGACTTTGGCTCGGGAAGGCTGGGCTTGGTTCTGGCGGACATCTCCGGCAAGGGCATGTCGAGTGCGCTGCTGATGGCTAATTTGCAGGCCAACTTACGCAGCCAATATGCACTGGCATTGCAGGACATTCCAGCCCTGCTGCGCTCAGTGAATCGCCTGTTCTTCAAGAACAGCGAGGCTAGCCACTACGCTACCATGTTTTTCGCCATGTACGATGACGACACGCAACGATTGCGCTACGTGAACTGCGGTCACAATCCGCCGTTTCTGCTGCGGCGCGGAGGCTGCGTCGAGCGACTCCCCGCAACGGCAACCGTACTGGGCATGTTTGAGGAGTGGGACTGCTCGGTCAACGAGGTACAAATCTCAGACGGAGACCTGCTGGTCATCTACACCGACGGCATCTCGGAAGCGTCTCCCGATGACGACAAAGAGTTCGGGGAAGATCGGCTGACGGATTTGCTCCGGGCCAATCAGCAGCATTCCGCCGAGCAAGTCCTGACAGCCGTTATCAGCGATGTTCAGCACTTCAGCCAAGGGCACCAAGTAGACGACATGACCCTTATTGTTGCTCGGAGCCGCTGAACATGACCCAACCCTGGACGATTTTGCCGGTGCTTTCCTCTGGCTACTTCGTCTTTGTCCCGGGACTGGATCGCGTCGTTGGCTTGCTGGTCTTCGGTCCGGCCTTGGGATGGGCATCGTCCGCTACTTGCTGGGCTATTTTGTTCGACTCCAGAACAAACGTGGCTGTAACGGCGTCAACCGCGAATTGTCCGGCATCGGCTGCCATCGGGGCATCCTTGAGCTCAGGAGTCGGCTTGCCCACCTTATACAAGGTCACGTTGGTTAAGGCCTGATACTTGGAAGGATCGAGGGTTACCCCTTTAGGCACAGATGCCGCTGGCAGTCCTCCGCTGTTGGGGTCCTTGACTTGGGTAGGTGTCGTAAAGACGAAATAGTCGCATTGCTTGGCGCGGGCTTCGGTCTCCACATCCGCCAACGGCGAGTCGGCGGTCAGAGCCACTGCGTCCAACTGATTGCGGGCAAATTCGCTCATCAGATTCAGTTGCAAACTGTCGGTCGGCAACGATTGTCCGCTGGCGTCCTTGATATTCACCACGCCGATTCGTACTGCTCCCGCAGCTTTTGGCGGAACTGCCACCGCCGGAGCAGCAGTTGATTTCGCCGGAGCAGGAGGGGTCGCTGGCGCCGCTGAGGCAGGCGCGGAAGCCGTTGACGGAGTGGGCGACGCTCCCGCCATGCCTGACATATCCGCCGCCTTGCAACCGGGAGGCATGTCGAACAATGGCGCGTCCAGAGTGGCGTTGGTTATTTCGATCACTTCCGTTTGGGTAGTGAAGGTACCGTGCTCGGTCACGATGGTCGTGGTCTGCTGCAACGGATAGCCCAAGGTGGCCTTACCGTTGTCCTTCAGCACGATACGGTCGCTGCAACCGCGCTTGCCTCCCATGCAACTCATTCCGCGATACGACTCGTCGGCACAGGAGAATCCCGGTATGTCCGCATACCAGCCGTCGGTCTCCATCTTTAAGTGGGACTGGTTGCAGGCATCGGCACTGGGCTCCATCATCATCGAGCTTCGAATGTGACGGGCTTTGTAGCCGAATATCTCTTTCGTCTCGCCGGTGTCGGTGGACGTGCGGTTGATGCTGATGACTCCGCCTTTCCGCGGAGCGGCACCTTCGCCGTCTCCCACCTCTCCCATAGCGCGCATGTTGGGAGTTGCCGGGCAGGAAGCGTCCCCGCCTCCCATCGACATGACCGAGCACTGAGTGCCGTTCAAGGTGATCATCCGCTTCTGGTCGCATTGCATGATGGTGACCGATCCACCGTGGCCGCCATAGCTCGTCTCATTGCGCTCGCGAGAGCCTTTGATGTACACAGTGCTCTCCGTGCTGTGACCCATCACCGTGGTCCGGGTTTTGATTTTGAGATCGGCCGACGCAGCCGTGGACAGAGCGATCAGGACAACCAGAACGTAGACGGACAGGCGCATAACCAGGTGCTCTCCTTGTTAGAAAACCTAACACTCCTGCGCACTGAAGCAAATCTAAATTGAACGACGTGGCTGCGAGCTATGCCTGTCTGGGACGGTGAAGCTGTCAGGCCCACATGTCGGGCGGCGAGCAATTCCCGAAATGAACTACTAAGGGCTGTCGCCTCTCCGGAGCCGGTTCGTAGATTGTCTGATGCCATTTGCGATTTCGAACCAACCCGGCAGCTCAAAAGCGGCTCTCAATATAGGCCATGTTTCGGGTCTGCCGGTCTTTCTGTCGTCTACCGGCTGCTTCGAAACGGGTCTATTCTCCAGCTAGCGTCCGGCCACCATAAAGAGGTTCTCATCATGTGTCGTCGAGTTGTCCTCGCCCTGTGCTGCGTCTTACCCCTCCTAACCCTTGGCTCTGCCGCATGGGCGTGTACTGCAACTCAGGACCGCACGGTTGTAATTTGTTCGCCGCCAGCCAATGGCACCGTGCCTTCGCCGGTGCAGATAACCGCGGCGGCCCTGGACAACGAGTACCACATCACCGCGATGATCGCCTATGCCAACGGCCATCAGATTGCTCAAAGCAGCGGCTCTACACTCAGCGCCAGCGTCGCACTTAGCCCCGGCACCTACCAGCTCGTTATTCGAGCGTGGGATACCAGCGGCTACTACTTCTCCTCGCAGGAAAACTTCACGGTCAGCGCCGGTTCAGGACCTACCGTATCCATAACGGCAAACCCCACGCAGATCGCGCAGGATGGAACCTCGACCCTTACGGTGAGCGCTCAAAACGCCACCCAGGTTGTGATTACGGACAACGTGGATGGTCAGGTTTACACGCTTGGCGGAAGCGGCGGCCAGGAAGTGGTTTCGCCGGTGGAAACGGCGATCTACACGGCGACGGCCACCGGACCTGGCGGGCAGGCCAAGGCATCGGCCACCATCACTGTGACGCCAACCGGAAGTATCTCTGCTGTAAATCACGTCATCTTCATGCTTCAGGAGAACCGCAGCCTCGACACCTATTTCGGGATGTTGAACCCGTATCGCGCCGCCAACGGCTGGAACCACGGAGACGATGGCAAGGAATATGATGTCGACGGTATCGACGACAAGCTCAGCCGGATCTACAACCAGGACGACGAGGGTGCGTCATTTTACCTGTTCCACACCACCAGCACCTGCCTGGACGACATGACTTCGGCTTGGCTGGAGAGCTTCGGCGACGTTAGCCGATGGGACTTCACCACCAGCCGCCACATCCTGATGGATGGGTTTGTGCACACCGCCGAAGGCTATGCAAAGAGCGGATCGGGCAACGGTCAGTTCACCGACCTCACCGGCCAGCGGGCGATGGCTTACTACGCCGACAAGGACTACACCGGCCAGAATCCCGAGCTCAACTATTACTACTGGATGTCGTCGCAGTTCGCGCTATCTGACCGCTGGTTCTCGCCGGTTGCGAGCAAATCGATCCCCAACCGCATTGCTACCATGTCAGGTGGGACCACCCAGGGCTACGTACATGATCCCGGCAGTGACGACCACGCTCCCCAGCTTGGAGCCATGACCATCTTCCAACTTCTCGATCAGTACGGCATTTCGTGGAAGATCTACTATTCACTCCTGAACGCTAACGGGTCGCCGGCTACCACGTTCACTTACTTCAGCTACGCTAACCGCTACATCTATCAGTCAGGCGGTCACTGGGTCATCGACCCGCACCACATAGCGCCGATCAGTCAGTATTACACCGATGTGGCGAATGGCACTCTGCCCCAGTTCGCTTACATCGAAACCGACTTTGGGGCCAGCGATGAACACCCCGGTTCAGGACAGTCGATCCTGAAAGGGCAACAGGCCGTGGCTCAGATTATCAATTCCCTGATGTACAGCCCGTCGTGGAGTAGTTCTGTATTCTTTCTCAGCTTCGACGAAGCCGGCGGCCCATACGATCACGTTCCTCCGGTTCCGGGACACACCGGCCAAAATACTGATGCGTCCCTGGCTCCCCTAGAGGGAGACGTTAGCCGAATAGCGGTGAATCCTGACACCTACTGGCCGTGTACGGGAAACTTGCAGAACCACTGCGATCTGCGGTCCTCCGATCCGGGCGCGCATCCCAATGATGTTCCCAAGGTCTATGGTTTCGCCGGGCAGATCGGGTTCCGCGTGCCGAACTTGGTGATCTCGCCCTTTACCCGTAAACACTACGTCGGGCACGTCCCCATGGATCACACGGCGGTGCTGCACTTCCTGGAGGAGCGGTACAACCTGCCGAACATCACCGCACGCGACGCTGTGCAACCGAACTTGTACGATTACTTCGATTTTTCGAATCCGCCATGGGCAACCGCGCCTCCGCAATCGGAGGTCCCCGTGCCGCCGCAGGTGGGGTCTACCTGTCACGCAAGCAACTTTGTGCCATAAGCAAACGAGAGCTCACGAGTACAGCAAAGGCCGGAGATCGCTCTCCGGCTTTTCTGTTGTGTCATCCGAAGAAGCTGGCATTGGATTTATAAGTGATGGTCTGTGTGCTCAGGGCTTTTGGCCCGTGATGCGCTGATAGGCATCCTGGGCCCACTTTGGCGTGACAGGCAAAGTGGAAAGAATGGGCTTACCCAGAGCGAGTTGCCAGCGCTCCAGCCAGATCAAACCATCCGGCCCTGCATAATCGTCGCGAGTCGAATAAGCCGGGTCGCCGAGAGCTTCGTCGAGGGTGACGAAACTATACCCGCGCTTTTCCATGAGGACCAGCACAGCGTCTAACTGGGCGGCGTTCAACTCGTCGGCATGCATCAGCATGATCTGCGGAATCTCGCGTCCAAACGAGCGCCGCGATAGTTCTTCCGAGTAAGCGAGTTGATCGCTCGTGTGCTGCAGGTAGGCGTCGGCTATACGCCTCTGTTCGATGACATCACGCTTAGCGACGGCCTCGCAGAATGAGACATTGAAAAGCCAATCTTCATTCTGAGCCGTCACGGGAGCATTCAGATACCCGCGCGCGGTGTAAAAAGCGGAGAGCTCGTCACGCTGGTTCTTGTCCTTGCCGGTGTCTAGATAGGGATAGCGAAAATACTTTTCGGTTTTCCCTGCGGCCCTCATCTCGGCTGATGTGATGGTAGTTCCGCGCACGAAGTCGTCCTCGTAAGCGGCGGTCTCGCTTTCACTGAGCGCATGATGAGAGTAGGTGTGATTTCCCAGGTCGAGTCCAGCGGCGAGCCACTGCTGCAATACAGCCGACCGGGCATCACGCTCGCCGGCCACGTTGAGCTTGATCTCGTTCACGAAGCCTATGGCCTGGGCATGATGCCTTGCCAGTACATCGAGCAGCGCGGCATTGATGCGTTGCACGTCGGAGAGATGTCCTGCGGCTTGATCGTTGCCCGCAACCGCCATCGGCAGGTCATCAAAAGTCAGGGCAATCCTTTTTCTGTCGGGTAATTGGCCATCCGCGACGGACAGCAGCATCAGAATCAACGAAAGCAATGCGAGAACGGCACGACAGCGCATATCCAGACCCTATGCCTCCGCCTTCATCGCGCCCCGGCGAAGCATCCACAACAGAATGCCCAGGACCGCCCACGAGGTCCCGGCGATCTTTCCCAGGTTGCTAAGGTTCAACCAGAGGACAAAGCAAACCACAAAACCCAGGACTCCGGTCACGATCAACCCGATACGAGCGCGTTCCTGGAAGCGGAACGCATGGCGCACCGAAGCCAGGTTGACCCCCATAAACGCCAGCAGCGCGCCGAAGTTCAATAACTCAGCGCCGGTCTCGTAAGTCATCGCCAGTGCGCCTAGGAGCGAGATGACTCCGATGAGCAGTACGTTATTGCGCGGAATTCGTTTGCGTGGTTCGATTGCGCCGAAGAATTTGGAAGGCAGCGCGCCATCGCGGCCCATGGCGTAAAGCAGGCGAGCCGCCCCAAGTTGTGCACCCATTCCTGATCCGATGGTTGCGACCAGCAACGCCGCGTTGACCGACATGAATAGGACCACGCCCCCGGCACGTCCGGCCACGTGAACGAAAGCGGTATCGACTTCGGGAAAGGCGCCGCCGCGATTCCATACCAGTTGGCCCAAGTACACTTCGATGGCCGCAAGCACTCCAGTCACCAGGCAGGTGAGCACCACCGCGCGCGGAACATTGCGGGTGGGATTGTGCGCTTCCTCCGACAATGTGGTGATGCCGTCGAAGCCGATGTACGTTAGCACCGCCAGGGAGGTGCCATGCAGCACCGTGCGCGTGGAAAATGTTGACGGATCATAAAACGGCAGGGTGAAGTTGTGCCAGTCGGCTGCGATACCGCTGTGGGCGACGAAACGAATCGCCGCCACCACGAACATCAGGATAACTATGCCGAGTGCCGCCGCCATGGCAGCATTCATGCGGGCGGAGGTCTCCACGCCGGTGAGATTCAACACCGTGAACATGGTGGCAAAGGCAACCACCCACACAATGTAGGGAATGTCGGGAACAAAGTTCTGCGCCGCCTTGCTGCACCAGATGGTGCAGATCAGCGGGTTGAGAACGTAGTCCATCGCCATGCACCAGCCGGCCAGATAGCCCGCACCGGGATGAATCTCTTTCCCAACATAAGTGAAAGCTGAACCGGCTTGGGGATGCAGACGGGCCATGTGCCCATAGCTGAAGGCCGTGAGCAACATGGCGAACATAGCCAGCAGGATCGCGGTGACCACGTGGCCGCGCGCCTCGGTGTAGATGACGCCGAACACCGGCATGGGCGCGGTGGGCTGGATGACGATGATCCCATACAGGATCAGGTCCCATAGCCCGAGGCTTCGCCGCAGACTGACGCCTTCGACCGTCGGGTTGGCAGGCTCACTCATGGTGAATACTCATGCCTTCAGGACCGCCTTGGAGAGATGCCGAGGGCGGTCAGGATCGATCCCGCCGCGCATGGCGAAGTGGCAAGCCAGCAGCTGTAGCGGTATGGCTTCAAGAATCGCCAACGAATACTCATTACTGGTTGGAACTTCGATCACAACCGAGGCCAGCGTGCGGGCTTTCTTGTCTCCTTCGTTGGTCAGCGCGATCACTTCCCCACCCTTGGCGCGAAGTTCGGCTATGATCTCCAAGGTTTTTGCATGACGGAGGATGGAGTCGGCATCGGCGGGGTCGTGCGTGGCGATCACCACCGCAGGTACTTGCCGGCTCACCAAGGCTTGCGGCCCATGGCGAACTTCTCCCGCAGGATAGGCTTCCGCCTGTCGATACGCCGTCTCCTTCAGCTTTAATGCTGCTTCGCGAGCGATGGCAAAGTGAATGCCCCGCCCGAGAAACATAAACGATGTCGCTGACTTAAATCGCTGCGCGATGAGATCTGCCGCTTCTTGCCAGGCTGGCAACCCTGCGGCGGACTGCTCGGGCAGGCGCGCCAGACATGCTCTAGCCCGCTTCAGATCTGCGTTGGAGCCTAGGATTTTAGCTACCGCCAGGGCCAACAGCTGTAACGCAACCAACTGGCTGGTGAAGCTCTTGGTGGCAGGAATAGCATGTTCTTTGCCGGCGCAGGTTAGCATCGCAATGCCGGCCTCGCGCATCATGGACGAGCCAGGAACGTTGGTGATGGCCAGGGTTGCAAGCCCGCGCTGGACACCTTGCCGCAGGACAGCCAGGGTGTCCGCGGTTTCGCCGGATTGAGAGAGGACGAGCAGCGCCGGATCGAGCAACGAATGCGTGGTGCGATACAGGTATTCGCTGGCGTACTCCACGTCGACCGCGAGACGGCAGAGGTCTTCGACGATAATCTCGCCGGCAAGAGCAGCATTGCGACTGGATCCGCTGGCCGCCATCACCAGCCTCTCCCGACGGGCGAATACCGGAGTCAGCCGCTGGGCCAACTCGTCCAGATCACGGTACTCATCCAGGGTGCGCTGAATCGCATCCGGCTGCTCAAAGATTTCATCGAGCATCAGGCTGTGCGCGGGCATGAAGGTCTTTGAGTCACGGGCTGCCACGCTCACCTCGCTGCCACGTGTGGTTTCACGGTAAGGGTCTGCTCCCACGGCGCAACGTTCCATCCGCTGATGCGGATCTTAATGGTCTTGCCATGGAACAACGCAGGCACGGAGGCGGAGAGCGTCGTCGACTCCTGCGGCATCAGCTCAATGTAGTTATCGCTCCACAGCAGCGCCGGTATCAGATTACCCGCTTCGTCGTAGGCTTCGGCTTCCAGTTGATAGGCGAGCGCCTTGGACTTATTGGCGACGCGTACCAGTAGCGTGCTGCCTTCCATGTCCGCACTGGCTTCTACGGTGGCGGGCGCCAGGTTGCGCAGACCAGCCATCACTTCCGCCTGCTTCGCGGGCGTATTCATGTACGTGGTGTGCTCCCAATCGAAAACTGTAGTTTGAGCGGGCACCCAGTAGAAGTTGCGCGAAACCATAACGCCTCCACCCTTCGCCAGTTCCAATCGCACGAAATAGAACTGGTCGCCACTCCAAACCGTAGCCGGAATGTCGATTACCGTCTGGGCGCTGTTGGCCTTCACCACGTCGAGCGAAACCGTCTTGGTGAACTGCAGCTTTAGGTCAGGAGAGAAAACTTCCGCAATCACTTCCATGTCGTAGGTATCGGAAAGTGTGCTGTTCACCACCACCGCTGCATGTCGATCGTACGCGTACTGAATGTGAACTGGTTCGTTGGCTTTTTTCGCGCCATAGTAGCCGCCACCGGGGACCAGATAGTAATCGTAGAGATGCCAGATGAGCGACGGCCACGCGTTGTTCAGCATCCACTGGATCACGCCGGTCGAGGTGTAGCGGTTTCCGCTGTACGCTTCGAACATGGCGCGCTCGGCGTCGTAGGTCATGGTCTGTGCAACGCGGGAGTAGGTGGCAATGTCGTCGACCGGACCGTAAGTGTCCGTCATGGCCCGGTTGAAGACCGCCAGATTCTTGAAGCCTTCTCCCCCCGCGTGGTAGTTCCAGACGGGATTGTCCGGCGGCCATAATGCGGAGTCTGGCAGGAACTTCTTCAGCTCGGTGACCTGCTCGGGCGCAGGACCGGAACTGGTCTCCGTGTTGAAACCGAAGGCGCCACCGAACTTTGCCGTGTCCTGGTACCAGTACGACGGCGCGACGTAATCGTAGGGCCCGGTCATCTTGACGCCGCTCGCTCCCGTCATTGAGGTTGCGGTGCCGGAGGCGGACGATAACACCGGATTCGGCCAACGTGTTGCCGCGATCACTTCGTGGTAACGAGCCTCGACTTCGGGGGGCGGCGGATTGTCACTGCCGTAAATCCACGCCAGCAGGCTGGGGTGACCGCGCAACCTGGTCATCTGCGATTCCAGCGAAGCAGCCGCGATATGCAGATCACCGGTGGTCCAGTCGCTCCATTTTTCCCAGTAGTCGCAGCAGCACCAGCCGGCAATAACCAGGACACCACGCTCGTCGGCCAGACGCAGGAATTCGTCGCTTTCGATCTTCCCTTCCAGCCGGATGGCGTTCAGGTGTAGATCGCGCACCATATCGAACTCGGCCGCCAGCCGATCTGGTTGCTGCCGCAGCATCATGTCGGGCGACCAACCGCCGCCGCGGATCAGGATGGGCTGTCCGTTGATGCGGAAAAGCCGGTGTCCCTGCGGAGTTAACTCCGAGGTAATTTCGCGAACGCCGAAGCGAAGCTGCTGCTCATCGGTTTGCCTGCCGTCGGCAACGAAGCGCAAGGTTGCCGTCTCCAGCGGCTGTCCGCCATAATCCGCCGGCCACCAGACGCGAGGATGCGGCAATTTGAGCAGGCTGTACTCTTCGGGTTGAAAGACGACCGTAACCGTTTGCCCAGCCGGAACCGTGACTCGCTGTGAAACCCGTCTTCCAGTCACGTCGGCAATCACTTCGCCCTCTACGGCAGTGGAAGTCAGGTTATGAAGGTCGGCCGTGACGGTCAGCAGTGCGGTATCCAGCGTGTCGTCTGCGAAGTGAGTGAACACCGCCGAGTTCCGAACTGTGACTGAGCCCGTGGTCACCAGGCGAACGCTACCCCACAATCCCATGTCCTTGTCCGGCGGCATCGGATTCCAGTCGACCCAATTGATGCCGAGACTCTTCTCCGTCGGAGGAAAAACCTCGACGGCAACCACGTTACTCCCGCCGTGAATTTCGGGCGAAACATCGAACTCGTAGGTGCGATATGCGCCACTTACCTGCGCCTGGTCCGCAACGCGCTTCCCGTTGACCCAAACGTCCGCGGAGTAGTTGATGCCGTCGAATTGCAGACCGAACTTCTTGCCGGCATCCGCAATTGGTATCGTGAACTCCCTGCGAAACCACCAGCCGCAGCGGTAAGGACTGTCGGCGGCCATGGGCAGGTTGGAAAAATTTTCGCCAATCGGATAGCTGGCCCCAGGGATAGATCGCAGGTTCGTCCCGAAGTACACATCGTGGTAGACACCGCCAGAGACTTGCGCGGCCAAGACAGTGCTTGGCACGGACGCAGGCAGCCATCCCACCGGAAAATATTGCGCGGAAGAGATCGCCGTGCCCGGCTCAGTTGCCTTGCACGCTGACTGCAGCTTCCAGCCCTCGCGCAGCGCTGTCTCTTTTGCCGAGACCTGGCAGGAAAGCGACGCCACGAGTGCGGCAGCCACCAGTGCGCTTCCGATTCTGTGCCGCATCGTCTGGTATCTCCACTGCAAACCAACTTGAGAGAATCGGAACACCGTGCCGCTCACCCTTACGAATGGAATACCTCTACAGCTTCTTGCCGCAGCCGCTCACTTGCCCTCGGCAGCCGAAGTCGACTGGCGTATCACCAACTCAGGCTCCATCAGTTTTAGCGCATCCGCCGGCTTACGCAGGCTACCCTTTCCGATCTGAGCTCCCACAAGCTCAGCCGCATACTTCCCCATCAACTCCATCGGCTGGCGGATGGTCGTCAATCCAGGGGTAAGAAGCTCAGCCATCGGCACGTCGTCGAAACCGATCACCGAGCAATCGGCCGGTACGCTCAGTCCATGGTTGCTTAAGCCGCGAATCGCCCCCAAAGCCGTCATATCGTCGAAGGCGGCAATGGCCGTTGGACGCTGGCCCTTGCGGAGCCATTGTCCCGTAAGTTCCGCTCCCGAGCTGAACCCGGTCAGCGGATCCGACAGTCCCGGCAACTGCAATACTCGAGACCGCTTGATCTCGAGCCCGGCCTGGGTTGCGAAGCGCTGCATTCCCGCCCATCGCCGGCTGCTGTCGGAGAGCTGTTTGGGACCAAGCAGGAAGTTCACCTTGCGATGTCCCAGCTCATACAAGTGGCGGAGAGCCATGTACCCGCCGCGTTCGTTATCCACCAGGACGGAACGAACCCCGGAGCGATGCAGGTCACGCCCTACGATCACGGTGGGGAGCCGGTCCTGCGCCAACTGCTTGAGCGCATCAATGCTGACAAAAAGCCAGTTCGCCACCACCACCAGGCCTTCCACCCGGCGCTCTTCGGCCAGTTCCAAATAACGCTCGAAGCGGTCACGGTCGTTGTGCGCGTCCATCACGATCGGCAAGAATCCTGCCGGCTGGAAATGCTTGTCGATCCCCCGCAGGATGAGCGTGCAAAAGGGATCGGACATATCGAACACGATGACGCCGATGGTGTTGCTGCGCTGAGTGCGCAGTGAGCGGGCGAAGGCATGCGGCTTGTAGCCCAGCCGCTCGGCAATTTCTTCTATCTTGCGGCGGGTACGAGGGTTAAGATTCGCCGCCAAAGGAGCCCGGTTTAAAACGATTGAAACCGACGAAGCGGAGTATCCACTGGCTCGCGCTACGTCCATCAGGGTTGCCGACTTTTGGTTCTTGGGTGGCAAGCAGCAACACCATAGCACCACAAGTCAGATTGTGTGAAACATTTTTTCCACATTTTCGTGCGTAGTTGCGATTTTTATTATTGACAGCAGAAACGCCTTGAGTTCTTATTTAAAACGTTTTAATAAGTAGCACAGGCTTCTTGGGTCGCGGCGTTCTCCAACGCGGTCTCGTAGCCCAGACGGTCAGGCCGGCCCGTCTCATTGTCATTCCGGAGGGTTCGTTATGAAGTCCGCACTTTGGATCCTTCTCACCTGTCTATTGTTCGCCAGCTTTGCCCTGACCCAGGAAACAGGCCAGCTCACCGGTTCCGTGCGTGATGCCAGCGGCGCTATTGTGGCCAAGGCGCAAGTGACGGTCAGCAGCCCGGAGCGTGGCATCAATCGCGTGACCCAGACCAACAATGACGGCGAATACCTGGTGAGTGCGCTCCCTCCCGGCAACTACAACCTGGCTATCAGCGCTCCCGGATTTAAGGGATACCGCGCCAATGGCATCGTCTTGCGGGTCGCGGAGAAGGCCCGTGCCGACGCCACTCTCGAAGTTGGCGGGCAGTCAACGGAAGTCACGGTTGAGGGTGGGCAGGTGGGCCAGGTGGAAACCCAGTCTTCTGAGCTCTCCGGCGTCATCACCGGCAAGCAGATCTCGCAACTGGAACTGAACGGCCGCAACTTCACCCAGCTGACAACTCTGGTGGCCGGCGTAAGCAACCAAAGTGGGCAGGACGAGGGCACAGTCGGCATCAATGGCAACGTCGCCTTCAGCTTTAACGGCGGCCGCACCGAGTACAACAACTGGGAGCTCGACGGCGGCGACAACATGGATAACGGCAGCAACACGTCGCTGAACGTTTATCCCAGTATCGATGCCATCGCCGAAGTCAAAGTGCTGACCTCAAACTACGGCGCGCAGTATGGTCGTAACGGATCCGGCACCGTCGAAGTAGAAACCAAGTCGGGCACCAGCCAATTCCATGGCGACGTGTACGAGTTCGTTCGGAACGAGGCGTTCAACGCCAAGAACTACTTCGAGTCAACCGTGCCGCCCTATCACAAAAACGATTTCGGCTACACCCTTGGCGGTCCCATCTACATTCCCAACCACTACAACTCCGACAAAACGAAGACGTTCTTCTTCTGGTCGCAGGAGTGGCGCAAAGAAAGCGTTCCCGGGCAGGTCTTCAATGTAAACGTTCCCTCGGCCGCCGAGCGCGCAGGCAACTTTAACGACGTGTGCTCCAACCCGGGCGGATTGGCGGCCAACCCCGACTGCCCGCATATTCCCGGGACCAACAATCCTTACCCGAACAATGTTGTTCCCCTCACCACGGTTGGTCAGGCATTGTTGCCGCTGATTCCCATCGCGAACGCGGGCGTTCCCGGCGCAGCGCTCTATAACGCATCGCCCACCCAGCCCACGAACTGGCGCGAAGAACTGCTGCGTGTCGATCAGAATTTCGGAACCAAGGTTCGGGCCATGTTCCGCTATACCCACGACTCGTGGGACACCATCACGCCCACCTCCATTTACACCGGCAGCAGTTTCCCGACGGTGCAAACCAATTTCAACGGCCCGGCGGTCAGCGCCGTGGCCCGCGTCATCTGGAATCCGTCCTCAACCCTGGTAAACGAGTTCGTGGCCAGCTACACCACCGACCACATTACCTTCGGTTCCACCGGATATCCGGACACCACCGCGTGGCAGCGGCCGGCGAACTTTCCGATGAGCTATTTTTTCAACAATGGAGCAGGAGGAAAGCTGCCGGCAATCAACCTCTCGGGCAACGCCGCCTACGGAACGTTCTATGAAGATCCCAACGGTGAGTGGCCGGAAGGTCCGTACAATGCCAATCCGACATACTCCTACCGCGACAACGTCAGCAAGAGCATCGGCCGGCATAACCTGCAGTTCGGCGCATACTATGTCGCTGCTCAGAAGAATGAGCTGAGCAGTCAACTGGTGAACGGTTCGCTAGCGTTCAGCCCGACATCCACGTTCAGCACGGGCAATTCCTTCGCTGATTTGCTGCAAGGCAACGTCGCGCAGTTCACCCAGGCCAGCACCAATATCAAGTTTTATAACCGCTACAAGATTCTTGAGCCTTACTTTCAGGATGACTGGCGCACCACGCCGAATCTGACGTTGAGCCTCGGGTTGCGGGTCAGCATGTTTGGCACTTACCGCGACAAATATCATCAGGCGTACAACTGGGACCCCAACGTCTACAATCCTGCCGACGCCCCGCAAATTGACGTCAGTGGCGCGGTCACCGGCTTTGCCGGGGCGCTGATTCCGGGCAGCGGCAATCCTTATGACGGACTGGTGCAGTGCGGCGTCCATGGAGTACCGGCTGGCTGCATGAGCGGCCACCTGTTCAATCCCGCACCGCGCGTTGGCTTCGCCTGGGATCCGACCGGCAAAGGCACCACGGCGATTCGCGGCGGGTATGGCATCTTCTTCGAGCACACCAATGGCAATGAAGCCAACACCGAAGGCATGGAGGGCCAGTCCTCCCCGCTTATACAAACCGTCTCGCAATATAACGTGACCGGCTACGGCAATCTGGGCAACGGAGGTGGAACCACGTCAGTTCTCTTCCCGCTGTCTTTCTATTCGATCCCCAACCACGCCATTTGGCCTTACGTGCAGCAATGGCACTTTGACGTACAGCAGCAATTCTCCAAGAGCACGGTCGTCATGCTGTCATATGTCGGCAGCAAAGGCACGCACCTTGGCCAGCAGTACGACTCCAACCAGGTGCACACTATTCCTCTGTCACAAGATCCCTTTCAGCCCGGACAGCCAATCACCTCGGACATCTGCAACTCGGCTAGCAACTATCAGCCTGCGTTCACCCAGACTGGCGTTCCTATCGTGGGGCAGGCCTACAACAATCTGCAAGTGGCTTGCGGATTGAGTCCCGATCCCTTCCGACCGTACTCCGGCATCGGGGCCGTCACTCGCCTGGACAATGGCGCTTCCTCGACCTACAACGCATTCCAAGCTTCGGCGAGGCGTACGGTCGGCGCATTCCAGTTCAGCGTAGCTTATACGTGGAGTCATTCGATCGACGACGCTTCTTCCCGTTACGACGTGGGCGCTCTGAACGCCTATGATCTGGCGGCCAATCGCGCCAGTTCGTCGTTCGATATCCGCCAGATGCTGAACATCAGCTACGTTTACGATTTGCCCTTCTTCAAGGCACCAGGCAAGATCCACACGTTCCTCGGCGGCTGGCAGTTGTCGGGTATCACCACCTTCCAAACCGGCACGCCGTTTTCGGCGGTGAATGGCGGGGCTTACTCGGACAACGCGGGATCGGGAAATCCCAGCAGCATCACGGCCGGCTCGTACGTCGACCTCATCGGAAGTCCCACGCAGAACATTCCTAACGTACCGTATGGGGCGGGTGGTTACGGGCCGCTGGTTGCTAACCCGGGAGCATTCGCCGCCCCCCAGGGTCTGACCTTCGGCAATTCGGGCCGTAATTCCCTGCGCAATCCCGGCTACAACAACTGGAACATGGCGTTGTTCAAGCATTTTGCGATTGGCGAGAGAGCGGCGTTCGAATTTCGCGCCGAAGCTTTCAACATCTTCAACCACACGGAATGGGGGCCGGTTGGTGGCGACGCAGGTTCGGCTGCTTACAACGGTTTCTCGTCAGGCACCAATGCCGCCAACTGCTTTGCCGGCGCGAACAACTCCGCGGGCGATCCAAGCTGCCTGGGAAACAGCTCATTCCTCTATATTGGCATCGCCCACCCGGCACGTATCTTGCAGTTGGGCGCTAAGTTCATCTTCTAGCTGGAGAGGTGAAGCCGCTCAGCTTCGGCCGCGGAATTGGATGATCCGGCGGCGGTCGCGCTTTGATGGCCTGCCTTGGGGCGGAGCGTCGGACGCCCGCATCGCTTTGCGCTCCTCGGCCACCTTTTGCCGCAACTCCCGGCTGGCTTCGGTTTCGCGGTAGAGGGTTTGCGCTACCGCAGCCGGACCTCGCGACTCGCTGAGCAGCAGCACCTCTATCTCAAAGTCCCCAGCGTCGTTCGTCACATGCAGCATGTCGCCTACGCGAACATCGCGAGCAGGCTTGGCAGGGTGGCCATTGGACTGAATTCTGCCGATTTCGCAGGCGCGCTTGGCCAAGGCGCGAGTCTTGAAGAACCTTGCGGCCCAAAGCCAGATGTCCATTCGTGTACTGGTCATGCTGTATTTTCCTTCAACTGTGACGACCGGCAAATGGCTCTCCGCTTCCGGTTGATTCTCTTCCCTAGGAAAAATGCTAGTAGCAGGCCCATGCCGGTAACGACTAGTCTATCTTCACGCATTGAAATTTGAAGTGTGACTCGCGACACCGATCACGGAGGGGTGTGTCATGGCTAAAGATAAGGGCAAGAACGCCAAGGGCAAAGGCGCCAAGGCCAAGGACAAAGCTAAGAGCAAAGAAGCGAAGCACAAGGGCAAGAGCAAAGACAAGATCAAGGACAAGAGTAAGAAGAAACATCAGGTTGAGCAGCCCAAGCCAGCACCCCCCGCGGCGGCAGCCGCAATCTCCACCGCAGCGACGTACGCGGACGGCGCTCCCCTCGATCGCATCCAATACCTGGAAGCCAAGCTCATCCTGAAGCCCGATCGCTTCACCTCGGTTCAGTCCTTCCGTGACTTTGGCAAGCTGGTACAACGGACGGCGAAGGAAGTAGGCGTTGGGTTTGTCGCGGACCGGGAGTCTGGTTTGCGGCCGCAGATCCGTGAAATCGTCTTCGGCGATACGCCCGACTTCCGCCTGTACAACAACGCCTTCATTCTGCGGCGGCGAATCGCTTACGTAGACGGCTTCCCGGCAGGCGATCCGGAAATCGTCTTCAAGTTTCGTCATCCTGACGAAAAGTCAGCGACGGAATTGGACGTGCGCCCGCACATTGCCGGCGCCTATCGCATCAAGTTCAAAGCGGAAGTGCTCCCGCTGAAAGATCAGGTAGGGGGATATCGCATCCTCTACTCCCATAACTGCCAGTTTGGCCAGAGCCAGATGCATGAGAGCGATCGACTCTCCATGACCACCCTGGGCCGCGTCTTTCCGGCGCTCGCACCCCTGGTGAAGTCGGAAGGCGAGAAGGTGACTCTGGTGAACGGCGGCATTGTCGAGGAAGTATTGCTGCCGCTGGGGCAGCTGGACTTCGGTAAGGGTCTCGTCGGCAAGTGCGACATTGGCCTGTGGCGCACCCGCGGAGAGCATCTGCCTTTGGTGGGCGAATTCGCCTTCCAATTGAAATTCGACGATATCAACGCTGAAACCGACAAGCAGAAGAAGCTGGTAGCGCAGTTCTACGTGTCCTTGCAGCGGGCAGTGCAGGACTGGCTTGCCTTAGGCGTTACCAAGACCGCCATGGTCTATCGCCTTAAGGGCAACGAACCGCAGAGCCACGAATAGCTAAACGCGAGCGATTGCGGAAGAGACCGGGCGCTTGGTTTTCGCCCGGCGGAGGTGTGGTATGGCAGAGATTATTCCCCGCTGGGAATGGCGGGCTTTTGGTGATAGCTTCGGCGAGGCGGACGCGCGCTTCGCCGCACTCACTCCGGAAGACGTGGTGGAGAGCGATGAGACGTATCTGCTCTCGACCTCGACCGACGAAAACGTCAAGGTTCGCGATTCCCTGATGGACATCAAAGCATTGGAACAAGTGAACGCCGACGGTCTGGAACAGTGGAAGCCGGTGATGAAGGCCGGCTTTCCTTTGCCCGCCGCTCAGGTGAAGGATGTCTTCCACGCGCTCGGATTAACCGTGGGTACAGTTGAACGCCAAGCCTACACCTTCGAGCAGTTTCTCGCTGAACTGGTTGAGCCGGACCGGCATCTGCACGTCGTGCAAGTTCACAAGAAGCGGGCCCGCTACAAGATTGAAGGATGCATGGCAGAGATGACGGACGTTGTGGCCGATGGAACCAAAACACGCACGGTCGCTCTTGAGTTGGAAGATCCGGCACGCGTGATTGCCGCGGTCCGCAACCTAGGACTGGGAGGGTACAAGAACATCAGCTACCCACGCGGCCTCAAGAGTCTGGTCGGCATGGAGAGCTAGGAGCCTGCAATGCCAACGTACGCTGTCATCGATGTGGGCACGAATTCGGTGAAGTTTCACCTGGCGGAGCGCCGCGACGATGGCACTTGGCAAACCATCGACGATCGCGCCGACGTCTCCCGTCTGGGCGAGGGCTTGCAAGAAACCGGCAAAATCGGAGCCGAGGCCATGGAGCGGACGGTTGCTGCCATTTCCGCGATGGTGGCGGAAGCGCGCCAGCATGACGCAGCCGCGATCGCCGCAGTCGGCACCATGGGTATGCGAACTGCCGCCAACAGCCAACAGTTCATCGACGAGGTCGAAAAGCGCTGCGGGGTTCGCATCGAGATTATTTCCGGCGAAGAGGAAGGCCGGCTGGCTTATCTGGCGGTTAAGTCTGGTCTCACCTTGGGCAAAGGTTCGCTGGCCATCTTCGACACCGGCGGTGGGAGCACCCAGTTCACGTTCGGCCAGGCGGCGGAAGTGCGCGAACGCTTCAGTCTTAACATTGGCGCGGTTCGGTACACCGAGCAGTACGGCCTCGGTGGCGTAGTGGGCCCCGAGAAACTGCGCGCAGCCATGGACGCCCTTGCCACCGATTTCGCTCGACTAAACGGCGAAGCTCGCCCTGACGAACTGGTTGGCATGGGAGGAGCGATCACCAACATGGCCGCGGTCAAACACGCACTGGCCAAGTACGATCCTAACGTTATTCAGGGTTCGCAGATCTCACGCGGTGAGGTCGAGCGGCAGATCGAACTCTATCGGTCGCAGTCGACAGACGATCGCCGCAAAATTGTCGGCCTGCAACCCAAAAGAGCCGACGTAATCCTCGCCGGCGCCTGCATCGTTAAGACCGTGATGGAGAAACTGGATAAAGACAGCTTGTCGGTCAGCGATCGCGGGCTGAGGCACGGTCTGTTGATTGACCGCTTCTCTCGTTAGTCGTCAACTCACATTCCACATGCCGGCGGTCAGTTCAGGCGACGTAAATCGGGCTGGAGGCGGGCAGCACTTGAGCCAGACCCGAAAACTAGTGCCTGTTTCGTCCAAAACGAATGGCCGGGAGGGTTGGTCCCTTCCCGGCCATTTGCCTATTGAGGGTTATTGGTTTGCAGGTGCGCCCTGTGTTCCGGCGATGCCCTTGTTCTGCAGGATGCGAACCACGACGCGACGGTTCTGCGCCTGACCTTCAACCGTCTTGTCGGTGCCCACCTGGCGGCTTTCGCCCATCGCGCCCGGAGCCAGCATGTTGGTCAAGGGAATGTGGCCTTGCTGCGTGACGATTTGGGTCACGTTGGCGGCACGCTCTTCGCTGAGCTTCTGGTTGACGGCAGCACTGCCCGTAGAGGAAGCGTAGCCCTTAACCTGGATCATGTAGCCGTTATAGCCCTTGGCCTTCTCACACAGCGCGGTCAACTGAGGGATGTACTGCGGGTCAACTTTGGTCTTGTTGTTGCCGAACAGAACCGTTACTTCGTCAAGGATGTAATAGTCATCCATCTGGCCAAAGCGAGCGCTGTTGGCGGCGATCGCGGCCTTGTTGGCAGCAATCTTTTTGTCAGCTTCCGAAATGGCGGCCTGCTGTTCTTTCAGCGCGGCGTTCTGCGCGGCTAGCGCGTCCGCCTGCTGCTTCAATTCAGCCTCGTTGGCAGCGGCTGCCTTAGCAGTTTCGTGCACGCCAGCCTGGATGGCCTGGGCCTGTTTCAAATCATCGCCCTTGAAGCGGACGGTCTTGGCCACCAGCTGGTTCTGGTCGTTCATGGTGCCTTCCACCTGCACCGGCAGGCCGGGGATAAGAGCAGCCATCGACATCTGCTTACTGCGCGCCTTCAACATGCCTGTGACCTGGCCCACATCGGTGTCGTCGTTGAGCAGAACGACGAGCTTCGGCATGTCGGCGGTTTGAAGAGTCATGGTATTGCCGCTACGACCTTTGATGATGCCCTGGACCTTCTGTGTCTGAGCCGCTGCTACAACGCTGAACGATACGGTCAAGACAACTAAACTGGCCATGTACGCGAGGGTAATGTTGCGCTTACTCATATTCTTAATTTCTCCTCTTCAAACCAACGGTTAAAGTGCGAGTGATTTATCGTGCTGGCGTTCGGCAGAAGTCGTAGCAGCCGCACGCCCTCAAAGCTTAAGAACAGCTTGCTTGGGAATTTAGGAGCAGTAAACCCGCACCCTATGTTCCGAGTCTACGGGCCGCTGTCGACCTTTCAGAAGTGGTAATGTGAGATTCCACGGCAAACTCACACCAAAGTTGCACGCTGTCGCTGAAAATCGATTGAGATACGCTTCTAACATCTGCAAACACCGCTACCAGCGCGAACTGCACAGATGTCCCTGTGGCAACCATAGGTGTTCTTTCCGAATATGTCACCTAGGAAAACTCCTAGTATTGCGTGTTCGGATGGGGGGTCATTTAACGCGTGGAGATCCATTCGCACCGGTTGAACCCGGGACGCAGGTGTGTCGATCCAGTCACAGGGTGACCAGAAGTCCAGCTCAGGGCCGTAGCGAGTGCCAGCCTGAAATATTAGGAGAAAGTGTCTCCGCAAAGGCGTCTCGGGCCGCGCTTCAAAAAGCGATTCTGTGCGAGATCCACTCGCAGCCCCTCACTTCTGACAATCATCCTTTTTGGCAGAACCGGCTTCTCAGGGAAGTGTCGATAGCCATCGCGATAGGGGTCGCGTGTATAATTTTTGGAGTGCGCCCGTAGCTCAGCTGGATAGAGCGAATGCCTCCGGAGCATTAGGTCGGGAGTTCGAATCTCTCCGGGCGCACCATACTTCTTCCCTTCAAGATCTCTCCTCTTCTTCCCCGATGGCTTCGTCGTTGGCGTTGGACCTCTGCGCCACCGCTCCGTCCTCGACTCCCAAACGGCTTACTTCTGGCTTGCACGAATTAGGTTGCCAATTCCAAGAATAGTATTACTATGCCCTCGCCGGGACTTGGGGTCTGGCTTGGCGCACCTCCGGTTCGCCCCTTCCTTCACTACGACAAAACCACGAGGCGACACAACCATGAGTTATGCATCTGTCTCTTTGGCTTTTCCACTGCTCCTTTTGACGATTTCTGCGCTCGCGCTATCCGCAAGCTTGCCGATTGTTCAACGGCTGTGGAAGCGGCACGGACATCTTCTCGCCGTCAGCAGCGCAGCCTTAGTGTTGTGCTTCCTGATCGTTCCCGCAGCCCAGGCCACTGACCGCATCATCATCAGCAGCCAAGGCTGCCAGGTGACCGAGGAAGATGCAGTCGGCATTTACCTGCAACAAGACCTCTATTTGCGCATCGACTATCCCGACTCAAGTTGGCGATTCGGATTGGTCAACCAGGGCATGAAAGGCCTCACGCTGGTCGATGTTGGAATACAAGCGGCGCAGTTCACTTCCAAGCAATACATCATCAAGCGCGCCGGCCTGGCGGACATGTTCGTCCCCTATGACGATCGCAGCCACACCTATTACGACATGTCCTTTGGCAACGATCGTATGGACCAAATGGACCCCGCCGACCTGCCGACGCAGAACGGCGCGCTGGTCTATCTGCGAACCCAGCACGGGAATGTTTACGTGCGCGACACCGTTCCCAAGGTCGCGGTCGAATGCCGTGAAGCCGGCGTGGGCTGGCTCTGCAAGGAACCGGGCAACCACGTGCGCCGGCGCATCCACGACGTCGTGGTCTGGGCCGTCTACGACGCCTTCAATTACGACTACATCATCCAGTACACCTTCCATGAAGACGGCGGCATCAGCTTCCGCGATGGTGCGACCGGCTACAACCTTCCTGGTGGACAGTCGAAGCCTCACGTGCACAATCCCTTCTGGAGGGTAAGCACCAAGCTTTTTGACCGCCTGGACAACCAGGCGTTCCAATTCGTTCACGTCGAAGATTCGCAGGGTTACATCGCGACCGATTCCGATCTGCCGATTACCAACGAGCAGAGCATTGACTGGAACCCACTGCAATTCAGCAGCGTGATGATTCAGAGTGCAAGCCAAACCAACGATTACGGGCACCTTATGGGCTATGAGTTCGAGCCCGGCGATCGCACCGGTACAGGCAGGTTCTCCCAGCGTTCGCAGGACAAGGAGATGTGGACGCAACACGATGAATACCTGACCAACGATAACCCGGGCGAAGATGGCAGCGGCAGCGGCCACAACAACTGGCGCTATACCTGGTACTCGCCTGACGATTATCTACTGTCGTATCTCAACGACGAACCCATCGGCGGAACCGGCGATGGAATCGTCTTGTGGTACATCTCTTCGGTGCACCACGAACCCACCGACGCCGACAATCAACGCGGCAACGGCAATCGCACCGGTGTCACTTTGGTCCATTGGGCAGGCTTCGACATGGAACCGCACAACATGTTCGACTACAACCCGCTGGGCGGCCCGCCGAAATGCGGTAACTGAACGGCAACAACCGACCCCGGGACTGGCAATGGTTTGCCGGTCCCGGGTCGTCTCAGCATCCCGCCGAATCGCTTCCTTCCATCCGACTAAAACAGTCGACGGACTTCACCACGCAACCGCAAACCCGTCGACGGCGCAAGTGGCCGGGAATTTCCACGGTCAGCTGTGCTGTAAGAACCCGTGCCTGAAAGTCTCGTTGACCACCCTGTCGGAATTCGCCATAGAGGTGTAAGCGATGGTTGTGGCTGGAATCGAAGGAAAACTGCTGGCGTCCAGCAAGTGCACACGACTCAATCCGGCGGGGCGAGCCAGCAAGTCAGACCCGAAAAGCGTGTTCTGCTTTCCCATGGGAAAACTACCACCTGCGTGAAAACTTCGCCCCGGGGGGACCATGGCCAGTTGCAATGGAGGAACAAATCCGAACTTGGCCAGATTCTTGCGCAGAAGACCCCTTCGCGCGCCGCGCCACCCGCATCGACTCAGGATTGAGGACGCCGCGGACATGCATCTGGTCTTTCGCATCGGCCGAGGACATCACTGTGAGTTCCAGATGCCCCGAATCCGCCGAATTGAGAAATCCCTGGAACAGGTAGAAGCGGCTCTCGATGAAGCGAAGCAGGGACTGAGTGCGCAGCGGTGCAGGAAACATCGCCCTCAGCGTATCTCGGAACATCTCGCTCAAACCATAAACCTGAAAGTGGACATAGTCCTGGGCAACTTCAGAATTCAGAATTTCGAGAAAGATGTCGGCCAGCGTGAAACGGACCGTCACGTCGTGAGCTTTGCGATAAGACAGAACTGGAAAGAAAAAATACTGGCTGTCCTGTATACGGATCGGCTTCCCAGTCAGCTTCAGCGATCTGGCGATGAGGCGAGTCGTCGAAAGCGTTCCCAGCCCGACGAACAGCCGGTTCGCGCGAAAGGTTCGCAGCGACCCATCTCGAACATGGGCGGTCGACAAGACTACACCGTTCGGTTCTTCCGAAAATTCCAGCGCATAGAGTCCTTTATGAATCTTGATTCCCTCCTGCTCAAGCCTCTGGGCGAGCAGTCGTGGGTTGAACATGGAACCATAAGGGCATCCATCCAGGCAGTGGCCACAATAGCGGCAGCTCGTAGCCCCTCCGGTGGAATCGACCGCAATCCGCGAGCGTCCATACGAAATGCCAGCACTCTGCATAGTGGAATCGTGAGTGCCCAGGAAATTCAGCAGGGCACGCGTTTGCTCGGACTGCTGCAATGGACTCGTATGTTCGCGGTACAGTGGGAAGAAACCCCGCAGCCGATCTCGTTCTGCGCTCATCGGCACAAACTCGGCCAGATTGCGATAGGAATCAGCCAGATCGGCAGACGAGATCGGCCAGCCTTTCAAGTCATGATCGGCATACGGCAGAGTCGCAGCACCCCAGACGTTGCCGAATCCTCCCAGTCCATGCGACAGATCGACGGTGCAGTCGGTAGTTGCGCAGGAAAGAACTTCGGGCCGCCGGTAGGGAAAATCGGAACCAAAGTACAACCGTTTCTCAACGCCGCCTCGCGCCGAAGTCACAGGTGGGGGAAACAACTCCGGGATGAACTCCTGCGGCCACGCCCCAGGATCGGATGCCGCGAGCTTCTGCACCAGCGTTTCTCTTTCAGGCTCCAGGTCGAAAGCAACATCCAGAATTTCGAAAGGAACGCCCAGGCGACGCAGAGCAAATGCGGCAGCAATAGCGGAGGGGCCGGTTCCCAGGATTAAGTTTTCGATTTGCTCAGCAGCCACGGGCTCTCGTAGAAGATTCGCCAGTACTAACGTCCTTTAAACTTTATACTATGCGTTGTTTTGCCCCGGAAGTGAGCCCGGAATCCTCCACCGGCGCGTGGGCGCTGGACGACGTAGGTTTTTCCCATTTCCCAGCGAGCGCCGGGCTGGAACGCAAAGCCGTTCATGATGGGGCGGCTAGGTGCGCTCGGAAACGACGTGGAAGTTCAGCGTGGAAGCTGTAACCCGGCTGCGACCGTAATAGACAAACAGGCCGACCCACAAAAGCTGCAACACGCCAATCACCCAGCCAGAACTCATGTACCCAAATGCAGCCGTGAGATTGGGTGCGCTCACGGAATTCCCCGGCGTCAGCGACAGGAAAGCACTCAGATAGATAAGCGAAAAGATCGCCATCCATTGGTAGGCCGAGATCCGCGACGACCCGCGATGGTCGGCCCGCAGGCACTCCGAGCAGGCGCGCCATCCCCAACTCGCAATAATCGGCAGCAGCGCCGCCAGCCGGAAGTGGCTCGTCAGGAACAAGGCGATCCCAGACAGCCCCGAAAGCGCAAAGATCGCCGACGTCATAGCCTGCACCGGGATCAGCGGTTGCCCAGCCAAACCGGACGCATAGGCCGCCTTCTTCGTAGCCCCGTGCAGCACCAGGTTGTGTTTGTGGAATAGACGCGCGATTGCCGGGTGAGCGTCGCGCAAAGGCAGGCCGTAGCAGCATCCAAAGCTGAGGCACGCCAGACGGCCGATGGCCTCGGCCAGCACATAGGCGATCGCAGCGGCCGCGAAGATTGGCAGCACTGGAATGTCGTAATGTAAGAAGTTCGCGGCCGGGACCCGAATCGCAAGCATCAACGGCGGCAAAACCAGGGTCGCAACAAAGGCTGCGCCTGCCACCGTGAATGTATTCTGCTTACCTTCCACCAGCCCCGCGATGACCCGAGATGCCGGGATGCACAACAGAAAGATCAGCAGCGCCAGAGAAATTCCGAAAGTCACCGGCAGTCCGACCGATGCCAGCAGCAACAGCAGGATCGCCATGCCGAAGGCGATTCCGGTCGCACTGAAGAAACCGTAAAACGTGAGGTTCAGCCCACGCCACGAGCCGTCTTCGGCTTTGCTCAGCGGAATTGCCGCCAGCATCTGCCAGCGCTCGGCGGGCAGGGTTCGTGCACCCCACACTTCCAGGGCAAGAAACCCAAGCGCCAGTGCCACAACGAAGCCGAGGTTCAGCATGATTCATCCTCCACGGGATTGGCCAGCAAAGAGCGCACGGCGACATCGGTTTCCGCCATCGACTCTCCCAGCGCTACCGAGAATCGGCTATGGACTCCGCGTCGCTGCTGGTTGGCTATCAGATCGCGAGCGAACCGCACGCGACCACGCTGGAACAGTAGTACGACCGTGCTGCTGCCCGGACGGAATAGTGCCTTGGGAGCGCCGACCCGCAAGAGCATTCCCTTATCGATGGGCTGCGGGTTCTCGTAACGCTGCTCACTGTAGCGTTGTTCGATTTGTCCAATCATCAGGGCCACCACTTCAATCATGGCAACCCGCCCTACGCCGGAGCCATTGGGCGTGTCAGTCTCCAATATGGTCACCACACGTCGATTCTTTGAAACAGGTGTGACCAGCTGCACCGCGGCGTTGGGATTGCACGGGTAGTAGCAACCGTCGACAGCGTAGAAATCCAGTACGCGGCCCGACACCGGTAGATGAGTGTAGTGATATTTTTCCGGAGTAAGACGGAAGATTGCGTAATCGCCGCCCTCGAAGGAACGCTGCCACGGGCAGCCTTCTCCCAGCAGCTCGGGGAAGAGAAAGAACTTCTGCTTCACATACAGGCCGGAAGAAGCTTCCATGGAGCCGACCAGCGCCCGTGCGTCAGCGGGGCAAACGACGGCCTGCGGATTCGTTGGCAACGGCCGGCAATTCCAGTAACGAATCTGGCGTTCGAAGATCTTGCGGGCGGTATCGTACTCCGACAGATTGCCCACGAATTCGGAGAGCTGCACTCCCGACTCACGCAGGAACTTCATCATGCCGGTGGCCCGTGCCGACAGCATATTGTCGTAGTTCAAGTAGCCCAGCACGCGCGACATGTAGCGGCTTGAGGCCAGCCGCGTCAGCAGAGGAGCTCTTTCTAATGCCGGCGAATACAACGCACTCACCACCGCGTTGCCCAGCAACTGCTCGGGCACCACACTGCCCGTAGCACGATCGATGTATTCGTGTGCGAGTTGGGTCATGAAGGTTTCTCGCTGCATTCCTCACGGTCTCGTACCACCAGGACCAACAGCAGGTTCACCAGTGCCGCGATTTCATGCTCCGACAGTTCGTCGCGCAAGGTTCGCTCCTCTACATTGGTCAGGAATTGCCTGGTGTCGTGGATGCGCACCCCGTAACGCAGACAGCGCCGCACTTCCTCACAGTCCGTTCGATTCAGTTCCCGAACGTCCTCCTGCAAGTGACCAAATGCCTCCCGCAAGTTGCGGCAACGGAGTCCTTCCCGATAGAACTCCTCCGTCGTGCGATTGAATTCGCGTGATTCCATGTGCATTGCGTTCTTGGCGGTGTTGCCGACGATGTCTTTGATCAGGCGGCGACCAGCTTCCTGTTCATGGTCTTCGCAGCGGAGGGCGAGATCGGCCAGCGTGGGCTGCACATTCATGCCGTCGGCCAGGTCGCTTGCCGTTTGGCGAAGGTATTCCAGCAAAGCCCGCCGGTAGTCGCGAATTGAAACTCGAAAATAGCCAGGATGGCGGCGGCTGGTGCGCGTCTTCTTACAGTTCAGGAGAATGGCGCGCAGCAGTTGATTGCGCGAATCCCGGTGCACGTAAAATGCAGGCAATCCAGCCGCGGAGAAGAAGAACGGCTGACGCCGCTCGCTCTCCGAAGTCGCATCGTCGGGAACGTCCTCATGGGAAATCTCACCCTCGAGCGCCATGCGATACGACAGAGCCAGCAGAAACTGCTGCAGGCTGGCCGCCGGGGCCATGTCCTGGTCGTAGCTGGGGAACAGGCTGTAATAGCGAGCTTCGAAGCCGGAATAGCCGTCTCGCCCCTGTTCGCGCAGCCGTAGCGGCATGTAAAACGACATACGATGATCGACAATTCCCAGCTCATCCAGTTCACGCGACAGTCGCCGGATATTCCCCTCGTTCCCGTCCAGCGCCGATGCATGTTCTGTGGCGAGCCACGCCACGGGATAAGTCAGCAGACGTGCGTCGGGAACGCAGTCACCGCGCAACCGGAACAGCTTGGCGATGATGTGGTCAAGCCAGTGAGGGCCGTAGGGAGTCAGGGCATGTCCGCAGGCATTCAACTGCGCCTTTTCCTTCCACTCACGCCACAGGAGCCGCAGATGAGTGAAGTCAAGTTCATGCGGCAGGAACGACAGCAGGCGCTCAGGATGAAACTGAGTGAAGCCGATACGCGACGGCGCCGCGGTGTAGATTCCGACGAACAGCGTCAGAAAATGTTCGTAGATCTTGATGGCAAGGTCGCCAAGGCGCTTCTCAAAGTGCAGTGGCGCGCCGTCATGACTGCGCAACCGGCGGTCGAGCGACCGGCTGCCCATACTGATGTGAATACCGTTGTTGGCCAGGCTCACGTTCGACAGCCGCGGAAGCACGATGAGGTCGTTGGCAATGATGCCCGCCTCGCGCAACTTGGCGACGGCGTTGAGCTGGCTCCGGCTCAGCACCTGGTGGCAGAGGTGCATGTATTCGTACTTCGATTCGCCATCGCTCCAGCCTGACAGGCACGGGCTCATGAAAAGCTCGCGATAGAACGAGTCGGGAATGCAGGACGACAGTTCCTCCTGATGTACCGAGGGCACCGGCGCGTGATACACCAGGGCGCGCTGTCCGGCCTCGCGCAACCCAAAACGAAGATTCGCCCAGCAGATGAGCAGCGATGTAAACAGAAAGCGCCGCGCAGACTCACGCGCCACCTGCTGGCCCAGCGATCGCTGACCGCCGCTCAAAATGTGGAACGACGTGGTCTCCGGCGACGTGTTGTCGTTCAGGAAGTGGCCCATCAGCCGGACAGCCTCTCGTCTCATCGGCTCGGGCAGATGCGGCTGGGTTCCGACCAAATCGGCCAGCGCAACCTTCAGCGCATAGCTGATCGGAATGCGCAGCCAGGGCTCACCGTCCACGCTGAGCCGAAAACGCGCAGTGTCGGAGCGTTCACCAACCATGCCATTCCGCAACACCTGCAGATCGGATTGAAAGACCTGTCGCGCGTATGGGCTGAGCCGCTTTTCCGGAAAGCGAATCCAACTGTTCTCCCACACATCGGTGGTGTCATTAAGGAATGACTCCAGCTCAAGTAAAGTGCGGCGTGGTGCTTCGCCGCTAGCGCTGCGCTTGGCGATGTTACGGAAGAAACGCGACTCGCGAATGCTGAGTGGCAGGTCGCAGTGTTCGCCCCCACCCATGACGACGGCTTGCAGTTCATCTTCGCTGCCTGCGGTTGCGTCCTGACTGGTGAATGGGAGCCGGTCAAGGGAGATGCGCCCGCCGGGTTGCAGGCCTAAAGAATCAAGTGCGGCTGCAGTTCGAAGTGTGGCCATCAACACCAGTCCGGCGGCTCATGACGGGCAAGTCATGCAGCCGACTACCAGTTTGCCTCTATGGGTTAACAAAGGAGTAAATGCCACATCAATAGTGCATAAATCTCGAGGGGGGGCGAACCAGAGTGGAAACCTGCGAACTTGCGGGACGGAGAAGTCGGACAAATCTTTTCTCAGGTCCGAAATCCGAATTTCGCGCCGCCCCGTACCTTTAACACAGTAGTAAGCCCGAGGCCGAGGATGCCCGAGAAGTTTGGGCATCCTCATTTTGTTTGCGGTCCTTGAGCGTCGGTTGGAGCGAGCCTGATTTCTAGATCAGCCTCTCTAAGACTTAACGCGCAGTCGAGCCGACCAAGTCCTCGGCGCGAATCCCAGCCGCAACGTTCATCACGCGTTCATACGACTGCAACCGATGCTGATGGTCATAGGTGTCGGTAACGACGATGACCTCGTTCGCGCCGGTTTCGCTGATTAGGGCCTCCAGGCCAGCCTTGACAGTAATGTCGGAGCCCACGATGGCAGATTTCAACCGGCTGTCGACCGCAGCCCGCTCCCGCTCGCTCCACAACGGTTCCATCGAATCTACCGGTGGCAACAGCTCCACCGGCTGATTTCGTATCAGGCGCAGGAATCTTTGTAGTGGTGTCGTAAACAGCCGCTGCGCTGCTTCGTCGGTCTGAGCCGCGATCACCTGCACGGCAACCATTAAATGCGGCGTCTTCAGCTCTGCGCTCGGCCGGAACAGTTGGCGATAAAGCTGTGACGCTGCCAGCAGTCCGTCGGGCGCGAAGTGAGCGGCAAAGGCGAACGGCAATCCGAGCTGGGCGGCCAGCCGCGCGCTAAAGTCGCTGGAACCCAGCAGAGTAATCGGGACATTGCTTCCCTGCCCCGGGATCGCCTTCACTACCTGACCGGGCTGCTCGGGTCCAAGGTAAGTATGCAATTCATGCAGCAATTCTGGAAATTCATCGCCGTTCTGCTTCTGATCGCGGCGCAGCGCCAGCATGGTTTGAAAATCGCCGCCCGGGGCGCGACCCAGTCCCAGATCAATTCTTCCCGGATACATGGCGTCCAGCGTTCCGAACTGCTCGGCCACCACCAGGGGAGCGTGGTTCGGCAGCATGATTCCCCCGCTGCCCACGCGAATCGTCCTGGTCGCCGAAGCCACCTGCCCAATCAAAACCGAAGTAGCCGAACAGGCCAATCCCGGTATGGAGTGGTGCTCCGCCAGCCAGAACCGCCGGTAGCCCAACTGTTCAACGTGCTGCGCCAAGTCGACCGAACGGGCAATCGCCTCGCCAGGCTGCTCTCCCGCGCGCATTCCCACCAGGTCAAGAACCGAAACTGCCAAACCGCTACTCATGCTGAATTAGATGTCGGAGGGATTTATACGGTGCGAGATGTCAAGCGGCAGAAAGCAACGCGGATCATGGGAGCGGCGACTGACGCTCAGCCTTGCGCTTGGCTGCGCGCAACTCGGCCAGACGTCCGCGATTCCGCCCCCACACGAAATAAACGACTGTGAGAAACAGCAGCCACGGGATGCCTGATTCCATAGTCACGCGCATGCCCGCCACCCACCAGGTGGAAACGATTATGGCCAGCACTGCCGTGCCACCCGCAATCGTGGTTAACGGGAACAGCGGCATCCTCACCGGTAAAACACGGCCGTGCTGTCGGCGCCAATGCTTGCGGAAACTCAAATGCGTAACGAAGATCATGAACCAGACGAACAGGCCGCCGAAAAGCGCGATGCCAAACATGTAGACGTAAGCCGAACTGGGAAACAGGAATGCCAGCAACGTGGCGGCGCCCAGTCCGCCAGCCGAGAACAGCAGCGCCGGAATAGGCGTTCCCTTCTTTGACACACGGCCCAGCACCACGGGAGCATAGCCACCGCGCGACAGCGAGAACACCATGCGGGTCGCAAGGTAGAGATTGCAGTTCATTCCGGAAACGGCCGCCGTCAGCACCACGAAGTTGATAATGTGCGCAGCCGCCGGGATGTGCATCACTTCAAAGACGCGCACGAATGGGCTGACCGTGATGCTCTGTCCCGGCTGAATCTGCGTCCACGGAATTACGCCGACCAGGATGACCATCGCACCTACATAGAAGATGACCAGCCGCAACAGCATGGTCCGCATGGCGCGCGGAACGGACCGCTCCGGGTCCTTGGCCTCGCCTGCGGTAACCGCGACAATCTCGGTGCCGATGAAGCTGAAAATGACGAACGCCAGCGCCAGCCACACGCCGGTCCAGCCCATAGGAAGAAAGCCGCCGTTCAGTCGGAAGTTATCCAACCCTATAGGCCGCTGCTGATGCACACCAAATAAAATACCTATGCCTAGAATTATGAACACCAGGATGGCGCTCACCTTAATCATCGAGAACCAGTACTCGAATGTTCCGAAGGCGCCCACGCTGCGCGCGTTCACGAAGATCAGCACCGCTGAATAGACCACCACCCAAGCCCAAGCCGGTGTGTGCGGGAACCACCATTGCGTGTAGATAGCAGCCGCCACAGCTTCTCCGCCGATGGCGATCGACTGCGCCGCCCAGTAGGTGTACCTCACTACGAAACCTGCCCACGGCGACAGATACAAGTCGGCATAAACGCCGAATGAGCCGGCAGTGGGATGCGCCACAGCCATCTCCGACAGGCAATACATCAGCAGGAGTGCGATGCCGGAAGCGAAAATGTAGCTAAGAATGACGCCCGGCCCAGCGGTGCGCACGGCGAGGGCACTGCCCAGAAACAGGCCGGTGCCAATCGCGCCGCCGATGGCGATCATACTGAGTTGGCGTTCGCTGAGCTGGCGCTCCAGCCCTTCCTCGTTCGCGATCAGGTCGGCACTGCGATCAGGAAGGGCTACCGGGTCGGCGGCCATCTAAACCGTCACCTTGGCGTGCCGTTGCAGGAATGCACTGGTGAGTTCGAGAAGCCGGTCCAGGTCGTCGAGGTTATTGAACAAGTGGCAGGAGACTCGTACTCCGCCGACTCCGGATGTATAGCGCACCGAAACCAACACCTTGTGCTCCTGCAGGAAGCTAGTCAACCGGTTGTTGTCTTCCGCCGATCCCACGCTGAAGGTCACGATGCCAGAACGGCAACGCCGGTCCTCCGGTGTAATCACCTGTACGCCCTGCTGATTCAGCCGGTCCATCAAGTGATCGGTCAGCGACAAAACATACTCACCAACATTGTCGATGCCGAGGTCATTGATGAGCGCGACCGACTCGGCCAGTCCGATTGCACCGGGATAGTTCGCGGTTCCGCCGGTCTCCCAGCGTTGCGCTCCGTCCACAAACTCGTAAGGACGAACCGGCACAATGCTTGGCGTTCGGAAGTATGTTCCCCATCCGCCCTCCGGCTCGGCGACCGAGAGATAGCCGGCCAGTGGCGGCTTTACCTGGGCTCGGAATTGTGGGCTGAGATAAAGAAGTCCGCAGCCAAAGGGCGCCATCAGCCATTTGTGCCCACCACAGGCGAGGGCATCCACCGGAGTTTTCTGCACGTTGAGCGGAACCGCGCCCAGTTGCTGGACCGCATCGACGATCAGGAAAACTCCGCGCTCACGGCATAGGCGCGATAGCGCATCGAGGTCGCAGCGGAAGCCGTTGCTCCACTGCACCGAACTGATGGCAACCACGCGGGTGCGATCGGTGATCATCGCCTCAATATCTTCGACCAGGATTCGGCCGTTGCGATTAGCGACGGTGTCGATCTCGATTCCCAGCTCGTCGCGCTTCTGCGCCCAGGGTATGGCGACCTCAAGAAACTCCAAATCACACAGCAACACCCGGTCGCCGCGCTGCAGGGAAATCGCGTTCGCGACTAGATTCAACCCATGCGTGGTGCTCTCAACTAAGGCAATATCGTTTTCGGCGGCGTGAATGAGCTTGGCGAGTTGCGGACGCGCTGCACTGCGCATGGCGTCCATAGCGAGATGATGTTGCGTGGAAGATCCCGAAGGGCAATATGCCGCCATATCGAGAAAGGTACGAAGCTTATCGACTGCCCGTTGCGGTGTAAGGCTGACGCACGCCGAGTCCAGAAAAACCTGCTGCTGTAGCGCGGGAAACTCCTGGCGGACGTTCTGAAGGTTCATGGGTCGAACCGCGGCTAGGCCGGCAATCCCATCTTTTGCAGGAACGAGGCGAAACGAGGGTCTTTGTACAGACTGCTCAGCAACGGGTCGCCCTTGATCGCCGGCAAACCAGCATCGCGATTGGTGCGTGCCAACTCCAGCCACTGGAAGGCCCGATCAGCTTCACCCCGGAAAGCGTACACCTCGGCAATTTGGTAGGCGGCCTGATCTTGATAGTTGGCGATGAGTTGTTGCAGCGCTGCGTCGGCCCTGGCTTTGTTTCCCAGCGCGCTGTAGGCCAGCGCCTCGCCTACCGAGCGCTCACTGCTCGGCTGACCCTTTTGGAATTCCGCCAGGGCCTGTTGCGGCTGCGCTCGTTTCAGCAGCACCAGTCCGAGCAGGTAGCGGGCCTGAGAGTCGGTGGGACTGATAGCCAGCGCCTTCTGATAAGCATCCGCCGCCAAATCCAATTGTCCGTCGTAATAAGCGTGGAAACCCATCGAGATGCGGGCCATCACGCTGAGCGGATCGACCTCAACCGCCCGGCGATTGAGCGCAACCGCCTCGTCGAAGCGTCCCAGGCTCGCTGCCAGGCTCGAGGCCCCCAGCAGCACGACAGAGTTCTGCGGCTCAAGGGCCAGAGCCTTCTGGAACGAACCGTCAGCGCCCGACCAATCCCAGCCATAAGTGCGCTTGATGCGTCCTTCAGCAGCGTGCGCCTCGGCCAGTCCCGGATCCAATTGCAAAGCCTTCTCAGCCGCGGTCCGGGCTGCGCGGTAGCCATCCTCGAACGACCCGCCGTAGCCGGACTCGGTGCGTTCAATCAATACCCACGCCAACGCCGACCATGCCCGCGCGTAGCCACCGTCGAGTTGGATCGCCTGCTCAAAATTCTGATACGCCTTATTCAGATCGTCCTGGGTGCGGCGTTCGTAGAAGTATCGTCCCTGCAGGTAAGCATTGTAGGCGGCGGCGTTGGTGCCGCGTTGGGGAGCTACCGGCTGATGCAATAATCGGCCCTTCAATTCGCCGGTGATGGCCAGGGCGATCTCATCCTGCACGGCAAACACGTCGTTCAAGTCGCGATCGTAGGTGCCCGACCATAACTGGAAGCCATCTTCCGCCTTCACCAGTTCGGCAGAGATGCGGACCCGGTTGCCTTCGCGGCGAACGCTGCCTTCCAGGATCGCGCCCACGTCGAGCTTCTTCCCAATGGCCGGCAAGTCCAGGTTTTTGTCGCGGAACTGGAAGGACGAAGTTCGCGCCGCAACCCGCAATCCGGGAGTTTTGGCCAGATGGTTCAGCAGCTCCTCTGCCAGGCCGTCGGAAAAATATTCCTGGTTTTTCGCCGGGCTCATGTCGACAAACGGCAGCACTGCGATGGAAGAAGCTATGGCGGGTGGCCGTAAAATCAGGCCGCGCTTCCAGCTGAAGGCTGTCACCGCCAGCACGATGAGCAGCACCATCAGAGGCACTACGATCTTCCAGTGATTGCCCGCCGGCAGCATGCCGGCCGGGACCTGCAACTCCGCTGAGGAGTCTGCTCCCACCGGGAACTCCAGAACCTCGTGGGTAGCCGAATCGGGCGAGAGTGCTCGTCCTGCAGACCCTTCCCGGGCTGGCTCCAGAATGCCGATGAACCGGTATCCACGCCGGGGAACCGTTTCGATGTAAATGGGATTTTGCGCGTCGTCACTCAGCGCCTCGCGAAGCCGCCGGACGGCTACGTTCAGACTGGACTCGAACTCCACAAAAGTGTTCTCCGGCCACAGTCGCGAACGCAACTCTTCGCGCGCCACCATCTCGCCCGGCACTTCCAGCAGGGCTTGCAGGACCAGGAAGGATTTTGGCTGGAGCTTGACCCGATAGCCAAATTTGCGCAAATCACCCGACTCGAGGTTGACCTCGTAGGGTCCGAAGCGGATCGACGGGCTGGCCTGCAGCGCTTGCGGCATGGGATTGGCCACGAATCTTATCACAAATCTGTCAACACGCTATGTTCGATTTTTGCTTATTTGTTTTAGCTGCAACAGCTTAGACCGTAATGTTCAATTAATTTGACTTGCCGCCGGAGATGGAGGAAACAGGGTACACACAGCGCCTCTTCGTGGTCCGCGGCCGGGGAGAATCCAGGATTGGAGTTACCGGCAAAGGAGAGTGATCATGGAAGTACCTGAACAGCCAAGGGAGTGGGTGGGTGGAATCGACCTATGGATGACATTGGCGGCGACTGTGATCGCCATTCTGATCATCGTCCTTGCCACCCTGCCTTCGCAGGCCCAAACCCGGTCGGGGGTGCCTGCCTGCCCGGTAAAGAACACCGCTAGCTTTCCTCGTGTCACGACATCAGGAGTCGGCAATACCGGTCTTCATTTTGCCATTCGAAGCGTCGACACTTTTCCAGTCACGCCTAACTAGGTTCGTCCCGCACGGAGCGCCGGCATCCACGTCCCGGATATTGGCGCTCCGTATTCCCACTTTTCCGCAACCAGAGGACATCGGACCTCGTAATGGAGGTAGAACCGTCGCTGGCCGACGTTCATCGATAACATCCCACAACCAGCCAGACAGTTGGACAAACCTACTACAATAGCGAAAATGGGGAGCAGGAGATTAGGGATGGCAACTTCAGGACGGTACTTACCTTGCACTTTTGCTTATGCTAAGCAGTCGTTAACACCCACAGCCAGACTTTCTCTGGGCATTAGCGACAGAACTGTTTCGCTGCCCGGCATTCGAAGGAATTCGCCCGTCCATCGCGACCCTGGAGTGACATTGTCGCCGCGGCGGCAACGGCAACTCTGGGCCATGGGCGCTATGCTGGCGCTCGTGCTTGTCCTGGCCGCAATGACCACCCAGCAAGCTCAAGCACAAACCTTCTCCGTCATCCACAACTTCACGGGCGGGTTGGAAGGTGCGACGCCCATGGCTGGGCTGACGACGGACACGGCAGGCAATCTTTACGGCACAGCAAACTATGGGGGAAATACCGGTGGGAACTGTGGCTCTAGAGGTTGCGGCTCGGTTTACCGGCTGGCCAACCGCAATGGAAGCTGGGTGATCACGCCGCTGTACAACTTCTCCGGCGGCAACGACGGTAGCAATCCTGAGGCAGCAAATGTCGTCGTCGGAAGCGCCGGCAGCCTGTACAGCACCACCTACTACGGCGGCAACGGCTGCTCTGACGGCGGATGTGGAACGGTCTTCAACCTGCAACCTCCGGCGTCCGCTTGTAAGACGGCGATTTGTTCCTGGAACGAAACCATCATCCACAACTTCAGCGGGGGAAGCGACGGCGCGGGACCGGTGGGAGCCGTAACCTTCGACACCTCCGGCAACTTATACGGTGCTACGTCGTTCGGCAGCTTCCGCAACGGAGGCGCGATCTATCAGCTTGATCCCTCGGGAGGCTGGACGGAAGACATTCTCTACCATCCCTATGGATACCCCGGAAGTGGCGTGACTTTGAGCAATGCCGGCGACCTTTACGGATCAACTTTTGATGGCGGTAGCCGGCTGGGCGGCAACAATCAGGGATCGGTCTACAAGCTGACCCCCTCCGGATCGCAATGGATAGGCGTCGATATTTATGACTTCACCAACGGGGACGATGGCGGCTATCCGCAAGCTGGGGTCATCTTTGACGGTGCTGGCAATCTTTACGGCGCAACCACTTCGGGGGGCACGGGGCACGGCGGCACCGTGTACGAAATGAGCCCTTCAGGGGACAGCTGGATCTTCACCACGCTGTACAGCTTTCCCAACCCCAACACCGGGCAGTTTGTTGTTGGTCCGGTGGGCAATCTGGTGATAGGCAACGATGGCAGCTTGTATGGCACAACGCTGGTGGACGGAGCCAACGGATTGGGCGCCGTCTTCAAGCTGACCCACTCCAGCGGCGGCTGGAGCTACACTTCACTTCACGATTTCACCGGCGGCAGCGACGGCAGCTACCCTTATTCCAACCTGGTCTTCGATGCGAATGGGACCATCTATGGAACAGCATCGGGCGGAGGAGCGTTTGGGTTGGGGACGGTTTTCGCCATCACACCGTAAAGCAGGCTTGCGCGTTAGTTCGAGTCCGCACCAACCGAAGCGGCGCTCCCCGTCGCTTCGGCTTTTTGTTCTAAGTCAGGGAGAAACAGCCTCACGGAAGTACCGCAACGTCCGGGTTCGGTGCTGGAGGTGATCTCTATTCTGCCCTGATTGCTTTCCAGTATCTGCTTCACCACCCAGAGGCCGAGGCCGGTGCCAATGTCCTTCTTGGTGGTGAAAAACGGCTCGAAGATTCGCGGCATGTCGTCGGGCAAGATGCCGGTACCGTCATCGGTCACGGTAATTTGCGCGCCGTAGCGCCCCGCATCCTCAGCACTCGTCGCACTGATGACCAGGCAGCCTCCCGCGCGACAGGCATCGATCGCATTCGTAATGAGATTGGACAGAACCTGATTCAACTCGCCGCTGCGCGCGGTGAGGCCTAAACCCGTGGCAACCTCCGTCCGAACGGAGATCTGACGGGTATTAAGCTTTCCTCGATAAACTTGGAGAAGGTTCTCCACGATGGTGGCGATCTTCACCTGAGTAGGGTGCGCTGACTCACGGTAGAAGCCGAGCGTTTGGCGCGCAATATGTGCCACTCGATTGATCTCGCGCTCCGCCCACTCCAGGTATTGGTCTTTCTCTACCGATTCGTTGGTCGATCTGGCCAGGTACAGCAGGTTGATGATTGACTCCAGCGGATTGTTGATCTCGTGGGCGACGGTGCTGGCCAGCCGTCCGGTCGCGGCCAGCTTCTCCGACACCAGAAGAGCATCCCGCTGCCGTCGCTGCACGGTCACGTCAGAGACAAACATCGACAGGCCTTCCGTGTCCGGATAAATATTTACGTGCAGCCATGCGTCCAGCGGATCGTAATAGTCTTCGATTTCTGCTTGCTTCCACTCAGCCATGGCGTCACGGAAGGCGGCTTCAAAGCTGGTGCCCAACAGCTCCGGAAACTCCTGCCAGAAGTTCTTGCCGATCAGGCTTTGCGGGCTCGTCCGGCTAAGTCGTCCATACACATGGTTCACGTAGAGAATCGTCCAGGTAGGGTCGACGAAGATGAATCCCTCGGAGATGCTCTCCAAAATTCGCCGATACTGGGTTTCCGCAGCCTCAGCACGTTCGCGTTCGCTGCGCTCGCGGCTGCTGAGATCTTCCCGCAACTGCTTCATGGAAAGATGCGCACCCACGCGCGCTATGAGTTCGCGCGCCGTGAACGGCTTCACCAGGTAGTCGTCGGCGCCCGCTTCCATACCTTGGGCACGCGACTCTTCTCCCGCCCGCGCCGAAAGCATGATCACCGGCAGCAGTCTGGTTCGCGGGTCTTCGCGCAATTGCTTCAGCAACTCGAAGCCATCCATCCTGGGCATCATGACGTCCGTCAGCACCAGGTCGGGAGGGTCCTTTCGCGCCAACTCCAAGGCCTCCTGCCCGTCGTTGGCCACGGTTACTTCAAACCTCCGTGCCAGCAGGCGCTCAACGTACTCCCGCATGTCACGGTTATCGTCTACCAGCAGAACCCGCCCGAATTGACCGGCGTTCTCCGAGAGATGCGTGCTCGGGCAAGCCCGACAATTCCGGTTCCGAGGCGTCGAGTACTGCCTCAGACTCCGATGACGCGTCCGGAAGCCAGCGCAACGCTTCCTGCACGTAGGGAGACATATCGCCAGCCAGCGGGCGATGAGGACGCCCGGCCGTCACGCGCTCGGGCGACAAGTGGCGCGACCCATAGGGAACGGAGACAATGAATTTTGTTCCCGTACCCGACACACTCTCGGCGCGCACCGTGCCACCATGCAGGCGCACCAACTCGTCAACCAAGGCCAACCCAATGCCGGTTCCTTCGTGGGTGCGGCCCTGGGTACCTTCCACCCGATGAAAGCGCTCGAAGATTCGCGGCAGCTCTGCTTCGGGAATGCCAAGACCGGTATCGCTCACCGTCAACTCTGCCGACGAACCCTGCGAACGCAGCGAAACCGCAACCTGTCCCTGCAACGTAAATTTCAGTGCATTGGAGAGAAGGTTCAACACCACCTTCTCCCACATCTCGCGATCGAGATAGACGGGCTCAGGCAGCGGCTGGCAATCGACCACAAAGCGCAACCCGGCTTTTTCCATGGCCGAACGGAAGACGCTGGCCAGATCCTCGGTGAAAGCGGCGAGATCGACCGGTTCGTAGCGCGCATCCACGCGTCCCGCCTCGATGCGCGAAAAATCAAGCAGCGCATTCACCAGCTTCAGCAGCCGGAGACCGTTACGATGGACGACTTGAAGCTCTTGCCGTTGCGATTTTGAAGCCTGATCCGCCTGGTGGGAGAGCATGTCTTCCAGCGGCCCCAGCATCAGCGTCAATGGCGTACGGAACTCGTGACTGACATTGCTGAAGAATGTAGTCTTGGCGCGATCCAGCTCAGCCAGCGCTTCAGCACGCCTGCGCTCCTCTTCATAGGCGGCTGCGTTGGCAATGCTGGCGGAAATCTGCCCGGCAACCAGCTTCAGAAACCCGCGATAGGTATCGTCGAAACGCCGAAACGGATTCAGTCCCACGATCAACGCACCGGGACGCCCCTTCGGCCCTGAGGGGAGAATCGGAACCACCGCAGCCGAATGAACGGTACGATTCCAAACGCCTGCTGGAATCGGCGGTAGCCGGTCAGCAACGTCGGAAACGAATTGCACCTCGTGAGACAAGATGGCTTCCGTGACCGGCCAAGGGGACGGCTGATCCAGCAAGATCGTGGGCGGCGCCGCGACACTTTGCAAATCGATTCCCGTGCTGGCTGCGAGCTGCAGCGTAGTATTGCCGGCGTCGGACAGATAAATCAAAGCGAAAGGCAGATCCCGTGGGTCCGACGCCAGGCTTTCCGCGCTTAGAGTGCAGGCTTCGCGCCAGGTGCGGGCATCTACCGTACCGGCAGCCAGATCGCGCAGCAGCGACATTTGCCGTTCGCTGATGATTTGTGGCGTATTTTCCGTGTTGGCGCAGAGGATGCCGCCCGTCCCACCCTGGTCGTTGGGAACCGGACTATAGGAAAACGTGTAATAGGTTTCTTCTTCGTAGCCGTAGCGCTGCATGATGAGCAGCAGCGACTCATCGTAGGTACCGGCATTCTCCCGCATCGCAGTACGGGCTCTCGGCTCAACCTGGTCCCAAATCTCGCTCCACACCACTTGCGCCGGTTGACCCAGCGCACCAGGGTGCTTGTCTCCCAAGATGTTGCGGTAGGCATCGTTGTAAAGATTGATGAGGTCGTCGCCCCACCACACGAACATCGCCTGGCGGGAAGTTAGAACGATACGAATGCAGGTCTTAAGATTTTGCGGCCAACTTTGCACTGGTCCCAGCGCGGTCTTAGACCAGTCGGTAGCGCGCATCAACGCGCCCAGTTCGCCTCCACCCGCGAAAAGCTCGGCGGCATCGGAGCGAGATGCATCGTCGGCCTGTGAACTCTTCTCGGTCTGGCCGCTCTCGCCCCAGGATCCTAAAGCCATGCATCGTTCTCCGAACTTGGGCCTTCTTGTACGTGCCTTCCCGCCACGGATGGGCGCTGCTCGGCAGATGGGAGGAGGCGCAAATGAGATGCCGAAGCGCGGTGCAGAGTTGCTTCTAGATGTCCCGGTATTTCCCAATTAGCGAGCTTGAGGCCACCGCACTTTTGTATACTTTTGGCATTGCTCTCTGCAAGTTTCCGACGTGTGTTCTGTCGTAGCTATCCACGGACGCCCAACCAGCAATTTAGGGGTTCATCTCGCATGCGTTGCCTAAGTTTCTCCGCCCTGCTGCTTTGCCTGCCATCCGCGATGCCCGCTCAAACGCTGCCTGCCGGCACTGCCATTCCTGTAGTGCTGAGCTCGAGCCTGAATGCCAAGAACGCCAAAACAGGAGAAGTCCTTGAGGGCAAACTGATGCAGGAACTCCTGCTGTCCTCAGGCGAAAAGATCAAGTCAGGCGCGCATATCAGGGGACATCTGGTCAGCGATACCCGTCCCTCGGCCTCCGGATCGCGGCTTATCCTGCAGTTCGACCAGCTTCAGGATGGTCATCAGGTCTTTCCCCTGAACGTGAGTCTTCGCGCTGTGGCTGCCTCAGAGAACGTTTTCCAGGCCGGACTTCCCGTCGACTCTGCTTCCACCAACGAATCGTCCCGGGAATGGGTAACCAGACAAGTGGGCGGCGACATCGTCTTTCGTGGTCGCGGCTACGTCTCTTCCAGTTCGGGCAAAGTCGCTAAATGGTCGGGCTCAGGAGTGTGGGGTCAGTTGGCGGATTTAGGCAGTTGTCCCGGCGGCAACGTTGGTGGGGGCTCTCAGCAGGCCCTATGGATCTTCTCAACCACTGCCTGCGGAGTTTACGGTCTGGAAGATCTTAAGGTTGGTCACGACGGAAGCACAGCTCCAGTTGGGCAAATCGCGCTGGAATCGACCAAAGACATAAGCATCGGCGGAGGAAGTGGGTGGCTGCTGGTGGTGAATGCGGCCGGCATCGCGCCCAAGTAGGCCACTATGGCTGCATTTCAGGCTTCCTCGCGCCCGTGTCGCTTACAATGTCGGCTGGCTGAATTACTTCTGACCAGAGATGCAACGGGTATAGATTGAAACGGCTCTAATCACCTTCACAGCAGACGATACGCAATCTATTTGAGGTGACTATGCAGAATTGGAAGAAAGCGATTGTGTTTGGATCGATTGGCGCCGGAGCCGTTCTTATCCTGACTGGCCGGCGTCCGGTGGGAATGGCCTGCGCGGCGGCGGGTCTCGCCGTCTTGGCTTCAGAATATCCTGAAAAGTTCGAAACCGTTTGGGAGAACGCCCCCGACTACCTGCAGAAGGGCATGCAGATTTTCGGTACGCTCCAGAAGATGGGCGAAGGCTTTGCCGAAGAAGCGGAGCGTCGCAGCGTTCACGCCTGGCGCGATGTTCGCTCGGAGTTTGGCTCGTAAAGCCCGCGGCCTGTCACACCGGCAATTGTTCGGAGGAGGGATAATGGTGCTGCTGCCTCCCCACCCCTCCGTCGTATTTCTTGCTCACTTTGAATAACTCGTAGCGGCCGTCGGCGGCAAACATCTTGCATTGCTCTCGCAGGCTTTCCATCTCGCCCGCCGTCATGGGCTGGAATCCACGGGCCACAGCCAGGTTCTGCTGCAGCACTTCCATCGAATCCACACCACTGATCGTGGTGGCCACCGGCAGGCTCATCGCGTAGCGCAGAGCGTCCGAGGCAGTCGCCGCTCCATTGATGATCATTTCCCCGCTGCCTCCCATGCTCTTCATGCCTAGCACGGCCATGCCCTGCGCCCCCGCCTCCGGCAAAACGTTCTTCTCAAAGCTGCGAAATGTCGCGTCCAGACAATTCAGCGGCATTTGCACCGTGTCAAAGGGAAACTGGTGCGACAGCATGCGGAGATGGATGCTGGGGTCCTTGTGTCCGGTAAAGCCGATAGCCCGCACCTTGCCTTGTTGTTTAGCCTGAAGCAGCGCTTCGGCTGCGCCACCCGGCGCGAAAATCAGGTCGGGATCATTCTCGTAGATGACCTCGTGGATCTGCCAAACATCCAAATGGTCAGTCTGCAACCGCCGCAGTGACTCTTCCAGTTGCCGCATGGCAACGTCCTTCCCCCGGCCATGGGTACACACCTTGGTCATCACAATCGCCTGCTGCCGCTTGCCTTTCAAAGCGTTGCCCAGCACTTCTTCGCTGTGTCCATCGTGATAGTCCCACGCATTGTCGAAAAAGTTGATTCCCGCATCCATCGCAACGGCCACAATTTCATTGGCCTCCTGCTGGTCCTTGCTTGAGCCCAGGTGATAGCCACCCAGACCCATCGCGGAAACCTGCATACCCGTCCGGCCCAAGGGGCGATGCGGCACCAGTTCGCGCGAATTTTGCGGCGCTGCGGTGCTTTGATTCTGTTGTGCGTTCGCTAAGCTCATACGTTCCGCAACCGTGGTTGCTCCCATTATTGCCGCGCCTTTCAGAAAGCGCCGGCGCGTTGAATCATGGCCCTGCTGCATCGCTGCACTGTCCTCATGAAACCTTGGGGAATGGATGGCCGGTGTTCTTGGTCGCCTGCAACATTTCCTTCACTTCCACCTGTTGCATGTCGAGGGGGAAATCGTGAGACAGCCGGGCTTCCGGGTTATCGAATTTCAGTGACACTTTATAAAGCTCATAGCGTCCGTCAGCGGCATCCGGCTTCACCCGGTCGCGTAAGGCCTGCATCTCTTGCGGCGACATTGGTTGAAAATTCTGCGCCACGGCCAGGTTCTGCCGAAGAACGTCCAGGCTTTCCATCCCGGTGATCGTCGTAGTCACCAGAAGGCTCATGGCATAGCGCAATGCCTCCTCCGCGGTCAGCACGCCGCCCTTCACGGGCTCGCCGTGGCCGTTGATCGGCTTCATCCCCAGCGCGGCAATCCCACGCTTGTTCAACTCCGGCAAGACCTGGGTTTCGAAACTGTGAAACTGTGAGTCGAAGGCATTCAGCGGCATCTGCACTGAGTCGAAGGCGAATCCCGTGTTTAACATCTTCAGATGGATCTGCGGATCTTTGTGCCCGGTAAATCCGACGAAGCGCACTTTGCCTTGCTGTTTGGCCTTGAGTAATGCTTCCGCCGCTCCGTTAGGCCGGATAAAAAGGTCGGGATCGTTATCGAACGTAACGCCATGAATCTGCCACAGGTCCAGGTGGTCGGTCTGCAAGCGACGCAGGGACTGCTCCAGCATCTCCATAGCCAGCTTCCCCTCCCGGCCGTGGGTACACACCTTGGTCATAAGGAAGACTTTGTCGCGGCGCCCTTTGAGCCCCGCTCCCATCCACAGCTCAGACTTGCCGCGATGGTACTCCCAGCAATTGTCGAAGAACGTGATGCCGCCGTCGCAGGCCTGCTGCACCATGCGGACCGCGGTCTGCTCATCGGGCGCGTCGCCCAGATGATGGCCGCCCATGCCTAAAGCAGAGATCTTGACGTCGCTCTTACCGAATTGGCGTAGCGGAATTCCGTTGGAAGAATTTTGCGTCATTATCGTTTTCGAAGGCGCGCGATGGCCAAACGCCACGCTTCGCACGTTTTATATCTAGAGGATAAAGATCACAGAGAAGTTGGCTGGCGGCAGCCAAATTCCCGATGTCGCGTGCGACTTCACACGCCTCCAAATGAAAAAGCGCCCACGATGAACTGCGGGCGCTTGCTGCTGACGAACTATTTCTTCTTCTTAGACTGTGGCGGGATTACCTGCAGGTTGTTGGTGACCGAGAGTACCGACGGCACCTGATTGGCCCGCAACGTACACAGGCCTTTGTCGGTTTCGTTATCAACCACTCCATCCAAAGTTACGCGAGCGTTTTTCACGATGATCCGAATCGGCGGGATGGGCAGGTTGCTGTATTTGAACAAGGGCCCGTACCCATAAATGGCCTGCCGCACCGCCTGACGGATCTGTTCATCCATCGGTCCCGGCGGCAGAACTTCGATGTTGTTGACCACGTTGTCTACGCCTTCCACCTTCTTCACCGCTCGTTCGGCATCCGGCTTCAGACTGGCCCGCACCACCTGGCCCTCCAGGATCACCGTTCTCCCCTGCAACCTGAACCCGAGGGTGTCGAACACGCCGTAGTACGGCAGCATGAGAATGGCGTGGCGGATTCCCTGAACCAGTTTCGCCTGGGTTTCGGGGGAAACCGCTTCGCTCGACATCCGCGGCCCTCCGGTAGTAGCCGGTTGGCTGGGAGCCGCAGGATTCTGAGGCTGCGCCGCTGACTGGGCCGCTGCACCTGCCAGGCTGACGATCGCGAAAATGGCCAGCACAACCGCCGTATAGAGCTTATGCATGAACTTCCTCCTCGAAATCACTCGTCGGGTGAAACGGTTCGACGGCGAAGTACCTCACCGGCCGCAATCCCCTTCGTAACTCGCTCGCCTTGGATATTAGATGCTGTGCGGCAACGCGCCATCGCGGCAAACCACTTAGAAACAGTCAAAGCTCAGGGGCCGACATGGAACAATCGGCCGGCGTGCCCTCACCATGTGTGCCGACTCCTGCCGCGACCGTTAGAAAGTGCTCCCAATTCAGTGCTGGAAATGATTTAATGCTCTTCCAGGAAAAAAGCCAAACTGAACGTCTTTCCAGTGGACACGTGTTGGGTACTCGGGTCACTTTCATGCAGCCACTTAAGGCTGCGCTCGCCTGCGTTGCGCTTCTCGGCCTCAGCCTCTTGGGGCTTGGACAACATGCTGCCGCCGCACAGCCGGACACAGCCTCCTCCGAATCGTTAACAGTCGACCAGGCGATCAAAGTGGCGCTCGCCAACAATCGCGACCTCAAGATCGTCACCCTCAACCTGGACACCTCCAAAGACAAGCTGCTGGCCGCCAAGACCAAGCGCCTGCCGTCCTTCAGCACCTACGCCTTTGGCTCGCAACTGCTCTTGCCTATCAGCTTCCAGGTGCCTGCCGGCCAGTTTGGAACCTATCCCGGCATCGGCCCTATCCCGGCGGTAAACACCAACATCACCACGCCGAGCCAGCCCACTGCCTACATCTTCGCCACCGCTTCCCAGCCCTTGCTTACGCTTTACAAGATCAATCTGCACATTCACGGCGAACAGCTCTCGGTGAAGCAGGCGGCGCAGCAAATCCGCGAGGAGCGTAACAGCATCGTCAACGATGTCCGCCAAGCCTATTACTCAATCGTCGAGATTCAGAACGTCATTCAGGCCGAGAACGCCAGCATCGAGCAGTACGAGGAACTGGATCGCATCACCCAGGAATATGTGAAGGAAAAAGTCGCACTGCAGTCTGACGAGCTAGAGGTCAAGGCCAAGCTCGCGGAGGAACGCCTGAAGCTCCTGCAAGCCCAGGACAAGCTGCAATCCGCCAAAGAGACCTTGAACGATCTGATGGGGCGCGACATTAACGACACCTTCACCGTCACCGAGGACAAGCAGCTCTCTGACACCGAACAGGACCTGAAGGCGGCGCAGGCCACGGCCCTGGCCGAAAATCCCAAAATCAAGGAAGCCGAAATCACGATAGAGCAGGCCGACACTGTCAGACGTCTGGCAAAGTCGGAGTTTATCCCCGATTTTGCGGCATCCTTCCATTACCTATCCCCTTTTGGTGTCAACTTTGTGCCTACCAACGTCATGGCGATTGGTTTTGAACTGAACTGGGAGCCCTTCGATTGGGGGCGGCGAAAAGATGTGGTCGCCGAAAAGACCGTCGCTGTCGAGCAAAGCAAGCTGAACCTGACGCAGACGCAGTCCAAGGTCCTCATCAACGTGAACACGCAATATCGCTCCCTGCAGGAAGCGCGCATGGCTGTCGATGTGGCATCGGCCGAGCAACTGGCCTCGCGCGAGAAGTTGCACGAAGTAACTTACCAGTACGAACAGAAGGCCGCATTGTTGCGCGATGTGCTGCAACAGCAGGCGTCGGTAGAAAAGGCCAATGCCGACTACAACGAGGCCATCGCCTCTTTCTGGACGGCCAAGGCCAACTTCCAGAAGGCGATTGGAACGGAATAGTCATGATGCAAAAAGAAAATGTCATCGCGGCCTGCCTGGCGATCGCCGCCTCCCTCGCCGCTGTGTCCCAATCAGGCTGCAGCAAGTCCGGCGCGGACCTGCCGAAGCCCGTTTCGGTTCGCGTCGCGGAAGTCAAGAACATCGATACCGGCAGCACCAACACCTATTCCGCCAACATCCAGCCCTACCAGCAGGTCGATCTGTCGTTCAAGTCGAATGGCTACCTGGTCAGCATCCGTCAGGTGCGCGACGCCGACGGACACATGCGAAACATCGACCAGGGCGACTACGTAACCAAAGGAACCGTCCTTGCCACCGTGCAGAAGGACGACTTCCAGCAGAAGTTGGACCAGGCCAACGCGCAACTCGCCCGCGCGCAAGCCGAGCATGAGCGGGCCCGCCTATCGTTTGCCCGCACCGAGACGCTGTACAAAGTTGGTGCCGCCACGCAACCGAGTTACGACGACGCGCGCTCGCAGGATCTGAGTACGCAAGCCGCAGTGGACAGCGCTAACGCGTCGGTCGCCGAGGCGCAACTTGCCCTGGGCTACACCGAACTGCGTGCCCCCTTTGACTCGTGGGTGCTGAAACGCAACGTTGACGTGGGAACGCTGGTCGGTCCGGCGACCAACGGCTTCACCCTGGCTGATACGCGAACGGTGAAAGCAGTCTTCGGTGTTCCGGATACCGCGGTGGCGCGCATCAAGCCGGGCAGTCCGCAGACCGTGACCACCGAGGCCTTACCCAAACCGTTCTCCGGCCACGTCACCGCTATTTCCGCCGCCGCCGACCCCAAGAGCCGTGTGTATTCGGTCGAGGTTCGCATCGATAATCCGGGAAACCTGTTGAAGGCGGGAATGATTGCTTCCATCACTGTGGGCTCACCGTCGCCCGAAGGCGGAGTGGAGGTCGTGCCTATCTCGTCGGTAGTGCGCAGCCCGTCGAATCCTAACGGCTTTGCCGTGTTCGTCGCCGATGGCACCGGCGACACGGTGAAGGTCCATACCCAGGATGTGACGCTGGGCTCGACTTACGGCAACCAGATCGCGGTGCAGAGCGGAGTGAACGTGAACGACCGCGTCGTGACCTCGGGCACCAACATGATCAAGAACGGCGACGAAGTGCGCATCATTCCCTAGGCCGGAGAGCAGAACGCAGTCGTTGTAACTGAGAAAAGCGCAATGTCCACCCACCACAAGTCCGACGCCGAGATCATCGCGACCACCCATAACACGGCTCGCTTTTTTACCGAGCACCGTCAGGTGGCCATGATTTTGCTGATCGCGACTTTTCTCTGGGGCTGGTACGGGTACGCGCACATGCCCAAGCGCAAAGACCCGGACATTCCTGTGCGGGTAGCAGCCGCCCAGTGCCAGTGGCCCGGCGCTACCGCCGAGCAGGTCGAGCAACTCGTCACCCGCCCCATCGAACAAGCAGCTGCGCAGAACACCACCATCCGTCCGCCCAGCCCGTCGAACTTCGGCATCCGCTCGCTGAGCTTCCCCGGGCTGGCGGTGGTCTACATCCAGCTCGACGATAACGTCAAAGACAAGCAAAAGCAGTTCAGCGACATCAACCTGAAGCTGAATCAGCTCAACGCAATGCTGCCACGTGGCGCCGGGCCCATCCAGTTCAACAGCAACTTTGGCGACACCGCCGCCCTGATGTTGACTGTCGCCAGCCCCACGGTCACGCCTACGGAAGTTGCCCTGCGCGCCATCTCTATCCGCAAGGCCATCGAGCAAACCCGCGCCAACCTTTCCAAATCGGCGCCGCTGCCCCGCGTCAGCGTTATCTATGCCTTTCCGTTGTCGGTGGCTGCCGGGCCGGTGCGTAACAATTTCGAGAGCATTGCTGAGATCGCCAAGCGTAACGGCACGCTGAAGGACCTGCACTTCTTCGACGGTCCCGGCTATGTCGGTCTCGACGCTAGCACTTCCCTGGATGAGGAAACCATACGCCAGCGCGGCGAACGGCTCATCAAAGACAATCTTCACCAATCCGAGCTGTATCCCGATGCCTGGCAGCCAGCCATCATTCGCGATCCTGCCAACACCGAAGCACAGTTGGCCAAAGTAGCCGGCGCCAAGTATTCCTACCGTCAACTCGACAACTATACCGACCTCATCCAGCGCACCCTGCAAGGCGTGCCAGAAACTTCCTCGGTCACGCGCTCCGGCGTCCTTCCCGAGCAGATTTACCTCGACTACTCGCAGCAGCGCCTGGCGCAATACGGATACGATCCGTCGAAGCTGAAAGACATTCTCAACGCTCAGAACATCACCCTGCCTGCCGGCTCCCTCGAAGTCGGTCCGCAGGACCTGACGATCAATCCTTCGGGACTTTTCCCTGACGCACCTTCGATTGGCAACGTTGTCATCGGCGTCTCCTCGTCGAACAGCCCCGTCTATCTGCGTGACCTGGTCGACATCTCACGCACCTACCAAAGCCCACCCACGTTTCTCAACTACCTGACGTGGCGCGATCCCAGCGGCCAGTGGAGCCGCAGTCGCGCCATCACGCTGGGCGTCAACATGCGCTCCGGCCAGCAAATAGGGCTGTTCGGCAGCCATGTCCAGGAGAAGTTAGACGGCCTGAAACCCTATCTGCCTGACGATTTGGTGATTGTGCCGACGTCTAGCCAGCCGGTACAGGTGAAGGAACAGATCGACCTGTTCATGGACGCGCTCTACGAAGCCATTGCTCTGGTGGTTGTAGTCTCGTTGATCGGCTTCTGGGAGTGGCGCTCCGCTGTGCTGATGGCGATTTCCATTCCCATCACGCTGGCCATGACCTTCGGCATTATCTACATGATGGGCATCGATATTCAGCAAGTCTCTGTCGCTTCGCTGATTATCGCGCTCGGCTTGCTCGTGGACGATCCCGTCGTGGCCGGCGACTCCATCAAGCGCATGCTGGCTGAGGGGCAGCCACGCATCGTCGCACCCTGGCTGGGCCCGACGAAGATCGCGACCGCGATCATGTACGCCACCATCACCAACATCGTCGCCTACTTACCTTTCCTCATGATCAGCGGCACTACCGGCGAGTTCATCTACAGCTTGCCCGTGGTTATGACGGTGGCGCTCATCTCCTCGCGACTGGCGTCGATGACCTTCATCCCGCTACTGGGCTATTACCTGCTGCGTCCCGACAAGAATCCCGAGAAGCCCATCGCCGAGCGCCGCACCACTGGCTTCACCGGCCGCTATGCCGCCGTCGCGAAGTTCGCCATCGAGCATCGCTGGAAGGTCGCAATCGGGTCGCTGGCGTTCCTTCTGCTGGGTGCGTTCCTCTTCAGCCAGCTCAAGACCTCGTTCTTCCCCGACGACGTGCAGTACTGGTCGTATGTCGACGTATGGCTGCCCAACAGCGCCAACTTCGATGCCACCAACCAGGCGGCGCAGCAGGTGGAGCAAGTCATTCGCCAGCAAGCCGAGGAATACGGCAAGCGGCATCCCGAAAAAGATGGCAGCCCTGCGCAAGTCCTTAGGTATGTTACGTCGTGGGTGGGAGGCGGTGGCCCCCGCTTCTGGTTCTCGGCGTCGCCTCAGGCCAAGCAATTGAACTACGCCCAAGTGCTGGTCCAGTTAACCGACAAGGAGATCACTCCCGAGTTCGTCGACCAGGTACAGCCGGTTCTGACTGCCAGGCTCCCCGGTGTACGTTGCGACTATCGCCAATTGCAGACCAACCCCATCAACTACCCCATCGAGATTCGCGTGGTCAGTGAGGCGGACGTCAGTTCTACCCAGAGCGCGCGGGACATTGCCGAGATGCGCCGCATCGCCTCACAAGTCCAGAACATCATCGCCTCCGCGCCTGAGGCGAGCCGCGTGCGCAACGAGTGGGACAAGGAGAGCTTCCAGGTTTCCCTGAATATTGATCCCGACCGCGCCAACCTGGCCGGCATCACCAATCTCGATGTGGCGAACTCCGCCACCAGCGCCATGAGCGGTAGCACCGTCACTACCTTGCAGGATGGCGACAAGAACATTCCTGTAGTGGCTCGTCTGCAAATGAATGAGCGCGCCCGCCTTTCCGACATCGAAAACCTCTACGTCTACTCGTCTTCCTCGCAGGACGCCACCAAGATTCCTCTGGCACAAATTTCCACCGTCCAGAACAGCATGACCACCGGGCGCATCATCCGCATCGACCACTTCCGCGAGATGTCGATCTACGCCTTCCCCGCGCCCGGCCACTTGGCTTCGGAGGTCACCACCGTCGCACTGCCCAAGCTGAAGGAGTTCGAGAAGACTGTCCCGCCGGGATACCGCATAACCGTCGGAGGCGAGTACGACAAGCAGCAGGACGGCTTCCGCAACCTCGCGCTGGTCCTCGTCATCTCCATTTCGGCCATCTACCTGGCACTGCTGTTCCAGTTCAATAACGCCGTCAAGCCTCTGCTGGTCTTCGCCGCCGCTCCCTACGGAGTCGCCGGCGCCATCCTGGGCCTGTGGGTGATGAAGACCTCGTTCGGCTTTATGGCTTTTCTTGGTATTGCCAGCCTCATCGGCGTCATTGTCAGCCACGTCATCGTTCTCTTCGACTTCATCGAAGAGATGCACGCCCAGGGCGAGCCTTTCGAAGAGGCGGTGATCGACGCCGGCATCATTCGCCTGCGCCCGGTGATGATCACCGTGAGCGCAACCGTCCTGGCGCTGTTCCCCCTGGCCATGCACGGCGGCCCGCTGTGGCAACCTCTGTGCTACGCCCAAATCGGCGGACTTACCGTAGCCACCTTCATCACTCTGCTGATGGTTCCGGTCTTCTATTCCATCTTCGTACTCGACTTGAAAATGCTCACTTGGGACGCAAAAGTGGCTCCGGCCCCCGAGGCGCCGCCGGCCGTTGCTCCGTCCACCGTGCCCTCGCCCAGCTAGCCAATCTTCTGTCTTCCATGTTCCTGCTTCAACGCGAAGTATCGGTTCAGCATGGCCCAATCTGATTTATACTTCGCCCAAGCGGAACCTTCGTTGAGGCCAGCGCATCCAGATACTTGCGATCCAAGTCACCCAGCAGAGCTGAATGACTGAAACCCTACAATTCGTGGTGCATTACGGGTATGCCCTGCTCTTCGGATGGGTATTGCTGGAGCAGGGCGGGCTGCCGATTCCGGCCGCGCCTCTGCTGCTGGCCGCCGGCGCGCTCGCCGGGCAGCACCGCATGAGCTTTTCCATCACCATCATGGCCGCTACCGCCGGATGCGTGCTGGCTGACCTTTTCTGGTATTTCTTCGGCCGGCGGCGTGGTGCCGTAGTGCTGAACCTGCTTTGCCGCATCGCCCTGGAGCCCGACTCCTGCGTGCGGCGTACCGAATCCACCTTCAGCAAGTTTGGCCTGCGCACGCTGCTCATCTGCAAATTTATCCCAGGCTTGAATACCGCTGCCCCGGCGCTGGCGGGCATGGTCGGCACACCGTATCACCAGTTCGTCGTCTTCGAAGTGCTCGGCGCCTTGCTGTGGACCGTCGGCTTGTCCCTGGTGGGCTTCCTGTTCAGCAAGCAGCTCGACCGCATCGCCGCCGATGCCCACCTGGTGGGGGGCTGGCTCCTGGTTCTCTTTCTGACCGGCGTTCTGGCCTACGTGCTCTACCGCTGGCGCGACCGCGAACGGTTTATTGCCCAGGTAAAGGGCGATCGCATCACGCCCGACGAGCTAAAGCACCAGCTCGAAGCCGGCGAACATCCCACCATCATCGACCTGCGCCATCCGCTGGATGTACTGACCGATCCCCGCACCTTGCCCGGTGCTCTGCGGATTTCTCCGGAGGAACTGGAGACGCGTCATCGCGAGATTAATCGCGACGGCGAAATCGTCCTCTTCTGTACTTGACCCAACGAAGCCACCAGCGCCCGTGTGGCGCTGCAACTCCGCAAACACGGTATCCGGCATGTGCGTCCTCTCCTGGGTGGCTTCCATGAATGGAAGGAGCTGGACTTCCCCATGGTCAACATTGCCGAAGACCAGATCGAGCCCTCGAACGTCCCTCTCGCCGCGGAAGGGTCCGCCTAGCCATCGAGCTACTCCTAGCACCGTTCTCATCTTGACGAGAGACGCAATCGGGTGTCACATGGAGGGCGACTCAGGGTTCCACGCCCACAGACATCTTCTCAGGAGCTCCCATGCAGAAAAAGTTGACTCAGATTCTCTCGGTTCTGTTCACCACCTTGCTGCTCGCCAGCTTTGCCATCGGCCAGAGCGCATCGTCCACCAGCAAGTCTTCCAGCAACAAGCCGGCAACCACCGCGGCCTCGTCGACCGACCTCATCGATATCAACTCTGCCACCAAGGATCAGCTGGCCTCGCTGCCAGGCATCGGTGACGTCTACTCGCAGAAGATCATCGACGGTCGGCCCTATAAGACAAAGACCGACCTGAAGACCAAGAAGATCATTCCCGCGGCGACGTACAGCAAGATTTCATCCATGATCATCGCCAAACAGAAATAGTGTAGGACCGCAGCTTGGCTGCAGAGAGCGGCCCCCAGTTGGTTAAGACAATGCCCCGCGACACGACTTTTCATCAGCCGTGAGCGGGGCACGGTTATGTTTGGTAGGAATCTGCCGCGGTGAAGGAAGTGTCGTCACGACCGATTCACGGAGCGGTTTCGGTGAACAACATTTCTATCTTTTGCGCTTCCGTATCAGCAGATCGAAACTTACCACACCGTTTTCATCGCGAATTCCCTGCACCGTGTATTCGCTGTTGATGTTGTACTCAAACTGAATTACCTCTTGCGCCGATCGCGCCAGGTTGGTGATGTAGGTGAGGGTGATGTCATTCGAAACTTGCTGCTCCACCGTCAGGCGCGCATTAGGATCATTGTCCGGCCCGCCGACCGATGGATTGATTCGGATCGAACTCGCCCCAAACAGCTTGGACACGCGATTCCCGACCGTTTGATTGATGGCCGAACTAAGTAGTGCGCCGGATGCGCTTTCCGCAAATCCTGGCGAGGACGTTCCTCCGGCTGCACTCTCAGTCTGCGTGCGGCCAAACGCCAGCAGCGAAACAATGTCGTCACTGGAGAGCGGCGGATCGGACCGGTACGTGGTGTTCAGCCTTTCCATGGTGCCGTGCAAACCAATCGTGATGTCGTAGTCGCGTACCCGCGTGGTGGCTTCCACGTCCAGCACCGGATCAATTCGCACCGGATCGAGGAAGGTGATGTCGCCGCGGTCCAGGTGATATTTCGTGCCGCCCAGCTTGATGTCGCCTTCCGCAATGTTAATGCGCCCCAGCAGCACCGGCCGCGCTCCCGTTCCCCGCAACCGCAGATCAACGTCGCCTGACAACTTGGCCAACGAGGTCTGCACCGTCAACTCCGGCGTCGACAGAATGCGCACCTCCAGGTGCAGATTGTTGAGCGGCGATTTCGGGTTGGGAATGCTGGGGGGTGCCGACGCCTGCGCCAGGACATATTGCAGATCGCTGGATGGAATCTGCGCGAACCGGGTGACCGTAACGTTGCCCGTCAACGACGCGTTCTTCATCGTTCCCGTCAAATGAAGCGACTGATCGGACGTGGCACTGATTCCGGAATAGCGGAAGCGAATATCGTTGCCGTCGGCCGTCAGATCGAAGCCTACCGTCTCGCCGTACGTAACAAACCCGCCGAGCCGGACACGCCCGCCTCCCATGCGACCTGAAAGGTCTTCCACCTGCAGTCGGTCCTGGTTGAACACCAGCGTGCCATTCACCTCGCCCAAGCCTATCGGCACATCGATCATCGACAGGCCACCCCCGACCACCTGCGACCCGGCCATTTAAGAGCGGAGCCTCCGGCGTACCTGCCACCGTGACGTCAAGGTTAGCCACTCCGTAAGACGTGACATCGGGATACAGGATCTCCGCCACCTTCAGGTTGAGCGAGCCCGTAGCGTGCAGGTTCAACGCTCGCGGATCTTTATAGCTCGCCGTGCCGCTCAGGGTGAAGTGCGTGTCGTCGCTCGTCACCGTGCACCGCTGGACCGTGACTACCTCGTTGGCGAAAGTCAATTCGACCGGGCCATCGCTCTTCAGCGGAACATGTGCAATCTCTACCGAGAACTGCTGAATGCTGAAGCTGCCGCGCAGCAGTTCCGGCTGTTTGAACGGCCCGGAAAGTTCCGCGTGACCATCCAGCGACGCGTGGTGCGTAACTTCGCCGCGCATCCCCTCCGGCAGAAACGGATTGATGTCGAGGTTACTGAATTTCAGCGTCGCATTGCCCGGCATGTTGCCTTCCATGTCGAGACTTCCGTCGAGGGTCAGGCTGGCATGGGGAAAATTCGACCGCGCCGTCAGAGTAAGCTGGCGTCCGTGAGTCAGCGCCTCGGCCGTCAGGCTGCCAACGTCCTCACCATTCAGCATCAACTTGGCAATCTGTATGTGAGCGTCGATCACCGGTTTCGTCGCAGCGTGCCCGAGCCTTTCACCGTGAAATCTGTTTCGCCGGCCACTTGCAGGCGCGGCCGCTGGATCGCGGGAATTTCCGCCAGATCAATGCTGTGCCCGATGAGGTCGAGCTTCATGCCCTCGTTACGGAAGTCGTACGATGCCGATCCCACTACCGACCCGCGCGCGGCTTGCAGATGAATGTCTTCCAGTTGCGCCGTTTGATTAGCGAACGCGATATTCGAAGTAAATGACTTGATCGGCCTCCCGTACGCCTCTCCATCAGTTAACACGATGTTGCCCTGCCCGTGTACATCAGCCTCCGTGCCAGCGGCTTTCAGATTGAAGTTCAGCTTGCCCGACACGGGATAGTCCAGGTCGAAGGCGCGCTGCAATTCGGCAACGTTGGCGTTGTGCATCGCCGCCTGCACCTGGAACAGTGAAGCTCGTGTGAACTTTCCCTTGTCCAGCGTTGTCGATCCATCCACACTGAGCTGCGTCGCGCCCTCCTGCACCACCGCATGGTGCAACGCCGCCCCTGCCTGCGAATATTGGACGTCGCCGGAGAACTGATCGATGTGGATCCTGGTCGGCGTTGCCGCAGGAGGCGCGGCCGGCGGCGGAGCCTTAGTCGACGATAGCTGGTACCAATGATGCTTGGCCGGGGGCGTCGCTAACGGCTGCGGCAAGGGCTTGGCCGACGGCTGGTAGATGTAGGTGAAGTTCGTGGCCTGCAAATGTCCCGCGATCTGCGGAGCCTGCAATCTTCCGTCCACCGTTCCGTTAAAGCTCGCAGCTCCCGCCAGTTCCACTGGTAACGCCCCGTTGCCCATCGCTGACAGCATGGGCTGCAGTTCGTTTAGGCCGGTTGAGTCAACGGTCAGCTTCAACGCCGCCGTCGAGCCCAGTGTCCCCGAAGCCTGCAATCGTGTGTGCGGCGTCGCCAGACTCAAGGCCGACATGTCGATTCGTCCCGCGCGTAAGCTGTACTGCCCCCGCAAATTCCCGCTGAACGGCAACTGGTTTGCCGCCACTTTCGACGGCGCGGAGACACTCAGTGCAAGATCAGCCATCGTGTTCGCCAACGATTGCTTCCATGACAAGTTGACCGTACCGCTCACTCCACCCGCGGCGTTCAGTTTGTCCAGTGGCATAGACCTGCTGGACAAAACCTTGGCCACTTCGTTGAGCGACACACCATTCACCCGCAACCTCGCCGAACCTTGCTGCTCCAGGCTCTCTTTGCTCGCCATCGCCCTTCGCGCTTGCGCGCTTCGCCGCGGCCGAACCTTTGCCCACTGTCTCCCGCTTTGCGGTTGTCACCTGCGCCGGGCTGTCGGGCTGAGCCGCGGGCGCCGCTTCGCTGGGCAACAAGTTCCGGATCTCCGCCTCGCCGTTCACTTGCCCGCCCAGCAAGCGCGTAGCAATCCGGGAAAGCGCTAGCCGGTTATTCCCCAGCTCGAAATTCGCGTCTAGCGTCGCCTTGCGCAGAGTGAGCGAGCCATCCACATAGTCCACGTCCCGCAGCGCAATTCTGCCCTTGGACAAATAGTTCGCTGCCTCGGAGTACGTCGCCGTTCCGTCCACCTGCATGGTGCCGCCGCGCAAATCAGGCCATCGGGTGATGGCGCCAACCTGCGCCAGGTTCAAATTGCCGTTGTAAGTAAACTGAAGCTGCGGTCGATTGAAGTCCTGCACCTTTCCCTTGATCTCCAGCGACGAATCTCTCCGAGGTAAGCTTCAGCGTCTTCACCTCAGCCAAGTTGGGCCACAAGCTGATTTCCAGATTGCCCCGCGCCGCGACGTCGCGCCAATCCTGATATGTCGCGTCCATCTTCCCCACTTCCAGGTGGCCGTCGTATCGCTTCGCCAGGCGGTCGTAGGTCATACTCGCGCCCAAATCATTGGCGGCAAAATCCAGCGGTATCCGCCGCTCGTTCAGCAGCAACATCCCCCGATTGAAGTTCACGCGGCCGATCGCCAGATCGAACAACTCCTGCACTGGCGTCTTATTGCTGACGATCTTGACCTTCGGCTCCGGTGCGTTCGTCGTGCCATCCGGATTCACGATGACGTGAATAACGGGATGCTCGAAGTCCACTTTCTCCAAGCTCACCTGCCGCTCGAAGAACGAAATGATGTGCAGCTCAATTTCCGCGCGATCAACGTGCACATAGGGCAGCTCGCCCGGTGCCTCCAGCCCGTGGATCGTGAGGTCGTTGGCTTCGAAGGACAATTGCGAGAGATTCCAACGGAACGAGCCTATCTCCACCCGGCCGCCAGTCATATCTTCCAGCGTCGCCACCAGCTTGCTGCGCACCAGCGCCTCAAAGTGCGGGCTGTGGACATACCACGCCAACCCCAGCACGATCCCCAGCAACACCACGCCCACGGTCACGCCGATCCACAGGCGCTTGTGCGAGTGTCGAGTTTTGATTGCTTCGGTCATCCTTAATTACTTGCCGGGCTCTTGGACCCATCGTCCGCCGCGCCTGCTTCAGGCAACGGCACGGTGCTGTGAATCTCCGCCTGCTGGCGTAGGTTATGCAACCACGCGTCCAACAACTCGTCCATGCGTTGCTGGATCAGCAGTTCGCGAATCCTGGGGGCTGCTTCCTCCATGGGAATCACCTTGCCGCCGTTTTGCTGCAAGTCAGGCAGCAGCTGCTTGCTGTAGTACGCCGAGACCTCTTCGTCTTGCACATGCACGTTGGGCCGCAGGCGGACTTCCACAAAGTTCATCACCTGGAACTCGCCGCGCAAATGCTCGCTGACAATCTGCTCATTCAACCCGTAACTGGCAATCAGCCGGTGCCAGGCAGCATCGTCCTTACCATCCGGAATTTGCGCCCGCAATTTCGTCGATGTCCTGCTGCAACTCGTCCGCAGTCGGCTCCATGCAGGCGGGCGTCACCCATCTGCGCCTTCAGCAGTTGCCGGTCGATCAGTCGTCTTAAAGCCGCTGCCCGTTCCGCCTCGGTCATGTGGCTTGACCGACTTCTGCTGCATGAAAGCCTCGAATTGCACCGCCTCGTCCCAATCGCTGCGTAGCACCGGCTGACGGTTCACCGTCGCTACTACGCCGTCGATCACCTCACCGGCAAACGCCGGCACTACCGTCGCGGGCAAAACCAGCGCGACACAAATCGTGAGCAAGAAAACTCGTTTCATCAGAAGGTTTGTCCAATACTGAAAAACATGTTGATGCGACGCAACGACTGCGTCGTACCGTCTTCCTGGATGGGATAGCGCGTTGGATTCAAGGTATAGCCCAAATCGAAACGCACCGGTCCCGACCGGCGTTTTGTAGCGCAAACCCATTCCCAGGGCTTGCGGGTTGTAGTTGAAGTTGCAGGGTACGTTGCTCTTCGGATCCGAGCACTCCGCAATCGACGGCTGATGAAGCCGCAGCATCCCGCTGATGATGTGATTGGCCGTGTCGAACACGTTGCCCATGTCGTGAAAGAACACAAACCCCAGGTTGTTGCCAACATACGGCAGCGGCACCGGCGGAGTGCGAATCTCCAGGTTATTGACGAACAACCCCTGGCCACCGATAGCATAGCCAGTCTGCGTGTCGCGCGGTCCAGCCTGGTTGATCGAGAAGCTGCGTAGCGAGTTACTGCCGCCGGAGAAGAACAACTCCGGCAGCGGGATTTGTGTCGCCTCTACCGGCAAAGTGTTGGCGGAGGATTGTTCACATTGATGAAGTTGTTGGTGCCATACGGCTTTTCAATACCGATCTGCGTCCGCCGCGCGAACACCCAGTGCTTCTTGAAGGTGTAATACGACGAGTTGTCGAACAGCACCCGCCCAAAGTTGGTCTGCGATCCCAAAGCGCTGGTCGCCAGCCCCAGGTTCAGCGCGTTGTACGTTCCCTTGGTGGGATTAATGGGATCGTCACGCTTATCACGCACCAGCGTGTAGGTGGGCATGGCAATGAACACTGGCTTCGAGTACAAGGCAATCAGCGTCGGATCGATCACCAGGCTGTTAGGGTCGACGGCCACGCGCTGGAAGCTCAGTCCGTACAGGAACGTCGTGTAGCGGTTGTAACGCTGTTCGGCCTGCACCGTGCCTTCCAACCTCTCCGATGCGAAGGTGTTGACATCGGCCGTGTTGTCGTACAGCGCGCTGACGATGATGCGCCAGTTTTCCTTGTGGAAGAGCCGCGGCGCATCGTAGCTCACCAGGCCTCTCCGGGTCAGCAAGCCCACCCGGGCGCGGAAGGTGAAGGTTTGATCCCGCCCAAACAAGTTCAGGCGAGTAATCTCCAGCACGCCGTTCGGACTGACGCCGCTCTTGCCTTGGGGATTCGTCGTGGTGGGAATATTGCCAGTCGCAAACTCAATGCCGCCGCCGTAGCGGAACGTCCAGCGCTTGGCTTCCTGAATGTTGAACAGCACGTCCTTGGTCGGCTCCAGCCCTTCGGGATTTTGCACCGCCATGTCCACTTCGTTGAACAGGCCGAGCGATGTAAAGCCGGCGCTGCGAATCAACCATGCGCGTCTGGCTCAGCGGATCGTCGTCATGAATCCGCATCTGCCGATTCACCACGTAAGGCCGCGTGTAAGTCAATCCGCTGACCAGCACGCGGTCGACAAACACACGCTGCCCTTCCACGATCTTGTAGACCACGTCCATGCGCTGCGGCTCGCCCGGCACCGGCGTGGCCGACGACTCAAACTGCACGTTGGGGAAGCCCTGGTCGTAATAGAAATACGTCAGGGCGTCGCGATCGGTGGTCAGGTTGACATCGCTGAACGGCTGCCCGGGCCGATTGCTCAGCCGGGCATCCAGTTGCTCGCTGCTAAAACTATTGGCGCCTTCCAGCTTTACTTCATTCACCAGCGTCTGCGGGCCTTCTTCAATCTTGATCACCACCTGCATCTCGTTCTGCTTGCCCTGGTAGTTATCCTGTAGATCGCCGGCCACCTTCACCGTCAGGAAGCCATTCGACAGGTACAAATACTTAATCGATGCCACATCGCCTGCCAGCAATCGCTGGTTGAAACGCCCATTCCCCAGCACCATGCTCGCCGGCTCAACCGCCATCCGCTCGCGAATGGTCGCGGTATCAAAGTATTTATTGCCCTCAACCTTCACGGAAACCAGCTTGTGACGGATACCTGGATCGATCTTGTAGACGATGTTCAGGTGGTTTTTCTCCGGCGCCGGCTGGCGCTCCACTTCTACCGTGGCGTCGAAGTATCCCTGCGTCTGCAGGTAGTCGCGAAGATTGCGTCGTCCCTCGTTCAGCAAATCGTCGTCGACCGAGTTCTCCTGGTACACCGGAACCAGCTTCTCTAGCTTTCCTTTGCTGACCTTCTCCCCTTCCGTGGATATGCTGACCGTGGGACCCTCATCCACCTGGAACAGATAGTCCAGCCTGTTGCTCTCCGCACGGTACTGCTTCTTCACCAGCGATACCTGGGCTTCCAGATGAGCATTTTTCTGGTAATGCTTGCGCAGGCGTTCCAGCGCGCGGGTGACGTGTTCGGCGTTGACCTTGTCGCCGACCTTCAACTTGGTCAGGCTGCGCACCTGCTCGGGGGCAATGCCAGCCTCGCCTCCGATGGTGACATCGCCCACGCGCGCCAATAGGCCGGGAACCACGTGGAAGTGAATGGCCATCTGGCTGTCCCCAGGCTTGGGCTGCAAGTCGTAGGTCATCGCCGCCTGGTAGTAGCCGTTATCGGCCAGTATCTTTCTCATCCGCTCCAGCGAAGTGACGACTTTATCTTCGGTAAACACATCGCCCAAATCGAGCTGGCTGGCCGCCACCAGCTGGTTAGGCTTGGGATTTCCCTTCTGCGGAGTGCCATCCACTGTGATGGAGCCGTTGAAGTAGTTTTCCGTCACATCAAACTGCAGTGTGATACCGCCGTTGCGACTCGGACTGGCCTCCACTTGCAGTGTGGCAAAGCGTCCCGTGGCATACAGCGCCTGAATGCTCGCCCGCAACTTCTCGTGGTCCAGTGGCTCGTTCGTCTTCTGCACCAGCAGGGAGCGCAAGGTAGCCGGATCGGTGCCCTTGGCCCCTTCGAATTCAATGTCGGTGACGGTCTGGCCTTCGTACTTGCTTAGGGGACTGGCGGAATTACCCTGCTCGGCTTGGATTGCCGGGGTTGCTGCGGAAGGTGGCTGATTGCTCTGCGCTTGCGCCGCCAGGCTCAACAGGGTGCAGAAGAGAACGAGTTTGCACAGCGATGGCGTGATCGGCGTCCTCAAACTCTGACCTTCAGCACACCCGCTACCCGGCTGGTCCCGCTTCCATGGGCAATCCAAGTCATACTTGCCCACGCACTTGCGTCCAACGCACCGTGCAATCGCGATAACCCTCTCCGTCTTAGCCTGGGGACAGCATGAATGATGTGGAGTCCCTATAATAAATGGGGAAGCCTTCCACGGAGCAATCCATCCGTTCTGTCCGAGGAACGCCCGGAGGTCAAGCGGTTGCAATTCGCCGAGCGGTACTCCCGCCAGATTCTCTTTCCGCCCATCGGAGAGCAGGGACAGCAGCGACTGGCGCAGGCTCGCTTGGCCATTGTGGGCTGCGGCGCCACCGGTTCAGCCCTGGCTTCCCTTCTGGCCCGCGCCGGCGTCGGCTACCTGCGCGTCATCGATCGCGACTACGTCGAGCCCAGCAATCTCCAGCGCCAAGTCTTGTTCGACGAGGCCGATGCGGCTGAATCCTTGCCCAAAGCCATTGCCGCTTCGCGAAAGATCGCGGCCTTCAACTCCGAAATTACGGTCGAGCCCCACGCCGCCGACCTCACTCCCGACAATGTTGAAGATTTGCTTACCGACGTCGACCTCATCCTCGACGGCACCGACAACTTCGAAACCCGCTACCTCATCAACGACTTCGCCATCAGCCGCGGCCTTCCCTGGATCTACGCCGCCGGCGTTGCCAGTTATGCCGTCACCATGACCATACTCCCCGGCGAAACCGCTTGCCTGGCCTGCGTCTTTCCCGACTCTCCGCGCGGCATGGTCGAAACCTGCGATACTTCGGGCATCTTGAACTCGGCAGTGAACTTCGTGGCCTCGGTGGCGGCCACTGAAGCCATGAAGCTGGTCGTCGGGGCCCGCGACCAACTCCGCCGCACCCTGCTTTCCTACGACGTCTGGAGCAACGACTACGCCTCCATCACCACCGCCAAGCCGAGAGCCGACTGCCGCGCCTGCCAGCAGCGCGACTTCATCCACCTCGCCGGCGAAGGCCGTCCCCATATCTCACTTTGTGGACGCAACTCGGTGCAGATCCACGAGCGCCAGCGCCCCATCGACTTCGACGAACTCACCCGCAAGCTCACCCCGCACGGCTCGGTCCGCCACAACGAGTTCATCCTCAAATTCTGGCGGGAACCCTACGAACTGACCCTCTTCCCCGACGGCCGCGCCATTATCAAGGGCACAACAGACACGGCCATCGCCCGCAGCCTGTATGCCAGATACGTGGGATCGTAAGCTATCGCTGAGCCGTCAGCTCTCAGCCGTCAGCCATCAGCCTCACACACCGTCTCCGTGACATCGCTTCAACTGTCATCCCGACCGGAGCGCAGCGGAGCGGAGGGACCTGCGGTTAGCACGCGGCAACAACGCGCACTCAACGCAAGGCAGTTCCCGACAAACCATCCACGGTCTACCGTCCCCCACTTGAATTGTCATCCCGACCGGAGCGGAGGGACCTGCAGTTAGCGAGCCACCAAAATGTTCACTACGAACTCAACACTGACCACTGGCCACTAACACCGCCGCCCACTGCTTTCTGATATCTTTGCACCACATCAAGAGGAACTCACGAATGTCTGAGGCGCAAGCGCTGCTCGACTCCCGTCCCGCACCCACGAAGTTCTACCGCTGGCTGGTACTGGCTTTTGCCAGCCTCGCCATGTTCGGCAATTATTACTTCTATGACGCGCTGGAGCCTCTGGCCAAGCTGTTGCAGGATCAGCTTCATTTTTCCGCCCAGAACATCGGCATGCTGCAAGCGGCCTACAGCTTCCCCAATATCTTCACCGTGGTTCTCGGCGGCATCCTTATCGACCGCATCGGCACTCGCAAGGCGCATGCTCATCTTCGGCATCATCTGCTTCATCGGCTCCCTCATCACCGCCTTCGGTTCCACGTTTCCCCTGATGGCCTCCGGACGCTTCGTCTTTGGCATGGGCGCCGAGTCGCTCATCGTCGCCATCACCACCGCGTCGCCAAATGGTTCAAGGGTAAGGAACTCAGCTTCGCTCTCGGCATCAGCTTGATGATCGCGCCGCGGAGGCACGTTTCTGGCACAGAATTCGCCCACCTGGGCCAGGGGCGCTTACAACTACTGGCAAAATCCATGGCTCCTCGGCGTCGGCTTCGTGAGCCTGTGCGTCGTTGGCGCCATCGGCTACTACATCCTCGAAGTGCGCGCCGAGAGGCTTTCCTCTCTGGCGCCCGAAGGCGAGCAGGACAAGATCGTCCTCGCCGACGTGAAAGCCTTCAATCTCTCCTATTGGTATCTCGTCGGACTGTGCGTGGTCTTCTACTCCGCCATCTTCCCCTTTGAGACGTTCGCCGTCACCTACTTCGTCGATGCCAAGCACACCTCGCTGCAGCTCGGCGGATGGATGCTGAGCACCCTCACCATGTTCACCATGATCGGCACGCCCTATCGTTGGGCTCTTCTCCGACAAGGTAGGACGCCGCGCCACTATCATGTTGCTGGGCACGCTGATGCTGATTCCGGTTTTCCTGCTGATGGCCTACACCAACGTTTCGCTCTACGTTCCCATGGCCATGCTGGGATTCGCCTTCACCCTGGTACCCGCCATCATCTGGCCGTCGGTCGCCTACCTGGTCCCGCAGCGCACGCTGGGCACGGCGCTGGGCGTCATGACCATGATCCAAAACCTCGGCATGACCGGCATGAATGAAATCCTGGGCAAGGCCAACGATGCGGCTGGAGCCAGCGCCTCCAACCCCGGCGGCTATCTGGCGATGATGAAAATCCTGACCGCAATGGGCTTCATCGGCTTCGCCCTCGCTTTCCTCCTACGCCAACGCGAGACCGGCCCGCACGGCCACGGTCTGGAAACCATCACTGCCTCCTCCTCGTAAGGCAGTGGTCCGTTGTCTGTTGTGGGTAGTCGGTAATAGGTGATCGCTGGCGGGCTAAGGCGTGGACCATGGCAATAGCCAAGTGCACAGCGTTGACCGCCGAGTGCTGACCGCTGGCGCTATCCAAATCCGGCGATAACGTTTCCTTAACCTCTTCCCTCCCCGCTACATACCGTTAAATGCCAATCTGGGCCTTTCACCGGAAATCGTTGCCGCCGCCCTCCGCCGGGCGTACTATGGAATTGCGACTTAAAAGGTCGCCATTCCACCCCATGTTGAAGCTGACCAAGAAGGCTGACTACGGATTGATCGCTATGCGTCATTTGGCGCAGCACGCCGATCTCGGATCCTGTAGCGCCAAGGACTTGGCGGAGACATATAACATTCCGCAGGAAGCGCTGGCCAAGATCCTTCAGCGGCTGGCCAAAGCCGGCCTGCTAACCTCGCAATTCGGCACCAACGGCGGCTACACCCTGGCGCGCGATCCCCGCACCATCAGTGCGTTCGACGTGATTCGCGCTATCGATGGCCCGCTGTTCATGACTTCCTGCAGCACCACCACCGACGACTGCGACCAGAGCCATCGCTGCACCGTCCGCGAGCCTCTGCGCAAGGTCAGTCGCAGCATTGAAGAAGTTTTGGGCCGATTGACGATATGGGAAATGACCGAGCCGGAGCCGCAACCCGCTTCCGCCCTGGTCAGGCTGGAATGGCTGTCCTCAAAAGCCGAGCAAGCATAGGAGATGTCGTAAGCAATGAGCACTGATACCGTTCTACGCAGTGATAAAGAGGTAAAGCTTCCCGTCTACATGGACAATCACGCCACCACGCGCGTCGATCCCCGCGTGCTGGAAGAGATGCTGCCCTACTTCAGCGAATACTTCGGCAACGCCGCCAGCCGCAATCACGAATTCGGCTGGGTTGCCGAACAGGCGGTTGAGCAGGCGCGCGAACGCGTCGCCAAGCTCATCGGCGCCAACACCAAGGAGATCATCTTCACCTCCGGCGCCACCGAGAGCGACAACCTCGCCATCAAGGGCGTCGCCGAAATGTACCGCGAGAAAGGCAACCACATCATCACCCAGGCCACCGAGCACAAGGCCGTGCTCGACACCTGCAAGCGCCTGGAGAAGTATGGCTTCCGCGTTACCTATCTGCCGGTGCAGAAAGACGGCCGCATCAGCCTCGACCAGCTCCGTGAGGCCATGACCGATCAGACCATCCTGGTGACCATCATGGCGGCCAACAATGAGATTGGCTCGTTGCAGCCGATTCGCGAAATCGGCGCGCTGTGTCATGAACGCGGCGTGCTCTTCCATACCGATGCGGTACAGGCCATCGGTAAAGTGCCGTTCAACGTCATCCAGGACAACGTCGACCTCGCCTCCATCACCGCCCACAAGCTTTACGGCCCCAAGGGCGTGGGCGCGCTGTACGTTCGCCGCAAGAACCCGCGCGTGCAATTGGTCGCCCAAATCGATGGCGGCGGACACGAGCGCGGCATGCGCTCCGGCACGCTGAACGTTCCCGGCATCGTCGGACTTGGCAAGGCCTGCGAGATTGCCCAGGCGGAAATGGCCGACGAAGCCAAGTACCTCATCGGCCTGCGCGACCGCCTGCGCGACGCCATCATGAGCCAGCTCGACGAGACTTACATCAATGGCTCGTGGGAGCATCGCCTGCCCGGCAACCTGAACATCAGCTTCGCCTACGTGGAAGGCGAGTCGCTGCTGATGGGCATCAACGACATCGCTGTCTCCAGCGGATCGGCCTGCACCTCGGCCACGCTCGAGCCGTCTTACGTACTGAAGGCTCTGGGCGCGGGCGACGACCTGGCCCACAGCTCCATTCGCTTTGGCCTCGGCCGCTTCAACACCGACGCCGAAGTGAATTACGTCGCCCAGCGGGTGGTCGATACCGTGAAGCGGCTGCGCGAACTGTCGCCACTCTACGAGATGGCGAAAGAAGGCATCGACTTGACCAAAGTGCAGTGGGCGGCGAGCCCTCATCGCACTAAGGTTGGGTAAAGCTGGCCTTTAGGCCAGCGCCGGCAGCCCAGGACATCGGTTCAGCCGGCTTTAGCCGGCGACACAAATACCGCCGCTACGCCGGAAAAGGCTCACTGGCTTTAGCAGTCCCTTCAGGGACGACACGAGATTCTTAGGAGAATTGCATGGCATACAGCGACAAAGTCCTTGACCACTACACCAACCCCCGCAACGTCGGCTCGCTCGACAAGAACAGCGCCGAGGTCGGAACCGGCCTGGTCGGCGCGCCCGAGTGCGGCGACGTCATGAAGCTGCAGATCAAAGTCAACCCGGCCACCAACGTGATCGAGGACGCGAAGTTCAAGACCTTCGGCTGCGGCTCGGCCATCGCCTCGTCCTCCTTGGCGACCGAGTGGGTGAAGGGTAAGACGGTCGACGAAGCGCTCTCCATCCGTAACACCGACATCGTGAAGGAGCTGGCGCTTCCGCCGGTGAAGATTCACTGCTCAGTATTGGCGGAAGACGCGATCCGCGCCGCCATCGGCGACTGGAAGAAGAAGAACGGCAGACGCAGGTTGCCGCCGAAACCCAGACCGCCTCTGTCGAACAACCCGCGTAACGTTATTGCAACAGGTGCGCCCACGTGCGCACGAGGAAATTCATGGACACGATCAAGATCGAAAATCCGTCTGACCAGCCGGCGGCCACAGCTCCCGGCATCACCGTCACCGACAAGGCCGTCGCGCAAATTCGCGTAGCGATGGCCAAGGAAAACATGTCGCCCGAAGAAGGCGGCCTGCGCCTGGGCGTACAGGGCGGCGGCTGCTCCGGACTGAGCTACAGCGTTCGCTTCGACACCCAGCCGCGCGAGCGCGACCGCGTCTTCACCTTCGACGGCGTGCGCGTCTTCGTCGACCCGAAATCGTTTATCTACCTGCAAGGCATGGTTGTCGATTACGAGGAAACGCTGATGAAGCGCGGCTTCGTCTTCCACAACCCGAATGCGACGAAGTCCTGCGGCTGCGGCAGCTCGTTCTCGTAAAACCGCTCTTGGCTGCACAACGTGCCGCCAGGCTCGAACGTTGTTGCGTTGCCGCGGTCTGTTGAAAGAGCCGCAACAACCGAGCGCAAAATCTAGTTGCACGAACGCGCGCGGCGTCAGCGTCCGAACGCCGCAGTCGCGAAAAACCAATGGCCGGCGTATAGGCGCCGGATAGTCAGCGACTCCAACCGAGCGCTTGCAAGGACGGCGCACAACTGATGCCTCCGATTGACTCCAAAGAACAACATCCTTCCAGCGGCGTTATGGTGGCCAGCCGCGCCAAGCCGGCCAGGAGCAATTGCTGGTCCTGTGGCGACATGCGCGCCGCCCACTTCTGCCAGCAGTGCGGCAAGGTGCAGCCTCCGGCGCCGTCGGATTACTTCACTTTTTTCGGATTGCCTTACAAGCTCAACCTGGAGCCGGCGATGCTGGAACGTGAGTTTTACAGCCTGAGCCGCCGACTCCATCCCGACATCAACGCCGCTCGTCCCGCGCAGGAGCAAGCCTGGAGCCTGGAGCAAAGCTCGCGCCTGAACGACGCCTATCGCACCTTGAGAGATCCCATCGCCCGCACCGAATATCTGCTGCGGCTACTGGGCGTCCACCTGGAAGAGCAGTCGAAGGCGGCCACCGAAGAAGCGCGGCGCACCGGCGCGGCCAAGAAACAGGTGGTCCCTCCCGATCTGCTGGAGAAGGTCTTCGAGCTGAACATGCAGTTGGAAGAAGCTCGCATGAACAAGAAGATGGGTGAACTGGACCGCACGCTGGAAACTGATCTGCGCGACACCCAGCGCGACTTGCAGGCCAGGTATGACGGCATGATGGATGAGCTGCACGCCGCGTGGAACGAATGGGACGCGCTGCTGGAGCGTGAGGTGCAGGGCATCACGGTTCTGGAAGACGATCGCCTCGCCGTCCGCGACAAGATGGTCGACATCCTTAACCGCCGCAACTATCTGCGCAACCTGCTGCGCGATGTTGACGAAGTATTGCAAGCATGAAGTGTCTGTTTCCGAAGCGAATGGCGAATGAGCGTAAAGCGAATGGCGTAAAGCCGATAGCTGACAGCCGATAGCCGACGGCCTTCTCAGGAGCCCCGACAGAACCAATGACCGAACGTATCGTAGGAATCGATCTCGGCACCACCAACTCGCTGGTGGCGTACATGGAAGGCGACCGTCCCGTCGTCATCCCGGGCGAGGACGGATTGAACCTTGTTCCCTCCGTCGTAGCGCTCGACGAAGACGGCCAGATCGTCGTCGGCACCGCGGCCCGCAAATTTCTCATCGAAACTGCCGACCACGCAGTCTACAGCGTCAAGCGCCTGATGGGCCGCGGCATCGAAGACGTACGCGACGAGCTGAAGTACTTCCCCTTCCGCGTTGCGGAAGATATCGCCCCCGGCGAAGTGCTGCGCATTAAGTTAGGTGACAAGACGTTCACCCCGCCGGAGATTTCGGCTTTTATCCTCCGCCAGCTCAAGCGCAACGCCGAGCGCTACTTCGCCGCGCCCGTCACCAAGGCGGTTGTCACCGTTCCCGCCTACTTCAACGACGCCCAACGCCAGGCCACCAAGGATGCCGGCCGCATCGCCGGCCTCGAGGTCCTTCGCCTGGTCAATGAGCCCACGGCGGCCGCCCTGGCCTATGGTCTCGAGAAGAAAGAAACCGCCACCGTCGCGGTTTACGATCTGGGCGGCGGCACTTTCGACATCTCGATTCTCAAGCTGCACGAAGGCATCTTCGAAGTGGTCGCCACCAATGGCGACACCCACCTCGGCGGAGATGACATTGACAACCTGCTCATCGCCATCGCGCTCGACGATATCCAGGGCGACCTCGGCGTCGACGTGCGCCGCAATGCCGAAATCGTGCAGGCCATTCGCAAGTCGGTCATCGAAGCCAAAATCGCGCTGTCGGCGAACGACAAAACGCTGCTCGATGTCGAACTCCCCGGCGGCAAGCGCTATCAGCGCGAGATCACGCGCGCAGCAATTTGAGCAGCTGATCCAGCCGGTGATCGACCGCACCATCGCTCCGGTGCGCCAGGCGATGAAGGACGCCGGCCTGACCGCCGGACAGATCGACGAAGCTGTCCTGGTCGGCGGTTCCACCCGCATCCCGCGCGTTCGCCAACTGGTCGAAGAACTCTTTCAGCGCAAGCCGCACAGCGACTTAAATCCTGACGAAGTTGTCGCGCTGGGCGCGGCCGTGCAAGCCAACATCCTCTCCGGCGGCTCCGACGCCACGCAGGGAGATGCTGCTGCTCGACGTAACTCCGCTGTCGCTGGGCATCGAAGCTCTCGGCGGCGTGGTAGCGAAGATCATTCATCGCAACTCCACCATCCCCGCATCGGCCACCGAGCACTTCACCACCGGCGTCGAAGGACAAACCAACGTCGCCATTCACGTCCTCCAGGGCGAGCGCGAGCTGGCCAAAGATTGCCGCTCCCTGGCTCGCTTCGACCTGAAAGGCGTGCCGCCCATGCCCGCGGGCCTGCCGCGCATTGAGGTTAAATTCCTTATCGACGCCAACGGCATCCTGCACGTCTCCGCCCGCGAGTTGCGCAGCGGCAAGGAAGCCGAAATCGACGTGCAGCCCAGCTACGGCCTCACCGACGAGCAGGTGGAGAACATCATTCTCGACTCCTTCGACAATGCCGAAGAAGATTTCCGCCAGCGCCAGGTCATCGAGGCGCGCAACGAAGCCGAAACCATGCTTACCGCTCTTGAGAAAGGACGCAAGAACGCAGCGTGGCAGCACTTGTCCACGAAAGAGCGCCAGGACATCGACAATATGGAAAACGCGCTGCGTGCCGTGACGAAAGAAGATGACTATCACGCTATTCGCAGTGCCATCGACACCTTGAACCAGGGCACCATGAAGCTGGCGGAGTTGATGATGGATTCCGCCGTCGGCGCCGCGCTCAAAGGCAGGAACATGGAAACCGCCGACGTCGGCGACGGCCCGGCGTCGCCCCATCCCATCGCACGAGCAGAGATAAAGTAACCCGGGCCGGACGAAGACGACTTTCAGCTCTTAAGAGGTGCTTTTTTTCCCTTGAAGGCGACGGCCTTCAGGCCGCCGTCACCATCGGGAAATCAGGTGGCTCTAGCCACCGGAGTAATACGAGCATTTAGGAAAGTTATGGCAAACGAAAAAACTCAAGGCAGCGGATCTGCCACTCTCGACACGCTTGGACCCAATACCGTCCGCGTGACCTTTCTCCCCGACAACAAGACCTTCGAATTCGAGCATGGCAAGCTTCCCTATCAGGATCACGGCAAGCCGGAATCGATCCTCGATGTCGCGCTCAACTTCGGCCTGCACCTGGAACACGCTTGCGGAGGCAACTGCGCCTGCACCACCTGCCACGTTGTGGTGAAGAAAGGCGCGGAGTTGCTCAATGAACTCGACGACGATGAAGCCGACCGCCTCGACATGGCTGCCGATCTTCAACTCAACTCCCGTCTCGGATGCCAACTGGTCATCCAGAAACCGGGCGAAGTGGTGGTCGAGATTCCCGCTTGGAACCGAAACTACGTCTCCGAAGGCGCCGGCCACTATAAGCTCTGACCATCGGCCTCTGCATGGTGCCTGGCGCCCGAAGTTGACTTTATGCAACCTACGCCTTAAGGTTTCCTCCACCCATTCTGTAACCACAAACCGCTTCGAAAGGGTGTTGGCATGGCTGCTGAATTGAGATGGGATAATGCATTCGACGTCGCTATTGCTTTAACCGACAAGTTCCCCAAGCTGAATCCACTGGAAGTCCGCTTCACCGACCTCCATCGCTACGTGACGGAACTCCCTGGCTTCGCCGACGACCCGAAAGCTTCCACCGAAGGCAAGCTGGAAGCGATCCAGATGGCATGGCACGAGGAGTGGGAAGAACGCACCGTAGGCCCTCAGTAGGCAGGGTCGCAGAATGCGAACTTTATCGCACCCCACCCTTCGCGCCGAAGCGAAAAACCGCGCAGCCAGCCCAGCCCTTCAGCCGCGCCTCCAGGTAAGCGCCCAACACCAGTTTGTATTCCCGCACCAATTCTTTACGCTCGGCTGCCTTGGCATCGGCGTAGAGCGGCTTCATGCTCTTCACAACCTGGAGAGCAACGTTGGCCATGCGAAACGCCTCCTCCGGCGTCAGCCCCGACTTCCTTCGTCGGAACAGCCCCGCAAAGCGCTCGCGCAAACGGTTCCGGGCCTGCTGATCGCGTTTGTAACTTATCGGAGCATCCGTCAGCGGAATAAACGCCGGATGCTCGTCCATGAAGTGCACAATCACGTCGATCAACTGATCGCCCACCTGGCGCACCGAAAACCTGGCAGTCGCCGCTTCCAACCGCGTCCACTGCGCCTCCATCCGGTTGCCGTACTCCGTTAATAATGCCCGTACCAGCGCTTCCTTGTTGGGAAAATACTGGTAGAGCGCGCCGATGGACGAGCCGGCCCGCTCGGCGATGGCGGTCATCGTAGCCGCTTCATAGCCGCTCTCCGCGAACACGGCTTCGGCGGCTTCCAGCAACTCGGCCACCCGCCGCGTTCCCCGCTCCTGCTGCGGCACTCGCCGGCCAAGGGTTGACAGATCTGAGGGCATCCTCATATTATAAGCACACAAACATGAGGATGTCCTCATATTTATGGAGGTTTGATCCGTGCCATCTCTTAGCTTGATTCCTGGCTCTACCGCTCTCGTCCTCATCGACCTGCAAAAAGGCCTCGCCGGCCTGCCGATGGCGCCGCACTCCGGGCCGCAGGTCATCGCCCGCGCCTCGCAATTGGCCGGCGCAGTCCGCAGCCAGGGCGGCACCGTCGTCTACGTTCACGTCGACATGTCCGACACGCTAAAGCTCCCGGTTGACGTTACCTTCCGCGATCCCAATGCTCCTCCACCGCCGGCCAGCGCATCGGAGCTGGTGGACGAGCTCGACCGCCGGCCCGAAGATCTGGTGGTGACCAAGCGCCAGTGGGGCGCGTTCTACGGCACCGGACTCGAACAGCAACTGCGGCGTCGCGGCATCCGTACCATCATTCTCGGCGGGGTTGCCACCAACTTCGGCGTCGAGTCCACGGCTCGCGAAGCCTTCGATCTCGGATACGAAGTGGTCTTCGTGGAAGAAGCGATGAGCACCATCAGCAACGAACTCCATCAGTTCGCCCTTCAGAACATCTTCCCCCGCATCGGCCGCGTGCGCACCATGGAGGAAGTCCTGGCAGCCCTTCGCGCATGAGCTCGTCCCTCCACTTCGCTGCCGGGGCTCACGACGAAGTCGATCCCCAGATCTGGAAGATCACCTGGGTCGTGCTGCTCGGCCCGCTGATGACCAGTCTCGATTCCACCGTGGTCAACATCTCCCTGTCGACCTTGGGCCGCGAACTGCGCGTTCCGCTCCCCACCATCCAGTGGGTAGTTTCCGGGTACCTGCTAGCCCTTGCCCTCATGCTTCCCGTCAGCGGATGGCTGGTCGACCGCATCGGCGCCAAGCGCGTCTACCTCGGCTGCTTCACCGCGTTCACGCTGGCGTCACTCCTCTGCGGACTCGCGCCGTCCGCCCGCTTTTTGATTGTCGCGCGCGTCCTGCAAGGCATGGCCGGAGGCCTGCTTGCTCCTATGGCACAGATGATGGTGGCGCGCGGTGCGGGTCGCCATTTCGCCCGTGTTATCGGAATCATGGCTGTTCCGGTCTTGCTGGGCGCTATCTGCGGTCCCAGTCTGGCCGGCGCCATCCTGCAACACGCTTCCTGGAGATGGATATTCTTCATCAACGTGCCCATCGGCATCGTAGCCACCGCACTGGCCGCATGGATTCTCCCGGTCGACGAGCCCAGCCCGCAGGTGCGCCGCTTCGACCTGTTGGGATTTCTGTTGCTCTCTCCTGGATTGGTTCTCGCGCTCGACAGCCTGGAGCATTTTGGATCTGGGGGCGGCCTGAGCCGGATGTCGGAGCTCGCTGTCGCAGTCTTGCTGATGGGAGCTTTCGTAGTCCACGCGCGCCGGCACGCCGCAGCCGCGCTCATCGATGTCCGGCTCTTTGCCGACCCCATCTTCTCCGCCGCAGCCTGCACCCAGTTCCTTTCCAACTCCATCGCCTACGGCGGACAGCTCCTTCTGCCGCTTTACCTGCTGACGATTCTCAAGTTCTCGCCCCAGAAAACCGGCCTGCTTCTCGCCCCGACCGGGCTGGGAATGTTGTGCTCTTTCCCGCTGATGGGCGCTTTGACCGAGCGTTACGGATCACGCCGCGTCAGCGCCCTTGGAGGCTTGCTCTCCCTTTTCGGAACCTTGCCGTTTGTTCTGCTGCCCATGCCGGCGCTATCAGTCTGGCCGATGTGCGCAGCGCTCTTCATCCGTGGTGCCGGCATGGGCGCCATCACCATTCCCTCCGCCGCGGCCGCCTATTCGTCTATCACCAAAGACGCCATCCCCGTTGCGACCACGGCCATCAACATCGTGCAGCGCCTGGGAGGCCCCGTCGCGACTACCATCCTCGCCACCTTTCTGCACGCCAGAGCCGCAACCAGCGCTTTCCACCATGCCGGCGCCAACGCGCCTGCCAGCTCCCAAGCTTTCCTCTCGACTTTCTGGCTCCTGTGCGCCTTCCATCTCGCCGTGATCCTCGCAGCCATGCGATTGCCGCTGCGCGCCACTCGCCGTCCCTCGCCCGACATGGTTGACCAGGCCGTCGATGCCTTGATCGGACTAGCGTCGCGTCCGGCCGCGGATCGCGGCTCAAGCTGCGTTGGTTACCTGAGCGGGACGGTGTCATCCCGACTAAGGACTTCAGTCCGCACGGAGGGACCTGCTGTTCATCGCTTCAGCAGTCATTTTGCGGTCGCAAAAGCACCTGCAAACGAACGTGACTACCACCTCCACCCAATCCATCCCAAAAAACAGAGGGAGGGCATCTCTGCCCTCCCTCTTTAACTAACCACTAACCACTTTTTCTTACCGCCGCGGTCCACCGCGTCCGCGTCCCCGATCGCCACCGCGTCCGCCACCACCAGGACGTCCGCCGCGACCACCACCGCCGGGACGGCTGCCGGCATGTTCGCGCCGTTCACCATCGCGGTTGAAGTTCGGCTCCGAGCTGGGCTCGTCGGCGCGATCATGTCCGCCTTCGAAGGTCACGCCGCCGCCGGAAGCAGCCGCGGGCTCGCCACCACCGTCCGGAGGAGCTTCCCCGCCGCCCATCTTGGCGCGTTGCTCTTTCAGAATGGCTTTGCGCGAAAGCTTAATGCGATTGCCTTCGACCGCCAGCACCTTCACCAGCACCTGGTCGCCTTCTTTCAGCTCGTCGCGAACATCGTTGATGCGATGCTCGGCCACTTCGCTGATGTGCAGCAGGCCATCGGTGCCGGGAATGATTTCGACAAATGCGCCGAAGTCCGCCAGCCGCGTGACTTTGCCCAGGTAGGTCTTGCCCACCTCGGCCGTCGCGGTGATGTCGCTGATCATCTGTAGCGCCCGGGCAGCCGCTGCCTGATCGCTCGACGAAACATTCACCTTGCCGGTGTCTTCCACGTCGATCTTCACGCCGGTCGCTTCGATGATCCCGCGGATCACCTTGCCACCCGGCCCGATCAGGTCGCGGATCTTGTCGGTCGGAATCTGCAGGGTGTAGAAGCGAGGAGCGAAATCGCTCACCGTGGTGCGCGACTCCGTAATCACTTCGTTCATCTTGTCGAGGATGAACAACCGTCCATGCCGCGCCTGCTCCAGCGCTTCCCGCATGATCTGCGGCGTGATGCCCATGACCTTGATGTCCATCTGCAGCGCGGTAATGCCCTGGCGCGTTCCGGCCACCTTGAAGTCCATGTCGCCATAGTGATCTTCCGCGCCCGCAATGTCGGTCAGGACGGCGTAATCCTCGCCTTCCTTCACCAGGCCCATCGCCACGCCGGCCACCGACGCCTTCAGCGGAACGCCAGCATCCATCAAGCTCAGCGAAGCTCCGCAAACCGTCGCCATCGACGACGATCCGTTGGACTCCAGAATGTCGGAGACCACGCGCATCGCGTAGGGCCAGTCCGTTTCCGCCGGGCAGCACCGCTGAAATAGCGCCGCTCCGCCAACGCTCCGTGACCAATCTCGCGACGGCCCGCGCCGCGCAGAAACGCAACTTCGCCCACCGAGAACGGCGGGAAGTTGTAGTGCAGCATGAAGCGCTTCTTGGCTTCGCCTTCGAACGCTTCCAGCCGCTGCATGTCTTCGCCCGTACCCAAGGTAGTCGTCACCAGCGCCTGGGTTTCGCCGCGGGTAAAGATCGCCGACCCGTGGGTGCGTGGCAGCACGCCAACTTCAATCCAGATATCGCGGATCTGGTCGAACTTGCGGCCATCCGGACGACGCTTCTCCTTAATCACCTGCTCGCGGAAAATCTGCTCGCGCAGCAGATCGAAATACTTGGTGGCCTTCTTGCGGCCTTCGGCGTCGTCTTCGTCGGAATCGAAGTCTTCACTTCGTCCTTCAGCTCCTTGATCAGTCGCGTAGCTTTCGTTCTTGGGATGCTTTTCGGTATTCGTCGCATCCGCCAGGCGATCGCCCATCTTGGTGCGCAGATCGTCCGAGAGATACGCTTCCTGGTCGACCACCGGCGGCTCGACCTTGACGCTTCGGCTTGCCTACCTTCTTCGCCAGGTCACTGATCGCGGCGCAAATCTTCTTGATCTGCTCATGCGCCAAACTCGATGCCCTTCACCACTACTTCTTCGGAAACCTCTTTCGCACCCGACTCGATCATCACGATGCCTTCGGAGGTTCCCACCACCATCAGGTTCAGGTCGCCCGAACGCTGCTCATCGTAGGTGGGATTGATGATGAACTTGCCGTCCACGCTGTCCCACGCGCACCGCGCCGATAGGACCGTGGAAGGGAATGTCGGAAACGCTCAGCGCGACCGACGCGCCGTTGATGCCCGAGACGTCGGGATCGTTCTCGGTGTCGGCCGAGAGCACCATGGCGATGACCTGGGTCTCGCAGCGGAAGCCTTCGGGGAACAGCGGGCGGATAGGCCGGTCGATCTGGCGGCTGGTCAGAATTTCGCGCTCGCTGGGACGCCCTTCGCGCTTGATGAAGCCGCCCGGGATGCGTCCGGCGGCGTAGGTGTACTCGCGGTAGTCGACGGTGAGGGGAAAGAAGTCGATACCCTCGCGGGGGTCGGGATTAGCGCAAGCGGTGGCGAGAACGACGTTATCGCCCATGCGCACGATGCAGGAGCCATGCGCCTGCTTCGCCAATTTTCCGGTTTCAAAATGGAGGACTTGCCGCCGGGTAGTTCAACACTGATTTCGTGCTTCATATTTCAAAGTTCCTTTTCTGAACGCAACTGACTATCGCGTGACACCCCTTAAACGGCTCCCCTGAGAAGTGGCCCGAGGCCTGATTCGCCCCCAAAAAACGCCGGGGCCCGGCACTGCCGGTTTCGCTCGTCACCGCGGAAGTACGCTTCCGGGATGAATGTCCGAATGGGCGGCAAAGCCCGTCGTCCTGAGCGACGATAGGGGAGATGGAGTGAAGTTACCGTCAGCCGAGAGAGCTGGAGGAAAGTCGCAGGCGCCCACCGCGCCCAGATGCCATAAACGCCAATTGCCCGCGATTCGCAACCGCGAAGCCCGGGGTTCCCCGCTAGCGCTTGTTGTGGCGCCAATAGGGATGGCGATCCGTCCGAAACCGGGTTCTTCAGCAATCGGTAAACTACTTGCGAATACCATGCTTCTGAAGAGCGGCTTTGTAACGTTCGGGATCGGACTTTCTGAGGTAGTCGAGCAAGCCACGACGCCTGCTCACCATCATGAGAAGACCGCGCCGGGAGGCATGGTCCTTCTTATGCGTCTTGAAATGCTCCGTCAATTCACCAATCCGCACACTGAGAATGGCGATCTGCACTTCCGGCGAACCGGTATCGGTCGCATGTGTGCGGTTCTGGTCAATCAGGGCTGCTTTTTTCTCTCGGGCTAACACTGAATCAGCTGCGCTCCTACTCTTTTATCGTGTCTTGTAACGCAATAAGAATATCACGGCTGGCCAATAAACGGCAAAAGATAGAAAAAACAGGTGGTTCTGGGTGAGAACGAGCCCCCCCGAGCTAGCCGGATTCGCGCTTTTCGCGCTTCAGCCGCCGCCCCTACATTGCTCTTCCAGACCGTGGCCTTCCACGGAACCAGCAACTCAGAACCACCACCTCGCCGACGACAAACAGGGAGCCAAAAATCGCTTTGTTTCGCTCCGCCAGCCACAGCGGCAGGTAAATATCAAAGTTGGCAGCCCGATCGCTGGTGAAGCGGGCAGCTACGTCCGTCAACGGACATCGCCCGCCGTTGCAGGCCAGTACCCCGCACTCCAAAAGAATCAGCGAGCTCAAAATGGCGGACCAGCGAAAGCGTCCCAACCAGCCGGTCATCGGCAACATCAGAACGCACCCCGCCAAGACCATCCACACCGCGGTATGTAACAGTTTGATCGCCGTCAGCACTTACTTCCCTTTTCGCTCTCATGCGACACAGCACTTCAAGTATCGAATCGAAAAGGAAGCTTATGCAGTGACGCCGCTCACGACGTTCTCGTTTGAGAGAACGGCTGATGGCGCAAGGTAAGTAGTATGGGTGCCTTCGATCCCCCCGCCCGCGGGTGCCCCACCCATTCGCGTTTTTCGAATGTGTGGGTTGGGATCGTAGAGTGACCGCCAGTCACGCTCGCCCGGCGAACTCCCGTGTCTCGGTCGACACCTTTACCTTCTCGCCTTCTTTAATGAACAGCGGTACGCGAATCTCCAGCCCGGTCTCAAGCTTCACCGTCTTAGTCACGCTGCCGCTCGAAGAATCGCCCCGCGCTCCCGGCTCCGCATAGGTAACCGTGAGTTCCACCTGCAAAGGCAGCTCCATCCCGATGGGATTGCCGTTGTATTTGTGCAGCTCGATAATCGCGCCTTCCACTAGAAATTCCAGCGCGTCGCCGATCATGTCTTCGTTGAGGGTAAGTGTCTCGTAGGTTTCCTGGTCCAGGAAGTGCGAGCCTTCGTTGTCGCTGTAAAGGTACGAAGCCGGACCAATCTGCAGGTCAGGCTCTTTGAACTTGTCGCTCGCCTTGAAGGTCTTTTCGAAAACCGCGCTGGTGAGCAAGTTACGCATTTTCAGACGCACCAGAGTTTGGCCGCCACGCGCCGTAGGCGTGCTGACTTCCGCTTCCAGGCAGTGATACGGAGTGTTTTCAAATTCAAAGAACATCTTGCGTTTCACATTGATGGCATCAATTAGTGCGGCCATAAACTCCTCTTAGCTATAACGGTTCGGCACCGCCGAACCCGGGTGAAATGTTCTGCTCAATTCCGCTTCATTATAATGTTCGAGACCGGACCTTCTCCCACATGCTCATCGTCCTACTTCTACACCGATGAATTAATCGCGTTAGCGGCTATTTTCCGGTTGCCGAATTCTCGCCGCGCATTCTACGCTTGACCACTCACGAACCACAAAAAGACGCTCCAGGGCCGATTTCAGTTATCTCGGTTACAGGAATTTTTGCTCCAAGGACGTGTTGTGCTCGTAGCAAGAAAAAACTGCCTGGCTTCCCTCCTGCTGCTGGTACTCGGCTGCGCACTGCACGTGGCCGGACAGGTCAGACAACTGTCACCCAACGACAACACATTTGTTTCCGTTGCCTCGGAAGAAACATCTCAGCCTGACGACCGAGCCGGCAGCGCTTCATCGTCCAGCGACGACAAGACCACTCCATCGATCGATGCCAACTTGAGTGCTCTCCCGCCGCAAAAGGCCGCCGAATCGCCCAAAACCAAAGGCTTCCAGTGGAAGCCCGCTCTCGCCGAAAGCATGTTAGTTGCCGGCATCTCCAATGGCTGGCGCTTTTGGCACGAGTCCGGCACCCGCGATGCGCTGAACGGTCCGTTTTTCAAGGATTGGATGGACTCCATCGGCGAAACCCGTGGCTGGGACGATAGCGATGGCTGGCACGCGAGCTATGTGTCGCATCCTTTCGAAGGCGGCATCTTCGGATTCATCGAGCAACAGAACGATCCTCTGTATCGCAAACTGGAGTGGGGTGACGGCCGCATTTACTGGATGGGCAAGCTGCGCGCGCTCGCCTTCTCCGCCGTCATGAGTACCCAATGGACGCTCGGCCCGGTTAGCGAAGCCTCCCTCGGCAACGTGCAGTTGCATGCTTCTCCCGGCTTCATCGACCTGGTCAACACGCCCTTGCTCGGTATTTCAGAAATGATGGGCGAAGATATGCTCGACCGCTACGTCATCATGGCGCTCGAAAACCACACCGCTAATCCTTGGCTGATTATGGCCACACGGGCGGTGGCCAATCCTTCGCGCACTTTCGCCAACATGATGGCGTTCAAGCAACCGTGGGCGCGCGAAACTCGCCCCGGAATCTTCGGTGCAAACCACGAACTGCGTAAGGAGTTGGTGAAGGATTACCTTGATGGAAAAGCCAGCGCCCCGTTCTCCGTGCACACGGCCGACGAACGAACGGAAATGAATCTGGCCGTCAACCCCAACCCCGACAAGCCCCGTCCCCTCGAAGCTCCCATCGAACTCTATCCCTACGCCATGTACGAAAGCTTCCTGGGCGGAGGAAGCTGCATTGGAGCCGGCGGTGACGGAGCTGCGCGTGTCAATCCCAAGCTGCAAATCGTCGGCGAAGTGAACGGATGCCTGGTGGTCAACCTTCCCAAGTGGAATGGCGGCGACTCTGAGACGTTCTACGGCGGGCCGCGCTGGACTCCACGCGCCTCTCACAAGTTTTCCCCCTTCGCCGAGATGCTGGTCGGCGCTCGCAGAATCACCCACGACATCACCGACGTGACCAAGAAGAAAGAACTGACCTACGAATGGGAGCACGGCGAGTTGAAGCACGACTTCAAGCGTAGCGACTATCAGGTCGAGTATCAGTCGATGGGATTCGCCATGAAAGTAGGGGGCGGCTTCGACGCGGTCTTCGCCCGTTCCTTTGCGTGGCGCGTGCTCGACGTGGGCTACACGCGCTCCTGGGTCAACGCCGTCGAACCGGTCAACGCCCAGCAGAGCCTGAGCATTGCCTCCGGCCTGGTCCTGCGCATCGGCACCTGGTAACGAATAACTCGGGTGCCCCATTCAGTCGCGCTTTTCGGATGAGTGGGACGGAAAGACCATCAACCCAACTGACGATCTGCTCCGAAACAGCTAAACTGTGGCATGCTGCAGTCTCACAAGCAAGCTATCTCAGCCATCAAGTCTGCCCAGCAACGGGTTCGCAAAGCCATCGAAGAGCGCGACAAGCTCAAAGAGAAATTACGGTTGGCCCAGGCAAAGCTTGCCCGGGAAAAAGAGTTCCTCCGCCAGAGCCAGGAAAAGCTGGAAAGCTGATACAACCGTCCACTGCCGATCTTCGTCGCAAGGTATCGACATGACTGACACCAATCCCGTTATCAAGGTATTTGGCACCCGCGGATCGCCGGCGGCCTATGCCATTCGCGATTATCTGTACCGCTCCGACGCGCCCTTCGAATACATCGAGCTGGAGAACAACGAACAGGCCCGCAAGCTCGCCGACGTCGAGGGTGTCGACGACTCCCGCCTGCCGGTCTGTGTCTTCCCCGATGGCACTCGCCTGGAATGTCCTACGGTGCGTCAGGTCACCGAAAAGCTGGGCTGGTTTCGTAACCCATCGCTGGCGGAATACGACCTCAGCATCTACGGCGCCGGCCCCGCAGGTCTCAGCGCCGCCGTCTATGGCGCGTCCGAAGGCTTGAAGACTGTGCTGGTGGAGCGCTATGCGCTGGGCGGGCAGGCCGGCACCAGTCCCCAGATTGAGAACTACCTCGGTTTCCCCCACGGCATCAGCGGACGCGAGCTGGCCGAGCGCGCCCGCGAGCAAGCCACCCGCTTCGGCGCGGAAATCCTGTTAATGCGGGAAGGCGTGCGTGGCGAGTTCGTCCCCGGCAAAGGTGTTGTCTATCTGACAGACGGCACTAAGATCGTTTCTCGCGCCTCCATCTGCTGTACGGGAGTTCAGTATCGCCACCTTGGACTCCCCAACGAGGACCGCTTCCGTGGAGCAGGCCTCTACTACGGAGCTGGAGCCAGCGAAGCCTCGCACTGCAGCAACGAAGAGGTGTTCATCGTTGGCGGAGGGAATTCAGCCGGCCAGGCGGCCGTCTACCTTGCCGGCTTTGCCAGCAAAGTGACCATGGTGGTCCGCGATAACTGTCTCCGCGATACTGTTTCCGATTACCTCGTGAAAAAGGTGAACTCCACCCCCAACCTGCAAGTACTGCTGCGTACCGAAGTCATCGCGCTCGACGGCAAGGATGTCCTGGAGAGCATCACGCTGCGCAACAACGCGACCGGCAAGGAGTGGACCGTCCCCGCCGGACGTCTCTTCCTGTGCCTGGGCGGCGTCCCCAACACTCACTGGGCGGAAGAGGTCGGCGTGGTCCGCGATCGCGATGGCTATCTCGTCACCGGGCCCGACTTGCTGCAAAATGGACGTCCACCCGCCAATTGGACGCTGGATCGCAATCCGTTCTACCTGGAAACCAACATCCCCGGAGTTTTCGCCGCCGGCGACGTGCGGCATAACTCCGTCAAGCGCTGCGCCTCCGCCGTAGGCGAGGGCGCCATGGCGGTCACCTTCGTCCATCGCTACGTAAACAGCGGCTGAGCAAGAAAAAGCCCCATCCCGGCGAACTATGCCTGGATGGGGCAGCCTTTCGACTTCAGTCAATCAGCAAGCTGAATCTAGCGCAGGTTGGCCACCGCCGGCGTGAAGGAAACGCCGCGCAGTACTTCTCCCGAAGCCGCACTCTGGAAAGCCGTGAAGCTTTCTCCCGGCGGCAGGCTGGTAGCGCTCACCTGGTCGGTGATCACCATCATCTGGTTCGGGTCGGCACCCTGGTCGCCATTGCCGCTTACCGTCGACGTCACCGCGTAGATGGTCGCCGTTCCATCACCATTCACAATGCCGGTGATGTTACGCAGCCCATCGATGCCCGGCGCCCACGGCAAGCCGGTCGCCGGATTGTTGCCCGTCGGGTAATTCGGAATCGTGTACGGCACGCCCAGGTTCAAGCCGGCCTGCAACACGTAAGCCAGGTTCCACTGTCCCGCCACCGGATCGAACACCCACTTCTGCAACCCAGCCTGCGTGGAGGAGGCAGCCACCGTGTACAACCCGTTGGAATAGGTGTTGTCGCCATCCCCTTCATCGGCCACGTACAGCGTGTTCGCGTCGGCAAACCAGATGCCGAAGGGGAAGAACGTCTTCGACTTCAGGGCCGTGGGAAAGCCCTTCAGTACGCACATATTGTTAGGGTCCAGGCCCTTGGTCTGGAGAAGTGACGGGTCATACGCCAGCGGCGCATTCGGCAGCGTGGCGTTAGCCGGCGGCAGGCCTACACCGTTGTTGTCGTTGCACACCGACAGCGTGGGATCGACGAAGTACACCGTATTCACTCCGTTACCGCCGCTCCCCTTGGTGTAATAGAGCACGTTATTGAAAACCGTCAGGCCGCGGAAGTTGTCGTCCTTGCCAATCTTGTCCTGCGGATCGCCCAACTGGGTCACGTTGAAGCTGGCTACCGGCGTGGGCAGCAGTGGACGCTGCGCGATCTCGCTGAGCGTCGACGGCGTCAGGATTTGCGCTCCCGCGCCGATGATCACGCCATCGGGTTGCGGATTGCCGCCGTTGCCCGCGTTCCCAGCGGTGTAAAAGAAGTTCCCGCCGTTAGTGTTGTTGAATATGGCGGCGCGGCCGTTGTTCCCGCTGTAGGCCTGCGTTTCCGTGAAGCTCAAGTTGGCCTGCGAATCCACCAGCGCCACCGCGCGGTAGTAGCTCCGGCCCACCGGGTTGGTAGGATCAACCACCAGCGGGGTGTTGGAGTTCGAAACGTCGATGCTGTCGATGGCCGAGACATATCCCATGAACGTCAGGTACTGGCCATCGGTCGACAGGTTCAGCGCGACTTCCGATTTAGAGGAGAAGCTGGTCACCAATTCGTCCTTCAGCAGCGGCACACCCTGGCGCGAGCTGTTGGGAATCTCCAGCGAATTCACCAGCGAGCCCGCAGGCGTCAGCTGGTCCAGGAAAATCTTGGACGTGATGCCGAAGCTCGGGTCGACCGTGTCATTGTTCCATACGTAGGGATAGGTTCCGTCATACGTCGCCGTTCCGGCGCATCCGGCCTGCGTCTGCTGGCAGTTCGGCGGCAGCAGTTCACCCACTTGCACATTGTTGGCATTGTTGTCATAAACGCTGCGGCTGACCACCAGGTTGCCGGGAGTGAAATAGCTTTGCGCGGGAGCGGCGCTGACGCCGGCCAGCACAACCGCCGAAACCAGTACCAGCGGCTGCATGAGCTCGCCGAGGCGATTCCGTTTTTTCAGGATACTTGCTGTCACAGAGAGTCTCCTTCTAGGTATGGGAGTGGAGCGGGCCCTGGGGATAATCGTGGGCTTGCCAAGCATGTTCGCAATCCTCTGTTGCAGGACAGTTGCAACCAGATGACTAGGAGATGAATGTGCTGGGAGACGTGCTCAGATCAGGCGAAAAAATTTGGCAAGACGTTCGGGAGGCGACAGGCTCATGAATCGGAACCTTTGAGTTTGATCTCCCGCCTATGTTGTGTTGCGAGGTGTGGGGTAGAGTGGAAGCCGCACCCGGAGGGCCGGCTCCTTCGAGGTGCTGCAGCCTTAAGCTTTTAACCTGCGCCGAATCCTGACGGCGAAACCTAGTACACCTGATCCAAGAAGGGCAAAACTGCCAGGCTCAGGCGTGGTTCCTCCTTCCGAAGCGGTGAAGGTTGGAGTTCCGCTGAATGAGTTAAAAACAATGTTGCCCAAGCTCGATCCCAGTTGCACTCCGTCGTCTGTGAAAAAGAAGGTTGCGCTTAGTGGTCCGATCGGACTCTTTAAGTCATAGGCTGCGAAGGCAGAGTTCGACAGGTCAACGATGTCTTCTACGCCGATGGCCGAGAATCCCGCCACCGCAAGACTCTGGTTGTCGAAAACAAAAAACTGGTTGGTAAACGTACCCGAGCCAATTCCTTGGATGGTAACGCCCGCAGTTCCGTTAGGCGTGCAGTAGAGCCCTCCCACCCCATCGCAATTGCCGAATACTTGGCTGGGGTCCGCGGTCATGGTGAAAGACACAACTGTGTCAAATGGCGTTCCATTCACCGTGCCAGAGGCAGTGAAGGACTCCGTGTAGGTAATCGATCCGGCCATCGCTGTCAGCGGAACCAAAGTGCATGCCAACAGCGCCAGCAGAGGTAGTAAGCGTCTTACCGTTCTGTCCATAGCAAGTCTCCTTCCCGGAAGACGAAGAGTGGCGTGTGAAGCCGGCTTCAGGTTAGTGAGTTGTTAGTCGAACGGGGCCCTACCGAAGAGAGGCAAGGATTTTGAGCCGGAACGAAAAAGAAGTCAACGAATTTCAACGGTCGCGAACAGCGCGCAAACAGCCATTTTAACCGTCTGCTTACACTGGCAACACGTAGCCGTCGAGGTGCCTGGGAGCGCCCTTGGAATCATGACCTAGCGATCCCACCACGCTACCCTTCATCACCTTCTGCCATGCCTGCTGGAAGGCTTCCATTTCGGCAGAAGTCCCAACCGTGATGCGTGTATAAGTCGGCATCACCGGCCAAATCCGGCCGACAATCACCTTCTGCTGCGCCATCGCCGCAATCACTTCTTTCGCCGGGTGCCGCGTGTCCAGCATGAAGCAGTTCGACACCGAGGGAATATACGAATAGCCGTTGCGATCGAGCCACTCGAAAGTAGCGGTACGTACCTGCTCGTTGATGCGCCGGCGCTCCGCCACCAGGTTCGCGTCCTGCAAACTCGCGCTCGCCGCCGCTATCGCGGTCACCGGCATAGGATTGCCCCCGCCGTAGCTTTCGATAGCCTGCATCAGGTCCGGCCGGCCGATGGCAAAGCCGCAGCGCAACCCCGCCATGCCGTAGAGCTTCGAGAAGGTCCGCAGCACGATGATGTCTTTGCCCGCCTTCACCAGGTCGATCGCCGAGGGCGCATCGCTGAAATGGATGTACGCCTCATCCACCAGCACCACTGACTTCTTTGGCTTGTTCTCCAGTAGCCACTCGATGTCGGAATGGCTGGTGAGCGTGCCCGTCGGATTGTTCGGCGAGCAGACGTAAAACACACCGGCGTCGGGAGCCGCGGCCAGCATGCCCTTCACGTCGTGCGCATAAGTCTTCGTGAGCGGGACCTTCACCACTCGCGCGCCCGCGTCCTTGGCGGCAAACATCCCCGCTTCATATCCCGGATCGGCGGTCACGTAGCTGGCCTGGGGAGACGTGAAGCTGCGCACCGTAAACGTCAACGGCTCGCTCGACCCGGGATACATCCGGACCTGCTCCTCGCTAACCCCAACGCTCTTGGCAAACTGCCTGGTCAGCTCCTCACCCGTATGAAACAGATATCGCCCGCTGGCCGGCGTGATCGCCACCACCGCCTCACGCGCGCCCGCGCACGGACCCAACGGATTCTCATTGGAATTCAGCAGAATGTCGTCGGGAGCATGCACCGGCCGTTCGGCATAGGCCAGCATGGGCTCCGTCACAACCCTCAACATCATGGCGGCCGACGCCGCGGTGGATACTTGCAGAAAGGAACGGCGAGAAAAAGCGGAGGAATTCTGGCGGCCCACTGTCAGCCTCCTGGTGCGAACCAGAACGTCTATGGCGGCTTATCTTATCCTGAACGCCGCCTTATCGCCACCTGACAATGTAGTCCCCGCAGCAGGACGAAGGCCCAACCGCATAAGCCGTCCAACCGCCAGACTTGTCATCCCGACCGGAGGCGGCCGCTTTCGCCGTCGTAGCGGAGGGACCTGCTGTCCGCATTCATCGAATCCGACGCTCCCATGCGCCACAACCAGCACCCGGCGGCCTGACAACAACCGAATGCTGAATGCTAACGGCTAACTCTTACCCTGCCAGCAGCCGCTCGATGGCAGCCTCCACGTGCAACTTCGTTGTATCCAGCAGCGGAATCCCCGACGCGCTCTCCTGCCGCAGGATCAGCGGCAACTCCGTCCCCGCCAGCACCACACTCTCAATCTGCTCCTGCTCCTTCATACGTTGCATAATTCCAAGCAGTCGCTCCCTCGTCTCCGGCAGAAACTTCCCCAGCAACAATTCCCCAACATATTTCTCATGAATGTAGGCTTGTTCGTCGGCAGTCGGCGTCACCAGCGCAATCCCCTCCCGCGAAAACACCGCCGGATAAAACGCCGCTTGCATGGTGAACTTCGTCCCCAGCAACCCAACTTTGCGCATGCCTCGCGACTTCACCGCGGCGCAGGCCACCTCAACAATGCTGATCAGCGGCAGCGACGACCGCGTCTGCACCTCATCAAAAACAATGTGTGGGGTATTGGCCGAGATCAATCCAAAATGCGCGCCCGCGTCTCGCAACCGTTGAATCTCGACCACCAGGTAATCGGCCAGCGACGCCAGGTCGTTGTCGCTCAGCCACCGCAGACCCTTGTTCACATCCAGGCTGTTGATGAGGATCGAGGGATAGCTGTCGTCTTTCACCCGGCTGCGATAAGCCGAAATCAGCAGCCGGTAATAGTCGATGGTGGATTCCGGCCCCAGCCCACCAATCATTCCAATGGTCTTCATGAAAACTAGATTAAACCGCAGACAATAACTTGGAGCATAACGCTCGGGGGCCCCACTCATTCGCGCCTTCCGAATGAGTGGGTTTCATTAATCTCTATCGCGTAGCTTTCTCCAGCAAATACATGAACGACCGATACACTTCGCCGGTAGCACGGCTCATCCCGATCTCGCAGGTGCGGCTGCTGGAATAGCACGCCCCCGGATGCTTGCTCTTCACCTCGGCCGCTTCCCTCCGCGTCGCCGACTGGGTCAACTCCGGCAGCAGAAATCCGCGATCCCCAGCAAACGCGCAGCAGCCGGCATCAAGCGGAACCGTCACCTCGTCACTGCAGGCCCGCGCAATCGCTTCCAGCTTCCCGCCAATGCCCATCTTGGTCACTGAGCACACCGGGTGCAGCGCCACCGACTCCGACTTGCTGGTGATTCTCAGCCTGGGCAGCAGTTCATCATGCACAAACTCAATCGCGTCCAGAATGGTCAAATGATCGAACCGCTCCTGGTTCGCCTCCGTCAGATACGAGCGCGCATTCTTGAAGCCGTAGGTGCAGGGACTGGTGTCCACCACGATGGGCAGCCGTCCCTGGTCGGACCACTCCCAGAAGCGCTCGATCGCTGCATTGATACTGATCGCGTGCGCCGCGTCGAACCCCTTGGACGAGAACGGGGTACCGCAGCATGTCCCTTTGACATCGCGCGGAATGTATACCGGAACCCCGGCCCGCAGCGCCAACTCTACCGTCACTTCCATCAGCGAACTGTCGTCGGGCTCGCCCGGCAACCGTCCCATCACCCGCGAAATGCACGCCGGAAAATACACCGCTTTCGCACCCTGCTTGGGGGTCTCGGGCACATGCCCGGCGGCGAACGGAGTGTCGGGCATCCATTCCGAAACATTGCGGCCACCGAAGGCGCTTGAACGCGCCCGTCAGCGACCGCATGCCCTGGACGCCAATGACTCGCTGCGCCGCATGTCCCAAGCGCAACGCCAGGTGCATACCGCGCTTCGGTCAATCCAAAATTGCGCGCCAGCCGCGTCGCCCACTTGTGCTCTCCTACCGTGGCGCGAAGGTTGCGCATCCGCTTCACCAGCTGGCCAGTATCGATGTTCACCGGACACGCCGTCGCGCAAAGTCCATCCGTGGCGCAGGTATCGATCGCCATGTAGGGAAACTCCCGGTCCAGTGCGTTGTAGCGTCGCCTGAGTCCTGCCCGCTGCCGTTCGCGGCCTGGACGTCGGCCAGCAAGCGCGACATCTCGCGCCGCACCACAATGCGTTGTCGCGGCGTCAGCGTCAGATCGCGGCTGGGACACTTCGGTTCGCAGTATCCGCACTCAATGCAGCGATCGATCTCCGGCTCGACCGAAGGCAGTTGCTTCAGATTCGCCAGGTGCGCCCGCGGATCGGAGTTGATAATCACCCCCGGGATTCAGCAGTTCCTCCGGATCGGCAAACCGTTTCAGCTCCCGCATGATCTCGAAAGCCTCGCCGCCCCACTCCGTCGCCACGAACGGCGCCATGTTGCGGCCGGTGCCGTGCTCTGCCTTCAACGCACCGTCAAAGCGCTCCACCACCAGCTTCACCACGTCGTCGATGAAATACGAATACTGATCGATGGCCGTCTGGTTGTTGAAGCTCTGGGTGATCACGAAGTGCAGGTTGCCGTCCTTGGCGTGGCCAAAGATGATGGCATTGCCGTAGTCATGTACCCGGAACAGTCGCGTCAGCTCGTGAGCGCGCGTCGGCCAGCGCTTCAATCGGGAAGGCGACATCTTCGATGATGACCGTGGTGCCGCTCTTCCGCACCGAGCCGACCGAGGGAAACATGCCGGCCCGAATGTTCCACAGCAACGCCTGCTCCTTGGCGACATGGGTGAATCTCGCCGGCTCGCACAGCTTTAAGTTCGGCAACCGCCTCGGCGGCAAACTTCTCCAGCTCGACCCGTTCTGCCTCCTGCGCCGACTGAAACTCCACCAGCAGCCCCGCCGCCGCTTCCGGCAAGCCGCGGATCGACGATGGCACCCCGACCTTGTTCTCCACCGAACGCAACGACGCCCGGTCCATCACCTCCAGCGCCTTGGCTCCCGCCTGGCGCAACGGCACAATCGAATCCGCCGCCGCATACAGATCGGAAAACAGCAGCAGCCCGGTGTACTTCACCGGCAAGATCAGGAACCGTGTTCAGCACCGCTTCAGCGATAAATGCCAGCGTACCTTCCGAGCCGATCAGCACATGCTGAAAGATGTCGACGGCGCGCTCGTAATCGAGGAATGCGTTCAACGAATAGCCGGTGGTGTTCTTCATCCGGTACTTGCTGCGTATGCGATCGCGCAGCGCCGGGTTCGCTTCAATCTTTGCCTTCAGCTCCAGCACGCCGCGCGCCAACTTGGGCTCGCGCGCGTGAAACTCTTCATCCGCGTCGGGCAGCGCCGTATCGATCACCGTCCCCGAGGGCAGCATGAACTTCATCGAATGCAGCGTGTGATAAGCGTTCTGCTCGACCCCGCAACACATGCCGCTGGAGTTGTTGGAGAGTATCCCGCCCAGCGTGCAAGTCGCGATGCGACGCCGGATCCGGCCCGATCTTGCATCCGTAAGGCAACAGCGCCTGGTTGGCCCGCGCGCCGATTACGCCCGGCTGCACCCTGAATCCGCTTGCCGCCCTCTTCCACCCTCAGACTCGCGCCAGTTGCGCGCCACTTCCACCAGCAAGCCGTCCGAAATCGACTGTCCCGACAGGCTGGTTCCCGCGGCGCGAAACGTCATGGGAATGCGTGTCTGCTGGCTGAAGTCGAACAGGGCGCGAATCTCTTCCAGTCCTTGCGTCTTGACCACGGCTTTGGGAATCAGGCGATAGAAGCTGGCGTCCGAGGCCCACGCGATCAATTCGATGGGGCGTACCAGGACTCGGTCACTCGCGACCAGCCCCTTCAAAGCGGATTGCATGTCTTCGGAAGAAATTTCTAGAGGAGCAAGCTGGGTTGCAGCCATTGAGCATTTCCTTTGGCCTCTTGGGGGCCCTATGTCGAGCGAGCTTCGTCTCCAAAAAACTGGATGACCGAACAAGCCCGACTAGCTTGAATCTAGAACAGCCGTCCGCTCCGCGAATGGAGTTTAGTCACAGGAGTTTGTGACGTAAGACACAACCCGAAGCCCGAGGAAAGCCTTAGCTGGAAGCATGTCGTTCGAGGTCGTCACGGATGGAACAATTTCCGCGTCCTTGAAAAGTGTCATCCCGAGCAGAGGCCGCTGATGTTGCCGCCGGAAAAGTGTCATCCCGACCGTAGCGGAGACGCAGTCGGAGCGCAGTGTAGGGACCTGCTTTCCCGCGAAGCCCTATGTCGCCCGGACCTATGCGATTTACCATCAAATCTACAAACTTCTGACAATTCTGTGACAACTCTCGTTCCCTTCTGAATCACCATGTCTCACGCTTTGGCGATCGCTTCCCCAGGGAGTGGAACTATGAAGAGCTTGTTCCTCAGCTTGGCCCTGCTGCTGCTGGCCGCGTCCAGCCTCGCTCAGCCCTCGACACCAGCCATTTCGCAGGTCTTTGCCTTCACCTGCAACCTCACCATCACTTCGTGTCCCAACGGCCTCGATGCCGCGCTCGGCCCGGTGCAACTGTCCGACGGCCACCTATACGCTACCTCGTGGTGGGCGGGTCAGGGCAACGCCAACGCCGGCGGCACCGTGGTACGAGTCTCCACCTCCGGAGCGGGCATGGCGATTCACACGTTCCAGCCCACGGGGCGCAGCTTTCCCAACGGCGAAAACCCCGTCATCAGCCTCAATCAGGGCACTGACGGCAATCTCTACGGAGTGACGGAGCAGGGCGGGACGCATAACTTTGGCGTCATGTACAAGCTCTCCAGGACCGGTGTTTTCCAGTTGCTGTACAACTTCTGCAGCCGGTCGGGCTGTCCGGATGCTCCCGCGCCTTTGACTCTGGGCAGCGACGGTAATTTCTATGGCGCCGCCAATCATTCGTTCTTCAGGATCACTCCGGCGGGCGTTTGGTCGTTAATCTCCACCATTCCCAGCGATGTAGGGACGCCCCGGCTGCTTCTGGCCAATGATGGCAACTTCTACGGCGCCGGCAGCATTCTTTATCGCCTCACCCCCGCCGGACAGTTCACCGTGCTGCACACCTTTCACTACCCCGCGTTTATCAGCAGCAACCTGATGCAGGCATCGGATGGAAACCTCTACGCCGCCACCGGCGGCAGCGGCGCGGGAACCGGCATTATCCGCAGCAGTCTCTCCGGCTATGTGGAGTTCATCCACCAGATGACCGACGGCGAAGGCTACTCCCCCGACCTGCTGATGCAAGCCTCGGACGGTAACCTGTGGGGACTATCGACCTTCCGCAACGGATCGTTCTTCACCATCAGCCTGAGCGGAGTTTCGCTGCAGAGCGCCGCCTTTAACTGCAACGTCTCCGGCTGCGCGCCGCTCTCCATGATTGAGGCGCCGGACGGCAACTTCTACGGAGTCGCCGGTTCCGGTGGCAACGCCCCCGGGCAGGAGTCCTTCGGCACCATCTTCAAAATCGCCGCTGGACTGGGACACTAAGCGTCAGCCGACGCTCTAAATAATTGAAGATGACTCGCGAGTCGTCACGCCTTTGTCTAACGAGACGGGACCGCCGGATCAACCCGCAGCAGCCATCCGGTGCCACCGCTTACCTTGACGTTACGGTTCGACTCCAGAACGATCTGTCCCAGCGGATCGGTGCGACCGGCGTGCGCGATCTTCAAGTCGTCGAATCCGTAAACACCGCACGCCCACGGCGAAAATACCCATAGCGCCTGCTCGCGGCCGCCGTCGTTGCTGCAACTTGACCCGCGCACCGCTGTCAGGCGCGCGGTCACGGCGCCGTAGTCGGTGGCCCGGCCCACCACCTGATCGCCCGCCACCACTTGTCCATTACCGCGATAGACGCCGGCGCCTCCCACCTGCACCGTGTTCCAGTCGCTGGGCGAGGTTCCGTAATCGTCCAACGCGTTGGTGGGAATTTTCGCCTCGAATACTTCATTCATCGACGCCAGCGCCCGCAGGTGAGTCTGCACCCCCTGCTGCCGGCCGCCGAACCTTACCTGGTCGAACTGCAATGCCAGCCGCGAAGGCGCACCTGTCGTCGCCAGGCTCACGCCAACAATCCTGCCGCTGATCCGCGATCCGGCCGGGATCACCGTCCCATCCGGAAGCTGTACGTCCTGCATCAGCTTCCCGCTTATAGGGCGGCCAGCCTTGTCATGACGAACGTCCACCGAACCGTTCAGCATCATCGGCAGCACCGTCCCCGCCGGAATCTCCTGGCTCATCGCCGCCGCCGTCAGCAGCAACAGCGCTACCGCTGCTACTTTCAGAATTGTCGTTTGCATGACTAACCGTGCCCTCGCGATGACCCCCGACCCGCCAAAAACAAAACCCCGCCGCGAAGTGCAATCCGCGGCGGGGCCAAATCACTTCAAAACTCTTACTGCGCTGAGGCTTCCGCCGGAAGCACCCGCGGCCCAACCCGCAGCAGCCAGCCGCTACCCGCTTCCATGGTGAAGTTCTTCCGCGAGCCCAGCACGATATCCCCCTCCGGCTCGGCCGATCCATTCTTCACGATGACCACGCCTTTGCCGAAGCCGTACACTCCACACGCATACGGAGAGAACACCCACAAAGACCCGGTCCCACCTTCCATGTCAATGCGCCCACCGCAACCCTCGGGCAACGGTCCGCTGAAGCGCACCAGCTTGCGTGCATCTTTCTCCGGATCGTCCGGACGGAACGCCGCTTCGCCACCCACCGGCGTCAGCATCACCGCGCTGCGCGGCGTAGTGTCCGGCTCAAACAGAGGCACCTGCGCGTCGTAAACGGCCATCATGCTGGCCAGGGCCCGCAGATTGGCATGGATGGGCACGGGACGGCCATGAATCATCACGCTCTCGAAGGCCACCGTCACCGAAGACGGCTCGCCTTCAGCGGCGGGAATTACCTGTTGAATGTGTCCGTAAACCTTGGCGCCGGCAGCGATATCCAGGTTGTTGGCCAAGGGAACCTGCTCCATCACTTTTCCGGTGATGGGTTGGCCGGCTTGGGCCTTCGCTGAATCGATCTTCACCGTAACCATGACCGGGATGACCGTTCCCGCGGGTATCTCCTGCGCACCGGCAAACGACAACGCTCCCAGCAGCGTGGCGGCAACTACGGCAAGGCACCGCATCTCTGTCTCCTCACCCACGACCCCGCAACAGGCGCTCGGTATAACTTGGACTCCCCGAACCACCTGTCTTCAACTGTTATTCAGTCGGTCGTGGACCCCATTTTCGACGGCTGTAACTCGGCTCAAAACTATGATGCAAAACTTCGCCGGCACGGCTTTATCCGTGAAGCTTGCTCCTCTTGGGCCGGGATTATACCCCCGAATTGCTCTTGGAGATGTGGGAATCGCAAGAAAAACGCTGCCGGGGTTAGCCGGCAGCGCGTTGAAAATTTCAGCAGTTCTTGGCCAGATTTACGGGAGGTAGAAGCGGATAGAGGTCAGTCCCACCGCGTCGTTGCCGCTCGGCGTTCCGCCCTTTCCCGCCCACGAGGTCCGGGAAATGTACTCAAACTGCATTCCATACTGCAACCGGCCGAAGGGCCCGGTATAAATGCGATACCAGAACCCACCGGTAACGTCCCAGAGGTTCTTATTCTGCGCGCCGCAAGCCGCTCCGCCCGTGGGAATGACTTCCAGATCGCAATTGGTGTTGTTGACCAGGAATGAGCCGTAACCGGCAGGCACCAGCTTGCCTTCGGCATTCAAGGTCTTGAACCGGTCCTGGCCAACGTAGTTATCGCCGCCGTAGGTATACAAATCCAACTTCGACGTCGGATGGAACTCGAAACCGGCCAGAGAGCTGATGGAGCCCAGCGGAACAACGTGTCCGTTCGGCTCCAGGGTGACATCGGGTTGAGCGGCTGCACTGTAGCGGCCTACGCCCTTGCCGGCCAACCCTTCAAAAATAAAGTCCACTTTCTTGGGAACGATGGGCAGAATGGCCGCCCAACCCAGGCCGCCACCGGCCGTGACATTGGTGTGACCGGTGACATCGCCTGCGGTGGCGATACGGTCGCGGAACATGCTGACAATGCCCTTGATCTCATAGTGCCCGTAGCCCGGCTCAAAGGCCAATTTGCCGATGAAGTCCGGCGCCAAATCAGTTGACATACCCGTAGCGCTACCGGCCAGGTAGTTCAACGTGCTCGAGTTCGGCGACAATGCGTTCGAACTGGTGTTGAAGCCCATCAGGTTTGCCGGAGTGTAGCTGGCGCTGACGGTGGTTTGCGCGCTGGCTACTTCCAACGCTCCCCAAATCTTGTTGCCCCAGTCCTTGGTCACCCGGACCGCATTCTGCCGGGCATAGCTGTAACCCACCACGTACGAACCTTCAATCGTGGTTGGAATGAATTCGGCGCGCGTTGCGATACCCTTGCGGTCGGTCGTCATCAAGCTCCAGAACTGGCCGGCGGTGAGGGTCACACCATTCTTGAATTCAGCCTGCATCCACAACTGACGCTGCCGCGGGCTGAAGCTGTTGGTCTCGATAAAGTTGGCGGTCGGCGCCTGACCCAGGAAGTCCATCTCGAAGTAGCCCGTCAGCTTGGTGCTGCCGGCATTCGCGGTGGCCACGATGATCGGGCGAGTACCGCGGGCGCTGGCGCGAAACTCAGACAGGTTCGTGTTCGCCGTGCCGCCTAGAGGAACCGCACCGAAATTGCTGGTGATGTCGGCGTTCTCGTTCGCGCCGCGGACCAGGAAGGTCGACTCCACCCATCCGCCGGGGGTAATGGTCAGGCCCTTGTAGTGAATGGCCAGCGGATTTTCCAGCGCGTTGACTGCCTTCTTGTTTTCCAGAAGTGCGTTGGCGGTGGCCTGGGTCGTGCCCTGCAGGTCCGTAACCGTGGTGTGCAGGCTATTCACGCCATCCTGCGCCGCGGCCGCATGTTGGTCGGCTTGCTGCGCGGCGGCTTGCAGCGACTGACCCTGTTGCTGCACCTGTTGCTGCAGCTGGGTGTTGGTTTGCTGCAGCTGCTGGATCTGGGTCTGTTGCTGCTGCACCTGTTGCTGCTGCTGCGCCAGCTTCTCATTGAGCTGCTGCAGTTGTTCGGCAACCGTCGGGGCCTTGGTGGTTTTCTTCGTTGTCTTCTTTGCGGTAGCTGGTGCTGCGCTTGTTTGGGCGAAGGCGCTAGCCAGCGGAATGCTGAGGCAAAGGCCGGCTACCAGCAAGCGTACCGGGGTGCGGAAGGAAAAGTGCATTGTCGCCTCCAGATTTAAGCGGCACAATTCCGTCCAGATGGGAAAGCCTGGCGTCGCCGGGATCGGAACCTGTGGTCCCACCGGTGAATTGGCCTGCGGCAAACTGTAAGGGACAGCAGGAAAGGGACGACGGACATCGCTCACGTTACTTTGTGATGAATAACCCGTGAGAATGTGACGAATACTGCGGCGCTTCAGACCTTCTGACACATAACAAGCAGCTTATAGCGACAGGTAAGAAGCTTCTTCTTAGCTTTTTGGCTGGTTACAACTTAGGTGGGAATTCTTGCTTGTCAGTTTCACCACTGACTATCGCGAGGTATCTCATCACCTAACTACGCCAGATCACAACCATCCGTGATGGATGTCGCTCCAGTTTTCTCTTGCCACATGTTACATCTTAGCCCCATCAACCGTATTCCGAGGCAGGAGTCCGCCAATGCAGCAGGAAACAAAACTCTCCCAACCAACCAAGATGGCTATGATGTCCCAGTTCCTGGGATTCATGCTCGACGCCTATGACATGGCAATGGTCATTGTTATGGCCCCTATCTTGGGCAAGATCTTCATATCGCCCAAAGGCAGTTTGCTTTGGCAATACATCGCGGTCATGTTTGGCTACTCGATCACTATGGCCGCCCGGCCCATCGGATCGGCATTCTTTGGAGCGTACGCTGACAAAATCGGCCGTCGCTACTTATTAATCTTTACTATCGGCGGCGTCGGAGTTATGTCGCTGCTGTCCGGCTTTCTTCCTACTTACGCGCAGGCGGGAATCCTGGCTTACGTTCTCTACTGTAGCTTGCGCTTCCTGATGGGTTGTTTCTTCGGAGGCGAATACGCCGTAGGTCATACCTTTGCCATCGAATACGCTCCCCAACCCAGGCGCGGTGCTGTCAGCGGCTTTATTCAATCCGGCTTCCCGCTGGGATATGTCCTGGCATCGCTGGTTTTCGCCGCCATTTCCTACTTCTGCGGTAAAGCTATTCTTAGTCAGTATGGTTGGCGCATCGCCTTCATGACCGGCGTCATCCCGGTATTCCTGGCACTGTGGATTCGCGGCAATCTGCAGGAGTCCCCTGAGTTCGAAAAAACCAAGGCCGCCGGCAAAATCGAGAAGGCTCCTTTCTTAAGCTTGTTCCGGCCACCGCAACTCTGGGATTTCCTCCAGGTCTTCTTCTTCATGACCGGCCTGTTCCTCACCGACTACTCGGTCTACGGCTTCCTACCCAAAATTCTTACCCTCGACGGACGGGGCTTCGACACTACGACCTATAGCTTGATTTATGGCTTTGCCTTGTTCCTGTCCTTCCTGGGATACAACTTCTATGGTTGGATATCGGACAAGACGGGCCGCAAGATACTTACCCAGTGGTATTGCGTCTTCCTGGTCGTCTTCGGCATTCCGGTTTACTACGTTCTCTATCACGCGGCGCTGGCCCGCAACATCGGCTTGGCGATTCTCGGTACCTGCATGGCTGGCATGCTGAAGCTGGCCTGGGGCATCGTCCCGGCGTACTTGTGCGAGCGCTTCCCCACCCGGCGTCGTGCTGCCGGCGTAGGTTTCGGATATTCCGCCGGCGCTATCCTCGGAGCGTGGTTCCCCTTCTACGTGCTCTGGGCGCACAAGATTCCCTTCGTCCACGCCATCGAAGGTCAGGATACCTGGCTTTCCCCGGCGGTGATCCTCACCATCGGCGCCATCATGACCTTCGTTAGCCTGTTCTACTCTCCTGAAACCAAGCAGCTTCAGTTGAGTGAGGTAGGCGAGAAAGAGCGGGCCAGCGATCGAGCCAAGGCTGCCCTCGCCGAACGCGAAATCGTTTCCGCGCACTAAAGCCCTCCTTTGCTTAAGCGCGCTGTGCAGAGAACGCCAGGATCTAGCGGCCTGGCGTTCTCTTTTTGGAAGGCAGCAGTTGGCAGTCAGCAGTCAGCGCTTAGCAGTTAGCACTTGGCAGTTGGCAGGTAGCAGTCAGCAAGCAGCGGACAGCAATTCGCGGTTGACGGTGGGGCGCTTCGCACGTAGCCCATGAGCCCCACACGTTTGTCATCCTGAGCGCCAGCGAAGGATCCCTATACCCGCAAAACAATTGTCATCCCGACCGGAGCGAAGACGTAGTCGCGGCGCAGCGGAGGGACCGCTAGCAAATGTCAGAGCTGTGAACCGTCGCTGAGATCTCAGCTACCCACCGAACTTCCGGGAACTTTCCCCTCCCCCATCCGCAAAGGTACATAGGGGAGGCAAGTTGTTTGGTTACACCCGGCCGCAGGTTTTTCACAAATCTTTACGCGCGCGTTACCAGACTTTACCGTCGAATCCCGGGCCTCGGGGTTTCAATCTTTGACAGACGAACTGTCACGAAGGAGAACCAAGAAATGAAAACCAAGTTTTGGAGCGTCGGAATTGCCCTGCTGGCGATAGTGCTTTGTGGGACCGCGATGCTCTACGCACAGCAGGCCGAGGCCAGCGGATCCGCAGCCGAATGGGGTGGCCATCATCATGGACGCATGGCCTTCATGGCCCGCGAACTGAACCTCACCGACCAGCAGAAGACGCAGATTAAGACCATCATGCAATCGAATCGTGCCACGATGACACCGGTCCTGACGCAGCTCGCGCAAAATCGCAAAGCCATGCTGACCCTGACCGCCGGCGGCGCGTTCGACCAGGCGAAAGTGCAAACCCTGGCCACGCAGCAGGCTCAATTAATGTCGCAGCTCATGGTGCAGAAGGCCGCGGTCCGCAGCCAGATCTACAACACGGTGCTGACCGCCGACCAGAAGGCCAAGGCCGACCAGATGCGCACCCAGCAACTGGCCCGCATTGACCAGCACCTGCAGAAACTCGCCGCCTCCGGCACCGCCGAAACCTCGGCGCAGTAGTCGAGCGCAACGGCGATCAAGCGCAAGGTAGCGCTGGCAGGTTTACAAGCTAGAGGCTAGAAGGTTAGAAGATGTCCTTCCGATGCTCGGGGGACTTCGGAAGGAAGCGGCCCGCCGCAACGGGCCGCTTTTCATTTCCAGCACCGCAGCGTGCCATCCGAGCATTCTTCGACTGTCATCCCGAGCATTTTTTTGTCTGTCATCCTGAGCGCCAGCGAAGGACCCCTATAGCCCACAAAAACCCACACGATTTGCCAATAGGCCCAACCATTCACGCGTGAAACCGCCCTTTGGCTAAAAGCGAAGAGCGACGAGCGAATAGCGACGAGCGAAAAGCGACCAGCGGCTTCTACAACCCCAACTCCCCCGCCACGCCCTTCATTGCCTCGATACAGAACCCAATATGTTCATCCAGGTCCACACCCAGGTCTGCCGCCCCGTTGATAATGTCCTCCCGGCTCACCGACCGCGCGAACGCCTTGTCCTTCATCCGCTTGCGAATCGACTTCACATCCACCTCGGCCAGCGTCCGGCTCGGCTTGATCAGCGCTGTCGCCGTGATGAACCCAGCCAGCTCGTCGCAGGCAAACAGCGCCTTCTCCAACTGCGACTCCCGCGGCACACCGGAATAGTTCGCATGCGACAAAATCGCCCGCCGGACATCCTCCGGGTACCCGCGCTCCTTCAAAATCTCGCTGCCCTTGAACGGATGCTCCTCCGAGCTGGGATATTTCTCGTAGTCGAAATCATGCAGCAGCGCCACAATTCCCCACTTCTCCTCATCGTCTCCGAACTTGCGGGCGTAAGCGCGCACACACGCCTCCACCGACAAGGCATGCTTCCGCAAACTTTCTGACTGGGTGAACTCAGTTAGTAAACACCAGGCATCGCCACGCGTCATTTCCGTGTTTCTCCTGAATTTGTCCGGTAGTTTTCCGCTCTTCTTGGGTAGCAACTCTGGAATTGTTCATGCTTCATCGGTTTTTCACCCAGAATGTACTTGACTCTAACAGACGAATCCCGCAAAGTACCTCCTAGCTGTTTGTGCCTGCTCTGGCACTTCGCACAACCTGAATGGCTACGACTCTCGCACCGGTTGACTCCCGGGATGTGGTGAGATGTGACCAATGTCATCTCGTCCAGTTTAGAACCTTTAACAACCTATGCCGGCGGTGCCGCACCTCCTTGGACGAGGATGAGCCCGAGCCAATTCTCGCCTCAGTACCTACGATGGCCGTCGTGGAAGACACCAGCCGATCTGAGATCCAGGTGGCCAAGGCGATCCGCAGCTTGCGCTTGCGTACTGGCCTTAGCCAGCGCCAACTCGCGCTGCGCATGGGCGTGCCGCGCACCTACGTCTCCAAGATCGAGAACCAGAAGGCCACTCCGACTCTGTCTTCCCTCGCCCGGCTGGCGAGCGCGCTCGAAGTGAGCGTGCCCGACCTGCTGCACGAGTGTGGCCCGTCGCGCGAAGACGAGATCAAAGACCTGATGGCCGACCCGTTCCTGGCCGAACTGGTGGAGTTCACTTCCAAGCTGAACGCCATGCAGTTGTCCAGCGTGCTGGCCCAGGTGCGGGATATGGTCATGCATCCGCGGCGCGGCGCCTAACGGAGGCCAAGGTTTTCGCAAGCTCTACCCTTCGGGGCTGGAGTCCAACCCCGATGTGCGCAAACCGGCGTATTAAGTGGGATTTGGAAGTCGCGTGCAACTACACCGACCGGAAAAATGCCGGGGCACAACGCCTCGGCATTTTTCTTTGCTCAAGCCAGAACAGTCAACCAGGATGACGACTCTGTCATCCCGAGCGCCAGCGAAGGACATCTATGCCCGGGAAGATGTGTCATCCCGACCGGAGTGGACAATTGCTTGAAACTGTATCCCGACCGTAGCGCAGACGAAATCGAAGCGCAGCGGCGGGACCTGCTTTATCGGCCACGAGCGTAAAGTGCGAAACGGTACTCCCGAGACAAGAACGGCTGTCATCCTGAGCGCCAGCGAAGGACCCCTATACACGCAAAAATGCCTCATCCCGACCAAATCGGAAATCACTGCCCACCGACCACTGCTCTCGACACCTTCCTCACCGTCTTATGCCGGAACGTACTCCGATGCCCGTTACGGTCCTCCTCCAGGAATCGCGCCATCTTGGCCTTCGACCCCCACTCGGTACGCTCCTTCCCTTCGCTCCAATAGCTCTGATACCCGCCCAGATGCAATTGAAACGGACGACTCAGCTTCTGCATGTGGTCGAAGCGCGTTGATCCCTGCTTGTGAAAGGCCTCGAAGTACGCCGGATACACGAAATTGGTCATAGGAATCCCGTCCACGTTGAAGAACAACTCCTCCACCGGATCGGCCACTTCGTAGTCATACAACCGGTTTTTCTTCGGCCCGGTCGAATACAGATTTGCCCCCGGATCCACCAGCATCTCCGCCAACTCGTGCGACGCCGCCACGCTCACCTGGTCTTTCTGTTTCAGGATATTGCTGACGAACACCTTCGACATCGGCAGGCCCTCGGGTGTCACATCGTGGTAACCCTCCAGGTCGGCATCGCGCGCGCTGTCCAGAAACACCATCGCCCACGCCCCCTTGATGAACCCGTTGGACTTCATCAGTTTGCCGGGCGTTCCCCATACCGGCGCAAAGTGCTCGTCCACAAACTTCTGCATGGCCGCTATCAACCTGCCAAACTCCACGCCCAGCGGGGTCTGCGCCTGGTTGAAGCAGGCAATCCTGGGTACCGGACTGTGATAGGAAGGTGGACGCACAGATGTCTTGCTGGACACAAGTTCCTCCCGCAGACTCACTTCATTTGGATTAGTGGCAGGAAGTATACAACCAGCAGCAGCCACGGATCAGGCGTCCCACACAACCTTCCCTTGGCCGTGTGGGACCGGCGCAGAAAGGAAACTAACTCTTCTTAGGCGATCCCTCGCCACAAGTCAGCCCGCCATCCATCACAAACACTGCACCCACCGCGAAACGCGCTTCATCCGACGCCAGGAATAACACGGCTGCGGCAATCTCGTCCGACCGTCCCAGCCGCCCAATCGGAAACCAGTTGTTGGCCTGCTCGCGCGAAATGCCGTGGTCGTCAATCCAGCGAATGAACACGTCGTTGGGAATATCGAATCCCGCCGTGGCCAGCGCGTTGATGCTGATGTTTTCCCGTGCCACCTGCAACGCCGCCGACTTGGTCAGCCCAATCACTCCGCCTTTGGTCGCCCCATACAAGCCGTTGTCGGCCACGCCCGTCAGGCTGCTAGTGATCGACGCCTGGTTGATAATCGAGCCGCCGCCATTCTTACGCATCTGCACCACCTGGTGCTTCATGCCGTAGTAAACGCCTTTCAGGTTCACGTCGATCATCTCGTCGAAGGCCGACGATGGCAGGTCCAGCGTCGGTCCCGCAATCTCCTTTGCCGCGTTATTCATGGCAACGTCGAGCCGCCCAAAGCGCTTCACCGTCTCCTCCACAAACTGCTTGACCGCCTCCTCCTTGGCTACGTCGACGTGAAGATAGAATCCCTCCGCTTTCGCGGCTTGCACCTGGCGCAAGGTTTCCTCGCCGCCCTCGTCGTTAATGTCGCACAGCGCCAGTTTGGCTCCGCGCTCGGCAAACGCCACAGCGCACACGCGGCCAAATCCCTGCGCCGCACCGGTGATCAGAACAACCTTGTTGTTGAAGTTAAACATGGTGCCCCGTGAAGAGAGATGAAGAAGGAGAAGACCTACAGGCCGTCCGTAAGAACTCGAAAATCAATTGCGAGCGCTCACAAGTTAACCTTAAGGGACGGCTCCAGGCCGTCCGCAGATGCTCAAAATGCATTCGGCTTCAGCCTCTGAGGAACCGTCTTTCAGGGGACTCCCACGGCCGGGGTCGTTACGGTGTGATCTCGAACACTACTCCATCCGAGTACTGTCCGCCGGTAATCGTTGTCCCGAACACATTCCCCCCAGCATCCACTGCCACGTTGCTGAAGGGCGAGTCGCCATCGTTCTGCGCCATGAAACTATAAAGCGTGCTGGCTGTCCATCCCCCGGATCCCGGCATTAGCTCAAACACGCTGCCAAAACCGTAGCTCCCGCCGCTGGTGGTTGAGCCGTAAAGATCACCGTTGTGCAACGTAAGGCTCGCCATCGGATTCGATGGGAGAGGAAACTCATACAAAGCTGTGAACAGCCAGCCTCCACTTGAAGGCGTCAGCTCGTAGGCCACTCCGTCCGAATTGAGCTGCGGCGAACCGGCCGATGTTGTTCCGTAAAAATTGCCCGCGGCATCGGAGATCAAGCCAGCGGCCGGAAAGGCCCCATCGTTCAACCCGGCAAAGCCGTGAAGAGTACTCTCCGTCCATTCCGACCCGGACCGGATCAGCTCATAAACCGTGCCGTACAAATACTGCCCGCCGTTAGAGGCCGTGCCGTACGCGTTCCCCTGCCGATCAAAAACGATGCCGCTCTCTGGCGTGTCTCCGTCGTCGCCTCCAGTAAAGCCGTAGATCACTTTTTCCGTCCAGCCGCCACTCGACGGCGACAACGCAAAGACCACGCCGCAGCCCTGGCTTCCCAGGAAGCATGACGAATTGACCAGGCCGCCCCCTTGGGTCGTCCCATAAACGGTTCCCGCGGCATCAAAATTCAGATCGCCCGGCCCGGGATTCGCGCCGTCACTTCCGCCGGTAAAGCGGTAAAGCGTTGTCTTGGTCCAGGGGCACGACACGCTTCCGCAAGCATTCGCGGGCGGCGCCAGACGAAAAACGGTGCCGTAGCCATCGGAGGTTCCCGGCTGGATGCCGCCATATTCCGTGGTCCCGTAAAGGGCGCCGTCCGGCCCGAACAGCACACGGGCATTCGGCTCCCAGCCATCGCTGGCGCCCGCAAAGATATACAGCGTACTCAGCACCCAGCCTGAACCGGCGCGCGACAGCTTATACACCGTGCCGCATCCCGCTCCCTGTTGGCACGCCGTGTTTCCACCAAACGCTGTCGTGCCGTAGAAGTTTCCCGCGCGGTCCTGCGTCAGGCCCGCAAACGGATAGGTTCCATCCCGTCCCGAGAACGCATGAATCACGCTGAATGTCTGCGCCCTGACCAGCGCAGGAGATGCGATCACCAGCAACCAAATCGCCAGGGCGTAACTTGTTTTTGTCGTCTTGTTTCTTAGGGTTCGTACAGGAAAACTTGCATGCGTCACGGTAGGCCACTCCTCACCAACCAGACATATTGCTGGAGTGGATGAGAGCTCCCAATCGCAGGTTGGCAGGAAATCCTACTTTTTCGCTGGATAGGCAGGCGACCGAGGTCAGCCCAAGCCTGCCCCTTGCTCCTACTTCGGACCTTCCTCGCGCTGCATGCGTCGGATCCAGCCCTCATCGTCGCTGCCGTTCAACTCCACCCACTCTTCGTCCGGCATCTGCCGTCGCCATTCGAGGAACGGCGCCGCATCCGGCCCTACCAGATGGCGAAGCTGCCACGTCCCGCTCTCTGCAATTTCCACGATCTTCTCCGCCACCAGCGACGGCGGTACCGGAGTTTGCAGTGCCGCTGTAAACATCGTGGAAAAACGCGCCGCCTGCGGATAAATCGAATCCCCCTTGGGCGCACCAATCCGCCGCGCCATTGCCGTGTCAATGATTCCCGGCTCAACCAGCGCCACGTGCACGTCGAACATTTTCATCTCGCACGCCACCGACTCGGTCAGCGCCTCCAGCGCCCACTTCGACGCGTTGTAAGCCGCCAGCGGCGGACTCGCCAGCCGCCCGCCAATCGAACTAATGTTGATGATGCAGCCGCTTCGTCGTTGCCGCATCGCCGGTAGTAACGCCTGCATGCAACGCAGCACGCCAAAGTAATTGGTTTCCATCACTTGGCGAACCTCCGCCAGCGGCGTCTCCTCCACCGACCCGACGATCTCCACCCCGGCATTGTTCACCAGAACGTCGATTGGGCCGTGCTCTTTCACCATGGCGGCTATACCCTGGCTCACCGACTCGTCCGAATCCACATCCATCGCAGACACGAAAATGGGCAGCTTCTCCCGCTTCGCTGTCTCCGCCAGCCCGGGAGACTTCGCCGGATTACGCATCGTGGCCAACACCTTGTGGCCCTTGCGGCCAAACGCCAGCGCCGCCTCCAATCCAATCCCCTTGCTGGTCCCTGTTATCAATACCGATGCCATGTTCGTCTCCTGAATCCGCGTACGACGGCAGCAAACCCGCCGCCTTATCGCCACACCTTACATTGTCATCCTGAGCGGAGCTGCGTAGCAGCGCAGTCGAAGGACCTGCGTTTCGCCCGTAGTGAATCTAACGATTGCCATCGCCACGAACGACAACCGTCCGCCGCCAACGGACTGACGAAGCGGACGGCTGACAACGGACAGCTATTTGGGTTGGGGGACGATCCTCAGGTACGGCCGTGGAGCGTTCCAGCCTTGCGGATAAACCTTCTTGGCTTCGTCATCCGAAACCGACCCGGCGATGATGACGTCTTCGCCCTGCTTCCAATTCACCGGCGTCGCCACCTTGTGCTTCGCGGTCAACTGCAGCGAGTCGAGCACCCGCAACACCTCATCGAAATTCCGTCCCGTGGTCATGGGATACACCAGCACCAGCTTGACCTTCTTATCCGGACCCACCACAAACACATTGCGCACCGTCATGTTGTCCGCCGCCGTGCGCCCCTGCGAACTATCGCCCGCGCTGGCCGGCAACATGCCGTAAAGCTTCGCCACGTTCAAATCGCAATCACCGATCATGGGATAGTTCGGCGCATGTCCCTGCGTTTCTTTGATGTCCTCGGCCCAGCGCGCATGGTTGTCCACCGGATCGACACTCAGCCCGATGATCTTGGTGTTGCGCTTGTCGAACTCCGGCTTCAGCTTTGCCATGTAGCCTAATTCCGTTGTGCAAACTGGCGTAAAGTCCTTGGGATGTGAGAACAGCACCGCCCACGAGTCGCCGATCCAATCGTGAAACTGAATTCGCCCCTGCGTTGTGTCCGCCGCAAAATCAGGTGCAACATCGCCAATTTTCAAACTCATCGTTTACTGTCTCCTCTTTCCGTGCAACGTTCTATTTACAATTCTCCCGGGGGTTTTTCTCCCAGAGTGCAGCGCCACGAAGTCTACACCATCCAGCAACTCTCCTCTTCACGGCAAATGGTTGGTGTGCGTACGAGTGTGAACTGGCCACTGCCCCCTAGCCACTGACCGCTGTGGTTTGTCATCCTGAGCGCAGGTGCGCCGCCTTTGCGCACCGGAGTCGAAGGACCTGCGTTTTGCCCGCAACAACGCTGCCCACGCACTTGTCATCCAACCTGAACTGCCAACTGCCAACTGCCAACTGCCAACTGCCAACTGCCAACTGCTACTTCGCCGCCTTCTTCCCGGTTATCGTCAACTGCACCACCTCGCCGTTGGGACTCTTCACTTGCATGGTCTTCCCGTCGATCCTGGCAGGAAATTCCTTTCCCATGTGCCAATCCATGAAAGCCGCTGCCGAACCGCTCCCCCGGCAGGCATACACCGTGTCTCCCATTCGCATGGACGCCTTGTACTGATCGCCATTCTCCATGTGCTGGGCATCCGCCGGCACTCTTTCAAAGGCCACAATTCTGGCCGGCTGAAAACCGTTATCGGCTGCCTGCCCGTAGGCCAGCATCGCCCCCATCGTAAGGCAGCACAACCACACCACCACCAATCGCCTCTTCATCGCGCTTCCTCCCCAAAATTCGAAACAGAGTATAGACCACCAGCTATATCCCACCGAACTATTTGGTGCTTTGTCAGAAAGGTCTGCACCTCACCAACGGCAGGGTGCTGCCCGTCCGCGCCGCCGTTGTTGTGTGCGATCGTTCTCGCACATTCGCGGAAAGCTATTCCCCCGCTACATCGGGCTTTGTCATCCTGAGCGCCAGCGAAGGACCCTACGCCCGCTACGCTCGCCCGACCACGCAACAAATGTCTTGCCAACGTTGATCGTTTAACTGTAAAGTACTTTGTGCTACAGAGCGTGGCGGGCGAAAACAGGAGTGGCGCCTCGCGACCCAAATTGAAAACAGGATCACCAACACGCCGCCCGTACGCGTTGCAACCCCATGCTCCGTATGCTACTTTCATCAATAGTTAGAGGTACGCTTTGCGCGCACAAGTGCCCGCTGGGCTGAACCGCAAAGAGGCCGAGATTTTTGCCCGCCTCGATCCAGAGCGGCTGCCCCATCACATCGCTATCATCATGGACGGAAACGGCCGCTGGGCCAAACGCCGCCACCTGCCCCGCATCGCGGGACATCGCTCCGGTGTGGCTGCCGTCCGCTCCACCGTCGAGACCGCCGCGCGCCTCCACATCCCCGCTCTCACGCTCTACTCCTTTTCAGCGGAAAACTGGAAGCGTCCCAAGGGCGAAGTCTCCTTCCTGATGAACCTGCTCAAGCGTTACCTGAAAATGGAAGTACCCACCCTGATGGAGAACAACATCCGTCTGCAGTACATCGGCCGCCAGCAGGAGCTTCCCGAAGAAGTGCAGGAGCGCATGGAATGGGCGCGCCAGACCACCGCCGCCAACACCGGCATGGTGCTGACCCTGGCCCTCAACTACGGATCGCGCACCGAGCTGGTCGACTGCTTCACCGCCATGGTCCGCGAGGCGTCGCAAAACGGCGGCCTCGAGCACATGCAGATCGACGAGCGCTCCATCGGCCGCCATCTTTATACCCATGGCCTGCCCGAGCTCGACCTCGTCATACGCACCAGTGGCGAAATGCGCCTCAGCAACTTCCTACTGTGGCAGGTGGCGTACTCGGAGATTTACGTGACCGAAACGTTGTGGCCTGACTTCCGCGGCACCCAACTGCTGGAGGCCATCGAGGCCTTCCAGAAGCGCGAGCGCCGTTACGGAGGCCTGACCACCGACAACGGAACCCTTTCGTGAAGCGCGTCCTTACCGCAGTCATCCTTATTCCCATTGTCGTCCTGGCGCTCTTCCGAGCTCCGCTGTGGCTCTTCGCCCTGCTGGTGCTGGGCGTGGCCTTGCTGGCGGCGAAAGAGTATTTCATGATCGCCGAAGCCAACGGCGTGCGTCCGTTCCCCAAACTCAGCTACCTGTTTCTTATCTGTATATTCCTGCTGGCTTACACCGGTGGCCTCGCCATGCGCGATCCCCGTCATCTCTTCCAGTCGGTGACCATGCAAGCGGTGATTTCGGTGGCGTTTCTGCTGGTCCTCACCTCACCGTTCACTTTGCTTGTGGCCGGTATGCGGCGCGAGCCCTTGGCGCATTCGCTGCCGGATGCGGCATCGTCTTTCCTCCTGCTTCCCTACGTCGGATGTTCCCTGGCCTCCATGGTCATCGTTCGCGGAGGCAAAAATAGTGCGCTCTTCCTTCTCTTCCTCATGCTCCTGGTGTGGTCGGGCGACATCGCCGCTTACTATGTAGGGCGAGCCATCGGCAAACACAAGCTGGCGCCCCGCATCAGTCCGGCCAAGACGTGGGAGGGCGCCATCGCCTCGGTCGTCGGAGCCGCGCTGGTGGGCGTGTTGCTCTTTCACTCACTCGACGCCATCTACAACTTTTTCGCGCGCATTCACCTGGTCTCCGCCATCCAAGGTAGCGTCTTCGGTTTGAATCAGCCCCCGAAGTTCGCTCCCGTGCCCATCAGCCTTGCGATCCTGTTCGCTATCTGCGTCAACGTCTCAGCCCAACTCGGCGACCTTGTCGAATCCATGTTGAAGCGTGGGGGAGGAGTGAAAGATTCCGGCACGCTGCTCCCCGGGCACGGAGGCGTCCTCGATCGCATCGACGCCCTGCTTTTCGCCGCACCCGTTGGATGGATCTTCTACTTCGTAATCTTCGGAAGATACTTCCAGCCGACAGTGCTTGGATAATCCCCCAAACAAATCATCTGTCATCCGCAGCGCCAGTAAAGCTGTCGATCCCGAGAAAAATCATCGTCATGGTTTGAGCTTGTCATCCTGAGCGCCAGCGAAGGACCCCTATTCACGGAGAAATGTTTCCCCTCGACGGGGGGACTTGCATCCTTCCATCCCTTAACTACCGGTTACTGGCTACGGCTAACCGGCCGGGTGCCCCATCCTAGCCTTCCTTTGGCTAGGGTGGGAGATAACGAACCCACAGGCCCTGTGACTGTGGGGGGACGCGAGAAACTGCGCAAGTTCGGAAACTTCCTTCCACCGCACGCGAACCGCAGATCCCTCGGCTCCGCGCGGGGTGACGAGTCTAAGGGCGTATCTCCCCTCCACTTCCCCCACCTATTCATGAAATACTGACTACGATCTTCATGAAACGCATCGCCATACTCGGATCCACCGGCTCCATCGGCCGCAGCACCCTCAACATCGTCGAAACCTATCCCGACCGCTTCTCCGTCGTCACCATGGCCGCCGGCATCAACGTCGACCTGGCCTTCGAGCAGGCTCAGCGCTGGCGTCCCCAGATTCTCTCCATGGCCACCGCCGAAGCCGCGAGCCAACTGCACGACAAGCTCAAGCACGCCGGCATCACCGGCATCGAACTTACCTACGGCTCGGCCGGCACGGTGAAGGTCGCCACCCATCCTGACGCCGACTTCGTGGTCAGCGCCATCGTCGGAGTCGCCGGGCTCGAAGCGACGTACGAAGCCGTCAAAGCCGGCAAGACCATCGGCCTGGCCAACAAGGAATGTATGGTCGCCGCGGGCGATCTCATCACCGTCGAAGCCCGCCGCCAGGGCAAGCCGCTGCTCCCCATCGACAGCGAGCACAACGCCATCCACCAGTGCATGCGCGGCGGCCGTCGCGATGAAGTCCATCGCGTCTGGCTCACCGCCTCCGGCGGACCGTTCCTTAACACGCCGCTCTCCGCCTTCGCCGACATCACTGTGGACCAGGCGCTGAACCATCCCACCTGGAAGATGGGCCAGCGCATCACCATCGATTCCGCCACCCTGATGAACAAGGGCTTCGAGGTCATCGAGGCCTGCCGCCTCTTCGACATGCCGCCCAACCAGATCAGCGTGCTGGTGCATCCCCAGAGCACCATCCACTCCATGGTCGAGTTCGTCGACGGCAGCCTGCTGGCGCAGCTTTCCGTCACCGACATGCGCCTGCCCATCCTGTACGCCCTTACCTATCCCGACCGCATTGAGTCCGACTTGCGCTTCCCGGTGCAGGAGCTCCGCCGCCTGGACTTCACGCCGCCCGACTTTGATAAATTCCCCTGCTTACGTTTAGCTTACGAGGCAGTCGAAGCGGGAGGGGCGAAAACCATCGCGCTGAATGCGGCTGACGAAATCGCGGTGGCGGCATTCCTCGAAGGTACTATTGGGTTCCTGGACATTCCGGCTACAATAAAGTCAGTAGTAACTGAAACGTCGGCCCGTGTCCCGGAATCTATAACGGAAGTGCTGGAAATGGATGCGGATGCCCGCCGCCGGGCGCAGGGCGATTGTCGATCAGCATTGGCCGAGAGAAACCGGCCCAGCAGCTTCAGTAGTAGCAATTTTTCGGCGGCTTACGTTTGGGAGAAGGCACAGCGTTTCAGTTTTTTGAGAAGCTCCAGTTGCTGAGGTTTGTGTCAGGGCACGGCTTGAGCCGTGCCGATAGGCCTTGGAAACAGCCAAGTCCCGGAAGGGACGCCAGGTTTGAGGCGGTCACTACAGTAGAAGAGGTCTATGCAATCATTCTTTATAGCGGTAGTCTCCATGGCCGTGGTGCTCGGGATCATGATCCTGGTCCACGAGTTCGGTCATTACGCCGCTGCTAAGTTTTTTGGCGTCCGGGTCGACGTCTTCTCCATTGGTTTCGGCAAACGCCTCTTCGGTTTCCGCCGCGGCGACACCGACTACCGCATCAGCGCGCTGCCTCTCGGCGGCTACGTCAAGATGGCGGGCGAGAACCCGCTGGAATCGCGCACCGGCGCGCCCGACGAATTCATGTCGCATCCCCGCTGGCAGCGCTTCGTCATTGCCATCGCCGGGCCTGCCATGAACATCATCCTCGCCGTGGGCCTGCTCACCGGCGTCTACATGGTCCACTACGAGCGGCCGCAGTTCTTCGACGAGCCTGCCGTGGTTGGCTGGGTCATCGATAACTCCCCCGCCGCCAAGGCTGGCGTCGAGCAGGGTGACCGTATCGTCCGCATCGAGAACACCAACAATCCCACTTGGGAAGACGTCATCCTCAAGGTGATGATCAGCCCCAAGCGCCCGGTCGATGTCGCCATCCAGCGCGGCAATTCCATCCTCGACAAGCAGATTCAGCCCGAATCGATGGGCTCCGGCTTCGATCAGTACGGCAGCGTGGGCTGGCAGCCCGATGAACCGGTGACGGTCAACGAACTGGTGCCCAACATGCCCGCCGTCGCCGCCGGCATCAAGCTCAACGACCAGATCGCAGCCATCAACGGCGTGCCCATGCGCACGCTGTCGTCGGTCATCCATTACCTGCAGCAGAACGGCGACAAGCCGGTGGACGTCACCCTCGTCCGCAGCGGCCAGCAGATGGTCCTCAAGATGACGCCGGTGCAGACGGTGGAAGGCGGTGTCAAAGCCTACCGTCTGGGCTTCCTCATCGCCGGCCCCATGCGTGTGGAAAAGCTGCCCTTCGGCAAAGCCTTCAGCATGTCGGTTCAGGAAAACAAGCGCTTCTCCCTGCTGATCGTCGACCTGGTGCAGAAGATGCTGGAGCACAAGGTATCGATCAAGCAGATGGAAGGCCCCATCGGCATCGCGCGCGCGTCAGGCGACGCCGCCCGCCAGCCCGGTTGGACACCGCTGCTGAGCCTGATGGCCATGATCAGCCTGAACCTGGGCGTCTTCAACCTGCTGCCCATTCCGATTCTCGATGGCGGCGTGATCCTGCTGCTGTTCGTCGAGGCGATCCTGCGCCGCGATATCAGCATGCGCATCAAGGAGCGCATCTACCAGACAGCTTTCGTCTTCCTGCTTCTGTTCGCCGTGGTCGTCATCTACAACGATCTGATGAAGGCCCTCCCCGGACTGGCGCAACGCCTGCCGTAGAAGCGAAGTTCAGAAGTTGTCCGACAAACTCAGCGCGGTTTAGCCGCCAAATCAACAAACGAAAAGGGACGCGCAATCGTCCCTTTTTCTTGCTGTCATCCTGAGCAATTGTTTCTTGAAGGTGTCATCCTGAGCGCCAGCGAAGGACCCCTATCCCCGAAAAGAAGTTTCACCCCGCCCGCAGCGGAAGAACGCTGCAGTCAGCCCGCTCCATCGCACTTCACTTCCCCGCCAGCTCCGCCCCCACCTGCGGAGCCGCCAGAGTTTCCCGGCACTTCATAAGCAGTGGTTTTGCGCCTTCTTCACCCGACGCCACCGCTTGCGCCAGCAGCTTCTGCGCCCGCTGCAAATCACGACCCGTCTGCGCTCCCTGCATGTAAAGGATCGCTTCATTCACCAACGCCCGTGCTAATCCTTGCCCCGACGCCTTGCGAAACCATCGGATGGCCTCTTCTTCATTGGCCTCCACCCCCTGACCAAGCACATACATCGTGCCCAGGTTCTTCTGCGCAATCGCCGACCCTTGTTCCGCTGCCTTGCGATACCACATCACCGCACGCGCATAGTCCCGCACCACGCCTTGCCCGTAGTTGTACATGTAGCCGATGTTGCTTTGCGCCTGCGCATCGCCCTCCAGCGCCGCAACCTCATACCACTTCGCTGCCTGGTTCATGTCCCGCGGCACACCCCGACCGTCGTAGTACATATTCCCCAGGTTGCATTGCGCGGCAACGTATCCCAGTTCGGCGGCCTTCGCGTACCACTCTGCGGCCGCCCGGTAATCCTGCGTCACCCCGCTTCCCTTTTCGTACAGCACGCCCAAGTGGTGCTGGATCTCCGCCCGCCCATGGCCGGCCGCCAGGCGATACCACTTGATCGCCAACGTCATGTTCTTCTCGACGTGGATTCCTTCTTCGTACGCCACGCCCAGCAGCGTCGCCGCGCCCGCATCGCCATGCCGGGCCTGAAGCTGTAATTCCACAAACTGTTTATCGGAAAGTTGAGCGAGTTGCTCCTTCGCCGTCATGGCAGCATGCACTGCCAGTTCACAGACCAGCATCAGACAGAAACCGCAGAGAAACATCGACAGCAGGACGAGGACTTGCTTCCGCCAGAAAGACATGTCGCCCCCTCGTGATCAGGGCCAGCCGGGAAAGCTGGCCGAATTGGCGCGAGTCTAATCCGGCCTCCCCGCTTTTGCTAGAAAAATGTGCTTGTTTTTGGCGACCAGGTCTGTGCTCCCCTTCCACCATCGAGTTTGACATCACGAGAAGGGCTCGGTGCCCCAGGTTCGCCCATCCTTGGGGTTAACCTGGGCCTTCACCCCATGGAATACAATTTCCTTGCTCGGCTCGTGGGGCAGAAAGGAACAACATGCGATACAGATGGAATCTTGCGCTGGCCGCGATCGTCGTCCTGGGATGTTCGCTCGCAGCTTTCGCCGGCAACGTAAGAACGGATTACGACCACTCGGTAAACTTCGCGCAGTACAAGACCTACTCCTGGGGAAAGGTGCAGACCTCCGATCCTTTCTACGTCTCACGTATTAAGCAGGCCGTCGACAAAGACCTGCAGGCCAAAGGCTGGCAGCTGGCCGAGACCGGCGGTTCCGTCGTGATCTTCGCCACCGACAACGTCCACGACCAGAAGCAGGTCCAGACCATGTACGACGGGATGGGCGGTGGCTGGGGCGGCGGTTGGGGCTGGGGCGGCTGGGGATGGGGCGGCGGCTGGGGCCCGGGAATGGGTGAGACCACCACCTCGACCTACGACCAGCGCGTCGGAAACCTGGTCATCGATATGTTCGACGGCACCACCAAGAAGCTTCTCTGGCGAGGCCTGGCGACCGAAAACCTCTCCACCAATGCGAATAAAAACACCAAATCCCTGGACGGAGACATCAACAACATGCTCAAAAAATTTCCGCCCAAGCCCGGCTCGTAACCACTCCGAACAGTAAGTGTCATAACTCGGAACAGTAGGTGCATAACACTGCGTGGGTGCCCCAGGTCTCGCGGTTTCCGAGACCTGGGTATTGCGCGCGCTGGCCCAAGTCCCCATTTCTTTGGCGGATGCTGGTGCCGGTGCCCCAGTTCGCGGGTGCGCGGGTGCCCCAGGTTCGCCCTTCCTTTGGGCTAACCTGGGATCCTCAAGCTGCCAGGCCCCCCACATAACGCGGGTTTCGTCGTGCGGGAGATACCGGTACGAATTATCGGGTGCCCCAGGTTTCGCGCTTTTCGAAACCTGGGAAGGACGGATTGAGATTCGTTGTAGTCTGTCTCCGATCCCACCCATTCGCCAATGAATGGGACTGTAATGGGAACCGGGGCCGATCGACGCCAGCAACCAGCTGCGAAACATGAGCCCTGGTAGAGGGTTTACCCACAGCACGGCGCATCACGTCAGATGCGGCGAATCGGCGAGGTACTGAACTTATGCAGCGCGCAGCGGCCTTCGTGACTTTCGTTCTTCTCGCAGCAGTTGGGCACGCGCAACAGCAGCCAATCCCCCAGACCTACAGGCGGGACATACTGGAAGCGCGAACCATTGCCGTAGTCGCTGATCCTGCATCAGCAGCCCGGGACTCGCAGGAGAATCAACGGGCGCGTCTCGAGGTAGAAGCAGCCTTGCGGAACTGGGGCAAATATCAGGTAACCTCGGAAGCCGGCAACCCTGATCTAATCATGGTTGTTCGCAAAGGCCATGCTGAAGCGGCAACCGTAGGCGGCACAACCACCCCTCCTCCGGTGCTCGTCGGCCCTGCCGGTCCTGACGGAGCAAACATCGGAATTCATCGCGGGCAAAATCCGCCGCTCAGTCAAACAAATCCTTCCGGAACACGGCCGGGCCTCGGCTCTGAGGTAGGTTCGGCGGAAGACCTGTTGGATGTTTACCTCGGCAGCACACCGCTGCCCGGCGAGGCCCGCAACCCGACGCAGTACCCGCTCGACCAGCCGCCGGTGTGGTCGTACACAGGAACGGACGCGCTCAAATCGCCAAGACTCGAAGCCGTCGCTCAATTCAGAAAAGCAGTCGAGGCCGCTGAAAAAAAGAAACCGTAGAACTCACATTCGTGTTCCGTTCCTTCCCCCTCTCGCACCTATCCCCATACGCAGTGGACCAAAGGATTACTTCGCATCACGTAAGGTCGACCAACATCTAACAGTTCAGTAATTCTTTGTAAGGAGACGGAATATATGAGTAAAGAAGCCAATCAGGCGGCCTTGGGAAAGTTTGCGGAAGCGGTTCAGACAGGCAACTTCGACGTATTCAAAGAGGTCGTTTCTCCGCAGAACGTCGACCACGATCCTGCAGCCGGACAGGTGCCGGGGCCGGAAGGTTATCGCATGTTCTTTACGGGCTTGCGGACCGCATTCCCGGACATGAGTGTGACGCTGGAAACCCTGGTTGCCGACGAAGACTCCATCGCCTTCGCCTATACCTTGACCGGAACGCAAACCGGTCCGCTCATGGGATTTGCCCCAACCGGCAAGAAGATAAAAATCCGCGGTATGCAGATATCAAAATTCAAAGACGGCAAAATGGTAGAGCGCTGGGGAAGCTCGGATGAGTTGGGGATGCTCCAGCAACTGGGAATCCTTAAGGAACCAAAAACCGCCTGAAGATAGTCGACAGTCCATGTGCCCCAGGTCTCGGCTGTGTGAGACCTGGGAATTCGCACTCCACTGCACGATGCTCATTTTTTCCCAAAGAGCAGAAGCCGCATCTGGTCGCGGCCCATCATTCGCGCAATCTCCCTGAATCCAAAAAAGGGCAACAGCAACACAAAACTGGCAAAGCCCACCGCCAGCAGCCCCTTCGGACTCCAGCCAAACAAGGGTGGAATACTTTCTGCAATGCTGTGTCCATGCCACACTCCCACCGCTGCGCTCTCTATGATGTGAAAGGTGATGAGCACCACACTGAAGATGAATGACTTGTAAAGGATCGGGTAGATCAGCGGCTTGTCCTCGAACCGCCTTCCAATGCGAACCTGCTCACCGATAAGCAGCACCTTGGCGAACACGAACGCATTAATAATCGCAAAGGTGTGCTCCTCGTAATCCAAATGTTGCTGCGATAGCACGAGGCTCTTATGAATGGAGAGCAGCCCAAAGACGACCCAAAGGTAGAGGAGGATGGCGAGAAAGCGCTTGAGCTCGGTGAAGGCTCGCTCTTTCAGGTTGGGCGACTGCGGACTTGAAACGCTTTCACCTGCCATATCTGTGTTCCGTGCCTCCTGGTCAGGAGTTTATCTTACGGGCAGTTTTCGGGAGTCTATTTCTCGTAATCCCTTGCCGGGGTGACCCAGGTCTCGCGGTTTTCGAGACCTTGGTATTGTCAGGGCGCCCCAAGGTCTGGCGGTTTCAAGACCTTGGGTATTGTCGGGGTGCCCCAGGTCTCGCGGTTTTCGAGACCTGGGTATTGCGTCGCTCCGGCTGGAGGCTGCACCTACTTTTCATCTTCGGTCTGGCTCGACTTACTCCGGGTTTATCGGTTTCGTATGGACATATTTCAGCAGACGGAGCACATTGGCCCGCACCTGCTTTTCGGGTGAATATCGCTGCACACGAGAGGTGCTGACTTGAAACTACGAATCGCTGCGCTGTCTCTGCTCGCTTTATGTCTGACGCTAGCTCCTCTTCCCGCCATGGCTGCTGATTTGTATGACAACGGTCCCATCAATGGCAACACTGACGCGTGGATCATGAATTATGGCTTCGCCGTCAGCGATACCTTTTTTCTGTCCGGCAGCTACTAACGTCGGAGGCATTACGTTTGGCGCGTGGCTGCTTCCCGGCGATACCCTTACCTCTGTCGAAGTGTCGATCACTTCTGCTGAATTGGGTGGCACCACCTACTTCGATCAGACGGTCAACTTCAGCACCGGCTCCTGCTTCACTAACAACTTCGGCTACAACGTCTGCACCGAGACCACCAGCTTCATTGGCCCCACCCTCGCTGGCGGCAGATACTGGCTGAACCTGCAGAATGCCAGCGTTCCTAACGGCGATCCGGTTTACTGGGATGAGAACTCCGGTCCTTCACTGGCATCGGAGAGCTTCATCGGCACCATCCCTTCGGAATCGTTCACGATTCTGCAGGGCACCGACACCACCACCTTTACCGGCACAACTCCTGAGCCCGGCAGCATCATGCTGCTTGGTTCCGGCCTCCTTGCTCTCGCTGGAGTTCTGCGTCGCAAGCTGTCCTAGAACTACCGGGTGGCGGGTGCCCCAGGGCTCGCGGTTTCGAGACCTGGATATTGCGTCGACGGGCGGGTGCCCCAGGTTCGCCCGTTCTTTGGGCTAACCTGGGATCGTTAGGCTGGAGAATCCTTGGCGTACTTATTGCTTCGAAATCAGCAATGATGAGAGCCGCATGGATGACAACCTCGAATCGAAGGTGCGTTGAAGCCGCATCGGCCAGGCGGAGCTTGTACATTGTGAGGTATCTTTTCTGCGCCATCCTACTCGGTTTGGCTACGACGAAAGCAATGGCCCAAACCACGTCTGCCAGCAAAGCGAGTTGGGATTCTTTCCATGCTGCGCAAAGGAAGATGCGGGAGAGCGGGACGGCGGCTCTGCAACAGGAGCGAACTCGGAGCAAATCCAACCTTTGCGACAAAACACGAACTGCAGGCGGGAAAGCCATTACTGACTGTCTCGCAGCCGAAGCCAAGACTACCGAGCAGAACTATCTAGCCTACGTGCGAGCCATAGATGGCCTCCTACAGCTCAGCGCGCCGCAGGATGCCAATCAGAAAACTGCGCGGCGCCTTCCGTTCGCTGCCTCCGAAGAGGATTGGCAGAAGTATCGTGAGCAGAGTTGTAAGTCTGTGTCTACGCAGTGGATTGACGCGCAATCTTCAATTTCCTACGTCGATTGCCGTTTGACATTGACGTGGAACCACATGAACGAGCTGGCTTATCTGTACGCCGACCTTTGGCATTGACGCTCGTATTGTGGTTTTGCGGACCGATTCTTGAAGTAACCTCCCCTCTCGCAACCAACCAGGTTTCCCGCCCACGAAAAAAGGCTCCCTCGCGGGGAGCCTCTCTACCAACAAGCCTAACGGTTAGTTCATCGAAGACCCATCGTTCCGCTTCAGCGTAGGACGATCGTCTGCCGGCTGGCTGCCCGACCCGCTGCTGCCGCCGCTGTCTGACGGATTGTCCGCCGTCGCGCGCCGCAATGTCGGACGATCTTTGTTGTCCTTGTTGTTCTGCACCTTGTGCCGATTCTCCAGCGACGCCAGCCGCCCCTTCACATCGTCGAACTCCGAAGTGTTCACAATGTATTCCGGACGCGCCGGCAAGACGCTCTTCATCTCCGCCTGCGCCGCCGCCACACGATCGGGCGTCATGGGATGCGAAGCGAATGCCTTGGCCAGCGTGCCCGGCTTCTTCTTCTCCTGCGCCTCAATCTTCTCGAAGAACGAGATGAACGACTGCGGATCGTAACCCGCCTTGTACATGTATTCCATGCCCAGGAAGTCGGCTTCCGACTCGAAGTTGCGCGAGAACTTCATGAACGTCAGCGGTACGCCGATACCCAGAGCCGCCTGCGTGCCTTCATACACTGCCCAGCCACCCGGCACAAAAATCAGCGGAATACTGGCCAGGTTCACAATGTTGCTGCGGGTTTGCTCGCGGGCCACGTGACAAGCGGCTACGTGGCCAATCTCGTGCGCCATCACGCCCGCCAGTTCAGCTTCGTTGTCGGCCGCCAGAATCAGGCCGGAATTCACGTAGAAGAATCCGCCCGGCAGCGCGAACGCATTGATCTCGTCGGTGTCAATCACCTTGATAGTGAACGGAACCTTCGCATCGGAATTACGCACCAGGTTCTGCCCAACCCGGTTCACGTATTCGGTGATGACCGGATCGTTGACCATCTTGGCGCCATGCTCTACCTGCTGCGAGTAGCCGCGGCCCATGGCCACCTGCTTGTCCAGCGAATACCAGTTGCCCACGCCCTTGCTGCAACCCACGTTGCGGTTGCCGATGGCGTCAATGTTGTTCATGGTGCTGGGAGTGGGAGCGTTCTTATCGGGCTTCTCCGGCGCATACTGCCCGTCCGAGGCAGAGCTTTGCGCAGTCCCGCCCTGCGTCGTCGAACTTTGGGGAGCTGAACTCTGGGCCGATGGATCCGGCGCAGCCTGCGCGGGCGTCGAACTCTGGCTCTGGGCCATCCCCACGGGAACCATCAGCAGCGCCAACGCGCCAACGCTGAGATAACGGAATGCGGAACGCATGATGTACACCTTCTTGGGCCCACCCCAGTCTGAATAGACTTGTCTTGAAACGACCTGTGCTGAAACGACTTGTCCGGAAACGCCTGCGTAATTTACAAACCCGAACCGGGCCGATATGTTGCCGATGAAACTATTGTCGTACCCTTCCTCCGGCAAGTCCACTGCTATCGCTTTATGGACGGCTACATTACTCAGATGTCACGTATCCACTAAAGTTTCCTGATTTCAGAGCTTTAGGTTCCATTTCTTGTCACCCGCAATGCCTCACAAATCCTTTATTTTGTTCGCTCGCCGGGTGCCCCATGTCTCCTGATCTTTCCAGAGACGTGCTGGGTACCCCCATGTCTCGCGCCTTTCGAGACATGGGACTTTCCAGCCTCTACCTCCGGACCTCCCCTCCCGTCACCGTGTTAAACTTGTAAACAGACCTCGTATGGCTCAAATTCATCGCAGGAAGTCCTATACCGCCGTCATTGGCGGAGTTCGCGTCGGCAGTGATGCACCAATTGTGGTGCAGTCGATGACCAATACCGATACCGCCGACATCGACGGCACCATCCGCCAGTGCATGGCCCTGGCCCGCGCCGGCTCCGAACTGGTGCGCGTCACCGTCAACAACGACGCCTCGGCCCAGGCCGTGCCGCACATCGTCGATGGCCTCGACCGCCTCGGCGTGCCCGTACCCATCATCGGCGACTTCCACTACAACGGACACATCCTGCTGAAGAAGTACCCGGCCTGCGCCCGCGCGCTGGCCAAGTACCGCATCAATCCCGGCAACGTCTCCATCGGCAAGAAGGACGACGACAACTTCAAGACCATGATCGAAGTTGCCATCGAGAACGACAAGCCGGTGCGCATCGGCGTCAACTGGGGCTCGCTCGATCAGCAGCTGCTCACCCGCCTGATGGACGAGAACTCCAAGTCCGCCGAACCCAAAGATGCCCGCGACGTCACCATGGAAGCCATGGTGCAAAGCGCCCTGCGCTCGGCCGATCTGGCCGTCAGCTACGGCATGCGCCAGGAGCAGATCATCCTCAGCGCCAAAGTCAGCGGCGTGCAGGACCTCATCGACGTCTACCGCGAGTTGGCCAGGCGTTGCGAGTATCCGCTGCACCTCGGCCTGACCGAAGCCGGCATGGGCGCCAAAGGCATCGTCGGCAGCGCTGCCGCTCTCGCCGTCGTTCTTCAGGAAGGCATCGGCGACACCATTCGTGTTTCGCTCACCCCTGCGCCCAACGGCGATCGCACCGAAGAAGTCACCGTCGGTCAACAGATTCTGCAATCGATGGGCATCCGCAGCTTCACTCCGCAGGTCACCGCCTGCCCGGGTTGCGGCCGCACCACCAGTACGTTCTTCCAGGAGATGGCCGAGCAGATCCAGACTTACCTGCGCGACCAGATGCCGGTGTGGAAGACGCGCTACTCCGGCGTGGAAGAAATGAAGGTCGCGGTCATGGGCTGCGTGGTCAACGGTCCCGGCGAGATCGAAGCACTCCAACATCGGCATCTCGCTGCCCGGAACCTTCGAAGAACCCAAAGCGCCGGTCTACGTAGATGGCCGCCTGATGCTGACTCTCAAGGGCGACCACATCGTCCCCGAATTCATCGAGATCCTCAACGACTACGTGGCCTCGCACTACACCGCGAGAGAACAGAAGCTGGTAGGAATTAGCAGTTAGCATTAGCGCTAAGCCCGGCAGTTGGCACTTGGCACTTGGTAATTGGCACTTCGCGATACTTGGCGCTTGGCACTTGGCACTTGGCACTTAGCGCCGAGCACTCAGCTCTTAGCCCTCAGCTTTCAGCTTTCAGCTCTCACCACTCAGCTTTTAGCCTTCAGCTCTCAACTGTCAGCAGTCAGTACCCGGCTGCTGACGACCGCTACCGACCACTATCTTTAAGCTGTCATCCTGAGCGCCAGCGAAGGACCCCTATACCTGGAAAAAAACTGTCCTCCCAACCACTTGCTTTGCGCGCAGAAGCATTCTGTTCAAGGCAATGGAGTTTGACCGACGAAACTCAAGCCCCGAAGGGATGGCTGTGCAGTTAGCCCAGGACGCAGCGAAGCGGAGTCCTGGGTAGAGCAACAAAAATAACCCGAGTCCCGGCAGGGACGGCACGCTTCTCATGCAGTCACGCCAGCTCTCAGCGCTCACCTGTCTGGAGTTGGCCTTTAGGACTTGGCATTTGCCACTTCGCACGTTCCATTTCGAACTTGGCACCCAGTACTCGCTATCAGGCATCTGCCAACCTAGCCTCTAGCCTCTAGCCTCTAGCCTCTGACCCCTGACCCCTATCCACTGCCGTTTGACGCTCCTTCCCACCCCGTCCTATACTTCGCTGCACGTCCCGCCTGGAGGGTTCCATGACACACCGTTCGCCGGTCGTCCTGCTGTTTTGCCTTGCGCTTACCGTATCGCTCGCCGCGCAAACCCAGCCCACCCTCACCCCGCAGAACAGCAACACCCAGAACCTGCTAATCGCGGTCAGCCCTGTCGACGACAACGTGGTCTGGGCCGTCGGCGCCAACAGCACCTTCGTCGTCACCACCGATGGCGGCAATACCTGGCGCGCCGGTACCGTCCCCACGCCCAACCTCACCGACGTGCAGTTGCGCGACGTGCAGGGCGTCAGCGCGCAAGTCGCCTATGTCATGTCGATCGGAAATATCCCCGGGCGACTTCGCCATCTACAAGACCACTGACGGCGGCACCACCTGGACGCAGCAATTTCAGAATCAACTCGTCGGCGCGTTCTACGATTGCATGGCCTTCTGGACGCCGACGCGCGGCGTAGCCCACAGCGACTCGGTCAACGGCGTCTTCCCCGACATTCGCACCGAAGACGGCGTGACCTGGCAGAGCATCGCCAACAACATGCCCCCGGCACTGCCCGGCGAGGCATCGTTCTCCTCCAGCGGAACCTGCATTGCTACCCAGGGACAGAGCAACGCCTGGATCACCACCGGTGGCTCGTCCATCGCGCGCATCCTGGCCACCACCGACGGCGGCAATACCTGGGCGGCCTACAACACCCCGCTGCATAGCGGTCCCACCGCCGGCGGATTCAGCGTGGCCTTCCGCGATGCCAGCAACGGCATCCTCGGCGGCGGCGACCTCGTCCCCGCGCGCGCCGGTCAGGCGGCCCAGGTAGCCACCTCCCACGATGGCGGACAGACCTGGCAGCTCACCAACCGGCCTCCCCTGAACTACGCCGTCTTCGGATTGGCCTACCTCAGCAACACCACCGGCGTCGGCGGCCAGCGCAATAACCTCGCTCCGAAGAAGCTGGGCGGAACGGATTACAGCAAGACGGTCGTGGTCACGGCCAACACCGGCGGCGCAGCCTGGACTCCCGATGAAGGCACCACCTGGTATCCCCTGAGCGGCGTAAGCGGCTACTGGGCCGTAGCCTTCGCCGACGCGCAGAATGGCTGGATGGTCGGAAGTAATGGAACCATCCTGAAAGTAAGCTTCGGTTGCAATTGCAATAAGAAGACTAACTAGCGGCTGGGGACGAGCAAAGCTCAAGGTTGACGAACACTTGATACGCGATTTGTAGCTCTCAGCGCAAGTGGAAAACTGTCTACTGACAACGATCTCTGAGCTGTCATCCTGAGCGCCAGCGAAAGACCCCCTATACCCGGAAAAGAACCGGGTGCCCCGTTCAACCGTCTTTTGGTTGAGCGGGGATGTTGCTTCCTCTGATGGGTACGTTTTCAAAGGTGACGCCGGGTGTCTCGCCCAAGCGTCTTTTGGTTGAGCCAGGATGTTGTCATCAGGAAGAAAGCTTTCCCCCTTCCACCAACCGCTGTCATCCTGAGCGCCAGCGAAGGACCCCTATACCCGGAAAAGAACCGGGTGCCCAGCCCAAGCGTCTTTTGGTTGAGCGAGGATTTTGCCTTCCCCTGACAGGTACCTTTCCAAAGGTGACGCTGGGTGTCTCGCCCAAGCTTCTTTTGGTTGAGCCAGGATATTGTCATCAAGCAGAAAGCTTTCCCCCTTCCACCAACCCCTGTCATCCTGAGCGCCAGCAAAGGACCCCTATACCCTGAAAAGAACCGGGTGCCCCGTTCAACCGTCTTTTGGTTGAGCGGGGATTTTGCTTCCTCTGATAGGTACGTTTTCAAAGGTGACGCCGGGTGTCTCGTCCAAGCGTCTTTTGGTTGAGCCAGGATGTTGTCATCAGGCAGAAAGCTTTCCCCCTTCCACCAACCGCTGTCATCCTGAGCGCCAGCGAAGGACCCCTATACCCGGAAAAGGGCTGTCCTCCCAACACCCATCTGCGTAAGAGTTATTTTGTGTTCGGCAGTGGAGTGTAACCCTCGAAAATTCAGCCTGGTGCCCCATCCTAGTCGCCTTATTTTGGCGACAGGGCGGGGCTTTCGTTTATGGAACTCCGCGAGTAACGAGCGCTCATAATCCCTTCGATTAATTCGTATCTCAGGAATACACTGCAAACAAACACGTTCAAGGAGTACGCAGTGAAAGTATCTGGCCTTGCTGTGCTTTGCTGTGCCTTATTCGTCTCGTCGTCTGCTCAAGATCATCCAACGACATCTGCGGCTCACGAATCTTCCGCTCCACAACCTTCCGGCAGCGCCGTCTCCAACTAGTTTCTTCTGGATGATGGAACGCCGATCAAGCTTCGACTCAACCGGACGCTTAGTTCGGCGGATGCGAAGACCGGCGACACCATCGATTTCGAGGTGCTGGAAGAAGTAAAGATTAACGAGTTGTTGGTGATACCGAAAGGAAGCATCGCAATTGGTACGATCACTGACGCCGAACACAAGAAACGCATGGCGCGAGGCGGAAAACTCGATATCGAAATCGACTACGTGAAGCTGGCGGATGGAGAGAAAGCGACGCTCAGGGCGGTGAAGGAAACCAAGGGCGGTGGACATACGGGAGCTATGACCGGAGGAATCGTAGCAACAGCAATTGTGGTTTGGCCCGCCGCGCCGTTCTTTCTGTTTATGCACGGTAAGGACACCACAATCCCCAAAGGCACTGAGATCACTGCCTACATCAATGGCGTAATGCCACTAAACCCCGCCAAATTCGGCCCTGCGCCCGCTGAAGTTGCACCTAACGCGGCGCCCGCAACCCAAGCCGTGGTTCTGAACGCTCAACTGGAGATCACTTCGGCTCCGCCAGGCGCTGAAATTTCTGTCGATGGTAATTTCATCGGCGATACGCCGTCACAAGTCACGGTGTCCCCGGGTGTCCATACCATCACGATCGCGAAACATGGATTTAAGCCGTGGGAGAGAAAGCTGACTACTTCGAGCGGAAAAGTGACTGTAGCGGCAGAACTCGAACAATAACGGGCGTCGTAATTACTAGACTCAATTGTCGATGGGACTGGCAGGGGCCAGTCCGGTTCACCTACAGCATGGCTCCCGGACAATTAGCACAGGCGGTTTTATGCGCTCCGCCATCTTTGGTCGGGTGTTTGAAGCTGCGGCGCGCTTCCCGATAGGTAGGCGAGTTCCAAATCTGGCTCCATGACTGCGTGCTGAGGTCGCCGTAGTCCTGCGCCGGCGTCCACGAGCCGCAGCACACCGACACCTTGCTGTCCCAGGTTACGACTACGGCCTTCCACGGCCACTCGCAGTCCGATACCTTCTCCCCGCCAAAATCCCCATAGCGCGCCTCCCCACTCCTGATTCTCCGGTAGGGCTCGATCACGTAAAGCGGATTGTCGGGCAGCCACGCGTCCATGCGCTCTTTTACCTTCCGCTCCAGCTCGTCGCGGCTGATATCCAACGGGCGCAGTTCCCGGTCGAGGCCAAGGAAGCGCAGGTTCAACGACGGCGAGGTAAAGGTGGGCACACACTCCAGTTCGCGGGCCAGCGCCGAGAACTGCTCCATCTCATGCTCGTTCGACTTCATCACCACGCAGTGCATCTGTATCCGCGGCGTCAAACTCCCCAAACGCTTTTTGGTTGCGACAATCAGGCGAATCTTCTCCACCATTTCGTCGAAGCGATGGTTCCCCTGGTAGAGCGCAAAGGTCTGATCGGATGCGCCATGGAACGAGCACGAAAGCAGGTCGAGGCCGGAACGCACCAGCGTCTCGGCCGAAGCCGTATCCGCGCTGAACGCCGTCAGCGTAGTGCTGATGTGGGTGAAAATGCGGGCATCGTGCGCGTAGCGAATCATGTCGTAGATACGCGGGGCGTTCAGAGGATCGCCCCATTGGAACAAGTTCACCGTGTAGGCCCAGCGCTTGCATCGATCAATTAAGCGCGCGTACTCCTCGAAGCAGATGGTCCCCTTAGGACGCCCATGCAGGCGTTGGCCGGTGGGACACAAGACGCATTTGGTGGGACAAACGTTGGTCGGCTCGATGCTCAGCTGGAATGGCCGGCCGACGACGTACTCGGTCTTCAGTCGCTGCTGCACGGTGACCGCAGCGATGTTGAGGACTTTCAACGCAGTGAGGTATTGCCGTTTCTTCCAGATATGGCGGCTGACCAGCCTGCTCCAGGCAAGCAGCTTGATGGGATGGAACAACAGGCTGCCAAGGCGCTGACTGCCGCTGGAACTGATGGTGGGAATCCAGCCTTTGAAGCCGGTGTCGCCCGGTGCCGACGCGGGTCTGGCCGGATTGCCAGGATTGTAGATAGGCAGCTGCATGAACGCTTGCGCGGAATGCGGCGTACGATTCGGCGCCCGTTGGCCGAACACTATATACCGGCACGTGAGTTTCGGGTAGTGGTAACGCTACGGGAAAAAGGTGCCATGGAAGGCGCGATTCGGAAAGGTTTTCCAATGCATTCCGGAAGGCACGCGGCACGATTTCGGCACGTAGCATTGCGATGAGTCTCGCGGAGCGCGAGCAAGCGGGAAGTGTTCAGATCAGTCTCGCGAAGCAAGACGACAGATGATAGCCCCGCCCTTCAGGGCGGGGTACGCGCGAAAAACGACTCGAGTCCCCCTGGGGACGGCAGGGTTTTGAAGTCCCAACTCGCAAAGAGGTCTGTCCGCTCCACAGCTACCCGAAAAATTCAATTTCCGCACGCTTTGAAGGGAGAGCTCACCACGCCCTGAAGGGCGGGGCCGTCATCTGTCCTCTCGCTTCGCGAGACTGATTCAGAACCTCAATCCTTACTTCGCCGCCGCTTCGATTTCCTTCATCTCCGCATCCGACAGCGAAATCTCTGCTGCCTTCATGTTCTCTTCCAGGTGCGCCACCGACGACGTCCCCGGAATCGGCAGCATGACCGGACTGCGATGCAGCAGCCAGGCCAGCGAGATCTGCGCCATCGTCGCCCCGTGCCGCTTAGCCAACTCATCCAGTTTGCCGCCCGGCTTGGCCAACTTGCCCGACGCCACCGGGAACCACGGGATGAATCCCAGCCCATGCTTTTCGCAATACTCCAGCACGTCTTCGTGCTGCCGGTCGCTCAGGTTGTACTGGTTTTGCACGCTCACAATGTCCAGCACCTTGCGCACCTGGTCAATCTCTTTCGGCTTCACCTCGCTAAGCCCCACGTGCCGTATCTTCCCCTGCTTCTGCAGCCGGACGATCGGCTCCAGCGATTCTTCCACCGGCACCTTGGGATCGATGCGATGCAGTTGCCACAGCTCGATGCGGTCCACCTTCAACAGGCGCAGGCTCATGTGCACCTGCTGCTCCAGGTATTCGGGACGCCCCACCGGCAGCCACTTCATCGGTCCCTGCCGCGTCAGGCCGCCCTTGGTCGCAATCACCACGCCCTTGCCATACGGCGCCAGCGCCTCGGCAATCAGCGGTTCCACCACCGTCGGCCCATAGGCGTCGGCAGTATCGATGAAGTTGACCCCCAATTCCACGGCCCGCCGCAGCACGCGCTTGGCCTCCTCACGATCTTTCGGCTCGCCCCAGATTCCTTCGCCGGTCAGGCGCATGCTACCGAATCCCAAGCGATTGATTTCTAAATCTCCGCCCAGCTTGAACGTCTTCTGCATGATGCTCACTTTCTTGTCGCATTTTTTTCGATAACGAATGAAGGTTGCTGCCCTGTCAGTTTCGACATTGCGATATGGATGCAAGACCCCCGCAGAACGGTGCGGCTCCGCCCCGGCCCAACCATCCCCATGCCGTGTCATCCTCAGCGCCAAGGGTTGAAAGCTTTGTCATCGTGGGCTCTTGTTATTCCGTCGTCCTGAGCGCCACGTATCTTAAAATTGTCATCCCGAGCGACCCTTTTTTAGGTGTCATCCTGAGCGTCAGCGAAGGACCCCTATCCCCGCCACGAACCTTGTTCCCGTGCGGTCCACAGGTGCCCCATTCAAGACCTTCTTTTGGTCTTGAGTGGGGAGTTTCTCGGCCTGTGTCAGGGCACGACCTCAGTCGTGCCGAAGGCTGCTCAACTTAGGCTCACCGCCCCGCAAAAATTTTTCCTGCAAGTTTCCCCCGCCTCGCCGTTCTCCCTTCTATGGCCGACAAACCCGGAGGGATGGTACCGTCCTTCCGCTTTGCCCCAGGCCTAAGGAGCTGACGTTCATGCGAAGCATTCGCCCCCTGTCCCTCGCCGCCATGCTGGTTCTGCTTGCCCTGGCCCTGCCCTGCCTGGCGCAGGAAGCGCCCGATGCCCCTCTCACCAACGCCGACGTCGTTAAGATGGTGAAGGCCGGCCTGCCGTCGAGCGTCATCGTGAGCAAGATCCAGACCTCGCCCAACAACTTCTCCACTTCCACCGCCGCGCTCATCCAGCTCAAGAAGCAGGGCGCGTCCGAAGATGTGCTGCACGCCGTCATGGACGGCAATGGAGCTCCCGCCGGCTACGCTCCTCCGCCGCCCGGCAACGACGGCGCGCAGCATGCAACCACCATCAACCTTCATCACATGCCATCGTTTGAAGCCAACGTCCGGGTCAGCGACAAGAAGACCGAAAAGATCATCGTCGGCAAGAACCACCTGGAAGTGAAGCAGTCCGGCGTGCCCCTGTTCAGCCTGAAGTGGAAGGACCCCGGCGAGAAGGGCGGCAATTAGCAATTAGCAATTAGCAATTAGCAATTAGCAATTAGCAATTAGCAATTGGCAATTGGCAATTGGCAATTAGCGACTAGCTCTTGGCAGTTACCCTTCGGCAATTAGGTTTTTGTCAGGGCGCGACTTCACAGGTTGGTGAAAAGTCCGCATACCGGCGATGTCAAGGTACCGGCGATGTCAGGTAGAGCTGGCCTTCAGGCCAGCGCCCAAGCAATTCATTCCTGTCGCTAAGTCGGCTTCAGCCGACGACACTGCAGGCATTAACTGGGCGTAACTGTGTATTGCTTTATGTCAGGACGGCTTCAGCCGTGTCGACAGCTGCCGCTTTACTCCCGCACCGCCGTGCACGCCCGGCACACCCGGCTCAAGGCGCGAAACGCCACCAGCGTGATCCCCGGCGCCAGGTAATGCTCCTTCACCGGTTCATCCCGCAGCAGGTCGGTGCTCAGATATTTCTTGTTATCGTCCGCGAACACCGTCGCTACGACCGCGCCCTCTCCCAGGCTTTCCTGCACCTTCACCGCCGCCAGAAAGTTCGCGCCTGAGCTGATGCCCACCGCCAGCCCCAGTTCTCCAGCCAGCTTCTGCGCCATAAGGATCGAGTCACCATCGCCCACATTCACCACCGGCTGCAACTCTTGCAGTTGCAGAATGTCGGGCACAAATTCATCGGAGATACCCTGGATGCGATGTTGTCCCACCTTGCAGCCGGTAGTCAGCGTCGGCGACTCCGCCGGCTCCATGGGATAAATCCGCACCGCTGCATCCGTGCTCTTCAGAAATTTCCCCACGCCCATCACCGTCCCGCCAGTGCCCACTCCCGCGACGAACGCGTCCGCCGCCAGGCCTTCGTACTTCAGTTGCCAGTAGAGCTCGGGACCGGTGGTTTGCTCGTGCGCCTCCACGTTTGCCGAGTTGGAAAACTGCCGCGGCAGAAAAACATCTTTGCGCTGCGCCGCCATCTCCTCGGCCATGCGAATGCTGCCCAGAAATCCGCCCTGCGCCTTGCTCACCGGCACAATGTTCGCCCCCAGGCTATGGATCAGGTCCATGCGTTCGCGGCTCATCCAGTTCGGCATGAAGATGGTGACCGGATGCCCCAGCGCCCGGCCCAGCGCCGCAAACGATATTCCGGTATTGCCGCTGGTGGCCTCCACAATCGTGTCGCCCGGACGGATGCGGCCCTGGGCGTACGCCTGCCGCAAAATATGCAGCGCCATCCGGTCCTTGATGCTGCCGGTGAAATTCATCTGCTCGCTTTTGGCGTAGACGGTTCGCGTGCTGCCGTGGATGTGGTAATCGATGGCCAGCAGCGGCGTGTTGCCGATAAGCTTTTCCACCCCGGCAAAGCGAGCGGTATGAGGAGGGTCGAGCGTGAGACTGGCGAGTGACATAGGCTGCTGTCGGGTTGACACTTACCCAACAGGAAGTTTGGACTGGAAGGCAGCGGTGTGCCACGAGCTTCGTCACAACAAGGTGTGACATCCGACCAAGGCGTGGCGGACCTGCTGCAAGCGCCCGGGAGGGCCCCGGGATGCGCCCTTAGCTCACGCCGCGCCAGTAGCTGAAAATCTCCGCGCCAAAGCCGGCCAGCAGCGCCGCCGCATCGAAGTCCGGGGTGCCGTACACCTCGAAGCGTTCAATCGCCGACGACTCCAGCAGTTGGGGCATCATTTGCTGCACCACTGGCCCGTTGAAGTGGGTCAGCAGCGCTTGCGAATCGCGATAGGTCTCCACCACCCGGCAGCGTCTGCGGTCGGTGCTCAGGCACATCTCATAGATCAGGGTGCCCGGCTCGATCTTGCTGCCCGCAACCATCTCCTTCGCCACCCGCTCGAAGGCGTCAAACTTCCCGTCATGAATCGTAAGAGCTACCACCAGCTGCACGTTCTGTGTTGCCATGTTCGCCCCTTTCGTCAGCGACAGCTTTGCCATCTCGGCCGCTACTCACTTCTGCGCCGGAAACAGGAACTTCAACATCGGCGCCACCCGCGCGGCCCAGGCGTTTTCATTGTGCTCGCCGCCCTCCACTTCCACGAACGACAAGATCGTGCCCTGGGATCCATCCCTTCTTCACCAGCGCCACATTCAACTCGCGGGCATCGGGCAGCGCGCGCACGCCTTCCTTGGTCCCAATGTCCAGCCAGATTTTCAGGTCCGGCTTACGCTTGATCTGCGCCACCGTCTTCAGGATGGCCCGGTTGCGCCACCACACCGACGGCGACATTACCGCCAGCTTGCTGAACATCCAGGTGTAGCGCAGCCCCAGATAAATCGTCACCAGCCCGCCCAGCGACGAGCCGCCCAGCCCGCAATTCGCCTCGCCCGGCAACGTGCGATAGGCGTGATCGACAAACGGCTTCAGTTCTTCGCTCAGCATCTGCCCATAAGCATCGGCCTGTCCGCCGCCCAGGCGCTTGTCCTCCACCGGGGTGTATTCGTCAATGCGATGCTCGCCGGTGTTGTACACCCCCACGATGATCAGCGGCTCAATCTCGCCGGTACCGATGAGGTGGTCGGCCGTCTCGCCCATGCGCCAGTAATTTCCCGGCGAGAAGCAGGTTTCGGGGTCGAACAGGTTTTGCCCGTCCTGCATGTAGAGCACGGGATAACGCCGGTCCGGCTCGGTGTCGTACATAGGCGGAAGGTAGACCACGAAGTCGTGTTTCTCCTCCTCAACCTGCGAGGCGAACTGGGGATGCAGACGGAGCCGGGACTGCAACTCGCCGGGATCGGCGGCGGGCGGATTCTTCAGATCGACGAGAATGGGCATGAGTGAGTTTGCGTTAAAGACTAGCTTAAACCCGGATGCAAGCCACCACGATGCAGCGACAGCAAAGCAAACGTTGACGAACGCCTGCGTAGAACTCCCACGACGTGTCCTGCTCCTTGACCGTCAGCATGGCCGACCGGGGCGTCGGCCAGGCTCATGCCAGACTCCAAAAACAACGCAAATTCATTCGGCTTCGCGGGAATCCTGTAAGATTGTGAATTCTAGATTATCAAACACAGCTTTACATGCCCCAAAATCTCTCCTTTCGAGGCACAGTCAATTGAATCGTGAATTTCATCGCTGGTGGTCCAAGGACCTGCAACGTGATATGGACATGCTGGTCTTCGGGCACGACGGACCCAAGGTCCTCGTCTTCCCCACTTCGATGGGCCGCTACTTCGAATACGAAGACAACAAGATGGTGGCCGCGCTCGGCGACCGCCTGGAGCACGGACAGCTACAGCTTTTCTGCGTCGACAGCGTCGATACCGAAAGCTGGTACAACAAGCAGGCTCATCCTTATTGGCGGGTACAGCGCCACCTGCAATACGAAAACTACATCCTTAACGATGTGCTGGCGCTGATGTGGAACAAGAACTGGAACCCGCGCACCATCGTTACCGGATGCAGCTTCGGCGCCTACCACGCCCTGAACTTCGCCTATCGCCATCCCGACAAGGTCACCGACTGCGTCACCATGGGCGGCTCGTTCGACATCAAGCGCTTCCTCAACGGCTGGTACAGCGAGGACGCGTACTTCAACAATCCCCCCGACTATCTGGCCCAGTGCAACGACGGCTGGCGCTACAACCACATCCGTACCGTACTCTCCACCGGCGAGTGGGACATGTGCTGGAACGACAACTCGCAGATGGCGGCCATCATGGGCTCGCGCGGCATTCGTCACGAAATGTACGTGTGGGGCGACCAGAGCTATCACGACTGGCCGTGGTGGCGTCCGATGGCGCGGGCCTACCTGGGATAGTTGTCAAACTTGGGATACTGTTCAAACTTAGCTTGGCTGTGTCAGGGCGCGACTTCAGTCGTGCCCCGCGCCGCTAAAAAAGATGCAGGCTTTAGCCCTTGCGGTCCGACGCGTGTCGGGGCAATGTCCGCTGTCACCGTAACCACTTATTGAAGCTGTCATCCTGAGCGCCAGCGAAGGACCCCTATACCCGGCACGACCCGCCGCTATGTGTAAGGGCACGACGTTGAGCTTGTGTCACCGCGCGACTTTAATCGTGCTACATCGACGCTTGCATGCGAGGGTGTGGCAGGGCACGACTTCAGTCGTGCCGCACAGACCAGCAAAAATCTTGGGCTTTAGCCCTGCCGCGCTTCCGCAGGGGCTAAGCCCATCAGACAATGCAAGCGAACGGCACGTCTAAAGACGTGCCCTGACACAAACGCAAGACCGCCCCTACTTCACCTGCGCCGAAATCTCATCGCCGCTAGCCGGCTGGCCGTTGGCCGTTGTCGGTTGCAGCAGCAGGATCTTGGCTTTGCCTTCGCGGCCGCCGGGAAGCAGCACCATCCGCTTGGCGGCGTCGTAAGCCACGGTGTGGCCTTTCACATCAGTGGGGATTTCATCGATCGCGATCAGCTGACCCTTGGCCTGCATCATCAGCAGCGATCCATTGCTGGCGGCAAACAGCGTGCGCGATGGCGGATCGAGCCACAGCGAATCCACTCCCGCGGGAGCGGCCACCCGCCCAACCTCGACCCCGGTATCGGCGCTGATCGCCAGTACCGCAAACCGCACCGAAACGTAAAGCTCCTTATACTGCGGATCGTAAACCAGCCCGCTGGGCTGCGACCCCGTCAGGTTGAAGCGCTTCACAATCTTCAACTGCGGATCCATGGCCACGATCTGGTGCGCGTCCTGCACCGAGGCGTACACCAGCTTGCCCACATTGTCATACGCCAGATCGCGGGGCGTGCCGCCAATGTCGACGGTGTTCACCGTCTGCTTGGTGCGCAGATCGACCAGCGAAACCGTTCCGTTCTCCGCGTCGCTCCAGTAAACATTGCCATTGCCGTCCAGTACCAGCGTGTCGGGCGAGCCCTTCAGCGGAATGGAGTCCACAACCTTCCATCCGTCGAAGGCCACCACCGCAATGGAATTGCTGCCGTGATCGGCAACGTATGCCTTGCCATCCTGCTCATCGACCACCACCGAGCGCGGCGATTGCAGCCCGGTCACCTGGGCCACGACGCGGCGGCGCCCCGGATCGAAAACATCGACCGACGACGCACCCGTCTGGGTGAGCAGCAGCATTCCATTGGCCAGCGCAGGCTTGCCAAAACCAGGCTCCCCGGAAAGGTTGACCATCCCGATCTGGCGCAAATCGGAGGCGGCGGAAAACACGGCGCTGCTAAGCAGCAAGGCGGAAACAAGAATTCGGGTCAGGCGCATTAAGATAGCTTTCGCTAACTACGATGCGCAGCAGAGCTGCTGAGGCTGCCTGCGGAAAGCAGCTGGCAGCTATCAGTTACCAGCGATCAGCGATTGTCTATTAGCCTTCAGCAGTCAGCTGTCAGGGCGGAAGCAGGTTTGTATCAGGGCACGACTTCAGTCGTGCCGCACGGGCCCCACAAGAAATTCCGGGCTTTAGCCCTTGAGTCGGGGCTAAGCCTTATCATCCAGAACGCCGTTTGCGGAGGGCTCAAGTCGTTCCCTGACACAAACTCGCGTCGCCGAACTGACAGCTGGCCACTGGGCCTGCCTCTTCACTCCTGCGTCGAGAAACTGTACAGGTTCGTCTCCAGCTCTTCTTCCGGCACGGCATGCAAATCCATCCAGCCTTCCAGCGGCAGCGCGTCCGCCGGCAGATGTTCCCGCCAGATGGCAAAGCGCAGCCGGATCCGGCTTCCCTGCTCGACGTGAATCAACTCAAACGGCACCCGCATTTCGAAGATCTGATCCAGTGCCACCTCAACTCCGTTGGAGTCCAACTCCTCGCCGTCAGCATAGCTCGCCAGCCGGTTGCGCTCTTCCCCGTTGGTCAGCACCCACCGGGTCAGTTGATGGCCGGTCGCATCCGCCGTCAGCCGATACGACTGCGACTTGGCTTTGGACCCGTCCTCCTCCCGCCACACTTCGAAATTCACCACCAGGCGATACTCCCCTTCGGGCACGCCATGATGAAAGTCCAGCCGCCCCGACACCGAGTCGCCATCCACCCCGGCGTACACCGCGTCCAGCAGAAACTGCTTGCCATGCATCGCGCTGGTCCGCAGGTCCGACGTGTAACTGGCCGCGCCCATCCACTCAAAGTAGCCGCTCACCAGCCCATCCACCCGCGCCCGCAGGTACGCGGTCTGCGGCAGATAGCTCGGCCGCACCACCCCGCTCATGATGGGCGTATTCAGCTCTTCGGGAGGAATGCCTTCCAGCGCGTGGTACACATTCGACAAATGCTTGCGATAAAGCTCGTCGAAGTCGCGGTCGTTGGCCGAGTGATGCTCCGGCCCGTACCACCAGTTCCAGTCGCTGCCCTCGGCAATCAGCAGCTCTTCCCAGGCCAGTTTGCGCTGCGCTTCGGAAACCCGGCCCGAGTGCCGGTCGTAATAATCACGCGCCTCGGCCAGCAGGTCCCAGGAACGGTTGTCCTCGGGCGCGCCGATCCACACGTTGAAGTTGGCATCGATCCACGAGCCGGGCACCAGCCGCGGCAGCCGACCGAAGTCGGCCTCCTTATGGCGCGCGATGGCCTCGCTGATAGTCACCGGCTCAATCTGCTCGTCGCGCTCCAGCGCGCCATAGAAGCGGCGCAGGAATTCTCGACCCGATTGCGGGTAATATTCCCACGCATTCTCGCCATCGAGGATGATGGATACCACCGCATCTTTCCCCCGAATCAGCACGGGTTGCGCCGAATCCTTAATGTTTTGGATGAGGTGCTGGGCGGCATCGTGCGCCGGCATTCCTGAGTACACAAAGCCGATCAGGTCCGACAGCCGATGGTCGCGGAAGACCATATGCATCCGGGTGTCGTCCTTTTCGTAGCGATAGATGTTGTACAGCCGCTCGGCGCCGTCGGCCGGCAGATGGTCGCTGTTGTGGCGGGCAAAGTTGTAGTCCAGCGAGCGGCCCAGCACGCCTTCGTCGGTGGCCATCCACTCAATACCCTGCTGCGCCGCCAGCTTCAGCGCCTCGGCCGAGACGCTTCCCTCCGACGGCCATAAACCCCTGGGTCGCACCCCGAACAGCGCCTGGTGTGAATCGAGCGCGCGTTGAATCTGCAAGCTGGCGTCGTCCGGATGGCGGAAGTGCCGCGTGGGCAAGGGCAGCCCGGGCGACGACTCCGCCCCGGCATTGGTGTCGCACAACAGCGGCAGGATGGGATGGTAGAACGGCGTGGCCGACAGTTCGATCGACCCGCGACGCTGGGCGTCGGCGTACGCCGGCAGAACTTTGCCCAGGATTTCGCGTTGCCGGGCGATGACCAGCGCCTGATCGTCAACCGAAAAGTCTTCCCCCTTTTGCACCAGCGCTGCGATGTCGGGCTCGGCCAGGAAGAACTCGTCGAACCATGCCAGCTGCGACAGCACCTGCAGGTCGGCGTAGTCGCGGGTCACAAAGTACGACTCCGGCCCCTCCGGCCGCTCCACCGTGGTGCGATAGCGCTCCCACAACTCGCGGTAGCGTGGGTAGCGGCCAATCATGTTCACCGGATTTGCCTGGAAGAGGTATTGCAATGCGAAACGCCGGTCGGCAGCGGTGAGCTCGCTGGCCGGCTTGGCCACCAGGTCAAAAAACGGATCGTGCGCCTGCCCGCCGGCGTAATCCTGTATCTGGCTGACCAGCGACGGCACCAGGTTGAAGTTCTGGTGGACGTCAGGAAACTCGTCCAGCAGCTTGACCATGCCGTAGTAGTCCTTGAGGGCGTGCAACCGCACCCAGGGAAGGCGATACTCGCCGGTCACCATGTCTTTGTAAAAGGGCTGATGCATGTGCCACAGCAACACCAGCCGAATTTTCGGGGAACTTGTAGAAGAAGAGCCTGAAATACTCATGGGAGCGAATTAGCCGACAAGTGTATCAGGGGACAATGCGGTCGGGAAAGGCCGGAGAAATCTACGTCCAGAGGTTAAACGCCAGCCGCTGTCCCCTGCCTTGTGCCGTCACGAGCGCGCCTGCGATTCGTCATCGCGGGCAGCGATTTGTCATCACGAGCGCAAGCGAGGGATGACAAGCGTGGGCAACAACATCAACCAGCATCGAATCGCAAGGCAACCCAAAGCAGAATGTGCACACCACTGACCACTGACCACTGACCACTGACCACTGACCACTGACCACTGACCACTGACCACTGACCACTGACCACTGACCACTGACCACTGACCATGACCCTGACCCTGACCACTGGCCACTAGCCACCGACTACCGACTTCTTCCCCGCATGCGGATGCGTCTTGTCGTAGACCTCCATCACATGCTTCACCGTGAGCTGCGTGTAGCGCTGCGTGGTCGACAACCGCTCATGCCCCAGCATCTCCTGGATCGCACGCAGGTCGGCGCCTTCTTCCAGCATGTGGGTGCCGAACGCATGGCGCAGCGTGTGCGGATGCACATCCGGCGACAGCCCGCGCGCCACAGCAATCTGCTTCACGATGCGGCCAACACTGCGCGTGGTCAGCCGCGTGCCGCGCAGGTTGATGAGCAGCGCCCGCTCGCTGGTCCGCTTCGCTTCGCCCAGAACTTTCTGCCGTACCGGCAGATACGCATTCACCGCCGCGGCCGCCGAATCACCGAACGGCACGTACCGCTCCTTGCGCCCTTTGCCGCGCACCAGCACCACCTCGTTCGACCAGTGAATGTCGTCGACGTTGATGCCGACCAATTCAGAATTGCGGATACCACATCCGTACAGCAACTCCAGCATGACCTGATCGCGCTCGTGGAACGCCGAACACTCGGGCATCGCGGTATCGAGCACGGTGTTGACCTCTTCAATGGTGGGTACGCGCGGCAGTTTCTTGGGCAGCTTTGGCGTAGCCACCAGAGCCGCCGGATTCTGCGCCACCTCGCCCTCCTGCGCCAGCCAGCGATACAGCGAACGCAGCGCCGCCAGCGCCCGCGCCACCGACGTCTTGCTCAATCCGCGCTCGTACAGGCTGCCAGGTAGCCGCGAATCAGCACGTGATCGATGTCGCTCCAACCCTGCGGGCCGACGTATTCGGCGAACTGGGCCAGGTCGGTGCGATAAGCCTTGACGGTGTGCCCCGAAGCGTTGCGGTCCAGCAGCGAGCGAATGAACTTCGCCACGGCCTTCTCCACCGTGGTTGTGCCCGGCCTGGTCATGCGCTGGGCCCCCGGCGCTTGCTGCGCGGATGATGCTCCTTGTGCACGCGGTTCAGGCGATCCAGCGCCAGGTGGGTGTAGACCTGCGTGGTCGAAATGTCGGCATGCCCCAGGATGGTCTGTACCGTGCGCAGGTCGGCGCCATTTTCTACCATGTGGGTGGCGCAACTGTGGCGCAGCATGTGCGGGCTGGCATGCCGCGATTGCGCCGACGAATCATTCACCATTTGCCACACCCGCTGCCGGGTGATGCCGCGCCCGCCACGCGCGATGAACAGATGCGGCGACGCCTTCCCTGCTGCCAGCACCGGACGCGCCTCGCGCAAATACTGCTGCACCGTTTCCTGCGCCGCCCGGCCCAGCGGCACAATGCGCTCCTTGTCGCCCTTGCCGCGCACCAGCACGTAACCCAGTTCCAGCTTCAGGTCTTCCAGCTTCAGGTTGGTGACCTCGGAAACGCGTAGCGCTCCAGCATAGAAAACTTCGAGCATGGCGCGGTCGCGACTGGTCAGCGCCTGCGACAGGCGATCGTCCTTGGCGCGCGGCGGACCATGCAGCACGCTCTCCACCTCATCGGCCGCCAGCGATTTGGGCAGCACCTTCCACTGCTTCGGCGTGTCGATGTTCAGCGTGGGATCTTCGGTGATATAGCGGTCGAGCAGCAGGTACTTGTAGAAATGCCGGAGCGCTGAGAGTTTGCGCGCCACGCTACGGCCGTCGACGCCATTCGAGAGCAGCGAGTTGAGCAGATCGCGCACGTCCTGGCGGCGCGCGTCGCGCAGTCCGCGCTTGCGCTTCAGCAGAAACTCGGTGTACTGGTTCAGGTCCGAGCGATAGGCAGCCACGCTCAGCGGCGCCAGCCCCTTCTCGACCTTGAGGTAGTCGAGAAACGAGTTCAGCAGCCGCAGATTGGGATCGGCACTGGGCACGGACTCATTATGCGGGGCGAAGTCGCCGAGGGGGAATAGCCGGAGAGGTGCCGGGAGGCGGCGGTTGGCAGTTGGCAGTTGGCAGTTGGCGGTTAGCAGTTGGGCCATCACGACCATCAGCATTCAGCATCACATTCGGTATTCAGCGTCAGCAGTTACAACCTTATTTGTCATCCTGAGCGCCAGCGAAGGACCCCTATGCCCAGCAAAGCCCTGTACTCGCGAGCAACTCACTCCTCTTGCAGCAATATCGTCCCGACCGAAGCGAGGCCGGGGTCCCCGTGACCCGCAGGTCTGGGCGCTTCGTGTGGCGCGGACTCTTTTCGTTACCAATCATCCCACGGGCTTCTGCAGCCGGCCGCGCACGGTATTCAGCAACTCCACCGCATTCAGCGGTGAGCGCGGATCTTCTTCGTGCTTGAAGAACGCGTAGGTCTCGAGGCCGTCGGCCAGGCAACGCTGGATGCGATCGGCAATCTTAGCCAAATCCTCCGGCGAATAGCTGGGCTGGCGAAAGCGAAAATAGATGTAGCTGGCGGTGCGGATCTCGGGCGTCTCCAGCTTTTCGGTCTCGGCAACGCACATGGTCACGTTGTGCTCGCGCAGGGCGTTGTAAATCTCGTCGCAAAACCACGAGGCGTGGCGGAACTCGAAAGCCGCCTTGAAACTGCGCGGCAGCAGCGCCAGGAAGTCGCGCAGCAAGCCGACATCGGCCTTGGCATTGGGCGGCAACTGGAAAAGCACCGGCCCCAATTGCGCAGCCAACGGCTGGAGCGTGGGCAGGAAGCGCTGCATGGCCTCCTCCACATTCTGCAGGCGGCGGATGTGGGTGATGTACTGGTTGGCCTTCAGCGAGAAGCGGAAGTTCGGGCCGACGTCGGCCATCCAGCCCATGGCGGCTTTCTCGGTCAGGCTGCGGCGGAAGGTGTAGTTCACCTCGACGGCGGTAAGCTGCGTGGCGTAGTGCTTCAGAAAGTTCTTGGACGAAACCTTCTGCGGATAGAACTCGGGCTTCCAGATGGGGTACGACCATCCCGAGGTACCGACATAGAGCGGTAGCTGGGGAGCTTCTGCCGCGGGAGTTGGGGTGTCACTGGGCACAGGTGTCCTCACTCGCGGACCACGCTAGCCGCCGGTCCGCCGCACGATTGTATGATTCTACCCATGCGGAGAACATCATGGTTCTGTGATGGCTCTCATGCGCCGCGGCCACAGGCGCTGCGCACTGCCAAGACACAGTTCCCGCTCAGTGCGCAGTCGCGCCCTAAGGCGGCGTGCCCGAAGGGCAAGGTCACGGCCCCGAAGGCCATCGACATGCCTGATCCGAAGCCCACCTTCGATCGAGGGAAACGGCTCCCGACTTGTTTTCAGTGCACGCTATTGGCAGTCCTACGGACTGGTGCATCATCCGAAAATGATCAAGTCGTCTTCCAGGAACCGCCGATGCAACGCGCTGGGGCCATCAAGAAGTGACATTCTCAAGCCAGCTATAAGGGATGGCTTGCCGGCGCCGGTCACAATCAATATTGAAGTCGACTCCTGTGTGCACTGATCGCGAGTACTTCCCAGGATTCACGTCGCCCTCGAGGTGATCAGTTGCACAGGACGACCGCCAGCCCATCCGTCTGCGAAAACTCCTGGGCGCTCACGAACTTCTTTAGCTCGTCGAGAAAGTGAACGTTGTGCTCCACCGCGCGGGAGAACGAACTGGCTAAACGGACTGCGTGCGACGCGGAAAACTGATCTCCCAGGTGCGCCGCATTGCCAATCAGCAGACTGTGCAGCAAGCGGTAGTGAAAGAGGAGTAGCAGGCAGCTGGTCAGCGGATCAACCGCGGTCTGCACCCGATCCGCGGTGTCGGCAAAAGGAAACCGGGTGCGGAAGATGTAATTGATGACGTAATTTTCCAGGAAGTGCGGGTGCTGATTGGCGAAAACCGGATGGGCGTCGCGAGCGGCCGCGTGGTATCGCTCGACCCTATCGGCGGCGGGCTTTTCCGCTGACTGCCCAAGGCCCTGCAGGAAGCCAGCTACCCACGTCGCGAAGCCGTCGTCCGGTTGCTCGACCTGAAAACGGAGGCGGATGAGCTGCAGCACCAAGTCGAGTTGCAAACCGGGCCGCGCGGGAATGGCGTCCATGGTGCCGCGGAGACTTCCTTGCGCGAGAATCTCGCCATACTGCGCCAGCAGCTGCCCCACTCCATGGGATTGCTGCGCGGCCACCAGTTCCTGCGTCCGGCGGCAAACGATCCCCAAGACAAACAGCCGCTGCCAAAGCGGGTAGCTCGCGTTCCGCACTAACTGTACGGCGAACTGGCGAAGCCGCCGCTCCAGCGGCTGAGTTCTGTCGGACGGGACTGGGGAGTTTGCTGCGGAAACCATCGCCTGGGAACCATCGTCCGCCGGCAACAACTGAGAACTTAACAGCACCTGCCGCGCCGCTTCCGGACAGGAAAGGTAGAGTGCCTTTTCCATGCGTCCATCGAAGCTGGTGATGGCGCGGGGGAATCGTGCGCACGTCTTGCTGAGGAAGGCATGGCCGTAGCGGGCCTGAATTCCGCACAGCTCCTCGGCGGTGAGGAAGGGACACCGCCGGTCATCCGTGAGCTTGATTCGGGCATGCGCAAAATCACCATGGTGCTCGGGGCAAAGTTCGATATGAGGTTTGGTCAGGCGGCGAAGCGCCGGGGTGGAGCGATATTTCTTGTAGGTTGCCTTGTCGACAAAAACGTCCCACCCCCGGCAGCAGGTTTCCTCGCAGGCGGTGCCCAAGCACTGAAAACTTTCAGCGTACCGTGGCTGGAGTAGCGTGTCTGACATTGTGGCCTGCACGACACACGTTGCAGTTGACCTTCCGTTTCGATTAGAAGGCTCTATTCCCGCTGGCCAGATGAACCTGCCCTCTCTTGTGGGGTGCCGTAGAACCATGGCGGCAGGCCCTGCTTGCGGGATGACATTCCGCTGGAAACATGCTGTAGTGAAGCAGTGGTCAGTGGTCAGTGACTGGAGCTGAAGGCAGACGATTGAGAGCTGACGGCTAGTTGCTCCTTATGGACTTCGATCAACTGGAAACGTTTCTGGAGGTGGCGCGGCTGAGCAGTTTCTCGCGCGCGGCGGAGCGTCGCTTTCGTACGCAGCCGGCGATCTCCGCCCAGATACGTGCGCTGGAGGAAGAAGTGGGAGCGCGGCTGCTGGACCGCAGCGGCGGCAAGGTCGCGGTCACCGGTCCGGGAAAAGTTTTCCTGAAGTACGCCGAGGACACCATCGAACAGCGGCGGGTGGTGCTGATCGCGCTGGCCGAGATGCATCGCATTCCACGTGGAGAAATCGTGGTGGCGGCCAACGAGGGCACCTGCCTGCACATCCTGCCGGAGGTTTTTGCCGAATTCAAACGGCAGTATCCCGATGTGGCAGTCGGAGTGAAGCGACTGGAGCACAACAAGATTCTGGAAACCATCATCGAGAACTCGTGCGACTTCGGGGTAATTTCCATGCCGGCCAATGACAAGCGGCTGACGGTGGTGCCGATTCATCGCGATGAGCTGATCGTGATTACTCCGCCAAAGCATCCGCTGGCCGGACGGGCCAAGGCCACGGTGGCCGAGGTGGTGGCGTATCCGCTGCTGCTGCCCAAGGTGGGGCGCACGCGCGATGCGCTGGAGACGCTGTTTCACGATCGCGGGCTGAAGCCGACAGTGTCGATGGAGCTGGATTCCAGCGAGTTGCTGAAGCGCTTTGTGGCCGCCGATGTGGGAGTTGGGTTCATTCCGCGCAGCAACGTGGTGGAAGACCTGCAGGCCAAGGCGCTGGCCGCGGTGACCATGGCCGATGCTTCGATTCTGCGCGAGCTGGCGTTGGTTTTCCGCAAAGACAAGGCGCTGAGCCGCGCCGCGCTGGCGTTCATTGATATCGCGGTGAAGCTGAAGACAGCCGGCAAAAGCTAGGGGCCGCTTTTCGCTTTTCGCTCTTCGCATTTCGCTTTTCGCTATTCGCTATTCGCTATTCGCTATTCGCCAGAGTTACGGGTGAGTGTCATCCCGACCGCAGGCGGGTGATTTGCCGCGACCAGCAAGTGTCGCGAAAACTCTTCCCTCTACACGCTCACCTGCCACACGGGCAGAGAGCAGGTCCCTCCACTCCGCTTCGCTCCGGTCGGGATGACACTTCTTTGGGTGGAAGTATTGACTGATGGCTGACAGCTGCCGGCCGACTTCAATAGCGACAAGCGAATGGCGAAAAGCGAATAGCGAGAATGCGAAAAGCGGCATTCCCCACATTCATCCTGAATTCACACACGTGGCCTTCGCCGATGTGTTATTTTTGAAAATTCGGTGACACTTTTTCCTGCCTGGAGGCGCTCACACATTGGCAAAAGATATGGTCCCCAAGCGCATCTTTCTAACGAAAGGCGTAGGGAAACACAAGGAACGGCTTACTTCGTTCGAGTTGGCGTTACGCGACGCCGGCATCGCCGCCCAAAATCTGGTGCGGGTATCGTCCATTTTTCCTCCTAACTGCAAACTCATTACCCGCAAAGAGGGGCTGACGTTCCTGTCGCCGGGAGAAGTGGTGTTTGCGGTGGTGGCAGAGAATTCCACGCGCGAGCCGCACCGCCTGGTGGCGTCCAGCATTGGCCTGGCGATTCCCGCCGACAAGAGCACCTACGGCTACTTGAGCGAGCACCATTCGTTCGGCGAGAAGGAAGACCTGGCCGGAGATTACGCCGAGGAACTGGCGGCGGAGATGCTGGCTACCACGCTCGACGTGGAGTTTGACGCGGACAAATCGTGGGACGAGAAGAAAGAAGTGTACCGGCTGTCGAACAAGATCGTGCGCACGGCGAACATCACTCAGAGCGCGGTGGGCGACAAGCGCGAGTTGTGGACGACGGTGATCGCGGCCGCCATCCTGATCTTCGACTAGGCTCTGCGGCGGCAAACGAATGGCCTGAGATGCGTTGGCGTCTCAGGCCTTTTTCTTTTGGCAACGGGATGAATCGCCGTTGAGTCGCGTAGTGTGGTCGCCGGTTATTTCACTTCCGGGCTGCCGGGAGCGTTGCTGGCCGGAGCGGTGGCGGCGCCGCCCATTTTCTTGCAGGTATTGGCTACGTCGCGCACGTCGGAGGCCTGCAGGCTGTTGGCCTGATGAGCCATGGAGGCGTCGTTGCTTTGCGGGCCGGCGTCGACGGCCTGGGGCTCGGTACCGCTGATTTCGACTTCGTGGCCGACCTTGGACTGCAACTGGTCATCCTTGCCCAAAACTTTGTACTGCATGCCATTCTGATCGGTGACGGTGAAGTTGCCGGGAGAGCCGCTGAGGCATCCACGAATGACCGCGGTCTGGGGAGACGTCGACAGACTGCCGGTGGCCGAGTGCTGCTCCTTGTTCTGCTGAGCCGGGGCAGACGATACCAGCAGAGCTACGGCTGCCAGGAGTACGAGTGTGCGATTCATGGTTTTTCCTCTGCTAGGTTGGAGACCGTTGGACGGGGATTGGTTATCCGGCGACCGGAATTCGGTAGAGCGCTGTTCGGGGTTCGCTGTTCGCTATTCGCCATTCGCTCATTCGCTCCACTTTCGCCAGAGGATTGTTGCGACGGAAGCTTTTCGCGCGAGCATTCAGTTTAGTTCATCAGAGAATGCTGACGCCTTATTGCGGACTAGGGGTCCTTCGCTGGCGCTCAGGATGACAAAGAGCAGTGGCCAGTGGCCGGTGGCGTGGCCAGCGCTGAGGAGAGCACCGCTGTGTATGTGGTCGGTCGTACATCGGCTGCGGTGTCGTCTCGCAGGCCCTTCGACTGCGCTCAGAAGGACAGTTTAGGGAGTGCTCGGGATGAGAGCTCGAGACGAGAGGTAGAGGTCCTTCGCCGGCGCTCAGGATGACAATCGGTAAATCCGACGCAAGATGCAATGGCGAAGTCAGGACGTGTTTTGGTGAAGAGCGAATAGCGAAGGGCGATAAGCGAGGAGCGACGTGAAGAGACCGGCGAAAAGCGAAGAGCTTAAGGCGCACAGCGAAAAGCGAACCGCGGCCTTTCGGCTACACTGGAATAGATGAGCGTTGAGAGATTTGACTGGTGGGACTTTGACGCCTACTTATTTGACATCGATGGAACGCTAGCCAACACCCACGGCGGAGTTCATTTCAACTCCTTTCATAAAGCGCTTCGCGAAGTTTACGGATGCGAAGGGCGCATCGATCCCGTACCCGTGCACGGCAACACCGACCTGGGAATTTTGCGTGACGCGCTGGTGTATCACGGCAAGATGCCCTCGGATTTCGAGGCGCGGCTGCCGCAGGCGCGAGCGGTGATGTGCGCCGAGGTGGCGGCGCATGTGCAGGACATGGACGTGCAGGTATGTCCGGGGATCGCGGCGTTGCTGCGCGAGCTGCGCGAGCGTGGCAAGTTGATTGGCGTGGTGACCGGCAACCTGGAAGAGATTGGCTGGGCCAAGCTGGAACGCGGTGGGCTGCGGAGTTATTTCGACTTTGGGTCGTTCAGCGACACGAGGGAGAAGCGGGAAGAGATTTTCCGTCACGGTGCAGAGTTGGCCCGGCAACTGGGCGGCCCGGATACGAGGGTGTGCTTTGTGGGCGACACTCCCAACGATGTAAGGGCGGCGGCGCACCTGGGGCTGCCGGTAGTGGCGGTGGCCACCGGGATCTACTCTGCCGAGGAGTTGGAGAAGGAGGCGCCCACGCGGTGGGTGCGGACTTGCGAGGAGCTGCTGGGGTGAAGGATGACGTCCTGGGTTTGGGAGTGGGTTTATTCCGCGGTGCTGACAGCAGATCCCTCCGCGCGGGCTGACACTTCTCAAGGAGATAGGGGTCCTTCGCTGGCGCTCAGGATGACAGCACGATAGGATGCCGGGTTCGCAGCTTGGCGAAGCAAACAGCGAATAGCGAAGAGCTAAGAGCGAAGAGCGATGAGTGGCTTTCTGGGCCGACGCGACAAGCGGCGCGGCGGTGGCATACAATTTCTGAACGCATGCGGTTTACGGCAGTGACATGGCTTGCCCTCGCTTCGGCGAGTTTGCTGATGGCTCAGCAAAGCGCCGCGCCCGGCGTGGCCGGTTCCCCGCAAAATTCCGTCGCACCAACCTCGGTACCTACGGCAAGTCCCCAGGCTTCCTCCGCAACTTCGACAGCGACGGCTAATCCCCAGGACGCCTCGGCAAATTCAGCAGCGTCCGATGCCCCGCAGAATTCGCAGGGGTCGCAGAGTGCGTCGCCATCAACCGCTACGGAAGGACAAGCAGCACAACCTGGGCAAGACGCGGCGGGCGTTACGCCTGCGCCGCTGGGGACGCCATTCACGGTGCCGACGGACAAGCGCCACAAGGCTGAAGCCAAGCGGCAGTTTGAAGCCGGCGTGAAGCTCAACAAGAAAGGCAACACGGAGGAGGCGTACACCAAGTTCTGCAGCGCCTCTGAGCTGGATCCGCAGAACTACGATTATGTGACGGCCCGTGAATTCACCCGGCAGGAGCTGGCGATGCGGGCGTTGCAACGCGGCAACAAGGCGATGCTGGACCACAACGAGATTGTGGCGCTAGCCGAGTTCCGGCGGGCGCTGGAATACGATCCTACCAACGACTACGCCTTGCAGCGGCTGCGTGACGCGATTCCCGAGCCGCCGCCGACGACACCCGAAAAAATAAGCGTGGTGGAGCAGTCGCTGCCCGTCCAGTTGCTGCCGGTGGCGAAGAACCAGGACTTCCATTACCGGGGCGACTCGCGCGGCTTGCTCTCGCAGATTGCGCAGGGGTATGGCATCAAGGCCGAGTTCGACGATTCGGTGAAATCGCAACGGGTGCACTTCGACATTCAGGACGTGAACTTCGCCACCGCGATGAACGCGGCCTCGGACGTGACCAAGACATTCTGGGTGCCGCTGTCGAGCAAGCAGGTGCTGATCATCGCCGACACGGTGGAGAACCATCGCAACTTCGAACGCATGGGGCTGCGAACGTTTTACCTGCCGGACTTGAATGATCAGCAACTGGCGGAGATGGTGAATTCCCTGCGGGTGCTGCTGAACCTGCGCTACATCTCGCAAGAGAAGAGCCAGTCGGCGGTCACGATTCGCGCTGAGCTGCCGGTGCTGGACGCGGCCGAACACCTGATCCAGAGCCTGACGGCGGGACGGCCCGAGGTGCTGCTGGACTTGCGTGTCTACGCGGTAAGCACCAGCCTGGCGCGGGCGCTGGGGACGGCGCTGCCTACACAGTTCAGCCTATTCAACATCAGTCCGGCACTGATTGCCGGACTGGGCGCGGGGGCGCAGAACCTGATCAACCAGCTGATCTCATCGGGTGGCATCAACCAGGCAAACTCGCAGGCGATCACCGCGTTGCTGGCGCAACTGCAAAGCTCGTCGCAAAACTCGCTGCTGACCACGCCGTTCGTCACCTTCGGCGGCGGTCAGACGTTGTTTGGCTTGAACGCGGGCGGCGTCGGGATAACGCCGACCTTCAGCTTGAACGAGTCGGACATCAAGAACCTGGAGCACGTGACGTTGCGGGCGGCGCACAACGACGCTGCGGTGATGAAGATCGGCGAGCGGTATCCCATCATCAATGCAACCTTCGCGCCGATTTACAACACGTCGGCGATTTCGAAGGTCCTGGGAAACTCGACCTATACGGCGCCCTTCCCTTCCTTCAACTTTGAAGATTTGGGGCTGATTCTGAAGACCACGCCGCTGATTCACGCTAACGAGGACGTGACGCTGAAGCTGGAACTGCAACTGCGCTCGCTGGGTGCGTCGGTCAACAACGGGATTCCCATCATCAACAATCGCGAGTACAGCGGCAACATCACGGTGAAGAACGGCGAGTCGAGTGTGGTGACGGGGCTGATCTCGATGGACGATTCGCGCAGCCTCAACGGGTGGCCGTTCCTGGGACGGGTGCCGGGTTTGGGCTACGGGACGGCGCTGCACAATAAGAACGTGAGCGAAGATGAGTTGCTGGTGGTGATTACGCCACACATTGTGCGAATGCCGGAGCGGACGTCGTTTGCGGTGGAGCTGCCGCGGAATCATTAAGGCAGTGGTTAGGGGCTAGGGCCTAGGGGCTAGGGGATAGTTTGGACCGGATTGGGAATTTCGCGGCGTCGTGGAAGGTTTTGGGTGACGGTAGTTTTTACATGTCAACTAGGAGAAACGCAACAATAGCTTGTAACGTGGTGCAGGGGCGAGAAATATAAAGTTGGAAAATGGCGCGGAATACCCCTGGCAATTTGCTAGAGTGGAAGTAGAGTTGAATTTCAAGCAGTCCCAGCCATTGCGGCTGGGATTTGTCGTTTCAGGTGGGGTTTTTGAGCTGTTGGTCGATTCAAGGATGAAAGTTTGTAGGTGGGTATAGGGGTCCTTCGCTGGCGCTCAGGATGACAGGAGACCAGTGGCAAGTGGTCAGTGGTCAGTGGTCAGTTCGGGATGGCCACATTCATAAATCAACAACTATGCTCGGCAAACCGACTTAGCAGTGGAGCGAAAGCAGGTCCGTCCGTTCCGGCCGGGATGGCGCTTCGTCGCGGGTATAGGGGTGCTTCGCTGCGCTCAGGATGACAGGAGACAACTTTCGACTGCGGTGCGCAAAAGCAGCGCACTGGGTTCAGGATGACAGGCAAAACTCCGTGGCGGGCTTTCGTCGGTATTAGGAAATGGCACTGGCGCTCTTTCGCGGGTGTTGGGGCCGGGTGTTCGGAAAAATTGTGTCGGTCGCTTTCCGCGGTTTGACTTGGCCGTCTCTCACTGCGTAACGTTCTACTCTGAGCAGGCTTAGAAAAATCTAATGGATGTCCGGAAGGCTAGATAGAGTGCTGAAAGCTCGACGGACGGCTCGTCGGACTGAAGTCCGCCTCGCCGTCGATCACGAGAAAAGGCCTTACCGGCACGGCTAAAGCCGTGCCCTGACACAAACCTCACGTGGTCGGAGTTTTTTGGCAAGCTGTAAGGTCTTGATCGCGTGGTCCGAGTTTGTTGGCAAGCTGTAAAGCCCTACTCGCTTAGTCCAGTTTGTTAGCAAGCTGTAAAGCCCTGCTCGCGTTATACGAGTCTTTTGCACAGCAGAGCCCGGCTCAGGTGGTCGGAGTTTCAGTGCACGAAAGACCTGGTTGCCGGGTAGCCGGCGGACGGCCTGAAGGCCGTCCCCGCTCAAAACGAGACTTGATCAGAGTTTGCTTAGCAGTTGTAGCCCTGGAGGCACGATGAAGTGTTGGTTTGCCAAGTTGATTGCCCTGCTGATGCTGGCGGCGGCGTTGCCGCTGCCGGCGCAAGACCTGGCGTCGTACGAAAAGCGGGTGACGGTGAAGACGCTGCCCAACGGGCTGACGATTGTGTTGTGGCGGCGACCGGAAGCGCCGGTGTTTTCGTTCTTCACCATGGTGGACGCGGGCTCGGCACAGGACCCACTGCACGAGACCGGCCTGGCGCACATGATGGAGCACATGGCGTTCAAGGGCACGCCCGACATCGGCACCAAAGACTACGCTGCGGAGAAACCGGCGCTGGAAAAAGTGGAGCAGACCTATGCCGCCTACGAGACGGAGCGGGTGAAGCGCATAGGGCAGGATCCGGCGAAGCTGGCGGAGTTGAAGAAGGCATGGCAGGACGCGGTGAAGGCCGCCGATCAGTACGTCATCCAGAACCAGTTTGGCGAGGTGCTGGAGAGCCACGGCGGGGTTGGGGTGAACGCGTTCACCAACTACGACGAGACGGCCTACATGTACTCGCTGCCGTCGAACCAGATCGAGTTGTGGGCGGCGCTGGAGTCGGACCGGATGCAGCATCCGGTGATGCGCGAGTTCTACAAAGAGCGCAACGTGGTGATGGAAGAGCGGCGGATGCGCACCGACAGCAGTCCCACGGGTCGACTGGTGGAGCAGTTCCTGGGGACGGCGTTCATGGCGAATCCCTACCATCGGCCGACGATCGGTTACGCCAGCGACCTGCAGAGTTTTTCGGCGACCGATGCGGCGGACTTCTTCAAGCGCTACTACGTGCCCAGCAACATGGTAATTGGGCTGGTGGGCGATCTTGATCCCGCCCAGGTGATGCCGATTATCGAGAAGTATTTCGGGCAGTTGCCGGCGTCGCCGAAGCCGATTGAGCTGCACACGGAGGAGCCGGCGCAGAATTCAGTGCGCGAGGTGACGCTGCAGGATCCGTCGCAGCCGTTCTACCTGGAAGGCTATCACCGGCCGAGCTACCTGGCGCCCGATGACGCGACCTATGACGCCATCTCGGACATCCTGTCGAACGGAAGGACTTCGCGGATGTTCCGCTCGCTGGTTCGGGACAAGCAGATTGCGGCGTATGCCGCGGGGTTCAGCGGATTCCCGGGGAGCAAGTATGCGCACCTGTTTGCGTTTTACGCGGTGCCGCTGCCCGGTCACACGACCGCCGAAATGCAGAAAGGGGTGCACGAGGAGATTGAGAAGTTGAAGACGCAGGACGTGACCGATGACGAGTTGCAGATGTTCAAGACGCGCACCAAGGCGGAGTTGATCCGCGGACTGGCCAGCAATGAAGGACTGGCGCAGCAGTTGGCGTTCTACCAGACGCGTTACGGCGACTGGCGGGAGCTGTTCCGGTATCTGGAGCGGGTGGACAAGGTGACGAAGGCGGACATACGCCGCGTGGCCGCCCAGGCGTTCACGGAGAACAATCGGACGATCGGCATTATCCAGACGCAGAGTGCGTCGAGCGAGCCCGCTCCGGCGGCCGGCAAAGGAGCGCAGCAATGATTGAGGTCAATACGCAAGCAGGGAGCATTGGTGGGGTAGGGGTCCTTCGCTTCGCTCAGGATGACAAGCGTTTCTGGGTTGGGCGGGCGCTCTGCTCAGGATGACAAGCTTTGTGGGTTGCGCGGGCGCTGCGGTGGGGATGACAGGCGTTGGTTGCGACTGGGGATTTGGGTGGCGGGGTGTTTCCTGCTGATGGCGACGCTGGCATCGGCGCAACAGATTACGCCATGGAACAAAGTTCAGGCGCCGCCGTTGCCGGCATTCACGCCACCCGAGCCGACGCGGGTGCAGTTGCCGAACGGGATGGTTATTTTCCTGCAGCCCGACCATGAGCTGCCACTGATCAGCGCGGTGGCGCGGATTCGCGGGGGATCGATTTCCGAGCCTGCCGGCAAGAGCGGGCTCACCGACCTTTACGGCGATGTGTGGCGCACCGGGGGAACGAAGAACAAGACCGGCGACCAGATGGACGATTTTCTGGAGATGCGCGCGGCGAAGATTGAGACGGACAATCAGTCGGACTCAACCTCGATTTCGCTCAGCTGCCTGAAGGGCGATTTCGATGCGGTGTTCGATTTGTATCTGGATCTGCTGCGCAATCCGGAGTTCCGGGAGGACAAGCTGGGGCTGGCCAAGCAGCAGATGTATACCGGCATTTCGCGGCGCAATGACGATGTCAGCTCGATTGTGCATCGCGAGAGTTTGATTATCGCCTACGGCAAGGGGAACCCTTACGCGCGCGTGCCGGAGTACACGACAGTGGCGGCGGTGACACGGCAGGACCTGCTGGCATGGCATCAGCAGTACGTGTATCCCAACAACATCATCTTTGGCATCACCGGCGATTTCGATCCCAAGGCGATGGAGGCGCGGCTGCGGCAAGCCTTCGAGTCGTGGCAGAAGGGACCGGCAGCCAAGGAACCGGAGATCCAGTTTGCCGAGCCGAAGCCTGGAATCTACCTGGTGAGCAAGAGCGACGTGAACCAGAGCACGATCGCCATGCTGGACCTGGGCATAGTGCGGAGCAATCCCGATTACTACGCGGTGTCGGTGATGAACGAGATGTTTGGCGGCGGATTTTCGTCGCGGCTGTTTAATAACCTGCGGTCGGGCAAAGGCCTAGCCTACGCGGTGTACGGCGGCGTGGGCTACGGGTGGGACCATCCCGGGCTGACCGACGTGCAGATGCTGACCAAGAGCGGCAGCACGGTGGAGGGCATCGAGGGACTGGACGGAGAAATTGACAACCTGCTGAAGGAGCCGGCGACGCCGGAGGAGTTGAAGCGGTCGAAGGACAACATCCTGAACTCGTTCATCTTCAAGTTCGATACGCCGGAGAAAGTTTTGCAGGAGAAGATGGCCTATGAGTTTTATCACTATCCGCTGGATTTTCTGGAGCACTACCGGACAGAAGTGGAAAAAGTGACCGCCGACGATGTAGCGCGCGTGGCGAAGAAGTACGTACACAAAGATAAGCTGGCGGTGCTGGTGGTGGGCAACGACGCGGAGTTCGACAAGCCGCTGAGCGCGCTGGGTCCGGTGCAGAAGGTGGACATCGCGATTCCGCCGCCGCCGGCGAGTTTGATGGGTGGGCAATAGGCGGTTGAGGATGGCTACACCATGTGGGCGTCAGGTCAAAATCCCAACGCGAGCGAAAGACGCTTGCATGGGCACCCGGGGCTTGCAGTAATGTTGGAAAGCGCGACAGTTGCGGTCACGAGGAGTAAGGTCAAAATCCCCACTCAAGCAAAAGACGCTTGAATGGGGCACCCGGGCTCCGCACGACCAACGCTTGAACGATGGGATGGATGATATGTCTGGGGCGAATCGCCAGTTGCCGGGGCAGAACCTGCTGATTGATGCGGATGACACGTTGTGGGAGAACAACGTGTACTTTGAGCGCGCCATCGCCAACTTTATTTCGTTCCTGAACCATCACGAGTACACGCCGGACCAGGTGCGCGAGGTGCTATACGAGGTGGAGCGGGAGAACATCCGGCAACATGGCTACGGCATGCACAGCTTTGCCATGGCACTGGTGAAGTGCTTCGAGCAATTGTCGGTTGAGCCGCTGACGCCGGCACTGCACGATACCATTCGCGGCTTCGCGTTTGCGATTGCGGAACATCCGATGGAGATTCTGCCCGGAGTAGCGGAGACGCTGGCGGACTTGGCGCAGCGTCACGAGCTGTTCCTGGTGACCAAAGGAAACGTCGGAGAGCAGACCGGAAAATTCGAGCGGTCGGGATTGCAGGCGCACTTCCGCGCGGTGGAGGTGCTGGTGGAAAAAGATGCACGCACCTACAGCGGCGTGGTGGAGAAGTACGGGCTGGATCGCGAGCGAACGTGGATGATTGGAAACAGTCCGAAATCGGATATCAATCCGGCGCTGGAAGCGGGGCTGCATGCTGTGTTTGTGCCGCACCACAACACGTGGATGCTGGAGCGGGGCGAGGTTCAGCCGGAGATGGGGAACGGGCGGCTGTTACAGGTGGCGCGGTTTGAAGAGCTGCGGGAGTATTTCTAGTGCGGGCTGCGTAGCTGCTTCACTTCTGGTTCGCGAACGCGAGCAGTTTGCCGGGGGTAGGGGTCCTTCGCTGGCGCTCAGGATGACGGAGGGCAGTGGTCAGTGGTGGTGGTTAGTGGCTGGTGGCATCATCTCCAGTGGTTAGTGGCCAGTTATCGGCACATTGGGGGAGAGCAAATCGTTCCACTTGACAGATCTTTGCGGGAATAGAGGTCCTTCGCTGGCGCTCAGGATGACAATCAACAACACCTCTACTGCCCTTAACACTTAAGCACTGTTCCTCAACTGCTAAACCCTGTTCCTCCCCGCAAGTTCCACCGGCACGTGTTCCCTTCCCTCTGGTTTTGTGCAACTTTTCGCGTGGGCCTCGGGTTATAAACATCACACGCGGGAAGGACCAGCCTATGAATCGCCGTCAAGTCTGCTTTGCTGCCCTGATGTTTCTGATCGCCGGGGGCAGCGTTTATGCCAAGAAGCAGAAGCCCGCCAACACCATGGACCCGCAGAAGCGAGCGCTGCATGCGCTGGACCGGCTGACGTTTGGGCCGCGCCCGGGCGATGTGCAGGCGGTATCGGCGATGGGCGTGGACAAGTGGATTGACCAGCAACTGCATCCGGAGCGAATCGACAACAGCGCCATGCAGGCGCGACTGGCACCCTACCGCACGCTGACGATGAGCACGCGCGACATGGTGTTCAACTTCCCGCCCAATCCTATCGCCAAGCAAACCATGGACGGGAAGCTGCCGATGCCGAGCGATCCGTATCGGCATGCGATTTATGCGGCGGCGATCGATCGGGTACAGCAGAAGCAGGAAGAGAAACAGATGGCAGGGAATCCCGGGTTAGCCCAACAGAAGGCCGAACCCGGGGCACCGGCACCGGCTTCTTCCAATCCCGGGGCACCGGCTTCCAGGGTGCAGCCGGCCGATATCACACAACGTCAGATAGACCGGAAGCAGGCCCACAGCGTGGTAGATGACCTGGTGGTGCTGACGCCGGATGCGCGGATGGGGCGGATTCTGACGCTGTCGGTGGGGGAGCAGCATGACCTGCTGCAAGGCATTTCGTACGACAAGCGGCAGGCGCTGCTGGCGGGGCTGACGCCGGAGCAGCGGGAGACGGTGATTGCGCTCAACCATCCCGAGGCGGTGGTGGATGGCGAGGTGCAGTCGGCCAAGCTGCTGCGCGCGGTATACAGCGACCGGCAACTGGAAGAGGTGCTGACCGACTTCTGGTTTAACCACTTCAATGTTTTTATCGGCAAAGGGTCCGGACCGGTACATGGTGACGGCGTACGAGCGCGACGTGATACGGCCGCACGTGCTGGGGAAGTTCAAGGACCTGCTGCTGGCGACGGCGCAAAGTCCGGCCATGCTGTTTTACCTGGACAACTGGCAGAGCGAAGGACCGCAGTCGGCGGCGGCATTGGGAATTCCGGAACATCCCGGTGCCCGACCCATGCAGCCGATGTATGGGCGGCGGCCGCCGGGGACGTATCCCCAACCTCAGCGGGCGCAGGCGACCAAACCGCAGAACCCGCAGAAGCAGCGCAACGGGCTCAACGAAAATTACGCACGCGAATTGATGGAGCTGCACACGCTGGGGGTGAACGGCGGTTACACCCAGCACGATGTGACCGAAGTGGCGAAGGTGTTTACCGGGTGGACGATCGATCAACCAGAGCGGGGCGGCGACTTTATTTTCCGGCCACGGCTGCATGAGCCGGGCGAAAAGTTGGTACTGGGCCACACCATCAAGCCGGGCGGCGAGGATGAGGGTGTGCAGGTGCTGGACCTGCTGGCGCAGCAGCCGGCGACGGCGCGGTTCGTCTCAACGGAACTGGCGCAGCGATTTGTGGCAGATGATCCTCCGCCGGCGTTACTTGATGCGATGGCGAAGACCTACCTGAAGAGCGATGGCGACCTGCGGGAGGTGTTGCGAACGATGTTCCGCTCGCCGGAGTTCTGGGCGCCGGAGGCGTATCGGGCGCGGGTAAAGACGCCGTTCGAGTTTGTGGTATCGGCGGTGCGGGCGACGGGGGCGGAGGTGAACGATCCGCAGCCGCTGCTGGGAACGCTGAACAAGATGGGGCAGCCGCTGTACGGGATGCAGCCCCCGACGGGATACTCGACCAAGTCAGATGTGTGGGTGAATTCGGCGGCGCTGCTGGACCGAATGAACTTTGGGCTGGCGCTGGCGACGAACAAGATACCGGGAACGCGTTTCGAACTTGCGCAACTGATGAGCGATGGGACGGGATATGCGGTGGCCGATCCGGATCCGTACCAAGTGGAGGCGCGGCTGGAGCAGACGCTGCTAGCGGGCGGTGTGTCGAAGCAGACGCATGATGTGATTGAGCAGCGGGCGGTGGGTCCGGACTTGACGCAAGACGCGACGCACCCGGCGAATGTAAATGTGATTGCGGGGTTGCTGATTGGGTCGCCGGAGTTTCAGAGGAAGTGAGAAAGGCGGGAAGCCCTACAGCTGTTCGCTATTCGCTTTTTGCTCTTCGGCAGAAGGGTGGCGAGAGTGGGTGATTCTTTGAACACGACAGGGATCAGCAGCGAGGGGCTTCGGGTATAGGGGTCCTTCGCTGGCGCTCAGGATGACAGGAAACAAGGTTTAGCGCCGGTACAATGCAGGGAGAGAGCAGGCCCTTCACTTCATCCGGGATGACATATCGTCGTGGGTATAGGGGTCCTTCGCTGGCGCTCAGGATGACAAGCGATTAGCAGTGGCCCTCAGTATGGCAGACGGTCAGCACCGGCGCTCAGGATGACAAGCGGTTGAGACTTGCGCTCAGGATGACGCTGTGTGGTGGGCGCGGATGCTGGTGAGGGGAAGGCAAAGGAGAGCACGATGGCGATTACGCGGCGGGCGTTTCTTAAGGGCGGGGCGATGGCGGTGGTGGGGACGGCGGCGGTGCCGTCGTTTCTGACGCGGGCGGCGTGGGGCGCGGCCGGCAGCGTTGGGCCCAACAAGCGACTGGTGGTGATCTTCCAGCGCGGAGCGGCGGATGGGCTGAACATCGTCGTGCCGCACGCCGAGCCGTCGTACTACGCCATGCGGCCGAGCATTGCCATTCCGCGGCAGCAGGTGATCGACCTCAATGGATTTTTCGGGCTGCATCCTTCGCTGGCGCCGTTGAAGCCGTTGTGGGACCAGGGGCATCTGGCGATTGTGCACGCGGCGGGGTCGCCGGACACGACGCGCTCGCATTTCGATGCGCAAGACTACATGGAGTCGGGTACGCCGGGGGTGAAAGCCACCAGCGATGGCTGGCTGAATCGCACGCTACAGGCGGAGGGCGCGGCCAAGGATGCGCCGTTCCGCGCGGTGGCGCTGGGGACTTCCCTGCCACGCATCCTGTCGGGCAAGGCGCAAGCGGTGGCGGTGAGCAATGTCAGCGGCTTTGCGATTGCGGGCGGGAATCCGGCGGCCGCGCCGTTGGGCAACACGTTTGAAGCGATGTACGCGCAGTCGGTGGACACGGTGCTGCACGGGACAGGGCAGGAAACGTTTGAGGCGGTGAAGATGTTGAAGGCGACCGATCCGCAACATTACACGCCGGCGGTGGGGGCGAATTATCCCAAGGGACGGTTTGGCGACGCGCTGCGGCAGACGGCGCAGTTGATCAAGGCGAACCTGGGAGTGCAGATCGCGTTCACGGATATCGGCGGATGGGACCATCACGTGAACGAAGGCGCGGTGGAGGGACAGTTGTCGAATGTGCTGCGGGAGTTCTCGCAATCGATTGCGGCGTTCTGGACGGACCTGGGTCCGCTGGGCGAGGACACGGTGATTGTGACGATGTCGGAGTTCGGGCGGACGGCACGGGAGAATGGCAATCGCGGGACGGACCACGGACATGCCAACGTGATGTTCGTGCTGGGTGGTCCGGTGCGCGGAGGGCAAGTGTATGGACGGTGGCCGGGGCTGGATCCGTCGCAGTTGAATGAGGGACGGGACCTGGCGCTGACTACGGATTTCCGGCGAGTGGTGGGTGAGGCGGTGGCGGTGCATTTAGAGAATCGGCAGTTGGGAAGCGTGTTTCCGGGGTTTGATAATTCGCCGGGAGAGTTTTTGCGATATGTGAAGGTGTAGTGGGCGGAGTTCTCGGAATCCGAAACTATTATCAGGAAAATCCCCACTCAACCAAAAGAAGGTGGAATGGGGCACCCGGCAATTCGGTCGGGTGAAACATCTTCGCGGGTATAGGGGTCCTTCGCTGGCGCTCAGGATGACAGACGGTGGAGAGGGATGCTCAGGACGAGGGCCACTGGTCAGTTGCTACCAATGACCGACCACTGACTAACGACAAACGAATACCCGTTACCGATGACCGACCACTGACCACCGGCCACTGACCACCGGCCACTGACCATCGGCCATCGACCATCGGCCACTGGCCACTGACCACCGTCCACTGACGACAGGCTACGGGCCGCTGACCAATGGCCACTGTTTTCCATCCAACGTTCCTGCTGGATTGCACATCCAATCTTTCTTGACCCAAATAGCAAATCGCATGACCTATATGAAAGATCGATTGCGTCCGCTGATGGTGGCGGCGATGGTGGCTACGTTGTTCTTCTGCGCCGGGTGTCATACCGAGGCGCACTCTTCTTTGCCTAACAACAGCTTTGTGGGTGGGAGCGGCGATCCGGTTATGCTGGCCGCTTACCTGCCGTGGTTCGGGCAGCCTGACCACATTAACGTGGGCTACTCGTCGCATGATCGGGTGGTGATGGAGAAGCAGGTCGACAAAGCCCGGCAGTTGGGCATTGCGGCCTTCGTGGTGAACTGGTACGGAGCGCACCACACGTTTGAAGACCAGGCGTACACGCTGATGCAGAGTGTAGCGTCGGAGAAGAATTTCAAGGTTGCGCTGATGTATGACGAGGACGACAGCGATCCAGCTGGCGCGACGGAGGCGGTGATCGCCGACTTGCAGTATGCCTACGATCACTACATTGGGCAGAACGCGGTGGTGAATCGCGAGGCGTATCTGCAATATGATGGGCGGCCAATCATCTTCATCTTCCCCAAGGGCTCGCATACCGACTGGAACCGGGTGCGGCAGGCGGTGAATGGGTGGCCGCAGCAGCCGGTGCTGATCATGAAAGACATTCGTCCCGACCTGGCGAACGCATTTGACGGATTCTACGCGTGGGTGAATCCGGGCAAGCAGGGCTGGCAAGCGGACGGCAGCAACTGGGGACAGGCGTACCTGGATAACTTCTATAAGACGATGAGCGCAGACTATCCGGGGAAGATTGCGGTGGGCGCGGCGTGGCCGGGGTTCAACGATTCCAAGGCGAGCTGGACGCAGAACCGCAAGATGGATGGGCGCTGCGGGCGGACGTTCAACGACACGCTGCACGCGTTCCGGCGGTACTACGATGGGCAGCATCCGTTGCCGTTCCTGATGATAGAAACGTGGAACGATTACGAAGAGGGATCGGCAGTGGAGAACGGCGTGCCGACGTGCTGAAGAAGCTGTGACAGCGGCCGGCGGGTGTGTCATCAGTGAATAGGCGCGATGATTCGGATACGTTGCCGCTATAATTCTTGGCATGGACGAACATTCTTTTCGCCGGCACGCTGATGAGTCGCTGGAGGACTTGAAGCGCAGTCTGTATGCCGCCGAGGAAAACTCCGATTTCGAGGTAGAAGAGAGCTCCGGAGCGCTGCACATCAGCTTTGATGAGCCGCCGGGCAAGTTCGTGATTTCTCCCAATGCGCCGGTACGGCAGATCTGGATTTCGGCGCTGTCAACGAGTTTCAAGCTGGACTGGTCGGACGAGCAGAAAGATTTCGTCTTCGCCAAGACGCGCGAACCGCTGAAGACGCTGGTAGCGCGGCTCATCACGGAACAACTGGGCGGCCAGTCCGTGACCATTCAGTAGGCCAGTAGTCAAGAGCAGCGTGCTTACAGCAGGTCCCTCCGCTTCGCTCAACCACCCCACGAAGCGCAAGAACAGCGCTTTGCCCGGCTTCGTTCTGGTCGGGATGAGACTTCTTTACCGGGTATAGGGGTCTTTCGCTGGCGCTCAGGATGACAAGCAGCTTGGGCCTCGTTGCTGCTGTTTCGCACACGCTTTCGCAGCGCCCTGCAGTTTCTAAGGTAAATCGTTTAAAGAAAAGCTAAGCAATAAGGTGATTTCGCTGATTTTATGGGGCGGCGCGCGCATCTGCGGCTGCGACCCACTCCTATAATTACGTACACGCCTCGTTCGTCTCATCGATTTATTCGAATTAAATCCACAAATTTTATTGGAGTACGGGCAGCATGCAGTTTGGTTTTACCGCGACATCGAATCGCTTCGGTTGTTTTTCATCCTGGAAAATACATCTCGTAACTTTGCTGGCGTTCTCGCTGCTGGGGCTGGCGGGCTGTGGAGGCAATGCGTCTTCGCAGTTGTTGTCATCGACGCCACTGGCGCAGTTGGGGACGACGGACACGGGAACGTCGCAGCCGGCGCAGGGGTCGGGGTCGCCAGGGTCACAGTCTTCAGGGTCGTCGGGATCGCAAGGGTCAGGGTCGTCGGGATCGCAGGGGTCGGGATCGGACGGGGCCGGTCAAGAACAGACGCAGGGAATTCCGGGCGTGCCTTCGGGGCGCGACGACGACGAGCGCGATCCAGACGTTGAATGACTGGCAGTGGTGCACGGCCAAGCTCAACGGCAAGGAGTGCGCGAGCGGGTTGGGGAATGCGACGTCGACCATGACGCCGGGACAGGCGAATCCATCGCTGAGTGGGAACTCTTCCCTGTTCACGCTGGGCGGGCCAACGCAGTACTCGAATGCGCTGTGGTGGCGTTCGCTGGGCAAGAACAATACGCCGACGCACTTTGTGTACGACCTGTATTTCTATATGCAGGATCCGAGTGCGCCCGAGGCGTTGGAGTTCGACATTAACCAGAGTGTGGGGGGCACGCGCTGGACGTGGGGCACGGAGTGCAGCTATCGCGACAGCGGACACTGGGACATCTGGAATTCGGAAAAAGGTGGATGGGAGACGACGGCGGTGCCGTGTCCGCAGGTGGCGGCGAATACGTGGCATCGCCTGACGTGGCAGGTGGAGCGGGTGAATGGACAGATGCACTACACCAGCGTGACGCTGGATGGCGTGGTGAGCACGGTGGACACGTATTACAACCCGCAGCAGGGATGGCAGGGTGAGGATGTGAACGTGGCGTTCCAGATGGATGGGGATTACCGGCAGGACCCGTATTCGGTGTGGCTGGATAACGTTAGCTTGTCGTATTGGTAGCTAAGAGCAGGAGTCAGTTGGTGGTCGAACGATGGTCGACTACGCGGGCGGTTTAGCCACTCCGGGCGAACCGCAGGTCTTTCGGCTCCGCTGCGCTGCGCTCAGGATGACAAGCGTTATGAGATCGCAAGCGCGAGGGCGGAGCTCAGGATGACAGGTTTTGTTGAAGCCCTCCCTTCACTCTTGTTCGCGAAACTGCTGCTTCGCTAAACGGTGACAGCAGCGGGACGCAGTTTTTGTTTCAGGTCGGCGGCGATGGCCTGGCCGTGGAAGCGTCCGTTTTCGATGAAAATTTCGCTGGTGCGCATGCCTGCCACCAGAACTCCTGCCAGATAAATTCCCGGGACATTGCTTTCCAGCGTCTGACGGTCGACCACTGGTTTTTTGTCGGCCTCCCCGCTCAGCTTGACGCCCAGCGCGCAGAGGAATTCGAAGTCGGGATGGTAGCCGGTGAGGGCGAAGACGTAGTCGTTGGGGAGGGTGACCTCGCCGTCGGGAGTTTCGAGTGAGACGTGTTCGAGCGTGATCTCGCGCACGCGGGTGTTGAAGAAGGCGTTGACCTGGCCGGCCTTGATGCGGTTCTCGATGTCGGGCTTGATCCAGTATTTGACCGACGGGCTGATGCCGGGGCCGCGATGGACCAGGGTGACGTGGGCGCCGTGGCGCCAGAGTTCGAGAGCGGCGATGGCGGCGGAGTTCTTGCCTCCGATGATGAGGACGTTGAGGCCGAAGAAGGGATGCGGCTCGCGGTAGTAGTGCATGACCTTGGCCAGTTCTTCGCCGGGGACGTTCATGTAGTTGGGGCGGTCATAGTAACCGGTGGCGAGGATGAGCTTGCGGGCGTGGTATTGGCGCTTATGTCCGTGCAGGTTGGTGGTGTGGACGATGAAGTTGTTGTCGGTGCCTTCGACCCGCTGGACGGGCTCGTACTGGCGGACGTCGAGCTGGTAGAACTCGGAGACCTTGCGGTAGTACTCGAGGGCTTCCTGGCGAGTGGGCTTCTGGTTGGGGCTGGAGAAAGGGATGTCGCCGATCTCGAGCAGCTCGGGGGTGGTGAAGAACGTCATGTTGCTGGGATAGTTGTAGAGCGAGTTGACCAGGCAGCCCTTGTCGATGTTGGCGACGGTGAAGCCGGCGCGCTTGGCGTCGATGCCGCAGGCGAGGCCGGTGGGGCCGGCGCCGATGACGACGACATCGAGGAAGCAGAAGTCGGGATCCATGGTGACAGGATAACAGTGGGGGGAGGTCAGGGGTCAGGGGCCAGGGGCTGGGGGTTAGGGGCTAGGGGTCAGAGGCTAGGGGCTAGGGGTTAGTAAAATCCGCGCGTGGGCTAGCGCTCTTGGTCGGGACAGCTCTTAACGGGTATAGGGGTCCTTCGCTGGAGCTCAGGATGACAAACGGCGGTGATCAGTGGGTAGCGGCTGGTGGCTCGATGTCGGGGCATTGCGCGGAGAGAGCAGATTCCACCGTTTCGTTCGATGCCGCGAAAAAATCCCCACTCAACGAGAAGATGGTTGAATTGGCCGCCCGAGCGCACCCAGCGTTGTTGTGGGTTGAAGGAAAATCCCCACTCAACCAAAAGATGGTTGAATGGGGCACCCTAGCTAGGGGTTAGGGGCTAGGGGTCAGAGGCTAGTCTCGGTGATGCACGCGACTTCCGTGCGTCAGGATCGAAGCAGATCCCTGGCTGCGCTCGTGATGACAAACATTAGGAGGCGGGAGTGGATTGGGTTGCAAGCCTTGTCGTGGGTTGAAGGAAAATCCCCGCTAGGCACCATCGTTTTTGTAGGTTGAAGGAACATCCCCACTCAACCAAAAGATGGTTGAGTGGGGCACCCGAATTACTTTTTTTAGGTTCACGATTGATGAAAACTACGACTCCCACCAATGCGAACTACATTCGCTAGCGCGCACCTTCGGCGTTACCGAGGTCGGGGATGGCCATCGGCATGTAGGGGACGACGATCACCATGCGGAAAGGCACGGGCTGGCCGCAGCGCAGGTACGGAGTGAACTTGTACTGCTGCACCGCGTCCTTGGTGGAGGCGGTCAGATCGGGATCGCCACCGATGACGTCGACTTTCTGAACCGCGCCGTCGGTGCCAACCGTGGCCAGAGTCCATACCACGCCGTACTTCTTGGCTTTGCGGGCGGCATCGGGCATCTTGGCGGGAACGCTCTTGGCCACCTTGGGAGCGGTGAAGTTCTTGTCGACGTCAGCGCAGGTGTGGAAGTCGACGGTAGTGCTCTTCTCGGGAGCGGTGAACAGTGCGTCTTCGAATTTGTCGCCGCGAGTAACAGTTACCTTGGCGTCCTGGGTGAGGGTCTTGGCGTAGCTGACCTTGACCGTCTGCGGGTAGTTGGCAGGACCGGTCTGGGCGTAGTCGCTGTACTCGAAGGTGCCGGCGTCATTCTCGGCGCTCAGCATGTGGTAGTTGGAGGGATCGACGCAGTAGGTCTGGACCTCGGGCGCGGTGCCGAAGGCCATGCACTTAGCATCGACGGCGCCGATTTTTTTCTTGGTGACGTCGATCTTCTGCTTCTGGTAGTCGAGCGGGGGCATGGAGTAAGGACCAGCCGGGGTTCCGGCGTCGAGGGCGGCCAGGGCTTCTTCGAACTGGATGGCCAGGACTACGGGATTGGGCTGGTTGCTGGAGTAGGAGAGCTTGCCGTTGTTGAGGATGGTGATCTGCGACAATCCGTTGGCAGACCATTCGGCGCGCCATTTCTCCGGGCCAACCCAGGAGACGGTGTAGTCGAGGTTGACGTCAGGCTGACCGTTGCGGCCGGCCATGCGAACCTTGGCCACCATCTTCACCGGGCCCTGCTGCCAAATGTTGCCCTGCTGAAAGGACTTGGTAAGCGTCTCGTGGGGATCTTCCTTACTACCGGCGAACGCTGCCGACGCCAGCAGACCGGCGATGAGAACTTGAGAGAGAACCTGCTTATGGAATCGCGTCAAAATTGCCTCCCTGATTGGTGTATCGAAAATCGTAAAGTATCTGGTTACGGCGTGGCAGTGCCCGCGGTCACTGCCTTAAGGTAGCGGTAATAGAAATCCACTCCCTGGTAAAACGCGGCGACACGGACGCGCTCGTCACGGCCATGGGCGCGCACGTCGTCGGTGTCGACAGCTAAACCGGTAACTCCGTAGGTCGGCAAGCCGGCGGCGTCGGTGTATACGCCATCGGAAGCGCCGGTATTCATGCTGGGGACCACGGGTACCTTCCACATCTGGGCCACTACGGTGTCGAGCGGCTTCAGGACATCGGGCCGGAGGCTGACCGGGGCAAGCGCGTTGCCCTCGGGCGCCTTGTCCATTACGGCGCCATTGTTGGCGACATAGCGAACGGTAATTTTGGGATCGGCCAGAATGCCGATGAGAGCCTGGCGCACCTGCTCGCGCGAGTGGCCGGGCAGGATGCGACAGTTTACATTGGCGGTCGCCCGCTGGGGTAACGCGTTATTGGCGTGGCCGGCATCGAAACGGGTGGCGATGCAGGTGGTGCGCATCATGGCATTGTATTCGGGATCTTTGGCCAGGCGGGCGGCAGCGGTCTCGTCGGGCGGACGCTTCAGGATGGCTTTCATGTCGGCGGCGGTCGAGCCGGTTTCGATGGCGGACATGGCCTTGAAGTAGCCGCGAGTGACTTCGCTGAGCTCAAAAGGAAACTGGTAGCGCTGGAGACGGGTAAGGGCGTCGGCCAGGTGATAGATGGCGTTGTCGGGAACGGGCAGCGAGCTGTGTCCGCCGGGATTGGTGACTTCGAGGCGGTAGTCGGCGTAGAGCTTTTCGGTGGCGTCCATGGCCACCATGAGCGGCTTGCCATTCTGGGTGTCGACGGCGCCGTTGTCGGGATTGAGAACGAATTCGGCATCGATGAGCTCGCGATGGTTCTTGATGAGCCAGTCGACACCGTTGGAGGAGCCACCTTCTTCGTCGGCGGTGAGGGCGAGGATGATGTCGCGGTCGGGGACGTAGCCTTCCTGCTTGAAGCGAATGAGGGTGGTGACGAAGATGGCGTCATCGCCCTTCATGTCCTGGGTACCGCGGCCGTAGAAGTAACCGTCCTTCTCGACGAACTGGAAGGGGTCGGTGGTCCAGTCTTCGCGGCGGGCTTCGACCACGTCGAGGTGGCCGATGAGCAGGATGGGTTTCTTCGCGCCCGAGCCGTGGAGGCGAACGACGAGGTTCTTCTTGCGATCGTTGGGGCCAAGGACTTGAATGTCGGTGGCAGGAAATCCGGCGGCGCGGAAGCGCTCCGCCATGGCATCGGCGGCGGTAGTGACGTTGCCGACGGAGTCGGTGGTGTTGATGTCGACGAGCTGCTGGAAGATGTCGCGGGAGAGTTGGCGGTAGGCGTCGTCGGTCTGGGCGGGGAGCACACTACCGGTCAGCAGGGCCGCAGCCGCGCAGAAAAACAAAGTCCGCAACGTCAAGAGAGATCTCCGCTACAAGGATGGCCCGGGTAGAAACAACCGATAGTGAGACTATCAAACCGGTGGGATGAATGCCACCCGCAGAGGTGGAGCACCGCTTTAGCGGTGCATAAAAGCATGCACTGCTAGTGACGGCTTTAGCCGCTGAGGCAACTCGTCCAAATCGAAGACGGAATTCACCGAAGAGTAGGCGAATCTGTCAGCTCCATCCACCAGGCCCGCTCGCACCGGATTCAGATGGATGTAGTCTCGATAGCTCTCGCATTCGGCAACATCACGCACTCGCCGATCGAAAAAACTCTTCTGCCAGATTGGTCCTTTCATTTGAAAGAGCTGTCCCGCCTGAAAAGAAAAGCCGCCCTTCATTAGCTGCATACTGCGTTCCAGGGTCATTCCCTCAGGAACCGTGATCAGCAGGTGGATATGGTTGGGCATGACGACGAAGGCATGGACCATCACTTTGCCAGCATCGCGGTACTGAAACATCACCTGGCAGAAGAGGCTTGCCATCCGGTCGGATTGCAGGAAGTTCGCCTTGTTGTAGGTACCCGCCGTAACGAAATATGTGGAACAACTGGTGGCACCGCGATACGGAATGGCCATGGTTACCTCAGCGGCTAAAGCCGAAACCACAGGGTAATGTCCTTAATGCACTGCTGAAGCAGTGCTCCACCCATTTTCCGGGGATTTTGGGGTAGCTGTCTGTGACCTGCGACCGCGATAGGGTCGAGGGGACGGAGATGGGGAGGGATTGGTATAGAATTTTTGCCACCATGCGCCAGACCATAAGCCGGCTTCTTCTTCTGATTTTGAGCTGTACTGCTTTTCACCGCGCGTCGTTTGCGCAAGAGGCGATGGCTCCGACGATGGTGGAGATCAAGTCGTTTCAGGTGGTCGGCATCTGGACCAGCACCAGCCGCGACAAGGAGCAGACGCCGGACGCGATAATTGCGAAGGAGTGGAACCGCTTCCTGAGCGAGAATTTGCTGGAGAAGATTCCGGATCGCATTGACCAGCAGGTGATCGCGGTTTATACCGACTTCGCCAGCGATGCGCGCAGCCAATTCAGCTTCATCCTGGGGGCAAAGGTGCGGCCGGTGCCAAATCCGGTGATTCCCGAGGGGATGGTGGTGAAGACGGTTCCGGCGGGGAAATACGCGGTGTTTGCCACGCCACGCGGACCGGCGGCCACGGTGATTCCGGAGACGTGGAAGCGGATCTGGGCGTACTTTGCGGCGCCGGGCCACGGAGAGCGGGCGTATCTAGCAGATTTCGATGTGTATAAGGATGGAGTTGCGAACCGGAATGATACGCAAGTGGATATTTATGTGGGAGTGAAGTGAGGCAGTGGGTGCATTGGAGATTTGGTGCAATGTGCGCGTTTTTGATGTGGTGGAAGAAAGCAGGTCCCTCCGCTCCGCCCCCACCCCAGTGAGCGCAAAAGCGGCGCTTCGCGGGGACCCCGGATTCGCTCCGGTCGGGATGACACTTCTTTACAGGTTACGAGTGAGAGTTGCGAGGTAGCGCAGTTCCGCTGCGGACGAACCGCAGGTCCTTCGACTCCGGTGCGCTGAGGCAGCGCACCTGCGCTCAGGATGACAAGCGCGTGGGGTTCTTTGCCAAGTGCCAATGCTAAGCGCCAAATGCGAATGCCAAGCGCTAAATGCTAAGTGCCAAGCGCCAAATGCCAAGTGCTAACTGCCGACTGCTAACCCGCTCCTCACTTCGCATTCAGCAAGCGTATCGTCTCCAAAACTACGTCGCCGGAAATCGCCAGGGATTGCGGGCTTAGCTTGTCGACGGTGTCTTCCGGGGTGTGGTGGAAGACGTTGTTGTAGCCGTAGTCGAAATCGATGAGGTCGACGACCGGGACGCCGATTTTGGCGAAGGGGATGTGGTCGTCGTCGATGGCGATGCTCTGCTGGAAGAAGTGGGACTGGTAGCCAAGGTTCGAGGCGGCGCGCTCGACGGTGTCACTGAGCCAGGGAGTGGAGTTGGTGTCGCGCTGGATATCGAGGTCGGCATCGCCGATCATGTCGACGAGGATGAAGGCCTTGACCTTCCTGGCGGTGCCATCCTGCTGCCATTTCTGCGCCAGATGGCGCGTGCCGTAGAGGCTGTCGGTGTCGGTCCACTTCACGAAAGCCTCTTCCCCGTCGGTCCAGACCAACCAGATGCTGTAGCCGTCGTTGGGATGGGCGCGAAGCGCGTCGGCGAGGGCCAGCAGGAGAGCGGTGGTGGAGCCGCCATCGTTGGCGCCAACGTAGGTTTTGGGTAGAGGGTAGTTGGTGTCGTAGTGGCCGGCGACGACGATGATGCCGTCTTTCTTGCCGGGAAACTTAGCGATGATGTTATTCACTGGAAACTGGCCGGCTGGCGTCTGCGCGGTGAACTTGTCCTGCTCGACGTCCACACCTTTGAGTTTGGAGACGATGTATTGCTCAATCTTGGCGTGTCCAGGACTGCCGGGGGGACGCGAGCCGAAAGCCACCACCTCTTTCACATACTGCATGGCATGAGCGCCGTCGACCTGCAGACGCGGCCCGACGGGCGCGGATGCGGCGGCGGATTGCGCCGGCGCTGCGGTGCCGGCTTCAACTACCGGCTTACTGTCGGCTGAGGCCTGCGCCGGCGCCGACGGCTGGCGACTGCAGGCGACGCTGAAGGCGGCAAGCACAAGCGACAAAATCATGGAGCGCTGGAAGCGAGGGTGTCGGCGAACCTTCATATTGCTGAACATTGTAAACGGCCTGGCTGAGCGGCATGAATCACTCCCACAGAGTGGCTGGCTGGTAGAATAGCCCGACCAGTTCACATTACCTTGAACTGCACTTGAGGAGCTGCACCTGGCCACGCGGCTTCTTCTGTCGGCCCCGTTTTTGCGCGTGAAGCTGAGCGCGAATTCCCACCCTACCCAATGGAGAGACGTCCGATGCTGAAGACCAGCCTGCTCATCGCCGTGGTTTGTTGCTGTGTTGTCGTGAATGCCGAACAAGTAACCCTGAAAAACGGAGATCGTATAACAGGCACCATCGTCAGCCTGGACGATAAAAAGCTGACGGTGAAGACGGCTTATGCCGGGGATGTCACCATTGATCGGTCGGAGGTAGTGCAGTTCAGCTCGCAGCAGCCGCTGGTAGTGACCCGCACCGACAAGCAGATTGTTTCCGGCCCGGTGGCGGTGCAGGATACGGCGGTGGTGGTGACCAGTTCCACGGGTGCGCAGACGATTCCCATGGCGGACGTAGCCGTGATCCGGTCGCCGGCGGACCAGGCGGCATATGAGAAGTCGCTGCATCCCGGGCCGCTGGAGGGTTGGGCAGGAGGCGGCAACTTCGGGTTGGGACTGGCGCGCGGCAACTCCGACACGACGAATATCGCGCTGGCATTCAATGCCGACCGGAAGACCTCGAACGATGAGTGGACGGTTACGGCGGCCTCGCTGTATTCGACCAGCGTGACGGACAACGTGAGCTCGACCACGGCGAACTCGTTGGGCGGCGCAGTCCGTTACGACCGCAACCTGACGAAGAAGCTGTTTGCCTTCGGATTATTTGCCGGCATGTACGACCATGCCCAGTTACTGGACGAACGCATCAGTCCGAACGGCGGCCTGGGATACCACGTGATTGCGAGCAAGTTGACGACGCTGGATGTGCTGGGCGGCATTGGTTACACCTACGAGCATTACGACACGGGCATGACGCACAACATCATCAACGCCAACGTGGGTGAAGAACTGACGCACCATTTCACCACGAACACGTCGATATTCGAGCAGCTGTACTTCTTTCCGTACCTGAATGATGCGGGAAACTATCGCGGAACGTTTAACTTTGGCGTGGCCAGCAAGTTCTATAAGGCGTTCACCTGGAACCTGAACTTCGGTGATATTTACAACAGCCAGCCGGTGCCGGGCAAGCGGAACAACGACATCGTGTTCACGACCGGGTTGGGGGTTGCGTTCGGAAAGGCGAAGTAAGTGGTCAGTCGTCAGTAGTCAGCGGTCAGTGGCAGGCCCCTCCACTGGTCGGGATGACAGTTCTTCAGGGGTGTGAGCTGGCCGGCAGGACAAATCTTTGCGGGGATAGGGGTCCTTCGCTGGCGCTCAGGATGACAATAAATAGTGGCCAGTGGCCAGTGACCAGTGGCCAGTGATCTGGATAGTGATTAGCGTTTGAGCTGAACGGTGTTTCTTGGGTCACCGAATCGCGACTTGCTGGGTGGGAGAGCAGGTCCTTCCACTTCGCTCCCCCACCCCAACGAGCGCAAAAGCGGCGCTCACTGGAGGGGCCTGGTTTCGTCACGGTCGGGATGACAGTTCTTCAGGGGTGTGAGTTGGCCGGCAGGACAAATCTTTGCGGGGATAGGGGTCCTTCGCTGGCGCTCAGGATGACAGCTTTTTATACCGACTCTTAAAGCGACAGCGGTGGATGGCATGCGCTGCATTTCCGCACGTTAGGCCGCGGTCTTGTTTGCATGCCATCTCTATTTCAGCACTCCCGCTTGCTTCGCAGCTCAACTAGGCGTCGGCGGGAGGGAGTTCTGCGTCGATGTCGGGGCGACGATCTGTGGTTGGCGGTGACGAAGGATTCTGCGCAACGGTGTTGGATGACGAAGGCGTCGCGTATCCACCCGGAATAGTCTCCCCCGAAGCAATTCCACCCGGAATACCTCCACCTGAAGCTGGGGCGTCCGGCGCCTGCGACCGGGCTACCTCCAGAACACCACCCGAGGACGGCAGCGGGGCGTCCACAACCTCTTCCGGGTGAGGCGTGGTGTAGTCGACCACGTCGGCAGGCACCATTTCGGCGTGACGCTTGTACCACGTCATGGCGCTGGACAACTGCCACATGCGGGTCATAACCTGGGCCAGCATGATCAGTTCAAGGATGAGGAAGGTGAGCGGCGTGGCGCTGGGCGGAAGCTTGGCCCAGACGGCCAGGCCGATGGCGAAGCGTTGCCCAGGCGACGAAGCTGATGCAGATGTACATGCGATAGAGATGGCGCAGGTCGTGCCAGGTAATGCGCCAGGCGCGCCAGGTGTTGCGCCACATGCGGGATTCATTCTGGGCGACGGCGCGAACTTGCGCGATATCGAACCATAGGCGCACTACCAGAGCGAGCAGCAACATAACCACGAGGGCGCCGATGGACATGTACGCGCCGACCTGATCAGCAATCGGCCTTGTCGCCGACTTTATCGGCCATCTTGTCGAGGCCCTGGTAGATCATGCTGACGACGATGAAGGGAATGATTGACAGCAGCATGAGGCGGACGAAGCGCCAGAAGAAGGCGCCACAGGAGGCGAAGAATTCGCCGGTGGTGAGCTTGCGGTCGTCGCGATAGGTTTCCAGGATGCCGCCACAGGCGAACAGCATGAACAGGAAAAACAACAACGCGAAGGCGTAGGACGGGGCCGCCCACTGCATCAGGCGGATGTCGGGTAGGCGCAACAGCTCAGCGAAGATGCCAAGGTTGAAGCCGTGAGTCAGCTTCTCGCCGGCGAGCGAGTGATGCAACGCGTGGCTGATGGTCATGGCGGCGGGGATAGTGCCGAAGATGCCGCACACGAAGTTGACGAGGAAGACCCACCACAGAACTCCCTGCCGGCGCCACATGAGGCTGAAACCGGCAGCCACAACACCTTTTTGCTCGTCTGCCATGATTTCCTCCTAGGCCAGCCAGCTCAGGAACTGAGCGAAGAATTGAGTGAGGAACAACCAATAGGTCGCGATCTTGGCGGTAGCGCCGTGATGCGAGTCGGTGGTCAGGCTGTTGTTCAAGTAGTTGCGATCCATAGTGACCTGGTAGGCGGGATCGAGGTGCACGGATTCCAGCTTGGCCTTCTTGTGGTACACGTAGCGCATCCAGCGGTCTCGGCCGTCCCACCTCTCGATAGTCGGTTTCGCCGTTGTCGAACTTGATGGTGGCCTGCACCGGGAAGATGAAGTCGCCGCGTGCGATGCAGGATGACCTGGGTCTCGTATTCGGTCTCACCCTTCTTCTCTCTCAGCGTTCGGGTCCCACCAGTTCAGAGGGTTCGGAGTCGGCCGCGATTGACCTCGTAGTCCAGCACCTGGGTGCCATAGACGGCCTGGTTCCAGTACCAGCTTCAAGTCCTGGCCGGCGACTTCGTTCACCGTGCTCATGAAGTCTTCCTGAGTGGGATGTTTGAAGCGGTAGCGCATGAAGTAGGTGTGCAGCGCGTTCTTGCAGCGTCTGCTCACCGAGATCGTCTCCAGTGTGACCAGCATGCTGGCGGTTTTGCCGTAGGTGATGTCGCCGTAGGCGCCGACGCTCATGTCTTGAAAGCTAATCTGGGAAAGCGGGTCGATTTCCGGCGCCGCCGAGGTAGCCCATGCGCTGGATGTCGCGCTCGCCCAGTTGACCGCCCATGCAAGTTGATGACGCTGGCATTGGTGCCATAGAAATTGTCGAGCACCTTGACTTCGGTGTAGCTGTTGATGCCTTCGTCGAGCCAGCCATTCTCGAATTCGTTGGTGGCCACCATGCCGTACCAGTACTGGTGACCGAACTCGTGCTCGGTGACGAGGTCGATGAGGTGAATACCTTTGGGAATCCACCAGCTGGTGTCACCGGTGATGAAGGTGGGGTACTCCATGCCTCCGGCTTCGGCGGCGCCATGCGGCGGATCGACGACCGTGAGCTGCGCGTAGGGATAGGGCCCGTACCAGTCGTCAAACTTCCTCATGCTCTGGAGGACGCAGTTGATGTAGGGCTCCCACTGAGCTTTTGTGGCTGTCGTAGGTCAGCAGGCGGATCTTCACCGGACCGACGCTGCCGTTGAAGGTGTTCTCGACGACCTTGAAGTTGGGATCGGCGGTCCAGGCGAAGTCGTGAACGTCTTCGGCGTGGTAGGAGACGGTCTTGGTGCCGTTGCCGTTATCCGTGTCGGCGGTCTGCACGCCGGTCGCGCCGATGATGTAGTTCTTAGGCAGCGTGACCTTGACGTCATAGGTGCCGAAGTCGGCGAAGAACTCGGTCATGGCGTGGAACTGATGGCAATTCCACTGGCTCGTGCCACCAGACGCCAACCTTGGGAAACCACTGTCCGGCGAGCAGGAAGGTGCGCTTGTAGCCGGTGCGGGCGATGACTTCGGGGAAGGTCGCCTTGAACTTGATGTGGAAGACGACGTCTTGTCCGGGCGCGACCGGTTGGGGCAGCTTCACCTGAAAGACGGTCTTGTCGTCGGGATTGTTGTCGTCGGGCGAGATGAACTTCATCTGCCTGGTGAGATCGCCCATGCCGGCGACCTCGAACGAAGTCACCTCGTTCGCGCCGTAGTCTTCGGGCTTCCACTCGTCCAGATTGCTGGTGCGGAAGTTGCCATCGCGATGGGCCTCACGCATCCAGGTCGACTTGGGCTGGAAGGCGTTCAAGTACAGATGGAAGGGAAAGGTATCGAGCGGCTGGCCGGTCAGGTTGTGATAGGTCAGGGTCTCGGTGGCTTCAACGGTGTGTTTCGCGGGATCGTATTTGGCGTCGATTTGGTAGGCGACGACGCGCTGCGAAAGCGGGCCGGAAACTTTGGGCGCAAAGGGACTTTGCGCGAGGGCTGCGGCGGAGAGTAAGAGTGCGGCTATTGGCAGCAGTAAAAGCGTTCGACGGTGCATGGGCGATCTCCCGGTAATGCTGAACCTGACGGACTCGCAGGGGATACAGGCAAATAGTATCGGCTTTAGGGCAAAACTGCAGCAACGAGCGTGGTCTGGTCAGGTTACCTTGCGAGGTGATGTACGTGAACTGCGGAAGATAAGTTTCAGGTGGGCGGCGAGGGATCGCCGGTGAGCGTGACTACGAATCTCGCCCAAAGTGCGAGTTTCCGCGGTCGAGAATCTATGCCTGGGTGCAGGAGGAGAGCAGGCACTCCACTTCGGTCGGGATGACACTTCATAAGTTGGACGGCGTCGCCGGATGGTTGGGATGGCAGTTCTTTGCCGGGTATAGGGGTCCTTCGCTGGCGCTCAGGATGACAGTCAGCAGTGGCCAGGGCTGTGGCCAGTGGCTAGTGGACGGCGCTAAAGCTGATTGGACTGGTCGGGATGACAGGTCTTTGCCGGGTATAGGGGTCCTTCGTTGGCGCTCAGGATGACACGTCAAAGATTTGTTAGTTATGACGTATGTTCCGGGTTGATTACCTTGTGTGCTGCTTCGCTTGTGCGGCGGCGGGTGTCGTCCTGTTACACTCGCGGCAATGAGAGTTCTGGGCATTGATTGCGGGGGAGAGCATACCGGCTACGGGGTGGTCGAGCAGGATGAGCAGGGCTGCCTGCTTCACCTGTGCAGCGGAGCTATTCATCTGTCGCCACGCGAGGCTCTGGAACTCAGGCTGAAGAAAATTTGCGAAGGGCTCACCGAGATTATTGCCTACGTACTCACCGGAGCAGGTGGCGATTGAGGACGTGTTCTACGCGGTGAATGCCAAGTCGGCGCTGAAGCTGGGGCATGTGCGCGGGGTGGCGATGCTGTGTGCCGCGCAGGCCGGCCTGGAGGTGATTGCGTATGCGCCACTGTCGATCAAGTCTTCGGTGGTGGGGTACGGCCGGGCCGAAAAATCGCAAGTGCAGGTGATGGTAGCGCGGCTGCTGAATTTGCCCGCGGCACCTAAGTCTCCGGATGCCGCCGATGCGTTGGCCATCGCCATCTGTCATCTGCATACAGCAGGGACGTTGCAACGGCAGCAGGCTGCGGCGCGCTGATAGAATCTCTGCTCAGAATGAAACCGTGGTTCGTTCTCCTCTTCTTCCTGGCAACTGTTCCCCTACCTGCGCAGCAAGCCGTGGAGGCTGCGGCGGCGGGGCCAGCCTCCGTCAAATTCAGCTTCAGTTGGACGCAGGGCATTCCCTGGCAGTCGTATTCCATTGACGTGCAGTCGGACGGCAAGAGTGCCTTTAACGGCACGCCACATCCGGACGGAACGGCTGACACGGACCCGGTGCGGAAGGACTTCGTGATGTCGGCGGCGAACCGGCAGAAGATTTTCGACCTGGCGCAGAAGCTGGGGTACTTCCAGCACGACCTGGACGCGCATATCAAACACATCGCACAGACGGGAACGAAGACGCTGGAATACCAGTCGGCGTCGGTGCGGGGGTCGGCTTCGTATAACTGGTCGCAGAATCCCGATGTGCAGGAGTTGACGCGGCTGTTCGGCGGGATCGCGACGACGATCGACTTCGGGGAGAAGCTGGCGTTTCAGTATCGCTTCGACAAGCTGGGTATGGACGAGCGCATGAAAGAGCTGGAAGAGTTGCAGGCCAGCCATGGGGTGGAGGAGTTGCGGATTATCGCTCCGATCCTGCATAAGATTGCCGATGATCCGAACCTGATGAATATCAGCCGACAGAGCGCCAAGCGGTTGCTGGAGGGAATGGAAGAGCAATGGCCAGTGATCAGATTCACAGATCACGTTCAGAAGTTGGTGAGGGGAAAGCACGTCACTCCACTTCGATAGGGATGACACGACATAACTGTGACGGCTGCGTTGGAGTCGTCGGGATGACAGATCTTTGACGGTATAGGGGTCCTTCGCTGGCGCTCAGGATGACAATGAACAGTGGCCAGTGGCCGGTGATCAGTGGATAGTGGTTAGCGTTTCAGCTGAATGGGGTTTCTTGGGTTACGGAACAGCGATTTTGCTGGGTGGGAGAGCACGTCCTTACACTTCGCTCCCCCGCCCCACCGAGCGCAAAAGCGGCGCTCGCCGGGGGCCCCGGTTTCGTTGCGGTCGGGATGACACTCTGTGACGGCTCGTTGGAGTCGTCGGGATGACAGTCTTTGACGGGTATAGGGGTCCTTCGCTGGCGCTCAGGATGACAGCTAAAACTGAGACGGCGTGAATGGACTGCCAGGGATGGCGCGGGCAGAACTACGTCCAACTGGTTGGCAGCAGCTTTGACATTGTTTCTGGGCGGATTTCCGACACAGTGGGTCGAAACTGTTGTCTAATAGGGGCAAGCACGGAGGCGTCTGCGAAACCTGTCTTTACGGTTTCGGCGGCACAGCCTCTCAGGTTCCCGAAGTTACGGCCCAAGGAGTACACGATGGCAAGGCCTATTCGCTCCGCATTCCCGGCACTCGCAGCCTTTCTTCTGATCGCGGCCTCGGTGGGCGCCATGGGCGAGTCGCACGTCAGGATCGTTCGCCTCAGCCTGGTTGAAGGACAGGTGCAGGTGGATCGCGCCGTCGGCGGCGGCCTGGAGCGCGCCATCCTGAATACCCCCATGGTGCAAGGCACACGCATTGTCACCGGCAGCGACGGGCTGGCGGAAGTGGAGTTCGAGAACCAAAGCGCGCTGCGGATTGCGTCGGACTCGGAGGTCCGGTTTACCCAGCTTTCGATGGGCGACACCGGGGTGAAGACCAACCAGGTTGAAGTAGTGAAAGGGCTGGTTTATCTAGAGACGGCCTCGAAGGGCGATGACACTTATCGCATGACGTCGGGCAAGAGCAGCCTGCTGGTGCATCGCGACAGCGGCGTGCGATTCAGCGCCAGTGCCGATCAGCTCCAGGTAGCAGTGTTCAAAGGCGACGCACAGCTGGAGAATACGGCGCAGCCGGTGAACGTGCAGAAGAAAGAGACGCTGACTGTCGATCTGAAGCAGGATTCGAGTTACACCATCGCCAAGAGCGTGGAGCCGGTGCGTTACGACGGCTGGAACAAAGAGCGCGAGGAATACGGCAAAGCCTACGCGGCGAATGAAGGCTACGGTGGTCCCAGCCATGGCTACGGCATGCAGGACCTGAACTACTACGGCGACTTCTTCTATGCGTCGGGCTACGGGTACGTATGGCAGCCTTACGGTTTCGCCGGGGCCATGAGCAGCTTTGATCCTTACAGCAACGGGGCGTGGGCGGCGCTGCCCGGCCTGGGATATTCGTTTACGTCGGCGTATCCGTGGGGATGGCTGCCTTATCACTACGGCTCGTGGGCGTTCGTGCAAGGCGCAGGTTGGGCGTGGCTGCCGGGCGGCGGCTACAACGGGCAATGGTACGCCGGCAACTATCAGAACGTTCCCAAGGTGACCAAGGCTCCGGCGGGATGGAAGGCGCCGGTGGCCCCCGCGGTGCTTGAGGGCAACCGCGTTCCCCCTACGGTGTATTTAGGAAAAGCGTTGTCGGGCCCGCTGACGATCCCGGGAGGTCGAGTTCCTCCGAACTTTGCCAGCGTGGTTCCGGGACGGACAGTAGCAACGACGGCGACGGCTCACGGGTATGTGAAGCCGAGCGCGGGGAGCATGCAAGCAAACCGCACGGTGTTTGCGAGTGCGCATGAAGGTATGGCAGCTCATGCGGTGCCGACGGGACATGTGTTCGCCACGCCGCCGGTGCGAGGATTGGGTGTAGCGGACGATGCCTTTGCGGGCCGCGCTTATGGAAGAAGTGGCGGAGCGACGCCGATGGCGGTTCCTTCGCACAGCAGCGTGACGTCGGCTCCGGCTACCGCTGGGCACAAGTAGTCCGCGATTGCGGATTCAGGCGGCCATAGCGGCCGCCTTTTCTTTTGCCTGCGAAGGTGGCGGCGCGGGCAACGAATGTCGCTGGCCGAACGCGTGTTACCATCGAAATCAATCAGCGCCAAAGGACTGCCACGCTTGCGAATACTCTTCGTCGGAGACATTTTCGGCCGGCCCGGCCGCACTATCGTGCATGAGCGCCTGCCTGAATTGCAGAAAGAACACGCGGTCGATCTCACCATCGCGAATGGGGAGAACTCGGCCGGCGGCTTCGGTATTACCCCTCAGATTGCCGAGGAGTTATTCGATCTCGGAATCAACGTGATTACCACCGGCAACCATGTGTGGGACAAGCGCGAGATCATCGACTATCTGAATTCGGCCAATGGCAATGAGGCGTCGCTGGCGCGGCGCATCTTGCGGCCGGCGAATTATCCGGCGGGGTCGCCTGGCTTTGGATGGTTCCAGGGGCGGACCCGCGAAGGCGTGACTTACGCGGTGATCAATTTGCAGGGACGGGTCTTCATGACGAACAACGATGACCCCTTCCGCATGGCTGATGACTTGCTGAAACAAATCACGGCCAAGGTGATCCTGGTGGATTTTCATGCCGAGGCTACGTCGGAGAAGGTCGCGATGGGCTGGTATCTGGAGGGGCGTGTGACTGCGGTGCTGGGGACGCATACGCATATTCCTACCGCCGATGAGCAGGTGTTGCCGGGCGGGACGGCGGTGCAGACCGACGTGGGGATGACAGGGCCGTACAGCGGCGTGATTGGCGTACAAAAAGAGTTGATCCTGCAAAAATTTCTAACCAACATGCCGTCGCGGTTTGAGCCGGCGACGGACGATGTGCGGCTGTGCGCGACCCTGATTGATTGCGATGCAGTGAGTGGGAGAGCGACAGCAGTACAGAGGATCATGCTGCGGCAGGTATAAGCACGATCGCACCGGTGCGCGGTTTGACGGGGTGAAGGAAAGCCGATCCCTCGCTTCGCAGGTGACGACAATCCGGGGACCGACCCGCTTCGAGGCCGGTCGCCCCGCCACCAACTTCAAGCCGTAAGCATTAGCTAAAAGCTGACGGCAAATTGCTGCCAGCTTCTTTGCCGACGGCTGAGAGCTTCCTTACCCGCCAGCCGTTATTTCCCCGTAAATGCCGCCGGGCGTTTCTCCAGAAACGCCTTGGTTCCTTCGTTTTTGTCCTCGGTGGCGCAGCAGACGCCGAAGAGCGTTGCCTCCAGGAACAGGCCATCGGCCAGCGTCATGTCGAGGCCATGGTTGACGGCTTCCATGCAGTACTGAATCGCCAGGGGAGCGTTGGCGATGATTTTGCCGGCGATGGCTTCGGCGCGGGCGATCAGCTCAGCGGCGGCGACCACTTCGTTCACCAGGCCAATACGCAACGCTTCCTGGGCGGTGATCATCTCGCCCGTCAACACCAGCTGCATGGCGACGCCTTTGCCCACCAGCCGCGGCAAACGCTGGGTGCCGCCGTAGCCGGGGATCAGCCCCAACTTCACTTCCGGCTGACCCAACTTGGCGTTCTCGCTGGCCAGACGCATGGTGCAGGCCATGGCCAGTTCACAACCGCCGCCCAGCGCGAAGCCGTTGATGCAGGCAATGACCGGCTTGCCCAGGTTCTCGATAGAATCGATGATGGCCTGGCCCTGATGGGTGTACGCCTTCGCTGAAACCGGCGTGTGTTGCGACAGTTCGCCGATATCGGCGCCGGCCACGAACGCCTTCTCGCCCGATCCGGTGAGGATGACCACGCGAACGTCGGCGTCATCCTTAGCCGCTGCGAAGGCGTGCTTGATTTCCTGCATGGTGGCCATGTTCAGCGCATTGAGTACCTTGGGCCGGTCGATGGTGATGTAGGCAATCTGATTTTTCTTTTCGAACTTGATGTTCTCGAAATCGGACATAAGTGAAGGCCTTTCGACGGATAAGAGCGGGTTAGAACCACTAGCTGTCAGCTATTAGCTCTGAGCTGTTAGCCATTAGCATTTAGCGTGCGGCAAGGGGCTGCACCGATTTAAAACTTTCCCTATTCCTGAACTACACGAAGCTTCCCGGGACGGGATTTTTAGGGTCGGTATAGTCGTAAAATCCCTTGCCTGACTTCCGTCCATACCATCCGGCCGCCACCAGCCGCTTCAACAACGGAGGCGCAGCAAAGCGGCGCTCCTTGAACTCGTCGAACATCACGTGGGTGATGTAGTAAGTCGTGTCCAGCCCAACGAAGTCCAGCAGGGTGAACGGTCCCATCGGGTAGCCGCAGCCCAGCTTCATGCCTTCGTCGATGTCGGTGATCGAGCCGACACCTTCTTCATAGGCGCGGATCGCGTCCAGCAGATACGGCACCAGCAGGCGATTCACGATGAAGCCGGTCTTGTCGCTGGTGCGCACCGGAACCTTGCCGACCTTCTTGCCGAACTCCACCGCAGTGTCGTACACATCAGGGGCGGTGGCGATGGTCTTCACCACTTCCACCAGCTTCATCATCGGCACGGGATTGAAGAAGTGCAGGCCGATGAAGCGCTCGGGCCGCTTGGTCGCCGTCATCAGGTCGGTCACCGAGATGGACGAGGTATTGGTGGCGAAGATGGCATCCTTCTTTACGATGGCGTCGAGTTCGGCGTAGGTCTTGCGCTTCTGCTCGAGGTTCTCGATGATGGCCTCGATGACGATGTCGCAGTCGGCCAGGTCCTGCATGTTAGTCGTGCCCTTCAGCCGCGCCTGCGTGTCAGCCTTCTGCTCAGCGCTGATGCCGCCTTTGGCTTCGCCGCGTTCGACCATGCGGGCCAGCGACTTCTCGATGCCGGCAAAGCCTTTGTCGAGAAACTTCTGGTCCTGCTCCAGCACCACGACGTCGAGACCCGCGGCCGCCGAGACTTGCGCAATGCCCGAGCCCATCAACCCACAACCTAATACGCCAACCTTCTTGATATTCATGTATGCGTTTTCCTTTAAGTGGTTATCACCGGTTCTTAAGATTTCGATCTCGAAACAACTAGGGCTCGTCGAGAGGAGTACGGCGCTCTGAACGCCTCGTATCTGGGCACTTTATATGTCTCCAAAAGCTCTGGCGACGCGAGTCTCGTATCAGGGCACGGCTTGAGCCGTGCCGGACCTGTCCTTTTCATTGGCAGGCTTTAGCCTCTGCATTCTTCCGCGCCGACAAGTATGTGAAGCAATACGGAAACTCTTCGGGCGACTCGACTAAGCCACGCTTTACAGGGTTTTGCGCGATGTACTCGCGATGTTGTGATAAACTCTCGCGATCGTCGACACGCACCTCAGAAAACCCTCTCTGCCACACCTCGCCCAAATACCCGACTTCTTTCTTCAAGCGATACGAAAATCCACCTTTAATGAATTGAACAGCTCGTTCTACTGACATGTCGCCGTCGACAGTGAGTAAGACATGCACATGATCGGGCATGACCACGAAGTCATGCACTGTGAATTTCCTGGCTACGGCATAGGACCGCAAGACGTCGATAAACAACATTGCATTGCGCTCTGATTGCAGAAGAGCTCGGCCCATACTGGTCTTAGTCGTAACGAAGAATGTGCGTGACGGACGAACAATACTCTTCGAACTGGAATTGCGAACTGGAGTCGACATGTTGCAGGGGCTGAAGCCGATTTCATTCTACGCTGTGACGGCATGGCTAAAACCACGCCCTGATACGAAGCGAGTTGCAGTACCTCCTCATTGTTACCTGAGCTCCTTCAGGGGCGACAGAAACCTGCGGCCGCTCACGTTGAACCTTGACGTTACGCAGCGCTGAGGCGCTGGGCCACCTTATTCCGTCTCGCTTTTCAAGACTTGTCATTCCTTCCCGCCGAGTTGCCGTTCCAACCCTCGATCCGTACCCGTGGTTCCCGCTTCTGTGATGCGCGTGTTCTGCAGAGCGACGATTTGCCAGTGGCCATCGACCTTCTCGACCGTCAGGGTCGGCCGGGCTTCCACCTCGCGCACGCTGCCGTCTTCCGGGATCTGCAGGAACTGCCGCAGAAAAACCATGGCCAAATCCGGGCGCAGGAACTTGATCTTCTCCACGCTGTAGCGGACGGCGCTGCCTTTGTACACGGTGCCGAAGATCATGCGATGGCCGGCTTCAATACCGTCCCGTCCGGTGTAGTAGCCGCCGAGGATGTGGATGAAGTCGGCGTCCAGCGTGAACAGCGCGGCAAACGCAACGGCGTCGGCGGCATTCCATGCCGCTTCCATCTGGTAAACCATGCCGTGCAGCGCGCGCTCTTCCGTCGTCATTGATCGTTTCCCGTCGGGTTTCGGCTGAGCACGTACGACCAGCCGCCCACCACGATGCCCGGCACCATGAACAGCAGTATCGCCATCTGCGAACCACGACATGCCGCTCTTCATGACGTAGGCAATCGTTCCCGCAGCCACCAAAGCCGCGGTAATCCATGCGGCGGTGAAGTGAGGCCGGCCGCCGACAAAGCTGGCGGCATGGCCCGACAATAACGCCATCAGCAGCCCGTACAGAATGCTGCCCGCCTCAAAGCTGATGCGGGCGGGAGCATGCGGATCCTGATGCGTGACGGCAAACAGTGCCCACACCGCCAACCCGAACAACAGGGTTCCAAAGACGCTGCCGGTGAAGACGCGCATCCCTGCTCCCCGACTAGCGCTGGAGGTTTTCCACCACGACAGCGATGCCCTGTCCGCCGCCAATGCAGGCCGTGGTCAGTCCGTACTTGGCTTTGCGGCGACGCAACTCATGCATAATCGTGATCAGCAGACGCGTCCCGGTCGCACCCAGGGGATGACCGAGTGCAATGGCGCCCCCGTTTACGTTGACCTTGTCGCGGTTCAGGCCGAGCTCTTTTTCCACCGCCAAGTACTGTCCGGCGAAGGCCTCGTTCACCTCGATCAAGTCAATGTCGTCGAGCTTGAGCCCGGCGTTCTTCAGCGCGATGCGCGTAGCCGGAACCGGACCCGAGCCCATGATCTTGGGATCGACGCCGGCGATGCCCCAGCTCACAATGCGGGCCATCGGCTTCAGGTTGCGCTTCTGGGCGTCGTCCAGCGACATGACCACGACCGCCGCGCCACCATCGACGATGCCGCTGGCGTTGCCGGCGGTCACCGTGCCGGTCTTGCCGAAGGCCGGCTTCAGCTTCTTCAGGCTTTCCATGGTGGTTTCGGGACGGCGATGATCGTCTTCGGTGAAGTTTTCGCCGGTCGGCTCGCCACGGCGATTGCGCAGCGCCACCGGGGTCAGCTCCTCCTGCATACGGCCGGACTTGTAAGCGTCATCGGCGCACTTCTGCGAGCGCAGCGCGAACTCATCCTGCATTTCGCGGGTAATGCCCTGCTGCTCGGCATAGAGTTCGGCGGTGTTGGCCATGTACAGGCCGCAGTAGGTGTCGAGCAGGGCCACCATGAGCGAATCGTCCAGCTTGCCTTCGCCAAAGCCCACGCCCCAGCGCATGCCGCGAATAACGTGCGGCGCCTGCGACATCGACTCGATGCCGCCGGCCAGCACGCTCTTGGCCTCGCCCAGCCGGATCATCTGGGCGGCGGTTACCACCGACTGCATGCCCGAGCCGCAAAGACGGTTGACGGTCAGGGCCGGAACTTCAATCGGCACTCCCGCCTTGAGCGCGACGTGGCGCGCGCCGTAGATGGCGTCTCCCGAAGTCTGCTGCGCATTGCCCATCACGCAGTGATCGATTTCACTGGGCTCGACCCCGGAGCGCTTCATGGCCTCGATGGCCGCGACCGCGCCCAGTTCCTGAGCAGTGAAATCACGAAGCTTCCCGCAGTAGCGCCCCATGGGCGTGCGAGCGCCGTTGACGATAGCGATATCCATTGTGTTCGACATGTTGGTATGGAGAAAACGGTAAGACTGGTAAACATTCGAGTGTATCAGCCGTCACAGACGCCGGGCAAACGGTCACGGGGAAGGCCGGCAATGGCAGGCCGGCCGGGGCGTAACCCTTGTCCGCCCACGGACAAACGGTGCCGAATCCGGACGCCGGACGCGTCATTCAAGACGCTGCCCGCACGGGTATCTGGGCTGTTTGCAAGCAGTTGCGCCGTCGCGGCAGATGGCCCTTGAAGTGTATCTTCTCTAAGCTGCGGCCCGGCGCGTCCAGGAGAAACTGATGCATAATATGCTGCAAGATCTGCGGGTCACAGCCCGCCAGTTGCGGAAGAGCCCGGGCTTCGCCCTGACTACCATCCTCACCCTGGCCCTGGGTATTGGCGCCACCACCGCCATCTTCAGCCTGATCAACGCGGTTTTGCTGCGTCCACTGCCCTTCCCGCAGCCGCAGCGCCTGGCATGGCTGGCGGAAAAGGTTCCGGTAGGCGAAAACACCAGCAACGAGGTCGGCTCGTCTTTGAGCTACCAGGACTTCTTCGACTGGCGTACGCAGAACCACTCATTCGAGACGATTGCCAGCTATCACGATAATGACTTCACGCTCATTGGCGCGGGCGAACCCAAGCACATTTACGGGGACGTGGTCTCCGCCGACTTCTTTCGCACCCTGGGAGTGAGTCCGGCGCTGGGACGCGGTTTCGCTCCGGAGGACGAGAAGGCCGGGGCGCACACGGTGGTACTGAGCCACCAGTTGTGGCAATCGAATTTCGGATCGTCCCCTGACATTGTGGGACGAGCCATCAACATCGACAACAAGAGCTATACCGTGGTGGGCGTCATGCCCGCGAGCTTTGCCTTCCCTATCCAGAATCCTCCGGCGGTGTTGTGGACGTCGATGGGAGATGATGCCAGCGGCGGCGAGGAAGCGCCTACCGCGCAACGCGGCATGCACATGCTGGATGTAGTCGGCAGGCTGAAGCCGGGAGTATCTTTTGCTCAGGCGCAGGCCGACATGAGCCTGATTGCGGCCAACCTGGCAAAGCAATATCCCAACACCAACAAGCGCTTCGATGGCGCGGTAGTGATGTCGCAGCTGGAGCGCATGGTGGGCGACACCCGCACCGCGCTGCGCGTGCTGTTTGCCGCGGTGGCATTTGTTCTGCTGATTGCGTGTGTGAATGTGGCCGGACTGCTGCTGGCCCGCGCTTCGCGAAGGCGTTCGGAAATTGCCTTACGCGCAGCACTGGGCGCTACAAGAGGGGAGATCGTCCGGCAGGTGCTGGTGGAGTCCGTATTTCTGTCGCTATGCGGCGGCTTGCTGGGAGTTTGCCTGGCGGTGTTCCTGTTGCGGATCGCGGTCCAGGTGGTTCCCGACAACCTGCCGCGGCTGGATCAGGTATCGATGGACGCCAAGGTCCTGGGCTTCGCCGTTCTTGTCTCCGTATTGACCGGCCTGCTCTTCGGCGTGCTGCCGGCGTGGCGCATGTCGCGACTGGATCCTTCGCTGGCGTTGCGCGAGGGGTCGCGCAGCCTGGGGCCTGGTCGGGGACAACATCGCCTGCACGATTGGCTGGTGATCGCGGAAACCGCGATCGGTCTGGTGCTGCTGGTCGGCGCCGGCTTGCTGATCCACAGTTTTGTCCGCATTTTGCAGGTTGACCCCGGCTTCGACTCACGCAATGTTCTGACCGCCAGCATTGCTCTTCCCGACAACCGCTACAACGGGCAACAGCAGGTCCAGTTCTTCAACCAGTTGCTGCCAAAGCTGGCGGCGATGCCCGGCGTGCAGTCGGCAGCCGCGGGATGGGCGCTTCCCTTTGCGCAGAACTCCATGGCTATCTCCTTCGACATCGAAGGCCACTCGCTTCCCCTGGGCGACCAACCGGCAGCGGGCGTTCATATCGCCACCCCGGGGTATCTCGAGACCCTCCATATTCCCGTCCTGCGCGGCCGCTCATTCCGCCCGGAAGATACGGCGAAGTCCACGCCCGTGATGGCGGTCAATGAAAGCTTTGCGCACAAATACTTTCCCCACGATGATCCCATCGGCAAGCGGGTTCGCATTGGTCTGGGCGACGGAACCGTCTCGAACAAGAGCATGCGGGAAATTATCGCCGTGGTTGGCGACGTGCGAGAACGCAAGCTTACCAAGGAAGCCAAACCGGAATACTTCCTGCCTTATTCCCAGGCGGCGGTGACTTCGCCCACGCTGGTGATTCGTACAGCAGGTGATCCCACGGCGCTGATTGGGCCGGTGCGGGCCCAGATCGCAGCCATGGACAAGACCGTGCCCTTCTACGAAGTTAAGACCATGGACGACATCGTCTCGCAGGCTGCCGCCGAGCCGCGCTTCCAGGCGGTGCTGTTTGGGTTTTTCGCAGCGATGGCCCTGCTGCTGTCCGCCGTCGGCCTGTACGCCGTGCTCTCCTACATGGTGGCGCAGCGGACGATGGAGATTGGGTTACGCCTGGCGCTGGGCGCGCAGCGGGAAAACGTGCTGGGGTTGATTCTGCGCCGTGGACTGATGCTGGCGGCAACCGGACTGGCGATCGGGGTGATCGTCTCGCTGGTGCTGACGCGGTTCCTGGAGAGCATGTTGTACGGGGTGAAGCCGTTTGATCCGCTGACGTTTCTAGGCGTGAGTGCGGTGCTGCTGCTGGTGTCACTGATCGCCAGCAGTGCGCCCGCCTACCGCGCCGCGAGGCTCGATCCTATGCGGACGCTGCGCGAACAGTAGGCCCTTGATTTGCAGCTCGAGTGAGGGGGTGGAGGATGGCGAACGTGGAACGCATTCGACAGGAACTTCCCAAGACTCTGGGCATGGAGAAGATTGCTCAGCAAATGGCCGAAGGCTGGAAGCTGGTGGCGCTGGAGTGGGAGCGAGAGATTCCAGCGGAGAACGCTGCCCCGAATGTCACCAGGGCCGATGCCACGGGCGCGGAGCAAGTGCCGTTCGGCCTGCATGTCGCGCAAAACCCTCCGCCGCGGTTGGAACCCGACGCCACCGAGCAGGAAGCGTTGTTCCTGATGATGGAGCTGACTATCGAGGACGGTCCGTACTCGGTGATCGCCGATGAGCTGAACCAGCGCGGCTTCCGTACGCGTATGGGAACGAAGTGGACGCCGGTATCGGTCTTCCAGATGCTGCCGCGTCTGATTGAAGTGGGACCGAAAATATTTGCTACGAAAGAATGGCAGGAGCGAAGAGCGCGGCTGGCCAAATTCGGTGGACGCTGAGTGGGTGGAGCGTGGGCGGCGTGTGGTTGCACGAAACCAATCTCGGGAAGCGAGACGACAGATGATAACTCCGCGCTTCCGCGCGGGGTAATCGTGCGCCAAAAAGTCCAAGTCCCAACAGGGACCCCACCTCCGCGCGGGGTGAGCCCGATCAGAGGCCCACAACTTCCGCCGCTGGGCGAAGACCGAATCTTGTCCGCTCGCGGACAAGCGATGTCGAATGTGGACGCAGAACTGTTTGGCTGACAGCTCAACAGACATCAAACTTGCCTGTTTCCAGGTACTTGGCTAGTCGCGAACTTGGCCACTGGCGTGTACCTTCTTTCCGTTGGGAACCCTGATCGGGAGAAACCGTTTGATGCACAGCCTGCTGCAAGACCTTCGCTTCGCGATTCGCCAATTGCGCAAGAGTCCGGGCTTCGCCCTGACCACCATCCTCACCCTGGCCTTGGGTATCGGCGCGACCACGGCGATATTCAGCCTCATCAATGCGGTGCTTCTGCGGCCGCTGCCCTTTCCCGAGCCAGACCGCGTGATGTCGGTTACCAGCCTCGACTCCTCGGCCGGCGGCGCGAGCCTGCCTACCAACGTCAGCTATCCAAATTTTTTTGATTGGAGATCTCGCAATCGAACCTTTGAGGCTCTGGCCTCGCGGCGGCGCGACAATGTCACCCTTACCGGCGCAGGCAATCCCCAGCAACTGGAAATGCAAATCGTGTCAGCCGATTTTCTTCGCGTGCTGGGTGTGAACCCCATGCTCGGCCGGGGTTTTGTCGCCGACGATGAAAAGCCCGGCAGTCACGTCGCGCTGTTAAGTCATCAGACCTGGCTGTCCAGCTTCGGAGGAGCGCGCGACATTGTAGGTCAGGCGATTACTCTCGACGGCGATCGCTATACCGTCATCGGCGTGATGCCCAAAGACTTCATGTTTCCGCTGCAGAAACCCGAACCCGCGCTGTGGACATCGCTGGCCGACGACGCAGCGGGCAAAGATCCGCAAACCGCGCAGCGGGGCGCTTCGATGTTGACCGTGATCGGTCGGCTTAAGCCGGGGGTTTCGATAGCCGAAGCAAACGCTGATTTAGGACTCATTGCACAAAACCTCGCTTTACAGTATCCCGACAACAATAAACATCTTGCGGGCGCGAAGGTCACTCCCGAGTTGGAGGACATAGTAGGCAACATCAGCGGCGCCTTGCGTGTCTTGTTTGCCGCGGTGATTTTTGTGTTGCTGATCGCCTGTGCCAATGTTGCCGGACTGATGCTGACCAGGGCCGCGCGACGCAGGCCGGAAATGGCCGTGCGCGCAGCGTTGGGCGCGACAAGCTTCGGTATCATCCGCCAGGTACTAGTCGAGTCCGTTTTCCTGTCGCTTTGCGGAGGAGCGACAGGAGTTGTGCTGTCCGCCTTGCTGCTGAGGACCATGCTGCATTTCGTGCCGGAGAACCTGCCGCGGCTGAGTCAGGTTTCGCTTGACGGTCCAGTTCTAGCCTTCGCCGCGCTGGCTTCTGTCCTAACCGGCATTCTTTTCGGGGTGCTCCCCGGCTGGCGTATGTCCAGACTCGACCCATCCACGGCCTTGCGGGAAGGAACACGCAGCGTTACCAGCGGGCGCGGACAGCATCGGCTGAACGACATCCTGGTGGTCGCCGAAACGGCCATCGGACTGATACTGCTGGTTGGGGCTGGTCTGCTGATCCACAGCTTTGTGCGCGTGTTGAACGTCGACCCGGGCTTCGATCCGCATCACGTTCTGAGCGCCAGTATCAGCTTGTCGGACAATCAGTATCCCGACCTCAAGAAAGTGCATTTCTACGATGAACTGCTGGCTCGCGTGTCGGCGATTCCCGGCGTGGAATCGGCTGCCGCTGGTTTTCCCGTGCCGCTCGCGCGCAACAATATCGGTGTTACTTTCGCCATTGAAGGCCGGCCCGTGGCCAAAGGCGACGAACCCGGCGAAGCCATCAGCATCATCACTCCGGAATTCTTTCGGACTCTACGCATACCCATTCTGTCCGGCCGCGCGTTTCAACCTACCGACGCCACCAACCGGCAACAGGTCGTCATCATCAACCAGGCGTTCGCGCGCAAATACTTCCCTGGTGAAGATCCGTTGGGAAAGCGCATAGAGCCGGGGCTGCACGACGACATCAATCGACCTTCTATGCGTTTGATTGTAGGTGTCGTCGGCGACGTGAAACGAGGCGGCATCACCGCGGAAATGCCCGCCCAGATGTATGTCCCGTACCAGCAGGCCATCGTGTTTTCGCCGCCCCTGGTGATCCGGACCACGGGTGATCCGCTCAGCGTCGTTGGTTCCTTGCGCACGCAGCTTTCGCAGCTTGACAGCAATATTTCCCTGTTCCGGGTAGCCACGCTGGACGATTACGTCGCACAGTCGGCGGCTCAGCCTCGCTTCCAGACCGTACTGATTTCGTTTTTCGCCGCGATGGCGCTGCTGTTATCCGCAATCGGTCTTTATGCGGTGCTTTCGTACATGGTGGCGCAGCGGACGCTTGAGATTGGTTTGCGGCTCGCCCTGGGAGCGCAACGCGAAAACGTTCTTCAGTTGATTCTTCGGCGGGGACTACTGCTGGCGGCGACGGGTCTTGCGGTTGGGCTCTGCGGTTCGCTCCTGCTGACCCGCTTTCTGGAAGACATGCTCTATGGCGTGCGACCGTTTGACCCACTCACGTTTGTGGGAGTAAGCGCGGTGTTGCTATTGGTTTCCCTGATCGCGAGCAGCGTGCCCGCCTATCGTGCGGCGCGACTGGATCCCATGCGGACGCTGCGCGAACAGTGACGCTGAACTTTGCGAGGCAAGGCTTGCGACCAAGGAAGGGCAGGAGAGAAGGGTGCCGCCTGAGTAGGTGCCGGCGCGGGCGGGCAAGTGTTCGGTTGCACGAACCCTCTCAGCGAAGCGAGACGAATGTGAGTCCGGATTTGCTGGGTATCGCGCGAAAATCGAACGAAATTAACAAGGACAGGTCTCCCTCCACTTCGGCGTCAAAACGCGCCGCCTCCGGTCGCGATGACACTTGGATAAATGAATGGGGTTGATCGATGTTTCGGCTCAACCTGCATCCTCGTCGTGGAGACGGCAATCCTTTGCGTACCGCAAATTTCTACCCGTCGATGGATCGCAGGTCCCTCGACGCGGGCTGAGGCCCTTGGTCGGGATGACACTTCAGTTCGGGATCACGCTTTATTGATGCCTGGCGCGGCAAGCTCGAAGGATACGGCGGGAAACGAAAAAACGGCACGAATCGAAATCCGTGCCGTTCTGCTCTGAGGCTGAGGGGACTACTTCGAGGCAAATCCGTATTGCACTTGGCGTACCGCATCCTGCATGGCCTGAACCGTCTGAGTTTGCAAGGCCCTCACATTGCAGCGCACCCGCGTCACAACGTGAACGGGAATGTTTTGCGCTGCCCGCTCCATCTGCTCGGACGCCTGGCGCAAGGAAGATTCCTCCAGTTCGTTGGCCGCAATCTGAACCCTCATGTTCGCCTGAGCGGCTTGCGCGGCCGCTTCCGCGGCGCGCTCCTGGATATCAGGCGCGACGTTTACCTGAATCGAGATTGGGTTCATCCCCAGCTTGAGGTGGGACATTTCCTTCTGCAGACGCATCGCGTCGCGACGGGTTTGCTCGGCGTCAACTTTGGCCTGAGCGCGGGCACATTGTGCCAGTGCCTTCTGCTGGGCGATTTCGGCTGACAAGTCGGGCATTGGAACATTCAACTCGGCTAGCATCTGGGCTTCTGCCGGCGAAGCGGGTCGAGGGTGGATGCGAATTTTCGCCATGGCACGAGCCGCCGGACTGGGATTGCAGTCCGCTCTCGCCATCGCGTGGCCACTCCCCCGATGCACCGTGGGAAGGTCTTCCAGGAAACGGAATCCGCGGGAGACGCCCGCGAAGGTCGCTATGATCGCCAGGGCCGCAACCAGGTATCTGCGCTCCATAAACTGTCTCCTTACATTGCCTCTGACGCGGAAGCCACCGGATGGTTAGAGCCTTTGGGACTAACTGCTCATGCTTCTACATCAGCCTTATTCATTACACGTTGAGGGCCATCGCTGTCGGACGGTAAGCAGCTACAAACGTGAGGTTTATCGTGAATTTACCGGACTGCAATGTGAGGTCGGCGTCCGGTTTCAGAACCGATTGTCCATGGGCGGACAAACCTGGGGCGGCTGATGTGGAGCACACGGCAGGCGCAGCAGGCACTTTGCGTCGGCGAGAGGTGAGAAGGCCAGCGGAAGGCGACGAAGGGGTCGCGAGTGAAGCAGGGGCGCGAGAAAAATGACACCACAGTGTGGGCTAGATCACGCCTCGCGTCCCGACTATCCAGGCCTGCGCCGCGTGTACATGTTCTCGCCGGCTAGCGAGCCGGTTGCGGCATTCGACCGCCGAGCCCTGCATGCCGGCCAGTTCCTGCCGCAGTCGAAGCAGGTTGATGCGGTAACGGTCCAGCTCGACCGCAAGCTCCGATCCGGCGGCGACCTGCAGACGCCGATCCAGCAGCGGAACGATCGACTCGAGGGCACGTTCAAGCTTCCGCAGGGCTTCGACTTCTTCGACGGTACCGGAAACCGGCCTGCCGAAGGATCGTGCGAAAAACTCAATGAGCTGGCGGTTGGCCTGCCGCAACTGATCGAGTGGGGTGCTATCCTTCAGGCTTTCCATTCGCTTGTGGGACCATCCTCGCTCGCTGCGGCCGCTGCCAGGATCGCCGGTTCGACCACCGTCTTCGGTTCCAGAAGGCGCCGCGCCTCCACCCAACAGGTCCGCACTTCTGACATGGCCCGCACCTGCTGCCGCATTAACTCGTGGGAGCCGCGCATCTGCGATTCCAGCAGCTTGGCCCGCACCAGGTTGTAGAACTGTTCGAACTGTCGAGCCGCGCTGCCGCCGCGCTCAAAGTCCAGCGTCCCCTGCAACTGCTGCAATACCATCAGCGCGTGCGTAATGTGGTGGGAACGGCTTTCGATCCGGTTGGCCTGCATATCGGCCATCGCCTGGCGCATATCTTCGATGGCTGCATCGAAAAGCACGATCACCAGCTCAACCGGGCTGGCGCCACGCACCGCGTTGTCCTGATAAGCCTGACTGACATCGTTCATTTTTTCTCGCCTTAACTGCTGCTACTGCTGCTGGCGCTGGGCAAACTGCCCAGCTGCGCCGTGACCTGCTGGATCAGCATGGGGTACTGCTGCAGCAAAGCGTCCAGGCTGCTGTACTGGGTGGTCAACTGCTGCTGTACGGTCGCCATGCGGGTTTCAAAGTCGTCGATCTGGTTGGTAAGGTCGTGGCTGGTCTGGTTCAGCCCGGTGATGTCGGCCGAAACCGTGCCTATGGTCGGATCGGTAATCTGCAAAAGCTGTTTGCCCGCGGTCTGACCCCATCCCGTGGCCGACTGAAAGAAGCTCTGCACATCGGAGAAATGGCTGCTAAGCGCAGTGCTCAAAACCTTGCTGTTGATCTGCAGCGTGCCGTCATTCTGCATCTCCACGCCAAGCGACTGCAGGTTCACATACTGCCCCGCCCCGCTGACCGCGCCGGAAACCATATCCAGCATCTGGCTCTGCAGGGTCCGTAACATGCTGTCGCCCGCCAGCACGCCTTCGTTGCCGGTGGAGTTCAGCGAATACTGGCTATTGATTGAGGTCGTGACCGCGTTGTAGGCGGTAACGAAGTCCTGAATGGCGGTGGATGCCTGGCTGGTGTCGGGCTCCACGCTGATCAGCACCGGATTGTCGGGCGCGGCCGCACCCAGGCTCAGGGTCACTCCCGGGATGGCCCCGGTCACGGTGTTGGTGCTGCTGTCGACGGGAACGCCGTCGACCGTAAGCTGCGCATCGACGCCTGACGCACTGGTGAATGTAGCAGCCTTGCTGCTCACCGTGAGATTGCCGTCGGCGCCCGAGGTCTTGCTGACGAACACCAGGCGGGAACCTTGGGAGTCGGTAACCACCGAGGCCGTCACTCCATAACTGCCTCCGTTGATTGCGCTGGCCGCCTGCTGCAAGGTGGTCGCGGTCGAAGGGATGGTGATGGCGTCAGTTTTGACCGGCTTGGTGGGGTCGCTGCCGTACTGTATATCGATTTCGGCGCCCGCCAGCGAGGTGCCTGACGGAATGTAGCCGGAGTAACTGCTGGAAATGGTGGCGAGGTTCGTGACCGTGACGGAGTGAGTGCCGGCTACGGCCGTAGTGTCGGCACTGGCGGAAACGATGGCGCTGTCGCTGGAACCGGTGGCCATCTGGCTGAAAGCGCCTTCGATGTCTTTCAAGCTGTTGACGCTGTCGTAGAGCGTGGTCAGCTGTCCGCTGATGGTAGTCAGGGCTGACACCTGCGAGCTGATGGTGCTTTGCTGCGACTGCATCACGGTTTCCGGCTGGCGCTCGACCTGCATCAGCTCCGACACGATGGTCGAGACGTCGATGCCCGAGGTCTTGCCGGAGAACGCGTCATTCACGTTGCCGACAATGCTGCTAAGCGTGCTGCCATACAGGCTGGTGCTCGACGTACTCATCCTTTAGACCTCCCTCGCAAGAATTCGTACCACCGCAACTTGCGCAGGGAGAAGGGGAACCCGAAGGTCCCACCTTCTCCCCCGTGCAACTGGGTAAGGCCGCAACCCTCCGTCACCAGGACGGGTCGCGGCGCACCCGTTTACTGGAGCAGCTTGAGCACGCTCTGCTGCATCTGGTTGGCCTGCGCCAGGGCGGAAATACCGGTCTGGCTCAGGATCTGGTATTTGGTCAGGTTGGCGACCGTCTGGGTAATGTTGGCCGACTGAATGCCGTCCTGCGCAGATGACAGGTTCTGCGTCTGGTTGGCCATGACATTGCTCGCCGCCTGTAGCCGGTTGATACCCGCGCCGATGCCGCCGCGCAGCGCCGCTACCTGCGAGATGGCGTTGTTGATGTCGGTCAACGCCGTCTGGGCTGCCCCAGCCGTCTGCAGGTTGTCGTTGGCGATGCTGATGCCGTTCATGTTGCTGCTGTCGAAGGTGCCCAGGGTGACTCCGATGGTGCTGCTGCCGGCCGTGGTGGAGTCGCTGAGATACACATTCATGGTGCTGGAGTTGGTGGTGTTGGCCAGCGTATCGGCGGAGCCGTCGCCGTTGATCTTGATGGTGGAACCGCCATCGGCCAGCGGATCGGCCACACTGCCGCGATTCTGGGTGTCGGTGACGACCACGTTGCCGGTATTGTCCAAGGTCGCGACCAGGCCCTTCCCCGACCCGTTGATGTCGCTGATCAGAGTCGCCCACCGTGGTGTCGCCGGTGGAAGCGCCGTAGGTCTGGGTGGTGTATGCCGGCACGGCCAGGGTGGTGTCCCAATATTTGACCTTCATGTCGCCGGTGATGGCGCTGGACAGGCCGGCGGGATTGGTGACCGCGGTGGTTAGCTGGTTTTCGTTAGTAGATCCGCCCTGGAAGATGGCAGCGCCGTTGTAGGTGGTGTTGGTGCCGATGCGGTCGATTTCGGCCTTGATCGACTGGAACTCCGAATCCAGCGCCTCGCGCTGCGAGCCGTCGTTGACCGTTCCGTTGGCCGATTCGGTCGCCAGGGTGACGGCGCGGTTCAGCAGGGTGGTGACCTGCGACAGAGCTCCGTCGGTGACCTGCAGCTTGCCTACGCCCTCGTTGGCGTTCATGGCCGACTGGGTGAGCGCGGTCACGTTGGCCTGCAAACCGTCGGCGATGGCCAGTCCAGCGGCATCGTCGGCGCCAGAGTTGATGCGCGAGCCGGAAGCCAACTGCTCCAGCGTCTTCTGCAAATTGGCCTGGGTGATGGACAACTGGTTCTGCGCGGCAAGGGACGGAATGTTATTCAGAATGCTGATTGCCATGGGATAGCTCCTCTCATAGTTCCACCTTGCCCGAGCTCATCTGAGCTCGTTCCCGCAGGTGCGCTGCCGGGCTTTCTCTGACCGGCGGAACCTTTGCTTGCTCAAGCAACCTATCGGCCCGCGCAGGTTGCTGCTTTAACCGCAGAAACGCCACGGTGGTACGCTCGTCCTGCCGGCAACATCGCTGTTCGCTAAACCGTTTCTCATAAACTGGCGGCGCGATCGCGCCAACACCGACGAGACACTGCACTCCCATTTCCAACCGGCTTTCATGTACTAGGCAACTGTTGCCGATAACCTGTCTGAGTCCGCCCCCCGGCGGACGGAGTCGCATGATCCAGCTGACCCGCTTGAACAATTCACGCCTCGCGCTCAACTCCGACTTAATCAAGTATGTCGAGCAAGCGCCGGATACGGTCATTACCTTATTGAATGGAGAAAAGCTGGTGGTTCGCGAGAGCACCGAGCAGGTGATCGAGCGGGTGCGCGACTTTCGCCGCTCGCTGATACTGGCCAGCTCCGATGGCTGCCTCCCGGCGGAGCTGGCCGGCGGCGTCCCAACTCAACCCTCCCCTGCAACGCACAACGCGAAGGGCGAGCAGCGTGGATAAGAGCAGCTTTATCGGGGTCCTTCTGGGTGTGGGCGGGATTGTTGCCGGACTGTTGCTGGAAGGCGGCAAACTGTCGCAGGTATTGCAGCCGACGGCGGCCATCATTGTGTTTGGCGGAACCCTGGGCGCGGTGCTGCTGCAGTATCCCTTATCAGTCGTGGCGGCGGCGTTCCGCCGGCTCATCCAAGTTTTCTTTGAACCGCGGCTGGAGCCGCACCAGATTGTCCGGCAACTGGTGATGTTCGCCAACAAGGCCCGCCGCAATGGCGTCGTTTCGCTCGACACCGAGTTGCCCGGCATTCATGATCCCTTCCTGAAGAAGTCGCTGATGCTGGCGGTGGATGGCACCGAGCCGCACGAGCTGCGCAAGATCATGCAGATGGAGATCGACAATCACGCGGAACGGGAAGAGAACATCCCCAAGGTCTTCGAGTCGGCAGGGGGTTTCGCGCCGACCATCGGCATCATCGGCGCGGTGCTGGGGCTGATCCAGGTGATGCAGCACCTGGACAACATCAACGAAGTGGGAAAAGGCATCGCGGTAGCGTTCGTGGCGACGGTGTACGGAGTTGGCTCGGCGAACCTCTTCTTCCTGCCCAGCTCGGGAAAGTTGCGGCTGCGGATTCGCGAGGAACAAATCCTGCGCGAGATGACGGTTGAGGGCGTGATCTCCATCCTGGTGGGCATGAATCCGCGGATGCTGGAGACCAAGCTGGCCGGCTTTCTGAGCGATCCCCCAAGGGACGAGGCGCCGGAGCGGGGTGACTGGCTGTGAAACACCGGCGCAAATCCGATGGGCACGTGAACCACGAGCGCTGGCTGGTGTCCTATGCCGACTTCGTGACCCTGCTGTTCGCCTTTTTCGTGGTGCTGTATGCCTCGGCCCAGATCGACAAGAAGAAAGCGATGCTGTTGTCGGGAGCCATTGAATCGGCGTTCCAGCAACTGGGCGTATTTGAGAAGGCGGCAGGACACAACGATGCGGTGCCCGAAGAAGCAGCGATCAGTGGCAGCGTGTTGGAAGAGGCAGCGGCGCGGATGCAGGCGGATCAGCCGCCCTCACCTGAGCCGAAGGAGAATTTCGCGGCGTGCGCGGTGAACTGGAGGCGGCGCTGGCGGGAGAGATCCAGCGCAAGGAGGTAGCACTGCACATGGAGCGCGACGGCCTGGTGGTAAGCCTGGAGGAGTTGGGGTTCTTCGACAGCGGCTCGGCCACCATCAAGCCGGGGGCGGAGAATGCCTTTGGGCGGGTGGCGCGCATCCTGCTGGAGCACGCCTGCTCGGTTCGCATTGAAGGCCACACCGACAACGTTCCCATACACACCCCGCAATTCGCTTCGAACTGGGAGTTGTCCACGGCCCGGGCTACCGGGCTGGTACGATCGCTGATTGAAAGCTACAGCATCCCGGCCGAGCGGCTCTCAGCTGCCGGCTACGCCGAGTTTCATCCCGTTGCCGATAACGCCACCGCGAAGGGACGACAGGTGAACAGAAGAGTGGACGTGGTGATCTTGTCCGCCACAGCAGCAAATCCGCCGCAAACGGCGTTGCCATCCGCGCCGGCGAGTGGGCCACGGGTTCAGGCCGACAGGCTGGGCAGTGCTTCGGAATTGCCGGAGTCGTCGGGGTCGACCGAGGCGGCGGGGTTTAGCGCGCCGTCGATGCGCGAGAGTAGGGCTTCGACGGTAAACGGCTTCTGAATGTGGGTGGCCGAAGTCATCCGCATCTTGCGCACGACATCGCTTTCGGCGTAGCCCGACATACACACGGTGGCCAGGCCGGGCAGACGCCGATGAAGTTCGCCGGCCAGTTCAGCCCCATTCATGCCGGGCATCACCATGTCGGTCAGCAGCAGGTCAATGTGCCCGCGATAACCGCCGGCAAGGCGAAGCGCCTCGTCGGGACTGGCTGCCTCCAACACCTTGTAGCCGCCGTGCTCCAAAACCTGGCGCGTGACCTCGCGCACAAACGATTCATCTTCCACCAGCAGAATGACCGGAGAACTGGCGTTCTGCGCTTTCCTCCAGCGGACGGCGTTGGTGTGATCCGACTTCATAGGGCCCATATTCTCTCCATCGACAAGTTGCCGCGATCGCTATGAGTAAAGGCAAGTTCGAGGCCACGCTGCGGGAGGAACCGAAGTGGGAGCTAATGCCATATGGCTGCTGCAACTTACGAAATAAAAGCGAAAGCTACGGTTGTGGTTTCCCCACCTCAATGCGGGAAGGAAACCAATTTGGAAACCCACTTTAGGATTTGCTGCGCCTTCTCTATGCTGGTCACATGCAAACCGGATTTCAGTGCAGCTACTGCGGAGAGTGGAACGTGACGGACGTCGACGAGTCGGGCGGGCTGTTGCAGGAATATGTGGAAGACTGCCAGGTGTGTTGCCAGCCCAACGTTTTGACCGCGCGTCTGCTGTGCCGCGATGGTCGGGCCCGTCTGCAAGTGCGCCGCGAAAGCTAGCCGCCCGTCAGGCGCAAGAAAAAAGGCGGGACATGTTTCCCGCCAGCCAGTAAGTCGTCGAATTGTCTCGGTCAAGGCCGCCAGTGGCTGCGGCCTACATGGTGTGCGTGGGCTTTTTGCCCCCTTCGGCATTGTCTCCCAACAAGTTGTTGATCTGCGAGATCAAGGCATCAGGGCCATCGTCCTTGGCGACAAAGCAGTCCACTGCTCCAGCCGTGCCATCGCGCGAACCGTAATAGTAAGGCGCGAGCACAACTGCAATCAGGGTTGGACACGCGGACTTGACCTGTTGCGCCACTTGCTCCAAGTCAACGCCAGGATGATTGTTGTCCATCAGCAACATGTCGGGGCACCGATCGCTGGCCACAGCAGTAGCTTCCTCAACAGAGTGGGTTGGCCAAACCGTGTATCCGAAGTGCTCCAGCAACATCTGACGAACTTTCAACATGGTTGTGTCATAACAAAGACATAAGATCGCCTTACGACGTGGTTCCATGTACACTCCCGGACTAATAGCAGTCGCCATGTAAATGTCCTCCTACGAGCTCGAGACTGTGCATGCCACTTTCGGCACGACCGGAGACGCTTGAGATAGAGCAACACTCATGCCAAAAGGGGCAGCAAAGCGAATCAATGGCTTATAGCGGAAGGTGGTTGAGAGCTCGAGAAACTTTTACCTACACTGCGCAAGGCTGCCACGCGTGCTGCGAGCCTGAAGTTTGACATTACGTATGCAAGAGTTTTCACCGTAGTAACTTCGCAGCGAATACTTCGCCGCCGAAGTAACTTCATATGGCGCGCGGGCAACTAAGTTGGGCGCTACTGAATCTCACTTTATGCGCGTTATCCTCTACAACGACTTACTATCCACTTGATGAGGGCGCAAAAATCCCTCGCAAACAAACAGGCCCCGCATCGCTGCGGGGCCTGTTTTGTCAGCTCTGAGGACCAGCCTCAGGCTTGCGCGGGCATTCCCGAATTCGCCATCCAGCGGGTAACCGGCTTAGGGGTTACCGCTCCAGCTTTAGGAAGAATGTCCAGATAAATGACGGCGTAGCGGAACGCCATCACTCCTGCCGCGATCACCAAAACGCTGGAAGCTAACTCGCTCCACTTGGGAACGTAGTGAGTTCCCATGGCGGTTTGCAGCGCGTTGATGGAGACGTTAATGCGGTCAACCATGAAGCCTGCCACCACGATGGCGCTCGACCAATACAGTTTTTCCGGATTGGAGCGCACGCTCTCGAAGCTCAGCAGGGTGATGGGTATGGCCAGGAACAGAACCACCTCGAGCCAGAAATATCCTGCCTCCGGGGTTCGCTGGAAGGCATAGCCCAAAGCCTGGTTGGCGATGAGGTCCAGCAGTTTGAAGAAGGCGTAGACGATGAGCAGCAACTGGATCATGCGGCCGCAGTCGCTGAGGATGCTGAAATCGATGCGCACATCGAGCGAGCGCATGCACAGGTAGATGGCCATCACCGTCAGGGCCAGACCGGCAGGGATTGCCGACAGATAGAACATGGCGTGCATGTACTGCGAATACCACAGCGGATGAATCTTGCCGCGGGCGATGAGGAACAGTCCGCCCAGGAAAGACTGGTGCATGGAAGACAACAACACACCGGCCAAAACCACGCCGATCAGGATTTTGTGATGGTAGTGGAGGATGGTCTCGCGGAAGTGCTGCCAGGGGAGCTTCTCGATCAGCGCAGGCGCGAACTCGAAGGTCAACACCGTGGTGTAGGTCATGATGCAGACGCACACGTCAAACAGCACCGAGCGGTGGTTCCACATCACGATGGGATGCCAGAAGCGCCAGGGCAACCCGATTTCGTACAGGTAGCCGACGCAGACCGTCAGGTAGCCGAGGAACGAGATGAGAATGGCGGCGCGCACGAATAGGACGGTAGCGCTCCATTCCCAGCAGATAGACCGCGGCACTGATGCCGAAGCCGGCGGCAGAAAGCCCAACTCCACACAGCGTACCCAACCCGACCCACAAGCCCCAGGGCATCTGGTCGCTCAAGTTCGTGCTGGCCCGGAAACCTTCAAAGAAGCGGATATACGTCGCATAAAGACCGGTAACAAATATGATGGCTACAATGACGCGCCATAAAGTTATTTCTGATTTCATTCGCGCGATCATGGCTAGCTCCTTTCACCCTTGATGCTGCTGATAGTGGCTTTCTCTTCAGCCTCGGCCAGGGCGACTTCGCGCCGGCGCTGGGTTACCCAGTAAAGAGCGGAAAGAATGGTGCCGCCCATGATGACGACCTTGGGCGAATCGCCCAGGGCGCTCGAGGTCAACGCAGGCATGGATTGATTCCCGTTGGGAGATGGCTTGAAGCCGAGCTTCTCAAAGGGAACGTCGGAGACGAACAGGACACTGCCTCCACCCAACTCTTCCACGCCGTAAATGTGGGGAACGTAGGACGAGTCACTGCGAATGCGGTTCCAGGCTTCGCCGATGAGGTCGTCGCGATTGCCGAACACGGTGGCCTGCACCGGGCAAGCCTCGGCACATGCAGTGGACTTGCCGGCCTTGATCCGGTCGGTACACAGGTCGCACTTCTTGACGAAGGGAGCGAGCTTGGTCCACTGGTAGCGGGGCACCTGGTAAGGGCAGGCCAGCATGCAGTAGCGGCAGCCAATGCACTTGTCGGCGTCGTAGACCACAGGGCCGAGTTGGGTTTTGCTGATGGCGCCCACCGGGCAGGCCGAGGCGCATGCCGGATCGTCGCAGTGCATGCAGATTTTGCGGACGAACTTGTCGCCGCGGGATTCGACTACCGTGAAAGCCGTGTCGGAGAGTGTGGGTTCCGGATCCGTGCTGAATCCGTGAAGTTGTTTGCAGGCGGTTTCGCAGCCCAGGCAACCGATGCAGCGCTTGATGTCGATGAGTAAGGCTTTTTGCTTTGGCCATAATAACCTCCTTCTTCCCCCTGATCCCTGGGCTATGTCAGGAAGAATTCTTGTACCAGCTGCTCCTGCACATTGGCGTCAACCTGGAAGAGCAATCCCTTCACCGGCAGGCCGCCGTCCTGTGCCAGCGCGGGCGTCATCTGCTGGATCATGGCTCCAATGCGCGACAGGCTGTTCTGCATCCACGGCACAACGATGGCGCCCTGCAGAAGATTCTTGACGTTGGTGGTCATCTCGGGAGCTTTGACCGAGCAAATCCAGCCATTCTTGTAGGGATCTTCGATGATGAGGTTGGGGTCCTTTAGAACTTCATGATTTACCGAGACCAGCACGCCTTCTACCGGCGATAGCATTTCAACGCTGCGGCCTTCGCGGGTGACGGTGCACAGCGGTTGACCCTGGCGCACCCAGCGATTCAGGTCGGTCACTTCAATGGCATCGATCTTGCCGAATAGATTGCCGGCAAAAGCATCGATTCCGATGCGGGCGTTCTGCCGGCCCTCGTCCACAACCCAGGTGTGGCCGGGGTGGAACGCATAACCTTCGGGGACGTCGAATCCTGCCTGCTTCAGCATGACGGGAGCGGCCAGGGTTTTGACGGGAGCAACTTGCACAGCCTCTGTGGCTTCCTGGGGACGACGGAAGTACATCACGGTGAGGATCAGAAGAAAGGTCAGCAGCACGAATAAGATCGACATAAGGCCTCCTTACAGGTTCCGTTCAACTGTGGCGCGGGTGGAGCGTGGAACCACAGCTTCCTCGGTCGGCTGGTTTGACATGGTCAGCATGGCAACGCGCTCTGCTATATACCGTGCACGTGGAGGGCAAATCTTCTTCCCAAAAGGGGCAGTGAGTTTAAAGGAGATAGCTTGCGGACATGGGTACAGGGAGGGTCCAGCTACTGCGTTTTGCAGCGATTGGTTCGCAGTTTGCAGTACTGCGACTTGTGGCGTGGCGTCGGCTTAAAGCCAACTCGGAAATTCAAGAAACGGCCTGGACGCGGACCTGAAGGTCAGCTCTACCATATGGTCGAGCGCTGCGTGGGAACACGTTCGCGGCTATACCAGCTCGTGGGTCTTCTTCAGTCGGCGCATGAGTGACGTAGAGTGAATGCCGAGGATGCGGGCGGCGTGGGTTTTGTTTTGCCCGGTGGCATTGAGCACGTCGTGGATGTAACGCTCTTCCAGTTCGCGCAAAGTTACGAACTGATCACCAGTAGGGGAAAGGTCGAAGGAGTTTGACATCTCCTCGTGCTCGGGCTCGTCGTGGTAGTCGCGAACTTCTTCGGGCAATCCTTCCTCTTCGATCTCGCTTTCTTTCGACAGGATCATGGCGCGTTCAATGACGTTACGCAGCTCGCGGATATTCCCTGGCCAGGGATACTTGCGCAAAAGCTCAGCGGCGGCAGGAGTGAAGCCGACGAAGCTTTTCTTTAGCTCCTTGTTGAAGAACTGGAGGATGTCGAGCGCGAGCGGAAGAATGTCTTCCGGCCGGTCGCGTAGCGGCGGAATGAACAGCGGCAACACGTTGAGGCGATAGTAAAGGTCTTCGCGAAACTCGCCCTTGGCGACAGCTTCTTTCATGATGCGGTTGGTGGCGGAGATAATGCGCACGTCAACCTGGATGGGCTTGGTGCCGCCCAGGCGCAGGAAGTTGCCCTCCTCAAGCACGCGCAGCAGCTTGGCCTGCAGGCTGAACGAGGTGTTGCCGATTTCGTCGAGGAACAGGGTTCCACCGGAGGCTTTCTCGATGAGACCTTCCTTGCGGCGACGCGCATCGGTGAAGGCGCCAGGCTCGAAGCCGAACAACTCGCTTTCCAGCAGCGTGTCGGGCAGGGCGGCGCAGTTCAGTCCAATCAGCGGGGCCTGCGCGCGCGGGCTGTTGTAATGGATGGCCTTGGCCAGAACTTCCTTGCCGGTGCCGCTTTCGCCCTGGATGAGGATGGTCGTATGGTCGCTTTCGGCGGCGCGCCGGGCCATCTCCAGCATTTCGCGCATGGCCCGGCTGTGAGTGACCATGCGGCCGAAATCGTAGCGGCCCTTGGCGGTTTCCACCGTATCGTGGACGCGCACTCGCAAGGCCAACATCTCGGTGGCCCGTTTGATGGTGCCAACCATATCGGCGATGTGAAACGGCTTGATGAGGTAGTCGTAGGCGCCCAGCTTCATTGCTTCCACAGCGCGATCGACCATGTGGTAGGCACTCATCATCACCACGATCATCGCGGGCGACAACTTCCGGGCCTGGCGCAACACGTCGATTCCGTTGATGCCGGGCAGAACCACGTCCAGCAGAGCGATGTCCGGCTTGTCCTCGGCGACGATCTTCAGGGCTTCTTCTCCACTGGAGGCCAGTAGCACTTCGTAGCCTTCGCCGCCCAGGGCGCGCCCGATGGTGCGCAGGGTAAGGGTTTCATCGTCGACGATCAACACGGTATGCGGCATGGTTAGGCGATCACCTCGTCACTGGCCTGTACCGCTTTGCCGGCTTGCCTCACCGGCAGGATGACACGAACGGTGGTGCCCATGCCGGCGGAGCTCTCCACCTGGATGTCCCCGCCGTGGCTGCGCACATAACTTTGGCTGATGCTGAGACCGAGGCCAGTTCCCTTCCCGCGCTTGGTGGTGAAAAAGGGTTCGAAGACGTGGGGAAGAATGTCGGCGGGGATTCCGCTGCCTGTGTCCTGCACTCGCAGCTCAATCAGCTTGGAGAGGGTGACCTGGTCGGCGCTGAGGGTGATGCTGCCGCCGGGCGCGGTGGCCTGGGCGGCGTTCAGCAGGAGGTTCATCAGGATCTGGGAGAGCTGATTGGCGTCGGCGGTGATGCTGGGCAGGTCTTGCGGGATGCGGTTGCGCAACTCGATCTGGCGGAACATGGGCTGATGGCCCACGAACTTCAGGGCTTCATCGGCCAGCCAGCGCAGGTTGACCTTGCTGAGAGTGAGCGGTCCGGGGCGAGCATAATCAAGCAGGCCGCGCACCGCCGACGAGATGCGCTTGGTTCCTTCAATGCACTGTTCGATCTCTTCGCGGTGTTCGTTGTCCGCATCCTTCCACTCCAGTTCAAGATGCGACAGGATTCCCAACAGCGGATTATTGATCTCGTGCGCCGCGCCCAGGGCAAGCTGGGCCAGCGAGGCATATTTCTCGTATTCGCTCAGTTGCGACTCGAACTGCATCTTCTCTTTCGCCAGTTCGCGCTCTTCCTCCAGGCGGCGCACCAGTTCCTGCTGGGCCATGTTTCGCTCGTACTCGCGATGGTCGGCCAGTTCCTGAAGCCGAGCCAGTTGCAGCTCGGTGGCCTTGTTGCGGCTGCGCACCAACACCGACATCACGATCAGCAGGATAAGGCCAACACTGACGCCACCCCAGAATCCGGTGTCTCCGGAGGATGAGAGGCTGCTGGTCGTGATTGTGACCGCAGCCAGAGGTTGAGCGAAGAGCGAGCGGGAGCCATGCGGCGAGTGCGGCAACCAGTGTCACACGGCGCTGCCGGCACGAGACCCGTTTCCTCAGCAAGGCCACAGGGAGGATCATGGACCTCTCCCTTATGACCTTCGCCCAGTAAGCCCTGGAGAGCAATGACGACAGTCACCGGGGGACGTGATGTGGGGGCGCGAGTGGGGTGAGCGTTGTTGGCACGCCAGAACGTTTCCGTGCTTTCGAGAATGCGGAGCCGAAGGATCCGCGGATGGCTCTCGCGAAGCCTGTGGCATCGCTCTCTGTTAATGACGTGTCATCCGACCGGAGGCGGCGGCGGTTTGCCGCCGGAATGGAGGGCCTGCTTGCCGCTGAGTGGTAACCATGCGCACGTCGAAAAGAACCCTGCCGTCCCCGCGGGACTGGGTTCTTAATATCGCGTACCCCACCCTGAGGGGCGGGGCTTTCATCTATCGTCTCGCTGACCAGACTGGGTTATCGAACCGCGTGATATTTTGCCTACGTTTCGACCTTCGAAACGAATCGGGATGCAGTCCGTTTTCCCTCCGCACATTTTAATCCGACGACGGCAAGCAGGTCCCTCCGCTCCCCCACCCCACGAAGCGCAAAAACAGCGCTTCGCGGGGAACCCGGCTTCGCTCCCGTCGGGATGACACTTGTTTGGGGGAGTGGACCTAGCAGGTGGGGCCACGCAGGCATGTTCGATCTAGTTCATGCGAAAGGAGTGACCGCAATCATGACCCGTTAATCGAGATGACACTTCTTCGAAATTAATTGACCATACCGCCAACGATAGTACGCACCACTTCGCCACCGGGGGTGAACACGGCGATGTCTGCATCGGCGCCGGGTTGCAGTGTGCCTTTGCGCGTCTGCAAGCCGAGAACGCGGGCAGGATTGATGGTCGCCATGCGAATGGCGGACTGCAGATCGATGCGGCCGAAGCTCATGGCGTTGCGGATGGCGCGATCGAGGGTCAGGACGCTGCCGGCAAGTTTGCCATGCGATTGGCAGCGGCCGTCACGGACCTCGACTTCAAAGGAGCCGAGGTGATAGGTTCCATCGGGCATGCCGGTGGCGCTGATGCCGTCGCTGATGAGCACCGCGAGATCGACGCCCTTGGCGCGAAAGAACAGGTCAACGATGGCGGGCTCGACGTGAAAGCCATCGACGATGATGTCGGCGGTCAGCGAGTCGTCAGTGAGGATCGCGCCCAGCACGCCGGGGTCACGATGGTCCATGCGGCGCATGGCGTTGAAGGCGTGAGTGGCGTGGCTGGCGCCGGCCTGGATGCCGGTCTTGGCCTGGGCCAGGTTGGCGTTGGAGTGGCCAATGCTGACGAACACTCCGCGCGCGGCGGCCATGTCAATGACCTCCAGCGCGCCGTCCAACTCGGGGGCGATGGTCAGCAGATTCATCTGGCCGGCGGCGGCTTCCCACATCTGATTGAAGACCGTGGTGGACGCCTTCTGTAACTGCAGCGGCGAATGCACGCCGCGACGGGCGTGGCTGAGAAATGGGCCTTCAAGGTGAATTCCCAATGGCCGGGCGCGCACTGGACCCGAGCGACTCGGGGAAGCAGAGCGTTTTACGGCGGTGCCGAGTTGCTCCAGCGAGCGCAGCGTATGGTCCATGGGAGCGGTGACGGTGGTGGGGCAATAACTGGTGACGCCGTGACGCGCCAGCAGGCACTCGACCGCCTCGAGTTCTTCGTTGGAGGCTTCCATCACGTCGTGTCCGGCAGCGCCGTGGATGTGAATGTCGATGAGACCGGGGGCGAGGATGGCATCGCCAAAGTCTATGACCTTCGCGCCGGCAGAGATGGTCAGGGCTTCGCGCGGGCCTGAGGCCGTAATGATGCCGTCCTCGATGACGAGCGCAGCCTGCTCGATCCGCTCCAGCGGAGTAAGCAACTGCCGGGCTAGAAGAACGGTGGACACGGGGAGGCGCTCGAGCGCCTGCAAGGATTCTAGTTCACTGGGGGCGACGGCACTGGCAAAATCACGCAGCTTGTTTTCGCGGCCTTCTCAATTGGGTCGTCCCGGCGAACTATCGCCGTCGGGGCACGCTGTGTACAATCGCCAGCAGAGCCGCGTGAAGACCGTCACCATCGCCATTCCCTCGCTGCATCGCCCCGACCTTACCGCCCGCTGTCTGAAATTTATTGCACGGCAGACACTACCGACGGAGTCGTGGGAAGTCGTGGTTATCGAGAACGAGGCTCGCGCGGAATCAATACTTCCCGATCCTCTGCCGCCGAATGTGCGGCGCCTCGAACTGCCGACCAACGAGGGCACGACCGGCTCTATCAACCGCGCTGTAGCCGCGACTGAGTCGCGCTATGTCCTGCTGCTGAACAACGATATCGAGCTTGCGCCCGACTATATTGAGCGGCTGGTGGCGACGCTCGACGCCGACGCCAAACTTGGCTTCGCTACCGGCAAGCTGGTGCGAGCCACGCAACGCACGCATCTGGATGGCGCGGGCGATGCCATGCTGATGGCCGGAGCGGCATTTCGTCTAGGCAATCTGGACCGTGACACAGGACAGTTTGACCAGGCCATGCCGGTGCTGTCGGGATGCGGAGCCGCCGTGCTCTATCGGCGGGAAGCGTTTGCTGCGAGCGGCGGACTCGATCTGGACTTCTTCGCCTATCTCGACGATCTGGACCTGGCGTTGCGGGCGCAACTGCTAGGGTACGGGGGTCTGTATCTGCCCGACGCGGTGGCGTATCACATCGGCAGCGCGACGCTGGGCGATACTATGCACCCGCGGGTGATCCAGTGGATTACGCGCAACCAGTTTTTCCTGCTGAGCAAGGACTATCCGCGAGGGGTATTTCGGCACTTGCTGCCGCGTATCGCTGTGTATCAACTGTTGTGGATGATGCTGGCGGTGAAAAATGGCGGGGCGGGCGCATATTTGCGCGGAGTGAGGGCGGCGATCCGCCAACGCGGCGCCATGAAGGACAAACAACGCGAGCTGTTGGCTGTGCGCCGCATTGACGATGAAGAATTTCTGCAGCGGCTGCGCGCGTCGGAGCGGCAGGTCTTTGACTGGGAACACAGTCGTCCGGCGGGGGGCGCTCTTCCCTGCTGAAGTTGTACTTTGGGATTTTTGGTAGGCCGTAAGGGCGTCTTGCACCGTTGAGGGCTTTCATCCGCGAGTGCTGCGGTGCGGCTGTGATGCGATTCGGGTATAGGGGTCCTTCGCTGGCGCTCAGGATGACAGCAGAAAACCAGCGCACCTCCCCTAGAACGTAGTTTGCAGCCGCAGGCCGAAGCTGCGCGGCGGCGCGATTGAATTACCGGAGAACAGGCCTGCCAAGTTGATGAGATTCAGGCGATCGTTCAGGTTCAGGGCGTCGAATTGCAGCCGCATGGCGACCTTGTCGCGGGTCCAGATGTCGGCACCCACCGAGGCATTCACTGACAGGTTCGGCTTCACCCGGCCATCGGCGAAGTTCACCCGGTCGATGACCTTCTGGCCATACTCGGCCAGCGCCTCTTCATAAGTCCCGGAAAAGTCTACCGGCAGGCCGCTGCCGTATTCCACGGCGAATGCGCCCCAGAAGCGCGGCAGGAATTGATAGCGGAAGCGGGTGCGCAGGGTGTTGCGCTGGTCCTGCGATACCCAGAAGCGTCCAGACAGAGTGCTGAGGGCATCGGTGGCGTCCTGCCCGAGGAACAGGCCCCCGGTCACGGGAAAATACGCTGATCCCACCATGTAGGAGTAGCTGACGTATCCGGTCAGCTTACCCCATTGCGGGAGATTGAGCTTGCCCTCGGCGCCATAGATGCTGGCTTTACGGAAGGCGATGGGAAAGCCGACCGGGGTATTGAGCAGCAGATCGTCGTCGGCAAAGTTATTGACGTGGCGATAGTAGCCGTTAACGTCCAGGCTGAAACGGCCGAAGAAGCCCTTGGTCATCCCCAGCTCGTAGTAGTCGCCGTGCGAGGGCTCGACCGGAAGGCGCAGCACGTTGGGATTCAGCGCTACCACGGAGGGCGAACTGGACAGCAGGATGTTTTCGAACGACTGGCGTTTGAAAGACACGGTCGTAAGCGGCATGCACCAGCAGGTCAGCGCGGGAGAAATAGCGGCTGACTCCCAGCCGGGGGCTGACGGCATTCTGATTCACCAACAACTGGTAGTGGTCCCAGCGCAGGCCGACGCTAATGGTCCAGTTACGCAGGCGAATCAAGTCCTGCACGTAGGCCGACTGCTCCAGGTCGGGACGGTTGCCGACGAAGCTGAAGGTGGTGGGCGTGCCGGGATCGAACTGCGCGGGATCGGTGATGATGTCGGCAAAATTTTCGTGCAGGAAGGTGTTGTCGGATTCGACGCCCAGCTTCCACTCTTGCCTGCCGTGGTGAATCGCCAGCGACGCGTTGAAGTAGCCTTCGGTGAAGCTGTTGCTCTGGTAAACGATGACCGGCGTGGCCAGCAGGTTGGAGTCGAGACCGTTGGCGTTGTCGCGCACCATGCCGCGCACGTTGCCCACCACGTTGGACGAGAAGATGTGCTGGTACGAGGCGGCGCCAATGTTCTCGAAGATGTCGCCATCCTGGCGCTGGCCGGCAGCCTGCTGCACCTGCTCGTTGGGGACGCTGTAGCGTACCAGTTCGTGGCGATACATCAGGTTCAGGCGGTCGCGGGCGCCGAACTCGCGGTCATAGCTGCCGGAGAAATCACCCAGCGTGCCGGTATTGGTGTAGTTCTGGGTGACCGGCGGATTCAGATAGTAGCTCGTCATAGAGCCATCGACGGTGATGCCGAAGGTATTCTTGCCCTCGAGATACTGCAGCATGGTGTAGCCGCCGGCGGTCTGGAAGCTGCCTCCGGACACGACAACCTGGCCGTGCAGTCCCTCGCGCGTGTCTTTCGCGGTATTGAGTTCGACGATGCCGCCCATCTTGCGTCCGTACTCGGCGGGAATTCCGGCGGTGAAGACGCTCATCGATTCCACGTTGTCCGCTTCGATCTCGGGGCCAAAGCCGGGCGAGCGGTTATCGGTGAGGGGAATGCCGTTGACCACGATTTGCGTCTGGTATTCAGAGCCGCGGGGATGCAGCACGGCGTTGCCTTCGTAGAGCCATCCCGGCTGGGAATTCACCAGGTCCTGCAGCGAGCGGCCGGGCAGCGAGGTTTCGCGCGTCTGGATGGTCTGGAGGCCGATCTCGCTGACCGCACCGACGCGATCAGGGTCGACCAGCGTGCCCTTGTCGGTGACGTTGACCGTGGTCTGCGAGCCTTCAACCTTCAGGGTGAGATTCACTTCATCGGGCAGCGCTGAGCGGATTTCCACCGCCTGCGAAATGGCGGAAAAGCCCTGACCCTGCACCTTGAGGTGGTAGAGGCCGAAGGGAAGGCGCTTGGCATCGAGATATCCGCTGTCATCGGTGGTATAGGTCTGGTCGAACTGGTTGGCTTCGCTGATAAGTTCGACCGAGGACTTCACGCCCAAGCCGCCGGGGTCGGTCGCCCGCAGGCGCAACTCGCCCATCTTGCTCTGGGCAAGCAACCCAGCCGAACATAAAAGTACAAAGGCGAAGAGACGTTTCATCGGCAATGGCGTGAACTAAGCTGCCGCAGCCAGGGCAGACCGGAATGACTCATTGTACGAGAGAAAGGAGAATAGGCCGCCGCTGCGCTGGCAGGTCAGCGCCGAACGATTCTGGAGAAGTGAATGGGGCGAGGGTTCCGGCGGCAACCAAGAGCGCTCGACCCGAAACGGTTAGAGCTGTCCCACCAATTCGGCAATGCAGGTGTCGGGCGTTTCCTTGGCCAGCCAAGCCAGGAATTCATTGTTGCTGCCGAGAACAATTTGCTTTGACTCCACGGGTTTCTCGGTGAGCTCAAAGCCCATGATGATGATCTCGTCGCCTTTTTTGATAAGGTGAGCGGCCGCGCCGTTCATGCAGATGGCGCCAGAGCCGCGCGCGCCGGGGATGGTGTAGGTTTCGAGCCGGGCGCCGCTGGTGTTGCTGACAACCAGCACGCGCTCGCCGGGAAGCAGTCCGACCATGTCCATCAATTCCTCGTCGATCGTGATGCTACCAACGTAGCTCAGATCGGCCTGGGTAACTGTGGCCTGGTGAATCTTCGAGCGTAACATCCAACGCATTTCTCGCGATCCCTTCCGTGTCCCGCTCTCGCATCGCGGATGCGGGCACATCAACCTTATGGTAACAGCACCGGCAGAGCCGGAGGTTGGCACTCTGTCAGATGGGCAGCTAGTGGCAATCGTTGCAAGATTTTCCGCGCAGCCCGTCAGTTCCCTCTTTCACGATGATGGGAACCATCAAAAGGGCAGCGATCGGATCGGCCCACCACCAGCCCAGGGTGGCGTTCAGGACCAGTCCGCCTAGAAGAATAAAGGACAAATAGGCACAAAGGGAAGTCTGACGTGAGTCGGCGTGCAAGGCGGCGCTGGAGAGTGACCGGGCCGTGCGGCGCTTGGCCCGTGCGAGCAGTGGCATGACGACCAGCGACAGCAGGGCGATGGCGATGCCAACGGGGCTGTGCTCGGGCGCTTCGCGATGCAGCAGAGATGTAACGGCGCTCCAGGCGATGTAGGCGGCCAGCAGGAGCAGGCTGGTACCGACCAGGCGGACGGCACGCTGCTCGAGGGCTTCCGGATGGCGGCCGCGACGCTCGGCATGCAGTCGCCATAGCAGAACTGCGCCCGAGGAAGTTTCGATCCACGAGTCGACGCCGAAGCCAATGAGGGCCACGCTACCCGCCGCGATTCCGGCGGCAACCGAGATCAACCCTTCCAGGGAATTCCAGGCGACGGTGAGGTATTCCAGCCGGATACCCCGCTGGACGGCGGCGGCGCGGGACGAAATGTCGGTGGCAACGGCCATAACGCTGAAAGCCAGTTTAGTCCTCGCCGGGCCGCTTGCCTCGAAGGTCAGGTGTTGGATTCTGGATTTTTGCGCGGATCCCCAAACAACTTTTGCACCAGGCTCAGCAGTTCCTGAGGATGATGGCTGTGGACAACGTAGTCGGCCCATACCAGTTCGCGGTCGGTCGGGGTGAGGGCGATGATGGGAAGCGTGGGTACGCTCTTTTTGACAATGCCCATGGCTTGGCCACTGTCGAAGTCAGGCAGGCCGCAGTGGACAATCAAGGCGTTGACGTTGGGAAACAAGCGCACCAGATCGATGGTTTCCGGCACGGAATGACCGGTGATGACGTTGTACTTGAAGGTCTCCAAGAGAATCTTACGGGTGGAGAGGGCCTGCTCCGGTTCGGGCTCGGCAACGATAAACGCAGGTCGGGTCAAGATGTACCTTTCGAAGATCGGTTGAAATCTGAATCAGAACGCATCCCGGGCGGGGGGTTATCCGGGCTTGGAATCTTAGATGCAGGTTGGCCCGGCCACGGCCCGGCAATTCTGCGGACAGGTGTCATCACGGGGGTCGTGAGCGGGTAAGATGTCCCGTGGCGGCAACATGATTTCGCCACAGCGACACCGAGGACACAGAGAGTGCTGCTGAATTTCCCCGGCGGTACCTCGGTGCCCCCTGGTAAAGAGATGTCATTTCGACCGAGGCGAAGCTCAGTGGAGGACCTGCTTCCCGGGGATAACGACGGCGCATTTACTGGGTAACATCGGGGGGCGGGGGCTGGTTGCGGTGCTTCATCCATTCCAGGCTGATGCTGCGGTTGGCGTCGGTGGCCGGGATCTTATCGATGCCAGGCATGAAAACGCGCAGGCCCGCCTCAGGCGTCATCTCGATGTGGCCGTTGACCAACTGCTCCTGATAATGGCTGAGGTCGAAGTTGAACCATTCGTCGTTGGAGGCATCGATGAGGAAAAGGTCGGCGTGCGCCATGGTAAGTTTGCCGAATACGATCGTACCGCCGCTCAAGCGGATGAAATTCCGCCACTGTTTCACACGCTGCACCTCGGGACGCGCGGCTCCATAAACGCTAACCAGGTCGCCGCTCTTGTCGCCGATGTGGACGTCGGTGAGCTTGCCGTGAATGGTAGGCGCGGGCAAGATCAGCTCCGGCCGCAGGTAGATGTAATCGCCGGAGATCTCTACCGACGGCGCTCCCTTAGGATTGATGAGGTCACTCAACCCGACTTTGAAAGTGTGCAGAAGGCCTTTAACCGGCATTTTCAACACGTGCATCTTGACCACGTGCAGCTGGATGCGTCCATCGGGGGATGCCCCGAGATCGCTGATCATCTCCACCGGCAGCGGCAGTCCCTTATGTAACGTCCCGTTAAGCTTCAGTTGCTTGCCTTCGGACGAGAGTGAGACATTTTCCAGCGGCGTGCCTTTCAGCAGACCACTGTTCAGCAACGAGGCGATTTCCGGGAGATTGGTGGCCACCACGCCGTCTTGAACTTCGACCGTGAACGAATTTGGGTCGTCAAAAGAAGGGGGGACGCCGGCACGCGTGGGACGCATTTCGCCCCGCAGCCAGCGCACCCGCAGGCGAAACCCTGGCGCCTTGTTCAGGATGACGTTATGCATGAGCAGCTTGGTCTGGCCGGCGGGGACGGGCGCGGGCCGGGGCGTCGGCTGGGCGGCTTTGCGTGCGAGACCCGGCGGCGCGACGGTGACATTCGAGGTATCGCCCGGATCGGCCGGCGGGCGGGTGCATGCCGCGGTTATCAGCAGTAAGAAGGCGAGCAGAAAAACGGATTGTTTTGCCAGCACGATCGATTTGCCTCGGTGTCCGCGAACTGCGGCCGGAAATCCTAAGGACCGTATGGAGGAGCAGCGCGCAACAAAAACTTCGTAGCCTGGGAAGTGAGATGCGGATTCGATGGTCGAAGGCCAAAGGGTTGGAGGGCAAAGTTCGAGCCGAGCAATCGACGATGGGTCAGAAAACGCGAACGCTGGGCAGGTGCTGCAACTCGTTGAAGTCGTGAATGTATTCCGCGGTGTGATCGGGACCGGTGATGATCTTGACTGAGCGGATGGCACTGTCGGGTCCGCGGAAGGTTTCCCATGCGACCTCGCCGTGCGACTCCACCACGAAGAAGCGGAGCAGCTCGGCGGAAATATCCTCCACCATGGCATAGGAAACCTTCACGCCGATTTGTTTCTGCCGGGTCAGGATTTCCTGGGCTTCGGCGCCTTGCAGTTCCTCCTCAGAGTTGAGGAAGAAGATGCGCCGGATGGTGCCGCCTCCCTGGATGAATTTCTGCATGCGGAGCTCAACTTCATCGTTGCGCCAGAAATACTTTTTCGAGGGTACGCTGGTGGCCCAGAATTCGCGGCCGGGATAAACTTCCAGGGTTTTGACGAAGAAGCCGCGAAATTTTTCGACATTGTTTAACTGAAAAGTGTTGTTACCCAGCGCCGACTTTACCTGGGTGAAAGCGTAGTCCACTTCCCCACCAACTAAGTGTTGCAGGCGCGAGTCGACCTTGCGGTGCATGTGGTCGAGTTGGGTCAGGGTGTCGCGCTCCAGGTGATGCTCCAGCACGCTGGATTGTTTTTCCAGGCGGTAGGAGATAACGATGAGCAACTCGAGGAGCAGGCCAACCAGTACGACGATCAGCAGCGGAACGCGGTCCTTGAACCAGGGCAGGTCCACCAGGGAGAAGACATGCGCAACGCCAAGCAGGATGGCGAAGGCGCCTGCAATTCCTGCGATCCACTTACCGCCATCCTCCAGCCAACGCATGCGGCATTATAGCCGAGAGTTGCTGGTTATTCGGTGCGCATGCGGTCTAGCAGAACGCCGCGGGCGTCGACCAGAGAAATGTCGAGCGCGGGCACGCCGAGGGCGTGGGTAGAGCAGCTGAGGCAGGGATCGTAGGCCCGCACCAGGGCGGAAACCCGGTTGAGCATGCCCTCCTGCAACTGGTCGCCCTTGATGAAGTGCTGGGCGACCTGCTTGACCCCTTTGCCGATGGCCAGATTGTTGTGGCCGGTGGCTACGATGAGGTTGGCCCAGACGATGGCACCGTTCTCGTCCACTTTGTAGTGATGGATCAGGGTGCCTCGCGGCGCTTCGATCATGCCGACGCCTTCCAGTGCGTTCACTCCGGCGGTAGCGCGGACATGGGGATCGAGGACGTCGGGCTCCTGCAGCAGGATCTTCATGCATTCCAGAGCGTAGAGCACTTCGATGAGCCGGGCGTAATGGTATAGGAACGAGCTGGAGGGTGCGCGTCCGAAACGCTCGCGAAATTCCTTGAGCTCTTCATCGGCGCGCGGTGTACCCATGGCTTCGGCGACGTTGATGCGCGCCAGCGGGCCCACGCGATAGATGCCGGCGGGATACTCCTGCGGGCGATAGTACGGGGCCTTGAGGTAGGAGTCGCTGAGGGTGGCCTCGCCAACATACTGGTGGTAATCCTCGGCAGCAACGCCATCGTGGACGATGGTGGCATCGGCGGCGCGGAAGCGCAGCAGGCCGTCATAAAGCTGGATGTTGCCCAGACGATCGACCAGGCCGGCGAACATGGTGGGCGCCGAGCCGAAGTTGGTGATCTCTTCCTCGAACGAGGCCAGCAGTCCCTTGAAGATGCTTAGGGTCTTCTCCGTGGTGGCCATGGCCAGCGGAATGGCAGCGAGGAAGCGATCGCGCGCCTGCGCCGACATGGGCGACTTCACGCCGCCGGGAACAATCCATGAGGGATGGACCCGCTCTTCAGCGAGGCCTTCAATTACCTGCAAGCCGAACTTTCGGAGATCGATGCCGGCGCGCGCCAGCTCCGGGTTGGCTTCGATGACGCCGGCCACGTTGCGCAGTGCGGGATCGGAATCCATGCCCAGCAGCAGGTCAGGGGCGGAAAGGTAGAAGAAGCTGAGAGCGTGCGATTGCACGATCTGGGCGCAATGAATGATTTCCCGCAGCAGTTGCGCGGTCCGCGGAATGCGAACGGCCATGATGGCGTCGCAGGCCTTAGACGAGGCCAACTGATGACTGATGGGGCAGATACCACAGATGCGCGAAGTGATGCCGGGCATCTCGTAATAGGGACGGCCCTCGGTAAATTTCTCGAAGCCGCGGACCTGAGTCACCTGGAACTTGGTGTCCGTGACCTGGCCGGCGTCATCGAGCTGTATGGTGATCTTGGCGTGGCCCTCGATGCGGCTAACCGGCTCAATTGTGATGCGCTTCATCGCCACTCCTATCCAAACTTGATCTTTTGGTTGGTCTCAGGCTTGCGGCCTTCCAGCAAATTGTTGAGGAAGCCGGCAATGGTCTTGTTACTGGGCGGGCAGCCGGGCAGGCAGACGTCGACCTTCACGAAATCCTGCGCCGGGCGGGAATGCCGGGCCAATTGCGGCAGCGAATCGCAGGGCACCCCGGCATCGGCATCGGCGCCGTCCACGTAGACCCGCTGCAACAGCTTCTTCACCGAAACGGTGTTGCGCATGCCCGGAACGTTCCCGGTGACGGCGCAGTCGCCCAGCGAAACCAGCAGCTTGGTGCGCGAGCGGATATGCTGCAGCTTGTCGATGTCTTCCTGGGTGCTAATGGCGCCTTCGACCAGGGTGACGTCAACCTCGTCGGGGAACTCCTGGGCGTCGACCAGGGGACCGTAAACGATATCCACCTTGCGCACGATGGGAATGATGGCTCCGTCGAGATCGAGCACCGACATGTGACAGCCCGAACAGCCATCCAGCCAGACCGTAGCCAGCTTCAGCTTTCTCATACGTGGGCTCCTCTGTGGCGGGCCAGCGCGATCATGGCGGCAGTGGAGCGGGTCATCTCCTCCACGGCCTTGCCCTTCTCCGCCAGGGCGCCGGTGGGGCAAGCCTGCACACACTTGCCGCAGTTAGTGCAGGTGCGGGAATCGCCCCACTTCTGATTGAGGTCAGGAGTGATGTAGGCGTGAATACCGCGCGCCACCACATCCCAGACGTGGGCGCCTTCCACCTCGGCGCAGGTACGCACGCAACGGGTGCACAGGATGCAGCGATTGTGGTCGAGAACGAAGCGCGGGTGCGAGGCATCGACCGACAGCCGCGGGAAGTTGTAGGCGAAGCGCACGCTGGTGATGCCCATGTTGTAGGCCATGTCCTGCAACTCGCAGTGACCGTTGGCCACGCACACGGCGCAGACGTGATTTCGCTCGACCAGCAACAGCTCAATGGTCATGCGGCGATAGCGGGAGAGGCGCGGTGAAGTGGTGACCACCGACATCCCGTCCTGCGCCGGGGTGGTACAGGCGGGAAAGAGGCGATCGACTCCGGAAAGCTCGACCATGCACAGGCGGCAGGCCCCCACCGGGGTAAGCCCGGGGAGAAAGCAGAGCGTGGGTATGGATTTCCCATTCTCGCGCGCGGCTTCGAGGATGGTCTGGCCCTCGGCAGCGTTGACCAGCTCGCCGTCAATTCGTAATGAAATCTTCTTCTGCGGCAAGGCTCAACTCCTTCTTCAACGCGAAACGGTTACACCCGCATCGCAGCGCAAACAGCGGCAGCACTCGTCATGGGCCTGTTCCGCCGTGAGTGCGAAGACCACTTCCTCGAATGTAGTGGCGCGATCGCGAGGCGGCAGAACGCGCGAATGATGGCGATGGCTTTCGCTGGGCTGCTTGGGTGGCAACTGGTCGAAGTGCATGGGCCGGAAAAGCTGTTGCCAGCGTTTGCTGTCCATAAGCTGCTCGTCAATGGCCTCGGCGGCTTGCTTGCCGAACGCCATCGCGTTCGACACATTCGAGGCGCCGGTCACCAGGTCGCCGCCGGCGAAGACGCGCGGACGGCTGGTCTCCAGCGTGAAGTGATTGACTTCGATGGTGCCGCCATCCTTGATCTGCAGGCCGGAGCTCTTGGCGAACTCGGCATCCACCGACTCACCCACGGCGAGGATCACCGAGTCGCACTCGAAGCGCTTGATTTCGTCGGTCGCGATCGGCTTGCGGCGGCCGGAGCGGTCGTACTCGCCCAGGCGCGTCTTGACCACTTCCAGGGCACGAACATTGCCCTTGGCGTCGCCCAGAATACGGTGCGGCGCGGAGAGGAACACGATTTTCGCCCCCTCTTCCTCGCAGGCCGCAGTCTCCTCCTCGATGGCCGGCATATCTTTGCGCTCGCGGCGATACACCACGGTGACGCTGGAGCCCAGGCGCAGGGCGGTGCGGGCGGAGTCGATGGCGGCATTGCCGCCGCCGATGACCACGACCTTGGGCCCCAGTTCAACCTCCTCGTTCTTGTCAACTGCCTCCAGGAACGACAGTGCCGGGTAAACGCCCTTGAGTTCCGCGCCCGGCAGCTCGACCGAAGTCTCCTGCCAGGTGCCGATGGCCAGCAGCACCGAATCGTAACGCTCTTCCAGTTCATTGACCGTGATGTCGGCGCCGATGCGGGTATTGAAGACGAACTTCACTCCCAGCCGTTCGATTAGCTCAACCTCGCGGCGCAAGGCCGGCTTGGGCAAGCGGTATTCCGGCAGGGCGTAGCGCAGCATGCCCCCGGCTTCGGCAAGCGAATCGTAGACCGTCACATCGTGGCCAAGCAGGGCGAGGTAAAACGCCGCGGTCAGGCCGGCGGGACCGGCGCCGGCGATAGCGATCTTGCGGCCGGTGCTTTCCATCTGGTGAGACTTGACCGCCGCGACAGCAAGGTCGAACTTATCGCTCAGCAGAATGTAGTCGGCAATGAAGCGATGTACCTCGCGCATGTTGACCGCGTCGTCGATGGTGTGACGGCGGCAGCGCTCATCGCAGGGATGCTGACACACGCGCCCGGTGGAGCAGGGCAACGGGTTGTCCATGATGATGGACTCGAAGGCTTCCTCGAGCTGCCCTTCCTTGTAAAGCTGGAGGAAGCGCGGGATGTTCATATGCAACGGGCAACTGTTCTCGCAGGGCGACAACGCCAGGTCGGTGCACACGCCGGCCACGCAGCGGTGGGAGACGATGTGGTCTTCGAACTCCTGGCGGAAATGCCGCATGGTGGTCAGCACCGGATTGGGTGCGGTCTGTCCCAGTCCGCAGAGCGAGCAATCGCGAATATAGAGGCTCAACTCGTCCAGCCGCTCCAGGAGGTCCATGCGACCGGCGCCTTCGGTGACGCGGTTGAGGATGCGCAGGCACTTGTTCAGGCCGACGCGGCAGGGGATGCACTTGCCGCACGACTCCGAGTTGGTGAACTCAACGAAATAGCGGGCGACATCGACCATGCAGTTGTCGTCGTCCATGACGACCATTCCGCCGGAACCCATGATGGCGCCCAGTTGCGCCAGGCTCTCGTAGTCCACCGGCGTGTCGAACATCTCCGGAGGAATGCAGCCGCCGGACGGACCGCCGGTCTGCACTGCCTTGATGCTGCGGCCTTCCACGCCGCCGCCGCCACCGATGTCGTAGATGAAATTCTTGATCGGGGTGCCCATTGGCATCTCGACCAGGCCGCTGTTGAGTACCTTACCGACCAGCGAAAAGACCTTGGTGCCGGAGCTTTTTGCGCTGCCGGTTTCGGTGAACCACGCCGGGCCCTTGGTAATGATGGGGGCGATGTTGTACCAGGTTTCGACGTTGTTGATGTTGCTGGGACGTGCCCACAGTCCCTTTTGCGCCGGGAACGGAGGACGGGGACGCGGACGCCCGGCTTCGCCTTCCAGCGAGGCAATCAGTGCGGTTTCTTCGCCGCAGACGAAGGCGCCGGCACCTTCCACCACCTCGATATCGAAATTGAAGCCGCGGCCCAGGATGTTGTTGCCCAGCAAGCCATATTCGCGAGCCTGCTCGATGGAGCGGTTGAGGCGATGCACGGCCAGAGGATATTCGGCGCGAACGTAAATGATGCCCTGGGTTGCGCCCATGACGTAGCCGCCGATGATCATGCCTTCCAGCAAGGCATGCGGATCGCTCTCGATCTCGTTGCGGTTCATGTAGGCGCCGGGATCGCCTTCGTCGGCGTTGCAGATAACGTACTTCTGATCGGAGACGGCTTTGCGCAGGAACTCCCACTTGTTGCCGGTAAGGAATCCAGCACCGCCGCGGCCACGCAGCTTGGCCGCCTTGACCTGCTCGATGACGGTCTCCGGCTTCTCATCGATCAGGGTCTTGTAGAGTGCCTGATAGCCGCCGACGGCGATGTATTCCTCCACATCGTCGGGGTTGATGAGGCCGCAGTTGCGCAGCACGATTTTCTTCTGGCCCTTGAAGAAGGGCACATCGCTCCACAAGGGGAGCTCGGGATAACCGTGGCCGTAGCGGATGGAGCCGGTGATGTGGTCCCATTCCTCAATCTTGCAGAACACCAGGTCGGGCGTGATGGTGGCGGTGGAAACGTCATGCACGATGCGGCGGGCGTCGTTGGCCTGCACATGATGCAGCATGAGCAAGGGCTGGCCGGGAACGTGAACGTTCACCAGCGGCTCCTGGTAGCAGGCGCCGAAGCAGCCCACCCCAGTGAGGTAGAAGTTGGTGCCGCTGCGGCCTATGACCTCGGCAAAGGCATGATAGAGGCCTTCGGCGCCGTTGCCCCGACCGCAGGTGCCCATGCCGACGCCAATGCGTGGGATGGGCGGTAACAGCTTGGCCAGCCCGGCTTCGCGGACTGCGTTGAATGCGCCGATATCTTCAATCCGCGGCATCAGTCATTCTCCCGTTCCAGCGAGCGTACTTCGCGCTGCAGAGTTCGCTCGTTCACGTGTCCGCAGATGCGATGGTTAATCTCCACTACCGGAGCCAGGGCGCATTGGCCGAAGCAGGCCACGGTGCGCACGGTGAACTTCTGATCCGGCGTGGTGAGGGCGAGCTTGTCGGCGTCGTTGGCTTCTTCGCCCTCGTCGATCCCCAACCCCAGCTCCAGCCGCAGACTTTCCAGCAGCGCCCGTGAGTTGCGGGTGTGGCAGGCGGTGCCGCGGCAAATGTAGATAGTGTTCTCGCCTTGCGGGTCAAGATTGAAGAGAGAGTAGAAGGTGGCCACGCTGTAGATGCGCGACAAGGGAATGTCGAGCTTTTCCGACACGTAACGCAAGGTGTCCAGCGGCAGGTGTTTGTGCGGATGGCGTTCCTGCACCGCTTCCAGGACGCCGAGTAATGCGCCGGGCTTCCCCGAACGCTGAGCTATGACCTGATCGATGAACGCCCGCTCGGGGCTCTCCAGGGGAATCTGCGCGGTTGCCATGTGCGTGGCGCTCCTTTCCGGGGTTAGAGACCAGCACGCCTAGGAAGCCGCAGCGCAAGGTCGGCTCGACGGATCGGACAGTAGAACACTGCCCGCAGCGCTGTACGGTTCCAGCAATGTCACCATCCCATGAATACGGGCAGAACTCAGTGCGGTGGGTCACGTTAAAACGTGATGACGATTTCATAAGGGGAATTGTCAAGAGAAAAACGAATTCACCACAGAGGCCCAGAGGACGCGGGATGAAACACCAGGGAAGGCGAAGAGCAGAATTGCCTGGAGAGGAAAAGCGAGAATTGCTTCGGCGACAGGAGAGTGATTCCCTACAGGTATACAGTTGCAATCTCGCGAAACTATACTCTGGCTGCCAGAGAGCAAGTTCCCTCTACAACGGACGGGATGACGCTTCTAGGTGGGCACAACCTTCTTGCGGTGGCCATTGTGAAGAACATTATTCTCTTTCGCCATTCGCCATTCGCCATTCGGCGCCTCTGTGCCTCCCTGCCGCTATCGTGAAATCGCTTGCCAGCGCAGGCAGCTACGGTGCGCACTTCAACCACACGTCATAAGCAAAAAAACGGAGGCCTCGTGGCCTCCGCGCGTGTGAGGGGTACAACTTTAATTATTTGCCGGGCATGTACATCACATCGGGCTTGCCGGTGACGATCTTATAGTCCGACGGGACCTGGAACAGCGTGGCATCGGGCTCGGCGCGGTTCACGCTGACCACGGTGGTGGTCATGGTTCCCATCATCGGGTCAGTGTGAGTGCTGCTCAGCGGAATCTGCAGGTCGGTGGACACCCAGCGCTCGGTCACAGAAGTGATGGGCTTGGCATTACCGATCTGGCCGGCAGGAATGGTATGGGTCACACGCGTTCCCTGCGCCGACAGTCCGAGAATCGTCTTGGTGCCGAGCGATTCCGAGGTGAAGTCGACTTTGTCCGGTCGCGCAGTTGGTTCACCCTCGGGCGATGCGCCTGCGGGTGGCTTACGCGGACCCATTGGCATCTGGTGCGCCGTCTTGTTCTGCGGATTCAGCATGTAGCGGGTTCCGGCAACCGGGTCGCTGATGATGATCATGGTGCCCTTGGTAGCGCCGGTAGCGGGCGTTACCAGGTCGAAGGGTACTTCGCGGCGCACGCGGCCCTGGGAATCACGATAGACGGTGCTCTGGTTCTGGGTGTGGATGGTGTTGCCATCCGACAACGTGGTATCGCGAGTGCTGGTGGTGACGGCCGTCATTGGTGCGCCCGTAACGACCTTGTGGCCTTCGCCAATTTCCTCCTGATGGATGAACACGCCGCCTTCGTGCATACCCATCATCATTCCCGGAGGAGGTGGAGGCGGACCCGGGTCGTTTTGTGCGACCGCGATCGCCGAGGCTCCGGCTACCAGCGAGCCCATTAACAGCCATTTTGAAACAGCCCCAAGTGTTACAGAGTTCTTCATAGCTCCTTTGCCCTCTTCTCCGTGAATACTTCTTTACTCATCGCTTGATGGCGTTCTCGTTACGTTTATTGCGTTTCATTGGCTTAGTTCACGAGCCGAACTGCCCGTACCACTCCATCGAAACCTACAATCAAGTCGGCGGTTTGCGGCTGCGCGCTGTCCGGCGATGGCAGCTCCATGCGCACCACCTGCGAATCCGCGGCACAGCTCAAAGGATCGCAGAACATTAGCGCCACGTAGTCGGGATCGGCCGCATTCTGCACATCGTCGCCAGCTGCGGTTGATGTTGACTGGCTGACCGCGCCCGTATCCCTGGAGCGCTGCACGCGCTGGCGGATGGAAGCGGCCCTGATCGCCGGAGTAGCCGAACTCACGACGGTGACCGGGCCGACTTGTGCAGCCGTGGTTGGCTGGACTACGGCGGGGGCCGCAACCTGGACGGCAGCTACGCCGTCAGCGTGTGTTCCCGAGCCATGGTGCAGCAACCGCACTCCCAGGAACATGCCTACGATCAGCGCGGCGGCCGCCGCCGCATAAGCACCCACTTCGAAGAAGCGGCTAAGACGCAGGGCGACCGGCGATGGTGTAGCGGGCGCTGCGGAAGGAAACGGTAAAACTTGTTTCTCGGTCATCGCGGCAGCGATCGCCGGCGCGGGGCGGCCCTGACGGAAGGCGCGCAGCACGGCAGTCTCTACCGCTGGACCAGCCTGCAGGCCGCAGGTTTCGGCGCGCAACGTTTTCATGGAAGCGGCTACGATGCGCTGATTTTGCAGCCACTGTCCGCAGGGGCCGCAGCTTTGCGCGTGGGCCAGCACCTGCTCATCGCGAAGCAGCGCCAACTCGGACAGGGATAGCTCGGTCGCGTCTCTGTTTGAATTCACGGCATGTCATGATAGGCACCTCGCCGTCACGGTTGAAACTCCTGGAACCACTACGGCCGAGCGTTGCAGTTTGCGGCTCAGCATGTCGTGCGCTCGGTGCAGCCGCGAGCGAATGGTGCCGATGGCGCATCCCACCGCCTCGGCCGCATCCGCATAACTCATCTCCTGCAAGTCGCACAACACCACTACCTCGCGATAATGTTCCGGCAGGGACAGCACCGCTTTCCACAGTGCATCGGAAGTCTGGCGCCGCTCGATGCCGTGGGTGGGGTCGCTCTCAATCATCAGCGAGGCTTCTTCGTCTTCGATCGGGCTGCTCAGCATGCTCTCCGGATAACTTCTCTCCAGCGCGCGGCGAACATAATTACGGGCCACTCCGAAGAGGTAAGCGCCGAGAACGCCGCGTGCGGGATCGAAATCCTGGCCCCGCTGAACCAGAAAGACGAAAACGTCCTGGGTCACTTCCTCGGCAATCTGCGAAGACCCGCTCATGTGGAGGGCGAAGCGATAGATTGGCCCCTGCCGCCTGCGATACAGCGCGGTAAAGGAGTCTTCGTCTCCGCCCAGAGCCTGCGTCAGCAGTTGCTCGTCGGTACAATCGCTCAGCAACTTCACCTCAGTGGTGAACGTAATCTGGTTTCCGCCAGTAATTCACCGGTTCGAAACGTAAAGTTCCGTAAAGTTGGACGCAGATCCGGCATTTTTGCGCAGTCAGGCGTCCTAATCCCTTCAATCGTAGCCGTTTCCGCAAATTTCCGACAGAAAGCGATCCTGCAACCCACTTGACAGGGTTTTGCAACTGGCGCAGAATCCCGCCACGCTCCTGACCGGTTCCTGGTGTCTATCCAGTTTTGACACGGCTCACAAAACAAAGTTGCGCTTCCCTTGGAGGAGTTATGCCTTCCCTGCCCCTGTTCCGCTGGACTTCTCTTCTGCCTGCTTTGCTGCCTGTTTGGAGGAGCGCCCTAGCCCAGGTGTGCCTGACAGTCATCAGCATGGCTTTGGCTTACCCGGCCCACGGCCAGACATTGAGCGTGTTGCACACCTTCACCGGTTACTCGGACGGCTCTTGGCCGAGGATTGGAGTTACTCGGGATGCGGCGGGCAACTTGTACGGTACTGCCTACGGAGGCGATAGCGACGGAAGCGGAGGCGGAGTCGTTTACCGGATGCAGCAGAAAAATTCCAGCTGGATATTGTCCCCGCTCTATACGTTTTCCTATCAGAATGACGACGGCAATGATGCGGACGGCAAAATCCTGATCGGCGCCGATGGAAGTCTGTACGGGGTGACCTACGTGGGGGGCATCATCGGAGACTGCCAGGATGGCCATGGCTGCGGCACGGTCTACCGGCTCCGCCCGCCCATCACGGTTTGCAAGACCGCGCTGTGTCCATGGAACGAAACGACCCTCTATCGCTTCACTGGGGGGACGGACGGGGCCTATCCTCAAGGCAGCCTGATGTTCGATCAGGCTGGAACCCTGTACGGGACGACGAACTACGGAGGCACGCAACAATTTTGCGACACTCCGAATTCTTTTTGCGGCGTGGTTTACCAGCTCACCTCGGCCGGGGTGGAGAGTGCGATCCACGTATTTACCGGCGGACCGGGTGGCGCGGTTCCCATGGGTGGAGTTATTGCCGATCGGGCGGGAAACCTGTACGGTACGACATCGCAAGGCGGGACGCAGGGCTGTTCCGGGAACGGTTGCGGCACGGTCTTCGAATTGTCCCCCGGCGGCTCGGGCTGGACGCAGAAGGTGCTGTATACCTTTCGGGGCGCCGCGGATGGAGCCACGCCGACAGCAGGCCTGGTCTCTGACGCGGCCGGCAATCTTTATGGCGCGACAGCTGGCGGAGGCTCGGGCGACGGAGGCGTCATCTTCCAGCTCACGCCCATCCGGCGGAGGGTGGTCATTCCACGTTGTTGTACAGCTTCAACGCGCCCGAAGGCCCGCCTGTGCTGTCCGGCCCGAGCGCGAGCCTCACCATCGACGCTGCAGGGAACCTTTATGGCACGGCGTTCGCTGACGGTGCGTTTCGATATGGATCGGTGTTCCGGATGTCGCCTTCTGGTGGAGGCTGGACGTTCACGACGTTGCACGATTTCACCGGCGGCGCAGATGGCGCCTATCCCATCAGCGATGTGACCATGGACGCAGCTGGCAATTTATACGGCACCACAGAGCTCGGTGGCCAAACCAGCGGCTGCAGCGGCTCCGGCTGCGGAGTGGTGTGGGAGATCACGCCGTAGGTTCGATCAGGACGAGGCGGGGTCATACTTTGGTCACGTATCGAGTGCCCATCTCCATCGCAGGCAGGCAACGGTGAGACTGAGTTCGTTGGCAAATGGAAAGGATGTCATGTTCAAAGAAAGACCGTTAAGGCGCTCAACCGCAACTGCTCTAGCAATTGCCTTCCTCTCCGCGTTTGCTTACGTTACCTCTGCGAGCGCGCAAACGTTTTCCGTACTCCACACCTTTGCGGGCGGACTGGATGGCGCCACCCCACAGGCAGGCATGGTTCTTGACCGAGGCGGAAACTTCTATGGAACCACCTCTTTCGGGGGATGTAGTGGCGGGCAGTGCCTGGGAAATGTATTCCGCCTGAAACACTCTGGATCCGGGTGGATTCTGACCCCGTTACATGCATTTCTGAATCATGGTGACGGCCAGCTTCCGTCTGCGGTTGCCATTGGTCCAGACGGTTCATTGTTCGGTACGACTTGGAGCGGTGGAGGAGGTTGCGACCCAGATGTGTGCGGAATCACTTACAACTTGCGGCCTTTGGCAACGGCCTGCACTAGCGCCCTGTGCGACTGGACAGAGTCGATCCTGTACGTGTTCTCTGAAGGTCAACCCAGCAGGCCGGGATTCGGGCCGCCAGCCTTCGATCATTCTGGGAATCTTTATCTGACGACGACGCTGGGGGGCTACGGAGCGGTTACCGAGCTTCTCAAATCCAATGGCATTTGGAGCCTGCTCGTACTTCACGAGTTTAATGGCTTCGATGGTAACGGTCCCCAGGCTGGCGTAATCTTTGACGGCGCGGACAAGCTATACGGCACCACCACAGGCGGCGGGACGTCTGATTACGGAACTGCTTACCAACTAACTCCTTCCGGCTCGGGCTGGACGCTGCAAGACCTCTATTCCTTCCAGGGGCAGGACGACGGCCAGTCTCCCGTGGGAGGGTTGATTCTTGACTCCGCGGGCAATCTGTACGGGACAACTACAAACGGCGGGCTCCACGGCGGCGGTACGGTTTTTGAGCTGAGCCCCACCCATGGATCCTGGACGCTCACGACTATCTATTCGTTCGCCGGAACGACAGGACCTTACGGCAGCTTGGCCATGGACAGCTCCGGTGCACTGTTTGGGTTAACTCTCAGGGATGGTGCCTACTCCCTGGGCTCGGTATTCAAGCTGACCCCATCCGGCGGCAGCTGGAATTACAGCGACCTCCACGACTTCACAGGAGGAGCCGACGGGTCCTACCCCTATGGAAACGTCGTCATCGATGGATCGGGAAACGTTTATGGCACAGCCTCGCAGGGAGGCGCAGGTGATTGCACGGGCGGCTGCGGCGTGGTGTGGGAGATTACGCCGTAGGTTCGATCAGGGCGAGACCGCAGGACTTCACATCGCTGGCGAAGGCGCCGGATAAAAGTCGGCGGTCTTTTGCTCGCTTCCGTCAGCGAAGCTGAATTGCTTGCTGACGCCTTCGTACACTTTGCCGTCAACTTCTACGTAGGGGTAGACGAAGTAGTTCAGCGGCGGGCCATCCTGCTTGGGCGACAGGGTGATGTCGCGTCCCGTGGAGAACTGCACCCGGTTGGCGTCCACGCTGCCGAAGAAATAGCCTGCCCTCTCTTTGGCCTTCCACGCCTCGGAAATATCGACCGGAACCCAACCAATGTTTCGGGCAAAGAATTCCGCCCAGCAGTGATAGCCGGCAATGTCGCCCTTGTCTTTATTGTCCGGCAGGGGGAAGCCGATATCGAAGCGCGCCGGAATATTGTCGGCGCGCAGCATGCCGATGAAGGGCGAGTGAAAGTCGGTGCAGTTGCCATGCTTGGCGTCGCAGGCCCAGACGGCGTCGCCGCGTCCCCACCCGGTGCCGGTCTTGTCGTAGCGCATGGTACTGAAGAGATAGTCATACGCTGACTTGGCCTTGGCAATTGTGCCGGGCTGGCTGGCGGTCACCTGTTCGGCCAGTTGCTTGATTTTGCCGTCGGTGGGAATCAGCGTGTCGGGCTGCAAGTAGCGCTGCATGGAGGCTGCAACCACGACGGGACTGGTGTCCTTGGTTTCCAATTGCGCGTAGTCACCGCGAGAAAATTCGCGCCGCGTGACTTCGTACTGCAGGGAGAACTCGGCCGTCGACTTCACCGGACTGTGTATTTCGGCGTAGAGGACGTGATTGCCGTATTCCGGCTCCTCCGACATCTGGGTCTGCACCGGAGCGTCCACCTTCACCAGCCGCACTGTCTGATGCTCGTCGGTATGCGCGACCGGGACCCACACCCGCACTACCTTGGTTCCGGCGGGAATGTTGGTGACGCTGAAGGCGTAGGTGAAGATGATCTTGCGGGAGGGTGGACTAAATTTTTGATGTTCGGCGGAAGTGGTCTGCGCGTTCCCGAACGAAACCAGGCAGAGCAGAAAGGCGGCAATCGACGGACGAAACCTCATAGCCCGGGCTCCTGGCAGCATTGGATGTAGCTGGATGAGAGTTCGTTACGCAATTTTCGCGAACCATTCTTTTCGCTGCAAGCGGCAGCACCGTTGGTCGTCAAAGGCCGACTTACGACCGGTCAAGTCCTAGACAAAACCGTTCACGGGGGTCCACCATCGTTAGTTGGATAGTCCGGGCGCAAACCCGCACCGGTTTTCATAAAGGAAGGCATCATCATGATACGGATTCCCACGCATGTCCAAGAATTTCTGCCCGGCAAGTTGGCCTGGGTGGCAACGGTTTCGCATGACGGCGAGCCTAACGTAACCCCCAAGGGTTCTCTCCGGTTGCTGGATGAGAGCCATGTGCTGTTTGCCGATTTGTTTTCCCTGAAGACGCGGCAGAACCTGAAGGAAAGCCCGAAGATCGCGGTCACGGTGGTGGACGCGGCTACCGCCAAGGGATATCAGCTTAAGGGAACGGCGGAGGTGCTGTCGTCGGGCGAGCTGTTCGATGAAACCTACAAAGCGATGAAAGCGGTTCCCAAGGACTTGCCGCCGGTGAGGCATGTAGTGAGAATCACGGTGGAGTCAGTGTTCGATCAGTCGGTGGGCGCCGAAGCCGGCAAGCAGATCGCGTAATCGGCTTTACGTGGAGACAGGCGAGCGGACCATGCGGGCGGCGACGAAGAAAGCGACGGCCAGCGCGGCGAAAGCCAGTCCTATGCCCAGGGTAATCAAGGGGACGGCGAAGAATCGCCGGTTCCATCCGGCGCCGATGCGGGCCTGTGAAGGATTGGCCGGATCGTAACGGACCTCGTGTTCGCTGCCAACGGGAAACTCGGCGGCGCGCTGGGTGGTCTGTTGGTAGTCGCTGCTCTGGAAGCTGATGAGCTCGCTGGTGATGCGCTGGCGGTTCACGGTGTAGGCAATCTGGAGCTTGGCGGCGTACAGTTGGTCGTGCTTCGACGATGGCTGAGTGATGACGTCGCTGCGCAGGACCTGCGCCTGGGTGATGGGCCAGCCATGCAGGACATGGATTTGTCCTTCGAAGAAGGGCACGCTGAGAATCGCGAAAAGGCCGGCCATGATGAGCGTGGCTACTCCGAGGAACTGCAGCGAGCCGGAGGGGCGGGTTGGCGTGGCGGTAGGGTTGGCGGTGGTCACAGGATATTAGTATGCGCCCATGGTGGCTTGCTTTGTAGCCCCGGCCAACGCCGCGCCTGCCCCCCTATTTGCCGCGCTGGATTTCGTCCAGTTCGGCGTCTACACGGCGGAGCCGCAGCAGTACCCGTCCGAGATAACCCAGGTAAATTACCCAGGCCACAATGTAGGCCGCCTTCAAGAATGGAATCGGATTCATCGCGATACTCCCTTCAGCGCGGCTTGCGCATGCGCGGACTCCAGCGCCTGCTCCTGCATCTGCAAGCGGTAACGCAACATGACAAACACCAACCCCAACACCGTGAACACCGCCAGGTTGATGAGGAACACGTGCAGCATGGCCGGATCGAGGCCGGAATTTTCTCCCCCGCCCATCACCGGCGAGGGATGCTGGGTGCGGAACCAGCGAATCGACATATACACAATAGGCACGTCGACGAAACCAAAGATGGCGAAGGCGGCGGCGAGAACATTGGTTTGCCCGCCGGCGGCGAAGCGGCGCAGCACCAAATAGCTCACATAGATCAGCCACAATACCAGAGTCGTGGTCAGGCGAGCATCCCACGTCCACCAGATACCCCACACCGGACGCGCCCACAGCGGGCCGGTGATGAGCAACACGGTACAGAAGACGACCCCGACCTCAGCCGCTGCCGCCGCCATGGCGTCGCTGGCCGGACTTCGCTTCCACAAGTAAATCGCCGAGGCGACAAAGTTGATGAAGAAGCACAGGAACGCAACCCACCCGGAAGGCACGTGATAGTAGAAGATGCGCTGCACATCACCCATGGTCTGCTCGGTGGGAGCGACCACCAGCGCCAGGTAGGTGGTGTAGGCCAGCAAGGCCAGGGTAAAGATAATGGCGAGTGGTGCGATTTTTCTTATTCGCATTTCATATCTCTATTCGGCGTTCAAAACTACTTCGAACAGCAGCAGGCAAACGGCGGTAAAGACGATGTCGTAGACCGACAGCATCTTGATCCAGAAGTACGGGGAAGCTTCGCCGGTGAGGATCGACGTGGTGGCATCGACCATACCCAGCAGCGCCGGAATGGTGATGGGGAACAGCATCAGGGGAAGCATGATTTCGCGGCTGCGGGTGCGAATCGACAGCGCCGCGAAGAACGTGCCGTTGACCACCAGGGCCCATGTACCCAGCAGAGCGACCACCACTAACTGCCACACCGGTCCGATGGACCGCAGTTCATAAAAGACTACGAACAGCGGCGTCATCAGGACTTCCAGCACCACCACAAACAGGAAATTGCCCAGCACCTTGGCCAGGAACAGAGCGTTGGGTGGCGCCGGGGAGACGCGATAGGCGTCAAGCACCTGATTGCGCAGCTCGCGCGCCCAGGTCTGGTTCAAGGCGACGACCGCCGCGAACAGGAACGCGACCCAGACCAGTCCGCCGGCAATGCGCCGCGACTCTTCCGCGGTAGGATTGAAGGCGAAGCTGAAAATCACCACCACCAGCAGCGCGAAGAACAACATGGAGTTGATGGCGTCCTTGGAGCGCCACTCCATGCGTAGATCTTTCAGCAGCGTCGCGCTGGTCACGCCGGCAATGGTCATGGGGCGGACCTCACGGAGGAAGTCGTCTCAGCAGAAGCGGCGTTGGGTGAATGGCGCGCGGCTTCTTCACGCGAGACAATCTGTCCCTGCGACATGTGGACGAATTCGTCGGCCACGGCTTCCATCAAGGTGGCCTGGTGTGTGACCACGAAAATAGTTTTGCCCTGATCGCGCACGCGTCCCAACACGGCGGCCATCTCGCGCGCGGAGTGAATGTCGACGTTGGAAAACGGCTCGTCGAGCAGCATGAGTTCGGGATCGTGAAGCACGGCGCGGGCCAGCGACAGGCGCTGCCGCATGCCCTGGGAATACTGGCCGATACGGCGCGACAGATCGGGATCGAGCCCGACCATGCGCATGGCGCTACGGGCGACCTCGTCGTCGTGAAGGCCGTACAGTCCGGCGAAGTAGCGAAGATTTTCCATGCCGCTGAGTTCGTCGTAGAGCAGCGGCGCATGTCCCATGTAGCCGACGCGGTGGGCGACGTCGCCGACTCGCCTGGCGCCCAGCAGGGTAAAGCTGCCTTCGCTCGGCTCCATCAGGCCGGCAACCACGCGCAGCAGCGTGCTCTTCCCCGCTCCGTTATCGCCCAGAACGACGTACAGGCGTCCGGGGGCGAAGCTGGCCGTAATGCCGCGCAGGGCGGCAAAGCGGCCAAAAAATTTCACCAGATTTTCCAGAACGATGACAGGCTGGGCGTGAGGGTCGGGGGTACCTGCCATAGGTTGCGGTTCCGTCGGACGAGCTCGCAAGAACTACTGGCCCATGCCGGAGGGCGCTCCCGTTAACGAGGCCTTCTGCGCGTTGGCCGGGGCGGCGCCCGGCTTGGGCGCGTACTTGGAAGCGCACTTGGCTTGAATGTTGGTGGCGTGAAAGACGCCGTCGCGTCCGATGCGGCCTTCCGCCAGGGCTTGCGCGTTGTCCTTGAAGGTGTCAGGCGGAGCTTCGGTACCGTTGTAAACCACCGGCAGGGTGCGATCCAGTTCGACCAGCTGAAATTCCAGATGGGTACCGTTGCGCTTGATGGAGCCGGGCTGAACGTTGCCGGCGACGCGCAGGCGCTTGCTATAGGCGCCGTCTCCCATGCCGTTCAGTTCCTTGATGGTGACGTAGTAGCTCTTGCTGTCCTGCACGCCGGTGTAGGCGAGATAGCCAAGCGCGCAAATGATAACCACCATCACCGCGCCGAAACGTGCGTACCTGCGTCCCTGCTCAGACATCGAACCAACTCCTTACCAGGGGCGGTCCATCGACCGCGTACTGTGTCTCAAGAATAACTCTTGCGTAGGCACAACGCCATGTGACTTTAGTCACATACGGGAAGGTAGAGGACGTGGTGCGGAAAAGTGGGAACGCGGTAACCGCTCAGGCTGCGCCCTGATGGCGCTCGGCCTGATCCATGCCGGCGCGCACCAGCGCGATCAACTCGGGAGGAGGAAACGGCTTGGCCCGGAAGGAAACATTGAGTCCCTGATACTCAGCCTCGGCTTCGGCCATGCCGCTCAAGACGATGATGGGAAGCCCAGGGCTGACAGCACGAATTTGCCGCACCAACTCGGAGCCGCTGCAGCCGGGCATCACGTGATCGGTGACGACAACGCCGATCTGCTCACGTAAAACCCACAGACTAGCCATGGCGCTCTCCGCCGTGGTGGCGATCGAGACGTGGAAACCTTCGCTTCGCAGAATCGTTTCGCGGACTTGCAGTTGCAAGGCGTTATCGTCGATGAGCAGGACGTGTTTCAGAGTGCCGGTATCCCTGTCTGGCCTTGAAGGATCGTACTGCGGCGCGTCTGGTGAATGCACGGTAACAGGCCTCAACGATTATAGAGGCTATTCGGCCATGGCGGCATCCAAAACCTGTGACGGAAAACGAACGAGCTGCGTCCTCTGCTCCAAGATATTCGACCGAAAGGTCGCCTCAGGCATGAAAGACTACGTCGTGAGAGCCAAGACAGGGTCGCGAAGGCGCTCATTCCGTTTGGTTTATCCGAGTGTGCCCGAGCGAGTGCCACGGCGTGCCGACATCACGGCACGCACCGACACGACTCCCATGGCCGGGTAACCAGCTGGTTATCTTTTTCTCATCGAAAGATTATTGCAGCACGCTCAGCTCTTGCTTGGCGCGCAACCAGTCCTGCTCCGGCGAACCGCCGTTTCCGCCACGTTCCAGGTAGATTTCAAAGGCACGAGCGCGGATACGATCTTCCAAATCAGACACTTCGGTGTGGTTAGCGCGATTGAACGGGGCTTTGACTTCGGCAACTGCGGGGGTGGTAACTGCGGCTGGGACAGCAGCGACAGTAGCGTTCTCGCTGTGCACGCCATTTCCGTTATGACCGTTGGAACCGCTGCTAACTTCAACGGAAGGAACAGCTTCCGTATTAGCTGCGGTCTTGCGGATCGCTTTCTTTGGCGTGGCGCTGGCTTTGTCCCGTGGTGCTTTCGGCATCGTACTTGACTCCTCAACCCAGATAAAATTTACATTCCACCGCGACTCGCGCCGCGGCCTGATGCATTACCTCTACTATAAACAATTCTGGCTGGCATTTGGCGGGCGGGACGGCCTTATCCGCAATTTTCATCAACTTTGAATCAAGCCAGTGCCGCCGGTCTCAATTTCTACGTAAGGTCCTATCGTTTCGCGACTTATTCGTGTCCAATGGAGAGAGCGAGGAGCTTCGCCGGAACCAAGGTGAGCACGTTCGCGTATATCGGAGCAGGTGGTTTCCGTCGCTGTAGGGCGACAACAGGTCACGCGTCCCATGATGTTTTTCGAGATATTGCGGCAGATGTTGCGCACCCTGTGGGCGCACAAGCTGCGTTCTTTCCTGACCATGTTCGGGATTGCGTGGGGGGTAGGTTCGCTGCTGCTGCTGGTGGGTCTAGGAGAAGGCTTTCGTTCGGGTAACCGACGCGAACTGAACTCGCTGGGCGAAGACATCATGTTCGTATTTCCGGGGCGGGCTCCGGCGGTGGCCGGCAACATGAGCTCCGGCCGCAGCTATAACCTGACCGACGAGGATTACCACGACGTTTTGCAGGAAGCGCCCCACGTGCGGGCCGCGTCACCGGTACTGTCGCGCATGGACATCCGCGAGGTCAGCGACTACGGCAACACGAACGGCGAAGTCAGCGGCGTGCCACCGCACTACAACACTATCCGCTATCTACCGCTGGCTGCGGGACGCTGGCTGAATGAAGATGACGAATCGCAGAAGCGCATGGTCGCCGTCATCGGCGATGAGATGCTGAAAAACCTCTTCCCTGGCCGTCCGGCGGTAGGCAACACGATTCTGCTGAATGGAATTCGCTTCGAGGTGATCGGCGTGGTGCAGCGGGTGGGGCATGGCGATGACAACTCCACCAACAATCGCGTCTTCCTGCCGTTTACTACCATGCGGCAATTCTTCCCACTCATAAAAGACGGGCAGGAACAAGCGATTTCGTTTATCAACTACCGTCCACGGGTGCGCAACGAACACGCCCTGGCGAGGGACGAGGTGCGCAAGATCATCGCCCGCAATCATCAGTTCGACTGGCACGATGAAGACGCCTTCGAAGACTGGGACACCATCAAGAATGCGGAGACGGTGGGCAAGATTTTTGATGTGATGGACATATTTCTCGGCGGAGTCGGCCTGGTGACGCTGACCCTGGGCGCAATCGGCATCGTCAACATCATGCTGGTGGCCGTGAGCGAGCGCACCCGCGAGATTGGCTTGCGCAAAGCGCTGGGCGCGACCAACCGCAGCATCCTGCTGCAATTTTTCCTGGAAGGCGCGTTCCTTACGCTGTTGAGCGGAGGCATTGGTATGGCGGGCGCGGCAGCGCTAATGGCGGCGATGAGCGGCGTGGGCCAAGTGCCGGGCTTTGATCCACCCACCATGTCGTTTATGTCCGCCACACTGGCGATAGGGACGTTGGCTCTGGCGGGAACGGTGGCGGGGATTTATCCCGCGCGCAAGGCTGCGATGTTGCAACCGGTGGATGCGTTGCGGTCGGAGTAGGGGAAGAGCCGCTGTTCGCTGTTCGCTTTTCGCTAGACCTTGCGGCGTCATGCTGAGCGGGACCGAAGGACCACTACCGCCGGCAATTCTGATGGGAATTGCAATCCTTCGCTGGCGCTCAGGATGACAACCAGAAGTTTGCCAGTGGTCAGTCGTCAGTAACTAGTGGCTGGTAGCTAGTCTGGCGAAGAGCGAAGGGCTAAGAGCGAAGAGCTCAAGGCAACTAAGCGAAAGGCTGGAAGTATGTTACGAGATCTGCTATCGCAAGCTTACGAGGCAATGCGGTTCAACCGTCGGCGCACCACGCTGACCATGCTCGGCATGGCTTGGGGTATCGCGACGGTGGTGTTGCTGCTGGCTTACGGAGCAGGATTCGGCCGCGCCATTGAAGTGATCTTCGCCAATTGGGGCACGCGCATCATCGGCGTGTTTCCCGGCCGTACCTCGCAGCAGGCCGGAGGGCAGAAGGCCGGCACGCAGATCAAGTTTACTCTGGACGACATTGACCGCATCACAGCAGCGGCGCCGCTGATCAATCGCATCACACCCATGGCGGAGAAGCAGGTCAACGTGCAGCACGACGTTCGCACCTACACCCTGCCGGTCGATGGAGTGTACGCCAACATGTTCCAGATCCAGGCGCTGAAGCTGGGCGAAGGACGTCTGCTGAATACGGACGACGAAGCCTCGCGCGCGCGGGTCGCGGTCATCAGCTCGGACGCCAAGCTGAAGCTGTTCTCCGGCGAATACGCCATCGGGCAGCACATTCGCATTGGCGGCGTGAGCTACCAAGTGATCGGGGTGCTGTCGCCGCATATGCAGGAGGGCGATGACAGCGTCAACAAGACCATCTATGTGCCCTTCGCGACCATGAGCGACTTCAAGGACACGCACTTCCTCGACGGCATCTGGCTTTCGTACGAAGGCAATGATTCGGAACTGGTGGAGCGGCAGGTACGCGGGGCGCTGGCGCAGCAATATAACTTTAAGCCCGACGATAAGCGGGCCATCTTCGTCTTCAACATGATGAAGCAGCTGAAGCAATTCCAGATCATCACCGCGGGGCTGCAGGTGCTGCTGGCGTTCATCGGCACGCTGACGCTGGGCATCGGCGGGGTAGGACTGATGAACATCATGCTGGTGTCGGTGACGCAGCGCACCCGCGAGATTGGGGTGGAGAAAGCGCTGGGCGGGCGGCGCAGCCACATCCTGTTTCAGTTCCTGGCGGAGGCGATGGCCATTACATTCGTGGGAGGCATTGCCGGGATCATCCTGGCGTACGCGGTGTCGTTGGGCGTAGGGCGGCTGACGTTTTATAGCGCGGTGGCCAAGAACGCCACCGCAGCGGACATTCAGTTGATCATCGATCCGACGATTGTGGTGATTGCCACGGTGATTCTGGCGCTGGTGGGACTGGTGAGCGGGATGCTACCGGCCATCAAAGCGTCACGGCTGGATCCGATCGAGGCGCTGCGGTACGAGTAAAGCGGCAATTAGCAGTTGGTAATTAGCAAGTAGCTTGTTCTGCAAACGACCTTGAGGAGTTCTGCTGAGTGTCAGCGAAAACTGCTACAGTCGGCAGTTCTGGCGGTGACAGCGGTCCTTCGCTGGCGCTCAGAACGACAGCACTTGTGGTCGATGTTTGAACCTGGGTTAAATGCCCGGTGTCAACGGCGGGTTCGCACAAGACACCTGCGCAAGACTGATCGCTGATGGCTGAGTGCTGATAGCTATTTTTTAATAATCGGGTTATACCCTTCCGCCACCAGTTTGGCCTTCATCGCTTCCGCTTCGGCTACCGTGGCGAAGGGTCCTACCTGCACGTGATAGAGCTTGTCGTTGGTTACCGGATTGTTCACCACAAACACGTTGTAGTTCTTCTTGCGCAGCGCGCCAGCCAGCGAGACGGCGTCATCTTCACGCGAGACGGCGGCGATCTGAACGACGATCGTTCCCGGGCCGGTCACGGGCGAAGTGTGAGAAAGAACGGTCGACGGCGTCTTGGCCGCGGCGGTCGCTGGAGCAGCGCTGGTCACCGAGGTGGTGGTCGTGGTGGTTTCAACGGCTACGGACTTCGCGGTTGCGGTCTTCGTAGTCGGGTTTGGCGCAGGCTCGGTCGGGGTGTCCGCCGATCCATTCTGCTGCACCGCTTTGTAGAAGGTCAGCTTGCCGGGCTCGGCGGTCGTGGTGGAGTCATCAGCGGAGGAGGCCGGCGCTTCCGACTTCATGGTGACGGCAGCCGAGGGCTTGTTTTCGCTAGCCGCCGAAGAGGTCGGCGAGAGATCGGCAGCGGGGCTTACCTGTGCGGGCTGGTCGTTCAGCGCCTGCTCGCGGCCCGAGCTCTTGCCCAACGAATAGCCGATGGAGAAGAACACGCCGCAGATAGCTGCCAGCAGGAAGAACAGTCCCAGCAGCTTGCCGACGCCTAACGTTATTTCGGTATCGTCCGTTGATGCCATTGTGTGCACAGCTAAACCTCGTTGGTGAAATAGAGCCGGCCTTTCGGCCTGCATCTACGCCGTCCGGCAGAAAACGTGCCGGTCGATCTTACGGAATGTTCCCGCTCGCGCTTTCTCTCTCAGTCCTTGTCGGGGCCGACAAACTGCCAATCTTCGCAGCGTTCACTGTGTCCGCCCTGATCAAGTTTTGCAAACCAGCCAGTAAGTCCACCGGCACCGGGAAGATGATGGTCGTATTTTTCTCCACGCCGATCTCGGTCAACGTCTGCAAATAACGCAACTGAATACTGGTGGGCTCGCTCGCCAGCAGGTGCGCGGCATCGATCAGGCGCTGGGCCGCGGCGAATTCGCCCTCGGCGTGAATGATCTTCGAGCGCTTCTCGCGTTCCGCCTCGGCCTGCTTGGCCATGGCGCGCGTCATCGTTTCAGGCAGGTCAACCTGCTTCACCTCGACGTTGGTCACCTTCACGCCCCAGGGATCGGTGTGCTGATCGAGGATCGACTGCAGCCGCAAGTTGATTTTCTCGCGATGGGCCAGCAATTCATCCAGATCGACTTCGCCCAGCACCGAGCGCAGGGTCGTCTGCGCAAACTGCGACGTCTGGTACATGTAATTCGAAACCGCGACCACCGCCTTGTTGGGATCGATCACCCGCAGAAAGATGACGGCGTTCACCTTCAAGGTGACGTTGTCGCGAGTGATGATGTCCTGCGGCGGAACTTCCAGCGCTTCCTGGCGCAGCGAGATACGCACGATGCGATCCAGAGGCGCAAAAACCAGAATGATGCCCGGACCTTTCGGCACACCCAGCAGGCGGCCGAGACGGAAAATCACACCTCGCTCATACTCGGCCAAAATTTTTACCGAGTTAATGATGTAAAGGGCGAGGATAACAATGACAACGATGCCAGCAATACCAGGCACGAGGTGCCTCCCAGCTACTCAGAAGTGTAGAACGGGTACTACTGCGGATTGTAGGCTCATGTGGAGAGGAACCCAAGTTAGCAACAGAGTTAGCGTCTCAGCTTTCAGCTGCCGGTTGCCAGCTGTGCTATGTCCGGCAAGCCGCAAGTACTTCGGTGTACGCTTGGGTCGGCAGTGTCTTTCCGGGTGTCAGGGGTCCTTCGCTGGCTGCTAGGATGACAAAGTTGCTCGGTCTGCACGACTGACATGCTGATTGGTGAGTGCTGAATGCTGACAGCTGATGGCTGACAGCCAGTTGCTAGTCGCTGACTGCTTGTGCCTCTGCTTACTGCTTCTCCACTTCCAGCTCCAGCCCTTCTGCTTTGCGAACGATGACTTGTTCACCTACCGCTACCCGGGAACGGGCATGGGCGTTCCACAGCTCGCCTACCACGAACACCTTCCCTTCCGGGTCGATGTCGGTGCGCGCTTCGCCGATGGCGCCGATCATGCCCTGCAATCCGGTGACGACTTTATTGCGGCGGGCGCGGATGGCGATGCTCATCAGGAAGACCGTGATGATGCCGAAGGGAATGCTCACGCCCAGGGCCGTCCAGATATTCACGCGCATCTGCGGGATGGGGCCATCGACCAGCAGCAATCCGCCGATGGTCAGCAGCGCGATGCCGCCCAGGCCGAGGATGCCATGGGTCATGAACTTCGCCTCCAGCACGAACATTACGAAGGCGGCAATAATCAGCGTGAATGCGGCATAGCGCGTAGGCAGCAGATTCAGCGCGAAAAGCGCCAGCAGAATGAAGATGACGCCGACCACGCCGGGCACGATGGCGCCCGGGTGGTTGAACTCGGCATAAAGCGCGATGGCGCCAACCGCCAGCACCAGGAACGCGATGTTGGGATCAAGCAGAAAGTCGAGGATGCGCTGGCGCAGGGTCATGGGCAGCTCTTCCACCTGCGCGCCGATCAGGTGCAACTTAACCTGCTTGCCGTCGAAGCGCTTCACGGTGCGGCCATCGAGCTGGCGAAAGAGGTCGTCCTGATCTTTGGCGACGATGTCGATCAGGTGTTGCTGCAAGGCTTCCTGGTCAGTCCACGATTTCGATTCGCGGACGGCGCTCTCGGCAAGCTGCACGTTGCGGCCGCGCGGACCGACAAAAGACCGCATGAAGGCGGCGGAATCGTTCTCCATCTTGGCCTTCATCACGTCGTCCATTTTTTCGCCGCCGAGAATGACCGGGTGCGCGGCGCCAGTGTTGGTGCCGGGGGCCATGGCCGCGACGTCGGCCGATTCGAGGATGAAGAATCCGGCGGAGGCGGCGTTAGCGCCGGTGGGCGCGACATAAATAATGACGGGCACGGGGGAGGCAAGAATTTTCGCGATGATGTCGCGGGTGGAGTCCACCAGGCCGCCGGGGGTGCGCAGCTCGATCAGGACGGCGTCGGCGTTGGTCTGGCGGGCGCGTTCGATGGCGCGATCGACATACTCAGCGCTGATGGGCTGGATGGTGTCGTCTACCCGAATTTTGACCACGCTGTTAGCGAAGGCACAGGCCGAGGTAAGCAGGACGACGAGGCAGCAACTGAGAGCGACACGAATTCCAGACATGTGGCCTCCTTCCGGAGGGTTGTTCCAGTCCTATTGTGAACCCGTTTTGCGGGCAGCGATATCACGTTTTACGGCGAGCGCGGCGGAGTTGGCCGGCTCCAGCGCCAAGGCCCGATCAACCTCGCCCGAAGCTGACTGCACCTGGTTCTGCTTCAGGTCGAGCCGCGCGAGAACCAGCAGGCCGTCGACATTCGGCTTCAAGCGCAGCGACGTCTGGGCTTCGGCGCGCGCGTTGGCGGTGTCGCCCTTCTTCTCCAGCAGCATGGCCAGTTGGGCGTGTGCCGCAGCATTGTTGTAGTCGGCGGCGATGGCGTCTCGAAATTCCTTCTCGGCCAGGTCGGGCTGATTTTCGGTTACGAGCTCTTTGCCGCGATCGACGTGGTAAGCGGAGTGGATGTGAGTATCGCCCTTGGCCAGCCTCGCTTCGTCGAAGTTCTTGATCTCCATCTCGAGCTGACGGTAGGAAGCCTCGTCATAGTTGCGCTTGATGCGCTCCAGCGGCACGTGCAACTGGTTCGACGGCAGCAGCGCGTTGTTAGGCACGACTCCCGCGGGCAAAGCGGCAGCCTGGGTGGGAGGCGGCACACCACGGTTGATCAGATCCTGGAGCGACTTGGCTTCGCTGTCATTGGGACGCTGCGCCAGTTCGTCTTTTAGTTGGCGTCCGGCAGCGGCGTTGTCGCCGTTCATGTAGTAGGCGACCGCCAGGTTGAAGCGGTAGTCAGCGTCCTTGGGATCGGCGGCCACGGCCTTGGAGAAGTACTGCACTGCCGAAGCCTGATGGCCGCGGCGAGACTCGACCACGCCGATGTTGTTATAGACCTCGGTTAGGGGCAACAGCGAAGCCAGGTAGGTGAAGGCGGCATAGGACTTGTCGAAGTTGCCGCGGTAGAACTCCGACATACCGAGCAGGAAGTTGGCTTCGCCGGTGACGCCGGAGCCCTTGGGCACGCGCGAGAGCCACGATGCGGCCGATTCGTACTCGTGATTGTCGAAGTAGGTCTTGCCCAACTGGAACATGGCCAGCGTGTAGTTGGGGTTCAGCTTAATGGCGTCGCGGAAGTAGTGGACTTTCTGCTGATGGCTGGTGGTCAGAATGCCACGCACGTAGTTCTCGAAGGCGTCGAGGCGAATCGGAGCTGAAGCCTTCAAGAACTGGTCGCGGGTAACTGTGGGGTGAACCGGCATCTGCTGCAGAAGCTCCCAGGCCAGCATGGTTTGCAGGTCGATCAGGTTGCTGAGCGGGCCGCTGCTCTCCACCGGTGGGTAGAGGTGCAGCTTCTTCATGTCGAGGAGTTGGGCCTTGGCTCCGAAGACTTTGCCGTCATAGGTATAGCTGCCCATCACCACGAAGTCGGCGTCCATCTGCTCGGCGACGCGGTAGATGGTGGCGCGCGAGGGCAGCACGGTCATGGGGATGCCGGAGTGGTCGAAGGCGTAGACGCGGTCTTCACGGGCAACGACGAACAGGTGCTGCGAGGCCATGCGCTGGGAAAGCACCTCGGGAAAGGACTCGCCGATCCACTCCAGGCCGGGGGCGCTGGACTGGTTCTCGAAGGGCATCACCATTAAAGTCTGGGTTCCGGGGAGGGCTTGGCCGAGGGCACACGGTGCGCACGCCAAGGCGGCCAGCAGCACAAACCAACGTATGAAGAGCGGGCGCATAAGTTGTAGCAAAGCAATCTGATTATAGCTGTTGCGACGGCACGGAAGGCGCCGGGCAACACGGCGGGCAACGGCCTGAGGCTAGTTCGTTTACAGGAATGCCACAAAGTGCGCGACAGATGTGCACGAAACCTTTTTGGACAAACTGGAATCCAAGTCTGGGTAGCCGAGTGTACTCCGGTTACCGGGCCAGCCCGGTGAATGCAGCGATGATCGCGGCTCGCCGGGGCGGAGGAGGAAGTCATGGGGATCCTGGACAGAATGTTCGGTTGTTCGCACAAGCGCTGCAGCTTCCCAATTACGGTGCGCGGCAAGGTGCGCCGCAGTGCTGCGGCGGCGGTAACGGGAACCTACGTGGTTTGCCTGGATTGCGGGCAGGAGTTTGCTTATGACTGGAACGAGATGAAGATGTTATCGGAGCAAGCGGCCCGGAAGTCTGAGGTTGTGCCGGCGTATTCGGGTCCGCGGGCGGCGTAGCGTCTCGCGTCTATCAGTTAGCGGGTACAGATAGTTGCACCGCGGCTGATTCACATTTTGGAAACACAGAAAGCGATGTTCCGTCCGGAGCATCGCTTTTTGTATGCGTTTAACTGGCGACGAGAATGTTCACCACAGAGGCACAGAGAGCACGGAGGAGTGCAAGTTCAAGTCTTATTTCATCGCGGGTAAATTAGGAAATGGGAACTCGCGACGGACAGATCTTAGTGACGGACAGATCCTAGTAAGGATAAAACTCCGTGACCTCTGTGTCTCCGTGGTGAGCGCTCACTGGACACCTGAGAGTGTGGTTAGAACGAGCGGGTGTGCGCTTCGGCCTCGGCTTCGCGCAGCGCTTCCAGAGACACTTCACGCAGGCGCAGGGCGATCTCGAAGCGGGGCTCCAGCGAGCCGCGTCCCCAGCGACTGACCTCCCAGTGGGCGCGCACAAACTTCACATCCGGCTGGGCAGACAGATCCACCAGCAGTGGATAGTCCCCCACGTAGAACTTCTGGTTCAGCGAGCCCGCGGGGGTGGCCTCCCACGTGGTGCCATCCGCTGAGGTGAACAAGGTGATGTCGATTCCCTCCTGCTCGACCATGGCGGAGATGGTGAGGGTCAGCAGAAAAACGCGGCTTCCAGCGGGGCTCAGGTCGAAGGCTTCGCTATCACCTTTGGCGGTGATCACGGTGTTGGCAGGTACAAGATAAACATCCAGCATGACATCCCGATTTTATCCAAGACATTGCGGCGGGATTGGTGATGTCGGTCACAACTGGGAAATCTACTGCCGCGGTAAGGTTTCGAGGAAATTGCGCAACAGATGGCCGAATGCTTCCGGCTGCTCAAGCGCCGCGTAATGGCCGGCGCGGGGAATGGCCTGCAGGCGGCTGCCGGGAATCTGGCGGTGTATCAGTTCGGCTTCGGAGAGCGGCACACTGTCATTTTCGCCGGCAATCACCAGTGTGGGGACGTCGATGGTCTTGAGCGTAGCGATGGAGTCGGGGCGGTCGGCCATGCCGCGCTGTACGGCGGCGATGTCCTGCGGGGACATGGTTTGCATCATTACGCGGGCGGCGTCGACGATATCAGGACGGTTGTTCATGGTGGCCGGGGCCATCAGTTTGGGCAGCATGTCTTCGATGAAGCCGGCAGTTCCCTCACGCAAAACCTTATCGGCGAGCCCGAGGCGGTTGTTGCGACCCTCGGCGGTTTCGCCGCCGGCGCGGGTGTTGGCCAACACCAGAGCGGCGATTTGCTCGCGCGAACGGCGCCAGAGTTCGAACAGCGCATAGCCTCCGATGGAGACACCGACGAAGATGCCGCGGGCGATCTTTTCTTCGCGGCAGAGCGCGCTGAGATCGGCGGCCAGCTTGGCCATGGTGACGGGGCCATCGCCCGCCTCGGAGTCGCCATGGGCCCGCAGGTCGGGCACAATGAGCCGGTAGCGTGAGGCGAGCTGCGGCACGATGCCCACCCAGAAATGGTGGTTCAGGGGAAACGGGTGCAGCAGAACCACGGCCGGACCGCTGCCGTTAACCTGGTAAAAGAGTTGGGCATCGGAGCTGCGCAGGGTGGGCATAGACGCAATCATACAAAAGGGGAGTCGCCTCCCCTTTTGCTATGCGCTGCGGCTGGGATTACGAACCTTGGTAGGGCTGAGGACTGGTGACCGGCGATGAGACCGCCGCATCGAGGGCTCCTCGGGCATGACGATCCAGGCGATGATGTAAGCCAGCAAGCCGCCCCCGCCAAACAGAGCTACGATGAGCCACACCACGCGAACCACGGTCACGTCGAGATCGAAGTACTCGGCGAATCCGGCGCAGACGCCGGCGATCTTGCGATTCGTCCGGGAGCGCATGAGCTTGCGGCGGCTTTCCACCGAGCCGATCCGCTTGCCACAATAGGCGCATACATTCGCGTCGTCCTGGATTACTTTGCCGCAGAAGTTGCAGTACATATACCCTCCACCTGTTAATACGAGAAGGATAAGAAAAGGTTCCCGAAGTTGCAACCGGCTTTGGGACGTGTGGGTTACGGACCTGGTTGAGTGCCACGCCAGGACGGGTTGTGCTGGACGTCCGGCCACCAAGCACCGCGCCACTGTACGGGCGATGGCGCGGATAGCGGTCCTTCGCCCACAAGATGACAGCTTAAAACCAAACAATGTACGTTCCGTGTGATCTGCGCGTCAGCGAAGGATCGCTATACCTGACGCAAAACGTTGATGGATGGAACGTCTCCATTTCCTACTCGCTTCGCCTCTCGGCGTTCGTCACTGGCAGGGGTGAGAGCTATCACTGCCGCGTGGCGATCGCGACAGATACGGTAGGCTTTGGCGCAAGCGCCTTTGTTTCTCGCCCGCCCTTCACCGAACGGTGACGCCAGAAATCACAGATATTGTTGGAGACATACATGGCCTTTTACATAAAGATCCGTCTGATGGAAACCAATGAAGTAAACGGTACCGCGGTTCATAGCGAGACTATCCACGCTGAAGGGGAGTACGTGTATAGAAGCCTGGAGTTGGCGCGCGAGGCGGAGCAGGCGGCGTGCAAGGCGGCGGCTCTGATGATGCCGACGCGCTCCAAAGCCAGCAGCGATGAGGACTGGACCGACCATCCGGACCGGTCGGACGCAGCCGACGTTTAGCGGCGGAACTCAGGAGCCTAGGGGCGGCACAGACCTCCGCCAAATAATTCCCTGCCCACAGCTTTGTGGTCTTCCCAATTCAATTTGGGTGCCCCGGGTCTCGCGCTCTTCGAGACCCGGGAAATGTTGACTCACGTATCCCACGTCTCGAAACCCGCGAGATGTGGGGCACCCGCCCAGGTTAGTGTCCCTCATACGGATGTGAACCTGGGGCACCAGCTTTTTCTTCTGTATCAATTCCTATCTTCTTCGGTGTCGACTGCCTTCAGAATCACGCACTGCGAATCCTGATAGACGATTTCGAGCTGGCCAGTCATCCGAGCGCGAACCAGGAAGGTAGCCGGCAGCGGCCTTCCGGCAAACACATAATGGGCGCCGAAACGAGCGGGCAAGGTCTTGCCCAGGTTCTCCAGGTGGCCGGCGCTGATCTGGTCGTACTGGAGTGCCAGCTCCGGGTTGGCGTCGGCCAGATACATAGGGTCGAGCCCCGACACGTAAGGCCGGGTGGAGTCATAGTAGAAGAGCTTGGGAAAATCGTCCCAGTTGACATTCAGGACAGTCTCTCCCGCAGGCACGTTGACCCGCAGCCATTCGGCGCCTGCTGCGTACTGATCAGCGGGAATAGGAGATTGCATCTCCAGCGTGGCTAACCTCACCTGATACACCAATGACACGAATAGGCTCACCGTGACCAACGCCAGCAGAAGCGGTCGCCGGGGCTTGCCACTTGGCTTCGCATCCCAGACAGCCTGAAGGGTGAACGCCGCAAAGATTATGGCGATAGCCGGCCAATATTCCAGAAAGTGCTTGGAGCGCGTGGTCGCGATGAGGAGTACGGTCGCGAACACCATCAGAAACAGCGGTCGCTGAAGTTTCTCTCGCTCCGCGGTCGCCCCCAGGTAACCAACTCCGAGATAGCCAATCGCCATCGCGGCAAATGCGACGAACGAGGACAGCAGCAGGAACCAGCTGGGTAGGGCATACCATTCCGAGCCGGCGCCGGGAGAAACGGCCGCCTTCGATGTCAGGTTCTCCCAGAACAAATGCAAGTTACGCGGGAAGTAGGGATTGATCACCAAGCCGGCGAGAATGCCGCCGAACGTCCAGCCGGCCGCTGCCAGTTCGACTCGCCGCTCGCTCCACCAGACGACGGCCATCCAGAGCAACGCCATACAGCCGAGCAGGATGAACAGGTTGTAAGTCCACACGTAGAGGAAACCAGCAAGGGCGAGCCAGCGATATCGGCGCTCAAAGAACAGAAACGTTCCCGCGATGAGGAAGACCAGGGAGATGCTGGGCGCGCGGGTCATATTCATGCGCTCCAGGAAAACGGAGGACGACGACAAAAAGGCCATCAGCCAGAGCAGCGGGTAGCGCACGCGATAGCGCCACAGTAGCCAGAAACACGAGATGACCGCCGCGCTGGCGAAGAAGATGGCGGCCCACTTCGCGCCTGCCGGCAAATTACCGAACCAGGTGAACGGCATCAGCAACAAGTGAAACAGCAGATACTGATCGGCGAATCTTTGAGGGGCCAGCGTGGTGAGCGGCAACGCGCGGAAAGTGGGCGGAAAATGAAAGGAATACAGTCCCTCCCAGAGCATGCGGGCCCAGCGAATGTGGTAGTAGCCGTCAAAGTCGCCGCAGCAGATGTCAGGGGTCCGAAACTGGAGGTACGCGAAGAGAAGTACGATGGCGGCCGCACCGGCGGCGAACTGCCAGCGATCGCGGGATATTGCAGAGATGGAGTTGTTATGGACCTTATTAGGAGCCGAACCGGTTCTCACAGGGACCTATCGTACTCTCCCGGGTTTCGGGCATCGCGAAAGCCGGGGCACCGACTTGATTCGAGCTGCAAAAATAAACTTGTCACGATGGGCTGGAGAGGTGGACCACCGGTTTGCCGGATATGAGTACCTGATATTATGCAAGCCGCCATTTAGGCGAACGGAACGAAGTCAATATAGGGAGAGTTCTAATGGATGCAGGGTCGCGTGCACTGTGGGAGAAGATGATCGAAGGCGCCGAGCGTGATGAAAATGGCATGCCTATTCTCATAACTCGCTGGGGCTACAAAGTTGAAACCATTCAGGGAAAGAAATATCTGGTTGCCGGCTCGCGCGAGGAACTGATCAACGCTTTTGGAAAAGCAAGAATCGAAGGGCAGCCTTCGGTATTCCTTGGTGGGCAAAACGGCTGCGTAGCGGGCGAATGCAGCGGCAACTGTAAATTGGAAGCAGACTCCGGCATGTGGACTTGCTTTTGCATATAGGAGTTTCCGGTCGGTCGCGTGATGGTTTTCGTGCAGGGCGGATGGCTCAGGTCTCGGCTCAGTCATTTCCTTGTAAACCCGCTCCGTTGCATAACTCAACACGTGTGCCCAGGTCTAGCGGTTTCGAGACCTAGGTTAGCGATGAGGTAGCTAGAAGCCGAGACAGCCTTACAGGTTAAATATCGTACACTCCCGGGTTTCGAAAACGCGAAACCCGAGGAACCCGCTTTTTCGCTGGGCTGCGGAAAGTCAGAATGACGAGTCGGAAAACTCAGCCCCCCGCCAAAAGAGGCCCGAATGCTGTGGTTTTCCTTTTTAGCTTTACGACAAAAGATAGTATTTATTGAAGTGAGCCATCCGATAAATTCCAAATAAATTCTAGATTTCAGCACCTTTGTGGCTTGCTTTTACTTGCGATGTACCACATTGTGTGTGGTGGCGCCTTCTACTCTGCCTGCGGCAACCTTTCTGTTCAAACCAATCATCGCTGGTTAGACCAAGCCGGATGGAGTGCTATGACAAAAAAATGGTTTTATGCTCTAACAGGAATTTTCGTAATCACGCTGCTGTGTTCGGGGGCAGCCCATGCTCAAAGCTGTACACCAACTGTCACTTGGTCTCCCTTCAGCCAGACGCCGCCGTTCACTGCCAACTATTCCAGCAGCGGAGGCCCAGCCTACATTTCAGTACAATTAGTCCCTTACCCGTGCACGGTTACCTGGCATGTAACGATCGATTCGTCGGGAACAGGATGGGTACACTGCACGGGCAGCTTCTGTGGCACTAATAATACGACCTCAGGAACGGCGAACTTCACGGTTGACGCTAACACCATGGGCCCTCGAAGTACTTTCATTACGTTCACCGATACGTTCGGATCGGCAACCTACTACATCAACGAGGCTGGCGCTACTTACCCGCTCACCGTCCAGTTCGCCGGCAACGGTCAGGGCCAGGTTAATTTCACCCCACCGAACGCGAATTGCACCAACACTTGCACCAAAACATACAACTACAACGATACCGTGACCCTGAAGGCCACCACCCCATTGCCTGGTTACGTTTTCGCCGGCTGGAGCGGAGGCGGGTGTAGTGGGACCGGCAATTGTGTCGTGACCGTGACGACAGCTACTACTGTTACCGCCACCTTTAACGCTTCGTTAACGGTGAATCTACCAAGTCACGGAACCATAACCAGTGCGGACGGACATATCGTTTGTCCTCCTTCCAACACTTGTAGTTGGCCTTCTGCGATTACCACCCCACCGGCGCAGACAGCCTTGACCGCGACTCCCGCGCAAGGTTACAACTTCGCCTCGTGGGGCAACGACTGCGCCAGTTATGGTAGTTCAAACCCCTGCACCCTCGTCATGAGCCAGGCTCGAGTGGCCTCCGCGACCTTCACCCAGGCGACCTATACCCTGACCGTCTCTACGTCTGGATCCGGGACGGTCACCAGCACAGATGGGTACATCGGTTGCCACAACAATCAACCCGTTAACGGCGGCTCGTGTAGCCACCCGTATTTGTCTTTCTCACCTGTGACCTTGCACGAGGCCGCTGACTCGGGATCGAGCTTCAGCGGATGGACCGGACCTTGCAACGGGGCAGAGAACTTCCTGCACTTTCACGATGCTGAAGAACACTTCTGCGACTGGCGTTTTCGTCCAGAATGGAGCGTCCTATCAGTTCGCGCCCGTCACTGAATGCCGCGTGCTGGATACACGCGTGACCGGATCCTTCCAGGGTGGCACAACCTACCCTGTAACCCCCGCGGGTTTGTGCGGCATCCCGTCGACTGCCACTGCCTATTCCATGAACGTGACCGTGCTTCCTCACAACGGGTACTTGGGCTATCTCACGGTTTGGCCAGCCGGGGAGGCTTTGCCGACTTCCAGCGCCATGAACTCACCCGACGGACGAAACAAAGCGGACGCGGTGATCGTGCCCGCTGGTGCGAGCAACGCGGTGAACTTCTATGCCAGCGACACAACCGATGTGCTGGTCGATGTAAACGGATACTTCTCCACGCCTGGGGCCCAGACCCTGCAGTTCTATCCGTTAACCCAATGCCGCGCCGTGGATACCCGGCTTGGATCGCCTCTTACTGCCGGTCAGGAAACAGACTTCCATCTTGCCGGAACCTGCGGGCTTCCAAGTACTGCCGTTGCCTACTCCTTGAACCTTACCGTTGTGCCCACCACTGGTCCCCTCAACTATCTGACTGTGTGGCCTCAGGGTCAGACGATGCCCCTGGTCTCAACCCTTAACAACCCCACCGGTACCCTGGTTGCCAACGCCGCCATCGTCGCGGCCGGCAGCAACGGGACCACCGCTTTCTATCCGGCCAGCAACAGTACGAATCTGGTCATCGACGTAAACGGCTATTTCGCTCCAGCGGGAACTGGCGGTCTGTCGTTGTACCCGGTGGCGCCTTGCCGTGTACTCGATACGCGGTTGAGCGGAGGCGCCTTCCAGAATAAGAAGATCGTGAACGTGGTTGGTAGCGCGTGCTTAACTCCCAACACTGCCCAGGCGTTCGTCCTGAACGCCACCGTGCTGCCGGTCAATGGTCAGCCTCTCTCTTATCTGACACTTTGGCCCGATCCGCAAACGCAACCCGCAGTATCGACCCTCAACGCGACTGACGGATCGACCATGTCCAACATGTCCATCGTGGGTAATGGCAACGGCTCAATTGACGCATGGGCCCAAGGCAATCCCACCCAGTTGCTTCTGGACATCTCCAGCTACTTCGCGCCGTAATGCGGAATAGAGTTAACTTTGGGCTTCCGTTGTGCTGTGCAGCGGAAGCCCAAATCTTTGATCAGGCCGGCGTGACTAAGCCGCTGCTCAACGACTTTCTTCGGCATTCCTTTCCGCTCCACCCAATCTGGGCAGAATGGTCTTTCTCTCTTGTCAGAATTTAAACCCGACTCGTGACGCTCCGACCCCGACCTTCACTAGCATGGTGACGGTGTAGGATATGGGGCCATGATGGACAATGGACTTCCCTGCCTGGATCTGCTGCAGGCGACTCCTGAAATTCTGCGCGGGCTGATGAGCGAGCTCAGCGAAGAGGATGCGCGCTGGAAGCCGGCGCCCGATCGGTTCTCGATCGCCGAGGTGCTGGCCCACCTGTCTCACTCCGAGGGCCACTGCTACCGGATGCGCCTCGACCGATTCATGGCGGAAACCCGTCCTGAGTTCGAGCCCGACGATGCGCAGATGTACCTCGACCTGTACCGCGATGCCGATCCGGAGGTGGCCTTCGATCAGTTCGAAGACGAGCGCGAGACCAATCTGGAATTTCTCCGCGGCTTGCCGGAGGGCGCCGGGGATCGTATCGCGCTGCACCGGACGTATGGTGAGATCACGCTCGCCCAGATGTTGAATGAGTGGGCGCTGCATGATCTAGGACATATTCGGCAGGTCGCGGAACTGGTTCGCGCACGAAAATACCAGGCGGCCGCCGGTCCCCTGGGAGCGGCGCATCACCTGACGCCCTGATCGCTACAAACCCTGACCGTCCAGAATCCCAGTATGGCGGACGGACCGGTTCTCTATTGGATTCGCATCTTCCTCCGCCCAGGTTAGCGTCCAAAATACGGTCGCGAACCTGGGGCACCAGCTACTCCTCAAAAAGGTCGGCTCCGCCCTTGACTCCGACTCTCCCCGCGTTACCAGGATGTTCAGCGTTCGGGGATACCGTGCTGGTTGCAGAAGTTCGCTTCCATCCGCTTCAGGTTGACCGGGACGCGGGCCTGGGCGCCGTCGGGCGCGGCCCTCAGGTATTGCACCGGCCAGGAGATGGTCTGACGGAGCTCGCGGGCGGCCCGCAGCGGCCAGTAAGGATCGCGCAACAATTCGCGGGCAAGCAGGACCACGTCCGCCTGGCCGGTGGCGATGACGTGTTCGGCCTGGGCAGGCGCGGTGATCATTCCTACCGCGCCGGTGAAGATACCGGCTTCACGGCGAATCTGCTCGGCGAAGGTGGTCTGGTAGCCGGGGCCTACAGGAATCTTGGCGGTCGCCACGTTGCCGGCGCTGGAGCAGTCGATGAGGTCGACGCCCAGCGGCTTTACCATGCGCGCCAGCTCCACCGATTGTTGTATGTCCCACCCGCCCTCGGTCCAGTCGGTAGCGGAGATGCGCATGAACAGCGGCAGCCCGTCAGGCATGCGCGAGCGCACGGCGGTGACGATTTCCCGCGCCAGGCGGGTGCGGTTCTCCAACGAGCCGCCGTAGGAGTCGGTGCGCTGGTTGCTGAGCGGGGAAAGGAATTGGTGGATGAGATAGCCGTGGGCGGCGTGAATTTCGATGACCCGGAAACCGGCATCGATGGCGCGACGCGCCGACTCGCCGAAGGCAGCGATGATGTCCTGGATGCCGTCGTTCGACAGCGCGTGCGGGTGGACGTAGTTCTCGGCGAAGGGAACGTCGCTGGGACCGACCACGTTGGTCCATCCGCCTTCGCTTTCAGGCAGGGCGCTCAGGCCCTCCCAAGGACGATGCGTGCTGGCCTTGCGTCCGGCGTGGGAGAGCTGAATGCCGGCCACGCTTCCCTGCTGGTGGATGAAGCGCACAATGCGTGCCAGCGAGGGGATGTGGTCGTCGCTCCACAGGCCGAGGTCGTGGAAATTTATGCGGCCTTCGGGCAGAACGGCAGTCGACTCAAAAATCACCAGCGCGGCGCCTCCCACGGCACGGCTGCCGAGATGGACGAAGTGCCAGTCGCCGGGATGTCCGTCAGCCGAGGAATACTGGCACATGGGCGAAACGAAGACGCGGTTGGAAAAGGTGACGTCGCGAATGGAGAGCGGATCGAACAGGTGGGCCATAGAGTTGGAGCGGTCTCTTCCAGTTTGGAGTCGCGGGGTGTGGTTTTGACCGCGGCGGTGTCAGTCCTTCCACCGGGCAAATTTCCATCCCGTAAAAGCAGAATACCTCAGGCGGCGATGGCTACGGGCACGAAGGGAGGAAGAAAAAGGTACGACGTTGTGGGATGCGGGCCGGGGGAAATCGTGTAAGATTTCTTGCCGGTGACGAGTGCCGCTGGGAACCGATTCGCTGCAACCTCGAGAACCAACTTAAGGAGAACCATGTCGGAGACTTCGCTGGTCTCATTTCTGATTGTGTCCGAAGCCCAAGCCCGGCTCACGCTGGGAGCCATGAAAGCGGTCGCGTCAGCCGGGGACGGATTTCATCCCGCCGACCGCGATGCGCTGGAAGGCGCTGCCCGCCACGTGCTGTACTCGCCCAATGTCGATATCGGCTCGCTGGCCGCGCCCAGCGGGCAGGAACTGGCAGCGGCGTTGTCAACCGAGGGGCTGCGGCGCTACATCATGGAGCTGATCGCGGTAATGGCCTTCGTCGATGGGCGCGTCGATGACAAAAAGCTGGACATGGTCCTGAAATACGCCGCGGTGCTGAATGTAACCGACGACTATATCCGCGACCTGGCGGAAACGGCGACCGCTCACATCGACTGGGTGAAGGCCGACATGTCGCGCAACAACGTGAAGAGCATTCACGGGATGAACCTGGACGCTGACTTTACCGCGCAGTTCTTGCCCTATGACGCCAATCCCGATCCGGCGCTGGAGGCGCGCTTCCAGAAGCTCGGCGTCCTTCCCTACGAAACGTTTGGCCGCGCCTTCTACGACCACTACACCCAGAGCGGTTACATCTTCCCCGGAGGCGTAGGAGGGCTGTCGATTCTGTTCGGCGTTCCCCATGACAGCGCGCACGTGGTCAGCGGCTACAGCACGACGGTGCAGGGCGAGCTGCTGGTGTCCACGTTCACGGCGGCGATGCACCGGGCGGAGGGCATGTCGGGGCACATCCTGCCGGTCATCTACAGCTGGCACCTGGGGATCGCGCTGAATCCGCTGGCCGGCTCGACCACTGGGGCGTTTGACGGCGAGAGGTTCTGGCGGGCGTGGGAGAGGGGACGGCTGACCACGATGGACACTTTTGGTCCAGATTGGGATTTTTGGTCGCTGACCGAGGTTCCGCTGAGCGAGATTCGCAGCCGGTACGCGGTAGCGGAGCTGGATCCGCGGGATGCGGCGGTGGGAGAGCCGGGACCAGTGAGGCCGTTTCAGTAGGGTACGCGGCCAATGACTCTAATTCGTTTAATCTTCCCTGGCCACATAGCTGCTTCTTTTTTTGCGAGCGAGGCTAAAGCCGGCGCGACACGGCGCCGATTGCTACGCACGCGAGAGGAGACAGCATGTCAGTCGCAAATATTGCCGCCAGCACCTTATTCAACTACAGCACCCAGGACAGCACCAACCGCAGAAAGCAGATCCAGCAGGAGTTCCAGCAGTTGGGGCAGGATTTACAGGCGGGTAATCTGACAGCCGCTCAGTCTGACTTTGCCACGCTGCAAAAGCTGGTGCCCACCTCCAGTTCGTCTTCGTCCTCGGCGACGAGTACGAATTCGCTGGCCCAGGATTTCAGCCACCTCTCGCAGGACCTGAAGGCGGGTAACCTCACTGCTTCCCAGCAGGACTTCAGCAACCTTCAGCAGGACTACGAAGGCCATGCTGTCCATCATCATCATCATCATGGTGTTCGCCCCAATGCTGAGCAGAGCGCGATCAGCCAGTTGTTCAGCCAACTGGGTCAGGCGCTGCAGGCGGGGAATCTCTCGTCGGCGCAGCAGGCTTACAGCAGCTTGCAACAGAGCTTTCTACAAAGCGGCCAGAGTAGCTTGACGACATCGAGTCCGGGGAGCGTCTCGGTCAGCGCGTAAATAGGATTCGGATAGCCGAATGTAATCGCCGGATTGCGTACCTGGGTTGGCGGTTGAGCGAGTTGCGAAGTCGCGAGTGAGGTTGACGTCGCCAGTTGCCTGGACGCGGCGGCGTTGAACTCTCCTCTCAGGGCGTCTTGTAGGCCTGTTTCATGTAGCGGCGGGCAAGGTCGGCAGAGTCGGAGCTGGCGTTTTCGGCGATGACGGCCTTGTACTTTTGCATGGCGACGTCCCGCTTCTGCAGCATGTCGTACATTTCACCGGCGGCCAAAGTGGCGCGCTGGCGCTGCTCGGCGTCCTGACCATTGCTGGCCGCCAAGTCGAAGGCTTCGGCGGCGACGGCATAGTCGCGCTGGCCTCGCGCTGACTCTCCCAGTCCGAAGGCGGCGACTTCGATGCGGCAACCGGTGTAGGCATTGTTGTGGCATCCCGCGATGACCTTGGTGTAGGCGGCCATGGCTTCGCGGCCATGGCCGGCAGCGTTTAGCAGGTGCGCATATTCGGAGGCCATGAGGAAGTTACGGGGAAACTGGTTTTGCATGCCGTTGACCACGGCCAACGCCTCGGCGTAACGCTGTTCACGGCGGAGAAACAGGGCCAGGACGATGCGGGCATCGGTGGAAACCTCTACATGGTTGCTGGCCGAGGCTTGCCGGAGATACTCGAGTCCTTTCACCTTGTTGCCGCTGATGCCGGCGACCGAGGTGGCGACCTTCGCCGGCCAGCTTAGCGATCCCACAATGTAGAGGTCGGTACCGACCGTGACCTTGGCGTCGATGTACTTGGGATCGAGTTCCAGCACCTGCTCGTTATCGCGGCGGGCAGCAACGGCGCTGCGCAGGGCCGCGAACCAGGCTTTCTCGGCGACGCCGACGTAGGTGGCGTGGAGCGCCCGGGTTGAGCCGCGGGCGTAGAGTGCATCGATATCGTTGGGGTTTTTATCGAGACGGGCCTGGGACAACTCCGTTGCCTGGTCGGTCAATTCGCGGACCCGATCGCGAGTTTTAGGATCGAGCGGCTCGGCGGCTTTCTTGGTAAGGAAACTGTCGGCGGAATAGGCCTCGGTCTCGAGAGCTCCAATGCGGTAGAGTTCTTTAAAGATGACCGCGCCCAAGGTGTGATTGACGGCGAACGGGTCATTGGGATGGGCCTGCTGCGCCGCTTCAAATTCCTTGATGGCCTTGTCGTACTCAAGGTTGTAGAAGTGGTCGAATCCTTTGCGGGTATTGGCGTCGTTGTCGGAACGGACAGGAGGAGGATAGGTAACTAAGTCTGCGGCACCACTGTTCCGTAAGCCGACGGCGAGGAAGAGCCAACAGACACAGAGAGAAAGCAGCAACCGTCGGTAAGGTTTCATTGGAACCGGTTTATGGGAAGTTTACCTGATATCCAGTCCGCCAAAAAGCAGGTACAAAGGATGCAGGTAGACAGGATGCGCCCCATGTCGGAACAGATTCGCTCGCCGAAAGAGTCTTACACGGAAGCCGAGGCAGCAGCGGCCCTTGGAATCTCGCTGGGCCGGTTGTATGACTTGCTGGACAAGTATATTTTCAACGGCGGTAACAAGCGTCCCAAATCCTTGGAGTTCAGCCGCAGTGACCTGCTGCTTCTGAGTTATTGGAACAGCGATACCGAGCGATCGACGCGCCACCAGGTCATTCCCATGCCTAAGCGGAAATAAGCTGGTGATGAGTTTGCCAATTCATGCTGTGGCTGCGCAAGAATGTGGCGCGATTACCTTTAAAAGCAAAATTTTCCGCATGGACTAAGGTCCTACCGCGCATTGATAAACCCAAAAACCCTGTAAATCCAATGGTTTCGCCCAAATCCGCGCTTTGGAGTTCCAGTTGCCCTTACTTAGGGCACTAGATAGTAGGAGAACTCATATGGCACAAGGGGTGCAAACCACCGGCCAGGAGTACTGGCGCCCGGCAAATCCGCAAGTTGCACGTCTTGCGAATCCGACGGCGCTGATTGCGGCATGCTGGCGCTGCGGGATGGACTATGCTGTGGGCGCGCGATTCTGTCACGTTTGCGGCAGCGACCGCGATCCACGGCCCACGCTGGTTCAATCAAAGTTGGTCGACTCCCGCCGCTGGAGTGTTGCGGGAGTGCGTCATCGGCTCGGACTCTCGGCGGCGTGTTTCATATTTTTCCTGGCAGGACTTGGTTGCATGGTGGGAGCGGCGCTCACCGGAGTCTTGTTTCGGGCTGATACATTTGTGGACTGGCAGGCGATTCAGTCGTGGCGCATAGAGTGGTTGCTGGCTGCTACGGCGGCGCTACTGGCGGGAATTCTGGTGAAATCGAAGGAAGATTAGGCTGCCGCCGCTTCGTGTGACGGGTTGCCCTAGGGCTTTCGCTTTTCTTCAAATTTCTTCAAAGTTACGGTTGGTTTACTGCGCTTTCGACTGCTCGCCAGGGTCTTGTTCCGCAGCTTCAACTCTCACATTACTGGCTTTGTACTGTTTGCCGTCGAAGGTGGCGTGCGCGGTGACTTCCGCGCCAACTTTCAGTGTGTGCGTGTCCTTCATCGCGCCCGGCGCCATGCGGATCTCATAGGTCTGTTCATCGCTGCGGTTGTCGACGAAGAACGAGTTGTTGCGCATGTCTACGCTGGTCACGGCGCCGGAGAAGATGTAGTCGTCTCCCGGCTTGGCGACCACAACCACCTCCTGCGCCACCGTCCTGCCGTCGCGACGAGGCGAGAACTGCACCTCGATCAGCGAGCCAGACTGCACATCGCCAGCCGATGCAGGCCCTTTCTTGGAACTGTAGCGGGTCGAACCGGTAACGGCGAACGAGACTGGTTTTGCGGAGAGCTGGTCGCGCACACTGATGGTTCCCTTGTCCGGGTCGGTGCCGATGACCTGCCCGCGCACCTCGGCGAGACCCGACTGCGTGATGACGCGAACATTCTTAGCCAGGATCTTGCTGCCGTCGAGCATGGTGTCGACATAGACCCGATCGCCCTTCTGGATTCCGAGCACCGTGGTTTCGGCACCGTTGCGGTAGATGTGCGACCGCTCGTCGACGACGACTTTGATCTTGGCTCCGCCGCCGAAAGGCTGGATGGTGAGCCGGTTACGCACATGGTCGACGCTGGTAGCGCGTCCGCCGATGAGAGTCGGTTTGCCCTTCGGCAATGGTGGCGGCTCGAGAATGGGATCGTAGGGATTATCTTCCGAGGCGTTTTGCGCTGCGGAATTGCTCGCCGGTGAATTACCCTGGCTCGCTTTCTGGTCAGCAGCTGGAGTCTTCGCGTTCTGAGCCGACACGGAAACGTCAGGTGCGGTGGAACCTCCCGCCGGCTGCGTAGCCTGCCCAGCGTTGCCGCCCACGGGGTTGGTGCTCTGCTGCGCTATCAGGCTCGCGGCGAATGCCAGCGAAAGAAACATGCCACTTAAGAAGCTACGTTGAATTCCCACTCTCATTGACTCAAACCCTCACCGCACCAGCAAACTTGCCGGAAATCGACCTGCAATTCCAGAGTTGGATGCGAAACGAGCGGCTCGCGTCCATGGAATGCGATCGAACGGGTGAAAAAGGTTGAACTCTGGACAGAGCTGCCAACGCTAAGGGGAAAAACTCCATCTAACCGGCATGGATAAGTTTCTTGACGATGAACTTCAGCCAAATGGCGGGGCGACGTCGGAAACGCAGCAAGTGGAGGTCGAATGTTGGTTTCGTCACGTTTCCTGGCGGGTGCCAGTCGCAAAGCGGTGGGCTGGATGGCGATTGGTCTGGTGTTGGGTGCGCTCACAGCGTCGGCGTCCGTCCATGACGTCACCATCAGCGTTCCCAAACGCACCAAACCTACGCCGGTGCAGAAGCTCAACCAGGATGGCGTGAAAGAGGTTCAAAAGCACAATTACAAGAAGGCCAAAGCGCTCTTTTATAAGGCGTACCTCATCGACCCGAACGATCCCTTCACGCTGAACAACCTGGGATACATCGCCGAGTTGGAGGGCCAGGCGGACCGCGCCCAGAAGTACTATAGCCTGGCACAGGCCCAGGACTCCGACGCTGTGGTGTACAAGTCGACCGAGCGCGCGGCCATCGGCCAACCGGTGGATAAGGTTGCTGGCGCCGCCGTCGACACCAAGATGCAGATCAACCGGATCAACGTGTATGCCATCGGGCTGCTGCAGAAAGACCATGCGCCGGAGGCTGATCTGGCGTTGCAGAAGGCGCTGAAGCTGGACCCGACGAATCCGTTCACCCTGAACAACCTGGGTTTCGCCCGCGAAAAAGAGGGTGAACTGGAAGACGCCTATAAGTTCTACGTTGAGGCGGCGAACCAGCACTCCGACACTCCGATCGTCGTAACCATGCGTCAGTCGTGGCGTGGCAAGCCGATCAGCCAGATCGCCGAATCGAATGCCAACAAGGTGAAAAACCTGATGGCGCGCGAACAGGACGTGACGGCGCAGGTGGCCCGGCTCAATACGCGAGGCGTAAATGCCATCAACCGCAACGACCTGAAGCTGGCGCGGGAGCACTTCGAGCAGGCCTATAAGCTTGATCCGAAGAACGCATTCGCGCTGAACAACATGGGATATCTGGCCGAGATGGATGGCGACCGCGAGACTGCCGATTATTATTACGACAAGGCCAGAGAGGCAGACCAGTCGAGCATGAAGGTCGCCTACGCCACGCGGAAAGATGTTGAAGGCATGAAACTGGCCGCGGTAGCTGGCGACAGTGATGACGCTGTCAACAAGGCGACCGAGGAAGCGGCCGAAGCGCGCCGCAATGCGGGAGGCCCGGTCGTGTTGCGGTATCGCAACGACCAGCCGGTGCTGGAGCCGGCGACTCCGCCGAAGCCACTGGCTGAGCATCCTACGCCTGCGCCTACCGCGAGCCCCGACCAACTCATGCAACCGCTGCCGGACAACCAGCAGCCGGGAGCGCAGCCGCCAGCCCAGCAGAATCCGGCGGTGGAGAATCCGAATGGCGGGTTGATGCAGCCTTTGCCGGATAGCCAGCAACCGAATGTACCGCAGAGCCCGCAAACGGAGCAGGCGCCGCAGCAGCAATCTCCTCCGCAAGCCCAGCAGGTTCCACAGAACAATCCAACGCCGGCGAATACTAATGGCGGGTTAATGATGCCGCTGCCGGACAGTCAGCAGCCGAACGTGCCGCCGCAGACCCCCCGGTAGAGGTTATGGCCGAGGTCTCGTTTGAGTTGTCATCATGGGTGGCAAGTGGGAGTACGCCTGGTTCCTGGTAAAGGGATCGTTCTTTGGCACTCCGGATGACAGATTCCAGAATACATTCGCAATGACCTCTCAGCCAAAGTGATTGACGGGTCCAGCTCCCTTTCCTAGCGGATAGGCGGCGGCAATGCTTTTTCGGACGTAAGCTTTCGCCAAGCGGACGGCTTCCGGCAGTTGTTTGCCCAAGGCTAAGTGGCAGGCCAAGGCGGTGCTGAAGGCGCAGCCGGTGCCATGAGTCGACGGGGAGTTGAGCCGCTCGCCGACGAAAATCTCTTCCACACTGGGCCTTACTTCTTTCTCGGAATTCAGTTGTTCGTCCCCTCCGCCGATACTCCCCGCTTGCCCGCTCCGAGCTTGCTCATGGAGCAGATAGTCGTTCGGTGGGTCGAGGTGGCCGCCGGTAATGACGACTGCCTTGGCTCCCATTTCTTTTAATCGGATTGCCATCTGTCTCAGGAGGGGCAAGGCCGTGTCCCATGAGCTGCCGTCCTCGACAGATTCGTAACCGCAGAGCACGGCCGCCTCGCCCACGTTCGGAGTGACAACGTCGGCCAGTCCGACCAGCCTCGTCCGCATTACCGCCAAGCCAGGCTCGTCCAGCAGCGCCGCGCCGGAAGAAGACCGGATTATGGGGTCGAGCAAGACGCTGGGCGGGCGCCGTGCCTCCAGAAAGTCGGCAACCACTTCGGCCACTTGGCCGGAGCCAAGCATTCCCAATTTGGTGGCGGCAATGTCGAAATCGGCGGCAATCGTCTCCAACGTCCGGCGAACCAAGTCCGGCGTCAGGTCCTGGACAGCGAACACCCCTTGGGTCGACTGGACAGTCAGGGCGGTCAGGCAGGTGACGGCGTAGCAGCCCAGGGCGGCAGCGGTCTTCACGTCCGCACTTATTCCTGCCCCGGAAGAGGGATCGTAGCCGGCGATGGTCAGAATGACGGGCGGCACGGGCATGGGAAGACTCTACCGCAAAGCGCGGAGGCGCAGTATCAACCGAGCGGTCCAGAACGAGGCCAGACCGAAGCCGGCTGCCAGCACAATTCGGCCCACCGTCTGACGAAGCCCCTTTAAGTAGCTGATAAGGAGTCGTTAAAATGACAACTTGGGTGCCAACCCGTTGGTCGACGCCGGCCATCCAAACCAATAACGCCTACCATTCGTCAGGTCAAATCTCGGCAGAGTGCGACAAAAGTTAAACCGATGTTACGGCGAGGAGCCGGAAGGGGCTACCACAATCCTTCCCAAATTGGCAAGATCCCACCCGGGGGGTGGGGAATTGAAAGGTTGACTCCCCGTGAATTCGGTCAATAGACTTGTTACATCCTGTCAGGAGGACCAACTTAAACGATGAGAGGTGTTTAATGTTACGAGTACTTAGCCCGATCGCGGCGACGTTAGTATTCGCCACCGCATTGGGTGCGGCACCCGGTAATAGCACACCGGATTCGCGAAAAGGGACCCCAGGACAGATCCAGGATAATCATAAGCCAGTCCGAACTCAGAAAGCCGAGGTCGGGAAGGCATCGTGGTACGGTCGCATCTTCCAGCATCACCTGACGGCAAGCGGCGAACGCTACGACATGAACCTGTTGACGGCCGCGCACCGGACGTTTCCTCTAGGTTCCTGGGTCAAGGTCACGAATTTAAGGAATGATCGCTCGGTCATCGTACGGATTAATGACCGGGGGCCTGTCACCAAGGGCCGGATCATCGACCTGTCCTACGGCGCAGCCAAAGGGCTCGCTATCGACGGCATCAGCCGGGTACGGCTCGAACTTCTCCCTGCCCCTGAAGTAGCGGAGAATTGGGGACCGGAATAATTACGTCTTAATGGGTTAAACTGGGAGCCGATGCTTACACGAGATCGGCTCATCGTGGCGCTCGATGTCCCGAGCGCTGCCCAGGCACGCCAGGTCGTCCAGACCATTGGCGAAGCAGCAACTACCTACAAGATCGGGAAACAGCTCTTCACGGCCGAGGGGCCCCAGGTTGTGCGCGACCTGGTAGCCTCCGGCCGGAAGGTCTTCCTCGACCTTAAATACCACGACATCCCGAACACAGTAGCCGGCGCGGTCAGGGCGGCGGCGGAGCTGCGGGTCAGCATGCTCACGGTCCACGCCTCCGGCGGCAGCAAGATGCTGAAAGCGGCTGCCGAAGCGGCCGCCCAGTCCCCCAATCCCCCGCTGATACTGGCGGTCACGGTGCTGACCAGCATGGCGGAAGCCGACCTCCAGGAGATTGGCGTATCCGGCAACGTACTGACCCAGGTCCTGCGTCTGGGATCGCTGGCCCGCTCCACCGGATGCGGAGGATTGGTGGCCTCGGCCAAGGAAGCTGGCGAACTGCGCCGCGAGCTTGGTGAGGGGTTCGCCATCGTCACTCCGGGGGTGAGGCCGGCAGGTTCCGCGGTCGGAGACCAGGCACGGGTAGTTACCCCTGCGCGACGCCATCGCTGCCGGAGCCTCGCACCTGGTGGTAGGACGGCCGATCCTGGAAGCTGCCAACCCGGGCGAGGCTGCCGAAATTATCGTCGGCGAGATCGAGAACGCGGTTACGCTGGCGGTTGCGAAGCGCTAGCGGGCTGCTGGAAACTCGGAAGAGCAGGTGCCTCTCCGGCTGAAGCCGGTTTGGTAGACAAGAAGAAGGGTCTTGCACGCTGGCCTAAAGGCCAGCTTTATCCTCAAACCCAATACACAAAAAATTGCCCACCCAGGCTTGTCGTCATGGGTGGGCTTTTTGCAGGGGGCTCCGTGTGGCCGAGTCCGGATTACGGTCCGGACCCCGCCAGCACATGTTTCAGTTACGGAGCGAAATAGCTGGAAATGTCGAGGATCAGTTGGGTCAGATCGCTCGCATAGGCGTCGATGGAGCCATTGTTGGTGGGCACGATGGCCATGTTCGAGGTGATGAAGCCATCGTAAGCGTTGAGGGTTGAGACCGTTGGCTGGGTGGTTCCGTCCGGCCAGAGGGTCAGGTAGCCCATCGGGCCCGGCGGCACGACGGTCGCATTCAAGACATAAGCCTGGGCGTTGCTGGGCGGAGCGCACTGGCTACCCGTTACCGGAACCATGAGCGTTCCGGTGAACGGCTGCCCGTTGTTGGCGCGGGTGTCGAGTACGCGACAAGGCGCAGTGTTGTACAGCGACAGGCCGCCGGTACCAGGAGCTGCGAAGTATCCGTCGATGTCGACGACCAGATCGGTAGAGTTGTAACCATAGACGGCGATGGCGCCGCCAGTTCCGGCAGGCACGATGGCAGCGTTGGCCACCACGGTGGCGGTCGGGTTGTTAAGAGTTGAAACCACCGGCTGGCTCTGACCCACAGGCCAGACGCTCAGGTAACCGAGCGGCTGGTTAGCGGGATTGGGAACCACGGTGAAGTTAAACGAGTACGCCTGGATGTTCTTGCCTTGCGGGATGCAGGAACTGTTCTGCACCGGGAAGTCGCGCTCGGTCTGGGCTTGCAGCGCCGGGCCCCCCAAGTCGCCATCAGCGCCGCGAGTATCGATCACGCGGCAAGGGGCCAACGGATAGAACGCCAGGGTGCTGCTAGAGGGATCCACGAAGTAGCCATCGATGTCGAGGATGACGTCGGTGGAATCGGTGACAAAGACACGTACGCTGCCGTAGGTACCCGCGGGCACGATGGCGGCATTGGCTTTGACGCGGCCATCGGGAGAATTGAGGGTGGAAACCGTCGGCTGGAATTCACCCGTAGGCCAGATAGTGAGGTAGTTCAGCGAACTGGTAAGCGGAACTACTGTAACGTTCAGCGAGTAGCCAGCGGCATTTGACGGAATCTGGCAATTTCCCGCGGTGAGCGGGAAATCACGGAAGGTACCTCCCGGCATCGCTGGGCCGCCCAGTGGACCGTTCGATCCGCGGGTGTCCACCACGCGACATGGCGTCAACGGGACAAATTGTAAGGCGTTCGCCCCGACACCGCCCAGCACTGAAACCGTGCTGTCGCCTACATTGGAAACGAAGACGTGGTTCGAAACCGGGTTTACCCAGGCTTCCACTGGTGTATTTCCGACGTTCGTCGTCGAGGTGGCGAGCGTCGCCCCGTCAATTGTGGTGACCGTGTTGTCCCCAGAGTTGCAGACATAGATCTTGTTGGTGGCCGGATTGACCTCAACATCGTCAGGAGCGAGGCCGACGCTGACGGTTGTCGTGCTAAGCGAGTCGCCGTCAATGATGGTTTCGGTGTTGTCGGTATTGTTGGAGGCGTAAACCTTGTTGCCTACGAGATTGATCGCCATAGCGCCAAAGCCCTGGCCCACGGTCACCGTCGCCGTCGTCAGCGTCGCGCCGTCAATCTGTGTAACGGTCCCGATGACGTTGGTGGTGTTGCCGTCAAGGTCGCAGGTCAGGGTGGTTCCACAAGAATTCTGGACGTAGACCTTGTTGGTGACAGGATCGGCAAAGACGACGCCTGGGCCGACCCCGACGGTCACCGTACCAGTCACGGTGTTGTTGGCTCCATTAATGACACTGACCGTTCCGTTGGCAGGGGTGGCGTCGCAGCCGAATTGATTGCCGCAATAATTCGAAACATACACGGTATTGGTAACGGAATTAACAGACACGCCGAGCGGGTAGTTGCCCACGGTAACCGTCGCAGTGACGGAATCGGAAGCGCCGTCAATCACGCTCATGGTGGTGCCTTGTCCATTGCCGTTGTTGACGAAATAAATCTTGTTGGTGACTGGATTGACGTCGCCCACCGTCGGATGGGACCCAACAGTAACGGTCTTGATCACCGTGTTGGTGGCGCCATCGATGACAGAAACGGTGTTGTCGCGGCGGTTGCTGACATAAACCTTGTTGGTAACCGGGTTGATCACCACAAATTCGGGACGTATTCCAACGGTGATGGTAGCGGCGATGGTGTTCGTCACACCGTTAATGACAGACACCGTTCCGGGGCTGCTGTTCCCGCAACTGGGGTCATTGCCGCAGGTATTGGTGACGTACACCATGTTGGTGACCGGATTGCCAGCCAGGTAAAAATTATCGTTCTGTACAGGTACTGTGGCGATGAGGGTCTGAGCTGCCAAAGGCAGGGTAGCCAAAATGAAAACGGCTACGGCGATACAAAGGTTAGAGCGTCGCATGGTCTTGTTTTGCCTTCCTTAAATGGCTTGTCGAAGCGCTTGAAAGTGGCGCGAGCTTACACACGCCGTGGGAGCATGACGGCGCCATAACTGGCACTGCCGTGCCGAGCCTTCCTCACGTTTATGCGCCGACTCCGTCCCATTTATGGGCAGATCGAAGCACGCAAAAGAGTCGGATCTTGACGGGGAAGGTCGCTTAGCACAACCCGCTAGCTGCGCTATCGAAATGTGGCTTATACTTATCCACCCTTGCTTTGAGAGCAAGGGACATAAGAGGACATTTCGGGACATTTGCCTGCTATGGCGACGATCCATGAGCTAAAACCCGGGGATCGCAGAGTAAATCGGCGTTTAGACTCATGGAAAGAGATCGCCGCCTTCTTCGATCGGGATGAGCGGACGGTAAAGCGGTGGGAAAAGGAACGGTCCCTGCCAGTGCATCGTCTGCCGGGCGGGTCGCGTGCCCGGGTTTTCGCCTTCACCCAGGAACTGTCCGTCTGGATGAACTCTTCCGCTTTGGCCTCGGGCGAGGACGTGCCGGCAGAATTGGAGCCGGAGGGCGACGCGCCTGTAGTCGTGGCCGAACCAGCGAAGTTGGCCGACAGTCCCCAGGGGGCCGTTGGGCCGGACTTGGTGGCGCCAGGATGGTCGCGTGGACTCTTAACTAAAGTGGCGGTCTGTTTGCTGGTGCTGGGGGCTGCGATCGCGGCCCTGGTGGTTTACCGGCGGCATGTCTCCGAGGTGAGGGCGAGCGAGGCGGTCGCGGCGAAGAACGCGCATAGCGGTAATCCGGAAGCCGAGCAACTTTACCTCAAGGGTCGCTTTTACTGGAACAAGCGCACGCCGTCCGACCTGACCAAGGCGGTCGATTACTTCACCCAAGCCATTGTTAATGATCCCAACTACGCCGCAGCCTACGTTGGCTTGGCGGATTGCTACAACTTGCTGCGTGAATTTGCCGCTATGCCTGAGACCGAGGCATATCCCCGGGCCCTGGCCGCAGCCAGGAAGGCGGTGGAGTTAGACCCTTCGTCGGCCGAGGCGCATGCGTCGCTAGCCTTCGTCACCTTCTATTGGAATTGGGACATCGCAGGAGCGGACCGGGAATTTCGCCGGGCCATCGAGCTCAACCCCAACTACGCGACCGCGCATCACTGGTACGCCAACTACCTCATGCAAATCGGGCGCTGGCAGGACGCGTTACGGGAAATCTCCCGCGCACAGCAGTTTGATCCATCGTCGACCGCCATACTTGCTGACAAGGCGTTAATTCTCTTCGGTGAGGGCAACTACGACGAGGCGACCAGCCTGCTTCAGCAGATTCAGGCCAGTCAACCCGGCTTTTTTTCGACGCACCGCTATCTTTCCTATGTGTACAAGGAAAGGGGGACTACCCTGGTTACCTGGCCGAAGCGATGAAGGCGGCGACGTTGTCGCAGGACGAACAGGAGCTGACAATCGTCGGCGCAGCCGCAGCAGGGATACAATTCGGGCGGGAAACAGGGGATGATGGAGAGCGTTCTGCAGAAACAACTGGACTTCTATTCCGCAGGCAAGCTGCCGGCGTACGTTGTGGCGACCAGTTATGCCCGGCTGGGGCAAACCGACGAGGCTCTACGATATTTGCAGATAGCCTACCAACGGCACGAACCGACGTTCTTGTTTATTCGCGGCGACGGGGCCTTTGTAGCAATGCACCATAATCCAGCCTTTCGGAAGCTGCTGGCGCAGGCAGGATTTCCGCCGCTTTCGTAAAGAAGAGTCGAGCCTTCAGGTACGCCGTCCATCGACCATCCAAGAATTTTCCCGACGGGGGATCTGCTTTTCTGGCGTGGGAAACTTTTCCGCCCCTCGCCAAACGCAGATCCCTCGCTCGAGCTCGTGATGACAACCGGAAAAGCCTTAGCGATCCGAAGAAACTTGGACAACCCGGCAACGATGGTGGCGTTGCCGGTGTTCTTGATGGTGACCGCGCCGGTGAAGCCCGATCCGCAATCGTTCTGATCGGCATAGGTGACGTGGCAGTTGCTGCTGCCTCCGGCATTGGTGGTGGCGTTGGCCCGGTTGGAATTGCCGGATTCGCCGATGGAATCAGCAGATCTGACAATGTAGTAGTAGGTAGTGGAAGGCAGCAGGCCGATCTTGGAGAAGCTATTGGGGGATGCTGCCGGCCGGATGAATTGCGGACTTAATTTCGGCCACTCCGGACGTATGCCCTACGCTGTGGGATTAAAGAGTCGGATGATCCAGAAGGCCACCATTGCCACCGCGGCCGACGCCGGAATAGTCACGATCCAGGCCCAGACAATTCGACGGGCGACTCCCCAGCGGACGGCGGAGATGCGGTTGGTGGTACCGACGCCAATGATGGCGCCGGTGATGGTGTGGGTGGTGCTGACCGGAATGCCGGCCAGCGCGGTGCCGAAGAGGGTAATAGCGCCTGCGGTCTCGGCGCAGAAGCCGCCCACCGGTTTCAGCTTGGTGATCTTCGATCCCATGGTGTGCACGATACGCCAGCCACCAAAATAGGTACCAGCCGCAATGGCCGTATTGGCGGCAAGAATGATGGGCCAATGCCAGCGCCCCCAGTTGGCGGCGAAATCACGCGCGTTCATCACTCCGGCGGTATACAGGGCGCCAGCCACAATACCCATGGTCTTCTGCGCGTCGTTGCCACCGTGTCCCAGGCTGTAGAACGCAGCCGACACCAGCTGCAATTTGCGGAACAGCTTATCAACCTGGCGTGGCGTCTTGTGCTGAAAGATCCAGGAGATAGCGACCATGAAGCCGAAGCCCAGGACGAAGCCCATGACAGGGGCCACCACAATAAAGATCAGAGTCTTGGTCCATCCACTGGCGATAATGACGTGGGGAGCGCTACGCCAGCCGTGCAGGTAAGTGGCACGTGCCATCGCCGCGCCGGCATATCCGCCGATAAGAGCGTGCGAGGAGGAAGTGGGCAGCCCCAGCAGCCAGGTAACGACGTCCCACACAATCGCCCCGATCAGCCCGGCGAGCACGACGTACTGGGTCACGACCTCGAGTTCGATCATGCCCTTGCCGATGGTTTTCGCAACGGCGGTGCCTAACAGGAAAGCGGCGAGAAAGTTAAAGCAGGCGGCCCAGATGACGGCCAAGCGCGGTGATAGGACCCGGGTGGAGACCACGGTTGCGATGCTGTTGGCTGCATCGTGAAAGCCGTTCAGAAAATCAAAGATGAGCGCAGCAGAAATCGTAAAGATGAGCAGGATGATGCCTGGGCTCACGAGTACACATCCTGTTGGGAATTTTCCAGCGATTGCACGGTCAGGCGCCTCAGCCGTTCTTCAACACGACGGTCTCAAGTACGTTAGCGACGTCTTCTGCTTTGTCGGTGGCGGTTTCCAGTATCTCGAGAAGCTCTTTCAGCTTGATTAGAGTAATCGGATCGTAGCCTCCGTCGAACAAGCGGCCGATAGCTTCCCGGCTCACCTGATCGGCTTCGTTTTCCAGCCGGTTGACCTCCACGCAATGCTCCAGCAGCTTTCCGTCCTTGTCCAGTAATGCGACGGCTTTGGCCAACTCCTCCGCCTGCCGAAGGATGATGGCAGCCAGCACCTTGGCAGAAGGCGACGGGGCGGTAATCTTGTAGGTAAGCAAACGGTCACTGGCGCCGTTGATGAAATCGAGAACGTCGTCCAGCGACGAGGTCAGCAGGTGAATGTCTTCGCGATCAAAAGGAGTGATGAACGTCTGATTGAGCTTGATGAGAATGCGGTGGGTCATCTCGTCGCCGCGGTGCTCAATTTGTTTAATTTGCTCCACGACGGCGGGAAGCTTTTCGTAATCGTAATGATGCAGGCAATCCGAAAGGACGCGGGCTGCCCGGGTCAGGTTATCTGCAACCTCGGAAAACATATCAAAGAATTTCGTCTCGCGTGGTATCAGACGAACCATGCGAACGCTCCGTTGGCTGTCCTGATTGTTGGGAGATCCATGGAAGTATGAAGATACGGTTACAGAATGATTGCAAATGTGTAAACACCCGTACTATCGCACGTCGGGTAAGGCAGGGTCAAACCAAAGTTGCCTTGCGCTGGGCTTGTCGGAGCCGGTTCCTGCTGAAAATACTAGGGCAATCGGGCCGCTGGCCGATTTGGGAAATGCGAGAAGCGATTCTTATGAGGGAGACACACATCGAAGGTTGGGTGCCACATTGTGGGAGTTCACGTCTTCGCGTCGATACTGTTACTTTGTCGGAACTGCGCTCCCGTCACGAAGTACGCAGTGCCAGCGCGGGCACGAATCAGATGAACGGGGCACAAACTGGTGCAGACGCGAGTCCTCGCCACGATGGCGATCCTGCCCGATACCAGATCGGGCGGCAGGCTGGAATCCATCACAACTCCCGCCACGGACTCGCGTCTGCGAATTAATCTCCAGAGACAAACGGCATCGCGCCCAACTGACTAAAACGAGTTTTTAGATATCCCACGTTGTGATACATCGCGAATTACCGTTTATAGTGGCCGGTTGGAGCGGTGCATCATCGCACGGGCCTCACCGCGGGGCGTGAATTTGCGCCGCTCCGTCCGGTCAAGCTTCACTCACACCATGACGTACGCGCCGCGTCCCGAAGAAAACTGCAAGACCTGCGGTTTCACCAAGTGAGCGAAGTCGGCATACGCGAGTTTGATCAACTCGTGATGAGAGCCCGCATTGAAAGCAATCTCACGGTCTTCGGTCAAAGTTTGGTCGACATAAACTGGAATGCCATACAGCGTGCCAAATGGCGGCATGGCTCCGGTTTCGCAGTCGGGAAAAAACTTCTTAAATTCGCTCTCAGTCGCCAGTTCGGCGTCCCGCACTCCGGTCGTCCGGCGCAGGGCTGGCAGGTCCACCTGGTCCGACGCCGGAAGCACCGCCATCGCCAGTTCTCCATCCAGTTTTACGATCACGGTCTTGGCCACCTCCCGGCCCGAGATGTGCGAAATAGCGGCGACACCCTGGGCGGTGTAGGCCTTGGAATGAGAAATGGTGACGTACTGTACATTATGGGCATCGAGGTACGCCTTGACTTTGCCGAGCGGCATGACTACCTCCAACCAGGATACTGCGGAAGCTGTTCGCTTCGGTTGTGGTTAAGAAATGACGAATCGACGACTACGAACTCCTTCCGACGTGAGCCACCGGAATGCTGTTTCGACTGTGATTTGAAATTTGCTTTACAGGCTTGCTGGCAAGATCTCTCAACATTCGGCTACCTCCTGACGGTTAGGCAACCTCGCGTAGATTGAGTTTAGTCAGGCGGAAAGGAGACGCAAGGATGGTTGTCACATGGCGGTTGTGACAACGGCGGGAAGTCCGGTACGCCGGAGCGCGGGTACTAGAGTGCTGCTCTGTCGAACACGACAAGGGCTTCAGCCCACGGGTTGTTGTACCCGTTCGAGGTTAACGCCTTTCCCTGGAGGCTCCATCTTGCCGGTGTGCTCAAGCGACTCCATGGTCGAGAGGATGACGTTGGTCGCATGCTCAATACCGTGGTCAGAATTCAGCATGAGGTGGTAAAGGCGACGGCATGGCCACTCAGCGTCGAAATACTTACGGACAAAGGCGGCGCGTTCGCGGTCGATGGTATCCACCATCTCGGTGGCTTCTTTTTCGCTCATCTTCAGATTGATGAGGCGGCGGATCTTCTTGTCGCGCGAGCCATAGACGAAGACGTGAAAAACGTCGGGACGGGCGCGCAGGATGTAGGGAGCGCCACGGCCTACGATGACGCAGTTCCCTTCCTGTGCTTTCTTCTCCATGACCTGCTGGGCGTGCTCGACCAGTTCGTCGGCGCCAAAGATTTTGTCATCGCTGATCGGTAGAGAGCGCTCGTAACTGCCGCGCCAAAAAACCTTGGCCAGGCGATGCATTAATGGGTCGCACTTCTCTTCCCGGCGAGCGACGGCATGCTCGTCGACCGAGGCCAGCTTAGCGATCTCGCAGGTGAGCTGCTGGTCGAGGAGCTGCCAACCTTTGCGACGGGCCAACTCAGCGGCGATCATGCTGCCTCCGGCTCCGTATTCGCGCTCTACCGTGATGATCCTGAACATACCCCACCTCCAAACTGGCTGTGTCCAGCATAATAACCCGTTTGTCCATACCAGATGAAGAGTTTAGGCTGCGGCGTTGTCCAGGATTATCAAGAGCTTGGGGGAGGGGGCAGTTTTCTTGAAATAGGGCGGCACTGCCGGATTGGCGACGCGGCGATAATCGAAACTAATTCGCGCTATAAATAGTTTGAATTTCTCATTTTCCGGCAAACCAGATATCAAGTTGACAGGCGATGCTGGACGCATGGACCAGTTCGGACGCGAACCGGCGCATGTTGTCCTCACTCTTTAGGAACGGTTTGCGATATAGCCCCTTGAGGGCTTCTGTGGCAACAAGATCGTCACGGCTGCGTAAAACCCGGTCTCTCGATCAGCTTACGTCCGGCCCGACGGGAAGCGCCGGACCGAACCAACTCAGCTCAACCCTGCGTCCTTGCCCGGGCGCGCTGCACCACCATCCCTCACCTTCATCCGTGGGAGCAATGCATGCGGCTGGGTCACAAACTCTTGCCATTCCTTTTACTCGTGATGATGTTTGGCGGCCTTCTGGTCGCCCAGGGTCCGGCAACGTCGGGCGCTACCGCTTCCACCGCTGACCAACTGGCAGCTCTGCAGCAGCAGGTGGCAGACGCCAAGAGTTCGGCCGACAACGGCTGGATGTTGGTGTGCTCCGCGCTGGTGCTGCTGATGACCGGACCCGGCCTGGCCCTGTTCTACGGCGGCCTGGTGCGTAAGAAGAATGTGCTGGGCACCATGATGCAGAGCTTCGCCATGATGGCGGTGATCACGGTGCTGTGGGCGATCATCGGCTACAGCCTGTGTTTTGCCTCGGGCAACAGCTTTCTCGGCGGGCTGGAACATGCCTTTATGCGCGCGGTGGGGGCCGCTCCCGATGCCGATTACGCAGCTACCATTCCGCAGCAGACCTTCATGATTTACCAGCTAATGTTTGCCATCATCACCCCAGCGCTGATTTGCGGGGCCTTCGCCGAACGGATGAAGTTCAGTGCGATGGTTCTGTTCATGGTGCTGTGGTCGTTGGTGGTGTACTCGCCGATGGCACACATGGTGTGGGGCAAAGGGGGATTGCTCAACGCCAGCCTCGGCGGGCGCTTTCCCACTCTGGATTTTGCCGGCGGGACGGTGGTGCACATCACGTCAGGGGTGTCGGCGCTGGTGTGCGCGATATTCCTGGGCCGGCGAGTGGGCTTTCCCAAGGAGGCGATGCCGCCGCATAGCGTGGTGCTGAGTTTCATCGGCGCCTGCCTGCTGTGGGTAGGATGGTTCGGATTCAATGCCGGCAGCGCTCTGAGTGCGGGCAGCCTGGCCACCAGCGCGTTTGTCGCGACCCACTTTGCCGCGGCAACAGCGGCCATCGGCTGGGCAGTGGCGGAATGGATTCGTAATGGCAAGCCGAGCGTGCTGGGCGCCATCTCCGGATCGGTTGCCGGACTGGTGGCTATCACGCCGGCGGCCGGGTTCGTTGGTCCGATGTCGGCGTTGCTGATCGGTTTCCTCGCCGGAGTCTTCTGCTTCGCCATGGTAGTGGTGGTGAAGGCGCGGCTGGGGTATGACGATTCGCTCGACGCCTTCGGGGTACACGGCGCGGGAGGAACGATCGGCGCGCTGCTTACCGGAGTCTTCGCTACGCGGGCGATCAATCCTATCTTCAAGGATGCGCAGGGACACGCGCTGCCGGTCGGCATGATGGATGGTAACTTCCATCAGATGGCGAACCAGGCGGTGGGCGTTTTCATCGCTATCGTGCTGGCCGCCGTCGGCACCTATGTCATTCTGCAGATCGTGGACTTCGCGCTCGGACTGCGGGTCACGGTGGATGAAGAAGTTCAGGGTCTGGACCTCAGCCAGCACGGCGAGGAAGGCTATTACTGGGAAGTTTCGCTGCCATAGGGACACTCATGACAAAGCTTGAGGCGGTCATTCAGCCTGCGAAATTCGAAGCCGTGAAGGATGCCCTCATCGAAGTTGGGGTTGAGGGCATGACCGTAACCGAGGTTCGAGGCCATGGCCGGCAGAAGGGCCACACCGAGTTTTACCGCGGGCGCGAGTACACGGTGGACTTGCTGCCCAAGATCAAAGTGGAGGCAGTTCTGCCTGACGAACTGGTGGAGCGCGCGGTACAAGCCATCACCAGTGCGGCGCGGACGGGACAGATTGGCGACGGCAAAATATTCCTGACGCGGGTGGATGAAGCCATCCGCATTCGCAATGATGAGCGCGGAGATAGCGCGTTGTGAGCACCTCGCCCCAATCTTCGGGAGCGACCGGCGACAGCAAAATGCTGAGCAGTACCGCGGATGTGGCGCTGCGGAACCGATATCGCCAGGAGTTCGAGCGTGCGCATCGCGATTTCGACGCTACCGGTTCAGGGCTGGCGTCGCTCAGTGATCGCACCCGCCTGGTGGATTCGCTGTCTCTCACCTTGTGGGATACGCATTTTGCCGGCAGCCGGGACTGCGCCTTGATTGCTGTGGGCGGCTACGGCCGCAGCGAACTGTTTCCCCACTCCGACGTCGACCTGCTGTTCCTGACCAAAGGCGAAGAGAGACCGCGCAGAAATCAAGAGTCAGGCCAGCAGCCTGTGCCGCGAGATGTGGGACGCCGGCCTGCGGGTCAGTCCGAGTGTCCGGACGCTGGCCGATTGCGATCGCTTCGACGCTACCAACATCGAGTTCACCATTTCCCTTTTGGATTGCCGGTTCCTCGCCGGAGATTTTCCGCTGTTCGAACATCTGCACACCAGGATTCTTCCGCAGCTCGTGGCGCGCGAGTCCGATGCATTGTTGCAGACGCTGTCGGAGTTGACGCAGTCGCGGCATCGTCGTTTTGGCGACACCATTTTCCATCTCGAGCCGAATCTGAAGGACGGCCCCGGCGGCCTGCGCGACTGTCATCTCTCGCGATGGATTGGGACTATCCTGGCGCTGACTTCGGGACGAAAGCCCGAGGTGGTGAATGTTGCGGGGGAGGCTTCTTCCCGAGAACTGTCGGAGGCCATGGAGTTCCTGTCGTCGGGGCGCTGCTATCTGCACTACACCCAGGGTCGCGACGAGAACGTGATTTCCTGGACCGCACAGGAGGAGATGGCGCGCCGCGGCATCGCTACGGGAGTTGGACCTATACCGCCGGCCGAATGGATGCGAATGTATTTCCGCCACGCAAAGGCGGTACATCGCAACAGCTCACAATTGCTGGCGCAGGTATCCCGAGGACGGTCGTCGCTGTATCGATCGTTCCAGCACTGGCGATCGCGCGTCTCCAACGCGGACTTTTCCGTTATCGACGGACAGGTTTACTTCCAGCAGGGATCGGCGGCGCGCGATCCAGCCACGGTGCTGCGACTGTTCATCTTCATGGCGCGGCACGGTGTGACGCTCAGCCCCGAGGCAGAGCGCCGACTGAATGACGCGTTTCCCAGCCTGACGGGAACCATGCCACAGGACCGTGAGCTGTGGGCGCATCTGCGAGAGCTGGTAGTGCTTCCCCATGCTGCCGAGTCGCTGCGCGCCATGCACGCCTTGAATTTGCTCACGCGAGCCATCCCCGAGTTCGAGACCATCGATTTACTGGTGCTGCGCGACCTCTACCATCGCTACACCGTCGATGAGCATACCTTCATGACCATCGAAGTGCTGCATCGCCTGAAGGAGGAAGCTGATCCGTCGCTACAAGCCTTTGGCGGGCTGTACGCCGAGCTGGAGCATCCAGAATTGTTATTCCTGGCCTTGCTGCTGCACGACACGGGTAAAGGGCTGGAAGGCACCGACCACGTTTACAGCAGCCTGCAGTTTGCCCAGGGCGCAGTGAAGCGCATGGGACTGGCACAGGAAGACGCATGGATGGTGTGCTTCCTGGTGGCCAGTCACTTGGAGATTTCTTCCACCCTCCGGCGTCGCGATATCTACGATCCGGCCACGACTCACGAGCTTGCCGAAAAGATGGGAACGCCGGAACGCTTGAAGATGCTGACGCTGATGACGCTGGCGGATATCAAGGCTGTGAATCCCGACGCGCTCACGCCGTGGAAGGCGGAGAACCTGTGGCGGTTGTACACCGGAACTGCCAGCTATTTCGACCGCAGTGCCGACGATGTGTGCCTGAACGCCGAGGTGTCGAGCGGTGCGCTGGAGAACGTCATTCAGGAGCTGCCCGGACAGCGGGCGGAAGTTCTGGCTTTTCTTGATGGGCTCCCACAAAGATACCTGCTGACGCATCCCGCCGAGCAGGTGGCCGAGCACTTCGGCATGGCGAAGCATCTGCACGAGGACGCAGTGCATGTTGCGTTGCGCGCGACCGGCGGCCAGCAGGAAGTCTCGGTGGTGACCGGCGACCGGCACGGATTGTTTCGCATCGTTGCCGGCGTTCTTTACGGATGGGGCATGGATATCACGAAGGCAGGAGCGTTCTCCAACCGAGGCGGCATCGTGGTGGACACGTTCGCCTTCCAAGATCGCTTCCGCACCCTGGAGTTAAACCCCTCCGAGCGCGAACGCTTCAAGCGCTCCGTACGCGATGTGCTGATGGGAAAAGTGCCGCTGGATCGGTTGCTGGAACCACGGCGGAAAGCTGCCCATAAACCGGTAAAGCTTACAGTGGAGACGCGGTTGCGCTACGACAACGAGTCTTCGGCGCGCAGCACGCTGCTGGAAATCGTCACCCAGGACCGTCCCGGTTTGCTCTATACCATCAGCTCAACTCTGACGGCGGAAGAGTGCGACATTGAAGTAGCGCTAATCGACACTGAAGGCCCTATGGCACATGACGTCTTCTATATCACGAGCGAAGGCAATAAGCTTTCTACTGAGCGTATGCGCGCCATAGAGTGGGCACTGGCGGCTGAACTCTCGGACTCAATGCCGTCTAATTGGTAAATATTCCCCGAACCAATCTTATCTTTCCATCGCAAATGCTGATTCCCGGACGAGCTAGAGTCTCGTTAGGATTTCATTACTCGTTTTTCGAGGGGAGAGTTCTTCGAGGTGTTGAATATATGTCCGGGCGAGTAGTCGGCCGGGAGTATCTTGTAGCTCGGCGAGCCTGATGAGGATGATACTGGCTCTGGTCTACGGCCTTGCCCGGCCGAGAGTTGGACCAGAGCCTATCGCTAATTCAAGCGAAGAACCTATGCCTTCGCCTTGCGGGCAGCCCAGCGCGCTTTCATCATGGCCGACAATTTCCTGCGAGCGGCGGGCGTCATTTTCCGGCTAGCCGTGGCACGCTTGGGGGCAGCTGCGGCAGAGCTCGACTTGGCGGGGGATTGGCCCTTCTGCCTTGCCCATCGGGCTCTTTGGGCAGCAGCGATTTTAGCGCGAGCGGCTGCACTCATCACGCGGCGGGGAGCGCCAGCCTGTCCTGACTTCGCGGGGCGACCACGACGCGGACTTCCCCCACCTAGTCCTTCCAGTGCACTGATAGCTTGATCAATCTGATTACGTTCCTGCCTAAGCTGATCTAGAGTATTTTGAATGTCCATACTTTTCCTTCTATCCAGGAGTAAGAAGTGGCGTTGCCTAGTGTAGCAGGATTGGTAGGATTGAGGACTGTTGGCAAAGAGAAGAAGCCGACTAGCTTCTACTTGATGATGGCAGGGACAGACTAGCTTTCGCCATCTAGCGACAACATCTACAACCTCTCTTCCGTCACATGCAGCTAGCAGCAGAGCAGAATTCAGCGCCGGTACCCTTTGTCCTATTCCTGCGAGATAAATGTCGGCCAGATACTACCGTGGCAGTAGGAGTAGTAGACCCCAGATCAACCGAAATGATGCTGAGAAGGAAGGACCATCGCAAACAAGATTAGACATCCATGGCGTAGGCAGGTAGTGGGACGTCTGTCGCCAATTCAGGCGGGTTTCAGGATATTTACCAGGTTTTGAAGATAATCGGGCGCAACGAATCGCTCGCGCTTGCGGTTTCGCCAGTGCCGGTTTCGGCAATCCCCGGGGTGGGTACGGCGGCCGAGGCAGCCTTTTGCCGGCTTTTGGACGCCAGTTTCAATTCAGCCTGCGTGAGTTGGCACCCGCAGACACTGCATTCCCAAACAATTGCTGTTCCCGGCGCAACGCGAACCGCAGACTGAGGGTTCCACTTCTTCGACATTTCTCCACGACATTCAGGACAAGTCACGAACGGCTAGTCTCCTCTATGTTCAATCTCAGGACTGGGGAACGATCCATCTGTCCGGTCATGAGCCGCCGCAAACCTGACACAGAACGCTTACTGGCCGGGTCGACCTGCAAAACCGGAAGCGCGCTTGTCGCGAAGAAGTGGCGAGCTTCTCGCTGACTTCGACGCTATGCTCTAAGTCTCGCCGTGTCAAACTCGGCACTGGCAAAGCGACGAGGCCAGAGACGGATGTGTTAGCCTAGAAGAACAATCGGGAAGAGCGGTGTTGGTCGATAGCAGGCTGGAGCTTGGTTCTGGCCTGAAATGCAACTCTCTTTCGAGGTGTTAAGTGGCTGGAACTGGAGGATTTACCTCTGCTACCTGGCTATTGAGCAAGTCGGCTGCCTGGCCAAAACGTTGAATCTTTCAGGGCCGCAGCGTAATCCAAGTATTTAGGATAAGTCGAAGAAAACTATGGCAGGAAGCTCACGTACAAGTTTTGCCAAGCGCCAAAAAGAGCGGGCACGCCAGGAAAAGCGGGCTGAGAAGTTGCAGAAGAAAGCGCAACGCAAGCAGCCTGGAGATCCGGAGGGCGTGGCCCCTGAGACTCAACCCGTTGCCGACCTCGTGGTAACTCATGATGAGGATGGCCAGCCGCAAGGATTCGATTTCCACGATTTCGGGAAATAGGTCCGCGGTTCACCGTTTGTACCCTTTTGGTGCGCCATGACACATTTATGGTGCACTGTGATACAGTCCTAAGTAGACGCTATTGGCTGCGGCCGCATGCAAGCGATGTCCGATCAGGAATAAGCCTGATCTTCCTCCTTCTCTGCTTCCGTTTCGTTTCAGCGCCGAATCAATCCGAGCGGCTTCAGCTTCATCTTCGCGACTCGCCCGCCTCAAGCGGTCTTCCTCGCGAGACGCCTCTCCAGAAAGAAAAAAATCGTTTTGACACAATTTAAAGATATGCCCCTCTCTGCTGGGCTCCAGCAGAAACTGGCACAGCACCAGTTTGTTAACCCGACGCCGGTCCAGGCGTCCGCCATTCCTCCTGCTTTGGAAGGAAAAGACGTCCTTGCCACGGCCCAGACCGGTACGGGCAAGACGCTGGCATTCCTGATCCCGGTGATCGAAAACCTCGCGGCGCAGGGTTCGCCCCGCCACGTGGCAGCTCTTATCCTGGTGCCGACTCGCGAGTTGGCAATGCAGGTACACGAGCAGTACGAGAAATTACGTGAGCGCAAGGCCAGTCCGGCAGCGCTCATTATTGGCGGTATGAGCGAGCAGCGCCAGATTCAGGCTGTCCGCAAGGGCGCCAACGTTGTGGTCGCCACTCCCGGCCGGCTGGAAGATTTGCTCAGCCGCCGCCTGGTCGACATCCGCAACGTGAAGACGCTGGTTCTTGACGAGTCGGACCGCATGCTCGACATGGGCTTCTTGCCCGCGATTCGGCGCATTGTGGCAGCCCTGGCGAAAGATCGCCAGACGCTATGCTTTTCGGCCACGCTGGAAGCTTCGGTGGCCAGGCTGGTGAACGACTACATGAAGCAGCCGGTGCGCGTGGCTTTGGGCTCAACGTCCAAGCCGGCCGACACCGTTGAATTGCAGGCGTTCGAGGTGCCGCAGGCGGAGAAATCCGAAGTACTGCGCCAACTTCTCTACGCCGAGAAGGGACAGACGCTGATCTTCGCGCGTACCAAGCACGGAACCGAGCGGCTGGCCAAGACGCTGGTTCGCGACGGATTTTCGGCAGCCATGATTCATGGCGATCGCACCCAGTCGCAGCGCACCGGCGCTCTCAGCGGCTTCGACGAAGGCAAGTTCCAGGTACTGGTGGCGACCGACGTAGCTTCGCGTGGAATCCACGTGAACAACGTGGCGCACGTCATCAACTATGACCTGCCGCAGATTCCTGAAGACTTCATCCATCGCGTCGGCCGTACCGGTCGTATGGGCTCAGCCGGCCGCGCTTCCACCCTGGTCTCGGGTGCGGAGATCGGCGAGTTGCGCTCCATCGAACGCGCCCTGAAGCTGAAGATCGTGCGCAAGCAGGTCAACTCTACCGGCCACGTCTCGGCGCGTGCGGTCCAGAACACCCTACAGACACGGACGCTTTCCCGCATGACGGGCGAAGTATTCTCGTAACCCAACCTAATCCACGCTGACGCAGCGTATAATAGAGCCATCTCGCAAAAAGAGATGGCTCGATTTGCCTCTCCTTGATGGCGGAGAAGGCGCAATCTTCAGCACCACTTACCCATTGCTCTCCTGACCACTTGCCGACTGTACGTTTGGACCGTTGCTGATCCGCGCAACGAGTTTCCAGAAGGTACCGGCGTCAGGGAAACAATCGTTCGAGTGGCTTACGTTTCGGCCCTGTGTACGCTCCCTAATTCCCGACGAGAACGGAGAACGATGAGAACTGAGATTCCCGCCAAGCCGGTCCTCGACCCAGTCCAGCTCGACCACATCCTCACCAGCGCCGTGGTGCTTAACTGGGACGCATTGACCCAGACCTCCACGCCCGGCCGCATCCGGGTGGAGTATCACATCGGTCCTGACGGCTCGATGCAGTACTTGAAGTTATGGGGTTCGACCCGCGAGTACTGGAGCCTGATCTGCGACTACTCGGTGAATCTTGGCTGGTCTGACGGACCACGTTTCTCGAATGGGTATCACTCGCGGCCGCTGGCCCGTCTACTGCAATCCATCATGCTGAACCAGAACCTGTTCTGCCACGGCTGCAAGCCCAACAGCAACGGCACCCTGGAGATCAACGCTCCAACCCTGGAAGAAACCGAAGGCGCCAAGCTTCGGGTGAACGAAACCTTCCAGCGCGCCTCCTAATTCCGATTCAAGCCGCCGACGACTGCACCTCGCGCAGTCGTCGCTCAAGGAAGCGGCGCTCGCTATCGTTGGTCACTAGTTCCAACGCGCGCTTGTAACTGACCGCAGCCTGCTCCCAAGATCCCATCCGGCGTAACAAATCGGCACGAGCCGCATGCAATAGATGATAGTCATCCAGATCGCTGGTCGCCGCGATGGCGTCGATGATGCGTATCGCGGGCGCAGGGCCATCCACCATGGCGATGGCCACGGCGCGATTCAGTACGATGATCGGCGAAGGTTGCAGACGCTCCAGTTGCTCGTAGAGTTGGATGATCTGCCGCCAGTCGGTATCTTCTGCGCGCATGGCTCGGCAATGTACGGCGGCGATCGCCGCTTGCAACGCATAGGGACCTCCTCGCAATCCATCTTCAACCAACGGTAAGGCTTCCTCAATTTGCGCGTGATGCCACTGGTTGCGATCCTGCTCTTCCAGCGTGACGATGTTCCCTGCTTCATCCGTGCGCGCATCGCGGCGGGCGTCGTGCAGCAACATCAGGGCAAGCAGCGCCGTCGCTTCGGCGGGCGGCCGCGGCTCCATTAACGTGCGAATCAACCGTCCCAGGCGAATGGCTTCGGCGCACAGATCGGTGCGCACCAGCGAGCCTCGCGTGGCGGCATAGCCTTCGTTGAAGACCAGGTAAATCACCGCCAGCACCGACTCCAACCGCTCGGCCATGTCTTTGGTGTCGGGAACAACGTAAGGGATGGCAGCATCGCGAATCTTGCGCTTGGCGCGTACCAGGCGTTGAGCCATGGTGGCCGGTGGTACCAGGAAGGCACGGGCAATTTCGTCGGTTTCCAGACCGCACAGCGAGCGCAGGGTCAACGCCACCTGCGATTCCATGGCGAGGGCGGGATGGCAGCAGGTAAAGATGAGGCGCAGCCGGTCGTCGGGAATTTCACCGGTGTCGTAGTTAGGCTCTTCGAAGGTGCGCAACTCGCCTGACGCGACGTACGCCTCCATCTTCTGGTCGAAGACAGCCTTGCGGCGAATCCGGTCGATGGCCTTGTGGCGCGCCGTCTGGATGATCCAGGCGCGGGGAAATTCGGGCACTCCTGTGATCGGCCATTGGTCCACCGCAATGGCGAACGCTTCCTGGGCGCACTCCTCGGCAAGGTCGAAATCGCCGATCGCCCGGATAAGGGCGGCGACGATTTTCCCCCAATCTGAGCGATACACTGTTTCGACCGTTTCGGCGGCATCCGGCGGCATTACACGATTTTAGATTTTTCTCGGCCGGGGTGTCGATTTGGACGATGACCGTTCGACTTACTGATGGAGGCATGCCAATGCAGTACATGTTGCTGATCTATGCGGACGAGGAGGTATGGACCGAGTCCGAGCGCCAGGAGTGCTATGGGGAGTCGGCCCAACTGGCACACCAGCTTCGCGCCAAGGGGCAGTACCTGGGCGCAGCTCCGCTACAACCGGTGGCGACGGCTACCAGCATCCAGGTGCGCCAGGGGAAACGCCTGGTGACCGATGGCCCATTCGCGGAAACTCGCGAGCAATTGGGAGGCTACTTCCTGGTGGAAGCCAACGACCTGGACGAAGCCATTGAAATCGCTGGGCGCATTCCAGCAGCGCGCAAGGGCACGGTCGAGATTCGGCCACTGGTGGAAGTCCCTGCGCTTCCTGAAAACGAATATGTTCGCCGCTGAAGACGCTTTTTCAGCCATCAACTTTGGAGGACCATATGAGTACCATCGCACCCGTAATCTCGAATGAGGTTGAGATTTTTCGCCGCGGCTCGCGCACTACACAGAAGATCGTCAACCTAACTATGGATGGAATGTCGCAGGCCGACAGCTTGCAACATCCTGAACCGGCCGGCAATTGTACGAACTGGGTGATGGGTCACCTGGTCTGCGTCTACAACGAAATTCTGCCTGTGCTGGAGCAGCCGCCGCTGATGGATCGAGCAGCGCTGAAGCAGTATGCGCGAGGCGCCGCTCCGCTGACCAACCCGGCCGAAGCGCGGCCGATCGACACCTTGATGAAGGAATGGGACGAGGCCTGCGACCGCATCGATCGGGGACTCGCCGGTCTCAGCGAAGAGGCCCTGCACGCGGCGGCGCCAATGTCGCCCGTCAATGACCCTAACGAAACGGTGTGTTCGCTGCTGGGGCTGATCACGTTTCACCAGGCTTACCATGCCGGACAGCTGGCACTGCTGCGCCGCATCGTCGGTAAGCCCGGCGTGATTGGCTGATCTCCTATATCCGATGTGAATGAATTTTCAGATCTTCGATTAGTAAGTTTCTCAAACATCCAACGCAACGAAGGAGATTGTTTATGCATGTCAGTCCGTACCTCCACTTCAACGGCCAATGCGAAGAGGCGTTCAAGTTTTACGAAAAAAGCCTGGGCGGGAAGATCAGCGCCATCATGCGCTACGGCGAGTCACCGATGGCGACGCAAGTTCCCCCTGAATGGAAGAACCGCGTGCTGCATGTGCACATGCAGGTGGGTGACATGGGGTTGATGGCGTCCGATACTGCTCCCGGCATGTACGCCAAACCGCAAGGGTTTCGTGTTTCCATCGACACCCCGGACCCGGCCGAGGCTGACCGCATCTTCAACGCCCTGGCCGAAGGGGGAAGCATCCAGATGCCGATCCAGAAGACCTTCTGGGCGGAGCGCTTCGGGATGCTGGTCGACCGCTTCGATACTCCCTGGATGATCAACTGTAGCCTACAGCAGCAGTAAGGCCATCCGCGCCGCGGAGATTCGCCCGGCATGTGTCGTTTAGCGCGTGCCGGGCGGTGTTCATTTTCCGAAGTAGCAGGTAAAGCCGACATGGTCCGGCCGGTGGATCCGTTGGCGACCATGAAGTCAGCGCGGTCGGACGTGCGGTTCTCCTTCAACGGACGCAGCGCTGGGAAACTTCAACCATTTCCTCCACCCCGCTACCCGTGATCGCCATCACCGACAGCGATCTGCCGTAGGCGAATACTTACGGCTCCGGTCCACAGAAAATTTAAACCTAAAATGGAGGCATGCCATGAAGCTGCATCTCGCTTCGCTATCCCTCATCGCGCTATGCCTAACACTAGCGGTTCCGGCCATGGCGCAGTACAACGACATCTATGACAACGGTCCCACCACCTACAACACCAACTCATGGGCGTTGGACGGGTATCCCACGGTTCCTGTCGTCAGCGACACTTTCACTCTGACCACGAACGGCAATTGGATAAACGGTTTCAACTTCCTGGCCTGGGTGCCCCCGGGCTATTCTCTGACGTCGGCCGAACTGTCCATTACCTCGCAGGAAAACGGCGGCACCGTTTACCTTGATCAGGTGTATTCATTCTTCCTGGGCGGCTGCGTGCTCAATAACTACGGCTATGACGTATGCACCTTGAGCACCGCTTTCGGGGGGCCGATCCTGAACAACGGCACCTACTGGGTCAACCTGACACACGGCCAGGAGTCTGGCGGCATACCATTAGTACTGGGACGAGAACTCGGGGCCGTCTTCGGCTTCGGAGAACGAACTGGGCACGATTCCTTCCGAGTCTTTCACGATTTTTGGCTCAGGCGGCACCAGCACGTCGGGGGGCACGGTACCCGAGCCCAGCACCATCCTCCTGGTCGGCTGCAGCGCGATTGGTCTGGCTGGCGTACTGCGCCGCAAGCTCCTGTAGGTCGCGTCGAATTGGCAGAGGCGGTCGAACCGGGTCGCGAGGCACTTGCCAGACCAGCGGCCACGAGGCACGGTTTCTCTAGCCGTTCAAGCTCGGAAGTCGGAATCATTTGGCGCCGAAGTAGTAGGTGAAGCTGGCGCTGATATAAGACTTGAGCGGAACCCCGACGGTGCGCTCGACCGGCGGAGCGTCGGGGGGATACGACAGAACTTCGGTGGTCTGGCCGGTGTATCCGTTGGCGATCATAAAGTTGGCCGCGACCGACATGCGGTTCGCCTTGAACGGCCGCAGCACCGCGCCGCGAAACTCCGTAACCGGCACGCCTACGAAACCATCGCCCAGCGGCTTGGCGCGCACGTACTCGTATTCGCCGCGCACCTGCAAGCGCCAAGGCAGCTTAGTCAACGATCCCAACACGTCCAGGATCAGTCGCGGTGCTTCGGGGACGGGCTGGCCGGTCTGCACATCACGAGCGTCGGCTTGCGCATAGGAAGCGTAGATAGCACCAACCCGGAAGTTTCGTTGCGCCGAGACCGAAATCACTTTGTTCAGCGACGGTCCGATGATCTCCTGCAGGCCAGTGTCGGGGTCGATTTTGGCGAGTTCCTGCGAATTGGAAGTTCTCCGCAATGTAAGGTAGAACTGGGTCTGCTTGAGCACCTTGGATAACACCACTTGGTAGGCGCGCGAGGGCGACAGCAGTGTAGGGATCCCGGTTCCGTTACCGATGCGCGGGTCTTCCGTGTGAAATCCCATGCCGTAGCTGAGGGCCACGGTCGGCAGGTACCAGCGGTCGGGCGGCAGTACGGTGAATGTACCTTTGGGCAGTGTGAGTGTCGCCAGTTTGTCAAACGAGTTCTGCGGATTGATCAGGTCCTGGTTATTCATCCACACTTCTTCCTGGCGCATGCCCAGGTTGTAATGAAAGTATTTTCCCACAGGACCATCGACCGAGATGAAGGGCTCGACGAACGTCAGCGCCAGGTTGTTGCTGGTCGATAGCTGATAGTCGCCCTGCTCGTTGATATGATACAGGTCCAGGTTGCTGGGGGCATCGCGCCGCAGGTCCACGCCCGCCAGCAACGCCAGCCAATGGCGCACGCTCTGGATATAGCTGGCTTCGCCGCCGAAGACATTGCGGGTCTCACTTTGCTGGATGAGGCCGTCGCCAAAGTTCGAGCGTAAGGTCAGCGCGTAGTTGCGATAGAACCCTGCGAAGGTGAATTGCCGTTGCTCATCCAGCTTCCAACTGTCGCTGGCGACCACAAGGCCCGTGTGGGTGGCGTCGAGTTGGCGCTCATCGATGGTATCGCCGGCGACAGGCACGCCGATCGGGATGAGGCCCGGCATATGCGAGAAGCCGTAGTACCCGATGCCAAACAGAGTCAGTTGGTGCCGTCCGAAGTCGAAGCGACGCAAGCCATTCAGCTTGTATTGCTGGCGATGCTCAAGCCTCTCTAGAAAACCGTTGCCGAGTGAGGCTTCCAGGGCAATCCACTCATAGGTCTCAGGCTTGGACGAACTCCATCCTGCCATCAGATCGGCGTCGCGATAGTCTCCCGTAAGCTGGACGAAGCTCAGCAAACGCCGCCTCGGCAAATAGCTGGCGGCAAGGTCAACCGCGTTGTTGCCCTCGCGCACATTGAAAGCACCACCATCCACGGTCACCCCTTCGATGGTGGGAGGAATCAGGAAGTTAGGATCGGCGTACCCGTTGCCGTGAGCGTTGGCGGGTAAATTATTGGGGAACAGGAAGTCGCCGACCTGGAAGTACTGCGCGATGGGCTCGCCATGATCGCCGGCCACCCCGGGAGCGAAATATTGTGGCGCCTTGATTCCACCAGATGCGGTCTCGATGGGCAGGCCCGGAATCGAAATGGGGGCGCCCGGCCGGCCCGGATTGGCGTCCAGCACCTGGTCGTGAATGATTACGGTCTGCGATGGATCGGGCGTCTGGATGGCGGGAACGGATGCCACCACCGTCACCTGCTGCTGATCGGAAGTGATCTGCTGAAACTGCAGCGTGATCTCTTGTGTTTGTGTGGCGCTGACGGAGACTCCCTGAACCACGGTTACAAATCCCGAAAATTCCGCGGTAATCGAATAGACGCCGGCTTCCACGTCGGGCAAGGTAAAGCCGCCTTCGGGATCGCTGTTCACCTCGGCCACTTTGCTACCGGCAGCATTCAGCAGTTTGACCTTGGCGCCAGCGATCGAAGCGCCTTTGGGATCCAACACCCGGCCTTGTATCGTGGCCGCCGATGCCAGGGTGCAAAACAGAAGCAAGCCGGCGGCAATCGACAGGAACCGGACAGGCACCAAAGCCAAGGTAGAGCGGCGGTGAGTGGCGACCTCTACATCGCTGTCACCGTCTACGCTCTTTGTATTACGTTTCATCGTTTCGTGCTACCGACGTTCCAGCCAAACTCTGCAGATACAAGACCACAATTAGTGCGAGTGGTGAGGATGTGGGTGAGCGTGATCGCCGGAACGCTTGCCCGACGGGCGGGTAAAGGAATCGGGAGAACTCATGACCAGCTTTCCGTGCTGCACACCCTTGAGTCCGATGAGGCGGCTGCCCAGGTCCTGCACGCGCTTCAGCTTGCCCTTGACCACCACCACTTCAAGGCACATTTCGTGGTCGAGATGCGAGTGCACCGTAGAGATGATGACTTCGTGGTACTCGTGCTGGAGCTCCATCAACTTGTCGGGCAGGAGCCGGGAATGATGGTCGTAGATGAGAGTAACCGCGCCCACCACGAAAACTTCGCCTGACTCCAGGTGCGATTCGTTCAGCCTGTCGCGTATGAGATCGCGAAACGCTTCGGAGCGGTTTTCGTAACCTTCGCCGCGAATGAAACGGTCGAAGCGCTTCAACAGGTCGGAATCCAGCGCAACGCCAGTACGAACCAGAGCCATGGCAGCTACTCCTCCGAACAAATTCAGCGTAGCACGATTCTTACAGACGTAATACGGGCGAAACGATTCATTGCGAAATTGAGGACGACGATTTCCCAAAAAGAAATAGGTCCTTTCCAGACCGCAAGAATCAATTAGCACATCGCGGGTGTGCTCCCCGGCATCTGACTTCTCAAGGAGTACGAACAATGGTCAAAGTTGGATTGTATGTGCGTCTGGAAGTAAAACCGGGCAAGGAAAAAGAGGTAGAAAGCTTCCTCAACGACGGCCTGGCGCTGGTCAACCAGGAGCCGGCAACCACCGCGTGGTTCGCGCTGCGCCTGGGCCCCACCACCTACGGAATTTTCGACGTCTTCCCCGACGAGTCCGGGCGCCAGGCGCACTTAAACGGAAAAGTCGCCGCCGCCTTGATGGCCAAAGCTCCTGACCTGTTCGTGCAAGGCCCGAATATTGAGAAGGTCGATGTGCTGGCGTCGAAATTGCCGGGCGCGGGATCGCGGGAGAACGCGGCTTAGGATCGCGCAACATCCTCGATGATCGCTGCTAACTGGCGTGCCTGCGAGTCGGCGTTGAAGTTCTGCTCGAACCATGCGGAGTATCGCACCGGCTGGTTGGGAAAGCGCAGGAACTCCAGCATTTTTTGATCGGCTGTGGCGGGTTCGTCGTCGCCGTAAATGCATACGTGCGGGATGCCTGACTGCTCCAGTATGTGCTCCACAGCTGAAGAGCGCGGCACCAGCGCCAGGATCGGCCGTCCGATGCAGATGTATTCGAACAGCTTGCCGGGCACTTGAATGTCGGTCTGCGGCTGCACCAATAACAGGCTGTCCGCTTCTTCCATCAACTGCTGCGCCTCAGCCTTGGGAACACTGGGGCGCAACTCCAGCCAGCCTTCCCTTTCGGCTTCGGTGTAAAGCGCGGCGTCCAGGCCCGCCTTATGGTCGATCATGCCGACGTGGACGATGGCCGCATGGGCGGCCTCGGGCACACCACTCTTCCGCAGGCGCGACAGCGCTGCCACAATTTGATTGGGATTTCTGCCGTGATAAAACACCCCGGCGTGCAGGATGATCCTTCGTCTCACGCGGCGGCAACTCGCTTGCGTGCGTGGTCGCTTCCGGATCGAAGCCATTCCAGATCACATGCAGTTTCGCCGCTGCCCACGGATAACGTTCCCGCCACTGTGCCGCTGCCCCTTCGGCGTTGGCCAGCACGGCACTGGCGCGGTTAAACACCCTCTTCTCCAGAAGGCGATTCCAAAAGCGGGTGCGAGCCGGCACGTCGCGGAAGATGAGCCCGGCCAGCGGATCGCGAAAGTCGGCGATCCACGGCATCCCGATGCGCACACGCGTCAACAATCCAGCCAGCAACACGCCCAGAGGCGGATAAGTGGAAAGCAACACAAATCGACTTTGCGGCTGGCGATGGGTGATGCGGCGAATCTCGGCAACCACGTCGAAAGCCCACAGCAATCCCGTCTGGCCGGGAAACATGGCTTTGCGGATCAGCAATTCCCAATAGGCTCGCCCTGACTTCTTCTCTCCGGCCTCCCAAACACCACGGGTCCGATCAGGGACGAACGTAATGTCGGCCACGGATTCGTCCGGTTGCGGGCTGGCGGTGATCACATGGCATTCGTATCCCATGCGCTTCAGATATTTGTAGAAGCGATAAGGGCGGGCGCCCCCCATCTCCTGTCCCGGAGGAAAGTAGTAGGCGACGATGAGAATGTGCGGCTTAGCCTGATTCATGCGTTCCCGGTCCCGGTTGCAGCACCGACAGTTGAGATTAGCAGGAGAGGCAGTTCCCTTTCACCGCGCGTTGTGGAGTGCAGAAGAAAATGCCGCAGAGTGGTTAACAGTGGGGTTTGGCCGGTGACGATCGCCGCATGAGATGCGCTACTTCAGAAGCTTGGCGAACAACGCTTCGTACTTGCGTGCGATAGCTTCCCACCGGTACATGGCATCGGCACGCTGCTTGGCGCGGACGGAAAGTTGCTCGCGCGCGGAAGAGTCGTCAAGCAATGCCTGCAACTTGATGGTGAGCTCAGCTTCCGACTTGTCGTAACGGATGGCCGCATCACCCGCCGTCTCCGAGTTCTCCGGCGTGTCGAGATAAAGCACCGGATTGCTGGCGGCCATAGCCTCGATCAGGGCCGGATGGACGCCGCCGATCTCACAGGCAAAGACGAATACTCCGGCGTGCTTCTGCAATGCCCAGTAGCCGTCGCCGTAGATGGCGCCAGTGAAGCGCACGCGCTCATCGCCCAGCGACTTCAAGCGCTCGATGTAGCCGCTGTCGTAGGGATTGTCGCCCACCATGACCAGCGGCCAGTCACTGCGTACATTGCGCCAACTGCGCAACACCAGGTCGGGATTGTTCTCCGGTTCCAGGCGGCTGACGTAGAGCACGTACTGCCCAGACTCCAGGTTGAAGCCGTTCAGGCTGTAGTCGCCGCCCGGGGGCATCTCTGAGCCGTAGCCGACGATGGCCGATTCACTACGGTATTTTGCCAGGTAGTAGTCGTGGATGGCCTTGGCATCGGTCACCAGCTGGCTAGAACTGAACGACGACATCCATTCGCAGAAGTGCAGCACCTGCGCGCCCAGACCCTTCCACTTCTCGCGCTTGCGATCGAGGCCGTCGACGTTGAGCACCACCGGCTTGCCAAAAAGTCGCGGAATGTACGCAAAGGGACTGTTGGCCACGTTGCACAGCAACACGATGTCGTTATCGCTGAAGGCGACATGCACGGCGGCGAAGAAGGTGCTGACCCAGGTGTCGAGGTGCTTCTGATGCAAGCTGGGCACGATGACGCGGCGGACGCGGCGGTCGTATTCATCGTCGGGCCTGGTGAAGGCGCGGCGGCAGTAGACGGTGACCTGGTGCCCATGATCGGCGAATTGCGAGCTGATCTGCTCGGCAAAGCGCTCGAAGCCGCCATAGCGATTGGGAATGCCGCGAGTTCCGACGATAGCGATTTTCATGGGTGAAGCTGTCAGCTTTCAGCCGTCAGCTAAGACTGCCTGGCTGCGGCTCCTGCGCTGCGGCGAAATTGCGGGTTAACTTCGACGGGCTAAAGCCGCATCGATTGGGATACGGTTTGGGCACGAGTAAATTCGTGCCCTGACACAAGCCACCATTTCGAACTTTGCTGACGGCTGACTACTGAGTGCTTCTTTTCTCCGCGTCGACAGCCCGCGGGGTGTTGCTGAACCACCATAACAAATCGCGATCAGACACGCGGCGGCGCGATTGGATGATGGCACGCTTGCGGCGAATACTGTCGCGCACCTTCCACCAGTAAACCACGGCCGACCACAAGCGGCGATCGCGCACGATGGCATAGCCAAACGTCATGATGTCGCGCCATAGCACCGGAAAGAACAATCGCCAACACAACCATCCTGAGGCGTTCTTGCCGCGCATTAGAAAACGGTTCTTGGCGGAGTGCCAGTTGATGATCAGCGGCAGGTCCTGGCGACGCTCGGGCGTAACCCGTCGCACATGCCACGCCACCGCCGCCGGAACGTAAAGGCATTTCCAGCCCATCACCTGCGCGCGCCACGCCAGGTCGCCATCCTCGCGGAAGGCAAAGAAATCCTCGTCGAAGAACTCTCCCTCCACCGACACCGCGTCGATGAAATCGCGCCGGAAGAACGCCGCCGCGCCGCTGGCGCCAAAGACGTATTGCATCCGGTCGTATTGCCCGCGATCCACTTCTTCCGCACCGCGATCCAGGTGCCGCATGTTGCGGGTGAAATAAATCCCGGTCGAATCGATGATGTCGGTCTGGTGCGGCTCGCCTGTCGGGTTCCAGCGCAGCAGCTTTCCACAGAGGGCGCCCGCGTCGGTGTGCGCCTCGCCGGCGGACACAAGTTGCGTGACAAAATCTGGACTTAGCATCAAGTCTGGATTGAGACACAACACCCAGTCGCCATGCGATGCCCGGATCGCCTGGTTCTGCCCGGCAGCAAAGCCGACGTTCTGCTGGTTGTAGATGACCCGCCACCTGCTCTCGACTTGGCGAAGCAGAGAGCGCGTCCCGTCTTCGGAAGCGTTGTCCACGATCGTCACTTCCAGGTCGGGGTAGGCCTGGCGCGACAGTGCGGCGAAGCACTCCGCCAGGCATTGCTCCGAGTTCCAGGTAACGATGGTGACAGAGACCATGAGCGGTTCGAGGAGCAGGATACCTTGCCGATTTCTCGCGGAAGCGGAGCAGTTCGCCGTTACCTGCGTTTACGACGCAGCGTAATCCGATCCTTTCTGTTAGTATGCACCGCGGCCGGACAGGACAATGGGAATGGTGCGCAGGAAGATCTTGGCGTCAAGCCACAGCGACCAGTTGTCAATGTACTTCAAGTCCAGTTGCATCCACCGATTGAAGTCCACGTGGCTGCGGCCTTCCAGCACCCAGGTGCAGGTGAGTCCGGGACGCATGCGCAAACGGCGGCGCTGCCAGTCCTCATATTGCTCGACTTCCTCGGGAACCGCCGGACGCGGCCCAACGAAGGACATTTCACCGCAGAAAACATTCCAGAGTTGTGGCAATTCATCGAGGCTGAAGCGGCGCAGCCAGCGGCCAACCCGCGTGATGCGGGGGTCGTCGCTTATCTTGAAAACCGGGCCGTCCAGTTCGTTAAGCTGGTGCAACTCGGCCCGCATCTGCTCGGCGTTGTTGATCATCGAGCGGAACTTGAACAGCATGAAGCGGCGTCCGCCAAGGCCACAACGGGTCTGGCGAAACAGCACCGGCCCGGGTGACGAAATCTTGATCATGGCGGCGATAGCGAGCAGCAGGGGCGACAGCGCAACCAACGAGGCAAACGAGAGGACAACGTCGAAGACCCGCTTGAAGAACAGCCGCAACTCGCTGTCGGGTGCGCTGGACAGGCTGAGTAACTGTACGTCGCGGAAATTCTCCAGGTAGATGCGGGAGTATTGCGGCGGCAGAAATTCCAGCTGCACCCGGGTGCGAATGCCGACGTCGGCGCAGTGCTGCATCACCGGCTCCAATCGGGCCAACTCCTGCAGATCGACGGCGAAGACGATCTCATCGACTACGTGCTTCTGCAATACGTCACCCACCGACTCGAGCGGGAAAACCTCGTAGCCGCCCAGCTTGGAGTCGTTGCCGCAAGCCATGTCGGGATCAACAAAGCCCACCAGCCTAAGTCCCATACTGCGGCTCTCTTCGATGAGAGTGGCCATCTCGCGGGCGCGCGGCCCGCAGCCCACCACCAGCAGGTAGTGGTAGCGGCCCATCTTGTCGCGCATGATGGAGACGCCGGAGTACGACACCACGCGACCCATCAGAAGCAGAGCGAAATCAACCGCGGCAATCAGCAGGACATAGGTGCGGCTGACATCGCCACGGCGGAACAGATACAGCCCGGCGTAAATTACGATGAGCACAATGCCAAGCTGGCTGACCGTCTTGAGGAACGTTTCGACTGGGTTATTGAGTTCGAGGTCGCGGTAGAAACTGGAGAAGTAGCCTACGACCACCCACGCGACCAGAAAAAAGGCCAGCAGCGGAAGGTAATGGCTGAAGGGATAGATTCCCGGCAGATGCTCGCTGAAAAAGTTGAAACGAACCAGGAACGTGCGCAGGACATAGGCCACCGCGAAGGCGACGCAAGTCATTCCCAGGTCGTGCAGCAGCGTAATTGTACTGAGAAGCTTAGATCGTCGATCGAACACAATAATGCCGTTTACCGAGGAACCACGTCCAGGCCCATCCAGCAGCCGCTCCAGTTGCGGACGTCAGCGAAGTAGGCGCAGGAAGAACGATGGCCCTGACGTCGTGATGCGCACTACCACTTCAACTTTATCAGGGTTTCTCGCCCCTGTACCAGTGGTGTAGGCTACTGAGTAACCATAGGTTTGCAAGCTACGAGAAAGCACCGACCCTGCCCAAAATGTTGCAGCCGACGACCCTAGCCAGCCCCTCAGAAACACCCCGCGGCTCGACCGGCATCTTCGCGGGCAACTGGCTGGACTGGGCGATCTTTGGCTTTTTGTGTCTGTTTGCCGTCCTGCTGCCTCATTCCATAAAGGGCTCGCAGCACGCCTGGCAGATTGCCTTTGTGCTGTGGCTGGTGAAGCTGGCGATACAGCGCAGACGACCGTTTCCCCAACCGCTGTCGGCGCCGCTGCTGGCTTATGTAACGTTGAGCGGCATTTCCAGCGCGTTGAGCCCAGACCCCAATCTCAGTTGGGACCGGATGAAGATTGTGTGCCTGGTTCTTGTGGGGATTGTCTTCGCGCAAAACCTGCACCGGCTCAAGCAGGTCCGCGTTGTGATATTTCTGCTCATCTTGTCGGGCCTGGTGGCAGCGGGTTACACCGCATGGCAATATACCTACGGCATCGGAGTCAGGATCAAGCTCATCAAGGTCGTGCCCCTCTACGCGGCGCACCTGCGGCCAGACGACATCATCACTCACATCAATGGCGTTGCCATCCACACACCTCAGCAACTTGAGCAAATGGTACAGGATAGCCCGCCGGACAACATGTTTCGCATTAGCTACGTGCGGGGTTATCCGTTTCATAAGTTCGAGACCGTGGTCACCCGCGACCAGGTGATGAAGAGCGGCTTCGGCACCCACTGGCTCACCTTCAGCCGAGGCAAGCCCGCCAAAGCGCAGGGGACACTCGGCCACTATGTGGTCTTTGCCGAGATGCTGATGCAGATCGGCTGCATGACCTGGGCAATGTTGTTGTGCGCCGCCCCGCGAAGCTGGGGATTGCGACTGCTGCTGGCGCTAACCTTCCTTGCGCTGACGGCAGCGCTGTTCCTCACTGAAACTCGCGCGGCGCTGGCCGGGCTGGCGGCAGGCTGCTTCGTCTCGCTGCTGATCCTGGCTGGTAAGCGCTCGCGGCTGTGGGCGTCGGCGCTGCTGCTCGTCTTGGTGCTGGCATCGGCGGCGTGGATCCACCACACGCGGGGAGCGCAGTGGCTGGGCGCCAACGATCCCGGCACGCAGTTCCGCACCATGATGTGGGAGGATGGCCTGCGGCTCATCCGCCAGCATCCCTTTTTCGGCGTGGGGATGGAGACCATCCGCAACCACTGGATGGAGTGGGACATTCGCGCCTTCACCTACTTCCACGACGAGAGCCATTTCCACTCTGACCTGATGCAGATTGCGGTGGAGCGAGGCCTGCCGGCGCTGGCTGCCTGGCTATGGTTCATTATTGGCTATGTGATTTTCCTGGTTAGGCTGATTGGACGGGCGCAAGAGCACAGCCGGTTCGCGACGGGTGTGGCCGCGGGTGTCTTAGCCAGTTTTGTGGCGTTTCAAATTACAGCCCTGGTTCATTACGACCTGGGAATCGAGTCGGTCGCCATGATTCTGTTCTTCTACTTCGGCGTAACGATCGCATTGGACCGCATGCTGGGAGAGCCGGCGGCGATCGACGTGCCGTAAGTTGCTGCCTTTAGCCGGTGAGGTTTGAGGAGTCTGCTCTGACGTTGCGCATGACCCGGCAGGATGTTGCGCTATCCTGTGTGCTCCAAACTGCTGACTTTGCGTCTGAACCTTCGCGAGGATCATCACGGCCACTTCTTACACCTCGACTCGCCGCGCTGTGACGCAGAATGCCCGCCCCATCCGCTGGTGGATTCCATCGCTGCTGCTGGCGATGTTCGCGCTGCAATCATTGTGGTTCATCGGGACACAGTCGTTTACCTATGACGAGCCAGGACACATTCTTGCCGGTCTGGATGCCTGGCAGCATGGCCGGTTTGAGATGTGGACCGATCACCCGCCGCTGGGACGCTTCTGGCTAACTTTGCCGCTGGCCCGGTCGCATGTGGAGATTACGCAGGAGCCGCTGGCGCGGGGCTATCGCGTAACCGCCATGCAGCCCGGCCCGGAGTGGCTGGCCTGGCAAACCCGCCGCATGAACACCTTGCTCGGCCTGGCACTGGGGGTGGTGTTGTGGTTCGCTGCCCGGCGATTGTTCTCCGAGGGCGCGGCCAACGTCGCGCTCGCGCTCTTTGCTTTCACGCCATCGTTGATCGCGCACTTCTCGGTGACTACGACCGATGGTATCGGAGCGTTGTTTGTGTTCCTGGCGGCCTGCCAGGTCGTTTTGTGGCGCAGGAACCCCAGTCGTGGTCAGACCGTTCTGTTGGGGGTGGTGCTCGGTGGATTGTTGCTGGCCAAGCTCTCGACGCCGCCCGAGTTCCTTCTAGCCCTGGTCCTTATGCTGGTCTTGCGCCGGGGTGATGGGCTCCATGGAATTCGTGAGCTCAACTGGCGGCCGATGCTGGCGGGGTTGGGCATCGCCTTGTTTGTATTCTGGGCTGGCTACCTGTTCCACGTATCGCACCTGACTGTCGGCGATGGGCAAGTTGTGGCGACATTCCCCAACCGCGAGACCAAAACCTGGGCGACCAAATCCAACCTCCGTCTCAAGCTGTCGTTGCCGGCGGGCGAATACATCGAAGGTTTTCGTGAGGTAGCCCTCAGCAATCGCCGGGGACGCCCGTCCTGGTTCCTGGGAGAGATTTATCCCAAGGGTGGTAGCCGCCTTTATTATCCCGTCACCATCGTCCTGAAGTGGCCAACGGTTCTATTGCTGATGTTCGGCATCAGCCTGTTGCTGGGAGTTCGCAAGACCAGCCGCGCGCCGGGCGACCTGGTGATCACCAGTCTGTTTGGGTTGGTGTTCCTGGCTTTCGCCCTGCAATCGAAGTTTGCCATCGGCGAGCGGCACATTCTGCCGCTGTATCCCTTCGCCTTGCTAATCGCCGGAGGCATCTGGGAGCACGCCCGCAAATCTCGCCTTGGCATCTCCGTGTTGGTGCTGGCGCTTGCGCTGAACGCGGCCGACGCACTGCGTTATGCGCCTGACTATCTGGCGTATTTCAACTTCATGGTGAAGCCGGCCAACAGTTGGCACCTGCTAACCGACAGCAATCTGGACTGGGGACAGGGCCTGCTGTCGCTGCGCGACTACGAACAGAAACATCCTGAGCAGCAATTGCAGTTGGCGTACTTTGGCTCGGTCGATCCCACGTTGTATGGCATCAAGGCGAAGCCGCTTTCGCCCGGGCAGCCTCTGGCGGGAAAAGTGGTGATCGGCGCCACCTGCCTGTCAGGGCAAGCGCTGGATGATCCTGCAGGTTACCGCTGGTTGTGGCCCTACCATCCGGAGAGACTGCCGGATCACAGCATGTGGATGTACGACACCGCCAAGCAAGCCCCCGCGCCATGACGTGCACAGCAGGATACTAGCGCGTGGCTGTGCCGATCGCGTTCCACTGAAACTGGATGACATCGCCGAAGTGGCGAACTACGAACTGCACGTTGTGTCCCCCGGGATAGATGTGGAACTCGTGCGGGACGCCGCGTGACTTCAGGAGCTGATCTAAAGCCTGCGCGCCCTGCTCGAAGCCGTAGTCGTCATTGTTGCCGACATCGAAATAGATTTTCATGCGCTTCAGGCTGGCAGCGGGGTCGTTCTTGGCGAAGTAGAAAACGTTGTTGCGATCGAAATATCCGCGATTGAAGGGAGAGCCGTAGACGTCACCCAGCAGCGCTCCGGGAGACCCGGGCGCGTTGGTCGCGAGATCTTTTGGCACTTCCGCTAGAAGTGCGGGCATTTGCGCGCTGACCGCGGCAAACTGGTCGGGATACTTGAACGCCAGACGCAGTGCACCGTAGCCGCCCATGGAGACGCCGGTGATCCCGCGGGTGGCACGAGTGCCTTCCGCGCGATACTTCTTCTCCATCTGCGGCATGAATTCCTTCTCCAGGAAATCTTCGTATCGCGCCTTGCCGTCTTCCGAGTTTAGATAGAAACTGTGGCCGCCGCTGGGTGCGAGTATGACGAAGTCTCCGACTTTACCTTTACTGCGCAGATCAGATACGACGTCCCATCCGCCGAAGTTAAGCAGCGACTGCTCGTTGTCGCCCAATCCATGCATGTAATACAGCACCGGGTAGTGTTTGGTTTTGTCCTGGTCGAAGTTGGGCGGAAGATAGGCGCAGTAGCGTACCGGACGGGCTAGAACTTCGGACTTGATGACCGAGCACTCGGCGCGTCCCTGGGCCTGCAGCAGGGGCGCAAGCAGCGAAAGCAGGACCGCACCCAGGCTGGACAACAGAAATTTCGCGGGGAACTTCAGACGCACACTCCTCACGGTCGGCGATCTCATTTCTTGATTCTCGGATCGAAGGGATATTTCACTGCGGATTGGATGCGCACCGAGGCGGTGTCGGGATGAAGCGGATTCAGCATGACATTAAATGTCGCCGGCACCAGGGCGCTGGGAACACGTAACAGGCAAGAGCGGTGCTCTCGCAGCCAGGCTGCTCCGATTTCTCGAGTAATCTCCGGGCTGGTCGTCCAGTCAGCAGGAAGCTTGGCCTGCTCAACCGATTCCAGCGAGACCCGATCACCCGCTTCGATCGCCAGCAAGGTGTAGTGGGGCGGAACATTGTTGGCGCTGGTGTGAACGCAGACTTCCAGCAACGCCCCCGCTGGGCTTTCCGCCAGGTAGACCACCGGCTGTCCGCGCTCATGCCAACGTCCGGGAGCACGCAATCCACCCGCTCCCTTTAGATCGCGATGCCGGCTGATCCGCCACAAGCGCATCAGACGAACATGCCTTCATCGATCTGAACCAGAAGCTCTTCTACCAGACGGCTGCCGGTGTCGGTCTTCAGCATCTCCAGGGGCGTGCGGCCGTTCAGTTGGGGATGAGACGTACGAAGCCAATGCAACGCGCGTTCCCGCGATTCGTACACGGATTCCGCCTGCGACAGCAGCCGGGCAACGCGCACCACGCGGTCGGATTCTTCCACGGTGAGCTTCTCGCGGCGCGAACGGCGGTGTTGCAGAGTGCGCAGCGGGATTACCAAAGCATCGACTTCCGGCCGCGTGATCCCCAGCGCAACCAGGCGATTGATGGCGGAAGCGGGAAGCTGTCGCTCGACTATCTCCAGAACTTGCTGGTCGGTCTTAGGGACGGGAACGCCGAGCCACTCGCCAATCTGCTGATGAAGCACCGACATGAATCCACCTCTCCTACATTATGCCACATTCTTGATGGCAAATTGTAGGCCGCATTATTCGTATTTCAGTGTCTGCACCGGGTCGAGGCTGGCAGCGCGGCTGGCGGGGTACAGACCCGCCAGCAGGCTCACCACGATGGAAAACACGATGGCCGCGCCTATCAGCCACGGCGGCAGAATCCACACCGGCTCGGCCGGCAGTTGATGGTTGCGCAGGTAAATGCCGGTGCCGATATTGATGGCCTTGCCGATGGCAAAGCCCAGGGCGATACCCAGCACGCCACCGAAGAATCCCATCGCTCCCGCTTCGGCAAAGAACAGCCGCTTCACGTCGCGATCGCTGGCGCCTATGGCCTTCATGACGCCGATTTCGCGACGCCGTTCCAGCACGGCCATCACCAGCGTGTTGACGATAGCCAGTGTGGCCACAGCCAGGGCCAGCGAGCCGAAGATGCCGAGAAACAGGTCGAGCACAGTGAAGAACCGCCGCAGACTCTTGGTGGCGTCCAGCACGGAGAAAGTGCGAAAGCCCATACCCTTAATCGCGTCCTGTACTTGCGAGACCTTGGCCGGGTCCTTGGTGCGCACGGTCAAGGTCATGTAGGTCTTGCCCTTGCCGCGGAGCGAGCTGCGCATGTCGCTGAACTCGGCCATGTTCAGCTTCTCGGTCAGATCGACCGGCAGGAAGATGCGGCCGCGTGACACCGTGCGCATGCCACCGTAGGGCTCTTCGTCGATGATCCCCACCACTTTCAGCTGCTGCATCTTGCGCACTACGGAGAAGCCGAAGCTGTCACTGCTCGGCGGACTGGCAGAGGCTCTCTGCTCGCCTCCGACCTGCGGCCTGCCAGAGCTCTCCGGGTCGGGCGACAAGGCTTGGTGCTCGCCGTAGCGAAGCGTGACGGTCTGTCCAATCAGGCTCTTTGGATTGGTGGGATTGAGTTCTTTGGCAAAATCATTCAGCAGGATGACTTCTTCAGCTTGCGGTCCGGAGAAGAACTTGCCCTGGAGATTGTCGAACGCCTCGTTCTCGCGCGCCGACATGGGCAGGCCGGTGACGAATCCGAAGTGCGTCTGGCCTTCGGTCACGATTTCGCCCATGACCCGAATCTCCGGCTCGACCTCAGTCACGTACTTCAGATGGGCCATCTTATCGCGCGCGGATTCGTCCAGTATCGGCGAGTTCTCTGGATGCTGGTCCTTTTGATCTTCTTCGCGATCGAAGCCACGGAAATCCTGCTTCGAGGTGACGAAGACGGTGTCGAACATGCCGGAGCCCGCCAACCGCTTGGTGGCCAGCTGCTGCAGTCCGACGCCAAGAGACAGCATGGCAACCAGCGAGGCCACGCCAACCGAGATACCAACCGTCGTCAGGCCATTGCGCAGCTTTGATTGCCGCAAGTTGCGTACTGCCAGCTCAAAAAGATCGTAGCCCTTCATGCCAGCGTCTCCTGCGACAGGAGCTTGCCGTCGCCCAGGAAGATGAGGCGCTGGGCAAAGCGCTCAGCCAGGGCGCGCTCATGCGTCACCATCACCACGGTCATGCCCATCGAAAGGCTAACGTCGCGGATCAAGTTCAGGATGTCTTCTCCGGTGCGGCTGTCGAGATTTCCGGTGGGCTCATCGGCCAACAATAGCGAAGGGCGGTTGGCAAGCGCGCGCGCCAGTGAAACCCGCTGCTGCTCGCCTCCGGAAAGCTGCGAGGGACGGTGATCAAGCCGCTTGCCTAGCCCGACGCGTTCCAGCGATTCCTTCACCCGCTGCGCGCGTTCTCCACGCTCGACTTCGGCAAACCGCATTGGCAGCTCGACGTTGTCCGTGATGGTCATATTGGGAATCAGGTGGAACGCCTGAAACACCATGCCGACATCATTGCGGCGATAACGCGCCAGGTCTTCAGACGACATCTTTGCCAGGTCGCGGCCCTGCACCAAAACAGAACCAGAAGTCGGGCTGTCGAGCCCGGCCAGCAGGTTCAGCAGCGTCGATTTGCCAGAGCCCGATTGGCCGAGCAGCGCGACGAACTCGCCGCGCTCGATGCCCAGGGAAATATCATCGACGGCGCGGATGGTGCTGCTACCCATGGAGTAGTAGCGGCAGAGGTTTTCTGTCCTGACCGCCTGAGAAGTTGTGGAAGCGCTCATCTGTACTGGATTCGATGCTGTCATGCGTGCCAGCGGCGCAAAGTGCCGCCTAGTTCAAGATACGAAGTAGAGAGGCAATTCGCTCCCGGCATCGTGTAACGATTTGTAAACTGGGACAGTCGTTGTTGGATGCGTCCATGACAGCGCAGCCGTCTTCTGGTTTATCCGCGGCCAGTTCCAGGCGCGCATCGCTCCATCGGTCACTCCGTCCCAGCGGCGTATAATCAGCTGTTACGCACTACATCCCAGCCTCATCAGGAACACTCATTTGAGCTCTCATTCGCATATGCCCGGCCAGCCTCCGCAAGGGCCGCAGCCACTTCCCGGCGTCAACACCATCATCGCTGTCGGATCCGGCAAGGGCGGCGTCGGCAAGACCACCATCGCCGTGAACCTGGCAATCGCGCTGGCGCGCATGGGCCACAAAGTTGGCCTGCTCGACGCCGACGTCTACGGTCCCAACGTACCCCTGATGCTCGGATGCAACGATGCGCCCAGCGTCATCGGCGAAGATCGTATCCTGCCGCCGGAACGGTATGGCATGAAGATTATGTCGGTCGGCTTCCTCAGCCCGGGCGATAAGCCCCTGGTATGGCGCGGACCGATGCTACATTCCATCATCAAGCAGTTCCTAGGCCAAGTGGAGTGGGGACAGCTCGACTACCTCATCATCGACCTGCCGCCGGGCACGGGCGATGTGGTGATCTCGCTGGTCCAGACCGTGCCGCTCACCGGAGCGGTGGTGGTCACCACGCCCAGTGACGTGTCGCTGCAGGACGCGCGCAAGGCCATCGAGATGTTTAAGCAGGTGAAAGTCGACATCCTCGGCATCGTGGAAAACATGAGCTACTTTGTGTGCCCGCACTGCCAGCACGAGATCGACATCTTCTCCAAGGGCGGAGGCCAGCGCACCGCCGAGCAGTTCGGCGTGCCGTTCCTCGGCTCCATCGAGCTTGATCCCGACATCCGCAAGGGTGGCGACAGCGGCCAGCCGATTGTGCTGGAAGGCGATCAGTCGTCGCACGCCAAGTCGATGTTCGCGTTCACCGACAAGGTGATCGAACGGACCAAAGAAGTGGAAGCAGCGTCCGGCGGCAGCGTCATCGAGATTCGATAAACTGCCTTGACCGAGAATATTTCTGGAGGGTGCCCCGTCCAAGCTGGTTTACCTGGGCGGGGTTTTCTTCGTCACCGGTTTGGCGTGCGCGAGGGTAGTGCAGTCCAATTCTCGCGACGATCCCCTTCGCGGTTTTTCGGCTATTCTGGCACTCAAATAGCCCGAGTGCTAATCTTGACACCTCGTCCCCTGCCTCCTAGAATCATTATGTAGAACTGTATATTTTCCCTGCTCATAAATAATTGCAGGAGCGCAACTTACAGCTCTCAGGCGGCTAACCATGGGCACTCCGGCAGGCATCGGAAAGCGGGAACGCGAAATTCTTACGGCGATCGTGGAGACCTACATCTCTACCGGCGAGCCGGTGGGTTCGCGTACTGTCGCGCGTAACAATCGCGAGAGCCTGAGCGCCGCCTCCATCCGCAACGTCATGGCCGACCTGGCGGATGCCGGATTTCTGGAGCAGCCCCATACTTCCGCGGGACGTGTGCCGACCGCCCAAGCCTATCGTTTCTACGTGAAGCAGCTGACCGGCGAGGCGCGGTTGTCGCCTGCCGACGAAAGCCTGATCCAGGGAAACCTGCAAGGCGCGCAGGACCTGCAGGAGTTCATGGAGCGTAGCTCGCACGTGCTGTCGCTGATTTCGCATGGCGTGGGCGTGACCGTCAGCTCTTCCGCCGGACAGCGCAATGCTCTGGAGCACGTGTATTTTCAGCGCATGGCCGACAAGAAAGTCCTGGCCGTGGTGGTCACGCGCAATGGACTGGTGCGCGATCGCGTGCTGCGTCTGAGCGAGGACCTGCCGATCGCCGACCTGGAAGCCGCGGCGGCTTACATCAATCAAAACTTCCGCGGCTGGGACATGGAATCGCTGCGCGGTGAGATTGAGCGGCGCATCCAGCAGGAGCGCAGCGAGTACGACCGCCTGATGGGGTCGGTGCAGCAGCTTTACGCCCAGGGCGCGCTGGCTACCGAGGCTACGGCGCAGATGGTTTACGTCGAAGGTGCGTCCAACCTGGTTCTCACCGAGCAGGACCAGGAGCGGCTGCGTCATCTGCTGGCCACGCTAGAGGAAAAGCAGCGTATCGTCGACCTGCTTTCGGCCTATTTGGACGCACGCCAGGAAGCGGTACGCGTAGTTGTGGGTCTGGAAGACGCCATGCCGCATCTAAACAACTTCGTACTCATAGGGACACCGGCGAGGGTGGGGGATGAAGTCATGGGATCGCTGGCCGTCATTGGCCCGACCCGCATGGACTACGAGCACACCATCACGGCCGTGTCGTATATCGCGCGACTGTTCGACCAACTGTGGAACGAATCGACCTAGGTTGAGTTCGTCATCGTGCCGTATTCAGGGATAAGGACTTATGCAATCCAAGAAACAGAATGGGAGCTCCAACGCTGATCTGGAGCTGGATCACGAACTACCGCCGGCAGAAGCCGACGACAGTACTTCAACCCCGGGCGATGGAGGCAAGACCGCCCAGCCAGGTTCGGCGGAGACGGACGACATCGAAAAACTCCGCGTCGAACGCGCTGCTTTTCTGGACCGTGCGGCGCGGCTGCAAGCCGAATTTGATAACTTCCGCAAGCGCAACGCCAAGGAACAACAGGAATATCGCGACTACGCGCTGGCTGAGGCGCTGAAAGCGCTACTGCCGATCCTCGACAGCCTGGATCGCGCGTTAAAGACCAACGCCGCCTCGCTGGAGGAGTATCGCTCGGGCATTGAACTCATCGACAAGCAATTTCACGACGCCTTGTCGAAGCTGGGCGTGCAGCCGGTGCCGTCCGAAGGCGAGCTGTTCGATCCAAACCTGCACCAGGCGATCCAGATGGTCGATACCAACGAGACGGCTGACAACCACGTGATCGACGAGTTGCAGCGCGGCTACAAGCTGAAAGAGCGGCTTCTAAGGCCGGCGATGGTGCGCGTGGCGCACAATCCAAACAAGGGCTAAAGCATCGCGTTCCAAGAATTCTTGCCACGCCGCGGGCGTGCCAATTTGCAATGAGGGTTATCTGTTCTGGCCACCACAGTGAAACGTGACTACTACGAGGTCCTAAGCGTCTCGCGCACCGCTAGCGATCAGGAAATCAAGAGCGCTTATCGCAAGCTTGCCTTGCAGTACCATCCCGACCGCAACCCGGACAATCCTGAAGCGGAAGAGCGCTTCAAGGAGTGCAGCGAGGCTTACGCGGTGTTGGCCGACAGCGAGAAGCGCGCGCGCTACGACCGCTTCGGTCACGCTGGAGTAGGAGGCGGAGCCGGGCCGGGAGCAGGCGGCTTCGACGCTACCGTCTTCAACGACTTCCACGACATTTTCGGCGACATTTTTGGCGATATGTTCGGTGGGCAAGGTCGCAGCCGGACGCGCGCTCAGCGAGGCGCCGATATGCGCGAAGACCTCACGCTCGAATTTGAAGAGGCCGTTTTCGGCGTCACCAAACAGCTGGAGATTCGCCGCCTGGAAGAGTGTCCCAAGTGCGAAGGCAGCGGGGTTGCGCCGGGCAAGGCGCCTATCAACTGCACCACCTGCGGCGGACGCGGCCAGATGCGCTACCAGCAGGGCTTCTTCTCGATTACGCGAGCCTGCGCCACCTGTGGCGGCTCTGGCAAGTTGATCGTCGATCCCTGCACCCAGTGCCGCGGCCAGGGACGCATTACCCGCGACCGTACCGTGACCGTCAAGGTTCCGGCGGGCGTGGAGGAAGGCGCGCGCATCCTATACACCGGCGAGGGTGAAGCTGGACTGCACGGCGGCCCTCCGGGCGATCTGTACGTCGTGCTGCACGCCAAAGAGCACTCGTTCTTCGAGCGCGAAGGCAAGAACCTGTACTGCGTGGTGCCGATTTCGTTCTCGCAGGCGGCGCTGGGCACGGAGATTCAGGTGCCTACGCTGGAAGGCGAGCACGCGCTGAAGATTCCCGAGGGAACGCAGACAGGATCGACCTTTAAGCTGAAGAACAAGGGGGTGCCTGTGCTAAACGGCCATGGCCGCGGGGATTTGTACGTCGAAGCCAAGGTCCAGACACCGGGCAAGCTCACCAAACGCCAGCGCGAAATTCTGCAGGAACTGCACGAAACCGTTTCGGTGGAGAACAAGCCGGTAAGCCGGTCGCTGCTGAACAAGGTAAAGGAGATTTTCGGGTAGGACGATTGCGGAGAAGGACGATGACGATGGATGACCAATCTGCAACGCGCGATGTAGCTACGGATGTGAACCTCGATGAAACGTCAGCGGCCGAAAATGCCTCCACCGCGGATGACGACACCGAAGCCACCTATGGGCCGTTGACCCGCGAAGAGATACAGGCCGCCAGCTGTGGCGGGACCACTGGATGTGCCCTCCGCCGCCAGAATCGTTGATGGCTGGAGCCACTGGCCGCAACTGATAGCATTGCCGGTGGTCCGCAAACACAACTCGAAAGGCACATAGCCTCCCTTTGGAGAAAGCTCTCCGCATTTACGCTTGGTTTTTGCTGATTGTGACGGCGTTGCCGGCGGCGGCGCGCCTGGCCAAGCCGCGCGAGCTGGCGCACATCGTTCTAGTGCGTTACCAGAATCCCAAGCGCCGCAAGCGCGCCCGTCTGGGCGGCATGATTTACCTCGGCCTCTCGCTGTTTGCGATTCCCTTCCTGCTGTTTGCCCACATGCAGCAGGAGCGCTGGCTGATCATGGCTCTGCTGGTCAGCATGGTCTCTGCCCTGGAGTTCCTGCTCAACAGCCGCGTCTTTGAGGAAGAAGCGCTCGCCCGGCAGAACCGGGCGTTCGGCGGCGTCTATGCCGCCATGGCCATCGCGACTATTCTGTTACTCGTCACCCGATGACCCGTCGCCGATGGATTGCCGACGAATTCTCAGCCGACCGCGCTGCCTTGACCGGTGCGCACGCCGCGCATCTGGCGCGAATCTTGCGAGCGCGCGTCGGGCAGCAATTTGAAGTGACTTGCGGCGATCAGGTGCGGTTGGCAACGGTCTCGGTTGTGTCCGACGACCGCGTGGAATTCATGCTGGGCGAGGAACTTTCCGCCGGCGCAGTCGTGCCTGTCACCCTGCTGCTCGCCATCTTCAAGTTCGATCGCATGGAGTGGGCGATCGAGAAATGCACTGAGCTGAACGTGACCACAATCGTGCCGGTGATTGCCCGCCGCACCGAGAAACACCTGGCCGCCGCCGCGGAAAAACGGGTGGAGCGGTGGCGGCGAATCGCCCGCGAGGCCTCGGAGCAGTCGCGGCGGGTAGCTCCGCCAGAAATCTCCGACCCAGCGAAATTGACGGATGCCTTGAAAACCGCGGCTGGCCTACGCATCGTATTGGCGGAAACCGAGCGGCAGACGGGCTTGGCTGACATCCTGCGCGCGCGGGACGAGGCTGGATCTCTCGCACTAGCAGTCGGTCCCGAAGGCGGCTGGGCCGAGGACGAACTGGAACGCTTCGCTAGCGCGAACTGGATAGCCGCTTCGCTGGGAGAAACCATCCTGCGCGCAGAGACGGCAGCTATCGCAGCGTTGGCAATTGCGGGAGTCCAAACGTAGCAGTCAGCCGTCAGAACGCAGCAGTTAGCCGCCAGCGGTCAGCCATCAATATCCCCAAAAGGCGCTTTTTCCTCAGGGCTAACTGTCGACCGCTTCCGGCGGAGTGCCGAGCGGTGTTTGCTGATACGCTTTTCTTCTTGCCAACCTGGCACATGCCGCATCATAATAGTACCTTCGCTTTTTCTTCGTGAGCGCGAAAGGGTACTGTGGGTAGCAACGGTCACCAACTCTTTCACGCCGACCGATGAGCAGCGCGAGGCCATCGAGCACGTTCATGGTCCCATGCTGGTGGTCGCGGGCGCGGGCACGGGCAAGACCACGGTGCTGGCGCACCGCATCGCCCACCTGATCCAGAGCGAAGCCGCCAAGCCCGACGAAATTCTCGCCGTCACCTACACGCGCAACTCTGCCGCCGAGTTGATCAATCGCGTAGCGGCCATTCTCTACCCCGAGAGCCCAACATTCTCTGTATCCCGAGATAGATCGGCCGAAAGCCGCCCGCAAGCTGCTGGCCAGCGGATTGCAGGCGCATACCTTCCATTCTTACTGCTACCGGCAGCTGCACCTGGCAGGGCATAAATTCGAGTTGCTCGACGACAAGGACCTGTTCGTCCTGCTGCGCCGCCGCATCGGCGACCTGAAGCTGCAGCACTACATCAAGTCCAACCTCGCCGGGACGCTTTCTGGAAGACCTGCTGCGATTCTTCAGCAGCTGTCACGATGAACTGCGCACCCCAGCCGACTACGACGCCTACTTGGCGCAGCTGGAACGTCGCGAGATTCCCCTGCCGCGCATGGCAAAGTCGAAAGACGCGATGGCCATGACGGACGAGGAAATCCTCGGACGGTGCCGTGAAGTGGCGCACGCCTTTCGCTTTGCCGAAGAGCTCCTGCGGCAGGAGGGCTTGGGCACCTTCGGCCATATCATGAGCCGCGCGGTGGATGTGCTGACGCGACGCAAGTCGGTTCTGGAGCGGGCCCAACGGCGGGCACGGTTCATCCTGATCGACGAGTTCCAGGATTCCAACGTGGCGCAGATCAAGCTGGCCGGGCTGCTTGCGAGCGAAGAGGCCAACGTCTTCGCCGTCGGCGATCCTGACCAGGCGATCTACCAGTTCCGCGGCGCCACCAGCGACGCCTTCGACCAATTCCTGCAGACCTTCGGTTCCGACCGGGTGAAGCGGGTCACCATGTCGGCGAACCGCCGCTCCACTCCGGCCATTCTGCAGTGCGCCTATCAGGTGATCAAGTGCAATCCGGAGATCGCCAGTGTCGACGGAGGCTGGGCGCGCGAGCCACTCAGCAGTGCCCGCCTGGAGCGCGAACCGGAGATCGCTGCCGCTCCGGCAGTGCAAGCCATCGCGTATAACGATTACGACCAGGAAGCCAGCTTCATCGCCGATGAGATTCAAGCGCTGCGAAAAGAGAAGCCGGCAGCCAGGTTCGGCGATATCGCCGTGCTGTATCGGAGTCACTTCTGCCGCGAGAAGATTGTCGCCGAGCTCACCCGGCGCGGAATTCCGGTGCGAGTCAAAGGCACTGACCTGCTCGACACGCCCGAGCTGCGCGATTTGCTGGCCGTGCTGCGGCTGCTGGACGCATCGCATCCTGTCGCCGTGTTTCGAGTGGCCGCCTTGCCACAGTTCAACATCGACCCCGAGATTGTTCCGCGCCGAGCTGGCGCTGGCGGGGCGCGACTTCTCCGCCGAAGCGGTGCTGGAGAATGTTCCCGGTGGCCGGAAGGTTGTGGAGACTTTGCGCGAGGGCCGTCGCGAGCTGGCTGCGGCGAATGGGCAGTTCTCTGCCGCCTTGGAGATTGCGCAGCGGCTCTTTGAGCTGCCTGACTCGGTGCCCCTGCGGCGTTTCCAGGTTTTCGCCAAGTTGTGGGGCGCCAAGCCCAAGCAGATTGTCGGCGAATGCACGCTGCATGACTTTCTCGACTATCTCGGCTACTTCCGCGAAGCCAAGGAGCCGTTGTTGGAGGAGTCGGACGAGGACGATCCCGTGGCGGCGCTGGAGCCTGGTGAATTGACCCAGGACGTCAGCGACGATGCGGTACAGCTGATGTCGGTCCACGCGGCGAAGGGGCTGGAGTTCCCGCACGTTTTCATCGCGCGCGCCGCTTCAACGACATTCCCCACACCGTACAAGGAATCGCTGGTGGAGTTCCCTCCGCAATTGCGCCGCCGCAGCGGCACGGCCGAAGTCGATCTTAAGACGCTGCATGAGCAGGAAGAGCGCCGCTTGTTCTATGTCGCCATGACTCGCGCCATGAACGAGCTGTACCTGTGCGGCAAGGCCGGCAGCGAAAAGAAACTGCCGGCTGCGCCCAAGCCGTTACATGCGCGAATTAGTCACCCTGGCGAAAACTGTGCTGGCGGAAAAGATCGAACTGCACTTCCTGCCGCCGGAAACCGACGTGGGGCCAGATCCACGCCGCGGCTGAACCTGACGCTTCCGGTCTCGCAGTGGACCCAGCTTCCTCCGCGCGACCAGGCGCGCATGCTGGAGCTGAGTGCCAGCGCCCTGCAAAGTTATGAGAATTGTCCTCTGGCCTACAAGCTGCGCTATGACTGGAGGCTGCCGGAAGACGCGACCGCGGCCTTTGCAGTTCGGCAACGCCATGCATGCCGCGCTGAAGGCATACTTCGATGGGGTTCGGGCGGGCCGAGCTCCCGACGAAGAAACCGTGATCGCCGTCTTTTTGGACGAGTTTTCGAAGGCGAAGATCGACGAGCCGCTGCAGCGCGAACTCTACGAGAACGATGGTCGCGAACAACTGACTGCGTTCTTGCGTTCGTCGCTGGCCCATCCCGAAGGCGAAGTCCTGCTCACCGAGCACAAGTTCACCATTGAGATAAGCGGGGCGCGGGTTCGGGGAAGGCTGGACCGTCTCGACCGCCTGCCCAATGGCGAGGTCGCGGTCATCGACTTCAAGACCGGGCGCGCCAAAACGCAGGAAGACGCCGACAAGAGCCTGCAGCTTTCGATTTACGCTCTGGCGGCCCAGCACTTGAATTACATTCCCGCTTCCCTGGTCTTCATCAACACGCAGAACGGGGTGGCAGTCGCCTCACATCGCAGTCCGGCCGAACTGCGTAACGCCGCAGCCAAGGTGGCAGAGATCGCGGCCAAGATTGCGGCCGGAGAGTTCGAGCCCAGGCCGAACGGTGGCTGCGCCAAGTGTTCCTACAACGCAATCTGCCCGGCCCAGGAAGATCCGCTGCCTCGCCCTGCCATCGAAATCGCCGCAGCTGTCTGCTAGAACAGATCCTGCCAGCAACAGATCCAACCCAAAATCAGATTTACTGCGCAACCGATGAAGACTGAGGGAAACGTGGAATTCGAGCGAGGAATGGTTCGCCGCTAAGGTTGTGCACAAAAGCGAAGGGGACGCTTGCGCGTCCCCTAACGTTACGGTCGAAGAAGGTTAGTGCTTCTTTTTCTTTGCAGCCTTCTTGGTAGCCTTCTTTGCAGCCTTTTTCGTTGCCATGTTTTCTATTCTCCCTTTCCATTTTCATGGAATTGATTGCGACATTCATTTCATCGCAATTTGTTAGTTGTATAGAGTCATTGAAAACAATAGTCAAGAAAAAAACGCGTGCCGATGAGCGCAGCTCGACCTCGTACACGCCGGTTCAACGTCGCTCACTCCGCGGAATTTCCGCGTTGCGTTTTGCAGCAGTAGTTGCGTTGCGGGAGGACATACTTCGAACCCGCATAAACACAGGCTATTTCAGCATTCGCAAAACGGCGCCGCTCAACGCGTCGTGCCACGCGTGTGCCATCATGCCGGTGCGAAGCGATTTTCGCCACCACGCGAGAACCCCAAACATTAATCCATAAATTCCGATGAGAACCATGCGCGGGACGCCTTCGTACCCGTGCGACGCACCGAAAACGATCGCCGAAATCACCACGCCAAACGCCACCGAGTTGGCCATTGCGGCGAACTGCCGCTGCAGATATCCGCGGAAGATAATCTCTTCGCAGAAGCCGGCGGTGGTGCTCACGCAGAACCAGACGGCGAGTTCGAGGTTCGTCCCCGGAATGAGAAATCCGAGTTGCTTGCGCATACCTTCGATCTTCCCGGCCTGATCGAGATGCATCAGCTTGGCGCCCATCCCCAGGACAACCAGCGCGCCCACCCAAAACACTCCGGCGTAAACAACATCAAGGCAAAAATCTTCCAGCGTGGCCCAACGTCCGCCGATGAGTTCGCGCAGGCCGATGCGCTTGCGAATACCGAGCCAGACCAGGCCAACCAGAAGCCATTCCCAGGCCATGGTCCAGAAATATTGCTTCAACTTTCCCGCCGCAGCCAGGGGATGCTTGCTCACCATTCCGTTGACGGAGGCAAACAGCAGCATCGCGATGAGCAGCGCGGTGTGCCACCAGGGAGCGATCAGGCGGCGGGCGCTGACCGGGGCAAGTTGAGTTTCCGGCGGGATTTGTGCGTCCGTGGGCAAGCTGGCTCCATCTTATAATGTTCGGTTCTTACTTTTCCCTCAGGAGTTACAGGTTCATGGCCTTGCTAGAAGATGTGGTGATCGTGTCGGCGGTACGCACGCCGATTGGTAAATTCCAGGGCTCGCTCTCCGATTTCACTGCTACCGCAGTTGGGCGCCATAGCCGTGCGCGAAGCGGTCAAGCGCGCGGGCATCGATCCCAACACACAGTAGACGAGTGCATCATGGGCAATGTCGTCTCGGCTGGACTCGGACAGAATCCCGCCCGACAGGCAGCGTTAAAGGGGGGATTACCCGACAGCGTCGCTGCCATGACCATCAACAAGGTGTGCGGCTCCGGACTGAAGGCAGTTGCGCTGGCGCAACAGGCCATCCAGACCGGAAACTCTGAGATTGTTGTTGCCGGCGGCATGGAAAGCATGAGCAATGCACCCTATCTATTGCCGAACGCCCGCAAGGGATTCCGACTGGGCGATCAGAAGGTTGTCGACTCCATGGTTCACGACGGCCTGTGGGACGTTTACAACGACTATCACATGGGCAATACCGGCGAAAATGTAGCCGAAAAATATAAGGTCTCCCGCGAAGAGCAGGACGAGTATGCGCTGAACTCGCATCGCAAGGCGGTCAGCGCCATGAATGAATGCCGCTTCAAAGATCAGATTGTGCCGGTCGAACTTCCGGCGAAGAAAAAGGGCGCGCCTCCGGTCTTGTTCACCAGGGACGAATCTCCGCGGGAAGACACCACCATCGAAGCGCTGCGCAGTCTGAAGCCGGCTTTCCGCAAGGATGGAACGGTTACCGCCGGCAACGCGCCGGGGGTGAACGACGGCGCCTCCGCGCTGGTGGTGATGTCGGCGGCCAAGGCGAAGGAGTTGGGCCTGAAGCCGATGGCGCGCATCGTGGCGCAGGCCACCAGCGGAATCGAACCAGCGTGGGTGATGATGGCCCCGGTGGAAACGGTTCGCCAGCTTTGGAAGAAGACGGGCTGGAAAGCCGATGATGTCGACCTGTACGAGATCAATGAAGCGTTTTCGGTGGCGGCCATCGGAGTGACTCGCGAGCTGGGTCTCGACCTGAAAAAGGTGAATGTGAACGGCGGCGCAGTGGCACTGGGACATCCTATTGGGGCAAGCGGAGCGCGCATTCTCACCACGCTGCTGTACGAAATGATTCGCCGCGATGTGCACAAGGGTATTGCCGCGCTGTGTCTAGGCGGCGGCAATGCTGTGGGGATCGCCGTCGAGCGGTAAGCTAGGCCGAAAAAATGCAGGGCTGCCCGCTCGTCATCGAGCGGGCTCAATGTTTAGAGCAAATGCGCTAGCTCGCACAGGACACCTTCATTGCCGTGTGTTTGGCTGACAATCTGTGACGGAAAGTGGTACGCTGAGCCGTTGGGCGGAATCGGATAAGCACGAATGCGCATCGATACCAAGCAGAATGTCCCCGCTGAGATCGCCGCTAGCCGGTTCCTCCATACCCGCCGCTGTTGTTGTTGCCGCTAGCCTTTCGCCTTATTTTTCGTCAGAACTAAATCCATACCCTCAGCATTCCAACCGATATTTCTGGAGCTCGCTATGAAGATAGCCAATGACGTTACGGAATTGATTGGGCACACGCCTCTGGTCCGACTGAACAAAGTCACCGCCGGGGTAGGAGCAACGGTTGTCGCCAAGCTGGAGAGCATGAACCCGTGCAGCAGCGTGAAAGACCGCATCGGCGTCAGCATGATCAACGAAGCCGAGCGAGCCGGCAAAATTCAGCCGGGCAAAACCGTGCTGATCGAGCCCACCAGCGGCAACACTGGCATTGGACTGGCGTTCGTCGCTGCGGTCAAAGGCTACAAGCTGATTCTGACCATGCCCGAGACGATGAGCACCGAGCGTCGCGTCCTGCTTCGCGCCTTTGGAGCAGACATAGTCCTTACCCCGGGGCCGAAGGGGATGAAGGGCGCAATCGCCAAGGCGAACGAACTGATTGCCTCGACGCCCAACAGCTACATGCTGCAGCAGTTCGACAATCCGGCCAATCCCAAGATCCATCGCGAAACCACTGGGCCGGAGATTTGGGACGACACCGACGGTGAGGTCGACTTCCTGGTGGCCGGCATCGGCACGGGCGGAACGCTGACCGGTGTGTGCGAGTACATCAAGCCCAAGAAAGCGTCGTTCAAAGCGATTGCGGTCGAGCCGACCGAAAGTCACGTGCTCTCCGGCGGCCAACCCGGGCCGCACAAGATTCAGGGTATCGGCGCTGGCTTCGTGCCCAGCATTTTGCGCACCGACTACATAGACGAGGTGGTACAGGTCTCCAGCGACGACGCCATCGCCATGGCGCGACGCCTCGCTACCAAAGAAGGTTTGCTGGTCGGCATTTCGTCAGGTGCGGCAGTGCAGGCGGCGCTGCGGGTGGCGCAACGCGAGGAAAATAAGGGCAAGCTGATCGTGGTGGTGATACCCTCTTTCGGCGAGCGCTACTTGAGCAGCATTCTGTTCGAACAGCTGCGCAATGAGGCGCTGGCGCTGCCCACAGTCGAGGTCACTGTTTGAGCCTGCTCTCCCTGATACGCGAAGACATCGCCGCGGTGCTCGAGCGTGATCCCGCGGCGAAGTCGAGGCTGGAAGTCGTGCTGCTCTACTCGGGGCTGCACGCCTTATGGGCGTTTCGCATCAACCACTGGCTGTGGAAGCATGGCTGGACATTTATGGCGCGCGCCGGCTCGCAGGTGTTCCGGCTGATCACGGGAATTGAAATCCACCCCGGGGCTGAGATTGGCCATCGTTTGTTCATCGACCACGGTATGGGCGTGGTCATCGGCGAAACGACCATCATCGGCGACGACGTTACGCTGTACCAGGGCGTGACCCTCGGCGGCACAGGGAAGGAAACCGGCAAGCGTCATCCCACCATAAAAAATGATGTGGTTGTCGGATCAGGAGCGCGCGTACTGGGCAATATCACCATCGGCGAAAATTGCCGCATCGGTGCCGGTTCCGTGGTGCTGCGCGACGTGCCGGCTAACTCCACGGTCGTGGGCGTGCCGGGTCACATCGTCTTTCGCGAAGGTAAGCGTGTTGTCATCACCGATCCGAAGCAGATTAACGACCCGCTATCGGAAGCCTTGTCAGCCGTCGCCAACGAAGTGAAGAAGCTGAAAGCCGAGGTCCGCGAACTGCAAGGCCGCGAGATGATGCACGACGCCAGCAACGAACGATTGCAACAAGTTATCGAGATCGACTACCAGATATAGACAAGAGATTTCCTTAAGTTGTAAGCATCAAAGCAACAAATTCTTGACAGCGCCTGCGCCGTCCGCTAACTTATTAACCATGTTCTGGACTTCTATCCGTACGACCATGGCCATGTGCACCCTAGGCGGTGCTGTGTCCACGTACGGAGTCTGACGCCCAAACAGAAAACTCCAATCGTTGAACGGCCGCCTAGGGAATAAGCAGGGCGGTTTTGCTGTTTCTGGGCAAATCTCGATTGGAGTAGTCCATGAGTTTCGCGCCTGAATTATTTTCGACAACTGCGGTACGCGGCGGCGTTGTAGCTGACCCGACGACCGGTGCAGTCCTTACCCCCATTTACCAGTCCACCACCTATCATCAGGAAGCCGTTGGAGTTCACAAAGGCTTCACCTACTCGCGCGCCGCTAACCCCACTGTATCCGCCCTCGAATCCGCCTTAGGCGCACTCGAAGGCACAGCGCCAGCCGTGTGCTTTGCCACCGGCATGGCTGCAATCTCCACCCTTTTTCTGGCTATCCTAAAGACGGGCGACCACGTAGTCGTTTCCGACGTGGTTTACGGCGGAACAGTTCGCTTCTCGCAGCAAATACTGGCGCCCTTTGGGGTCGACGTCACCTTCGTCGACACCGCCGATCCAGCAGCGGTCGCGCTGGCCATTCAACCCAACACCAAGTTGGTCTTCATCGAAACTCCAGCCAATCCGACCCTGAAGCTCACCGACATTGCTGCAATCGCCAAGGTCACGCGCGCAGCCGGTGTGAAGCTGGCGGTCGATAACACGTTCCTCACTCCGGTGTTACAGCGACCGCTGGAACTTGGCGCCGACATCGCCCTGCTTTCCACCACCAAGTACATCGAAGGCCATAACTCCACCGTTGGCGGATCGATTACCGCCCACGACGAGGCATTGCTGGAGCGGCTTCGCCTGATTCGCAAGACGCTGGGTTGCATCCAGTCGCCGCAGGAGGCGTGGCTCACCATTCGCGGCCTGAAAACGCTGCCCTTGCGGCTGCAGCAGCACTGCACTAATGCCCAGACCATTGCCGAGTGGTTGGAGCGCCATCCCAAGGTCGCGCGGGTGCATTTCCCCGGCCTTCGCAGCTTCCCGCAATACGCCCTGGCGCAGCTGCAACAGGCACTGCCCGGCGGCATCATCGCTTTCGAGCTGAAAGGCGGCGCCGAAGCCGGCATTCAGCTCATGAACACCGTTCGCCTCTGCCTGCTGGCAGAAAATCTGGGCGCGGTGGAAACCCTGATCACCCATCCCGTATCCATGACCCACGGCGACGTGCCTCGCGAAATTCGCGAACGCACCGGCATCACGGATGGCCTGGTGCGGTTGTCGGTTGGCCTGGAAAATTCGGCGGACATCATCGCCGATCTGGAAAACGCGCTGTCCGGTATTGCTGTTGCCGCCGACAGTAAGGAGGCGGAAACGTGTCTCGCAAAGTAATCGTCCTCAAGTTTGGAAGTTCGGTGTTGCACTCCCGCTCCGAGTTACCACGCGCTGTACACGAGATTTATCGCTGGATTCGTCGGCAATACAACGTGGTAGCGGTAGTTTCTGCCTTCGCCGGCGAGACCGACCGTTTGCTGGAAACCGTGGAAGAATACAAAGGCTCCAACCCGGAGGCGATCGCACGCATTGTAGCCACCGGCGAGGAAGTGGCCACGGCGTTCCTGACACTCGAACTTGACCGCTTCGGCATTCCCGCACGCGTGCTCGATCCCAGCCAGATCCAGCTCATTGCGCGAAACCGATTCCAACGACACTGAGCCGGTCAGCGCCGACACCACGGCGATTGACGAAGTATTGAGCCAGGGCAAGGTTGCGGTGATTCCCGGCTTCGTTGCCCGCGATCGCAACGGCCATGTCGCATTGTTTGGACGCGGCGGTTCCGATCTTTCGGCGTTGTTCCTGGCCAAGCAGCTCAATGCGCGCTGCCGGCTCATCAAGGATGTAGACGGCATCTACAGCAGCGATCCCGCAAAACACCGGGAGGCTCGCCGCTACGACGAAATCCGCTTCGCTGACGCCCTCACCGTGGCAGGAAAAGTGGTTCAGCCGAAAGCCATCGCCTTCGGCCAGAAGACCGGCATTCAGTTTGAAGTCGCGGCGCTCGGACAGAAATGCTGCACCATCGTCGGCAGCCACCGCTCGGTGCTGTCGACCACGCACTCCGCGCCGGCGCCCTTGCGCATTGGTCTACTGGGTCTGGGCACCGTCGGTCTTGGCGTCTTCCAGGAACTGTGGAAGTATCCCAACCTGTTCGAAGTCACGGGCATTGCGGTACGGCGTCCTGACCTGCACTCTGACCACGCGCCCAACAACCTTCTGACCCGCGACTGCTGGGACGTTATCGAAGACGTCGATGTCGTGGTGGAGTTGATTGGCGGAAGCGATCCGGCCGGCAGCTTGGTGAACGCGGCGCTGCTTGCAGGCAAGCCGGTGGTTACCGCCAACAAGCTTCTTCTGGCCAGTGACGCTTCATCTGGAGAGCCATCGCGATCTGCGGTACTCGGCCGCGGTCGGCGGCGCGGTGCCGGCGTTAGAGGCGGTACGGGCTCTGGCTGGTCACGACAGCATCGTTTCCCTCTCGGGTGTGCTCAACGGCACGTGCAACTACATCCTCGACCGCATCGCCGCAGGCTGTTCGTGGGAGCAGGCGGTGAGGGAAGCCCAAGCCAAGGGATTTGCCGAACAGGATCCGACCGCAGATCTGTCGGGATCGGACACCGTGTGCAAGCTGCAACTGCTGGCCCGCCGTGCTTTCCCGCAGGCGGATGCCCATTCCATCAGCACCGTCGGAATCGCTTCCAGCGATCTGGACTGGATACAGTCAGCGGCACGCGAGGGCAATCGAGCGCGCCTCGTAGGCACCGCGCACATGCAGGGCAAACACGTTCATCTGGACGTAAAGCCCACGCTGGTGGACGCTTCGCATCCTTTCGCCCAGATCCACAACGAGGAAAATTGCCTGCTGGTGGAAACCGGCAAATCTGATTTGCAACACGTTCTGACCGGCCGCGGCGCAGGCCGCTGGCCCACCACGGCAGCGGTGATGGCCGACTTGTTCGACCTTTATCGGGAGCGGCAATCCGCCAGACGGCCGATTCCCTGTGCATTGGTCGACTTACTGAAAGCAGGAGGCGCAGCGTGAAATTCGCTACTCGACTATTAACCTTTGATCCGGCTCCCGGCGATCGCTACGTTCCCGCCAACACCCCGATCTATCAAACCGCAACCTTCCGCCAGCAGGATGCCACCGAGTTTGGCGAGTACGACTACACCCGCAGCGGCAATCCCACGCGTGCTGTAGTGGAAAAGCAAATTGCCGCCTTGGAAGGCGGAAAGCGCGGCTTCTGCTTCAGTACCGGTCTGGCAGCTATTACCGCGGTCACGCGACTGGTTTCTCCCGGCGAGGAGATTCTGGCCTGTAACGACCTTTACGGCGGCGCCTATCGCCTGTTCTCGCGCATTCTAGCCAAGCGGGGCATCAACGTTCGTTACGTTGACTTCAGCGACCTAAGCGCGGTCTCGGCCGCGGTTACCGCCAACACCAAGCTCGTCTACCTTGAAACCCCAACCAATCCCCTGCTCCAGATCATCGACATCGAAGCCGTCGTCGACATCGCCCATCGCAATCGGTCTTTGGTGTGCATCGACAACAGCACCATGTCTCCTTATCTACAGCGTCCGCTCGAGTTGGGGGCAGACATCGTGCTCCATTCCGCCACCAAGTTCCTCTGCGGGCACGCCGACGTGATGGCCGGCGCTGTCGTGGTAAACGACGAGGAGCTTGCCCAGGAAATCTACTTGATTCAGAACGGTGAAGGTGCAGGGCTCTCGCCGTTCGACAGCTATTTGCTGTTGCGCGGCATGAAGACGCTGGCGCTTCGCCTCGATCGCCAGCAGGCCAACGCCAAGGCGATTGCCAACCTGCTCAGCGCCCATCCCGCGATTGAGGCCGTGTATTATCCCGGGCTCGCCAGGCCGGAGCAGCTTCGCATTCATCGCGCCCAGGCTTCAGGGGACGGCGCGGTGCTCAGCTTCGTCACCGGCGATCCTGAGCTCTCGCGCACCATCGTCGAAGCGACCAAGTTGTTTGCCATCACGGTGAGCTTCGGAGGCGTGAACTCCACTATCAGCCTGCCCAACTACATGTCGCACGCCAGCATTCCGGTCCACCTGCGCCAGCAGAAGAGTATTCCCACGGACCTGGTGAGGATTTCGGTAGGCGTGGAAGATATTGACGATCTGGTGGACGACTTGAGACAAGCCTTTGAAGTTGCGGCGCGACAAGGCCTATCGTCTCGAGTGGTCGCCGCTGACTAACGTCAACAACCATGTTCGAAGCGCAAAAAGAAAGGGAGCCAATTCAGGCTCCCTTTTCGCTGTCGCTGCTGTTGCGTTGTTGCTGTCGCTGCGTTTACAGTTGCGGCGGGGTTCCCGTCGAACTGCCCTGAGGAGAAATCGATCCCGCACCCGGCGAACCGGTTCCGGTTGCGTTCGGAGCTGTGGTGTCGGGGGTTGTAATCGGAGTGTTAGGAGCCGCACTCGGATTACCTGGCATCGTGCTCGGCGTCGTCGCCGGAGCGTTCGGCGTCACGCTGGTAGCGCCCGGCTGATTTGGCCTTGCGCTCGGAGTAGGCGTGGTTGCGCTAGGAGTCGTTGAGGTCGCGCCAGGAGTATTGGTAGCCGTGCCTGGCGTCTGCGTGTTTGCGCCCGGCATCGTGCTTTGCGCACCCGGCATGCTGGTGCCAGGCGTCGTGCTCTGCGTACCCGTAGAACTCTGCGATCCCATGCCGGTGCCCGAACTGGCGCTTCCGTGTCCCGCTGCCGCGCCTGCACCGGCGCCCGCTGACTGTGCGAATGCCCAGCATCCAGTCATCAGAACTGTTCCTGCTACAAGTAATATTCTCCGCTTCATATTTGGCCTCCGCCCTTCGGTGTGTCTCTAGACTGCCTCGTTCACGTATCGCGTTCTACATACTCCGATGGAATGGGGAAAAGTTAGGATGCCTTTACCCCAATAAAACCGGAGCTGCTGCATCGTCTGTGGACGTCGCCGGCAACCTGCAGCCGGCAGCTACTCCCATTTACAATTGAAGGTTCTTCCGAGGTCATCATGTCGTTCCTTCGATTTCTGATGCTCTTGTCGCTGGTGGTTTGGATCGGCGGCTTGATCTTCTTCGCCTTCGTCATGGCGCCCACGCTGTTTAATCCCAGCATCTTGCCCACTCGCCAATTGGCCGGCAACGTGGTGAGCCGGACCCTTGGCATTCTTCACTGGATGGCGATTTGCTGCGGACTGGTTTTTGTAACCACTTCCATGATTGATTCGCGCCTGGTGAACGGTGTCGCCGAGCCCTTCGCCATGCGCCACCTGCTGGTCTACCTGATGATCCTCCTCACCCTGGTGGGAATGTTCGGCATCGCCACCCGGATGCAGGCCCTGAAGACGCAAATGGGGACGATTGACGACGTCCCCCATGACGATGCCCGCCGCGTCGAGTTCAATCGCCTGCATGTTTGGTCTACGCGCGTCGAGGGATCGGTGCTCTTTCTGGGCTTGGCGCTGCTGTTTCTCACCGCGCGGCGGTTATCATAGAAGGGCTGCCAGACATTTGCCCCGTCCATCGGCTTTTTCCGGATGGGCCAGGTAGAGACCAGGACCGCCCCATCCGGCTGGTCAGTTCATTCATCTGCTCTGAATTCAAGTTCTAAGGAGCGTCCGATGCCCAGGCTCAGGCTGAAGCTGAGAGCCGAAAGTTAAGGACGGAAAGTTAATTCATGAAAACCGGCATTATCGGCCTGCCCCAGGTAGGCAAGACTTCCCTCTTTGTCATGCTGACCAAGCAGCAAGTGGAGCAACGCTCCCGCGGTAACTCGCGGGAAGCTCATCTGGGAGTCGCCAAGGTTCCCGACGACCGCCTCGACCGCCTGGCCGCGCAGTGCAATCCCAAGAAGCTGGTGCACGCCAGCGTGGAATATGCCGACATCGCGGCACTCAGCAAGGAAGCGCTGAACGAAACCGCCTTCGCCGCCAATCTTCGCAACGTCGACGCCCTGGCCCACGTGATTCGCGCCTTCGAAGACGAGACCATTGCGCACGTCGGACCTATCGATCCGCTGCGCGACATCAAGAACATCGACTTCGATCTCATCGTGAATGATCTGGGACAGGTTGAGAAGCGCCTGGAACGCGTCGAAAAAGATTTGAAGAAGATGAAGACCCTGGAGCTGGAGCGCGAGTTTGAGCTGCTGAAGCGCGCCAAGGACCACTTGGAAACCGAGCGTCCCCTGCGCGAAATGGAAATGACGCCGGAAGACAAAAAGCGCTTCCGGGGCTTCATGTTCCTCAGCGAGAAGCCGATTCTCTACGTGCTGAACATCGGCGAGAGCCCCACGCTGGGCAAAGACCTGGAGACTGCGGTCGAAAAATACGGCATCGGTGAAGTCTCCTCGCGGCCCAACACCGGCGCGCTGGCCGTATGCGCCAAGGTGGAAGCCGAACTGGCCGAGATGAGCGACGAAGACGCCGCGGAATTCCTATCAAGTTATGGCCTGAAAGAGAGCGGTTTGGTCCGGCTCATCCGCAAGACCTACGAACTGCTCGGCCTGATTTCGTTCTTCACCGTCGGCGAGGACGAGTGCCGCGCCTGGACGATCGAGCGGGGATGGAAGGCCCAACAAGCGGCAGGCGCCATCCACACCGATCTGGAGCATCATTTCATTCGCGCCGAAACCATTCATTGGGACCAGTTGCTGGACGCGGGCTCTGAGGCCGAGGCGCGCAACCGCGGCACACTGCGACTGGAAGGCAAAGAGTACATTGTCAAAGACGGCGACGTCATGCACATCCGCCACAGCGGGTGAGATAAGAGTGGCCAGTGGTTAGTGGCCCGTGGCCGGTTATGTAGAGCGCCTTTCGCGGCGAAGTTTACACTGAATATTGAAAGTTCATGCTGCCCAGCTCCATAAGTGAGGTTACTGTTGCGCCAACTGACAACTGACAACCGGCCGCTGGCCACTGCCTCTCAATGAATCCGATTCTCATCAGCATTGTGCTAGGCCTGACGGCGTCGGCGGCCAACGTTTTCGGGGGCGCCGTGATCGTCCAGAAGCATTGGGAGCGCAACTACCTGCGCTACTTTGTTGCCCTGGGCGCCGGCTTCATGCTCGCCACTGCGCTGGTCGAGATGGTGCCCGAAAGCCTGGAACTCTCCGGCCGCAAGGGCGCTCTGCTGATCCTTGGCGGCTACCTTCTGGTTCACTTCTTCGAGCACACCATCACCCCGCACTTTCACTACGGCGAAGAAACTCACTCCGACGAATACCTGCACTCGCATCGCCGGGTATCGGTACTCTTTGGATTGATGATTCACACCTTCTTCGACGGCATCGCCATTACCTCCGGCTTCCTGATTTCGCACTGGCTGGGCTGGGTCATCTTCCTGGCTGTCTTTCTGCACAAAATCCCGGAAGGCTTCACCGTGTCGTCGGTCATGCTGGCCAGCGGCTTGAGCAAGGGACGATCGCTATTCGCTGCGGTGCTGCTGGGAATCGCCACCATGGCGGGCGTGCTCACCATGGTCATAGGCCGCCATGCCGTGAGCTATGGTTTGCCGGTCGCCGCTGGCGTCACCATTTACGTCGCCGCCTCTGACCTCATCCCCGAGGTCAATCGCGAACCGGGAATCAAGATGGCGATAGTGGTCTTCATCGGAGTCGCCATGCTTTTCCTGCTTGACCAACTGGTGCGCCTCCACTAGCGACGAAACGCCAGTCCGCTCTATCGGCAGTTCATGCGATACCATAGCGGTCATGCCTCGCAAGCTGCTACTCTCCCTCGTCCTGGCGCTCACAGCCTCGCTGTTCTCGGGCAGTCTCTATGCGAAACACCGCTCTCACCAAGCTGATAACACGCCCGGCAGCTTTGACTACTACCTGTTGACCATGTCCTGGGCGCCGGAGTTCTGTGCCACGCATGGCAGCAGCGCCTCGTCCAGTGAGTGTGATCCGTCGCGGCACTATGGCTTCGTCGTGCACGGCCTCTGGCCGGAGAACGAGGACGGCTCCTACCCGCAGCATTGCGCCCCAGCCCAACCGGTGTCGCAGGCCACCGTCCAGCTGATGCTGCCCATCATGCCCGACCGCGGCCTCATTCAGCACGAGTGGGCCACGCACGGAACCTGCAGCGCCCTCAGCACACAGGATTATTTCGGCGACATCCAGAAGGCATACAGACAGCTCCAGGTTCCGCCTGAGTATCGCGCGCCCGCGCAAGGGACCAGTGCCAGCCCCTCGACTATCGAGCAGAAGTTCGCCGCCGCCAACAACGCTCCGGCAGGTGCCTTCCGTGTTTCCTGTAGTGGAAACGAGTTTGTCGCGGTTGAAGCTTGCCTGACCAAAGACCTGCAATACCGCCAATGCGGATCGGGCCTGCGCGACTGCAGCGCTCCCCAAGTCCAGATAGTGCCTGTACCGTAACCGGCAACAACGTTCTGCCTAAGACTTTGCGGAAACAAGCTTGACCAGCTCCAGCGCGTTGTTGGTGGCAGCCCCAAGCGCCGTATTGTCGAAGATGCACCACACCGGCATGCTGTTCGCCAATCCTTTTATCTCGCTGGCGAGGTTTCGCAGGAAAGCCTGGCCGTAGCTCGAGTAATACATGCGAGGCGAGCCGTGCAGTCTGAAATAGGCGAAGCCAGGCCACCCGCCCGGCGATCGGGCTGCGGGTACGCAAGCCGGATCCGCGGCTACTCGCGAAACCGAAAACTCCTCAAGCAATCTGCCGGCGCGCTGCTCAAACCAGGATGGGTGTCGAGGCTCAAACACGACGCTGCCACCAAAGCAATCGCGGACTTGCTGGAGAAATTTCTTGGCTCGCTTCAGGGCAAATTCCAGGCTGGGCGGCAACTGGAACAACACTGGCCCCAGCTTATTTTCCAAGGGAACCAACTGGGCGAAGAAATCCGCAAGTGCATCGGCCTCACACTGCAATTGCGATTCATGGGTAATGGCCCGGGGCGCCTTCACGGCAAATTGAAAACCCTCGGGCACGCTTTCCGCCCACCTAGCCCAGGTTTTCAGTTGATGTGGCCGGTAGAATGACGAATTAATCTCGCAGCAGCGAAACACTTGCGCGTACCGCGCCAAGTGACTGCCAACCGTGGGAAAATGGGCCAGATTCGGCCGCGCGATATTCCACCCGGCGCACCCAATGCGGATTTCGTCGGGCTCTGCGTTCGACAAAGTGTCGCCGTTGATCGAAACAGTTCGCGGTCCGCGTGGCAAATCGGCTCCCTCCAGACTCAAGTCTTGGATGCGATCAAGCCACCCACAAAGATTGCCCGCGGAAACAATTGCGGAATTGGACGGCACGGGAAAACGGGTAGTGACAACCTAACGAGAAACAAGGGCAGAAAATGGTAGGCCCGGCTGGGATCGAACCAGCAACCCTCAGCTTAGAAGGCTGATGCTCTATCCAATTGAGCTACGGGCCCACGTGCGCGCAAGGGCTTGGTTCCCTCGCTGCACTGTATTATCGCAAACTGGCTGTAAATTGCCGAACCGGTGAGAGTGAATCAGTATGGTCGCGCAGCTACAGAGGCGACCCGGAACGGCAGTCTGAGATCTCCGATTCACTGGTCACTGACCACTAGTTTCTGATGTTCTCCAGCAACTGCTCGACCTCGGCCTTCTTGTCAGCGGTCAGGGGCAGCAGAGGCAAACGCACCGTGCCGCCGAAATAGCCGTTGAAGTCCATGCCGTACTTCACCCCGGCGATGCTCAAGCCGCCAACGATCCGCTCGGCGGCCTTCGCAATTCGCTCCTGCTTCTCCTCGGCCAGCGCTGCATCGCCGTCTTTCCACGCCGCATAAATCTCGTAGCAGGCGGTAGGTGCGCAATCGGCAAACGCCAGGACGGCGCCTACCGCTCCAGCGTCGAGTGACGGGTGGAGCTTCTGCGCTGCGCCCACCAGCACCTGGAAGCCGACTTCCTTCTGCCGCGTCTTCAGTCCGCCGACCACCGTCACGGCAGCCGACGAAGGCTTAGGAGCAGCCATTCCCGCCAGCGCTCCGACCGTCACCAGCGCTCCACCTTCGGCGCTAGCCGAGGCAGCGGCGGCAGCTTTCAGCATGCGGCCCGTGACCGCGGTAAAGGTTTGCGTCACGGTAGCGCTGCGCTTGATATGGCGCGTGCCTTCCACCATCTTCTGCACCTTTTCAATCGAACCGGACGACTCCTTGATGCCGATGAGGTTCGGGTGCTCGGCCAGCTCGATCACCAGCTCGGCTGGGATGTCGTAGCTCGTGGCCTGGGGAAAGTTGTAGATGATGACCGGCAGTGGCGAGCGATCGCAGACGAAGCGATAGAACGCAAGCATGTTCTGCGGGTTCGCCATCTGTCCCTTGTAGTAATGCGGCGTGCGCACCATGGCGACGTCGTAGCCCAGTTCGGCGGCGTACTCGGTCAGGCGCAGGGTTTCGATGGCCGACTCGACGCCCGTACCCGCAATCAGGACTTTGTCATCCGCAGCGTTTTCGCGCGCCGACTTCAGCACCTCGCGGCGCTCCTCGTCGCTCAATAGGATGGCTTCGCCAGTCGAGCCCTGCACCACAATGCCCGACAGCGGCGTGCGCGAGTACTGCTCAACATTCTGTTCGAGCTTGCGGAAGTAGATCTTGCCATCCTGGTAAAAGGGCGTGGTGACGGGAGGAAAAATACCATGTAGAAGCATCGAGACCTCTGATAAAGATTATAGGGCGCGAGGCGTCAAGCCGGCCCGAAGGGCGATACGGTTGGCGACAATGAGATTTATCGCCAGCTACTCGTGGCGTCTCAGCTTCAGCTGCGTCGGCTGCGTGGTGTTCCGTTCCCATGGCACCGCCTGGCCCGTAGACACGTAACGCCAGAGCATGACCACCGACGCGAGGACCGCAGTGATTGCTCCCCAGAAGGACGCATACAACAATCCGGCGGCTGCCTTCGAAACGTACACGACGCCATAAGCTTTGAAGCGCATGCGAACCGGCGCACCGGCGTCTATGCTCCGCTCAAAACCTACCGACAGTTACCGGTTCCCCAGCGTCCGAATTTCGGCCACACCTAGCAGGCGCTGATCAGCTGTAGCCAACACCAAATTAAGAACCTGAGCAGTGGCTGCCAGAAACCGGTCGGCAGGGTCAGAGTGCAGCGAAAGACGGCTGGCCGCCAGCGCAATTTCGTGGGTCAGCGGAGCTTCTCGCAGAGGAAGGGTCGCATCGTGCAACCACCGCTCAAGGTCGTTAGGTAGCTGAATTCTGCCCTTCGCGTGTAGTGTCAGAGCCTCCCACGTGCTGATGGGAGACAGCCAAAGCTCATTCTCAGGGTCGCGTAACTCGCGTAAAAGGTGAGCCCGCAAACGTTTTGGCTCCAGGTAAGCCCATAGCCAGATATGCGTGTCGAGCAACAGTTTCAACCGCCCAGCGCCTCCCACTCCTCCGGCTCTCCGGCGGGAGAAATGATGTCGCCGAGAATTTTGGCCGTTCCGCGGCCCGAACCGATCCAGGCGTTGCGATCGACTTCAACCTGTGCCGGCGGTACAACTTCGGCAACCGGTTTGCCAAACCGCGTGATGCGAATGGGTTTCTTGGTTTTGGAAACTTGCTGCAGCAAGGAGAGGCACTTGGCCTTGAATTCCGAGATAGCGATTTCCTGCATCTTGAACCCCATGACCTATTATCTTAACCATAGTCATCCCTATGGTCAAACCTGCCCTTAATCGTGACGGTGCCTACTTCGCCGCCGCGATCCGCGCCGCGTGCAGATGCTGCAGCGCATAAACCTTGGTGTCGCCGCGCTGCAGGGCCGCGATTCCGTCACAGGCAGCTTTGGCGGCCGACAGGGTGGTAATCGTCGGGATTCTCGCCATCACCGCCGCCCGGCGAATCGCCTTCTCGTCGAACCACGGTTCTACCCCGTGCGGCGTGTTGATGATCAACTGAATGCGCTCGCCCTTGATCAGGTCAACCACGTTGGGCCGGCCTTCTTTTACTTTGTAGACGCGCTCGACTCGCAGGCCGGCGTGCTCCAGCACCCGCGCCGTGCCATGCGTGGCCACAATGCTGAAGCCGAGCTCGACAAAGCGCTTCGCCAAATCCGGCATGAAGGGCTTGTCGCGGTCGTTGCCACTCATGAAAACCGTACCCGAGGTGGGCAGCACCTGTCCGGCGGCCGACTGCGCCTTGGCGAAAGCTTCGCCAAAGTTGTCGGCCACGCCCATCACCTCGCCGGTGGACTTCATCTCCGGGCCCAGCACGGTGTCGACGCCGGGGAACTTGCCCCAGGGAAATACCGGCGACTTCACAAAATAGAAGTTGCCGGTATCGAGGTCGGCCCTGCGATCGATGTTTTCCGGCAGAAACTCGCGCAGCTTACGGCCGGTCATCAGGCGGGCGGCAATCTTTGCCAGCGGAATGCCCGTCGCCTTAGAGACGTACGGCACCGTCCGTGACGCGCGCGGGTTCACTTCGATCACGTACACTCGGTTGCGTTGGATGGCGTACTGAATGTTCATCAGTCCCACCACCTTCAGCGCGCGTGCCAATTGGAAGGTGTAGTCGCGAATCGTGTTCAGCAGGTGCTTCGGAATGTCGACTGCCGGCAGCACGCAGGACGAGTCGCCGGAGTGAATGCCGGCTTCCTCGATGTGCTGCATGATGCCGCCGATGACCACGTCCTCGCCGTCGGAAATCGCGTCCACGTCAATCTCGGTGGCTGACTCCAGGAAGTGGTCGATCAGCACCGGTCGCTCCTGCGAATACTCCACCGCTTCCTTCATGTATTGGGTGAGGGATTCGTCGTCATAAGCCAGAACCATGGCTCTTCCGCCCAGTACATACGAAGGCCGCACCAGCACTGGATAGGAGATCCGGTTGGCGTTTTCGATGGCTTCTTCCAAGCTGGTGGCGGTTGCTCCACGCGGCTGGGGAATTGATAACTCCTCCAGCAGCTTGCCGAAGCGACGGCGGTCTTCCGCCAAATCGATGCTCTCCGGCGACGTGCCGATGATGGGTACGCCTGCCGCCTTCAATGGCAGCGCCAGGTTCAGCGGCGTCTGCCCGCCGAACTGCACGATTACGCCGATGTCTGCCCCGCCGGACGCCTCATGCTCATACACCGCCATCACGTCTTCGTAAGTCAACGGCTCAAAGTACAGACGGTCGCTGGTGTCGTAGTCGGTCGAGACAGTCTCAGGATTGCAATTAATCATGATCGTCTCGTAACCGTCGTCGCGCAGCGCAAAGGCCGCGTGGCAGCAGCAGTAGTCGAACTCAATACCCTGCCCTATGCGGTTGGGCCCGCTACCTAGGATGATGACCTTCTTGCGGTCGGTCGGCGGCGCCTCGTCCTCTTCCTCGTACGTCGAGTACATGTAGGGCGTGAAGCTCTCGAACTCCGCGGCGCAGGTATCGACGCGCTTGAACACGGGGCGAACGTTGTGCTCTTTGCGCAACTGGTGAATCTTCTCGCTGGCTGAGTTGCCCCCCCGCATCTGCAGCGCTTCGCCCAGCCGCGAGTCCGAGAAGCCCATGCGTTTGATCTCGCGCAGGCGGTCGGCGTCGATGGGTTCGGTACCCAGGCTGGCCTGCACGTCGGAGATTTCCTTGAGCTGGTGCAGGAACCAGGGATCGATATTGGTCATCTGCGACAGCTCGCGCACACTCATGCCCTGCGCCAAGCCGTAACGGATGTACTGCAGCCGCTCAGGATGCGGCGTGACCAGCCGCTTGGTCAAGATGCGCGGCTCAATCTCGTCGGCGTCCACACGTTTGCCGGTTTCCAGGGAACGCACGGCTTTCAGCAGCGCCTGCTTGAAGGTGCGGCCAATGGCCATCACTTCGCCGACCGATTTCATCTGCGGACCCAGCGATTCGTCGGCGCCTGGGAACTTCTCGAACTGCCACTTGGGAATCTTGACGACCACGTAATCGAGCGTCGGCTCGAAGCAGGCGGGGGTCTTGCGCGTGATGTCGTTGGTAATCTCGTCGAGGGTGTAGCCGACAGCGAGCTTGGCCGCAATCTTGGCAATCGGGAAGCCGGTTGCTTTCGACGCCAGCGCCGAGGAGCGCGACACGCGCGGGTTCATCTCGATGACGACCATGCGACCGTTGTGCGGATCGACGGCAAACTGGATGTTCGAACCGCCGGTTTCGACGCCAATCTCGCGTATGACGGCAATGGCCGCGTCGCGCATGTGCTGGTATTCGCGATCGGTGAGGGTCTGCGCCGGGGCGACGGTGATGGAGTCGCCGGTGTGCGTGCCCATGGGATCGAAATTCTCGATGGAGCAGATGACGATGACGTTGTCCGCCAGATCGCGCATCAGTTCCAGCTCGTACTCTTTCCAGCCGAGGACCGATTCTTCCAGCAGCACTTCGTGTACCGGCGAAAGATCCAGACCGCGCGCCAGCAATTCCAGCAGCTCTTCGCGGTTGTAGGCGATGCCGCCGCCGGTTCCGCCCAGCGTGAACGATGGCCGCAAGATGACCGGGAAGCCGATTTTGCTGCTGAAGTCGATGCCGTCTTTCAGATTGTTGACCAGCGACGATTTCGGCACGTCGAGGCCGATGGCAGTCATCGCGTCCTTGAACAGCAGGCGATCTTCGGCTTTCTTGATGGGGCCGAGCTGCGCGCCGATCAACTGCACGCCGTACTTCTCCAGCACGCCGCCGTCCGCCAGCTCGACCGCCAGGTTCAGCGCGGTCTGGCCGCCAACCGTAGGCAGCAGCGCGAAGACGCCGGGCGTTCCATTGGCCTTCAGCATCTCGGCTTCCACCCGGATGATCTCTTCCAGGTACATGCGGGTGAGCGGCTCGATGTAGGTGCGGTCGGCCATCTCCGGATCGGTCATGATGGTGGCGGGATTGGAGTTGGCCAGCACCACCTCGTAGCCTTCGGACTTGAGCGCCTTGCAGGCCTGCGCGCCCGAGTAATCGAACTCGGCCGATTGGCCAATAACAATCGGCCCAGAGCCGATGATCAGTACTTTCGCTATGTCATTGCGGCGTGGCATGGATTAGTTCTTCCCGCCCTTCCACTCCTCCATCATTTTCACAAAATCCTTGAACAGGTAGTGTGAATCGTGCGGTCCGGGAGCAGCTTCGGGGTGGTATTGCACGCTGAACAACGGCAGCGACCGGTGACGCAGGCCCTCCAGCGTGTTGTCGTTCAAATCGATGTGCGTTAGGTCAACCTCACTCTGCTTCAGCGAGTCGGGATCGACCGCGAAATTATGATTGTGCGCGGTAATTTCAATCTTCCCGCTCGACATCTGCTTCACCGGATGATTCCCGCCGTGATGTCCAAATTTCAGCTTGTAGGTCTTGCCGCCTAGTGCCAGCCCAATCAACTGATGGCCGAGGCATATGCCGAAGATCGGCACCTTGCCCATCATCTTGCGAATATTTTCCTGCGCGTAGGTCACCGGCTCGGGATCGCCCGGCCCGTTCGACAGAAACACCCCATCGGGCTTCATCGCCAGCACGTCTTCGGAGCTGGCCGTCGCCGGCACAACCGTCACGCTGCAACCCTCGCCCACCAGGCGACGCAGGATGTTGTGCTTGATGCCGTAGTCATAAGCCACCACATGATGCTTCGGCGGACCATCCTTCACCCCGACCACTTCCGTCGGAACGTGCGAGCGAACGCCTTCGTCCCATTGGTAAACGTTGCGCGTGGTCACTTCCTTAGCCAGGTCCAAGCCGTCCATCTTGGGAATCGACCGCGCCTTGGCGACTAGCTTGTCAGTGTCGGCTTCCAGTGTGGAGATGACACCGCGCATCACGCCGTTGTCGCGCAAGTGGCGAACCAGGGCACGGGTGTCGATCTCGGCCAGCACCGGAACTTTATAGCGCTCCAGGTATTCCTCGGCGACCTCCTGCGAGCGCCAGTTGGAACTGACCCGCGAGAACTCGCGCACGATCAGCCCTTCAATATAGGGGCGCGTGGCTTCGTTGTCGTCAGAGTTGGTGCCGTAATTGCCGATTTCCGGGTTGGTAAGGACTACGATCTGGCCGGCGTAGGAGGGATCCGTGAATATTTCCTGGTATCCGGTGATGGAGGTGTTAAAAACAACTTCCCCGTAACATTCACCTTTTGCTCCGTAGCCTTTGCCGCGGAAGATCCTTCCATCTTCCAGCGCAAGGATTGCCTGCATTGCATCTCCGGGGAGTGGATTTTAATGATTTTATCAGGGATTGCGCAGTGAGATAAGAGGAGAGCTGCAGGAAATGCGGGTTGCACAATTCATCGTGCAGATCTATTGATTTACGCATTTAGTCCGACGGCTTGCGATTCTGGATGGTCGCGCCCTTTCCCTGCTGGCTCTGCATGGACTCGCCGGGACGAAGCAGCGAAGGCGCCGGAGACGCTGGCGCTGTCTGCTCTTCGGAAGTGGGTGCGGCGGGCGGCTGAGCTGGCGCGCTCCGTGCACTCGCCGGCGCATCGGCAGCGGCACCGGACGCGCTGGGAACGATATTGGCCAGGGGCGGCGCCGCGGCGCTGGTCCCGCCTCCCGGAGTCGAAGCATTTGCCTCCTTGCCGGGAAGTCCGGCGTCGAAACTCACTCGCTCGTCGGTCAGCGCTTGCAACTCACTGTCGTGCGGAGCGGCGAAGAACCAGGTCAGCAGGTATCCCCGGCGCTGGGTGATAGCCATGGCAATTGACAGCCGGCGCGACAACTCGTCATCGGGAATCTGAAATCCTACCGTACCGTGCAGGAACAGGAAAACATTGCTGCCGGCCGAGAACACTTTGCCATCGCGCATGTCGCTGACGATGGGGTGGGTCAACCCAAACTCCAGCAGAAACTCCTTGAAGGCTTCGCGATCGGTGGCTTTCTCCGGAAACTTAAGACTGGGGAAGCATGCCAGCGAGATCGCCGAGACGGTTACCTCTCCAAATTCATCATAGGAGATCTGGCCGTCCGCGCCCGGACGCTTGGCCCAGGCCGAGAATAATGTCCGGCTGCAAGCGTCGATGAGTCGACGCTCGGCACGGCCCACACGAGGCCGGCCAAAATCTTCCTTGGCGCGATAGCGCTCGATGGCCGGCTGCACCGCGCCCTCCGCCTCCAGTGTCCATCCTTGCGGAATGCGGTAACTGAAGCCAATCGCAGCATTCTCGTAGAAGTCGCCGCTGATCTTTCCCGGATCGATGTGCGCGACCGGCGGGTCGGCCTCGATCACGGCCAGGCGATGCGAGGAAACCGCCGGCCCGTCGTAGGGCTTCGCATCGGCCTGCAGATACTGCCGCTCCTCGGCCGCAGAGAAGAACGTCAGGTGCTCAAACGAGCTCTCCAGGCGCTTCACGGTCTTCTCGTCGTGCGCTGCCAGCACGATTTCCAGCAGGTAGTCGCCCATCGCGGTCGCCAGCAGCACATGCTGCTCAATGCCCCGCCGCGTCTCGAACAGGAAAAACTGATGTCCGCCGAAATTCGCCTTGGTCAGACCGCGCAACTCCTCCACCCCGCGATACAGTTCCTGATCCAGGGCATTGCGCATGTAGGCCTTCGCATCCTGGTTCTTTCCGGTCGCGGTGGGAATGGCGAAGATCTCGATTTCCGCATCCGCCGGAGGAGGGCCACCCAGGTCCAGAAGCTGCAAGCCGCCGTCGCGCGACACCGGCCTTGGAATTTGGTCCAAGTGAAGGTCTGCCGGCAGATCGAAAGAAAAGTCAAAGTATTGGTTCACGTAGCGCGAGCCTGACAGAGAGGCGTGCTCGGGATAGTTGGCGTCTTCGGCTTCCTTGGCGGGCTTGGAGGCTTCCGGAGTCGGCTTAGGGCTAAGTGGGAACGACGTCTGGCCGGCAAGCGAAATTGCGCCGCTCAGCAGGGCGCAAAGAACGGCCAAAGATGTTTTGCCCAGGGTCCCCATTCGTGTCTCTCGTGCAGGCTGTCTTCCGGCTATTGTTCGCCGTTAGCTAATAAGAGTCAACGCCACCGGGCTGGAGTTGGTTACTTTTCCGGACGAACGCCCCCATCACGGCTCATTCGACGGTCAGCGGAGTCAGTGCCGACTGCCCGCTCAACGTGGCGGTTATCACTGTGCTCCCGGCAGCCACTCCGGTTGCCAGCCCGCCCGTCGAGATGGTGGCAACGTTGGTGTAATCCGAGCTCCAGGTCACGCTGCCGGTGAGATCCCTGCTGCTGCCGTCCGAGTACGTTCCGGTGGCCGTGAACTGCTGCGTTCCTCCCACCGAAATGGTTGTGCTCAACGGCGAGATCGCGATGGAACTCAGTGTTGCCGAGGTAACAGTGACGATCGTCTGCGCCGAGCCATCCTGGTATTTGGCGTGAATCACCGAGGTGCCATCAGCCAGCGCAGTCAATAGGCCGTCGGAATCCACCGTGGCCACCCCCGGCTTGGATGACGACCACGTCACTCCCGGCGTCACATCCAGCGTGTCGCCCTTGGCGGTCGTGCCGGTGGCGACAAACTGTTCCGTACCGGCGACTTGTAAAATGGGATTCGTAGGCGATAGCGCCAGGGAAACGACCGTGCCCTGGCTTACAAAGAAGCCGCCACCGCACGAACTGAGCGAACACAGCAATGCCAACGCGAAGCCCATCCTGAAAACGTGCATTTCCCCTGTTCGGAACCCCGAGCCGCTATCTCTGAGCTTCTGTTCTTATCGTGATCTCTGTATTCCTTTCAGCAAGCAGGCTGCGCGAGTTCCTGATATTTTTCCCGACCGCGTCAGGTACAATTTCGTTTTGCGGAGTGCGGTGACAGCCTGCCGGGCGTTTTCGCCTGAACGGAGGTCCTGCGGTGTTTACGGAGTCGGCTTCTGAACGCTTTCCCTACCCTGCTCGCATGTGTACTGGCGGAACCTCGCGGGTTCCGGCATTACCTGCAATCCCATTTCCTGGACACCACATTCAAGGGGCTTTATCACGCCAACGCCTTCGACATGGCGCTGCTGATTCCTTACTTCATCGTCCTCATCACGCTGGCGTTTTACGGAATGCACCGCTACCAGCTGGTGTATCTGTACTACAAGCACCGCAAGAACAAAATTACCGAGCCGGAATCGCGATTCACCGAACTGCCCCGCGTCACCATTCAGCTTCCCATCTTTAACGAGCAGTACGTCATTGACCGCCTGGTGGAGTGCGTCTGCAAGATCGATTATCCCCGCGACCGCCTGCAAATCCAGGTCCTCGACGACTCCACCGACGAGACGGTCGAGGTCGCCCGCGCCGTAGTCGAGCGCTACGCGGCGCTGGGTCACGACATCAGCTATCACCACCGCACCAACCGCGAAGGCTTCAAGGCGGGCGCACTCGATGCCGGGCTGAAGAGCGCCACCGGCGAGTTCGTCGCCATCTTCGACGCCGACTTCATGCCCCAAGCCGAGTGGGTGATGAAGGTCATTCACCACTTTTCCAATCCGGAAATCGGCATGGTGCAGACCCGCTGGACCCACTTGAACCGCAACTACTCGTTTCTAACCGAGGTTGAGGCGATCCTGCTGGACGGGCACTTCGTGCTGGAGCACGGCGGCCGCTCGCGCGCGGGCGTGTTCTTCAACTTCAACGGCACGGCGGGGATGTGGCGGCGCAAGGCCATCGACGATGCCGGCGGCTGGGAGCACGACACCCTCACCGAAGACACCGATCTCAGCTATCGCTCGCAACTGGCGGGCTGGAAGTTCCGCTACCTCCAGGACGTGGAATGCCCTGCCGAGCTGCCCATTGAGATGACTGCCTTCAAGACCCAGCAAGCGCGCTGGGCGAAGGGCCTCATTCAGTGCGCCAAGAAAGACCTGCCCAAGGTGCTGGGCGCACCGGTTTCCAAGCGCGAGAAAATGGAAGCCTGGTATCACCTGACGGCCAACATCAGCTACCCGCTAATGATCGTCCTGAGCACGCTGCTGCTGCCGGCGATGGTCATTCGTTTCTACCAGGGATGGTTCCAGATGCTGTACATCGACATCCCATTGTTCCTGGCCTCGACGTTTTCCATCTCCAGCTTCTATCTGGTGTCGCAGAAGGAGCTGTTTCCCGCGTACCTGGTATCGCACGTTTCTGTTTCTTCCCGCGCTGATGGCGCTGGGCATCGGACTGACCATCACCAACAGCAAGGCGGTGCTGGAAGCGCTGGCGGGCCATCAGAGCGCCTTCGCTCGCACCCCGAAGTACCGCGTGGTCGATAAGAAGGACAAGGCGGCCGCCGCGAAAAAATATCGCAAGCGCCTGGGTTGGATTCCCTACGTAGAAATGCTGATCGGCACTTACTTCGCTCTAACCGTCTGGTATGCCATTGCCAACGAGAACTTCATCACCGTGCCATTCCTCATCCTGTTTGTCTTCGGCTACTGGTACACCGGTTTGATGTCGCTACTGCAAGGGCGCTTCGACAGCCTGGTGCGCGAACGCGGCGAAGAGCGCAGTCCCAAGCCGTTCCCCGTTGGGGTGTAATAATCGATTGCCGGATAGCGACAATCGGCTATCTCGCTACTTTCCATAAAGCTACCGCAACCACCTAACCGCTAGGCTCACCTCTCAGTTTGTCATCCTGAGCGCTATCGATGGACCCCTTATACACGGCAACCATGCTCGAACACGGGTCAGGATGACACCCATCCGACGTTCGCTCAATGACTCTCGAAATGCTCTTCATCTCTGGCGAAAAGCGACGAGCGGTAAGCGAAGAGCGTGAGTCTCAGTACTGCCCGTACCGCCCCCGCACGGAATCCAGCAGCTTCTGCGAATCGTAGCCCACGCCGTCCTTGAAGACGATTTCCACGTGCTCTACGTCGAAAATCTGTTTCGACGGGTCGCCCTTGATGACCACCAGGTCAGCATTCTTTCCAACAGCCAGCGAGCCAATCTGCTTCTCCTGGCCAAGATAAACAGCGCCGTTAAGCGTGGCGATCTTAATGGCCTCGACCGGCGAGAACCCGGCTTCCACCAGAAGCTCAATCTCCCGCTGATCGCCGAAACCTGGCAGCACGTCGCCATTGCCGGTAGGGTCGGGCCCGGCGAGCAGCAAACCACCCGCGGCGACAAACTCACGCTCCAGCGCCAATTCATGTTTCCACAGCAGCGCAGGATCGATCTTCCTCGGCGGCCTCGACGCGTTGATCGCGCGCACCATAAAGAAGTCCTCGCGCGCCTGCGGCGTCATGGCATCCAATTCCTGCTGCCGCAGCGGAGGACGACCGTTGCCTGGGTCCCCTTCAAACACCGGTAGGGTCGAGGTAACTGCCACGTGGTGGCTGACCAGCGTGTCGATCAGCGCTTTAGCTTCAGGGCCGTTGGGCTCCATAAGCGCCAGCGTCTCCTGGCCCGCACTCTGGCTGCAGACGTCGGGCTTCTTGTCCGTATCCAGCGCGGTGTTGACGAAGAAGCCGTGCTCGAGATCGTCAATCCCTAACTCAGCGGCCTCCTTGTAGGTCACCGAGCAGAGGTGGCCCGTGACCTTGATCCCGTGCTTGTGCGCTTCTTCGATGGCCGCCTTCAGTTCGGCGCGAGTGATGTTCATGTACGCCTTGAAGGACGTCACGCCCTGACCTATCCAGTAATCCACCGTCTGGCGCGCATCGTCGGCGCTAGTCAAGTGCGGCATCTGGATGAAATAGCTGGTGGCGCCTTCGAGATAAGGCCCGGTAACGTCGAGGTGCGGACCCGGAAGCTTGCCGACGTCGATGTCGTGCTTCAGGTTCAAGTCAGTGTAGGTTTCCACGCTGCCCGTGGTGCGCATGGTAGTGACCCCGCCGGCCAGATACAGCCGCGGTGCGGAAAACGTCATTTGCGGCACCATCACAGGAGGCTCGTAATGCGGACTGCTGTCGAGATCGGCGCGGGCTATGTAAAACAGGTGATTGTGCATGCCAACGATGCCCGGCATCACCGAGTAGCCGTGCAAATCGAGAACCGTCGTGCCGGCGGCGGCTGCTACGTCGGCGCCCTTCGCAATCGCTATAATCTTCCCGCCCTCGATGGTGACGTTCTGGTCCTCGACTGCCGGCGCGCCCGTACCGTCAATGACCCGCACGTGGGTCAGCACAACCTTCGGTCCGCTTACCTTGACGTACTCCTGAACGGTCTTGGACAACTCGACTGTCTGCGCCTGCGCGCTGACGGCAACCAGTGATACCACCGCAATCTGCAGCAACCTGCTCAATGACATAACGGCCCTCCGAAGGTGGTGAGGATTGTACCCGACGGGCTTTCTGCGGCCTGGAACCAGCCCGATTCCGGCGTACCGAAAAGGTCCTCGCGGGCCTGAGAAGGAGAGCGAAACTTGGACTCAGGATCCGGCCTGTTCTGTTATCCTAAATAGCTGTGGTAATCAAAGTTTTCTTTACGGTTCTGGTGCTTTGCACCCTGGCCGTTGTCGCCGTGGTTCTGGCTATTCATTTCAAGGTTAAGCGGCATCTCAGCCAGGAGCAGGTCGACTCGCAAGTGCGTCCGGTAATTGAGGGTGCGACCGAAGGTACCGCCCAGGAAAACCGTGCAAAGCGTTCTTCTTAAGTGATTAGCGGGGTTAAGAACATGTCAAAAGCCATACATATCGATACCTCTGTCGCGGAGCAACCGTCCAGTCTAATCAAGCAGGCCGCAGTCGTGGTTTGCGCCAGCGCGGTAATCGCGCTGTGTGCGCGGATCACCTTGCCCCTGCCGTTTACTCCGGTGCCGCTTACGCTGTCGAACTTCGGCGTCCTGCTGGTCGGCCTGACCCTGGGAAGCCGTCGCGGATTCGCCGCTGCCGCTCTTTATCTCGGCTGGGGCGCCATGGGCCTGCCGGTGTTTGCCTCCGGACTGGCGGGAATTGCGCCGATGCTGGGCGCGACCGCCGGGTACCTCTGGGCCTATCCTGTCATCGCCTTCCTGGCGGGTTGGATTGCCGAGCGCGGTCAGCCTTCGTTCTTCCGCAACCTGTCGGCCGCCGTCGCCGCTGAGATTGTACTTTTCGTCGCCGGCATCAGCTGGCTGGCGATCGTGACGCATAGCTGGCGTCAAGCTGCCTTCTTCGGTCTCTATCCGTTCGTGTTCGCCGAAGTGTCGAAGATCATGATTTCTGCAGCGGCTGCCCTCCGCCTGCGCCGTAGTCTCTAAACACCGGCTCGACTGGTGTTCTTTTTCTGACGTTGTCGTTGCCCCACCGGGACGGTCCCGGCACTGCACTCTTATGACCCGCAATTCCGATAACTTACGCGAAATTAAAGTCGCCCATAGTCCCGACTCCGATGACGCCTTCATGTTTTATGGCATGGCGACCAACAAGATTCGCGTGCCGGGTGTGAAGTTCACCCACACCCTCTGCGACATCGAAACCCTGAACCGCAAAGCCATGGAAGGCTTCTACGACATCACCGCCATCTCCTTCCACGCCTATCCCTACCTCCAGGACAAGTACGCGCTGATGCCCAGCGGCGGCAGTGTAGGCGAAGGCTACGGCCCCATGATTGTGTCCTCGCGCAAGATTCCGCTGGAGGAGATTACCCGCCACAAGATCGCCGTCCCTGGCACCATGACAACCGCGTATCTCGCGCTGAAGCTATTTGCGCCCGACATTGCGACCGAAGTGGTGCCCTTCGACGAAATCATTCCCCGGATTCTGGAGGGAAAATTCGAAGCGGGCCTGATCATCCATGAAGGCCAGTTGACTTTCAACAAAGCCGGGCTGCACAAGATTCTGGACATGGGCAAGTGGTGGCGTGACCAGACGGGTCTGCCTCTGCCGCTGGGTGGCAACGCGATTCGCCGTGAACTGGGCCCTGAGCTCATGGCCGCCTGCTGCATCGCTCTGCGCGACAGCATTCGCTATGCTCTCGACAATCGCGAAGAAGCCCTGCAATATGCCATGCAGTTTGCCCGCGACCTTGAGCCGCAGATGGCCGACAAGTTCGTCGGCATGTACGTCAATGAGCGGACATTGGACTACGGCAAGGACGGACGCGAAGCCATCGTGAAGCTGCTCGACATGGGCTACGAAAAAGGGATCATTCCGCACAAGCCAAATGTCGACTTCGTAAGCGACGCCACAACCGTTACCGCTACCTAGCCGAACTGATGAAAGCGGCGCATCTTTTAAAGTCTGCCCTGAGCTTGCCGAAGGGTGCGCCGTCACAACTCCCTTGAATTCATCCCGAAAAGGCCTTCAGGTCGACGAGGGATCCGCTTTTGAGTTTTCCAGAAGTCTGTTCAGCCCTTGAGGCTCTGCTCGCCTACCATTGTTAAAACTTATTCCTCCCCCTCGGCTTATCCCATACGACGCGCTAATCTATCGTTATGACCCTGCAACAATTTCGCGACTCCCTTAGCCGCAGCGAACCGCCACGCGACATGCACCCTGCCCTGGCTGGCTTGTGGTGGGACGCCAAGGGCGACTGGAAGCAGGCCCACGAATCGGCCCAACTGGACGAAGGCCCGGCTGGCGCGTGGGTCCATGCCTACCTGCATCGCGAAGAGGGAGACGCATCCAACGCGAATTACTGGTACAAACGCGCCGACAAAACGCCGGCCCGCGAACCGCTGGAAGCCGAATGGCTCGCGATCACCGAATTCCTGCTGTCGGAAACCGAACCCGAACTCTAAGGCTGCAGTTTCAACGGCGCCAGTTGCGCGCCCTCGAATTCCTTCCACGTCTCAACGATCTTTGTCGCCGAATCGTGCAGCTTAGGCACAGCCTGCGCAGCTTGCGAAGTGGGCGCCATGTCCACCTCCTGCAACATGCCAAATACCATCTGCAGTGAATTACTCACTCCGGCCAGGCTTTCGGTCTGCGGACCACGGCGCCGCCGCCCGCCACCTCCGCCCTCGATCGCAGTTAGCTGTTTGATAACGTCGTCAATCTTCGCCGCATCGGCGGTCGTCGCTTTCGCGCGCGCCACCTTCAACTGGACCCGCGCCGCGGCAGCTTGGTCTACTACCGGCTGCAGCGCCAGCAGATCTCCGTAGACCTGCATCGACAGGTCGAACTGCTTCTGCAAGTCGGCCATCGGTGTTTTTACCCGCGGATCCATCTGCACGGTCAGCAGCTGGGTGTACCTCTGTCCATCAACGGTCAGCACCACCGTGTACTTGCCGGGCATAATCCACGGTGAGGTAGGAACCGGCGCGGTATTTTCGTCGACCGCAGCAATCGGGTAGTCCGGCTTGATTCCCGGAACCGGGGCGTAATGCATGTCCCACACAAAGCGATGGAAACCGGCCACGGTGGAGAGCTTCTGCGGAGGCCGCACCCAGTACGTCGGTATGGCCAGGTCGGGATCAGGAGGTGCCACCGGATCGGCACTGGAGAAGTGACGTACCGGCTTGCCATTGCTGTCCACGATTTCCAGCGTCACCGGACCGGATGCAGTCGTCTTCAGGAAGTAGTTGAAAATGGCGCCATCAGGGGGATTCTCTCCGGCCGGAACATCCGGCGGCAGAGGCGTGTCGGTGTTGGTGTTCCATCGAACTCGATAGGCCAGTTCCGGAGCGAACAGATGCGCCTTCGCCGAAACCACTTTGTCGTCGAACTGGCGCAGCGGAGTGATGTCGTCGAGAATCCAGAAGCCGCGCCCATGCGTCGCTACGGCAAGATCGTTGTCTTTGATGAGCAGATCGCGGACCGACGTCGCCGGCATGTTCAGCCGCAACGACTGCCAGTGATCGCCGTCATCGAAGGAAACATAAGCCGCGCGCTCGGTTCCGGCGAACAACAGCCCCTTGCGCTTGGGATCTTCCCGCACCGAGTTCACGTTTTCATTCGCCGGAATGCCATTCACGATCTCCGTCCACGTCTTGCCGCCATCGCGGGTGCGCAGAATGTGCGGACGCAGATCGTCCAGTCGCAACGTATTAATTGCGGCGTAAGCGGTCTGTGGATCGGAGTGGCTTGCCTCTAGCACGGAAACTTTCTGCCACGCCGCTAGCTGCGGCGGCGTAATGTTCTTCCAGTTCGCGCCGCCATCCACGGTTATCCAGATGAGCCCGTCGTCGGTGCCTGCCCATATGCGGTTGACTTCGAGCGGCGAGGGCGCCAGCGCATAGATCACTCCGCGCTGCTTCACCGCCGCTGTCGGATCGGAGTTGTAGACCCCCACCGTCGCGGGCATCTCGAACGTATTGCGCGTCAGGTCGGGACTGATTTGCTTCCAGCTGTGGCCGCCGTCACGCGTGACCCACAACGTATTGGCAGCGAAGTACATCAGGTGTGGGTCGAAGGGGGAGAACACGATGGGCTCAGTGCGAATCACGCGAAAATCCGGCGATCCCAGCGGTACTGGAAGAATGTTCTGCGCCTGCGCCGATGCGACGGTCGTAACGCGTGAGCTTGCCGCCATAGATGGTGTCGGGGTCGAGCGGATCGGGCACTACGTAGCCGTACTCTTCGGCAGCGACGGGATGCCAGTCGCGGAAAGTAATCTCGCCGTCGTTTCCCCGGCTGGCAATGCACACTGAACCGCTTTCCTGCTGGCCGCTGCACAGGCGATAGGGAAACGCATTGTCGGCATTCACGTGATAGAGCTGCGCCGTGGGCTGGTTGTACCACGAGCCCCAGGTCTGCCCGCCATTCACCGTGACGATCGCTCCCTGGTCGCTGGCCAGCACAATGATCTTCGGATCGTTGGGATTGATCCAGATGTTCTGGTAGTCGTCGCCGCCGGGCGCGCCGCGCCAGCCAGTCCAGGTCTTGCCGGCGTCCGAAGTCTTCCACGTCACCGTGCTCGCCATGTACATGACGTCAGGATTCTTGGGATCGATGGCCGGCATGGGCAAGTCGCCGCCGCCGATGCGGACTTTGGGCCGCGCGTCGTTGGTGAACGTCGCCCAGGTATCGCCGCCATCGTGGGAGAGATACAACTCCACTCCATTTCGGGTCGCCACCGACGCGAGCAGCCGCCTTGGATTGCTGCGCGCGATGACCACATAGGCTTGCACAATGTCGGCCGGCAAGCCGCCCCCAAGCTGGCGCCAGGTCGAGCCGCCATCGGTGGACTTGTAGATGCCGCCGCCTGAGCCGTTCCAGGAGCCGTTCTCCCACGGCCCTTCACGCGCATCCCACAATGTGGCATAGGCAATGTTAGGATCGGACGGGTCGATTCGCACATCGGCAGCGCCCACGTTCTCGTTCTTGTAGAGGACCTGCTGGAAGCTCTGCCCACCGTCGGTGGAGCGGTAGACGCCGCGTTCCTTATTCGGCCCGTAAGGATGTCCGGCCACGGCAACCAGCAGCCGGTTGGGATCGCGAGGATCGACCGCCATCTGCGAAATCTGCTGTCCATCGCGCAAGCCAAGATGCGTCCAGGTCACGCCGGCGTCGGTGGACTTGTAAATGCCGTCGCCAACCGACAAATCGGGCCGATGCAAGCCTTCCCCGCTGCCCACGTAGACGATGTTCGGATTGGAGGGTGCGATTTCAATGGCGCCAATCGAACCGGTTCCCTGCTGATCGAAGATCGGCATCCAGGTGCGGCCAAAGTCGGTCGTCTTCCACACGCCACCGTTCACCGCTCCGAGGTAGTACACCGCTGGCTGGTCGGCAACGCCGGTAACCGCGCGGGTACGGCCTCCGCGGAACGGGCCGATATTGCGCCAGCGCATCTCACTCAGCGAAGGCGTGTCAAACTGCTGGGCTTCCATTCGGGGAACCGCGGGCAAAACGTGTAGGCAGAGAGCAAAGAAAAGCGCCATCAAAAACCGCTTCATCGACATCAATAAATCACCTGTTTATCTCAGCTGTTGATTCTGGTGGTATCGCGAAAGTGTAATCTATTCGAACCGATCTTTGCAGGTAGAGGACCGCCGATTGAGTCACCGTGTAAGCCGTAAATCCGTTCTCAGCATCATCGCTTTCGTCGTCATCTCCAACATTTTCACCATGGCCCAGTCCGTGGCGCCGCAACTTCTCGGCGGATTGCAGTGGCGGCTTATTGGACCGTATCGCGGCGGGCGTGCCGTAGCCGTGACCGGCGTACCCGGCGATGGAGCGACTTATTATTTCGGTTCGGTGGACGGCGGCGTGTGGAAAACAATCGACGCCGGCACGACATGGACTTCTGCCTTCGAGGGACAACCTATCGCATCCATCGGCGCGCTGGCGGTCGCGCCCTCCAATCCCCAGGTGCTCTACGCCGGCACCGGCGAATCTGACATTCGCTCTTCTCTCAGCTCGGGCGATGGCGTCTACAAATCGACCGACGGCGGCCAGACTTGGAAGAACATGGGCTTGCGCGACTCGCGGCAGATCAGCCGGATTGTCGTTGATCCCAATAATGCTGACGTCGTTTATGTCGGAGCCCTGGGCCATGCCTACGGCCCTAACCAGGAGCGCGGCGTCTTCAAGTCCACCGACGGCGGCAATACTTGGACGCATGTTCTGAACAAAGGCACCGAGATTGGCGTGTCTGACCTGGCGATTGCCGACGCCTCGCCCAACATTCTTTTCGCGGGAACCTGGAACACCCACCGCCCGCCGTGGAGCACCTACGCCCCCCTGCAAGGCCCAGGCGGCGGAATCTATCGCTCCAACGACGGCGGTGCTAACTGGACGCAATTGACCGGCAACGGACTTCCGGACGGCGACTGGGGACGCGTTGGCGTAGCCGTCTCGCCTGACGGCAAGCGAGTATACGCGCTGATGGACGCCGGAAAGAAGTCCGGACTGTATCGATCTGACGATGGCGGCAACACGTGGTCTTTGGCTAACGCCGATTCCCGCCTCACCAGCCGAGGCTGGTACTTCATGGGCATCACCATCGATCCCAGCCATCCCGACGTCATCTATATGCCGAATATCGCGCTCTATCGGTCAGACGATGGCGGCAAGACGATCTCCATCGTGCGCGGCGCTCCCGGCGGCGACGACTACCATCAGCTCTGGGTCGATCCCCGGAACTCCTCGCACCTGATCCTCGGCACCGACCAGGGCACCACCATTAGCCTCAACCGTGGCGAGACGTGGTCCTCCTGGTTCACCCAACCGACGGCGCAGCTCTACCACGTCAGCACTGACAACGAGTTCCCCTACCACGTTTATGGGGCGCAGCAGGACATCGGCAGCATCGCCGTGCCCAACCGCACCGATCACGGTCAGATCACCGGCCGCGACTGGTACATGGTGGGCGGCGGCGAAAGCGGATGGATCGTTCCCGATCCCCACGACCCGAATATTCTCTATGCCAGCGGTGTCTATGGCAGCGTCGTGCGGTGGGACCGCCGTACCTCGCTCAGTCAGGACATCACTCCCTGGCCCATGCCCAACTTTGGCAGCGAGATCAACCTGCGCAAGTATCGCGATCCCTGGACGCCGGTGCTGGTGCTGTCGCCCGCCGACAAGACCTCGTTGTACCTCGGCACGCAGTACGTGATGAAGACCACCGATGGCGGCCTGCATTGGAAGCAGATCAGCCCTGACTTGACGGGCACAGCGGCAAACGCCGCCGGCGAAAAAGCCAGCACGCCCACGACGGTGCAAAACGCCAGGGAGCGCGGTTATGGCGTGGTGTTCAGCATCGCTCCATCTCCGCTCAAGGCTGACCAGGTGTGGGCAGGCAGCGATACCGGTCTGCTCTACCTAACCCGCGATGGCGGCAAGAACTGGAGCGACGTCACGCCCAAGGGCCTCAGTGACTGGAGCAAGATTGCCATGATCGAGGCGTCGCGCTTCGAGCCTGCCGTGGCTTATGTTGCGGTCGACCGCCATCGACTCGACGATCAGAAGCCCTACCTGTTTCGCACCCGCGACTACGGCAAGACATGGCAGCCCATCGGTTCCGGAATCGCCGACAGCGCCTACGTCAACGCGGTTCGCGAAGACATCCGGAACAAGAACCTTCTGTTCGCGGGAACTGAACTAGGAATTTATGTTTCGTTCGACACCGGCGATCACTGGCAGCCGCTGCAACTGAATCTGCCCGTTGCCTCGGTGCGCGACATCAATATTCACGGAGATGACCTGATCGTCGCCACCTTTGGCCGCTCGTTCTGGATCCTTGACGACATCACGCTGCTGCGCCAGATCAAACCGACGGCGACGGTGCAAGGCGCGCAACTCTTCCAGCCATCCGAAGCCATTCGTATCGACAACGACGTTTTTCTCGGCACGCCGCTGCCGCCGGAGATTCCCACCGCAAAGAACCCGCCCGATGGCGCGATTGTCGACTACTACCTTCCTGCTGCTGCGCAGAACCTGACCCTGGAAGTCTTCGATCCCAGCGGTAAGCTGGTGCGGCGTATTGCCGGCGGTCCAGGAAAGAAGAGAAGCGACCGCCGCTTCCCATCGCCGACCGTTGGTTGGCCAAGCCCGCGGTACTGGAGAACACCGCCGGCGCTCATCGCTACATCTGGGACCTGCGCTGGGCCAGCTCTGGGCAAAATCCTGAAACCGAAGACGAAGAAGGTTACGGTGCTCCGCACGGCCCGCGAGTCGTACCGGGAACCTATCAGCTCAAGCTGAACGTCGACGGCAAGAGCCTTACCCAGCCGCTGAAGGTCGCCATGGATCCGCGTGCGAATATGACGACTCCGGAACTCAACGACCAGCTTCGCCTTGGGTTGGAAATGTTCGCCGAAGTTCAGAAGACGCGCAAAATCCAGGCCGAAATAGGCACGGTGAAGAAGCGGCTGTCGGATGCCAAGACCCCTGTGATGGCGAAGAGTCCAGAGCTCCTGCCCCAGCTCACCGCAGTGGAAGCCGCCGTGGAAAAGATTGCCAAGGGGGAAGGCTCGCCATTCGCCATCAGCGGGCTGGATGCGGCAACCACCGGAATGTCAGCCGCGTTGCGTGTAGTCGAGGGCAGTGACCGCACCACCCCGTCGCAGGCGGTCGATCTCTATCACCAATCCGATGAGGCGGCGAAGAATGCCATCGCCGATTGGACGTCGCTCAAGAGCAGCCAATTGGCGCAGTTGAATGAGGCCTTGCAGAAGGCTGGCATAAGTGCCATCCAGCTTTCCGAGATCGAGCGTGAGGCGGAGACTTCGCTGTCGCAGTGAGGTCGCTATCGCTCGGCCAGCTTCTCCAGATCGCCGAAGAATCCCGGGTACGAGATCGCAACGCAATCGGCGTTCGTAATCGTGGTTTCACCCTCGCATCGCAGTCCCGCCACGGCAAAGGCCATGGCAATGCGATGGTCGTGGTAGCTTTCGATCTCGGCCCCATGCAGACGTTGGCCGCCAGGAATTCGCCAGCCATCCTCGGTCTGCTCCACCTGCGCGCCCATAGCTTGCAGGTTGCGGGTCACGGCGCTCAGCCGGTCTGACTCTTTCACCCGCAGTTCACCGGCATCCCGAACTTCCAGGCCGCCGGCGGTGAATGGCGCAATCGCTGCCAGAACCGGCAGCTCGTCGATCAGCAACGCCGTCAGCGAACCTTCCACCACCATGCGCTTTCCTTGCCCCGGTACCAGCGCGATCGTACCCACCAGCTCGCCGTGCGTCTCCTCTACCCGCACCATGGAGATGCGGCTGCCCATCCCGGCCAGCACGTCGAGCAGCGCAGACCGCGTCGGATTCAGCAGCACTCCGTCGATCACCAGATTAGACTCGGGAAAAATGGACGCCGCGCAAAGGAAGAATGCTGCCGACGACATGTCGCCAGGAACGTAAGCTTCCAGCGGTTGCAGGGTTTGTCCGCCCAGGATACTGGCCGTGTTGCGCGTTCGCTCGACCTCTGCCCCAAAGGCGCGCAACGCCAGCTCGCCATGATCGCGGGTACGGGCCGGCTCCTCTACGGTAGTCCTGCCCTGAGCCAACAGCCCAGCGAAGAGAACCGACGTCTTGACCTGTGCGCTGGCCACTGGCGGCCGATAGTCGATGCCCCGCAGTTTCGCTCCCCGAATCCGCAACGGCGCATGATCCACGTCGGTGGCAGATATTTGCGCGCCCATTTGCGACAACGGTTCCATGATCCGCTTCATGGGACGCCGCGACAGCGAAGCATCGCCAATCAGTTCGCTCGAAAAGGGTTGCGCCGCCAGAATTCCCGACAGCATACGCATGGTCGAGCCCGAGTTGCCGCAATCCAGCAGCTGCCGCAGGCTCGCGCAACTGTGCACCAAGGCCTTCGATGATTACCGCCCCCTGCTCATCGCGTTCCACCTTGCAGCCCAGCGCGCTCACACATGCCCAACGTGCTGGCACAGTCGGCGCCCGGCGCAAAATTGTCGAAGCGCGAGCGCCCGGCGGCCAGAGCCGCCAGCATTCCGTAGCGATGCGAAATGGACTTGTCACCGGGCACACGCAGACTTCCAAGAAAATTGCGCGCCGGTTGAATCACCTTGGTCATGGCTCCCTGCATGGTTACTAACGCCCCGCTGCCCGACTGAAACTTCTTCCTTGAGCATACTGAATTTTTGTCTGCGAGCGAAACCGGCGGCCAACCATTTTGCAGCGTTCTCATCTCAACCAAACATGATGTGAGTTGCACGCCGTACCGGATCGTGGCCGTCTCCCCGAAGTTGTCGCCAGCGCAATCTCGAGGACTACCACCTGGAGGATGTCGGCGAGTAGGCGGTAAGTATGCTTCCCCAACTGCCGGTCGTGTTGTTCTCCCTGCTTCTTTTCAGTACTTTCCTGGGCGCCCAGATCGCGCAGCAAGCAGCAACGTCTGCCGCGGCCGGGTTGCAAGGAAAAGTTCTTGACGCCGACGGCCGGCCCGCTCCCGGAGTCCAGATTGAGCTAAAGGAAGCCCCGGCCTCGACAACGCTATCGACCGCGCTGACCGACTCCGACGGCAGCTTCGCGCTCTACAACATCCCGCCCGGACAATACCAGTTGGTCGCCGAATCGAGTGACGCTTCGGTTACCAGTGACGCCCAGCTTCCCTCTGACCGTGCAACGCTGGAGATGCGCCTTCCCGCTCCACCTCGGACAGGTTATGCCCAGGCGACCGTCTCGGTTGCGCACCTGCGTGTACCGGAGCGAGCCCGCACGATTTATGGAAAGGCCGAACAGGCCTATGTTCGAGGCAACTATAAGAGCGCGTCGGAGCTGGTCGATCGCGCCTTGTTGATCGCGCCGCAATACGCCGAGGCAGTAACCCTCCGCGGCCTGGTGAAAATGCAAGCTTCCGACTTGCCAGGTGCTGAGCGGGATTTGGAGCAGGCCATCCACATCGACCCTAATTACGGCCTCGCCTACCTGGTACTGGCTGCCATCTACAACCACCAGGATCGGCTCGACGATGCGATGCGTGCTTCGGAGCGCGGCGAGGCGCTCTGCCCGCGATCGTGGCAAGGTTACTTCGAGATGGCTAAGGTTTCGATGGCGCGGGGCATGTACCAGAAGGCCCTGCAGTTCGCGAAGCAGGCAGAGAAGCTGGGCGGCAACGGATTTGCCCCGTTGCATCTCACCAAAGCCTACGTTTTCATCTCCCTCAAGCTGTATAAAGACGCCAGGCAGGAGCTGCAAGCCTTCCTGTCTCGCGAGCCCAGCGGGGAAAGCGCCGAGCGGGCGCACACGCTTCTGGCGGAGATCAACGCAGCCGCTGCTCTGGAGCCTGCGCGCTAACTACCTCGTGAACTCAGCAACCAGGCCCAGCCGCGAGCCGCGCTTGCGCCGCCCCCAACCTTCATCCGCCAGGGGTTACAATTCCGGACGGGTGCTTTCGCTTGGACAATAAGGCCATCGCTAACGTTTTCTATGAAACCGCTGACCTGATGGAGGTCAACGGCGACGACTCCTTCCGCATTCGTTCCTATCGCCGCGCCGCCGAGGCACTGGAGGCCTCTCCACAACAGGTGGCCGCTCTTATCGACGAGCCGAAAAAGCTGCTGGCTATCCCCGGCATCGGTAAGGGCATGGCGGCCAACATCCAGGAGCTCTGCCGCGACGGCAAGCTTCCCCTGCATCAGGAGCTGTTGCAGAAGTATCGGCCCACCATGCTGGAGCTGCTGAAGATCCAGGGACTCGGCCCGAAGACCATAGCCCTGATGTGGAGCGCTTTCCAGGTCAGTGACCTCGCCGGCGTGGAGCAACTGGCGCGCGACGGCAAATTGCGCGAACTTCCTCGCATGAGCGAGAAGAGCGAGCAGAAAATCCTGAAGGCCATCGAGAGCTATCGCAGCATTTCCGGCCGCTACCTGCTGGACGAAGCCGACCGCACCGCCGAAAAGTTGACCGAGCATCTGAACCACATCAAAGGCATCGACAAGATTACGCCCGCCGGATCGCTCCGTCGCGGTCGCGAAACCGTCGGCGACCTGGACGTGCTCATCACCGGCCCTTGTTGCGTTAATGACGAGCAGCGTGCCGAACTGATCGAAGAGGTGCTGCGCTTCCCCGGCATCCAGCAGGTGCTGGCCAAGGGAGAGAACAAGGTCAGCTTCAAATTGCGCAACGGCATGCAGGTCGACGTGCGCATGCTGGCGCCCGAATCCTACGGCGCTGCCATGCAATATTTCACCGGCTCGAAGAACCACAACGTGACCCTGCGCCAGCGCGCGCTGAAAATGGGGCTGACGTTGAACGAGTACGGACTATTCCGCCTGGAAGGCAACGAGCGCGTGGCCAGCGCCACCGAAGACGAAATCTATGGCGCACTTAAGCTGGACTGCATCCCGCCCGAACTGCGCGAGAATTGTGGCGAAATAGAAGCCGCCGCCGCCCATACTCTGCCCAAGCTCATCACGCTCAAAGACATTCGCGGAGAAGTCCACATGCATACCGTCGAGACCGACGGAAAGAACACCATCGCCGAAATGGCCGAAGCAGCCAAGAAGCGCGGCTACCAGTACATCGCCATTACCGATCACTCGAAAAATCTGGCTTTCGCCAATGGACTCGACGACAAGCGTGCCGTGGAGCACATCGCTCGCATTCGCGCCGCCAACGACGAGATTGCCGGCATCAGCATCATGGCTGGGATCGAAGTCGACATCCTGGCCGACGGCGAGCTCGACCTTTCCGACTCCGTGCTGGAGCAGATGGACGTGGTGGTGGCCAGCGTTCACTCAGCTTTTAATCAGGAGCCGCAGCAAATGACTGACCGGCTCCTGCGCGCCCTCGAGCAACCGGAACATGTCGATCCTGGGCCACCCGACGGGACGGCTATTGTTGCGGCGCGACGCCTACCGCTTCGACATGGACGCGATTCTCGCGGCAGCGCTGAATGGCAAAGTCGCGATGGAGTTGAACGCTTATCCTGACCGGCTCGACCTGAATGACGTTCACCTGCGGATGGCGCGCGAACGCGGCGTAAAAATCGTCATCAACACCGACGCCCACCACACCACGCACTTCGAGAAGATCAAGTACGGCATCCTGCAAGCGCGGCGCGCGTGGCTTACTCCGTCCGACGTGCTGAACACGCTGCCGGAACAAGATTTTCGCAAGGCGATGAAACATCAATGGCCGGCATAGCGATTGATCTGACCATGGTAGGACGGGCATTTAACGCGCTGAAGGGACGTACCGTCAGGTTCACCGTCACAGGCCCATAAGAATTGTCTGCTCTTGAGATTCACCGCCAGCACAGCGATCCAGTGCTGGTGTAAAGGAAGGCGCAAAAAATGGCTGGCAGTCCCACGAATCCTCCCACCAATCCTCAGCGGGTGCCCGCCTATGAAGAGTTTGGCGGCGCCAAGCGCAATCTTCCGCCGATGGCTCCGGTCGCTGTCGCCATCGTCATAGTCGCCATCGTGGTCGCGATGCTCGCTTATACCCAGCGCGCCAAGCCTGTGGCGCAAGGCGGCATCGACGCCGCCTATTTCAGCCAGCCCGCCAACATGACGAGCCCCATGATTCTGATGGAGGTCACCCTGCGCAACGTCGGCGAGAAGACGCTCTATATCAAGAGCATCAAGGCGGGAATTACGACCGACCAGGGTGATCAGTCCGACGACGCGGCCTCGGTCAGCGACTTCGACCGCTACCTCCAAGCCTACCCTGACTTGGCTGGGCATGGCCGTCCGATCGCCGTCGAAACGAAAATTCAGCCCGGTGCCGAGCAGAAGGGCACGGTCCTAGTGTCGCTTCCTGTGACCCGGCAGCAATTCGACGCGCGCAAAGATTTAACCGTCACCATCGAACCGTACGACCAAAAAGCCATCGTTCTGCGCCAGGCGGCCGTTGCGAAATGAGCCTCAGGGCGTACTCATGAAAATCCTCGTGATCGGCGGCACGCGATTCATCGGCGCCAGCGTTGTGCGCCAGCTGGTTGATCTCGGACACGCCGTCAGCGTCTACCATCGCGGGCTGCATGAAACCGCACTACCCGCCGCCGTTCGCCACTTGCGCGATCCACGGGCGGCGAGGCCGATTCTCAGCTTCCCCAGCGAACTGCTGACGCCGGAGCCCGACGTCGTCATTCACATGATGGCCATGGGCGAAGCCGACACACTAGCCGCCATCGAATTCTTTCGGGGACGCACCGGGCGCATGATCTGGATCAGCAGCGGCGATGTCTACCTGGCATACGGGCGGCTCACCGGAGCGGAGCCAGGGCCGGTTATGCCCGGCCTGCTGCGCGAAGACTCGCCATTGCGCGCCGTGCTCTATCCATACCGCGATGCGGGCAAACCACCGGACGACCTGGCCAACTGGTACGAGAAGATCCTCATGGAGCAACTGGCGCTGCGGGACGGTGATCTTGCGGGAACCGTGCTCCGCCTGCCCAAGGTCTATGGTCCGGGTGACAACGCGACCCTGGCCACGGTTTACGGTTTTCGCAACCATCCCCAATGGCGTTGGACCCATGCATACGTCGAGAACGTCGCGGCCGCGATCGTTCTGGCAGCCATGCATCCGGCTGCCGTCAACCGGACCTACAATGTTGGAGAAGAATCCACGCCTACCATGGAAGAGCGGCTGGCCAAACTGCCGCCGTCGTCGATCCCTATCAGCACGGAGGCAAAGTTCGTCTTCGGCCAGGACATCGCCTACGACACGTCGCGCATTCGTAGTGAACTCGGGTACCGGGAGTCCGTCGCGGAAAGCGATGCCATGAGCGCAACGGTCAAGGCCGGCGCGGCGGCAGGACTGATCCGGTTACGGCGTGACCGGCGTAGGAGCACCCTTCGGCGTCGACAGATACCCGGTTACGCTATTCTTGTCGGCCGTGAATACCACTAACTCATAAAGCATATGATCGCGGCCGGTGTAGAACTGCAACGGCTCATTCACCGTGCGATCTTTCTTTTCGATCGTGCGGTCGTCGGCAATCACGTTCAGGGTGAACTTGCCCTTCTTGGCATCCACCTTTTTCAACATCAGGCTCACCGTCGAAATCGGCGTGCGGGCGTTCTTCTGCAGCGTGAAATCGTAATAGTTGCGCTCGCCCTTGCGCTTCAACTGGTCCAACTCAGACGAGTTGTGTGCGATCAGGCCGCTCTGCACACCCAGATCGCCGATGGCGTGCTCCAGTTTGGCGTTGGTCGCCGCCAGGTCGGTCTGCGTCTTCTGGATGTCGGTCTTGGCAGCGCCCACTTCCGACTTCACGCCCGTGACTTCCCCGCTCACGTCCGCCAATTGCTTACCCAGTTGCTTGCCCTGCTGCTTCTGCGCGGCGGCCAGTTGCGCGGCGGCGGCTTGCTGCTGACGCTCCAACTCGGCGGAGCGGGCGGCCAGTTCCTGCTTGGTCATACCCGCCTGCTCGGCCAGCGCGTCTTTGAACTCGGTGGAAGTAGCGTGCAGCCGCTTGCCCAGATCGGCCTGCACCGTCTCCATGGCCATTTCTTTCTGTTCCAGGCTCAAGATGCGCGTCCGCAGGTCGTACAGCAGGTACAGCGACGCGATCACGTATAGCGCCGCAGCGGCCAGTAATATGTATTTGAGCAGTGAGCTTCGGTCGATTCGATCGGATGTACCTTCAGGCTCTAGCGCCTTCGTCTTCCTGGAGCATGCGTAATCCTTTCCTGCTACTCTCGATTCTCCGGGAGCGAAAATTCGCTGTCAATGAGCATATGGGCCCCGCTCCCGCTTGCTATTGGCGAATTGGATAGCCGGTACATACCTCACAGACCGCGATTTCTCTTCGTAGTAGAAATAGACGGCAGAGCTAACCGGAAGTCTCGATGCCCGAGGACAAAAACAAGGCAACCAAACGCGTGCAGGTGCTAGACCCGCTGGAGCGGTTCTCCGAGATACTCTTCGGCGTCATCATGGTCCTCACCTTCACCGTTTCGCTTCGCGTGGCGCGTGCCGACCGCACCCAGGTTCACGAAATGCTCATCGGTGCTCTTGGCTGCAACCTGGCGTGGGGCATCATCGACGCCTTGATGTACCTGATGAGTTGCGTCAGCGAGCGCGGCCACAACGTCGCCCTGCTGAAGCGCCTGCATCGCATCCCGGAACCCGACAAGGCCAACCAGGTCATCGTCGACTCTCTGCCGCCGGTGGTTGCCTCGGTATTGCCGCCTCCAGCGGTGGACGCCATGCGCCAGAAGATTTCCGCCCTGCCTGAGCCGCCGTCGAAACCGCGTCTGACCTCCGACGACTGGCGCGGCGCCATCAGTGTATTCCTGCTGGTCTTCCTCTCCACCTTCCCTATCGTGCTTCCCTTTATCCTTCTGCCCGAGATAAAGTTAGCCGCGCGCATCTCCGACGTCATCGCGCTGGCTATGCTGTTCCTGGCAGGATATTCCTACGGAACCTATGCCGGGCACAGGCCTTGGGGCTGGGGGCTTTCTATGGTGTTGATTGGCGGAGTAATGGTGGGATTGACCATCAAGCTGGGCGGCTAGCGTCGCCCAAAACGAACTGCTCTCGTGGCTAGCTTCCGAACAACGCCGCCCCGTGGAAGGGTGCCAGCACCAGCGTCAGCAGCAGCATCACCAGCGCGCCCACGGCCAGCCAGCGCCGCTCAGGCCCAATGTCGGGCCACTTGGGAACGTTGGGATGCCGCATCCCCGTAAAACCGAGAATGACCGCCCAGATGAGCCAGCCCATCCAGAAGAATACCCCCAGTGGAATCAGGATCCCGATAGTCGTGCGCGTCACCCACTTGTGCGCCCGCGGCGCGACCGCGTAAATGATGTGGCCACCGTCGAACTGCCCACCGGGCAGAAGGTTCAGCGCCGTCGCGAACATTCCCACCCACGCCGCAATGCCCACCGGATGCAGATACAGCGAGGTCAGCGGGGCCGCATTGTGGGTGAACGGCACCAGCCAGTGATGTACCAGGTTGAAGATCAGAGGATAGCCAAACTCCAGCGCAGAGATGGAAGAATCCGGCTCCATCGGCTTGGATAGCGCCAGCCCCCACATCAGCACAGGAACGGCGACCAGGAATCCGGCAATCGGTCCAGCAATGCCGATATCGAACAGCGCCTTGCGCGAGCGGATGGGCGACTTGATGCGAATCAGCGCGCCGAACGTTCCAATCAGTGTCGGGGCCGGGATGAAGTACGGCAGCGTGGCGTAAACGCCGTTGCGTTCCGCCAGGATGAAGTGGCCGAACTCATGCGCCAGCAGAATTCCCAGCAGGGTGACGGAAAACGGGATTCCCATCTTCAGCCGCGCCGGATTCTGCCAGATCCACTTCACCGGAAACAGTGGCAGCGCAAAGTTGTCGGTGGTAAACGCGGGCAGGTCGTGAATGAAGTTGTATTGCAGGCGCGCTCCCACTACCAGCGTGGTGAACAGCGTCGCCACCAGCAACAGCAGATGCAGCCAGTATTGCCGGCGTGGTGCGGGCGGGGCCACAAAGACCTGCGGATACGACGACACTTCGAAGGTATAGGAGGCCGGTGGCGTTAAATCAGACATCGTGTACTTTTGGATGACGAACAGGCGAGCGCAGAAGCAAGAGAAGGCGCAGTTCCGGGCCGCGGAGCCTTGCCGCTATCGCCCGGCGATAGCCTCCACGCTACTCGATCGATTGCAGTTCCTTGCCGGGCTTGAAACGAACCGCCTTGCCCGGCGGAATGTTCACTTCGGCGCCGGTGCGCGGGTTGCGTCCGATACCGGTCTTGCGCGGGCGGACGGTGAAGACGCCGAAGCCGCGCAGTTCGATACGGTCGCCACGCGCCAGCGACTTCTTCATGCTTTCGAAGACGGTTTCCACCGCCATCTCAGCCTTGGTTTTGGTGACGCCGGTTTTGGTGACAACTTCGTTGATCAGGTCCAGTTTGATCACAAGTGGCTCCGCAGAGTGCGCCTGCCGGCGCAAAGTCAGCCTCGCCGCAGTCCCTCCCGTGATTCTATCCGACCCCACGGGATCTGCGGTAAGTCTTCCTTCCGCTTCAACTTGCAAGCTGATAGGCGAATCCTAGTGACGCCGCGCCCCATTGTCAACCAATACCGCTTTCCGTAAGATGACCATTCATGCGACAGCTTACTCGCACTTTCCCGGGGTAAGCCAATTCAAGTACAGTAACCTTTCCAAGACGTAATCCGGGTTCACAGATCATCGGGGCTTCCGGCCTCTGGGGAGACGAATGGCAATTAAGAGCGACCGCTGGATCCGCAAGATGGCTAACGAGCACGACATGATCAACCCCTTCTCGGAGAAACAGGTCCGCGAAGGCGTGATCTCCTTCGGTCTCTCCTCCTACGGCTATGACCTGCGGGTTGCCGACGAGTTCAAAATCTTCACCAACGTGAACAGCACCATCGTCGATCCCAAGAAATTCGACGAACGCTCCTTCGTCAGCGTGGAGTCCGATGTCTGCATCGTGCCGCCCAACTCCTTCGCCCTGGCGCGCTCCGTGGAATACTTCAAGATTCCCCGCGACGTGCTGACCATCTGCGTCGGCAAATCAACCTACGCACGCTGTGGCATCATCGTGAACGTGACCCCGTTCGAGCCCGAGTGGGAGGGTTTCGTCACCCTGGAAATCTCCAACACGACCCCGCTGCCGGCGCGTATCTACGCCAACGAAGGCCTTTGCCAGATCCTGTTCTTCCAGTCGGACGAGATTTGCGAAACCAGCTACAAGGACAGAAAAGGCAAATACCAGGGCCAGACCGGCATCATGCTGCCAAAGCTGTAGGCAAGGCCGTTGTTGGCTGGGTATGGCGGCCGCACGAAGCCCCACTGCTGCTGAGTTCAGCGTATTCGAATAGCTACAGGTTTCGCGCGAACATGCCCTTCGATCATCAGCCCGCGAATTTCCGGCAGCGCGGCCACGTCCTCAATTCCACGTTGAGCTGAGAAATATTCGGCCTTAAGTTCGTAGCGGCCTCGATGCTTCGCGATCTGGATGATTGTGGTGTGCCAGGATCGACTTTCTGCCGGCCTGAGAAAGACATACTGTGCCAGCCGTAGTCTGGCTGGAGGTAGCGTTCCGAAAGAATCGCCGGCGCAACCGCGTCCCGACGTTGATGCCCGTTCCCCGCTCAGGGTGAAGATGTCAACCGAGAAGCCGGACTGACATGTCTCCACCCAATCGCCAAAGAATTTAGGGATGTAAGCACCTTGACGTCCAGCCCTGATCGTCAAGGTCACGCCTAAATCCTGGCCTCGTCGCAATTCTCGCTTAGCCGGCGTAATCGTCACTGTGGCTAGCGGCGGCTTGTCGACCACCGGCTTAGTCGGCTGTCGAGCCAGCGACACGGAGGTCAGCCCAATTATCCAAAGGCTCCAGATTCGTTTCACATCTTTGTAGACACAACGCAGGCCGTCAATGTTCCCTGGCGACCACGCGAGCGGAATCGGCAGAAATCGAATCCTTCGCCGCCAATAAGAAACCCATGGACACGGCGGTCCGCCGGTCCATGGGTTAGTTGAGTTAAGTCTGCAATCCGACGCGCTTACTTCCGCTGCCCGGACTCGCTCTCTTTGAACATGTATTTAATGCTGGGCTTATAAATCAGCAGATTCGACGAGCCGTTACGATTCACCTTCAGGCAGTATTTGTCGTACCACTCGATTACGCCGTGAATTTCCTCACCGTCCTGCAAGACCAGGACCATCGGCGTCTTCCCCTGCATCTGCTTCTGGTAATAGAAATTTTCCGCGTGAGTCTGTTCCGGCGGGGGCGACTTCTTGCCGCTTCCATTCGACCGTTCGGGACGCTCGCGGCGATCCGCTTCCTGGCGGCGTTCTGTTTCCTGGCGGGGGTGTTCGGTGCGGTTTAGCGCGGGACGAATGAGCTTGCGGTTGGCAAACACCTCCGGATCCAGGGCTCTTCCTACTGCGGTGGCATCCATACCATCTTTCATGGTTTGCTCCTAGGGGTATGCACACCAACCTTTCGGCGATCGTCATTCGGAAGCGGGAAACTGCTCAGTACTCTGGCAAGTCAGCTGGCGCAGGTCGCTCCGAGGCTCTCCTAGGTGTGAACTTAAGCGATACCCTAACACAGCTGTTGGGTCAACACAATCGTTGCAGCCATACTACTTTGGTGTTACCGGGCATCACCGCTCCAGCGAGGTAGCGAACGTGTCGAGCGCCAACGAGCGTAGCAAGTTCCGCCGCATCCCGGTTTCCAACTCTCCCAGCCGCCGGACCGCCGCGACGATCCATGCAAACTCCACATCGGCTGCCAGGCGCGCCAGTTCCGCCTGGATGTCCTGGTTGCGCACCAGCTCGGGCGTCCCCGAGCGTAGAAACAGCATGTCTTCCAACAGCGAGTAGAGGGTCCGGATCGTCTGCTCGGTCTTCGCCTTGCCTTCCGCTCCCGAGCGATACGTATCGGTCACTTTGAACAGCGCGCTGTGGTCCTCATTGCCCATGGCCGGCCCCAGCAGCGCCAGCGCATCCTGCCGCGCGGCCAGGTATCCGGCAAGGTCGAAGCTCTTTGCCCGCCCCAACCCTCCACCACAGACACGCGCCACCAGCGTCCGCTCTTTCGCCTTCCATTCCGGATGCACCTTTTCCAGGTATTGCTCTACCTCGGCCGTTGGCACCGGCGCCAGCCGCAGGTGCATGCAGCGCGAGCGTATGGTGGGCAGCAGCGCGGTGGGATTGTCGGTCAGCAAAAAGATGGTGGCGAAATCCGGAGGCTCTTCCAGAATCTTCAGCAGCGAATTCGCTGCCTCTTTCATGAAGTCGGCATCGCTGAAAATGCAGACACGTTCTCCGCCTTCGGCCGGCCGGTAATAGATCTCGTGAATCACGTGCCGCACCTGGTCAACCTTCACCAGCATTTGCGGTGGATCGGGCGGAATGATGAGCACGTCGGGAAACGTTTGCACGAAGATGCGCGTCTCGCGCTTGTCGGTGTCGCGCAGGTTTTCGCGCGCCTCCACCGCCTCGGCGAAGCGGTCTTCCAGAGCATCGGCTTCGCCAATGCGAACGCAGTTGGCGCAGTGGCCGCAGAAATCGGGCAGTCCGTCGCTCACCGGCCGCTCCAGACAATTCATGGCTTTCGCCACCATCTGGCTCAGGGTGAATTTACCCGCGCCTTGGGGCCCGGACAAAATCACTGCATGGGGAAAGTGGTCGTGCGCCAGCATCTCCCGCAGCGTGTGTACCGTTTCGGCATTGCCGTGAAAATCGGAAAAAGGCATTCTTAACTCAACTGACTTTCGCGCCCAACCGTTCCTTCACCACTCGCAGGATTTCGCCATGCACCTCGGCAATCGGAGGGCGGGCATCCACCACCACCACGCGTTGCGGCTCGCGCTTGGCAATCTGGTGGAAGGCCTGGTAGACCCGGTTGAAAAATTCGTGGTTTTCCTTCTCGAAGCGGTTCTCGTCCTGCTCGGCCGCCTTGTTGCGTCGTCGCGCTCGAATGACGCATGACTTGGGATCGGAATCCATCAGTATGGTCAGGTCCGGCCACAGCCCTTGGCACAAGTTCTCGTGCAGACGCAATACCGTCTCGCTGCCCAGCTGCCGCCCCCCTCCCTGATACGCCTCGGTCGAGTCCGTAAAGCGGTCGCACAATACCCACGTCCCGGCTTCCAGCGCGGGTAAAATCACCTGGGCTATCAATTGCGCCCGCGAAGCGAACATCAGGGCCATCTCGGTGTAACGGTCAAGGCCTGCCGTTCGCGAATCCAGCAACACCGCGCGAATACGCTCGCCGATGTCCGTGCCGCCCGGCTCCCGCGTAGTCAGAACCTCAATTCCCTGCTGACGCAGCGCCCCGGCAAGGTTCTCCAGTTGCGTGCTCTTGCCGCAACCGTCCAGCCCTTCAAACGTAATGAATTTTCCGCGACGATCCGTGGCCACGTGGTCAATGATAGCAGCGCAACCGCAGCCTCGATGGTGACGCCCGCTGCCCTACCGCGAGTTGATCGAGTAGCGCACAACGACTCCATCAACGTAGGTCACCTCGACCCGATATTCGGTGGGCAAGTATTCGAAGATCTGCGTCTTGAGGCCTTCTTCCGACGTCGACTGCGACATCATGCGGCCCAGACCCAGCAACTCGCTCACTTGGCCAATTTCCATGCCGCGCTTGAGTTGGGTGATGGGACTGGAGGGCGTCCCACTCGCCGGCGCTGCCGGGGCAGGCTTGTTTTGCGCCACGGCCTGTAAAATCGGCTTCTGCGCCTGGAGATCGCCGAAGTCAACATACGCCTCCATCAGCTTCATCACCGCCTCGGGCGTGAGCTGATCCCCGGGAATATTGGCCGGCCAGCGCAGGTTGAAGCGCGACCCGCCGCGCATGCGCTTGGCCTCGACCTCCTGCGCCTTCATCTGGCTGGCGATCTGGGCGGCGCGATTGTCGGCTGCCTGCTCGCGCTCGCGCCGGCTCCGCGCCCGGTCCAGTTCCCGCTGTAACTCACGCTTGCGTTGCGGATCGCTCTCGTTGCGGACGTCGCGCTCCAGTTGCTTCTCGTAGCTGCTTTTCTCCACGTTGTATGGCGTGACATTGGTATTGTCATCGTCCCAGAACGTTCCGAAGCCCCCGCCATCCAGCTGAAACTCGATCAGGTTCTTCTTCACGACCAGAGTGGTAATGGTCGACCGGTCTCCGCTGCGGATGGCCGGCCCGAATTTCTTGAGCCGTGCGGAATACGCTTTCCAGTCCATGGGATCGTCACGGTCCATCCGCAGGTCGACGCCCTGCTGCGTTCCCGGCATGTCGATCTGCAGCGTGACCTGCCGCCCGACAAAGTAGCTTTGCAACACCGACTGCGCATTGCCTTGGGCGTACAAAGGCAGCGTGGAGAGAAACATCGCGAACAGAGCCAGACCGCAAGCCCGACGAAGCATGGAAATCCGCTCCCAGAGGTGGATGGCGTGCACTTGAATCAAGCGAGTGAGTCTAGCACAGGAAATTTTCTGGCCAGAGGCGGAAACGCAGATCCCTCGCTGCGCACGGGATGACAGAGGTAGCGCGACGGGGCGACCTATAACGGCAGTCCCGGAACGATGGCGCCGGTCGAGCGCTTGTAGGCCTCATATTGCGCACCGAAAGTATTCATCATGACGCGCTCTTCGATCAGGCTCTTCATGCGGAAACCTGCATAAGCCAGCATTACGCCAACCAACCCGCGAACTTGGCCGCGCGCCAGCGCCGTGCCTACCAGCGCCAGCATTAGTCCGGTGTAAATCGGATGACGTACAAATCCATAAGGCCCGCTTCTTACCAGTTGGTGGCCAACCTTCACCGTGACTGCCCCACTCCAGTTTCCGCCCAGGTAAGCCCGTGCCCAGAAGGCAATACCAATGCCTGTGGCCGTGATGAGAACGGCCAGTGTCTGTATCAGCAAGGTATTGGGGAATACGCGGAAACGAAGCCACGACCGGGTAATGTCGTTGCTAAACATGGCGAAGAAGCCAGCCATGGTCAACACGCTGTAGGTAAGCCGGGACGAAACGCTTTCCCGGCTTTGCACCGGCTTGTTCCGGAAGGCCCAAATCATCCACACCACCACGAAGACCAACCACAGGTATCCGCAGATCGCCATCCCATTCATCGTCCGCCCTCCACCCAGATTACGTTGCTTCCGACAAAATGGTTCCCTGGCCGCTTGTCCTCCCGCTTGGTCCTCAGAGTCCCCCGGAGCCCGCTCTAGACGGCGACAACCGCTAATAGTATCTTTGCGTTGCGTCGATGTACGACTTTATCGCGCAGTGATTCGTCAAAAGGGGAACCGTTGTCATGAGGAAAAGCGCATTTGCCGGGTTGGCTCTGTGCCTTCTGCTGTCCACCGTAGCCTTCGCCCAGAAGACCAACATCGACTGGGACCGTAGTGCCAACTTCGCCAGCTATCACACCTATATGTGGGAAAAGAGTCCCAAGCCCGCCAAGGGATTTTGGGACCAGCGCATCGTCAGCGCGGTCGACCAGCAACTCCAGGCCAAGGGTCTCACCAAGGTCGACTCCAATCCCGATATGTGGGTGGTTTACAGCAACAGCATTCATGACCAGAAGGAGGTTGTGGGCACCGGCTACGGCTTCGGCCCCACCTGGACATGGGGCGGCTACTGGGGCCCGGGCAACGTAACCTACAACACCTACATCACCAAGGTTGGCACTCTGGTTGTTGAACTCGCCGACGTCAAAGGCAAAGATCTGATCTGGCGAGGCTCGGTCACCAACACGATTACCGACAATAGCAACAAGAACATCAACAACCTCGACAAGGCCGTCAAGAAGCTGTTCCAGAACTATCCGCCGAAAGGCAACAAGTAGCGCGGAGCGATCCGCCTTCGCGACAAATCAAGCACGACAGGGCCAATCGGGAAGCGGCCCTGTCGTGTTTCTGCGTACAAAGCACGTGCACGCCTCGGACTTGAATTCAGTTCCTATCAATGGGGAGGATGGAATGAGTTTTCGCAAAGCTGTATTGGCCCTGATCGCTGTTGCCAGCCTGTTCACCACCGTCGCCGCCCAGGCGCAGTGGGTAATGGTGGCCAAGGCCGTCTCCGGCCAAGTCCAGCGCATGAGCAACAAGTCCAGCAACGGCGCCGGCTATGACGTCGCGACGGTCGTTCTCATGGCCAACGCGGACAAGGTCTATCAGACCGCGCTAGCCTCGATCCAGGCGCACCAGGACATCACCATCACCAGCAGTAATGCCAAAAGCCGCGAGATCAAGTTTGCCAAGGGCGATCAGGTTGCCAGCATGCAGGCAACGCCGCTGGGCGACAAGCTGACGCAGTTAGTGGTGGCATCGAACCTCGTCGGCACACCTGACGCGACTTCGCTGGTGGTCCAAGGGGTAATGAAGGTCTGCGACAAGATGAAGATCGTCTGCACTTTGCCGCAGGATTGACCGGATGTGCGGGGCGCCGTCGCGCGATTTTCCGGTGGCGGAACACCCGATCCGGGCAGGCATTTCGACTCAGGCATCGAATCGCAGCGGCGAGAACGCCGTCAGGTCGAAATCCGGCTGGCGCCCGCTCATCACCTGCGACATAACCAACGCTGTGACCGGCGCCAGCAAAATTCCATCGCGATAGTGCCCGGTCGCGGCGTAGTATCCCCGCTTCCTGGTTGCTCCCAGAATCGGCAAGCCATCGGGCGTTCCGGGACGCAGCCCCGCCCACGCTTCATGAATTCGCATCTGCGCCAACTCCGGCACCACCTCGCTGGCCTTGCGCTGAAAACCCTGGATGACCTCCGGGTCGAGCCGCTTGTCGTATCCGGCTTCCTCCAGCGTCGCCCCCAGAACGATGCGGCCATCGCTGCGCGGAATGATGTACACCTCGGGCGTGCGAATCACGTGCGCGACCAATGGCTCCGTAGCATGTTCCCCGCGCTGCGGAATCAGGGCGACCATCTGTCCCTTCACTGGACGCGTGGGTACGCCCAGCGGCTGAATTTGCGAGGCCCACGCACCCGCGCAATTTACCACCACCGAGGAGCCGTAAAACGACTTGCTGGTGCGTACTCCGGTGACGCTCCCGCCTAGAAGCGCGATGTCGGTGACCGCCGAGCCGGTAGCGAAATCCACCCCCAAGGTCCGGGCCGCTTTCTCCAGCACGCTGCCCAGCTTGCGCGGATCGACACTCGACTCCGGCAACAGATATGCTCTTCCGCAGCTTAGCCGATGCGTGGTTCTACTCGCTTCAATTCAGCTTCGTCCAACGCCTGCACGCCATCGCCAACCGGCAACTCTTCACCGTCGAAGAATGCGATCGTTCCCTGCTCCCGCAAGTCCGGAGACTCAAAAGCCTCGGCCCGCAGTTCAGCCACGAACGCTGGATACATGCGCGCGCTGGCCGCAATCATCTCACGCAACTCCGGCGGATTGCCGGGTTCGCAGTGGGCGATCATTCCTCCCGCCGCATAGGTGGCTTCGCGAGCCGGCTCGCCCTTCTCCACCACCAGCACGTCGGCGCCATCATGCCGCAGGCGCCACGCCAGCGAGAGCCCAATCACACCTCCGCCGATGATCACAACATCCCAGGTCTTCACCGTTCAATTGTAGTGGAGTAAGAAGGTCGAGAGCAGAACGCACCGCGGGCGCACTGCGCGTTCGGCACGATGTCATGGGGGTGTCATCCTGAGTGTAAGCGAAGGATCCCTATCCCGCGCAGAACTGTCGGCGGTAGCGGTCCTTCGCTGGCGGTCAGGATGACATCTAAGAAATGTCGGGGCTTAGCACTTTCACAACGACAGCTACACCTGGAGCACATCGCCTTCGCGCGCGACCATCTCGTACAGCACAGGATTGACGAAGAAGCCGATAAACAGCCGCGAGATCAACCCTGCCACGATCACAATGGCAAACGGCTTCTGCGTGTCCGAGCCGATTCCCGTGGACAACGCCGCCGGCAGCAGTCCCAGACAGGCCACCAGCGCGGTCATCATGATGGGACGCAATCGCAGCAACGATGCCTCACGCGTCGCCGTGCGCACGTCCATGCCTTCCTTACGCAGCTTGTTGATGTACGACACCAGGATGACCGCGGTCTCAACCGACACGCCCAGCAGCGCCAGCAATCCAAGCACCGACGAAACGCTGAACGGCGTATGCGTCAACTTCAGCGCCACCAGGGCCCCGACGGGCTCGGTCATGACCACCCCCAGCGCAATCGCCACCGGGAACTTGAAATTCCCGTACAGCGCAAACAGGATCATGAAAATCAGCACCAGCGCCAGAGGGCCGATGAAGAACATCTGCGACTTGGCTTCCAGGAACTGGCTGTACTCACCGCCCCAACTCATCCAGTAGCCCTGTGGCAGGCTTACTGCTTTATCCACCGCAGCCTGGCCGTCCCGCACCGCGCGCTCCAGATCACGCCCCTCAATGCTGTATTGCACGCCAATGTAGCGGGAGTTATTTTCGCGATAGATAAATGACGCCCCGTTGCCCTGCCGTATGGTGGCCAGCTCATTCAGAGGCAGCTGCTTGCCGTCGGGCGTGCCCACCAGCAAATTACCAATTTCCCCTGCGCTGCTGCGGAACTGCGGCTGCATGCGTACCACCAGATCGAACAGCTTCTCGCCCTGAATAACCTGCGTCACCGCCTGCCCGCCTACCGCGGCCGAGATCACCGCCTCCACGTCCGCTACGTTAATCCCGTAGCGCGCAATTTTGTCACGGTCCACATCGATCAGCAGGCTGGGCTGTCCCAGTTCGCGCACCACCGTCAGTTCGGTGAAGCCCGGCACCTTCGCCAGCGTGTTCTTGATCTGGATGGCCTTGTCCTGCAGCACATTCAGGTCGTCGCCATAAATCTTCACCGCCAGCGAACTCTTCAATCCGGTCAAAGCTTCATCCACCGCATCTTCCGCGGGCTGAGTGTAGTTGAAGATGATCCCCGGAAAGGCCGTCAACCTGCTATTAATGGCCTCCACCAGTTTCTTCTTTTCTCTGATGTCGCCCGCCCACGACTTGTCCTTATACGGCTTCAGTCCAACATAGAATTCGCAATTGAAGAAGCCGGTAGGGTCGGTGCCGTCATCCGGCCGCCCTAACTCGGAGGCCACCACCGTCACCTGGGGATACGACATCAGGATGTCGCGAATTTGCGGCGCTATCTTGCTGGCCTCCTCAAATGAAATGGTGTACGGCATCGTTGCCCGCACCCAGAGCGCACCTTCATCCAGGTGGGGCATGAATTCGCCGCCAATGAAGGGGATTAGCAGCAGCGTCGCCAGAAAGATGAGGGTCGCAATCACCATCGTGAGCTTGGGACGGTCCAGTGACCAGTCCAGCTGCTTCGCGTATTGCCGCTTCATCCACTCGTAAGGACGGTTGACCTTTTCCTTCACGCCGCTCTTGAACCAGTACGAAGCCAGCACCGGCACCAGCGTGAGCGTCAGGATCAGCGCGCCCACCAGCGCGAAGCACATGGTCTCCGCCATGGGATGAAACAGCTTGCCCGCCGGACCGGTCAACGCATAAATCGGCAGATACCCGGCCAGGATCACGGCGACCGAATAGAAGATCGGGCGGTCAACGTCTTTCGCCGCCGTCAGGATGACGTCGTTCAGCCGATAGCTCTGCCCTTCGCGCAACGCCAACTCGCGGTAGATGTTCTCCATCATCACCACGGTTCCGTCGATAACGATGCCGAAATCGATAGCTCCAATGGATAGCAGGTTCGCCGCCACATCATGCGCATGCAGCACAATGAAGGCGAACAGCAGCGACAACGGGATGGTGATGGCGACAATAATCGCGGCGCGAATGCTAACCAGGAAGAAGATCAGCACCACCAATACCAGCAACATGCCGCGAAGCAAGTTGGCTTCTACCGTGTCGGTGGTCAGGTTCACCAGTTCGCTGCGATCGTAGTAAGGATGAATCTTGACGTCCGGCGGCAGGATGCGGCGTGTTCAGTTCTTCCGTCTTGGCTTCTACGCCCTTCAGAACATTCTGCGTCTGCTCGCCACGCAGCATCAGGATGACGCCTTCCACCGCATCATCATTCTTCAGGTAGCCGAACTCTCCCAGCCGTGGCGCATGACCGATGGTCACGTCTCCTACATCGCGCACCCGGATGGGCACGCCCTTCTGCGCCCCCACCACGATGTTCCCGATGTCGTCGGTATTGCGCACCAGCCCGATGCCGCGAACGTAATAGAACTGGCCGCCCTGCGAGTAGAATCCGCCGCCCGCGTTGGCGTTGTTGGCCGCCAGCGCCGCCGTCACCTGCGGAACCGTCAGGTGATAGCCGTAAATCCGCGCCGGGTCCAGCAGCACCTGGTACTGCATCACCGTCCCGCCGAAGCCGGAATCGTCCGCCACGCCGTGCACCGAACGATAGGCTCGCTCGACCACCCAATCCTCGATGGTCTTCAACTCCTGCGGGCTGCGGTCGGGACTCTCCAGCACATAGCGATACACCAACCCGCTGGGACTGAACAGGGGCGCCAGGCCGGGAGCGACTCCCGTGGGAAGCGTGGCCTGGGCCAGCCTCTCGAACACGATCTGCCGGGCAAAATAGTCGTTGGTGCTGTCCTCGAAAGTGAGGATGATGTCCGACAATCCGTACAGCGAGATGGAACGCATCACCACCATGTGGGGAACGCCGTTCATCTGCAGTTCCAGCGGAAGCGTGACCAGCCGCTCTACTTCTTCCGAAGCGTGGTCAGGCCATTGGGTGATGATTTCAACCTGCGGAGGCGAGAGGTCCGGATAGGCGTCCACGGGCATCCTCTGGAATGACAGGATGCCGCCGACCGTGATGAAAGCGGTCAGCATCAGCACCAGGAACCGTTGACGCAACGCCGCTTGGACTATTCGATGAATCATTCAGATGTGGCGGACACTGTTCTCGCTAAAGTCGAAACGTAAGCTTGCCTCGGCTGCAACTCCAGCTCACCGTTGCAGCGAATTGGCGAATTGCACAAACAGGCTGCCGTTGCCGATTACGCGATCGCCCGCCTTTAATCCGCTGGTGATCTGGGTTTGTCCATTCAGGTTTTCCCCCAGCGTCACCGTGCGCCGGCCGAACTGGTTGGACGAGGTGGCAACGTAAACGAACGGCTGATTCTCGCTGTCGCGCAGCACGGCCGCGTCCGGCAGCGCAATCGCGTTGGCAATCGTGCCCGCCTTCACCGTCGCCGTGACGTACATGTCCTTCTTCAATTTTTGTCCGGGATTTGCCGTGTCAATGCGCGCCTGCAAGGTGCGCGTGTTGGGATCCAGCGAGGCAGCAACGTAAGCAATCCGTCCGTGAAATTCATCTGGGTACGATTCGGTCTGGATAGTTACGTCGTCTCCCACCTGCACGTAGGGCAAATCGTTTTGATAAACATTGACCAGCACCCACACGTTGCTGGTGTCGGAGATCAGGAAGCACTGCGTGGTGCCGGGTTGCAGCAACTGTCCCGCGGCCACGTCCTGTTCCACCACCTCGCCGCCGATCGGCGCCTGAACCGGAACCTCATACGAAGGCGGCGCCTTCAGCAAGGCGTCGGGATCGGTGACGCCCAGCACCTTCAGCGCGGATTGAGCGGCGATCAGGTCACCACTCGCCTGCACCTCGGCCGACTGCGCCTGCTCCACGTTGGCCAGCGCAATCGCCTCGTGCTTATACAAAACCTGGGCGCGGGCGTAAGCCATTTGCGCCAGCGCGTAAGCGTCTTTGGCTTTCAGGTAATTGGTGCGCAGTTGTGAGTAATCCGGGCTGGCCACGTACAACATGGGCTCGCCCTGCCGCACTTTCTGCCCCGGAACCACCACTACCCGGCTCACCGGACCGCTGACCTGGGTAATGACCGGCGTCGTGCGAAATCCGTTGTAAGCAACCGCGCCGGTAAGCCGCAGCATGCGGGTGAGCGTGGTGGGTTGTACATCGAGGACCTGCACATGCGACATCTGTTCAGGCGGAATGGTGAACAGCTCAGGATCGCTGGCGGCCTTGGCGGTAGAACCTGTGTCGGGCGTAGCTTTCTGGCAGGAGGAGAGACCGATTGCAATCGCCAGAACCACCGCGAACGCGATTACCGTTTTTCTGACTCCCTTGCAGGAAATCAGCGTAACTTCCTGACGGCCACCGGGCGCTCGAGTTCCAGCGTGATTCATCTTCTCCGTTAGTTCCTGGGGCAGGATATGCCTCGAGTTGAGGCAACACGACCAGGCGTTCGCCAGCAACATCACTATAACCCAACAATCTGCGCTGTGTTCCTTAGGATACTCGCTAACGGTTGGAAGCGTGGAGCGCGTCGGATAGAGGTGGCCTACAGTGGTACTACGTCGTGCTGCGAACGAGCTTTCGTCGCCGGCACCTGCTTTGCAGCAGGCGTTCAAGACTATGGACGCTTTGCCGATGCGTCGGTTAGCGAAGACGGCTCCTACGAAACTCTTATGTACTGAGCGGTAAACAGGGAAAAACGTCTCTCTGACTGGAAAGTTATTAGTCATTCGTTGTAAATTTCCGTGGTCAAAAACGCCGACCGTTCGCGGTCGCTATTCACCAAGGAGTTCCGATGAGCAGCTCGGCACAACCCTCGTCCTTGGCTTCGGGCCCTCTCCTGCGAAGACAGTCATCCCTACTCATGGCGGTCTTGGCGCTCCTGGCCGTCGCCGTGCCCTGGGCCCACGCCCAGACTTACAGCGTCATCCACAACTTCTCCTACGAGACCTCAGCCGGATGGGCCCCCACCGCCGGGCTAACCCTCGATGCCGCCGGCAATCTTTACGGCACCACCTTTTACGGCGGCCATGCGTCAACCCAGTATTGCGATCAGAGCGGATGCGGCACGGTCTTCAAACTCAGCCGCAAGAATGGCGCTTGGCTGCTGACTACGCTGTACAGCTTCAACGGCGGCCCTGACGGTTCTCATCCCGCCGCACGCGTGATCTTCGGACCCGATGGCGCCTTGTACGGCACCACCGAAGGCAGCAACGACACTTGCGTCGAACAATCCGATTGCGGCACGGTGTTTCGCCTTCAGCCACCAGCTAATCGCTGCGGTTCCATTTCCTGCCCATGGCTGAAAACCATGGTCTACCGATTTACCGGAGGCGCCGATGGTAGCCTGCCCGGCTACGGAGATTTGGTCTTCGACCGGGGACGCAACATCTACGGAACTACCGAGGCGGGTGGACCAAATTACGGCGGCACTGTCTTTCGGCTCACTCCTCAGGCAGGTGGCTGGCGCGAGAGCGTCCTGTACGGCTTTGGCGGACTCGACGGCGTGATGCCGGTGGGTGGAGTCAGCTTTGACTTGTCGGGCAATCTCTACGGCACGACCGCGTTTGGCGGCAGCGGATATTTTCCCCCGGAATATTACGGCGCGGGCGTTGTCTTCGAAATGACACCGACCCAGTTCGGCTGGGCCGAATCAACGTTGTACAACTTCGTGGATTATTCCGACGGTGCTCTTCCCTACACCACGCTAACTGTGGACCCGGCAGGAAATCTCTACGGCACCGCCGGGGCCGGAGGTTCGTCGTATTGCTATCAGCAGTCGGAACAGTACGGCGGATGCGGTACGGTTTTCGTTTATCTCGACGGCCCGCAACCGATCTACTTCTTCCAGGGCAACTATGCCTTTGGCGCGCCACCCGGACCTCAAGCCCCGCTGACCTTCGACGCCGCCGGCAATCTCTATGGCACTTATTACGGCGGAGGTGTCAGCGCACCCGGCGGCGTGTTCCAACTGGCAGCCGGGTCGCACGCATATGTCTCTCTGCACGAATTTAACGGCGACGATGGTGAAGGCCCGGTGAGCAACGTGATCATGGACAGCAGCGGCACCCTGTATGGCACGGCCTCGCAGGGCGGTAGCGGTTACGGAGGCGGCGGGGTTGTTTGGGAAATTACGCCGTAATCATCTATCGGACATACTCGCGATAGGGCGGAGTCGGCACGCAGCAGACATCCGATTGTCGCTGCGGGGTTTCGTGAGAAAAAGCACTCTCCCACTCTCAACCATCGAAGTGGGGCAAGCACACTTCGCAAACAGTGGTCTAGACACTGCACTGATCGGCGGATAGCCTTTCTGCCAAGCAAACGAAGTGGATGCAGATAGCTTTCGGCGTTTCGGCCAGAGTGCCGGCAGCTATCTGCTGAGTGAATCAAGAAGTGGCACTTGGCCTTCAGCACCCTTGGCTGGGATTGCTGAAGGCCGTTTTTTTGAAGCGCAGCTGCCGTGCGTGACGACCTTGCGTGCTGCCCAGTCGCGCCGCCTCGCGGCTCGCAGATTGAAAGAGCATCAAGCCTTGAGAGCTTCGCCCCACGCCCCGCAGAGCTCGTCCTTCGCCGGCCAGATGAACTTGCGCACCAATAGCGGAGCCAGCGGAGCAGCGATCGCAGCGGTAACTCCCAGACTCAGCAACGCTGTCGCCACCGCGCCAATCACGGCCGCCTCCCCCAGGCCTAACGATCCCAGAATCTCCTGCCGCTCTTTTGCGTTGGTGGGTTGGTTGCTACAGACCACGCCGTAGAGCTCCTTATTCCAACGCATAAGGATGCGGCGTCCCAGCGCTTTCACGTCGTCGAGCGCGCCCATGGTGTTGGCTTCGTACTTCGGCTCAAATGTCGGATCGTTCGTTAGCGCAGGATCCTGCTGGATCGCTTTCTCGCGCAACCCGATCAGGATCTCCAAAGCGCTGTCGTCCTTTTCCTCATGAAGTTTCTGGGCCGCGTTGATAACCTCGGTTTCGTTGGCCACGTTCCACTCCTCCTATTGCGTTGCAGCTTGCGACACATTCTTTGCGTTGATGATCGCGCCCGAGCCCAGGCGGGCGAGCGCACGGCCATAGAGTGTATAGGCGAGCCCCAGGGGATTACGCTGGTTGTCAGACAGAAAGTGACGGCGCGCTTTGCGCAACGCTGTTCCGATGTTATCCCCCGCGAACAATTGGTCGAACACCACTTCGGCAAACGCGTTGGCAAATACCGCGCTCATTGGCGCCTCGGTACCCACTACGGCAGACGCGTTGTGGTCGAGAAACACCCGCACCAAGCCGCTGGACATCGAAGGCATCAACTCCGCCGATTGGCACATATTCAGAAATACGATGGGGCGCCGGGTTAGAAAGAATTTCTGCTGCTTGATCTTGCTCTCCAGGACTTCAGAGCTGCCGATGAACATCCACGCTTCATCGCTGGCTTCTGCCGTCAACGTCAGCAACGTCTCAAAAGCAGCGCGCTGCGGAGAGTCTTCCGGCAATGCCTCAATACGCTGGCGGAACAGCTTCACGCCATCGCGCCGCCAGGTGCCGGGCCCGGCCGGAGCGTAACCGTGACAATAGCAATACAGCAGGTGGGCCGAAGGATTGCTCCCGAGTTCGCGGAACAATGTCCGCTGATCGCTGATCGGGTCAGTCACCATCAGTCTTCCAGCCGACGAACTCTTGTACTTCGCCAGCAGCGTCTTCTGATACTCGGAATTGCCAAAGCCGGGATCGAGGGCAAACAACATTCTTACCGGTTCGTCGGTGAGCACATCATGGCGCGGACCTTCAGTCACCTGCTCGATGTCATAACTCGCTCCCCAGAAGCGCATCGGGTCGACCACCGCTCCGTCCTCCTGCGGCGGATACAACAGGTTCCAGGGAAACACGAAGTTGCTGTAGCCTCTTTCGTAGGTGATCTGGATGTGCGTGCCTTCACCGAGTTCCAACTGCGTCAGCAGCTGTCCGGTAGTCTCCGACGCTCCTTCTACCGTGCGGTTCCCGAATAACAGCGTCCACGCCTCAGCTCCAAGCTCCGCCAAATCATTGACGAAAGCCTTGTAGGTCACGGAATTTACGTTGAGCTTGTCAGCATAGGAAGTAATGACCAGGTTCGTCCAGTTATCCCGAATCTTGACCAGTAAAATGCCCAGGTCCTGTGAACTAATATCCCGAAAAAAGCTGATGGGAAGATCGTTTTCCTTGATATCTGCATTCACACTTGTACTGGAACCTCCACTGGGGTCGTCCGCATCCGGCGTGTTCGTTTCAGAAGGAGCACGAAAGATGAACTCGAAGTTATAACCGCCCTCGACCGGCCGCACGTGAATCGATAACACGCGATTCGGTGAATGCGGATCGAACAGCGGGTCGCCAGGCTTTTCCGCCGGCCACAGCAAAAAATGCGCCGGCGCGGTTTTCACCGTCACATCGCTTTCGACGGTCATCTCCAACTGCACCCTGTCCAGCAGATCGAGCGAGCGGTCGTAGATGCGCACCTCGATGCGGCCAGGCATGCTGGTGCCCGACACCGGTTCGCCGACTGCAAGCCGGAAGAATGCCGATTCGCTGTCCTTGTTATAAGGCCACGCAATCTTGATGAACGACTCCTTGACCGTGATGCCCGGTCGCAGCGAGCGGGCTAACACATAGAGGTCCAAATCCTCGAAATCCTGCCGTGGATTCTTCACCCCATGCGGGGCTGCGCGTTGCGCTTCGATGCCAGTGCGCTTCAGGCGTACAGCTACCTCCAGCGTGTATGGCTTGCCCGGATATAACGGCTCCGTATCTCCCACTCGACGCGCATCCGCTGCTCTGTCGCCAGGGAATAAATTGTCCGCGTAAAGCGTCAGATCGGTGTAGCGGTCCGGCTCGGCTTCGGGCAGTTTCGGTTTGGGAGATTCCGGCGGTGCGGATGCAGTCGCTGCTGGCGGCATCGGCGGCGCGGAGGCCGGCGCGGGCGGAGCTGAACTTGGCGGCACAGCATTTGGCGGAGCGGGAAATGGTTTATCAGGCTCGGATAGTGTTATGTGCCTTCCCATGACGTCGATGTCTTCGCGGTGGTAGGGCGCAGGCGGCGGAGCCGCGGATTCTTCCTCACTTCCCGCTTCTGATTCCGCTGAAGGTTCTGCGGCAGGAAAGGCTTCGGCTGACTCCTCGTCCTCCACTCGCCTCTTGTTCCGATGGCGCAACAAACGAAACGGGTGCCAGGGCCGGGGAGGGGCGCTCCCTGTCATCGGCCCGTGCTCCGGCTCAGGCTCTGCCTCGGGAGCAGGAGGGGCGTACGGCTCCTCCGCGGCCGCTTCCGGCTCAGCTTCCCTCGACTGTTCAGCAGGAGCCTCCACTGGCGAGGACGGCTCCTCTATCGGCGTAATCTCCGAACTCGCAGATTCAGATTCCGCCTCTACATCAAGATCTTCGCCGAGATAGACGCGCAGCTCGTGATGTTCCTCGGGATCCAGCTCGGCCATCTGCGTGAGCCGGTCGCGCAGCCTCCCGCTTATCTCGTGGACTTGCAGCAATCCCGCGATCGCCGAAGCGCTCTCGGCTAGTTGTTGCTGCACGCTGCCGGTGACCGCCACACTTTCCCGGTCAAGGCCGGCCCTGCGCGACAGCAGCTCATTCACCCTTAGCGTGGAAGTAAGTACAGCGCGCATCGTTTCATTCTGCCGAAGCAGCGCGAAGACGCTGTCTCCCTGCCGCAACATGTCCAGCGGCAGCCATGCGCTACTCACCAGGCTGAGCCGGTGGGCCAGCGTTTCCGCAAGCCGTCCGAATTCCTTGCGGTCGACGTTTAGATATAGTTTGGCGAATTGCTGATCGAACAAGCGCAGCCCGTAATAAACGTTATGCACCCCAAGCCGCAGCGCCACCGACGCGGGTCCGCGCACCGCCAGATCGAGGGCGGCCATGCTGGGCCGCGAGCCGCGCGCGGCCGATTGCAGCGTATTCAGCAGCCACTTGTCCAGGTAACTCAGCTCATACGTCACCATCGGCCCCTGGCCGAGACTGCCCCCCAGATTGATGGAATCACTACCGCTGCCCATGCCGCATGGGTATAGCGCAAACCGCCCCAGATTGCAACGGAACGATCCTACCAATGAGTCTTATTCCGAACCCATTGATGTGCTTAGCTTGGCTTCGCCCAAGTCAGGTGAGATGGAGAAAGGACCTGGGCGAGCAAATCTCCCAACCAAAGGGAACAACAATTTGGCAGACATGCCTGTTCTACATTGTCCGGGAAAGACTCTACGACGCCGGCGAAATCCCCTCTGGATTCGCATCCTCGCGCGCGACGAAAGATGTTTGCATTCTGGACAGACTGTTCCAAAAAGTTGACACCGACTTGACCGATCGCTGACAACCACGATTTCCCCCAGTCGTAGATTTCTTGTATCGCGGCAAGGAGGAAACAGCGATGCGTGAAAGTTTACGATGTCTCGCCGTCGCCCTGTGCGCTCTCGCAGCCAGCCTGCCTGCTACCGCAGATTCCCAATCCACCCCAACGCACAGTTCCGAACCCGCAGTAACCCCCGTGGCAGGCCAAAGCTGGATCAATCACCTCAACCGGCCCTTCGGCGACACCAGCATGGGCAAGACCGGACGGTTAGGTCCGCCGCCTCCCGACTCAGCGGACGCAATCGCCGCCCAGCCGCCACTGCTGCTCCCCTCCCTTGCCGGAGGCAATGTCAGTCTTCGTGGGGCTGATCTGTACCGGCTCAACTGCCAGGGGTGTCATGGCGAAGCCGGGCTGGGTGCGCCTCCCGAGATTCACTCCGTGATCGATCCGGTGCGTGCGACCTCGGTGCCTCTAGTGGTGGCTCGGATGAAAAAGAGTGGCATGGAAATCACCTCCGCGGCCGCAGGCGAGCTCGCGAAACAAGCCCAGGATGCCCTGCTGCAGCGCCTCCATCAGGGCGGCGAAAGCATGCCGCCGTTTCCTCACCTTACCGACGGAGAAATTCACGCCCTGATCGCGTATTTGAAGCAGTTGTCAGGCGTTCCCGGCGCCGCTCAGATGACGGTGACCGAATCGCAACTTCGCGTGGGCGAACATATCGTGAAATCCACTTGCCACACCTGCCATGATGCCGCCGGACCGAATCCCACAGCGTCGGAGCTGGAGAACGGAGCCATTCCTCCGTTGGAAACGCTGACCCTTCGCACCGATGAGATGGGTCTCATTCGTAAGGTCACCCTGGGTGCGCCAATTGTGATGGGCACGCCGCCCGCACCGCATCGCGGCAGAATGCCCGTCTTCTATTACCTCACCCAACAGGAAGCGGCCGATGTGTATCTGTATTTGGCCACCAACCCTCCGTCGCAGCTGGCAGCGGCCGTGCCGATGTCCGCCACCGCTTCCGCCAGCGGCTCATCGGGCGAACCAACTAATCCTTCGCCGCCAGCCCCGCAGATTCCAGCGGCAACGAACCGCCCCCAGCTATGGCGCCATCGAGCGACCTCTCTGCCTGGAAGCTGACCCTGTTCTTTGTTGGCCTGGGAGCTGTCGTGCTGACGGCCCTCATCGCCGGCCTCGCCTTCGGAGCCTATGAGCTTCGGCGGTTGGGCCAAAAGGGCGACCGGCGGGAAGCCACCGTCAACTCCGGCAATCAGCTACGCCCCGGCGTGGGCAAACTGGTGACGCATTGAATACCGGGCCCGCGGTCCATTGCAGTCGACAAATCGATCACAGCACCCAGGAGAATCGTGATGACACGATGCAATAACAAATCGGCAAGGCAATGGATGCAGGCAGCGGCACAGCTAGTGTTGCTGATCGCGCTCTCCAACACCGGCCACACTATACCGGCTTTTGCGCGCATGTATGGCACCAGTTGCAGTACCTGTCATCTCGACTTCCCCAAGCTGAACGACTTCGGCAAGGCCTTCAAGGACGCCGGGTTCAAGTTCCCCAAGGACGACGAGAGCATGTTGAAGATCCCGCCGGTCATGCTGGGTGCACCGGCGAACAAGGAACTGTGGCCCAAGGCGATTTGGCCGGGCACCATCCCGGGCATCCCGCCCATCGGTTTCCGTTACACCAACTACTTCCAGTACACCGGCTCCAGCAGCAGCAACTTTGCCAACCGGACTCCCGCGGGGCAGGTGCCACCATTTGTCCCTACCACCGACTTCGAAACTGGAGTCTTCAGCCTGTACACCGCGGGCAACTTCGGCAGCGACATCGCGTTCTGGGTGAACGACGACCTCAGCGTATCTTCGCTCAACGCGAATGGCGGACTGGGCGACGCCTATCTCAAGTTCGTGAATGTAGGCCGCTTCCTTAAGCTGCCGGACAAAGTTCTCAACCTGCGCGTGGGTCAGTTCGAACTGGAGCTGCCTTTCACCCAGGCGAGGAGTATCTGGATCAGCCCGTACGACATTTACATCCAGTCGAATGTAGGCGCCATGAACGGCGTTTATCCCCAGCAGTTCGTCAACAATCATTACGTGCTGGCTGAGACCGGCAAAGGCGCTGAGCTCAGCGGCGGCACCCACACCGGCGGATACAACTATTCTCTGGCCTTTATCGATCAGAACACCGGCGGAGGCTCCGGCTACAGTCCATACGTCCCCACGGCGCTGGGCAGCAATCAAGGCGGGTTGGGAGTGCAATCCACCGCGGACTTCAAGGATATCTACGCCAGCTTCAACTACCGCTTCAACCTGGAGCGCGATAAGGACAGCCGTAACGCCATTCAGGCCGCTGGGCAGACCGGTCCGCGCGATCACACTTATCTCAACCTGGGCAGCTACTACTTCTATGGACGTTCGGTGCAACGGGTGTCGGGGGAGGGGCCCGACGGTACCGCCGCTATCCTCAGCGCCAGTGAGCCGTTCTACCGCGTCGGCGGCAACATGACATTCAACTATCGTTGCTGCTTGCAATTCAACGCGCTCTATATGTATGGGCACGACATGAACGTCTTACCGGTCGATGCCAGTGGCGCCGTGATTCCCTTGCAAAGTCTGGGACAGGTCGCTCCGGTCGGCTTCGTTGAAGGCAGGGCGGCGACCTTCAGCGGCGGCTTCGCCGATGTCGAATGGCTGGCCTATCCCTGGATGATGGTCATGATGCGCTACGACGGGGTGAACTCCAGCTCCGATCGCATCAACGGCCTGACCACGAATCCCTCGTTCACCGGCTCGCCTTTCAACGCAGCTTACGGGACAACCCGCAACCGCTTCACGCCGGGGGTGCAATTCCTCATTCACGCCAACATCAAGGCGTCATTCGAGTATCAGTTCCGCCCCTCGCAGTCGGTGGTCATCGCCAACAATCCGGCCACCGGACTGCCGATGGCCTTCAACCCGTTCCACACCAACACCGCCGTAGTTGGCCTGGATTTCGCGTACTAGCTTGAGCGGCGAAACGCCGTCATCTTCTCTTCAAGGAGCACGAATGCATCGCAACCTTCTGTTACCTGCTGTCCTGGTCGCCACTTTCGCAGCGACTGCCGCCGCCGGGACCATATCCGGCAAAGTCTCGCCCGGCAACTCGGTGGTCTACGTGGACACGATTGCCGGTAAGACCTTCCCCGCTCCCGACAAGACCGCCGTGATCGCGCAGCGCGGCTTGGCTTTCGTGCCCCATCTCCTCGTCGTGCAGCAGGGCACCACGGTCGATTTCCAGAACGACGATTCGGTGCAGCACAACGTCTTCTGGCCGTCCATCGGCGGTAACAAGAAAGACGGGCACAACATGGGCACCTGGCCTAAGGGCGACAAGCGCTCCTTTAAGTTTGAACACGCCGGCGTGGTGCCGCTGCTGTGCAACGTTCACTCGGAGATGTCGGGCTTTGTCGTGGTGAGTCCAACCCCTTATTTCGCGCAGACCGATGCGGCCGGCAATTTCACCATCGACAACGTTCCCGACGGCAAGTACAACGTCGTCGCCTGGCACGAGGGTTCGAAGACGCAGACGAAACCTGTGGACGTCGCCGGCAGTGGCAAAGTCGACTTCAGTCTTTCAAAGTAGAGGTTTTCATGGCTCGCCAACGAAGGCGCGGTCATGAAGCCATGGGCGGGAGCGACCGGACAGGCGTCCGCACTGGGAACCACCGCTTCCTTGCTGCGAAAAGTGACCGCGACCAACCAGTCGGGCTACTTTTCGCTGAGCAGAACCGGCGCGGGACCAACCTTGATGTGGACGCCGGCTTCGGTGGTCACCCCCGCCCAGTTGGAAATATGCTGCGCCCGCCAGGCGGGTGGCACAGTAAAGTCTGCCGTCCCTTCCTCTGACCATACAATCCGGTCCTTCGACCCCTCGCGTTCGACTTCGCAAATCCAGATACCCGAGCGCCTATGGCTGCACGAGCGAAGGACCCCTCCGACCATCCACTGATGGATAACGCCGTAAGCTGCACCTGCTTTCGTCATGCGGTCGGCGTCGCGGGCTGTCAAATCCAACGTGCTCCAGTTGTGGTTGTCCCACGCATACCAGTAGCAGCGTCGAACGTCCATCAACCAATTCAGCTGGTAGGTCCGCATTAGATAGCCTGCCGCCTCCTCTTCCGACGAGAAGGCTCTCGGCTTCGCCCATCCGGTTTCTGTATTCCACAGCGGTCGGTCCTCGCAGTTTCTGCGCCGCATGCTCTCCTTGACCTTCCGGATCAGCGGAATCATCGCCTCCGGTGCAGCTGGCGTCACATAGAAGTGATAGCCAATGACGTCGGCGTAGGCACAGCCTCCTTGCGCCAGGAATGTATCCAGCCATGTCACCCCGTCCTCGGCAGTGGCCGACGGAGAGACCACGGTGATTGTGGGATCCACAGACTTTAACTCGCCGTACGCAGACTGCGAGAGTTTCAGCAACTCGGCGGCCGTACCCGTGAACGTTCCCTTCACGTTGGGCTCGTTCCATATTTCGTAGTTATGGATCCTTCCTTTGTAGCGGGTGGCGACCACTCGGACATACTCTTCCCAGTCATTGAGATTAAGCGGAGCAGCAGCATTCCCCTTGCCGTACGCCGAGGCCTCGTCAGGACGTGATGACGCCCACCCCGGAGTAAGGCCCAGCGTCAACAGAATCTCCACGTGATGTTCAGCGGCGATCGTGACGTATGCATCAAGCCGCGCAAAGTCCCACTTGCCGCGCTCCGGCTCCAGTTGCGGCCATGCGACCCCTGCGTCCCACAAACGCCATTCCTCGAATGGCACCGGTGGCCACGCGGTGTTCGAAGCCGCCCGGTGAATGTGCATTCCAAAATAAGCTGGGTCGACCGGTTCGGCCGGTCCTGAGTGAAGTGAGGGCTTGTCAGGAGGAGGGGAGAAAACTATCGCCAGCAGGATGGCGATCAGCAGCGGGCAGAGGCGAAGGTAGGAAAAGGCTGATTCCCACATGGTGCCGCTCGAAGGAGGAGTTGCGGCCGCTGTCCGTTGCCACCTTGGCCGCTAGGGTGCCACTTTACGCCTGTTCAACGCCGTAAACCAGAGGGCGCGCCCGCAGTCGCTGGCGTAAATCAAGGTTTCCGAATCGGACTCCCAGGCGGGCGCCAAGTCATTGCAGTTGGCATTGGTGAGCCGGTGGGTCGTACCGTCGTGCAGGTCGCGCAGCCATAGATTCCAGACTCCATGATCCAGTTGGCTGTAGGCTAGCCGGCGGCCGTCGGGCGACGCCGCCGGGTAACGTGTTTCCGCTCCATCAAACAGGCGCGCGTGTCCGCCGCCATCAGTCAGGAAAAGCGCCGACGGCGCTCCCTCGGCCGATGCCGCGACAATCAGCAAACCGCCCGGCACAAACGTCATCTCTTCCACATCCAGTTCGGGTGGCGTAACCGGCCGGTCGGCTTCGGCATCGGGAAGCAGCGATCTTAGCCACAAGCGGCTGCGTCCCTTGGTTGACCGCAGGTAAGCGAGCCACTTTCCATCTCGGGACATGACCGGGTACTCAGCGTCGCTCACCCCGGGCACCGCGGCTTTCCCACTTTGTGGTATTGCCACAATGTGAGATACCGCCTCTGCCTCTTCCGTCCAGATCGTGCCGCCACCGGCGCCCACGCTAAGTTGATCGGGCGCCTGGCTCGCCACAGGGCCCATGGGGCGCCCAACAATACCCGCCAAGTAGCCATCGGCTGCCATGCCGATAAATCCGACCTCATTTCCAACCGCAACCGGCTCCGTCGCCAATAGCACCTGGGGCGACATCCTGATCCGCGAACCATAGTGGTCGTAAATGCCGCGACGCTGTCGCAGTGACGCCCCGATCGACAGGAGCAGCGCCACACTCAGTGCTCCGGCCCAAATCCAGCGCTCGCCGCGCCAATTGAAATCGCGTCCTGTTTGGCGGTGCAGGGTGGCGTAACAAAGCAGGCAGAAAAGGAGCATGAAATACAACCGCGGCACGGCCAGAAGAGACCACCATCCGTCCTCCATGCCATGATTCCAGGCGGGAAAACAAATCGCCAGGTAGAGGATCGCCAGCAACGTTAAAGACGGTCGATCACCATCCGCCAGAAACGCTGCTCCCATGACGGTCACTGGCAGGATGAGCAGGGTGAAGTGATAGGAAGCAGGCAGAGTCGAAATGGCCAGTAGCGCGACCAGAACGGCGGACCACTCCAGCTGCAACTGGCGTGGCCGGCGGAAGCGCGGGTTGATGAGTAGAATCGCAGGCGCCAGGATCGCCATCTGCAGAACCGGATGCAATACTGCGAACGTTACCGGCGAATGGACAGCCGGATGCGGGTTCCACTGCGGCTCGAACACCAGCAGCTTATGCAGGATCGAGGAGAGCGAGCTCGACGCGAGGTTGTAGGGATCCATGGCTTCGCCACGCAAAGCCCACGGCAACACCTGCGACAGGTAGACCCTGTGTAGTGGCCAGCCGAATGCCATGACGGAGGCAGCCACTGAGGCGGCCGCTCCTGCAGCCAGGCCCAACACCGCTCGCCAATCTTTTTTGCGAGCGAAATACAGCACAAACAATCCAGGGAAGATTTTTAGAGCCGCACCCTACCCCCATCAGCACTCCGGCGGCAAATGACCTGCGCCGAACATTCAGCCATAACGCAGCCGTAACGATGAGCAGCAACAGCAGGTAATACTGCCCGTACTCCAGGTTACGCAACAGCGGATAGCTCACTCCGATCACCAGTGCGATGCGCCGCCACGGCAACCGTGTGAGGGAACGCAGCAGTCCTGCCACCGCCATCAGCAGAAGCAGGTTGAGGACGATCCAGATTCGTTTGGCGGTAAGCGGCGGCCAATGCGTGAGCGGCCGCATGAGCAGCGCGGAAAACGGTGTGTGGGGTACAAAGCCGACCACTGGCTGATCGGCCCGCCGGATCCCCATGTGGTCTTTCTGGCGCTGCAGCCAGAGCCACTCATACGCACGCGCGGTGCTGTAGCCTTCGGCTTGCAGCCGAGCGGTTACGTAGTAGTTGGGGAAATCCGTGTTGAGATGTTGCCAGGCCTGCGGCAGGCCCCGGCCGGCGAAGAAGGCGAGAGCCGCCATCACCACCACCCATTCGGCCGCCTTCAGAACGGCATCGCGCCCGCTTGACTTCGGCGCTACCTTCGATAATCTCGCGGCCATTGCCGGTACCGGCCCAGGCTCGGCCGGTGTCAACGCGCGACTCTTCACGCTACTTCTACGACGCTTTCGCCCTGCAGATTGCGAGCCCTGGCGAACACCTCACCTTCAATCCACGCGTACGTCTTCGCCAGCCCTTCTTCCAGGCTGATCTCCGGCTCCCAGCCCAGCGTCTCACGCAGCAAGCTGTTATCGGAATTGCGCCCCCGTACTCCCTCCGGTCCAGCCACATGCTTCAGGCGCACATCGATCCCGGCGATGCCGGCGATCATGTGCGGCGAGTTGGTTGATGCTGACCATGCGATCCTGCCCCAGATTCAGCGGATGGTGATACGGCGAGTTCATCAGCTGGTGAATTCCCAGCACGCAATCGTCGATGTAGCAAAACGATCGCGTCTGTTCCCCATCGCCCCAGATTTCGATCTCGCGGTTGCCGGTCAGCTTCGCCATCGCAATTTTGCGGCACAATGCAGCCGGCGCTTTCTCCCTGCCGCCTTCGAAGGTCCCCAGCGGTCCAAAAATGTTGTGGAAACGAACGATGCGCGTTTCCATCCCATAATCGCGACGGTAGTGCTGACAAAGCTGTTCGGTAATCAGCTTCTCCCATCCGTAAGCATCTTGCGGCTCGGCGGGATAAGCTTCTGCTTCGCGCAACGGAGCGACGTCGGTTCGCTGTTGCCTGTATTCCGGATAGACGCAGGCCGATGACGTGTACAAATATCGCCGCACGCCGTTGATCCGCGCCGCCTCAATCGTGTGCAGGTTGATGAGGGAATTGCTATGCAGAATGCGGGCATGATGGCACGAGATATAGCCCATTCCGCCCATATCTGCCGCCAGGGCATACACGCCGTCGATCCCGCTGGTAGCCTGCAGGCAATCGTCCCACCGGCGGAGATCGAGCAGCAGGAACTCATCCGCACTGACTGCTCGCAAACTCCGGACGCTTGAGGTCGGCGCCCCGCACCCAGTAACCCTGATCCTTCAGGTAACCAACCAGATGGTGCCCAATGAAACCGCCCGCCCCGGTAACCAAGATCCGGGAATTCTTACGCTGCATGATGACCTCCTGAGTGGGGACAAGGATGTGAACCGAAACCTGAAGCAGTGCGCGGTTTTGCGCTACGCCGCGCCGATGCCGCGAATCACCGCGCTCACGGTACGCAGAAGAATGGCAACATCCAGAAACAGGTTGCGATGCTGGATGTAATAGAGGTCCAGCTCCACGTTGTGATGAATGGGGATGGCGCGCGCCGGACTGATTTGCCACAGCCCGGTAATGCCGGGGATCGCATTCAGCCGTAGCCGCTCATAGTTCCTGTACTGCTCGACGATGAACGGCATCTCGGGGCGCGGACCTACCAGGCTCATGTCTCCCTGAATCACATTCAGCAGTTGCGGAATTTCGTCGATGCTGAGCCGTCGCAGAATCCGTCCCACTCGGGTGAGCCGAATGTCGGAGGTGCTGACGGGCGAGCGCTCGTAACGCGCCACACCTTGATGCATGCTCCGAAACTTCCACATGTAAAACGGAAGTCCGTCTCGTCCGATGCGGCGCTGGCGAACGAACACCGGCCCGAGAGAATCCAGCTTGATGAGACCAGCTACCAGCAGAAGTAGCGGTGAAGCTGCCAGCCCCACTAGCGACGCCACCACTAGATCGAGAGCGCGTTTCAGTCTGAAGCCTGACGGGCTCTCGACCCAATGTGGTTGCGCTCCAGACAATGGTTCGTCGAAATCGTCGAACGAGGCACTTGCCGCAGACCGAAAGACCGCCGTCGCGCGGTGCAACTGCCACGACTGAGGAGCGCTCTTCGTAGCCCAGGGGCTCACCATCTCGCGTTGTGCAAGAACCGACAAGCCAACCCCGCCGGCGATCAGCAGCGGCTGCAGCCCGGGCGTGGTTCGAAAACCCATAACGGCTATCGCCAGAAGGAACAACAGGCAACTGGCCCCCTTGACCAGCCCCTCGGTCGCCGCAATGTTCAGCGGCGTGCGCCTTTGCGGATAAGCACCGGTGAAAGCCAGAACTGCGATCGCCCCCAGCGCCCACGTCACCAAAGTCACGCTGCCATAGTGCGATTGGACCAACCAGACTCCTCTGGCGGAAAGAAACGCCATTGAACTGAGCGCCAGCGCGATGGTCGCCACATCCAGCAGGAACAGCCGCCAGATGCTGCTTCTGGCCGAGTTCCAGCCGACACGGCTTGCCGCATGCCGCTCGCTGGGGGCGCTGGTAATAGTTGTCAGTACGCGTTCGGAGGTGGCCACCTGGAGAAATCCTCCCGATCAGCAATGAAATTGGGCTATTGGAAGAGGGCTAGGTTGTGGGTTCTGGTGAGGGTGGCAGAGGCTTCTGGCCCGCCCGACTCGTCGTGATCGAGTTCGAAACGCCGAAGGCGTGCGATTTGCAGGGTGGCTTTATACAGAAATACCGGGTTATTGATCAGGTACCGCCGCCAAAGTCGCGCCGGCTCCTGATAAAGCCGGTGCAGCCATTGCAGCCCAAGTTGTTTCATCCACGACGGGCTGTCGCGCAACCGGCCGGTGTGGAAGTCGAACGCTGCGCCCACTCCAATCATCAACGTGGTGCTGAACCGGGACAGGTATTCCGCCATAAATCGCTCCTGCTTAGGCGTGCTCAGGCCTACCCACACAATGTTGGGCTTCAGTTGCTCCAATGCCCGGACCACATCGGCTTCTTCCTTCTCATTCAATGGCCGAAATGGGGGAGTGTAGGACCCGACGATCTGAATGTGCGGGAATCGCTTTCTAAGAGTCTCTGCCAGTTGTTGCGCAACACCCTGGTCTCCGCCGTAAAGGAAATGCGAACAGCTTTCGAGCCCCGGCTCGGCCATCACGGCGAGCATCAGGTCAGGGCCAAACACGCGGCTCATGCGACGATTGCCCTGCAGCCGCCCCATCCACACCGTCGGCATCCCGTCAGGAACTACCAACAGCGCTCGGGCAAACACTGCCCGCAGGGCAGCATCCCGCTGGGCCTCCATCACGCCGTGTACTCCCGTGGCGCAAACGTAGCCTTTCCGGCCAGTGTTCACCGCGTTCGCGATGACGTATACCGAAGACGTCATATCGACCGCGTGCACCCCCACGCCTAGCACGTTGGCGCGTGGAATCCCCTGAGTGTCAGCTGGCATAACGGTCCTGCCGGACGGCCTCGGCTTGCGGTACTGCCAGTGGCGCAGTGTGGGAGTGTGCCTTCGTTCCCAGCACCCTTGCGTACAAGGCAAGATGTTGATGAGCAATCTCGCTCGGTGAGAACCTGCTCAGGTCGCAAGACCCGCTCCGGCTGTCTCCCAATGCCGCCGCAATGGCGTTTGCTAACGCAGATATTGGAGACTCGGAAGTCAGCGGGAAGTAGCGGCAGCCAGACCCGCCAACCTCTCGGAGCGCCGGAATGTCCGAGCACAACACGCGGCTCCCACTATGTAGGGCTTCCGCGACGGGCAGGCCAAATCCTTCGATGCTGGAAGGCGCGACCAGCAGTTCACAATGGCGATACAGCCAGCACAGCTCGGCGTCCGGCAAAGCGGCGTGGAACACCACGCTTCCCTGCAAACAGAGCCGTTGCACTTTAGCCGTGAGTGCGTTCGTCTCTGGTCCGGCTCCGCCGATAACGACCAGGCGCAGACGACGATGCGATGGTCGGCGCTGCCGCAACTCCGCGAAAGCCGATAACAATAAGCCCAGGTTCTTATTGCGCCGATGCTGCGCCACTGCCAGCAAGAACGGTTGTTCCCGAAGCTGCGGAAGGTCCGGTGCACGGCACTGGTTCGGCTCCAGTGTCACGCACTGGTAGATCCGCGTCGCTTTCGTGTAACCCACTTCGGGAACCAATGCTTGCAATCGCCCCAGGGTTGCGTCGGAGCTGCAAACCACGTGGTCGCTCTCGCGCAGGCACCGCTGCAGAAACCAGCGATGAAAGACAGCCCGCCCGGCTCCGAAGTTATCGGGCAGGTCGTACGGATAGAGGTCGTGCAGCGACGCAACTATCGGGCACGCAAACCGCCTTCGCGAGAACGGCGCCGGAAACGAAAGATGAATCAGATCCGGCCGATAGCTGGAAGCTAGCTGGGGAAGCGCTCGCCAGTACCACTGGTTGCGCGCATAAGAATTGTTGGGAACGGCAACCGTCACCAGATTTATTTTGCTGTCTCGCAGGTCAAATGCGTCTTGAAAATACCCTTGCCACGGACCGGCACAAAACGTCACCCGCCTGATTTCTGTGGTAGCCGCCAGCGACATGGCCAGATTGGCGGCATGACGGCATATCCCCGAGGGCTGCCGCGCCGACGACACTGCGCTGATCATGATATGCATGGGCTGCCTGGTTGAAAGGTCAGAACGAACTGGTGCGCAGGCGGCTATTCTCGAAGTAATATCCGCGTAGCAACTTCTCCGAGTAGCGCAGGGCCGCTGCCGACGAACTCAGCAGCGCGCTCCCTCCCCGCCGCATCACGGGCCACCGCAGGCCACGGAGAATGGGGGAATAATCCTCCATGATGCGGCGCTTTTCATCCAACTGCTTGTGCGGAGCGACACAGGTCTTGCTGTTCGGCTGGAACCGAAAGTCGGCCAACAGTGCCGGCAGATGGCGAAAGCGATAGGCGCGCTGCGCCAGCCTGACGAAGAACTCGAAGTCCAGCGCGTAATGCAGTCGTTCGTCCAGAAAGTTGCCCTCGTCGAACACCCGCCTGCGAAAGAACGTGGCCGTAGTCGGGATATACAACACTCTGTGGTACAGCAGGACGAACCGGCTGAACTCGATCTCGCGCCGGAGCCTGTAAGCCTTGCCGCCCTCGTCGATCCAGCGATAGTCACCATAAAGAACGTCGACGTCCGGATGCCGGGCGAAGGCTGCTGCCACTTGCTCGAAGCAGCCCGGCAGGTATCGGTCGTCGGAGTTGAGCCATCCCACAATGTCGCACGACGCGCGCGCGAACCCCTGATTCAGCGCGTCGCTCTGGCCGCGATCAGCTCCCGAGGTCCAACGCAGGTGCCCCCAACCCGGACGACTCGATAGCCCGCCCAGCATGGCGACCGTGCCGTCCGTCGACTCGCCGTCAACCACCAGGTGTTCCACATTCTGGTAATTCTGACCACGCACGCTATCCAGCGCCTCACCGATGAAAGGCGCCTGGTTGAAGGACGGGGTGACAATCGAAATGGAGAGCGGACGATTCATGTCAGTTCGCTGCTGCTTGCGTTGGCCAGCAACATCGATGACAGGGCAACAAGCCACAAGGGATACGACAGATCAAAGCGCTCGGTATCCACCAGCCCGCGCACGATGGCGAAGACCAGCAGCGCTCCGGCCAGCGTGGTGAATCGGCTGGCGGGTGTGTCCCGAATCTGCCGGTAAAACGCACCGTACAGCGCAACCAGCGCGACTACGCCCACCAACCCATAGGTAAAGAATTGCTGCAGTACCTCATTGTGGGCGTGCATCGGCGCAAAATCGCCGAAAGGCGGGATCGCCCAGCGGTACGAGTAGAAACCATGTCCCAGCCACGGTTTTTCCAGCGCAATCTCCAGCGTCGTACTCCAGATCACGGTCCTGCCGGTCAGGGTTTCGACGTTGCTGCCTTGTGTGTAGACGTCGGCGTAGGCTTCCAGCACCGTCCAGAAGCAGGCGATCACTGCGGCCGCCCCCATGGCAATGCGAAAGCGCACCTTGTGTCCCAGGCTGGAGTCTTTCATCAGGAAAAAGAGCGCGGCCAGGATAAACGCAGCGATGGATCCTTTGCTCAGGTCGCGCAGGAGAGTTATTGCCAGCGCCGCTGCCACCCACTTCCAAGCTTTGTTCCTGCGGCCCAGGCACATGGCAAACAAGGTGGCGATACCGAGTTCAAATCCAATCTCGTTAGGATGAAAGAAATCCTCATTGCCCAACCGAAAGTCATCCATCGCCGGCGCAAACCAGGCCACCAGCGCCACAACGGCGACGCCCCAAATGTATCCTTGCATGAGCGAAGTCGCCTGCCTCAGGATGGGACGGTACTCCAACAGGAGAAGCACTGTGCCGACGTCGGCAGCCATGCCCAGCCAGTAGGCGAACGCCGAGGTGAGCGAAGGAACCGTTGTCCAAAGCAGGCTGCATGCCGCCAACAACAAGTACGCGGTTAGCACCTTCATCGTCATCGGAGAGGCGCGCCGCGGGGATCCCTCGGGCGGATCGACCATTCTCAAGGTGAACGCAGCCACATACAAGCCGACACTCAGCACCACAATCACCGCCGAGCCCTGCGCTGCGTCGGCCTGGAACCACAGAAAGGTGAGGCACACGCGAAAGGCGAAGAAGAATCCGGCAATGGCGCATAACGCCAGCGAAGCACCTCCCGCTTGCGGGCAAGTCGTCGATGTAAGCCGCTCCTCCATGCTGCTTCAGCAGGCCTCTTCCGAAACTTCACTCAGTCGGCCAAGTCCGGCGCTCACCTGTGGCGCTCGCAACATACGATGTATCTTCCAGTACATCAACCACGTGATCGGCCCGTACACCAGCCTGCCCATCGCAGCTCCATTCAAGCCAAAGGGCAAGGTCAGCCCAGCGATCGCGCCCATCATCGCTACCCCGGCAGCCAGGTTCAGTAACGTCACATAGCGAACCGCTCCCACCGCCATCAGCACGTAGTGCCCGGTGACGTTAAGGCCAACCAGTCCAAAGCCAACCGCGGTAAGCGAAAGGATCGGCGCGACCTGCGCGGCAAATGCAGGGCCCATCCAGAGCGTCAGGATCGGTTTGCTCAGTATCGCCAGCGGCAGGCACAGCGCGGCAACCAAGCCCAGATTGAGCCAAAGGGCGGCCATGACGACCGGCTTCAGTTCGCCCATCGGCATAGTGGAGTGTTTGGCGCTCAAGTGGGGAAACAGGAAATGCAGTCCTGAAGCGACGACTCCGTGAATCGGTTGTGCCGCCTGGGTGCAGATGCTGTAGTACGCCACTGCCGAGGTTCCCAGCAACGCGCCCACGATCAAGCGGTCGGCCTGCCCAAAGACGATGCCGGATAGCGCCTGCAGCCAACTGAAGCACCCAAACGACGAAATCGCCGGCAACAGTTCGTTGTTCCATGACGGCACAAACGATACTGCCCCAATGTGGGAGCGCACAGCCAATGCTTGCAGCATCATGCCGGCCGCGTTCACCACCAGCGTCGCCAGCATGATGCTCACTACCCCATGGCCGCGCGCCACCAGCACTACGGCGCTGACAAGGACCAGGCTGCGCGTAAATACCGTAATCTGGACCGCTGGCCGATACTGTTCGTACGCACGCAAAACGCTGACCAGGATGCTGTCCAGCGACCGGACCAGCAACGCCGCGCTTCCCAGCCGGATTGACTGGATAAACACCGACTGCAAGGACTGCTGGATATGGAAAATGTGCACTGCGGCTAAGGGAGCGGCAATCCACAAGACCACAGCCATCAGCAGGCCCAGCGTCAGGTTGATCGCGATCGAGCTTTGGATCACGCGTACCACACTGTGCCAGTCCCCGCGTCCGCGGTACATGGAAACATACTTCACTGCCATGTCGCTGAAGCCGGTTGAGAGCAGGCCGCCGCTCCCGATGGCAGCGCTGGCGATCATCCAAAGGCCGTACTGGGCCAGGCCAAGCCGGTGAAGCAGAAATGGGGCTGCCAGCAACATACCCAGCGGCTGCACCAGGTAGTCCGCAATACCGCTGACCCCGTTGACCACTCCCGCGCGCGTAGCCTCCGACTCGCGAAGCTGCGCCCAGCGCGCTCCCAGGCGGCGTTGCATCCCGGTTCGATCCATCACACAGACCGCCTGGGTCTTGCCGGCAGCCGCGGCGAACGGTCTCGCAGGTTCACCCACATGCGCTCAATCAGCAGCTTGCGCGGATCGCGGACGTCGATGGCCAGCCAGCGTTGCTTCGTCAGCACGTACATGGCGGTCACAAACACGGAGCCGAGTGTGAGACAGAGGATGATGATCAGCCGTGGCGGAAAGGACTTCTTCTCCGGCCAGCTCGGTGGATCGATCACGCTGACCGTGGGAATCGATTTCGCTTCTTCGATGCTCGCCGTCTCATATTCCTGGGTCAGCAGTTCGAAGACGGTCTCCGACACCCGCACCTTGCGATACAAATCAGCCCACTTCACCGCCAGCAGAGGCAATTGCCGCAACGGTGGATAGAGCGCACCGGAATCTTTCTCACTGTCGTAACTCCCGGTGTCACTGGAGCCCGCCATCTTCTGCAACTCGTGCTCCAGTTCCCCAACCCGCGCCCGCGTGGCGCGTACCCGCACGTTGCTGTTGCCGTAAATTTGCTCCAGCGAATCCAGTTCCGAACGCCCGGCAATCAGTTGTCCCTGCAGCTTGGCTCCGGCCTCCACCATCGCCTTGGTTTGCTCCTTCACGTCCAGCGTGGTGTTTTTGCTGGAGAAGTCGCTCAACTCCAGTTGCGATCGCTCCAGGTCAGCCCGTACGGAGATGAGACGGTTCTCGATGAACTCGCGCTCGCGGCGCGCGGCCGAGGTATTCACTCGAATCAGCAGGGCATCCAGTTGGTCGAGGTAAGCCTGGGCCAGGTCCCGCGCTCGCTGGCGGTCGTTGTCCGTTACGGTGATCGTGATAACGCCGCTCTTGCGGTCTTCGGTGACCTCGGTGCGCTTGCCCAGCTTCTTAACGGTGTCCTGGTGATAGCGCTTCCAGTAGACCTTTTGCAAACCGAACTGATCGACCAGGTGCCCTTTGATCGACCCGCTCTTCAGCAGGTCGACGAACAACGCGCTGCTGTTCTTGACGCCAAACAGACTGCCGGCCAGCGCGCCCAGGCTTCCCAGCCCGGCTTTGCCAGAGAGTGCCGCGATCAGCGCCGCGCCGCCACCCGGCTGCTCCGGCGGCATGATGCGTGTGGTGGATTCATACTCTTTCGGTATCAGGAACGCGATCAGCGTGCTCAGGAGCAAAGCGCAGGCCGCAACCCGCAGCAACAGCCGCCTGCGGTCCCAAAGCAGCGAGGTGTTGTGCACCCAGGCAGCCTCCGGCTCAGCCGCCGGCCCAATTTCCAGCCCGTCATCCCGCGTGGTCAGCGCGGTTTCGCTCATAGTCGCCATTAGTGCGCCTTCCAGGTAGGGGTGTAGGAAAGTTGAACCGAAGTGGTGAGGTTGTTGACCGGCGCGGGCGACAGCAGGGAAAACTGCCAGCGTTCATACTGCACACCCGCCTGCAACGAAAAATTCGAGCCTAGCGCGACGCTGGTATTGGCACTGATGTCGCGCAACCATCCCCCCTGCAAAAAGCTGTGATCGACCCACAAGCTGCGATACCCGATTTGCACCGTGTTCCGTCCGGAAAACCAGTAATTGCTTTGCAGTTGATAGCCGCTTCCCTGTCGCCCGACCCAACTGCCCATCAACTGGCGATTGTTGGTGTAGCCGTCGAGATAGTGCACGTTGAAATAGAAGAAGCCGGGAAACAGCCGCTCTGGAGTGATGGCGCCCTCCGCCCGAAAATCTACCTTGTGCAGATAGGGCAGCTTGGGAAGATAGATTCCCGGGGCCCACGCGCTGTGGGTCGGATAGGCAACCGGAAACGCTTCGTCATCGGTGAAGGTGTCACAGTAGAAGGTGAGCCAGTCGCGGATGCCGGGGATGCGGTAGGTCGCGTCGAACGCCACGCGCCGGTCGCCCGGGTCGTTGGCATTGAAGTTCCCGCTCTGCGTGGAAACTACGCTGCGCCAGAAGCTTCCCCAGGTCACGGGAAAGCCGGGCCCGCCAAAAATCACGGTCCGCGAGAACCCCAGTTCAAGATTTGGCGAGGGTTTCATGCTCAGCTTCATACCGTGCAGGAAGGGCTGGTCGCTAAGCGACACGCCGGCTTGACCCGCAATGGCTCCGCTGGGTAATTGCGCAAACTGCTGCCCGGCGAGTCGTCCGATGAAGAACTCCACTCGCATGGGTCCCAGAACGCCGAGAAAACTTGGCAGTTTGAAAGGACTCACCCGGTCGTAGCGCAGCATGGGGATCGATTGCGCGTTGTCGCTGAAGAGCATAGCCTCGCTCGAGGCTGGCCCCCACCACAGCGCTTGCTGACCGAAGGTCAGCTGATTGTTCTTGAAAACCACCGCCGCGTAGGCCTCAATCAACCGAAAACGCGTCACGTTGGACGGCGGCCCGGCCGACGCAGCCGGGGTGAAGTCGGCTTTAGCGATCGCGGCTTGTGCCGTGGGCGAAGGTTGCACCACCAGTCCGCTGTGCTGATATTCTCCGCGGACATAGAACGCCATCGGACCGGCGGTGGCTCGCATCGCTGCGCCGCTGTAGCTGTTCGTCCCCTGTCCGTACGGCCGGCCGAAATCGTTGCTCACGGTTTGCGCAAAATGATAGCCATCCACCAGCGGCCGCCCTGAGATGCCGAGCGCCTGGCTGTAAATGGATTCCACTTGTAGGCCAGCGTTGGGTGCCCCAACCTCGCGGCGCAGTTCCAGGGCGAACTCCGCTGCCAGGCTGCGATATAACATGCCGGCGTCGGAGTGGGAGTCATCTCCGGCCGCGCGTTCGTCGGCTTCCGACAATAGTCGTGCACACTCCATCCGCGTCCACGGACGCAGGCCGGCGAAGTCGGTTTGGATGTAGCCCAGCGCCACCAGTCGATCGATGGCCGGATACACCCAGCTATCCAGCGGCACGTAGGTCGAACCCATATTGCCGGGAGTTCGCTGCTTCGATTCCATCGTGAATTGTGACGGATTGGCCACCACTTCCCCTACCTGTGCGTATAAATGCAAGCTCAGCTGACTGATCAGAACAGCGATCCAGACGGTGACGCGGATGCGCATACCGCGCCGCTACAATCCGCCGGCCAGATTTGCCGTGATAGCGATCGACGACAACACTTGTGCGGTCGCCAGCATGTTGCGCCAGAACATCGAGCCGCCAATGATCTTCTGCGGCACCACCACCACATCGCCGGGCTCCATCTTGGTGTCGAGCACACTGTCGCCGTACCACTCGCCCGAGCGGCGGCCCACCACCGACCCATTGGCGCGGATCACGAAGATCTCTTTCGAGTTCGCCATGTTGGTGGCCCCGCCGGCGTGCCGCAGATACCAGCCGGCATTTCTGCCCGGTACGTAGGTGATCGCGGCCGCGTTGTACACCTGGCCGCTCACCAGCACGAAACCCGGTTTCTTGGGAACCGTGAGCACGTCACCGGCACGCAGCTCGATGTCGGCCGGAGTATTTTCCCAGCTGGCAATGTCGCCATTGATCTTGATCACCAACCTGCCAGTTGGGGGCTGGCTCTTCAAGCGAGACACCACCTGTTGCTGCTGCGCTACGATCATCTGCAGCGCTCCGGTCTGCTCCTGGATGTTGAGTGTCGGCGATAATTTCGCGCCGGCCGAAGTGGTCTCCAGTTGCCGGATCAGCTCGTCACGACTCTTCTCCTCCATGTCGCGGACCTGCTTGCGAATCAGGATTGCGCCCGCCGGATAACCGCTGGCCGAGAAGCCTCCGGCGCGCTTCAGCACGGAACTCAGCTTCTCGCCTTCCTGTATCCCATACATGCCCGGATACGTAAGCTCGCCCTTCAACTGCACCGATGCGCCGATATCGTTCCATCCCGACAGCTGATGAATCGTCAGGATGTCGCCCGGCTTCAGCACCACATCGGCGCTGGAATCGCCGGCCTCCACCGCTCGGCCAATGTTGATGGTCATCCGCTGGCCCACAACTTTTTCGCCGTTCTTGATCTCGTAACTGGCCAGGTCGGCGGCATCCAGCAGGGCGCTGCGTTTGAAGCCGCCCGCCATGCGCACCAGTTGCGCCGCCGTCAAACCTTCCGGCAACGGATACTGCCCGGGACGCCGCACTTCACCGTGAATGGCGACCGTGGGCGCATCCACCTCATACCGGCCAAAGAGTCGCACCGTATCGAAGGCCTGCAGGTGTATCGGCTGGTTGCCAATCATCACCTGCGGCAGGTTGAATTCGATGATCTCCGGACGATAATCCGGAGCGCGCAGGCGAATGATCTCGCCCCGGTCCGCCGGCTCAGGCAGCAGGTCCTGGTAGGTTCGCAGAATCTCGCTAAGGCTCATGTTGTCGGAATAGGGATATTTTCCCGGCCGCACCACGTGGCCTTCCAGATAAATCGATCGTTCGCTGTAAGGCAGAATCGGCGCCACTGTCACTTTGTCGCCATCCTGCACCGTAAACGCCTCAACCGCTTTCCACGCCGACTCCGGACTGCTCCCCGGCTGCACGTTCACGCTGACGGTTACCCGTTTTTCCTGCGCCTGGATGCGCTCCACTCGAATGTCTCGCATCTGCGCCGATACCAGGACGCCACCGGCCAGGGTCAGCACTTCGGAGAGTGAAGTTTCGGTGCGCAGCTCGTAAATGGCCGGACGTCTCACCATTCCCGCGATGGTGACTTGCGCGCCAGCCGGAGGCACCAGGATGGTGTCTCCCGCTTCCAGTCGCTCTACATCGCCACGGACGCCGTGCAGCAGGAAGTCATACAGGTCCACCTCGCGTACTAGCTGTTTCCCGCGATAGTGGCGTACGATGCGCAGCGATCCAATCGCCGTAGGGCCTCCGGCTGCATAAAGCGCGTTCAGCGGTGTGGACAGCGAGCTGACATCGTAAGCACCCGGCCGTTGTACGTCGCCTACAACATAGATCCGTATCGTCCTCAACTTCGAGACGGAAACTTCCACCTTGGCATCGCGAAACTGCGGCGCCAGTGCCTCTTCGATCACCTTCTGCGCGCGCTCAATCGTGAGTCCTGCCACTACCACCGGACCCGCCTCGGGCAGCGTGATCTCGCCCTGCCGATCCACCACTCTCGTAAACTGCTGCGCCAATCCTCCCCACAGGTTGATGTTGACGCTGTCGCCTGGGCCCAGGACGTAATCCGGCCCAACCGCAAGATCGATCGACGATTGCTTTGCTCCCATGCCCCGGCTCAGGAACACGTCCGAACCGAAGCGCTTGAGCGACGAACTTTGATCGGGGACCTGGGTGTACAAGTCGCGCATCGCCATCAGGTTCATCGGGGCCGCGCTGTGCAGAACCTCGGGCGTGCCCGGCGCTTTGCTATCGGGGCGCGGCGACGAAGACGATGAGGCAGTTCTGCCCGCCTGCGTTCGCGGACGCGGAAAATCGGTACTGCTGGCGCCGTTCGCACTATCCGAGGATTCCGGGTCGCTGGTATAGGCGCCCAGCGTGGTGCCTGGCACCATGGAATCGCTGCGGCTTCCCGCCAGTTGGCTCAGTTGATTGTCGGCCGCCAGCGGTACGCGGGTAGATGCCGACGGCGTCTCGCTGTCCTGCTCTGAACCCGACCCGCCTGCGCGTGCCTGCTGGATGTCATCCGCTGTCACGTAGCCCCGCGCCCTCAGCCACAATGTGATGTTCGACCGCACGCTTGCATCCGACACGATTTTGCTGAACAGCATCTCGTCGGTGATCGAGTCTTCCTGGATCGACATGCCTTGCGACTGTAGTTGCTCCGCCGCCAGTCGCTTTAAATCGACCATCAGTTCCGGCTTCTGCCGCAGCAATTCGATGATTTGGTCCGCCGGCAACGCGTTTGCCGCTCCCATTGACGCGGCCGACGCAGAGCTATCAGCCCCCGCGCCCAGCGACGCGGGCGCCTGCTGCTGCGCGTGGATCACGGGCGTCAGACAGCCCACGACCATCAGCATGAAGAACCTGGCGACGACGAGAAAACGTTTATGAGTTGTCATGGGTGTACGACCGACCGCCGAGACGTGATCATCGAAAACGAATAACGTGGGCTGTGACTCAATCATTGGCACTGACAGCGGATGCCGTTTGGCGACCGGCATCCCGGGAATCGCTCTGCCGCAAGAGCCGCTCCCAGCGACGGCTTTCCAGTAGGTAGCGCGCTCCTTGTGTTACGTGAAAGCGCAGTCGAAACCAGAAGTAACGAAACTGGAAACCTTTCGCCAACACGCGCCGGGCGATGCCCGTCGATGGCGTTGCGACGATCCGGCCTGGCACTCGCAGCGGCAGCAACCGTCTGCGGATTGTCCGTGATACGCTCTGCCCGCCATCGAGCTCGCATTCCAGGATGAGATAGAGTTTGCTTCCCGGAAAATCGGACAACAGAATCGGGCGCGCGTAGCGCTCGATCCACAACTTCACCGCCGAAGGCAATCTCCGCTCGTTCCACTCCGTCAACTCGTCGGGAGCGCACTCGCCAAAAGCCCGCTCGGCAAAGCGCACCGCAACGCCCACTGCCATTGCTGCACCAGGGGTTTGGATTGCGCGGCTTTCCACCGCCCTCCAGAATGCTGAGTCGTTGCGCCGGCCGGTGACAAAACGCTGAAACTCGAGCAACCAAGAGGCCCGGGTCCACTCGCTGCGCACATGATGAAATACATGCGCTGCCTGGGCGATAAACATGTCTTCCGCTGAGAGCGCCGGAACAACAACGCCATTTACCCCAATCGCGCCAGAGCGCTCGAGCAAGCCGCACCCGCCGCTGCACAGATGGACCTCTACCGAACGCTGCTCCTTGGCCTTGTACAGGTCTCGCACATGCGGTATGTGCCCCGCATCGCTCTTGAACTCCATGACGTCAGCATCGGCAGCCAGTAATTGGTATCCCATGCCGCACAGAATCTCGCGACACCGTTCTGCATCAGCGCGATCAGCCAGAACATCGCAGTCCATCTGAAAGCGCAGCGAGAGATCAGGACAGTATTCCGGAACCAGGGTGCAGCCTTTCAGGTTGACATACCGAAGGCCGGCTTCACGAAACGCCTGGTTTATCGCCATGCAGTCGGTGAACAGCGAAGCCATTCGTTGCCGGTTGTCCGCCTGGCGCTGCTCCAGTTGTGCTGTCAGAGTGTGGGGTATTGCATCCAGCAGGCCCAGCGATTTGACTCTATCCAGGAAGTAGAGCGCCAGTCCGCTCGCATCCAGCCAACGCAGACTCGCCTGCCAGTCATAAGCAGAAAACGGTTCGAACCGTCTATGATGTTCCCTCGCCTCGCCGTCGCGAAACGTCGCAAGTACCGCAGCTGCCAGTGACCGGTTCATTTTCGGGGAATAAGAATGGATGCGACGTTGTAAGACTCGACGGAGTTGCTCTCAGCGTCTAGGCGCTGGCCTTGCGTCCGGATGCGGGCTCGATATCCAATTCACTGACTTCCACGGCAATCGATCGCATGATGAAGTCGAGGGACAATACCACCCGCAACTGCTGTTTTCGCCGCGCCAGGATGCCCTCCATGCCCGCCAGTGGGCCAGCCACGATGCGCACCCGATCGCCTTCGTGCAGGAAGGGATGCGGCTCGGCTTGGCACAGTTCCGTGAGCACGCGTATGGCTTCGATGTCGCCGTCCGGCAGCGCGGTGGGATGGGCAGACGTCACCGCGAAGCCAATCACCCCCGGCAACTGCAACAGGCGGACTCTCTCCGTTGGCGCAACCTTCGCAAACAGGTAACAGGGGAACAAGGGCAATTCCACGTCGGCAACCACCCCGTTGTTCCACCGATGCCGGCATTTGTGCACCGGAAGAAACTCTTCCACCATGCGCGCCCGCAGGTCGGCGGCCACTCGCTTCTCGTGCCGAGGCCGCGTTTGCACGGCATACCACTCTGTCAGACTAGCAACGACTGCAGGCTCACACACATTGCCGCCGGCCATGAGCGTCTTGTTCTCTCCGGTAATGCTGCCCATTGTGGGTTCCATGGAATTCGCGACTTAATGGTCCGTACTGGGGGCCGTAAGCTTCGCCCTGTCACTTAGGAGCTTGTGACCTGCCCGGTGCCAATGCACCACTGTGGACTACCTGCGTCCGTCCGTTTTCAGTGCAGCCCGGAGAGGTCAAGCAACGACTACTGCTGTTGGCCTTGCTCTTGCCGTCTGCGTTGTTGCCTCGCGATGCGTCCGCTTCTTTGCGCGGGGTCTAGCGCATCTTGAGTAAGCACACGATAGCGGTCGACGATTCTCAGGTTGTCAAGCCTCCATCGCTGATTTGTCACTTTTTTGTCAAATGCCGATGTTGTGTTCCGCCGTCAGCTTTGTGAACAAATCAACCGGGGCACGTACCATCACCGCGCGAAGTCGAGCGCCGAAACCGCCGTCGGGCTTGGCTTTTCAGCGTCATGCATCGGTGGCGCATCACGCAACGCTGCGTGAACAATCTGGAACACGGAGAGAAACGCCACTCCCACGGCGATGCGCGACAGCCCACCGCCTATCAATCCGACATGCTTGATCAGAAGATAGCCGCAACCCAGAGACATCACGCCCGCGATCAGATTCACATACATCAAGGCGCGCGAGCGACCCAGCGCCAGCGCCGCATAATGGGGAACCACGCTGATGGCCAGCAGACCGTTGCCAACGATCATGCTCACCAGCAGGCTGCGGTATTGCGACGCAAAAGCTGCTCCCAGCCAGTAATGCAGAATCCATCGAGCGCCGAATCCCATAGCCACGCAGATGGCCACGACGAGCGACGTCGCCTGCACCACCGCCACCCGATAACTCGCCCTCGTCTGCGACCAGCGTCCGGCAGCCGATTGCGCGCTGAGATTGGGAAAGAGAAAGTTAAAGCCGGAGGCGATCAGCGAATGAATCGGCTGCGTAAGCTGATTGCATAAAGAATAGTAGGCAAGCGGCCCGGTCCCCAGTAGTGCCGCCACCATCAAGCGGTCGCCATATCCAACCAGTACGCCCAGCGTCGACTTTAGCCAGGTATATGCCCCAAAGCTGAATACCTCGCGGATACCCTCTACGATCCGCACCCGCCGCCACAGACCCGTGGCATTCAGAATAGTGTGCGCCAGCCATGCCTGACTCACCAGGCTGATAACGCCGATGGCCAGCGTCCCCCACAGTATCGCCACCAACCCGTGACCACCCGACGCCAGAACTACGGCAACCACCGTCACCAGGGTACGTGCGCCCATTGACAGCACAACCACCGGGCGATACCTCTCGCATCCTCGGACTGCTGACGTGAACACTGACTCCGCAAAGCGAACCATCAGCAACAGCGCGCTGATGCGCACTGCCGCGATCCCCGCATCGCGAAACTTTGGATCTACGCTGAAGACGTGGTTCATCAACCACGGCGCGCACGCCATCATCGCCCCGCCCGACAACAGGCCAAAAGCGCAATTCACCACCAGTACCGCCAGCAGCGATCGCACCGCCCCCTGGTGATCTCCCACGCCTCGGTATCGCGACGTGTAGAGTGTGGCCCCGTCCCCGAAACCGCCTCCTAACCCGGTGGCGGCTGCCGCAATAGAGTTCACCAGCATCCAGGTGCCATATTGCTGGACGCCCAACTCGCGCAGCAGCAGGGGAGCAGCCACAATCATGATCGCCGGCTGCGAAACATAATCCAGCACGCTGTAGAAAGCGTTGCGCCGCACGGATTCGGCTGCCGTAGTCATGCCCTGGCATCCATAGTGTGCCCCATTCTGCCGCGCAAGCCTTCACGCAGCAGTTGGGGCAGCAGTTCTTCAATCAGACGCTCAGCGGAAATGTTGACAGCCACAAAACCCACCACTTCGCTACGGTCGCTGTCCATCGCCAGCACCGTATCCATGCCAACAAACATTGTCGTCACCGGTCCGGCATGGAGAAGCACGCTGTCCTCAACTTCGTCGCGCGCGGAGCTGTCGCGAATTACCCTCACCCGTAACCAACTGGCCGACTGGAATAACTCATCTTGTGTGCTTCGTTGCACTCTGGAGATAATTTCGCGATCGTTTGTTTGCAACTCCACTGCTATGCCCCCAACCTCCGTTCGCACCGAATACGGTGCCTCTACAAATCGCCGCAACAGATCCGGCACCCCGATATCGCACTCGCTCATACTGTCACCGCCTCTCGCTGTCGTGCCACAAACTCCCCTAAGCCGCGGACCGCAACCTCCGGGGACCCGCCATAGACAAGCTTCCAGCACGACAGCCTCGAGACCTGGCGAACGATCGCCGCACGCGCCTCGGCGATGTGCGCCAACTCAACCGGTAACCGCTCCACACTTCGCTCCACATAGCGCATGGATTCGTCAGCCGAAACCCGTGTCAACCGGCAGCCTTCCTCCATCGACCTCTCCAAAAAGAAGAACCAGCGGGCGCGGCAGCTCAGTTTCACATTCGCTCCCAAATCTGCCGCAGGCAGCTCGTACGCCAGTTCCTCGTTCAGGGCCATCGCCACCGGGTACGCGCAAAGTTCGGGAAAGTAGTCAGCGGCATCGGGAAGCAGCTTGGCGGGAGCCGACATTCCGTGGGCCACCAGCCGCCCTTCATCAAGCGAAACGTACGTCCAGTCATCGGACAAATAATCGAAGCCGTTTTTCGCCAATGCCACGGAAAGCGTGGATTTGCCCGCACCCGACCCTCCCGCGATCAATAGCCCGTCGCCGTCCACCGACAAACAGGCAGAATGCACCGGAACCACGCCCATCGCGGCTCCCAGCACTCCCAAGGCGATAGGCAACAGCAGCCGGTCCCAGAAGGGAGGGTCACGCGCGGCATCTTCGGAAACCGTGGCGACCACCGTCCGGCGCTCCAAATCGAAGATGAATCGATTGGCGGGACCGAACGACCCAAACACCAGGTGCCCCATACCGCGAAAATGCGGACGGCTCAGGTCCGTTCCCGTTTGCGGTCTCACCATCACCTGCAACCTAAAACCGCTCTCCGACACTTCTGCCCCCCCGTCACGCCACTTGTGCAGCGACTCCCCCACAACGTCAGAGTTAGTCGCTACCCGACATGTCGTTCCCGCCAGCCGAAGCTGGAATCGAACCGGCAGCGCCGCTTCGTCGATATCGATGGTTCGCATCACGGAAGTCACTGTAACTCGGAAGCATCCGAGATACGTCGTCCTCAAAACAAACATGACATTTTGTTGACATGGCGGTGACAACCCACGCTCCGGCAAAAAACTAATATGCGGTCACTACGGAATGCCGGTATGAAGAAAAAAATCGTATTCTTCTTCCCATCTTTCGCCAGTACTGAGGCCACCGCGCCACTCGGCATTCTCGCGGTAGCTACGCCGCTGCTTCGTGCCGGCTACGAGGTTTGTCTCATCGATTCCACCATCACCCCCAACTTCAAGCAGCGTGTGCTGGAAGAGTCGCGCGACGCAATCTGCCTGGGCATGTCGTTGGTCACCGGCCCCATGATTCGCGAGACAGCTGAAATCGCCCGCGCCTTGAAGGAATGGAATTCCGACTTCCCGGTCATCTTGGGCGGCTGGCATCCGTCGCTGTTACCGACCCAGACCCTCGAAGCTTCGTTCGTCGACTATGTCGTCCGCGGACAGGGCGAAGAAACCCTGCTGGAACTGGTGCAGCACATCGAAAGCCGCTCCGCGCCCGATCTGGTCCCCGGCATCGGTTTCAAGCGTGACGGCAAGCTGATTTTCACTGCCGAGCGGCCGCTGCGGCCGCTGGTCGATATGCCCCCGAAGGCCTACCACCTCGCCGACTTCGACGCCTATGAGCGCCTGTGCGGACGGCGGTGGGCCATGTATACCTCCAGCCTGGCCTGCCCTTTCAACTGTGCTTATTGCACCAACGCTGGAGTTTACGGCCGCAAATGGAATGCGCTTGCCGGCAGAGCAGTTCGTGGAAGAGACCGTCGATCTCACCCGCCGCTACAACCTGGAGATGCTGTGGATTGTCGATGACAACTTTCTCGTCGACCTGGATCGTGCCCGCAACATGGCTGACGGACTGGTTCGCGCCGGAGCGAACTTCCAATGGAGCATTCAGGCCACCACCAATCTGGTCGCCAGCCTGTCGCTGGAAGATCTGAAGCTGTTGCGTCGCAGCGGTCTTCACCAGGTGTGCCAGGGGGTTGACTCCGGCTCGCCGAAGATCCTGAAAGCCATGAACAAGGATTTTCAGGATTTCGAGTCTATCTATCGAAAGTGCCGCGCGCTGTCTGGCAGCGGGCATTCGTCCCTCGTTCAACATCATCTTTGCCTATCCCGGGGAAGGTCCGGAAGAGCGCCAGGAAACCGTGCGCTTCATGATGGACGTCTGCCGGCGCTTCCCGGTGCCGAGTTCTGGACCAATATCTTCACCCCGTATCCCGGCTCTCCCATCATGGAAAGAACCAAAGAGATCGGCATCGAGGTCCCAACCTCCTTCGAAGGATGGGCCGACTTTTTTCCCCGTTACACCAAGCTCCCTTGGCTCAACGGTAAAGATCACCGCCGCCTTCAGGTCATGCGCGACTACCTGCGCATCGCTTTCGATCGCGTTCCCATCGCCGCCGACCGCCGCAGTCGCTCCACTCGTCTCGCCCAAAAATGCATTTCCCTGCCGGCTCGCTGGCGGCTCGAACATGACGCGTATGCTCTGCCGGTTGAACTTTGGATCAATGACAAACTCAAGAAGCGCACCGCCGAAGCTTCCAAGCCGGTAGTTGACGCCAAGCGGCTGGAGCCTGCGACAGAACAGGTGGCCTGCTGATGCGCGGCAAGGTCATCCTCTTTTATCCCGCATACGACGGACCGCCGCTGAGCGCGCCCCTGTGCCTGTTGTCGCTGGCGGCCACGCTGCGGGCCGCCAATTTCACAGTCGTCCTCATCGATGCCGCCATCGAAGCCAACTACCGGAGCCGCATTCTGCGCGAAGCTTCCAACGCGCTCTGTCTGGGAATCTCGGTGCTCACCGGCCCCATGATTCACGGGGCCATCGAAGTCGCTACCGCCGTCAAGCAGCGCTATCCCAACCTGCCTGTCATCTTCGGCGGATGGCATCCCAGCCTGCTTCCCGAGCAAACCCTCAACGAACCCTACGTCGACGCCGTGGTCCGCGGGCCAGGGCGAACTCACCCTGCTGGAAATTGCCGAAGCGCTTGCCGACGGCGGCCGGCTCGAACCGATTCAAGGCCTGTCGTGGAAACACAATGGCGTCGCTCATCACAATCCCGACCGCCGCGTGCAGCCGCTGGACTCGCTTCCCACGCCCGCCTTCGACCTGGTCGACTTCGACGCCTACGAGCGCGCCTGCGGCATTCGCAAACTCGCCTACGCCACCAGCGTTGGCTGTCCCTACGCCTGCAACTACTGCACCGACATGGTTTTCTACAAGCGGCGCTTCAACGCGCTGTCGGCCGAGCGCGTCGCCGGCGAACTCGCCGGCCTCGTGACGCGCTATCGCATCGCAGGAAGTAGCCCTGCTCGACTCCAACTTTCCCGTCGACCTGCGCCGCGCCATCGCAATCGCGCAAGCGCATCCACGACTCGGGCGTGCAGCTTCCGCTGGACCTTCCAGGCATCCACCGACTTCCTCTGCCGCATGAGCGAGGACGAAGTACGGCTGCTCGGCGACAAGCGGCGTCTCCCACATGGGCTTCGGCACCGAGTCCACCTCCGAGCCACGTGTTGAAGCTGATGAACAAGCGCCATCAGCGCGTCGACGAGATGTTCGAAACGGCGCGAAAGGCCCAACTCGCCGGCATCCGCGTCACCTTCAATCTCATCTTCGGTTATCCGGGCGAGACCGAGGCGGACCGTGCCATCACGTTCCGCACCATGAGCGAAATCGCGCGCCAATTCCGCAATGTCAGCTTCTCGCCCAACATCTTCACGCCCTATCCCGGAATCCCCATCTGGCCGCAGTTGCGCGAACTGGGCGTACGCGAGCCCCAATCCCTGCGCGAGTGGATGGAGATGCCGCTGGGCGCCAACATGCTTCCCTGGCTGCAGGGCAAAGAACTTGAGCGGCTGCAGCGCATGCTCGACTATTTCCTCCTCAACAACCAGATGCAGCGGCCGCTGAGCGGTGCACATCGTTTCTTGCGGCGGAGCGTTCGTCGCCTGGTACAAGCCCCCGTCGGCTGGCGCTTGCGGCGCAGCCGCTATTCGTTTCCCTGGGAGTTATGGCTCACCCGCTCCACCGAACGCCTGGTGCCGCGCCGCTCGCTGGTGACCGGGCAGGAACTGCCCAAGGAGCCGGCAAGCGCATGTTGAACCAGCTTCCAGTGCGAGGTGACAGGTGACCGACGTCCTGCTGACCCATTCTTATCACCTGCCCTACGACCGCAAGCAGGTACGCAAGATGCAGCCTTACCTGCCGCTCGGCACCCTGTATGCCGCGGCCGTCCTGCGCGCGCAGGACATCTCCGTCGCAGTCTTCGACACCATGCTGGAAGACCCCATCGCCGGATTTCCCGCCGCTCTTCAGCGGCACGCGCCCAAACTGGTGGCGATCTACGAAGACGACTTCAACTTTCTCTCCAAGATGTGCCTCACCCGCATGCGCGAGCTGGCCCGATGGATGAGCGACCTTGCCCGTCAACACGGAGCCACGGTCATCGTGCACGGATCCGACGCCACCGATCACGCCGAAGACTATCTGCTGCATGGCGCTCGACTATGTCTTGCTGGAGAAGCAGAACACAACCTCGCTGAGCTGTGCCAAAGCCTGCTTCACTCCGGCAAGCCGGCCGACGTAGCCGGCCTCGTCACTCTGGACAAGACCTCGCACCTGCTTTGCCGCACCGCTCCCACCGTGCGGGGCACTGCTTGGGCTGATCTTCCCCGGCCCGCGCGCAACCTTGTCGATACCACGCCTTATCGCGACGCGTGGACCGAAGCTCACGGATACTTCTCCATGAACCTGGTTGCCAGCCGCGGCTGCCCCTATCGCTGCAACTGGTGCGCCAAGCCCATCTCCGGCGACAGGTTTCACGTTCGCCCCGCGGCCGCTGTCGCGGATGAGGTTCTGCGAGCTGAAAGAAAATCTACGGCGCCCAGCACCTCTGGTTCAGCGACGATGTGTTCGCCCTCAATCACCACTGGGCGGAGCAGTTCGCCGACGAAATGGAGAAGCGCGGTTGCGTCCTCCCCTTCAAGATCCAGTCGCGCGCCGATCTGATGACCCCTCAAACCGTTGCCGCCCTGCAGCGCGCCGGCTGCGCCGAAGTCTGGATGGGCGTCGAATCCGGGTCCCAGAAGATCCTCGACGCTATGGACAAAGGGCTTCTGGTGTCGGACGTCGTTAGCGCCAGCCTGCGACTCAAGGCCGCCGGCATCCGCGCTTGCTACTTTATCCAGCTCGGCTATCCCGGCGAAACCTGGATCGAGATTCAGCAGACCATCGCCCTGGTCCGCGCCACGCGTCCCTACGACATTGGGGTTTCTGTCTCCTATCCCCTGCCCAACACCGCGTTCTACCACAACGTACAGGCCGAGCTCGGACGCAAGCGCAACTGGACCGACAGCGACGATCTGTGCGCCATCTTCACCGCAGAGTACAGCGACGAGTTCTACCGTGCGCTGCGGGACGCTCTGCATGCCGAGGTTGATTCCTGGCGCATCCCTGTCGTCGAGCCACCTGCCACATTGTGGCAAAGAGTCGCTGAGCTGGAACCGTTGAGCCGCAACCCCAACCCCACCCGCTTGCGCCTGCAGGCCGCGGGACCAACTGAGTCGCAATTCCTTCCGTTACGCCAGCTTACCGTCGCGGCGAGGGAGGCCTGAATGCCCGAGCTGCTTCTAACTCACGGCTATTTCATGTTCGACGATCCCAAGGAGTTGCAGATCCTGAAGCCCTACGCTCCGCTGGGCATTTTGTATCTGTGCTCGCACCTGCGCGCCAAAGGCTTCGACGTGGATGTCTTTGATACCACCTTTGCCACCCGCGACCTTCTGTTTCAGCACCTCCGCAACCAGTCGCCCTCGGTGCTCGGCATCTATGCCAACCTCATGACGCGCAAGAACGTCGTTGACATCCTGGCGGTGGCGCGCGAAGCCGGCTGGCGGACCATTGTCGGCGGCCCGGAACCCGGTGCCTACGCCCAGGAATATCTCCAGGCAGGCGCCGACTTCGTGGTCTTCGGCGAAGGCGAACTTACGATCGAGGAGCTGTTGTGCGCGCTGCGGGCCGGCGCCGGCGACGCCATCGCCAACATTCCGGGCATCGCCTTTTTGGATGAAGCAGGAACCGTACGCCAGACGCAGCCGCGACCGCAGATCGCCAACCTTGATGCCCAGCCTTGGCCTGCGCGCGACGCCATCGATATCCCGCGGTACGTGAAAACCTGGAAAGACGCGCACGGCCAGGGCTCCGTGTCCTTCATCACCGCGCGTGGCTGCCCCTATAAATGCCGCTGGTGCAGCCATCAGGTTTTCGGCATGACCCACCGCCGGCGCAATCCGCTCCTGGTGGTCGACGAAGTCGAGTGGCTGCTGCACCGCTATTCGCCCGATATGGCCTGGGTGGCCGATGACGTCTTCACCATCCATCACGGCTGGATCCGCAACTATGCTGCGGAAATGAAGCGCCGCGGCCTGCGCATTCCCTTTGAATGCATATCGCGCGCCGACCGCCTGAACGAAGAGATGCTCGACCTGCTCGCCGAACTCGGCTGCTTCCGCATATGGATCGGTTCTGAGAGCGGTTCGCAGCGCATTCTCGACGCCATGGATCGTGGCGTAAACGTGGAACAAGTGCAGCGGGCCATCGAGTTGAGCCGCTCCCGAGGTATCCAGAGCGGCATGTTCCTCATGTGGGGCTACGAAGGCGAACAACTCCCCGACATCGAAGCTACCATCGCGCATGTCAAGCGCTCGCAGCCCGACATTTTCTTCACTACTGTCGCCTACCCCATCAAGGGAACGCCGTATTACGCAGCCACCCAAGACCGACTGGTGCAGGCCAAGCCGTGGGCCGAAAGCTCCGACCGCGAACTGAAAATCGCCGGCCGCCATTCCCGCAGGTTCTATGAATACGCCGACCGCCTGCTGCGCGATGAAGTGCAACTGTCGCGCATGGGGGACAGAAATCCGTCGGACGCTTCCACTATCGCCAGCCTCCAGTCGCAGATCCAGGCGAGCCGCTTGGGCTTGGAGTCGTCCTACAGGGAGGTAGAAGCCTGACAACTTTCCCTGCTATCGCATCGAACCAAGCCGGCAGAGCTTTCGACAGCATCGCCGATCGTTACGATGACCTGTTCACGCGTTCCGTGATTGGTCGTGCGCAACGCGACGCTGTATGGAGTGTCCTGCGCCAGGAATTTCACAGCGGCGACCATGTGCTGGAGCTCAATTGCGGTACCGGCGAGGACGCGCTCTTCTTGGCCCGCCTTGGGGTGTCGATAACAGCTTGCGACGCATCGGAACGCATGCTTGCCGTGGCCGCGCGTCGCACCGTACACGAGCCGGGCGGTGGCCTGGTCGAGCTCTTATTCCTGCCCACGGAGCGTATCGGCGAGCTACAGAGCGCCGGCCCGTTTGATGGCATCTTGTCAAACTTCTCCGGCTTGAACTGTGTTGCCGACCTGCCCAACGCAGCCAGGCAGTTCGCCGCGCTCGTCAGGCCCGGCGGATTGCTCCTCCTGTGCCTCTCCACCCGCTTCTGCCTGTGGGAGACATTGTGGTACTTGGCTCACAGTCAGCCCCGGCAGGCCTTTCGGCGTTGGAAGGGCCACGTCACCGCTGCTTTAGGTGACATCTCGCTGCCCGTCTTATATCCCACATTGCGAGATATACGGCAAATGTTTCATCCGTATTTCTCTCTGCGGTCTTGTCGCGGCATCGGCGTCGCCGTGCCTCCTTCTTACGTTGAACACTTGGCGCGCCGGCACCCGCGTCTCATCCACAGGTTGCAGGCCACCGACCGCGTCATCGCCGGCTGGCCGCTATGCCGGACCATGGGCGATCACATGCTGCTGACGCTGCAAAGGACAACTGCATGAGCGCCCCCACCAGCTCGCCCGCAACCCGAGCGCCCCTGCTGAGCATTCCGGCCGAGTTGAGCCTGCAATGCCCACAATGTGGGGTCTACCTGGGACGGCTTCGCGACGACGAGTTCCCCCCGGAGTTTCTGTATTCCTGCTTGGCCTGCCGTTTCCAGATGCTGAACGACGAAGGTATCTGGAGGGCATTGCCACCCGCGCGCCTGGCGCGCTTCGCCCGCTTCATGCATGAATATCAGGCGGTCCGCGAGGCGGAAGGTCGCGGCAGCGAACGGGCCGAGTATTACTTCGCCCTTCCCTATCACGATCTCTCCGGTCACAATGCGGCCCAATGGGCCATTCGGGCGCGTACCTACCGGCATATCGAAACCATCCTCCTGCCGGCACTGGAAGCCAGGAAGCCGCGGAGTATGGCCATCCTCGACTTGGGCGCCGGAAACGGCTGGATGAGCTACCGCCTCGCGCAGCGCCAGCATCGGCCCGTCGCCGTCGATCTTATTGCCTCAGAGCGCGATGGTCTGGCCGCCGCCATCCATTTCCAACTAGGGATGCGGACCCTTTTTCCCCGCTTTCAGGCAGAACTCGACCGCCTGCCGTTCACCGACAGCCAGTTTGATCTCGCCATCTTCAACGCCTCGTTCCACTACTCCGAGGATTACGCCGAGACGCTGGGTGAAGCGATTCGCTGCCTGCGTCCAGGCGGAACCGTGATGATTGCCGACACAGCGTGGTACAGCTGCGAACAGAGTGGCCAACAGATGCTGGCGGAACGCCGCGAGGCCTTTACCCTGCGTTATGGCTTCCCTTCCGATAGCATAGCCAGCCTGGAATTCCTCACGGACGCCCGTTTGTCTGCTCTGGCGGACCAGTTCGGCCTTCGCTGGCAGGTTCATACCCCGTCGTATGGGCTGAGTTGGGCAATGCGCCCCTTCGTCGCGAGGCTAAAGGGCAAGCGTGAACCTTCTCACTTCCGTATTTACCTTGCCGAGGTAGCTAAGTGATCATTTTGTTCAATCCCCGCGCCACGCGGCCTCGCAACTGCCGTCTGCCCTTATCTGTGCTCGCTTTGGCCGCCGTGCTCGAAGGCCGCGAGGAGTATGCCATCGTCGATGGCAACATTGAGAACGACCCTACCGCGGTCATCCTTCAACTTATCGATCAGCACCACGTCGAGATGCTGGGCGTCACCTGCATGCCCGGTCCCCAGATGGCCGCTGCCATGGAGTCGAGCCGCGAAATCCGCCGCTTGCGCCCCGATGTGCCCATCATCTGGGGCGGCTACTTCCCCTCCACCTATCCCGACGCCACCTTAAATACCGCTTACGTCGACTACGCGGTTCGTGGTCAGGGCGAACACACGCTGCTTGAATTGCTGGAGGCGCTGCGCGGCCGGCGCGACCTCGACACCATTCCGGGTATCTCCTACAAGGACGTGTCCGGCCTCACGCGTCATAACCAGGAACGGCCCATGAAGGGCCCGGACTCCTTTCCCTGGACACCCTTTCATCGCGTGCCGGTCGAGCGCTACTTGCGTCCCTCGTTCTTCGGCAAGCGCACCGCGGTGCATCACGCCAGCATCGGCTGCCCCTTCCGTTGCAGCTTCTGCGGAGTGCACGCTGCTTTCGGCTCCAGGGAGCGCTTCGAGAGCCCCCAGCGCACCGCTGCCATCCTCGGCCACCTGTCCACTAAGTATGGCGCTGACTCGGTGCAGTTCTACGATATGAACTTCTTCCTGCGCGAAGATCAGGCGCGCGATTTGGCCGATCGCCTCGCACCCCTGGGCCTCCGCTGGTGGTGTGAGGCCCGCGTCGACGTCATGTCGCGTTACTCCGATGCGACCCTGGCGGCGCTGCGGCGCGGCGGTTGCACCATGATCTTCTTTGGCGCCGAGTCCGGCTCCGATTGGGCGCTCAAAGAGATGAAGAAAGGCATCACCACCGAGCAGACTTTGCAGGTCGCCGGCCGCATGCGCAACTTCGGCATCATCCCGGAATTCTCCTTCGTGGTTGGCAATCCCGGCGATCCCGAACGCGACACCCGCGAAACCCTCCAGTTCATACGCCGGATTAAGCGGCTCGATCCCCGCGCGGAAATCATCATCTACCACTACACGCCGGTGCCACAACGTGGGACCATGTACGGCGAAATCGACAACCAGATCGAGTTCCCTTCGTCGCCGGAAGAGTGGGCTACCCGCCGCTGGATGGACTTCACCCTGCGCATCGATCCCAATACCCCCTGGCTGAAACGCAAGACCAAGGACCTGATCGACAACTTCGAAACCGTCGTTAGCTCGCGCTGGCCCACGGTGCAGGACGTTCGCGCCCCGCGCTGGAGCCGTGCGCTGCTCAAGAGCCTAAGCGCCTGGCGCTACTCTTCGCAGATTTACGGACACCCCAACGAATTGCGCTGGGCGCAGCGCCTCATCGACTTGCGCCGCCCCAAGCAAGAGAGCCTTTGAGTCCTGCGATGACTACGAGCGCGAACATCCCGGTGCCGTCGAGCAAACAGCCGCAGGCGCGACAGTTTGCGCTCTGGGCCAACACCTACGACGACACTCCCAACCCCATGCTCTCGCTCGAGCAGCGAATCCTGTCGCTTCTACTGCCTGACGTCCGCGGCCGCGACGTTCTGGATGTCGGTTGCGGCACCGGCCGCTGGCTGGACCGAATGGTCTCGTCGTCCCCGGCGAGCCTAACGGGCGTTGATCCGTCCCCGGAAATGCTGGAGCACGCCGCTGGGAAACTTGCCGGCCGTGCGCGACTGCTGTCCGGAGACGCTTGTGCGTTGCCCGTCTCCGACGCCTCCGCCGACGTCGTTCTGGCATCGTTCGTCGCTAGCTACGTTGAGGATCTTGCGCGCTTCACTGCTGAGCTCCGCCGCGCGGTACGTTCCGACGGAAAAGTATTTCTCTCCGATGTGCATCCGGAGACGGCTGCCGCCTGCGGGTGGAAGCGCGGGTTCGTCGCCGGGGCTACACACATCGAGCTCCGTACCCCTGCGACCTCCCTGGACAAAATGCTCTCCTGCTTCGCCGCGGCGGGACTTGAGGTCATTTCCCTGATCGAGCCGCCGTTCGGCCAACCCGAAGCGAATACTCTTCTTTCCGCCGGCAAGCTCGATATCTTATCCGCCACCGACAATTTACCCGCGATCTATATCCTGGAACTTCGGCCTGCGGCTCGCCAGTTCTGCACCACTTCCGCCAACCACGCTCACGACTCCGGGCTCGCATTTCGCTCCGCACGTGTCGCACTGGATGAGCAGGCCGCCATCGGTACAACGTTAGAGATTCGCGAGGGCCGCATCGCCTCTCTTGCGACCTCGCGCCGTCTGCCTGCTCCTTCTTACCCACGTTCCACCCAGTCGATCGACCTCACTGGCTATCTCCTCCTGCCGGGGCTCATCAATGCCCACGATCATCTGGAGTTCGGCCTGTACCCTAATCTCGGCCGAGGCCCTTACGCCAACTGCCAGGATTGGGCCACCGACATTCACCAGAACGACAGCAACCTTATTGCTCAACACCAGACGGTCCCCAAGGATGTGCGTCTGTGGTGGGGTGCCATTCGCAATCTGCTGTGCGGCGTAACCACGGTCTGCCATCACAATCCGCTGTCACAGCACCTCTTCGACGACGATTTTCCGGTGCGCGTGATCAGCAATTTCGGATGGGCGCACTCGCTCGCCATCGATCCCGATTTCGCCGGCAGCTTTCACGCTACGCCACCCGATGTCCCATTCATCACCCACGCCTGTGAAGGTCTGGACGACGCCGCAGCCCGCGAGATCTTCGAATTCGATCGCCTGGGCGCACTCGATGAGCGCTCCATCCTGGTGCACGGTTTAGCGCTGTCCCCCGAAGGCATCGCCTTGCTGAACCAGCGCTCCTCCACGCTGGTGTGGTGCCCTACCTCGAACTGTTTTCTCTTCGGCCGGACGCATACGGCGGAAACCATCGCTGCCCTGCACCAGGTCTTACTGGGAAGTGATTCGTCTCTCACCGCTGCGGGAGACCTGCTGGATGAAGTCCGCTTCGCTCATCGCGACACCGGAGTTCCCGCCGGCGAGACTTATCGCATGGTGTCCGACCGCGCCGCCCTAGCCTTTCGCCTGGGCGATGGGCAGGGAACGATTCGCGCCGGAGTAGCTGCTGACTTCATCGCGGTGCGCGATCGCGGCCTGAGTCCCGCCGACACTCTAGCCAGCCTAACCACACAGGATGTGGAACTTGTGCTGGTCCGTGGTCGGGTGCAACTCGCCTCCCACAACGTGATGCAACGTCTGCCTGGCAGGCTGACTTCAGGTCTGCTGCCGCTGGCTGTCGACTCCACTTTGCGGTGGATCCGGGCGCCGCTTGGCCGTCTGTTTAGCGAGGCCCAGCGGGTGCTTGGCTGCGACATCAAACTCGGCGGCAAGGAGGTGCGGCATGTTAGCTCAGCCTGGCTGTGAGCCGACCCTCATGATGGAGCGCGACCCGCACTTCGTCGCTACCCTGCCGGTTCTGGTGCTGAATGCCCACAGCCGCTGCAATTGCCGCTGCGTCATGTGTGATATCTGGAAGCGCGAAGAGAGCACGGAAATCAGCGCCCGTGACTTGGAGCGGCATCGCGAATCTTTACGTCGCCTGCGTGTCGAGTGGGTCGTACTCTCCGGCGGCGAGCCCCTGATGCACGGTGATCTTGTCGCCCTCTGCGCTTTCTTTCGCGCACTCGGCATACGCCTCACGCTGCTCACCACTGGCCTGCTCCTTGCGCGCCGGGCCGCGGAGGTGGCCGCCCTGTTCGACGACATCATTCTTTCGCTCGATGGTCCCCCAGCCGTGCACGATGCCATTCGCCGCGTCGCAGGCGCCTTCGACCTCATTCAATCCGGCGTGGCTGCGGTTCGCGAGCTGTGCCCGGAAATGCGGATTACCGCCCGCACCACGGTGCAGAGGGCTAACTATCGATACCTGCGCCACACTGTCCTCAGCGCCAGGGCCGCCGGTTTCAACGGAATCTCCTTTCTTGCCGCCGACCTCACATCGACCGCCTTCAACCGGCCGCTGGTATGGCCGGGCGACCGCCAAAACGAAATCGCCTTATCGGAAGACGAGATTCGTCTGCTGGCAACCGAAGTCGACGAACTCATCGCCAATTTTGCCCTCGACATTGACCACGGCTACATCGCCGAGAGCCCCGACAAGCTGCGCAGGATTGTGACTCACTTCCAGGCGCACCTGGGCCAGGCTCGGCACCAGTCGCCCCTATGCAATGCACCATGGGTCTCCGCCGTCATTGAGGCCAACGGACAGGTGCGTCCCTGCTTCTTTCACCCCGCGCTGGGCAGCATTCATCAATCCAGCTTGGACGAAATCATCAACTCACCCGACGCCCGCAACTTTCGTAGCGGGCTCAACGTCGGCGAAGACCCGGTTTGCCGGCGTTGTGTTTGCTCGCTTTACCGTCCTGACTCCCGCAGCTCGCCGTCGTGAGTTCAGGTCGCTGATCGCTGGCCCCAAGGAACTTCGCAATGGATAGGATCCTCGTCGTCGACAATGATGCAGCCGTCCAGAAGCTTCTGCGGCGGACCTTAGCCGGCTCGGGCTTCGAGGTGACCACGGCTGCCGACGGCGATTCCGCTATCGCCACTCTCAGCACGGAAATGCCGCGCGTGGTGATTCTGGAACCACGCGTTTCCGGGACGGCGGGCCACGACTTGTGCCGCGAAATTCGGCGCCGATCAGCGACTGTGCCTATCCTGGTATTGAGCGCGGCTAAAGCGGAAGTTGAGAAAGTGCTGTTGCTGGAACTGGGTGCCGACGACTACATCACGAAACCGTTCAGCCCGCGCGAACTTCTTGCGCGCGTCCGCGCCGCCATACGGCGGATCAATCAGAAGGACCATCCCATCGGGGCCAGTTTCAGCTTCGGCGATGTCGAAGTCAATTTCCTCAGCATGGAGGTGTCCCGTGAGGGCGTCGCCGTGCAACTCACGCCGCAGGAATTCAAGATGCTGCGCTTCTTCGTTACCAACGATGGCCGCGTAATCTCCGATACCGAATTGCTGCAAGAGGTCTGGAACAACCGTAACTATCCCAGCTCGCGCACCATCGCCACCCACATTCTTCGCCTCCGCCAGAAGCTCGAGAAGCAGCCGGCCAGCCCAATTCATTTCCGCACCGTCCACGGCGCGGGCTATAAGTTCATGAAATAACCAGCGGCTGAACTGGTTGGGAAATGCAGCGGCATCGGCTCGCGGAAGCCTTCTACTTCCCTTGCCCATCGCGATCGAAACGGAAAATGCGTTCGGCGGAATAACCCAAGGGTCATCAACTGAAAAAACCTCCGGGAGCAAAGTCCGCAAACGTCCATCCTGCCTGTATCCCTTTCGCTATGGTTACGTCTGACTTCAGCAGCATCAGCCCCTACGCCTCGCGCTGGAGATACCATGCAGCTCAAACACGCTGGCCCACTCAGATCGGCAAATCGACATTTGCCCGGCAATCGCCTCCTCATCAACTTTGCGCGCCGCCCCGCAGCGTCACTCTTCCTTCTTTCCGTGATGTTCTTGTTGCCCGCAACCATGTTTGCGCAAGAGGTTACGCAGAACGCGAGTAGCGACGGCGTGGATCCCGCCATCAAACCAGGCGACGACTTCTATGGCTACGCCAACAACCTCTGGCTTGGCACTGTGGCCAAGTCATCTGGCCAGCCCGGATACGACTCGCGCACCCAGTTGAAGCAGAAAACCGCTCAACGCGTGCAGGACCTGATAGAAGCCGCCGCTGCCGCCGGTGCGCCCAAGGGCAGTACCACGCAGAAAGTTGGGGACTACTACGCCGCCTTCATGGACATGAATGCCATCGAGACCAGGAAGCTCACCCCGCTGGCCGGCGAGCTCGCCGCCATCGCCGCCATCGCCAGCAAGGCATCGCTCTCCGCCTACCTGGGCACAACTTTGGGTAGCGAAGTCGACGGACTCACCACCAACGCCGACCACATCTTCGGCTGGTGGATCAATCAGGGCTTTGCTGACTCCGAACACAACGTGGTTCATCTGTGGCAGGGCGGTCTGGGACTTGCCGATCGCGACGAATACCTCGATCCTTCGCCCAAGATGGTGGAACTCCGCATTCACTACCATGCCCACATCGCCAACGTCCTAAAGCTCGCCGGCTTTGCCGATACTGAAGTCAGGGCTACCCGGATTCTGTCGCTCGAAATCCGCATCGCGCAGGCCTTCGCGCCCGACGCCGATGCCGCCGATGTCTTCAAGCAGAACAATCCCTGGAAGCGCACCGACTTCGACCAGAAAGCTCCCGGTATGGACTGGGCCGCCTACTTCCAATCCGCTGGGCTTGCCCGGCAGCGCGACTTCATCGTGTGGCAACCGTCAGCGGTGACAGGCGTCTCCGCGCTGGTCGCCAGCGAAAGTGCCGACGTGTGGAAGGACTACCTCCGCTTTCACCTTATCGAACACTATGCCGCCGTTCTACCTAAGGCCGTGCGCGACGAACACTTCGCCTTCTACAGTGTGATCGAGGCTGGTACGCCGCAACTGCCCACTCGCAGCCAGTCGGCCATCGCTGCCGTCAACGGCGCGCTGGGTCAGGCAGCCGGACAGCTCTATACCCAACGCTACTTCCCGCCGGCAGCCAAGGTGCAAGCCCAGGCCATGCTCGCTAACCTGATCGCCGCCTACCGCACCCGCATCACCAATCTGTCGTGGATGTCACCCGAAACCAGACAGAAAGCGCTGACCAAGCTGGCTGCCCTTCAGGTGGAGCTCGGTTATCCCGACACCTGGATCGATTATTCCTCGCTCAACATCGTGCGCGGCGACGCTTATCAGAAATATGCGGCGCGCCGAGGCCTTCCTGCGCCAGCGCAACTTGTCCAAGCTGCACCAGCCGGTTGACCCCATCGAGTGGCCCATCAATCCGCAAATCCCCGGAGCAGTCATCCTGTTCAGCCCCAACGCCGAATTCTTCTCCGCCGCCATTTTGCAGCCGCCCTACTTCGACGCCCAGGGCGACGCCGCTTCCAACTACGGCTCCGCCGGCGCCGGCATGGCCCACGAAATCAGCCACAGCTTCGACGAACTGGGCAACATTTACGACGCCCAGGGCCGCCTCGGCCTGTGGTGGACCGAAGACGATCGCACTCAGTACCGCGCCGCCGCCGCCAAACTCGCGCTGCAATTCAACCGCTACTGCCCGCTGGCGGATGTCTGCCTCAACGGCCAGCAAGTCTTGACCGAGAATATTGCCGACCTCGCAGGCCTGTTGGTAGCCCACGATGCCTACCTCCTCTCGCTGAGAGGCAAGCCCGACGTCACTATAGGTGGAATGAGCGGCGAGCAACGCTTCTTCCTGGCTTACGCGCAGCGCTGGCGCAAACTTCAGGACGAAGCCGCCTTGCGCCGCCAGATCGCCTCCGACACTCACTCGCCGGGACGCTACCGGAGCGCCACCGTCCGCAATGTCGACGGCTGGTACAAGGCCTACGACATAGCCCCCACCGACACCCTCTACCTGAAGCCCGAAGATCGCGTGCGCATCTGGTGACTTCGATCAGCCCGACAAACTATCCAATATATGCACCCGTAATGCGATGAACCTCCGCATCTTTCCAGATGTTAAGAAAATCCTGATACGCGGCTCGTGCCTTACTCTTGAATTTGGCGTCATCGCCGGCTTCGACACCGGGTTCTGGCTGGTGTCCTTGGCCGCCGACACATGTAGGCCCAGCGCTCGTTCTTCGAAAGACTGCCGTATTCGCACTCAAGACCGTGGGGGTCGCTTCGCACCGGTTGAGTGGAAAATGTCTACCTCCGCGTTAACGGCCTCATCCCATTATCGCGGTGCGGCGATTTCACGTCCAAACACTCGGAAGTCGACCGAGTATGCGCTTGGCCCGAGCAAATGAGAGCAGGCTTGATTTCGTTGGCTTTTCTCGTATGGCGGGCCGATGGTGGCGGTGGACGCCAACAGAGCGGCCCGTCGCCGACCTTCTCATTTGGTTTAGTCCGTGTTTGGTCCTTGCGCCGCTCGCTCGATGAAGGCCGCGACTTCGGCGGGGTGCGAGAGCAAAACTACGTGGCTGGAAGAAATCGTGATCGATTTCGCTTTCATTTCTTGTGCCTCAGCCTCCTCAAGCTTCGGTGAGATGACGCGATCCTGGCTGGCAATCACAAACCAGGATGGCTTATTCCGCCATGCCGGCGTGCTGATTGGCGTGCCAAACGCGGCACCGCCTGCCGGACCCTGCGTCGCACTCAACACGAGTTGGTCCGTCTTGGACAAATCTGGAGCCAAGTCTTCAAAAATTCCCTTATCAGACAGTTTAAAAAAGCCACCAGCAGGTCTGAGTTCCATGCCTACAGGAGTTGGGTTCGCCTTGATTAGATCCAGCGTTGATACCCCTTTATCGGGGGCAAAAGCGGCCACGTAAACCAGGCCCGCGACGCTAGGATCATTTCCGGCTTCCGTAATGACGGAGCCACCGTAAGAATGGCCCACCAGCAGGAAGGGACCATCTTCTAACGCGAAGGCCCGTTTGAGAGTTGCCACGTCATCCGCGAGTGAAGTGAGCGGAAGTTGCACCGCGGTCACCTTCAAGCCTTTCGCTTCAAGCAGAGGGATTACTTTCGACCAGCTCGACCCATCAGCCCAGGCGCCGTGTACGAGAATCACGTTCTTGACATTGTGGGGCTCACTGCTTTGCGCGACGGCCCGACTTCCTGAAGAGAAGTAGAACACCGTCGCAAGAATTGCGCATGCAAGGCTGCAGTAGTTGAAGTACCCCGAAAGGCTGAACTTTCGTGTGGGTAACGTCGGGCTCGGTTTAAACCGCCGATTTGCTGGTGCGATAACTGCTTTTCCTGTTTTCATCTGTGTCTCCTTTGTTCAGTTTTTTCCAAGTTAGTAAAGACCGTCATCCTTCTCTGTTTCGCTCCCTATCCATCCATTCGCATATGTATGGCGGACAATGCCGAAGTTCTATTCCTTCTGTTTGGCACTTCTTCAGGAAATGAATCGCGTCCACGTCAACCTGCGTGATGTCGTCCAAATCAAGGACGACAGCAGAACTGCCGTCTGAGATCAGCGACTTCAGCTCCCCAAGATGGTCAGATCGCAAACGGCCACTGAGTCGTAGAACGATGAACTTTCCGTCGAGAGTCCTTTCGATTCTTAACGTCACATTCGGTACCTGTTGATTGCTCCCGCACTTGCTAGTGCACGACATGTGCCACCCTCAGGCCCCCACCTCGCGACGAGATTTCAGTAACTTGCGGGTCTCAGCCGAAACCGCAAATGCTGGGTTGACAGAAATTGCTGAGGTCTCAGCGGTGCAAGGGCAGCAAGAAAAATTCGTGCTCGGAGTGGTTATCTTTTGGGGAATTGGCGTTAGTTGATCAGTCGGTTGACAAGTGTCGACAATCAAGGACCTTCCTGGCGACCTTGTGGAAGCAGTGAGCGGCGATTACAAATTTCAAGACGATGTGGTCGACGCTGGTTGTTAATTATCCCGAAGATTCCAGCGGTCGGCTCGCTGGCCTGGATCGGCGTCGCTGGACTAGGAATGAAGGCGAGTAGGAAGTCTTCAGCGCAGCGTAGGACTTTCCGCTCGGCAAAATGGAAGACTTTTAAGGCGTCTTGAATCGATGCTTGTTGATCTGTAGCGCTTTAATTCTTGAGTCGAGAGTCTGTCGCGGCATTGCAAGTCTCGCAGCCGCACCGGACGGGCCCGAAACTCGACCCTTGCAAGCGGCCAGCGCAGCTTCGATAATCTCTCGTTCGCGCTCGGCAAGTGCGCGCTGGCCCTCAGCCAAGGAAATGGGGGATACATCAGTCGGACGGGGAGGCACTGACTCCGCCTTTAGCCAGTTCTCATCAACAGCGAACTCATCCCCATCGCAGAGGATCACGGCTCGCTCAATAACGTTTTGCAGTTCGCGAATATTGCCGGGCCAATCGTAACGCTGGAAAAGTTCCAAGGTCTTCTTCTTTATATGCCTGATCTTTTTCCCAGCTTTCTTCGCATAGCGTTCAATCAGGTATTCAACAAGCAGCGGAATGTCATCCACTCGGTCCCGAAGAGAAGGGATTTCTATGGGAAAGACGTTCAGTCGATAGAATAGATCTGCACGAAATGTTCCCTCCGATACGGCTGCTTTCAGGTCACGATGTGTGGCGGCTACCACGCGTACATCTACGGAGATCGGCTGGTTGCTTCCGACGCGTTCAAATTCTCGCTCCTGGAGCACTCGCAACAGTGCAAGCTGAGTTTCCCCGGGCAGGTCCCCAACCTCATCCAGGAATATCGTACCGCCGGCGGCAGCTTCAAACCTCCCCAAGCGCCGCTGCAAAGCGCCCGTAAAGGCGCCCTTTTCGTGCCCGAACAGTTCGGAAGCGATCAGCGATGACGGAATCGCCGCGCAGTTCACCCGAATGAATGCACGGGAGGATCGGTTTGACCGCTTGTGTATGGCGCTGGCGATTAGTTCTTTTCCTGTTCCCGTTTCGCCCAATATCAAAACAGTGGAATCGGTTCGCGCCACTTTCTCTACCTGCGACAATACGCGACGAAAAGGCTCGGAAGACCCAACGATTTCGTCGACCATCGCCGAATCCGCGATTACCTCGCGCAACGCCAGATTCTCGTTCCTCATCTTTTCTTCGGCTTGCTTGCGGTCCTCAATATCAGTACCGGTCGCATACCAGCGAATGACCTGCCCGCGATCATCTCGCAAAGGGTTGTATCGGATCAGAAACCAGCGATATCGCCCGTCGTTTCGCCGGGCCCGTTGTTCGATTTCGAAAGGTTCCCCTGTCGCGAGGGCCCGTCTGGCGCTCGTCCCGGACTCGCTCCAGATCATCTGGGTGGAATACCCGCTCGCGGAAACCCTCGGCTCGAACGTCTGCGAGCGCAAGGCCGGTGTACTCGAGCATGACTTGGTTTGCAAAGATCGGGCTGCCGTCCGGTCGCTGCACGACAATGGCATGAGGAATGGCATCCGTCATCCGTCGAAGTTCCTGTTCGTCCTGTCGGAGCTTCACTTGAGCCTGCTTCAAGTCGTCGATGTCGGTTTCCGCTCCATACCAATGAATGACATTCCCCGATTCGTCGAAGAATGGTTCAACACGTACCATGAACCAGCGATATTCACCGTCGAAGCGGCGCAGACGCGCTACAATTTCCGCCGCTTTTCTCGAAGGCAGAACCTGCAGCAGCCACTTATCCATCGCCCGTTGCTTATCTTCGGGGTGGATGATGATTGTCCATCCCCACCCGTGCGACTCCTCCGGCGAAAGACCCGTGTATTCGTGCCAGCGCTGGTTGAAATAACTGATGCTGCCATCGGGTTCGCCTCGCCAAGCGACGGTGGGCATCGTATTAAGGATTGTTTCCAGTTGCGCTTTCGACTTCCTAATTTCGTCGAATGCATTGTTGAGCGCGACCCGGGATCGTTCCGCTTCCGTTGCAATGAGAGCGATGTGGCCGGCTCCTTCGATCAATTGCAGATCGCTGGCGCTAGGACTCTTGGGCTCGGCATAGTACATCGCAAAGGTGCCGAGCAGTTCGTCGCTTTTCGAAATGACAGGCTGAGACCAGGTTGCTCGAAGGCCGTTGCGCAAGGCGATCTCTCGGTACTCCTCGGCTGGACTTCCTGACCACAAAGGATCACTGGCAATGTCAGAATTAATTACCCGCTCCCTTCGGAATGCGGCTGTACCGCACGAGCCCATGCGCGCTCCGATTGGCAGCGGAGTGATCGCCGAAATCCATTCCCTTGGAACCCGTTGACTGGCGGTTGGCCACAACCGTTTCCCGTCAGGGTCCATCAACATCACCGACGACATGACCCCTGGAGACTGAGCGTCAATCGCTTTGCACAAATTCTCAAGTACGTCTTTCAAGCAAGCTCCGCCAGCGATCATCTCCAACGTTCGCCTTTCCGCTGTCAGGAGAGATTCGGCCCGCTTCCAGTCGTGTATAGGTGTGGTCGTTTCCATGACCTTGGACGTTCATTTCGGCTCGGCCAAGCAGCAACTAAGCGCCGCCGAAGCGCCAGTGACGCTCTCCGTCAAAGCGCCGAATGCTGCCTTTATCAATGATGATTCGAATTGCCCTTTCGAACTTTGGGGCATTTTACACCTGATTCTCACACGCCTTTCGCGGACACCCTTAAGTCGCATTTCGCGCGCCGGCGCACTTGTCGCCTTCATGATTTACGCCACACCGGCTTCACTCGAATGCTCGAAGCCGGTGTTCGTTTCAGCGGGGTTGGAGGCATTATGGGATGTAGCGCAAGCAAGGCAATTCGCATGACCAAGCGTTACGGCCATATCGGTCAAACTTCACGCAGCCAGGCAGTAGAGAAATTAGCGAATGAGACCATTTTCGATGCCGAAAGAGCACAAAAATGGGCACAGTGGGAACAGGAGGCAACAGAGGAAGTGCCCAAGTGCAAGAAAAGAATGGCTCCTCAGGTAGGACTCGAACCTACAACCCTCCGGTTAACAGCCGGATGCTCTGCCATTGAGCTACTGAGGAGTGTCTGTGCGCTGCCGTCAGCGCTGCAAATTGTACTTGTATTGTAACGACCTGCGCCGCTTGCGTCAAAGCCCGGCGCTCAGAGCAAGGCGCTATCGACCGCCGCACTGCGCCGCCACACCAACTTCCGTCAGCGCCCACTCAAACCACCCGCCAACCGTTGCTATCATGATTGAGTTCAGCGCAGCGTGGCCGGAGCGGCTGAGCCGCAGCAGCGTGCGCAACTGCGTGCCAGAAGCCTGGTTTGTTCAGGTTGACCCGCTTGCCGCGAGCCCATCGAGCCGCGCACGTGCTACACGAAATCCCATGACGATACCCAAGCCTCCCATCACCCGGCAGCAAACCGTCACCACCCACTACCACGGGCACCCGGTGGTCGACCACTATCAATGGCTCGAAGACGGCTCCAGCGCGGAGACGCAGCAGTGGGTCGCCGAGCAACTGGCTTACACCCGGCGCGTCCTTGACCCACTGCCCGGCCGCGACCGCCTGCACCGCCACCTGCAACAGCTATTGCAAATCGGCACCCTCGGAGGAACCGAAGTCGCCGGCGATTACTACTTCCATACTCGCCGCCAGGGCAGTCAGAACCAGCCGGTACTGTACGTCCGCCAGGGCGTTGACGGCCGCGACGAGGTCCTGGTCGACGTGAACCTGCTTGCCCAGGACGGCACCGTGGCTATCGACTGGTGGAACCCCTCGCACGATGGGCAGTTCGTCGCCTACGGCATATCCGAGGGCGGCTCTGAGATGAGTACGCTGCACGTCATCCAGACCGCAACCCGCAAGCTGCTGCCCGACACTATCGCCCGCACCCGCGCGGCCAGCCTGGCATGGAAGCCCGACGCCAGCGGCTTCTACTACACTCGTTACCCCGCGCCCGGCGACGTTCCCGCCGGACAAGAGATGTATCACCGCCGCGTCTTCTATCACGCGCTCGGCGATGACCCCGCGCACGACGTGCTGATCTTCGGCGAAGGCCGCGAGCCCGAAGACTGGCCCAACGTCTGGCTCTCCGACGATGGCCGCTGGCTCAGCATCATGGTCGAGCAGGGTTGGACCCGCAGCCAGGTCTACCTTCAGGACGTCACGGCCGATTCCGCTCCGCTTGAAATTACCACCGGCCAGGATTTCCTCTACACCGTCCAGCCCTACGGCGGCGATCTCTACATCCTCACCAATGAAGACGCGCCGCGCTTTCGCGTCTTCAAGGCTTCGGCGGCCAACCCCAAACGCGAGAACTGGCGCGAGATCGTCCCGCAGTCGGACGCCGTTCTTACCTCGCTGCAAATCATCGGTGGCCAGATCTTCGCCCGTTACGAACTGAACGCGCATTCCCTGCTCAAGCGTTTCTCGCTCAACGGCGCGCCGCTCGGCGACGTCGAACTCCCCGCCCTGGGCACCATCTCCAGCCTTGGCGGCGACTACGATAGCACCAGCGCGTTTTACCTTTTCTCGTCGTTCACCGTTCCACCCACTATCTACCGCTTCGACATCGCCAGCAGGCACAGCAGCGTATGGCAATCGGTCGACACCGGCATCGACGTCGCCAGCTACCAGACGAAGCAGGTCTGGTTCACCTCGAAGGACGGCACCCGCGTTCCCATGTTCCTCGTCATGCGCAAGGGACTGGGACTCACCGGGCATAGCCCCACGCTGCTCACCGCCTATGGGGGCTTCAACGTCAGCATGACTCCCGAGTTCAACAAGGTGTTGTTCCCCTGGCTCGATCGCGGCGGCATTTTTGCCATGGCAAACCTGCGGGGCGGCAGCGAGTTCGGGGAAGACTGGCATCGCGCCGGCATGCTCGACCACAAGCAGAACGTCTTCGACGACTTCTTTGCGGCAGCCGAGTATCTACAGCGCGAGGGCTACACCGACGCGCAGCATCTTGCCATACGCGGCGGCAGCAACGGCGGCCTGCTCATGGGCGCGGCGCTCACCCAGCGTCCCGAACTCTACCGCGCCGTCATCTGCCAGGTGCCGCTGCTCGACATGCTGCGCTATCAGAACTTCCAGATCGCCAAGCTGTGGATTCCCGAGTACGGCTCCTCCGACAACGCGCAACAATTCCAGTGGCTCTACGCCTACTCGCCGTATCACCGCGTAAACGACGGGACTACTTACCCCGCAGTGCTGTTCATGACCGCCGACACCGACACCCGCGTCGATCCCCTGCACGCCAAGAAGATGACCGCCGAGTTGCAGGCCAGGAACGGCGGCCCCAATCCAATCCTGCTGCGCATCGAACCCAAGGCAGGCCACGGCGCAGGTAAGCCCATCGCCAAGCTGGTGGAAGAGTGGACCGATATCTACTCATTCCTGTTCTGGCAGTTAGGGATGGAATAGCCGCCAGCACTCAGCAGTCAGTAATCAGCCGTCAGCACTCAGCAGTCAGGGCTCAGCGATTGGCGCTCAGCAATCGGCATCCGGCTGTCAGCCCTTGTTTTGATTGTCATGCTGAGCGCAGCGCAGCAGAGCCGAAGCACCTGCGTTGTTTTAATTGTCATCCTGAGCGCAGCGCAGCAGAGCCGAAGGACCTGCGTTGTTTTTGATTGTGATCCTGAGCGCAGCGCATCAGAACCGAAGCACCTGCATTGTTTTTGATTGTCATCCTGAGCACAGCGCATCAGAGCCGAAGCACCTGCATTGTTTTTGATTGTCATCCTGAGCGCAGCGCAGCGGAGTCGAAGGACCTGCGGTTCCTCCGCCGTGGTACGGTCGTGCCCCTCCCCCAAACACAATTGTCGTCTTTAATGTTGTCGTCGCGAGCAGACTTTTCACCCGCTTTCCTGAAAACCGGCGCAAGAACGTGGAATAGCAACCGCCAGATTGCCATTACTCTCCTCTACGTCGAATTCAATCGTGGGGATCACAAAATCTGCCTGCGGGATCACCCGTCCCAGTGCCCCACTCCGTCTAGGAGACATCCTTCGTTATGGCCACCAATTTCAACGGTGAAGGGCTCTCTCTTGCGCCCCATCGCTATACCGCCTCAACCAGACAGGTCCTGGCCAGCGTTCTTTACCTGACGTTGCCCCTGCTGCTTCCCATCGCGCTGCGCGCAACGCCCAAATCAGCCACACAGGATTCCGGTACGACGCCCAGTGTCATCGCATTTTCACCGTCGGCCATCCTGCTCAACAACCCCACCGGCGAGGCGCCCAAGTCAGCCTCAACCTTATCGGCCGTGACTCAGGCCAGCGTCAACCTCACGATCTATAACTCGGCTGGCAACGTCGTGCTGCCCTCAACCGCCCATCCGCTGCATGTCCACGTCTATGGCGCACCCAACGGTGTCATTTCGCCAATCGACAGCGTCATCACCTCGGGCACCACTGACACCTACACTACGGTGAACTTCAACTACAACGGCGCCGCGTTCCCCAACAGCATGGAACTGGCCGCGTGGATGGACGACCCCGCCGGCGGAGCATCGCTGGGCACCACGTTGTTCGTCCATCAGAACCGGCCCGCGTGTAGCTACGGCGCCAAGACCTTCCCCCTCGACGTTACCGGCGAATTGCCCAGCGCCATCCAGGTACAGGCCACCGTGGGTGCTGACAATCCCCAGACCTTCCACACCTACACCATCGATACCGGTTCGCTGGGCGTCATCGTCACCAAGTCGGACCTCATCCTGGGAGACAACGTGCATGGTCCAGGCGCCCCGGGACAAAAGTTCTACGACAGCAGCGGCTACGTCTTCACCGGCAACTATTACCTGGCGCCGGTCAGCGTGGAGTTGAAGGACGGCAGTTACGTGCAGAGCAATCCCATCCTGGTGCTGGCCGTTGACGCCGTCACTTGCCATCCGAATTACCCGAAGTGCCATGCGCCCAAGCACGCCGACCTGCACTATCTGGGCGTGGGCTTTGACCGCAACACCACCGGGCCGGGCGATCTGTTCGATTCGCCCTCAGAGAACGCCTTCCTTGAGTTGACCGATGCCGCCAACGGCACCGACATCAATGAAGGCTACGAACTGTCCACCAGCGGCGTGAACCTGGGCATCACCCCCAACAACGCTTACGGATTCAAGACCTACACCCTCGCTCCCAACAGCGCCGGCGTAATCGGCGACTGGAACCCCGTGCCCGGCTGCTACCAGTTCACCACCCTGCCTGGCAGTCCGCAGTTCTGCGGCAATCTGCTGCTCGACGTGGGCATCAGTGAGATGTTCATCGACCTGCCTTCCGGCGAGCGCCCCGCGGGCTCGTATGACAACAACGGCAAAGTCCCCAGCGGACTGGGCATGCGTATCCAGGCGGGCAATCAGAATCAACCGGTGATGAGCTACGACTTCACCGCGGTGCAGCCGCCGGCGCAACCCAGTGGCCCGGCGCCAACCTACGCCGAGTGGGTGAACGACGCCAACATCTTCGTCAACACCGGCCGTCGTCCGTTGATGGCGTTCGACTATTTCTACTCCGGCCAGTGCGGCGTAGTGGGCTTCAAGTCGAAGTAGGAGTCGGCCCACGTCAGGAGTGCAGGCGTCCCGCATCGCCCCACTCCTCAATGTGGAACGACTCCGTAAGGCACCCCGTCCAGGCTGCTGTCGCCCGGGCGGGGTTTTTCCTTCCGCAGCCAGATTCGGCTATCAGAAGGGTCGCTTCAGCCCGACAACGCATCTGCATTATTTTTGATTGTCATCCTGAGCGGAGCATTCGTGCCTTTTGCGAATGCGGAGTCGAAGGACCTGCGGTTCCTGCGCAGTGGTAGAACCGTGCCCATCACCCAAACATTTTGTCATCGCCAGAAGGGCTTCAGCCCGACGAGGGATCTCACCAGAACTGAACTGCCGTTGTAGTACTATGTCGCACCATGGACTACCACGCCGGGAGGAACCCTGCCTCATGAAACTTGCCCCAATCCTGCTATTCGGAATCGTTGCCGCCGTCACAGCGTCAGCCCAGAACTCACCCTCGCCCACGTCCAGCCGCCCCGTAGCCTTCGCCGTCTCACCGCCGCTGCGCGAGCTGGCCAAGCTGCCGCCTCGCGAGCACTACGGCTTCGAATCCATCGAGCCCATCCACCAACCCAACTTTCATCCCGGCCGCGTTCTTCAGCGTTCCCCTGACCCGGTAGAGCAGTCTTCCCCCGGCCCGGCTTCCCTGCTGAACATTGGACTAACTGTCATGGGTATCGATCGCACCTTCTGCAACTGCGAGCCTCCCGACACCAATGCCGCCATCGGCGACACCCAAGTGGTCGAGTGGGTAAACGACGAGTACGCCGTCTACAACAAGAGCACCGGCGCGCTCGAACTCGGACCCATCGATGGCAACGTCATCTGGCAAGCGCTGGGCGGCGCGTGCTTCTCGCAGAATGACGGCGATCCCATCGCGCAATGGGACAAGGCCAACCACCGCTGGCTGCTCTCGCAGAACTATCTCAATGGAGGCAGTGGAGGCTATCTGCCGCCGTACTACGCGTGCGTCGCGGTCTCCACCAGCGCCGACGCCACCGGCACTTACTACGAATACCAGTTCCCCATCACCAATTTTCCCGACTATCAGAAGTGGGGCATCTGGCCCAGCGGCTACTTCCAGACCCAGAACGCCTACGTCTTTCCCGCCGGACAGTTCGCCGGCGCCAACGTCTGCGCCTACAACAGCGCCAAGCTGATTCACGGTGACAACACCGCCGAACAAATTTGTTTCCAGCTGTCCGACAACGACTTCGCCCTGCTGCCCGCCGATCTCGACTCCCGGGTTCCGCCGCCGGGTAATCAGGACGAGTTCCTCATCGGCAGCTACGACATCGACGTCAGTCGCGATCACCTGTACCTCTACTCTGCGCATCCCGATTTCGCCAACCCCAGCCAGTCAACTTTCACCGGCAGTGGCCTCACCAATCCCATTACCGTGCCCACCTACACGCCGCTCTGTCCCGCACTGTCGCACCCCTGCATTCCCCAGAAAGACACATCGGTGGTGCTCGACTCGCTGGGCGACCGCCTGATGTACCGCTTCGCTTACTGGGACGATGGGCCGCTGGCCAACGTCGGCTCGCACGCCGGACGCTTGCCGCAGCAGCACTGGTACGTGAATCACGTGACCACGGCCACCGGCGGACAGGCCGGGGTGCGCTGGTACGAATTTCGCGCGCCGGTGCGTTCGGTCACGCTCTCCAGCGTCAGCCTGTTTCAGTCGGGCACCTTCGCTCCCGACGCCACCAACCGCTGGATGGGTTCCATCGCGCAAGACAAGATGGGCGACATCGCGCTGGGTTACAGCCTGGCCAGCTCGTTCGGTCTATGACTCCATCGGCGCCACCGGACGCGTGCCCGGCGATCCGCTAGGTCAGATGGAAGCGGAGGTGGTTTTGACGGCGGGCACCGGCTCGACCGGCTCTTCGAAGTATCGCTGGGGCGACTACTCCAGCATGGCGATCGATGCCGACGGCTGCACCTTCTGGTACGCGCAGGAATATTTCACCGTGCCGGCCTCCATCAACTGGCAAACCCAGTTGACCTCGTTCAAATTCACCGGCTGCCAGTAAATAGAGGAGGGCACAGTCAGTCGGTCATCACCGGGAAGGCGTTTAGAGTTGTCATCCTGAGCCGAGGAAGGTTTAGAGTTGTCATCCTGAGCGCCAGAAAAGGTTTTAGGCTTGTCATCCTGAGCGCCGAGAAAGGTTTTAGGGTTGTCATCCTGAGTGCCAGCGAAGGACCCCTATACCCTGTTAGGAACTGTCATCCCGACAAGTGCCCGGTCCCCCACTCATTCGCGCTTTTCGAATGAGTGGGTGTCTACTTCGCCACAAACGTCACCACGCTCTGCGACAGCAGCGGAAACTTCAGCCGCCGGCAATTTATATTGATTGCTCTGAGCGCTGCTGCAACCGCCAAATCATCTGGCTCTTCTGAATCCTTTCCCGCCGGGTAATTTTCCAATTCGCCTTTTCAAAGAGCTCCTCGAGGTCAGCAATCGTGTAGTCGTTCACCCATGCATGAGACCGCCGCGGTTCCAGCGGCTCTTCGGCGTCAACCGGACAATAGCTGACGACTCCAACCTGATATCGGGCAGCCGTCTCCCGAAGGAACGCTAGAGGATCAAACAAGTATTCCAGCAATCCCAGACAAGCCACAGCGGTCGCGTCCGTGGGTGGAGGAAGTTCCGCATTGAAATCACACACCAGGGTTCGGTGGTCGCGGCGTACCACGTCGACCGGGTAGTAGCCGACCCCGGGAGTCAGATATTTTTCCAGCGTCATCGTTCCGCAGCCCATATCGGCGACACCGGACTGATTTTTGAGGAAGTCTGCTGCCAGAGCCGCTCGCTCGCTCCATCCCTCACTTTCCGGTGTCATCAGAGAGCCCCATCTTTCCAGAAGAGTGCGGCGCTCCTGAATTGCCTGCTGGGTTAGCGCGATGCGCTTTTGTTCGTCGAGATCGTAGAAAGGAGGCATGTCAATTTTTCCAGACCGCATCGTCCAGCCCGAATGCCCCCAATTCCTCCCGCAGATCGTTCGCGCGCCAAGGCGAGGCAGAAGTTGCCGAAATATTCGCCTCGAATCCAAGCGAGCCGTTCGTGGAATTCAGGATTGCCGCCCACAGCAGAGGGTCGCGTCCATAACGGACACTCTCGCGCCCTGAGTACGCCCACTGCTGTACCGCCGGTGCAAAAATGCATACCGGTTTCCCGAATGCCTGTGCTTCCGGACCTATCGAGGAAGAGCACGTCAAGACCTTTACATCGCTATCGCTGGACAGCACAGCATAACTATTGAATTCGCAGAGCGTACCTGAGTAGGTGTCTATCAGCGCCTGGATAGCGGGATTGCCCAACTCCCAGGGATGCGGCTTTATCAACAATCGGCGCCCGTCAAGCGCTGGTCCGACAGCTTGCACGATATCGTCGCAGTTGAAAATACGTCCCTCGTGAATCAACGTGCGGTCAGCATTGGTCTGGGCAAAAAATACCGCTGTGCCATCAAGGTTCGGCAACTTGCCGGAGTACGCCGCGCGCACCCGCTGGACCGCGCTCGCGATCTCAGCTGGTTGCAACAATAGCTCCGGAGCGGCATCCAGACGAAAATGAGACGATGTTTTCAGACTGATCGCCAAGTCGCGCAAGAATCGCCGTGGACTGATGCCAACATCGATCCACGGAACATTGAGTGCATCGAAGACACCCTGTAGAAGCGGCGACATTTCTATGGAAACAACCAGGGAGTCACGATAGTCCGCCGCCATCGCTTCGATCAGGGGCGGCGGTGGGATGCGCCAGAAACTGTGAGCCCAGCCCTGCATGGACATCGGTTCGTCCAGCAACGAATACCACTGGCGAATAACCTCTCTTCCGTTGTCCTCGGCGTTCAGCCGAAATCGTTGTTCTACCGGAAGCCCTGTCAGGCTCTCCAATAAAGTCCGGAATCGGCGCGACAGCCAATGCACATTTCCCATCTGCGCGGCTTCGCCAGCTTCCGTCCGGAAGACATCCCCTGTCAAAACAACACGTTTCACCTGCGAAATCGCAGGCGATTTTTCTAACTTTCGCCCAGCAGCACTACCACGCAATGTAGTCCGCCTTACTGGTTCGTAATTTTTGGAGGGAGCTGACGCTCTGCGCCGATTCTATTCGTAGCACTGGATCAACTTCAAGAAGAACAGAGCGCCTTGCCGCGACACGTGCAGTCAATCGTCTACTTCGCGACAAACATCACCACGCTGTGCGCCTTCACCAAGTAGTCTTCCTGCGACAGCAGCGGAAACTCCAGCCCTTCCTCGGCAATATCCAGCGGCGAATCCAGTGCCGTGTCCACTATCCGGAACCACTCCCGCTCGCCAATCAGCGGCAGCTCAAACTCCAAGTCGCCGTCATAGGCATTGGCGATGAAGTGCAGATCATCGCGGCCATGCTCATCCTGCAACTGGGTCAACTGCATCGCCACGGTTCGCGAGTCGGTGCACCAGTCAGGCTTTGCCCGCTTCACCCCATGCCAGGTAATGTGAAATCCGTTTTCGCCGTTCAGCTCGAAGTTCGCCCGCCGCAGCAAAGGACAATTCCGGCGAAACCCAATCATCAACTGAAAGAAGCGCAGCAACCCGGCCTCGCGCTCGGCCAGCCGCCAATCCAGCCAGCTGATCTCATTGTCCTGGCAATACGCGTTGTTGTTGCCCTGCTGCGTGCGTCCAAATTCATCGCCCGACAAAATCATGGGCACGCCGTGCGCGGTCAGCAGAATCGCCGCAAAGTTCTTCTGCTGCTGCAATCGCAGCTGGTTGATCGCCGCATTGTCCGTCGGCCCTTCCGACTCCATAATTCGAGCTGAGGTTGCAGTTGGTGCCATCGGCATTGTTTTCGCCGTTCGCCAGGTTGTGCTTCTCGTTGAACGACACCAGGTCGTTCAGCGTGAATCCATCGTGGCAGGTCACGAAGTTGATGCTGTGGTACGGTTCGCGCGCGCTGGTGAGATACAGGTCGGGACTTCCCAGCAGGCGCGTCGCCAGCGCCGACGTCATTCCGGCATCGCCCTTCACGAACTTGCGCAGGTCGTCGCGGAAGATGCCGTTCCACTCTGCCCATCGTCCCCACGAGGGCAGCGTTCCCACCTGGTACAGCCCGGCCGCGTCCCACGCCTCGGCAATCAGCTTGCTGTTGGCCAGCACCGGATCGTACGCCAGGCTCTCCAGCAGCGGAGGATTCTTCAGCACCGAACCGTCCTGCCCGCGGCCCAGGATCGACGCCAGGTCGAAGCGAAATCCGTCGACGTGCATCTCCATTACCCAGTAGCGCAGGCAGTCGACGATGAAATCGCGCACCACCGGGTTGTTGCAGTTCACCGTGTTGCCGCAGCCGGTGTAGTTCAGATACTTGCCTGTGCCCGGCTCCAGAATGTAATACGTGGAGTTGTCGATGCCGCGGAACGACCATGTCGGCCCATGCTCATCGCCCTCCGCCGTGTGGTTGAACACCATGTCGAGGATGACCTCGATGCCCGCGCGGTGCAGCGCCCGCACCATGGCCTTGAAGTCGCGGATTTGCTCGCCCTCGGCCCGGCTGGACGCATACCCTGCATTCGGCGCACAAAACGCCGTCGGCTGATAGCCCCACAGGTTCAGCAGCGGCGCGCCGGTGAACGGATTTACCCGGTTGGTGTCGGCTTCCTCAAACTCGCTCACCGGAAGCAACTCCACCGCGGTCACTCCCAGCTTCTTCAAGTAAGGAATCTTCTCCACCACGCCGGCGAACGTCCCCGGATGCTCGACCTGCGACGACGCATGCTGCGTGAAGCTGCGCACGTGCAGCTCGTAGATCACGCTGTCGACCAGCGGAATGTTGAGCGGCTGATCGTTCTCCCAGTCAAAATGATTTTCCGCCACCAGGCTGTTGCGGTAGGGACGCTCACCTGGCGGACACGATCCCCACGCCACGCCGTTGGACAACGCCCGCGCATACGGATCGAGCAGCACCCGCTGCGGATCGAAGCGATGAACACTGGGATCGGGGTTGGGCTGCATGTCGAAGCGGTAGCCGTACTGCACGCCCGCATCCAGGCCTTCCACAAACACGTGCCAAACCTGCCCCGTCCGGTGCAATTCCGGATCGAGCGCCAGCTCGGCATACGCCTCCTGCGCCCCCGGTTTCAGCAGCACCAGCGTGCACGCGGTTGCATGTTTGGAGAAGATGGAAAAGTTAACGCCCTGCCGGCGCACCGTCGCGCCCAGCGGCAGCGGCGCTCCCCGGCTAGTGCGAACGCCAGACGATGCGGCAGAGGATTTCCGGGAAGCTATCTTGGTGAGCCAGTCAGTAGGCATACCAGTTGGCATTGTGCGTCACAACCGCCCTCGGGAACAGCAAAAACTTGCGGAGAACTTGCGAGCGCACGGCACGGTTCGGCTTTCCGTTCACGTGCCACATCCGCGTGCATAACGCCTGTCATCCTGAGCGCCAGCGAAGGACCCCTATTCCCACGATGATGTTTCACCGCTTCAGCGGAGGGTACACGAGGTCGGCTACGAATCACCCGCGCAGCAAATCCCGCGCAATCTTCGCGTACAACTCAATCGCATCCAGTAACTGCAGCTTCTCGATGTACTCCCCATCGGTATGCGCCACGTGAATCGACCCCGGCCCAATCAGCAGCGGCTTGCCCCAATTGGTCAGCGCCGGAACATCGGTGGTGAACGCCGCCACCATGGTCTCGATCCCCGGAACCGTGCCCAGCTCCATGTACGGAATCTCCAGCTTGAAATGCGCTTCCGCCTTGTCGCCCGCCGCTCGCGTAATGTCCTGGCGCAACTGCTCCGCCGGACCCACCAGCCGAAACAGCAATTGCGCGACCGCATGATCAGGGATGACGTTGGGCGCGCGGCCGCCTGCAATCTGCCCCACATTCAACGTGCACGGCCCGGCCTTGGGGTTCGCCGGCAGGCGGATCATCCGAATTTCGTGCAGCGCATCCAGCAGCTTCTCGATCGCCGACTCGCCCAGCTCCGGGTACGCCGAGTGCGCCATCTGCCCATGCGCTTCCATCTCCACCCGCAGCGTTCCCTTCGACGCCACCGCCAGACGGTTCTCCGTCGGCTCGCCGTTGATCAGAAACTTCGTTCCCCGCGGCTGCTGGTTGGCGGTTTGCGCGCCCTGGCTGTCGCGCTCCTCCCCCACCAGAAACAGCAATCCCACTCCAATGCCCTCTTCGCGCAGCTTCTCCGACGCCGCAACCTGCGCCGCGATGATGCCCTTGGCGTCGCACGACCCGCGTCCATAGATGCGCTCCGGCGTCTCCGACGACGGGATGAACGGCGGCACCGTGTCCATGTGCGTGGAGAACGCCAGTTGCGGCGCATCGTGCCCGGGCACGCGTGGCCCACACGTTGAAGCGATCGCCTTCCACCGGCATCCGCTCCACGTTGTAACCCAGCTTGGTCAACTCCGCCGCCAGGGCCGCGCCCACCGCGCCTTCCATGCCGGTGGTCGATTCAATGTCCATCAGTTTGCGGGTAAGCGCGTAAACGTCCATAGCCAAAGCATAGATGATTTCCGCCGTCCGTTGCAGCCGGCATCCATAGCGCCCGAATAGGACCAAGTTCCACCAGTTTGCACCGCCGCACCGTCAGGATTCGTTGTGATATGGGGATCCATCGCCAACTCGTTCTTTTCCGGAACTCCACCAACCTCCTGACCTTCACTGACTCGCCCTACTCCCGACCATAAGATTCCAGCCCAGTATCGGCCAGAGCAATCGACAAAGTGTTTCCCGGCCTGCAAACGTGCGTTTCAGCGTTTTATGTGTACCTCCGCCTGCTAACGTTGCCTCATTCTGTCGGTCATTAGGACACGAGTTCGGAAACGCTTATAGTTTTTCGCCAGGAGGCACCATGAAGAGATGGATAAGCTCTATTCCTCTGCTCCTGTTGCTGGGGGCCGGATTGGCCAGCGGTGCCGACAAAAAAGCATCGGGCTCGCAATTACAAAAGGCTGCACCTAAACCGGCGGGAACTTGGGATTGGGAGCACGCGCAAGTCGGCCCGCTTGATGCCAGCCGCGGTATCTACATGCAAGCTACCGCCCAAGTCATCACGCCGGCGGGCAAGAGCACAGTCTTCTTCGGCAGGCCGACGGACCTCGCGCTCGATCCCGCGCAGAAGCTGGTGGCGGTGCAACACTCCCACGGTCTCCTTCTCCTCGACGCGACGAGCGGCGCCATTATCCAGAGTTTGGCGCTCCCGCCCAATAAGGACCATTTTTCCCATAGCTTGGGTGGCAACGGATTCCACGGCATCACCTGGGAACCAGACGGCAACAAAGTTTGGCTAACAGATTCCTTCAACGGTTTGCACGGCGCCAGCCGTCAGCCGAACGGCAGATTTTCGTGGAGCGACTCCATCACCCTCCCCGGCCTCGCCGGAATGGAAGACCCTCCTGTGCCGGGCGGTATTGCCATTGATACTGCAAGCCAACGCCTCTACGTGACCCTGAGCAGCAACAACACGCTCGGGGTCGTGAACCTTGTCTCGAAGAAGCTCGAGGCGCAGATTCCAGTGGGTGTGGCACCCTATGGCGTTGTCCTCGCGGGTGGGCGCGCCTTCGTCAGCAACTGGGGTGGACGGCATCCGGCGGCCACCGGCGATGACTTCACCGCCGAGAGCTCCGGTACTGATACAGTGATCGATCCTCGCACCGGAGTGGCTTCAACCGGCACCGTTTCCGTGGTGGACCTTGCCCAGGGCGTAGAGATCAAACAGGTCGAAGTGGGGCTGCACCCCAGCGGCATGGCACTCGCGGCGGATGGCAAGACCATCTATGTAGCCAACGCCAACAGCGACACAGTCTCGGCGATTGACGTTGAGAAAGCCCAGGTCACAGCGACCATCAGCACCAAACCAATGGCTGACCTGCCCGTGGGCAGTGCTCCCAACGCGCTCACGGTCTCGACGGATGGCGAAAAGCTTTATGTGGCGAACGGCGGTAACAACGCGATCGCTGTGATAAATATCGCGACCCAGAAACTGGAAGGCTTGATACCGACAGGCTGGTATCCAAGCGCCGTCGCCCTAAGCGGGCAAAGACTGTTGGTCGCCAATCTGAAAGGCGTGGGTAGTCGCGGGACCGATTTTGGTTTTGCGCCCACAATCAAGACCAGCCGCCACGGCGGACACAACGTTTACGATTATTCAGGCAGCATCTCGATCATTCCGCCGCAGAACCCGGAGGAGTTGAAGAACTACACGCTGCAAGTCGCGGCCAACATGCGGCTGCCGAACCTCACGGCAGCGGGCGCTGCGAGCGGCGCGCCAAAGTATGTCCCGGTGCCGATGCGGCCGGGCGAGCGTTCGCTGTTCAAGCACGTCATCTACATCATCAAAGAGAACCGCGCCTACGATCAGGTACTGGGTGACCTGAAGAGTGGTAACGGCGACCCTTCGCTCACCATGTTTGGCGCCGAGGTCACGCCGAATCATCACGCCCTGGCTGAGGAGTTCGTGCTGCTCGATAATCTGTATTGCAACGGAACGCTCAGCGCTGAGGGCCACCAGTGGACCGATGAAGGCTACGCCACCGACTATATCGAAAAGAACATGGGCGGGTTCAATCGCAGCTATCCTTCGGATGGCACCGATCCCATTGCCTACTCGCCGGCGGGGTTCATCTGGGATGCAGCGCTGCGGCATGGACTGACGTTCCGAATTTACGGCGAGTTCCTGAAGTCGCAGCTGGGCACGGAGCCGCACAAAAGCTGGCAGGAACTGTACGAGGCTTACAAGCGCAACGACCACTCCACGCGGTTTCTGCAGAAGACAGAGTTGCTGTCGCTCATGCCGTATGTCGATTGGGGCTATCCCACCTTCGATCTCAATGTGCCGGATGTCTATCGTGGGCAGGAACTCGTAAACGAGATCCGCCGCTTCGAGCAGAACGGTGATCTTCCTAACCTGATGGTGGTGCAGCTGGGCAACGACCACACCTCAGGTACTCAAGAAAGCGCGCCCACCCCGCGTGCCGCGGTCGCCGATAACGACCTGGCGCTGGGACAGATCATCGAAGCGCTCAGCAAGAGCAAGTTTTGGAAAGACACGGCGATCTTTGTGGTGGAAGACGATCCGCAAGATGGCCTGGACCATGTAGATGGCCATCGTACGGTCGGGTTCGTGGTGAGCGCTTACACTCGGCGCCGCTATCACGATAAAACCTTCTACAACCAGAACAGCATTCTGCGAACCATCGAGCTTATCCTGGGGATCGATCCGCTGACGCAATTCGATCTCGCCGCCAATCCCATGCTTGCGCTCTTTCAGGCAAACCCCGACCTGACGCCTTACGCGGCGAAGCAGAACCAGATCAGGCTGGATGAGTTCAATCCTAAACGCTCGGCGCTCCACGGTGCCGCGTTGCACGATGCCGAGCTTTCGGCACGAATGGATTTTTCCGTCGCCGATGACGCCGACGACGGCGTGCTGAACCTGATCCTGTGGCATGCGACCAGGGGATACAAGACGCCCTATCCGCGAAGCAACGAACACGAGTCGCTCGACAAAGACTAGTGCTTAGACGCCGCGGCCCGGTGCCCCACTCAAGCCGGTTTTGCTTGAGTGGGTGTTTTGACTTTGTCCGAACAATCGATTCCCCCACTCACTCAGACACCGCAAATGAGTGGGGTGGCGGCGATTACCCTCATCATCCCAATCCGGAAACCCGACCCGGTAAATTGTGCAATGGCGATTTATCGCCAAAGAAGCAGCGCGAAGAGTACCCAGCCGCTCGGTTACGGGGTGAGCTCCCATATCGTACCCAACCCGTTCGCCCCTCCGCCAATACATGCCCCGTAGAGATTGCCGGCCGCATCGAGGGTTGCGCCCCCGTACGAGAATGCGCCATCCGCGCCTCCGGTGAACTCGTAAAGTTGCGTGAAGGTCCACGAACCGTCGACCAGAGACAATTTGAACACCATGCCAAAGTGGTCGTAGTTACTCTGTGCAGTGCCGGGAGTAGTGCCATAGAGATTGCCGGAGGCGTCCATGACCAGGTTGCTCCAAGGTCCGTTGAGCCCGTCGAGCACGTGGAGCACAGTCTCGTGCCAACTGCCGTCGGCTTGCGGCGACAGTTGAAACACAGTGCCCGATTGCAAGCCGCCGTTTCTGCCGGCCGTCGAGCCGTATGCATTCCCGGCTGCGTCGAAGACCAATCCACCGATTGGATTGGCGCCGTCGTTGCCGCCTTGGAAGTTATATAACGTTTTCTCGGTCCATCCCTGCCCAGAGTGGATTAGCTCGAATACGGTGCCGCCGGTCTGATTGGTGCCGCCGAGGTAAGTCGTGCCATAAAGATTTCCTGCCGCATCGAAAGTGAGTCCAGAGAGGGGGTTTTGCGGCTCACTGTTGCCTCTGAAGCTATAAAGAACGTGTTCGGTCCATCCATCCTCAGTGTTAACCAATTCAAAGACCGCTCCTTGGCCATAGGAACCGCCATCTTCGGTTGTGCCATAGATATTGCCGGCGGCGTCGAATAACAGCCGACCAAAAGCTGGGCTGGAGCCATCGCTGGTATTGTCGAACCCCCCAAACCAGTGGATGCGAGTCTCATCCCAGAGACAAGCAGAGTTCCCACAAGGGTTCGGCGAAGACCGCATGCTGAAGACTGTGCCGCAATCATATAAGCCAACAAAACAGAAGCCGCCTCCAATCGTGGTCCCGTAGAGCGCGCCATCCGGACCAAAGACGACCGTATCTTCGGGATTTCTGCCATCATTCTGCGGTTTAAAGTAGTAGAGAGGCTGGAAAATCCAACTCGACCGTTCGTGTTTTAGCTCCCACACACTTCCGGCGGGCGACACACCCATCATTCCGTATAAATTACCCGCCGCGTCAAGGGTGACGCCGCCATAGGAGTTGGCGCCAGCCGGCGTGTCAGCCACAGGATATAGAACATGCAGGGTCTGTGCCTGCGCGGAAGGTATTGCGATAGACGCCATCGCGCACAACAGCGCGGGCGCGAACGTCCGCAACCAAAAATTGCCGTACAAAGTTGTCCTCGAAGTCTCCGGCCGAGTCGTCATGACGTTCTCCTTGAGCCATGCGAGCTTTCGCGATTCCCCGTTCTTCAGGCGTGGATACTTTACACCCGAATGGTGTGCGGACGATCTGTAAACGGGATTGTTGGCGCAAACAGGCCATTACACTCATCATCCCCAATCGGGGAAACCGGACCCGGCAACTTGCGCAATGGCAATTAACAACAGCAATCTTCCCTAGTAGGTTAACCCTGCCGTGAAGAACAAGGCCGATGTCCATGCCGCTGCGGCCAAGCCTACCCCAAAATAGCGGCGGCGGTGTTTTTGACGAATTGCAAGGCCTGCAACGACCGCAGCGACGGAGAGTAATAAACCCCAAGCCTCGACTCTATAATCAAGCAAGGGTAGTGGCCTGACGAACTGTGCCCACCATAACGCTGCGAAGGCCAACAGGACTGCCGCTGATGTGAATGTCAGGCAAACGATTCCCGCCACTGTATGGGGTTCGTTCCGCCAGCCCATCACAACCTTCCACCAGCAGAAAATCATCGCAACCGCTGGAACGCCGAACAGTATCCACGGGAGTACCCTTAGCAAGCCAAGCTCCTCGTTCAATAGCTTTTACTGACCATAAGTCCTGTTTTTTGGCGTTAGCAGGCCTCATCGCAGACTACACCCTCAAGCCGCCATAGCCGAAGCAGCCCTGGGCAGGAAATCACGACGCGCTGTGATTCCAATCACATGCCGGGGCGACTCGCGGGCGTTACGATTTTGAAAATGATTTTCATATTCATAATCGGCGCAAACCTGAAAGGAACCGCCCGTGTCCTGCTTTTCTGGCTTTAAATTGACCCTACTGTTCTTGGCATTCTTGCTGGCTTGCCTGCTCGGCTGTTCCATCCTGACTTCCGCCGCCGACGGCGCCACCGTCTCCGGTACCGTGGCCGACCCGACCGGCGCAGTCGTCCCCGGAGCGACGGTGGTTCTGCACAACCCGCAGTCCGGCTCGACCCTGAGCGCCACGGCCGGCCCTGACGGCACGTATTCGTTCGTTTCCGTTCCCCTTGGCACTTACGACCTCCAGATCCGCGTCTCCGGCTTCGCTCCCTACCGCGACGCCAACATCGGGGTCGACGGCGCCACGTCCCTTCGCCTCGACATCACCCTTAGCCTGGCGTCGCAAAGTGAAGTCGTGGAAGTGACGGCAAATCCCTTTCGCGCCGAAGCGGCCTCGACCGAGTCCGGCGCTCTCATCACCTCCAAAGAGATGACAGCGGTGCCGCTCAATGGCCGCAGCTTTACCGACTTGCTGGCCATGGAGCCGGGCGTCATTCCGGCCAGCTCCGCCCAGCCCAATGCCGTCGTCATGTCGGGTTGCACCAGCACGCCGCCTTCCGGAGACCTCAATGCCGGCAATCTGTCGGTCAGCGGCCAGCGCGAAACCGCCAACGGCTTCCTGGTGAACGGCAGCATCGTCGAAGAAGACTTCAACAACGGAACGGTGGTCGTCCCCAACCTTGACTCCATTCAGGATTTCCGCGTGCTTACCAACACCTTCGACGCGGAACGCGGCAATTACAGCGGCGGCCAGGTGCTGGTGACCACCAAGTCCGGCACCAACCAGATTCACGGCAACCTGTTTGAGTTCCTGCGCAACACCAGCCTGGACGCACGCAACTACTTCGCCACCACCCGCGCCGCGTACGATCGCAATCAGTACGGAGGCACCCTGGGCGGCCCGGTACGCAAGGACAAAGCCTACTTCTTCCTCGACTACCAGGGAACGCAGATGACCCAGGGCCAGGAGACCGGCTACATCGTGGTTCCCAGCGTGGCCGACCGCTCAGGCAATGTCGCCGATCTGGCCAGCCAGCTTACGGGCAAGGTCAGCACCGGCTATTGGGCCGGCCAGTTGTCGCAGAAGCTTGGCTACCCTGTTCAGGCGGGCGAGCCCTACTACACTGTGGGATGCGTCAGTTCGGCTCAGTGCGTTTTTCCCGGCGGGCGGATTCCGACCTCGGCCTGGTCCGCACCCGCCCAATCACTGCTGCCCTACATTCCCAGCCCCAACGTCGGCTCCAACCTCTTCTCCGACTCAGCGCAAAACGAGACCCTGGGCGACAACAAGGGAGCGGCGCGCTTCGACGTCAACACCGGCTGGGGCATGCTTTCCGCCTACTACCTCCTCGACCAGTACAGCATGGACAATCCCTATCCCACCCAGCAGGGCGGAGCTAATGTTCCCGGATTCAACGCGCTTTCCCAGGGCCGCGCCCAACTCTACAGCCTCGGTTTGACCAAGGCCCTTGGGGCGAACACGGTCAATGAAGCGCACTTCAGCTACATGCGCTTCGCCAACGTTATCGGCCAGCCGATTGGCGGCGTCGGTCCCTCGCTGGCCTCGCAAGGCTTCGTCTCCGGCGAAGGTACGCTGGGCATCGTGGCCCTGAACAAAAGTATCGAAGGCATTGAGAACGTCGCCTTCAACGACTTCACCATCGGAGTGGACGTAACCGGCGAAAGCCAGGTCAACAACACTTTCAGTTGGAGCGACAACCTGTCGCACGTGTTCGGCCGCCATACCGTAAAAGTGGGCGGCAGCTTCCATCTCGATCAAATCAACATCCAGTCCAACTCCATCAACAACGGCTCCTTCGTCTTTCAGGGAACGGAAACCGGCTCCGATTATGCCGACTATCTTCTGGGCGTGGCCACTACCTACGAGCAGGGAGACGCCAGCCCGTTTTATCTGCGCAACAAATATATTGGCGCATTCGTGCAGGATAGCTGGCAGCTCCGCTCCAACCTGGTGCTAAATTACGGCCTGCGCTGGGACGTGCTTCCTCCCTGGCGCGAGAAGTACAACCAGCTGCAGACCTTCGTTCTGGGCGAGCAGTCCAAGGTCTATCCCGGTGCGCCGCAAGGCATCGTCTTCCCCGGCGACCCCGGCGTTCCCTCAACCCTGTCTCCCACAAAGTGGGATAACTTCGCTCCTCGCCTCGGCGTGTCTTACTCGCCCGCTTTTGAGCACGGCCTCCTCCGCACCATCTTCGGAGAAGCGGGCAAGAGCAGCATTCGCGCCGGCGCCGGGCTGTACTACACCGCGTTCGAAGGGCTCTCGGCGGGCATCATGAGCGCCTGCGCTCCCTACGGCTACGACTACGACAGGACCGGCGGACGTCCGCAGTTCAACCAGCCCTTCGTTTCCGCCACCACCGGCCTCACCAATGGGCAGCCGTTCCCCTCACCCATCCCCACCTTCGGCGCTTCTCCCAGCAACCCCAACACGTCAGTCGATTGGTCGAAGTACAACCCCATCACTGGAGACCCGGCATTTTATTATCGCAATACGTCCCCCTACACTGAGGGATATACGCTTTCCTGGGAACGCGAGCTGCCCGGCAACACGTTTTTCAAAGCCGGCTACGTTGGCTCGCAGGCGCATCACCTGCTGGTACTCACCTCGGCCAATCCGGGAGACGCCGCTACCTGCCTCAGCGTGAGCCAGGCCAGTGAAGTCATGCCCGGCACGCCCACCTGTGGACCCTTCAGCGAAGGTGGCGTGTTCACCCGGGCCAACGGCTCGCAGATTGTTGCCCGGGGGCCCTTCAGCGCAGCCTTCGACGGCATCACCTATCAGAAGACAATTGGCTTCTCCAACTACAACGCCCTGGAAGTCTCCCTGCGCCACACCGGCCGCACCCTCGACCTGTCAGCCGGATACACCTACAGCAAATCGCTCGATGACTCCTCCAGCCTGTCCGAGCCCGTATACCCGTTCGACGCCGCGCTGCACCAAAGCGATCTCCGCCTTCGACATGCGCCACAATTTCGTGGTCAGCTATCGCTATCTTCTTCCCTTCTCTGCGCTGCTGCGCCGCCAGAACAGTTGGAGCGACGGCTGGTACCTGTCAGGCATCACCCGCTTCTCCAGCGGACTGCCGGTCACTCTGTACAACAACACCGACAGCTCGTTGCTGGGCTCCATGCCGAACGGCATCAACAACAACGGAGTCGACACGCCGTGGTACGCCGGCGGCAACCTGGCGGTGAACACTAATCCCCGAAACGGGCAGGCCGCCTTCAACGGCGCGCTGTTCAGCGTTCCCGCGCTGGGCGTGATTGGCAACGCGCCGCGCCGCTTCTTCTACGGCCCCGGGTTGGAGAACTTTGATATGGCGCTGCAAAAAGACTTCCGGGTTGGCGAGAGCAAAGCGGTGCAATTCCGCCTTGAGGCTTTCAACGTGTTTAACCATGCCCAGTTCTTCGGCGCAGCCGCGGTCAACGGCAACATCAGCAGCACCGGCTTCGGACAGATCGTCAACGCCATGCCTCCCCGGCAGGTGCAGCTGGCGCTGAAGTTCAGCTTCTAATGCGGAATTTCGACTGACGAATGCGAAGTCGTTGTTCGCGGTGAGGCTGTCCACTACAATTCCGCTTGCAGAGTCTTACGGTGTCGCAATGATGTCGAACGCCAGCGTCGCTGCGCTGCGAGCAGTAATCATAAGGCGCTCAACTCGAACGGTATCAAGGAGAGCAATTCATGGGTCGGTTCAAGGCAGCACTCGTGGTGGTGGTTTCGCTGTTCGCGTTGCAAGGTATCGGACTCGCGCAAAACAATTCCACCATGGGCTCGTCGCCGCAAGCCGCCATGGCGCAGCCGTCCATTACCGGAACAGTCGCCTATCGCGAACGCATCGCGCTGCCGCCCGACGCCGCCATCGACGTCAAACTGCAAGACGTTTCGCTGCAAGACGCTCCCGCCAAGACCATCGCGGAGACAGTCTTCGCTCCCGCCGGCAAGCAGGTGCCGATTCCCTTCCAGCTGGCCTACAGCCAGGCTGACATCAACCCAACGCACACCTACCAGGTGCGCGCCACCATCAGCGTGAATGGCAAGCTGATGTTCACCTCGACCACGGCCTATCCGGTCATCACCAACGGCGCGCCGTCGCAGATCCCCATGATGTTGCAGCAGGCGCAGGCTCCCGTCGTAACCACCTCGGGCGACCAGTTGCGCGGCACCGACTGGACACTGGCCGAGTTGAACGGCACCGCGGCCATCCCGGGCGAAGGCAAGTCCGCCCACTTGAAGCTGCATAAAAAGGGTAACCTCACCGGATCGACCGGCTGCAACAACCTGACGGGCACCTACATCGCCGAGCAAGGCGCGTTGCAGATCACGCCCGGAGCCATGACTCTGAAGGTGTGCACGCCCCCCGTCGCCGCGCAGGAGCAGGCATTCCTGTCCGCGTTGAAGGCCACCACCAAGTACAAGATCGATGGCGGCACGCTGGAAATCCTGAACGGCGAAAAGGTGCTGGCGAAGTTCCAGGCCGAAGCGAAGTAGTAAGAGCGCACGCGTATGCGGGAACGCCTGCAGTTCGGATAATCCAGCCTCGCGGTAGCGAGACGATAGAGGATAGCCCCGCCCTTCGGGGTGGGGGGCGCGAGATTAAAAACCGAGTCCCTCGAGGACGGCAGGGTTCTTCCGATGCTCGCCTCGTTATCAGTTCAGCGGCAAGCAGCTCTCTCTCCGGCGGCAAACAACGCTGCCTGCGGTCGGGATGACACCGCAAGGTTGGGGAGAAAAAATATCGACGCACGAGCCCGCACCAACGACCGGCACGCATCGCTGCACTGACCACTGACCACTGACCACTGACCACTGACCACTGACCACTGACCACTGACCACTGACCTCTGACCTCTGACTAGCGCTGTCTGTCATCCTGACCGCCAGCGAAGGACCCCTATACCCGCAGAGACGGTCGCGATCGGAGGTGAAGCTCTACACTGCCAACTGCCCTACTTCGGCTGTCCGCCCAGGCCGGCCCATTTCTCCAGCAAGGCCAGTGTCGCGGCGTAGTCCAGATCGTCCCAACCCTCTTCGCTCGACAGTTCGTAAATTTCGTCCACCGTCTCCAGCGCGGGCAACTTCACGCGATGCTCCTTCGCCATGTCGAGCATCAGGTGTATGTCCTTATGCATGAGACGCAGCGGAAAGTTGGGCGAATAGTCGTGCCGCAGCACGAACGGCGCCTTGTAGTCCACCACGCCGTTCTTCACCATCGACGCCTGGATGAGCTCGATCAGCTTGGCAGGCTCCACTCCCAGCTTGCGCGACAACACAAACGCCTCGGCAAAGCCTTCGTAGATCAGCGCAATCATCAGGTTCATCCCCAGCTTGGCAGCCTGCCCCTTCGAGGTGTCGCCAATGTGGATGACCTGCTTACCCATGGCTTTGAACAGCGGATCCAGATAGGCCACCGGTTCAGCCGCGCCACCCACGATGAAGATGAGCTGCCCATTTTCCGCGCCGATCTTCGATCCGGTCACCGGGGCGTCCACCCAATGCACTCCGCCAGTGTTGGCCTTCTCGGCAAACTTGGTAGTGGCCGATGGCGAAATCGTGCTGGAGTCGACGATGATGGCGCCCTCGCCCAGCGACTGGAAGGCCCCGTCCTCGCCAAAGATCACGCGCTCGACGGCCGCGGTATCGGCCACGCAGCACCACACCACTTCTGCGCCCTTGGCCGCGTCGGCCGGCGAGACGCCCGTGGCCGCGCCGTCAAGATGCTGCCGGGCAGTGCGGTTCCACACGGAAACTTCGTGGCCTGCCGCCACCAGCCGGGAAGCCATGGGACGACCCATGATGCCCAAACCCAGGAACGCGATACGCATGATGACTCCTTAGAATTGCCGATTTCGACATGCCGCAGCCTGTCGCGGGCCGGCACCCTGTCCGAAACTAATGATTAAAGCTGACTGGACCGCTAAGGTCAAGGAACACAACAACTAACAGAGCGCATCGATGCGCCGTCGGGAAGCGTCTAATGAAGTACATCGCACATGATTGGAATCTCATTTCGGCGCAAAGCCAAGCAGTTCGGATCGCTGGTGCGGCGTTCGGCCATGACCCGGCGCACCGGCACCACCCGCAAACCCGTGCTCAGCAAGCGCGGCGAGCTGGGTGTGACCTTCATCGGGCATTCCAGTTTCTTTCTCCAGGTCGGCGGCAAGAACATCCTGGTCGACCCCAATTTCGCTCGCTGGATTTTCGTCCTGAAGCGGCTGCGCAAGCCCGGGCTGCGGCTGCGCGACCTGCCGCCCATCGATGCGGTGCTGGTATCGCACGCCCACTTCGATCACTTGCATCGGCCATCGTTGCGGGCCATCGCGCGGCTGACGCGCTGGAAGTCGGGCAAGCGGCCCATCATCATCGTGCCCCGCCAGGTACGCGACCTGGTCAGCGACCTGGGCTACGGCCGTATCGTTGAGCTCGACTGGTGGCAGAGTACGCAGCTCGGTCCGCTGGAAATTACCCATGTGCCCGCCCAGCATTGGGGAGCACGGATTGTGCGCGACATGCATCGCGGCTACGGCGGCTATGTCATTCGCGGCGGCAAGCACTCCATCTATCACGCCGGCGACACCGCCTACTTCGACGGCTTCCGCGAGATTGGCCGGCGGCTGCAGCCGGAGCTGGCGCTGCTGCCCATCGGCGCCTACCATCCCGACTCGTATCGTTCGGTGCATACCAGCCCGGAGGACGCGGTGCAGGGGTTCGTCGACCTGGGCGCTCGCTGGATGGTCCCCATGCACTACGGAACGTTTCGCCTGTCGTATGAGCCGATCGATGAGCCCGTGCAGCGCCTGAAGCTGGACGCGCGACGCCGCGGCATCGAGAAGAAGATTTGCGTACTGGAAGAAGGCGTGACGACCTTCTTTGAATAAGGGCCGCTTTTCGCTTTTCGCTTTTCGTCGTCAGCAATCAGAATTTCGCGAAGCGAGCGGATAGGTGTTCTCGTCGTACCGCCCCCGCACCCCCGAAGTTGTCATCCCGAGGAGGCTTTCAGGCCGAGGAGGGATCTGCTTTTCGCCCGCGCCGCAACCTGCCGCGACCCCGCATAAAACCCAAATCTGCGAAAATCAATCTCAACTACAGGACCCATTGTGTGCCGACAACTTCTTATCGAGGAATCATCATGAAAAAGACCGCTTCCGCACTTCTGCTGACCTTGCTTCTCTCGTCGTTCGCTTTGGCTGCCGACACCTACAGCCAGGGCCGCATTGTGAAATGGGAGAACGGGACGTACGCCGAGAACAACAAGAAGAAGCCGGTGAAGAACTACATCATCTACCAGCTGCAGACCGACACCACCACCTACTCCATCGCCCGCCAGAAGGAAACCAAGCCGCAGATGCAGGCCGGTGAAGTGGTGCAGTATGAGTTGACCGACAAGAACACACGGGTCAAGGTGGTGGACGCCAAAGGCAACAAGCACGACTACAAAATTGTCGGCCAGACGGCCGGCCCGGTGCAGTAGTTATCGTTTGGCTCTGATTTTTCGCGGTAACGCCGGTGGCGTCGCCAGAACGCCGGACAGGTGCTCGACCTCGGTGACCACGCGGTCGAGATCGTCGATCAGCGGCTTCAGCCGATGGGTGATGCCGCCCAGGCGATACTCCCGCACCAGTGAGCGGTAGTACCACAGCGTCTTCACCTTCGGCGCCGAGAAGCGGGTGAAGACAATCTCCCCGTCATAGCGCAGGTCGCGCAGCACAGCGCGCACGTTGTACAGCTTGTCGGCCGCTGACACGAATCGCGTGTCGGCATCTTCGCGCCGGATCCGCCGCAGATAACGAAACTTGCGCGTCTCCCAGTTTTCCTTCTTGCGCGCGATCTTCGGCGTACGAATCGGTACATCCGTCGACGATCTTCGCCACCCGCGCCCCGAAAATCTGCTCGATCACCTTCAGCATGGGACGCCCGCCATGATCTTCCACCGCGTCGTGCAGCAGCGCCGCGATGGCCATGTCTTCGTCGCCGCCGTAGTCCAGCACGATGGAAGCGACTCCCAGCAAGTGCGAGATATAAGGGATGCCGCTCTTCTTGCGCTCCTGCTCGCGGTGGACTTGCGCGGCGAACAACAGCGCGTGATCGAAGCGCGTGGTGAGTGGAGCAAACTTGCGGTCGAAGACACTCTTGGGCTTGGTCGTCATAGGCGGCGATGCTTCAGACAGGATAACGGAAATCGCGAGGCGTCACTAGAACTGATGTGAGGGTCGTCGCGGTGCGGCGAAAAGCAAATCCCTCTTCACCGGCGTGTCGTCGGCTGAAAGCCGACTCAGCAACCGGAATAAATGGCTTAGGCGCCGGCCTAAAGGCCAGCTCTACCTGAGATCGCCGTTCTGCAGACTTGTTCACCAGCCTGTGAAGTTGTGCCCCGACACGAACAGGTCACGGTTCATAACAGGGTTGGCCGGTTTGTGTCAGGGCACGACTTCAGTCGTGCCGCTAACGGCCTCCACAAAAAAGAGGGCCTCAGTCCCTGCCAACTTCTTGCAGGGGCTGAAGCCCTCAACAGTTCAACCCGACTACGGCACGGCTGAAGCCGTGCCCTGATACAACCGAGTCTCCACCATCCCGGCTCTGACACAGGCCAGATTCCAACAACCTGCCAGCCTAAACTCAAAGACGCAGAATCAAATCAGTCGTAGTACTCGAGCCCAAGGTGGGTGATCATCTCTTCGCCCATCAGGTGGCGCATGGTGTTCTTCAGCTTCATCGACTGAATGAACAAATCGTGCTCGGGATACAAGCCCTCGGCCGTCATGGGAGATTTGAAGTAGAAGCTCAGCCATTCCTGGATGCCGATGCCCCGCAGCTTCGGCGACCGCTTCGCTAAGTCCAGCAGCAAGACCAGATCGAGGACCAGCGGAGCCGCCAGAATCGAGTCGCGGCACAGGAAGTCGACCTTGATCTGCATCGGATAGCCCAGCCATCCGAAGATGTCGATGTTGTCCCAACCCTCTTTGTTATCACCACGCGGCGGGTAGTAGTTAATGCGCACCTTGTGGAAGATATTGCCGTAGAGCTCGGGATAAAGTTCCGGCTGCAGGATGTGTTCCAGCACCGACAGCTTCGACTCTTCCTTGGTCTTGAAGGAGCCCGGATCCTCCAGCACTTCGCCGTCGCGATTGCCCAGGATGTTGGTGGAGAACCAGCCGCTCAGCCCGATCATGCGCGCCTTGAATCCCGGGGCCAGAATGGTCTTGATCAGCGTCTGCCCGGTCTTGTAGTCCTTGCCGCAGATAGGCGCTTCCATCTGCTTGGACAGCGCGTGCATGGCAGGGACATCAACCGTCAGGTTCGGCGCGCCGTTGGCGAAGGGCACGCCTTCTTTCAGCGCCGCGTAGGCGTAAATCATGGAAGGCGGAATGTTTTCATCGTTGGCGACCATCGCTTTTTCCAGCGATTCCACCGTCTGGTGGATCGGCGCCGGCACTGATGAAGCTTTCGGTCGAGCCGCACCAGATCATCACCAGGCGATCGGCGCCGCTGGTCTTCTGGAAGTCGCGAATGTCGTCGCGCACTTGCTCGGCCAGCTCCATCTTGTTCTTGCCCTTTTTCACGTTGGGGCCGTCGAGCTTCTTGACGTAATTCTTGTCGAAGACCGCCTTGCGCGGCTTGATGGACGAGAGAAACGGCTTCACCTGCTCCAGCAGCGAGCGGTCGAGCACGCCCGCCTTGCCGGCGGCCGCGTACATGTCGTCTTCGAAGATGTCCCAGCCGGTGAAGACCAGGTCATTCAGGCCGGCCAGCGGAACGAATTCGTTGATCTTGGGCGAGCGGCCGTCGGTGCGCTTGCCGAGACGGATGGTGCCCATCTGGGTGAGTGAACCGATGGGGCTGGAAATGCCTTTGCGTACTGCTTCCACACCGGCGACAAACGTGGTGGCGACGGCGCCCATGCCGGGAATCATGATTCCCAGCTTTCCCTTTGCCGGGGCGATGTCTCCCGCTCCGGCCTTGCTCTTTTCATTCGGCATGCTATCAGTCCGTTTCGTAAGGTATATGTAAACTCATAATGATCGCGCATTTGGCAGCGGCTCGGCAATTAATGGGACGCGAACGGGCATGTTTGCGCGTTGTTCGGCAATTTGAGGGATTTGGTGGAGAGCCATGCCGGAAGAAAAAATTGCAGTTGTGACCGGAAGCTCCAGCGGCATTGGCCTGCTGACGGCGGTGGAACTGGCGCGGAACGGCTATCGGGTGGTGGCCACCATGCGCGATCTGGGACGCAGCGGCCGGCTGGACGAGGCAGCACAAAAAGCCGGAGTCGGCGAGCGCATGGACCGGCGGCGGCTCGACATCACCGAGATGGATTCGATGGCCGGAGTGGTCGACGAGATTGTTCGCGATCACGGACGCATCGATCTGCTGGTGAATAATGCCGGGTTCAGCAGCGCCGGCTTCGTGGAAGACGCGCACTTGTGCGAATTGCGGCACCAGATGGAAACCAACTTCTTCGGCACCGTGGCCATGACCAAGGCGGTACTGCCCACCATGCGGCGGCAGCGCTCGGGACACATTGTGCAGGTTTCGTCGGTCAGCGGACGCGCCGCCGCGCCCATGGTAAGCGGTTACGTGGCGTCGAAATTTGCCCTGGAGGGCTGGAGCGAGGCGTTGCGTATTGAGGTTCACTCGCTGGGGATTCGCGTGGTGCTGGTGGAACCGGGCGCTTACGATACCGACATCTGGGAGCGCAATCTGGCGATTGGCAAGCAGGCGCTCGATCCGAATTCGCCGAACAAGGAGCGCAGCCAGCGCTTCGCCGACTTCATAAAGACGCGCGCGCCCAAGCGGCGGGATGCGCGAGAGATTGCGCAGCTGATTGTGCGGGTGGCAAACGATCCGAATCCCAGGCTGCGGTACCTGGTGGGTCCGGATGCGATGGGCCAAATCTGGCTCCGCCGTCTGACGCCCTGGCGGCTGTACGAGCGCATCCTGGCCAAGGTGACGAAGATCGATTGAAAGAAAGGGGTCAGGGGCTAGGGGCTAGGGGCCAGAGGTTAGACGCTTCTGCGGTAGCGATTCACCTCTCGCGATCAACTGAATCGGTGGATGGTGGTTCGTGCAGTGGATGGTCTCGGCTGCTGACCGCGAATTGCAGGGGTTGGGCTTGGTTCTTACTAATCTCTAACCCCTAGCCCCTTATCTCTTGCCCTAGCCTATGTCTTTTCTCGATCTCGGCATCGTCGCCGCTTACCTGCTGGGCATCACGCTGTTTGGGCTGCGCTTTCGCAAGAAGCAGCGCACGCTGCGCGACTACTTTCTGGCCGATCGCGAAATTCCCTGGTGGGCCATCGCGCTGTCGATTGTCGCTGCTGAAACCAGTACGCTCACCATCATCAGCGTGCCCGGCCTGGCGTACGAAACAAATTTCTCCTTCCTGCAACTGATCTTGGGATACCTGGTGGGGCGCGTCATCATCAGCTTCGTGCTGCTGCCGCATTATTTTCGCGGAGAGCTCTTCACCGCCTATCAGCTCATCGACCGGCGCTTTGGGGCGCGGCTGCGGTCGCTGACCGCCGGGTTGTTTCTGGTGACACGCGCCGCGGCCGAAGGGGTTCGCGTTTTCGCTGTGGCCATTGTGGTGGGAATTGCGCTGGGGCCGCTGCTGGGCAAGCGCGGCGAGTTCGAGCGCGACCTCATCTCGATTGGCATCGTAACCGCGTTGACACTGGTCTACACCTTCGAGGGCGGCATGGCGGCGGTCATCTGGACCGACGTGGTGCAGCTATTCATTTATGTTGGCGGCACGCTGGTGGGCTTATTCACTATCGTGCATCTGGTTCCCGGCGGGTGGGCGCGCGATTCACGCGACAGCGGCGGCCGCGGGCAAGTTTCAGGTGTTCGACTTCGCGCCCGACTTCTACCGGACGTACACGTTCTGGTCGGGCGTGATCGGCGGCGCGTTTCTTACCACGGCGAGCCACGGCACCGATCAGTTGATTGTGCAGCGACTGCTGGCAGCGCGGAATGAAGCGCAATCCAAGCTGGCGCTGCTGAGCAGCGGCGCGGTCGTGCTGTTCCAGTTCTGGTTGTTCCTGCTGATTGGCGCCATGCTGTGGGTGTTTTATCGGCTGACGCCGGCACCTGCCGCTTTCGCGCGCACTGACCGCATCTTCCCCATGTTCATCGTGCAGTACATGCCGCATGGCATCTCTGGCTTGCTGATTGCGGCGATCCTGGCAGCGGCTATGTCGAACCTGAGCGCCGCGCTGAACGCGTTGTCCTCGACCACGATCGTCGATTTTTACATGCGGCGGCATCCCGAGCTGCCTGAGGCGCGGCGGCTATTGCTGTCGCGGGCAGCTACGATCTTCTGGGGATGCGTGCTGTTCGCGCTGGCCATTGGGTCGCGGCATGGCGGCAAGGTGGTTGAGTTGGGGCTGAGCATCGCGTCGGTCGCTTACGGCGCGCTGCTGGGAGTTTTTCTGCTGGGCGTGCTGACCCGCCGCGCCAACGAGCCGGGAACGATGATCGGCATGGCCGCCGGATTCTGCGCCAACGTTTACATCTGGCAGGGCAGCGCGTTTCTGCACTGGCTGCAGAATGCCACCGGCGTGCGATTCGGAGCGCTGGCCCTGGCGCGGGCAATTCCCTTCCCGTGGTACGTCCCGATTGGGTCGGCGATTACGTTTGCCGTCGGTTATAGTTGCAGTCGGTTATTTGCCTCACGCGACAGCGCCCCACATGCCTGAACCGGCTGCCAGCACATCTCATCGCCCCACGCTCTCGCGCGACTTGGGCGTGAGCCACGCCAGCGCGATTGTTGTGGGCACCATCATCGGCAGCGGCATCTTCCTCGTGCCCACCGAGATGATGCAGGCGGTGGGCTCGGCATGGCTGGTATATGTGGCGTGGATTGTAGGCGGCGCCCTGTCGCTGGCAGGAGCGATCACCTACGCCGAGTTGGGCGCGATGAAGCCGCAGGCGGGCGGCGAGTACGTCTACATCCGCGATGCCTACGGACCGCTGCCCGGATTTCTGTATGCGTGGACATGGTTCGCTATCGCCAAGCCGGCGTCGGTGGCTACGCTGACCGTGGGACTGGTGCGAATTCTGGGGACGTTCCCGGTGTTCGCCTTCGTCAATCGCGATTTCCTCACCGCGCCGTTCGCCGTGACGTACGGACAACTGGTGGCGATTGCCGCGGCCGCGCTGATCACCGGGCTGAACTACATCGGCATCAAGCGGGCGGGCGATTTCCAGGTGGTGTTCACGCTGCTGAAGCTGGCCATCATCGTGGCGATTGCGGTGCTGGGCTTTACGGCGTCGAGTGGCACGTGGCGGAATTTTGCGACGAGCTTCAGTGGAGCGACGGGCGGCTTCGCGGGATTCATGGCGGCACTGATCGCGGCGCTCTGGGCCTACGACGGATGGAACGATCTGAACATGGTCAGCGGAGAAATTCGCAACCCGGAGCGGGTGATCCCGATTGCGCTCATCGTCGGCGTCGCCGTGGTGGCCGGGCTGTACATGCTGACCAACGCAGCGGTGCAGTACGTTCTGCCCGCGGCCAGCATTGCGGCGACACCGAGGCCGGCGTCGAATGCCACGGCCATTGCCGTGGGTGCCTGGGGAGCGGCCATCGTGTCGGCCGGCATGGCGCTGTCGATTCTGGTATCGCTGAATGGGACGATCATGAGCGGGGCGCGCGTGCCGTACGCGATGTCGCGCGATGGATATTTTTTCAAGGCGATGGCGGAGGTGCATCCGCGATTCCACACGCCCTCGGTGGCGCTGCTGGTGCAACTGGCTCTGTCGGTGGTGCTGCTGCTGTTTGCCGGAAGCTTCCGGCAGTTATTCTCGCTGGCCATTTTTGCCGAGTGGCTGTTCTACATGGTGGCAGCGAGCACGGTGTTCGTGTTGCGCCGCACCGAACCGGACGCGCCGAGGCCGTACCGGACGTGGGGCTATCCGGTGGTGCCGGCGCTGTTCGTGGCGGCTGCGGGAGTGCTGCTGTATTACACGTTCACCGAGAACATTCGGAACTCGGCGTGGGGCGTGGTGGTGATGGCGGCCGGGGTGCCGGTGTACTGGTACTTTGCGAGGAGGAAGTAGGGGCTAGGGGTTAGGGGCTAGGGGTCAGCGGTCAGGGGTCAGCGGTCAGGGGTCAGAGGCCAGGGGTTAGCGCTAGAGCTTCACTCCGGGTGGGGAGACGTCTTCACGGGTATAAGGGGTCCTTCGCTGGCGCTCAGGATGACAAAGATCAGGGGCTAGGGATTAGGGTTTGTAGCAGTTGCGCTGGCGGTCGCTGGGCGAGAGCATCTTCGCTGCGGATACCGCAGTCCTTCGGCTTCGCTCAGGATGACATAATTCAGGGCAGGGTCGGGGTTAGCGCGAGAGCTTCGACTCCGGTTGAGGAGACGTCTTCGCAGGTATAGGGGTCTTTCGCTGGCGCTCAGGATGACAACCTAAAGGCTTAACTGCTCGAAGGTGAGCGCTAGTCGCTCATTGTTAATTCCCGTTACCGATTGCCGATTGCCAATTCTCGATTGCCAATTGCCACTTCCCAATTGCTAATTGCTAATTGCCAATTGCTAATTGCTAACTGCTAATAGCTCTTTACGCAGGCGTCGATTTTGGGGAGGATGTCGCGCAGAAGAGCCAGGAATTTTTCGCGGACGCGAGCGCCGGTTTCCATGACTTCTTCGGCGGTGATCTTCTGGCCGGTCATGCCGGCGGCCATGTTGGTGACGCAGGAGATGGCCATCACCTCCAGGCCGGCGTGGCGCGCGGCGATTACCTCGGGCACGGTCGACATACCAACCAAGTCAGCGCCGATGGCGCGCAGGTAGCGAATCTCCGCCGGGGTTTCGAAGCTGGGGCCGGTGACCGCGGCATAAATTCCTTCATAAATGTCTTCCCCGCTGACTTCGGCCTGCTCCAGGGCTAAGCGGCGAAAGTCGGCGTTGTAGGCATCGGTCATATCGGGATGGCGCAGGCCGAGGCGATCGTCGTTGGGACCGATGAGGGGGTTCTGCCCCTGGAGGTTGATGTGATCGCGGATGAGGACCAGCGCGCCTTTGCCGTAGTGAGAGTTGATGCCACCGGCAGCGTTGGTGAGCACCACGGCGCGAATGCCCATGCGCGCCAGGACGCGGACGGGGAAAACGACCTGGCCAACCGAATAGCCTTCGTAGAGATGAACGCGGCCCTGCATGACGGCGAGCGGCAGATCGTCCAGCGAGCCAAGGAGCAATTGCCCGGCGTGGCCGATGGCGGTGCTGATCGGAAAATTGGGAATGTCGGCGTAGGGAATGGCGGTGGCGTCGCGCAACTCGCTGGCAAAGGCGCCCAGGCCCGAGCCGAGGACGACGGCGACACGTGGGCGCAGTTGGGTTTGGGCGAGAACGTAGTCGGCTGCGTGTTGTGCCTCGGAGAATGCGTCGGTGGTCATGCTGGCGATGATCTTACCGCTTGATGGACCATTCTGGGACGAATCTGCCACAGTGCAGGATTTACATGTCAATAGTGAGAAATGCAACACTAAGCCGTAATCGCATGATGGCGCGGGGAATATAAAGTTGGAAAATAGCGCGGATCAGGTACCCCAATGTGGTATAGTGGGGTTAGAGTCAGACATGCGGGACGCCGCGGTCTGGCTTTTTTGCGTTGGTGTTCTTCGCTGGCGCTCAGGATGACACGGATTGTTTGGGGGGAGCGAACAACGGTTCGGGAATGCGTGTCGTCGGCTGAAGCCGACTTCACAACTTAAAAGGGCGATCTTTGGCACGACTGAAGTCGTGCCCTGACACAGCCGGTGAGGATCTTGTCGGGTATAGGGGTCCTTCGCTGGCGCTCAGGATGACAGTGGTCGTTGAGGGAGCGGACGTGGGTTCGGGGATGCATGGCGCGGCTGAAGCCGCGCCCTTTCGTTATCTGCCGATTTCTTTTCGTGACCTGCCGACGACTCTCCGGGACTTGTGGACGCTGCTTCGTGAGTTGCAGACTCTTCCCCGGTTACTTGCCGATTTCTTCCAGATACTTTTCGACTTCGAGGGCGGCCATGCAGCCGGTGCCGGCGGCGGTGACGGCCTGGCGATAGTGGCGGTCGGCCACGTCGCCGGAGATGAAGACGCCGGGGGCTTTGCGAGCAGACAAAGCCGTCGGGGACGAGGTAGCCGTCGCCGTCGCGCTTGAGCTGGTCGCCGACGAAATCGGCGTTGGGGGTGTGACCGATGCCCAGGAACATGGCGCTGGTGGGCAGGTCCCACTGCTCGCCGGTCTTGAGATTGCGCAGGCGCAGGCCGGTGACTTCCTTCTTGTTGACATCGAGCACGTCGTCGACGACGGTGTCGGTCATGAATTCGATGTTGGGATGCTGGCGGGCACGGTCGAGCATGATTTTGGAGGCGCGGAATTCGCTGCGCCGGTGAATGAGGGTGACCTTGGAGGCGAAGCGGGTGAGGAAGAGCGCCTCTTCCATGGCCGAGTCGCCTCCGCCGATGACGGCGATGTCTTTGCCGGAGAAGAAAAACCCGTCGCAAGTAGCGCATGAAGAGACGCCGTGACCGATGAGCGCCTTCTCGTTGGGCAGGCCGAGCCAACGCGCCGAGGCTCCGCTGGCGATGATGAGGGTGCGAGTGAGCAGGGTTTCGCGGCCCATGTTGACTTCGATGGGCTTTTTGCTGCCGTCGGCGGCTTTCTGGCTGAGGTCGACGGTGACCACGTGTCCGGCTTTGTACTGGGTGCCGAAGCGGGCGGCCTGGTTGCGCATGTTCTCGATAAGCTCCGGGCCCTGGATGCCATCGGGGAAGCCGGGGAAATTCTCTACCAGGGTAGTGATGGCAAGCTGGCCTCCGGGCTCGTGTCCATCGATGACGAGCGGGCTGAGGTTGGCGCGAGCGGCATAAATGGCCGCGGTGAGGCCGGAACAGCCGGAGCCCAGGATGATAACGTTATGAATATTTTCTGGCATAGGGATTCGTTTGATTCTCCGCCGCGACGGAAGATGCAACCGAGGCGGGTGGGGCGACAAAGGCTGGTTGCTCAGGGAATTGCAAGCAGGCTTGCCCTACGGATTCTAACAAGAGCCTGAGGTTTGGGAAACGGTTAGAATTCAGTGGCCAGTGGCCAGAGGTCAGAGGCCAGAGGTTAGGGGCCAGCGGCCAGGGGCTTGGGTCTAGGGGCTAGGGTTCAGATCAAACTTATATGGCCTTGGCTTGTGGTCGAAGACTCTGACCTGATTCGTGCTGATGATTGCTGAGTGCTGAGTGCCAAATGCTAATTACCAAGTGCCAAATCGTTCGTCGCTGTCTATGAAGCTGCCTGAATCCCGTGAAGTAAAAGCGTTCGTACATCGAGCCATGCATCCCAAGACCAAGCTGGGGCGAAGCACGCTCTGGTTTGGCTACCTGGCGCTGGGGCTGAACGTGCTGCGGGCCATCTTCCGAGCGCCATCGGGAACGATGCTGAGCGGATGGGCGACGTTCCTGAGCTTTGTGTTTCTGGCATGCGCGGTGGCGCTGGGCTTCCGCTACCTGCGGCAGAAGCTGATGTGGCGGCTGCGCAACCGGCTGATCGTGACGTATGTGTTCATCGGGGTAATTCCGGTGATCCTGCTGCTGGTGATGGGGCTACTGGCCAGCTACCTGTTTGCCGGGCAGTTCGCGACATACGTGGCCATGTCGGATTTGCAGTCGGGGCTGCAACATCTGGAGGCGACCAACCGGTCGCTGGCGACGCAGTTTCGCACGCTGGCGAAGATTGGCAAGTTAAACGAGCAACTGGCGGGGGAGATCGCCAGCGCTTCAGATGAGAATTTCCGTCATCGCACGGTGAGCGTGTGGGATGGCGAGGGCGGGTTCTCGCTGGCGGAGGCAGGCCGGGTTCCGGCGCAGCCGATCAAGGCGTCGACGGCACTGAAGGGCGACTTTGCGGGCATGGTGCTGGATGGCAATCGTCTGCACCTGCGGGTGATGAAGCGAGTTGAGGAAGGCCCGCACCGGATGGTGGTGATCTCCGATGTGCCGGTGACGTCGGAGTTGCTGCGGCAGGCGACATCGGAGCTGGGATTGATCAAGGTGTTGCCACCGGAGGAAGATGCCGAGGACGGGACGCCGGCTTCTGCTGCCTCCACAGCGGCGGATGGCAAGCCTGGGGACAATGGTCAGACGGCCACGGCCCCGAGACGGAAAGTCCATTTCACGACCAGCGCGAAGAGTTCCAAGCAGATTGAAGCGGGAAGCGTTCCACCTGCGACCAACAGCTTCGATGTAGAGTTTCCCTTCGGCACGCGCTTCAACGTGATCGACTGGCGAACGGGCATGTCGGCAGACGGACTGCTGCTGGTGGATACACGCCCGTCGATGCTGTACGCCACCCTGTTCAGCACGCTGGGGGAGAATGCAGGAATCTTCCGCGATGGACTGATCCTGATTGCGATTATTTTTGGGATCATCGAGCTGATTGCGCTGTTTGTCGGCATGCGCCTGTCGCGCAGCATGACGAAGTCGGTGGCCGAGTTGTATACGGCGACGCAGCACGTGAACCGCGGCGAACTGGAGCATCGCATACGGATTCGCACGCATGACCAGATGGCGGCGCTGGAGGGCTCGTTCAACTCCATGACGCAGTCGCTGGCAAACCTGATTGCCGAGCAGAAAGAGAAGCAGCGGCTGGAGGGCGAGCTGGCGATTGCGCATGAGGTGCAGACGCTGCTGTATCCGGCAGACATGAATGGGTTGAATACGCTGGAGATCCACGGCGTATGCCAGCCGGCGCGAACGGTGAGCGGCGATTATTACGACTTCATCCCGCTGAGCGATGAGCGGCTGGTGGTGGCGGTGGGCGACATCAGCGGCAAAGGTATTTCGGCGGCGTTGCTGATGGCCACGGTGCATGCGTTTGTGCGGGCGTATTCGCTGGAGCCGGAACAGACGCTGGCTGCCGTGGCGGCGGGAGGGTCTGCGCCAACGCATGGGCTGGCGGTGAGCGGACGCAGCAACTGCAATAGCAGCGGAGAACTGGCGCCAGGGCTACTGATGGAGACGCTGAACTATCAGTTGTTCCGCAGCACGCCGGCATCGAAGTACGCCACGATGTTCCTGGGGAGTTACGACGCGAGGTCGCGCACGCTGCGGTATTCCAATGCGGGGCACCTGCCGCCACTGGTGGTGAGCGCCGATGGCGAAGTGCGGCGGATGGACACCTCGGGCACCGTGGTAGGGCTGTTCGATGCGATGACCTACGAGGAAAGCACCATTGCCATGAAGCCGGGCGATGTCTTCGTGGCGTACAGCGACGGCATCACTGAGCCGGAAAACGAGTTTGGCGAGTTCGGTGAGGAACGGCTGATTGAGTTGATCAAGCAACATCACGACCAGCCGCTGCCGCGCATCTGCGACGTGGTGACCAGTGCGGTGGCCGACTGGATTGCCGGCGGCGAACAGCCTGATGACGTAACGCTGGTGCTGGCACGGGCGCGGTGATGCCCACAAGCGGCGAGCCCGCCGGCGCTGATCCATCCATGAGACAACCCGATATTGCCGTGGACGGCCTGTCGCGCGGACAACTGCGCCTGATGGTCATCCTGATCACATTGGCTGGGGCGTGGCTGCGACTCTCTCACTTGGGAAGCAAGAGCTTGTGGCTCGATGAGGGAGCGACAGCGGCTCTGGCGCGGGCGTCGTGGGCGCACTTCGGATGGGTATGGTGGCACGGCGAAGCGAGTCTGCAGACCCTTTACTTCCTGCTGATGCGCGGGTGGATTCACCTGGGAACGAGCGAAACGTGGCTGCGGCTGCCATCGGCGATCTTCGGGATTGCAGCGATTCCGTTGATGTATGTACTGGCGCGGAAGTTCATGGGCGCGCTAGGGGCGCTGGCGTCGGCGGCAGTGCTGGCGTTCAGCCCGACGCACGTGTACTTCTCGCAGGAAGCCCGCAGCTACACGCTGGCGATGCTGGTGGTGATGCTGTCGTCGTACTTTTTCGTGGAGGCGGTGGAGGGGAACCGGCCGCGCGACTGGGCGTGGTGGGCGGTGATGGGCGTGGTGGCGTTTTACTGCCACGACTTCACAGCGCTGGTGCTGGTGGCGCAGGTGATATCGCTGTTTCTCAGCAGCAAGCGGGCTGCGTGGGGACGGGTAGTGGTGTGCGGCGGGATCATCTTACTGGCGGCGGTGCCTGGACTGACGTATCCGCTGCGGGCGTCGCCGGAGAACCTGCACTTCGCGTGGATGCCGCGACCGAGCGCGAAAGAGTTCTGGCACCTGGCGATGTTTTTTGGCGGCGCGGGGGCGAAGGTAGCGGTGGCGGCTGCGCTGTGGATCGCAGGAGTGGTAGCGATCTGGCGGAACAGGCGCGACGAAGACGCACGCTGGCGGGACGAGCTGATTCTGGTGTGGGCGATTTTGCCAGTGGTGCTGCTGGCGCTGGTGTCGGTGATGCAGCCGATGTTCCTGCAGCGCTACCTGGTGTTTTCGCTGCCGGCGGCGGTTTTGCTGGCAGGGATGGGCGCTGAGGAATGGCGCAAGTGGCGGATGGGCGTGCTCCTGGCTGCGGTATTATGTGTGATGTCGGTGCCGACGATTCGTGGTGAATACAGCAAGCCGCGTGAGGATTGGCGCGGAGTGAGCAACGCGATTTTGTCGCAGGCGTCGCCCGGGGATGCGGTGGTGTTCTTCCCTTTCTATACGCGAGTGATGCTGGATTACTACCGCGACCAGCGTGGCGGCGAGAGCGCCGACAGTGCAGGTGTTTGCGCCGGGATATTACGCGGGTGGCGAGGATGCGCGGGATTTGTTGCGGGCGCTGGACGAACGGCCGCACGGGTTTCGGCACGTGTGGGTAGTGGTTGGCGGGGGGCCGCTGGATGGCTTCGAACACGGCGCCGCGGTTGAGGAGAAATTGCAAAGCGTTTATGGAAGCCCGTCGGTGAAGAATTTCGCCGACGTGGATGTGTTCGAGTACGGGCGGTAGCGCGCAGCTTCGGTCGCGGTGCGGCGACAGGTGTCGCCGGCTAAAGAAATGAACAGGCGGATTCGGCACGACTGAAGTCGTGCCCTGACACAGCCCAGCTTGGTGGTGTCGTCGGCTGATAGCCGACTCGCAGACCTGAGCATCGGCTTAGACGCTGACCTGAAGGTCAGCTCTACCCAGAGTCGGTCACGCTCCCAGACGACAGCGGAAGAGGTTGTAGCCCCAGGGGGCGAGCTCGACATAGAGGCCGGGAGAGAGCATCTCGCTGCCGCTGCGGTCGTAGGTCGCGCCGGAGAGCAGGTCGGTGAGATGCCACATCCTGCCCGCACCTTCCTTCCACGGAATTTGCACCTGGCCCTGCGATTCAGTGGCGCTCAGGTTCACGACAATCAGATAGCGGTCGTTGTCCCCGGCCCAGTTCCAGGCGACAAGGTTCATGAAGCTGGCGTTGTCGGGCCATCCGGTGCGGGCACAGAGCTGCCACTGGCCGCCGCGAAAAACGGGGCTGTTGATGGCTTGCAGAAGCTGGCCGTAGAAGGTCTGGAGGGTCGGATCGGTTGGCTCGTCGGGGCGGCGGGCCAGGAAGACGGGAAGGCGCACCTTGCGTCCTTCGAACTGGCCTTCGTGGAAGAGACGCGCGCCGGGCAAAGTGGCGGTGACGACGGCGGCCGCCATTTCCTTGGCGCCGGGGAAAGCTGAGGCGGCGCGGGGCTCGTCGTGGTTCTCAAGGAAGCGAAGCAGTTTGGACTGATACGCGAGGTCGGCGCAGAGATGCAGGCGAACCTCTTCGGCGGCATCGTGTTCGAGGCGATCGTAGAGGCGCTTGTCGTAGCAGAAGTCGAAGCCGCGCTGCTGTAGCTCCCACTCCAAGTCCCAATAAGCCTCGGCAATGAAGAGGAAGTCGGGATGGGGTTTCTTAACGGCGGGGATGACGTCCTGCCAGTATTCGGTGGACGGCGGCTGGCCGGCGCGGTCGCCCCAGGTGCGCTGGAAGATGGCATTGAGCAGAAGCATGGCCATATCGCAGCGGACACCGTCGCACTGGGCGGCAATGCTGTTCACGGTTTCGACCACGGCCTGACGCAGCCCGGGCGAAAAAGCATTGAGCTGGAGGACATCGGGCCAGGCCGGGAAGTAAGGATCTTTGCCGCAGGCGAAGAAAGTGCCCTGTACCTCAATGTAGGAGTTGGGATTGGAACGGGCGTCGTCGGCGGTGCCACGGATGAAGTATTCCGGATGTTCCCTGACCCAGGGGTGGTCCGGGGCAACGTGGTTGGGAACGAAATCGAGAACCAGCTTCAGATTACGCTGGGCGAGTTCGCGACGGGCTGCGGCCAGGGCGGCAGGACCGCCGAGGTGATGATCTACGGTGTAGCGCCGGATGCAGTACGGAGATCCCACATTGTCTTCCACGCGAAAATCAGGCAGGGCGCGGCGGAAATCGCTAAGCAGGCCGGGATTGCGGTTGGCGATGGCGGTGCCGGCAGGGCTGCGCTCCCAGACCCCCATGAGCCACACGGCATCGAAGCCGCGGGCGGCGATGGCGTCCCATGCTTCCGCGGGGACCGAGCCAAGATTGATCGGGCGGCCGGCCTGACGAGAGAGTTCCGCGAGCCAGACCCAGGTGTTGATTTCATACAGTGTGGGATAGCTTGGCCAATGGGACATGGTATTTTTCCTCGTTGATGGAAGAGTCCTCGCTCGTGACGACTAATCATCAAAGGCGGCGTACCGACGTGTTTGCATGAAAACCGTGCCGTCCCTACGGGACTCGATTCTCTTTTCCCACTCTACCCAGGACTCCGCTTCGCTGCGTCCTGGGCTAACGGCATAGCCGCCCCTTCGGGGCTGGGACTTCGCAGGTCAAGCTTCCATACCGACGATTGCGTGCTGAAAGTCAGAAGCAGATCCCTCGTCGGACTCAAGTCCCCCTCGTGATGACAAACGTAATTGGGACGTTATAGGGACAGTGCTCCTCGTGCTGACAAAATTACTTAGCGCCTGGGACGGCGTACCTTCGGCAAGCTCAGGGGCAAGCTCTAAAGGTACTCCTTCTGCTCAGCGGTTCGGTAGATTGTCGAACGCGTGGAGGGCATCGTGCAAGCGGTGAAAAATCATGTCGGCGCCGATGGTGTCGGTGATGTGGTGGCGGTCGAAGTCGGCCTGAAGATAGGGTGGGACGCGGGCAAAGGCCAAGGTCACGCCCATGCGGGCGAGTTCGTCGTGAAGGTTGAGCACGGTGCGGGCGGCACTGTAGTCGATGGTGGTGATGGCTTCGGCGTCGACCACCAGCCAGCGAACCTGGGGCGGGCCGGGCTTGGCGACGGCCAGGATCTGTTTGGCGAAAAGACCGGCGTTGGCGTAAAACAGCGGGGCTCCGAAACGATAAATGGCCAGGCCGGGAGCGGTGACCGAGCCTGCGACCGGGGGAATGAGCTGCCAATAGGCGTTTTCGCCGGCGACCAGAACTCCGGTGTGGGGCTGGTAGGTGTGGCGGACCACGCGGAGCAGCGACAGAACCATGGCCAGGATGATTCCCTGCTCGACGCCGACGAAGATCACGACCACGGCGGTGATGAGCGCGAGGGTGTATTCGCCGGGGCTCTCGCTGCGGATGCTGCGGAGGCCGCGGATATCGATCAGCTTAATGGCGATGATGAAGACGATGGCCCCCAACACGCAGCGGGGCATGAACTGCAGCGGCCTGGTGAGGAAGAGCAACACCAGTGCGACGACGAGGGCGGTAGAGAGTTGGGCGAGCTGGCTGCTGCCGCCGGAGCTCTCGACCATGGCGGTCTGGGTGGGACTGCCGTTGACGACGAAGGTGCCGCTAAGGCCGGCAGCAGCGTTGGCGGCGGACAAGCCAAGCAGGTCGGCGTTCTCGTCGAGGTCCTGGTGATGGCGGGTGGCGTAGACGCGAGCGGTGGCCGCGCTCTGGGTCAGGATCATGACGAAGCACGAGAGGGCGACGCCGATGAGCTGGCCCATCGGCTTCCAGCCTCCGTGGGGCAGACCGAGATGAGGCAATCCGCCGGCGACCGGTCCGATGACGGCAATACCGCGAGCGGAGAAGTTCCAAAGCTTGCTGGCGACGATGGAACCGACGACGGCAAAGAGTGGCCCGGGGATTTTAGGCGAGATCCGCGCCAGCAGCATGACGCCAACGACCACCGAAGCGGACACCGCGAGGGTGGGCCAGTGCACATTGCGGAGGTTGGTGGCGATGTCGCGGAGTTGCCCCAGGGTGCGCGGCGAGCGAACTTCCAGCCCGGACATGACGCCGAGCACGGCGATGCCGACCTGGAAGCCGACACCGGTGAGGAAGCCGACCAGCACGGTTTGGGAGAGGAAATCGGCCAGAAAGCCGAGCTTGAGGATGCGGGCCAGCAGCAGAAGAACAGCGGTGAGCAGGGCCACGACACTGGCCAGTGCGAGGTACTGGCCGCTGCCGATGGGGGCAAGGCCGGCGAGGCCGCCGGCCAGGATGGCAGCGGTGGCGGAGTCGGCGGCGACGACCAGGTAACGCGAAGAGCCGAAGGCGGCAAAGGCCACCAGCGGAAGCAGCAAGGTGTAAAAGCCGCTGACCACGGGCGTTCCGGCAATGCGGGTATAGCCCAGGGCCTGGGGAATGTTCATCGCCGCCAGTTGAAATCCGGCGAGTGCGTTGCGGACGGCGGTACTGGGCGAGAGCGGACGGACGCTCTGAAAGAAACGCAGCCAGGGCCGGGAGTGGCCGGGCTCGCTCAAAGCTTGGCCTCGGGGTCATCCGGTTTGCCGGTACCCAGTTTGTCTTCGTCCTGATTTTCTTTGCGGATGATGGCGCGAAGCTGGTCGCGTTCGGCGGCGCGCATCTGTTTTTCTTTTTCTCTTTCTTCGTGCCAGACTCTGCGGCGCTGGAAGAAGGAGAGCGGTTCAGCCTGCTTACGGGCGTCTTCGCGGCTGGTCTTCTCGGCGGCCTTTTCCTGGAGGAAGATCTGTTTTTCGGACTTGCGTGCCGCAGCCCGCAGGTCCAGTTGTTCCATGCGCTCAAGTTCCAGTTGCTCGATCAGTTTGAGATAGGAGGAGATGATGCTGACCAGCGAACTGGTGGTCCAGGCAAAGGTGAACAGGCCGGAGATGGCGATGATGGGACTGATGTTTCGCCACGCCGGGTTGAGATCTACCGCACCGTAGCCGAGCGTGGTGTAGGCGTTGGCGCAGAAGTAGATGGCATCGGCGCGGCGGAGGACGAGACCAAGGTGGAACAGAAAAAAAGCCCAGGCGAAGATCTCCAGGATATGCAGGAAAAGCATGAGGAAGACGCACCATCCGAAGAGGATGCCAACGCGCCAGAGATGGGGACGTCCGATGCGGAAGCGCAAGTCGGCACGCTTGAAGTAGACCAGGATCTTATGGAGTCCGAAGCCATGAAAGAGGACGAGGAGGACCAGGATGAGGGCGCCGATACCGATAGCGGCCAGAGGCTTGAAGTCGTCAGGGATACGCAGCAACAGCGATGAAAGGCTAGGCAAGACGGGGTCTCCCGGCTATTGCATCTCGGTGACAGGGTAACATTCGGGGGACATCCGTGGGTGGTGGATAGGGGTCAGGGGTCAGTGGCCAGGTGGTTGAGGTGGTCAGTGGCCAGTGGCCAGTGGTCAGTTGGTGGGATTCAGGACCACCGGCGGTTCACTGCGCTGCCCTCGATCGGGATGAGGCTTCTTTGCGTGGATACGGGTCCTTCGCTGGCGCTCAGGATGACAAAGAGCAGTGGCAGTGGTCAGCGGTCAAGCGGCTGGTGGTCAGTAAGGCGCAACAAAATCACTATTTCTTATTCTTCTTTTTCTTCTTGTGCTTGCCGTTGGAGGTGGGTGGCGGGGCGCCCGCAGCCTGGTGGTATTCCTTGCGGATGACTTCCAGATCGACCTGGGGCTTGGGCATCTGCATGCCGAGCTCGTCCATGGTGTCGGCGATGATTTGCGAGACGGCGAGATTGCGAAACCACTTGTGGTTGGACGGGATGATGTACCAGGGCGCGCGTTCGGTGCTGGTCTTGGCGAAGACGTCTTCGTAGGCTTCGGCGTAGTCGCTCCAGTAGGCGCGCTCGCGATAGTCGTCCTCGCTGATCTTCCAGTTGCGGGCGGGATCGTCGAGGCGCTGGCTGAAGCGTTCGAGTTGCTCGTCGGGGCTGATGTGCAGGAAGAACTTCAGGATATGAGTGTTGTTTTGGCGGTCGAGCAGTTTTTCGAAGTCGTTGATGAGGCTGTAGCGCTTCGACCATTGCTGTTTGGGTACGAGGTTGTGGACACGCACGACCAGGACGTCCTCGTAGTGGGAACGGTTGAAGGCCGATCACGTGGCCTTTGGCGGGTGCGTGGGGATGAACGCGCCAGAGGAAGTCGTGACGGAGCTCTTCGGCGGTGGGCTGCTTGAAGGCGGTCACGTGGGTGCCCAGGGGATTCATGGCGCCAAGCACGTGGCGCACGGTGCCGTCCTTGCCGCCCGCGTCCATGGCCTGGAGGACGACCAGCAGGGAGTGCTTGGCCTCCGAGTACATGAGGTATTGCAGCTTGCCGAGCCATTGGAGATATTCTTCGGTTTCGGCGCGAGCGTCTTTCTCGGTGAGGTGTTTGCCTGTGTAGCGCGGGATCGATTTTGTAGAGCTTGATCTTGCTTGCCGGGAGGGACGAGGAATTGTCTGCGACAGTCCATGGGTTACATCTTAGTCGTGTCGAGGTTAAGTCGTCAGTGGCCAGCACTCAGGGGTTAGGGGTTAGGGGTTAGGGGTTAGGGGTTAGGGGTTAGGGGTTAGGGGTTAGGGGTTAGGGGTTAGGGGTTAGGGGTTAGGGATCAGGGGTCAGTGGCCAGTGGCCAGTTGGTGGGATTCAGGACGACCGGCGGGTTCAATGCGCTGCGCGCGATCGGGATTGAGCGCCTTTGCGGATATAGGGGTCCTTCGCTGGCGCTCAGGATGACAGTCAAAACCAGACGCAGGTCCTTCGCTGGCGCTCAGGATGACAGTCAAAACCAGACGCAGGTCCTTCGGCTGGCGCTCAGGATGACAGTCAAGACCAGACGCAGGTCCTTCGGCCCCGCTGCGCTCAGGGGGACATAGCTGTTGTAGCTTGTTTGTTGAATGCCAAGCGCCAACTGCTAAATGCCAATTGCTAAATGCCAATTGCCAAATGCCAACTGCTAAGCACCAATTGCTAAGGTCCAACTGCTAAGTGCCGCCTGCTAAATGCCGCCTGCGGCTCTGCTTACTCGTGTCTCAGGGCTTCTACCGGATCGAGTTTGGCGGCGTTGTTGGCGGGGGTGAGGCCGAAGGTCACTCCGACGGCAATGGAGACGACCAAAGCCACCACCGCGGCGGACACCGGTACGGGGACGTGGTAGTTGGTGAAAATCTCGATGGAGAGGGGGATGCCGAGGCCGATAACGGTGCCGACGATCCCGCCAAGCAGAGCGATGAGTACAGCTTCAATGAGGAATTGCAGGAGGATGGAGCGGCGGGTGGCTCCGACGGCTTTGCGCACCCCGATCTCGTGGATGCGGGAGTGCACGGTGGCCAGCATGATGTTCATGATGCCTACGCCGGCAGCGATTAAGGTCACCGCGGCGAACAACAGCAGCACGGCGCTGAAGGCGTTGGCGGTTTTATTGGCCAGACGCAGGACTTCGGTCATGTTGCTGACGTTGTAGACCGACTCGGGGCGGTGGCGCGCGTTGATGACGGTCTGGATGCTGTCGGTGGCGGCGGGAATGGCGGAGTAGTCGGCGGTAGAAAAGTAAATCTGGTTGACGGCGTTAGAGCCGCTCATGGCCTGGACGATGCTGTAAGGGATGAGGACGGTGTCGTCTTCTACCTCGGAGCGGCCGAGGGTATCGACGCTCTCGCGGAAGGTACCGATGATGGCGAAGGGCACGTCCTGAATCTTGATGATCTTTCCGAGGGCGGCATCGAGCGAGCCGAACTGGGCGCGGGCGAGGCCTTCGGTGATGAGGCCGACCTTGTTGCCGGCGAGAGAATCCTGTTCGTCGAAGAAGCGGCCGCTGCTGGTGATGATGCGGCGGACTTGCTGGTATTGCGGGTCGACGCCAAGGACGAGGATTTCGCGCTCTTTGCCGGAGCCGACCACCATGCGCTGGTGCATGTTGAAGACGGGCGAGGCGGCCACGATGCCGGGAACCTGCTGCTCGACGGCGCGCATGTCCTTGCTGGTGAGGTAGTCGGCGGTGCCAGTGCTGGTGCTGGAACTGGCGCTGGAGACGCCGGAGTATTCGGCCCAGATGACATTGGTACCGACGCCTTCGATTTGGGCGAGCACGTAGCGTTTGCCGGTGAGGGCGATGGTGACCACGAGGATGAGGGCGGTAGTGCCGACGGCCATGCCGAGGGCGGTCATGGCGGCGCGCACCTTGTCGGCACGGAGCGAGTCGAGGCCCATGGCTAGGATCTCGCGGAAGACCAGGGGCCCGGGAAGATCGAAGCGCGTCCTGGGCGGCGGCATGGCAGTTTGCGGCATAACGGCTATCTCTGTGCGATGACGACCAGGGTCACTCCGATGCAAACAAGTCCGATGCCGAGCCAGCGCTGGGCGCTAACCTTTTCCTTGAGGAACAAGGCGCCGCCGAGGGCGCCGACCAGATAGCTGAGGGCGGTAACGGGGACGACGAAGCTGACATCCTCAAAAGAGAGCAGGAGCAGCAGGGAGAAAAAGGCGGCAGCCATCATAGCGACGCCGATCCAAATCCACTTCAGGCGGAGCGCACTCCACAGGAGCTGGGCGGCGGCGCGGGGGCGAAAATGCTGGAGCTCCCCAGTTTCCTGCATGGCGCGGCCAAGGCACAACTCGCCGCAGGTGCCGACCACGATGATCATCACGAAGAGTATGAATTCCAGCATTAGTCGCGGGCTACCGTGGTGCGGGGGTTAGTGTTGCGAATGAACGATACGCCGCCGACGATGAGGGCGATGCCGGCCCAGCGCAGGGGCGAGACGGTTTCATGGAGCAACCAGACACCCAGGATGGCGACGACGGCGTAGCCCAGGGCGGCGGCCGGCTGTACGTAACTGTAGTCGGCGAGCGAGAGCGCCAGCATGTAGGCCACGATGAAGGTGATGAGGCAAGCAATGCCAGCCCAGATGGTGAGCGATCCGAAAACGCGGAAGAAAACGGGAACCAGGCCGGAGAGAGGCAGGAGCCTGACCTCTCCGATGTTCTTCATACCTTTAGCGACTAGCAGGTTGCCGATGGGACCCGCGACGATCATGACGGCGATGAGGAAATAGGTTTTGAAATGGTGTTGGTTGCGCATGCGGGTTGACGTTTCATGGTACACGAGCGGGTGGTTCGTCGGTGTGTCGGCACTACTGAAGTCGTCGTTGTGACATAAGCGGTCGGGATTGTCGCGGGTATAGGGGTCCTTCGCTGGCGCTCAGGATGACAGCTTGTTTGTTATGGTTCGGGAGATAATCGTGGGGATAGGGACAGCGTCAAGGGATTGAGAAAATGGCAATGCCTTCCGGCGAAGAGGACATTGGCAAAAGCGGTGTGAGCGGGGGTGGCATGACCGAGGACGACGTGAACTCGGGTGGCATGAGCGGGGGTGGCATGAGCGAGGACGGCGTGAACCGAGGTGGCATGAGCGGCGGTATAGGCGAGGGCGGCATGAGCGAGAGCGAATCACCGGCCAGCCTGTTTCGACATGTGGGAGCGATTCTGGCGGGGCTGGTGGTGATCATCCTGCTGTCGCTGGTTACCGATGGGGTGTTGAACGCGTCGGGCGTCTTCCCTAAAGGCGGACATGCGATGAGCAACCGGTTACTGCTGGTGGCGACGTTCTATCGGACCATTTACAGCGTAATGGGCTGCTACCTGGCGGCCAAGCTGGCGCCGACCCGGCCCATGTGGCACGCGCTGGCGCTGGGGTTCATTGGGCTGGTTTTGAGCATGGCCGGAGCGGTAGCGACGTGGAATGGGGGAGCGGCTTACGCTGCGAAATGGTATCCGCTGACGCTGGTGGCGATATCGCTGCCGACGGCGTGGTTGGGGGGCAAATTAGCCGAGATGCAATTGCGCAACCAATCTCCCGGTGACGGCCTGTAACCAGCCGTAAATATGATAATTTAGATAATAGGGAGTGGCAGGTCCCAAGCTAAAATCGTGTGCGGTATTGTTGGTTTCACACATAAGAATGGGTCGCCCACTCCGGAACGCATCACAGAGGCGACCGCGACCCTGGTTCACCGCGGGCCGGACCAGCAGGGCGTGTATCAGTCCGCTACCTGCTCTCTTGGCGCTACTCGACTGGCAATATTGGACTTAACCGGGGGCGACCAGCCCATCCGGTCGGACGATGGCGGCACGGTCATCGTCTTTAATGGTGAGATTTACAACCACCTGGAAATTCGTGCCGAACTTCAAAAGTCGGGCCACACTTTCCATTCCCATTGCGACACAGAAACGGTCCTCCATGCCTTTATGGAGTGGGACACCGCCTGCTTCGAAAAGCTGCGCGGGATGTTCGCCATTGCGCTATGGACGGAGGCCGACCGGCGGCTGGTTTTGGCGCGAGACCGGGTCGGCATCAAACCGCTCTACATCAGCCGCGATGGGGAGGATTTGTACTTCGGCTCGGAGCTGAAGGCCATCCTGATCCACCCGGAGATCGAGCGGCGGCTGAGCCTGGATGCCCTGGACTGCTACCTCTCTCTGAACTACATTCCCGCTCCGTACACCATGGTGGAAGGCATTTTCAAAGTGATGCCAGGGACGTGGGTGGAATGGGTGGACGGCGAGGTGCGGTCGGAGAGCTTCTGGACGCTGCCCGAGCCGCAGGCAGGCAACTACACGCTGGAGTCCGCGGCCGAGGAGCTGGACGGGCTACTGCAGCAGTCGGTGAGCGAGCACTTGTTGTCGGACGTGCCTCTGGGGGTGTGGCTGAGCGGCGGGCTGGATTCGTCGACGATTTTGCATTACGCCTCTCAGGCGACGTCGGCGCGGCTGAAGACGTTTTCGATTTCGTTTCACGGGCGCAGCTTCGATGAGAGCAGCTACATCGGCAAGGTGGTGCAGGAGTACGGCACCGAGCACGAACAATTGGATTTAAATCCGCAACAGGACCTGGAAGGGGCGATCCAGGAATTTGCGTATTACTCGGATGAGCCGAGCGCGGATGCCGGGGCGTTGCCATTGTGGTTCCTGGCCAAGCTGAGCCGGACGCAGACCGAAGTAGCGCTGAGCGGCGAAGGCGCGGATGAGCTGTTTGGCGGATACCTGACGTACCGGGCGAGCCGTATAGCTTCGCATTTGCGCAGGCTGCCAGAGAGTTCGCTGCAACTGGCGCAGTGGATGATGCGAGCGTGGCCGGTGTCAGACGACAAGATTGGGCTGGAGTACAAGATCAAGCGGCTGCTGGCGGGCAGCCTGATGTCGCCGGAGCGGGGGCACGTTTACTGGAACGGAACATTCTCCGAAACGGAGAAGCGATACCTGGTGGCGGAAGAGCTTCCACCGGCGCTGGATAGGCTGCTGAGCGAACACCGCTCGCAACTGTCGACGGGCGATGGGGTGCTGGATCCGCACCTGTGGTTCGACCAGAAGTACTATCTTCCGGATGATATTCTGGTGAAGTCGGACCGCATCAGCATGGCCCACTCGTTAGAGGTGAGGCCGGCCTTTCTGGACCACCGAATCGTTGAATTTGCGAACCGGCTCCCAGCATCTCTGAAAGTTTCAGGCTCGCGGCAGAAGATCGTCTTGCAGCATCTGATGAAAGGCAAGCTGCCGCACGCCGTCTTACACAGGCCCAAAGTCGGCTTTGATATCCCGGCCCACGACTGGCTGCGCGGACCGTTGCGCAACCTGCTGGTGGAAACGTTACGTGCGGGAACGGCCGAGTACCCGGAAGTATTCCGTCCCGAGGTAGTTGAGGCGTACCTGCAGGCTCATTTGGAAAGGCGAGTGAATATTGGCTATCACCTATGGGGATTAATGATTCTGTTGTTGTGGATGAAAAAGTGGAACATTCAGGCGCCGCGCCCTGCGTCGGCGGTCCAAGCGGTAAGCGCTACCGGAGTTGGAGCGTATACCTAGGGCTGCTGCTGGTAGCGGGAACGGTGTACCTGAGCGGAATCATCTCCCCTCCCTCGCTGTCGGATGACGTAGACGCAGTCCAGGCGCAAATCTCGCGGAACATGCTGATGACCGGCGACTGGGTTACGGCCCGGTTGGACGGCATCGCCTACCTGGAAAAGCCACCACTGATTTACTGGTTGATGGGCGGGGCCTACAAGGTCTTCGGCGTCCACGATTGGGCTGCGCGCATTCCGGTGGCGCTGTTCTGCGTGGGGCTCTGCCTGCTGACGGCGGCCTTCGGCATGTGGGCGTTCGGGCGGATGGCCGGGTTCTACGCCGGGCTGGTGATGTCGACCTGCGTGGGATTGTGGCTGTTCACGCGCATCCTGATTCCGGACGTCATCCTGACCTTCACCATCACGCTGGCGATGTGGGCGCTGCTGCGGGTGCTGGAGGAAGAAGAGCCACATCCGCGAGCCTGGGCGTTGGCGCTGGCAGCGAGCCTGGGTACTGGGCTGCTGCTGAAGAGCTTGATTGGCGTGGTGTTCCCCGTGGCGGCGGGACTGGTTTACCTGGCGCTGACCAGGCAGTTGTTTTCGGCGAGGACGTGGAAGCGCCTGCATCCTTTCAGCGGGCTGGTGATTATTTTGCTGATTGCGGTGCCGTGGCATGTGCTGGCGACGCTGCGCAATCCGCCGTACTTTTCGCTGTCGATGCACAGCGGGCCGGGCGAGTATCACGGCTTCCTGTGGTTCTTCTTCATTAACGAGCAGCTGCTACGCTTCCTGAATTTGCGGTATCCGCGGGACTACAACACGGTGCCCCGGATTTACTTCTGGCTGTTCCACCTGATCTGGCTGTTTCCGTGGAGCGTGTACTTTCCGGCGATTGCCAAGCTGTCCTTCAAGCCGCTGGATCGCGCCGGGCGGACGCGGCTGCTGGCGATGTGCTGGATCGGCTTCGTGATGGTGTTCTTCACGTTCTCGACCACGCAGGAGTATTACTCGATGCCGATTTATCCGGCGGTGGCTTTGCTGCTGGGATCGGCGATGGTGGTGGAGAGCAAGTGGATCAGCCGGGGAACAGCGGTGCTGACGGCGATTGCGTCGTGCTGCGCAGTGGCGGCGATTGCGATCCTGGTATTAGACCGCAACGTGCCGACGCCGGGAGATATTTTTAGTGCGCTGACCTCGAATCCGTCAGCCTACACGCTGTCGCTGGGACACATGGAAGACCTGACGCTGCGGTCGTTCGCCTATCTGCGATTGCCGCTGGGGCTGGCAGCGCTCGCCTTCGTGGTGGGAGCGGTGGGAACGTTTCGGGCCAACGCCAAGCGGGCATTCCTGTGCGCGGCGCTGATGATGGTGCTGTTCTTCCAGGCGGCGCGAGTGGCGCTGGTGATCTTCGATCCGTTTCTTTCGTCGCGGCCGCTGGCGGAGGCAATTCTGCACGCGCCGGCAGGCAAGCTGATAGTCGATCGCCATTACTACACGTATTCGTCGGTGATTTTCTACACCAACCAGAATCCGCTGCTGCTGAATGGCAAAGTGCTGAACCTTTCTTATGGCGCGTACGCGCCGGGTGCGCCGGATGTGTTCACCACCGACGCGCAGCTGAATTCGTTGTGGTCGTCGGCGCAGCGGTATTACCTGGTGGCGAGCGACACGCGGCGGGCGCAACTGGAGAAGCTGGTGGGACGCGATCATCTGAACGTGGTTACGCAAAGTGGAGGCAAGTTCGTGTTTACGAATCAGCCGCTGGCGGTAAACCCGTTATGAGTAAGGGAGTTAGCGGTTGGTAGCGGGGGCAGTATATCCTAGTAAAGGACTCGATATTTTAAGAGCAAATCCCTCGTCGGCCTGAAGGCCTCCTCGGGATGACAAATTTAAGAGGCTTGCGACGGCACCACTGAACGGGCTGTTGAAAAACTCGACCGGACGTCAGGAAAAAACCCTCAGGGGCTAAAGCCCGGTCGTACATTCAGCGCCTTACGGCACGGCTGAAGCCGTGCCCTGATACAAACCTCGCGTCGTCAGAGTTTTTCAGCAAGTTGGCCTCACGCGCCCGCAATCGCGCGACAAGTTAGAGAGTTCAAGGAGAATGTAATGAGAATTGCAGTGCTTGGTGGAGATGGTTATTGCGGATGGGCAACCGCGCTTTACTTGTCCAAGCAGGGACATGAAGTTGCCATCGTGGATAACTACATCCGCAGAAAATGGGACATCGATCTGGGGGTGTCGACGCTGACGCCGATCCTGCCGCTGCGGCAACGGGTCGAGCTGTGGAAGGAACTTACCGGCAAGACGATCGAAGTGTACGAAGGCGACTTGCGCGACTACAACTTTGTCGCGGCGCACATTCGCGACTTCCAGCCGGATGCAGTGGTGCACTTTGCCGAGCAGCGCTCGGCACCGTACTCGATGATCGACCGGGAACACGCAGCCTTCACCCAGGTGAACAACATCGTGGGCACGCTGAACCTGCTGTTCGCGCTGCGCGAGATCAAGCCTGAGTGCCACCTGGTAAAGCTGGGCACCATGGGCGAATACGGCACGCCCAACATCGACATCGAAGAGGGCTACATCAAGATCGAGCACAACGGCCGTAGCGACGTGCTTCCCTTCCCCAAGCAGCCAGGCTCGTTCTATCACCTGTCGAAGGTGCACGACTCGCACAACATCATGTTCTGCTGCCGGGTGTGGGGACTGCGGGCCACCGATCTGAACCAGGGCGTGGTGTATGGCACCACGACGGATGAGACGGCGATGGACGAAGGCCTGATCAACCGCTTCGATTATGACGAGGTGTTCGGCACAGCACTCAACCGCTTCTGCATTGAAGCGGCGGTGGGTCATCCGATCACGGTCTACGGCAAAGGCGGACAGACGCGCGGCTTCCTGGACATTCGCGACACGATTCGCTGCATCGAGATCGCCTGCAATCATCCGGCGAACAAGGGCGAGTTCCGGGTGTTCAACCAGTTCACCGAGCAGTTCTCGGTGCTGGAGCTGGCGCACATGGTGCAAGCGGCGGGCTCGAAGTTCGACCTGAAGGTGGAAATCGATCATCTGCCCGATCCGCGGGTGGAAGCTGAAGCCCACTACTACAACGCGAAGAACTCGAACCTGATCGACTTGGGCCTGCAGCCGCACATGCTGTCGGACTCGCTGATCGATTCGTTGATCAACATCGCGCTGAAGTACAAGGACCGGATCGACACCTCGGTGTTTATGCCGCAGGTGAACTGGAGAAACGCCACCAACAGCCGCAATCACACGGTGCGGACTCCGAGCGGCGTTACGCTGGAAACGACGGAAGTGTAAAGCAGGAACATTGCTGGGAAGACGCGGACTTCGGGTCCGCGTTTTTCATTGGAGAAGAGTTGCTTATGTTGACGCAGTCGGAAAAGGGACAGAAGTTTCGGGCAATGCACCAGCGCGAGCAGGCATTCATCATTCCGAATCCGTGGGACGCGGGGACGGCGCGAATGCTGACTTACCTGGGCTTTGAGGCGCTGGCGACGACCAGCGCGGGCTATGCGTTCTCGGTTGGGCGCAAGGATAACAGCGTGGATCGCAACCAGGCGATCGGGCACGTGGCGGCGCTGGCCATGGCTACCGATTTGCCGGTGAGCGCCGATCTGGAGAACGGTTTTGGGGACGATCCGGAGGCGGCGGCGGAGACCATCAAGCTGGCGGCAGGAGTGGGGGCGGTCGGGGGATCGATTGAAGATGCCACTGGTCGTGCGGATGGGCCGATCTATTGCCTGGAACATGCGGTGGCGCGAGTCGAGGCTGCGGCGGAGGCGGCCAAAGCGCTTCCCTTTGCGTTCACCTTGACGGCGCGGGCGGAGAATTACCTGCATGGGCGACCTGACCTGAAGGACACGATTACGCGGTTGCAGGCTTACCAGGAAGCCGGGGCCGATGTGCTGTATGCGCCGGGGCTGTCGACCAAGGACGACATTGCGGCGGTGGTCGGTTCGGTGGATCGTCCGGTGAACGTGGTGATGGGGCTGCGCGGGGTGCAGTTGAGCGTCGAGGAGTTGTCAGCGATGGGAGTGAAGCGGGTGAGCGTGGGCAGCTCGTTGTCGCGGGCGGCGCTGGGAGCGTTTCTGCGGGCGGCGCGGGAGATGAAAGATCAAGGGACATTTACGTTTGCTGCTGATGCCGCCAGCATGGCGGAGATCAGCGCTATGTTTGAGGGGTAGAGTCGTACCTGGGGCAAGGGTCCTTCGCTGGCGCTCAGGATGACAGCTCAAAAACTGTTCGGTGCGCTCTGATGGACAGCTTAAAGAACTCAGCTTCTCGGCCGCGAATCAACAGCGCCTGATAGCTCACTGACTTATCCCTGGGCGAGCATGTCTCCTACCAGGCGGGCGGCTTTTACTGCGCTGACGACTTTGCCGGAGAAGATGTGGATCTCGCCCGGTGCAGTTTCCTGCACGTACAAGGTGCGGCGATCCTGGGCGGGGTTGTTTTCCACCACGCGGATGGTGAAGCGCGAGCCTAAATACTCTGCGTCGGCGGCGGCGGGAATTCCGAGGATGGCATCCTGCCGCATGGCTTCGTGGCGACTCCACGAGATCGGTTCGAACCTGGGGCCGTTCAGCAGCGGGCGATACTTCTCGGGGATGGACTCGGTGGGGTCGGTGGTGGTCCAGTGATTGCTGTGTTTGGCCGAGCCCCACATGGAGCGTTCGGAGCTGCCGTAGGGATCGAAGGCGGTGAAGGGGCCGTCGACGATGACCAGTGACACGCCTTGCAGTTGCTTCGGCAAGCGGATCAGGATTTTCTCCGCCACCTGGTACTTTACCGACTTGAACAGGCCGCGCGAGGGGCCGAGCCCGTAGGTCGCCCAGACCACGTAGTCGTAACCAATGCGCATCGACTGCTCGAAGCGGCTGGGCACGAACTTGATGTTGAGCGCTTTGATCTGGTCGGTGAGCAGGTCGCGCAGAATCTCCGGGTCGTATATCTGCTCTTCGACTTCGTAGCACTTATCGATGAAGCCAAAGTTCATCCACGATGGGCGGCAAGGCTTGAGGCTGATCTTGTGCTCGCCCATGACTTGCTCGAACAGCGCGGGCGGGGTCTGCGAGCCTTCGTGCGGGATAGCGTAATAGTGCGTGCTGTTGCGCACGATGGCGGGAGCGTAAGTCTGGAGAAATTCGCCGCGCGCCTCCATGGTTTCGCGGATGGTCTCAGGGCTGCGCGGGTAGTGATAGCCGGAATGAATGCGAAACTGATTGATGCCGGAAGCGGCGTTGAGAATACCGATGGGATCGAAGAGGTGAACGTCGTGGCCTTGTTCGGCCAGGCGAATGGCGGTAGCGGCTCCGTAGATTCCGGCTCCGGCGATGGCAACTTTCGATTTAGGCATGATGACATCCTTCAACATGGTTCGAGAGGAGAAGGAGGAGAAGAGTCGGATCTCCGTCGCCGGTCAAGCGACCGGGACGGGGCACTCGTGAAGTCCCACTGAAGCTCGAACGTAAAAACCTGAAACATGAACTAACGCCGGGAACCGGAATTACTTTCCCAGCGGGGTGTTGGCCGGATTCACCGGCACCAGAATTCCGTCGCGGATGTAATAGTCGTAGCCGCGCCAGCGAATAGTGTTCCGACCGAAGCTGGCGACCCAGATGCTGAAGGCCACCAAATCCCACAGCGGGATCAGCGCCATCTTCGGCCACAGGCCGCTCTGCCGCATGCCCCATATGCCGATGAGCCAGGTGATGATGATGCGCAGCACCAGGTACGTCCCGAGATAACCGATGATGATGGGCCAGGTGGAATGGACGGCAACCGCAACCAGGGCCCAGATCAATCCCCAGGTAAAAATGAGCCCGCGATGGCCCTGGCGGCGGACGAGGCGCATAACCGTCATCCAGCGCACGCGCTTGTAAAACAAATCTTTCAGCGACTGAAAATCGGCTACCGACTTCACGATGTACGGCAGCAGTTTGACTTCCTTCTGCTCGGCGACGAGGCGCCCGACGTTCAAGTCGTCGGCGGGGCGGTTCTCGATGGACTCGTAGCCGCCGAAGCCGGCGATCATCTGTTTCGTGGTGACGATGGACTGGCCGAACATGAACTTCACGCCATCGAGCTGCCAGGCAGTCATGATGCCGGCGAAGAAGTCGGAGATCATGCCGATGGACTGGAGTTCCTGGATGAAGCTGGTCTCTTCGGTGGAAACATAGAGAGTAGTGGCGCCGCCGACCTTGGGATCGCGAAAGGGATGGGCGATGGCGCGGAGGTAGTCAGGGCCAACCCGGATGTCGCCGTCGGTAATGTCGAGCAGGTCATATTGAGCTTCGCTTACCAGGCGGGTGAGGCGGCCAATCTTGTCATTGATGGCGTTGCGACCGGAGCCGAAGAGGAGCCTGATCTGGCGGTCGGGAAAATCCTTGACCAACTGTTCGAGCACGGGCAGCGCGGGATCGTCGGGATCGACGCAGAAGACGAGCTCGTATTCGCCGGGATAATCCTGACGGCAAAAGCTGGCGTAGTTCTCGTAGGCGTCTTCGTCGAGGCCGCGGATGGGCTTGAGGCAACTGATGGGTGGGAAGAAGTCGGTGTTGGGTGGGTTTTCACGCCGCTCGGTGTGGAAATAACGGATCGAGCTGTAGATCACCAGCAGGTAATAAATGGCGGGGATGGCAGCGACCATCAGAACGATGTAGGCCGCGATCGTCAAATGATTTTCTCTCGAAGTATGGGCTGGAAGTGCCTCACGGAATAGAAACCTGCGAATGCCGGGATTGAAATTGCGGGACTTTCCGCACCGCGACCTGACTGGGACGAAAGTGTAATCTACCATACCGGGAAAAGTTCGGTCGAGGACGTGGGTCACTGGTCGGACTGAAGTCCGCCTCGACGCCGATGGTTAGCAAGAAATTTATCGGCACGAGTGAGGTCGTGCCGTGACACGAATTGCGCTTTCCGCCGGCGCGATGAAAAGCAGATCCCTCACCGGCTAAAGCCGGTTCGGGATGACAAAAATAGAGACGTGAACGCTGGCCTAAAGACCAGCTCTACCTGAAATCGATTCGCTGCCGGGTCTTCAGGAATCCGTCGAAATGTGCTCTACCCAAGTTCTCTCCCACAACATGGGAATCTGATGTACAACTGTGTCCGATGAAAATCTGCGTAACTGGGGGCACGGGATTTCTAGGTGGTTTTCTGGTGCGCGACTTGCTGGCCAAGGGCGAATCGGTTCAGGTGCTGGCACGGCCATCGCGTAAGGCGGACGCGCTTCGGACGGCCGGGGCGCAAATCATTCAAGGCGACATGAACGATGCGCCGTCGATTGCGCGTGCGGTGCGCGATGCCGACATTGTGTATCACCTGGCGGCGAAGGTGGGGTCGGCTCCGCGGCAGGATTACTTTGATGTGAATGTGGGCGGGACTGAACGAGTGCTGGCGGCCTGTGCCGACAATGGCGCGGGGCAAGTGGTGTATGCCAGTTCGCTGGCGGTGTATGGGCCGATCAACCAGGGCGAGCGCATCGACGAGAATACGCCGTTCGATCCCAAGCCCGAGTTGCGCGATCCGTACTCCGAATCGAAGATTGCAGCCGATCGACTGGTGAGCACCTTTGCCGAGCGTACCGGGATGCCGGTAGTAATTTTGCGGGAGGGCGTCATCTTCGGGCCGGGGCGCGGGCTGCCGAATGGGATCCTGGCGTTCACGCTGGGGAATACCAACGTGGTTTTCGGCAGAGCGCGGAACAGGTTTCCGCTGAACTACGTGGAGAACCTGATCGATGCGATGCAGATGGCTGCGGCGTCGGGTACGGGGCTGCGGCAGTTCAACGTGCTGGACGATGACGCGTTGACGCTGGGGAAGTATCACGAAGTCAAGAGCAGTATTGATCACACCACGACGCGATTCGCGTCGAGTTGGCCGTTGCTAGTGGCGTCGCCGTTTGCGGAGGCGCTGCGGCCCGTCATTCCCATGGGAGATACGCGGTTGTCGCGGCACCAGCTGCGGCGGAACTTGCAGGACCGCGAATACGACACGCAGAAGATAAGGCAGGAGACCGGATGGCGGCCGCGAGTATCGCTGGCGAACGCTATTCAGCGAACCTTGCAGGCCAGCCAAAAGTCGGGATAGCCCCTATGGAGCAAGACGATCCGTTCAACTTGCAGCGCTTTGTTGAGGCGCAGCAGCCGATCTACGCGGAAGTGCTGGCGGAACTGCGCGCCGGACGCAAGGCGAGCCACTGGATGTGGTTCATCTTCCCGCAGATTCAGGGGCTGGGCCAGAGTTCCATCGCGCGGGAGTTTGCGATTTCTTCACTTGCAGAAGCGACGGCCTACCTGGGGCATCCGGTTCTTAGTCCGCGGTTGCGGGAGTGTACGGAACTGGTGAACCGGGTGAAGGGGCGAAGCATTGAGGAGATTCTGGGCTCGATCGACGGCTTGAAGTTTCGCTCGTCGATGACGTTGTTTGCCAAGACTAGCCGCGGAGAATCAGCTTTTTCTGGACTGCGCTGCAAAAGTACTACGGCGGGCAGTTCGACCAGCTCACGCTGGACAGGATTTAGCGCCGCAGATGTTTGGCTGGGCGGATAGAATCTCAACGGGGGTAGGAGTTTGCAGGGGCTAAAGCCCCTGATTCATGTGGGGATGTCGGCACGACTAAAGTCGTGCCCTGATACGAAGCAAAAGCAGATCCCTCGTCGGCCTGAAGGCCTCCTCGGGATGACAAATTTAAAGGGGCGTACTTCGGCACAACTTAAGTAGGCAGCTGAAAACTCGCTCTGCGCCTGCGGTGTCGTCGGCTGAAGCCGACTTAGCGACAGGAAGACAGGCTTAGACGCTGGCCTAAAGGCCCGCTCTGCCTGTAGACAGGCTTAGACGCTGGCCTAAAGGCCCGCTCTACCTGCAGACATGGCTTAGACGCTGGCCTAAAGGCCTGCTCTACCTGTAGACATGGTTTAGACGCTGGCCTAAAGGCCCGCTCCACCTGCAGACATGGCTTAGACGCTGGCCTAAAGGCCCGCTCTGCCTGTAGACATGGCTTAGACGCTGCGACTAAAGGTCCGCTCCACCTGCAGACATGGCTTAGACGCTGGACTAAAGGTCCCGCTCTACCTGCAGACATGGAAAGTGGGCGACTTTAAAACGACTGGAGTATGACGCATTGACGGACCGTTTGTACTACACCGATTCTTTCGTTCACGATTTTGAGGCGCGGGTGCTTTCCGTTGGGGGAGAGCCGGGGCGCGCCGTGGTCAAGCTGGACCGCTCGGCCTTTTATCCGACCAGCGGTGGCCAGGTTTTCGATACCGGATGGCTGGAAGTTTGCGGCGGCGAGCATCGAGTGCGCGTTGGCGAGGTAACGGAAGACGAGCAGACGGGTGAAGTGCTGCACCTGATCGAGGGCGATGCGGCGGCGATTCAGGCGGGGTCGGCGGTGCGCGGGATCATTGACGGGGAGCGGCGACGCGACCACATGCAGCAACACTCGGGTCAGCATGTTCTGTCGGCGGCGTTCGAGAAGCTGTTTGGATATGCAACGGTTTCGTTTCACATGGGCGACGAGAGCTGCACCATCGACCTGGCGACCGAGTCGGTGAGCGCGAAGCAGATGGCAGGCGGCCGAGAAGCTGGCGAACGAAGTCAGTGGCGGAAGACCGTCCGGTAGAGATTCGCTTTGCCACGCCGGACGAAGCTCGAGGGATGGGCGTGCGCAAAATTCCGGCGGCGGAGCGCGAGAAGCTGCGGCTGATCGACATTCGCGAATTCGATTTGAATGCCTGTGGCGGAACGCACGTTGGCAGCACGGGACAGATTGGCGGCATCCTGCTGCGGAAGACGGAAAAGGTTAAGCAGGGCGTGCGGGTGGAGTTTGTGTGCGGACTGCGAGCCGTGGGGACGGCCAGGCGCGACTTCGAAACGCTGACGGAAGCGGCGGCACTATTTTCGACGCACATCTATGGGAAGTGCCGCAACAGATTCGGAAGTCGCAGGACGAGAGCAAAGCCGCGCAGAAAACCCAGCACAAGCTGCTGGAGGAAGTGGCCGAGTTGCAGGCGGAGAAACTGTTGCAGTCGGCAGAGGAGCGCGGCGGAGGGAAGCTGGTAGTGCAATATTTCGCCGATCGGGATCTGGGCTTCATCAAGATGCTGGCGCAGAAGCTGAGTAAAGAGAACGCGGTGGCGTTGCTGGCTTGTGGTGGGCCGCAGCCGTCGCTGGTGTTTGCGCAGATGCCAGGGATGGCGCATGACATGGGGGCGCTGATGAAAGATGCGGTGCAGGCCCTGGGGACACGTGGGGGCGGCAATCGGGACATGGCGCAGGGTGGCGCGCCCGATGGCGAGCGGGCAGAGCGGGCAGTGCTGGAAGCGGCAAAGCAAATAGCATAGGAGCAGGTTATGGCGGCGAACAGCAGGTCCCTCCGGTCGGGATGACAATTCGTAAGTAATCGGGGACTGGTTGTGTGCAGGACGTCGGGCTGGGCGACGTGAGCCCAGCCACTGACCACTCGTCACTGACAACTGCTTTTTATGGACCAGAAACTTATTCTCGTGACGTTGTTGATCCGCCTGGGCGTGGCCGCGGCGATCAGCAGCGTGCTGGTGCGGGCGCGGCGCTTTCGCGTGCTGCTGTTCCGTGAGGAGCGCACGCTCAGCGAGAAGATCGAGATCGTTTTCATCGTGGGCACGCCCATTGCTCTGGGCGTGCTGGTGCGCGGCTGGGTGCACAACTTCCAGGCGGCGGATATCGCCTTCGTCGGCGCCATTCTGATGGGCGTGATCGGCGGGCGCCTGGTGGGGACGCTGGGCGGCATCCTGGTAGGCCTGCCTTCGCTACTGTCTGGGTGAGTGGCTGGCGTTGCCCATGTATGTGCTGGCGGGAGCCGCGGCCGGACTGCTGCGGCACATTGCACCGGAACGCGAGGCCATCTGGTCATTCTCTCCGCTGTTCGATCTGAGCATGTATCACTGGATACGGCGGAGCATCAGCAAGTCGTTCATTGACTGGCAGACGTCATTCTTCTTTCTGATCATCGGCCTGGAGTTTCTGCACATTCAACTGCACCGTGCGTTTCCGCGGCGCATCTTTGCGCTGGATTCGCCGAACTGGTGGGTGAAGCTGGCCATCTATGCCGGGACGGTGATGGCGGTGGCGATTGCGCTGAAGGTGCTGAACAACGTGCGCATTGAAATGAAGCTGGAGCAGCAGGAGCGGCTGCTGCTGCAGGCGCGCATGGAAGCGCTGCAAAGCCAGATTAATCCGCACTTCCTGTTCAACACGTTGAATTCGATTTCGTCGCTGGTACGGCGCGATCCCGACTCGGCGCGGTTGATGATCGTTAAGCTGGGAAACATCCTGCGACGGCTGCTGCGCAAGGGGGATTCGTTTGTGCCGCTGCGCGAGGAGTTCGATTTTCTGGATGATTACCTGGACATCGAAGTAGCGCGCTTTGGACGCGACAAGTTGAAGGTGGTGAAAGAGCTGGAGCCGGCTTCGCTGGATCAGCTGGTGCCCAGCATGATCCTGCAGCCCTTCGTGGAGAACGCCGTGAAGCACGGGTTTGCGGCGAAGGTGGAGGGCGGCAGCATCTACTTGCGCAGCCGCAATGCCGAACATCGGCTGGTGATCGAGATTGAGGACGATGGCGTGGGGATGCCGCAGGACGGATCGAGTTCGTCGTCGGGCACGGGCATTGGCATGGTGAATGTGACCGAGCGGCTGCAAGTGGTGTACGGCGACGCGGCCGAGATCACCATCGAAAGCCAGCCCAACCGGGGCACGCTGGTGAGGCTGGTGCTGCCGGTGCTGGCCGCCGATGAAATGGGCGGGTCGGTGCTGGGCGCGATCTACGAGGAACGTTCGAGCACGTCGCGGTAATACTTCTCATACATAGGGATAATCTTGCTGGCGCAGAAGCGCGACTGGGCGCTGGCGCGGGCCGCGACTCCCATCTGCTGCAGACGGTCGGGGTCGGAGAGAAGTTCGATGGCATGATTGGCCATGGCTTCGACATCGCCCACCGGCGCGAGGAATCCGGTCTTGCCGTGATCGATGACCTCGGGAACGCCGCCAACGTCGGTGGCGATGGGTACCACTTCGCAGGCCATGGCTTCGAGCGCAGCGAGTCCGAACGATTCGATCTGGCTGGGAAGCAGCATGACGTCAGCGACGCCCAGCTTCTCGTGAATGCGGTCCTGCTTGCCGAGGAAATCCACCTTGTCGTGAATCCCCTTGTTGACCGCCAGCCACTCAGCACGCGAGCGTTCGGGACCGTCGCCGATCATGAGCAGTCGGGCGGGAACCTTACGCTGCACGCGATCGAAAATTTCAATCACATCGGGAATGCGCTTGACGGGGCGGAAGTTCGACAAGTGAACGAGGATTTTTTCGTCAGGCTTGGCGTAGTCGGCGCGGTGCTGCACGACGGCGGCGGTACGCTCGTACAGATCGCAATTCACGAAGTTAGGGATCACCTCGATGGGGGTGCGGACGTCGAAGACCTCCAGCGTCTGCTGCTTCAGGTAGTTGGAGATGGAAGTGACGCCATCGCTCTGATCAATGGAGAAGCGGGTGATGGGCAGGTAGGAGGGATCGGCACCGACCAGGGTGATGTCGGTGCCGTGGAGGGTGGTGACGTAGGGCAGCCGGCGCCTGGGACGGGCGTGATCGTGACAGAGCATCTGACGCGCCAGCATGGCGCTCACCGAGTGGGGAATGGCGTAGTGAACGTGCAGCAGGTCGAGCTCGTAGATTTCGGCCACTTCGGCCATACGCGTAGCCAGAGCCAGGTCGTAGGGCGGATATTCGAACAGGGGGTAGCGCGAGACCTCGACTTCGTGGAAGTGAATATTGGCCTGGGGCTCGGTGAGGCGAATCGGTTGCGAGTACGAGATGAAGTGGACCTGATGGCCGCGTTGCGCCAGCTCGAGTCCGAGTTCGGTGGCAACTACGCCGCTGCCGCCATAAGTGGGATAACACGTAATACCGATGCGCATGCTTCGCTTAGCCTCGGAGCCGGAAACCGGCTTGCCTTCGCCAGTGTACAGAGAAACATGGTTAAGGCCTTAACTGGCGACTCTGGAGGAATTGGATGGTTTTCCTGAGGGCACGATTCAGCGGCACGTCTCAGCTGGATAGCGACTGGTGGATGTTGTCAAAAGCAGGAGTCGGTGGCGAGAAGTGGCGTGATGGAGGCCGGCCGGAGACGGCCGAATCTTAAGTAACGTTCGTTCTAATTGGCTGAGGATCGGGATGCGGGCTGGGGTGGGGAGGCAGCTAGGCGCCTAGCATTGTTCGTCGGCGGGCTGCCAGTAAGGCGAGCGCGCGCCGGTTTGCGCCTCAACCCGCGGGGCGACGGATGGACGACGGGCGCTGAAGCGCTCATAAATCGCCTGTTTCATGTCTTCCTTGCGGATCTTCGCCAGCAGGCCCGGGGTCAGCGGCGCCACTGGCGATCCGTCGTCCACGACAAGTTTGCTTTTTAACATTCCATCTCCAATCAAACGGTTAATGTTCGGTTTCCCGAAGGGTCAGCACCGGGCAGCAAGACTCACTTACGACCTGGTACGAATTCGGCGACCGCAGACGGTCGAGCAATCCCATGGAGGTCTTCACACTCATCACGACCAAGTCGGCTTGTATTTCGCAGGCGGTGTGCAGGATGGTGGAGGCCACAGGGCCGACCTCGACGCGCAACGAGCAATCCACGCCGGGATCGGGGCCAAGTAACTCCGCCAGCTTGCACTTCATTCCCTGCAATACGGCAGCGCGGTCCTGATTGTGAGCAACTTCCTTTGGGCTGGCGACGTGCAGCAGGGTCAGCTCAGCCTGGTTCTTGTGGGCCAGCGCAACGGCATAGCGGGCGGCGCTCGCGGAGGCAGGAGTGAAGTCGGCGGCCAGCAGGATGTTCCGCGCCAGATCGACGTGCGGCGTACGGCGACCCTGCGGTCCCAAGGTCAGCACCGGGACCGGCGAGTGACGGAAGATGCTCTCCGCCACCGAGCCTATGAGAGCTTTGCCTAAGCCGCGGCGGCCGTGGGTGCCCAGAACGATCAAGTCGATGTGCATCTGGTGCGCGAAATCGAGGATGGACTGCGACACGTCGCCTTCGAGGAGATAGAGGTGATAATCCTCTCCTTCAATGTAGGAGTAGGCGCGCTTCAGTTCAGCTTTCAGCTCCACAAGATCGCGCCGGCCAGCATCCTTGGCGGCGACGTAGGCCTCAGGACCGGCAATGAGGAACTGGTCGGTGGGTACCACGAACACCACGTAGGCCTGGGCGTGGTAAGTTTTCGCCAGTTGCAAACCGAACTCTAGAGCATCTTTGGAACAATGAGAAAAGTCTGTCGCGATGAGCACATTGTGGATGCCCACCCGGGTTGGTGTGAGCTGTGCCGTTGCCATGATGCGACCATTCTCCCCAACGCGGTGGGGTCGTTGGCCCGAAAACCGTGACCCGAAGGACAAGAGAGCCGTGGTCTTCAGAAACTTTCTAATACTGTTGTAGCGCGATTCCGACCGGAACGCTGTGACGAGGGTCAAAGGCAGGAGTGACGGAGGTCATAAGACAGAGGCTAGGGGTTAGGGGTTAGTTGGCGGTAAGGTTGAAGGAAGACTTGCCTCCCGCGGTGATTGAGGGTGCACTCGCCCGTTGATGCGGGAAACGGTCCCGGGTCTCGAAAACCGCGAGAACCCGGGGCACCCGCCGTGCCCTGACACAAAGATTATTCTGCAGCCTGCGGTGCCGTAGTCTGGACGTCACCCTGCTCCACCATCGACTTCACGATGACGTAGAGAACCGGGATGAAGAACAGGTTCAGCGCGGTGGAGACGATCATGCCGCCGAAGACGGTGGTGCCTACCGAGTGGCGGCTCTCCGATCCGGCGCCGGTGGCGAAGACCAGAGGCAGCACGCCCAGGATGAAGGCGAATGACGTCATCAGAATAGGGCGCAGACGAATGCGCGCGGCTTCGACCGCTGCTTCCTTGATCGACAGCCCTTTGTGGCGGAGCTGTTCGGCGAACTCGACGATCAGAATGCCGTTCTTGCTGGACAGACCGATCAGCATGACGAGTCCGATCTGGCAGTAAACGTCGTTCAACTGGCCGCGCAACGATTGGGCGATGAGCGCACCCAGAATAGCCATGGGCACGCTCAGCATGATGATGAAGGGCAGCAGCGAAACTCTCGTACTGCGCGGACAGCGTGAGATACACCAGCAACAGGCCCAAGCCGAAGAGCAGCGCGGACTGGCTGCCCGACTTGATTTCTTCCAGCGACAATCCCGACCACGCGTAGTTGAAGCCCGAGCGGCAATTTTTTGGCGACCTGATCCATCGCCTGGATGGCCTGACCGGAGCTGTATCCGGGGCCGGCGGAGCCGTTGATTTCTGCCGAGCGGAACAGGTTGTAGTGGGTGATGACCTGGGGCGAGGTGGATTCGCTGATGGTCACCACGTTGTCGAGCGGAATCATATCTCCGTTGTCGGCGCGGACGTAGAACTCGCGGATATCGCGCGGCTGGCGGCGGAAATTCTGGTCGGCCTGCACGTAGACGCGATAGGCGCGATTGTTGAAGTCGAAGTCGTTGACGTAGGACGATCCCATGTAGACCTGGAGCGCGTCGCTGATCTGCTGGATGGGGACCTGCAGGCTGCGCGCTTTGGCACGATCGATGTTGACCACGAACTGGGGATCGTTGGCGGTGAAGGAGCTGAAGAGGCCGCTGAGGTCCTTGCGGCTGTTCCCTTCCCGCACCAGACCCTGGGTGACGTTGTAAAGCTGCTCGACCGTATTGCCGCCTTCGTCCTGCACCTCGAAGGTAAAGCCGCCGAAGCTGCTGATGCCGGCGATGGCCGGAGGCAGGAAGGGGAACGCCTGGATGTCGGTGAGCTGCATGAGCGGACCGCGCAAGCGGTTGACGATGGCAGCGGCGGAGTCCTGCGGCTTCTTGCGCTTGTCGATGTTGGCAAGGTTGAGGAACACCATGCCTTTGTTAGCGCCGCTGCCGGTGAAGCTGAAACCGACGACGCTGAAAGCGCCAATGATGTCCGGTTCCTTCTGGAGTACGGCTTCTACCTGGCGCATGGCGTTGGAGGTGTATTCCACCGAGGCGCCCTGCGGGGCCTGCACGGTGATCATGAACCAGCCCTGGTCTTCGTCGGGGACGAAACCGGTGGGCACGGTGTGGTAGACGAAATAGGTGGCGGCCAGCCCGGCAAAAAAGAGAATGAGCACCAGGTAGCGGACCTTGATGGCCTTTTTGGCGCTGTACACGTAGTAGGCGGTGGTGCGGTGGATGACGTGTTCCACACCGCGGAAGAAGACGTTCTTTCGGCCAGTCTCCGGGCGCAGCAGCAGGGCGGAAAGCGAAGGGGTAAAGGTCAGAGAGTTGAACGCCGAGATGGCGATGGAGAAGGCGATGGTCAGCGAGAACTGCTTGTACAGCAGGCCGGTGGTGCCGGGAAAGAACGCTACGGGCACGAAGACAGCGACCAGAACCAGGGAGGTAGCGATGACGGCGCCGGTCACTTCGCCCATGGCTTCCGAGGCGGCGATACGCGAGTCGCAATGCTCTTCGCTCATGTGCCGCTGAATGTTCTCGATGACCACGATGGCGTCGTCAACGACCAGGCCTGTGGCGAGCACAATGCCAAACAGGGTGAGGGTATTGATGGAGAAATTCAGCAGGCGGATGAAGGCGAAGGCGCCGATGAGCGAGACCGGGATGGTGATGGCCGGAATCAGCGTGCTGCGCCAGTTCTGGAGGAAGATGAACATGACGATCATCACGAAGATGATGGCTTCGGCCAGGGTCTTCAGCACTTCGCGAATGGAGTCGCCAACGAAGGTGGTGGTATCGAACGCGATGGCGTAGTGCAGTCCGGGCGGAAACCGCTTGGCCAACTTATCGAGTGCGGCGCGGACACCCTTGTCGACATCGAGCGCGTTGGCGGTTGGGAGCTGGCTGACGCCGATACCGATGCCGGTATAACCGTTGAAGCGCAACTGGCCGCTGTAATCTTCGGCGCCTAATTCAGCGTGTCCTACGTCGCTGAGGCGCACCAGTGCGCCGTTTGAGCCCGCCTTGAGGACGATGTTGTTGAACTGCGAGACCTCAGTCAAGCGTCCGACGGCGCGGACGCTGATCTGATACATCTGGTGGACCGAGGTGGGCTCGGAGCCAACCTGGCCGGAGGCGATCTGCACGTTCTGCTGCTGGAGCGCATCCACCACATCGGAGGCGGTAAGGCCGCGGGCCGCGAGGCGACCGGGGTCAAGCCACAGGCGCATGGAATACTTGCGCTCGCCGAAGATCTGCGCGTCGGCTACACCGGGAATACGCTTGATCGCATCCTTCACATAGATGTCGATGTAGTTGCTGGTGAACTCCGCGGAATAACGATTGTTGTCGCTATAGAAGCCGGCCGCCAGAACGAACGAGCTGGCCACCTTATTGATGGTGACACCGGTGTTCTTCACTTCGTCGGGCAGGCGGCCCATGACGCCCTGCACGCGGTTCTGGACGTCGACGGCAGCGAGGTCCAGGGGGCGGGTCAGCTCGAAGGTCACGTTGATGGAACTGCTGCCGTCGTTGCCGCTGGTGGAAGTCATGTAGCGCATGCCTTCCACGCCGTTGATGGCTTCTTCCAGCAGAGTGGTGACGGAGGATTCAACCGCAGTGGCGTTGGCGCCGACGTAGAAAGAGGTGACGGCGATCTGGGGCGGCGCGAGTTCCGGGAACTGGGCAATGGGCAGGAACGGGATACAGACCGCTCCGGCGATCACGATGAACAGTGACGTAACCGTAGAGAAGACCGGGCGCTTAATGAAGAAATCAGCAAACAAACCGTGTGCCTCGTAGGTACAGCAAGGGGACGCCCGGGCGGAAGGCTATTGCTCAATCCGCACGGGGATGCCGTCGGTCAAGTTCTGTACGCCGGCAACCACAATCTGATCGCCCGCCTTTAATCCACTAGTCACCACGTAGTCATTACCCACAATCTCTCCCAGTTGCAGGGGGCGCTGGTGGGCTACCAGCTTGCCGTTGTCCTGCTCAGCGACAAACACAAAGAACTGGCCGCTGATACGGGAGACGGCGATGACGGGCACGGTGACGCCGGAATGGGTGCTCCACAGAATGCGGGCGCGCACCAGTTGCATCGCGCGCAGCGCGTCGGCAGCCTTGTCAGCCGGGGCTTTCACCAGAACGGACTGCGTGCCGGTATCGATCTGCGGCGAAATGAAATCTGCCGAAGTGTGCAGGACGACCTTGCCATCCCGATCGAGCACGTCGATGGGCGTTCCCAGCTTGATGTCGCTAGCGTGTTCGGACGGTATGGAGACGTAGACTTCGAGTCCACTACGCTCGTCGATGGTGGTGAGTACGGTGGTGTTGCTGACGCGATCGCCAACGTGCACGGGCACATCACCGACGATGCCATCGGTGGCCGCGAAGACGCTGTAGTACTTGAGTTGCACCTGCTGCTGGGTGATCTGGGCGTCCATCGACTTCACGTCGGCCAAGGCGGAGTCGTAGTTGGCGCGCGCCTGGTCGTATTCCTGCTTGCTGACCACGCCTGCGGCGGACAAAGCCTTGGTGCGCTCGAACTGAAGCCGGCTCCATTCCAGCGTGGCTTCCTTCGAAGCCTTCTGCGAATCCATGTTGGAAACTGCCGCCTTCTGCCGTCGGGGGTCGATTTCCATCAGGGTGTCGCCTTTTTTCACCAACTTGACCGGAATGCACGTGGATATCGAAAATCCAACCTTCGACATCGGACATGATGGTGGCGGAATGGCGCGACTTGATGGTGGCTTCGTATTCGGAAGCATCCCCCACCGGATGGTCCTGCACGGTCTGGACCTTCACCGGCATGACTGGGGGCCCTTGTGGGGTATCAGCGCTGCTGCGATTGCAGGCGCTCAATAGCAAAACCAAAGAAAGCGAAAGTACTAGAAGACCGAAATTCCGCGTCTCGCCGGTAGCGCGAAGACACGCCCTGAGATGATTCATACAAATTCCAATTTGCCTGGAGTGGGCAATCGTAGGTGGAGCAATGGCTTGTCTTTCGATGTTTAATTTTAACCTGAGCTGAAGCGTTGCGGGTCGTCGAGAGCAGAAGTAATGACAAAACGAACAATATCGGGACGAGACGCCGAGCGCCGGATGGTTTCGAGATCGAGGCTCGACCACAGCCGCCGGCACGAATTCGGCGAATAAAGCTACTGTCGCGGAGTTGCGGCACCGGTGTTGTCGGTTAGTCGGCAGCTTCTTCTGCGCCCTCGGATCCCATCCGATGCTTCGTGTGCGACCACACGAAGTAAACGACCGCGATGATGATCACGCCAAGAATGACTGCGTCCAGTCGATGGAACCACATCTTGAGGCGGGGATCCGTTTCCCAGCGCTCGCCCAAGCGCATGCCGACGTAGGCCAGCAGGAAGCACCACGGCCAGGAGCCGAGGAAGGTGTAGATATGAAACTTGAGCCTAGGCATGCGCGCAATGCCCGCGGGAAGTGCGATGAAGGTGCGAATTACCGGCAACAGTCGCGCAATGAGGACCGCGGCAGAACCGCGCCGCTCGAAGAACCGGTCGGCGATGTCCAGTTCGCGTCGACTGAGGAAAAGGTAGCGGCCGTAACGCTCGACCAGGGGCCGTCCACCGAAGTAGCCGATTTCGTAGGCCAGGATCGATCCCAGGTTGCAGCCTAACGCTCCCCAGGTTGCCACGGCCAGCAGCGAGAAGCGGCCGGTGTACACGAGGTAGCCGGAGAACGGCATGATGACTTCCGACGGGAGCGGAATGCAGGCCGACTCGATGGCCATCAGCATCATGACGCCGGGGTAGCCGGAAGCCGAGATTACGCTGACAATCCACGCCCCAACGAGTTCAAGGATGTGAGAGATCATGGTATGGAGTGCAGCCTTCCCTGGACGGTGCGTCCGCGTACGAAAGTGAGGAGATGAATTCGCCCCGAATGTGGTGCGGTTCGGTACTGGCTAGCATATCAAAATTGCGGCATGGTCAGCGGTCACGGACAGGTGCAGGAGAGGAGCAGTACTAGCGCGGAACGCCGGTGTAATGGGTTTGCGAGTGAACCTGCTCGTGATCTTCTTCCGACTCCAGATGGGTTATCACCTCGGCGGGCATATCGAGTGCGGCTGCCAGCCGTTCTTCCACCGCGGTGGCCACTCGGTGCGCGTCGCCTACCGGCGTGTCGCGGGGAAAGAGCAAATGCACCTCAATGAGCTGACGATAGCCGGTGGTGCGGAAGCGCACCCCGTGGTACTTCACCTGTAGATCCTCACAGATCGCCTGCAGCTTTTGCTGGATCTGGTGCCCGGCCTCGGGATCGGAGTAATCGAGCAGTCCCACGGCGGAGCGCCAGATCAAATGCCCGCCGGACCACAGGATGTTCAACGCCACGACAATGGCGAGGATTGGATCGAACGGCTTCCAACCAGTGAGGAGCACGAGGCATAGACCGCCGACGACGCCGAAGCTGGTCCAACTGTCAGTCAAGACATGCTTGCCATTGGCTTCGAGGATGAGGGAGTTGACCCGGCGCCCGGTCTTTAGCAGATACCAGCCGAGGCCCGCGTTCAACGCCCCGGCGGCAAGGAGGATCAGCGTGCCTGGGCCGAGATGAGACAGTTGCAATCCGGCCATCCACTTCTGGACGGCGGTGACGATGATGGCGATGGCGGCCAGCACGATCATGGCGCCTTCAAAACCAGCCGAGACGAACGAGATTTTTTCGTAACCGTACAGGAAGCGGGATGCTGCGGGCTTGGTGCTGAGGCGCAGGCTGAAGGCGGCGAAGGCCACCGCGACGACGTGAACTACGGATTCGGCTGCGTCGGCCAGAATTGCCGAGGAGCCGGTTATGAAGTAGGCCGCCAGCTTTCCCACGAGCATGACCAGGCCGAAGATCAGCGACAGGCGCATGGCGAACCAGGCGTCCTGTATTTCGCGCTGATCACGCCCAGCTGGCATGGCGTCGCGAGTCAGTTGGTCCGGCTGGTGAAGCGCGCACTCCTCCGTTTGCAGCAGTGCCATGGAGTCATGTTGGCATGATGGTGACGCGTCTGGATGTGACCGGGCTCACCGGATGATGCCCGGAGTGCAAGGGTTTGCGGAGGCAAAGCCCAGGAGCCGATTCTTCGTCGGGCTAAAGTCCTCGTCGGAATGACAACTCTCGAGCGCTGTACGAGTTCGTATCGGGGATAGCTGTCCTTCACTTCGCAGGGTGACAGCGTTCTGGAGTTTGATGGTCAGGGTTGCCTACGGCGTGATCTCCCACACCACGCCGCCGTTGTAGGCTCCATTGTAGGAAGCCGTGCCGTACATGTTGCCGCTGGCGTCGAATACCACGTTGCTGTAGGGATAGCCGCCGTCATCGCCACCGGTGAAGCGGTAAAGAACGTTATTGTTCCAGCCGCCAGTGGAGGGCGCGAGCTGGAAGACGGTTCCTTTGCAATATTCGCACTCGAACGTCGTGCCGTACAGGTTGCCATCGGCGCCGATACTGACCGGCGCAAGCAGCCCGGAACCCTCATTACTGAAGTAGGTGAAGCCGTAGATCAGAGAGAACAACCAGTTGCCGCCGGAGGGAGTCAGTTCAAAGACGGTACCCCCGCCGTTGGGTCCGAGGTCAAACGTAGTTCCATACATATTGCCGTTGGCGTCGGCCACGAGGCTGGCCTCCGAACCATCGCCATTGCTGCCGTTGAAGCCAACGACAATCTTCTCTGTCCAGCCTGATCCTGACGGAGTGAGTTCGTAGACTGCGCCATAGTTATAGCCAGTATCGGCTGTGCCGTACATATTGCCGAAACGATCGAAGATGACGCCCGAGCGGGGATCGTTACAGTCACCGTCGTCGGGATTAAAGGCGTACAGGATCTGACTGGTCCAGTGGCCACCGTAGGGAGTCAGTTCGAACACGTAGCCGCCATCGAGTGGACCTCCCAAGGCGACGGTAGCGTAGAGGTTGCCGGCGTGGTCGAAGGCGACTTCGCCGGCCAGGCTGTAGCCGTTATTCGTGGCGGCGCTGTAGAGAATGGTCTCGGTCCATGGGCAGATGGCGGTTTTGCAAGCGGAAGCCGGGGGAGTGAGCTTGAAGACGGTGCCGCAGCCGGGGCCGTAGTAAGAGCAGTTGCCGCCGCCTCCGGAGTAGGTGGTGCCGTACAGGCTGCCATCGGGTCCGAAAATCACCCGCGCGCCGGGATGCGAAGCGTCATAGCCGCCCTGAAACTCATACAGCGGGGTCAGCAGCCAGCCGTCGGCCGAATGCGACATCTTGTAGACCGTTCCGTAACCGCCATACCCGCCGGCGTAGGTGGTCCCATACAGATTGCCGGCGGCATCCTGAGTTAGGCCCGACTGGGGGTTTCCGCCATCGCGGCCGCCGGTGAAGGTATGGATCACGCTGAAGGTCTGGGCTTGCGCCAGCGGCATCAGCGCGAGCAAGACCGCGAGCGGCGATGCCAATGCGACTAGCCTGAGTCGTCTGGTCGCGAGAGTGTGGAAAGAGGCCGCTAAGGTCTGACGGTGTGCTGACATTTCATCCTCCGGAAAAGCTTGCGATTCGCCGGAACACGGAAACAGAAAACGGCATCATCCTGTCCTTACGGCGCGATTTCACTGACGATGCACTTGAGCCGCGCTCTCCCTGCCCTGGTGAATCTCCTCATGCGGAGTCACTGTTGCGCGGTTCGCCGCAGGCGTCAACTTAATTTCAGATTACGGTGTAATAAATTGAAAGCAGGCGGGTTAGTCATGGTTAGTTGGCGTGGTCTGGACTTGACCTTCATCTCCCTGCACTCGGAAACCGTGATGAACGGGAAAGCCCAGGGTTGAGTCGGCCAATGAACTCTTGCCGGCTCACCCCGGTTAGAATACGGCGTCGATGCTCTCGCGGTCGTTAGCCTGTCAGGAATTTTCCTTGCCTATCAACCCACGCTTCCTCCCTAACGCGAATCGCCAAATGACGTCAGCGACGCGCGAGCCTTCGGCGCGGATCACCCTATGGCCGCTGGTGGCAGCTACGTTCTTCATGGTTTCGGGTGGCGCGTACGGCACGGAAGACGTGGTGGGCGGCGCGGGATACGGCGGGGCGATCCTCATCCTCCTGCTCACTCCCGCGATCTGGAGTTTGCCGACCGCACTGATGATCGGCGAACTGTCGAGCGCGCTTCCTGAGGAGGGCGGCTTCTATGCGTGGGTGCGCCGAGCCATGGGCAACTGCTGGGGATTTCAGGAGGCGTGGCTGTCGCTGATGGCCAGCATCTTCGACATGGCCATCTATCCCACGTTGTTTGTGCTGTACCTGGCGCGGCTGTTTCCCTGGTTTTCCGCCGGACATCGCGGCATCTTCGCGGGACTGGCCGTCGTGGTGGTTTGCGCGGGGCTGAACATCGCCGGCATCAAGGTTGTAGCGACCACATCGGTTTGGCTATTCGTGCTGGTGTCCGCGCCCTTCGCCATCATCGTGCTGCTGGCGCCACTGAAGTATGGAGCTTTGGCGCAGGCCGGGACTACGCCGACGCTTTCGCATGTCGACTTGATTGGTGGGTTGCTGGTGGCCATGTGGAACTACATGGGATGGGACAACGCATCCACGATCGCCGCCGAAGTGGACCAGCCGCAGCGGACCTATCCTCGGGCTATGGTGGCGGCGGTGTTGCTGGTGGCCGCATCGTACGTGTTTCCGGTGGGGGCAATGGCGCTGACGCGACTGAGTCCATCGGCTTGGCAGACGGGATCGTGGGCCGGCATTGCGAACCTGGTAGGCGGACCGTGGCTGCGCGTATGGCTGGTGCTGGGAGGAATGATGAGCGCGTTCGGCATGTTCAATGGACTGGTGATGAGCTATTCGCGCTTGCCGTACGCCATGGCGCTGGATGGAATGCTGCCGCCGGCGTTCGCGCGGGTCACCCGGCGGGCGAAAACGCCATGGGTTTCGATTGTGGTGCTGGCAACCGGTTGGGCGCTGTGCCTAGGCTTGGGCTTCGAACGGCTGGTAACGATCGATATTTCGATTTATGGGGCAAGCTTGTTGCTGGAATTTGTGGCGCTGGTGGTACTGCGCTTCACCGAGCCTGATCTGCCGCGGCCCTTCAAGATTCCGGGCGGCTTAGTGGGAGTGGTCCTGACGGGCGCGCTGCCCATGGCGCTGCTGGCGTTCGCCATCCTGCGCAGCGATCGCGAACAGATTTTTCGCATGAACAGCTTTGTCTTTAGCGCAATGGTGATCGCGGCAGGGTTCGCTGCTTACGGGATTAATCAGTTTTTCGCGAAGCCGGTACGCTGAGGCTGGAACTCAGGAATTGCGACGCCAACGGTGGGCTCCCGTATTGAGCCAAGTGGATCTTGACTCATTCATGTATTCCCTTAGCTTGGGGATGACGCCTGCGACCTAATGGCGTATCATCCCGACACTCGAGGCTACAGTTCCTGCCGCGAACCCTTCACAACCGGAGAATAATTCAACGGATGGATACGTGCTTTGGGAAGATTTTTCTGTTCTCACTGTTGTCGGCTATGGTGTTCGGCTCACAAGCATGCGCGCAAACCACGACCGCACCGGCCCCTTCAGGAGCGCAAACCATCCCGCTTGCGAGGGCCCTAGAAGGCGACTCGGAGACCCACCCTGCCACTCGAGGGTCAGGCGGTTTGTCGAACGATGAGCTTAGTTCCGCACAAATAACCTCGGCCGCCGCCCGCAAAGATGAGGCCGGCGGACACTACTTCGATGCCGCGTACAAGTATGAATCGATCGTAGCCCAACCAGATCTGTCGTGGGACAGCACTGAGGCCCACCTGCTGAAGGCGGTTGCACACATGGACGCAGCGCGCTGCCGTTTTTACTACGGCCAAACATTGACTAAAACCCCGGAACTTTATGAGAGCAATCGGGTGGCTATTGCCAATCACCTGAACCTGGCACAGAGCGAGATCAGGGCATCTATTCACGGCAAGCTGTTGGCCTCTGTGAATTTGCTGGGTTGGGGATGCGAAGTCGGGAAGATACGTGCCCAAAGCTTCTACCTGCAAGGTATGTTGAATAACTCACCGGATGACTTGAATCAATCGATCCAGGAATATCAGTATGTTGCAAAGTGCGAGCCGGCAGCTAAGCTGCAAATCGACAATCTGACTTCACATATCTCATCCGTGAGCCGAGAGATGTCTCATTCGCCTCTCAGCGGTAGCGAAATCATGAAGGACATCTCTGCGGCCTTGCACCTGGCAGGAACGGAAGGGGACTTCGTGTCGTTGTTCATCCAGAGAGCTTACGATTATCGGCAATCCCATCAGACACAACCTGCTATAGCGATTCCGTAACATCGGCCGGCCTTAGAGCGTGGTTGGATGTTTTGTCAGCGGGATGGCGACAGGGGAAATTTACGTTTCTGGCGCGATTGTTAACATTAATGTTGACAATCGAAATTCACGGCACCTAAGCTGGTGGCACCTCGCGATCGTCGATGAAGGTCGGCGAGGACAATCAAATCAACTTTTCTTCCGAACGAGCCTTACAAGGAGACTTCGAGCCCGATGCGAGTGACGAACTTTGGCAAATCGATCGCGGTGTACAGAATCGCCATGGTTGGCACGGCCTTTCTGCTCGGGCTATCCCTGGGACCAAAGGATCTGCTCGCGCAACAACGGGCCCCGCTGGAAATCCGATCGGAAGTTCTTTCTGTCACACTGGATCCAAGCTTTCCTCGCGCGTTCCAATATCAGACGGCGAGTGGGAAGAGCCTTCCGGCTGCATTGCTATCGTCGCGCCCCACCATCAAGTTGAATGGACAGATATTTACTGAGAGCGACTTGAACATTAGCGTGCAGTCCACTGCCTCGAGTTCGACCTACGTGATGCGGGTTCCAGCTCTTGATTTAGAGCTAGACTGGCGATTTGCAGTCGAAGGCAATGAGCTTATTTTCGAATTGACGAAAGTGCTGGAGGCCAAAGATTTCCGTCTCCAGACCCTAGAATTTCCCGATGACTATTTAGTCCGGGTACCGGCAGCAGACGGCAAGGGCGAAGCCTATCGGGGCGAATACGGGCGTCAGAAATGGAATGAACCGTACCCGAACCTTCTGTGGCAGTCAACCGCGCACTTCTTTAAGATCAGCGAAGCCGACGGAGAACCGTATCCCAAAGACGCAAACTGGGCTTCCGCCGATGTGCCGGGGGTTGTAGCGACGATTTCAGACAACATTCCCTACTGGAAGCTAAAGACTCAAGTTTTGGGCGGCGAAGGTCCAGGCACGGATTTTGCGATGTGGCTCGGCACGTATTACTACCGGATCGGTGGCGACGTGCAGCCATTACTCAGGTCGCGCGTGGCAGTGCTTACCGAAGATCGCAATCACGATGGTGCGGTCGACTGGATGGAAGCTGCTCTGTGGCATCGCGACCATATGCGAACCCCAAGCAATACTTACGAACCGAAGACGTTCACGTACGGGATCATCATGGACTGGGTAAAGCCGGTCAAAGAGCCGCCTGGTGGCTACGCTCCGCCGATTACGTCTTTCGCCGAGGCCCTGGAAATTGTCCGCGCGGTCGCCAAAGTGACAGGCAACGCCAAACAACGGGTTGCTCTTATTGGATGGCAATTCACGGGTCACGACACCGGTTACCCTGCATTGAACGAGGTGAATGAACGTATCGGCGGGGCCGCGGCATTGCGAAAGCTGGTGCAGGATGCGGCCCAATATAACGCGCACATCGAGTTTCATATCAACCTCGACGATGCCTATCCTGGCCGGCCGTTTTTCGATCCAAGCGTCTTGCAATTCAACCGAGACGGCAAACCGTATGTCTGGTCGTACCAGTTTGAGGGTGGGCCGCCGGATTACCGGATTTCTCTGACCAAACAATTCCGCTCAGGCTACTTTCAGCAGCGCGTTGGAACGCTCCTGGATACTGTGCCGGTGGCGGAAGGTATTCGTCTCGACACGTTCCGCACTTGTGACATTAGTGTTGGCCCTGGCGAAGACATAGGCATTGTTTCTGAAACCGTCTACGGCGGCAAAATCCTTGATTGGTTTCTGGATCGCGGCATCGTTCCTTTGACGGAAGGACCCGTCGATGCCTACTACGGAAAGTTGGAGGGCGTGCAGCATCGGTTCGCGATCTCTGATCCCTTCCAACTCATGATGATGCAAGGGAAAATCTACGGTGGCGGCAAATATCAGGAAGGCCTGGGACAAACCTTGGGCTGGTCGATGAATCTAGCTTATGCGTATCGCGAAACCAATGCACTCGGTGGTTTGCACCTCGATAAGTATAGTGAAGCCGATATTGCAGACACGTATTATCTCGGCAATCTGACCCAATCCTATCTAACAAAAAAGGACCTGATTTGGCTGGGAACCGAGAAGGTGGGCGAAAAAACGGTAGTAAAGGATGGAAAGAGCACAACCGTCCCTCGCAACACCTACATCGCTCGATTTAGTGACGGAACGGTCTCCACGGTCCAGGACGATGGTTCCTGGACGGTCGTTGACCATAATTTCAAAAGCGTCGACGGCAAACGGCGCGTGATTCCAATCGGCGACAAGGAAATCATCCTCTACTCGGTGGATGGTGGCGCTCTCGAATGGACACTTCCCTCACAGTGGGCGCGAGCGAATGTATCTGTAGTTCCGGTAGATTCGAGCGTAGCAGCAGAGCAGCGCTATAAGGTTGGTTCCGACAGTAAAGTGCAGATTCCAACGAAGGGCAGGACTGCGTACATCGTGAAGCGGCTGAACTAGAAAAGAGCGCACATTCATCTTGGCAACGGTAGGACGTTGCCGATCCCTTCTCACCACACCTCCCTAACGACACCGTTGTGCGAAACAATCCGGTTTCACGGTTTCCGAACAACCTTACAACATGCAGCAGACGGCCACCGCAATGGATAGCGCAACGACTAATCGCTAGCGCCGGTTTCCCGGCATTCAACTCCTTGAGATTGCCGAGAGCTTACTCGGCCTCATAATCCACATAATCTGATCGATGCCATGGGCGGAAACGTCGATGGTGGCGAGTCCAACGGGGGCGCCTTCGCGCGATATCAGGGCAGAGGCTTGCCCGTTGGTTTCGACCCAAGAAATTGTCACGCCTTTCCAGAAATGCGAGGCAAAAGCGGCGATGAACGTCGCCACTCGCCCGCGGCCAGAGACTGGAACTCGGGCGGCGCGTACCATTCCACCGCCGTCAGAATAGGAAACAACATCTTCGGCAAACAGACCTTCCAGACCGGTCAGGTCGCCCTTCTGGGCAGCGCCGATGAAGGCTTCTAAGAGCCGACGTTGCTCGGCTGAACTGACCGGCGTCCGTCGGCCATCCGCAATATGTTTACGGGCTCGGGAGACCAGTTGACGGACGTTGGCCTCCTCCAGTTGCAGGATTTCGGCAATCTGGCGATGGGTGTAGTCGAACGCTTCCCGCAAGACGTATGCGGCCCGCTCCGTCGGCGGCAGCTTCTCCAGAAGGATCAACACCGCAAGCTTCAACGCCTCGCCGCGCTCGGCACCGAGACCAGGATCCCGGCTCGTGTCTACGGGTTCAGGGAGCCAAGTGCCAACGTAGGTTTCACGACGCGATTGGGCGGACTGGGCAATATTAATACACAATCTGGTCGTGGCCGTCGCCAAGAAGGCGGCAGCGTTCTCTACCGCGCTACGATTAGCACATTGCCACCGCAGCCAGACGTCTTGCACCACATCCTCGGCCTCCGCTGCACTGCCGAGCATACGGTAAGCGATGCCAAAAAGACGCGGACGCACGGAGGTGAAAGCAGCAAGACCATCATCGTGCCCAACGGACTCAACATCAAGGCTTGGGGACGAAACCGTTTCTGGAGTATGCTCTTCTGCCATCGCGGTTGGCATAGTTTATCTCCTGGCAGACGGTCGCTGCAGCAACTTTCTGCCGACGGATAGCTGAACCTGGCGTCTGCAACTTGTCTTAATCCCTTTGCCGTCAACTTTCAGTTGCAGGCCGGACTTCGACTCTGGATGGTTGACCAATCAGGGTGTCAATTTGTGACAGTTCTTGTTTGTTTTTTCGCTTTAACCTCGCCGGCGATGCAATGCGACTTTTCTATAACCGACGATTCCGCTCTGTCACGAACCTCAAGGCAATCTGGTCTTAGTGAGTACAAGATGCCCACAGCCGAAACGTGAGGCGATTGCGAAGGAGAAGTCATGAAAATTGTTGTCGTCGGCGGTACTGGACTGATTGGGTCAAAGCTAGTGAACCACTTACGGGAGCACGGGCACGAAGCCGTTGCTGCGGCGCCAAATACAGGGGTTAATACTCTCACCGGTGAGGGGTTGGCCGAAGTGTTGAAAGGAGCAGCAGTTGTGGTGGACGTGTCGAACTCCCCTTCCTGGGAGGACAACGCGGTGTTAAATTTCTTCGAAACATCAACTCGCAACCTGCTCCTCTTTGGAGAGTCGGCAGGTGTGCGGCATCACATTGCTCTATCGGTCGTGGGAACGGACCGTCTATCAGAGAGCGGCTACTTTCGGGCAAAGATCGCGCAGGAGAAGCGGATCAAAGAATCTTCCGTTCCGTACACCATCGTCGAAGCCACGCAGTTCTTTGAATTCCTCAAAGGCCTTGCAGACATCTCCGAGGTGAGCGACAAGGTACATTTGCCTCCCGTTCTCTTTCAACCGATGGCGGCCGATGATGTCGCTGCTGCACTCAGCCGGGTCGCGTTAGAGCCACCGGTTAATGGCATTGTCGAGATTGCTGGGCCAGAGGCGTTTCGAGTGGACGATTTGGTCCGCCTTCGCCTGGCATCACTCCATGATCCGCGCGAGGTGATCGCTGATCCCGAAGCAAGTTACTCCGGGGCAAGGATCCAGGAAAAGACCCTACTGCCGGGAGACGGGGCTCGCCTGAGCCAGACCCGGTTCGAAACTTGGCTAACACAACCCGCATCGCGGATTCCCTCGGCGACCAGGCATCCGAGGTCGCAACTGTGGCGAAGAAATAACCCGAAGCGAAGTACTTATTGGCGAGCAAACTCTGCCGCGGTGGGGAAGGGCCGAAGTGTGGAGTGCGACCGACTACGCGTCGCGGCAATGTGCCGCACACGACGAGAACAAACACGCGAAAGGCAAAACAAATGACACCTGCAAGACTGCTCTTGATGTTGGCATGGCTTGCGCCCATCCCCGTGGCAGCCCAGCAGGCTAAGGTGACGGAGCTCATCTCCAAGGGGTTAACCAACATTCCTGGCAAAGAAGCCACGATCCTCACAGTGGAGTACCCGCCGGGGTCCGCTGATCCGGTTCATCGACACTTTGCACATGGGTTCATTTACGTGCTGGAAGGCTCGATCATTATGCAGGTGAGAGGCGGCAAAGAGACCGTCCTCTCGGCCGGCCAAACCTTCTACGAAGGCCCTGATGATGTTCATGTCGTTGGCAGAAATGCCAGCCAGACACAACCGGCGAAGTTTGTGGTTTTCCTGGTGAAAGAGAAGGGCGCTCCCATATTTGTGCCTGCAAACTAAAGCCCGCGGTGAGGGCCCTCTGCTCCCGAAAAGAAAATCCGTGGAGTTCGCGTGCAAGGTGAGCTTGTTCATAAAACCGACATTAAAACTTGGCGATAAGCGCTATGCCCGCCATCATCAGAACGCATCCCATGATTCTCCAGGTGTTCGCAGGATGTACTGGCATGTGAAACCATCCGAAGTGATCGATTATGAGGGACGTGACAGCGCCGCCGTCACCGTGAAGCCCATAAATGGCCCTGCGCCCGACCCGGTTTACCAAGAGTCAGTCCCGCATAGACTTGAACCGCCCCCACCAATCCGCCGAGAGGAGCCCACCAAGGCATCGAGGCCAAGTCCTTCACGCTTGGCAAGGGACGCGGCATGATCACAAACGCGCAGAGAAAGAATGCGATGATCACTCCGAAGGACACGGTCGAGGCGAGCCATGGATTACGCAGCGACGCCTTTAACTGTCCGTTCATCGGCGCTCCACACGCCTGCAAAATGCCGCCCACAATGATGAATGGGTAAATCCATCCGATGTTGTTCATGCGATTGCTCCCACAATCCAATGCCGCAGCACATTACCTCCTCAGTAGGAGAACGCTGCTGAGCAGCGCCAATGGCATGGCCACTAAGCCAATTTTCAGGAACTCCCACGCCGTTATTTCCACCTTCTCGCGCCGTAACGCGATCAGCCACAGGATCGTCGCCAGCGACCCAGTGACCGAAAGGTTGGGTCCAAGGTCAACCCCGATCAATACGGCGTTGACGAGGCTGTCCGACTGCCGAGCCGCATGTAAGGCGGCACCACTCAGCAAACCTACAGGCAAGTTGTTCATCACGTTGGAGGTAATTCCTACGGCGAAAGCAGCGACGAGATTCCCTGCCACGGCCGGAATGCGCGCCACCGATTGAAGTCCGATCACCACGAGGTGAAGCACTCCTGCAACTTCGAGCGCCTGCACCATCACGAAAAGCCCGGCAACCAACGGGATTACTGCCCACGACACGCCGGTAGCTACGTGCTTGAGCACGCCGCGGTCGCGCCAGGCGACAATGAACAGCGCCACCAGCGCCGCAGCACAGGTGGGCGCTCCCAGGTCCATACCGATTGCCGACGCCGCAATTAGGGCCAACCCGGCAAGGACCAGGCCAGACAGGGCGAGTTTGCCTTCGGTGGTCAAAGCAACCGGGACTTCGAGATCCTGGATCTTATCTTCCAACTCCGAGCGCAGCATCAAGCGCAAAACCACGAACGTAATCGCAACCGCGGCGACGGATGGCAGAGTGAAGATTTTCAACCACTTCATCAGCGGCGGCATGTGCTTGGCGAAAATCACCAGGTTGGCGGGATTCGATATCGGCAGAGATGAAGCTGGCTGCGTTGGCAATGAACGCGCACGCCAGTAAGTGCGGCTTCGGATCGATCCTCGCCTTGCGAACGACCACCAGCACAGCGGGAGTAAGCACAACCGCGGTGGCATCATTGGAAAGCAGAGCAGTGACGACGGTGCCAGCCAGGTAGGTGAACAGGAACAATCGCTTCGACGAACCGTGTGCCCGCCGCCCGGCGACATCGGCAATCCAGTCGAAAACGCCTTCTTCGCGAGCCATTTCGGCGAGAATCATCATGCCGATCAGAAAAAGATAAACGTCAAGTCCTTTGTAGACAGCTTGGCCTGCCTGACGCATGGGGAGCAGGCGAGTCGCAACCAGCAATAGCGCGCCCCCGCAAGCCCAGTACGCTTCTTTGATTCCGCGCGGCCGAACCAGCATGCAAGCGATGCTGACCACGCAGATGAGGATGATGAAGGAGTTAGACAATCGATCGCACCACGTCTGCTCTTCCCACTTGACGGTCGTCTACGGTAACGATGTTCTGCGCCATCACCATTTCCTGCCATTCTTGTTGGGGCCCAGCTGCGTCCCCAGGATGCCGCGCTCCAGCCACGGACCCGAAGCGTTGTCCTGATCGCGAGGACTCCGGAGTGGCGGTGCATAATTGCCTGACTGGTTGAGGTGAACCCGGATAACATCACTGGCCGTCCGACCGGACGCATCTTTGCAGACCACCTGTATCAAGTGGCTCCCGTCCACTAACTCCCGGGTGTCCACCTCGGTAGTCCACACTCGTGAATCAGGTAGTTGCCGCATGGCAAGTTCTTCGTGAGCGAAACGCAGCTTGCAACTGGCGATGGGCTGGGTTGACCAGGCCTTTGCGCGAATGGAGATAACACCACGCACCACCTGTTCCGAGGAGGTCGGATCGGAGATAAGGCGCTGATCCGAAGGCGTGGTGATCATCACAAATGGCCAGTTTCCCAGCGGCTTAAAGCACCAGCTTACGACGCCGTGGTCGAGGTTGGTCACAGAGAATCCGACTGGCCCTTCCTCAATCTGACCGGTCGAGCGAGTAGCCGTGTAGATGGCGTGTCCGTCGTGCGCGATCTCGTTGTAGTGGGTATGACCCATGTCCACGAGCAGAACCTTGTACTCGAGGATTAGGGCGCGAAGCCTTACCGCAGCACTGCCCAGATCGCTGGGATAGCAGTGGAGTAGCAACACGGCTCGTTTATGCCTTCTCTGCGTCGCTCCCAGTTCCTGCTCCAGCCGACTTAGTTGACCCTCGGATAGATCGAAGACTTTTGGATCCTCAGATTCAAAGGCGTTCAGCGCAAGGAAGCGGTAGTGGGAAAGTTCAAAGGTGAAGACTGGCACTGGCATCAAGTAGCGGCGGAAATTCGCCAGACTCTTCGTATGCACATCGTGGTCGCCGACGATCGCATACCACGGCACAACTAGGCGGTCCATCGCCTCTCTAACCAGTTTATATTCCTCAACGCTCCCGTGGTCGGCGTTATCGCCTGGCAGGTAGACGAAGCTGATGGAGTCGCTCATGTGCGCGTTGACTTCCCCGATGATTGCCTGCAAATCTCGATAGTTTTGCTGCTCACGGTTTGTCATGTGCAGGTCGCCGAAGTGGACCCAGGAAACAATGCCTGCGGCGTCGGCGGCGCGAGGAACGGGAACCTCTTCTCTTGGTGTGATCATCGCGCGAAGACCTCCGCATCAGTGGGTGTCGCACCTTTTGCTGTGGCCTGAGGCGCCGCACCGGTATCGTTCCCCGTCAAGGTCTCCGGAACCCCGAACCAGAGAAGGGCCAGGGCAAAGGCGGAAATGGCGGCCAGACCGAGAAATGAAGCATTGAAGCCGAAATGCTGGATCAGTTGGCCACCCACGGTGGTGCTCAGCGCTGCTCCTATTCCAATCATGGTAGCCAGCGCTCCGGCGGCAAGATTGAATCGCCCGGTGCCGCGAGTCCGATCGGCGATAACAAGGATCGAGACGACGACGAAGATAGCGTTGGCTACGCCATCGAGAATCTGGATCGCGATCAACGCCCCCGCTGCGTGGGTGAGCGTGTAGAGCACGCCGCGAATCGGTAAGACGCCGAAACCAATCAGGAGCAACGGCTTGCGCCCGTGGGTGCCGGCGCGTTTGCCAATCCAAGCGGCAGAAAGCGCAATGACCACCTGCGTCACAATGATGCAGGCTGACATGAATGGCGCTGCGGTTTGCCGATTACCCTTGGCCAGCAGCTCAGCCAACTGCGGAAGCATGGCTGCATTTGCCAGGTGAAACAGAAAGGATGCTGCGAAGAAAAGCAGCAGCACGTGATCTTTGAGCAGTTCACGCAGCCCTTCGGCTTTGGGTTTTTCTCCGTCGGCCTTCGCTCCACGCGACCTGGCGTAATCGATCTGTTTCGCGTCGATACGAAAAAGCGAAAACAGGGCCGGTATCGCTAGTATCGGCGCCACGGCAAAGATCGTGCGATATCCGAACTTGTAGCTGACCCCGGCGATCAGCAGCGCCGCGAAGACATTCCCTGCGGAGTTGAACGCCTGGTTCTTTCCGAACTGCCGGTCGAATCCTTTTGCGCCCAGAATCCCCAAAGTGATGGCCGCCACGGTTGGTCCAAGGAAAGCCGCCGAGCCCCCGATCAGAACCTGAGCAGAGTACACCTTGAACGGACTCAGTCCAGTCATCAGTACGAATGCACCAGCGACCAGGGCTCCCAGACTCACTGCCAGTAACGTGCGTTTGCGGCGAACCGCATCTACGACCGCACCAGCAGGTGTCTGCATGGCGACCGTGACCAGGCCTCCGAAGGTCAGCACATAGCCAACTCGTCCCGGATTCCAGCCACTTGCCGCCAGGCATGCCGCAAGAAAAGGACCCAGCCCGGTCTGCACATCGGCGAGAAAGAAATTCAGCCACTCGACCGCGCGAAGACTGGATCCTTGTGGTTTTGTGCTTGCAGTCATTTCAGCCCTACAGTTGTTGTGGGAGCAATCACACTGCCACCGTAAAGCAGGCCGGTTCAGGGCGAGAGACGAGGAGAAATGGCCGGCCGCGTTCGCAATCCGCACACCGTTGGGCTGATCCCGCGCATCCTGTGAGATTTCCGATGTGAGGAGGTGGACGAGAGAAGAAATAGCAGGAGAAGCTACTCCAAGCCGTGTTGCTTGAGCTTCTCGTACAGTAGCCGGCGATTAATATTCAGCTTGCCGGCAGCCTGCGTTTTATTGCCATCGCTCTGTTGCATCGCGGTGCTGATCAAACGCTTTTCCCATTCCGCCACGGATTCGTGAAAAGGAAGCGAGAGCAGCGTCGACAAGTCACCGTCACCATTGGCAGGAGTCGACGAATTCATGCGCAGATGTTCCGCCGTCAGCACCCTTCCCCGGGCATTTAGGACCGCGGTCTCTATCATGTGCTCGAGCTCGCGAACATTTCCCGGAAACCTGTATTGCTGAAGCGCGAGGATGGCATCTTCAGAAAACCCGCTGGCAGGCACGCCATTTCTCGTGCTGAAGACGTCAAGAAAATGTTCAGCCAACGGAACGATGTCGGCACGCCGGGCCCTGAGTGGCGGGAGCGCTATGGTAAAGGCGGCCAGACGGAAATAGAGGTCCTGGCGAAAGGTTTCGTCCTGAACTTCCGCTTGCAGATCACGATTCGTCGCCGCTACCAGGCGGAAGTCGGCGGACATGGTTGCATTGCTGCCCACGCGTTCGAAACTATGCTCCTGCAAGACGCGAAGCAGTTTCGGCTGCATTGCCGTGGGAAGCTCACCAACTTCATCCAGAAAGACGGTGCCTCCTGCCGCCGATTCGAAGCGGCCTACTTTGCGGGCGATCGCGCCAGTGAAGGCTCCCTTCTCGTGCCCAAAAAGTTCTGACTCCAGCAAATCAGCGGGTAGTGCCGCACAGTTCACCACCACAAAGGGAGCTTCCTTCCTTCGGCTGTGCTTGTGAATAGCTCGTGCGATCAGCTCCTTCCCGGTACCAGACTCTCCCAGGATCAGAACGGCCGTATCGGCGGCAGCCACACGACCCACCGCCTTGAACACCTCCAGCATCGCACGGGAAGAACCCACAATCTCCTTCTCTTCCCGAGGATCGGTGGTACTCAGCCGCTTGCGCAGCTCCTCAACTTCCTGTTGCAGCCGTGCGTGTTGTAGGGCACGTCTCCCAGTCGCGCAAATTTCATCGAGGTCGAACGGTTTCGTCACGAAATCGTAAGCGCCCAACTGGATGGCCTCGATCGCATTCTGGCTGGTTCCGTGCGCGGTGATGATCACGACCGGCATAACCCTGAGCAGGTCAAGCCGTCCCAGTTCCTGCAAAAACTGCCTTCCGTCCCCGCTTGCCATTTTCCAGTCACAGAAAACCATGTCCGGCTGCTGCTCGGCAACCAGGACCAAAGCTTGCTTGCCGTTTTCTGCCTCGCGAACGAGATAACCCTCCGCGGTAAAGACCTCCGCGAGCGCCTTTCGCAATTGGATCTCGTCGTCAATTACTAGAACGTTAGGCTTCATGACGGTTGTGTTTGCACCCTCAAGTCAACAGGGGTATGGCTCTGTCGAGGATCAACGACTGGCAACGAAACCACGATGGTCGTGCCTTGACCCGGTTCACTGATTGCTTCGATGTCTCCCCCGTGAGCCTTGATGATTTCGTAACAGATGGAGAGCCCTAGTCCTGTACCAGACGGCTTGGTAGTGAAAAACGGATCAAAGATATGGGGCAGATCGTCAGCACGAATTCCCGCGCCCGCGTCTCGCACCTCAATCCTGGCAGTCTCTTGATCGCGCCGAGCGGAAACCAGGACTTTGCCGTCGGTGCCCTGGGTTGCTTCGAGCGCGTTGCGGATCAGATTGTCAAACACTTGTCGAAGTGCGGACGGGTCGGCACTCGTTTCCAGGCTCTCGTCACAACTTCCTAACGCTACGTGTGATCGAGACTGACCTTCGATCTGCGTTTGGGTTTCCACACTCGCCTGCAATAAGTCGCAGATCTTGACGTGTTGTCGTTGAATTTTGAGGGGGCGGGCGAAATAGAGCAGGCGCTCGACCATCTGGTCCAGACGGGCAATTTCGTCCAGGACGATGGAGCCGTTGCGCCTCAGGTCAGGGTCCGGAGTATCCCGAATACTCATCTGGGTTCGCAGCCGAATGGTAGCGAGAGGATTACGCAGCTCGTGCGCAACTCCGGCGGCGACCTTGCCTAATGCTGCCATGCGCTCGCTGCTTCTTAGCTTCCCTTCAAGCTCACGCTCGTTGGCCAGCTTCTGTCGCAACGACGCAGCAAGACGATCCACTCCGGTACGTATGCGAGCGATTTCCGCCAGCTCGGAGGTATGAGCAGACGTTGTCGCGAGGTCTTGTTCGAGCTCCCCCAGTCTCCGCTCGATTCCGGTAACACCCGTACTGAGACTGCGGGCAATCAGGAAAGCCAGTAACACGCAGAGGGCTGCTCCCACTCCCAGTACGAGGAAACCGGCGTAGGCTCGGATATCCCGTTCTGAGCGCAATCCAGGCAGCCGTTTCATAACCCAGGTACTGCCGGCGACCTGGTCGTTCAGGATGACCGGAGCTGCTTCGAAAACGATTGCGTCACGCTGGCCGCGGAAGATGAGTGACTGCGGCTGCCCGCTCTTTGCCGCTTTACGTGCGAGATCGAGGATCGTGGGCAGCTCTTTCTGCGGCATGTCTTTCTTGATGCCGGGTCCTTCATGGGTGGGAAAGGCGTAACCCAACAACTGGTCGTTAGCTACAGAATAAAATCCTCCTTCCGTGTCCACCTCCCTTCGCAGCACTACCGCTGTCATCAACGAGAGAACATCGTCGGATCCCTTCTCGGTCGGACTTTGCAATGCCGCCGTTTCATTCCTTGACCGTTCGAACGCCGTACGACTGACATAGTCTCGCGCCAGTGCCAAGGCCACTGCGCTCAAGTGACTGGCGGACTGAGAAAGCACTTGCGTCTCGCTATTCCGCAGGAGAAGTGCGAACGCTACCGCACATCCCGCAAGAAAGAGCAGGACTAGCATTCCTAAGATCTGCAAGCGAATTTTCAGACTATTAACCAGTGCCAACCTCTTGATATCCCCGAGCACAAAACACAATCACTGATGTGTTGGATTGTTAGATGCTGATTTTTCCTTCCCAGAAATTTCTAGCAACTGGTGAAACTGGGCGAAAAAAGCAAGACCGACAGCGTGATCCGCCGATCTTGATCATGCGTGCTATCGCTCTAAAGCTGCTGCGGTGGTGCTATCGCATCGGGAGGGGGAGGAGGCCCACCAGAACCCGGAGGCGGCGGTGTAAGGCCATTCGGTCCGGGCGGAGGCGCAGGCGGCGTGGGCATGATTCCCGCCGCAATCAGGTAGCGATTCTCGAGATGCTCGGCAACATGGGTCAATGCGTCCCCAGCATGAGCTAGCCGTATTGCTCGCTCCGGCTGATTTTGCGACAGGAGGCTCTGGGCCTGCTGCTGAAGTTGCTGGCTCATCGCGAGTAACGACTTCGCCTGCGATGCGGTCGCAGCAGGAACTGAAGTCGCACTATTGAGGCTAGTGCCTATGACACTCAGGCGATAGCTGAGATTCTGCACATCGCGCGTCGCTCGCAAGCTATCTTCTGGGTTGGCTGCTGCGACCGGCGGAGCTGGAACTCCAGCTTGCGAAGCTCCCACACCTGTCGACATGGCCAGTTCCTCCGACGCCCTTGCCAGATCGGCGGATGCCATCGCCTGCTCGCGGGCGCCGACGTAGTCGTTCGCCTGGTAATGTGAGAGTGCTTCCTGGTATGCGCTCTTGCTCTCCGTGATCAGCTTGTTCACGTTGACGCCTGCCACGCTGGCCGTGCTCCCGAGAATGCTGACCCGCGCTATACCGTCGTAGGCTCGTTGCACAGCAGCAGCAGCTTCTTCCTGCGTTGCATACCGCGGATCAGGCGGAGGCCCGCCGGGTCCCGCAGGACCGCGGCGTTGTGCCTGCACTCCCATGAAGCTCACCAAAAGCATTGCGGCGAGAATGTACTTCTGTACTTGTTTCATGATCGACTCCCAAGGCTAGTTGTGCCGTGCCTTTCAAAGTCAAGTTGCACCCAACATGCCAATCAAAGTCGCCTACTTGCGTGGGTTTCGCCCTGCAGATTGCCCCTTGCTGGCCGGCTGTGCCGATGCCGTGATGGGAAACCGAACGGCAACCAGGCGGAAATCGCACGACGGTGCCGTCGCGAACTGTCCAGAACGTTAGCTGGTTGTAGTTCCGTAGCCGGCGCGGCTCGCACGTTAGCCACTCCCGAACGCGATAGGGCGCACATTTCCTAGTGATTCTCAAGAAACCAACATCAGAAGATAAGGTCACTCACAGCTACGCGTGCGCTGCAATATTGCACTCATGGGCAACTACACACGGCAGGCGGGCTGAGTTAGATGATGACATCGCTCAGGGATGGAGCTGGGATGCCCGCACCAATGCCGGGGGGCTAGCACTGAAGTTGTAAATCTGGCGATTCACTGAAGTTGGCCACCGGAGTGCGCGCTCTTAATAGTCGAAAATATGGCGGAGAGACAGGGATTCGAATCCCATCTTAGCCGGAAACAAACGCACTTAGCGATTGCGAGTGGCATCCAAAATCGCTCAGTACAAGCCTCTAGAAGCCCTAATGGAGTGCGCATGGAGTGCAGGAGTGCAGCGGCTGTAACGGTGCAATCTCGTAGCCGATTCGCCCGGCACAATGATCGAGCTCATGTTCATGTTCTTTTCCTAGGCGGCCAAACCGGCCTCGAGATATCGGACCTAACCCCGCGCTGCCAGGCGTCCCACAACCTAACTTCCGGAAAGTTAGCTTGCACTTCTACGACTCGGGCTTTATACGGCAAGTTGACATGCCGTGCGATCACCAGATGCTGGCTGACACCCGAGAACTCATTTCCCTCCAATTTAAATGGAGTGCGAGTTGGCCTGTTCCCAACAACTGTTTTGCTGAGGTCTAACTTCCGGTTGTCCGTAATACATCCCTTGACAAGGTGATGCGTACTCTTGTAATCGTGTTCTGCCGGTCGAAAGGCCGAAGCAACCGTCTCGGAATCTTCTCCGAATGGGAAAACGAAGCGCCGATTTTGTCCGCTCAGACTTAGGTGTACTGGTGCTCGTCGCAGCGGCGGCCATGGCGCTCCACATCGCGACGAATGGCCAGTACGGATTTCACCGCGATGAGCTGCAGACCCTCGACGATGCCCGCCACCTCGACTGGGGTTTTGTAGCTTACCCACCAATTACCCCGCTCATCGGACGCTTGGAGTTAATCCTTTTCGGTACTTCGCTCGTCGGTTTTCGGGTCTTCTCCGCCATGGCTGTGAGCATGATCATGGTGCTGGCCGGGTTGATTGCGAAGGAACTTGGCGGAAACCGCCACATCCAAGTACTCGCGGCTGTGGCTGCTGGAATCTCCCCCGTTTCTCTTACACAAGGCGCAGTATTCCAATACGTCTCGTTCGACTATCTCTGGGGCGTCACCGTTACCTATCTTCTCGTTCGGCTGCTGAAGTCAGACGATCCGCGTTGGTGGGTGCCGATTGGCGCGGTCTTGGGCATCGGCATGGAGACGCGCTACACGATGGGCTTTCTCGCTCTCGGCATCGCTGGCGCAGTGCTCCTCACGCCTGCTCGCCGTTTTCTGCTAGCCGGCTGGCTTTGGGTTGGCGTTGCAGTTTCCGTTTTCGTCTTTCTACCCAATCTCATATGGCAGATGCAACATCACTTCATTTCGCTGGAGTTCTTGTCCCATCTACACGCTCGCGACCTGCGGCAAGGCCGATACAACGGATTTTTCCGAGAACAACTTTTCGCCTGCGTGAACCTTGTTACTGTGCCTTTGACTCTTCTGGGTCTATGGTTCTATTTTGTCTGCCAACAAGGCCGACGCTACCGTCTTCTTGGCTGGACATTCGTGGTCAGCTTTGCACTATTCGCATTGGCTGGCTCACGGTCCTACTACACTGCGCCTCTGTATCCGATGTTGATTGCTGGAGGTAGCGTCCTGTTTGGCGACTTGCTCGGCAGATTGCGCCCCGCGTGGTCGCGGCTCGCATACGGCGTGCAGTGGGCCGCGATTCTTGATCGGAGGAGTGGTCTTTGCGCTGCTTGTGATGCCGGTTGCCCCCATCGGGTCCGGCCTCTGGAGGATCACAAGCAAGATGCATGATCAATTTCGCGAAGAGATTGGCTGGCCAGACCTGGCGCGTTCCGTCGCCAACGTCTATCGCTCGTTGTCCGCGGAAGAGCAAGAGCACACCGGAATCCTCACGGGGAATTACGGAGAAGCAGGCGCTCTGAACCTCTACGGTCCTGCCGCTGGGCCTGCCTCATGCGATGAGCCTGACCAATTCCTTTTGGTACCGCGGATACGACCCACGCCTGCCGCAAACTGTCATCCTCGCTGGTTTCGACTTGGATGAGGGCAGAGAACTCTTTGGGAGCTGTGCTGTGGCGGCAAGAAATACGAATCCACTTGGTGTCGAAAACGAAGAGTCGCGCGATCATCCCGACATTCTGCTTTGTAGGAACTTGCGTATGCCTTGGCCTGAGTACTGGGAGCATTTCCGGCGCTTTGGATGAAGGGTCCCGTGGATTCTTTCCGCGCTCGGTGGTTGCACGCGCGCGCTCTTTTCCCGATCAGGACTAAGCTTCGAATTCTTGGCCGGATTGTCGGCAGCCGTCGACTGAGAGCTTCACAGCGTAGCGAACAGGCTAAACCGGTGTACTATGGTTGCTTTTTCAAAGCCTAAGAAGGGAATTCCCGATCATCCGAGAATTATGCCAAAACCGCACATCCTGCTCTCCGTTGCGCTGGCGGGAGGTTCACTGTGGGCGCAAATCCCCTCCCCGTCGAAAGAAGTTCAGGCCGTTTACGCTGATTCGTACGCCCTGTACCTGGACCTGCACCAACATCCCGAGCTGTCATCGCATGAAGTGCAGACGGCCGCCAAGGTGGCGACTAAATTGCGCGGCTTTGGCTATCGGGTGACGGAGAACGTGGGGGTACCGGTATGTGGCCGTCATGAACAATGGCGCGGGGCCAACCATTATGCTACGCAGCGAACTCGACGCGCTACCGGTGGAAGAGAAGACCGGGCTGCCCTATGCAAGCAAGGTTCATGCCAACGACGACATTGGTCACGAGGTTCCGGTAATGCAGGCCTGCGGACACGACCTGCACATGGCCTCGCTCATCGGCACGGCCCAGATCATGGCGCAGACCAAGAGCACCTGGCAACGGGGGATTGCAGGTTCCCGATATGGGAATGATTATTGATGCGATGCCGGAAGCCGTAGATCGCTTTGAGCACAAGTTGCAGCGTGAGTCTCACCGCGACTCCGGCGGTCTCATTCTGATCGATTCGGTCTGTAGGCAGTGTCGCGCTTACAAGTCGGTCTCGATTCTTGATAGCTCTCCTGTCCGGTGGGAAAGGGATCACACTTGCCCGGGTGCTCCGAAAATCCCACCCAAATTCTCGCGCTGACAGGTAGCTATCCGGGCAGCCTGTCGTCATTCAACTCAAGATAAGGCGATTTCACAACAATAACCCTGGGTGTGGGCGCTCGCGCTTGGCTCGGTAGGGCCACAAGAACCGGAGGGATTTCCTCGTGGAAATCCCCTGATTGTGCAGCGCGCAAGACTAAAATCGCGGCGTAGGCCCAGGCGCAGGCACGGGCATCGGTCCCGGTCCAGGATTATGAATGATCGGAGTTGGGCCGGGTCTCTGAATCGGCGGACCGGTTTGTGCGAAGGCGGCGGTGGAAGCCAGCAGAATAGATACTAGAAGAAAACGACTAAGAGTTTTCATTATTACTCCCGTATAAGTTGTGGAGTATAAGAGGATGAAGAGAAGCTTCAGATGGGCTGACTTATGTTCAGGGAACCTGAAAGGAGGAAAAGGTAAATCTTCCTCCATTTATGACTCTATAGGATCGTAGGAGACCAGTCAGTGACGCAGCTCACAACTAAAACGAATTCTGTTAGAGGCATCGCGCGATGGCAATTCCAACGGTTGTGGGTCAACCGGTGATAACAGGCGTGGCTGTCAACTAAACCCCATACGGCCCTGACCATAGACACCGCACCTGGCGCCAGATAGGGTGGCCAAGGCAAGTCCCAGCCCACGCGGGATTGTATTTGCCGGTTTTCACACAGTCCGCACCTTGATCGTGAACACGCTTAGTCCCACAACCTTAGACAGAAACTTCACTGCTGCACCGTTGACCGGGGTCCGACTCGATTCGGTTAAAGCTGCTACGTGGGCGGCGTAGTTTAGAAGTCGGTGGTCAGAATCGCCTAGCTCGAAGTGTGCCAGCTTCCAGCGCGAACTTGGATGAAGACACTTATAGAAAAAGAGGGTTGCGCAAAAGGACTCTACTGTGAGCGAAACGGGCTTGGAGCGGGTGAGCAGCAGTGTTCAGCTTCCAGTTCCATCATTTCGGTAACGGTTCGGGATGGACCAATCGCGAGGTAGCATTCCAGGCAGATAGACTCGACGTTGCCATCACTACTGTATCGGTGTGCAAAAGCCTTTTGCTGGCATTTGATCATAAACAACCGATTAAATACTTCCGTGACAAGCGACCGGCTTGATCAATAAACCATCTCACGGAAGCCCACCGTTGCAAGTAACGTCATCTTACGTGATCAGAAAAAGATGTGCGGCATCACACATCGCGACTGGTACTTAGGTGTGATGCCTAGAGTCTGAGGAGCACATCCCCGCAGTCAGTCCATAACGTTACCTCCTAGAAGACACCCGAAGCGTACAGATTGCGGTCCCACCTTACAGAAGGCTGCTGTTTCCATCTAAGACGATAGCTTTTCATTTCTGGTGACTCCTCTGTAAGCTTGACGCCCGACCGAGTGGAGATTGCCTTAACGGCCCGCTTGGCTTTATGGCGTTTGCTGAGTCTTGTTGGCTTGTACCGTATGCGCGTACCGTGGTGAAGTATAAAAGTTATCGTGATAGTAGAGACCGCCTCGCGGTCCGCCGGACGGGGCCAATTGCCGTGATGGAATAGAGTCGCTCTCAAGCCATCCTAGAGCGATTACGACCTGCTCTGGATGACAGTGCGATAGCGGATGACGAACTAACTAACCAACTAGCCCGCACCTGAATCAACCATGGGCGTACGCGCATACGGGTGTAAGCCTATGAAGGCGATTTGGTTTCGACAGCCGAATCAGCAGCTATAAAATAGGCTGTCCAAGCGCCATCTGAACCCATGCCGGGGATTCCGCGGGGTATCGCAGCGAGCCGCAAGGGGCATCGCCAAACGGGAAGAAGCCAATATATGGTGTCAACCTTCCGCTGAAGTGGCCACATAAACCGGGGACATCTACGGCCATCTTGCAAGGTCAAGTGCCTGGGCTGCACGGTAGTGGCCTAATTTGACCGCCTTTGGTTCACTGCCAGACAGACGTGCCGTTCTCCCACATCTACACTTTTGCCATGAAGATCATTGACGCCGACATCGGGAAAAGTGGCGTTCTGATTCATTTCAGCGACGGAAGCGCGGCCCTGTTTAGCCCGGAGTTCCTGTACGCCCATCGGGAAAAAGATGGCAATACTCTGCTTCCGAGGGAGGATGCGGGAGATACCACGACAGCCTAGTCTGTCCATTTCAAGCTCCGAGTGCGGCATCAATCGTGTTAGGCACCCACTTTGAAACAGACTGATTGCTGGCTTTCCCTGCTGCGACGCGCGACCAGCGATTGGAAAAGTCCCGCTGGCTCAATCGGTAAGCGATTTGCATGGGTCACTGATTCTAGTGCAGTGCAGGAATGCTGGCGATAACAGGCCCAATCGTAAGTTACCCCCGAAACGGCACTTTGTTTTTATGGGAATTTGTCAACGGCTATTGGCCTTATCGTAAACGATCCCCCGGCTGACGATCAGTTAGGGCCATGCTGGGTGCCCCACCCATTCGCGGGGTTTTCGAATGAGTGGGGACGTTGAGCATGTTTACTGCCCAGAAGATCCGCCGTAGCTAGGTTGCACTGCATTTGCTGCCGGCAGCTCGAAAGCGACACCGCAGCCCTGTGGCGGATTATTGCAATTCAAATTCCCGCCCCAGAAGGTAGTGGCAAACAAATTGCCGAACTGATCGAAAACGACGCTACCGTAGGGATACTTGCCGTCGCCTCCATTGAACGTGTAGATCGTCTTTTGCTGCCAACCAGACTGTCCACGTTTCAGTTCAAAGAGAGTGCCGTCACCATTTGCGCCGAAGTAGGCGGCGGCTCCGAACAGGTTGCCATCTGTGCTAAAGGTCAAACCTGCAAACGGCTAACCTCCGTCATCCCCTCCGGTAAAGCTATAAAGGACAGTCTGAACCGATGCGCCATTGGAGAAGGTCAGTTCATAAACCACGCCCTGGTTGTCGGCCCCACCTCCGGCAGCGGTGCCGTAGAGATTGCCTTGGCTATCAAAGATCGGGGCGCCGAACTCCGGATAGCTGCCGTCATTGCCTCCGGTGAAGCTATAGATAACGCTTTCCGTCCAGTTCCCCTGATTCCTGGCTACTTCGAAAACCGCTCCCCCCCCAAAGTCACCTCCGCCCACCGTCGCGCCGAAGAGATTTCCTGCCGCGTCCAGCGTCACGCCGGTGAGAGGATCGGCGGCATCATTGCCTCCGGCGAAGCTGTACAGGGTTGTCTTCGTCCAGGCTCCGTTAGCGAACGTCAATTCGAACACCGTACCGAAGCCCGCAGTACCGCCCATCTCTGTCGTGCCATAAAGATTGCCCGCCGAGTCCAGAGCCAAGCCGCCGGAGTCGATGCTCACCACGCCATCATCTCCACCCTGGAAGGTATAGATCACATGGAAGTTCCATCCTCCGTTCGAGGGAGTCAGTTCGAAGATGGTGCCGAAACCGAGTCCACCTCCGCTCGCGATGCCGTAGATGTTGCCCGCCGGATCCATCACCAGCGGTCCAACCGGGTTGGCGCCGTCACTGCCGTCAAGGAAAGAGTGCAGCACGGTTTGGGTCCAACCGCTGCCGGTGCGGGTCAACTGGAATACGGTGCCTCCACCGAGGTTGGTACCGCCCTGCTGGGTGGTGCCGTAAAGATTATGTGCGCTATCGAAGATCATTCCGGCGTACGGGTAAGCTCCGTCGGCACAGAATTGCTGCGTGCAAAAGGTGTAAAGGTTGATCTGGCCGGCACAAGCGCTCGTCGCCAACACCACAATTGCCGCGGCAAGCGTCACGATTGTAGATTTCATGGACTGTCTCTCCCCGACGAAGTGGCGAGGCTGTCCATCGTTGAAGTGGCGGACTCCGGCTCGGATCGCTCAGCGACATCCGGCCGGCCCCGGTTCAGTACGCCGCAATAATACGCTTCACGGGAGTCCCATTATTCACGGACTTCGAATTGGTGGATGAGGGCACCAGGATGGGTAAGCTCGTGTTCCATATTCGCCTTCCCGTTGCTAACCTGGGAGGCTCCGACTTCACTATCAGTGCCCGGGTGCCTCACGCACCGGCGGGGCCCGAATCTGTAGGGTCAAGAAACTTGGCGCACGTGTGTCTTCACGACTCCCAAGGCAGAGATGCTCTGGAGAGATCGAGTCGTCGGGAGCGGTGCTGTTTTTTCCATCCAGCACGCGGTCATTCTAACGCCAAGGATTAGGTACCGACAAAGCCGAAACGGTATTTCCGAACCGCTTACTTGTGCAATGGGGATTTCGCGACAGCTAGACGGACTCCCTCGACCCATCAACGCGCCGGAGGTCAATTCGTTGGTCAAACGTCAGACCCGTCCACGTCCAGAAGCTTTTACCACTCCACCAATCGCCAAGAATCTCTCCTCGCTTGTTGGTCTGATTGAAGTTTCTATAGACTCTGGCTCCCGTTCCTAAGGCACGGGCCAACTTCTTCGCTTGGCGAAAATTCCGAATTGTCCACATTGGCTGCCCCGGTACGTGGTTCGGCGGATAAACGTCGTAGCCTATGCAGATTCGAGAGATAGCCACTGTAGTGCCTTCTGTAGTGTGTCAGTTTACGTAATCAGGCAATAGCACAAGTCACGCCCCGGCGGGGTCAATGAGTGCTGTGGCCTCATTACAACAGTAATCGCCTATTTCCCGGTATGCCCTTGGAATTCCTCAACATAAGTCGGCTCCCCAATCAACTCAAGCTTGATTGCCGTTCCTGAGATGCGAAGGTTGGCGGCGCAGTCAAGGGTCAGTTGAACGAGGCCCTCTCGCTCAAGGGGAATCGGAAGCATCTTGAGTAAAGTTCCATCAATACGCAGCTCACCGTCCCACACATCGCAAGGAATCTCGCTCAAAGTTCCAGCCACCTGCGCATCACTCACGTGTAACCGGGCCTCTTGCACCCAACCCGAACCAGCGTCCCAACCAGGGTCGCCAGCGGACTCGTGAACGTAAGCCGGGGAAAAGGAGACAATAGCGGTACCTTTGCTATCGCCAATACTGTCCAGCTGGGAATCATGGAACTCGATCGCGCGATTAGGCATGAATGTATTTGCCAGCCAGCACACTGTTGCTAACACGCAAGTTTGGGTGTTGCACCATTCCAGGTGCACTCTCCCAAGAGCTTACCCTAGTGGGAATATTACGATACCGACTGACGCACTGGTAGGGGTTCCAACTTCTCGCATCGGATCGAGCACCACCCAGAAACCCGGCGGCCTATTTAAGGACACATGCGTCTGCGCATACGCGGTCATTGCGATTAGGTCAGACCGGCTCGCAGCCCGCTGGATGTTGCCGCGATCCCAAAGAGTCCCTCTCAACCCATCCTGGAACGATTACGGCCTGCTCTGGACGACAATGCGATAGCGGATGATGACACGACTAACTACACTGCCGGAACTAATCGGGGCGTACGTGCATATGGAGTAGGCCCTGTGAAGGCGATTCGCTTCGCCAAATCACCAGACGGGGAATTAGGGTGTCAAGTTGTAATCTAACCCCTTGCCGGGGAGTCCCCTAGAGTGTCCCGCTGAGCCGTTCTTGGGCTAAACCAGCCTGAGCAAGTTTGACCATACACGAACCAGAAACTTCTATACCGTCACACCACTAGGATGATCGCAAACTCCTGCCGGGCGCCCAACCCTTCTGGCTCATAAAGACACAAAAAATGAAAAGGTGTAACAAATGAAGTACAAACTTATGCTTAGTACCCTTCTGGCGCTGTTTCTGGCGATCGTTCCGAACGCCCTTGCCAGCAATGAAAGATAAACGTGCCCACTCTTTTCGCCTCTCCTTGGGCGGGAAGGTGGGCTGTTAAGTTGTGTTAATGCTTTAGGGACACAGGCGTAGGCACCTACGCTTGCAGTGTGGGTCACGCGGTCATTTCGACTAGTTCAGGCTCGCAGCCGCTGGACGGACCAAGGCCTTGCCCTGACCGCAGAGAGTCGCGCTAAGCCGATCCTGACGCGATGACGGCCTGTTCTGGACGACAATGCGATCGGACGATGACCGGTTCAATCATAACTGCGCACGTCTGAACTGATCATGGGCATATGTGCGTACGGGTGTAAACCTGTGAAAGCTATTTGCCATGACACCTCCTGGGGCGGACACGCCTGTGGCATCACGCCGGATCATGATGCTGTGGGCGATTGATTCGACCGCACCAACCCCGGAACGAACAGCCTATACGTTCCCATAGCCTCGCCCATTGGAAACGAGCGACGTGCGGCTCGGACCTATGCTGCAGTTCACACTGACTTCGCAAATAGCTCCGCCCGCTGACGGATACCGCCAGTCAGCAAGCCAGCGAACTCCGTCGGCGGCACAGGATAGCTAAATAGAAAGCCTTGCCCCTCCTCGCAGTTATATGTCCGGAGGTATTCCTTCTGCTCTCGTGTTTCGATACCCTCAGCAACGACGTGGTGGTGCAAGCTTCTACCCAAGTCGATTATCGTTCTGACGAGTGCCGATTGCCCTTGCTCGGAGGTAATCTGGTGAACAAAAGATCTGTCAATTTTCAGCACGTCGATGGGAAATCGCCTCAGATAGCTGAGGCTTGAAAATCCCGTTCCAAAATCGTCTAAGGCCAACCGGATGCCCATTGCTTTCAGCTGTTGAAGGACGAGTAGGGTGGTTTCGCCATCCTTCATGAGGACTCCTTCCGTGAGTTCAAGTTCGATGTGTTGTGGGGCCAAGCCGGTTTCAGACAGTATCGACCTCACCGAGTTGATGAAGTCCTTGCTTCGAAACTCCGTGGCGGAAACGTTGACCGAAACGGTGAGCGAGGGTACACCAGCCTGCTGCCAAGTCATCGACTGAAGGCACGCTTCCCGCAGCACCCAGCGCCCAATTGGAACGATCAGCCCGCAATCTTCGGCGATGGGTATGAATTCCGCCGGCAGCAGAAGACCACGAACAGGATGCTGCCAGCGGACCAATGCCTCTGCTCCGGTAATCCTGCCGGTATCGAGATTTACCTTCGGCTGGTAATGTAATAGCAGTTCGTTTCGTTCGACAGCAACTCGCAACTCGCTTTCAACAGTCTGCCGGTGCACTGCCCGTACATTCATTTCATTCTCGAAGAACTGTACGTTATTACGTCCGTTGGCCTTGGCGTAGTACATCGCAGCGTCCGCACCCTGGACAAGCGCCTCCGCAGTTTTGCCGTCGTCGGGATAGAGACTCACACCGATACTACAATTGACGAATAACTGTCTTCCGTCGATGAGGTACGGCTCGCTCAACGAGCGGAGAATCTTGTTAGCAACTGTGCCTGCGTTTTCGGGATGGATCAACTCCGACAGCAGGATTACGAATTCGTCGCCACCCTGCCGACTGACCGTGTCCGAGGAACGCACTTCGTCCACTAGTCTCTGCCCGACGGCATGCAAGAGCTTATCGCCAACGGAATGCCCTAACGAATCGTTAATGTATTTGAACTGGTCCAGGTCGAGAAAAAGCAAGGCAAGCGGATTGCCATGTCGAAGGCTTAAAGCAATTGCCTGGGTAATCCGATCATCGAGCAACAGGCGATTGGGCAGGCCGGTAACCACGTCGTGATGCGCGGAATGCGTCATTCGAGCCGACATGGCACGAGCTTCGCTTACATCATGAAATACGACCACTGCTCCTGTAACTTTCCCAGCCTGATCATGAATCGGCGCCGCGGAGTCTTCGATCGCGGATTCGACCCCGTCACGGCGCGTGAGAACGCAATTCGCAGTCAGCCCCACCGTCCGATTCAGCTTCACCGCCATCTGCATTGGGTCTTCGGCGGTCTTTCCGGTCACGCTGTCGACTATTTGAAAAACTTCAGGCAGAGGATGTCCTATAGCGTCGGCGCAACTCCATCCGGTTAACCGTTCCGCAACCACATTCAAGTAGGTGACGTTGCCGGAAATGTCGGTACATAGAACGGCATCACCAATTGAATTGAGAGTGGCCTGGGCGCGGTCCTTTTCGATAAACAGTTCGTCCGAAATGACCTTGCGGGCGATGGCATTCTTAATTGCCCTGGATAACGTGAAGGGCTGGGTTAAGGGGGGCCGGCCTTTCCTGGCCGGGCCAGCCTCCTTTGTACTCATACGCGGATATACTCACCTGCTGCAGTAAACGTCGATCCACGAGGTGAGTCTCATGAGCCCCAGGCCGAAGCCAACCGAAGAGAGGAAACGCTTGAATATGAATGTTCCCCGAGACTTGCACGATGCCTTCAAGGCCGCCACGGCGGCTGAAGGCAAACAGATGACCGACGTGCTCATGGACTTTATCCGCCAGTATGTTGAACAACGCTCTCCCAGCAAGCGCCGCGGGAGCGTGCGCAAATGAAACCCGGCAGCGAAGTACATGCCAAGTCCGGTCCTGGCCGCAATCTGCACCTGGTACCGGCAGAGCCGTCGGCCAATGCCACCCAACAAGAAGAAGATACCTTCATTGCCGGCGGCGTGCGGGCCCATCAGCGGTTGCAGGACGAACTCGATCACGAGTTATTCGGTGAGCAGAACCCGGAGAAGGTGTGCCGCTTGATGCAGCAGAAAGAGCTGATCCGGAGCCGGCTGGCGGCCCACGGAATACGGGTTCGAGCATGAAGAGGCGTGCGGCTTTGTATCTGCGAGTTTCGAGTGTCGATCAACATCCCGAAAGCCAGCTGCTGGATCTGCGGCAGCTGGCCCGGCAGCGCGACTACGAAATCGTGCAGGAGTACTGCGATAGAATCTCCGGCACCAAATCTCGCCGTCCGGGGTTGGATCGGCTGATGGCGGATGCCCGCCGCGGTAACTGTGATGTCGTGCTGGTCTGGGCGTGCGATAGGATCGCACGCTCCGTACGGCATTTTTTGGAAGTATTAGACCAGCTGAATCACTGGAACGTTGAGTTCGTCAGCTTCCGGGAACAACTCGACACCGCTGGCCCTCTGGGCCGGGCGATGGTTGTAATCATCGGCGCCATCGCCGAGCTGGAACGTTCCCTGATCGTGGAGCGCGTCCGGTCCGGAATGCGGCGGGCCAAACTCGAGGGCCAGCATATAGGACGGCCGGCACTCAAGATCGATCGTGAAGCCCTGCTCCGGGATCGGGCTCACGGCCTCAGCCTCCGAGAACTGGCCAAGCTGCACCGTATCTCCCGCACCTCGGTTACGCGTTGTCTCCAGAAACCTGCACTCTCAGGAGAATCAGCATGACCAATACTCAATTCAGCTGGATCCTTGCTCCTCAGTTGCTGATCCTGCTAGGTCTCACTGGCCGGTGTCTGAAGTCCGGCTTCGAACACTGGACCTCGACGCTAAAATACGACTGCACGAAACACGTTCCGGATCTCCGCAGCCGGCTGGAATCGCTGCAGCACGGACAGGAACGGCTGGCGAGAAGCATCGAGAACCTGAAACGATAGGGAGAGCGCCGCCCCAGAGTATGGTCCAAAAGGGGTCGTTCCTGCCTCTCCGCAAACACATGAAAACAGGCCGCCAGAAATGGCGGCCTATGCTGTTCCAGAAGGTATGGATTAAGCAGACGATGGAACGTGCGATCCGGAATGTCCGCGGCGATGAAGGAACCGGACTCTTAATCAGTAGGTTGAAGGTTCGATTCCTTCCGCGCTCACCAAATCTTTCAATTACTTACAAGTCGTTATCGAACGACTGTTCAGGCCGCTGTAGACGGTTGAATCCCGCCGAATCTCCCAGGAACCGTTGAAATCAGCGGCTGCGCGCGTTTCTTGTGGCGGCCGGGGTTAAGAGTTTGCGCGGATGACCGCTCCATGCGCCGAGTCTCGGAGCCGCATGAATACAGCGGCTTAGTAGAACGAGTGTCTGGGATGTTTGCTGCACCCGTCCGTAGACGGCTCGACGGCGTCTCTTACGTCATCAACTCAAGCGAAGAACCCCGAAGACGCGGCGAAGCGTCAGGAGGTCGCGGAGAAGATGGATCCACTTCGCCCTTCCAGCCCAACATGAGCAGGATTTGAAAAGAAGTTGATGTTCGGGATAGTATTTGGTCCATTTCGCATGTCGGAAACCATTGGCAGCAAGCGTTCTCCAGCCGTTTTCCAGTTTCTCGCCGCCGCAGTAGATGCAACGGTCGAGGGAATTCTCGCCTACGACACCGACTTCAATCTGGTCGTCTGGAATTGCACGCTGGAGCGTATGTTCGGTATTAACCGGGATGAAGTTCTGGGGAAGAACGCCTTCGAAGTGTTGCCATTTCTGCAGGACACCGAGGAGCATGAGTGTTGGCGCACAACGCTGCGGGGGGAACCCGTCACAAGCCATGAGCGGGAGTACTCAGCACCGGGGAGCAAGAAGATACGATTCGACGCCGAGTACCGCCCCATCCGGAACGAACTCGGGGAAATTATCGGCGGTACTGTGCACTTTCAGGACTCCTGTAAGCGATTGCAGACGGAGACAGCCCGCCGCGAGCTGATCGAAGAGATTGGGCAGTTACAGGACCGACTGAAACTGATCACCTCCACCACCGGTGTGGGAACCTGGTACTGCGATTTACCGTTTGATGTGTTGCAGTGGAGCCCTAAGACCAAAGAACATTTCTGGCTGAGCCCAGATGCACACGTCACCATCGACACGTTTTACCAGCGAATTCACCCGGAAGACCGGGAAAGAACCAGGCAAGCTATCGAGAAGTCCAATGTTGAGAACACGCACTACGACATCGACTACCGTACGGTTTCCGACACTGGCGAGGTGAAATGGATTCGCGCGATCGGCAGGACGTTCTACGATGCACAGGGGCGGCCGATTAGTTTCGACGGCTTCACGGTGGATCAAACCGAGCGGCGCAATGCGGAGGACGCACTGCGAAGGGCCGAGCGCCTGGCCACGGTCGGGCGGTTCGCCTCGACTGTCGCCCATGAGGTGAATAACCCTCTGGAGGCGGTGACCAATCTCATTTATCTGTGTCAGCTCGACCCCGATGCCACGCAGAACATTCGCGATCATCTTGCAACCGCAGAGTCCGAACTGAGCCGCGTGGCGCACATCGTCCGCCAGACGCTGGGGTTCTATCGTGAAACCACCGGTCCGGAACCGACCAACATATCGCGCTTGGTACAAGATTTGGTTGAACTGTATCAGCGGCGCTTAAGCGTGAAGCGAGTCGAATTGCGGACGGATCTCGACGACTCCGTTATCGCCAATGTCGTGCCCGGGGGGATTCGCCAGGTTGTGGCCAATCTCCTATCCAACTCCCTGGACGCATGCGAACCCGGAGATTCTGTAACCATAAGCGCTCGCCGGGTACAAACTGACTTTCACATCGAAGTCGCCGACACCGGCCACGGTATCCCCGATAAAAACCGCCACGGGTTGTTTGAACCATTCTTCACCACCAAGCGAGACGTTGGAACTGGCTTGGGATTGTGGATTTCCAAAGGCATCATCGAGAAGCATCGTGGGACAATCAGCGTAGAGACCAGCACGGACGTCGACAAGCACGGCACCGTTGTAACCATCGTGCTGCCTTCGCAATGCTTGCCTCTACAATGATTGACCTGATGGCGGCTTGACCCATTCGATTCGTAAAACAGTTCGGAGTCGCCAGCTCAAGCGACTTGATCATTGGGTAGTGCGTCAGTTTGAATCAAACTGACCCACTACCGATCATTGGAGTGGCTTGGCGAGATGGGAGGCAGATCCGCTGGATCAGCTTGGTAGACGCGATCCGTGTTATCCCGGATGTGAACCCAACTGACTTAGAGTTCGATCCAGCCATGTCGCTTTCACCTGGTACGGGCTTGGACTAGCACCTCGTGAAAGACACGGCCGATACACAGCCGTGCGCTTGCCCTGCAGAGCCAAGGGTGTGCAGTCTTTGTCACGCTGGGTTCATCAAACAACGGCAGGTGTAGACACGGAAACTGTCTCAATGGAGGCGTTCACCCCAACTGTTTGTAGAGCTGGCCTCGATATCTTGTTTGCCTTGCGATGAAGAAAAGTCATCTGAACGAAGCTCAACAACTTCAATTGAGAGATGGTGCGGGATGGGCAATCGATGACCTGACCGAGCACAACGACGCTAATTCCGGGAAGAACTGAAACTTTCGGGCCCGAGTAAATCGTGCGTTATTGAGCAGCCTAGTGAGGGTTAAGGTGGAACCGCCACTTCCCGAGCGCAACCCGCTGTCGTGCGCGACGTGTGCTGGCGCAAGTTATTGCAAATAGATAGCTTGGAAGCTATTTCCATAAGAAAGCAACTGATCCCAAGTCAGTTGCTCTCGACGATGCTTTACGAGGGGACAAGCCAGGCCATTGCCGGAACGCGCACCGCGCCTTCCAGAAAGTCACACTTGCCGCCCCGGTATGAGTCTGTTCAATATCGCACAGTTCATCCGTGAGGTGGGCTGTTGTGTGGGACAAGGTGCGGATCGCTGTTGCAAACACGCGTGGCGGTGGGAAAACTCACCTCAGCAGACATCATATTTGGCCGTTTGTCTGCATGGGATGATTTGTATCTTTTGTTCCTAGCCAATCGAGTTGTCCGGCCCTCGCGCCAGCATTTCATTTGGGGAGCTATCTCACTTGGCGGCGGGGTCAGGCACTAGATGAAGTGCCTCGCCATCGAAAGCCGCAATGAGCCAGCCGACCGTAGCTCCGGCAGCGGCTTTCTTGAGACGGGCGATTTCGGCTCCGCTGACGCCAGCCCTCCCGCCCTTTAGCTGGATGAGTCGCACGTCCAGCAAGTCGGCATTCTTGCGTCCAAGCCGAAAGGCAATCGCATCGATGATGCCTGTTCGTGGTGAACCTGTAGCGCCCTCGAAGAACGCGAGTTTCCATCCGGTCTCTTCGCAGTAGTGCCGGAGCGCTTCTTTGCTGGCTGCTTCGGCTGCGCGGGCTTTGGCGAAAGCGCTCAATGTGCGCCGGGTGCGCCATGATTTTAGCGCGGCTGCATGCATGTCGGGTTTCTTAGCCATGGATATCCCTCAGATGATTCTTTTCGGCGGTCTACCGCGCCGCCCAGCTAAGACGGCGGAAGTATTCGTTTCCGTGTCTGGCGGTACACAGTGCCGCCTTCCGACCTAAGACTGCGGCAGTGGGTACCTTCTTTGCGTCAGCAGAGCGTCTGCTCCACGGAGAAGATGGGACCCCGGCCGCAACGGTAACCGGAACAGAAATTCCGGCTACCGTTGTTTCGCCAGCAGAAGAGCGATGGTATCCAACAGGACGGTCGGGCCTTCGCACTTTGCTACGAACCCCTCCGTGAACTCAAGGCCGTCGGGTCTCTCCAAGGCGGCAGAGACGATAAGAATGGGAACTGCGGGCTTGAGGTTCTTCATCTCCCGGGCAATCTCAGTACCTGACTTGCCGCTCAGAAAGTGATCAGATATCACCAACTCGACCGGATTCTGCATGAAAACTTCAAGAGCTTCTTCCCCAGAGCTCGCGCCCAGCACTTTGTAGCCTTCGCTACAAAGCAGGAGCTTTCTAATACGTAACGCGACTTCTCCGTCATCAACGCACAATATGAGCCGGTGCCGGACAGCGGTAACTGGTAATGGCGAGTTCATATCCGTTTCTCTAGCTGCCCGCGTCATCACTCGGGCGTGCGGTATGTTGGTCTACGCACCGGCCAGTTTGTGAATGGCAGACATGTTCCGGATCGACAGCGTCGAGCCGCGAAGCGTGGCAATGCCGTCCTGTCGGAAAGTAGCGAGTGTGCGGGTGACCGTCTCCCGCGACATGCCGATGATCTGCGCGATCTCTTCGTGGGTCAACGCGACCTTAATTCCGTGGGTTGCGGCTAATCCCGAGTCCTCTTGCGACCACTCCAGAATCAGGCGGGCAATTCGCTGGGAGGATGAACTCATGGTGAAGGAGCGGAGCTGCTCGAACGCGTGTTGGCACTCATGGCTCATCGAAATTGCTGCTTGCATGCAGACATCGCCATGGTCCGCCATAAACTTCAGAAAGTCGCTGCACTTCACAAAGTTCAATTGACAAGGCTGGCCGGTTTCCGCCGTCGTTTCGTATGGGACCCCTAAGACAACCGCGCTCAAACCTAGAATCTCCCCGGATTGGGCAATCTTCAATATCAGTGTCTGACCGTCCTGTGAACTGGTCGACAGCTTCACCCGACCCTTGCAGAGCATGTAAATGCCGCGACAGGGCTGTCCTTCCACGAAGAGAATTGCGCCCGCAGGGTATCCAATGGTGAACTTGATGAGTTGAAAAGCTTCCATCGCGGATCTTGGCAGGTGGCAGAAAAAGTCTTCCGAACACAGATGGCAGGAAAGACAGTCTTCGACGAGTGCCATGCCGTAAGGTGACCGCATAGTATCCCTTGCTCTCGTGATACGGATTTGTTAGAGAATCTCTGGCAATGGAAGGAGGGGGAATGGGTTTTGATCTTAAGGTTAGGCTAACTGCCAGAGATTCTGCCCTTATGATCGGATGACAATACAATCTTCGGGCGCCGCGAGTCTGCCCAACTTTGCTCACAATCCGTAATTATTTTGGGTTGGCGAAAGCATACGAAAAACAGGCTCTATCACAAGTTGCACCGAATCGATGCGCCAGACTCCGTTACTTGTGCTATGGAGATATTACGCCAGTCATCATTATTCAGATGGACGTTTCTGAGGAACCGTATGCTCTCATACTTCGCAATTCTTCTGATGCGATCTCCCCAGGGATTTCGGCGAACTCACTCGGCCAGTAAACTCCAGTGCGGTTGCCGTCGAAACAGTTCAACTATAACTTTCACGAGGGGCTGGTGCCGTCGCCGAATTGATGTAGTCAGCCTGAGCTGCTTTGACCAGACTTGACCCGCAAACACCTATATGGTTCGGACCAACGGGTCTCATCCTCCGTACGGGTTCCAGAACCCTTCCGGCCTCAACCCGCAGAAATGAAAAGGTGGAAACAAGTGAAGTACAAACTTATGTTGAGCACCCTTGTGGTGCTGTTTCTGACCATGGTTCCAAACGCCTTTGCCAGCAGCAGTTGGTACGTTGATGGCGTGCACGGCAATGATACCAACGACTGCCGATCAACCCAGCACGCTTGCAAAACCATTGGGCATGCGATCACGCTCGCTTCGTCGAGTGATTCAGTCTTTGTGGCCAGTGCAACTTACCCAGAGATCGTCACCATCAGCTTTAGCCTGAATGTGATCGGTTACAGTGTCAGTGCCACGGGGCCAAGCGCCGCGGTGCCGGTGCTATTGATGGCCGAGGACACAACAAGGTGCTCATAGTTTCCAATAGCAGCGCCCAGGTCACTCTTTCCAACCTGACCATTGAAAATGGCTTTTTCAACGGTCCGGGCGCAGGGATCAATAACGCTGGGACGCTTACGATCAACAACAGCATCATCGTCGCGAATGCCGGGAGTCGACGGCGGCGGCATCTACAACACCGGAACGCTGACGGTCAACAACAGCAACATTCTCTATAACAGCGGAAGCAACGGCGGCGGCATCTACGGCGGTCCCGGAGCGCTAACGATCAATAACGCCAGCATTGTGGGGAATAGTGGAAGCAACGGCGGCGGCATTTACGGAGCTACCACACTTACAATCAGCAACAGCGCCATATGGGGGAATAGTGCCAGCAACGGCGGCGGCATTGGCGACCCGGGTTTGGGCGGCACGGCGACTATCGTCAACAGCACCATCTACGGCAATAGCGCAAGCAACGGCGGTGGCATCTACAACACCAGCCGCACTCTGTCGGTCAGCAACGGCAGTTTCGGGTTGAACAGCGGATTCGCGGGTGCCAACTTCTACAACACTGGCCCAGCGGCGGCCTTCAAGAACAGCATCGTCGGCTCACCAACGAGCGGCCCGAACTGCTCCGGGGCTGTGACCTCGAATGGCTACAATCTGAGCAGCGATGACACGTGCGGCTTTCACAGCACAGGCGACTTAATCAACACTGACCCCATGCTCGCCTATATTCACAATAACGGCGGGCCGACCTGGACCATGGCTGAAGAAACGGGAAGTCCCGCAATGAATGCGGGCAATCCCAGCGGCTGCACGAATGTAGCTGGTCAACCTCTCACCACCGATCAGCGCGGCTACCCCCGTCCCGGTAAAGGGAAAACCCGCTGTGACATGGGAGCCTACGAGTTCCAGAACAACTAACTCATCTACACGCGATTGCAATGTAAAGATACACGTGCCCACTCTTCTCGCCTTCCTTGAGCGGGAAGGTGGGCTGTAAGTGCCGTTGGCGAAATCAGGCGATTACACTTATCATCCCAATCGGGAAAACCTGCACCGCAACTTGTGCGATGGCGATGTTTCACTAGCCATGCGGAAGCATGGATGCACCGAGGTATCGTCCTACGGCGTGACCTCGAACGCCACGCCGCCGCCGTTTAAACCGCCATCGGCGGTGACTCCGTACAAATTGCCTGCCGCGTCAAGAACCAGCGGACTGACCGGGTTCTCCCCGTCGGAGCCGTTGGTGAAGTTATAGAGCACGCTTTCGGTCCATTGGCCACCCGATGGTGCCAGCTTGTAGATCACCCCGCACGAGCATCCCGCGCCACCGCTGGCAACGCCGTAAAGATTTCCTGCCCGATCGAAGATCACGGTGCCATACGGTTGATACCCGTCTACTTGATTCATGAACGAGTAAATCGTGCTGTAGCTCCATGTCCTGTCTGCGTTCCTGGTTAGCTTGAAAATCAGCCCGCGTCCCGAAACCCCACCGGTATGCGCTGCCCCGTACAGATTGCCGTCCGGCCCAAAGACCACGCCTCCCGGAGCGCCGCCGTCGCTGCCACCGGTAAAGTTGTACAGCACGCTTTCTCTCCATCCACTGCTGCCCTGATTCGGCTTCATTTCAAACACGGCCCCCGGACCATCCGAACTCCCAACGCTGGTGGTGCCATAAAGCTTTCCTGTGCTGTCGAGAACCGTTGGCGAATCAGGCTTCTCCGTATCGCCCTCTAGGCTGCCGAGAAACGAATGGAGCGGAAGCTCATACCAGTTGAGCGCGGATGAGTGAGCGAGCATGAACGCCAACCCCAGATTTTGTAATCCTCCATCCTGACAGACGCCGAAGATGTGGCCGACCGAGGCGACGGTCAACCAGCACCCCGTGTTGGCATCTCCATTGGAGCCATCAAACGTTACGATCGTAGATTTAGCCCACGTTCCCTGCTGCGACGGGGTCAACGCGTAAATGGTACCGCCCGGCTGGGTTCCACAGTCGGTGGTGGCGCATCCTACGGGGCCGTATACGATGTCGCGGCGGTCCAGCACCACCGGCTCAGTGGGAAATCCGCCATCGTCGCCGCCGACAAAGCTGTGGAGGATGTTCTCCTCCCAACTGCCATCGGCTTGGCGCACCAACTGGAAAACCGTGCCGCATCCATAAGGGACGCAGAACTCGCCTCCTCCGGTTCCTCCCAAGTAGGTCGGACCATAGAGATTCCCGGCTTGGTCGACGGCCAGACCGCCCGATGGAACCTGGCCATCTCCGGAAGCCCCGAAACTATGAAGTACCTCGAACGTTTGCGCCGAAGCCACACCGGCAACGAGACCTGCACAGCAAACGACAAACATTGCCGCATGTGCCGCAACCCACTTCATATTGCGATTCATCGTCCCTGCTCCCTTCACAGCCCGCGCTCCCGTGGACTGCCTGCTTAGTGATCCGATAGGAGTAGATTTCTACCCTGAGGTTCAGCGAATAGCCTCGGTGAACACCGACAGATAAAACATATGTGAGATCACTGATGCGGCTTACGGCGTGATTTCAAAGACCGTGCCTCGGTTATTGCTGCCGCCGTTGAGGGTGGTACCGTAGATATTTCCCTGGCTGTCGAGCCAGAGCTTGGAACCCTGAGGGTTCGCGCCGTCCGGGGTATTTGCGAAGCTGTGCAGCACCGTTTCCGTCCATTGTCCCCGCCCGGTTGGAGTCAATTTAAAAACTGTTCCGTATTGGCCAGTGCCGCCCCACTCGGTCGTTCCGTAGAGACTGCCCGCAGCATCGAATGTAGGCGCACCTGATGCAAACGCTCCATCTCCGCCGCCTTGGAATCCATAAATCACACTGTAGCTCCACATGCCATCACCGTTGTGGGCCAGCTTGTAAATCACGCCGTACCCATAAGGACCACTGCTGTAGGTAGCGCCATAGAGGTTTCCGGCCGCATCAATTGTCAATCCCCCTTCGGGATCGGTTCCATCTTGTGGATCCCGGAAGCGATAGAGAACCTTCCCCGACCACCCGCCTTGAGTATTCGGACTTAGCTCGAAGATGCTGGCGAGGTTATAGTCTGTACCTTGGGTGGTGCCATAAAGATTGCCATCGCCGTCCCGAGTCAGAGTTTCAAAGGCCGGTTGGGCCGCCCCACTCGCGTTGAGCAAGCCAGTAAAGGCAAATATGCTTGTGTACTCCGAATATCCCGGCCCTGATAGTGTAAAGACCGTCCCAGAATTCCCGTAAGGGCCACCTGTCGCCGCCGCGCCGTACAGAGTGCCGGAGCTGTCGAGCAGCAATCCGGAAGCAGGATAGGAACCGTCAGGAGTGCCGGTGAAGGCGTGCAAAATCGTTTCCGTCCAGGTGCCATTTTGGGGAGTGAGTTCCACCACGGCTCCAATACAATCGGAAGTGCATTGCGATCCTGCTGTCAGCACGTTGCCGATCTGGTCGAGCGTCACTGGAGCGTATATGAACTGTCCGTCGGTACCTTGAAAATTGTGGATCACCTGCTGTGTCCATGCGCCATTCACCTTGGTCATCTGATACACGACGCCACACCCGCCCAAGCAATTTCCAGAAGTACCGCCGACCTCAGTCGTACCGTAAAGATTGCCCACCGTATCGGCGACCACACCTGCATCCGGACCAGATCCATCGGGACCTGTAAAGCTATGGATCACGCTATAGTTCTGAGCCTCAGCAACTTGAATCAGAAGCAGAGCCGCTGCCGCGATCGCGATCCTAATGCAAACGACACTCCAATTCAGGGAGAGCACACGTCCTGTCTTCGTCATCGTGGTT
>CAWITJ010000010.1:0-224250 GCA_963838995.1 uncultured Acidobacteriaceae bacterium | reverse complement strand
AGGCGGCGAGAGCGACCCACCATCGCTTCGGCCAGTACTCACGGGCGCTGGAGCAAATCCGCTTGCTCCTGGAGCATCGAGCCATCGAGAAAGCAGAGCTGCGCGGATCTGGTCCGATCTGCGCCTTCCGGGTGACTTCGATGTCGCACAAATCAGCTGGCGTCCGGATTATGATCCGTTCTTCTATCGCCAACTCGCACCGCAGAGCGCGCCGCGTTTATCTGTTTCGGGATGAATACATCTTCGATGTTGAGAAAGCCGTGGTCGTCGAAACCCCTCAGCTTGGCCACGCGACTTACGTCTTCGCCAAGCCCCGGAGCATGGACAGCTTCCTCGCTCTGTACACCAAGATCACGAAGGACGACATTACGGCGAAACCGGAATAATGCAGCCGAGCGTCTGGGTTTTCTCGGTCGAGTGATTCACGGTACCAATCCGCGTGCCTGGCTTAAAGAAATCCGACAACGCTAGGCGAGGGAATCGACTTTGCAGCGGCAATCGGGGCTGAATAGCGAATCTATTAGGATACGCCGTTCTCGGGATTTGCCTTGGCCGGGTCTCTGGGTCGCGGCGTGCTGTCTCCAGACAAAGTGTAATTGGTGAAATAGATCTATTGCCGACCCTGATTCCAGAGCGAGGCCGCTTCTGCTGGTAGAACCTGCAATAAGAACACTCTGAGCAATATTCTCAAGGCGATTCCGCAAGCGTAGTGAGGAATCCGCACGTACAGACCTCGGGACCCGATGTTTACTCGCCTGGTCAGTTCGTTTGACGAACCCTCGATTTATAGGTAACAAAGCCTTGAAGGGGGCGGATGGGAAGGAATAATGGACGGTGAGCAAGGCAGAAAAACGGCGGGCCTCGCGGATTCTCTGGACGGGAAAAGCCGCGCCCTCACTGTCTCCGATATCGCCGAATTGCTGAACATCTCGGAGCGTCAGGTCTACAAACTCGCGGCGGAGCATCGCATCCCCTGTTTCAAAATTGGAGGCTGCGTCCGTTTCGATCCCCTGGCGGTCGCCGTCTGGCTGCGCCAGAAAATGGCCCCTGCGCCCGCTTCGTTACAGCCCCCTGCCGACGACAGACTATTGGTCATGGAGGGCCGCACTCCCAGGCGGCGGTAAAGTCATCCCTCTAAGCGCGCAATACTGCCCGCTATGTGGAAATCCAGAGAATGTTGGCGCAACGCTTTGCGCACTCGGGCTGGTTGCTTACGCGAACGACGCGAGGCTCCCCTTATTGATCCGGGCCTGAATGTCTTTGTTCCGTACACCCTTCAGGTAAACCATGGTCGATGCGATGTCCCGGTGTCCCATCCATTGCTGCAACGTGCGAATGTCGATGCCATCCTGTAAGTGTCGGGTCGCATATGTGTGGCGAAACTTATGCAGAAACCAGCGGGTGCAGTAGGGGCCCTCGGAGCAGCGATTGATTCTGACTGTGCCGTCATCGAGCTTGTGCGTCACCTTGCAATGCCCGCAATTGAGCTTGGCGCGATAGGCGACGGCCTTGAGTTTTTCCAGCATAGCGCCGTCGGGCCTGCCTGTCGCGCTCGGAAATAGCGGATCGTCAGGGCCTGCCGTAGCGGGGCGAAATTTCTCAAGCATCGCGATGAGCTTTTGCGGCACGGGAACCTCGCGCTCCTCCCAATTCTTCGGATGAAATCCCCAATGTGGCTTGGCGGTGACGCGCACGGCGATGTGCTTGAAATCGACGTCGCGCCAGGTGGTGAAGCGTCCTTCCGCATCGCGAAAGCCGGACATCAGATAAAACTTGAAGCGGACCTGCTCGTCGAGCGTGCAAGCCTTGAAGATTTTTGTTAATTCAAAATCCTCATAGATTGGGCGGACGGTTTCAACGAAGCTGGGCCAATCGGCGGCGTTGAGAAGTTTTCGCTTGCCGTACTGCTTCATCACCTGCGAGATCACCACGAGCTTGTTGTAGATGCTTTTGCCCTTCTGACCCTTTTTCATGCAGTGAGTGGCAAAGTCGAGAAGGTCCTGACGTTCAACCTCGTCAACGTTGGCCTTGGGGCAAGACTCTTTGAACGATTCAAGAATGGGCCGGTAGGTGCGGAACGTTCGCAGAGACCGGTGATAGCGAACATATTCCAGATAGCTGTCGAGCGCAGAGGGTAGGGTAGTGCGTTCCGGTGTTACTTCGACATCGGGCGGCGACGGAATAACGCCGTTGCGCTGGGCCGTCAGTTCGGCCTCCCTGACGCGGGCTTTGTCGGCGGCATCCTGGGCGTCCGCGCCCGCTGCTTCGCGGTGTCGTTTGCCCTGATCCCACCACTCGATGAAATAGCTTCCCTCGGAGTGGGTTTCGTCTTTTGTGTTGATGAGGACGTGATCGCGGCGGACGCGGCCCTTGCTGTCAAACAGGGCGGTGGCGAGGGTCCACTTGTCGTTGACCTTAACTTGCTTGAGAAGTTTGACTCGCGGCAGTCTTGGCATAAGGCGATTCTTGGCAGAACCGCCAGTAGAATCGCCTATAAACCAGCTAAATGCAAGCAAACAAAGAACGCGCATGACAGGGCAGCGTTCTAACCAACTGAACTACGACCCCGCTTATTTGAGACGGGTTAGCGGAAACCCGTTGGTCACGTTCGATCGCAGATCAATTCTTCGTACCACCGAACGAGATTGATTGTAACAGATACAAACCACTCGTGTCAGAGGGGTCGCGAGGCTGTGCACCGGATTTTTTCCTGCAGCAATTTGCCTGCAGATAGGGCCGGGCTGTGTCGCGCGCCTACTGAGTGCTTCCCACCACTTCGGATATCAGAATCTCGCTGATTTCGCGCGGCTTGAACGTGCCGCCGGAAACGTCGTCGACGATGATTTCACCCGAGGGCATCTTGTACTCGCGGATAAATTCCAGATCGTTTCCCTTAATGGCCGGCTTGAATGCGCCCGACTTGGCCCCGCACCCGTAGCTGATGATGGCCGCAGGCAGATCCACGCTGACTCGCATGACGCGGCTCTGTGCGGTGATGGTGAACTCCGCATCGGAAGTATCGGTGTACAGCAGTCCTTCACCGATCTGCTCCACGGTGTTGCGGGTTTCGTTGCGCAATTCGGTCCACTTGGGTCCAGCCTGGCTGGCGATGACCTGTGCCCGATGAAGTTTTGCTTGTTTTTCCCGGCGGTCTTTCTCGTTTTGCTTGCCCAGGATGTTCTGCATTTCCTCTACAAAGTCTTGCCGCGGCATAAGCCCCCGTTCCGAAATCGATCATACCGTCAAGCCATCGCCGGACGCGAAAAATTGGGCACAGCAGGCCGTTAGCGGTTAGGTTCAGAGCCGAATCGGCACCGGCGGGACATTGACGAACGAGGCAAATCCCAGCCAGGCAATGCAGGAAGCGACGCAGGCTATGCCGTCGATCTCGCGATACAAGGGCGCATAAAACAGCGGCCGATGGGCCATCAGAGTCGCGGCAATCATGTCGGCCAGAGCAAAAAGCCCGAAGCCGAGAACAACTCCGAACTCCATCCGCTGTCGAGTAAGGTTGAGATAACGAATCGCGAGCAGCACGAACACCAGAAACACAAACAGGATGGAACGAATGCTTGCCTCGGCAAAAAGAACACCTTTGCCAACGGCTTCAAGAAGCGTAAAGTGGCCAGTCTTGACTACCCCGATAACGGCTGCCAGAACGATGACGATTGCCGACCAGCGAAACAGTATCGTACCCAGGTCGGTCAAACCAGGCTCAATGCGAAAGATGTTGTCCAGCACTTCGCCCAGCACACCAATCAACAGCAGAACGCTTGACACCGATGCGATCCAGTAAACACCAGCAGCGAATGACGGCAGGTGACGGCCTATGACGAACAGGAAAACGATGGACAGAACTTGAAGACCAATGTAACTGAAGAAGAAGGGAAGACGACGATAGAGTGCTCGCTTCCAGAGCACAAACAGCAGCACTGTTTGCAACATCGGAACGACCAGCCAAACAGCGTATTCAGACACATGAATACTCATGGGAGCATGCAGACCAGCTCGTCGGGCACAACAAGCGAGGCGAGATGTTGCTTCCGGGCCGCATCACCGCGCGAACACCAGTTCCGGTAGCTATTTGTGGACGCCGCCCACCCCGTTGAACGGAAGCTGTCCGGTAACCACCACCTGGCTTACGTTGGTTAATTCGGTAGTAATTCCCACCGCAAGACTGTGCGTGGTCACGATCATCCCGAGAGCAATCAGGGCCGCAGCCAGAGCATTCTCGGTCAGATCCTGCCCACACTCTTCACCCATGGCACTTAGACGCAGGCGCCTGAGCACGTTCGACAGAAGGCGGCGCATGGTTAATGGAGACATTGTGTACCTCCGGCATTCAACTCGAGACCCCTGCGAAGCTGGCCGACAAGGCAGGATACGGTGCACGAAAGTTTGGGTCGCTGTAGATAGCCGACTCTCTTTCGTGTAATACAACTATGGCCCCAGGGTGGGGCTTGGTCTTACAGAAACGCATCCGACCATCAGGATATTGCGATGAGGGCGCGAAGTTGTCCCGCTTCGGGAAACGCGTGTTGTTTTGGAATCAGATGGGACGCGAAGATGGTGGGCAGTGCAGGGCTCGAACCTGCGACCTCCTGCTTGTAAGGCAGGCGCTCTAACCAACTGAGCTAACCGCCCCTCGTAGACGTCATGGGATGACGCGCTAACGTTGCGGAGTCTTGAGTTTACATGAGCGAAAAGCGCGGGGCAAACATCTGTGCTTCGAAGGTGCCGTGCACTTGTGGCAGCGCGACGAGACATCCTGGTCGTCACTGCCTAAGGTCGATTGGTGAATTCGACCAGCAACTGCAAACGCTGGCGGGCATGTCCGCTGTCGATGGCATAAGCAGCAAGAGGAACGGCATCGCCAAGACGATCGGCGACCCCGGCAGCCACCAGGGCGGCGGCCGCATTGAGCAGCACAACATCGCGCCGGCAGGAGCGCTCGCCGTCCAGAATGGCCGTGATGATGGCGGCATTCTGCTGGGCGTCACCGCCGGCAATCTCCTCGAGAGGGGCGCGCTGGAGGCCAAAGTCTTCCGGAGCGACTTCGTAAACGCGAACCTGGCCGTTACGAACTTCCGCAACTTTGCTGGGAGCCGAGATGGTGATTTCGTCCAGGCCATCGCGACCGTGGACCACCAAGGCTCGCCGCAAACCCAATTCGCTCAGGGCTTCGGCCAGCTTTTCCACCAAGTCAGCTGAATAAACACCCACCACCTGTGCCGAAGCTCCTGCCGGGTTGGTCAGCGGACCCAGCAGGTTGAACACAGTGCGAAGACGCAACTCGCGCCGCGCTGGCTGAACGTATTTCATGGCCGAGTGCAGAGTAGGAGCGTAAAGAAATGCAATGCCTGTATCGCGCAGGCAGGCGGCCAGGCGTGCCGGCGGAAGATCGATCTTCACTCCCATCGCTTCCATCACATCGGCTGAGCCGCATTTTGAACTGATACTACGGTTGCCATGTTTCGCCACTCGCACTTCAGCGCCGGCGATCGTCAGAGCGGTCGCGGTAGAGATGTTAAACGTTCCGCTGGTATCCCCGCCGGTGCCGCAAGTATCGACCAGGGCGTCGCGGCCGGTACCGCTAAGGTCGAGCGCCTCGCCTTCGGCAACTTGCAGCGAGGTAGCTTCGGCGCGAATGGCCTCGGCAAAGCCGACGATCTCTTCCACCGTTTCGCCCTTCATGTGAAGCGCCACCAGCAATGCGGCGATCTGCGCATCGGTGGCTCTGCCGCTGAGAATTTCAGACATGACGCCGCGAGCCTCCGCGCGCGTCAGAGATGAGCGGTGATTAGCAACCTTATGCAGCGCATCGATGAGCATGGACGGGAACCGGTCAATGGTTAGATTAGCATTGGGATGGCAATTACTTCCCGTCGCCTGGCAATCACAGGAGCCCTGGGCATTGAGTAATCGGTTCGCGTTGCTGGCGCTCGGCTTAAGCCCGCCAATCGTGCGATATTGGTAGGGTGAAATGGAAGTCGTTCATTCTGGTTGCGACCCTCGCGCTCGGCGTCATCTCTGCTCCTTGCGCAGTGGCTCAAGGGCACACCTACCTCGGCGTCGATCGCAACGATTATCCCGGCGACGATAACATGTCGGCGCTGCGCAAGACGTTCGCTTTTACCGGATACTGGCTTAATAATCCTCCCGGGGCGACACGCAACACATGGCAGGCCGAACGGGAACCGCTGCAGGCCATGGGCTACGGATTCCTGCTCCTCTTCAACGGGCGGGAGTATGCGCAGCTGAAGGCTTCGGGAAACGCAGCGCGTGTGGGTACGAACGACGCAGCCGAGGCTTCGAAGGCGGCGAAGCGAGAAGGATTTGCGGCAGGCGCGATTCTGTTTCTCGACCAGGAGCAGGGTGGCCGCATGCTTCCGGAGCAGCGCGCCTATATACACGCCTGGGTCGACGGCGTCGTTCATGCTGGGTATCGTGCCGGGATTTATTGCTCGGGTATCCCGTTTCGCGAATCAGGCAACGTGACGGTTGTGACCGCCAATGACATTCGCGACAATGCTGGTGGACGAGCGATTCATTTCTTCATCAGCAACGATCAATGCGGACCTTCACCAGGCTGCGTGTTTCCAGCAGTGCCGCCCAAGCCGGCCTCCAGCGGAGTGCAGTTCGCGGACGCGTGGCAGTTCGCCCAGTCGCCTCGCCGTCCCGAGATGACCACTTCCTGTCGCAAAACCTATGCAGCGGATAACAATTGCTATCCACCCGGCCTTACGCCTGCTTCCGGCGTGCATGTGGATGTCGATACAGCAAACTCGGCTGACCCTTCGCAAGGACGGAGCAGGTAGCCTGATGAGCCGTTCACGACAGCCATCGCAAGCAGAGATCAGCGCAGCTGCAACCATGCTGCGCGAGGGGAAACTGGTAGCCTTCCCCACAGAAACCGTTTACGGGCTCGGAGCTAATGCTCTGAACGAGGAAGCCGTTGCGCGCATCTTCGCCGCGAAAGGACGTCCCACAACCAGCCCGATTATTGTGCATGTGAGCGGGACTGGGATGGCGCGTTCTGTGGTTGCGGAATGGCCTGAGGTCGCAGAAAGATTAACCCAGAAGTTCTGGCCCGGACCTCTGACATTAGTCTTGAAGAAACAGCCGGCCGTGCCTACGCTGGTGACGGCCGGGCTCGACACCGTCGGTGTGCGCATGCCCGCGCACCCCGTAGCATTGGCACTGATCGAGGCGGCTGGACTCCCCATCGCCGCGCCCAGCGCGAATCGTTTCACCCAATTGTCGCCCACCACGGCAGCCCATGTCCGGCAATCTCTGGGCGATCGCGTGAACTACATCCTGGATGGGGGCCCCTGCACGGTCGGGATCGAATCGACGGTACTCTCGCTGGCCGATGGCAGGGCGATGCTGTTACGTCCGGGCGGAATCTCGCGCCAACAAATCGAGAGCGTTATCGGCCCAATCGCGCAGATATCTAGTTCGCAGGGAACGGCGGATCCTTCCCCTGGAATGCACCCACGTCATTACAGCCCAAGGACGAAACTGCTGTTAGTAAGAAACGGTGCGGTACCCAGTCAAGGCGTGGGGGCTTATCTGCAACTATGCCACGCGCCAGCCAATAGCGTTAAGCAGACGATATCCATGCCGGGCAACTCGGCAGCCTACTCGGCGCAACTTTACAGCACGCTGCACGACCTCGACGCGCAAGGGCTGGATTGGATTGCGGTGGACATCCCCGACGACACACCCGAGTGGGAGGCCGTCTTGGACCGCCTGAAACGCGCATCTACAGTTACCACTCCGACACGCGAGTAGGCCGTTACCGTGCTACAGTCGAGGCTTTGATTCGCGCCCTCATTGACTGACCAATCGCCCAACCCGGTCCAACCCCGCACCACCTCCGGTCTGCTTCGGCAGGTCGGCCTGTTCGACGCCACCATGCTGGTCATGGGTGGCATTGTCGGCGCCGGCATTTTCATCAATCCCTATGTTGTTGCGCAGCGGCTGCATACTCCTATCCTCATCCTGTCCGTGTGGATTGCCGGTGGCGTGGTGGCTATGCTGGGTGCGTTCGTCTACGCCGAGTTGGCCGTGCGAAGGCCGGCCGTCGGTGGCCAGTATGCTTACCTCCGCGAGGCATTTCATCCGGTGGTGGGCTTTTTGTACGGGTGGGTATTACTGCTGGTGATTCAGACCGGCGGCATGGCTGCGGTGACCGTCACATTTGCGCGCTATCTGCTGGAGCTGACGGGTTGGCCGCTGTCAGAGCGGCTGATCGTTGTTGTGACCATCGCCGTGTTGACCGTTATCAATTGCCTGGGAGTTAAACTGGGCAGCCGCATGCAGAGCATTTTGATGGTGCTCAAGATAGCGGCCATTGCCGGTTTGATTGCAGCGGGCCTGTTCCTGGTTCGCTCGCCGCATCCCCTGCTGCATCCAGTACTCGATCGCACGCCGTCGTTCGACCTGGTCACGGCGATCGGCGCTGCGATGGTTCCGGTGCTGTTCGCCTTCGGCGGATGGCAGACCACAAATTTCATGGCAGAAGAGATTAAGGACCCGCGGAAAAACTTATCGCGCGCACTAGTAATGGGCGTGGCCGGCGTGATCGTGCTCTATTTCGGCGTAAACCTGGTTTGCGTGCGCGCGCTAGGACCTCAAGGACTGGCGGATACGCGAGTGCCGGCCACCGCCCTCATGCGCGTGACCATGGGTGAGAGAGGGGCACGTCTGATCGCGTTAGGGATTACCGTATCGACGCTAGGCTTTCTCAGCCAGTCGATCTTGACCGCGCCTCGCGTGTATTTCGCCATGGCGCGTGATGGGCTGTTCTTTCGCAGCGTGGCGACGGTTTCCCGGCGGTCCCATGTTCCCGTGCTGGCCATCGTCTTGCAAAGTGCGTGGACGATTGTGGTTGCGCTTTCCGGCCACTACGAACAGATATTGAACTACGTGGTATCGATGGACTTTCTATTCTTTGGACTGACCGGGGCTAGCCTGTTTGTCTTTCGCCGCAGGGAAGCGGCTGGTATGGAGAGAGCGTCCAGTGGATACCGTGCTCCCGGGCACCCCTATACTACGGCGCTTGTTTGTGTTGATATCGTGGTTGGTGGTGATTAACACACTTTATAAGTATCCGCAGAACAGCTTCCTGGGGATGGGCATCCTGTTGCTGGGTCTGCCGGTCTATGCCTTTTGGGCCCGAAAGCAAAGCCGTGGAGAAGAAAACATTCGATGAGCTTACGTACGCGAAGCGGATCGCCTTACATGCAGTTTGCCAAGCTGCACTCCAGCGCAAAATACAACCTGGCCACCAGCGGAATCGCGAGCTATCCGTTGGCCGAACTGCCGGTGACCCTGCAGGAGTTGGAGATCAATGGCCTCGACATGTATGGCCACCGGCCCTTGCTCCAGCGGCTGGCCGACTACAACGGCGTAACCAGCGACCGGGTCGCGACCGCCGAGGGAACGTCGATGGCGAACTATCTGGCGTTTGCCGCCACGGTGGAACCGGGTGACGAGGTGTTGGTGGAGCACCCGACGTATGAGCTGCTGACGTCGACGTTGCGCTTTCTTGGGGCTGAAGTCCGGTTCTTCGAGCGGCGGATGGACGAAGGCTTCCGCGTTGATCCGGCGGAGGTCGAACGGCAGATGACAGCGCGCACTCGCCTGATTGTGCTGACCAACCTGCACAATCCCACCGGAGCGCTGCTCGAGGAGGTAACGCTGCGGGAGATAGGCGAGATTGCCCGGAAGGCCGGCGCTTACGTCCTGGTCGACGAGGTTTACCTGGAGGCGCTGTATGACGAGCGGCCCCGCCCGGCAGTGCACCTGGGCGAACAGTTTCTGGTGACCAGCAGCCTGACCAAGGCGTTTGGACTTAGCGGGCTGCGTTGCGGATGGGTGCTGGCTAATCCCGAGGTTGTACAGCGCATTTGGCACATCAAGGATTTGCATGGAGTGAATGCAGCTCATCCCGCGGAACTGATGAGCGTAATTGCGTTCGACAATCTAGATCGTGTGATCGCGCGAGCCAAGAGGCTGCTGGACGCAAATCGACCGGTCCTGAAAGCGTTCTTGGAATCGCGCGATGATTTGGAGTATTTGTTTCCCAATCATGGAACGGTAGCCTTCCCTCGGCTTCGTTTTGGAACGGTGGAAGCGTTGGATCGACTGTTGCGGGAGAAGTATGAGACGGGCGTGGTTCCGGGCAGTTACTTCGATATGCCGCAACATTTCCGCATCGGTATCGGAGGAGATCCGGAGATGACACGTGAAGCACTGGTAAGACTGGGTGCCGGTCTAGATGAGCTGCGGCAGCGAGAGGGCTGACGTCGATCGCCTTGGCGACGGATTGCATGGTGCCATTTCAGGTGCCGGCGTGACAGGGAAGTAATGCTCACCAGGCCGGCAGCATACGATTGCTATCCGCGTCGGACGATGCGAACCCGGCGACATTTTCGTTGCCGCCAGTTGTTTGTATAATAGAAAAGCCGGTGGCGCGCGCAAGCCTGCCCCGGTATTCCCGCCATCCGTGGGGCTATAGCTCAGCTGGGAGAGCGCATCGTTCGCAACGATGAGGTCGTCGGTTCGATCCCGACTAGCTCCACCAAATAAATCAATTCGAGATCGATTCATCGTCCCTTCCGCGCTCGACATCCAAGCGATGGATACTGCAAACTAAATTGAGGCTTCGATGGTCAATCGCGGCTGGCCACGCATCTCATTGTTCGCACCTTAAGTTCTGTGATCACCCTTAAGTTATAAAGTTCGGTTCAGAGCCGGAAAGGCGGTTCTTCATCCTGTTCGACGTCGACCATCTGGCTAAGCTCGAGTTCGCGACACCTCGCGAAAAGGCAATCTGCATTTACAAGCTGTTGCGGATGTTTCTGGACATCCCCGTCGAATCGCGCACCGAGACTCTGGCGGAGATGACAAAGGCGATCGATGCCCATCCTGCGCGCGAGACGATCTACGCTGGATTTCGCGATTTCTGGTCGCATCATTCTTACGTGCGGGTCATTTCGGAAGCGGGCTTGCCCGACGAAGCTTTCTTTCTGCGCGAGTTGTTCTCCCGGGCGCTCCGCCACCTGCTGCCCGTGGATGAGGTCGGCGGCGACCTCTATGTTCTGCTGGACTCAATTAACTTGAAGGAGGCTGACGCGCGGTGGCTGGCTTCCTTGCCGGAAGAGTTGACGGCACCGTGGCAAATGGTCTTCCGTCCATCGGAGTCTTCGATTCTGGCGTCCTGCAAGATTTTGGCCTTGCGAGCAACCAATGTCGCCCTATCCCGTGATCTCATCAAGTTTGCCGATGACGAGGACATCACCAAGTCCAGCTTCTTTCATCTCCCAGGCCTGGTGGAACACGTAGTCCGCCATCCTTCCGATTTCGCGCAGTGGGAGGAAGCTCGAGCCGCGTGTGAAGCTCAGCTGTCGGCAGTTAACCAGCTTTTGGCGAAAAAGGGATCCTCGGCCGACCTCATCTTTCGCATACGGTTGCTACGCTCCCTCTTGAATCGAATTCAGCAAGTCATCAAGTTGCAACATTCCGACGCCGATGCCCGGAAACTTGCCGTAGCCATCGTCCACGGGTTCGCCACCCAGCGAAGTATCAGCAGTGTGATGAGCGCGAGCACGCGGCGGCTAGCGCGCAGCGTGGTGGAGCGGACGGGTCGCGCCGGCGAGCATTACATTGCCCAGGATGCCATTCAATGGAGAGCGATGGGTATCGGTGCGGTGTTGGCGGGCGTCATTACGTCCTTTACGGCGCTCTTCAAGTACGGCCTGGCATCGACCATTCACGCGCCCATGCTGCTTGCTATCGCCCATTCCGCAAACTATGCTGTGAGCTTTCTGGCCATGCAGGCCGGGGGATTTCTGCTCGCCTCCAAGATGCCGGCTGTGACTGCAGCCACCCTGGTCGATGCCATGGAAGATCCGGATAAGGACCACATGGAGAGCATTCGGGCCATCTCCAAAACCCAATTCATCGTTACCATCAGCAATCTTATAGGCGCGGTCCCTGTTTCCATTCTCGTTGACCGGCTCATTTACGTTGCGTTAGGGCATCCGTTTCTGACCGCGCCGGAGTCGGAACACGGCGTTCACATGCTGTTTCCGAATTCTTCGTTGACCCTTCTGTTTGCCGTGATTACCGGAGTTTTTCTCTGGTTGTCGTCGATGGCCTCGGGATGGACGGCGAACTATCTCGCGCTGCACAAGATGGCCACCGCCATTTCCTGCAGCCTTCGCATTCGCGCCAAGCTTGGAACCAAGCGGGCAGAGAAACTGGCGCATTGGGTAAGACACCACGCGCCCGGGTCGGTCGGCTTTATAGTTCTGGGCGTCCTGTTAGGGGCGGTCCCAATTATTTTTGAATTGTTTGGAATACCGCTGGAAGTGCGGCACGTCACGCTGGCGGCCGCCAGCCTCGGATATGCGCTTGACGCCTCGTCGATCTATGGGCGACTGCGCTGGCAAGATGCACTGCTGGCATTCACGGGAATTGCGGGGGTCGGCGTCTGCAATATTTTCACTTCGTTCGCGCTAAGCTACTTTCTGGCAATTCGGGCGCGCAATATCGGCCCGGCGCAGTCACGTCACTTCCTGGTAGCCGTGGGCCGGGACTTCCTGGCTCATCCCCTGGCTTTTCTCCTGCCGGGACGGCAGCCGGAAGGCGTTGAGAACCGGGCGCTCTGATTCAGCCAACCAATCGCAGCCATCCTTTACTGGCAAGTACGTAAGGGACTTGCGATGGACTGCCTTAAACTAATACCTGTTTTGCGACTCGGTGCCGGTAGACCTCCAACTCATCCAGGTATATAGTGCCTAGCCGAATCGCTGCGATGTTTAGCGCGGCAAGCATGGATGAGGCCTACATGACTTACCAAACGCACCCGGTAATCTGTCATTCACTCGCCAACCGGCGCACATTTTTATTTGCCCTGCTGTTCTGCGCACTCGCCATGCTCGGCGGAACCGTCGCACCGGCGCAGACTTTCACCGTGCTGCATCAGTTCACCGGAAGCTCAGACGGATCGAACCCTTACCCCAGTCTGGCGATGGACCGGGCCGGCAACCTGTACGGGGTCGCGGCATTCGGCGGACTCCAAACTTGCGAAACGTCTAACGGAATCGGCTGCGGAACCGCCTTCAAACTTACCCATCGAGGAAGCGGCTGGGTATTCTCACCGCTCTATGAATTCAAAGGATATTCTGACGGAGCCATTCCGATCGGCAGTCTCACCATCGCCCAGGACGGTAGCGTGTACGGTACGACCGACGGAGGTGGCCAACTGGACTGCCGCGACACCTTCGGCGACGGCTGCGGAACCGTCTTCCGCTTGCAGCCTCCTGCCAGCGCGTGTGCCACAGCCGAGTGCATGTGGACGGAGACGCAGCTTTATCATTTCACCGGCGGCGTCAACGGCAACGATTTATTGGCAGGCATTGTGCTCGACGGAGCAGGCAACCTGTACGGCACCGCCTATCAGGGCGGGGCATCGCAGTGGGGTCTGGCTTATGAAGTTTCGCGCTCCGGGTCCGGCTGGACCGAAACCACTTTGCATTCCTTCGCCGGTGGGACGGACGGCGCAGGGCCCACAAGCAATCTCGTGCTTATCGACAACTATCTTTATGGCACGACGGAATATGGCGGGGGAGAAGGGAATTGCAGCGGCGGAGGCTGCGGGACGGTGTTTCAACTTGCACCTTCCGGCTCGGGATATAACGCTAGTGTTGTTTACAACTTTCCCGGCGCCGACAACACTCCTCTGGGAGGCTTGGCCATCGATGCGTCCGGCGAATTTGTACGGGAGCTTCGCCAACGGCATTAACGGTGTTTTTGAGCTGACTTCCTTTGACGGCGGTTGGACCTACGCAACCTTGTTCAGCCAGAACTACAACGGACTGCAGGCCTATCACAGTACCTTGGCCCGGGACGCGGCCGGAAATCTCTACGGAACCGCAGAATTCGGCGGCAACCTCGCCAATTGTCCCAACGGTTGCGGGACGGTATACAAGCTCGCGCCTTCAGGTGGCGGCTGGATCTATACCCAGCTGTATGCGTTCACCGGTCTTGAGGACGGCGCTTACCCCATTGGCGGGGTGGTTCTCGACAGCAATGGCGTTATCTATGGCACCACCTTTGCTGGTGGTACCCATCAATGCGGTTCGCGCGGCTGCGGCGTTATTTGGGAGATCACGCCATAAACGCAGACTTGTTCGCGAAAAATTGTGCCTATAAAGCGTAGCCAGCCGCCAGCGCTTGAAATTCCCGCACCTGACCCTCCTGCCATGCAGCGTCCCTGCCTAGCTCTTGACCCATGATTTCGGCTACGCCAGGAGCCATCGCAGATGCGGCGCGTGCATTCAGGAAAAGAGCTCTCAGGCGGCGCGCAAGAACATCCTCAACGGTTCGCGCCATCTCGAATCTCGTTGCCCAAACAACTTCCGCCGCGGTATATGGAAGCTCCGGATGCAAAGTCTGGGCCAAATCGGGGCGAGCCCGCATCAAGCTCTGAATCGCTATGCTGTCGGAGCCATACATCGCCAGCTCGCCGAACTTCTGCGCGTTCTTATGAAAGCCATGAATATTGAGATGGGTGGTGACGGCGGCCATCCTGGGCAACTGCCCCAGCGTAGCGGCCTGATCGACGCAGTCCTCAGCCATGCGCCGGTAGGTGGTCCACTTACCGCCGGCGATGCTGAGCAAACCGGAGCTGTCGAGGTGAATCGTGTGATCACGCGAAATCGACGCCGTGCTGGTCGAGTGAGCGCTTCTCACCAGGGGGCGGATGCCGACAAAAACGCTCAGGACATCGTCCCGCGTCGGCACCTTGTGAAGGTACCGACCCGCCGTCTCCAGAATGAAATCAATCTCACTCGGCAGAGCTCGCGGTTCCAGCGAAGCCTCGGTAATCGGTGTATCGGTTGTCCCCACCAACAGTGTGCTGATGCCAGGGAATGGCGAACATCACCCGGCCGTCGTCGGTGTGCGGCACCATGATGGCGCTGTCTCCGGGAAGGAACGAGCGGTCGAAGACCAGGTGCACCCCCTGGCTCGGCTCAATCATTGCCTCAACTGTGGGCTCGGCCAGGCGGCGAACACTGTCGCAAAATGGTCCGGTGGCATTGATCACGACCTTGGCTGAAACCTTGAGTTCGCTGCCCGGTTTCGTGTTCCAGTATTTCTGCACCCGCGACAAATCCATCATCGCCTTTAACCAGCTTCGTTACTTGCGCGTAGTTCAGCACCGTGCCGCCATGGTCCACGGCCGTCTCAGCAAGATTGATCAAGAGGCGAGTGTCATCAAACTGCCCGTCGTAATAGATAACTCCGCCACGCAAGCCTTCCGGCTTGATGGTGGGCAGGCGCTCGAGTGTCTCCTCGCGCGACAGAAGCTGCGACTTGCCGAAGCCGTACTCTCCCGCAAGCAGATCGTAGATCTTCAGCCCGATGCCGTAGAAGGGCGCTTCCCACCAGTCGTAGCGCGGCACTACGAAGGCGAGATCGCTGACCAGGTGCGGAGCATTTTGCCGCAGAATGCCTCGCTCCCGTAGAGCCTCCATCACCAGGCTCACATTTCCTTGCTCCAGGTAGCGCACGCCACCGTGTACCAATTTCGTGCTCCGGCTGGATGTGCCCTTACCAAAGTCGTTCTGCTCCACCAGCAGCACTTCATATCCCCGCGAAGACGCGTCCACCGCACAGCCCATACCCGTGGCGCCGCCGCCAATGACCAGGACATCCCATGGCTCGCTGCGGTCGATTACCCGATGCAGCATCTCCTCGCGATTCATTCGTTCTCCTTGCGTTCCCAACCTCTGGAGCGGGATACAGCATCATGCCATCTCTGCAATAGCTCGTCTGCCCGGGACTGAGGCATGCGCGGTTCGAATCGCTGTTCTTCGGCTGGGAGACCGGCGATTTCCGCCGCGTCGCGCCAGAATCCGACGCCAAGTCCGGCCAGGTAAGCGGCTCCCAAGGCGGTGGTCTCCGTGATCTTGGGACGCACGACCGGCACTCCCAGAATATCGGCCTGAAATTGCATGAGACCGTCATTCGTAGCGGCGCCTCCATCGACATGAAGCTCACGGAGCGGAACTCGTGCGTCAGCGTTCATAGCTTGCAATAAATCAGCCACCTGATACGCAATACTCTCCAGCGCTGCCCTCGCAATGTGTCCCGCCTCGGTCCCGCGCGTCAAACCGAACATGGTGCCGCGAGCATATGAATCCCAATAGGGCGCGCCCAACCCTACAAAAGCCGGAACCATGTACACTCCGCCGTTGTCGGACACGGATGCGGCAAGAGCTTCCACATCTGCTGAGCTTTGGATGACGTGCAATCCGTCCCGCAGCCACTGCACTACGGCACCTCCAACGAAGACACCGCCCTCGAGCGCGTAAGAAACCGTGTTCCCAAGCTTCCACGCAACCGTGGTCAGCAGGTTGTTACTTGAGGAGACAGGTATGTTCCCGGTGTTCCTCAGCATGAAGCATCCCGTGCCATAGGTGTTCTTGGTGCTTCCCGGAGCTGTGCACCTCTGGCCGAAGAGGGAAGCCTGTTGATCGCCTGCGATACCGGCTATGGAAATGCCGCCCAAGCCAGAGTCGGCTGCCGCATTGCCGTAAATTTCACTGGAAGCGCGCACCTCGGCCATGAGGGAGCGGGGGATGCGGAAAAGCTGCAACAGCTCTTCATCCCAGCTCTGTTCATGGATATTGAACAGCATGGTCCGCGAGGCATTGCTGGCGTCGGTCGCATGTACTTGCCCCGCAGTGAGCTTCCACACCAGCCAGCTGTCGACCGTGCCAAAGGCCAGCTTTCCTGCCTCGGCGCGCGTACGCACCCCTGGAACATTGTCGAGTATCCAGGTAATCTTGGTCGCAGGAAAAATAAGAGTCAATCAGAAGCCCGGTGCGGCGTTGGACGTCCTCGAGATGTCCCTCGGCCTGCAACTGAGCGCACACCCCGGCAGTACGTCGATCTTGCCAGACGATGGCGTTGTAAACCGGCTTGCCCGTTTCGCGATCCCACACGATAGCTGTTTCGCGCTGGTTGCTGATTCCGATGGCGGCAACCTCGCAGGCTTGAATTCCAGCCTTCTTCAGGGCATCAAGCGCAACGCCCATCTGCGAGGTCCAAATCTTATCCGGGTCGTGCTCAACCCATCCAGGCCGGGAGAAGACTTGCTCAAACTCAAGCTGAGCCACACCCTTGATCGCTCCGTCATGATCGAAGACGATGGCGCGGGAGCTGGTCGTCCCCTGGTCCAGCGCCAGAATATAACGCACGCTTCCTCCAGCGGTTTTAAGTCAAAATGTAGAACTTCCAGCTCGCAAGTTGCACGTAGTTACAGCCGAAGCGGAGGCCGCGACCCATACGCCGGATTTCCCACGCCCATCATACGCTGCACAATAATGCCCGTTGGTTGCCGCGATATTCAGGCCGAACGACAGCAGATGATAAAGTTGATTCCAGACAAGCAGGTTGTCGTGCTCTGTTCCCAATCAACCATGAGTAGGATGTAATGTCGCAATTCAGGCGCCAAGGTGCGCTTCTGGCTTTGCTGTTCGTTGTGGCCGCAGGTATGGCCTGGCAGGATGCCACCGCCGAGGATGTAGTACACGCCGTGTCGGGCGTGGTTAAGTCGGTCGACAAGGCCACCAAGACAGTGGTGGTCAAGACGGCTGACGGTACCGACGAGACCGTTAAGTACACCTCGAAGACTGCGGTTGAAGGCACGAAGGATGCGGGCAAAGGCGTGGAAAAGGGATCCGCTGAAACCTTCCTAGGAGCCAAGAAGGGAACCAAGGTCACCATTCACTACACCGAAAAAGGTGCAGAGAAGACAGCCGTCGGCGTCAAGGAAGCGGTCGACTAAGTACCGCCTTTTGGCGTTTCCAAGCAGTTGTGACTTCAGAAACAAAGTCCAGAGAACGACGCGACAGCGCTCGTCTTTGGGCTTTCGTTTTTGAGGCAACGCACCTCCGCGGAAGAGCCATCAACCAGAATGAGGGCACCATGACCAAAGTGATGGACTTGCCGAACTGGCCCCCCGATACCGCCCGCTCAGAACCGCCGGAAGAACCTTGTCCCTTGAGTCCGGAACTCATGATGATCGAGAATGTAGACGTCGTGGACGGGCAGAGTATCAAGCTTTCCTGCACCCTGGATGGAAAGCGCTACGAATACGATTTCGCAGCGCCGGACCGCGAGACAGCCCAATCCTTATCCCAGATGATTCGCAATAACACCGGCAAAAGCTTGCACGACGTTGGGAGTCTTGAGCTTCTAGGTGACAAAGCGAAGTAATCGTCCGGTTGGTGGCGGCAGCAGGCATTCGCCCGTCGGGTAGAATTCTCACATGTCCGCTGAGCCTGATGCTGCCGTACTCTCCCTCTTGAAAAGTGTGGCAATTTTCTCCAACCTTTCGGAGGAGGAATTCGCATTCCTCCTGCCGCGGCTGGTGCAGAAAAAATTTCAAGCTGGTGGAATCGTTTTCACCGAAGGCGATGCCTGCGCCGGCTTGTATGTAGTGCAGGCGGGAAATGTCCGCGTGTTCAAAAGCTCAGCTGGTGGACGCGAGCAGGTGCTGACAATCGAAGGTCCCGGCAGTTCAATCGCTGAGCTGCCGGTATTCGACGGCGGCGATTATCCAGCGTCGGCCCAAGCCATCAACGAGTGCAATCTGCTCTTCTTCAGCCGGCAGGATTTTCAAGCTATGTGCCTGCAATATCCCCAGGTAGCGCTGAAAGTTCTACGCGTGATCGGGAGCCGGCTGCGTCGCCTCGTCAGCATCATCGAAGAGCTTTCCTTCACTACGGTGCGCCATCGTTTAATTGCTATGCTGGTTCGCATGGGAAAGGCGGGAGATGCCCGCACAGCAGACGCAGTCACGGTCAATCTCCCCATGAACAACAGCGAACTGGCGGCGCAGATTGGCACCGTGCGTGAGCTGGTTTCCCGCAACCTGAGCCGATTACAAGCCGAAAACCTGATCTCAGTCGACAATCGAACCATCGAGATTCCATCCCTCAAACGGCTGGAGGCGGAGTTGGAAGCTTCGGGCGGATAAAGCCGTCTCCGCTTGATATAGAGAACGTGCAATTCATGCGGTTTCCGGCCATTGCAGCGGCAGAGTCGCGAGCGCTTCATAATCCTTGGGAATGTAAGCGCAGCACGGTTCATCCGCCAGAGGATCGTCAGTCACCGTCAAGGCGCGGGCGCGTGAGGCTCCACCGATGTGGCAAAACTCAAAAACACCGCATTTGCGTCCTAGCTGATCAGGATCGCGCAGTTGCTATGTCTCACCCCATTCGGATTCCCCGGAGCCTTGTGCTGCCAGAAACTACAATCCTCGACGCCGTGACAGAAGTCATAGCTCGCTACCTCGATCTCCTTTAGTGTGCTTTCATGACGCAACGTCGGAGCGTATACGACTCAGGCGGCTCGCAGGAGAGAACAGCAATGACTATGGCATCCACCAAGACGGTAGGCGAGATCGCCGCCGAAACGCCGAACGCCACGCGCGAGTTCGAAAAGCTGGGTATTGACTACTGCTGTGGGGGCACGCGGACGCTGGGAGAAGCCTGCGCCGACGCCAAGATTTCCGTCGACGAAGCCTTGGCGCGGCTGGCGAAAGCAGTAGCCACCGCCGGCCCAGGCTGCGGGAAGGACTGGCAGAGCCAGCCACTCGCCGACCTGATTTCGCATATTACCGGTACCCATCACGTATTCGTCCGCGAGGAATGCCCGCGGATCGAGGCGTTGGCGGCCAAGGTGGTTGGGGTGCACAGTGCCAATCATCCCGAACTGAAATCTGTGCAGCAAGTCTTCTCGGCGTTGTCGGCGGACCTCAGCGTCCACCTGATGAAGGAGGAGCAGGTTTTGTTCCCATACGTCGCGCGAATGGAAGAAAGCGTTGTGGCTGGCGAACCCGCTCCGCCGGCAATGTTCGGAACCATAACTAACCCGATTCGCATGATGATGCAGGAACACGACAGCGCCGGCGACGCGCTGCGATCGCTGCGTACCATAACCAACGACTACGCCGTTCCGCAGGACGTCTGCATTAGCTACCGGACCTTATATGAGGCCTTGATCGGCTTCGAAGCCGACCTGCATCAACACATTCATTTGGAGAACAACATCCTGTTTCCGCGGGCGGTCGCCATGGAAGACCAGCAGTAGGAAAATCCGAACAGAGCGCGTTTGTCCATCATGTAAGAGTATTGTCTACAATGCGTTAGGGGTGATATATCACCTAGCACAAGAATGCTTGCCGGGATCAGGTTGGTCTCGGTATTGTGTCATTCCTTCATCAAGCGTTACCTTGCCCCAGCTGCGTGATCTCTGTTGAAGTTAGTGACCGAAGTCATAGCCCCGCGTGACAGCTTTTCATACCCTTGCGATAGAGGGGTAGTGAGATGTCAACGGTCATACAAGATCAGGTCAGCGATGCAGTAGCGAGTAACGAAGGGCCCCGCGGCATTCCGTGCAAGACCCCGGAAGCCGCTCGTCCTATCTCCAAGAAATTCATTCGCCGCAATGACCGCGACTACTCGCAAACCGTTCGCTTGAATGTGCAACTGGCCTTTCTGGCCCTCAACGTCTGGATTGGCGTCCAGTTCTACTTTTGGGTGCGCTGGGCCGAGACTTCCGGTCAAAGCCGGATGGTTACACGGCCCGCCGGGGTGGAAGGCTGGCTGCCAATCGAAGGCCTGCTGCAGTTGAAGTACGTCCTGGCCACCGGACAGCTTCCGCACGTGCATCCTGCCGGATTCTTCCTGTTCCTGGCGTTTCTGCTCACCTCGGTCATCTTTCGCAAAGCTTTCTGCGGCTGGCTCTGCCCGGTAGGAACCGTGTCGGAGTACCTATGGAAGCTGGGACGATACACCTTCCGGCGCAACTTTCATCTGCCCAGCGTGCTCGACTTGGCGTTGCGTGGCGTGAAATACCTGCTCCTGGCTTTCTTCTCGTATGCGGTCGCCACCATGTCAGCCGGGGCCATTGCTGAGTTCCTGGCCAGCCCCTACGTGCTGGTCGTCGACGTGCGAATGTTGAACTTCTTTCGCTATCTGGGCGGCGTTTCGGCGTTCGTATTGCTGGGATTGGTTGTGGGTTCCATCTTCATCCAAAACCTCTGGTGCCGGTATCTCTGTCCTTACGGTGCGCTGATGGGGCTGGTCGCGGTGCTGAGCCCGGTACGGATCGCGCGCAAAGAGAATGCCTGCATTGACTGCGGAAAGTGCGCCAAGGCTTGCCCGGCGGACCTCCCGGTGGACAAGTTGGTGCAGATCCGGTCCGCAGAGTGCATGGCATGCCTGGAGTGCGTCGCCATCTGCCCCGCCCAAGGCGCGTTGGATGTGGTGGCCGTGCTGCCGAAAACACGACGCACGCTTCCGGCATGGAGCCTTGCCACGGGCGTCGCAGTTATCTTCTTCGGATCGGTGGGTTATGCCAGGCTCAGCAGTCACTGGGAGACAACGCTCCCCAGCCAGATCTACTTCCAGCTTGTGCCGGCCGCCAACGAGCAGCAACATCCGTTCGCGGCCGATCGCTGAAAGCCAATCTCGAAGATTGTGCTGGCGAAGCCGTGGCGCTACGGCACCATATTCAGCGGTGCTACCTTGCCTGACTCAACTTTGGCCGGTCGGACTGCTTGCTATCGTTCGGGCACCACCCGGATCCCTTTATCAAGGGACCACAGCATCCATTCTATCCTCGCCGATTCATCATTGCGCTGCCGGGTTTTGCAGTGTAAAGTCCTGCACAACGTTGGGGGACCCTGTCGGCAATAACGTAGGGGAGACGCTGCGCTCGGCCTCAGCGCGGTAGAGTGGCCGTCGGCGTCAGGACTCGAGTCCCCGCACGATATCGAATAACAAATCCCTGAGGAGGCAACATGTTCGCAATTCTGTGGTGGATTATCGTCGGCTTGATTGCCGGCTGGATCACTGGAAAATTGATGAAGGGCTCCGGTTACGGGGCGATGATGGATATCATCATCGGCATCGTGGGAGCGCTGATTGGCGGCTTTATCATGCGCGCCCTAGGCTTCGCCGGCGAAGGCGGAATGATCTACACCATCATCGTGGCCGTGATCGGCGCCGTGATCCTGACCTTCCTGGTACGCATGGTAACCGGCAAAAGAAATCTGTAAGGCTGCGCTGTCACGGGGCAGCTACCACGGCTGCCCCCACTTCGAGACTAAGGTTGCAGCGGCGACTGTTCCGTGTTTGCGTTCGAGCTCGTGCTGTAAACCGATTAGTCTGCTGAATTTCTTGCGAGAATGTAGGGTTGCTCATTCCACTCTTTGCTGCGAAAAGGGGCCTTTTTTCTGAACGCCGCCCCCCGCTCAAAGAGCACATCCACCTCCCAGTCAGGATCCGCTTTGAGAAAGTCGCGGAGCACGGCACCTGTCCATAGTTGGGTGTCGTCCACGATAAGTATCCCCCCTAGTCGCAGCCTGGGAGCGCAGAACAACCAATCGACGAACGGAATAGGAAAGCCATGTCCGCCGTCTATTAGGACCAAGTCCAGTTCGGACTGATCTGTAAGGGCCGGAAGAGAGAACTGTGATGGCCCGATGGAATAGGAAAACTGCTCCGTGCAAATGCCACGCTCTTCGCAGTAGCGGTGAATCCTCTCGATCTCTTCTCCGTCCAGGGTAACGCTGGTATGGAAAGCACCTTGAGCAAGAAACACTAACGTGCTTAGCCCAGATCCTGTTTCCAGGGTGTGCCAGCCAGCCTCTACCCTTCTCGCCAGATAAGCTAAGGTATCCGGCGCCAGGCCCCACGTCAGGGTGCCGTGAATGGGCGGGCATTGTTCCAGCAACTCGATCAACGCCGGGCTCAATTCCGGGTTTGCCGCTGGTTCGGGCTCGCGCGACCCATGGTTTTCAGCTCGCTGCGCCTGGAGGACTAAAGGCTGCGCGCTGGTGCCTGCGGCCGCTTCGGCCATTCCCTTGATCTTACTGGCTCGAAATGCAATCCAGTAGGCTTCTTCCAGCAGTTGCTGGTCTAGGGGAGTTACCATGCCAGCCCGCCGCTTACGCCGATAGATGCGGTCAAGATCGACACACGACTTCACAAGGCGGTGGTAAACGGGCGCCAGGGTGGCCCATTCTCGAATATCGTCGATTTCGGTCCATTGGGACACGATAGGCTCGGGATGAAGCTGGCTGAACACAAAGTTGGAGCGGCCTTGCTTTTCAAGACGCTGGCAGAATTGTTCGCAGGAATAGGCTCTTATCATGGTTGTTACTGCCTGCGAATTGTAGACAACCTTGAACCCGAACTTGCTCAAACGGAAGGCCAGTTCGATATCTTCACATCCGAACGTGAAAACCGAATTAAAAATCCCATGGTCCAACAGAAACTGTCTCTTGCATGACGATCTTCCACCCCAAAACCGTGAATAGTCGAGCACGTCGCCAGACTTGATATCGGGGTAGGAGAACAAGAACTTACCGACCTCCGTAGCGAAGTACATGACTGGGTCGTCAGCGATATCCTGGTCCAACGCGGTGTATCCCAGAACCGCATAATGATCCTCAGGAAAGAGTCGATGAGTCTTTAGGTGTTCCTCAAGCAGAGCCGGGGAAGCGATGTCATCATCATCAAGGAGAAGTGATATTGCACCCTGTGACAGGAAGAGCGCATGGTTACGCGCGCTGGCCAAACCGGAGTTCCGCTGATACGCATAACGCAGGTTCAATCGCGATTCGAAGGCCTCCACCGCAGTGCGTGTGTTGTCCGAAGAGCCATCGTCCACTACGATAACTTCAAACTCGTCTGAGTTTAGCGACTGGCAGCAAAGGCTTTCCAGCGTCCGCTGCAAAAGGACGCTGCGATCATAGGTGCACAGCAAGACGCTGATGAGTGGCGTGGACATTACGATAGATTCAAGAGTACGACTCAACGATGAAAAAGCACTCGGCCTTAGTCAAGTGTGGTTGGCCCGACAAGTAGGCTTTCATCTGAGCGTCAGCATCGGCATGGTTGTAGTGCACTACCGGTTTTCGCAGATTGTGACGGACTGGCAGAGCGTCCACGATACCCATCTTCAAGCCAACCTTCTTCATAACGGATGGCCAGGTGAAATCGTAGCCCCATCCCATCGGTGTACTTATGTCAAAGGGAAGTAGGAACGGAAGGGCGTCCGCACGCATGGAGAAGAGCGGGCCTATCTCCACAAAGTGGGTCTGCCGTGCTGTGATGCCGTCAAGTTGCTCAACAAAGACATGGTCTATGTAGCTATCATGCGACCTGGCTGGTTGCGCCAAAGCGAAATCATAGCAGTCAGCGAGCGCCAAATACCGATCGAGAAACGAGCCAGGAAGCTCTATGTCATCGTCGGTCACGATAATAAAGTCATAAGCCGACAGGTCCATATTGCCGAGCAGCCGGTTCAGAATAGCGAACTTCGGTTCGCCCGATGCCAGATGCTCGACGATATCAAGGGAGCCGGATTCGGTGCAGTTAGAGCCGATGGCTACCCACTTCTGGTCGACCAACCAGTCAGAACTGGACGCAAGATTGGCCGCTACCGCACTGGCCAGGTTTGGCACGTCTACCAGCGCGATGCCCGTAACCAGAGCTCGCCGTTTCGCGCTCAAGCCGATACCTCCAGTTCTCGCTCCTCAGGAACAGATTCACGCGCAAATAATCGTTGCAAAGTCTTCGAGACAGCGGCTTCGGAGAAATTCCTGTCGATATGAGCTGCGGCCTGCCGTTGTAAGCGCTCCCAGAGAAGATGGTCGGTGTGAAGCTTGATGACACGGTCGGCGAACTCCTGCTGATCGTTTGCAACCAGAGCTTGTACATCGGGGGATATTTGCATGCCTTCAGTGCCTACGCCGGTAGTCACAACTGGCAGTCCGTTACTCATTGCGTGTCCTATCTTGCCTTTCATACCAGCACCGTAACGCAGCGGAGCTACAAACACCCGGCTGGCCGAAAAGTAAGGAATAGGATCGGGCACCCAACCTACCACCCTGACATTCCGCGAAGCGAGAGACCTGATCACATCACGTGGCTTGCTGCCCAGAATTGTGAAGTGCATGCTGGGAATTTTCTGCAGGATAAGGGGGAATATCTTACGGGTGAACCAGAGTACGCCGTCGACATTTGGTTCGTGGTCAAAACCGCCAATAAATACCAGGCCGTGCCGTCCCTCGAAGGGTCGCTGCGATACAGACACACGATGAATGTTGGGTAGTACGTCAACCCTCGTGCCGGGCCATTCTCGTTGAATTAGCTCCTGTTCGGTTTTCGTGATGGCCAGAACCCGATCGGCCGACGTGAAGCAAAAGCCTTCAAGGTCATAATACTGTCCAACTTTCTGAAAGAGGTCGGGAGATGGAGAAAGCTCGGCGGCGCGTCGAAAACGTAAATAGTGCAGATCAACGCAATCGTAGCTGAGTTCAGCCTGGGGCGCATAGGCTCGTACCAGCGCCAGATATAGTTCCGCAGTCTCCGGACGCGATAAGATCACCGAGGAATATCGGCCGCCCAATCGCTCAAGATGAATTCGAATATCGGCAAATCCCTCTACTATTTCGACTCCGACTTTTTCCAGGTCCTCAACATAGTGCCGCCGGTTGACGTCCGAATGGGAGCCAAAAGTCACCGAAATTCCAGTTTCTACCAGCAGCTTAAGCAAATTAAACATGCGGAACGATCCCGAATCGGTATCCGGTGTGGGAACAGCATGGTCCACCACAAGTATCCGGCGTGCGTGGTCCTGAGACTGCAGTAAAAGCGTTGCCCGCCCCACCGCACTTGGCGGGTCAACGCGAGATGACGGCGCTGCCTTCGTATCCGGTATTTCGGTCGACGAAGGTTGAGACTGCGGGTCATTGTCTGGCAGGGGAGTAGGCGCTGCACTCACAGGATAAAGAGTGCGTCCTTCCTCTCTCCCGTATTTAAGAAAGTGGCTGACAGGATTGATTCCCGACTCGCGGACGTCAGGATTAAATGCCAGATACGATCGCCAGCTGAACTCCGCGCTCGGTTCGCGGCCTTCTTTATACCCTACCAATAGATAATGGACGAGCGGATTCATACCCGAAGCAGCTACATCGGAGTTATGCAGCAAGTAATATCCGGTGTCAAAATATTCGTTAGGTCGGCGACCTTCCTGAGCTCCTTCGGATAGATAGTGGACTAGAGGGTTGCGTCCTGAACAGCGAACATCCTGATTATTCGCCAAATAGTAGTCCGGGTCAAAAAGGCCGCTCTGCAGCAGTAGACGTGCAGTTTTTCGCCGGCGCCATTGCTTGTGAGTCTGCAGCGTCAGCACTCCGTAGGCGGCTTTCATTCCGTGTCTGACTACGGTTGCGAGACCCGGGAAGCTGGCACGCAAGCTGCGGAGCGGTGCCGTAACCTTCCACGAGAATGACTCGATTCTTGAGTTAGACTCGTGAAGTCGTGCACTCCACGATTCAATGGCGGCGTCCTGCTCTCCAATATGTTTTTCTTTCGCGGCAAGAGTCTGGGTTAACGCCGCGACTTGCTCTTGTTCTGCTTCAAGCTTCCGGTTCAACGTCGCTAATTGCTCGCCAGCGGCGGCCATCGTGCCATTGGCTATGGCAATCTGTTCCTGTTGTTCCTGGATGGTTCGGTTCTGACTCAATAGCTGTTCGTCTGCGTCCGCCCGGGCGGCGTTGAGAACGGCAACCTCTTCAGTCCGCTCCGTAAGTTCCTGGCTTAGCTTGCCAGTGGCCACCAGCAAATCGCCTACCTGCTCGCTCAAGCTGGAGCTTCGTTCCTGGCTTACCACAAGCTCATTACTCAGGCTGTTGAACTCTCCTAGGAAGGAGTGCAAGCCGCTGGACGGCACTACCGTTGTCAGATCACGGCAGGAATGGCCCAAAACCACCGACTGAAACTGAGCTTCGCTTTTCAACCACGAATCGACATCAGCCTTATGAACCGTGAGTTCGAACTGTTTGCATAAACCCTCTACGATTTCGCTGATCGTCCCGAGATTGTCGCTGGAGGATAATCCTGACCCTAGACACCACAGAATTGCTCGAGCTACGACCCAACCCAGAGGGATGTCGCGATCGCTTTGCCACTCAAGGTCGATCGGTGTCAGTCCGGCCCCGGTATCGATCAGGTTGGCCGGAGTGCAATCGAGAAACTTTCCCGGCAGCTCGTACAGGCTCAGCCTGACGCGATGGCCCTCAATATCGTTGACATTGCCCGCTGGAATGCGCGCGTTGTCCAACAGGAACTTCATCCAGGGCGCAAGCGCCTGAATAACAGCTTCCTGGTCGTCGGATCGGGAGCGGGCCTTGAGCAGGCTCCACAGCAGCTGCCGCCCACGGCGATAAGGAGTCTCGCCTAGAACATGTCTCACGCGTTCGCCGTCCGGCAGATCGATCGGTTGCGCCGGAACGGACGTGAGGGGATCTTTGGCTACCTTTATGGCGCCGTTGGCCCGAAGGAACCGAGTGTGCGTGCAGAATTGCGGCGCCCGGTGAATCGCGAAGCCGTGTGCAAGTTCAGCGGCTGGGGCCTCGGCCTTTGCTTCTACCGTCGCCACAACCAGAAAAGAATTGCTGAGCTCAGCCAGCAGTCCGTTGTTGGCGATGACCGAGAAGGCAAGTGCATCGTCAAAACTGCGATAGGGCGAACCCGCATAATCCCGGCCATGCGAACGCGCCAGTAAATCGACCGCGTCGAAATGAGGATCAGACAGGGCTTCCTCTGACAGCACCACGGAAGGAAGCTTGTAATCCGGGAAGGGATAGAAAAACCTGGTGTGGGCCAGTCTAGCCGCTGATAGCAGCCTTATTAGCTCGGGTCGTCCGAAGGTGCGCGGGGTTCGGTCACCATACAGGTCTTGAATGCCAAAGAACGGAGTTCCAATATGGTCTTCGCCACATCCGTTGAAATATTTTAGTCCGAGCTGATTCTCAATAGCGATGACGACCCGGCCGCCGGGAGCCAAAAAACGGGTGACTGCCTTCAGGTAGTCCTGATAGGGGCTGTCCGAGTTTGAGAACATGGCGGCATATTCCAGAACTCCGACCAGGAGTACGAAATCAAACCGTTCGTCGGTTTGGAACCGAAGAAGGTCGTCCACCACAACGCGAACGTTGCTGAGGTCTCGGCACCGTTCGGCTGTGACGCGCGCTCTCGCCAGGCTGCCTTCCACGGCAACTACACTGGCCCCGGTCTCACCCAGGTACCTGGTGATCGCTCCACAACCACACCCCAGTTCGAGTATCTTTTGGCCGGCAGCAATGTTCAGAGGGCGCACCAGGCAATGGCGAAGCCGGCTTAGATGGTATTCGCTAGGCCAATCCGAGATGGCTTCAGCCAACTCATCGGAAAAAGTGCTACGGTCGCTTGCCTTGGAAACCACATCGAGGAGGCGCTGCTCGACCTCAACTCCGTCGGAGTAACCAAACTCTCCCGGATCCTTGGTCCTGAAAAGACGAAATTGGTTATCCCAAAGATAATTCATTGGAACCTGTCAGATTGGCTCTCGCCTTCACCACGATAAGTACCTGGTAATTTCCCCGCCAACGTACATGCAGGCTGTCGCGGAACGCATGTACTTAGGCGTTAGCAGACCGCGCTGCTGCAATCAGCAATGATTCGTCTCCGACCAAGATGGATATGACACGGAGTGGGCGAAGCATCGAAGCCCTCTAACGTCTCCATGCGATTTGCCTTCTGAAAGCTTCTTCCTTCCGGCCAGAATATCGAACCTGAGAGGGCGGGAGCGCTGCTTCGTCGAAGGCGAAAGCCGTCGAGCAGTTGTGCACCAGTCTCGCGAAGATCGAGCCCATACGCGCCCTCTGGAGCATGGAGATATTTTACAACGAAACGCGCCCAACTGATAAACATTGAAGCTATTGACAGCGAGGGTGCAGCCGTTAAGATCCTTTAAGCGTTATCCCGCGCCGGACAACTCGTCACTCCTGGATGGCGACTCAAGTTGCAACCTTTCCGTGAGCCCTGAACCTCAATCTCTCAACCCCCATTACACCGCGCTGTACGGGCAGGGGCCGAGAGTTGAGACATTCAAGCCTCGACGGATACCGCCTCAAGTTTTGTGATGAAGTGTAAGTGTCGGTCAAACCAAAGCGCTAGAGGAAAGGGATATAAATGCAGGTCCTCGACCCAAGACGCCGGCGAGAGTCCGAGTTCCGCAAACGTGGACCGCCATTTGGACCGTGGCCAATAGTTGTAAGGGAGCGCCACCCCATGATGAGCATTTCCTACGTAGTCCATCAGACGCAGAGTAGGCCGCGCCAGAATACCCTCTTGCAAGTGGTCTTTGATTATCACTATCGGCGCAACTCGCGCCGCCTCACGCAGGAGCGCTGCAGCATGGTCCGCGTGGTGTAACACATCGACGAACATTGCGACATCCCATGCTTTATCCGGGAAAGGGATGTCGACCCCGTCAAATTGCTCTACTGGGATAGCGGTCTGGGGACGAACTAGTACGTCAAGGCCCGTGATCCGGACGTCGGGACGATGCTGCATAATTAGCACGTCGAGCGACCCGTCACCGGCCCCGACATCAAGAACCCTCGCATTCTGTGGTAACAGAGATGACAGGTTGCTCGCAAGTCTCTGGATTCTTCTGCTAAACACGAGATTTGCGTGGAGGCTGGCAATTACGCTCATGGCCGCTTCACATAGCCCAAAATGCTCATAAAAAAGCTCGACAGAATCGTTTCCGCGCCGAGGGTGAGCAAAAGCACTGCCGCTCCCACAATACGGATCATTCGAGAGGCATCAAGCGGACCAAATCCGGCTCGCGACCATAGCATTACAGCCCATATCGAGACGCCAACGCCGACGGCGGTAACAGAAGCGCCGGCGGCGACCCCGAGTTCCAGATTTACATGCTTGAACGATCTCTCCAGAGTTGGATTAGCGGGAAGCAACCCTTGCGTCACTCCCAGGATTCTGGCGAATATAGCAAATACAACAGCCTGATAACCAACCAGCACTGCGGCACCGGCAAAAATCATTGTGTCGACATCAAAAGTAACTCGACCGATCTTCGCCGGTCCAAACCACAAGATTCCAAACGCAACCAACCCCAGCGCCATCATCACCAGTCCCGGCACCAGGAAGAGCCACCGCGGACTGTAGAGTAAAAGGAAACGCAAGTGGCGCCAGCCATCACGCCACGTCCTGAGATGTGGCGCACGGCTTCGACCATCCTTCGCGAGCGTTGTCGGAACCTCGCTTACTCGCATGCCAAGCAGCGTGGCACGTACCACCATCTCGCTGGCAAATTCCATGCCCTGACTGCGCAGTTCCATTCGGTTGTACGCATCCTTCGAAAACGCCCTCAACCCGCAGTGGAAATCGTTTACCGGCGACCGAAAGAGGATTCTACCGATTGCGGTGAGAACTGGATTTCCAAGATACCTGTGGAGGAACGGCATTGCCCCTGGCTGAATCCCACCGGCAAACCGATTCCCCATCACCAGATCATCGCCGTCGCGTAGCGGTCCGAGAAAATATCCTATGTGGCTGAAGTCATAGCTGTCGTCAGCGTCGCCCATTAGAACGAACTTGCCAAGGGCAGCAGCGACCCCGCCTTGCAGAGCCGCCCCATAACCTTTACGAGGAACGTTAATGACCCGCGCTCCCAGATCAGCCGCGATTTTCTGTGAGCCATCCGTGCTGCCGTTGTCAGCAATAATGATCTCGCCCGAAATGCCTTGGGCCGCCAGAGCTGATTTGGCCTTTTGTATGCAAATAGATAGGGTTTCCGCCTCATTGAGACAAGGCATCACGATAGAAATTTCAAGATCAGCCCCTGGCGCTGTTAGGGACGCCCCCCTTGTACAATTGGTGGACACCGTGTTCATCATAAACATCCGCAAGGTGTTAACGACTAGGATAACACGCGATTAAGAAACATCGATCAGCCGAAAGACCAAACAGCAATCGCTGCCTTGTGTCCGCAGCGACGTGAGCGGCTGGCTGGCTTATGGCAGCAGCCGTTCATTAAGGCTCGTGAACCAAAGACTCAGCCAGGTTCTCCGAGCAAAACAGACCAACTCTGGAGCTATCTCCGGAATGCTCGTTACTTGACTCAACGGTGACCGGGAGACGATATTGAGTACGGACGAAGTAGAGTGGCAGTCCCCGACTGTGGAAATCCTGAGCAATTACAGCTTTGTTTTGGTTGTCATTGCTTTAGTTGCAGTCGACTTGGTACCGCGTTTTTTTCAGGGTGATTCCGTTTCTTACCTGATGACCGGCTCCGGATGGATTCCGAGCGACCGGTCATGGGCTTTTGGGTACTTGTCCAACTTCTTTCTGCGGCACACCCATTGTTTTAGCACCTTTATATTATTCCAGGTCGCGATCATGACTGGCTTGATAGCCGCGGCTCGTATCTTCTTCTCGAATTCTGGCGCTTCGAAGATACTCTATGGCGCAATCGCTGTTCTGATGGCGTTAGATCCTCTCCTTGAGGTATACACTCGCTTTTTCATGAGCGATTTGCTCTCCGTCTCATGTTTTTTTGGCATTCTCATTGCCCTCTTTTACATGGTTCGCGATGGTGCCTCGCCGACAACCATTTACGCCTCCGCTGTCTGGTTCATTGTTGCCACTTTCATGGCCGTATATCTGCGGGTCGCGTACGTGGTCATTATTGAGCTCCTTGTTGTTGGGCTAGCCATTTTAATGTGTCGCCGCCTGCGGCGGCGACAGTGGATTGCGCTGTTCTTGGCTGGGTTGGGCCCTTTTGTGGCGGTCGGCTCTCTTGCTCAGGTCAATCGCGTCGTTTTCGGAAACCAGTTTCATCACGAAGCTTTTGTGAATAGATTGTCGGGAATATTCACTGCCAGTGTATTTGCCCCCGCGCTGCAGCGAACCGACTTCGAAAAAGCTGGAATCCCGATAACGGCCGCGGAGTTTCAGCAACTTGACCTCCAGAACTATGCAAAACGGTCAAATCAAGTGTGGGGAAACACACACGCGGATCTGCAGCAGTTCATAAAAGACAAGCTCAACATCAAGGAAGATTACACAGCTGCAGTCAATACGGCAGCCTCGGGTTTAGTTCAAAGTGCGTTTCGCCGAGACCCTGTCGGTATAGCGCGCGTCTATGTTGTTAGTGCGTTAGATTACACGAAGCCGGAAGAATGGAAGTACCAGGCTTTTAGCGAAATGGGATTTGCGCGGCCTTTGCCGGATTATTTCGTGACATTTGTAAACAGTTATTCTGTGTTGAAAATAGAAGCAAGTACGAGTCAAATACCTTCCCGCACTACCAAGATGTATTCTGCTGCTGCCAGATATTATCCATGGCAATTATTGATAGGACTGCTTTCGGCTTTATATTTACTGGTTGTAAAGCATGGCAATCCAAGCGCCGCTGTTCTCACCGCCGGGTTGTTGGCTACTATGGCAGCTGCACCTCTATATAGCGATTACGTGATCGCTCGCTATCTTATCGGAGCGATTATCATCAGCTATCTAATATTTGGCCTGGCCATTCAAAGTGCGGTTGCCGGAAGAGCAAGCCGAGTCCATGCGAGCGCAGTTGCGGCACCCTCCGCCGTTGAACGGGGAGGAGGATGAGGTTGAATGGACGATTTGACTCGCCAATACGACTATCAGAAGCTCATCGAAGATGAGAAGAAACACTATTCGGCGGTTAACGTTACCGGGGACCTGAAGGAAGGTGGAATTCATGCGCATTCCAGTTGGCACTACTACTGGAACAGAGTAGGTCTGCGTCTTCAACAGACTGAGTATTCCAACTTGGCGGCGCATTTGAACAGGGTCGCCGCCACCCTGGACCGGCCGGTGCATATACTAAGCCTCGGTAGCGGCTATTGCGGGAACGAAATAGAGCTGGCAAAGAACATAAACGTAGCCTACAGCATTACTTGTACAGATATCAACGATGAACTCTTTACGCGGGCGAGCCAGATAGCAGCTGAACAACAACTTCACCTTACGTTTGAAGTACAGGACCTCAACTTCATCAAAATCCAGCGAGAACGCTACGACCTGATCTTCGCCCACGCCGTACTTCATCACGTAATCAACCTGGAATACTTGTTTGATCAAATTGTATCGGGGCTTGCGCCTGATGGCCTGTTGCACCTGGTTGAGGTGGTTGGAATGAACCGTAAGCTTATTTGGGATGAAAATGAAGACTTCGCCAACGCCATGCTGGCCTTTATCCCCGATCAAATCACCAGGAACATCCGCCTCAAAATACCCATGGAAACCGACGGGATGGAGGGTATCAGGCAGGAGGACATCCTTCCCTTGCTGAACAAGACATTTCGTGTCGAATTCGAATGGAAGCACGGCGCCTTCATGCGCTATATCTGCACCCATCCGGAGCTTGGCAGATATCTTGACCCATCTGACAAAAGCGCCAGACCATACCTGGATTTTCTGATCGATTGCGATGAAAGCTCAGTGTTCCGTGGAGTGCTAAGGCCGCTGGAAATTTGGGGTGTGTACCGTCCTCGATAGCTGAGAGCGGAGACGTCTACGAGCTGCTCTTGACGGTTTCCGTGGTCGACTTGCTGAAAACAATTTCCGAGACCAGCAGGATCGCGCCCACCACAATGGCGCTGTCGGCCACGTTGAAGGCCGGCCAGTGGTAGCTGCCCAGACTGAAGTCCAGGAAGTCGACCACATGACCGTTCATCATGCGGTCCCACAGGTTACCCATGGCGCCCCCCAGAATCAGCGAGAGGCCAATCGTCGTGGTGCTCAGGGAATGGCTGTTCTTCCACAGCAGCGCCGAAACCACCACCAGCGCCAGCACGGAGAAGCTCACCAGCGCGCCCACTTTCCACGACACCGACGACTCAGCAAACAGTCCAAAAGCCGCGCCTGAATTCTGCACGTGCGTCAGATGGAAGAATCCCGGGATGATGGTGATGCTGTCGTGCAGGGCGATGCTCTTCACCAGGATCCATTTGGTGACCTGGTCCAGGGCCAGCACGACGGCGGCGATAAGGAAGAAATATTTGCGCATTATCAGGCTCGGTTTCCGGCCCACCCCTTAGTCGAGGGTACGAGCTTAATTTCTTAGACGCCCCAAATCCAGCGAAAGAAGCAAGCCCCCGGCGTCCCCGCGCCGATTAGTGAACCTTCGCCGCGGCTTCGATTTCGGACAGCACCGCGCTGCAACGTTCGCAAACTGTCGGATACGTTTTATCTTCTCCAACATGAGTTGAATAGTTCCAGCAGCGTTCGCATTTCTCGCCCGGGGCCTTGTTCACCTCGATCTTCAGGCCGCTACCACCGTTGCCCCCTGCCAACTTTTCCAGTACCACGTCAGAAACAATGAACAAGTAACGCAGTTGGTCCTGGTAGCGTTGCAGCACCGGGTAAAGGCTATCAGGAGCCGACAGCACGACTTGCGCCTCCAACCCGCTGCCAATGCGCTTCTCCGCGCGCGCTGCCTCCAATGTCTTCAACACTTCGTCGCGGACGGTGAACAACGTTTGCCAGTCGTGCTGCGTCCCCTCCACGTCGAAGCCTGCCGGCAGTGGACCAGTGAGGTCCTGCGGAGCAGGGAAGTGCTCCAGGTGAACACTGTCTGGGCGACCCGCCGTTGCCGGCATGAAGCCCCAAGCCTCTTCCGCGGTAAAGCTCATCACCGGAGCCAGCAGCCGCACCAGCGCCTCGCCCAGCTTGCCAAAGCGCCGTCTGCGCCGAACGCCTCGCCAGGGCCTTAGGTGCGGACGTGTAAAGCCGGTCCTTTAGCACATCGAAGTAGATCGCACTCAGGTCGACGATGCAGAAATCCTTCAGCCGCTGATACAAGCGATGGAAGGTAAAGGTGTCGTAATGCTCACGGACATCCCGGGTGAGTTCGGCGGCGCGAACCAGGATGTACTGATCCAGCGGATGCATCTCGGCAAACGCGACAGCGTCGCGCTCCGGCACGAAGCCCTGCAAATTGCCCAGGATGTAGCGAAACGTGTTGCGAATCTTGCGATAGCTGTCGGCGATGCGTTGCATCAGCTCGTCGGAAGCCATCACGTCCTCGCGGAAATCTACCGAGGCCACCCACAGCCGAACGATCTCCGCGCCCAACTTGTCGGCGATCTCCACCGGATCGACCGCGTTACCCAGAGACTTGTGCATGGCGCGCCCCTGGGGATCAAGCGTCCAGCCAACTGTGCCGGCGCTGCGATAAGGAGCTTCACCTCGGGTGGCCACGCCGCAAAGCAGCGACGACTGGAACCAGCCGCGATGCTGGTCACCACCTTCGAGGTACAAGTCCGCTGGCCAGGGAAGTCCGGGCTCGTGGCCCAGGACCGCCGCATGGCTCGAACCGGACTCGAACCACACGTCGATAATGTCCATCTCCTTGCGAAACTTCGTGCCGCCGCACTTTGCGCACTTGGTGCCGGCGGGCAGAATGTTCTCTGCTGAATGCCGGTACCACGCATCGGCGCCCTCGCGGGCGAAAAGATCGACCACCAGTCGGTTTACCGCCGGATCCTTCAGGAACTCGCCGCACTCGCACTGAAACACTGCAATGGGCACGCCCCAGATGCGTTGCCGCGAGATGCACCAGTCAGGACGCCCGGCAACCATATTCGAAATGCGTTCTTCGCCCCACGACGGGTCCCACTTCACCTTGGCGATCGCCTCGAGCGCGCGCGAACGAACGGTGGCGGACTCCTGCGACTTTGCGGTCGCCTGCGGCGCGAGCTTTCCCTCCATCGAGATAAACCACTGCTCGGTAGCGCGGAAGATGATGGGATTGTGGCAGCGCCAGCAATGTGGATACGAGTGCTCGATCTTCTCGTAGCCCAGCAGAACGCCGCGCGACTTCAGTAACTCGACGATGATCGGGTTCGCCTTGAAAACCTGCTGCCCGTCGTACTCCGGCAGACCGCGGCGCAGGACGCCGCCATCGTCGACGTTGCATGTCAGGTCGATGCCATACTTCACGCCGGTGTTAAAGTCGTCCGCACCGTGCGCCGGCGCCGTGTGGACCGCTCCGGTACCGGTGTCCATGGTGACGTAGTCTCCCAGCACTCCCAGGATGCTGCGATCCAGGAAAGGATGAGCGAACGTGGCGTACTCCAGCTTGGAGCCAGGGAAGCTCGCAATTTCCTTCGCCTCGCCCAGATTGCACTTCTCGATGGTCTGTTGCGCCAGCGCCTTGGCCACAATGTAAATCCACTCGTCGGTGTCGAGCGCCACATACTCGGCGTTGGGGGCAAAGGTTACCGCCATTGAGGCAGGAAGCGTCCAAGGAGTCGTCGTCCAGATGATGGTCGCGACATTCTTCTTGCCAGCCAGCCCGGCATCGATCTTCGCCGCATCGCTGGTCAGGGGATACCTCACCCAAACGCTCGGGCTGCTGTGCATCGAGTACTCAACTTCTGCCTCGGCCAGCGCCGTCTTATCGTGGATGCACCAGTAAACCGACTTCAGGCCCTTGTAGACGAGACCCTGCTCGAAGCACGAGTAGAAGGTCTCCATGACTACGCTCTCGTATTGCGGGGCCATGGTCGAATACGGGTCATCCCAGCGTCCCAGCACACCCAGGCGCTTGAACTGGCTGCGCTGCAGGTCGAGGAATTTGTTGGCGTACTTACGGCACTCCTCGCGCACCGCTAATGGGTCCATGTCGAGCTTTTTCCGGCCCAGCAGGTCGTCCACCTTGATCTCGATAGGCAGGCCGTGACAGTCCCAACCCGGCACGTACGGTGCGTCGAAGCCGCTCATACTACGCGACTTAACCACGAAGTCCTTCAGCGTCTTGTTGAGCGCGGTGCCCAGGTGGATAGGTCCGTTGGCATACGGAGGGCCGTCGTGCAGCACGTAGATCGGCTGGCCCTTGTGCGCCTCGCGGATACGGTCGTAAATCCGCGTTTTGTCCCAATGTTCGAGCAGTTTGGGCTCGTTCTTGGGCAGGTTCGCCTTCATGGGAAAGTCGGTCTTGGGCAAATTCAGCGTTGCTTTTAAGTCGAGCGGCACGAACGTAAGTCTCCCGCCTGCGGGTCACTGGAATCAACAAACACCGCAGGCTATCTTTTCATTATAGGGAGGTGCCAAAGTTGCGTCTATCAGGCCCGTGGCGCCATCAGATAGGGGCTCGCCTTTACTTTTCGGATGCGTCTCAAGTATTGTGGGGCAATTCGAACAACGAAGTGGGGTACTTCGCATCTAACAGATGGGAAAAGCGGAGTTACGCAATTTTCGTCTAGCGTGATTTCGCGCGAAACCTCAATTTAAATCAAGGGTTTAAGCCACAAGTGGTTTTGGCCCTTGGATATGCTCTTACGAGCGAAAGTCGGCGATGTCCAGCGCCACGCAGACTGAAGGACTAAGAGGAGTATGGCTAATCCGACCCTGATTCCCCCAGCCGAGCAGGAAGAGCTACAACTCCTGCCACGGACCAACATGGACGAATCCCTGTGGAGTTCCTTACGGGATAACGTCCGTGCTGCGTTCTTTCCGGAAAAACTGCCTCCCCTGGAATTGACGTCAAAACCGGTCAAGGTGCGCGACATTTGGGAGCGCGACGCCTACAAGAAGGAAAGCGCGGGGTTGTCGGTGGTAGTACATGCCGCCATGATTGGTGGACTGATTGCCATATCGATCCTGGGCGCCCGCGCCGTAAAGGAAATCAAGAAGCCGGAGACGGTCACCCTAATTGCTCCTGATCTCGCACCACAGTTGCCGATGACCCCGAAGAAGAACGTGACCATGGGCGGCGGTGGTGGCGGCGGCGACCGTGACAAACTTCAGGCTCCCAAGGGCAAGTTGCCCAAGCTGGCCATGGAACAAATTACGCCTCCGGCGATGGTCATCCGCAACGACCATCCGAAGCTTCCGGTCGAACCCACCGTGGTCGTTCCTCCCGAAATCAAGCTGGCGAATAACATGCCGAACATCGGCAATCCCTTGTCCGCTGTGCCCTCCGGCCCTCCGTCAAATGGAACCGGTAGCGGTGGCGGCATTGGCTCGGGAGCAGGCGGTGGTGTTGGTTCCGGTACCGGGCCCGGCGTTGGCCCTGGTCGTGGCGGTGGTATGGGCGGCGGCGTATTTCGTGTAGGCGGAGGCGTTTCTGCTCCTCGCGCGTTGGATACTCCTGACCCTGAATATTCGGAAGAAGCTCGCAAGGCGAAGTACCAGGGAACCTGCGTTCTGTGGCTGATCGTGGGCCCGGATGGCAAACCGCGCGACGTGAAGGTTGCTCGCTCCTTGGGCATGGGCCTCGACGAGAAGGCGATCGAAGCGGTCCGCAACTGGAAGTTCCAGCCGGCCATGAAAGATGGCAAGCCGGTCGCCGTGCAGATCAACGTGGAAGTGAACTTCCGGCTGTACTAATCACCAGTTCTCAGCGCCCAGTTTCACTAAGCAAAGAAAAAGGAGAGGCGAACCTGCCTCTCCTTTTGTTTTTGCGCAGAAAGCGCGGGTTTGCGGACTAGCTGCCGTTCTGGCAGACGCCCAGTGTTTCGCCCTGGAACGTAAACCAGTCATTTACCGAGGTATTGGCCGGCGCTCCGAAGTAAGGCAGCGTCACCAGGTCCTGCAGGTTATAGGTGAAGCCATTCAGCACGTAATGGTAGCCGCCGTAGTTCGAGTTGCCCTCCAGCGGATCGCCATTCTCCAGAATGCCGCACGGTGTGTTGTTGCCGTTATAGTTGACGGTCAGCGGATCGTCCGCCCACTCGCCGACTTCGTGCGACAGAGCTGATACGTCCTGCGCGAAGTCGCCCGGATGGTCAACGTACGTAGCGTGTGCGTACGACTGCAGACTGCCGATGTTGCCTTCCGAGCTGTGATAGCCGCCGATGCAGCACTGCCCACCCTGCGTGAGATACACGTCGTAGGTCAGGAAGATGGGGAAGGTGTTCGGCTGAATTCCCAGCCGCGACATGATCCCCGGAAGCTGGGCGTCAAACCAGTTGATGTCCACCAATCCGGCGGTGAAGCCGAATGGCGATCCCGTCTTGCCGTAGTTGCTGGGAACGGTCAGCGTCTGCTCCGCCAGCACCGTTGGACCGCCCAGCAGCAGGTGGTAGTTCGGGGCGTTCTTTACCGTCCCCCAGAAGTTGGCGCGCTGGAAGGCGTCAATGTACTGGGTAGTGCCAACCACGGTTCCACCCTGGTTGTAGGTGGTCGAGCTATTGAAAATCGGCGAGGTGACGGTGTTGTTGGTCACGGTTTTGCCGTTCGACAAGACGTGCGACGGATCAAACGTATACTGCGTCCGTCGTGACGTCACCACAATCTTGACGGGGATCACGTACGTCGTAATCGAGGTGGACGTGTTCGACGACGGAGCGGTTCCCACCATGTTGTAGGTGTAATTGGTTCCGCCGTAGGTGAACGAGCCGTTCCAAGTCGCCAAGGGTCCGGCGGGGGAAAGCGGTACATCGGTACGCACCTTCGCGGGCAGCACCACGTACATCGGCTTGGGCGGCTGGCTGTTCACTTGCGCTTCGGACTCATCATCCTGCGCAAAGGCAAACGCTGACAGGCAGAGAGATGTCAGCAAGAGGAGGGACAACAATTGGCACACGCGTGCGAAAGAAGTCTTCATGCGGGTCCATTTCTCCTATGCTTTTGGGGCTTTGAATTCGCTAGATTCACCCCAAGAGTGACAGGATTCTGACACGCGGTTGCATCTGAATGAAACCCACCTAGGTGCCAATACTACGCAAAAGTGATCTTAGTCCTGTCATGAATTGGCTATAGGGGAAGCCCCGACTCAAAGCTTGCCGAGGTACTGAATGATATCGGGAGACGTCCAATCGGTGGCGCCAATGAACTTGCGCACGATCTTGCCGTCACGGTCGATGACGAATGTTTCGGGGAACTTGAACGTGCCATACAGCTCGTTAGTGTTCCGCTGGTCACGAACCGTAAGAAAATCAACATTATGGTCGCGAACGAACTGCCGGTAGGCAGCGTCGTCGGCGTCTTCGCTCACCGCCAGGATGGTGACTTTGTCGCCGAGTTGCTTTTGCAATTGAATGAGCGACGGCGTCTCTTCCACGCAGGGTGGGCACCAGGTCGCCCAGAAGTTCAGCAGGACAGGCTTGCCGCGGAATTGGTTCAGGGCTACCGTGTGCTGCGAATCGGTCACAGTGAAGTCGGGTGCGGCGCTGCCGATGCGCGGAGGATGCGAGCCACTGTTGCAACCGGCCAGCAGCAATAGGCTACCGAGGGTGAGACACGAGACGAAACACTTCACCCCCCTATAATAATCGGAAGAGGGTACATGCGCACTGCAACTAAGCGGGCAGGAAAGCACAGATGAACGCCCTCCCAGATCCAGAAGTTTCCGTGATCGTGCCCGCCCGCAACGAAGAAGCCGGACTGGCTGAATGCCTGCGCTCGCTGGTGGGCCAGGAAGAGGTGGCCTATGAAATTATCGTCGTCGACGACCATTCCACGGACGCTACCCGCGCCATCGCCGCCCAGTTTCCCATTATTGTGATCTCGGCCGACCCGTTGCCCGCAAGCTGGAGCGGCAAATGCAACGCGGTCTGGAGCGGCGCCAGGATTGCGCGAGGCCGCTGGCTGTTGTTCACCGACGCCGATACCCGCCACCAGCCGAACTCCATCGCTAGCGGGTTAAAAGAAGCGCAACAGTTGGACGCGGCCCTGCTGTCGTACTCCCCACGGCAGGTAGTTCACAGCCTGGCCGAACGCGCGCTCATGCCGGTCATCTTTGCCGAGTTGGCAGCCACCTATCGCCCTCAGGACGTGAACGATCCCAAGTCGCCCATAGCCGCAGCCAATGGCCAATACCTGCTCATCCGCCGCGATACTTATAACGCCGTTGGGGGACACGCCGCGGTGGCTACAGCTATTCTTGAGGATGTGGAACTGGCCAAGCGAGTGAAGCGGGCGGGCTACAAGCTGCAGTTCCGCGTCTCTGACGCCGTGAGCACCAGGATGTATCGCACCTTCGGGCAGATGTGGGAGGGCTGGACCAAGAACCTGGCGCTGTTGTTTCCCCAACCAAGAAGCCTGGCGTTGCGCCGACGGCGGAGTTTCTCCTGATCGCCGCATGTGCCGGGCTGGCTTGCTGGAAGTGGACGCAAGGTGAAGTTTTGTACGCTGGTATCGCTCTCGTCCTGGACGGAATTCTGCTGCTGAACTTTTTCCTCCGCATTCGGCGCGCCCATTTCGACGCGCTGTCCAGTGCAGCCGCCATCTTGGGATTACCATTGTTTGCGCTCCTTTTACTTAATTCCGACATCTCACATAAGCGAGGTTCGGTACGATGGAAAGGACGAGAGTACGCAGGTGGTGTGCCAAGCCGGGAACCGGCGGATCTCGTCGAAGCGGTGGCGCCGCAAGAGCCGCATCGTTCCTAAGCAGTCCGGTCGCAGGAGAGTATGGTCTATTTAACCCGCAAGTGTGAGTTTTCGGCCTCGCATTACTACCACAATCCAGATTTCACCGAGGAGGAGAACCGGCGCGTCTTTGGCAAATGTGCCAATGTCAACGGCCACGGTCATAACTACACGCTGGAAGTCACGGTAAAGGGAGAGATCGATCCCGACGACTGGATTCGTCGTCGACCTCAAAGACTTAAAGGAAATCTTGAACCGCGAAGTCATCGATGCGCTCGACCACCGCCACCTGAACAAAGAGGTGCCGGAATTCGCCCGGCAGATTCCCACCACCGAGAACCTGGCGATTGCCATCTGGAATCGCCTGCAAGGCAAGTTGCAGGTTGCGCAACTGCACCGCGTGCGGGTGTATGAGCTGCCCGATCTGTTTGTCGACTTCTACGGAGAAGAATGAAGGCTTACTTGAATCGGCGCTATGTCTTCTCGGCCTCGCACCGGCTGCATACCGACGCGCTGTCGGCGGCGGAGAATCGCACAGTCTATGGCAAGTGCAACAACCCGCACGGACATGGGCACAACTACACGCTCGAAGTAACGGTAAGCGGCCAGGTCGATCCGGCTACGGGGATGGTCTGCAACTTGGTAGACCTGGACTCCACGGTGCGCAGCGAGATACTGGAGCGCTTCGACCATATGAACCTGAACCTGTGTCCCGAGTTCGCCTCGGATGTTCCTACTACGGAAGCGTTGAGCGAAGTGATCTTCAACATTCTGAAGCAAAGCTTTAAGGCTGCTCATCTGGAAAAAGTAAAGTTGGAAGAAACCATGATGAACAGCTTCGAATACGCCGGCGGCGCGCAGCTTCGGATTTAGTGCGCGGTCGCATGGGAAACTCGGCATGTTGCGCCGATACAAAAGCGACTCGCAGAGCTGTAGCTCAAACTGGTCGCTAATTGCTTAGTTGCTTACCATGACAAACGCCATCGATAGTCCGACTCTTACTGGCGCCAGCTTCGAAGAGCTTGCGCGCGAGATGCTGCTGCGCCTGGGCGAAGACCCCAATCGCGAGGGCCTGCTGAAGACGCCCGAACGCTATGCCAAGGCGCTGCATGATTTGACCAAGGGATATCGCGAAGATCCTGAAGAAATTCTCAAGGACGCGTTGTTTACCGTCGATTACGACGAGATGGTCATCGTCAAAGACATCGAGATGTTCAGCTTGTGCGAGCATCACGTGCTGCCATTCTTCGGCAAGGTGCACATCGCCTACATCCCCAAAGGCAAAGTTCTGGGCTTGAGCAAAGTGGCGCGATTGGTGGAGGTTTTCGCCCGCCGGCTGCAGGTTCAAGAGCGTCTGACGGTTCAGATTGCAGAAACCATCCAGAAGGTGATTCAGCCGCTGGGTGTCGGAGTGGTCGTGGAAGCGCGCCATCTCTGCATGATGATGCGTGGCGTGGAAAAGCAGCACTCCGCCACCGTTACCTCGTCCATGCTGGGCGCTTTCCGCGCGCAGCAGACGCGTCAGGAATTCCTCTCCCTGATCCACGCCAAGAACGGCAACGGAATTTAGTTAAAAAAACGGCACCTGGGCAGTTAGCATTTGGCGGTTGACCTCGCGTTTAGCTCTTGGCTAAACCGTCTCCAGTCGAGCGGCGTGTCCTAACGGTTCTGCTCGCTTCGCAGTCATCCAGTACTCGCGCTTTTTCGTCAGGCTCGTGCACCACGCCTTCTTCCGGCATTTGCCAAGCCCTAACCGCCAAGGGCCAACTGCTGCCTTCTACAGCCCGTAATGATACCGCCGGGCGCGAGCAGGGAAGAGCTTGATGAGCAGCACTCCGGCAATGAAGCCTCCCACGTGGGCCCAGAAGGCGATGCCGCTGGAATTCCCGCCGTGGGCTGAGATGGACGTCGCCGCTCCGCTGAGAAATTGCGCTACAAACCAGTAGCCCAGCACGATCCACGCCGGCAGCCACATAAAGAACACGAAGAAAAACGGCACCAGGGTCAGCACCCGAGCGCGGGGATAAAAAATGAAATAGGCTCCCATTACTCCCGCGATGGCTCCGCTGGCTCCCACGCTGGGTACGGTTGAACCAACGTTGAACAGCGTGTGGAGTAGCGCCGCTGCCACGCCGCACACCAGGTACAGCACCAGATACAGCCAGTGGCCGATGTAGTCTTCCACGTTGTCGCCAAAGATCCACAACGCCCACATGTTGAAGATGAGGTGCAGCCATCCGCCATGCAGAAACATGGAGGTGAAAATCGGCAGCACGGCGGCCGCCGTCGGCACGAAGCGCGTCCCCAGCCCGGAAACCAGGTCCCACGGCACGTAGCCGTGGTTGAACAGCACTACCGTGAACCGTGCGGGTACGACGCCCAAAGGTGAAGATGAGCGCTTGGCGGCTGGCGGAGTTGAGCGATATCTCGAAGAAAAACGCGAGGGTATTCAGCGCCAGCAGAGCATAGGTAACGTAGGGCGTGCCAACCCGGGGTGCGTCGTCTTTCAGTGGAATCATAGCTGCGTCTGGGCTGGTACGGCAGGGAAGCGGCTTCCCTCATCGAGGATGCCGGTCGAGCCGTCGCCGGCGATTTGACCAAACAACCTTCGAACCTCCACGATAGCAGAAGGATGCCGCTCAATGCAGTGTTGGTTGTGGACAAACCCTCCGGCTGGACCTCCCACGATGTCGTAGCCAAAGCGCGCCGCATACTCGGCGAGCGCTCCATTGGCCACCTCGGTACGCTCGACCCCATGGCGACTGGCGTCTTACCCCTGGTCATTGGGCGCATGACACGACTCTGCCAGTTTTACGGAGCTTCGGAGAAGGTCTACGAAGGTACGATCCGCCTCGGTGTTGCCACCGACACCTATGATGCAGAAGGCGATCCTTCCGGCCCTGCCCAGGCAATTCAAGTAACGCTTGAAGATTTGCGCGCGATCAGCTCTGGTTTCCTGGGCTGTATCCAGCAGGTTCCACCGCCATTTTCCGCCAAGAAGATCCAGGGTGTCCCAGCTTACAAGCTCGCTCGCAAGAAGCAGGAAGTCGAGCTCAAGGCAGTCGAAGTCGAGGTGAAGGAATTCACCCTGACGCGACTGGATGGAGACCTGGTGGGCTTCGTGTGCCGGGTATCTTCCGGAACCTACGTCCGCAGCCTGGCCCATGAGCTAGGCCAGAAGCTGGGTATCGGCGCCCACCTGGCCAGCCTGAGGCGGACAGCGGTAGCGGAATTTACCCTGGAAAACAGCCACACGCTCGACCAAATTATCGACGCTGTAACTGCCGGCCTGTTGGACGACCTGGTTGTCCATCCGCGCCGCGTTCTGCCCGAAATTCCATGCGTGACCGCCTCAGAAGAGGATGTGGCCAAGATTCGTCACGGACGTAGCGTCAACTTGCCGGAAATGTCCCGCTCAAAGTGGGTGAAGGTGTTCGAAGGGCAGTCGGAGTTGGTGTGCCTGGCAAGCCGCGTGGCCGGAACGCTGTTCCATCCCAAAGTCGTGCTGATCTGAAGCAGTGTGGCTGGCCGTTACCCGAGCAGCTACTTGGGGGCGTGGCTGGTGAAAACGCATCAACTACATTCGCCTGATGTAGTGTCCGATAACATATATTATGTTAAATACCTTGCACGATCCTAAACCAAAGCCCTCCCGGGCCTTGACCTCTTGTCGGAACTCGGACTTCATGGCAGCGACTCTCATAGCGTGTCACCCCTATCTGACACGGAGCTTGTGAAACGAACCATCAGTCGAGGAGATTAATTCCCTGACTACTTCGCTATCTTTCAGCCTTCGACCCAACGTCTTGTTGAGTAAACCGCTCGCTGAATCCAGAAAACAATGCAAGCGCAAGGAAAAGTGCAGGCGTTGCCGCTGCGCTCATTATGCCTCTATGGCTTCTGATGGAACAGTCGAGGACGAACCGATCGACGTCGTGACGGACGGAACGGCAGCCGCTTTGATCAGTTCGGAGAGATGAAGCAACTCCTCGGCGGCCACTCGTAGACCGTCCCGCACCCGGTCGATATCATTCGCACGGGCATTAAACCGGCGGTTGTGAGCGGACAGATCACCTAGCTGCTTGAAATCTCTCAAGCCCTTCATCGCGTTGCGCCCCAACGAAAGCTTTGTATCCTTCTCTAAGGCACCGATCAAACCATTGAGCATCAAGAAGTGACCATCGCTCCCTTTGATTTCAGAGGCACGCCCAGCTTTCTCGTAGGATTCAATGATCAATGTTTCGAGGAGTCGACGGCACATGACAGCCGCGCAGTCCCATAGTTGCGCATCATAGGACTTATTGATCTGCTCGACTACCCGCTCGATGTAGTCCCTGGTCCTGACAAAGAGATCCATCGGTAATACGCTGTCTGAAGCAGCCAGAGGCTTGGGCTGGAGAGCAAACTCGTATTTCCCATCCAATTCACGTCGAACGCGAGGATGTAATCGCCATGCGCTGCCGCCTGCTTTACTGGTGCCGCGGTGAACTCGGAGTTGTTGTTCGAGTCGAGTACGGTTTTGCTTCGGATGCCCCGCTGTTTCCACTTGGGTACAGATAGCGTTTGCGCTCAGCCCTTGGGTTGGGTCATTCCTTCCTACAAACCAAAGAAGTGCGAGTGCGCGGTCGATCGACCCCAGCTTGTCGTTCTCGATTAGCCGAAGAAACTCAGTAGGCGTCAAGAGTGAGTCCTACACTAAAACTTGGTTCATTGGCTCCATCCAGTCCAGTCCTTGGAACAAAAACACTTCGCCAATTTCACCGCCTTTGAAATCTCCGCAGGGTTTAGCACGATTTGTCCCCCGGGTCGTCCCTGCAGCCAGCTTGTGTTCTGGATTGCGCGGCTTGCGTTCCTGTCAGAGGTATTAATGGTGGCCAGAACCGCCTGAGCCTGCGCCTGCGTAGGATTACCGAGGCCTGCTTTCCGAAACCACAGTCCCAGCAACGTTGCTGGCACAATGATCGGGGAGATAGCCGTAATGCCTCGGGGAGGGACTTGCTTCTTCATCTCTTCCCAGCAATGCAAGTCGAGGTGCATGTAGGGCGACTCATTACCGGGCGAGCACGCCCCTTCAACGAAAGACGGCTCCACCCCGAGCTGAGCAGCCAGACTGTCTAGTGGAGATGCTCCGCCTCCACTTCCATCGCCGACTATGCCCTTTTCGGCCGCCGCTCCGCCACCGTCGACCGACTCCTCACTCGGGCCGAGCGTAGATTTTCCGTTATTGATAGCTGTTAGGATTCGCTGCCACAGAACTGGGTCCTGGATCTCCGCAACGACAACCTCATCAGCCTTGAGGGTCACCGTAAGAGCCGCCTTGACAGAAGTCATTGTCCCTCCATAAAGACAGCACCACTTTACTACATGACACAAACTACGTCAATGTGCCCATCGCGCCTCTGCATTCTCGGAGTCTTGCGACTGCTGATGGTCGGGCAATGGCCGCGGAATACGACTCATTCCGCGCGATAGCACTCAAGCGACAATGAGGTATCGGCCAATATTAAGACGGCGGTCTAGAGTTCTGCTGACGCCATAAAAGACTCGCTCGGAAACCCTCCCCGTCCACCAGTTTGGCGGGAGGCACTTGTAATTGCCGTATCACTTGTTATACTTAGTTATTGCTTATTACATATGTTATTTACTAAACATCATGACACGGAGAAACTTATGCCTAAGGTAACTGTTGTCCACTACGAGGGCTCTGACGAACAAATCACCCGGATTCTCACGCAGGTCTTCCCGACTGCCATCACCGCGCCCTCCCCCCAACCAGCGCAAGTAAATGGCAGCACGGCGTGGGATCAAACATCTGTGAAGTTCCAACAATTCGTAGCTGGAACGGCTGCGGCCGGTAGGCCGGGACAGAAGAACGCAATGTTGGCCTGGCTCAAGGCCAAGGATGGCGAGATCAAGTTAACCGACCTTTGGAACGCAGCCGGGGTAGCCAACCAGCACGATTATGCAGGCGTCGGAGGTTCGCTGACCAAGAATATGGTGAAGGCTGGTGGCCCACGCACGTGGTACGAATATCGTGTTGAAGCAGACGAATGGATTTACAAGATCATTCCCGAGCTTCTGGAACCTTTGCGGCGAGCGTACGGAGTAAAGGGCTGAGCGCTCGGATACAGATGCTCTTAAGGAATGAGGGCAGTCCAGTCGGGATGATCAAGTAGTTCTGGCACCCTGAAGGCTTCCGTTGTGGGGGAGACATGTCAGGACGAGCGGTACCGCAGACGGCACTGATGTACCGCCGCCTGCCCTCCTGCAGCAACCAATCCGCACGGTCAAGCAACTGGGCGCGATAGCGAACTGTCAGATCGCCAGTCGCGAATCCGGTGCCATGAATTAGAGTTCCACCACGTTTGAAATATCTACACGATGAGCAAATTCGGATGTGTTGCCTTAAGCTCGCGCGCTAGCCGCTTCTAGGCCGTCGCCGCCAGAAGCTGGTCGAGCTCTTCCTTAAACCGGCGCAGGGTCTCCAGCCGCTCTGGAGTAGCATCCACCGCCTCAGACTTGGCCTGGAAGACGTCCCTGCCGTTCTTGGCGACCAGGACGCCCATCACCTCGCCCATGCGCCACCCCGGCGTGCCGATGAACTGCAAGCCGCCGGGCGTCGGCCGCAATAAGGCTATGCATCCGTCGCGGATTACGCCGACGGAGTTCGGGTAACGGTCGAAGGTTTCGAGCTCAAAGCCCGCCAGGTAGATTCGCTGCAACTGTTCCGCAGGATCGGGCATGGTTACATCTTGTAACGGCCAAGATCGTCTTCGCCCAGGTTCTCCAGCCACTTGCTCAGCTCTTCGCTGGAGGCGCGGTCGTTCACCGTGTTGGTCAACTTGCTGTTCTTAAGCACATCGTCCTCGACGAAGATCGGGCAATCGACCCGCAGGGCCAGCGCCAGCGCGTCGGACGGCCGCGAATCAATGCTGATACTCTCGCCCTCGTGCTCCAGCCAGATCACGGCAAAGAAGGTGTCGTCGCGCAGCTCGGTCACCACCACCTTGCGGACGATGGTGTCCAGTCCCACCAGTAAATTCTTCAGCAGGTCGTGGGTCATGGGACGAGGCGTGGTGGTCTTCTCAATCTCCATGGCGATGGCGTTCGCTTCGTATACGCCGACCCAGATCGGTAGAACCGTGTCGCTGCTTTGTTCCTTCAGCACCACGATGGGCATATTCGTGACCGGGTCCATCGTCAGCCCGCGGATCTTCATTTCGACTTCCATCGTGGTCCCTCCCAGGTCCTTGCCCTTTGATACTCCCTTTTCCCTACGAAACGCAATGCTTCTCGAATGCTTAGCCCACCATCTTTCCTAAAAGACTGTTGGGAAAGATGGTTGTCACTTCGACATTCACGTACGAGCCAATCGCCGGCTCGACGTGGCTACCGACAGTGAAGTTGAGCGTTTTGTTTTGCGAGGTGCGCCCCATCATCTGTCCGCGGGCACGAGTTCTTGCCCTCGACCATCACTTCAATAATCTGCCCCAAGTGCCTGGTGTAGCTGCGCCTTTGCAGCTCGCGCTGATGCTCCTGAAGCACCTGTAGCCGGCGTGACTTCTCTGCTTCCGGAACTGAATCGATGTACTGGAGTGACGGCGTATTCGGCCGTGGGGAGTACATGAACGAGAACACGCCATCGTACCCAACCTCATCCAGCAGGCTGATGGTTTCTTCGAACTCGGCTTCGGTTTCGCCCGGAAACCCGACGATGGTGTCGGTCGTGATGCTGATTTCCTTGTTGCGAGTTCCCTTCATCCAGGCGATGCGCTCCAGATACTGTTCGCGGGTGTACTCGCGAAACATCGAGGCCAGCACCCGGGACGAGCCGCTTTGCACCGGCAAGTGGACGTGATCGCACAGCGTCGGCACCGCGTCGATGGCGTCCACGATGTCGCGAGTAAAGTCGCGGGGATGCGACGTGGTGAAGCGTACGCGGCGAACCCCGTCGAGCTCGCCAACCGCGGTCAGTAATTCGGCAAACGTCTTCTTTCCAAGCGGATCGCGATAAGAGTTAACATTTTGCCCGAGGAATTGAATGTCCGTGTAACCCTCGTCGACCATCCGCTGTGCCTCATCGATCACCGACTGCGAGGTGCGGCTGCGCTCCTTACCGCGGGTGTATGGCACTACACAGTAGGCGCAGAACTTGTCGCAGCCCTCGATGATGGTGATATAGCCGCGATGAGGATTATTGCGCGCGGTAAATTCGGTCTCGAAGGTCTGGTCGGTCTGGCGGTCGTCCAGGCCGGTGACGCGGGTCGCTCCCGACTCGATCTGCACCAGCATGGCCGGCAGATTACGGTACGAAGCGGAGCCGGCTACCAGCGAGACATAGGGCGCGCGCTCGAAGATCTTCTCGCCTTCCTGCTGGGCAACGCATCCCAGAACGGCAAAGCGCTTCCCTGCCTTCTGCAGCTTCTTGACGTCGTTCAGGCGGTGAAAGACCTTTTGCTCGGCTTTATCGCGGATCGAGCAGGTATTGTAGAAGATCAGGTCGGCGTCTTCCTCGGCCTGCACCTGCTGGTAGCCCTCGGAGATCAAGGTCCCCACGACCTTCTCCGAGTCGTGGAAATTCATCTGGCACCCGAAGGTCTCAATGTAAAACGTTTTCTGCTGTGAACTCACGCCATCCTCTGGCTATCAGTATATCGCGATGTAACCGGCTCCCCACGGGTCGGTGGTGACAACTATCTCAGGAAGGATGCTTTCTCCTGCAGCCAATAGCATCCCACTTCCCTTCACGCTCTTACTGTTCCGCGATCAGGTATTGCTCGATCTTGCCATCCGGCATCTCGTAGATGATGATCACCAGCTTCTTGCTGGGATACTTCACCTGGTAGATCCTGGCGGTCATGCCGCCGCGGCTCGAGGTTCGTGCGGCGGTAAACTCTTGCGGCGCGCCCAGCGGTCCCAGGCTGGAAGCGTAATCTTTCAGCGCCTGCTCGGTGAAATATGAGTTGGCGTTGTCAGTGAACAGCGTGCGGTCGATCTTGCCTTGTTGCAAGTCGTCATAGACCTTCCGCATAACCGCATCCTGCTTGGGATCTTGCGGAGCCGCCGCCTTCACCAGTAGATCTTTTATTTGATTGCCGATTTCCGACTCAGCTTCTGCGGCATCCTGGTTGGTTAGAACAACGACCGCGATTTTATCGTCGGGCAGCACAATGTTCTCGGCCGTAAAGCCCGAGACCTCGCCATTGTGCTCCAGTTCGCGATGCCCTTTGTCGTTCATCACGAACACGCCCAGACCATAGCGCGTCCCCACGCCGTTCTTCAGCACCACCTCGGTTTCCATTTCGCGGTACGAAGCCGGCTTGAGCACGCTCTGGTTGATGATGGAGATGTCCCACTTCGCCAGGTCTTCCGCGGTCATGGCCAGTTCACCGGCGGCAAACATCCAGCCCCGTCCCTCTTTGGGCGCCGGATGCAGCGGGCCCAGCGCATAGCGGAAATAGCCGCCCGGGTCGGTCGGAGGAAGCTTGTTCTTGTCCGTGTCGGAGACGCTGGTCATGCCGGTCGGAGTGAACACCTTCTGACTCAGCAGTTGCAGCAGCGGCATGCCGGAAACCTTCTCCACGATGGCGCCCGCAATCACGTAATTCGTGTTGCTGTATTGCCACTTCGTTCCCGGATCGAAATCCAGCGGCTTGCGCGCCCAGCGGTCCATGATGCCGTCAGCAGTGATGGACTGCAGCATCAGCGGCGGCACGTAGTCCTGCGGCCAGAAATCCTGGTATCCCGAGGTGTGCGACAGCAGCTGCCGGATGGTGACTTCATTTCCTCGCGTCAGGTCCGGGATGTATTTCGACACCGGATCATCGAGCGAAAGCTTCCCTTCCTCGACCAGCAGCAAAATGGCAGCAGCGGTGAACTGCTTGCTGATCGAGCCAATGCTGTAGCGCATCGCGGGCGTGGCCGCAGTTTGTGGATCGAGCCGGGCCGAACCGTAGGCCTGCGCTGTAGACAATCTTTCCGTCCTGCACGATCGCGATGGACGCAGAGGGCACGCCGGTCGTCTTCAATACCTGATTGGCAATGTCATCGACGCTGGCTCGCAATTGCGGGGAGAGCGCTGGCGTAGTCTGGGCGTTGAGCGATGCAGCAACGGCAAGTGATAAGACCAGTGCGAAGGATGAGATCAGGGTGAAGCAGTATTTACTGGTGCGCATGTGTGCCTCAATTCGAATAAGTTCGAACTAATCACACTATCGCACGCTCACAATTGCGACAACCTGGGCGAAGCTGTGCCCCACGACGCAGGTCGAACGAGCCAACCCTTCACACCCAAACCGATGGCGCTATCCCTCTTTTGGCGGCAGCGCGGAGAGCTCCTGTGGCGAAGAGTGATCGGCTCCGCTGCCGTTAGGACGCGACCCTGAAGCAGGCGCTGCGGCAGCGGCTGACATCTCGGAAAGTCCGGTTCCATTGGTCGAGCCCGGAAACACGTATCCGTCCAGCAGACGATGATGCATGCTGTAGAGGGCCAACTCCAGGCGATCGGCAACCTGCAGCTTGTCATAGATTTTGCGCAGATAGTTCTTCACTACCTGCTCGGTGGTACCAACCTCGCGGGCAATGTCCTTGTTCTTCATGCCCTGGGTCACTCCACTGATGATCATCATCTCCTTCTCGCTGAGACGGAGCTGTTGCTGCGGCGCGGTTCCCTGCAAAGCCTGGGTGCGGTACGCTTCGATGACCCAATTCACACCCTGCTTATCGAGCCAGGTTTCGCCGGCAGCGACTTTGCGAACGCAGCGCACCAGCAGATCGGGTGATACGGCACGGGCCAGGATGCCGCGTACACCCCGGCGCAGATAGTCCACCGTCTCCTGTTCCCCGGCACGCTGTGTCACCAGAATCAGCTTCGCTCCGGGCAGGGCGCGCCGCGCCACTTCGCTGATGGCGTCGGCCGGGTTCGGGGCCAGCCCAGCCTCAAACAGGACGACGTCGGCCGGAGTGGTCGACACGGTGTTCAATGTTTGGAGTAGGGTTTCCGTCTGGGCGACGACTTCCAGGTCTTCCTGCAGCGCGAGAATCTTGCTCATTCCCACGCGGAAGATTGCTTCCGAATCCGCCAGGATGATCCTGATCGGACGCGATTCTACCGCCGAAATCGGCGTCGCCGATGAAGTGGCACCTTGTTCGCCTGCATGCCGCAACATCCGGTTGTTCCAACGACTGTCTTTAGACCCGCTTGAAGTGGTACTCATCGATCACCACCGCCACGCTCTTGCCTGAGGTTTCCTCCGCACAGCGCACCACTCTGCCGATACACATCACCAGCACAGGATTACTGGTCCCCAGGACCTCGACCGGCATTTCAATCGAAAACTCTACCGGTGAGCCTACTTCGACTTCCGTATCGATTTGGAACAGAATTCCGCCCGAAGAAATATCGGTGGTTTGGGCATGGATTTCACCCGCTGGCGTTTTCAGAGTGACCTGAAGATGCAACGGGAATCGAATCGAATTGCGGAGATCGAATTGATGGCCAGCAGACATGATCTTTGTACCGCGAATAGCATACCCCGAGTGGCGCCCGGTGGATTGTTACTAAAGTACCACTAAGTGGGATTACCGCCACTACAAATTTTTCATTCCGAACAAAATTCTTTTGCGGTACGACACTGCAACGGAAACCGTGAAGCCGTCGCGGCCAACGGTTCTCACGGGCCGCAAGTCTCTGAGCCGGCTGGCGTGCGGCTTAGAACTTGGTGACTTCCGTGAAGTTGAAGTCGCGTACTTTCATGGCAGGAACCACCATGTCCATGGACTCTTCGCCGGTCGAACGAACCGGCTCACCCATGGCCTCCACGTTCTGTAACATGTGGATAAGACTCTCGTTAAAGCGGAAGTTGCGAATGCCTTCGCGGACCTTCCCGTCCTGAACCAAGAAAGTACCGTCCCGGGTCATGCCGGTGATCATTTTCTCGTAGGGATCAACCTCGCGGATGTACCAGAAACGCGTCACCAGGATGCCGTGTTCCGTGGAGGCTATCATCTGGTCGATCGATTGGGCCTGCCCCGCCGGCGGCCCGGCGAAAACGATGTTTAGCGGCGCTTCTCCAATTTCGTTAGGTAGCGGGAAGCCGTGCCCGGTAGGAACAACCGTCCCAACCTTTTGAACCATGTCCGACGCCTGCATTGCCTTGGCGCTGGCGCGCGCATAAGTGACCGCCGTAACCACTCCCCTGTCGATCAGCTTCAGCCGGTGCCGCTTCATGCCTTCGCCATCGAACGGAACGCCCGTCTGCAGCGGATGGTAAACATCGTCCCAAACCGTAATGTTCTCGCCAAACAACTGCGTGCCGATGCGTTCGTTCAGAAAGGAGCGCTGCTCCAGCAAAGCCGCCCCGCCGAAGTCCCAGAACATGAAGCCGACGGCGTCGAGTACCGCGGCCGGCTCCAGGATCACGGTGTATTTACCGGGCGGAAGCTCCTTAGCATTCCTTGAAGCGATGGCCTTTTCCGCTGCGATTTCGGCCAGCCGAGCTGGGTCAAGCTGTGTCGCATCAGGAGAATTAGCCTTCTGCCAGCCGGAAGAGTTGTCATCCAGCAAGGTCATGGAAACTTCGGCCAGCGTCTGCTCATACCAGTCGGTCACGCCGCGCGAATTGAAGATGCCCTCGACGACTTCCGCCGAGGAATAAACTCCCGCGGTGGTGAGCGCATGTTTCTTGGCGACATCCACCATTTGCGCGACTGCGTTGGCGCGGTCTTGCGGCGTCAGTCGCGCCGTGCTGTCGAAGAAGCGCTTCACCGGCGCAGCCGTTGCGCCTGCGGCATACTTGCGCAACCTCTTGCGGCGTTGGCATAGGCAGCAGACCCGCTTCCGGCTGCTGCAGCTTTGCCAGGGTCTCGGCAGATTGCACCAAACGGCGAAGGCTCTCGTCGTCATGCTTGTTGGTCGACGCCCGCGCCGTGCGCTCGCCAAACGACGTCCGCAGCGAGATGTGATATTCCTCTTCCGCCACGTTCTGATGGATGGTGTTATTGGCGAAGCGGGTAAGCGCGCTGCGCCCTCCTGAGATCAGCAGCTCAATCTCGTCGGCAGTGCTGTGGCGGCGAAGTTTGTCGAAGATGTCGGCGGCTCGGTCGTGGGTCAGCATTCAGCAGTCAGCTCTCAGCATTCAGCTTCTCATCCATTGAAGTTCACTTGCCAGCTCGGCACGCCGATCGTGATCGCTCGAAATCGACTCGACGGGCCAGCGAAGACAACATCTTCTTGATTTCCTCGACCGCGGTACTGCTCTCGTCATAATCGTCCGTCTTTACGTATCCTAAGTCTCGCGCCAACAGCAGATGGTATTCGAGTTCGCTCGCGGATCCGGATGCGATTTGAAGAAAGCGATGGAACTCAGCATTTCCACTACGGCCACAACCTTCGGCGATATTGGCGCCGATCGACGCCGCTGACCTTCGTATCTGCGAAGTCAGCCCGAACAACTCATCTTTCGGGAAACGCCCAGTCAGGCGATACAGGCTCAAAGTCACGGCGTGAGCTTTCGTCCACACGTGCAGGTCCCTGAAATTCTTCATTTCTTTCTCCTCAGGGCGCTACCTAATCTTACTAGCCGCATTCTGAACGCTGAGCGCTGACGGCTGAATGCTAAGTGCTCACATCGCTACTCGCTCCCTTTGTAAGCCGCACCAACTTCGACATTGCGGAACCGTGCCGGCGCGGCGCCGTGGCCGGTACCCATCACTTGTTGCGGCTGGCCTTTGCCGCAGTTCGGCGTGCCCCACAGCGTCCACTCATCGCGCGAGCAAATCGCGTCCATCGAGTTCCAGAATTCCGTCGTGATGCCCGAATACGAGGGATTCTTCAGCATGCGTCCCCGCTTGCCACCGACGATCTCCCAGCCGATCTCGCAGCCAAACTGGAAGTTGTAACGCTTGTCGTCGATCGACCACGAACGGTTGGTCTCCATCAGAATCCCGTGGTCGGTGGAGGCAATGAGCTGCTCCAGAGTTAGCGGCGATTTGCCCGGCAGAATGCTCACGTTCGTCATGCGAACGATGGGCAGGCGATTCCAGCTCTCGGCGCGAAGACATCCCCCACTGCGGGAGGCATGAATTGCGTCAGCCGTATCCCTCGATGTCAGATATCCCGTGAACAGGCCATCGGTAATGATAGGCGTGCATTGCGCGGCCACCCCTTCGTCGTCGTAGGCGAAGGTTCCCAGCCCGGGCCCGTGGGCCTCCGTGGCGTCGGCTACGACGTTTACGAGGTCACTCCCGTACTTGAGCTCGTTCAGCTTGTCGAGCGTGAGGAACGACGTGCCGGCAAAATTGGCTTCCATGCCCAGCACGCGGTCCAGTTCGATGGGATGGCCAACCGACTCGTGAATCTGCAAGCCGAGCTGCGAAGAATCGAGAATGATGTCGAAGCGTCCTCCGGGACATTGATCGGCCGAATGCAGCGCGACCGCCTGCTCCGCAATCTCCGGTGCATGCTCCAGTAGCTTCAGTTCTTCGATCAGCTCATACCCCTTGTTCTGAAACTGTCCGCCGAAGGAATTGGGATAGGAGCGCTTCTGGATCTCCGTTCCCTGGAAGACTGTGCGCCGCATAGCCCGCGCCCGAGGTGACGATCGTCTGATGAATCTCCGCGCCTTCCGTCGAGAAGAACCACTGCTCGTAGCGGCGGAAGTTCATGTTGGTCTCCGCCAGCGTCACGCCCTTGACCTTGCGCAGCTCTGCGTCGATCGGCGAACAGCAATTCCAGATTGCTGATTGATCGCGATGCCGAAGGGATCGATCCGGCAGGGCGACGCCCAGTCGGCTTTGGCGGCCGGCTCCGGAACCATGTGCAGTTCCTGCGACTTGACCTGTGCCGAAGCCTTGGCAATCTCCACCGCCCGGGCCGCGCAGGCGGCCACACCGTCGTGTGAAAGGTCGTCGGTGGCGGCGAAGCCGAAAGCTCCGTCGGCCACGACGCGAATGCCGATGCCCAGCGACTCCGCGTCGGAGGCGCTGCCGACCTTGCCGTTCTTGGTGGCCAGCGAGCGATTGCGCTCGTCGACGATGCGGGCCTCCGCCAGCGTTGCGCCGCGCAGCTTCGCCGTTTCCAGTGCCCATGCGGCAATTTCTTTCATCTAGGGTCCTCGAGTTAGAGATGATATCGTGTTCTCGCAGAAGCTGCCGAGGGGAGTGGCCGATGGCAGCCACCATCAAAACCGTAGTATTGAAGGACGGCTTGCCCAGCGTGGAGGAAGCTCGCGGACGCCTGCTCGCCGAACTCAACCTCGCACGGCAATCCGGCATTAAAGTCCTCAAAGTCGTACATGGCTATGGTTCGACCGGCGTGGGTGGCGACCTTCGCTTCGCGCTACAGGCCACGCTCCGGCAGATGGCCACCAAGGGCGAGATTCGCGACTGCATCTTCGGAGAGAACTGGCGCAAGTCGGATGAACGCTCGTGGGAGCTGCTACGCAACCTGCCCGGTCTGAAGAGCGACCCTGATCTTGGCCGGGGCAACAAAGGTATGACCATCGTTCTGTTGTAACCCTCACCGAAGCTCCGGCAGTGTCCTATAATCCTCGGTTGGACTCTCTGCCCCGCCCGTGAGATGACGTCCATCAGTGAAGCAAGCAGGCTTTTCCACGATGGATGTTGTCCCTTCCAAGCTCAGCCGCAGATGTCTCCGGACCGGCCGCGCCGCCTAGAGCTGCCATCCTGGCCTGCATGCTGGCCGGAATGTGCACCTTCCTCAACGTCTACGACACCCAGCCGCTGCTTCCCTATCTACAGCAGCTCTTTCACACCACCGCCATCGCGGTCAGCCTGACCGTCAGCGCAACGATTCTGGCGATGGCCCTGACTGCGCCCGTTATCGGTTTGCTGGCTGAGTCCATCGGCCGCAAGAAGGTGATCGTCCCTTCGCTGTATGCCTTGACCGTGCCCACCCTGCTGGCCGCCACCTCGCATACCCTGCACCAGTTGGTCTTCTGGCGATTCATGCAGGGCGTGTTCGTTCCCGGCGTCATCGTCGTCATCATGGCGTACATCAACGAAGAATTTCCCCGCCACTTGATCGGGCAGGCGATGGCGGCTTATGTCTCGGGCACGGTACTGGGCGGATTTCTGGGACGTTATATCTCTGGCGTTGTCGCCCACAACTTTGCCTGGCGCGAGGCCTTCCTCGCCATCGGGCTGATCAACCTGGCGGGAGCGATCATCGTGCACCGGTCTCTGCCGCGTGCCAGGAACTTCGTGCGCGCGGCCAGTCACTCCCACGCCATCGCCGAAGGCCTGCAGCACCTGCGAAATCCTCGCCTGCTGGCCGTCTTTGGCATGGGCTTTTCGGCGCTCTGGTGCCTGGTGGGCACGTTTCACCTATGCCAACTTCTACCTGGCCGCGCCACCTTACCATCTGAACCCGGCACAGCTGGGCAGCGTGTTTTTCGTCTACCTGCTGGGGCTGATCGTCACGCCGCTCTCCGGGCGCTGCCTGGATCGCTACGGCATTCGGTTGACCTCGGTGATCGCGCTGGGCTTCGCCGTGGTTGGCCTGTTGCTCACGCTAGTGCATTCGCTGCCGGTGATTATCACCGGACTCGCGCTGGCGTCGTCGGGAATTTTCATCTACCAGGCGGTGGGAACGGTGCAGACCGGCATTGTCGCGGGACGTGCCCGCTCCTCCGCTGCCGGCCTCTACGTGACGTTCTATTACATCGGCGGTAGCCTGGCCGCGATCGTTACCGGTTGGACATGGATTGCCGGCGGCTGGCCTCCCTGCGTATTTCTGCAGATCGGCGTGGCGGGGTTAGCTCTGGTAATGGCGTTCGTGAGTAGTGGGAAAGAGGCAGTTGCCAGCCATCAGCCGTCAGCTGTGGGCTAACGCCGCTAGAGCGGGCCTATCGATTCTCCCATCCGGCGTCGGCTTCGCGAACGGAAAAAGGGCGGCATCGCTGCCGCCCTGCTAATCACTATTCCCTAATCCCTAGCCCCTGCTTTACGTTCCTTCGCTCCAGCTGGCCAGGTATTCTTCCTGCTCCGGAGTCAGACGATCGATCTTGATGCCCATCGACTCCAGCTTCAGCTTGGCCACGCGCTTGTCCAGGTCCTCCGGAACCACGTACACCTTCTTCTCCAGCGACTTGTGGTTCTTCACCAGGTACTCGACCGACAGGGCCTGGTCGGCGAAGCTCATGTCCATCACGGACGGCGGATGACCTTCAGCCGACGCCAGGTTAATCAGGCGGCCTTCGCCCAGCAGGTTGATCTTGCGGCCGTCCTTCATCGAATACTCCTCGACGAAGTTGCGGGTGGTGCGCTTGGACGACGACATCGCTTCCAGCGCGGGGATGTCGATTTCGACGTTGAAGTGGCCGGAGTTGGAAACGATGGCTCCGTCCTTCATCAGTTCGAAGTGTTCCTTGCGCAGCACGCTCTTGTTGCCGGTGACGGTGCAGAAAACGTCGCCGAGCTTGGCTGCTTCTTCCATGCTCATCACGCGGAAGCCGTCCATCACGGCCTCGATCGCCTTCGTCGGATCGATTTCCGTGACGATGACTTCAGCGCCCAGGCCGCGAGCGCGGCTGGCCAATCCACGGCCGCACCAGCCGTAGCCGGCGACGACGAACTTGGAGCCGGCCAACAGATAGTTGGTGGCGCGCACGATACCGTCGATGGTCGACTGTCCGGTACCGTAGCGGTTATCGAACAGGTGCTTGGTATCGGCGTCATTGACCGCGATGATCGGGTAGCGCAGCACGCCTTCCTTCGCCATGGCGCGCAGGCGGATGATGCCGGTGGTGGTCTCTTCGGTGCCGGCGATCACGCCGTCCAGAACTTCTTTGCGCTTGGTCAGCGCGATGGTCACCAGGTCGGCGCCATCATCCATGGTGATGTGCGGCTTGTGATCCAGCGCCGACATGATGTGCGAGTAGTAGGTGTCGTTGTCCTCGCCCTTGATGGCGAAAACCGGGATGTTGTAATCGCGCACCAGGCAGGCAGCAACGTCGTCCTGCGTGGAGAGCGGATTGGAGGCGCAGAGCACGACGTCAGCGCCGCCATCGCGGAGGGTAATGGCCAGGTTGGCGGTTTCCGCTGTCACGTGCAGGCAGGCGGAAATGCGCATGCCCTTCAGCGGCTGGCTCTTAATGAAGTCCTTGCGAATGATCTGCAGGACCTTCATGGACTGGTTAGCCCAGTCGATACGCTTCTTGCCCAGATCGGCAAGTGCGATATTGGCGACATCGCCGGCGGCGCGAGTAGTGGGTGTAGTTGACATAATCTCCTTAGAACCGTTTCAAGTTTCTGGTTTCGAGCGGGGATCGGAGATTCGCCATTTCGACGAGCCACGCAACCACACACTCCGCCTTGTATCAGGGCACGACTTTAGTCGTGCCGATCAAGGCTAAACATGAGACTGGCTTTAGCCCCTGCCCAACTTTCGCAGCGGCTAAAGCCGTGATTGAATACCGCAGCTACGGCACGACTGAAAGCTTGCCCTGAGCAAAGCCGAAGGGTCGTGCCCTGATACCTGAACCCTACTTGCTCGCCTTGGCGCTCTTCTGCTGCGAGGCGCCCGCCAGGCCGGCCTGCTCGCGCAGCGCCGCAGCCTTGTCGGTGGCTTCCCAGGTGAAGTCGGGGTCGTTGCGGCCGAAGTGGCCGTAGGCGGCAGTCTTGCGATAGATCGGCCGGCGCAGGTTCAATGACTCCATGATGCCCTTGGGCGTCAGCTTGAAGGTCGCGCGAACCAGATCGGCAATCTTCGTCTTCGTCGATCTTGGCGGTGCCGAAGGTGTCGACCAGCACGCTGACCGGCTCAGCCACGCCGATAGCGTAGGCCAACTGCACTTCGCAGCGGTCAGCCAGGCCGGCCGCGACGATGTTCTTCGCGATGTAGCGGGCCATGTAGCAAGCCGAGCGGTCAACCTTCGTCGGATCTTTCCCGCTGAACGCGCCGCCGCCGTGACGTCCCATGCCACCGTAGGTGTCGACGATGATCTTGCGGCCGGTCAGTCCGGTGTCGCCCATCGGTCCGCCGATGACGAAGCGTCCGGTCGGGTTGATGTGGTACTTGGTGTTTTCGTCCAGCATTTCTTCCGGCAGCGAAGCCTGAATCACGTGCTTCAGAATGTCCGGCGCGCAGCTCCTCGTTATTGACGGTCTCGGAGTGCTGGCTGGAGATGACCACCGCGTCAATACGGACCGGCTTGTGGTTCTCGTCGTATTCCACGGTGACCTGGGATTTGCCGTCGGGCCGGAGGTAAGGAAGGGTGCCGTTCTTGCGGACTTCGGTAAGACGCTCGCAAAGCTTATGCGCCAGGAAAATGGGAGTCGGCATGTAATTCGCATTTTCGTTGCACGCATAGCCGAACATCATGCCCTGGTCGCCGGCGCCGCCAGTGTCAACGCCCATGGCGATGTCTCCCGACTGCTTGTTGATGCTGGAGATGACCGCGCAAGTGTTGGAGTCGAAGCCGTAAAGCGCATTGTCGTAGCCAATGGAGGCGACCACGCCGCGCACCAGCGTCTGGAAATCGACGTAAGCCTTGGTGGTGATCTCGCCGGCGATAACGACCAGGCCGGTTGCGGTCAACGTCTCGCAAGCCACGCGGCTGTAAGGATCTTCTTTCAGACACGCATCGAGGATCGAATCCGAGATCTGATCGGCGATCTTGTCCGGGTGACCTTCGGTCACGGACTCGGAGGTGAACAGACGGTGATTCTTTAGCAAATTAAAGACTCCTTTTATTGTCCGCCGCGGCGGGCGACTGAAACCCATCAGTCAATTGGACAGAGCTGTATCGCGGTCAACTGAAACCTATGTAGAGGATAGCGAGCAACCGGGAAACTCCCAATATTTTACGGCCAAAGGGCTCTATTCGACCACCTAAACGCGAAAATTGGCATTGAATCCGTTACCAGAAAAGGACCCCCAAAGCACTGGTTTGTGAACCCTTTGCCCCTGCCGACGGTAACTGGGGCGGTAACGTTACCCTGGCCCCGACAGAACCAGCGAAGTCGCGGTTGAACGCTCACGGATGCATTACGGAATGAATGGCGATGAGCTGATCCAGCACGCCGGGCAGCAACTTCAGATCCAGCGCGTTCGCACCGTCCGATTTGGCCTGCGCGGGATTGTCGTGCACTTCCAGAAAGACGCCGTCGACGCCGGCTGCCACCGCCGCACGCGCTAGCAGAGGAATGAACTCCGGCTGACCACCGCTTTGGACCGCCGCGCCGTCACCACTCGCCGCGCCCGCCGAAGGAAGCTGCACCGAATGCGTGGCGTCGAAGACCACGGGGGCGAATTTCCGCATGATGGCCAGTGAGCGCATGTCGACCACAAGGTTGTTGTAGCCAAAGCTGGCGCCGCGTTCGGTCAGAAAGACGCGCTCGCCGCCGGCGTCGCGCACTTTCTGCACTGCATGCCGCATGTCCCACGGCGCGACGAACTGCCCCTTTTTGATATTCACCGCGCAGCCGCTCTTCCCCGCTGCCACCAGCAGGTCAGTTTGGCGGCAGAGGAACGCCGGAATTTGCAGCACATCCACGGCCTCAGCAACCCGAGCCACGTCGACCACCTCATGCACGTCAGTCAACACGGGGATTTGCAGATCGCTGCGCACCTTCTGGAGAATCCGCAAACCTTCTTCCAGGCCCGGACCCCGAAAGCTGTGAATCGAGGTGCGATTAGCTTTGTCGTAAGAAGCCTTGAAGACGTACGGCACCTTCTTCTGGCGGGCAATGGCGGAAATGGCTTCGGCCATCGTGAGCGCGTGGGCCTCGCTCTCGATCACGCACGGACCCGCGATGAGGAAAAGCTGCCCTCCCCCAATGGTTACGTCGCTGACCAGGAAGCTTTCCGTCATTTGGTTCATCATAATGGCGCACTCCACCAGATGCACATCCGTCCCCAGCCACTCATACTTATCGTGGGTACACAGTTCTCACGTGAAACCAATCGTAAGTTTCTGGAAGCCACATCAACCTTATGAAATTAGGCGGGATAACAACGCCATATACTACTCTGATGCTTCTCCAGCTAGATAGTGCTAGACAGCAACCTCTTTGTGCTACTTTGCTCTCAACGCTCAGATAATGGGCGCCGCAACTTCGAAAAATTGGAAGGAGTCAGTATGTTTGGCCGCGTGCTAACCCTTCAGGTAAGACTCGAAAAGATGCCGGACCTCGACCGCAAGATGGAAAAGGAAGTTGTGCCCATCATGCGAAGCTCCTCCGGCCTGCTCGATGTGATGGTGTTGCAGGACGAGATCGAAGTCGACAAAATCCTCATTCTGTCCTTGTGGGAAAGTCGCGAAGACTTAGATCGTTACCACGTCGCTACCTACTCCAAAGTCAAAGCGCTGCTCGAACCCTATCTCACCTATCCGCCCGCTGTGCACATGTACAAAGTGGACGATAATGGCCCGTGGAGCACGCTGGCACGCATCGCTAGACCAGACGGTGTCGCTCGACCGGAGCAGCCCGACTCCAGATTTATTCCCTGGCACTGGCAAGCGAGTTAGTGTTTGACCTTCTCCGGACGGTGAAACATCTCTACCGCCACGTCCTGACGCGACCGCTCGCGCCGCTGCCGATTTTCGTAAGCTGCCTTGGCAAATGCGGAGAAGAGCGGATGCGGCTCAAGCGGCTTCGACTTGAATTCCGGATGGAACTGGCAGCCCAGGAAGAATGGGTGGTCGGGCAGCTCGACAATCTCAACGTAAGTACCGTCCGGTGTTGATCCGCTGATCCGTAGGCCGGCAGCGGTCAACGGGCCTTCGTATTCCCGGTTGAACTCGTAGCGGTGACGATGGCGTTCGCTGATCTCGACGCGGCCGTATGCCCCGTGGGCCAGCGTTCCCGGCTCCAACTGACATGTCCAGGCACCCAGGCGCATGGTGCCGCCCAGCTCTTCCACCCCCCGCAATTCGCGCAGCTTATAGATCACGCGATGCGGTGTAGCCGGATCGAACTCGCTGGAATTCGCCTGCTCCAGCCCACATACGTTGCGCGCAAATTCAATGCAGGCGGTCTGCATGCCCAGGCAGATACCGAAGTAGGGCACCTTGTTTTCCCGGGCAAACTGAATCCCCTTGAGCATGCCTTCAATTCCCCGCTTGCCGAAGCCGCCGGGAACCAGGATTCCGTCCACATGCTCGAGCTGCGCCTGAACGCTCTGGTCTTTCTGCTCCAGACCTTCCGCTTCAATCCAGTTCACATTGAGCTTCAGGTTGTGCGCCAGCGCGCCATGCACCAGCGCTTCCTTCAACGACTTGTACGAGTCTTCATATTCGACGTACTTGCCGACAATGCCAATCGTCACCTCGTCCTGTGGGTTGTACATGCGGTGCACGAGATCTTCCAGCGGCTTCATGTCCGCCTCCCGCGCGTCGATGCGCAAATACTGCAGCACCAGGCGATCGACATGCTCACGGGCGAACATCAGCGGCACTTCATAAATCGAAGCCACATCCTTGGCGGTGATCACGGCTTCATTGGCTACGTTGCAGAACAACGCAATCTTCGACTTGATGTCCTTGGAGAGGAAGCGATCGGTGCGGCACAGCAGGATGTCCGGCTGAATTCCTACGCTGAGCAGGTCCTTCACCGAATGCTGCGTCGGCTTGGTCTTCAGTTCGCCGGCGGCGGCGATATACGGGACCAGCGTCACGTGAACGAACAGCGTATTTTCGCGGCCCAGTTCCTGCCGCATCTGGCGAATGGCTTCGATGAAGGGCAGCGATTCGATATCGCCCACCGTGCCGCCGATTTCGACGATGCTGAGGTCCACATCCTGCGCCACCTTCTTCATGGCGCCTTTGATTTCGTTGGTCACGTGAGGAATGACCTGGACGGTCTTACCCAGATAATCGCCGCGCCGCTCTTTGGCGATGATGGTCTCGTAGATACGACCGGTGGTCCAGTTGTTGTCGCGGGTCAGCTTGCTATGGGTGAAGCGCTCATAGTGGCCCAGATCGAGGTCGGTTTCGGCGCCGTCATCGGTGACGAAGACTTCGCCATGCTGAAACGGCGACATGGTCCCGGGATCGACGTTGAGATAAGGATCAAACTTCTGCAAGGCGACTTTGAGGCCGCGGTTTTCCATCAGGCAGCCAATGGAAGCTGCCGCCAGGCCCTTGCCAAGCGAAGACACAACGCCGCCCGTCACAAAGATGTACTTTGCCGACATCGATTCCTCTGTTTTGGGGATTTGTGCCGCGGGAAGAATGGCTCCGGAAGACCCCTTGTTTTTAGGGGAGCCCTGTCCGCCAGCGTTTCGGCGGTAACAGAGTGGAGCGCGTATCCGTGCACGACCAATTATGACTGGAAACGCTCCCAGGGGCAAGAAAGAGTTGCACCTGGGAGCGTTTATTCCTTAGGGAAGGGATCTCAACTTACAATGTTACGTCTCAACTGAAGAAACGGCGCCGCATGACGGCCAGCATGCCCGTTCCCAGTAACAGCAGCGTGCCCGGCTCCGGAGTCGTTCCAGCGTACTTCGAACTGAACGACGAGTCGTTGCCGATGTACATGAATTCCTGCATCGAGTTCGGATCGGGATTGTACTGGTCAACTGGAGTGATGATGTACACGCGGTTGAAGTCGACGCCCGGAAAGCCCAGCTTGGCTTCGTTGGCGGCCGCCGTCAGCCAGGTCTGCGAGTCACCAATTAAGGGAGAGTTGGGATCGAAGATGTGCCATACCGCGTAGTTCATGTCTTTCCACTCGCTGGTTGGCTCGCCCAGGGTTTGCAGCAGGATCCATCCCGCCTCGTCGTACAGAGTTAGCGACGACAACGCAGTTGGGCCTTGCACGAACTTGTTGAAGCGGGTCAGCATCAGGTTCCCGCTGCCAAGGTCGGTGATGTTCGCGTCCCAGGTATCTCCAGGTTGGCCGCCGTGCGCGTAGTCGTCGCACATAACGGCATAAATCTGCCCAACCGGGCCATTCGTCTGCTTGATGTAGTACGGATAACCGTTCTGCCAATCGCCGCCGCTATAAGCGACGAAGGTGAAATTTGTAGACCCCGCGAACGCACACACGGAGCTGAAAATTAGAAAACCTAACAGCAAAGTCCTGCGCATATTCCCTTCCCTCCCGTTCGGGTCACCGGTGAAACACTTCATGAAGACTTCGGCCCTCAAAATCCGGAACCGCTGTTGCGGTCTGGAGGTGACAGCAGAAATACCTCCGAAGCCCGCAATGGAGAGACTCATCTAGCCAAACAAAACCGCGATCCTTGGGCGCAGATTGACGATTCTGGCCGGGATTGCTCCGCGTGGCGCGACAGAGTTTCTCCCTGAATCAACCCCCGGATGCTTTCCTGTTTGTCAGCTAACCTACTGATTTCAACCAAGCCAACGCCCGTTCAACGCATCCGGCATAACGCAACCGCCAGAAACTACACAAATCCCGTGACCGCGAGCTACCTCGCCCCGGCTAACGGGAATCCGGCTGACTCTGTCATCCGTTCAGCTCCAGTCCCAGCTACATTCCCTACGGAGAAACAGACTTACAGCCTTCACATAGTCCTATGCAATCCACATTCCGCAAAAACACCTTAAAAAAGGGTGACTTTTTTGGATGAACTGCAAACTCTTGCGACTATGTAGCTGAATGTTCCCCACTAATTGGGTACTACTCTTTCTAAAGTTGGGCTACCCCAAACCCTCGAAAGGCGAGCCTAACCCGGCACTTTAGGGCGGACAGAGGCCAAAAATACTTGACGCGTCCCAATTAGCAGAACCCGAAAACTGGGTGACCGCCGCCGGTCCATTTCACCTTCTGGTGCTGGTTGAGCCGGTGCGTACCCTGCCGTCCGAATGCATTCGTCCTCTCCCCAAAATCCGTAACGTTCCAGTCCGGTTCGTCAACGAAAGCGGGACTTAGCCTACACCCAGGTGCCAATCTGGGAAACTAGTAAAACTTCCAGAGAGGTTAGCCAGGTAAGGACTGCTGGACAGCGAAGCAATGGCCCCGACCCTTCGCAAAAGCGCAGCCCTTCGGGTTGTTCGTTGCAAATGCGATTTCGGGCGTTGAGAACACCTTCTCGTCTAGCCTGCTCGTTTGTTTTGATGGCGGTAGGAACCAAGTTCCTAATCAGGACGCTTATGGCGCAGGGCACCACGGAAGCTTATTCTTTCTACACACGAAGGTTTTATCCTTCTACCAGGGAGGCAATTCCTTGCTGACAAACTCGCGCCACTCTCGTCACCGGATGGTGATATTTTTCACCGCTTTGGCCATGTTTCTTGCGATCGCCGCTGTACCCCGTCTGCACGCCGACGATTCCGAGGATTTTGATTCTTACAAGATCCGCTTCGACGGCTTCTGGTTCTACTCCAGCCCTTCGGGAACCATTCAGGGGTCGGGTCATGAAGACCACATCGATATCAACAAGGATCTGGCTTTCAATAACTACTCCACCTTCAGCGGGCTGGTCGATTGGAAATTCACCCGCAAGAACCACTTGTACGTTGCCATTGCTCCTTTTCAACAAAGCCGCACCATCGCCCTGGATCGCACGATTACTTACCAGGGCCAGACCTTCGACGCTGGCTTGGTGACCAACGCCAGCCTGAAGGCAAACCTCTATGCACCCGGCTATCAATACGACATCATTCGCCGGCGGCGCGGGCACCTTGGCATCGGCGTGCAGTTGGACCTGTTTGATACCTCCGCCAAGCTGGACGCGCAGGCCCAGGTCACCGGCGACGGTGTGCACCATGCCGCTGTCTCAGGCAGCGGGTCCTTGCTGGCGCCTATTCCCGTGGCAGGGCCACAGTTCCGCTTCTACCTGACGAACTCGCCGCGCCTGTTTGTTGAAGGCAATGTGTACGGTATGTACCTGTTCGGCTATGGCAACTTCGTTTCGACCGCCGACACCATTGGCTTAACGCTCAACAAACACCTCAGCCTCAACGGCGGCTATCAGTTGGGATCTCGCCTGGTGGTCAACAATGGGAGCAGCAGTGTGGGTGTTCACCTGGTACAGAAAGGTGCGCTGGCCGGACTGGAACTTTCGTTCTAAACAGACTGAAGTAGATTGCCGAAAGTATGAGGATGACCGTGCCGAAGCCTGTCTCGTCGATCAGACCTTTACGGAAGCATGCTCCTGCCTGGAGCCGCCTGCTGATGCTGTTTGTTTTGCTGGCCACTTCGGCGGCATGGGCGCAAACCGACCCGCTTCCCAGTTGGAACAACGGCCCGGCCAAGCAAGCCATCCTCAACTTCGTGCGCACCACCACGGACGCCTCCAGCCACAACTATGTGCCTCCCGGCAAACGCCTGGCGACCTTCGATCAGGACGGCACTCTCTGGGTCGAACATCCTATGTACACCCAGATGATCTTCGCTTTCGATCGCGTGGTCGCCCTGGCGCCGCAGCATCCCGAATGGAAGACTACCGAGCCCTTTAAGACCATTCTTGCGGGCGACAAAGTGGGGATGTCGAAATTTACACCGAAGCAGTTTGAAGCCATCTTCGTCGCTACCCACACCGGGATCGACGGTTGAGGAGTTTCAGTCGCAAGTCCGCGACTGGCTCGCCACCGCCAAGGATTCGCGATGGCACCTTCCCTACACTCAGCTTATCTACCAGCCGATGCTGGAGGTCATGCAGCTTTTGCGGGCCAACGGTTACCGCACCTATATCGTCACCGGAGGCGGGCAAGCCTTCGTGCGCGTCTACGCCGAGCAGGTGTACGGCATGCCTCCCGAAGAAATCATCGGCTCCGCGGTCGAAACCGAGTACACCTACAACCAGAGCGGCGAAGGAGTGCTCATCCGCCCGCCCAAGCTGCTGCTGAACAACAACTTCTCCGGCAAGCCCGAGGACATCTACCTGTTCACCGGCCAGCATCCCCAGGCCGCCTTCGGTAACTCCACCGGCGATCAGCAGATGCTGGAATACGCCCAGGCTTCCGGCGGAGCTCCGCTCATGATGGTCGTTCTGCACGATGACGCGCAGCGCGAATATGCCTATGGCCCTGCCGCTGGGCTGCCGGCATCGGACATCGGTACCTTCACCCAGGCGTTGTACGACGAAGCCAAATCCCGGGGCTGGAACGTCATCAGCATGAAGACCGACTGGAAGCGCATCTTCGCCTGGGAGAAGTAGTCCATCATCGTCGCGCACCAACGGCCTTGAAAGCTCAACCGCTTCCCTCTTGCCACGCTTGGCAATTCCCGAAACAGAACCGTGATCCAACGCGGACACTCGTTGTTCACCTATCGACACTCCCGTGTGATATCAAGGGGATTGCGGCGCGCAGGCCGTGATGCACCGTAGCCCTGTCTGCGTCGCGCGAGGGAGTACAAACTTGGCAAGAGCAAAGAATGCTTCAGAGGCAGCCTCAGGCGGCCTCTCGCTCGATACCTGGGCTGTGGTAGTCGCACTCGCCCTGGCGTTGCTCGTGCGGTTGGGAGTCATACAAAGAGTTCCCTGGTAATTGCGGGAGCTTAGAAACCACGGCATGGCACAGGGAACGCTGGCATTACCTCGAGTTGAACCTTTTCGTCCCTTCAATAAAATCACTCAATATCTTCCGGGAGTGCTGCTGCTGGCGGCCATCGGCTACCTCGGCAAGCTGATCGAGCAATCCATCGCCATCTACGGCAAAGCCCATCATCTGCATCTCCCCAACATTGAATATGTCCTGTGGGCCATCCTGATCGGACTCATCATCGGCAATACCATCGAGCTGCCACGGATATTTCAGTCGGGAGTTGGCAGTTACGAGTTCTTTCTGAAGGCGGGCATCGTTCTGCTGGGTGCAAGGTTTCTGCTCGGCGACGTCGCCAAGCTTGGCGGAATTAGCCTTGTGCTGGTGGCCGCGGAACTTCTGCTCTCGATCGCTTTCATGTCGCTGCTGGGAAAATTGTTTGGACTGAATCCCAAACTCACCAGCCTGCTGGCCATTGGCTCGTCGATCTGCGGCGTCTCCGCCATCATTGCCGCGCAGGGCGCCATCGAAGCCGACGACGAAGACGCCTCTTACGCCATTGCCGCCATTCTCGCTCTCGGCGCGATCTCTCTGTTCGTCTTTCCGCTGGTTGGCCACACCTTGCACCTCAGCGATCACGCCTATGGCCTGTGGGCCGGGCTGGCGGTCGATAACACCGCGGAAGCGACAGCAGCCGGCGCGCTTTACTCCGACGCGGCCGGCAAAGTGGCGGTTCTGGCCAAGACCACCCGCAACGCCACCATCGGCTTCGTCGTGCTGGCTTTTGCGATTTATTTTGCGGCACGCGGCGGAGCGCAGCAGGTAGAGAACAAGGCCGCGTTCTTGTGGCGCAAGTTTCCCAAGTTCGTTCTCGGCTTCCTGCTGATTTCGGTTTTGGCCACCGTAGGGTTTTTTAGCAAGCCACAATTGGGTAGTCTGGCGAATCTGTCCCGCTGGGCGTTCCTGCTGACTTTCGCCGGCGTTGGCCTGCGCACTAACTTCCGGCAGTTGCGCAAGCAAGGCATCCGTCCTCTGCTGGTAGGCGCCATCGGAGAGATCGCCATCGCCACCATCACTTTGTTCCTGGTGTTTGGTGCCGCGAAATACTACAACTTCTGAGCTGAAACGCCGCAGAGCTAGGCAGCTTGCGGGTTCCGCCGCCCCAGCAACTGCCTCACGATGGAGACGATGCGCTCTTTGGACACAAACTCCCGTCCCGGTAGTTTGAACAGGAACATGCCGGCCAGGTAGACCACGCACACGCAAAGGCCAACCGCAATGATGCGCGGCATCAGGAGCGAGGGGCTAATTAGATTGCGTACCTCGCGCGCGGCCAGGCCGGCAACGGTAGTCACGCCCACAATCTTGACCAGGTCAACGTACAGTTTGATGTCGCTGAAGCTCGCGTCTACCGCTCGCGCCGCGCCCCAGGCAATGAACAAGCGCTCCAGCATCTGCGCCCCGACTGCCGTGATCGCCGCGCCCATCATTCCGTAACGATGGATGACCGGGCCCAGTACGCAGAACAGCGCTACGAAGATACAAATGCGGACGATCAGCAGGAAATTCCGCAGCTCTTTGTAAGCTCGCACGATGGGATCGAGCAGCAACACGCCCATGGGCAGCAAAAGAATGCTGACCATGAAGATGTTCGCGCTTCGCTCGTAAGCGTGGGTGTAGAGCAGCACGATAAGGTCATGCCCGGCCACCAGCAGCATAGTGAATAGCGGCAATTGCAAAGCAGCCAGGCGGTTCGTCGCCGAGGCGGTGAGCGCCCGAATGTCGGCCTTGCGATCTTCTTTCTGCAGGCTGCTGATCCTGACGATCATGACCGACACAACCGACTCCAGCGCCAGCGTGAGCAGCGGAACGTCCACCCACCCTACCGCGTAGATCGCGTAATCCTTCGGCCCCAGTGAAGCACTAACGAAGTAGTTGTCCAGGTCTTTCTGGATCACCCACAGCATGCCAAACGCGCCGTACGGCAGCGCATAGGCCAGTTGCTCTTTGAAGAACGGCCAGCTGAATTGTGTCCAGAACCGCGGGAAGCGCCCGTTCAGATACCAGAACAACACCGCAATCGACAGCAACTGATTCAGCAGCGCGGCGATGAGGATGCTCTCGACCGTGCGGAACCACAGCGCCGCTGCCGCAACCATGATGGTCCGGGCAAACTGCGTGCCCACGATGAAGATGGTGGAGTAGCGGACATCCTGGAGCGCCGTGGGAATTTGCTGCACCAGGCTGGCCGTCAAGGTGAACAGCACCAGGAAACCCAGCAAGACGGCCAGCGGCTCCAGCGCCGTAGTGCGGAACAGCGTACGCAGAATCTGCGGATAGAACAGCAGCGCCAGCAGCGGAATCCAGCCGGCAATAACGTTGTAAACCAGGATGTTGAGCGCAACCTGCCCACCCTTCTCGGGATAGCGGGGCATGAAGTAAAACGCGCTCATCCCCACGCCGAAGGTGGCGATGTTGGTTGCGGTCGAGACAAACAGAAAGGCTTCTTTGAAGATGCCGTATTCCGTCTGCGCCATCAGGCGGACCAGCAGGATCGGCAGACCGATATTGAGAGCGGCGGAAAGAAACTTGGATGCCGTGAGCCAAAAGGCCTGCACGGCCAGCCGAGGTGGCTGTTGGGGAGTGGTCGTGGTCGCCGCCGTCATTCCTTGAATCTTACAGGGGATTGCGGCAGAGCCGCTTCCGCCCTGTTAATCGAGCGGCTTCCCGCAAGGCGGCGAACAGATCGTACGCTGCGTCCGACACTCAGGCTTACTTGCAATAATCGTCCAGCGCGAGATCTTCCACCACGTTGTCGTCCGAGTCTTCCAGCTCAGCCATCAGCCCATCGTCCGTCAGGTCCAGCGGACGCGAATTCTTCCAGTCCTGATGAACCACGGTATGCAGACGGTCCATCACTTCCTGATCGCGAACTTCGATTGCCAGCTCGCGGCGGCTGTCGAAGCTGCCTGGCGCCAGGTTAATCGACCCGATGATGGCCCGCACGCCGTCGGCGAACAGCAGCTTGGCATGCAGCTTCAGGCCTTTCAGCTTGTGCACCTTGATGCCGACATCGTCCATGATGCGCATGCCGCCCACCGCTTCCACCAGCTTCTGCTTCTTCAGCTTGTGCGGCGGCCGCGCCAATACGTGCACCTTCACCCCTCGCTCCGTGGCCCGCACCAGGCGCTCGATGATGACGGGGTCCTGGTAACGCTCGTTCTGCACCCATAGCGAATGCTTGGCTTCGTCGATGAACTGACCGATCCGCTGCCGCCCATTGCCGATGCACCAGATGAGATGGGAATGGTCGCCCGGCTTGAACTCCTGCCGCTCCCAATCGGCGTCGAAGCATTCCATGACTTCATTGACTTCATGACGGTGCGCGGTCACCACCGCGTAGTCGCGGGTCTCGGTGAGGTTCTTCGTCTCCCAGTTCAGCGACTGGATGAAGGCCGCCTTGTCATCCACCACCATCGACTTTTCGTGGGTGATACCGAAGGCCGGATTGCTGTCGATGACGTCGATGGCAGCGTCGGTCAGCAGCTTGCGCGTCTCGTTGTTCTCTTTCTCCCCGCTGCGGCGCGCCGGATTTAACATGATCCGCACTTTCACCCCGCGGCGGTGGGCCGCGATCACGGCGTGCAGTAGCTGTGGATCGGAGAACATGAACATCTTGATACGCAGCGAGGTCTTGGCATGATTGATAGCGTCCAGAATGGGCTGGGCGGTATCGTCCGGAAGTACAACCAGGTAACGCGACATAAGGACCTCACCTACAAAACGCTGTCGTTGCTTGCGGCAGCCGGAACCAGCCGACGGCCGGCTGCGGGATGCTTATGATGATGCTTTGGCTGACACGGCGTCAAACTGGGTGCGGTACAGTCCGGCGTAGATTCCATTTTGCGCCAGCAGTTCTTCGTGATTGCCGCTCTCGGCCACTACCCCGCTGTTGATCACGATGATCTTGTTGGCGTCGCGAATGGTCGCCAGGCGATGGGCGATGGTGATGACCGTGCGCCCTTTCATCAGCCGCTCCAGCGCCTCAATCACCAGCTTCTCCGACTCACTGTCCAGCGCCGCCGTAGGCTCGTCGAGCAACAGGATGGGGCTGTTGCGTACCATCACCCGAGCAATACCCATTCGCTGCCGCTGGCCGCCGGAGAGCGTTGAGCCGCGTTCGCCCACATGGCGTGTCGTACCCCTTCGGCATCCGGGAAATGAACTCATCGGCATTGGCCAGCCGCGCGGCGTCCACAATCTCTTGCCGCGTGGCGCTCGGCCGGCCGAAGGCGATGTTCTCCAGGATGGTCCCCCGGAACAGCACCGTATCCTGCAGCACGTAACCAATCTGCTCGCGCAAGGGGTTGACCTTGTAATCCCGGACATCGTGGCCATCGATCTTGACGGCGCCCTTAATCACGTCGTAGAACCGCGGAATCAGGCTCACCACCGTCGACTTGCCGCTGCCGGTCGGGCCGACGATCCCCACCATTTGTCCCGGTTCGATCTTGAAGCTGACGTCCTTCAGCACCTCGCAGTCTGCTTCGTAACCGAAAGCTACATGGTCGAAAACAATCTCGCCTTTCAGGAAGCGCGGCTCTATGGCGTCTTCGCGCTCCGGCAGAATGGTGTCGGTATCCAGAATGGCGCGCACGCGCTCCACTCCCACCGCTGCCTGGGCAATCGCATTGGTGGTGGTGGCCAGATCCTTCACCGGCTTGAAGAACTTGCTCAGGTACGACAGATAGACCGTCAGCGCACCTACCGTCATGGCGCCCGCCAGGATAAGTGCGGCCCCACGCCACAACACGATCGCCGTGCAGAACGCGGTGGTGATGGTCACGATCGGCGAAAGCATCGACTTCACCTTGCGCGCCTTCAACGCCGCATTCACCGTCGCGTGGCTCACATCGGCTAGTGCCTGCTGCTCCACATCCTGCCGTCCGAAGGCCTTGATCACCTGCATCGACTCCAGGCCCTGCTGCACCACGGCGACGATCTCCGACTCTTCCTTCCGCACCTGGTGCGTCGCCTTCTTCACCGCCTTCTTGAAGCGCGAGATGAAGAACAGCAGAAACGGCGTCACCGCGACCGCGATCAGCGTGAAGTCCCAGTTGAGCCAGAACATCAGCCCCAGCATGGACACGATGGTCAACATGTCGACCAGGATGTCGAGCGTCGACGACGAGGCAAAATCCTGGATAGTTTCGATATCGGTGGTGATGGTGCTCAGCAGCGTGCCGGTCTGGTGCGTGTTGTAGTACCCGAGCGAAAGCCGCTGCAGATGATGGTAGGTCCGCATGCGCAGATCGTGCGCTACCCACTGGCCAACGCTTTCGGTGAAGTAATTGTCGATGTAACTGGCGATGGCGCCGAACAGCGCGATCAGGATGAAGGCCATCGCCGCCAGCCCGGCAACTTGCAGCTTGTTGCCGTGGTCCAGCATGGGCCGGACCATCTCATCCAGGCCGTGCGGCAGCTTGTGGCTGCCCACGACGTTATCGATGATGATCTTGAGCGGCCACGGACTGGCCAGGCTCATGGCAGTTTCCACCAGCATCGCCAGCAGAATGATCAGCAGCTTGCCACGGTAGGGACGAACCAGTTCACGAATCAGGCGGATCATCGCCGCGGCTCCTTGGGCACCCGTTGGAATGCAACTCTGGCGAACTTCTGCTGCATTTTCACCCGAAATCGTAACTTTGCAAAGCTGTTAATTTTGACCGCGATCGTGCCAGTAAGTCAGCCGGGATGGTGCAGCAGGATTCTCCGCTGGCGCGAGCAATTACTTCTCGCCGCGCTGGAGTGCCACATCGTCAGAAGAGTTGCTTTGCCGGGCTTACAGCGGATAGGGGTACTTCTTGAACATCTTCTCTACCGCCTCGTCCACGATCTTCAGGTTCTTGGCGTGGTTCTTGGTCAGTAGGTCCAGGGCCGTTCCGCGCCAGACAACCTGCTTGGCCTTAGTGTCGTAGATGTCTACCACCAGCGCCCCCACCGTCTTGGTCTCGGCGGTGCCCAGGTCTGTCCCCGCTGTCAGGATGGTTCCCGACGGATCGTAATCGCAGTAGGTGGTCTGCTGCTTCGAGCCACCGCTGACCACCAGCACCAGGTCAGGGTTTTGCGACTCCGCTACCATCTTCAAGCCTTTGCCCTGCAGTTGCAGATTGATCTGCTTGCGCACCTCTTGCGCCAGCGCCGGATTCTTGACGCTGCTGGCATTCGGCTTTTGCCCCCACGCATAGGTGTGGTACGTGGAGAAATCTTTGCTCTGGTTGTAATTGACTTTCACTTCCTGGGCCAGTCCGGAGACTGTCAGGAAAGCCACCAGCAATACGATCCAACTTGATTTCATGGCTCAGCTTTTTCTCTGGGCGCTGAGGTGTTCCGTCTTAGCTCTCGCTCTTGATGGGATACTGCTTGAACATTTTGCTGACCGCATCGTTAACCTGATCCACCAGCTTGTTGGGATCGTGCGCCGCCAGGTTCTGCTGCGACATGCCGCGCCACACCAGCTTCTTGTCGGCCCCGTCGATCAGGTCGATCACCAGTTGCCCTTTGTGGATGGTCACCGTCGTATTGCCGTAGTAGCCGGACCACAACGAGCCGGAGAAACTTGGATCGAACGGCGGAATGCCCCCGGTCGCGTTGTACAGCGGATCGTTGGAATAGAAGCGTGGAATCCTGTTCGATGGAACCATAGACCTGGATGATCAGTCCCGGATGCTCATCGATGGTCACCTTCTGCAGACCCCGCGCTTTCAGTTCCTGCTCAACCCCTCCCACCACGTTCGCCGCCAGCATGGGATGAGACACTGCGCCGTGTGGCGCCCACGCGTAAGTCTTGAACTGGGAGAAGTTGATGTCCTTGTTGTAAACGACTTTTATCTTCTGCGCCTGCGCACCCAGGCACGCGGCCAGAGTAACCAACAACGACAACATGGCTCGCATTGCAGCTTTGCGATGGAACATGGTGGAATCTCCTCGGTCGTCTGAGCAACCATCGGCTCAGACCGCTAGAAAGGCGTTAGTAGATCTCATCCTCAAGGCTGCTGGAGAAAATTGCCTAACGTCTTCCGCCGCCGCCCCAGCTTCGACCACCCCCACTGCCACCGCTTCGGGAACCCCAGCCACCGCCTCCGCCGCCCCAGCCGCCGGAGCTTCTTTGCTGCGAATAGCGCTGGGTTTGCTCCGCACCCCGCTGGCGATCTTGCGCCTGCTGGTTCAGATCGTTGGTCGACTCCGTGCGCTGCTGGCCGGAATAGCTCCCGTTGCTCCCCGTCGTACGCTGCTGGTTATAACTCTGCGCCTTTTGCTGATCGGCTGAGTAGTTCGGATTGGAACTGGCCGTGTGCTGATCAGCGGCCGGTTGCTGCGTCGGCTTCTGCACGTCGTTCCAGCTGCCGTTGTTGTAGCTCTGCCAGCCGGAACCGGTGTTCTTGTAGACGTTGCCATTGTGACCGGCATACATGTCGCCATTGGCCGTTTTGCCCGCCGCCGTGTTGCCGTTAGCCGTGCTGACTCCCGCTGCCTTACCGCCTTGCGAGGTCTGTACTGAACCCGCCGTACCGTAGGCGTTGGAAGCATGCTGGGTATAAGCCGTGTTGCCGTTCTTGCTGACTACCGACTGGCCCCACGATCCGTAGGCATTCGATCCCTGGCGGGTTGCGCCGTAAGCGCCGGTGTAAGGGTTGTAGGCTTGCCCCACAGAGCGGCTGCCATACGCGGTGGAGGCGGTCGCGCCCCGCGCGTAGGTTCCGGTGTTGGGGTTGTACGACGTTCCCCAGTGTGCGCTGCCGTACGGCCCGTAGGCCGCGCCTCCGTAACCATAGGCTCCGGTGTACGGGTTGTAGGTGTGGTATCCGTACGACGCTGCGTAGGGATAGTAGTAACCGTGATAGATGTAAGGCGGATAGTAGTAGCCGGTGCCGCTGCACACGATCGCGCCCACGGTGGCGCCCGCGATAAACGCTCCCATGTAGCCTGCCGTATAGCTGGACTGTACATAGCCGTCGCTGACTACAACCTGCGTGACGTAGGTGACGTTATAGACCGGGGAGCTGGGCGGAATGGTGTAGATCACCTGCGGCACGGTCTGCGCCGTGACCCACGGGCCTTGCGGCGTCGCCGCCACGAACCAAACACCCTGGTAGCACAGGTAATACTGCGCCCCCACCTGGATGACCTTGTTCGGGCGTATTGCTCGCATACAGCATGGTCGTGCCTTCGATGGGCACGAACTGCGGCTCACCCACATAAGAGACTTTGACCTCCGACGCAGCCTGCGCGGCGTTGACCTTGACCGTCGTCGGAATCTGCGCGATCAGCACCGCGTCCTCTGCCTCCGGCGTTCCCGGCACCGACGACAACACGCTTCCCGGAGGACTCGACGGCGGGATCCGGCTGAAATCCGGTGGCAGACTGTAAGTTGCAAACGTCCACGGACCCATGAAGGGAGCGGTCGTGGTAAACCAGCGGCCCGAGGTCAGGAAATAGTACGCTCCTGTGGGGGCGTACTTGAACACCGGGCTGTCGGTGTTCGCGCCATACGACAACTGCGTTCCAGGGATGGGCGTCCACTGCGGCGCGCCGTCAAACACCACAATCTCCGCCGGCTTTTCGCTGTAGTGAACAACCGGGAAACTGGCTGCGCTGCCGGGCGGCGCGGGAATGAACTTTTTCAAGTCGGTAAAGTTCGAATTCAACGGCACCTTGGACATCTCCTTGGGCAGCTTCATCGTGGCCGTCCACGGCCCCTGCAGTCCAGAAGAGGTCATCCAGCCATCGCTGTCAAACAGGTAATACTGTGTCGTTCCCTTCTCCACGAAGACAGGCCAGTTGGCGTTGACCACGAACTCCAGGTTCGAATTGGCGATTGGCGCGTTGGTCGCCGGGCCGTTCACCAGCAGCAGAATCGCCGGCTTCATGCTGATAAAGATGGTGGGTGGATCGTTGTTGACCGGCGCCACCGGAGGCGTCGTTCCCTTCTTCACCGACGCTGCCAACCGGTCCAGCGAAATGGTCGTGGTAGCCGATGGGTTGAGAAAAGTCTTCATCAACTGCGTCATCTGCGCCGTGGTCGCGGCGTCGAGCGATGGAAACGACAGGCTGGTGATCTTAGGATCGCTGAGCAGAACCATGCGCGTGTCCATGTTGACGGCCGATTGCAGCTCCACTCCCACCACGCCCACGCAACTCTTGCCGCCCGTCGGCGTCAGGGTGAACGCCATGCGTCCATCAACCACCTGATAGTTCTTCCATTCGTCCACTTGTGGTTGATACAGCGTCAGTTTTCCGCCGGGCTTGGTCAGTATCCGTGGCCAGGGATCCGTGTTTTGCCCTATGGCTGCGATCGACAAGGTGAGAAGCAAAGCAAAACATAAGAAACGAAGCGAATTTGCCAGACGGAAGGCTTGGTGATCAGAACGCATGAATACTAGCTTTCTCTGCAAACGCAGGAGGCATTGTGGATTTAGGCCAAACCGCTAATTGCACACGTTTCGCGTCAACGTCCGCAAGGTGGTACTCGGTGCGCCGGGAGCCTCAGCGAGCTCCGGAAAACGGCAAATCTGAAATGGTTGGCGTGGGCCAGAATACTACACTGCCCTGCTGCCGGAACATGCAATTCGACGCGACGCTTGCGTCGTTCAGGCCGCTGCCAAACGGATTGTAAAGCGAGGCTGGTGGCCATCGAAACGAAACGCGTTATCGCGTCATGGACAGGTCGGACGAACTGAAACGGCCACCCTGACAGACGGTATGGACGGCGTCCATTAGGTCGGAACCGATCCGCGACTTGAAGACGTAGCCGCTGGCATCCAACTCGAACGCAGCCCGCACCAGATCGATATTCTCGTGCACCGTCAGGAAGATAATCTTGGCAACCGAGCCATTCTTCTTCAGCCGCTTGGCTACCTCGAATCCGGTGATGTCGCCCAGTGAAATGTCGAGAATGATCAGGTCCGGTGCCAGGGTTGGAGCTTGTTGCAGCACCGAGGCGCCATCCGACAACGCTCCCGCTACGCAGTAGGCGGGCTGCAGCATGTCAATCAACATCTCCAGGATTTCCGGATTGTCGTCTGCCAGCAACAGGCGTATCGAAGGCACTAGAGCGATCTCCACGTAACGATCAGCACCCCCACGGGAGTGGGCGAGTGGAGGGCTACTTCGACGCTATCAACTGGTGACAGCCCTGCCTACTGGCAAAACTACTATCTTTATCGATGGAAAAAGCTGGTTAGCTTGTGAGGGAAAGCCGTACCACATCAGGACGCAGTCATTTGCCGCTTGATGGCATATTCCAGCAGTTCCGCGTTGGTGCGGACGCCCAATGTTTCCATCATCCGGTATTTATGGAATGCCACTGTGCCCGGTTTCAACTCCAGCACACTGGCTACTTCCTTCATCGACATGCCTTCCGCCAGTAACTGCAGTATCTCGCTCTGCCGCTTGGTAATGCGTTTCTCATCCGACTTCGAGCGTCCCTGGTTCAGCAGGAAGGTGACCGTCTCGCGGGCAATCAGCGGTGAAAGATACGATTCGCCTTGCACTACCTTGCGGATCGCTATCACCAGTTCTTCGCCTGCGGAATGCTTCAGCACATATCCGGCCGCGCCGCGACGGAACGCTTCCGCAGCAATGTCGGCAGCCGCATTCATGGTAAGGAACACCAGTTTGGTTCCGGGCAACTTCTGCTTGATCTGCTCGCCGGCATCCAGCCCGTTCAGGCGTGGCATGGTGATGTCGAGGATGATGACATCTGGCTTGAGAGCCATCGCCGACTTCACCAGGCTGCGGCCGTCAGTCACCACGTCCACTACCTGGAATTCGGGCTCGAGCAGGCTCTTGCAGGCGTCAGCCAGAAGCCTGTGATCATCGGCTATCAGCAGTCGCGCCGCCGGTTTGCGTTCCATGTCGAGGAAGGTTCCGTTGTCTAAAGTCCGTTCGCTGTGGCGCTTACAACGGCCTGGATCAGCGATTCTGGGCCAGTGTATCCCGGAAATTCGTGCAATGGTTAGCGGAAAACCGCACTTCCTGCCACTTAAGTTGCATAGTTAGGCGAGTAGTAAACACCACCTCCAAACACTTCCGAAACATGCGGTGCTGATGGGCGGGGTGAGGAAAACTGCCAGGTGGGATTTGTACTGCCGCTGGCACCTCTAGAAGAGATGCCAGCGTTTGTTGCGGAGGGAAGTCTACTTGCTGCCGCCCAGCGTGAAGTTGACGCCGGCGAAGTACTTGAAGTTGTTCTGAAATGCGGAATAGCTCTTGTATCCGAAGTGAGTGGCCAGGTAGTCCACTTCCACGGGACGAATCTGGATGTGGTTGTTGAGCGCGATATCAAGACCGCCGCCGAACTCCATGGCGAAGGCATTGTTACTGCCGCTGACGTTCGTAATCTGGTGGTTGCCGTCTTCGATCGATTTGATCAGGGTGCCGTACCCGTTGGAATGGCCCGCACCGAACAGCGCTTCGCCAAACGGCTGGAACTTGCCCGAGTGCTTCTTGATCTGGGGGCCAAACATGTAGGTGAACAGGTTGCCGCTGGCCGAGGCCGCGCCGGTATAACCGTCGTGCTGCAACTGCTTGGTCCAACCTGTGCCCACGGCATAACCCATGAAGTCGGCCTTGATTCCGAACAGCGGGCTGACGTTGTAGACAAATGCACCGCCTCCACCGTTCATGTTCTGACTGGTTAAAGGAGCAAGATTGGGATGAAGGTTCACATAAGAATAACCACCGGTCAACTCAACCTTGGGAAACTCCTGCGCCATCGAAAACGCGGTCGCCAGGAGTAAGAATCCGAGAACACAAATCAACTTATTGTTTTTCACTAGCTGAATCTCCTTACGAAGTGTCACTAACATTGCCCGACCAGCGCGGTTTCCGGTGTTCTGTCCGCTCTCAGATATATGGCTCAATGCACTGGTTGGGTATGCATTTATGCTATCGGCAACCGGCGCCATTGCCCACTGGTAGAATTTTCAGTTCGCTGCCGAAAATGTGCGGCATATCAGCAGTAACCTCCTTAAACTCTGTTGAATTCCAATTTGGGAATTACTGGGACGAACCGCATGGGCCTGGGGTCCAGTCTCGCGTAAGTCAGCTGAAACGCACATAGACTCTGCGTCGATTAGCTCGGGATGTCAATGAGGAATTGGAGATACTGTAAAACTACCAGGTGGGTAATTCGTGAAGTCCAGCTACGACGACTGCGGGCCGGCCATTGGTAAGTCGGCGTAGTCGAACTTAGCGGCGCACAGGCTTTCGGCGATACCCGAGTTAGGGCTTGATGGCCGGCAGCTGCGACGCGATCTGTACGTTGAACAAGCTGTCCAGTCGCCGGTCAAGTTGCATGAACAGCGCTGCCTTGGTGCCGGGCAACACTTGTTCGAACTTCGGCAAGTACTGCATCCGCAGGCTGATGATGGTTTGGTCCGCCTCGCCCAGCAGGCGCGTCAGGTTGTCGGCTTCCTCAGCGGTCATCGTTTTGTAGATTCGTGCATAGTCTTTCACCAGTCCAAAGCGAGTGTCATTCACCTTTCGGACTTCGGCGGTGTACTGGTTATACAGCGGCCAAAAGCCGGCAGCTTCACTGTCGGTAAGTTGCATGTTCTTGGTGATCAGGCTCTTCGCTTCCGCCTGCAGGTTCTGGCGTAGCAGCGCGACGTCCTTGTCGTTTACGGTAGGCAGCGGCGTGCTGTAGGTCTGCGCGATCGAAGCAGCAGATAGCAGAACAGTAACGACGTATAGCAACGGTACCCATAGTGACTTCATGCTTCTCCCTGCTACGACCGATCCGACGCTTGTGCCGCCCGCTCCTGCCAGCTGATCACTTCCATCGCCAGCAGTCTTGCGATGAGCACGGCCAGATAAAGTTGTCCGGTAAGCGCCTCCGTGACGGAAAGGGTCCGTGCGACGGTGGCGACCGGGACTATGTCGCCATAGCCGAGGGTACTCAAGGTAACGAAGCTGTAGTAGACCCAGTCTCCCACGGTGGCGAGATTCGCGTTTGGATGATTGAACGAGCCAGCTTGCAGGGTAGCGGCAATGTGATAGGCGTGAGCCCACGCCACCCCGAACAGAAGATAGACTGCGATCGCTCCTTGTACGCGGGCGCTGCTCACGCGTCCTTTGCGGAAAATCTGCGCCAGCAGAATAAACACAATAACCATGATTGCAGCCATCGAGGCCCATTCAGCCCGAAGTTGCAAATCCGGGTTCCACACCACCCGCCAGCGGGTAACCATGGTGACGACCGACACAACGGCGCCCACCGTAAACAAAACCCATCTGCCCCACGCGATGGCCACACCGGAAATCAACGCTATGCTGAAAACGATGTCACTGTAACGCCGCAGGTCGTTCTTTCCGAAACCCAACACGGGAAGGATGAAGCAGAACAGAACGATCATGACCAGAAACAACGTCAGATTCGCCTGGGATTGCCACGTGTCGGTTATTAGGGTTCGGGCTTTTTGGGGAAGCCGGATTTTGGTGTCGCTTGGCATCCTGATCTAGCCGGGACCATCGTCGCAAAGGCAGGCCAGCTCACGAAAAAATTCCGGAGCATGCCGCTGCACTTGGCTGTTGAAGTTGAAACTCTTACGCTTGTATCACGACGAAGCGGCGCAGCCTAGAGCTTTTGCGAGCGGACGCCACGAAAGTTGTCCGCTCGCTCACGAGATAAGTCAGCATCAGGTTCCGGAAATCCCTTTGTTTTGCAATATACGCACCACCACTCGGCGATTGGCCGCCTGCCCCTCGACCGTGTTATCGGGGGCAACCTGGTCGGCGGTTCCCATCGCCCCTGGAGCCAGAACGTTGGTGAGCGGAATGCCGGCTTTCTGCTCAATAAATTCCAGCACGTGATCGGCACGTTCCAGGCTTAACTTCTGATCGAGCGCCGCCGACCCTACTGCCGAAGCGTAGCCCTGGACCTGGATGATGTAACCGTTGATGGCCTTGGCCTGCTTGGCCAGCTTCATCAATTGCGGATCGTATTGCGCATCAACGGCGGTGCTGCCGTTGGCGAAATACACCGTCACTTCGCCCAGGATGTTGTAGTCGGCCAGCTCACCAAAGCGCTTGTTCGCGGCAGCAATGGCCGCCTTATTGGCGGTGATCTTCTGCTGATCCGCAGTAAGCTGCTGTTGCTCCTGCTGCACAGCCTGTTGCTGCTGCGCCATCTGCTGTTCGGTCTGCTGAATTTTCTCCTGGTTCGCTTTTTCCTGCTGCTCGGCCGGGGTAATGCCCGCCTGAATATCCTCAGCGTTCCTCAGATCTGATGCCTTGAACTTCACCGTGTCAGCAATGAGTTGGTTCTGCGAGTTATAAGCTCCCTGAACCTGCACCGGGAGACCGGGAACGAGAGCGGTCACGCCCAACTGCTTCTTGCGCAAATGCAACAGGCCTTCGACGTCTTCCACCTGGGTTGCAGGCGTCAGCACCACCAGAACTCTTCCCGCAACCTCGCTCTGCACTGTCATGCTCGACCCGCGTCTTCCGGTAATCAGGCCCTGGAGCTGCGCGCTCTGTGCTACCGCCACGAGCGACATAAGAACCATGGCGAGCAGTATTGTCGCCAGAGCGAACTTTGCAATTCCTTTCCCGCGCGCCACGATACCTTCTCCCCTTTTCTCCTGAAAATGGGGTAGCGTTCGACCCATTGCTTCAGGTAAGCCAAGCCGTACCGGCAACCCGCGTACTCGATCTACTTCAGTCGGTAAACCCCCCGAACTTCCGCGCACCGGCATGGCAAACAAGACACCGATGCTGCAGATGTTAATGACGACGGAGCTTTCCACGATACTGGCAAAACTAACAGCGACTCGGTGCAAGTCTTCTGCAATCTATGTACTGCGTAGACAACAGCTGTTTTTATTGCCTCCCATGAGTAATTCTGCTAGTTATACTCGACGGGCTTCGGACGTAGGATCATTCGACTAACAATTACTGCTCCGCCAAGATTGCAACGACGAGGAGGATTTGTGCGCACACGATCGGGTCTCACCAAAGTCGTCTTCAGCGCGATGTTGCTAACGACTCTGCTGTTGCTGGCCAGCCTTCCCGGCTTCGCCCGCGACAAGAACGAAACCATTGACGCCACCGCCTGGGGCACCAGTACCCAGTTGGGCAAGAACATCGGCATCACCATTATCATTTATCAGTATTCGACACCGGCCGATCAGGACACTCTGATGGAAGCTTTCCAGAAGGGGCAGAACCAGGGATTGGTAAACGCTCTGGAGAAGATGAAGGCTGTCGGCCACATCTCGATCACCGGCACGCTGGGCTATGACCTTAGCTTCGTCAAAATGATCCAGACTCCCACGGGACGGACCATCCGCTTCGTCACCAACCGTCCCATCCGCTTCGGTGAAGCCTATTACGATACCCAGAGCCAGTACTACAACCTGACCGCGGGCGAAATCAACATCGACAGCCAGGACAAGAGCAAGAGCGCCGGCGTGTTGTATCCGGCCGCCCAGTTCACCATTGGCTCCGATGGCGAATTGACTCTGAACCTTAACAAGAATCCCTGGCGGTTGGGCAACATCATCGACTGGGCAGGAACCCCGGGCGAGAACTAACCAATGTGCACGAACCTCCTCCGGTGACCGGCCTGAGCGCGGCCGCACCGGAGGGTTCCTGTATGCCACTCAAAAGTTAGCCTTGGGCACGCGTTTGCCTTCATTGCCAAACTCAACGAGGGACATCATGAAAATTCAGCGCCACACTGCAGTCACTGCATCGCTCTTCCTGTCGACCGTCCTGCTGGCCGGAGTTGCCACCGCCCAGAAAAAGGGTAAGTACGTCTGCGACGAACCAAATCCGCAGAGCCTCTGCAATGCCGACAATACCTGCACCGGTTCGAGTTGCTCGGTCGATATCAAGCGCCAGGGCATGAGCGGCGCCACTGCCACGCCGGACTTCCCCAAAGCCAAAGGCAATTCCCTGTTCTGCGTGAAGCCAGGAACCACCGTGACCTTCCAGACGTCTTCCAAAGGAACCGGCTTTATCGTGGACTTCGGGCCGTCCTCGCCCTTTGATCCCCCGGACACCATCATCGGCGGCGCTAACAAGCCGGTCCAGGTGGTCGCCAAGCGGCCGGGATGCTTCAAGTATTCTGCGGGAGCTTGCTATTCCGGATCGACCTATGGGATGTGCGGTTCGGGCACGGCCGAAGCGATCGTGATCGGCGGAAAATAAACTAACCTATCGGTCTTGAGCCGGCAGACGGCCGGCAAGTTGCGCAGCGCCAGTCGGTCGATACGCCGTAGCTTGAATTCTTGTGCCGCTGCCGGGCTCGGACCAGATTTCGAATTCTCCCCCGATCAGATGCATGCGCTCGCGCATGCTGACCATACCCAGCCCTACCGTACCGCGCATCTTCGTCATCTCAAACCCAACGCCGTTGTCCGACACTTTCAGAACCAACTGGCCTCCGGAACTCGCAAGCTTTACCTGAACCTCGGCAGCCTGGCTATGCTTCGCCACGTTGTGCATCGCCTCCTGCACGATACGCAGGAAACAGAGCGCTACCTCATTGTCCAGCTCTTCCGGAACATCGGTGCAGGAGCATGTCACCTTGATCGGGTACTGCTCCGAGAACTCCCGGCACAGGCTCTTTACCGCCGCCGCCAGGCCAAGAAACTCCAGCTCGGAAGAATGCAGCTGATGCGATAGCCGGCTGACCTGCGTCCCGATATCTTTCACCTTGCGGCACAGCTCGGTAATACTGGGGCTTTTCTTCCCGTCGGCTGCCGGCTTCTCCGCTCTCTGCATCTGGATTCCCAGCACCGCCAGCGCCTGCCCGATTCCATCGTGCAGTTCGCGGGCAATGCGCGTGCGCTCGGCCTCCTGCGCTGTCATCAGCCGGCGCGACAAGTCAGTACGAGCCAGCTCCGCCTGCTTCTGATCGTGAACGTCGATGCAGCAGCCGATGTAGCCCACAAATTTCCCGTCAGGCATGAACCGTGGGACGCCCGTGTTGGTGATCCAGCGATACTCGCCGTTTCGGTTGCGCAGACGATATTCCACTGTGAAGGGACGCCGCCGGTCGAACGCGCTGTGATACACGCTCATACAATTCTGCCGGTCGCTGCGATGAACTCCCCGCAACCATCCTTCTCCGGCCTCCTGCTCCGGCAAACGCCCGGTAAATTCCAGCCAGCCGCGATTGAAGTCCGACCACCCCTTGTCTGTTCCGGCCATCCACATCATGATGGGCGCACTGTCGGCCATCACCCGGAAGCGTTCTTCACTTTCGCGCAGCGCATCTACCGCCTGGTGCCGCTCCGTAATATCTTCGGCCACCGTCAGTACACACTGTTGACCGTCGAACTCAATGACCTCGGCGGACAGGAGCACAATCAGGATCTCGCCATTCTTCCGGCGAATACGCGCTTCCATGTTGCGCAAACTTCCCTGACCGATCGCGGTCTCAAACGCGTGCGTCAGGCTTTGCAGATCGCTCAGTTGCCCAGCGTCGGTGACCCGCTTGCCCAGAATTTCCGAACGCCGCAATCCGGTGTGCTGCTCGAAGGCCCGATTCACTTCCACGTAGCATCCATCGCTCACCCGGGCCACGGCAATCATCGCCGGGCTGGCTTCGAAGGCCTTGGCAAACTTCTCTTCCGAATTGCGTAGCGCCCCTTCGGCGCGTTGCCGCTCCAGCAGAGTGGCAATGGCGTCGCCCACCAGCTTGCAATGGGAGACATCGTCGTCGGACCAAACCACGCTGCGATAATGGCAGTCGAAACTCACCGTGCCGGCGATCACGCCCAGCGGGCCGCGAATCGGCACCTGTAGCATTGACCGCATGCCTGCGCGGGTGTGCGCGTTCTGCCGCTCTGCCACCGCCTCCGGCGGATAATCGTCCACGCTGTTGATGCGTATGACTTCCCCGGCCAGCACCATCGCTTCACTCCAGGCCAGCGTTCCCACCGGCACAGCCTGAAAGTTAGCCGAGTACGTCTCCAAACCTTCGGCGCACCACTCGTGGGTCGCACTCCAACACGATCGGTCGGGCGAGAACAGGCAGAGGTGGGCATGGTCCACAGCCAGGAATTCGGCAGTCACCTGCAGCGCATGGATGACGCTGGCGTCGACCTCCTCCGAGCGGCAGGTAGTAAACCGGGTCAGGATGCCGGTCATCAATTCGTCAAAGACGACCTGGCGCTTCAGCGCGGTCTCTGCCTTCTTGCGCTCGCCGATATCCCGCGCGATGCACGACAACCCGATGATTGCCGCGTTGGCATCCAGTATCGGCGAGACGGAGAGCGAAACATCGACCAGTTCGCCTTGCTTGTTCAGCCGCTGCGTTTCGAAGCCCTGCACGCCCATGCCGGCCAGTCCGGTCTGCAGGATGTCCTGGCTCTCATGCAGCAGATTGGCCGGAACCAGTTGGGCAACGTCGTGTCCCAGGATTTCCGCTTCCGAATAGCCGTACAGCTTGACCGCCCCGCGATTCCAACTGGTAATGCGTCCTTCCGCGGTCACGCTCAGAATCGCGTCATCGTTGTACTGCACGATGGCAGCCAGGCGTCGCAAGGCTTGTTCCGCGCGCTGCGTGCTGGCCGTGTCTTTGGCTACCACGGACAGGCCGTCCTTGGAGGGATATGCGGTCACTTCGAACAGAAAGTCGCGTCGCGCGATACGACAAGGCAAAGTGAAGCTGCGAACCATCTGCGTAGCCAGCACCGCACGATATGCTTCCTCACTGACACTGCGGTCCGTGTGGAACATCACCGAGCCGGGATTCTTGCCAATCATCTCGCGCGCCGGAATTCCCGTAAGGTTCTCCGCCGTCCGGTTCCAGTAAGTGCACTTGAGATCATTATCCAGGGTAAAGAACACGTCGCTGATGTGGTCCGCCAGCACGCGAAAACGCTTGTCGCCATCGAACAGTACCTGCTGGATGACTTTCTTTGTCGGTGTCAGGTCCTCGACCACAGCGAGATAGCTGTGCGGCTGACCGGTGACGTCGTCGCGAACCACGGTGATGGTCGCCTTCAGCCATACCACGCGTCCATTGCTCCGAAGGTGCCGCTTCTGGACGGAAAAGCTCTGAATCTCTCCGGCGAGCAGCCGCCGGCACTCGATCGCTTCGGTTTCCAGGCTGTCGAAGCGCGATATGTCGGCAAGCGAGTTGCGTAGCAGATCCGAACGCGAATACCCGAGGATGTCGCAGAGAGACTGGTTGACCACCAGCCACCGGCCCTCCAGCGATACCTGAGCCACCCCAAAAGCGGCCTGCTCAAACATCACCCGAAAAGCGTCGCGCTCGCGCGAAGGCGACACGGGTTCGTCGATCAAATTTTGCATTTGGCCAGGCTTCCGTATGTTACGGCGTCGATAGACGAAGTATAAGACGCCGTTTTGCGCCCGAAAAGGAAAATCCCCAGCAATGCGCAGATTCCAGTACCACAGGGTGGGAGTCGCTCGGTCAGTCTGTAGGAGCCCGGTAGCCTTCCTTGTAATGCACCTGGAGGCGGGTCGCTGCGCCCGGAGGCGTCACCTTCACGGTCAGCTTTCGCCACTTGCCATCGCGTCCGGCGTCGGCCGGACGGTACCCCAGAACATACTGGCTGCGCAGTTCGGTGCTCACCAGCGCGGCAATCTCGGGGATCTTCTGCCGGTTATCGGCGGCAATGGTCCTTCCGCCGCTGGCATCGGTCAGCTCGCTGAGCCAGTTTCGGCCCATTCGCTCCTCGATACTTTTGAGCAGCGGCACCGGCTCTTCATCGAAGATGCCGATGGCGTAGGTCAGCACGTCGGCTTCTTCGATGACCTTCCTGATTTCGTCGCGTGTGTAGCGGCTGGTGTTGTCACCGCCATCGGAGATAATGAGCAGCGCCCGCCGCTGATAACGCGCTGCATGCAGCTTGGCAATTGCCAGGTAAATGGCGTCGAACAGTGCCGTCTTACCCTGTGGCACGGACGTCGCCAGCCGGTTTTCCAGCGTGCCCACCGAATCGGCGGCCGTGGCAATCAGGTGAGGCTTGTCGGAAACCGTGACTGCCAGGTATTCGTCATCGGAGTTGGCGTTGTTGAAGAACTCTTCCAGCGCCTGTTCTTCGTACTCAATCTTGTTTTTCATGCTGGCGCTGCAGTCCAGCACCAGCGCCACCGAGATGGGCGCATCTTCCCGCGAGAAGTACTGAATCGCCTGCTGCGTTTGCCCTTCGAAGAGCGAGAAGTCACTCGAGTGCAGGCTGAGCACCGGCCGGCTCATGGAATCGGTCACCGTTACCGGCACCAGAACCAGGTTCACGTCGACTTTCAGCGGCCGCATCCGCAGCTTTGGATCCTGGCTCGGAGCTGGCCCCGTTTCACCCGACGGCTGCGTCCGCGGAGCAACGTGAACGTCGTCCGAGGACTGGGCCCAGCCCAGCCGCGGACTAGCTGACCAAAAGAACGCGAGCCCCAGAGAGGCCACGACGAACATCTGACGTGCGGTGGTGCACTGAAACATGACCGTACCTCCCAGGAGTTGGGATTACCGTAGGCCAGATGTTCAAGATGCTTGAGACCTAAGACGCCGTTGGATGGGGCCGCGAATTTATCTTCGCTTAGTGGTTGGAGGAGTTTATGCAGGAACTACCGGTATAGCAAGCCTTATTGTCGTTCGGTGTAAGAAGCCCCTCCCGCTACGGTTTAACTGTTTCGTGCTCGCGTTTCACGGCCTTGCAATCGCCCTTTTCCCGGCGAAAAAATTCTCGCAAGCCTAGCAATTCTGCCAGTTAACCAATTTCGCGGCAGTCGCTACTCTCAGGACGAGCGGGAGTGCGCCACCCCGGTTGACGAGCGCAATTCCAATCGCAATTTTGCATCGGTCTTAGGAACAGGAGTCGACACATGGCCACGGTTGAACGACTGGTCGCATGGGTACTCGTATTCACCATTACGTTGGTTTCACCAGGTTGGGCACAAACGCCACAGACTGCCACCGCTCCCGCCGCGTCGCAACCGGCCTCGGCCAGTCCTGCCCCGGCTACCGCCAAGCCGGCGGCCATGAAACCTGCAGGACCCACCACCGGTGATCCCTGGCCACGCATGCTCACCTACAACGGCGCCAGCATCTCCATCTTTCAGCCTCAAGTCGAAAGCTGGACTGGCAACCAACTGACCGCCCGCGCTGCCGTGCGCATCAAGACTCCTGATAAGCAGGACACCGACTACGGCGTCATCTGGTTCTCGGCCCGCACCGAGGTCGACAAGGTAAACCGCATGGTCACCCTCGACAACCTCAGCCTGACCAAGCAGAGCTTCCCCACCCTGGCCAACAATGGCTATGCCTACACCAACGCCTTCGTGAAGGACACGCCCTGGAGTAAGACTATCCCGCTCGACATGCTCGAGTCCGACCTGGCCGTCACCAACGCCGCCGCTCAGCAGAAGACGTATCAGCTACAAAACGATCCACCCCGCATCATCTTCAGCATGACGCCGGCGGTGCTGGCGCTCATCGATGGCCAACCGGTATTGCGTCCGTCCGCCGACAACCTGCAAAAGCTGATCAACACCCGCGCGCTCATCCTCTTCGATCCTGCCCGGAAGATGTACTACCTGGCGCTCATGGACGGATGGGTGGAAGCCCCCGCAGTTGAAGGCCCATGGAACCCGGCAAAGCACGAACCCACGAAATCGCTCAATAAGATTCGCCAGGCAGCCGAAGCCAACGATCAGAACCAGCCGCTGGGCAATGCGCAGCAGTCATTGAAAGACGCTTATCAGGACGGCGAAGCGCCGACCGTCTACGTCAGCACCACGCCCGCCGAACTGCTGGTCACCTCGGGCGAGCCCCAGCTGACCGCCCTTCCCGGCACCAGTCTGTCGTACGTCTCCAACACCGGAAGCGACATCTTCCAGGATGCGACCAACCAGACGTACTACGTGCTCATCGCCGGACGCTGGTTCCAGACCGCCTCCTTGCAAAGCGGCCCGTGGACCTACGTCGCCGCCACCAGCCTGCCACCAGATTTTGCCAAGATTCCCAGCTACAGTCCCAAGTCGAACGTCCTGGTTTCGGTCCCTGGCACCCCGCAGGCGAAGGAAGCCGTCATTGCCAACCAGATTCCGCAGACCGCGACCATCACCCGCAGCGCAGCCACCTTGACCGTGAGCTACGATGGCGCACCCGTCTTCCAGCCCATCCAAGGTACGAACCTGACCTACGCTGTCAACACCTCAACGCCGGTGATCTTCGTTCCCGGCAACACCTACTACGCCGTGAATAACGGTGTCTGGTTCAGCTCGGCCAATGCTACCGGCCCGTGGATTGTGGCGACGGCCGTGCCCTCCGCCATCTACACCATTCCGCCCAGCTCGCCCGTGCATTACGTGACCTACGTGCAGGTCTACGGCTATACCCCCAGCGTGGTCTACGTCGGATACACCCCGGGCTATTACGGTACGGTGGTTTCCTCCGACGGTGTCGTTGTCTACGGAACCGGCTTCTACTATCCGCCCTACATTGGAACGACGGCCTGGGTGCCCGCGCCCTATACCTACGGGGTGGGCGCAGGGTTCGCGTGGAGTGCCACCGCGGGATGGGCGCTGGGATTCGGCATGGGCATGGCGATCGGCTCATGGTGCAGTCCGTGGTGGGGCCCGGTCGGTTACTGGGGATGGGGCTACGGTGCTCCCGCCTGGGGTTGGGGAGGCTGGGGAGGCGCGGCTGCCGCTAACGTCTACGGACGCTGGGGCAACACAGCCTACGCCGGAACCCGCGCCGCCTGGGCGAATCCCTGGACCGGCAACGTTGGCACTGCCGCACGCGGCTCGTACTACAACCCCGTCACCGGCAACAGCGGCGTCGCTGCTCGCGGCGCCAACTACAACGCTTACACCGGCAACTACGAGTCCGGCGCACGCGCCAGCGGCTACAACCCGTCCACCGGCAATCACTATGCTGCCGGCGGAGGCACGGTCGGCAACGCCTACACCGGAAACTACGCCTCCGGCGTCCATGGCATGGACTACAACCAGAACACCGGCGTAGTGAAGGGCGGAGCCGCCGGAACCTATGGCAACGCGTACAGCGGACAGTCGGTCAGCGGAGCCCACGGCTTTGCCTACGACACCAATACCGGCAACGGCGTCGCCCACACCGCCAACAATACCTACGCCGATCACGATGGCAACGTCTACAAATACAATCCGTCCTCGGGATGGCAGCAGCACAGCAACAGCGGATGGTCGTCACCTTCATCGGGCTTCGACAAATCGTCCGCCAATAGTTGGGCCTCATCCCGCAGCCAGGGCGGACAGCGCTGGAGCAACTTCCATTCTGGTGGATGGGGTGGAGGATCAGGTGGTGGCGGCTGGGCAGATCGGGGCGGCGGTGGTTTCGGAGGCGACCGCGGCTTCGGCGGTGGCGGCCGCAGCTTCGGCGGTGGCGGCTTCCGCAGATAAAACCGGATCCCGTGGCGACCGTTTCATCGAACAGACGAAGTAGCGCAAAGCTTATTTAGTCACGGTGATGCTGTCGGCGATTTTGTTGTATTCCTCGCGCGAGATGATGCGACGTTCCAGTAATTCGTGCTCGCTGGCGTAAGGACGCCCAGCAATCACCCGATCAGCGGACGCATCATCCATGCCGGGTAGGCTCATCAGCGATGCCTTGGATGCCTTGTTCAAGTCCAGCGGCTTGTCCGGACTGGGGCGGGTCAAACCTTCGCGCAATCCCTGCGCCACGGCCTTGGCGTTTTCTTTCAACTCCGCCGTTGCTTCCGCAGTTTTCTCGCGGACCTGGTCAGGGCTGTTCGGCCTCGAGTTGCAGGCATTGCATCCGGTGAAGACCAGGGGTGCACCACATACCAGCATCAGCAGAAGGGATTTCGCGCTCATGCCGAGTGAGATGCAGATTCAGAGTGTCAGGATTCCCTCGCGGACAACAGAAAGGCACAGCCTGGGCTGTGCCTGTTGATGGAAATAGATTTTCCTTGGCGCCAGTCGACTTCCGGTCGCGACTTCCTTTCATAACCGCTACGCCGCCGCTTCCGACCGGATGAACCTGGTCCTTTCCGTCGGCAGACCAATGTCCTGCCGCCAGCGGATTCGAGCCCGCAGCGATACCAGCGATATCGCAGACGCGCTGTGTTCGCTCTTAGTTAGCGAAATGCGCAGCGTTCTTGGCGATGAACTCCTGCTTATCGGCCGGCACTTCCTCAGCCAGAAACATCGAGTTGCTGGGGCAAACCGGAACGCAGGCGCCGCAGTCGATGCAACCATCGGGATCGACAAAAAGCTGGGTAGCCGCCTCGAAACCGTCTTCGTCTTTCTTGGGGTGAATGCAGTCGGTCGGACAAGCTTCGACGCAGAGTTCATCTTTGGTGCAGGTATCCGTAATGACGTATGCCATGATTGCGATCTCCAGTTTCGTTTCTTGCCGCTGCCCTGTTGTGGTCTGCAAGGCTTCGCAAATCCAATGTACAAAGGATGCTAGCCGGAGAGCGGTGATATAAATCACCTGGCGGTTGTGAGTTACCGCACAACCCTCCCGGACCACACGCCGCACTTTGCGTTGCCGCACCAAGGTTGGCCCGTCACTTGCAACGTCAGTAAGAAAGCCCTCACCAATCACCACATCGAGGAATTTCAACTCGTTCCAGCGCCGCACCGGGTAATTTCTGCATCTTACGTGTGGGTTCCCGAATTACAGCCTACGGCCTGTTCCGTCCGATATAATCGACGATGTGGGTTGGGCTAATTTTAAGGAGCACCTTGAATGCAATCGGGTAAGAAACCAAGAGTCTTGGTAGTGGACGACGAACAAGTCATTGCCGACACTTTGGCCAAAATCCTCGACCTAAACGGCTATGACGCCTCGGCCGTCTACACCGGCACATCGGCTGTAGAAAGCGCACGCACCCTGCAACCCGATTTGGTTATCAGCGACGTCATCATGCCCGACATGAACGGCATCGAGGCCGCCATCAGCATCCGTGGCTTCCTTCCGGCTTGCAAAATCCTGCTCTTCTCCGGCCAGGCCGCCACCGCCGATCTGCTGGAGAACGCCCGGGCCCAAGGCCATGAATTCGAAATCCTCGCAAAGCCCGTTCACCCATCGGATTTGCTGGCAAAGTTAAAGAGCTAGTTGAGATACAACAGTAAAGGCGCCAGAGCTTATCGGGCGCCTTTTACGTTTTCACTCCACTTCTCACATCTTCGGAAACTTAGCTCACCCAGGCAGTCATTTGGTTGACCCGCGCCGTCACGAACGGCAGTTTCCAGTGGAAGCGGCTCATCAAAACCTGAATGAGCTTGGTCGTCGCCGCAATGGTCAGCGAGCCCAGAACCAGGCAGACCGGAATCAGCCACGGACCCAGTACTTCATGGACGTTGGCTGGTGGATAGCTATGTCCCACTCCCATGCGAAAGCTAAGGCTGAACTCCCCGGGACCAATCCACAAGCCAGTCCGGTGTGGAAAAAACGGCTTGAGCAATGCCATCAGCACGAACCCTGCACCAATCGCATAGCCACAAAACGCCAGCAGGAATACCACCGAACCTTCGATTCCGGTTAGCGCCCAGCGTAGCGCTGCCCGCAGAATCAGCCACGGCGAAGCACTCCGGCTGGCCTTCTGTACCAGCAGCCCGGTGCGATACTGCTGCGCCAACTCAGCGGCCGGACCCAGCCCGGCGATCACCGCCTCCTCGCTTTGCCCCTGGTCCCCGCAGCGCTCCCGGATGTGCATCCCGATCTCCTGCACAATGTCTTCCCGCTCGGCGAGGGTCATGCCGCTCAGCGCCTTCCGCAACTGTCCCAGGTATTGCTCCACTTGCGCGTCGTTGTTCATACGGTTCTCTCCAGTTCTTTGCGACGAGAAAAGATTCCCCGCGCCCGCTCCGGCTTGCCGGCTTTCCGCAGGGGCTCGACCAGCGAGGCCAGCCCGGCGGAGAACTCCGTCCATGTCTCAGCCATGTGCGCGGCCCGTTCCCTTCCCCTCGCCGTCAGCTCGTAGTATTTGCGGGGATGTCCCGCCTCTGCTTCCACCCACTCCGACCGCAACAATTCCTCGGCGCGCAGTCGATTCAGGATGGGATAGATCGTTCCCTCGGACAGCACTAGCCGGGAGTCGCGCTCCAAAACCCGCAGGATCTCCAGGCCGTACAATTTGCCGGCCCACAGGCTCGCCAGCACTGCCATTTCCAGGCAGCCCTTGCGCATCTGGGCTTCCCATTTGTCGGCCGGCTCGATCTCTGTTGGCACAGCGCTTAGCTTGGTCATGAATTATACCTTGCAATGCATGGTATTGTGCACTGGCGTGCCTCTCAGGTCAAGACCTACTTTTAGGTTGCAGTTACTTTGGTACCAAGTTACCTTAGTACCATGGTTGACAAGAGCTCTCACCTCGTTCTGGTCGAGCGCGTCCAGACCGGCGTCCGCATGGAAAAGCGCCTGTTGAAAGTGCTGAAGGGTCTGGCTGAGCTGAAGGACATGACGCTCGGCGATCTGCTCGAAGGCATCGTGCTGCACGCCTTTGAAGGCAAGGCCCCTTTTTCACCGGAAACCCTGAAAGAGATCGAAAAGCTACGCAGTATCTACGGACTCACCCTGAAAGCCACCGACAGCCACCAACTGAAGGAGCAGCGCCGATGAACCTCATCCACTCCATCTTCTCGCTGGGATTGCTGGCGGCAACCGTGGTCGCTTCCCTGCCTTCGCAGGAACACCCCGCCTCGCCAGACCTGGCCCACACCCGCACCGAGTTTAAGTTCACTGCCAATGCTTCGCTGGAACAGGCTGCGCCGTTGTTTGGCGCCAACGAAGAGCGTAAGTGGGCGCCCGACTGGAATCCCCAGTTCGTCTATCCCACACCTGCCCACGATCAGCCGGGCATGGTCTTCCGCGTTTCCCACGGTCAGTTTTCCAGCGTGTGGATCAACACGGCCTTCGATCTGGCCGCTGGTCACATTCAATATGTCTACGTGGTCAACGACGCCATGACCACCCTGATCGATATTCACCTGATGCGGCAGGGTGCCGACAAAACCAGTGTGAACGTCGTCTACGAGCGCACCGCGCTGCTGCCCGAAGCTAACGAGCACGTGCTGCACTTCGCTAAAGGAGATGCCAAGGCCGACCAGGAATGGGAAACGCAGATTAACGGGTATTTGGCGAAGGCGAGCAGGCAAACGCTACAGAAGTGAACTCCCGGAAAGCCCAAGTATGGCGAATAGCGGCTTCTCTACAGCTCCCGCCGCCCTTCCATGGCCTTCTGCATGGTGACTTCGTCGGCGTATTCAATGTCGCTGCCCACGGGCACGCCGGTAGCAATGCGCGTTACCTTCACGCTCGTCGACTTGAACAGCCGCGAGAGATAAGCCGCGGTGGCTTCACCCTCGATGGTCGGATTCGTCGCCAGGATCAATTCATCCACGCTACCCGACTCCACTCGCCGGGCGAGATTGCCGATGCGCAACTGGTCCGGACCCACCCCATGCAGCGGAGACAGTGCGCCATGCAGCACGTGATAGACACCGTTGTAATGCCGCGTCTTCTCGATGGCGGCTATGTTGGTTGGCTCCTCCACCACGCACACCTGCCGCAGGTTGCGGGTAGCGCTGCTGCAGTAGGTGCAGGGATCGACGTCGGTGATGTTGTTGCACACCGAACAAAGCCGCAGGCTGGCCTTCACATCGCGGATGGTGTCCATCAGCAGCGCCGGCATCCTCGTCGCTGGCGCGCAGGATGTGAAAGGCAAAGCGCTGCGCCGTCTTGCTGCCCACCCCGGGAAGCTTCTTCAATTCATCAATCAGTCGAACCATCGGTTCGGCAAATCTGGCCACTACCCACGCCCTTCCATCACAAATTTATCTAGCAACGACATTGCTTGACGGCACGGAGAACAGCCGTGAGGCACTTAGCACTTGGCACTTGGCACCGGTAAACCCGTTGCGAACCTGTCCCCCACTCAGGATGACAGCTCAAAGGAACGGGCAGCGAAAGCCTCCCTGGAATTGGTTTTGAATTTGCCAACGGCTAAGTGCCACCTGCCAAATGCAGTTTTCCCTACATCCCCGGCAAGCCCATGCCCCCGAGCATGCCACCCAGGCTGGACTTCAGCGCGTCATCCACCTTGCGCGTGGCTTCGTTCACCGCGGCGATTACCAGGTCCTGCAGCATCTCGATGTCGCCCGCCTTCACCACTTCGGGCTCGATCACGATGCTCTGCAGTTGCTTCTGCCCATTCATCTTCACCGTGACGCTGCCGCCGCCCGACGAGGCCTCGATGGTGATCTGCTGCATCTTCTCCTGCAGCTTTCCTGCCTGCTCGCGCGCCTGCGCCAGCATGTCCTGCAAGTTGAATCCGTCCATGCCATCTCCTGCTTATGTCGGCTGAATTGTCAGCTGCGATCTTTTTGGTCGATTACCGTACGGATTTCGGCGCCAAACTTTTCCTGCATGCGCTGCACCAGTGGATCCGATGCCGCCCGGTTGCGCGCGCCACCGCCACCTCCGCCATTGGTCGGACGAGGCGGCGCCGGCGCTTTATTGGCCGCAGGGGTTCCCCCGCTCAGCATCTTGAACTTCATCGGCCGCTCGGCAGCTTTGCTGAGGGCCGCCTGGATGACGCGCTTCGGCTCGGTACCCAACGCAATGTCGATCAGCACTTGTGACATCGCTACCTTAGCCGTGACTTCCGTGCCGCGTACCGCCCACTCCGCTTCTTCCAGGTTGTGCGCCAGCACGTGCTGGCCAACTTCTTCCAGCGCGCTCAAGACGGCGTTACGTGCCGCTTCCCCGGAAAACTCTTCCACCGCTGCCGTAGCGGCGGCTTCCACCGGTTCTTCGACCGCCACTGCGGTAGCCGTGGCTGCACTGGTCTCCATCATGGAGCCGCTCGCAGGCGAAACATTGCCGGCAACCGGCGCAACGCTTTGCATCACGGGGGCTGGAGCGACAACCGAAGGTACGGCAGTCGGCGCGCTTTCTGCCTTGGGCTCGCTCTTGCGGCTGCGATCCGCTTCAAACGGAGACGGTCTGGCGAACGGCGAGGCGGCCGGAGCGCGCGAGGACACCGGCTCAGGCTCGCGGCTGCGAGAGCCCACACTTCCCGACCCGGCGGACGACACCGCTGCTCGCGGCGGGGTACCGCTCGCCCGCGGGGGCACTGCCGATCCGCCGCTTTTCCCCATCTTGGGCTCAGCGCTCAGCAACTCTTCCAGGGGTAGCAGCCGTTGTGCATGCACCAGTTTCAACAGCCCTAGTTCCAAATGAAATCGCTGCTCCTGCTTGTAGCCCAGATCGCTGTGCGTGCGCAGCATGATCTGCATAAAGCGCGACAGGTCTTCTTCGCTGAAGCGCTCCGCCACGCGCGCCACCCGCTCGCGCTCATCGTTGGAAATCTGCAGCACCGGAGAATCTTTGCCCGCCACCTTGGCCACCAGGGCATTACGCAGGAAGCGCAGCATCTGCTTGGCGAAGTGTTGCGCGCTCTGCCCTTCCACCAGCAGCCGATCAATAGTGCGCAGCACGTCCTCACTGGAGTTGCGCGCCACCGCGTCCATCACGTCTTCCAGAACGTCGGAGGAAACCGTCCCCACCAGCCCGCGCACCACGTCGCCGCTCAGCGTGTTGCCGCAGCAGGCGATGGCCTGGTCCATGATGCTCAGCGCATCGCGCATGGAGCCGTCGCCCACTTCGGCCAGCATGGCCAGGGCGTTGTCGTCGGCGGTCACGCCTTCTTGCTTGGCGATGTCGCGCAACTGCTGCACGATGTCATCGAAGCGCACCGCATGAAAGCTGAAATGCTGGCAGCGCGAGCGAATCGTCTGGGGAATGTCTTCCGGCTGCGTGGTCGCCATCATGAAAACAATGTGGCTGGGCGGCTCTTCCAGGGTCTTCAGCAGCGCGTTGAAGGCTGCGTCAGTAATCTGATGGGCTTCGTCGAGGATGTAAATCTTGAAGCGATCGCGCGCCGGGCGGTAACGCGCGGCCTCGCGCAACTCGCGGATCTCGTCGATGCCGCGGTTGGTGGCAGCGTCAATCTCAATCACGTCCACCGAGTTGCCCGCGCGAATTTCCTTGCAGGAGTCGCACACCCCGCAGGGCTCGGGCACGGGATGGTCTTGCGACTGGCAGTTCAGCGCCATAGCCAGGATGCGCGCGATGGTCGTCTTGCCGATACCGCGGTGCCCGCTGAAGATGTAGCCGTGCGCAATCCGCTCCTGCTCGATCGCATTCTTCAGGGTGCGGGTGACGTGGTCCTGCCCAATCACCTCGGAGAACTTCTGGGGCCGGTATTTGCGTGCGAGAACCTGATAACTCATGGAAGGAGATTCGATTATACGGTCTGGCTCGGTGGAACGGGAGACCCGCTAGCAGCCCTCAATCGGCGCGATTTTCACCTGAAACAAGGACGGAAACGGCAGGCTGCCGGCCCACTATTTACGCTTCTTTGCCCCGTTGGACTTCGCCTTGACCGGATGCACCGAGCCGTTCTTCTTCGCTGCCGCTTCAGCCTTCTTGGCCGACACTTCCGCCTGTTTCTTCTTGCGGGCCTCGGCGCGCACCTTCTTCTTCAGCTCTTCCGGCGAATACATGCTTCCCCGGCACTTCTCGCTTCCGCAGTAGCAAGGTGCATCGTCGTCGCCGTCATAGAGCCAGTAGTCGTAGGTAAGCTCATCTCCTGCCTTGACGTCGGCTATGGTGGCGATGAAAACCCGGTCCCCATCCTCGTCAGTTTCGCAATTGGGGTCGCAGGAGTGGTTCACGAACATCGCGATACCGTGGCCGTCGATGACCACCTCGCCGTCGCCTATCCCGAACAGGTAGGTGAAGGGACGGCCCTCGTAACGGTCGTCGCCCTCAGCCTTGCTGATGCGTTCGCCCGTATACTCCAGGACTTTGGTTCCTGCGGGAATATCTTCCAGGGCAAAACATCCGGCGGCGTGAATATCAGAAGAGCGAATGATGACACGTGGCAAGCAGTATTTCTCCCGTGGTTCTGGACTGCAAGTATAACGTAACGCTCCGGCAGGTCCGTGCCGAGTTTCGCCGTGCCGGCACCGTGCGAAGTTTGCCTCGATTTCACCATTCACAATCGAGGCCGAATTTCGTATCTTGGAGGTGTCCAGGAAATTCTCAGGGAGGCGCTCTTATGGTGCACGTTCTTATTCGCCACAAAGTCTCCGACTACGCCAACTGGAAGTCTGCATTCGATTCTCACCTCAACTCCCGCAAGCACGCCGGAGAGATCGGTTTCCGGGTGTTTCACAGCACGGACGATCCGCACGACCTGTTCCTGCTGCTGGATTGGGAGAGCGCCGAAGCCGCGCGCAAGTTCATGACCTCCGACGACCTGCGTTCCGCTATGCAGAAGGCCGGCGTGGTCGGCACTCCCGAAGTACAGTATCTGGAAGACGTGCGAGCGGTTCATCGCTCCGCGGCCGACTGAAGCGCGGACGCGCAGCAAATTTTTCGCCGATTCTCTTGACAGCATGGCGAACTTTGCGCTTCCTGTCATAATTCCATTTTCTTTGCTACGACGGGATTTGGTCGCACCTGGCGGTATCCACTGCAATCGCTCGAAACCCGCTACTGGCAGGTATTTCGCGCAAGCGCAGATCTTGTCAAGAGGTTTGAGCAAAAGAATTTTCAAGCGGGTCGACGCAGAAATTTTTCGTACGTTGACAAACTATTCGGGAAATTTAAAATACCCGACTGACTCTCCGAAAACGAAAAACTTACAACGTGACAAGCTCAACTTCAAATTACGACGTTCTCTTGCAATACTGATTTTCCCGAGCTGAAGCTGTTCGCCAGCGGGAAAGTTCGCGACTTTACGCGGATCGACAACGATCAGCTTCTCTTCGTCGCCACCGACCGGATCTCCGCCTTCGACTACGTGCTCGCCACCGGCATTCCGCAGAAGGGGCGCGTGCTCACCCAGTTGTCGCTCTTCTGGTTCGAGTTCCTGAAGGACATCGTCCCTAATCACCTGGTAACCGCCGACGTACACCATTACCCACAGGAACTGCAGCAGTATGCCAAGCAGTTGCACGGCCGTTCCATGCTGGTGATGCGCGCTGACATGATTGCCATCGAGTGCGTGGTGCGCGGCTACCTCTCCGGCTCCGGATGGAAGGAGTACAAGGCCAGTGGCTCAGGTCTGCGGCATTAAGCTTCCCGCCGGACTGCGCGAGTCGGACAAGCTGCCGGAACCGATCTTCACTCCAGCCATGAAGGCCACCAGCGGCCACGACGAAAATATTTCGTTCGAGCGATGGTGAAGGTCGCCGGGCAGGAAGCCAGCGAAGAGCTGCGCGACTTGAGCATCAAGATCTACCAGACGGCTGCCGACTATGCCGAAACGCAAGGGCATCATCATCGCCGACACCAAATTCGAGTTCGGCCGTACGCCGCGCGGACTGGTTCTGGCCGACGAAGTCTTGACCCCGGACTCCTCGCGCTTCTGGCCGAAGGACAAGTACAAGCCGGGCGGTCCGCAGGATTCGTTCGACAAGCAGTACGTGCGCGATTATCTGGAAGCCATCAAGTGGAACAAGCAGCCGCCGGCGCCGGCGTTGCCGCCCGAGGTGGCCGCCCGCACCAGCGAGAAATATATTGAGGCTTATACCGCGGTGACCGGGCATCCGCTGCCGGCTTAGTCCGCGCTCATGGTGAGTCTGTCTATTCTCGACTGGGCGCTGATTCTGGTTATTGTTTTGTCGACGCTGCAGGCGACGGCGGAAGGATTTTTTCACGAGTTCTTTTCGCCTGGTGGGCGTGGTTGTCGGCTACCTGCTTGCAGCCTGGGAGTATCCCTACGCGGCGGCGTGGTACGCCCACTATGTGACGTCGCCGTGGACGGCGGACATCGCCGGGTTTTTTACTATTTTTTTTCTGGTTGTCATTCTGGCCGGAATTCTAGGGCGCATTACGCGCTGGGCGGTCAAGGGTATTGGGCTACGCGGTATCGATCGTCTGCTGGGAGCTGTATTTGGGTTGATCCGGGGTTTTGTAGTTAGCTCGGTAATCGTGCTGGCTCTGGCCGCGTTTGCTCCGCAGTGGGGACTTCAACAGTCGCGCATTGCACCGTTCATGCTGGTGACGAGTCGTGCCCTGGTTTGGGCGGCGCCGGCGGATCTGCGACATCGCTTCTGGGCGGGATGGGATTTACTGCGTACTGTCCCTGAGCATCTGCCGATCGAACCGCACAGCCCGGCCACTGGGCACTAGGATTCAGCGCCGCTGGACAGCACTTCGAGAAAGAGGCATCGTGAAAGATCAACTGGAAGCTCTGATCATGCAGATGTACAAGAGCGGCATCACCTATTCGGAAGCTGTCTGCGACTTCAAGAGAAAATTCATTTTGGCGGTCCTCCAGGACTGCAATGGCAATCAATGCAAAGCCGCCCGTCAGCTTGGCATGCACCGCAACACCCTCAGCCGCACCATTGCCGAGTTGAAGCTCGATGCCCGCTCCCTGCGCAGCGGCACGCGCCGCCCTCCGCGCAGCGCCCACACTCTTCCCATCGATAAGAAAGCCGTACGCTAAGCTGCTGGTAATCGCACGTCTTCGGTCTGGGAGCAAGTTCGATCCCATGAAATCCATCCTGGTTGTTGTTGTGATCGCCACCTCATTGGCCTCGGCGCAGACCTCGTCGCCTGCCAACGCTTCCCTTACCGCTGAGGTCAATGCGGTTTACCCCAAGGTCGAGCCCCTGTATGTGGACCTCCATCAGAACCCGGAGCTGTCGCTGCACGAGGTCAATACTGCGGCGAAGCTGGCTGCCCGCTTGCGCGATCTCGGCTACGACGTAACCGAGAAGGTGGGTGGAACCGGTGTTGTCGCTATCCTGAGCAACGGCGCGGGACAGACCGTCATGCTGCGCACCGAGCTGGACGCGCTTCCTGTCCAGGAAAAGACCGGACTGCCTTACGCGAGCACGGCGCACACCAAGGACGACGCCGGCCACGACGTTCCGGTAATGCACGCCTGTGGGCATGACATCCACATGGCAGCCTGGGTCGGCGCCGCGACCATTATGGCGCAGACCAAAAAAGACTGGCACGGCACCTTGATTCTCATCGCCCAGCCTGCCGAGGAGCGCGGTATGGGCGCTAAAGCCATGGTCGCCGACGGCCTGTTTACCCGCTTCCCCAAGCCCGATGTTGGCGTTGCCCTCCACGGTAGCAACCTGCTGCCGGCCGGTAAGGTCGGCGTTACTCCGGAATATGCCTACTCCAACTCGGACACGCTGAACATCACCGTCTACGGTAAGGGTGGCCACGGCGCACGGCCAGATACCACGGTCGATCCCATCGTGATTGCGGCTCGCGTTGTTTTGGCCCTGCAAACCATCGTGTCCCGCGAAATCAAGCCAGGTGATCCCGCCGTTATCACGGTGGGCTACATCCAGGGCGGCACTAAGCCAAATATTATTCCCGATGAAGTCCACCTCGGACTCTCCGTTCGTTCCTTCACCGACGAGATGCGGCAGCATTTGCTGGCGTCGATCCGCCGCACGGTTAAGGCGGAAGCCGAAGCTGCCGGCGCGCCCAAACCTCCGTTGGTCGAGCAGGTGGAGTCGCTCGACGCTCTGTACAACGATCCCAAGCTGGATGAGCGGCTGCGGAAAGTTTTGATCCAGACCTTCGGCGAGCAGAACGTGGAGCAGTTGCCTCCGAACATGGCATCGGAAGATTACTCCGCCTTCGTCAAAGCGGGAGTGCCGTCGTTCTACTTTTCGTTAGGAGTGGCTGATCCGGCGAAGTTCGCGCAAGCCAAAGCCGGCGGAGAGCCGTTGCCGTCGAACCATTCGCCCTTCTACGCGCCCGACCTGGAGCCCACGCTGAAGACCGCCATCGAAGCGGAGGTCGCGGTGCTGCAGAATTTGCTCTCGAAGCCCAGGTAGTGTGGTGTGAGGTTTCGGTCAGGGCACGGCTTCACAGACTGCTGAAAAAGTCCGCATCGCGGCGATCTTAGGTAGAGCTGGCCTTTAGGCCAGCGTCCAAGCCGGTAGAGCTGGCCTTTAGGCCAGCGTCCAAGCCATTTATTCCTGTGGCTGAGTCGGCTTCAGCCGACGACACCGCAGGCCGGCAGGGTCCAAACTCAGGGGAAGAACTTCATCAGTCCCTTGGCCGCAAGATCGGGCACCAGGAACTTCTCGCCACTCAACGCCTCGTGCCGCGCCATAACCACTGCGGACAGCGCCTTCCATGGTTGCTGGCCATCCGGTCGCTGTCCAGTCACCCGCCAGGAACAGCCGCGGCCAGGGACTCTGGTGCGGAGCGCGCAACGCGTCGCTGCCGGGCGACGGTGAAAACGTCGCGTGCACTTCCTTCACCACCGTGGCTTTCACCAATTTCGCTTCGCGCACGACGGGAAAGAACTCCGCCAGCTCGCGCACCGCCAAATCGATGATTTCCCCGCGCGGCTTGTCCAGCAGCGTCTTCGACGAGCTGACCACCAGTTCGATGTAGCTGCCGTTTTGCTCGGTATCCTTGCGTGTCGCTAGGATTTTCGACTTGTGAAACATCCACTGGATGGTGCGCTCCAGCAGGACGGCGTGCTCCAGCGGCGTTATTTCGCGATCGAACCAAAGATGAATCCCCGTGATCGGCGAACTGGCGAAGCTGCGCGCATTCCCTGCGCAACGGCTCCAGCTCCGGCGCATTGGCGAGCAACTTATCGATGCCATTGAACGGCGTCGCCAGGATTGCGTAGTCGGCGCGAAACGTTTCGCCGCCGACCGAGAGTCTCACGCCGTCAGCTTCCGACTGAAGCGACTCCACCGCCGCCCGCAGATGGACTTTGCCACCGCGCGCTTCCATGTACTCAGCAGCCGTCCCGTAAAGCTGCGAGAGCGGCACCGCCGGCAACCCCATCCGCCCAGCTTCCGCAGACTTCAGAAACGAATCGCGAAATACCAGCGCAGCGTACCGCACCGAAGTACGGTCCAGCTCTTCATTCAGGGCGCTGATCAGCACCGGCGCCCAGAAACGATCAATCGCCTGCTTGGTCTGCCCGTGGCGCTCCAGCCATGACTGGAAGTCTTCGTTGCTGTCCTCCGGAAGCGCCGGCACCAGCGCCAGCATGGCCCGCGCAATCGCCAGCTTGTCCGGCAGGTCGAGGATGCTCGACGCCAGGAATGATCCGGTGGAATGCAGCGGCGCCGGAAGCATGCCCGGCTTCAGCGTCGACGACTTTCCCCCGGCAGCAGGAACGTGATCTCGTTGTACCAGCGGATTTGCTGCTCTACGCCGAGCCGGCGGTAGAAATCGATGAGATTGGTGCAGCAGCCCAGCAGGACATGCTGGCAGTTGTCCACCACTTCGCCGGTGCCGGGAAGTTCGTAAGAGGATGCGCGGCCGCCGAGATAGGGGCGCCGCTCAAACAGCTCGACATGATAGCCGGCCTCGGCCAGCGCGCTTCCGGCTGCCAGTCCACCCAGGCCGCCGCCGATGACGGCCACCGTTCCGCGCTTCGCCTTGTCGTGCCGCGGCTGGTCATGCGGAGCGCAGGAAGCCTTTCGCCATCACCGTCAGCTTCTCCGCCGTGCTCAGCCGCACTCGCTCGGAGAATACGTCGTAGTTACGCGCAATGATCCGCTCCAGCAGGCGCCGGTAAATCTCCACCAACGTCCACAAGGCAGCCTGGCTGTCGTCCTCAATCAACGGAATCAGTTCTTCCGCCGCGCGGTAATAGCCCCGCGCTCTCTCCGCCTCAAACTCCAGCATCGGACGCAGCTCGGTTGGCTGCCGCTCCGTTGGTCAGGGCGTGAACGTCGATGCCAAAGCGTGCGAAATCCTCGCGCGGCAGATAAACTCGGCCCATCCCGGCATCTTCCTTCACGTCGCGCAGGATGTTGGTGAGCTGGAACGCGACGCCCGTTTCTTCCGCCAACTTCTCGGCCCGCGGATCGCGATAGCCGAAGATTCGTATGCAGACCAACCCCACCACGGATGCCACGTGATAGCAGTAGTCGTAAAGCTGGTCGAAGGTTTCATACTGAAGCTGCGGCGCCCCGGGCGCGGATTTCTCCGCCAGGCTGGCCGGCACATCCATCGCCGTGCCGTGCACCAGTTTCTCCAGCAGCTCAAGCGGAATCTTGAAGGTCTTCTGCGAATCGGCCAGTGCGAACAGCACCGGATCATCGGTACGCTCGCCGTCCACCACCCGTCGCAAGGCGTTCATCCAGGCGTCGAGTTTTTCGCGCCGCTGCTCCGCTGGAACCGTCGGATCGTCGGAGATGTCGTCGGCGTGCCGCATGAAGGCGTAGACCGCCGACAGCGCATTGCGCTTGCGCATCGGCAGCACCAGGAAGCCGTAGTAAAAATTCTTGGCGGCTGAGCGGGCGATGTGCCGGCAAACTCCATAGGCCGCCCGCAATTGCAGCGGGTGCTCGCTCACAGCAGCTTTCCTACGGCCGCCCGCGCCAGCAGCCACAATTTCCGCGGCTTGGAGATGGAGGGACGGCGCTGCAGCACGTTGTAGCCTTGCTGCTCGATGGCATTCAGGATTTCCAGCCCGCCCTGGCTGAAGAGCTCAATATCGATGGCCAAATCCTTGTTCACTTTGCCGGCCAAAGGCAGACCGCGCTGGAACCACTCCCGCGCCCGCTCCACCTCAAACTTCATCATCTCGAGGAACTGCGGCGTGGTCCGCCGCTCCGCAATGTCGCTTTCCGTCACCCCGAACTTTGCCAAACTCTCCAGCGGCAGATAAATGCGTCCCTTGTCGTAATCGACGGCAACGTCCTGCCAGAAGTTGGCCAACTGGAGCGCCGTGCAGGTGTAGTCGGAAAGCTGTTGCCGCTCGGCATCGCGATAACCGCACAGATACAGCACCAGATGTCCCACCGGATTCGCCGAGTTTTTGCAGTAGCCCAGCACGTCATCAAACGTGGCGTAACGCGTAACCGTCTGGTCCTGCCGGAATGCCATCAGCAGGTCGGCAAACGGCTGTCGCGGAATGTTCGAGCTCGCGAATCGTCTCCCGCACAGCGATGAAAACCGGATGCCGCGGCGCGACCGAATTTCGCCGCCACCCTCCACTCTCCAGTTTCTCAACGTCCTTGCGAACGTCTACCGGCGCCGAGTCTGCCAGGCTCAAATACGTTGCATTCAGTTCGGCTTCCCACGCGTCCAGCAGCGCCAGCGACTGCTGCGTATCGCCGACTTCGTCGCCCAAATCGTCCGAGATCCGGCAGTAGGCATAGATGTTGTAAAAGTGCTGGTGCAAGTGCTTGGGCAGGAACCACGTGACCACCGAGAAGTTCTCGTAATGCGAGGTCGCCAGCCGCGCGCAATATTGCTGCGCTTCGTCCAGCGAAGGCGCGACGTCGGGAATGGCGTACTCCGGCGGCAGCGCACGCCAACCGGCAGCAGCCAACTGGCTGGCCTGTGCCGACTGTACGGAATGATCGGTTGGGATGGCGGACATCAAGAAGATTTTACAGGGCCTGTCTATCGAATGCTGCGATCCAACAGAAAGAAGAACACTCCCAGCAACACGCCAACTAACGAAAAAGCCATCACCAACCCGGCAATATTGCTGTTGCGTAAGTAGGAGGCATAAATGACGAGTCCGAAAAACAGGATGCAGAACGACAGCTCAACTACAAACTCAATTTGTTGTACGAGTTTGAGCTTGTTCCAGCGGCCGCTGTACACCTCGCGCCAAGTGCTCACAGGAGGAAAGTCGAACAAGTTCGGGCCCTGCTCGCTTTTGTGCATACCCTACTAGCCACTGACCACTAGCCACTGGCCACTGCTTTTTACTGCCCCGGAATGATGGCCGTCTTGATGTCGCCGTTGCGGTTCAGCATGTGACGCAGCACATGTTGCAGGCGCGACAGTGGAGCCTCGCCGGTAATGTAGTCCGTGCCCTTGATCTTCTGCTCGCAGATCAGCGAGAACGCTTTGCGCACTGTCTCCGGCGTGTGGTGGAACGTGGCCTTCAGCGTCAGCTCGTTGTAGTGCAGTCGCTGCGTATCCAGGGCCACGGTGGTACCGCTGGCGCAGCCGCCGAAGAAGTTGACCGTGCCGCCCTTGCGGACCATGTCGATGGACCACTCCCACGCCTGCGGACGTCCTACCGCTTCAATCACGACATCGCAGCCGCGGCCTTCGGGCGTCAGCTTGCGCACCGCCTTCACCGGATCGTCCACGGCCGTGATCTGCACGGTGCTGTCCGCGCCTACCCGGCGCGCCGCCGCTACTTGCGAGTCGCGCTTGACCACCGAAATCACGTTGCAGCCGGTCAGCTTGGCTACCTGCACAAACATCAAGCCAATCGGGCCGGCGCCGATGACCGCGACGGTGTCGCCAATCTCCATCTTGGTCTCGTGCAGACCGCGCAGCACGCACGCCAGAGGCTCAACCATCGCGGCCTCTTCAAAGCTCACATGCTTAGGGATCGCCAGCATGTTGGTTTCAACAATGCGGCGGGGAATGCGAATGTATTCGGCATAAGCGCCGTTATTGAACAGCAGGTCCTGGCAGAGATTTTCCTGGTGCTTGGAGCAGTAGAAGCACATGCCGCAGGGCGCGGAATTCAACGCCACCACCCGCATGCCCTTCTTGAAGCCTTTTACGTCTGGCCCCACTTCTTCGATGACGCCGGCTAATTCGTGGCCAAACAGCGCCGGAGGCACAATCATGCGCGCATGGTAGCCGCGCTGATACACCTTCAGATCGGTACCGCAAGTCAGGGCCACCTGCACCTTGACCAGCACTTCCCCTTCTTCCAGCGTGGGGATGGGTACACGTTCGATCTTGACGTCCTCTTTACCGTAGAGGACTGCCGCGGTCATTTGTCCGTTCACTCTACTCGTCCTTCCATTCGCTGCCCGGTTGAATCACAACTTTCATCGAATCCGGCTTGGGATGGGCCGCCAACTGCAAACCCTCGATCGATTCGCCCAAGGGAAATCGATGACTGATCAGCCGCTCCAGATCCATTTCCCGGCTCGAGCACAAATCGGGCTGACTCTTCCTGCAAATCCACGGAAGCGCTATAGGAACCCAACAAACTCTTCTCGTCCACGCAAACCACCGCGGGATCGATAGTGGCTTCCCCGTGCTGGGTTTGCGCAAACAGCAAAACTCGCCCGCCCGGACGCGTTGCTTCCATCGCCGCGCGGATCAAACTGTTGCCCGCTACTGCAAGTATGACGGCATCTGCCCCTCGGCCCTCCGTAAGCTCTTTGGCTCTCAGCACGGTATCGGAGGTGGAAGCGTCGATGTTCTCGTTCAGGCCGAACGCCTTAGCTATTGTATGCCTCTGGGAAAGCAAATCGGAAGTGATTACCCGCGCTCCCCGTCGGCGGGCCAACACCGCCAAAATGATGCCAATTGGCCCCTGGCCCATCACCAGTACCGTCTCCCCGGGACTAAGTCTCAGGGTTTCAATGCCTTTCATGCAGGTATTCACCGGCTCGATAAACGATGCCTGCTCAAACGACACGCCGTCGGGGATGCGCACCACCCCACCCTTGGCCACGATCCAATCCATCACCCGCACGTACTCGGCAAAGCCCCCGCCGCTGGCCTCATAGCCCGCCGTCGCCCCCACTTTCTTGTAGGTAGGACACTGCGCGAAGACCTTGTGCCGGCAGTAGTAGCAATCGCCACACGGAATGTGATGGAAGACCATCACCCGGTCACCCACCCGATAGTCACTGACGCCCTCGCCAACCTGGGCGATCACCCCGCCAATTTCGTGCCCGAAAATGCGCGGCGCCGAATGCGATCCGGTGGCGATTTTCTTCAGGTCCGTGCCGCAAATCCCGCAGGTATGCACCCGCACCAGGATCTCGCCCGCGCCAATCTTCGGCACCGGCACCGTCTCCAGCCGGACATCGTCCACGCCGTAATACACCGCCGCCTGCATGGTGGCAGGAATTGCCTGCGGCTGCGTCGCGCTTCCCAGTTGTGTCGCACTCGACATAGGTTCCGTTTCAGCCCGGCTGTCCGTGCGGCTGAAAGCCAAATCTGCAACTTCTATCCGCCACCGACCTCCTTCAATTAGATGTTCCAAAGCCCGGCACAGGTTCGCAGATGCCAGTTTACTGTTGCGCCTCATTTTGCCCACCGCGGCCCACCATGGTTCGGATGCCACGCAGAGCCAGGCAACGAAGCGTCCGGTATCGAACCTACCCTGCGCGTTGATAAACCGTTGGAACGGCGGCATCGCAAACGCTGCATCGTCGGAAATCGCCTTTAATGCCGCGAACTTCAGCCCGTGTTCCTGCGCCACTTGTGCCGACCGCGGCCGCTTCCATGTCGACCGCATCAGCCGCATACTTCCGCAACAGGCCTGCTTCTCCGCTCCGTCGCTTACCTCATCGACCGTACCAGCATCCATTCGCCGCCGGTCGTCGGATAACGAATCGCCGGTCGCACCTCGACCACCTACGAATGCTGACCGACCGTCGCCCACTTTCAACTTGGGCGACACCGCACCGGCAATCCCCGCCGACATCAACTCCTTCGGCTGCGCCTGCTCGACGGCAACTTCCGCCGCCCGGCGCGCGAACTTCCGCCCGATACCGCCAATCGCAACCAGGCGCAATCGGCAGCTCAAACAAGTCCACGCCGTTCACCCGCTGCGGACGCATGCCACCCAGCAGCGGCGCCAATTCTTCCCTCATTGCCGCGATAATCGCGACCGGCTTATGCCGCATAGCCGTTGGCTCGGAACCACTCCACCGCGCGCCGCAGCGCATCGTCCACCGGACGCCAATCCCATCCCAACTCGCGCTCCGCCTTGCTGCTGGTCACAAACATCTTCTTGCGCGACATCTGCACGGCTTCAATGGTCGCTCGCGGCTCGCGCTTCATCATCCCGCCCACCACCAGCGATCCCCAGGCTCCCGCAGCCAGCGCCACGCCATACGGCACCTTCACCTTCGGCGACGGCAATCCGGTCATCGCTCCCAGCTTGTCGAGGATCTGCTTCAGCGTCAGGTTCTCGCCGCCCAGGATGTAACGCTCGCCCGGCTGCGCTTTTTCCATCGCCAGCAAATGCCCTTCGGCGCAATCGATCACGTCCACCAGGTTCAACCCGGTATCGACGTACGCGGGAAACTTCTTCTTGAGGAAGTCCACCACGATCTGCCCGCTGGGCGTGGGCTTGATATCGCGCTCGCCCACCGGCGTCGTGGGATTCACCATCACCACGTTCTGTCCGGCTTGGCCCGCGTCCAGCACCAGCTGCTCCGCCATGAACTTGCTGCGCTTGTAATCGCCAATCATGTTGGCCAGCGAGACCGGCGAGCGTTCATCGGTCAGGACGCCGTTGTTACCGAAGCCCATGGTGGCAACGCTGCTGGTATAAATAACCCGCCGCACGCCGGAATCTCTCGCCGCATCCAGCACATTCCGCGTGCCTTCCACGTTGGAATCGTAGAGTTCCTGACGATTCAGCGACCACAATCGGTAATCGGCCGCGACGTGAAAGACGAACTCGCACCCGTTCATTCCCTTGCGAAGCGAGTCAGCGTCGCGCAGATCGCCCACCACCCGCTCCGCCGGCAGATCGGCGATGTTCTCCAGGCGGCTGGTAGGCCGCACCAGCAGGCGCAGCTCTGCTCCCCGGGCCAGCAGTTGCCGGGCAACATGACTCCCCAGAAATCCGGTCGCGCCTGTTACAAAACATTTCATGGAAATTGTCGAACTGCGCTGTACCTGGCGATGCGATCGGGCGCCCCGTCTTCGTCCGCGGTTTCTGCGGGCAGGGTGGTATGACGCTGAACCCGGTTAGCTCGCCAGTCCGCTGCGGCGAGCCACCCGCAGTCGCTCTTCTTCCGAAGCGGTAGTCGCCTTCAGATAAGTCGTCAGCGCTAACAGCGGGAAATACTGCCGGTACATGGTGTATTCCAGGTAAAACACTCGCGGGAAGCCCGTTCCGGTGTACAACGACTCCTCCCACGAGCCGTCGCGCCGCTGCGTCTTCAGCAGATAAGCAATGCCGTGCTGCAGCGAGTCGGTGCGCATGTCGTTGGCTGCCAGCAGTCCCATGACCGCCCAGGCGGTCTGCGAAGCCGTACTCGGCCCTACGCCCTTAAGGTTTCTGTCGTCGTACGAGTCGCAGCGCTCGCCCCAGCCGCCGTCGGGATTCTGCATCATGCGCAGCCATTCCACGGCCTGCAAAATCCACGGCTCGTCATAGGGAACGCCTACCGCTTCCAGCCCGCGCAGCACCAGCATGGTTCCGTAGATGTAATTGACGCCCCAGCGGCCGAACCATGAGCCATCCGGCTCCTGCTCGCGCCTGATGAACTCCACTGCCCGCCGCACCGGCTCGTCCTTCAGCGAATAGCCGTAGCTCGCCAGGCACTCCAGCACGCGGCCCGTAATGTCGACCGTCGCCGGATCCAGCATGGCGTTGTGATCGGCAAAGGGAATCTGCTGGAAGACCATGCGGTCGTTGTCTTTGTCGAACGACGCCCAGCCGCCGTTCTTGCACTGCATTGACAGGATCCAGTCCAGTGCGCGCCGCACCGAGCGGTCGTGATAGCTCTCGTTGGTGGTCTTCACCCGGCTCAGCGCCAGCAGCACTTGCGCGCTGTCGTCCACGTCGGGATAGAACTCGTTATTGAACTCGAAGTACCAGCCCGCCGGCTCGGCCTTGGAATTCTTCACGCACCAGTCGCCCTTGCGCGTCACCTGCTTGCGCAGCATCCACTCACTGGGCTTCACCAGCCGCGGATCGGTCGCAGCAACACCACTCTCCGCCAGGGCAAAAATCGCATAAGCCGTATCCCATACCGGCGACATGCAGGGCTGCATGCGAAACGTCGTCTCTTCCTCAATGCCCAGCTTCTCGAACTCGTCCATGGCGCGAATCACCTGCGGATCGTCCAGCGAGTATCCCAGGCAGCGCAGCGCAATGATGGAGTTCATGATGCCCGGATAGATGGCGCCCAGTCCATCGCTCATCTCCAGGCGTTCCAGCATCCACTTCTCGGCAACCTTCAGCGCGCGCGACCGCAGCGGCCGCACATGCACCCGTTCGAAGAAGTGAATCATGCGGTCCAGCACCAGGAAGAAATTCCGCCAGCTGATGAGCTGCTTGTCCCAGCGCAGGCGCAGTTGACTCTTTACCCGGCCGCCGACGAACAACTCGTCAATGCCCTGCTCCGGCGGAATCTTCTTGAACGGCTTCTTGGCGTAGGCAATCGACAGCGGCACCAGGATGGCGCGCGACCACGAGGAGATTTCGTAGATGTTGAACCAGAACCAGTTGGGAAACAGCGTGATCTCCGGCGGGATGGCCGGAACAGCGTCATAGTCGTACTGACCCAGGAAGCACAGGTAAATCTTGGTAAAGGTGTTGACCTCGGTCACTCCGCCCATGGCCAGGATGCGTTCCCGCGCCAGCTTCATCTGCGGATGTTCGGGGCTGTACCCTGCCATCTTCAGCGCGAAATAAGCCTTCACACACGCGCTGATGTTCGACGGCCCCTCGTTGTAGATGGGCCACCCGCCGTCCGGGTTCTGGCGATTCAGAATCTCGTTGGCACACTTCTGGGTGCGCTCGGCATTTTCCGTGCCCAGCAGGCGATGCAGCAGGATGTAGTCGGAGACCAGCGTGGTATCCGCGCCCAGTTCACCACACCAGAAGCCGTCTTCCTTGTCCCGGATGCTGAACAGATACTGGCGCGAGGCGTCTACCGCCGACGCGATACGGCTCTTAATATCGTCAATCTTGCCGAAACGTACTTCGGCTGGATTCGAAGGATCTGCCATTTTGCTTTTACTCCGCCAGAGCAGGCGCAGCGCCAATTGCTTCTACAATCTCGGGCGGTAATCCAAAGCGCACGTGTTCGGGCATCACTTCTACCTCGCGCACGTTGGTAAAACCCTGCTCCTCGAGGAAAGTCACGGCTTCCTGCACCAGGATCTCGGGTGCGGAGGCGCCGGCTGTCAGGCCAACCGTCTTCACTCCTTCCAGCCATTCCGGCTTGATGGAGCGGTAGTTCTCGATCAGGTGCGAATGGGTATCCAGGTTGCGAGCAACTTCCACCAGTCGGTTGGAGTTCGAGCTGTTGTCCGAACCCACTACCAGCAGCAGATCACACTCGCCGGCCACGTCCTTTACCGCCGTCTGGCGGTTCTCGGTGGCGTAGCAGATGTCCTGGGCGTGGGGGCCTTTAATATTGGGGAAACGCTTGCGCAGCGCTTCAATGACGTGGCCGGTTTCATCCAGGCTCAAGGTGGTTTGCGTCAAGTAAGCCACGCGGTCGGGATCGGCCACATGCAGGTGGTCCACGTCCTCCGGCGAATCCACTACCTGGGTCACCAGCGGGGCCTCGCCCAGCGTGCCAATCACCTCGTCATGATCGCGGTGTCCGATGAGGATCAGCGAATAGCCTTCGCGGGCAAACTTCACCGCCTCGACGTGGACTTTCGTCACCAACGGACAGGTTGCGTCAATGACCCGCAACTCGCGCAGTTTGCTGGCCTGCCGGACCTCCGGGGCCACGCCGTGCGCGCTGTAGATGACCCGCTCGCCGGCCGGAACCTCTTCGATGCTGTCGACAAAAATTGCGCCCTTCGAGATAAGTTCGTCCACCACGTAGCGGTTATGGACGATCTCCTTGCGAACGTAGATCGGCGCGCCAAAAGTCTCCAAGGCAATGCGGACAATGTCGATGGCGCGCACAACTCCGGCGCAAAAGCCTCTCGGCTTCATCAAAAGTAAGGTTTTCGCGTCAGTTTGACTCATGCCGTCCTATGCTCTAAAAGTATTCGGATTCTAACCCGGATTGGCCCCACGCTTACTCTATTGTAACAGCGCAGTAATCACCAAGGTAACGGGCCGGAGCAGCGCAAAACCGCACTCTGTGGCGCATATTCAGCACTCAATGGTCCCACCAAACGGCCTCGTTATTGCCAAAATCGCCGCATCATCCAAGCCGGGCACCAAAACCCGTGTCATCCTGAGCGCCAGCGAACGACCCTATTCCCTAATCTCACTCCGCAGTTTCAGCCGGCACGCTCGAATTTTAGATGTCCTCCATCACAGCTAAGTGGCAACAAATCACGCCACGAAGCTGCCCTGCTAGTAAAATTTCCCTTACCCAAGAATGTAGTGCAACACCATGACCAGCGCCGACTTGGTAAACATGTACGAGTTCAGCTACGCGGTTTTGAACCACAACCTGCAGGACGTCACCGAAGAAGAGAGCCTGGTTAAGCCTCCAACCGGTGGCAACTGCCTGAACTGGGTCGTAGGCCACATCGTCACCCATCGTGACATCATTCTGGGCATCATTGGTGAGGAGGCGGTACTCACCGAGGCGCAATCCGCTCCGTATCGGCGAGGCAGCGCGCCCACCGCCGGCGACGCGTTGCTGGACATGGCAACCCTCCGTGGCTTCTTGTCTGACTCGCAGCACCGTTTGCTGCCCGCATTGGCCCAGTTGTCCGACGATCAGCTACAAGCGACCGTTCCGGAAAAGTTCTATCGCTCGCCGCTAAAAGGCTCAGTAGGCAACGCGCTCATCCGCCTGCATTATCACGAGGGCTACCACAACGGCCAGATAGGCCTCTTACGCAGAGTCGCCGGAAAAGAAGGGGCAATACGGTAACGCATGTCGGTGAAAGGAGCCGCTTCAAGGTCGCCTCACGCGTTACGGCAAAACGTAGCGCACACCGAAACGCGAGGCAAGCCGTGTATCAGAACACGACTTCCGTCGTGCTGTAAGAAGGCCGCTTAAATGCCCGGCTTGGCCGTTGCCCACCATCCTCAGCGGCTAAAGCCGTTCGCTTTCTTGCGAGTAATCGGCACGGCTGAAGCCATGCCCTGATACAAACGACACTGCTGGACGGACTGACTACTGGCCACCGAGTACTGGCCACTGGCCACTGACAATTAGCCCCTGTTCGTCCTCAACATCTGCTCCGCATGCTTCAACGACGTATCCGTCAGCTTCGCGCCGCTCATCATGCGGGCAATCTCACGCGTGCGTTCCTCCGAATCCAGCGGCCGCACCGAAGTCTTCGTCCTCCCGCCGGCTTCCTTCTTCTCGATCAGGTAATGCTGATCGGCGAACGACGCGATCTGCGGCAAATGCGTGATGCACAACACCTGCTTAGTCCGCGACAACTGCTTCAGCTTCTTGCCCACGGCTTCGGCCGCCCGTCCGCCAATGCCGGCATCAATCTCGTCGAACACCAGCGTCCGTTGCGCCTTCTCGCTGCTGCCGTTCTTTCCTGAACGTTTCGTCTGGCCGCTCTCGATGCTGGTCTTCAGCGCCAGCATCACCCGCGACAACTCGCCGCCCGACGCAATCTCATCCACCGGCCCCAGCGGTTCGCCCGGGTTCGCCGAGATCAAATAACTCACCTGGTCGAAGCCGCGCGCCGTCCAGTTCGCTTCCTCATCGGTGCCGCTCACTTCCACCTTGAACCGCGCTTTCATAGCCAGCTCGTTGATCTCGCTTTCCACCAGCTTCTCCAGCTTGCGCGCTGCATCGTAACGCTGCCGCGACAGTGCCCGCGCCGACTCCAGATACTGCTCCGCCGCCTTGGCCAACTCGGCACGCAGCTTGCGCAGGACTTCGTCCTTGTTCTCCATCTCGCTAAGCTTGCGCTCCAACTCGTCGCCCAGGGCGGCCACATCCTCCAGCTTCGGCCCATACTTCCGCTTCAGCCGATCCAGTGCCGCCAGCCGGTCTTCCACCTCGGCCAGGCGCTCGGGCGAAGCTTCAATCCCGTCGGCATAGTCACGCAGCCGCGATCCGATGTCTTCAATGGTGATGCGCGCCGACTCCAGCTCCGGCAGCGCGTCGCGGAACTGCTCGTCGAAGCGCGACAGCTCCTCGATCTGCCGCGTGGCTGAGCTGATCGACGACGATGCCGACGTGTTGCTGTCATACAAAGCATCGAAGGCCGTCATGGCGGCGCCGCGCACCCGCTCGGCATTGGCCAGCACGCGCTTCTCGGCCTCCAGCTTGCTGTCTTCTTCCGGCAACAGCCGCGCCTCGTCTATTTCCTTGCGCTGATAACTCCACAAATCGAGCAGCCGCACGCGGTCTTCTTCATCGCGCTCCAAGTCGGCGATGCGTTGGCGCACCTGCTGCCACTCGGCAAAGCCCTTCGCCGCGGACGCTTGATCGACTCCGGCAAAGCTGTCCAGCAGCGCCAGCCTTGAGCCGGCATCGAAGGCCAGCACGGCTTCGTTCTGTGCGTGAATGACCGCCAGGTGCGCCGCCAATTGTTTCAACACCGTGACCGTCGCCGGCTGGTTGTTGATGAAGACCCGTCCCTTGCCTCCGGCGGAAATCTCCCGCCGCAAAATCAGCTGGCCTTCTTCAATTTCAATGCCGTTGGCTTCCAACGCCGAATCGATGGCGGGCGAGTTAGTCTCAAACACCGCCGAAACGGTAGCCTTCTCCGCGCCATGGCGCACCGCATCGCTGGAGGCTTTGTCCCCCAGTAGCAGCGCCAAAGCATCAATGAGAATGGATTTTCCGGCGCCGGTTTCGCCGGTCAGCAGGTTAAGACCGGGCGCAAACTCCACCGCGACGGCATCGATGACCGCGTAGTTTTCGACTCGCAGTTCCAGCAGCACAGGAGGTCCCGACTCGTCCGAAGTCAAACTCAAGCGCAGTGTAGCAGTAAAGCTCAGAGCCGTCAGCTTTCAGCCCTCAGCACTCAGACTTCCCCTGTGACTTTCAGCGGCCTCGATCATCTAACCGGCGGTGAGAGGAGTTTCCCTATGGTTCACTGTCGCACTGCTTCGGTTGATGGCTTGAACATTTTTTACCGCGAAGCGGGTAATCCCACGCACCCTGCCCTCCTGCTCCTTCACGGCTTCCCGACATCCTCCCACATGTTTCGCCACCTGATTCCGCTGCTCGAGGATCGATTCCACATCATCGCTCCCGATCTTCCCGGCTTTGGCTTTTCCGACGGGCCCGCGCGCGACAAGTTCAAGTACACCTTCGACAACCTTGCCAAGCTAATCGAGCGCTTCACCGAAGTCGTTGGCCTGAAGCAATACGCTGTCTACGTCTTCGACTACGGCGCGCCCGTGGGCTTTCGCCTGGCCAAGTCGCATCCGGAGCGCGTGACCGCCATCATCTCGCAAAACGGCAACGCCTACGAGGAAGGTCTCAGTACCGGATGGAATCCAATTCAAAAGTATTGGCAAGAGCCGACCGCGGCCAATCGCGAGGCCGTCCGCTTTCTTCTCACGCCGGACACGACCAAGTGGCAGTACGTGCACGGCGTAACCGACGAAACCCTGCTGGCCCCTGAGTCCTACACTCTTGACTCAGCTCTCATGGCCCGTCCCGGCAACGACGAGATCCAGTTAGACCTGATTCTCGACTACGCCAGCAATGTTGCGCTCTATCCCAAGTTTCATGAATATTTCGCCAAACATCAGCCGCCGCTGCTGGCCGTCTGGGGAAGAAATGATCCCTTCTTCCTGCCTCCCGGCGCGGAAGCCTTCCGCCGTGATCTCCCCAACGCAGAAGTGCAGTTCTTCGACACCGGCCACTTCGCCCTGGAGACGCACGTAGACGAAATAGCCGCTGCCATTGGCAAGTTCCTGAAGGCCGTAATCTAGCGCCAACTGCCAAGCCCTGTGAATATTCGTAGCCAACAGCTCTGCGATCGCTGGCGAGAACCTCGTCAGCTGACTACTGAGTGCTGACCGCTGACGGCTTGCCTTTCTCATTTACTCCACAGGCACCCCGTTGCGGAATCCTGCCAGCGCTGCATCAAACCCTTATAATGCTCAGTAACGAAAGTCGAGCTTGTTCTGTCCATGAATGTGTTCTATTTCGCGCTTGCCTCGGCCATCGGCGGTGAAATCTCAGGTCTCATTGAAACCAGCGGTCTCGTCGCCAAAACCGTCCTCGTTATCCTTCTCATTTTCAGTGTCGCTTCGTGGGCCATCATCTTTTCCAAGTGGGGGCTGTTCCGGCGCGCGCGCGTGCAGAGTAACCGCTTCATTCGCGCCTTCCGCAAGTCCGAACGCCTGAATGACGTGGCCGCCATCGCCGACCAGTTCAAGCCCAGCCCGCTGGTCGCCGTCTTCGAGGGCGCATACGACGAATTACGCAAGCAGGCCACGCATCCCATCCGCCTGGTAGCCTTGCAGCGCGCCACCCAGATCGCCGCCTCGGAAGAGTTGACGCGCCTGGAAAGCCGCCTGCCCTGGCTCGCCACCACCGGCGCCGTAACCCCGTTCATCGGCCTGTTCGGCACGGTTTGGGGCATCATCGACGCCTTCCATGGACTCGGCACCGCCGGCGCCGCCACCTTGCGCGCTGTCGCCCCGGGCGTCTCGGAAGCGCTGCATCACCACCGCGGCCGGCCTGTTCGCTGCCATCCCCGCCGTCATCGCCTACAACATGTTCACCCAGCACCTGCGCGAGTTCGGCGCCCGCATGGACGACTTCAGCCTCGAACTCATCAACGAAGTCGAACGCGCCCAGTCCGGCGTGGCTCGCACTCCCGAGAGCGTGGAGCGGCGGTAATGGCCTTCACCAACGCCCAGGGACGCACCCAGAGCTCGCTCTCCGACATCAACGTCACTCCCCTGGTGGACGTGGTACTGGTGCTGCTCATCATCTTCATGGTCACTGCGCCGGTGCTGCAATCGGGCATCGAGGTCGCCGTCCCCCACACCAAGACTGTCAAAGAAATTACCGAGGAGCGGCTGGTCATCTCCATCGACCGCGATCAGCGCGTCTTCCTCAACAACGATCCCATCAACATCAATCAGATTGCCCAGCGCCTGCACGACAAGATTCGCGATCCCGAGGGCCAGTCGGTCTTTCTGCGCGCCGATGAGAACGTTCCCTTCGGCGCTTTCGCCACCGTGATGGACGCCGTCAAGCAGGCCGGCATCACCAACGTAAGCATCGTCACCCAACCGCTGGAGAAGAATGGCAGCCGACGTTGACATCTTCCCGACTGAGGGCAATGTTCGCGGGCCCTTGTTCGGCTCGGTGGCGCTGCATCTCACGTTGGTCGCTCTCGCCTTGTTTGGAGGCCTCATCTTTCCCAGCGGACGCGGTGAAAGCTGGGGAGGCACCACCGGCGGAGGTGGCGCCATGAGCGCAACCCTGGTCAGCAGCATCCCATTGCCGAAGCCTCCTACCGAGAAGCAGAACGTCCTGGCCAACGAGTCGAAGGGACTGGCCCAGTCGCCTCCCAAAGAAAAGCCTAAGGAAGAACCCAAGGCCATCCCCATTCCCGACCGCGATGCCAAGCACAAAGGCCAGCATGAGGTGGTGCAGAAAAAACCTCCGCCAAAGCAAGTCGCCAAGGTCGAAGAGAACAAGATTCCTTTCGGCGAAGGCGGCCCGGTCAGCGGACCCTATGGCGCGATTTCCGTGGGTGGCACCAAGGGCGGTCTCAGTTTCACCGGCGGCACGGGAGATTTCGGCAGCCGCTTCGGCTGGTACGTCGATGCGGTCCGCCGCAAGGTCTCGGATAACTGGCTGAAGTACGAGGTCGATCCCGGCGCGAATACCGCTCACCGCGTCTATATCCAGTTTGAAATTACCCGCGCCGGTGAGCCGACGGACATCAAGATCGAGCAGTCCAGCGGCATTCCATCGCTCGACCAGTCAGCCTTGCGCGCGCTGCAAAGAATCGACACCTTCGGCCCGCTGCCCCCGGAGTATTCCGGCCGCTACGTAGCCGTAGAATTTTGGTTCGATTACAAGCGGTAGGTCTGGTGATGAATGAGCTGCGAGATTTGTCGGGGCTCAGGTTCTTGGCCTCGAGCCAGGTTTTGCGAACTGGGTTTTGAAGGGGCGCGGCTTTAGCTGCGCCGAACAGCGTGCCAACAAATTTGTCATCCCGAGAAGGGCTTCAGCCCGACGAGGGATCTGCTTTTCAGTCGCCATGCGGCGCCATTGACTTTAGCCGTGGGCGAAAAATCCAGGGTGCAGATACAAGGTATCGGAGCTTCCATTGTCTATGAAACGGTTCGCCACAATTGCCTCGCTGATCTTGTTGCTCACCGCCTCCCTCTCCGCCCAGGACTGGATCCGCACCGGCACCGGCCTCGGCGTCGAGAAAATTCGCCTCGCCTCGCCCGACTTCAAGATGGTCACCACCGACTCGGGCACCCAGAACCTGGCCATGACCTTCAACACCACTCTGTGGAATGACCTCCAGGCTGCCGGCATCTTCGACATGGTTTCGCGCAGCTTCTATCCGCTGTCCGTTCCCGGCGCGCCGCAGGAAGTCCATCTCGCCGACTGGAGCAGTCCGCCGCCCAACGCCAACATGCTGGCCTTCGGCAACGTCGGCGTGCAGTCAGGCTCGCTCAGCGTGCAGGGCTGGCTCTACGACACCAAGAATCCGCAATCGCCGCAGGTGCTGGGTAAGCAATACCGCGAGCAGGCCAACGACTCCAACGCCCGGCTCATCGCTCACCGCTTCGCTGACGAAATCATCTTCCGCCTGGGCGGCGGCGTATCCGGTATCGCTGAAACCAAGATCTACTATGTCAGCGCACGCGGCGGCTCCAAGGAAATCTGGCAGATGGACTACGACGGCGCCAACCAGAAGCAGTTGACCCATCTGGGCTCCATCGCGCTATCTCCCCACGTGTCGCCCGATGGCTCGCGCGTGGCCTTCTCCGGCGTCACCAAGGATGGTTGGCAGATCCAGATGTACTCGCTGGAGCTCGGCCGCGTGGTCAACTTCCCTCACTTCGGCGGAGACAACTACTCCCCGGCATGGTCATCCAACGGGCAGAACCTGGCGTTCTCCTCGTCGCGCAGCGGCAACACCGAGATCTACAGCGTGACCTCCACCGGCGGCGACTCCCGGCGACTCACCGAGAACAAAGGCCCGGACGTTTCTCCTACCTGGAACCCAAAGACTAACGCCCAGATCGCCTGGGTAAGTGGGCGCACCGGGCTACCGCAGATCTACACCATGGCATCTGATGGTACGAACGTTGTTCGCGTCACCGACCAGGGTTATGCGGTTTCGCCCTCGTGGTCGCCCAACGGACAATTTCTTACCTTTGCCTGGGTGCGTCACTACGGACCGGGACAGCCCGGCGCCAGCGACATCTACGTGATGGATGTCGCCAGCAAGCAATTCGTGCAGTTGACCCACGATGGTGGACGCAACGATTTCCCCAGTTGGGCGCCGGATAACCGCCATATCGTGTTTCAGTCGAACCGCACCGGCAAAGTGCAAATCTGGAGCATGCTGGCTGACGGCAGCGAGACGCGTCAGCTCACAACTACGGGTGACAATTCGCAGCCAAACTGGAGTTTCAAGTAAGCTTAAGATTCGGCTAAGGGCGGCAGAAGGAGCACACTTCGGCCCCATCATGAACTGCTGCGAGTGCTCTCGCACATATTGGAGGAAGAGTTGAAGCTGACACGAAGCCAATGGACCAAAGTGGTCGTCGCACTCGCCATCGTTCTGGCGATCAGTGCCTGCGGTAAAAAGAAGGCTGCGCCACCGCCGCCGCCACCACCGCCGCCCGCTCCCGCGCCTACCGCCTCGTTGACGGCCAATCCCAACGCTATCAGCGCCGGACAAGCGACCACCCTTATCTGGAAGACCGACTACGCTACCGATGTCAGCATCGATCAGATTGGTAAAGTCGATCCCAGCGGCTCGCGCACCGTTACCCCGTCGGAATCGACGACCTACCGCCTGGTCGCCAAGAACGAAACCGGCAGCCAGGAGGCCACCGCGCGCGTCACGGTCACGGCGTCGACCACTACCACCACGACCACGACCAGCAACGACGAGACCAACGCGCAACTGTTCGCCTCCAACATCAAGGACGTCTTCTTCGACTACGACAGTTACGACGTCGCGCAACAGTACCAGCAGGTGCTGGCAGCCGACGTGCGCTTCCTGCAGCAGCATCCCAACATGAAGTTCACCATCGAGGGACACTGCGACGAGCGCGGCTCGACCGAATACAACCTGGCCCTGGGCGATAATCGCGCCAACTCCACCAAGCAGGCGCTGGTTTCCATGGGAATCTCTGCCGACCGCATCCGCACCATCAGCTACGGCAAGGAGAAGCCTTTCTGCACCGAGAGCTCCGAGTCCTGCTGGGCCCAAAACCGCCGCGCCCACTTTGTCTACCTGCGGCAGTAATCGACGACGTAAGCGGGGCTGCCCGATGATCCGGTCTTGCCCCGCTGCTTCCCTTTCGCTGTGGTGACATCTGTGTCGTAAGCCAGTCTCAACCACGGGTGTCAATCGAAATCTCCCTGACGAACTTCTCTACGGAAGAATGACCTATGCGACTTTCGAATCTTCGTAAAAACGTAGCCGGCCTGGCCATCGCCACCGTGTTCCTCACCACCCTTCCCGCCAGCGCGGCGAACAAGGACATGGTCCAACTGCAGACCCAGGTTCAGTCGCTCCAGGACCAGGTTGCGCGCCTGCAGCAGTCCATCGACATGAACATGGGCGTGATGAAGAACCTCATCGAGCAGAGCGCCGACAACGTCAACAAGATGAATGCGACCGTCAACGACTTGCAAAACAAGATGCAGGGACTCACCGCCGACAACAGCGGCAAGATGGACCAGCTCTCCGGCCAGGTCCAGTCGCTGCACGACTCGGTCGACGAGTTGAAGTCGCGCATGGCCAAGATCAGCAAGCAGCTCGACGACATGCAGCAGGGCGGCCAGAACCTGGCTGCGGGACAGCCGGGCATGACTCCCGCTCCCAGCGGTGGCGCGCCCGCCAATGGAGCTCCGGCCGACGCGGGCAACGCCGCTCCGCCCGCCGACGTGCTCTATAACAACGCATTGCGTGATTACAATTCCGGCAAGTATGACTTGTCTTCACAGGAATTCGGCGATTACCTCAAGTATTACTCGAATACCGATCTGGCCGGCAACGCGCAGTTCTACCTCGCGGACATTGAGTACCGCCAGGGCAATTTCGAAGCAGCGGTGAAGGATTACGACAAGGTACTGGAACAGTATCCCGGCGGCAACAAGGCGACCGCGGCGCAATTGAAGAAGGGCTATGCTCTGCTGGAACTGGGCCAGAAAGATGCCGGCGTCCGCGAACTGAACAGCCTCATCGCGCGCTATCCGCGCTCGATTGAGGCATCGCAAGCCCGTGACCGCCTGCGCCGCCTGGGCGTCACCACCACCGGCAGTACCGCGACCAAGAAACCGGCGGCGCACTGAGATGGCGTAGCTTTTAGCACCCGGTAAATAGCAGTGTCATCCTGAGCGCTAGCGAAGGACCCCTATCTCCGCGTAGATTTGCCTACCCCAAGCCTCGTCCCGTCATCTCCTCGGCCGGTGACCCGCCGGTCATCTGTTGCGCCAGAATCAACTCTCGCGCTTCCCCGCGAATCGACGGCAGGTAAATCCCAAACAGCGTCGCCCCCACGATACAAGCCACTCCGCCCAGGGCAACCGTCCACGGAGCGCCCAGATGGTGCGCCACCACACCCGCCGACAGCGCTCCAAACGGCGCCATCCCCATAAACATCATCGAGTACACCGCCAAAATCCGGCCCCGCAACTTGTCCGGCACCATCGTCTGGATCAACGTGTTGGTCGATGCCATCTGCACCATCATGAAGAATCCCACCGGCACCAGCAGCGCCGTCGACAGCCAGAAAATACGCGAGAAGGAAAACAGGATCAGGCTCAAGCCGAAGCCCCCGGCGCAAATCGCAATCAGCTTACCCAGTCCCTTCACCCCGACGCGCGCCGCCAGGCTGGCCGCTCCCAGCAACGCGCCTACTCCGGTTGCGCCCATCAGTATGCCCAGCCCGCGAGCCCCGCCATGCAGTATCTGATCGGCGAACACCGGCATCAGCACTGCATACGGCATTCCTACAAAGCTCACCACGCCGAGCAGCAGCAGGATCAGCCGGATCGGCCCCGTGTTCCGCGCGAAAGCAAAGCCTTCCAGGATGTTCTCAATCGGCGAGCCTGAACTCGCCAGCTTCGCGGCATGCTGGATGCGCATCAGCATCAGCCCGGCGATCACCGCGATGTAGCTCACGGCGTTGGCGAAGAAGCACCAACCCTCGCCGATGGATGCCACCAGAATGCCCGCCACTGCCGGCCCAATGATGCGCGCGCCGTTGAACATCGACGAGTTCAGTGCGATGGCGTTCATCAGGTCTTCCCTGCCCACCATGTCGATGAGAAACGCCTGCCGTGCGGGGATGTCGAACGCATTGACCACACCCAGACTGGCGGCCAGCACCATGATTTGCCAGACCTGGATGCGATGGCTCAGCGTCAGCGCGGCCAGGATCGCCGCCAGGATCATGGAAGCCATCTGGGTGGCGATCACCACGTGCTTGCGGTTATGGCGATCGGCCACGATGCCGCCGATCGGAGCAATCAGAAATACCGGTATCTGGCTGGCGAATCCTACCGTGCCCAGCAGCAGCGACGATCCGGTAATCCGGTACACCAGCCACGACTGCGCCACCGTCTGCATCCACGTCCCGATCAGCGAGATCAGTTGTCCGGCAAAAAATAGCTGAAAATTGCGATGCCGCAGCGCGCGCACCGCCAGCGCCAGTCGCGACCTGGGCGACGCGGGCGGGGTAAACTCTCGCTTCTCCTCTTCCAGTACGGAGTGCAAGGTTTCTTTCTCAGAATGTTGGGATGATTCGGCCATTGCTCATTGGATGCCGCAGCTAAGCTTTTTTCTCCTCACAACCTTCACCGGCGCAGTCCCGCTCTCGAACCACACCGTGCTGCCAGAATGCTGCAGTCGCGGCATTCGCGTTCCCATAATGTCATCGTCCTGAGGGCAGCGTTCGCGGTTTTTGCGAATGCGGAGTCGAAGGACCTGCGTTTCCCGCCGTGGCAACAGGCCTCGCGCAACTCGATCACCTCCGCATCTGACCACTGACCACTGACCACTAGCCACTGCCTGTTGTCATCCTGAGCGCAGCGTTGGCGCCTTCGGCGAATGCGTAGTCGAAGGACCTGCGTTTCCCACCGTGGCAACGCGGCTCGCGCAACTCGATAACCACCGCAACTGGCCACTGACAACTGATCACTGGCCACTAACTAGCACCAGTTACCAGAATACTGCACGCAACCCATGCCCGGCTTGCGCTCAACTGCGGCTCCCGCTATCTTCATAATTTGCCAAATCCAACTTCATCCCCTGAGCCGCAAATCCCCTCCTCCCGCCGTTTCTTTCGTCGAGTAAAGGGCATCTTCCTCGCGCCCGGACTTCGCCTACCGTCTCTATCTCCGCTCAAAGTTCGGCGCCGGCCACCTTACGCAAATCCCCGGACCGAACATCCTCAACGGTACGTTGCAGGCTCGCGCTGAATGGGAGGAAGCCACCGCCAACGGTCAAGCGGCTGCACCTTCCCCTGCATCGCGGACCGGAGAAGAATTGGGACCACCTGGCAGCGGTCTCTATCATCCTCAACAACACCAATCGTTCCGCCCGCATTTTCGATGCCGGCGCCGAAATCTACAGCAACGTCTTGCCGGCACTGTTTCTCTACGGCTATCGCGAGCTCTACGGCGTCAACCTCGGCTTCCCCGATCCCACGCGCCGCGGCCCCATCCGCTACACCCCGGGCGACCTCACGCGCACTCCCTTTGCCGACGGCTTCTTCGACGCCATCACCTGTATGAGCGTGATCGAACACGGGGTTCCGCTGGAGAGTTACTTCCGCGAGATGTATCGCCTGCTCAAGCCGGGCGGCCTGCTCATCACCTCAACCGACTATTACCCCACACCAGTCGATACCCGCGGCCAGCAGGCCCACGGCACCCCGATCAAGATCTTCACCAAGCCCGAGATTCAAGCGGCGCTCGCCCTGGCGCAAGCGATAGGCTTTCAACTCACCGGAAACGTAGGACTCGACTGCACCGAGAGGCCAATCCGCTGGGAACAGTTTGACCTCGACTACACCTTCGTCCTCTTCACCCTGCGCAAGCCAAGCTAGCGCTCAGACGGTGGAAACGCCGCTCATCGACGCCACTACGCTGCCATCCTAAGCTCATCGTTCGCGTTCCCACAGCGTTGTCATCCTGAGCGCATCGTTCGCGCTTTCGAACGCGATGTCAAGACCTGCGCTCGTTCACGGTGGCAACACTGCTGGCCCAGGCGAACAGCAGCGCCACTGACCACTAACCACTGACCACTGATCACTGATCTTTGTCATCCTGAGCGAAACGCGAAGTCGAAGGACCCGCGGTCGTTCGCAGTGGCTAATACTACTCGCCCAGGCGACACCTGCGCCACTGACCACTGACCACTGATCACTGACCACTGATTTTGTCATCCCGAGCGCAGCGAACGCGAAGTCGAAGGACCTGCGCTCGTTCGCGGTGGCAACACTGCTGGCCCAAGCGACCACCAGCGCCACTGACCACTGCATCACTAACCACTGGCCACTGATCTTGTCATCCCGACCGGAGCGAAGCGTAGTGGAGGGATCTGCTGTCCCACCAGCTCGACATCCCCCTCTGGGCGCATCATTGCTTTAACCGGTACTCCGTTACGCTCACCCCGCGAAACACCTTGGTCTCGACGGCAACATACTGATGCTCCAGCTCCCGCGAGACGGCACGCACTTCCGCCTCGTCAGCTTTCGCTCGATGGAGCACCAGCCAAACATGAGGAGCCCCCGTAATCTTCCGCTCCCAATCGCTGTTCGGCGGATCCACTCCCACGCCCGTGGCATGCTGCCCACTCCCACCCGGAAGCCAATCGCGATAATTCTCCCCCGCAAAATAACCAACCGACTGGTAATACAGCACGCGATCGTCAACCTGGGTCTTCGCTACCAGGTAACTCACCGCGCCCCGCCAGTCCTCGGTGACGCGCCCGTACAGCATCACCGTGCTCACCAGCGACAAAATTCCGATCGCTATCGGTAAACACACCCGGCACACGCTTTTTCCCGCCTGTGTAGCGCCCGCTGCGGTCATCATCACGAACGATGGCAGGCAAATGATCAGGAAGCGGTGATAGAACGCTGGCCGCACTACGGAAATCAGCAGCGTCAGCACGATGGGAGAAAAGAATACGCTGGCCACCAGCGTATACCGCCAGCGCTGCCGCTGGTTGTCGCTCTGCCGCCACGCCCTTCGCCACCCGGCAAGAAAAATACCAATCAGTACCAAATCCAGCACCAGCAACACAGCACCTACGGCCTTGCCGCCGTCCGCCGCCAGGTAAACGCCCAGGTGATACACCTCCAGCAGCGACGGCCTCGGCACCCACGCGATATGCCCGACATCCTGCGCATGAATCAGCCACACCACCGGCAAAGCCAGCAACGCGAACAGAATGCCCGCCACCGCGTACGGCTTCCACGCACGCCCGCCGCGCGGCATGGCCGCCGTTGACAGCGCGTGCGCCACCGGAATCAGAACTCCAAAATAATGGAAGTAACAGGTCACTCCGGCGCAGATGCCGTAGGCAATCGCAAACCGGTACGATGGCTCCTCCACCAATCGCACGAAGCGATAGCTGGATACCACCACCGCCAGCACCAGGAAGCTGTAGGCCCGCGCCTCCTGCGAACACGCAATCGCACAGGGATTCAGCGCAAACAAGGCCGCCGCCATCAGGCCGGTACGCGCATTGAACAGCCGCTTACCCAGCAAATACATCATCGGAATCGCGGCCACGCCGGGCAGCACCGAAAGCAGCCGCACCATCCCTTCGGCCTTGCCGAAGTACAGCCACGGCCGCAGCAACACGTAGTACAACGCCATGTTGCCTTCGTCGTGCCACAGGAATGTCCAGAAGGCGGCGCCGGGCTTTTGCGCGATCGAGACGCTGGCAATCTCGTCGATCCAGAAGCTTTTGTGACCCAGGGCGATGAGTCGCAAGCCCAGGCCCACAGCCACAATCAGCCACATCCATGTCGAGCGGCGCACGCCTCCAATCAGGTCGTCATCGTCCTCGCGCGCACGCGGCCCTCCAGAATGTGCATCGGCCAAAAACACCTTCCGACTATAGCAGTTCAATTTCGTCGCGCAGCACAGCAGCGGTGACACATCTGCGTTACGGTTTCATCAATGCCGGATGAACATTTCTTGAATCGGCATTGCCTCCGAAATCCACCGCCCTGGCTTGTAAACCACGCTCGCGTCACCGATACTTTTTGTATCTCATTGGCATGCCCACATTTGCTGCGGTAGACATTGGTTCCAACTCGGTCCGGCTCAAGATAGCCAAGGTTGTCCGTGGCCGGCTTCAGACCCTTCACGAAGACCGCGAAGTCACCCGGCTGGGCGAAAGCGTGTTCGCTAACGGAGCGCTCGATCCCCAGGCCATGGCCCACACCCTGCGCGTGCTGCGGCGTTTTCATCGCGCCGCCCAGACCCACGGCTCAACCAAGGTTCGCGTGGTCGCCACCAGCGCCATGCGCGACGCCCGTAACAGCCGCGCCTTCCTCGACTGGGTTCGCACCGCGACCGGCTGGAAGGTCGACGTCATCTCCGGCCTGGAAGAAGGACGCCTCATCCATCTCGGCGTGCTGGCCAACGCCCGCATCTCCCGCAGCCGCACGTTGCTGGTCGATCTCGGCGGCGGCAGTTGCGAACTGACCCTCTCCATCAAGGGCCACATCGAGGACATGGTCAGCCTGCCCATCGGCGCTGTCCGCCTCACCCAGACGTTTCTGCATCACGATCCGCCGCGCACCGCCGAACTGGAGCAGATGCACGGCGTCATCCAGCGCGAAATCACGCGCGTGCGCAAGCGCATCATCGACGCCAAGCTTCAGGTGACGATTGCCACTTCCGGTACGCCCGCCGCGTTGTCAGGCCTTTATGGCGCCAAGATGCGGGGCTACGACGAGAGCAAGCCGCACACCGTGCCTCGGGCGGCCATCGCCTCACTGGTGGAAGAACTCAGCCGCCGCAATCTTGCTCAGCGTCGCGCCCTGCCCGGCATCGGCCCGCGCCGCGCCGAAATCATCATTGCCGGCGCCATGGTTTTCGCCGAACTGATGCAGCTTTGCAAGCTGCGCAGCTTCCGCTACATGCCCCTGGGATTGCGCGACGGACTGCTGGCCCAGATGATGGCCGACTACGATGGCAACGCCGCCATCCGCGCGCAGGTCGAGGCCGAACGGCATGAAGCGCTGCTCTCCGCCGCCAAGCACTACGGAGCCGATTTGCCTTTTGCCCAGCGCATCCGCGACCTCGTGCTCCAGCTTTTCCAGCGTCTCCAGCCCGTCCACCAGTTGCCGCCCGAGTACGCCGACTGGCTGGAAGCTGCCGCCATGCTGCATGAGGTTGGCGCCTACATCAACCGCTCCGGCCGCCGCCGTCACACCTACTACGTCATTTCGAACTCGGAGATTTTCGGCTACACGCCGCTACAGCGCCGTATCATTGCCGCCACCGCCCGCTACGTTGGCAAGTCGCTTCCTTCGCCCAGCGATCAGGTCATGCGCGGGCTGCCCGGCATTGAACAGATTCATGTTTCGAAAGCTGTTGCGTTGTTACGGCTGGCGCGCGCGCTCGATCAGGGCCGCCGTGCCGCAGTCAAAGATCTGAAGGTCCGCATTCACCGCGATGGACGGGTCCGCCTTTTGCTGACGCCGAAGCCGCCAGAGGTAATCGAGTTGGAATTGTGGGCGGTGGAGCAGGAAAAGAATTACTTCGAAACCGTCTTTGGACGCGAGCTGCTGGCCGAAGCCTGCTGAATCGAGCGCACTGCCTTTGGGCGGCATGCACCACTTCAGGACCGCCGGCCTGCGCGCCCACCTTTTCGATGCGGGCAACGCTGCCCTTCTTCATCTCGACGCCATGGAAAGCCGCGCTACCCGCCAGCAGTTGGTTCACAAACTCCGTCATGCTGGGATTATGCCCAACCACCAGGATGGCATCCTTGCGGCTATGCCGGGCCAGCAATTCCTGGAACTGCTCGAATGTCGCGCCCGGTTTCAGGGCAGCATCGCTAATGACCTTATCTTCGTGCCCAATCTCATTGGCCACCACCGATGCGGTCTGCATGGCGCGGCGCAGGGGGCTGGATAGGATGGCGTCGACGGTCACGTCCATGGCCGCCAGCGCACGTCCCACATCGTGGGACTGCTCGATTCCCAGCTTGTCCAGCTTGCGCTTCTCATCCTTGGCCGGGTTGAGTTTGGGCTCACCCGCATTGGCGTGACGCAAAAAGTAGATTTCCATGATGACTATTTCGCCTTAACCGTACGGGGCGTCGCACGCCGTCGCGCCGTCTTCAACTGGGGAATCGAATCTAACGTGACCTTACCTTCCGACAGCGCGATCAGAAATTCCTGCGCGTCGAACTGCACCATCCGCTTGGACGTTCCCCGTCTCGCCCGGGATGCACAAACGTAACTGCCATCCGACTGCAGGACGCGCGCCTGCATGTTGTCCGCCAGGTACGCCTCCAGTATCTCGCCGCGTATCCGCTGCTTCAGCATCGAGTCCTTGATGGGGAACAGCGTCTCCACCCGCTCGTACAGGTTGCGTGGCATCCAGTCCGCGCTGCCCAGGTAGATTTCGTCTTCCCCGCCGTTGGCGAAGTAGAAGATCCGGCTGTGCTCCAGAAATCGGCCCACAATGCTGCGAACCTTGATGTGGTCGCTCACCCCTCGCACTCCCGACCGCAGCCCGCACACACCGCGCACGATCAGGTCAATCTGCACCCCCGCCTGCGAAGCGCGATACAGCTCGCGAATGATATTGCGGTCGAGCAGCGAGTTCATCTTGGCAATAATCCGCGCCGGACGCCCATGCCGCGCATGATCGGCTTCGCGCGCAATCAGGTTGATGCTGCGCTCCGCCAGGTCAATGGGCGCCACCATCAGCGGCGCATAACTCGGTCGCTCGGCGTAAGCAGTCAGAAAAGTTGAACACCTGATGCACCGACGACGTAATCTCGGGATCGGCCGTCAGCAGGCTCAGATCGGTGTAATAGGTCGCGGTGATCGAGTTGTAGTTCCCTGTGCCCAGGTGCGCATACAGCCGCGTCTCGCCATCCGGATCGCGCCGCACCATCATCGCCAGCTTGCAATGCGTCTTCAACCCCACCAGCCCGTGGAACACCTGCACCCCGGCGTCTTCCAGCGAGCGCGCCCAGCGAATATTGCTGGCCTCGTCGAAGCGCGCCTTCACCTCCACCACCACCGTCACTTCCTTGCGCCGCGGCAGCGTCGATCAGGGCTCTGACAATGGGGGAGTTCTCGCTGGTGCGATACAGCGTCTGCTTGATCGACAGACACGTTGGGATCTTCCGCCGCCGTGCGGATGAAGTTCACCACCGAGTCGTAGGAATCGTAAGGATGATGCAGCAGGATGTCGCGATGCCGAATCTCCTCGAAAATGTCCTGCGACTTTCGATTCAGTTGCAGCTCGCGCGCCACGAACGGCTTGAACTTCAGATCGGGCCGCTGCGTCTCATCGTAAAGATGGAACAGTCGCGACAGGTTGACTGGCCCTCCGTGCGATAAACCTGCCAGTCTTCCATCTCGAAGTAGCCGCGCAGGCGCTCGATCATCTCCGGATTGGCGTCGGCCTCAATCTCCAGCCGCACCGCGTCGCCCTTGCGCCGGTTGTGCAGCTCGGTACGCACCGACTCCAGCAGGTTGCGCGACTCCTCTTCCTGAAGGTACAGGTTGCTGTTTCGCGTCACGCGAAACGCGGCCTCGGAAATAATTTCGTAGCCGCGATACATGTCCACAGTGTGGGAGGCCACCAGGTCGGCCAGGAAAATGTAATCTTCCGTGCCGTTCCGGCGGGGCAGCTTGATCAAACGCGGCAGTACCCGTGGCACCGTCACCACACCCGTGTAGGTCGACGACGCGCGCCGCCGCCGGCGCAGCAACAGCGCCTGGCAGAGGGCTTTATTGATGACTCGCGGAAACGGATGCGAGGGATCGACGGTCACCGGCGTCAGCAGCGGATCCAGCTCGCGGTCGCAGTAGTCGCTGACAAACGCGCGCTGCTCCTGGGTGAGCTCCTTCATGCCCACCACGCGGATTCCCTCCTGCGCCAGACTCGGGACGCAGCGACTGATTCCAGCAGCGATACTGGTCGCGCATGAACTGGTGGGTAAGCCGGTTAACCAGGTCGGCTTCCTGCCGGGGCGTGCGGCCATCGGGACCGGGCTCGGTCTGCCCATCTTCAATTCGCTGGATTAGGCCACCGACGCGGATTTCGAAGAATTCGTCCAGATTGCGGGCGCGTGATGGCCAGAAACTTTACCCGCTCCAGCAGCGGGTTGCGCGGATTTTCCGCTTCTTCCAGCACGCGGCGATTGAACGCCAGCCACGAGGCTTCGCGGTTCAACACCAGTGACGGATCGTCCAGGGAACGCCTGACCATAGGAAGACGCTGAGCAGGGCCAGCGCAGTTTTGCTATGTTACACGAAGGTTACAAAAGACGCACGGAAACCCTAAACACTGTGGGTGTCCCACAACATGGGACAGCGGCAGCCGCAGGCCGGTCGGCTATTTCGCGGTGTTTGGCTCTATCGGAGACGTCGAATTGGGAAATCCCGCTTCGTGATGGTGCGGTGCATCTGCCGGATGCGAACCTGCCGAGGCGGTGGTCGCCGGCACATGCGGCGCCGTGCTTGAGGGCGACGACATCGGCGCGTGCTTTACCTGTGTGGTAGCGGGAGGACGGTGAAAAACGTGGTGGTCACGCTCCGGATAGCGCTGTCCAAAAAGAGGGGCGGACAACAGCACAGGAGCGGCGGCGATCAGCAAACGAATTCGGCCTAAACCTGACATAGCCCTTATCTGTTGTGAATCTGCTACCAGTTTACGGCATCCGCGCCCAACTAAGAAGGCAGAAAAGCCGCTTATTTCTACAACTTTTCGGCTCCACGAACCTGCTTAGTACCAGCCTTAGTCCTCGTCTGGCGGGCGGGCGGAAACTTATGCTCATACTGCTTTAAGTCCACGCCCCGCCCGCGGAAGCGCACGCCTTCGGCCTCCAGCAGGAAGCGCTGTTCCATCGCCACCTCCCTCGGCATCACAATGCGGCCCCCGGATCCCAGGATGCGCTGCCACGGCAGCCCCCTGACCTGACGCAAAACCCTCCCTACCTGGCGGGCGCAGCGCGGATACCCCGCCGCTTTGGCGATCGCCCCATAGGTGCTCACGCGTCCGCGCGGAACTTTACGGACCGTCGCCGCGATGGCGGCCGTCAAAGGCGTCGGCTCACTTCCCATGAGCAAGGTTGCTCTTGGCATGGCTCCCGGTACGATATCATTTTGCAATATGTCCCAGTTATCACGCGATCCCGTGAAGCGCTTCTCCGACCGGGCCGAGGACTACGCCAGGTATCGCCCCCACTACTCCCACGATGTGGTACATGCTCTGCAGGAAGCCTGCGGCCTTGAGCCGCAACATCTGGTGGCCGACGTCGGTTGCGGCCCTGGAATGCTGGCAGAGATATTCCTCCAGAATGGCAACCGCGTCATCGGCGTCGAACCGAATCGCGAGATGCGCGTCGCCGGTGACAGGTATCTTGCCGGCTATCCCAACTTCCGCTCCCTGGAAGGCAGCGCCGAGGCGACCACGCTGGATACCGCCAGCGTCGACTTTGTCGTGGCCGGCCAGGCCTTCCACTGGTTTCGTCCCCCGGAAACCCGCGTAGAGTTCGCCCGCATCCTCAAGCCTGGAGGCTGGGCCGTCCTGGTGTGGCACGATCGCGACACCCAGAAAACTCCTTTCCTGCGCGACTATGAGGCCTTCATCCGCAGTATCTCCAGCGACTACGAGCAGGTCTCGCACAAATATGTCGCTACCTACGCTGCCCTGGAAGGCTTTTTCGCTCCCAACCAGATGCACCTCATCACCCAGCAGACCGAGCAGCGCGTCGATTTCGACGGCCTGCGCGGACGCCTTCTGTCCTCCTCCTACATCCCCAAGTCCGGTGAGCGGCACGAAGCCATGATGAAAGACCTGCCCCGACTTTTCTCCTCGCACGCCGTCGACGACCGGGTGGTGCTGGAATACGTCACCCGCATTCACTACGGGCACCTCGACCGATGACTTCTTCCGCCGCCGTCACCGTTCTGCGCGCCGATCATCTCGGGCGCCGCGTCGGCGACAAGTGGATCGTCAACGACCTCTCCCTGGCGGTGACGCGGGGAGAACTGCTGGGCATCGTCGGCCATAGCGGATCGGGTAAGAGTTCGCTGCTGCGCCTGCTGAACCGGCTCGACGAACCTACCAGTGGCACCGTCTTCCTCGACGAGCAGGACTATCGACAGATTGCGCCCCGCGAACTGCGCCGCCGCGTCGGCATGGTCACGCAACGGCCGTTTCTCTTCCCCGGTGACGTCGCTTCCAACCTGCGCTTCGGCCCGGCGCAAAAAGGAACGCAACTTCCGGATACTGACGTCACTCATCTGCTGGAGCGCGTCGGCCTCCCCGGCTTTGCCACGCGCAACGTAGCCAAGCTTTCCGGCGGCGAGCAGCAACGTGTCTCGCTGGCTCGCGCTCTCGCCAACCAGCCTGAAATCCTCTTGCTCGACGAGCCTACGTCCGCGCTGGATCAAGAAGCCAAGGTCGGCGTTGAGGATCTCATCCGCGATCTGGTCAGAGAAACCTCGCTCACCTCGGTGCTGGTCACCCACGATCGCGACCAGGCCCGCCGCCTCTGCCACCAGGTCGCTCTCATCGAAGCCGGACGTATGGTGCAGTACGGGCCGCCGGCCGAGGTGCTGCGTGCTTAAAGCCATCTTCCACACACAAGTCTCGCTGGGACTGGCCCAGGCCGGCATTGCCGCCGTTCTGGCCCTGCTGGTCGTGCTGCTGGCTCGCCGCCGCAACATTCATCTGGAGAGCGACACCGCCATCGCCTTGGTGCGCGGCCTGGTGCAGATCGTAGTCATTGGCTCCATCCTGATGCTGCTGCTGAAAGCGCCGCGCTGGACCAGCGTCTTCCTGCTGGCCGGCATGGTCATCGCCGCCGGCTTCATCTCCGCCCGCCGTGCGCAAAATATTCCCGGCGCGCGCAAGGTTTCCATCTGCTCCATCGCCGCCGGCGCGGGCTCGGTCACCGCTATCATGACCTGGGCCGGCGTCATCGACACCGCCGTCACCACCCTCATCCCGGTGGCGAGCATGATCATCGCCAACGCCATGAACACCAACGGACTGGCGCTGAACCGCTTTCGCTCGGAAGTGCTGGCGCACGCAGGCGAGATCGAAACCGCACTCGCCCTGGGCGCCGCGCCGGAAAACACCGTCGCCGTGTATTCCGAGTCGAGCATCCATTCCTCGCTCATCCCGGCCATCGACAACCTGCGCTCGCTGGGCATCGTCTGGATCCCCGGCCTCATGACCGGCATGCTGCTCTCCGGCTCCGACCCCATTTACGCCGCCATTTATCAATTCGTAGTGATTGCCATGATCCTGGCTTCGTCGGGCCTCACTTCCCTGCTGAGCACCACCATGATCCGCGCCCAAATCTTCTCTCCCGCCGAGCAACTGGTTCTGTCAGCAGAAAACCTGGAGAAGTGATGCCAGCTGCAACCACCGATGTTGCGAATAGTTGGGAATCGCACAGACGGGACGCAGGCGCCGTGCTACCCTTCTTTCCAACACGCTCCCATGCTGGAAGTCGTAAGGCCCGAAACCGAAGCCGGTCAACTCATCTTGGTAGTGGAAGATGTTGAAGAGACTCGCGATGGCATCGAAGCGCTTCTAAAGCACAGCGGTTATCAGGTCGCTTGTGCTCGAGACGAAAGCCATGCAGCCGAAAAGATCTTGACGCAACCGCCAAACCTGATCTTGATAAGTCTGGGTGTCGCAACTGCCGACAAGATCGCGATAGCAACGCGCTTGGCGCCATTAACGCAGCCTAACGAAGTTTCGGTTGTGATTCTTGAGGACGAAGCCATAGCAGAAGGGGCGGAAACTGAAGTTAGCGCAGGTATATATCTTGCCCGGCCCGACAACTTTGACCAATTGAGAAGATTGTTCCGGCGTCTCTTAGCATAAGCTTGCCATGCTTAAGACTGGAGCTTTCCCGACGAACTGAGCAGCCGATTGATTTCCGCTCGCACGATTCCATAACATTCACAAACATTCGTTTCCAACCCAGCCCGATTGAGGACCGTAATTCGGCCACGGTCGTAATGAATGATACCGGCGTCTTGCAACTGCCCTGCTGCCACCGTAACACTTTCCCGTCGGCCTCCCAGCATGTTGGAGATGAACTCCTGCGTCATAAATAGTTCGTTCGATTGAACGCAGTCCAGGCTCAGTAATAGCCAGCGGCACAAGCGATTTTGCACCGAATGCAACCGGTTGCAGACTGCCGTCTGAGAAATCTGCGTGATGAGGGCCTGGATATACCGCAGTATTAACCTCTGGAACGAACCGCCCCGAGCAAACTCAAGCTGTAGTAAGGTCGCCCGCATCCGCAGCGCCTCACCCGCAACCTGTACTACGGCGTGGTTCGGAGTGGTGCCTCCACCTAAGAACAACGCGATACCCACCACACCATCGTTTCCGACCAAACCCATTTCCGCCGTGGATCCGTTTTCCATGGTGTAAAGCAGGGACACTACGCAATTTACCGGGAACACCACGTACTCCAGAGCCCCGCCCGACTCGTATAAAACGTCTCCTAACTCGAAGCGGACGGGCTGCAATTTCGGAAGTATTCGCCCCTGATCTTCAGAAGACAAAGCTGCTAGAAGATGGTTGCCGGGGGATCCGGCACCAGTTGATTGTAGAGAACATTGGGTGGCCATGAGCGGTTCAGAAATCCTTAACGCCATTCTATAGTGCTATGTGCGTTGCCGTACAGACCAAACTTCAGTCGCACCATAATCTCTCCTCTAAGTCTGGGGTGTGGACTTCTTAACACCACCATTGCTGTACAAAATGGCGCTCTGAGTAAGTACCAATTGCGCACTCGTTCCTCTCTGGCACCTGCATTCATGCAGGACAACTACAGGAATGGACTGACCTTTAAGAGGAAGTGATCTTAAAGGTACCGCATCGGTGTCTTCCGAATTGCGCCGCAAATCGGGCCAAGTATGGCTCGCCACCTTCGTGTCTATAGAACACCGGGAAGATTCTGACCAGAAAAGAATGGAGCTTTGCCATGAAGTTACTCAGTATTTGCTGCCTAATCGTCCCGCTGCTGACGGTGAATGTCCACGCCGACAACATCCTGGGCTCCGCCTCCACCTTTGCGGTTTTGGGAGGTTCAGCCGTCACCAATACCGGCCCGACTGTACTTTACGGGAATCTAGGGGTCTATCCCGGCACCTCCATCACTGGGTTTCCTCCCGGAATCGTAAATGGGACCATCTATGACGGAGGGGCGGTGGCCATGCAAGCCCAGGCCGACGCGTTGTCCGCCTTCAACTTCTTACATGGCCTCTCGTCTACCGAGAACTTGTCGGGGCAGGATCTTGGCGGCTTGGTCCTGGATCCGGGAGTTTATACCTTTAATTCCTCGGCGCAATTGACCGGACAGCTAACTCTCAACTTTGAGGGGCTTAGTAATGAAAATATTGTGTTTCAAATCGGCAGCGCCCTCACCACAGCAAGCGGTTCCATGGTGCTGGAAACCAACCTGGGGCAAAACGACCACGTTTACTGGGAAGTAGGCAGCTCAGCCACCCTGGGCACCACCACGCAGATGGTTGGAAACATCATCGCCGATCAGAGCATTACCTTGGACCACAACGCCAGCATCAACTGTGGCAGCGCCATCGCCCTGAACGGCGCGGTCACGCTGGATTCCAACACTGTCAATAATTGCAGCGGAGGCGTCGGTGGGACAACTCCCGAGCCTGGCACCATTGCTCTATTGACTACGGGTGGTGCGCTCGCCGCGGGTGCGAACTATTCCAATTTTTCCTTTGCGGGTTTAGGCGGAGTGTTCGCGGCGCTGTATAGAAAAGTTCGGAAGCCATGAAGCGCGTGGTGGCCGCGAGTGAGGGCGGGGCCATCCATCCTCTTAAATTGTTCTTGACTTCCCTGAGATCAGCCCACTCTGCCGTCGATCGGTCGATACGCCATCACAAGAAAGTCGCTTACGTTGACCGTGACGCGGGAATGTGGTGGTTTTTACTGCTCTTTGTATTGTTAGTCCTTTGCTTTGGGCTATTAGTTCGAGCGTAAAGGTAGCACGGCCTGCGCTCTTACCAACTTGGATGGACGTAGATGCTTCGTCACGCTTGTTGAATGGAATGCCACTTCGATCGCACCGGAGAGTAGAAAATGAAAACGAAAATAACACCGGTACTGGTATTAACCGCTTGCGTTTTTCTGGCCACGCTTTGTCACGCTTCAGCAACGGAGCTGATCCTCGGCACCAGTTCCAATGGTGATGTCTTGATTAGCAACCAGGGCGGAATTGTTGGGCTATCCTTCACCGGTTGCGGCGGCGACTGTCTGGAGGGGTTTGGATACTTTGGTTCAACTGTTGGCAACTATGATTTTACCCTGACCGGAACCCCTACTCTCGGCTCCCCGACTGGAGGAATTTATCCAATTAATATGAATGGTTCGACCATCGACTTTAGCTGGCTCTCGCAAGACCATTCGTTGTACCTGGACGGAACAGTCACTTTGAACAACGTGACCGACGGAACCCAGGAGCCTCGCTTTATCGGTGGGTTATTGGTTACCAGCACGGATCTACCGGGCTTTAAGAACGGAGCGTACGGGCCGCTCGACTTCATCGTGTACCTCGGCTCCAATCCAAGTATCGACTATGTGTACGATAACCCTGGCTCCCAGACGCAAGGTCATCTTTCGTCGGGAGAGATTCCGCCGGCAACTCCAGAACCCGGCACTTTCATTCTGTTCGGCTCCGGCGTCCTCGGAATAGCTGGAATTGCAAGACGCAAACTGGGATGAGGGTCGGTTCCCGTCACACCACGGATGACGGCTGACTGCACGTTCATTCATCCCAAGGGAGGGCGGCCATCCTCCCGTTTGAGGAGTTGCGTAGGTCGCGAACCAGAGCAACTCCTCTTTTTCTACCTCTCTGGCGGGTGCCCCAAGGTCTTTGAATTAAACGGCTGCTTACCAGTCGCCGACAACTTACGAGTGCCCAGCGGCCTCGTTCTTTTCGAGACCCGAAAGATCTATCGTTCAAAACGACAGGAAAGTCTCCGGTTCTCTCGACCTCAATTCCAGCCCACTCTAATCCCCGATCTGAACGATCCCTGTTTGGTAAGACATCGATCAAGCATAAAAGGAGCCTTGCCTCGTCGTGCCATTGCGGGCACACTAGCCCAGTGACGCGATGAGTCGTTTCCAGGTCTCGAAAAGGCGGGACCCGCGGCAACCGTCAGGTCGAGCACACTCCGGGAGAGCGGTGTCAGGTCTCATAAGGCTGTTCGATAATTCAGAGGGAAGGTTGCGCAACGGATGGTGGGTTGCGATCTTCTTTGTATTCCTCGCTGCTGTGCTGGTTCCCGCGATCCTCCTCTCTTCGCGGGCTCATTACCAACTCACCTTGACCGATCAGGCGCTGATGATCGCCGCTGTAACCATTGTGTGCCAGTGGTTGCGGCGGCGGCCGATTACTGAAGTCACGGGACGCCCTGATATCCGGTGGTTAAGCCAGCTTGGCCTCGGTATGGCCGCGGGCGCGCTCCTGATGGCGGTCCCTTCCCTCTTCTTGACCAGCATCGTCGCCATACGCTGGCAGATCGGGACGCCTGCTGTCGCGCTCTTTGTCTCCGGCATCGGAACCATGGCCCCGGTCGCGATTGCCGAGGAACTTCTTTTTCGCGGCTTCCTCTTCCAACGACTTGTGGATGGCCTCGGCGCGTGGCCGAGCCAGTTTGTCGTCGGAGGGCTGTTTCTGCTGACTCATCTCAACAATCCCGGCATGACCGGAGCGACGAAATTCTGGGCGGGAACGAACATCTTCCTGGCCTCTCTTCTTTTCGGCTTGGCGTTCCTGCGAACGCGCAGCCTTGCCATGCCCATCGGTCTTCATTTCATGGCCAACGTAACGCAGGGACCTATTTTAGGTTTCGGCGTTAGCGGCAATGGTGAGACTGGGCCTGCTCAAGCCCGTATTTTCTGGAGCGCCGCAATGGCTGACGGGAGGAGCGTTCGGACTGGAAGCAAGCCTGCCCGGCCTGATCTGTGTCCTCATCGGAATCCTTCTGCTCCTGCGCACCAAGGGCGGGCGCCTTTCCACCCCTGCAGGCATGTTTGGCTAATAAAGCACACCGGGTGCCCCGTTCAACCGTCTTTTGGTTGAGCGGGGATTTTGACTTTCGGGTCGAAGAGATCGTGAGGTTGGGCTCGTGATACCTACGGCGGGCGGGTGCCCCGGGTCTCGCGTTTTCCGAGACCCGGGTGAGATACATCATGACGACGGAAACGTCTCCGGACTTGGGTAATGGCTGCCGGGTGCCCCGTTCAACCGTCTTTGGTTGAGCGGGGATTTTGACTTTCGGGTCGAAGGGATCGTGAGGTTGGGCACGTGATACCTACGGAGATCCACTAGGCGTCCCCGGCAAATACCGTAAACTGTTTCCGATGCCCGAACTTCCTGAGGTAGAGACCATTGCTCGCGGCCTCCACAAGCGCCTGGCGGGCGACACCATCGATTCCGTCTGGCTGGGCGAGAAGCCGCAGCCCCTCAAATCCTCCGCAGCCGAAATCGTCTCCGTGCTGGAACACTCGCGCATCGCGCAAGTCCGCCGTGTAGGCAAGCACATCGTCTTCGACCTGGAGCTGAAATCGCGCAAGGGACGCAAATCGCCGCCGCCGCGCGGCCAGTGGATCGTCCACCTCGGCATGACCGGCCAAATGTTAATCGGCACCCCCGACAGCGAAATGCTGAAGCACACCCACGCTGTCCTCAAGCTGTCATCGGGACGCGAGCTGCGCTTCGTCGATCCCCGCCGCTTCGGCCGGCTGGCGGTGGTCCGTATCGAAGACGGCGCTGGCTTTGCCGCGCCCGGCGACGAGCCGCTCGGCTCCGCCGTCGACAAGTTTGTCGAGCTCTTCCACCATCGCAACACGCCCATCAAGAGCGCGCTGCTCAACCAGAAGCTGCTGAGCGGCGTCGGCAACATCTATGCCGACGAGTCGCTGTTCCGCGCCAAGGTCCGCCCGCGCCGCAAAGCTTCGTCGCTCACCCACGCCGAGCTACACAAGCTGCACGCCGGCCTGCTCGACGTTCTGGCCGAAGCCATCAGGTTGGGCGGCTCGTCCGTCAGCGACTACGTCGACGCCGAAGGCCGCGAAGGATTCTTCCAATTGCAACATAGGGTCTACGGCCGCGAGGGCGAGCCATGTTTGGTGTGCAAGACGCCCATCAAGCGGGTTATCATCGCAGGGCGCAGCAGCCACTACTGCCCCAAATGCCAGAAGTGAGAAGACAGTGGATCGTGGTCGGTGGATAAAACCGGAAATTGTAGCCTGCGTGAACTTTCAAGCTTCCGATCAGGTGTTGAATTGCTTTATATAAAACCAGTCACGCTGCCTGGTTCGCGATGCGGCATCTAGCTTTCAATACCAGCGCCAACGGCGCGAACGACGATACCTCAGCGCTTCAGCGCTGGGTTGGGTGCATCATGCGAGCTGAATCCGGTGGGGACGGCAGACTTCGAACTTCGTTCCGGTCGGGATGGCGCATCACAACTCGTACGCACTTTCATTTTGTTTGAGCACTTCTTGAGGCCTACATGAGCATGTACTCCATAGCAGTCGATTTGGGCGGCACCAACCTTCGCATCGCCGCCGTCAGCGATGCCGGCAAGATGCTGGAAAAGGTCACCACCGGCACCGAGGTCCAACTCGGCCGCGATCACGTCATCCGCGAGATGACCGAGGCCATCCAGTCGCTCACCACCAAGTATCGCAGCGCCGGCGACCTGGCCGGCATCGGCATCGGCGTGCCCGGCTTCATCGACATGGATACCGGCATCATCGCCGAGTCCCCCAACCTTCCGGGCTGGGCCAAGTTTCCCGTCCGCCAGGAAATCGAGAAGCGCCTGGGCACCAAGGTCATCCTGGAGAACGATGCCAACGCGGCCGCCATGGGCGAGAAGTGGCTGGGCGCCGGACGCAACACCGATCACATGGCCATGTACACGCTCGGCACCGGAGTCGGCGGCGGCATAGTGCTGAATGGCCGCCTCTGGCACGGCATCAATGGCATGGCCGGTGAACTCGGCCACTTCAACGTCGAAGCCGAAGGCCATCCCTGCGGATGCGGCAGCCGCGGCTGCCTCGAACAATATGCCTCGGCCACGGCCATCGTGCGCATGGCGCATGAAGAGGTCGCTTCCGGTAACGCTCCCGACCTCGCCGACTCGGCGCGCGGCGACGTGGAGTTTACTTCGCGTGGCATCTATCAGCTTTCCGTCCAGGGACACCCTTCCGCGCAACGTATCTATCAACGCGTTGGACGTGCCCTCGCCATCGGCATTGGCGGCATGGTCAACGCGCTTAACCTGCCCATGTATGTCATTGGCGGCGGCGTGGCCAGCGCCTGGGACGCGTTCGCTCCCACCATGTTTGCCGAGCTGAAAGTGCGCTCGTTCATTTACTCAGTGACCGCGCCCGACCGCGTGGAGCAAGGCCAGAAGCACACCGTCATCACCATCGCCCTGATGGGCAGCGACGCCGGACTGTACGGCGCAGCCCGCCTGCCCATGCTGGGCCCGGTAGCGCAAACTGAAGCAGTCCGCAGCGCACCGTAGCGCTATTCGCAGGACAGGCGTTCGGACTGAGCATCGCGGTCGCAGAACACACGTGTTGGAAGGAATCGATGCCGTCCTTTTGCGCTCACAAGATGGGCTCTAGCCCCTCTGCTGAACTCTTTGCAGCGTCGACCCAAGTCCGAGCTACTTTGACTTAGGCGGGCGTTTTTCGACTCCCGGCTAAAGGACAGATCCCTCGCTTCGCTCGTGATGACAATCCCATCAAGGGCGGCAATGGTGAAGACTACTTAAGCCATGGGACGCCGCCCGCCCATTATTTCCCGCGCAACAAGATCGGCGGCAGCAGCACCAACACCACAACTCCCGCCATCACCAGCCACGACATTTTGTTGGCGAAATTCATCGTGTACCCAATCCCCACTCGCTTGGCCACGAAGATCGCCGGATCGTTCGGGTTGTAATAAAACACGCCCGCCTTCCAGTAAGAATCGCTCTGCGGCTCGGGAATCTCGCCGCGTCCGGGCTGCGCCGTGATTTTGCGATACGACCAGTAGATGACCCCGCCGGCGAACACAAACATCACTACCGGAACCACCCATATGGGTGTCCGGTACAGCGGCAGCAGCGCCACCATGACGAAGGCGAAGGTCATGGGATACTGCATCACCACCATCAGCCGCATGCTGACATAGCGCATCATGCTGGCTCGCGCATGCGAGAACGCCCACGTCATCGCCACAAACAGAAGGTTAAAGCCGGCCCCGGTCAGCAACGCTCCATACACTCCCAGCCCATCGCGCGTGGCCCAGCGGTTCGGCTCGCCATTCATGCGCCAGTGCACCGGGAACTGTGCCGGCAACTGGTTCCAGTGGGCCGACAGATACCACGCCACCGCCCCCAACGCCAAGAAAGGCGGGACACACCACCAGTACAGCGAGCTGCTTTCGCGATCCGCCTGGCCCAGACTGGCTTCCCTGATCTCCGGCCGGCGCAGCCCGAAGCGGTTATGTACCTCGCGAAACTTGCTGGCATAGATCACCACCACGCCCGTGATCATCACCAGCAGCGGCAAAACGACTCCCAGCGCGGGATGCCCCGGCCCGAGTATCGCTGCCAACACGCAACACGCGGCTGCCCATAACCCAACCTGCACCCGGTACGAGCGCAGAACCCGGCGTCCGTCGTCGGTGCCGGGAAATTCGGGATCGACCGTCGCGCTGAAAAACAGTCCGCGACGCGTCAGCAGCGGCGTGAACTGAAACACAACGGCGGACACAACCAACGGGATAAGATTCAACCAGGCTTCAGTCTTCATGCGTCCAACTCATCCGCCAGCGTGCGAAGCGCTGATGTGAGCTTCGCGGCGGATGCTCCTTGAGACTTCATCTCCGCTACCAGGGCCCGCATTCGTTGCTGGAATTCAGTCACCTTGTCGGGGTTCGCCGCGGGAGCGCCGCGCTTCAGCACCGTAGCGCCCTTGCCATGACGCAGCTCCAGCCAGCCTTCCCCAGCCAGCACCCGGTAGGCTTCCGCCACAGTGTTGAAATGGACACCCAGGTCCAAGGCGATTCGCCGCACCGAAGGCAGCTCCGCCCCCGGGGCCAGCGATCCGTTCACCAGCAGAACCCGCAAGCCGTCGACAATCTGCCGGTAGGCCGGGATCTCGGAGTCCAAATCGATGCGCAATGTGAGCTCGCTGTTCACTGTGTACTGTATGCATACACTATACAGTCACCCTGGACTTGTCAAGCGGAAACTGCTCACTGCGGTTCTGGCACGGCGTGAGGTTTCTGTCAGGGCACGCCTTCACAGTCTGGTGAAAAACTCGGACGAAGTGAGGTTTGTATCAGAGCACGGCTTCAGCCGTGCCGCAACGCAAACCCTAATAGAATGTGCCATCCCGACCGGAGGCGGCGTTGTTTGCCGAGGGAGCAGAGGGACCTGCTGTCCTGCCACGCAGAAAGCAAGCGGGCTGCGAAACACCCCGTCGATCCTACGGGACTCGCCTCCTTTCCCCACTCCACCCAGCGCTGAAGCGCTGGGCTACCATATGACGTCTCGCTTCACGAGACTGTGCCAACAGATCTCCACCTTGGAAAGCCACCCTGCAACTGCCTCGGCACCACATTCCGCGGGGTGGACGATGAAGGATCAAGGAAAAAGCAATCCGCGTTCCACAGGTACAACCGCGCAAACAAAAAAGCCGCCAAGGATGACCCTGGCGGCTCACTCACTTTCCCGAGAGCTTTACTTCAACTCTGGTACCCGCGTCATCGCTCTCTTCAACGCGTCCAGGAACTGCTCGTTGTGCTCAGGCGTTCCGATGGTCACGCGGAACGCGTCCGGCGCGCCCCAGTTCCCTGTCATGGGACGCACGATCACCCCGTGTCCCTGGATCTGCTGGCACAGCGTGGCCACGTTTTCCCCCACATGGCAGAACAGGAAATTCGCCCACGTCGGCACCACGCGAATGCCCATCTGCTCCAGTGCCGGGGTCAGCAGCTTGGCGCCGGCGGCGTTTACTTCCACCGCGCGCTTCACATGATCGGCATCCGCCAAAGCGGCCAGCGCTCCCGCTTCGCCCAGTGACGAAACCATGAACGCTGGCTTCATCCGTCCGAAGTAGCTCATCAGCTCAGCCGGGCCAATCCCGTATCCGACACGCAACCCGGCCAGTCCATGGGCCTTGGAGAATGTCCGCAGCACCACCACCGAGCGGCCCGCACGCACATAATCAAGGCCATGCGAGTAATCCAGTCCGCGCTCGGCCGCCAGATAGTTGGCGTAATCGTAATAGGCCTCGTCGAGCACGGTGATGACGTGTTCCGGCAGCCGATCGAGGAAGCGATCAATCTCATTCGCATCCACCACCGTACCGGTCGGATTGTTGGGATTCGCCAGGTACACCACGCGTGTGTTGGCGTCCACTGCATCCAGAATGCGTTCCAGGTCGAAGCCGTCATTCAGCGTCGGCACTTCAATCAGCCGCGCGCCCACTGCCTGGGTTACGATGGGATACACAATGAACGACAGCTTGCTGGTAACCGCGTTCAGTCCCGGTCCCAGCAGGGTGCGGGCAATGATCTCCAGGAAGGCAGTCGATCCCGCCGTCGCCATAATCTGGTTAGGCGCAACCTCGTGGATCTCCGCCAGCCGCGCCACCAGTTCGGTCACATTGGTGTCGGGATAAAAGTTAATGTCGCACGCCGCGGCTTTGATCGCTTCAATGGCCAAAGGCGAAGGCCCGAAGGGATTCTCATTCGACGCCATCTTGGTACAACGCACGCCGCTCTCCAATTCTGCCAGCCGGTGGTGCTTGCCCGGCTTGTAAAGTTCCAGCTTGCGAATATGCGCCGGAACCAGCTCTCCGAAATCTGTCATTCGCTCCTCAAATACTGACGACCCTAGTTTCGCACCCATCTGGACGTTACCCTATCTTTCTGGACGCCTGGGAACCGGCTTGGTCACCGTCTTACCGCGCGGCCGGCCGCTGTCGGGCATGATGCCTCGTCGCCCACTGGCCGCCGACTGCAATAACGCCACTTCCCGGGTGGTTAGATGCCGAAACTTGCCCGGTTCGACGTTCAATTCCAGCGGCCCGTAGCGTACCCGCCGGATTTTCTCCACGTGATGCTCGATTTCCTCGAACATGCGCCGGATTTGCCGGTTCTTGCCTTCAATCAGCGTGACTTCGTACCAGGGATTGGCTGCGTCCTTGAGCAGCTTGATCAGCGCCGGCGCGGTCTGCACCGCATCGGTCCGCCGCCGCGAGCCCGGCTTAGCCGCCGCTCCTGCAGGCGCTTTCAGCGGAGCCCGTTTGGCCCGCAGCTTGATGCCGCCGCGCAACTTCTCAATCTGCTCCTCGGTCGGCTTGCCGCTCACTTTTACCAGGTACGTTTTCGCCACGTGCGAGGCGGCATGGGTCAACTTCTGCGCCATTTCGCCATCGTTGGTCAGCAGCAGAAGCCCCTCACTCAGGTAATCCAGGCGTCCTACCGGATACACCCGCGTGTTAACACCCCGCACTAGATCTAATACCGTAGGCCGGCCTTCCGGGTCAGTGACCGTAGTCACGTATCCCTTTGGCTTGTGCAGCAGCAGGTAAACGTGGCGCTCCGGCCCTGCCAGAGGCTTGCCGTTTATCTTGATGCGGTCCACCGCCGGATCGGCCTTGCTGCCCAGCTCGGTAACGGTCTGCCCGTTCACCGATACCAGGCCGCTGGTGATCAACTCTTCGGCCTTGCGGCGTGACGCAATTCCCGCCGCGGCAATGATCTTCTGTAAGCGTTCAACGGCCATGAGCTACGACTTTCCCTGCGGCTCGTCAGCCGGCGATTCGGCAGCGGCTTCGGTGACGAAGTCGCCGTCGGCGGGCATGGTGCTTTCGCCCACCAGGTGATGATGCGTGGTCTCGGGAACAGCCTCGGTCACCGGCTCAGGCTCCAGATCGCTATCGGCATTGGCTTTCTCTTCGGCCAGCTCCTCTTCCAGTTCCGACTCCATCACCGGCTCCGCTTCGCTGGCATAGGTGCCGTCTTCGTTGACCGTGTGATCGCCCATCAGGCTATGGTCGGGATTGGTTTCCGGGACCGCTTCGGTCACCGGCTCGCCTTCGTCCGCGGATGACTCGCCCGGCTGCGCCTCGGCGGCGGGCGCGTTGAACAGCTCCGCCTGCGGATCGCCCAGCTTTTCGAACTCTTCCATGCTGGGCAGCTCGGCCACGTCCTTCAGGCCGAAGCGCACCAGGAATTCTTTCGTCGTCTTGTAAAGGATGGGCCGTCCGATGACCTGCTTGCGGCCGCCTGTGGTGATGAGCTTGCGATCCAGCAGCGTGGCAATCACACCGGCGGAATCCACGCCTCGAATCTCGCTGATCTCCGGCACCGTGATCGGCTGCTTGTAGGCGATGACCGCCAGCGTCTCCAGCGCCTGCAGCGACAGCCGCACCGGCGGCTTCAAACTCTTGGCAAAGCTGACCACCACGTCGTGATGCTCCGGCTTGGTGGCCATGCGATAACCGCCTGCGATCTGGCGAATCTCCATGCCGCGATCGTTGGCCGAGTATTCGGTCGTGAGCTCGTCGATGATGAGGCTCAGCCGCGCCTTGACCGTCTTGAGATCTTCTTTGAGCTGGATCTGCTTCAGATCCTTCGCGCTGGGAGCAGGAGCAACGGCGGCGTCTGGGTCAGGCAAATCGCCAACGATGTCGACCGAACTTTCCGCTGGAGCAACATCCAGGTCGCCTGTCGCAGGCGCACTGTCGCTCGCGGCTGACTGCTCAGCCTCCTCGGCGATGAACGGCTCGTCTTCGTCGTCATCTTCGGCCGCGACTGGTCCGTCGGAAACGGTTTCGTTCAGCGCCAGGCGTGCGGCCTCTTCGGCCTGTAGCTGGGCAAGCGTGGCGTCTTTCAGCAGCGCGGCCAGCTCGTTGAGCGTTACCGGCTCCTCGGTGGCGTAAATAATGGCTTCGACTTTGGCTTTCAGGCTCATTGGTCTTCGCTGTCAACCGTCAGCAGGAGCCGACGGCGAAACAGACAAGTTGATGTCTCCCTGACTTTGCACTCAGCAGTCAGCACTCAGCCTAAAGCATCCAGGCAACCTCGCAGACTTAGCTTCGCGATCCCATCTGACTGCTGACTGCTGACTGCTGACTGCTGACTGCTGATAGCTGACAGCTAATCCGGCTCAACTGGCCACTAGCCACTGACTACCGGCCACTGACTTTCACCGCCAATCGTCCTGCACCGGCGGATTCTCCGCCATCAGCGCATCAAAATTCGTGTACTTCTTCAGCACGATCTCGCCGAAGACGTTGTCCTGCCGCGCCAGCACGGCCTGCAACCGGATCAATTCCAATATGGCCAGGAACGCGCACACCAGCGCCGTCCGGGTGTGCAGGCTGCGCAGCAACTGCTTCAGCCGGATCGGCCTCTCTTCCAGCGACAACCGCCGCCGCATATAGTCAATCATCTGCGAAACCGTGACCGACTCCTCGGCCACGTCGAACGACGGACGCTTGCGCGCGCGATCCAGAATCTGCTGAAACGTCTTTACCAGATCGACTACGTCGGCGGCCATTTCCGGCTCGGTGCCCTCGGCGTCGCGAAACTCCTTCAGCGCCGGATTCGACCACACCGCTTCTTCAATCTGCTGCTTCTGCAACAGCATCTGCGCCGCCGTCTTAAAGCGTTCGTGCTCCAGCAACCGGTTCACCAGCTCCAGCCGCGGGTCATCTTCCTCGGCCGGTCCCGCCGGATCGCGCGGCAGCAGCATCTTCGACTTGATGTGAATCAGCAGCGACGCGGTGTAGATAAACTCGGCCGCCACATCCACGTCGAAGCCCTTCATGGTCTCAACGTACTTCAAGTACTGCTCAGTGATGCGCGCGATCGGGATGTCGTAGATGTCGATGTCCTGCTTGCGAATCAAATCCAGCAGCAGATCGAGCGGCCCTTCGTACACCTGGCCAACGAACACCGAAAACGCCGAGTCGTCCGCATTGCGATGCTGCATGACATGCGGCGCGGCCGGCACCGCCTGCTCGGTCGCGTTGGTCGGCGTTCGGGATTGTTCGTTATCGGCCATCATTCGCCTTCATCGAAAGCAACGTCGTTACACCCACCCGCGACTTTCATCACGACCCGCTATGAATTGTCATCACGAGCGAAGCGAGGGATCTGCTTTTTTGCGCGCTGGAAGGAAAGCCGATCCCCACCACGTTCGTAATGACAATCCAAACCGCAGCCCGTATTCCTCTGTGCCTCTGTGTCTCTGTGGTGAAAGGGTTTACTTCCCTACACCCAAGCCAGGCGCCTCATACTCATGCGACAAATTTGCCGCCTCGCGGGCTTCCACCATGGTTGCCTCAGCCACCTTGCGCGCCTTGGCCGAACCCTCTTCCAGAATGTCCCACGCCAGCCTGGGATTGGCTTCGTACTTCTGCCGCCGCTCCTGCATCGGCCCCAGCACATTCCACAAGCTGTCGGCCGCCCAGCCTTTGCACTCAATGCAGCCGATACCCGCGCTGCGGCAGCCATCGTATACCTTCGTCATGGTTTCCGATGAGCTGAAAATCTTGTGCAGGTCACCAACTGGGCACTTGTCCGGGTCGCCCGGATCGCTGCGCCGTATGCGCGCCGGATCGGTCACCATCGTCTTCAGCTTCTGCCGAAGTGACGGCTCCGGCTCGCTCATCAGGATGGTGTTGCCGTACGACTTCGACATCTTGCGGCCATCGGTGCCGGGCAGCTTCGGGCGTCGGCGTCAACAGCGGCTTGGGCTCGGGAAACACCGTGTCGCGCTTGGGATCGACCGCGCCGTCCCGCAGCTTCCGCGGATAGAACTGGTGAAAGCGCCGCGCCACTTCGCGCGTCAACTCCACGTGCGGCACCTGGTCTTCGCCTACCGGCACAAACCCCGCCTGGTAGATGAGGATGTCCGCCGACTGCAACAGCGGATATCCCAGAAATCCGTAGGTCCCCAAGTCCTTGTCCTTCAAATTCTCTTTCTGCTCTTTGTAGCTGGGCACGCGCTCCAGCCAGCCCAGCGGCGTGATCATGCTGAACAGCAAATGAAGCTCGGCATGCTGCGGCACGTGCGACTGGATGAACAGCGTGCTCTTCTCCGGATCGAGCCCCGCCGCCAGGTAGTCCAGCATCACTTCCATCGAGTTCTGCTTCACGTTGCGGGTGTCGGCGTAGTCGGTGGTCAGCGCGTGCCAGTCCGCAATGAAGAAGAAGCACTCGTACTCCTCCTGCAGGTTGACCCAGTTGCGCAGGGCCCCAACATAATTGCCCAGGTGCAGTTTGCCAGTCGGCCGCATGCCGCTCAGGATGCGGCCCTTCGTTACTCTAGGGTTATCGGGCATCAGAATCTCAGGAACAGGTTAAGAAGGCCTTCGTAGAACGCCATGAACGGCGCAATGATAATGCCCACGATCGGAAGACCGATCAGCGGCAGGACGAACATGATGATGACCAGTCCGGTATAGCCGATCCGGTCGTACACCCGCAGCGCGTTGTACGACAGAAAATGGCGGATGACGTGGCTGCCATCCAGCGGCGGTAGCGGGATAAGATTGAACACCGCCAGCACCACGTTAATGGACATGGCGAAGTAGAACAGCGTAGCCAGCGGGCTGGCAATGTCGGCGCGATGGAAGTTGGCGCCGATTCCGGCCGCCGACCCATGCAGGATGATGGACAACGCGATGATCGCCAGAAATGCGGTAATGAAGTTGCTAACCGGCCCAGCTACCGCAGTTAGGATGTCGTCCTTCACCGGATTCTTGAAGTTGCGATTGTCCACCGGAGTGGGCTTGGCCCAGCCAAACGGCGGAAATCCCAGCACGATCAGGATCAGCGGCATCAGGATGGTGCCGAACGGATCGATATGCACCATCGGGTTCAGCGAGACGCGTCCCAGCATCTTGGCCGTAGGGTCCCCGAGCCGGTTCGCCATCCAGGCGTGCGCCGACTCGTGCACGCAGATTGCGAACAGCAGCACGATGATCTGAAAGAAAATGTCGATCGGGTTCGCGTGTCCAAACATGGGTGTTTTGCCTTCGATACTAACATGTTGCATGCAGCGGGCCGGGCTGAGCTGACGCGCCGCGATGCAGCGCAACCCCTGACGTGCCGAGGTGGGAACGCCGCCCAATTCCAGCAAAGAATCCGTTGCCAAGTTCCGCCCCGCTGAGCAACAATCCAGCCACATACAAATCAGGGGCTCCTCACGCTTCCCGCTCCCAAGCTGATGGCCATCCCCGGAACTGGCTCTGCATGAATCGGATTCGCATTGGATTGGGATCGCTACTGTTGTGCTTGCTTCTGGCCTCCCCGCTATTTTCTGAGGAGAGCTGCCCGCATCTCACCGTTCCCAAGATCGTTCCCGGCACCGACATTTTCAGCGACGAGCAAGAAATGTGGTTGGGCGATGCGCAGGGCGCTGGCATCGAGCAATCGGTGACCATCGTGCAAGATCCGATACTCACCGATCACCTGCGGGCAATTGTCGATCGCATGGCCAGGAACCTTCCGCCGACGCATATCCAGTTTCGGGTTAAGCTGATCGACTCGCCGAACGCCGAAGCCTTCAGCATCGCGGGCGGGAGAATCTACATTTCGCGAAAATCATCGCGCTCACCCGGAGCGAAGACGAAATGGCCGGACTGCTGGCCCACGAGATGGGCCACATCGTCGCGCACCATGCAGCTACCCAGACCAGTGTGGCATTCCGCAAGGTGCTGGGGGTAACCCAGGTCGGCGATCGCGACGACGTCTTCGCCAAGTGGAACCAGTTGATGAGCAACTACCGCCGCGTCTCCGGCAGCTACGACAAGTTCATTGAACTGGAGGAACGCGAACAGGTACAAGCTGACACTATCGCCCTGTACCTGATGACTCGCGCCGGCTACTCGCCGCAGGCGTTCGAAACGTTCTTCGACCGGCTGGCCGAAACCAAAGGCAATACCGGCGGATTCTGGTCTGAGTTCTTTCGGGACAACTACTCCAGACTCCAAGCGCCTGCACCAAATCATCAAGAACACGCCGGCCATGCCCCCAGCGTGCATCAGCGGCGCAGACGGTGACGGCCGCGGATTTCACCAAGTGGAAGACCGCGGTCATTGAGTCCTCGGTCACGACCATCGGCCACGAGGAATCGCTTCCCGGCCTGGTAAGCAAACGCGTCATCATCGAACGCTTGCGCCCTGAAATCCAGGACATCCATATCAGCCCCGACGGTAAGTATGTGGTGGCGCAGGATGACAGCAACGCCTTTTCCTCGAACGCCAGCCGTTGAAGCCGGTCTTCCGCTTCGAGGCCCTGGAGGCTGCGCCGGCGCAGTTCACCCCCGACTCTCGCAGCGTCGTGTTGCTGTTCAACGCCGTGGGCGCTTCGCCGCGGGTCGAACGCTGGGACATCAGCAGCCAGAAGCGGGCCGAGGTCCACGAAATTTACGTTCGCGACGGCTGCCGGCTGAGTAAGCTTTCGCCGGATGGCAGAACTCTGGCCTGCATCACCCGCGAGTTTGACTCGGCCGGGTTTATGAAGTTCGATCTCGACCTGTACGACGTCGCTTCCGGCACATCCTTCTTTCACAAGAAGGGCTGGGTCGACATCGATTTGGTGAAGATGTACCTGTTCGGCGGCTGGGCCGAACTGCCCGAGTTCCTGGCGGCCGGACAGAGCTTTTTGGAAGCGCTGTCGCCCATGGCGTTTTCACCCGATGGCCATTTTTTCGTTGCCCGCACTCGCCAGAACCTGCTGGCGATGGACCTGTCTTCCCACACTCCCTTCGACCCTCCCGGCAGCGTGAAGAACTTGCTGGACTACAGCTTTGTCTTTCTCGCCAATGGCAATCTCATGGGAGTGGCCGGCGGCAATGGCGACAAATCTGCAGTGGTGGAGTTTCCCAGCGGTAAGGTTGTCTACAAGGACTTGAACATCGGGGGCTCTCGCCTGGACCCCGTGGCGCACGGCGATCACGTACTGCTGCGACCCATCAAAGATCATCCGGTCGGCATCTTCGACCTCAAGCAAAACAAGATCGTTGTTGCGAGCAAGCGCAGCGCCATCGACCTGTGGGACGATCGCTACCTGGCCGAACGGCTCGACGGCGATCTGCAGGTATTCGAGCTTGGCACTATCAAGGCGGTTGAGCATGCCCAGCTACCTGATGCCCCGTTGGGCACCGTTCGAGCCGATGCCGTCTCCGCCGACTTGAACTGGCTCGCCATCTCGCAAAAAACCCGAGGCGCGGTATGGAACCTGCAGAGCGGTCAGCGCATGTACCATCTGCGCGGTTTCTCGGCTGCCTACTTCGGTCCGGACGGCGGCTTGTATGCGGACTTCCCGAAATACCTTTCCACCGACCGCACCCTGGCGCGGGCAGCCTTGAACAACACTGACATCCGTTCCGAAAAAACCATTGACGAAAAGGCACACACCATCGAGGCGGGCCGATATCTGTTGACGGTAACTCCTGCAAAAGAAGCCAACATGTCAAGCGACGTGACCTTCGAGTTATGGGATGTCATTGACGAGAAGGCCGTCTGGAATAAGCGCGTGCCGCACGAGCGGCCGGGCTACCACGTCGATTACCGCGCCAATACCCTGGTGTTTTACTGGCTGGCCAACAGCCAGTCGGCGAAGTCGGCAGCGAAAGAAGATCCCGCGGCCGCCGCCTCCATCACGCGCTTCAAGGACAAGGACAGCGCTCTATTTTTCCAGCTGTTCGATCTCGACAGCGGCAAGTTGCGGGCGCAACTTGCACTCGATACCGGCAAGCACTCATTCCAGGTGGTGGAAGCGACAGCAACCGCCGACCGACTGATCATCGCCGACAATCAGAACCGCGTCCTGGTTTACTCCTTCGACGGCCAACTCAAGGGAACCATTACCGGCCATTCTCCCGAGATAGCGGCTAAAGCGGACTTGGCGACGGTGCGGACGGAGCGCGGCGAGTTGGAACTGTACGACCTGGCCACTATGCAAAAGCGGACGACTTACGACTTCAGCAGCCGTGTCGCCTTCAACGGCTTCAGCGAGGACGGAAAACGCCTGCTGGTGTTGACCGCCGACCAGGTGGTGTACGTACTCGATCCGTCAGCGGCAGATGGGGCGCCAAATTCGGTCGCCGCAAAGTAGAGGCGATTCCTGAACAGGGGCTATCACTACTTGCACGCTCCGCAGGCCGGGAACATAATTGGTGGGTGGATAAAACGCTGCGCACTTTCGCGAGTCTTGAGGAAATGAAAACTTTCGAGTACGAAGACTGGCAGGATCGGCCCGCGCACGAACGGATGACTGCGGTGAAGGAAATCACCCTAGCGGCCTACGAGACGAAGGGACCCTCGCCCGATGTTCAGCGACTTCAAAGAACTCTTGTCCATCTTCCACGCCCGCGCCGTTAGATATTTGATTGTTGGCGGCTACGCGGTTTCCTTCCACGCGCAACCCCGCGCCACGAACGACATTGACTTGCTGATCGCACCTGACGCGAAGAATGCAAAGGCGATTTTCCAGGCGTTGGCGGAATTTGGAGCGCCGATGGAAGGTATAACCGCCGATGATTTCACCAACCGCGGTAAGTTTTTCCGCATGGGACGCGCGCCGGTAGTAGTCGATATTCTCCCCGAAATCGACGGCATCGATTTTGACGGTGCATGGAAGAACCGGGTTGAAGCCACCATTGACGCGGCGACGGGTCAAAAGGCTTTTTTCATTTCCGCAACGGACCTTATCCGATCGAAGCTCGCGGCGGCAAGGCCTCAAGACATTGCTGACGCCGCCGCCGTACGTCAGTCGGTCGAGAGTAAGGCAGGTAATACAAAACGAGGCGACGACTGAACCCCGCCCCGCTCCATTGCAATGTGCATTGAGGCAAATTAGGCTACGCGCCGGCTTGCCGCTCCGCCATGTCGCCTACCACCGGCAATTTGTAGATTTGGTGCTGGTAGGCCTTGATCACCAGCAGCAGCCACAACGCCAGCACCGCCAGGCTATAGAGCGGCCACATCAATGCCGTGATGAACCAGCCCAGCACCGGGATCAGATGGAAGATGGACGACAGGATCATCAGCACTACGTCGACCACCACCAGCGCTACGGCCACGAATAAACATTGAAACGAGTGGAAGCGCACGAACCGGTTGCGGTTATAAGGCTCGATCAAAAGAAAAATGATGGCCGGAATGATGGTGAAGTAGGCCAGCATGCCGGCGACGTTTTCCGCCAGCGGCGCGCCCGCAGTGTTGGCTGTAGCGTATCCGCCGGACGCGGCGACCGGCTCGACCGGCGTCACCGGTGGCGGAGCAGCTGCTCCGGTTGGTGCTGCATGACCCGTGGCCCGTCCACAACTGGGACAAAACGCCGCATCGTCCACCATTTGCGTGCCGCAACTTGGGCAAAATGCCATTCGAACCTCCCTGAGGTCTGGAATCGGAACCATGTTCCACTGCGTGAGTAACGGCTCCAGTTGCCGCGGACAATATCAGACTCATGCGGCATAGGCAAACAAAATTGGCCGTTGCCAAGCGCATCCCGCGCCATTCGCTCCCATTCCTGAACAAGTACAATGGCGCGATGGATGACAAGAGCAATGTTCCTGCGTTTCGCCAGCCCAGCGCCCTGGAGCGCGCTTTCAACAGCGCGTTTGGCTACCTGGTAGGTATGGGGTTCGCCCCGAAGTACATGTACCTTCTGCAGGTGCGGGGACGGAAATCGGGCAAGCTCTACGCAACGCCGGTGAACCTGATGGAAAGCGGCGGCAAGCTGTACCTGGTCGCCCCGCGCGGGCGTACGCAGTGGGTGCGCAATGTCCAGGCTACCGGCGATCTCATCTTGAAGCGCGGCTCGGTGCAGAAGAGCTACCAGGTGCGCGAGATCACCGGCGACGAGAGACTGCCGCTGCTCAAGCTCTATCTCGACAGTTATAAGGGCGCCGTGCAGCGCTACTTCCCTGTTAGGCAGGATCGCCGCCATCGGCCTTCGCCAACATCGCCGACAACTATCCGGTGTTCGAGTTGATGGGGTAACCCCGCGCGGACGGTCAACCTGCGCGGAAAGCCGGCCAGGCGTGCTTTGCGAGACCGCAGCTGAACCCGCTACCGCCGACAGCATGTCCCTCCACTCGGACTGAAGTCCTCGGTCGGATGACACGTTCCATCGATTGCCAGCAGCGGGAATTATCGCTGGCCTAAAGGCCAGCTCTACCGCAGGTCTCGTCGCCCAAACTTCCCCGCAAACAAAACCGGCGGCACGCGGCCGCCGGCGTAGGAAACGCATTCCAACTCAGAACTGGCCGGGGGTGATGACCGCGGCGTAGTCGTCGTCGCGCCGCTGTAAGGTCGGGCGATCGTCGCCGCTGCCGTTGGCGGGCTGACCCTTGTCGCTGTCGGCCGTCTGGGTGCGGCGTAACGTGGGCTGATCTTTGTTGGTCGGAACCGCTTTCTTGCCATTTTCAAACGCGGCCAGTCGCGCCTTCACTTCGTCAAACTCCGAGGTGTTCACCATGTACTCGGGCCGCGGCGGAAGAATCTCGCGAATCTCTTCCTGGCTCTTCAGAATGCGATCGGGCGTCTGGGGATGGGTGGCGAAGGCCTTGGCCAGCGTGCCCGGCTTGGTCTTCTCCTGCGCCTTGATCTTCTCGAAGAACGAGATGAACGCCTGTGGATCGTACCCGGCCTTGTACATGTATTGCAGGCCAAGATAGTCAGCTTCCGATTCGAAGCCGCGGTTGAAGTGCATGAAGGTGATGGGCAGCGCCAGGTTCATCGCCAGGCTGGCGGCTTCGTACACGCCCCAGCTGTTCACGAAGATCAGCGGGATGGAGGCGAAATTGGCGTATTGCTGGCGAGTCATCTCGCGGGTGGCGTGGCGGGCGGCAACGTGGGCAATCTCGTGGGCCATCACCCCGGCCAGCTCGGCCTCGTCATCGGCAGCCAGGATCAGGCCGCTGTTCACGTAGAAAAATCCGCCGGGCAGGGCGAAGGCGTTGATGTCATCGGAGTCGACGACCTTGATGGTGAAGGGCACCTTGGCGTCGGAGTTGCGCACCAGGTTCTGGCCAACGCGGTTCACGTACTCCACAATGACCGGGTCCTGCACCATGCGGGCGCTGGACTCAACCATCATGGCGTACTGCTTACCCATCTTGATATCGGTGTCGATGGAGTACCAGTCGCCGGCGCTCTTGCCGGTGGAACCGATCTTGCGGTCGCCAATGTCGTCGATATCGTTCTTGCCCTTGTCGTGGGTTTCCTTGGGCGCGGAGGCGGTAGGCGCGGTATTGGAGGCGCTGTCGACGGGATAACTTACGCTGGTGTTACTGTCGCTGGTGGCGGACTGCGTCGGGTCAGGTGGATTGACGGTGGTCTGGGGAGAGGCTTGCGGAGGAGCGGAATTCTGGGCCCATGCCGGAATGACGAGGCTGGCGCTGAGAACCGCCACCGCAGCTGCGATCGCACGTGATTTCATGGAACACTCCAACGGCCGAACGCGATACGCACCCTTGCCAGGGGTGCTGGTTGCCAGCATTATATGCTTGGAATCAATACGTGGCGCATTGGATTCCTGCAACTCTGGCGAAGGACCAAATTATTCCCGGGCCGGGTCTCGGCGGGAAATGCAGTTGACGGCGGCAGAAGGCAGTGGCTGGGGTAAAATGAGCGTCTCATCCCAGGAGGCAGACTGTTATGGCGACCAGTACATCGCAGCAAAAAAAAGTTGAGCCGGCGTCGAATGCCCGGCTGGTTTCGATTGAGGACTTCGTCAGCGGTCTGCAAAAGCTTCGCGAGGAAGATTTCAGCGGCGTCCAGGGCACCCTGGCTTACATGCAGAAGACGCCGGTCGATCCCGAGTCGCTGAAGCGCTTCCTGTTCTGGAACCCGCAGCACTACACCCGCAACCTCATCGACAAGACCGATCTCTACGAGCTGCTGGCCATCTGTTGGGAAGTCGGCATGAAGAGCTCCATCCACAACCACAAGGGACAAAACTGCTGGATGGCGGCTCCCATGGGAAAGCTGGCGGTGCAGAACTATCGCGTCCGCTCGGAAGACCTGGCGGGCAGAAGTGCGACATCGTGCCTACCGACGAGGTTTACATCACGGCGGACAATCCTGTGGCTGTCGATCCACTGAACCCGGTACACGACGTGCGCAATCCGCGGGAGTGGAACCAGCGCGCCGTCAGCCTGCACATCTACTCGCGGCCGTTCGATTCCTGCATCGTGTATTCCGTGGAGCAATGCAGTTGCGGCGAGATCGGGCTGAGGTACACGTCGATGTATGGGAAGCTCTGCTAGAGAAGCTGTCCACTCTTAGTTATCAGCAATCAGCTATCAGCCGTCAGTTCTCAGCTTAATGCCCGTTGCGCAGGCGTCCTGAATAACGTCTACGCACTCCTGCTTCCTTTAATACCCCAGCCTGCCGATCAACATGTCGGAACTACGGGGTAATCTCAAACACCACGCCACAGCCACTCGGGCAGTCGGTGCTGTAATGGCCCCCGCTTGAGGCGGTTCCGTATAGATTGCCATTAGCGTCGATGGCCAGGCTGCTCTCGGGATAGGCGCCGTCGCTTCCACCGGTGAAATCATGCAGCGAGGTATAGATGTAGCCACCTGCTGACGGGGTCAGTTTGAACACGCTTCCATAGGTGTGGGCTCCGGCCTTCACCGCGGTTCCGTAGATGTTGCCCGCACTGTCCATGATGGGCGTGGCGACGGGGCCGCCGGGAGCTGCCCCTTGCGGCAGACCGTAGACCAGGTTGAAGTTCCAGCCATCACCGCTGGGTGACAACTGAAAAACTGTCCCTCCACCACCCGTTCCTCCGAACTTTGTCGCTCCGTACATATTGCCCGCATGGTCGAAAAAGAGGCCGGCCCAGGGATAACCTCCGTCGTTGCCGAGGGTAAATCGATAGACAGGGCTGAAATTCCAGCCGGAAGACGACGGAGTCAGCTCAAACACCAGTCCCGCGCCGCTTTCGAAATCGCTTTGCGGCGCAGTTCCATACAGATTTCCGGTTCCGTCAACGAGCACACCGCTGTTGGGATATTCCCCGTCGCCGGCGTCGGTAAATTCGTAAAGGATGTTTTCCGTCCAGACGCCGGCGGACTTGGTAAGCTGGTAGACGGTACCGCACCCCAGCCCACCGCAGAGTCGAGTGAGTCCGCCCAGATAAGTCGTCCCGTAGATATTGCCTGTCGCGTCAAAGCTGACGGGTGCAGTCAGATAACTTCCCGTTCCGAAGCCGAAGGGGAAGATCGTCGTTTGCTGCCAGGGACAGGAGATGGATTTACACACGGTGAGGGGAGGCCGCAGGTTGAACACCGTACCTCCTCCGCCAGAACCGCCGTTTCCGGTGGTGCCGTATAGACTGCCATCCGGCCCAAAGACAACAGGGGCGTCCGGGGATTCTCCGTCTCCGCCGCTGAACTTGTAGATGGAAGACAAAACCCAGCCTGAGCCGGTATTCCTCATCTTGAAAACGGTGCCGCACCCGGCGAGGGGACAAGTGCGAGTGCTGTTGCCGCCCAGCGCCGTGGTTCCATAAAGATTACCCGCGCGATCGAGGGTCACACCCGCCACCGGCACGGAACCTTCAGGTCCCATGAAGGTATGGATTACGCTGAAGGTCTGAGCCTGCAACACCGGCGCGCCGATGAGCAGCGCGAGCAACGTAATGGTGATTAGCGGCAAGTAGAAATGGAATGCCGAAATCGGGTTTTGAACGGCACGACGCATGGTGTCCTCTCCTCGAGGGACCGAATCTGTCCCTTTTCGACCGCCAATCTGGCAGCGTTGTTCCGGCAAGTCAACTTAATTGCAGATTACGGCCTAACTCGATGATGCTGCTTGGGTTCCTTGTTAGGCGGAATTCGGTGGAGCGATTGAGCCTCGAGCGAGCCGCCAGGAAAACGGTTCATGAATGCCGGTTAGCCACTCTTGGGGTGGACGCCAGGGTCTGGTACGCAGCTGTGCAACCGCTCCGGCAGGTGAGTTCTATTCCTACGCAGACAAGGGCTACTGGGTCAGCATCCAGATCACGCCACAAGAACCGGAGCAGCCGAGCTCACTTTGACCTCCATAGCTGGTGGTGCCGTAAATATTGCCGTTGGCGTCCAGCACCAGATTTCCGTTGGGGTTGCCGCCGTCAGCGCCGCCGGTGAAGTCGTACAGCGAAGTGTACGTCCAGCTCCCATTGGACGGGCTCACCTTAAATATGGAGCCATACCCATGGGCGCCTGCGATCAGCGACGCGCCATACAAATTTCCCGCCGAATCCATGACCAGACTTTGGCTTGGGCCGGACTGGCCTTGCCCGCCAAGGATGCTGGCCAGCAGTGAGAAATTCCAATCGCTTCCCGACGGAGTCAAACGAAATACCGCGCCGACGTGATGGGAACCTCCGCCCTCGGTGGCACCGTACAAGTTTCCGGCCGGGTCGGAGATAAGGCCCGCGCAAGGATGCTCGGCACCACTGCCTTCAAGAAAGTAGAGTACGTTCTCGGTCCAGCCGGCACCGGAAGGCGTCAGCTCGAAAACCAGGCCCGCTTGAGTCTGGTTGTCGGTGCAGGTTGTGCCGTATACGTTTCCGGCGCGATCCAAGATCACGCCGCCGTCAGGTTCGCGCCCTTCAGTACCGTCCAGGAAAGTGAACAGGATATTCTCCGCCCAGACCCCGCCAGAGTGGGTGAGCTGGTAGGCCACGCCGCATCCCTGGCCCCCAGCGCATTGAGAACTGCCCCCAGCCCTGGTCGTTCCATAAATATTGCCCGCCGCATCAAAGGCGAGATCGCCCGATGGCAAAGAGCCGGTGCTGAAGTCAAACTGGAACAGCACGGTTTCCGTCCACGGACAGGAGACCGATTTGCAGGCTGAAGTTGGCGGCTGCAGTTTATAAACCGCGCCATCTCCGCCAAGGCCCCCACCGATACTGGTGGTGCCGTAGAGAGCGCCGTCCGGTCCGAACACGACCCTGGCTTCGGGATACGCTTTGTCGCTGCCACCAGTGAAGTCATAAAGACTGCCCAATATCCAGCTCGCGCCGTGCCGGCTTAACTTGAAGATCGAACCGCATCCAATATGACCCTGACTGTCGCATGTGTGCGTTCCGCCGTATTCGGTGGTGCCGTAGAGATTCCCGGCGCGGTCAATGGTCAAACCCGCGGCAGGGTTGCCGCCATCGGTTCCGCTGAAGCTGTGGATGACCTGGAAGGACTGAGCATGTGCCGGTTGCGCGCAGAGGGCAATCAACCCAGGGACGAGGCAATAAAGCGCTACGGTACGCGCGACGCTGGGGTATCGGGTGAAGCCAAATTTCTTATGCAGTTTTGGAGGCATCCGCATGCACAATTCTCCTTGGGCGTGTTGCCGCACGTTCGAAAAAAAGCCCGCCCAAGGATAGCCCCCGAGGTCACCGAGGGCAAGATGCAAAGCGCGGAAGGGTGAAATTCTCGATTTGGGAAAATCTTGTCAAGTCCCACGGAGGTGGCGAAATCGCCGTAAGGCGATGATGTGCCGGGAAATATAAAGTCGGCAAAAAGCGCGGAAAGTGTCCCTCATTGTGGTATACTGTTATTTAAGAGTCAGGAGAGGAGTCATTCCCTTCCTGGCTCTTTTGTTTTGGGCGGCGCTTGGGTGAAGTCGACGCTCATAACGGTTTCAAAACGGTACTTGAAGGTTTGGAGCGGTCGGTCGCGGACGCCGGCAGGATTTCAATTCGCGTCGCTTTCCACTCTCCATCACTTCCCTGTTCAGCTGTAACGCGGACCTCGGCGCCGACCACCAGCGCCTGCTGAGGCGTGCGCGCGCGACCGGAAGGAGGGACGCTGTCGTCGTAGTCAATCTGGGCATGGGAGACTTCGACACGGCGGGCGGAGCCGTTGCGGCCTTGCACGTAGATCCAGTTTTTATCGGTGGCAGCGGCAGGGGCGTCGACGATGGTGCCGCGAAAGGAGCCCGGGGTGCCAGCGTGAAGTAGCGCGGTGCAGAAGATGAGGACTAGCGCCCAGCGAGTGCGGTGCATGGTGAGTTCGATGCTGGTTCCGAGGGTGGTGGCAGCAATTCTCCGGACCAGCGATTTGTGCCCGGTGGCGAGACAGCAGGTCCCTACGCTTACGGCCGGGATGCCAATTCGATGTTTGGTGAATGGTGACAAGATGACGCTTCTTGGCGGGTATAGGGGTCCTTCGCTGGCGCTCAGGATGACAAGCGTTCAGGGGCGGGCCACTGGGGGGCGCTCAAGATGACAAGTGCCATGGGCGGGGGCCCTCAGGATGACAAGCATTTGAGGGCGGGGCGCGGGGCGTGGGCCATTGGTTGGCAAAACATGGCAGGAAATTCAGGTTGGCTTCAGGTTTCTGTGTAGATTTGACCACCTGGGCGAGTAAAAATGGCCCGCGCAACACCTTGCCGAATGTGGGGTTTACAGGGGTGTCAGTCACAGCACCACGGAGTGCAATGACTGAGCAGGTTTCGTCCCGGCCAGCATCTAAAGAAGCAGGTAAGATTGAAGCGAGCTAGGCTGAGAGGCGAGAGGAGTGGGAAACATGAATGCACGGCGGCGGTTACAGGCAGCGATGATGAGTTCGCTGCTGTTTGTCGCGATGTCGGCAGGAGCCGTTCTGGCACAGGACCAAGCGAGCGCTCCGCCACCACCTTCCAATGCCCAGATCCAGCAAGGCGACCCCGGCCAGTACGATCAGCCGGCGCAGGGGCAATACGATCAGCAGCAACAACAGCAACCGGCGCAGGGAGAGCAACAGCAACAGCAGCCTGACCCTCCGGGACGCGTCGCCCGTGTGCAGTACATGTCGGGTGAAGTTTCCATGCAGCCGGGCGGAGTAAACGATTGGGTGGCCGCCAACACGAACCGTCCGATGACCACCGCCGATCGGGTGTGGACGGACAAGAACGCCAAGGCCGAATTGAACGTCGGCGATGGCTTTTTGCGCATGAACGCCGAGACCAGCCTGACGCTGACTAACGTGAGCGACAACACGGTCCAGATGGAGCTCGACCAGGGCACGCTGGTAGTTACGGTGAAGCACCTGGAAAAGGGCGAGATTTACGAAGTCGATACGCCGAACTTTGCCTTCACGGTAATGAAGACCGGTGTGTATCGCTTTGATGTGTATCCCAACCAGGACCAGAGCTGGGTAACCGTGCGCAGCGGTTATGGCGAAGCTACCGGCAAAGGCAGCGCGGTGCGGGTGAACTCGGGCATGCAGTTGCGCTTCAGCAGCAGCAATTCGCTGCAGCACGTTGCCTACAGTGCACCGCCGCGCGATGGCTTTGACGACTGGGTCCAGGTTCGCGACAAGCGGCTGGATAGTTCCCTGTCGGCGCGTTATGTATCGCCGGGCGTCATTGGCTATCAGGACCTGGACAACAACGGTACGTGGGTACAGCACTCCCACCTACGGTTCGGTATGGGTTCCGACGTCGGTACCGGTGGGCTGGGCGCCTTATCGTTACGGACACTGGGCGTGGATCGCGCCGTGGGGTTACACCTGGGTTGACGATGCGTCGTGGGGCTTTGCTCCCTTCCACTATGGCCGCTGGGTATCGTGGAATGGCGGATGGGGATGGGCTCCTGGGCCGGGCGGCTACTGGAATCCGTACTACTCTCCTGCCCTGGTGGGCTGGATTGGCGGACCGGGCTTCGGTGTGGGCATTGGCTGGGGCGGCGGAGGCTGGGGCTTCGGCATCGGCATCAACTTTGGCTGGTTCCCGCTGGGATGGGGTGAGCCGTACTACCCGCGTTATTGCGGATGGGGCTACGGCGGCTGGTATCGCGGCGGCGGATGGGCCAGCAATAACTACGTGCGCAACGTGAATATCACGAATACGCACATCACCAACATCAACAACATTACGAACAACTATCGCAACGGCAACGTGGCCAACGCGCGCTACGGATTCCGCAACACGCCAGGCGCGGTCACGGGAGCGCCGAGCTCGGCGTTCACCAACGGCGCGGCAGTGAATCGGGTGGGCGGAGCGGTACCGGCGTCAGCTTTGAGCAGAGGCACGGCGCTGAGCAACGTCAACGTGAACCCGACCAAGTCGTCGGTGCTGGGCGGAAGCTCTCCGCAGACGCATGGTGTGCCGCCGGCATCGGCTGCGAACCGCGGTGTGGTGACGGCCAACGGGCAGACAGGAATGCGTCCGGCGAACTTGACCAGCGCCAACCAGGCGACCATGGCGAGAACCAATACGAATGCGAACTCGGCGATAGCGAGTCGTGGCGGGAATATGAACACCGGTGCGATGAACAACAACGCAGCGCACACGGCCACGCCGAACACGGCGGCTAATGGTCGAGTGAATTCGACTCCTGCGACCGCAGCGGCCAACAATGCGCGTGGAGTGGGAGCGAGCAACCCGACCAACGAAGCCCGGTTGAATACGCCGACCAGCATGGGAGGCAGATATGTACCGCGTCCGCCTTCAGCCGGCGGAATGCAGACGTCGTCGTCGATGACGGCGTCGCGGACGGCTTCTCCGACGGGTGGCACAACGGCAAACGGCGTGGCGCGTCCTCCGGCGAATAACGATAGCTTCGCCCGGGGAACGGCAAATACGGCGGGCAACGTGAACCATGGTGCGACCACGGCGAGCAATCAGCGCTACGGCAGTACCAGCCCGCAGGCGTCGCAGGTAAGCCATCCGGCGAGCGCGCAGGTGCCGTCGACCGGCCGCACTAACGGTGGAACGCCGCAATACTCGGCTCCGTCGCATCAGTCGGCCAGTCCGCAAAGCAACTCGAAGGGCAGCAGCAACAGCCCGCACAGCAGCTCGGGACCGGGAGCTTCGATGTCGGTACCGCGGCCGCCTTCGGGCTACGCCTACCACTCGGCTCCGACTACGACGGCTTCGTCGGCGTATGGGGCGAGGGGTGCGACAAGCGGATACGCGGGCAGCAACAGCCGCGGCTATTCGGCCAGCCCGAGCTATGGGGCCAACCGGTCTTACAGCGCTGCTCCGGCTTACTCGGCGCAGCGCAGCTACGGTGCGTCGCCCAGCTATTCGGCGCAACGCAGTTACGGGTCGAGCCCCGGCTACAACACGCGTAGCACGGGTTCGTATTCGGCGCCGCGGTCGTCGGGTGGATCGACGTATCACGCTTCCAGCGGTGGCGGATACCACGGCGGCAGCAGTGGCGGTGGCGGCGGACATGCCTCGAGCGGCGGTGGCGGTGGTGGCGGCGGCCATCACGGACGATAAGTTTCGAGCGCGAAGCAGTGAACTTTTGTACGACTTGGGCGGCCAGCGATGGTCGCCCTTTTTTATCGTAGCGGCGAATAGAGGCAGCATCGAAACGAGGACCAGGTTGTGACCGGTGAACATCGTGAGTGGGGTTTAACAGCTTATAATCAAGGGGTGACTTATTCCGTGATCAAGAAGGTAGCCGAGGCCAACTTCCCCACCCGCTGGGGACAGTTCCGCATTTTCGGCTTTGAGGGCGAGTTTGAGACGCCGCCGGTGATTGGGTCGGCAAAAAGGAATAATGGCTCGGCGCATAGCGGCAAGGTGAAGGAAGAAGCGGTTGCGCTGGTGATGGGCGACATCCACTCGACGCCGCCGCTGGTGCGCATCCACTCGCAATGCCTGACGGGCGACGTGTTCCATTCCATGCGCTGCGACTGCCGGCAACAGCTGGAGCTTGCGCTGTCGTTGATTACCAAGGCGGGAGCCGGGGTCCTGCTGTACGAACAGCAAGAAGGCCGCGGCATCGGCTTGATGGCCAAGCTGCAAGCCTACGAGTTGCAGGACGCGGGGCGCGATACGGTGGAGGCCAACGTGGAGTTGGGGTACGACAACGACTATCGCGAGTACAAGCTTCCGGCGGAAATGCTGCGACAACTGGGAGTGAAGGAAGTGCGGCTGATCTCGAATAATCCGGAGAAGGTGGCGGCGCTGGAGAAGGCTGGAATTAAAGTTGTGGAACGGGTGTCCGCCGAAGTGGAGCCATACGATGCGTCGGAGCATTATCTGCGGACGAAGAAAGAGAAGATGGGGCACTTGTTCAGCCGCTAGTGGTCAGTGACGCTTCCATGTTTACGTGCAGGTTTACTGTGCGGGCTGCCTGCCGGGTATAGGGGTCCTTCGCTGGCGCTCAGGATGACAAAATCAGTGGTTAGTGGCCAGTGACCAGTGGCGCTGGTGATCGATTGGGCCAGCAGTGTTGCCACCGCGAACGACCGCAGGTCCTTCGACTCCGCGTTCGCGAAAAACGCGCGAACGCTACGCTCAGGATGACAGCAGCAGTGGCCAGTGGTTAGTGGCCAGTGACCAGTGACGCTGCTGATCGATTGGGCCAGCAGTGTTGCCACCGCGAACGACCGCAGGTCCTTCGACTCCGCGTTCGCGAAAAACGCGCGAACGCTACGCTCAGGATGACAGCATTAGGGCAGCGTTCTTTCGCTGGCGCTCAGGATGACAAAATCAGTGGCCAGTGGTTAGTGGCCAGTGACCAGTGGCGCTGGTGATCGATTGGGCCAGCAGTGCTGCCACTGCTAAACAACCGCTGGACCTTCAGCGTGCCGACTTCAGTTCCCGGGCCAGTCCTTTGGCGTTTTTCACCGGCAGGTGCTTCAACGCGGACTTTGCCAAGGCTACGTACACTTCCCTGGCCGCTGGAACCTTTTTCAATTCCACAAGATGTTTACGAATGGTGGCGACGTCGCCGCGGATGAGCGGGCCGCTGAAAGCGGCCGCGGCGTCGTGCTGCAAGTAATTGGTCAGGGTCTGCCAGAGCAGCGGCACCATGACCGGCTTGATGTCCTGGCGGCGGAGTCCGGCGGCCATCGCTACCTGCTCAAGCGAAGCCATGAGGGCGATGAGCAAGGGCGAGGCGAAGCTGCCGAAGACGTGATAGAGGACCTTGTTCTGCTTCTTGATGGCCAGCGCTTCCCCGCCCAGGTCCTTCACGATCTTTTTGGCGGCGCGGGTGGCAATGGCGTCGCCTTCGATGGCGAAGGAGACACCGGCCATCTGGGGGATGGCGCCGCGAACGAAGGTCATCATGGGATGGACCGAGGCGACGTGGGCGCCCTTCCGGCGCAGCGGGGCGAGTTCGTCGCTGGTAAGGGCGCCGCTGGAATGGAAGACTAGCTTGCCGCGCCAGTCCTGCGAGGGCGCCAGTTGTTGGGCGACGATGGAGATGACGTCGTCGGGGACTGTGAGCCAGACGATGGCGGTGTCGAGCGGGCGCTTGCCTGCTTCCATCACGCGAGCGCCTACCTTGCGGGCAAGATCTCTGACTCGTCGAGGGGCTGAGCCGCGGGTAGCGATGAGTTTTACCGCATAGCCGGCAGCCGGGAGGGTCAGGGCGAGAGCGGTTCCCAGATTGCCCGGCCCCACGATGGAAAGCGCGGGTTGATTCAAGGGATGGCGTTGAGGGGGCACCGCGGGCAGGATAGCAGATTTGGGGAGACGTGCGACGGAGCGTGCTTGCGTTAGCGAAGGTAAAGCGACTTCACCACAGAGGCACGGAGAGCACAGAGGAAGCAATCTACATCAGGCGGAAGATCGTTAGCAGATCGGCTCGTCGCGGCTGCGGCGGCGATGTAGTATTTCTTATGCCCACCAAGCGAGCATCCACCAAGAAAACGTCTGCCAAAAAGTCATCCGCCAAGAAGTCTTCGGCTGCGATAGGTGCACCCGCCAGGCGAGCGAGATCCAAAGCCAAGCGATTGAAAGTTATCTCGTCGAAGGTGGTGTTTCAGGGGAAAGTTTTCCACGTGACCGCCGACGAGGTGCAGGAGCCTAGCGGAGTCGTGGCCAAGCGCGAGATCATTCATCATTCCGGGTCGATCGTCATCCTGGCAGTGGAGGAGAGCGGACGCGAGCCGCGGGTCTTGCTGGAGCGGCAATACCGGTATGCAGCGCAGGATTACTTGCTGGAGCTGCCGGCAGGTCGCATCGATCCGGGGGAGAAAGCACTGGCGGGCGCCAAGCGCGAACTGCTGGAAGAGACCGGATTCCGGGCCAAGCAGTGGGAAAAGGCGTTGACGTTTTATCCCAGCCCGGGCTTTCTGGACGAGACCATGGTCATTTACCTGGCGCGCGAGCTGGCAGTGGGCGAGGCGCAGCCGGAAGCCGATGAAGTGATTGGGTGCGAGCTGACACCGCTGTCGCAGGTGATGGACATGATCTTCTCCGGGCGGATTCGAGACGGCAAGACTATCGCGGGAGTGCTGTGGTTGGCGGAGTCGATGCGTCGCCAAGGCAAGTAGGACAACAGGCACCAAAGATGACTGGTCTGGGCCAGTCCGACAGCAGACAGTCGTATCCAAAAGCCGCTATTAATGCGTGTGTGCCTATATACTCTATTGACAACACCACGAAACGGGATCAATCATAAGTCAAGCTGTTCAAGCAGGCTCCGAACCTCCGTGCCAATCGTCTTGCCGCTCTAGCGTTGGCTTCCTGGGCTCAACCTGATGGACGCAAATCAAGACCAGCGCCCTCGGGGTGGGGGTGCTGCAGGGCTCTGCCCGGAGGAAAGAACGTGAGACTGAAAGGGACCGTGAAGTGGTTCAACAATGCCAAGGGGTTTGGTTTTATCGGACGTGAGGATGGCAACGCGGATGTGTTTGTGCACTACAGTGCGATCAACAACGATGGCTATAAGAGCTTGCAGGAAGGCGATCAGGTAGAGTTTGAGATTGTCGAGGGCCAGAAGGGGCCGCAAGCGGGCAACGTCAGCCGAGTGCAGTAAGCGAATCAGCGTTCTTAACTTTTGAAAAGCCCAGCCGCCCGGTTGGGCTTTTTGCTTGCGTGGCGCGAAGCGAGCAGCCGACAGTCAGGAAAATCCCCACGCGGCGTGTGCCAGCCGACGTGGGGATGGGATTGCAGTCAAGACGCGAGGATTTATTTGGCAGGCGCGGCCGTACGGGCGGGCGCGCCGAACGATACTCCGCTTACCACCTGGTCGCCCAAATGAAACTCGCCGGTGGAGACTTGCGAGTTGACGTTGGAGAACTCCTCGACATAAGTACCGCTGTCGCCGCTGTTCACGAACATGGCGTCCTGGCGAGTGCCGTACTTATCGACGTAGTAACGCGAGTCGGCGCGATGGGGCACGTGAGCATCGTCGATGAATTGAGCACCGGCCAGCTCGGCGGTATTCATCTGCCCGGCATTCCCCTGGTTGGCGAAGGTGAAGGTGCAGACGGCCTTGGCTCCGTTATGAACGCAGCTGCCGGGAGTAAAGACGACATTTCCCTGGGTCAGGGTGCCACCGGCAGCTGGTGAACCAGCGGCGCCCGACGAAGCGGTGTTGCCCGGGGCTGCGCCAGCGGAAGGCGCTCCACCGTTGGTATACGGAGACATTGGGTTGGCGCTGTTGTTCATGTTAGTCGCGGTCGCAGGAGCGACAGCCCCGGGAGCCGTTGCCGGCGCCGCAGTATTGACGAGTTGGCCCGGCTGCTTCGTGGTTGTAGCCGGCGTAGTCGACGACGCGGACTTCACCGACGCCGGCTGGCCCGTGGTGGTGGTGGCGGTAGCAGGTGTAGTCGACTTCGCGGTGGAAGGCGTTGCCGCGGGGTTCGGCGACTTGGTGGTCGCAGTGCTGGTCGTGGTCGTCGTGGTGGTCGCCGGTTTTGTAGCTGGTGTCGCGGCTACTTTAGGCGGCGTAGCGGGCTTGGCGGCGGGTTTAGCGGGAGGCTTGGGAGGAACTTTTTTCGGAATGGTGAGCTGGGCGGAAGCCAGCGAAGACAGGGTCAGCAAGACGACGCTAGCCAGAAGCGACAGCCTGGAAAAGGAACCTACGACAGAAGCGGTCTTAGTTGTTTGCATACCTACCTCGTCACCCAGAAAGACAAAGGGCTGATTGAGATGGATCGCCGTGAGGCAATCGTCAGATTTTCTTGGGAGGTTGGCGGATGTTATATCACGTTCCTAAACCACACGCATTGCTAAATCGTGTTCTTTTGTTAGGGTTTGACAATGTGTCAGGAGTGGAAGCCGGGCGCTATTTCCACCGCCGAAGGCTGGGCAGGCCAGTGAGGCAGAAGTAGGAATCGCCGGAGGAAGCCAGGCCGGTCGTTCGTTGCATTGGGTGGGAGCGCCGGTCCAGCCGTAGGGATCGACCGGAACGCAATCGTAGCCTGACCCAACCACGCCATCGATACACACGTCGGCGGTGCGCGCGCCGAAGCGATTCGACACCATCGAGGTGGGCACGACCTGTTGCACTTCGAAATGAAGATGGGGCTGGAAGTGATAGATGGGCGGGGTGGTCTTCCCCGACAGAGCTACCAGACATCCGGCCTGCACGTGGGTGCCTTCGGCCAGCGGCAGCAGGACGGTGGCGGAACATCCGGGCAAGGGGTCGGGATCGGTCACCGGCATTTGCGGATGTCCGGTATAGGTGTCGAGGTGCAGGTAGTAGATGAGGTAGGCGGGGACGGTTCCCTGCGCGTGGTCGGGAACGATCTCCATGGTGTGATAGCCGGCGGCGGGATAGCCGAGGCCCACCATGCGGGCGGGGTAATGGATGGTACCGTTCAGCGCGGCATAGACCTGAGTATCCATGGCGGCCTGGAAGTCGAGACCGGGATGGCCGTCGTAGAACAGGTGGTTGGGGGTTCCCCATCCGGCGTAGATCATGTTGGGCGCCAGCGAGATCGGCGGCGGGTTCTGGATGTTCAGGACCTTGTATCCCGCATTGCAACCGAGGTTGAAGATGGGCAGGGGTGGTCCGTAGACCGCGGTGGTTCCGGTGAAGGCGGTGACGGTGTCGTCGCAGCCGTAGACGGCATAAAGGCCGGCGGCGTTCAGCATGGAGTGGTCGAAGACGGAGTTGGTCCTGGCGGTGGCGGCGGTGAGGTGCTGGTCAAGGTTGGGGATGTTGGCTTTCAGCGGAAAGGTCAAGAGCGGGAGTTGAAGGTCCTGGGCGTGGGTGAGCATCGCGCAGGACAGAAGCAAGGTTAGTGCGAGTGAGTTTCGCATTCGTGTGCCATGCTGATCAAAGGCAGATCTCTCGTCGGGCTGACAATTTTACTTGAGGAAGTGGTCATTCCGCTCCGGTGGGCTGGGCTCAGGGTGACAGTCAAGACAACAGCAGGTTCCTCCGCTCCGCTGCTTCGTCTGCGCTTCGGTCGGGATGACACATTCTATATAGCTCATCGTACGTCGCAAGCTCGGTTCGCTATCGATAGCGGAGGTAGCGGGAGAGCTTGCCGGGTATAGGGGTCCTTCGCTGGCGCTCAGGATGACAAGTCAAGAACAAAAGCAGGACCCTCCGCTCCGCTGCGACTTCGGCTGGGCTTCGGTGGGATGACATATGTTTGGACGATGCCCACCCGCACGACTTACCACCGCGCGCGGGAACCGCAGATCCTTCGACTCCGCTGCGCTGCGCTCAGGATGACAGCGAAAAAACTGAACGGGACGGCGTACCTGACGGTACGCCTATTCCCATTACGCTCCGCAGCACTTCTTGTATTTCTTGCCGCTGCCGCAGGGGCAGGGGTCGTTGCGGCCGACCTTATCGCCGCGGACGATCTGCTGCACCGCTGCCGCTTCGCCGGCGCCGGCCATGCGGGCCTGCTCCAGTTCACGACGTTTGCGGCGCTGGAAGGCTTCTTCCATGTCATCCATTGAGGTGGTAGCGCGATTGCCGCGTGCGCCGGTGGTGAAGGTCGCGTTGGTGTCGGCGTTGAAGTCGCCGCCGGCGCTGATGCGCGCAGGCTGGGGCTGCGAAGGCGCTTCGATGACCTGCATGAGATACAGGTAGCGGACGGTTTCTTCTTCGAAGCGCTCCATCATGGCCTCGAACATGTCGAAGGACTCGCGCTTGTACTCGACGAGAGGATCGTGCTGGCCGTAGCCGCGCAGGCCGATACCTTCGCGCAGGTGGTCCATCGAGAGCAGATGGTCTTTCCACTGCTGGTCGATGACGCTCAGCATGATGATGCGCTCGTGGTGGCGCATGGCGTCGGGGCCGATGAGCTGTTCCTTGGCTTCGTAGCGCTCTTTCAGCTTGTCGAAGATGGTGTCGCCCAGTTCCTGGCGGTTCAGCTGTTCCGGGTCGATACCTTCGGCGGTGATGTCGACACCGAAGCGGGTGAAGAGCTGGTTCTTCAGGCTCTTGATGTCCCAATCTTCGGGGCGAACGTCTTTGCCGGCGTACTTATCGAGCAGGCCGCCGAGGATTTCGCGAACGTAGTCTTCGAGGATGAGCTGTTTCTGGTCGAGGCCCTTCGAGCAACTGGCGGCGCAGGCCGTAGACGGCCTTGCGCTGCTTGTTCATCACGTCGTCGTATTCGATGAGGTGTTTGCGGGCTTCGAAGTTCTGGCCTTCAACGGCCTTCTGCGCGCCCTCGATGCGGCGGGTGATCATCTTCGATTCGATGGGGACGCCTTCTTCCATGCCGAGGCGCTGGAGCAGATTGGAGATCCACTCCTTGGCGAAGATGCGCATCAGGTCATCTTCCAGCGACAGGTAGAAGCGCGAAGCTCCGGGATCGCCCTGGCGGCCGGCACGGCCGCGAAGCTGATTGTCGATGCGGCGGGCTTCGTGACGTTCGGTGCCGAAGATGAAGAGGCCGCCCAGCTGGATCACCTCGTTGTGCTCGGCGTCGGTGACCAGCTTGTGGCGCTGGAAAATTTCGTTCCACTGCGCGGTGCCGACCTGGTATTCGATACCGGCGTAATAGAAGTAGGAGATGTTGGGATCGTCAGGCTTGACGGTGACTTCGCCGGCTACGGCCTTCACCGGCTGGGCCAAGCCCTTCTTCAGCGCTTCCTGCTTGGCCATGAATTCGGGATTGCCACCCAGCAGAATATCGGTACCGCGGCCGGCCATGTTGGTAGCGATGGTGATGGCGCCCTTGCGGCCCGCCTGGGCGACGATCTCGGCTTCCTTCTCGTGATACTTGGCATTCAGCACCACGTGCTTAATGCCCTTCTTCTTCAGCAGCTCGGAGAGGCGTTCGGACTTTTCGACCGAGGTGGTGCCGACCAGCACCGGCATTCCGGTAGCAGCCAAGCGCTGAATTTCGTCGGCCGCGGCGAAGTACTTCTCTTTCTCGGTGCGGTAGACGATGTCGGAATTTTCAATGCGAAGCAGGACGCGGTTGGTGGGGATGACCACCACTTCCAGCCGGTAGATTTTGTCGAACTCGGCCGCTTCGGTTTCGGCTGTACCGGTCATGCCGGCCAGCTTTTTGTACATGCGGAAGTAATTCTGGAAGGTAACGGTGGCGAGGGTCTGGTTCTCGCGCTCGATCTTTACGCCTTCTTTGGCTTCCACCGCCTGGTGCAGGCCGTCGGACCAGCGGCGACCGGGCATGAGGCGGCCGGTGAACTCGTCGACGATGAGGACTTCCCCGTCCTTCACCACGTATTCCACATCGCGGCGGTAAAGATTGTGGGCCTTGATGCCGGTTTCCACGTGATGCTTGAGGTCCCAGTTTTCCGGGTCGGCGATGTTGCCGATGCCCAACAGGCGCTCGACCTTCTCCCAACCGACGTCGGTGACGGTGATGGTGCGATGTTTTTCGTCGACCACGAAATCGCCGGTGAGGACCTTGTCTTCGCCCAGTCCGTGCTCGATCTCCTCGCCGCGCTCCAGCTGCGGGATGATGCGATTCACCTTGTAATACTTGTCGGTGGACTCTTCGCTCTGACCGCTGATGATGAGCGGGGTGCGGGCTTCGTCGATGAGGATGGAGTCGACTTCGTCGACGATGGCGTAATTGTGGCCGCGCTGCACGCAATCGCTGAGGTCGAACTTCATGTTGTCGCGCAGATAGTCGAAGCCGAACTCGTTGTTGGTGCCGTAGGTGACGTCGGAGGCGTAGGCGTCACGGCGCTGGGCGTCGTCGAGGTCGTGGACGATGACGCCGACGGTGAGGCCGAGGAAGGTGTAGAGCTTGCCCATCCACTCGGAGTCGCGCTTGGCCAGGTAGTCGTTGACGGTGATGACGTGGACGCCGCGCCCGGAGAGGGCGTTGAGGTAGACCGGCAGAGTGGCAACCAGGGTCTTACCTTCACCGGTCTTCATCTCGGAGATCTTGCCCTGGTGCAGGACGATGCCGCCAATGAGCTGCACGTCGAAGTGGCGCATCTGGAGGACACGCCAGCCGGCTTCGCGGACGACGGCAAAGGCCTCGGGCAGAAGCTCGTCGAGCACGACCTTAAGTTCGGCATCCTTGGCGTCCGCGTTTTCGATGGCGTCGAGGCGCTGATGGATGCGCTGGCGGAATTCGTCGGTCTTGGCCCGCAGTTGTTCGTCGCTAAGCTGCTTCATGGCCGGTTCGAGGAGGTTGACCGCCTCGACCAGGGGCATAATGCGCTTGATTTCGCGTTCGTTGCTGGTGCCAAAAATCTTGGAAACAACTTTGTTAAACAATGCGGTAATCCTTGCTATGTCAGCCGGTTGGACGGTATCGTGGCGAGCCGAATCGGCCCCGGCCAGCGACACTTAACCCCATTAGAGGCTACCACATTGGATGCCCGGTGGAGGCCGGAGTCGCAGAGGCTGTTGCCGGGCCGGAGGCGGTCAAGGCTGGCGGGTAGCCTCATCATAGGCGGCGCGGGCGATGCGGGCGATGACCTGCTCGCGCGTGGCCTGGTCGGCGGTGGAGTCGGTGATAAAAATCGCGATGGCCAGCAGGCGTCCGTCAGGCAAGGAGATTAGGCCGATGTCATTGGTGGCGTGAGCCAGGCCGTGATCCACGTCGGAGGTTCCACCCTTGTGGGCGACGGCGGTACCGCTGGGAAGATTGGCCGGAAGTCGCGTGGTCGGGATGGCGGACCGCATCCAGTCGAGCAGCAGCGCGTTGTGCTCGGGGGTGAGAGGTGAATGATCGGCGATGAGGCGCAGAAGCTGCACTGCTCCTCGGGGCTCGAACCAGTTCCGGTATTGGACGGCTACGTCGCGATGAAGCTCGTGCTCTCCGTCCTGGAGATGAAGCCCGGTGACGCCGAGCGAGGCGATGTACTGGTCAACGACCTGGGGACCTCCCACGACGCGCAGCAGGATGTCGGCAGCGGCGTTGTCGCTGAGCGATACGGTCATCTGAAGAAGGGTGCGCAGGGGCACGTCAACGTTGGCCTGAGGATACTTGTCCTGCAACGGACTGTAGGCCTTGGGCACGAAGAGGTCGGAAGGCAGAAAGCGGATGGGCTGGTCGATGGTTAGCTTTCCCTGCTCTACCTGATGGAAGACGGTGAGGGCCAGCGGCAGCTTGAAGACCGACTGCATGGGCGGGTGGGCGTCGGGATGAAGATCGCAGTTGAGCTTGGTGCCGGGCAAGGAGCAGGCGACAGAGACTTTTCCGTGAGCGTCAGCGGCGATGTTGCGAATCTGGAGCTGGAGTGGTTCTTGGGCTGCGGCGGAAATAGTCAGGAGCGCGGAAAGAAGAAAGAAACGCATTGGGCGAGGGTAGAATTCGCCGGGTTATCGAACAATAGCCAAGAGGATACGGGTGGGGCGAATGGGCGGGTTGGGGAGATTAACGGCGGGTTGTTATGCGGAAGTTGCGAGGAGGCCTGATACCATCCGTGATCGTACAACAGGTTGGTGAAGTCGCCCTTCGTCAGTTCGTTACACCGTAATCCAAAATTAAGTTGCGCTACCGATCGCACGAATTACACTGCCCGTTATAGGACTGGAACCCAGGAGATGTCCATGGCCCAACATCAGGTCACAGCTTCGATTTTCGATGTCAGCCGTCGAGCGAGAATAGGAGCGCTCTTTCTCGTCTTGGCGAGCCTTATTGTGATTGCGGCTACAGCACAAGCGCAGACCTTGACGGTGCTCCACAGCTTCAGCGGGCCTGATGGGGCCACTCCCAATGCCGGATTAACCATGGATGCAGCTGGTAATTTCTACGGCACCACCAGCGCCGGCGGTCACACGGGAGGGGCTTGCGGCGCCAGCGGCTGCGGTATCGTTTTCAAGCTGGCGCATTCGGGGTCGGGTTGGGTAGTGCATCCCCTCTACACGTTTAACGGCAATGACGGAGCAATTCCTAATGCAAGGGTGATCTTTGGTCCCGATGGCAGCCTGTACGGCACTACGTACGCTGGCGGCGGAACAGCCTGCGGAGGTGAGGGGTGCGGCACGGTTTTCAAGCTGCAACCTCCGGCTTCCGCTTGCAAAAGCTTCCTCTGCCCGTGGTTGGAAACCGTGCTCTATCGCTTCACCGGCGGAGCCGACGGCGCAGGTCCCGACTTAGGTGATCTGGTTTTTGACGCGGCCGGCGACATCTATGGCACTACTCTGGAGGGCGGGTTGTTGTTTGGCAGTTGCGCGCCATCCGGCTGTGGCGTCGTTTTTGAACTTAGTCCCGGGCAGAGCGGCTGGACTAACAAGACGTTGCATGTTTTCAGCGGGACGAACAGTGACGGTGGTTTTCCCCAGTCGGGCGTGATCTTCGACAGTGCCGGTAACCTTTACGGCAGCAACTATGACGGAGCAGTGTTCGAACTAAGTCCGTCCGCATCTGGGTGGACGGAACAGACCATTTATTCTGGGACGTTCTTCGCTGCGGGCGGCTTGGTCTTCGATTCGGCCGGAAATCTATTTGGTACGACGTATCTCGGAGGCGATGGGAACGGCTCGATTTTCGAACTGACACCAGGGGATGGTGGCTGGACGAACACGCTGACCTATAGCCTTCCAGGCTACGGCGGCGGCCCTGAGGATAGTCTGATTCTGGACGCAGCAGGCAATCTATACGGCACCTCGAATCTCACCGATCCGGGTGGTTCTCAGGGCGGGGTATTTGAGCTATCGCTATCCAACGGCAGCTGGGTCTATCACGACCTGCACAGTTTTTCGGGCAGCGACGGGGGAGCTCCAGTAGGTAGCGTGGTGCGCGATTCGGCGGGCAACATCTATGGCACCGCAGCCTATGGTGGAACCTACGGCGGCGGCACAGCGTGGGAGATCACTCCTTAGCCTAACTGGCGTGAAATCGCCTTATCACCACCAGCCGCGTAGGATGGAGCATCTGGAAAGTCAAAACACCCACTCAAGCAAAAGCAGCTTGAGTGGGGCACCCGGCTTATCGTCGGCCCAGTTGCCATGGGCGCAGGCGCAGGGCCGATCCTACCCGGTCACTCGGTGATGATGCGATCCGCCCACTCCACCAGGGAAACAAAAATGGCTGGACTGCCAAACTTTGCGCCCCATTGACTTAAGTCTGCTTCCGTGACCCCACGGGCCCGGGAACACGCCCCTCAAGCAAAGATAGGAATGCGTTTGGCGACCACTTTATCCAGAGTCTCGCTGAGTGGCGGCCAGCCTACGGGATAAATGGCATCTACCGTAGCCTTGCGCATGGTGTAGACGCCTTCCCCAACCAGGAAAATCTGCACGTCGTGACCAGCGTCCGCCAAGGCCAGTCCATGAACGAAGGGGAAGGATGCCCGGGTCGGATCATCCGAGCCCCACGCACTTTTCATCATGATCTTCAGCTTTCGCGTTTTCTGGGGCTCCTGCGCACTGCCAAGGTTCCATGCGAGACACGGAATGGCGGCGAGCCAGGAAAAAAGACTTCTGCGCTCCATTGCTTCCTCCTCGCTTCAGCGATGGTGAAGCGTCCGCAAAGCTTACATCACTTTGGCCGCGATTCAGCCATATTGTTTGTGCCGGACGCGCCGATGGTGACTAGCCTAGCGTCTTCGGGATAGTGAACAACGATTGCCAACGCAACACCCTTGTCACAGTCGGGGTACCTGGCACTCCACAGACTGTCTCGGATCGCACACATTCGCAGCAGACGCGAATGTACGGGGCGCACAGCAGAAGTCAAAACACCCACTCAAGCAAAAACAGCTTGAATGGGGCACCTGGCAGGATAGTCGGCATTCTCTTGAGACAACTTGCAAAAGATCAAAGTCGCAGGAAATCCCGCATGTGCTGCAAGGCTTCGTCCAGCGCGCGCTGAAAGGCACTGCCGCGTGGGCGCCTGGCGGCGAAGCCCAGTTGGTGCCGCAGGCGGCCATCGACCACCTTCAGATTGGCCCAACCCAACATTTCCCCGCCCCACAGCATGGGCATGGCGTAGTGGCCCATGCGGCGCTTGTGAGCCGGAACGTAGGCCTCCAGTTTGTACTCCCAGCCCCAGAACAGACGGAAGCGGCGGCGGTCCCAGACTACGGGGTCGAAGGGCGCGAGGAAGCGCAGCTTGTCGTCGACGACATGGCGCGCCGACCTGGGGTTCTCAGCTTGCGGCCAGAACCAGCGGACGCCATCGACTTCGGCGTGGGCATAGCGCGACGGGGCTTGCTGCTGGGCTTGGCGAATTTCGTCGGCCAGATGGGGCACGCCGTTGCGCAGCAGTCCGGACAGGTAGCCCAGGCTGGCCGCGGGCAGCGGCGCGTAAAGATGCACCACCATGTCCAGCAATTTTGCGGCGCGCGCGAACCGGGCTTCGGGAGCGTCGTCCTGGGGCGGGTGTTCGATCGCCTGGTAGATACGGGTGCCGGACTCGCGTCGGGCCACGCGCAGCAGGCCGCTGTCGTGAAGCAGTTCCAGCAGATGCGTGCTGGCGTTCAGATTGCCGCCCCAGCGCTGGATGCGCCCATGATCGAAATTGGCCAGCACCTGCCGGGGATGGATGCGGCCCTGCTGGCGTACAAAGGCCAGCACCTCCTCGGCACGGGCTCGCATGGGGGCGTCCCAGTAGCTCGGCAGCGCGCGCGGGTAGAGCAGCGCCAAAGTCTGGCGCGGCAGGAAACCGTAGTTGATGAAGAAGGCTTCCTCGATCGCCAGGCGGGGATAACGGCGCTCCAGGTCGCCGGCGCGATAGTTCGTAACGCGGTGAGCGAGGATGAGGTCCTGGGCGCGAGCGGGCGCACGCATGGGATCGGCCTGGAGAAATCCCAGGCGCGCGATGGCCCGGGCCAGGGTGGTGGGCGGGAACAGGCTGCGCGCGATGGCGTAGCGGCGAAGCTGATCGAGGGTGGGGGCTGTGTGCGGGCTCACGAGAGGTGTCCGTGTGGATCCTGATTAGTTTAAGGGAGTGGAGTTGGTCCGGGCGATTGGGGAGTCGCGCTCCGGAGGAAGGTTCTAGTGACCGGCCAGGTTTTGGTTGCGACGCTTTGTCGCGAGAAGGCGGTTCACTCGCGGACGCGGTTTGTATATAAATCCAGCATGGCGCTGGTCGCTTTTCTTCGAGGTGTGAATGTTGGCGGGCACCGGACATTTCGTCCCAGCCTGCTGTTGAAAGAACTGAGTGAGTTTGACGTGGTGAACGTGGGGGCGGCGGGAACGTTTGTGGTTCGCAAGCCCGGGTCGCGCGCCAAGTTCAGGGCCGCGCTGCTGGCGAAGCTGCCCTTTGAAGCGGAGGTGGTGCTGTGCGATGGACGGGATCTCATCCGGCTGGAGACGGAAAATCCGTTTACGACAGAAGCGTCATCGAAGGACATCGTTCGCTTCGTGAGCATATTGTCGAAGGCGGGTGGGGTGCGGAAGCCGCTGCCCGTCATGTTTCCCGCCGAAGGAGAGTGGCTGGTGCAGGTGATGGCAGCGGAAGGACAATTCGTGTTCGGCATGTATCGGCGGCACATGCAGACGATTCGCTACCTGGGGCAGGTCGACAAGCTGTTCGGGGTGACGGCGACGACGCGGAACTGGAACACGATGATGTCGCTGGTTCGGTTGTTGAAGGCGGAACGAGGATGAGGTTCCCAGGCTCGGCCGAGAGGTATAAGCGGGGGAAAGCAAGTCCCTCCGCTACGGTCGCGGATGATAAGAGGCAGTGGCCAGTGGTCAGTGGTCAGTGGCCAGTTAAAAGCGCACACCTGCGAAATGACTAGCCAGATGATGGAAACGCAGGTCCTTCCGCTACGGTCGGGATGACAAAAGACAGTGGCCAGTGGCCGGTGGTCAGTGGCCAGTTAAAAGCGCACCTGCGACATGACTAGACAGATGATGGAAACGCAAGTCCCTCCGCTATGGTCGGGATGACAGCTTTTACTCGTTCGCGGATTAGTCAGCGCGAAACGAAGACGGGCACGGATTGCTCCGTGCCCTGTCTTACTCAGGATGTATCTCGGCCTAAGACTCAAACATCTTCCTCTTGAACGTTGAAACGTTCTAGTTCAAGACGTGGATGTTTTTCTTAGCGCACATGTCCTTCAACACTTGCGGCCATACGGTGACGCTGACTTCGCCGAGGTGGGCCTTGCGCAGCAGGAGCATCAGGGTGCGCGACTGCCCGATGCCTCCCCCGATGCTCAACGGAATCTCGTGGTTCACGATGGCCTTGTGATAGGGGAAGTTCAGGAAGTCGAGCTGCTTGGTCAGCTCCAGCTGCTTTTTGAGTGACTCGGGGTTGACGCGGACGCCCATCGAAGTCAGCTCATGGCGGCGCCGGGTGATGGGGTTCCAGACCAGGATGTCGCCATTGAGGCCGTGACGCACGTGGCCATCGTCGGAGCGGGTCTCGGTGACCCAGTCATCATAGTCGGCGGCGCGCATCTCGTGCGGGTAGCCGTCTTTCAGCGTCCAACCGATGCCGACGATGAAGACTGCGGGATACTTCTGCAGGATGGCGGTCTCGCGCTGCTTGCGGGGCAGGTCGGGATACATGTCGAGGATTTCTTCGGCATGCAGGAAGGTCAGGGTCTCGGGCAGGTTGGGATAGCGCGGGTCTTTGAGCTGGGGGAAGAGCTGCTGCGCATGACGCTCGGCACCGACAATCACCTTCCAGATTTTGCTGACGACGCCCTTGAGGAAACTGAGGCTGCGCTGCTCGGCGGTGATGACGCGCTCCCAGTCCCACTGGTCGACATAGGCGCTGTGGTCGTGATCGAGGAAATAGTCCTTGCGGACGGCGCGCATGTCGGTGCAGAGGCCTTCACCGGGCTGCATATTGAATTGCTTGAGGGCCATTCTCTTCCATTTGGTGGCGGCCTGCACGACCTGAGCATTGATAGGATGCTTGTCGCGGTCATTGGAAATGTGGAACTGGATGGGGGTGCGGGAGCCGTCGCGATCAAGATAGTCGTTGACTCCGCTGGTCTCGTCAACGATCAGGGGCACGGTGACCATCATCAGGTTTAACTCTTTGCAAAGGTTGTCTTCGATGTACTTCTTGGTTTCGAAGATGGCGTGCTGGGTGTCTTTGGGTGACAGCAGTGAGCTGTAATCCGCCGGAAGCACATGTTCCAGCTCGGTATAGTCGCCAATTCCGGGGCCAGCCAGATCTGCCTTTTTGTCAGCCATGTTGATCTCCTTGCGATGCGGTCGACGTGGCGGCAAATTTGCCTGCCGCAAGGATGAGCCTGGAGTACGCACGTCGCCAGCTACAGAAGAGCACCGTACGGGCGGAAAGGCAGTAACCGCCGTCACCGGGCGATGTGCGGGCCGGGCCAAAAGGCTGGGGTAGAGGCGGCCCAAAACGCGCGTTCGCGAAGCGGTGTAAGCGGGCATTTCCGCTTCCCTTCTGACCGCGCAGGTTCGCCCGCGCTGGCCGGTTCCACTACACTAGGGACGTTCCCCCGTGTCGCGGCATGGAAAACCATCATCCAAGCCACAAGGAGAAACAATTGATGGCACCTTTGGCGTCGGAAGAACAGAAGTCGATCCTGCTCACTCCCTACGATCTGCACCTGTTCAACGAGGGCAAGCACAACCGCCTGTTCGAGAAGTTTGGCGCGCATGTGGTGGAGGTGGACGGCAAGCGCGGAACCTACTTCGCGGTCTGGGCCCCCAATGCCGAGCGCATCTCGGTAGTCGGCGACTTCAACGGCTGGAATCCCGACTCGCACCCCATGAACCCGCACGGCAGCACCGGCGCCTGGGAGGCATTTATTCCCGGCCTGGCCGAGGGCACGGTGTACAAGTACCACCTGCGTTCGCGCTACAAGGGATACACCGTCGACAAGGCCGATCCGTTTGGGTACCACAATGAAGTACCGCCGCGCACGGCCTCCATCGTGTGGAACCTGGATTATCAGTGGGGCGACAAGCACTGGATGGAGACGCGTCACGACGCCAACAAGCTGGACGCACCGATGTCGATCTACGAGGTCCATCTGGGCTCGTGGATGCGCGTGCCCGAAGAGGGCAATCGTTCGCTGACCTATCGCGAGCTGGCGGTGAAGCTGGCCGATTATGTGAATGACATGGGCTTCACCCACGTGGAGTTCCTGCCGGTCATGGAGCATCCCTTCTTCGGCTCGTGGGGCTACCAGGTCACGGGCTATTACGCCCCCAGCGCGCGATTCGGCACGCCGCAGGATTTCATGTACCTGGTGGACTACCTGCATCAGCAAGGGATTGGGGTCATCCTGGATTGGGTGCCGTCACACTTCCCTAACGACGAATACGGCCTGGCGTATTTTGATGGCACGCACTTGTATGAGCACGCCGATCCACGCAAAGGCTTTCATCCTGACTGGAAGTCGGCCATCTTTAATTACGATCGCAACGAGGTGCGCGGCTTCCTGATCAGCAACGCCATCTTCTGGCTGGACCGCTATCATGCCGATGGGTTGCGCATGGATGCCATCGCGTCAATGCTGTACCTGGATTACTCGCGCAAGCAGGGCGAGTGGATTCCCAATCAGTATGGCGGGCGCGAGAACCTGGGCGCGGTGTCGTTTCTGAAGGAAGTGAACCAGGACGCGTATGGCAACTTCCCCGACATTCAGACGATTGCCGAGGAGTCGACGGCGTGGCCGATGGTGTCGCGGCCGCCGTATATCGGCGGGCTGGGCTTCGGCATGAAGTGGGACATGGGCTGGATGCACGACACGCTGGCCTACATGTCGAAGGACCCGATTCACCGCAAGTATCACCACAACAAGCTGAGCTTCCGCGGGCTGTACGCGTTCACCGAGAACTTCGTGCTGCCGCTGTCGCACGATGAAGTGGTGCACGGCAAAGGATCGCTGCTGGGCAAGATGGCGGGCGACGAGTGGCAGAAGTTCGCTAACCTGCGGCTGCTGTACGGCTACATGTACACCCAGCCGGGCAAGAAGCTGCTGTTCATGGGCGGCGAGATTGGCCAGTGGAAAGAGTGGAACCACGACAGCAGCCTGGACTGGATGCTGCTGGGATTTCCCAACCATCAAGGGATCCAGCAATGGGTGCGCGATTTGAACCGCTTTTACCGGGCACAGCCGGCGCTGTACCAATGCGACTTCAACCCCGATGGCTGGCGCTGGATCGACGCGGATGACTCCGACCACAGCGTGCTGACCTACATGCGTTTCTGCAAGGACCAGAAAGATCCGGTGGTGGTCGCCTGCAACTTCACCCCGATTCCGCGGCGCGGCTATCGCGTGGGGGTGCCGCATGAGGGGCATTGGCAGGAGCTGCTGAACAGCAATGCTGCGACCTACGGTGGCACCGATGAAGGCAACTTCGGGGGAAAGATGACGGAGGCAATTGCCAGCCACGGCTTCGAGAATTCGCTGCTGCTGAATTTGCCGCCGCTGGGGATGGTGGTGTTCAAGCAGTGACAGCGAACTTTGAGATGCGGGAGTTGCGGACGGTTGGGACGTCTAATCCAGGTATAGGGGTCCTTCGCTGGCGCTCAGGATGGCAAAATTCAGTGGCCAGTGGCCAGTGGCTAGTGTCCAGTTGGTAGGGCATTGAGACTGGCGCAAGTTTCTGGTCTCACGAGACATCGGCTTCCCTGCCCAGGGAAAGCAGGTCCCTCCCCTGCGCTGCGACTTCCGTCTCCGCCTTCGGTCCGGATGACACAACATCCGATTCGGGCTGCATATTTTCGCGGGGATAGGGGTCCTTCGCTGGCGCTCAGGATGACAATCAAAGTCTAAACCTGCCCAGATGTCGTCTTTGCGCTAGGCGCTCTCGCAAGGAAGATGCTCTGGTACTTTGGCGAAAGGCGAAGAGCGAACCGCGAGGAGCCAAAGGCGAAGAACGAAAAGCGAACGGGCATTCCCTTTAGTGTGCTGGATGGTTCGGGTGCCCACCGGAGCATTTCATCCGGTAAACTAGAGTGTTGTGCGGATCCTGACTCGTTACATCCTGAAGGAAGTGGCCTCGCATGCTCTGTTGGGCATTGCGCTGTTCACCTTCATCATCTTCATGCGCGACCTGGGGCGGCTGCTGGAGCTGATCGTCCGCAATAGCGCTCCCCTGCCCAGCGTGGCCGAAATCTTCCTGTTCACCCTGCCCACCACCTTCACCATCACCCTGCCGATGGGCGTACTGGTCGGCATCCTGGTGGGGCTGAGCCGGCTGGCGGCAGACAGCGAAGTTACGGCCATTCGGGCCAGCGGCATGGGCGTAGGGATGTTCGTACGGGCGGTCTCCATCTTCGCTATCGCGGCCTGGGGACTGGGCCTGTTTAACAGCATTTATGTGGCTCCGAAATCAGCAATTGCGCTGAATCACTTACAGGAACACTTGAAGTCTTCGCAGGCCTCCTTCGAGGTCCAGCCACGGGTGTTTTACGAGGATTTCAAGAACATCGTGCTGTATGTGCAGGATGCGGTGCCCATCAAAGGGCAGGCGTTGTGGCGGGGCATTTTCCTGGCTGACATCAGCGACCCGTCGTCACCCAAAGTGACCCTGGCGGAGCGCGGGGCGCTGCTGAGCGACTCGCCGGAGAAGCTGCGCTTCCACCTGGAAGATGGCACCCAGCAGGAGACCATCCCCAAGGAAAAAGACCATTACTCGATCACGACCTTCGACAACACGGAGATCCCGATCGAGATGCCCAGCAGTGCTGATCGGCCACATGATCTGTTGCCGGTGGCCGAGTTGAGTCTGCACGGATTGCTGAGCAACGCGGCACGCGAGCGCGCGGCGGCGGCCTCGGTGCGGAGCTGGGATCCGGGAAGCTATACCTACGACCTGATCAAGGCGCGTTATTACGAGATTGAGTTCCATCGGCGGTTTGCCCTGCCGACAGCGTGCCTGGTACTGGCCATGGTGGGAATCCCGCTGGGACTGTCGGCCCGCAAGGGCGGCAAGAGCACCGGTTTCGTGCTGACCATCATGCTGGTGGTGGTGTACTACTTCTTCTCCATGATCGGGGTGCAGATGGCGCGGCAGGGCAAGATGTCGCCCTGGTTCGGATCGTGGATGGGCAACATCTTCTTCTTTGTATGCGGCCTGGTCTTGCTATGGCGAGTGGACCGTATGCCGATCGAGATCGGCAACCTGACGGCGGGCTGGAAGATCCTGCTGCAGAAGCTGCAGTCGTTCGGGACGCGCCGCCGCGAAGCAGCCCTGGGCCGGGCGGTGGCCGAGTCGTCGCTGCATCGGCGGCGCTTCAGTGCGCGCTTCCCCTTGATCCTCGACGACATGATCCTGCGCGACTTCGGGCTTTATTTGACGCTGATCCTGTCGACCTTCCTGGTGCTGGCGCTGGTGTTTACGTTCTTCGAATTGCTCACCGACATTGTGCGCAACAAGGTCCCGCTGGTTACGCTGGTGGAGTACCTGTGGAACCTGAGCCCGTCGATGATTTATATGATGGCGCCCATGGCCGTGCTGCTGGCGGTGCTGGTGACCTTCGGACTGCTGGACAAATCGAGCGAGCTGACGGCGATGAAGGCCACCGGTTTCAGCGTGTATCGCGCGACATTACCGGTGATTGTGCTGTGCGGGTTGTTCGCGGTAGGCCTGTTCATCTTCGACCAGGTGTACATTCCGCACACCAATCGCGCAGCAGGAGATTTTGCGCAACGAGATCAAGGGCAAGCCGGCGCAGACGTATTTGCAGGCTGACCGCAAGTGGATCTTCGGGCAGAGCAACGAGATTTATTACTACCGGGTGTTCGATCCTGATCAAAACCTGTTTGGCGGAATTTCCATCTTCGAGTTCGACCCCAACACCTTCCAGTTGACGCGGCGCATTCATGCCGAAAATGCGCACTGGGAAGAGCATCTGCACAAGTGGGTTTTCGAGCAGGGCTGGGTGCGAACGCTGAAGGGGCCGAGCATCGTAGGACTATCGCACCTTCGATGTGTCGACCTTCGACGAGATTCACGAAGACCCGAGCTACTTCAAGAAAGAAGTAAAGCAGTCGTCGGAGATGAACTATGACGAGCTGCGCCGGTACATTGAAGACCTGCAGCAGAGCGGCTTCGACACGGTTCGTCTGAAGGTGCAGCTGCATAAGAAGATCGCGTTCCCGCTGATTACGCTGGTGATGGCGGTGCTGGCGATTCCCTTTGCCGCCAACGGGCGGCGCGGCGGCGCGCTGGTAGGCGTGGCCGTGGCGCTGGCGATCGCCGTGATTTATTGGGTGACGGCAGGTTTGTTCGAGGCGATGGGCGACGCTAACCAGTTACCGGCCATGCTGGCAGCGTGGGCGCCGGACTTGATCTTCGCGCTAGCCGGCGGCTATATGCTGCTGCGGGTGCCAACGTAGAAAGAGCCGCGGTTCGCCCTTCGCTTTTCGCTCTTCGCTATTCGACTTTGGCGGACGCTGAGCGGTAGAGCGCATCACGATAATGGGGTCCTTCGCTGCCGCTCGGGATGAAGCCTCGGGTTTGAATCAACGGCGCCCTTTGATCGGTAGCTAAAAGCGAAAGGCGAAGAGCGAATAGCGTTATTACCATGTTCTCCAACCTCAGACCGCTGTTTCCGTATCTGCGCAAGTACCGCGGGACGTTTCTCGTCGGCGCGGTGTGCGTGCTGTTCAACAACGGCGTCTGGATTCTGTTTCCGCTGGTCATCCGCAAGGCAATCGACGATCTGAACCAGGGGGTTTCGCGCCACAAGCTGCTGACCTATTCCCTGATGCTGCTGGCCGTCGCCAGCGCCAAAGCCATCTTTCAATACCTGACGCGCTGGATCCTGATCGGCGTGTCGCGCGAGGTCGAGTTCGACCTGCGCAACGACCTGTTCGCGCACCTGGAGCGGCTGTCGTACAGCTTCTATCAGCGCACCCGCACCGGCGACATCATGGCGCGCGCCACCAACGACCTGAACGCCGTCCGCATGCTGGCCGGGCCGGGCATCATGTACACCGCCAACACGCTGGTGTTCACCGCCGGCGCACTGGTGTTCATGATGAGCATCAGCCCGCGGCTCACCATCTTTGCGTTTGCGCCGCTGCCTATCTTCAGCATCGTGGTGCAATATTTCGGACGGCAGGATCCACGAGCGCTTTGAGCGCATTCAGGCCATGTTCTCCGATATTTCGGCGCGAGCGCAGGAGAATTTTTCCGGCGCGCGGCTGATTCGCGCCTACGTGCAGGAAGAAGCGGAGATTGAGAACTTTGAGCGCGACAACACGGAATACATCGGACGCAGCCTGAAGCTGGTGCGGCTGATGGGCATGCTGTGGCCAACGCTGGAAACGCTGCTGGGACTGGCGATCGTGATTGTGCTCTGGATTGGCGGCCGCGAAGTGCTGTTGCACCGCATCACCGTGGGTAGCTTCGTTGCCTTCAATACCTACATGGTGCAGCTGACCTGGCCGATCATTGCCCTGGGATGGGTGATCAATATTTTCCAGCGCGGAACGGCTTCCATGGGGCGCATCGAGAACATCCTGGCGGAGAAGCCCGAGATTACCGATGCTGGTGTGCCGGCGAAAGGCGCGCCAACCGAGGTTCGCGGTGAGATTGAGTTCCGCCATCTCAGCTTCAACTACGGCAACACGATTGTTGCGGCAGAGCGTCCGGGCGGACGCGCGCATGGCGACGAGCAGGTGTTGCGCGATGTGAACTTGAAGGTGCCGGCGGGCACCAGCCTGGCGATCGTGGGGCCGACGGGATCGGGCAAGTCGACGCTGGTGTCGCTGATTCCGCGGATCTACGATGCGACGCCGGGCTCGGTGCTGATCGATGGACGGCCGATCCGGGAGTTTCCGTTAGAGGTTCTGCGGCGCAACATCGGCTATGTGCCACAGGAAACATTTCTGTTCAGCGACACCATCCGCGACAACATTGCCTTCGGTGCCGAGAACGCAACCGATGAGGAAGTGCGCCATGCTGCCGAGGCGGCCAACATCGCCGCCGAGATCGAGGACTTCCCCGACGGCTACCAGACGCTGGTGGGCGAACGCGGCTTAACGCTTTCCGGCGGGCAGAAGCAGCGGACGGCAATTGCGCGGGCGCTGATTCGCAATCCGCACATCCTGGTGCTGGACGATGCGCTGGCCAGCGTGGATACCCAGACGGAAGACCGCATCCTGAATCACCTGCGCCAGATCATGCAGGGGCGGACGACGATATTCATCTCGCATCGGGTATCGACGGTGCGCAATGCCGATCGCATTGCCGTGCTGCATGATGGGCAGGTGGTGGAGTACGGCACGCACGAAGAGTTGATCGAGCGCGACGGGTATTACACGGAGTTGTATAACAAGCAGTTGCTGGAAGAAGAACTGGAGACGGTGTAGAAAATCCGCTTTTGGCTCTTCGCTTTTGGCCTTTAGCACTTAGCGTTTAGCACTGAGCCTTCAGCTTTACAGTCATACCGACCACTGGCCACCGACTTCCATGTTCACTGATTCGCACTGCCATCTCGAAAACAAGCGCTTCGATACCGACCGCGACGATGTTTTCGCGCGCGCTCACGCAGCCGGAGTGACCACCCTACTGGCCATCGGCAATGGGGATGGGCCCGGAACAGGAACGCTTGACTGCGCCGTCAAACTCGCCAGCCAGCATATGGGTGTCTACGCGACGGTGGGAATCCATCCTCACGAGGCCGAACTGGCCAAGCAGACTGACTTCGATGAGTTGCAACAACTGGCACGCGACCCCAAGGTGATCGCCTGGGGCGAAATCGGCCTGGATTACTTTTACGACCACTCGCCACGCGACGTGCAACAAGCGGTGTTCCTGCAACAAATGGAGATGGCACGGGCGGCGAAACTGCCCATCATCATTCATTGCCGTCCCTCGGATAACAGCGAGAATGCCTGGGACGATGTGCTGCGGCTGATTCGCGAGCATTGGGTGAGCAGCGGATTGGGCGGCGTGTTGCACTGCTTCACCGGCAGCGTCGACCACGCACGCGCAGCACTGGAGTTGGGATTCATGCTGTCGTTCGCCGGAAACATCACCTATCCCAAAGCGCAGAACATACGTGACGCGGCAGCGATGGCGCCGCTCGATCGCATTTTTATTGAGACGGATTCTCCTTACCTGGCGCCGGTGCCGCATCGCGGAAAGCGGAATGAGCCGGCATTTGTGGTGGAAGTCGCGCGGCAGATCGGTGTATTGCGGGGAGTTTCGCTGGAAGAAATCGGAAGGCAAACGACCGCGAACTTTCGACAGTTCTTCAAGCTGGAAACATCTTAGGTCTTGCTGTCATCCTGAGCCCAGCGAAGGCACCGCTACAGTCGCAGAGAAGCGTCATTCCGGCAAGCGCCCCGAGCTGGTCGGCCCCTGGTACAGCAGTTTCCTCCACTCCTAACTTCGTCTCACTTCGGTCGGGATCACACGCCGGTGGCGGCATTCGGGACGAATCCCTTGCCGGCGATAGGGGTCCTTCGCTGGCGCTCAGGATGACAGCTTGCTGTTTGGAGGGTCCGGCTGTTTCCACGACATGCACGGCGCACTTTGCACAACCTTTGTACAGGTTTGGCGAAGCCCGGCAATCCACCAGAAGTGCTATAGGCGCCCGTGAAGGCGGCTTGATTCGGCAACCGCGCCTTGTCTTGTTACACTGAAGCTTATGGCCGACAACACTTTTGACATCGTCAGCAAGGTCGACATGCAGGAAGTTTCCAATGCCATCCAGCAGGCATTGAAGGAAATTCATACCCGCTACGACCTGAAGGACTCGAAGTCCGACATTCAGGTGGAAGAGAAAGAAGCGCTGGTTCTCACCTCGGCCGACGAGTACCGGCTGAAAGCGGTGAACGATATTCTGCAGAGCAAGCTGGTGAAGCGCGGAGTACCGCTGAAAGCGCTGGTATACGGCAGCATCGACCCGGCGGCTGGCTCGACCGTGCGGCAGCGCGTGACCATGCAGCAGGGCATCCCGATTGAGAAGGCCCGCGAGATCGTCAAGCTCATCAAGAACTCGAAGAAGAAGGTCCAGGCGGCGATCCAGGGCGACCTGGTTCGCGTCAGCGGTAAAGACCGCGATACACTGCAGGAAATCATGGCCCTGCTGAAGCAAAGCGATTTCGGCATCGACATGCAGTTCACCAATTACCGATCCAACTGACGGGGCTAAGAGACATTTGAATTCCGTAACCCGCAACGCCAAGGAGATTTTTGACCTGTTGCACGACGACCTCGCCGCCATCGAGCGCGAGTTCGGGCGCGACACCGTTTCCGGCGTAAAGGCGATTACCGAGATCGGCGAATATTTGCGCGCGGGTGGCGGCAAGCGCCTGCGCCCTGCCCTGCTGCTGTTGTCGGCCAAGCTGATGAACTACGACGGCCAGGGCGCCATCCGGCTGGGCGCAGTGGTGGAGATCATCCACACCGCGACGCTGGTGCACGACGACATTATCGACGAGGCGCAGACCCGGCGTGGACGCCCCGCGGCCAATACGCAATGGGGCAACTCGAAATGCGTGCTGGCCGGCGACTGGCTATACATGCAGGCCTTCCGCATCGCCATCGAGGAGCGGAACTTTGCCATCCTGGATGCGCTGATCGACCTGACCCAGGCGATGGTGGAGGGTGAGCTGCTGCAGATTGAGCGGCTGGGCAAGGCGATTTCTCTGGACGAGCATTTTGAGCTGATCTTCCGCAAGACGGCCTGCCTGTTTTCGGTGTGCATGAAGCTGGGCGGAATTCTGGCGGGCGCCAGCGAGGCCGATCAGACGCGGCTGGCCGAGTATGGCCGCAATCTGGGCATGGCGTTCCAGATTGTCGATGATGTTCTGGACCTGACGGCATCGGAAGAAGTGCTGGGCAAGCCCGTGGCCAGCGATCTGCGCGAAGGCAAAGCCACCATGGCGGTGCTGCACGCGCTGGAACGCTGTACCCCGGAAGAGCGCGCGACCATCGAGTCGGTGCTCAGCAATGGCGGCTTCAACGGCATTAAGCCGGAAGACATCGTCGCCATCCTCAATAGGCACGGCTCGATTGACGCGGCCTATGAGCTGGCAGTCGACTTCTCCAACAAGGCGCGCGAGGCCATCTGCACCTTCCCCGACTCGGAAATCAAGCGCGTGCTGCTGTGGGTTCCGGAGTTTGTGGTGGAGCGGGAGAGTTAGAAAGGCAGCTGTCAGCTATCAGCTTACTCAGTCGTCAGCTTTCAGTTAACCTTCCCGGCAGTGGGCTCTTCTCGGCGTACAACACTTTCTAAGCGAACATTCCGTCACCGCATGCCTTAGCTGAAGGCGAATAGCTGACGGCTGATGGCTTGTTCTACACTTCTTCCATGGCCGCACCTCAAGAAGTCGAAATCAAATTCCTCGTTTCCGATCTCAAGGCACTCGAACAGAAGCTGACGGAGCTCGGCTTCCGCTGCGTCACGCCCTCCACTCATGAGAGTCAACACGCTCTACGATCTGCCGGGCGGTGACCTGCGGCGTAATGGCGAATTGTTGCGCTTGCGCGATTACGGGGGCAAATGGAAGCTCACCCACAAAGCCAAGGGGAAGGCCGGGCCGCACAAGTCGCGCGCGGAACTGGAAACCGGCGTTGACGATGGAAAGATGATGAACGCAATTCTGCTCGCGCTGGGATATGCGCCTTCATTTGCATATGAGAAATATCGGGCCGAGTGGAGCGATGGCCAAGGCCACGTGGTGGTGGATCACACGCCCATCGGCGATCTGGCGGAGATCGAAGGCGAGTCCGACTGGATCGATCGGGTGGCCGCGTCGCTGGGAGTTGGGACGAACGACTACATCACCAGTTCTTACGCTGAACTTTTCTTCGATTGGAAACGTAAAACACAGAGTGAGGCGGAAAACATGACGTTCGAAGAGACAGGCGTAAAGAGTTGATCAGAGTTTGAGATTTCCGCGGAAGCCTGCGCCGGCTCCGGAGTTTAGACCTTGCCGGGCCTGAACCGGAGCCGGAACAGCGTGAAAGCAGTGGCCAGGGATTAGAGATTAGGGGCTCTCGCAAAAACCTCCCAACGCCAGTACGTGATGCGTATCCCCCAATTACCCACGAGGCGTCATGCAGATTCGACGTAGATGTTTTCACACATCCCCGCCCAACACACTCCGGTACTAACCCCTAACCTCTAGCCCCTAACCCCTGCTCTTAACCCTTTCCAGCACGGCACCCGCGATCAGCGGCAGGCCTACCGTCGCATCCAGCAGCACCTCGGAGAAGCGGCCGCCTTCCTCGGGTGGGACGAACTTTCCCCACGAGACAGCTTCGCTATAGGTGCAGCCCGACAGACCGCCCCAGTTCACTGGCTCGGGGCAGATGCGCACGCCGTAGTGGAAGCGCTTCAGCGGCAGGTCTTCCCCGCCTCGGCGATGGCGTAACTCGATGAACGGCCCGAACTGCTGCGCCCAGTTGCGCGGCACGCCGCCACCAATGGTGAAGATGCCCAGCTTCTCCTGCTTCAGCAGCGTGTCGGCGTAATACTCCAGGTCCTCAAAGGGATCGAAGCGCAGCGGCGGAATGTTGTTCTTGCGGCGCATGCGGTTGTGCAGCGCGACGTCGAGGCCAATTTCGGAGTCGCTGAACGCGGGCACGAATACCGGCACATTCTTTTCGAACGCCGACTTCAGAATGCCGCGCTCGGGAACGTGCTCGCTCAGGTAGCGGCCGATCTCGCGATTCAGCTTGTAGGAGCACAACACCTCATTGTGGTCCCAGGCTTTCAGGATGCGCGCAACAATGGTCTCCACGAAGTCGAGATTGGTCTCCGGCTCCAGCGTGTCGTACACGCGGTTGTAGCCTGCTTCGTAAAGCTCGACGTCGTCCATCTTGGGGTCGTACTTGAAGTGCGAGCGGCCGGCAGCTTCCACCAGCCCGTGCGCCATCAAGGCGCCAGTCGAGATGATAGCTTTCACGATGCCGCGATCGATCAACTCGGTGACGATGAGGCCTTGCTTGGCGACCGTCATGGCGCCGGCAAGGGTCATCACCACGAAGCAGTCTTTGTCGCGGGCCATCGCCTCCAGAACGTCAGCGCCTTCGCCCACCTGGCGACCGGTGAAGGCGGTGCTGCCCATGGCGCGCACCAGGTCGTCGATGCTGTGGACCTTGGTCAGGTCCAACGGTTCCAGCGGAACCAGTTTGTCGGAGATGGGATCGTGAAGTACGCGCTCGATGCCTTCGCCCTGACTGTCGTTATGCTTGTCGCTCAAAGTTCACCTCGGACATTGCGGGGCACACGCGGTGCGCCTGCGGAAGAATTGATGATTGCAAGGTAGACATTCGAAGCTACAGGTTTGCCGCGCTCTTCGTCAATCGCAGCGGCTGGTTGCGCGACGTCTTGTCACGGTCCTGTAACATGGCATCGTTCCGCTGTGCAGGGCATCCAATGCTATCCTGAATTTACTAGCGCCACGGGCGCGGGGAGTCAGCTAACGTTGGAAAGAAACTTCAAGATTGGCGTGGTGCAGATGTCGTGCACACCGGAGCCGGCCGAAAACATGGAGCGCGCTATCGCGCATGTGCGCGACGCGGCGTCCAAAGGGGCGGAGCTCATCTGCCTGCCGGAACTTTTTCAGACGCAGTACTTCTGCCAGCGCGAAGACATCGCGCTGTTCGACCTGGCGGAGAGTATTCCGGGTCCGGCCACCAAGCGCCTGGGCGATGTGGCCCGCGAGTTGAACGTGACGATTGTGGCATCGCTGTTCGAGCGGCGCGCGCGCCGGCGTTTATCACAACACCGCGGCCATCCTCGACACGGGCGGCAAGCTGGCCGGCATTTATCGCAAGATGCACATCCCCGACGATCCGCTCTACTACGAGAAGTTTTACTTCACGCCAGGCGATCTGGGCTTCAAGGCATTCGACACCGACTTTGGCAAGTTCGGCACCCTGGTTTGCTGGGACCAGTGGTATCCCGAAGGCGCGCGCCTGACCGCCATGCAGGGCGCGAATGTGCTGTTCTACCCTACGGCGATAGGGTGGCATCCTGATGAGAAGGCCGAGTATGGCGAGGCGCAATACGACGCGTGGCGGACCATCCAGCGCGCTCACGCTATCGCCAACGGAGTTTACGTCGCGGTGCCGAATCGGGTGGGCTTTGAGACCGGCAACATTCGCGGTAACGAGGCCGCAGGCAAAGGCCTGGAATTCTGGGGCGGCTCGTTCATTGCCGACCCTTTCGGGCAGGTCATCGCGCAGGCCTCGCACGACAAGGAAGAAATCCTGGTCGCCGAAGTCGATTTGCGGCGCATGGAAGACGTGCGGCGCAACTGGCCCTTCTGGCGCGATCGCCGCATCGATGCTTACACGCCCATCACGCAGCGGTTCATGGTTTAGGCGGCCTTGTCTAACGTGAGAAAGAAGAACTTGGCAAACAAGTCTGAACAGCTTTCGCAGACGCCGGCGTCGCTCGGCTATCGCATGCCTGCCGAGTGGGAAGCTCATGCGGCGACCTGGATTGCATGGCCGCACAACCGCTCGGACTGGCCCGGCAAGTTCGAGGCGATTCCATGGATCTACGCCGAGATTGTCCGCCAGCTGGCGCGAGCCGAGCAGGTCAACATCCTGGTCAACGACGAGGCTGCGGAAGGCTAAGGCGCGCTCAGTGCTGGTGCGTTCGCAGGTGATCGCCGAGAAGGCCGCGGCTCCGGGCAAAGCGGCAGGCAACATTCGCTTCTTCCAGATCCCGACCAACCGGGTGTGGACGCGCGACTACGGTCCGATCTTCGTCACCCGTGAATCACGCAAAGGCAACGTTCCTCCGGTGGCAGCTACGGCGTGGCGCTTCAATGCCTGGGCCAAATACAGCGACTGGAAGCTGGACGCGCCGGTGGGCGCCGAGATCGCACGTCGCCTGAAAGTTCCGGCATGGCAGCCGGAAGTCAGGGTCGATGGCGAGCTGCATCGCCTGGTGCTGGAGGGCGGGAGCATCGACGTCAACGGCCGCGGCACGATGATCACCACGGAAGAGTGCCTGCTGAGCGAAGTGCAGCAGCGCAATCGCGGCGTCTCGCGCGAACATCTGGAGGAAATCTTCGCCGACTACCTGGGCATCGAGAAAGTCATCTGGCTGGAGCGCGGCATTGCCGGGGACGACACCCACGGGCATGTGGACGACATCACGCGCTTCGTTGGGCCGCGCACCGTGGTCACGGCGTACGAGCCCGATCCCAATGACCCTAATCACGAGCCGCTGAGCGACAACTTCCGCTGGCTGAAGAAGAGTACCGACCAGGCGGGCAAGTCGCTGAAGGTGGTGAAGCTGCCCATGCCGCAGCCGGTCCTCTTCGAGGGACAGCGCCTCCCTGCCAGCTATGCGAATTTCTACATTGCAAATCGAGTCGTGCTGGTGCCGGTGTTCGGCGATCCTAACGATCGCGTAGCCCTGAACACCCTGGCGGAATTATTTCCCGGAGCGAGAGGTGCTCGGGGTTTATTGCCGCGACTTCATCTGGGGACTGGGCGCACTGCATTGCATGACGCAACAGCAGCCAGCGGGATAAGCCTGCTCACCCGGAGTGAGGCTTCTGCCTGCCAAAGACGGTGACCAGGAAGTATCCGCCCGAGGCGACTCCGGCATAGAGCGCAGCGTTGGCAAAGATGATGGTGCCCACCACGAGCGCCAGCGCCAGATCGGAGTCAGGGATGGGATTGATTGCCAGTGCGAGAATGAACGGCGGGCAAACGAACAGCCCCAAGGCGTTGAACGGCCCTTGCCAGGCGGGCGCGATGGCGTGCGATTTCCAGGCGAAGTACACCGCCACGGCGACGGCCATGCCCAGCACCGCACTGACGCCTAGTACCGTGACCAGATAGTTTTCTTTCGCCTGAGCCCGATGAACCACGCCGATTCGTTTCTCCTAGTGCCAGTGTAGTGCAAGCACTGCGCCAGCGCACAACCTCGTGCTATCCTGCCGTGTTCCGCACAGGAGGAGACGATGGCCGCGGGCCCGACCAATCCCAATCAACCAACCATGATTTACGTGGCGCACAGCATGGTCACCACGGCCTTCACGCTGGATGGCTACCGTATCGTCCGCAACATGGGGCTGGTACGCGGCATCATCGTACGTTCGCGCTCCATCGTGGGGACCATCGGCGCCAGCCTGCAAACGCTGGTGGGCGGCAACATCACTTTGCTGACCAATCTTTGCGAAGAGACTCGGCAGCACGCTTACGACCTGATGGTGCAGCATGCCGCCGAACTCGGCGCTAATGCCGTGATCGGCATGCGCTACGACGCCACCGAGGTGATGCAAGGCGTGACCGAAGTTTTGGCGTACGGCACGGCGGTGTGGGTGGAAAAGGAGAATTAGGAAGACAGGAAGCGCCGGCGGAGTGTATCGGCCAGGTCGTACATGGTGAGCCCGGCTGGAATCGAACCAGCGACCCACGCATTAAAAGTGCGTTGCTCTACCGACTGAGCTACGGGCCCACTCCTATTTAATCTAGCACAAACTCAACGACTTAATGCACCCACCGCCGAAGCAAGGGCGCATCCGTGCCGCCCGAAGCCGGGACACTCGTTGGGTCAATGAGTGCTATGGCGATGTTTCGCCAATTGGGTGTATAGTTCCGGCTGCGGCGCAGACCAAGTCAGATATGCGGTGAGGATATGAAAACTTCCGCCGATTGGCTTTTGGGCCTACTTCTGGTGATCGCTACGGCAGCGGGGGCGCAACAGCCGTGTAACGGACCACCTCAAACATCGGTCATCAACTGGACACAATTTCGTTTTACGCCCTGCCACACTGGCTTCAACCCATCTGAAGCACTTCTGAGTCCCTCCACGGTTGGAAACCTTGTTCTGGATTGGACATACACGACGGGCAATCCCGTCTTCTCCTCGCCTGCGGTGGTAAATGGGGTGGTTTATGTCGGTTCCGAGGACAACAACGTCTATGCGCTGAACGCTTCGACCGGTGCAAAGGTGTGGAGCTTTACCACGCAGGGCCCTGTAGATTCCTCACCGGCGGTGGTGAATGGAGTCGTCTATGTCGGCTCCAATGACAAGAATGTCTATGCATTGAATGCTTCGACGGGCGCTGAGTTATGGAGCTACTCCACTGGCGGCTATGTGAAGTCCTCGCCCGCCGTATCGAATGGCGTAATTTATTTCGGTTCCGAGGACAACAATGTTTACGCCTTGAATGCCACGACTGGCGGCAAGCTGTGGAACTTCGCCACCGGCAATTTGGTGGACTCCTCTCCCGCCGTAACGAATGGCATCGTGTACGTAGGCTCCTTCGATAACAACTTCTATGCTCTGGATGCCTCCACCGGAACTAAGTTATGGAGCTACCCCCTTACTGGTGCCGTGGTCGCTTCTCCGGCAGTGGCAAATGGATTGGTTTATATAGGTTCCGGCGGGGATGGTACCTTCTATGCACTGAACGCTCAGACTGGCGCTAAGTTATGGAGCTACAACGGCGGATACTATGAGGATTCTTCGCCCGCTGTGGCCAACGGTTTGGTCTATGTCCACGTAGAATTTGGCGGTCAGGCATTATATGCGCTGAACGCAACTACCGGGCAACTCCAGTGGGGTTTCGACGACGCCGGTGGCTTCTCCTCGCCCGTGGTGGCGAATGGCATAGTTTATGACTGCAGCAACTTCGGTATATGGGCGTTGGATGCCTCCACCGGAGCTTACCTGTGGAGCTACCATATTTACCAGGGTGAGGCGTCCTCCCCCGTCATCGCAAATGGTGTTCTTTACGTTGGCGCCCAGGATAGTAATCTCTACGCCTTTCATCTACCGAATCATTGAAGGCGAACGCAGTCTAGTTCTTTGTTGGCGTAATCAGGCCATATCGTAACCTACGATCCTCGACCAAACGGATCATGCCCAAGGATCTCCGGCCTAGCGATCCCAGTTAGTCGAAGGGAGGGCGAACCTGGGACACCCACGCGTCCCCAGGCTGCGGACGCAATACTCAGATCTCGAAAAATGCGAGACCACGGCAATTGGATAAAGTGAATACCCCAGGGCGAGGCCCTAACGGTATCTCCCACACAACGAAAACCGCGTTGTGTGGCCACCCGGCGATATCTCGTCAGCTACGAGCTATTTCATTCTTTCCCAAATCAACGTTCGCGTTACCTTCACGCCTTCACGCGTCGTGGTGTTGAACGTGATCGTCAATTGATCGCCGGAAAGTGTGAAGTGTCGGTCAATGTCTTTTCCAACGTCTCCGGGCCACAGGGCGGCCTCCAGATGGTGAGTGACTGTGCCAGACTGCTCATCAATCTTGTAAGTGCCAAAATAGGCGTCATAACCAAGTACGGTCTGTGCAGTATCCGGTGTTCCTTTCGTTGTGGCCGCAGCTTGACATTCCTCGCCAAGCATGGCGACGCTGCGATCTCGCCGCGAAAGTTGGGCTGCAACGTGGCCGGACTCGTCATAGATGAGAATGCCTAACGGGACAGCGGAGAGTCCGGGATCAGATTCGAGTTTGCCATCGGTCCGCCTGCTCTGTCGTGAAACCAGACGCCAACTACCGACTAGACGCGCCCGAACGGAAGTTCCCGAGGTTGCTGCTTCCTGTGCCGCAGCGGCAGGTGCGGCAGCGAACGGCAAGCTCAGTGCCAGTAGCATTGCGAGCGTGTACTTAATTCCTGAAAGGCGCAGCATGGTTTCGGCGTGCAACGGTTCGTTCATGTTGAGCGTCCTTTGATTTGACATTCGGCGCCTGCGGCTCGATCAGCGCACTAGCGGCCATTCGTGCTCGCTTGATAGTAACTGTCGCAATCAGGCCATAGCGCAGGTTACCCGAAGGCTGTCGGCAACGAGGCTCATGGTGTTTTACAGCGACATTCTACTCGTCGGAAGGGGCAGGTTCTGTGCCGGGCCAAGCTTGAATTTGGTGTCAGTTCTGATGTCTGCGTAGCTCTACCGACTGAGCTACGGGCCCACAATCATTCATCTGACACATTGAAAATGTCGTGAGCGGTGGTAGCGATGGGGCGAAATTGCCTCCTGGCCGCGGGCGTGAGCATCTCATAGGTGAGGGGCCATGACTGAGAAAGCACGTCCACGTATCGTTATCATCGGCGGTGGATTCGGCGGCCTGAAGGCTGCCCAGGCGCTGGCGCGGTTGCCGGTGCAGATCACGCTGGTCGATCGCAGCAACCATCACACCTTCCAGCCGCTGCTCTATCAGGTGGCGACCGCGGGCATCTCGCCGGCAGAAATCGCCGCACCCATCCGCGAGATTCTGCACAAGCACGAGAACGTGGAAGTCTTGATGGGCGACGTGGAGAGCTTCGATCTGGCGCAGCGCCTGGTTAAGGTTCACGGCTTTGATCTGCACTACGACTACCTAATCGTGGCCGCCGGCGCAACGCATGCCTACTTCGGCCACGACGACTGGGAGCCCTTCGCGCCCGGGCTTAAGACCGTCGAGGATGCGCTGGAGATGCGACGCCGCATCCTGTTGGCCTACGAGATTGCCGAACGTACCGCAGCGCTGACCGGCACGCATCGCCCGTTGAACTTCGTGGTGGTGGGCGCAGGCCCGACCGGCGTGGAACTGGCCGGGACCTTGGCGGAGATCGCGCGCAAGTCGCTGGCCGAAAATTTCCGTAACATTGATCCCGCCAAGACGCGGGTGTTGCTGGTTGAGGCCGGACCTTCGGTGCTCAGCGCCTATCCGGAAGATTTGCAGCGCAGCGCGGTATCGCAGCTGCAACATCTCGGGGTCGAGGTGCGCACTAACGCGGCGGTTACCGGGGTCAGCGATGGCCAGATTCGTATTGGTGACGAAGTAATAAGCGCGGAGGTTATTTTGTGGGCCGCGGGCGTGGCCGCTTCCCCGCTGGGCAAGGCTCTGGGAGCGTCCGTTGATAGAGTCGGTCGTGTCCTGGTTGAGCCGGACCTCAGTATTCCCGGATATCGGAACGTCTTCGTCATCGGCGACCTGGCCAGCATGAAGGACGAGCACGGTAAGATGCTGCCGGGAGTGGCCCCGGTAGCCATGCAGCAAGGCACATTCGCGGCAAAGCAGATTGCCGCCGACCTGGCGGGCAATTCTCGCGGCAAGTTTCACTACGTGGATAAAGGTTCGCTGGCGACCATCGGGCGCGCCGCCGCCATCGCGCAGTTCGGCAAGGTGCACATATCAGGATTTCTGGCGTGGTTGTCGTGGCTGTTCATCCACATCCTTTTTCTCATCGGCTTCCGCAATCGCGTGGTCGTGCTGTTTCAATGGGCGTGGAGCTATCTCACCTATGAACGGGGAGCGCGGCTCATTGTGGGCGCCTCCAGCGCCAGGCCTCAGGCTGCCGAGGTTCATCCGGGTCAGACTGAATGGCCGCACGAAACTGCCCACGCGTCCGAAGCTCGGCAGAAAGTAGCGTCGTAGTGTGAGCCGTGGTCCGCTCGAAGGTCTATCCGCGCCAGCACCGTTTGCCCATTGAAGCATGCCGCTATGGCGTGATCTCGTAAACGACTCCGAAGCTCCCCGATCCGCCGTTTTCCGTCATGCCATAAAGATTCCCTGCAGCGTCAAATACCATGTTTCCGCCTGGTTCGTAGCCGTCGAGGCCGTTGAAGTTGTGCAACACGAGAAAGTTCCAGTGTCCCTCCGCCCGCTGCAACTCGAAGGTGATGCCGGCGTTGCCCGTTCCCCCGCTCGTCCCATTTCCGAAAATGTTTCCCGCGCCGTCCAGCAAAGGATAGACAGTTGCGTTTCCCGGGGCACCGCCAAGCTGCGGTTGAAAAGCATAGAGAATGTTGTAGCTGTATCCTCCGCCAGCGGGCTCGAGCTCATAGATAATCCCCCAGCCCGAGCTTCCCCCCTCACCGGTGAAACCAAAAAGATTCCCATGAGTATCGAAGGCCAGTCCTCCTCCATATTGGCCGTCGACTCCGCCGGCGTAGGAATGAAGCACCGTTTCGCTCCAGCCGGACGCGCCGTAGCTGAGCTCGTATACCACTCCGTAGGAGTGATTTCCTCCGGCGGAGGTGGTGCCATACAAGTTACCGGACTGATCAAAGATCACTCCGTTGGAAGGACTTGCGCCGTCGTCGCCGTTGGTGAAGGTGTGCAGGACAGTGATGTTCCAACCTCCTGCGGAGTGAGACAATTTATACGCCGCGCCGTACGAGCCGCTCCCGCTCTGGCCAGAGAGGGTAGTCCCATACAGGGTGCCAGCCTGGTCGAATACCAGATTCCCTTGTGGATCCGATCCATCGTCGAGGCCCGTGAAGTTGTACAGGACGGTCTCCACCCACGGACACAAAGCCGTCTTACAGCCTGCGGCGGGAGGCTGCAATTTATAGACGACACCGTAGCCATACATACCTCCGTTAGACGCTGTACCGTAGAGCGCCCCATCTGGGCCAAAGGTAACGCCGCCCCACGGGTTTCCGCCGTCGGAGTGACCGTAGAAATTGTAGAGTGTGGTCTGGACCCAACTGGCACCATAATGGGTAAGCTTGAAAACCGTTCCCGGACCGAAGGTCCCGTACTTTCCTCCGTAGAAGGTAGTTCCGTACATGTTTTCCGCGACGTCTGTCGTCAGGCTGATAGGGTTGGTACCGTTGGAGCCGGCGAAGTTGTTGATGACGCGAAAGGTTTGCGCGTGCATCGTCGCTGTAAAGACGACGGCGCAGATGAGCGCGCAGGCCGCGCGGACAGTCCGCTTGCGCAGCAGAGTTCGAATCAGTGCAGTTGCAGTCTCCTGCCGATAGACCATCACGATCTCCTCTTAAGCCTGAGTCTCAATGTTCTTCCCACTACGGCGTGAGCTCGAATACCGCACCGCCGGTGGAGTTCCCCGTTCCGGAGGCGGTTCCGTAGAGATTTCCGGCGGCGTCAAACACCATGCCATCGATGGGAAAGCCGCCGTCATCCGCTCCGTTGAACGCATACAGCAGGCTATAGGTCCATCCGCCGGAACCATGGCTCAGCTGGAAGATGGTGCCGCAGCCGTTCTGGCAGGTTCTGCCGCCTTCGAAGGTCGTGCCGTAAAGATTGCCGGAGGCGTCCATCACCAGAGGGCCAAGCGGGCCGGGAATTCCTGCGCCGCCACTGGTTAAGCTGTACACCAGCGAGTAGCTCCAGTGACCGCCGGAAGGCGTCAGCTCAAACACTGTGCCATTGCCAGCGGGATTGAGAGAGGCAGTGCCGTATAGGTTTCCGGCGCGATCGAAGATGAGCCCGCCATAAGGCAGCGAGCCGTCGCTTTGGGCTTGAAAGCTGTAAAGTACGGTTTCCGTCCAGCCTGAACCGGAGGGCGACAGCTCAAACACCGAGCCGTGATTGCCGGAGCCGCCGTTCACCGTCGTACCGTAGAGGTTCCCCGCCTGATCGAACACCAGCCCGCTCGCAGGCAGCGCGCCATCGGGTGCACCGTTGAAGTTGTGCAGCACGGATTCGGTCCAACTGGATCCCGAACGGGTCAGCTTAAAGACGACGCCGTTGTTCGACGATCCGCCATTGCCGGCCGTGCCATACATGTTGCCGGCCTGGTCGAAGATGAGCGGGCTTTGCGGCTCGCCGCCGTCGCTCCCGCCGCCAAAGCGATACAGGATGGTTTCTGTCCAGGGGCAGATGAACGACTTGCACACCCCGGCGGGAGGCCTGAGGTTGAAGATGGTTCCGCAGCCGTCGCGGCCGCAGGAGCCGATTCCGCCACCTCCATTGCTCGTACCGTACAGGCTGCCGTCAGGACCGAAGGTCAAGCGCGCCTCCGGATAGTTTCCGTCTCCTCCGCCGTGGGCATGACTGGGAAAGCTGTACAGTGGGTGCTCAATCCAGCCGCTGCCCGAGCGCGTCAGCTTGTAGACCATCCCCGTGCCATTGTCGCCGCCGTATTCGGTGGTGCCGTAGAGATTTCCGCCACCATCTATCACCACGCCGCCCCAGGGCTGCCAGCCATCGGGGCTGTTGGCGAAAACATGCAAAGCGGTGAACGTCTGAGAATGAGCGGCGCTGGAGAATGTGATGACATAAAGGACCAACGCCAGGATCGGAATCGTTGCCCGCAGGTTAGCCGCGATACCCGGCCTCTACCTTGCCCTGGATATTCCCCTCACATGTTCTTCTCCTCGGCGCAGTTTACTCATTGCTGGGTTAGCTCCCATACCGTGCCGCAACCGCTGCCTCCCACTCCAAGACACTTATGGTTGTCACCCGCATCCTCGGTGGTGCCGTAAATGTTGCCGTCGGCATCCAGCGTTACTGCTCCGTAGGGATTGGCGCCATCGGTTCCGGCGGTGAAGTCATACAGATCGCTGTAGACATAGCTACTTCCATATTTCGTGAGCTTGAATACGTTACCGTAGCCGTGCGTCGCCGCCGCTGGCGGCGGCGCCGTAGAGATTACCCGCGGCATCCATCGCCAGCCGACCCGCGTTTGCGCCCTGCCGCCCGGTGAAATTGAAGATGGTGTTCAGAGCTCCAACCGCTGGAAGCCACCAACTCATAGACGGAGCCGTTGTAGTATCCGGTTCCCAATTGGGTAGCGCCAACAATGTTTCCGGAAGGATCGAACGTTAAACTCCCCGGATAGCATCCGGCCGGCTCACTGCATTGCGAAGCAAACAACACGGTGGCGATGTATCCCGACTGCGACGGGCTTAGCTGATAGGTCGCTCCATCGTAATTGCTACCCGCGATGGTGGTGCCGTAGAGATTGCCGGAGTGGTCCAGGATCAACCCGGTCTGAGGTATGCTGAACCCGGAAGGATCGAAGCTATAGATCACGCTCTCCGACCAGCCACCGCTGGAGGGCGTCAGCTTGTACGCTGCGCCAGCCTGATGGGCCCCTCCCTCTTCGGTTGTGCCATACAGGCTTCCCGCCCCATCGAAGATCAGATCGCCGTTGTAGGGTCCACCAGCGTCGCCATTCTTCGCCGGTGAAGCGATAGAGCACGCTCTCATTCCAGGGCAGTCCGCCGTCTTACAGAAGTTGGCAGGGGGCTGTATTTTGAAAACCGTGCCGCACCCATACACGTCGAGCACACAGCTTCCCTGGTTGACGATCCCGCCGCCATACGTCGCACCGTACAGGCTGCCGTCGGGCCCAATCATGATTCCGGCAGGATAGGCTCCGTCCGGCGGCCCCTGATAGCGGTAGATGGTGGAGTAAATCCAGCTGCCGCCATGTTTAGTCAACTTGAAGGCGGTGCCGCAACCTAAGTAGCAGGTGCCACCAGTGCCGCCGCCCCCGTAGGCAACGCCATATAGATTTCCGGCTCGGTCGATGGCCACGCCGGTAAAAGGTTTGGTGCCATCCTGCCCGTCTTCAAAGGTGTGCAGCACCGTAAAGGTCTGAGCCTGCACGTTTGGCGGCGCCAGGAAGAGGACCACTGCAACCAAAATGGCAAGGCACGCCGTCAACATCTGCAACTGAGTCGTTCCTGGGTTCTCCCGCAACGATGTCACCATGTCATCCTCCCCCTCGTCAGTCCCGCGTTCACTGGGTTATCTCGCAAACCGTTTCACAGCCTTCGCTGTAGGCGCAGGCGGCTCACTGGCCTGGTTTCCCCCGCCATTCAACACAGTCCCATAGAGGCCGCGCCGGTAGCGCAACGCGAATCACTATTGGCCGGTTCGTCGCAGCCGGTCAACTTAATTTCAGCTTACGGTCCAACCGCCACACAGCATTCGACTTACGGGGTAAGTTACGTCTTCAGCCGAAAGCGTCGGTCGCTCGATTCGACAGGGCGTGCCTTAGTTCGCCGCTGCCGCGTCCAAACAACCGCGACTCCTATCGGTTACCGAGGCACTTTACTTTGCCTTGTATCGATAAGCAAGTGGAAAGTCGTGGTCGCGATTCAGTGCCAGGAAAGAGAACGGACTGTTCGGACGGGCTAGGTTACTCCCGGTGCAGGACGCGGACCGGGTCAATCGTCATGGCATTGCGCGCGGGGACGAAGCAGGCCACCAACGCCACGCACACCAGCAGAGCGGCGCAAACCGAGATGGTTCCAGGATCGGCCGGGCTGACTTCAAACAGCAGGACCCTCAGCGTCCGGCTCAAGGCGAGACAAGAGAGAACTCCCACTACCGTGCCCGCCACCACAACCGGAACCACCTGGCCAAGAATGAGTCGGAGGATATCGCGTGGCTTCGCGCCCAGCGCCAGTCGCACGCCGATTTCCTTCCTGCGTCCGGCAACCATGTACGCCATCACCCCGTACACGCCCAAGGCGGCCAGCAATAAAGCAATGGCGGCGAACACGCTGAGCAGCATCATCGTAAGCCGCCGGCCGGCTACGTTCTCCTGCAACACGTCGGCCAGCGATCTTACATCGTAGAGCGGCAGGTCAGGATCAAGCGAGCGCACAGCACTCCGCAGCATGGGCGTCAGCTTCGCCGGGTCCATCGGCGAACGCACCAGCAGCCTGCCCTTGCTGCCGGGAAACTGCGAATACGGAACGTAGATTTCCACCAACCGCTGCTGGTCGGTCGCGTCGGTTTGTACGCGATGAATGACACCTACAATCGTCCACCAGGCGGTCTTCCCTTCCTGGGCTCCCATTTCGGTGCCGACCTTCTTTCCCAGTGGGTCTTCTCCAGGCCAGTAGCGATCGGCCAGTGAGTCATCGACGACGCAAACCAGGGGCGCGTCCGCGCGGTCGCTCCAGGTAAAGAATCGGCCTCGCAGAAGTCTTACCCCCAAGGCCTGCAACGCTCCGGGAGTGACGCTGGCGAATTCGCTGTAGCGCTCTTGTCCCTCCGCCGGAACAGGATCTCCCTCGATGCGAAACGATCCTTGCGATCCGCCTTGCAACGAGGGACTCTGAAAGCCGGCGGCTGTCACGCCAGGCAGTGCAGAAACTTTCCGCACTAAATTTCTCATGAACAACTCGGCTTGCCCATCGTCCGCATATTTTGCTCGTGGCAACGTCACCACGCCGGTAAGAACCCCGTCCGTCTGCAGACCGGTATCAATCTGCACAATGTGGACCAGGCTCTTGATGGTCAGTCCGGCGCCAATCAGCAGCACCAACGCCATGGCCAACTCCGCGGCTGCCAGCACGGTGCGCAGACCGACGCGCAGCGTGTGGATTCGCGTAGCACTGCCCTCCTGCTGGAACGCCTCCGTCGGACGAATGCGATACGAGGCCAGCGCCGGCACTACGCCAAAGAAAATTCCTGAGCCCACGGATACCAGGAAGGTAAACGCCAGTACTGGTCCGTTGATCGCCATGTCTTCGGCGCGCGGCACAATGGAGATGGTCTGCCGCGCCAGCACCGGCATCAGGCAATACGCCAGCAGCAGCCCCAGCGCCCCTCCCATCAACGCCAGGGGCGTGCTTTCGCACAAGAGTTGAAAGGTCAGCCGTGCCGTCCCTGCTCCCAGCGCGCCGCGGATGGCGATCTCGCGTCGCCGCACCACGGCACGCGAGGTCAGCAGGCTGGCTACGTTCACGCAGGCGATCAGCAACACCAGCACCACTGAGCCCATCAGCAGTTCCAGCGGCCGGCGAACACTGCCGACAACTTTCTCGTCCAGCGGCTGCACCAGCACACTCTGTCCCGCATTGGTCTGCGGATGTTGCTGCTCCAGTTGACGCGCAATCCCCGCCATGTCGGCGCGCGCCGCCTGGACGCTGACTCCAGGCTTCAGCCGCGCGTAAGCCGAAACGCCCAGGTGATCGGCACGGTGAGCTTCACCGCCAATGTGCTTGCTCAGCCGTCCCAGTGACGAGAACACGTCCATCTCCCGCCAGTACAGTGGGAAGCGGCTGGTCGGCATCACTCCGACGATGGTGTAGGTTTCGCCATCCAGCCGTAACTGCGTGCCCACCACCGTCGGATCGCGGGCAAACTCCTTCGCCCACAGCGTGTCGCTCAGCAGGAGCACGGGAGCTGCGCCCGGCTTGTCATCCTCGGGGCGAAACGCGCGGCCGACAACCGGATCAACACCCAGCGTGGGGAAAAGTCCGGACGTGACCTGCCCGGTCATCACATGTCGCGGATCGCCTCTGCCGGTGAGGGTCGCGCCCGACCGGCGGAAGGCACCCATGTTCTCGAAAACTTTGTTTCGCGCCTGCCAGTCAGCGAAGTTGGCCAGAGCGATAAACATCACGGGAACGTCTGGAGTCGACTCCGACAGGGACACCAGGTTTTCCGGATGGGCATACGGCAGCGGCCGCAGCAGCGCCGCATGCAGCACGGAAAACACCACCGTGTTGGCGGCGATGCCGAGCGCAATCATCACTATGGCCAGAGCGGTAAATCCCGGAGCCTTGCGCAATGACCGCAAGCCAAAGTGAAGGTCTTCGATGAGGTTCTGGAACCAGAGGACTTTGCGCGCGTCGCGGCAGTTCTGCTTTGCCAGTTCGACATTGCCGAAATCGCGCAGAGCGGCGTAACGGGCTTCTTCGGCGCTCAACCCGCTGTCGATATACTCCTGAGTCGTCTCCTCCAGGTGGACTTGCAGCTCTTCGTCCAGGTCCTGGTCAAGTTGGCTCCGCCGAAACAAGGCGCGCAGCCGTAGCGGGAGCGTATACAGCCAGCGTTCCGGTGGAATGGAGTGGCTCTCCAGCACGGCAGCGTCTTATGCCTCTTTGAGCTTCACCACGCGCGAGATCGCGGTGGACAGCCGGCTCCACTTTTCCGCCTCGCTCTCCAGTTCTTTGCGGCCCAGGCGAGTCAAAGAGTAGAGCTTGGCGCGGCGATTGTTTTCACTCAACACCCACTCCGAGGTAATGAGGCCCGCCTCCTGCAGCTTATGCAGCGCGGGATACAGCGACCCGTCACTCACTTGCAGGACTTCCCCTGATATCTGCTTCAGACGGCGGCTGATGGCAAAACCGTTGAGCGGCTGCAGCGCCAGGATTTTCAGCAGAAGCAGGTCGAGTGTTCCTTGTACCAAATCGGGGGGCTTACTCAAATCATTCACCTCGGTTACCGGAAGAGGATATACACACTTCCCTTCCTGATCAAACCAAACTTTTCGCCCCAAAGCAAAAGGCGCGCTCCGAAGAACGCGCCTCTCCCTACATAATTAGCGTGGTTCCTATCCGACGCTGGCAACCGCCGCTGCTACCCGTGCGGCCGCCGGCAAGGAGCTGTCCTGGGCATCGACCACCGCAATCGTGGTCATGTTGACGATGTCCTCGACCTCCACCCCGCGTTGCAGCAGGTGTACCGGCTTCGCCATACCCGCGAGGATCGGGCCAACGGTCTCCGCTCCGCCCAGTGAGCCCAGCAGCTTGCAGGCAATGTTGCACGACTGCAGGTCGGGGAAGACGAGCACGTTGGCTCCGCCCTTCAGGCTGGAGAACGGGAACGCCGCTTCCAGCTTCCTGGGGCTAATGGCGACGTCGCCCTGCACTTCGCCGTCAATAATGAGCGTGGGATCGGCATAGCGTGCCAGCTTCACCGCGCGGCGAACCTTGTCGCATTGCGGATGCTTGGTGCTTCCGAAACTGGAGAACGACAGCATGGCCACCCGCGGCTGAATGTCGAAGCGGCGCGCCTCCTGCGCTGCACACAGCGCGATCTCCGCCAGGTCCTCGGCCGTAGGCTCCACGTTCACCGTCGCATCCGCCAGCACATACAGGTCGCCCTTGCGGGTGATGACCAGGTAGATGCCGGACACCTTATGGATGCCCTCGCGAACGCCGATCACCTGCAGTGCCGGCCGAATCGTGTCGGGATAGTTCTGGGTTACGCCGGACACGATTGCGTCCGCGTCCCCCAGACGCACCATCATCGAACCAAAGATATTGCGGTCGTTCATCAGCTCGTCAGCTGCGCCCAGCGTGACCCCCCGGCGCTGCCGCAGGCGATACAGCTCGTTGACGTAGTCGCGACGGCGCGGCGCCGTTTCCGGCTCAACAATCGTGATGCCGGTGAGAGGAATACCCAGCTCCACTGCGGTCCGCTGAATTTCGTTGGTGCGGCCCAGCAGAATGGGATGGGCAATCTTTTCTTCGATCAGCACGTGGCAGGCGCGAAGGATCTTCTGGTGGCTGCCCTCCGGGAAGACAACCCGCTTGGGATTGGCCTGCGCCTTGCGAATCATCATGCGCATCAGCTCATGCGCTTTGCCCAGGCGATTCTCCAACTGCTCACGATACTCATTGATGTCGACCGGGCTCTGCGCCACGCCGGTTTCCATCGCCGACTTGGCCACGGCCGTGGCCTCCCACACCAGCACGCGAGGGTCGAACGGCTTGGGGATGATGTAGTCGACGCCGTACTTCAGGGTCTCGACGCCATATGCGCGGCAAACCGAGTCAGGCACATCCTCTTTGGCCAGAGCGGCCAGCGCATACGTTGCCGCCAGCTTCATCTCTTCGTTGATGGTGGTGGCGTGAACGTCGAGCGCGCCGCGGAAGATGAACGGGAATCCCAGAACGTTGTTCACCTGGTTGGGGAAATCCGAACGGCCGGTCGCCATGATGATGTCATCGCGAACCGCCCGGGCCTCGTCGTAGGTGATCTCGGGATCGGGATTCGCCATGGCGAACACTACCGGACGCGGCGCCAGCGAGGCAATCATCTCCGGCGTGAACGCGCCCTTCTTCGACAGGCCCAGCATAACGTCAGCGCCCTTGGCGGCATCGGCCAGGGTGCGCATGTCGGTCACCTTGGCGAAGCGCTCCTTGTAAGGGTTCATTCCCTCTTTGCGGCCGGTGTAGACGACGCCCTTGGTGTCGACCAGGGTGATGTTCTCGCGCTTCACGCCCAGGCAGACATAATGTTCGGCGCACGCGATGCCGGAGGCTCCCGCGCCGTTGACCACAACCTTAATCTGGTCGATGCGCTTGCCGGTCAGCTCCACCGCGTTGACCATGGCTGCGCCCGGAAATAATGGCCGTGCCGTGCTGGTCATCGTGGAAGACGGGAATCTTCATTGTCTTCTTGAGGGTTTCCTCGATATAGAAACATTCGGGGGCTTTTATGTCTTCCAGATTGATGCCGCCAAAGGTAGGTTCCAGCAGTTGGCAGGCTCTGATGATCTCGTCGGGGTCCTTGGTGTTGAGCTCGATGTCGAACACATCGATGTCGGCAAAGCGTTTGAACAGGACACCTTTGCCCTCCATTACCGGCTTGCCGGCCAGGGCTCCGATGTCGCCGAGGCCGAGCACCGCGGTTCCGTTGGTGACCACGGCCACCAGGTTGCCCTTAGCGGTGTACTTGAAAGCGTCCTGCGGGTTCTTCTCGATCGCAAGACATGGGTCGGCCACACCGGGGGTGTAGGCAAGGCTGAGATCGCGCTGCGTAAGGCAGGGCTTGGTGGAGACGACCTCGATCTTGCCGGGGCGAGACCCCTGGTGGTAGTCGAGTGCGTCCTGTCGGGTGATTGCCATAAAAGAAAGCCTCCGTATGAATCTGGGTTGCCCGTGTGCTGGAGGCGCAGCCCTAGCCGCTGCAGTTGATCGACGGAAGAAAGCGCCAACTGAGCCGGGCAAGAGCGCACAGTCCATGAAGACACGCGCAGATGCTGCGGAAGCCGCCAGGCTTCCTACTTCGAGCATGGGCTGCTTACAACCCAGGCAAAAGTACGTTGGTCACTATAGGGTGTGAGGAGGGACACAATGGCAAGGCATTGTGCATAGCGGCTAAGGAATAGAGAACCGGAAGTCGCCGTCGCAAGCTTTGAGCCCGAAAGGCGTCCTTCGCTTTAGGCCGTGGGCGTGATCCCGCGGTTAGCAGAGCGGTCGGATCACCCGGCTACACCGTAGCCTCGATAGTCTGCCGCGAGGTACCACGCACCACGGGCTCGCTACGTCAACCCTACGACGGCTGGAACACTAAGTCATCCGCCAACCGGAATCGCACCACTGACTCGGCCGGAATTTCAATATCACGATTACCGGTGAACGCCGCTGCGGCCGTTCCCGCGCCGCCGCCGGCCAATCCGCCGACCAGCAGCCCTACGCCGCCGCTGGCTACGCCGCCAACCAGCATGCCCAGGCCTGAGCCTCCGGCGATCAACGCAGTCGAGCGCTTGCCTTTGCCCTTCTTGCGGCGTACCAGGTCATGGGTATTGATGGGATACTGCATACCGTTCAACGTCAGTGAGGTCAGCCTCAGCTCCAGCACCGACTGTCCCTTGAAGTGTCCGCGGCGATGCGAGGCATCGACCACACCCGCCACTGGTGTTCCCTGCGGCACCAGGTTGCTGTTGTCGCTGGCCACGACTGGCTGCACAATCACCCCGGTAAACGCGTCGCCCACGCGGCTGGTCTTCACCCCAATGTGCTGATCGATTCGTATCGTCAAGGTCGTGCCGGCAGGAATGCTGACCGTCGGAGGGGGCACCGGCGTGATGGTCGGATTGCCGGGAGTAGCCGCCACCGGAGCGGCCGTCGTCTGATTGACCGGAGCGGTTTGAGACGCCGGTGCGATGGTGCTGGCATCGGTTGTCGCCGGCGCTGCGCCAGGAGTCGTCGTCACCTGCGGCGCCGGAGGCTGCACTACCGTTGTGGTCGTGTTTCCGTCTTTGTCGACCGAAGTTACCTGCTGCGCCTGCCCGGTCGCGGCCGCCTGCTTCTTGGCCTGCTCCAGAGCTTCTTCCTGTTTCGTCTTACATCCGGTCAGACCGGCAATGACTAGTGCCAAAAACAGAATGGGCCAAGCACGAAACATAGATCGTGAATAGGACATGATTTTTATCCTCTAGCGATTCTCCGCGAATGCTCAGCCCTCATCGACGTAGAACCTGCTACTACTCTGGTTTGGATGCAAAGCAGCTCTGGAAGGCTGTGTGGGGATCTTAGCTGGAAATTATTCGCTTCGGAAGAGGGCTCGCAGAGGCTCACTTGCAACCGCAACCTCTCGCAAATGGCGTCTCGAACTGACGACTGACTACTGCTTCAATAACAGTCCTACGATACTCGCCGACATAAGGTTCGCCAGCGTTCCCGCGATCATGGCTTTAAAACCGAGTTGCGCCAAGTCGTGCCGGCGAGTCGGCGCCAGCGCACTAAGCCCGCCGATTTGAATGCCAATGGAGCCGATGTTGGCGAATCCGCATAGCGCAAAGGTCGCAATGGTAAACGAGCGCGGATCAAGCGAAGTCTTTTGCGCGCTCAACATGGTGAAGGCCACCAGTTCATTCAGCACCATGCGGGTGCCCAGCAGATTCCCAATCGCCAGGCAGTCGTGCCAGGGAACGCCAATCAGCCAGGCCACGGGAGCGAAGATGACGCCGAAAATAGTTTCCAGCTTCCCCGGAAACCAGCGGAATCCATGGGCTGCCAGAAAATTATGTGTCCCACCCAGAACCCCATCGACCAGGAACAATACGAAACGCAACGAAAAGCAGACGTACATAGACATAACGTATTGCTCAAATCACTGCGAATGCTGCTGGAGGAAGAAGGCGCGGAGGTCGTTGCCGTGGCGGACGCCGAAGAGGGCGCCGAGACGGTCATCCGTGAGTTGCCCGACGCTGTCATCTGCGATATCGACCTGCCGATGATGGATGGCTTTTACCTGATCCAGCGCCTGCGAGACCATGAGATTCGAGGCAACCTGACGCCATCGATAGCGATTGCCCTGACAGGCCACGACGGAGACGAGTACCGCTTGCGAAGCATCGGCGAAGGGTTCCAGCACTTCATGACAAAACCCGCGCATCCCGATGCGCTCGTGACGCTGATCCAGCAGTCGCTTAGCTCGCGCGTGCTGTCTTAGCGCTTCTATCCGCAGCCCGTCACGAACACGCAGGACAAGCGAGTCCTGCGTGCTGACGACACGCGATGACGGTCTTATGACCGGTCGCGGTTGCGCGCGCGAGTGGCGCCGGTGATCACCGCAATGCCCAGCAAGATCACGTCGACAATCATGATGGTGTGCTGCGACACATGCATGGCGACCAGCGCCCATGACACGCCGCCGATCAGGATCAGCCAGCCCAACAGATAAATAACCAGGGTCATTGAATTGTCCTTTTGCGTTGTTTTGATCTGGAAACATGGAAAAGCAGCGAACCGCGGGAACGGCAACCCGCGTTCGATCATGCCCGTCGCACAAAGCGGGCCTCACCCCATGAATTCGACACCAAACCGAGGATAAGCTCGGTGTGAACGCATGCCCCGAACGCCCGTACGCAGCCATGTTGTATTCTTGGCGCGTTTGTGCCCGGACTTCAACCTCGGATTTAAACCCCTACGGCAATCCTCCATGCTCATTGTTCACCACCTCAACAATTCCCGTTCACAACGCGTGCTCTGGATGCTGGAAGAACTGGGCGTCGATTATGAAATCAAGCGTTATCAGCGCGACCCCAACACCATGCTCGCGCCGCCCGAGTTGCGCGCCGTGCATCCGCTGGGCAAGTCGCCGGTCATCACGGACGACGGCCAGACGATCGCCGAGTCGGGCGCGATCATCGAGTACCTGAACGAGCGTTATGGGCAAGGGCGCTTCGCACCGCCGCACGGGACCACGCCTGAACGCCTTCGCTATAACTACTGGATGCATTACGCCGAAGGCTCCGCCATGCCGCCGCTGTTGCTGAAGCTGGTGGCGCTGCGCATCGGCAGCGCGCCGCATGCCGTTTTTCGTCAAGCCTATCGCGCGCCGGATCGCGCAGACCATGCAGGACAGTTTCATCGACCCGCAATTGAAACTGCACTTCGGCTTCATAGAGAGCGAGCTGTCGAAGTCCGAATGGTTCGCGGGCGACTCCTTCAGCGCCGCCGACGTGCAAATGAGCTTCCCGCTCGAAGCCGCAAGCCAGCGTGCGGGCGCGAAGAAGCTTCCCCACGTAGCGGCTTTCGTGAAGCGGATTCACGAGCGTCCGGCCTATCAGCGAGCGTTGCAGCGTGGCGGAAAATACGATTTTGCGGACTGACCCGGGACGGCCGCGCGGCTTGCGTACAATGGCCGCTGGTTTCCTGGATCCCGCTTGAATTCAGGCACTTTCCGGCACTTATACGCACTTAGGCGCGAAGGCTAAGCATGGCTCGAATCGTCCCCGACGACTGGAAGAATATGGAAGCGACCGGCGCTGCCGTGCGTGAACTCGACACGCTGGCGCTGCTCGCAAAACTCCCCGACGACTACACCGTGTATCACGGTGTTCACTGGACCCGCATCAACGAAGGTTTTTCGGTGTTCGGCGAAGCGGACTTCGTGGTGGTCGCGCCGTCGGGCCGGGTGCTGGTCATCGAACAGAAGGCGGGGTTCCTGCGCGAGACGCCCGCGGGCCTGATGAAGGTCTACATGCAGAAAGAGCGCAACGTCGCCATCCAGCTTGCACGGACGCTCGAGAACTTGCACAGGCGCTTCACGGCCGCATTCGGCGCGGGCACCTACCGGATTGAAGAGCTGCTGTATTGCCCCGACTACACGGTGAAGGACGCGTCCATTGCAGGCGTGCCCGAAGCGCGCATTGTCGATGCCAGCCGCAAGGCGAAGCTGCCGTCGGTCGTGCTGGATATCCTGCCGCCCGATGAGCCGCGTTTCGAGGCGTCCGCGCGGATCCACCACTTTCTCTCCGACGAACTCGCCCTCACACCCGATACCAACGCGCTGGTCGGTCAGGCCGACATGCTTGTCACCCGGCTCTCGGGAGGCCTCGCCACGTGGGCGCGCCGGCTCGAATTCGAGCCGTTCAGGCTGCGCGTGATCGGCACGGCCGGCTCGGGCAAGACGCAACTGGCGGTGCAGGTGATGCGTGATGCGGTGGCGAAGGGCCGCAGCGTGCTGTACGTGTGCTTCAACCGGCCGCTCGCCGATCACATCCGCCTGGTCGCGCCGCCCGAAGCGCGCATTGCCAATTATCACCAGCTCAGCGCAAGCGTGACGCGCGATGCCGGCACCCCGCCGGACTTCAGCCAGCCGAACGTATTCGCCACGCTGGAGGAGCGTTTCGCCAATGTCGAGATTGCGGAGCACTGGAAGTTCGACGTATTGATTGTCGATGAAGGCCAGGATTTCCAGGCGGCCTGGGTGGATGCGCTGGCCCGTTTGCTGAAGCCGGACGGCGCGTGGTGGTGGCTCGAAGATCCGATGCAGAACCTGTATTTCCGCGACCCCGTGCCGCTGCCCGGCTGGACCACGTTGCGCGAGACCACGAACTATCGCAGTCCGCGCGACTTGCTGGCGTACATCCGGCGGATCGTCGGACGCGATGTACGGCTCGACGCCGGCAGTCCTTTCGATGGCTCCGAAGTCAGTCTCTCCACCTACGAAAACGGCCATCCCGACGAAGTGATCGAGGCGACCAAGCGAGCGATCACCCAGGCGCTGGCGCTCGGCTACCGGAAGCAGGACATCGCGGTATTGTCCTTTCGCGGACGCGAAGGCTCGGTGCTGACGTCGGTCGACCAGCTCGGGCCGCATCGCTTGCGCAGCTTCACCGGAAGTTACGATTTGTTCGGGAATCCGGAGTATCGGGAAGGTGACGTGCTGCTCGAATCGATCTATCGGTTCAAGGGGCAATCGGCGCCTTGCGTGATCCTGACCGAAGTCGATTTCGATACCTTCGACGAACAGGTCGCGCGCAAGTTCTTTGTCGGCGCGACGCGTGCCACCATGAAGTTGATCGTGGTGGCGTCCGAGCGTGCGGCGCTCGCCTTCGACGAACAGCATTGACCGCCGCCATGACACAACAGCGCGTCTTGAGAATGCTGGCGGCTTCGCTGCTCGCTTTGTTACCCCTTGCGGTAAGCGCGGCTCCGTTGACGCTGGACGTGCAGGGGACTGATCGGGCGCACCAACGACGTGGACCATAGCGTCTATCACTTCAGCGAAGCCGAACTGCTGAAGCTGCCGGTCCATACCATCACAACGTCGACCACCTGGACGCCGAAAGTCCACCTTCTCCGGGCCGCTGCTGAGTGACGTGCTGAAGCTCGTGGACGCACGCGCCGACGGCGTCGAATTGCGCACGATCGACGACTATTCCTACACGGTGAGCGCGAGGGAAGCCGAGCATTACGGCGCGATTCTCGCGTACAGCATGAACGGCGTGCGCCTTACCGTCAGCAACTTTGGTCCGTTGTTCCTGATCTACCCGCGCGACGCTTACCCGTCCGAGTTGACCGGTTCGGGCGCGGAGGCGAAGTTCGTGTGGCAGATCAAAGGGATGGTCGTGAAATGATGCGTGCGCGGCTTGCGCCGTTTCAAGGTTGCGATGCTGGTTGCGGCAGCCATTGCGCCGCCGCTTGGCGGCGTGGGCTACGTGCTGTATTCCGTGCTTGCTGGCGAACCAGACCACGCAGCAACTCACCATGCCGTACGACGGTTTCTACTGGGACGGTGCGCAATTCCAGATTGCGTACGGCCGCTTTGCGAACCAGATTCTGTTGTATCGCAGCGGGATCGACGCCGACACCGACGAGATCCAGCTCCGGTTCGAGGTGCTTGAATCGAAGCTCGCCATTGTCACCGCTTCTACCGCGATGCTCTCCGATCGCGGCAGCCTGCGAAACCGCCAACAGGAAATCCTGCGGCAACTGGACGCGGCGCTTGTGTCTATCGAACCCGATATTGATTCGTTGCAGCAAAGACCCCGGGCGCACGCTGAAGATCATTGGCGTATTGCGGCAGAACCAGGACGCAGTCAACGAGCTGGCGAACGGACGCCGCGTGGTCGACGTGGCGGAGCGTGACTACATTGCGCGTGATTTCGTTTCGAAGCGGCGTTATCTGTTCGCAGCCGGCATGCTGCTCGCGCTGCTCTCCATGGTCGCCACCGCCATGCTGCTGCTCAACGGCTACCGGCGTTCGCGGCTGATTCACCAGCAACGCGCGGCGCTCGAAGCGCAGCATCAGGCAACCCGCGCTGCGCGCGAAGCATCGCAGGCGAAGGACGCGTTCCTCGGCATGATCAGCCACGAATTGCGCACGCCGTTGCATGCCATTGTGTCGTCGGTGGAACTGCTCGAACTGAACCTGCATAGTGAAAGCGATCGCAAGATCATCCAGCGGCTCGAGACCGGCGCACGCCATCTTGAGGCACAGATGCGCGACCTGACGACTTCGCGAGGCTCGGCGCCGGCAAGCTTGAATTGCGGCTGACTGTATTCGATCCCATGGAACTGCTCGACTCCATTGTGGACGCGAATACACCGGCGGCGGTGGCGAAGGGCCTGGTGTTACGCGGGCAGTTCGCGGGCGAGGCGGGGCTGGTGGAATCGGACCAGCACCGGCTGCGTCAGATCGTGACGAACCTGGTGACGAACGCGATCAAGTACACCGACTCAGGTTCATCGATGTGCGTTTTGAACGCTCGCTCGAACGGCTTGATATCTCGGTCATTGATACCGGCCCCGGGATTGCGCGCGAACAGTTGCCGCTGATCTTCAAGGAATTCACGCAACTCGATTCATCGACGCACGCGGCGTTTCGATGGCGCCGGCATGGGCCTGGCGGTCGTGCGCGGACTGGTCGAATTGTTGGGCGGCGTAGTCAACGTGTCGAGCGATGTCGGCCAGGGCGCCGCGTTTCGCGTGAGTTTGCCCGCCGCGCCGGTGGCGCGAATGCCCGAGCGCGAGCGCGCGCCTGCGGACTTGCCGCCGTTGAAGAAAGCACGCGTGCTGGTCATTGACGATCACGATTCCATCCGCGAGTCGCTGACTGAAATGCTGGCGCACCTGGGTTATGCGAGCGTGGCCATGCCCGACGTGGACAGCGCGCTCGCGTGGCTCGAGAACAATCAGGCCGATGTGATCCTCGCCGACCTGCACATGCCGGGCAAGGACGGGTACTCGTTCGTGAATGAATACCGCGCACGGCGGGCGGCGGGCGCAAGCTTGCCGGTGATCGCGGTGAGCGCCTACGCACCGGATCTGGTCGACCCAAGCGCCGCCATCCTGTTCTTCGATTACCTGCTCAAACCCGTGCGCTACGAAGTGCTGAAAAGCGCCTTGGCGCGGGCGTTATCGGCGACACGGCGAATACATTGAGCGGTTCCGTGGCGTTGCGCATGTTGGTGCGTCTGATGTCGACAATCAGGTCCGCTGCAAGCGCTTCGACAAGTCGGCCACGAGGATTGCCATGCGCGCCGGCTTCTCGAAACAGGTGACGTTGTAGCGCTGGATGATGTCGCTGATTTCCGACTCGCTTGCCTTGCCGGTCGTCAGTTCTCCTGTCAACACGAAGATGGGCGCATCCGGGTTGTCGGAGTTGCGCACGGCACGAATAGCATCGGCGGACGTATGCGCGCCGAACAGCCAGTCGATCACCACCGCGTCGAACACTTGCGTCTGCAGCGCTTGCGAAAACCCGTCCAGACCATACAGAGCGACCGCTGTGAAACCGCTGCGCTCGAGATAATCGTGCAGGTTGTCGGCTGAGGTCTGATCGTCGTCCACGACCGCGATCAGCGGTTTGTCCATGTCCGTGCGGCGCGGCTGGATCTCGATCTTGTGGACATCGTGAGCGGCATGCAGCAACACGCCTTCGTGCGTTGTCACGAGCCAGCGGCCGTTCATGTTCTGGGCAATGAAATCCGGACGGCTGCCCGGATCGAGTGCTTCGCCAATCCACGCAACGCACGGAATTTCGATTGCGCCAAGCATCAGGACGGCATCCTGGGCGGTGCCTTCGGTGTCGTCGACGTCGGCGTTCTTCGCGTCGAAGAGCTGCAACGCAGGCTCGCCGAACGCGTCGGCCACGCGGCGAATCTGCGCAAGCGTCCATGGGCTATTGCCACGCAGCTTTCGATGCCCTTGCGAGAAACTGAGGTCGAGGATTCGGCAAAGCTCGGCCGTCTGCTGCCGCTTGCCAATGCCGTGGCGATTCATTAGGTCGCGAACGCGCTGGGCGACTGCGAGGGAATCAGAGGATGAGGTTTCAGTGACCATGCTGCCTGTGGACCAGTAAAAGCGCGTGGCGGGTTCGAAGACGGTGACGCGGATTCGGGCTGGATCGGGGGGTATTGTAGGCGTAAGAGCGGGCTAGTTCGAAAAACTCTTGCGAAGATAAACGCCTGTTTTGCAAGGGACCGGGAGGTTGTTACCGGTTGCGAACACACTAGCCCATTCGAATCGCTAGCTTGGTCCCCGCTTGGCAAACGTTCTCTGTGTATCAGATAGCGGCATGAAGCCGCGCTGAAGCAATATAAAACGGTCGATCAGGCACTCGGGCTGTTTTACCGGCCGCAATAAGGTCGCATTAATCATCGTTCGATGAGATGCGCTCTCCGGACTAAAACTGTGCTTCGTTAGTCGCAACACTTCCGCCGTTCGGCGCCGGAAAGGTAGTTCTTGCGATCGGTCAAAAAGGTGAGCGCACAGCAAAAACGCGTTTCGAATTCTTACCAGATTCCAGAAGTATTTCTCCAGCGTAGAGGGAATTATTCGTACGACCGTTCGCATAGAATCGTCTCCAGATCCACTGACAGGATCGGATAAAACGGAGGAGACATGAGCATGCAGAAACGAACATTGGGCGTGGTGAACGTGATGGCCGCGTTGTTGATCAGTACGGCGGCTCATGCACAGAGCGCAGGCGACATTGTGGCGAACCTTGGCTGGTTTCATCTTTCGCCGCAGGATTCGAGCAAACCGTTGACGGTCAGTGCCCTTGGCACGAGTACGACAGAGACCGGCACGGGAGCATCAGTCGACAACGCGGACACGTTCGGCCTGACAGCGACGTACTTCATTACCGATCATATCGCCGCTACTGCCGTGCTCGGCGTACCCCCCAAGTTCGATCTGTCCGGAAGCGGATCGCTCTCGTCACTCGGGCAGATCGGGACGGCTTATGAATGGAGTCCGACCCTGCTGTTGAAGTATTACTTCAACGACGCGCAGAGCCGCTTGCGGCCTTATCTTGGCGCCGGTGGATCGTATGTCTGGTATAGCGGTGTGAAGTTGAGTCCGGCCATGTCCAGCGGCAGTTTCCTGTATTCCCCAAGCTATGGGACAGCACTGGAAGGACCGACGACAGTCAAGCTGAGCAGTTCGTTTGCGCCGGTCATCAACGCGGGGCTTTCCTACAACATCAACAAGCATTGGTCGGTCGATGCCTCGCTCTCTTATATGTGGCTGTCAACGCGTGCCACGCTGACAACTCAGTCGCAACTGGGCACTGTGACCAGCAGCACCAAGATCAAACTCAATCCGATCATCTCGTTTGTTTCTGTTGGCTATCGGTTCTGATCGGGGTTTCGACCGGCGGTTCGCTGGTTGGTTTTCATACACTGTCGCTTCTTCACAGCTTCTTCGCCTCAACCGGGGTTGCCGGCCGTGACCGGATCGAGCCAGAGTTCCTTGCGCTCGACCGGCACCCACGAGGGAAGAAACGGATTGTTCAACTCGATCACGACACGCCGTTCCAGATGCAGGTCGGCAACGGCCTGCCCAAAATTCTTCTGGAAGAGCGCGTCAAAACTCCCATCCTTTCGCATTGCCTCCAGCCCGTCCTTGATTCGTTGGGCGATCAGCGGATCAGACTTGTTGACGTAAAAGAATTGCGCATAGGGATAGCGGATCAGCAGATGAGTATCTATCGCCATTTCGGGGTACTGGGCGCGAAATGAAATGAGCTCAGGCGTGATCTCGAGCACGCCGCGCGGGAACAGGTCGAAACGGCGGTGAACCAGCATCGGGAACAGTTGATCGTAGTGACTTGCCGTGACGAGGGGGATCCGGTTGAACCGGTACACGGGCACGTCGCCCCAGTCCTGACCCTGACCGACGTTCAGCAGACGAAGGCCCTGGATGTCGTTGACTTCATTGATGCGCGTTTGTTGATCGCGCCGGATCAGTGCGACCCGATAACCAAGGAGGCCTTTGTCGATAGGAATGGCAATCGGAATGGTCTTGTGCGTTGAGGTCGGGGTGACCGGGATCGCTCGCAATCACATTGATCAGGCGACCGGATATGACCTCCTCGATCTCGCGCTGCGTTGACATCGGCTCGGGGTAGGCATCGATTACGTAGGGTCCGTACGTGGGCATCGTATGGTCCAGTGCCGCGATCAGAAAATCCCAGCGCCTTTCCCGAACGACTTCATCCTGCACGCGAAGGATGCGGATATGCATGGGCGCGGCCGGCGTAGCAAGCGCCGGATTGCCTGGCTTGGGCGCGGGCGATGCCGGTAATTGACAGACTGGCCACGAGGCTGGCCACGCCGGTCATCAAGACGGCGCGGGCCAGGGCACGAATGCCGGCTGTCCAATTGCTTCGCATGTGCCTTCTCCTGAGGCGCCTCCAACCGGGTTGAAGCGCTGCCCGCTCCTGTGTGCGGGACTACGATCGCATTACGCGTGTAAGAGGGCATCGCAATGGACGGACTTAAGGGTGGGATAAAAAGACGGATAGCGCGCCGTGACAGACATATTGCGCTAAACGATAAGCGCAAGCCACGCCTCGAGATGCTGCGCGGGTAATGCCCAATTGCGCGGATCGCTGACTTGGCGCTGGCGCGAGGGCGAAGCCGGATCACGCGGAGACCTCCTTGCAGGCGCTCATACGTTATTACCCGCAGACAATTCTTCCGAATCCAGTGCACACTGCGCCTGATTCGGCCAATTCTGCCGATAGCCGGCCTCGCATTATTTCATCATTAACCAGGGTCTCACGGGCACATACTACTTCCCGCTTCGTCTTAGGAGCACTATGCTTTCTACGGCAAAGAGATATGAACATTCCGCACACTATGACGATGGACATTTAAAACTCTGACTTGGGGGAAGGCTAGTGGAACTCGAAACCCGCACTTTGGGACGCGTGACGAAGCGACTCGTCCCGTTCCTGATCCTCTGTTATTTCATCGCGTACCTGGACCGCGTCAACGTGGGTTTCGCCGCGTTGCAGATGAACAAGGACCTCGGGTTTTCCTCAAGCGCCTTCGGCTTCGGCGCGGGGATTTTCTTCATCGCTTATTTCTTTTTCGAAGTCCCGTCCAACCTGTTGCTGGAGAAGTTCGGCGCGCGCCGATGGATCGCGCGGATCATGTTCACGTGGGGCATCCTGGCCGGCGCGATGGCGTTCATCCCGCAGATCTCGCGGTTGACGGGACTCTCGGCCGCGCACGTGTTCTACACGTTGCGCGTGTTGCTCGGGATTGCTGAAGCGGGATTCTTCCCGGGCATCATCTTCTTGCTGACGCTGTGGTTTCCGGCGACGTACCGGGCTCGCGTGGTCGGCTACTTCATGGTGGCCATTCCGCTGTCCACGGTAATAGGCGCGCCTATCTCCGGCGCGCTGCTCAACCTCGACAAACTCGCGAGCCTCGCAGGCTGGCAGTGGGTCTATCTGATTGAAGCGTTGCCGGCCCTGTTCCTGTCGTTCGTGGTCCTGTTTTATCTCACCGACAAACCGGCGGACGCGACCTGGCTTGCAGCCCGAGGAGCGCGACTGGCTCGTCAACCGGCAAGCCCAGGAGCGCGCGCAGCGTGAGGCCGTGCGTTCCTTCAGCGTGCGCGAAGCCTTGTTCAATCCGCGGGTTCTTGCTGTCGCGCTCATCTACTTCGGCGCCAACGCAACCAACTACGGCCTGAGTTTTTTCCTGCCGCAGATCGTCAAGGGATTTGGCCTTGGCAACGTGCAGACGGGCCTTGTGACGTCGCTGCCGTACATCGTCGGCGCGTTCAGCATGATCCTGTGGGGACGCCGCTCCGACCGCAAGCTCGAGCGCAAGTGGCATGTGGCGATTCCGCTGCTGGTGGCTGCCGGCGGAATTGCGGCATCGACGGCACTGGATGATCCTGTGCTGAAGATGATCGCGCTGTCCATTGCCGGCTTTGGCATATTCGGCTGCCTGCCGGTGATCTGGACCCTGCCCGCCGCGTTTCTTTCGGGCGCGGCTGCAGCGGGCGGCATTGCCGCGGTGAACTCGCTCGGCAATCTGGCCGGGTTCTTCGGACCGTATGCGATGGGGTGGATCAAGGACAGTACCGGCAGTTTTGCCGCTGGCTTGCTTTGTCTGTCCGGCGCGGGGCTGGTCGGCGTGGCAGCGGTCCTCCTGCTTCGTCACGATAGCGCTTTGGAAAACGCGCCCGAGCCTCTTGTTGAAGAAAGCTCGGGACGGCACGCTTAAAGGCTCTGTCTTGAAGGCCGCTCGAGATCGAGCTTGGCTTGCGCCGCGAAAGGTGTCCCATGAAAGTGGGCTCCTTTCGCACTCGATCGGGCGACTGCCTTGCCGGCTGTCGTCCTAGTCATCGCATTCCTTATCCTTTTTCCGGTAAGGATTTTCTGACAGGGAAATCAGCATACGTCCCTGTCCATTTTCCGCGTTTCCTGACTGTGTAATATCCGTCAGCCGCCTAGACTCTGAAGCATCAAAATGGGTCTTACCGGCTATCCACCATGATTCCGTATCTGTCCGAGCGCGAAAATGCGGTGGAGCATATCCACACTATCTGCCTGCGCTTGTTCGATTCATGGTGCGAGAACAGGAACGTCATTCCGCTCGCCTATCTGATGCATTGCTGGCCTCTGATCAATAGCGGACCCATATCGATCAGGCGTCTTGCAGACACCATGTGGGAGCTTCGGAAATTCCACGCGGAAACGCTCGATGTAGACGAGTCGGGCGTGCTGTGCGACCTGGCCGATTGCATCGACGAGATTCTGGGGAACTCGTTCGGTCCGTTCAGTATCGCCGCAAACGGCTAGGATCGAGGAACA
>CAWITJ010000009.1:0-667637 GCA_963838995.1 uncultured Acidobacteriaceae bacterium | reverse complement strand
GCCATCGATCTTCGCAGCGACACCGTCACCAAGCCATCGCCGGAGATGCGGCGCGCCATGTTTGAAGCCGAGGTGGGCGACGACGTTTACGCCGAGGATCCCACCATCAACCGACTGGAGAAGCGGGCGGCAGAGATTTTCGGCCGCGAGGCGGCGCTGTTTGTTCCCAGCGGAACCATGGGCAACCAGATCGCAGTCAAGCTGCATACGCATCACGGGCAGGAAGTCATCTGCGAGGAGCGCGGCCACCTGTTCAACTATGAGATGGCGATGATGGCGCACTTTTCCGGGGTAGTGCCGCGCACGATTTCCGCCGACGACGGCATCCTGACCTGGGAGCACATCCAGCCGAAGATCAAGACCAAGAGCTATCACGCTGCCAAGACAGGCCTGGTATCGCTGGAAAACACGCATAACATGGCGGGCGGCACGGTCACAACGCCCGAAATTTTCGACGCAGGTTTGCGACCAGGTGCATGCCGCGGGATTGCCGGTGCATCTCGACGGCGCGCGTGTGTTCAATGCTTCGGTCGCATTGGGTGTTCCGGTGGCGAAGCTTACCGGCAAGGCCGACACGGTGATGTTTTGCCTGTCGAAGGGGCTGGGGGCGCCCGTGGGATCGCTGCTGGTCGGCACTGCTGCGATGATGGACCGCGGACGCATCTACCGCAAGGCGCTGGGCGGGGGCATGCGGCAGGCAGGCATTCTGGCTGCGGCCGGCTTGATTGCGCTGGAAGAAGGTCCGCAGAAGCTGACCCAGGATCATGCGAACGCCAAGTTTCTTGCCGAGGGCTTGGCGCTTATCCCGGGCATCAAAATCGATCCCGCCAAGGTGCAGACCAACATTTTAATCTGCGATATCTCCGGAACCGGCAGGAACTCAGCCGACCTCTCGCGCCAACTGGGCGAACGCGGGGTGTTGGCGAACGGAGTTGGCCCGCACCTCATCCGCTTCGTTACCCATCTCGATGTTGACCGTGCGCAGTGCAATGAGGCGCTCAGTATTCTTGCGTCCCTGTGCGGCAAATCTTGAGACGTTCACTTGCCGGACAGGGGTATTAGGGATAAAATCCGCGAGCACTGGCCAATCCACAAAGTTAAGCACGGCCTGACAGGCCGGGAAAGAAACGCCAATGGGATTACTGGATCAGCTCAGCGGAGTCTTAAGTCAATACCAGAGTGGGTCGGCGCAGGCGCCGGCCGAGGTTCACGAACATTTTGACCAGGTAGCCCAGGCCGCGCCGCAAGGCGTGATCGCTGAGGGACTTGCAGCAGCCTTTCGCTCCAACGAGACGCCGGCGTTTGGTCAGATGCTGGGAAGCCTCTTTAGCCAATCGAGCGGTGAGCAGAAGGCCGGGATGTTGAACCAGTTGCTGGCTTCGGCCGGGCCGGGGGTGCTCAGCCAGTTGACGGGCGGAGGCGGTGCCCTGGCGGGCTTGTTGGGGGGCGCTGCCGGCGGAGCGCCGATTTCTCCCGAACAGGCGCAGCAGATTTCTCCAGAAGCAGTACAGCAACTCGCCGCGCATGCCGAGAAGGCCGATCCTTCGATCATCGACAAAGCGAGTTCGTTCTATGCCGAGCACCCGACGCTGATCAAGACGTTAGGCGGAGCGGTGCTATCGGTGGCGTTGGCCAAGGTCGCGGAGCGCAGCTCCCAGGGCTGAGCCGGCTGCAAGAAAAGGCACGACTGAGGTGGGGATGTCTCCCTCGAAGTCGTGCCTTCAAGTTTTCCAGAGATGTTTGGTCTGTGATCAGGCTACTTGCTGCAGGCCTGTCCGTGATCGGGATGCGCGCCCTTGGCTTTGGCGTCAGCCTCGCTCATGTACGCTCCGGCTTTGGTTTTGCCGTAGTACTTCGAACCGGGGCAGTGATAGACGTTGCTGGCGGTATTCACCCAAACTTTCCCTGCACCTCCGCCTGGCGCTTCGGCCATGGAACTGGTTTTGGACGCGGAGGATGTCGCTGCGGTTGATTTGGTGCCCGTTGTAGTGGCGGCGGTTGGTGTGCCCGCTGCAGGCTTCGAGGTGGTTGCCGGGGTGGTGGTCGAGGCCGGCGCCGCAGTGGTGCTCGAGGTTGCCGCCTTGCCGCTGGTGGCTGGCGCTGCGTACCAATCCTTCACGCCCTGATGTCCTTTACAGGCACCTTGTTTGGTCGCGCCGGTGTAGTACGTTCCGTCCTTACAAAGTCCGGTAGCCCCTGCTGGTGCACCGGCCGGCGCCTGTGTCTGCGCCATCGCAAGCTGTGCGATCAGGAAGCCCGCAATAAGCCCTAACGAACGAATCAGCATCTTTGTGTTCATGGTGTGCATGCCACTCCATTTAGATTTGAACCACGACAACCCCAACGGACCAATCGAGACCGGGCGAGCCGCATTCCTGGCGCATCTTCGTGCGTCCGATAACGGCGCTGCCATTATAACTAGGGGACGATACAGCAGAAACAGGGGAAAGACAATTATCTGTAGATCGACTTTGGTCCAGGTGGGTGAGCCGTAACTTGCGGTGATGGAACCCGTAATCGTACGGGTGGCAGGACACACCGCCGTTCCTTATTCGTAGTGAGCCGGATGGTTCTGTGTAACTATCATGATTAGTCCGCGACAGATTGTAACTTCGAAGCAGAGAGCAGGCTGATGACGGCTTTGATGAACTATCCCGCACTTGTCTTTATCGTGTCATTTCTGGTGTTGTGGGGCACAGCGCAAATTGGATGTCGTCTGCTGACCGGCGTAAGAGAGCTGGAGGGAGCAGAGAAGGAGGAGTTCAGCTTCATTGTGGGAGCGACTCTCACGCTGCTGGGCTTAATCGTAGGCTTCAGCTTTTCCATGGCGATCGGGCGCTACGATCAGCGCAAGAATTACGAAGAGGAAGAGGCCAATGCCATCGGGACGGAGTACGTCCGCGCCGACCTGCTGCCGGCCGACAGCGCGCAAAAGATACAGGCGCTATTGAAATCCTACCTTGACCAGCGAATCCTTTTTTACCAAACCCGAAACCAGGCCGAGCTTGAGCGCATTAATGTTGAAACCGCGCGGATGCAGAGCGAACTGTGGTCGGCGGTGAAGGGGCCGGCGATGGCGCAGCCTACGGCAGTGTCGGCCCTGGCCGTTTCCGGGATGAACGATGTCCTGAACACTCAGGGTTACACCCAGGCCGCCTGGTGGAACCGCATTCCGATCGCCGCCTGGGGGCTGGTGATGTCCATAGCCATCTGCTGCAATCTGCTGTTGGGCTTCGCCAGCCGGCGTGCCAGTCCCAAGATCAGGGCTTTCTTCCTGATGGTGCTTCCGGCGGTGCTGGCCATTTCGTTTCTTCTGCTGGCAGACATTGACAGCCCGCGTGGCGGACTGATACGGGTAAGGCCGCAGAACCTTCTCAGCCTGGCGCAATCTCTGCATCCGTGATGGTTTCGAGCGCGGTTCTAGTAAAGTATTGCTGAGTGAAATTGGGTCAGGAGTCATTGTGGAGATATTGTGGAGATAAAGACAGTTGGTGTAATCGGCGCCGGCACCATGGGCAACGGAATCGCCCAGGTGTTCGCGAAGAATGGCTATACGGTCACGCTGCTTGATATCGAACAACGTTTCCTCGACCGGGGAATGCAAAACATCGCCAAGAACCTGGACCGCGAGGTAGCGAAGGCGAAACTGACGGCCGAGCAGCGCGAACAGGCGTTGGCGCGGATTGCAACCGCAACCGCACGCGAAGCACTAAGCAGTTGCGACTTCGTGGTGGAGGCAGCCAGCGAGCGCTTCGAGATCAAGTCCGAGCTCTTCCGCGATCTCGACAAGTTGTGCCGTCCCGAGGTCATCCTCAGTTCCAACACTTCTTCGATTTCGATTACCAAACTGGCAGCGGTTACCGGCCGTTCGGACAAAGTCATCGGGATGCACTTCTTCAATCCTGTGCCGGTGATGAAACTGGTTGAAGTGATTCGCGGGCTGGCAACGTCCGACGAGACTTTTGCCACGGTGAGAGACCTGGCGCTCAAGCTGGAGAAAACGCCGGTAGAGGTAAACGACGCTCCGGGATTCGTCTCCAACCGGGTGCTCATGCCGCTGCTGAATGAAGCCATGTATGCGGTAATGGAAGGGGTCGCGACTCCCGAAGCGGTGGACGAAGTGTTTAAGCTGGGGATGGCGCATCCCATGGGGCCTTTGACGTTGGCCGATTTCATCGGGCTGGATGTTTGCCTCGACATCATGCGAGTCCTACAGTCCGGACTGGGAGATCCCAAGTACCGGCCGTGCCCGCTGCTGATCAAGATGGTGGATGCCGGATGGCTGGGCCGCAAATCGGGTAAGGGATTCTACTCGTACTAATTCCGCGTTTTGCTACCGCGCCGTTTCGCAGGCGCTGGGCTAAGATCAAGAGTGCTGTCTGGAGGTTTGCGATGTTTCCTGTGAGATCGAGTGCAGCCAGCTTGCGCAAAAACAGAAACGGACGCCTGTTGCGTTGGGCCTGTGTGGCCATCCTGCTGGGCAGTTCCGGCCTCAGCATAGCGCAAGCCAAGAAGACAGTTGCCAACACGGCGCCCAGCGGCGACGCGCCGACTTCCCGCGGCCAATACATCGTGGAAGATGTCGCCATGTGCGGGACCTGCCACACGCCTCGTCTGGCAGACGGCAGCCTCGACCGCTCGAAGTGGCTGGCTGGCGCGCCCGTGCCTTACCTGCCGGCGCAGCCGACCACCGATTGGCCAATCCTGGCGCCGCGTATCGCGGGCCGGCCCCCGGCCAACGATGAAGGAATGATCACCCTGCTGACCACCGCGGTGTGGATCACCGGTTCTCCGCTGCGCGATCCCATGCCGAAGTTTCATATGACCCGCGCCGACGCCGAAGCGGTGCTGGCCTACTTGAAATCGCTCAACCCAGGAAAGTAGCCAGGATTCGGCCGTTGCTGTCAGTCCGAATGCTTGTGAGGTTCTGCTGCCCCACAGCAGAACGCGCTAGTGGCGAGGTTCTACGGCGCTGGTTAGGTCACTGGAAATCGAACTAAAGGCGTTACTGATGCCGGTGGCCAATCCGTTCATGGCCGCAATTGCTCCCAGAGCAATCAAAGCGGCAATCAGCGCGTACTCGATCAGATCCTGAGCAGAATCGTCTCGAAGCACGGATATCAGAAGAGCGATATTCATCGGCATCTTTTCCGTGGGCTTGCAGGAACATACTTCGCTTCCCGGTCCTTTTGCTGCCACAAATTTGATGTGTCTTCCAAAATCTTGCGGGAAATTGCACGCGGGCCGTTCGCAAAGCCAAAAGTGCACGCGCTCTTCTGTTTTGGCCTGCCCGAGCGGCAACCTGTCGTCGAATCTCCAGGAAGCGAAGAGACTTTCTGAAAGCTCTGCAGCGTGGGCCTCTTGCCGCTAGTTTCTGGCAGCGAAGGGACCTGCCCCGGGTCACCGTCCGGTGTCAAATCACGTCAACCTGTGATTGGAATCACTGAGCGGTAGTCATGAATAGCGCATAAAAGTGCATCGGCTCGATAATCCGGAGATGCCAGTGAGGGCGTTCCGGGCAGGGAGTCGGGAGATTTGCCGGGACAGTCAGCAGCACTGGTACACACTTTTATACGTTTCCATCATTCGCCGTAACCAGACGATCCCGGGCCAGTCTTCCCCGAATTCACCATCGCAGTCGAACCCAGGTATCCGAGAACACGTGTGCGCGTTGAGGGCGCTTGTTGGCTAAGCGCCGAGATGCAAACAAGCCGTGGGCTCGAACCTAACGAAGGTTCGTTTTAGGTGACGATCAGTTTGCTCGGGGAGACGGTTCATGTCGACAGCTGAGAAAGATACCATCGGTGCGCATCTTCAAAAAAGCGGCGTATCGCGTAGAAGTTTCCTGCAACTTTGCTCCACGCTCATGGTGGTGGCGCCGGTCGGCCTGACCCTGACCAGCAAGAACACGGTGGCTCAAGTCGCCAAACTGGTAAGCAAGGCGCGCCGCCCATCCGTCATCTGGCTGCACTTTCAGGATTGCACCGGCTGCACCGAAACCTTGCTGCGGACGTCGGCTCCCGACGTTGCCCATCTCATCCTGGATGTCATCTCGCTCGACTATCACGAGACCCTGATGGCGGCCTCCGGAGCGCAGGCGGAAGCGGCGCTTCGTTCGGCGATGCAGGATAATGCCGGCAAGTATGTGCTGGTGGTCGAAGGCGCACTCCCCACGCGCGATGACGGCGTCTACATGGAGCTGGGCGGCAAGCCGGCTATCGAGGTGGTCAAGCAAGTCGCAGCCCAGGCGGCCGCGGTCATCGCCATCGGATCCTGTGCGTCGTGGGGCGGCGTTCCCTCAGCCGATCCCAATCCCACCGGCGCGGTCGGGGTCGACTCGGTGATTTATGGCAAGCCGCTGATCAATCTGCCGGGCTGCCCGCCGAATCCTTACAACCTGCTGGCCGTGGTGCTGGAATACGTCACCATGGGCAAGCTGCCGCAGCTCGACGAGTTCAACCGTCCCAAGTTTGCTTATGACCGCGTCATTCACGAGAACTGTCCCCGCCGGGCGCATTTCGACGCCGGGCGCTTCGCCGCCTCCTTCGGCGACGCGGGACATCGCAAAGGTTATTGCCTGTACAAGCTGGGCTGCAAAGGCCCGGTAACCCATGCCGCTTGTTCCACCAAGCCCTTCAACGAACTGCCGGGCGTGTGGCCGATCGGTACCGGCGTTCCCTGCATGGGTTGCACCGAGAAGAACGTGGTGTGGCAGATGGGCACCTTCGAAACCGTGCCCATCCACCTGGCGACACCGCCCGACACCTATCCCCCGATTTTCAGCACCTCGGGAAAGATACAAGTGGGCGCGACCGCGCTGGTCGGAGTAGTGGCCGGAGTGGTCGGAGGCGCAGCCTGGGTCGCTTCGCAGCGCTTCCAAAGCAGCGCGGAAGCCGGAGTGGAGCGAGTGGCGACCGACATTGCCCATGCGGAGAAGGCGAAACAAAAACCCACCGAGAAGAAAGAGGTCTAACGTGGCCATCACTCGGCGAGAAATGCTGACAGGCATGGCGAAGGCGGGCGGATCCGTTGCCGTCGCCGCGACCATCGGCGTCGATAAGCTGCAAGCGGAAGAAGTTCCGGTCCCCAGCGCGGCCGTCGGCCTGCTGTATGACGCCAGCATCTGCATCGGATGCAAGGCGTGCGTGGCGGCCTGCGCCGAAGCCAATGACACGCCGCCGGACACGCGCGGCGACGCGCTGCACCAGGCGCCCAACGATCTCAACGACCTGACCCGCAACGTCATCAAGCTATACAAGCCGGAAGACGGAGCGGCATTTTCGTTCGTGAAGCGCCAGTGCATGCAGTGTCTTGATCCAGCCTGTGCTGCCGGCTGCCCCTTCCAGGCGCTGCACAAAGACCCCGAGAGCGGCATCGTCAAATGGGATGCGGACAAGTGCATTGGCTGCCGTTACTGCACCATCACCTGCCCCTATCACATTCCGCGTTTCCAGTGGGTGGGCTTCAATCCTCGGGTCACCAAGTGCGAGCTGTGCAGCACCCGCCTGGAGAAGGGCCTGAAGCCGGGATGCACCAGCGTTTGTCCTACGGGTGCGGTGGTTTTCGGACCGCGCACGGTCCTGCTGATGGACGCCAAGAGTCGCATCAAGAAAAATCCTGGCCGCTACTTCGAAGATCGCGTCTATGGCGAAACCGACAACGGTGGCACCCAGGCGCTCTATCTGTCGCGGGTTCCTTTCGAGAAGCTGGGGCTGCCGGAATTGGGAGTGGAATCGGTCCCTGCCCGGACGTTGCGCTGGCAGAGACGCTTCTACCAATACTTCGCCCTGCCGGCAATTCTTTACGTCGGCCTGGTGCAGGTGATCCGCAAGAGCCTCAAAGGCCATGAGCAGGAAGCCCACGAGCGCGAGAAAGATACCGGATTGAGGGCACAATTATGAGCAGCCCGGCAATGAGCCGCGTACACGCGAGGAACAGCAATCGCTGGGAACGGGACGTGCCGGTTTACGGATTCCCGGTGGTCAACAAGTTCTTCCTGGTGCTGGCTGGCCTGGTTTTCATCGCGTTTGTATTGAGTGCGTACCGCGAACTGGCCGGCCTCGGCCCGGTAAGCGGCATGAACGACGCCTATGGCTGGGGCATCTGGAAGACCTTCAACCTGATGGTGCTGACTGCCCTGGGTTCGGGCGCGTTCGCGGTTGGCATCGCCGCCTGGGTATTCCGCCGCAAGAAAATGCATGCCCTGATGCGCATGGCGCTGCTGACCAGTTTCCTGGCGTACGCTTGCGGGCTGCTTCTGCTGGGCATCGATGCCGGGCGTCCCTGGAACTTCTACTGGATTGTCTTTCCCTGGCGCTGGAACATGCATTCGCCTCTGGCCGAGGTGGCCATCTGCATGTCGATCTACGCCATGATTCCGCTGGCGATTGAAAACATTCCACCGGTGCTGGAGCGCTTCTGGTATTTCGATTCGCGCTTGCGTCCCGGGGTGGAGCGCATCGAGCGCACACTGCACAAAGTCTTTCCGTGGTTGATCGCCGCAGCCTACCTGCTGCCGGGCATGCATCAATCGTCTCTGGGCGCGTTGATGCTGCTGGCCGGCGAGCGGGTTCATCCCCTGTGGCAAACGCCGTGGCTGCCAATTCTTTATTTGGGAGCGGCCACCTTCATGTCCTTCGGTTGCGTGGCCGGGACCACCATGCTGTGCTGCCTGGTGTGGAAGCGCGCGATGGACCTGGAAGTTCTCGATGAGGCCGCTCGCATTACCGCGTGGCTCATCTTCGGATGGATGGGCCTGAGGCTGTTCGACATTCTGTTCCGCGGCGTTCTGGGAACGGCCTTCCGCTTTGATCGCTTTGCCGGCGTGTTCTGGGTGGAGATGGCCCTGATCGCCATCGGCGGCTGGCTGCTGACGCATTCGGTCAAGAGTCATGACCCGCGGAAGATGTTTGGCGGATACATCCTGAGCTCGCTGGGCGGGATGATTTACCGCTTCAGCCCGACGACGCTGGCGTTCCGGCCGAATCCGCAGGCGCTCTACTTTCCCGCCACCATCGAAATTCTGGTCTCCCTGGGATTCATCTCCCTCGGTATCCTGGGTTTCCTGGTCGCGGTAAAGCGGCTCGCGATTCTTCCTGCTCCGCTGCATGAGTGGCACGACATGGCGAGCTATTTCCGCTTCCGTCGGCCCTACATCCGGTGGACTGGCTATTTCAAGTACGGACACTTCGGCGAAGACGAAACCGAGCCGACGGCAGGCGACTAACGACAGGCTCATATGGCAAATCGAATCACCATTGATCCCATCACCCGAATCGAAGGCCACCTTCGCATTGACGTGGAGGTCGACAATTACGCGGTCAGCAACGCATGGGCTTCCTGCACCATGTGGCGGGGCATCGAGAATATCCTCCGCGGTCGCGATCCCCGTGACGCGTGGCTCTTCACCCAGCGCTTCTGCGGAGTGTGCACCACGGTTCATGCCATGGCCAGCGTTCGCTCGGTGGAAGACGCGCTAAAGCTGGAAATTCCGCTCAACGCGCAGTACATCCGCAACCTCATCCTGATTGCGCACGCGCTGCACGATCACATCGTGCACTTCTACCAGTTGTCGGCGCTCGATTGGGTTGACGTCATGCAGATCCCCAAGGCCGATCCGGCGGCCACGCTCGAAACTGGCGAGAGTCCTCTCGCCCTGGACGCGCAATTCGCGCAACGAATTGAAGGCCGCGCAAGACCGCGTCAATCGCCGTCGCCGCCAGCGGACAGCTCGGTATCTTCGCCAACGGCTACTGGGGACATCCGGCGATGCATCTCTCGCCCAACGTCAACCTGCTTGCCTTCTCGCACTACGTGCAGGCGCTTGAGTATCAGCGCAAGGCGCTGCAGATCGTCGGCATGCTCGGTTCGAAGACGCCGCACATCCAGAACCTGACGGTGGGCGGCGTCTCCAACGCCATCGATCTCGACACCCAGGGCGCTCTCGATATCGACCGCTGGAAATGATCCGCGGTCTGCTCGCCGACGTCGCCCGCTTCGTGCAGCAGGTCTATCTCGTCGACGTCTGCGCGGTCGCTGCCATGTATCCCGAGTGGTTCAAGATCGGCAGCGGCGTGAAATTATCTCGCCGTCCCTGATCTCCCGCTCGACACCAAGGCTCTCAGCTTCGATCTTCCTGGCGGCTATATTCAAGGACGGCAACCTCGCTGGTGTGCGTCGCTTCCAAACCGCTTCCGATCCGGAATTTCCGCAGGTGTCACCGAAGATGTCACCCACGCCTACTATCGCGGCGATCAGCCGCTCCATCCGTGGAAGGGCGAAACCGATCCCGACTTCACCGGCTGGAACGGCGACCAGAAATACTCCTGGGTCAAGGCCCCGCGCTTCAACGGCCAGCCCGCGCAGGTCGGCCCGCTGGCCCAGGTTCTTATCGGCTATACCCAGGGTCACCCACTCACAAAAAAGTACGCCGGAGCAGCCATCGACAAAGATCGCCGCCATCGGCGGGATTCATGCTCACGCCCGACATGCTGCACTCCACCCTCGGACGTCATGCCGCCCGCGCCATTCGCGCCGGCATGCTCGCCGAGTTGGCCGGCCAGCACTTGCAATTGCTCGTCAGACAATATCGCCAAGGGCGACTACACAGTCTTCAATCCAGCCGGTACTTCCCGTCGCATGAAGTCGAAGGCGTCGGCACGCACGAAGCCCCGCGCGGAACTCTCTCGCACTGGATCGTGATCAAGGACCAGAAGATCAAGAACTACCAGGCGGTTGTGCCTTCCACCTGGAACGCCAGCCCCCGCGATCAAGCTGGAGCCCACGGCCCTTACGAAGCCTCGCTCCTGCATACGCCGCTCGCACGTCCGGAGGAGCCGCTGGAAGTCCTGCGGACCGTGCACTCCTTCGATCCGTGCATGGCCTGCGCGTGCCACACCTTCGATCCTTCGGGCAAGCAAGATCAGCAAGGTGAAGATCCTGTGAACAAAGTCGCTCATCGGCGGCATTGGCAACGTGCTGTTGGGGGATGACGGCGTCGGTCCGTACGTCCTCGAGATCCTGCAGGCGTTCTACAGTTTCGGCGAGAATGTCGAGCTGGTCGACCTCGGCACCCCCGCGCTGGACCTGACGCACCGCATCGTGGGACTGCACAGCGTGATCCTGATCGACTCGGTCGCCAGCGGCGAGGCGCCGGGAACCATCACTCTGTACCGCAAGGAAGATATCTTCGGCATCGAACCCGCGCAGAGGCTCGATCCCCATTCGCCCGCGCTGTCGGAGTGCCTGCTGACAGCGGAGATGATGGGCGCCACGCCCGATCATGTTTTGCTGGTGGGTATTGCCGCAGCCTGTTGCGAGCCCGGGCCAACGCTGAGCCCTGCCGTGGAGCAAGCTGTTGCGCCGGCCATCGCCGCTGTCCTGGAAGAGCTGCAAAGGCTCGGCTATGATTTTCAGAAGCGAGCGAACCCCGCCGCTCCGGGCATTTGGTGGAGCGATGGTCCCCACGACTTATTGCACGCCCTCGCCTAACGGTTCTTAACGCCGCTGCTCATATCGCTCCCGAGTTTCTGCGGTCGCGGCGGTCAGCGCGAACCAGCAAGCACTCGAATCTGAAGTCTTTTCCTGCGCCTACCCGCAGTTCGGATTCGAACTTGTCGTTGAATGACATTCCGCGCGCAGTCGCTGCCGTCAGCAGGACAGGCATGGTCCCGCTGGCACGCTTCCAGGTCCCTCACTTCCGGATTCATGGCGACGGTCAGCAGGCAGCTCCGGCAAATACAAGCGAACCCACCGCCAGGTTCCCGGAATAAGGCAAAGCGCAGACGAGTCATGGCCGTGGGCATGAATGGTTTAAGCTGCTCCCTGGGAAAGATGTTTCATCACGCCTCCCCGCCTGAATCCGATTCTTCCGAATCAGCCGCGAGCTTGCGCAGAAACTCCTGAAACGACGGATAAACCAGGTCGTTGTTGGCCGGCGCGTCGCGGGTGAAGGCTATGAGCAGTCGAGCCTCCGCCTCCACGAACGCTTCCTCGGCGTCCGTGCCGGGCTGGCGGCGGCAGACCTCGCGGGACCACAGCCACAGCCGGATCGCGTTATCGATTTCACCGTCAGCCATTAGGAATGACACACCTGTTCCTTCTCATAGCATTGAGCAGCCGGTGTCGGGGGAGTACATCGGGCATTATGTCGAACGACCTGAGACGTCATGGCTGGTGGACCACGTTTCCAAGTGATTCAGCCGCTTCTGATTTTCTCCGGCAATACTCTTTGCAGTCTTGGCGAACGAGCCGTCGGAGTGTTGAAACTCCTCCTGGCGTGGTTAGCCGATAACCCCCGAACGTACCCGGAGGCGCGTATCCCCTGATGGTGGTCTCGCCGCATCGTGACGGTCAGCAAGCACCGCATACAGACGCAAGACTGTGTGCCGCCCGGCTCCTGAAAGAGATGAAAATGAAGGGGGGATCTTTGTCCCGAAGCCTGCTTGAAGCAGGCGTGTGCCTCTTGCGCGGCTAACGTCTCCTCGTGAGTGGCTGGTGCCAGATCGCATTTCATATCAACTCCACTTGCTGCACCATAGCAACGCGAAGCCATTGATTTCTTTCAGTTTCCGGGTGATTTTTGCAGATTGTTGTGGTCGAAAACGGCTGTTCCGCTTTGGCACACCGGCCGTCAGGCCGCGGTGCAAGGCCGAAACGTCAGTTTTGAGTCAGATCCGGGCAAGAAAAAGGGCGCCCGTGGGAGCGCCCTTTCGCCGAATCAGGTAACAACCTTAGAAGTTGAAACGGAAGCCGAACTGGCTGCTGAACGACGGAACCGCGGCGGCGCCGAATCCGGAGATGCCGGCGTAGGCCGCGTTACTGGGTCCATTGCAGTACGACTGGGGCGTGTTGAAGTTGCTGGCGGCCGAGCTCTCCTCGTAGCTGTTGCAGAAGTTTGCCCGGTTGAACAGGTTGTAGAACTCCCAGTACAGAAGCAACTGCGCGCGCTCGCCCAGGTTAAAGGACTTGTCGGCACGCAGGTTCATCTGCACAAAGGGAATTCCGCGCAGGGTATTGGGCTTGATCATGGTGCAGCCCGGAGTGGTGATGGGGTCGGTCAGGGTGCTGCCCACGCAGACCCGGTCGAGAGCCTGGCGACCGTCGCCATTCACGTCGCTGCCCGCGATGAAGCTGTAAGGCCGCGCTGAAGCGGCAGTGAAGATCGGCGCCAGCGAGAATCCCCAAGGCAAGTTGAACACGCCGCTGGCAACGAAGCGGTTACGCTCGTCGAAGTTGGTGTAGTTGAACTCGTTCGACGCGAACTGCTGCTCCGGCGTAATGGCCAGGCCGCTGCCTCCGTAGGAAGCCACCGGGAAACCGCCCCAGGAACGCGACCACGAAATCACGTCGCTCACCTGGAACATGAAGCGCTTGCTCATGCGCTTCCTGAGCTGCAGGTTGATGCCATCGTAGAACGACCGGTTGTTGGTGCTGTAGTCGTACATCTGGGCGAAGCGCCCCGCGCCCACGCCGGTTTGCGCAAAAGCGTAGTCCATCAACCGGGTGCCGGTGCCGTTCACGCAACGCGGATTAGCCGGATTGCCGCCGTACGCCGGGTTACAAACGCTGTCGATCACCGGGTTCTGGTTGATCACGCGTTCTTCATGCGTGCCCAGGATGTGAACGTAGTCAGCCGAGAAAGCGTAGTCGGAATTAATCTGCCATGCATAACCTAATCCGAACTGCTGCGACCAGGGATCGGTGATGGTTGGGCTGGTGATGCGAGGAACGGCGCCGAAAGCCAGATCGCCGCTGGGCGGCGGCGGGACCGGTAACGGCGTTACGCCAAACTGGAAGGTACAAGGATTAACCGGTCCCGGGGTGGTCGTGCAGCCGCCAGTGCCCGGAGGGGCCGATCCCAGTTGATCGAACACGGCCTGGTAGATGGTGGGTTGCGACTGCTGGATCGACCACAGCGTGATGTTCTGGAAGACCTGGTCGCGGGCGATGCCGTAGCCGCCGCGAATCACTTGCTTGCCGCTGCCGGTGATGTCCCAGGCAAAGCCTACGCGTGGCTGGAACTCCCGCCAGTCAGACGTGGTGCGCTGCAGATTGCCGGTGTTGCCCACCAGATAGCTGATGGTCTGCGCGCCCGGATCACTGGTGGGGAAGTTAGGATTCGACATCACCTGGCGTAAATCGTAGATCGCCTTGTTGCTGGTGCTCAGGCTGCTGCCTAACTGTGGTTGAAGGAAGTCGGCGTTGGCATCCCAGCGCAGGCCTAGATTCAACGTCAGGCGGGGTGACACCTTCCAGTCATCCTGGAAGAAGAGTCCGATCGAGCTCCACGGTGGTTGCGCAGTAGAACCGCTGCCGCCGTTCAAAAGGATTTCCTGCACTGCGCCCGGCGTCGAGATTCCCTGCGGATACAGTCCGCCGGTTCCACCCGGACAGCTTCCAGCTTCGATGCAGAGAGGGTTGTCCCAGAAGATCATCGAATAGCCCAGCTGCGAGTAGAAGTAGCCGCCCATCTTGGAGAAGTAGATCCAGTTGCCGCCGAACTTGAAGTTATGGACGCCATGGGTCCAGGTGAAGGTATCGGCGAACTGATATTTGCGGATCAGGGTCTCCTGCGGAACGTTGGGGTTCAGGCCTACGCTGTTGCCGTCGGAGAACAGAATGTAAGGATTGGTGACCGTGCCGCCATTCACCAGCGGATAGGTGAAGGTGTGCGTGGGCAGCGGCGGAATAATGTTCACCATGTCCTGGAAGTGCGCCGTGTACTGGTTCACTTTGGTCGGCGACACCGTCACGTTCCACTGAAACGCCAGGTCATGGAAGTTGTTGATGTCGTTGTTGCCCTGGGTCCCGTCAGTGGTGAAGATAGCTCCCAGCTGATCGTTCGAAGTCGTCCATTTCTGGCCGCCATAACGGAGGAACAGGCTTTGCTGCTGGTTGATCGTCCAGTCCATCTTGACGGTGCCTAAGGTGTCGATATAAGGCGACGGCAGCGAGTAAACCGGGTAGGCATAGGGGCCGCCGGCGAAACCCGCCGTCTGCGCGGCAAACTGTGCGAGATCGGGCGGGGTACTGGGGTTCACCACCAGGTTGCCCGGTTCGCGCTTCTGTTCGAAGGCGCCGAAAAAGAAGAGCTTGTTCTTGATGATGGGGCCGCCGATCGAACCGCCGTAGTGATAACGGTGGAGCAATGGCTTGGGACAGTTGCTGGAGGAGATATCGTTCTGGGCACAACTTTGCAGCGTGAAGTAATCGTTCTTATCCAGGGCGCTGTTCTGGAACAGGGCAAAGGCGGAACCGTGAATCTTGTTGGTGCCCGACTTGGTCACCACGTTGACCACCGCCGCCACCGAGTGTCCTGCCTCAGCCGTGTAACGGTTGGTGGAGACGTTGAATTCCTGAATGCCTTCCATGGTGAAGTTCTGCACCAGTCCGCCGACGACGAGGTCCTTGTTGTCGCCGCCATCCACGGAAGTATCCACCTGCCGGCCGTCGCCGCCGTTGACGCTGATGTTGCCCACGCGCGTCTTGGTCGGGTCAAATCCTTCCGCCTGGCGAACTCCAGGGATCAGCGTCTCCAGCCCGGAAAAATTGCGGTCAAGAATAGGAAGGTTAGAGACCTCGGTTGGGGATACTGTTCCAACCACGTTCGAGACCGTGGTTTCGATCATCGGAGGCGCTGAGGTGACTTCGACCACCTCGTTGGCGCCGCCCGGTTTGAGCGTCTGATTCAAGGTGACGGCTCGCCCGACCAGCAGGGTAATGCCTTTCTGTTCCACGGTCGTAAATCCCGTCGCCATCACCTTCATGTCGTATGTTCCGGGAGCGAGGAACGTGATGTTGTAGTCTCCCGCTGCTCCGGTCACGCCATCGCGGGTGAAGCCGGTAGCCGGATTGGTGACAACAATCTGGGCTTTGGGTACCACAGCTCCGGAGGCGTCGGTGATGGTTCCATTCAGACTTGCGGTCGTCTCTTGACCCACAAGAAAGCTCGCCAACATCAGCGTGCAGAAACAGAGCAACAGCAGCTTCTTCATAAGGTGCTCCTTAGACCGGGTGACAGAAACTGTGGGGGAAATAGACGGGAGGACGGCGCGCGAATGCACCAGCTGTGAATTCAGAGACATGCCCCTGTCCATGAAGGAACGCAAGTTACGTTCGGCCAGAGACTTCAACAGCGTACGGCGAAAGACCAAAAACCCGACGGCGCAAAGTAATTAAGGCAGGAGTTGCACTCTGACTTCCACCATCCCTAGACAGACAAACATCAAGGATTCAATGTTTTGCAGCGGTTGTCACAGGAATGTTACAGAAAAATGGATTTTGAATCGGCAATCTATTCAAATTTCAATATGTCATTTGAATATCAAGCTGGAGAGAAGCTAAACCGAACCGAGGCTACGAACCATAACCCTTGGGGTGGGACTTGTGCCAGCGCCAGGCGCTTTCGATGATGCCTTCAATCGAGGTGTATTTCGGACTCCATCCCAGCAGCTCGCGGATCCGGCTTGAACTGGCCACCAGGACCGCAGGATCACCGGGCCGGCGCGGGCATTCGGCCACGGGAATATCGAATCCCGTCACCTTGCGAGCCGCAGCGATCATCTCCCGCACGCTGAAGCCGTTGCCGCTTCCCAGGTTACAGATGAGCTGTTCGTGCCGGGTCAGTCCTTCCAACGCAAGAACGTGAGCCGCCGCCAAGTCCTCGATGTGGATGTAGTCGCGGATACAGGTGCCGTCTGTAGTGGGGTAGTCGGTGCCAAAAATCGATATGGCTTTGCGCTGTCCTAGGGGAACTTGCAGAATCAACGGGATCAAATGGCTTTCGCTGCGATGGGCTTCGCCGCGTTCAGGGGTAGCTCCGGCGGCATTGAAGTAGCGCAGGCAGGCATAGCGAAGGCCATGGGCCCGGCCAAGCCAGGAGAGCATCTGTTCCACCATTAGCTTGGATTGACCGTAGGGATTGGTCGGCGACAATGGGTGTTCTTCGTCGATCGGGATGCGCACTGGTTCGCCGTAGACCGCGGCCGTCGACGAGAACACAAAGCGGGGAACGTTGTGCTTTATGACCGCGCGCAGCAAAGTGAGGGTCTGCGCGGAGTTGTTCTCGAAATACTTCCCTGGATCGACGACTGACTCGCCGGCTTCGATAAACGCCGCGAAGTGCATCACCGCATCGTAAGGGCGGCGGCCGAATACATTGTCCAGCGCGGCAGCGTCTCCCGTGTCTCCCAGGACGAATTCAGCTTCGTGGGGAACCGCCTCGCGCCATCCCATGCACAAGTTGTCCAGCACGGTTACTTTATGACCGGTGCGTAGTAAATGATCGGCGACCACGCTGCCGATGTAGCCTGCCCCACCTGTTACCAGAACGTGCATGATTCTCTCTGTCTTGACCTTCGGCTTTCCCGTTGGGCGCAGGTGCGAAAAACACAACGGCACTGAAGCCTTGCGAAGATGAGCGGTGCTGCTACCGCTACTACATCCTAGCGAACCTGGTTCCTCCTTCGTATCCCTCAATGGGGTCAAGCCCCGGAGAAAAAATGGTTTGGCCTCTTCTCTAGGGGGGACATGTCTTACCCATGCAAGGCAGGACTTCCTATTCAGCGGCAGATAATGCGTACTGCCTGCAATGTTCGAGATAGGCTTTCTCGTGGCTGGCGACGAGGTCTACGACGCTCGTCCACAGCCATGACGGCGCGTCCAGATTCTTGGAACGGCCGCGCTGCAAATCGGCCAGCCACTTGGTTCGCGTTTCCTCGTCCATTTGCCTGGCGTGGGCTTTTCCGACAACTCCGGCGAGGAAGCGGGCCGACCCAACAATCTCGTCACGAGTGAGCCGCTCCATTTCCAGCTTCAGGTCCTGGGGGAGCAGTTCGCGCAGAACCACCGGCTTGCCCAGCAGCCGAGCCGCCATCATTCGATCGCCCAGGTAAGGCGACAAATGGCGGGCGCCTTCGACGACTCGCTCGGCATTATCCCGCGGCATTTTCGCCCGCGGGGCGCAAGGCGCGGCCGCACAAACGGCTTCCTTGATATCGACCAGGCATAAATCGTTTTTCTTGCCGCTGATCTCGGCGAGTACAGCGAAGCGCAGTTTACCGAGCGAGCTGCACCCCTTCATCCAGTAGGAGGCATCCAGGACCTCGACGGAGCTTTTGTTCTTTCGGTGCCGCAATGAGGTGATGAGCCGGCGAACATCTTCCGTGCCGAACAATCGGGAAATCTCTCGCTTCTCGTTGCTGGTGAGCTTCCAGAAGCATTTACCGAGGGGTATTGATGGCTTCACATCCTCAATGCGTTCCTCCGCGAGATGTCGCCATTTGCGTTTCAACGCTTGCTTGAGGACGAACCGAATCGGTTCCGTGTCCTTCCCTGAGGGCTTTGTTTTCTCCTTCGGGTCAACCAGCGCTTGTTCGTACCCGACAATCATCTCCTCCATCATGAGGGCGGTGGAAACGCCTGGCAGGTCAGACCCGCGAGCCGCAGTAGCCAGTGAAAGTGCCAATCGAATGAGATCATGAGCGGGATTGCCGATCACGGTTTGATCGAGGTCGCGGATTTCGATCTCGACCATGCCCTCTGCGCTGGCCACGGGTCCAAGGTTTCCAACGTGACAGTCGCCGCAAATCCAGATGGCCGGGCCTTCCGGCAGAGTTCCTCGCTTAAGCGATTCCAGCCACTCGTAAAATTTAAGCGTGTTGCCGCGCACGTAGGCGTGAGCCGACACCGCCATTTTTAGCCTGCGACGACGTTCAAGTACTGGTTGCCGCTGGGAAGCGGTAAGGTTCGGCGCTCTTGCAGTTCGTGATCTTTCCAATTTTCCTCAGTTCTATATGCAGTGCCCTGAATACGCAGCATAGTCCTTCCGGGGCCGAGCCGCACTTAAGGTGTTGCAATTTCCCCATGAAGCCGGCCCGCCGAAGCGAGGCTGGCTTGCAGAAACAGATTCCGGCGGCCCTTTCAAAAAAAAAGGGCCGGTGTCGTAAGGCACCGGCCTGGCCATTCTGCGGAGAGTACGGCTACATTTTGCCGATGGCGTTGATGCCTTCGCAGCCCACCCACATGTTGGTGCCGTCAAATGCGAGTCCGAGAGGACTGGAAGACGCAGACCCGCACGTCTGATATGCCGGCGGATTGGCGACTGGATGGGTCGCCGACATAATGCTGACCTTCCCGGCGGTGTAGTCGGTAATCCAAAGGTTAGCGCCGTCATATCGGATCTCCCACGGAGTGTACCCCAGGGCATAAGTCGTCACGACGCCCCCGGCAATGCGGCTCACACTCTGTCCAGTCTGGTTGGCCGTCCAGAGGTTGGTGCCGTCGTAAACGATACCAATCGGCCCACCCGCAACTGCGATAGGTGAACCTGAAGCTTGCGAGCAGTTGCTGTTAAGTTTGAATACCGCGTTCGAATATACGGCCGTAACCCACATGTAGGTACCATCGTAGGCCAGGTCATAGAGTCTGGACCCCAGGTTGGCGGTAGTACAGGAGATCTGGCAGGTTCGCGCATTGACCTTGACCACATATCCGGTATTGGTACTTACCCACATGTACTGTCCATCAAATGCTGCCGAATCAGGCCAGGTTGCCGCACTTCCCAGATTGCAAGAGGTGTCCGGCATTCCGGTGGCTGCAACAGTGCGGTATACGGTGCTGCTACCCACCGTGTGATCCGGAAGCCAAATGTCAACTCCGTCAAACACGCCAGGACTCGCACTGGTGGAGGTGGTACCTACCGAATAGCTGCCGATCAACTGTCCGTCGCTCGCGCGCACTTTGTCCACTTTATTAACGCCGGTGGCGATATGTTCTATCCAGAGGTTGGAACCGTCGAACACCATCCCGCCCGGACTGCGGAAGTTGTAATACGTCCCCTGCAACACGGCGGACAGGTTGGCCGGATACCAGGCTTTTTGAGCCAGCTGCAATGGGTTCTGATACGTGGTGCCCGATCCGCCGACGACTTCATCCTGGGCAACTGCCGACAACATGAGACCGAAGACCACCGTCAACAACATCATCAGCTTTAGTGGGGAAGAGTGCCGTGTTTTCATCAGGTCTTCCGAGCTGGGGGTGGTTTCGATGGTTACGGGGGCGAACTTGCTGTGCAGGGTTTTCATTGTGACCTCCTTATGGTCATGGTTGTGGCGCGACGAAGTGTCGCTGGTTTAACTGCTTGGGATTTGTCGTTGCCTGGCGACGGTAACGATTCCCCGTTTTTTGCCGTGTCATTCGACTCGCTGTGATGTTCGGGCCGCTAACCAGCTACGATCCGAAGCTGCAACAAGGTCTGATCTGCCGCATAGGCTGGTGCGGCGTTCTGCCGAGCATTGAGGATTAACGTCAGGAATGGTCCAAGGCTTATAGGACGGCGAGCTACGTTCAATTCGCCAAGCGTCACCGTTTCGGTTATTGGCGCGGCAAACAGGGAAGCTGAAACCGAACTCGATTCGCAACGGGCGGACCCGCTGCCGGCCATCGCCTCCCGGCGCGGTGAGGACAACAGAACCAAGGTTAGAAACGCTCCCAACGTTGCGCTGCGCGTGTGGATCATCTGTGACTTCATGTTGACCTCCTCGTCTGTCCCTCTTCTGTCTTCTGACCTGGGTACCTTCGTTGGCTCTACCCATTCCCGGAAGCAGGACATTTCTCCCACCTCCGGGAACCTGCCTTCACGAAAGCGTCGGCCTTTTGTCCCCTTTTTTCGCTTTCGTGGATGCACAATGCGCCACCTGCCCGGCAGCATCAATACTTGCGGTCTCATTTGGGGGTAAGTTGGAGGTCAGCGGCTAAACAGCTGAAGGCTGGCAGGTTAGTTGTAGATATCAATAAGAAAAACTACGGTGGGGAGATGGCGGGCGTTATATAATCCCGGCCAAATCAATGCTTCGCGAGGTTGTTGCTTGGGCGCCACGCAGAAACTTCTACGCTTCGGCCTGTTCGAGCTCAATCTCGATACGCAGGAACTGCGGAAAGGTGGCATACCCCTTAAACTCTCGCCTCAGCCTTTCCGTATCCTGGCATTGTTGGCCGGCCAAGCCGGACAAATCATTACTCGCGAGGAGATCCAGCAGCAAATCTGGGGCAGTGAAACCTATGTTGACTTCGACCACGGGCTGAACCAGTGTGTTAAGCAGATTCGCACGGTGCTGGCCGACAATCCCGATCATCCGCTGTACATCGAAACCCTGCCGCGGCGAGGATACCGCTTCCTGGCGCCGGTGACGACCAAGACAGTGCAGGCTCCGCCGCCTAATGTAGTGGAGTCGCAGTCAAGTCCCCTGGCTCGCATTGCGGTCCCCACACCAGTCATGGCTCCTGCCGCCTCGACCTCCGGGGGCAGCGCGGCCGCAGTCGCCCGGGGACCTGAGACAATTTCGGCGAGTACCACATCGCCCGAGGCAGAAGCGAAGTCGGTCGCTGAAACTGCCCAACGCCGCACCCCACGGTCCCTGGCCTGGGCCGCTACTGTGACTTTCGTTCTTGTCGTCGGCGCCATCTATTGGCATTCGCAAAAGGCCAACGCGTTGGCTCCGCACGATACCATTGTCGTGGCCGACTTCAACAATACAACCGGCACTGACCTGTTCGACAACACCCTGAAAGTCGCGCTCACTCTAAAACTTGAAGAATCGCCCCACTTGAACGTCCTTTCCGATAGGAAAATTGCTAATACCCTCAAGCTGATGGACAGGCCGACGGGCGAGCGCTTGAGTAAGGCTTTAGCTCGCGAGGTATGCCAACGAAACCGTAGTCAAGCCTATGTGACCGGCTCGATTTCACGGCCCAGTGACCAGTACATCATTACTCTTACGGCGCGTAACTGCGAGACCGATCAACCACTGGCGAGTGTCGAAGGCAAGGCGGAAAGCCAGGACCGGGTGCTGAACGCCTTGGGACAGACCAGTGTGGCTTTGCGAGAAAAATTAGGAGAATCGCTGGCATCCGTTCAGCGTTACAACCAGCCGCTGGAAGAAGTTACGACCTCGTCCTTCGAAGCGCTGAAGGCTTTTACCCAGGCCCGCCGGGCCGAAATGACCGGCGACGAAGATGCGATTCCCTACCTCAAGCGCGCCCTCGAGCTTGATCCTAACTTCGCCCCCGCTTACGCCGCGCTGGGTTCCTGTTATCTAAATACCGGCGAAGACAGCCTGGCGATAGAAAACTACAAGAAGGCTTTCGAACTACGCGACCGCGTGAGCGAGAGAGAGCGCTTCCTGATCGATGGCCTGTATTACGCGTTCGCGACCGGGGAACTGGAGAAGGCCATCCATACTTACACTGCCTGGATTCAAACTTATCCTGGGGACGAGATTGCTTACGCGACGCTGGGGACGCTATATGACGAGACGGGGCAGTATGAAAAGGCGGCCGAGGAACTGCGCGAGCGCTTGCGACTGGCCGGCAGCACCGACGACAACCTGGTGGAAGTCTATGCCAGCCTGAACCGCTTCGATGAAGCGCAATCTGTCCTGGAAGTCATCCGCAAGCACCGGGAGGATGTGCCTTATCTCCGCGAGTTGGGATATTTCATGGCCTTTCTTCAGGGTAATGATGCGGTCATGCAAGAAAATCTGCATTGGACGAAGGGGAGGGCGGGAGTAGAAAGCTGGATGCTGTCAGCCCAGTCGGACACAGAGGCCTATCATGGCCGTCTGCTGCGCGCTCGCGAGTTTTCCAATCAAGCCGTGGAGACCGCTCAGCAGGCAAATTCGCCGGAGAGCGCGGCCGATTGCAGAGCGAACGAGGCGCTGCGGGAGGCCGAGATAGGCAACTTCGATCGTGCGCGTAAGAAGGCAGAGGAAGCTCTGGCGCTGAGTTCCGGCAAGAATGTACAAGCCGCGGCAGCCATGACCTACGCTCGCATCGGAGATTTCGCCCCAGCACAGAAATTCGCCGACCAGCTCAATCAGGAATTTCTCGTGGATACCATGGTGCAAGGTTATTCGCTGCCCGTCATTCGAGCTGCCATCGAATTGAACCAGAACAATCCCGGCAAAGCAGTAGAAGTCTTGCAGGCAGCCTTGCCTTATGAAGTGGGCAACCCGTCCGCAGGTGGAGTGACGCGCTCACTGCGCGCCTTGTATCCGGCTTATGTCCGCGGGCAAGCCTATCTACAGGCAGGGCAGGCGCGCCAGGCGATCGTGGAATTTCAAAAGGTACTCGACCATCAGGGAGTGGTGTGGAATTCCGTACTGGCTCCCCTGGCTCACCTGCAATTAGGACGTGCGCAAGCCATGCTTGGTGACAAGCCGGCCGCCCGTAAGTCCTACCAGGATTTCTTTGCGCTATGGAAAGATGCCGATTCTGAAATCCCCGTCCTTAAAGCCGCTAAATCGGAATACCAAGCCTTGAATTAGGTCTTGCATCAGGTTGTTGCCACGATAAAGTTGGGCTGGGTCTGATAGTTAGGTACGGTTTTCAAGATCACGCCCGCCGACCGGGGTTGCCGCTTGGTGTGCCGCAGAAAAGCCCGCTAGTAGCTTGGACCAGCACCGCTTCGGGGAAGAACTCAATCCATACGCCGGGATTTCGGAGTAGATCCTCTTGTCGATAAACTCGGTAATAGGATGACCTGGAGTGGCCGGTTGACTCGACAGCCTTCGGCGCACGCCTGAAGTAAATCTCTCCAGCGCCACTTGCAGCGACAAACTGCTCCACAGGCTTGCGTCTTGAGACGAAGGTCCTGTTCAATTTCCGTGAATGGGCTAACGCTCTTGTCGGATGTGAGTAAGCCACGCCTCGATTCGTACGAACAACGCGCATCATGGCTTCTCGGTTGAATTCTCCATCAGAGCGGATTTTTTGTTTTTCCTATACATCAAGCGAACCAGCCGCCTCGAAGGCTCCGAGGCGCACGCAGTCTGGCAGCGTCTCTCTCCTGGACTTTCGGGATGGCTGGGAGCGGTTGGCGACAGTCTACTCTCCGCATGGGCTGGTGCCTAGCGGGTTTTGCGCTGCAATACATCTGTTTGACAACGCGCAAGTCGTTGTCAGGTAAGCGCCAGCGGCATTTCCGCCCCTGCGGTGGCCCCCCTGTCGACGCGCCCACGATTCACCCACAGTTCACCGCCAGTGCATTTCTTTTGAGCTGCTATAGGCGCAAACTCCTCCCAATTTAGCGAGAGACCGGTATCGAACGCTCCCGATACCGTCCCCTGGGACATTTCAAGTCTGAGGCCTGCCAGCGCAGGAGGAACCGTACTGATCAGCGACTGCGAACTCGGGTATCTATCGCGGTGGAAGGGAAGACCTCCCACTCTTCACGTATTGCGAGCTTAAGAAAGGACAATTTATGAAGCTGAGCACTTGGATATGGAAAGCCGAATTATCTCTGCTGGCCTCGCTGGCAATGACGATCGGGCTGGTAGCGCAAGACAACATGGTGCCTCATCATCATCGGCACCAAACGTACCGCTTGATCGACATGGGCACGTTTGGCGGTCCGGCAAGTGAGCTGACCACCAACAACGGAATTGGTGTCGGAGCGAAGATCCTCAGTGATCACGGACTACTCACTGGATCGGCCGACACGCCGGAAACGGACCCAGATTATCCCAACTGCTTCGGGTTCACCGGCGACTGCTACGTAACCCACACGTTTCGGCTAGGAGAAGGTGTTCGCAGCGACTTGGGAGCGCTACCGGGAGTCAACAGCAGCCAGGGAACGGGAGTCAACGAACTGGGATGGATCACCGGGCTTTCGGTGACTGACCAAAACGACCCCATTACTGGCGGACCGGCCTTGCATGCAGTCCTTTGGAAAAATCGAAGGATCGCCGACCTGGGCACTTTAGGCGGCTATGAGAGCTGGGCGATGTCGGTGAATGACGCTGGGGAGATTGTTGGTGTCTCCACCGTGCCCGGGCCGATCGACCCTTATTCCTTTCTAGGCCAATCGGTACATGGCTTTATTTGGCGGAATGGAGCCATGCGAGATATTGGGACCTTGGGGGGGCCGGATTCCTTCCCGGGTTACGCCTATGAATCGACGGGAATCAAGGCGGTTAGCAACTTCCGCGAACGCCCGGACATCGCCTTTCCGAGCTCTCTTAAGAAGCGCTTCGGCAATCACGACAGCCCAGCTTTGACCGTGGGCCTTTGGAGCTTCCTCCACCAAGAGACGCTCCAGTTCTGAGGTAAGAGGCTTCGTCCGAGGTCGGCCCTTCAAGTTTCCACTTTCACCCGGTTTCCACGACTTCAAATTTTGCAGGTTAGCCATCTCACTGTTTTTCTCACTGTTCTAAGCGGATTTTACCCTTAGCGTATTCGCAGACAAATGTGCTGTATACCATTTTGTGTACCACGATGCGCGTCAATTGGCGCTAGGGAATGTCAGCAAGGTGCTTGGGGCAAAATAAAACCCGCTGATTTAGCGGGCTTTAGCGGATGATAGCTGGTAGCGCTACCGGGAATCGAACCCGGGTTTGAAGATTGAGAATCTTCCGTCCTAACCCCTAGACGATAGCGCCACGCTGGAAAGACTCACGTAATTATAACAAATCCCCAGCGTTCATCAGGGTCTCCGGACGCGCGGAACTGTAGGGGGCGCTCCTGTTTTCGACGGGAGCGGTTCACGTTTTCCGGCCTCGTTCCTCGAGTGCGTGCGAAGGAACTCAAATCGCAAAAATTAATCGCGAAGCCGCTTCCCGAGCTGCTTTTCCTGTGGGGTTGACAACCTGGGTTCCCCGGCGCAGAATCTCATCTCTAGGCGAATAAAAAGCGAAAGCAAAAAGCCCTTATTCGCCTCGCCGCCGAGAGAGCCCTATGTCTTCTGTCGCATTCAGTCCACTCCATGCCAAGCCGGCGTTCGCCCCCGGCGGTGGCTCCGCGCTGCGCGCCCACATCGAGTTTTCGCTGGGCGAGCGTCTCGCCTCCAGCCTGCTGCTGCGCGAGCGAGTTGCCCCGCTCACGGTTTTGACGGGAATTCCGGTCCTCGATTCGCTTACCGGCGGGTTGCCGCGCGGCGCGCTCACCGAAATTTCCGGCACGGCTTCTTCGGGACGGACCGGGGTGATGCTGGCTGCGCTGGCGAGAGCCACTCGCAAGCAGGAGGTATGCGCGCTGGTGGACGCCAGCGACAGCTTCGATCCGACCTCGGCCGCAGCGGCCGGAGTCGATCTGGAACGGCTGTTGTGGGTGCGTTGCAACAGCCGATTGAGCTCCGCCCCCCGCCCGAAGACCGGGTCCGGATTTGCCTATGGAGGCGTGCTGGAACAAGTGCTGAAGGTTACCGACCTGCTTCTCCAGGCCGGTGGCTTCGGCATGGTGGTGCTCGATCTGGGCGATATTCCGGTGGAAAGCGTACGCAAAGTTCCGCTCACCTCGTGGTTTCGATTTCGCCGCGCGGTCGAGCCAACCTCCACCGTATTGCTGTTGATCGAGCACGAGGCCTGCGCGAAAACCTGCGCCTCGCTGGTGTTGCGGCTGCGCGCAGATGCGATTTGCGCCTCGGATTGCACCGGGTCGTCGCAGGTTAGATTACAGCCCGCAGCGAAGGAAGCAGGACAAGTGGTCCAATTTTCGTCAGCGTCGCCGGCCGGGTTGTTCCGGGAAGACTCCGAACAGGATTTTCCAGCAAGCCGCGATTGTCCATCTTGCTCTCCAGAAGAGAGAGCGGGAACGCACCCGGCACTGTTTCGTGGAATGCGCTTTCATGCGGAGATGGTGCGCTCCTGGGCGCAGCGCAAACCTCCACAGTCGGCGGGAACCAGCTTTGAATTACCAGTGGCGCTATAAGGCTGCTTTCTGGCAGATGTGCCAGGCAATGCTGAAGAAAGAAAAAATTACAGTTTGCTTTCGAGTTTAGGCATCACGGCTTACGCGAATCCTATGTTTACCTGCATTTATGTTCCCGATTTTCCGGTAGAAGCCATCGTTCGTGCCGAACCGTTGCTGCGCGAGCGGGCGGTGGCTGTTCTGGAAGGCAAAGCCCCGCTGATCCGGGTGATTGCGCTGAACGAGAAAGCTCGCCTGCTGGGGATGGAAGCCGGTATGACCAAACTGCAAGCCGCGGTTTTCGCGGAGCCCACCTCGCCACCAGAAAACCCGGAAGAAAACAAAGAAGCGAAAAACACCGCCAATGTCCAAGGTCGCGCTGGCCACTGGGGCGCACGTATTGCTGGCCTGGCGGTTCTGCGGCAACGCTCGCTGGAGCAGGAAAGTTCAGCCCACGCGGCGATGCTCGATGTTGCCCATGCTTTTTCGCCGCGCGTGGAAAATACCGCGCCGGATACGTTGCTGCTTGATCTCGCTGGGCTGGAGCGCCTCTATGGTGCGCCGCCGAAAATGGCCAGCGACCTTGCCCAGCGGGTAACGGCAGTTGGGATTGAGGCCAACATCGCCGTGGCCGCTAATCCCGATGCCGCCATGCATGCGGCGCGGGGTTTTAGCGGAGTTACGGTCATCCCGGTTGGCAAAGAAGCGCAACGTCTGGGAGTGCTGCCGCTGCCAGTGTTGCTCGACGGATTTGAGATTGCTGCTGGAGGGAAGAGCACGAAGTCTTCCGCACGCGAGCGGGAGAAGTTGCGCGAACAGATGCTCGATACCCTGGAACGCTGGGGAGTGCGCGATTTCCGCATGCTGGCGCTCCTGCCGGAGCATGCGCTGGCCTCGCGGCTGGGCGAGACGGGAGTGAAATTGCGCTCCCTGGCCCGCGGCGCCGGCTCGCGAACGCTGGTGTTGTGCGAACCGCCCTCGCAGTTTGAAGAAGCCATGGAGCTGGAATCCGCGGTGGAAACGCTTGAACCCTTGTCGTTCCTGCTGAACCGAATGCTGGAACAGTTGTGCGCACGGTTGCAGGCGCGCGCCCTGGCAGTGCAGGAGCTGCATTTGCGGCTTCAGCTTGAGCATCGGGTTGCCGACGAGCAGACGACAACGGTGGAAGAGCTGGCGGGAGCTCTTCCTGAGTCCCACATTGTGGCAGGTAAGCCGATATTCGCGCGTTCGCTTCGGCTGCCGGTATCCATGCGCGATGCCAAGGTCTTTCTGAAGCTGCTGCAACTGGATCTGGCGACCCATCCTCCGGGCGCTCCGGTTACGAAGATATGGCTCGTGGCGGAGCCAGCGCCGCCGCGGTCGGCGCAGCGGGGATTGTTTGTGCCGGTGTGTCCCGAGGCGGAGAAGCTGGAAATCACGTTGGCGCGTATTGCTGCCATTGTTGGCGAACGGCGGGCGGGGATGGCGCGCTTGCAGGATAGTCACCGGAGAGAAAGCTTCACCGTGGAACGTTTTACGGTTGCGGCCGATCATTCCAGTGCCGACGCGCCTCCGACATTGTCAGATACCTGTGGTCAGCCTCCGCTGGCGATGCGGCTTATCCGTCCGGCGCGGCGGCTTCGGGTCAGCGTGGTTGAGGGACGGCCGGAAAGCTTGGCCGCCGAAGTGAAGCAGACTGAACGAATTGGATTGCAAGGAAAGGTGTTGTGGTCGGCCGGTCCGTGGCGCTCTTCCGGCGACTGGTGGACGGAAAACGGCAAGTCGGAAGCTATGAATTCCGAGCAGATATCTCCCTGGGACCGCGAGGAATGGGATGTAGCGGTTACTTCGGAAATAGTTCATCGTACGCTGGAAACCGGCGAAAGCGTGGCCTTGTATCGCATCTATCGCGACGTGGGAACAGGGCACTGGTTCGCCGACGCCAGCTATGACTGACCCGCGCTGGACTCATTCAACACGCGGGCGCGCTGACTTTTAACCGGTATAGCCACTAGCCACTGTTTTATGTACATCGAACTCCATACCTGCTCGGCATTCAGCTTTCTGGACGGGGCTTCGGCGCCGGAAGAACTCGCCGAGGTGTGTGCCCAATATCAAATGCCGGCCATGGCGTTGCTGGATCGTGATGGGGTGTATGGCGCGGCTCGCTTCTACCTGGCAGCCAGGAAGCAAAAGGTCCGGGCGCACATCGGCAGCGAAATCACCTCGCTGCTGGCCTGCGCCGGGTCGCCCAGGCTGCCACGTTTGTCGCTGCTGTGTGCTTCGCGAGAGGGTTACCAGAACCTTTGCCGTCTGCTGACGCGTATGAAGCTGCGGGCACCTAAAAATCCTGCGACTCTACCACAACGTAAGAGCCACGTTGTTGATGAAGATGCTTTGCCGCAGTTGCAGGCCATTGCTTCGGCAGCCGATCTGGCCGAGTATTCTGCGGGATTGATCTGCCTGACCGGAGGCGAGGAAGGGCCGCTGGCGATGGCGCTGTCGAACGGCGGCTATGAGGCAGCGCGCCGAGCGTTAGACCAGCTCATCGCGATTTACGGTCAGGCGAACGTCTACGTCGAGTTGCAGCGTCACTACGATCGCGCGCAGGAAGCCCGTAACCAGGCGGCCATCGACCTGGCGCGCAGCTTTCATTTGCCGCTGGTGGCAACCCAAGGCGCGCAATATGCCAAACCGGAAGAGCGTCAGATCCTGGATATCTTTACCTGTATTCGAAACCACAATACGCTCGACACTGCCGGCCGCCTGCTGGCGCGCAATAGCGAACGTTACCTCAAGACACCGGCAGAGATGAGCCGGCTGTTTGCCGACCTGCCGGAAGCCATCGCCAACACCGTGGAAGTATCGTCAAGGCTCAACTTCACGCTGAGTGAACTGGGCTATGAGTTTCCCCGCTATCCCGTGTCCGAGGGAGAAACCATGGATTCGGTGCTGCGGGTGCTCACGATGCAGGGCGCCCGTGACCGTTACGTGCGTCCCGGCCAAGGCGAGCTCTGGCAGCGGGCGCAGCGGCAGATCGAACGCGAATTAAAGCTGATCGAGCAGCTCAAGCTGGCGGGCTATTTTCTTATCGTGTGGGACATTGTTCGCCATTGCCGCGACAACGGCATCCTGGTGCAGGGACGCGGATCGGCGGCCAACAGTGCGGTGTGTTATTCGCTGGGCATTACGGCGGTCGATCCAGTTGGCATGGAACTGCTGTTCGAGCGCTTCCTGTCCGAGGAGCGCGGCGAGTGGCCCGACATCGATCTTGATCTTCCCAGCGGCGATCAGCGCGAGCGCGCCATTCAGTATGTCTACGAGCGTTACGGCAAGCTGGGCGCGGCCATGACCGCCAATGTCATCACCTATCGCGGGCGCTCGGCGGCGCGCGAGGTGGGCAAGGCGCTCGGCTTCGATGGCGAAACCCTCGATCGCCTGGCCAGCCTGGTGAGCTCGTGGGAGTACAAGGACCCGGGCGATACACTGGCGCGCCAGTTTGGCGATGCAGGGTTCGATCTGCGGCATCCGCGCATGCGCAAGTTCTTCGAGCTGTGCGTCGCGGTGCTGGACTTGCCGCGCCATTTGGGGCAACACTCCGGCGGCATGGTGATTTGCCAGGGGCAACTGGATTCCATCGTTCCCTTGGAGCCGGCGACCATGCCCGGCCGCGTGGTGGTGCAGTGGGACAAGGAAGATTGCGCCGACATGGGCATCGTCAAGGTTGATTTGCTGGGCCTGGGCATGATGGCGGTGCTGGAAGATTCCATCACGCTCATTCGCGACCATTGCCGAAAAGAGGTGGATTTGGCCAAGTTGCCGGCAGATGATCCCACAGTGTACGAGACGCTGCAGAAGGCGGACACCGTTGGCATGTTCCAGATCGAGAGCCGGGCGCAGATGTCATGCCTGCCGCGGCTGCATCCCACGCACTTCTACGACATTGTGGTACAGGTGGCCATCATTCGCCCGGGACCGATTGTGGGGCAGATGGTGAATCCATTCCTGCAGCGCCGGCAGGGAAGGCAGGCCGTGGTCTATCCTCATCCTTCGCTGGAGCCGGTGCTGGAGCGCACGCTGGGCGTGCCGCTCTTCCAGGAGCAGTTGCTGCGCGTGGCCATGATCACCGCCGGTTTCAGCGGGGGCGAGGCCGAAGAGTTGCGCCGGGCCTTCGGTTTCAAGCGCAGCGAAAAGCGAATGCGCGATATTGAAGTAAAACTGCGCGAGGGCATGGAGCGCAACGGCATTGCCCGCGAGGCGCAGGAGCAGATCATTCTTTCCATTACCTCGTTTGCGCTGTATGGATTTCCCGAGTCGCATGCCGCCAGCTTTGCCCTGATCGCCTACGCCAGTGCCTATCTCAAGTGTCATTACCTGGCGGCATTCACCGCGGCCCTGCTCAACAATCAGCCGATGGGGTTTTATCATCCCTCCACCATTGTGAAGGATGCGCAACGTCATGGGCTGCGGGTGAAGCCGGTGGACATCACCTGTTCGGACTGGAAATGCACGCTGGAGTCATTCGAGAGCACACGGTCTCCTGGTGTGCGGGAAGATACGTCTCTTACGGCCCAGCATAATGCCCAGGGCCTCGCCTTGCGCATGGGCTTTCTCTATGCCAAGGGGTTGCGCGAAGAGACGGCGCAGGCCATCCTGCGGGAACGCGGCCGGCGTCCCTTTGAGTCCATTGCCGATCTGGCGGACCGCGTGCCGGAACTGCGTCGCAATGAGTTGGTGTTGTTGGCTTCGATCGGCGCGCTAAATTCCATTGGCTGCGGAAAAGAGGAAGACCCGCTGGCGCAGCTCAAGCCTGTCCGCAAAGGCCAACAGCAAATGCATCGCCGCGATGCGCTTTGGCAGGTGGAACGTGCTGCCCGCTTTGCCGGCCCGCTGCTGGAAGGCATTTCGGAAACGGACGAGGCTTCGCCCCTGGCCATGATGACACCCGAGGAACGGCTGGTGGCCGACTTCCACGGCACCGGTCTGACGACCGGGCCGCATCCCATGGCTTATCGCAGGGAAGATTTGCGGCGCGCTGGAATTTTTGCCGCGAAGGATTTGGCGCACCTTCCGCATGGACGTCATGTTCGCACCGCCGGCTGTGTGATTGCACGGCAGCGGCCGGGCACGGCGAAGGGGTTTGTCTTCCTCAGCATGGAAGATGAAACCGGAATCAGCAATGCGATTATCTCGCCCAAAATTCTGGAGCAGAATCGCATCCTGATTTTGTCGGAGAAGTTCCTGCTGCTGGAAGGTGAACTGCAAAATCAGGAAGGCGTGATCTCGGTGCGGGTGGAGCGCATCGCGCCCTTGCGCGAAGCTTATGAAACTGGCGCCGTCGACATCACCGATGCCGACGTGCGCTCGCATAACTTTCACTGACGCTATTTCTTTTCGCTGCCGCCCCGTCCCGGTTCCTGTCCGGGATATTCATACACGCCGCGTCCCGCTTTGCGGCCCAGGCGCCCAGCCTTTACGTACTGCACCAGCAGCGGCGCGGGACGAAACTTCTCGCCCAGCGATTTATGCAGATATTCCAGGATGTGCAGGCGCGTATCCAGCCCAACCAGATCGATCATCTCGAACGGACCCATGGGGTGGTTCAATCCCAGCTTCAGCGCCTTGTCGATATCCTGCGCCGAGGCCAAACCTTCCTGCAGCATGTAAAACGCTTCGTTGCCGATCATGGCATTGATGCGGCTGGTGATGAACCCGGGTGATTCCTTGATGGCCACCACGTCCTTGCCCATGCGCTTGCCCACTTCCACCGCGGCGGCCAGCGTGTCGTCGTCCGTCTCCAGCGCGCGCACAATTTCCAGCAGCTTCATCTTGTGTACGGGATTGAAGAAGTGCATGCCGACACATTTCGGCGCGCGATAGGTCACCGACGCGATCTCGGTCACACTGAGCGACGAAGTGTTGGTGGCCAGAATGGTCGTCGGCCGGCAAACTTTGTCCAGCAGAGTGAAGATTTCAATCTTCGACTCCATCTCCTCCGGCACCGCCTCGATCACCAGGTCGGCTTCACGTGCGGCCTGTTCCACCGAAGAAGCATATTCCAGGCGGCCGAAGGCGTCATCAGCGTCCGTCTTGCTGACTTTGCCCAGCTCGACGGCTTTGTCGAGATTCGAACGGATCTCCGTCTCGGCCTTGCGCAGAGCGGTCGGCAAAATATCTTCCAGGATGGTGCGATAGCCACCCAGGGCGGCGGCGTGGGCGATGCCGCGACCCATGATTCCGGCGCCGATGACGGCGATGGTGCGAATCTCCGCCATCCGTCTAGGCTCCCTTTTCCAGTTGCTCGACCACCGAAATGAAGTTGGGATCGGACTTTCGCATGTACTCGGCAAGACGGTGCTTTTCCTCGGTGTTCAACAGATACAGGCTGGCGTTGATACGGCGCAAGGTTGCCGCGATATCGTCAACGTAGTTCATCATTCGGATTAGTTCACCAGTGGCGGCCATAAGAGTCCTTTCACTTCATATCGTCGTGTTAAGGAATGCGTTTGATTGCAGCCACTCCCAGGCCCGGAAGGCAGGAAGTGCGTAGTAAAGCTGGCCAAAATCCGGCCAATCCTTTATTTTCGCTGGCAGTCAGCATTAAGTAAAGCCGCTGGCAGGCAATGAGTCCGCGAAGGGCCAAACCGGCATCTAAGGTTCGGTGAGCCCGACTGCCGGGCAGCATCGAACCACGCTAGAAATCCCGCAAATGGCAACCAGCACCCCACCACCGACTGAGCAGTTGTCCGCCATCGCCGCCTGCGTGGAGCGTCTGTGCGCCGAGAAGCACGATGCGATTGCACTTTCCACCTATCGCTTCCAGTTCAACAACAAGTTTCGTTTCGACGATGCGCGCCAGCTGGTGCCTTACCTCTGGCGGCTGGGAATCAGCCACTGCTACGCATCTCCCATTCTGAAGGCCCGGGCCGGCAGCCAGCACGGTTACGACATCATCGATCACAACCAGCTGAATCCCGAGATCGGCAGCGAAGAGGAATTTCGCAGCTTGGTGGCGGAACTTAAGTCGCGGGGCATGGGATTGCTTTTGGATACGGTTCCCAACCACATGGGAGTTGGCCATGGTACCAATCCCTGGTGGCAGGATGTTCTGCAAAATGGCCGAGCGTCGGTGTATGCCGACTTTTTCGATATCGAGTGGGAGCCACTCAAGCTGGAGCTGCGCAACAAGGTCCTGATTCCCATCCTCGGCAGTCCATACGGTGAGGATCTGGAAGCAGGAAACATTAAGGTTGCGTTCAAGGACGGCCGGTTCGTCGTGCAGTACTTCGATGCGGTGCTGCCGCTCGATCCGCAGACGCTACCGTTGATTTTCGCGTCCCTCAAGGTTTTTCAGCATAGCCGGAATGAAGGCCCAACCGGTGCCACAGCCGGGAAACTGGAGACGCTGATGAGTGCGTTCGCTCGTCTGCCCGGAAATGGCGCGACCGATTCAGCTGAGGTTGCGCGGCGGCAACGGGAGATGCCTCCGCTGCTGGAAGAGTTGCGGAAGGTCGCCGCCGATCCTGCCGTTCGAGCACAGATTTGCGAGGCTTTGCGAATCCTGAACGGCAATCCCGACGACAGCCACAGCTTCGATGCGCTGCACGAGCTCCTGGAAAAACAAGCCTATCGCCTGGCGTTTTGGCGGGTGTCCGGGGAGGAGATTAATTACCGGCGCTTCTTCGACATCAATGACCTGGTAGGGCTGCGCATGGAGAACCCGCGGGTCTTTGCCGAGACCCACAAGCTCTATCGCAAATTCCTGGCCGAAGGCCTGATCTCCGGAATGAGAATCGACCACCCCGACGGCCTGCTCAATCCAGCGCAATATTTTGCCCGGCTGCAAAGGCTCTATGCTGCCAGCCGGTGTCTTGGTCCTGAGCCGGTACCATCGGTGGCCGCCGACAACATCGAGCTCGACGTTCACGGTGCATTCGGGCAACGCGAGTGGATGAAGACACGTGCGCCGCTCTATCTGCTGGTCGAAAAAATCCTCGAGCCGGGTGAAGAGTTGCCGGCGAACTGGCCGATCGACGGGTCGGTAGGCTACGACTTCACCAACCTGGTAAACGGCGTCCTGATTGACGGCCGCAATGAGCCGTTCTTCACCGCGCTGTATCACCGGGTGATCGACGGCAGCCTTCGCGTGGGGCATTTGATCTACGAGAGCAAGAAGCTGGTGATGCGCCGGGCGCTGGCCAGCGAGGTGAACGTGCTCACCCACATGCTCAACCAGATTTCCAATCAGAACCGGCGCGCTCGCGACTTCACCCGCGGCGTGCTGCGCGAAGCCATTCGCGAGACCATCGCTTGCTTCCCGGTATATCGCACTTACATTGACGAGAGCGGTCACATCAGCGACACCGACCGAATTTACATTAAGCAAGCGATCGACCACGCCAAGCGCCGCAACGGAACGCTGGCTCCCGCCGTCTTCGATTTCCTGAAGACCATATTGCTGTTGGAAGCGAACGACCGCGACGTGGCGATTTATGGCTATCGGCGGCAGCTTTACTTCACCCTCAAGTTCCAGCAACTGACCGGCCCGGTGATGGCCAAGGGATTGGAAGATACCGCCTGCTACGTTTACGCCCGTTTTGTTTCGGTGAACGAGGTCGGCGGTTCGCCCGCCGCGTTTGGTGTGTCGATGCCGGATTTTCACGTGGCAAACCAGGCGCGCGCCCAGCATTGGCCACATTCCATGCTGACGACTTCCACGCACGATACCAAACGTAGCGAAGATGTGCGGGCGCGGCTCGATGTGCTATCGGAGATGCCGCGCACCTGGGCGACGCAGGTGATGAAGTGGCGCCGCATCAATCGCAAGCGCAAGGTCGAGCTTAGCGACGGCCGCACCGTGCCCGACAACAACGAGGAATATCTGCTGTATCAAACGCTGGTGGGTGCATGGCCGTTGGCCATGCAAGACGGAAGAAGCGCGGGCGGGCTTCGTCGCCCGCATACAGCAGTACATGGAGAAGGCCGTACACGAAGCCAAGGTCAATTTGAGCTGGCTCAATCCCAATCCCGAATACGTGTCCGGCATGAATGCGTTTCTGGAGCGAGTGCTTTCGCCCAGCTATCGCGGTAAGACCAATTTGTTCTGGGACTCGTTACAGAAACTGCTTCCGCCGGTCATGTACTTCGGGGCCATCAATTCGCTCAGCCAGACGCTGCTGAAGCTGACCTGCCCGGGTGTGCCCGATGTCTACCAGGGGCAGGAGATGTGGGACTTCAGCCTGGTAGACCCCGATAATCGCCGGCCTATCGACTTTGGGCTGCGGGCTCATCTTGCTGAACAGCTAACGACGCGAGTCGAAAAGGAAGATGCTGCGGCGATTTGCCGGGAATTACTGCACGACTGGCAGGACGGCCGGGTTAAGTTGTGGGTCACCATGCGGGCGCTGAATTTTCGCCGCCAGCACAAATGGCTTTACCAGAAGGGAAGCTACGTTCCCCTGCACGCCATCCACGGCAGGGAAGAGCATGTCATCGCGTTTGCGCGCCACGATGGGGAAGACATGGCCATCACCGCGGTGCCGCGGCTCAGCTACACGTTGATGAAGGGAAGGCTGGAGCCGCCGGTGGGAAGCGCATGGGGCGATTCGCAACTTGTCCTGCCGCAGCAGGCGGTTGGGCGCAGGCTGCGGAACGTTCTTACTGGTGAAGTTCTTTCGCCAGGCCAGGCGGCGTTATGCCGCGAAGTCTTCGCTAGCTTCCCTGTGGCCCTGCTCTGCGTTGAATGAAATTTCCTGGCGCGAAGGCTTGCGGTCGGTAACCTCCACCAGAGTCGCCAACTTCTCCGCCAGTTCCGAAGTAAGCGCGCCCGGCTGCAGCCGCCAGGACCAACTCCCCACGGCATTGCTGGGAATGTTCATGCGCGCGTCGCTGTCCAGCCCCAGAACATCCTGCACCGGCACCACACACAGGTTGGCCACCGAGGTCAGGCCCGCGCGAATGAACGCCCAGTGCACGCCGTCTCTGCCTATGCCCAGGTAGGCAGATGCCAGCTTCTTCTCTTCTTCCGTGGCGGAAGAATTCCACCAGCCCAGCACAGTGTCGTTGTCATGCGTACCGGTGTAGACCACACAGTCCGTCGGGTAGGTATGAGGAAGATAGACGTGCGCTCCCTGGTTGCCAAACCCGAATTGCAGGATCTTCATTCCAGGAATCTTCAGCTGCTTGCGCAGTTGGTGGACTTCGGGGGTGATGTAGCCCAGATCTTCGGCGATGAAGGGAAGCTTCCCCAACGCATTGCGCAGTGCCTGAAACAGGCTGGCGTTGGGTCCCGCGACCCAGTGGCCGTTGACCGCGGTCGGCTCGTCCGCGGGAATTTCCCAGTAGGCCTCGAAGCCGCGGAAGTGGTCGATGCGCAAAATATCGCAGGTTGCCATGGCCCAACGCATGCGCTCGATCCACCAGTCGTAATCGTGTTCCTGCACCGCCTTCCAGTCATACAGCGGATTTCCCCAGCGCTGGCCGGTCTTGCTGAAGGCATCAGGAGGCACGCCCGCAACCACCGCTGGCGAGAGATCTTCCTTGAGTTGGAAATATTCCGGGTAGGTCCAGACGTCGGCGCTGTCGTAGCTGACGAAGATGGAAACATCCCCAATGATGCGGATTTCGCGGGCCGCGCAGTAGGCTCGCAGAGCACCCCACTGCTCGAAGAACGCGAACTGCAAAAAGCGCTCTTGCTCCAGCCGGTGCTTCATTTCAGAGCGCACCTCGGTCAAGGCATCTGGGGCCCGGCGCGCGATACCTTCCGGCCAGGTATTCCAGGGTTGCTCCTCGAAGCGTTCGCGCAACACGCTGAACAAGACATAATCGTCGAGCCACTGCTGGTTATCGCGGCAGAAGCGGTCATAGCGCTCACGGGTAGTGCCCTTGGCAGAACGCAGGAATTTATCGGCGGCCTCGCGCAGCAAGGGAAGCTTGCGCGCACGCACCTGATCGAAGTCCACCGCCGATTGCCCATCGGGTAGGGCTTTCACCTGCGCCGGATCAACCAAGCCGCGTTCCGCCAGGCGTTCCAAACTGATCATCAGAACATTACCGGCGAAGGCCGACAGACAGGAGTAAGGCGAGTTGCCGCAACCTACAGGTTGTAACGGCAGGATCTGCCATGCGCTTTGCCGGGCCGTCGCCAGCCAGTCAGCAAATTTGTAGGCTGCAGGCCCAAAGTCGCCGATGCCCCCTTGCGAAGGGAGAGCGGTGGGGTGAAGCAGAATTCCAGATGCGCGCTCGGAAGGCATAATCAGCTTTTGAACGGGTTCGAACGTCCAACAAAGACTCTCATCTTGCGGCGTAAACAACGGTGGCCAGCAGAACGTGTCTGCTGGCCCACGGACTAGCGGTTACACGTTACTAACTTCCCTCGGTGGTGGACAGCCGATCCATTTCTTTCTTGTTGATCTTGATCTTGCCGTCCTTTTCCAGTTTGTTGCGGAGGTTTTCCACGTAAAGGTTTTCGTACTCTTCGCGTTTCTGTTCCAGCAGGGCATCTTTAAACTTGTCCCAGTCTTGCTTCATCTGCTCGGGAGTAGGCTCCTGCACGGTGAGCATTTTGACCACGACGCCGTTCTGCCCGCCCTGGAAGGGACTGCTGATCTCGCCCGGCTTCAAGGTGAAGACCACGGCTGCGGGTCCCGTCAAAGCCCCAAGATCGGGTACCTGCGAATTGTGATCAACCTGGTCGCTGGTCTTGACCGTAGCTCCCACTTCTTTGGCAGCCTTATTCAAGTCGTGATCGGCGTGGGCGCGATCCGCCATTTCCTGCGTTTTCTGGGCCAGCAAGCTTTGTGCCCGCTGATCCAGGAATTGCCCTGCGACCTTGTCTTTCACCTGCTCAAAGCTCGGGGTCTGCGGCGGCAATACTTCCGTCACCTGGTAGATAACGTAGCCTTCAGGCGTGACCGCAATCGCCGGAGGGTCCATCTTCTTCGCAGCGAACATCGCGTTCATGAAATCCGGAGCGGCGCCGATTCCCGGCAACTGATCGGTCTGCGCAATCATGTCGGTGGTGGTCAGCGGAAGATTTCTGTCGGCAGCGGCCTTGTCGATGCCGTTCGTCTTCGCCAGCGCCTGAATAGTGTTGGCCACGCTCTGCGCTTGTGCCGCAGACTTCTGCTTCTTCAGCGTCGGCTCTATCTCTACTTTCACTTCTTCCAGGGGCTTCAGCCGTGCTTCCTGCTTCGACTCGACGTGGATGATGTGGAATCCGTAGCTGGTGCGGATGATGGCCGTGGTCTGACCGGCGGGCGTGCTGAAAGCCGCCTGCTCGAATTCAGGAACCGTGCGGCCCTTCGTCAACGGCGGCAATAATCCGCCGTCCTTCGCGCTTCCCGGATCGTCCGAATACTTCTTCGCCAGGTCGCCGAAGTTGGCGCCGGCTTTCAACTGCTTCTGTACGTCCTCCGCCTTTGCGCGGGCTGCGTCGACCGCCTTCTGATCGACTTTGCCATCCGCATCCGGCGCGGGTGTCTTGATCAGGATGTGGCGTACCGTGACCGTCTCCGGAATGCGGTAGTCATCCTGGTGCTGGTTGTAGTACTGCTGGATTTCGGCCGGCGTCAGGTTAACGTTTTCCGCCAGCTTGCCGGTGTCAATCAGGATGTACTTCGCCTTGATCTTGCCGGGAATCGAGTTCACGTACATCTGCTTGTTCTGATCGTAGAAGGCTTTGAGTTCGGCGTCGGTTGGCTTGATCTGCTTCTTGACGTCGTCCAGGGTCAGCACGGCGTAGTCGAACTTGACCTTGGTGTCCTGCTTCTTGGCTTCCGCAATGACGTCTTTGTCGCTCACCGTCATGGCCCCGCCGACGACAGCCAGCAGCTTCCGCTGAGCGATATCGGCCTTCACCGCCTGCTCAAACTGGGCCACGCCCATGCCGAACTGGTTCTCGATAAAGTTCTCGTAGGCTTGCTGCCCGATGAAGTTTCCGCTAGGGAACAGCAACTGCCCGATCTGGCCCTGGTGCAGATAGCTGCGGAGCTCGTCGTCGCTTACCCCAAGTCCCATCCGGTCAGCTTCATAGACGATGGCCTTCTCGGTGATCATGCTTTGGGCCGCTCGCTGCATCAAATAAGGCATGAGCGCAGCGGGGACGTTCCCCTTGAACTGCTGCTTGCCGATGAGGCGCGCCTGCTGAGAGACCTGTTGCAGTCCGATTTCCTGGTCGCCCACCTTGGCCAGCACGCCCTGAGTGGTGAGGCCGCCGCCAAGATAGTCGCCGAACATGCCGCCGGGAACGAGGGTGATAATCATCATTACGCAAATGATGACGAGGAGGCCGCCCAGCACAATTTTCTTGATCGGGCCAGGCTTTTGCAGAAATCGAAGCATGCTTTAGAAACTCCAGAGGGTTGGGCTGAATCCTTAATTATAGCAGTGGTTTGGCCGTTTTGGCCGGAGGCCCATCGACGTCGGATCCAGAAGTTGAGGCGCTATTTCGGTGCGGGAGGCTGCCATTCAGCAGCCCAATTTCCCCACCCAAGGCCGGTGGGTTACCCGACCGTAAGTTGATGTGGTGTAATACCAAGAGCTTAGTATGTCGAAATCTAACATCAGTATGCGCCGGCGGTTGATCGCCAGTAAACGCCGCCTCCGTGAATTAAAATTGGTCGCCAAGGGAGTCGCGTCCACCGATCACCCGGTGCTGGCGCACATTATCCCCATCCGTCGCTGCAATCTTTCCTGCACCTACTGCAACGAGTACGACGACTTCTCCAAGCCGGTGGCGGTGGAGAGCATGAAGGCCCGCATCGACCACCTGGCACGGCTGGGTACGTCGATCATCACCTTCAGCGGCGGCGAACCGTTGCTGCATCCTGAGCTTGACGAACTGATCGCCCACATCCGCACGTACCCCATCATCGCCGGCATGATCACCAATGGCTATCTGCTGACGGCCGACCGCATTCAGCGCTTGAACCGCGCCGGGCTCGACCATCTGCAGATCAGCATCGACAACGTGATGCCGGACGAGGTTTCCAAGAAATCTCTGAAGGTGCTGGACAAGAAACTGCAGTTGCTGGCCGAGCACGCCGACTTTCACGTCAACATTAACTCGGTGGTTGGTGGTGGCATTCACAATCCGCACGACGCGCTGGTCGTGGGACGCCGCGCCATTCAGTTAGGCTTCACCTCGACCATCGGCATCATTCACGACGGCGACGGACAGTTGCGGCCCTTGGGCGAAACCGAGCGCGAGGTCTTCAACCAGATGAAGGCCTTCGATAAGCGCAACTATTCGCGCTTCAACTGGTTCCAGAACAATATCGCCGACGGCAAGCCTAACGACTGGCGCTGCCGCGCGGGCGCGCGCTACCTCTATATTTGCGAAGACGGATTGGTGCATTACTGCTCGCAGCAGCGCGGCTATCCCGGCATTCCGCTCGAGAAATATTCGGTGGAAGACGTTCGCCGCGAATACCTCACCGAGAAAGGCTGCGCCCCCAACTGCACCGTCTCGTGCGTGCACCAGGTTTCGTACTTCGACCACTGGCGCAAACCGCAAACCATCCGCACCCCGCAGACGCCGGTAGGCACCGGACAACTGGTGCAGATCGAGTAGCGCCCGAGCGGATCAGCAGGCTGCCATAGCAGGGAGCCCGAGACTCCGCGGAACCTGCGAGACGCAGCGGCATTTGCACTCCGGCGCGACTCGAGCATTTCAGCCAAACATTCCGCCTGACGAAAGACGCCCACCCTTGGCGCGAACAAAAAACGCCCCAAGTTTCAGTCAGACAGAAAAACGTTTTGCCGGGCGCGAGGCAAGCCCGGAAACGAATGTTATAATCGTAATCGCCCTTCTGTAGTGTTTCCTCCAAAGCGGGCGCGTAGCTCAACTGGCAGAGCAACTGACTCTTAATCAGTAGGTTGAAGGTTCGATTCCTTCCGCGCTCACCATCATCAGTGACACACACGCAGTTTCTCGCCACATCCAGATGCGGTTTTCTTGCGATGTGGTCACGCTAGCTCCATCCGACCCTAGTTTTCTTAAGCCCTCACTTATTCCCGGGACTTCGTCTCACTGCCACACACTGTTGTGCCATCGCTCGAAACCGGAAGGGCGAGTCGGTGCGGCGACCACATGTCTACAGAAATTGAAGACCGCTTAATCGTGGTGGGTCTTCGAAAGCGGATGATAAAGGCGCACTTAGGCGTGAGACAGCGACTCGAGCGGGTTGGTATGAGGCAAGGAAGCGAGCCGTTGCAGCTGCGAGCTGTGCCATGCTGTGGGTTCCTGACGGTCACGGCAACTGGAGCAATCTCGACCTGTTCGACTTCAACTCTTACCCTTCCCCTTATAGCGTATTCGAGTCGGGCGCCGTCGTAGTGGATTCGTCAGGCAACGTCTACGGCACCGCTGCGTCGGGAGGAGATCACGACTCCGGAACGATATGGGAGTACCAGGTGAATTGAGCTAATTGCGCGATCGACATAGTCGAGACAGTAACGGAGCGCCTCACCCGCTGCTGTTGAGAAGTCGCATCACACAAAGTCAGGCCTGAAAAAGGTCAAGCAGAGCCCCGAATTTGCTTACGCAGTAAGCTTCTTAAGCGATAAGTCCGGAGGCGGAGGTGGGCGATCGAGGAGTCGGGGGATTCAGTCGGGTATGGTGCAATCAACAAAGCGGACGGAGCGGGCTTGGCGAGTGCCCGACATCCTTTCGAATACCGGGCACTTCACAGCCAGTTTAGACAGCCTGAACGTTCTCTGCCTGTAAACCCTTGGGGCCTTTGGTGACGGCAAACTGCACCCTTTGGCCTTCTTGTAAGCTGCGAAAGCCGCCAGCTTGAATGGCTGAGAAGTGCACGAAGACATCTTCGCCGTTCTCACGTGAAATGAAGCCAAAACCTTTGGCATCGTTAAACCACTTAACTGTTCCTTGTTCCATGTTTATGTTCCTATTCTTTTGCTTGAATTTCTGCTGAGGAAGAATCGCTGCCATGAGAGAGGAGGTGACGCTTGGTTGGCGGAACCGGCTATCAACTGGGGTGAATCAAACTTAGCTGGGAATAATTATACCGCGCCAAAGCAAAAACTACCCAGCATCTTTGACCGGCTCGCCGCGAACCGTGATGCCACCACTCCACCAGCATGCCACCGATTGCCATGGTCAGTGGCGCAATTGGAGCCCTCGCCTGGTTGCCTTACGGAGCTCGGGGTGCAACCTGGTGTTTCCGTTCGACTCCTACCACCGGCTGCTCTGCAACATCCAACTATATGGCCACCTTTACAGACGAGCTACCTAGGTCTGGTACTGATGACGGCGATTCCGAACGATAACGCAAACTTCCTCCTGGTGACACCCTTCGGTATCCAGCCATTCATCCACTAGTAATGTTCGTTTGATAAACATGAGCTCTGCGGTTATCAGTTTGTCTTACGAAGGGCTGGTGGCCATGAATCGTGCCACAGTGCTGTTGTTGGTGATCATCGTTGCGGGGTTACCCTGCTTGGCCTGGGGCTGGGGTTGCACTGGACATGAAGTTGTAGCCCTAATTGCCCAGCAAAACCTTCGTCCCGAGGTGGCCGCCCAGGTTGAATCCCTTCTGGCAGCTCAAACCCACCAGTACAGTGGCCGTTATTGCAGCGACCTTTCGCTGGACCCCATCGCCTACTATGCGACCTGGGCCGATGACTATCGGACAGTCCATCCGGAAACGGCACCCTGGCACTTCTGGGATATTCCTCTGGTTGATAAGTCTGCAACCGCGACGCAGCTCTGTGATTCGGGATGCGTAGTCCAGGCGTTGAACGATCAACTGGCGATACTTCGCGACTCCACGCAACCGACCGCGCAAAGAACGAACGCCCTGATGTTCGTCATTCACTTTGTGGGAGACCTGCATCAGCCGTTGCACGCCGAGGACAACAACGACCGTGGTGGCAATTGTGTCCCCACCGGGTTTCTGACGGAGGCGACGAAAGAGACCGACAAAACGACTGGCAGCTTCACGCCAAATCTTCACGGCATCTGGGACACCCAGTTGGTCGAGACGATCGGCGGCGTATCTCCGCGCAGCCACGCGGCGGTAACGGCGTTTGCCGCCAAGATCTCGAAAGACGACACTACCGTGATACAACACGAGGTGAACGCTCCGGTTGACTTTGTGGCGTGGGGTAACGAGTCTCACACGGTCGCGCGGAAAGATCCCTACGCGAAGTTGCCCAAGAAGATAGGGGCTTCGTCCCAGGTAAGTCCGGTGTCCCTATGCAGTGACAACAACACATCGTTGAAGCTTGCGAAGAAACACGAGTCGATTCAAAGCTCGTATATCAATGCCGTGAGCGACGATGTGGAGCTGCAATTGGCAAGAGCAGGCGGACGTTTGGCAGCAGTCTTAAACGCAGCACTCTCCAGCCCGTCCAATCCATCACACTAGACGGCGGGTCTTGCCGACCAATGGAACGGGCCTACTTGTAGGACGACCACCGCAAAGAGTGCGCTGGGGACTTTTAGAACTTCGGGAATGGCTGGTGATTTTCGCAAGGCGGCGGACGATTACTAGGCTGGATCGCGGACATCGCCTTCACCCGGAAGACTCTTGTTTGCCCTCATCGTCCCGATGGTCATACAGGAATTGCCCCCGAAACAACGTCGCATCCCCGTTGTCGAAGTAAATCAGGGCATCACCCCCAGCCACGTCGACTGCTACAACTTTGCCGCTCATGGCAATATTCTAGAGAAGACGCTGGGGCCACTCTGTCTGGCACAAGACGGCTGTGAAGGCCCACGGTATTTTGCTGGAAAGATGTACTACGTCAGAGCTGATTAGGCGCTACGATGAGAGATGCGCACATATCGTTTCGTCAGAACGGGTGCCTCGGTCCAAGTGCTGGTTAATGGAAAGCTCACCATAACGGTTGACGCGAACCTGCGAGGTGAAATGCGTAACTACATGGCCTCGGTGGGCCTCACGCCTGATGAGATTAACCAGAAGGTCCATGAGCTCTACGTTACGAACACGACGACATTCTCTAGGCCGCCCGCTCCCCCTATTGGTTGATGCCAGAGTCTAAACCTATACGGCTGGAGATTCTCCGCGCCGCCTCGGCACCTGTCACGTTTTGGGGCGCGCTGGCGATGGCGCTTGCGGCCGGATATGGGGCGGCTGTTCAGCACAGTTGCGGGAGTGCAAACCCGTCTGATTGTGGGCGGCCAGGAATACAGTCGCCGGCGAGCGACCGTGTCAGGTCCCAACAGAAACACGACTCAAGCGACCTTGGGAAACATGTCTTTGAAACCCACGAGGAGAGAGGTTGGCAGCCGCAGTGTCCGTTTTGTCGGCTCGGCAGCGCTTGTCACTTGGACGGAAACTCCATTCCCGTCAGGAATCGGATCGGACACAATCTCGAGCTGCTCGCCATACAAGCGAATGTGGCGGGAAGTTCCGTAGCCGAGGTCTTTAATGCGGATGCAATCGTCGGCAAGGGATTTCTTGGTAGCGTGGTTCACAATGGCGCCTAATTTCTTGTAACGGCGAACAGTTTAAGAATAAGTTGCCTTGGAACCCTGGACGAAAGTCCCAGCTCGTTCGAAGAACGCACTTGAGGAGTCGACGCGCGGGTTTTCCTGGCCCGGCACTCACGCGAAGCCTAACCATCCTGCGTTACCGATTATCTCCAGAGTACTCCGAAATCAGCGACCGGTTTGTGATATCAGGTCGCCTCGACATTCATCGTAATCCCTGGCTTCTTGTTGCACTCAGAATGCCGCCGCGCATGCAGCTTTGCACCTTACGAATTGTCGCTTCCGATCTCTTTAGCCTCCTTTTTCATCGCCTTCTTCACGGGCTTTTTATCGAGAGCCTTGTTTACGGCTTTGTGTACTGACTTCCTTACGACTTTACTCGCCGTCTTCTTCTCCACAACAACGTCTATCGCTTTTTGCAATTGCTTGGCAGCCGCTTTCCTTGAACCGTTGCTGGTTACGCTCATCACCATTTCGCCATTCCTTCGGTCGCCCTCAGTCTGCGGCGAGCCATGAATGTGGGATGCGTCCGGACAAGGCTGTTGGTATTACAGGCTCATGAATTTTGCTGTCCGCCTACCTCAAAACCGAAATTCATCGGGCTGTAACTGCTTTGCCGCATCGAAGCTTACCGTGAGGAGTTGCGAAAGCCATGTTTAATTTCCTTCCCAAAGATCACAAATTCTATGACGAATTGGAATCCCTGTCGGGACACGTCGTTTCGGCATCTCGCGAGCTTCGTCACGTGGTGCAAGACACTCTGTACGTTGGATTTGGGGCAGGCGAATCGTGTATGCCTGGGTTTCGACGTTCCCGGGCGCTGGACTGATGGGCGCTGGAGCTTATCTGCTTGCCCACCTTGTGATTCGGCCATTGATCCGCTAGATCAGTCGAACTTCTTCACCAGACATGAATGTTGACCGGAGATGGTCAACAAACTGGGTAATACAGGCCGGACCATGGCGCCGGGCATCTCGCCCTGCAACTGTCATATCCCGGCTCGGAGTTCATTGCCCGAGGGTCACGGCCCCGATGTTGGATGCAGGGATCGGTCTGAGAAATAACCTGTAGCAACGCCGTTCTCAAGGCGAGGATCGCGGTCGGTTCCCAGGTATTCGTCGAGAAAATCCAGCAGCACTTGAACTTTTGGCGTGAGACGTGAGGGGCTGGAGAATAGCGCGCAGAGTGTAATCGGCTCGGGAACCCACTGCGGTAAAACTTGCACCAACTTCTTGCGAGCTTCGTCCCTCTTAGCCATCCACAATGGAAGAATCGAGATCCCAAACCCGCGTAGAGCAAGAGTCAGCGCAATCGCCGGATCACTTGTGACTACCTGAAAAAAAATGTTGGGCGTTACCACCTTTTTGCGCCTGCTCAACATCCAGGGCGCGGAGCCGACGCATTTGTGAAGCGTGAGGTCCTCCGGGGTTGAGGGATTTCCAGCGACTTTGAGATAGTGGGGGCTGGCGAAAAGCCCTCGAACCGTTCCGGGATAAGGTCGCACGTGCCGCAAAGAGTCTTTCGGCGCCAGCAGCTTAAAGAAGACGTCCACATCATCCCGCGGTTCCTGGTCCCAACTTGCGGCATAGGATTCAATCTCCACGCGCAAGTCGGGGTAGCGCCCCAGAAATTCCTTCAGCAACGGCGCTAGAGCGTCCCGCGCCATGGTGATGGGACAAGCTATCTTCAGCAGCCCGCTTGGGCTGGAGCGACTGCCCTCCAAGAGGTCACGTCCGTGCTGAAGGTTCTGCAGCGCGTGTCGGCACGACTGCAGGTATTGCTTGCCAGCGTCCGTCAGGGCAAGACCTCTGGGGCCTCGCTGCATCAAGAGAACTCCCAGATGCTTTTCAAGCCGAGTCAATGATCGGCTGAGAGTAGAAGCAGGGCCAGTGTAACTCCTTCGCCGCCGCCGTGAGCGTCCCCGCCTGCGCGACTGCGACGAACGCTCTTACATCATTGAGATCCAAATCATTCATAGAAGGCACTCTGCAACTTCTGTTGATAAAGCCTGGCACAGCGTTGCTCTGTCGCAATTCTAACTTGCGCCACTGGATGTATCAGGGCCCGGCAACAGACATCTATCCATACAGGCATTGATTCATAAAGCTGCGGCGGGACCAAACAGGTTGGAAGCGTGAGAATGGAGAACAAATAACAAATGAAGATCCTGGTTATCGGCGGCACCGGAAACGTTGGTAGCGCAGTGGTGAAGGAACTGCAGAAGCGCAAGGCAGACATTCGCCTGTTTGTAAGGGACGCCAAAACTGCGACGCCTCAGGGCGTTGAGGTGGCGATCGGCGATTTGCTTGATCCGGTCTCCGTGGAGAAGGCAATGCACGGAGCAGACAAGCTCTATTTGCTGAACGCCGTTGCGCCCGATGAATTGACGCAGGCCCTTATCGCCTATGATCTGGCCAAAAAGCTGAAGTTCAAACACATCGTCTATCACTCGGTTTTCCGCGTGGAACACTTCAAGGATGTCCCCCACTTTGCTTCGAAGTTCGCCATCGAAAGCGCGCTGCGAGAGTTCGACGTTCCTTTCACCATTATTCGCCCGAACTATTTCATGCAGAACGATGCAACGTTGAAAGACCCTCTCACCAAGGCTGGAGTTTATCCCGCGCCTCTGGGCAATGCAGGCATCTCCGTAGTCGATATCCGAGACATTGCGGAGGCAACGGCAATCGCTCTGACTTCGGACGAACACTTCGGCAAGACTTATAACCTTAACGGTCCGGAGCCTCTGAGTGGTCCGAAGGCGGCATCGATCTGGAGCAAGTTGCTCGGCAAAGAGGTTCGTTACCCTGGTGAAGACATGGACGGGTTCGAGGAGCAAATGAGAAAGTCAGCTCCATCGTGGTCGGCGTTTGACATTCGGATGATGTTCCAGGGGTATCTCGAACGTGGTTTCGTAGCGGAGACGGGAGATGTGGAGATCCTGACGAAACTCCTGGGCCACCCTCCGCGCCGCTACGAGGATTTTGCCGCGGAGACCGCTGCGCTTTGGAAGGCCTGAGCAACACAAGAAGGCGCACTAAGAACAAAACGGTACCATCACCTGAAGAGGGTTTTCCGTCGTCTGACTTCAGGTCGCAGTCCGGCCTCTCTATGCAGTCCGAGGCGAATCCTTATTCCGACAGAGGAGAAGAACATGCCGAATGCTCAACCGCCAATTCCCGCGGACGACCCCAAACGCAGCCTCACCCTTGCTCAACTCGAAACCCTTCCTCACATCGGGCTGGTCGGCGATACTTACACGATTACGATGACCGGCGATCAGACTGCCGGACACTTCTGCGTCATCGACATGCACATTCCGCCCGGCGGCGGTCCGCCGGCGCACCGGCATGATTTCGAGGAGACCTTCATCCTGCTCGAGGGCCAGATGGAAGTCACCTTTCGGGGCCAGAAGTCGAGCGTTAGCGCGGGCGAAACCCTGAACATCCCTGCCAACGCTCCTCATCAGTTTCACAACGCTTCTGATAAGGCCGTACGCATGCTTTGTATTTGCTCGCCTGCCGGGCAGGAAAAATTCTTTTTGGAGGTTGGAGTTCCGGTCGCCACACGCACCACGGCACCGCCGAAACTCTCTGAAAAAGAACAGGCGGCGTTCATTGAAAAAGTAAAGGCGGTCGCCCCTAAGTACCGCACCGAACTGCTAAAAGAGGCGTAAACATGCGAGGCCGCGCCTGCGGTTTGTCCCGCTGATGGCAATCATTCAGCATTTTCGAGCGCGGCTACAGGGTAGCCCTGGGTCCCGTTCCTATTCTTCGCTTTCTGCCATAACGGAAGGCTGCCTTCATCGTTTCCCGACCTGCCAGAGCTGGTTCGGCGAATCCTTCTCGCCGTCACCAGCCTTTGTGATCAGGTGCACCCGCCCGTTCACAACTCGGTTTCACAGATTTGGAGAGTGAACGGCACCCAGCCCCTCGCGAGGGTTCATAATTATTTATCCGCAGAACCGAACTTTCAGCGCTTCTAACACCTCTCACAAGCATGCACACCCGCACTCAAGCGAAGGAGCCCGCGACGCCAGACCATACTCTGTTGGTCCTCCTCGCGCAAAACGGTGACCGGCCCGCGCTGGAACAACTTCTGCGTGACGCCCACGCGCCGCTACGCCGCTACATTACCCGTCTCGCCGGCACTGAGCTGGCTGACGACATCCTGCAAGAAACTTCGCTTCAGATATTCCGCAAGCTGCCGTTCCTGCGCGAGCCCGCCGTCTTCCGACCCTGGACCTTCCGAATCGCTTCGCGTATTGCCTTTGCGCATCTCAAACACGCCCGCCGCTGGCAACCCCTCGACGACGCACCACCGGAACAACTCACTACCCACGACCACTCTCTCGGCGAGCCACCCGACGAGGCCCTTTTGACCCTCCTCGACCATGTTTCCCCCGCCAGCCGAGCCGTCCTTTTACTTCGCTATCAGCACGATCTCACACTCGAAGAATGTGCCGCCATTCTTGAGGTTCCGATCGGCACCGCCAAGTCGCGCCTCAATTACGGACTTACCACGCTTCGCAAACACCTGACCTCCGAAAGGAAACCGGTATGAGCCCTGAACAGCAGCAGCCCAACTCCGAAAATGCCAACGCAGAACTCGCTTTCGTCCAGCAAGCCCTGGCGGCTGCGGATAGGTCCGAACGTTCCTCGCGCATCATCATTGGCGTGCTCGCCATCCTCGCGGTGGTGGTCTTTATCTGGATGCACCACCACATGTTCCCGCCGGAAACTCTGGGCGGCCTCCTCCATTCACTCCTTCGGGTTGACTTGTTCTTCCTGGTCCTCCTGTTCGCGATCGCCATGTACCTTCGTCAAATTATGAACAAGAACACGCGCACAATCCTTCGGGCGCTCGCCAACACCCGCCAGCGCTAACCTGACGGCAGACGAAACGCGGGCCGCTGAGGCCCGCCTGCTTTCATGGTTCCGACTCATGGTGCGACGGTCGAATAGCGCGGATGGATTCTTCGTGATTCTTGAATCCCAAAGCTCATTTACATCGGTCCGTATCGACAAGTTGGCGTTTTGCGTCCGTGGTCTACCGTTCGCAAATGCGCGGCACCTGGGGTATCCATTCGTTGGAAGAACACACTTCCATGGCACCCAGGCACCGCCGCCAAAGTCAGAACCCTCCGCTTCAAACCCCTTGCGCCATTCCGGCATGGCCATGGCCCTCAAATCCACGTTTGAGGTATTCACCAGGGTTGGCCCCGACAACTCGCTTGAACGCCTTACTGAACGCAGCGTCGGACTCGTAACCGACCAACCGGGCGATGTCTATGAGCTTTTTGTCACGCTGTTGTAGTAACTGCATCGCCTTCTGCATCCGCCACTCGGTTACATATTCCATCGGGGTCTGTCCCAGTAGCTCTCTAAAACGCGCTGCGAACGCGGAGCGAGACATGCCCGCCGCTTCGGCCAGGGACTCGACCGTCCAGGGTGTATTCACTCTGTCGTGAATGGCACTCAGAGCAGTGCCCATGTGAGGATCGAAGACAGCACGCAGCCATCCTTTGTTGCGTTCCGGCACCGACGCAATATGCGCCCGGAGAACCTGGATAAACAGGGCCTCGGCTAGCCGAGTCGCGACTACTTCAGATCCCGGCACCTGTTCTGCCATTTCTGACGCCAAGGCTTGCATTGTGATGTGAAGAGCACGCGTGCGTGCCTGCTCGGCCTTAATCAGAATGAAGCTCGGCAATAACTGAGTGATCGGCTTCAGGCTGGCGCGATCGAAACTGAAGGATCCACAGACGATTGTCGTCGGTGCGCCACCCGCTCCACATTGAACGACATTGCCGTTGGCCTTAGCCCCTATTTCGCTGAAAGTCCACCTCGGACGTGTTCGCGGGCTGTCGCGCAAGACGATCGAAGTCCCTTTAGCCAACAAAAAGCAATCACCACCGGTGAGGGGAATCGGCTCCGGAGTTCCTGCCACACTCAGCCAGCAGTTGCCGCGCGAGAGCATGGCGAAGTGCACCAGATCTGTGGGTGCCATCTTGTTGTCGGAAGGCGTGACTCTTTCTGCGGTCTGATTTCTCTGTTCTACGCCCCACGGGGCTGTGGCTTCGAGCCTGTGCAGACCAAAAGCGGTTACGTGCATCGTTCTGAAGATGTCGGTTATCGGGTCCAATGGGCCCTTCCAGTTTGGACGGATAGACAAAACATTAGGACTCCTGAGCAGTTCTCGTCCACCACCAAAGAACTCTAACCTACTGTACTGGATGCCATAGACCTATCGGAGGGAGCAGTTATGGGAAAGCTTGAAGGAAAAGTTGCAGTCATCACGGGTGGATCGAGCGGCCTGGCGCTGGAGAGCGCTAAGCGGTTCGTTGAAGAAGGTGCCTACGTTTTCATCACGGGCCGAAGGCAGGAGGCGCTCGACGAGGCCGTCAAGCTGATTGGCCGGAATGTGACGGGCGTGCGCGGCGACGCGGCCAATCTCGACGACCTCGACCGCCTGTTCGACACAGTCAAGCGGGAAAAGGGCAAGATCGACATCCTCTTCGCCAGTGCAGGCAAGGGCGAAGCCGCCGTACTAGGCGAGATTACCGAGCAGCACTTCGATAAAGAATTCGGCCTGATTGTGCGAGGAACGCTGTTTACCGTTCAAAAGGCGTTGCCGCTGATCAAAGACGGCGGATCGATCATCATGATCGGCTCGGTTGCTTCGGTGAAAGGCTTCCCTGGTTTTGGCGTGTATGCGGCGAGCAAGGCGGCATTGCGCTCCTTCGCTCGCACCTGGCTCAACGAACTGAAAGGCAGGAATATCCGGGTGAATGTGCTGAGCCCGGGGCAGGTCGACACACCGGACTCCCAGCGACTCGACAAGGAGACGAGGCAGATGTTCGAATCCCTGATCCCGCGGGGAAAGATGGGTCGTCCTGAGGAGATTGCGGCGGCCGCGCTGTTTCTTGCTTCCGACGAAGCAAGCTACGTGAACGGGATCGATTTTGCGGTCGACGGCGGCTTCTCGGCCATCTGAAATCACGCCAATCGCCGGACGCGCTCATCCGCACGGGAACTAGGGTCCTTATGGTGGGACGCCTTTCGAATGAACTTACTTGGACGACTGAATTCTACGGACCTACCAAGGGGGAATTATGGGAAAGCTTAAAGGAAAAGTTGCAGTCATCACGGGCGGATCCGACGGCATGGCGCTGGCAACCGCCAAACTGTTTGTTGAAGAGGGTGCCTACGTTTTCATCACCGGCCGGAAACAGGAGACGCTCGATAAGGCCGTCAAGCTGATTGGCCGGAACGTCACCGGCGTGCGCGGTGACGCGGCAAATCTCAACGACCTCGATCGGCTGTTCGATACGGTGAAGCGAGAAAAGGGCAAGATCGACGTCCTGTTCGCGAGCGCCGGCATAGGCGAACCCGTCCCACTGAGCGAGATCACCGAGGAGCACTTCGATAAGACCTTCGACCTGAACGTGCGCGGCACTCTCTTCACGGTGCAGAAGGCGTTGCCGCTGTTCAACGATGGCGGATCGATTTTCATGACCGGGTCCAATGCTGCGGCGAAAGGTTTTCCTGGTTTCAGCGTGTATGCAGCAAGCAAGTTGGCGCTGCGCTCCTTCGCCCGCACTTGGCTCAACGAACTGAAGGACAGAAAGATACGGGTGAACCTGCTGGTTCCCGGTGCTATTGCCACAACGATGCAGGAAGCAATTCTCACCAAGGAAGCGAAGCAGTATTTCGAATCCCTGATCCCACGGGGAAAGATGGGTCAACCTGAGGAGGTCGCGACGGTCGCGCTGTTTCTCGCTTCGGACGATTCGAGCTTCGTGAACGGGGCGGAGTTGTTCGTCGACGGCGGAATGACGGCCATCTAGCGCTTGCAGACCTCAGCTAACGGCTGACCCTCCGGCGGCCCGCAAAGTGATTTATCGCGAGATCTATACGGAACGTCGCCACAACGGAATTTGATGCCCCGCGCTGTCGAGGGCTGGGAATCAATATCAACATGGATCGGAGAAACATTATGAGCTACGCAATTGTAGGATTCGGAAAAATAGGCCAGGCTCTCGCCCACGCCTTTGCCCGTAAGAACATCGAAGTCATCGTGGCGAGCCGCCGGCCGGCCGAAGAATTGGCGCCGCAGGCTCGGGCGATTGGACCCACGGTCGTCGCCAAGTCGTTGCAGGATGCGACTCGAGGCCGACACAATCATTCTGGCGGTCCCGTTCGGAGAGCATCGCGAAGTTGCCAAGACTCTGCCGAGCTGGAAAGGCAAGACGGTCATTGACGCGATGAACGCGTTTGGTGTTCCACCTGAGGAGCTGGACGGTCTCGCCTCCTCTGCGTTCGTTGCGAAGTCGTTCACCGGCGCTAAGTTTGTGAAAGGTTTCAATCGCCTGGGTGCGGCCATCCTGGCGACCGATCCGGTCGTTGCGGGAGGCCATCGGGTCGTCTTTCTGTCCAGCGACGACGAGGACGCGATCTCTCCCGTGGCGGATTTGGCCAAACAACTCGGGTTCGCACCCGTCAAGCTGGGAACGTTCAACGAGGGTGGCGCGCTGGTGCACGCACGCGGCCGCACCTGGGGTCAGCTCATCTTCCAGGATCTGTTCAGGAAGGAGCAGTAATCGACTCGTCCACCCTGTGAATTGGCCTGAGACGGATGGTCCCGAACACTTTCGATTAGATCGAGCACATCTGATGTACGGGAAAAGGAGAGATTGCGATGAGCATCGAAAAGAACGTCCAGGTTGTGAAAGATTTTCTTGCCGCACTGGGCCGCCGCGATAAGCAAGGTCTGCTGGCGTTGTCTGCCGAAGACATTGAGTGGATCATTCCAGGCGAGGGCTGGCCGCTGGCCGGCACGCACCGCGGGCACGCAGGATTGGAGGCTTACTTCAGAAGGCGTCATCAAAGGTGGAAACTTCATACCCCGAGCCGCCCGAACTTATAGCGCAGGGAGACCGGGTTCTAGTCGTCGGCTTCGCTACCGGGAAAAATCAAAGCCACGAATAGGAAGTTCGAGGACCATTGGGTCTTCGCCATTACGGTTCGAAACGGCAAACTGACGAATGTCCGGGAGTATATCGACACGCAAGCACTGGCGCGGGCCTCCGAGACGGCTGCGAACCCCAGGCCCTGATCCTTCAGCACCGATACCTCACGCACCGCTTCGTTGCAGACAATTCCAGCTTCGTGAATGGGCTGGAGTTGTCCGTCGACGTCGGCTTCTCGGCCATCTGAAATCGACAGATCTCGATGAGCGCCTTGGCGATTTCCCACTCGTCGCGTAGGTCCTAGCGAGTCGTCTGGCAAAGATCAGCCGCCCAACATGGCGGTGAGACGCCGAGAAGTTCCAGAGACAATCTGCATTTCCCCTGCCCATAATGCCGGCGCCACAACCCTTGCCCGCTCGCCCTCCTGCGCAAAGTATCAATGAGCGCAGGCGTCGAGGGCTCGAGACTCGGGACAGAAATCACGAATCGCAAAATTCACATTTGACATCGGAGGAAAATCCACTACCATATGGTTGTGGATAGATTAGGAATAACATTTGCGGCTTTGTCTGATCCCACCCGGCGAGCCATGGTCCAACGGCTCTCGCATGGGCCTGCCTCTGTGCATGGATTGACGGAGCCGTTTGCCCTCTCTCAGCAGATGATTTCGAAACATATCGCCTACCTGGTGCGGGCGCGGATTGTGATTAAGACGAAGCGTGGACGAGAGAGTGTGTGCACGCTTAGGCCCGAGGCGATTAAGACGGTCAGCGACTGGGCGATCAGCTATCGCCGATTCTGGGAAGAGAGCTTCGACAAGCTGGAAGTGGTCGTGAATCAAATGAAAAAAGAGGAGGCCAGAGATGACAAAAAACACGGGTAGCGAAATTGAGCGGATGGTGGTTACAAGAGTTTTTGATGCCCCACGCGAGTTGGTTTGGAAGGCCTGGACAGACCCGAAGTACATCATGCAGTGGTGGGGGCCCAAGGGTTTTACTGCGCCCGTTTGCGAGATGGATTTCCGCGTTGGAGGAAAACTTCTCTGCTGCATGAATGCGCCGGATGGGCAGCTCTGCGGCTGGAATGCGGTTGAATACCACGAGATTGTTCCTTACGAAAAGATTGTTTCCACCATGTACTTTTCGGACTCGAAGGGAAACAAGGTCGATCCGGCGGAATTAGGAATAGAACATGAGGTCATAGACGGCGCCTACGACGTGACCCTCTTTGAGGATCTCGGAAACGGCCAGACGAAACTCACTTTCATTGGAAATGACCCCATGGAGAGCGCGAAAAATAGCGGTCAACTGGAGGGCTGGATCGAGATACTCGATAAAGTTGCCGCAGTCGTTGCCGAGCTGGCACATGCGAAATAACAAGCTGAGGCTTTGATTCGCGAAACTCAACCGTGGAGAAAGAAATGAAAACCGTCCCGTTTCTCGCTATCGTCCTGCTGGCATTCGTATTTCCCTCCGATGCCCAAGATGCGATGAAGAAAGATGCAGCCGTCAAGCCTGCCGATCCGGAATTGAAAGTCGTGCTCGATTCCTGGAATGACATTGGCCGCAAGCTGACGGCGATGGCCGAAGATTTTCCCGAGGACAAATATGACTTCAAGCCGACACCCGCGGAGCGCAGTTTCGCAGAGCAATTGCTGCATGCTGCTGGTTCAATGTATTACTTCACCAATCCTGTGATGGGGCAGAAGCCTCCCGCGGCAGAAGACCCGAAGCGCGACCAGTACAAAACCAAGGCCGACATCGTCGCATTCGTAAAGAAATCCGTTGCCGACGGCGCCGCTGCCATTCAGGCAAAGGGCGAGAAAGGCCTGACGAAGACTGTCGTATACGGTGATCAGAAAGCGCGCGTTCTCGACATAGCATACGGCCTCATCGAACATAGCGGTGAACACTACGGCCAACTCGTTGTGTACTACCGCCTCGCAGGTCTTGTGCCGCCGGAGTCGCGGCCCAAGAAGTAAAGCCAGTAAAGCCTACGAGACCAGCTACCGCGAACTCTGTCGAATAGCACGTCCACTCGCTCAATGTGATCATCATGCGTGAGCGGCTGAACGTAAAGCGAAGGCAGGCTGTCTCGAAGTCCCTGGCTAAGGTCGGCGGAGGCATTCGTTCATGACTGTCTGCTCTCGAGTGTCTCTGGCACTGGAGTTAGCGCGTCAGGAGTTCCTGTGAACGCAGAAAGTAAAACTGGATATGCACCGATTCATGGCATGCAGCTCTACTACGAGATTCATGGCCAAGGTGCGCCGATGGTTCTGCTCCACGGCGGAATCACCGCTTTCGAAGGCTTTGGCGCTAATATCGATGCTCTGGCCAAGTCCCGTCAGGTCATTGCGGTGCATTTGCAAGGACATGGAAACACCGCCGACATCGATCGTCCTTACCGCATTGAAGCACTGGCCGATGATGTAGCCGCTCTGGTCGCGTACCTGAAGCTGGGGAAAATTGACTTGGTCGGCTATTCATTCGGTGGAGGTGTCGCACTGCAAACTGCTATACGACATCCCGAAGTCGTTGATCACCTGGTGGTGATTTCCTCTGTCATGGCCCAGACCGGATTCTATCCGGAAGGGCTTGCTGCGTTCGCACAGATGAGCACGAACGCACCGATGCTTGCAGACAGCTTCAAAAAGTCACCGCTTGGGACGATGTACCCTAAGACGGACTGGGAAACGTCGTTCAGAAAGATGGGCGAACTGGCCAGCACGCCATTTGACTGGTCAGCGCAGGTCAAGGCTGTCAGGGAACCGACACTCTTGGTCTTTGCCGATGCAGATGCCATTCGCGCCGAGCATATCGTTGAATTCTACAAGGCTCTCGGTGGCGCACAACGGGACGCCGGAGTAGACGGATCGATGAGGTCGATGGCACAGTTGGCCATCCTTCCTGGCACGACTCACTACAACATCATTGCCAGCCCGTCGTTGGCGGTCGTAATCGGTGAGTTCCTGGGGCGATAGCCCGATTTCGGCGCGCGGGCAACGCCGCGCACTACTTTATCGGCGTATTCCAACTGCGCTGGCAATCGGCCTAACTTGTTCGGCGTCCGAGACAGCCGTTTTGAACGGCCGACGGCGAGTTGTGGCCCTGGCTGCGCCACGTTATCGGTAAACAGCATCGCCTCCCGACTGGCTCGGGATATGGCTACATGGCATCGAAGACTCTTCCGCAGGATTACATACCGACAATCAAATCCCAGCAATGTACGATATCATCCTCAAGGATCAAGGAACCCATGAGGATCGCAAGCGCGGCAAGCGCATTCCCGAAGCATTACTACTCCCAGAAGGTTCTTCTGGAACGGCTCCAGGACTATTGGGGACACCGACTTACTAATCCTCTGTTGCTGGCGCGGCTGCACCGCAACGTGACCGTTGATGGCCGTTACCTAGCCGTCCCTGCAGAGCAGTACCTGGACATCAAGACCTGGGGGCAGGCCAATAACATCTGGATCAGGGTCGCCCAAGAATTGGGAGAGCAGGCGCTTTGCCATGCACTTCACAATGCCGGTCTGAAGCCACACGATCTGGGATGCTTGTTGTTCACGTCAGTCACCGGAATCGCAAGCCCGTCGATCGACGCGCTGCTGATCAATCGCATGGGACTTCCGGCCAACATTCGCCGCACCCCGATTTTTGGCCTGGGATGCGTGGCGGGCGCCGCTGGAATTGCGCGCGCCGCAGATTACGTTCGCGCCTACCCTTCGCAGGCAGCGGCTCTGGTATCAGTGGAGCTCTGTTCGCTCACCCTGCAGCGCGAAGATCTGTCGGTCGCGAACCTGATCTCGTCGGGCCTTTTCGCCGATGGCTCTGCCGCCGTCATTGTGACCGGGGCGGAATTTGAGTCCGCGGGCCCTGCGACTTCTGGGCCTAAAATTCTCGCGACCCGGTCGGTTTTCTATTCCGGTACAGAGGACATGATGGGCTGGGACATTTCGGAGAGAGGCTTCCGCATCGTGCTGTCAACCGAGGTTCCGAATCTGATTCGGCAAAACCTGGGGCGGGACGTGGACGCGTTTCTGGCGGACAACGGATACCGGCGAAGCGACCTTCAAAGCTGGGTTCTACACACTGGAGGACCCAAGGTGCTCGAGGCCTGCGCTACGGCTCTTGGGTTGCACAACGGAGAGCTGGATGCCTCCTGGGATTGCCTGCGTAAGGTAGGGAATCTCTCTTCAGCTTCAGTGCTGGTTGTGCTCGAAGATGTAATGAAGAACCGCCGCCCTGAGCCGGGCGCGATTGGTCTGCTTGCCGCCATGGGACCCGGTTTTTGTTCCGAGCTTCTACTTCTCCAATGGTAAGTTGCGTTGTTGCGTAACTCGGCACATATCTTGTTGATCGGTAGCTGCCCAGCGAAGATTACGCGGGAGTTCCCGACGGGACAAGCCGTCGATTGATCAAGCCCTAGTGGTGAGCTTCCTTACCGCCGCTGCGGTTCAGTCGGTCTTGGCGGTGGAGGCTAAAATCCGTACTGCGTTACGGAGGAGGCGATCCTGATCGGCCTTCGTCATGGCGCCTCGCCCTGCCGCAGTTTTCGGACTATCAGCAGTTCGGTGACCCCCCCAAAAAAGAGACGGGAATCGATCACCGAAAGTCCTTTGTCCCGGAAAATATCCCGCAACTGAGGGCGGTCGGGAAAGCGCCGAAGGCTTTCGGCTATGTAGCTATAGACTTCATGATTGCGGTGCAGAACCGTACCCCACAGTCCGGTCCATGTCTTCAGACCCCAGTATTCCATCTTCTGTGGGATCTTTCCGCCCGGTTTGGAGAAATCGAGAAAGGCCGCCACGCCGCCGGGTTTTAGAACGCGACTGATTTCGTCAATCGCGGTTCCGAGATCCGCGGCATTCCGCAAGGCGTAGCCGCCGGTGACGATGTCCACGGATTCGGAAACGATGTCAAGCGATCCCATATCCTGGTTGGCGAAACTGACATTCGGATGAGTATTGCGCTGACGGGCGATATCCAGCATCGGCTCGGTGATGTCCAAGCCCACTATGCGACCATGCGGGTATTTGCCGGCAAGCAGAAACGCGATGTCGCCGGTGCCGCAGGCAAGATCAACGCAAACCGGCGATTCGAGATTGGGAAGTAAGGAAATCAGCGTGCGCTTCCACGCCGCGTCCTGTCCCAAAGAAAGTCCCCTGGTGATGAAATCGTACCGGGGCGCAACCTCGGAAAAATTTCTTTCGGTGTAGTATCTCTTCGTTTCGGCAGTCTCAAGATGATCGCCGATTTTCAAGACAAAGCGGCCGGCCACGGGATCTCCATTTTCAAAGGTTCCGCAAAAAGGCTTACAGCAGACCAACCTTGATTTGTGGTTCCGGTTGCCGACCGCCGCCCGCACAGATTCCCTTGTTCACCGCACTCCATAATTCGCGTCGTGGCGGCGGCAGCCGGGAGAATCGCACGCTGCCTATTTCTTGAATACCAACGCAGGCCCGCTGACTCGCTTCCCCTTGAGGTCGACAGTCACCTCGACGGTGTCGGCGATCTTAACGAAGGGAATACCTTTGGTCATCCCGTAGTCTTTGCGGTCGAAGGCCATGGTCCCGCGAATTTCGCCTGAGCCTGTCCCCTGGCCGGCAACGGTTAGCATCAGCGTCTCGGGTTTAGACGCTCCACGAATCGTGAAATCGCCCTGCACGTCGTAGGTGTTGGGGCCGGTCTGGACAATCTTCTTTGACAGGAACGTGATCAAAGGATGTTCCGCGACGTCGAAGAAATCTTTCCCCTTCAGCTTGTCGTCCTTCATACCACTTCCGGTGTTGATGCTGGCAGCCTGAATCTTGATGTCCAAAACGCCACTTGTCACGTCCGTATTGGCAAAGGTTAAAGTGGCATCCCACTTGTCGAAAGTGCCGTTGATGGCTACCGATGCCTTCACCGAGAACTTGACCGAGCTGTCTTGCGTTGCAATCTTGAAAACAGGACCCTGGGCTCGGCTGAGTGACGGAAATACGGCGGACACTAAGAAGAAGAAAACAGCCAATCTCAGGCTAACGTGTGCAGGTCTTTTAGACATGAACTTCCTCCCACCAGTTACCATTCAAAGCAACCAAGTGAATCCCATACATCAGTTGGACTCGGTTCGACTATGATACTTGAGTTTGTTCGGCGGTAGCGTCAAATGTAACAGGTCGACGTACTTTTGGTGTAAACATAGCCATGATCTTTCTGCGCCACGTCGTAATGCTCTCTCGCAGCCGCAAGTTTGGCCGGTATCCGGAGGCCAGATGGGCGAATTGCGCCTTTCGGACGATTCAAGCGTCCATGGCTTTGTTATTGCTGTTGTCGCTGGTGCATCCATCGCGGGCCTTCGCAGCGAATCCTGACCTGGAGACCGTGCTGACTGGCTCGCGCCAGCGTATTGAGAAATTGGACTACCGCGTGACCGGGCGACTCACACGGGTGGAAGCCAATGGCAAGCGCACGAACTACAAGTTTGTCGCCAAGGCTCACTGGTTTCCCGATGGTCTGCGCCTGCTGTGCGAGATCTCGGGGCCTGGCTCAGAGAAGACGAGCCTTCTTCTGCATATGAGCGTGAGTGGGCACGTGACCATCGAGGCGGCATTTCCTGGCGACAAGGCCGCTAGCGTGTTGCCATTCGAACGTTGGAACGACTCCGCTCGTGGGAACGGACTTCTCCTACGAAGACATGGTCGAGAGCCAGTTCTTCTGGAAGAATCAGGAACTGCTGGCACCGGAGAAATACGGCGCACGAGATTGCTTTGTCCTTAAGAGCATGCCCGGCTCGCAGGACCAGACTCATTACGATTCGGTAACATCGTGGATTGACCGCGGCATTTTGTACCCTGTGCATGTGGTGAAGACGCTTCACGGGACCGGACAGCAGAAGGAATTCATTTACTACGGGCTGCGACAAGTGGGCGGCGTTTGGTCTGCGACGCAAGTGGAGGCCAAGCTGCAGGGCAAGCCAGGCTCGTCGATTCTTGTAATCGAAGGGGGCTCGGGAAAGGCGAATCTCGGACGCAAGGACTTTGATATCGGCCAGTCCAGCGCTCAAGCAGAGAAGGTGAATAAATCGAATCCTTGAATTGGCCTGTTCTGAGGCACGGTGCTGTCCCTGAAGCATCCACCGGGTTCAGCGTCACGGGGTAAGCTCCTTTTCAGACGTTGCCGGGGCGCCATGTAAGCCAAAGGGCCACCAATTCCAGTCGCCGGCAAGTTGCAATAGTGCCGGCCCGACAATCATCCGCACCACTGTAGCATCAATGAACACCGCCACGGCGAGCGTAAAACCCAGCATTTGGACGACCAGAAAGCTTCCCACGGTGAATGCGGTGAAGACGGCAATCATAATTGCCGCGGCGCTCGTGATGAGCCCGGCCGTCCGCGCCAGGCCCTCGATCACCGCTGATCTCTCGGATAGACCGCGCCGCCGTTCTTCGAGGACTCGGGCGACCAGGAAGACCTCATAGTCCATGCTCAATCCGAAGACGATGGCAAACGAGAGAATTGGCACGATCGGGTATACGCTGCCGGTCGGTCCGTCGAGCCCAAAGAGTTTGCTGCCGTGGCCTTCCTGAAAAACCACAACTAACGCACCGAAGGAAGCGCCAACCGAGAGCAGATTGAGCAGAATTGCTTTGACCGCCGCAAATAAGGAACGCAACCCGATCAGGAGCGCCAGCAAGCTCCCCAATACGACGCCAAGGACCACCTTCGGCAACCGCTCTTTTACTACCGAGTCATAATCTGCTTCGAGTGCGGGAACGCCGCCGACGCGCAGCACAGCGCCGGGCACGCCGGTTATCGCCGCGACATCGGAGGAACGCACCTCTCGTACCCATCGTATTTGTTCGTTGGGCGAAAGAGTGGTCGGTGGGCAGCAACTCAATCAAGGTAGCTTGGCCATCGCTGCGAAGAAAACTCTTGCGGATTGGCTCGGGCACATCGTTGACGGCATCCGGAGTGTCGGACATTCCCGTGAGGGTCGGAAGAGATAAGACCTCTTGCGCTCTAGGATCGCTCTGGAAGTGCTTGGTCAAGCGACTGACGGCAAGCCAGCCAGCCGGCGAGAGCGGCGGAGACTGCGGCGGCAACTCCAGGACTACTCGCAGAGACTGCACAATCCCCGACCGCCCCATGCGCTTGAAGCGTGTGCAGTGCTTTCACCGACTCGGCTGCGGCCGGGAGCGAGTCATGGTCGGGAACCCCGGGAGAGATTTTCCGTGCCTGGTAATGCAAGGATCAGTAGCGGAATCCCGGCGACCAGCAGAGCTGTCCAGGGCCGGCGGGTTATGATGCTGCCCCACCGCACCCACCGCTCGCTTGCCGCGCACAGGCTCTCCCGAGTTTTGAATCGTCTGGCTGGAAGACGCACTCTGGCGGCATTGATGCGATGCCCCAGCAGACCAAGCACCCAAGGCAGAATGAATGTACACAGCATGACACTCAAAACGGTTACCAGCAGGCCGGCTATCCCGATGGAGCGCAGTTCGCTGATGGGCACAGTCAGCAGCGCTGAAAATCCGATGGCAACTGTCGTGGCCGAGATGATCAGCGTCCGCCCCGCTTGTCCGGGCAGCAATATCGGCAGCATGGCCGGGATCATATCCTTCGGCCAATGCTTCGCGAAACCGGCTCACCATCAGCAATGCATAGTCGATGCCCAAGCCAAGGCCGAGCATCGTCGCCAGATTCTGCACCAGAATCGACAAGCTGCAGATAATGCGCGAGTAGCGCAGCCGCACCCAGCGCCATCGAGATTGAGAGCAGTCCAACTCCCAGCGGCAATAGCGCGGCCACAAGACTGCCGAAAGCCAGCAACAGCAGCACGAGAGTGACCGGCATCGCTCGTTCCTCGGCATGGGTGACGTCATCCGCACTGACCTTGCGAAGATCGAAGTTCAGCGGCGTTTCACCCGTAATCTCCAGTTTGATGTTGGGATATTGCGAGCGAAGCTGACCTTCCATCCATTCTGCTTTTGCCCTCAGTTTGGGGACCAACGCCTCGACAGTTTCATCGTGCGGGTCCAACCCGACGATGATCAAGGCCCCGCCGTTGTTCCCCGTGAACAGAGGATCTGGCCAATCCAGACTCGAGATGGCGCCCGACACTCCAGGCACGCTGCGCAATGAACTGGTTAAGAAGCCCAATGCATCTGCGCCTTTTGCTGAATCCGGATCGGGAATACCGCTGATCACCAGAACCAGGCGGTGGGCGTACGGAGACTGGAAACGCTGCGCCAGTTCCATATCAACTTTTTCGGATTCTCCGCCCTTGATGTGAACGGCTGTCTCCAGGTGACGTTCGACTTTGTAGGAAAAGGGCAACAGCGCAAGCGCCATGACAAACCCCGACATCGCCAACCAGAATCGGCGGCGAGCGGCATCATGGCCAGTCTTCGAGCTTGGCATCACCATAGAAGATCCATGTCGTTTCCTGGCTCCCTCTGAGAGCAACGAAACGATTTCGGTGATCGGGCACATCCATGACACAGTGCCAAACTGGACATTCATTGGGCGGCGGCCTCTTAGCTTCGATAACGATAAATGAGGGGAACAGCTCGTTAAGCCCTTGTCAATCGAGGGACGTGGCAGACGAAGACTTCGCTGTAGGATTACCCGCCAATTGCTCATCAAGGAACGAGTCAGGAAGCTCAAAGTGGTTTGGTAATGATAAACGATAGATACCCATCGGGAGTGCCAGAGGGCAGAAGTTTACCCTGTTCGCTTACGTCAAGTCGTAGATCGACAAGCATGATTTCGATCGTCGGCTGCGAGACAAAGTTGGATTCGTTTGGCGTAGAATCGACGAATGAATGACCCCCTTGCATTCAAATGTCCCGCTTGCGGAGCCCTTCCGCGCACGCCCTGTGTCCGAATTGGTGGAACTCTCTTGCCAGGATTGCACGCCAAGCGAAAGGAATTGGCCCAGGGCATCAAATTCGCTCGTCGAAGTGAAGCTAACAACCGTCCTGCAAGTAAGTCTGCGTAGCGCCAGCTAAGCCCGCTTACTAAACTGAGATGCCGTGCCAACACTGGTTGCGGCGGTATGAATTGGTGTGCTTACCCTGAGGAGCGCGTTGATCTCGGCTTCGAAGGCCGATAGACTCGACCGCTCCAGCATGGCTGATCGCCAACCCTCACGGTCGACAAGAGCGCGCAGAGGCATTTCCCTCAAATGGCATGGATCAACAATAGTCCGACCACAACCATCACCGCGCAGGTTGCGCCATGCACTGAAAACGCCGTCGACTTCGACCCGCCCGACCACAGAACGTTTAACATGTCGCCGAGAGCGACGAGGGATAACACAAGTAGAGCTATCCCTACCGTCCGCGAGTCCGTGGTCAGCATCAATGTCAGGACGACCAATCCCGATACGATGTCCCGAACTCCCTTAAGGCGCAGCCAGGCACGAGTATCGGCGTCGGGTGCAGGCGGCTTAAGACCAAATGATCCTGTCATCCGTTCAGGCGAGAGAATGTAGAAACAGCCGATGACAATGATCGCCGCAGCCAGAAGGGCAGCGACGGAAAGCGGAATAGCGTTGTACATAGAATGTTGTGCTCCTAGAAAAACTAGCAACGCTATAATTGATGCCTGGTATTCACGCAGGGATTCACTACTCGCCGGGTAAATCCTAGCGGCGCTATACTTTCTATCCATGGCAATTAAGCCGGCAGCTAACCGAATTGCGGAACGGAAACAGCGGGACAGGCAGGCCCGCCGGTCACAGATTATCAGCGCCGCGCGCCGTATCGCGGAGCTTGAAGGGTGGCACAACGTAACCGTTCGGCGGCTCTCCGACGAAATTTCCTACAGTCAGCCCGTTTTGTACGGTCATTTTGGAAGCCGCGAAGGAATTCTCGCCGCGGTTGCTATCGAAGGTTTCCAGGAGATAGGCCTGGCTTTGGAGAAGGCACGGAAGCGGGCCAGGCGCGGAAATACGGTCGAATCGGTTGCGGCCGCATATCTGGAGTTCGCCGCCGCCTCCCCCGCACTGTATGAAGTGATGTTTTCGCTCAGCCTCAGCGTGCCCTTCGGTGACGAGGCCACTCCTCCGGAGATGCGATTCGCATTTTCTCAACTCCAGCAGTTGTTTCAGGGGCAGGGCCCGAAGTCAGAGGTTATATCGGAATTGTTTTGGGCCAGCCTGCACGGTATCGCCGAGCTCACAAGAACCAAGCGATTCCCGCCCAGCCGTCAGAAACAGCGGGTGAAAGCGCTCGTCGAGCACTTCACTCTCCCAGGATGAAAACGGTACAGGTGGCGAAGGCGCGATGACTGTAGCCGTGCGCCGTCTTTAGCGAACCAACTGAGATGACTCCTGCCAAGGCCCCTGTCGCATACTCTGCATAGGAACTATGCGGCTTCCTGCAATTGTTCACTTTCCTTTTTTCCTTTGGATTGGAAAGAAGTGAGCAGCGTCTTCAAGATCACATACAGCACCGGAATGAAAATGAGATTCAGCACCGTTGAGAACAACATGCCGCCAACGATCGCCGTCCCTACCGCGTGCCGTCCCAGTTTACCGGCGCCGCTGGCGAAATACAGAGGCAGCACGCCGAGGATGAACGCGAACGATGTCATCAGGATGGGCCGCAAACGCAACTCGGCAGCCTCAATTGCGGCGTCGATAATGGAGCGACCCTCCTCAATCAATTGCTCCGCGAACTCGACGATCAAGATTGAATTCTTCGCCGAAAGGCCGATCAACAGCACCAATCCGATTTGAACGTAAACGTCGTTCACCAGCCCGCGCAGGGAGACGAACAACAATGCGCCCAGCACGGCCATCGGAACAGCCAGCAGAATGATGAAGGGCAACGCGAAGCTCTCGTACTGCGCCGACAGCGTCAGATACACCACCAACAGTCCCAATCCGAAGATGATGAGCGCCTTGCCGCCGGCCTCGACTTCTTCCAGCGCCAGGCCCGACCAGCTGTAGGACATGCCTTGCAGCATGTGCTGTTTCGCCAGTTCCTCCATCGCGAGCAGTCCCTGGCCAGAGCTGTAGCCGGGCGCCGCAGCGCCGTCGATTTCCGCCGAGCGAAACAGATTGAAGTGATTGATCACTTGTGGGCCCGATGTCTCCTGCAGCGAGACCAGGTTGTCGAGAGGCACCAGTCCGCTTGGTATCGGAGCGCACGTAGTATTGCCGCAGGTCGCGCGAGTTCATGCGGAACGGCTGGTCAGCCTGCACGTACACGCGGTACGAGCGATTGTTGAAGTCGAAATCGTTAATGTATTGCGATCCCATGTATACGCCGAGAGCCTGGGAAACCTGGCTGATCGGCACGCCCATGGCCTTGGCTTTTTCGCGGTCGATCTGCACCAGTTGCTGCGGATCGTTGGCCGTATAGCTGGTGAACAGCGCCGTCAGATCGGAGCGCTGGCGGCTGGCCGCCACGATCTTGTGCGCTACGTTCGTCCAGATCTTGCAGAGTGTTTCGTCCCAGGTCCTGCAACTGGAATTGGAAGCCGCCGAAGCTGCCGAGCCCATTGATCGCCGGCGGCTCGAACGCCACCACGATCGCCCCGGGAACGCCAAAGAGTTTTGGCGACACGCGCGCCACGATGTCGCTGGCGGCATGTCCCTTCCCCTTGCGTTCGTCAATCGGCTTCAGCGGCGCGAAGATCACGCCGTAGTTGGGTGAACTGCCGCCGGAAAGCGAGAATCCGGGAATTGCGAAGGTGCCGAAGATGTCGGGATCAGCCCGCAAAATTTTCTCCGCCTGCTGCGCGATGTTTGTGGTGTAGGAGAGCGAAGCTCCCGGGCGGCGCCTGCACGATTACGATGAAATAATTCTGGTCCTCCTGCGGCACGAAACCCGTGGGAACGTGCAGGTACATGTAGCCAGTCGCCGCCAGGCCAGCCAGAAACAACACCACCACGACGTAACGGAACTTGAGTACCTTGGTAATGAGAAAGCGCGTACGCGGTCCCCAGGCCATGGATGGCGCCGATCGATGCCGCGCACGAACTTCGCATAGCCGCGCGACAGGAAGCCGATGTGGGTCCAATCCAGCAGCGAGTATTTGTGTTCTTCGTTGCGCAGCAGAATCGCGGCCAGCGCCGGCGACAGGGTCAACGCGTTGAACAGCGAGATGGCGATCGAGAAGGCGATGGTCAGGGAAAACTGCTTGTAAAGAATGCCGGTGGTGCCGGGGAAGAACGATACCGGCACGAACACCGAAATCAGCACGAGCGAAGTCGCGATGACGGCGCTGGACACTTCCGCCATGGCGACCGAGGTCGCGGTGTGCGCATCGGTCTTGTCATCGTTGATGTGCCGCTGCACATTTTCGATGACGACGATGGCGTCATCGACCACCAGTCCAGTCGCGAGCGTAATGCCGAACAGCGTCAGCGAGTTGATGGAGAAGCCGAAGATCTTGATGAAGGCGAAGGTGCCGATCAACGAAACCGGGATGGTGACTGCGGGAATGATCGTGGCCCGCCAGTCCAGCAGGAAGAGAAAGATCACGATGATGACGATCAGAATCGCTTCTTCCAGCGTCGTCACCACTTCGCGCACGGAATCGCCGACCACGGTGGTGGTGTCGAAGGCGATGACGTATTTGATTCCCGGCGGAAACGACTTCGAGAGCTCGGCCAATTCGGCTCGGGCGGCTTTGTCGACCTCCAGAGCATTGGCGTTCGACAACTGCTGAACGCCGATACCGATGGCCTCGTGGCCGCTGTAAAGAAGATTGGTGTCGTAGCTCTCGGCGCCAATCTCCGCGCGGCCAACATCCTTCAGCTGCACGATGCTGTTCTTCGTGTTCTTGAGGATGATGTTCTCGAACTCTTTCGGATCGGAGAGGCGTCCGACCACGCGCAACGTGACCTGGAAGTTCTGCTTCGAGATCCGCAGGCGGCCGGCCCAATTGCCCTGCCGGAATCTCGACGTTCTGCTCCTGCAATGCCGAAACCACATCGACGGCGGTCAGCTGGCGAGCTGCGAGTTTGACTGGGTCCAACCAGATCGCGCATCGCGTACTTGCGCTCGCCGAAGATGATGACGTCGCCCACGCCCGGAATTCGCTTCAGCGCGTCCTTGACGTAGACATCCAGGTAGTTCGAGATGTACTGGTTCGAAAGACTGTTGTCGGGGGAATAAAAGCCGGAGGCGAAAACGAAATTGGGGTTGGCTTTGGTGATGGTGACGCCGGTGTCTTTGATTTCCTGCGGCAACCTGCCTTGCGCGGTGGCAACACGGTTCTGCACGTCGACCGCGGCGATGTTGAGGTCGTAGCCGGTGCGGAAGACAACGTTGATGGCACTGGTACCGTCGTTCGAACTGGTTGAGGTGATGTAGTGCATGCCCTCAACGCCGTTGATCTGCTGCTCCAGCGGAATGGTGACGGCCGATTCCACGACCTGCGCGTTGGCGCCCACGTAATTGCTGGTGACCGTGACTTGCGGCGGAGCGAGATTCGGGTACAGGGAGATAGGAAGCGTCGGAATGCATACGGCGCCCGCCAGGATAATCAACAGATGCGCAAACGCTCGCAAAAATGGGGCGCTTAATGAAAAAGTCAACCAAGATAGACTCTCGATTTCTAGCCGCGAATGGCCGCGGCGATGAGTGACGACGGTCAGCTGATGGGCTGTACCGGCGTTCCGTCAATGAGGAACTGCGTTCCGGAGACGATGACCTGTTCTCCCGGCTTCAACCCGCCCTTTACCGCGTAGTCGTTGCCGATCGTGTCGCCGAGAGTCACCGAGCGCTGTTTGGCAACGGTGCCGCCGTTTTCCTTGGTAGCGATGTAAACGAAGGGCTGTCCTCCGATGCGGGTAACGGCCAACACCGGCACGGTCGGGGTTGGATTGGTAGCCCAGATCACCCGCGCTTTTACCAGTTGTTCCGTGCGAAAACGGTCCATGGTGCCGTGAACCGGCGCTTTCGCCAGTACGCCCTGCACCGCGTTGTCGACTTGCTGCGAGATGAAATCGACTTTGGTGTTCTCCATCACTTGCCCGGTCGACGACACAATCTGTATCGGCATCCCCATGCGAATGTCGCCGGACTTCTCCGTGGGCACGTAAATGTAAGCTTCCAGGTCGGCGTTCTCGTCGACAGTAGTCAGCAAGGTCTGGGGAGAAACGTAGTCGCCGACGTGAACCGGGATGTCGCCCACCGATCCATCGAACGGGGCAGTCAGGTTGTAATAGGCCAACTGGCGCTGCTGCGTCACGTGCGCTGCTTTGGAAGCATCCCAGTCGGCTTTGGAATTATCGAACGCCTGAACGGCCTGCTCGTAGCTTTGCTTGCTGGTCACGCCCGCGTCGAACAGGTGTTGTTGCCGTTCCAGATCGCGTTGTGCGTATTCAAATACGGCCTTCTTCTGCGCTTCCGTGCTAGCCTGCTCCTGAACAGTCGCCTGCTGTTTCAGCGGATCGATCGTCATCAGAACTTGCCCGGCATGGACGTGATCACCCGACTTGACCAGGATTTTCGTGAGCGAGCCGTCGACCTGCGGCTGGATGGTGGCCGAGCGGCGCGACTTGATCGTCGCCACGTATTCGTCGGTTTGTGGCACAGGGGCGAGGTCGACGGTCTTCGTGTTTACCGGCAGCGCTTTGGGAGCGGGCTGCGAGGCTGCTGGCTTGCTGCACCCTAAATCCAGCAGAAAACCTGACCCCAGAATTAGCACCCAGAAAATCTTTTTCAATTGTTCACCCCTATTGTCCAACCCTAATGTCTGATTGAGTACTGATGCTCCCCGGCAATTGAGAGGTGCAGGATTTGGATTGCCCGGTTTGGCGAGAAACCGGAAAGCCCAAAGGAATCCATGGCTTGGGGCGATGTGCCGGGCAGGGTGCGTGCGCTGCAGGCGACCGTCCGCTCCGTGACGCGTCCAGTTAAAGCGCGCAGCGGTCGCGAGATCTGATCAATGTTGATCGTTACTTCGCCGCGGATCGATGCAAGAGCGCCAAGGCCAAAGGGATAGGCGCGTAGTCGGGTCACCTACTCAAATACAGAGCGGGCAATGGCGAAGCAAGAAATTTAGGGGAGGAAGCGGCTCAGATGGATCCGTAGCTGCTAGGAGGAGCGGATCGAGACCAGTCCTCTGAATTCTTAAACTCTTATCACCAGCGAAGCAACAACGCGATCGAACTATGCCAACTTTACAGGCGAGCCATCAACACTGTTCTTGGCCGGTTTCGCCTGCTTCGGAGTTGCAATCCTCATTTTGCGCTGGGCGTGCATGCAGTGCCTCATGGCCACGGTGAAAGCCAACGCCACCACGAGCAGAAGGAATACATCAGTCCATCTTATCCATTCGGGCATTGTTCTACCCCCTCAGGTGTAATAACGGACGGCAGCGCTCTGGAGCTATAGCGGAATCGTGCGGCGCTTTACACGCCTGAATGTTACACCTACCAAACGTAAGTTTGCCAGCGGAAAAAGGCCTTAACCGCTCCTGGAGCGCTGGCTGTTGGGCATTGCGAGTAGCCGGTTTACTCAATCGCACTGGCGAAATCCATCGTTATTTCCGTCACAGGCGAACATCGCCGCACCGCAGCCGCCGCTGCCGTCTGCCAAGACCTGCACGAAATCGACCGGAGATGAGGTGAACGTCCGGTTCAAGGCATGAAAAAACCCTCTCCCGGTAAAGGGAGAGGGCCATGGTAATGGAAGCGTGGTTAGTCTTTATCGACGACCACCGGAGCCCGGTTGTTGAAGTCGCTCGGGGGCCGAACGGTCTTCTCGCCAGGATAGGGGCGGGTAAACCCGGTAGCCTCGTACCAGGCGTAGTGGTTGACGGTGTCCGGATCTTCGGAGTCGGGCTTGGTTAGTTTGCCGGCGAAGATCTGCGTCTTCTTCTGGAGCCAGGCAGCCCGCAGAGCCGCGACCTTGGGGCTGTCCTTTACTTCAGGCTTTTTCATGGATGCTTGCGAGGTGCAAGTCGTGCCTGAAGTCAACGGGTATTCGGCAGGTACATACGACCACGGCTGGAAGTTGTCCTGGGGCGGATTGTCGGTGAAGACCGTCTTCATCGGCGAAGCCCACAGGTCGAACTGATTCATCGGCGTGATACCAAGAATCTGCTCGATGGTGCGCGTCATGTTGACTTGCGTGTAGAAGGTGTGGTCGGCGGGGCCGTTCTGCAGGGTGTAGGGGCTGATGATATAGCCCGGGCTGCGGTGGCCATCGACGTGGTCGACGCCATTCTGCGCGTCGTCTTCCTCGACGAAGATCGCCGACGAGGACCAAATCGAGCTGTGGGTGATGGTGTCGATAAAGCGTCCCAAGGCCAGGTCATTATCGGCCTGCATCGCCATGGCGTTCGGCGGCCCGCCGGTGTGATCGGAACTGATCCACATGATGCTCAACTGGGGCACCTTGCTGTTCGCCACATCGTTAGCGAAGTCCTGCTTCCAGATGTCGACGCGGAACTGGTCAGGAATGCCCAGGTCGAACTGCGGATAGTTCTGAATGGTGTGGCTGATTACGTCCGGAAGTGGGGAGTAGGAAGAGACGGTGTTGAAGTAATACAGTTGCTGTTCCTGACCACTTTCGTAGGCGACGGTGTCGTCATAGAACTGGCACCAGCTCGGTTCCTGGTTCCCCCCGCTCGGCGGGTTGAACAGGTTGTACTCGATGTACTCGCCGTAGTTTTTCAAGGTGACGCCGGCTTTGGTCGCCGAATTGTACAGGTTGCCCACCGTCTGATAAGCAATCGCATCGCCGCCGTTGGAGGGATAGTCGCGGACCCAGTCGGGCGACTGGATGTCGTCGGAGTACGGCGCCATGGCCTGCACGATCCAGTTGTGACCATCGGCCGACTGACGGCTCGGGTCATAGAAGTTGTCCAGCAGCGGGAAGCGCTGGACCAGCGCGTGCGCGTTCGGCGAGTAGATACCGCCGAAGACCGCCAGCGTGGGATCGCCGTTGCCGGCGGCAACGTCGCCCAGCATCTGATCGTAGGTGCGGTTTTCACGAATGATCACAAATACATGCTTGATCAGCGACGGATCGCCGATCTTCGCCGGAATTGCAACCGGTGGGGTATTCGGGTTGCCGCCTGAGGCCGCCGCGATGTTCGCCTGCAGATCCCAGTGATTGTTCTGATAAACCTGCGTTGTCATTTGCGCCAGCGCTGCGCTGCCCGGGACGGGAACGATGCTGACGGTGCCCTGGTCCTGGTGGCTGTTGAAGCCGCACACGCTGTAGTAGGTGGCGCAATTATCGGTCAGGTCAGTGTTCGTGGTGCCAATGCCCTTATCGTTGGCAACCAGCAGGGTTGCGTCCGCCGCGTCCAACACAACCGAACTCGGCGCATAGCCGACCGGGATCATGCCTTTGACGGGCTTCGACGCACCGGCGCTAAGATCCACGACGGCAATCGCATTGGCGTTGTAGTCCGCGACGTAAGCTACGTTATTGACCGCGTCGACCGCGATCGAGTTCGGCGCCGCGCCATAGGCCGGCGAGCCGGGTCTTCCCGATTGACGGACCATAGTTCCCCACGCCGAGAACTCCGATCGGCAGCCCCAGGTTGATCTTGCGCACCTCGGTGTTGCTGGTGGTATCGATCACCGAGATGACGTCGCTGTAGGTATCGGCGGCCAGCAGGTACTGGCCCCAGAGAGCCATGCCGATCGGATGCAGACCCGACAACGAGATATTGCGGGTGACCGAGAAGGAGCCCAGATCAACCACCGAAATGGTGCTGGTGGCGATGGCGCCTGTCGGATTTGTCGCGACGACATTCGTACCGTTGGAATATTCCTGGAAGTCGCCAGCGGTAGCAACCCGGCCAGCCTCGTTCGAGACGTAGGCGGTCCGGCCATCGTTCGAGATCACGATGCTGTTCGGGACGTTACCAACGCGAATTTCGGCAACCTGCGTCGGGGGTGTCGTCGTGAGGTCGATCTTGGTCAGCGAATCGTTCGTGTCCAGCACGGAGTAGGCAGTCTTGCCATCCGCCGAGATCGCGAGGCCAAGGGGATAAGCCGTGCCCGAAGATACGGTCTGGCCGCAAGGGATGGGGGCGCTACCCGTGGTTCCCGGAGGGCTGTTCGGATAGCAGGTGATGAAGGAAAGATTCACCGGTAGTTGGACTTGCGTCTTGTAGGTCAGCATACCGTCAGGCCCGACGCTGGCGACCGTAACGTAGCTGTTGTCCTGACTGAACAGCAAGTAGCTGCCGTCCTGCGTATAGGCAATGCCGGCAGTGCTACCGTTCGCATGGCCGTTCGGCACAAACTCCTGCAAAATTGCGCCAGTCGTTACGTCGAAAACCTGGACGGCGCCAGACACCGTCTTGGCCCCCAAAGTGAGGACAGCAGCGGTGCGATGGCCATTAGAAAGTGGGTTGGGGTTGAGTGCGATGGCTTTCGCGCGAATCCCGGTGCCGCTGCTCTCCGTGGCAACCAGCTTGACCTGGGTTCCGGCGGGGGTGATGATCTGCCCATTGGCTACGAGCCAGGTGCCGTTTCCCAGCGGGCCGGGGCTGTAAGTTGGGTAGTACTGAGACTGAGCGAAGGCCGAAACGCCCAGCCCCATCCCCAGCAGGCCCACGATCAGGCCGCTCAGGATGCGGGAACTGTTACGAAGCGAATTCATCTGCATAAAATGTTCTCTCCACAAAGGGAACTTGCTCAGGTTTTGCACTGCCTGCGGTTTTCAGTTGGTCGGTGACAAAGGCGATACGGAACAACGAGGCAAGCGTAGTGAGGAGTGCCGCACAGGCAGGTGACGCAAAGATTGCGGTTTTGTCATGTAGTGAAGGGACCCTGCTGCCCCGTGGCATCGCTCGACGTCATCGGCCTGAAACTGACATCAAAAACCGGTACATCGGGTCGAACGATTGCTGACACCCGCTCGGTCGGGCTGCGGCTCGGTTCGCCACGGAACGCTTTAGAAATGGCGGTCCACTTCCGGCTCGACGCATCAGGAAATCGAGCCGGGGCACCGTTCCCATCCTCAAAACGACAACTTCAACATGAATTGGAACTGGCGTGGTGTACCCAGCCCTATCGGAGTGGTGTTTAAAGGCAGATAAATCCTGCCGAAGTCGGAAGCCGAAATAAGGCCATCCGGGTTAGCGTACTGCGCTCGGTTGACGATGTTGAACACCTCCGCACGGAATTGAATTTGCGTCCTTTCGGTGATGGGGAAGCGTCTGGAAACCGCCCAATCCGATTGCCAGACTCCGGGACCCCGCAGAAAATTGCGCGAGACGTTGCCGAAACCTCGCTGGGCACATGCCTCCCGGATAGAGCGGGTCTGCCGTCCCAGGAGTGCAAAAGGCGTTGGCGTTAAGATTTCCACCCGCCAGGTACAACGGCTGGCCGGGAACTAAGTCGGGACGCTGGCTGCTGGTGTTTCCGTCCGGACCGGTGGCGCTGGTGGTGAGGTTCACTGGGAAACGACTTCGGGCGATGAAGATACTGCTGATTTGCCAATGACTGAAAACAGCCTTTTCGAAACCGTTTTGGGCAAGGTGTTCCTTGCCTGCACCAAAGGGAAGCTCGTAGATGAAATTTGCATTAAACACGTTGCGGGCATCGAAAGCGCTGGGACCGCGCTCCCCGCATTGTGCCGCCCCCCGGGGGTAGCAGGAGACATTTTGTGGCGTAATCGAGTCACCGTCGCCGCTTCCATTGGAATCGTCGTCGACGCTGTGGGACCAGGTGTAGTTGGCCGAAAGCAGCAAACCGTTCGAGAAGGAACGCTTCAGTGAGAGCGCCAGCGCGTTATACGAACTGTTGCCGATGTCGCCTCGCCAGGGAATCTGCGAGAAAGCCGGGTAAGGACGCAGGCCGGTGATCAGGCTTTCTACGTTCAGATACGATAACTGCAGCAGATGTGTGCCTTTGCTGCCGATGTAGGCCATGTTCAAGCTGAAATTGGCGGGCAGCTCCTGCTCAATGGAAAGTCCCCATTGGGTTACGTAGGGGTCTGGTCGATCCCGCTGTTCCGCGTTCGGAGATTGTGTGCCCGTCGAGCAGACCGGATTGCCTTGCGCGTTCAGGATTACGGGGAAGCTTAGCCCCGGGCAATTCTTCGCCGTCAACGCGTAACTGAACACCTCGTTCTTGTCGGGGATGTTCTGATCGTCTAATTGGCCGTCCTCGTGATAAATCCCGAAACCGCTGCGAATAACCATCTTCTGCCCGTATTTCGTGGGAGCCCAGGCGAAGGAGATGCGCGGATCGAAATCGTTATAGTTTGGCGGCCCGAAGCTTGCGCCCACGCCGCAATACCCTTGCGGCCCACAAGTGGCGAAATCGAAAGGATTGCCGCGGCCCTGCACTTCATGAAAAACCCCGAAATAGCTGTAACGCAGGCCCAAGTTCAGCGTGAAATTCGGTCGCCACTTGAACTCATCCTGAACGTAACCGTAAAACTGAGTTTTGCGCAGGCCGTTGATGGGATATTCGCCCGTGATACTGGCCTTGTAGGATTGGTTGGTCTCAAAGTTAGGAAGACTGTTGTAGCTGATCGTGCCATAGGAACTGCTCCCCTGGTTCATCTGAATGCGGCGAACCTGGACTCCAGCCTTGATTACATTTCTCCCGTGCACCGAGGTCAGATCGTCAAGCCAGGAAAATGAATTGGCCACGTTGGTGCTCACCCGTCCGTTGTTCAAGGAAGTTAAGCCCGCCACTGAGATCGCATACAAGGATCCAGTCTGATTGAGGTAGGTGGTGATGCCCGTGCCGCGGTTGAAACCAAACTTGAAGTCGTTGACCAAAGTTGGCGAAAAGACATGCGTCATCGAAATCACGCTGTTGACCGGAAAGGACGTCAGCTCGTCTTGTTCGTCGAGATATTGTCCGGAGCTGGGGGAATACGGCAGAACGTAGTCGGCTTGGTCGATGTTCGTCCGCCAATAAAGATTGGTCGCGCCCGAGACGCGATAATCCAGCCGGAACATCCCCGAGTTTTCCTGGCCCGCTTGCCTGCCTTCTCCCACGAATTGGGAAATGTCAGGGTTGCTGGTAGGGTTTTGCCCTACGGGATAGGCGTTGATGACGGGCGCAAGCGCCGGCGAAGTCGCCACTACTTGGGCCCGAAAGGCAGCGCTGGGTACATAACCGATAAGCGTCTGGCCAAGGTCTTGCTGGTAGCCTTCGTAGGCGACAAAGAAAAACATCTTATCGCCCACGATGGGTCCCCCCAAAGACCCTCCGAACTGATTCAAATGGAACGGCGGCTGGTGCTGGGGATTCAAGGAGTCAATCGGATCGGTGGCATCGAAAGCGCTGTTCCGCAAGAAGTCGTAGACATCCCCATGGAACTGATTGGTGCCTGAAGCCGAGGCCGCACCTACTTGGCCTCCACCGGTGGCGCCGGTTTGCGCCGTCGCCAGGGTAGGATCGATGCGGATCTCCTCAATGGTGTCGAGCGGAATCGCTGCGCGCACGTAATACGGCTGGGACTGATTAATGATGTAGGTGGCATCGATGCCGTCATACGTATAGTTGTTATCGTCGCGGCCCCTGCCTGCGTAGCGAATCGAGCGCTGGTTGCCGGCGCCGGGTCCGGCGGAAGTGTCAACCGCGGTTGGAACTAAGGCGGTCAGGGTGGCCCAGTTCTGCCCGTTCAAAGGAAGTTCCTTAGCCTGTATGCGTGCAATGCCCGTGTTGAGCGTGTTGTTCGTCTGATCGAGCGATTGCGGAGTGGCCGATACTTGTACCTGCTGTACCGGTCCCGCTACCTTCAGCGTTACGTTCAGGATGCGAGTTGTTCCCAGCTTCTGCACCACCTTGTCAAAACGCTGCGCCTGGAAGTCCCGGTGCTCAAAGGTGACGGTGTAGCTTCCCACCGGCAGTTTAGGGAAATAGTAGGCTCCCTCCGTGGACGAGGCGGCCTTTCTTTGAAGTCCGGTATCGTCTTGTACTGCCGTCACTTCAATACCGGCCAGTCCGTGGCCGGAGGAATCGCTGACGGTGCCGGTTAACGCGGTGCTGTCCAGTTGTGCCCAACCGGGCGACACAAAACAAAGCAGAATAAAGACCGTCGCCAAAAGCCAACTGCCGCGCGAAAATACTCCTTGGAAATATTCGTATTTCCACTTCTTTTCTTGCGACATGAGGCCTCCTGGCAGCTTTCTGTCATTCGCAACGTGGCCGTGGGCACGGGCCTGGATACATGGACGAATGAGATTACATTCCTGTCATCCCCACCGTAATTTCCGATCCTTACTAAGAGATGAGTGCACCATTAACGTTTGCGAAAAAGCGCCGTTTCATAAGAAAGAGAAACAGGGAACTGCCGGTTGAGTTCATGAGCCCGGTCCGATCAGGAGTGAAAATCCGATCAGGAGTGAAAAAGGGCAGTGTGGAATGCCGGACAGCCAGGTGACGCAGGCATTCCGGATTTGTCACGTAGTGGTAGACCACTGCCGCCCCCGGCTTTACTCCGGTATCGGCATGTGCAGTGTGACCGTCGTGCCTTGCCCAAGTTGACTGGCGATCTCAACTTTCCCGGCATGCAGCTGCATGATGCTCTGCACGATGGCGAGACCCAAGCCGGTACCGCCCGACGTTCGGCACCGTGACGAATCAAGCCGAAAAAACCGGTCAAACACTTTCGGAAGCGCTTCCTCAGGAATACCAACACCCGTGTCGCTCACTGCAATGCGAACGGCGGAAGCCTCGGCGTTCGCCGCCAACACTACGGATCCCCCCGGCGGGGTGTGGGCTACAGCGTTTGAGACAAGGTTGCTGACTGCGCGCTGGACCAGGGTGCGGTCCAGTTCGGCGATAACCGGTGTCCGGCTCGCACGGGTGGTGAGTGAAACCCCAGCCTCGGCCGCCGAAGCTTCGTAATACTCGCGCATGGCATCCAGCAGCTCGACCACATCCACCGATTCGCGACGTAAGTGCGCTAGCGGGCTTTCTGCGCGGGCCAGAAACAGGAGATTTCCGATGAGGTCCGACAAGCGCACGGCTTCTTCCAGGCAGGACTCCAGCACGTCGCGGTATTCGGTGATGGTGCGCGCTCGCGCCAAGCCGACTTCCGCTTCGCCGCGGATATTGTTGACCGGCGTTCGCAAGTCGTGAGCGATATCAGCAGAAAAGCGGGAGATCCGTTCGAACGAATCTTCCAGGCGGTCCAGCATTTGATTGAAGGTGCCGGCCAGGGATGCCAGTTCAAAGGGATAGCCGTCGGGAAGAATCCGCTCACGCAGGTTTGTCGAACTGATGCGGCGAGCCGTGGCTCCCATATCCTCTACCGGCCGAATGCCCCGACGTGCGATTTGATACCCGAGGAGTGGCAAGGCGACGAACGTGCCCAGCAAAATGCTGACGAACCAAAGCCGGTAGCGCTGGAGGAACTGTTCCTGCTGCGAGACATCCACGGCAACCTGAATCGTGTCGGTGTGCGTTGGAGGGGAACCGACCGGCGCTGTGGCGCTGGTAACGCGAAAGGCCCGGCCCTGGCCTCCGGTCATGCGAATGGTACGGCCAAGATGGACACGCGGTTTGCCTGGTGAGTTGCTCCATGTCCAGTCGCTCCGCCATTCCTGGCGTCATCAGCAGCGGGTGGTTTCGTTCGTCCAGCAGGCAAATGTAAAACTGTTCGTATCGACGGGCGGCCGATTCCAGCTCGATTTCCTCTTGCAGGGCCTCCCGGTCGTCCGGCCGCTCGCGCAGCATGGTGCGCAGCACGTTGAGTTTATCGGCGATAAATAATCCCGTGCTTCTCTCCATTTCGTTGACCGTCAGCAGATAAAGGCTGGCGGTCGCCAGAAATATCAGAGAGAGGCCGGCGATGGCGTACGCGGCCGTCAGTCGAAAGGCTAATGTCCTCCGCAGCCGGGCGACGGGGGCGAAGCTATCAGTCAGCTTCCATGACATAGCCTGCGCCCCGCACCGTGCGGATCAGCTTTTGCGGGAAGGGATCGTCTACCTTACTGCGCAGCCTTCGCACGTTGACGTCGACCACGTTGGTGTCACTGTCGAAGTTCATGTCCCACACGGCTTCGGCGATCAGCGTGCGCGACATGACCTCGCCGGCATGTTGCGCCAGCAGCGACAGCAGAAGAAATTCCTTGAAGGTCAATTCCAGCCGTTGCCCGCAGCGTGTGACCCGCTGGCGCAGAAGATCGATTTCCAGGTCAGCCATGCGGATGGTTTCCTGGGGTCGTTGCGGTCCGCGGCGCAGCAGTGACCGCACCCGCGCCAACAACTCGGAGAAGGCAAAAGGCTTCACCAGATAGTCGTCCGCGCCCAGTTCCAATCCTCGTACTCGCTCATGGACCGCATCGCGCGCCGTGAGAAAGAGCACCGGCGTCTTCCGGCCTGCTTGACGCAAGCGGGTGAGAACTTCCCAGCCATCCAGGCTGGGAATCATCACGTCAAGGATCACCAGGTCGAATTCCACTTCCAGCGCTAAGTGCAGTCCGTCCAAGCCATCTCCCGACACTTCGACGCTCAGGCCCGCTTCGCCGAGCCCCTTCTTCAGGAACTTTGCGGTTTTCACTTCGTCTTCAATAACCAGAGTTCTCATAGGCATGCTCTTGACCGCGACCGCGGCGGCTGAGATTTGGGTCAATGCCGACCTCAGCTCCCTTGGGCAATGCTTGCGCGCTGCGTCGCGCTGGACTACTTGCGCAAGTAAGTCCGGAGCGACCAACACGAAACAGAACACTGCCCTTGACGGCCGAAACACCCACATTCAATGCGGAAGGAGCGACTGAGTCAGCGCCCCTGGATCGCACTGATTACGGGTTTGTCATCCATATAAGAGGCTAAGAACATGGCTTCAAGATGAAGGCCCAGCTAACGTTCTGTTAAAAGTAAGCAAACGAGATCTTCTGGCTATTCGCGGTCGCCGGAACCATCCCACGATAACGTCCATCATCGTTCACTATCTGGCTGTCCAGAAGTTCTTTAGTTGTCACACCTTGCTCCTCGGATTAAATTTCCGTGCGGTTGGCGTAGTGCCTTCAGAGTTGCGACCAACCGCCGTCGACGGGAAGTTCCGCGCCGGTGGTGAAGGTCGCGTCGAACGCGAGGAAGAGGCCGGCCTTAGTTGCTGAAAGACGACGAATTTTCTATGTCACGACGGGCCGTTTTGTTATCGGCGGACCCGACGGCGACGCGGGTTTGACAGGCTCGAAATCGACGCCAGAGACCTTGACGACGGCCTGCCACGCGGCTTCCTGGCTGGCGCGATCGTGGAGGTGTGGGTGGCGCTGCGCCTCAATTGGGCCTGAGAACTTCCCTTGAGCCGAGGCGAAGAATTGCCCTGAGACGTCGGTTCCGAACTCCGACGCCTGGAGGTACCGACGGGCCGCGGTCTCCGGCGTCTGATTCATGCCGGGAATGAGGTTCACGATTGGGATAAACAGATACTTCAACAACGGGCCAGCGCTTCGCACCACCTTGGTGGCGGTCGCCCCACCGGGCGAGACAGCGTACACGGCCATGCCGGAGGGTAGCCGGCGCGCCAGCGCCGCGACCCACCAAGCGATAATGAGCTTCGCGTCGGCATACGCATTGTTGGGCACGTACTTCACGTTCGGCCCGTTGCGAATCAGGGCTTCCACAGCGGCGGTTCGGTCACCCTGGTGGTATTTGGCCGCGAAGGCTGGCACGTCGGTGTACTTGAACATGGGGACGCCCCCTCGGGCAGGCTCCGCGCCGGCGATAACAATCCGCGCGTTGGGGCTCAGCAGGTTGGCGCGGAGCAACCCGACAGTCAGTTGATGATGGCCGATCAGCGGGGCCTGAGACGCCTCGACGCCCGCCGCAGTGAGCGCGCGCTTCTTGACATGGGACCAACCCTGCATTGAGCAGCAGGAAATCGATCGGCCGACCTCGCTTGACGAGCTCGGCGAGGCGGACTGAACGCTGGACGGCGTGTCCAGATCCAGCTCCAGCGGCGTGAAGATCACTGTTTTGGTCTCAGCCGCGAGTTGAGCGGCCGCTTGCTGGGCCCCGGCCAGGCTGCGCCCGGTGACGATGATCTCGTGCCAGCCCTCTCCGGCGAGCAGGCGGGCTGCCGCATGGCCGAGCCCGGAGGTGGCGCCGGTGACGAGAGCGATCGAATGTTCCATGGGCGTCTCCGTGGTGAAGGGTGAAGCCGTCGAGGCCCGCGAGGCCAGAGCCAGCTTGCTAATTTCGAACTATTCAGTTATATATTGGTGGTTCGATGACCATTGTCAAGGAGTTTTGAACCAAATGATTCAAAATACCGCCAGGCCGCGGGGTCGACCGCGCAGCTTCGACGAGACGGGGGCGCTGGAAAAGGCGACTCAGGTGTTCTGGTCGAAAGGCTACGACGGAGTGACGATTGACGATCTCGTCGCCGGGATGGGTGTGGGACGGCCGAGCCTGTATGCCGTCTTTGGGGACAAGCGGGCGATATTCTTGCGCGTCCTTAAGGCGTACGCAGAACGGAAGGGCGCATCAGCCGCGAAGGCACTCCTCTCGCCACAGAGTCTTCGCGACTCGATCGCGGGCTTTCTGAGGTACGCCGTCGAAAGTGCGACCGAGAAAGGGTCCGCCCGGGGCTGCCTTATGATGTGCGTCGCGCCGCTTGTGAACGACGCTGAGGTTCAGCGGTTCCTGCAGAGCGCGGTCGCGGGCGGCGCGGCGCTGGTGGAGCGCCGTTTCCGGGACGGGATCAGCGCGGGAGACATCCCGCCTGACTTTCCGGTAGCCGTGCGCGCGATCCAAGTCACGGATTTTGCTCGTGGCCTGACCATGCGTGCGCAGATAGGCACGCCGCGCAAGACGCTCCTCAAAGATGCTGAGGAAGCGGCCGACTTGGTGCTCCTGCCGCGACGTGGAAATGCGGCGCCAGAACGTTGATGCCGGATGCGTGAAGGTTGCAGCGTAGCGCTCATGGGTCTGCTGCTCGACACGATCCCCGATTGTGGACTGAGCCTCCGGGTGGTCTTAATTCGTATGGTGTCAGCCTGGTGCTCGTTCGGCGAGGGATAGCCGGAGCGACGCTCGCTGTGCCGGGAGGCGAACAACAGGCTGCCGACCATTCCGGGCCCAAGTCGAGTGAGTCCGCACGTTCAAGGGCCGACGGTCCCCTTCAGCTGTTCGGGATGACCATGAACGGCCCAGTGTCCTTGTCGCGCTCGTTCTGTAAAAACGCGGGACGATGTAGCGGAGGAGAGGCAAACGCAACTTCCCGCAGTGGCGACCGCAGCTCCGGCATGGGCTCCGCCTGAAACAGTTTCCTGCACTGTTTCGCCGTCCAACGTGCCCATCGCTTGGACTTGTTTCTGCGGGCGCTATCGGTCGAAATTCCAGTACCTGCATACATCTGCCGGTAGAGTTTGGAAAGAAACACGAAAGCGATCCTGGCGCGCAGGGTTGGAGTGCAGGCTGACCTCTGCCAGATGGCGGTCCAGTTGTAAAACCTGTCCCAAACCCTCTGGGTGTGCTCGCCAATCTCCCGCGAGCTCATGGAGGGATGGGGGGTAAACATCTTCGGCCGAATCTCCGTTGGAATCAGCCAATAGCGGGTAATCGGGATATTGCCGACAAGCGTCGGCTGTTTGGCCTGCTCTTTTTCCCAATGGGCAAAATCAACGGTCCCGGGAAACGGGGTCATCATCAGGAATTGAGCAAAAGTTATGTTCGCCTTCAGGGCCATCTCCAGCGTCGCAGCGAATGTCGCCGGCTTGTCTGTCGGCAGGCCGAAGATGAACGAACCGAGGACATGGACCCCGTGCTGTTTAAAGGTACGCAACTGTTTTGCTAGAGCCTCGCCGGACTGGTTGAAGTCCTTGAATACCGCTTTCAGTCCCTCCGGAGTCACAGCTTCGATCCCCACCAGGGCGCCCTTGATGTTGGCCCTGCGCATAGCGTCCAGATATTCGCCGTCCTCGGCCGCCTCCATGGTGATCTGGGTGTAGAACACCATGTCGTGCGGCAGTCTTGCCAGCTCTTCCATCAGGTGGAAACGCTCCGCGCGGATGGCCGTCAATTCTTCAAGTTTGGCGAGATTGTTTTGTTCCCGGGCGTGTCGCAGGTCGGTCAACGTCACGGGATAGAAATTATCGTCGGCCAAGGCGATAAAGCGGAAGCCAATGCGGCGCAGTTCAACAATTTCGTCGATTACGCTTTGATACTGCCGTTGGCGTGGTTTTTGTCCATCGGTCCGCCACACGCTGCAAAAAGAGCAATGCTTCGGGCATCCGCGAATGGTCTGGACCGAGGCCCACATGTACTTGTCCCGCGGCATCAGGTCCCATCGCGCGGCCAGGAACTGGCTCCCTTCAATCCGCCCGCCCTCGTAGATACTGACTGGCTTGCCCGCGAGGCAATCGGTCACTACCCGTCCCCAGGCAATATCACCGTCTCCCTTCACGACGGCGTGAGCGCCACCGCGGTCGAAAGCCTCTTCGGGATACAGGGTAGCGTGGATGCCACCGTAGATTACCCAAGCGCCGCTTTCACGCGCCATGCGGCCGACTTCATATCCCCGTAAAGCATTCCCCGTGTGAACACTGATGCCGACGATGTCTCCCGTCGTGATGCTCTCCGGGATGATCTGCTCCAGCGACTCATCGACGAGAATGGGATCCCCCGCTATTGAAGGTGTCGCCGCCGCCAGGACAAACAACCACCTTGGCGTAATGACAGCGGTACCGAAAGAATTGTCGCTGGGGTTTACAAGATGAACACTCATGGAATCCGGCCTCTCCGAGTACCGGTACGGCATCTGCCGCGCAGGTCTCTGTTGTCAAAGCCGGGATTAGCGGGGTGTTTCTGCTCTCATGCTCGCCCGACAAGCGGGGCGGGCTAACGATTCCGCACAGATTCGGCCGGTAATAATCTTGCCAGTCCGCGAAATAGAGAGCTGAGCAAGATTGCTCACAATTGGAAAAAGGAAAGCGGGTAGGGTTTGCACGGCCGGCTATCCAGAAGAAATCCAGCTGTACCAGCGGATCGCAATCCAAATGGCAAGTGGGGGAATCTAAGTAACCATGGATGCGCCAAAACGCTTGATTATTTTCATTGCAGTCATTCAGTCTGTTCTTTTCTTAGGGCATTTTTTCCTGTACGAAACCTGGGCGTCCTCGTGGGCCGGAAGTGATAGTCCCGGAGCATGGTGGATCAAAGTGGTTCTTGGCATTTTGTCGATCAGCTTCGTTGCCGTTTCGTTACTCGCCTTTCGATACACGAATGCTGTTGTCCGGACGTTTTACCGGGTGGCTGCGGTCTGGGTCGGTCTGTTGAGCTTCCTTTTTCTGGCGGCGATAGCCTCCTGGCTTACTTTCGGTCTTGCCCGGCTGGCTGGGTGGAACATCAACTTCCATCGGTTGGTGGAACTGCTGTTCGGTGCAGCAGTCTTGGCCGGACTCTACGGAGTCTTTAACGCAAGCTGGACACGAATCACCCGGACCACGGTTCGGCTGGTGAACTTGCCGGCAGCGTGGCGCGGGCGAAAAGCCGCCCTGATCAGCGATCTCCACCTGGGGCACGTGCGAAACGGCGGTTTTCTGCGGCGTATCGTGGCCAAAGTATTGAGCGAGCAGCCGGACGCAATTTTCATTGCCGGCGATTTGTATGATGGCACGGCCATCGATGCGGGACGGGCCGCGGAACCACTGAACAAGCTGAAGGCGCCGCAAGGCGTGTATTTTGTCGCGGGAAATCACGAGGAATTTCGCGACCACAGTAATTACCTGCGTGCCATTGCCGCGGCCGGCGTGCGCGTGCTCAGCAACGAGAAGGTGGAAGCCGACGGCTTGCAGATTATCGGCGTGCCTTACCGGAACGCCACCCAGGGCGTCGAGTTTGCATCCGCATTGCGCGATATCCGCCTGGATCGCGATCGGGCCAGCATTTTATTGACCCATGCTCCCGACCATCCTGAAGTCGCGGAGGCGGCAGGCGTTTCCCTGCAGTTGTCGGGGCATACACATGTCGGCCAGTTCATCCCCTGGAGTTGGATGGCGCGGCGAGTGTACCGCCAGTTTGTGTATGGTTTGAGCCGCATCGGTGCGATGCAGGTTTTCACGTCCAGTGGAGCAGGAACGTGGGGCCCGCCGCTGCGCCTGGGATCGAATCCCGAAATTGTCGTGCTGGAGTTTGAATAACGTTGATCAGCTCAGGGGCGTCCTCGGTAGAGCGCGCCTTCAGGCGTGCGGTTCCAAGCTTCTCTCTAATACCTCGGCTTCAGCCGCTGAGGTAGGGAGTAGATTTACCTCCGGCACTGCAGCGCGCCTTACATTGGGGCCACGACATGAACGCCTGCAGGCTCCACCCGCATTACGACCCTTCCGCAGCCAACTCCAATGGTTTGGTGTGCCAAATGTCGCGGGCGTACTCGTGGACGGAGCGATCTGACGAGAAGAAGCCCATGCGTGCCGTATTCAGGATCGACATTCTTGTCCAGTGCTCCTGATCGAGATAGGCGTGGCTCACAGCATCCTGGCAATCGATATAGGACTGATAGTCGGCGAGCAGCAGGTACTGGTCCCCGTTCAGCAGGGAATCGACGATGGGACGAAACAACTGCTGGTCTCCCCCGGAGAAGGCTCCGGAGGCAATCTGGTCGATCGTGTCCTTCAGAACAGGATTCGCGTCGTAGTAACTACGAGGGTTGTAGCCTTGTGCCTTCAGGGCATTCACCTGCTCAACGGTAAGGCCGAAGAGAAAGAAGTTCTCGGCGCCGACGTGTTCGCGAATCTCCACGTTCGCCCCGTCAAGCGTACCAATCGTCAGCGCACCATTCATCGAGAACTTCATGTTGCCCGTTCCCGAAGCTTCCTTTCCTGCGGTGGAAATCTGCTCGGAAAGATCGGCGGCGGGATAGATGATCTGGCCGCTGCTGACGTTGAAATCGGGAATGAACACCACCCGTAACCGGTCGCGTACCCGATTGTCGGCATCGATGGTAGCCGCGACCGAGTTAATCAGCTTGATAATCAGCTTTGCCATGTAGTATCCGGGCGCGGCCTTGCCTCCAAAGATCACCGTGCGCGGAGTAACCGGGTCGTGTCCGTCCCGCTTGATCCGCGTATACAGCGTGATGACATACAGCACATTCAGCAGTTGGCGCTTGTATTCGTGAATGCGCTTTACCTGGACATCGAACATGGTGTCGGGACTGACTGTCATGCCGGTGCGTTCGTGGATCAAACTGGCCAGCTGCAGCTTGCGGGAGTGCTTGACCTGGCGCCATTGAGCGCGGAAGCCGGCATCTTCGGCTAGCGGCTCCAGTTGACGCAGCGCTTCGGTGTTCGTAATCCAGCCGTCGCCGATCTTGCTGCTCATCAAGTGCGAAAGCTCGGGGTTGCTGAGAGCCAGCCAGCGGCGCGGCGTGACCCCATTGGTCACGTTAAAAAACTTCTCCGGCATAAGCTCGTAGAAATCGTGCAGGATCGTTTTCTTCAACAGCTCGCTGTGCAATGCAGCCACTCCATTTACAGCATGCGAGCCCACGGTCGCCAGGTACGCCATCCGGACATACTTTGGGCCGCTTTCGTCAATCAGCGAAACCCGGGCAACCAGGTCATTGTCTCCGGGGCGCTTGGCCCGTACTTCGTCAAGGAAGCGGCGGTTGATTTCGTAGATGATCTCCAGATGCCGGGGCAGCAGCTTGGCGAAAAGCGGCAGGGGCCACTTCTCCAGAGCTTCCGGCAGCAGCGTGTGGTTGGTGTAGGCCAGGGTCCTCTGGGTGATGTTCCAGGCTTCCTCCCACTCGATTTCGTGCATGTCCACCAGCAGGCGCATGAGTTCGGCCACCGCAATGGACGGGTGCGTATCGTTGAGCTGCACCGCATAAGTTTCGTGGAACGTGTGGGGCGAGCCGTGCCGCAGCAGGTGTATGCGCATCATGTCCTGCAAGGAGCACGAGGTGAAGAAGTACTGCTGCTGCAGGCGCAAGACCTTGCCGGCTTCCGGCTCATCGTTGGGATACAGGACCTTGCTGATAGTTTCGGAGGCCACCTTCTCGCGGACCGCGTCGTAATAGTCGCCTTTGTTGAAGGCCTGGAAGTCGAACGAGTCAATCGCTTCCGAGGACCACAACCGCAGGAAGTTGGTCATGGACGTGGCATAGCCGGGAATCGGAATGTCGTTGGCAATCCCGTGCACCACGTGGTCCGGAATCCAGCGCACCCGGAAGTGCCCGTGTTCATCGTGGTACTGCTCGGTATATCCGCCGGTTCCGACATAGTGCGATATCTCAGGCCGGGAGGTCTCCCACGGGTTGCCCAGGCTCAGCCATTTGTCGGTCTTCTCCACCTGCCAGCCGTTCTGAATTTCCTGATCAAACAATCCGAACTCGTAACGAATTCCATAGCCGATGGCGGGAATGTTCAGGGTGGTGAGCGAGTCCATGTAGCAGGCGGCCAAACGGCCTAACCCGCCATTGCCCAGGCCGGGCTCGGGCTCGTGGGCCTCAAGCTTCTCCAGGCTTTGGCCGAGATCTTTCAGGGCTTCTGCGATGGCCTCGTGAATGCCGTCCGCGTTGACCAGATTATTGCCCAATTGCGGCCCGATGAGAAACTCCGCCGACAGATAGCTGACAATCCTCGAGCGGGTGCCTCGAGCTCGCCCGAAGGCCTGAATCCAATCGTTCATCATGCGGTCGCGAACCGCATAAGCCAGGGCCATGTACCAATCGTTGGTCGTGGCCAGCGCGGGGATACGAGCTTGCCGATAGTAGAGGTTGTCGAGAATAGCCTGCTTCAGTTCGGCCGGAGTCTTGCCCGTACGAACCCGATTTTCGATAGTGTCCATGGTTTCCCCCGCGAGCGGCCGCTTACGTCAGTCTGGAGTTCTTACATACCATATCGCCTTCTGGGACCGGCGAATGTGAATGTATTTTCACAAGATGTTCGATCACGCATTGATGAGCCAAGACTTTCGCTTACAGGTTCGGATCGTGGCTGTGGCATGTCCGCCTGCTACGGCGCGAAATCCGTGTCGCTGACCGTCCCCGTGCTCATTGAGAATTTCCTGTTGCACTCGCCGCGTGCTTGCGGCTAAGGTAAGGCCTCGCTTTCCAGCTCAATACGCTTTCCAACTCAACTACCATTTGCGGCGCATGCCGGTGCGGCTGCGTCAGCCAGGAGAACCATGTTTTCACTTAACGTCCCCATCAGCTCCGAAGGCGGCCACACAAGCTTCCAGAACAACGTCCCCGACCCGATTACCTCCGAAAAGGAATTGCCCACGTTCAAGTTCGAGCTGGATAAGTCGGAAGGCCGGGTGATGGGAGGCAGCTACGGCAAGGAGGCCACCGTCGCCCAGTTGCCTATCTCCAAAGGGATTGCCGGCGTTTCCATGCGCCTGGAACCAGGCGTTATGCGCGAGCTGCACTGGCACGCGACCGCCGCCGAGTGGGCTTTCGTCACCGACGGGCTGGTGCGCACCACGGTGATCGATCCCCAGGGCTGCTCGGAGACCAACGACTTCGGACCGGGCGACATCTGGTATTTTCCCCGCGGACACGGCCACGTCATCGAGGCGCTGGGCGATACCCCGTGCCATTTCATCCTGGTCTTCGATAATGGCTATTTCTCTGAGTTCGGCACCTTCAGCATCACCGACTGGCTGGGGCACGCCCCGAAAGAACTGCTGGCCAAGAATTTCGGGCTGCCGGCATCGGTCTTCGAGAATTTTCCCCAGCGCGAGGTCTACTTCGCCAAAGGGAAGATTCCACCTCCGGTGGCGGCGCCGCCTTTGCAGGGTTGGAAGCGGCCTCCGCTAACCCACAAGTACAGCCTGCTCTCGCAGAAGCCGTTCGAGACCTTCGCCGGCGGACTGGAGTGGCGGGTCGACGGGACCCAGTTTCCCATCTCAACGACCATGACCGGCGTAGTGCTGGAGATGGAACCGGGCGCGCTCCGGGAACTGCATTGGCATCCCAACGCCGCCGAGTGGCAGTACATCCTGAGCGGCCAATTCAACGTAACCCTCTTCGGATCACAAGGACGCTGGCGCGAAGAGCAGCTGAACAAGGGAGATGTGGGCTATATTCCGCAGGGCTTCGGTCACTCCATCGAGAACATTGGCAGCGACAAGGCGCGGATCCTTATAGTCTTTAATAACGGCCACTATCAGACCATCGATTTGTCGCAGTGGATTGCCGGAAACCCAGTTGATGTTCTGGCGACGAACTTTGGCCAGGATGCGTCGGTGTTCGAGAAGTTCCCGCGCAAGGATGTGTTTCTGACCAAATAGGAAGCTGCGGGGTGCACCATACATTCGCTTGTCTTGCGAAAGTGTGGGAGACACGCAAACTGCTTGACAACCCGCGAAGAAGTGTCAGACTGGCAGCCCACGGAGGCGATATGTCCGAGCAAAATGTTGCGCTGCTGCGCCGCTGGTTCGATGAAGTGTGGAACCAGGGCCGTCTGGAAACCATCCACGAGTTGTTCGCCGCCGACGGTGTTGGCATAGGACAAAGCGGCAGCGACGTGGTGATCCGCGGACCGCAGGAGTTCGAAACCTTTGTTCAGGGGCTGCGCGCGGCGTTTCCCGATATTCACGTCACGGCGGAAGACGTTCTCGACGCCGGCGACAAAGTCGTCATGCGCTGGTCGGCGACCATGACCCATCGCGGCGATGGCCTGGGCGTTCCGGCGAGCGGGAAACAAGTCCGTATCACCGGCATTTCCATCGCGCGAATTGCTAACGGCAAGATCGTGGAAGGTTGGGACAACTGGGACCAACTGAAGATGATGCGCGAAATCGGCGCCATCAAAACATTGGGGTCGCCAGCGTCGAATTGAGGTGTGCGCGACCGAATGGTCCGGCTCTCTTTCATCCATTCCCTTACTCGTTGTCATGGTCCAAATCCAAATGAAGATAGAAGATTTTCTCTGTGTCCTCCGTGCCTCAGTGGTGAAAAACGCCTTCTACCGCAAGTGCCCAGAATCAGCCCCAGAACACGTTTCCTGACGCCTGAAACCTGTTCAATCCTTCCCTAAACGGCACATCTACCATTCCTTTACGGCTTTACTAGGGATTCTCCTAGGTGACTCTCGCTGCGCCGAAGCCCACAATTAAAGGGCAACCACACCAGTTGGCGGAGCGCATCCTTTCGGCGTTCGGCGGGTTAGGCCCCGTCACGCTGGAACGAACGCCAACCACGCAGTGCACCTGCCCGGCTCCTCATCACGAGTTCTCGAGGTCCTAATGTTCTCCACATCGAAAGTCTTCTTACTTGCCCTTGTCTGTCTCCTCCCCGTCCGTGGGATTGCGCAAAACGCTCCCGTGGCCGGAGGGCACCCCAAGATTGGCCTGGTGCTGGAAGGCGGTGGGGCGCTGGGCCTGGCGCACATCGGCGTCATTCAGTATCTGGAGGAGCATCGCATCCCGGTCAGCTACATCGCCGGGACCAGCATGGGCGGCCTGGTTGGCGGCGTCTATGCGACGGGCCGCAGCGCAGCGGAAGTCCGCGACGTGGTGAAGGGCATCAAGTGGGACCAGGTCATTGGTGGACAGACGCCCTTCGATGACCTGTCCTACCGCCGCAAGCAGGACGCTCATGATTATCCCAGCACGCTGGAGTTTGGGCTGCACAAGGGACTGCAATTTCCCGCGGGCTTCAATTCCGGGCAGCAGGTCGACTTGATTCTCGATCGCATTTCGCTGCCTTACTCGCAGATGAAAAGCTTCAACGACATGCCGATTCCGTTTGCCTGCGTAGCCACCGACCTGGTGACCGCCAGTGAGCATGTCTTCCGCAACGGGCCTCTGGATCTTGCCCTGCGCTCCACCATGTCTTTACCCGGTATCTTCACTCCGGTTCGCTCGGACGGCCACATCTATGTTGACGGCGGATTGATGAACAACATCCCCATCAGCGTTGCCAAGGAAATGGGCGCGGACATCACCTTGGGAATTCACTTGGAAGTGGCTCCCCTGAAGCCGGACGCGCAGTTGTCCAGCTTCGCGGTGCTGGGCGAATCGATTTCGGTGATGATCGCGGCCAACGAGCGGCGCGCCATGGAACTGGCCGACATGGTCGTGACTGTCCCGCTGCAGAAGTACACAGCCCTGGATTACAGCCAGGCGGACGCCATCATCAAGATGGGCTATGACGCCGCCGTCGCGAATGGCGACAAGCTGGCGAAGCTGTCGGTCGACCAGGCGACCTGGAACCAATACCTTGCCGAACGCGACGCGCGCCGGGGACGTGTCGAAACCCCGCAATTTGTGGAAGTCACCGGCATCCCCGCCAATATCGCCCATCCTATAGCGGACCAGATGTCCGGGCTGGCAGGTCACCCTGTGGATTCCGCCAAACTGGATCAGGACATGATGGAACTATCGGGCAGCGGACCGTTTGCCAGCCTGAACTACTCCATGGTGGACAAGGATGGCAAGCCCGGGCTCGACATCGAGGCTCAAGATAAATCGTACTCGCCGCCTCTCGTACGTCCCCTGATTTCCATCGACGGCGCCAGCTACAACAACGTTTTCTTCAGCCTCGGCGCACGCATTACCTTCCTGAACTTCGGCGGATATCGCCGTGAACTCCGCAACGACGTCATCTTCGGCTCGCAGTATGGTATTACCACCGAGTACTACCGGCCCTTCAGCCCCAGCAGCCCATGGTTCATCGCACCGCGAGCCGGTTTCAATAGCTCGCAGTATCCGGTGTTCGATGGCAACACGTTGCTTGCGATGTATAGAAACCGCCTGGCGCTGGGCGGCCTCGATCTCGGCTATGCCGTCGGGCGTTCTGCCGAGCTCCGGCTGGGTTACGAAGGCGGATATCAACGTCTGTCGCCGCAGATTGGGACGATCAGCGAGTTGCCGACGGTTTCGGGAGGCACGGGTGACACCCGGCTTGCAGTTCACCCTGGACCGGTTGGATCAGCCGGTCATTCCGCGCAGCGGCGAATCGGTAAAGTTCTACACCAAGTACTTTAACGCCAACCCCGGTGCTCCCTACGGCTTCCCGGTTTCGGAGTTGCAAATCAAGGACTTCATCCGCATCAGCGATCCATCTTCCATTTTTGTGACCGCTTCCGGTGGAAGCTCCTTCGGATACAAGACTGGCGTGCCCGTATTCCCGCTGGGTGGTGTAACCCGTTTCGTCGCTTACGGTACCAACGAACTGCTCACCGACCAGTATTTCCTGGGGCAGTTGGGATACATCCGCCAGTTGAGCCAGCTGCCGGCGTTATTTGGCGGCGCGATCGATTTCCTCGGCATGTTCGAGGTCGGCAAAACCTATCAGTTGCCCCGTGGTCCCAAGCCGCCGTATTTGCCGGGAGACGTGGTTGGGGCGATCATTGTGAACACGCTGTTCGGACCTGTGGAAGTGGGTGGTGCGGTCGGCAATTACGGCCACGCCAAGTTCTTCTTCCAGGTAGGCCGCATCTTCTGACGCAGTTCGTCAGCAACGGAGAAATCGAATGAAGAGCGCCGCCGAAAACTGAGTTTCGCCAGACGGCTGCTGCTCTCAGGAAATTGCATGCTTCCCGGCATTGCTTTATAAACGGGGCAGAGTTTCAAACGCTTGAGTCGAGGCCAAGGCGACATGCCCTGCATTCTGCGAAGGTGGCTAACCGTTTTACTGGTCGCGACTTGCCTGGCGGGGTCGGCGCTTTGCAGCTCCGCCGGCGAACGGTCTGGCTCCCTCGATACCGCGGCGAGCCATCAGCCACAGGATGGCACTGACAATGTCGTACCTCTGGTTCCTTACGGACGTCACACCGACGATCTGGACGGAATGGTCAAGCGGCGTAACCTCCGCGCCCTGGTGCTGATCAATCCCATCGGATTTTTCTATGTCAACGGTCAGCCGAAAGGCATTAGCTACGAGGCGTTGACCGATTTCGAAACCTTCGTCAATCAGAAGCTCAGGACTGGATCCGTGCCCGTCGAAGTCACGTTTCTCCCGCTCCGGCCTGACCAACTGCAGGCGGCCTTAATCGATGGCACGGGTGACTTCATCGCCGATGGCCTGGTTGTCAGTCCTGAACGGCAGAAGGTCGTTGCCTTCACAACCCCAATCGAGACCAACGTCCGGCAGGTGGTGGTCACCGGGCCTTCTTGCGGGGACGTGTCCACGCTGGCGGACCTGGGAGGCAAGGAAGTTTATGTCAACCCGTTGACCGTGACCTACGCGAACCTTCAGCAGGTCAATCAGACGCTGCAGCAAGCCGGCAAGCCGCTCATCAAGATCAGAACCTCCGATACCAACCTGACGGATGACGATCTTATCCAGATGGTGAACGGAGGCATGCTGCCGGCAACCGTCACCACCCTGGAGCGCGCCAAGTTATGGGAGCAGGTACTGCCTCACCTGAAGGTTCATAGCAACATGGTGGTCGCCAGCGGCGAACAACTGGCCTGGGCGGTACGGAAAAATAATCCCCAACTGCTGCAACTGCTAAACCAATTCATCGCTCCTCGCGCCGTGGGTACCTCTTTCGGAGATACCTTGCTGCATCGCTATTTGCAGGAGAGCGATTGGGTAAAGAACGCGACCTCTCCCGAGGAGATCAAGAAGTTTGAGGCGCTGATTGCCTATTTCCAGAAGTATGCCGATGAATACGACTTTGACTACCTGATGCTGGCGGCGCAAGGTTACCAGGAGTCCATGTTGCAGCAGAGCAAGCGTAGCCCGGGTGGCGCCGTCGGTATCATGCAGGTCATTCCCCGCTATGCCGCCGCTCCGCCCATCAGCGTTCCCAATGTCGATACCGCCGACGGCAACATCCATGCCGGCGTAAAGATGTTGCGCAGTATTGAAGACCAGTACCTGAATGATCCGAAGATCGACCGCCTGAATAAAACGTTGCTGGCGTTTGCCAGCTACAACGCGGGCGCCAACCGCATTGCCCGGCTCCGCCAACAGGCCAAGGAGCAAGGGCTCGATCCTAATCAATGGTTCGACAATGTCGAACTGATGGTGGCGCGGAACATTGGGCAGGTGACTGTTATCTACGTCGGAAATGTCTACAAATATTACGTCGCCTACAAGCTGGCTTTACAGCAGCAACAGGAGCAGCAGAAAGATAAACAAGCAGGGAAGTAGCGAGCTTCGCCGATAACCACCTGACTGAAAGCTGACGGCCAACCTCAGAATGCGCGAAAGTCGTGCCCGCAGAGTACGATAGCCTGCTATCGAGCTGTCCCCAACGGAGAACCTCTTTGAAACAATGGATCGCGGTGCTGGCCATGGTTGCCATGGTGTCAATGACTGGCGAAGCCAAATCTACCAAGCTGGTGGCCAAGGTCAAGAATCCCAGCTACTCGGGAGCCCGGCTGCATAGGGTCTTGGTGATCGGGATGAGCGAAGACCCGGCCATCCGCGCGGACTTTGAAGATGCGATGGCCAAACAGCTCACCAAGGACTCGATCGAGGCGATACCCGGGCATACCATCCTGCTGCGGCCGGAGACGGCCCAGATGGACACCAACTATCTGAAGGCGCAGATCGCCGAGCACAAGATTGACGCGGTCGTCATCTCCCGCCTGGTTCGGGTGGAGAAGAACGTCACCTACATTCCCGGTCAGGCTTATGCCGTTCCCTATCCTTACTACGGTTCGCTCTATGGGTATTACGGAACCGTCTACCGCCAGGTTTATACCCCGGACTACCTGCGAGAGGACAAGACCGTGCGGATCGAAACCAACGTGTACGCTACGGTTACTCCCGACAGCGAGTTTGTCTGGACGGCCATCAGCGACACCTTTAACCCGCACTCCGCCGCCAAGATGATCGAAGGGGTGGTCAAGCTGGTGGCCCAGGAACTGGAGAAAGAAGGCATCCTGGGCTAGAGCGCCTGTCTTTCGTCCATGCGGTACCAGCGCTTGGCTGGGCCGCCCGGCAAGGACGCCCAGGCAGCGCACGGTATAATAAACCGCCCGAAGACTGTCGGCGGTTGGGTCCGCAGTTCGACTATATCGCCCACGCCAGACCGCAACGCCCCCAAGGCGAGGGAGGTCTACTATCCTGGAAGTGGAACCAGCTAAGACGACGAATCCGAGCTTCGGACTACGTCCGTCCCGCTTCCTTCCACGGCGCTATAAGCCCAGGAATGTCAGCAGCTGGTCAGGTCATCTTGCCTTTGCCAACGATCTCATCCTGGCCACGCAGCCTGCCCTGATCGTCGAGCTCGGCACCCACTGGGGCGAAGCGTATTTCACCTTTTGCCAGACCGTCCAGGAACGTGGCCTCAGCACCCTTTGCTATGCCGTCGACCACTGGCAGGGCGATGAACACGCCGGACTCTACGGCGAAGAAGTTTACGAAGAAGTTTTCCGCTACAACGAGCTCAACTACCGGCAGTTTTCTTATCTGCTGCGCATGAGCTTTGATGATGCCGTGGCACAGTTTGGCGATGAGTCGATCGATCTTCTGCACATCGACGGCCTGCACACCTACGAAGCGGTGAAGCACGATTTCGCGACCTGGTTTCCTAAGGTCCGCGGCGGTGGAATCGTTCTGCTGCACGACATCACTCCCAGGCATTCCGACTTCGGTGTCTGGCGCTTCTGGGACGAACTCAAAGCAGAATTCCAGGATACTTTCGAGTTTCATCACAGCTCCGGACTTGGTGTTGTTCGCAAAGAGCGTGGCGCAAGAACATCGTTTACCGACGCGCTGTTCCACAGCTCTCCGGAGACGCAGGAAGACATCCGACGTCATTACGTGGTGTATGCCTCGCATCTGGAGAACATCATCGGACGCGTTCCCGCTGTATTGGGACGTCCTATCGTGATGCCCCCAGCTCGAAGTGCGGGTACAGGTTTTCCCGTATGGCGAGTCCGGCTATGCCGAGGAAACCAGCCAGGTCAGGATGCTCAAGGCGGGAGCCTGGGACACCCTGGTGTTTGACCTTCCGGAGGTGAACTCCTCGGGACCGCTGAGAATCGACCCGGGATGCGAAACCGGGTTCGTCGAAGTAGGCGACATTCTGGTGGAGCGTATCCCGTCGGGAGACTTGGTATGGAGTTCGCCTTCGTCGTCACCGGAGCGCGAGTTCAAGGTGGCCGGGACGGCGGAGGCGCCTTTTGCCGCGAACGAATCCTTCTTCATGAGTATCGGGGAAGACCCGCAATTACTGGTTACTTTACCTGCCGGTTCCCCGGAACGACTCAAACTCACCATCGCGTTGCGCGTCAGTCCCGCATCCAAAGTAGCTGTTGATAAAGTTGTTTCGGAGTTGCAGGCTGCGTTGAACAGGCAGCACCAGAACGCCATCGCAGGCGATGAATTCAAGCAGCAAATGAAGGCGTGTGAGGAAGCGAAGCAGCGGGCGCAAGCCCAGTCCGCTAACCTGGAAGCTCAACTCACTCAGCTGCGCGATTCGCTGTCGTGGCGAATGACGTCGCCGATCCGGAAGTTGAAGGCTGGCTTCAAAGGGTAAGTTGCAGGAAGAACTCGCAAATTATGTCGGGCCGGCCCGCGGCAAGGTAGGCTGAACCGGTAACGCTTCAGGAGCAATCATGGACGAGCAGGACGTAATGTGGACCCTAAAGGCGTATGTCGCTCGCCAGCAGAGCGAGGCTCGTGAGGGTCAAGAGTCCACGCCGCCTGAGCCTGCGCGGGTCAGCCCGGCGGAAATCCATTCTCTGTCAGCCTCAGTCAGAAATCAGCGCGATGCCGTTGGGCAACTCAATCCCCGCAATGCCGGCTTCCTCAATCGTCTGGTGCAGGCCTTCAAGAAACTGGTGCAGCGCTCCCTGGAGTGGTACACGCGTTCAGTGCAGGAGTTCAACGCCAGCGTGACCCAGGCGATAGAAGGCCACGGCGAAGCCATTAACTCTCTCCAGGAGCAGATGATTGAGCTGCAAAAGGAATTTCCGCTCATCCTGGCGGAAAAAGTGAAGCAAAGGAATGAGCAACTGGAAGGCGCGCTGCGCACCGCCGAATTGGCCACCATGGAGCAGCAATCTGCATACGTTGGCTTGTTCGAAGGACTCTCGCCGGTGCTGGATTTAGGTTGTGGCCGGGGAGAGTTTCTTGAGCTGCTGAAGGAAGCCGGCATCCCTTCCTATGGCGTTGACTCGGATTACGTGGCCTGCAGCGCAGCGTTACGCAAGCAGGTGAAAGTAGACAACGCTGACATCTTCGATTATCTGCGTGAGTTGCCCGACCGCAGCCTGGGCGGCATTTTCTCGGCGCGCGTGCTCGAATACGTGCCGCCACACCTGCATGGAGAGCTTGTCGCGCTCTGTGCGCAGAAACTTAAGCCACGTGGAATTCTGGTCATTGAAACCGCGAATCCCGACGCCAATACGTCGTTTGGCCGGACCTCGCAGCTGGACCCGACGCATGTTCGCGCCGTGTATCCCGAAGTTTTGAAGTCCATGCTGGACAGCAGCGGATTCAAGCCGTCGAAGATATGCGTGCTTTCCCCGGCGGAAGTTGGTTCAGCCGATGACGTACTGCAGGCCCGTTCCCTACAGCCGGACGAACTGAGCCACCCTTCGCCGGCTAACGCGAATGCCTGGTCACGCGCTCGAGCTTATGCTGCCATAGCCTGGCGTAACTAAGCCGCGAATCCTGAAATGCGCACAAACGGATGAACGCGGCCGTCAATCTTACCTCTATGGAAATGCAAACGACGGGTCCGGAATTCGCAGGATGCACCATCATCGCCAAGAACTACCTGCCCATGGCTCGCGTTCTGGCAAATTCCTGGAAGGCCTTTCATCCCGATTTCCCATTTTTTGTCCTGCTGCTGGATTCTCCCAGCGGATTTTTCTCGCCGGAAGATGAGCCGTTTCAATTGGTGGAAGTCTCGGAGTTGGATATTCCCAACCTGGGCGGCTTTTTGTTCAAGTACAGCGTGCTCGAGGCCAGCACCGCGGTTAAGCCCTATCTGCTCAGCTACCTGTTTAAGCGTTATTCCATCGATAAGCTGCTGTATCTCGATCCCGATATCCTTATCTTTGCATCGCTCGACGGTCTGCGCCGGGGTTTGGACGACGCCAATGTCCTGCTGACGCCACACCTCCTGTCCCCGCTACCCAGGGACAATCGCGGCCAGACCGACCACGATATTCTCCAGGCGGGCTCGTACAACCTGGGTTTTCTGGGGATTCGCAATAGCCGGGAATCGCACCGATTGCTGCAATGGTGGTCGGAGCGGCTCTACCACCACTGCATCGTGTCCTTCGCCGATAACCTGTTTGTCGATCAGCGCTGGGTTGACCTGGTGCCGGGAATGTTCGAAGGGGTTCGCATTCTGCGCGACCCGGGCTACAACGTGGCTTACTGGAATCTGCATGAACGCAGTGTTTCGGTTGGCAGCCAGACCACGGTAAATGGTGGGCCGCTCTATTTCTTCCATTTCAGCGGCTTTAACCCTGACAAGCCGGCGGTGGTTTCCAAGTATCAGACGCGGTTTGACATGTCGAACATAGGGGACACGCGCAAGCTGTACAGCCTGTACCGCGACCTGCTGGCCGAGAACGGGTGGAGCGAGATCAGCCGATGGACCTATGGCCACGATTTTTTCCAGAACGGTGTCCGGATCTCCGGAGAGACGCGCCGCTACTACTGGAATCTGGGCCCCGACGTCGCCGCCATGGGAAATCCGTTTCAGTGGCTTGGCGGCGACCAATACCGTCCGGTCATGGATCGAAGCAAGCTGGCGGAGGCCACCTATGAGCATCCCGGCATCAATCTTCTGGGACATTTCGAGTCGGAAAAGGGAGTGGGAGAAGGCGCGCGCAGCAATCTGCGAATCGTGCAGGCCACCGGCGTCCCTTATGTCGTGAACAACTGGGTCGATGTCGGCTCCGCCAACGTCGAACGCCTTGCCGATGAGTTGACCAGGGAGAACCGTTACCGCACCAATCTTCTTACCATTAACGCCGACGGCCTGCAGATCTTCGCGCAGGAGCAGCTTTCCTATCTGGAAGGCCACTTCAACATCGGATACTGGGCGTGGGAGCTGCCGGAATTTCCCCCGCTGTGGGCCCCGGCCTTCGGCTACGTGGATGAGGTATGGACGCCCAGCCAGTTTACTCGCGACTCGGTCGCCGCCTCTTCTCCGGTGCCGGTCCGAGTCGTTCCCCACTCCATCGATCCGACCGCCGATCTGGAAACGTCGGTGGATCGGGCCCGGTTCGGTCTCAGTCCGGAAACCTTCGTCTTCCTGTTTCTATTCGATTTTCACAGCTTCCTGGAAAGAAAGAACCCGCTGGGGCTAATTCGCGCCTACCGAAATGCATTTGGCAGCCGCAAAGACGTTCAGCTCCTGATTAAATCGTCGCACAGCGCGGAACACCAGGACGAGTTGCTTCTGTTGCAACGCGAAGCGCAGGAAGCGAACGTCCGCATTCTGGACGCCGTGCTCTCGCGCCGGGAAAAGCAGCAGCTTATGCTGGCCGCCGACTGTTACATTTCGCTGCACCGTTCGGAGGGTTTCGGACTCACCATGGCGGAGGCGATGACCTGCGGTAAGCCGGTAATCGCCACCGGGTATTCCGGCAATGTGGACTTCATGTCCGACGATGACAGTTTTCTCGTCCCCTATCGCATTGTCACCCTCGACCGCACCCATGGTCCGTATCAGGCGGGAGCTCGCTGGGCCGATCCCGATCTGAACTATGCGACCGACATGATGCGCTATGTGGAAAGTCATCGCGAGGCCGCTCAACGCAAGGGCGCGGCGGCCAGCCTGAGGATCCATCAGCAACTGCATCCCTCGACCATCGCCGTATCGGTTCGGCAGCGCCTGGAAAAACTCGGCCTGCTGCGGCAGGAGGCGATCCCCCACACCGCCGTCCGCGACTGACGTCCGGGATAAACGCAGATACAGCAGGAAGGGAACAGGGCCGCCACGTTCTGGAAAGCCCCGGCGCGCGCGGGTCTATACATTTCACCGGCGGCGGGCGATCCCCCGAAGTGGGCCGGAAAATATGATATAAGTTAGCCAGTACCAGTCTCTTGCGTTAATGCCATGTTCATAAGTCTTTCTGCGTTACACCCGTCCCCGGCCAGCAAGATTCGCTCTGTGCTAACCGCCGGTGTTGCCATTTTTCTTTGCGTAACCTTGGTGAGTTGCTCGGGCTTCTTTATCAGTCCTACCTTGGGCTCTATTTACGTCAGTCCGGCTTCGGCCACGGTCGCTCAAGGCAATACTGTCCAGCTAACGGCTACGGGTAAGTATTCCGATGGCAGTCAAAACACGCTCACCGGATCGGACGTTGGGTGGTCTTCCTCCGATACTACGACTGCGACCATCACTTCGCCGGGCGGATTGGTAACCGGAGTTTCCTCAGGCACCGCAACCATAACGGTTAGCGACCAGGGTGTTACCGGAACGGCGACCATAACCGTCAGCCCGGAGAACGTAACCACCATCGCCATCACCACGACGCAAGGCAGCACCAGTCCGCAGTCGACGGCTACCATTTCCGGCGTACCCATGACCCTGCAGTTCTATGCTTACGCTAACCTGTCGTCGAGCCAGGACATTACGACCGCGGTAACCTGGACGTCGTCGAACACCAACGTGGCGACCATCTCCAGTGGAGTTGGCAGTGGCAGCGGGTTGGCGACCAGCGTTACGCCCGGAACCACCAACATCACGGCGAGCATTACCAACACAACCAACAATCAGCTGGTGACCAGCAACACGATTGTTCTGACGGTGCAATAAGAAGAATCGTCGCCCCCTCTCAGCGCAGTTGCCCGCACGGTTTGCGTGGCGAAACTGAGGGGGCCGCAGCGGCTGACGACGTGAACCATTCCTTCGTCGCCGCCTGGCGCGCCGGCAGTCTGTGAGACTTGCTCTCTCCCGGTCTTGCTTAGCTGGGATACCTCTCACAACCATCTTCAATATCAGCCCGGTTTGGCGTATTGTTTTGCCTACACACAGTGCAAAGGCAGCGCCAGGGGCACATGATCGCGAAATCCCAAATTCTGGTCGTCACGTTGGCCGCGGCCGCGCTCGGGTTAGCGCCCGGGGCAGCGGGACAAAGTGCGTCCTTGCCGATGCGAACCTCCGGCCCAGCGCAAATGCAAACTACCGGTGTCACGGCTGCAAACCTGCCTCTGCAGAATCACATTCCGGGACTGCTTTTGGCACAGCCCAACGTTTCCTGGCAGCTTCAACCGCTGGTTGACTTCCGCAATTCCGATATCAAGTTCAACCTGCAAAGCCTGATGAATACGCTGCGCGACAGCGAGCATGAAGGCTGGGTGCTGGCTGCCTATCCCGATCCCAAGACCAGCCGGCCGCTGATCGGCGCGGGCTTCAGCCTGGATGTTGAGGGCGCGGAGCATGTGCAGCGCGATCCGCTCAACCCGCAGCCGTTCCTCGAGCCATCCAGTGCGCAGTTATGGCAGGCCGCAGGATTGAGTTCGGAGAAGTTGCAGAACATCCTCGATCAGTTCGACCGCGACCTGGAAGCCTGGAACAAAAAGAAATACCGCAAGAAGATCAGGACGCATGAGCTGTCGCCGCAACTGACTGAGGTTGACGCCACCAGGTTGCTGCGCATCTCGTCAATTCAGGCGGTGCATAATGCGCGCGCCTATTGCCGCGGATTCGACCAGTTGACCGGGCCCCAGCAGATGGCACTCAGCCAGCTGGTTTTTCAGATGGGCGTGAACCTGGAGGAGTTTGTGCAGTTTCTCGGCGCCATCAACAACGCGCCGGCGGCTGATGGAACCGCGCTGCCGCAGACCGATGCCGAACATTGGGCCGAGGTGCAACGCACCCTCATTGAGAGTGACTGGGCGCGCCGCTACACTACGCGGGCCGTCAGCGTGATCGCGATGTTCGATCCTAACTACGAGCAAGACCCGTCGGCGGCAGAGCACAAGGTGGCCGTCCAGATTCATCCCATTTATCCTGCTCACCCTCACAAAAAGAAGCGTCCCGCCGTGCGCTCAGCCAGCGCCGCGCGCAAGAAGACATCCCACAGCGTAAGCAAGAGCTAGCCAGCGAGAATGGTGGGCAGGGAAGCTGACTCCCCCGCCCCTTCGTTCTGTTCGCTGGCGAGCCGTATTCGCCCTTGCCCGTCTACTGCGGAATCAGCAGGAACGACGGATTCAGCCCTGTGATCGGCTGCGTGGCTTGTCCCACAATCTCTCCCGCGTCGTTGATCTCCTGAGCGGCCTGTAGATCAAGCGACGAGCCCGGTTCGACAAGCGTATTCAAGTCCGTCATCAAGCCGTTCTGCCATAAGAACGCGCGGGGATGCGTGAACCCTGCTCCGTACGACACGCCCACGACTTGTCCCTGTTCATTGATGCCCAGCGCTTCGCTGATTGCGTCTCCCGGAAGGGTGCCCAGGTTCTGCATGCCGCCGGAAGCCGTCCACAGAAAAGCCTGAAAGTTAGGATTGGCCCCATTGTCATCGCCAGTGAGATCGGAGAACCCGACCACCTGTCCCCGGTTATTAATGGCCATGGGCGTATTCCACGCTGTTCCACCCAAGCTGCCCAGGTTGATGACCCTGCCGTTTTGCCAGAGTACCGCATGAATCGCGGTCTGGTTGCCCACGGCGTTCTGGCAGATGCCCGAGATGCCGACGACTTGTCCCTCGTCGTTGATTGCCGTCGCCGCACTGTCCGGATCGCCGGAGTAAGGAGAGAGTTGCTGGATCTGCCCGTTGCGTGGCCCCCAGAGGACTGCTTCAAACTGGAGTACCTGGGGCGCCACGCAGGTGGGATCGTGGACGGTGTTTTCTGCCCAGCCCACAATTTGCCCGCGATTGTTGACGCTGGTGGCGAAGCCATTGTTGCCGCCCAGGGTGGGCAGCGCGGTCATCGTTCCCCATTGCCACACGAATCCCACGCAGGTGTGGCCGGAGTGCGAAGCCGGGAAGAACGCTCCGCAACTCCACTGCTCGCCTAATGGATCAGCCTGTGCGGTGTCGGATATTCCGACCACCTCGCCCCAGTCGTTGATGCCCGGCCAGAGTACCGCGCTGTTGGGGCCTCCCAGCGTGCCCAGATCGAACGCATGCCCGTACACCCACAAAGTGGCATGCTGCGCCAGGTCGCCGCTGAGGTTGGAGTCGCCGGCCACCCAGCCAAGATCGTTGATGGCAGCGGCCCCGCTGGTTGTCCCACCCAGTGGTACCCCCAGATTGGCGACACGGTAATGCGTTTGCCGGTGGTGAGGCGATGTTTGTTGCGCCTGGGCTGAAATCGATATGGCCAGGGCAGCGAGTAACCCAAGTGCGGCTTTGCGAGTCGACGTCCGCAGGTTCATGATCTCTCCTTTTTTGGTTGGTTTCGTAGCCGCAGGACCGATAGGGCCTGGGCTGGTTCGCCATGGTTGGTTGTCCTGGCGGCTGCCGCAATGACAGGGATGCTGCGGGACGCGCTGCAACCGTTTCGACCAACCATAGAGTCGCGAAGTGGAAAAGGGTGGACGTTAGCGGACGCTTCTTTCCCCGCGCTGGACGTTAACGGACTTCGTTTTTTGTGCCCAGGAAGTTGCGTTTGGACTGCGTCGCGCGAGGTCCGAAAACGTCCAACACATTTCTCCGAATCGGCTATGATCGCAACCGTATGCCTCTGGACTGGCGAGTCTGTTCCCGAGCCCGGCTGTCGCGTGACGCGCGCTTCGATGGCAAGTTCTTCATCGGGGTGCACACCAGCGGAGTGTATTGCCGGTCGATTTGTCCGGCGCGGACTGCGAAGGAAAGCAACGTACAGTATTTCCCCACGGCCGCGGCCGCATCCGAAGCCGGCTTTCGTCCGTGCCTGCGCTGCCGTCCGGAATGTTCTCCGGGAACGCCCGCCTGGCTAGGGACGCCCAATACCGTGGCGCGGGCGCTCCGCCTCATCGGCGAGAGTGGTCTGGAGGATGGGGGAGTGGAGGCGCTGGCCGACCGGCTGGGCGTAGGTTCGCGCCATCTGCGCCGGCTTTTTCTGCGCCACCTGGGCGCAACTCCCAGCGCGGTGGCGCATACCCGTCGCCTGCACTTCGCCAAAAAGCTCATCGATGAAACCAATCTGTCGATGAGCCAGGTGGCTTCCGCTTCCGGCTTTGGCTGCGTGCGCCGCTTCAACGCCGCCATTCAGTCGACCTACCACCGCACGCCAACCCACATTCGCCGGCTGGCGCGCAGCTCGCGACCTCGCACCCGGCGAACCAGTATCTGTTTCATCTGCGCTATCGCCCGCCATATCACTGGCAGGGAATGCTGGATTTTCTGGCGATGCGCGCCACGCCCGGTATCGAAATGGTGGAGGCGGGTACCTACCGGCGCTCGATTGCGGTAAACGGTCAGAGTGGCTACTTCGAGGTGTCGCTGGACGAAAGCCGCGACTCGCTCACCGCACGCATTCAGTTTGGCGACCCGCGCTCGTTGTTCCTGATCGTGGAACGCATCCGCGCCATGTTCGATCTCAATGCCGACTGGACCGACATTGCGCAAAGCCTGCGAAGCGACCCGGCGTTGGCCAGAAGAGTGGACGCCGCTCCCGGATTGCGTGTGCCCGGCAGCTGGGGCGGATTTGAATTGGCCACGCGAGCCATCCTGGGTCAGCAGATTAGCGTGAAAGGGGCTACTACCCTGGCTGGTCGCATTGCGAAGATGTTCGGGCAACCGATCATGGGTGCGCCCGGACTGACGCATCTTTTCCCGTCCGCCGAAGTTCTGGCCGACGCCGATTTGACCCGCGCCGGGCTGACTAAAGCACGCGCGGCTACGATCAGCGCACTGGCCCGGACGGTTCGCGACGGCGAACTTCGCTTCGACGGCATTGTCGATGCCGATATTTTCCTGCAGCCGGATGCGCGAAATCTCCGGCATCGGCGAATGGACCGCGCAATACGTAGCCATGCGCGCCCTGGGCGAGCCTGACGCGTTTCCCACCGGCGACATCGGCCTGCTCCACGCGCTCGGCCTTACCGACTCCAGGGAGTTGGAGCGGCGCTCCCAAGCCTGGCGCCCCTGGCGTGCCTACGCCGCCATGTACCTGTGGAACGTGCCGGACGCAGCAGAACCTGCCAAGGAAAAGAAGGCTTCTGCCCGCAGCAAGAGTTTCCCAGTCGCCCTGAAAGCGATGAATTCGGTACGTCCAGCAGCGAGAAATGACCGGACGCTCCGGACCTGACTGTCCAACCGGCGATCATCCGAAATCAGTAAGTCGATGGCGGGCTGGGTGATAGCACACTATCCCGCGGCCGAAACTGCCCAGAGTCCAGCGAAGACACCCGCGGCGGCGCTCCTCTGCGGGGTACACTCGTAGCCTATCTACAACAAATTAAGACAATTAAGCTGATCGAACGCCGTCCCTTCGCCGCGGCAAACCAATTGCACCTTAGAATCTGGTCCCAAGCCTCTACTTCAGCTTCCTGGTGAGATATTGCTGCAACCTGCTCTCTACATCGGTGTCTTCCTGGCTGAGTTGGCGATCTTCGCCAACGTGCGCTCGGTGCGGGTCAGGCAGGCGGCACTTTTGCTGGGCAGCTACACCGTCTACCTGAGCTGGGGCATGTGGTTTGGGGTCGTCCTCTGCGCCTCCACCGTGATGAACTATGCGTTGGGCGAGTGGGTGCGCCGCAAGCCGCAGGGGACCGCCATCTCGGTTGGCGTGGTTCTCAATCTTCTGTTGCTTGGCAGCTTCAAGTACCTGCCGCCGGTCGCTGCTAATCTGCCGTTCTCTTCGCTGCAAAGGTTGGAGCACCTGGCGCTGCCGCTGGGCATATCGTTCTGGACTTTCCAGGCGATGAGCTACCTTTTCGATCAGTACCGCGGCGAAGAACTCGATCCGACGTTCGTGGAGTTTGCGCTCTACATGGCGTTCTTCCCGGTCACCATCTCCGGACCCATTTGCCGTATGCCCGACATGCTCCCGCAGTTCCGATCGGGAGACAGAGCAGGTTGGGACGGAATGCAACGCGGCTTCCAGCGGATTGCTGTCGGCGTGTTGATGATGCAACTGGCTAAGCTGCTGGGGCAGGGAATTCTGTCGGGCGACAGTCTGAACACGGGCTTCGATTCGGTTGCCAGACTTGGTGCTACCGATGTCTGGTGCCTCGCGGTGGGCTACGGATTACAACTCTTCTTCGACTTCGCGGGATATTCGCACATCGCCATTGGTGCGGCCCAGGTGTTAGGGTTCCAAGTCCCGGAAAATTTCGCGCGCCCTTATCAATCCACCAACCCCTCGATTTTCTGGACGCGCTGGCACATGTCGCTTTCGTTCTGGATTCGCGACTACGTCTTTTTGCCCCTTGCCGTCGTTCGCCGGGAGGTCTGGTGGCGCAACCTGGTGCTGGTATTTTCCATGGTGGTGTTTGGGCTGTGGCACAAGGCAAGCGTGCTCTTCCTGCTGTGGGGTTGCTATCACGGACTGCTTTTGCTGACCCACCGGCAAGTGCAGCAACTCAAGCGCAGGTTTGATTGGGATCCGCCCCAACATTTGTGGGAAGCTCTCTCGTGGAGCGTGACCATGGCGCTCATCAGCCTGGGCTGGATTTTCTTTCGCGCCAGGTCGCTGGCGCGAGCGGGAGAAATGTTCTCGGCGGTGTTTTCGCCGGCCAGTTATGCTTCGCACTTCCTCAGCGGAAGCCTGTATCTTCTGGTGGTTGGATTAGCTTTGGGGTACACACTGGTACTGCTGGCGGCGGAAGCGCTTCGTCACCATGAGGCAGAGACCGAATCCGGCGCCCCCCAATCTATGCCGGGGGTTGTCGCTTTACTAGCCCGCAAGCGCTGGTTCTGGGTACCCCCGCTGTACCTGCTGACACTGTTTGTCGTCTGGTTTGTGACCTTCACGCAAGGCGCGAGCACGGCGCAATTGATGTACAGAAAATTCTGATCGAATCCCGAACAGATTGGCAGCCGCTAACCATCCCCAGCTGACCCATAGCCGGGTATCGACCCTACTGCACTTATTGAATCTGCATTCCGTCGGGAGTGAATACCGGGAAGCCGTCCCATGGCTGCGACTGTCCTCAACTCCGCAGCCCCGGCTTCGCGATCAAAATCATACAGGAATAGTCCGTAGTTGTAATGCAGGATACGGTCATTGGGCTGCTTGGCAATGGCGGACTGATACTCGTCAACGGTCTGGTGGGGGTTTTCGGCAGGAGTTTCCGCTTCGATCATCAGCCGCAGAAGCTGCTCGGAGTGGTTCAGTTGGTTGGTGAACGGCGGCCTTTGCAGCCGCTCCAGCATCTCGTTCGCTATCCGCGAATGATCGTAGCCGGTCAGTGCCAGTATACGTTCGCATTCCGCATGGGACAATTCATCAGACTCGATCACGGATGGCCTTCAATGGCTGGCGATCGAGAGAAACATGGCCCGCGCCAGCAAGTAATTGCCTGTGGAATTCAGATGAACGTGTTCGTAAACCAGTTCATTTCCGGTGATGCCGTTTGAGCTCTTCTTCCCAAGCAGCTGCTCGGCATCCACCAGTTCAGCGCCGGGCGGACGATGCCGCAACCGATCGGTTGACCTCATTGATTCTGGCTGTCGGCACGGAATCTCAGTGTGTCCAAATCGCGGGCGCGAGAAAATGCTGTTTGGCTTGCGATAATCGCCCAGTTTCCAACAAGCGCGCGCGATGCGAAACTCAAGTTCCGCGTATTGATCATCAACTTCCATCGCTGACTGGTAAGTCGCAACGCTGCGTCATAGGTCCGGGCGTGCTCCGATCGGCGCCGTTTTGCACCAGCACCGACCACTTTTGTAAGTCTGCCGGACTCAGCCTCTCGCGATGTTGCGAGGCGAACGGGCCGCAGTCCCTGAGATTCGTGGCTACGGTGCTAACGATCACACGGCACCCGATTGGTGGGCCAGGCTACGGTGTCACTTAGATTGCTCTCGAAATTCGCGTAAGCGTATTGCATCAGGGGTGATGAAACGCCACCTGCTTGTCGAGAAACATCTGCATCCCGCCCCACTCCATCTTCTTCGCTGTCGACTGTGTAAGGAGTTGACCGATGCGGGTCGAGCGAAGGTAAATGCTGCCTCGAATAATGGGCAGGCTAAGAGCGGAAGACGTCAGCACGGTTCCCGTGCCATAAGGCCCGACGACTTCGTTATTGCCAGCGTAGATGATGAAAAGGTCTGGACGCTGCTGCGCCAAACCCCTAGCGATAGGCAGCAGGACATGGGAATTGATGGCAACGACGCCGGTGTTGATCACCTCGAAGTTGGTTGCCGGGAAGCGCTCCCGCAGCATCACATCCAGGTATCGGCTGAAGGCGTACGCCGGGTCTGGGTCTCCCATGGCAGCTGATTCACCAAGGATAAAAATGCGATAGGTATCTGGCCGGCTTGTTCGCGGGGACGGCATAAGACCTGCGGGGCCTTGATCATGCCCGGGGGGAAGAATGGCGCAGTGAAAAAAAGGTTGTAACAGGTTCGCCGGCTTTCCTTGCACCGTGCACTGCTGCAGCAGTGCAGTAGGATAGCCGACGTTGCAAAAACGCAGACCCAGTTCGACGGCACCGAATAGTAAAACCGGGGACAAGATAGCAGTTGCGATTCTTGGCACCCAATAGCTTCCAGTCGCGTTTCGTAGTTACCGGCTGGATTGCGTGCGCTGCCTTGTCGCTGGCCGTCGCTTTATCTTGTACCGATTCATGCATCGCTGAAACCTTCAAATTTCATTCTCGTTGTGCCATGGCTGCGTCAGGATCGCAGATCCTTCTACACCGCGGCTGCGCGCGAGCGGGTAACCGGCAAGTAAATCCTGAACTGGGTCCCCTTGCCCATGACGCTGCTGACTTCCACGCGTCCCTCGTGGGCTTCGATCATGCGCCGAGCCAGCGACAGTCCCAGTCCGGTGCCGTGTCCCTTGGTGGTGAAGAACGGGCGGAAAATGTTGGGCAGATGTTCCGGCGAGATACCTTTGCCTTCGTCCGCCACGGTAATCAGCACCGTGCCGTCGTCGACTTGCAGCGACACATGTATCGCGCCCGGCTTGTCCATGGACTGGATGGCGTTAAGCAGGAGGTTCAGTAATACCTGGTTGATCTGGTTGGGATCATGATCGACGAGGGGAATGTCGCCGTCGATGTTGAGGTCGATGGTGACCCGCTTGGTAATCGCCTGCTGGTGAGCAAACATCACGGCATGTTCCACCGTACTGGTCAGGTCGCCCAGCCGGAATTGTGGGGGCTTCGGGCGGGCAATCTCCAGCAGTTCGGTGAGGATGCGATTGATCTGGACGGCTTCTTCCTTGGCGTCTTGAATGACAGCGCGCGCGGGACTATTGGGTGGTAGATCCCGCCCCACGATCTCGATGACGCCGGCGATTCCGGCCAGGGGATTGCGGATCTCGTGAGCCAAACCAGCGGCCAATTCACCGAGTGTGGCGAAGTGCTCGGCACGGGACATCTGCGTCTGATGCAGCCGGTGAATTTCTTCGTTGCTGGCCTTGAGGCGAGCCACCATGTCGTTGAAGTCGCGGCCCAGGTCGCCGATTTCATCGTTGCGTGAGGTAAAGCTTACCGAAGCGTCCATGTTGCCCAGTCGTACCCGGGCGATTTGCTCTTGCAGTTCCAGCATAGGTCGGCGGACGGAGACGGCCAGCACCATGATGACGGACACGCAAATCAGAAATGCACCGGCCGTAGCGACGGTCAGAACGACATGACGTTCGCCTTCTGCCAGAGACAACGAAACCAATACAAAAAGTAGCAGTCCATTCAACAGGACGGCGGCGATAGGCAGCACCGCCTTGAGCGCCCAGCTGACATGCCGTTTGCGTCCAACCACGGCCTGGTCGGCCGCCGAAACTTGCGCTGGGGTTGCGAACTCGGCGTCGGAAAATCGAATTGGAGTCGGGGTTGTCATCGTACTGCCTGGTCTGCACTCCTGCCTGAATTTCGAGTTTCAGGGCTGGACAATCGGCGCTGACTGTTGGGGCCTAATCCATCCTCAGAACCGTGTCGACCAGCCCTGCCCCTCATGCGTACGCGTGTAAGCCGGGAAGCAGATACGTGACGCCGAGGAAGGTGAAGATCACGACACCGAATCCGAGAATGGCGAAGTACGCGGCACGTCTGCCCCGCCACCCACGCGTGATCCGCATGTGTAAATAACCTGCGTATACCAGCCAAGTGATGGCGGCCCAAGTCTCTTTCGGGTCCCAGCTCCAGTACGATCCCCAGGTGCGGTTCGCCCAGTAAGCGCCGGCGGCGATCATGCCCGTCAACAGCGGAAAGGCGATACAGATGGTCTTGTAGGTGACCCGATCAAGGGTGTCGGGCGAGGGCAGAAGCCCCTCGAGATCGGAGCGGCGCCACAACAACATGAGGTACAGGAGGGATGCAAAGATACCCGTCACCATGCCTCCCAATAAGAACGGGCTGGCAGCCAGGCTGGTCGGGAAGAGTCCATCCTGATCAGGTGACGGGTAACTTGCATCGTGGACGCGAAGAATAAACGCGCCCACTACTACCAACTGGAGAAGAATGCCGACGAAGACCGCTTTGTTGGCGAGACCGAAATACGAATCGTCATGCCGGACGCGTCCTATGAAATAGAGAAGCAACGGAACCATGGCGCCGACGGCAGCCAGGACAAACAGCCATCCAAGGTCGGGCACCGTTACGAACAGACGCATACCGCGACCCAGGAAAATGTCAGTCTTGTTTTTCGCGTCCCACCCGGTTACGGAGAGGCCGCCCCAGCGCTCGAAGCGCGTGGCCACAATGCCGACATAAATCGCGCTGATCAGGGCGCTGGTCCAGGCCAGGAATGTCTCCGTGCGGAAATCATCCTGAATCAGAAACATCATCGCCAGGGCACAGCTCAAGGCGCAGGTGGCGTAACTCAGCATGGCCAGCGTGACGTGTACATGCAGCCATGTAGACTGCAGCGCCGGTACCAGCGGGCGAACTTCCGACGGCAGCAGTTGCATCAGGATGACGCAAACGACTGCCAGGGGCATGGTGATACTGCCAATGATGCGGACCCCGAATTTCTTCTCGGCAAACAGCGTGAGCACCGCCACCGCCCAGACAAAACTCAGCAACATCTCATAGATACTGGCGAAAGGCGGGCGGCCGGAAAGATACCAGCGATGCGCCACCGCCAGCGTGTTCGCTATCAGACCGACGACGGTTGCGAACGAGGCATAGCGAACATAGCGCGGCGTTCCAGTAACGCCGAATCCCATGTAAAGTGCGCCGGCGCCGGCGTAGAAAATCAGAGCAACATAAAGGAAATTACTCTCGCTGATCAGGCTACCGCCGGACTTGGCAACCCCCAGCAACGCGACAATCAGCAGGAAAACTACCGATAGTCCCACCAGGACCAGCAATGCGCTTCCGCCGGTTGCTGCCGGCGGTTCCATTTGGACGACTCGTGCGCGCGTCGACATTCTTCTTCCTCCGTATGATTACTTCACACCGGCCAGGGTGAGTTCAGGGCGCTCTTTCCGCGCATACTGGGGTGTGAGCGACATCTCTTCCAATTCGGTTCGGATACCTTCCACGACTTCTTCGAATTTCTGCTCGAAGCGATCCTGATTTTTGTTGGCTCGACCACCGACCCATAGGACCGGCTTGCCCTTGGCATCGGGGATGGCGACAATCCACAGGCGCATGTGCACGACGTAGAACGCCACCGCGAGCCCGGCGCACATCAGCACTACTCCAGCCCATACCAGCCATTGACCCGGCTCGTGCGAAACCTCCAAGCCGGTGAAATAGCCCATCTGCATATCGCCATAGGTGAAGTTGTAATTGGTCTTCTGACCTTCGGCGGTTGCGTTGTAGGCGGGGAAGAGCCACAACTTGGCATCGTCGCCGGTAGCCTTGTTTTTCACTTGCAGGCGGAAGCCGGGGTTGACCGGATCATCCGACCGCTTGAAGACCTGGTTATCGCGGATAAAGAAATCGGGGATGTATTCCGCCAGCGTTACGGTGGTGTTGGGATCCAGATCGACCGGCTGGTTCAATTGCAGGGTGACATCGCGCGGACGTCCGCCCTCCGGGGTGGCTTGTACTTTCAGTGCATCCAGCATGCCGGTCGTTCCATAACTGGCTTGATAAAAACGCAAGCCCTGGTGGACCAGCGGATCGTTCACCACGATCTCTTTGGCTTTGACCTCTTTGCCGTCCTGAACCACGGCCAGTTTGGACCACCATTTCTTAGGCGAGCCATCGGTGTAGTTCTCTTGTCCGGCGCTGTAACACTTGATGGAAAAGGGAAGCTCTTTCTTGGCCCCGGTTCGGAGCTCGATAACGTTTCCGGTCTGCCCTTTCTGCAGCATCAAGAATCCGCTGTAGCCGAAGAGTCCGTCGATCATGCCTCCGGCAAAGATAAGAAACAGGCTGGCGTGGACCAGATACACCGCCATCACAGAAAAGCGGCCACGTTCGCAATACAAGGAGGGTTCGTCGCGGTCGGCGATGCGTTCCACCGGCCAGCCCAGTTTCTTCAGTGCACCTTCGGCTGCGTTCAGACTTTCTTCGGAATTCTTGACCGGCAGTTCAATCTTTTTGGGAAGCGCTCCGCGAAAATGCGAGTCAGTCTTGCGATAAGGCCTCGAATAAAAGCGCCATGCATTGGGAAAGCGGTCGATCGATACCAGAACGATACTCAGGCTCACCAATCCAAGCAGCGTCAGATACCACCAGGAATGGAAAACGTCGGTCAAGGTGAGACGGTCGAGCCAATACAGCATGGTTGGCGAATAAGCTTGGGCCAACTTATCAGCGTCGGTGACCGGACGCTGCATGACGAACGTTCCCAGCGCCGAAGCGATGACAACCAGGATCAGAAGAACAACGCCAGTCCGCAGATTGGCCAGAGACTTATGAATGGCTTTTGGTACAGATGTGAGACTGAAGGCCATACGCGCTCCTTCCCTGAGCAACTTGAGAAATGCACGTCGTTGGCCAACCATGCAGAACGGTGCAAGTTGTGGGTACTCAGGAGTTAAGCGGAAGGCAGTAGGCGCGGTGTCCGGGGCTTAAGTGAGGCATATCACCCATTCTGGTGATGAAAGCGCGCATGAGAAATCGCCGCACCCGCAACCCGACTCACTACCACAACGGTGGGATAGTTGGCGGAAGGAACTCAGGTTAACCTGCCTCCACTCTTGCAGTGGGGGATTTCACCTTTGCGTGCGGAGGAAAACCCATGAAGGCCAACTCGTACGGGTTTCGCGCCGAGGCTCGCCACGCTATGGGAAACCTAACAATTCGTTACCAGCCATCAAGTTACCCTCGCGCCACTCCGTTCTCCGCAGCTTCACCGCTTCGCGGTCGTTGACGTGCACCAGTAGTTATTCTCCGCTGGAGGTAGGTCGTGAGAGCAGTACGATTCTTCATTGGATTTGGTCTGATTTTAAGCGCCAGCTTTCTCGGCGCAGGCACACATCCGGTACCGCTGGATAAAAACACGGACTCCGCGAAATGCGTTGAGTGTCACGAGGACAAAGCCAAAGGAAAAGCGGTTCACTCTGCCATTGCGACGGGCTGCACCAGTTGTCACGAAGTTCGCGTGACCAAAGATGTCACGCGGGTGAAGCTTATCACCACGACGCCGTACTCGCTGTGCCTGACTTGCCACTCCGACAAGAATTTCGCCGACCTGCACGGAACGGTGCATCCGCCGGCTCAGCGCGATTGCATTAAGTGTCACGATCCGCATACGACCGACAACAAGAACCAGCTGTTGAAGCCGACCTCCGGCGATGCCAAAGAAAATCTTTGCCTCTCTTGCCACACGCAAGGGGTGAATGTTCCGGAGAAGGGTAGCCGTCACGCCGCCTTGGATATGGGTTGCGAAACCTGTCACGTAACTCACAAGGTGGGCGAGAAGGGCAAGATCGAGTTCGACTATCACCTGACCAAGGCGCCGCCGGCGCTGTGTATCGACTGTCACGATCCCAAGGATGCCAACCTAATCAAGACCCACCAGGGGCAGCCCTTCGGTACCGCCAATTGCGTGCAGTGTCACGATCCCCACCAGTCGTCGCAGCCGAAACTCATGCAGGCGTTCACGCATGCTCCGTTCGAATCGAAGAGCTGCGATACCTGCCACGCTCCGGCCAAGGACGGCAAAGTGGTGCTGACGCAGGCCGATTCCAAGGCTATTTGCGTGACCTGTCACAGTGAGCAGGCCGAGAAGATCGAGAAAGCGAAGTTCCAGCATCCTGGGGCACAGGGCGACTGCATCGCGTGCCACAATCCGCACGCCGGACGCACGCCGGGCTTTCTGCAGCCCGATCCGGTTTCCGCCTGCATTACCTGCCACAGCGAGCAGTCGGACCAGATGAAGAAGGCGCACCTGCATCAACCGGCCTTCGGACAAGGCTGCGCGACCTGTCACGAGCCTCACGGCAGCGACAACGAGCACCTGCTGCGCGCCAAGTCGACCAATGCATTGTGCCTGGAGTGCCACGGCCCCGACTCTTCGCCCAAGAAGCTGGAGGCGGAGCACCAGTTGACCATCTTCAACGGCTCGGTGAAGTTGCCCGAGGATTATTTCGTCAAGAACAAAGTTGTCATCTTGCCCCTGAAGTACGGTTTGGGTCATCCGGTGAACGGTCATCCGGTCTCCGACGTGATGGATCCCACCAATGTCGGCAAGGTGCGCACCCAGATGAACTGCCTGACCTGTCATCAGCCGCACGCTTCGGCGCAGCCCGATCTGCTGGTGAAGGACCAGGCCAACAACATGGCGTTTTGCTCCAGTTGCCACAAGGACCTAACCCAGCGGTAAACGGAGCAGGAGGTTTGGAACGATGTTCGAGGTAAGCAAGAAAAGTATCGGCGTCACCCGGGCGGCGGTCAGTCTGGGGTTGCTGCTCGTCTGCATCACGCTCACGCCGTTGGTTCACGCCGGCAACAAGAAGAAAGCTGCGGCGGCGTCGGCCGACACCAAGCCCAAGGTCATCGACTATTCCAACATCGTGTGGCCCAATCCTCCGGCGGTTGCCCGCATCAAGTACACGGCGTTCTACTCGGCGCAGAAGCTCTCGCAGGTGGACACCCCGAAGACCCAGAAAGACTCCTGGATGGACCGCCTGGCGGGCACCACGCCGCAGGTGGACAACACCAAGGTCTTGTACCAGTTGGGACAGCCCAACGGGATGGCGGTCGACTCCAAAGGCCAACTCTACGTGGCCGACTCGCGGGTGGGTGCGATCTTCATCTTCAACACCGACACTCGCGAAGTGGAGCTGATCAAGAACAAGATCCACGGCCATTTCGTGCGCATCATCGGATTGGCCATGGATGACGACGACCGAATGTTTGTCTCCGATCCGGGGCTGAAGCACGTGCTGGTCTTCGACAAGGCGCACAAGGCCACCGACGAGATCACCTCTGGCTTGTCCGAGCCCAGCCAGATGGCCATCGATTACCAGAATCGTCTGCTTTACGTGGCGGATGTGGATCTGGACCAGGTATTTGTCTTCGACGCCGACAGCCTGAAGCTGCTGCGCAAGATTGGAACCACCGGCCACCATCACGAACTGACGACGCCGGGCGACTTTGCCAAGCCAACCGGGGTTGCCGTAGACAAGGACGGCAATCTCTTCGTTGCCGATACCTTAAACGATCGTATCGAGATGTTCGACGCCGATGGAGCTTTCATCCGCACCTGGGGTAAGAACGGCGACGGTCCCGGCTATTTCGCGCGTCCCAAGGGAGTGGCCATCGACAGCGACGGCCATGTGTGGGTGGCCGACGGCATGCAGGACCGGGTGCAGGTATTCACCCCGGAAGGTCAGCTCTGCATCGCGATGGGCGGCCACGGATTGCTGCCCGGACAATTCCAGGGACTGGTTAACGTTTACAGCGATGCCAAGCGCAACCGCATCTTCACGTCGGAGATTTATCCCGGCCGGGTGCAGGAGTTCCGTTATGTGACCGATGCCGAGGCTGATCAGTTGAAGAAAGAGCGCGAGACGCTGCGCGCCGGCACCACGCATAAACCTGTAGAGGCTCCGGCGGCGGCAGCGGCTACGGCACCGGTGGAGATCAAGCCTCCGACCCAAAAGTAACTGCGATCAGCGGAGAGTAACGTCCCAGGCCGACATCGTGAGACGGTGTTGGCCTTGGTGTTTGTGTCATATCGGGAAACGCACGTGGCGGGGTCTAGCGGGCCAGTGTAGCTGCTGAGGACGGGAGCCAAGTGTCAGGGACGGGCTTGGCCTCCGCGTTTGCCCGTGGGCCCACGGAAGCGTCAGGGCGGTCCATCGGGTGAGGGATTGCCAAGGGGAATTCGTGGGCGGTGCGAACGGGATGCAAGCGCTGAGCGCAGCCCGTTTTGGGAAGCGGGATTCGGGGGGCTTTCACCACAGAGGCACAGAGGCACAGAGATGATTTTTTCTTTCGATTTGACATAGGCCTGCACCGCTTTTGCAGCAAGCTTGGCCGACTACCAAGACAGTTCTTGAGTTTGTAGTTTCAAAACCTCTGTGTCCTCTGTGCCTCTGTGGTGAAAACAATCCCCTACCATTTGCGATGAAAGACTGTTGCAAATTGCATCAACTAACCCAAACACCATCAACGTGTTGCGTTGTGATTTACGTCACTGAGTGGGGGATTTCACCACTCCCCCCTAGCGTTTGGCTCTTTTCACCCACCATCGATCAATTTACGCAGGAAGAAAAAAGTCCACTAAGAACGTGTAAGCCTCGTTGCTTTATAGGTTTATAGCGAAATTGCAAAGCTATCCTGAGTTCCGGTCGCTGACGTGCACTATGACAGCCCGAGAGGCAGTTCCGAGCAAGTCTAGCTGCTCCCAACCTTGGCCTAAGCCTCTAGGTATTGCGAGTGAACATCTCTGGAGGTTTTAAAAATTTTATGAAGAAAGCTATCGTACTCGTATTGTTCGTTCTGGCCGTCAGCGGTTTGATGATGGCGCAGAACTGGTCCTCGACAGTTGACGTCTTGGGCGCACACCAGAATCAAGGCCGTGGCTGCGCGGGCTGCCATGCTCCGCACAGCGGCTCCTTCGGCTCCGGTCACGGCGGCGTTGCCGATGCCGGCAGCTATGCCTTGTGGGGACAGGACGCCAGCCCCCTGTACGGCAAAACCATCGCCTTCGGCGACAACGGCAGTTACGTTGAAGTTCTGCCCGACGGCATCGCTACCGGAACCCAGGAAGTCGGCGGCATCCTGCTCTGCCTCAGCTGCCACGACGGCAACCTGACCCCGACCAACATGATGCAGAACTGGTCTTATGAACAGCAGATCGGCTTGCTGACCAACACCACGTATGGCAGCCAGAAGATCCCCACCCTGCTCGGCAACGACGGAACAACGGCCGGCAACTACACCAACGATCATCCGGTGGGCCAGAATGCCACCATCAGCGACATGAGCGCATACGGCCTGACCTTCAACGGAACGAAGCTGGTTCATCGTTACCCCGGGCACTCCTTATGCCCAGTTCGTCGCCAACTACGGCTACCCGGCCCTAGCGCCTGGCAAGTGGTCGCAGCCTTTCGGCGTTAACGGCGCTGGCAAGCCCTACGTGCTCTGCACCACCTGCCACAACCAGCACGTGATGACGGTCTACACCTCCAGCGCCAGCAGCCCGATCGTCGACGACGGCGGCGGCAAGTACTACGCCACCTACTTCTTCGTCAACGGCCCGTACAACCCGAACCTGCAGGGCAAGCTGACTGCCGGCCAGGCCGCCTCGACGACCCAGTTCTGCCGCCAGTGCCACTTTGGCGAAGCGAACGAAGCCAACAACACCAACAACATCCCGACGGTCTTCCAGTAAAGGCCGGACGGTTTCACGGGGGGAAGGGCAAACCCCTTCCCCCTTTTTCGTGGAAGCAAGCTGAGAGGAATTATGAAGTCCCACTGCTTAACCGCACTCATCATCGCCGGAATGATCGCGCCGGCGATTGGCCAGGTCGCCTCGCATGCACCGACACACCGGGGCCAAGGCGCCAGCGATGAAGTCAGCCATCTTGCAGCCGACCGGCAAACCGGTAGCCAGGGTGAATGGCACGGTGCTGACCGACAAGGACCTGCTGCGCGAGATGTATGCCATCTTCCCCTATGCCCGGCAGCACAATGGATTTCCCAAGGAGCAGGAAGCGGGAATCCGGCAGGGCGCGCTGGAGATGATTATTTTCGAGGAGCTGGTGTACCAGGAAGCCCAGCGCCGCAAGATGACGATAGCCGCCGGCCAAAATGGATGCAGGCGAGGCTGCCTACAGGCAGCAGTTCCAAAGCCCGGAAGAGTTTCAGCAGTTCATGCAGATGGAAATGCATGGCTCGCGGCAGGAATTGCGGGCGCAGATTCAACGCTCCATGCTGATCGACCAATTACTGAAGCAGGAGGTCGACAACAAAGCGGCGGTGAGCCTGACCGAACTTCGCGCCTACTACGACAAGAACAGCGCGCGTTTTGAGATGGGCGAGTCCTACACCTTCCAGAGCATTTCGGTGATCCCGCCGCTGAAGCCGAACGCGACGCAGGCGACCGAGGCCAAGAAGAAGGCCAACGAGCTGTTGAAGGAAGCCAAGGCGACGAAGAACTACCAGGATTTCGGCCTGCTGGCGGAGAAAATCTCGGAGGATGACTACCGGGTCAACATGGGCGACCACAAGGTGACGCCCAAGGACAAGCTGCCGCCTCAGATGATCGCGGCTTTCAAGACCATGAAGCCGGGAGACGTGAGCAACCTGATCCAGATTGAAACCGCGTACACGATCATTCGGCTGAACGCGCACACCCTGGCCCACAAGCAGAGCTTTGAAGAGGTAAAGGGCGAACTTCGGACCAACCTGCAAAAGGAAAAGTACGAGCAACTGCGAGTGAACCTGGCCAAGCAGCTGCGCGCCAAGGCCAAGATTGAAGTTGGGTAAGTAAGGAAGGCACGGCGCCCGCCGTGCCTTTTTCCTCTCTGCGCCTGCGATGAAACGCAGATCCCTCGTCGGACTGAAGTCCTCCTCGTGATGACGAATTGTTTGGGTGGGCGCCGCGAACGGCTTTGCCACCGCACGCCAGACGCGGGTCCTTCGGCTCCGCATTCGCAAAAGGCGCGAATGCTCCGCTCAGGATGACAATCAAGAAAAACCGCGGGTCCTTCGCTGACGCTCAGGATGACAGCGTTAATTTCACCCCTGCGACGTTTCCCAAGTCTGAAATTTTCGCCACGGAGCATCCGGCGCGGGATTGGGTGTGAAAGTTGATCCTCGGAAGAGCTGTTCGCTTGATCACAATTCACGCAATTCCACCCTCCGACAATTGATGTTGCGGTTTTCAGCACGGCGCTTTGGGTGATATGCCGCAGAAATGAATTTCTCGCCTCCTGAAGATCCGGCAACGAACCTTTATGTGCTTATCCTTCAATCGTTTAAAAGGATGCAGAATCATCGTTCTTTGGCCAGCTTCGTGCCTTAACTGAAGGCATAGCACGTGATCGATCTGGCCCTGAGAGGGCATGGCACTTTGAAGAAGTTGGGACACAAATTCGGATGGTTGGCGCTTTTACTCCTGGCGCCGATGGTCTCCGCCCAGGTTCAAGTCGGCGAAAACACTCACATGAATGGCGGAGGATTGATTTCGGTAGGGTATGCCGGAGACTACGGCAACGAAATTACCTCCAGCCATGGAATCAACTTTGGCGCCAGCGGAGCCATGAATGGGTACTACTACAACCCGAACTTCCTGAACTTCAACATCACCCCCTATTACAACCAGTCGAGAGCTGACTCCGACTACCAGTCGCTCAGCGACGCCAGCGGCGTGGCAGCGACGGCCAATTTTTTCACCGGCAGCCGCTTCCCCGGCTCGGTCAGCTACCGCTACGACTACAACAGCACCGGAACGCTGGGTCTGCAAGGAGTACCGAACTTCACCACGCAGGGAAACGGCCAGGGTTACAACATTAACTGGAGCGCGCTGTTTCCGGGCTGGCCGACGCTGTCCGCGGGATACCAGCACGGCAGCGGCAACGGCACGCTGTATGGGACGAACCAGGAGACTTCCAACGACCTGAACATCCTGAATGTGCGTTCTTCGTATAATTGGGACGGGTTCCTGATGAACGCGTTCTACGATCACAGCAAATCTCACTCCTTCCTTCCGGAATTTCTTACAGGTGGTGGAGTCGCGGACAATCTCTCGCACAGCAGCGGCCAGGATATCGGCATGTCTGTTTCCCGTGGCGTGCCGCTGTGGGAAGGCTCGATGTTCGCGAACTATATCCACTCAGATTACTCGACGAACTTCGCTCCGGGCGCGTTCACCGAATGCGACGGTGAGCAGCTACAACGCCGATACGGAGACTGCCGGCGTGAATTTTCATCCCCAGCAAAGACTGTCGCTGTATGCCGACCAGTCGTATACCAACAATCTCTCGGGGTACTTTGTGCAGGGGTTGGCGAACAACAACAATGGGTCGCTGCCGGTGACAGCCGATCGACCTGGGGTCGAGTTCGTATTCGATGACGATCAACAGCGGAGCTGGGTTATCAGTTCAACCAGAACCTCTCCAGCAACGCCCAGATCAGCTATTACGACCAGTACTACTACGGAAAGAGTTATAGCGGCACCTTCGTCAGCGGCCTGTTGAACTACAACAAGAAGCTGTTTGACATGTTCAGCTTTTCCGTCGGTATCGTTGATGGTTACAGCGCGGCGGGATTCAACAACGTCGGCTTCATCGGGAATATCAATTACTTCCACCGCTTCGGGGCATGGGAGACGTCAGGGTCGGTCAGCTACGCCCAGAATGTGCAGTCGGTGCTGATCACCGATACCTCTTCCTACTACTACTACAAGCCAACATTCACCGCCGGTTCAGCTCGCGAGTGCAGTGGACGCTGGCGTTCAACGGCAGCCGCAGCGGCTTATCCAGCAACAAAGACTCGACGAACTCCAGCATCGGGTTTTCCACCAGTCTTAGCTATCGTTCGTTCTCGGCGACCGCGAATTACCTGAGCGGCACCGGCAACTCGCTACTGACGGCGAACGGGATCATTCCCCTGCCGCCGACGCCCGGTGAGACGCTGGCCAACATCATTGCCTACGATGCGAAAAGCTACGGAGGCGGCCTTTCGTGGACGCCGGTGCGGCGGATGATTCTTACCGCAACCTATAGCAAGTCGACCAGCAACACGTTAAGCAACAGCATTTATTCGAACAACAAGACCGATATCTTCTACACTCAGTTGCAATATCGTCTGCGCCGCATCAGCCTGCTGGCGGGAGCCACCCGCTTCACCCAAGGCATCAGCGCCTCCGGCATAGCGCCCGGCACCGTCACTTCGTACTACGGTGGAATTTCGCGATGGTTCGACTTCTTCTAATGCGGCGGGAAAAATCAATGCGAAGGGTTGCGGCAGGCGCTGCATTGGCGGTGCTGCTGTCGCTGGCTCCGGCGTGGGCGGACAAGCACGCCAAGCAGAACTCGCTTCAGGTAACCGGTCCCGAACTGCTGCTGGAGGGCGGACGCAAGCTCACCTGGGAACGCAGCTTCGGGCTGGAGCGCGAGGTCAAGCCGAAGAAGACGTTCTGGACGAAGCTGGTGGACTTCGCCATCGGCGAGCCGGACTACCGCTACATGGTGAATCCGTACAGCGTTACCACCGATTCGCGTGGGCGGGTCATCGTGACCGATCCGGGCGCGAACGGCGTGCACATCTTCGATTTCACCCAGCAAAAATACAAATTCCTGACGCGGCGCGAGAAGGACAAAGACTTCACCATGACGCCGCAGTGCGTCGCCGTCGATGCGCAGGACAATATTTATGTGACCGACTCGCAGGCGGGCAAGGTTTTCGTGTGGGACGCCAATGGCAAGTACAAGCGCGCCATCGGCAGCCTGAAGGGCGGCGAGGGTTATTTCAAGCGGCCCACCGGCATCGCGGTGGATTCGGCCGCGCAACGGATCTACATTACCGACACACTGCGCAACGCCATCTTCATTACCGACATGCAGGGCAGCGTGCTGGCGCACTTCGGCAAGACGGGCACCGGCGATGGCGAGTTCAACTATCCCACCGAGCTGCGGCTGCATGGCGATGAGCTGGCGGTGGTGGACGCCATGAACTTCCGGGTGCAGGTGCTGAGTCGAGACGGGCAGTTCCGCTACGCCATCGGCAAGATTGGCGATGGATCGGGCTGGATGTTCCGGCCCAAAGGGATCGGCTACGACTCGGAAGGACATCTGTACGTGGTGGATGCTGCCTGGAGCACGGTGCAGGTGTTCAATCACGAGGGCCAATTGCTGTATTACTTCGGACAGAAAGGCGCAGGGCCGGGCGAGTATCAACTGCCAACGGGATTGCAGATCGACAGCGGCGATCACGTGTACGTGGTTGATTCCTACAACCGGCGGGTGCAGGTTTACCACTACCAGGGATTGCCGAAGCAGGCCGAGGAGAAGAAGCCATGAAATATCTCCCTGGCATGATGGTTGCGATCCTGCTCCTGACAGCTACCGCAGTTTTTGCGCAACAGCCGCCATACTCGGGCGATGTGCTGGGCATGCACAACCTGACGGTGGGAACCGGCTCGTCGATTTACCTGCCGTCGGGCAATGCCTCCTGCACCTTCTGCCACGCTCCGCATAGCGGATTGGGGGGAGTGACTCCGCTGTGGGCGCAAACGCTGTCGCAGGCAAACTACAGCCCGTACACCAGCACCACGTATCACGAAACGGGAAACACCAAGCCTCCGCTGGGCGTGACCAGCAGTCTTTGCCTGAGCTGCCATGATGGCACGGTGGCGGTTGGGCAGTCGCAGCCCTACGGCAAAATTCAGATGACCGGCAACTGGGCGCAGGGAGACTCGTTCGGAACCAACCTGACCAGCTCGCACCCCTTCAGCCTGGTGCTGCCGATGAAGGATGCGCCTGACCTGGTGGCCTCGCTGGTTACGCAAGGCCGGACCGGCGATCCGCTGCAGAAGGTAAAGCTGATCAACGGCAATATCGAATGCACCAGCTGCCACGATCCCCACGTGCAGAACAACGACAGGATCGCGCAGACGTTCCTGGTGCGCGACAGCTCCAGCGGGCAGATGTGCCTGGCCTGTCACGATCCCAATCGCACCATACAGGGACAGATCAATCTACTGTCGGGATGGGACGGCAGCATTCACAAAACTGCGACCAACAACGTGGCGGTGGAAGCGCACGTAGGCTCGTATCCCACGGTGACGCAGAACGCCTGCAGCTCGTGCCACATGGACCACAACGCGAATGGGCCGGCGCGGCTGCTGCGGCCGGCGACTCCTGCGGCGCCCGGCACCGATTTGAACACCCAGGCTTGCATGACGTGTCACAACGGGGGAACGTACGTGACGCCGGCAGCGCCGAACATCATGGCGGAGATTGCGAAAACCAGCCACCCACTGCCGTCGGGAACAACTGCCCATGATGAAGCGGAGCCCGGGGTCCTGGCCAACAATCGCCACGCAACTTGCGTTGATTGTCACAGCCCGCATGCCTCGGCCCAGGTGGCGACGTTTGGTCCGCCGCCGGTTATACGTCCGTCGCAAGCCGGCGTGGAAGGCATCAGCGCCCTGGATGGAATCACGCCGATCATTCCGGCGGTCAATCAGTACGAAAACTGCTTGCGCTGCCACGGGACCGGACCCGGCAAACAGCGGTTGATCCTGTATGGCTATGCGCCGACGCGCGAGGTTTCGAACCCTGACTTCCTGAACGTGATTCCGGAATTCAGTCCCAACGCGAGCTCGAGCCATCCGGTGTTCCACGACCGTAGTAGCCCGTTGCCGCAACCGAGTTTGCTGAGCTTCATGCTTACCTTGACGGGACAAACGTCCGGCCGGTCGACGAGCCCGCGGATGTTCTGCTCCGACTGTCACAACAGCGATGACAATCGCGAGTTCGGGGGCACCGGACCGAACGGGCCACACGGGTCACGCAACATGCACATCCTGGAGCGCAACTATCAATTCAGCCAAGCGGCGATCCCCGGGGGCCAAGTCACCAATCTGTTCCCCAATCCCGACCTGAGCGTGAACGGGCCTTATGCGATGTGCGGCAAGTGCCACGACCTGACGAATGTTCTGGCCAACAACAGCTGGAGCAAACACGGTTCGCATGTGGGAACGGACGGGTTTACCTGCTCGGTATGCCATACCTCTCACGGCATGGGTTCGACCTCAACGTACGTCAGCGGAGAACGGCTGGTGAACTTCGACGTCAATGTAGTGGGCTCGAACAACGGGGCGCCGATTTCCTACAGTCGCGCCGCCAATACCTGCGTTCTCACCTGCCACCAGGTCGCGCACAATCAGGACGGGACCATCACCAACTCCCTGATGGGCAGTCCTCGAGGGGGCAAGAGAAAGTAACGTGCGACGGGATTTTTCCAGCGCCGGGGTCCCTCAGGTCGCGGCACTGGCGGCCGTTCTACTCGTAGGCGCCGGCCACGAGGCGCTTCATCAGACATCGCTTACCAGCCTGGCCGCCGCGGACTTCTGGTGGCATTTGCGAGTCGGTCTTGGCATCTTGCAAAGCCACGCGATTCCGCACACCGGCCTGTATTCGCAGTCGGCATCGCTTCCGTGGATGGCAGCGTCATGGCTGTATGAGGTCGCGATCGCCGCCGGTTACCGGGTGATGGGTTTGCTGATCCTTCCGGTTCTGGCAATTCTGTTCAAGCTGGCGCTGGCGCTGCTGGTCTTCGTGCTGGCGGGCGGATTGCGCGGACGCTTCTGGATAGCGATCCTCCTCTCTCTAATCGCGCAGTACATCCTGATCGGATTGCAGCCGTTACCCGTTTACTGTTCGGCGTTGGCGCTTGGGGTGGAGCTGGTTTTGCTGGTGCGGTACCGGTTGACCGGTGCGGCGAGGGATTTATATTGGCTGCCGCCGCTGTTTCTGTTGTGGGCGAACCTGGATGTGCAGTTTGTCTATGGCATGGTTGTGCTGCTGATGTTTGCTGCGGGTATTGCGGTTGAGCGCTGGATTGAGAGCGCAGGTATCGAGCACGAAACGCCAGGCGCGGTGTTCAAGCCCATAGCAATGGTAGCGGCTGCTTCGCTGGTGGCGACAATGGTGACGCCTCACGGCTGGAACCTCTACAGACTGTTTTTCTCGCAAGCGGTCAGCGCGGCCAACTTGTATTTCCCCAGCCAGCAGGCACTGCGCTTTCGCAGCCCGCAAGACTATCTACTACTGCTGCTGACCATGGCGGCTTTCCTGGCGCTGGGGATGCGGCGTACACGCGATTTCTTCCAGATCGGGCTGCTGGTGCTTGCCACGCCGCTCGCCTTCCGGGCGCAGGCGAACACCTGGCTATTGGTGCTAGCGGCGGTCGCGATCTTAGCCAATGCTTCGCAGGCCAGTGCGGCGCAGGAACAAGTCGCTGGTTTCTCCTGGTCGCAGTGTGCGATGGCGGCTGGATTGGCAGTCGCAATCCTGATTGTGGTAACGGCCGTTTTCGTCCCTCGTGACAACAAGGCCATTCTTGCCAAGGTAGCGCAGTCGTATCCCGTGGGCGCTGCCGACTACATCCGCGATCAACATCTTGCCCCACCGCTATTTAACTCACTTCCCTGGGGAGGTTTCCTGGCGTGGTACCTGCCCGAGTATGCGGTGGCCATCGACGGACGCACCGATCTTTACGGTCCCGATTTCAACATCGACTACGCCAAAGTCATGAACGCCGATGCACACTACTCGACGTTCGCGCCGCTCAACGGCGCGGGCACGCTTGTTCTAGAGAAGGAATCGCTCATGGGCAAAGCGCTTCCCAGCGTGCGGGGATTCAAGGTCGCCTACGCTGAGGGCGTCGCTGTGGTCCTGGTTCGGGAGGAGCAAAAACCATGAACCCAACGGACACCGTGATGTCGCCGGAAACTGCCATCCCGCCAGTTCGTGGTGCAAGCGCTCCCGCATGGGAGAAGATCGGCAACTTCCTGGTGCTGCTGGCTTACTCCGCTGTCGTGCTGTTTACGGTCCGTTATCACGAGAAGTGGGCGGACGAGGCCCAGGCCTGGCTGCTGGCCCGCGATCTCGATCTCAAGACGCTGTGGTTCCACGAACTGCGGTACGAGGGCGCGCCCGGACTGTGGCACACCATATTGTGGGTGGCGCAGCGAATGTTTCACGCTCCCTATGACGCGATCAGCTATATCGGTGTGGCATTCGCCATCGCCGGAGTGGCGTTGCTGGTGTTCAAGGCGCCATTTCCCTGGTATATCCGCTGGCCGCTGGCCTTCACTTACTTCATGGTCTATCAGTACGCGGTGATCGCGCGGCCGTACACGCTGTTGCCGTTGCTGTGTTTTGGGGCCGCACTTCTTTTCAAGGATCTTGAACATCCTGAACGCATGACCGTCGTGCTTGTGCTGCTGGCGAACCTCAGCCTGCATGGCACGATTATGGCCGGATGCATCGGCCTTCTGTACCTGGTCGACGCGTCAAAGGTCTGGACGACATTTGAACCGTCGGTGCGCCGGCGCTACTGGATTTGCATCACTGTGATGGCGGCAACGTTTATTTTTCTGTTCTTCATTTTGAAGCCCACTCCGGATGTCGGTGAGTTTGCTCCCAAAGATGAATGGACGAAACAATTCCCTCAGCCCACTCGGACTCAAAAGTTCTTAAGCATCGTTAGTGGAGCGTTCTTCGATTCGCCGTTTCCATCGTTTGTTTTTGTGGTTCTGACCGGAATTTGGTGCGCGACACGTCGCCGGCTGGCCGTCTACGCTTTGCCGGTAATCATGCTAACCGCTCTCTACACCGTGGTGCACGGGTATGCTCACCATCACGGTACTGTGTTCGTCGCCGCAATATCAGCTCTCTGGATTGCGTGGCCGACCGACCACGAACAAGCGACGTTCGACCAGCAACCGCGATGGCTGCTGATGGGTATGACCGCATTGTTACTGTGTCTTTGCGCAGTTAACATCTGGGATGCAGAGGTCGTTATACGTCGCGAGTACGCTTATCCCTACAGCGGGGCTCGAAGATGCTGCAAACTACCTGAGGCTATATCGGGCCGACCAAGAGCCCATTATTGGATATCTTTTTGGCGTGGTTGGAATTCAGGCGTACTTTGATCACAATATTTTCGGCAATATGCCGACAACCTATTATCACCAGGGTATTCCGCTAGCTGCCACCAGACTCGACGTTGACGAACTGAAAAGAATTAACCCAGAGTTTGTTGTAGCGTATTCCACGGACCCTCAACTCATGGCCGACACGGACGGGCCAATGTGGGAGTCGCTAGGCTACAAGCTAGTGCATTTCTCTGACGGCTACTATCTTTACAAGCGGGTGGTGTACCAACGGGAAGCATATCTTATATACCGCCGCCTTCATCCTATCGGCGGGCAAACACCACCGCCATCTGGTCCTGATAAATCATCTGGAACCTTGGATCCACACTGAGGATCTTGGCCAGCGGCAGGTCCGCGCTGAGCAGCACAACCCCCGACTCATTCAGGTAAGGATCGGTGCTGTAGCCGGCATCGCCGCTCTGCGAGGCGTAGAACAGTTCGTCTAACTGGTCGCCGTAAAGATCGTTTCGCCCGTCGATGGCGACCGGGAAGTCGGGCATATACCACATCAGGAATCCGCCCCATCCCAGGTTGTTGTATAAGCGGGCCGGGTTGCGGATTGTGCCGCAAAAAATTGACCGCGTTCACCGGATATTCCGAACTAATGGCGGCGTCAAGTCCGCGCACCGTGAAGTTCGTGCCGCGCGACACCAGCACCAGAAGCACCGCCACGGCGGCGGCGATGCCGAGATTCTCGATCCAGCTTTCACCAGGTTCACGTTCTTCGTCAGCAGCAGGGAAGTCGGCAATGCAGGCAGCCGCCGGAATGGCGATGAACCAGGCATCGCGCATAGTGCGATAGGCCACCACGCTGCACGCGGTCAGCATGGCCAGCTTGAACAGGTCGATCTTGCGCCGCCAGCCTATGGCGAAGAAGCCGAAGGCCGTCAGCAGCAGTTGAACGTAGTGGCTCGATCCCCGGAAGCTCAGGGGTTGCAGCTCGATGATCACCTTGTAAGAAAACTTGGCCTTGGAATACTCGTAGACCGCGACGTAGGGATGATGAAGATTCGGTCCCAGCAACGTTGCCAGCACACACGCCGCGAAGATTCCGATAAGCGGCAGAACCGGCAACTTCGCCGGCAGCAGGAAGCCAGGAGTCAAGCCCCACTCGCTCGCCAGCCGTTGTGCCACCGTGGTGGCCACCAGCAGGCCAACCAGAAACAATCCGTAGATGAACTGGATGTGCAGATTTGCCCAGAGGAAAAAAATGAGCGGCAGCCAATAGAGCTTGTCGACGCGGCCAGTGTCGTTCGCTTCGAGTAATAGCGCCAGCGTCACGCAGAACAGCACCATGGAAAAGAACACGGGACGCGGCATGCCGTTGAACAAAAACGCCCACGACGTCAGCGACGCCAGCACGATGGCAACCCAGAAGCGTCCCGACAGGCGTAGCAGCATCCAGTACACCGCGTAAGCGACGGCGATGGTCAGCAAGGTTCCGTACAGGCCGATGCCCATCAGCCCAAACCATTTGTAGGCAAACGACATCAGCACTTCGTATCCCCAGCTATAAGCCACCCACGGTCGAGAGGCCGCGGTCCGCGACAGAATGCCGGTGTGGGGTACGGCCAGATGTTCGACCATCCAATCGCCCACCTTCAAGTGCCACCAGATGTCGTTGTCGATGACGCAGAGCTTGGTGTAGAAGGCGAAGCCGCCGATGAAGGTGAGGAACGCGGTCAAAGCCGCCAGTTGCAGCGGCCTGAGCTTCAGAAGAGCACGCAATTCCCGGGTTGCGCTCATCGGGCGCGGCTCCGGCAAATCGCGGGTGAGAAAAATGTCCCGGCGAAAGGTGGGCAGCTCGGTGGTGGGACGTCGCCCGGCATGTTTACGGAGCTAGCGGAGCCTTCTGCGCGGTGGCGATAGGGATGAAATGGGTTTGAACAGGCTCAGCTCCGGCGTTTCCGGCTTCGTGGTATTCGGCATCCTGGTTCACTGCCCACACGTCGAATTCATCGCGTCCCGACAAGATGTTTTTCGCCGTCAGGATGGCGGTCATCATGGCATGATCCTGATTGTTGTACTTGTGCATGCCATTGCGTCCCACCAGGTGAAGTTTTTCGGTGTGCTGTTCCAGCGCCTGGCGGATGGTGGCAACGTGAGTCTGGTATTCGTCGTCGTAAACCGGATAAGCCTTACGCTGGCGGATGACGCAACCGTCGACTACGTCGTCGGCAGAGCCCAAGCCGATCTGCTGGATTTCCTTTTTGGCCAACGCCAGCAGAGTGTCGTCCGATGAAGCCCAGAGACTATCGCCCTCGAAGCAGAAATACTCCAACCCATAGCTACAGAAAGCGGGATCGGGCACCATCTCCGGCGACCACGATTTGTAATTCTGCACGCGGCCGACTTGCACCGACGAATCGTGGATGTAGATCCAGTTATCCGTAAAGCGGTCTTTGTCGCGCACGATGAGGCCTACGGTGAGGAAGTCGCGATAGCGAAGCGACTGTGCCGCCTTGAGTGCGGCGGGGGGCAGCTGCGGTTGAATCTGCGATATCAGTTCGCGGATGGGCATCGACGAGACGAGGTGTTCGCCCGCGAACTCTTCGATGGTGCCGTCGGCGGTCTTGGTTCGGACGATCCAATGCCGGGCATGCTCATCGAAGCGGCAGCCGACTACCTTGCGGCCGAGAAGAACCTCGCCACCGAACTCGCGAATCTTGTTGGCGCAGGCCTCCCACATCATTCCGGGACCCTGGCGGGGATAACGGAAGGTGTCGATCAGGGTCTTGACAATCTGGTTGCGGTCTTTCGGCTTTCGCTGCGGCAGCAACGCGTGCTTGATGGCCGATCCCAGGGAAAGGCCCTTGATCCGTTGGGCGGCCCAGTCGGCGGAGATTTCCTGGCAGCTCATGCCCCAAACTTTTTCGGTATAGGTCTTGAAGAAAATCTGGAAGAGCCGGCGGCCGAACTGGTTGACGACCCAGTCTTCGAAGGTCTTGGGATTCGGCGTTGGCCGAAGGCGAGCCAGGGCGAAAGACGCCATGCAGCGGGTGGATTCGAAGATGCCCAGCTTGCTCAAGGCTTCAAACGCTTTCAGGGGATAGCTGTAAAACTGGCCGCGATAGAAGATGCGCGAGGAACGCGGGCGTTCCAGCATGAGATCGCCGGCGATTTCGGTCCACAGATCTTCGACTTCCTTCGACTTGGAAAAGAAGCGATGGCCGCCGATATCGAAGTGGAAGCCCTTGTAGTTGACGGTGCGGGAGATGCCTCCCACGTATTCCGGATCGCCTTCGAGCACGACCACCGACTGGTGGTTCTTGGAGAGTTCGTAAGCCGCGGTTAAGCCGGCTGGACCAGCTCCGACGATGACCGATTTGTAGATTTTCCTATCCATGACGAGCCCTCACCCAGGGATATACAAGGCACTCGTGGTTCCACACCTCGGTGGCGATAAGCTACTGATTCTGCGTGGCAAAAAGGCGTCCGGGAGCAGCTGGGGTGAGGGCGGCTCGCGCCAAAACACTCCGGCTTGCGGGGAAAAACCCATAATGGAACGGCCGACACGGACGCCGTCCAAATTTGCGGCCCACTGAACCCGCGTCAAATCACACGCGGAGTGCGGACAAAGCCGCTCATCCGGAGAATGCAGTCGGGTTGTGAAGCCCAGACGGTATTGCTAAGCCGTTGAATATGGGAGGGCAAGTTCGGATTTGGAGGGCCGCCTGTTTGGCAGGGCGTGTGCACTTTAGTTTCGTTCCGGGAATGGGGTGCGCTCTGCAAAACCTTGGCCACCGCAAGACTTGAGCGGAGCCCTCAGGAGTAGACAAGATGGATGAAGATGTAAAGCAACCGCGGATTGTGACCAACTGGACAGCGACGCAAACCTACGTCATGGCAACCATCTGTCTGGTGATTGGTGTGGCCGTGGGCTACCTGTTGCACGGGCCGGCCACCACAGCGGCGCCGGCGATGGCCGCCTCGGCCCAGATGCAACCGGCCGCCGGCACTCCGCCAACGGGCGCAGCGCCGAAGAACATGCCGACGCTGGAAGACATGAAGCGCATGGCCGACAAGAAGGCGGAGCCGTTGCTGGCCAAGCTGAAGGACGATCCCAAGAACGTTGACCTGCTCAACAAGACGGCGCTGACTTACAAGTCGGCGCACCAGTTCACCGAAGCCATTGATTATTTCCAGAAGGCGTTGGAGGTCGATCCCAAGAACGTGCCTATCCGCACCGACATGGCGTCTTGCATGTACTACACCGGCAACGTCGACGGCGCACTTACGCAATTGAACAAATCACTGACGTACGATCCCAAGCACGCCGGCACGCTGATGAATATTGGCATCATCAAGTGGCAGGGTAAGAACGATGTGAAGGGAGCAGTGGCAGCGTGGCAAACACTGCTGAAGCTGAATCCGGACTTTCCGCAGAAGCAAGCCGTCGAGCACATGATTGCGGAAGCCACCCAACATGGAAACAACCCACCACCGCTGGTGCAGCCCAAGGGATAGCCTGGCGGCAATCGACTCGTATTGCGATCGGCACGAACAACGCATTCCACGTTGAGCGCGCCGATTTTTCATGCGGCAGAGTTCAGCGGCAAGGCCAGCTACGCAACGTCAAGTCTTGCAGGCGCGAGCATGCGGTTCGAGAAGCGGAACTCGAGACATAGTGAGTTGGCTGGTCGCCAGCGCGAATCAGCTTCACGCTGGCTGATGTTTATCCCAGCAGAGCGTTGGGGTTCTTGCGAACGATGTGCAGCAGCTTCAGCGTAGCCTGGCGCGGCTCGCGGATGCCCTGCTCCCAGCTTTCCACTGCGTTGGAGCTTACGTTGAGCAGGCGCGCAAACAGCGTCTGGCTGGCGTTCAGGCTTTCGCGTAAAGCGCGGATATCGGCCGGCTTCATGGCTTTGGGCTTGGCGGGAAGCTCGACCGCCCGCAGGTCAAACTTAACGCTCGATTTCTCAGCCGCGGCCACTACGGGGGCACGCTGCTCTTCTTTGGCGCTCTTATTTTTCTTCTTGTCCTTCTTGGTCTTCTTGCTCATCCTCGTCCCTCGCACTCAGCCTGGTTTGAAATATCCCACATTGTAGGATTTGCGAGAGAGCGCAGTAAATAGCCCTTAAGGGTTGCGCGTTTTAGACCCACTTTCTGCCCGATAGGTCGCGCTACCGGACGCCCCTTTTCTCCCATTTCCACGTGGGCCCATGGCGTCTCATGGTCATGGGTAAATACCACCAGCCAGTCGTTGGGAATGGCTTCGGCGTAGAAGCGATGCTTGCTGGCGATGGTCTCCAGCGGATAGAGATCGTAGCCAATCACCCAGGTCGGGTCGAGATGCTTGGCGTCGGAAACCAGATCGCTGGGATAGGCCGCCACCTTATCACCGCTGCGAACCATCACCACTTGCAGATTACGGGTATGTCCGGGAAACACCTTCACCGAAACTCCGGGCACAATCTCGGCGTCGCCGCGCAGCAGTTTCATCTGACCGTTGTTGACCAGGGGATCGTAATTGTCGGTCATATAACTCACGCGGTCGCGCTCGTGCTGTTCGTGCGCGTGCTGCAACTCGCCCTCCTGCACGTAGTAGGTAGCGCGGGGAAAGGTCGGCACAAGCTTGCCGTCGCGGTAGCAGGTATTCCAGCCGCAATGGTCGAAGTGCAAGTGGGTATTGATAACGATGTCGATTTCGTCGGGCGAGACGCCGGCAGCCTCGAAGTTCTTCATCAGCAGCGCCTGGTTGCGATAAATGGCCTGAGCCTTCTCGCTGAGCTTGTTGCCCATGCCGGTTTCGATCAGGATGTTCTGGCGGCCGGTGCGTACCAGCAGCGAGTTCATGGCCAAGGGAATGTTGTTGCGTTCGTCAGGCTTGATGCGCTTTTCCCACATAGCCTTGGGAATGATGCCGAACATGGCGCCGCCGTCGAGGTAGCAAACGCCGTCGGTAAGAATGGTCAACTCAAAATCGCCCAGGGTGGTTCGATGCACAGGGATCTCCTCAAAACCGTACCTTCCGATGATACTGAATTGCAAGCGGCCGGTAGCGCTGGGCCGCTAAACCAGGCGCAGGTTACGAGGTGGGTAATGTCAATGCGGGAAGTTGTTGTTGTTTGGCTGCTGAGCTCGACGTTGCTGGCACAGAGTTCCGGGAGTGCGGCGCAAGCGAGCGCGTCGGGTCAGGCTGCCGGAACTGCGCCACAGATGAGGGCTCCGTCATCGGCGATGCTGGATGACATCAGCAAGATGGAAAGCCTGAACATGAACATGAGCACCGAGATAGAGTTTTTGCACGATCAGAACTTGCAGATCTTGCTGCGAACCAATGCGCAGATGTGGACCATGCTGCTGCGTGACTTGCGGCGGCAGGCGGAAAACGAAGCGGCCCGAAACGCGTCGCCGGCTCCTGCGGTAAAACAAACGCCAACGGCGAAGCCGCCCACGCACTGACGCATGGGTTGACTGGAGCTGTCAAACACGAGAAAAAAGCGGCGGCCGAAGCCACCGCTGGGATGAAGAAGAATCGGTGCTAGCGTCCGCCGGTACCTGAAGCCGGAGCCGTAGTCTGCGCAGGAGCCGTCTGGGTGGCCGGACGTGACGTCGACACGCCTGCCGGCGTCGTCACGGCAGATCCTGCCGCGGCCGTTTGGGACGCAACGCTGGATTCCGTCGTGGTCACCGCCGTCTTGGTCGTCTGGGTCACAGTGGACACTTCCGTAGTTGCGGCATCGGCAGCTTGCTCGGGCACAGCGGCCAGCGTCGAGCTTTCGGACGTCGCCGGATCGGCCATGGAAGCCGTCGGAGTGCCATTCGGGGCAGTTACCGCAGGCTGCGCTGTCGGCTCAGGATTGGGAACGGCAGCAGTTGCGGGCGCAAGAACTCGGGGCCGCGGCGTCGGGGCGTAACGTTCCACCGTTGCCAGGAAAGCTTCCGCCTCCTTGGGCGTCGGTACTTCGCCGTTCAGCAGCGAGAAGTACGTCCAATCCTTGGTGTAGAACGCCATGGTATCGGCCTGGTCCTGCTTGATGACCCCGCCGCTTAGCGACACACCGGCGAAAAGACCGCGCGAACGCGAATAGGTCAACACCTGGGCGCGCATGGTGAGGTCGGTCATGGCCTGGGCATCGCGGCCCACTGGGCCGGCGGCCGCAGAGGCATCAGCTCCCAGCTTGAATTTGCTTTGCAGAAGGTGCTGCATACCGTCGTCGGTGCGAATGATCAGCACCAGGTCCGAGGCCTGTCCGCCGGCCTGAAAACCAAAACTGCCGCCGGTGAGCTTGAAGAATGCAGGGGAACTCCAGCCTTTGGCGGTGCGGCAGGTGGCGACGCCCTTTCCGTAGTTCGCCCCGAAGAGGAAACCACCCTTCAGCATCGACGGCATGACCGCGATGCACTTGGCGCCCGACATAATGCTGTCGGGAATGGCGCGATCGGGGGCCGACATGATTTGGCTGAGGACCGTGCTGGAGGTCTGCAGGCGATCCAGATCGGCCTCGCGGCGTTCCGAGTTTGCGGCCCAGGCGGCCATGGAAAACAGCAATACCACGCTTATAACGAGTCGTTTCATCGCAGTAACTCCGGGGAGGGACGTCCCTCAGGCAAGACTTTTGCCAGCTAGGCTCATCTTAAGGCGTTTGATGAGGCACGAAGGGCGAAGAAAGTGTATTGCCGGTTACTCTTTAGTGTCCTGCGGAATCGTGAAAGGGGGTGCAGCGTGGGCCTGCGGAAGGTTTTGTGGGGCAAACAAAGAGGGTTGGAAGAGGAGACCCTCGTAACCTCTTCCAACCCTGTCTCCCAGGTTCTGTGGTAGGTGAGTACAGTATGGAATGCGGTAGTAATTCCCACAAGATAACGGAAGTACAGGTGGGGTAATTGTACTTTCGTAATGGTACGCGATGCCGGTAACCCCCCGCTGACAGGCTCCGGCAGTCAAGAGCAGGCACAATGCCGTCGCACTGTGCCTGCAAATGGATCAGTGCACGGTGATTCGCTCGGTCACGCTCGTATAACCCAAGTACTGGTCGACTGCAACCAGCGTCAGGTTGTGTACGCCGGAGCTGAGCGTAATTACTTTGGCGATCTGGCTATTGAGTTCCTGATTGACCTTGCGCCCGTCCACCCAGATTTCCAGTCGCTTCACGCCAATCGGCGAGTTGCCGGCGCCTCGAACGGTAATCGGGTTCGTGACTGAGCCGTTGTTCGCCGGCATGCAGATTTTGGCCTGCAAGGAAGCCGAGTTAGGCGGCGCGCAATTGATGTAGGCGCTGGTATTCAGTCCATAGCTGAAGCCATTGCCAATCTCGCTCGGTATCGCAATATCCGGCCTCGAGTCCAGGTTGAAGTCCCGGGCCACAAAGCCGGTCGCCGTATTCTGGTGCAAGCTGCCCTGGGTACCGAAGGTTCCGTTTCCCTTGGCCTAACGCGTAAACCACGTCTCCCCCGAAATTGGCCGTGTTGGCGATGACGACGTCCATGTTTTGATCATCGTTCAAGTCCGCCACGTGCAGGTAACCGCCTGCCGAAATGCCACCCACCAGAAACGACGACTTCAGAGTGAAGTGCCCGGCTCCGTCGCCGAGATAGGTGTAGACGGTGTCCGTTCCGCAAGCGGAACCGCAGAAGTCAGCAGTCATGATCGCCAGGTCGGGTTTGGAGTCGTTGTTGAAGTCGCCGACGGCCAGATCATAATCGCCATAGCCATCCGACGCGGGGATCACGGTGGGCGCGCTAAAGGTGCCGTCCCCGTTACCCCAGAAAATTTCCGCATTCTTGTTGACCGCGGCGGCGATGTCAAGCTTGCCGTCACTGTTCAGGTCATACACCACCGGACGGCTGGCGAGTCCGGGTAACGAAATCACCTGCCCAGCGATGAAGGTCCCGTTGCCGTTTCCCTTGTAGACGACATACTGGTTGTTCTGCCCGCTGTTCACCAGTTCCTCGATCACGAGGTCGACTTTGCCGTCATTGTTGACATCTCCGGCGGAAATGAAATTTCCCGTGGGCGCTGCCAGGTTGATGGGAGTTCCCAGATGAAAGGTGCCGTTCCCATTGTTGATATAAACCTGGACGACAGTACCGCCGTACGGCGGCAGAACTACGAGGTCGGACCACCCATCCCCGTTAACGTCGGCTGTGATCAGGTCGCTCGGGCTGCCTGAAACGGAATAGCTCACGGGAGCTCCGAAGCTGGTCCCGTGACCGGTAGACATGAAGACCTGAACGGCGCCGTTGGTCCCGACTGCGAGGTCAGGATAGCCATCGCGATTGAAGTCGGCGCTCACCGCGCCCAGTCCCTGGCCAGAGGTCTGGTAGAAGCTGTAATTGAAGTTGACTTGCGCCGTTACGAACGCGGCGCTGGAAAGGGTGAAACAGAAGATAAGGAGTCGACGTGCAAGTTTCAAGGGATACCTCCGAGATAGTGGCTCTTACCCCATCGGAATCCAGCTGTGCGGCTGAGGTTGGCTGCAAGGGCGCCATAAATAACGGCGCTAGGCCAACTGCTGAAAGATTGATCTCGCGTTAACCGGGGCTTCTCGCACTCCCAAAATCAGGCACCGGAACGTGACGCGAATGATGCACCCCCATGCCACAGATGTCTCCGCTTTGGTGGTTAGCCGGCTCGCATCCCGAAAACCACACTGAAAATCATGGGTTTACGATTGACAACTCCAGTCGCAGGGGAAAGAATGCTCCCCATTCATCCCGGGCCCTTTGGACTAATTCTGAACGTTGTCCACAAGGAGTTCCATGCCCCGCATCGTCCGATTCGCTTTCTGTTTTGTCATCACCTTGCTCGCAGCGACAAGCTTCGCACAACAACCGACGACCTCAGCCGTACCTAGTCTCATTCGCTTCAGTGGAACCTTGCAAAACACGCAGGCGACGACAGGTGTTTCCGCGCCGGTCGGCGTCACCTTCGCCATTTACAAACAGCAGGAGGGCGGCGCGCCCATCTGGCAGGAAACGCAAAACGTCACGCCCGACGTCGACGGTCACTATACGGTGCTGCTCGGCACCACGAGTGCGACGGGAGTGCCTGACGATCTTTTTTCGCAGCAGGAGCAGCGCTGGCTGGGGGTTCAGTTGGGAAACCAAGCCGAACAGCCGCGCGTTCTGATGGTGAGCGTGCCTTACGCATTCAAGGCGCATGACGCCGAAACATTGGGCGGGTTGCCGGCATCGTCGTTCGTGAGAGCACCGTCGAACGGCGCATCCGGGAATGTCTCCATTAGCGGACTGGACAGCGCAGCGGCGACTAGCGGAGGCGCGGGCAAAGGAGGTAAGTCGAGCTCGGGCGTCGACACGGTCATCAACTGCACCACGGCACGAAACAATTATCTCGTGATGTTCACTTCGTCGAATCCGCCCAACATCACCGTCTGCAACTCCGTGATGTACCAGTTGAACGGCAAAATCGGAATCGGAACAACCAGTCCGGCGGCTACATTGGACGTCAACGACAGCGGTAATCCTGCCGCTTATGTCGTTTCGGGAACCACCACGAACAGTGCCGAGATCGGAATTGGAGGCGTAAATCTGGGCTCAGCTAGTGGGAGTGGTATTGGCGTGGTGGGGCGCACCACCGGTGCGACGGGAGCCGGCGTCTATGGCTTTCACGACTCCACCACGGGAGCAGGATTTGGAGTTTCCGGTCTTACTCAGAGTTCCAGTGGCGTCGGCGTGATTGGCCTTGCCAATACACCCACCGGCTCAGCCACCGGCGTGTCTGGCGGCAGTGCCAGCGTAGATGGGGTTGGAGTTGTCGGCTTTGTTTCCTCGACGGGTGGCCAAGGTCATAAGGCCTTTGGCGTAGAGGGAATCGCCCAGGATCCTAATGGGGCAGCTGGAACCTTCGGAAATACTGCTGTCTCGGGGATGGCCCTTGGTATGTCGGCTTTGACCAACTCCCCTGCTGGGAAGGGGGTGTATGGCGTCGGAGTATCCGAAAGTCACATTGGCCAACAATTACAAAGTCTTGCAACCATGGGTGTTTGGGGCGACAGCGCCAGCGGCATCGGAGTCTATGCTTCCTCGGATGACGAACAGGCGGTCTACGGGGTCAGCGCCTCCAGTACGAGCGCTGCCGTCGTTGGTCTTAATCAGTCAACCTCGGGCAGCGCCGCGTACGGCGTCGCGGGCGACACCGCCAGCAGCACCAACAATGCCAGTGGCGTGTTTGGCATTGCCATGGCCACCACCGGCAATACCTACGGCGTTGAGGGAAAAAACCTCAGCGGCACTGGCGTTGGCGTCTACGGCTGGGCCTCGTCCGCTACCGGCAACGACAGTGGCGTTGTTGGGCAGTCGGATAGCACCACCAACGCTGCCAGTGGCGTCTTCGGCGTGGCCACAGCCCACACTGGCCAGGTATATGGCGTTGTGGGATCGACCAATAGCACCGCCCAAAACTCCAGCGGGGTTTACGGCAACACGACCGCAACCACCGGCAACACCAATGGCGTTTTCGGATCCACGGCCAGTTCTAACGGCACTGGTGTCTACGGCGTGGCGACCTCTACCGACACATCCGGCTTTGGGTACGGCGTTTACGGAGCGTCCGCCAACGGCACGGGCGTATACGGTAGTGCACAGTCGTCGTCGGTCTGCGCCGCGGGCGTGGTTGCCTACAGCGCCAGCACCTGTGCTGACGCCGTGTACGCCGTCGATACCGGAACCAGTGGCAATGCGAATGGCATTTATGCGCAAACCAACAGTGCCCAGGGCGTGGCCGGATACTTTAACAACGAAGGCGGCGGTTACATCCTGGTTGGAACCGTACACGGCAACGGGTCCCACCTGTTTCACGTCGACGGCGCCGGTGATGGCTATTTCGCCGGAAATCTCAGCATAGGGGGCACGCTCAGCAAGGGCGGCGGTTCCTTCAAGATCGACGATCCGCTCGACCCGGAGAACAAGTATCTTTCCCACTCCTTCGTCGAATCGCCCGACATGATGAACATCTACAACGGATTGATCAAGCTTGACGCACATGGCGAAGCTTGGGTGGATTTGCCCGACTACTTTGAAGCCTTGAATCGCGACTTCCGCTATCAGCTGACTTCGGTGGGCGCGCCACAGCCACGGCTGTACATCGCGCGTGAGGTCAACGGTAATCGTTTCAAAATTGCCGGTGGCAAGCCGAGCGCGAAAGTTTCGTGGCAGGTCACGGGTATTCGTCAGGATGCCTGGGCCAATGCTCACCGGATTCCGACGGAAGAAGACAAGCCGTTAGAGAAACGCGGCAGCTATCTGCATCCGGAAGCTTTCGGCGCAAACAACGGCCGAACCGTGAGCGTACTGGATCAGCCGCAGGCTATGAAGGAAAAATAACTGGTTGGCCATAGCGTGGCCGTGATCCCAGGTTAGCGTCCGAAGGAGAGACGCGAACCTGGGGCACCCAGTCATTGAGTGGGTCAGGGAAACAAGGAGCTTAGGACTATCGAGTGACGCAGCTCACCCAACTATGCTGACGGGCCCTTCTGCTGCGCGGACAGCAGGGAATGGGTCACGGCGTGGACAGAAAGGGCGATGCGGTTCTGCACGCCAACTTTGCGCAGCAATTGCGCGACGTGGGCTTTCACCGTCCGCTCAATGATGCCTAGTTGATTTCCGATTTCGCGATTGGAGCAGCCGGCGACCAGCAAACGCAATACTTCCAGTTCACGATCGCTGATCTTGGTGTCGGCCCGCGGCTGCGTCCGGCGCGACGAAGAGGTGGCGCGTTCGATGAAGGTAGCCAACACCCGACGAGGCAGCCACACCGATCCGCTGTGCACTTCGCGGATCGCCTTCTTGAATTCTCCCGGAGACGCTTCTTCCGAGAGGTAGCCTTTGGCACCTGCCAGCACGGCGCGCAAAACGTCCTCATCCTGCTCGCCCGGGCCGGTGACGATAATGCGGATGCCGGGTCTCACGGCTTTCAGCGCCGACATGGCCGCATAGAACTCGGCGCCACGGCTGGCGGTCATCAGTACGATGTCTTCGTTGGGATTATGCAGAACGGTAGAGACCATGGTGGCCGATGCCTGCATGTCCGGCTCGGAGGAGAAAATGGCATGCAGTCCGAGAAAACGCACCGGATCACTTTCCACGACGGAGATGCGGATCACTGGTCGGGTTGGTGGTTTCATGGAGGCACTTGCCCAACAAATGGGACAACTACCCTAATAACACTTTTAGAGCCGCATTAAACTAGCACAGTAGTGGTATGTATCGAATTCGGGCAGCTGTTTGTGGCAAAGAGGAAAGGCGCGCTCGCGAGAGCGCGCTTGAGGACGGGCGATTCGGCTGGAGTCGTTAAGCTGCCGGCTTCTTGCGCGACTTCTTCTTCGCTGTCACCTTCACCTCGGAGGCCCGCTCGGCTGCCTCGACGCGTTGCGGTGGTTTCTTGGGCAGCTCGGCCAGGCTTTGTTTGAGCGCGGCCATCAGATCGACCACGGGCGCCATCTTCTTGGGCTTTTCGACCGGCGTGACTTCCTCGCCTTCCAGCCGCGCCTTGATCAGGGTCTTCAAGTTGTCTTCGAAGGTGTCGTGATATTTTTCCGGCTCGAAGTCGCCGGCGAGCGCCTCGATGAGTTGGCGAGCCACTTTCACTTCGGCGTCTTTCAGTTCCACGTCGGGGGCGCTGAAGTTGTCCAAGCCCTTCACTTCTTCCTTGTAATACATGGTGTGCAGCATCATGCCGCCTTTGTAGGGGCGCAGAAACACCGTGTATTCGCGGTTATGCATGGTCAGCTTGGCGATGGCGACGTAATTGGTCTCTTCCAGCGCCTTGGAAAGCAAGGCGTAGGGCCGCTTGCCGGCATCTTCGGGAGTGACAATGTAGGACGACTCGAAGTAGATGGGGTCGACGTCGTCGGCCTTCACGAACTCAAGGATCTCCATGGCCTTGGCGGTTTTGGGCTCGATCTTCTTGATCTCGTCGGGCTCGATGATGACGTACTCGCCTTTGCGATACTCGTAGCCTTTCACGATCTCGCTGCGCTCGACCACGCGCTCGTCGTGGGGACACCAGAGCTGCTGCTTGATCCGCGTATTGTCGTCGCGGTGCAGCATATGGAAGGAAATATGCGAGCCGCGAGCCCCTGAAAACAGCCGCACCGGCATGGAGATAAGGCCAAAGGTCAAGTATCCAGACCACACGGAAGATGCCATAGGTTGATCCTTTTCCGGAAAAGCCCCTGTGGAAAACTGGGCACAATATGATCCGGCGGCTCGGTAAGGCTCGTCAAGAGCTATTCGTCCCACTTCGCCCGAGTGCCTAACTGGTGAACGGCACAAGGGTTGGATGCCTCTAGGGCGGCGATTCGCCGTATTGGCCGCCCGCGCCTCCCGCAACCTGGACGGCTGGGCCGTGCGATACTGGGCTCATACTCGTGCCTGGTCTTATTCACGTAAGGGGTTTGCCCGCGGCGGTGGTGGCAGTGGGATTCGCGGTCCTGGCCCGCGCCATGGGCTCGGTTACGGACGGCGGCGCGCTTGCCGGGGTGGCCGTGGCCTTCATCCTGATGATGGCCTGCGGATTCACTGGATTTATCCCCCTGGCCACGGTTTTCCTGCTGACGGTAGTCTCGACCCGCTGGGGATCGAAACGCAAGCAGCGTCTGGGAGTGGCCGAGCGCAAGCGCGGCCGAACGGCGTCGCAGGTTACGGCCAACCTGGGCGCGGCGGCGATGTGCGCGCTGCCGATCATCTGGTTTCCCCACCTGAGCGACCTTCTGCTGGTCGGCGCCATGGCGGCTTTGGCTGAGGCTGCGGCCGACACGGTTTCCAGCGAGTTGGGCCAAGCCACCGCGCGCAGCGCTTATCTCATAACCGACTTTCGTGATGTGCCCATCGGGACCAACGGCGCGATCAGCGTCGTGGGCACGCTCAGCGGATGCGTGGCTGCCAGCCTTGTCTCCTGGGTCAGCGCTACTTGCGGACTGGTCGACTGGCACTGGACGCCGGTCATCGCCATGGCCGGCATCGCGGGTATGTTCGTCGACAGCATCCTGGGCGCTACCTGGGAGAACTCCGGCAAACTGGGCAATGACGCCGTGAACTTCATCAGCACCGTTTTCGCCGCTGACGCCGCGCTGTTGTTCGCGGTTGTGCTGCAGCGGGTCGGCGCGTAACCTGCGCTGGTAGGGCGATTGCGACCTCTTCCTTCCGAATTTATAGCCGCCCGGCTAACCCCACGGTGTAGCATGTTTCGCATCAACTCTGGATCAAGCGACGGAGTCAAGCTTGCGAATCAAACTTGTCCTTCTCTGGTTGTTTCTTGCACTGGCAACCTCTCTTTGGGCGCAGGAGTTTGATTACCTCATCCGCAACGGCCGGATGATCGATGGCAGCGGCAACCCGTGGATCTACGCCGACGTGGGCATCATCGGCGATCGCATCGCGTTCATTGGCAAGGCCGACGCGTCGCTGGTTTCCAAGCGCACTATCGACGCCAAGGGTTTGATTGTCGCTCCCGGCTTCATCGACATGCTGGGCCAGTCGGAAACCAACCTGCTGATCGACAAGCAGGCGGTCAGCAAACTCACCCAGGGCATCACTACCGAGATCACCGGGGAAGGCGACAGCGTAGCCCCCACCAACGACATCCTGAACCACGAGCACGCGGATTACTTTCAGCACTTTCACCTCACGCCGGACTGGAGTTCGCTGGAAGAGTACTTTGAGCGTCTGACCCGACAGGGCACCGCCATCAACCTGGCGACCTACGTGGGTGCGGCCCAGGTGCGGCACATGGTGATCGGCACCGCCGACCGCGCGCCCACGGCCGATGAACTGAAGCAGATGGAGATCATGGTGGACGACGCCATGAGCGACGGGGCGATGGGATTGTCGAGTGCCTTGATCTACTCACCCGGTTCCTACGCCAAGACCGACGAACTGATTGCTTTGGCCAAAGTTGCCGCCAAGAAAGGCGGCATTTACGCCACGCATATGCGTAACGAAGGCGATGCCGAGTTGGATGCGTTGCAGGAAGCCTTCCAGATCGGGCGTGAAGCCAACATCCCGGTCGAAATCTTTCACCTCAAGGTTGCCGGTAAGCAGAATTGGGGCAAGATGCCGCAGGTGATCGCGGTGATTGAGCAGGCCCGCGCCAACGGCGTGGATGTCACCGCCGATCAGTATCCCTACACCGGAGCCGCGACTTCGCTGGGCGCAGTGATTCCGGCCAAGTACCACACTGGCGGACCCGATGCTTTCGTCAAGCGGCTGAAGGATGCCAAGATCCGTGCCCAGATCAAGCAGGACATTGCCGGCTCCGACAGTTCGTTCGAGAATCTGTGGCGCGGTTGCGGCGGGGCTGATGGTGTGCTGGTGATCTCGGTGCTGAATCCGCAGCTCCGCAAATACGAAGGCAAGACGATGGGCGAGATCGCCAAGATGGACAACAAGGACCCGCTGGACGCGCTGATGAATCTGGTGATTGCCGACCGCGACAATGTGGGAGCGGTGTATTTCCTGATGAGCGAAAACGACGTCAAGCTGGCCATGCAGCAACCCTGGGTCAGCGTGGGTACCGACTACGGCGCGGTCAACCCGGAAGGGCCGCTGGGAGAGTCCAAGTCGCATCCGCGGGCCTATGGCAGCTTTGCGCGAATCCTGGGCAAATACGCGCGTGAGGACCACACGCTGCGCATGGAAGATGCCATCCGCAAGTTTACTTCGCTTCCCGCGCAGCGCGAGAGTCTCGATCATCGTGGTTTGCTGCATACCGACTACTTCGCCGACATCACAATTTTCGATCCAGCGAAGGTGCGGGACACCGCGACGTTTGACGATCCCAACCGCCCGTCGGTGGGATTCGAATACGTCTTCGTCAATGGGACGCTAGCCCTGGAGCACGACAAGGTGACTGGTCAGATCGGCGGACGTCCGCTGCGCGGGCCGGGCTACATGTTCCGCGACGTAAACCCCGAAGGCCTGGCGCCCAAGGGCAAATTGCAAGGGGTGGTGACGGACGAAGCCGGCTGGCCGATACCACGCACCAAAGTCACGCTGACCGACGCCGCCGGTGCCGTGACAGGAACGGCCAACTCCAAGCGCGACGGCCGCTACCAGATCATCCTGGAAAAGCCATGCCAGGGATGTTCGCTGCAGGCGGAGCACATGGGGTTCGTAACTCAGAAACGACAGAACGTCGACTACAACGGTTCGAATTCGCTGTGGTTCAGCTTCCCCATGGAGAGGGATCAATAGCGGTTAGCCCTCAGCAATCAGCCCTCAGCAATCAGCTCTCAGTTTTGTGGCAGGATGACAGCGCAAAGGGGTCTGCACCCCAACCTGACCCAACCCTTATCCGCGATACAAAACAACCCCCGCATCTTTCCCAATTTGATGGGGTTCTCAATGTGTTACCTCTGATTCCCGGAAGCGTCCAACCCTGGGTGAGCATCCCTTGAAAGAGGGGTTTTGTCCGGCTGACGGCATGTTGAACTGGAAGACATTCGCGATAGGTTGTAGTCTGGCGCTTGCGTTGTTGTTGTTCGCGCAGCACAAACCCGCCATGTCCGATCCAAATGCTTACCGCACCGTCATCGATCTTACCCACAGTGTGAACGACCACTCGCCCAACTGGGAAGGCACGGAGAAGTCGCCCTTCCAGTCGCACGAGTTGGGCAACATCCAGCGCGATGGCTACTACTCGCGCATCTACTCGACCCAGGAGCATTATGGGACCCATCTGGACGCCCCGGCGCACTTTGCTGCCGGCATGTGGACGGTCGACCAGATTCCGGTGGATCGCCTGGTGCGGCCGATGGCCGTGATCGACGTGCGCAAGCAGATGAAAGGGAACGCCGACTACGAAGTCAGCGTCAGCGACATTGCCGAATGGGAGAGCGCGCACGGGCAGATCCCGGCAGGAGCCGTGGTGATGGCGTACACCGGTTGGGATGACCGCTGGAGCTCGCCGAAGGAATTTCGCAATGAACAGAGCGACCACCTGACGCACTATCCCGGATTCTCGCTGGAAGCAGCCGAGTTTCTGGTCAAGACGCGCAATGTCGTGGGCCTAGGCATCGACACCATGAGCGTCGACAAAGGCGCCACCACGGCTTACCCTGTGCACCAGTTCACCTCGAAGGCCGGCGTTTACCATCTGGAAAACGTAGCCAACCTCGCCCTCGTGCCTCCGTCAGGAACAACGGTTGTGGTCGCCCCGATCAAGCTGGAAAACGGCTCCGGCGGGCAGGCGCGGGTGTTGGCATTGGTGAGGTGAAGACGCTTTTCGCTGTTTGCTTTTCGCCAGGCACTTATCGGTCCGATCCCCAGACAAGTTAGACGCTATCTCAGCGAACATCGCCAGTTCACCGTTGGCAACAGCCATGCAATCTAACCCTGAGAAGCAGGTGTCATCAAGGGTTCTGGCGAATAGCGAAAAGCGCGTACCGCCCCGCGGACCGCGACCTTCCTACGTTACATGCGCCTTGTACAGCAGATAGCTGAAGCTCTCCCGTAACGCTGCCACGAATCGGCCTACCATCGTCTTGGGGATCGAGCCGGGACGCGGCGAAATGTACACCGTGATGCCCTGCGCGTCCATCATCTGCTTGGCGCGGAACATGTGGTAGGCGTCGCTCACCAGCATGCAGCTATGCATGTCGTTAGCCCGCAGGATGACGGCAACGCGTTTGCGGATTCGTCGGTGTCGCCGCCCTGGGTTTCGGCGATGAGATTGCCATCGGGCACGCCGCGCGATTCCAGGTAGTCGCGGCCAACCTGTCCTTCGCTGAAGTGCGGATCCTTGCCTGCGCCGCCGGTGGTGATGATGACCGGCGCCAGGCCTCGCTCAAACAAGGTGTAAGCGTGGTCGAGCCGAGCGCGGTAGACGGGCGAGGGATGCCCCACATACTCGGCTGCGCCGAACACCACGATGGCGTCGGCGGAATGGGCCTCGTCCACGCCGGCCTCGCGCATGATTTGCCAGCTGATGTTGAGTAGAAATCCTGCCGCGACAATGGCAACCAGCGCCAGAATCCAGCGGACGGGATGAGGTCTTGGTTGTCGGGAAGGCCGTGGCAGTTTACTCCCTGGCCTAAGAGCTCGATGATCTGTTCTTCGGGAATCGCTCCGTGACGCAACAGCCGCCAGCCACTCCCGTCTTCGCAGGTCAGATCGATGATGGTCGAAGGCATCAGCCCGGGCGCGGGACCGCCATCGACGATGATCGCCAGCGAATCGCCAAGCTGATCGCGCACCTGCATCGCCGAGCTGCATTCGGATTCGCCGTGCAGGTTCGCCGACGTCGCAGTGATGGGCGAGTCCGGCCGAGCGGATGATGGCCAAAGGAACCTCCGCCGCGGGCACTCGCAGGGCAACATTGCCGGTATTGGCCGTCACCTTCAGCGGCAGCTTGGGGTCGGCCTTCACGATGATGGTGAGTGGGCCTGGCCAGAAGCGGCGTGCCAGAAGGTAGAAGATTTCCGGGACCGGCCACGCCATTTCAGCTGCCTGATCTACCGACTCAATGAGCAGCGACAGCGGTTTGTGGCGCGAGCGAGTCTTGATTTCGTAAACGCGATCGACCGCGTGCAGGTTGAAGGGATCGACCGCCAGGCCGTAAAACGTATCCGTGGGAATGCCCAGTACCTCGCCGGCGCGAATTTTCTCGGCGGCGTAGGTCACGAGAGAAGCCTCGGGTTCCTGACTATTGATTCTTACGATTTCGGGACGCAACCTGGCCTCTTCTGTTGGTGGGGTGTTCGCCGAGCGAAATGTAATTCCTCGCGCCTGCGACGGCAACTCAGCAGATTATCATGTTGCCGCCCGGCTGTGCGCCCTGAGTTTGGCGGCGGTGTAGGATAGACGCCGGTTCTGTCCGATTTATGGCCAAGGCTGCCCAGTTCGAAGATCGCTTGCGACGGGTCGACAGCCGCCAAAATGCGCGCGTGAAAGAACTTCGCCGCGCTTTTGCGGAGGCCTCTCCCAACGCGCAGGGCGAAATCGCCATCGAAGGCATGCACCTGGTGGAGGAAGCCATCCGCAGCGGACTGCGGCTGACTACGGTATTCTTCAGCGAGTCGGCACGGGAGCGAGTGCACAAGCTGCTGCCTCAGTTGTCTGCGCAGACCGAAGCTGTTGCTGCTGCCCGATGACGGTCTTCGCCAGCGCCGTCCCCACCGAGACGCCGCAGGGTGTGGCCGCGCTGGTGCGGGTGAAGCGCCTTCGCGCTGGAAGATGTCTTGGCGGCTCGAGCCGGCGTTGTTGGTGATAACCGCCGGGCTTGCAAGATCCGGGAAATCTGGGAACGATCGCGCGTTCGGCCGAGGCCTTCGGCGTGACCGGATTGCTGCTGGGCGAGCGAACGGTGAGTCCGTGGAACTGGAAAGCGGTGCGGGCTTCGGCGGGATCGCTGTTCCGGGTGCCGTCGGCGAAGGTGGAGCTGGCGACAACGCTGGCCGAAATTAAGTCGCGCGGCATGCGGTACTGGCAACTTCGTCACACAAAGGAACGATCGATTTCCGACAACCGATCTCCGCGGCCCGGTGGCCTTCGTTGTGGGCAGCGAAGGCGCCGGGGTGCCGAAAGAGGTGCTGGCCCAGGCCGACGAAGTGGTGTCCATCCCGCAGTCGTCCAAGGTGGAATCGCTGAACGCGGGCATCGCCGCCTCGATTCTGCTGTACGAAGCGGCGCGGCAAAGAGGAAATGCATTTCAACCACAGAGACACAGAGGCACAGAGGTTTAGAATTCTAGATAGGCAGTTCTGCATGTCCTCGTGGTATGGTGGGAAGAGGGTGTTTCTTGAGAACGCATTTGGCGTACCTCCGGCAGAACGCTTTCACGAGACAGCGAGATGCGCACTGCCGTCTGATGCCGAGCGAGTCGCTTACCAGCGAAATCATCGCAGCTGCCATGAAGTCCATCGAGCGCTTGGGCCCGGGTCTGCTGGAATCTGCTTACCAGAGCTTGCTTGTGCCGCGAACTGGCGTGTCCGCGGGCTTGACTTTCGGCAGCAGAGTCGACCTGCCCGTCACGTACAAGGGAGTCAAGCTCGATTGTGGATATCGAATCGACTTGGTCGTCGAAGACAAGGTTGTGGTCGAGCTGAAATCGGTTCGAGCATATGTTGCCAGTTCATGAAGCGCAGCTGCTGACGTATCTTACGCCTGACCAGGATTCGTGTTGGCCTGCTTATCAACTTTAATGTAGGCGATACTAAAGAGACGGAATTCGCACGGCGCGTTCTTTAAGTTAAACGTTAGCCTCCGTGCCTCTGTGTCTCTGTGGTGAATTAGCGTTTGAGCCTGTTTGAAACCAACCCGTCGCACGATGATGCCATCGACAAGTCCCGTCCGCTGGCGGAGCGCATGCGTCCGCGCACGCTGGATGAGTTCGTCGGACAGGAGCATATCCTCGGGCCGGGGAAGTCTCTCCGCGTCCAGATCGAGCGTGACGATACCGGTTCGCTGATCTTCTGGGGACCGCCGGGCGTGGGCAAGACCACGCTGGCCAAGATCATCGCTCGCATGACGCACGCCGACTTTATCGAGTTCTCCGCGGTGCTGAGCGGCATCAAGGAAATCAAGCAGGTGATGGCCGACGCCGAACGCGCGCGACAATACGGCACGCGCACCATCGTTTTCGTCGATGAGGTCCACCGCTTCAACAAAGCCCAGCAGGATGCCTTCCTTCCCTATGTCGAGAAGGGAAGTATCCGGCTGATTGGCGCCACCACGGAAAATCCCTCGTTCGAGATCATCTCGGCCCTGCTGTCGCGCACCCGGGTCTACGTGCTGAAGTCGCTGAGCGAAGAGCAGATTGTCGAGCTTGCTGCAACGCGCGCTGCGGGACGAAGAGCGCGGGCTGGGCGACCTGCACTTGCAGGCGGATGAGAACTCGCTGCGCAAGATTGCGGCCTATTCCAGCGGCGACGCCCGCAGTGCCTACAATGCGCTGGAGGTTGCGGCAACGCTGGCGCTGGAGCAAACGAAGCAGGGCAATCCCGCTATCACCGACGCCATCGTGACCGACGCGTTGCAGAAGCGTGTGCTGCGCTACGACAAGGCCGGCGAAGAGCATTACAACCTGATCTCAGCGCTGCACAAGAGCGTGCGCAACAGCGATCCCGACGCGGCGCTGTACTGGCTGGCCCGCATGCTGGAAGCCGGGGAAGACCGTTTGTACGTGGCGCGCCGCGTGGTGCGGATGGCGGTGGAGGACATCGGATTGGCTGATCCCAACGCGCTGGCCATCACGCTGGCGGCGCGCGATGCGTTTGATTTTCTCGGCATGCCCGAGGGCGATCTGGCATTAGCTCAGGCGGTGGTTTATCTCTGCGCCGCTCCGAAATCCAACGCGGTCTACACGGCTTACAGCGCAGTGCAGGAAGATGTCGAGCGTACCGCGCAAGACCCGGTCCCGCTGCATTTGCGTAACGCGCCAACCGGGCTGATGAAGTCGATCGGCTACGGCCAGGGCTATCAGTACGCGCACGATCTGGAATCGAAGGTGGCAGACATGCAATGCCTGCCGGACAATCTCAAGGACCGCGTCTATTATCATCCCACCGAAGAGGGCATTGAGAAGCGCATTAAAGCGCGGCTGGAAGAGCTGAAGCGGGCGAAGACGCTTTCAACTACAGAGGCACAGAGACACAGAGACATAGAAATCCTGGAATCAGCCCGTTCTGCTTTTCAGAGCTGCGCGCCCCCCACTTACTGAGCCAGATTCTTCTTCAGGAACTCCAGTGACCGCTCCCGCGCCAGCTTCGCGGCTTCGGGATTGTAGGCGCTGCGCTGATCGCAGTTGAATCCATGATCGGCTTCGTACCAGAAAATCTGCACTTCCGGATGCGCCGCCTGCACCTTATCGATGGACTCTTTCGAAATATGCTTGTCGAGCGTGCCGAAGTGCAGCATCACCGGACAACGGGGATTCTCGCTGGCATACTGACTGATGCTCCCGCCGTAGTAGCCTACGGCAGCGTCCGCATCGAGCCGGGTCGCCGCCAGCCAGGCGATGGATCCGCCCAGGCAATAGCCAATAACACCGGACTTGTTACCCGTCTCAGCGCGAACGTACTGCAACGCCGCCGCGGTATCTTTCACCATGTCATCGGGCGAAATCTGCCTGGCCAGGGCAATCCCTTTTTGCAGGTCTTCGCCGGCGTAGGACAGTTCCACTCCTGGCTGCACGCGATCGAACAACGCCGGCGCAACCGCAAGAAAGCCATCGCGGGCGTAGCCGTCGGCCACCGAGCGGATGTGACTGTTCACCCCGAAGGCCTCCTGCACCACCACCAGGCCAGCGATGGGCGTACCCGAGGGACGCGCGACGTAGGCGTCGAATTCATGGCCATCGGCAGCCTTTAGTTTTACCGACTCGCTCATATTCAGCTCCTGAGGAATTGCTATGGCTTGACGTTGAGTTGTGCTCGGACCGAAGTGGTTTGCTGAACGGTGCTGGTCGGGCGCAAGATACTACCGCAGCCGGCGATGGTCTTTCAGAATGCAGCGGTCCATCACGACGAAGATGCCTGCCTGGCGTGCCTTCTCGGCGGCCTCTTCGTGAATCACGCCTTCCTGCATCCAGATGGCAGGAGCGTTAATCTCGATGGCCTGGTCAACCACCGCGGGCACAGCATCCGTACGGCGGAACACATTCACGATATCTATTTTCTCAGGCACATCCAGCAAAGACGGATAGGCTTTCTCGCCTAGCGACTCGGTGATATTCGGGTTGACGGGAATAATGCGGTAGCCCTGCGATTGCATATACTGCGACACGCCATAGCTGGTACGCATGGGTGAATCGGTGAGGCCCACGACGGCGATGGTCTTGGCATTTTTCAGCAGTTCGGCGATACGTTCAGCTTCGGTCGGGGGCACGCAAGCTCCTGGGTCAACAGCAATGGACGAAAGAATCGCGCAGAGTGCCCACCCGCGTCTGACAGGACACCCGGCAATTCATTGGATGCTAACAAGCGGAGTTGGAACGTCGAAAACCGAGGGCAAACTGTGAACCGGCAGGTGAGGGCTGAGGTCAATCCAAATAGGGAAGCGCTCAGTAACAGGCGGAATACCCTCAGCGGCTAAAGCCAATCTCTGCGCTATTTACGGACGGTCTGAAGCCCGTCTCTTTCAAGCAAGCCCAGCAACAAGTGGCCGCTAACCACTAGCCACTAACCACTACGCCAGCGCCTGCTCCAGGTCGGCGATGATGTCTTCGACTTCCTCGATTCCCACCGAGATACGTACCATGCCGTCGGTCAGCCCAATGGCTTTGCGGCCCTTTTCGCCAATGGCGGCGTGGGTCATGCTGGCGGGATGGGAGATGAGGGTCTCCACTCCGCCCAGCGATTCGCCCATGGTGCACAGGCGCACCCGCTTGAGCAGCCGCTTGGCGTTGGCCAGCGAGCCGGTTTCGAACGTGATCATCGATCCGAAGCCCGACATCTGGCGGCACGCCAGTTCGTATTGCGGATGGTCCTTCAGTCCGGGGTAGAAGACTTTCTTTACCTTGCGGTGTCCGCTGAGGTAGTCGGCCATGACGCGGCCGTTGTCGTCGTGCTGCTTCATGCGCACGGCCAGCGTCTTGGTGCCGCGCAACACCAGCCAGCACTCGAAGGGAGACATGATGGCGCCCACAGCCTTTTGCACGAAGGCCAGCTTCTCCGCCTGCTCGCGCGTCGTACACACCAGTACGCCCCCCAGTCCATCGCTGTGACCGTTGAGGAACTTCGTGGTGGAGTGCATCACGATATCCGCGCCAAACTTGATGGGCTGCTGGAAATACGGCGACATGAAGGTGTTGTCGACGACGACCTCGCAGCCGCGCTTGTGGGCGATCTGGCTGACGGCAGCGATGTCGGTGAGACCCATCAGAGGATTGGTGGGCGTTTCGATGTAAACGTAACGGGTGTTCTTGCGGATGGCGCGCTCGACATTGCGCGGGTCGCTGGTGTCCACGTAGGTGAACTGCAGGCCGAAGTTCACCATGACCTGGTTGAACAGCCGGGGAACGCCGCCGTAGAGATTGTTGGACGCGACGATGTGGTCGCCGGCCTTCATCAACTGGCAGAGAGCCGCAACCGCAGCCATGCCGCTGCCGAAGACAGGAGCGGCAATGCCGCCTTCCAGCGCGGCGAGGTTCTGCTCCAGTCGAGTACGCGTAGGATTTCCGGCGCGCGAATAATCGTAGCCCTTGGTCTTGCCCAGTTCTTCCTGCGCGTAAGTCGAGGTGGCGAAGATGGGAGGAGCAACGGCTCCGGTCGATGGGTCAGCTTCACCGCCGGCGTGGATGGCGCGGGTAGAAAATCCGAGAGCGTTCTTTTTCGGCATAAAGGTCTTTTTCACCACAGAGACACAGAGTTTAGGAGTTGCTATCGCACGGGATGCCGACCACACCCTGAAAGGAAAATCGGCTTGCAGAATTAACGAACCAAAGTTTTGTCTCTTTGTGTCTCCGTGCCTCTGTGGTTAAGTCTTGTCGTTGAACTGGAAAATTCCCTTCGACAGATACCGTTCGGCGGAGTCGGGGATGATGGTTGCCACCCGCTTGCCCGGACCCAGGCGCTTGGCGATTTCGATCGCGGTAAATACGTTGGCGCCCGCACTCGAACCCGCCAGCACACCTTCCACCGCAGCCAGTTTCTTCACCATGTCGAAGGCATCGCGATCGGTGACGGCGATAATCTCGTCAGCCAGGGTTCCGTCGAAGGTCTTGGGCATGAAGCTGGCGCCGATGCCTTCCACTTCGTGATCGCCCTTCTCACCACCGCCGAGCACCGAGCCTTCGGTTTCCACGGCAATCGCCAGCGTTTTGGGATTGCGCTCTTTCAGGTAGCGGGCCACGCCGCTGAACGTCCCACCGGTGCCGCAACCAATGACGATGGCATCAATCTGCCCGCCGAGTTGCTCGTAGAATTCGCGGCCGGTCGTCTCGTAATGAAAGTCGGGATTATCGTGATTTTCGAATTGACCGGCGATGAAGGAGTTAGGTGTACGGGCGGCGCGTTCTTTCATGTAATCGATGGCGCCCTGCATGCCATCAGCCTTGGGCGTGCGAATCACTTCAGCGCCCAGCGCCTCCATCAACGTGACTTTCTCCTGCGAGAAACCTTCGGGAACGGCCAGCACGGTCTTGTATCCGCGGCTGCTGCCAATCAGCGCCAGTCCCACACCGGTATTGCCGGCGGTGGCTTCAAAAATCGTGGCGCCGGGAAGCAGTGTGCCGGCCTTTTCGGCGCGGGTAATCATGCCCAGCGCGGCGCGGTCCTTAATGCTCCCGCCAGGGTTCAGGTATTCCAGCTTGGCGTAGACATCGGCTGCGCCGGCTGGCGCAAGCTTGCGCAAGTGGAGGATCGGAGTGTCGCCGACCAGTTCCGTGATTTCTTCGGCGACGCGGAGAGAGGCCATTTCAGCAGTCTTGGAGGACATCATAGGCAAACATCTAAGACTACGTGAGCGGCAAGCGGACGGTCAATCGCAAGCACCCAGGATGAAGCAGCGCACAACCTTAGGTGCAGCTCTAAGCGTCTCAAGATGCAGGAGGCTAACCATTTATGGCAACCGCAAAAAAATCTGGTTCGGTAAGTCGCAAGACGAGCGCCAAGGCGTCGCACCGTACCGGTCGCAAGACGGCCGGCAAGAAATCATCTTCGACGGCAGCGAAAAAGCGCACGTCCAGCAAGAGCACGGGCAAGAAATACAGTGGCAAGGCGCAGAAAAAGGTCAGCAAGGTGATGCGCGAGTACAAGAGCGGTAAGCTGAAGTCAGGTGGCCGCGCCAAGGTGAAGAGCCGTAAGCAGGCTATCGCCATCGGGATCAGCGAAGCGCGCAAGTCGGGCGCCAAGGTCCCCAAAAAGAAAGCCGCCTGATGGGATGAGCCAGTCCGTCACCAACACCGGTGCTCTGCCGGTGTTTTTCTTTTCAGCCCGAAGCAAAGGAATCTACATGATCAAAGCCGTGATCTTCGACATTGATGGCACGCTGGTGGATTCGGTCGACTTGCATGCCCGCGCGTGGCAGGAGGCGTTCGCCAAGTTCGGACACGAAGTTTCATTCGAAGAGGTTCGCCAGCAAATCGGCAAAGGTGGCGATCAATTGCTCCCCGTATTTCTTAGCCCAGAGGAGCAGGAGCGCATCGGCAAAGACCTGGAGGAGTATCGCGGCCGGCTCTTCAAAGCAGAAATACCTGCCGCAGGTCGAAGCGCTGCCGGGCGTCCGAGAGTTGTTCCTGCGCCTGAAGCGCGACGGGAAGCAGATCGCCTTGGCCTCGTCGGCCAAAGAGGACGAGGTGAAGACGTACAAACGGATCGCCCACATCGAGGACTTGGTGGAAGAAGAATCTTCCTCGGACGATGCGGATCGGTCGAAGCCGCATCCCGACATCTTTGAAGCGGTACTGGATCGATTGAACGGCATACAGGCGTCCGAAGCGGTTGCGGTGGGGGACTCGCCTTATGATGCGATTGCTGCCGGGAAGATCGGTATCGCCAGCATCGCCGTGTTGAGCGGAGGGTTCGCGGAGGAAGATCTGCGCGCTGCCGGGTACAGCGAAGTTTACCGTGACTGCGCCGATATTTTGGCGCACTACGAGCAGTCCTTGTTGGCGAACAAGCGGGCAGCGTAGTTACAGCACCGCTACGCGGTTCCTTTGCCCTTAAGAGAAAGCCCGGGGCTTGCGCCCCGGGCCCACTTCATGGCCGAGCTTCGCGCCTGACGTGATTGATTACGCTTTCGCCTTCGCCGGTTTAGCCTGCAACTGGCGCAGAACGTACTGCAGAATCCCGCCGTGCTGGTAATACAGCACTTCCTGCGGCGTATCGATGCGTACCGTGGCATGGATTTCGGTCACCGCGCCATCCGGCTTGGTGGCGCGAACCTTGACGGTCTTGCCCGGAGCGAAGTTCTTCAGCACATCGGTCAGGCCGATGACGTCGTACGACTCTTCGCCGGTCAGCCCGTGAGTTTCGGCGCTCTCTTCTTCCAGGAACTGCAAGGGCAGAATGCCCATGCCCACCAGGTTGGAGCGATGGATGCGTTCAAAGCTTTCCGCCAATGCGGCATGCACACCCAGCAGCCTTGGACCCTTGGCGGCCCAATCGCGCGATGAGCCTGAACCGTACTCTTTGCCGGCCAGCACCATCAGCGGATGTTCCGGCCGCACGGTATTTTTCCGAGGCGTCGAAAATCGTCATCTCTTCGCCATCGGGCAGGTGCCGGGTGAAAGCGCCCTCGCGATGTGGGGTAAGCTTATTGCGCAGTCGTACGTTGGCGAAGGTCCCGCGCATCATCACTTCGTGATTGCCGCGGCGCGATCCGTAGGAATTAAAGTCTGCGGGCGCGACGCCGTGAGCGATCAGATACTGACCAGCCGGGCTGTTGGGCTTGATCGATCCTGCCGGCGAGATGTGATCGGTGGTGACGCTGTTCCCCAGATAGCAGAGGACGCGGGCGCCGGTGATGTCCTTCACCGCGCCGGGTGTTACCGGCATGTTCTCGAAGTAGGGCGGATTCTTCACGTAGGTTGAGTCATCGTCCCAGGTGAAAGTCTGGCCCTCCGGCACCTTCAGGCCGCGCCACAGATCATCGCCCTTGAAGACGTCGCTGTAGCTCTTCTGGAAGAGATCGCCGGTCACATGCTGGCGCATCACGTCGTTGACCTCGGCCGTGGTTGGCCAAATGTCTTTCAGGTAGACCGGGGTGCGCTTGCCGTTTTTGGTGTAGCCGATCGGTTCCTTGTACATGTCGAGGTCGATGCGGCCGGCCAGCGCGTAGGCAACCACCAGCGGCGGCGACATCAAATAGTTGGCGCGCACCTCGGAGTTGATACGACCTTCGAAATTACGATTGCCGCTCAACACCGACGCTACGACCAGGTCCTTTTCGGTGATGAGGTTCGAGACTTCCTGTGGCAATGGACCGGAGTTTCCGATGCAAGTGGTGCAGCCATATCCCACCACGTGGAATTTCAGCTTCTCCAGAAAAGGCAGCAGGCCGGAGCGGGTAAGGTATTCGGTGACGACCAGCGAACCCGGCGCCAGGGAAGTCTTCACCCATGCCGGAACCTCCAGGCCTTTCTCCACCGCCTTCTTGGCCAGCAATCCAGCGGCAATCAACACCGAGGGATTCGAGGTATTGGTGCAGCTGGTAATGGCCGCGATGACCACGCTTCCGTGGTTCAGTGACTTATCCAGCGTGACGTGCTCTTCCACCACATCCTGCTGCGAATCCATGCCCGCGGGATGGCCGCCTTCACCCTCCCAGCGCGCTTCCTGCTTGGGGGCGACGTGCTGGCCCGGCTTCAGCAGGCTGGGCAACGCCTCGTCGAAGGACTTCGCTGCCACCGAGAGGTTCACGCGATCCTGCGGACGCTTGGGGCCGGCGATGCAGGGCTCCACCGTGGAGAGATCGAGTTCCAGAACGTCGGTATACTCCGCTTCCGGAGTGCTCTCCGTGTGGAACAGGCCCTGCTCTTTGTAATAAGCCTCGACCAGGCTAACCAGCTCTTCACTGCGGCCGCTGAGGCGCAGGTACTTCAGCGTCTCCTCATCGACCGGGAAGATGCCGCAGGTGGCGCCGTATTCGGGGGCCATGTTGCTGATGGTGGCGCGATCGGCCAGCGGAAGCTTGTGCAGGCCGGGCCCGAAGAACTCGACGAACTTGCCGACGACACCTTTCCTGCGCAGCATCTCGGTGACGGTGAGCACCAGGTCGGTCGCGGTTGAGCCCTCGCGCAGGGCGTTCTTCAGGCGGAAGCCCACCACCTGCGGAATCAGCATGGAAACCGGCTGGCCCAGCATGGCGGCCTCGGCTTCAATTCCCCCGACGCCCCATCCCAGCACGCCCAAGCCGTTGATCATGGTGGTGTGCGAATCCGTGCCGACCAGCGTGTCGGGATAAGCCATCGGCTTGCCCGATTCACCATTGGCGCCCACGAATACCACGCGTGCCAGGTATTCCAGATTGATCTGGTGGACGATGCCAGTGTCGGGCGGGACGATGGCGAAATTCTTCAGTGCGGTCTGTCCCCAGCGCAGGAACGCGTAGCGTTCTTTGTTGCGCGAGAATTCCAATTCAGCGTTGAGCTGCAGAGCCTGCGGCGTACCGTACTCGTCTACCTGTACCGAGTGATCGATGACCAGTTCCACTGGTTGCAGCGGATTGATCAGGCTGGGATCGCCGCCCATGGTTTTCACGGCGTCGCGCATGGCGGCCAAGTCAACTACAACAGGCACCCCGGTAAAGTCCTGCAACAGTACGCGGCTGGGCATGAACGCGATTTCCTGCGAAGGGTGAGCCTTGCTGCTCCAGGAAGTAAGCGCCCGAATGTCATCGGCCTTCACCACTTTGCCGTCTTCGCGGCGCAGCAGGTTTTCCAGCAGGATGCGTAGCGAAAAAGGCAGATGTTTGATGGAGCAGCCTTGTTTCTCCAAGGCATCCAGACGGTACATCTCAAACTCACGCTTGCCCACGCGGAGAACGGAACGGCTAGCAAAACTGTTCATGGATAAGTCCCTTCTACTGACGTCGGAGATTTAGGAGAGGACGAGGATTCTACGACGTGAAACTATTATCTTAACAAGCCGGGAAGAAGTGGGAAATACGGCAGACATTGCTTGTGACAGCCATCACAAACGCCTCAGCGTAACTTCTGCTGCAAGGTCTGGCATTGGTCGTGAAGTTTGGCGTCGTGCGTCAGTCCGTCGGCCACCAGGCACTCTTCCAGAGCGGTCTTGGGGTCGGAATCCTTGGTGAGACGCATCAGCATGAGGTGGGGGGTGGGCCAGTCGGGCGACAGCTTGGCGGCTTCGCGCAACTCGGCAATCGCCGAAGGCATGTCCTTCTTGTTCTGGTAAACGATCGAAAGGTTGTAGTGGGCGCTGGCGTTCTTGGGCTGGAGCTTGATGGCCTGTTTGTACTCGATGATTGCTTCGTCCGATCGGCCGGCGTCATCCAGCACGCTGCCCAGGTTCATGTGGGTGTCGGCGCTGTTCGGCTGCAAGTCCAGGGCAGCGCGATAGTGCAGGATGGCGCCGTTGTAGTCGCGCTTGGCATACAGGACATTGGCCAGATTGTTCTGCGCGTTGGCCAACTTCGGATTCAGCCGGACTGCCTCCTGATATTCAATCAGGGCGCCGTTCAGGTCGCGATTGTGTTTTAGCGCCAGGCCCAGGTTGTTATGCGCATTCGCATCGTTGGGCCGCAGTGCGGCAGCGGCCCGGAATTCTATCAGGGCGTCAGAGATGCCCTTGCGATCCAGGTAGATCTGCCCCAGGTTCGAGTGCGCTTCAAAGTAGTCGGGATATTCCTTGATGGCCAGCTTGTATTCCGCGATGGCGTTTTCCGTGTTGCCATCTTTCTCGAATGAGACTGCCTGGCGAAAGTGACGCTCGGCGGCGGCGGGAACATTTTTCTCTTGCTTGGTTGCACTGGCAGGCGGCGTAGCCGCGGCCGGCTGGCTCGCACTCGAGGAAGGCGCTGCCCTCTGTTGGGCTTTGCCCAGCGCTGGAGACGGCTGCGGCTGAGGAGCGTCCTGCGCCAGAACGAGCCCAGAAGAAAACGTTGCCAATAGCAATACTGCAAACACCCCAGGGAACCGCAACCACTCGACGTGACATTTCATGTTTGGCGCCAACAGGAAAGTATATCGGTTGCGCCGCAGTTGTGCCCGGAGGCTATTGCTGGCGCGGCTTGGGCGGAGGTTCGTGAATGGTGGCTACTTCTTGCTTCATCTTCTGAAACTGTCCAGTCTGGTAACCATAACGCTGCTGCGGCAGCCGCCGCGCTTCCTGCTCAATGGCGTGCGAGCGATTCTCCGGATTGGGATGGTCGGAGAGGAATTCGATCGCGGAGCCGGTCTGCGCGTTGAGTTTTTCGAAAAACTTGGCCATTTGCATGGGATCGTATCCCGCCTCCGCCATGAGGTGCGAACCCATCAGGTCGGCTTGGCTCTCCGCGGTGCGGGAAAACTTCAACAGCACACTGCTGGTGCCCAGGTTGATGCCCCATTGTGTCAGTTGTCCCATCAGGCTGGAGCTGTTGGTAAGCTCTCCCGCCAGGGCGAGAGGAATCTCGATCAAATTGGCCTTGCTGACTTGATTGGTGCCGTGGCGCAGGATTACGTGAGACATTTCATGGCCCATCACGGCGGCTAACTGGGCCTCGTTGTCGACCGCCTTCAGCAACCCGGTGTTGATGAACATGGGACCGCCAGGCAGAGCGAAGGCGTTGATGGCGGGATCGGCGACGACCTCAAAGGTAAAGGGAAAACCGCTTTCCGCGGCTTCCCGGGAGGCCATCAGCCGTCGTCCTACGGCATTGACATACGCGGTCAGAACCGGATCCTTGACCTCCGTGACGTTCTTGCGGACCAGCGCGGCGGTTTCCTGGCCAAGTTGCACATCCTGCTGCTTGCTGAACAGGTTAAAGCCCGGCTTGAGGACGGTGGGGCCCTGGGCCATCGCGAAGGTTGACAACAAGAGGAATACCGCGAGCCGTCGAACCGTCCGCCGCTCGCAATTCCTGAAGGTTGGCCCGAGAAGGGGTAAGTGCATAGTGCCTTGCCAGAATTTTACATCGAATGGCGGCGGCGCTTCGGAGAGGTTGGCGAAACCGGCTCCAAAGGGAGGGAACAAGCGTTCTTTGAGGTACTTCCGGGTGCTGCGCTATGGCAAAACTGCGGTATTATCGACCTCTGGCATTGGTTGACGGGCATCCTCTCGCTATGGACCAACGCAGTTTCCAGAAGCTACTACGACGGACGGTAGCCTTCCCGGTGGTCGTGCTGCTGCTGCTCGCTGTCACCCTGGCTGCCGAGACTGCACTCATGTATGTCTCGTTACATTGGGTCGACCACTCGGACCAGGTGATCACCGGCGCCCGCCAGCTACAACGCGACATCGTTGAGATGGATACTGCCCTGCACGGCTACCATCTGACCAACGACGAATCGTTTCTCGCGGCCTACAACGAGTCGAAGGCCAGAGTGCCGGAACATTACGAGTCCCTGCAGCGGCTTACCAGCGACAATCCCGAACAACAGCAGCGACTGCTCCAGATTCACCAAGTGGACCAGCAATGGATCCAGTGGGCCGATCACCAGTTGCAAGCAAAGCGCGGCGGCGATTCCTCCCAATCCGGACTACTGGCTGGACAGCAACTGATGGTGCAAATCCGCGAGCAGCAGCGGGCGTTTGTTGCAGCCGAGGAAAAGCTCCGCCTGCGACGTTCGCAACGCGCCAAGGCGCTGAACGGCACGATGATCGCCTCGGCCGTGGGACTTTCCCTTCTGGTAGCGGTGTTGCTCTTTACCCTTACCCGCCGTGAGTTGATGGCGCTGTCCTCCACCTACGAACGTCACCTGGACGCCGAGGCGATCCAGCGACAACAACTGAAGGAAAGCCGCGAGTGGTTTCAAATCACACTGAAAAGCCTGGGCGAAGCGGTGGTGTCTACCGACCGTGAAGGGAAAGTGTCGTTCATCAACCCGGTGGCGCAACATCTCACGGGATGGGAATACTCGGCGGCTTTCCGGCAGCCCTTTGCGGAGGTGGTTCGGTTGCGCGACGAGCGCAGCCGCACAGAAGTGGACGACCCCATCGCCGCCGTGCGCCGCGCCCATAAAGTTGTCGGCTTCTCCAACAGCCTGGTGCTGAGCAGCCGCGATGGCAAGGAGTATCCCATTGAGCTGACCGGCGCCCCCATCGTAAATGACCGCAATGAACTGACGGGTGTTGCGGTAGTCTTCCGCGATGTGACCCAGCGGCGCCAGACGGAACAGACCTTGCGCACCAGCGAACGCCTGACGCTGGCTGGGCGATTGTCCGCCACCATCGCTCACGAGATTCGCAATCCGCTGGACACCGTCGCCAACCTTATCTACCTGCTTCAGCATGAAAAGGACGTCGACTCCACCTCGGGGCAGTATCTGCAGATGGCCAGTGAAGAACTGGCTCGCATCTCCCAGATCACCAGCCAGCTCCTGACCTTCCACCGCGAGGCCCGCACTCCGGTCGAAGTAAACCTCACCGAAGTCCTGCAGAGCGTGCTGGTGCTGTTCGCTCCGCAAATCCGGCAGAACCACATTGTCGTGGAGGAGCGCTTTGAGACGGACGGCACGGTTCGAGGATTTCCAGGTGAGTTGCGGCAGGTCTTCTCCAACCTGGTGGGAAATGCGGTTGAAGCCATGTCCGGTGGCGGAAAACTGATCCTGCATACCCGCGCGTCAAGCCTGGCATCGGACCCCACTCGCAAAGGACTACGGGTTACCGTGCTGGATGATGGGCCTGGTATCCCCGCAGCGGTACAGAAAAACTTGTTCGCGCCTTTCTACACCACCAAGGGTGAGAAGGGAACCGGACTTGGGCTGTGGGTCAGCCGCGGCATCCTTGATAAGCACGAAGGCACCATTCACGTCAGCAGCCGCACTACCGAAGGAAAGAGCGGCACGGCCTTCTCGGTATTCTTGCCCTTCCAGCAGGAGCTTGGGTTGTTAGACGTGCGACCGGCCCCGCCGGCAGGATAGTGGTTGGGGCGGACTAAAGAGGTCCTATCTGGGCTTCACTTAGATGTAATGTCGTACGCTCTTCTCGAGGCTCACACCCTTGAGCTGTCATCCTGAGCGCCAGCGATGGACCCCTATCGGCGGCAAATCTGCGGGAGTTAGGGTTGTTTCACCCCCGCTCACAATGACCCTACTTGCGCATCACCAGAAACTTGCGTTCCTGGTCGCCACGCCGCTCGATACGGATTTCCACGTCGCGCTCGCTCTCGAAACGGGGAAATTTCTCTCCCCACTCCAGCAGCACCAGATTGCCGTCTTCCGCGAAAAGCTCGTCCAGCCCTAGCGTATCCAGTTCGCGTGGCGTATCGATGCGATAGAGATCGACGTGGTACAGGTTGACTTCGGGACCGCGGTACTCATGAATCAGGGTGAAGGTTGGGCTGGTTACGTCGTCCTGCGAAGCCGCCTGCAAGCCCTCGGCAATACCCTTCACCAGCGTCGTTTTCCCCGTACCCAGATCGCCACGCAGGATAACCATGCGCGCGGCCTTCAAGGTTGGCGCCAGTTCGCGGCCCAGGGCCATGGTCTCGTCGGCCGAATGCGTGATGTGCTCGTGCGGATTCATGCAGAAGACCCCACATTCTAGCAGGCGCGCTGCGCTCGCCAGGAAGCTGTGTCTGACGCCTGCAGCCGGCACGTAGCGCGCATAGGCGATTTCATCGCAGAAACAAAAAGCCCGCCGGAGTCGGCGGGCGGTGTCATCGGAAAATGATCTAGAAGGTGAAGGCCAAACCACCGCGCACGCTGCGCGCCGATTGCACCAGGTAGACGGTCGAGCCGTCGGGTCCAATCACCGGAACGTAGCCCTGAGCCAGGAGGTTGCGCACATCAATCAGCGCTTCCATGTTCCCAGGTATGCCGTGGAAGTGCGGCAGCGGCTGCCGGATGAACAGGTTGAAGAACGGATCGGTCTGCCCGGCAGAGGCGTTGAACAGATCGACCGGAGTCAGCGATTGACCGCTGGTCCAGCGATACGAGGCAATCCACTTCGTCTTCGATCGCGGTACGGTGCCGTTCAGCTTGAACGCGGCGGTGTGCCGCCAGGTGTGGTCCAGGCTGTTGCTGACGGCGCCCCAGTTCACTCCCGGCTGGCTCAGTTCCAGCGCTCCGCCATAGGCGTAATCCACGGTGGCAACCATGTCGCTGGAAAGGCGATGCTGGAAGACGAATCGAACCCCCTGCGCTTCCAACTCGCCACCGTTGTAGGTGAACGTACCGGAGTAGACGTCGGGCAGGATATCGCCGGTATCGACATTGATTTCGCCGACCCCCAGCAGTGCCGGATCCTTGATGCGATCGTTGTAATAGGCGACCTGCATCTTGTTGCTGCCGTCCCCAAAGCGTTGCGAGATCGAAACCTCATGATGATGAGCGTTTTCCAGCAGCGGTTCGCCGTCCACCATGGTCATCCGGGGACCGGTTTCGGTCAGGTCCGCGGGTGCCGTGTCGAAGCCCTTGCTGGCCCGCGTGTTCGGCTCCGAAGTCGCATAGCGATATTCCAGAATGGTGTTGTCCCCCAGGTGCATGTCGACGGTCGCAGCCGGGCGGAACGCATTCGCTTCGCGTCCCAGGAACTGAATGGCCTGTCCCTCGCCACCCATGTGGAATTCAAGGAAGTCGTCAACCGAGAAACCGCTGGAGTAGGACATGGCAATGGCTTCCAGCGCACCGCCGCGGGGAACCGTGTCCGGAGCCGAGAAGCGGCGGGCGATCAGGCCGATTGACTGGCTCCATCCGTTGCCCATGTCACGCGCGTACCCGGCGCGAACCACGCCATCCGGTGTTCCCGAGCCGTAGCCCAGGTCGCCGGCCAGTTTCAAGGTTCCGGTGTGGAAGAGCGACTGCTGAATATTGAAGGCCGTGCCCAAATCCGAGGGACTGCCGTAGCCCTCGTTAGCGGCGCCCGCCATCAACGCCAAAGCCCCCCTTACACCCTGGTCCGGATCGGTCTTCTCGACCATGATTGCCGTGTCGTCGTCAAAACGCAGAACCGGACGGTTGGCCGTCGAACGCAGCGTCCACTTCCAGCTGTCGTCGTCCGAATCGCTGTTCTTCAGCGGGGGCAACATCCGCACCGCTTCAAACAGGGTATTCAGGGTAATGTTCAAAACTTTGCTGCCGCCGGCGGCCAGGGCCACGTCCTGGCGCAGCGTAGGAAGGAAAGACGGGGCGGAGACGTGCACGTCGTAACTGCCGGGAATAATACCCGCCAGATTGAAGAAGCCTTTGGCGTCGGTATAGGCGACCTGGGCCCGTCCTGCGGTGCCCAGCAATTCCACCATTGCGCCCATTTGCGGAGTGCCGGCGGAATTTCTGACATAACCCGAGATCGTGCCCGGATTGACCCCTGCGGACGCAGCAACGCATAGCGACGCCACCACCACAAACCATGTCAGTATTCGGGTCATCGTATTAAAACCCCCTGTCAGAGGTTCCCGGGACCAAAGCCGCGGAATGGCATCTTCCCATCCGCAGTTCCCAAAACTTCTACTCAACAGCAAAGCGCACCGATGGCGCGATCTGCTGCTTGGAGACGTTGTCATCCACTTTCACGGTCAAACGATACAGACCCGGAGGAAAGCTGTTCAACGCCAGACTCTTTTCCAACGTCACCTGGTCGCCAACGTTGGTCATGCTGTCCGTGGATTCCGAAGAATGCAGCACGGACTGGTTGTTGGCCAGGTTCACAATCTCGTATTCGATGTTGGCCGAGGATTTCTTGGTCTTCTCGTCTTGCTGGAGATTATAGACCTGCATCCACAGGCTCATGCGCTGATCATGCTTGAAACTTGCCGGCTTGCCGTCGGCCCCATCCAGATGGGGATACGCCAGCTTGGTCTCGCCGATTACGAAGCTGCCGGCGCCCACATTCTTGGTCGCCACTTTCTCCATCTTGTCAGCCAGAATCAACGATGAAGCCGCCAGTTTGTCCTCGTTGTACTCCGGAACCATTACGCCGTGGCTCCAGCTGCCGACACGGTCGCCGTTCACATCCTTTACCACCACGTCGATGCGATACCGTCCGGGACGAAGCGGAATCGACTTCCAGTAGAGCGACGAATGCTCCATGGTCTTTTCCAGCAATTCCTGGGGAACGTCCACCTGTACCGTGTCTTCAAAGGTCTGCGCCACACGCCCGGTAATGCCGGTCACGCGTCCGAAAATGTTGACCGTCCCGCGCTGAATGCCGTCCTTGGCTACGAAGGTAATGTCCTTGTTGCGCACCTGGATGGTCACCGGCATCAGGACCGTGTCGCCGGTCACCTTCACATAATCGGTACGCACCTCAAAGGGCATCAGATTGACATTGATTTTGTGGCTGACCACCTCCTCCAGATCCTTGAACTTGATCTTGGGAGGAGCCTGCACCTTCGCCATCATTTCCAGCTTGTCGAACTCTTTGCTGTTCTGCATGCCCTGCATGGGGCCTGCATTCGCGGCAAAGGGGTTCATGCGGTCGGCACGGTTGCCCATGCCCATCGACTCGTAAAACGTGTTGCCGCCGCCAGGAGTGTGCAGCAGGGCATCTTTCTCGTTGGGGTCGGTCGTCAGGTGATAGTCGCCGCACATGCAAGGGTCGACGAACTCAAGATTGACTTCCTGGCCAACGCCTTCCAGGTAGCGATACCGCCAGGTTTCAAACGGGAAAGTATTGGTCTCGCCGCCGCCTTCTTCCATCGGCCGCTCGTAGGTTCCGCCCGAGGGATGGCTTTCGATCTGGTCAGCCGGGCCCCAGATGATGTAAATGCGGCCGCGATCGGTCTTCCATCCTGGAATGCCGGCGGCAAAGTGCTCGTTGGCGTAAGCGATGCGGCGGTAATGCTCTTCCTTGAACTCGTTTTCCGGCGTGTCCGGCGTGGGATCGCGTCGCAGCCAGAACTGCTCGATAAACTGATCGCGCTCCTCGTCATTCGACAACTGCTTGAATGCCGACTCTTCTTCCGGCGTGATGATGTAACGCACGTCCTGGTTGAGCCACTTCTTGTAGGTGCCGCTTAACTCCTGCTTGAGTGCCTTGGAGTTTTTCTGCTTCTGCTGCTCGGTCAGCGGACGCTTCAGCGGATCGCCCGACTGGGGCGCAGTTTGACCTGCGGCGGGAGCGGTCGTGGTGGCCGGCTGACTGGCAGCCTGCCCGGACTTGTCACCGGAGGCAGGCGCTGACGCAGGCGCAGCGGTGCTTTGAGCCGCCATGTAGGCGGAGCCAAGGGACAGGGTAACCACGAACAGAAAAGACCGACCGGCCGCGCGCAACTTCATGTGGAACAAAGGTACTCCTAAAGCAAAACTCAGGCTTATAAATTGTATGTTCTCGAACAGTTGAAAGCAAGGTTACTGGGACGAAACGAAAGCACTCGTCGCCAGCCCCATCCCACTATCGCTAAAAACCCCGCCGGCAACCGTAAGTTGCTGGTAAATCGTGCCCTAACTGGGGCGAATCCCCCGCGGAGCAGGCCGCCGCAAGCGTTGACGCCACAGGTTCGCCCTGCCGCACGGTTGGCCGAAAGGCGGACGTGGTAACTTGTCGCATCGCGCTTTATCGGAAACCGAATATAATGGGACCTCCGAAGCCTCTCAACCTGAACCTGTGCCCAGCAGGTGCGCTCCAGAGAGCGACGGGCCGCCGGCTACCTTGGATGGGGAAAGTTGCTGTCCAAAGGAACCTTAGGCCGTCTGACTTCGTATTAGTGGTCAGCCCGAAGTGAACAACGAGTGGATTGCTGACTGAGGCCTGATGAAGAATTGGAAGAAATTCGCCCTTATCGCCGGAGCGGTGGTGGTCCTGCTGGCCATTGTTGGATTTACGGTTCAACAGAGCCGCAAAGGCGTCGTTACCGTACAAACTGGTAAAGTCCTGCGCGAGGATCTGACTTCGACCGTAACCGCCTCGGGTGAGATCAAACCCAAGGTGTACGTGAATGTCGGCGCCAACGCGATGGGCAAGATCACGCACCTCTACGTGAAGGAAGGCGACGTGGTGAAGCGCGGGCAGGTATTGGCCACGCTGGACAGTGTTCAGTCCGCCGCCGACGTCGCTGCCATGCAGTCCACGTTGAACGCCTCGAAGACCGACGCGCTGGCGGCCCAGGCCGCGGTGAACACCGCCGCCGCCGATCTGAACCAGACGCAGGCCGAGTACGAGCGCGCCAAGCTCGACTACGACCGCAACAAGGCCTTATACGATTCCCAGTTGATTGCTAAAGCAGACTTCGATACCAAGAAAGCTGCGTTCGGCACCGCCAGTGCCCAGGTCGAGCAGTCGAAAGCCAAGCTGGCACAAGCCAAAGCCAACATGGATTCGGCCCAGGTTCACATTGGTCAGAATGCCGCCACACTGCGCCGCGTAAGCGATGTGCTCAGCAAGACCGAATACCAGGCGCCGTTTGACGGCGTCATCACCAACTTGCCCGTCCGTGAAGGCGAAACCGTGGTCATGGGTATTCAGAACGCTCCCGGCAGCACCCTGATGACGATCGCCGATACGTCGCTCATCACTGCCGAAGTAAAGGTCGACGAGAGCGACATCGTCAATGTGCAGTTGGGACAGACGGCCGAAGTTTCCATCGACGCCATTCCGAAGCAGAAGTTCAAAGGCATCGTGAGCGAGATCGGCCGAAATGCGGTGCTGCGTTCCACCGGCGTTTCCACTGCGCAGACAACATCAAGCGGTCAGGAAGCCAAGGATTTCAAGGTAGTTGTAGCCTTGCAGGATCCGCCGGCCAACCTGCTCCCCGGCCTGTCAGCTACCGCCCGGATTACCACCGCCAAGAAGGGAGGCGCGCTGGCCATTCCCATCCAGGCGCTGACCATCCGGACGAAGGATGACTTGGTCCCCGAGAAGGACAAAAAGAACGCCGTACAGGCTGCAGCGCCCGCCAGTTCTGCTGCTGCCGGCAAGGAAGAGCTGCAGGGGGTGTTCGTCCTGCGGAACAAGAAGGACGCGGTCTTCGTCCCCGTAGCTACGGGAATCAGTGGGGCTACCGATATTGAAGTCACCGGCGGCTTGCAGGAAGGCGACGAAATCGTCACCGGCAGTTACAAGGTGCTTCGCACGCTGCGAAATGGGGCCAGCGTGAAGGTGGATAATTCCATCAAACCGAAGGACAAGGAAGACGAATCGTAGCGCAGGCGCGGCGACGGTCGCATGGCAGCAGGAGACGACTTATCGTATGAGCACTCCCAACCAGCGGCCCGAGGAGAAGAGGATGGCAACCGAAGTAGCGAGCTTGGCTGACCCGCAAAAGCTGGTCACCCCCGAGCAATGCATTATCTGCACCGACGATCTCTGGAAAACCTACGACATGGGCTCAGAGCAGCAGGTGCATGCCCTGCGTGGCGTCAATATCCGCATCCAGCCCAACGAATACGTTGCCATCATGGGGCCCTCCGGCTCCGGAAAATCAACGCTCATGAACCTGATCGGCTGCCTGGATACCCCAAGCAAGGGCAACTACTGGCTGAATGGCCAACTGGTCAGCGAGCTTGACGACGATGAACTGGCCCGCATCCGGAACAAAGAGATCGGCTTTGTCTTCCAGACCTTCAACCTGCTGGCTCGTGCTACGTCGCTGCATAACGTTGAGCTACCCTTGATTTACGCGGGCATGCCGGCGGAGGAGCGCATTGAGCGCGCCAAGGCCGTGTTGACTTCTGTGGGCATGGAGAAGCGCATGAACCACAAGCCCAATGAGCTGTCCGGCGGTCAGCGGCAGCGCGTGGCCATCGCCCGTGCGTTGGTGAACAAGCCTTCGATCATCCTGGCCGACGAGCCCACCGGTAACCTCGACTCGCAAACCGGCGTCGAGATTATGGCGCTCTTAGATCGCCTGCAGGAACAGGGCAACACCATCGTCCTCGTGACCCACGAGCACGACATCGCCGAGTACGCCCATCGCGTCATCCACATTCGCGACGGACAGGTATTCAGCGATCAGAAGACCGCCCGCGCGCGGGCCTAGCTCTTTCCAGGGGGCGCACCTTGGGGTGCGCCAGCCCGGTCTCTCCCTGATCTCGTCATCCCCCTGAACAGGAACTTGGCTGTCCTAAGGATCTTGTCACCACGAGGAGGCCTTCAGGCCGACGAGGGATCTGCTCTCGCATGCAAGCATGATGCACCGTGACCTACCTGCGCGACTTCGTCCGGGTGTACCCTTTATCCAGCACTCATTTCGCGAAGGGGACTCAGTACTGTGTCGTCGATTCGTAACGCCGTTTTAAGCCTTTTGTTCCTGCTATTCAGCGCCAGCTTCCTGTTAGGCCAATTCCCCATGCCTACCCAGCACCCGCAGGAGGACACGCAACCGGCGCAGATTCGCGAGTTGGTCTCGAAGTACTGTCGCCTGGATTACGAGGGAGCGACGCTCGATCCCAAATTGTGGCCGCGCATTCAGCCGCTGGTCTGGTGGAAGTCGCTTCCCGAGTACACCCGGATTGATGTGATTGCCCGCTACACGGTCGATCCCGATCCCTCACTGAATCACAACAAGTACACCGCCGAGGTCCATTACCGGCTTTTGGGCACGTTCGATATGACGACTGGCTACGCGCCCGAGCCGGATGTCTCGAACCAGGACGTTGCCTTCGTGACGTCGCTGGACAACACCGAGTGGCGGATTTCCAGCGACGAGAATACGGTACCTCACCCTTCCCGCACCGCCATGCTCAAGTGGCTTGGCGAAAAACTAAGCTACCACGGCGGACGAAGCGACAAAGGCCCGCTACCAAAGCGCGCTGGACCAGCTCAAGGCGCAATCAGCATCGCCCTTCGCCAAGTAAATGCGCAAGTTCTGGCGGCTTTGAGTCGAACGGGACGAGCAGCAAGAGCAAGGTGCGAAAATGCGAACGCCACGAAAAAGGCCTCCCACTCGGGAGGCCTTTGCAGTTTCTGGTCTGGATTACTGTTGCGCGCCAACGGCGACTGCGCCGTTTCGTTGAGCTTCGGTTGCGGGAGCCTTCACGGTGAAGAAATCGTGATCGTAAAGATTGCGGTACATCACCCCGGCCAACTCGGCTGCCTTGGGACCGAACGTCGGACGTCCGCCTTCCAGGAAGACCACGGTTACGATGCGTCCATACTGCGTGTTGGCGTAGGACCCGAACCATCCGAAGCGCGTCCCGTCCTTGGAACAGGTCCCCGTCTTGCCGAGGATGGGCTCTTCGATGAAGTTGCTCTTCAACAGGCGGGCCGTGCCGTACTGCACCGCTCCGGCCATGCCGTCGGAGATTTCAGGAATCAGCGGCCCGATGTCGAGCTTGCGCTTTACCTTGGGATTGAAATTCGTGACCTGCTCGGGCGTCGTCGGGTGCTGCAGGTAGTACAGCGTGCCACCATTGGCGATGGCGCCCATCAGAGCTGCCAGTTGCAGCGGCGTCATGGAGATGCTCTCGCCGAACGAGCACATCTTGCCTACCCCGCCCAGCTTCTCGTCGAGTTCGGTGGTGGGGTAGATTCCGCGATGTTCGTTAGGAATGTTCAGCCCGGCCAACTCGCCCAATCCAAACTGCCGCTCGTAGTAGCTCAGCTTCTCAAAGCCCAGCTTGCGTCCTACCGCCTCGAAATAAGCGTTGTTGGAGTGCGCCAGCGCCGAGGTCAGGTCTACCTTCCAATATTTACCCAGCGGCACCTCGGTGTCTTTGGTGATGATGTTCTCGCTCAACGCGGCCAGGGCTACGGCGACCTTGGTCGTGGAGCAGGGCTGCGCGCCCGCTGAGAGGGCCAGCTTCTGGTTCACCATCGCCAGGATGCGTCCGCTGTCGGGGTCCATCGCAACGATGGTGCCGTTCATGTTGCCCAGGGCTTCGACGGCCGCGGCGCGGACGATAGGATCTTCACCCGCCGTGATGTCGCCTTCTAGCTGGTCGTTGGCAAACGAGCTGGCATAAAAACGCTCGCCGTAATAGTGGTGCTTTTTCGAGACCACAACGTGACTGGAGCGGTTTAATCGCGCCGCCGTGGCGCTACTGTGCCGCATCCGCGACATCTTCTTTTGCGCTGCCGGCGATTCCGTGATGTGGTGCGACGACTTGCTATGGGACTTGTGGGAGCTGACGGTCGAGTGCGTGGCGATGGTGGCTGCGGACGCGCCGAAACAAGCAAAAATCAGAACGAACATCGCGGCGGCGAAGGGCGAGCGCTTGGAAGTCGACAACTTTGATATCCCCTCAATGGTGGAAACCCTCGTTTGCCGGAGAACGTGTGCCCCTCCGATCGCTGCCGACGTTCTCTGCTGTGCGAAACGAATGTTCATAGTAGGGACTTCCCCTCGCGAATTCAACTCGAAAGGCCACCAGAAAAACAGAAACCCCAGACCTTAATCCGGATGCAGGGACTTGGGCCTGAGTTGCGAAACCTATTTCCTGTTTGGAAATGGCGCCGGCTGCCCGGGCCATCGCTACCTGTTTACTAACACACTCCGGCACGAACGGAGACGTAGCAATGCTGGTTCCGGCTACTCATCGTCCACCTTTTGGGTAATTTGAGGAATGCCCCATTCTGGGTACGCCGCGGGGAGCCTTTGTGTCGGGGCAAGGCTCTAGCCCTGCCGGCCTCAGCGTGCTGGCCCCAGGTAGAGCTGGCCTTTAGGCCAGCGACTAAGCCATTTATCTCTCGCGCTCAGTCGGCTTCAGCCGACGGCACTCCCGGCCAGAAGTCAGGCTCCGACACGCTGTCGAATTCCAAATGTTGTTTTTTCGCGTGCCGAAACATCTTCTGAGGGGGAGGGTTTTAGCTCGGTAACAACCCTGAGAATAGTCGTAAGAAATTACGGCTAAGCCCTCCGATGTGCAACTCGCCCCTGTCCATCGGAGGGTCTCTTTTTGTCCGGACGACGTTACTCCGCTTTTGCCGCAGGGGCTTGGCTGCGGGTCTGGATATATTCTTCGATCACGCGTTGCAGCGTTCCCTGTTCCCGCAGGATATATTCGATGGCATCGCGTACCGCACCTTTGCCGCCTTCGTTGGAGGTGACAAAGTGCGATTCGCGAATGACCTCGGGCCGTGAGTTCTTCACCGCGATGGCCAGTCCGCACAGTCGCATCACCGGCAGATCGATGATGTCGTCGCCCACGTAGCAAACTTCGTCAGCCCGCAGCCCGGTTTTCTCCAGAATCTCGTAAAACGCCATCGCCTTGTCCTGCTGCCCCTGGTACACGTGTTCAATCTTCAGATCGCGGGCGCGCAGGGCCACCGTCTCAGAGATGCGCTTGGTAATGATGCCGGTCTTCAGACCGGCCAACCGCGCCAGCGAGAAGCCCGTGCCGTCGTGCGCGTTGAAACCCTTGGCCTCCAGCATTTCGTGGCTGGCGATGCCAAAACCGCCGGCATCGGCCATCTTCTCGCGATGACCGGAGGTCGACTGCCCCGACCCGCCACCCGGAGCCGGAAACAGAAAGATGGTGCCATCGGTCATCACACCGTCTACGTCAAACAGCATCAGCTTGATCTTCTTCGCGCGATCCTGAGGCATGCAGGAAGTTTAGCTCACGACAGCAAGTGCTGGTTGCGATGAGAACGTTTTCACCACGGAGGCACGGAGGTCACAGAGGGAAGAACCGGAATGAGGTCACTCAACGACCGGTCCTAATTCTTGGAACGCCGCGTCAGTCGTTAGAGACTTTAGAAAGAAATTCTCGGTGTCCTCTGTGCCTCTGTGGTGAACTTGCATCCGGCGAACAATTAGCGAAGTCTCTGATAAAATACCGGAATGTCTGTGGGGGAAATTCCAGCTTCTTTGGCGTGGGCGCATCCGCTGGTGGCGGAGTGGTTCATCGGCCGCTTCGGCACCCCGACCGAGCCCCAGGAGCTTGGCTGGCCGGAGATTCTCGCCGGGCGCACCACCCTGATTTCGGCTCCCACTGGCTCCGGCAAGACGCTGGCGGCATTCCTCATCTGCATTGATCGCCTGGTGCGCAAGGCATTGGACGGCGATCTGCGCGACTGCACCGAAGTCTTGTACGTTTCGCCGCTGAAGGCGTTGGGCAACGACATCCAGAAAAATCTGGATGGCCCGCTGGGCGAAATCACCGCACTGGCGGGCGAGCGCGGCATCCTCATGCCGGAGATTCGCACCGCCGTTCGCACCGGCGACACCCTGACCAAAGAGCGGCGGGAAATGTTGAAGCGGCCGCCGCACATCCTGGTCACCACGCCTGAGTCGCTGTACATCCTGCTGACCGCCAACAGCAGTCGCGCCATTCTGAGCCACGTGAAAACCGTCATCGTCGACGAAATTCACGCCGTGGCCGACGACAAGCGTGGCGCTCACCTCACCTTGTCGCTGGAGCGGTTGGAGCAATTGGCAGACCGCCCAACGCGCATTGGACTTTCAGCCACGCAGAAGCCGATCGAAGAGGTCGCGCATTTTCTGACCGGTGCCGGCCGCCCCGATCCGGCGATTGTCAACATCGGCCATCAACGCAAGCTTGACCTTGCGGTCGAAGTCCCGCCATCGGAGATCGGGCCCATCGCCAGCAACGAAATGTGGGGCGAGATTTACGACCGCCTCGCTGAACTGGCGCTGCAGCATCGCTCGACGCTGGTTTTCGTCAACACGCGGAGGCTGGCCGAGCGCATCGCTCTGCACCTGGGCGAGCGTCTGGGCGAGGACCAGGTAGCGGCTCACCACGGAAGCCTGGCGCGCAAGCTGCGTCTGGCCGCGGAACGCAAGCTGAAGAATGGCGAAATCCGCCTGCTGGTGGCGACGGCGTCTCTGGAACTCGGTATCGATATCGGCACGGTCGATCTGGTTTGCCAGATCAACTCTCCGCGCGCGATTGCGGTTGCCTTGCAGCGCGTCGGGCGCGCCGGTCACTGGCGCGGAGCCATTCCCAAGGGCCGCCTGTTCGCCACCACCCGTGACGATCTTCTGGAGTGTGCCGCGACGGTGCGCGCCATTCGCCTGGGCGATCTCGACCGCCTGCAGATTCCGGCCAAGCCGCTCGACATTCTGGCGCAGCAGATTGTCGCCATGTGCAGCTGCGAAGAGTGGGACGAAGACGCGCTCTTTGACTGCATGCGGCGAGCGTATCCCTATCGTGACTTGAGCCGCGATGAATACGACCGCATCCTCGAGATGCTGTCGCAGGGAATCGCCGCGAAACGCGGGCGCTACGGCGCGTATCTCTACCGCGACATGGTGAACCGGCGTTTGCGGGCGCGGCGGGGAGCCCGGCTGGCGGCCATCACCAGCGGCGGCGCGATTCCTGAAACCGCGCTATTCACCGTGCTGGCGCGGCCGGAAGAAGTCGTCATCGGCACCGTGGATGAGGATTTTGCGGTCGAGAGCATGGCCGGCGACATCATGCTGCTGGGCAACACGTCGTGGCGGATTAACCGCGTCGAGGCCAACGTCGGCCGGCTGATCGTGGAAGACGCCCACGGCGCGCCGCCGACCATTCCTTTCTGGCGCGGCGAAGCTCCGGCACGTACCGACGAGCTTTCGCAGCATGTGGCCGACTTGCGCCAGCGCATCAGCCTTCTGACGCCGAACACCGCGCCGCTGCCGGTGCGCGTCCATGCCGACGCTGACGGACCATGGGCCGACCGCGAAGCTTCCGGTCATCCGGCTGCAGCTCGCCGCCGCCCCCCGCATCCGCCTGCGCGGCCTCGAATCCTCCCCGGAAGTGCAGAACGCTGTCGCCTGGCTGAAGGACGAATGCGGGGTCGACGATGCCGGCGCCGAACAACTGGTGGAATACATCGTCACCGGGCGCGCCGTACTGGGCGAGGTTCCCACCCAGCAAACCATCATTGCCGAGCGTTTCTTCGACGAAGGCGGCGGCATGCAACTCATCATCCACGCGCCCTTTGGTGGCCGCATCAACAAAGCGTGGGGACTGGCGCTGCGCAAGCGTTTCTGCCGGTCGTTCAATTTTGAGTTGCAGGCGGCCGCCACCGACAACGGACTGAACATCGCGCTGGCCGAGCAGCACAGCTTTCCCCTGAGCGACGTCTTCCATTACCTCCAGCTTGAAACCGTGCAGGAAATACTGGAGCAGGCTGCGCTGCCGTCTCCCATCTTCGCCACTCGCTGGCGCTGGGACGCCAACCGCTCCCTGGCGCTGTTGCGCTTCCAGGGTGGCAAGAAGGTTCCGCCGCAAATCCAGCGTATTCGCAGCGACGATCTTCTCGCTTCGGTCTTTCCCGACGTGGCTGCCTGTCCGGAAAACCTGGTCGGCGACATCAAGATTCCCGACCACCCGCTGGTGGCCGAGGTGATGAAAGACGTACTCACCGAGGCCATGGATATCGAGGGTCTGCGGCGCGTGCTGGAAGGCATCTACAGCGGCGCCATCCGCTGCCTGGCGGTGGACACGCCAGTGCCCTCGCACTTCTCGCACGAGATCCTGAATGCGAACCCCTACGCCTTCCTCGACGACGCTCCGCTTGGAAGAGCGGCGGGCCCGCGCGGTGCAGATGCGTCGCATGCTGCCCGAAGCCGTGCTGAACGAGATTGGCCGCCTCGACCAGTCCGCCATTGCGCGTGTGCGGGAAGAGGCCCGGCCCGACGTCCGCGATAGCGACGAATTGCACGACACCTTGCAGACGCTGGTGGCGCTCCCGCTGGAGATTCCCGACGAAGACTGGCAGCAGGCGATCGTGAACTGGATGCCGCTGGCCGCCGCACTCATGGAAGACTGGCGCGCGGTGCTGGCGAATGTGCCTGTGGGAGGAGAATCTGCGGAAGATCGCGGTGCGCGCCGCTACCTCGTCGCTTCCGAACGGGCCAAAGACTTTGCCCTGATCTTCCCGGAGGCGCAGTTCGACGTGACACCGCCGGAGCTGCCATCGAACGCCGCTTCTCGCGCCGATGCGCTGCTGGCGATGATGTCGGGTTGGATGATGCATTGCGGCCCTATCACTGCCGGCGCGCTCGCCTACTGGCTCGGCCTGGCGGTCAGCGATGTCGAGCAGGCGTTGCTGCGTCAGGAGATGGCTGGATCGATCCTGCGGGGGAACTTCACCGGACAGGTGCACGCCGCGGACCAGGCACAAGAGGCTGGGGCCGCCAGCGATCTCACCGGCGTGGAGTGGTGCGAACGACGCTTGCTGGCGCGCATTCATCACCTGACGGTGGCGACGCTGCGCAAGCAGGTTGAGCCGGTCACCGCGGCACAGTTCATGCGCTGGCTGTTGCGCTGGCAGCACGTCGCTCCGCAGTCGCAGTTGAGCGGCGAGCGGGGCTTGCTGCAGGCGTTGCGTCAGTTGCAGGGATTCGAAATTCCCGCCAACGCCTGGGAGAAGCACATCCTGGCGGCGCGCGTCAACAACTACGATCCGGCTGCGCTCGACCAGCTTTGCCTGACCGGAGCCGTCGGCTGGGGACGCCTGTCGCCGCATCCGGCAACGCTTGGAAGATGCCGGCGAAGGCCGCCGCCGCATCGTGCCAACCAGCGTTGCGCCTATCACGTTTTTTGTCCGCGAAGAGTCCGACTGGATGCAGCCGCGCCTCAGTGACGACGAGCAGACTTATGAAGCGTGTTTTGAGCGAAGGCGCGCGCACGGTCTTGGAATACCTGCGCCGCCGCGGCGCGTCGTTCTTCACTGACATGGTGCGCAGCACCGGCCAGCTTAAGGCGGAAATCGAAACCGCGCTGTGGGAGCTGGTCGCGGCAGGCATGGTGACCGCCGATGGCTTCGACAATCTGCGCTCGCTGATTAGCCCCAGGGGTCGCCCGGGGAACCCTGGGCCAAAAACTCCGCGGCCTCGCCACACGCCGGGACGCTGGTCGCTGCTGTATCCCGCCGAGGGAACCGACCACAGCAAGGCGGTGGAGGCGACTTGCTGGATGCTGCTGCGGCGCTATGGCGTGGTCTTCCGCGAGATGCTGGCGCGCGAATCGAACCTGCCCAAGTGGCGCGAATTGCTGATCGTGTTTCGCCGCCTGGAAGATCGGGCGAGGTACGCGGCGGCCGCTTCGTTAGCGGATTTCTGGGCGAGCAGTTCGCGCTGCCGGAAGCGGTGGAATCGTTGCGCGCCATGCGCAACCTGGCGGCCAGCGGCGAGCTCGTGACCATTTCGGCTGCCGACCCGCTGAACCTGGTGGGCTTCATCGTGCCCGGCGAGCGCGTAGCCGCCATCTCCGGCAAGTACGTCAGCTTCCGCGATGGCGTTGCCGTCGAAGGCGAGGAGCGCGTCGACCGTCATGCGCAAGGCCGCTGGCCAGTGAACGACGACGAACTGATCGAGGGCATCGACTACTACATGGAAAACGGCTTCATGGTGTTCACCGCGATCTATCTGCGCAGCGCGGCTTCTGCTGCCAGTCCGGATGCCGGCATTGTCCTTACGGCTTCGTGAAAGAACGGCCGACCCGCCAACGCGGTCGCCGAAGTAGGGTGATAACCTCTCGGCCAGTAGCGCTGTCATCGCTCGACTCGGAGTCGACAGACGAAGTTGAACGTCCGCAGTGGCGGGACCTGCTTTTTCCCAACGATGAAGAGGGTGGCCCGTTGACACAAGGATCACCCACTCGTCGCAATGCCGACCAGCTAGCCACTGACCACTAGCCACTGGCCACTGCTTTTTGTCATCCGGACCGCAGCGGGGGGACCTGCTCTCTCCACGCCGCGAAGACGGTCCCGCGACACAAGAATCACACACTCACGCCACGAATGCCCTACAATAACCATCAGCAAAAAGCGGGCTCTTGGCCCGCTTCGCACTTCATCCCCTGTTGAACAATCCTATCCGTGCGGACTTACGTGCTCGGGTTCGATCAGGTAGATCACCCGCTGTTCGCCCGGCTGCGCGAAAGGATACTTGTCTTTATCCAGATACTTCTTCGCCAGCCTGTCGATCGACTGATCGGCGCCTTCCTGGGTAATCTTGCTGACGCGGCCACGCACTTCCAGATAACGATACGGGTTGTCCGGATCGATGAGCGTGATCGCCACCCGCGGGTCTTTGCGCAGGTTCTTGTCTTTCTGGCGGCCGAGCGCGGAGTTGACCAGCACCTTGCCGTCAGCCAGGTCCACCCACACGGGCGTAGTCTGCGGGCTGCCGTCAGGCATCAGCGTAGTGAAGCTGCCGAACGCCTTCTTGCTGAAAAGGTCCATGTAGTTTTCGGGAATCTTAGCGGACATAACTGTCTCCTTACCTGCAATTGAGCCGAAGTTGAAAAGAGCACCGGGAATTGGATTCCGCAACCATTGTAGGAGGTGCAATCCATTATTGTCCGGGCGCACTGATAAACAGCCATGCGTCTGCTGCGCCTCTTCCCGTTCAGCTACAATCCACTCGATTCCGTGCCGGGCGCTATACATTCGCCCGCAACCAGTAAACTCAATAAACGTATTGCTGCTTTGCCATCAAAGAAAGAGAGTCGAATCATGGGTAGGGTTGAGGTTGAGCAACAGGGAAGTGTGCTGCGCATCGCCATCAATCGGCCAGAGAAGAAAAATGCGCTGACCGCGGAAATGTACGGCGCCATGGCCGACGCGCTGGAGCAGGCGGAAGCCAATACGGCGGTGCGGGTTATTCTACTCCATGGCAACGGCGACGCGTTCACCGCGGGCAACGATCTGGAAGACTTCCTCCAGAAACCGTGGAAGGGCCAGGAGATGCCGCCGGCGGTGCGCTTCATCCGTGCGGCGGCGTTTGCCAAAAAGCCGCTCGTCGCCGCAGTTCAGGGACTGGCCGTCGGCGTGGGAACCACCATCCTGCTTGCATTGCGACCTGGTCTACGCTGCCGAAACTGCGAAGTTCATCATGCCGTTCATCAACCTGGGTATCGTGCCCGAAGCCGCGTCGACCGTTCTCTTGCCTCTGGCGATCGGACGGCAGCGCGCCTCGGAGCTGTTTATGTTAGGCACACCCTTGCCGGCGCAACGGGCCTACGAGTTGGGGCTGGTGAACGCCGTGGTCGCCCCGGACGCGTTGCTGGCGACGGCTACTGCCGCTGCCCAGCAGTTGGCGGATAAACCTGCGGCCGCCCTGCGCGCCTGCAAGGAACTGATGAAACAGGCCAGCCGCGAACAGGTGGAGCGCGCTTTGGGCGAGGAAGTCGCTATCATCTCCCAGCGGCTGGACTCTGCCGAAACCAAAGAAGCGCTGAGTGCGTTTTTGGAAAAGCGCAAGCCCGACTTCTCGAAATGCTAGCCGGAATGCCCCTCTGCGTCCTATTGATGTCTAGGCTGGCACGCTGTCTGACGTCGGACGAAACCTGTCGAGTGAGATCTAACTCAACAGTTAAGGACGAGTCCCTCCTTGACGTAGGCGCTGGGAAGTATTACCTATGAAAGAACGTTTGGGGTAGACACACAGGGATAGTGACCGATCTGGTCATAACTCGTGAGATATTTGACCGCTTGCGCCAGGCTACCAAAGACAAGCCCGGCGTGCTGGCGGAACTTTGCCGTGACTATCTCCTGGAAGCCCGCGCCACCATAGGGCAACTTCGCGAGGCGTTGAACGCCGGCGACGCAGCGGCGGTCCGCGAGCGGGCTCACTATCTCAAGGGCAGCAGTATGATGATCGGCGCCGGCCAACTGTCGCAATGTTGCGCAACTTTGGAACGAATGGGACGTGACTCGAACTTGGGCTCGGCGGCAGTCGTACTGGAACAGGCAGTAGCGGCTCTTAAAGCGGTGGAAGCGGAGTTGAGCAGAGATATTGGTTCCGATGTTGTCCCGGCTGCGGGTCCGGCAGCGTAAATGTAGCTGATCAACCATGAGACCATCCCTCCAGCGAGGAAACCAAGATGGCAGCTAGTCCAGTCAGGATTCTGATTGCTGACGATCATCCGGTAGTGCGCATTGGCCTGCGCAACATGCTCCAGGCGGATCCTCAGATAAAAATCATTGCTGAAGCTAAAGACGGCATTGAAGCCTTACACATGGTGCGCACGCTGCGGCCCGATATCCTGCTGCTCGATCTTGCCATGCCCAAAATGCCCGGACTGGAAGCCTTGCGCGAACTCACCGGCGATAACTCGGAGACCCGAACCATCGTCCTCACCGGACAAGTAGACAAACGGCAGATCCTGGAAGCGCTCCAGTTGGGAGCCCGCGGTGTTTTGCTGAAGGACGCAGTCGTCGCCCATCTCTCCGCATGTATCCGCGCGGTAATGCAGGGACAATACTGGCTGGAAGGCCGGCCCGTGCAAAACCTTGTCCAGGTGCTGCGCGACCTGGCGGCACAAACCGCGCCTCCGCCGCGCAAGACGTTTGGACTCACCGCTCGCGAACTCGAGGTGGTGACGCTTATTACCGAAGGCGCTACTAACAAGCACATCGCCGAAACCTTTGGCATCAGCGAAGAGACGGTCAAACGGCACTTGACCAACATTTTCAACAAGATCGGCGTCGGCAATCGCCTGGAACTGGCGCTGTTCGCCTTGAATCACAACTTGCTTCCACCCTCGGCCAGCGCCGAAATTCCTTAGCCGGACCGCGGCCAACCTTCCTCCGCACCGGCGCTGATCGTCTCCAGCCGATTAGGCTGAGTGGCTCGTTACTTTCCCGCTTCCTACACAAATAGACACTTTCCCACCTGCCGGGCGCCAGCTAGCCTTTAGTTAAAGAGAGAGTGATCTATGGCTGACAGTCATGTGTGGGAACCCGTCCTCAACTCCGTGCCCCTGCTGGAAGCGGTGTTGTGCGCCGACTGCGAAATCATCAGCAACAGCGGCGGCGAAAGCTGCGAAGTGTGTGGCAGTCGCTCCCTGCTGAGCCTGGGACGCGTGCTTGGGGGATGCATCGAAGGCGAGCGTGCCACCCTGGTCGACGTCGATCCCAGCCGATTCCGCAACGGCTTCACCGTGCTGGTCAATCCCGACGCGAGCAACGTCTTGCGCCGGCGTCGCAACGGCAACGGCTGATCGGACTCGCCCGCGACGGGTTCTCGCAATCTAAATCGCCGGCGCCCGGTACGGCATCGCCTCTACACGACCTGAAACTTATGACGCTGTCATCCTGAGCGCCGGCGAAGGTCCCTGCACCCGCAAGAATTTGTCATGACGACGCAGCGGGGGCTGCCTGCAATTGCCAAAACAAACTGCTCCTCGCGGGATAAAATCCGCAACTTACATCCAGTAGTGTCACTCTCTCATCCCATAGCTATTAATCTTCTCTATGAGGACTTATGGATCACGATAAGCAGCTTCGCCAACAACTTGCCAAAGTGATCGACTGGAATGAGGCGCACGCCGACCTCGCCGCGGCCGTTAAGGATTTTCCTGAGGAACTGCGCGGGAAAGTCCCTGACGGTTTTGGTCATTCGCCGTGGCAATTGCTCGAACACATTCGTATCGCACTATGGGACATCGTGGAGTTCTCCCGCGAGGCGCGCCACAAATCTCCTCCATGGCCCGATGGATACTGGCCGAAGAAGCCCGTCCCGCCCAGCGACAGCGCCTGGGAGGAATCCGTTGAGGCGATCCAGGAACACCTGGAAACCATGCGCGCGCTGATCAAAGACCCCAAGCACGACCTGTTTGCGCCGCTCTCCCACGGCTCAGGGCAGACGCTCCTGCGCGAAGCGCTGCTCATCGCCGACCACAATGCGTATCACCTCGGCCAGCTAGTGCTGGTACGGAAAGCCCTGGGAGCGTGGAAGGGATAAAAGCGGCAGTTGGCAATTAGCAATCAGCAGTCAGTAATCAGCAGTCAGCAATCAGCACTCAGTATTCAGCAATCAGTCCTCAGCGTTCGTGACTCAGCGTCCGTGACGGCGATGATCTTGGAAGAACCAAGCGTTGTTTCTGAGCTGTCATCCTGAGCGCCAGCGAAGGGCCCCTATTCCCGCGGTGAGGCCGGGTGTAGAGGTCCTTCGTTCATGCTCAGGATGACACCCTCTAAAAAATCGACTAGTGAAGAGCAGTAAGGGACGCTTAGCTGAGTGCTGAATGCTGAGTGCTGAGTGCCAAATGGCAAATGCCGCCTCAAATCAACGACAGCGCATCCACATCCACCACCACATTCATCCGCGGAATCTTCTGCACCGTTGCGTGCTCCAGCATGGCGCGCAGCACGCCATTCATGCGCTCGCGGCTGGCTGATTTCAGCAGGAAGTGGTAACGGTACTCGGTCTTCAGTCGCACGATCGCTGCCGCCGCTGGTCCCATCACGCGCACCCCTTCCAGTCGGGTGCTCTCGAACCATTTGCCCAGGATGCCTGCCCACGTCAACGCCTCATCCAGCTTCTGGCTGCGGATGATGACGTTGCTGACCGCGTTGAACGGCGGGTAGTGCATCCAGCTGCGGAAACGGATTTCCTTTTCGTAGAAGCCGTGATAATCGTGGGCTGCGGCAAACTGGATAGCGTAATGGTCAGGGAAGAACGTCTGAAGAACCACTTTCCCGGGTGCATCGCCACGGCCGGCGCGGCCAGCCACCTGGGTCAGCAGTTGAAAGGTGCGTTCGGCGGCGCGGAAGTCAGGAAAGCTGAGGGCTGCGTCCGAGCCCACCACCCCGACCAGGGTCACATTCGCTACGTCGTGCCCTTTGGCGATCATCTGTGTGCCCACCAGCAGATCGATCTCGCCCGCCTGCATGGCGGTCAGCATGCGCTCGAAGTCGTCGCGGCCTCGAACGGTGTCGCGATCCAGCCGCGCAAGGCGCGCCTGCGGAAACATGCCATGCAGAATGTGCTCCAGCTTTTCCGACCCGGTCCCCAGGTACTGCACGAACTCGCTGCCGCACTTGGGGCAGGTCTTCGGCGCACTGCGCGTGTAGCCGCAGTAGTGGCAAATCAGGTGGTGCTCACGTTTGTGATAGGTCATGGAGATGGCGCAATTCTTGCACTGCACCGACTGCCACATTCGCGGCACAGCACGAACGCCGAATAGCCGCGCCGGTTCAGCAACACCATCACTTGCTCATTACGGCCCAGTCGCTCGCCGATAGCTTCCACCAGCTTGCGCGATAGCGGTTCATCCGCCCTGGTGCGATGAAATTCCTCGCGCATGTCGAGAATCTCCACCTCCGGCAGCGGACGCTTCTCGATGCGCTCCGGCAGCTCCAGCAGGCGATACTTTCCCTGGGTGGCGTTGTAATAGGTTTCCAGCGATGGCGTGGCCGAGCCCAGTACCACGGCGGCATCGCTCATCTTGGCCCGCATCACGGCCACATCGCGTGCGTGATAGCGCGGCATCTCCTCCTGCTTGTAGGAGTGGTCGTGCTCTTCATCCACCACGATCAGGGCCAGGTCGGGCACCGGCGCGAAGATTGCCGATCTCGTGCCTACCACAATGTGAGACTCCCCGTTTCTGATGTGCTTCCACTGCTCGGCCCGCTCGTCGTCCGACAGCCCGGAATGCAGAATGGCGACCTCGTCGCCGAAGATCTGGTGCAGGTCCGCGGCCATTGCCGGGGTCAGTCCGATCTCTGGAACCAGCAGGATCGCCGAGCGTCCCTTGGCCAGCACCGACTGCATCGCCGAAAGATAGACTGCGGTCTTGCCCGATCCGGTGACGCCATGCAGCAGCATGGGCAGGAACTTCTGTTCCTCGGCGGCGGAGATGATGGTATCGAGCGCCGCTTTCTGCGCCGCGGTGAACAAAAACTCCAGCTTGCGCGGCTTCATCCCCGACATTCGAAAGCCGGCAGCTTCTTCGCTGAGAGACACGATGCCGCGCCGCACCAGCGTTTGCAGCGTGGTCCGCGGCACAGCAAGCTCGCGCAAAGCCGCCACTGGCGTACTCTGCTTCTCCTGAATTCTCAGATAGTCGACGATGGTCTGCTGATTGGCGTTAAGTTTGCCCTCGACGGCTTGCAGCGTGGCGATCTGCACTGTCCGGCTGGCATCGCGGACGTCGCTGAGGTCTTCGCGCACGATCCACTTCTTGCGCAGCAGGGTTTGCAGTACCGCTCGCGAAGCTCCCGACGCCGATCGCAAGCTGCCTTCGCGCACCACCTCTCCATCAGCCAGCCGGTTGAGCACGGCGTACTCCAGCATCTGGTGTTCGGGCTCTTTGCGCGAGCGCAGCGAAGAGCCGATAGTGGAAGCCGCATGCAGGGCGTCGATGCCTTTGTCGGAGATGCGATAGCCGACCACCCGGCGAAACTCCGCCGACAGCGGCAGCATGGTGCGATAAACCTCGCCGATAGGCGCGATGTAGTACTGCGCAATCCAGCGCCCCAGTTGCATCAGGTCCGGCGTAAGCGAAGGCGCGGTGTCCAGCACCTGGCTGAGACGCTTGGTGGTGAACTCCGGCTGGCGATCGTGCAACTCCGTGACGATGCCGGATAAGCGCTGCTCGCGAAAAGGGACGATAACCCGGCCGCCAACGCAGGGTTCGGGCGAATTCTCCGGGAATGCGATAGGTAAAGGTGGCGTCGAGCGGTACCGGCACGGCCACGTCGCAGAATTGCGGCATCGGTTTTCTAGGACTGCCTCAACATCGTGGAAACAACCTTACCGGAGCAACTCTGCTTATGGTGCCGGCTTTCGGATTGATGCATAATTCGTTTCATGCGCGACAAAGTGAAGGTTGACGACAACCCATCCGGCACTCTCGACCGAAAACCCGATGAGGGATCGAGCGATTCGCGCGGCCCACGCGAGCCGGAAATTCGCTGCCCGCTCTGTGGTTATAACCCCCGCCCGCGTGATCGCTGGGCCTGCCACTGCGGACAAATCTGGCACACCTTCGATACCGGAGGCGTGTGCCCGGCATGCCTCTACCAATGGCCAATCACGTATTGCCCCTCATGCCACAAATATTCGCCGCACTCGGACTGGTACGTTCACTAGCATACCCTGCGCGGTGAGGTGCGCGGGTTTGACGGTACTGTCGATTTGTCTCGACCCACGCTTTCAGGTAGTTCCGGCCTTTAGGCCGGCGTCCAGGCCGCGCATTCCCGTCGCTTTCAGGTAGAGCTGGCCTTTAGGCCAGCGTCCAGACCTTTCCTTCCCGTCGCTGAGTCGGCTTCAGCCGACGACACCTCAGGTGTGGAAGAGTTTTTCGACGCCCGCTAGACCCAACATCACTCACTCACGATTTCAAGCTGAGCCACTGCCCGTCACTCGGCGGCAGGATCGCGCTTGGGCATGGGCAGTCCCAGATACTGCATCACCATCTGCAGATCTTTCCAGGTCTCTTTCTTCTGTCGCGGATCGCGCAGCAGAAACGCAGGATGGTAGGTGACCGCCAGTTTGCAGTGGAAGGGTTCGCCGCCTGTACTCTCGGCTCCGGCCGGCGAAAAGTCGTAAAACCGCCCGCGCATCGAGGCCATCGAGTCATTCATTCCCAGCAGATTCTTGGCCGCCGTCGCTCCCAACGCCACGATGACCTTGGGGCGCACCACGTTGATCTGGCGCATCAGGAACGGAGAACAGGTATCGCACTCCTCGCGCTCCGGCGTGCGGTTTCCCGGGGGGCGGCACTTCACAATGTTGGCGATGTAGACCTGCTCACGCTTCAGGCCCATGGCGCCAATCATATTATTCAGCAACTGGCCGGCGCGACCCACAAAGGGCAGCCCTTGGGCGTCCTCGTCGGCCCCCGGACCCTCACCGATGAACATCAGCTCGGCATTCGGATCACCGGTGCCAAAGACAATCTGCTTCCGTCCCTGCCTGGCCAGTTGGCAGCGCTGGCAGTTGGGGCCAATGTCGTCGAGGATGACGCGTAGCTCGTCTTCGCGGCTGCCGGTGGCAACCGGCAAAGGGCTCTCCTCCGGGATATCCAGAGCGGCGGTAACTTCGGCGGCCTCCACACTCGCGGCCTCCAGGAGTTCGCTTAGCTGCCCATCGCCAGTTTCCCGGCGATACAGCGGGCCGATGCCCAGCTCGCGATAGAACTGGAGACGCTCGCGAAGAATAGTTTTGGTGTTGGCGTCCATGATGCGTTGGACATTCAGTCTACAACGTCGTCGCACCGGATGGCGGGAAGCGTTTATCAGTTGCGGGTTGATTCCATCCGACGCCTCAGCTCCATGGAACCCACCGGTAATGAGCACTCGCCGCAAGCTGCTCGTCCGGCTTTTCCGGTGTGCCGAACATGAGGTATCCCAACCAAATCAAACAGGACAAGATGTACGCGCCGCTGTTGATCCTGCTGAGAGTCGCACGGGCGAGGTAGCCGCTGTGCGACATTTCCGCTCCCACCAGCATCTTCACCACCGAGAAGCATCCGAATCCCAGCGTAACCCCGAACAGAATTCGGTTCTTGGCAATCCCCAGGCGCTTGCCGAAGAAAATCAGCACCGCCAGCAAGCCGCATTGCACGATCCGCAGCGCGCGCTCTGAGCTCAGAATAGCGTCTGTCCAGGCTGAGGACACACCGCCATGGCTCCGGGTGACCGCAGCCACGTAGACCGCCAGCACGATCGCAACCGTCCAGGGCGCCAACTTGGAAACCCAGCCCATGGCGCTGTCGAAAGGCCTGGCACAGTGGCCGACGATTTCCAGGCACACCGCCAACGACAGCGCCACCGAAATCGCCAGGACAACGTAGTAAGCGTAGTAGTACGCGTAAAAGTAGGACTCGTGGCCGAAGGCCAATATCGACGCAAGGACCACAACATCGATTACATTGAGTAGCGTGTAGTTGAAGAAATAAAAATAGTCCCGGTACAGATGCCGCCGCAGCATGACGGCCAGAACCCCAATCTGTATTACAGGAGCTGCAAACCACAAAACATAGGCAATTGGACTTAAATGCATGCCAGCCTCCAGGACGGCGCTGTTCCTGAACGTCAGTCGGCGACGTTACCGATGAGTGGATTCTAGGCCGGCTTGTCGAATTCCGGAACCTTTATTTCGCTCGTAATCGAGGAAAACGGATCCTGGTTTGTAGGCTTGGCCTCAGTTCTTGCCCTCGGCAACTTGCAGGTCGAGCGCCGAGCGCTCCCCGTTAATCACTACTGTCCCCGAATCAAGCACTTGCTGGCCGGTGCAGTCGTAGTTGGCAAAGCAATGCATGGCGCGGAAGGGAAGGAAGAACTCCACCGCCAGCGGACTTGACTCATCGGCCAGGTGGATCGTTGTGCTGAAGTCGATGCCGTCGAAGTCCGGTTCCTGTGGGAAATAGGTCAGCACCGGCCGGATTAGATGAGAGATGTGCTCGTCGAAGGCCAGCGCCGCCAGCTTGTAGCGCGACGTGCCGGTAGCCGCGTTCAGCTTGGTCACCGTCGACAGTTGCAGGTAAGCTCCCTGGCGAAATCCGATGAAGACCGGCGCGGCATAAGGCAGGAAGTGGGCTTCCTTGTCCAGGCTCTTCGTCATTAGCGCAATGGTTTCGGAGTTCTCGCTTTGCAGCTTGGCCAGTGACTCCTGCGTGACAATCCGCATGGGTACAGGCGAAGTCTTCATCAGGTTGGTGGAGACGGAAGGCGCAACCGCCGCCGGAGCCGCGCTGGCAGCGGCCGAGCTCTCAGCCGGCTGCTTGATGATCGGTTCCGGACGGTTTCTTTCCTTCCACGCCTCGGTAGGAGCACCTTCCTCCAGCCACAACGCAAAGGGCTGCCCGTTTAGAAATACCTTCGCCTCCAGTACCGCGGCCTGCTTCTCATCGTCTGTCTTGGCTTCTACCAGCTTTTGCGCAGCCGGAACCGGAATAAGGAAGGTGATGTTCTCCGGTTGCTCGGAAGCCACGCCCATCACTTTCTGGCGCACGTGATGTGCAATTTCGATGGCAAAGGCGCTGAATTCAGAATCATCCGGAAAATGCGGCGTCTCGATTTGCAGGATCGGGAGGATGACCTGCACGAAGGTTTCTTTCAGGCGTGCGTACGAATCCATCCGGTCGGCCGAGTATGCCGCATAGTAGTTGCCGGTGATCTCCAGCACCGTTTTGCCCTGGTAGATGTCGAAGCGGATGGAGCGCTGATCGGCCACCTGCATTTTGTCCGCATCCACGTCCAGAACGCGGCTGAAGTAGAACGGATAGGGAAATTTGTGGGCCTGGATCTGCTTGCCGATCTCCATCAAAGTTTGCAGATAGCGCAGCTGTAGATGCTGGGCCTTGGGATCGGACAACTCCATCGGCGTGACTGCCTGGGCCTGCACAAGGGCCGTCACCGCCAGCGCAATCGCCAGCGATGCCACAACTTTCCGCAACTTCATAAGGACTTTCCTCGAAATATCATCGGGGAGCTAAAAGTAACACACCTCCCGCCTTGTCACAGACAGCGGGCAGGCGCTACTGCGAGCCTGTGGTGATGGTCATGCCGAACGGTTTCAGAGACGAAGCCCTGGAGGTGCGCGTCGCAACATTTTGCGTGAGCTTCCAGGTCTGCTCTGATATAAAAGATGCCGCCAGCCGACCCCTTCGGCCAGCATAGAAATTCCTTGGACCTCGACTGCAAGGTGATCGTTTCCTGAAGTCATAAGGCCTCAACTTTCACCTGGGTCATCGCCAGACAGCCCGCAGTCAAACTTGCCTAAATAAAACTGAGGATTGGATGAAAAAACTGGAATCTGTTTTCCTGCTGCTATTGCTCTGTGCTCCGCTCTCGATGGCCCGGGTCCATACCGCAATCGGGGGTAATTTCAGTGTTGGTTCTACCTGGCAAGATGGCATCGTTCCCAGTTGCAGCGGAGGCGAGACCGTAGTGGTCGCGGCCAACGCCACGCTTATCGGAGACGTGTCCTGCATTTTGGGAAGTAAAACTTCGGCGGTGGGTCCAGCCGTTCATTTGCTGTCGGGATCGACGTTCGCTCCGCGGCAGAATGTGACCATGACGCTGCGCGGCTACGACAACTCCGCCAATGTCGTCGCCCTCATCGATATCAACGCCCAATTCATCCCTCAAGCAGGAGCGACCATCCTGTCCGACTGCGCGCTGGACGGCGACTGCACCATCCTCAACAACGGCGTGGTGCAATCGCAGAACGTGACCTGGACCATTCCCAGCTCGAATGTGAACTGGAACAACACCACCTCCTTCACCACCGTTCACATCTCGCTGCTCGATCAGTTCAACCTTCCCAACGTCTGGGTGGCGCAGCTGGGCGGGCCCTGGATCTCCAATTCGCAAGGCACTGCCCTGGGCTCTTCCACCGACTCGTCGGTCACTTTCAGCAACAACCCGTCAGGAACCTTGCTGCACGAAGTCTCCAGCCTGGCTCAGGTGACGACCGCCGGCACCTACTACATCAATTACGACGCCGGCGTTTTGTACTACTACCAGACGCAGACCCAGGGCTATTCGGTCAAAGCGACGTACAAGTACTTGACCTTCGTTGGCGCCAACATCGTCAGCCGTAACAATGCGGCAGGCAACCAGGCTATCTTCGACCACTCTTCGTTTGCCTACATGGGCAGCAACGCGGGGAGTAACAATTACGTCATCAACGTCGCCTACAAGCAGTCCGCGTCGCTGGGAGCCAATCGGCTGGTGAAGGTCACCAACAACACGTTTCGCTATTGCAAGCGCCTGATCGGTTTCACCGGACCGGTGACAGGCACCGCTTCCGATCCCATCCTGATTAACGGAAATACGATTTATGCGGTCCTGGGCGATGCCTGGGGCGGCGCGCTCACCAGCAGCCTCACCGCCAGCTCGTATGTATCGCTGCAAAACAACATTGTTCCCGACGGCATATTCGCGGCGCCGTTCCTGCTGGCCAAAGTCAACGGCGCCATCCTAACGATGCCGGGCTGGACCATCCAGGGCAACATCGTGCAGGTAGCCAGCTTTGAGAGCGATCCTCCGCTCGCCGTGGTCTGGCCGGGCTCGGTCATGGTGGGTAACTTCATCATGGGATTTTCCGGCGGCTTCGACGGCCGTGAGATTGCCGGCTTCGGCGGTACCAGCGGCCATTCCACGCTCATCAGCCGCAACGTTTTCGTCCATCCTCATCGCGTGCTGAACCTGGCTTCGTACCAGCAATTCTCCGACAACTACATTGCCGACTACGACCATCACGGCGTCAACGGGCCTTCCAATTCAGCCGATAGCCTGGTCACCACGGTTCAGTTGTTGCGTAATATTTTTACCAATGGCAACGGCAATTCGTCCTTCGAGCTCGGCTATGTCACCCACGTGTGGATGGACAACGTTTCCATTGCGCAGAACACCAGCATTCAGAAAAATAACGGCAGCCTGGAGTTCGGCGATGAGGCCGACGGCAACAGCGCCTCGTTCTTCACCAACTTGAACATTTACAACAACCTGTTCGCAATGAGCGCCAACGGCGTTTCCCGCCTGGCCGACACCCTCACCTCCAACTCGCGCGTGCACCTGTACCGCGCCGATTGGAGCGACTTCTACAACGACACCACCACCTACATCGGACTCAAGACGTTCTCCACCTTCACCTGGAATGGCGGCGAATACGACAACAGCTCCGTGCGCAACGTGAAGGGTGTGTCGCTGGGCGATACCAACTACACTTCGCCGCAATCGGGCCTGAGCGTAACTTGGACCTACACCAGCCCAACCAACGTGACCTTGGCGTTGAACCACGGGACGCCGGTTCAATTGGAAAGCTATGACGGGCATGTGAACTCGGCGACAAATATAACCACGGCTGGAATTGCTGGACTGTATTCCGGTTCGCTGACCGACAACTCGCAGAATTTCCCCACTGCCCTGAACAATCCTGCCACGCCGATCGGCATGTGGGTGGAAATCACCGGCGGCACCGGCACCGGGCAGATCCGCCGGGTGAGCGCCGCTACCGCGCACGTCCTGACCGTGGTCCCCGCCTGGAGCACGGTGCCCGATACCTCAAGCACCTACGTGTTGTACAAATCGGAAGTGAAGCTGATCGACGCCAACGGAGTGAACTACGTCATCACCGGCGTGGATTTGCGAAGCACGCCGATTTCCAGCGCTACGGACACCGGCGTTGGCCTGCAGTTCAACACCATCAATGCCAATCCGGAGTTCCTGAATCCCAACGGCTCGTGGCGTAGCTGGGACATCCAGCAAGGTGGCAGCGGGACGGAAGCGTCTATTTTCCAGCGCTTAGCTGCCAATCCGCCGCTGGTTCTCACCCTGGGCACGTATCAGAAGGTGCAGTTGGCGCCGGCAAACATGCAGCTCCTCCACGGCTACGGGAACCAGCCCATCGGAGCGTCGGGACTTGGCAACTTAAATCCGTAGACGGCGTTTCTTGCTGGGCCAAAGAGCTATACAGGTTGGAAGGAAACCGGAAGGAAAAGAAAGGGGCCGATGGCTCGCACCGGGCGCGGCCCCTTTGACCTCTAGTGGGAGTCGCCGCTAAAGTTCATGTCGACTTAGGATGCCCTGCACATACTCCGCAGTTGCAACCCGCCGCTCGATTGTCGAAAACATCCAGAGTGGCTGAAATCTTCGGCTTAAGCTTGGTTGAACGAGCCACCGTCTAGTCGTGGACTTACGTTTTGGTGAAGTGATTTTCCTGTCTGCTTTAGAGCTAACCACTGCTCCTGGCAACAGCGCTAGTCCCGCGAAATACCAGCCCCGAAGGGGTGGCCATGCCGTCAGCCCAGCACGAAGCGAAGCAGAGTCCTGGGTTCGATTGCAACATAAATCGAGTCCCGCAGGGACGACAGCCACTCCTCAGGCCGGGAAGCCCTCCGTGTTTGCGTTCAGCGACTCGCGACCGTGACGCGTTCAGCCTCGACGTTGGTGCCGCTCTTGCGGAACTGGAAGTGCAAATTCCACGTGCTCGCTACCGCCTCGCCATTGCGCGTTGGGGGTGTGAAAGTCCAGTCCTTGCTAGCTTGCAGAGCCGCTTTTGCAAAGTAATTGCTCGGCCCCTGAACCAGCAGCTTAGCTTGGGTCACTTTTCCTTGCGCATTCACCGTGATTCGCGTCGCCACCTTCACTGTCCCATTGATGCTGCTGCGCACTTTGGGGGCGACTTCGGGCATTGCCTTGTGCAGCGGTGTTCCCGCGCTGTCAGCGGCGTGGTTCGAGCGCGCGGCTGCAGTCTTGGTTTCAGATCGACTAGTTGGTTCTGCCGGCTGGGAAGGCGCAACCGCAGTCGCCGTTGGTTGCGAAGTTGCCGGGCTGTTATGTCCAGCGCGAATCCCTACTCCGATGGCCAACGCCGTCACCAGTCCTGCGGCGACCAGCAACATCGTCTTTCTACTGCCGGCGCGCGATGGTGCAACTTCGTCGTGAGGTAAAGGCGGCGTCGCATTTCGACCGACGGCGTATTTGTTCTCTGCCGGGACGCGCGTTGGCGAGGGTGGTTGTTCCTTGGCCGCGACTGCCGGTTGCGGCGCAACTGGCCGATTCAACTCCAGCGGACTGACCGACTCCGCAGCGTCAAGCATTTTGCGAACCGCGATGACCGAAGGCCTCCTGGTCGCGTCCGGATTGAGACAACTCCGCACGATCACATCGAATGGCGACGGGAGGTCCTGCGGGATTTCCGGGTTGGCGCCGTTGGGCAGCTTAGCGGTCAGTGTCTCCGCCAGCGTCATGCCCAGCGACCAGATGTCACTGCTGAGCGCCACCACGCTTCCTTCGGGAATGTCGTAGGCCGTTCGCGTCCAGGAAGAATCCACGTTGCCGGGCTGGCACAATCCATCGCACGAAAGCTTGACCTCATTGCCTGCCGCCATGATGTTGCTGGGCCGCAGTTCGCCGTGCAGAACGCCTTGCCCGTGGAGATAGCGCAGCGCCTCCAGCGTGGGCAGCAGCATCTCGCGCGCTTCCGCCGACGTCAGCGCTCGCTCGCGCACGGTTTCCGCCAGGCTCTCTTCGCCGAATTCCGTCACCGCGTACAGCATGTCCTGGCTGTCGTCCGCGTGCCACAGGCCGGTCTCATAAAGGCTCAACAGATGGGGATGCCCCAGACGCGAAGCCAGCTTCCAACTGGCAGCGTGCGCGCCCGCCGCGGGTGTCGAGGCGTCTACCATCTTGATGGCAGCCTTCCTCCCTTGGTGCTCGGTAAGATAAACCACGCTTTGCTTCGAGCCGCCCAGGTAATGCAGCAGCGGAAATTTCCCGCCGACAATGCGCCCGTCCCACACCTGATCGTGTTGCATGGTTTCCACCGCGGTTGTTGGTGTCATAGTTACGCCGATTCTAAGTCGGTGTCATGTGGGAAATCCGGCTACTCACAATTAAATAGTTGCTAAAGTGTGTAACCTTTCGGCTTAGGCACCGTGAGCCACCCACCGGGAGTTGCCATAACCCGAGGACGCCGCCGGGCTCCCCTAGCTCAACTCCGCCGCGTCCATCCGCAAATCGATTGAGTCAAACTGCCGAAGCCAGTATCATCTGCCTACGATTTCCGGTTGGCCCTGGAATGCTCGGACCGTTACAACACAATCTCGACCGCTGGCGCAAAGGAATGGCCGGTAACGCCGCCCTGGTGCGTGCCCATCCCGTTGACGTGGTTGTGGCCCTGCTGTCGTGCCGCTCCCGGATGTTCTCCCGCGGCTGGGGCGACGAAGGCTTTCTGTCCGATCTTTCCGGCAAAGTTTCGTACGAAGATCGCTCCGACCCCATTTTCATCACCTGGCAGCCGGAAACCAGCCGCGATGGAATCGTGCGCCGCGATGGCACCTTCGTTTCTCCTTTGCGGCAGCTACCCCACGACGTCGCCACGGTTTACCTGCGGGCCTGGCAGCGCCCGGGAAACCAGTACGCTTGCGTCATCCCAGCCGCGTCGCGCGACGAAGGCTACCGGGCCCGCGAGTTCGTCTTTGGCTCGCTCGCCGATCGCGGCATCGATCTTTACCTGCTGGAAAATCCCTTCTACGGACAGCGCCGTACCGCCGACGGGCCCTCCCTCATCAGCGTCAGCGACCAGGCCATGATGGCGCTGGGCATGGTCCTGGAAGCACGCGCCTTGCTGGAAAGCCTCCGCCCCGGCTACCAGAAACTCGCGGTCGCGGGCTACAGCATGGGCGGCCACATGGCTGCCATCACCGCAGCCGTCACCCCATTCCCGCTTGCTTGCGCGGCCTTGGCCACGGGCGCTTCCGCCAGCAGCATCTATACCCGCGGTTTGCTGTCGTGGAGCGTCGACTTCGACAGCCTGAACGCCTTGGCGAAGCACACCGAAGCCCAGGAACGATTGCGCCAGTTCTTCGATGCGGCCGACATCACCCGCTACCACGCCCCGGTCAGGGTCGATGCTGCCATCATTGTCGGCTGCACCCGCGATGGCTACGTGCAACGCGCCGAAACCGAACGCCTCTATCAGCATTGGCAGGGAAGCACCCTGCGTTGGGTCAAGGCGGGCCACTTCTCGGCGCTGCTCACCAACCGCCGCGCCCTTTGCGATGCCGTCTCCGACGCCCTCGCCAAACTCTAACCTTTCCTTCCGCCCGATCCGCCTAGAAGGTCTTCATGTACTCGATGAGCGCCCGCTTATCGGCGTCCGGCAATTGCGTGCCGAAGTAGTGGCCGCGGTCCAGCACAAAGTCCGGACACTTACTGGCCTGCAACAAATCCGGAACCAGGTTGCTGACCACTTTGCGCCCCTCATCGGAGTTTAGGTGATTGAGCTTGATCTTGAGCAGGTCGGCCTGGACCTTCGCGATGAGTTTCGTGCGCGCCAGCGCCGTGTCGCGGTCCGAAAAATCCAGGTCGGCATTAGCCAGCAGATCGACCGGCGTACCCGCTGGGATGGGCCCGATACGCAGGAATCCATTCTGCGCGAGTCCCTGCAACTCCGCCGGAAGATACAAAGCAGGAATCTCTAAGTAACTTTCGGCGGTCGTCCGCGGAATCGACCCCGCCCCCAGTCTCTTCTCCGGCCACAGCAGCTTCTCCGCTGCATCGTCAAAGGCCTTCATGCGGCCCGCAACCGATGGATCGCCGGTGTATTCGCCCAGCGCATTGTTGTGCAGAAAAGGCGCTGTCGCCCACAACGACACCAGCGAGGGAACCCGGTAATAGCCTGGCCCTCCAGCCGGCGTGCGGAACTTGCGCATCGATGAGTCGAAGGGATTCAGTACTTCAATTTCTCCCGCTGCCGGCAGTGTCTTGTAAGTCTCCGACGAAAAGTTGTCCCACACGTGGCCGCGCGTCGCATTGGTCGCCAGGGCGCGAGCGGCATTCGTCTGCACCACGTCAATCGGGATGCGCTCTTCGGTCGACAGAAAGTTGTTATCGAGGAAATCGGGCTTCTGCACCTCCGTCGCGCATCCAGTCGCGATATTGCTCCTGCGTTGTCGCGGTTCCGGCCGCAGGCTGCTTGCTGGAATGGCACTTGGCGCAGTTGTCGGCAAACACCAGCTTGCCGCGCAGCATCTGCTGCTCGTCTGCGTGTGAGATACGCTCGCCCGCCGGGAGCGTCCACCAGTTTCGTTCCTTGCATCTTCATCAGGAACTTCGCCAGGTTCGGCATGCGCTGCGCCGTGCTTTGCCAGTACACCGAATCTCGTTGTGCCTTCGCCACCTCAAACGGTTTCTGCGGCGTACCGCCCACCAGCGCATTGTGATCACGCAACCACTGCTGGCTGTATTCGCCAATGCTGACGTACACCCGGCTCAGCGCGCCCACCAGTCCGACCGAGTCCGCGCCATCCTTCAGTACGTGCGGCACCGGCATGCGCCTCTGCTCACCGGGAAAGTTCAATGCGCCTCCGGCAATCTCTTCCTCATGCGCCACCGTCATGCGAGCGCCCACGGCGTAGATCGGGTTCATCGCTCCCGGATTGTTCAGGTTGTCCGTCGCGATAAACGACGTGTCGACTGTCCCCGCAGCCCACGAGTGAAACAACTGGTAGGCATAGCTGTCGGCCGCGGCTCCATTGCCAAACACGTGGCTGGCTTTGAAGTACTGGTTGCCGATGGTGGATGACAGGTTCGATCCACTGCGGCGACTCGGGATCGTCCGGCGGCTTCTCCGGATTGAAGGAGACATGGCAAAAGCCGCACGACATCCCAACCACATACGGCCTCGCCAGCTGGGGATCGTTGTAATAGTTCGGATCGGTGTAATAGCGGTTCGCGTCCCAGCGCGACCGCGCGGCCTGCATCAAACCTGCGGGTTGGGGATAAATCCGCAAGCCGACGATCCCCGACGGCCTGCCATACACTGTGGGATCAACGCCATCTTCCTGCTCACCGGTATCGAGCCACAATCCGTACTGGTCAGCCTGTGTGGCCTGTTGGAATCCCGGCTGGTTAACCAGCCCCATGTCTTGAAAGCGCGTCGCACGGCGCCGTGAATCAATGGTCTTCAGCAGGTCGGTAGTCCCCAGCCCGTGTTGCGCCAGGTAGTCCCAGAATGTCTGGTCCCCGGCGGTCCACAGAACCCAGGTGTTCCGGCCCATGCGTTCGTCGTCCTGACAACGTCAGACCACCGTCCATGTCGTCAAGCGCGTGCGAAGCAGTTTGCGGGAAGTCGGCGACCGTCTTGCCCGCAGCCTTGGCGTCGTCAGGAATTGCCGCTTCCGCAGCATGACGCACCAGGAGTAATCCGGCCGCAACCCCCACGACCAGCAGCACCGCGAGCGTCACCACCGCTTTCTTCATGACCGCACTGTCGCGGTTCTAGAAAGTTTTGACGTATTCGATCAGCGCCCGCTTGTCGTCGTCGCTCAGCGCCGGTTCTTCCTTGAAGTAGCTGGTGCCGAAATAGTGGCCCCTGATTGACCACGAAGTCCGGACACTTGCTGACCGACAGCAGCGGGTCCACCAGGTTGGCGAATACTTTGCGCGCCTCCTCGTCGCTTGCGCCCTGCGGCAGTTTCTCCAGGTCGTGCTTCATCTTCAGCAGCAGGTCGACGACTTTCTCCTGGTGTTCGAGCTTGTCCTGCAGCCGGTATAAGTTTCCCCCAGGATGTCGATGTTGGCCAGCAGATCCACCGGGGTGCCCGCGGGAATCGGACCAATCACCACGCCGTCGTCGCCGAACAACCAGGGAAAGAATCGCTGTCCCGGGCTCAGCAGCGGCCGCAGCAGGTCAGGCAAATACCCGGTCGGAACCCGCAGATAACTGGTGGCAGTCGTACGGTCGATGACTGCCTGGAACCTTGTCGCCCAGTACCGAATCTTTCTCCCGCTTCTCCGGCCACAACATCTTCTCGATGGAATCCTGAAACGACTCCATGCGCGCTTCAACGGAAGGACTGGCGTTGAACTTACCCACGGTGTTGTTCTGCAGGAACGGCGCGGTCGACCATGCGCTGATCAGCGAGGCTGGCCGCGTATAGCCGCGACCCCCGCCTGGCATCTGGTAGCTCTGCGCCTGCCCCGGTCACCGGGTGATACCACGTGACCGTCCCCACCGACGGCAGCTCTTTGTAGGTGTGCGAAGAGAAGTTGTCCCAGATGTTGTCCGCGATGGCATTGGTCGCCAGCGGGCTGCAGGCGTTGGTTTGCAGCAGCGTCACGGGAACGCGCATTTCCGTGGACAGATAGTTGTTGTCCAGGAAATCAGGCTTTTGCACCATTGCCCGCATCTTGGTTTTGAAGTCGTCGGTCTTCGTCCACGCCCAGTACTTGTTCCAGCAAGTCGAGGTAGTCTTTGCCCGAGCATCCCTGCCCCGGCGTCCATCCCCGGCGCACCTTCGGGAATCTTGCTGGAATGGCAGCGCGCACAGCGCTCCGCGAAGACCACCTTGCCGCGCTCCAATTTGGCTTCGTCCTTGGTCGATGTAGGCATCGCCGCCCGGAGCGTCCTTCAGCAAGGTGCGGCGCCGTGCTCTTCAGGAAGAACAGCGCCATGTCCGGCGTCTGCGCCTCCGTGGCCTCCCAGTAGGCCGAATTCTTGTTGGCCACCGCAATCTCGATCGGCGTGATCGGCTCGCCGCCAACCAACGCACGGAAGTGCAGCAGCCACTCCTCGCTGAACAGTCCGATGTTCAGATACACCCGGTTGAGCGCGCCCAGAGCTCCCACAGAATCCGAACCATCCTTCAGAATGCGCGCCGTGTAGACCGTGTTCGGGCGGCTGGAAGAACGCCGTCAGCGGGCCTTCGTGAACATACTCGTTGAACTGCTTGTTGTTCAGCTCGCCGCCGGCCAGCGTCTCCTTGCCCCAGCGCTTGGCCACATCCAGCCGCGGCAGCAGCCCGTAGACCGCATTCATGGTCCGCGGATTGTTGATGTTGTCGCTCGAGACCAGCGAAGTATCCAGCGTTCCCGGGCGCGAGGTGTGGAACAGTTGCACCGGGAAGCTGCTGCGGTCGTTCTGCCACGCGAAGATGCGATCGATCCAGAAGTATTGCGCGCCCACGTTCGAGCTCAGGTTCTCCCACTTGGGATTCTCGGGATCGGCCGGCGGCTTCACCGGGCTCGGCCCGACGTGGCAGAACGCGCACGACATCCCCACGCGATACGGGCGCACCAGCTTCTTGTCGTTGTAGTAGCTGGGATCGGTGTAATAGCGCTTCGCGTCCCACTTCTTCGCGGCCGCTTCGTCGAAGTCGGGATTCGGAAACAAGCGCAAGCCGACGATGCCCGTGGCGTACCCATAGTAAGAGCCCGACCGGAATGTTCTTGCCGCGCGCGCCGATCTTCACGCCCGGGATATTTCGCCTCGTTCTCGAACGGCTCGGGCGGCAACTGGGGTCGCGCGTATCCAGCCACAGCCCGTAGCGGTTCGGATCAGGTCCCGTCGCCTTCTTGAAGCAAGGCTCGTTCACCAGGCCCAGATAGTTCCAGCGATTGTCGCGGCTGGCCTTCAATCCCGGGAGCGGACGAGATCGTCTTCAGCAAATCGAACGTGCCCACGCTCTTCACCGTCATCTCGTCCCACAGGCGATCGTTCGCCGCCGGTCCAGACCAGCCACATGTTGCGGCCCTTGATCTCGTCGGCGGTCAGCGCGATGCCGCCGTCCATGTCGTGGTAATAGTCCTCATCCGCCGCCGGAAACGACGCCGCCGTGCGTCCGGCGCGGCGCGCCTCGTCCTCCACGTGTCCCGGCTCCGGCTTATTGCAGCCTGCCAGCATCAGTACCAACAGCAGCCCAACGCACCAAAACCACAGACACTTTCCCTGAGTCATACGTGGCGTGCTCCCTTACCAGATTGACGTCGGTTACCTGGGTGGCGGAAAGATTCGATTCAGCAGTGGCAGACATAGCAGGTCGCCGCAACGCAATCCCACAATTGCGGCGGATAAAGTTTGCTCGAATCTCGCCCCGATACAGCTTGTTGATATTGCACAGAAATATAGCGAATGGCTTGGACATCGACCATAGCATGTTAGTGGGGAGATCGGTGCTGGACAAGCCATCGCAGACGCTTGGTTATAATTGCGCCGCGCCACCCTGCAAGTGTTTCATCACGGGAGCCATGTGGAATGAGCAACGCAAGTCCAGCCCCGGCTGACTGCGAATACATCGTGGTCGGCTCAGGCGCGGGAGGAGGCACGGTCGCAGCTCGCCTGGCCGAGGCCGGGCACACCGTCATCCTGCTCGAAGCCGGTGGCGACCCTCGCCAGTTGCAAGGCGGCGACCCCGTCGAGCCCGAGACCAACCGGCTTCCCTACGACTACGACGTCCCCGTCTTTCACGCCTTCGCCTCCGAAAACGAAGCCATGAAGTGGGACTTCTTCGTTCGTCATTATCGCGATGAGCAGGTCCAGCGCCGCGATCCCAAGTACGTCGAGCAGCTCGGCGGCCAGCGCGTCGATGGCATCCTCTATCCGCGGGCGGGAACCTTAGGCGGATGCACCGCGCATAACGCGATGATCCTGGTCTATCCGCACGACGCCGACTGGGACAACATCGCCGCCCTCACCGGCGACGCGTCGTGGAAATCTTCCAACATGCGCCGGTACTTCGAGCGCATGGAGAATTGCCACTACCGCCTGCCGTACCGTTGGCTTTCCTGGCTGGGCATCAATCCCACCCGGCATGGTTTTCGCGGCTGGCTGCACACCGAGAAGGCCATTCCCATGCTGTCGGTCAACAACTTCAAGCTGTTTGAAGTGCTGGCCGATTCCGCGCTGGTCGCGGCCGCCGACATCCCCAAGAAACTCGACCGGGTGCGCTGGCTGGTGGAGAGCCAACTCGATCCCAATGATTGGCGCACCGTAAAAGACAACGCCATCGGCCTGCGCTATCTCCCCTTGTCAACTCACAAGCATGCCCGCGTTGGAGCGCGCGAAAGGGTACTGGAAGTCGCGGCCAAACATCCTGACCGCCTCAAGATTGTGCTGAACGCGCTGGTGACGCGAGTCTTGCTCGACGAAACCTTTCGCGCCGTAGGCGTGGAATACCTCAGCGGGAAAAATCTCTATCGCGCCAGCGCCCGCCCCAGCGACCAGGCCGGCGAGCGCCGTGAGCTCCGCGCCTCACGCGAGGTCATTCTTTCCGGCGGAGCCTTCAACACCCCGCAACTGCTCATGCTTTCCGGCATTGGTCCGCGAGCCGATCTCGAACGCCACGGCATCCCGGTACGGGTCGACCTGCCGGGCGTCGGCAAGAACCTCCAGGACCGTTACGAGGCCGGCGTGGTCAATCGCATGAACTTCGACCAGTGGGAAGTCTTTCGCGACGCCAAGTTCGATTCCACCGATCCCCAATTCCGGCAATGGCAGTCCGCGCGCAAGGGACCTTACATCACCAACGGCGCGGTGCTCACGCTCTATCAGCGCTCCTCGCCCGACCGCCCGCTGCCTGACCTCTTCTGCATGGCCCTGCTGGGAAAGTTTGCCGGCTACTATCCCGGCTACTCGCGCGAGTTTGCCCAACACCTGAACTACCTGACCTGGGCCGTGCTGAAGGCGCACACCAACAACTGCGCCGGCGAGGTCAAGCTGCGTTCTGCCGATCCCCGCGACACTCCGGAAGTCGACTTCTGCTATTTCCAGGACGGTACGCCCGACGGAGACCAGGATCTCGACGCAGTTGTCACCGGCATCAAGTTCGTCCGCCGCATGACCGCCCATCTCAAAGCCATCGGCGTTATCGCCGCCGAAGAACTGCCGGGCGATGCCGTCGACTCCGACCATGATCTGCGCGATTGGGTGCGCAACACCTGCTGGGGCCATCATGCCTCGTGCACTTGCCCTATCGGGCCGCGCCAGGACAACGGCGTTCTCACTACCGACTTCCGCGTGCACGGCACTGAAGGACTTCGCGTGGTCGATGCCTCTGTCTTCCCCCGCATTCCCGGCTTCTTCATCGTCAGCGCCGTCTACATGATCGGCGAGAAAGCCGCCGACGTCATCCTCGCCGACGCCAAAGCCAAAGCATAGCCTACGTCCTGCCGCGCTCTGTCCCGGACCTGCCCCCGCGACCGGCAATTGACAAAATCGCACGATGCCTCCATAGTGGGCGACACTCCCACGGGGCGCCTGCAACACCAATCCACGACGAAGCCACGTTGTCCGGCATCGGCGATCAAGGAGATCCAACGTTGGCTTACACTGCGTCTGACCTGCTAACCATGTCTCAGAAACAGCTCGATGATTTGTTCACCAGCAGTCCTGCCGGCAACATTCCCAGCGGCGAGGGCAACGGCACCGCCATCATTGGGCCCGGCACCGACTATTCCGAGGCCATCGCCTCCATCATCAACATCTTTGGCTGGAAGGGTAAGACCTTCGACGCCGCTCACGGCACTCTGCGCAACCGCATCCTGGCTTTCGGCGTGGATGCTATCGTCGCCCAGGTCTACAAGACGCCAAGCTGGCTCGACAACAAGGAATGCATCGTGCTGGATTACTCGCACACTTCGCTGATAGCGCAACATCTTCGCGATGAGATTCGCCTGATCGGTCCCGGCATGTACTTGGGCATCGTGTACTGGGACAAGACCCGGACCATTCACTTCGCCCTGCAGTTTCCGGTTCAGTAAATCTGTTCTCTTAGATTGTTATCCTGAGCGTAAGCGAAGGACCCCTACTGAGCCAACACTCCCGGCTTGGGCACATTTGCCGCCCTATTCCGTCCGCAGCGCCTTAACCGGGTTGATGGACGCGGCCCGCTGTGCCGGAATAATGCTGGCCAGCAGCGCGCACAAACCCAGCGCCAGGACCGATCCGCACAGCACCAGCGGGTCCCATCCCTTGACCTGGTAAAGTTGCGCCGCCATCAATCGCGCGCAACCAATCGAAATCGGAATGCCCAGGGCGAGGCCAATCAGTATCTGGACAAACGCTCCCCGCAGAACCAGCCGCACCACGTTGCTGCGGTTTGCGCCCAAAGCCATGCGTACCCCAATTTCGCCGGTACGCCGCTCCACCGCATAGGCCGTCACCCCATACAGACCGACCGCGGCCAGAATCAGCGCCAGTATTCCGAACAGACCGGTCATTTGCGCCACCGCGCGCTGCTGATCGAAATTTGAATCCACCTGCTCCTGCAGGGTCTGCATGTCCAGCAGCGTCAGGTTGGGATCGATATCGCTCAGTATTTGCCGAACCTGCGGTTCCAGCCCATCGCTGCTGCCTTCCAGTTGCAGCACGGCCCCCTCGATGAAGTGGGTCTCGTCCTCCACGCTCTGCATCATCTGCGCGTTGTAGTGCACTCGCTGCGCCAGCGGTACAAAAAACATGGGGCGAGGCTTCTCCCGCGTGTTCGACGGGTCGGAGTACTTCGCGTTACGCACCACCCCAACGATCTCGTAAGTGCTGCTGTATTCCGGCAAGTCCAGCCCGAAGTGCGTTCCCAGCGGCTCCTCCCCCGGCTTGAAGAAGCGGCGCACAAACGTTTCATCCACCACGGCGACGTTGACCGTCGTGGCCGTGTCCTGCTCGGTAATGCCGCGCCCGCGAAGAATCTGCTGGCCCAGGGCGTCCAGATAATCCGGCGTCACGTGGTCCCAGGATGAGCCCACCTCGTCATTGACGTTCGGCATGCCGCCACCCTGGCGAATCACCAGCTCGCCCCAGTTGTCCTGGAGCGGCGTGTACAGCGCCAGCGCGGCGCGCTTCACCCCGGGAATGTGCGCCAACCGCTGTTGCAACTCGCGGTAAATGGCGTCCAGCTTGGGCTGAGGATAAGTGGAGTAAGGCCCGGTTATGCTCAGGGTCACACGATGATCGGTCTGGTAGCCGAAGTCCTGATGTTGCAGCTTCACCAGGCTGCGGGTCAGCAAGCCCGCCCCCGCCAGCAATACCACCGACAACGTGGCCTGCACCACCACCAGCACTTTTTGCGACAGGGAAGACTTGTCGCGCGTGCTGCGATTGGCGCCTCGCAAAGCTTCTGCCGGATCAGCATGCGACGTGAGCCATGCCGGAGCAGTTCCGAACACCGCGCCGGTGATCAAGGACAACGTAAACGCGAAAGCCAGCACCGGCAACGACGGCGTTGCGTCAATCGGAACAAAGTGGGCGCTGCGAAACGCGGCTGCCACCATCACCTTGACGCCCAGGTACGCCACGGCCAAACCGGCCACTCCGCCGAAGACCGAAAGCACCAGGCTCTCCGTGAGCGATTGCCGGATCAGTCGCCGCCGCGATGCCCCCAGCGCCAACCGGACGGAAGTCTGGGCCCTCCGCGACGCCCCGCGCGCCAGCAGCAGGTTGGCAATGTTGGCGCAGGCAATCAGCAGCACCAGGCAGCAGACAGTCAGCAGGATGTGCAGGCTGTCGGCATAATCGGCTTTCATCGCGCCCACACCGGCTCCCGCCGGAACAACTTTGATGAACTGCTTGGGAAGCGCCTGCTTCATTCCCGCCAGCCATACCGGAGGTATGCCGCTGTCGTTGATCAGCCACAACCGCAACGAATCGGTCAGCCGCGCCGGCAGAGCATTTGGGGAAGCTCCCGGACGCAGCCTCCCGATCACTCGCAGCCACGCCGGGAAGTGCTGCAGCAGAGAGCTCTTGCCGCGGAATATCGGCTCCATGCTGATCGGAACCCAGATCTCCGGAGGGTCGCTGCGCAACGTTTCGCCGTAGAAGCCCGGCGGGGTGATTCCGATGATGGTCAGCGGATGGCTGTCGAGGATGAACGTCGATCCCACCATCCGTGGATCGGAACCATATTGCTGTTGCCAGGCCCGGTAGCTGAGCATGCCTACCGGAGTTGCCGACGGCTGATCGTCCGACGGAACAATGGTTCGCCCGGCGAAAGCCGGAATGCCAAAAGTAGAGAAATAATTGCCGCTGACGAACTCGCCGCGCAACGGCTTGGCCACCCGGTCTTCGTCACCGCGGCGCGCGCTGAACTGCCATACCCCCGCCTGGAATGCCGCCAGTTCAGCAAACTCGGGCGTCGTCTCCTTCATCCGCAGGTAAAACGGATACGAGAACATTCCCCAGTTCCCCTGCGGGCTGCCTTCCACGCAGCAATCGTCGCCGTCGCCAATCCGGTAAAGGCTGGCCGGATCGACTACCGGCAGCGACTTCAGCATGACCGTATGAATCAACGAAAATATCGCCGTGGTCGCGCCAATGCCGAGCGCCAGCGTCAGCATGGCCGTCAGGGTGAATACGGGAGACTGCCGCATCTGGCGCAGTGCGTAGGCGATATCCTGCCGCAGGGTTTGCATGATGAGCCCTCCCCGTCACATACGAGCAACGGACAAGGGATGTTCCCCATCAGTGACAAACTTCACGCCCGGCTTTGAGATTGCACGCTTCTTCCGGTCTTACTGGCCAACTACGAACAGATGGCCGTCGTTCTGGCTGTACACCTTTCCGTCGTTGCCGATCGAGAGTGGCGTATAGGCGGCGCCCAGCGCCTCCAGCAGAAAATATCGTTGCTGCCACTGGGTGAACACCCCGTGGTGTCCCTGCGGCACGGAATAGATATGTCCATCTTCGCTGGTCAGGTAAACCAGTCCGTTCTCATCGATCACTGGCGCGTTGACGCACCACTCGTAGCCATTGGGATGTTGCGAGTCGATGGTGGTGTTCTGGAAGGACCACTCGACGTGCAGATTCGTGTCCAGCTGCGAAACGTAGTACGGGCCCGGCGCCGTCGACGTGCACACTGGGTTGTTGTACGAACAGTAGGCGGCGGATGGATAGTGATTGTCCTTGATCAGGAGCGAATACGTCCCGTCATGCTGGTAAACGCCCGCCGTCGAGTCCCACCCGAAGGTATAGGCGTTCACGAAATTCCCGTGGGTATCGAAATGGAAAAGATGCCCGCGGCTGAAGTTGTAATTATCCGTGGCGCCGAAAACCACCGATCCATCGGGCAGCACCGTCGGAGTAGAGGAAGACTCGTCGATGACCGTGCCCGACCCGCGCGCGTTCGTCGTCGGATCCACCCCGACTGGAGTTCCAAAGCGACAGGAATTCGGCTCGTTGTTCACACCCCGCGCCGCGATAGGCAACAGAACCCCACAGCCATCGGTCAGTCGATACTGCAAGGAGGACGCCCACTTCGGCGTGAGATCAGGATTCACCGCGATCATGTAGGCCACCTGCGAGTCGAAGTGGGCGACGCTCACCGTGTAAACCGTCCCATCCGCCGCAACCGCGGGCGCAACATTCACGCCCGGCCGCTGCGAACCGCAGAGCTGCGTCGGCGGACTGGCGAGTCCCGGCGGAGGCCAGGGCAGCAGCGACCCGCCATTCGGCAGGTCATAGAATCCCCCCTCGCAGTGCGTCGAACTTCCCGGAGGCGCATTCGGCACCAGCGTGGCGTAGGTCACCGTGGTGGCTGTTCCCGCAGGCGTCACTTTCACCAGCCACGCGTTCACCACATCGTTCTGCTGCCAGGGATTGCCGTTAACATTCAGCTCCATGACGTTGTAGTAAATGTTGCCGCCGGCATCGGCGGTCAACGGGCCGGAGACGAATGTGTTGGCAGCCGTGATCGATCCGCCGCCGAAAGGATTGATGTGGGCCAGGGTCTGCCCGTTCGCCGTGTTCACCTTCCAGATCGTGCCGGCAGCCCCCGGAACGTATAGGCTGCCGTTCGCCAGCGCAGGATGAAACACCGGCTCCCAGCCAATTAAACCGGCATACCCTTGCAGGAAATTCGTTCCGTTCGGTTCCGGCTTCCAGTCGGTGGGATACGTCCAGATAACCACCGGCGTACCTTGCTGCCAGTCGTAACGCACTACGTTCCACTGTACCCGGTTCCACGCATTCGGTCCGCAGGGGAAGCCGTACACCCACAGGCCCGCCGGCTGGCACGAAGGATACCGCCCGCTCTTCTGCATCATGTAGAACGTGTTGCCGTCGATCAGCGCGGTTTGATAGTGCGCCAGCAGCTCGCCGCCACTCTCGTTCTGTTCCTGCTGCGTGAACGGGTCGTAGATGATGTCGGCCAGCTTGTTGTTCAACGGCTGCCCGGTCACGTTGACCATGCCTTCGTGTTGCGCGTCTCGCCCCCACTGCGGCCAGAACGCCTGGCCGGCAGCGAAGCCGGTGAGTGACAGAATCAAAATGACGATGAGACCAGCGGTTGCGGTACCGGACAGGCGGTTCATAGTACCTCCAGACTTACAGGAACGGGGACGTCGGAGCGGAGGCGGGAATAGTACCGCAGTTCCCGGGCAAGAACTATGTGAATTTATTTGCGGTTGGGATGAATTGCCGATTATGCGAGGGAAGCCGCTCCGCCAATAGACGTCAGCTCAACCAGTGCAGCGGTTACTGCCGTCTTGTTCCCGGCTTTTCCCGTATAGCGTGTAGGTAACGCCGTCCCAGGCTTGTGAATGCCGCCTGGGCAGCAGCAGTGCCGCGCCTCAACGCGAACAGCGATCTCTGTGCCTCCCAGCGTACCGTAAGTACGCCCGGCCAGCGCCGCATAAGCGAGGAAGGGCAGCACCACGTGACAGAGCCAGTCCTCAAACTCCGGGCTGTAGGCGGTCTGCGTTTGCATGCGGCGGAGGACGATGATTTCGTACACCGTGCCCGTAATCCCGACCAGCCCCATAAAGGGAAGGTTTGCGACGTTATGCAGGAGCTACCAGGATGCCGGCCAGCAGCAGTACCGCTCCGAAGTGAACAATCGTGGGCGTCGCGAAAGCCGCTCCGGTTTGCCCCAGCGCCGAACCCACAGGCCTGGACGCGATCAGGGTAAGGACAACGAATTGTAGCCCGATCAACGCGCCGGCGGAGGAGCCGACGATGACGTAGAAGTTTTGCCATCCCGAAAGTGGATTCATAACGTTTTCGCACCAGTCGCCGATGCTCATCGCAACTCGGCAAATCCAGATAGCGATAACACGCTCCGTCACACCTTCTGGGCAAGCACGGCTACGTTGTGCTTCGGATAATACTTCTTCACGTCGCCCGCCCCATATTTTTGGCGGAATTGTTCCACCACCGACGAAACCTGCGCCGCGTCGGTGATGGGCACAGCCCGGAACTCGGCTTTCTTGCCCCCTATGGAGATTTGCATCTTTGGATTGCTCAACACGTTCTTGTACCACTGTGTGTCCGAGCCCTGCACCGGCAGAAGATGCAGTTCGCCCTGATCGAACACGAACCAGATAGGAATTGAGATAAGGCGCCCCGACTTTCTGCCGGTCGCCGTAATGTCAATTTCGTTGTGCCGGGAAAGTTCTTTTTCCAGTTCGTCATTGCGTGCTGCCATTGGCTCCTCCTTTGACGCTTAGTCGCAAGCCTCCCGAATTCTAGCTGGAACGGGACACCGCTCACATACCCGTTCGCTGACTTGCTTGCCGTACGGTCGCCGCACAATCCGTAAACCGCCGGTGCGCATGGAAACAAGGCCGATCGTCGCTCAGGACATTCGGCTATTTGCGGCTATAGCTGGTAATACGATGGGATGGCGCGTCCGGCCGCGAGCTATGGGCTACGTAACCACTCGGATGGTTTGATTCTTGTTCCGCTGCTTCATTTGCTTCTGCTGGGCCTTCAGCTGCTTCTTCTGCTGCTTGTTGTATTGCTTGCTGTATTTGTTCCACTGCTTCTGCGCGTCCTTCTGGGCCTTGGTCTGCTTGGTTTTCGACCCGGCATGCGCCACCGCCGGACCGCACAGCGTCAATCCCAGCACCACCAACGCAACCTGCGCTACTGCTCTCTTCAACATCGAAGCCTCTACTCAATTCTACCGCGTAACGTTGCCGCTCACTCTGGTTCCATCAGGTGCCATTGCCCATCCGCATCGCGAATGTACTTGTGCCCCCCAATGTCCACCGTCAATCCCGGAGAATGATCCACAAACTCCACCAGGTCGGGCGCGAACCACAACTGTATCTGGAGATGGTCAAAATAAACACACACCGCGTGGTCGTCCGGCGTGTCGCCGATGGGCTCGATCCCAGTCGCCGATGGAACCGTGGTCCCGTCCACCAGCCCCTCCCGGCCGGCAATGGCCATGGCTTCGGTCATCGCCGTCCGGCGAATCCTCACCTTGTCCCCAATCGTGATGATCGAATCGCTCATATTCGACTGTCTATCACTCCGCCCGCCGGCCTTCAAGTACAAATCCGACGGCCCGTACAGAGCGACCTTGCAGAGCACAGCGAAACAGACGGATCATCCTGTGGAACGTTACTTCAGACCTGCCATCCTGACCGTAGCGAAGGACCCCTACCATGTAGCTGCCGGGCACAGAGGTCCCTCGCTGGGGCTCACGATGACAAAGACCAGTGGCCAGTGGTCAGTGGCCAGTTCGTTGCGGATTTCTTTCAGCAAAGGGCAGGGAAGAGAACAGGCCCCTCTACTAGGCTGCGATTCGTCTCCGCTTCGGTCGGGATGACACCTCATAGGGGGCATACAGATCCTCGCTGGAGCTCAGGATGACAGCTGGAAAATTAAAGTGGAGAAAGCTTCCGTGCTCTGCACTAACTGCCTATCCTTATCCACTGGCCACTGTTTCTTCACCGCGCCCCCGCATGCATCTCCACCGTGCTCCACGTTTTGTCCGCGGCGTGGCACAAATTCTCCAGCGGACAATCCGCGCACTTCGGCCCGCGTGCCACGCACAGGGCCCGCCCATGATGAATGATCTGGTGCGAATACAAAATCCAATGATCCCGCGGGATCACCTTCATCAGGTCCTGCTCGATCTTGCGCGGGTCTTCGTTCTTGGTGAGCTCCAGCCGCCGCGAGATCCGCTGTACGTGCGTATCGACCACCACGCCATCGGCGATCCTGAACCACGAGCCCAGCACCACGTTCGCCGTCTTGCGAGCTACTCCCGGAATCTGCAGCAACTCGTCCATGGTTCGCGGAACCTCGCCGCCAAAGTCGTTCAGCACTTTGCGCGCGGCGCCCACCACCGACTTCGCCTTGTTGCGGAAAAATCCTGTGGTGCGTATGTCGTCTTCAATGTCTTCCGGATTCATCGCCGCCAGCGATTCGATCGTCGGATACTTGGCAAACAGCGCCGGCGTCACCATGTTCACCCGCACGTCGGTGCACTGCGCTGACAAGATCGTGGCTACCAGCAGCTCCCACGCACTTCTGTGGTCCAGCGCACACACCACGTTGGGATACCGCTCATCCAGCCGATTCAGAATTTCCTCCACCCGTTCCGGAGCCACCGGGTTGTAGCCCTTGCTCGACTTCACGGTCTTCGGCGCCACACTCTTCGCCTTCGACGCAGCGGCAGCACTCTTCGCCTTGGCCGGCGCCTTTGTCCTCGCGCCTGTAGCCGTTACCGTTTTCGCTTTGGTGTCCGCCACCTTTTTTACCTTTGAGCTCGCCGCCGTCGGCTTAGTCCTCGCGCCACTCGTTTTCGTTCCCCGCGACGCCTTCACCGCGGGCTTCGACTTCGCCGGTTTCGGCGGGTTTCCTTTCGCCGCCGTGACTGTGGGCGCCGGCGTCTGCGCGCTCCGGCCGGCCGAGGGTCCCTCGGCGTATTTCTTTGCCGCCGCCGAAACCGCCGCCATCGCGCCCATAAACGGTGACGCAACTTTGGCCACCTGCTTCAGGATGGGCGCAATTTTCTTGAAGTTGGCCGCCCCCTGGACCTTGTCCTGACGTCCGCTGCGCGATGGTTGGCGTGGCACATTGCCGCGTGGCATGATGATCTCCCTCCTGGTGCGAACGAAATTATACGTGCCCGCTGATCTTCCTCGGTTTCCAGCTGTCATCCTGAGCGCCAGCGAAGGACCCCTATACCCCAAATCGAACTGTCATCCCGACCGAAGCGCAGACGCAGTCGCAGCGCAGCGGAGGGACCTGCGTTCCAATCGCCCACGCAAGCCCTCCGCGGGCCCGCGCTCCCAACTAGCCACTAACCACTGGCCACTGGTCACTGACCTGCCCGTTTACAATGAACTGCGCCCCCATCCTCACTCACTGGAGCTCACCCGCATGTCCGCTAATCCGGCCACCGATCTGCCTGCACTCCCGCTTACTCTCGAAGGCCATAGTGTGCTCCACCAGATGTTCCGCTTCCGCTGGTCCGAATGGCGCAAGCTCGCTCCCGCCCGCCAGCAGGAGATCGTTCGCGAAGCCGCTGCCGTGCTCGCCCCACCCGAAGAAGCCGGCCGCAGCGCCGTCTATTCGCTGCTCGGCCACAAGGGCGACCTGATGCTGGTGCACTTCCGCGATTCGTTCGACGACCTCAACGCCATCGAGCTTCAGCTCAACCGCACCGCGCTCCAGGAATATCTCGAGCCCATGCATTCGTACCTGTCGGTCATCGAGCTCGGGCTCTACGACTCCACCGTCAAGCTCTATCGCCAGATGATCGAGCGCGGCCTGGTCCCGCTCTCGGAAGAGTGGACCCGCGAGATCGACGAGACCATGGAGCGCCAACGCCAGGCCATGCGTCCGCGCCTGTTTCCCAACATCCCCGACAGTCCCTATCTCTGCTTCTACCCCATGGATCGTAAGCGCGGCGAAAACCTCAACTGGTACACCCTGCCCATCGAAGAGCGCCAGCGCCAGATGGAAGAGCACGGCATGGTCGGCCGCCGTTACGCCGGCAAGGTGCAGCAAATCATTACCGGCTCCATCGGCTTCGACGACTGGGAGTGGGGTGTCGACCTCTTCGCCCCCGATCCGCTGGTCTTCAAGAAGCTCATCTACGAGATGCGCTTTGACCAGGTCAGCGCGGTCTACGCCGCCTTCGGACAATTCTTCGTCGGCCTGCGCTGCCCGGTGGCGAAGCTGGCCGCCTGGCTCGGCATCAGCTAGCTGCGAGTCTCTCCCCTATTTTGAAGTGTCATCCCGACCGAAGCGGAGACGCAGTCTGAGCGGGGCGGAGGGACCTGCTGTCATCCGCAGAGCCGCCGATGCGACGTGACAGGCTATGTCTCCACCGCGGTACGCAACGCGCTCTCCTGAAACCGCGCCGCTTCGGCCCGCCGCCGTCGCAGCAATCCCGGCAGCACTGCGCCCCCTGCGCAACTCCACCGGGCGAACTGCTCCGCCGCTCCCACCCCGTTGCCCGCATTCAACTCCCGCAGCAACGTGGACGATGCCAGCCGTCCGGCCCCCAAGTTGAAGGCAAAATCCACCAGCGCATCGAACTGCCCCTGCGTCACCTCCACCTTGATAAGGCGACGGACGGCCGCTGCCGCCTTCTCCAGATCACCACGCAAGAACTCCTCCGCTTGGTCGCGCGTGATGGTCAGACCACCATGAACCTCCGCCCCGGTATGCCCGTACCCAACCGTCCACACCCCAGCCGAATCCTGATAAGCCTCCAGCCGCAAGCCTTCAAATTCACGCGTCAGCTCCAATCCCTCCTCGCTGTAAAGCAATCCGCTAACATCTCCCATTTGCGTTCTCCCCCCTTTCTCGCACAGCGTCCCTATGCCCAGAAACACAAAAACCCAGCGCTCTGGCTGGGTCTTCAAAACGATCTACTTCCACTATGGCAGATCTGTAGGGGCAATCCGCGCGCTTTTTGAAACTTATATCTCCATCCCTTTCAGACGGTTACCGCGGCAATAACCCATTTGACACACATGTGTCCGAAATGGGACACTTGGTGTAGCCGTGACAGGGTTTCTCTATTTTCCCGCCACCTTGGTCTTGTAATCCGGGCAATCTTCGTCGGAGCAGTTATTCTGTTCGCAAGTAAGGGTTTTGGACTTCGAGCTATTGGGGGTGAAGGGGTCTCCCGTGAATCCTACCAACCTGAAGCAATACTCGGTCAGGTGGGTCGGAGTATCGCGGAAAACGTCATGATACGTAACCCAGCCATAGAAAGTAACTTCGCTGGCGTTGTCAGTAACTTCTTTAATAATGCTCGCTGGAATCTTGCTTTCTCCGGTGGTAAGAACTCCTTTAGGGCCCACGAGGGTACGGGTATTAACGTGGGGCACTCCGGGATCCCACATGTCAACAAATTTGTAAGTATTCGCCCGGAATCCCCCTACCGGACTCGGGATATGGTTGAAGTGCATGAATACGTGTTTGGCCGGAGTTCCGCCAGAGTTCTGCAACGTAGTAGTAAATCGTATTTGGGACAACTTCTTGGAAGCGTCGAAGATAGTCACCCCGTCAAAAGAAGATGCGAAAACGAATGCCCGTTGGACTTCGACCACACCTTCAGTAGCGGCGGTGGCGGCTTCTTGCTGCGCAGTAGTCTGCGCCTTAATTTGCTTCAGCGTCTTGTCAAACTGTATGCCGTTTTCCCACAAGGCACGCGAAGCAGTGTTCGAGGCTTTAGCGGTAGCGTCAGCGGCCCTTACGGTCTCTTTCCACTGATGTACAGCTACCCAAGCATATATTCCAGCAACAACGAAGGCGGCGAATGTAGCCAAGAAGAGAAAAAACTGTATGCTTATTTCGATATTTCGATAGGTGCGCTCATCTGCGCGGCTGTACTCATCAAAACCCTCTTCTATACGGGCAATTCGCTGACCCAGCTCAAGGTGAACCTGCTCATTTCGCTTTTGATTCCCCTTGGTGGATTGCTGATCGCGCACGGCATCTACGAGTTGATTTATGTCTTGCCGCAATGCCAACAACTCTTGCCGTCTGTCGGCCCGGTTAGTCTCTAGAAACTTACGCAGTATTGGAGGAAGGAGCATAATCGCAGAAATGAAACTTAAAGCAGAATACAAAGAAGGCCCGGAAGCAAGAGAAAACTTTGAACAATTGGCCAAGGCTGTCTTCGCGGCTAAACCTAAACCAAAAGAGCGGCAGCCCAAGAAAGCTACCGCCCACAAAACGTCCGGCAAGAAACGGGATTAGAACGGCTCCTCTTGCCCCGTCCCTGCCGTTTCGTGGTGGAGTGAGTCGGTACCCTTGCCAGTAAGCGTCGCATAGGTAAGCCGTTTGTTGGCGACCTTCGCCATGAGATAGGCGAAGCGGTCAGAGTCGTTTAGTGGATTGTCGCGAGTGGCGCGATTGTTGAAACGGAATACTTGTTCATCAAGGTAGCGGTCAAGATGAAATGGTTCGACAGCAACGTAGGTTCCCTTGAGTGTCCGCTTCAACAGCGACCAGAAGTTGTCGATGCCCTGCGTGTGTACTTGGCCGCGTACATACTCACGCGTGTGCGCCACTACTTCGTGCGTGAACTTATCCTTCAAGCCGTTGTATCCGACGAAATCATCCGTATAGAGGCGAGTTCCGCGAGTAACCTGACTCAGTATTTCATTCTGCAATGTCTCGCGCTTTACATCGGGAATGACCTTCGCCCGGACTTGGCGCAACTCGCGGTCAAGCACTCCAAAAACTACCGTCTTGGGACTGTTAAGGAAGCCGCGCTTAATCTTTCCAGCTTCGGCCAGCATCTTCACCTTGCGGCTCTTGTGCATCTTCTGCGGGTTCGGGCCGATGAAAGTTTCGTCGCTCTCGACAACCGGGCAAGGCCCAGTGTCCCCACCAAACTTGTAGATACCTTCGTCGCGCATGGCCTCACGGATGCGATGAAGCATGAACCATGCAGAGTTCTGCCGGATACCCAAAGCCTTGCCGAGTTCGTAGCTGCTGATGCCGTTCTTGCAGTTAGCGAGCATCCAGATCGCGACCATCCACTTGTCGAGTCCCAACGGGGAATCTTCCATCACGGTTCCGACCTTCACGGTGAACTGCTTCTTGCAGACGTAGCAGAACCACAAGCGGCGAGTTTTGATAAACGAGTGCTTCGCCTGTCCGCACCGAGGACAAGACACATTCCCGCCCGGCCAACGGAACTCCATTGCGGCTTTAAAAGCGCGGTCAGGGTCGGAGAAGTAAGCGATTGCACCTTGAAGTGTTTTGAGGCGTTCCATGACTAAAATGGTACACTTGGGACACATGTGTGTCAAGCGTTTTATTGCCGTTACCGCTTGTTGTTGCATTTCTCATACTTGACAGGTAAAAAGTGCCATCGAAAGTCTGGCAGTAGTTGTATGCCTATCAAACTTCCTCTTTTCACTCTCAACCCACTGATTCCATGATGGTTCACCGCCGAACCACCGTATCCCTTTCCACCCCCATCGCCGACTCCGACCGCGCCGGACCGCCCGCTCGGTGCCGCCGCACGTATACCAAAGCCAATGCTCCGGCCAATGCCGCCCATACCACGTATGGCCACCGGATCGTGACGCCGCGCTCCGCCTCCACTACCCGCACCGGCAACGAAAACGCGGTCGCATCGGAACCTCGTCGAACAGCAATCCCCACCGTCCGCTCGCTCGGCCGCGAGCGGCACCTCGCCGACCTGTAGCAGTTTGTTCTCCGACCCTTCGCTCGATGCCCGCACCGCGCTCGCACCCTCGCCCGTCAACTCCACCACTGCATCCGGCAACCACTCGTGCGTTTTCTCGTTCTGTACCAGAACGGCAAACTCCGCCGGACCCGCTGGCAGCTCCGGCAGCCCGAACACCGACACCGCCAAGGTTCCCGACTGCTGCCTGATCAGCAACGCCTGATCATCGTCATCGCCGCCAGTCGTCGCCAGCCACGCCAGTCCGAGTCCGGCCACCACGAACAGCACGACGAACGTCCACGCCTCCAACGCCTGCGAACTGAATCGCCGCCGCAGCATCTTTGCTGGCGAGACCCGCTGCCTTATCGCCATCGCCCACTCCACCGCCGCCGACCGCAGCTTCTTCACCGCCGGAACTTCCACCCGCACCGGCCCCTTCTGCAAACACTGCACTGCGATCACCACCGCCGGAATCACAAACGCGACCGAACCCACCACCCACATGATGGCGCCCGCCGCCGCCTGGTCCTGCTGCGCGGAAAAGTCAAACAGCCGCGGCATCGTCGTGTACGAGGAATAGATCGCGCGATCGGAGAAAACCAGGATGGCCGACAGCGTCGTGTTTTGCAGGTCGCCGATCAGCAGGTAGGGAACTGCGGCCCAGCGCGGCCAATGCGTGTGACTGGGCCAGGGCTGAATCACCGGCCACCAGAAAATTACCGACGCCGCAAAGAAGCAGGCGTGCTCGAACTCATGCCACCCGCTGGACGCCAGCGCCAGCTCATACAGCCGCGGCGTGTGCCAGGCAAACATCGCCCCGCCCATCAGCAGCAGCGCCACCACCGGCCGTACCAGAAAACTTCCCAGCCGGGTCGCCACCCGCCAATTCAAGAACGGTCCGGCAAACTCACGCGCCGCGAAGATCGGTAGCCCGCGAACCAGCGGAATCAGCGGCGCGCCCATCAGGATCAACGGCGGCGCCACCATCATCAGCAGCATGTGCTGCAACATGTGCGCGGTCAGAACGAATCCGGAGAAGGTATCCAGCGGCGAGGCCAGCGCCACCCACAGCGATAACAGTCCCAGCAGAAAGCTCGCGGCCCGCCAGGTTGGCAGGAAGGGAAGTCCCGCGCGGCGCAAAAGGATCCAGCCGCGCAGGTAGATCACCGCGGTCAGGACCAGCGCGAGGGTCGCGGCCGGAGGGACCGACCAGGACAGCAGTGCGGCTTGGGTGGCGGACTGCATGGTTCAGTCCCGCGAACCGCTACGAACTGGAAGCCGGCTTGGCTTGCGCACTCTCAAGGGGCGGAGCATCGGCGTTCCAGTCTATCTTTTCCTCGCTGAAGCGATCGAGCACCTGGTCGCCCTTGACTTCGCTGAAGTAATCCCACGCCCACTCCACGAACGCTTCCACCCGCGCGCGCGCCGTCGACAGCAGCGCGGCGTGCACTCCCAGCCATGCAGCAAACGCAATCGGACCTTGCAACTCGTGATGGTGCGGCCCTATCTCGGCCACTGCGGCGCTGCGCCCAATCATCGCCATGATGCCCTTGTCGAAATAGCTGAACGGCTTTTTCTCCACCCCTTCGCTTTCGGCAATGATGTTTCTGGCGCACCACTTGCCCGACTGCTCAGCTACCGACGCCAGTTGCGGCAGTGCCTTGCCATCCTTGCCGGTGATGTTGGCGAAGTCGCCCAGCGCGTACACCCCGGTGTATCCCGCCAGCGAAAGATCATCCTGAACGTCAATTCGGCCGCCGTGTCCCGGCCGAACTTCCAGTTTGGTCGACAAGTCGGAGGCGCGCAGCCCTCCCGCCCATATCACGGTGTGGGTCGGAATCCGCGTTCCGTCCGACAGCACCACGTGTCCCGGGCCAATCTCCTTCACCGCGGTATGCAGCCGTATCTTCACTCCGCGCTCTTCCAGCATTCGGGTGGCGTACTGCTGCGCCTTGGGCGAAAACGCCCCCAGTACACTGGGGCACATGTCGACCACGTAGATCCCTGTCTGGGTGATAGGCAGGTTGGGATACTCCTCCTTCAGCGCGTGATGGATCATGTCGCCCAGCGTTCCCGACATCTCCGTACCCGTCGCCCCCGCGCCCACCAGCACGAAGTTCAGGGCGCCCTTCTCGATCAGCGAGGGATCGCTGTCGGCCGCCTCCAGCACCGCCAGGATGCGCGAGCGCAGCAGTTCGGCGTCGTGCAGCGAGTACAGCGGATAGCTGTGCTGGTCCGCTCCCGGCGTGCCAAAGAAGTTGGCCTGCGATCCCGCCGCCAGCACCAAAAAGTCGCCGTGATGCTTCTCGCCTCCCTTGGTAGTCACAGTCTTCGTCTTCAGGTCGGCCGACACCACCTCTTCCATTTTTACTTCGACGTTGGGATGCTTCACCAAAATGTTGCGCAGGCTGAAGGCGACGTTGCTGGGGGCAAGAAATCCGGCTGCCACCTGGTACAGCAGCGGCTGAAATTGCTGGTAATTGTTCTTATCGATAAGGGTGATGCGGATTTCCGGATGTCGGGCCAGCGTGCGGGCGCAGTTCAGTCCGGCGAAACCGCCGCCAACAATGATTACGTGCTTCATGGTTCCGGCTCACTTTCGGATTCGACGTGCACAGTGCGGAGGAGTGATACAGGTTCCTCAAACTTTACAGGCTGCGACTTCCGCAAACAACTGAGAAAAATACTAGTAGCAATCCCGGGAAGATTCCGCTAGAAAGACCGTAACCCTTGCAACGGATAAGTGGTTACGCTCTACCCATGAGCAGGAGTGTGTCAATGCGAACCGGAGCCGCACCGAACGACGCTGGCGTCGTAACCGCAGGCCTCAGATCTGTTTCGAAATCGGCCTTGCCGTTCCGCCACTTTTACCTTAGTACCGCCATCATGGGACTGTGCTCAGCCGCCCTCCTGCTGACCGGATGCGACAAGAAGGAAGAAGCCCCCAAACCCGGTCCGCCCGAAGTCACCGTGGCCGAGCCATTGCAGCAGAACGTTCCGGTTTACACCGAGTACGTCGCCCAGCTCAACGGACCAGTCAACGCCGAGATCACTCCCAAAGTGCAAGGCTATCTGCTGCGCCAGAACTACCAGAACGGCTTCTTCGTGAAGAAGGGGCAGTTGATGTTTGAACTCGATCCCCGGCAATATGAGGCTGCCCTCGACCAGGCCAAGGCCGATGTTGCCGTAGCCGAAGCCAACCTGAGCCGGGTGAAGGCCGATGTGGCCCGCGACACGCCATTGGCCGCACAAAGCGCCATTCCGCAGAAGCAACTCGACAACGACGTCGCCGAGCAGCAGTCGTGGGAGGCCCAACTCAAAGCCAAGCAAGCGGCCATGGCCAACGCTCAGTTGAACCTGGGTTGGACCAAAGTCTATTCCCCCATCGACGGCATCGCCGGACTGTCCAATGCGCAAGTCGGTGACCTGGTAGGAACCACAACCAAGATGACGACCATCTCCCAGGTCAATCCCATCTGGGCCTACTTCAACGTCAGCGAAAGTACGTTCTTTACCTTCGCTCCCCAGGTCTCCGCCGTCATCAACGGCAAGATGCCTATTTCCAGCGCGCCGGCTGATATCGAATACATCCAGTCCAACAACGACCCTTTTCCGGCCAAAGGAAAAATCATCTACGTGAACCGCCAGATCGGCACCCAGACCGGAACCATCCAGTTGGCGGCCGCAGTTCCCTAATCCCAATGCCCTGCTTCGCCCTGGCGGCTTCGGCCGGGTGCGCATCCTCAGCGGAACCGACAAGGGCGCCCTGCTGATCCCACAATCCGCCGTCATGCAAGTGCAGTCCATGTATCAGGTGCTGGTGGTTACTCCCGAAAATAAAGCCACCTTCCGCCCGGTGAAGGTCGGCGACCGCGTCGGTCCCAACTGGATCATTACCGACGGGCTGAAGCCGGGTGAAAAAGTGGTTGTCGATGGCTTGCTGAAAATCCAGCAGTTTGCGGCCCTCGATCCGGCAGCGGCGAAGCAGGGGATTCCCGTCGTCGCCAAACCCTACGCTCCACCCGCAGCGGCTGCAGGGAGCAACTGATCATGCCGAAATTTTTTATCAATCGGCCCATTGTGGCCATGTGTATTTCCATCCTGATGGTGCTGGTCGGGGTGGTGTCGATGCTCAGCCTGCCCACGGCGCAATTCCCCAACATTGCCGATCCGCAGATTCAGGTGCTGGCCACCTATCCCGGCGCGGATTCGCAGACGATCGCTGAATCCGTGGCCACGCCGCTGGAGCAGCAGATGTCCGGCGTCAGCGGCATGAATTACATGTGGTCCAACAGCGCCAGCAACGGCAGCATGACGCTGACCGTGGACTTTGCCCTGGGTACGGTCGCCAACACCGACCAGATTCTGGCGCAGATGCGCGCCAACCAGGCCAACTCGCAGTTGCCCAGCGCCGTCATCAACAGCGGTATCACCGTACAGCAGTCCACCCAGTCGCCTTTGATGCTGCTGGCGCTGTCCTCTCCCAACGGCTCGTACGACAACATCTTCCTGGCCAACTACGCCAACATCAATCTGAACTACGCCCTCACCCGGTTGCCCGGCGTGGCTTCGGTCACGGTTTTCGGCGCCGGCCAGTACGCCATGCGCGCCTGGGTCAATCCCGACACGCTGGCCAATCTCGGGGTCACCGTGCCTGAGATCATCAGCGCCATCCAGACCCAGAACGCGGTGAATCCCGCCGGCCAAATCGGTGGACAGCCGGTGCCTCCCGGACAGCAGTTCACCTACAACGTACGCGCCCCCGGCCGCCTGACCTCGGCGGAAGAGTTTGGCCAGATCATCGTTCGCGCCACGCCTGAGGGTGGCGTCCTGCGCATGAAAGACGTGGCCCGCCTGGAGCTGGGCGCGCAGACCTACAGCATGGAAGGCCGCTTCAATGGCAAGCCGGCCGCCTTGCTCGGCATCTACCTGACGCCCGGCGCCAATGCGTTGCAGACCGCGGCTGAAGTCAAGAAATTCATGGAAGAGGCCAAGGGCCGCTTCCCCCAGGACCTGAGCTACGCCGTCCCGCTTGATACCACCCTGGCCATCACCGCCGGCATCGACGAAATCCGCAAGACGCTGATCGAAGCTCTGGCCCTGGTCATCCTGGTGGTCTATATCTTCCTCCAGGGCTGGCGCGCCACCCTGATTCCGTTGCTGGCTGTACCGGTCTCCCTCATCGGCGCATTCATCGTCTTTCCAATTCTCGGATTTTCCATCAACACCCTCTCGCTCTTCGGACTGGTGCTGGCCATCGGACTGGTGGTCGACGACGCCATTGTTGTGGTGGAAGCCGTCGAGCACCACATCGAAGGCGGCATGACGCCGCACGACGCCGCCCAGTTGGCCATGGAAGAAGTGTCCGGCCCGGTCGTCGCCATCGCCCTCATTCTCGCCGCCGTGTTTATCCCCACGGCGTTCGTCCCCGGCATCACCGGTCAGCTCTACCAGCAGTTCGCCGTGACGATCGCGGTGTCGGTGTTGTTCTCGGCGTTCAACGCGTTGTCGCTCAGCCCGGCGCTATCGGCGTTGTTGCTGAAACCCAAGAAGGAAGCGCGCGGACCGTTGGGCGCGTTCTTCCGCGGCTTCAACAAAGTTTTCGGAAAGGCGACGGACGGCTACGTCGGCATCTGCCGCCACCTGATTCACAAGGCCGGATTCGCTTTCATCCTGCTCGGCATCCTGTGCGCCGGGGCTGCCTTCTTCGGCTCCAAGGTTCCCGGCAGCTTCCTGCCCGACGAAGATCAGGGCTACGTCTTCGGCGGATTACAGTTGCCTGACGCTTCCAGCTTGCAGCGGACCTCCGAAGCCGCGCGCCAGGTGGAAGACATCATGATGAAGACGCCGGGCGTCGAGAACGTCAGCACGGTTGTGGGATACAGCCTGCTCAGCGGCGTGCAGACCACCTACAGCGCGTTCTTCTTCGTGTCGTTCAAGCCGTGGGATGAGCGCAAAACCGCGGAGACCAGCTACGACGCCATCAAGCTGCACTTAGCGCGTGCCCTCTCGCAGGTCAATTCCGGCATCGCCTTCGCCTTCCCGCCGCCCGCCATCCTGGGCGTGGGAACCTCCGGCGGCTTTACCTTCGTGCTCGAGGACCGCTCCGGCAGCGGCACCGACTTCCTCGCCAAAAACACCCAAGCCTTCATGCAGGCAGCCCGCAAGCGTCCCGAGATCACCGGACTGATGACCACGGCGCTGTTTGGCGTGCCGCAGGTCGGCGTCAATGTCGACAAAGCCAAGATCCTGACCCAGCAGGTGAGCCTGAGCAACGTTTATCAGACGTTGCAGGCGTTCATGGGCGGCGCGCTGGTGAACTACTTCAACCAGTTCGGCTTGCAGTGGCAGGTGTGGGTGCAGGCCGACGGCCCGTTCCGTACCGACTCGAAGAATCTGGGCAAGTTCTATGTGAAGAACACAGCCGGCGAAATGGTGCCGCTGAGTACGCTGACCGATACCTATCCCCGGGCCGGCGCCGAGTTCATCATGCGGCAGAACCTGTATCAGTCGGTGCAGATCAACGGCAACTCCGCGCCGGGATACAGCTCCGGCCAGTCCATGGCCGCGCTGGAGGAAGTGTTTAAGCAGACCATGCCGTCGCAGATGGGCTATGACTGGAGCGGCATGTCGTACCAGCAGGAGAAAGCCGCGCAGGGTGTCAGCCCCGCGGTCATCTTCGGCCTGTCGGCATTTGTCGTCTTCCTCATCATGGCCGCGCAGTACGAAAGCTGGACGCTGCCCTTCAGCGTTTTGCTGGGCGTGCCCATCGCGGTCTTCGGCGCCTTCGTCGCGCTCTACTTCCGCAAACTCGACAACGACGTCTATGCACAAATCGGTCTGGTCATGCTGATCGGCCTGTCGGCGAAAAACGCCATCCTGATCGTCGAGTTCGCCAAGATGGAATACGACAAGGGGGCCACGCTCGCTGGAGGCTTCGCTGACCGGAGCCAAGCTGCGCCTGCGGCCCATCCTGATGACCGCTTTCGCCTTCATCCTGGGCTGCGTGCCGCTGTGGCGAGCCACCGGCGCCGGCGGCATCTCGCGACAGGTGCTGGGTTCGGTGGTGATCGGCGGCATGCTCGCCGCTACCATCCTGGCCATTTTCTTCATTCCGGTTTCGTTCGACGTGGTCGAGCGTTTTGGACTGTGGCTGTCGGGCGGTAAGAAGGAACCCGTGCCCGGCGCTCCACCGCCGCCGCCAACCCTTCCCAGCTCATCGGAGAAAGGAGCCGGACATGACTAAGCGCAAGACGTTCACCACCGTCGTGTTGCTGCTCTCGTTCTCGCTGAGCGCGTGCAAGTTGGGCCCGAACTACAAGCGTCCGCCACTCGACCGTGCCCGACCAGTATCGCGGCATCGCGCCCGACGCCTCGGCGCAGAACGCTCCGCCCGCCGACCAGTTTGCCGAGCTTAAGTGGTGGACCGTCTTCCAGGATGAAACGCTGCAGGCGCTCATCAAGGAATCGCTGGCTAACAACTACGACATTCGCATTGCCGCCACCCGCATCATGCAGGCGGCCGCCAACCTGGGTATCGTTCGCGCCAACCAGTTTCCTACCTTGAACGGCAGCTTCAATATCACCAACCAGCGATCCACGCCGTTCTACGCCGGCGCGCCCACCATCGATACCGCCGGACTTCAGCTCAACTACATTGTCGATTTCTGGGGACAATACCGCCGCGCCACTGAAGCCGCGCGCGCCGAGCTGCTGGCCACGGTGTACGGCAGAGATGTCGTCCAGACGACGCTGATTTCGATGGTCGCCACCGACTACTTCCTGCTGCGCCAATATGACGCCCAGCTTGAGTACGCCAACGAGACGGTGGAGGCGGATAAAGGCATCCTCCGCCTCAATACCATCAAGTATCACGGTGGCGACGCGGCCATTACCGACGTCTATCAGGCGCAGGAGCTGGTGCAGCAAGCCGAAGCCGAGGCGATTAACCTGCAGCAGCTTATCGAACAGACCGAGAACAACATCAGCATCCTGCTGGGCCGTAATCCCGGACCCATCACCCGCGGGCTCGACCTGCGCGCTCAACCCCACATGCCGGAAGTGCCGGCCGGCTTGCCCTCCGCGTTGTTGCAGCGCCGTCCCGATGTGCTGCGCGATGAGCAGTCGCTGGTGGCGGCTAACGCCAACGTGGGCGTAGCCAAGGCGCTGTTCTTCCCGCAAATCTCGTTGACGGGAGAATTCGGCGCTGCCAGCACCGCCATCAGCAGCTTCCTCAACGGCCCGGCAACCTTCTGGGCCCTCGGCGGACAAGTGGTGCAGCCCATCTTCCAGGGCGGCCGCATTCGCAGCAACTACCGCCTGGCCTGGGCACAGCGCGACGAAGCGCAGTTGACCTACCAGCAAACGGTACAGAAAGCGTTCGGCGACGTTTCCAACAGCCTGGTCGGCTACAACGACTCCCGCCTCTATCGCATGAAGCTGGAAGAGGAAACCGCCACCTATAAGGAAAGCGCTCGCCTGGCCAACGTCCGCTACCAGGGAGGTGTCACCAGCTTTCTGGAGGTGCTGGTGACCGAGCAGGATTATTTCGCCGCCGAACTCTCGCTGTCGCAGGCATGGTTTTACGAGTTGCAGAATTATGTGCAGCTCTACCAGGCCCTGGGCGGCGGATGGGACGAGCAAAAACCGTAAACAACGCGCGTAGAATGGGCTGACCTCAGCCGGAAGCCAGCCGCATGAATTTTCTGAATTCGCGCGTCATCCGCATTGTTGCCGCCAGCCTGCTGGGCGGACTGTTGATCGGCATCGCTGGCGGTGCGTTCCGCTACTGCCTGATTCTTTGCGACAACCAGCGCACCAACCTGATCGTGTGGGCCCATCAGCGGCCCTGGGTGGGCTGGATTTTTCCGGTGCTGCTGGCCGCTCTGTGCGCCTGGCTGGCCCGCCTGCTGGTGGTGAAGTTTGCGCCCACCGCCGAAGGCAGCGGCGTGCAGCGCGTGGAAGCGGCGTTCAGCGGCGAGGTCGAGCCGGCCACCTTCCATGTGGTACCTGTGAAATTCGTGGGGGGCCTGCTGGCCATGGGAGCAGGCCTGGCCCTGGGACGCGAAGGTCCCACGGTGCAGATGGGCGCCGTCTTCGGCTCGCGCGTGGCCCGTTTGATGGTACGGGAACCGCAGGACCGGCACATGGTGGACGCGGCCAGCGCAGGCGCGGGACTGGCCGTGGCCTTCAACGCCCCGATTGGCGGATCGATCTTCGTCTTCGAGGAGCTGACCAGCAGTTTTACCCCGTGGCTGCTGGTAGCGACGCTGGCTGCGGCCACGGTCGCTGTGTTGACCATGCGGATGATGCTGGGCAACGCCCTCGACTTCACGGTTCGTCAGGTGAGCCTGACGGCATACTGGCGAGTATGGCCGTTCCTGGTGTTGGGCGCGATGCTGGGAGCCGCCGGCGCGGTTTACAACCGTTTCGTTATGGGCCTGCTCCGCCTGGGCGACCGCCTCACCTCCATCACCTCACTGAATCGTGCCGCCATCATTGGCGCGGTGGTTGGGTTAGCGGCCTGGTTCGCGCCCAGCCTGGTGGGCGGCGGCGACACCCTGACCCAAACCATCCTGACCAATCCACTGACCGTAAACAGCCTGGTCACGATTTTCCTGCTGCGCTTCCTGATCGGCCCCTGGTCTTACGCTGCGGGAGCTCCCGGCGGACTGTTCGCCCCCATCATATTGCTGGGCGCTTCGTCGGGCGCGCTGTTTGCCGGTGCAGTGAATTACTTTTGGCCGGCCGCGCACCTTCCCGTGGTGGCTTGCGCCATCGTCGGTATGGGAACGCTGTTCACCGCATGCGTGCGGTCCCCGCTGACCGGCATCGTGCTGACGGTGGAGATGACCGGCCGCGCTGACCTGAGCCTGCCCTTGCTGGGGGCATCGCTAACCGCGATGGTGGTGGCGATGCTGCTGCAGAGCGAGCCCATCTACGACAGCCTGAAGCGGAGAATGCTGTCGCAAGCCGTGGTGAACCCGAGGCGGGTGGACGCGGGATACCAGGCGCCGGTGAAGTGATGCGTGGGTTCGGGCGTGACGTTGGGAATAAGGTGTCATCTAAGCGAAGGACCCCTACACCGCGCAAGACGCTCGCGTCGTCTTGTTTGTCATCGCCAAGCCGGCTTCAAAGGCCGTGATTTTCTTCTCGGTGGCACGCCTGAACAGGCTGCTGTGATCCGCGAGTGGCGTCGTCGGCTAAAGCCGACTCGAAGACATAAGAAACCGCATACACGCTGACCTAAAGGTCAGCTCTACCCGAGATCGAGTCGTCGAGGAGTTTTGTAGCAGGCTGTTCAACCGGCGACACACTGCATTCCACTCACACTCACCCTTGCGGTCATGACATGCTGCTGGCCCGGAGCTAATTCGACGGCGAAGCTGCCAACATTGCTGGTTTCGATGCACAGCATCTGCCGCCACTGATCTGCGCCCAGGTCGGCCATTGCCCGCGCTTTCTCCACCCATGGATTCCACACCACGGTGGTCCGCGAGTTCGTCTTCGCAACGCTGATCCTACGTTGTAGGGCAGGATCGATCAGCCCGAGCGCCCGCTCGGTGTTGAGGTATACACGGTCGGTTTCGGCGGCAATCGTCACGTCGCCGTGCTGAGTTTTCTCGCGGAAGGCGTCGGTTTTGTCCAGATACTGAGTTCCATCCAGCCCGGAGACGCGGGCACGTTCAACATCCTCCACGTTGTGGTAGGCGTGTAAAGCCTCTTCAAATCGCAAGGGACCCGTGCCGGTGTTGGTCATGACCAGGGCCAGGGTTAGCTCTGCTCCGAAGGTCACGCGGTGCACCAGGTGGAAGTCGTGCGGCCACCATTGGCGGCCGGCATCGTCGTTGGTGGTGAACATGCTGACGATGACGTCGTCGCCGCTCTGAGTAATCGATTCCAGTTCCCAACTTTTGGTCCGAACGAAACCGTGCGCCGGGGCATGCGGATCGTCCGCCTTGTCGCCAAACCAGGGAAAGCAAATGGGAACGCCCCCGCGGATGGCGTGATTCGCATCCCACAGCGAATGGGGGCTCACGAAGAGGACTTCTTCGGCGCCAGCCGGCTTCCATGCGGTGACATGTGCGCCGTGCAGGTACATCTCACCCGTGGCCGCAGCGGAGCTGATCTGGACTTTAGCCAGTCCACCATTTCCTTCGGTAACTTGCGCTACGCCGGCTATCCCAAAGCGGCGATTCAGTTCAGCAATGGAAGTCATGAGTGGGCTCTCTCCATGGCTTGTGCCAAGATCGAATAAAAGCAAATCCCTCGTCGGACTAAGGTCCTCCTTGGGACGACAAATGGTTTGACTCTGAACAGAGTACCGGTCCGCCAACTCGCGAATCATCTTTGCTACCTGCGAATCAACCGTCGCCTGCCGCCATCTAATGTGTTAGAGCATGACCACCAAGCCGGGCAACTCTATTCCATGAATCTTTCGTGAACTTTACCATTCGCGTTGTATAGTGGCGCTGGTTTCCTTTTGCAGCAGTAGCCTGCCGCCAGCGATCCCATGGACGCTACTACCACTTTTACCAGTTGAAGCCGCTCAGGCTGGCTGGTAGTTTCAAAGCTATCGATTTTAAGGGGATGCTATGAAGGCAACACAAGCACTACACGATCTTGGTCAGAGCCTGTGGCTCGACAACATTACCCGCGCGCTGCTGGACAGCGGCACGCTGAAACGCTACATCGACGAACTTTCGGTCACCGGCCTTACCTCCAATCCAACCATTTTCGATCAGGCCATCAAGAAGGCCGACTGGTACGACTCGGCCATCCAGAAGCAGGTGAGCGAAGGCAAATCGGGCGAAGGGCTGTTCTTCGAACTGGCGCTGCAGGACCTGACTCGCGCGGCCGATTTGTTCCGCGGAGTGCACGACCAGACCAAGGGGGTCGACGGGTGGGTGTCGCTGGAAGTCTCGCCGCTTCTGGCCTATGACACCAAGAGCACGCTGGCCGCCGCTAAAGATCTGCATGCTCGCGCCGGGCGCCCCAACCTGTTCATCAAGATTCCCGGCACCAAGGAAGGCCTGCCCGCGATCGAGGAAGCCATCTTTGCCGGAGTATCCATTAACGTGACGCTGCTGTTCTCGCGCGAGCAATACCTGGCCGCGGCCGACGCCTATGCGCGCGGCATTGAGCGCCGCATTGCCGCCGGGCTGCCGGTTAACGTGGGCTCGGTAGGGTCGGTGTTCATCAGCCGCTGGGATGTCGCGGTGAAAGACAAGGTTCCGGAGAACATGCGCGACAAGCTTGGCATCGCCATCGCCGGACGCATTTACAAGGCGTACATCGATCTGCTGGCCACGCCGCGCTGGCAGGCGATTGCCAAGGCAGGCTACAATCCGCAGCGCCTGTTGTGGGCCAGCACGGGAACCAAGGACCCCAAGTCCTCCGACATTCTGTACATCAAGGCGCTGGCTGCGCCCAACACGGTCAACACCATGCCGGAAAATACGCTGCTGGCGATGGCCGATCATGGGGAAGTGGGCGGCGTGATGCCGACCGATGGCGGCGACAGCGAGAAGGTTTTGGCCGACTTCGCCAAGGCGGGTGTGGACATCGACGCGCTGGCCGCGCAGCTGCAGGAAGAGGGAGCCAAGTCGTTCGTGACTTCCTGGACGGAACTGCTGAAGGTCATCGAGTCCAAGAGCATGGCGCTGGCGCAGGGCACGAAGTAGGAATTCACCACAGAGGCACAGAGACACGGAGAAAGGCAATTGATATCAGTCGAGCGTCTCGCAGACACAATGTGATTTTCGCCGCGTCTAATCGAAGCTGAAGATGAGGAAGTTTTTGGTGACTCTTCGACTTTATGATTCCAAATGTCTTGCCTCTGTGCTCTCGGTGCCTCTGTGGTGAACACGATTTTCTGCAATTCCATAAATTCGCGATAGGAGTCAGACGATGCAACTAGGAATGGTAGGGCTGGGACGTATGGGCGCCAACATGGTGCGCCGTTTGATGAAGGCGGGACACGAGTGCGTGGTGTTCGACATGTTCCCCAAAGCGGTGGAAGAGCTGGTAAAGGAGAAGGCGGTGGGCTCGTCTTCGCTGGCCGATTTCGTCGGCAAGCTCAGTAAGCCGCGCGCCATATGGATGATGGTTCCTGCCGGAGCGGTGGACGAGACCATTGCCGGCATCCTGCCGCATCTGGACAAAGATGACATCCTGATCGACGGCGGCAACTCCTATTACATCGACGACATTCGGCGGGCGAAAGAGCTTGCGCCCAAGGGCATTCACTATGTCGATGTGGGCACCAGCGGAGGCGTATGGGGGCTGGAGCGCGGCTACTGCATGATGATTGGCGGCGAGCAGGCGACAGTGCAACATCTGGATCCCATCTTCAAGACGCTGGCTCCCGGACGCGGCACCATCGATCGCACTCCCGGGCGCGAGAAGGTGAAGGGCGGCACCTCGGAAGACGGCTACCTGCACTGCGGCGGCAATGGCGGCGGGCACTTCGTCAAGATGGTGCATAACGGCATTGAGTACGGCATCATGGCCGCGTATGCCGAAGGCTTGAACATCATCAAGACGGCGAACATCGGCAAGCAGAAGGGCGAAGTTGACGCTGAGACCACGCCACTGCGCGATCCCGAGCATTACATGTACGACTTCAACCTGCCGGACGTAGCCGAAGTGTGGCGTCGCGGCAGCGTGATCGCTTCCTGGCTGCTGGATTTGACCGCGTCGGCGCTGATCAACGATCCCAAGCTGACGAAGTTTGAAGGGCGTGTTTCCGATTCCGGGGAAGGGCGCTGGACGATCAAGGCGTCGATCGACGAGGCCGTGCCGTCGCCGGTGCTGACGACCGCGCTGTATGAGCGCTTCAGTTCGCGCGGCGAAGCCGACTTCGCCGACAAGCTGCTATCGGCCATGCGCTTCGAGTTCGGCGGACACCTGGAGAAGGCTGCCGGGAAGTAGAAAGCGCTTTCACCACAGAGGCACAAAGGGCACAGAGGGTTTGCTGGTATCGAACGGACGGCCTGAAGGCCGTCTCTTTCAACCCACTGTCCTTTGTCATCCCGAGGATGATTTCGGTCTGACGAGGAATCTGTTGTTTCGACGCTCACCAATGGAGACCCCATGAACGTTGAAATCTTTCCCGACGAAGCCACCGTCGCCCAGAAAGCGGCTTCCATCATCGCCGCCGATGCGCGGGCCGCGGTGGCCGCGCGCGGTCGCTTCGCCATGGCGGTCAGTGGAGGCAAGAGTCCGTGGGTGATGCTGGCCGACCTGGCCAACGAAGACGTGCCCTGGGCCAACGTGCATGTGTTCCAGATCGACGAGCGCATCGCGCCGCCGGGCGATCCTGACCGCAACCTTACGCATCTGCGGGCCAGCCTGCTGGACCACGCACCGCTGCCGCCCGACCACATTTACGCCATGCCGGTGGAGTTGCCCGATGCCCAAGCCGCAGCCCGCCAGTACTCGCACACACTGGAGAGTGTTTGCGGCAAATGGCCGGTGCTGGACCTGGCGCACCTGGGGCTGGGGCCGGACGGCCACACCGCGTCGCTGATTCCCGGCGATCCGGTGCTGGAGGTGACCGACCGCGATGTCGCCATCACCGGTGAATATCAGGGACGCCGTCGCATGACGTTGACGTATCCCGTGATCAATCGGGCGCGTCGCATCTTGTGGCTGGTGACCGGCGCCGATAAAGTTACGGCGTACCCGAAGCTGGTGGCCGCCGATCCCTCGGTGCCCGCGGGCCGCATCAGCCAGGCGCAAGCCGTGCTGCTGGCCGATCAGGCTGCCGCGGGGAAGTAAGTCTAGTGACCTGACGACGCTATCCTGATTTTTAATCGCCGCACGGGAGACCCGCTTCAAATCAGTACCCGCCTACACTCCGCTTCACTCCGGTCGGGATGATACTTCGTTAGGGGAGCGGCTTCGCCTCCGCTCCGGTCGGGATAGCACTTCTTGTGGGGCTCGTTGCCGGGAGAGTTTGCCGGGGGTAGGGGTCCTTCGCTTCGCTCAGGATGACATTTCTTTGGGGAAGCGGTGAAGCCCGAGCATCGTTTCCCCCTGGTCGGGATGACACTTCCTTAGTGACATCGGTACCAGCGATAACCTTTTCGCGCTAGCGGAAGCGGCGGCGCACCAGGCCGACCACGGTGAGAACTCCTGATCCGAATAACAGGAAGCTGCCCGGCTCGGGCGTTGTGCCTTGAACGTTGCCATACAGGGTGAAAGATTCAGGAGGCAGATCGCCACCGTCCTTCTTGAGAATGCAGTCGGGGCAGGTTGCTTCCGACGGACAGCCGGGTGAGGTACAGCCTATGCCGGAGTTCTCATCCCAGTAAACTGGATCGCCGTTGTTCACTACGGCATTCTGCATCTCCAGCCAATACGTTCCGTTGGCCAAGGTTGGCCCGTGGAACATGCCGGTTTCAGTGCAGACGTCATAGCCAAACCCGTTGACGGTGCAACCCGACGCGCTGAAGCTAACTGTCTGGTCGAAGTAGACGGTGCCGCCGAAGGCTTGGGAAGTCATCGTGACTTCTACCGTCTCCAGCGTGTCGCCGGGGGTTAGCCATGCTCCAAACGTAAGGCCGGTAAGGGTGCTGGTGCCAGCCGACACAGTAAATGTATCGCCAATAGCGTAGCCAAAGCTGATGTTCCATGCATTGACTGTGCCGTTAATGGGACCATCGTCGTAGACCGTGCCGGCCTTGGCCGGAATGGCGGCCAGTATCAAACAAATTAACGCCAGGATGATGAGACGAAGCTTCATGGCAGCACCTCTGCGCCGGCCATTATGACTTAAACCTGCAAAGATGCAAGGGTGTTCTCCGTACCCTTTCGTCCGAAAAGACGTTGCAACGTGCAGCGCCTTAGCGTCGACCCGGATGAAAAGGAATAAGCTTTTGCGGTTCGTGGCGAGCCAGTCGGCATGCCGTTAACCAGCAACAATCCTTGCTGGCTAGCGGAAGCGGCGGCGCACCAGGCCGACCACGGTGAGAACTCCTGATCCGAACAACAGGAAGCTGCCCGGCTCGGGAGTTGTGCCTTGAACGTTGCCATACAGGGTGAAGGATTCAGGAGGCAGATTGCCACCGTCCTTCTTGAGAATGCAGCCGGGGCAGGTTGCTTCCGACGGACAGCCGGGTGAGGTGCAGCCTATGCCGGAGTTCTCGTCCCAGTAAACTGGATCACCGTTGTTCACTACGGCATTCTGCATCTCCAGCCAGTACGTTCCGTTGGCCAAGGTTGGCCCGTGGAACATGCCGGTTTCAGTGCAGACGTCATAGCCAAACCCATTGACGGTGCAACCCGACGCGCTGAAGCTAACCGTCTGGTCGAAGTAGACGGTGCCGCCGAAGGCTTGGGAAGTCATCATGACTTCTACCGTCTCCAGCGTGTCGCCGGGGGTTAGCCATGCTCCAAACGTAAGGCCGGTAAGGGTGCTGGTGCCAGCCGACACAGTAAATGTATCGCCAATAGCGAAGCCAAAGTTGATGGTCCATGCATCGACCGTGCCGTTAATGGGACCATCGTCGTAAACCGTGCCGGCCGTGGCCGGAATGGCGGCCAGCGCCAGACAAATTAGCGTAAGGGTAATGAGACGAAGCTTCATGGCAGCACCTCTGCGCCGGCCATTATGACTTAAACCTGCAAAGTTGCAAGGGTGTTTTCGAGCTTCCTTGTTTTAATCCGGAAAATATTGGTAACTTCCAGAACCCTATTGTTCACCAGGATGAATAGGGATAAGCTTTTGCCGTTCCTGCCGAGCCAATCGGCAAGCCGCAAGACTCGATAGCAATCCAAGTGAATTTTCCAGTACGGAAAAGATAGTTCGCCGTAGTCCGCTTTGCATAGGCGGCGCGGTAAACAGCGTTTAGTCTGTTCATTTTGGGTCCTGAGTAGGACGGACTAACTATGATCCTAAAAATTCTCATCATCCTCGCGGTGCTGGCTGCCTTGGTGCTGATCTTCGCGGCCACCCGTCCCAATACGTTTCATGTCGAGCGATCGATCCGCATTGCCGCGCCGCCGGAGCGGGTCTTCGCGCTGATCAACGATCTTCATAACTGGAGCCGGTGGGCGCCGCAGGACCGCGAAGATCCGACCATGACGCGCAGCTTTAGCGGGGCCGAAAGCGGAGTGGGAGCGGTTTGCGACTGGAGTGCCAAGGGCAGCGCCGGCAAAGGGCGCATGGAGATTGTGGAGTCAGTGCCCTCCAGCAAAGTTGCGGTGAAGGTGGACTTTATAAAGCCGCTTGCCGCACACAACGTGAACCAGTTTGTCCTGACGCCTGACGGCAGCGGAACCAGCGTGACCTGGAGCATGAGCGGAAGCAATCTCTACATCATGAAGGTGATGAGCGTGGTGACCAACATGGACAAGATGATGGGCAAGCATTTCGAAGATGGCTTGGCCAATTTGAAAGGGGTTGCGGAGAAGTAGACTTTGCTGGTTGGATCCAAACGGCTAGTGCTACATTCCGACGAGTCCAAGTTTTGGGAAGGACGCACGGTAAAGACGATTATCGAGTGTGAGCAGGCGATAATCGAGCTCATAAGCGTGGGCGCCGATGAGGAAATCGGCCAGGATGCGACGGGGGGCGCTCGACTGCGCTCTCCGGCGAGCTGCATATTTCTGGAAGGCCCGTCCCGCGGAGCGCCAGATTGACTCCGGCAAATCCCAGTCGATGACGATGCCGGTATCCCGGAAGACGATTTCTGAAGGATAGAGGCTAAGAGGGTAAGGTTAAGCGTTGCGAACCACGTTCCAGTATGCTGCCAGGGCTTCGCCCAGAGGAACTTTTCTGGCGCCAAAAAGTGCGGCGACCGAGCGATAGAACATTCCCTTGAGGATGGCCAGGCGCAGGAGCAATATCTGAAATTTGGAAAAGTGCTTGCGCGCGTAGCGCAGCAGGTTGCGGTACCAGAAAAGCTGTTTGTCGCGGAAAGAGAGTTGTCCCACGCTGTGGGCGCCGGAATGCTGGAAGCGCGCACCGGGGCAGTAAAAAATCTTCTCCCCGCGAGCAAGCAGGCGCTGGCACAGGTCAACATCTTCGAACCACACCGGGTAAAACTGCTCATCGAAGCCGCCTACGGCATCCCACGCTGTGCGAGTTACCGCCAGACACGCGCCAGCCGGCTGCTCAACCTCCTGCTGGCGGGTGTAATCGGCATCGAGACAGCGATAGCGGCGATTGACCGGATTTCCCGGCCACAGCTGATTGAAGAGCACGATTTCGCAGACGAGCGCGGTGACGGTAGGAATGCGGCGGAAGGCAAAGCCGCGCGCCGGCTGGCCGTTGTCTTCCAGCAGCGCGCCTCCGACTGCGCCGGCATGAGTCGACTCGATACAGCGCAAGATGGCGGCGACGGCGCCGGGTTCGGCAATGGCGTCGGGATTCAGCACCAGGAGAACATCGCCGGTGGCTTCGCGGGCTCCCTGGTTTACGGCTGCGCCGAATCCGGCATTGTGATCGTTGGCGATGAGGCGCACCGGATGCCAGGCCACGAACTCCTCCACCTGGCGGACGGTGTCGTCGGCGGAGGCGTTGTCGACCACGACAACCTCGCAATCTTCGCGGGTGAGCGCCTCCAGGCAGGCGGCGATGGTCGCGCCGGAGTTATAGGTCACGACAATGGCGGAGCAGCGCATAGTTTTCGCGGGAGCACGCAATTATAATCGTCGCGGGCGAAGCAGACCGAGAGGCGCGCCGCCGGCGAGCTTCCAGGCTGCAAACTGCCTGAGCGCCTACAATAGTGGCTACCCTTGTAACCGGGACAGGAAACTTGCAGATCATCGAGACCGCACTGCCGGGAGTGTTGCTGGTGAAGCCTCGCGTGTTTGAGGACCCTCGCGGCTTCTTCATGGAAACCTATCGCGCAGAACACCATGGCCGAAGCCGGGATTGGCGAAAGCTTCGTGCAGGACAACCATTCGCATTCGTCGCGCGGCGTGCTGCGCGGGCTGCACTACCAATTGCGCCGGCCGCAGGCCAAGCTGTGCCGCGTGTCGCAGGGCGAGGTGCTCGACATTGCGGTCGATGTTCGCCTGGGTTCGCCGCACTTCGGCAAGGCGTCGCCGTGGTGCTGTCGGCGGAGAACCGCCAGGAATTGTTCGTCCCCAAGGGATTCGCGCACGGCTTTGTGGTGCGCTCGGAGACCGCCGACTTCCTGTACAAGTGCAGCGACTACTTCGACGCCAGCGACGATCGCGGCGTGCTGTGGAACGATCCCGCTATCGGCATCGACTGGCAGATCGCCTCGCCCATCCTGTCGGACAAAGACCTGCGGTATCTTCCGCTGGCGCAAATTGCGCAGGACCAACTCCCGCGCTACCAGCCATGAGCCTCCGTCTGCTCATCACAGGTGCGAATGGCCAGGTGGGCTGGCATTTGCAGCGCACGCTGGCGCCGCTGGGCGAAGTGACGGCCTTTACGCGCGAGCAACTCGACCTGGGCGATCCGGAGGCGGTGTCGCGAGCCTGTACGCGATTCGGCGGCCGACATCGTGGTGAACGCCGCGGCCTACACTGCGGTCGATAAGGCGGAGAGCGAGCCCGGGCTGGCACAGGCCATCAATGCCGCGGCTCCCGTGCACATGGCGCAGGAGCTGGCGAAGAGCGGCGGCTCTGCTGATTCACTACTCCACCGACTACGTTTTCGACGGCAACAAGACCGATCCTTATGTTGAAGACGATGCAACCGGTCCGCTCAACGTTTACGGCCAGACCAAGCTGGAAGGCGAGCAGGGCATTGCGGCCAGCGGCTGCGCGTACGTGATCCTGCGGACCACGTGGGTGTACGACGTCCGCGGTAAGAACTTTCTGCAAACCGTGTTACGGCTGGCGCGAGAACGGGAAGAGCTGCGGATGGTGGGCGACCAGTTCGGTGCGCCGACGTGGGCGCGGACCATTGCGGAAGCGACCGCCGCCATCCTGGCGCAAAAGCTGAACCATCGCGGCACAGAAACACGCAGCCAGGCCGGCGATTCTCCGGGTCGGGCTTTCGGTGGCCCGGACGGTATTTTTCATCTCACCTCGGCGGGGCGCACCTCGTGGGCAGAGTTTGCCGAAGCCATCGTCAATGAACATGAAGACTGTTGCGCGTGGCCGGCGGCCATTGGCGGATTCAGCGCTCCCCTGAAGGTGAAACGGGTGGTGCCTATCCGGAGCGAGGAATACCAGACGCCGGCGAAGCGGCCGCATAATTCGGTGCTGGCCAACGAGAAGGTGCAGGCGGCTTTTGGCATTTTCATGCCAGAATGGCAAAGCCAACTACGGCTTGCCATGCAGGATGCGATTCGCGGATAATCTTGTGTTACTCGATTCCTGAACAGGCTGTCTTCTTGCGTGCTTAGGTGGCGTGGTTCCGCAAGCCCCCGGGCGGATGCGCCAGTGGAAGTTGTACTTCGCACTGTTCACGGCAAATGAATGGAGACCTATGAAGGGCATTGTCCTGGCAGGCGGTATTGGCTCGCGCCTGTCGCCATTGACGCGCGTTACCAACAAGCACCTGCTCCCGGTGTACGACAAACCCATGATTTTCTATCCGCTGCAGATTCTGGTGGACGCGGGCATTCGCGACATCCTGATCGTTACCGGCGGCCACAACGCGGGCGACTTCCTGCGGCTGCTGCAGAACGGCAAGGAGTTCGGCCTGCAACAGCTGAGCTTCGCTTACCAGGAAGGCGAGGCCGGCATTGCCGATGCGCTGCGCCTGGCCGAACCGTGGGCCAAGGGCGACAGCATTTGCGTGGTGCTGGGCGACAACATTATCGAGGGCGATATTAAAGACGCGGCGCGCAAGTTCGAGGAGCTGGAAAAAGGCGCGATGGTCATGCTGAAAGAAGTGACCGATCCGGAGCGCTTTGGGGTGCCGGTGTTCGAGAACGAGCGCATCATTCGCATTGAAGAGAAGCCCAAGAAGCCGCAGTCGTCGTACGCGGTCATCGGCGTCTACTTCTACGACGTGACGGTATTCGACCGCATTCGCCGGCTGAAGCCCTCGGGCCGCGGCGAATACGAAATCACCGACGTGAACAACAGCTACATCGAAGAGGGCACGCTGCATCACAGCCAGTTGGAAGGCTGGTGGACCGATGCCGGCACGTTCGAATCGCTGTGGCATGCCAGTAACAAGGTTCGCGAAAAAGTGTTACGCGGAACGCCTGAGGCGGTCCGCGGTGCGTGGCGCATGAAGCTACTGGTGACCGGCGGCGCAGGATTTATCGGCTCGAACTTTGTGCACCAGACGCTGGCCAAGCATCCGGACTGGAAGCTGGTGGTGCTGGACAAGCTGACCTACGCGGGCAACCTGAAGAACCTTGAGCCGGAGCTGGGCGAAGGCCGCTGCTCGTTCGTGCAGATGGACATCTGCGATCGCGGCGGTGGTGGAGCAGGTGCGGGGCTGCGACGCGGTCATTCACTTTGCCGCCGAGAGCCACGTGGACCGCAGCATCGAAGACGCGTCGGCGTTTGTGCGCACCAATGTCGACGGCACCCACAACATGCTGCAGGCGTGCCGCGCTGCGGGCGTGCCGCGCTTTGTGCACGTCAGCACCGACGAGGTGTACGGCAGCCTGGGCGAGGAAGGCCTGTTCTCGCGAAGATTCGCCGCTGCAGCCGAACAGCCCGTATGCCGCGACCAAGGCGTCGTCGGACCTGCTGGTGCTGGCCTATGTGCGGACGCATAAGTTTCCCGGCAATCGTCACCCGCTGCTCCAATAACTACGGGCCGTATCAGTTTCCGGAGAAGTTTATTCCGCTGATGATTGCGCAAACCATGGCGGGGCAGAAGCTGCCGGTGTACGGCAAGGGCAGCAACGTGCGCGACTGGATTCACGTCAGCGATCATTGCAGCGCGCTGGAGACGGTGCTGACCAAGGGTCGCGAGGGCGAGGTCTACAACATTGGCGGCGGCTGCGAGATGCGCAACCTGGAAGTGGCCAAGCTGATCTTGAAGGCGCTGGGCAAGTCGGAAGACCTGATCCAGTTTGTTACCGATCGGCCGGGCCACGATCTGCGCTATGCCATCGATTGCAACAAGCTGGAGCGCGAACTGGGATGGAAGGCGCAGGTGGAGTTCCCGCAAGGGCTGGCGGATACCATCGCCTGGTACCGCGACAATCAGCAGTGGCTGGACGACGTGCGCAGCGGCCAGTATCGCGATTACTTCCAGAAGCATTACACGCAGCGGGAGAAGACGTTCGCTCAGTAAGAATCGGTTTCACCACAGAGGCACAGAGGACACAGAGAAAATCAAACTCAAATGTTTGTAATTTGAGTCCTCTTGCGACAATAACAAGTACCCCACTTAAGCTGAATCGTTTAAGTGGGGTACTTCTCGTTTGGCTCAACCTCTACCTACGGAGCCGGTACTTGTTTTCTCGGCAGGCCGACGGCCAGCCATTGTCCCGTGCTGGAGCCATAGTCCAGCACATCCAGCACAACGTCCTGTCCCTGCGCGGATTGAAGGAATATGCTGCCCACTTCCAGCGTGTAGGTTGGCGAAGTCGGTGAAGAGTGTCTCGAATCACGTCCCATTCATGACCTCGGCCGGCAGTTGCTGAAAGCTTTGAGAGTGCCAGATTTTACTTTGATAAAGGGCAAACTTGTTGCTTTCCAAGTGCTGGACGAGGAGAGCCGTACCGACTGCGTGCAGTGTTTCATGCGGTGCTGAGCGACGGTGAAGTAGCTGAAGGCGAGTATGTCGATTTATGGATAAATGACAGTCAGTGGCGACGCGAGGCTTCGGTCGGCACGAGTCGATACATTCGGACGGGGAGCGGTGAACAGCGATATCAATTGGCCGAAGGTCCGGATTCAGGGATTCTGCGACTGATCCTGAAAGTTATGGAGCCAATTCCTGCTGTCGATTCGTTTGTTGAGTCCGACTGGAAAATCAAACGGGACACGATCGGAGAGCAAAGCACATTCCGTTTGCTCGCTGGCTACGAAAGTCCTGCTGGCAAGCTTGATCCGCAACAGGCACGCGCATATTGGTTTAACGAACGCGGCCTGTTATTAAGAACATACTTCAAAGGAGTCGAGACGCGCCGGTCTGACTTTGAGGCTTTCGGAAATTTCCAGGTTGCCACTTCCATCGAGGTATTACTCCCAGGCGGAGCTCGATTCCGTTCCACGTGCTGTTCTCCGCCGCTGAAGCACTCCCAGCGGCACTTCATCTTGCCATGGCATCAATGGACCCGGGCTTTCACCGACGAAACTCGATAGCACATGCTTTACAGATAGCGCTCTGTGCCGGCTATAGGGTCCTTCGCTGGCGCTCAGATGACAGGTACTGCGGAGTCTAACCACTTACCACCGACCACCAAACAGCGACCACTAACTGCGGAACTGCGCTACTTTTTATTTCTGCGGGTGCCGGCCTTCCTGGTGGACGTACTTGATGACCTCGACGTCGGAGATGGCGATCATGCCTTCGGAGACCATTTCGTCGAGGGCGGGGAGCAGGCGCTTTAGATTTTCTTCGGTGTCGATGATTTGGACCAGGATCGGGGCGTCGGAAGAGAACTGGAACAGGTGGGCGCGGCGGATCATGGTGCTGGCGCCGTAGCCTTCGATGCCGCGCAGCACGGTGGCGCCGGCGATGTCGAGCTGGCGGCAGCGCTCCACGATGGCCTCGTACAGCGGCTTGCCCTGCCACTGGTCTTTCTCGCCGAAATGAATGCGCAACATCTTGGCTTGCCCGGTGAGCTTCATTCCCGCGCCTCCCCGGCTTCCGGCAGCGGTTGGGCGTGGGAATACTTGATGACCTCGACGTCCGACAGCGCCACCACGCCCTGCTTCACCATCTGGTCGAGCACGGGGAAGAAGGCGCGCAGCTTGGCTTCGCTGTCGACGACGGTCAGCAGAATGGGCGCGTCGTGCGAAAGCTTCAGCGCGGAGTCTTTGTGCATGCGGCGATTGGCGCCGTAGCCCAGAATTCCGCGATACACGGTGACGCCTGCGATTTCGTTGGCCCGCAGCGCGTGCACCAGCGCCTCGTAGAGCGGCTTGTCCTGCCAGCGATCCTGCTCGCCGATGAGGATGCGCATCATCTTGGCGGTCGACTCCAGCTTGGCCGCGGGCAGGGGCGCGCGTTCCTTCGCGTCGGAGGTCGAGGGGCTGATGACCGTGGTGTCCTGCACCTCGATGAGGCCGTGGCCGGCGATCTCGGTCAGCTTGGGGAGAACTTCCTGGGTGCGCTCGCGGGTTTCGAGGAACTCGATCTTGATGGGCATCTGGTCGGAGAGTTCGACCGAGGCGCTGTTATGCAACTTGTGATCGAGGCCGAAGCCGGCGATGCCGCGGGTGACGGTGGCGCCGGAGATGCCGCGAAAGAACAGGTAGTCGAGAATGGCGGCATGGCAGGCGGTGCCGTGATAAGTCTGGCCTTCCATGACGTAAATGCTGACGCGTTTGGCTGGTCCGCTGGTTAGCACCTGTCCTCCTGGTGAAAGGTTGCGGTGATGGTGCGACTGGCTGGCTGGCGACTGCCAAGGATAAGCATAGTCCTTCCTATCAAGCGGCCACCCGGCCAAGGACGGTGCCGGCCCAGACAGCCAGAAATCCCAGCACCACGCTGAGGCCGACATTCAAGGCGGCGACGACCACCTGACCGGCCTGCAAGGCTTGCAGTGTCTCGTACTCAAAGGTGGAGAACGTGGTGTACGCGCCGATGAAGCCGATGGGGATGAGGTAGCGCCAGTTGGGATTGACCGCGGTGCGGGAGAAGAGGGTCATGGTGAGCCCCACCAGGAACGATCCGCTGAGGTTGATGACGAACGTGCCGTAGGGAAAGCGGACACCATAGCGGCTGCCGATATAGTTGCCGACCAGGTAGCGGGCAATGGCGCCGGTGACGCCGCCGATCCCGATCATGACGTACTTGAGCAAAACGTACCTTCCTTCCTCGCTGACGGTGATGTGGGCGAGCGTTGCAACCGCTCACACGTCAAGCGCGGGGCCCACTACTTTTGTTTGGCTGGAACTTGCCGGGGAAATATGACTCCGCGACAAGTGTGCCTTGTCAGGAGTCATCATCTGTCCCGGACTTCGGAAGGACAGCGGTTAGGGGTGAACTCCTTCACCCTGAAGATGGTTTTATTGATAACGCACCGGAGGGAACAAGTCAACTAACTGGTGAAGGTTACGAAAATCGCCAGCTCAAGCAAAAGAATTTTTAATGGGTGCGCGGCCGCATGGTGAGAGATGGCCGGCGGCCTCACTTGTTTGGAACTATGGGGAGACCTGGGAAGACGGGGACGAGTCTGGCCACGGAGAGGAAACGCAAGTAATCGTGATCTCTCCCGCTTTGCCGTCGCACTGTTGCGGATCATCAGGACGAGAGTGGTAAGTGATGTATAGGTGATGGTTGCCGAGCCATTCGACCTTCGGATCGTCAAACCAGCTTGGGCCGCTATGCGAGAAAACGGTAGTATGCCGGCAGCACCCATTACGCTTAAGCGTCACATCGGTATGGTCTCGACCGAGAAAACCAGCTCTGTAGGTCAGCTTGGCCTCTTGGCCGTCGGTTGACCTAGTCACGCGTATCTTGGCAGGCGGATTACCTGCATTCAACGCGATCCCGAGAAGGATGGCGACGATTGCAACAACGAGCGGTACGAGCCCTGCAACGCCGAGGAGACGCGAAGTCATCCGCAGCCAACGTTTTCTTAGCATCGGTGCCCAGAGCAGCAGAGCAACCAACACGGCGTATCCAAGGAGTAAAACAAAGCCGCTCATCATCGGCCCGAAATTCTTGATTTGGTCCCAGACATCTGGCCAACAGAGCATCTATGCTAGACCTTTCCGTATTTCTTCAGAGTATACAAGCGACAAATGATGCAAAATGCCAGTACGGACACGGCAAAACCATGGATATGCCGAGGCGTATCGTAGGTGTGTTTGGGGAGGAGCGACGCTCATGAATGTTCGCGTTGTCCTGTGGGCCACTGCCGGATTGTTGATTGCGGGATTTTGGGCGCTCTACCTGTTTCCTGCCGGAGCCACATTCTCGCCGATGGTGATGCTGGCGCGGGTGAGTTGTCCTGTGGTGAATCTGCCGGTCGCGCTACGGTTCTACTGGGTGATGCTGGGGAACGCTGTTGTGTACGGAATTGTGGGGATGGTCGTGGAGAGTTTGAAGATCCCCACTCAAGCAAAAGAGGCTTGAATGGGGCACCCGGTTTTCTATCGGGTCAGCGATTGAAGTCGGGGTCTTCAAAAATCCCCACTCAAGCAAAAGAGGCTCGAATGGGGCGCCCAGCATCCACAACCGACCACCAGCCACTGCCTGCCTACATTTGCATCTTGATGTGAATTTCCTGATCGCCTTTCAACTGGAACTTGCACGTGTTGTACGACGGGGTCTTGATGGTGGCGTGGGGATTATTCGACAGGCCCCATTGCTCGGTGGGCTTGCCCATCCAGTTGCGGTCCATTTTGTGATTCTGGTTGACGTCGTGGAGCAGTGACAGAGCGTATTCGCCCGCGGGCAGGTTGGGGATGACCACTTTCACCGTGCCGGGTTGCGCGGGAACAATAATGTCTTTCAACGCGATAGTGCGATCTTCGGCCCAGCCTTTATCGGAGTTGAAAACCAGCACGCCGATGTTGCCACCCGGCTGGCTCACGCCTTCGGCAATCACGGTGAGGGTGTAGCCGACGGTGGCGGGCGCGGCCTGCTGAGCGTTGAGGGAAAGTACCGCGATCGTGGTCAACGCAAGGGCACGTAGAAAAGTGCTCATGAATCCTCCAAAAACTTCTCCCCGCAAGGCTGCGCCGATTTGAGGCGCGAGTAAACCGCCGATTTGCGAGATGACAGCAGACCTTCCCGAATCGGGAGCGTGGTCACATCCTTTTGTGACACTGAGGTGAAAATCGTTCTTCGGGAACATACCATAAAGGTTTGGTCCCAAGCGGGGAAAGCGAAGACGTTGCTCCCGCGAATGGTATTGCGATGGGACATCTCCCCGAGGTTGGAATGAAGAAACTTGCCGCAGTGGAAAAGGCCCGCGCCATCATGACCGAAGGTCAGGAATGGGGCGTTTTTAAATGGATGACGGAAAAGAAACGGGTGCGCGAGGTTGCCGACGAGGCGCGGGCGGCGCTGGATGATCTGGAACAGAAGGTGAAGGCGAGCTGGAGTGACGAGCTGAAGATTGCCTACAATCAGCTGGTCAGCGAAAACGGCGACGGCGGCAAGCGCCAAGCTGCGAAAGCTGCGAAGAAGGAAGCATGCGGCCAGCGATCCTAAGACGCTGGCGGCTGCTCACCGCATTGTGGAGGCCGACGACGAGGCCTACAACGCGCATGAAGATGCCGAGGACAAGTTCGCCGAAGCGGAGAAGAAGATGAGCACCAGCCTGGCGAAAGACGGAGCGCGCCTGGCCCTGGTGGCGTACGACACCCACGAGGCTGCCATCCGCAAAGCGGAAGCGTTGGCAAACCCCAAATCCTGAACGGCCAAAAAGTCAGGGAACTTTCGTTCTGCTCTTTCCGTAACTTGGACTGTCCGGCGAATGCGGACGAGTCGAGCGGCCAAGGCCGCCGCGGAAGGAGTGGAAGATGGACGGAAATATTGTAGGATTCGCGGCAGTGGTGATGGCCCTGGGGATTCCCATGGCCGCAATGTACACGTACTTTCGGGTGCGCCGCTTGCGCACCGAAGAACGCCTGGCCGCTATCGCGCGCGGCATCGATGTTCCCATGGAACCGGAGTTGTCGCAGGCTGCGCGGTCGCGGCGCAACGGCATTCTGCTGACCAGCCTGGCGATCGGCTACATGTTGGCTTTCTCGCTGGTGGCGCGGGTTGAGCACGACGCCTGGGTAGCCGCAGCGTTCGGCGTTATCCCGCTGGCGATGGGGGTGGGGTTCTTCCTGGACGCGACGTTGATCCGCCGCGACCTGCACACGTCGTAGAAATGGGGATCAATGAAACAAAGCGCATATCGGCACGGCTGAAGCCCTGCCCTGACAGAACCCTTCAAGCCGGCCGCGGAGCGGCGGCATTCACGCAGCGATAGGGACCAGATCCCTCGTCGGACGAAAGTCCTCCTCGGGATGACAAATTTAAGGGACTTGTGACGACACGGCTGAAGCCGTGCCGCTTCAAGTCCCTGATTTATTTTTGCGCGCCCTTGAGGATGATGACCAGCACACGGCCGTCAGACTTGATCTCGCCGCCGGTGGCCGTCTTGGTGGACTTGATGGGGTTGGAGCGCGTCATGTACGACATGGCTTCGACCTGCCCGGCCTGCTGCAGGGTGGCCGCGATGAAGTCGCGCTCGTTGTCGACGTCCTGGTCGATTTTGTGGGTGATGGCGTTGGCCGAGCGCTGGTCCTTTTCAATGCCGATGTCGTGGGTGCCGGCGCCCACCCAGATGGGCTGATTTTGCGGCGACTTGAAGGCTGCCTGCCAGATGCGGAAGTGGTTGCGTTGCGCAGCCACCATCAACGCCTCGGCGCGCTCATAGCCGAAGTCCTGGGCTCGGCCGAAGAGGTAGAGGATGCTCATGGGCACGGTGACGTAAACATTTTTCTGCAGCGTTGCCATCAGCGCGCTGACCACGGCGTCAGTGTTGGTTTTGTCGGCGGGAAGCCAGCCTGCGTCCTTCAGACCGGTGGTCACCTGGGTCTCGGTGCCGACGATGACGAAGTTGACCAAGTCGCCGGGATTGCCGCCCTCGGGCTTGTCGGTAACCCGATAGGGAAGCTTGGCGTCGAGCTCTTTGAACAACGGGGCAAAGTCGTACTTGCCCTGGGCGGCGGCCGCTCCGCTAGCCACGGCTGCGCTGCTGGCGGTGCGATCAATGTGCACCGCAAACTTGCCGTCGGGCGTCTGCATGGAGTCGGTGTTGATGCCGAGGAAGAGGCGTCCGTCGATGGGCGCCTGGACGGTGCCGTCGGCGCCGACGAAGAATGGGGTAGCCGCATCGCTGCTGCCTATGCGTCCGACCAGCGCGCCGCGTCCGGCGCTGGGAACCATCAGCGCGCGCAGGGTGTCGGTCCAGCCGCGGGCCACGCCTTCGGCGGTGACGCCGGTGTTGGTGCCCATGGTGACCGTGCCCGTGGCGGTGATGTGCAACTTGTCGCCGGCCTTCACGTCCATGCCGGTGTCGACCCATTTGGGGCTGCCGCTGACGGAGATGTTGAGGCTGGAACTGGTGGCTGTGCTGGATGCCGGCGCGGCCGCAGCGGCGTTGGCAAGCGCGGGCGCGTGGGTTGCGCCCGGCAAAGGCGCGGCGGCGAAAAGGAGGATCAGTGCAAAATGAGAGGGCTTCATCGCGAGTCGCTCCAGAGAGAGTATAAACATCGGGCAGAAATCGAGGGTGGAATTCGTTGGCTGAGCAGTCAGAAGTCAGCAGTCAGCAATCAGCAGTCAGCACTCAGCTAACTGTCCATCGCCCTTCGCTGTTCGCCCTTCGCTATTCGCTAACTACTAAATGCTAACTGCGCACCGCTGACCGCTTACCGCTGATTGCTGACTGCTCATTGCTGAGCGCTGACCGCTGACCGCTGAGTGCTGACTGCTGACTGCCAAATGCTAACTGCCAGTCCGCGTTGGCTCAGCCACGGCTTCGTACTCAATGCTTGGCGCTGTCGAACATGAACTTGCCTAGATACATTGGGTACGACTTGGGGGGCTTGGTTTGCGCCTGGTCGACTGGGTAAGGGCCCTGCGTCAGGGTGGGAAAGCCCCAGATATCGCCATTGCGCATGTCGACGACCATCTTGCCATACATCTGCGCGGTGCCGTCAGGCTTGCGAATGGTGGTGAAGCCAGGCTCTACATAAAAAGGATATCCCTCCTCGGCTTGGGCTCGCACCGGGGCGGGCTGCGCCAGCGGACGGAACACCAGCATCGCCAGCAGAAGAGCAATGACGATTAACAGTGATTTGGTAACGCGATCCATTTTCATTTTCCTCCCGAAACCTGCGCAGGTTCAGCAGGTCTTCTTCACGACCAACCTTATAGGCTAGACGATGGTGGGTCAGCTTGAAGTTTTGATCAAGTCAAGGTTGGGAGCACTCTGTTGCACGCGACGTCGAGTGAAGGCATGAGGACTTGCCGTCCTTGCCAGGACTCGGTGTCGTCGGCTGAAGCCGGCTCGGCGACGGGAATAAATGGCCAGGACGCTGGCCTGAAGGCCAGCTCTACCTGAAATCAGGAGCCTGCTCCAGGCAGCGCCCGGAATCCAGCCGCGTCGCGCGAAGGCATGAGGACTTGCCGTTCTTGCCAAGCCTCGGTGTCGTCGGCTGAAGCCGACTCGGCGACGGGAATAAATGGCCAGGACGCTGGCCTGAAGGCCAGCTCTACCTGAAATCAGGAGCCTGCTCCAGGCTGCGCCCGGAATCCAGCCGCCTGCTCCCCGGGGCGAGCGGTTCATCCCAAAATGTGGAACGGTCTGGCCGCGCGACCCACGCTAACGTGTACTCTGCGATGGCAAGTATCCGCCTGCCGGATGGAGGTCGTGCCTGTGTCCGCGTTTCACTTCTGGCCATGGTTTTCCGGAACGGTAGTTCTCCTGATCGGGCTAGTGTCTTACCGAAGAGAATTCTTCGCTGCACCTGCGCGCTACAAGTTCGTAGTGCTGGGGCCGGTGTTCCTGGCCAGCGCATTGGCAACCTTCGGCGCCGAACACCTTTCAGGGGCGCAATTTCTGGCCGAGTTGGTTCCCGCCTGGATGCCGGCGCACTTGTTTTTTGCCTACCTGGTCGGGGTTGCGCTCATCGCCACGTCCTTGAGTCTTGTCTTCAAGCAGCAGGTCGGGCTGGCGTGTACCCTGCTGGCGGTCATGATTTTCTCGTTCGTGTTGCTCATCCATATTCCCAACATCGTGGCTAACCCGCGGGACCGAATCTTCTGGGCAGTGGGGACGCGGGACGCGTTATTCGCTGCCGGAGCGCTGGCGTTCGCGGCCATCCATCAGCCGGGCTGGCGGATGGAACTTTCCCGGTCACTAGTTGTCGTCGCGCGGGTGTGGGTGGGGCTTACGCTGATTTTCTTCGGTGTAGAAAATTGCCTGCATCCGTTGTGTGCGCCCGGCGTTCCCCTGGCCAAGCTGACTCCGGCGTGGATGCCGCTTCCTTATTTATGGGCGCTGATCAGCGGAGTGGTGATGGCAGGGGGAGGCGTGGCCCTGGTGATGAACCGTCGCGCGCGTGACGGGGCGGCTGCGGTCGGTACGTGGGCGGCACTGCTGACCTTCCTGTTTTACCTGCCGATTCTGCTGGCGAACCATGGCCCGGCGCAAATCACCGAAAGCGTGAATTACGTTTGGGACACGATGATGTTTGCGGGAGCGGTTCTGCTGCTGGCCGAAGCCATGCCGCGCAACTACTCGTCGTCCGGTTCAAGAACCTAAGCCCCAGCTCACTCCTCCTTTGTGGGACGCGTAGCAAAATGGTTAACGCGTCAGAATTTTCCGTGATACGCTGCTGACAATTCAGCCTTGTGAGGCAGCTAATTCTCTCCTGGCCGCCTAATAAGGGAGGGCCATGCTTACGTCCCAGCGCAGATTGGTGCTTCTGGTTTTGTTTCTCGCGGTTTTGTCGCCGGCTGTTTTCGCTCAGACGCTGCTTGACGTTGTGCCGGTCGGATCTGCTCCCAAGAAGGCAGTGGTCAATACCTTGACCAACAAGATCTACGTCGGCAATTCGACCGGCCAAAGCGTGTCCGTCATTGACGGAGTCACCGACCAGGCCACTACGGTGCCCCTGCAGCAGATTGATGTGGCGGCGCTGGCCATCGATCCGTCGACCAACAAGATTTACGTCACTGACGACGCCAGCACCGGCTTTAGCGTGATTGACGGCGCGACTCTGGCGGTGACTAACCTTACCATCGGCGGCAGCGCAACTTCGCTGGCAATTAACGGGATCACCAACACGATTTATGTGCCCAGCCCTTTCGGCACGCTGACCATCATTGACGGGGCGAGCCTTACCATGCGTACGCTGCCCATCGCCGGAGATTCGGTTGCCGTCAACTCCATCACCAACCAGATTTATGTGGCGAGCTCCACGGACAACACGGTGACCGTCATTAACGGGGCGACGCTGGCGACCGCGACGATTACCTTGGGCACTCCGACGTACGCGCTTGCGGTCAATCCGCTCACCAACAAAATCTACGCTATCCAGGTGCCTTTTTTTGGCGGCAATGTCCTGACGGTAATTGACGGCGCCACGCTCGGTTTCACCACGGTGACAGTTGGTCAATATCCCGACGCCGTGGCGATCAATCAGCAGACCAACAAGATCTATGTCGCTGCCCAGGATGGAACGGTAAGCGTGGTGGATGGCGCGACCAACGGCGTGACCATGGTTACCATCGGCGGCGAGCCCTTTGACCTGGCGGTCAATCCGGCCACCAACCAGATCTACGTGGCGGGGGCGGAGAGCCACAGCGTTACGGTGATTGACGGGGCAACGCTGGCGTTCAAGGTGTTGTCCATCGGTCAGGATCCGGTGGCGATTGCGGCTAATTCGGTGACCAACCGGGTTTATGCGGTGGACTATGCTGCCGACAATGCGTTGGTGATTGGCGGGGCCGGACCGACCGCCTTGCAATTCCTGCCGGCAACGCCATGCCGCCTGGTCGATACTCGACAGACGGGCAATCCCATACAAGGTGGGACGTTTCAGAGTTTCACGCTGCCGCAGTTGGGCAACTGCCAGATTCCTTCAAACGAGGCGTTTTCGCTGAATGTCACGGTGGTACCGCGCGGACCGCTGGGCTACCTGACGATCTGGCCCGACGGGACCAACATGCCGCTAGTGTCGACCATGAATTCTCCCGATGGGCGCATTAAGGCGAACGCCGCCATCGTACCGGCGGGGACGCTGGGCGCGGTGGATGTATACGCCTCAGACACGACCGATGTGATCCTCGACATCGATGGCTACTTTGCGCCGGCCAATGCGCAATCGTCGCAGTTCTATCCGGTGACGCCGTGCCGCGTGGTGGACACGCGCCATGGTTTGGGCGATCTGGCGGGTCCCTATTTGAAGGCGGGGGTGGCGCGGGACTTCCCGTTACTGGAGAGTCCGTGCGTGGCGCCGGGAGTGAACCCGCAAGCCTATTCGCTTAATGTGACGGTAGTGCCCCACACGGTGGGACAGCCTCTGGGATATCTGACGGTGTGGCCCAAGGGGCAGCAGCAGCCGGTGGTGTCCACGCTGAACAATCCTACGGCCACCGTGGTGGCCAATGCGGCGATCGTGCCGGCGGGACTGGGTGGGGCGATCTCGGCATTCGCTTACAACGACACCGACCTCATCATCGACATCGACGGCTACTACGGGGCAACCGGGCGGAGCGGCTTGTCGTTTTATCCGGCGACGCCATGCCGCGTTCTGGATACCCGCGGCAACAATGGGCAGCCCTTCAGCGGCGAGTTGACGGTGAATGTGGAGGGAAGCCCGTGCGCGCCTCCGGGCAGTGCCCAGGCCTACGTGCTGAATGCGACGGTAGTGCCGAGCGGGTCACTGGGATATCTGACATTGTGGCCCAATGGGCAGCAACAGCCAGGCGTCTCGACGCTCAATGCCTACGACGGGCTGACGACGTCGAATATGGCGATTGTGCCGACCGCGGACGGCGACATTGACGCCTATGCGTCCGGGCTGACGCAGTTGATTCTGGATATCTCCGGGTACTTCGCGCCGTAAGCTTTTCACTCCACCCGGAAATTCGCTTCGTTGCGTCCGTACGTTTGGCGCTTGATTCGTGGGCTAGACCTCACTGCCAAGAGATCTTCTCGGACGACAAATTGAATAGAGTGCGACGGTAGGGATCCACTTGCGGTGTCGTCGGCTGAAGCCGACTCAGCAAACGGATGAGTGGCGTAGACGCTGGCCTAAAGGCCAGCTCTACCTGATAAGAAGGAGTGGCTTGGACGCTGGCCTAAAGGCCAGCTCTACCTGACAAGAAGGAGTGGCTTAGACGCTGGCCTAAAGGCCAGCTCTACCTGAGATCGCTCCGCGACTCGGCCTTTTTCTGCGGTCTCAGGGCGTTACTTCCCACACCACGCCGAAGCCGCCGTCGCCGCAACCCCAAGCGGTGCCGAAGAGATTGCCATTCTGATCGAAGCTTACGCCGCCGTACGGACTGCATCCGTCGCTGTCGCCGGTGAATTCATGCAGGCTGGTGTAGTGCCAGGCGCCGTTGGAATAGGAGAGCTTGAAGATGGTGCCTCGCCGGAAGACGCCCTGCTGCAAGGTGGTTCCGTACAGGTTGCCCTGGGCATCGATGGCCATGGGCCCGTAGGCTCCCCAATCTCCGCCGACAGGCGGTTGAAACTGGTAGAGAGTTTGGAAGTTCCAGCTTCCGCCGGAGGGCGTCATCTCGTACACTTCGCCGGAACCATCCGGGCCGCCGTACAGGGTCGCGCCATACAAGTTGCCCGCCAGTCCCCAGATCACCCCGCCGGTTGGAGCCCAGCCGTCGGTGGTGAAGTCGTAGAGCTTGGAGTAGTTCCACGACGAGAGTCCCGCCGGCATCATGGTGAATACCGTTCCGTGGCCGGTGCTCCCTCCTGCTACGCTTGTGCTGTAAAGGTTACCTTGCCCGTCGAAGATCACGCTTGAGTTCGGTTCCAAGCCGTTGGCGGGATTGTCAAAGCTGTACAGCACTTTCTGGGTCCAGTTGCCGCCAGAGTTAACCATTTCATAAACCACACCGCCAGCCTGGTGTCCGCCTACCAGGGTAGTGCCATAGAGATTGCCGGCGCTGTCCAAGGTCAACGTGCCGCTGCCGGGCTCGCCGCCGTCGGCCGATCCGGTGAAACGGTAGAGAACATTTTCGGTCCAGTAGCAAAGTACTTTCTGGCAGGAGCGTGCCGGGGGTTGCAGATGATAGACGGTGCCGCAGCCCCAGTTGATGTAGCATCCGGTGCCTGCGCCATACTGCGTGGCGCCATAAAGCGAGCCATCGGGCGCGATGGTGGGCGGAGACGCAGGGCGCGAGCCGTCCTGGCCCCACTGGAAGTTGTAGAGCGGCGACAGCAGCCAGTTGCCGTTCTTTGCAACCATCTTGAAGACGATGCCATAGCCCTGCACGCCTGCCAGTTGTCCGCCGTAGACGGTGGTGCCGTACAGATTGCCGGCACGGTCAACCGTCAGTCCCGCCAGGGAATTGCCGCCGTCCGCGCCTCCGGTGAAGGTGTGAATAACATGAAACGTCTGCGCTGTGGCGGGCGAAGCGGCGCCGGCGACGATCAGCAGAGCAAGGAACGCTACGGAGGCAAGCTTGGTGGAGGTCTTCGCAAGGGAGGGCATGGCTACTCCTCGGGGCAGGGGTTGGGTTGACGAGGGAGCGTCGCCAACGTGGCTGCGATTTTGCACCCGGGCGGAGCCGCCGTCAACCGGGAGAAGAGAAATCTACAGTAGGTGAATGCGGGAGTTTGGGTGACTACACAGCAGTGCAAAAAAATGCGTCGCGCTAGCCTTTGCCTTTGAAGACGTAGAACAGCTCGATGATCAGAATGATGACCACCATCAACTCAAGGACAAAGCCGCGGCTCTGGTGAAACTCATCGATGAGGAAGCGGTAGAGCGATTCGGCGGTGCGGACTTTTTCGTTGACCAGGTCTTTGTACTCGGGCACGCCGACCTTGGCGGCGGTCATGCGATAGAGCCGCGCCGAATACATGTCGCTGACGAACTTGATGGCGGTGTCGGCGCGCTCGGCCAACTCGGTGATTTCGACGGTGATGCCGTTGAGGCGCAGGGCCTCGCGACGCAGCGTCCAGCGGCGCAGAATTCCGGCGCGCTGCTTGACCAGCGTGTAGACACCGGCCAGCTCGCGGGTCAGCCATTCGTCGTAGTGGCGAAACTCCAGCAACTGGGAGTTGGCGTACTCCAGAATCTGGATGGTGGTTTCCGCCGCCGCGGGTGTGTCGTAGATGAGCGCGGCATTCCAGCCCACGGTGACCAGGTCGTGAGGATAGTACTGCAGGCTGGAGCTGCTGATGTCTTCGCTGATGGAGTCGGCCAGCGCGGTGCGTTCGCCACGCAACATCTGAGCAATCTCCGCTCTATGTTGCGTCATCATGGCGGCGCCGGTGGGATTGCCGGGCACGTTGCTCAGGCGGAATACGTAGTAATCCTCGCTGAGCCAGTCCTGGTAGAGGCGCACCATGGCGGGAGAAATTTTGTCGAGGCGTCCGCGGATAATCTGCTGCGCCTGCCGCTCCATCTCGGGACTGGGCACCCAACTAGCGGCAAGTTGCACCAGGCCGTTCCAGTCGGCTTCGAATTCGAACTCGAGCAGCACGCTGATGACACCGTACTCGTAGTACTTGAGCTGCGGCACGACGCGTTCGCCGCTGCTGAGAACGATGGGTTCCAGGCGCTCGACGACCGGGGGATTGTGGAAGCGAAGGTACTCGGGCGTGGCGTGCTTGAAGCTGGGGACCAGGCGGCGGGCGCCGAGAATTTCGCGCAGCTCTTCCAGGCGGATCTCTTCGCAAACATCATGCAGGATGAGCCCCAGCACCGAGCCCTTGATGGCCGCGGGGTTGGAACCAGGCGCGTGGCGCTGTGTCTCGACCGAGATGCGCTGCTCCGGCTGCATAAAGGGGATTGTACGTCAGGGGTGTAAGGGGAAGGTAACGCCTGCGTGCCGTGAGATGATCTTCCAGGTTTCGAAAGGCGCGAAATCTGGGGCACCCGCAAGGACCTTCCAAGTGCCGAAAGGTGCGAAACCTTAGGGTGGCGGGATCATGGGGTCGGAGTGACGGACTGAAACTGTGCCGACACGATTCTGAGGCCGACAGCGCCGTTAGTTTTGAAGAGTAGTTCATTTTCATGGCCGGCGCGAAACACGTTCTGGTCTACCAGGAAGGTCGTGGTAATCAACCCGTCTCCTTCGACAGCGCCAATCTTAGTGCCGTTCAAAAGGACATCAACCAGTCGACCGGGAACGGCCGTGCTCTTGATGGCGACCTGCACTTGGGGGAAGCGGTGTTCCAGTCCGGGCTCAGCAAGAAGCGAATCATCGACTGCTTTTTGGACCACACAGGACCGTAGAGACCATCTTCCGGGTCGTAGAAATTCAGAATCAAGCTGTCACTTCCCGTCGTGTCGAGGGTGAAGGGTAGCTTGAGAGCGGGGAACGGGGTGAGTGTTGCCGACCAGGTGTCGTCTCGCAGCGCCGTGATGCACGGTTGCTCGCATGTTGCGGGCGGCCTGGCTAACGCCAGGTTGTCGAGTCCTTCCAGGTGCTGACAGACGTAGCGATCTTCCAGCCAAATAGCCGACCGTTCATCAACACAAAGGGGCTGCCCAGCCCAATGCAACCGGCTGGCAATGCCCATGGCGAGCGCCCAATTCAAGCCTTCGTTCCGGAAATGCAGGCGCAGTCGAGGAGACTGGCGCGGGATGTTGTCGGCGATGCGTTCCGCTTCGGCTGCAAAGACCTGCAACTCCAGTGAGGGATGCGCGGCGCGGCTGGTAGCGATGCGTTGAAACGTGCCGGGCGAGCTGAACATCAGCAACGGAACGGCGCAAGCCAGTCCCATGGAGACGGTGTTGCTGACCTTCAGCCCCGTACCATTCAGTAAGATCGCGACCAGCATGAAGAGGCCGGCAAACTGTACGGCATAGAAGAAAAATCCGTTGAAATTGTAGAGCGGCCCTGTAATTCGCAAGGCCCAGTACAAAAATAGGGCCGCCACCAGGACAACCTGGAATGCGCAGTAGACGAGGTACGGCGGGATGACAAAAGTATGTCTCGAAAAAATAACCAGAGCGGCACCAGCGAGAGCCAGGACAGTTACCCAGTTGAGCAGAACATAGGGCTTGGCGGCAGCGGCCGAGATGAGTTGTTCGGCGGTCGCGTTTTCTATCGCCACATCCGGATCAGGCGTGAACGTGAAGAAGCTGAGTTCATACTTCGCAGACTCACGCAGGGCATTGCGTTCCCCGCGATGGTCCGCCAGGTAGGTGCGGATTTTATGCAGATTATTGGGGTGGTTAAGCAGGCGATCAAGAACGACCGGAGTTGCGAACAGTAGAAACAGGGCAGCGGAGGCAAACAACACTCTACGGTGCCGCGAGAGGAAAGTAGTGAAGCCGTCGTGGCGTATGTCGGCTAAGGTAAAGCCCAACTAGCGAGCACGCCAGAAGTACGCTGACGAACAAAACCTGCGCCACATGCCCGTGGACTACCAAGCCTGCACAAACCAACAAAACCGGCAAATCCTTGATGGAACCGGTGCCGACGGATGCGCAAAGTGCGAAAAACAGCAGGAAGACATACAACAGCATGTGGGGGAACCACACATCCACGGTAGCTACCGGCGAAAGAGTTCGGTTGATGACATAGGTCAGCCATAACGCGGCGATCATCGCCGCCGGCAGGAACAACCTGGAAGTGCAAGCGCGGCGGAAAATCCAGATGGCGGCAAAAAGAAGTGCGACATTAAAAGCAGCATGGTCAGGAACGCCGCGTTGGCGGGTTCGGGACAAATGATGCAGACAGCGGCGAAAAACGAAGTCGCCCAGCAGCCAGGACATACATAAATCCGGGCCGGGATGATGGAATCGCCAACGCGAATAATTTCCCAGCAATTCACGGAAGCGTTCGGCGTCTCGCACCTGGAAGAGAATGGTCGCGAGGTCGCCGGTCTCGATTAACTTCAGCCGGAATAAAGCGCGGTTGATGACCAGCAGGACGGCTGCCCAGGAACTAGCGGCAATCAGAAATGCAAGGGCGGAGTCAGGCACACCGCTGAACTTGCCGTTGTGAGAAGAGTCTTTGGGCGGGACTGTATCGCTGGGGGAACGTGTGGAGGTCGATTCCTGCCGATCCATTCTTGGCCCCGCTTGATACGTCTGCTAGTCTCTGCCGCAGCAAGGTAGTGTATCAATAGCCGCGGCTGGATTGGGTTCCTTCGTCCTACCTCCTACTCATTCGAAAATCGCGAATGAGTGGGGCACCCGAAATGGTTTGTAACTCCGACGCCCCCAGGTTTCGAAAGGTGCGAAACCTTAGGCACCCGACTGATAAGCCTAACACGGGGCTATGCCTAGCCATCCGATATAATCCTGCTGATCAACCCAGCGGATTTCCCGTCCGGGCAACGTCTCGGGATCGGTAAGGCTTTGCCTGTAGGCACAATTGCGTTCCATCCAGTTCCAACATAACCAGGAGGCAGGATGCCAAAGAAGAATTTTGCAGTCCTTTTGATTGTGGTCACGGCAATGTTGCTAGCGGCCGTACCGGTTTGCGCTCAAGATTCGCAGAGCGTTCCGGGCGCCAGCGCTCCCCCGTCCTCAACCAGCGACCACGACATCCAGTTGCTGCGCGGAGATATCCAGGCGCAGAGAAAACAGCTTACCGCCGCCAACATGCCGCTCACGCCCGACGAGGCCACCAAGTTCTGGCCTATTTACGATCAATACCGGCAGGAGGCCAGCAAGAACGGCGACGAACGCTGGGCGCTGATCAAAGATTATGCCAACAACTACAAGACCATGACGGATGCGCAGGCCCAGGATTACATTAAGCGCGAGGCGGCGAACGAGCAGAAGGTGGTAGCGCTGCGCATGAAGTATGTTCCCATGTTTGAGAAGGTGATCTCGCCGAAGAAGACGGCCTTGTTCTGCCAGATCGATCACCGCATCGACTTAATGGTCCAGCTGCAACTGGCGTCCATGATCCCGATGGTGGATGCGAAACAGTAGTCTCAACCCGGGAAGACGCGACGAACAGCGCATCGCTCAGGTGCGCTGTTCGTGTTTTAACGGCAAGTTCTGGTGGCGTTAGCCTTCCACCAGTTGCTGGCCGCCGTCGATGTCGAAGGTGGCGCCGGTGAGGGCGGTGTTGGTCATGATGTGCACGGCCAGGGAGGCCACATCGGCCGGGCCGACCACGCGGCGGATCGGTAGAGTGGTGCGCAGATGCTCGCGGCGCGCTTCCAGTTGGTCGCCCAACAGCTGAGCGGATAAGGGTGTGTCCACAAAGCCGGCGGCTATAAGGTTGACGCGAACCGGAGCGATTTCGAGTGCTAAGTTTTTGACCATGGCGGGCATGGCAGCGGTCATCGCCGCGATGAGCGTGAGTCCCTTCACGGTGCGGCGTCCACCAGTGCCGCCGATAAAGAGCAGGGTGCCCCCGGGGCGCACCTTGTCGACGGCGTGACGTGCGATTTGCAGCGGCAGAAACAAATGGGATTCCACGCTGCGACGCGCCTTCTCAAAATCGAATTCAGCCAGCGGGGCATAGTACGGTCCGGGCCCGGTAAACAACAGGTGATCGATGGGGCCGGGCAGCTCGGCGAAGAACTGTTCCAGGCGATCAGAATCGGTGGCATCGAAGGCTGCCGTCCGGGTTGCGGTGAGCCCGGCGGCGGCTTGCGCCAGCCGGTCGGCATTGCGGGCGGCAAGCACGAGCGCGGCGCCCTCGGCATTCGCCAGGCGCGCCGTCTCGAGGCCGATGCCGGCGCTGCCGCCAATGACGACCACGGTTTGTCCGGCGAGCTGGGCGCCGCGAGCCAGCGGAGAGGTGGGTGAACTCATAATTCCTCCATGACGGTCTTTGGATGCCTCAGGGGTTGCAGGGTCGCGCCCAAGTTGGCCACTGCTTTTCCCACCGCGGCGAATTTGTTGTTGCACTTATGGGGTGAGTTGCCAGACTACGCCGCAGCCGCCGGAGCACGATCCGGTTCCGCCCGCGGATGCGATAAAAGGGGTGACGTGCATCGCGACGAACACAAGTGCAGCCGCCATGCCGGATATTTCCGCGCAGGTTAGCGATAAGCATGAGACGTGCTCCGAGAGATAGCTGGGGCGTGCTGTTGGACTCCGACACTCTGCACCCGATTGATTTGGGTTGGTACTGGGAATGAGGAGGTATGGGGCGCGTGCGCTTCTGGCGGTCCGAATTATTCGACGCTTCGGCTCGTCAAGCGAAGTTGGCTTGTCTTCAATTTTCGTCTCATGTCACTGCGGATCAGCAGGAGCCAGGGCTAGTATGGTGCCGACCACGGGAGGTATCCAATGCGCTCTACCCTGGAAATGTTATTCGCGATTTTCTGCCTCTCCGGAACCTTGCTCGCCGATACCGCCAACTCCGTCCTCAGCCCGGAGCAACTGGCATCAATCGATAATTTTGTCGCCGCCGAAATGACCCGCGAACAGCTCCCCGGACTTGCCCTCGGCATTTATAGTCGCGGCCGGATTTTGCTGGCGAAGGGCTATGGCTTGTCCAACGTGGAGCTTTCGGTGGCCGTCAAGCCAGAGACCCTCTTCCAGTCGGGCTCGGCGGGAAAGCAATTTGTTTCTGCCGCAGTCATGATGCTCGTCGAAGAAGGCAAGCTCAGTCTTGATGACAGCATTGCGAAATATTTTCCCAACGCCCCGGAAAGCTGGAAGCCGATCCTGGTCAAAAACTTGCTCTCGCATACCTCCGGACTGGCAGAGTATGAGAGCCCGGAGCGTATCGGGCCGAAAGGGCCGTTCTACCTGCGCCTGGATTTCACCGAAGACGAACTCGTCAGCAAGGTACAGGCGCTGCCAATCGAATTCAAAGCCGGCGAAAAATGGGACTATCGAAACACGAACTACCTCCTGATCGGCGTGATCATTCACAAAGTTACGGGAAAGTTCTACGCCGACTACCTGCAGCAAGTGATTTTCAAGCCGCTCGGCATGAGTTCGACTCGCCTGATCAGCGAAGCTGACATCATCCCTAACCGATCGTCCGGGTACGAGATCCGCAATGGCAACTTGAAGAATGAAGAGTGGGTCTCTCCGACGTTTGATTCGACGGCGGATGGCACGCTCTATTTCAATGTGATGGACTTGGCGAAATGGGACGAAGCTCTGTACGGAACCAACCTTCTCAAGCAATCCAGCCTTGATCGCATGTGGACGGTGTATCGCCTAAGCGACAGTCAACCGAATCCTGGCGACTACGGCTTTGGTTGGAACATCGGCAACATGAATGGTCATAAGCTGATTGGGCATGGCGGGGCCTGGCAGGGATTTACCTGTCACATTGCCCGCTACACGGATGACAGCTTGACGATTGCGGTGCTCACTAATCTCGATTCCGGCCACTCGCGGCCAGGACTGATCGCCCATGTCGTGGCCGGGCTGGTGAATCCCGCCCTGGCGCCGCCGAAGTTAGTGGCTATTTCCGACAACCAGCCTGAGCTGGCCGGCTCGCTGAAGAAATTGCTGGACCAGATTGCCCAGGGCAAGGATGTGCGCAGCCAGCTTGCCCCCGATCTGGCCGGCGCGCTCACCGCAGAAGACATGACGGAGATGCAGGCTTCTCTGGCCAAAGTTTGGCCACCCCAGACGCTTGAACTTGTGCTGCGCAAAGATCTGAATGGAATGATCGGTTCTTGCTATCGTGTCCGGAACAAAAACCAGGCAGCTATCATTACCTACGCCGTCGCGCAGGACGGTAAGGTCGCGATGTTGGACATTGCGCCTAACCAGGAATACCGATAAGCGCGATGGTGGGTGAGGTTGCGCCGTGTTTGCTGTCTCTCGGCCAACGGTAACCGCACGCGACCACTACCGGATAGGATTCGTACGGTCGTGATCGGCAGCGGATGGTACTATTTCGTCCCATGTCCAACCGATTGCTTCACGCCGCGTTGATCGCCAGCTTGATTCTTGGCGCCTTCCGAACCTTGTCTCCGCAATCCACTCCGGCGGCCGGAGCGCAGCGTACACCACAGTTTGAAAACGACGATGTTGCGGTTTGGAAAACGGTGGTTCCACCCAACGCGCCGTTGACCATGCATACGCACCAGCATCCCCGCGTCATCATTCCGCTGGCGGGAGGGACCATGAAGGTCGTATACGAAGACGGAACCTCGGAAAGCCACGACTGGCAAGCGGGCAAGGCCTATTGGCTCCCCACGTCGGAAGGCATGAAGCGCCACGCCGATGTGAACGTCGGAGCGAATCCCATTGAGGTGATGGTGGTGGAAGTGAAGAGTGGGAAGTAAATGATCTTTGTTGCCGGGGGATGCGATGAGCGATGAACAGATACGTGCGGCGCTGGATCAGCACTGGGCGGCCTCCGATGCCAACGACTTTGAAACCGAACATCACATCTATCACGACGAGGCGGTGCTGGAATATCCGCAATCAGGCGAGCGCATTCGCGGCCGACGCAACATACAGATCACGCGCTCGATCCAGCCAAACCGCAAGCGGTTTACGGTGAAGCGAATTGTTGGCAGCGGTGATCTTTGGGTGACCGAATTCATCCTGTCCTATGACGGCAAGCCTTCCTACACGGTGAGCATCATGGAGTTCCGGGGCGAGAAGGTGGCGCGGGAGACGCAGTATTTTGCCGATCCCTTCGAGGCCAGCCCGGCGCGCGCTCCGTATGTGGAGCGGATGGATGGCGAATCGTAGGGTGTGCATGGCAGGTCCCAGGTCTCGAAAAGCGCGAGACCCTGGGGCACCCGAGCCAAAGTTGTGATGTTGAGCCCTCGGGTGAGAAGGGTGTGCCACCCTCTCGCCAGAAGCGGGCGAGAAGGATGGGGCACCCAGGGGAAATGGTGATGGATAGTTCCGGCTCCTGAAAGTTGTGCGACCCTCGCCTTACGGTGTGATCTTCCAGACGGTTCCGCAGCCGTACCCGTTGCCGCAGTCGGCCAGTCCGCCACCTTACGATGTGCCATAGAGGTTGCCATCAGCGTCCATGACTACGGGACCGAATACGCCGCCTCCGTCTTCGCCGCTGCCGGTGAAATCATGCAGCGAGGTATAGATCCAGCCGCCTGCGGAGGGCGTCAGTTTGAAGACCGATCCATTTCCGTAAATTCCGCCATCCAGGGTGGTGCCGTACAAATTGCCTTGCGCATCACCAATCAGAGGACCGAGAGGCCCTTCGTCCGGCCAGGTACCGAGAAAGCTGTAAATTAGGTTGAAGCGCCAACCTTCCGAAGGGCTCAGCTCGAACACGGTACCCACGTTGTCGGTGCCGCCGCCTTCGGCTGTGCTGTAGAAATTTCCTGCCGCGTCCTGGAACAGGGCAGCTTTCGCCGCGTTGCCATCGGTGCCGTCGAATGGGTGAAGAACGTTGTATTGCCAACCGGAGCCCGACGGCATCATCTGCCACACCACTCCGTTACCGGTGCCTCCAAAACAGGTTGTGCCATAGAGATTGCCGCTGGCATCGAAGGTCGTACCACCCAGCGGCCACGCTCCGGTTTCGTCGCCGAAGTTGTGCAGAATCGACGCCGTCCAGTAACCATGATTTGGCGTGAGTTGGTAAACCGTGCCGCCGCGATCGTATCCGGATCCGCCGCGCCAGGTTGTCCCGTAAATCCGGCCCTGGTGATCGAAGATGACATCCCCGAAACCGGGCGCGGCGCCGTCAGGATCATCCGTGAAGTAATGAATGACCGTCTGGGTCCACGGGCACAATACGCTATGGCACGCGGAAGCCGGAGGTTGAACTTTGAAGACCGTCCCGCAGCCGGAGCCTTCGTAGTAGCAACCGCCCTGACCTCCAGCCGCCGTCGTGCCGTAAAGCGCGCCGTCAGGCCCGAAGACGACTCGAGCTTGAGGATACGATCCGTGGACACCATCGAAGGTATACAGGTTCGTCAACACCCAAGAAGCTCCGGCGCGCGTCAGCTTAAAGACGTTGCCGTCGTAGTGTGGAGGGCCTGCGTAATAGGTCGTGCCATACAAGTTGCCCGAGCTGTCCATGGTCAGTCCGGCCTCGGGGTAGCCGCCGTCCTGGCCCGCGGTGAAGGTGTGCAGAACAGTAAACGTCTGCGCCCCTGCGGTTAGGGTGAGACAAGTGAGGGCGGTAATCGTCAGTGCTATCTGCCGGAAAAAACTGTTACGTGAATTCATCTCCTATCCTCGTCAAAGCTTGCGAACTGATCGGCGAAGGCTGTTTAGGGCGTGAGCTCCCACACCACGCCGTATCCCTGTTCGCCCTGACCTGAGCCACCCCATTCGGTCACGCCGTAAAGGTTGCCGCTGGCATCGCGCGCCAATCCGCTGCTGGGATTCGCTCCATCGCTGCCGCCGGTGAAATCGTACAGGGAGGTGTAGGTCCATCCGCCGTTGGAGGGGGAGAGCTTAAACACTGTGCCGGCTCCGTACCGACCCTCCGCGTAGGTCGCACCGTACAGGTTGCCACCGGCATCGATTACCAAGCCGCCGAACGGACCCTGGTCGTACGTTCCGGTGAAGGCATAGAGCACGCTGAACGTCCAGGAGTCACCGGACGGACTTAACTTCCAGACCGTGCCTCCGCCATTAGGGCCGGCTGAGGTAGTCACGCCATAAAGATTGCCGGCTGGATCCGTGACGAGAGCTCCACCGGGCGTTGCTCCGTCGGTGGCGGAGACGAAGCTGTGGAGAACGTGCTCGGTCCAGCCGTAGGCGGAGGGCGTCAACTGGAAAAGTACTCCGGCGGAATCCGGTCCGCCGCCATTGGTACCTGTGCCGTAGAGGTTGCCGGCCTGGTCGAAGATGACTCCGCTGCGCGAAGCTCCGCCGGTGTAGACCGAGGTGAAGTTAAAAAGCACGCTCTCCGTGTATCCTGATCCGGAAGGCGTGAGCTCGTAGACATTCCCGTAGTAATATCCGGTGCCGCCCCACGAAGTCGTGCTGTAGATGTTGCCCGCCGAGTCGAAGGTCATCCGCCCGCCTGCGGGCTGCGATCCGTCAGGGTACCCCTGAAACTGGTAGAGCATGGTCTCCGTCCAGAGGCAATTTGCCGTCTTGCAGTTCGTGGCCGGGGGCCGGAGCTTGAATGCTGTGCCGCAACCGTCACCGCCGCAGGCCGATCCCGGTCCGTAGAATGTCGAGCCATACAAGCTGCCATCAGGCCCAAAGCTCAGGATCTGGTCGGGGGTGTAGCCGTCGTTGGCCTGGTGGAAGTCGTACAAAGTTTGCAGGAGCCAGCCCGAACCTTTTCTGACCATGCGGAACACCGTGCCGCAGCCGCCGTTGGGGCCGTTCCAGGAACACTCGGAGCGGCGAACTCCGCCGAAGGCCGTGGTGCCATAAATATTGCCGGCGTGATCGATGGTGAGGCCGCCCGCACTGGGATAAGCGCCGTCCAGTCCATTGGTAAAAGTATGGAGGACACTGAAGGTCTGAGCCTGGGCAACGCTGCCAAGACAGACGGTGACCAGGGCGAGGAGAAGGATGGCCGAAGCCTTCCGCAAGTTGAAATTGAAAATCGTTACTAGGTGGTGTCGTTGGCTTGCCATGAAACCTCCAGTGCTGCTCGCAATTGGCGGGGAGACTATACCTCAGCTTCACTCGGTAAACAAGTGGAAGACCTGCCCTCGCTCAATCTCAACGAATCGCGGCTAGGGTGTGATCTCCCACACCACGCCGCAGCCGTACTCTTCGCAGCCAAGCTGAAATGGGTTTCCGCCGCCGTAGGTCGTTCCGTAGAGATTGCCGGTGGCGTCGAAGGCTACGGGCCCGACGGGATAGGCCCCTTCGCTGTTGTTGAAGTCGTGGAGATCGATGGGGGTGCAGGTCTGATTGCAATCCGCAGGCATCTCGAAGACCCAGCCGTAACCGAAGGCACCACCCTGGTTACATACCCCGTACAGATTGCCGTCGGGGCCGAACGTTACGCCGGCGGAGGCGGTGCAGGCGTCAAAGGCGTAAACCAGCGAGAAGTAAAGCCGGTTGACGCCTTAAGCTCATAGACCGTGCCGCCGCCGTTGGGACCGTCGTTCTCGGCGGTGCCATACAGATTGCCTGCATGATCGGCGATCAGGGTGCCGATCGGGTGATAGCCGGTAGCGTGGTTCATCTGCACCAGAACGCGGTTTGTCCAGGTTCCGTTTGAGGGCGTGAGCTGGTAAATGGTCCCGACGCCCTGAGTACCTCCGTCGCTGGTGTTGCCATAGAGATTTCCTGCGCCACCGAAGATGACACCGGAAAAAGGGTTACAGCCATCCGTGCCGCCGGGAAAGTTATAGAGAACATTTTCCGTCCAGCCGCTGCCGGACGGCGCGAGCTTCCACACTACGCCGCAGGTATGGGCACCTAAACTTTCGGTCGTCCCATAAATGTTTCCGGCTTGATCGAAGGTCACATTGCCGTAGGCGGGAAAACCGCCGTCACCGGTATTTCCGGTAAAGCTATAAATCGCGGTCTCGTTCCAGTAGCAGATGGCGGTCTTGCACACCGTAACTGGGGGCCGCACGGAGAATACGGTTCCTACTCCGAAGCCTCCCGCCCAGGTTGTGCCGTACAAAGCGCCGTTGGGGCCGAACACCACCCCGGAGTAGGGATAGGCTCCATCGCGGCCTCCAAGGAAGGTATAGAGCGGATCGAAAGTCCAACCCGTCCCCTTCTTCGCCATCTGGAACACTCCGCCGAAGGCATCGCCGGCTCCGCCCGTGGTTCCGTAGAGTGTCCCGGAAGGGCTGACGGTCACGCCGGAGTAAGGGCTGCCTCCATCCGAGCCGCCGGTGAAGTAATGCAGCACACTATAGGTTTGCGCCTGCGCCGGTAGCGCTAGCAAAAAGACGGTGGCGACGGCCACGAGAAATGTAATCACGATCGCGCGGGGGCTAGCGTCGAAAATCGGAAGCTTGAGGGGTTCTGTTTCATGGCGATTCGATTTCTCCTGGCCGACGGGGCCTGCTGTTTGGCATCGCGGATACTGTTGCGCCATCGCGGGAGAAGGTCAACTTAATTTCGTATTACGGCATAAGAAGCTAAAAACAGGTGGAGTTAAGTAAGTTCGTCATGGTATTGGGGGGAGTAGCCGAAAAAATGGACAGGAGGAGTTAGCAGAGATTCCAGCGCCGGCGGAGGGTATGGGGTGGTGTGGAAGATCACGCCGTAACCAGGGTTGAACGGCCGCGCGCTACCCAAGAAAAGCTCAATGTCAGTGCGGCTCCCGGGTTTCGAAAATCGCGAAACCCGGGACACCCACTTTCTCCTCGAGTGGTGCCGTCGCTCGCTCCACTCGGTTAACTGGCTTACTGTGGAACGACTTAGGCCGTAAGGAAAATGTAAGTTGACTTGCGCTGGGCAGGGCACAATACTGCGCGCGATGAGGAGGCCCAACATGCAGTCCCCGAGAACCGTTCCCGTTATCGACGGCCGCCGCAAAGCGAAGCTCGCAGCAGCTACGCGCGGCAAGCGCCATTCACTGGCCATCACCTTGATCCTGACGGCGATATTTGTGAGCATAGCGCTTTCCAGCTTGCCAGCGACAGCGCAGACCTACCAGGTGATCTATAACTTTTCGTGGGGTTCGAACGGACGGTGGCCGTGGTCCGAGCTGACCCTGGGGCCGGGCGGTCATCTGTATGGGACCACCATGGAGGGCGGCAGCAGCCAGGGGTTTTTCTGCGATTACGGCTGCGGACTGGTCTACGACCTCTACCAGAAAAACTCCTACTGGATCTACACTCCGCTGCACGAGTTTCTGAGCAGCGATGGCACCAATCCGCACAGTGGCGTGACCTTTGGTCCGGACGGCGCGTTGTACGGCACCACGCTGACGGGCGGACTACAGTACTCCGACTGCGACGTTGCCGGCTGTGGGACGGTGTACCGGTTGCAGCCGTCGGCCAACGTTCCCCGGTCGCCGCTGCTCTCGTGGAACTTGAACGTGGTTCGCTACTTCACCGGTGGCGATAACGATGGAGGTGATCCCTCCACCACCCTGGTGATGGACCAGGGCGGAAACCTGTACGGCGGCGATGGCGGCGGCCCGGACAACTGCGGCTTGATCTTTCAGCTGAGCCGCAACAGTGGCCAATGGAATTTCAATGAGATTTATAACGGCTTCTATTGTCCGGACGGCAATGTGGGCATCGGCCCCGGTGGCCTGGTGGTTGATAACGACGGCAATCTGTATGGCGTTACCGCGGAAGGCGGACATCCTTATTGCAGCGTTGAACGCAACGGCTGCGGAACCATCTTCAAGCTGACGCATACGGATTCAGGCTGGGTGGAAACGACGCTGTACGAATTTTCCGAAGCAACGGATGGCGCCGTGGTGAATGCGCTGATCAGGGATGCGGCGGGCAATCTGTATGGCGGGACCCAAACTTCTGGTCCCGGCGGCGGAGGTACAGTGTGGGAGTTATCGCCCAACGATGGCGGCAGCTGGAGGTTTCGTGTGCTGTACAGCTTCCAAAGCACCGAGTTGTATGCAGGGCCGATTGGCCGGCTGGCAATGGATGCGGCGGGCAATCTGTATGGAGTGACGCAGTCAGAAGGCCTGTACGGGGAAGGGAACGTCTTCAAGCTTGCGCCTTCGGGCGATGGCGGCTGGAATTACAGCTCGCTGCATGACTTCGACGGGTATGACCAGGGGGCTTTCCCGCTGCGCGGGCCGACAGTCGACAGCAACAACAACTTGTATGGCACCGCGTACTACGGCGGAAGCGGCGGCGGGGGCGTGGTGTGGGAGATCACGCCGTAACCAGAGTGAGCGGTCACTTCTGCTGTGGCAAAGCTTGATGACAGACAAACTCCCGGGTTTCGGAAATCGCGAAACCCGGGGCACCCCGCCAAGTACTGGGGTTTCGGAATCGTGAAACCCGGGGCACCCCGCTATTCGATCTGAGTTGTCCTACTGCGCCAATTCGAACACAACTCCGGCGGGGCCGAACGTTGTGCCGTAGATGTTGCCTTGTGCGTCGAGAACCAGATTGCCGTTGGGATTGCCGCCGTCGGTTCCATTGGTAAAGTCGTGCAGATCGGTATAGGTGTAGTTGCCGCCGGAGTTGGTCAGCTTGAAAATGGAGCCATACCCAAAAGCGCCGTCGCAATAGGTAGCACCATAGAGATTGCCGGCGCTGTCCATGGTCAACCGGCCGTTGACGCCGCAGGGGCCGGTACCAGTGATGTTGTACAGCGTGGCAAAGCTCCATCCGCTGGTGCCGTGAGTCAGCTCAAAGATGGTGCCACCCAGACCTGTGCCACCGTAGCTGGAAGCTCCATACAAGTTTCCGGAAGCATCGAGGATGACGCTGACCGGGCCGCCCCCATCACTACCGCCGGTGAAGCCGTAGAGAATTTGTTCGGTCCAGCCGCCGCCGGAGGGAGACAGTTGGTAGACCAGCCCGGCGCCGTTGGGGCCTCCGCGCTGAAACACGCCGTAAAGGTTGCCGACAGCGTCGGCGACAACACCGTTTAGCGCGCGCACGCCTCGGGTTTCATCGGGCGGCGAATAGAGAACGGTCTCATTCCAGGTTCGATACTGTAGCTGATAAATCGTGCCCAGTCCGGCGCTGCCCCCGGCTTCTGTCGTGCCATAAACGTTGCCCGAGTTATCCATCAACAGCGCGCCGCTGGGGTTGCCGCCGTCGCTGCCGTTGGTGAAGTCATGCAGCGATTCACCATTCCACAACTGGAGCACCGTTTTGGGTACGGTTGCGGGCGGGTACAGGCGAAACACGCCGCCGCAAAAATCGCAGCCGTAGTTGTAGTAGAGCGTGCCGTAGAGACTGCCGTCATTGGCAACCAGCAGCGGACCGTGAGAATTGATGTTGCCATCGATGGGAAAATTGAAGAGGGGAGTAAAGAGCCAGCCCGAACCGGAGCGCTTCATTTTGAACGCTTCGCCATCTTCTCCGCCGCGGTTGGTGTACGAGGTAGTGCCGTACAACGATCCGTTACGGTCCATGGTCAATCCGGCGTTGGGCTGGTCCGATGTGTCGGCGTTGAAGGCATGCAGAACGGTGAACGTCTGAGCTGTGGCCGGCGAAGCTGCAAGCAGCACGGCAATGCCGAAAGCCAGCGCCAGTAAGAATGCCGGGATGTGGAAAAAGTGGTGTCGCGGGGCTCGATGGGCAGGGGTGGTCATCCATATCTCCTGAAGCGCGTGCCGTACCGGCGCACGCAGTTCCTGGTGGGCGTACTTTACCGCAAAAGCGAGCGCATCGCATCGGGGATGCGCTCGGCGCAGAACAAATTTCCCCGGGCCAAGGCAACAAACCTGGCCGCATTCCGTCGCCTATTGGGTGATCTCCCAGATCACGCCGTAGTTGTAAGTACCCCCGGCGGCAGTGGCGCCATAGAGGTTACCGGCGCTGTCGAGGACCAGGTTGCCTACGGCGCCTTGGCCATCAGAGCCGCTGAAGTTATGCAGGCGGCTGAAGGTCCATCCGCTTTGTGTATGGGTGAGCTTGAAGACGTAACCATCGCCGGTGATGGAGTCGACGCCGTAAAGATTGCCCGCCGTATCCATCACCAGCGAGGTCGTGCTGTCCTCGCCGAAACCGCCGTAGGTATAAAGCTGGGTGAAATTCCATCCGCCATTGGACGGGCTGAGTTCATAAACCGCTGCGCTGTCGTTACCCCCGTCGCCCTGGGTCGAGCCGTAAAGATTGCCCGCTGAATCGCGGAGCACGCCAAACGGCGAATAACCGTTGCCGCCGTTGAACTGGAAGAGCGTGTTCAGGTTCCAGCCCTGTTGCGATGGTTGCAGTTGCCAGACTTCGCCGTAGAAACAGCCCATGTTCAGGCTGCACTCGGCTGCGCCATACAGATTGCCCGATGGGTCGATGGCAAGTTGGCCGCCCGGCATCCCTTCGCTATTCGAGCCATTGATATTGAAGGAGTAGATGACATTTTCGTTCCACCCCGAGCCGTTATGCGCGAGCTCATAGATGACGCCCCCGTTTTCCCCTCCGCCAAAGACAGTGGCGCCATATAAATGTCCGCTGGAATCAGCGATGAGGCGGCTGGAGGGCAACGACCCGTCGGGCGTTCCGGTGAATTGGTGCAGGATGGTTTCCTGCCAGTCGCAGGTGAAGCTGCCACAGCTGGAGGGGGGCGGTGCGAGCCGGAAAACGTCGCCGCATACGTTGTAGTTGTCATGGCAGTTGCCACCGGCCAAGCCATAAAGCGCCCCATCGGTCCCGAAGATCACGCCATATCCCGGATTGCCGGGTTCGGTGCCGTTGAAGTTGTAAAGCGGCCGCAGGATCCAGCCGCTGCCCGAGCGGGCTAACTTGAAGACCGTGCCGCAGCCGGTGTTGCCGTATCCATTGCCACAACCGTAGGCTTGGGTACCGCCACCGGAGGCGGTGCCATAGAGGTTGCCGTTGTTGTCGATGGTCAAGCCATCCGTCGGGTATGCGCCGTCCCGGCCGCCGGTGAAATTGTGCAGGACCTGGAAGGTCTGGGCCTGCGCCGCGAGAGTGCAGAAGGAGAGCACTACGGCCAGCAGGGCGACCGGGCGCAAATTGGGATGGCTAAAGGCAACGCGTTGGTTCAGTTGTGGCATGTGAGCTCCTCATTTTCCCGGCTCCCCAAGGTAGGCGAGCGGTGACGGTTTCGCCATGCTGCTTCTGCCGGCACACGGCGTCAAATGAATTGTGCATTACGGTTTAACGGGCTGAGGGTTGGCAGTTTAGCGGATGAACGTCTTGGCGTTGCCGGGCGCCGACTTCGCGCTACCGGGTGTGGCGAAAACCGGAATCAACCTCTGGGACAAGAATCGTACGCTTATATTCCACTTGCTTACCGAGATAAGCCGCACTACAATCTGGCGGTCGCTCCAGGTGAACGAGAGGAGCGAAGGCAGCGATACCCCTCTCGCTATCTGCCTTGCGGATCGTTGCATTGGCGGCGGAACTCACGCCTAGCGGAGTGAGTTCCGCCAGCCCGCAATGGCTGGCAATTTTCTCGCGCAACATCCGGTTCGTTTTGTGGAGTTTACATCGTAACGAGAAAGTAAGGTGCCATCGTTTCGCCGGCATGCCACAATGCCGCGCATCTGGAGGTTGTCATGTCTTGGCAAGAGCGCCGCAACCCTGAAATTTCTCTCCTCACCCTGATCGTTGCATTCGTCGTAGCCGCGATGACCATCGGCGTGCCTGCGGCACAGGCGCAGACATTCAGCGTCATTCACAGCTTTACCGGCGGCTCAGACGGCTCCAACCCGGCGAGCGGTCTCACGCCAGACAGCGCAGGGAACTTTTACGGAGCAACCGGCCTGGGTGGGCATAGCAGCGAATATTGCGGCAGCACCTGCGGAATGGTATTCAAGTTTTCGCGTGGGGGATCGGGCTGGATCTACTCTCCACTGTACTTGTTTCCCGGTCAGGATGGCGGCGCGGGAGGGGGACCGTTGACCTTCGGTCCCGATGGCGGGTTGTACGGCGTCGGAGGCGACGACGTTTACAGCCTGCAACCGCCGCCCACTCGGTGCTCCTCGTTCCTCTGCCAGTGGAACAGTTCGCTTCTCTATACCTTCTGTTGCGGCTCCGATACGCCTGGCGGCATGACCTTCGACCAGGCGGGGAACATGTACGGCGCCGCGGAGTACGGGGGCAATATCCATGATTGCAGTGGCGGGTTGGGCTGCGGCTACATCTACCGCATGGCGAAAGTCGGCAGCGGCTGGACCTTCAGCATCATCTACGGATTTCAAGGTGGCTCCTACGGTGCGCGCCCTTTCAGCCATCTGGTGTTTGACGCCGCCGGCAATCTGTACGGCACTACGAGCGGCCTATTTGGAGGCGGTGGCTACGGCAATGTCTTCAAGTTGACGCCCACGGAGAGTGGTTATTGGAACGAGACCGTGTTGTACACGTTCACCGGCGGTAGCGACGGTAAGTTTCCCATGGCCGGCGTGATCATGGACTCGGCTGGCAATCTGTATGGCGCTACTTCCCAGGGAGGTACAAACAATGGCGGCACAATTTTCGAACTGACGGCTTCCAGTGGATATACCTTCAACCTGCTGTATAGCCTGTCGGCGTCGCTGACCTACACGTACGGAGTGAACAACAGCATGGTCATGGACTCGGCGGGGAACCTCTACGGAACAACCGCCCAGGATGGCGCCTACAACCTGGGCAACGTCTTCAAGTTGACTCGCGGCGATGGCGGATGGGGCTACACGTCATTGCATGATTTTGTTGGCGGCAGCGACGGAGCCTACCCGGTGGGCAGCCTGAGTATTGACGGGCAGGGAACCTTATTTGGCGCGGCCGAAGCCGGCGGCAGCACTGGAGCCAACTGCGATGAGAATTTCAGCTACCAGTGCGGCGTTCTGTTCCAGATTGCGCCGTGAAGCGTGCTCGACGATGCCGAATTCATGCTACTGCGAGGCCGCTTCCAACTCAGCGTCAATGCGAGCCGTGCTGCCGGAGCTGGCCTTAAGCTTGCGCTCCCATGGCTTGAATCCTGCCTTGCTGACGCGGACCACGTGATCGCCTTGGGTGACGGAAATGTGCGACGGGGTGTTGCCGACGAAGCTGCCATCCACTTCGATGTCGGCGCCTGAAGGCACCGACGACACCGACAGTATGGCGGTTGGGTTGGCCGCGGCGGGAGAAGCAGCTGCGGCTGGTTGCATCGTGCCCTGAATGCGCGCGACACCTTCTGTCGCCCGAGCGCGCGCCTCCGGCTCCCACAAACTGTTGCCGGCACAGGCTTCCAGTGTCGCGATGGCTTTGGCCTTGATTGCGGCGTCGGGCGAGGCCACGCCAAGTTTCTCCACTTCGGCCACGGTCATCATTCGTACCTCCACGCCGCCGATCATGGCCGCGGAGTTCAGCGGCGCCTGCAGCAGGTCGATGGCTGCGTCGACTACGTTGGCCTGGTTGGAGGCAAGCGCAATGTGGGTGACCGCGTTGATGGCGGGGAGACGAACGCCGTTGTTGCCGCTACGCACCGGCTCGCCAAGCAACTGGATCGCCTGCAAGGCCACGGGTCCCGCACTGGGTGAGCCCATGATGGTGTTGACCACGTCGATGGCGGTCAGGCGGATGGGCAATTGCCCGGCGACGATGGATTCTTTCAAGTCGGCCAGGGCCTTGGATTTGACTGCCGCGTCAGAAGAGCTGTTGGCCACCTCGGCGATGGCGTATAACGCGGGCATGCGGATGTGATCGGAGGCACTGGCCGCCGGTTCACTCATCAGGTCGAGCGCCAGTATCTTCACCTCGGACGCATTGCTGTCGAGGGCGATCATCCATACCCGATGAAAGGCAGCCACGCGGGTGCGGGTGTCGGGGTCCTTCACTTTCTCTTTCAAACTGTTCAACTCGGCCATCTGGGCGGTGGGATTGCCTTGGACTCCCAGAGCCAAGGCTGACGCCACGCTGATTACGATTGCGAGGCCAAAGGTCGTCCGGATCACACATTGCATCTGCATGGCTACTCGACGGTGAGACATGGGCTCTCCAAACATGCGACTGCCGCACCCCATAACAATAGCGTGCGTATTGATTGTAGCTGGGTCAATTTTACTGGTGAATCAGGCGGCCACGGGGTAGGGTGGACGCGCTAACGGCGGCGCAACCCTGGCAGATAAATCTGCGGTTCGATGCCGCTGAAGCATAATGGCTGGGTGGTGCTGGTCGAATGACTCTAGCAGGAGCGGGCTGCCCGAGTGGGCAAGGAAGCAATATGAAGATTTCCGCGGTACTGGTGTTCTCGGTTGTGTTGGCGGTGTTGCCGGTTTTGGCGCGCAGCAAGACGGACGTGCTGGTGATGAGCAACGGCGACCGCTTGCAATGCGAGATAAAAAGTCTGGATGCGGGCGTGCTGCTGGTGAAACTGGATTATGTGAAGGGCTCCATCCAGGTGGACTGGGCGAAGGTGCGCTACGTGGAGAGCAAGCAGTTGTTCCTGGTGAAGACCCAGGATGGCAGCGCCTATACCGGAACGCTTTCGACGGCAGAGACCGAAGGCGCGCGGCCGGTGGAACTTCAGATTGTAGAGGACAGCGGGCAAAACGTGGAGGTGCCGCGTCAGCAGGTGGTGGACCTGTTCCAGACATCAGACAGCTTCTGGCATCGGTTGAACGGTTCGATCAACTCAGGCATGACCTATTCCAAAGCCAACGCGTCGAGACAATATAATTTCAGCTCCGACGTAGAGTATCCGCGGGAGCGCTGGTCGGCGGGGGCAGATTACAATTCTTCGCTCACCGCCAACACCGGCGCCAGTACGGCGACGCGCAATAACGTTTCCGCGTACTATCGGCGGTTGCTGCGCTGGGACCAATGGTTTTACACCGGGCTGGGCAGTGCGCTGCAAAGCTCGGAGCAGGACATCGATCTGCAATCGAACATCGGCGGCGGTATAGGACGCTATCTGAAGAATACCAATCGCGCCACCATCGCCGCTTTCGCAGGGTTGGCCTACCAGAACACGAGGTACTCCCAGTCGGAGGGCGCGCTGCCCAGCCAGAACGTACTGGCGGTGATGATTGGCGCCAGTGCGGAACTGTTCAAATTCAACAAGACGAACCTCACCATTGCTGCGAACGTTTACCCGGCGATTTCTCAACCGGGCCGCGTCTACTCCGACCTCAATGCGACGTACTACATCAAGTTCTGGAGCGACCTTACCTGGAACCTCTCGTTCTACGGCAACTGGGACAATCAGCCACCGGAACGCTTTTCCGGCGCAGACTATGGCACCAGCATCGGGCTAGGTTGGAAGTTCGGCAATAAGTAAGCTAGATAACGGGTAGAAGAAGCGGCCGGGAAGAGTCGCCCGGCAGCTTTCCTGTAATGGGAATGTTTCCGCAGTGGTATCGAATCCAAACGATACGCAAGAAACTGTAACCCTCGTCGCAACTCACAAGAGCACAATCAGGACATAGCGCGGCTGGTGTGAAAGTGCCAGTGAGTTCGCTCGCGTCCCGACATTGCGGGCGCACTTGAGGCGCACAGCTAAAGGCGGTAAACGCAGAGGCAGCGCGGGTAAAGAAGGTCCTATGTCAGGAACAGGGCGTTGGTGGTTTGTTGCGGCAACGGCGATTGTACTGGCGACGAGTGGTTGCGGCGGAAACAGTAGTCCCCAACCCGCTCCCGCTCCCAGCAACTATGAGGTTGTCGCTTTCTCCGACCTTCACTTCAATCCACTGTACGATGGCACGCTTTACAACGCGCTGGTGAATGCGGATGCGAGCCGGTGGGCCGCCATTTTTCAGAACGCGAAAACGGTACCGCCTTCTACGTGGGGAACGGACACCAATTACCCACTACTGGTGTTAGCGCTGGCGGCCGTCAAGCAAAGGGCTGCGGGAAGTCCGGTGATTCTCTTCACCGGCGATCTGTTGGGACATGGCCTGCCGGAAATATTTTATGCGCACTATTACAACCGGATCGACTACCCAACCCCAGACCCGGACGCGGTGGCCGCAATGCAGGCCTTCGTCGACAAGACCGTCTGGTTCGTGACCTCAGAGATACGGCAGGCAGCCGGGGATGTGCCGGTGGTTTTTGCCATAGGAAATATCGATTCCTATGCGAGCCATGGGCCCGACAGCCTATTTCTGGCCAACAACGCAGAGACGTTCTATACCCAGCTGGTCGCCGGCAGCGTGGAGCACCAGGGATTTCTGAACACCTTTACCAGTGACGGATATTTTTCTGCGCAGCCGCTGGGAGCGAACCTGCGAGTGATCAGCCTGAATACAAACTCGCTTGCCGTAGGTGGGGAAGGCTCGCCGGATACCGAGTTGGGATGGCTGGATTACGAGCTGTCTGCTGCGGAACAAGCGGGGCAGGCAGTGTGGCTGTTGATGCACGTTCCTCCGGGCGCCGACACCCAGAGCACCGCAACCAATGCAGCCAAGGCGAACACTCCCGCCAAAATAACCGACGATACCGTCTCCATGATGATGGTCCCCAACTATCAATTGGAGCTTCTGACCATCCTGGCGAAATATCCGGGCGTTGTTACCCTGGTGCTGGGCGCGCACACCCACATGGACGAATACCGCATGATCGCTCCGGGCATTGTGCTGGACGGAGTGCCGGGAATCAGTCCGATCTTCGGCGGAAATCCGGCGTTCAAAATTTTCACCATCGCATCCGCCACGTTGACGGCCACCGACTATCAGTCGATCCGTTACAACCTCAGCACGCTTCCGCAAGATCTGACCGGTTTGTATACCTTCTCAACCGCCTATTCCATGAGGGCCTGCTGGGTCCCTCGTTGCAGAGTCTATACCCGCAACTATTGTCGAGCAGCACCAGCCAGTCGCTCTACATGACATATTTTGACAGCGGCAATGCGGCCTTGAATCCCAAAACCAAGGCCGGCTGGAACCCCGTTACCAATGACAACTTGCCAATCTTCGCCTGCGGAATCAGCCGGATGGACCAGCAGGATTACATGAACTGTGTGAATTCGTATTGAGCTATGGGACCGATTCAAAGATCTACGGTTGTCACGCTTGTCTTTCTTGTGCTTGACCTGATGCTGCTGGCGGGATGCGGCGGCAACTCCATTCCAAGTCCGTTGCCGAACGAGCCTGGTCCGCTGGACCGCCGTAACGTTAACCTGATCTTCGTGGTGAGCGAAGACCTGGCTTATCACGAAGCTGGGGACGTGAACGCGAGCACCGCGAACCTGACCAACCGCGGCCTGCAGCGTGCGCTGCGGATGACGACGTTTCTTCAGCAGAGCGTTTTGGGCAGCAACAATGTGACCAGTATTTATGCGCTGGCGCCGATGACCCATCTGCAAACGGCCGACCAGTATCCCGACATGGTGCCGCTGGAAACGGTGGAGCAGCTTGCCATGCTGAACCAGACCACGCTGTGGGTCGACAAGTTCGCGGCAGTTAGCGCTGCCAGTTTTCCACTGAATGTTTCCTACTCGACCGCAGCCGTTCCCGATGGAGTTGCAACGCCGCTGGTGCAGTGTCCGAGCGCCTCCGGGCTGCCCCGGTACAGTTGCCAGGGACTCGACTTCCGCGACCTTGAAGGTGCCAACGAAACACTGGTTGGGCAAATCATCCAGGCGAATGTGGCGGGCTTCTATGTGTTCTCTGCGCCATGGGAAACCGTTCGCAGCCTCATGACCAAGATCAATCAGATAGAAGGTTACGACCTTGCGGTGCCAACGACTTATGCCGGACCGAACGTGATCTACGCGATCGCGATCCCTTCCTCGGGAAATGCCACGCTGCTTACCTATGACAGCCAGGTCGATCCGCCGGCGAGCTATCCCACGTTGCCGGCCGGAGGGATCGTGGGCGCGGCGTGTTTGCCCGCGACAACCAACACCCAATTTCACGTCCAGGTGACCGGCGGGATTGGGGGCGCGGTGGTGCCAGCCGGAATCAATACCAATGAAACCGTGTACCTAGTGCGTCATGGCGAGGCGCATCCCACGTCCTGGTGGGAAGACGGCAACACTTATGGCGCGGGGCAGTGGCGCGCGCTGGAACTTCCCAATGCCTTGCGCGGCAAGATTCATCCCACGCAGGTGTACTCCATCGATCCGGCGCAGGTGCTTCCCGGCGCCAGCAGTGCTGGGGGCGAGTTCTATTCGTACGTGAGGACGAACACAACGGTGTTGCCTTATGCCATCGCCAACAACCTTCCCTACAACCTGGCAGCCAGCTTCGAGATCCTGGCGCAAAATCCGCCCGCGCTGTCGACGGCGGCCAGCGATTTCTTCTTTACCGGCGGCCGGTTCAGCGGCCAAAGCCTGCTGGTGGGCTGGGAGCACGATCACATTCCGAGCACGGTCAATGCACTGCTGGCCATGTACCACGGCGGCCAGAAGGTAAGCGACTGGCCGGGCGATGACTACGACACGGTGTGGACGGTGCGGCTCGACGCCAACGGAAACGTCAGCGTGGACAACGTAACCTGTGAGGGCATCAGTTCGAGCCAGCTGCCGAAGTCGGCGCCGGTGTTTTGAAGGCGGCATTTGGCCTTTGGCATTTGACAGTTGGTCATCGGACGTCGGACGTCCCATCAGCCATCAGCCATCAGCTCTAGCACATTAAGCTTGCTTTGCCTGAGGGCTCCGGCAGGCCCGCGATATCTTCAGTCCGCCGTAAGCTGCTTGGCATTTAGTGGTTTGTGTTGTAAAGTACTCTGCATTAAATATGAGGAGCAGTTGGCTATGCGGGTTCAGGCGGTGAGTGGTGCCGGCAGTATCGTGTTCCTTGCTTTTTTACTGACGACTACGATTTTGTTGGCGGTTTGCTTTTATCGCCTGCTGCGACGTCGTCCGTCTAAGCCGGCTCTCCGGGCTCTGTTGTTGGTTGCGTTGGCTTACACGGCGATTCTGCTGGCGATGTCGCTTACCAGCCGGACGCGGTACATCCCACTGGGAGCGGACAAATGCTTCGATGATTGGTGCGTCACCGTGCTGTCGGCGCGATCGCTCGCCCCTCCGGGCCAAGGTGCTGGAACCAAGCTGCTCGAGGTGACCTTGGCGGTCTCGAACCACGCGCAGCGGGCGGCATTTCGTCCATCGCAGCCGCGAGTCGCGCTGGTGCTGCCGTCGGGCGATGTCATCGCTCCGTCGGCCGCCGTATCAGACGCTTTGGAGAGACCGGGAGCGCCTCAAGGCAATCTGGCAAAGCGGGTCACGCCAGGCGAGACATTCCATACGAGCCTGGGGTTTGAAGTCCCTGCATCAACTCGCGAGGCGTCGGTTGTGATCCAGGAAGGTCCAGAATCGATCACCCAATTTCTGGTCGGCGACGAAAACTCGTTCTTCCACAAGAAGTCGGTATTCACGATTCGCGTTAACTGAGGCTCCGTGCTCTGGCCCACCGAGATTGGTGGCAGTCGCCAGTTTGATTTTCAGGAAACGGAGTCGCAGGTGACGCCAGCTTGCGCGAACCATGTTCCATCCACCTTCGCTATTCATGAAAGCTTCATCTCCCGCTAAACTGCCGTAAGACCCGGTGGTCAGTCCGCGTAAAATAAATCAGCGAGCAGGTCTGACTCTATGAAGATTCTGAAAATCTCGTTGATTGCGAGCGCGGTGGGCACAGCAGCATGGATGCTGGGTTTGACGCCGAGGATGTGGCCAGCGCATCCGCAGTGGGCGGTCTTCTTGCTGACCCTGGGCTTGACTGTCCTGATGATGCTGTTCTGGCCGGAGCCGGATAAGTAGCTTCGCAACCGGCGCGAATGAACGGAGCACCTAACCGGGTTGGGTTACGGCGTGAGCTCCCACACCACGCCGGCGTTATAAGCTCCGCCGGAGGTGGTGGTGCCGTATAAGTTCCCGCTGGCGTCGAAAGTCACATCCCCGAACGGGTACGATCCATCCGTGCCGTCGAAGTCGTGAAGGTCGGCAAACACCCAGCCACCAGTAGCGGGACTCAGCCTAAAGATGATTCCGCGATTGTAGGCGCCCCCTTCCTGGGTTGAACCGTACACATTACCAGCGGCGTCGATGGCCACGTTTCCGTAAGGCCCGCCCGGTGCAGGGAAGTTATAAAGGGTCTGCATCGTAAAGTTTGCGCCGGAGCGGACCAACTCGAAGACAGTGCCTCCGTTATGAGCGCCGCCGCAGCAGGTCGTTCCATAGAGATTTCCGGCGCTGTCCAGGATTATCCCGGAGTATGGGTAAGCACCGTCGCTTCCTGAGAAGCTGTAGAGGACGCGCTCGGTCCAGCCATTTCCAGAGGGTACCAACTCGTAGACCGCGCCGCTGCCGCGGGGGCCGCTGGATTTGGTGGTGCCATACAGATTGCCGGCAGCATCGAAAGTGACGCCTGCCCAAGGCTGCCCATCAACGTAGGCCGCGAAACTGTGAATCACGCTCTCGGTCCAAGTGCCGTTGGCATAGGTCATCTTGTAGACCGTGCCACAGCCGTCCTGGCACTGGTTGCTGTCGCCGCCATTGCCGGTTGTGCCGTAGAAGTTACCCCTGTCGTCGAAGGCCAAGTCTGCCGCATAGGGATTCGCGCCATCGCTGCCGCCGGCGAAACGGTAGAGCACGGTTTCGGTCCACGCGCCAAGCACGTTAGCTCCGGCGTGAGCGGGCTGCTGCAGGTTGAACACCGTGCCGCAACCGTATAGATAACAATTTCTCCCGCCTTCGTTGGTGGTTCCGTAAAGGCTGCCGTTAGGGCCGATGATCACTCGGGCGAACGGATTGCCTCCGTCGTTGTTTCCCTGGAATTCATACAAGGGCGCGGTCAGCCAGCTCGAACCTTTACGAGTCAGCTTGAAGACCGTACCGCAGTTGATATAGCACCACGTTCCCGAGCCTCCGTATTGTGCGGTGCCATAGAGGTTGCCGGCGCGATCGACGGTTACGCCACTGGTGGGATAGTAGCCGTCTTGCGCTCCGGTGAAGTTGTGCAGCACGGTGAAGGTTTGCGCCTGCGCCTCCGGTGCGGTTGTGACGATGAGCCCAGCTAGCAGGGCCATTACCCCGGCGGCTATCCGGGCAGAAGCAAGCAGAGGAGGGAACAGAGGCGTCATGCTGGACTCCGGTAGAGGATTGCTGGTCGTGCAGGACTATACACCCACACGGTCCGGAGCTCCAGCGAAGACACGGCCACAACGGTTTGAGAAACGATAGAGGGGCGCCGCGCTATGGGGTGATCTCCCACACTGTGCCACAAGTGACTTCGAAGCCGCACTGGTTGATGCCTCCCTGGGCGGCTGTACCGTAGATGTTTCCCATGGAGTCAACCACGGGGCCTCCCACGGGAAGGGAGCCATCGGTGCCGCGGTATCCGAAGTCGTGCAGCGTGGAATAGACCCAGGAGCCATTCTGCCTGGTGAGTTTGAACACGGATCCGTTGTAGTTCGCCCCGTCCGCATCGGTAACGCCATAGAGATTGCCGGCGGCGTCCGTGGCCAAATTGCCATAAACTCCGCCAAAGTCTTCGCCAACGAGCGCAGTGAGCAGGGTGAAGGTCCAACTTCCGCCGGAAGGCGATAGCTCATACACCGTGCCTCCGACGGATCCACCGCCAGTGGAGGTTCCGCCAAAGACATTTCCGGCTTGATCCAGCAACGGCGGGCCATAAGGGTTGGCACCGTCGAAGTCGTTACGGAACGCATAGAGGACGTGCTCGGTCCAACCCGATCCGGAAGGCGTCAACTGGTACACGGTTCCACATCCCGAGTTGCCGGAACAGCCCGACCCGACACCCGCACTGGTTGTGCCGTACAGATTACCCGCGGAGTCAAACACGACGCCGCTCTCAGGGTTTCGACCATCGTTTCCGCCGGCGAAGCTGTAAAGAACTTCTTCGGTCCAGCCGCCGTTGGAGCGAGTCAGTTCGAAGACAGTACCGTAACCGAAGGCGCCTCCCGCGCTGGTTGTGCCGTAGATATTGCCGGCGTGGTCGAAGGTGAGATTCTCCAGGTATGGCGCGTTTCCGTCGGCGCCGCCGGTGAACTCATAAAGAAGGGTCTGCGACCATCCGCACAATGCCGTCTTGCAGGCGGTTCGCGGGGGCTTAAGGCTATAAACCACTCCCGGCCCCGTGCCCAATCCTCCAAAGGGGGTGGTGCCGAATAACGCACCGTCGGGTCCGAAGACAACTCCTCCGAAAGGGTAGGCTCCATCGGATCCGGTGAAGGTGAAGAGCGTGTTCAGGATCCAGGCACTGTGCGACCGTTTCAATTCAAAGACGGTGCCATCGCCGGTGAGTGAATCCTGCGTCGTGCCATAAAGATTGCCGCCGGCATCCAGCGTTACACCCGCATCGGGCGAGTAGCCGTCGGTCCCGTTGAAGCTGTGAAGGACGGTGAAGGTCTGGGCGTGCGCCGGCGTGATGGCGAACGGTGCAAGCAGCATGATTTGCGGCAGCAACTTAATGACGAACCGCGAAAGCTGGTGAGCCAACATGGAAACGGAGCTCTTACGCTGTGGCATAGGCATTAACTCCTGTTCTAATCTCGCCGCTGTCTTGGCGATAGTCGCCGGCGGAGACTTGCAAGTAAATATCTTCTAACGCTACGGCGTGATTTCCCAAACTACTCCATAGCCGTTCACTCCTCCGGCGGAGGTAGTGCCGTAGAGGTTGCCATTTGGCCCAATCAGCACGCTGCTGACGGGCTTGGCTCCGTCACTTCCGGTGAAGTCATGAAGGTCGCTATAGACCCAGCCATTGGGCGATTGCGTTAGCTTGAAGACGCTGCCCATGCCATGAGCGCCATCGCCGTGCGCCGCGCCGTACAGATTGCCGGCGCTATCCATGGTGAGGTTGGCGTAAGGGCCACCCGAGGCCCGCACGAAGGTATACAGGGTGGAGGCGTTCCAGCTTCCATTAGGAAGCGCGTTCAGTTCGTAGACGTAACCAAAGTTGGTCGAACCGCCCCAGATCGTGCCACCGTACAAGTGGTTGGCCGCATCGACCACCAGGCCGCCGGGAACCGCGTCGCCCTGATCGGTGAGGTCGAAGTAGTAGAGATCTTTTTCGGTCCAGCCGGAGCCGGAAGGCGAAACCGAGAAAACACCACCGCTGAGGCAATTGTTACAGTTCGCCGTACCGTAGAGGTTACCCGAGTGATCGAACACCACGCCGCTTTGCGGTCGATCTAAAGTCAACCCCGGGAAAGAATAAAGAACATTTTCCGACCAGCTACCGGCCGCAGGCGTCAGCTGGAAAACGGTTCCATAATCAATGTAGCCGCCATGGACGGTTGTGCCGTACAGGTTTCCTTGCGCGTCGAAAATCAGATCACCGGAGGGATTGTTGCCCTGGGGTTGCGCGGTGAAGGTGTAGACAGGCGTTTCCGTCCAGGTGCAGTTCACGGTGCGACAAAATGTGGAGGGAGGACTTAACCGGTACACCACGCCGCAACCAGCCCAGCCGGCATCGCAGTTGTAGTCACCGCCGTAAAGCGCAGTTCCATAGAGCGCGCCGTCGGGACCGAAGACAATTCGCGATGAAGGCGGTGCGCCATCGGCTAAGCCGATAAATTCGTAGAGCAGGTGGAAGGTCCAGCCCGAACCGGAGCGAGTCAACCGGAACGCGGTGCCGCATCCATCGAGGGTATCGACATGGCAGTGGAGGTCCTTGTTGCCGCCTTGCGAGGCGGTGCCATATAAGTTTCCGGCCCCATCCATCGATAACCCGGCCATGGGTGCACCGCCGTCGGCGCCATCCGTGAAGTTGTGCAGTACGGTGTAGGTTTGCGCATTTGCGGGTTGCGGGCCGAAAACGACGAGCGTGGCGACAAGCGCCAGGGCAAATGTCAGAACCCGCTTGACCTTGGAAGCAGATGCAGGGTGGGCTGGGTTGACCATGGGGAACTCCGCTGAACGCAACCGTCCATGGTTGCGCATTTTGATTGGGGCACACTCTACACCCGATACCCGGCGGAATTCCACCCAAAAGAAAGGGTGAGAGTAGCCTGTCGACCCTACCGGCGTGACACGCTACTCTCAGCCAACTCGGAACTGGTGCAACTCATTGCGCGATCCGGATGAGTTTATGAAACAGCAACTCTGCACACCCTGAATCGAAGGCGCAGTTCCTGCTTTAATTATTGAGCTCAGGTTTGGTCGCCCGGATGAAGGCGCTCATGAATTTCCCGTCCATTTCCGAGGCGATGGCGTCGACATCCAAGCCTTCCGCCGCGAGGATGTCACGCGCCTCTTCCGCGCGGTACACACGAGTGGGCTCAATCTCGATCTGGCCAAAGCCGGCAGCGGTCAGCTTGTTGCGGTATTCGACATCTTCCAAAGCACCAGCAACGCAGCCGACCCAGAGCAGGATGCTCTGCCGAATTTGTGGAGTGACTTCGCCATGGGTGACAACATCCGACACTGCCATGCGTCCGCCCGGCTTCAACACGCGAAACGCTTCTCGCAGAACCTTATCTTTGTCGGCTGACAAATTGATGACGCAATTCGAGATGATCACGTCCACGGAATTATCCGGTAGCGGGATGTGCTCGATCTCTCCCCGGAGAAATTCAACGTTGTCGAGACCGGACTTGCGTTTATTCTCGTTGGCCAGCGCCAGCATTTCGTCGGTCATGTCGAGCCCGTAAGCTTTCCCGGTGGGGCCAACCCGGCGCGCCGACAGCAGGACATCGATGCCTCCGCCGGAACCAAGGTCCAGCACGACTTCTCCTGCTTTGAGTTCGGCGAGGGCGGTCGGATTCCCGCAGCCCAGAGAGGCGAGGATTGCGTCTTGCGGAATCTGGCTGATCTGCGATACGTCGTAAAGGTTCGAGGTAATCGGGTCGCAACAACCGGTACTGGCGGTGGCGCCGCAACAGCTGCTTCCTCCGCTGTGGACGCGTAAGGCGGCCTGACCGTACTTCTCTTTCACTACCTCTTTGATATCGGTGCTCATCGTGGTCTCCTACTTGCAAAGTTGAATGATGGCTTGTGGTTTGATTGCGCCGCTGCGGGTGCAGCACTCGGCGTAAAGGAATTGCAGCAGCTCCTGTAGCGCATTGGTATTGGCGGTATAGCGCAGGAACGTGCTTTCACGGCTCACCTTCACCAGGTCTTCGTTCTTCAACTTGTCCAAGTGGTGCGACAGGGTAGAGCCGGGAATCTCCAGCTCCTCCTGAATCTCGCCTACGACCAGGCCTTCGGGATGGGCAACGAGCAGCGCCTGCATGATGCGCAGGCGGGCTTCGGTTCCCATGGCGGAGAACATGTCGGCGTACTTGGCAATCTGTTCGGAGTTTTTTCTGGTTGAGGTGCTGCGCATATTTCCATGTTTGCAGAAATATGGTATCGCTGTCAACCGAATTTTTAGTTGCTGTGGTTAGTGGCGCGGGCGGGGTCGTCGAGGTCCAGGGTTCGACCGGACTCCGCTTGGATCTTTGGGAGCGATCGACGGCTGATCAAGGTTCGGCCAGCCCGAACTATGGCGTCAGCTTCCACACCACCCCCAGGTTGTAGGTACCACCCTGGGTTGCCGTGCCGTACAGATTGCCGTCGGCATCGAGCACCACGCCGGCGTAAGGTAACGCTCCTTCGGTTCCGGTGAATTCATGCAACAGCGTGTAGACCCAGGCGCCGTTGCTGGGAGTCAATTTGAAGATGGTGCCGCACCCAAGGTGGCAATTCGGGCTGCTGCCGCCGTTATAGGTGGTCCCGTAGAGCGCTCCCGCCGCGTCCATGGCTAAGGAAGAGTACGGCCCCATGGCGCTTCGTTGGCCGGGCAGTGCAGCCAGCAACTGATAGCTCCAGCTGCCGCCGTGCGAGACCAGTTCAAACACCGAGCCCGCGCCATCGCCCACCAGGGTGGTGCCGTATAGGTTTCCCGATCGATCGGAGATCAGTCCACCATAAGGAAGGATGTTGGGGAACTGAAACGCGTAAGGATAGCTTATCGTCCAGCCGGAACCGGAAGGCGACAACTTGTAAACTGTCCCACCTTCCAGCCCGCCTCCGTCGGGGGTGGTTCCATAGATGTTCCCGGCTGAGTCGAAAATCACACCACTGGCAGGCAAAGACCCGTCGGGAGCGAGGCCGGTGAATTCATGTAATACCGACTCGTTCCAGCCGGAGGCCGATGGCGTGAGTTCGAACACTACTCCGCCTCCATTGGCGATCGATCCCTCGTCGGTCGTGCTGTACATGTTTCCCGACGAATCGAAGGTCAATGCGCCCTCGGGGAAAAATCCGGCGGCAGCTCCCGGAAAGCGGTACAACACCGTCTCCGTCCAGGGACAAAGAACATTCTTGCAAGGCCTGGCCGGAGGCCTGAGGTTGAACACCGTTCCGCATCCCAGCAGAACTCCTAAGCCGCAGGTACCCCCGCCACCGACAGCCGTGGTTCCGTACAGGCCGCCGTCGCTGCCGACGGTGACGTTGCCGATGGGATAGGCGCCGTCATCGACTCCCTGGAATGCGTACAGGAGGCTGAAGGTCCAACTGGTTCTGCGGCTGAGCTTGAAGACCGTGCCGCAGCCGAATCCAGTGTGCCAGGAACACGGCTGCACGCCGCCATTGGCAGCAGCGCCGTACAGGTTTCCGGCCGCATCGACTGTCAGGCCGGCAAAGGGCGTGGCGCCATCCTGAGCTCCAGTGAAGTTGTGGAGCACGGTCAAGGTCTGGGCTTGCGTCACGCAGCCTGGGAAAAGGGTGAGGGTGCAAATCAACAGCCGAAACAGAAGGTGAGTGTTCAGGATACGCGGCATGGGAGGCTCCTTGCAGTGGGCAAGCGAACTCGAAGATGCCGCATATTATGGCCTCGGGGACAGGGTTCGTCAAAGGCCTGCACAACCCGGATTTATCCTCTTCCAGTTTCGGCGGCCACTTCCTGATGTCGTCCCACGCTGAAAGGCGGCCACGTTGTCGTGGAACTACGCTATTTTGTCGCTGCTGAAGCTGGGGCCTCGACGGGCTTCGCCGCTTTAAGCTTTGCCAGCGACTCGTCGACGCGGGTCTTGAAGTCACCCTGGTCGTTGTGCTCCCAGCCGCTGTAGTTCGACACCACTTGCATCTCGCAGCCTGTCCCTTTCGATACCAGGGTCACTTTGTTGGTGCGCTGCAGTAAGGTTCCAGAAATGTTGACGTGCGCCGAGTGCTTCACGTTGTAGGAGGCAGTCATCTGCGCGTCGTTCTTGTCGAGAACGTCATAGTTTTCCGGCACGCTGAGAACGTTGGCCACCGCCGACCACATTGCACTGCAGGTATCGGGATAGGTGCTTTTATAGGTTTTGGCGAGGGCTGGGACGACGAAGGCAAGCGATAGCAAGGCTGCAACCACACACCGGATCATGGTAGGTCTCCCCGGAAGATGGACTTCCTCGAGGGTAAAGGACACAATCGAAGTTCCCATTTCCGCCACGTTACAAGACACAGGCTCAGAGCGATTTTGTCAGTGCTTCCGGTTACGGCTGCGCGTGATGGCGAAATCGCCGCCGTTTGCGGGAACCACGTTGCCCACGAGAGCTAGTTCGCCAGCATGTTCGCCGCTTCTCGCGCGGTTGCCGGCAAGATGCTCTGCCCTTGCGCCGGTTCGGCGGTAATGGTGAGCAGCAGCATGAGAAAGATGAGGAACAACAGCGTGAGCATGACCGTGAGGGTCACGTTCGCCGGGTCCCAATGCACCCCGAACAAGGTGTGGTGAGGTCGTCCCCTGGTCAGCATGGCTTGCCCTCCGGGCCGCAAGGCCGAAACGCTTCAGGCTTGAAAGACGAGGCACAAAGTTGCGCCGGGGAGAAGGAACTAGGGGTAGCGTCGCCCAGCGCGGTGCATGGCCGGCAGTAGCGGAGGCGACCGTAAAAAACAGGCCAGAATCTTCTCCCCAGGCACCCGCCCAAATTGCACACCCGAGGTTGAAATTTGTCTGTGATGGTTGATGCAGGTCGAAGTGATACGAAAAAAGTTGGATCGCGAACCAGGTCAAGGGAGCGGGCGGCGAGGAATGCGCGGTACTCCCCTCCACACCTCCAAACCGCTGTATGTGACACGCGTCACAGACTTGTTAGTACGGTCATCACAGATACCTACGTCATCGCCGCCTATCGTGGAAAGTACCAAATTCTTAAGTTCATTACGGACCGCGTACCAAACCGGTCCCGGGGGACGATAGACGTGAAAACAACTGAATATTCAGCTTCGCCGGCCGCCACCTTTCCTACCAATTCATCCGCGGCCGGTGAAGCCGCCCCGCTGTCCTCGTCGCAGGACGAGCCTGCCGGAGGCAAGACTGTCCGCAACAAGGTGACCCTCGACGGCAATGAAGCCGTCGCCTACGTGGCCTACCACGTCAGCGAAGTCGCCGCCATTTATCCCATTACCCCGTCGTCGCCCATGGGCGAATCGTCGGATGCCTGGTCGTCGGTTGGCCAGAAAAACATCTGGGGCAGCGTCCCCAACGTCATCGAAATGCAGAGTGAAGCCGGCGCGGCCGGTGCTTTGCATGGTGCATTGCAGGCGGGAGCGCTGGGCACCACCTTCACTTCATCGCAGGGCCTGCTGCTGATGATTCCCAACATGTACAAGATCGCCGGCGAGTTGACCCCGTGCGTGATTCACGTTGCCGCCCGCGCGCTGGCGGCCCAGGCGCTCTCCATCTTTGGCGACCACCAGGACGCTATGGCCGTCCGCCCCACCGGCTTTGCCCTGCTGTCGTCCAACTCGGTGCAGGAAGCGATGGACCTCGCCCTGGTTGCGCATGCCGCGACGCTGGAATCGCGCATTCCGTTCCTGCATTTCTTCGACGGCTTCCGCACCTCGCACGAAGTTTCCAAGATCGAACAGCTCTCGCTCGACGACATGCGCGCCATGATCGACGACGAGCTGGTACATGCGCATCGCGCCCGCGCCCTGTCGCCCGATCATCCGGTGCTGCGCGGCTCCGCTCAGAATCCCGACGTCTACTTCCAGGGCCGCGAAGCCGTTAATCCTTACTACCTGGCCTGCCCGACCATCGTGCAGAACGCCATGGACAAGTTCGCCGCGCTGGTTGGCCGCCAGTACCGGCTGTTCGAATACAACGGAGCACCCGACGCCGAGCAGGTCATCATCGTCATGGGCTCCGGCGCCGAAGCGGTTCATGAGACCGTGGACTACCTCACCGCGCAAGGCAAAAAGGTCGGCATGCTGAAAGTCCGCCTCATGCGGCCGTTCTCGCTGGAGCACTTCCTGCAAGCGCTGCCTGCAACCGTCAAGAGCATCGCCGTCCTCGACCGCACCAAGGAGCCCGGCTCCCTCGGCGAGCCCCTCTACCAGGACATTATTACTGCCCTGACCGAAGGCTTCACCGCCGGCAAAGCTCCCATGGCCACCTTCCCCAAAGTCATCGGCGGCCGCTACGGGCTGTCCTCGAAGGAGTTCACGCCGGCCATGGTGCAGCCGCATCTTCGAAGAGCTCGGCTAAGCCTACGCCGCAGAACCACTTCACCATCGGCATCGTCGACGACATCACCCACACCAGCCTGAACTATGACGACAGCTTCTCCACCGAAGCGCCGGAGACGGTGCGCGCCATGTTCTTCGGACTGGGCGCCGACGGCACCGTGGGCGCCAACAAGAACACCATCAAGATCATCGGCGAAGAGACCGAGCTGAACGTGCAAGGCTACTTCGTCTACGACTCGAAGAAGTCGGGCGCGGTCACCACCTCGCACCTGCGCTTCAGCAAAAAGCCCATTCGCTCCACCTATCTCATCTCCCGCGCCAACTTCGTGGCCTGCCATCAGTTTGGGTTCATGGAGCGCCTCGACGTGTTGAAAGCCGCCGATCCGGGGGCTGTCTTCCTCCTCAACAGCCCCTTCGGCCCCAACGAAGTCTGGGACAACCTGCCCCGTTCGGCGCAGAAAACCATCATTGCCAAGAAGCTGCGCTTCTACGTCATCGACGGCGTCGACGTCGCCCGCAAGGCCGGCATGGGCGGCCGCATCAACACCGTCATGCAGACCTGCTTCTTCGCCATCAGCGGCGTGCTGCCCCGCGAGGACGCTATCGCCGCCATCAAGCACGCCATCGAGAAGACCTACGGCAAGCGCGGCGAGTCCATCGTCCGCAAGAACTTTGCGGCCGTCGACGCGGCGCTGGAAAACTTGCACGAAGTGAAGGTTCCCGCGTCCATCACCTCGAAGATCGAGCTGCGTCCGGCGGTTCCGGCCAATGCTCCCGAATTCGTGCGCAACGTCGAAGCCCTCATGATCACCGGCGACGGCGACCAGATCCCGGTCAGCGCCATGCCCATCGACGGCACCTTCCCCACCGATACCACGCAGTGGGAGAAGCGCAACATTGCCCTGGAAATTCCGGTGTGGGATGAGCAGCTGTGCATCCAGTGCGGCAAGTGCGTCATGGTTTGCCCGCACGCGGTCATCCGCGCCAAGGTTTACGATCCCACCGTCATCAACCACACACCGGAAGGCTTCCAGACCGCCGTTCCCAAGTGGCGCGAATTCTCTGAGCTGAAATACACGCTGCAGGTGGCACCCGAAGACTGCACCGGCTGCGGACTGTGCGTCGCCATCTGCCCGGCCAAGAGCAAGAGCGAAGCCAAGCACCGCGCCATCAACATGGAGCCGCAAGCGCCGCTGCGCGAGCGCTACAACGAGTACTGGGACTACTTCCTCTCGATCCCCGAGCTGTCGCGCGACAAGGTCTCGCACGGCCAGGTGAAGGACGCGCAGCTGCTGGAGCCGCTGTTCGAGTTCTCCGGCGCCTGCTCCGGATGCGGCGAGACCCCGTACATCTCGACCATGACCCGGCTGTTCGGCGATCGCGTACTGATCGCCAACGCCACCGGTTGTTCATCTATTTATGGCGGTAACCTGCCCACGACGCCGTACACCAAGAATGCCGATGGCCGCGGCCCGGCCTGGTCGAACTCGCTGTTTGAAGACAACGCCGAGTTTGGCATGGGCATGCGCCTGGCAGTTGATAAGCAGAAGCAATACGCGGAAGAGCTGGTGCAGCGCCTCTCGTCGAGGATCGGTGACGACCTGGCAGTCGCCATTCTCTCCGCCGATCAGTCGGAGGAACCCGGCATCTTCGCCCAGCGTGAGCGGGTGAAGGCGCTGAAAGACAAGCTGGCCAACGACAAATCTGCCGCCGCGCTTGATCTGCTGGCGGTTGCCGACGAACTGGTCAAGAAGAGCGTCTGGATCATCGGCGGCGATGGCTGGGGCTACGACATCGGCTACGGCGGTCTCGATCACGTGCTGGCCTCCACTGCCAACGTCAACATCCTGCTGCTCGACACCGAGGTCTACTCCAACACTGGCGGCCAGATGTCGAAGTCCACGCCGCAGGGCGCGGTGGCCAAATTTGCCGCCGGCGGCAAGCACACTCCCAAGAAAGACATCGCCATGATGGCGATCAACTACGGACGCGCTTACGTGGCGCACATCGCCATGGGCAGCAGCGACTCCCAGACCATGAAGGCCTTTATGGAGGCCGAGGCCTACGACGGGCCGTCGCTCATCATCGCCTACAGCCACTGCATCGCGCACGGCTACGACCTGGTCCACGGCATCGACCAACAGAAGCTGGCAGTGCAGTCCGGCCACTGGCCGCTGTTCCGCTACAATCCCACGCTCATGAAGGAAGGCAAGAATCCCTTCGTGCTCGACTCGCGCGCGCCCAGCATTCCACTGGAGCAATACATCTACAACGAGACGCGTTACACCATGCTGGTCAGCAGTAATCCTGACGAGGCCAAGAAGCTGTTGAGCGCCGCCCAGGAAACCGTGAACGATCGCTGGAACCTGTATCAGCACATGGCGGCGATGAACTTTGAAAAGAAATAGGGAGAGGAAATCATGATCGACCTGTCAACTAATTATCTCGGACTCAAGCTGAAGAATCCGGTCGTGGTCTCGGCCTCCCCGCTCACGGAGAAGCTGGAGAACTTTGCCCGGCTGGAGGACGCAGGCGCGTCGGCCATCGTGATGTATTCGCTGATGGAAGAGCAGATTGAAGCTGAGAGCGAGAACATCGACAACGCGCTGGAGTCGGGCGTCAACAGCTTTGCCGAAGCCACCTCGTACCTCCCGGACCTGGCGAAGTATCACATCGGGCCGGACCGCTACCTGGAACTTCTGCACAAGGGCAAAGCCTCGGTGAAGATTCCGGTCATTGCCAGCCTGAACGGCCGCTCGCCGGGCGGTTGGGTGCGCTACTCGGAGTACATGCAGCAGGCCGGTGCCGACGCGCTGGAGTTGAACATCTTCGACGTGCCTGCCGATCCCACGCTTTCCGCCGAGGATCTGGAGACGCGCTACTGCAATCTGGTGCGGGCCATCCGCAAGAACGTGAAGATTCCCATCGCGGTCAAGCTGGGCCCGTATTTCACTTCGTGCGCCAACTTTACCAAGAAGCTCTCCGATGCCGGCGCCGACGGCGTCGTCATCTTCAACCGCTTCTACCAGCCTGACTTCGACCTGGAAGAGCTGGAAGTGACCCCGAACCTGGTGTTGAGCAGCCCGCATGAATTGCGGCTGCGCCTGCACTGGGCGGCCATCCTTTATCACCAGGTGGAAACCTACATCGCCATCACCGGCGGCGTGCACGACTCCAGCGATGTGCTCAAGTGCATGATGGCCGGCGCGCACGTGGCCATGATGACCTCAGCGCTGCTGAAATATGGCATCGAGCACCTTGGCGTCGTGCTGGCGGGCATGGAAGCCTGGATGGACGAGCACGAGTACCAGTCGGTGTGTCAGATGCGCGGCAGCATGAGCATGGTGAACATCGAGAACCCGACAGCGTTCCTGCGCGGCAATTACTTGAAAGTGCTGGGATCGTATGGCTGGCGCGAGCCGGGCACGGCGCTCAGCTCGTTCTAGCGACCGCGTGGTGTAGAACTTTCTCCTCCACAAAACTCGGGGCCGGATTTCCAGTCGGAAGCCGGCCCCGAGTTGTTTAGTAGGGGTCAGCAGTCAGCAGTCAGCAAGAGTCTGTGGGCGGATGGTTGCCTGCGAAAGGGTTAGCGGTCGTGATCCAGTCGAGACAACACACCATGACTGATGTTGTGAAATTAGCGATGGGACAACTGCGAATAGCCGAAAGCTATTGAGAGTTGTTGCTGAATACTGAGTGCTGAATACTGTGCCACTGCCACTGACCACGCCACTGCTCAATCCAGTCTTACCAGAAACACGCCGCCTTCTTTCACGTGCGTCTTGCTGGCGACTTCTTCGGCAACCTGTTTATCGTCACCCTGCGGGCGCAGGCGGACCCACTCGCCCGTCGGCCCGGTGAACTGGATGACGTTCGCACCTTCGTAGCGGTCCTGCAATTTTTCTTTCAACTTGCGCGCTTCCTTCTCCGTCTGGAAGGCGCCAATCTGCACGCACCAGCGGCCGCCCTGGGCGATGGCGGCGGGTGCCGATAGCACTTCCAGTTTGACCTCGGCGGTACCCGGTCGCCACACGTCCACCGCCTTGGCTGCAGCCAGTGACAGGTCGACGATACGATCTTCCACGAAGGGCCCGCGATCGGTGATGCGCACCATGGCCGTACGTCCGGTGCTCAGATTGGTCACCCGCACCATGGAGTTCAGCGGCAGCGTACGATGCGCCGCGGTCATAGCGTTCTGGTCGTAGATCTCGCCGTTCGCGCCCTTGTGATTGTGGTACGGGGGCCCATACCAGCTCGCCAGGCCGGTCTCCACGTAAATTGGCTTGGCACTGCGCGGGATGGGCGCGGGAGTGTTCGCGGAGGCCTCAGTTGAAGGCGCGGACTGCGATGGCGTGATGGTGGGCGGTGGAGGAACGGGATGGCTGCGCGCAGTCTTATGTCCGCCGCAGGCCGGGAACAGCAGCAGGGCCGGGGCCACCAGACTGAGCAGCGCAGCGCGCGTCATCATCCCTTCTTCTTATTGTGCGCTTCCATGTGCTCGGCGGCCTGGGCCAGTTTCTCGCTGGCAATGCGCAGCGCCGAGGTGGAATGCTCGCGGATCGCCGGTACCAGTTCGTCGTTGATGTACTTGATCAGTTGTTGCGCTTCCTGCTCGATGCGCTGCGTAGTGTCGCCCAGCACATCGTCCAGCTTCTGCCCCGCGGTCGAGAAGGGGCGAGGATTCTTGTTCGGTTCGGTCACAGCCAACCACCTTACGTAGTACGTGAAGTTCGGTCGCGAAAAATCGTCGAGCATAAGAATTATGGGATGCGCGGGGGCGGGGGTCAATTGGCTAGGCAGGTGCCGGGGAGGCAGTGCGCAGTTGTCAGTGGCCAGTAGTCAGTAGTCAGTAGTCAGTAGTCAGTAATCAGCTCTCAGCAGTCAGCAGTCAGCCCTCAGCTCTCAGCAGTCAGCAGTCAGCAGTCAGCCCTCAGCTTAGCTCAAGCTTGCTTCCTTATTGCACTGTCATCCCGACCGAGGACTTCAGTCCGAGCGGAGGGACCTGCGGTCAGCCGACAGCGGCAAGATCTCTCGCCTGTCAGTACCTTGTCCTGTAAGCACTTTAAGGAGTGATGCGGCGCACTGCTCAGTACCGGCGGCAGCTGCCACTATGTAAGGGTGAGAGAACATCGCTATGCGACCTACATCATGGCCAGCCGCTCGCACACTTTGTATGTCGGCGTGACCAACGATATCGAATGTCGCGTGCGGCAGCACAAGAACCACACGATCGAGGGCTTCACTGCGAAGTACAAGGTGGAGCGATTGGTGTGGTATCAGATTTACGGTGATGTTCGCGATGTTATTGCACGGGAAAAGCAGATCAAACGCTGGCGTAGAGAGAAGAAGATTCATCTCATCGAGCTGGAAAACCCGACCTGGCTGGATTTGTCGGAGGAGTGGGGAACGCCATTGCCGCCGCTGCCGGCTGACCGCAGGTCCCTCCGCTCGGACTGAAGTCCTCGGTCGGGATGACAGTGCAAGGGAATGCTGCCCTCTACACCTGTTAAAATTTTCCTATCCATATGCCCTCACGCAAGCTGTCTGGTTCGGAAGTTCGCTCTACTTTCCTGCGCTATTTTGAGCAGCACGGACACAAGATTGTCCACTCCTCCTCGCTCGTCCCGCAGAACGATCCCACGCTGCTGTTTACCAACGCCGGGATGAACCAGTTCAAGGACGTGTTCCTCGGCATCGAGAAGCGCGACTACTCGCGCGCCACCTCGTCGCAGAAGTGCGTGCGCGCCGGCGGCAAGCACAATGACCTGGAGAACGTCGGCTTCACCAATCGCCACCATACGTTTTTCGAGATGCTGGGCAATTTCAGCTTTGGCGACTACTTCAAGAAGGACGCCATCGCCTACGCGTGGGAGCTGGTGACGTCGCCGGAGTGGTTCGGCATTGCGAAAGACAAGTTGTACGTGACCATCTTCAAGGGCGAGCAGGGCATTGCGCGCGACGATGAGGCTTACGAATACTGGCGCGCGGTCTTGGAGAAAGACGGCGTCCCCATTCAGCGCATTTACGAGATGGGGATGAAGGACAACTTCTGGCAGATGGGCGACACCGGCCCCTGCGGCCCGTGCAGCGAAATCCATTACGACATGGGCGTCGAGGCCAGCGATGCCGGACACACCGACTGCGAGTTCGGCTGCGAGTGCGGGCGCTATGTCGAGATCTGGAACCTGGTGTTCATGCAGTTCGACCGGCAGCCCGATGGCGAGATGCGTCCGCTGCCCAAGCCGTCGATCGATACCGGCGCGGGGCTGGAGCGGGTAACGTCGGTCCTGCAGGGCGTGATTTCGAACTACGACACGGATTTGTTTGTTCCGCTGATCAAGCGCGCGGCGGAGTTGACGGGAACGGCGTTTGATGCGGAGAAGAAGAAGGAAGACGCGGAGCAGACGCACAAGCAGGCAGCGTCGCTGCGGGTGATTGCCGACCACGCACGCGCGTCGACGTTTCTCATTTCGGATGGTATTGTGCCCGCGAATGAAGGTCGCGGCTACGTGCTGCGCAAGATCATTCGCCGGGCGATTCGTCACGGCCGGTTGCTGGGACAGGAGAAGCCGTTTCTGTTCGAGATGGTGTACGCGGTGCGCGATCAGATGAAGGATGCGTATCCGGAATTGATCGAGAGCGCGGAGCGCGTGGCGGAGACGATTAAGGGCGAGGAGACGCGATTCGCGCACACGCTGGATGATTGGCCTAAACGAGCTTGGAAGATTTGCTAGACGCAAGTAGACGCGAGGCCTGGATCCGCCTGAAAAGGCTATCTCGACACAGTTCTTGACGGACATCGGCGGATCTAGATGCCCTCAGGCTACGATGTCGATCGAATGCGTATCCTTCCCGGGAAAGAAGCGTTCAAACTGTACGACACTTTCGGCTTGCCGCTGGACTTCATGACGGACGCAGCTCGTGATCGCGGTATCGGCTTTGACGACGCCGGTTTCGACGCCGCCATGGAGGAGCAGCGGAAGCGCGCGCAGGCCTCTTGGAAGGGCGGCTCGAAGAAATCTGCCAGCCCTGCTTATCAGGCCTTGCCGCCTACGGTCTTCGAAGGCTATCGCAAGACACTGACGACCGGCAGCGAAGTGCTGGCCATCGTCAAGACCAACCGACGGCATCGGCAAGGGCGTGCTGGAGCTCAAGCCCGGTGAGCAGGGCGACATCGTGCTCGACCAGACGCCGTTCTACGCCGATGCCGGTGGACAGGTCGGCGACGTGGGCTGGCTGTACGGCGAAGATCACAACACCATCGTCGCCGAGGTCGAGGGCGCGACCTACCCGGTGCAGGGCGTGCGCGCGCATCGCGTCGTGGCCAAGCAGCCGATACACGTTGGCGACAAAGTCGATGCGATGGTGAACGACGAGGTTCGCCGCTCCACCATGCGCAACCATACCGGCACGCACCTGCTGCATGCCGCGCTGCGCAATGTGCTGGGCACACATGTGAAGCAGGCGGGCTCGCTGGTCGATCCCGGCCACCTGCGCTTCGACTTCTCGCACTTCGCCTCGCTCGACGACCAGCAGTTGCAGGACATCGAAGACCTGGCCAACAAGGAAGTGCTGCGCAACGATCGCGTCGAGGTCATTGAAGACGTGCCCATCGATGTCGCGGTGAACGAGTACAAGGCGATGGCGCTGTTCGGCGAGAAGTACGGCGACCGGGTGCGGGTAATTCGCATTGGCGATTTCTCCACCGAGCTGTGCGGCGGCACGCACACCGGGGCGACCGGCGAGATCGGGCTGATCAAGGTGCTGAAAGAGGGAAGCGTTTCCAGCGGCGTGCGGCGGCTGGAGGCGGTGACCGGCGAAGGCTCGCTGCGGCACTTCCGCAAAGATCATCAGCTGGAGAACGTGGTGTCGACGATGGTGCGGGCCGGCGAGGATCAATCTCCGGCGGACGCGCTGCGCGCCGAGCTCGAACGGCGCGAAGATGAACTGAAGAAGCTGCGCAAAGAGCTGGAGCAGGTGCGCATGAAGTCGGCTTCGTCGTCGGTATCGTCGGCGACGGAGAATGTGCGCGAGGTGAAGGGCGTGAAAGTTCTGGCCACGCGCGCCGACAACCTCGACCGCACGCAGTTGCGTACGCTGGTCGACAACCTGCGCACCAAGCTGGGGTCGGGCGTGGTCGTCATGGGATCGGTGAGTGACGGCAAAGTCGCGCTGATCGTCGGCGTCACCAAGGACCTGACCTCGCGGGTGCAGGCAGGGAAGATCATTGCCGAAGTTGCGAAGAAGGTGGGCGGCTCGGGCGGCGGGCGTCCGGACATGGCGGAAGCCGGCGGAAAAGACCCCGCGGCGCTGGATGCCGCGTTGAGCGAGAGTTATGGCGTGGTGGAGAGGTTGTTGGGGTAGGGTTCGCGGTTCCGCCGAGTGTTTCGCGAAGCTTTGGTGATTGCCGGCGCGGGCGAACCGCAGGTCCTTCGACTCCGCATTCGCAAAAGTCGCGAATGCTATGCTCAGGATGACAATCATGAAAATTTGACGTAGCTCCGTACGCTGCGCTCAGGACGACAATCAAGAGATCGCCACCGCAGATGCGCCCGCAGGATGACGCTCAAGAAACGTGACGGGGACGCACCCGACATCCAATCTCGTTTGACCGCAAAATCCGGGCTGACGCGCTTCCTGAGCGAGCGTAAACTGCTTCCTAGAGGGATGAAATGAAAGAACTTAGCAGTCCGGAATTTCATCAAAAACACTGCATCCGCAAACCCGCAATAACCCTCTAATTGATATAAGGTGGTTAGCTATGGCGATTGGAGATACCACGTACGTCAGCAATGTCCGCGAGCAGTTGTTGGCCGGGCGGGCACGCCTGAGCGATGTGCTGAACCAGAGCGACAGCGAGCGCGTGTTGCAGTTGCTGGGCGAGGTCGACAGCGCGCTGGAGCGCATCGATCACGGCACTTTCGGCGTGTGCGAAATCTGCGAGGGAACTGTCGACGAGCCGCTGCTGCGGGACAATCCGCTGGCGCGGGTCTGCCTGGAGTGCCTGACGCCCAAGCAGCAGCGCGCGCTGGAGTACGACCTGGAACTGGCCGCGCAAATTCAGAAGGGATTGCTGCCGCCGTGCGACCTGGCGATTGCCGGTTGGGAAATTTGCTATCACTATCAGCCGGCCGGGCTGGTGAGCGGCGACTACTGCGACCTGATCGAGGGGAAGAACGGCGAGCTGTACTTCGTGATGGCCGATGTCTCGGGCAAGGGCGTGGCCGCGGCCATGCTGTCGTCTAACTTGCGGGCCATTTTCCGTTCCCTGATTCCGATCGGTCTGCCAGTCGGCGAACTGGTGAGCCGCGCCAACCAGCTGTTTCGCCAGAGCGCGCTGCCCTCGCAATACGCCACGCTGGTCTGCGGCAAGATCACGGCGCAGGGCGACATGGAGATTGTGAACGCCGGACATCTGCCGGCGGTGCTGGCGGGCGCATGGGGTACGGTGGTCTTCGACAGCACCACCCAGCCGTTGGGCGTGTTTGATGGGCAGGAGTTCAGCGCCGCCGCGACCCGCCTGGTACCGGGCGACACGCTGGTGCTCTACACCGATGGAATCTCCGAGACGGAAAACGATGCCGGCGACGAATACGGCGTCGAGCGCATAAAGCACATGATCGAAGAGCATCGCGCGGGCTGTCCGGTGCAGTTGGTGGACGCTTGCAAAGCGCACCTGACCAGCTTCCGAGGCGGGCAGGAACGCTTCGATGACGAGACGCTGCTGGCCATGCAGTTTGCGCCGGCGATGTGAAGCAATTGGTTGTTGCAATGCATTAATCAGTTGCGATAGAGCTTAACTGACCGGCTTCGTGGGTCGGCGGTTAAGCATTTTTCGCACCGATCTGTTCCAGAATCTTTACTTTCTTTCCATATTTCTGAGGCAAATCAGTCTCGCGTCACGCTTGTTCTACTCTCGTCGTGGCGAACCACGTATAGTCGGGCCAATCGAGCCGTTATGGAGCTTCCTCACCGTGATTCGCCCGATCGCGGATCGAGTGCAGGAAATGAAACTGCATTCGACCAGATTGTCCCCTGCGTTACGGAAGCTTCGACGGCGTCCGGTGTGGCCGTGGTGTGCTTTTCCGGCACCATGTTCCTCAGCTCGTTCCTTCTGTTCGCCATCGAGCCCATGGTGGCGAAAATGGTGTTGCCGCTTCTGGGGGGAACCCCCGCGGTTTGGAACACCTGCCTCGTCTTCTTTCAAGCCGTGCTTCTGGCCGGCTACAGCTACGCCCATCTGTCTGCCAAGCTCCTGGCTCCGCGGCGTCAGATTGTTTTGCATCTGGTGCTGCTGCTATCCGCCGCGGCGGTGTTACCTATTCACGTTCCGCTGGGATGGTTGCCCCCGGTAAATCGCAATCCGGCGCCGTGGTTGCTGGCGCTGCTGACCGTTGCCGTGGGACTGCCGTTCTTTGTGCTTTCCGCGAGCACTCCCATCTTTCAGAAGTGGTTTTCCTATAGCGACGACTCGGCTTCGAAAGACCCGTACTTCCTTTATGTCGCCAGCAACGCGGGAAGCCTGGCTGGCTTGCTGAGCTATCCCGTGCTGGTGGAACCGACGTTGCGCCTGGCGACGCAAAGTCGGCTGCTCATGTACGGCTATGGCTTGCTGTTTGTTCTTACCGCAGGTTGTGGCGCCCTCATCTGGGGCGCGCCGCAGACGGCCAGGTCAGAAGCTCGGACGCGAGAGGAAGCTATCGGCGCCGAAAAGGACGAATCGTCCGCGCCGAGCACGAAACGCCGCTTGCGCTGGATTGTTCTCGCCTTCGTTCCTGCCAGCCTGACCCTGGGTGTCACTACGGCGCTCACCACCGACATGCCCGCAATTCCGTTGTTGTGGGTGTTGCCGCTTGGGCTGTACCTGCTCAGCTTCATCTTTGCGTTCGCCCGCAAGCCGCTAATCAACCATGAGTGGCTGGTCCGCCGCCTGCCCTTCCTGATTCTGGCGGCCATGTTCCCCATTGTTTCGCGGTCCAAGCTGCCGATCCTGTTATGGATCCCGCTCGACCTGCTGACGCTGTTCGGCATCGCGATGGTGTGTCATGGCGAATTGGTGCGCAGCCGTCCCAGCACGAAGCACCTTACCGAGTTTTATCTCTGGATCTCCGTCGGCGGCGTGCTCGGCGGCATCTTCAACGCGCTGTTGGCGCCCATCGTATTCAGCTCGGTCATCGAGTTCCCTCTGGTGCTGGTGTTCGCCGCGATGCTGCGTCCACCGCTGGACGTGAAAAGCAACTCGCGGCGTGATCGCATGTTGGACGTGCTGTTGCCGGCGGTCCTCGGCCTGACGCTGCTCGCCGTGATCATGAGCTTGCAGGCGGTGGGCCTGAAGCCGGGACGAGCCATGAACATCCTGATTTTCGGCTTCTCCCTGGAGTGGTGCCTGTCGTTCGGCAAACGTCCCATGCGCTTCGCGGCGGGGCTGGTCGCGATCATGCTGGCCAGCTCGATTTATACCGGGCCTTATGGTCACATCCTTCACACCGAGCGTAGTTTCTTCGGCGTCAACCGGGTCACGGATGATGACGACAAGCAGTTCCGCATGCTGTTTCACGGCGGAACGATCCACGGCATCCAGGCACTGGATGCCGCCAGGGCGCAGCAGCCGCTCGGCTATTACGCGGAGCCCGGTCCCATCGCGCAGATTTTCAGCGCGTTCGCCGGAAGCCCTGACGAGAAGCGCGTGGCGATCGTTGGCCTGGGGACGGGCGCCTTGGCCTGCTACGCCCATGCCCCGCGCGAACTCACCTATTACGAAATCGATCCTTCGGTGCGACGCATCGCCGAGAATCCCAACTACTTTACGTTCCTGCGCGACTGCTCACCGCAGGTACACGTTGTCCTGGGAGATGCGAGGATGTCGCTGCAATCGGCGCCCGACCACCAGTACGGAATGATGGTGATTGACGCCTTCAGCGGCGATTCGATCCCGGTGCACCTGGTGACCAGGGAAGCGCTGCAGCTCTACCTGAGAAAGCTGACTCCCGACGGTGTTCTGGTCTTTCACATTACCAATCTCTACCTCAATCTTCGCCCGGTCATCGGGGCGCTGGCTGCGGATGCTGGTCTGACGGCTTTGATCGGCGATGATTCGGGAGTCAGCGAGGCGGAAATTAAGAAGGGACGGTATCCCTCAGTGTGGGTGGTAGCCGCGCACAACTCTCGCGACTTGGGAACACTGGCGCACGATGCGCGCTGGAAGCCGTTGACCGTTAAGCCCGGCGCCAGGGTCTGGACCGACGACTTCTCCAGCGTCCTCAGTATCGTGAAGTGGAATTAACCGTTCTGACTCCCAAGACCACGATAAGAACTTGCCCACCCACCCACCTAGATGAGCTTCTTCACGATCTTGCCGTAAGGCGTGAGGATGTTCTCGAAGCAGCCGTAGTAGCCGCCGAGCACGCGTTGCGGCTTCAGGCGGTACAGTGGATCGCGATCGGATGGAGCAGGGAAGCAGACCTCGCCGGGGCCGGCCCAGAATTCCAGGCGTCCATCGGATCCCTTGCGCGGAATGAGTTCGGCGTCAGTGACGATGAGTTCAGCGGCCTGCGGTTCAGGCTTCTCCGGATGCGGGATGATACGCAGGCTGAGCACCTGGAGGAAGCCGATTTCTTCCGGCTTAGCTTCGCGTTCCAGCGGGCCGACGGAAATTTCCATGCGGCGGCTGCCGCGCGGGCGTTCCAGAATGCCGGTGACGATGCCGCAGCCTTCGGGCTCGCGGATTTCCGAGAAGCCCAGCTTCTTCTGATGGCCCCAGACTTCGCGGCCGGCGGCAAACCACTCCTCGCATTCGTAGCCGAGGTAAACCACCAGCGGGTAGAAATATCGTTTGCCTTCGAAGCGCACCACCACGCCGGCGCCGCATTCGCGATACGGGCCGCCCATGGTGGAGTGAGCGTGGGTCGCGCACCACACCGAGGCCACGGCGGGCGAGCCTTCCACGTCCACCCCTTCCGGCAGTACCGAGTCGATGAACTCGGCATCGGTTTCGAAGACAACCATTACCTGCCAGCGTTCGCGGGTGATTACGGGAAATGCCGCGGGGAAAAAAGAGGAGCGAAGGCCGGTTGCGTCCATGGCAGTTTGGCGATGGTCAGTTTTCCCATGAGTTTGTGAGCTCGATTTCGTGTTCAGGTGCGACGCGAGAATTTTCGAAGATATCACAAGGCAGTGGCCGAGCCGGTTGCCATCAGTGACTAGCGATTAGCAAGTGGCGATCGGAATTTAGCGCTCAGCATTCAGTATTCAGCACTCAGCATTCAGCATTAGGCACTCAGCAACTGCGAGACCCTGCGCCCACTAAGTCATTCGTCCTCTCAACACTCTGTCATCCTAGTTCCTTCTACACGGTTGTGTCATCCTGAGCGCCAGCGGAGGACCCCTATACCCGGATGTTCAGTCAGCGGAGTCAAAGGATGGTTTCTACTTTAGACGAACCGCGGATCCTCGACTGCGTTGGGACCGCTGGATGACGGGTAGCGAACAACAATTCTTATCTCGCTGCGGCCGCAGCGGCGATCTTGCGCAGCATCCCGGCGAAGATCCATTGATGCGCGGGATAGAGCGCGTACCAGTAGAGAAGCCCGGCCAGCCCGGCAGGGTCGAAGATGGCGGTTTGCCGAATCACCGATCCGCCGGCGTTGGGTTCCACTTCAAATTGCAGCCACGCACGGCCAGGCAGCTTCATCTCCGCCGCCAAGCGTAGCAAGCGGTCAGGCTCGATCGCTTCCACCCGCCAAAAATCCAACGTGTCACCAACCGTTATGTTTTGCGGATCGCGCCGTCCCCGCCGCAGGCCAACCCCGCCCACCAGAAGATCAAAGGCTCCGCGCAGTTGCCACAATGAGCTGGCGTGGTACCACCCTGTTTTGCCGCCGATGCGCCGGATAGGAGCAAACGCCGCCGACGGTGACACCGCAACTTCTGCCGTGCGCGAATCCACCAGTCGCGTTCCCAGGTTCACGCCGCCCCACGTCGGCGCGCTGCTGGCCAGCGCCATCGAGTCAGACCAGCGCGTCTGGGCAAACTCGCGGTCTTCATTGATCAGGGCGCGCGAAATGGCCTCGCGAATTCCGCGGGGAACGATAGGGAAGACCTTTCGCGCCGCAGGGTCGTGTACCAGCGTGGGATTGCGAAGGCTGTCCACCAGCTTGCGTCCCACGCGCGCATACACCGGAGTCACCAGCGCCAGCCATAAACTCGACAACCGTGGCGTTAGCACCGGTACCGAGATGAGCCAGCGCCGCAAGCCGCTTTGTCGCGCGTACTCCTGCATGATGTCGCCGTAACTAACCTGGTCGGCGCCGCCAATCTCGTACACCCCGCCTTGCCCGGGAGGGAGTTGTAGCGCGTACAGCAGGTACGCGATGACATCTTCGACGGCGATGGGCTGGGCTTTCACCGCGACCCAGCGCGGACAGATCATCACGGGTAGCCGCTGCACCAGCGCACGAATGATTTCGAAGGACAAGCTTCCCGAGCCGATGACGATGGACGCACGAAATTCAATCGTCGGAATTCCCGACGAGCGCAAGAGATCGGCCACTTCCTGTCGGCTGCGCAGGTGGGTTGATAGTTCCTGTTCGGCCTCTCCCAGTCCGCCCAGGTAAATAATGCGGCGAACGCCGGCAGCGCGCGCGGCGTTGGCAAAGTTCTGCGCTGCTTCGCGATCTTCCTTCTCAAACTTGCCTTCGGAGGCCATCGAGTGAATCAGGTAATAGGCGGTGTCGACGCCTTCCATCGCCCGAGGCAGGGAATCAGCAGAAAGGCCGTCGCCCTTGACGACTTCCGTCCTGGGGCCTACGCGCGCCTGGAGGTATTCGGGACGCCGTGCCAGGCATCGTACCGGGTGGCCGGCGGCTTCCAGCGCCGATAGCAGGCGTCCGCCAATGTAGCCGGTGGCGCCGGTAAGCAGAATGAGCTTTGCGTCATCCGGTGCATTCGTAAGCGGGGCGTTTACCACGATCGGGGATCCTTTGCGACGGGTCAGCTTCGCCGCCTGTTAGGCGACTCACGATGAGATGCAAACCGGAAGTGGGTGCAACGCATTGAGCCCTTCGCGCGGCTCGATTATCATTATAAGGATGTCGTTCCCGATCAAAGTTTGCGCCATCTGCTCGGAAGAGTTCGAACTCAAACCAGGTAAGCCCGGGTTCGCGAATCATTGTCCCGATTGCACTGAATCCGAGTCCACCGATCCTGCGACCAAGCGCCGCCTCGATGCCGAAGAAAGCAAGAACCGCAGCGAAATGAACGAAGCCCGCCGCGAGGCGATGCGCAATCTGCTTTACCGCAAGGACAGTTAGCAGTTGCGCGATTTCTTGACCGGGTCCCGCATGGCTCCCGTTCTGCCACATTTTTCTTGACAGTATTCCGCTTGGCTTTCACCATTAACCCCATCAGCAGAGCGCGAAAAGCGTCAGACTTCGAATACCCGCCATCCTGAAATGCGGCTGGGCTTTTCCGCTCTATCCCTGTACCTGAAAGGCGCTGGCCGGGGAAACTCGGTCAGTCTGGCCCGCCTTGCAAGCCCGACCGGAGCTTTCTCGCAACCTGAGTGTGTGGAGGCGCAGCTTCGCCTTCCATCATCGACAGGGGCGAGTTGTCCGCGCGGCCTGTTCTGCCTGACCCTCGAAGGAGAGCTACACAATGAGCGAAGAGAATTGCGTGTCTACTGCACGCAGGGCGGAGGACTCAGCCGCCACCGCAGCCAGTCCCCTGAAGCGGCGCACGTTTCTGGGGCAAGCCGGCGCCGCTGCGGCTACAATCGCTGTCGGCGCACTCGCCAATCCGAGGTCAGCTTTGGCCCAGTCCAGCGGTTCCCACAAGATTTCTCCACCCGAGGGTGTATCCAACAGCCGCGTCATGCAGTCGTTCGAAAACCGCGTGCTTGCGGCCACCCGCGAAGCGCTCATCCCCGTGCCCCCGCACACTACCAACGGCGACGAAGGCCGCTACAGCGACAAGTCTGGCACCTATACCAAGGGCATTCTTCAGGACGGACCGGGGCGGGTGAACCTGAACGCGTTTCAGACTTTCAAGAACGCCTTAAATAGCGGGCGGTCTTCCGACTTCGAACAGATCATCCTGGGCGGCCCGCGCACCCTGAACGGCCCGCAGGGCGCGTACGCCCTGGGTCTGGCAGGCACCGACGGCATTCAGTTCGGCAATGCTCCTTCGCATGACAACCAGGAAGGGGTGGCGATCGTTCCACCTCCGCCGGCCGTCGCCAGCGCGGCTTACGGAACGGAGTTGGTTGAGTTGTACTGGGCCTCGTTGCTGCGCGACGTCGCCTTCACCGACTACCCCAACAACGCAACCGCAGTGCTGGCAGCGCAGGAGTTGTCTGGCATGCCGCAATACGCCGGACCGCGCGACAACAGCGGGCATGTCACGCCCAATCTCCTGTTCCGCGGCGGGTTTCCAGGAGAAACCATCGGCCCCTACATCTCGCAGCTTTTCATCACTCCCACATTTTTCGGCCAGCAGGAGATGAGTCAGCAGATGACCACCTACCAGCCGAACCTGGACTACATGACCGACCTCACTACGTTTGGGCAGGTGCAGAACGGCATCGATACGGGATTGCGCAACCAGACGGATTCGCAGCCGCGCTATCAGCACGACGGACGCGGCCTCGCCGCGTATACCCATGTCGACGTGCTGTACCAGGCCTACTTCACCGCGTTGCTGGTGCTGGGCACCATCGGTGCGCCACTGAACCCCGGAAATCCTTACCTTCACTCGCGGACGCAGAACGGCTTCGGTACCTTTGGTGCGCCCGATTTTGCGGCGTCGCTGGGGGAAATCGCCGCCCGCGCGCTGGATGTGGTCTGGTATCAGAAGTGGCTGATCCATCTACGCCACCGTCCCGAGTCGGGCGGCGGAATCGCCCACCTGATGGCAACCGGACAGGGCAACACCGTCCAGGCCCACGTGAACAACAACATGATGAACTCGCAGGCATTACAGAACAGCTTCAGCCGCTACGGCAGCTACCTGCTGTCGCAGGCATTTCCGGAGGGCTCGCCGACACACCCTGCTTATCCCACCGGTCACGGTGTGGTCGGGGGCGCTTGCATCACGCTGCTGAAGTTTTTCTTCGACGGAACGTTCGTGATTCCCAATCCGCAGGTGCCGACCAGCGATGGTCTGTCGCTGGTGCCCTACACCGGAAACGACGCGGGACAGATCACCGTCGGCGGGCGAACTCAACAAGCTCGCGCACAACGTCACGTTTGGTCACGGAATCCACGCGGGTATCCACTGGCGCAGCGACAGCGATTCGTCGATGGTGCTGGGGGAAGCGCTGGCTATCAGCATTCTCCAGGACAAGGCTGCCGGGTATAACGAGAAGTTCACCGTTACTTTCACCAAACTGGACGGGACGACGGCGACCATCTCGAACCAGTAGGATGAAGTTCGCGGGTGGTTGAACAAGCCTCGCAGCGACGTTCCAGGCCAAATTCGATACCAACGAAAAAGCCCTGTGCGGAAAGCACAGGGCTTGGAACTTTTGGTGCCGAAGAAGGGGCTTTTCCGGGCTCGGTAGCGAAACTCCAGGCCCATTTGTCTGGAGAGCGCGTCCGAGAGATCGGGCGAGTCCACGCTCGAGACCCGACCCACTAGCCGCTGTTAGGAAACGACTTGACTCGAACCCCCACACCCTTGCGAGTACGTGGACCTGAACCACGCGCGTCTGCCAATTCCGCCACTTCGGCACGATGCAGCGAGTAGCAAGCCGCCCGCTGTCCATCTGGCAAGAATTTATTCTACAGGTGAACCGATAAAGTTAGCAATCGTCATCCTCAAGTTCATGCCGGCGGCGAAGCCAGCACCTCTCCGCCGCCGCTGAACAAGCGCACTCCCCGAAACGGAGGACATCGCCGACGTTAGCATCCGCTCCATTCAAACGTGGTCGTCGTGTCGCGGTCCCAGTCTTCCCATAGGAAATCGTTATGACGATCGTCGGCAATCAGGCGCATGGCATAGCGCACCTGGTCTTCGTACAATTCGCAGAACGCGCCGGTGCGATTCATCCCGCCATTCATTTCGTGGGCTTCCGCCGGGCAAGGCGAGCCGCAGAAATGGCGCACCGCGCAACGGCAGCAGGGATCGATGTCTTCGACTTTGCGTCCGGTGACCAGTTGGAACGGTGGCGTCTTCAGGATCGTCGGTATCTGGTCGCGGAACAGGTTGCCGCCATTGAATGCAGGCACTCCGATGAACTCGCTGCACGGAAAGACATCTCCGTTGGCCGACAGAGCGAAGAACGAACGGCCGCCGCCGCAGGGTGAGATGTCGCACATCAACCGGCGAGCCTGCGGCGCCAGAATCGCAATCACGATGTTGGCGAAATTGGCCACCACCAGTTTGCGTCCGGTTTCGCGATAGAGCTCCTCAGTGCGGTCCAGGGCCGCAAGGTAATGGCGACTGATGTCCTCGTCGGCGGGCTTGATGTCGCGAGCTCCCTGCCGCGTACAACGCACCGGGTTCAACATGCAGGTGGTGACGCCGCGCTGGTGGAAGAACTCCACTGTCTCCACCAGTTGGTGCATGTTCTCGCGGGTGACGGTGCAGATGACGCTGTAATTGGCGTAGCCGCGCAGCTTTTCCATCGAATGAACCACTTTGTCGTAGATGCTGTGGCCATCCCAGGTCTTGCGGGTGAGGGTGACGATTTCGTCCACCGGAGAATCGAGCGACAGACCGATCGCGATCCCTTTCTGCATCAGCAGGTCGTATTGGTCGTCGGTAAGCACCGTGCCGTTCGTCTGGATGCCGAAGCGAAAATCATTACCGTAGCGATCGAAGGCGGCCAGCAGTCCATCCCAGTTCAGCGTGGGTTCGGCGCCGTGAAAGATGATTTGCGGCTTGAATCCTTCCGGCAGGGTCGAGCGGAAGTAGCGTTTGAAAATTTCCAGCGCTGACAGTACTTGTTCCACCGGCATATGACGGCCGTCCTGGCGAAGCGTCTCCGGCAGGTAGCAATAGGAGCAATTCAGATTGCAGCGCTCGGTGGGATTGAAGTACACGGCAGAAGGTGTCACGGAGAAGCGAAACTTCTGCATCTCCTCGGCAAAGACGGCAGCCTTCTCGCGATACTGGTCGAGGAACGGGCCGGGCAGGAGCGCCTCGCCCAGTTTGTCTTTCTGAACCAGCGCCCAGAAAGCGGTGTCGGGATCGACCAGGCCAAGATACTCGTCGTGCCCGATGTCGAGCGGTTGCAGCGTGTGTCCGTTGCCGGTGTTGAAGTGCAGGCCGCGCGATGAGGCCTGCTGCGGTTGGGGTGCGGTGCTCATGGGGAAGTCCTCTCCTTTGATGTAAGTCCGAGGCAGAGGCTGCAGCCGTCCGCCTCGGGTATTAGGCCGTTAGGCGGCGGTTATTTCTTCGCATCCATCATGACGTAGTGCGACAGGCCGGTTCCGTTGGGGTTGCAGCTCTTGCGAGTAGCAATGATGGGGCGCTTGGTATCGTTCTGCTTCGCGTTTTTCATGGATTCACCTCCTTTCCAATGAGGGTTGGCATCGCACCGCGCGTCGCCGCGAAAGAACTCGACGCGCGAGTTCCGCCGCCTGTCGACGGACGAATGCGACAAAAGCTGTAGTGCCGTAGTGCTGTTTTGTTCAGGAGGGGGTGTTCTTGCCCCAGAAACACAAAACCCACATCCCCGTTTCCACGCGGAGATCATCGAGTGAGGGTTTCAGTCAGGTGTTCTGGCTCGTGAGTTCGGAAGGATTTCGCCTTCGGCGGCAGCTTCCACCTTCCCCGGCATCTCTGCCGAGTGGTACCTGGAAGTTGCCTTCTCACTTACAGCGGCGGGACCGCTCCGGTATCGCACCGGAATTCCCTGTTGCCTTTTGGGAGCAACCTGAAACCAGTTGAGATTCGTGCTGAGTGTAAGGAAGCGAACAGGATCCCGCTAGGACGCAGGTCACATTGCGGTGTTCAGTGGGAGGGCGCAGGGAAGAGGTCGAGAGTGAGGAAAGTGCTTCGACTCCGCATTCGCAAAGGCGCGAATACGGAGTTAAGGATGACAGTAATAAAAACTAATGACTGACGCTAAGGCGAATGGCGAAGGGCGAAAAGCGAACGGCGGCTTTTCTAACTTGCCGCTTCGGCTGCGTCCGCCGCTACCTGTGCGCCGTATTCCTTCAGTTTGTTGTGCAGCGTCTTCAGACTGATGCCCAGAATTTCGGCCGCGCGTGTCTTGTTGTTGTTGGTCGATTCCAGCGTCTTCAGGATGAGCAAGCGCTCCGCCTCATCCACCGTGGTGCCGACACCAAGACGTACGGCGTTGGCTTCCTGCACTGGGGCGCGGGGAGCAACCTGTCCGAATCCCGGCGGCAGGTGCTTCATTTCGACCAGGGAGCCTTCGCACACGATGACCGCGCGTTCCAGCGTATTGCGCAGTTCGCGAACATTGCCCGGCCAGGCATGCGCCTGGAACGCGGCGCTGACCTGGTCGCTGACGCCGCCCACGTTGCGATTGTGCTTCTCGTTCATGTCGGCCAGCAGGGCAGTGACCAGCGATGGCAAATCTTCCTTGTGATCGCGCAGCGGCGGCAACTGCATGTTGAAGACGTTGAGACGATAGAAAAGATCGTTCCGCAACTGGCCCTTGGCCACCGCATCTTCCGGGGCTTTATTCGTGGCGGCCAGCACCCGCACGTCGACCGAGGTTTCGCTCTTGCTGCCCAGGCGGCGCAGCTTGCGGTCCTCGAGTACGCGCAGCAGCTTGGCTTGCGTGCCGATGGGCATCTCGCCAATTTCATCGAGCAGCAGCGTGCCGCCTTCGGCCAAGTTCAAAGCAGCCGGTACGGCGTTCGACCGCGCCGGTGAACGCACCTTTCTCGTGGCCGAAGATTTCGCTTTCGATCAGCGTCTCGGGAATGGCGGCGCAGTTGATGGCAACGAACGGCTTCGCCTTGCGGTTGCTCATGGAGTGAATGGTGCGCGCGACTAATTCTTTGCCGGTACCGCTTTCGCCGGTGATCAGCACGGAAGCGGTGCTGGGGGCAACCATCTCGATGAGGCGAAAAACTTCCTGCATGCGCTTCGAGGGGCCGACCAGCGAGCCGAGCACGCCGACGTCGCGCAGCTTGCGGCGGCTGGCTTCCAGTTCGCGTTCGGTGCCGCGCAGGCGCGAAGCGTTTTGCAGAATGTTGCGCAGATCGCGTGGGATTGACCGGCTTTTCGATGAAATCGAAGGCGCCGCTCTTCATGGCGCTGACCGCGGCATCGACGCTGCCTTGGGCGGTCAGCAGGATCACCGCGACCTGCTGCGGCTGGGCGGCGATGTGTTCCAGCAATTGCATGCCGTCCATGCGCGGCATGCGAAGATCGGTGATGACGATTCCGGGATTCCAGGACCTCGACCGCTTCCAGGCCCTCCACCCCATCACTGGCGGTTTCGGTCTCGATATCCCCAGGCCCGGATCAGTTCTGCCATGCCGGTGCGTTCGTTTTCTTCATCTTCAACGATCAAGACTTTCTCTTGCGTCATGGAGCGCCTCGCGGACTAAAAGCTGCAATAGTGCCGGTTCGATAACAGCAACTTAGATGCCAGGAAAACGGGTCCGCACGCGAGCAAACCTGCATCGGGGTGTCGACTGGGGCCGGTATCTGTCCTTAAGGTAACATTTTCAGCGCCCTGGGGGGTGGGTCCGGAACGGAACAGCGGCAAAGTTTTTGGGACACGAAATGGGGTTGACACGAGAATTTCTGAAGCCAACCGGCTATTGAGATGATACGATTAAAGTGTCTGACGCCAATGTAGAACCCGGCTCCTGCGTTACCCTGTCAAAGTGGCGGATAAACGCCAGAATCCGGCGTCATCGGTGAGAATAAGATGAGTAAACAGCGGGAGATTCAGAACTAAGAGCCTGATGGTGAAAGTTTTGTTAATCTTTGTTGTTGCTATACAATGGCGTGCTGTTGCGAGCAGGACGTTTTCCCTGCACTTGTACCAGAAAAATTTAGATTTGAACCTGAGCTGGGCCACTTTGCTTACGGTACTGCTGAGTTCCGGAGGATCAAGAATGTCTTCTCGTATTGGAGTAGTCCCGAGACGCCTCTATTGCGACAACGGTCGCGCTTGCGTTTGCGCTGTGCCTGTTGGGCACCTATGCGGCTGCGCAAGTCACAATCCAGCCGAAGGATGAAATTTTCGTTGGTTATTCGTGGTTGCACCCTGGTGGTCTACTAGCGATTTCGGATCAACCTACCCAGGATCACACCTCGGGTATTGACGAATCCAACGTGTTATTATCTTCCTAAGGCACATAACCTGGGCATCCTGGCTGACTTCAGTCAGCATTTCGGAATCTACGACCAGAACATTTATTACATGCTTGGGTGGTTTGCAGTACAAGTATCACACCAACACGCTTCTCGCCGTTCTTCCGGGTCTTCGCCGGTGCGGCTGCGCCAGATCGCCCCCACCTACATTGACCAGTGGAACGCTGCGCTGGGCGCGGGCGGCGGCTTCGACTACATGGTGTGGCACGGTTCGGTGGCGGAAAGATCCCAGCCTGTCGATTCGCGTAGCCCAGGTCGATTACATTTACAGCAACTATCACCAGCTCTTCCCCTACACTTCTCCGCAGTGGAACAGCATTCGGCTTTCGGCCGGCCTGGTGATGGGTCTGGGCAACTACTACACTGCCCCCCTGACGGCGGCTTGTACCGCTCAGCCCACCGAAGTTACCGAAGGCGAACCGGTCACGGTTACCGCTACCGGCACCAACTTCAATCCCAAGCACCCGACGAATTATGCCTGGACGACGAACGGTGGCAAGCTGGACGCCACCGACAAACAGTCGGCCCGCATCGATACGACGGGCGTGGCCGCCGGCAGCTATACCGCCAACGCCACCATCAGCGACCCCAAGATGAAGAAGATGGGTTCGGCTACTTGCTCGGCGAACTACACCGTCAAGGCCAAGCCCATGAATCCGCCGCAGGTCAGCTGCTCGGTGAACCCGTCGACTGTTAAGTCGGGCGATCCGTCCACGATTACCGCTATGGCGAGCAGCCCCGATAACGCACAGATCACCGGCTATGCCTACACGGCAACGGCTGGCAAGATCAGCGGAACCGGCACCACGGCCACCCTCGACACCACGGGCGCTCCGTCTGGTCCGATCAGCGTAACCGTCACCGCGACGGATGCACGCAATCTGACCGGCAGCGGAACCTGCTCGGTGGGCGTCGAAGTACCGCCGCCGCCGCCAACCTGCAACAAGATCAACAGCATCCAGTTCCCGGATCTCAAGAGACCGTGGCGTGTGGATAACACTGCCAAGGCCATCTTGGACGACGTTGCCAGCCGTCTGAAGTCCGACCCGAACGCCAAGATCGTCATCGTCGGCTACGCCGATGGCGAGAAGGCTCCGATGGTTGGAACCGGCAAGAACCGTCATCCGATGAACCTGGCTGCCCAGCGCGCTGTGAACGCAAAGGCATACCTGGTACAACAGCAGGGTATCGACCCGAGCCGCGTCGAGGTCCGTCAGGGCACCGGCCAGCAGAAGGTTGCCGATATCATCTGGGTACCGCAGGGTGCTGATGAGAACGCGTGCACTGACCTGCAGAACACCACTCCTGTTGACGAGTCGGTTGTGAAGCCGAGCGAAAACGCCTATCCGAAGCCGAAGAAGGCGATGACCCCGGCCCACCACCACAAGTCAACCGCAGCCGCAGCGGCTGATTCCACGGGCAACGCAGCAGAGTCCGCCGGAACCGCCGTTGTGAATGGCACCGAGAAGGCAGCTAAGGCCACCGGCCATGCTGTCAAAAAGGGTGCCGTGGCTACCAAGGATGCGGTGACTCCCAGCAGCAACTAGTTCCTTCCGAAGGAACCCTAACGCCGGTGAGAGCAACACGCTCTCACCGGTTTTTTCTTGTCGAGACGCCGATCGCGTCCATGATTGAAAGAGGACCATCACAGCTAGACGCCGACAACGTGAGTTGCTTCACCTTGGGACGGGTTCTGGCGAGGTTTCACTTTGGCATGAGTTACTGGAACCGAAGCTGGGTTGATACCTGATGAAGGGGCGCGGGAGGTTACGATCGTGCGGAGAGATCGCCTTTGCAGCTACATTCCCCTTGCGCCCGGGACGGACGGCAATCAACGTTAAGGGTCGCCCGGACATCTAATTTCAGAGCGGCTGGTGGTATATCCCCGGGCCGTAAAGGCCACTTAACGCGGGTGGTTCCTCACACGTTTGTTGACTACACGCAGCGTGGCCAGGGGTTTATGATTAGAGGACTAAGGACTACTCCGGCATTGAATACCAAAATGTATAAGAACACTCTGTCCGCGGTACGGCTGCTCGTCGGCCTGACCTTGCTGCTCACCATTTCGGCCTTTGCCTCTGACTGGCGCCTCATCGGCCCCGAAGGCGGCGACGTTCGCAGTCTGGCCTACGATCCCGCCGAACACCAATCGCATCCTGCTGGGCACCAGCGCAGGACAGATGTTTGTCTCCCAGGACGGCGGCGCATCCTGGCTGTTGTTCGCTCACCTCGGACCCGGGTGACGACTACGTGTTGGACCACATTATTTTTGATCCGGCGCATCCGTCGACCATCTACGTTGCTGGCTGGAGCCTGTTCAACGCCGATGAAGGCGACATCTTCCGCTCCGACGATAATGGCAAGACCTGGCAGACCCTGGCAGCAGTCCATGGCAAGTCGATTCGCGCCATGGCCATGGCGCCCAGCGATCCCAATGTGCTGGTGATCGGCGCGCTCGACGGAGTTTTCCGCTCGAACGACGCCGGAAAGACCTGGAACCGCATCTCGCCGGAGGAATAACGCCGAGATCAAGAACATCGAATCCCTGGCCATCGATCCCCAGAACCCCGATATTCTATATGCCGGAACATGGCACCTGCCCTGGAAGACCGAGGACGGCGGCAAGAACTGGCACAGCATCAGCAAGGGCATTGCTTTTGACTCCGACATGTTCAGCATCATCGTAGATCCCCGGCACCCGGAGGTCGTGTATGCCAGCGCCTGCTCGGGTATGTACAAGAGCGTGAACAAGGCCGAGTACTTCCATCGCATCTACATGTCGTTGCCGACGCCCGCGCATCGCACGCGCGTTATGAAGCAGGATCCGCAACGCTCGAACATTGTTTATGGGGGCACGGTCGCCGGATTGTGGAAGAGCGTCGATGGCGGTGATCATTGGAAGCTGGTCACGGATCCCGATGTGATCGTCAACGACGTCCTGGTCGATCCGTCGAATCCTGACCACGTGCTGGTGGCTACCGATCGCGGCGGCGTGCTGGCCAGCAACGACGGCTTCGCGCACTATGCCACGTCCAACCGCGGCTTCGCTCATCGCGTGGTGGGCGGCATCGTGATCGACAACAAGGATCCCAATCGCATCTTCGTGGGCGTCGTCAATGATAAGGACCTGGGTGGCTTCTTCCTCTCGAACGACGGCGGCGCCAGCTGGCAGCCAGTCCAACGAAGGTCTCGACGAGCGCGACATCCTCAGCCTGCAACAGGCGGCCGATGGCACCATGTTCGCCGGTACCAACCACGGCGTTTTCTACCTTACCTCGCTGCGCGGCGAGTGGAAGCCGGCTGCCATGATCAACGGCCCGCTGCCGCAAGTGGAGCAGAAGCCCATCGCTCCCGTCCGCACCAGCGCAAAGGCGCACAGCACTACCCACCCAGCAGCCAAGCGTCCGGCGCCGGCGGGAATCCACAAAACCGTTGCGCCCGAACATGCGATTGCGCAGGAAAAGGCTCCGCGCATTCGCGCCATGGAAGTGGCGGGCGACACCTGGTACGCGGCCACCGACGAAGGCCTCTTCGTCAGCAACGACCATGGCCGCAAATGGTATGGCAGCGCGGTCAACGGCGAGATGGATCTGATTGCGGTCAGCGTTGTGGCCGACGGAACCGTCACCCTCGTCAGCCCCAAACGCCTCTTCCTATCGCATGATCAGGGCAAGTCGTGGGACGAGAGCACCGTTCCGCAGTACGTGACTGGTATCTATAACCTGACCAGCACGCCCGACAACTCGTTGTGGATGGCGACGCGCGAGGGCGCGCTGCACTCCACCGACGGCGGCAAGACTTGGGAGCACACGCTGGGGGGCTTGCCTCCACGCAATGTCTTCGTGGTCCGCTATGACCCCGCGGGACAACGGTTGCTCGCGACCGCCATGCACGCCCACGGTGTCTTCGAGAGCAAGGACAACGGCCAGACCTGGCAGCAGACCCCCGACGCTGGGGTTTCGATTCGGGCAGCGCTGAACTACCAGGGACGCATCCTGGCGGCATCGGCCTATAACGGCCTGCTGCTGCAGCAGGCGGGTAGCACGGCCGAGACGGCACACGTTGCCGGCAGCGACGGCAACGCAACCAACGCGAGTCAGCAGTAAGCAGCCGTTAGCAATTGATAGCTAGCGATTTGCAAAGGCGACACAAGGGAGAGCTTTCCGGCTCTCCCTTTGTTTTTGCGTTCGCCTGTGGGCCGTGAGGCCGCCAGCCACATCGACTTAACCAAGCAGTCTCTTGAGACCCCGTTCGCGCATGTATTGCGGACGCCGAGTCGAAGACCTGCAGAGCGCCCAGTGAAGTGGCCCGCTCATCCGCTCAACTGCCTGCTGACCACCAACCACTTACCACTGCCTGTTCCCGGCGTCCCGATTTAGCCCGCTTGAATGTCTTTGTTCTGCAATAGGAAAGCGCCGAAAGCCCTGCCCGGCTGGCCTTTGCGGGAATCCTCCTCTCCAAGCAGTCCCAAGTTGAACCGAATGTTGTGTCGCCTCCACCGCGTGAACTCGCTTCTCCCTACGCAACCTGCTGGCCATGAAGAATTAGCCGATCCCAAAATGTTTGGTGTCCAAGTTGCTCTTGTACAAGTGAACGCTGAAACGAAAGCGGCGGCCGGCATATTGCCAAGGCAATATCCGCAAGCGACAGCGCGTCAACGACCAGAGCAAATCCATGAGAGCAGACGGCACAGGACGGGGCACAGCAGCACGGCGGCGAAATCCCAACCATCGCGAGACCGGCACGCTCGAAGATCAAGTCGCAATCACCGCAACCGCCCTCTCTCCCGCTGTCTTGGCCAGTCTGACTAGTGACGGCAGCAACGAGATGGTCTGGAAGAGTGATGCCAATTTCTGTCCCGAAGCCGGGCAGGACGAAGCTGTACCCTCCTTCGGCTGCGACCGCGGGGAACATGCGGCAGAGACGGCACGTTCCCCGCTGGCCAGCTGCGCAGAGTGCGCTGAGCTTCATGCATCAGCTGTCCAATGCCATGGCTGGCGTTTTGGTGAACGCGCAGGTGCTGCAGTGGAAGCTGCCGCCTTACAGCCACCTCAAGCGGCTGGTGCGCCAGGTAGAGCGCAACGCGCAACGCGGCGGCGAACTGTTGCGGAGGCTGGCGCAGCGCTCCGCCAGTGCCATTCGGGAGCCTGCAGATGGTGGTCAAATTCCTTCTGGCACGAGGTTTACAGGGTCGCGGACGAGCTTTAAACCGGCAAGGGCCGCCGTCCGTCGTCGAACGCTCCAACATCCGCCCCGAGGTCACCAAGGTGCCCAAAGTCCGGCAACCGCAATCCTTCCGGGCGGTGATCTCACAACACGTTGTGATGCAGGTACTAGCGGCATTTTCCCAAAAAGGGATGATGGTAGTGAGCGCTGAAAGCAGCTCGAGCAGCATGGGCTGGCCTCGCCGCGCCCGAAGAGGAGACATACCTCGTGATTGCCGCAGCAGCAGTTCCGGTAAGCAGCCCTACCTCGGACACTAACCTTTTAAGCCTTTTGATTGTTGAAGATGAACGGTCCGTGCGGGACTGCTGCCAGGAGGTCGCCCGCTCCCTGGGCTTTCATACCCAGATGGCCGAATCGCGCGACCAGACGCTCCGTGCCCTGGAAACCAACAGTGTGGACGTGGTCCTGCTGGATCTGCGGCTGCCCGGCATGCAGCGGCCTGGATATCCTGCGGGAAATCAAGTGGCGCCGCCCGGAAGCTGTGGTCATCGTCATGACCGGCTTCGCCACGGTGCAGTCGGCGGTCCAGGCGATGAAGCTCGGCGCCTACGACTACATCACCAAGCCCTTTAATCTTGAGGAATTGCGGCTGGAACTGGAGCGGGTTACCGCCCACCTGAAGCTGACGGCCGAGAACCGCGTGCTGCGCGAGCAGTTGCAAGCTCCAAGCAGGGCTTTGGACAGATGGTAGGGCACTCGCCGGAGATGGAAAAGCTCTACCGCATCATTGCCAAGGCAGCGCACAGCACTCACCCGGTGCTGATCCTGGGCGAGAGCGGCACCGGCAAGGAACTGGTGGCTCGTTCCATTCACTACGCCGGCCCGCTGAAAGACAAGCCGTTCATCCCCGTGGATTGCGGCTCGCTGGTTCCGACGCTGATCGAAAGCGAGTTGTTCGGCTACGTGCGCGGCGCCTTCACCGGCGCGGTGCGCTCAAGGAAGGGCTGCTGGCCAGCGCCGAAGGCGGCACGATCTTCCTGGATGAGATCGGCGAGTTGCCGATCGATCTGCAGGCCAAGCTGCTGCGCGCCATCCAGGAGAAGGAAATTCGTCCGGTGGGCGGCACGCGCGCTGTTCCCGATCAACGTGCGCATCCTGGCGGCTACCAATCGCGACCTCGATACCGCCGTCAGCCAGGGAACCTTCCGCCGCGATCTTTACTTCCGGCTGAATGTGCTGACCCTGCGGATTCCGCCGCTGCGCGAGCGCAAGCAGGACATTCCCGCTGCTGATCGGCAGCGTCCTGGAGCGCATCAACAACGCCACGCAAATGCAGCACACGGTCGGCGAAGACGCCCTGCGTCTGATGCTGAACTACGACTGGCCGGGCAATGTGCGCGAACTGGAAAACTGCATCGAGCGTGCCTGTACCACCTGCTCGCTGCCTACCATTCACGTGACCGACCTGCCCACGCCACTGCATGACTCGCAAAACCAGGCGAAGCCGGCGGAAGCGCCAGCTGATCCGTCCGGCGATCACCGCGCTGGAAGAGATGGAGAAGCAGGCCATCCTGCACGCCATTCAGGTGCTGGACGGCGATAAGCTGGAAGCAGCCCGCCGCCTGGGCATCGGCAAAACCACGCTGTATCGCAAACTGAAAGAGTACGGCTCGGCTCTCTGATCCTGACCTCCTGCCTCCGCAGCGTGGCCCGTCCACGTCAGCCAGAATCACGGTGCGGACGGATTGGAGAAGAGCAGCCCATCCACCAACTCCAACTGATCATCGCCGCGACGGGTCAGACAGACGCAGTGTGTCTGCACGCGGCCGGCAAGCGGCGAAAGGGGAAGACATGATTCTGCTGGTAAGCACATCGTCCAAGGCAAGGGAGTGCGCGGCAGCGCTGGAGCAGGGAACAGGACACAAAACCCACGTGGCGACTTCGGTTCCGCAAGCGCTGACCCGCATGCAGGCAGCTGACTACGACGGCCTGGCCATCGACCAGACGCTGCTGGAAGTGGATTTTCGCGCCCTGGATACCCTGCTGAATCACTGCGGCATCGCCATGCCCGTGCACGTGAACCTGGCGCTGCATGGTGCCGAGCGCGTGGTGCGCGAGTTGCAGGTGGCGCTGCGGAGGGCAGAGCAGGAAAGGCAGATGGCTGCGCACACCGCCGAGCGGCTGCTGCGCGGTGAGCTGTCGAGCGAGCTGACCGGCATTCTGCTCAACTCCGAGCTGGCTTTACGTCAGGCGTCGATCTCGCCAGATGTGGCCGAAAAGGTAAAGTCGGTGCGGGAGCTGGCAGAGAAGATGCGCTCACGCCTGCGGGTGGCGTAGACCGCGAAGGCCCGACGCAATTCCAGGAAGATGACGCTTCTGCGATTTAGCCGGCGTCGATCATCACCGCGGGCTGACAGAGGAAGAACGTCCTGCTGGGGACTTGGCTATGCTCTGATTCGGTGATCGACGCCGTAAACTGTCGCTCATCCGTGGTCCGATTGGGGCTGGGATTCTCCTGGTCTCTATTACTGGCCGAACCCTGCACTCGACCTTACGACGGCACTTTGCCGGGAGCCAGCGATGGAACGACGCGATCATATTCAGTTTGTCGGTGTAGCATCCGCCTCGGGTCTGTCACCGGCAGCAAGAATGAAGGGTGGATAGACTAACCGCAAGGGCAGCGATTCAAATGATTGATCACGACGCCAAGACCGATCCTCGCATCACCCCCGTTACCGTGCTCACCGGTTTTCTCGGAGCGGGCAAGACCACCCTGCTCAACCGCATTCTTAATGGCGGTCACGGGCTGCGCATCGCTGTCCTGGTGAATGACTTCGGCGCCATCAACATCGACGCCGATCTCGTCGTGGGGGTGGAGTCCGGCGGCGATGTCATCAGCCTGTCCAACGGCTGTGTCTGTTGCAGCATTCGCGACGACTTACTTACGACTGTCGAGCAGGTCACCGAACGGCCGGAGCAGCCGGAATACATTATTCTGGAAGCCAGTGGTGTGGCTGATCCTTCTCGAATCGCTTTCACCTTCATGAATGCGGGTCTGCGCGATCGCGTCCGGCTCGACAGCATCATGTGCCTGGTAGATGCCTCCCAGGTCTTCGCCATACCGGAACAGACCGAGTTAAAACTCCGCCAGATCGCCTACTCGGACCTGTTGATCCTGAGCAAGACCGACCTGGTGGGCCCCGAAGAAATTGGTCGAATTAAGGATTGGCTCGAGGAGAGGTTCCCTCGTAATCGCCTGGTGGAAGCCCCGCACTGCGAGGTTCCGATGGAGATTCTGCTCTCCAGCGGCCGCTTCCATCCGTCGCAGATGGAAGCAGGCGACGCGCTGACCCAGGCGTGCAGCGGCGGCAACTGCACCCACGAACATCACCATCACGATGCTTCCGGCTTTTGCACCTGGAGTTTCGAGAGCGATCGTCCCTTTTCTTTGGACGCACTGCGCACGGCGGCTTCCCGGCTGCCGTCGAGCATCTACCGCGCCAAGGGGGTGGTGTATTCCTCGGACGAACCGTCGCGACGTGTGGTATTGCAAGTTGTGGGCAAGCGCGTCGACATGTCGCTGGAAGACGAGTGGGGCGACCGTACCCCCCGGACCCAGATCGTGGCCATCGGCTCGCGCGAGGGCATTGAACCCCAGGCGCTGCAGGAGAAGTTCGAGCAGTGCTTCAGTTCCTAGTTAGACCGCTGCAAAACAAGTTTGCCGTTACAACCCCATTCCTTGCGCAGAGGCGTAGCTTCAGGTACAACGTATCGGTACATTCCAATTAGCCTTCCGAGTGACGGTCGTCACAGACATGGCAGCGGTGAAACCCCATATTGGAGCGGGCATTGGCGCTTGTCCTGGGCCTCCTTGATTTAAATGCATGATAATGAGGACCTCAATCGTCGACCGCATGCGATCGCTCTGCGTTTCCTTGACTCTTCTTCTGCTCCTCGCGCTGCCCGTGATGGTGGCTGGTGCGCAGGACCTTGCCCCACGGGCTTACGTCATCACTCCCTTGCACGGTAACGGGATTACGTTAACCTACGCCTACTACAGCGGCTCGGTAAACTTCAACGGTGCCGCTCCCATTTACGGCGCTACCGGTCAGTACAGCGTCCCGTCTTTTGCCTACTATCATTCCTTCAGCTTTTTCGGCCATTCCGCCAATGTCCTCGGGGTGTTGCCCTATGCCGTTGGCACCTTTCAGGGACAGGCGCTTGGCAAGACGAGGACCCTCTACCGCTCCGGCCTCACCGACACGGGCTTCCGTCTTTCCGTCAATCTGAAGGGCGGCCGCGCCATGGAACTGCCGCAGTTCGTCAAGTGGAAGCAGAAGACCTTGCTGGGTGTCAGTCTGAAAGTGATCGCGCCCACCGGCCAATACAACCCTGACCTGCTCATCAACTGGGGCAGCAACCGCTGGTCGTTCAAGCCGGAGTTTGGCTATTCCGAACGCTTCCACAAGAAGTGGCTGATCGATGCTTACGCCGGTGCTTGGTTCTTTACCACCAATCCGCAGTATTTCTCTCTGCCGCCGCCGCCGAGGCCGCAGTCGTTGAGCCCGATAGGTTCGTTCGAGGGACATCTCAGCTACGACTTCAAGCCGTTCCTGTGGGCCTCGCTCGACGGCAACTTCTGGTTCGGAGGTACCGCCACCAACGGCGGCATCACGGTGCCCGCTACCCGGCAGACTGCTTCCCGCATTGGACTGACCGCATCGTTCCCGCTCGGCAAGGCGCGGGCCTCCGGTCAGCAGTCCATCAAGGTCAGCTACAGCGACGGGGCCTATGTTCGGTTCGGAGGCAACTACAACAGTGTCTCCGTCGCCTACCAGTATTCGTGGCTCGGCCATCCAAGGTAATGGGGTTACTTCCATATGACAGCCCAAGCAGAATTCGCCGGCTTCGCGCTGCTCCTCCTTTTTGCCTGCCCCGGATTCGGCCAGACAAGCCCTCCCAGCCCTCCTGCTGCGCCATCGGCTGCCGCCACAGCCTGGAGTTTCAATTTCACGCTGGATGGTTATCTAATCCCGAACCAGACCGGCTACCCCGATCCGGATTTCTCGGCTAATCGCGGCTGGTTGCACCTTGAAGCACGCTACAACAACGAGGACTATCGCACCGGTTCCACCTGGATTGGTTACAACTTTGCGGCGGGTAAAAAGCTGGTGTTGAATGTCACGCCCATGGTGGGAGGGGTGTTCGGCAGAACCAACGGCTTTGCTCCCGGCTGCGAGGCGTCGCTCACCTACAAGAAGATCGCTCTCTCCATTAACAACTACTATCTGTTCGACACCAGCGATCACGCAGGAAACTATTACTACAGTTGGCCGCAGTTGACCTTTTCGCCGACTAGCTGGTTCCACACCGGCCTGGTCGCGCAGCGCAGCAAGATCCTGCATACCGCTCTCGACACCCAGCGCGGTTTCCTGGTCGGCTTTTCTCGCGGTCCTTACGAATTCACCACGTACATCTTCAATGCGGGATGGACCCAGCCAACCGTGGTCCTCGAAGTCGGAGCCAACTTCTAGAATCGTTCTCTGGGTTCGGCGAACTCAATTCATCGCCTGCAGCAGATCCTTCAGAATGACTGCCAGTGGAATCTCGGCCATCACTGTCGGCAGCGCCGCAATCACTACCGACAGCGCCAGCATGATCAGCGCTCCCTTGTCGGTGGGGAATGGATTCAGCTTCTCGATGCGGTCGTAGCTTTGGCCGTAGTCGCACATGGTGCTGACCTCGGGCGCGGCCAAAAGGTCAGCTTCGCTCCGTGTCGGGTCCAGCACCCACTTCTGGTGGAACTCGCGGCTGTGAATTTGCCCCAGGATGGCGTACTCCAGAATCCCTTTACGCCGCACCGCCGAAAGTCGAGGCACAAAGAAGATCAGCGGTCCCAGTGCGACCAGGGCAATCACTGCCACCAGCGCCAGCGCCGGCATCTTGAAACTCATCAGGTGCGCGCCGTTGTGCAGTATCTCGTGGCGAAAGGTCGCTCCAATCACCAGTGTGGCGGCGAACGCGATGGGCGCGAACGCCATCGGTGTCATGCCCAGAAAGCCCAGGCCGCCATTCTCGTCGGGATGCGTGGGAATGAGCTGCAAGTTCAACTTCGACAGCCTGAAGGTGAAGTAGGTCCACAACAGCCACTTCCACACATTCAGGTACAGCAGGAACTGAAAGATGGAGGCGCTCACCAGAACCGCATACCATCCTGCCGGGGTTAAATGCAGCCGGCCCCCGAACTCGTAAGACAACCACGGTGTTCCCGCCACCTGGTACCGGTAAACGATCACGGTACGAATCGCGATCACCGCGATGATGGCGATTTCCGGCAGCAGCGAGTCGCGCAGCCGATGCAGGCCGGCGACAATGCCGTCCATCTTGACCAGTTCTTCGCCTTCCAGCAGGTGAGCCTTGCGGATGTGCTCCACGATCAGGCGAAACCGCGTCTCCATCAGCATCTGCCCCAGGATCAATACAGGTAACGCCACCAGCATCCTGACGTTGATGCGGTAGTCGTGCAGCATGGGCATCAAGGCTGCACGATTGAACAACGCGGTGATGAGAAGCAGCGGCACCCAGCCCACCGCGATGGCGAAGGTGACGCGGCGGCCGAAGTTCCAACGGTCCGGCCCAATCAGGCCGGTGGCCTCCTGCATGCGGTAAAACGGCCCGCCGCGAATCAGCGAGACATCGCCCCCAGTGACAGGGGAAGGCACCGGAGCGGGAGCGATAGTGGCTTTGGTTCCCATGGGTTTCCTCTTGCGGCCACTATAAGTCCTTTGAGCTTTGACCTGCTAGGGCTTTTCTTCGGTGAGCTTCTGGCGCAAGCGCGCGTTCTCCTCCACCAGATCGTGCATCTGCTTTTCAATCGGCGCCAGCGCCACCCGAATCTCGTCCTCGGTAAAGCGGGGCGTGATGTGCTGCTGGCAGTTCCAGTCGAAGGCCTCCACGTGAATCACGAACACCCGCTCGACGACTGCCTTGTACGCGGGATCGGCAACCTTAGGAATCCAATCCTTGGCCTGCTCGCCTTCTACCACCTCGGCCCGGCCCAGAATCTTCAGCCGCGTCTGATGCGGATAGTCCATCAGGATCAGCGCCACCCGGTTGTCGGTCGCAACATTGCCCGTGCTCACGTATTGCCGGTTGCCACGAAAATCCGCAAACGCGATGGTGCTCTCGTCCATCACCTTCAGGAATCCCACCGGACCGCCGCGATGCTGAATGTAGGGCCACCCCGTGGATCCGATGCTGGCCATATAAAAGCTGTCGCGCTGGCCCAGGAATTCCGACTCGTACGCCGTCAAGCGGCCGGCATTGGCGTTGAACTCTTCCAGTCGGGCGTACTGCCGGCGACTGCCGTACCGCTCCTGCAAGGCCTGGACCACCGGCGTGAAAACCAACGAGCCGAAACTTTGGGGCATAGCTTCTCCTGGTGTTGGATCAAGGGCATAGATGCCAAGCCACCAGGCTCGGTGGCGAAATCTTCCCCGGATGACGAACCTATACCTTTGTCTCTGAACCCAACCCGTGCCACGAGACATCCAAAGCGTCGGCGAGGGCTGGCGTTAGCCGCCGAAAAAACTTCACCGCCTTCAGCTCGCGGCGGGTTGTCGCGACCTTATTTCGGAGCAGAACATGGCCCGGCTGCTGTCTGTCAATGTAGGACTCCCGCGCGATGTCGCCTGGGAAGGCAAGACGGTTCGCACTGCGATTTGGAAAAGCGCGGTGGAAGGCCGGCGTGTCGTCCGCAAGTTGAACATTGTCGGTGACGGACAGGGCGATCTCGCCGGGCACGGAGGCGAACATCGTGCCGTCTTCGTCTACCAGATCGGCTCTTATCGCTATTGGGAGAAGGAACTGGGGCGCAACGATTTCATCTGGGGCCAGTTTGGCGAGAACTTTACCGTGGATGGGCTGGCCGACGACGAAGTATTCATTGGCGATCGCTACCAGGTGGGCAGCGCGCTCCTCGAAGTGACCCAGCCGCGTGTGACCTGCTACCGCGTGGGCATTCGCATGAACGAGCCTCGCATGCCCGCGCTGCTGGTGGCGCATCATCGACCGGGCTTTTACTTCCGCGTACTGCAGGAGGGAGAAGTGGGTAGCGGCGACGAGATTGTGAAGGTCGCCGAAGGCCCCATGCGCATGAGCGTCGCCGAGACGGATGCGTTGCTGTATCTCCCCGGCGCGACCCGCGAACAACTGCACCGCGCGTTGAGCATCCCGGCCTTGAGTTTGGGCTGGCAATCGTCCTTCCGGGCCATGCTCCAACAGGAAGAGCAGGCACCGGGTGAGAAGGGAAACGCCGGGCTCGGGATCGCCAGCGAGCCTGCTCCGGCCTGGACTGGCTTCCGCCCACTGCGGGTATCGAAGATCGTCCGCGAAAGCGACAGCGTGAGCTCGCTGATACTGGTTCCGTCAGACTCGAAGCCGCTGCAGTCCCGCGCAGCCGGGCCAGTTTGTGGTCTTGCGCCTGCGTCTTACGCCGGATGGCCCGGCCCTGCTGCGCAACTACTCGCTGTCCGACATGCCCAGCGCCGATCACTACCGCGTCAGCGTAAAGCGCGAGGTCAAGGGCACCGCCAGCCAGTACCTTTGCACGCAGGTCAAGGAGGGCGACGTGCTGGAGGTGAGCGCGCCCCGCGGCAGCTTCACCCTTCAGCCGGGGGACGGCCCCGTAGTTCTGCTGAGCGCAGGAGTGGGCGCGACCCCGGTGTTGGCCATGCTGCACGCGCTTGCGGCAGGATCTTCTACGCGTCCGTTGTGGTGGCTCTACGGAGCGCGCTGCCGCGAGGACCATCCCTTCTCTCAGGAGTCGCGCGACTTGCTGCAGCGGCTTCCCAACAGCCGCAGCTACATCCGCTACAGCAAGCCCGCTCCGCAAGACCGGCTGGGGACCGATTTCGACGCTCCCGGTCATATCGATGTCGGTGCGCTTAAGCAGCTCGCACTTCCGCGCGACGCCCACTTTTATCTGTGCGGCCCACCCAGCTTTCTGCATGACCTGACCGCGGGTCTGGAGGCATGGGGCGTCAGCCCGGACCATGTTCACAGCGAAATCTTCGGTCCCACCGAGGCGATCACGCCGGGCATTGCGGCGGAAACCCATATCGCCGCACCCGCCCGCAGGTCCGGCCGGAGCGGGGCCGCAGGTTTCGTTTGCCCGCAGCGGAATCTCGGTCCGGTGGGACCCGAAATATCAAAGCTTGCTCGAGCTGGCAGAAGCCTGCGATGTCCCCGCACGCTGGTCGTGCCGCACCGGAGTTTGCCACACCTGTGAAAGCGGCTTGATCTCGGGCACCGTGACCTACACCCTGGAACCGTTGGAGCCGCCGGCTGACGGCAATCTCCTGATCTGCTGCACTCAGCCCCGCGACGATGTCGTTATCGATCTGTAGTTTCGGTGTCCCAGTAATTACCGGTTGAAAGGAGAGACTATGGCAACCCGTCCCCCACTCCCGCCGTTCACTCGCGAGACGGCCATTCAAAAGGTGCGCCTCGCGGAAGATGCCTGGAATACCCGTGACCCCGAAAAAGTATCGCTGGCCTACTCGGTCGATTCCCGCTGGAGAAACCGCGCCGAATTCGTCAACGGCAGGCAGGAGATCGTCGCCTTCCTGACTCGCAAGTGGACGAGGGAAATTGACTACAGGCTCATCAAGGAGATGTGGGCCTTCACCGCCGAACGCATCGCCGTGCGCTTCGCGTATGAGTGCCACGACGACTCGGGCAACTGGTATCGCTCCTACGGCAACGAGAACTGGGAGTTCAACGAGGACGGCCTGATGCGGGTGCGGCTGGCCTGCATCAACGACCTGCCTATCAAGGAAGCCGACCGCAAATACCATTGGCCGCTGGGACGCCGCCCCGACGATCACCCGGGACTGAGCGACTTGGGCTTGTAGAGTTTTGGCGAGAGCTGGCTTTCTTCGGCAGTGGGGAAAAAGGCATAAGCCCTGGAAGCGGCTGCGTTATCTCTCCGGCTCTCGAAATTTGCGGCGCAGGCCACCCTGCATCGAGGAGACAGGAATGACGAAAACCGCTGAGTCCATCCCCGGCTACTCGTACGGGGAAGCCGGCGTCCCCCGCTCAAGAGTTACGGTGGACGACCTGAACCAGATGAAAATCACCGCCGGATTTACCGCGGAGGACGAAACTTACCTCCGGCTGGCGGGCGAAGTCCTGGCCGACCAGACAGAACACATTGTCCGCCACTGGCGCAGCGGCATCATCGCCAACATTCCGCATTTGGCCAGGCACTCTCGCGCGCTGGACGGAAGCGCGCTTCCCCAATACCTGGAGCGCAGCAACCTTCGCTTTCGCCAGTGGATCCTCGATACCTGCTTGCGGCCCTACGACCAGGAGTGGATCGACTACCAGCAGGAAATCGCCCGGCGACATACCAGCGTCAAGAAGAACCAGGTTGACGACGTTCGCTCGACACCCTACGTTCCGTTGCGCGACGTCATCGCCTTTCTACCTATCATGAATGAGACCATCAAGCCCTACCTGGCCGCCAAAGGGCATTCCACTGAAGAGGTCGAGAAGATGCATCGCGCCTGGTGTAAGTCGATGCAGTTGCAAATGGCGCTCTGGTTCGGACCTTATTGCGATACGCAACCGCCGTGCAGCCAGTGGTAAGGTCGGCGCGGGCCGCAGCTCTCGGATGACACAAGACTACAACTCCGGCGGCCGGCGCCATTCAGTCGCGGGTGTAAAGCTTCACCTTCCCGTCCACCGAGACGGCCACAAACTTATTCGTTACCTCCTCCTTGAACTGCACCACCTTGTGTCCCTTCTTCGCCATCTGCCCCCAGCGGCTCGGCTTGTCCGGGTTCTGCTCAATCGCCTGATACTCCTGCCCGTCGAGGGTGAAGGCGACGCTGCGAAGATGCTGCACGCTGGTACGCGCCACTGTCAGTCGCTCGCCATTCACATGGACGTCGTCGGCGGTCATCATCTCTTGCGCAATGCGGCTTAGTATTTCTTTGTCGAGCACAAATCCGCCGGTTAATACTTCTGGCCGAGAGCGTTAGAGGTGAACTTCACCAGCGGCGACATCTTGCGGCAAACCGCCGCGTAGTCCGCCAGGAACTTCGCACCGCAGACCTGCTCTTCAGCGAACGTTGCCGAGGCGATGAAGCTCTTTCTCTTCAAATCGTCAATGAATGGATGCTGGGGATCGAATCCGCGTGGCGGCCTGGCCAGGCTTTCACCCTCCAGCTCAAACTTCTTGCGGACCGCCTCCCATTGTTTCGGTTGCTCCACAATAGCGGTGCGAATGCGCGTCAGCACAGCGTTCTCCGGATGCCAGATGCCCGCCGCCGCAAAACAATTGTCCGGCTCCAGGTGCAGATAAAATACCGGCGCGTGGGCGTCTTTGCCGGTGGCGTGATGAAAGTGAATCCCGATGTGCGTTTTATATGGCTTCTTGTCCGTGGAGAAGCGAATGTCGCGATAAATTCGAAACAGCGATCCCCGCGACGGCCGCGCGTCGGCGACAAAGAATGAGCTGATCTTGTGCAAAGGATCGGCGAAATCGCCGATGAACCGCAGCGCCGGATCGACGATGTGCTGCTGGTAGCGGGGCTTGTTCCGCGCAAACCACTCGCGGTTGTTGTTCTTCTTCAATTTCCGCAGAAAGTCGAACAGCTCGGGTCCAAAATATTGCTTGGGCATCGATAATCCTCAAACCAACTTTAATGCACCGGAAACGAGCCGTGCGTCTGCATCTGCCGCCACACCAGCACCGCCAACTGCACCGAGTCGTAGATAGTGGCATTCAACTTCGGACTGGGCTTAATCGGTTCACCACGCAGTCGGATGGCCGCAATCAAACAGGCTGCGACCAGCAAGGCTCCACGCTGTTTCTCGTCGTCAGGCATGCCTCACACGATAACATGGAATAGCGAACAAAAGGCGAACAAAATTTGAAGCGCTAGAAAAAGCTTCAGCTCGCTTGCTAAGAATGGGATGACTGTCTTGAGTGGCCCAGGAGAGAGCTGTGACCAGCTTACGTCGCTCGGCGGCCGCGCTTTCGTGGAGCCTTGACTCCCGCTTCGGCGGCAGACCCGCTGTCTGCGCGCTGGGTGGACGGTCGAACCTTGCTGGTGCGTCCGGCGTCCAGCCGCGCAGCCAGCGCGTCGAACTCTGCCTTCGGACCATTCCAGCGCAGCTCCTCTACATCCTGGAAGAGCGGAATGTCCGAACGGAGCGTCGCCAGATCGCGGAACAGCAGAGCGTTGTCCCACTCGCGGATGAGCGTTGCCGCCAGCGCACCCGCGTTGGCCGCGTTCACCCGCCACTCGGCGCAATCCTTGGGAATGGCTTCCAGGTGCAGAAACTTCGCCAGCACCGCAGCCGACGACTTCGCGCCCCAACCCGGAAGGCCGGGATAGCCGTCTGCTGTGTCCCCCACCAGCGCCAGGTAGTCCGGAATAGACTCCGGCAGCACCCCGAACTTCGCCGCCACGCCCGCCTCGTCCATCGTTACTCGGGTTCGCCGATTCAACTGCACCACCCGCTGGCCGCGCACGCACTGCCCCAGGTCTTTGTCGGGGGTGCAGATGATCACCCGTTCCACTTCCCGGTTGCGGGCAGCCGCGGCCGCACCACTGGCCAATGCGTCGTCCGCTTCGAACTCCACCATCGGCCACACCAGCACCCCCGCCGCCGACAGCACCTGCTCCAGCAGGGGAAACTGCGCCAGCAATTCCGGCTCAACCCCGGCGCTTGTCTTGTATCCGGGCCACATCTGATTGCGAAACGACTCGATGACGTGATCGGTAGCGACGGCAATGTGGGTCGCGCCTTCCTTGATCATGCCCAGCACCGACGCCAACACGCCGCGCACCGCGGCAATCTCCTGACCGCTGTCGTCGCGCGCCGAGGGCAGCGCATAATAGTGCCGGAACAAGCTCGTAGGTGCCGTCGACCAGGTAGACTTCCATCGCCATCAACCCCAACTAACCGTATAAGATCGTCGCGGCGTAATCAATGCTGACGCCAGATGCCGTCTCCACGGTTCCTCCGATCCCTCGAAAATCTCTCGCTGCAAGCGTCTTCCAATCGTCAACCCAACGCAGCGTCTACCCCAAGCCAACAGCACTCGACTGCACTGTCACCACCTCTACACCGCATTTGCATCGCACGAATCGAACAACTGCAACACCGTTGCGGTTTCAGTTCAGGAAAGTTGCAACTGTAAAACACGTACTACTAGTGGTAGTAGCGTTGCCCTTTGTTTAGCCTTGGCGACTTATGGCCAATCTCCTCAGGGTTGCTCGCTTCCTTCTTCTGGCTGTTCTCGCAGGCTCTTTGATTCCCGGATATCTCACGGCCCAGACCGATCTGGGCGCAGTCAAAGGACACATCCAGGACCAGACCCACGCTGCTGTTTCCGGCGCGTCGATCACTCTCCGTAATCCAGCCACGGCCTTTGAGCGGACGGTCCAAACCGACAGCTCCGGCAACTATGCCTTTATCGGCGTTCCTCTCACCGGCACCTACGTATTGACGGTGAACGCTGCGCAGTTCAAGCCGGCCACGCAGAACGACATTCAACTGCGCGCCGCAGGCACTGCTGTCGTCGACTTCACGCTGGATGTTTCGGGGGCGAAAACCCAGGTGAACGTTTACGGCACCACCGATTCCGTTGCGGCGGAATCGAGCCAGGTCTCCACCCGCCTGAGCCAGGAGAAAATTGAAGACACACCCGTCTTTGAGCGCAAAATCACCTCGCTGCCGCTGCTCAATTCCTCGGTGCGTCCTTCGCAGACCACGGGCGACCTCTTTCTCAATGAAACGCTGTTCGTCATCAACGGAAACGGCCGTCGTCAAACCACCTACGAGTTGGACAACACCACCGCCAACGACATGTGGGGACGCCAGACCATGTTCGCCGGACTACCTTTTCCGGCGGTGCAGGAGTTCACGGTCTACACCAACGCCAGTTCGGCCGAGTGGGGTTGGAACGCCGGCACCGCAGTGAACGTGGTCACGCGTTCCGGCTCCAATGACTGGCACGGTGACTTCACCGGCATGGGCAGTCCCGCGTTCTCCAACGCCAGCATTCCGCTCGCGGTGAAGCCCATTCAGGAGACGCTGGCCCAGGGCAGCGGCATGTTGTCCGGCCCCATCGTGAAAGACAAAACCTACTTCATGGTGTCGGCGCAGTACACCGATCAGAATCGGCCCGCGGTCATCACCTCGCCGGTCGATCCCGGCGCTTATTACAACGGAACCTTTGGCCAGACGCTGTTCCTGGCTCGTTTGGACCAGCAGCTCAGCCAGAACAACCGTCTCTCGGTGCGCGCCAACTTCGATCGCTTCAGCGACAGCAATCCGCAGGATGCAGTGAGCGGCGTTACCTTGCCCACGGCGGCTCGCGTCTTCACCCGCAACACCTACCAGGCCGCCGTCACCGACACCGCCATCATCAACAGCAACACGCTGAACGACGCGCGCTTCCAGTTCCTGCTGGGCTCTCCCATCACGCAGTTCTCTCCGGTGAATTTCAGCCCGCAGGAGTACGTCTCCGGTTATTACACCTACGGCGAGTCCCGCTCGGCAGATCTGATGAATCACCAGTACGAATACGCTGACACGCTTGAGCATGAGCCGCGGCAAGCATCAGTTCAAGGTCGGCTTCGACGTCATGAACTCCTCCTCCGGCGGCTACGGTCAGGAATTCGGCAGCGGCTACGTCGATGGCCGCTTCCAGATCAATCCGCTGTACAAGACTGTTCCCATCGCGTCGTTGTTGAACTACGATCCCGCCTTGCCGCCACCCGGATCGCCGGCGGGCTCGCCCCCTATCGCTCTCAACTTCACCGAGTCGTTCGGCAATCAGAACTACCACATCACCGACACGCTCTACGGTGTGTTCGCGCAGGACAACTGGAACATCCTCCCCAATCTGAACCTCACCCTGGGATTACGTTGGGACGGAGAAACCTTCACCGGACAAAATGGATTGTTCTCGCCGCGCGTTGGCCTGGCATGGAAGCTGCCCGGCAGCAACACCGTCATACGCGCCGGCTACGGCATCTACTACTCCGAGGAACGCACCGACTTGTATGCCAGCGCGGCTCTGGGTGGCCCGGCCGGAGCGTTTACCTACACCGCGACTCCCGGAGGCCTGGGATTCCCCTCCACGCTTCGGGCCCATCAGCTTCCCCACCGGAGCGACCTTACCCGCGCGCAGTATCACCATCCTTGCCGGGCAGTGTAACTACCTCAACCAGTTCCTTCCCGTCGATCAGCTTCACTTCTGCAGCAACAACTTCCAGAACCCGTACACCCAGCAGTGGAACCTGGGCTTCGAGCACGACCTGGGCGGCGGCTGGTTGTTCGACATGGACTACATCGGCTCGCACACCATCCACATCGAGCAGCCGGTGGATCTCAACTCGCCTTCGGCTTTCATCCGCACCGCTCCCGGCCAGACGCGCTCGGTATCCGCCGCCAACAAGACTCGTCCCATCATTCCCGTCCCCGGCGGCTACCAGCAGGTGCTGCAATACGTGAATGACGGCTCGGCATGGTACGACGGCCTTCAGGTGCGCGTCACCAAGCAACTCACGCGTCGCGTGTCGCTGCTCGGCACCTACACCTGGTCGCACGACATCAACACCGTGGAGTGGGACGGAACCCAGCAGGCTCCCAATTCCTATAGTTGCCTGATCGTTTGCGAGAAGGCCAACAGCGTGCTCAACCAGGCCAACCGGGCGTCGGTCAGCGCCACCTACAGCATGCCTTGGGGCTTTATGCTGTCAGGGTGGATGGAAGCCGGCTCCGGCTTCCCCTACAACGTCACCACGGGTGTGGATAACAACGGCGATGGCAACAACACCGATCGCCCGGTGATCAACGGGGCAGTGATCGGACGCAATGCCGGTCAGGCGCCTCCCACTTACGACTTCAACTTTGCCCTGCAGAAGTCGATTCGCATTAAGGAACGCGCCAACCTGATCCTGCGGGCGGAGTCCTATAACACCACCAACCACCTCAACCTGTACACGCTGAACGGCGTTTACGGCAACGGAGCCAATCCGGTAGCAACCTTCGCCACTCCCATGGGCGGATTGGCCAACGTTGGTGCGTCACGCCTGATGCAGTTCATGGCGCGCTTCGTCTTCTAGTGGAAGGCGCAGGCGATGCTGAAAAAGTAATGCCAGGCAGCGCGGGCCTTCGGGCTCGCGCTCGCCTTTTCTGCTTTACCTTGTGAAGGCAACGTTTCGAGGAGTGAATGCTCAGAATTCTGGACCGGAGCTCCCGGTGCCCTCTTTCCGGTCTGGTAAGAATCGCCATCGTCGCTGCCGCTAGTGATGGCGTGCTGTCTCTGCCGCTGGCGCTGTGGTCGCAGTCCACCTCATCGCGGGGCGTAATTCAAGGCACCGTCAGCGATCAGCAGGGAAGTGCCGTGGTGGGCGCGCAAATCACCATTCGCAGCGCCGACTTCACCTCCGCCCGCAACCTCGTCACTTCCGACACAGGACAATTCACCGCGGCGATGTTGAGCCCGGGCGCTTACACCGTCGAAGTTAAGGCTCCTGGCTTCAGCCTGAAAAAGCCCGCGCGCGTAACCCTGGGTGTCGGCAGCACCGTGCAGATCGCCATCAAGCTGGGTGTGGCCGCCGTTTCCGCAAGGCGTCACTGTCGCCGCCCATGGACCGACGGTTGAGGGCAACACGCTCCCGCCCGCAGTCAACAAGCAGGCCCCGGAAGTCAGCAACACCCTGGCCGGCCTGACCGTAACCTATCTGCCTAACCGCGATCGCGACTTCACCCAGTTCGGAGAGCTGGCCGCGGGAGTGCAGCCCGCGCCCGACTCCACCGGATTGATCGTCGATGGCCAGCGTCCCAGTGCTTTCAGCGCCGCGGTCGACGGCGCCGATTTCACCGATCCGCTCAATGGCGGCGAGCGCGGCGCGCAGGATGGCTCACTCTTCTTCCCCCAGACCGTGGTGCGCGAGTTCCAGATCGTCCATGCCGGCGCAACCGCCGAAGTGGGTGGCACTAACGCCGGCTTCGTGAACATCGCCACCAAGGAAGGCAGCAACAAGTATCACGGCGAGGCGTTCTACATTGGCCGCCCTTCGGCGCTCACTTCGAGCGACGCTTTCGGCCACTCCCTCGATAATGCTCAGAACGAGTTTGGCGGCTCACTCGGCGGGCCCATCAAAAAGAACCGCGCCTTCTTCTACGTAGGCGCGGAGCAGGATTACCTGAACACTCCGTTCTGGACGCAGTTTGAACCGCAGGCGCCCGGAACCGTAGTTCCCGCCGGCTTGTCCTCGTTGCAACAGCAGATCGTGGGCAAAAGCGATCCCACCTCGGTCTTCGCCCGCGCCGACTTTCTGTTGAACCAGGCCAACACCCTCAACCTGCAGTTCAACTTCAACCGTGTGAACGCCACCGATCTAGGTGATGGATCGACCCGCAGCATTGCCACCCTCGCCAACAGTTCAGCCCTGACCGGCGACAGCTACTGGCTGCGCGGAAACCTCACCACCGTGCTGAGTTCCACCCGGGTCAACCAACTGCTGGCGCAGTGGGCGCAGGACCAGCGCACCATGACTCCCAACTCCACCGCACCCGAGATGGTCATCAATGGATTCGGCGTGCTCGGCGGCAGTGCCCTCGCTAACCAGTCGTACACCTCGAAGATCAGCCGCGTGAACGACGACTTGTCCATCACCCGCGGCAGCGCCATTTTCCACCTCGGTGGAGGCTTCGCCTACGATCCCGCGACCTTGCGTCATGAAGCCAATCTCAATGGCCGCTTCGACTTCGACTCGCTGGCCGATTATCTTGCGCGGCGATCCCCGTCGCTACCAGCAGACATTCATCACCGGTGATGGCGTATACAGCGGCTCGGTGCGGCAGCTGGGGCTTTATGCCGACGCCAGGCTGCCTCTCACCAGCACTCTTACCCTTACAGCCGGATTGCGCTGGGACGGTCAATGGAATCCCGCGCCTTCGCATCCCAACGACGCTATAACGCCCACCACGCAAATCCCCAACGACCTGAGCCAGTGGCAGCCGCGCTTCGGCTTGGCCTGGAATCCCGCTTCCAACACGGTGTTGCGCGTGTCGTCGGGAATCTACGACGCACCCACACCCGCGGATGTCTTCCAGCGCGTCTTCACCGACAACGCCATGAACACGGTCGTTGCCGACAGCTACTTCGATCCCCAGATTCTGTCGCTGGTCTCTTCCGGAGGGGTGTACCGTTCGCTGGCCGCGCCGCCTGCGGGGCTTACCACTCCGGCAGCCTTTGTCGTCGGCATCGCGCCCGACTTCCACAATCCGCGCTCGTTTCAATTTGCCGCCAGCATCGAGCAGCAGATCAACTCTAAGGTCTCCGTCACCGCCGGCTACGTGCGCAACAGCACCTGGGACCTGCAGCAACTGCTGAACTCGAATCTGCTGCCGCCCACTTACGACGCCACCGGCATGCCGATCTTTCCCCCCACCCGCCCCAACCAGAGCGTCGGACAATTACTGGTGAACCAGTCTTCCGCCCATTCGTCGTACAACGGGCTACAGTTGACGGCCAATTTCCAACTGCCGCATCGCTCCCAGCTTTCCGCCAACTACACGCTCGCGCGCGCTCGCGATGACAACTCCAACCTGGGGCCGTTCACCATGGTCTCCGCCCTGAACCCCTTCAACCTTGCAGCCGACGCGGCCTACTCATCGTTCGATGTCCGCAACAGCTTCAACCTGAGCGCCATCACCAATCTGAAGTGGGGGCTCAAATTCAATCCCATCTGGTGGCGCGTTCGGGCCTGCCCTACACGCCCATCATCGGCTTCGACACCCAGAACGACGCCAACGACTGGAATGACCGCGCCCTGCTGAACGGACTGGTCGCTCCGCGAAACATCCTGCGGCAGCCTGCCTTCTTCGACTTGGACATTCGCTTCGTGAAAGACATCACGCTGCCCGGCGAAGGTCGCCATCTCGACCTGTTCCTCGACGTCTTCAACCTCAGCAACGCCTCCAACCGCAACTTCGGGCCGGAAGCCATCAGCGTCTTCGGTCCAGCGGCTGCGCCTATCTACAGCGCAGGCCAGGCGCTCTTCGCGCCCAACACCAACCAAATGGGCAGCGCCCGCCAGGTCCAATTCACGGCCAGAATCACTGCTTTCTAGATATTGGGGAAGGAAGTCCGCTCTGCGGCATCTCGGTAGAGCTGGCCTTTAGGCCAGCGTCCAAGTCGTTTATTTTTGTCGCTGAGTCGGCTTCAGCCGTCTACACCGCAGGTGAACAGCGAGTTTTTCAGCAGCCTGCTAGACACCATGGGAAGTCGGCTCTGCTGACGATGGAGCGGGCGTTTAGGCCGGTGTCTAAGTTGTTTCTTAGGTAGAGCGGGCCTTCCGTGTCTGCGTGAGAACTAACTTTCATTCCTCTTTGAAAGGGACCGCCTTTAGGCGGTCCGCAAAGTCCAGCAAAATGAACTCGGCTTTAGACGCTGAGGGTTTCCTCATCGGCTCAATCCGGGTCTCCCTGACCGCACTTCCCGCAGCAGCGCCTGCGCTGCCTGATGGATCGGCGTGAGATCCCCGCTTCGCAGCGCGGCCGCGCTCACTAGTTCTCCTCCCACGCCAATGGCAACCGCCCCGGCTGCGAAATACTGCGCCGCGTTGCTGGCAGATACTCCGCCGGTGGGAATGAACGATACGTTGGGAAACGGACCGCGCATCGCCTTCAGATACGCCGCTCCGCCCACGCTGCCGCAGGGAAAGAGCTTCATCACCTCGACGCCCTCCGCCAGCGCCGCCATGACCTCGGTCGGAGTCAGGACACCGGGAATCGCCAGCAAGTCCTCGCTCTTCGCGTAATGAAGGACCGCCAACGACAGCCCCGGACTCACCAGGAATGATGCTCCCATATCCACACAGCGCTGCGCCTGTTCCGCGTTCAGAACGGTGCCTGCACCCAGCAGCAACTTCGACCCATACTTCTGGCTGACCCGCTGCATCACCGCTGGAGCGTCCGGCACCGTCATGGTGACTTCAACGATTGCAATTCCGTTATCGTAGAGCGCGTCCACCACCCGGCAAGCGTCCTCCACGCTATCGGCGCGGATGACGGGCACAATCCCGATCTCCAGTATTCGCTCGAGAACGGCTTCACGATGCATGGAATCCCCTTGGTTCGCCAGTCTGGCCCAGCTGACACGGCTGCTCGATATCAGGCAATGCTCACCTGGCTCGACAGCAAGTGGCGCGCGATGGCTTCAATCTGCGCGCGCTCGCCGCGAAACGCCCACAGCTGCGACCGGTCTTCGACGCGATCCAGACCGGTGTCGCCTCCAATGGCGGGCACGTGATATTCCAGCTCGCTGAACTCTCCCCAGCGGCTGTTCACGCTGCAAGCCTGGGTCGAGTAGCCGACATCGTCGGTTTCCGTCCACGGCACATCGGCATAGTCGCCCGACGGGTTCACCGCAAAATTGCGCACAATCAGCGCCCAGCGCTTTCCCGTGGGATACACATATCCAATGCGACCCGTGGCCGCGGCTGCGCGCACCCCGATCTTGTGTTCCCCCGGAGCCCGCATCTTGAAGCGGACCAGCGTTTCGTTCACCGCCAGCTCATCGGCCGGCGTGTCCACCAGCCCGAAATAAATTTTCGTCTCGGCCTGAAAGTAGGTCGGGATGTACAGCTCGCCCCGATGCGGCATCTGCGTCAGGCTCCACAAACCCACCAGCGGCGCGCCTTTCAGGTCGAAGTCAAGAATTCGCAGCGCGGTGATGAGCGTGTGCCCGGCATACTCCACCTCGGCAAAATCAAACTGCCGTTCGTGGCGCAGTGGATTGGGCGCGGATGCAAACGACTTGATGATTTCCAGCTCGACCTGTTGATGCGTGCGCGACGTCTCCACTTTCAACCGGTTGGTCAGCCGGAGGCCGCCCCCGCTGCGCGAAACCTCGTACTTGCCAGGATCCAGCGAGCGCGGCTGCCAGTAACGGTCCAGCTTGGGATAGTCGGGAAGAAAAAAGTCGACCTCGGGCGCAAGCCAGGTGCGATCGCCACCCGAATTATGCCAATCGTCCGCCTCGTAATAGGCGCGCGCTGCCTTGACATCCCCCAGCACCGGATTGGTCCACAGGAAGTTTTCGTCGTTACCGGGCGCGAACACACCCAGCACCCTGCCTCCATACGGCAGGATCAGCAGGCGGGTCCCGTCAGGCGTGGTGTGCAACTCGGTAGGCTTGCCCAGCGACTGCAGATTGGCGGTGAGTTCTGGCAGCATCAAGTGAGGTTCCTGAAGTAGAGGGTTCAAACGCCCGGAATGTAGCCGGAGCCGAAGCGGTTGGTCGAGGGAGTTCTAAAGTCGGACACCAGCGACATCATCGCGGTGGTGCCGCCATCGGCCACAATGGTCTGTCCCACAATGAAAGAGGCGTCGTCCGAACACAGGAATGCCGCCAGCTTGGCAATGTCACCGGGGGTCCCACAGCGTGCGACCGGAATGGCCTGGTAAGCGGTCTGGGCAGCCACTTCCTCGGTGAAGCCCGGAATGCACTTGAAGTAGTTCTCCACCGTGACCCACCCGGGCGCGATCGCGTTGACCCGAATCCCCTGGTGCGCCAGCTCCACCGCCAGCGAACGCGTGTAGGCCACCACGGCCCCTTTGGTCGCAGCGTAGACCGTGTGCTCCGGAACCCCTTGCAGCCCGTGTACCGAGGCCATGTTGCACACCGCGCCCGCTTCACCTCCTTTGCAGCAGGTCTTCCACAACTCTCTGGGTGATGAAGTACTGCCCGCGGAAGTTGATGCTGAACATGGCATCGAACTGCTCCGGCGTGACTTTCAGAAACGGGCGATTGAGCGTGACCCCTGCGTTGTTGACCAGGCAGTTGACTCCGCCCAGAAACTCGATGGCTTGCTTAGCCAGGGCGGCCGCGTCCTCCGGTTTTCGGAAGTCGGCCTGGAATGCCGTCGACTTTCGCCCCAGCGCCGTCACCTTCTCCACTGCTGCCTTCACCGAGGAATCGTCGTTCACGTAGTGAAACACCACATCTGCGCCCTGCCGGGCAAACTCCAGTCCTATCTCCTGGCCGATCCCCGTGTCCGAGCCCGTAACCAGCGCCCTCTTGCCTTGCAATCGTAGGTCTTGGGACATGCTTTTCCTTCCGTCCGGCTAACGTCGGCGCTCAACTAAGCGCCCTCCCCGCGAACATACCACTCTCGGACTGGCTACGCAGGGAACCGCCAAAACCCGGGACACGCAGCCGACACAATCTACTGCGCTCCCCGATATATTGTCAACAAGAATGTTGACTTTCGGGTAGGTGGCTGGCTATCCTTTGCCGGTGAAGATCACCGCCGTCGAAACCATCCATCTCTCCCGCGGTATCACCGTCCACGCCGGCCCCATCCAGTGGCTCTGGGTACGTATCCACACCGATTCCGGCCTCGTCGGGCTGGGGGAAAGCTATCCCAACGCTGAAGCTGAGAAGGCGGTGGTCCACACCAAACTGGCTCCAGTGCTTCTCGGCCGGGATCCTTCAGCCATCGATCGCCTGTGGGCCGATATGTTCGCCGCCATCAACTACAGCGGATGGGCGGGCGCCGAGATGCGCGCCCTCAGCGCCTTAGACATCGCCCTCTGGGACCTGGCGGGGAAGGCTGCCGGGCTGCCGGTTTACCAGCTTCTCGGGGGAGCGTCGCGCGACTCCATCCGCATTTACAACACCTGCTACGACCGCGTCGATTTCCTGTGCGAGCCGGTGCGCCTCGCCGAAGAGCTGATGGCCAGCGGCGTTTCCGCCATGAAGATCTGGCCTTTCGACTCGTTTGCCCGCGAGAACGGCGGAAACTTCATCACCCAGCAGCAGCTGGAAAAGGGGCTGGAACCCATCCGCCTCATCCGCGAAAAATTGGGCAGCTCCATCGATGTAGCCGTCGAGTTTCACGGCTTCTGGAACTTCCCCAGCGCGGTCAAGATCGCGACCGCACTGGAGCCTTACAAACCCATGTGGCTGGAGGAAATGCTGCCCCAGGATAACCTGGCAACCTATGCCGAACTGGCGCAACGCACTGCTATCCCACTCTGTCTGAGTGAGCGCTTGATGACCCGCTGGGGCTTCCGCGAGCTGCTGGAAAACCGTGCCGCCAGCATCATCATGCCCGATATCTGCTGGTGCGGCGGAATCTCCGAGGCCAAGAAGATCGCCACCATGGCCGAAACCTATTACCTCCCCATCGCACCACACAACTGCGGCGGACCCGTTCTCCACTTTGCCTCGGCCCACGTTTCCGCCAATGTCACCAACCTGTTCATCATGGAAAGCGTGCGCCGGCACTACTTCGAGGAGTACGAAGGGCTGGTTACGCAGACCCTCGTGCCTCAAGGCGGCCAGCTGCCTTTGCCTCCTGGTCCAGGCCTGGGATTGGAGCTGACGGACGAGGTCCTGAAACGCAAGGATGTAGTCATTGACCGGGTATCAATCTAGCCGGCCCGCGTGCCTAGTCGCTGATGAAACGGCGGGATGCGCCATCGCTGCTGCGCGCCCCGCCGCCCATTTTCTCCGCACTCTACTGACTCGGCAGCCTCTTTACGGAAGCTTGTTCAGCAGCAAAATGTCGGAGCCGTACTTCGACTGATCGGCGAACTCGTCGCTGTACATGCCGTCTCCCTCCACCAGCCACTTGTCCGGCAGCTTCACCGAAATGCCACTCATCAGGGTCTGTCCATCCAGGTCCCGTTCTCGCCCCGGCCGGTCGTTCAAGCTGGTGACGCGATAGTGCGCATGCGGATCGAGGCCGCGAAGCTGCACCGTGGTTTCCCCGGCGGGCGAGCTGTCGCGAAACACATAGACGATCCCTTCCGATGCATCAGGCTTCACATACTGAATCGCGCTCCAGCCGTCGGCTCCCAGTTTGGGGTGGTACACATCCTCCATCAGTAGATGGCGATACTGCTTGAAATACATCAGGTTGCGCTGAAAGGCTTCGACAAATCCTGGAGGAGCGGCCGAGAGGAACTGCGAGTACATGCCGTTGATGTTGCCAAAGGTCACGCCGTGGGTGAAGTGTTTGCGCAAGTAATAGTCCAGCGCGGAGGCGCTGTACCAGCGCGCCGTCAGCAGGTTGGCCGCGGCTTCGCCTTTCCCCGCGGTCGCCAGCGATCCCCAGACATTCGGACTGACCATCGGTCCGGTGATGAACTCGTTGGTGTATCCACCCGGCAGCAAGTCGCGCGGTCCCGTATTCACCCGCGCGTACTCCAGCGACGGATCGCACTCGAAGCCGGAAAGATTGGGAAAGCGCTTCAGCAGGTAGCGGATGATTTCCAGCCGCCCGCGATACGCCGCGTAAGCGCCGTTGGTAGCGCCATGCCCGTGGTCGGTGCGATTGCATTCGTAGCTGACGGTCGCCGACGGGTCCCACTTGATCCACTCCAAATGCCATTTCTCGATGATGTCGCCCAGCTGCGTTTCAATCCACGGCAACCACCTTGGGGTCGCCCAGACACAGCTGCTGCGTGATGGCCAGCGACGGATGGTGCGTTTCCAGCGGCTTCCCGTCAATCATCGCCAGCCATTCCGTGGGAATCTCGCCGGCCTTCACCCGCGCAATGTCGACATTGCCGGGATCCACCCATATACCGAACTTCAGGCCGGCTGCCCGCACTGCGGCAGAAACGCTCTCCAGATCCGTGAGGGAACTTTTCCCGGCTCTCCTGATAGCTGCCCAGCCCGAGCGTGAAATCATTCATGCCCGGCACCACGGACGCTCCCTGGTACCACGTGGCGTCGTGATAAAACACGTCGAAGCCCACCCGCTGCGCCACCTCCAGCTCTTTCAGGATGGGCTCTTCGCTGTTCTTCTGGGTCAGCCAGATGCAATAGGTAACCAGCGGAGCATCGGCCACCGCCGTCTGGAAAACGTAGCGTTTCAGGTAGCGAAACGTTTCATTTCCCACATTGTCAGAGTCCCCCTTCGCCATTGCGAGAAAGGTCATGGGACTCTCCACGCTCTCGCCCGGGCCCAGCTCGAAAACCGTCGGCTGCTCCGTCTTGGTTCCTTTGCGTAGAATCGTCCCCGCCTGCACCACCGCGCCCCCAGCCGACGGATGCACGCTCGTCTTCCAACCCAGAATGCCCAGGCCCGGCTCGCCGCCGATCAGTATCGACTCGGCCGCCGCCGCGTTTTCCAGTACCAGCCAGTCCGCAAAATCCTGGTCCTTCGACAGGTCACCCACCGGCTGAAATCCATGATGCCCGCTCACTGACGAATAAGGTTTCAGCCCTCCCTTGGGCTGCGCCAGCGTTATCAGCAGAGGATCAACTTCAACCTTGAGCGGCAGGCTTGTGGGCGCCCTTGTTCTCAATCATCAGCGCATAGCGGATCACCGCGCCCTCGTCCTGCATTCTCAGCAGTAATGACAACAGCGCTCCCGATTTCGATTGAAAATGCAGGGTGAGTTGCTTGCCCCCTTTGGCTGCATCGGCAATGGCGTCGCCGCTGAATCGAAACGAATCATCCCCCGTTGTGGGAGTCCTCACCAGCGGCGTCCCCGCCACCGCCCATTCCTTGCCGCCCTCAAGGCGCAGTGATTGAACCTGCACCACGCCTGCCTTCTGGGTCAGCGACAGGCGAATGCTGCCGTTCGACAGATCCCATCCCTGTGACGTTTTGTTGATGACAGCTTCCGCGTGGGCAATTGTCGCGCAGCACCAGCAGAGTAATACCAGGAGTACAAACTTTTTCATGGGAACCTCAAACGAGAGTGGAACGGGATATCGCCAGCGGGAAGACATAAGGAGAAATCGAACGCCGCAGGGCTGCGGTCGTTGCGTTGCGGTGTCGTGGAAGCGCAGAAAAAAGGCTTGTCCGGCCGGTAAACCGGACAAGCCCCTCCAGGAGACTCGTTAGAACGTTAAGTGAGCTCCAATTTGCATGCGCCGTTTGTAGTCTACGATGTCGGTGATTTGTCCCGCCGTCGCGGTATCGACATTCGCGTTAGGATTAGCCAGGTTGGTGCGGTTGAACACGTTGAAGACGTCCCACCGCAGCGAGATTTGCGCTCTTTCCGTAATCGCAAAGTTCTTCGCCAGCGACATGTCCGTCGACGCGAAGCCCGGTCCCATCAGGATATTGCGGCCGGAGTTTCCGTATTGGTAGAGGGCAGGGGTAGTGAAGGCTGCCGGGTTGAACCACTCGTAGCGCGTGGGCGTGGACACATACCCGCTTCCCGTGCGGTCCGGCCGCAACGCTACCGTCGAGTTCAGTGACGCCGTGTCCGCCAGCATCGGTGTGAAGTACATGCCCGATTCCAGGTTGAAGATGCTGCTCAGCAGCCAGCCACCGAAGATGGCATTCGAGGTCTTGCCCATCCCGCTGCCGTACTTCCTGCCTTGTCCGAACGGCAAGTTGTAGGTGACCGCGGTGACCCAGACCAGCGGGCGCACAAAGTCGGAGTTGCCGTAGTTGCTGGCAATGTTGAAGGGATTCTGCACGCCGAAGGTTCCGTAGTCCAGCGACTTGGCCCAGGTGAAGTTGCTCACCACGTACAGTCCATCGCTGCTGCTGCGCTTGGTCACGCGTGCCTGGAACGCGTTGTAGTTGCTGTTGAGGGTGTTGTTGCGCAGGGTCATCGCCTGCGTCCATCCATATTGCGCGTAGTACGGCCTTCTGGGATCGAACGGTCCCGGGCCGGGGACGGGCGCGTTGACATCTTCGTTGTTCCACAGCTTGCGGCCAACGTTGCCGACATACGCTGCGGTCACGATAACGTTGCGCGACAAGCTATGCTCCAACGTCACGTTCCAGCCGTCGAGATAGCTGTGCGGGTAGTTGCCCACTCCGGGGAAGATCTGCGAGTAGCCGTTGGGCAAAGGAATGATTCCGTTCGACGGATACGCCGGAATCGGTGCGGGAAGTCCCGGACCCTGATCGAACGTGAAGGGCAGGGGAGTGTACGGCGTTGTGGGAGAGAACGTTTGCTGCTGCTTGATGGGCCAGCAGCATCCTTCCGTTCCGAAACTTGCACCGTAAGGGTTCAGGAAGTAGCTCCGTGCGAATCCGCCACGCAGCACCGTCTCGTTGCCGATCCGGTAAGAAATTCCAAGGCGTGGCGAGAACTCAGTTTTCAGCGTATGCACGCCCGCGTACTTGCCATACAGATTGGTCAGCAGAATGTCGCCGGTGGCAAGATCGGTGTTGGCGACGCTTTCGCCGTTCGGCGTGAAGATAGGCGATGCATAGTCCCAGCGCAATCCCAGCATCAAGGTCAGATTCGGCGTGGCTCGAATGGTGTCCTGGAAGTACGCGCCCATTCTCCACTGTTTCTCCTGTGGCTGATTCAACGTGATGTTTCGTGCATAGTTATCGCTCAGTCCCAACAGGAAGCTGGCTAACCCCAGTCCTGAGTTCGCCACATTGGGATTACCGGTGAGGTTCTGCGACGAATCAAAAGCACCGCGGCCGCTGGTGTCGGAGCGGATGCCGAAGAACTTCTCCACCGAGCCGCCGAACTTGAATACGTTCCGGCCCATCGACTTGGTCCAGTTGTTCGCAAACTCGAACGTCGTTTCGTGCTCAAAGAACGGCAGGCCGGCGTCGCCCATGTAAAACGAGCCTACCGGGCCGCCAACGATCATTTGCGGCAAGCCGCTGGTATAGACGGTTCCCAGGTTGATGTCGGGAATGCCGGCTTGCGTCGCGGCATCGGTTCCGGCGTCCAGCTGCAGTTCCTGGATCACCAGCCGCGAGTACGAAAACCGGAAGTCCTGCAATAAGGTCGGCGAAAACGCATACTGATAATCGACCATCGCGTTATAGGTATGCGTGTTGGAGTTACCCGAGTTCGCAATGCCGCCCAGCGGAGGACCGCCGCCTTGCGCGCCGAACACATTGTTGGTGAAGAAATTCGATCCGAAGTACGAGAACTTGCCAAACACCAGCGTTTTGGGCGAAGCATAATAGTCAACGCGGGTGTTGTACTGGTTCTGGTCGAAGGTGCCCGGCCGCGAAACCGTGTAGTTGTTGTCGGTCAGGTTAGGGTTGGTCGGTTGCGGCAGCAGCGCCAGCAGGTTCAGCGCCGCCGGGCTCAGCCGGCTCTGCGGAATGATGTTGTTGGGAAACTGCGTGCGCCCCGTTCCGTCCGGATTGCCGGTTGCCGGATCGTAAATGGGATTGGTGGCCGCCAGCGAACTGAAATCGCCCATGCGGAAGGCGTCGAGCGGCGTGGTGTATAAGGCCGAAGTCGACAGGCTGTTCCGCATGCCCTGGTAGTCGCCAAAGAAGAACAACTTGTCCTTCACGATGGGACCGCCCAGGCTGCCGCCAAACTGGTTCCAGACGTTGCCCGGAGGCCCGTCCGGTTGCGTGAACGGATCGGCAGCGCTGAACCCGGCCGTGCGGTAATACTCAAACAGCGAGCCGTGGAAGTTGTTGGTGCCTGACTTGGTCGTCACCTGGATCACGCCGCCGGCGACCCGGCTGAACTCCGCGTCATAGTTGGTGGTGGTGAACTTCACTTCCTGCACCGACTCCTGCGAGGTCACCAGCATGGAGTAGCCCTGGATGACTTCCGTATTGTCGACGCCGTCCAGCAGGTGGGAGTTGTTGTTCGGCGAAGCGCCGTTAATGTTGACGTTGAAGTCTTCACCCGCGTTTTCCGGGTGGATGTCCAACTGCCCCGAGGGCATGCTCACGCCCGGCGCCAGCAGGGTCAAGCGTGTGATGTTGTTGCCGTAAGTCGGCAGCTGGTCAATTTCCTTCTCGTGAATGGTCTCGCTGATCTCCGCGCTCTCCGTTTGCAACTTCGGCGGCGCGCCGGCTACGGTCACATCCGTTGATACCGCGCCCACCGACAGGGCCAGGTCCACGCGCACCGTGTCGGTAACGTCGACCTTGATGTTTTCCTGGGTCAACGTCTTGAATCCCTGCTTGGTGACACTTATCGTGTACCGGCCCGGAAGCAGGCTGGTAAACCGGTATACGCCGTCAGAATTGGTCGTGGTCTTGGTCGCCACCGCGGTTCCGGTGTCGGTCGCCGTTACTTCTGCATTGGAGACTGCGGCGCCGGACCCGTCACTCACGAATCCCGTGATGGCGCCGGTAACGGCGGTTTGCGCGTAAAGCATCCCGCAGGTTGTCAGAGTTACCAGTAGGGTGAGCAGTAGAGAGCGGCGTAGGACGGAGTTCATCGTGGTCTCCTTGCCTTGGCAGATCTTTCTTGCCCCAGGAACCGCCCCCAATCCGCTGCCCGTCGGCGGATCGGGATTTCTGTAACTGGACATCCGGCAGTTGCACCGCCGGCAGGGATGTTTCATTCCTGTTACGTTCCTCGAGGCCGTCGCGGAAGGTAACTCATGATTTCGGTAGGTGTCAAGCAAATATTGTTAACAAGCCTGTCTACAAATATGACGTCCGCAGGGCCGCCAATCCTCAAACAGCTTGCGGCGCCTGACCTTATCCCGCTTCCGGCCTGTTGAAAAGGCACGCATAATTTTTTACAGCCGCTGCTATGCAGGGCCGATTGCGCAAGCATTGCCGGGGGTTAGGCGTGTTTTGCCGGCCCCAGTTTGCAGCCGGCCTCACAGTCTGCGCGCTTTGGGAATCAATAAATGCAATTCGCCGGTTGCAACTCTGCTTGCTATTGTCGACAACATGGTAGACTCTTCGCATTAAGCGGAGTGCTAAGGGAACGGAACGGACGGTTTGGACCGCGAGGCCGCGATTGGTCTGCATCGTAGTTCCCGGTGCCGCCGCTCTAACCCTGTGAGGCGGGTTGCGCCCTATGCCAAAAACTACCTCTCGTGCAGCAAAGCCGGACCGCGGGGTCACGGCTACCAAGCGGGTTGAAACTCACCTGCGCAAAGCCATCCATGGTGGAAAATTACGTCCCCGTCAGCGCATCATCGAAGAAGACCTGGCGAAGGAACTGGAAGTCAGCCGTGGCCCGGTTCGCGAAGCGCTGCTCCGCCTGGAGCGCGATGGATTGGTGGTCACTACCTCGCGCCGGGGCACTTTTATTCGCGATATCTCTCTGGCAGAGATCGCGGTGATTTTCCGCATGCGCGCCAAACTGGAGAGCCTCTGCGTTCGCTACCTGCGGGAGAACCCAGCCATCGACGCCGCCGAGGTGTTGAATAAAGCGCTGAAGAAATTGAAGGCCGCCGCCGCCCACAAGAACGAAGAACGCTTCTTTGAAGCCGACATGGAACTCCATCGCACCATCTGGAAGGCCGCGAACCAGCCCTTGCTCTATCGGACTCTCAACCTTGTGGTCAACCCTTATATATTCATCATCGCCCGCGCCTATTCTTCCCGCATTCCTCTGGAGAACCGCTCCGAGAACCATGAGCAGTACGTGCGCATGATTTTGAAAACTCCGCTGGATAAGATCGAAGCTGAAGTGGAACAGTATTTTGCCAAGCTGTACGACCGTACCTTCGAGCGCAGCTCCCCGTTCCCCGCATTCGGCGGCGACGACTGGTCGGGCGACTTGGACTCGACGCTGTAGCCTCGGTCAACCGGCGCCCCGTTTCCCCGTAGCCTTTGCAGCCGGGGCCGCTTTGCGTTTACCGCCCAGACGGCCGTCTTGGCGCTCTGTAAAATTGCGAATGTCAGCAACTATGTTGACAATCATCCTTCGCAATGTTTCAATGGCTCGCCTTGCAGCAAGTCACTCGCTTCCGCGTTTCCACCTGCAATCGGATAAGTGGACGCAGCCAGCGGGCCGGGAACCGGGATGACCTCAACCACGATCGAAGCCATTCTGCTGGTGGTATGCGCCGCGCTGATGAATGCGGCTTACGCCCTTCCCATGAAGCTCAACAAAAAGTGGCAGTGGGAGCATACCTGGTTCGCCTTTTCCATCCTCGGCGTCGCCGTGGTTCCCACCATCATCGCGCTGTTCACCGTACCGGCGTTGTGGTCCACCTATTCCAGCGTCTCGCCCGGCACCCTGGCGGCGATGGCCTTGTTCGGCGCGAGCTGGGGCGTCTCCCTGGTGTTTTTCGGACTGGCGCTCACCCGTCTCGGCCTCGCCATCACCTTCGCCGTCTCCCTCGGAACCTCTGCCGCCGTGGGCGCTCTCATTCCGCTGCTCACCCAGCACTCTGACAGGGTGGCATCACGCCAGGGCGCTTTCATCATCGCGGGCGTTGTGGTCATCATCGCCGGCGTCGCCATATGCGGACTGGCCGGAAAGCGGCGCGAAACCGCCCTGCAACTCTCCAGCGGCGGCGTACGCCAAAACTTCTGGGGCGGATTTCTGCTGGCGTTCGTCTCCGGCATCCTGGGATCGATGCTGAACCTCGGGCTTGCCTTTGGCGGCACCATCCAGCATGCCGCGCAGCAACACGGAGCCAGCGTGGCCATGATGTCCAATGCCGTGTGGCTGCCCTGTCTTTATGCCGGCTTTCTGCCCGGAGTGATTTATTGCCTCGTGCTCATGCGCCGCAATCACAACACCAGCGATCTCCGCCTGCCCGGCACCTGGTATTACTGGCTGGCTTCTTCGCTGATGGGGTTGCTGTGGTTCGGCAGCATCATCCTGTACAGCATCTCCACCGTCAAGCTGGGCGACCTCGGCACGTCGATCGGCTGGCCGCTGTTTCTCGCCGCCATCGTCATCGCCAGCACCCTGTTTGGCATCCTGGCTGGAGAGTGGAAGACGACGGGAAGCCGCCCCATAGCAACCATGATCGTGGGAATTGCCTGTCTCGTCCTGGCTATCGCGATTCTGAGCTATGCCAGCCGCCCGGCGTCGGACGTTTCCGGCGACGCTTACAACCACGCTGCAGCTTCCGCATTCCCTTTAGAAGCGGCGTAGCCGCAGGAAATCTGCTTAGGGTGTAGATTCTGCAATGCGTTTTGTAATTATGTTAACAAAACTGTTGACGACAATTTGCTCTCTGACGTATGGTGCCAGTGGCGCGATGGTTGAAAGCAACGCCTCAACCCGTCAGTTCCGGTTAGCCGGTGCGGTTTCGCCGGCCAGTTGTTGGCGGCAGTTCAGCCCAGCGGATTAAGCGAGTACGAGACCCAATGGAAATCTTCCCGCACTGCTATCAGATCGCTTCCATGGTCGCCGACCGCAATCTCTTTCAGTACCTCTTCGTTGGCGATAACACGGTGCTCATCGATACCGGCGCTTCCAACACACCCGGGGAAGTCATCCTGCCCTTTCTGCAAAAGCTGGGGCTTCCGGCCTCGCGGCTCACCCTGGCGATTAATACCCATGCCGACGCTGATCATCACGGCGGTAACGGCAATCTTCTCCAGGCTGCTCCCCAGATCAGGCTGGCATGCGGCGATCCCGATCGCCGGTTGATCGAGAATGTCGACCTCCTGTTCGCGTCGCGCTACAACCAGTGGATCGAGGACCACGGTGTTGGCTTGGGCTTGAATCCCGAAGCCAGCGATTGGGTCCGCATGATGGTGGGCGAGCCGCAGCGTATCGACCTCACGCTTTGTCGGAGGCGAGTTCATCGCCATTGACAACCAAAGCGGGCTGCGGGTCCTGCATGCACCCGGACACAGCGACGGACACTTGGCCTTTTACGACGCCAAGAACAAAGCGGTCTTCGTGGGAGATGCGTTGCACGGCAATTGCTGCCCCAGCGCCGCCGGCCAGCCTTCGTTGCCGCCGGCCTATTACGCCGTGGCGGCGTATCTCGGCACCCTGCAAACCATGGAAGAGCTCGACATCGAGTGGATCTACTCCGGTCACTGGCCGGTGTATCACGCCTCACAGGTTGGCGACTTCCTGTCCGAGTGCCGTCGCTTCGTCGAGCGGGCCTCATCGCAAGTAGAAAAGGCGCTGGAGCGTCACCCCGAAGGACAAACCCTGAAGCAACTGATGGACGAGTGCGGTCCGGTCCTGGGTAGTTGGCCCGAGAACAACCGCTGGCTGCTGATGTATCCGCTGCATGGGCACTTGGCGCTACTCGAGCAGCAGGGAGCGGTCAAACGAGTGAAGAGCACCGGACATGTCCGCTGGGCGTTGAGCAGCATTTGAGCAACTTGGAAAACCGAACACCGATGAAGCAGGCCATGCGAATTTCCGGCAGATATTTCACGGCAAACCCCACGCAGGGGTGGCGTAATGCGATCCTGCTGGCGCTGGCCGCCGTCTGTTTCTGCCTGACAACGCCAGCCGCATTCTGCACCACCGCCCCCGCCACTCCCTATCGCGACGCGGCCACCCGCACCGAGCCTTTTCCCGGCGTGCGCTTTTCCTCCGGGCTCATGATTTGCGATGAGGAGCTTCGAAACGGCCGCTGGGTCGGACGCTACTGGGGTTCGAGCGGCCAGATCCTGCCTGAAATTCAACTCGGTGGCGAACGGGAAACCCAAGACCGGCTGCCTGTTGATGCGTTTCGTCTGCAAATGGAAGGGCATGACCTTTCCGGTACATGGAAGTGGGTGGGCATCACCAAGTCCGAAGTGTCGAATCCCGACGGACTCTTGGTCACCGTAGAGTTGCAGAGCTCCGCGCGTCCCATCACGGTGAAGATTCACACGCTGCTTACCGGCCGTCCGGTGATGGTGCGCTGGCTCGAAATCAAAAATACCGGCGCCAAAGCGACCGCCATTTCCGCCGTGTCACCCTGGTCCGGCGAGCTGTGGCATACCCCCGATTTCCGCGAGTCCCTTAAACCCGGCGACCTCAGCGTTTATGACGTCGGCTTCATCGACAACAACAAGTGGGGTCACGAGGGCGACTGGAAGTTCGAACCCGTCATCAACCAGAGCCGCATTATCAAAGGCGACCGCGGCAAGTCAGGCTGGGGACATCCCACCTTCCTCGCCCGCAATAACGCTACCGGCGAATGGTTTGCCGCATCGCTGGCGTGGAGCGGCAACTGGACCATCCGTCTGACCGGCGACGTCGATCCTGCGCCGGTCGAGCGCTCCGGCCCCGCCGACCGCCCCGCCAATACGGAAGCGCGGCTGTACTTCGACATGGGCCCCAGCACGGTTGATCCCGTCTTGCGCGTTCTCGATCCAGGCGAGACGGTGAAGTCGCCCGAGACCCACATCTTCTGCCTGCGCACCGATCTCGATGGTGTCTCGCAAGCCATGTTGGATCACGTGCGGCGCGACGTCCTTCCCACTCCTCCATCGCCCCATGTGTTCGACGTGGAAGCCAATCACCGCGGCTACATTGTCGACCACGAAACCGAAGCCGGCATCGATCGCGAAATCGACATGGCCGCTTCCGTGGGTGCGGAGACTTTCGTAATCGACGCCGGGTGGTATGGCCAGTCGCCTAACCAGTGGTACCCCAATGTGGGAGATTGGCATGCAGGCGCCTGGCTGCCCAACGATCTCCAGCCCATTCGCGAGTACGCTCGCAAGCAGGGAATGCAGTTCGGCCTGTGGATGGAGCCGGAGAGCATTGGCTCAGCTTCGAAGCTGCTCAAAGAGCATCCCGATTGGGTTTCCACTCGCAACGGTGTGCCCGTCACCAACGGCCGCCAGCTCGACTACTCCAATCCCGCAGTGACCAAGTGGGCGGAATCGGAAATCGCCCGTGTCATCAAAGCCTACGATCTCGACGTCTTCCGCATTGACTACAACACCACGGTGGAAGAAGGCGGCAACCGCGTCTACCAGGGCTTCGTGGAAAACACTGAGTGGCGCCATGTCGAGAATCTCTACGCCATTTTCGATCACCTGCGGAAACAATTTCCTCGCGTCATCTTCCAGAACTGCGCCGGCGGCGGTGGCCGCCTTGACTGGGGAATTCTGCACCGCTTCGATAACAGCGAATTGTCGGACTGGATGCGTCTGCCGCGCGGCATCAAGGTCCTTAACGGCATGACGTGGGTGCTCCCGCCGGAAATCCTGCTGCGGACCTTCGGCACCGAAGTCCCCAACCTCGCCGGCGATGGCGATCTTGATTCGCAGCTTCGACAGGTTGAAGTCGCTCTGCCGATCTTCCGCGGCATCGCCCCGTCGCCGGCTGAACTCAACCCATTGCTGCTGGCCAAGCTGCGCAGCGGAATCGAGCTGTACAAGCAGGAACTGCGGCCCATCTTGCGCAACAGCGTGGTCTATCACCACACGCCGCTGGTCGATTTCTCGCAGCAGACGCCGTGGGTTGTACTGGAATACGCGACTCCGGATTCCACTCGCGATATGGCCACGCTGTTTCGTACTTCCAGCTTCGGCGATTCCAACTATCGCTTCACTCCGCGTGGCCTCGACATTTCGAAGACTTATAAAGTGACGTTCAAGAACAGCGGTCAAGCCGTGGAGCGCCCCGGCTACGAACTGATGCGCGACGGCGTCCCGGTGAAACTGGAAGTCGCGGGAACTTCCGAGATGCTGATTTTTCAGAGCACCACCGCAGCGCAAAGCAAACCGTAAGGCATTCGCATAGAGAGACAGGTGACTGAACACGTGGCTGAATACAATAAATTGTTCGATCTGAGTGGCCGCGTCGCCTTGATTACCGGGGCGAGCGCCGGCTTTGGCCGGGCCATTGCCATGGCTTTTGCCGAATACGGCTGCGATGTCGCCGCCAGCGATTTGAAGTTGGATGCGGTGGTCAACACCGCCGACGAGGTGAAAAAGCTGGGTCGCCGGGCCATCGGCATCCAGGCCGACGTCAGCCGGCCCGACGACATTACTGCGATGGTGAAGCGCGCCACCGATGAGTTCGGCACCATCGACATCCTGGTGAACTGCGCCGGCATTCCGCAACACGATGCCGCCGAAAACACTCCCCTGGAAACTTGGGACCGCGTGCTCGACATCAACCTCCGCGGAACGTTTCTGTGTTGCCAGGCGGTCGCCCGCGTCATGCTGTCGAAATCGGGCGGCACCATCGTCAACTTTTCCTCCATTGCCGGCGTCGTAGGCGTCGGTCGGGGAGCCAACGCCTACTGCGCCAGTAAAGGTGGGGTCAACGCTCTCACCAAGCAACTTGCGCTGGAATGGGCCGACCGCGGTATCCGGGTCAACGCAATCGCTCCATGCCAATTTCTTACTCCGGGGCTGGTCGACGTCATGGCCGATCCGCAATTTGATCCCGATGCGCTGATGAAAACCTGGACGTCGAACATTCCGCTTGGCCGGGTCGGCAAGCCGGAGGAGATTGTGGGACCTACGCTTTTCCTCGCCTCCGACGCATCCTCCATGGTCACCGGCGTCATCCTTCCGGTGGATGGAGGCTACCTGGCCCGCTAAGGCCCGGACACGCATATGTCATCCGATTCCAGTGCGAACCCGGTCAAGCTGCAGCGTGCCGTGCAGATCGGAATCGTCGTCGCCGATCTTGAGCGCACCACGCAACTGCTCACCTCGCTTTTCGGTATCGGACCGTTCCGTTTCGTCGAGTGGCCCGACCGGCCGGAGGCCACGTTCTCGTTTCGCGGTAAGCCGGAAGCGATCCGGATTCGCCAGGCGTTTGTGCAGGTCGGCAACCTTGAACTGGAATTCATTCAACCCATCGCCGGCGAGCGCAATGCCTATCGCGAGTTTCTGGAGCAAAAGGGTGGCGGCATTCACCACGTTCTTTTCGAAGTGTCTGACATTGAGCCAGTCCTGCAAAAGTTGGCAGAAGCCAACGTCGGAGTGTTGCAGTCCGGTACTGGAATTCGCCCCGGCACGCGCTGGGCGCTTCTCGATACCAATGATTTGGTTGGATTTTTGCTGGAGCTGCGGCATCGGCCAGATGGCACCGATGGCACTTCGATTCCGTAACTTGATGCATTTCACCGATTCAGTTTTAGCGATCTACCCCGCGAGCGAACGATGAACGAACACTCAGGCAGGCGGCTTAGAACGGCGATTGTGGGATGTGGCAAGGTGGGCGGCACACACGCGCTCGCCTATCAAACGCTGGCGAATTCCGAATTTGTAGGTGTATGCGACGTAGCTGCCGACCGGGCCGAAGTGTTCGCCCAGCGCTTTCAGGCTCGCCCTTACACCGATCTCGCCGAAATGCTTCGCCGGGAAAAAGTCGATGTGCTGTCGGTTTGCACGCAACACACGCAGCACGTCGCAGCCGTTGAAATCGCCGCTGCCGCCGGCGTGAACGTCATCGTCGAAAAGCCGCTCGCTGTCGATCTGCCATCCTGCGAGAGCGCCGTCAACGCTGCTCGTGCGGCCGGCATCAAGCTGGGCGTCATCAGTCAGCGCCGATGGTACGAGCCGGTGCAGCGCATGAAGCAGGCCATCGACTCCGGCAAGATCGGCCAGCCCTCGCTCGTCATGGTCACCATGCTGGGTTGGCGCGAGCCTGCCTACTATCGCTCCGATCCGTGGCGCGGCACCTGGAAGGGAGAAGGCGGTGGCGTCGTCGTCAGCCAGGCGCCTCACTATCTCGATCTGCTGTGCTGGTTCATGGGGCCGGTCGCCGAGCTCCACGCGTATTGGGACAACTACAACCACCCCGGCATCGAGGTGGATGACACCGTAGTAGCGTCCATTCGTTTTGTCAGCGGCGCTATCGGATCAATTGTGCTCAGCAATTCGCAGAAGCCCGGCTTGTACGGAAAGATCCACGTGCACGGCTCATCCGGCGCATCCGTGGGGGCGGAGATCGACAGCGGCTCGCCGTTTATTTCGGGTGTCACCGAAGCGATGGATCCGCCGTTCAACGATATGTGGACTATCCCCGGCGAAGAAAACCTGTTGCCGGAGTGGAATCGCGAAGACCGTTCGCGCCCCTGGAATGTCATGACTCATTATCACGAGCGTCAGCTCGAAGATTTTATCCAGGCCGTCATGGAAGATCGCCAGCCGCTGGTGGATGGCGAAGCCGGACTCAGGGTAGTGGAACTCTTTACCGCGGTCTACCGTTCGCAGCAGACGGGGGCCCCGGTCAAATTTCCGTTGACGTAAGACGGAAGGATGTTGGGAGGATTTTGCATGGCTACAACTACACCAGGAGTTGATCTGGATCTTCTTCTTGCCCACTATAAGAAGATGTTGGAACTCCGCCTCTTCGAGCGCAAGGTGCAGGAACTTTATCGCAACGGCATGCTGCCTGGGTTCGTTCATCTTTATATTGGCGAAGAAGCGGTGGCCGTCGGGGTGTGCTCCAACCTGCGGAACTCCGATCTGATCTTCAGCACCCATCGCGGCCATGGTCACGCGTTGGCCAAGGGTGTCCCTTCGCGGATCGCGCTGGCCGAACTCTGGGGCAAATCTACCGGCAGCTCCGGCGGACGCGGCGGCAGCATGCACATGTATGCCCCCGAGTATGGCTTCATGGGCACCAACGGCATCGTGGGCGCCCCCATTCCTCTCGCGACCGGCGCAGCTTTGAGCGCCAAGCTTCGCAAGCAGGGCGGTGTTGCCGTCGCTTTCTTTGGTGACGGCGCAGTGAACAGCGGATCGTTCCATGAGTCGGTGAACTTCGGCGCGATCTGGGACCTGCCGATTCTCTACGTCTGTGAAAACAATCTGTATGCCACCGAGATGGCTTTCTCCCGCGCCACCAAGAACACCAGCGTAGCCAGCCGCGCTGCCGCTTACGGCCTGCCGGGAGTCGAAGTCGACGGACAGGACGTGATGGCCGTCGACCGCGTCGCCAAAGAAGCCATCGAACGCGCCCGCAACGGCGGCGGCCCAACTCTCATCGAGTGCAAGACCTATCGCTACGTTGGGCATCACGAGGGCGATCCCGGTACCGACTACCGCACCCGCGACGAAGTGAATCAGTGGAAGGACATGGACCCGACCAAGCGCGCCCGCAAAATACTCATCGACAGCGGACGCTTCGATGAGGCGGCCATGCGCAAGGTGGATCTCGAAGTCACCCACCTGATCGAGGACGCGGTTCAGTTCGCCGAGTCCAGTCCCGAGCCCGCTGCCGATACCTTGATGGAGCACGTGTTTTGAGTCAGGAGAAACCAGGCATGGTTCAAGAAGGAAGGGTTCTAACCTACGTGGATGCCGGTGTGGAAGCCCTGCGCGAAGAGTTCGCCAGAGATGACAGCATTGTCTACATCGGACAGGGAATTGGGCCAAGGGGCGGCAACTTCCGTCAGACCCGCGGGCTATGGAAAGAATTTGGCGACGATCGCCTGCGCGACACCGGCATATGCGAACTCGGCGCCACCGGGGTAGCCATTGGCGCCGCCATGGCGGGCACGCGCTCCATCGTCGATGAAGTGTTTCTCGACTTCGCCCTTGAAGCCATTACCCAGATCGTGCAGCAGGCCGCCAACATCTCGTACATGTCGAATGGCAAAATCAAGGCGCCGGTCGTGGTTCGCGGCGCCATGGGTGCAGTCCGCAACGCCGGCGCTCATCACTCCCACACGTTCTACAACTGGTTCGCCAATACTCCCGGCCTGAAAGTTGTTTTGCCATCGACGCCCTACGACGTAAAAGGATTGTTCAAGACTGCGCTGCGCGATCCCGGCCCTGTGCTGTTCATCGAGCACAAGTCGCTCTACAACACCAAGGGCGTCGTGCCCGAAGAGGGATATCTCATCCCCTTCGGCGAGGCACACATCATTCGCGAGGGCACCGACGTAACCATGATCGCCATGTCCAAGATGGTGGGCATTGCCGTCCAGGCGGCTGAAACCCTCGCCGGAGAAGGCATTTCAGTCGATCTCATCGATCCGCGCACCATCGTGCCGCTCGATCGCAAAGCCATCAGCGCCTCCATCAGGAAGACTGGCCGACTGGTGGTCATCGACGAGTCCCCATCGGTGTGCAGCTTTGCCGCTGAGTTGATGGCGATCGCAGTGGAAGATTGCTTTAAAGATTTGAAGGCCGCGCCGGTGCGCATCTGTTCTCTGCCCGTTCCCAACCCGTTTAGCCCCGTGCTGGAGAACCAGATGATCCCGTCGCCGGAACGTGTCGCCACCGAAGTGCGCCAACTGCTGGGAAAATCCTGATTGCTCGGTTGTTGAATTGACTGCGATTTGTTCGGTTCTTGCAGGGATGGCCATCACGACGGGCATGGGTGGTTGGTGTGGGAAGAACACGGCTTTGCAATCTTGACGTATAACCTACTGTGGTTTTCGGAGGCGAGCATAACTCGCGAAAAGCCAACCCCGAAGGGGTGGCCATACAGTCAGCCCAGGACGTAGCGAAGCGGAGTCTTGGGTGAGTCAGAAATTCGACCGAGTCCCTTTAGGGACGGCAGATTTCAGGCCGTGTGTAACGGCGCAATATCGTAGGAAGGATGGTTCGATGTCGTACAGGATTGTTATGCCGCAGCTGGGCCTCACCATGGAAGAGGGCTCGGTAACCAGTTGGGTGAAGCAGCCCGGCGAGTGGGTCGCTGAGGGCGACGTATTGTTGACGGTTGAGACCGACAAGGTCGAAATGGAAGTCGAGTCGTTCGGCTCAGGCTATCTGGGAGAGATCCTCGTCGAAGTTGGCAAGAAGGTGAAGGTTGGCACGCTACTGGCAGAACTCACCGACGAGCCTCCTGCCAAGACTTAGCTCTGTCGACAACCTTGTTGGCGCTGCTCACTGCCGGTTGCCGTGCTGCCATTTGGGCCGAGTGCTGCTTCCCGTCAACAGGGTCACATGGGCAATCAACCCGGTGGTGTCACCGTAGTTCGTCTTGTTCTTGCCGTATCCCAGGGCGAAGGTAATGATGTCGCCTTTCTCCAGTTTGACCTGCCCATCGTAGTCAGCGGTCGGATGAGCTCCGGTAACCACGTGGAAGGCCGGATCTCCGCCGTAGCCTTCGATGTCCGCGTCGAACAGGCTGTCGGCGTTATGCAAAACGTGGACGTCGGTAGTCGAGAGACCGAAGTGGATGCCGGTAAACTTGGCCGATATGGAATACGTCCCAGCCTGCGGCGCGACGAACCGCACCAGGCTGTATTGGCCGGCGAGGCTGGCTTCCATGGCAATCTCGTCGGCGCGCACCGCCCAGCCGTTGCTCGACCCGTAGCTGGTTTTACCGGCGCTGTTGTACGCGATGTAGGGATAGTAGCCTGGCCCGGGTTGGTCGGTGGCTTCCGGATGCCAGAAGCCTACCGGCAAACCGTGGTTCGAGTAACGATCCAGCCGGAAGTCCTTAGGGTCGAGCGAGGTCCCCGCGGAATATCCGTATTGCCACACGCCGTTGGGGTTGTTCTGCAGTGAGAAGTCTGCCGCCAGGTCAAAACTGGCGGGCTGTTGCGCCTGAAGCGCGACGCCAAGCAGGCACGCCAACAGAACTAGCATGAAGTTTCCCGTTCGCCTCACGACGGTCCTCCGGAGAAATTCGGAAAAGTGTTTACGGTTTCCTCTGGCGAATCGGAATCCGTTGCAACTGTTAACAATGATGTTGACAAAATGCGAAGGCGCCAACTAGCCTACCACAGGCCGTCGCTGTTGGGTTCCAGAATATCGGAACCTGCGCTCTCCAGCGACGGCCGGTTTCGCCCTTCGCACACATACAGCACTGCCAGCACTCTGCATATCGAAAGGCGCCCATGCCGGTTGTCGGACTCGGAAAGCAGTTCAGCTTCTATTTGGCGGTAATCATTCTCGCCCTGTGTTGGGTCCCGGCCAGCCAGGCCGCCAGCCCCGCCGACAACCAGCCCAACTCCGCGGGTTGGTTGCAGTCGCACCTGCTGAACAATCCCGCGAAGCTGCCATTTTCTTTTGCCTACGGACTCAAGTCCTCCGCCAGCCTCATGCCCGGCTGGCAGAAGCGAGCCGACACCCAGAAACTCGATGAGGCCCGCATCCAGCACAACGTGAGCTGGACCGACCCGGCCACCGGCCTCACCGTTCGCATCGCCGCGGTGGAGTTTGCCAACTCTCCCGTTGTCGAGTGGACCATGTACTTCCGCAACGGCGGTAAAGCCGACACTCCCATCCTGGAAGACGTGCAGCCTCTCGATCTGTCCTTACCTGTCGCCGGCAGCCGCGTGCCCACCGTCATCTACTCCCGTGGCGCCGGTGGCATGGATACCTATGCCTTGCGCAAGCAGCCGCTCGATCAGCTGCAGGACTTCACCCTGGCCAACGACACCGGCGGCAAGCCGCTGAACTCCATTCCGTTCTTCGACATTCAAATGGAAGGCCGCGGGTTGATTGGCGCGCTGGGATGGCTGGGACAATGGGCCATTTCGTTCTCCCGTTCCACCGAAGGCACCATCGACGTCCGGGCCGGCATGCAGACCACGCATTTGTCTTTGCACCCGGGCGAAGAGATTCGCACCCCGCTGGTCCTGCTGCTGCCCTGGCAGGGCGACGACATCGAAGCCCACAACATTCTGCGCCGCCACGTCCTGCAATATCACACCCCGCACTACGACGGTAAGCCGGTGGTGCTGCCCGTCTCTCACCTGGGCTGGGGCGGCATGAAAACTTCCACCAGCCTGCTTCTGATCGACCAGGTCAGCAAAGAAAAATTGGGCTTCGAAAATTTCTGGATGGACGCCGGCTGGTACGGCACCGATCGTCCGGTGGACGAATTCCAGGTCTTCGGCCACGAAGACTGGTTCCTGCACGCCGGTAACTGGCGGGTCAATCGCGTACCTCATCCCAATGGACTGAAGCCCATCAGCGACGCTGCCCGTGCCAACGGCATGAAATTCCTGCTGTGGTTTGAACCCGAGCGGGCGGTGGTTGGTACCCCGTGGACCCTCGAACATCCCGACTGGTACGTCGGCGAAGACAGCACCTACTTTGCCGGCGACGTCAACGCGTCCCTTCGTGAAATTTCGCCTGTTCAATTTCGGCGTCCCGGCCGCGCGCGCAGGCCATGACTGAGGCCATGTCGGACTTGATCACCAAAGAAGGCATTGACGTTTTCCGCAAGGACTGCAATTTCGCGCTGGCACCGTTCTGGGCGCAAGGCGATGCTCCCGACCGTCAGGGCATGACCCAGATTCGCTAGGTCGAGGGCCTGCTGCAGTTCTGGGACGACCTGCGCCGCCTGCATCCGGAGTTGATGCTAGACGTTGTGCAACGTAGCGACCTCGACACCATCACGCGTGCGGTCGACCTCAGCCGCGCCGACTATCCGGTTGCGCCCGAGGCCGATCCCATCGGCGAACCAGATCAGCCACCGAAGGCCTGGCCTATTGGCGGCCGCACTTCGGCACCATCCTGCAGGTTCACCCGCGCGACTCCTACCACTTCCGCAGCGGAGCCAGCCCTGGGCTGGCGTTTGCCCTCTTCAATGTGAGCGGCACCCGCGAGCAGACCGGAAAGTTCATTCCCCCCGACTTCCCCTTCGACTGGCTGCGCAACGAGATCGTCGCCCTGAAACGCATACGGCCTTACTATTACGGCGACTACTACCCCATGCTGCCTTGCACCTCCAATGTCGATTGCGCCATTGGTTCGGGCAAAGACCAGAGCCAGGATTTCGAGTGGGCCGCGTGGCAGTTCAATCGCCCGGAACAGAACGACGGCATCGTGCAGGCCTTCCGCCGCACCCAGAATGCCGAGGCCACCAAGACCCTGCGCCTGCGCGGACTTGATCCCGCCGCGACCTATCAGCTCAGCGATCTTGACTCTGGCCCACTCAGCAAGGCCTCGGGCGCTGACCTGATGCAGCATGGCCTGCCCGTGGCCATCAACACGAAACCCGGAGCGGTCGTGATCTTTTATCAGAAGGTAAACTAGCCAGCATGCCATTGGCGCTGAAAGACCGGGCGGCCTGCCGCTGGGACTTGCTGTCCCTCGGCGAGGTGATGCTGCGGCTCGACCCCGGCGACCGCCGCGTGGCAACCACCCGCAGCTTCGACGTATCCGAGGGCGGCGGCGAGTACAACGTGGCCCGCGGCCTGAAACGCTGCTTCGGCTTGAACACCGCCGTGGTCACCGCTCTTGCCGACAACCCGGTCGGGCGACTGGTGGAAGACCTCATCTATCAAGGCGGAGTTGACCAAACTTACGTTCGCTGGGTGGACTACGACGGAGTGGGACGCCGGGTCCGCAATGGGCTGAATTTCACCGAGCGCGGCTTCGGGGTCCGCCGGCTCTGGGGTGCTCGGACCGCGGCCACACCGCTGTGTCGCAACTAAAACCCGGCGACATTCCCTGGGAAGAGATTTTCGGCAAGCAGGGGTGCGCTGGTTTCATACCGGAGGTATCTTCTGCGCCTTATCGGCCTCCACGCCGGAGGTCGCGCTGGAAGCGGTGCAGTGCGCCCGGCAGCATGGCACCGTCGTTTCCTATGACTTGAATTACCGTGAATCGCTCTGGAAAGACAACGGCGGCAAAAAGCGGGCGCAGGAAGTCAATCGCGAACTGGCTGCTTACGTCGATGTAATGCTTGGCAATGAGGAAGATTTTTCCGCTGCGCTGGGGTTGGAGGTCGAAGGGCTCGACGTAGACGCCTCGCAGATCGACGCCGCAGCTTTCCGCAAGATGATTCAGGCCGCCGCCGGTCAGTTCGATTTCCGGGCCATCGCGGTCACTCTGCGCAAAGCCAAGACGGCGACCCGCAACGATTGGGGCGCCATCTTTTATCAGGACGGCGCGTTCTACGAGTCCGCGCCCCGCCACGACCTGGAAATTTTCGACCGCGTGGGCGGTGGTGATTCGTTTGCCTCCGGCCTCATCTACGGCCTGCTTGCGGAAAAAGATCCGCAGTGGGCAGTGGAGTGCGGTGTGGCCCACGGCGCGCTAGCCATGACCACCCCGGGCGACACCAGCATGGCCACCCTCAAAGATGTGCTACAGGTGATGAATCAGAAAAGCGCGCGCATCGCGCGGTGAAAAGACCGTGGATCGTGCTTAGTGTTGCGGTCCACGGCTGACTATATTCATCACGCATTTGCGACGGCCCCGTCGCTTCCTGTAGAAAGTGTCATCCCGACCGGAGCGAAGCGGAGTGGAGGGACCTGCTTTTCGGCGAAACGGCCTGGCCCCTCGATTGTCAGTATCTTTCCCTAGCCCCTTGTCTACCTCTAGCCACTAGCGCCTAGCGACTATTCACTGCCTCTCACCACCGTTGCGCCACCACCTGATGCATCAGCTTCGGCTGTTCGTAGCCTTTTGGCTTCTGTCTGGCCGGCAGTTTGGGAGGCGTGTAGGGAATTTCTTCGTAGGGCACGCGGCTCAGCAGGTCGGCAATGCAATTCAGGCGGGCGCGCTTCTTGTCGTCGGACGGAACCAGGTACCACGGCGCCAGTGCAGTGTCGGTTGCGGCCAGCATGGCATCGCGGGCGCGTGAATAGTCGTACCAGCGGCGATGCGATTCCAGGTCCATCGGGCTGAGCTTCCAGCGCTTCGATGGATCCTTGATGCGTCCCACGAACCGTTTGTGCTGCTCTTTCTCCGACACGTCGAGCCAGTACTTCAGCAGGATGATGCCGTTGGCGACCAGCGTGGACTCGAAAGCCGGGCAGCCTTGCAGGAAGCGCGTGTACTGGTCCTTGCTGCAGAACCCCATCACGTGCTCCACCCCGCCGCGGTTGTACCAGCTACGGTCAAAGATGACGATCTCGCCGCCCGCGGGCAGTTGCTCGATGTAGCGCTGCCAGTAGATCTGGGTTTTCTCGCGATCGGTAGGCGCGGGCAGCGCAATCAGGCGGAAGACCCGCGGGCTGACCCGCTCCATGATGCGTTTGATGACGCCGCCCTTGCCGGCAGCATCGCGGCCCTCGAAAATGATGACGATGCGCGCGCCCGTGGCCTTCACCCACTCCTGCATCTTGACCATCTCGACCTGCAGCTTGAACAGGTCGCGCTCGTAGGCCTTCTTGTCGAGCTTCGCCGGCTTGGCCGTGCTCCCATCGGGATTGTCGATCGCTTCCGCTGCCGACTTCCCGGCGTGCTTGTTCCTGGAGTGCTTACCCATAAGTCCTCCTGGCGCCTGAACAGCGTAGGTTGAAGATGGAGTGATTCTACGCCGCTGATGCAAGCTCGGGCGAGTTGTGCCCAGCAGGTGCGGCGGAAGAAACCTGAGAATGTGACACAATGTCCGACATCTTCCTTTGCGCCAGCTTCATCTGCTGAATGAGCGGAAAGGGGGCGACTTGTCAAGCTTTCGAAGAATGCGATGGCGCAGCGCGATGATGGTTTACTCCGCCTTGCTTGGGTTCGGGCTCGCGACTCCGCTGGCCGCTCAGTCCGGCCAACCCCAACCGCCTGGCGGTACGTGGCAGACTCCTCGCCCCATCGAGAAACCTGAAGCGGAGGAGCAACCGTTGAAACAAGCTCCGCCTCCGAAGGGCAACCAGGCCATCAAGCGGCAGACTGCCAAATGCAGCGTCCGGCTGGTGGTGCTGGCAGACGCTTTATTCGAGGCCGATCGCTGGACGCTGGAGCCCGATGCCGGCGAGACGCTCGACCTGCTTGGCCCGCAAATCGCCGCGGCCGGGCATCACCCGGTGCGCATCGAGGTATTGACCGACGCGGACGGCACCGACAGTTACAACCAGATGCTCAGTCAGAAGCAGGCGGTTACCGTGCGCGGCTGGCTGGTGAACCATCACTACGTTCCGGAAGGAACCCCGGTCGAAGGGTTGGGCAAGCCCCCGGCCGCGGCGAACACCAAGCCCGACGGCTCCGGCAATCTCGCAGGCCGCCAGAAGAACCGGCGGGTGGAAGTGGTGATCGACACCTGTCACTGAACTACACCTGCCGCTAACCAACACCTGCGACTAAACTGTCTGTTCTCTGTTCTCCCACTAACGTTGTCATCCTGAGCGTAAGCGAAGGACCCCTACCCGTGGCAGAACTGCCGGGTATAGCGGTCCTTCGCTTGCGCTCAGGATGACACATCCTTTGTTTGGATCCTTCGTGTCGATCAGTGAGCGCAGCCGCAAGCTGGAAGGAACTATCGCTGACGGCTGACTGCTGACTGCTTCCCCAAAAATCCCGCCCAGTTCACACCTCAATTTCTCCCGCCGAACCGCCCTCTGCCCCGTTCGCTGCAACCTCGCTTCACTCTGACCAGTGAGACACGACACTGCGCTTCGCCTTCCAATTCACGCGACAATTTTGAGATGGAGAAGCGCGGCGGTGTGTCTCTTATATCCTCCTGCTCCATATTTTTCTCCGCCGCGCCCTCCGACTCTTTCCAGGTGAGGTACAAACGTTGAGCACCCAGACGTTGTCTCCGGAAGTCCATCCTCCCGCACCAACCAACGAAGCCGTCAGCCCGTCCCCGTCGCCCACCAAGCGGCCGGGTCTCCGCATTCTGCAGCCCGAGGTCACCTACACCGGCGCGCCCATCAAGCCGCTGCAAAAAGGACTGCCCAAGCAGACCGAGTCGCTGTGCCCGGAGTGCACCAAGGTGATTCCGGCCGACATCTTCGCCGACGACGGCAAGGTGGTGATGCAGAAGAGCTGTCCCGAGCACGGCCAGTTCCGCGACATCCTCTTCAGCGACGTGGAACTGTACCTCAAGATGGAGGAGTGGAACTTCGGCGACAATCTCGGCCTGTCGAATCCGCAGGTCGAGGGCGGCGTCACCTGTCCCTGATGATTGCGGACTGTGCGGCATGCATACTTCGCACACCGCGCTGGCCAACGTCGACCTTACCAACCGCTGCAACCTGACCTGCCCGGTATGTTTCGCCAACGCCAACGTGGCCGGCTACCTCTACGAGCCCAGCGTCGAGCAGATCCGCGGCATGCTGGCGACCCTGCGCGGCGAGCGTCCCGTGGATGGACGCGTGGTGCAATTCTCCGGCGGCGAGCCCACGGTGCATCCGCAGTTTTTCGAGATTCTTTCGATGGCGCGCGAGATGGGCTTCACCCACATCCAGGCTGCGACCAACGGCATCGAGCTGGCTAACCTGGAGTTCGCGCAGAAGGCCAAGGCCTCGGGACTGGCGACGCTGTATCTGCAATTCGACGGCGTCAACGACGACATCTATCGCCGGGTGCGTGGGCAGGCGCTGCTCGCCACCAAGATGAAGGTCATCGAAAACTGCCGCGCCACCGGCATGAAGATTGTCTTCGTGCCCACCATCGTCAAAGGCGTGAACGACGATCAGATCGGCGACATCGTGCGCGTGGCCATCGAGAATATCGACACCGTATCGGGCATCAGCTTTCAGCCGGTGGCCTTCACCGGGCGCATCGCCAAGCATGAGCTGCTGGCCAAGCGGTTCACCCTGTCCGACCTGGCGCGCTGTGTCAGCGAGCAGACCGGCATTACCGATCCGCGCTCCGACTGGTTCCCGCTGGCGTGTGTCACGCCGTTCTCCAAGCTGACCGCAGCGCTGCGCGGCACCGGCGTGCCCACCATTTCGTCGCACCCGCATTGTTCGCTGGGAACGTATTTCTTCGTGGATGAAAAATCGAAGAAGGCGGTGCCGATCACGCAATTTGTTGACGTGCCCAACATGCTGCAGGACATGGAAGAGCTGTCGCGGTCAGCGGGGAAGGCGCGCTTTAAGTTCTATAGCGGCATGAAGGCGTGGAACAAACTGAAGAAGCACTTCAAACCGGAGCTGGCGCCGCCCGGACTAAACTTCACCAAGTTCCTGCAAACCTTGCAGGGGCTCACCAACAAAAAGCTGGGCCGCGACGGCAAAGACGGCGTGTTCACCTATCGCACGCTGCTGGTCGCCGGCATGCACTTCCAGGATGCCTACAACTACGACATCGAGCGGGTAAAACGCTGCGTGATCCACTACGCCACGCCCGACGGAAAGCTGTATCCCTTCTGCACCTACAACTCGGGACCGTGTTACCGCGAGAAGATCGAGCGGCAGTTCTCGGTGCCGTGGGTGAAGGGGAGCAATTAGCTGGTAGCAGTTGGCAGATGGCACCTGGCACTTGGTGCCTGCGTCTCGTGTTTTCGAAGTGGCGTACTTTTAGGTGCGCCGTCACCGGGGCCCTCGGTTGAGCGGCGAAAATTCCCGCCCGCTATAACAGTTCGCCGTTGGCGAGTTGCTGCACCAGGGTGCGGTCGGCGTCGAGGAAGTCGAGCGTGGTCAGGTCGCGGCGGGCGACCCAGCGGATATCGCGAAAGATGCGGTTCTGAAGTTCGCCGCCGAAGTGGTCCACCCGGAAGAAGCGCAGGTCCACGGTATTACCGTTCTGATACTGGTGCTGGAGTTGCGCCACCTGCGTCGCCGATCTCGGCATCGATTCCCAGTTCCTCATCCAATTCGCGCTGCAGTGCCTGCGATGGCGTCTCGCCGGGCTCGATCTTGCCGCCGGGGAATTCCCACTTCAGCGGCAGCGCCTGGTACTCGGTGCGCTGGCAGCAGAGAATCTCGTCGCCGCGAACGATGAGCGCTGCGACCACGAGCTTAGTCATCCCGATCCTCCGCTGCGCTGCAACCGGCGGTCACGTGGTTTTCTCCAGGTAGCGTCCCACCAGCGCGGCGCAGTGTTCCACCAGTTGGCGGTCGTCGGGGGAGAACGCTGCGGGAGTGTGGCTGTCGATGTCGAGCTCCCCGACCACGTTGCCGTTGACGAAGACCGGGGTTACGATCTCCGACTTGGTTTCGATCGAGCAGGAGAGATAGCGCGGATCGGCGTTGACGTCATCCACTACGACGGTCTCGCCGGACGAAGCGGCCGCGCCGCAGATGCCCTGGTTGAGCGGGATGCGGGTGTGCGGCGTGACGGCGCCGACGTAAGGTCCGATGACCAGCATGGGATCTTCGCCCAGCCGGCCTTTCTCGATCATGTAGAAGCCAACCCAATCGAAGTGGGCGACGCGCTCTTCCAGGCGTCCGACGATGATGCTCATCAGGTCGTCGACGCTTCCAGCAGCATCGGCCAGCACGGTCAATTCTTCGGCAAGTTGTTGGTGGAGTCCTGGCATGTCGTCTCCTATTGTGTCAGAGGCAAATCGTTTTCACCACAGAGGCACAGAGACACAGAGGGTTTTCTTTCTGTTTGGAGCCGTTGCATTTCGGGCTAGCCAGGAAAGCATGTTTACCACAGAGGCACAGAGAACATCTGAAGGACATTCAGGAACGGTTAGAGAAGGGAATTATGAAAGAAATCTCTGTGTCTCTTGTGCCTCTGTGGTTAATTAATCTGCCGGATGCCGGGTGGGCGATCGAAGATCGTGGGGTGCAAGGCCCAGGCGATGGCGTTCAGGCCGCCCACAAGTGTGGTCGCCGGGGTGTTCAGCAGTTCGTCGTTGATGCAGAAGACGCGGCGGTCGGTTACCGCGGATAGGGATTGCCAGCCGCGCTGCTCGACAATTTTTTCCAGCGGGACGCGGTCGCCGGCGCCGCACCAGGCGGCCAGGATGACATCGGGATTGGCACTGGCGACTTCTTCGGCGGTGATGCTCTTGCCCGGCGCTCCAAGGAACGAGCCGCCGGCGGCTTCGACCAGTTCGGCGACCCAGGGCTGCGAGGCCAGGATGGGTTTGCCCCATTCCTCGCAGAAAACTTTTTGTGATGGCCGGCCAGAGGTCCGCTTGCGAACTGCCGCGATGGAGTTCTGCAATGTCGGCGACAACCTGTTCGCCGCGATCGGTCGACGCCCAGTGCGCCGGCAATGATTGTAATGTCGGTGTAGATGTCAGCCAGCGTGCGGGGAGAGAGGCCGAGGAAGCGCACACCCGCACGGAGGATTTCGCCGACCGATTCCAGTTGATAGGGGACGGAGGCGATGACCAGGTCAGGCTTGGCGGCGAGGATTTCTTCGGCTTGCGCCGTCCAGGAGTCGGCGACGATGACGCGTGATTGGCCGGCAACCTCGGGGCACGCGTCAGCGCAATATTTGGTGCAGGCGACGAGGCGATCGAGCAGGCCGAGGTCGCGCAGGGTAACGGTGGCGCTGGGTTGCAGGGAGACGACTCGTTGCGGGGCGTTCGACATCGAGTTCGATTATACGAAGGGGTCAGTTTGGAGAAAGAGCCTTCCGGGAATAGGGGTCCTTCGCTGGCGCTCAGGATGACAAACAACTCTTCCACCGCTGGCGCTCAAGGATGACAGCAACATCTCTCGAGCGCAGAAATCGCAGGGGCTGAAGCCCGGTTTCTTTAAGAGGTCCTTTCGGCATGACTAAAGTCATGCCCTGATACAAAGCAATCGCGTAAGATGGGGAAAACCGAACCGGCCCATGTATTCTTCTCAACTTCTCGATCATTTTGAGCACCCGCGCAACGCCGGACAGCTTGCAGATGCCAATGCCCGGGCGCAGATTGAGAATCCCGCTTGCGGAGACATTCTGGAGCTGGGGTTAAAGCTGGCGGGGAACCGTATCGAGGAGATTGGTTTTCGCGCCCAGGGGTGCGTTCCGGCGATGGCGTGTGCCTCGGCGATGACGGAGTTGGTTCGGGGTAAGAGCTTGCAGGAAGCGTCGGCGCTGAGCAAGGATGAGGTGCTGCGGGCGGTGGGCGGAGTACCTCCGGCGTCAGGTCATGCGGCGCAATTGGCCATCGACGCGCTGCGGGCGGTTCTGAAGCAGGCCGTGGGGGCGGCGCAGCGTGACGGGGAGAGCTGATTTTCATGAACGCGTCATGAGGGTGAAGTGTGATGTGTGCGTTAGCGGACAAAGAAAGAATTTCCGGCAGCAAAAATTAACCATGTCGTTGGGGCTGCAAGGTGCATCCTAGAGGCAAGCGACCTTTTGCACTTGCGTTCCAGCCGGGAAGCTGGGTACGATAGAAGCGTCCTCCAATCGCCGCACTTCCGTGCAGGCGTTCCTCGCGCCAAAATTCCGGGCGCCAGACGGACGCAACTGAAATCGATTTCAGCGAAGTACACAACCGCAGTCACGCGGGCACGACTGGGACCAGACGCAAGTGCGTGGCTAAAGTGAGCGGTTCATAAATGTGGGATCCCGCAACCTGCGGGTCAAACTTAAGAGAGAAGCATGAATCAAGGATCGAACCCTCCTTCCGGGAATGCCGGAGGGAAAGGACGCAGACGGCGGCGCGGCCGCCGTGGACCTGTCGCGCATGGAGCAGCCGCTCCCCAACAGCCTGGTCAACAGCAGCATCGTAACGGTCCGGGGAAGAGCCGGCCGCACGGCCGCAAGTCGGGACCGCGTCCCGGAGCGCAAGGCCCACTGGGTGGCGTCTACACCGCGCCCATGGACCACAGCTATCGCGCGCAGCAGGGCAACAACAACGGCAACACCCACAAGCAGGGGCGTGGCGGACGCATGAATCCGGGGATGGGCAAGCAGTTCGCGCCACTCGATCCGGATCCGGTGCCGATGTCGCAGTCGCAGGAGGAAATGCCGACGCGCATCTTCGCGTTTGTGGATGACCTGTTTTTCCTGGCCAAGATCCAGGAGACGGCGCGCAAGATGAACGTGAAGGTCGAGTTCGTGAAGACGGAGAAAGACCTGCACGAAAAGATTGGGCAGAACGGCGACGACAAGCCGTCGCTCATCATCTTCGACCTGAACAACGCAGGCGCCAAACCGCTGGTCACGATTCCCAAGCTGAAGTCGAAGCTGAAGAAGGCGACCAACATTATCGGGTTCGTGTCGCATGTGCAGGGCGAGCTGAAGATGAAAGCCCAGGAGGCGGGATGCGACATGGTGTTGCCGCGTTCGGCGTTCTCGCAGAACCTGGCACAGTTGTTGCGGCGGCACGGGGCTCCCGAGGAAGAGCAGGAAGCGGGATAGGATTCGTGGTTGCCTCGCACGAGAGCAGATCCCTCGCTGCGCTCGTGATGACAAAAAGAGCAGTGGCCAGCGGCTATTCGGAGGCTTCCTCGCGAAGCGGAAGAGCCACTGAAAAGCCGATCCCTCGCTGCATCCGACTGCGTTTTCGCTTCCGTCGGGATGTCACTTCTTACGATCATAGCGGTCCTTCGCTGGCGCTCAGGATGATAACGAGCAGCTGGCCAGTTGTCAGTACATTGCGGGAAGAGAGCAAGTCCTCCACTTCGGCCGAGATGACACTCCTTAGGGATATCCACCCAACAGCCCGGGGTAAAATTCTTTTTTCATGTCCGAACACCGGTTGAGCCCGATCCAGATTCACTCTCTCCGGCGAAATCTGCTGAGCTGGTATGACCGTCATCGGCGTGAGCTGCCCTGGCGGCGTGATCGTGATCCTTACCGGGTATGGGTTTCCGAAATCATGTTGCAGCAGACGCGGGTGGCCGCGGTGCTGGACCACTACGCGCGATTTATGAGGCGCTTTCCGACGGTGCAGACCCTGGCGGCGGCGCGCGAGCCATCGGTGCTGGCGGCGTGGAGCGGGCTGGGTTATTACCATCGGGCGCGGCGCATGCACCAGGCAGCGAAGGTCATTGCCCGCGAGCGTGGCGGCATCTTCCCCAGAACTGCAGAGGATTGGACGGAGTTGCCCGGCATTGGCCGCTACACCGCGGCGGCGGTGGCCAGTATTGCGTTTGGGGAAGCGGTGGCAGTAGTCGACGGCAACGTGGAGCGCGTGCTGCAGCGACTGCTGGGCGAGGCTCAGGGTAAAGAAGCAGCGTGGCAACGGGCAGAGATGTTGCTGGATCGCGAGCGCCCGGGAGATTTCAACCAGGCGATGATGGAACTGGGGGCGACGCTGTGCACGCCGCGCGCGCCGCAGTGCTTGTTGTGTCCGCTGAACGAGTTTTGTGCGACGCGGGGAGTAGAGATCGCAAGGCCACAGCCAGCGCGCAAGCGTCGGGAAGTGGCTTACCTGCTGGCGCGCGAGGGCGAGGCGGTGTTGCTGGTGCAGCGCGCGGCGGATGCGTCGCTGATGGCGGGTATGTGGGAGTTGCCCGAGGGTGAGCGCGCCGGCGCGCCTGTGCTGCGGGTTCGTCACTCCATCACCGACACTGACTACCAGGTTGGGGTATATGGCTGTTCGAGCGATCGGTTGCAAGAAAGCGCAACCGATGGGCGATGGTTTACTTCTAAACAATGGCAGCGGCTGCCGCTCACCGGGTTGGCGCGAAAAATTTTGCGGCGGGTCGCGGGGAACTGAATGCTATCGAAGCATCGGATCGTGTCTGGAGTAGGGGTCCTTCGCTTCGCTCAGGATGACAGATTGGTGAATAGTGGGTCCCGCTGCGGTCAGGATGACAGATTAGTACCTGAGGGCCCTTCGCACAGAATGACAACTTAGTATTTTAAAGAGTGGGAAAGTTCAGGAGGTTGGTTTCATGGGTGCATTGACCGCGGGTCGCCGCGCGCCGGATTTCAGTTTGCCGACCGTAGACGGTGGGCAGGTCTCGCTGCAGGAGGCCTTGAACAAAGGGCCAGTGGTGCTGGTGTTCTTCAAGATCAGCTGTCCGGTGTGCCAGTATGCCTTTCCATTTTTCGAGCGGATCTACCAGGCGAACCGGGGGGCGAAGGTGACGTTCCTCGGCGTGTCGCAGGACAACGCGAAGGACACGCGAACGTTTATGGAAAAGTTCGGGGTGACGTTTCCGGTGGCGCTGGATGCTCCGAAACACTATGCGGCGTCGAATGCCTACAGGCTGGCCAACGTGCCAACGCTTTTCTATATCGAGCCGGGCGGGCTGATTGAGGTGTCGTCGGAGGCGTGGGCCAAGGCCGAGGTAGAAGAGGTGAACGAGAAGCTGGCCGCGTTGCGGCGTCAGCCGGCGGCGGCCCTGTGGCAGAAAGGCGAGGAAGTGCGCGACTTCCGCGCTGGTTGAAGCTCGAAAAATTGACCCGCGGTCGTGGGTCAACGGACGGCAGAGCATTTTCGTGGGGCGTGCAAGATTTACATGTCAATACTGAGAAATGCAGGATTATTCACTTGACACAAATTAGTGTATGATCGGACTGCCGTGACAGGGCAGGAAGCAAAAAGGTGCTATGAAAAGTTGCCGGAAATGGCGTTGGCGTGATAGTGTGATTTATATGTCACACACACGGAAGCGTCGGGCATCGGCAGGCCCAGCGGACTTATAATCCGAAATCCCCAGACAGGACTTGAGGGTTCGACTCCCTCCGCTTCCGCACACTTGATTTTATACCATATCTCAGGCATGGTTATTCGCCCTTGAAAAATTTTCGGAGGCGGTGTAACCTCCATGTGATTTAAACATCACATAGGAGGGCCGATTAGATGCTCTGGAAGCCAGACCTAGAACTCTTAAGTTCTACCAAACCGAGAGCGGAGATTACCCCTGCAAGGAGTGGTTGGATGGTTACGAGAAGCAGCCGATATTCTCCATCTTCCAAGATCGGCTAATTCGTGCCAGGGCTGGTAATTTTGGTAAGCACCGTTCGGTCGGAAAAGGCGTCGTGGAGTTGAAGATTGATACGGGGCCGGGGTACAGGATTTATTTTGGGCAAGACGGAGACTTAGTGATTCTTTTGTGCGGCGGAATCAAGGACACTCAAGAGAAAAATATCAAAACGGCGCACGCATATTGGGAGGACTACAATGCCTAAACGAACCGGAGATTTTAACGAGTGGCATTTAGAAAAGCTGTCCGACCCAACGATTGCAGCTAATTATCTAGATACTGTTTGGAACAAATCAAGAGATCTATTTCTTGATGCGGTAAAAGATGTAATCCAAGCAAAACAGGTAGCTGCTGTAGCCAGACAGGTTGGCGTTCAGCGCGAGAGTTTATACCGTTCTTTCTCTTCGGTTGCCGGAAATCCGACTAACGCAACCATGCAGTCTGTGCTTTGTGCGCTGGGGGTGGAATTCTCTGGTCTTCGTCCAATTGCTATCACTGCGTCTGCGGAAGAACCACCAAGATCGGCAGGAACAAACAAGAGACGAGCGCGACGCAGAAGTAATCGGAAAAACTATCTGCAACTGAAACTTGCCCTTACCCAGGCGGTTCCAATCCAACGCGCAGCCTCCGCGTCTAGCACGACTCATATTGAACAGTTCAGCAGAGGCGCGCTTGATGCTGCTAGTGTTCGTACCGAAGTTAAGACTTTACCCGGATTCTTTTTGCAATATAAAAATGGCGCTGGCGGAGTAATGAACGCAGCACAATGAAGGGGATGATGGAGAAGCCAGAAAAGAAGCCAATCGACGCGCGGCGAGACCCCGAAGATTTCGCCACAAGATATGCTAACAACGCGCTGTTTGAGGGGACTGTTTGGGATTTGAAAATCACTTTCGGGCAAACAGATATTTCGCAGGGGTCGAACGTAATTGTTCAGCATACGGCGATTACAATGCCGTGGAACTACGTTAAAATTTTCTCGTATCTAATTCAGGCTCAGCTTGCTGCCCAGGAAGCCGAGTACGGACACATCACCGTCCCATCTAACATCCTGAATCCTCCTGTCGACAAGCTATCGGATGAACTGAGTGCAACGGCGAAGCATCCCAAGGAGCAGGTGGCGGCAATTAAAAAACTCTGGGAAGATTTCCTGGCCGCTAATCCAGAGTTAAAACCGTGAAAACCGATAAGGGACAATTCGACTCGGTTCTATCGCGGATGTTGAGCACTCCGCCCAAGAAGGAATCGGATATAAAGGCCCCTAAGCCTTCTCGCCCGAAGTCAGATCGACAAAGCGGAGAGGCTCAACCCGACAAAGACGGCGCACCGTCTGTATGAATACATCATCGTCATGGCGACGATTGAACCTGTATTCAAACTCCGTCAGATAGCGGTGTAGGTGCTTCCCCGACAGCTTGTGGTACTGGCCTATCACGCCACGCTTAAACAGCGAGAACGCTGATTCGATGCGGTTGGTGGTCACATCGCCACGCGAGAACTCATACCGTATGTGGTTGACGGTTTCGTGCTTCGGCGCGAACTCAGGATTGATTTTGCTGAGCGATTTGAGGGCCGGAGGATAGCTGCGGTGCTGATCGGTCATGACGCGCTCAACGCTGGGGCTCACGGTTGCCGAGATGAAAGAGCGGAACGTGAGTGCTTCATCGTTCGGAACGTGCCGCAAGCGTAGCTCGCCGTCGCGCTCAACCGCACCCATCACCACATGCTTATTCTTGAGTGCAGCGGCATTGCCCTTGCGACGCTGTTTTCCGCCAACATAAGTTTCGTCAATCTCAACCGTTCCGCCCAGCGGTGCGGGTATTCCATCAACCATCGACTCACGGATGCGGTGCAAGAGATACCACGCGGTCTTGTAACCGCCTAGGCCCAGGTCGCGCTGTAGCTGTGCGGCGCTGATGCCCTTCTTGGCGTTGAGCACCAGCCCGATAGCGTGGAACCACGTTATCAGCGGGAGATGCGAGTCAGCGAACAGCGTGCCAGCCGTGGGGCTGAATTGCTGATGGCAGGTCTTCTCAAGGCACAGATAAAACCATGCGCGCTTGTTCTTCGATTCCTTCTCCCGGCGCACCTTCTTAACCTTATCGCCTCCGCAGATCGGGCAGCGAATGATGCCATCCGGCCAACGCATGCTCTCAACGTACTCAAGACAATGCTCTTCGGTAGCAAACCTTATGTAGATGTCCCTGATATTGGTGGGCTTAGGATGTTTTCGTGCGGCCATGACCAAACTCTACGCCAATGGGCCGTTTGTGTCAAGTGAATAATCCTGGAGAAATGCAACAACAAGCTGTAATGCCATGGTGGGTAAGGGAATATAAATACCGGAAATCCCGCGGATTTCCCGGTTGAAAATGCTATGCTCGAAGTAGAGTCAGAGAAGGCGAGAGCCTTGTCTGGCTTTTTGTTTTTGGGGGCGAAGGTGCGTTGCGCGGAGGGTCGTGCCGTGGGTAGGGGTCCTTCGCTGGCGCTCAGGATGACAACTAAAACTCGAGGCAGAAGCCATGAGCTGCGCTAAGAGCTAAAGGCTAAGAGCTAGGAGCGCGGAGGGTCGTGCCAGGGTAGGGGTCCTTCGCTGACGCTCAGGATGACAACCAAAACTCGAGGCCAGAAGCCATGAGCCATGAGCCAACAGCCAAGAGCTAAGAGCTAAGAGCCAAGAGCCAAGAGCCAAGAGCCAAGAGCCAAGAGCCAAGAGCCAAGAGCTAGAGGCTTAGTGGATGGAGCGCATGCGGAAGGGGATTTGAACTACCGCTTCGACGGCGACGGGTTCGCCGTTTTTGACGCCGGGCCGGAAGTGCCAGTGGGAGAGTGCCTTGACGGCGCTTTGATCGAGGCGGTCGTCGAGGCTGTCGAGCACGCGAATGTCGTCGACCGATCCGTCGGTGCGGATGACAGCGTAGAGCGTCACGGTGCCTTCAACGTGATCGCGCAGGACGTCGGCCGGGTACGCCGGGTCGACCTTGGTGGTAGCGGAGGGCGCGGTGAGCAAACCCTTGTCGTCACTCTGCTTCAATTCAGCAAAACGAATGATCCAGCTGCCGCTCGCCGAGGTCAGGTTGGGCATGTTCATGATGAGCGAGTAGTAGCGTTTGCTGCCGAAGACGCGCTGCTCGATGCTGGGCTCTTCCGCGAGCTTGTCGGGCGCCTTGGGTGGGGGCTGCTCGCGCATGCCGGGCAGCGAGGGCTTCATGGCGGCGGCGATCATGCGCTTCTGGGCTTCGAGCTTGGCATCGGAAGACGCCGTGCCTTTGCCGGCCGAGCCGTTGGGGCTGCCGTTGCCCGCAACCGCCGAGGTGTGGGCGCCGGGCGGAGGAGCGCCGACCATGATGCCGGGTAGCGCGCCTTTGCCGTTGCCTCCCCCATTGTCAGAGGTGCCGCTACCGGTGACGGTGGGGGTGCCGGGCGCGTCGGGCTTGCCCGAGGGCGAGGCGTGGAACTCTCCGCTGCGATTGCCGTTGGGGATACTGACCGGGCCGTGCACGTCGGCGGGCGAAAGTCCGAGGGCGATGAGCTGACCTTGTCCGGCGGAGGGAGCGAGGTTGTTGACGTTGGGCGAGGGGGGAGCGTTCTTGGCGGCGCTGTCACCCACACCGGCAGCGCGCTGCGCCGGTACGGGCAGCTGGGGCGCGGCCACGGTAGGTTCCATCTGGGCCATGTTGATCTGGCCATGCTGCAGCTTGAGCTGATCGGGCGATAACGGCGGCTCGACGACCGAGGGCTGCTGCAAAGTGGGCAACTGCAACTTGTCGTGGAGCTGGGAAACGTCGGTGGTGGGGGCGACCACGTCGGGCTCGATTTGCGGGACCTTCAACTGCGCAGCGGAGCGTGCGGACGCGGCGATGGGTTGGGCAGAGGGCACCGGCGTCCAGGCGACGATGTTGGGCAGGGCGACATCGTGGTCCAGCTTGATCTTAGGAGGGGTGACGATGGTCTGGTGGTTGTTGTCAGGGTTGGGCGGAACGGAGAGGATCTCCTGTTTGGCCAGCTTGGGTGCGCCTTTGCGCGGACGCATGGCAGCCTTGGCCGCGGTGTTGAGGGGCGGCAGGTAGTCGCTGGTGGGGTAGTACTCAATATGGGTGTTATCGAATGGCGAGTTGAGCTTGGGCTCGCGATTGAAAAAAGGCAGGGTACAGACCAGATAGATCAGCACGACCAGGCCGATGTGGAGGCCGTAGGATTCGGCAAAGCGGACCGGGGCGATGCCGGTCTCGATGAAGTAGTCCTGATGAACGGCGACAGGAACGGCGGTGGTGGCGACGGGAGGCGGTTCGCGGTGGAGGAGCAGGTCGCCGAGATTACGGAAAAAGACGCGATGCCACGGCTCCGGTTCAGAAAGCAACACCGGGGCATTTGGGTCCACCGGAGCGGGCTTAACTTTGGCTGCCGTAACTCCCGACATCATCCTCTACTCGTATGGCGCGTGTCCGGATTATATCGGAAAAGCAAAGGGCGGAACGGGCGGTTGGGACGGGCAGATAGGGCTTCGCAATCCGGCGTTCGCGTGCCATGATGCTGAAAGACAGGATCCGTGGGGGCCATCATGTTTGCGAGACGACTATTGCTGCTGGTGCTGGGGTGGACGCTGACGGCGGCGGCGACGGTGCGGATGCCGTTTGTGCCGGGGAGGCAGGCGGGGAGCAAGTCGCACGAAACCGCGGCGGCGGACATTTCCGGCATGTACTCGTTCCTGCGCGAGGGCGAGTTTGTGCAACTGACGGTGGAGGATGGCCGGCTGTCGGGATACGTGTCGCGGTTTGGGGAGACGGAGAGCGATAAGGGACAGTTCATCGACCAGTTCTTCGACAAGACTTCACTGATGGGTGATCACCTGTCGTTCAACACCAAGACGGTGCACGGCGTGTGGTACGACTTCACGGGGACGGTGAGCACGTCGCCGGGAAAGCAAGCGGACCAGGAGGGGTATCACATGATCAAGGGAACCCTGGTGCAGCACTCGACCGATGCGAAAGGCGCGGACAAGGCGATGCAGCGGGAAGTAGAGTTCAAGGAGTTTCCGTCGGATTTGGGGAAGTAGGGACGCAGGGGTTAGGGGCTGGGGGTCAGAGGTTGGGGATGTGGGACGCTTGCCTTGTGCTGAGTGCCTGCCGCTTTGCAGGAGGGCGGATTCCTCGCTGCGCTCGTGATGAAATTCAAGGACGTGTTTGTGGAACGGCTTTCGTTTCGTTGCTTAATAAAGGAACGCAGGAGAGCACGACGGCGGCGGCAGCATCGACGGGTGTAGGGGTCCTTCGCGGGCGCTCAGGATGACAGCGGTATAGATATCCGACAGCCGATAGCCGACAGCTGACCACTGACCTGACCACTGACCACTGACCACTGGCACTGGCCCTTCGTGGCACAATGTCTTGATGCCCGTTCACCCATCTTCTGTCCCTGATTTCATTTATGGCACTGCCTGGAAGGAGCACAGCACTCCTGGGTTGATTGAGCTGGCGATTCGCATGGGGTTTCGTGCAATCGACACGGCCAATCAGCGGCGGCACTACTTTGAGGCCGCGGTAGGCGAGGCGCTGTCGGTGGCGTATCGCGCCGGCGTAGTCACGCGCGAGCAGATTTTCCTGCAGACCAAGTTCACCTATCAGCAGGGGCAGGACCACAGGTTGCCGTACGATCCGGCGGCGAGCCTGTCGGTGCAGGTGGCGCAGTCGATGGCCAGTTCGCTGGAGCATCTGGAGACCGATTACGTGGACAGCTACCTGCTGCATGGGCCGGCGTCCGGTTATGGCTGGACGGAGGCGGATGCCGAGGTGTGGCAGGCGATGGCGAAAGAGCGGGCGGCGGGGCGCACGCGGGTGATTGGGGTGAGCAATGTGGCTCTGCCGCATCTGGAGCAGATGCTGGCGATGCATGGAGAGGCGCCGGCGTTCGTGCAGAATCGCTGCTTCGCGAGGCGCGGGTGGGACCGCGAGGTGCGGGAGTTCTGCCGGGAGCGCGGGATTGTGTATCAGGGGTTCTCGCTGCTGACGGGGAATGTGGAGGTGTTGCAGCATCCGGTGATTGGGGAGTTGGCTGGCGGATTGGGAGTGACCCCGGCGCAGGTGGTGTTTGCGTTTGCGCGTGCGGTGGGGATGCTGCCGTTGACGGGGACGTCGAACGCGGAGCATATGCGGCAAGATCTGGCCAGTCGAGGGTTAACGCTGAGTGCGGATGTGGTGGCGGCGATTGAGAAGTGCTGTGGGTAGTGGCTTGTGGCTATCAGTATTGTGCAAACGCTTTGTTCACTATGGGAGTTAGCTTTCAGAGGTCGGCATTCCTTTCTTGTGAAACGAATTTCCCCGCTTCGGCGGGTGACAGAATGTAGTGGTCCTTGCGCTGGTCAGTGGCTCAGTGATGGACAGCCTGGCTCCATGCTTTGTTGACCCGGGAGAGTTACTGCCCTGATGCGAAAGCATTTCGTTTCGGGGCGCAAACGCAGCGCACCTCGCTCAGGATGACAATCGGAGGCGGCAACGTCTCTCCATTGGGCTGTGACTGCGTCTGCGCTGCGGTCGGGATGACAGATCGTTGAAGTAAGCGTCGGCTTGCAACAAGTTGGCGGCTCGCGCATCCTATCCCATATGGCTACGACAGAAACGGCAATTCTGGGCGGCGGATGCTTCTGGTGCGTGGAAGCCGCCATCAAGCAACTTAAGGGTGTGGAGTCGGTGCGCTCCGGCTACATGGGCGGCCGCGACCCTAATCCCACTTACCAGCAGGTCTGCGGCGGCAACACCGGGCATGTTGAGGTGGCTGAGATCACATTCGACCCGTCGGTGATCACCTTTAACGATCTGCTGCACGTTTTCTTCACGCTGCACGATCCCACCACGCTGAACCGGCAGGGAAACGATATCGGCGAGCAGTATCGCTCGGTCATTTTCTACCGCGACGAAGCGCAGAAGAAGACCGCGGAAGAGGTGATTGCGGAACTCACTAGCGACAAGGTGTTCCCCAAGCCTATCGTGACCGCGGTCGAGCCTGCCTCCACCTTTTATGTGGCGGAGGACTATCACCAGGATTACTTTGCCAACAACTCAATGCAGCCGTACTGCATGTTCGTGGTGGCGCCCAAGGTGACCAAGATCCGTGAGAAGTATGCGCAGAGGCTGAAGGGGTAGTGAAATCAGGGGCCAGTGGCCAGTGCGGTCATGCGAATTCCTTGCGGGGATAGGGGTCCTTCGTTGGCGCTGCATCGTTGTTACTGTCCAATCGACAGCGTTACGGTTTTGAGCACGGGCTTCCCTGCAGGCGAACCGCGGGTCCTTCGACTCCGGTGCGCAAAAGGCGCGCACCTGCGCTCAGGATGACAGGTCTGAAGTGAGCGCCGCGACGCTTCCGGATGGCTTGGGGTTGGTGATAGGGGATAGGGATCCTTCGCTGGCGCTCAGGATGACAGCAATTTTTGCGTTGCGGTCGGTTCGTTGCGGTTGGGATGACTCATCTTCCCGGGCATAGGGGTCCTTCGCTGGCGCTCAGGATGACAGCAAATTTTTCGTCGCGCTCAGGATGACAGCGATTTTTTGCGTTGCGCTCCGGATGACAGCATTCGTTGGGGCGCGCTCGTGTGACACATTCGTTTGGGGCTGCCCTCCCGGACGCCCTCGGCACGCACTTTTTAAACCCGTTATAATAAGAAGTTTCCGCAGCGCGGTTTTAGCCAATCTGTAGGCGGGCCAGCGGCTTCGCCTGTCCGCAGCGCTGCCAGAGACCGGGGCCATGTCGAACGAAAGCATCACGGTACGCGGAGCACGCGTCCACAACCTGAAGAACATCGACTTCGAGATTCCGCACAACCAGTTGACGGTGGTGACGGGGGTGTCGGGATCGGGGAAGTCGTCGCTCGCCTTCGATACGGTCTATGCCGAGGGGCAGCGGCGCTATGTAGAGTCGCTTTCGGCTTACGCGCGGCAGTTTCTGGAGCGCATTGAGAAGCCCGACGTTGATGAGATTGACGGCATCGCTCCTGCGGTCGCCATCAAGCAGAAGAACACCACGCGCAATCCGCGCTCGACGGTGGCAACCGCAACGGAAATCTACGATTATCTGCGGCTGCTGTACGCGCGCGTGGGCCGCACTTACTGCCTGAACTGCGGGCAGGAGGTGAAGAAGGACACCGTCGATGAGGTGACGGAGCGCATTCTTGGGCTGGGCGAAGGGACGCGGGTACAGGCGTTCTTCCCGTTGCAGCCTCCGCCGAAGCCGTCCGAGGCGGAGAAGCCGAAGGGCCGCAAGCCGGCAAAGAAAGCAGCCAAGGGCGCCAAGAAGAAAGCGGCCAAGCCACCTGTGGTGGATGCGTTCCTGCGGGAACGCCTCTTCGAATTGCGGGCGCGGGGCTACAACCGGCTGTACCAGAACGGACAGGTGTTCGAGTTTTCCACGCCGGAGTCGCTGTTGGACTTGAACTTCGACGAGCCGGTGCTGGTGCTGATCGACCGCATCGCGGTCTCGCCCGAGGCGCGGCTGCGGATTGTGGATGCCATTGAGCAGGGTTATCGCGAGGCGGGAGAAGTGCTGTTTGAGACGGCGCCGCGCGACGGCGAACCGGCACAGCAGTTGCGCTTCTCGCAACGCTTTGAGTGCAAGCACTGCAACATTCGCTACGACGAACCGGAGCCGCGGCTGTTCTCGTTTAACAATCCCTTTGGAGCGTGTCCCCGCTGCCAGGGCTTCGGCAACACCATCGACTTCGACCTGAACCTGGTGATTCCGAACAAGACCCTGACGCTTGACGGAGGGCGCGATCGAGCCGTGGACCAAGCCGAAGTATCGGCCACTGGCCACGGAGATGCGGCGCTATGCGCGGGCCGCCGATGTTCCACTGGATGTTCCTTGGCAGGACCTGACGCCGGAGCAACAGAACTTCATCATCGCCGGCGACGGGAAGTTTGGCGGAGTGCGCGGCTTCTTTGCGCACCTGGAGCGCAAGAAGTACAAGCTGCATGTACGAGTTTTCCTGAGCCGGTATCGCGGCTACTCGGTTTGTTCCGATTGCAGCGGTTTGCGGCTGCGGCGAGAAGCGCGGCAGGTGAAGCTGGATGGCAAGGACATCTGCCAGGTAACGGCGATGACGGTGGAGGGCGCAACCAAGTTCTTCTCGAAGTTGAAGCTGTCGCGGCAGGAAGCCGATATTGCGGCCAAGCTGGTGGAAGAAATTAACGACCGGCTGCGCTACCTGAACGATGTGGGGCTGGAGTATCTGACGCTGGACCGGCTAGCTTCTACGTTGTCGGGCGGCGAGGCGCAGCGCATTCAGTTGGCGACGTCGCTGGGCTCGCGTCTGGTGGGCACGCTCTACGTGCTGGACGAGCCATCCATAGGGCTGCACAGCCGCGACACCGCCCGGCTGATCAAGATCCTGAACGACCTGCGAGATTTGGGGAACACTATCCTGGTGGTGGAGCACGACGCCGAGATCATGCGTTCGGCCGACCGCATTCTGGACCTGGGGCCGGGCGCCGGGGAAAACGGCGGCCGCATGATGGCCAGTGGAACGTATGACGAAATTCTGGGCAATCCGGCGTCGCTTACGGGACGTTATCTCAGTGGTGAGTTGCGCATTCAGTTGCCGGCAAACCGGCGAACGGGCAATGGCAGGAAGATACGGATTATCGGAGCACGGGCGCACAACCTGAAGAAGGTGGACGTCTCGATTCCGCTGGGCATGCTGGTTTGCATTACGGGCGTTTCCGGCTCGGGCAAGTCGACGCTGGTGCACGATGTGCTGTACAACGCGGTGGCCGCGGAAAAAGGGCAGGTGACGGGAGGTCCGCAGGCGGAGGTTGAGCGGGTGGACGGGGCCGACTGGCTGGACGAGGTGGTGCTGGTCGATCAGTCGCCCATCGGACGCACGCCGCGCTCCAATCCCGTCACGTATATCAAGGCGTTCGACGCAATTCGCGAGCTGTTTGCCTCGCTGCCGGAGAGCGAAAAGCGGGGCTACGCTGCCGGGCATTTCTCGTTCAACATCCCCGGCGGCCGCTGTGAAGCCTGCCAGGGCGATGGCACGGTGACGGTGGAGATGCAGTTCCTGGCCGATGTGGAGCTGATCTGCGAGGAATGCAAGGGCACCCGCTACAAGCCGGAAGTGCTGGAAGTGAGGTATCACGGCAAGAACATTCACGATGTGCTGGACCTGACGGTGAAAGAGGCATTGCACTTCTTTTCCGGCGTGCCCAAGATCGTGGAGAAGTTGCGGGTGCTGGAAGAAGTTGGCCTGGGCTATCTTGAGGCTGGGGCAATCGGCCACTACGTTGTCGGGCGGCGAGGCGCAGCGCATGAAGCTGGCGGCCCACCTGCAACCCAAGCTGCGCGACATCGGCAAGCCGAGGAGCGAGCAGAATAAGCGCCAGCCGCGGATGCTGTACATCTTCGATGAGCCGACCACCGGACTACATTTTGACGATGTAAGCAAGCTGTTAGCGGCGTTCCGCCGTCTAATCGAAGCGGGTGGCTCTATCGTGGTGATCGAGCATAATCTGGACGTGATCAAGACGGCTGACTGGGTGATCGATCTTGGCCCGGAGGGCGGCTCGCGCGGCGGCGAGGTGGTTGCGGTCGGAACGCCGGAGGCGATCGCGGCTGAGCCCCGTTCGTACACCGGACAGTGGCTGGCGAGGGTTCTTCCGCAGGCTGAGAGTGCGCCGGCGCATCCGGCGGCTAATGCGCATTCCCGGTTCCACTCTGATGAAGCGCGATAAAAATCCGGGCCTGTTTCTGGCTGCTGGGGCGCTACTGGCGGCGGGCATTCCTTTTGCCCATGCGCAGGAGAGCAAGCCGACGGTTCGTCATCACCAGGTGGCAGAGACGGTTGCGGATGACAGCAGTTCTCCCGAGGTGGAGCAGGCCGAGACGGCGATGCAGCACGGGGATCTGGCCACCGCCGAGACATTGCTACAGAAGGCGGTGGCAGCCAAGCCGAACGACTACCGCGCGTGGTTCGACCTGGGCTATGTTTACAACGCGACCCAGCGTACCCCCGACGCTATTGCCGCCTATCGCAAGGCGGTCGCTGCCAAACCCGATGTGTTTGAGTCAAACCTGAACCTGGGACTTCTGCTGGCGAAGCAGGGTGAGACCGCAGAGGCCTCCAAATACCTACAGGCAGCCACCCAACTGAAGCCTACCGCCAACCCGGAGCAAGGGCTGGCCCGCGCCTGGCAGGCGCTGGGACGGGTGCAGGAAAGCGCCGACCCCAAGCAGGCAGCGGCGGCTTACAACGAATCGGCAAAACTCAATCCAAAGAGCGTGGAACCTCACCTGGGGTTGGCGGGGTTGGCGCAGAAGCAACATGACTTCGACGGCGCGACGCTGGAATATCAGAAGGCGCTGGAGCTCGATCCGAAATCCACAGACGCGCTGGCCGGCCTGGCAAGCGTGGACATCGCACAGAAAAAATATACGGATGCAGAGGGTTGGTTGCGCAAGCTGCTGGAGGTGGATCCGCAAAACCAGGCAGCACGGGTACAGTTGGGGCAGGTGCTAGCGGCGGCAGGTAAGCACGACCAGGCAGCGCAGGAATTGCAGGCCGGCGCGCAGGCTAATCCGAATGACCCTCAGGCCGCCATGGAGTTGGGCCGGCTGTACCTTAAGGGTGGAAAGAACGCCGAGGCGGAACAGCAGTACCGGTTGGCGCTACAGAAGTTGCCGCGCGATCCGGACGTACACTTTGCGCTGGGCTCGGTACTCATGCGCGAACTGAAGTATACCGAGGCGCAGCAGGAGTTCATTGCAGCGGTGACGCTGAAGCCCGACTTCGGAGAAGCTTATGGCAGCCTGGCGGTGGCGGCGGCGCAGAACAAGAACTATTCGATGGCTCTGATGGCGCTGGACGATCGGGCAAAGTATCTTGCCGAAGTACCGGCAACTTATTTTCTGCGAGCCACCACGTTCGATAACCTGAAGGCGATTCCCCAGGCAGTGGAAAATTACCAGCGGTTCCTGGCGGTAGCCGATGGCAAGTTTCCCGACCAGGAATGGCAAGCACGCCACCGGCTGATCGCCATCGATCCCAAACACGCCGATAAATACCGGGTCAAGAAATAGTATGCGTGCCTGTTGGCGAGCTGCGCTGGTGGTGATGGTGCTGGGCGCCCTTGCGCTGGCGGGGGTGGAAACTCCGGGACAGCTGAAGGCGAAGGCAGATTCCGCTCATGGCAGTGAGCAGGCGAAGCTGTGCATGGAATATGCGCGAGTGCAGCTGGAGAGCTCCAACGCGCTATTTACCGACGGGGACGTGGACAAGGCGCAAGCCCAGATTCGCGAGGTGGTGGAATACGCGCGCAAAGGGGCGGACGCGGCCAGCGCTTCCGGCAAGCAGTTGAAGGAGACAGAAATCAAGCTGCGCAAGCTGGGGGAACGGATGCATGATATTGGCGAGTCGCTGGCGTTTGAAGACCGGCCGCCGGTGCGGCAGGCGGTGGAAGAAATCGACCAGATACGGACCGATCTGATGGTCAAGATGTGGGGACCGCAAGTGGAGCCGAAAGGAAAGTCATGAAGCAGCGCCTTTGGTTTGGGGTGGGACTTATCGCGTTGCTGTGCGCCTGCGGGGGATACAGCGCGGCGCAAAAGCGCGATCCTTTGAACGAGAAGGAAGTCGACGAGATGCGAGAGTCGGCCGACTGGCCGGACAAGCGGTTGGAGTTGATGGTGAAGTTCACGCGCGCCCGCATATCGGCCATCGATCAGTTGCGGGCCGACGGCAAGAGCGCCAAGGACCGGCCCATGCAAATCCACGATCTGCTGGAGGATTTTTCTTCGCTGATGGACGAAATCGAAGACAACGTGGAAATGTACGGATCGCACAAGGCGGACATGCGCAAGGGCCTGATGCTGCTGATCGAGGCCAACAGCGAATGGCAATTGAAGTTGCGGCGGTTGAAGGAGCAGTCGCCGCCCGAGGAACTGGACCAGTATTCGTTTGCCCTGGCCAACGCGCTGGACGCGGTCAGCGACACCGGGGATGATGCGCGCAAGGAATTGCAGGAGCAAAATGAACTGGCTAAGCAGAAGAAGTTGACCAAGGTTTATTCGGAGCGGACGAATTAGGGAGACAAAAAGAAAAAGGCCGCCGTATTTCCCCCTGTGGCGACCTTTTCACGTTTTGTCGATACAAAACTACAGCCACGACACTAGCAGAAGATGCAATCGGATTTCAATAGCGTCGTCACCTTAGTACCTGCATTGTTAACGGTCCGTTCATTTGAGTCGGCGGTGGTCAGCGATTCGTGGTCGGGGCACGGTCGTTTCGGGAATAGGGGTCCTTCGCTTCGCTCAGGATGACAGCGGTAAACATTCGCTTCGCTCAGTTCACTTCGCTCAGGGTGACAGCGTAAAAGATCCGCTTCGCTCAGGGTGACAGGGTTTTGAGTGGGCTTCACTGACGCTGAGGTTTTCGGAAGGCTGTCGAGCCATGTTAGCTTAGGACCATCTTGCGGCAAAATCTTCAAGACATTTTGCAGCGCACCTACCGGGAGCTTCGCCCGCGCGCGCCCATGCCGGAATTCCGGGTGCAGTTTTATGCCTTCTCCAGCGTGAAGAGCACCATCCGGCTGCGGGAGGGGGTGTTGCACATCCGCATCTCCGATCTGCTGGAAGGCGCGCCGGACAATGTTCTTGAGGCGCTGCTGCATATCCTGGTGGCGAAGATTTATCGCAAGCCGGTGGAACCGCATCACGCCACGCGGTACCGTCGGCATGTCTCCAGCCACGATATGAGCGCGAAGGCGCAGCTGGTGCGGCAGGTGCGCGGCCGCAAGCAGATCGACTCAGCGCAGGGACAGATGTATGACCTGGATGAGATTTTCGAAAATCTTAATCGGCAATTTTTTCATGGTCTGCTGGGACGTCCGCAGATGACATGGAGCCGCACGCATGCCCGCAACAGCCTGGGACATTACGATCCGGCGCATAACGCCATCGTAGTCAGCCGGGTGTTCGACCATGTCCGGGTGCCGCGCTATGCGGTGGAATACATTGTCTACCACGAAATGCTGCACCTGAAGCATCCGGTGAAATTGCGCGGCAGCCGGCGTTGCGTGCATGGGCCCGAGTTCCAGGCGGAAGAGAAATTGTTTCCTCAACTGGACCAGGCCAAAGCCTTCCTGAAGAGCCTCTAGCCGAAGCCTAAGCGGCGGTGTCGATTCTGCGGGTGGCGATAGCGGCGAGATCGGTAGAGTTCATCTCCACCCGATAGAGCGGGCGGGTGGCATTGGCCAGCCGCAGCTTGTAGGCATACTCTCCGGTCATGTAATCGCAAGTCAGTCCAGCGGCCAGCGAGCGGGCGGTGACTTCGTACAGCAGGGCGACGCCGGGGGAGTACTGGGCCCATTCCGGCTGGAAGTGAATGGTATAGCAGCGGCGGATGTCGCCGTCGAGGAAGCTGAGCAATCCCGCCACCAGCAGTCCGTCAGAATCTTCCAGGGTGTGAACCTGACAAGCGTTGCCGGCTTGTGCGGCAGCCGCCACCATGAACTCACGGCGCAGAGGATCGGCGAAGAGGTTACCGGAGGATGCGGCGAACGCACGCCGCTGGCAGTCGTAGAGATAGCGCACCACTGCAGAATCGCCGCCCGTGTAGCTGCGGAAGATAACCCCGAGACGCTGCATGCGCCGCAACTGGCGGCCCAGTCGAGAATGAGCGAGGCGGAAGCGGGCTTCGTTTGTGACGGTGCGCTCGACTCGGGGAGCGTTGGCGAACGACAGCAGCGGGAAGCCAGTCCAGCGCTCGCCGGCGCTGATGCTCGAGATCGCTTGCACCTTGAGCCCTGAGCCAGTGTCGGCCAGTTTCTGCCATGCCAGTTGCAGGACTTCGGAATCGCCGGCATGCAGAACGTCGCGGTAGTCGAACAGCGTCTCTCCCAGCAACTCGAGGTCTCGTGTTTGGTGATGAATTGCCGCGGGAATGATGGCTGCACCGGAGGAGCTATCTGCGCAAACGATGTGTGGCGTCAGGCGATCGCGGAACGTCGCGGCCGCAAGGCGGTTCCACGTGAAGTGCTGAAAGATGGTGTGGTCCTGCTGGGCGAGCAGTTCGTTCCATAGGGGAGCGAGAGCATCCATCTCGGCGGTGGATGTAGCGACAGTAATGCGCACGTTGGACATCATTACGTTGTTGTAGAGAGTTAGACGCGGGAATGCGTGGCTGGAGTTGCGAGGTAAAGCTCGCGCCGAACGAGGGGCGTACCGGGGGTAGGGGTCCTTCGCTGGCGCTCAGGATGACAGCGTTTTGGGGGGGATGACGGCGACGCTCAGGATGACAGCGTTTTGGGTGGGATGATGGCGACGCTCAGGATGACGGCGTTTTGAGGGATTGCGGGAGAGAACTGTGCCGTGCCTAACAAACGACTGTCAGGGGATGACGGTCGCGGTTTCGGCGTGAGCTACGGCCATTCCGGCGCCACGATAGGCACGCATCACATCGCCAAGCGATACCACTCCCAACAACTGCTGGGTGTTGGCGCGGTGCACCACGGGCAGAAGCGGCCACTCGCCAATGAGGCGCAGGGCGGTATCAAGGGGATGATCGGGATGAAGATAGGGAATCCTGGCGGTCAAGACCCTGGCCAGCGGCACATCGGAATTGGGCATGATCTCCAGCAAGTGGGCCCGGCTGATGCCCGACCAGTCGTCATGGCCCATGCCGACGACGAAGAATTCCTGTGCCGATCCTTGCACGCGCTGCTGGGCGTCGTGCAATAGCATGGTGCCGGTCAGGGTCTGTCCCAGCGGCGGGCGCATGGCGTCTTCCACCCGCAACAGCGGGACCTCGCGTTCTTCCTCCAGCGAGGGCAGGTCCAGTCCGTCCTGTCGGGAGAGCAGGTCGAAGATGGGGGTGGGCTGGAAGGTCCGCGAGATGAAGTACGCGATGGCGTTGGACAGGATGACGGGAACAATGATGCTGTAGTTGCCGCTGACCTCGAGCATCATGAAGACCGAGGTCATGGGCGCGCGCAGGATGCCGGCGAACAGCGTTCCCATGCCTACCAGCGCGTAGGCACCGACAGGGATGGCGAGTTGCGGGACAAAATGGCGCTCGGCCATTCCCACGGCACCGCCAATCATGGCGCCCATGAAGAGGGTAGGCGCGAACAGACCGCCGGGGGTGCCGCTGCTGAACGACAGGCCGGTAGTGAGAATTTTGAGTGCGCCCAGCACCGCCAGCACCTGCCAGGTGTACTGCTCGTGCATCGCCTGATCGATGTAGCCGTAGCCGGCGCCCATCACCTGGGGAAACTTGATACCGATGAGGCCGATCAGAAGTCCCGCCGCTGCCGGCTGAAAGTATTGGGTCCAGGCGGGAAGCTTTCGCAGGCGAGGGCGAAGATAGGCAATGTACTTGACGAAGATGAGAGAGGCGAAACCGCCGATCACTCCCATACTGGCATAGGCGCCCAACTCGCCGGCATGTTCCAGGTGATAAGCGGGCACGCGAAACAAGGCTTCATCGCCAAGGAACCAGCGGGCCACGACAGCGCTGGAGATGGCCGACAGCACCACCGCTCCGAGGATGCCGGCGGTCCAGCGGCCGATGACTTCCTCGATGACGAACAGCACGGCGGTTATGGGGGAGTTGAATGCTGCTGCCAATCCGGCGGCAGCGCCTACGGGAGCGATGAGCCGCAGCTTCTCGCGGGAAAGTTTCAGCTTGCGGCCGAGTAGAGAGGCGAGGCCGGCGCCGATTTGCAGCGAGGGATCTTCCGGGCCGAGAGACTGGCCGCTGCCGATGGCCAGGGCGCTGGTGATGAACTTGCCGATGACGGTCGGCATGGGGATGTAGCCGTCGTAGATGTAGAGAGCGGCCTTGGTCTGGTTGACGCCCGAGCCGCGGGCGCGGGGAAAGAAACGGATGACCAGGAAAGCGATGACCAGACCCGTCAGCATGGGAGCGAGGAAGACGCGTGGCACAGACGGTTGCAGTCCGCTGCCCAGGAGCTTGAGTTTCAGAAATTCGATGCACATGCGGAAGCAAACCACGGCCAGGCCGGAGCCGATTCCGATGAGCACCGCCAGCAAGAGAAAGAACTGCTCCTCGCGCAGGCTGAAGCGTTGCGGCGACAGGATGGCGCGCATGCTGGTCCAATACTGCCGCCGGGTGGGAGTGGAGACCGCGGGCTTGATACCGCTGGGGTCTTTGGTCTGCGGAGGAGTGGTGTCGGGCGGGTTCATTGCACCGACCCGCTTTCGTGCTGCGCCAGGGTTAGCAGGGCGCGGTCTTTGATGTCGGTGGCCGGGCAAGCGTCTTCCACGCCGCGTTCGATCTGGAAAACGTATTCCACGGTCGGCTCCAGCGCGTCGGGATCTTTGCGCAAAGCCTGCGCGGTAGCGGCGGGCTGTTTCTCCAGGGCACCGGCGTATAGCAATTGCAGATTACTGGGAGCGGGAGTTTCTGCCAGCGGCGCACTTTGCAGGGCAGGAGCAGCTTGGGTTCCGGAAGACGTCGAGAGGCGCCACCCTTCTGCATGGTTAAGTCGATCCCTTGCCGGGTTGCGCAACTGATTAACCGTTTCATGGCAGAGTCGAAAGCGTCGGACACGCGGTTGGCGCGCTCGGCGAGCGAAAGGCCGCGGATCGCGGGATCGGACCGCAAGATTTCGCGGACCAAGGCCAGTTGCTGCTCAGCGTTTGCGCCTGCAGGCTCTTTCTCGGCAGCTTTGGCAAAAGCGCGCTCGGCCTCCGCGTAGTTAGCCAGCGACAGCAACGCCTCGCCCTTGCCCATCCACGCTTCGGAGTTGGCGGGATCGTTGGCCAGCACCTGATCGTAGGCATCGATGGCGCGGGCGGGCTCGTTGACCTGGAGCAGCATTTGACCCAGGAGTTGCTGATCGGCGGGATCGGGGGAGCCGTCGGCCTGCAGCGCGATCAGTTCGGCGCGAGCCTGGGCGCGTTGCTGATGCTGCATGAGAAGGCGAGTCAACTCGAAGCGGGCGGCGATGCGTTTACTGCGCGGCTGCTCACTCCACACGCCGTTGATGGCGTTGCTGTAATAGCGGACGGCGGTTGGGAAATCTCCGCGGCGGGCGGAAAGCCGGGCCAGGGTGAGGTTGACTTCGCCATCGGCGGGCTCCTGATCCCACAGGCTCAACAAATGAGCGGAAGCCTCGTTCAAGCGATTGTCGGCGAGCAAGGCTTCGGCCAGGCGAAGCCGGTATTGGCGATTTTCGCGATCGTAGGAGAGAGCGGTGCGGTAATCGTTGGCGGCCAAAGCCGGCATGTCGACCTTCATGGCCTCGTCACCGCGATTAAACCAGCGTACCGCCAGCGCGGCCTCGGTGACGCGATGCAAGTTCACAATGTATTGGGTGACGGCGAATCCGGCAAAGATGAGAAACAGGGTGACGGCCAGCACGGTTTTCGACGATCGGGTGCTGAGTACCCGGCCGCAGGCGGGACAAACATCGGCTCCCTGCGGGACTACAGCTCCGCAATTCTGGCAGAGGAGGGTGGCGGGCGCACTGTCAGTGACCGAAGGCATGAAAAACGTAGTTCTACTGTAACAAGAGATGCGCGGAACTGGCTTGAGGCGAGGTCCTGTAGCGGCTAAAGACGGTTGGTTTACGGGCTGGTGACCGACGGCCCAAAGGCCGTCCCCTTAGCAGTCACATATGCGGATTAGGATGCGGTTTCACGACGGGCCAACCGCAGATCCTTCGACTCCAATGCGCAAGAAACCGCGCACCTTCGCTCAGGATGACAATCGAAGAGCGTGTGGGGACGACAGTTTCTTCGCGAGTGATCCGTGATTCGGATGAAGTCTCGGCGATTCGATAGCGCGTTGGCCTTTGCTGAAGCAGGTCCCTCCACGAGGGCTGAACCGTCCCCAACCAAGGCCTGTCGGGAGCCCTGGTCGCCCTCGGTCTGCATGAAACTTCTTGGGGCGGTAGGGGTCCTTCGCTGGCGCTCAGGATGACAACTCGAGAGAGTTGCCAAGTGCCAAGTGTTTAGCGACAGGCGCTAAGCGCCAATTATCAAACCCAAACACCCAACCTCAAACACCCAAACACCCAACCTCAAACACCCAACACCCAACCTCAAACACCCAACACCAAACCTCAAACTCCCAACACCAAACCTCAAACTCCCAACACCAAACGCCAAACGCCAAACGCCAAACACTAAACACTCAGTACTAAATGCTGACGCAAGAACTGAAGCTGACGGAAGTCCGTCAGGATTCGCCCGCGACGTCTTCGTCGAGCACACTGATTGTGTCCGCGTCGTTGTTGGCGGCTCCTTCCAGCATGAATTCCAAGGCTTCCTGCGGGGCAGACGAGGTCCACACGGGGGCGAACGACAGGCGGTGCAGCGGAGTGGGTCCTTTTTCGCGCAGCATCTTCAGGTGCCGGGGCGTGCTGTATCCCTTGTTGGACGCCAGGCCGTAGTCGGGAAACACCGGGTCCCAGGCGGTGATCATCGCGTCGCGCTCGACCTTGGCGATGATGGAAGCGGCAGCGATGGATGCGGACAAGGCGTCGCCGTGAATGATGGGCGTCTGGCGGCATTCGCTGTTCAGGCGCAGCGCATCGATCAGGAGGTGGTCGGGCGCAGGTTGCAACATGCCGACGGCTTCCTCCATGGCGCGCTTGGAAGCCCAATAAATATTGATCTGATCGATGGTGGAAACGTCGACGGCGGCGATGGCCCAGGCAATCGCATGTTGGCGAATGCGCGGCGCGAGCTTCTCGCGGGTTTCGCGATCGAGAAGCTTGGAGTCGCGCAGGCCGCGGATACGGTAGTTGGGGTCGAGGATGACGGCCGCTGCCACGACTGGCCCAAACAGCGATCCACGGCCCACTTCGTCCACCCCGGCGACGAGCGTGGCTCCGGAACTCCAGGCCAGCTTTTCATACTTCAGGGTGCATTTCAGGCGCTTCAGCAACCGCAGCTTCAAAGTGGCTTTGGAGACAGTCTTGTCCTGCGGTTTCGCCTGCTTTTTCTTTCGGGAAACTTTTTTCATGAGGAACGATGCCGATAAGGAAATTCTAGAGCAGAAGCAGAGTTGGTGCCGGAGAAGATGCGTGACGCGGACGTCAAACGGTGCGCATTACATTTGAGACATTCTGACAGCCTGCCCAAAGCCTGGCAGCATCCCAAAGTTTAAAGCTGGAGGTCGTGGTGCTCACCCGAAACAACATTTCTTACGCAACATCCCAAAAATCGTTGGCGCTTCTTTGCACCGTATCGCTGTTTCTGTTTTTGACTGCCTGCGGAAGCGGTTCCGGCGGTTCCTCTGGCACGGGGAGTAGCGGCTCCAGCGGGAGTTCGGGCGGCAGCGGGTCGAGTGGCAGCGGCGGATCGGGCGGCAGTGGCGGATCGGGCGGCAGTGGCGGGTCTGGCGGTAGTGGCGGATCAGGCGGAAGCGGGGGATCCGGGGGCAGTGGGGGCAGCGGCGGTTCAGGAGGGGGCGGCGGCCAAAGCGGCGGTATTCCGTCGGTTCAGCACGTGGTCATTGTGGTGCTGGAAAACTCCGACTATACCGACATCGTGGGCAGCTCCAATGCGCCGTACATCAACAGCCTGATCGCGACCGGCGGACTGGCGACGCAGTATTACGCCAACGTGCATCCCTCGATCGGGAACTACTTTGTGATGACCACCGGCGAAGCCTACAGCACCGATGACAACTTTAACGGCATCGTGCCCATCGACAACGTGGTTCGCGAGTTGACTGCGGCCGGAAAGTCCTGGAAGGTTTACGCTCAAAGCCTGCCGCAGCAGGGCTACCTGGGCGGCGATGTTTACCCTTACCTGCGGCGGCACAATCCGGTGTCGTATTTTTCGGATGTGCAGCCGCCATCGCAACTGAACCTGAACATCGTTAACTTTTCGCAGCTGTCGACGGATCTGGCGGCGGGTCAACTGCCGGCTTATTCGTTCATCGTTCCCGATGCGGAGCATGATGCGCACGATTGTCCGGGCGGCGGATCGGGTTGCGACATCGGCACGCGGGTGGCAGCGGCGGATGCGTGGCTGTCGAGCAACATTGCGCCGTTGCTGGCGAACGCGCAGTTCCAGCAGAGCGGAATCCTGGTGCTTACCACCGACGAATCGCGTACGGACAATACCAACGGTGGCGGACGGGTGGCGACGGTGGTGATAGGCACGAACGTGAAAGCCGGATACCAGGGTACGGCGACTTACGACCACCGAAGCCTGCTGGGACTGAGCATGACGGCGCTTGGGGTGACGACGATTCCCAACGGAGCCGGATCGGCAACGCAGATGACCGAGTTTTTCCAGTAAGAGCCGCAGGCAGGCACGGGATCAGGAGACGATTTCGTAGGGGCGCATCATCTCGTTGTCTTCATGCTCCAGCAGATGGCAGTGCCAGACGAACCGTCCGGGATAGGAGTCAAAGCGGACGATGATGCGGGTGACCATCTTGCTGTCGGCGCGCACGGTGTCTTTCCAGCCGGCCTCGCCCGGTTCCGGCGGGACGCGCGGTCCGAGGAAACGAAACTCCTTCTTCGTCTGATAGGTCCAGGGCTCGTAATGCTGGCGATCGAGAATCTGAAAGCGCACCGCGTGCAGGTGAATGGGGTGGGTATCGTCGGTGGGATTGACGAAGCTCCAGATCTCGGTGGTGTTGAGCGCGGGTTTCTCGGTGATGGGCTGGTGCCAGTAGGTCGCGTTTAACAGCATGACGGTCGGCTCGGCCACCAGGTTCTGATATTCATCGAGGGTGAAGAGGCGAGTCTTGATGGCGTCGGATTCCGGGGTCTTGGGTAGCGGACGCAGTTGCGCAGGAAGGGAGCTATTATCGCTCACCTTGTTGGACGAGACGCGGAACTGCATGACGACGAAAGAATCGTTCTTCAGCACGATCTGCGAGCCGCGAGCCTCACTGAAGTCCACCACCACATCGGCGCGCTCACCGGGAGCCAGCATCACGGCCTTTACCGCGACTGGAGCGGCAAGCAGTCCCTGGTCAGTTCCAATCTGCTGAAAGGGCATCCCGTTCTGCAGGGAGAGGTGATAGAAGCGGCCGTTGGATGCATTCAACACGCGGAAACGATACTTACGCGGCTCGACTTCGAGATAAGGGAAGAGCTTGCCGTTGACCAGGATGGCGTCGCCAAACACTTCGGGCACCCAGGGTGCGTCCGGCTTGCCGGAGACGGGGTAATAAAGCTGGGCGGCGGGCGTGATCAGGCGATCGAAGAGGGCCAGCGGAATTTCGTACTTGCCGCGCGGCAGGTTGAGGCTGTCTTCCACATGGTCGCGCAGCATGGTCATGCCGAACAGCCCGGCATAAATGTTAAGGCGATTAATGCCCATGGCGTGGTCGTGATACCACAGCGTGGCAGCCTCCTGCCGGTTGGGATAGTGGTAGAGCTGCGACTTGCCGGGCACGATCCAGTCTTCGGGGTAGCCGTCGCTGTCGGGGGGAACCATAGCTCCGTGCATGTGGGCTACGGTGCGGACCTGCGGCTTGTCGGCTTCGGCGCCATGCAGGCGGTGGTCGATGGGCAGGAAATGTTGCTCCGGCAACTGGTTGGCCCACTCCACCAAAACGGGCTCGCCGCTGCGAAACTCCAAAGTCGGGCCCGGCACGGAGGGTCCGAAGGACCAGAAACGGGTGGGCTTCAAGTCACGATGAATTTTCACCTCGACCGGCTGGGCGGCGAGACGATAGTACGGCAGATTGGTGGCTGGCGACGAAGGCAGCGGCCGCATGCCGCTGGGCTTGGCAACGGCAGGAATGGGCAGTGGATCGACAAAGGTCGGCAGGGTACTGACGTTGAGAGTGTTGGCTGGGGTCGCCATGGCGTGGTTCATGGCGAAGATAGAACGCTGGCCCAGAGTGAAGCCGCCCGCAACGGTGGAGAATTGCTTCAGGAAGGTTCGTCGTGAGGTCAACAAGTCACCTGATGGGAATAGGGTAATTCATAAAACGGAAATTGGATGCAGAGCGGGTTCTCTCTGCATCCAATGCCGTGGTTCGAACGTGTTTCCTGGGAGGACGACGGCAAACTACTGAGTGCAGCCGTTTCCGGTAACCAAACCAGTGGTGTCGTTGAGCAGCACGTAACGCTTGCAGGTGTTGGGCTGCACGAAGTTCATCATGGAAGCGATGGAGTTGGCGATGGTGTCGAACGATCCATGGCCGATGCGCTCGCCGCCAAGCCAGTTGTCTTCCACAAAGCGGATGATGGACGACTGGTCGGTCATGGTGTGGTCAACGTAGTTCTGGCGGGCGTAAGGCGAGATCACCATCATGGGCAGACGCGGACCGTAACCGCAACGTCCCTGGGCGTGAGGAGCCGTTGATGCCGGCCAGCAGAGGAGCAACCGATGCCGCACAGGCCGGCGCCGGTCAGTCCATCGGCGCTGGTCTGCGAGGTGTTCACGATCTGGCCAAGCTGATGATCGTACCAGCCGTCGGAATCGTCGTAGGCGATGACGACCGCGGTGCTGGCCCAGTCGGAGCGCTGCTGCAGGAAGTTGATGGTGTCGACGATGAACGTCTGCTCGTCGAGCGGATCGGAGTAGCCGGCGTGTCCGTCCTGGTAGCCGGGCGCCTTCAGGAAGCTGACGGCGGGAAAGTTGCCCGCGGTGACGGCGTCGAAGAAGTCGTGAGTATCGTACTGGTGGTTGCCGGCATCGCCCTGCTGGCCGATGGTGGCGACGGAGGTGGGACGCGTGTGCTGCGGGTTGGCCGTGGAGGCGTAGTACTGGAACGGCTGGTGGTGCGGAATGTAGTCGGCCTTGTTCGTGCCGGTGATCGAGCGAAGTGGTGCGAGCGGTGGCAGCCCGTGGTGCCGTTGGGGTTGGTGATGGTCAGATCGAAGCCGCCTTCGAAGAAGCCCCAGCTGACGCCGGCGGTGTTCAGCAGGTCGCCGATGTTCTTGCCGCCCATCTGGAAAACTTCGCCCGTGGTGGTGGAGCAGACATCGCCGAGCGGGTCGGCGTCGCTGATGACGGTGTAGCCGCCGTTGCCATCAGCGATGATCGCGCCGGTGCCGTTTTCGTTCTGGGTGACGCCGTTGGTCTGGCCGGAAATCAGGTTCATGGCGCCGGGGGTGGAGGGACCGAAGTTGGTGTCGTACGAGTTGTCGCTCATGGCGAAGTGCTGAGCGTAGTTCCACAGGCGCGGTTACGGTGTTGCCGTCGTAGTAGCCCATCACCAGACCGGTGGTGTCAACGATTGCCACCACCGGTGGGAGGCGGGCCGGCGGTACCGGTGTTGAGCGGGAACAGGTCCATCAGGCCGCTGTCGAATGCCAGTCTGCTCGGGCGTGTAGTCGTGATCCTGGTCGGCGGTGGCGGCCTGCGAGCGATCGAGGCGGAAGGGGTTGGTCGCGCCCGTGCCCGTTGGCCGGATTGAGGTTCGGGTTGCTGGTGAGCAAGCGTTCCCAGCAGGCCGTTGACGCCCGGGGTGTTCGGGAAGGGCGTGAAGGCCGGCTCGCCCGCCGGATTGGTGGCGTTGGGATAGGTGCCGAAGTAGTGGTCGAAGGAAACGTTTTCCTGGAAGATGACGACCAGGTGCTGGATGGGGGTTGTGGTATCCCCGGAGGAAGCTTTGGCCGCCGGACGTGCCGGTGTGGCGGCATTGGCGTTGACCAGCGGTCCGAAGGTCATGACCGCCATTAACGTACTTGCAAGAAACTGACGCATAGTTCTCCTCACCCTATTCGGTTCCCCAGGCACGGATACTGAGGTCGTACCTTGATAGTGGAGGGAGGTGAACTACTGTTGAACCGTTGATTAAAAGTAAGTGAACTTGCTAGAAAACTTGGGGAATTGAATACGCCGTGGGCCGGTTTGGCCGGGTGGGTAACAGGATGCTGGAAAATGTGTCCCCAGGCGCGGCAGCTTCGAGGGGATAGGGGTCATTCGCTGGCGCTCAGGATGACAGCAAATATGAACGCTCGGGATGACAGCAAATATGAACGCTCGGGATGACAGCAAATATGAACGCTCAGGATGACAGCGAATATGAACATTCAGGAGGCAACAAGTGTCTGCTGGTGATTGGTTGTCCGGCAGCAGCACGGGAAAACGCGCCAGCCTTGGCGCCGTGATATCTGATAGGTTGATCGCCAGGAGAGATTGTGATGAAACGCGTGCTGGTGGCCACTTCCAATGCGGGGAAAGTACGCGATCTGGTGGGAGCGGCCCGCGCCCATGATGTGCAGGTCGAGATGTTGCCGGACTTTTCGTCGTTGCCCGAGGTAGTGGAGGACGGCACGACCTTCGAAGCGAACGCCCGCAAGAAAGCCGAGTTCTACAGCAAGTACGCGGAAGGGCGAGATTGTCATCGCCGACGATTCCGGCCTGGAGGTCGACGCGCTGGGCGGTAAGCCCGGCGTGCGCTCGGCCCGTTACGCCGCCGACGAGCACAACGCGCCCGAGGACTCGGGCAACTCTGACGACGAGGCCAACAATTCCCGACTGCTGCGCGAAATGCATGAGGTGACGGAGGAATTTCGCACCGCGCGGTTCGTCTGCGTGATTGCTGCTTCCCGCAACGGGCACACCCTGGAGACGTTTCACGGGCAAGCCGAAGGCATGATTGTTGCGTGCTCCTAAAGGAACCAACGGCTTCGGCTACGATCCCCTGTTTTACTTTGCCGAGATCGGCAAGACGTTCGCCGAACTCTACCGCCGAAGAGAAGGCGCGCTACAGCCATCGTGGCGCGGCGTTCCGCGCTTTTCTGGAGTGGGAGGACGAAAGCCAGAGCGACATCCGCATCGGGACTGTTCACCACAGAGGCACAGAGGGCATAGAGAATTGAGTGGGAGCCAAGAGCACTAGTGCTCCTCTCAGGGTGATCGACTTCTCGTGCTCAGTAGCTCCCCAGTTCCGACATGGCTCGCTTAGCCAGTTCCTTGCCGCCGTCATGCACCTTGGCGGTGGTTACCAGGGCCACGCCACCTACGATAATGGCGGTGCCGGCGAACATGTAGCCGTCCAGCCGCTCATGCAAGCCAGCCATCCCAGAAACACCGCGACCAGGGGATTTACGTACGCGTAGGTCGCCACCTTGGCGGTGGGGACATGCTTCAGCAGCCAGATGTAAGCGGTGTATCCCACCCACGATCCGAACACCACGAGATACAGCACGGCCAGCAGGGCGCGGTGGGTGAGGACGATGCGATGGTGCTCGCCGGTGACCAGGGCCACCAGGGCGTTGCCCATGGCGGCGAAGACCATCTCCCACCCTGTGGCACGTGAAGGGGTCGACCTTCATCTGCCACTTGCGTGAGGCCACCGAGCCGATGGACCAGCTCAGCGACGAGAGCAGCAAGGTGCAAGCTCCCAGCAGCGGCATGATGCCGAGGGTGGTGCGCTCGGAAAATCGGGGCCAGAACAGCACGGCAACTCCGGCGAGCCCCAATGCGACTCCGACAATTCCACGGCGCGAGAGGCGGTCGCCGCGGAAGACAAAGGTCTCCAGCAACAGGAACCAGATGGGGGTGACGGCGACGATGAGTGCGGCAAAGCCCGTGGGCACCCATTGTTCGGCCCAGGCCAAGCCGCAGTTTCCACCCACCAGCAGGAGGCAGCCGATGGTGGCGAGTCGAATCCCTTCCTGTACGGTAATGCGGATTTTGCGGCCGAGAGCGGCGCAGGCTGCCAGCATAAGCGGTCCGGCAATAGCGAAGCGCAGGCAGCACATGACGGCAGGGGGAAGGCGTTCCTGGTCGGCAATGCCGATGGCAAGGTAGGTTGATCCCCAGAACACGTAGACCAGCGCGAAGGCGAAGATCACTTGCAGGCGATGATGGCGGTCGGTGGTCACAAAGGAGATCAGTTACGGCAGTCGAGCTGTGGATTCATCTTCAGGCCGCGGGCTTGGGCTGGGTTTTTCGCAGCTTGTGGCCGGTAATGAGGACGTAATGCACTCCCGAGATGGTGGTGAAAGTGAAGGTCGCGTAGAGGAAGAACTTCACCAGCAACTGCACCCAAAGGGCCGGGTGCACTTGCCACAGCACAACGAAAAAGACGGCGGCTATCTGGCAGGCGGTATTGATTTTGCCGAAGATGCTGGGCCGGAAATCGCGAAAGCCGACGGTGGCGTACAGCACGATGGCGGTGGCGACAATGCAAAGGTCGCGGCTGAAAACGACCACGGTGTACTTCCAGGGTATCTTCTTCACGAATGACAGCACGAGAAACAGAGAGCTGAGCAAGAGTTTGTCGGCCAAGGGATCGAGGTATTGTCCCAGCAGTGTCTGCTGATGCAGAGCGCGGGCCAGTAAGCCGTCCAAGGCGTCGCTGAGTGCCGCCGCCAGTAGCAATCCCAAGGCCCACAGCCAATCTCCGTCGAAAACCGCGATGATGACAAAGGGTATGAAAATCAGCCGCAACAGCGTGATCTGGTTGGGCGCTGTCCAAAACTGGTTTTTCATCCGCGTACCCTGGAGCATTGGCATACATTTGTAAAAGCGGGAGCCGAGCGGTATTCCGGTCGCAGCCGGAGTTTGCCTAGCATCTCGATTGTGACGGGTTTGTTACCCGCTGGCAATGGTAGCGGACCTTTGAGGGCAGATTGAAATTGTGAGCTTACCTCGAGCCCTGAGAGGAGGTGTCGTCGGCTGAAAGCCGACTCAGCTCTAGAAATAAATGGCTTAGACGTGGCCTGAAGGCCAGCTCTACCTGAAATCGCGGACGCCGGCCTGAAGGCCGCTGCCTGAAAGCGAGTTCCTGAGCCAAGGCGGGTTTTCGGCAGTTTGGACGCTGACGGTATAATCGGCAACAATTTGCAGTCTGACTTCGTACAAAATGAAGATGCTCCCTTCTCATTTTGACGGCAGGCATTTTCGCAACCTGGTCCCACGGCGCCATGGTTTTGGCGCACTACTGCGCTGGCTGGTCTCACGGCGGCAGGGACCGTGGCGGCGCTGGACCGGCGCGGCTTTTGGACCTTCACCTCCGCAAAACTCGGAGCGTCTACGCGTTACCTTCGTGAATCACACGACATTTCTTCTGCAACTGGACGGAATCAACATCCTGACTGACCCCATCTGGGCGGAACGCGCCAGCCCGCTGTCGTGGATCGGACCGCGCCGTCATCGGCCACCCGGCATTCGGCTGGAGGATCTGCCGCCGATTGACCTGGTGCTGCTGAGTCACGATCATTACGATCACCTGGACCTGGTCAGCCTGCGCAGAATTGCAGGCGAGCATCGCCCCACCATCTACACCGGACTGAAGAACGGTCACTTGCTGGCTAAACATGGCATTGGCAACGTGGTGGAGCTGGACTGGTGGCAGGAGGCGGCGGCGCGCAGCGACATGTGGATCACCGCCGTTCCGGCGCAGCATTTTTCCGGCCGCAATCCATTTTTTCGAGACCGCACCCTGTGGTGTGGCTTCGTGGTGCAGACTGAAGACGTTACTCTGTATTTCGCTGGAGACACCGGAGCGGGACCGCACATCGAGCAGATCGCGGAGCATTTTCCGGAGATCGACCTCTCCATTCTTCCCATTGGCGCGTATCGTCCGGAGTGGTTTATGGGGGAAGTGCACATGTCGCCGGCTGACGCGGTGGAGGCGCATGGGAAGCTGCGGTCGAAAGTCAGTGTGGCCAGCCACTTCGGCACCTTCTCCCTGGCGGACGACGGTGAGGATGAACCTCCCGAAGTGTTGAGAGAACTGCTGGAGCGCGCCGATCTGGGTGATAGCGAGTTTTGGGTCTTGGGATTTGGCGAAGGGCGGGACCTGCCTTCCAGATTTACCTCAACTCACGAGCGCAGCGGAACCGAACCGTGACTGGCGGAGAGCTCCGCACGCGCAGCGGCGGAAGTCATCGCGACCAGGTCAGGCCGCGTCCCAAGATAGAGATGAAGAGCAAACTGGCAATGGCTCCGGCGGCGATCCAGGCAGGGCTGCGCTGTATGGGCGCCAGCGGTTGGTCTGAACCGATTTTCCTGCCGAACATCAGACCAGGCAGACTCAACAATCCGGCGTTGGCGCCCAAGGTCGAGGGCAGCGCGGAAGCAATCACGTAGAACAGCCCGGCGGGGTTCAGCAATCCCGCCACTCCCGCCAGAACTCCGTCGGTGAAATAGGGAGTCCAGCACAGAGCACGAATACGCCGCCAATTTTCGTCGGGCCGGCGAAAGGCTTTCAGCTCGACCGCGACCAGCAACATGGACGCGTAGTAGGAAATGGCGCCCACTACGATGAGTCCCGTCCGCCAGAGCCAGTAAGGCTGCAACCCCTGGATCACGGCTGCCCAATCGCCAAAATTCGCCACCCCGGAAAACAGGAAATAGCCGGTGCCGGTGAAAAGATTTCCCATCATGACCAAGACCAGGAAGTAGCGGAGCGTGGGCGAATAGCGTTGACCACTGCGTAGCAGCAGCCAGAAGATCGCCGCGAAGACCAGATTCACGAGCGTGCCATTGGCGGAAATCCAGCGCGTCTCGATATCGCTTTGCAGCGCGACGGTACTCATGGTCACGCGATGCGCCCCGCTGATCCAGGCGGTCACGCCGTGTCCCAGGCCTTCGTGCAAGATGTCCTGGACGATACAGGCTAAAGCGGAGAGGGAGATGAGCGTCAGCCGATCATCCGTGGGGCCGTTCGCGGGAGTAGCCATGCCCATCCTTGTATCACGAGGCAAGCCATGAGCCGCCGGCAAAGTCAGGTGGGTGCCTATTGGGTCGTGGGTGAGTTCGAGATTGTGGATCAAGTGATGTTGGGTGGAGCAATGTCAGGTGTGCAACTCTGAATGGCTCGGCTGGACGGCTCGTCGGACTGAAGTCCGCCTCGCCTACGGTCATAAAAAAGACTATATCGGCACGGCTGAAGCCGTGCCCTGATACGAACCTCACTCGGTCCGAGTTTCAGCAGCCTGTGAAGCCGTGCCCTGGTACGAACCTCACTCGGTCCGAGTTTCAGCAGCCTGTGAAGCCGTGCCCTGGTACGAACCTCACTCCGTCCGAATTTCAGCGGCCTGTGAAGCCGTGCCCTGATACGAACCTCACTCGGTCCGAGTTTCAACAGCCTGTGAAGCCGTGCCCTGGTACGAACCTCACTCCGTCCGAGTTTCAGCAGCCTGTGAAGCCGTGCCCTGGTACGAACCTCACTCCGTCCGAATTTCAGCGGCCTGTGAAGCCGTGCCCTGATACGAACCTCACTCCGTCCGAGTTTCAGCAGCCTGTGAAGCCGTGCCGTGATACAAGGCTTGCACCATTCGAGTTTGCGGCAGATTGAAAGACGCGGAGGGACGCAAAGCCGTTTTCCTCCGTCGCGATGACGAATAAATCCCTCTTCGGAGGAATTGCCTTCCATTGCCGCCTTGCCCCCGGAACGATACACTAAGCGTTAACAGAGGTCTCCCATGCTTATTGTCATGAAAGCAAACGCGAGCGAAGAGCAGGTTCGCAGCGTATGTCAGAAGATCGAAAGTTTAGGCTTGCGCGCCCACTCCATTCCTGGGGCGCAGCGCACCGCTATCGGCATCACCGGCAACGAAGGCGAAATCGACACCGGCACATTCGACGAGATGCAGGGTGTGCAGGAAGTCATCCGAGTCAGCAAGCCATACAAGCTGGTCAGTCGTGATCTAAAGGAAGAGGATACGATTGTCCGCTTCGCCAACTCCGACGTGACGATAGGCGGAACGAACTCGCGGTCATGGCCGGGCCCTGCGCTATCGAGAGCCGCGAGCAGGCCTTTGCCACGGCTGAACGGGTTGCCAAGGCCGGAGCCGGCTTCTTCCGGGGTGGCGCTTACAAGCCGCGTACCTCGCCCTATTCGTTTCAGGGCCTGATGGAAGACGGGCTGAAGATTCATGGCCGAGATCCGCGATCACTTTGGCCTGCTGATTGTTACCGAAGCTGTCGACAACGAATCGCTGGACCTGGTGGAGAAGTACGCCGACATGATCCAGATCGGCGCCCGCAACATGCAGAACTTCTCGCTGCTGAAGCGCGCCGGGCGCACCCGCAAGCCGGTGCTGCTGAAGCGCGGCATGTCGGCGACGCTGGAAGAGTTCCTGATGGCGGCCGAGTACATCATGAGCGAAGGGAACTACGAAGTGGTGCTGTGCGAGCGCGGCGTCCGCACCTTTGCCGACCACACCCGCAATACGCTTGACCTGAGCGTGGTGCCGGCGGTGCAGCGGCTGAGCCACTTGCCGATCCTGGTCGATCCCAGCCACGGAACGGGAAAGCGCAACAAAGTTACGCCGCTCTCGCGGGCTGCGGTTGCGGTAGGAGCCGACGGCCTGATCATCGAAGTACATCCCGATCCCGATCGCGCCTTAAGCGATGGCGAGCAATCTCTCTACCCGGATCAGTTCGATCAGTTGATGGACCGAAGTGCGGCAGATTGCCAACGTGCTGGGCCGCACCGTGGCCGAACCGGTCGCGGATCCGGTGGCACGCCGTGCCGCCGCCGTCAACGCAAGCGCTGGAACCGCTGCCGCTCGCTGATGGCGCAGCGATGGCTGTGGCCGAGCGGAGTTCGAACGAGCACGTGTCTGTTGCTGCTAATGGCAGCGCTGGCCGCGGCGCAGGCTGCCATTCTCGTCAAGAGGTTGCGCCCGGTTATCACGAGTACGCTTACGTCACCAATGGCAAGAGCAACTCGGTCAGCGTAATCGACCTGTTGCAGCTGCGTAATGTAAAGACCATTCCGGTGGGCGCCGGACCTACGGGCCTCTCCGCCAGTCCCTACCCGCAACGAAATCTACGTGGCTAACGCCGACTCCAACAACGTCAGCGTTCTGAACGCGGAGACCAACCAGCAGGTCGCAGTCATCGGCGTTCATCGTGCGCCTTACTATGTTGCGGTCGCGCCGGACGGGCAACGGGCCTATGTGGCCAATTCCGGCTCGGCGAATGTTTCGGTCATCGACCTTGCGAAGCGCGCGGTCATCGCTACCATCCACGTCGGGGGCGGGCCAGGAATGGCGAAGGTCTCTACCGACGGAAAGCTTGCGGTGGTGAGCAATCGCGCCGACAACACGATTTCCATCATCGACGCCGAGACCATGACGTTGCGCAACACGATATCGGTGTGCCAGCAACCGCAGGACCTGGCCATCGTTCCCGACAACAGCAAGGTGTTTGTGGCTTGTCCGGGATCGAACCAGGTCGCGGCAATCGATCTGCAGGCCGGGCGCCTGCTGGCGTATCTCGACGTGGGGCAGCTGCCGGTTCACCTGGCGCTGAAGCCGGATGGAGGCGAGCTGTTCGTCAGCAACTTCAACAGCAACAACTTCTCGATTATCGAGACCGGCACCAACGAGGTTGGCGGCAGCTATCTCATCGGGAACAATCCCTCGCAAGGAATCGTCACCGCCGACAATACGCTGCTCTACATGACGAACTTTGGTTCAGACACAGTGAGCGTATATGCCATCGAGGAAGGGCGCGTGATCGGAGCGGTACAGGTGGGGAGCCGGCCAGATGCGCTGGCGCTCACGCCCGATGAAGGGCATTTGCTGGTAGTGGACTCGAACTCTGGGGACGTCGCCGTGGTGCGCACGGTCAAGACGCGTGACAATTCCAAGATCAGTGCAGATCGAGCGCTGGTGACACTGATCCCGGTAGGAAACCAGCCCAACGACATCGTGATCAAGGCGTTTAAGATCAATGGCCGGTAGGCAGTGGCTGGTGCTCGGCTGGCGGCACGGCTCGTCGGACTGAAGTCCGCCTCGCCGCCGAACATAAAAGGGACTTATCGGCACGGCTAAAGCCGTGCCCTGACAGGAAGCTCGCATCATTCGAGTTTTTCAACAGCCTGAGAAGCCCGCTCTGACGCAGAGTTTGCATCATCTGAGTTTTTAGCAGTCCGACGGGCTGGTGATGGACTGCTTTTTTGCGGACCCGGCGTTACTAGCCAACTTGTCACGCACTGACCACGGCTGCTTCACTTTCTCTTCCAGCGCACGCCATCCTTCGTGTTTTCCAGGATGACGCCGTTCTCCGCCAGTTCGTTTCGGATGGCATCGGACCGGGCGAAGTCTCTGGCCTTGCGGGCTTGCGAATGTTCGGCCACGAGCTTTTCGATGGCGTCATCCGACAGGGCTGCCGCCTTCGCCAACTCAGCCGTCTCGGGGCTGATCTTGTCCGCCAGTCCCTCGGCTCGTCGCCCACTCGACGGTAGTGCGGACCTTGGCGGCATCGTCATCTTTCAGCACGGCGAAAATTTCGTCGAACTGTTGCAGCACCTGTAGCAGCGCCGGAACGTCTCCCTTGCGCACGTGCCGGCATCGGCTGCGGCGTTCACGTCGCGCACCATGTCGAACACCGCTCCCAGCGCCCGCGCGGTATTCAGGTCGTCGTTCAAGGCTGCCCGCATTTCCTCCGACGTTTTCTTCGCGATCTCAGCAATGGTCTCGTTGTTGCCATCGGGAAAATGCTCGGTCTCCAGCCGCAGTTTGAAGTTGCGCAGTCGCTCCACCGAGTTGGCTGCCTGGGTGAGGCCGTCGAAGGTGAAGTTGAGCTGTTTGCGGTAGGGAACGGACATCAGCAGAAAGCGGATGGACGACGGCTTGTGACCCATCAGGATGAGGTCGCGCACGGTAAAGAAATTTCCCGCGCTCTTGGCCATCTTTTCGCCTTCCACCAGCAGGAAGCGCGAGTGCAGCCAATGCCGGGCGAAGAGCTTGCCGGTTTTGGCTTCCGATTGCGCAATCTCATTTTCGTGGTGGGGGAAGATCAGGTCTTCGCCGCCGGCGTGCAGATCGAAGCTCTCGCCCAGATACTGCATCGACATGGTCGAGCACTCGATATGCCAGCCGGGACGTCCCGGCCCGATCTCGGTTTCCCATGACGCCTCGCCCGGCTTGGGCGCCTTCCACAGGGCGAAATCGCGGGCGTTGTCCTTGTCGTACTCGTCAACGTCGACGCGCGCGCCGTCGCTCATGCCGGCAAAGTCCTTCTTCGACAGCTTGCCGTACTCGGGGAACTTGGCAATGCGGTAATAGTACGATCCGTCGTCGGTGCGGTAGGCATAACCCTTTGTCCACCAGCGCGGCAATGAAGGCGGCCATCTGTTCGATGTGGTCGGTGGCGTTCACCAGGAACTCAGGATGCTCGATGTTGAGCGAGTCGGCGTCCTCCAAAAAGGCCTGGCGATACTTCTTGGTGTATTGCTGCACGCTCACGCCGTCGCGAGCGGCATTGCGGATGATCTTGTCGTCCACGTCGGTGATGTTCATGACGTGCTGCAGCTTGAAGCCGCTCTGCTTGAGGAAGCGGCGCAGCGTATCGACCACGACGAAGGTGCGAAAGTTGCCGATGTGGCCGTAGTCGTACACCGTGGGCCCGCAGGCGTACATGCGGACGGTGTTGTCTTGCATGGGTTGAAATTCTTCGACTTTGGCGGACAGCGTGTTATAGAGCTCGAGCGGCATGTATGGATTCTTCCCTGTATGAGTGCAGAATCCTTGATTGTAGGGAAGCGAAGGAAAGGGGGTCAAACGAAGCGGCGCTCGGACGGAGCGGAAGGCGCGTTTGGGCTAGTCCAGGGCGAACGGAATGGTCTCGACGTGGTGGATTCGCACAGTCACGATTCGCTGATAGCGCAGGCAAAAAGGCTGCGGTATAGTACGCCAACTTCCAGCAGTGAAGAGAGTGCAAGTCGCAACAGAATCGGCCGTCGGTGCGGCGAGGCTGTCGTGGGGCTGGTTCGTCCGGAATGCCCCGGCGGCAAGAAAGAGGAAAAGGATGACGACGGGAAATGTGGCGTTGGCTGGCCGTGTTGCCAGCGCGGAAGGGATCAAGGCGCGGTTCCAGGAGTTCTTACGCCGGTATTTCTATTTCACCATGTCGCTGGTCATGGCCGGACTCGTGGTTTGGGGCTTCAGCCACACCATCGGCGACAGCCTGTTTCATGCCAATCCGCCACGACCGTTGCTGTTGTGGATGCATGGTTCGGCGTTCGCTACCTGGATCGTGCTGTTCATCGCCCAGACGGGCCTGGTGCGGGCGCACAAGGTGAGCTGGCACAGGACCCTGGGCTGGTTTGGGGCCGGCCTGTCCGTCCTGATGATTGGCCTAGGCGTGAGCACTGCGGTTGTTATGACTCGCTTCGACGCGACGGTGCTGCATCAGAAAGGGGTTGATTCGTTCTTGTCGATTCCCTTCGAGGACATGCTGGTCTTTGGCATTTGCATGGCCCTGGCAATTTATTGGAGGAAGAAGCCGGAGTATCATCGGCGGCTTGTCTTCATGGCGACCTGCGTACTGATGGACGCTGCCATTGGCCGGTTCGACTTCTGGTACAACCACAGCTTGTTCTACGCCGGACTGGACCTGCTTATCGTAGCCGGCATGGTGCGCGATTGGGTGGTGGATGGGCGGGTAAACAAAGTCTATCTCTACGCGCTTCCTCCGATGATCATGCTGCAGAGCGTGGCCATCTATGCATGGCGGGTGAATCCGGCGTGGTGGCAGGGTATGACCCGCGCCATCCTGGCAGGGTGAAGGCAGCGCGAATGTAGATGTCGGGGCGCGAGCCGTTCTGGCACCGCTGCCGACAACGGCATGGTGAAGCGTGCGAAGCGAGTGTGGAGAATCACTGCGCCGCGCCTTCCGTCCCTGTAAAATTGAACCATGGACTCCTTCATCATTGCAGGCAAGCAATTTCGCTCGCGGCTGATCGTGGGCACGGGTAAATACAAGTCGGGTCAGGAGACGGCGCGCGCCATCGCCGCCAGCGGCGCGGAGATGGTTACGGTTGCGGTACGGCGGGTCAATCTGGACCGCAGCAAGGAGTCGCTGCTGGACTTCATCGACCCCAAGCAATATTTTCTGCTGCCCAATACCGCCGGCTGCTACACCGCGGACGAGGCCATCCGCGCCGCACGGCTGGGGCGCGAGGTGGGGCTATCTGACTGGGTAAAGATCGAGGTCATTGGCGATCAGCAGACGCTTTATCCCGATGTGCAGGCCACCGTGGAAGCGACTCGCGTGCTGGTGAAAGAGGGCTTCACGGTTCTTCCGTACACTTCGGATGACGTGGTGGTTGCCAAGCGGCTGGTTGATGCCGGGGCCGCTGCGGTGATGCCGCTTGGTGCTCCGATCGGTAGTGGCCTGGGATTGCAGAACCAGGCCAGCATCCGCATTCTGCGCGAGATTATCACCGACGTCCCGTTGATCGTGGATGCGGGCGTGGGAACGGCATCGGATGCCGCGATTGCAATGGAGCTTGGCGTTGACGGCGTGCTGATGAACACCGGCATTGCCGGCGCGCAAGACCCGGTCCTGATGGCCGAAGCCATGAAGAATGGGGTAATGGCTGGCCGCCAGGCATACCTCGCCGGCCGCATGCCCAGAAAGCTGTATGCGACGGCGAGTTCGCCTCTGGAAGGCGTGGTGCGGTAAGTTTCGGTTCAGTAAGCAGGGGGCCTCAGACGCTGCGCAATGCGTGCAGGCGCTGAAGCCCCCATTTATTTTGGTGTGCTGACGGCACGACTGAAGTCGTGCCCTGACACAAGCCAACGATCCCGAAACCATCGAAGTCTTGCCCTGACACAAGCCGTCGTCATCGGAAAGCCCTCAGGTTGCACCCCGATGCAGCCCCGCCACCTCTACGGCACCGTGACGGTCACTGTCGCCGTCACTCTCCCATATTGATTCGTCGCATACAGCGTGTACATCGTCGTCGTCCGCGGATAAACCACCACGGTCGTCCCGCGAATCGCACCCACGCCCGGGGACACCACGTAGTAGCCGCCATTGGTTACATTCCAACTCAACGTAACCGGTTGACCGGCGCCTCCCGATGACGTGGCGGTGAAACTGTTCACCGTCGGATTCGGTCCGGTCGGAACATTCTGCGGGGTGTACAGCGGCGAAATCAGCAGCACGTCGAAGTCGGAAGCGGTCACGTTCCGCAACTGGCCAAGGTGGTCGTTATTCCAGTGCGGGTCGACATCGCCGCCAATAAACATTGAGCTGCCGTTGTCTGCCATGATCATGCCGTACTGCTTCAGGGCGGTGAGGATGACCTGATCTTCCGGCGGATAGCTGGAAATGTCGAAGCTGGCCTTCAGCCGCAGCCGCATGCCCATGGGCGCTGCCAGCGGATTGCTGGAATTCGCGGCCCAGTGCGATGCCGGCGGAGTGAACGCTTGCTGGCTGTACTGCAAGGTGAAGCGGATCGCATGCTTGATAACGCCGGCGGCTACCTCGTCGTAGCGCACCAGTCCAGGGAAGATCGGCAGACCGGCAGCATCTGCCGAGGTCCATGTGTAAGGCCGCTGCTCGTTGGTCTCCAGGTCCCATACTGCGCCTGAGGCGGCATTCCACTGTCCCGGCCCTGCGGTATACGCGCCGTACAGTTCATAGAGCCAGCAATTGCCCTTATCGAGCACCAGCACGTGACGATCGCCGTTGCCCGGGTTGGGATAGCCCTCGATGGGCGCGTTCAGGGGAATCGGCATGGGCCCGGGATCGCTCTCGTCGCCGTAAGCGGTGAAATTGATGTTCAGCGAGCGGCTGGTTACCGGGTACCACAATGTAAGGGATGCCGATGGTCTGGCCGTTGTACAGGCCGGACCCGAAGTCCGGATGTAACGGCTTGCTGCTGCCTATGAAGTTGATAATCGCGGCCGAGTTGGGATCGACAGGAGCATTAGCGACATTGGTATTCCATAAACTGCTGGAGAGGAAGGGAACGAACCCGTTCAGGCTTCCTTCCTGTCCCAGGGTGATGCCGTTGCAGGGGTTGGATTGGGCGGCGGCGAGGCCGGCGAGAAGCAAGAGGCTGGCTGCACGCAGCAGGAAATGCAGAGATCTCCGATACATGGCGACTCTCCGTAATCAAATTCCTACGCGGCCAGAACTGGGATATGGCCGAGGATACCACCGCGCGGTACGATGTTCGCCGGAAATCGAGAGTAGGTGCTTGGGTCAGAGCGGAAGCTTTAGCGCACGCAACGAGACGCCCACTCAAACAACAAAGGTTGAGTGGGCGCCAGCAGGCGGCTAATAGGTGAAAGCTTGAAGTTCGGTCACACCTGAGTTGGGACCATCGATGTATCCGGTTCGAAGGCTGGGATGCAGCGCGATGTGTGCGGGAACGACATTGAAAGCGTTGGAGAAGCTGAAGCCGTTCATGGTTTCCTGCAGGTTCCCGTTTATGTCGTAGACGTAGATGGTGCTGCCGCTGGGCACCACGCTGGAGACCGGTTGGGCGATCAGGAACAGCTTGTGCACCGAATCAAACTCAACATCGGCGCCGCTGTAATTCTGTATGCCATTTGAGCCGGGCAATTCCACGGCGAATCCGGTTTGCGTCGCCAGATTGTAAAACTCCACGCTGGCATCATCTTCGGTTGTGGTACAGGCTATGCCGTCAGCTGCATCGATGGCGATTCCGTTCACAAAGCCAAATCCGGTTCCGGTGAACTCAGAAAATGTGCCGGCGGTGAGATCGGCCACGCCAATGATGGGCCTGCAGCCAAAGCATCCGCGCCCGCCGCCCAACACAGCCTTGTTGGTGGCACTGTCATATCCGAGAGCGGGAGGCACGCTGCCGAAGTTGGTGGAATCGGTGATGTGTATGACCGGACCGAAGGTGTTGGCGGCTACGTTGGAGCTGAACACATACGGGATGAACTGGCCGCTGTTGTCGTAGGCAAACACCGCGACGTTAGGCACTCCCTGGCTGCGGCTCATTCCCGTCGGCATGATCAGGTGCTGGTTGCCGATCGGAGGAGTCCAGACGCCGGTGAAACGGTTAGTGCTGAGAGGATTCAGGACACTGAAGGTGGTGCTGGCCACGAATTGTCCAGTCACGTGTTGATGGGCGATGAGACCAACGCTGCTGCCGACGACGCCCAAGGTAAGGTAATCGTCTTGCGCATGGGTGGGTTGGGTTACGGCAACGACATCGAGGATGCGTCCGCTGGCCTGATCGAAGGTCTCGACGGCGGCCAGCACATTCCCATTGGGAAGGCTCTTGGCTTCGCTCAACACGCCTTCGGTGCCGTTCTGATCGATATCAAAGCCGAAGATTTGCCCACCGAACTGGCTGTGAACCAGAACCCCGGTTGGTCCAGCAGTGAGGCTGGGCTGAAATTCGCTCGTCTGGCTGAAGGCTAAGGCGCTGGAGAAAACCAGCAGGGCGACGCAGAGTGTCACGCGCCTGGTGAGAGAAAAATCCCGTGAAGGCTTTGGTTCAGGAGAGCAGGGCGTGATCTCGCCGGGTGTGTTTGCCGTTGACCGAACCAGTGTCGGCAAGTTACGTCTATGGCGCATTTCCATTCTCCGCATTGCATGGGCTTCCCGAAGATACCTGCAGGTCGCAGGCTTGAGAGAGATGTTAGCCAGCCAGGCTTTTCGCCGTGTCACCGAAAAGTCAACGATTTGTAAACTCGCGGCTGAAAAAACATGGAGTTCTGTCGAAGCAGGCTGACAAAAACCTGTTTCGTTGGCGGACGAACGCCGGGCTTGAGACCGATCGGAGTGTCACGGCAGGTTTTCGTAGGGCATCGGCGGGCCTGGCCAGCCAAGTTGCTCTGTCCATCCTGTTTCCAATACTGTGAAGGGAATGGCCCCTTTGAATTTTGTTCTGGATAACGCGGAAGCGCGAGTGCTGGGTGCGCTGGTTGAAAAAGATGTCACTACCCCGGACTACTACCCTTTGTCGCTGAATGCACTGGTGAATGCTTGTAACCAGAAGAACAACCGCGATCCGGTGATGGAGCTGGAGGAAGAGGCGGTGCGGCAGGCACTCGAGTCCTTGCAGCAGAAGCGGTTGGCCGGTCCGGCTTGTGGGGCGGACTCACGCGTCACCAAGTATGAGCATCGCCTGTCGGAAGTTTTCAACTTCACCCGTGGTGAAACCGCCATTGTCTGCGTGCTGCTGCTGCGCGGGCCGCAGACGCCGGGCGAGTTGCGCGGACGGACCGAGCGGCTGTTCCGCTTTGAGGAGATATCCGACGTGTTATCGACGCTGCAGCGACTGTCGCAGCGTGAGCCCGCACTGGTCAAAGTCTTGCCACGCCAGCCCGGAACTAAAGAGTCACGTTATGCACACCTCTTTAGCGGAGAGGTCGAGGGTGACACGGAGACCGTCTCAATTTCCAAGCCGGCCTCGTCGCACGCCGTCGAGCACGAAGAAAGAATGCTCCGCCTGGAGGAAGAACTCGCCAGCCTGCAGCAGCGTGTCTCCGAGTTAGAGAGGATGTTAGGCGAGTTTCGTAAACAGTTCGAATGAGGTGGGCTATCGAACGGAAATTCGGAAGTCGCGCCCAGGGTTGGAAGCGGGACTCGACCCCTGTAGGAGTCAGCGGTTAGGAGCTGCTGGTAAAAGCAGCTCCTTCGCTCGTGGTGGCGAATAAGATGCGATTCGCACGGTCGACGAGATGCAGCTGCGGCTACTGGATGCCCGATCCGCCGAAAAAATCCGCCATTGGGGGAGAGGCGGCGCCGTCGCCGGGGCAATTGGTCACGCCCAGCAGATCGCAGATCATGCGAAACTGGCTTCCCTGCATATAGTGCACATTCGAAACGTAGTGCTGCCGCACGTTCGGTCCGATAACCACACTCCAAATGTGACCACCGCAATCGTTGGGATCGGGATTGCCGCCGCAGGAATTATCGGTCCCCGGCTCGCCTTCATCGAAGGTAACCAGCAAAACTCCGTCGCCGCCGGGCTGGAACGGTGGGCTCGCCAGCAGCTGTGGCACAAAGCTGCGCAGGTAGTAATCAGCGATGGTAAGCGCCAACTGGTCCGTGGTGCCGTTGTGGGCGTCATGATCAAGGTCGGGAGTAATCCAGGTGAAGTTCGCCAAACGGTTGTTGGCGATGTCGTCCAGCATGTAGGGAACGGAAGGCATCATGTTGCGCTGCTGAGGGATGCTGTAAACCACGTCGCTATAGAACGCGAAGGGATTATGGCGGCGAACGTAGTTTGAGTACTCGTATCCGAGGTAGCCGATGTAGGGCATGGACTCGAAATACCCTCTCCAGGTCTTGCCGGAAGCGATGAGGCGCCTCACCAGGTTGTCGATGGTGATGGTTTGCGTGCACCCGTCTCCGGTGCAGAGGCCATGATCGCCTTGGCCACCGAAGGGCGCAAGGCCGGAGGTTAGTTCGCCGTAAGCCAGCCAGGAGCCGTGCGAATCCGAATAGGTCTGCAGTCCTTGCCCGTACTGATCAGCCAGGGAGCGGAGATAGGGCATGTACTCGATCGCCTGATTGACGCTGCGGTTCTCTTCCATGATGACGACTACATGGTTGGATTGAGGCCGCGCCGGCGAAGCCCCCGGCGAAGGCTGATCAACCCCAGAGATGTTGCCGGGATTGGCGGGAGCGCTCTCCGCTTCTTGCGAGAAACCAACGGTTGCCATTGACATGACGGCAAGTAGAAGGAGGAAGTACTTACGGATAGACATGTTTGAACCTCGTGAGGCCGGGGGATGGGCCCCGCATTTACGGCGGCGGTTACGCCCACAGCCGCACTGCGGTTTGTCATGAAGAATAAACCAGTGAGAGCAAGTGGATGTAAGAGGAGAGAGCCCAGCTTTCTGGGTGTTTCACCTTAGAGCTCAAATCAAGGTAAGCCCCTAAACCTGAGGAAGCCGCCAGGTTCAGGTTGACCAAGTCTGAGGTCAAGCATGGTAACCGGACCTAGTTCGGATAACTCTCCAAGGTGTAGTCGCAGGCTCCATTGGTAGGCTGAGTGGGCAGCGGAGGCACCTGCAGCATCTGCGGCGCGCTGAAATCAAAGGGGCCGTTCGTCGGATCGGTGAGATCGGCGACGTTTGCGTCACGATGGGAGAGTGGGTGTAGGCCGAATCGGGTTTCGATCAGCTTGAGGATGCTGGTGTAGTCCGTAGGCTGATGCGATACGTAGTGCGGTTTGACGTAAGGCGAAACAAAGATGACTGGGACGCGGAACCCGGTCACATTGAACAAGCCGCGAATATAAAACTGGCTCTCAAAGGGCTTGGGCGGCCTGTCGTCCGGCGGAGGCTCCAGGATGGGTGCGGTGTGATCGTAGAGTCCGCCGCCTTCGTCGTAGCTGAGGATAAACAAGGAATCCGGCCACGCGGTGCTGGTAAGAAGTGGGGTCAAAATCTGCTGGACGCGCGCTGAACCCAACTGAATGTTATTACCCGGATGTTCGTCATAACCGGTGGCGCTGGCGCGTTCGATGAAAACCACCTGCGGGAGTTCCGTATCGGCGTCAGGCAACGCTAAGGTGTCATACCACTCCTGAATGGGTCGCACGTTAGCTTGAATTTGCGGATTGTTCCAGTCCTGCCACTGTGCCAGGTAGATGCTGTTGTCCTGGTAGTAATAACGCCAGGTGATCCCGGCATTCTGCAGCAAACGGAAAATCGTGGGGCGTCCCCAAAGTTGGTCGTTCGACTGAGGGGCGAAGATGTTTCCGAACGAAGTCGAGGCGAAGAGGTAGGGACGATTGATGTCCGTGGCGTCTGCAGCCGGAGAATACCAGGTATCGCTGGTGGCAAACTGAGCTGCCAACTCGTAATAAAAGGGTAAGTCGGTCCAGTCGTAATAGCCTAGCGGACGGGTCTCGGTGGGATCGTACTGCGCGGCTCCGGTGGTGAGCAGGAACTTGTCCATCAGGTACTGCGAGCTGCCACTCAGGTGCAGCCAGTCGCCGCCGACCAGGTCCATGTCGACGTGCGTCTCGTTCCAGTTAGGATTCAAACCCTCGATGCACTCAGTGCGCGAATGAAATGGCGGGAAGCTTTGCCCTTGGGGATTATTGATGGTGTAGCCGGACGGCAGATTGTGAAGGTCGTTGACGTCGCTCATCTGTGCGCCAGGAATGTTGTCAACGTAGACCCGATAGTACGCGAGGTTACCGAAATAGTTGTCGAAGGCTCGATTCTCCTGGAGCATGAAAATGATGTGATTGAGGTTGTTTACTCCGGAGGACCGATTGTCAGACGCGGTTTGCTGAGAAAATCCGTTGGTGGTGAAAAGTGCAATTGTTATAGCGGCCAGAAGGGCGGGGCGGTGGAAGCGCATGGCGCATACCTCATGTACTGAATTGGGCCCGCGTACCCGTACAGAATCTTAGATTCTGATTTGAGAAGATACGTTGTCCGCCCTCGTGGATTTCGGGCGAAGTCTTCAATCGTTCCGGCTCCTGATAGGCTGGCCCATCCTCTCCTTGCGTCATTTCATTCATAGGCTGAATTATTACTTGAAAATAGGAAGGCACTGCGAGCAATTGTGCACAGATGTAGCCGTAGCGGGGCCATAGGATAGTGTTTGACTAAAGTCATGAAGGAGAATCGAATGATATCTAAGAAGCTGTTTGCTGCCGTTCTAGGCTCGCTCGTTGTGCTCACCCTGTCCCTGCCGGTAATGGCACAGAGCAACACGCAATCCAACACCACTACGACGACGCAGAATCCATCCGGAATCCCGACCCAGAGCACCACCATCAAAACTTCACAGGACCAGGCAACAACGCCGGCCCCGGTCACCCAAACCACAGATACGACGGTGACGCCAGCCGGCCCGGAAGTGAAGCAGACCGATTCGACCACCACCACAACCACGCCTCAGCCGCAGGTAACTGCCACTACAACTACGACAAGCGCGCCGCCGCCCACAGTGAAAAAAGATACTACTTCGACCACCACCGTCACACCCCAGCCCCAGCAATAATGTTGAACAAGTGGAGTGCGGGCCCACTCAGGCTTCTTTTGCTTGAGTGGGAATTGTCGTTAAGTTCGGCCTTCAGTGGGCCGCCGTCTGGCGCTGCTAATTTCACCGCTGATGCGAGGGTGACATTTCACTCCTGAGGCTGGTAAAGCTGTCTTCCCGAATCGACTGGCCATCCGTTAGACGGCGTTATCGTCGAACTTTTGGCTGCGAGGGACGATGTGGGGGATGAGCGCTTCCTTATTGCTGCTCCGCCCAGGTGTGATCCATTCTTGGAGGGTGCTGCAGGGTCTGGAGTACGACACAATACTGTTCCGTTTTTTCCTGCAATGCGCTCAACTGTTCCTTGGTCGCCTGTGGTGCGCGGACGTCGAAATTGATTCGGATGCTTTCAAATCCGACAGCGGCCTCTTTGGAAATTCCCAACGTTCCTTGCAGGTCTAAGTCACCCTCGACGGTTACATCTATGCCTTCGGTAGGTATGCCCATCGCAGCGGCGACCATTTGGCAGGTAATTTGTGCGCAAGCGGCCAGCGCACCGAGAAGTAAATCTCCCGAACAGGCACTCGTGCCAGCTCCACCAACTCCCTGATGGGCTTGTGCCTTATAGATCTCTCTTCCTAAATCAACAGAGCACGCGATGGGGGCGTCCGTCTGCCGGCCATGTGCCTTCAGGGTGATTCGCGAACTCGCCGGATTTTGGCGATATTGCTCTTTCAGCGGGCGCTGCATTGTTCGAATATCCATGAATTCCCCCAGAATTGTGAGTATTATAGGCCCACAATCCGAGGAGGGTGCTGCAATGCGTCGCGGCATCGACTTGGATCAATTCCCCGCGAACACCTAGCGTAGAGCAGCAATCGGCTTGACTGCTCCAGCTGTGTTAATGAGGTTCATTGAACCCGCCGCTCACGCCTTATCCGGTTCCCTCCACTTTGTCGCCCGGATGCCGCTTCGGCGCCTACGAGATCCTTGAGCGATTGGGGGCCGGTGGGATGGGTGAGGTTTACCGCGCCCGGGACACACGTCTGGGCCGTGAGGTTGCAATTAAGACGATTTCTTTGCAGCGTCATTCGCATGCCGAAGCCGTGACCCGTTTTGAGGTGGAAGCTCGCTCAGCGTCCGCGCTCAATCACCCGAACATTGTCACCATTTATGAGCTCGGTTGCGTGGCAGACACTCACTTCATCGCCATGGAACTGGTTCGTGGTGAAACCGTGCGAGAGTTGCTCACGTCCGGTCCGATTCCGTTTCGCAAAACAATCGCGATTGCAGCACAAGTTGCGGACGCGCTGGCACGGGCACACGAGGTCGGTGTCATTCACCGCGATTTGAAACCTGACAATCTCATGGTTTCCGTGGACGGTACCGCCAAGATTCTGGATTTCGGCTTAGCGAAGGTGTTGGCCGGGGATCGCGGCCCCGATACGAATGTCTCCACCTCCATTAGCGCGGATGGAGCGGTGATAGGCACGCTTTGTTATATGTCACCGGAGCAAGCAAACGGCGCGAAACTCGATTTTCGGTCTGACCAGTTTTCGTTTGGCTCCGTGCTCTACGAGATGGCGACGGGAGCGCCAGCATTTCAAAAGAACACGGCCGCCGAAACCGCCGCTGCCATCCTCAGAGACGAGCCGGAGCGCACGGCTCCAAGACTGTTGCAGGCGCCCGCGCCATTCGTTTGGATAGTGGAACGCTGTCTTGCTAAAGATCCGAAACAGCGCTACGCATCCACGCGGGACCTGGCTCGAGACCTGGCAGCGGTGCACGACCGACTGGCTGACGCGCCCGTCCACCGCTCGGAGCCTCGTCCCAGTAATCTTCCAGTGCCGCGAACCGCTTTCATCGGGCGCGAGCAGGAGGCGAGTGCTCTACGGCAACTCCTGGACCGCGAGGATGTGCGACTGGTTACGCTCACCGGCCCTGGCGGTATCGGCAAGACGCGACTGGCTTTGCAGGTGGCAGGCGAAATCGGGAAGCGATTTCCAGCCGGCGTTAGCTTCGTTACTCTGTCCGTCGTCAGGGAGCCAGGATTGATCGCTTCGGCCATCGCGCAGACCTTGGGGGTGCGCGAAACCGGCAACAAGTCGGCCCAGGAAAGCATGAAAGACTACCTTGGCGGCCTGGACCAACCCATGCTTCTCTTGCTGGACAATTTTGAGCATCTTGTCTCCGCCGCCCCGGATATAGCCGACCTGCTCTCGGCAGGACCGAAGCTCAAGGTTGTAGTCACCAGTCAGTCGCCACTGCACGTCTACGGCGAACACGAATTCCCGGTGCCGCCTCTGCGGCTTCCGGATCCCAAATCCTTGCCCAACCTGGATGTGCTTTCGCGCCTTCCTTCAATCGCGCTTTTTGTGGAACGCGCGCGCGCGGTGAAGCACGACTTCGCATTAACCAATGAAAACGCATCGGCTGTCGCCGCCGTCTGTGCTCGCCTTGACGGTCTGCCTCTCGCCATCGAACTTGCGGCGGCGCGCATCAAACTGCTCTCGCCTAGCGCCATGCTGGCGCGCCTGGAAAGCTGCCTTAACCTGCTGACTGGCGGAGCCCGTGACCTACCAACCCGTCAGCAGACTCTTCGCGGCACCGTTGACTGGAGTTACGGACTTCTCAATCCCGCCGAGCAAACGCTGTTTCGCAGGATTTCGGTGTTCCTCGGCGGCTGCACGCTGGAAGCGGTGGAAGCCGTCTGTGATACGGCGGGCGATCTGGGTCTCGACGTACTCGACGGCATGGCTTCTATGGTGGATAAATGCCTGGCGCAGCAGGTGGAAGACGCAGCCGGCGAAACCCGCTTCGTCATGCTCTCAACCATTCGGGAGTATGCACTCGAACGTCTGGCCGCGAGCGATGATGCAGCTGCCACTCGCCGGTCCCATGCCGCTTATTACCTGGTGCTGGCAGAAGAAGGTGCTCTGGAAGCGGCCCTTCATCCCGAATGGCTTGACCGTTTCGAGGTCGAACACGATAACTTCCGCGCCGCGCTCGAATACCTTGTCAAAGCCGGCGACGCAGACTGGGGAATGCGCCTGGGTACGTCGTTGTTTCCCTTTTGGGAGACACGCGAACATCTTACCGAGGGCCGCAACCGCATCGCCAGGCTCCTTGCGCTGGAAGGAGCTGCGGCGCGTCCGAAACTCCGCTCGCGCCTGCTGTTCTCTGCCGCGGTTCTGGCGGGCGAGCAGGGCGATTACAATTCGGCGCATCGATTGCTCGAAGAAAGTCTCGAGACATGTGTCGAGTTAAACGATGACCGCGGAGTTGCGGTCGCGCTTAACGCTTTGGCCGTAACCGCCCGCGATCGTGGCGATTTTGCTACTGCGTCCCTTCTGTTGGAAAGGTGTGTCGCCATCTGGAGAGCCGAGGGAGATCCAGCGGACGTTGCCCGTGCTATCAGCAATCTGGCGAATGTGGCGAAGCTGCAAGGCGACGCCGCGCGTGCGTCCTCTCTTTACGATGAATGCTTAGCGATTTTCCGCAAGGTGGGCGACGTGGCAGGTATCGCCTGGACATTGAACTACCACGGAGATGTTGCCCGGGAAAGCAATGACTTAACGGCTGCACGTTCCTTTTACGAGCAGAGCCTGGCGGCGTTCAGCCTTTCGCGAGATGGCTGGGGCATCGCGAGCGCCCTGTCCGACTTAGCCGGCCTGAGTTGGGACCAGGGCGACAATAGCGAAGCCCGACGGCTTTATGGTGAAAGCATCCAAATGTTTCACAATTTGGGCCATAAGCGGGGCATCGCGCGGGTGCTGGAGTGTCTTGCCGCCAACGCGGCAGCGCAATCAAACGGCGCGCAAACGCTCCGCTTCGCAGGAGCGGCGGCCGCACTGCGGGAGCGATTGGGTGCGCCTCTCACTCCGGCCGAACAACATAAGCTGGAAAAGGTTCTGGAATTCGCCCGTCGAACACTCAGCGATGCTGCCGGTCTTGCGGCATGGATGGAGGGTTGGGCCTTGCCGGTGGAACAGGCAATCCAAGAGGCGCTTCACTCCGGCGGAGAAGCCACTCCTCGAACCGGAAGCGACAGATAATTCAATCGGCGCTACTAGGGTCGATAAGGCGACGCACCGCCGAGATCCGATTGGCGGGGAACCCTCCACGGCGGGCGTGTTCGCGAATCACTTCCTCGTCCGGCGCCAAGTAGACGCAATACAACTTGTCGCCGGTGACGTAGCTGTGCAGCCACTTTATTTCAGGTCCCATCCCCTTTAATACGTTTACCGATTTTCGGGCGACTTCCTGCAGTTCGGCGTCCGACAAATTTCCTGCGCCCGGAATTTCCCGTTCGATCACATATTGGGGCATCGCCACCTCGCCGAACCGCATGGTAGCAGATTATTGGCGTGATTCGAAAGCGTTCGTCCGAGCTTATGGGACACTTAGCCCACTGTTGCCAAGCCAGAGAAGACCACGTGGTTAAGCTGATTAATGCTCGTGACATAACCCGTAGAGCTGGTGATCGCTGATTTCCTGGTTCGTGGCGCCTGCGGCAGTAATAAAGTTAGGTGAGCAATCTTGGACAGACCCGCTCCGGACGAACGACGTATGATTCGCCAACCATAGCGGTGCGTCGGAATACCTGGCGGTCGGCTACTCAAGCAAATACCTCCTCCATCCAGCGCCAGGTATTTCGCACGCATATCGGCCTTGGTACACAGGTTCGGGTTGAATTGATTGATATGCGCAAGGCTTATTGTTCAGATGTCAGGGACGGACTAGGTTTATCCCAGATCCGTGATCCAGCGTTGCCGGTCACAGGAATGATGTATTGTCCCGAATCGATTGACGAATTCGCATTCCGCGGTTGACTGCACTCACGAGGTCACCATGTTTTCAGGCACCGAGAGTAAAAGTTACGAAAATGCCGCAACAAGGCTACTGTACTTCTCCGAAAGTGCCATCCTGGATTCTCTTTTGCGGGACTGTCTGATACGGGAGGGCTTTTACTTGCGTCTAGTAGAAACAGAACAGGACGCAGTAAATATCTTGCACTCTGCCTTTGCGGCTGATGCCCTCGTCATCTATCACGATCAGATCGCCAACGGGAGCATGATCGCCTGCGCATTCAAGTCCCTATGCCCTCAAATCCCGATCATCCTGTTGTCGGCTCAGTCACCGTCGAGTGACATGCTGCCTTTGGGAGTAGACGCGTTATATTACGGCAACGTACGAGGGGACGACTCCGCTCCGGGTATCGCCAGCGCTATTCGGCAACTTGTTGGCATACTTGGCAACAATGGCAGGTTGCCACGTGTCGGTCACGAAGCTTATCTAAACTGACGGCCGCTTTCCAGGCAGACTGCGGGGGAAAGAAGAGCCATAGAAACCTGCGGCCTTCATGCCCGGCGCATCAGCGAATTCAGGCTGGTGGTGACTTCTGAACTTAAACGTGAGAGACCACCAGTACCGGCGCCTGTGGCATTCTGAAGTGGTCCAAGCCAACGCGTCATGCCTTGCGGTCCGAAGCGCGCGACTATTCTGCGCGGTAGGTGACGTCGCCGTTCATCATCGTCAGCTTCACTTGTGTCGTGCTGATCTCGCTCGGCGGAATTTTGTACAGGTCCTTTTCCAGCACAACGATGTCCGCCAGTTTGCCAACCTCGAGGGAGCCAGTAGTCTTTTCCAAGTCCAATACGTAGGCCGAGTCGAGCGTGTAGGCCTTGAGGGCTTGATCCAGGGTGATGCGCTCGTCTGCCGGCGGCATGATAGGGGTGAACTGCGTCTCGCCGTACTGCTTGAGAATTGCCCGCGTCAGTGCCACCTGGATAGCTTCGAGCGGACGATAACTCGAAACGTAGCCTGCTGCCGGCCAGTCGGTTCCGAGCGCCAGCCTGCCTCCGGCTTTCAGAACGGAATTCATGCGCGCCCACTCGGTGTTGACCACATCCGGACCGAGGATTTTCACCAGCATCTCGCTATATGGGTCAGGGGTGATCCACTGTGCGGACGTCTGCATGGTGACGTTGAGTTCTTTAAAGCGTGGCACGTCCGAGTCTGTGATCAGCAGGGCATGCGCAAGTGTGTGCCGCGAAGGGCTGTTGGGGTATTGCTTCTGGGCCTTGGCTACGATGTCCAGGTAGGTGCGAAGGGCGGCGTCGCCATAGCAGTGACAGTGAGTATCCAGTCCGTTCGCCTGCGCTTTCAGGACAGCTGCCTCCATGAGCTTCGGATCGAGAAGGTAGTCGCCATAAAAGCCCGGCCGGTCGAAGTAGGGCTTTAGCATAACGGCCGTGTGCTGGGCCTCTCCGCCGTCGGCGTTGACCTTTAACGCCTGGAACTGGACCAGCTCGGAGTGATATTTGTCCCGTAGCTTCAGGGCAATTCCCGCCGGATCCTCTGTTGCCGGATTATTCCAGTAGTAGCTGGCAACCACCCGCACGGGCAGCTTGTTTTCTTTCTCTAAATTCTGATACCCATCCAAGCCGCTTTCGGTCGGCATGGTGGAAATTCCGGCGTCAAACACGGCGGTAATGCCCGCCGCCGAGAACTTCGGCAACATTTCGGTCATCGCCGCGATGGCGAGTTCGGCCGAAGGCGGCTGCAGCTTGAAAAATACGGCTGTTTCCGCAGGACCCTCAACCACCCAACCGGTTGGCTCACCGGTCTTAGGGTCGTGGGCATAGAAACTGAAGCCGGGCACCAGGTCCGGAGTTTTGGCGTTCACTCCTGTCATCTCCAGCGCCTTGCTGTTGACCCATCCACTGTGGCCGTCGATCGCAAAGAGGAATACCGGACGGTCGGGGAATAGCTTGTCGAGAGGCTCTTTGGTTGGGCCGGTCGTGGGAAAGAGCGAGTAGCGCCATCCGAAACCGCGAATCACCTTGGCGTCAGGGTGAGCGTCGGCCCATTTCTTCACCGATGCGAGCAACTGGTCAAGCGAGTCAAACTGCAAGTCGGCGCCTTCGGCCACCAGTGCCATCGTTGGGTGGATGTGCGACTCAATGAATCCGGGCAGCAGCATCTGACCTTTGAGATCGATGACCTGCGTCTTGTCGCCGATGAACGGCTTCACTCCGTCGTTGCTCCCAACGTAAGCTATGTACTTGCCTTTGATCGCAATGGCCTGCGCCTGGGGATTCCTGGCATCAATGGTGTAGACTGCGCCGTTCTTGAAAACGTAGTCCGCCTTCTCGGCTGCGAAAGCGCTGGTCGCGATCCCTACCATAGCGAGGACGGAAAAGCTCAGAGTGACAACTGCCTGCTTCGAAATATTCATGGCGCTTGCTCCATACCGTTCGTGTATACCCAAGCCAAATTGATAAAAACTCATGATTGCAACCAGCGACGAAGATTCGTTTTGCACTCCATCAGACCCTGCCGAACTCGGTGTAGGTGACGGTCAGGTCGATGCCAGGCTGGCGAAGCGATCCCAGCGGACTACCGGGTCTGTCGAGTAAGCCGCGGCGGTTTTGCAGTGGTAGCGATTGGGGTTGAGTTAGTGAGGATGCAGGGTCGCTGGAATTGCTCGGTTGTGCGGAGGTTTGACTTTGCAGTGGACAAGTCAGCAGCATCAGCGACGAAATGAACGGCGTAGGGCAACGGCAGCGCATAGAAGGTAGCGGAACAACTCATCCGACAAGGCGCTGGTCTGAGAAGCTGTTCTTTTGCCCCCCGTCTGCTCGAAGAGCGCGAGCGTAGTCTTAGAAAGTAGAGCGTCCATGTGCTCAGCAAGCAGGGAAGCTAATCGCATGAGCTTGGACCAACTTATTACTACCAGCTAGCGCTAAGGGATGCTGTGATTGCGATCACTTTCGTGTGTGATCGATGGGTAAAATATGAGCCTTTAGTGCTATCGCGCGCGACGGCGAATACTTCCTCAAATATCCATTTGGCACTTTCGCCGGCAGGCCACAAGCAAGCGCACTAGCGTGCGCCGCCTTATACGCAAGCGATTCTGATTGGGATAGACAATGTCGGAAGGACTAGCTCTACAGCCAGCTCACAAGTCGTCCTTACCCGGGAGCTGGAATCGCTGTGTGCCGCCCCGCTTAGCTACCCTCCGTGGATTCGTGTCGGCGAGGAGGTTGCTTAGCCGAGGCTTCGGATCCAGCTGGTTCACGGAACGGTTCCACAGAAATGCGCTGGTAACACACTTCCAGTACGCTCAGGTGTTCTGTGCCGCCCGGCGATTGAAGGACTACGCTGTCACCCGCTGCGGACTTCATTAACGCGCGCCCCAGAGGCGACACCCAACTGATGTGGTTGCGATTGAGATCGATCTCATCGGTGCCTACGATGCTCACTACTCGCTCCGCTCCCGCCGTATTGGCATAGCGCACGGTCGCTCCGAAGAATGCTCTCATTGCCGCCTGCCCCGCTCTCGGAGCTTCCGGGTCCACCACTTCCGCGGCTTCGATTCGCTTGGTGAGAAAGCGAATCCGTCCATCGATCTGGCGTAGCCGACGCTTGCCGTACTGATAGTCGGCGTTTTCGCTGCGATCGCCGTTGCTGGCAGCCCACGCCACTACCTCCGTAACGGCCGGGCGTTCCCTGGTGAGCAGAAACCGGTGCTCATCTTTTAAGCGCTGCAGTCCGCTCGGCGTTATGTAGTTCTTGCCTCCTGTAGCGGGATCGTCCCCTTGTGGTTTTCTCGTAAACCCTTTCCGCATCTCAAAGTCCTTCCAGGGCGAATCCAGTGGGTGCCCCAATCTACGCGGATGAACGTCGATAAGAAAGCACTGTAGGAGATCCGCGTTCATGGGGTTCATCTGCGGCCCGAACCGATGTTGTCACATCTTACAGTTCCAAACGATCCTATTTGTGATCTCGAACCAGTGCCAGCAAAGGCATGCTGAGCGCGGACTGAACCGAGGGTGCCGTAGCAAATTATCGGCGATCCCGAGGGTTATGGTTGGGCGAAATGTGGAGGCAAAGGTTTGCCGGCTGCAGTTTCGAGCCGGCACTTTGGTCGTGACCGATACGTTCGTCCAATAGATTCGTCGGCGCGCTTCTGCCAAGCTGGCTTTTCACAATCGTTTGCTCTGACATCGAAAGGACCACTGGGTGAACCGCACACATAGACGGAAAGAAGTCTGCGCGTGACCACGCCTGTCTTTGATCGGGTGCAGAAGACCGCAACCTCCGACCGGGAGCTGTTCTTCAGATGACGGAGCTTTACCGGGGTTGGGTAGCCAATCAGTCGTGTTTGATGTTAGGGTGCCCCAGTCATAGTCCACGCAACGCGACCGCGGTTCTTTGCGCGCATTGGGAAACAGTGGGGGGCCGACGGACGTTCCCCAATTTCGACGAATGGGACGTGCCGTCTGACCCAGTGCTCATTCCGATCTCAGAGAGGAGAACAAAATGACAACCAAAGGAAAAATACTGGTGCTGGTCTCGAGCGGTCACGGCTTACCCTTGAAAGATGGCAAGGTTTATGCCGGCGCCGGCTACTACCTCAATGAGCTGACCGTTCCGGTTCGCGCCCTGATGAAGGAGGGCTACGAGATCACCTTCGCCAATCCCAAAGGCAACACGCCGCAGTTGGATGTCAATTCAGCGATAGCTCAGTTCTTCGGTGGGGACGAGGCCAAGCTTCAGGACTATCTAAAATTCAAGGACAGCTTGGCTGGCCTAAAGAACCCAACCCGCATCTCGGATGTCATCGCATCAGGGCTGGATCAATATGACGCTGTTTTCGTTCCCGGTGGACATGGCCCGATGATGGATCTTCTCGATGATCCCGACGCCGGCACCGTGATGAGACACTTTCATGAAACGTCGAAGCCTACGGCAGTGCTCTGTCATGGCCCGATTTCACTTCTTTCGGCTCTTCCGAATTCGACGGAGTTTGTCGCCGCTCTGGCGGCGGGCGATGACGCTGGAGCACAAGCCAAGGCTAAAGGCTGGATCTATTCTGGGTATAAGATGACTATCTTCTCGACGGCGGAAGAGCAGCAGCGGGAGCCGCTTGAGATTGGCGGGAAGGTTCTCTTTTATCCGGATTTCGCCTTGCGTACGGCGGGCGGTGACGTGAGTGTGGATCCTCCATGGACGAGTTACGTCCTGCAAGATCGCGAGCTAATCTCAGGTCAGAACCCATTCTCGGATGAAGCGCTACTGAAACTTCTTCTACCGGCACTCAACGAGCGTCGTTCATGAAGAGCGTACAAATCGAACAGAAGACCTATGAGATGCTGCCCGAAGGAAGGGGCGGCATCGCCCGTTTTCTCACCGTCGCTGACATCAAGCGATCGGCTCGCAGCTCTGATCGAAGTCGGACAGAGCACCGAGCTCATGTACGGCTGACGCTCGCCCCGGGAGGGGATGTGGATTTAAACGTTGGTAGATACTCCTGATGATTGGCTTCTGTTCTGTTCACTTTTGGACGGCAAAAATACGGATTTGGACACACTTGTCTCACCACGCTGGCTCGTAGCGGCAACTAACCATCGACATCCACAGGCGTGATGCGGCCGGCGACTCATGGCAATCTACCTGCTCTTAGGCAGGCTAATGGCTTACTTGAAGGCACCTTGCCCGACAAGGTGATCCCCTGCTCATGTCGAATACACACGATCCTTGCTTGAGGAGGAAGCTGTGCGTCGTTCTTTAACGGTTGTCGGCCTCGCACTTGTATTCGCATCGGCGCTCTATGCTGAGACGCCGCCCACGCTGTCGGTTCCGCCTGACTCTCCGCGGTGGGAGTTGCAGGGCGAAGCGAAAGCCACCGAATTTGAGGGACGCCACTGCATCATGCTGGATGGCGGGGCGGCGGCCCTGAAGGATTTCGAGATGCGTGATGCCGTCATCGATGTGGATGTTGTCACTCCCGCCAAGCGCGGCTTCATGGGGCTGATGTTTCGCATCGATAAAGATGGCGCCAACTTCGAAGAGCTTTATCTGCGGCAGCACAAGTCCGGCCTGCCCGACGCCATTCAGTACACGCCTGTACTGAACACTGGCCGCAACTGGCAAATCTTCAATGGGCCGGGTTTCACCGCCAAAGTCGACGTACCGCGCGACCAGTGGTTCCACCTGCGCCTGGCGGTCGCGGGGGCGCAGGCCAAGCTGTTCGTCAAGGATATGGAACTGCCTGCGCTGGCGATTGACGACCTGAAGACCGGTCAACAGAAGGGCCAGGTCGCGCTGTTCACGCTTACAGGACAGACCTGCTTCACGAACTTTGAGATCCGCCAGACGCCAGACGCTGCCTGGGAGCGCCACCTGCCGCCGATGCCGCCCGACACCCTGCTGAGGTGGAGCATCTCGCCCGCGCTTTGATGCCCTGGCGCGCAACCTGGAGCGCCCGCTAACACCGGCCGAGGCCGAGGCAATGCCGTGGCAACAGGTCGAGGCGGAGTCGCCCGGCTTCGTGGTGCTCTATCGCTACCGCGAGGCGCCGCATCCTGCCGTTACCTTCCAAAACGACTTCTCGACGCGCCTTCAGCCTCAGCCGGGAATGAAGGTGTTGTATGCACGCACGGACATCGAGTCGGATCGCGACGAGGTGAAGAAACTGGAGATCGGCTACAGCGACGACGTCAGCGTCTTCCTCAATGGGCACATTCTGTACCGCGGACGCAGCGCGCAAGGCTTTCGCGATCCTGGCTTTCTGGGCATCATGAATCCGGAGAACGATGCGGTCTACCTTCCTCTGAAGAAGGGCAAGAATGAACTGCTGTTGGCGGTCAGTGAACTCGGCGGCGGCTGGGGATTTATCTGCCGCCTGAAGGACGTAGCGAACTAACGAACGGTTGCCGCGGGCCGGGCTTCGTTGCCTGCCTGCTGGCAGGGGTTTGAAAGACCAGGTTACGTCCCCATAGGCACTCCCTGGCAGCCAGCGTTAGTTCTTTGTGAACGCGTGCAGACGACCCTCACGCTAATCGTACCGCAGGCACTCTGCCGGATCGACCTGCGCGGCGCGCCGAGCCGGAACGCTAATGGCGAGCAGCGCGATGAAGAGCAAGAGCAACGGAACGGCGCAAAATGTCAGCGGATCGCCGGCGGACACACCGAAGAGAAAGCTCCGCATCAGCCGACTCAGCAGGAAGGCGGCTGCGGCGCCCATCGCCACTCCGGTCATCGCTAACACGATTCCGCTGCGCAGAACCAGCGTGACAATGGCAGTCCGGGTGGCGCCCAGAGCCATACGTATACCGATCTCGCGCGTGCCCTGGCTCACCAGGTAAGCCAGCACGCCGTAGATTCCGATGGACGCGAGTGCCAGCGAGATGATGGCAAATCCGGCCAGCAGCAGCATGGCGAAGCGGCGGCGCGCCAGCGAAAGGTGGACCCGCTGTTCCATGGTGAGCACGTTGTATAGCGGCAGATCGGAGTCGAGTTCGTGCAACTGCTGTTTCACCGCGCTAGTTGAAGTGGCGGGATTGGTATTGCTGCGAACGACCACATTCATCGCACGCACCGGATATTGGGTGTGCGGCAGGTAAAAGGCTATGCGCGAGCCGGAGTCCAGCGTGTATTGCTTCACCCGGCCGACAATTCCAACAATCGTGATCCACGGTGCGCTGGTGTCGTCGATTCCGCCGATGTGAAAGCGCTTTCCCACCGCATCCTGACCCGGCCATAGTTGCTGCGCCATGTAGTCATCGACGATAGCGACGGCGGGATTGGCCGGCACGTCGTGATCGTTGAAGAAGCGTCCCTCGATGAGTGGAATTTCCATCGCCTGAAAGTAGTGGCCGCTGACCATGCGGGTGTCCGCGTTGATAAATTTCTCTCCCGGTGGCGGCACGCGGCCCTCGACGGTGATCGGTCCCCAGGCATACATCTGGCTCAGCGGCAGCGAGGTGACGGCACCCGCGGCTTTCACTCCGGGCAGATGTTCCAGCCGTGCCCACATCTCCTGGTAGGCACTCCAGATCGCCTGGTGGTCCTTATACTTCGGACCGCTCATGGTGAGTTCCATGGTCAGAATATTGCGCGGATTGAAACCCGGCGGCACGTCCTGGGCACGCAGGAAACTGCGGACCAGTAGTCCTGAGCCGGTCAAAAGCATAGTGCATAGCGCCAGCTCGGCAACCACCAGAAGATGGCGAAGACTGTGCCCACGGCCCCAAACCGCACCAACCCCGGCCGAGGTCCGGCTGGTGTCCTGCAGACTGTTCTGCACATTGATCCCCGAGGCGCGTCCGGCGGGCGCCATGCCGAACAGCATGGCTGACACGACCGAGATGGTGAACGTGAACAGCAGCGCCGTTCCGTCGATGCCAACATCGCTTACCCGCGGCACACTCTGCAATCCGAAGACGCGGATCCAGTGCACGCTCGCATAAGCCAACAGCAAACCAAGGGCACCGCCCCCCAACGCCAGTAGCAGGCTTTCGGTCAGCAGCTGGCGAGTGATGCGAAGCTTGCTGGCACCCAACGCGGAACGCACCGCAATCTCCTTCTGCCGCGCAGCCGTGCGCGATAACTGGAGATTTGCCACATTCGCGCAGGCAATCAGCAGCACGCAGCCAACCGCTCCCAGCAACAAATACAAAGTTCCGCGCACGTCGCCGACAACTTGCTCCATCAGGGGAACGATGCTGAAGGTCAAGCCGCCGTTGGGTGGATAGAGTTCGGGATGATCGTTCCGCAGGCGCGCCGTAATGGTGTCCATTTCGGCTTGAGCTTGTGTCAGGCTCACACCCGATCGCAGCTTCCCGATGATGTTGTAGTCCTCGTGGTCGCGGTTCTGGGCGGCATTGCCGGGAAGCGGCAAGGGCAGCAAGACTTCAGCCTCTTCGGCACCGCCAAGCGTTGGCATTACCTCGCGCGGCAAGGCAAACGACCGAGGCATCACCCCTACAACTTCGTAGGAGACGCCATTCAAGGTGATGGTCTTACCTACAATATCGGGATCGGAGCCATACCGGCGTGTCCATGTGCCATGACTCAGCAGCGCGGTGGGATTGCGGCCGGGCTGGTCTTCGTCGGCCACAAATAAACGGCCGATTTCGGCGCGCACGCCCAGCATGGGCAACAGATTGGACGAGACGCGTATCGTTCCAACGCGCTCCGGCTCGCCTTTGCCGGTGAGGTTGTCGTTGCCGCCGATGGCAATCGCTACTTGCTCCAGACCGTGATGGCCGGTCTTGATGTCGAAGTATTGCGCGGTGGAGAACCAGTCCTCGGTTATGCCCAGTCCCGGCGAGCGGTTCCACAGAATTACCAGGCGATCGGGATCCTGGTAGGGCAGCGGCCGCAGCAACAATGCGTTGGCGACGCTGAAGACAGCGGCGGTCGCTCCAATTCCAATGGCTAGCGAGAGTATCGCGGCAACCGTGAAGGTAGGGCTTTTCGTCAACGTCCGCAACGAATATCGGAGATCCAACAGGATCGTGTTCATGCGAGCAGATTCCATTCCTGTTGCAGCCTTGGTAGGCACTCGGTTGCGGTCACAGACGGACGATAAAGCAATAAGACAGCGGATGAAACGTCTGTTGGTTTGAGCCGCATCAGGACGGGACGAACGACGGGCCGCGTGGCTGATGAGCGATCACCCAGATAGATTTGTTCATTTTACGAGACTGACTTGCATGTGCCGTGAAAGCCAGGTAGGATCCGTTGCTGCTGTACGGCTAGATAGCTGGTGCCGAGAGGGGGACTTGAACCCCCACAACCCTTTCGGGTCCGCGGATTTTAAGTCCGCTGCGTCTGCCAATTTCGCCATCCCGGCGGGGAGGAGGAACTGTGCGCCGGGCCGAGGTCTGCCGGTCAGGCACATCCATGTCTCAGGGCGGTGCAGGGGTCGTAAACCGGAGCCCCTGTAGGCATCTTATTTCCTGAGAGCAAGCGCGGCAAATCGGGCCTATGGCTAAAGCGGCAAATCTTCTGGGGCCGATTCTCGCATCTTCATTTTTTCTCTGACTTTCTTCTCCTAACCAACTGAAATGCTTTCCTGGCCAACGGACAAGCAAGAGGATTAGGCGGGCCGCGTTCGCCGGAGGTACGCGGCTCCAAACTGGTCTTCGTTCCCGTAATCCCATGTGCTCACTTTGCGATGTGACTTGCATCACAGCCTGACGTTCTCCCATGGCCAAGAATGGATTCAGGTTGTTTCCGTAGCCGTTGCCGCCGGTACAAGACCGTCGGATCTTTCCCGGAAGCAGCCTTCCTATCTGTGAGGGCCATGAATGGATAGCGCACTGCTTGTACACCGCCTGCACTTCGCTTTCACGGCGACCTACCACTACTTGTTTCCGCAGTTGACCATGGGACTGGCGCCGCTGATCGTGATTTTGAAGACCATCGCACTCAAGACCGGCGATGAACGATACGACAAGGCCGCCCGCTTCTGGGCCAAAATCTTTGGTATCAATTTTGTCATCGGAGTGGTCACTGGAATTCCCATGGAATTTCAGTTTGGCACCAACTGGTCGCACTTTTCCCGCTTTGCCGGAGGCGTCATCGGGCAGACGCTGGCCATGGAAGGCTGTTTTGCCTTTTTCCTGGAGTCAGCCTTTCTCGGACTCTTTCTCTATGGCGAGAAGCGTCTGAGCAAGGGCCTGCACTGGTTCTCGGCGTTGATGGTGTTCTTGGGATCGTGGATGTCGGGTTACTTCATTGTGGCGACCGATGCCTGGATGCAGCATCCCGTGGGCTATGAACGGACGGCCAACGGGTCGCTGCAGCTCACCAGCTTCTGGGACCTGATCCTGAATCCATGGGCGTGGTGGCAGTATGCGCACAATATGAGCGGCGCGGTGATTACGGGAGCTCTGGTGATGGCGGCCCTGGGTGCGTTCTACGTGCTCAGCGAGAAGCATGTGGTGCAGGGAAAGATCTTTTTGCGGGTGGGTGTGATTGCGGCGCTATTCGTTACCCTGTTCCAGGTAGTTCCTACGGGCGATGCGCAAGGCCGCATGCTGGCTCGTCATCAGCCGGTGACTTTGGCTGCCATGGAAGCCCTGTGGGTAACCCAGCCGGGCGCTCCGCTGGTAATTCTTGGCCAACCGGATGTGGCGGCGAAGACGATCGACAACCCCATCGTGGTGCCCCGGATGTTGAGCTTCCTGACCTGGCGCAGTTGGGGCGCGGAAGTGAAGGGCCTGGATGCAGTGCCCAAAGAAGATTGGCCCGACAACATCCCGCTGTTGTACTACGCGTACCACATCATGGTTGGACTGGGGACGATATTCATCGCCGTAACCGCGCTGGCAACGTTCCTGTTGTGGCGCAAGCAGCTGTACCAGTCGCGCTGGCTGCTGTGGATCCTGCTGCTAATGTTTCCGTTCGGCTATATCGCCAACACCGCAGGATGGATGACGGCGGAGCTGGGGCGGCAGCCATGGCTGGTCTACGGACTGCTGCGCACCATGGATGGCTACTCCAAGATGGTCTCGGCGGGTAACGGGTGGTTCAGCCTCCTGGGCTTCATGGGCATGTATACGGTGTTGTCCATTCTGTTTCTGTTCCTGGTACGGCGCGAGATTGAGCACGGACCTGAACCCACACTGGACGACGTGATTGCCAACGATGCTCATCTGACTGCGATGGGGGTGCGATAGCCATGACAACGATTTGGTTCATGATCGTGGCGGTGATGGTGGCCGTCTATGTTCTTCTGGATGGCTTCGACCTTGGCTCGGGTGCGGTACATCTCTTTATTGCGAAGAGCGACGAAGACCGGAGCGCGATTCTCCGGGCCATTGGTCCGGTGTGGGATGGCAACGAGGTATGGTTGCTGGCGGCCGGGGGAACGTTGTACTTTGCTTTTCCGCTGCTTTACGCTTCCAGCTTCAGCGGGTTCTATCTGCCGCTGATGATGGTGTTGTGGCTGCTGATGCTGCGCGCTATCGGAATTGAGTTCCGCTCGCACCTGCAGGAGCGCATGTGGCGTAGTTTCTTCGATACCATCTTTGCGGTTGCCAGCATTCTGCTGGCGATCTTCTTCGGAGCGGCGCTGGGCAATGTGGTGCGCGGGGTGCCGCTCAATGCGGATGGATACTTCTTCGAGCCGCTATGGACGAACTGGCGTTTGGGCGCACAGAACGGCATCCTGGACTGGTACACCGTGGTCTGCGGCGTGGTTGCGCTGGTGACGCTGGCGGTGCATGGATCGCTGTATCTGGCGATCAAGACCGAAGGCGAGTTGAATTTCCGCGCGCGCAAGACGGCGTCTCTGCTGTGGCCGGTGCAGGTGCTGCTGACCATCTTCAGTTTGATTGCAACGGTGTACGCGGTGCCGCATGTGCTGGACAACTACAGCAAGTGGCCGGTCGGTTACCTGGTTCCCACGCTGGTAGTCGTGAGTCTGGGATACATGTACTTCGCGAACTCGCGCCGGCAGGAGAAGGGTGCGTTCCTGGCGTCGTGCGTGTATATCGTGGCCATGCTGGTTGGCGCGGCGTTCGCGCTGTATCCCAAGGTGCTGCCCGCGAGCACGGGAGATGGGTTAAGCCTGACGATCCACAACACTGCCGCTGGAGCGCACGGACTGCAAGTCGGCTTCGTGTGGTGGACGATCGGGATGATACTGGCGCTGGGTTATTTCGTCTTCGTCTACCGGATGTTCCGCGGAAAGGTCCGCCTGGAAGAGGGCAGCGAGCACGGATACTAGGCCGCGGGCGAGAACTTAATCATGCTCAGGAGCGTCTGCCCCCAGCGAGGCCAGGCACTCCTTGGCATGCTTACACCACTCGGCGCAGGACATATCGTTGCGGGGATTGAGCATAAGCTTGTTGCAGGCCTTGCAGCGCCGCCTGGGGTCGTCCTTGAAGAACTCGATTTGAGCGCCACAATGGACGCACACCACTTCGTACACATCGTCTAACTTCCAATAGCGCAAGTCTTGTCCGGGACAATGCAGGTCGGCCATGGGTCGGGATCCTCTGTTCTTACTGAGGCCAATGGGCTCAGTAGAAATGTAGCGAATCTTCTCAGGAAGAATTCGCCAGAGTCCAGACCGAACCCATCGGTAACATCAATATTTGAACAGAGCGGACCTATGAGCGAAATGACTTAGGTCACAGCCGAGAGTTACGACACGCCCACGGCGACTGCGTTGACGGCGGGCAGTTTCGCGTGCTCCCAGGCATCGAAGCCGCCAATCACGTTCACCACGTGGTACCCGGCGCGTTGCAGCAAGCTACAGGCAATCATGCTGCGATAGCCGCTCTTGCAGTGCACCGCAATGGTGGCCTGGGGAGTCAGGTTGGGCAATCCAGCCTTGAAGCGGTCCAACGGATAACAGTCAGCTTGCGCAATGTGTCCGGCGTCGTACTCGCCCTGACGACGGACGTCGAGCACTTGCACAGCGCCTTTATCCAGGCGAGTCCTAAGCTCTTGTACCGTTAGCTGTGGGGTGGCGACTAAGTCGAAGCCAGCGTTCTTCCATCCCTCGATACCGCCTTCCAGGTATCCGGGCAAGTCTTCAATACCGACGCGAGCCAGCCGCACACGCGCCTCGGCTACTTCCTCACTGGTGTTGGCGATGAGAACCGGATGGGATGACAAGCCCAGCACGGCCCCTGCCCAGGAGGCGAACTGTCCGGACAAGGCGATGTTGACCGACGACGGCACGTGTCCGACGGCAAACTGGTCGGGGGAGCGGACGTCGAGGGCGATGGCGCCGGTGGCCATCCTGTCCTTTAGGTCGGCTGCCGTAATCGGCGCCAATGCGGGCAGGTCTGCCAAGGTCGTGGCACCGGCGCGATTGATGGCGGCGTCCTCCAGGAAATAGTCGGGACGTGCCGGCAAGTTGGCAGTCATCTGGTGAATAAAATCGTCGCGGTCTTTGATTTGCAGGGCGTAATTCGTGAGTCGCTCGGTCCCTATGGTCGACGAGCGCTCCGCACGCATGTTGCGTCCGCAGAGCGATCCGGCGCCGTGGGCGGGATAAACCATCACTTCGTTGGGCAGCGTCAGCAACTGGTGGTGCAATGAATCGTAGAGCAGTCCAGCTAATTCCTTAGGCGTGTGGGTGGGAGAAAGATCAGGCCGACCAACATCGCCGATGAACAAGGTATCCCCAGTGAGGACGGCGTAAGGGGTGGAAGGCTTCTCCTCGTCGGTGACAACGAAACAGGTGCTCTCCGGAGTGTGGCCGGGAGTTTCCAGCGCCTCGACGCGGACCTTGCCGACGTGAACCTCGAAGCCATCGCTTACACCCACGTGCGGGAAGGTAGCGCCGGCGGCTTTGCCGATGTAAATGGTGGCGCCAGTGCGGGCGGCCAGTTCTGTGTGGCCAGAGACAAAGTCGGCGTGCAGGTGAGTTTCAAAGATGTGGCGGATACGCAGGCCGTGCTTCGCGGCAGCCTCGAGGTAAATTTCTACATCGCGCTGCGGGTCGACGACTGCGGCCTCACCATCCGATCCGAACATATAGGATGCGTGGGCCAGACAGCCCAGATAGAACTGCTCAAAGTACATGTTTCCTCCACTCAGCCGGAAAACATAATACCTTAATCCTGTCGCATCACTAAGCTATCCTGATTAGCGTTCGTAAGTCTGGACCCACTCCCGGAGGCGGGAAGCGGAGGCGGGATCGAGGCGTTGTTCGCGGAAACGCCAACGCCAGTTCCCGGAAGAACTGCCGGGGAGATTCATCCTGCCGCCGCTGCCGACGCCTAAAACATCCTGCAGGGGGAAGAGAACAGTAGCGGCGACCGACGCCATCAGGGTACGAATCATCACCCAATTGATGTCGTGGCCATCAGTGTTTAGGTAATGGCGGGCGTAGTCCATTTCTTTCTCGACATCTTCGGCGCTGCGAATGCTGCCCGCGCCGGCTTTACTGTTCCACCATCCTACGACGGTATCGTTATCGTGGGTGCCCGTGTAGGCCACGAGATGGTGCGGATAGTTGTGCGGCTTGAAGTCCGGCGCTTGCGGATCGTTGCCGAAGGCGAACTGCAGAATCGCCATGCCAGGGAAGCCGAACTGATTGCGCAGGGCTTCAACCTCGGGGGTAATGACGCCAAGATTCTCGGCAACGATGGGCAGATCGCCCAGCGCGGTCTTCACCGCCTGAAAGAGCGGAGCACCCGGGCCCTTGACCCATGCGCCGTTGACCGCCGTCAGGTCGCCAGCGGGAATTTCGTAATAAGCTTCAAAGCCGCGGAAATGGTCGAGGCGAATCATGTCGAGCATTTCCAGGGAGCGGCGGAAGCGCGCGACCCACCAGGCGTAGCCTTCAGCGGCGTGGGCGTCCCAACCGTAAATGGGATTGCCCCACAGTTGCCCGGTGGCGCTGAAGTAGTCGGGAGGAACACCGGCGACGACTCGCGGCTTGCCATCGGAATGCAGTTCGAAGAGCTTGGGATTGGCCCAAACGTCGGCGCTGTCGAGCGCGACGTAGATCGGCATGTCGCCAAGGATACGGATGTCGTTGCGGGTGCAATGGGCTTTCAGGTCGCACCACTGGCGCTCGAATTCAAACTGAATGAACCTGGTGCACTCGATTTCTTCGCGCAACTCGGTGCGGGCGCGCTCGAGGGCCGCGGGTTCGCGCAGGGCAAGTTCGGGCTCCCACTCCGACCAGATCACCATGTCGTGCGACTGCTTGAGCGCCATGAACAGGGCAAACTCATCGAGCCACGCAGCGTGCCGCTGGCAGAAGGTGGCGAACGCTTCGCGCTCGGTGAGCGGCGCCTTCTGGAACCTTTGGAAGGCCTTGCGCAGAAGAGGAAGCTTCCAGGCGATAACGGTGCCGAAGTCCACCGTGTCGGTGGTGAACGCGGGCTGATCGCCAAGGTCGAGAGCGTCGAGGTAGCCGCGCTCTACCAGGCGATCGATGCTGATGAGCAAGGGATTTCCCGCAAAAGCGGAAAAGCACTGATACGGGGAGTCGCCGTACCCGGTGGGTCCGAGGGGCAGGACCTGCCAGATGCGCTGCCCGGCATCGTGTAAGTATTCGGCGAAGGCATGAGCTTCAGCGCCTAGCTCCCCGATGCCATACGGTCCGGGAAGGGAAGTGGGGTGCAGCAAGATTCCGCTAGATCGAGGAAAGACCATGTTTGCCAGTGTCCAGGTTAAATGTTATCGCATGCCCCCAAAACATTATCGCTACGGAGGCTCGCATGGTTCGGCTGCGCCTTCCGCGCAGGATGAAATGCATATCTATGGTTACTGATCCCGGAATGTGAGATGCGGTTTCGGTTGCTCGCCGTCGTGGACAGGGGCAGGGAAATCAAGGGAGCACAAGCCGGCAGGTGAGTCGATCGTTCAGCGTCGGCTGCCGGACTGCGACGGCCCGTGGAGTTGCTTGCCACGGGCTCAGGGCGCCTCCCAAAGTCGGCTTGTGAAGCCTACAGTTCCACTTCCTGCGGTACCGGGTTAGGCGCCGGGATGACATGCAACGCTTCCACCATGGCGTCGGCGAACTCGCTGGTTCCAGCATTACCGCCCACGTCGCGAGTCAGGTGCAGCTTCTCGGTGTAAACCTTCTCCAGCGCCAGGCGGATGTGGTTGGCGGCGTTTTCTTCACCCAAGTGGCGCAGCATCAGGATTCCAGAGCGTAGAACCGCGGTCGGGTTGGCGATGTCTTTGCCGGCAATATCCGGGGCCGATCCGTGGACCGCTTCGAAGATGGCGCACTCATGTCCGAAGTTTGCGCCGGGTACCAGCCCGAGACCGCCGACAAAAGCCGCGCATAAGTCGGAGATAATGTCGCCGTAGAGATTCTCCAGCAGCAGCATGTCGTACTGGTAGGGATTCATCACCAGTTGCATGCAGGTGTTGTCCACGATGTGCTCGCCATAGGTGATCTCGGGATAACCCTTCGACATATTGCGCGAACAGCGGATGAACAAGCCATCCGACAGCTTCATGATATTGGCTTTGTGGATGGCGTGAATCTTCTTGCGCTTGTGCCGTCGGGCATACTCGAAGGCGAACTTGGCGATGCGGGTGGAGGCTTTCTCGGTGATGATCTTCAGGCTCTCGACCACGCCGGGCACCACTTCGTGCTCGATGCCGGAATAGAGGCCCTCGGTATTCTCGCGCACGATTACCAGGTCGACGTCGGGATACTTGGTGGCGACCGCCGGGAGGTTGCGAATCGGCCGGAAATTGGCGAACAACTCGAACTGCTTGCGCAGCGCGACATTGATGCTGGAGAAGCCGCCACCAATCGGAGTGGTGACCGGCCCCTTCAACCCCAGGTGCGTCCGTTCGATTGACTCGGTCAGTTCCTTGGGAATGTACTCGTGATATTTCTCGAAGGCTTCCGCGCCGGCGGCGTAGCTCTCCCATTCGAACTTGACGCCGGTGGCTTCCAGGATGCGGACTGCGGCGTTGACGACCTCGGGGCCGATACCATCGCCAGGAATTAACGTGACTTTATAAGACATTGAAGTTTTTTGTCTGACTGCCGAAGCTAATCTCCGGACTTGGCTTTTTCGGACGCGTTTTCTTTGGTATCGAGCAGTTCTTTCAACTCCGACATGAACTCCCGAACATCTTTGAAGTCGAGATAGACGGAGGCGAACCGCACGTAAGCAACTTTGTCGATGCGCTTCAGGCGATTCATGATCAGCTCGCCGATCTCGCCGGTTTTGCGCTCGCGCTCGGGCGAGTCCACCACGAAGCCTTCGGCATCGTTGACGATCTGCTCCAGTTTGCCCATGGAGACAGGCCGCTTTTCGCAGGCCCGCAACAGCCCACTCAGGACCTTTTGCCGCTCGAATTTCTCGCGGCGGCCGTCCTTCTTCACCACCATGTAAGGAATTTCGTCGATGCGTTCGTATGTAGTGAAGCGCTTCTCGCACTTCAGACATTCGCGGCGGCGTCGGATGGACTCGCCTTCCTTGCTTTCGCGCGAATCGACTACTTTGTCGTTTTCAAAGCCGCAAAACGGGCACTTCATGGATGAGGAGGCAGGCGGTGGGCCCGCATTTCGATTGTAACAGGGGAGAAGGAGTTGATTGCGGCGGGCGTCAGGAGGACAAAGGCGCAGCCACCATAGAGCCACGGAGCGCACGGAGACTTTTACTTGCAGATGGCCTATTCCGCTAAGGCGGCGGCTTTTTCTTCGGCTTCAGCCACGGCGCGGATGGAAACGTGTTCGTGGCGAGCGATGGCAAGGCCAGTGGGAATGACCGACATGAAGGTTACCGCCCACAGCATGATGCCGCAACTCACCGCCAGCTCGTGTTCAATGTGGAAGCCCGAACTCAACATGCTGATGGTGGCCAACTGCGAGCCACCGCCGACCGCGGGCAACTGCAACATCGATCCCACCATGCTGGAGCCCATCAACACGATTTCCTGGGGAAGCGTGAGTTGTTGCAGGGCGCCCGGATAGGCGTGAGTGACGGTGTAATAGGCAAGCGCGACCAGTATCCACATAAAGAGCGAGACGGCGACCAGTTGCAGTGCCGAAGCGACGTCCTGGATAGTCTCCAGTCCCTCGCTAAAGCTGTGAACTTTTTCGCGCAGGTGATGAGCGAGTTTGGGAGCGAAGCCCACAGTACGGTCGTAGAGGAATTGCGCCACGCGATCACCGGAGATGCGCACCAGGACTACGCCGACGACCAGGCCGACAATCAAGAACATTAGAACGAAAGAAGCCGTCCGCAAACGTGAGTAAAACGAGAGCTCGCGCAGATCGGGCGAAAGGAAGCTGGCGGCCAGCATCACGGCAAAGGCGCCCATGTCGAAGATGCGCTCCACGCCCCACACCGCGACTTGGGAAGTGAAGGTAAGCCGCTCTTTCTTGGCGATGATGTAGGGACGAATCATTTCGCCGGCGCGGCCCAACAGCGCGAGCGCCGCGAAACCGACGAACTGAGGCGCGAGTAGTCGCGCGGTGGTTGTCTGACGGACCGGTTTGAGAAAGATGCGCCAGCGAACCGCGCGCAGCACGTAGGCGGCATAGGTGAGAGCCAATCCGTAGAAAACGTAAAGCCAGTTGGCGTGTTCGGTCTGGCTCCAGAACATGTGCCAGTCGAAGGTCTTCCAGGCGCGGATCTGCAAGTAAATGAGCAGGCAGAGCGCAATGAGTACTACGCCGAAGACCAGAATGCGTTTTCTATTCATGAATTCAGTCGATTCGCCCGCTATAGCTAACGGTCACGTTAAATGACCGAACAGACGAGGTCAAACCTCGTTACTCGTCGCCAGGAGCGGCATTAGCGGCGGGGATGGCGGGCGCTGACCTGGAAGCGCGAACCTGGTGGGCCTGGGCCTGCTGTTGCTGCTTGCGCTCCGCCAGCTTCTTGCGGTTGTAATCGTTGATGATGCGGGTGACGTACGCGTGGGTCTCACGATACGGCGGTACACCTTTGTATTGCTGCACGCGGCCGGGACCGGCGTTGTACGCAGCCAATGCCTTGGCCATGTCGTTGTTGTAGAGCAGCAGCAGTTCGCGCAGGTAGCGGACGCCGCCGTCGACATTCTGCGCTGCGTCGAAGCTGTCCTTGACCCCCAGCTTGTTGGCGGTGCCGGGCATGAGTTGCATCAGGCCTTTCGCGCCCTTGGGCGAAAGAGCGTGAGGGTTGTTGGCGCTTTCCGCCTTGATGACGCTGGCGATGAAATCGGCATCGATCTGGTGCTGGCTACTGGCGGCGTTGACGATGGTCTGCAGGTCTGGCGACTTGCTCGGCGGTGCAGCAGCTTCCTGTGGATCGGGCGGTGCCGGCTCAAAGCTTTCGATGCTGGCGGTGGGGACGTCGACGTAGCCGCCCGCCGGGTCGGCGCTCATGTAGAGGCGCGTAGTTTCGCCGACCACTTCGTGGTGTGCGGCGCGCAGGCTAAAGCCGTTGCTCAAGTTGGCAAGTTCAGCGGCGGGCGCGAGAGTAGGCAGTACCAGAACGCAACCGACAAGCATGAGTACCGGGCGTGTCGCCGGCCGAAGCCCACTCATCCTTTTGGATGCGGCGTTTACGGCGCACATAAAGGTACGACCCTTCGCCCGAAATTTTGCGAAAACCTTACGCATTCACGCTCGTCTTGGCGTCCAGAACTTGCTCGATGGCCGCGGCCACGCCGCTTTCATCATGATGCAGAGTGACCGTCCAGCCATTCTGCTTCAGTTCATCAGACGCATTGCCCATGATCACCGGATGCCCGGCAAAGGTCAACATCTCTATGTCATTGTAATTATCGCCGATAGCCATGACTTCTGCGCGATCAATGCCGCGAAAATTGGCCCAGCGCTCCAAGGCATGTCCCTTTGAGCAGCCCGCGTTCAGGATGTCAACAATGGTGAGATTGCGGTGATCGTACTGGGTGCGAAGGACCGTAATGTCCCGGGCGAAATCGCTCGCTTCCAGGCGCTGCTGCACGGTCTGCATCAAGTCCACCGGCCCGCAGAACATGGCCTGGATGGGGTCTTCGCTCAGCGCGTTCTCGATAGGGCTGATGTATTCGATGTACGGTGCGTTCTTCTCCATCCAGCGCTGGATGACGCCATAGAGCCGGTCAGGATTTTCGCAAACGATGGCTCCCATGCCTTCGCGGTCGAAGGTGATGACCATGTGATTGTGGAACTCCGGCATGTGGCGGCAGATCTTCAAAGCCGTGGCTTGTGGCAGCAGATCGTGATGGAAAGCCTCATTGGTGGTGGAGCGGGTGACGGCGCCGTTGGAGCTGATGATCCAGAGATCGAAGCCCAGAGATTGGGCGATAGGCAGGGCAAATTTATGGCGGCGTCCGGTGCCCAGCACGATTTCGATACCTGACTCGTGAGCGCGACGCAGCGCATCCAAATTGGCCTGAGAAACCTGGAATTTGGAGTCGATCAGGGTGCCATCAATGTCGATGGCGATGAGCCGGACGGGGCGCTTCAACATGAGCTATTTTAGCAGCAGACGAAGCTCTCAGCACTCAGCCGTCAGCTAAGAACCTTGGGTGTCCGGTACCGCGTACTTCGCAACTGCTAGAGCGGCTATCTGGCTACACCGGACAGACCGGTTCCGCATTGCGACTCGGCCCGAAGTGGGAGCCAATTCTCCACGCGCGACTTTCGGCCGGCCAGTTGGCCCTTCCCAGCAAAGCACCAGTCGACGTAGAGTAAAAAGAGATGGAACTACGCAAAGATCCCATCACGCGTTCATGGGTCATCTGCGGCGACGAGCCTGAGCTGACGCCTTCGGCGGATGCTCTCTGTCCGTTCTGCCCCGAGTCCGGCTTCCCGCTGCAAGTCGTGGCGACGGCTCCCACGGTCAATGGCAGTCCGTGGTCGGCGCGTGCCGTGGTGCATCCGCGGCCACTGTACGGGATTGACGGCAATCCGGGACGCTCAGGAAATGGTTTGTATGACACCATGCGGCCGGTGGGCGCGCACGAAGTCATCGTGGAGAACGCCCGCCACGACCGGCACCTGTGGAACGCCGACGACCACGAGATTGAGGAATACTTGGCGCTCTGCGGCCAGCGCATTCAGGACCTGAAAGGCGACACCCGCTTCAAGTACGTTAGCGTTTACAAGAATTACGGCAGCAGTTCGGGCCAGGAGTTCGACCATCCCACTTCGGAGATCGTAGCGACGACGTTTGTGCCGCGCCGGGTGCTGTACGAGTTGCGTGCCGCGCGCCAACACTACGAGGTGAAAGAGCGTTGCGTTTTCTGCGACATTCTGCGGCAGGAACAGGAGCAGAAGGTGCGCATGATCGAAGTGCGCGGCGAGTACATGGCCAGCTGTCCTTACGCACCTCGCGTGCCGTATGAAACCTGGATTGCCCCGCGCAGCCATGAAGCCTACTTCGAACGGAGCGCGGTGAAGTCAGGTGCCATGCGCGATTTCGCCGCATTGCTGCGCCGGACGTTGTTCCGCATACGCACGATTGCCGACGGCTTCCACCTGGTACTTCACACCTCTCCCAATACCATCCATCGGTCAGAGACGCTGGGTTTCTGGAAGACCATCGAAGACGATTACCACTGGCATCTCGAAATCCTGCCGATCATCGGAACGAAGGCGAAGTCTTACACCTTCAAAGAGGTTTACTACTCGCCCGTGAGTTCGGAAACGTCAGCCGCCATCCTGCGCGAGCGGCCAACGGAATAGGGCCGCTTTTCGCCGTTCGTTCTTCGCCTTTCGTAAAGATCGGTTCACCATAGAGGCATAGAGGTCACAGAGATTTCTTTGTCTTTTGGGATGTCGCCTCGAGGCGATTTCGGTCCTTCGCGATGACGCCAGGCAAACAAAGATGAGTTGTTTTTCTCTGTGCACTCCGTGCCTCTGTGGTGCAAACGTTTTTCCCGGCACCGCATACAATATCGCCAGCCATGACCACGCGCGTCCTGAAGACCTACACGGCCGAGACGGGATTTGTCTACCAGTATTACTTTGTGGGCAGGCGGCCGGCGCTGACCGACGATCCTGAGGCGCCTTCGACGGAGTTCATCTTCGACCTGTCGTGCGACCGCAAGACGACGTTCGCGGTGAGCATCTTCCTGCAAGCGCAGGCGCTCACCGCATGGGCTGCCGCTCGCGGGCGGGAGCTGAGCGATCCCGAACAATTTGCCGCAGCCAAGCTAAGGATGTTGCAGGCGCTGGACGAAGTTCCCGACATGCTGCACCAGGGCCGGCGGCTGCGCCTGGAAGGCGACCTCCTGATCCAACTGCTGGATTCCATTGGGGTAGATTGAATCCCTCCTGTCTCAGTAAGCCCTGCGAAACACGCCAGCTAACTCAGTCCAGCAACCCGCGTCCAACCTTCCAGGTCCACACGACTGCTGGCACCAAAGCGGCGGTATCTGTTTCGGTGCTGTACACCGTCGGGAGATTCGGCCGATAATCATGGCAAGCAGGTGAGATGGCGATGTTCGAGGAATTAGGCAGTTCGGCGCGTAGGCGATGGAGCCCATCCATGGCTGTGTCGCTGGCGATGCACCTCGGCCTGCTGTTGTTCCTGCTACACAGCGCCGCGCCCCTGTTTGTAACACCGTCCGACGTCGATTTAGGAATTCCTCATTCGTACGGATCGCAGTCCATCGTTTATCTGGCGCCAGTTGGGCCGGAGCAAGCCAGAGCTTCCGATACCCAGCCTAAGCTGACGCTGCATGCTGCGTTGCCGCCCAAGCCAAAAGCGCCAAAGCCGCCGGTCAAGCACGAGGAGTTGGCGGCGAAGACCGCCGACAATGCTCCCGAGCAGACGGCTCGCGGTGGTTCGCCTTTTGGCCACGTGCCCGGATCGCCTTTGACGGGCGACGAAGTGGTGCCGGCGTTCCCCGACGTCTATCCGGATCCGGCTATCTCGCGTGACGAGCTACCGTCTGGCGTACAAGGGGATGTCATCGTTGAAGTGACCATCGACTCCCGCGGGAACGTGGTGGAGACCAAGCTGCTTCAAGGCATTGGCTACGGTATCGAGCAGAAGGTGTTGCAGATTCTCCCGCGCTGGCACTTTCACCCCGCCATGCGCGACGGTGTCACCATCGCGTCGCAGCATATCGTCCATTTTCACTATCCCAGCTAGTCGCTCCGGTGAGTCGAGCTTGGAGCGGCGCATTGGGTCAGGCCAAGCCTGGTTGTGACGAACATCACACGCACTTGTGACGCAAATACTCGGCCTAAATCGCCTCCCCGCTATACTGAATGCAGTAGAACGGAAGATAGTTAGCTGGGGCCGTTCATGGGGTTTATGCCTTTAATCTGGCTTCGAGTCGCGGTGGTTTGCTACGGCGTGGGACTGCTTTATTCGCTCCTGCTGCTAAGCAAAAGAGGTAACCTGCTGGCCAAAGTGGTCGAGCCGGCAGTGGGCCTGGGCCTTATCTTCCATTTTGTCTCCCTGGTGGAATCCACCATCCTGATCGGCCATCTGGCGCTGGCATCTATCCATTACTCAGAATCGATCCTGGCCTTCCTGGCGATGGTGGTCTTCTTTGTCTTCTTCATAGGCTACCGGACGGTTTCCCCCGGAATCGTAATTTTCCCCATTGTTTTCTTCCTGACATTCGCCTCCGCCATCGGACAGAAGCCGGTGACGCTGACCTCACCCTTGCTGCGGAATGGGTGGATTTTCGTCCACGTGGTGATGATCTTTACCGGTTACGCCGGACTCTTCCTCAGCTTTGGCGCAAGCTTGCTGTACTTGGCCCAAGAGCGCGCTCTTAAGTCGAAGAGCCGGACGCAGCTAATTACCTGGCTGCCGCCGCTGCAGACCATCGACGATATCGGTTACCACGCGCTCCTGTTCGGCTTCCCGTTCATGACCTTTGGGCTGGTGACGGGATCCGTGCTGGCTATTGAGAAGTACGGGCCTATGTTTTTCTACGACCCGAAGATTCTGCTGTCGTTCCTGATGTGGGCGGTATACATGGTTTTGCTGTACACCCGCTGGAACTCGGGATGGCGCGGCCGACGGGCCGCATTTCTAGCGACCTTTGCGTTCGTGATTGCCATCGGCGCCTGGGCTGCCAATTACTTCAGCCGCTTTCACAGGTTTATCGCTTCATGAACTTCCACCTCATCGGCGTGAACCATCAGACCGCTCCGGTAGAGGTGCGCGAACAGTTCGCCATCTCCGAGGCGCGGCTGCCGGAGGCGGTGCGGAGCTTGAGTTCCTATCCCGGAATTGAAGAAGGCTTGATCGTCTCGACCTGTAACCGGGTGGAGATGCTGGTGCGGACCTCGAGTGGCGCGGCTGACATGGACGGCTTCCTGCACCAGCTTTACGGATTCGATCCCAGGCCCTACCGGCAATATCTGTATCAGTACAGCGAGCGCGAGGCCGTGCGGCACATCTTCCGTGTGGCCTCGAGCCTAGACTCCATGGTGGTTGGCGAACCGCAGATCCTGGGGCAACTCAAAGAAGCATATGCCACGGCGCGTGCGGTGGGCGCGGTCAATTCGCAACTGGACGCGCTGCTGACCCGGGCCTTTGCCGTCGCCAAGCGGGTTCGCAATGAGACGGCGATTGCGACATCGGCGGTTTCCATCGCGTCAGTGGCCGTCGATTTGGCCAAGAAGATTTTCGGCAACCTGGACGGTAAGACGGTCTACCTGGTCGGCGCGGGCAAGATGTGCGAACTCGCTGCCCGTCATCTGCTGGCCCACGGCGCCAAGAAAATCTACGTCGCCAATCGCACTTACGAGCGCGCAGTGGCCTTGGCGAAGAAGTTCAACGGTGAGCCCATCCCGTTCGATCAGCTTTACGAAACAGTTTCGCGTGCCGACATCGTTATCAGCTCCACCGGGGCGCCGCATGCCATCTTCCGCAAGGAGCATGGTGAGAAGTTCCTGAGCAGCCGCCGCAACCGTCCCATGTTCTTTATCGATATCGCGGTACCACGCGACATCGATCCGGAGATGAACAAGCTGGACGGCATCTTCGTCTACGACATCGACGATCTGCAACAGGTGGTCTCCTCCCATGTGGCCGACCGGCGGGTGGAAGCCGACCGCGCCGAAGTGATCGTGCAGATGGAAGTGGAGAAGTTCCAGGGCCGGCTGCAGACGCTCGATGTGGTGCCGACTATCGTGTCGTTGCAGGAGCATCTGGAGACCGTGCGGCAAGCCGAGATCGACCGGGTACGTGGACGCCTGGGCCACCTCACGCCCGAGCAGGAACTGGCGGTAGAAGCGCTGTCACGCGGCATCATCAACAAAATCATGCATACACCCATAACCACGCTCAAGACCGCGGCTCGCGAATCTGCCGAGGCTACGACGGTGATCGACCTGGTACGCAAGCTGTTTGGCTTGCGCGAGTCCAAGGCGGCCGCAGCCCACGACGAAGAGTCTACGGTCATCAGCGGAAAGTCGGGGACACGAAACTAATGGCAAAGCTAAGAATAGGTTCCCGGGGATCGCAACTGGCCTTGTGGCAAGCCCATCACATTTCCGATTTGTTGCGCGAGCAAGGGCACGAAGTCGAGCTGGAAATCATCAAGACCACCGGTGACAAAATCACCGACGTCGCCCTGGCGCAGGTCGGCACTAAGGGCATGTTTACCAAGGAGATCGAGGATGCGCTGGCGGCCGGCCAGGTCGACCTGGCGGTGCACAGCCTGAAAGATCTGCCTACCGAATTGCCCCCAGGCTTCGAACTGGTGGCCATCACCACGCGGGTCAATCCGCGCGACGTGTTTCTGTCCGTGCGCTACGACAGTGTCAAGGACCTGCCGCAAGGCGCGCTCGTCGGCACCAGCAGCTTGCGGCGACAAGCGCAGCTGAAGGTTTCGCGGCCGGACCTGGTGATTCACCCCTTGCGGGGCAACGTGGACACGCGAGTGCGAAAGCTGGAAGAAGGCGCGTACGACGCGATCATCCTGGCCGCTGCGGGGCTCACCCGGTTAGGGAAGACTCAGCTGGTGAAAGAAGTGTTGACCGAGGACTTCATGTGTCCGGCGGCCGGACAGGGTGCGCTGGGCATCGAGATTCGCGAAGGCGACGTCGCCATGCGAAAGCATCTGGCGTTCCTCGACGATCCGAGCTTCCCGGGCTGCCACTACCTGTGAACGCGCACTGCTGAACAAACTGGGTGGCGGCTGCCAGGTGCCCATCGGAGCGTTTGCCGAACGCAGGGGCGAGCGGTTGCACCTGACGGCGATCGTGGCTCAACCCGATGGTTCGGTCATTCTGCGCGAGCAGCAGACCGGCGCCGATCCCGTGACGCTCGGGGAACAGGTAGGAGAAACTCTGTTGCAACGGGGCGCGACCAAGATTCTGGAGGATGTCTACGGAGCAGCCAACAGCGGCGGGAAGTAGATAGAACCGAGTTGCGGCAACGGCTGTCAGTTCGGTGTTCGAACCAACCAGAGTAACCATCTACAGCTCCAGGCGCGTCGGTTGGCGCCGTCGAATCGAAGGACTCCCACCTTGGCCAAGCAAGTTCGCAGCAAGCCCATCTCGAGCAAACATCCTCTATCGGGGTGTCGCGTTCTGGTTTCGCGAGCGAAAAAACAGGCAGGCGCCCTATCGAGTTCGCTGCGCGATTTAGGCTGCGAGGTGGTGGAGATCCCGTTCATCGAAATTCGAAAACCCAAGTCCTATCAGCCGCTGGATGAAGCGTTGCGGGATCTCGCCTCGTACGATTGGCTCATTCTCACCAGCGTGAACGGGGTGGAAGCACTATTCGAGCGTATCACAAGGAAGAAGCTGGATGCGTCGTCGCTGGCACATCTAAAACTGGCAGCGATCGGTCCGGCCACGCGCAAAGCCATGGAGCAGCACGGCCTGAAGGTTGCCGTGACGCCCAAGGAGTACGTCGCCGAATCGGTGGTGACGGCATTGCGACGGCGGGTAAAAGGCAAACGAGTGTTGCTGGTGCGGGCGAAGGTAGCGCGTGACGTCATCCCCCGCGAGTTGCGCCGGGCCGGAGCCGAGGTCGACGTAGTCGAAGCTTACGAAACGGTGACCCCGAAGTTGTCGCAAATACGATTGCACGCCGCCCTGGCGAGTCCCAAACGCAGGCCTCACGCCATTACCTTCACCAGTTCTTCTACAGTTAAGAATTTTGTGGGCTTGTTGGGTTTACGCGGCGCCCGGGCAGCGCTGAAAAGCGGAGTGCACAGCGCCTCCATCGGACCGGTGACGTCGGCCACGCTGCGCGAGTTTGGCTTGCCCGTCGATATCGAAGCGCGCGAGTACACCATTCCTGGATTGGTGGCGGCCATCGTCGCAACCGGCAAAACACGTAAAGCCGGCAAACCCTAGAGGCGCTGCCACCCCCAATTACTTCCGGCAACTCGCACAGTATCCGCCGATTTCAAAGCGCGCCAGCAGGATGTGGAAGTGACAATCGCGTTCGACCTGCCCTTTGACCCGGTCGAACAGATCACTTTCGAACTCCTGAACCTTGCCGCATCGCAAACACGTCATGTGCATGTGGTCGCGTTGCGGACGCCGCTCGTAGAAGTGACCCTCTCCTTTTACGTGCAGAAGGTCGAGCTCATCGACCAGCCCATGACGCTTCAGCAGGCCCAGAGTGCGATACACCGTGACGCGATTGATGTTGGGGTCGACGCGCGCCGCCTTACGCAAAATCTGTGCGGCATCCAGATGCTGGGTTGCAGTTTCAATGATTTCCAAAATGACGCGGCGCTGCCGGGTCATACGTATTCCGCGGCTGAGGAGTGCGGTTTGCAGCGCGCCGGGAGCTTCGGTTTCAGGAAGAGGCATGGTTGGTCCACCTTGAGTTGCACTTAAATGCAACCTGGTTGCAACGAAATCTTTCCAGATTGCTTGCAGTGGGTGACTGGATGTCGTTTAATAAACTTATTGAATTTGCAACCGCGTTGCAACTGTAATCTATTTGTTAAGTATAGTCATGGACCGAAACAGTGGTCAATCAGATTCCGAAATCGCCGGAGTTTTTATGAAAGTTTTGGGGTTAAACCGATATTCGCTGATTTGCTTGTTATGGCTTTGGGGGCTACTTTTCATTCCGGTGCGCGGCCACGCCCAGGAGCGGCCTTATTTCGTTACCTACTCGCAAGACATGGAGGAACCTGGCAATCTGGAAATTGAAAGCTTCAATGCGGTGGGCAATCCCAAGGGCGGTGATCCATTTCTTGGATCGGACATGGAATTGGAATACGGTGCGACCGCCTGGTGGACGACGGAGTTTTACCTGGATGGCCAAGTCACCCAAAACCAAAGCACCATCTTCACTGGCTTTCGTTGGGAAAACCGAGTCCGCCCCTGGATGGGGGAACATTGGATCAACCCGGTACTCTACGCCGAGTTTGAAGACACCAGCGCGGACAAGACCCTGCGCGAAGTCGTCGGACACGATGGCAACGACGACATGCTGGAGCCCAACTGGCTGGCACGCATGGATCATGAACGTGAAGTAGAGCTCAAGCTGATCCTGGGCAGTAATGTTCACGGTTGGAATCTCAGCGAGAACTTCATCTCCGAGAAAAACCTGCAAGAGGGCCCGTGGGAATTTGGATATGCCGTGGGAGTCAGTCGTCCGTTAGGATTGGCCGCCAGCGCCACGGAATGCACCTTTTGCCGGGAAAAGTTCCAAGCTGGATTGGAAATGTATGGGGGCTTGGGGACGACCAACGGATTCGGCACCAGCTTCACTTCGCAATACTTGGGGCCCACCATGAATTGGACAGCGCCCAACGGCTTGACCGTCGGGCTCTCACCGCAATTTGGGCTTAACAATTACAGCATTCCCTTCATATTTCGGTTCTCCATTTCGTACGAAATAGAACAGGTATTCAGTCACTTTCATCGGTAATTCTAATGATTAGCAAATCAAGAACTTCATTGCTTTTTCTGTTTGTGGTGTTCGCTTCAGCGCTGGCGATGTTTGCCACGTCCAACGGTGGATGGCTGGCCAAGGTGCCGGACCACGAGCGCGACCGGGTGAACCCTTATCGTGATCAACCGGATGCGGTGCTCGCCGGGCGCCGGGTGTTTGTAGACCGTTGCGCCCATTGTCATGGGGACGACGCCGAAGGGCTGAAGAAGCATCCATCCCTGCGTTCGGTGCGGGTGCAGCAGGAGGCCACCGACGGCGATCTGCACTGGTTACTGGTAAACGGCAGCATGGCCTACGGCATGCCCACCTGGAAGAAGTTAGGTGACCCGCAAATCTGGCAGGTCATCACCTATCTGAAGTCGTTGCACGTCGATACCGCGGCCCGGTAAGTTCTGGGGCGAGGCGAGAGGTTTCCAATTGCGTAAGTGGGTGACAAGAATTGTGTTGGCTGTCGCGGTTCTGTTGCTGGTAAGCCAGTTGATTCCGGTTCACCGCAGCAACTCCGCCGTGGATCCGGCGCAGTCGATTTATTCCGCTGAGCAGGTACCTCCTGCGGTGAAGGCGGTTTTCCAGCGTTCCTGCGAGAACTGTCATTCCGAGCAGACCACCTGGCCCTGGTACGCCTATGTCGCGCCGGCGTCATGGGTGGTCGCCAACGATGTACACGAGGCTCGCAAGGCGATGAATTTCTCACGCTGGACGACGTACTCGGCTAAGAAACGGGAAGAGCATCTGGAAGACATTTGCGAGCAGGTAACGAACGGCGACATGCCCGACGCCAAGTATCTGCTGATCCATCGGAAGGCTCGGCTCACGCCCGTCGAGCGCACGGCGGTCTGTGAATGGACCGAGGGCTCACGCCAGTATTGAGAGTTGGTGGAATTCCGGTACAGCTCGACTGGACAGACTTTCGCACCGCAATCCTCCTTGTAAAATAATTTTCCTGGAGGAATTTTGCCAAACTGTGCTCGTTCTCTCGCCCTGGGTCTGTTTCTTTCCGGAGTAATCGCGATGGTCTGTCTGCCGTTGGTGGCGCAGCAAGCCGCGTTTCGCGGAGCGCCTGCGTCGGCCGCAGAGGTGAAGAATCCTTACGCCGGCAGCGCCACAGCGGCTGCCGCCGGAAAGAAGCTCTACATCCAGGACTGCGCCCAATGCCACGGCAACAATTTGCAGGGTATGGGGCCGGCTCCGGCGCTGGACACGCCGTCGGTTCGAAACGCCAAGCCGGGTGAGCTTTTCTGGTTCATCACCACGGGCAAGCTGGACTCGGGTATGCCTGCCTGGTCACAATTGCCGAAACAGCAGCGCTGGCAGGTCGTCACCTACCTGGAGTCAACGGCCAAGTAGCAGCTTCTGCTCTAACATCGGCCCCATGGCCGGTGGGTTGGGCGGACACCTTGAGTGTCACTGCTGCGACACGTGAAATTCCGCTATAACAGAACAGTGAGCGCAAGCAATCCTTTCTTATCTCCTAGAACGGCGTTGATCACAGGCGCCTCCAGCGGCATTGGTCTGGAGCTGGCGCACTTGTTTGCTGCTGACGGCTATCGGTTGGTGTTGACCGCGCGCAATCGAGGTGCGCTGCGCGAGTTGGGCGACGGCTTGCAAGAGCGCTACAACACGCAGGTGAGGATTGTGCCCACCGATCTCGCCCATCCTTCCGTCGCCCGAGGAGCTCTACCAGGAGCTGCAGGAAGCCGGCATTGTGCTGGATGCCCTGGTCAACAATGCAGGCTTCGGCGGCAGCGGCGCATTCCTGGATACGGACTGGAACACTGAGTCGGAAATGTTGCAGGTGAATGTGGTCGCACTGGCGCATCTCACCAAGCTTTTTCTGCCGCAGATTCGCGCACGTGAAGGCAAGCTGATGAACGTAGCCAGCGTAGCCGCCTTTCTTCCCGGACCCTTCATGTCCGTCTACTATGCCAGCAAGGCTTTCGTGCTGCACTTCAGCGAAGCGCTGGCCGAAGAATTGAGTGGGACAGGCGCGACGGTTACTTGCCTGTGTCCGGGGCCGGTGCTCACCAACTTCCAGGCGCGTGCCAACCTGGGAGACTCACATAACAAGAGTGGATTGCTGGTCGATGTTAAGGAAGTGGCGCGCCAAGGCTACGAGGGAATGAAAAAAGGGAAGCGGATTGTCATACCGGGCTGGAAGTTGCGCATGCGTGTGGAAATGCTGCGAATAGCGCCGCGCGCCATGGTGACAAGAGCAGTTCGCAAGACGCATGAGCACGACTAAGGTTGTGTTTAGCCTGGTCTAGGATGTGCGCCCAATCGCAATGGTTTAAGTGCCCCCGCTACAACCCAAACAATTCCCGCAACCGCTTTGTCTGGGCCCGGCTTACGGGGATTTCCGTCTGCTTCTTGTCTTCCATGCGGATCTGGTACGAACTCTTAAACCAGGGAACGACTTCCTTGATGCGATTGATGTTCACCAGGTAAGAGCGATGGGCGCGCCAGAACATGTTGGGATCGAGTGAGTCCAGCAGTTCTTCCAGGGTGCGGCAATTCGACTGACCTTCCATGCCGGTAGCTACGACGGTGATCACCCCATCTTCGATGGACGCGTAGCAAATATCTTTCTGGTCGACAAGAAATAACCGTCCGGCGGACTTCAGCAAAACCTTGGCGGCTGGAGGACGTTGTTGCTGCTCCAGCATCTTGACGATGGTGCCGATCTGGTCGTTGGGCGATCCGGCGGTTTCCAGCTTCTGGCGCGCTTTGTCGACGGCCTGGGCAACGCGTTTGCGGTCGAATGGCTTCAGCAGGTAATCGACGGCATTTACTTCGAAGGCGCGCACGGCGTACTGATCGTAGGCGGTGGCAAAGACAATTTGTGGAAGCGGTACTTTACGGTCGAGCAGCTTTTTAATCACGCCGAAACCGTCCAGGCCGGGCATCTGGATGTCCAGAAACACCAGATCGGGCGAGAACTCTTTAATCAGGGTTACCGCTTCGACTCCATTCTTGCCTTGGGCCATGACGTCCACGTCGAGGTCTCGCAAAAGGTAGGCGAGTTCGTCGCGTGAGAGCTGCTCGTCGTCGATGATGACCGCAGAAAGTGCCATCCAGTCTCCTGCACCCGGAATTAATCAGCTACAACTATACCGAGATGCTGGATGAGAACCAACCAGTTCGGTGGTCTATCTCGAATGCCGGCTGTGGCTCTCGGACCGACCGCACGCGATTCACTCTGCTTCATGGCTCGCTGCGCCGCTTTGCCGCGCAAGGCGTAGTATCCTGCTGTAAGCAGGGGTGACCTCAGCAATGCGGTGTCCGGGGACGGAGTAACTTTGCTAGGATCGAATCCATTTTCGCAGCAGACGCCGGAGCCGAAAGACCATATGAGTTTGTACCAGCAGGGTCCGGGAGGCGGAATTGACCCCGATCCGTCCGGTCCGGTTCTGGTGGTCCCGCCCGCGCGTCCTGGTCCCAGCAAATTCCAAATCTGGCGAGGCCGGATCTTTCTCGTAGTGTTTGTCCTGTTCAGCCTTGAAATCGGCATCGTGCTGACGGTGGCACCCTGGACTCCGTTCTGGAGCAGTAACTCGCTGCTCGCGGGATTCCCGCATCTGCGCGAGTTCCTGTTAAATGACTTTGCGCGTGGCTTGGTTAGCGGACTGGGCCTTACCGACATCTGGCTGGCGGTTTCCGAAGCGGTTCGCTACCGCGAATCGGTAGACTGATGCCCTCTCTTAGCTATGCGTTCTCGACTGACAAGCTCAGCCCTACTTTTTTCCATAATGGCAAAGCATGACTGACAAGAAAGACGGCCAACCCGACGCAACCCGTTCGCCCCTGGCTTACGAAAACAAGAAATTCCTCAATGGCCCAGATGGCCGCGTGTTGCGCATTCTGGCGGAATACCAGGAGCCATTTGCGCGCTTTCGCCGCGAAAGAATTCAGGACACCATTGTGTTTTTCGGCTCAGCGCGCTTTCACAGCCGTTCGCAAGCTGAAGATGCCCTGCAACTGCTGGACAAACCCGGTTCGGCGACACCGGCTCCGGCCGAAGAGCAGTTGCGAATTCGGCGGGCTAAAGCCGATGTCGAGATGGCCCGCTACTACGAAGACGCACGCAGGCTGGCTTTCCTTATCACCAAATGGACGACTTCGATTAGTCAGCCGCGGCATCGGTTCGTCATCTGCACCGGAGGAGGGCCCGGGATCATGGAAGCGGCGAACCTCGGAGCTTCCGAGGCCGGAGGCAAGACCATCGGCTTGAACATCAATTTGCCGTTTGAGCAGATGCCGAATCCGTACATCACCCCCGAATTAAATTTTGAGTTCCACTACTTCTTCATGCGCAAGTTGTGGTTCGCTTACCTGGCGAAGGCCTTGATCGTATTTCCTGGGGGATTTGGAACCTTCGATGAACTTTTTGAACTGCTGACCCTGACACAAACCGAGAAGCTGGCCAAACGCATCTGCATTGTGATCTATGGCAAGGATTACTGGGACAAGGTCATCAACTTCCAGGCGCTGGTGGATTCCGGCACCATCTCGCCTAATGACCTTAATCTCTTCCATTGGGCAAACACGCCGGAAGAAGCGTTCGAGTACCTGTACGCTGACCTGACGAGGCATCATCTGGAACGCCCGCCCACCCAAGAGAAAGACCCGGACATTCTCAAGACAAGGTGAGTCAGCGATTACGAGTGTGGAATTTGAGGCCAGTCAACTAGACGGCAAGATGTTGTCCACTGCAGGGGGAACGGCAAACTGGGCCACGCACTACTGAAGACTGCCTAACCCCTCGTCCCTAGCCGCTGCTTTTCTGACCTTCCCGTCTTCGCTTCCGCCTCGATTGCCTTTATCTCCGCACGGTCCTTCTTCACCTCCAGCTTCACGTGTCCGAACAGGCCGATGTAGAAGTTGGCAACATAGACCAGCGCGAACAACGACACCAGATAGCCTCGCCAGTCGTCATAGAGCAGCTTGTAACGGGTGATGATGAGGAAGGCTGCGGCGACCCAGTGGCTGAAGCAGTATTCGCAGGTGAAGAGGTAGAAAAACTTCCGGCGCAGCAGCGTACGCGAGTCCTGGCTGCGGCGGGCGCAATAGTCGCGCGGTTCGCGAAAGACTTCTTCGTGGGTGACGGTCCAGGCAATGCTGGCGATCGGCAGGGCGAGCACCAGCAGCCAAAGCACTTGCTGGAAAACGGGCATGGTGATTGGAAGCGTTCTGTGACAACCGCGTTTGCTGCTGGATTTACCTTCCATCTTTGTGCCACTGCGGTGGAAGGAGCCAGTAAATCTACCGGGGGTACTCGCACGCTTTCCATTAACAGCGTAAACTGTTGCCCGAATGTCACTAAGACTTGAGGTTGCTGGCCGCACAGACGTGGGACGGGTGCGTCCGTCGAACGAAGATCACTTTGGCCATGATGAGCGGCTGGGCATTTTTGTGGTGTGCGACGGCATGGGCGGCCACGCGGCCGGAGAAATCGCCAGCAAAATCGCGGTTGATACCGTGCTCTCGCATTTTCGCGAACTACCTCCTCGGACCAACGGTGACGACGGATACCTCAACGACGCTCCGCTTGGAGCGCGCATGCTGGCCGACGCGGTCAAGAAGGCCAACGACGCCATCCTGGCTTACGCGGAAGAACACAAGACCACTACCGGCATGGGTACGACACTGGTGGCAGCTCGCTTTGCCGATGGAATGTTCAGCATCGCCAACGTGGGCGACAGCCGGATCTATCTCTTCCGCGAAGGACAGCTGCTGCAACTGACGGAAGATCACTCGCTGGTCATGGAGCAGGTTCGTCGCGGCATGATCACACTGGACCAGGCCAAACGATCTTCGGCGCAGAACATCATCACCCGAGCGCTCGGTACTGACGAGAGCACACTTCCTGATCTCGGTGAGTTTCCGGCGCAAGTGGGCGATATCCTTCTACTAACCACCGACGGCGTGTTGCGTCACGTGGACGACGCCGAAATCAGCAGTATTCTGCTGCAACTTCCAGCACTCCAGGCGGCCTGCGATACGCTCATCGACGCAGCCAACGAGGGTGGAGGAGAAGACAATGCGACCTGCGTGCTGATTCGTGTGCGCAACGACGTCGCAGCCAAGTCCGAAGCCACGCCTCCTCCGATACAGTAAAGCCCTTCTGCTAGACTCGGGAGTGCTGCAAAGCCAGGTCGAATCCTCGAATAGCGATGCGGCGGAGCCTTCCGCGCCAGGCGGAAATCCTCACGCCACAAAGCCCAAAATCCAGACCAATCTTCTTTTGTATCCGCTGGCCTTTGGCTTCGGCCTGTTCTCCGGATGGGTCAACCAGACTGTCGACGACGCCCTTCTCACCGCGCTGTGTGTGCTGGGATTCACCATGCTGATGGGGGTATGGAAGAAGCACCAGCCTTGGCGCTGGGTGCTGTTGGTGTGGGTCGGCGTGCCCCTGGTGCTGGCCTACTATCAGTTCGTCGTCCGCTGGCCACACGATCGCGGACAGGTGTACGGGGTGTTCATCCAACTCCTGTCAGCCAGCGCCGGAGGATTCGGTGGCCACTTCATGCGGGACATGATCGACCACGTCTTTCTCAAGCACGACGAGTAAGCGACCTTACTCGACCGGATGAAGACGGGTAGGAGCGGCCTTCAGCTTGGCGTAAACCGTGAGGTTTCCCCCAGCCTGAACCACGCGCTGGTAAGCCGCAGGCGTCAGACCACTGGCGGACACGAAGATGTCATAGGTACCAGGCGGCAACTCTATCGTACAGTCGCCTTTGGCGTTGGTGGTTGCCACCTGGTCCTGCACCAGGGAGGGGTGCAATTGCGAATTCGCCCAGTGGCTGACCACGACTTTTGCCCCAGCTACGGGCCCACCCGGCATCGCTGCGTCAGGGGAGCTTTCCACGCTGACGAGAATTCGTCCGTTCGCCTGGGCAAGACTGGCGACACAGAGCAGCAAAATGGAGCACAGCATCGAGAACGAGCGTTTCATCCATCCTCCAGGAAGAAATCCCACGTTTTGGACGTTAATAGGCAGCGGAGGTTAGGTAGCCAGGCCCACGGAGCGCCATCTGTGAAGCTTGAAACGACGGTTTCGGCCAGGTGTTACTACCACGGACGAGGGATTTTCCGGAGAAGTCTGCCAGGAACTTGCAACTTTTGGCGCTCTGCTTCGTATAACCAACAGGATAAGTCTGAAGCTGCGTAAAATATACGGAGCCCCGGTGAACCGTTCATGACGGCAGCAACGAAACAACGAGGAATTTCCCGCGGGCACTTTCTCCGCGAGCCGGCGATTTTGGCGCTGCAGAGCATGCGCGCCCACAAGTTGCGGTCATTCCTCATGCTGCTGGGCATCATCCTGTCGGTCTCCACACTGATTCTGGTGGTGGCACTGATCAGCGGGATGAACGAATACTTCGCCACCCGCGTCGCCAACCTGGGCTCAAACGTTTTTTTGGTGATGAAATATCCCATCATCAGCGACTCCAAGGAACTTCTGAAGGCGACCCGTCGCAATCGAGATATTTCCTGGGACGATTTCGAATCGCTGCGTGACAATTTAAAGCTGCCCAAAGCGGTTGGCGTCGAAGTGCGCCGCACCGCTAACCTGCGCGCCGAGCGCCAGAGCATGGAAGAAGTGGACCTGCGCGGCGTGACTGCCAATATCGGAGATATGGACGTCGAGGAAGTGGGCACCGGCCGCTATATCACCGACAGTGACAACCAGCACCGCGACATGGTCTGCATGATCGGATCGGACGTTGCAGAGAAGCTGTTTGGCAATACCGACCCGCTGGGCAAGATCATGACCGTCGATGGCCAGGAGTTCCAGGTCGTAGGCGTTGCCAAGAAGATCGGCAATACGTTTGGCCAGTCGCAGGACAGCTTTGTATACATCCCCATTGAAACCTGGCTGAAGATTTACGGCCGCAACACATCGCTCCATATCAACATTCAAGCTGCCGGACCGGAGTGGCTGGCCCGCACCCAGGAAGAAGCGCGAACCCTGATGCGTGCCCGGCGTCATTTGGCTCCCAACGACGAAGACAATTTTGGCATCCTGGCCAGCGACAGCCTGATGGGATTATGGCAGAACCTGACCGGCACTCTGGCGTCGGGCATGGTGGGATTGGTATCGATTTTCCTGGTCATCGGCGGAGTGGTCATCATGAACGTGATGCTGGCTTCCGTGACGGAACGAACCCGCGAAATCGGCATTCGCAAGTCGCTGGGCGCAAAGCGGCGCGACATTTTGTTGCAGTTCCTGGTGGAGTCCACGGTCATGGCGCTGGTGGGCGGAGCGGTCGGCGTGCTGATCGCCTGGATTCTAGCGGTGATCGTGCGCAGCGCTACGCCGGTACCGATGTCAGTGCCCATCATCGCGGTCGTGGGCGCAATCGGAATTTCTTCCGCCGTAGGTATGTTCTTTGGCGTGTATCCAGCGAGGAAAGCGGCGAAGCTGGACCCGATCGAAGCGCTTCGGTATGAGAATTAGCGGTCAGTGGTCGGTTGTCAGTAGTCAATACTAGAAAGTCAGTATCTAGAGTGAATGCGGAAACGGAATTAGTTGTATTCGCTAGGCTTGGCGAACTGGCCAGCGGCCACTAGCCACTGTTTTTATGCACATTGGCATCAATTCGCGGATGGCTTTAGAGACGGTACGGGAACACAAGACACGCTCGTTCCTCACCGTGCTCGGGGTGGTGATTGGCGTCGCGGCCATGATCTTTGTCGCTTCCATCCTGGTGGGGGTCAGCCGCGATGTGCAGGGCTATCTTGAAGACTACGGCACCAATACACTCTTCGTCTTTCGGTTTGACATCGGCATCCGTACCGGACGCATGACCGCCGAAGAGCGGGCTCGCAAGCCGTTGACGTTGGAAGACGCGCAGGCGATCGTGGCCGAATGCCCGCACGTGAAGAATGTGACAGTTGAAGTGCAGCCACGGGTTAATTTTGACCAGCGCCCAACGCCGCAGGTGGCGCGCTACGGCTCGCACGAGATCACGAATCTGGATTACACCGGAACCAACGCCGCCTACCAGGATGTTTACAACGCGCACGTATCCCAGGGACGGTTCTTCACCGACTTCGAGGACATTCATCGCGAAGATGTGGCTGTCATCGGCTCCGAGATCGACAAGAACTTTTTCCCGGCGCATGACGGCATTGGCAAGACGATCCTGGTGGCCGGCGTCCCGTACCAGGTCGTCGGTGTCTTCGAAAAGCGTAAAGGCCAGTTGTTCAAGGATGAAACCGCCGATCGCACTGTGAAGGTCCCTTACCACTCCTATCGCAAGCACTATCCCGCTGATGATGAGCACTTTATCGGCGCCGAGGCATATCCCGGATTCAAAGACGCCGCCGAGGACGAGATTCGCGGCCTGCTGCGCCGCCGGCGAAACGTTCCGTTCAACAAGCCGGACAGCTTCGGTATCACCAGCGCAGAGGCCATCGCCGACAACTTCCGCCAGATCATGAGCACGGTCGCCCTGATGACCATCGTGGTCAGCTCAATCGGCTTACTGGTGGGTGGCGTCGGCGTAATGAACATCATGCTGATGTCGGTGACAGAGCGCACCCATGAGATTGGCGTTCGCAAAGCCATTGGCGCCCGTCGTGGCGATGTCATTCGTCAGTTCCTGACGGAGGCCATCGTGCTCACTGGATTAGGGGGACTGGCCGGCGTGCTGGTCGGCGTCGGCGCAGCGGCGTGCCTGCCGCTCATCTTTCCGTCCATGCCAACCTCGGTACCTATCTGGGCCGTAGTCAGCGCGGTGCTGATGGCGATGAGCGTCGGCCTGTTCTTCGGCATCTATCCCGCCGTCAAGGCGTCGCGTCTCGATCCGGTCGAAGCTTTGCGCTACGAGTAGGCTCCTCGCATCCCCCTCGGGTGTACGTTTCTTAACCCATCCGCCTCAACGTGTCAGGCATAATCGTCATCTCATGTCTGTGCCTATCGAGGATTACGCTCTCATCGGTGACTGTGAAACCGCCGCCCTGGTCAGCCGCCAGGGTTCTATCGATTGGTTGTGCTGGCCCACGTTCGCGTCTCCATCCTGTTTCTCTGCGTTGCTGGGTACGGAAGACGACGGACACTGGTCGATCGCTCCCAAAGAGAAGGCGAACATTACCCGCCGCTATCTGGACCACACACTTGTGGCCGAGACCACGTTCGAAACGGAACAGGGAACCGTTCAACTGCTGGACTTCATGCCGCCCCGCAGCGGTCACTCGCACCTGATACGGCTGGTGAGCGGCGTCCGCGGCAGCGTTGCCATGCAAATGCAATTAGTGCTGCGCTTCGACTATGGGCGCTCCGTTCCCTGGGTCAGGCGCGTGGAAGACGGCGCGCTGCGCGCGATTGCCGGGCCTGACATGACGGTACTGCGTACTCCGGTAGAACTGCGCGGCGAGAATCTCAAGACTGTCAGCGAGTTCACCGTCGAAGCCGGCCAGACCGTGCCGTTCGTGCTCACTTACGGACCGTCGTTTGACCCGTCCCCCAATGCACCTGACCCGCAACAAGCCCTGCGTGACACCGTCAGCTTTTGGGAGGAGTGGACCGGCCGCGCCAAGCTGCACGGCCCCTATGCTGCCGACCTGGAGCGGTCGCTGATCGTGCTGAAGGCGCTCACCTACCAGCACACGGGAGGCATTGTCGCCGCTCCAACCACTTCGCTTCCCGAACAGCCGGGTGGTGAGCGCAACTGGGATTACCGCTACTGCTGGCTGCGCGATGCGACCTATACGCTGCTGGCCCTGATGAATGCCGGCTATTTCGAAGAAGCGGAAGCCTGGCGTGACTGGCTGCTGCGGGCGGTGGCCGGCAGTCCCGACCAGGTGCAGATCATGTACGGCATCCGCGGCGAAAGAACCCTGACCGAGCTGGAGCTGCCATGGTTACGGGGATATGAAGACTCGAAGCCGGTTCGAATCGGCAACGCCGCTGCCGAACAGCTTCAACTCGACGTCTATGGCGAAGTGGCCGACGCGCTGTTGCACGCCCAGATCGGTGGCATTCCTCCCAGCGAAACTGAGCTTAGCCTGCGGATCGCGCTCACCGATCATCTGACGAAAGTGTGGAACCAGCCGGATCGGGGCATCTGGGAGATTCGAGGCGAGCCCAAGCACTTTACCTACTCGAAAATCATGGCGTGGGTGGCGTTTGACCGAGCCATCAAGTCGGTCGAGCACGCCAAGCTCGACCGCCCGGTAGAGCAGTGGCGCAGCATTCGCGACCAGATTCATCAGGAGATTTGCGCCAACGGTTACAACCCCGAACTCGGAAGCTTTACCCAGTCGTATGGGTCCGATCAGCTTGATGCCTCCCTGTTGCTGATGCCGCAGCTGGGATTTCTTCCGCCCGACGATCCACGGGTGCGCGGCACCATCGAAGCCATCGAGAAGCACCTGATGGTCGAGGGCTTTGTCTTGCGCTATCGCACCGAACAGGTGGATGACGGGCTGCCTGCAGGGGAAGGCGTATTCCTGGCATGCAGTTTCTGGCTGGTAAGCGCGCTGAAGATGCTGGGCCGCGAGGACGATGCGCGACAGTTGTTCGACCGACTGCTGCGGCTGCGGAATGACGTAGGCCTGCTGGCCGAGGAATACGATCCACGCGGCAAGCGGCAGCTGGGAAATTTCCCGCAGGCACTTTCGCACATTGCCCTGATCAACGCGGCGTTTGAGTTCAACCGAGCCAGCAGCCCAGGCCAGCAACGCTCGCAGTCTTCGCCGGCGCAACAGCATGGCGGAAACGAAAAGCAGTAGGCGTCGCAAGAGCGGCACCTACTGCGAGAATGTCAGGGCATCGCGCCAGGCTAGCGCGCTTCGACTTTGTCCGGCTGGGGATTGCGCCTGGGCCGGCGATTGGCCTGCAAAATCTTCTTGCGCAGGCGCAGGCTCTGCGGCGTTACCTCAACCAACTCTTCGTCGGAGATGAACTCGATGGCCTGCTCCAGGTTCAGGTTCTTGAATGGCACCAGCCGGATTGCCTCGTCGGCAGTGGACGAACGCATGTTGGTCAACTTCTTTTCGCGGACGATGTTCACGTCGAGATCGTTATCGCGGGAGTTCTCGCCCACCACCATTCCCTCGTACACTTCCACGCCGGGCCCGACGAACATTTCGCCACGCTCCTGAAGGCCCCAGATGGCATAGGCCGTGGTCACGCCCGAGCGGTCGGCCACCAGCGCACCGGTCACCCGATGTGGAATATCGCCCTGCCACTCGGAATAGCCCTCGAACAACGCGTTCATCACGATGGTGCCGCGAGTGTCTGTGAGCAATTCGCTGCGCAGGCCAATCAGGCCGCGGCTGGGGATGACAAATTCAATGCGCACGCGCCCATAGCCGTGATTGTGCATCTTCTGCATCTGCGCTTTGCGCGCGCCCAGCTTTTCAATCACCACGCCGACAAACGCTTCCGGAATGTCCACCGTGAGCCGTTCCATGGGCTCCATGGTTTTGCCGTTGACCTCTTTGGTCACGATTTCCGGCTTGCCGACGGCCAGTTCAAAGCCTTCGCGCCGCATCATCTCGATCAAAATTGCCAGTTGCAATTCGCCGCGCCCCATTACGACGAAGGCGTCGGTGGTAGCGCTGTCTTCGACGCGCAGAGAGACGTTCGTCAGCAATTCCTTCTGCAGGCGGTCGCGGAGGTTGCGTGAGGTTACGTACTGACCCTCGCGTCCAGCGAACGGAGAACTATTGACCATGAACTGGATGGCGATGGTGGGCTCGTCGATGGTGATGACGGGCAGCGGCGCGGGATTCTCTACATCAACGATGGTCTCGCCGATGTTGATTCCGGCCACGCCGGCGACCGCCACGATGTCTCCCAGCTCCGTTGCCACAATGTCAGTGCGCTTCAGTCCCGAAAAAGAGAACAGCTTAGTGATCTTGATCTTCTCGATCGTGCCGTCACGTTTGGCGATGGCGACGTCTTCGCCGGTGCGCAGCGTGCCATTGAACACGCGCGCGATGGCCAGCCGTCCGAGGTAGTCGCTGTAGTCGAGATTGGCGACCAGCACCTGCAGCGGACCATTGGCATCGCCCGCAGGGACGGGAATGGTGTTCACAATCGCTTCAAATAACGGCTGCAGATTCTGCCCGGGCACATCGACTTCGGTCGACGCCGTACCCAGCTTGGCGTTGGTGTAGAGCACAGGAAAGTCGAGTTGATCTTCGCCGGCGTCAAGGTCGATGAACAGGTCGTACACCTCGTTGAGCACTTCCTGCGGGCGCGCGTCGGGGCGGTCGATCTTGTTGATCACGAGGATTGGCGGCAGCTTGGCTTCCAGCGCCTTACTCAGTACGTAACGGGTCTGGGGCAGCGGACCTTCGCTGGCGTCCACCAGCAGCATCACCCCGTCCACCATCTTGAGGGCACGTTCGACTTCGCCGCCGAAATCGCTGTGGCCGGGCGTGTCGACGATGTTGATCTTAACTTCGATCTCCCCCTGGGGCGTGGTTGGGTGGTAGAAGATGGCGGTGTTCTTGGCCAGGATGGTGATACCCCGCTCGCGCTCCAATTCGTTGGAATCCATCACGCGCTCAACGTGGCTTTCATTGGCACGGAAGGTGCCGCTCTGGTTCAGCATGGCATCCACCAGAGTGGTCTTGCCGTGGTCAACGTGGGCGATGATGGCGATATTGCGAAGACTGTTGCTCAAAACTAAAGTCCTTTCCTGACTTGGGGGAAACCGCGTGCGATCGGCGAAACGGAGGGAGTCGGAACCGCTATACCTAGTTTACAATACCCGCTCTATTTCGAGCGGTTCGCTGGGTATGAGTACGACCCATTGCTTCAACGTCGAGAGCCATGGCGCGATGCGGTCGCTGTTCCTTCCAGTCCAGTCCCCAGCTCGTGCGTTTGCTCGGAATGACGCTTGAACGAGCAGGTTGAACGCAAAACGCCCAAGGCTGCAAAATCCTACGCAATTCCCGAGTTGATTGAATAGAATCACCCCAGACATTTCTGTTCTCAGGGAAAAACTGGATGCGTGCTTTTTCGCTGATCGCGATGGCGATCATGACCTTTTTGCCCGGCCGGAATATTTGGGCGCAGGCCTCAACGGCTCACGGCGACTCTTCTGCGATCGTGGCCAACTCGCCTGCCGAAACGGCTGACGATCCTGCATTCTCGCAATTTGAGTTGGTGACGAAAGGCATGAAGCCGCCTAAAGCTGTCTCGTCTCCCGATCCCAAATTTCCTGAGCTTCCCGAAGACGCCGAGCAGCACGGGACGGTCGTAATGATGATCGGCATCAATACCAAAGGTCACGTGCAGGCGGTACATGTGCTCCGCAGCGATGAATCGGCCTTCGAGAAAAGCGCGGTGGAAACGGTGAAGAAGTGGAAGTTTAAGCCGGCTGAAAAAGACGGCCATCCCGTGCCGGTCAAGGTCACGGTCGAGATGAAGTTTCAGAAGTAGAGCCTTGGCATAACGGAAAGGCTGGAGAAATGAATGTGCGCCCTTCCCATGTACTGATTCCGGCCTCTAGCCCCTGACCCTGCCTTTTGCGCGATAATAGCGGGACACATGTTGAACCAGATCAAGCCGCTCTCCTCTGCGCGGCTCAAGTTCGAAGACGCGGTTGACATTTTACTCAGCTGCCATCAGCGCATCCGGCATTTCACCGGGGTTGCGGTGAAATTGGCCCACGCGCAAGGCGCCACGTTCGAGGAAATTGTCCAGGCGGCAGCCGCGGTCCACCGGTATTACAGTGTGTCTCTGCCGTTGCACGAAGCCGATGAAGAGCAAACTCTGCGTCCGCGCCTGGATGTGCTGCGCGATGACAAGGTCCATCACGCCCTGCTGGCCATGAGCGATCAACATCAGGCCATCGACGATTTGCTGGAGCGGCTCTTACCGCTGCTGATCATGGTGAAGAGCAATCCCGAGTCCCTGCACGCAGCCGGCGGCGAGATGTGCACCATCACCAAAGCTCTGGACGAAATGTTCCGCGCTCACCTGCAAATGGAAGAAGAGGTCATCTTTCCCGCTATCCGCCAAACACTTCCTGAGGTCACCCAGGAGGAAATGCTGCGGGAGATGCAGCAGCGGAGAAAGCAAGGCTGAGCATTCGGAGGATCGAGCCAGCAAGCGTTCCTGTGCGTTATGTATGACGGCGAACATAACTGGTCCTGCGATGCGGCAAACTCCGGTCGCTATGCATCGAATCTTTGATCGGCGCAACCGAGGCCATAACCACGGCAGATCAGATCATCACGGTTTTTAAACCGTGCGTTCCTCGCGAGATCGAAGGGAATTTGCTACTATCGTGGCCAAGTTTCGTCGAGCAGAAGCAGCACTAGTTGTAATTTGCGGTCGTGATCCTGGTGGGTGGATTCTTGCGCCGGGATTTGCAAAATTAACCCGGTTGCCAATCTATCAGCTTCGTTGAAGCGTACTTCTGAATGAAACCAATCGAATCGAGCCCGGCAGGCCGCGGCGACGCGGCGGACGACATGCGGTTGGTGGCGCGGATTCGCGCCGGCGACCAGCACTCGATGGCCGAGCTCTACGAGCGGTATTCCAAGATTGTCTACGCCGTAGCATTACGGGTCTTGCAGGACGCGGCGGGCGCGGAAGACGTGCTGCAGGATGTGTTTGTGCAGCTGTGGCGCAATCCCGACGCCTTCGATGCCAGCCGGGGAAGTTTGGCGGCATGGCTGGCGGTGATATCGCGACACCGCTCGATTGACCGGCTGCGAAAACGCCGTCCCGAGACCGATATTGAGGATTGTGTGATTGCCAGCGGTCCCGATCTGCGGGATGAAACCGAACGGACGCTGGTAGTTGAGAAGGTGCGTGCGGTGATGGACGGCATGCCTCCCGATCAGCGTAAGGCTCTGGAACTGGCGTTTTTTCAGGGCATGACGCATTCAGAAATTGCCGATAAGACGGGTGAGCCGCTGGGCACAATTAAGACCAGGATTCGCAGCGGACTCCAGTTGTTGCGCGCCAAGTTTGCAGGGTGAAGAGAACTTAGTGAAGACACACGAACAATTCGCTGACGATCTGGCGCTCTACGCGCTGGACGAGCTGACCGGCATAGACCGGCAGGAGCTGGAAGACCACCTCCAGACTTGTCCTGCCTGCCGCCGCGAATTGCACGCTCTGCGTGGCGACTTGGGTCTTCTGGCTCTGAGCAGCAGCGGAGCCCAGCCTCCGGCACGCAGCCGTGATCGCCTGATGCAGGCGATTGCTGCCGAGCCGCGCGGAGTCTCCGTGCCCGCCGAAGCCTCTGCCTCGCGCAAGGGTTTCTCTTGGGCATGGATTCCTCTGTTGGCTTCCGTGGTGTTGCTGTTCGTGCTGGCGGGTATATGGCGCAGCAACGGCCGCATGAAGGACCAGATCGCGGAACTGGGCAATCGCAATCAGGACCAGACGGCCCAGCTCGACCGCCTGAATCAGGAGATGCGCCTGCTAACCTCGCCGGATGCGGTGCACGTGTCACTCAATCCGCAAAAGGCTCCCAAACAGCCCAACGGCACGGCCATCTTCAGCCCGTCGCAAAAGCGCATGATCTTCATGGCCAGCAACCTGGCGCCGGTGCCGGAAGGCAAGGCATACGAACTGTGGGTGATCCCCGCCACCGGCGCGCCTATCGCTGCCGGCGTCTTCAAGCCTGACGAGCATGGCAACGCCATCATGATGGATCAGAAAATGCCCGTTGGCGTTGAGGCCAAGACGTTTGCCATCACGATTGAGAAGGAAGAAGGCTCTGACAAGCCAACCTCGCAGCCCATCTTGCTGGGCCAGGGCGAATAGCGAAGTCCGGTAAAGCCAATACAGCCGGGATTTGCACAAGCCGTCACAGCCTTTCCTCCGGTATCTTGAGCTAACCTCCTCTGCCCGCTGGCGTTCCCCCGCCTTCATGTTGCAGACTTGAGATGATGGCCAATCCCGGAGATTTCGCGTACACCGTCAAGCAGCAGGCGGACATCGTCCGCATCGTGGGCGAGTATGTGAAGCTGCGCAAGAGCGGAGCGCAAAACTTCCAGGGCCTGTGTCCCTTTCACCAGGAAAAGTCGCCATCGTTTTCGGTCCACGCAACCCGGCAGTTTTTCCATTGCTTCGGCTGCGGCGTTTCCGGCGATGTCTTTGCCTTCGTGCAGAAGATTGAGAGCATCACCTTTCCCGAATCCGTTCGCCTGGTCGCCGAGAAACTCAAGATCCCCTTGCCCAAGATGACCTACTCCTCGCCCGAAGAGGCGCGAGCTGCCAGGATGAGGGGCGGACTCATCGATATCCATGAGCGCGCTTGTGCGTTTTTCCAGGACCAACTGCGCAAGCCCGAAGGCACCATCGCTCGCGAATATTTGGCCACGCGCGGCCTTACGCCGGAGCAGATTGCCGAATTCCGCATCGGCTATGCCCCTGATTCGGGTTTTCTACTGCGCGATTCGCTGCGCGCGCAATTTGATGAGGAACAGCTTCGTGAATCCGGCCTGTTCTCGTGGAAAGACAAAGGCGAGGAGGCGAAGGATCAGAAGCTGTCGCTGTACTCAAAATTCCGCAACCGCGTGATGTTCCCGATCGCGAACGAGTCGGGAAAGGTGATTGCCTTCACCGGGCGCACGCTCTCAACCGACGAAAAGGCCGGCCCTAAATACTTGAACTCGCCGGAGACGCCGATTTACTCGAAGTCGAAGGTGCTGTTTAACCTGGACAAGGCGAAAGAGCCGATTCGCAAGCTGGAGTACGCCATCCTGGTCGAGGGCCAGATGGACTGCATTTCGGTATACAACGCGGGATTTCACAACGTGATTGCCAGCTCCGGCACGGCGTTCACCGAGCTGCAAGCCCGGCTGGTAGGGCGTTTCAGCAAGAACGTGGTAGTGAGCTTTGACCCTGACACGGCAGGGGCGGCCGCCGCGGAACGTACGCTGTCGCTGCTGATCACCGAAGATTTTCAGGTCAAGGTGCTGACGCTCGAAAAGGGCTTCGACCCCGATCTTTTCATCCGGCGCAAGGGCGCGGCCGCTTATCAAGATGCTCTGGCCCACTCGCAAAAGTATTTCGACTACCTAATCGAGCGGGCGCGTACCCAGTTTCCTTCGCGTACTCCCGAGGGCAAGGTCAAGGCCTTGAACTACCTGTTGCCGCACATTCAGCGTGTGCCCAGCCGCATCGTGCGCGATGAGTTGGCCAACGAAGTTTCGCATCGGCTGGGTATCGACTCGGCTGTGTTGCGGCAGGAATTGCGTCACGCAGCGGGAGACCGTTCCAGCTCCCGCGTCACCGCCAGCACGCGCGGCCTGATGGATGCCGAGCGTGTTCTGATTCGCGCCCTGGCCAGCCATGAGCTATCGAGCGGGTCGGCGAGCACACGCGAGGGTCAGGATAACGACTTCGAACCGGCGCGCCAGGCGCACTTCGCCCTCACCCGCGAGCGACTGCACGGCGGATCAACCGCGGAAGTCCTGATCGACGCCCTCATGTCCGCGCGGGAACAGGGTCTCGATCCCATGTCGCTGCCCCTTGACGAGGGCGCGCGCAGCCTGCTGGCGGTCACGCTAATGGATGAGCACGAGGAACTGACGCCGGAGTTGCTGGAGAGCGCCATCCGCTCTCTGCGTCGCCGGGCACTGCGCCGGCAGCTTGACGACCTGCAGCACCAGCTCAAGGAGGCAGAGCGCCGCCAGGACGCTGCCAGCGCCGCCAGACTGCTTCAGGAGCGCGTAAAACTGCGGCAGGATATGACCGCCATGGGGGAGGGGTCTCGCGAGCGTCTGGAGTCGGAAATGTTCTAGAACCGGCTGCCGTCTTCGGCCTCGACCGTCTAAACCATTGACGAAAAAGGGTGAAGCTATCGGTACGCGAAAAACATCTAATTCCTGTAGTCGAGCAGATTTGGGACGTCTGCGTTTTATGGCGCCTGATACACATCGTCCCATCTGTAAACATAAGAAAAGGCTAGGGAGGCGGGCCCGGCCTATGATAAAATCTGAAAGTTTCTGCGTACGCCGGTACTACCCGTACCGTTCCCGCCGTAGTGTGTGCACATTGATGAGCGCCTTAAATGGCGCCAGGTAGAGGACATTCCGCTTTGGCCCTAGAAGATAAGTACGACGATATCAAAAAATTAATCGATGTTGGGAAAGAGAAGGGTTACCTCACGTACAACGAGGTGAACGATCTTATCCCGCATGATATGCATTCTCCCGAAGACCTCGAGGATCTGCTCACCACCATCGGCACCCAGGGCATCGATGTGCTGGAGGGCTCCAAAGGCCCCGGCGACAAGAAATTCGATGGCGACATTGAGGCTGGCGAAGATGTAGAGCTGGATCTCTCGCCCGGCACGCTGGAAAAAACCAACGATCCGGTTCGCATGTACTTGCGCGAGATGGGCACGGTTCCGCTGCTGACGCGCGAAGGCGAAGTAGAAATCGCCAAGCGCATTGAGCGCGGCCAACTGCGCGTGCTGAAAGCGTTGTCGCGTTCTCCTATCGTGATCCGCGAAATCATCGCCATTGGCGAAGACCTGAAGCGCGGTGTGCGTTCCATCAAGGAAATCGTTCTTTTCGACGAAGAGGAAATCACCGAAGAGGTTGTGCTCAACCGGCTGCAGGAAATCACCGGCAAGATCGATGAGTTGCAGCGGCACTATAAGAAGTCCATCGCCCTGGCTGAAAAGCTGGTGGGGATTCCCCAGAAGAAAAAGCCGCGCGATTATCGCAAGTGCCGTTGGGCACTAGGACGCGAGCAGATCATGGTCTCGCGCGTGGTGCGCAAGCTCGGCTTCACCAATGCCGAGCGCAAGCGCCTGATCGACCGGGTTAACAAAACGGTCGACAGCATGCGCGGACTCGACAAGCAGGCTGTCAACTTCGACAAGCGTGCGGATGCGACCCGCTCGGAGGACCAAAAGAAAGAGTTTCGCAAACAGTCGCGCCAGATCCGCAGCGATCTGGAGCGCATGGAGCAGGACGCCGGCGCCAACTTCGCTGAGCTGAAGCGTACCCAGCGCGAGATTGTGCAGGGCGACGTTGACGCCGAATACGCCAAGCGCGAACTGATTGAGGCCAACCTGCGCCTGGTGGTGTCAATTGCCAAGAAGTACACCAACCGCGGGTTGCAGTTCCTCGACCTGATTCAGGAAGGCAACATCGGCCTGATGAAGGCCGTCGACAAGTTCGAATATCGCCGCGGTTACAAGTTTTCCACCTACGCAACCTGGTGGATTCGCCAGGCGATTACCCGCGCGATTGCCGATCAGGCCCGCACCATCCGTATTCCGGTGCACATGATCGAGACCATCAACAAGCTCATTCGCACCTCGCGTCAGCTGGTGCAGGAACTGGGCCGCGAGCCTACCTCGGAAGAGATTGCCAAGCGCATGGACATTCCTGTGGCCAAGGTTCGCAAGGTGCTGAAGATTGCGCAGGAGCCCATCTCGCTGGAAACCCCGATCGGCGAGGAGGAAGATTCCCACTTGGGCGACTTCATCGAAGATCGCGCCGTGGTGTCGCCGGCGGAAGCGGTGATCAACGTGAACCTCAAGGAGCAGACGGCGCAGGTACTTCGCACGCTGACTCCACGCGAGGAGAAGGTCATCAAGATGCGCTTTGGACTGGAAGATGGCTCCGAGCACACGCTGGAAGAGGTTGGGCAGTCGTTTGCGGTTACCCGCGAACGCATTCGCCAAATCGAAGCCAAGGCGTTGCGCAAACTACGGCATCCTTCGCGCTCGCGTAAGTTGCGGGCGTTCATGGACGGCGTGCACGACTAAATAATAGCCGGCAGAGCGCTCTCAACCAGAAGAGAAATTTGCAAAACACTGAGACGGGACGCGATGAGCGTCCCGTTTTCTCTGCGTCAAATATGGTGACTAGGTCTGGCTTAATCTCTGGGGTACTTGGCTGTTCTGAACGTCCAACCCCGGTTCGAGTTCCAGCTTGCGTCCGTTGGGGCTGAAGCGTGGCAGATGATTCATTCCCCACTTGTGCATTTTGAATTGCAAGGAAGTCCCGAGCACGCCGAAGCCGTACTTTACGCTGCGCCGGAAATTAATCGACGACGCCTCTTCGAAGTACTTCGTAGGACACGAAACTTCGCCGATGCGGAATCCGAAACTCACACACTGCGCCAGCATCTGGTTATCGAACACGAAGTCGGGAGAGTTCTCCATCAGCGGCAGCGTGGTCAGAACTTGGCTGCTGAACGCGCGATAGCCGGTGTGGTATTCGGAGAGCTTGACGCCGAGGAACAGGTTCTCAAACGCCGTCAGAAAGCGGTTGGAAATGTACTTGTACAGCGGCATGCCGCCGCGTAGTGCCTGTCCGCCGATGATGCGGGAGCCCAGCACGACATCGTACACCTCGTAGGCCACCATGCTGGCCATGGCGGTGATGAGCAGCGGCGTGTACTGATAGTCGGGATGCACCATGATGACAACGTCGGCGCCAGCCGCCAGCGCTTCCCGGTAACACGTCTGCTGGTTGCGGCCGTAGCCATAGTTTTTGTCGTGCACAAAAACCAGCAGTCCGAGTTTGCGGGCCAGGGCAACGGTGTTGTCCTTGCTGTAGTCGTCGACCAGTATGCGGATGTCGACCAGGTCGGGAAATTCCCGAACCGTTTTCTCCAGCGTCAGCTCCGCATTGTAGGCGGGCATGACGACGGCTACGCGTTTACCATTGATCATGGGCAGGTTCCCGTAGAACTCTACCATCATAAACTGCCAGACGAGGTTAGCGGCAACCACCGCCGGACCGGCAGCTTCGGTTCTGCTAATCTGAATGTCTCTCCATGCAGCACATTTCCATTGTGATAGCGGCGGTTTGCGCCCTGCTGGGCCTGGCTGGGACGGGGTATTTCATAACCTCCATCTGGGCTGCGCAGCAGTACCGGGCGGAGCACCAAACGCCCTCCGTCCGCGCATTCACTCCCGGCGTCAGCATTCTTAAGTCGCTGAAGGGCCTCGATCCGCAGATGTACGCAGCCTTTCGCAGCCATTGCCTGCTGGATTATCCCCAGTACGAGGTGTTGTTCGGCGTGCACGACGCAGACGATCCTGCGATTGCACTAGTCGAGCGCTTGCGGCAGGAATTTCCCCAGCAGGCGTTGCAGATCGTCCATTGTCCCGATGTCCTGGGCTTAAACGGCAAGGTCAGCAACCTGGTGCAGATGTTGCCCCACGTCCGCTATGACTACGTGCTGGTGAACGACAGCGATATCCTGGTCCCGCCGGATTATCTGTTGCGCGTCATGGAACCTTTCTCCGACAGCGAGGTAGGTATGACGACCACGCTGTATCGAGGTCTGGCCAGCCGTACCTTGGGCTCGCGTCTGGAAGGGTTGGGGCTCAGCACAGACTTTACCGGAGGGGTGTTGATTGCGCGTGCCATGGAGGGTGGTATCCGCTTTGGACTGGGCGCGACCATCGCCATGCCGAAGTCCGTCCTGCGCGACATAGGCGGCTTTGAGCTGCTGGTGGATTACCTGGGCGACGACTACGAGTTAGGCGCGCGGACCGCCGCGCTCGGCCGACGCGTGGAGCTGGCGCACACGCTGGTCGAAACCGCATTGCCAGCTTACACATTTCGCGAGTTCTGGGCCCACCAGATGCGCTGGGCGCGAAACATCAAGGACCGTCGTCCGGCGCAGTATTTTGGGTTGATCGCGACGTTCGGTCTCGCCTGGGCGGTGCTGGCGGTTTTGGCGAGCCCGCTTAGCTGGTGGACCTGGATGGTCCTGGCGATAACCGCCGGCATGCGCATCGCCTCCGCTTTGGTGATCGGCCGTGGAGTCTTGCACGACGCTCAGGTTTTGCGCGACCTTTGGCTTTTACCGCTGCGGGATTTCGCTGCGCTGGCCATCTGGGTCGTCAGCTATCTGGGCAGCGACGTAGAGTGGCGCGGCCTGCGCTTCCGGCTGCGCAATGGAAAGCTGGAAAGCCGCTGACGGGAGATTCACGATGGAGCTATACATCTTTGCGCGCTTCTATGCCCGCGAAGGCCGCGAGAACGACGTGGCGCAGGCGCTGGCCGATGTCTTGCCGCCGTCGCGCGAAGAATCTGGCTGCCTCAGCATTCATGGATATCGTTCAACTCGCGATGCCCGGCTGTTCTACATCCATTCGCGCTGGCAGGACGAAGCTGCCTTCGAACTGCACGCCAACCTTCCGCATACCGTGCGCTTTGTGGAGCGCGTCGAGTCTCTGATCGATCACCCACTGGATGTGGCCCGGACGGAACGTATCGGCTGAGGCCGGGGAAGCGGTGGGAGCGTTGAGTCGGGGGACTGCAGCCAAGCTTTAGTCCTGGCCTTGCTGGACCTGGTCAGGGAGAAATTCCAGCGAGCGGTGCACTGGCGTAATGCGGCCTTCGTCCCCGAACTTGTAAGACTCTCCACGCCAGAAAAATTTGTTGCTGGTAAAGCTTCCCGCCCAGGTGCAGAAACCCAGCAAGTCGCGCAGAGGGTAAAGCCAGCTCCACCAAAGCGATCGCCGATCACGAATGATGCCCCAGCCAACCAGCAGCGCCAGGATCATGCGGTTCAGCCAGGCGATAGCCAGCAGACCAAGGCCCAGTGTCAGCCACTCGCGATGAACCAGTCCCACCAGCAGTGCCAGCACGCCAAAGGGTACGGCATAGGTGAGTCCTGATCCGACGTGTCCCCAAGGTCGCGAGAAGCGGGTGCTCTTCATCCAGCGCAGCTGATCGCCGTAAGGTCTGGCGCAAGGTCTGCGCGGTAAGCACGTGCCCAACTTTGTAATGCGACAACACGACCTCGTAGCCGGCCTCGGCAACCCGATTGCCCAACACGAAATCGTCGGAGTAGAAATCCGCGGCTTCGCGCATACCACCGATCGCGGCCACTGCCTCGCGCCGCACAACCATCGACGCTCCCAGCGCAAATTTCATGCCCTCTACCAGGTCGGCGACCATCACGCCGGACGGCAGTTCCACCGACATGCCCAGAGCTTCCAGGTGCGACCAGAAATCCGGCGCAGGAATGCCCTGATATAAGCACGTGACCAGACCCACTCTTGGATCGTCGAGCGGCGGCATCACATTGCGCAGGAAATCGGGCCGCACCAGGATGTCGCTATCGCTGATGGCAAAGAACGCGTTCTCCGACTCGGCCATCATCTTGGCCAGCGAAAAAACCTTTGCATTGGGCCACGACGGCTCGCCTGAAAAAATCATTTTGCTGGGCACATGGGGATATTTGGCGCGAAGTCTCTCCACCACGGCCACGGCAGCGTTGTCGCGGCTGCGCGCCCCGAAGATGATTTCGAAGTCGGGATAATCCTGCCGGAAGAAGCTCTCCAGCGTCTCTTCCAAGCGGGGCTCCGCGCCGTGAACCGGTTTCAGGATGGTGACTGCGGGAAATTTTCGTTCGGGAAATGATTTGGCCTGGAGTCGGCGTTTGCGAGCTTGCAGCACGTAGCGACAGGCCGCCACCAGCACCATCGCAAAAAAAATTGTGGAGGTGAAGGTACCGAATATGGCTGCGTACAACAACAGGTGCTCGAGGTACAAAACTGCCGGCCCTGCTCCCGCTATAGCCAGAAGAGTTGCGCACATATCAGACAAGTATTGTAACCGTTTCGCCTACCGCAGATCTGTGGGGTGGGGCGACTGGCTGATAAATGCCGCCAAAGCAGCTTGACCCAGACTGATGCCGCCGTCGTTGGGCGGCACCGCATGATTGGTCCAAATCTGCAGCGGTTCAGAAGCCAGCGTCCCCCGTACATCGGAAAGCAGAAGTTCGTTCTGGAATACCCCGCCCGAGAGAACAGCCGTATCCAGTTGGAAGGTGTGGCAGAGGCGCTTCATCGCGACGCACAAGCCGCTGGCCACGCCCCGCTGAAAGGCGCGCGCGATGTCCTGCGGGTTGCGGCCGCGCTTGCGGTCCTCCGCGACGCTCAAGAGCAAGGGACGAAAGTCCAACTCGTCGTCGACAAACGGGAACGGGTAAGCGTCCTGGTTCGCGCTTTGGCGAGCCAGCGATTCAACCCACATCGCGGCTTGACCTTCGAAGCTGATAGCGCGTGTAAATCCCAGCAGCGCTGCGGCTGAATCGAATAAGCGCCCTACGGAGCTTGTCGCAAAGCTGCGCACATCCTTGCGAACCAGTTCCAAAGCCTGTCGGTAGCGTTGCGGAAAATCGAATGGCGGCGCACTGACGTCGGGCAATCCCTCGATCTGCACCAGAAGTCCTGCGGCGGCCTGAACCGGATGCTGCGCGGCTGCGTCGCCGCCAGGCAGGCTGGCATGCCGCAGATGCGCCACGCGTTCGAAACCTTGCCCCACGCTGCCGGCAAAGAACTCGCCACCCCAGATGCTGCCGTCGTCGCCGTAACCAGTACCGTCGAAACTTACGCCCAGCACGCGAGCATCCCACGCATTGTGCTCCGCCAGCACCGAGGCAATGTGGGCACGATGATGTTGTACCGCCAGCTTCTCAACGGCGGGGAGCTCGGCGCAATACGTTGTCGACCGGTATTGTGGATGGGCGTCATGCACCAGCAGCAAGTCTTCCCAACGGACCTCGTACATCGCGACCAGATCGCGAATTGTCTCCTGGAAAGCCTGAAACGCCTGGTAGTGATCCAGATCGCCGATGTACTGGCTCACGAACGCCTGACCATCGACTACCAGGGTGATGCTGTTCTTCAGATCAGCACCCATGGCGAGCAGGGGGCGCTTGATCGGGAGGTTCGCCACTGCTCCCGGAGCGTAACCGCGCGAACGCCGCAGGACCACAGGCCCGTATGCTCCTACCCGCACCACGGAATCGTCCACTCGTCGCGCGATGGGCCGCTGACCGAACAGAAACGCATCCGCAACGCCGTCCAGCCGTTCGAAGGCATCCTGCTCGGTGTAGGCGATGGGCTCGCTGGAGCGGTTCGCGCTGGTCATCACCAGCACTTCGGGCGCTCCCAATTCGAACAGCAGGTGTTGCAGCGGTGTGTAGGGAAGCATGACCCCCAGTTCGTCATTGTCGGGCGACACTCCCGGCAGGTCTTCCTTCGACGCCGCAAGAACGATCGGCCGCTCCGCCGAAGTAAGTAACGTTTCCGCTGCCGGCGACAACTCCACCATGCTTCGCGCAACGTCCAGGTCCTTCACCATCACGGCGAAGGGCTTCTCTTTGCGATACTTTCGCTCACGCAAGGCCGTGACCGCGGCGACGTTGCGTGCATCGCAGGCCAGGTGGTATCCGCCTAGTCCTTTGATGGCGACAATGCTCCCTTGCCGCAGCAATTCTCCGGCTGTCCGGATAGCAGCATCGTCCCCGTGAATATCCGCCTCTGCGTTCCGCAGGTAATAATGTGGACCACACTGCGGGCAGGCCACGGGTTGGGCGTGAAACCGCCGGTTGGCGGGATCGTGATACTCCGCCGAGCAATAGTCGTCCATCGGCCACGTCTTCATCGTGGTGTTGGGACGGTCGTAGGGCAGCGAGAGGATCACGGTGTAACGCGGGCCGCAGTTGGTGCAGTTGATGTAGGGGTAATGATGCCGCCGATCATGAGGATCCCGCATTTCGGCCAGGCAGGCATCGCAAACCGGCAGATCGGGCGAGATGCGAACCGTCGGCTTCTCCGCGCGCGAGCTTTCCCGAATCACGAATCCACTGAGACCCTCGGCGGCGGCTGCCATGGTTTCGAGCGAGGCGATCGCCGCAGCCGGAGGAGCTTGCCTTTGCAACTCCTCGACGAAGGCTCCCAGTTCGGCTTCCGCCCCTTCCACATGGATGACGACGCCATCCTCCCCATTCAGCACCCAGCCGGCGAGCCCATGCTCGTGAGCCAACCGATAGACGAATGGACGGAAGCCCACTCCCTGCACCACGCCCCGCGCCTTGATCAACAACGCAGCCGTCACGCCCGACCTCTCTCGACCATCAACATGCGTAGCTCATACCCGCAATTTTCTCGCCTCGGCGCAGCGTCCGCCACAACATGTTACATGCAGTTCGGCCAAACAGCTGTGGCAGGATTTGTGGATAGGATCGCGCGCCGTACGACGCTGCACTGAGGCCGCGGGAAGAAGGCTATAGGCTGTTCACCGTGCTGGCCTGTATTCTGGATGACTCAACTCGGAGAACTTGATGCACTTAAATGTAAGCGGTAGCCGCTCACACCATCGTATAGCTCTGTTTCTTCTTTTCCTCGCGACATTCTCTCTCGGCCTCCATTGCCAGGACCCGCTGGACGGCAGGCAATTTCCCGGCATGCGCTGGCGCCTGATCGGTCCTTTTCGCGGTGGAAGGATCACGGCTGTCTCCGGCGTATCGGGCGACCCCAAGATCTACTATGCAGGTACTCCCGGCGGCGGCGTCTGGAAGACGAACGACGGTGGGCAGGTCTGGCATCCGATCTTCGATAAGGTAAATGTTCCTTCCATCGGCTCGCTGGCAGTGGCGTCGTCGGCTTCGAACGTCCTCTACGTGGGGACGGGCGAGCAGACGCGCGGGCGTGGCGTCTATCGCTCGGCTGACAGCGGTGCAACCTGGAACAGGGCTGGCTTGCAGGATGTCCCTTACATCCAAGCGCTGATCGTCGATCCGCAAAATCCCAATGTGGTGGTTGCTGGCGGCAACTCGATTGGCTTTGGCATCCTCTGGCGGCCCATTCCGAAATCGGTGTGGATCGACAATCGCGGCATCTTCCGCACCGAAGACGGCGGCAATACCTGGAAGAAGGTTTACGGCAACGACGCAACTTTAGGGGTGGTCGATATGTGTGCCGATCCGGGCAATCCACGCACACTTTATGCCGCGGTTTACAAACCGGCCTCGGGGTCAGGCGACTCGGAGGTACCCGCGACGTCGGACATCATCAAGTCCAGCGACGGCGGCATGACTTGGGCGCCGCTGGTAAGCAAGGGCTTGCCCGAGAAAGGGCTGGGGCGCATGGGGATCGTGGTCGCTCCGGGAAATTCCGGCCGGCGTCTCTACGCCATCGTGGAGCAGGGCTTTTTCCGCTCCGACGACGGCGGCGCGACCTGGCAGCAGTCCACCAAGGATCCGCGTATTCTGGGCAGCCCGTATTTCAGCCGTATCTTTGTCGATAGCAAGAATCCCGATGTGCTGTACGTGGCGCAGACGTCGCTTTACCGTTCCACCGACGGCGGTGCCACCTTCGAATCGTTTAAGGGCGCGCCTGGCGGGGACGACGATCACCTGCTGTGGATCGATCCCGATCATCCGGAGTACATGATCATGGGCGCCGACCAGGGGGCGGTGGTCACCATGAATGGCGGCAAGTCATGGAGTTCCTGGTATAACCAGCCGACCGGCCAGTTCTATCACGTCACCACCGACGACTTGTTCCCCTACCGCGTTTTCGGGGCGCAGCAGGATAGCGGCACCGCCGCCGTAATCAGCCGCAGCGATAATGGCCAGATTCAGGCGCAGGACTGGTACTCCATCGGTGGCTTCGAATATTCGTTTATCGCACCTGACCCGGTGAACCACAACTTCGTTTACAGCGGCGGATGGTTCGGAACGGTGGTGCGCTTCGATAAGACCACCAGCGAAGTGGCGACGGTTTTCGAACGTGGCGAGCGTTACCGCACCATGTCGATGCCGCCTCTGGTATTTTCACCGCAGGATCCGGCAGTGCTCTACCTAGGTACCCAGTTCGTGCTGAAGACCGCTGATGGCGGAGCCCGCTGGCAGGAGACCAGCCCCGACCTTACGAACTATGTGGAGAAGGATCCCAACGCCAAGCCTGATCCGTTTGCTCCGCCGCCGCCTGCCATCACGGCACTGTCGCCGTCTCCCGTGCAGGCCGGCGAAATCTGGGCTGGCACCAGCAATCGACTGGTGTGGGTGCGCGCGCGGCTCAGGAGGCGATTGGGAAAATGTTTCGCCCGCCGGTTTACCCGACACCACGGAGATCCTTTACGTCGATGCCTCTCGTCACGACGCAGCCACCGCGTATCTGACGGCTGGAGGTACCCGCGAATCCACCGCTCCCTATGTGGCTCGCACCCACGACTATGGCAAGACCTGGCAGAAGATCGTCAACGGATTTCCCCAGGACCAGATGGTGCGGGTGGTGCGCGAAGATCCCAAGCGCAAAGGGCTGCTCTACGCCGGAACCGACACCGGCATCTTCGTCTCATGGGACGACGGCGACCACTGGCAGCCCTTCTCGCTGAACCTGCCCCCCACCCCTATCACCGACCTGCAAGTCCACGGCAACGACCTCGTCGTCTCGACCTTCGGGCGCAGCCTGTGGATCCTCGACGATTTGACGCCCGTGCGCAACATGAACCCGCAGGTCACTGCGGCGAATGCGTTCCTCTTTGCCCCAGCCAACGGTATGAGGATTCGCTGGGACAACTACCAGGACACGCCCTATCCCAGAGAGACGCCGGCCGGCCAGAATCCTCCTGATGGCGCAATTGTCGACTACTTTCTGAAGAACGCTGCCGCTGGCGAGTTGACGCTCACCAGTCTTCGACGAGAAGGGAAGCGAGGTGGCGAAGTTCGACAGCAACCCCAAGCCGGATGTCCTGCCGCCGGCCAATGTGCCCAGCTTCTGGTTCGCGCCTCCGGCCGGTTTGACCAGGGACGCCGGGGTAAACCGCTTCGTGTGGGATTTGCGCTATCCGGCCCCGCTGGCTCTCCCCTACAGCTACTGGGGAACGATGCTCGATTACACCGAATACACCTTGACCGATCACGCCATTCCTAGCGACACCCCGCTGCGCCAGCCGATGGGGCCGCTGGTGGTGCCTGGCAAGTACACGGTTGAACTTCAAGCCGGCGGACAGACGCTACGTCAATCGCTGACCGTGGACCTCGATCCTCGGGTGAAGGCTTCCCAGGCCGATTTGGTCGACCAGCGCGACTTGGCATTGGACGTTGCGCGTGGAATGAAGTCCAGCTATGACGGATTCCATCAGGTCTCGGCGCTGCATAAGACCCTGACGGAAGCGCAGAAGGGGTGGAACGGCCCCGAGTCGAAGAAGATCAAGGAGGCGGCTGCTGCGCTGGAGAAGAAAATTGACGCGGTGGAGACTGGCAGCAAGACCGCTCCCGGTTTCGGGCCGGTGAACCGTGACCTGGCGCGGCTGATCGTTAGCGTCGAGAGCGCCGACATCCGTCCCGCGGAGACCGTGCGAGCCTCGGTTCAGCAAACCTGTAGCGCGCTCGACAAGGCGGTAGTTCTGTGGAAGCAACTCAACGATCAGGACATCCCAACCTTTAACGCCATGTTGGATGCGGGTAAAGCGGGGACCTTGCCTGCGGTATCCGTCAGCGCAGCTGGCTGCAAACCGTAACTGGATTGCCGGCAGGAAAGTTGCAACCGCGATTCTCTGCTGGCAATTTGTGAATTACCGGGGGCCCATAGACAGGTAGAATCGCTCGCAGACCCATTTCCAAGGAGTACTGTCGACCTGAATGAAAGCGATCGAACGTTTCGTCAAAGGCGACATGCACGGCATCCACTACGCGGTCAGCATCTTTCTGGCGACCGCCGTCCTGTGGATTCTGGTTCATCAGCTTGCGGAAACCAATCCCATCTGGGCTATCAGTTCGATGGTGGCTACCAGTGATCCGCTGGTCAAGCAGGCCATGCTGACCTTCCGCGCCCGTCTCATCAACACCATGGTCGGTTGCATCGTCGGACTGGTCTTCATCGCCATCGGCGGCACGCATGTCGTCACTCTGCCGCTGGCAATGGCGGTCACCGTTCTCCTCTCAACCTACGTGGTTCGCATTCCCACCATGTGGCGGCAGGCGCCCATCACCGCAGCCTTTGTTATTGCCGCTGGACTGGAACACCACTCCCGTCTCAAAGGCTTGGAAGCGGGCGGCAAGCGTGTGACCGAGGTCATTTTCGGCTGCATCATCGGTCTGGTGGTGGCGTGGTTCGTCTCGGTGATCTGGCCGCTGCCTGATCCTGCCCTGGCGGCTCCGCCCGCGCAGAAATAGCTTCTGTTCTTAGCCCAACTTCTCACGTACCGCAGCGGTAGGAACTTCCTTCCACAGCCGTTCCAGGTTCTCAATCGTGCATAAGGTGCGGGCGTGCATGTGGTCGGTGTACAAAAATCCATTCAGGTGGTCGATCTCGTGTTGCAGAATGCGCGCGTACCAACCTGACGCTTCCACGCGCACCGGTTCAGCATGCTGGTTGAGAAACTCAACCGTCACCATGGCTGGAGCGAGGAACCACCGCGGCATACCCGCTCACGCTGAGGCATCCCTCGAAGAATTCCACTTTGGCTGCGTCGCGGGCGACGATTTGGGGGTTGATCACGACGTGAAACGCGATCGGCCGCCGCTGTCTTGCCGCAAGTTGTTCCGGGTTCAGCTTGGCGTGATACTCCTCGCGGTCCTCGATGACGGCCAGTTGCAGGGAGAGACCAACTTGTGGCGCCGCCAGTCCCACGCCCGGTGCGGCGTGCATCGTCTCTCGCATGTCGGCGATGAGTTGCTGAGTTTCGCTGCTCAGGATTTCCTGGCGCGACATCGCCCGGGCCTTCGACCGCAGTACCGGCTCTCCCGCCTGAACAATTTTCAAGATCACGATTTGGTGACTCCGCTCATTGGGCTTGTGTGCTCATCTTATCGAAGCCTTCCGTAGTCATCCATCCGGACGTGAAATACCGGGATGCCCCCGTGACAAATTTGCCTTCGCGTCTTACATTCGGCGATATGCCGGATATTTCCAGTTCTCCTCTTATTGCCGGTGCGGCGCGGCATAGCCAGCGTGTGGCCATCGTCGATAGCGACGGTAGCCACACTTATGCCGAGTTGCTCGATGCTTCGGCGCGCGTCGCGGCCGGCCTGCTCGCGGGGCGCGGCGATCTTCACGAGGAGCGCATCGCCTTCCTGGTGAAACCCGGTTTTGCCTGGGTCGCGGCGCAGTGGGGGATTTGGCGTGCCGGCGGTATTGCTGTGCCACTGCCGCAGAATACTCCCGCGGCGGAGCTGGAATACTTCGTGAGTGACTCGCAAGCCTCGGCTTTGGTTGCCGACGCGGCCGGAGAAGCAATACTTGCCTCACTGGCTGCTGCCCGGGGAATCTCTCTGCACAACGTATCCGCCCTGCTGGTCCATGCGACCGCCCCCTTGCCGCCGATCGCTGAGCATCGCCGGGCCATGATCCTTTACACCAGCGGCACCACCAGTCGCCCCAAAGGGGTGGTCACAACCCATGCCAACATCGCCGCGCAGATCAAGGCGCTGATCGAATCCTGGGAGTGGTCGGCGGACGACTGCATCATTCTCTGCCTGCCGCTACACCACGTTCACGGAATCATCAACGTCCTCTCCTGCGCGCTGTGGGAGGGCGCGGTTTGCGAGATGCTGCCGCGCTTCGACGCCGACGCAGTCTGGCAGCGCATCGCCAGCGGCGAGGTGACCGTCTTTATGGCGGTGCCAACGGTGTATGTGAAGCTGATCGTCGCCTGGAAACGCTATTCGGCCGACAAGCGGAACGCGCTAGGCGAAGCCGCCCAGAAGCTCCGCCTGATGGTGTCGGGCTCTGCGGCTTTACCCGTCAGCACGCTGGAAAGCTGGCGCGAGATCACTGGTCACACTTTGTTGGAACGTTATGGCATGACTGAGATTGGCATGGCGTTGTCGAATCCCTATCGCGGAACGCGCGTTCCTGGTAGCGTCGGCATGCCATTGCCGAGCGTCGAGGTTCGCCTGGCTACTGACGATGGCAGCGAGCAAGTCGCAGGTTTGCCCGGCGAAATCGAAGTGCGTGGCCCCAGCGTCTTCCTCGAATACTGGAACAAACCCGATGCCACTCGCGAAGCCTTCCGCAACGGCTGGTTTCGCACCGGCGACACCGCCGTTGTCGAGCAGGGCAGCTATCGCATCCTGGGGCGCACCAACATCGACATTTTGAAGACTGGCGGTCACAAGGTTTCGGCCCTGGAAATCGAAGAGGTCTTGCGGCAGCATCCGGACATCGTCGAGTGCGCTGTCGTAGGCGTTCCCGATCCGGAATGGGGCGAGCGCGTAGCCGCCGCCATCGTGTCTCCGTCGCAACCGGCGCTCGACCTTGTCAGTCTCCGCGAGTGGTGCAAGCCTCGCTTGGCCGCACACAAAATACCCTCGCGTTTATTGCTGCTGCCGGAACTTCCCCGCAACGCCATGGGGAAAGTCACCAAGCCCGCCGTCATCACGCTGTTTCAGAACGCGCAGATGTGAGTTGGTAACAATCAGTTTGCCGCCGGCGCGGCCAGCGGTCGATCGGATGATGTCACGGCCGACTTTGCATCATTCGCGAGTTCCTCAGCGCGGGCAGGAATCATTCGTAACGCAATTCCGGCGCTTGCCAAGGCTAAGGCCGCGCAGATCAGCATGATGGTTCGAAAAGCGAACAGGAACGCCGTGGTGATCGCGCTGTGAATGGCGGACGACGTCCTGGGGTCCACGTTGACCGGCACCGTGATGCCCGCGAGCTTGATGGCATTCGACTGAATCTCGTTGACCACGTTCGCCGGAAGATTCATCTCATCGAGCGACGCTTGCAGCCGATGGCTGAACGCCATGACCATCACGATGCCCAGCACGGCAATCGCCAGCACGCCAGCCACGCGCGCCACTGCGTTGTTGATGCCGGAAGCCGTTCCTGCACGGTCCTGCGCGACGGAGCTCATCACCACTGTGGTCAGCGGCGCAATGCTCACCGCCATTCCCATTCCCAGCACAATGAAGCCAGGAAAAAATGTGCCCCAGTAGGTGCCACCGACACCGGGCGCCGCGAACAACGCGAAACCAGCCGCCACAATGACCGGTCCGACGATCAGCGGAGTTCGCGCTCCATATCGGGCCACCAGCCCACCCGACCAGCGCGAGAGCAGGAACAGCAACCCGATCATGGGCAGAGTCGCCGCACCGGTTGCCGTGGGCGAGTACCCTTGCACCTGGATCAGGTTGAGGGGAAACAAGAAGAAGAAAATCCCCAGCGCGGCGTACAGCAGAAGCGTAAGCAGGTTGGCCCCGCTGAAGGTGCGCGAGCGAAATAGCGACAACGGAACCATCGGCTCCGCACTTCTCGACTCCACCATCGCAAAAAGCCCTAGCCCTCCAAAACCCAGTACCAGGCTTCCCCACACCTGTGGATTGGTCCAGCCAAGCGCGCCAGATTCCAGGAAGCCATAAATCAAGCCACCTAGGCCTACGGTCGCACATGCCGCTCCCCGCCAATCGATACGACGGCCACCTGCACTGCGTGTCTCCGGAATGTAGGCGAGCGTGATTGCAATCACCGCAGCGGCAATCGGCAGGTTGATGAAGAACACCCAGTGCCATGAGCCGTGCTGCACCAGCCATCCACCGAGCACCGGACCTACCGCAGTGGTGATCGCCGTGAAGCCTGACCAGGTGCCGATCGCTTTGCCGCGCGAGGCTTCGTCGAAAGCCGAACTGATGATGGCCAGGCTACTGGGCACCAGGAAGGCCGCGCCGATCCCTTGAATGCAGCGCGCCACCACCAGTTGTTCGACGTTAGCCGAGAAGCCGCAGGCCGCCGACGCAGCGGCAAATAGAGTAACTCCCATCACGAACGTACGGCGACGCCCCAGGCTGTCCCCCAGCACGCCTCCAATCAGGATGAGCGCCGAGAGGAACAGCCCGTAAGACTCGACCACCCATTGCACATCCACCACCGTGGCGTGAAAGCTGGCCTGCAATGCCGGCAGCGCGACGTTGACCACCGTGCTGTCAATGAACGCCATGCTTGATCCAAGGATGGTGGCCGCCAGCACCCACGCCTGCGACTTGGGAGGACAAGGAACTTCACTGCAACCGCCGGTACGGATTACCGCCTCATCGCAAGGCTGTTTCATGAACACTCTGGATGCGCGCGGGCAGGGGGGCGACTCTGGGGCGAACCAAAAGGGAGAGATATCACGTTAAGCACCCATGTCCGTGAAGACAGCCGAACTGGGTTTGCGCTCACAGCGTCGGTTAGGTGATTGCTGGGCGGGCATCGACGGTCTGCCGCGCTTTTAGGCTATCGAAAATTGGAGATTGTCCACGGCTTCCCTGTGTGAGTCGTGAGTCATAAATAGCTTGCATATTCATAAGGTTGAAGACATAATACGCCGTCCCAGAAAGACCATTGTTGCACTAAGGTGACGGGCGGCCGCCGTGGATACATTATTCTCGCGGCGGTACAGATTGCAGTCGCTGGCACGGATTTCTCGCCGATCGAACGACGCACTCAGCCTGATTTGCCGATCACCATTTCAGATTTTTTGGTCCTGGTGAAAGTGAGCCACCTCGTTCAGGGCATCTTCGCACGCGCCCACAAAGCAGAAAGCAAGGAGATGTTGTGAAGAATCGAATTACGTTTTGTCCCTCTGGCCGGGGCCATCGCGATTTTGCTCCCGCTGGCTTCCCCCAAATTTTTCTGGCGATCTGTGTGGCAATCCTGCTCACAGCCATGGTTCCTGTTTCCGGACGAGCTGCCGACAAGTCAGCCAAAAAGCTTCCTCCCGCGATTTGCACCACTGGTCGACTGCCCAGTGGGCAGGGTGAAGACCTCATCATCGACACTGGGACCTGCGAGGTCCATGCCGGAACGTACAACTATCACAACGTCAATATCTACGGCGGCGGCAGGCTGGACTTCGTTGACGATGGCGACACGCATTTCTGGGCGGAATCCATCCTTGTGGAGAACAACGGCACACTCAGCGCCGGAACCTCCGCCACCCCTTACGGCGTGAACGGAACGCTGACCATCCATCTCTGGGGCGCGGACCAGGGAACCACCGGCCAGGGCGGGCAGGGCATCGTGTGCCTGGCCGACAAGTCGAACCAGTGCGGTGTTCCCGATGCACTCTGGAAATCGAATTGTCCCGGCGGCGATTGCTCCATGTCGATGACCATCAATCCCAGCTCATGTACCCGCGCCAAGAACGTCGATGGCTGGAAACAGAATCTGCCCGGAAACGTGGACGACTGCTTCTACGCTTATGACTCCATCAAGTACGACGGAGCGGGCACTCCCAAGGGCTACGTGGGGTACAAGGTTTTGGCGGTGACCTTCGGCGGTACGCTTCAGCTCTTTGGCTTGAAGGGCGCATTGGCCGATCCGCAGAAGTCGAGTGAGTCGGGAAACAGTTGGGTGCACCTTACCACCACTCTGGCAGGTACGGGCAAAGAGAAGACGTTCACGGTGAGCCGCGTAGTCGACTGGAAGAAAGGTGATCAGATTGTTCTCACCACCACCGACTACGTTGCCGGGCACTCCGAAGCGCTGACGCTGGCCAGCGATCCCGTTGTGGTAAACGGCGTAAGCCAGATCACCACCAACGAAGCCATCGCGTACCCGCACTACGGAAAGACCTATAACATGTCGTTGCCGACAGGCGTTGGCCCTGACACCGGCTCAGTTGACACGCGCGCGGCCGTCGCCCTGTTGACTCGCAGCATCCGCATCGTCTCAGGTGGCAACAATGATGGCGATCCGTTCCCAGCCGAGCCAAACGACGGCAAGCCCGGCTACTACTTTGGCGGACACGTGCTCTTTCGTCAGGGTTTTCAGACGGTGCAGGTCCGGGGGGTGGAATTCGCCCAGTTAGGTCAGGGCGGGCGCATCATGCACTATCCCATCCACTTCCACATGGCGCGCAAGACTCCGCAGCCGGCGCTGGGAGATACGAACCCGGTAACGTTCGTCGAGGACTCCTCCGTGTGGGATTCGATGACGCGCTGGATCACCCTGCACGCAACCCAAGGCGTCACCCTCGCCCGCAACGTAGGCTATAAGTCCATCGGCCACGGCTATTATTTGGAAGACGCAACCGAAACAGACAACAAGTTTTATTCGAACATCGGAATCTTCGCACGAGCGGCGGTCATCAATCCGCAGAACAAGCGGCAGGTTCCCGGCATTCTGGCCGCACCGTTTCCTGATCCGACAAAATCTGGTCAGGAAGAAGTGCCGTTCCACACCGACATCGACCATCCCACGGACTTCTGGATCACCAATAGCTGGAACGATTTCGAGTACAACTACGCGGCCGGGGCCGGCACCTGCGGTGCTTGCTACTGGATGGTACCTGCGGCCAACAGCACCATGTCGCGTTATGAGTACTGGTGGTCCTACGCCTCCGAGCAGAAGTGGAACGCCACTCCCAAAGTGCCCAACTCGCAGTTGAACCGCGCCGCCATGACGCCGATCAAAGACTTCGTCGGCAACTCCTGCTCCTCGGCGATGAATGCCTTCAACACCATTGGCGACACCGCGCCCTGCTTCGGCGTGGTGAACCAGGTCAACACCGCTCTGCCCCGCATGCAGCCCGTCACCCAAGGTTCGCTGGCGCCGATTCCGGCGAACGATCCCAACGGCAATTACTATCCCCAAGTTACACGTGGCGGCGGACGCTTCTCCACCGAGTGCCCGGAAGGCGACACCGATTGCTCGACGGCCGTCCGTTGTGACGGCGACGCCATCCAGAACTGCCTGGTGTCGGTGCTCGATCACTTCACTACGTCGTTCAACTACACGGAGTTCAATTTCGCGGCCGTATGGCTGCGCCCACAGTGGTACCTGCTCAGCAACAGCAGCATCACCGACGTACAGAACGGCGGACTGACGTTCGTCACCGGCGGAGGTTACACACGGTCCGACGCAATCAAGGGGCACTGGGCCGTCGCCCGCAACGACGCTTTCGTTGGCCATACTCAGCCCACCGCCGCCAACGGCGGCAATCCGTACGCCGACGACTCGGGTCCTTTTAACCCCGAAACCAAGAAACTGGGCTTTACTTGTGCTCTTCAGGAATCGGGCGCCACGGCGGGCAATTACTGCCTCAATGTCAACCAGGGCATGATCATGCTGCTGAGCAACTTCGGCAACAATCAGCGCCTGTTCAACATCTACGACGGTCCCGCGTATCAGGAAGACAACGCCTACCTCGACATCAACACCACGACGCTGACCGATTGCAAGGGAGGCGGCAACTGCAGTAACAGCGGCTGGATGTACGGCCAGGTCTCCGGCGTACCCAAGGATCCCAAGGGCGCGTGCTATCTGCCGAACGCCGCGATCGGCTGGAAGCAGCCTAATGGCTTCTACTATCCGCCGGCCTTCCATTCCGACAACTTGTTCTTCAACAACGTAGACATCCGGCACTTCGTGATCGAGCCGCTATTTACCCCGGGCACCTACAACACCGATGCCACTAAGCTATCCGCACGCTACTGCACCTATGGCGGCATTCAGTTTGAGGGCTACACCGACATCGACCGCCAGACCGAACTTACCGATGACGACGGTTCGCTGACCGGACTGCTCTCCGGCGACAAGAACGGCGAACCGGTTGGCCCTACCGAGTCTGTCAACAAGGACAGCTACTTCAACGCGCCGGTGGAAGACCTGGAGTGCGCCTCCGACGCCGCCAGCAACATGCCGCCAAGCTGTAACAAGAATGCCGAAACCTGCGGCACCGCCAGGACCAGTCCTTACGGCCTGGTGACTACCGTGGAATATCCCGATTGCAACCTGAACTGCCCGCAGTTGGCCGACCCCAACTCGCCGGATTCCGGACACTGGTGGACGCGCGACTGCGCTACCCCGGCCTGCTTCGGCGTGCCCCTCTATCGCGAAGACGTCAATCCCGATGAAAAGCAGAATGGGGCAAAGCCGTTCATCCGTATGGCGGGGCAGGGCGTGGCGCAGCGCAGCACGCTGACCATGAATCACGGCACCTACTACATGGACACCACGGTCAGTCAGGACAAGCAGACCGCATGGAGCGGCGGACCGGGCAACTACCGCGGCAACCTCTTCAAGGGCGGCCACACCTATTACACGTTTTTCCTGTACGCCGAACCCGGACCGGATGAGGGCAAGACCGGCCTGCCCGCTACCCACCAGACCTACGAGATGTACGTAGGCACGAAGGACTTCAACCAGGCGACCGACGTCTTTCCGGTGCAGGTTAACGTCGCCACCAATCCCTTCGTGATCAACGACAAGGCTAGCGTGCCGACTGAGAACTTCACCGTGAACTATGTTCAGTCGACCGGTATGCTGACCGTAACCATGGATATGGGTTTCGACGACTTCAAAACCAACTACAACAAAGCGCACCAGGATCACTGCCAGCCGGCATCCTTCTGCTCCTGGGACCCCGCCGGTAACGGTGGACAAGGCTCCTGCGGCTGCGCCCTGAGTTCCGGCGACAGTCTCTACAAGCAGTGCACCGCGGTTTGCACCAAATGGACCAACAAAGACGTGGATTGTCCCGAAGGCGGCTGCTACGGCTTCGGGGTGAAGCTGCCGGACTCGTTCGAAGCCCAGAACCAGGGAGTAGCTCCTGCGCCCAGTTGCTATCCGAACGACGACAACTGGAACATCAAGTTCAATGCAGTGGACCAGACCACCGCGGGCTCTTGTTACTACAAAACCGCTCCGCCGATCGGTACGTTCTGCTCGAAGCAGGGCTTTTAGCAACTTGGCGAAGACGAACAGGGCGGCGACCTCCAGAAACCTTTGAGGCTCGCCGCCCAAGTTACTCCGTCTGGCCAGGCCCCTCTACCTTGCTTCTCATCAGGAGCAGGCTTCCGTACCTGTTTCTCATCACGAGCAGGCTTTAGTCCGCGAGGGACCTGCTTCCTTTCATCCTGGCAAGACCTCTCATCGCTATCCGTTCAGATAGAGCGACCATCCCATCGGATATGAGTATCGCCTAACTGTGTGGGACTAATTTCTCATCCTTAGAGTTAATCCCATATCCGACAACATCATCGGCGAAGGTTCCCGCTCCTCCCTCAGTTGGTTCGCGAACTGCATTGTAAGAAGCACGCTCACAAGTACTTCACGATTTCAGAAATTTATCGCAGCCTTCCGCTCGCCCCTCCTGTGACGCCGCGCGGACCGCTGGTCGCAGCATATTGAGACGCCTTCTTCTGCCAGTACTGTCTGGCCGTTGCGCTTTGCCAGCTCTAGGACGTCCCGCAACCGCAACCGTTTTTCAGTTCTCAATGGAGGTTTTCATGCCGCAACAGAAGTTCAAAATGGAAGTCCCGCTCGATGCAGCCGGGATCAAAGACTTCAAGCCCGAAAAGCCGGTGAAGGTCGTAGCCTATGACCGCAACGGCAAAGCCATCAGTTCCACCGAAGCCCGGCTCGATGCCAAGGGGCAGGGCAGTGCTACTCTCGCGTTCGACGAAAACCCCGGCGCAGTCCAGGTTTCCATTGGACCGGCGACCGCCAGCGACGACGAGCTTCGGGGACTACAAACCCTCAGCGTCAACGTTCCGTCCACGCGATGGCGTGAGAGCAACAACATCAAGCTGACGCCCATTCAGATCACCTCGTATTACTGGTGGTGGTGGTGGCGTTGGTGTCGCGAATTCACCATCACGGGCCGCTTGGTTTGCGCTGACGGACAGCCCGTCATCGGCGCTACCGTTTGCGCGTATGACGTGGACTGGTGGTGGTGGTGGTTCTCGCAGGAGCAGGTCGCCTGCGCCACGACCGACAAAACCGGTGCTTTCTCCATGACCTTCACCCGCTGCTGCGGCTGGTGGCCATGGTACTGGTGGGAGAACCGCGAGTGGCTGCTCGACCCCGTACTGGTAGAGCGCATCTCCGGCCTCCTCAGGGAAGACCCGAACTTCTCGCGCCTGCCGCGGCCGACGCCCAAGCCCAGCCTCGACGTTTTCCAGCAATTGCTGCAAAACTCCGGCGGCGTCCCGCAGTCGCGTCTCGGATCAATCCAGTCTCCCAAGGGCAGCCCGCTGGTCGCCAATTCGGAAATCGACGCCAGCATGCTCGACGGCCTGCGCAGCCGATTGCTTGAAAAGCTGCCGCGAAACTTCCCCATCCAGATCTGGCCGTGGTATCCGTGGGAGCCGTGGGGCGACTGCGATCCCGACATCATTTTCAAGGCCACCCAAATGTGCAGCGGTCAGGTGCAGACCATCGTCAACGAGTCCGTGTTCGACACCCGTTGGAACATTCCCAGCCACCTTAACGTGACTTTGACCGCCAACGATCAGGCGTGCTGTGCCTACAGTTGCGACGATCCGCAACAGTGTCCCGAAGGCGACTGTATCGTCCCTACCGACATTTGCGACATTAACGTCGGTTCCGTCGGCGGCAACGTCGGCAACAGCGCTTCGCAAATCGGACTATTCGATCCCGGCGTGCAGGACCGCCCGTTCGCCGGCGTCGTCAATCTGCTTGGTGTCTTCGGCGACGCCGCCAATGTGGACTACTACGAGTTCGAGTATTCCACCGCGGGGCAGAGTGGTCCGTACTTCCCGTTGCCGCTGGCTGCGGCCGGAGGCTTTGCCCGTCAGCACCTGGTGGTATTGCCGGGACCGATCTTCACCTGGCCAGCGATTCCGTTCCCGGTCACCGCGATAAGCGACGGTTCCGTGACCCACAACGTCATTGAAACCATCGCCCACTACGAGGCCAACAACGGAGTGCAGGTGTGGGATTCGATCACCCACGATCTTCTGATCCAGTGCCTCACGGCCAACGTTCTCGGCAATGGGACATATTGGCTGCGACTAGTCGCCTATCAGCGGCCCGGTTACAGTGGCAACCTGACCAACCAGCAGATATTGCCGGTGTGCGATCCCAATCCCAGCGATCCCCCGGTGGACAATTGGTGGGCATTCACTATCGACAACCAGGCGCCGGGCAACACCGATCCCACGGGACAGCCTTGTGGTCTGCATATCTGCACCGATCAGCCCATCGCGGACATCATTCAGGTGGCGATCGTTCGCAAGGGAGGCGGTACCATCGTCATCGAAGGTTGCGATAACATCTGCATCGATCCCGGAGATCAGTTGCAGGTTGACTTCGCGGCTTACGATCCGGATGCCTTCCTGCAGTCGTATGGTCTGGAACTGTTGTATGGCTTCGACCTATCCATCAACCTGCTTGACTCCAGCCTCAGTGGCTGGTCCCTGGTGGCCAGTCCGATGCCGCCGGTATGGTCGCCTGCGGCGGCGCAGGTTGGTCCGGACTACGCTTCGGCGTTGTTGCAGGGGGCAACTTCGCCGGTCTGGAGCGGTGGAGCGATACGTCTGACGGTCGATGCCACGGCAGCCTTTCCGGTAACGTGCGCCTACCTGATGCAGTTGAACGTCTACAAGCGCCCGATCGTGAACTGTGACGCGGTTGACTACGTGCAGAACAACGTCAGCTTCGAAAGCTTCACCATTCAGGTCGGCTGCGCGCAGGCTGCAGGGTAGTTCGCACAGGTTGAGGCCGGCGCACGACAGGGATCATCGCCGCCGGCCACTACTCGAACCGACATGGGAGCAAGTATGAACGGATACTGGCTGGTCCTGGGGATTCTCGGCGTTTGGCGGTTAACCCACCTGCTCAACGCAGAGGACGGTCCCTGGGACCTGCTGGTGCGCTTGCGGCGAGCGGTGGGCAACAGCTTCTGGGGCAGCCTGATGGATTGCTTCTACTGCCTCAGCCTCTGGGTCGCCGCCCCATTCGCCTGGGTTATCGGCCACGGATGGAGAGAACGCCTGCTGTTGTGGCCAGCCCTTTCGGGTGCAGCCATTCTGCTGGAACGGGTCACCAGGCGGCCGGAAGCTAACGATCAGGTACCGACTTATTACGTCGAAGATGAGGAGGATCCAAATGTGTTGCGGCAAAGGGAGACAACAACTGACCGGGCTATTGCAGGCGAACGGCAACAGGACGAACAGCGCCGCGGTATCCGCTAGACCTGCGGTCCCGCTCATCGGGCGCAGCTCCGCGGGGTCCCTGAATTATCAGTACGTGGGCAGAACCGCCGTCACCGTGGTGAGTCCCGCCACCGGGAGGCAGTATCGCTTCGACAAGCCGGGCGCGGTGCAGCAGGTGGATGCGCGCGACCGCAAATGGCTGGAGCGCGTGCCCAACATCAAGCCAGCGAATCGGCGCGTGGGATGAAGAATTTCGGTCGCGGGAGATTTATTGCTGCATGTTCAGCGCTGCCCGGCGGAATGCGTAGTCGCTGACATGGACTGCGCCCTGGAAGGGGCGATGAATGTTCGCGATGGCCACCAGCGCCAGCGATACCAGCATCGAGAAAGCAAACACCTGCAAGCCGTGGAGCCATGCGTTCGCTGATCCAAACAGGCAGGCGGAGGCGATTGTTACCACCCCTCCCAGGATTAGCACGAACCATAGCACCCCAGGAAGCCGTGCCGTGCTCTGCACCACGCGGGTCCGGCGGTGCTCGCTCAGCGAGCTGAGTTCTGACAGCGCGTGGTCTTCGGCCGTGCTCTCAACCGGTGTCGCCGCTTTCACCGACATCAAGGTCTTCCACATGGAGGTGTTCAGTTCGACGCTTTCCGTGGGAATCCGGTTGGCCTGCATTTGCGGCCAGTCGCGATGGACCACGACATCGGCATAGGAGCGCGCTTGCGCCTGCAGCTGATCCCGTTGCGGCTGTGGCAGTCCCTCCGATACGCGGAAGATGTTCCCTAATGCATTGGCTTCCAGATCGACATTCAGATCGGCCACGCCGAAATTGGTCCACACCGCGTAGAGCATGAAGCCCAGGATGACCGCGTAGGTCGTGCCCAGGATGCTGAGCTGCCAGCCGATAACATCGTTGTGCCGATGGCGGCTCTCCCATGGCCATAGCCGGTTCAGCATCAGCATGAAAGCCAGAGAAACGAAGATCGTAAGGGCGACGATCACTACGTTCTGAATCGTTGTCAGCATCGGCTGCGAACTTCTCCCAGCGGTTTATCGTTCTTCCACTCTTACGGCTTTCTACCCCTTGTTCCGTTCTGCCAGTCTTCCCACAATCCGAAGCCCTTCATCTGGTCGTCCAGGTGGGTCTCCAGAATGGTGGCTTGGATTTGCGCGCGCGTCAGCCGCGGTCCGATTCGCTGCGGCGCATTGGCCAGTTCCTGCACCAGCTCCGCCGCCACCGCCTCGTTCTTCTTGAGCTGAGGAAAATCAACTTTGTCGAAGGTGTCGGAGGTGGCGTGATAGTTGACCATGTAGTTCGCCTCCGTCTGGTTGGCTACCAGCGTGGGCACGCCTTCAATCATGAAATCGTAGTGATCAGTGCCGGTCATGGCGTCGTTGGTGATCTCGTTGGCATGCCACGCCGCGAATGGCTGCAGCATGGGACCTAGCGCTGCATCGACGTCCTTGCGGCCGCCGGTCGAAAATCCGGTGATGGGTCCGACGCCTTCATCCAGCACCAACTCGCCCACAATGTTGTTCAGATCCTTCTGGTGAGCGCGCACGTAAGCCAGGGATCCAAGCAGACCCTGTTCCTCGCCCGAAAACAGGATGAAGCGAATCGTTCTCTTCGGACGAATGCCAATGGCCTTGATGGCTCGCAGCGAATCAACCACCAGAGCCGCGTTGCAACCGTTGTCGAGGGCCCCGGTGCCGAGTTCCCACGAATCAAGGTGTGCCCCCAGGATCACAATCTCATTTGGCAGTTCGCTGCCTTTGAGTTCGGCGACCACGTTCGCCGTCTTGATCTCCGGGCCGATCTGGTTGGGCATCGCGATTGCCATGCTCACCGTTTCGCCATGTGCGATCAATCGCCCTATGCGTTCTGCGTCTTCACGCGCCAGCAGCACCTGCGGAATCACATCGATCCTTCCCGTACCGGTGTTGATGTGCCGGTAGAGAACGTCGTGCTCGCGGCTGGAGGTGAATGCGATCGCCACCGCCTTGCCCTTCACCGACCGGGCGATGACGTCCGGAGCGCGAAAATATTCCTGGAAGAGATCGTCCCAGGTCTTCAGGACATCGCTGTGCGCCAGCACGATGGCTCCCGAAATGTCGCCTGCCTTGGCGAACTCAGCCTCCGTGCCCATGCCGACATCCACCACCCGTGCCGTGGTCGGGGCCAACGCTGGAGTCCACGCCAGCGAATGCGCCAGCACATGAAACTTCACCGGGGCGACAACGTTCACCACCGTGTCGCCTTCCGCCCACGACACCGGGATGGTGAATTCCTCGGTGTGAACCGAATCGGCTCCAGCGGCCTTGAATGCTGCCACGCCCCATTGCACCGCACGCTCCATCGCGGGCGTGCCCGGAACCCGTCCGCCAATCTCATCGGTCAGCACCCGCAGATTTTCCTGCAATGGAGTGGAAGGCTTGAGTGCCTCCTGCATCACGCCGTCGTTGGACTGGGCCAGGGCGGGCAACGCAGCAAAGACGAAAGTCAGGGCTAATGTCAGGCAGATGTTTCGTTTGACGCTCATGGGTTGCCGAATTATATAGGGAGCTTCGCTGCCCGGAAGAATGTTTCTTCAGCGCAGCAAGCGGCAGACCCGCGCTCCTCGCGAGATCCACTCGGCCAAGACAGGCTTAACTGGACGGCACTCACCCGCGCGGCAAGGTAAGAATCTGCCACAGCGGGAAGCACAACAGCAGGAATGCGACGGCAATCAGCACGGTTCTTACCTTGTGCGAGCGGAATCGCTGGCTGATGGCGGTCAGCAGCAGGACCGTCGCCAGCGTCACCGTGACGCGCACATAGTCATCCGCCTTTTCGCGAGCGTCGGTGCCCTGCTCCAGAAGCAGGTTGGCCTGCTCATTCATCTTGGCGGCGTCTTCCCCCATTGTGTTGTGATACTGCGGCATGAAAGCCGGCCCGGGGGGAGCATTGGGATTATGCAACGGATCGGTGGTTTTCCAGGCTGCAAATGCCGGGCGGATATCGGGCAATAAACGCCGCTCGAACATATTCGCCAGGTCGGTTTCGCCGCGGGCCATGCTGGTCATCCACTGGTCGACCGTCGCTGCGTTGTATTGCCGCTCCTGATTGCTCTTCACTTCCAGCCCTTGGGCCTGCATGCGCAACTTGCTGGATTGCCCGTAGAGTTGGCTTTGCCGGCTGTCCCAGCGTGCGGCCTGGTAGCCGCTCCACGCGGTGCTGACCGCCACGATCGCCAGCAGGATTGCCTCAATGATCTCCACGATCTCATGCAGTCGCGATTCGTGCCCGTCGCCGTGCGCTTTGCCTTCGTTCAGATGGTGGGCGACTTCGATGCTGGCACCGCCGATTTCCGCCATTGCGAACCCCGCTGGAGAGTAAGTTCAATGTGACTATACAGCTACTTACCGGAAAAACCCTTAGAAACCGCGACGCGCTCCAATTTACGACTTCGGTTCGTCCAGCTAAGTCGCCCCCTGTTCCAATCAGGCCGATGCTATTACCTTTCGCGACCACAACTCGACAACTCGGATTGTGCTCCAGGCATCGCGGGTTTTAGACTGATTTCATCTTACGGTCAGGCGCCAACCAATGAAGAAAGTTCTGGTTACGGTCTTCCTCCTCGCCTCGTTCCTGTTCCCCTCCGCACTGGCGGCTCAACATACGGGCCATTCCGGTGGAACTTCTTCCCCTGCGCCCGGTACGCGCCCGCCCGGCGACAACGTCGACCTGACCGACTTCAAGCACCTTCTCCAAGTACAGGCTGACCAGTACCAGACGGCGCAATTTCAGACGATGAGCAAAGACACCAACGAGGCGCTGAAGCAGACGCAAGCCCTGGCCCAACTGGGTTCAACCGCTTCGGCCAACGAGTTGTCGAACCACGCCATGGCCGCCAGTAACGCAGTGGATGAAGCTTGCAAGAGCAATAAACAATTGGTAAAGATGTTGACCGACGTCCAGATTGCCGGCTTGAAGAAGCTTCTGAAGGACCTGAACAAATCTGAGTCGTCCGTCACCCGGCAGCAGAAGACCCTGGCTCAGGCTGCGGAACATACCAGCGCCGGCGATTCCCACCTTACTGCCGAAGCCGCCAATCTGGAAAAGGCGCTGGCCGACTTCAGGACCAACCAGCTTAATCTTGCTCAGGAAATGGGAGTGCAGGCCCCGAAGCCCGCCGAGCCGGCTCCGGCTTCCAGTTCCGCTCCAGCGTTTCCCGAGCCTCCGCACTAAGCCCTACATTGGGGTAGGGGCTGGCGAATGCCACATCGTCAGAGCTTCAGCAAGCCGGAATAGATCGCCATCCCGACCACCGCATCAACCCCCATCCGGTCGAGCTCCTCGATCTCCGCGTTGCTGCGGATACCCCCGGCCGCAATCAGCCGCCGCGAAGTCCTCTGCCGAAGCCCGCGAATCACCTCCATCGGTATTCCGCCCAGCAACCCTTCGGTGTCGATATGGGTATACAGAAACGTCGCCGCGAAGGGCTCCAGTTGCAGCATCATTGTCTCCGGCGCAATGTCGGTGATGGTTTGCCAGCCGTGGATCGACACCTTACCGCCCCGCGCATCCAGCGCAAACACCAATCTCTCTTGGCCGAACTGCCGGAACAGCTCCTCGGCGAAGGCCACGTTAACGGCGCCGGTAGGGCTGCTGTCGCTCCATGAGATCAAAGCGGAACCAACAATGACCTTCTTCGCGCCGTATTTCAGTATCTTCTCTGCATCCAGCGCGGTGCGGATCCCCCCTCCCACCTGGCAGGGAAGCTTCCGGCAAAACTCCTCAATTAGCGTGCGGTTGTTGCCGTCGCCCTTGGCAGCATCCAGGTCCACAAGTTGCACCACGGGATAGCGCGCGAAGCGTCGCGTCCAGTCGGCGAAGGTCTCAAACTCCAGCGCTTTTTTCTCGCCCTGCACCAGTTGCACGATCTTGCCGCCCATCAGATCGATCGACGGAATCAGCATGTCGGCCTCACTGTCACCCCGGCCGCGCTCAATTCCCGCTTTATCGCGGCGACCGACTCCAACCCAAAGTGAAAAATAGACGCCGCCAGCGCCGCATCGGCCGCGCCCTGCTGAAATACCTCGACAAAATGCTGCGGCTCGCCCGCGCCCCCGGATGCGATCACCGGGATACCAACCCTGGTGGCGATGACTCTTGTCAACTCGCAATCAAAGCCCGCTTTGGTTCCATCGCGATCCATCGAGGTAAGCATGATCTCTCCCGCTCCCAACCGTTCCGCTTCCATGGCCCACTGCTGAGCGTCCCGCCCGGTAGGTTTGCGCCCTCCCCACGAATACGCTTCCCATCCGCCTTCGCGCTTCCGTGCATCAATGGCGACCACTACCGCCTGCGAGCCGTAGCGCGCCGCGATCTGACTGACCAGTTGCGGGTTCGCCAGGGCGGCGGAATTGATAGTGACCTTGTCCGCACCGCAGTCCAGCACTGCGGCTGCGTCGTCCAAAGTGCGAATGCCTCCGCCAACGGTGAAGGGAATAAACAGCTGGCTGGCTGTACGCCGCACCGTATCCAGCAGAGTGTCGCGCGCCGCCGCCGTCGCCGTGATGTCGAGCAGCACGATCTCGTCCGCGCCAGCTTCACTGTGAGCAGCCGCCAGTTCAGCGGGATCGCCGGCATCGCGCAACTCGACAAACTGAATGCCCTTCACCACGCGCCCTCCGTCCACGTCGAGGCAGGCAATGATGCGCTTGGCTAACGTTTCACAGGGCACAGAAGTTCTCCAGGATCTTCAGCCCCACGTCACCGGACTTCTCCGGGTGGAACTGCACGCCAAAAAGGCTGTCACGCTCCACCGCCGCGGCGAACTCGCCATCGTACCTGGTGGTCGCGATCACGCCCTCAGCCAGCGGCGCGCGATAAGAATGAGTGAAGTAAACGTACGATCCTGAAGGAACGCCGCGCAGCAGCCGCGACCCAGGCTCAATGTCGACGCGGTTCCAGCCCACATGCGGAGACTTTACCTCGCCAGAAAAGCGCCGGCACGTTCCACGAAATGCCCCCAGCCCTGCCATCTCCGGTGCTTCCTCGCTGCCTTCGAACATCCATTGCAGCCCGAGGCAGACCCCTAGTACCGGCTTGTTGCTCTTGATCGCATCCCTCACTGCTACACCGAGTAAGCCATTGGCCAGCGGCTGCGTCGCCTTGAAATTGCCGACTCCCGGAATGATCAGCCGTTCGGCGCACGCCACAACGTCACACTCTTTGGTAATCACGCACTCATGCCCGAGTCGCCCCATCGCCTTCTGCACCGAGGTTAAATTTCCCGCTCCGTAGTCGATGATGGCGATCACAGCAGGCCTTTCGTGCTGGGCAACATACGACCCAGTTGACGGTCTTTGCTGCACGCTACCCGCAACGCGCGCGCGAAAGCCTTGAACAGCGCTTCAATCTTGTGATGATTGGAGCGGCCGTACATCACCTTGGCATGCACGTTGGCCCTGGCCCCACGCGCGAAGCCATCGAAGAAGTCAGCCACCAGTTCCGTCTGCAGATCGCCCACCAGATGCGCTCTGACCTTGGTGTCGATTACAGCCGCACTGCGTCCTCCGAAGTCCACCGCCACCACGCCCAGGGTCTCATCCATCGGCATCACGAAGTACCCTGCCCTCAGGATGCCGCGCTTGTTGCCCAGCGCCTGCGTAAAAGCCTCGCCCATCGCGATGCCTACGTCTTCCACCGTGTGGTGCTGGTCGACATCCAGGTCGCCAGTAGCTGTGAGCTTGAGATCGAAAGCTCCATGACGTGCCACCAGTTCCAGCATGTGATCCAAAAACCGGATGCCGGTGCTGATTTCGCCGCGGCCATGGCCCTCCACGGTGAGCGCGACTTTGATCTCGGTCTCGTTGGTTCTGCGATGGACCTTGCCACGTCTCACGCTTTCACCTCGCTGGGCCGCAGTTCGCGCGCTACTTCTCTCAGTGCTGCCAGCAGTCGATCCATCTGGCCCGCGGTGCCCACAGTAATGCGCACACATCCGTCACACCCCGGATCGGAGGAGCGGTCGCGCACCAATATCCCACGTTGTCGCATAGAGGCCACAAAGGATTTGTGATCCTGACCAAGGTAGGCCAGCACGAAGTTCGCCTGGCTCGGCCAGCTCGGAATGCCGAGGGCCGTCAGCTCTTTGGCCAGGCACGCTCGTCCCTGCTCCACTTCCGAAACATAACTACGGATGTGCTCGCTATCGTTCATGGCAGCGGGCAACACAGCCAGCGCGATGGCGTTTACGCTGTACGGTGAAGCCACGCGACGCACCAACGGCATCTGCTCTTTCGGTCCGGCAAGAAGGCCGATCCGCAATCCGGCCAGTCCATACGCCTTGGAAAAGGTTCGGGCCACAAACAGGTTCGGAGTGTGTTCGATCGCGTCGAGGACGGTTTCCCCGTGAAACTCGAAGTAAGCCTCGTCCACCAGTAACGCCGCCTGCGGGGCAGCCTTCGCAATTGCCAGCAACTCTTCGCGCGTGGCGATTGTTCCGGTGGGGTTGTTCGGGCTCGCAATCGCGATCATGCGAGTCGCCGGCGTAATGCCGCCCAGGACGGACTTCAAAGGAAACCGGAAATTGCCGTCGCGTTGCACTTGCAGTACGCGCGCCCCGGTAGCGCGAGCGTAAATCTCGTACATGCTGAAGGTGGGTGTCACCACCAGTACTTCGTCCTCCGGCTCAAGATATGCTTCGCACAGCAGGTGAATGGCCTCGTCCACACCGTTGGTCAGCAGTACCTGCGGGGCCGATAAACCCAACCTCTCAGCTACCAGCGCTTCCACCGGCCCTCGCTCGGGATATTTTGCGAGATCCTCAGCCGTAATCGTTCTCAGTCGCTCCAGCACAAGGGGTGAGCAGCCTTCGGTGTTCTCGTTGAAATCAAGCCTCAGGCCCTGGCGCCCTGCGAGTGGCGGATGATAGGTCGGCAGCGTGAGCACAGCATTTCTTACCTTAAGCATGGCGGCACCTTGACTGAACCGACTCGGCGTGGGCCTTCAATCCTTCGGCTGTAGCCAGCGCAGTGATGGTCGGCGCAATCTTTTTAAGGCCTGCGCGATTGAACTTCTGTACGGTGATGACCTTCACGAAGTCTTGCACGCTCAGTCCACCGCGAAAGCGTGCCGCGCCCGCCGTCGGTAGCACGTGATTCGGCCCGGCCGCATAGTCCCCGGCCGACTGCGGCGAGTAGTCGCCTACAAAAACCGATCCCGCATTCTTCACCAGCGGCAGATCTCGCTCGTCATCAACTGTCAGGTGTTCCGGCGCGATGCGATTCACCCATTCCATCGCCTGCTCGCGCGAGCCTGCCACCAGCAGAGCGGCGTTGTGCTGAATAGCCTGCCTGGCGATGACGTTGCCGCGCGCCGCGCTCGCCAACTCCACGCGTAGCCGCTTCGCCAGCTCTGACCTGGTAGTGATGAAGACCACAACCGCGTCAGGATCGTGTTCCGCTTGTGCCACCATGTCGGCTGCGATGAATGCGGGCCTGCCTCGATCGCTGTAGAACACCGCTTCCGTCGGCCCGGCCAGCATGTCAATAGAGCAATCGAAGCTGACCAGCTTCTTGGCCGCAGTAACGTATTTGTTTCCCGGTCCCACGATCTTGTCGACCCGCCTAATGGTTTCAGTTCCGTAGGCCAAAGCAGCTACGGCATGCGCTCCGCCGCAGCGGTAGAGCTCGCTCACTCCTAGCAGCGCCGCTGCCGCCAGCGTCGCCGGCTGCGGGCGCGGCGACACCACGCAGACGCGCGAAACTCCGGCGACCTTGGCCGGAATCACCGTCATCAGCAGGGTCGAAGGCAAGGGATAGCGGCCTCCGGGTACATAACAGCCCACCGACTCCAGCGGGCGCACCATCTGTCCCAGCCAACCGCCGCTGACTGGCTTGCGCCACTCGCGCGTCATCTGCCACTTGCAGAAACGCCGCAGACTGGCCGCTGCGTCTTGCAGTGCCTCGCGTGTTTCCGGCGGAGTAGCCCGCCATCCCGCCTCGATCTCTTCCTCGGAAACCCGTAACGGCTGGCCATTCTCCATGCCATCCCACAACGTGGCATATTGCATTACAGCTTCGTCTCCGCCCCGGCGCACCGCGGTCAGAATTTCCCTGACTTGCGGCTCAACTTCGTCCAGACACGAGCCGCGCCGCTCCAAACGCGTCACTGCATTGGCGGCGGCACGCCCCGCCAGCACACGCATCACAGCACCACCTTGTTCAGGGGATACTCCACAATTCCTTGGGCGCGGGCTGCCTTCAGCCGCGGAATAACTTCCCAGCACGCTGCCTCTTCCAGAATGGTGTTGACCGCAACCCAGGACTTGTCGCTCAATGTCGCCACAGTCGGGCTGTTCAGAGCAGGAAGCACATTGAGCACGGCCTTCAGGTCGTCCACCCGGACATTCAGCATCAGGCCCACTCGGCCCTGAGCCTCCATCGCGCCCTGCAACATGAGCGCCAGGTTTTCAATCTTCTGTCGCTTGCCGGCTTCCGACCATGCGCTCCGGTTAGCGATGATCTGGGTATTGGACTCCAGCACTGTCTCGATAATTCGCAACCGGTTGGCCTTAAGCGAACTGCCGGTTTCGGTGACTTCAACGATGGCATCCGCCAATGTGGGAGGCTTAACTTCGGTTGCGCCCCAGGAAAACTCAACCTTCACCCCGATACCGCGCTCGGCAAAATATCGCGAAGTCACGCTGACCAACTCGGTGGCAACGGTCGCTCCCCGCAGGTCATCGGCGCTCTTGGCCGGCGAATCTTCCGGGACCGCCAGCACCCACCGCACCTTGCCGCGGCTCTGCTTGGCGTAAATCAGGTCGGCCACGGTCACTACATTCAGACCGCTCTCCTGTACCCAGTCAAAGCCGGTAATGCCGGCATCCAGCGCGCCGTGCTCCACGTAGCGCGCCATCTCCTGTGCTCGAATCAGCATGCACTCGATTTCCGGATCGTTGGTTCCGGCGAAATACGACCGCGAGCTGACGTAAACCTGCAGCCCGGCCCGTGCCAGCAAGGCCAGCGTCGCCTCCTGCAGACTGCCCTTGGGAATACCCAGGCGCAGCTTCATCGCACACCTTCCGGCGCACTTGCCAGGGGAAGCAGCGTGGTAAAGCATGTCCGCGTGCCGGTGTGACACGCCACGCCCTTGCCCTCGACCTCTACCCGGCACAAAATGGTGTCGAAATCGCAATCGGTGGTCGCGGAAACCACCTTGAGGCGGTTGCCCGAGGTCTCGCCTTTGGTCCACAGCTGGTTGCGGGCACGGCTGAAGAACGTCACGTACCCGGTCTGCAACGTCTTTTCATACGCGGCGCGATTCATAAACCCCAGCATCAGGACCTCGCCGCTAGCGTCGTCCTGCACAACCGCGGGCGCCAGCCCGTCCATCTTGTCGAAATCGATTTCTACTGCCATTGCCTCGCTCCTTCGCGCAAAAACAAAAACCCCGCTGATTTGTGGTCAGCGGGGTGATGAGATCGTATGTGGAACTAAGAATCTATACGGTGATCTCCGCTGACACGTTCGCCGCGTGGTGATGGTGATGATGGCGATGGGTCAACGAGTTCATCGTGAAACCGACAGTACACAAGTGCTGCGGCGAGTGTCAATGCGACTTTCCGGGACTGCAAGCTTCTTAACGCCCGTCCATCTCGGACAAGCCTTTGTGAAAACAATAGCTTTCGCGCAATGTCACAAGCCGCAAAATTCTTCCGCTGAAGGCGCTGAAGGCGGACAAACCGGTCCACACCCGCCAAACAAAAAGCCCTTGCCCCGGGAAGTTCCGGCAACAAGGGCTGAATCGCCAATGCAGTTTCTAAAACAGGTTCCACAGGAACTGGTTGTACACGTCGTGGTGGTATTGCACTTCGGCCGACTTGACGAACGTGCCCAGCAAGCGCGGACAACGATCGGCCGCAGCCTGCTTCAGATCGGCATAGCGTCCCTTCACGTCGTCGCCCAGCATCGCGGTCGTCCACTCCGCATCGCGGAAATGTTCGATGGCGGTGTAGATGTTGTCGGGCAGATAGCGCTCCGCCTGGCGCAGGTTTTTGATCTTGCCGATCTCGCCATCTAAGCCTGACTTGAACACCGCGTACAGCACCATGTACGGATTGGCATCCGGACTGACGGAACGAACTTCCACGCGCATGCTGCGTTCGTTGCCGATGGGAACGCGAATCATCGAGCCGCGATCTACCGCCGAAGCCTTGATCTGGTTGGGCGCTTCGAAGTGCGGATCCAGCCGGCGATACGCATTCACGCTGGCATTCAGCATTAGGCAAAGATCGTTGCCGTGGGTCAGGATACGATCGATGAACGACCATCCCATCTTGCTCAGTTTCTCTTCACCCTTGGCGTCCCAGAACAGGTTCTTGCCGTTCTTGCTGACCGAAACGTTGGTGTGCATGCCGCTGCCGTTCACGCCCACCACCGGCTTAGGCAGAAACGACGCCGTAAAGCCCATGCGAGTCGCCACCTGGCGGCAGATCAGCTTGTACAGCTGGATCTGATCGGCGGCATTCACTACTTCCGAATAGCTGTAGTTAATCTCGAACTGCGACGGCGCAACTTCTGGATGGTCTTTCTCGTTCTGGAATCCCATGGCGCGCTGCACTTCCGCCGTGGTGTCGATGAACGACCGCAGGGGGTCGCCCGGCAGCGAGTGATAGTAGCCGCCGGTATTAACGTAATCGAATTTACCGGTCTCATGGTACGCCTGCTCGGCATCGGCGCCCTTGAACAGGAAGCCCTCAATCTCGTTGGCCGCGTTCAGCGTGTAGCCGTCTTTCTTGTACAACTGCTGCGCATAGGTCTTGAGCACGCCGCGTATATCAGCGGCATAGGGGGCGCCTCCCTTATCGATGACGTCGCCGAACACCAGCACTTTGCCCGGGCCAAACACGTCGGCCGGTCCCCAATAAAACGACGGCCAGTCGATTCCCAGGCGCAGATCGCTCTCCCGCTGAGCGGTAAAGCCGCGGATGGAAGACCCGTCGAAGGTCAGGTTGTTCCAGCTTCCCAGCAGAAATTTCTTATCATAGTCGAGCATGTGCAGCCGGCCTTCCAGATCGCTGAACAACACGGTCACGGCCTTGATGCGCTTCTCGTCGGTCAGATATTTCAGGCGTTCTTCTTGAATTTCGTCGACGGGGGTGCGGTTCATGCGCTGCTCTTTAGCGCGAAGATTTAATTCTTCGAGTTCGTCGTAAGAAAGCGCGAGGAAGTCACGCAGTTCAGTTGGCATGGATCTCCTTGGTATGAGTCAGCGATGAATTGAGTGTGGGCGGGCGCAAGCACTAGGCTAGCGCAGACAAATCACCCATCGCCAATCGAAACGATTGATGGCCGCTATAGAACAAATTTATAGCCGCGTCAGCAGCAGTGCCAGCGAAAACGTAGCCGTGCCACTATCCGAATTCGTTAATAGGAAATTAGCTTGCTGCGGTGGCTCTCCCGCTGGCAGCCACGCCCGCTATCCACTATTGTGACCCGCGCTGGGCTTGAGCTGCCACGATTTCCGGGTTACTATCAGCCCACTACGAGCCCCATCGACCTCAAATCCGGATCCTTCTTCGAAGGCGTTCACCGCGTGCCGCTCGCTATCGGTGCGGTCGGCGCCTGCCTGTTTCTGGCGGCCTTCGCCATTCAAGGGGTGGACGGCCTGGGACGCGCCGTCGGGCTCTGCGGCATCAGCATCGTGCTGTGTGCGGTTGCGGTCAACCTGCTGCTACAACTCGCCGGCCTTTTTCCCACCCAGCACACCCCTCGACACCTGGTTGCGCAGGCTCTATTGGCGACTTGCATGGCTGTCGCCGTCCTGTGTCTAGCGGGCTATGTCTACCGCTACGGAACGCTCCCCAGCTTTCTGCCCACACGCTACGAGTCTCGTCACCAGGGCTGATCCCGGCTTCACCTTCTCATCCTGAGCAAAGCGAAGGACCCAGCCCGGCTTTTGTGTGCCCGCGCTGACCTGCCCTACCATGTCGTCAGCCTTGCCGCGCCGCCTTCACCATCTCCACCAGCACTGCGCGCGTGTCTTGCGGATTCTTCACTTCGCGCGGAAATCCAATGCGGGTTCCGCGCACGCCATCCTGCATCTTCAGCCGCAGATGGAAGCCCAACCGGTCCACCGAGGTCATCTCCGCTTCTTCGCCTTCCATCCCCGCCAAGGTCTTCGCCAGCAGCACCAGGGCGTCCCGGTGATCGGCGTTCATGTGCCGGATAATCTCGCTCCGGTGCTCCATCAGCGGATCAGGCTTGGCTTCCAGATACGCCGTCGCGGTTACCCATCCCATCACCCCGAAGCCGCCGACATAATAAACATCCAGCACATCCATGCGGAAGAAAGAAAAGTCCTCGAAATCGACCCAGTACTTGCTATCGGGATAACTCGCCAGGTAGACCGAGCGTGTAGTTTCCAACTCCGTCGGCAGAATTTTGGCGGCGCTGCCGATGAGCGTGACCCGCGCCGCTCCCAGCGCTTCGCCGGGCCCAACCGGTTCGGTCACGAACAGGCTGGCCCGCGCATCGGATTGCAGGTTCTGGGTATGCATCGCCATGCTGCTGATCAGAAAAATCGGCTGGCCCTTTTCATCCAGCGCGTAAGGCATCAGCGATCCGAAAGGGAAGCCGGGCTGTTTTCGCGAGAGCGTCGAAAGGCTGCCAATCTGGCAGGACTGCATCAGCGTGCGCGCCCGCTCGGCGAACGAAGGCTCCGGCACATCGCTCTGCCCGCTGGTCGCGCCACTGGCATGTTTTCTGGAAGGGGACGACATTCGTGCTGTTTCCTCAATCTGGATTGTACGGAGTATCGCCGCAGCGCGCGCGTTATGCCGGACGCAAGTTATAAGTTAAGTGGCCCGCAAGCGATATCGCCGCGTCATTTCCCGGCCGCGTAGAAGTAGTAATCGGCGGTGTAAGCGCTCTTTACTTCGTTTCCCTGTTTGACGGCGTCGCACTCGCTGGCCGGCGGTGGTTGCCCGCCTTTGGTGTGAACCCGCTGAATGCTGTTGACCTTGCTGAACATTCCATCTCCGGTGTGGCTGGCGACGTTCACCAGTAGCCAGGGAATGGAGTCTGCGTCGGGCGAATCGACGTGCGCCACGGCTTTGCCCTTGATCTCGCTGCCGTCATTGGCCTTCCAGGTTGGTCCCGCGAAGTGGTGGCCTATGACCGCGCCCTGCTCGTTGCGCAGCTCCGCATCCGGAGCCTTCAACGCCCAGCCATACTTGCCATCGGCGCCTTGCTTGCAGGCATAAATCTGCGATCCAGTAGCATGTGCCATGGCGACCACTTGCTCGTTGGCGGGAGCTTGAATGGCTGAGGGAACATCCGGCCGCGCCAGGCTTTGCGCCTGGGCGACGACCGAGAATCCAGCTATCAGAACGGGAAGAAAACAGCGCATTCTCACGCCGAGAATCTTACCACCGGCACCACAAGCGCTTTGTCGCAAACGCCTTAATTTATCCGGTAAGCGATGATACTTTGGTTGTTCCGAGGGCTTGAAGTAACGGGACTGTAGTAGCGCCGGTCCGCCAGCAGGCCCACTCCGCCCGCGCAATGGTATAGTTGCAGCTCTTAGGCTAGCCATGCTAGGCACGGTCATCTCCCATTACAAGCTGCTGGACACGCTCGGCGCTGGCGGTATGGGTGTCGTCTATCGCGCCGAAGACACGCGTCTGGGACGCCAGGTTGCGCTCAAGTGTCTTCCCGCCGAAGTCGCCGCCGATCCCCAAATGGTCGAGCGCTTTCTCCGCGAAGCCCGCTCCGCTTCCGTCCTGAACCATCCCAACATCTGTACCATCCACGAAGTTGACCAGGACAACGGCCAGCACTTCATCACCATGGAGTTGCTGGAAGGCCAGACCCTGCGCGACCGCATTGCCGACGGGCCCATCGCCATGGACGACATCGTGCGCATCGGCACGGAGATTGCCGACGCCCTCGACGCTGCCCATAAGAAAGGCATCGTCCATCGCGACATTAAGCCGGCCAATGTTTTCCTGACCAACCGCGGCGAATCCAAGGTCCTCGACTTCGGCTTGGCCAAGCAGGAGACGCCCAAACTCGCGGCTGGCGCCTCTGGCATGACGGCGGCTACCGGAATGGCCGACCTTCACCTGACCAGCCCGGGCCAGACCGTCGGCACCATCGCTTATATGTCGCCCGAGCAGGCAAAAGGGCAGGACGTCGACGCTCGCAGCGATCTGTTTTCCTTCGGAGTGGTGCTGTACGAAATGGTCAGCGGCGCAACGCCTTTTTCTGGCCCAACCTCGGCACTCATCTTCGATGCCATCTTGAATCGCACTCCCGCGCCTCTGGCTCGTCACAATCCGGCCGTCCCGCCCGCGCTCGACAGCATTGTCGCCAAGTTACTGGAGAAGGACCGCCGCTTGCGTTACCAGAGCGCCTCGGACCTGGTTGCCGACCTGCGCCGCCTGCAACGCGATGCCGGCTCAGCCAAGTCGGCCGCCGTGGTCGCCGTCAAGCCGCGCAAGGCCGGGAAGATCATCGACTCGCTGGCCGTGTTGCCTTTCACCAACGCCACCGGCGATTCCGAGCTCGACTACATCGGCGACGCCATTGCGGAAGCCGTTATCGATGCGCTGTCTCACCTGCCGAGACTTCGCGTTGTGCCCCGCAGCAAGGCGTTCCGCTATCGCGATCAGGCGGACAATCCGCATGACGTCGCGCGCGAGCTTGAGGTTCGCGCCATTCTCAGCGGACGCGTCAGCTCGCGCGGCCAGCAGCTTTCCATTCGCGCCGAACTGATTGACATAGCGAAAGACGCGCAGCTCTGGGGCGCACAATTCAGCCGCACTGCTACCGACGCCACCGAGGTTGACCAGGAGATCGCTCGGCGGGTCATCGAAAAGCTGGTCGGTCCGTCGTCGGGCGGAAGCAAAACCCCGAAGCCCGGCCGCAAGCCCGCTGCTGCGCCGCCCAACAAGGAAGCCTATCAACTCTATTTGCGCGGCACGCACTACGCCAACAAGTGGACGCCCGAAGGACTGCAGCGCGGCATGGAACTTTTCCGCGAAGCGCTCGACGTTGATCCCATGTGCGCGCCGGCTTACGCCAGTTTGGCGGTGGCGTTCTGCGTGATGACTGTGGTCGGCCGGGTCGACGCCGTTAATGCCCACCGCCAGGCCAAAGCCTGCGCACGGCGCGCCCTCGAGCTCGATGATTCGCTATCGGAAGCACACGCAGCCCTGGGCTTCGCCCTGCTGTTCTCCGACTTCAACCTGGCTGACGCCGCGCGCGAAGCTCAGCGCTCGGTGGAATTGAATCCGGCTTCCGGTATCGCCCGCTATTCCCTGGGACAGACGTTGTCCGTCTGTGGCCGGCTCGACGAAGCCATTGAAGCGAGCAAAAAGGGGTGCGAACTCGATCCCCTGATGGCGCCCATCAATTACATCTATGGCCTGGTGCTTTACTATGACCGGCAATATGCCGAGGCGGAAACGCAGCTCCGCCGCACCATCGAAATCAATCCCAGTTTCATGATGGCGCACGCCGTGCTCGGCATAGTCATTGCTCGCCAGGGGCGCTTCGAGGAAGCGATGGATCAGGTGACCCGCTTCTTGCAGGCGTCGCCCGATTTCGTGTGGGACCTGCTGCTGGCCTACGTGGCGGCTTTGGCCGGCAAGCGCGAGAAAGCCGAAGGCATTCTGGCCAGATCGCAAGCGGCTTCTCCCGGAGCGGGAGCTTACTTCGCGGCGACCATCTACGGCGTCTTCGGAGAACTCGACAAGGGTTTTGCCTGCTTGGAGCAGGCTCGCGATCTTCGCTTCGGCGTGCTTACCTCCGCCGCCGTCAATCCCGCGCTCGACAACTATCACTCCGACCCGCGCTGGATTCCCTTCCTGCAAAGCTTGAACCTGGGCATCGACGTCACCCGGATCAGGCAGGTGACGCGCGCTCTGCGTTAGCCATTTACGCACGTCAAGACAGCTCAAAAAGTATTCTCATCCTGAGCGCCAGCGATCGACCCCTATCCTCGGCAAGGCCGTTGGCGGATACAGGTGCAATCTACAGATAACTCAGCCACGCACTGCTGCTCCGCTGTCTCACTCCGGCATACCACCGGCACAGCGGATACAACGTCACCACTACAAGTCCCCACACCAGGTACGTCGCCGGCAGCGAGAGTCCCCAGCCCGGAGGAAAGGTCACCGGGAAATCGCCAATCGCAGGCGAATCAAACATCCAGTAAACGTGACCGTACTGCGCGTAACAAATGATGATCGCGATCACATGAATCAGCGGCACGTGCAGCACGTAATAAAACATCGGCACCTTGCCGACAATCAGTGCCGGTCTGAGACCTCGCGGCGTCCTGCCATCCAGCCACGAAAGCGCCAGCATAGCCGGTCCTAGAGTCATCAGCAGAAACAGCAGCGACGGCGGATACTTCGTCGTATTCAGAAAAGACAGCACGGTGAACGCAGTTGATTTCTGCGCCTCCCACCGGTTGGGATCGCCGTAGACATTGATCCAGCGCAAGCCAAAGAATGCCGCGGTCATGCCAAGACCCATTCGCATCAGCAGTTTCTTCCGCCGTTCTGCTGGCCAGCGATAGACTTGTCCCAATCCATATCCGACCGCTGTCACGCCTACCCACGGGACCAGTGCATACGCGACAAACACCACATGCCGCGGCGTGGAAACAACGACCCCCTGGCCGTGCAGCATGATCCAGATCGGATTGGTGGACGCGACCGAATCCAGAAGGTTATGCGTGGCGATCATGACCACACCAAAACCGGTTACGACCGCGTCAGGCAGGTGCACCAATCCGGATAGCACGATCATCGCCCAGCCCAGCGCCCACAGCACGTTGATCACGGTCAGCCGATAGTCGAAGTTGAATTGCCATCCCAGGCAGCGGACCACCACCAGTTCCAGAAAGATCAGCCACAGCCCGCGCGTAAACAGAAAGCGCGACAACTCGCTCTTGGATTTTCTTGCCAGAGACAGGTAAGCGCCCGTGCCCGTGAGCAGAAAGAAAACCGGCGCGCAGAAATGCGTTACCCACCGGGTGAAGAACAACGGAATCGTCGTTACTGCCAGGTTGGTCGGACTAATTCCCGGCACTCCCAGAAAGTCGCGCACATGATCCAGCGCCATTAGGATCATGATCACGCCACGCAGCACATCGATTGATTCGATACGAGCGCGCTTGCTGCCGGCAGCTTTGTGCGGCCAATGTCATCTGGTCGCGTAGTCTAACAAATCATGATTGGTTGCCCGGGCGCCGTCGTCTCAACCGCGCGCGCTTCGTCACAAACCGCCCAGTCGTCCTGCTAGACCTTATCTGCTTGGCTCCCTTGACCTTGGTGGAAAGCGGTTTCGCGCATCGCTGACAGGAATAACTTCCCATGCAGAACCTGCATCTCACCTATATGTCCTGAGTTCGGCGCTCAACGAGCCGAAACATTTTCCCGTGTGCAGGTTCTACCTACGCGTGCGGGTATTCCCAAGGAGACTTTTCTGATGAAGAAGGTCCAGGTGTTGGCCATCCAATTTCTGGTATTGACTGCGTTGAGCGCAGCCTCGTGCCTCGGTGTGGCGCAGGAAGCCAATCCCACCTCCGCTCCGCAAGGTTCGCAGGTTCAGAACAACGGCATGCCCGTCGAGCAGTCGGACCATGTTCCGCTCTTCCGCGTCAAAGTCGTGCAGCGCGACCTCGATGCTGTGAACTACTTCCATCGCAGCGGTTCCACGCAGATCGCCCTCAAGGGTACGGATCTGCTGCCCATGGCCCACGGCGAGGCACGCATCAAGAGCGAGTCTGGCCGCGTAGTCATCGACGCGCACGTGGAAGGGCTTGGTTCGCCCGTGGCCTTTGGCCCGGAGTACATAACTTACGTTTTGTGGGCCATCACCCCTGACGGCCGTCCTCAGAACCTCGGCGAAATTTTGCCCCAGGGCAAATCGTCGCTTACCGTCACTTCGTCGCTCCCCGCCTTTGGATTGATCGTGACCGCCGAACCCTACTTCGCCGTCTCGCAGCCCAGCGACGTAGTGGTCATGCAGAACTTCATCATTGGAGACAAGACTACCGGTGTGCTCGAGCACGTGAACGCTCACTACACCCTGCTGGCCCGCGGAGCCTACACCCAGTCCGTCACCGGTATCCCATATAAGCCGCCGGCCATGAAGAACGATCGCTCGCTGGAGTTGAATGAAGCTCACAACGCGGTGGCCCTTGCTGAAGTGGCAGGCGCTGCGCAGTATGCTCCCGACATCCTGCAGCAGGCCAAGACCGACTTGCTGAACGCCGACGAGATGGACACCCATAAGGGCGACAAGAAGCAGGAAATCACCTTCTCGCGCGAAGCCGTAGAACGCGCCGAAGACGCCCGCATAAGCTCCTTGCGTAAGCAGGCCGCCGAGCATCAGCGCGCGACCGAGGAAGCCAAAGTCCAGGCGGAGAATCAGGCTGCTCAGTCGCAGATGCAGGCCCAGCAGGCAGCGCTGGAAGCGCAACAGGCAGCCGCTGCCAAGGCGCAAGCCGACGCGGATCGTGCGCGCGCCGAAGCTCAGGCCGCCGAAGCCCAGGCCCAGGCCACCGCCGCCAAACAGCAAGTCAACGAAGTTCGCGAGAAGTTGCGCGCCCAGTTGAACACCGTGCTGGAAACCAGCGAAACCGCCCGCGGCTTGATCGTCAACATGCCCGACGTGCTCTTCGCCACTGCGAAGTATGACCTCAAGTCCGACGCTCAGATCAAACTTGCCAAGGTTGCCGGCATCCTGCTGTCCTACCCTGGCCTGAAGATGCAGGTGGAAGGTTACACCGACAGTGTTGGCGGCGACGAGTACAACCAGAAGCTCTCTGAGCAGCGCGCCTCCGCCGTGCGCGACTTCCTTGTGCAACAGGGAGTATCCATGAACAACGTTTCGGCTACCGGCTACGGCAAGAACGATCCCATTGCCGATAACAGCACCGCCGCCGGCCGCGCCCAGAACCGCCGCGTTGAGTTGGTAGTCTCTGGTGACGCTATCGGCATCAGCGCAACTACACCCGGGGGCGGTACGCAGTAGCTCTGCGGTGATCGAGCTAAGCTTTACATGATCACCGCCAGGGAACTCCTTGCGATCCAGGCCAACGAAAGCCGGTGCAGACGTAATGTCTTTACTGGCTTTCTTGTTGGCCTGATCAAGTTGGATTGCTTCAGCTCCGGCCTGAGCGGAAGCAACTTTTACAACTGCCTCTCATGCAGCAAAAGCCATTGTCTCTAATGCTTTGAAGAACTTTGTCGTGTTTTCTGCCGGCCGAACCACCAAAGTCGGTTAGGTTGCTGCAACCCCTGGGTTCTGTTCGGTATCAGACGAAGCAGTGATAAACTCAGATCATTAAGCATATCCGGGTAGATCGAGGTAATACGTGAATGCGACTTCCTCCGACAACCGATCCGACCCGCGTTCCTACGAGTCCCGTCTGATAGCAGTTCTCGCCCACGAGATCAATAATCCCCTCGAGGCCATCCTGCACCTGTTGTACTTGTTGAATACGGAACCTCATCTCACCGCGGAGGGGCGGCACCGGCTAAAGCTGGCGGAGGACGAAGGACGCCGCATCTCCAAAATCACCCAATCGGCCATGAATGCCATGCTCGAGGCGGCCACTTTAGAGCAAAGCGATGTCGCTGTTCTATTGGATTCCGTTCTGGACTTCTATAAGTCGCGATTCGACTTGCAACGCATATCTATAGAAACCCGTTACCGGCCACCCGTGAGCCTACCGATATACATCGGGCCGTTGCGGCGGATGTTCTCCAACCTTTTGCTGAACGCCTATGACGCCATGCCGGACGGTGGCAGGTTACGAGTGAGAGTGGCTGCGGTCTACGACTGCGGTACGCGAAAGAGGCGGGGAATACGCCTGACCTTCGCCGACAGCGGTTCGGGAATAACCGCTGAAGACCTGCCCAACATCATGAAACCTTTCTTCACTACGAAGGGACCGGTGGGCACCGGCATCGGATTGGCGATTGTCCATGACATCCTGGAAAAACACCACGGCTCGCTCCGGGTGCGTAGTCGCATGGAGAAAGGACGCAGCGGCAGCATCTTTGCGGTGTTTCTCCCAGACAACGCTCTGGATCTCACTCCGGCGCTTCCTCCTGCAGCCGTGGCTTAGCTCGTCAGGGCGAAGCTGTCGGCGGGATGCAGGAACCCCACGCCGAGAGTGTGCATCGAACTCGGAATGGAAGACCGCGACATCCCCTTCTCTAATAGCACCAATCCATCGTTGACCGGTCGTAGAACCATGCTGAAATCCGCAGCGGTTCTGATCGGCGCATCGGCAATCCCTGGCAATGCTGCCGCTATGTTGGGTGGAAATCCCCAATCGCAGAGGCAGAACGCTCAAGCAGACAAATCAAGTTCGCCATCAACTGGCCCGCTGCGCCCCGGAATGATGAGCTTCATGCTGGCGCACGAGCAGTTCTCCGTGCCGCAACTGGTGGAGTTCGGCGCGGTCGCGGAGAAGGCCGGTTTCGACGTCCTCTCCACCAGCGACCACCTTCAGCCGTGGCAGGCCAACGAAGCTCATGCCGGACTGGCCTGGGTCACGTTTGGCGCGCTCGGTCAGCGCACCCGGCACGCCTGGATGGGCACCACCGTTACCTGTCCCACGTTTCGCTATAACCCCGCAGTGGTGGCCCAGGCGTTTGCCTCGTTAAGCCTGCTCTATCCCGGACGCATCTTTCTAGGGGTGGGCTCGGGTGAGGCGCTCAACGAGGAAGCCGCCGTCGGTTCCTGGCCCAAGTGGCCCGAGCGTTCCGAACGCCTGATTGAAGCTACCGACGTCATTCGCGAACTCTGGAAAGGCAAGCAGGTCGATCACAAAGGGAAGTACTACACCATCAATGCCCGCCTGTATGATCCCCCGGCCAAGCCCATCCCGCTGTTGATGGCGGCCAACGGGCCCAAGGCCATGCGTCGTGCCGGCCTCTATGCCGACGGTCTCATCACCGATCCCGATACCTGGAAACAGCACAAGGGTCTGTTCGAAGAGGCTGCCAAATCTGCGGGCAAAGACACCAGTACCATGCCCGTCCTGGTAGAGCAGTTCGTCGTAGTGGGCGACAGGAAAGATGCGGAAGCCTCGGCTGAGATGTGGCGCTTCATCCCCGACGCCTTCAAGAAGTACTACAACGTGCGCGACCCGCAGGTGATCCAGCAGCGCGCCGAAGCCGAAGAGCCGCCGGAAAAGGTTTACGCGACGTGGCCGGTGAGCACCGATCCGGCAGTACACATCAAGGCAGTAAACGACCTCTACAAGAGCGGCGCGACCATCGTCAACATCCACTCCGGCCAGGTCGATCAGAAGAAGGTCATCGAGTTCTACGGAAAAGAAGTGATTCCTCATGTGAAACGGGCGTGAGGAATCGCTGTTTCGTTTCCGAATCGGCCCCTTCGGCTACGGTGTGATCTCGAAGACCACGCCGCAGCCATAATTGCAGCCGGACTCCGCGCCGGCTGAGGCCGTCCCATACAAGTTTCCCGCCTCATCCATCACCACCCCGCCGTAGGGATACCCTCCGTCAGCGCCGCCGGTAAAGTCGTAAAGGTCGGTGTAGACCCACGAGCCGTTGGTGTGGGTCAGCTTGAACACCGATCCCCAGGAGACGCCGAGCCCGATTGTGGTTCCGTAAAAATTGCCGTCCGGGGCCAGTAGAAGCGTTGATCTGGGGCCTCCGCCATACTGTCCCTGGATTGAGTACATCTCGTGGAAAGACCAACTGCCGCTCCCCGGAACCAGTTGGTAGAGCACGGCTTCGCCTTCGGGACGTCCGTTGGGCGTGGCTCCGTACAGATTGCCCGCTTGATCGAATACCAGCCCGGCAAACGGATCATATCCATCCAACCCACCGGTGAAGGCGTAAACCGTGCTCGGCGTCCAGCCCGAACCTGAGGGTTTCAACTCGAACACCGTGCCTGCATCGTAAGGGCCGCCATCCGTGGCGGTTCCGTACAGATTGCCCGCGTTGTCCAGGGTCACGCCCGAACTCGGGTAAGCCCCATCGCCGCTCGTGAAGTTGTAAAGTATGCTTTCCCCGTAGCTCCCGCCGTACCGCGTAAGTTCGTACACCGTGCCATAGTCCGCGCCGCCGTTGTACGTCGTTCCGTAAATGTTGCCGGACGGGTCGAAGGTCAAATCTCCCGACGGCCTAAATCCATCCGGACTTCCGGTAAAGCGATACAGCACAGTTTCCTGCCAGGGACACAGGAACCCTTTACAAGGTTGAGACTGCGGTTGCAGCCGAAACACGGTCCCGCAGCCCGGGCCGCTCAGGCAGTCCTGCTCGTTGCCGCCCAACGTTGTCGTGCCGTAAAGACTGCCGTCCGCAGCCACGCTGACCCGGCCTTCCGGATAGGCGCCGTCGCCGAACGCCCATCCCGTAAAACTATACAAAGGAGTGAAAATCCAGCCGGTGCCGGCGTGGCTCAGCCGGAACACCGTGCCGCAGCCTACCAGACTCCCGCTCCGGCAAGTACCCGTACCGCCAAACTCGGCCGTGCCGTAAAGATTTCCCGCGCGATCCATGGTCAAACCGACAGTCGGGCTGCCTCCATCCGGACCTCCGGTGAAGGTATGCAGCACGCGAAAAGTCTGCGCCTGCGCCGGATAGGTCGCCGCCACGACGGCCATAGTTATTGAAAGGATAGTTGCCCGCAAACGTGTTGAGATTCCTTCCTGACCGCTCGTGGCTGGCTTCATCTTTCGCCTCCTGCGTATAAGTCTTATCTTGTGATATCTACCCCAATGTCGTATCAGTAAGGCGTGATCTCCCACACTGTCCCATAACCGCGGGCTCCGCCTCCGCTCGCGGTGCCGTACATATTGCCGGCAGCGTCGAATGTCACGCCCCCGTACACACCACAGCCATCCGTGGGGCAGGAGAAGTCATGCACCGTGCTGAATGTCCAGGAATCGCCCGACCGCGTCAGCTTAAAGACCGAGCCTTGCTGGTAGCTGCCGCTTTCCAGGGTGGTTCCGTAAAGGTTTCCGGCTGCGTCCATGGTGAGGGAACTCCACGTTCCGCCGCTCTGGTGCGTGCTGTAAAGGCTGGCCAGCAGGTTGAAGGCATAGAGCCCACCGTACGGCAGCAGTTGATAGACCGTGCCGCCCCCGCCCGAGCCTCCGTTGGTTGTAGCGCCGTAGAGATTGCCGGCCGCATCCATGATCACCCCGCCTTCGGGACTGCCTCCGTCCGCCCCATTCACGAATTCGTATAGCGTGGTGTCGGTCCATCCCGAATTGGACGGCGTCAACTCATATACCACTCCCGCGCCGTAACTGCCTCCGCCGGACGTCGTGCCGTAGAGGTTGCCGGCGTTATCGAAGATCAACGCGCCATAGCCCGGGAATGCTCCATCAGAGGTTAGAAATTCATGAAGGCGTTTAGCTGTCCAAGTGCCTCCCGAAGGAGTCAATTCATACACCGACCCCACGCCGCCACCATTCGACGCCGTACCGTACAAATTGCCGGCTTGGTCGAAGATCACCGGGCTGTACATGGCGCAGCCGTTGGTGTGGTCCATGGTGTACAGCACCGACTCGTCCCAGGGTGCCAGCACCGAACGCGGCGCTGAGGCAGGAAAGCGCAAGCTGTAAATCACACCGCAACCAGTGTTGTAGGTGGCCGAGGCCGTGCCGTACAGTATCCCGTTGCTCCCGATCGTGACGGTCGCTCCCGGATTTCTGCCATCACCATTGCCCATAAACGTGTACAACGGGGCAAACAGCCATCCCGAACCGGTATGCCGCATCTTGAACACCACGCCGCAGCCGTTGGCGAAACATTGTCCATCGCCACCGCTGTAGCCGCCTCGGAACGTTGTGCCGAGCAGGTTCCCGGCTGCATCCAGGGTCAGTCCGGCCACCGGCAGGCCACCGTCTGCCCCGTTGCTGAAATTGTGCAGCACGGTGAAGGTCTGGGCCTGAGCCCGCATGGCGCCGAACACCAGGGTCATCGCGATCACAGCTGCAACCGCCCTTAATTGTTGAACCGTCTGGTAAGCCTGCATCGCTGTCCTCCCATCCGCTTCTTAGCGGAGCCAATTCCCGCGGAGGTTCGCCTCCCGCGCTTACCTGTTTCCTCCCGATTGCCACTCAAGTCAAATGAATTGAACCTTACGGCCCAAGTTGCTGGAAGGAATTGCTTTATTCGACTGAAGAGCGAAGCGGTAGTTTGGCGTTGCGGCGCCTTGTGGTTTCGGGAGAATGATCCGCCAGAGCCGACTGGTCCACAATCGACCGCAATCGGTTCTCCGTTGGCGGCTTATAATGTGCTCGCCCAGACAGGTAGGCCCATGCCCCAGCTTTCTTCCCTACAGTCCAGCGACTCCCAGCACGTTAGCGATCACCTGGCGAATGAACGCACCTACCTGGCTTGGCTGCGGACCGGCATCGGCGTCATCGTCTTTGGTTTCGCCATTGGCCGCTTCGCGCTCGCCCTGCAACAGATCGGCGCCCTAGGCGGTTCCCAGGTACACAGCACGGGAATCTCGCTCGACTTGGGCGTGGCCTCCATGATCCTGGGCGTTGTGCTCATCCTGGTGGGCATGCAACGGTACCATCTGAATCGTAAGCGGATTGAGGAAGGGAACTTCCGAGCTGCCACTACCTTGCCCACGGTGGTTGGAGTATTGATTATCCTCTTCGGTCTGATCCTGTCGGCCTATTTGGCTTTCATGCAGAAGGCGGTGTAGCTCGATAGTTTCGTAGCCTTGAAACTACCGCCTTGATAGCAACCGGCAGCAACTTTCGATAAAGCCTTGGCAGAGAATACTAGTCAATCGAAAATTACCTGGACTTCGGTAACTGCTATAGAAAACCGGATAACATTTTCGTAATTAATTCTGAATTTCATACTAGCCAAGACTATTCCTAGCCTAGGTTTAATCACTGCAATTAGTTAACTCTACTTTGCGTTTGGCCCCCTGAGTGCGACATCGCAGCCCAATCTATTCAAGGCTCGACAGCTACTGAGCCTACGCTGTGCCAAGCGGAGTGGTTGGCGTAGCGCCACTACTGACCTCCCGCCCGTCAGGGTGACGAGTCATCGCAAAGTTGCAAGGAACGGCAACTGACTGCGTTCGTCCCCCAGGACGCACAGGCTTGTCATGCTTCGCCCCGCAGCGGGCCAGCTGCGGTATTCGTTACCAACTTGTTCTGTCGATCGCTCGTGCGCTGGTACTCCCCGGCGGAGGATCAGAATCGCCAGCCCGGCTTTACAGTTGGCATTCTGCTGACTACCCGAAAGGAGAACGTGCACGATGCTCACGAATACTGCTCGCAGGCTGGAAACCTTTATCACCGTTGTGGCAATGGCGCTTCTCCTGTTGCTACCCACGCTGGCTCACTCCCAGGCAACTATCTCAACGGGCAACATTAACGGCCTGGTGACAGATTCCTCCGATGCCGCCGTACCCAACGCAAAGGTAACCGTCACCCGTATCGATACTGGCGTCTCTACCAACCTGACCACCAACAGCAGCGGCTTCTATAACTCCGGTTCCATCGCACCCGGTACTTATACGGTGAAGGTAGAAGCCAAGGGATTTTCTTCCTCGGAGACACAGGTTGTTGCCAAGATCGGCAACAACAGCGCAGTGAACTTTAAGTTGAAGGTAGGCTCGGAGACCACCACCGTCAGCGTCGAGGCGACTTCCGCCGGCGTTAATACCGACCAGACTTCGGTCCAGGGTGTGCTGACCGCCAGTCAGATTGAAAACCTGCCAGTGAACGGCCGCAACTTCCTCGATCTCGCTCAGCTTGAGCCCGGTGTGCAAATCCAAGACGGCACTAACTTCGATCCCACCAAGATCGGCTACCAGTCCATCTCCATGGGCGGGCGCTTCGGTCGTACCGCCCGCATCCAGGTGGACGGCACCGACATCTCCGACGAAACCGTGGGCACCACCACCGGCAACATCTCGGCCGACTCCATCCAGGAATTTCAGATCTCGCAGTCCACCATGGACCTGTCCAACGATCTCAGCTCTTCCGGCGTGGTCAATGTTTCCACGAAGTCGGGAACCAACACCATTCATGGTGATGCCTACGAGTATTACCGCACCAGCGCCATCGATGCCTCGTTGCCCAAGCCCGAAGGCTTCCCCGATCCCAACTATCACCGCAATCAGTACGGCGGTACCGTGGGCGGCGCCTTCATCAAAGACAAGCTGTTCTACTTCGCCGAAGGCGACAGCACCAACCAGAACCTTTTCGTTCCGGTTGAATACGCTGCGCCTTTCCAGGGTTTCTCCGGCGGCTTTAACTCGCCCTACAAGAATCCCAACGCGCTCGGGCGCCTCGATTACGTCGCTCCCCACAACATCAAGCTGTTCTTCCGCTATAGCTATTCCCAGATCAACGCCGAAGGTACCTTCTTTTCCGATAGCTTGCAGGTCTACCAGTCGAATAACTATTCGCGTAACTATGTCGGCGGCGCAGACTTCACCACCGGCGCATGGACCCACAGCTTCCGCTTTAGCTATCTGAAATTCCAGAACGGCATTGCCGACGGCGTCATCGGCAGTAGCCTGCCGCTTTCGAACTTCCCCGGCGATGGCCAGTATCTGAACATTAACGTCGCCAATGGCCCTGCTACCGGTCCCAACTTGCTGGCGCCGCAAGCTACCCCGCAGAGCGATAAGCAGATCAAGTACGACGGCTCCAAAACGGTAGGCAAGCACATCCTTCGCTATGGCGTCGATTACAACCACATCCAGGGCGGCGGTTTCGCCAAGTTCTTCTCGCTGGCCCCGCAGGTCGTCACCAACATCGGAAATCCCAATCTCCCGGGCGGTGAAAGCGAAGCTGCCTATGCGGCCACCGGACCATTCCCCGGCGGCGCCGGCAACCCGCTGAACTATCCCGTGGACCTGGTGGTCATCGGCAACGGCCAGGGCTTCTCTACTACCCAGCCGGCTTTTGGCTTTCCGGCCGGCGGCCTCGGTCCCGATAACCGCATCGGTCTCTACATAGCCGACACCTGGAAGATGTTCTCCAATTTCACCGTGAATCTCGGCCTGCGTTACGACCGCGACACCGGCCGCACCGACAGCGACTTGCCCGGCTTGGCGTTCCTCAACAACCTGCTGCCCAACTACCCGAATCTGGGTGCGCCCATTCCCAACCCAAACCTGAACTTTGGTCCAACACTGGGCATTGCATGGGATCCCTGGAAAACCGGCAAGACCGCCATCCGCGCCGGCATCGGCCTGTACTACGAGAACGTCATCTTCAACAACGTTCTGTTCGATCGCCCGCTGCGTCTGCCCACCGGCGCATTCCTCCAGTCTCCCACCGTATGCGTCAACGGTCAGCCGCAGACTATCCCGGGTGTGAACCTGGCTGCCGGACCGGCACAATGCGGCACCCAGACCTCGCCTGCACGAATTGGTAATGCGGGCAGCGCCATCGCAACCTTGCAGCAGCAGTATCAGGCGCTTTCGCCGTTTAGCCTCACCAATCCCAACCCCAACTACTTGCAGAATTTCCTGGGCGCGGCCAACTTCCCCGCCGGCCTCTTCGCTCCGGATTACAAAACCCCTCGCTCCACCCAGATTAATGTCGGCATCCAGCACGAGTTCAGCCCGGGCGTCGTGCTCAGCATCGACTATGTTCGCAACATGACCACCGGTCTGCCGCTCGATGTCGACCTGAATCACACCGGCGACGTGCGCTACTTCAACAAGGCAAACGCGGTCATGGCTATCAACAACACGCTGGCGGCTTGCGGCGCTACCTCGATTAACGCGGCTATCGCTTCCTGTCCCAACCTGCACCCGGGTGGCGGCGGAGCCACCATCGCCGACTTCGCTGCCAACGGACTCGACTCCCAATTCGATCAGGGCGCGCCTTGCCCAACCGGATGCGCCTTCGGTGGCCTGAATCCGTCCCAGGGAGCCATGCAGTTCCTTGTTCCTGCCGGCATCTCCAAGTACGACGCCCTGGACTTCAAATTCAACTACCAGAAGGTCAGCCCGTTCAAAGGTCTGCGCAGCCTGAACATGCAGATCGCCTATTCCTACTCGTCGTTCCGTAACTCGGGCGGTGGCCCAGGCGTCAGCGGCGTTCCCGGTCAGATCGCCAACAGCGATCAGGACTTCATCGTCCCCGCTCTGGACAACGCCAACCCCAACAAGTATTTCGGATCATCGCTGCTCGATCGCCCCAACCAGTTCTCCTTCGGTGTGGTCGGCAGTCTGCCCGGCAACTTCCAGGTGTCCTTCATCGGCCACTTCGATGAGTCGCTGCCGGTTCCCATTATCGTTCCCGGCAGCGGTGCGGGCGCCATCTTCCAGACCGACTTCACCGGTGACGGCACTACCCAGGATCCGCTGCCCGGCACCAAGAACGGCGCCTTCGGACGACAGGTCAGCGGCAGCTCCATCAACCAGTTACTTACCATCTACAACAACAACTACGGCAACCAGCCCACTCCGGCCGGGCAAGTCCTCGTCAACCAGGGATTGTTTACCGTCAGCCAGCTTCAGCAACTCGGAGCGGTCGCTCCCTGCGTGGCCGGCGGCAGCATCAACAGTCCCAATTGCACTTTGCAGTACGCTCCTCAAGGACAGGTGAATTTGGGCACGTTGCGGGCCTTCGATCTGAAACTGAACTGGAACTACAAGATCGAAATGAAGAGCCACGTCATCACCTTGCAACCCGGCGTGGGCTTCTACAATCTATTCAACTTCGCCAACTTTGATTTACCGCCCAATGCCTTGACCGGCGCGCTTACCGGTAGCGCTGGAACCATCAACGGCACCACCTCGGCAAATCGCATCACCAATCGTGTAGGCGCCGGGACCGGCGTCTTCAATCTTGGCGCACCGCGCGCCATGGAGTTCGGCATGCGTATCGCGTTCTAGCTTCCGAATTACGCATGTCGCTGGCCGGAAAGACCTGTATCGGAGGCGAAAAAAAGGGGCGCTCGCGAGGGCGCCCTTTTTGCACGCTGCCATTTCACTTCCGCCAGCCTAAGTTTTTTCCATTGGCTGGCACTGCGGACACCAGAACGTCGTCCGCGCATCCATCCCTTGCTTGCGCGATTCAATCGGCGTGCCGCATTGCCGGCACGGCTCGTTGCGTCGTCCATACACCCACAAGCGCTCTTCGCTGTTCGAACGGCCTGTAGTTCGTCGCATCCCGGTGTAGGTCACGATCTGGTCATCGGAAGTTTCTGTCACGTTGGCCAGCAGAAACTTTCGCGCCGTGTGCACCAGGCAGGCGACTTCTTCCGCGCGTAAGGTTTCCATCCGGCGAAACGGATTCACCCCGCAGGCGAAGCATACCTCCGACTTGAATACATTCCCCAGTCCCGCCATGATCGACTGCGTCAGCAGGGCCACGCCAACTTCCAGACCACCGTTCGCCCGCAAGCTTCGCACCGACTCTGCCGGATCGAATTCCCTGGCCAGCACATCCTGCCCCAGCCTCCGGAACCCCTCGCGCCGCCGCAGCGTGTCCGAGGTGTGAAACTCGGCGATGGGCACATTGAACCCCACCGCCCAGATTTTCTCGGTCTTCACCACGACGCGCATATCGATCTGCGGCCTTTGCCACTTCTCGCCCGGTCGATAAATGTGCCAACTCCCGCTCATCAGCATGTGGCTCAGCAGAATGAGGTCACCGGAGAAGTGCATCATCATCCACTTGCCGTGCGCATCGACTTTCTCTACCGTGCGTCCCACCACGCCGGAGTCGACCTCGACCCGCGCCAGTTTAGGCAGCTGCGTATCGAAGCCCGTGACCACCTGTCCGCCGAGCGCCTGGTTCAGCGTGCGGGCCGCACGAAAGATTGTGTCTCCCTCGGGCATCAGTCCGGTCCTGCCGTGTCGGCATCAGCTTCGTCGTCGTCGTTGTCGGTATCGGGCAAGTTTTCGGGTTCGGGCAGAGCGGCCGGCACGATGCGTCGCATCTGAAATCCCACTGCGGTATTCACGAAGCCGGACTCTTCCAGGAAGCGCGCCAGGAAATGTCGCCGGGCAGGCTCGCCGTTGATCATTCCCACCAGCAGCCCCGTCTTACGTCCTTGCCGCCGGATGGCCAGCTCCGCCAACTTCTTCGCCAGTTCGCGCGCAAAGCGTGAGCGCTCCGGTTCAGCCTCGGGCAGAAAAACCTGTATCTCCGGGTTGCGCCGGCGCAGAAACGCCGACAGCAGACCGTTAATCAGAATCACGCCCGCGCCGCTGGTGCGCGACATGCCGTGCGAAGCAGGGAAGGCACTCGTATTAGCCTCCGCCGGGCTCGCCGCGTTCTCCTCGCCTGCCGGCTCGGCTTCGCCCTGTTCTCCCTGCGGAACCATCGCGTTATCGCCATCCCGTCGCGGCCACGGCAGCAGCGTCCCATACGGATTCGCCGGATCGGTTGCCGCCAGGAACAGCACCTCGGGTGTCTCCTGCTGTGATCGCAGGCTGCGCAGCATATCCACCGCCGCCGGCATAGCAAATTGCGCCGCCCCTAAGCCGGCGACGAACATGCCCCGGCGCACCCATCCCCCATCTTCCATGGTCTTCAGCGCGGGATAAATCGCCGGATACCCGCGCGGAACATTTTCTGCGATCGCCGTCTCCCGCAGCACGATGCCATGTCGCACCAGCAACTGCTGCGCCAGGTTCGCGCTCCATTGCGTCACCGTTACCGGCTCGTCCAGGTGCTGCCGCACCATCGACCAGCGCCCCTGCGCGGGAGCTCCCGTGCGCGAGCGAAAACGCCGCAGAAAATCTGGCGAGCCCGGCGGTGCTCCGTTGGACGACTCACTGCGCTGCCGCTTTGACTCATTCGTCGTCAGCAAATCGCGCAACGGATGCAACGTGTCGTTCGTCACCCGTCCCGACCACACCAGTTCCCACAACGCATCGCGGGTCTCGCCGGGAAAACCGCCGCCCGTGCCCGCATGAATGGCCGCGAAAAACGACGCCCCACTCTGCGCCAGAAATTCCAGGATTTTCGCCGCTCGCTCCGAGGGCGGTGGATCCTCGCTGCGCAACTCCTGTGGCGGTAACAGCAGCGGCAACGATTCGCTCAGGTACAGCGCCACCCGCCCATCGCGATTGCCCACTTGCTCCAATCCAATCCACACCACCTGCCCGGAAGCCATCACCATGTCGAGATCGCCCGGGCGATAATCCGCGATGCGAGCCGGCAGAATCTCGCGCTCCAACTCCGACACCAGCAGTGCCGCACCCTGCAGGTTCTCCACCGTATCCAGCAGCGCCTCCAAACCGCGACGCCGCACCGTCACGCCCTGCCAGCGCGCTGTAAAGCGCGCAAAGGTGCCTTGCTCCACCGGCTCAATCTCGCGCCGCAACCGCGCCAGGCTCTTGCGTCGGACCTGCTGCATCACTTCCGGATCGCACCACTCGCGATGCGTGCCGCCCGGACGGAACTCTCCCTCCAGCAACTTGCCCAGCCCATGCAACATTCGCAGCGCCTTCTCCGCCGTCGCCGCCGGCAAGCCATAACGCGCCGCAACGTCCGCCGTGGTGAACGGTCCATGCGTGCGCGCGTAACGGCGCAAGATCTCCAGCAGCGGATCGTCACTCTCTTCCAGAAAGACATCGGCCAGCCCCGGCGGCAGAGGCGTACCCAGCGCATCGCGATAGCGCGACGCGTACTCCACCGGGATGTAGCGTGCCTCACCGGCAATGCGAACTCGCACTGCCCGCCGCGCCTTCGCCAGTTCGGTGATCGTCGCAGCGACTTCCGGAGTCTCGCTGCGCGCCAGCAGTTCCGGTTCGGTCAGATCGCCCAGCTTCAGCAGCAAATCGTGAACGCCGTCGGCGTGGCGCGCGCGGTATTCCGGCTCCAGCGATTGCAGCCGCGCTTCCACCTCATCCAGCGCGGTCGCGTCCAGCAGTTCCCGCAGATCGGTGTCGCCCAGCAGTTCTTCCAGTTGCGACTGATCGATCGACAGCGCCTGCGCCCGCCGCTCCGCCAGTGGCGCATCGCCGTCGTAGATGTAATTCGCCACGTAAGAGAACAGCAGGGACGCGGCAAATGGCGATGGCCGGTTCGACTCCACGCTGGTAACGCGAATCGAGCCACGCTGCACGCCCGCCAGAATCGCCGCCACCGCCGGCAAATCGAACACGTCGCGGATGCACTCGCGATACGCCTCCAGCAGAATCGGGAAGGACGAGAATCGCGCCGCCACCGCCAGCAGATCCGCCGAGCGTTTGCGCTGCTGCCACAGCGGAGCTCGCATGCCCGGCCGCCGCTTCGGCAGCAGCAACGCGCGGCCGGCCGCCTCGCGAAACTTGGCCGCGAACAGCGATGTGCTGCCCAGTTGCCGCAGCACCAGGTCCTTCACCTCCGCGGGCGAAGGCAGCAGGTCTTCCGCCCGCAACGCCTCTTCGTTGTCCGGGACGCGCAGGACGAAGCCGTCGTTCGACCACATCGACTCCACCTCCAGCCCACGCTCCGCCCGCAACTGCGCCGCCACGGCCATGCACCACGGCGCATGCACCGCGCTGCCGAACGGCGTCAGCACGCACACCCGCCGGTCGCCCATTTCGTCGCGGCAGGTCTCGATCACGATGTCCTCGTCGCTGGGAATGCGCCCGGTCGCCGCCACCTGGTCCTCCAGGTAGCGCAGCAGATTTTCCGCCGCCGTCGCATCCAGGCTGTGCTCTTCCACCAGTTTGGTGAACGCCACCGGACGCGGCAGGCGCAGAAGCTCGCGGCTCATCTCGCCGATCTGCCGCCCAAACTCCACCGGGCGCGCCGCCGAATCGCCGTGCCAGAACGGCATCTTGCCCGGCTCTCCCGGCGCCGGCGACACCACTACCTGGTTGTGGGATATCTCCTCGATGCGCCATGTGGATGCGCCCAGGACGATGGTGTCTCCATTGCGGCTCTCGAAGACCATCTCCTCATCGAGTTCGCCCACGCGCGCGCCCTTCGTCGCGCCCGCCAGAAATACGCCGTACAGCCCACGGTCCGGAATCGTACCGCCGTTGATAATCGCCACTCGCTGCGACCCCTGACGCGTCGTCAGCTTATTGCCCACACGGTCCCACGTGATCCGCGGACGCAACTCGGCAAACTCATCCGATGGATATCGCCCCGACAAGCATGTCCAGCACGCTCTTCGAAGATCGCCCGCGTCAGCGCGGCATACGGCGCGGCCGAGCGAACCAGGTCGAACAGCCCTTCCACCGTCCAATCCTCGAGCGACACAGCGGCAACGATCTGCTGCGCCAACACGTCCAGCGGATTGCGCGGATAATGCACCGACTCCACTCGCCCCTGGTACATGGCGCGAGTGATCGCGGCGCACGCCACCAGGTCGGCGCGATACTTGGGAAAGATGACCGCGTTGCTCACCGCATCCACGTGATGGCTGGCCCGTCCCACGCGCTGCATACCGCTCGCCACCGATGGCGGCGACTCGATCTGAATCACCAGATCAACCGCGCCCATATCGATGCCCAGTTCCAGCGACGAAGTCGCGACAATGCCGCGCAGCGTGCCCAGCTTCAGCTTGTCTTCAATGTCCTTGCGCTGCGCCAGCGCCACGCTGCCGTGGTGCGCCCGCACCAGGTCCTCGCCCGCCAGTTCGTTCATCGCGCCGGAAATGCGCTCGGCCAGCCGCCGGCTGTTGACGAAAATCAGCGTCGAGCGATGCGCCCGAATCAGTTCCAGCAGCTTGGGATGAATCGCGCTCCAGATGGAATGGCGCTTCGGCCCCTGCGACGCCGGCCCGCTGGGCAGCGTGTCCAGCTCGTCGAGGCTGGCCATGTCCTCCACCGGAACTTCCACGCGCAGATCCAGCCGCTTGGGCGCGCTCGCGTCGACGATCGTCACCGGGCGGTAAACCGGCGCGAAGGCCGGAGCCTCAAACTCGGTCAGCGCCTCTTCCCCTATGTCGGTGAGCGGCGCCTCTTCTTCCACCGCGACCACCTTGCTCGCTTTTGACTTCGCGGACTTGCCTTCGCTTTCGAGCAACGGGTTCTTCCCGGGGCGAAGTTTCCGCGCCACCCAGATATCGCGCCACTTCCTCCAGCGGGCGCTGCGTCGCCGAAAGCCGATGCGCTGAATCGGCCGTCCCACCAGATGCTGCAAGCGCTCCAGCGACAGCGCCAGGTGCGAGCCGCGCTTTCCCGGCACCAGCGCATGGATCTCATCGATCACGACGACTTCCACCGACCTCAAAACCTCGCGCGCATTCGAAGTCAGCAGCAGATAGAGCGACTCCGGAGTGGTAATGAGAATGTCGGCGGGATGGCGCGCGAAGCGCGCCCGCTCCGCCTGCGGCGTGTCGCCGGTGCGAATCGAAACCGACGGCTCGTGGAACTCAAATCCCAAGCGTTGGGCTGCCTGGGCAATCCCCACCAGCGGCGCGCGCAGGTTCCGCTCCACGTCCACCGCCAGCGCCTTGATGGGCGAAATGTACAGCACGCGGCAGCGCTGCCCATTCGCCGGCACCGGGCTGAACATAATACGGTTGATGCACCACAGGAAGGCCGCCAGGGTTTTGCCCGTGCCGGTAGGCGCCAGGATCAGCGTGGACTCGCCGCGCGCGATCGACGGCCAGCCTTCGATCTGCGGAGGCGTGGCCGCCGGAAACACCGCTTCAAACCACTCGCGTACCGCAGGATGAAAGATGTCGAGAGGATTTTCCGGCAAGGGGGTGGGCGCGGGTTGGGTTTTCTTCGCCAAGACCGAAGTATGAATTATGACGTAGTACGGCTGTCTGGGGATAGGATGCGCGAACCGGGGCCGGGATTAACTGGATTTCTGAACGCGACGGCCCGTTAAGGGCGCACAAACTGTGGCCGGGCGCTCTCAGAGTCAAATTCTCCGAGTTTCGAAGGGGGCACCCTTGGGGCCCACCCTAGATCGTCAGACAGTCAGATAGTCGAAGCGGGCGCCGTCACAAGCCCTAAAATTTGTCATCCCGGTGCGCCGTCACGAGTTCTCAAAATTTGTCATCCCGAGGAGGCCTTTAGGCCGACGAGGGATCTGCTTTGAGCTTTTCCGCAACTTACCCAGCCACCGGAGTCGATGTCGGCCGGCACACCCTTCGCGTTCAAGCCTCTACGCCTTGCCGGTAAGCGAGTCCAGAGCCGCCAGCATCTGCTGCGCCTTTTGCTCCAACTCCCGCAACTCCGCTTCGGCGGTCAACCAGTCTCCATCGGCATGACCACCTTTGCAGCCTCGCTGGACATAAATTTCGTAAGCCCGCTCGCGAATGCGATGCTCCGACACCGACGAGTCACCCGAGTGCTGATGATGCTGACGGTGACGTTCTTGATGTGTGCTGAAATTCATACCGCGTAGCCTCCCCCGTGTGATGTTGGACGTTCCTGTGGCGATTTGGCTAGTCGCGTTTGGTTGTGCCGGGCAGGTCGGGCGTATCCGGGCTGGTGCTGAGCGGCGCTTTGCAATAAGGGCAAACCTCAGCGTCCAATTCAACAGCGCGATTACAACTGGAACACAATCCCTTCGGCTCAATATCAGGCATGAGTAGTTAGAACGAAGGCCCCTGCGGATGGTTGCCGAAATGACGTAAAGCTTCCATGACAGGAACAGACATCAAACGACACCGATGATGACGGCAGGCAATACGCGAACCTCTCTTTCCTTTACTAATTTGCTAAGTGCTAAAAACCAAACGCCAAAAGCCACCGTTCCAGCAACTAACTCTCGCCAGACCGTCAAAATCCCGTCACAATAGTTCCATGGAGATGCCGCTTCGCTTTGTAGACGACGACTACACCCCGCGCCTATGGGTTGAGCTCTATCCCGTCTTGCGTAACATCCGGACAGAAGATCTGGTGAAGAAAATGATGGCCTACAAGCAGAAGCCGATCAAAACCTGGCGTCCCGATGACTGGGGCCTGCTCGACGCCCTGAACAAGATGCTGACCCTGCGCGCGAGCTCCCGCGAACACGCTCTGCGCCACGACAAGCCTGACGTCCGCGATGCCGCTTACTGGGCTACGCTCGACCGCGACTTGGCCTTCTATTACGAGGCCACCTACCCCGGCAAGGAGATGGCCGCCGACGAAGATGACGAATAGGCGTAGCTTTCTAGGGGACTTACCTGCCATAGCCGCGCTAAATTATCCTGCCTGACCGGAATTTTCCCCGCCCGCCGGTCATCCCGGTTCAGCCCGAATTGAGGTACACTTAATGGGCGCCCCCATGCGGCGCTTCCAGGAGGCAGATTTGGCGGAAGTTCGTTCCCAAGAAGGCGAGTCGATTGAGAATCTTCTACGTCGATTTAAGCGGAAAGTGCAAACCGAAGACATTATTAAGGACGTGAAGCGGCACTCCTTCTATCTGAAGCCGGGCGAGAAAAAGCGCGTGAAGCAAGCGCTGGCGCAAAAGCGTGCCCGCAAAAAGTCCCGCACCAATACCGACGACCGGCGCTAGCGGCGGATATCCTCCGCCCCGCCGGCTCTTCCTGCCTTTCCTTCGCGATCATCGCACCCAGATCCGGGCCTCCGGCATCTAGGGTGTGATCTGATCCGCCCGCCCCTACCCGAAATCCCTCCTGCAACGGACCGTTATACCCGCAAGATGTCGGCAGCATTGGGCGCTCTGGAGCCATCCTGAACGCCAGCAAAGGAACCCCTCTACCAGAAAGGAACTCGGTCGCAGGCGATGGCCCAGCAATGCCACACATCGCTGTATGACGGCGTGCTGCTTCAACTCACCTCGAGCCCGCTCAGTGAGCTTTGGACAGCGACCGGATGTAATTCACCATGTTCCACAACTCGGTCGGCTTCACCCGATCGCCCTCGGGTGGCATCTTCCCCCGGCCGTTCTTGATGATGTAGAACATCTGGCCGTCGGTCATACCGCCCAACGTCGCCGGATCTTTAAAGCTCTGCATCGGGATTTTTTCTGATATCGCAACCTCGCCTTTGCCGTCGCCGCTTTCGCCATGGCACATCGCGCAATCGTAGCCGTAATATTTCTTGCCCTGTGCCAGCGACTCAGCAGTCGCCTTCACCGGGTTGGCCATTTGCGCAGCCTCGGCAGGAATCGGGGATGCAGTGGGGGTAGATTGGGCGGGAGCTTGGTTGGTCTGGGCTGCTGCGAGTAAAACGTACAACAATATTGCAGAAAGAGTTACACAAGGTTTCAACACGACGTGCCTCCTTGCGAAACGACAACGATGTAAATGTTTGAGCGCTATCCAAATCTTACTCCTCTCTCTTCTGCGCGGAACAATCCCCGTCACGCCGCTCGCGTGCAGCGGTCACCGCCGCAGCTTCCAAACATCACTGCGGCGGTGGCTCACGCGTTCGCCTTCTCTCGCGCCGCGGCTATGGCGCGAAATAGCTCGATATGTCGAGGATCAGTTGCGTCACCCCATAGGCGTAAGCGTCGGTCTTGCCATTGGCGTTAGGCACGATTGCCATGTTCGAGGTGATCGCCCCGTCGTAAGCGTTCAGCGTGGATACCCCCGGCTGATTTCCACCGTCCGGCCACAAGGTCAGGTAGCCCAGCGATCCGACCGGGATCACCGTGGCATTGAACACGTAGGCTTGTGCCGTCGCCGGCGGAGCACAGGCACTTCCTTCGACCTGCACCACCAGTTCCCCATTAAAGGGCTGCCCGTTGTTGGACCGCGTGTCGATCACCCGACAGGGCGTCACCGGATAGAGCGACAGACCACCCTGCCCCGCCGGCGCAAAGTAGCCGTCGATATCGATGATCAAGTCGGTATCGTTGTAGGCATAGGTACTGATGGCGCCACCGCTACCCGACGGCACGATGGCCGCATTAGCCGTTACCGCTCCCGTCGACGCATTCAGGGTTGAAACCACCGGCTGCGTCTGACCCGCTGGCCATACCGTCAGGTAGCCCAGCGGACCGTGCGGCACGGCGGTGAAGTTCAATGAGTAACCTTGCGCGCTGCCGGGAATGTTGCAACCGGTCGCATCCAGGATGGGAAAATCGCGCGGGACCTGGGCGTGGAGGTAAGGTCCTCCCAATGGACCGTTTACTCCGCGGGTGTCGGCCACGCGACAAGGCGTCAGCGGATAATACGCTAGAGTAGAACCTCCGCCCCCGCCACTGCCGGTGAAGTAGCCATCGATGTCGATGATGACGTGCGTTGTGTCCGACACGTATACGCTGACCGACCCCGATGGCGAGCCCGCGGGCACGATCGCCGCGTTGGCTTTCACTCGTCCATCGGAGTTCAGCGTCGACACCACCGGCTGGCCTTCGCCCGTGGGCCAGATGGTCAGGTATCCCAGCGAGCGTTGCGGCACCACCGTAACGTTGAGCGAATAGGCCACCGCGGTCGAAGGAATGTTGCACGGATTGCCGCTCTGCCCGATGGGGAAGGCGCGCGTGACATTTGCGCCCATGATCGGACCGCCGAAGGTGCCGTCGGCTCCCCGCGTGTCCACCACGCGGCACGGCGTCAGCGCGGCAAATTGCACGCCCGCCGGCGCGTGATTCACGAGCTCGAAAGCTACGCCGCCGCCTTGCAGCCCAGCCGACGCTCCACCATACAGGTCTCCGGCCGAGTCAAACAGCAGGGGTGTGATGGGTTGCGCTCCGTCAAGGCAACTTCCCACCGAACAGAAGTTGTACAAGACCGTTTCGTTCCACGATCCGTTCGATTGACTTAACTCGAAAGCCAGGCCGTGGCCGTTCACTCCGCCCGCATACGCTACGCTGAAAATGTTGCCATTTCGATCCAGGGTCAACGTCTGTTCAATCTCCCGTCCGTCGGCGCAGGAGAAACAGAAGCTATGGAGCACGGTTTCCACCCATCCGTTTCCGTTCGGGATCAACTCGTACACCGCCCCCTGGTTATTGGCGCCCCCGCCCGGAGTGCCTCCATACAGGTTGCCCTGCGCGTCAAAGACCACGCCGCCGAGCGGGTTCTGCCCATCCGCGCAATTGGCCACAGAGCAGAAGCTGTACAGGATGGTCTCGTTCCACTGCCCGCCGCCGCTGGGGCTCAGCTTGTACACGATGCCGTAATTGTTTGCGCCACCGCCGTGCGTGGTGTCGTACAGATTGCCTGCCGCGTCGAAAATCAGGCTGCCGTTCTGCGGAGCATCTCCATCGGGACATCCCTGCGAGCGGCAAAACGAATACAGCACCTTCTCGGTATAGGTGCCGCCATTCGGACTCAACTCATAAACGGCTCCATGTCCATACAGCCCGCCGCCCATGGTCGTGCCATAGAGATTTCCGGCGGCATCGAAGATCAGTCCCGCCATCGGTTCGTATCCGTCGGTGCACGGCGCCGTCGGGCAGAACGTGTACAACACGGTTTCCGTCCACGGCCCGTTGCCGCCAGGGGGCGGGCTCATCTCATAGACCACGCCAGCTTGGTTAGTCGAGCCACCGGAAGCCGTGGTGCCATAGATATTTCCGCCGGCATCGAGAATTACGCCTGACTCAGGAAGCGAACCATCGCTGCATCCGGACTGCAAGCAAAAGGTGTGCAGCACCGTTTGCGTCCACGGGATGCCGCCACCGCTGAGCGGGGTCAACTTGTACACCGTGCCCAGATCGGGGGTGCCACCGCTGCGCGCCGCGCCGTACAGATTGCCCTGCCCGTCAAACGCCATATTGCCGACCGGCGCCCCGCCGTCCGCGCATCCTGATAGCGAGCAGAAGGTGTAGATGGTCGAGTTGGTGTATTGTGCCCACGTCGAGGTCGGCACCACCACGAACATCATGGCCGCCATGAACAACACGGACGACGGCGCCAATCGGCGCAGCAAAACCGGTGCGCCCAATCTCGCGGACGGGGCGGAAATACAGCGTGAACTCTCTAACCTGTGGCAGACAATACTAGAGCGCAAAGTACGCCCGCGCTTCGCAGTAGGTTTCATTGGCCATCCTTTGGGTCGCGAAACTATACACTGCAGTCAACCATGGTGCCAGCGAGAAAGAGCTGCTTTTTGGAATTAATTAGTTGAAGTAAGAAGTGCAGTAACCTTCTACTCAGTTACTGCTCTCAGGTTGATGGGTAGTTATATCTTGAAGTGAGGACCGCGCAGGGATGCATGGGAGGTGTGTTGCATATGTTTACTCCGCAGCCGATTGGTTTTGTCAGCAGCCCTTATAAAGAGACGCGCGACGTTCCTAAGGGACTTGGCGCTCAGCATCAGGCCGAGGGTGTGCTCAACCTCGTACCCGACTATGAACCAGGCTTGACCGACATTGAAGGCTTCTCCCACCTCATTGTTTTGTGGGAGTTCAACCGCGCCTCCGGTTTTGAGTTGATCGCCACACCGCCTAGCGATAACCGCCCTCATGGCGTGTTTGCCACCCGTTCCCCGCTCCGTCCCAATCCCATCGGCCTCACCGTTGTCGAACTACTTAGTCGCCAGGGTACGGCGCTGCATGTCACCGGAGTTGACATGCTCGACGGCACGCCGATCCTCGACATCAAGCCCTACCTGTCGAGTATTCCTGCCGAAAAACTGCGCCGCGGCTGGCTTGCAGAAGCGGAAAAGCGCGCTGGCAAGTAAAACTTACGCTTAAGTAAGTATGTCCGATTCCGTACATGTGCTACTCAACCCTCTTGCCAGAGTTGATGTTGCACAATTACATTTAGCTATCCAAAGGTGATAGCGTGGCTCTAACTCGGATACTGATCTGCGAAGACCAGCCTTCAGACTTACGCATGGCTGCCGACCTGGCCGAGTCGCTCGGTGTAGCCGACGTTCAGGCCCGTACCTCGTCGCTCGCGGCGCGCAATTACCTCCAAGGCCTGCTCGACAAGAATCTTCCCCTGCCCGAAGCCATTATCCTGGACCTTGATCTTGGCTACGAAAGTGGCTACGACCTGTTACGCTTTTGTCATGGTCATTCGCAGTTGAATGCCATTCGCTTCGTGGTATGGACGGTCATGGGAGAAGAGCAGAGGGATATCTGTAATCTGTTCAAGGTGGACGCGGTGGTGACCAAGGCGGATGGTGCCCCGGCGCTGAAGCGGGCCCTCGAACATCTCACCAAAGCAAAACCTGCTTCCGCCTGAATCGGTAGGGAGCTTCGCCGGCCTTCCCGCGCATCGTACTGCAATGACGATCATGGATTAAGCATTTAACTTCGCCGCACTTCGCGACCAGCATTTTCCAATGGGGGTTTTTCGATGACGAAACTGGGAGAGGTCATCTCTCGCAATGAAGCTGATATCCAGGTCGCCTGGATGAGTGATATGGGACGGGCGGTGGAGCGAGTCGACCTGATGAGCAAGGTCGAGTTGGAGGAACAAACACGGGCTCTGCTGAAGGCAATCGCGCAGGGCCTCCAGTCTGGTGATCCGGAAAATATTTCCGGATCGAATTGGACCGCGGCTCGCGAACTGTTGCAGGACATCTCGATATCGCGGGCCCGTCAGGGCTTCACTCCCAGCGAAACCGCAACCTTTGTCCTTTCCCTCAAGCAATCCTTGTTCAAAGCTATCCGTCGCGAGCTGGCCAAAGATCAGGACGAACTTTTCCAGAACATCTGGCTCGCCACCCAGTTGCTCGACCGCCTCTCCCTGTTAACCGCGGAAACGGCGATCACCGCGCGGGAAGAGTTTATCTCCCGCCAGCAGCAGGAACTGCTTGAGCTGTCCACCCCGGTCGTCAAACTATGGGAGGGCATTCTGGCGCTGCCCATCATCGGCACGCTCGACAGCGCCCGTACCCAGGTCGTCATGGAGAGCCTGCTGCAAAGCGTGGTGGCCACCAATTCCAAGTACGCCATCATCGACATCACAGGTGTCCCCACCGTCGACACGCTGGTCGCCCAGCACCTGCTAAAGACCATTACCGCGGCTCGCCTGATGGGCGCCGAATGCATCATAAGTGGCGTACGTCCGCAGATTGCCCAGACCATCGTGCATCTCGGCATCAACCTCGAAGACGTGATCACCAAGGCTAAGCTGTCCGATGCCTTCGCCCTCGCCCTGCAGCGCAGCGGCCGCGCTGTGGTTCGCGTTTCTGCTCCTGCCATCGCGGCCCATTCCGCGCCCCCGAAGGAGGGATAACATGGAGCGTATTCCGATCCTTCGCATGGGGAATTTCCTCCTGATTACCATTCAGGTGGACATGCACGACAAGCTGGCGATGCAACTGCAAGATGACGTCACCCAACGCATCGCCGATTGGGGTTCGACCGGAGTTTTGATCGATATCTCCTCGCTGGAAATTGTCGACTCTTTCATCGGCCGCATGCTGGCCAACATTGCCGCCATGTCCCGCGTTCTAGGGGCGGCGACCGTGGTAGTGGGAATGCAGCCGGCTGTGGCCATCACCCTGGTGGAGTTGGGCATGTCGCTGCCCGGCGTCCGCACCGCGCTCAACGTGGAATCGGGGATGGAGCTGCTTTACGGAAAGAGCCTGACCGAGATGTTGGGGACAAATGATGAGCGTAGTGAAGCGTGAGCAACTGCCCCTGAAGACCTCGAGTGACGTCGTCGTCGCTCGCCAGAGGGTCAGGCAGTGGGCCACGGAAATTAATTTCAGCCTGGTCGACTTGACCAAGCTGGTCACGGCGGCCAGCGAACTGGCACGCAATGCGCTCGACCACGGCAAGGGCGGCCACATGATCATGGAAGTGGTCAACGGCTTAGGAAAAACTGGGTTGCGCTTGACCTTCGAAGACCAAGGCCCTGGCATTCCCGATCTGCAAGCCGCTCTCAAAGACGGCTTCACCACCGGCTCCGGCATGGGACTCGGTCTGGGCGGCAGCAAGCGTCTGGTCAATGAGTTCTCCATCGAGACCGAGGTCGGCAAGGGCACCAGGATAACGGTGATCAGGTGGAAATAGGATTCACCGAATATATTGCTATCACCGACGCCAGCTCCGTGGGCGAAGCGCGCCGCCGCGGCTTGCTGGCCGCCGAACGGCTGGGCTTCGACCAGGTCAAGTCCGGCGAATTTGCCCTGTTGACCACCGAAGTCTCGCGTAACGTTCTGCTTCACGGCGGCGGCGGACAAGCCATCATCGTCGGCGCTCGCAACGGCAGCGGCCCGGTCGCCCGTATCCTGGCGCTCGACAGCGGCCCCGGCATCGCCGACGTCACTCGTGCCATGGGCGACGGCTACTCCACCGCCGGCACCATGGGCGCGGGCATGGGCGCCATGAAGCGCATCGCTACCGCGTTCGAAATATTTACCGGCCGCACGGGAACCATCGTCTTTCTGGAGGTGGGAACACCTTCCGCCGTCAGCGGCCTCCAAGTCGCCGGCATGGCCATCCCGTATCCCGGCGAACGCTTCTCCGGCGACGCCTGGACCTACGAGCAAACGCCCGATCGAACCGTCGTCCTGCTGGTCGACGGCCTCGGACACGGACAGCCCGCCGCTACTGCCGCCAGCGAAGCCGTACACGTTTTTCGCGAGCGCATGCACCTTGCGCCGGGAGAAATCATCTCCTACCTGCATGACGCCTTGAAAAAAACGCGTGGCGCCGTAGCCGCGGTGGCCGAGATTCGTCGCGCCGAAAAGATCCTCACCTACGCTGGGGTCGGCAACACCGCCGCCGTGCTCCTCAGTCGCGGCACCGCCAAGAGCCTGGTCTCACACAACGGTACTTTGGGCCTGGCCGTTCCCCGCATTCAGGAATTTCGAGTAGACTGGCCCGACGACGGCATCCTGGTGATGCATTCCGACGGTCTCCATTCACGCTGGGACCTTTCCACCTATCCCGGGCTGCTGGCCCGGCATCCGGCGGTCATCGGAGCTGTACTCTTTCGCGATTTCCGCCGTCAGCGCGACGATGCCAGCGTCGTCGTCATCAAAGCCGCGAACAACCATCATGGCTGAGCTGCTCCTCACTATCACGCTGCGAACCGAACGCGACGTTGTCCAAGCGCGGCAACGGGCGCGGGAACTCGCCGCGTTGTTAGCCTTCGACAACCAGGACCAGATTCGTCTCGGCACCGCTACCTCCGAAATGGCGCGTAATGCCTTCCGCTACGCCCGCAACGGAATGGTTCGCTTTTCCGTTGTCCTGGAAGCTCCCCAAAGTCTCCAGATTGCCATCACCGACTCCGGACCTGGGCATCCCCAACCTCGATGAAATTTTCGCCGGTCGTTACCGGTCCGACACTGGCTTGGGCATGGGCATCCTTGGTACCAGGCGGCTGATGGACGATTTCCAGATCACCACCTCCGAGGCTGGTACCACGGTCTCGATGACCAAGCAGTTTCCCCAGCACGCTTCGCTGCTCACGTCGCGTTCGGTTCGGCAACTGGCGGAAACGGTGCAGAATCGGACGCCCGAGAGCCCCTACGAGGAGATCGACCGTCAGAACCAGGAATTGCTGAAGACCCTGCAGGAGCTGCGTTCCCGCCAGGAAGAACTCCTGCTGCTGAATCGCGAGCTGGAAGATACCAATCGCGGCGTGGTCGCGCTCTACGCCGAACTCGACGAACGCGCCGATTACCTGCGCCGCGCCTCGGAGCTGAAAACCAAGTTTCTCTCCAACGTCTCGCACGAATTCCGCACGCCGCTGAACTCCATCATCTCTCTGTCGCGCATGCTGCTCGACCGCATGGATGGCGAGCTGTCCTCCGAGCAGGAGAAGCAGGTTCGCTACATCGAATCGTCCGCCCGCGACTTGCAGGAGATGGTCAACGACCTGCTCGATCTGGCCAAGGTCGAAGCCGGCAAAATCAGGATTCGCCCAGCCACCTTCGAGGTTGCCGAACTCTTCAGCGCACTGAAGGGAATGCTCAAGCCGCTGCTGGCCGATAACACTTCGGTTGACCTCATCTTCGAGGAGCCCGCCGGTCTTGCCGCCGCTCCACACCGATGAAGGCAAGCTGTCACAGATTCTGCGAAACCTCATCTCCAACGCGCTGAAATTTACCCCCGATGGCAGGATGCACGGTCTCCGCCCGCATGGTGAGCGAGGACCACGTACTCTTCGCTGTCTCCGATACCGGCATCGGCATCCCGGCCGAACACTCCGAAACCATCTTCACGGAGTTCAGCCAGTTGGAAAATCCCCTCCAGGAACGCCATCGCGGCACCGGTCTGGGCCTGCCGCTGTGCCGCAATCTCGCGCTGCTGCTGGGAGGCCAGCTCTGGCTGGAAAGCGAACTGGGTCAGGGATCTACCTTCTTCGCCGAGCTTCCTATCGTCTATGTAGGCGAGTCTGCCTCCGCCGATCAGGCTGCGGCGTTGCCCGCCCCTGAGTTTCACCGCGCACCCGTGCTTGTCCTGGAAGACAACCCGCAGACCGCTTCTGTGCTCGAATCTTATCTGAGACATTCTGAATTCCAGCCGATCGTCGCTCGCGACGTTGCGCAAGCCGAAATTTGGATGAGCCGCCATACCCCTGCAGCCATCGTCTCTGACATCTATATGGGGGACGGTACGTCGTGGGGATTTCTGAGCTCGGTGCGCAACCGGCTTCCTGCGCTGCCCGTCATCTTGACTAGTGCCTTCGATGAACGAGAGATGGCGCTGGCGCGTGGAGCTCGTGTGTTTTTGCCGAAACCCGTCGACCGTGATGTCCTCTTGCAGGAACTGAGAAAGGTTACCTCTCTCTCCGGCACTCGACACCTGCTGATCGTTGACGACAACGAGGTCTCACGCTACATCGTGAAAGAATTACTGGATCGTCCCTGGCTGGAGATCACCGAGGCCAGTTGCGGTTCAGAAGCGCTGACCGCCATTCGCGAGCGCCAGCCCGACGCCGTCATTCTCGATCTGCTGATGCCCGACATCAGCGGCTTGCAGGTGCTGCGGCAACTGCGGCAGGAGTCGGCCACCGAACGGCTGCCGGTGCTCATCTACACCTCCAAGGTTTTGACCGAGTCGGAAAAACAAGAAATGGATTCGTTGAAGGCGAACGTGTTACGTAAGGAAGAAATATCGACACGTCTCTCGGTGAAACCTTTCATCGACTGGCTGGCCAGCGAAGGAGTGTCCTCAGACCACCTCGTGTCGGAGGAGAATGCCTGAGTCTCGTCTGTGGATCCTGATCGCGGACGATCGGGCAGAGAACCGATACGTCCTGCGTCGCGTTCTGGAGCGCGCCGGCTACCCCTGTGAAGAAGCGGCCAACGGCCGCGAAGCGCTGCAAAAAGTGCAATCCCTTCCCAGCGTTGTCCTCCTCGACGTGCACCTGCCCGATATGTCCGGGTACGATGTCTGCCGCGCCATCAAGCAAGATCCTCGCACCGCTCGCATTCCCATCCTCCAGATATCGGCTTCCTTCGTAGCCAGCGAGGATAAGGCCAAGGCTCTGGAAATGGGGGCTGACGCCTATCTGACCCATCCCATTGACAACATCGTTCTGCTGGCGTCCGTGCGCGCGCTGTTGCGCTTGCGTGCCGCGGAGGCCACCGCCCATGAGTCGGCAGCCCAGTGGCAGTCTACCTTCGACGCTCTTTCCGAAGGCTTGGCTTTCATCGATTCCCGAAGGCAAGCTCGCCCGGTTCAACAATGCTTTCGCGCAAATCTGCGGCCAGCATCGCCCCAGTGAAACCAGCCGCGACGCCGACAGCATTTTGACCAATCTCTTGGGAACGGCCGAGCCGTTGCATCAGCAGGGAACTGGCCGCTACCGCCGCGAGTTCACTGTCGGACAGAAGAGCATTGAAGTCAGCGTCGACCCGGTGATGACCGACGGCGTTGAAGTGGGACGCGTGCTGGTGCTGACCGATGTTTCCGACCGCAAGCTGGCCGAGTACGCTCTCCGCACCGCTGAGAAACTGGCCGCTACCGGCAAGCTCGCCCACGCCATTGCCCACGAAATCAACAATCCCCTCGAAGCCCTGATCAATCTTGTGTACCTGGGCAAGTCGGCCCGCTCGCTGGAGGATGTCCACGAGTATCTGGAACGCGCCAACGATGAGGTCGAGCGCATTGGCCGCATCACCAAGCAATCTCTTTCCTTCCATCGCGACACCCTGAACCCGGTCAGCATCGACGTGGGTTCGCTCATCGGCGACATCACCGCCCTCTACCAGACGACGGCCTCCGCTCGCGGAGTGAAGATCAGCTTCGACAGCCGGCCTTCCCCGGTCATCCACGGATTTCCCGGACAGCTCACTCAGGTTTTCGGCAACATCATTCGCAACGCGACCGAAGTGGCGCCCTCCGGCAGCACCGTGTATGTACGCGTGCGCCCCGGCCTTCGCGGAGATGTTCCGGGTACGCGCATCACCATTCACGATCGCGGCCTGGGCATCCCCCCCGCCGTGCAGGCCCAGATGTTCGACCCCTTCTTCACCACCAAGGAACTCAAAGGCTCAGGCCTGGGTTTATGGGTGTCGCGGGCCCTGGTCACCAAGCATCGCGGTACCATCCGCTTCCGCTCGCGAACCGCCGATGGTACCAGCGGCACCGTGTTCGAAGTGTTTCTCCCCGTCGGCGGTCTCGCACCCGACGGAGCTGGCGCGATGAGTCATTCGAACTAAGCCGCTTCCTCGGTAGGACTTCCGACACTCAACCACAATCTTGCTATCGTCGCTTGACCTATGGTGGTCACGCGTTACCCCACCAAGCTGTTGCCCCGGCAAAACCGCCTTCTTTCCGCGAGACATTGCTTGCTGCTGCTCGCTGCAACAGTTACTCTAAAGGCCTTTTCCACGGCAACGCTGAGTGTTGGAGGGTTGCAAATGGGCCCGTCCGGTATCGCTTCGCATCACCGCTCCAGAAATCTCCGCCCCATCCTGATGTTGTTCTTTGCTGCCCTGTTCGTGGCCGCCGCCGCCGCGCTCTGCGCCGCGCAGGACATTCCCATCGGTGCCACCTACGTCTGCGGCGGCGAACGTCTCTACGTCGAGAACTGCAACATTCGCGATACTTCCGACACCTCCACCTGCATGGTCGGGCATCCCGACCGCAAGACTGCCAACGGCCTCATGGCGTACACCACCGAAACCCGCGGCACCCTGAAGAAGCTTTTGCCCACCTGCCAGCAGCCCACCGCCAAGAACCTGGCCGCTGCCCAGGCGTTTCAAAAGCGGCAGCAGGACCAGTACAACGCCAACGAGAAGAAGGCGAACGACCAGCTCAACGCCGCCAGTCAGCCCGTGACTTACGGGCAGCCGCAGAAGCCGCGCAGCGCCGACGAGCGCGCCGTCAATCGCTGCCTCACCTCCGGACGCTTGCCCGCCAGTTGTACCGGCAATGCCTTGCTGGGAGCCTTCGGCCAGATGTTGTCCTCTGTTCTTCCCGGCGCTAACGCCGCTCCCAAGTCTGGCCCGGTGATGGCCGGTGTCTTCGAAGGAGCCGGCCACTGGCGTCTCGACTTCATCGATGGCGGCGTGCTGGTCAATTGCTCCTACCTCTCGCCCGATCAGCGCAGCTACAAGCTCGAGTTCCACGAGAACCGCACGCTCCTCGTCATCGACATGACGCCCAAGCCTCTAGTGTTGACCGTGCATCCTGACGGAACCATCGTCGGTCCCGGCCCGGTCACCATCGACGGCGTTGTGGCCAGCGGAACCGGTGGCGGTCAAACCACGCCCGGCCACACCGATACCCAGGTCGTCACCCGCACCGACCAGATTGACGGCGCCCAGGCCCAGCAGCACATCGGCGATGGCAGCACCACCGCGCGCGGCGACGGTACCTACGACTACACCCACAGCGTAACCACCAGCACCTACACCCCCGGCACCACCACTCCGGCTTACTCCACCTTTTCCCATCGCCGGGTTTCTTGCCCCGCGCTCAACCTGTCGTCGAAGAACGCCAGCGTCGGCATTCAGACCATGCAGACCGACCTGCTCAAAACCATGTTTGGCGGTGACAAAGGTCCGCCAACGCCCCCCGGCATCCGCATGCAGGGCATTTTTGCTGCTTCCACCGGCTTCAGTCTGCAATTCTTTCCTGAGTCCGTCATTGTGGGATGTGGTCCCGACGCCGCCCGCGCCTACCCCTACAGTGTGGTAGCCGAGGGAGCGAAAGCCGTCGTGCACGTTAACGCCCCCGATCATCCCCTGGCCTTCGCCATGCAGCCCGATGGATCGCTGGAACCGGAATCCACTGGCGCTTACCAGGTGCACGGGCGCGTCATTACCGGTCAGAACGCCAACGACGATTTCACCTTCGCCCCCATGGAGCAGACCTGCAACCTTGCCATGCTGCCGCCCAGCAAGAGCATTCCCTCCGGCGGCGGTACCGCGGCAACCATGACGGCCTCGGCCCCGGGCAGCACCGCCCCCGGCCCGAATGGTGGTGGCAGTGTTTCCACTCCGGCCGCCCCCTTGGGCAATGCGACGCTGGCCATCACCTCTGGATTGCCGGCAGCGCCGGGCACTCCCAATCCGCTAGCCGGCCGTCCTTACCTGCTCATGCGCGACAGCTACGCCAACCTTCTCGCCAAGGCGGGCTTCCCGGTTCCGGCAGGCACCTCGCCCTACAAGTTTGTCGCCGCCGCCTGCACCACGCGCACTCCGGATTGCCAGAAGATGATGGACGCCGTGAAAGTCGGTGCCGTCTCTGCCGTGCGTGCCGACGCGGCCGGCAGCGGCACCCTGCCCGGTGTTGCCCCCGGCAACTACTACCTCATGATCTCCGCCCGCTACAACAACCAGTCGCTGGTCTGGGACCAGGCAGTGCAACTCAAGCCGGGCGCCAACGCCGTAACCCTCGATCAGCATAACGCCACTCCTATCAACTGAGGCTGGTAGACCCGAACTTAGGTCAACATGTATCGGATAGTGTTGACCTTCAGGCCAGCGTGGCATGGGTAGAGTCGGCCTTCAGATCAGAGTGCCATGGTTATGCCGACCGACTGGTCGGCATGAAACGGGTAGAGCTGACCGTTAGGTCAGCGTCCAGGCAGCGTTTTCGCCTGTCCGAGTCGGCTTTCAGCCGACGCCACCCGCCCCCCAAGAAAAATGTGTCATCCCGACCACAGCTAACCGCAGTGGAGGGACCTGCTTTCCCTCATCAGCCGACCCTATCTGCCGTACGTTTGACCATCACATCTTGACGGTCAACAGTAAGCAGTGATATCGTCTCTTGCTATGGCCGACCAGAATACCGACGTTATCCAGGGCACGCTCGACATGCTCATCCTAAAGACCCTCAGCCTCGAGCCGATGCACGGCTTTGGTATCGCCCGCCGCGTGGAGCAGGTATCCCGGGGCGTGTTCAAGGTGAATCCCGGATCGCTGATCACTGCGTTGCAACGTCTGGAGCGCGCCGGGTGGCTGGATGCGGAGTGGCGTCAGACCGAAAACTCCCGCCGCGCCAAGTTTTACCAACTCACTCGCGCCGGCGCCCGGCAACTGGAGCACGAGACCGCCGAGTGGACGCGCCGCACCAGCGCCATCGCGCGCTTGTTAAAAGCAGAGGCTTAGCCGTATGTCGGTTTGGCGTCAGTTTTCGCGAGGATTGCGCGGCCTGTTGAACCGGCCTGCCGCCAGCCAGGACCTTCACGATGAAGTGCAGCAGTACTTCGACGAAGCTGTAGCCGCCGGCATGGCGCGCGGCTTGACCGAGCAGGAAGCTCGTCACCAGGCCCGTCTCGAATTCGGCAACCCGGGTGCTGTGCAGGAACAGGTGCGCAGCTCCGGATGGGAAAACATTCCGCGCGTCTGCGTCGCTGATCTCCGTTACGCCGCCCGCCAGATGCGCCGCTATCCGGGCTTCGCCCTGGTCACCGTGCTGACCCTGGCGCTCGGTATTGGCGCCAGCACGGCAATCTTCAGCGCCGTCTATCCCATCCTCTTCGCACCCCTGCCGTATCCCCATGCCGGTCGCATCCTGATGATCTGGAATGTCTATCAGGGCGCTCGCTCCGAAATCTCCTTCGGCACCTATCGTGAGCTGGCGCAACGTACCCATTCCTTCGACGCCATTTCGGTTTTTCAGCCGTGGAACCCCGCCCTGACCGGACGCTCGCAGGCCGAACGTCTCGACGGCCAGGCGGTGACCGCCGACTTTTTCCGTGTCCTCGGCGTTTCGCCATCGCTGGGCCGCGACTTCCTCGCCTCGGAAGACGTCTTCCACGGTCCGCGCGTCGTCATTCTCAGCGACACTCTCTGGCGCCAGCGCTTTGCCGGCGATCCCGGCGTTCTTGGCAGGCCGATCAAGCTTGACGACGACAACTACACTGTCGTGGGCGTTATGCCCGCCGGCTTTGAAAACGTGTTGTCGCCTTCCGCCCGCATCTGGACGCCGCTGCAATATGACACCAGCCAACTCACCACCCACTTCGATTCCGGGGAGTGGGGAAATCATCTCCAATTGGTCGGGCGCCTCCGGCCTGGAATCAGCCGCCGGCAAGCGACTCAGGAGATGCTCCAGATCGCCCGCACGCCGTGGAAGGAATTTCCCCGTCCGCGATGGGCCTCCATGCAGCATGGCTTGATCGTCGAGTCCCTGCAGGACGACGTCGCCCACAACGTGAAACCCGCCCTGCTGGCCATTCTTGGCGCCGTGCTGCTGCTCATGGCGATCGCCTCCGTCAACGTGGTCAATCTTCTGCTGGCTCGCAGCGCGCAACGCCGCGGCGAGTTTACCGTTCGCTCCGTGTTAGGCGCTTCGCACGGACGCATCGCCCGCCAACTCATCGCCGAAAGTCTGCTGCTCGCCACACTCGGCGGTTTCGTCGGAATGGTACTGGCTGCGGCGGGAGTGAAAGCCCTCATCTGGCTCAGCCCTCCCGGACTGCCGCGCCTCCATGCCATCGCCGTCAATCGCCCGGCATTCCTGTTCGCCCTGGGCATCACCACTGTCATCGGTCTGCTCACCGGGCTTCTCCCCGCGCTGCATCTCTCCCGCGCCGAGCTGCAACCCGGTCTGCAACAGGCATCGCGACGCACGGTGGGCGGCCACTCGTTTACCCGCCGCGCCTTGGTCGTCACCGAGGTCGCTCTCGCTCTCGTCCTGCTGGTCAGCGCCGGGCTGCTCATGCGCAGCATGCAGCGCCTGCTGTCGGTTGATCCCGGCTTCTCTCCCGCCCATCTGCTCACTCTGCAGGTGCAAACCTCCGGCCACCAGTTCGACGAGCTTCCTTCCGCACCCGGCGTTGGCGATGCCACGCGCCGCCGTTTCTTCGTGCAGGCCCTCGACGCCGTGCGGCACCTTCCCGGGGTTGAGCAAGCCGCCTTCACCAGCCTGCTGCCGCTCAGCGACGATCCCTCGTGGATCAGCACGTACGGTTCGCTGTTTGAAAACGAGCATCCACAGAGCGCCCACAACGTGTTTCGCTACGCCGTCAGTCCCGGCTATTGCGCCACCATGCAGATTCCGGTCTTGCGCGGCCGCTGCCTCGAGCAGCGCGATACCGCCGGCGCGCCGCCCGCCGCCCTCATCAGCGAATCGCTGGCCCGGCGGCACTTTCCCCATCTGGACCCGCTCGGCAAGCGCCTCCACGTCGGCCCCACCGACCGTCCGTGGTTCATCGTGGTTGGCGTCGTCCCCAACGTTAAGCAGGCCTCGCTGGCCGTCGACGAACCGGATGCTGTCTACCTTTCCACCGAACAAACCTGGTTCGCCGACGACGCGTTGTCCTTCGTCATCCGCACCCGCGGCGATGCCGCAGCGCTCGCCCCGGCGGTCAAGGACGCCATCTGGTCAGTCGACAAGAATCAGCCTGTCGTCCGCATCGCCACCATGGACGAGCTGCTTGCCATCTCCGAAGCGCAGCGGCATTTTGTGCTGATTCTGTTTCAGGCTTTCGGAATCGCTGCCCTGTTGCTGGCCGCCGTCGGCCTCTACGGCGTTATCTCCGGCAGCGTTACCGAGCGCACCCGCGAGATCGGCGTGCGGGCCGCCCTCGGCGCTTCGCGCGACGACATCCTCGCCCTGGTGATGGGCCAGGCACTCCGTCTTACCGCGCTCGGAATCGCCCTCGGCTTCTGCGCCGCCCTGGCAGCCAGCCGCGCCCTCATCACCCTGCTATTCGGCGTGTCGCAACTCGATCCCGTTACCTATGCCGGCGTCATTGCGCTGCTGGCGCTGGTGTCGGCCATCGCCTGCCTCACCCCGGCGTTACGGGCCATGCGTGTCGATCCTTCCATTACCTTGCGGGCCGAGTAACTCAGGCGCGCGCCAGCCTGACGTCCATCTGATAGAACTTGAACGTATTCTCCTCGCCCGGCCCATCCGCCACCTCCAGCCGGTATCGCCTCAGCACATCGGCGACGAACGCCCCGCGCCTGTCCTCCGGCAGAACCTTCGTCCACTCCACGAAGGTCACCGACCCAAACGCCCTGAACCCTTCCTCCGACTGGAAGTCCCAGCACTTATCCGCGGTGTGAATGTCCAGCACCCGCAGCCCGTTCTGCTCCGCCAGTTCGGCATACTGTTCCTGGGTCAGGCGCAGATAGGGATCGCGAAACTGCTGAAAGTAGCCAGCCCAGTCCGCTGACTGCCGCGTTTCCTCCAGCACTGTCTCCAGGCTCTTGCGCCGGCCGGCAGGAACCAGCCTTAGTTGTGCCACAGCGTCAGACTTCATCGCTGCCCGTATGCCGCGCAGCGCTTTCTCCTGCTCCGGAATCCAGTGCAGCGCGTTAAACGAAACCACCAGGTCGAACTCCTCACGAAAATCCAGCCGGCGAATGTCCCCGGTTTGAAAGTGAAGATTGGGATACTGCGGGGGAGGGAACTGCTGCGCGGAGAGAGCAATCATCTCGGCCGACGCATCCACGCCCAGCACGCTGCCTTGCGGGACGCGCGCGGCAATTGTCGCCGTCACCTTGCCATTGCCGCATCCCAGGTCCAGCACTCGCTCATCGCCCTTCAGCGTCAGCAGCCCGAGCACCTCGTCCGCCATGGCCACCTGAAGCCCCGCGATCATGGCATACCCCGCCGCATTCCATTCCGTCATAATTGGCTCACCCCTGGCCGTGTACGCCTGCGCGTATCGTACAATTCTGTAGGTCCAACACCGCGCGGAGGGATGTGTGAGCGGTTGAAACAGGCGGTCTTGAAAACCGCTGTACGGGAAACCGTACCGGGGGTTCGAATCCCTCTCCCTCCGCCAGCAAGTCATATGCGCAGGCGATCGCATCGCGCAGGGCAAGTCCCTTCACACGCGGCACAATCTCGGCCGATTCACGACCTTTACCGGTTGAACGGAGTTTCCTGCACCCAGTGGAAGCCTCGACTGACCAGCATCAGCTTTTTTTCATCCATCAGCCCTAGCCGCATGCGAACTTTGTGACCGTCCATGTCCCCGTCAAGGATCAACTGGTCCGGTGCGGGGTGTTGAAACTTGAAATTCGCCTTGAAGTTCGGATCACCGCGCTTAACCAGAGCGACAGTCTTGTCAGTCTGGCTGACGTCAGCGCTGTAGGCGACGGTGGATTCATCCATGCGCTGAAAGACGATGCGGGATGGAACATCGAAGACAACTCTGCGCCAGCGTCCGTAGTCGGTGGTGAGCGGTGCGCGCGTCTGCCCGTCGATGCTGAGCTCATCTACGTTCCAGATACCGTAAAGAAGGGCCTTCGGACTACCGCCGCCATACTCATACCAGCCCTGTATGCTGCCATGTAGGTTCATCGCGATCAAGTAAACGCCGAACACGACTTGCACGATCAGCGCGATGCGGTTCGCCCTCGCCGTCGAAAATAGTGTCGGTCGACTGGAAGCAGCAGCCGTTCGATCGAAGATAAACAAATTGGCAAGACGTTGCAGGTCCGGCGCGAGAAGAAACAGCGAGATCAGTATCAGGTGGAACGAAAGCAGCTTCACTGGAACGTCATAAGTCATGTTGAGTGTGAACACCTGAATCATGTCTGCCAAACAGATCAGAGCGCCCAATAAGGTGGTCCGCGGAATTAGAAGCAGAATTCCACCCAGGATTTCAGCGCATCCCGCAAAAGTTTCGTAATGCCGAGAGGAGCCGACCGACGCCCAAAGAACTCCCATGGGAGAGAAGTTGCCGAACGGTTCCACCAGCTTCGTGAGATAGGGGTATGGCATCTGCAGCGGAATGGCTTTGACGAAGCCGTAGGAGAGCATCTGTCCGGCTAGGCACATGAGCAGGAAGAGCCGGAACCATTTGTATAGCCCAACGTAATTCTGCCGCTTCTGTCCAACGAAACTCCACACCGCCGTCGCAATGACAGAAATCACCAACAGGCAGAACACCAGAACCCAGTCGAAGAGCTTGTCGCCGCTTCCGGTATCGGCGTAGCTAACTGGGGTCGCGATCCGCAAGATGTGGGTTGCAGTCCACATTATGACCTGGCGAGCCGGCGGCAGCGTGGCCGGGTCCGGGATAGTGATCGCCATTGGACTATAGATCAGGCTGGTAATGAGTTGAGTGAGGAGGCTGTAGAGTCCGAAGTAAACAAAGCAGAATCGAAACACAATGCGAGTGGCAAGGCGCCATCGCGCCACGGGCAATTCGCTCTGCGTTGTTTCTGCCCGTATCTGAATGCCTTGATTTCCCAAGAAGGTCTCCCTAAGCCATGTAGAAACGGTGAGGGATTATAGCTCGGGTGTCTCCTCTTCTCCATGAAATGGGAGTGTGAGACTCTGCCGCCGCGTCCGAAAACCGCTGGTCGCCCAAAGCATCTGAATATAACCGGCAAGACTAAACGTCTGGCATCCCAATTTCCTTGTTCCGGGATTTGCCCATCGACCGATGACTGCTCCAACCGTGAATGCAAGGGGACGTTCACGAGGACTGATAAAGTTAAGGCTACCTGTCGTTTCTCTTCGTTGTAGGCGGTGCGAAGGTACGATCGGCTTCCAGAGGCTGACTTGACGCTGCCTGATGGCCGGAGACTGTGCTGGCGGGACATGGGGATCCCAGTGGATCGCTGGGCTTTTACTTTCATGGCTACCGGTCTTTTCGCCTTGAACCTAAATTTAGGAGCTGACTCTTGGTATACCGGTCTCCACATCATCGCACCTGACGGCCGCGAATGAGTCAAGTGCCGCATTTTACTGTGAGCTCAAACTGTCGTCCGCGGCCCTCATTCCGCGGTCGATCCGAAGTTCCTCACGAAGGCCCAAAACGATAGGAGATCGATATGCGCAAACTCAAGATCATCGAACACATCTCGCTCGATGGCGTCATCCAGACCACTAGCGGTCCGGACGACGATTTCCCATACGGCGACTGGACCGCGCCGTATCGCTCGCCTGCCGGGTTGCAGGTGGTAAACGAGATGTACGGCAGGGCCTGCGATTTGCTAGTTGGTCGCCGCACCTACAACACGTTGGCGAACTACTGGCCGAAAGCACCGAACAGTCCGATGGCCGACCGTCTGAACGCGGCAATGAAGTACGTGGTAACTCACAGGCCAGAAAGTCTCGAATGGGGCCCGTTTGAGGCGATTGAATCGGACGTCGTGGATAGCATTCGAAGCATCAAGGCCAAAAAGGGACCGGAGATAATCGTCCCGGGCAGCCCAACGTTGATCTCCTTGCTGCTTGAGCACGGGCTGGCAGACGAGGTGGTTCTTCTGGTCAATCCAATCGCGCTGGGCAAGGGCAAACGCTTTTTCGAAGGCGGAACGCTGCCACGTGGCTTTGCCCTGGGCAGTTCGAAAGCTTTGCCGTCGGGCATACTCGTGAACGTCTACAAGCTTATACCCACGCTCGCGGAGGAGGCCGTATCGCGCGCCAAGCTGGATCGTGAAATAGAGATTGCCCGCGAGGTGCAGGAACGCTTATTTCCGCAGACGTTTCCCAACCTTGCTGGCGTGGAGATGGCCGCGCATTGCAGGCCTGCAGAGGCTGTCGGAGGCGACTACTACGACCTCATCGACATCCGCGATAGCTCGCTCCCTGTGCCGGAGCATGCCCCCGGCTGCGATCGGCTGGGTATTGCAATCGGCGACATCAGTGGGAAGGGCATGTCCGCCGCGCTGTTGATGGCAAGCCTTCACGCCAGCCTGCGCGGTCAGGCTCTGAGCGGTGGGGGAGACCTGGGGCCCAAGATGTCCAATATCAACCGCCTTCTATATGACGCGTCCGCTTCCAACCGTTATGCAACGTTCTTCTACGCCGAACTAGATTGCGCTTCGCTGGCGCTGCACTACGTCAACGGGGGGCACAACCCTCCTGTGGTGTTGCGCAAACAGAACGACGCTTGGCAAGTGTTTCGCTTGAGTGACGGCGGCCCCGTTGTCGGGCTGCTTGCCGGCGCCGCTTACAAGCAGCAGATTTTTCACCTACTTTCCGGCGATATTCTGCTGGCCTTTACAGACGGCATCAGCGAAGCCATGAACGAAGCAGAAGACGAGTGGGGTGAAGACCGGATGGTCGCCGAGGCGCAAGCACACGCGGACCTGAATGCCGCGAACCTATTGCAACGCTTGTTTCGTGCGGCCGACGAGTTTGCGGCAGGCGCGCCGCAACACGACGACATGACGCTAATAGTGCTGCGGATCTCAGGGTGAGATTAATCTTTTGGATCCTTGGAAACAGCAATGAGAGATAACGTCGCTCTCCCGCGCTGCGGAATGCAATCAGACTGGCACCGCCGTTCCGGATCTTTAAAACGGCCTCGGAACTCAGGATGGATACTTCCCACAAGCCGACACTGGAATAAAGGGTGATGCGGCTCAGATCGGTCCTTGACAGCGGCGCAGTCGCACCGCTCCGGCGAGGAATGCGGCGGTCATCGCCAGTCCGATCCACAGACCCGCGCTTGTCAGGAAATGACCGGGAGTGAGGTGTGTCATCGGATCCAACGGGCTGCCACCCGGCATGGTGACCGCTTCCGCACCCCCGCTCATGCGGTTTCCCAGCATGGCAGCGAAATGCGTAGTGTTGAATGCGATCTTCTCAACCAGCGCGATCGCCAGCAGCGGAATCGCGGCCCATAGAATTGGCGCGCGCCGAGCCCAGGCTGAGACCAGCAGTAGCCAGCCGAAGATTGGCGCGTACCAGAGCGAATGAATCGTCACCAGATGGTAAAGCAGCCCCAGCCAAGTCTGGGGCAACGAAAGCTGGGTCCAAAATGTCGCGAAGCTCAGACCGCTTCCCCACAGTACGGCGCTGCTCATCAACACCATAATTAATTGTGTGAGCACAGTGATTGCGAAGGTGAGCAGCGGGAGCACCACCAGCGGAATAGCCGCTTTCGAGAGCACCGTCGTGCGATCGGAAACTGGCAGCGACTTCCAGAACAGGATGCTGCGATCGCGACGCTCTCCGTGCAGCGCGTCGAGACAGTAGAACACTGCGACGACAAGCGTGGTCCCCATGATGGCAAACTCGGCGAAGCTGTAGTGTTCTTCGAGTATCGCGCCTCGCTGAGCCAGGTTGGTCACCGACATCGCACGACCAATCGTGGCGATCAGGTGGCCGACCAGAGTGAGGGCGGCGACAGCCAGCGGCGCGATATAAATCGAACGGCTCTCCCACAATTCGCGCATCACCGACCAGTACAGCAGCCGGCTTTCCGGGATAACCGCGGGCGCGAAGCCCTGTGCCGCGATGGGAGTGTCTGGCATGGCGTTGGATTGGGTATTCATTGTGCCGCTCCTTGTGCCTGGGGAGACTGATTGCCAATCACTGCAACGAACAAGTCGGCGATGCCCGGGGTGCGCACGTCGCCCAGCGCTGCCAGTTGCTGACGATCCACCCTGTCGAACAGCAGAATGCTGCCGCCGATCGCCTGGCGCTCGTGCATCGGCTTGAGCGCCCGTGCCGCCGCCACCTGCTCTGGGCGCACCATCACTTCCAGATAATGCGACTCCAACTCTTCCATGCTGCGATTGAATACGATGCGCCCGCGGTCGATGAACATCACATCGGTGAGCACGTGCTCGATCTCCTCCACCTGATGTGTCGCTACCACGATGGTGCGATTGTGATCGAAATAGTCGTTCAGCAGAGAATCGTAAAACTGTTTGCGATACAGGATGTCCAAACCCAGCGTCGGCTCGTCCAGCACCAACAATCTCGCGTCGATGGCCATCACCAGGGCGAGATGGAGTTGCGTTACCATGCCCTTCGACAGTTCCCTGACCCTGCTGGTGCGCCGGATGGTGGTCTTCGCCAGAAAACCTTCCGCCTTGGCGCGATCAAATCTCGGATGCACGCCGGCGGTGTAGTCCAGCAACTGCGAAACCCGCGCCCAGCGCGGCAGCACAGCGACATCGGCAATGAAGCTGACATCGCGCATAAGCTGATCACGCTCGTTCCAGGGGTCGCGGCCCAGCACCCTCAATTGTCCCTGATAGGTCGTCAGACCGAGGATGGCGTGGAGCGCGGTGGTCTTGCCGGCGCCGTTGGGCCCAATGAGCCCCAGGATACGGCCCTCTTCTACCCGCAGGTTAATGCCGTCGAGCGCGACGGTCGTGCCGAAGGCCTTGCGAAGGCCCTGGGCTTCTATGCATGGCATTAGCTTCAGCCCTCCTCGTTCTTGCCGGAATCCGGCTCGGCGGTTTCCGCAGACGACTGGCCGCCCGCGCCGTCCAGCAGCTCTTCCGCCTTCAGTCCGAGCCGCTGGATGGTCGCGTAGACCCTCGGCCATTCTTCTCCCAGGAACTTCTGCCGTTCGCCCTTCAGCAGCAAACTGCGGGCCCCCGTATTGATGAACATGCCGCGACCTCGTCGGGACTCCACCAGCCCCTCGTCCACCAGTTGTTGATAACCTTTCAGAACCGTGAGCGGATTGACCCGATACTCCGCGGCGACATTGCGCACCGAAGGCAGGGGATCGCCATCCTTGAGCACCCCGTCGAGTATCATCGCGACCACGCGGTCGCGAAGCTGGCGGTAAATCGGCTGACTGTCGTTCCACTCACGGTCCATGATTTTCCAGGTAACCCTCACCAAACCTTATCAGCGATAAAGCCGCATCAGTTTGTCCTATGCAGGTCAAAGTGCGCGTGCATCGGCCTTGTCCCCGGGCATGATGTACGTCCAGTCCTCGGTGTGATGCTTGGCATCGATGATGGTGAACACGGCATGATGCATGTGTCCATACTGTGTGCTACCGGAGATGTCGGCAAAATCGAATTCCAGGGTCTTCCCGTCGGCCGACTTCCGGGCGACCATGCGAGGCCGGTTCCCCGCGTCACAGTAGTGAACCAGGGTAAGCTGGTCTCCGTCTAGGTAAAGCATCGTCACCGGATGGTCGTACTTTGTCGCATCCAAAGACGTTCCTGCTTCCTGCATCTCGTGTACTAGGACGTTTCCCCGCGAGGTTACACGCAGCGAGACGTGCATTAGCTTGCCGCTCGAGATCTCCGGCATCTCCGGGACGGTCACGGAGCCTTCCCACTCTCCCGCCAGGGTTTTTATGGTTGTGAAGGACTTCTGCGCAGCGGACGGTTCAGTCTCCACAGCGGACTTTTGCGCCTCGTGCTGGGCGAAAGCCATACTGGTGGTGAGCGTTAAAAAAACGACGGTCAGTGCAAAGCGAAGGTGTTTCATGTTCCATTCTCCTGGGATGTCATCTCCACCTTGGCTCTCGCATCAGGGTTTATCTGAATCGCTTAAGCGGCGGTCGAGCGCACATCTATAGTGTTTTAGTTAACTATAACACTATAGAAACGTCAAGCCTTTTTCTAAACGTTTCGCATGGGTTGCAGCGCCGTGTTTGCCACTCCCCCCAAGAAAGTCATGAAGAAAGACGCAACTTATTGGCGGAGAACAACATGGCCAGGTGTTCGAGTTGGCTTTTCTCCGCCCAAGACTTGCCCCGCCAAGTACCTGCCGAACCAGCGCCGTTCGTCGACCAACTTCCGCGATCCGGCGACTCACGGTAGAATGAGCCACTTCCACTTCAGGTGAAAAATGGCTCTGGCCCCGGGAACCCGCTTAGGCCCTTATGAGATCGTTGCCGCAGTAGGGGCAGGTGGAATGGGCGAAGTGTATCGCGCTCGCGACACTCGTCTCGATCGCGCCGTCGCCATCAAAATCCTTCCCGAATCCTTTGCCAGCGACCGCGAACGCCTCGATCGCTTCCAGCAGGAAGCTCGCATTCTCAGCGCGCTCAATCACCCTAATCTCATGGCGGTGTACGACGTCGGTGTGCAGGATGGCATGCACTTCCTGGTTTCCGAGTTCCTCGACGGCGACACCCTGCGCGATCGCATGAACGCCGGCCCGCTGCCGCAGCGACGAGTCGTCGAATACGGATTGCAGATTGCCAAGGGGCTGGCCGCCGCGCACGAGAAGCACATCGTTCATCGCGACCTTAAGCCGGAGAACATCTTCGTTTTGCGCGATGGCCGCGTCAAGATTCTCGACTTCGGCCTGGCCAAGCAGAAGGCGATGGCGCCGCGGTAGACGCCACCTTGATCAGCCCGAATCAGACCTCGGCGGGCACCGTACTCGGCACCGCGGGCTATATGTCACCGGAACAGGTGCGGGGCGAAGCCGTCGATCATCGCTCCGACATCTTCAGCCTGGGTACCATTCTGTATGAGATGGCCTCCGGACAACGCGCGTTCCGTGGCGACTCCAGCGTTGAGACCATGACCGCGATTTTGAAGTCGGAGCCGCCGGACCTGAGCGAGAGCGGTACCAATGTGTCGCTCGGGCTTCAGCGGATTGTGCATCGCTGCCTGGAGAAAAAGCCCGAAACACGTTTTCAGTCGGCCAGCGACTTGGCCTTCGCGCTCGATTCGTTGAGCAGCACCGGAAGTGCTTCCACCGCCGGACTGCGTGCGCTGAAAGAAGAGAAGAGCCGGCGCTCGCGCTTGCTGGTACCCGCGTTGCTTTTGGCAGCCGCGGCGGTTGGCGCGCTCGCGGCTTACGTCCTTTCGCGCTCACCGGCCACGCATCCGGATTTCACCCAGATCAGCTTCAGTTCCGCCTACATTCGCCATGCGCGGTTCGCGCCCGACGGCCGAACCGTCGTCTACGATTCCACCAGCGGCGGCAAACCTACAGAACTTTTTTCCACCCGCACCGACACCATTGAAGCGCAGTCGCTCCATGTGCCCGCAAGCCTGTTGAGCATTTCCTCGACCGGCGAATTGGCCGTCTCGCTGGATACTCGCTTCGATCCCAAATACACCCCTACCGGACGTTTGGCGCGCGTGGCCATTGGCGGCGGCTCTACGCGTGAGCTGCTCGATGCGGTGACCGATGCCGACTGGGTGCCCGACGGCTCCGCCCTGGCGGTGAGCCGGCAAGTCGGCCAGCATTTCTATCTCCAACTTCCGATTGGCAAGACGTTGTACCAGAACGATGGCTACATCAGCGATCTGTGTTTCTCGCCCGCCGGAGACAAAATCGCGTTTGTCGACCATGCCATGTTTGGCGACGATCGCGGCTACGTCGATGTTGTTGACCTTCACGGAAATCGCAAGGTGCTGACCCGCGAGTTCAGCTCAGTACAGGGATTGGCCTGGGCGCCGAAAGGAAACGAGATCTGGTTCACCGCCGCGGTCAACTCCGAGCCGAGTGCGCTCCGCGCCGTCAGCCTGGAGGCCAAGGAGCGGATCCTGCTGTCTTCGCCGGCTAAGCTGAAGCTGCAGGACGTGGCCAAGGACGGGACCGTTTTGTTGACCGTGGAAGATTATCGCGATGCGCAGATGCTTTCCGAAACCGCCGAAGGCAAAGTGCGCGATGTGAGTTCGTTCCCCTTCCAGATTACCGAGGCGTTTTCGCCTGACGGCAAGACGTTATTGCTGAACACCTACGTCACCGGCGGAAATTCCGACTATAACCTCTATACCCAGAAGACGGATGGCTCGGCGCCGGCGCTGATCGGCCAGGGCGCGGGGATGAGCTTTTCCTACGATGGCAAATGGGCATCGGCACTGGACCCGCTGAACACCCAGCGCCTGCGGGTCATTCCGACCGGCGTGGGTGAGGGCCGAAACTTAAATGCGCCCGCGGGAACGCAATACATCGCTGCCGCCTGGATGCCCGACGGCAAGCACATCCTGGTGTCCACGATCACTCCCGGACACGAGCCAGTCAGTTATGTGCAGGACGTGGAGACCGGCGCCGCGCAGCCCATCAAGACCGATGGCAAGTTTCTTTTGGCCGGCGAGGCAGCTGTCGGAGCCGTCTCTCCCGACGGCAAGTACTACCTCGCCACCGATAGCGAAAAGCGATACTGGGTGCAGCCCATCGACGGCGGCGCGGCCAGCGAAATCAAGGGATTGTCACCCGGCGACATTCCGACGGAGTGGCATGGCGGTTCGCAGAACATTTTCTTCGAGCGTCCCGTCGGCACCGACACCAGCGAGATTTATGACCTGAACCTCGCTACCGGCGCCAGTAAACTCTGGTCGCACTTCACGCCGACCGATAAGACCGCAATGCTCGCACTACGCCACGCCATCGTCACCCAGGACGGCGCGCACGTCTTGTACGTTGTTCAGCGCATCTTCTCAACCCTGTTCGTCGCCAAGGGTATCCAATAGACAACTCAATTCTTTAGGGTGCCTCATATCTCGCGGGTTTCGGGACACCGGACGTGCCAAATCGCCGCCTCCGCCACACCTGGTGGCGGGTATTGGGCATCAACATTCCCATGCTTCGATCAGCGAATCGGATAACTGCAAAGAAAGCCCGCCCAGGCGAAAGACGCTTGGGCGGGGTAGCTAGTACGGTACTTGCCGGTTATTCACCGAATCACGGTCCTACGACCACAGGAGCTGCTTCGGTGCTGATGCCGTTTGCTACAACTTCCAAGTAACCCTTGAAACCAACTGGCACATTGGGGCAGTCGAACTTCGTGGAAACCAACAGGCTGCCCGTGGCCACACCCATGCTGGTGTGATCGTGAGTTCGACAATAGTAAACGCGCGGTACCGGACAGCTGGTACCTGCGATGCAAAAAGGTATTAACTCCTCCTCGATCCTGACTAGCGGGTAGTTAGTGGCTGACTGATAGTCGTCGCCGAAAGCAGCACCTTGCGACAAGCCATTGAGCTGAAAGCCGTCCAGAGTATTCGTATTACCCTGGCTGATCGTGAGACAGGGCGGCGGCAGCGGCGGGCGATAAACACTTCCAAAGCAATTTGCTACAGCATAGTTATTAATGTCCTTGACCACCGGATACCACGAGTTCTCATTTACCTGGCTGGTGGGAGTGTAGATTTCAACGTCTTTACTGAAGTCGGCGAAGTAGATCTGCCCCGTCGGAAGAACCAACATATGACCTTCTTCGGACGAGTCGTTGGAAGCGTTCGGCGGAAGGTTAGACCCTTCGCTCACGAGTGCGTCGGTTCCGTACTGAAACTCGTAGAAGCTCGAAGGCGGTGAGAACAGGCCGGGACTGGCCATCACCAACACATTGCCATTGGGCAGCAGCGCGGCCGGTCCATCGGCTACGTCCAGATTAGGCGGGAAATTCGGACCTGCGCTCCATGTAAACGTGCTGGTGTCGAACAGCGCACTCTGACCCGTTCCCGATTGGTTGGTTCCTCCAGCTTGAAAAACTGTACCGTCCGGCCGCAATACGGCAGGTCCCATCTCGTGGCTTGAGTTGTCCCACAGCTGCATGGGGGTGTTCGCAATACAGAACCACAAACCGTTGATGTACATTTCTGATCCCGTCAAGCCGCAGGTACTATCGCTTAGGACACTGGTGTCCACCGTTAGCAGGACCTCTGCGTCAGGCGGACCCGGTAACAACGTCCATCCTTCCTCATCATTTATGTCGTGTTTGTGGATGCCGGTTGCTACCCATGATGATCCGTCGCTCGTAGTCTCGGCCTCATCGGTATTACAGCAATTGGCCAACATGAACGTTCCGTCAGGCAACACGGCGCTTTGCGCGTCGCCTATGGTCACCCAGTTTCCGGGAGGTGTAACCGGTGTCCACTTGTTGAAGTTCGAACTCTTTGGGTTGTTCTCAAACAGCGCGCCCAAGGCGGTGTCAGAAGTGCCGTTGGGGATGTTGTATTCTCCGCCCTCTACAATGGCCCGTCCGTCGGGCAGCACCGCGGAGGCAAAAAAGAGAGGACCGTATGGCGATGGCAGGGTAGATGGTACCGTGCTCCATGTTCCATTGATGTAGCTACCATACACGTCCGGAGTAAGTCTGTACCAGTTACCGTAATTAGCATTGTCACTGGGACGGTCTGACTCCTCGTGTGCCAGCACCGTACCGTCAGTAAGCAGTAGGGCTGCGCCCGTATGAAAGCGTGGCTGATTGGTTAAGGGTTTCCATGTCCCTCCGGTGAGGGTTACGGTAGCTTGCCCCACGTTGAACAGGACGTAGTCGCTGCCCGCTCCGTTCGGAAGCATATTGCCAAGATTGTTCGACACGAGAGTGAGGGTAATGGTTCGAACATTTGAGGGAAGATTGCCGAGGGCCACAACCCCTCCCTGTCCGCTGCTGGCGGGAGCGTTGGGATCGTACACATAGAAACCCTTGGAAGTTGGCTTTCCCCAGCATGTGCCATTAGGCAGAACATTAACCGCCGTGCCGCCAACGCAGCTGCTGGTAGAACTCGTAGAGGTAATATCCTCCCCGAGGAATTTCCAGGCATTCACGTCAATGGGGTTCGTGCCGTCCGTCGCCGAAAGATTGTACTCGAAGTAGTTGTGGATGTTCCCTAGTATCAGCTCGCCGCCGTTGCTTCCCCAGGTAAGACCACTGGGAAGGGTTATGACGACCGTGTCGCCATCACCGCCGACGCTGAATTCATTCTGCAGGGGAGGCGTGAAATGCGTGGGATAAGGTCCACCACCAGGTCTCCAGCCATTGGTACTCGTTGCCGTGAATGTTGGAAAGGGACCTCTTGCGGTCCATGTACAAGTGTTTCCGGCACATGTCGCCGATCTCCATTGGTAGGGACTGAATGGATGTAAGGTGCCGGCCCGTGCCGTCCACACGCCGAGAAACAAAACGACAAATAAGAGGAAGCACCGCGACGGTGTGCGGTGGTGTAAATTGCTCTCGATTGCTACAGTGTTCGCCTGCTTACTGACTTGCGTTTTCATACTGACCTCCTTCTGGCCATATAGGTTTGGGCGTCGACCAACGGCGAGCGGCGCAGAGTTGTGGTTTGGGGCACATGTCGCAGTCTTCCGGAGGAGGATGGTTGTCCTGCCTCCGGACGCGTTTCCCGTTCGAACGGTCGAGTGGGTTCGCTCGGTTTCCCGCTCACGTGAGCGCAAGGTAGGTCAGGTGGAACGAGCAATCAATACTTGCCAGGTCATTTGGAGGTAAGTTTGAGGTCAGCGTCTATACCTCAGAGGCGGTTAGACTTAGCGAATGTTGTCGGTAATAGGGCGCCGCCGGTCGAGAGCATCTTTAAGTTACTCAATCCGACAAATCCAGCCTTGCAGCTGTGGTGCTCGGGGGGCACTCACGACCTTCTTCGACTGCGACCTTTGAGTGAAACCGCGCCACCGAAGAAGAACCGCGCAAGAGCTGCGTATCGGCGCCAAATTGGCCGGGGGCGGCGTGGGCGACGCAGCAGCGCGCCGAAGAAAATCACCGTAGCCCAACCCTCCTCCCTCTGTGCTAGAGTTGCAGACCCTTGGCTAGCACCCGTTCTGCGGCATTGAATTCCAGTTCGGAGGTACTCACCGATGCGCTCAAGCAAGCCCAGCTACCTGCATTCCCTCCTTCTTTTAGTTTTCGCCGGCATAATGATTTCGGCGCCCGGTGTTGCCATTGCGGCGACGGAAGTTCCGGTTTACAGCTTCACCGGTGGTCTTGACGGTTCAAACCCGGCTTCACAGCTGGTGTTCGACGGGTCTGGAAACGCCTACGGAACGACCGTGACCGGCGGCGCGTCGGACTGCGGCACAGTTTTTAAACTGACGCCTGCGGGTGGAGGGCACTGGCAGCAATCTGTCTTGCTGAGCTTCGACTGCTTTAATGGCGGAAAGAACCCCTATGGCGGAGTGACACTCGACACCCTCGGAAATCTGTACGGCACCACCGTCGCCGGCGGCGCAGGCGGAGTTTGCAGCGGCGATGGCTGCGGCATCGTCTACGAGCTCAGCCATTCCGGAAGCCAATGGACGGAAACAGTGCTCTACAATTTTCGCGACGCGCCAGATGCGTCGAACCCGGGAAGCGCCGTGATGTTCGACATCCAGGGACGCCTCGTAGGGACCGCGCCCGACGGCGGAGCGTACGGCGTCGGGGCCATCTATCAGCTAGCTCCTTCTAACGGCCACTGGACGGAGACGATCCTCCACGACTTCAGCGGCGGCAGCGATGGCGCACTGGGCTCGCTTGGTCCGCTGTTTCGCGATGCGGGTGGAAATTTCTATGGCGTTACGGAAATTGGCGGTGCGTATAGCGCCGGCACGGTGTTCAAGTTAACCAGGGGCTCCGGAGGCAGCTGGCAGTTCAGCACCTTGTACGCGTTCCTCGGCCAGCCTGACGCCGCGTTTCCTTACGGAGGCTTGACCGCCGACTCTCACGGTTTACTCTACGGCACCAGCTACTATGGCGGAGCCAATGGGGCAGGAGCGGTATTCCGCCTGGGACCCACAACCGCAACCGGAGGATGGCGCAGTACGGTGCTGTATAGCTTCAGTGGTTCGGCTGACGGTGCAAACCCAACCAGCACGCTGGTATTTGGGACAGGGGGCAGGCTCTACGGAACTACCTCGGCCGGCGGCGACTCCGGATGTCAATGCGGCGTTGTCTTTGCGCTGACTCCAACCGGCAGCAATCGCTGGACAGAGTCGGTGCTGCACGCCTTCACCAGCGGCAGCGATGGCGCCTATCCCTACTATGGGCTTGCTCCAGACGGCGCCGGAAACTACCTTGGAACGACTGCCGCCGGCGGCATACCAAACGCTGGCGTGATCTTCGAACTAACTCCCTGAACGCTGACGGTCTTTGATCATTCTTTGGGCTTGGTACCAGCTGACGCAGAAATCTTGAGCGAGGAGGACCCGCAACTGCGCCTGTCAGCGGACCTGGTGAGGATGCGGAAGCGCACCATGAGTTCGCATTTTGCTTAGCTCGTGATGAAATCTCGTTGCCGCCCGCCACCTGTCGCTGACTTACGGTGTGATCTCCCATAGCAGGCCGTTGCCATTGCATCCGGAGCCGGGCGATGTGCCCGTGCCGGCAGCGCCGAACAGGTTGCCGCTGTTGTCAATTGCAATGTTCCCCTGCGGGTCGCAACCATCGGGACAAGTAGGACCATTCTGGCAAAAATCGTGCAAGTCGGTATAAATCCAGCCGCTGCCCGAGCGCGTCAGCTTGTAAACCGAGCCATTCAGCGAAGCTCCAGCCCGGGCCGTAGTGCCGTACAGATTGCCCGCTGTGTCCCTCACCACGCTGCCTTTCGATGGCCCGCCCAGTACTCCGAATGAGTAAAGTACGTTGAATAACCAGTTGCTGCCTGTGGCCGTCAGTTCGAACACGGTCGCAAAGCCTCCGCTTGTCGTCCCGTAGATATTCCCTGCGGCGTCGAAGATTACATCTCCGTTGGGATCTCCACCATCGCTTTGCGCTTGAAAATTGTGCAGAACACTTTCCGTCCACCCCGATCCGGCAGCAGTCAACTCAAACACAGTGCCGTAGATACCTGTACCGCCGTAGTAAGTTGTGCCATACAGGTTGCCGGTGCTGTCGAAGGTTAGCCCGGAGGACGGCAGGTAGCCGTCGTTTCCTCCCGTGAAGCTGTAGAGAAGGCTTTCCGACCACACGCCATTCGCGGGCGCCAACCGGAAAACCGTTCCGCCGTTGTGCGCGCCACCCAGATAGGTTGAGCCGTAGAGGTTGCCTTCACTGTCGAAGATCAGCGGAGCGTTCGGTCCTGCTCCATCGCTGCCGGCAAAGCGGTACAGTATTCTCTCGTTCCACAGGCAAAGGGCGGTTTTGCATGAGGTGGCTGGCGGTTTCACGTTAAATACCGTGCCGCACCCATTTTCGGCGCAGTCGCCCAATCCTCCTCCTCCGCTCGTCGCGCCGTACAAGCTCCCGTTCGCGCCAATCACCAGTGGGCCAGGCCCATAGCCATCATTGCTTCCCGCGAAATCGTACAGGGGAGAAACCGTCCAACCCGATCCTGCTCTCTTGAGTGCGAAGATCGCGCCGCAGCCGGTGGTGCCATTAAGACTGCAAGGCCCTCCACCCCCAACAAAAGTTGATCCGTAAAAGTTTCCCGCTCTGTCCATCACCAGACCGCCCGCCGGCATCGCCCCATCGCGTCCGCCACTGAACTGATGCAACACCGTGAATGTCTGGGCTGGCGCCTGGGTCAGCAGGGAACACCAAACCGTGATCGATGCAATCAACACCGAGGTAACATGCCAGAAATTTCGCATGGGTTCTCCTCCACTTCTTGCAGCCTGCGGATGCCGAGTTCAGCACCTGCATACGGTCAGGTGTGTTGCGACGCTCCATCGCGGAACCTTTACACGCAGCTATCTGCGTGGAGCACGATGCTACTCTGCCGGAAGCCCCAAGTCCCGTTGTTTCGCGTCGGGTGCTCCAATGTCCCGCGTCCCGCGTCTTTATGAGACGTGGATTGAAGCTCAATTCAACCTCGGGTGCCCCATGTCTCGCGCTTTTCGAGACGTGGGTGAAGCCTGATCATGACTCGCCGCCCCACGTCCCGCGCTTTAGGGTGAAGGTGAAGCCGCAATTGACGCCCCGCCACGCTGCCCTTATCATCGGACATCCATCCCAACGCCCAAACCATGATCGACTCCACCGTCTCTCACTACCGCATCGTGGCCAAACTGGGTGGGGGCGGCATGGGCGTGGTGTACGAAGCGGAAGACTTGAAGCTGCCGCGCCATGTGGCGCTCAAGTTTCTGCCCGACGACATGGCCGCCGATCCGGCCTCGCTGGAGCGCTTCCGGCGCGAAGCGTTCGCTGCCTCGGCGCTTAATCATCCCAACATCTGCACTATCTACGAAATCGACGAAGTGGACGGCCGCCCGTTTATCGTCATGGAGTATCTGGATGGCTTGACCCTGAAGCACCTGATCGGCAACCGGCCTCTGCCGCTCGAACAGGTGCTGGATCTCGGCGTCCAGATCGCCGACGCCCTCGACGCAGCTCACACCCAGGGCATCATCCATCGCGACATCAAGCCCGCCAACATCTTCGTCACCAAGCGCGGCCACGCCAAGGTCCTTGACTTCGGCCTCGCCAAGATGACCGTTCCCAAACGCCATGCGGAAGCGGTGGGAGCGGCGGCCACCGCCATCGCAGTTCCCGAAGAGCACCTGACCAGCCCGGGAACGGCCATGGGAACCGCAGCCTACATGTCTCCGGAACAGGCGCTGGGCAAGGAGCTGGACGCGCACACCGATTTGTTCTCCTTCGGCGGCGTGCTGTACGAGATGTCGACCGGCGCGGTGCCGTTTCCCGGAGATACCAGCGCCGCCATCTTCGATGCCATCCTGAACCGCGCCCCGGTGTCGCCGGTGCGCCTGAACCCGGAAGTTCCGCCCAAGCTGGAAGACCTGATTCACAAGGCGCTGGAGAAAGACCCGCGCCTGCGCTATCAGACAGCGTCAGACATGCGCGCCGACCTGCGCCGCCTGAAGCGCGATACCGAGTCGGGCCGCAGCGGCGTTGTCTCGTCACCATCCGTCGCTGTCAGCGGGCCGGCCAGCGCCGCAGCCGCAACCTCATCCCAACCGGCCATCAGGAGCGCCAGGAAATATTGGATAGCCGCTGCTGCTGTCATTGTGCTCGCCGGCGCCGGGGTTGCAGGATTTCTGTGGCGGGGATCGTCAGCGACCTCTATTTCGTCGCTGGCAGTGCTGCCGTTCGTGAATGCCACCTCGAACACCAATAACGAATTCCTCAGCGACGGTCTCACCGAAGACCTGATCGGTACGCTCTCTCAGTTGCCCAACATGAAGGTCATGGCGCGCAGCACCGTGTTTCGCTTCAAGGGTAAGGAAGAAGATCCCGCCAAGATTGGCGAAACCCTGAAAGTGGATGCGGTGCTCACCGGCAGAATCACCCAGCAGGGCGACGAAATGAAAGTCGTCACCGACCTGGTGAAGACCTCTGACGGCAGCGAAATCTGGGGCGCGCAATACTCGCGCAAGCTGACCGACGTTTCCACCTTGCAGGGAGAGATCACCAGCGACGTTTCCGCCAAGTTGCGCTCTCGGCTCACCGGCGAACAGCAGAAGCAGATCTCGCTTACCCAGACCCAGAACTCCGCCGCCTACCAGCTTTACGTGAAGGGCCGCTTCCTGCTGAACAAGCGTGGCGTCGACAACATCAAGCAAAGCATCGAGCTTTTCAAGCAGGCGATTGCCGCCGATCCCGGATACGCCCTCGCCTACGCCGGGCTCGCCGACGCTTATAACATTGCGCCATCGTGGACCGGATGGAGCGAGCCCGAATCCCGCGCCCAGGCCCTGGCGGCGGCGCACAAGGCGCTGGAGTTGGATCCGCAATTGGCCATTGCCCACGCTGCACTGGGCTCAGCCCTGGTCGACAGTTATCAGTGGGCCGACGCGGAAAAGGAATTTCAACGCGCCCTGGAGATGGAGCCCAACAACGCCCAACTCCACTACGCCTATGCCTTCCTGTACTTAGTGGCGATGGGGCAGTTTGATGCTGCCCTGGGCGAGATCCGCAATGCGCTCGCGCTCGATCCCTTGTCGGGCATCATCAACACTAACTACGCCTACACTCTGCAGGCAGCCCATCATTATGATGAGGCGGAGCGGCAGTATCGCAAGACCCTGGAACTGGATTCCAACTTCGCCGCCGCCCACCGCAAGTTCGCTTACTTGTACGCCGTGCAGGGCAAATGGGCTGATGCCAATCGGGAATACGCGGCCTTTGCTGTGGCGAACGGCAACAAAGACCTTCCCACTTTCAGCGCCACTGCCCAAGGCTTTGCCCAGTTGACCCGGGCACAGTTGACGGAAATGGCCAAGACCGGCCACGTAGGCGACGTTCTGTGGGCTTTGTCGTACGCGGCCGAGGGCGACCACGACCAGGCCATCGCCTGGCTGCAAAAGTCCGCCAGCGGTCATGGCAGCGAGTTCCCCTACGAAATCAGAAACCCCCTGTTCGACCCTTTGCGTTCCGACCCGCGCTACCTGGAAATCATGAAGACCGTTGGACTCAAACCGTAGGCCTGCGGCCCCGTACCTCCCGGGAACCATTCCGGCAAGTACCTTTCCATGAGCCGATTGCGCCGTAATACAGAATTAAGTTGACCCCTTTCCGTAAAAGCGCAACCCTGTCCCGGCGCGGCTCAACGCTACTTGCCGCAGCCCGGAGGATCAGCATCATGGCGCAACCTGAGCGTTTCCAACCCATCCCATTGGCGACCGTGGCGTTGCTCTGCTGCTTGCTCCTTTTTGTCAGCGTGTCGACGCACGCCCAGACGCTAACGGTTCTGCACAACTTTACCGGCGGGGCCGACGGTCTTGACCCGGCGACAACCCTCGTCCTCGATCGCGGCGGCAATCTCTACGGTACTTCCCTGAATGGCGAAAACGGGTACGGCGGCGTGGTGTTCAAGCTGACGCACCGGGGCTCATCATGGACCTTCGACACCCTGCATAATTTTGTGCGCACTGAAGGCGTCAACCCAGTGGGAGTTACGCTTGGACCGGATGGCAACTTATACGGAGCCAATTCTGGCGGTGGCGGAACCGGATGTGGTGTCGCCGGTTGCGGAACCATCTTCAAGCTCACCCCTCCAGCCAGATTCTGTGGAAGCGTCGATTGTGTCTGGCCGGCGACCATTCTCTCTACTCTCACCGGCGCGACCGGGGACCAACCGCTGGCTCCTCCCACCTTCGATCAAGCCGGCAGTCTCTATGGCACCACGGCGTACGGAGGATCGAGCAACTGGGGCCTCGTCTACGAATTGAGTTCGACCCGCGGTAGCTGGACGTACAGCCCGATTTACAGTTTCGGCCAACTTGGCAATGGATACATACCGTACTCGGGCGTCGTCTTCGATGCTGCGGGAAATCTGTACGGCACAACCATCATTGGCGGAGCCTTCAACCTGGGAGCGATCTATGAGATGACTCCCTCCGGCTCGGGATGGACAGAAAAGTTGCTTTACAGTTTTCCTGGCGGCCCCGCCGGCATGGAGCCCATCGGCGGCCTGGCCATCGATTCGGCCGGTAATCTCTACGGCACTACCTGGCGCGGCGGTGAAGGCAGCAATTGCACGCCCGGCTGTGGCACGGTCTTCCAGCTTTCGTACGCCGATGGCGGCTGGAACCTCACCACGCTCTATTCGTTTACCAATGCCTATGGCGACGCCCAACCGGAAGGCAGCTTGACCATGGATGCCGCCGGCAATCTCTACGGCACGACTACCGGCTACAACTCTCCTGGCAATGTCTTCAAACTGACTCGCACCAGTGGCGTCTGGACCTACACGTCGCTGCACCAGTTTGGCCCCGACGGGGTTAATCCGTACAGTGCGGTTACGGTCGACGCCTCCGGCAATCTCTATGGAACGGCGTCCAGCGGTGGCACCCACGGCTTTGGAACCGCATGGGAGATCACGCCATAACCGTGGCCGTCGGGCCTGAGAGTTAGCGAAGGACCTCTGCCCTTCGCTAACCCCCATAGGTAGGCTTTTAGTAGACCGTGACCGCGTTCTGCTCATCACTAACCTATGGTGTGATCTTCCACACGGTCCCACATCCCACACCGCCGCAGTTTTGCGACGTGCCCCCAACCTCGGTGACACCGAACAGATTTCCTGAAGAATCCATGCTCACGCTGCTGTATGGCAAGCCTCCGTCGCTGCCACCGGTGAAGTCATACAATGAGGTATATCGCCAGCCTCCGTCGACCGGGCTCAGTTGGAAGACGCTGCCATACCCGTGAGCGCCCACGTAGATTGTGGTGCCGTAAAGATTGCCGGCCTGATCCAAGAGCAGTCCGCCAAACGGCCCTCCTCCCGTCGCCCCTGTAAACGCGTAGAGCACGGAGAAACTCCAGCCGCCGTTACCGGAACTCAGCTTCCAGACCGTTCCCCCGCCATTCGGTCCGTAGCTGTCGGTCTCGCCGTATACATTTCCCGATGCGTCGATTACCGGGTTGCCATTGGGAAATGCGCCATCGGTCTGATAGGTGAAGCTGTGGAGAACTTGTTCGGTCCAACCCGACTGGGTTCGCGTCATTTGGTAGGCAACGCCCAGACTGTTGGTCCCGCCTTCGGTGGTCACGCCGTACAGGTTGCCTGCGTTGTCGAAGACCACCCCGCCTTCCGGAAAGGCACCGTCGGGGCCGCCAAAGCTATGGATCACCGACATGGTCCAGCCATTCGCTGTCGGGGTTAGCTCGAATACCGTTCCTCCATCGTGGTCGCCGCCGCCGTGCGTGGTGCCGTAAAGATTTCCGGCCGAGTCCATGGTCAGGCCGCCGGTTTGAGGGAATGCTCCATCCGGCGCGCCTAACAATTGATGCGGGTTGCTGATGTTCCAGGGACACGACACCGAACGGCAAAATGTAGCCGGAGGCTGCAGCCGAAAGATGGTTCCACAACCCGGGCCAAAGCCGTCACAGTGGCCTGGGCCGCCCCACAACGTGCTGCCATACAAGCTGCCGTCCGGCGCCACCGTAATCAATTGCTCGGGGTTGTAGCCGTTGGCCCCATCGAAGCTCGACAGTACGTTGAAGATCCAACCCGTGCCGTGATGGCTCATCTTGAAGACCACTCCGCAGCCGGTTTGTGTTCCCTCGTCATTGCAGCCGGAAGCGTAGTTGCCGCCGTAGCCCGCGGTACCGTATAGATTGCCCGCCCGGTCAAGGCTGACCCCGGTGCTCGGGAAATAGCCGCCCGCGCCGCCGGTGAAGTTGTGAATCACCTGAAAAGTCTGCGCCTGCGCGCGCGGACCCACCCCAACCACCGCCATGAAAATAAGGGAAGCCGCCAGCGCCGCTACCTTTGCTGATAGGTTGACCTCACTCAGTGAAGCCACAATCTGCTCGTTCACCCAGTACCTCCTGCCCGGTTTATTTCGGTGCACTCTATCACATAGAATCAGCCGGGCAATTCATCTTCACCATGCAAGGTTTTCAGTACTCCGCGCGACAAGGGAGGGAACCAGTTGCTTGCATTTCTATGTTCGTTAGACGGGCTGGGATGTTACGGCGCCACCTTGAAGACGGTTCCGCTTCCAGCCAGATCCCCGGTTGTTGTCCCATACAAATTTCCGGCTGCGTCCAGAATCAATCCGCCTTCGGGATTTCCCCCGTCACCGGCACCGGTGAATTCATACAACGTGGTGTACACCCAGCCGCCATTCGAAGGCGTCAACTGGAACACGCTGCCGCATCCATATCCCGAGCAGGACTGAGTGTTGCCCCCGGTCAGAAGCGTGCCGTAAAGCGTGCCGTCGGAAGCCCGCGCCAGCGTACCCGCAGCGCCTCCCAGGCCAACCAGGCTGGGGCTGTAAACCAGGTTGAAGGTCCAGTTGCCGTCCGAAGGCGTTAGCTCGTAGATAGCGCCCCCCTCTTCTGCGCCGCCATAAAATGTAGCGCCGTAGAGATTCCCCTGCGGATCAACCGTTATGCCGGCATACGGAAGATTTCCGTCGCTCGTGCCCTGAAACGAGTAGATGACCTTCTCCGTCCATCCCGAGCCGGACGGTGATAGCTGGTAAACCGCGCCGGCATCCGCTGTTCCCCCGAAGAGGGTTGTACCGTACAAATTGCCGTTGCTATCGAAGCTCACGCTGCTCCACGGACCCCACCCGTCCGGCGTACCGGCGAAGCTGTACAGCACACTCTCGCCCCAGTTCGACCCGTAACGCGTCAGTTTGAAAACCACGCCGCTATTCGCTGTGCCGCCATAGCTGGCGCTCCCGTACAGGTTGCCGGCGCTGTCGAAAATGACCGCATCATCGGGCGCGCCGCCATCCGCCCCGCCGGTAAAGTGATAGAGCACGGTTTCCGTCCACGGGCAAAGGATCGCCTTGCACACCGTCGGCGGAGGCGAAAGCTTGTACACCGTTCCATTACCATACTGTCCTCCGCCGACGGTCGTGCCATACAGGTTGCCGTCGCGGCCGATGGTTACCCCGCCAATCGGCGTGTTCCCGCCATTGCCTGACTGGAAGCTGTACAACTCGCTTAGCACCCAGCCCGAGCCCTTGTGCGTCAGCTTGTAAACCATCCCCAGGCCACTCGCGCCGCCCTGGTAGGTTGTGCCATAAAGATTACCTGCCGCATCCATGGCGACGCCGGCGATCGGCTCTGCCCCGCCCGCCCCGCCAGTGAAATTGTGCAGGTTGGTGAACGTCTGCGACTGCGCGGCTGGAGCCACGCCAAGCACCGCCATAAGAATGAGTGAAGCCACCAGCGCCGCTACTTTGGCTGGCCCATTGAAGTCGGAAATCGAAGCTGCTGTCCGTTGGCTGGTCACGGTATCCTCCCTTGTTGAGCGTTTCGCGCAGGAGAGTACCACCGCCCATCGGCAGCGCAACTTAATTTCGCATTACGGCGTACCGGGCTGGAAGTAAGAGGTTTAGCTTGCTGGTTGTGAAGAAGTGACAATTCTGTGTCAGCCGGCCTGAATCATTTTTCCGCCACGAGCGACCGGAAGTGGAATCCCGGCCAGGCTGCCCTGAAAAGTCTCAGGCCGCCCTGAAGAGGTAGAGCCGGCTTCACAAACTGCGGGAAAAATCTTGTTCCGCTGCTGTCAGTACTGCGGCTGGGCGCCGCACCACTCTTAACGCTGTCATCCTGAGCGCCAGCGAACGACCCCTATCCCTTCCAAGAGGTGTCAACCCGACCGAAGCGAAGCTGGGGCGGGGGAGCGGAGTGGAGAGACATGCTTTCCCGCGTAGTGCGACGAAACTGTCGTGACAAACGAACTCCAATAGCAAGCCCTGTCATCCTGAGCGCCAGCGAAGGACCCCTATCCCCTTCCAAGAGGCGTCGTCCGATCAAGGCCTTTAGTCCGACGAGGCATCTGCTTTTGCGTTTTCCCGCAGCCTCTCCACCGCTTCGGCTTCAGCCCTTCACGCGCCTTTCGTACGGCGATCAAGTTAGCCCTGGATGCAGCGCGGGAACCCAGGTCCCGCGATTGCCAGACCTGGGATCCCCGACACGCTTACGCTGCGTGCGCTCCGTGCCCATGCGGGAACATCCGCTTGGCCAGCCGCTGCGACACCTTGGCGGTGAGCTGCCGCCATTGACGTGTGGAAGCCGGCAGAACACTCACGCTCATCAACTCGTGCAGCCAGTCTTCGGCGGAGAGCTTCGCCTGCTCCGATCCGAACATCCGGGTCACCGCCTTGACGAACGCGGCCAGCTCCCGCTCGGCCATCGCCATCAGGTCGCCGCAAATCGGATCGAGCTTCGTCTGCTGTTGATTCATTGCGAATTGACTCATAATTGCGAACCTCCCATAGTCCTTACGCTGCAGAAGCAGCGGCGGAGTAGTCCATCTGTTCAAGATCGGCAATCAGCCCCGGTCCGGTCGGGTGCCATCCCAGCCGCTGCTGGGTCAGCACGCTGGAACCTTGCAGGTTCAGTCCCGCAAATCCCGCCAGAAATCCAAAGTGAGCTGCCGCCTGGTCCATGGGAACGGAAACCACGGGCACCTTCAAGCCGCGCCCAATCGCTTCCGCGATCTCCCGCATCGGCACTCCCTCTTCGGCGATCGCGTGATACCTCGCGCCGCGTCTCGCCCTTCTCCAGAGCCAGCCGGTAGAGGCGGGCAGCGTCCTTCACATGCACCGCGGCCCAGCGGCTCATGCCATCATCCAGATACGCCGATGCGCCCTTTTGGCGCGCGAGAGCGACCAGATAAGTGACGAACCCTTGCTTCACCGTGTCGTGCACCTGCGGCAGCCGCACCACCGACGCGTTTACCCCACGCGCTTCCTGCTCGGCCGCTGTCGCTTCCGAAGCGCGGGGATATGCCTCGGAAACTGGAGCCGGCGGATCATTTTCATTCGCCAGGCGGCCCTCCGCCAGCAACGCCAGTCCGCTGGTCACCAGCAACGGGCGCTCCGAGCCCGCCAGCACCGAGCCCAAGGTCTCGATGGCGCGACGGTCAGTCTCACAATTGGCTACGAACTTCGAGAAGTCGTGATTGAAGCCCAGGTGAATCACGCCGTCCGACATGGCGGCCCCGCTGCGCAGGCTTTCCAGATCGTCCAGATTACCGCGATGCACTTGTGCGCCCGCGGCCGCCAGCGCCTTCGCGCCCGCCTCCGAGCGAGTAAGGCCGATCACTTGATGTCCCGCGTCGATAAGGTCTCGTACCGTAGCCGTTCCTATAAATCCAGTGGCGCCCGTAACAAAAACTTTCATAGATACTCCTGATTGAAGGCGAACTAGGTAGAGCTGGCCTTTAGGCCAGCGTCTAAGCCATTATTTTTGTCATCCCGAGGCGGACTTCAGTCCGACGAGGGATCTGCTTTTGTGTTTCTAACAAGATGTTTAGCCGCTGCGAAAGCCTGTTGCCGACAAACCATTAGAACGACTCGCCGGTCATTTCTTCGCTCTTCTTCCACAGTGCCTCGGCGTTCTTCGCATCCAGCGCATATCCCCGTACTCCTTCGCTGACCCCGCTAATGGCCGCCTCGTCCGGTACTACCTCACCGACATGGCAGTTCTCGCAATATTGCCCGCCGATTTCGTCAGCCGACGCCGTCACCCCGGCCCACACCGAAGTTGCCGCGCCCTGCGGAACCGTCTTCCACTGAAACGGACCTTTCCCTTCGGCAACTAACTGCTCATTGATCTGCGCGATCAGCCCCTCAATTTGACCCGGTTCGGCGTAGCGGCCCAGCTCCGTCTGTATCACTCCCGGATGAACGGCTGCCGCCCGCACGCCGCGTCCGCGGTGCCGCTTGTCGAAAGCCACGGCGAACAAAATGTTGGCGGTCTTCGAGCGGCCATATGCCACGAAAGGATCGTAGGGCGTGCGCTCGAAGTTCGGGTCTTCCAGATCGACGTTGGAATAACGGTGGCCCGCCGACGACAGGTTGATGAGTCGTCCGCCGGAGCGGAGCAGGGAAGCTATCCGGTTGATGAATACAAAATGGCCCAGGTGATTGGTGCCGAACTGCGTCTCAAATCCATCCGCCGTCCGGCCCTGTGGAGTGGCCATCACTCCCGCGTTGGCGATGATCACATCGAACGGCTCGCCCTTCTTCAACAGCGCGTCAGCGCAGGCCCGCACGCTCTTCAGATCGGCCAGGTCAAGCTCGATCAGCTCGAAGCTGCCGCCGTTGGCTGCCGCGTCTTTGCTTACCTGCGCGGTTGCCGTCTTCGCCTTGTTCAAATCGCGCGCCGCGCCCACCACATGAGCGCCATGCGCCGCCAGCGAGCGTGCGGTTTCAATCCCCAGTCCGGCGGAAACGCCGGTCACCAGAATCCGTTTTCCTCTGAGATTGATTCCCTCTAAAACCTCGTCGGTGGTGGATGTTGCTCCAAACGTCTTCGTCATAACTGTGTTTGCCATTTTTTTTCCTTCCTGCCTTGCATGCGCTGGCCATTGTGTTTGCTTCTTGACGGCCCGCCGCTGCATCAACTAAAACGGAGACTGCCTCCGAATCACCTGATAAGATAACCGGAGACTCTCTCCGGTTGCAAATATTTTTGCCATGGCCAAAAAACATTCACCAAAAGTCCAGCGCAAGCCCCGCACCGATGCCCAGCGCAACCGCGAGCGCATTCTGGAGGTGGCCAAGGAGGCATTCACCCGTTCGGGCGCCAACACCAGCCTGGACGACATCGCCAAAACCGCCGGAGTGGGAGCCGGAACGCTGTATCGTCATTTCCCCACGCGCGACGCGCTGATCGAGGCGGTCTATCACACTGAGGTAGGGAAGCTGGCCGCGGCCCAACGGCAATTCTCTGAAACCATGCCGCCCATTGAGGCGTTGCGTGCGTGGATGCTGCTGTTCGTGGATTACATCGCGGCCAAGCAGATTATTGCCCCGGCGCTGAATACGCTGGTGGGCGGCCCGTCCCGTCTGTTTGAGGGCTCACACGCGCACATCTCTGGGGCCATCAATGCGCTGGTGAAGCGCGCCATCAAGAGCGGCGATATCCGCAAGGACCTGGAGCCCTTCGATCTGCTGCGGGCGCTCATCGGAGTTTCTTACGTGGCCACCGGCCCCGACTGGCAACAGAGCGCCAAGCGGCTGGTGGATGTCCTGATCCTCGGCTCGCGACCGGTCAAATAGCGTCTAGGGAAGGGTAGAGCACCGCCTCAGCGGTGCAACGATCCTCGTCTACCAGGAATGGTCATACGAGGAGGACCTCAGTGCGACGAGGGATCTGCTTTTCCCCGCGCCGAAAAACCCAACCGTTGGGCGCCTACGGCTTGTCGGCCAACGCACGAAATTGCGGATCGTCCCGCAGTTTGGCAAAGGCCGGCTCGTCCTTCATCCAGGCAGAGAACGCCGCGGGATCCTTTGCTTTCGCTCCCGCCTGGCGCAGCGCTTCCAGCGTGCCTTTCCGGTCTCCATCCAGGGCGCGCGCCTTGGCCAATTCCTTCAGTGCTCCCACAGAGTCGGGGTTAGCGTCCGTGGCCAGCAGGTAATATTCCTTGGCGGCACGGTAGTTCTTGGCCTCCAGGCTCTCGTCCCCTAGTTCTGCAGCGGAGATAAAAACCCCGGTCAGCGCACGCCGATACACTCGCTGCTTGTCCTCGTGTTTCTCGGAAACGCTGCGTTGGCGCAAGTCGACAATCTGCTGTTCGGTCTGATGGAAAATGTCCGAGCGGCTGACCGCATCGCCGGCCGAATTACCCAATGCACTGCTACGCTCGCGCGACGGCGTCACCGCTTGCGGTGGCGCGGCCTGAGGGGCGCTTTTGGACGCGTCGTCGCGCAAAGCCGCCAGTCCGGAATAGATTGGATTGGTAAGCCTGCTCTGCTCCTGGAAGTCCTGCGCCTCCCGCTTGGCCCCATCGTGTACCGCCTTCTGTTGCGCCAAAGCGGCTTCCGCCTGGTGCAGTGATGCCGTATCGCTAAGCCCGTCAAACGTTGCCATCGCCTGGCGATATTCGCGCCACGCTTCGTACAACTGCCCGGATTGCTCCAGGGCCTGCGCCCGCGCCACCGCTGCCGCTTTCTGCGCCGTAATAAAGCTGTCATCGCGCGGCTCGCGGTTCTGCTTCATGGCCACCAACCGGAACCAGGCCAGCGCTTCGTCCATCACACTGGCCGGCGCCCACTCGTGCGATCCATCGAAGTGCCGCAACACGTGCGGAAAGCCCGCCTGCTCCAGTTTGTCGTCGAGCGACGAAAGCTCCGGATAGTTGAAGTCATATGTGCCGACGGTGGCAAAGACCGCGAACACCACGTCGTGGGACGGAGGAGTGCCGGCAAAGCCCGCGCCCGTCAGCAGAACTCCAGCCGCACATTTGCATTGCTGCGCCATCAGCGATGCCACCCGGGCGCCGCCGGAAAATCCGGCAAAGTAAATGCGGTGTCCGTCGATGGCAAAGCGTGCGTGGGTGTCATCCCACATCGCCTGGGTGGCTTCCGCCTCCACCTTCCATGAGCCGTTGCGCGAGTTGTTCGAGCCGGCGACGATGTAGCCGTAGCGCTCCGCGGCATCCTTCATGAGTTCGACCGGAACATTACCGCGAGCGTCAGGATCGAAAACGTACACGATGGGCCACTTCTTGTCCGGCGTGTAGTGCGAGGGCAGATACAGCGCGTAACTCTGATCCGGCTTGGCGGCACACGTCTGGCGGGGAACCAGCGTTCCCGGGCGCAATCGCTTCCTGCGCCAATTTAACCGTGGGAGTTTGCCCGAAAACCGGCACCCGCACCAGCGCCGCCATCATCAGGCAAGCCATGAATACTTTGCGCACGCTGGTCAGTATAGGGTAAAACTGCTGTCGAGCCAGTGGGGACAAGCTTTCCCAACCCGTCGTTCTGCAGTTCGTCCCATTTCCATCGCTGCCCGGTTGTGGCGTCGGCAGCTTGTCTGACGCAGTAGGATTTGTGAACGAAAGGCGAAGCCATGTGTTTCTCGGCAACCGCAAACTTTGTCGGTAGCGCAGGATTAGGCGCGGTCGGCGTCCTCACCCTGACCAAGGTGAAGCACCGCCGTGAGCTTCTGTTCGCCGCGCTGCCGCTGCTGTTCGCCATCCATCAGTTCATCGAGGGATTCGTATGGCTCGGCCTGGATGGAGTTCTCTCGCCCGGCGGTGGCCCACGATATGGGCGCGGCGTTCATGTTGTACGCCCAGGGATTGCTACCGTTCTTGCTCCCGTTGAGCGTGCTGCTGTTTGAGTCGGACCGCGAAAGCCGCCGGCGCATGCGGCCGTTTCTGGTGCTCGGCCTGGGAACCACGTTGTACATCCTGTGGGCGCTGACCGCCTATCCGACAGAGGTCTACGTCAGAAGCAACAGCATCGTCTACATGAACCAGGCGACCAACAACACGCTGGTCGCGGTGCTGTACGTCATTGCGACGTGCGGATCGCTGTTCTTTTCCAAGGTCAGGCCCATGGTTCTGTTTGGCGTAGCCAACCTGGCGATTCTGCTGGTGGTGATGGCCGTCAAGCGCTATGCCTTCACCTCGTTGTGGTGCGCTTACGCCGCAGTCGCCAGCATCATCATTCTGGGCTACTTCTGGAGAACCGCCAAAGAGCGGCCATATCTGTACGCCGAGACATGGTAAAGCGCAGTCGTAATTCAACTGCCAGCGCTGGCGCTACCGCGGAACATATTGTTTCACCAGTCCCCGCAACAGCTCGGCGAAGCCCGGATCTTCCCCGATAGGCGGAAGCAACTCGATCTGCAAGCTTGGGAACTGCGCCTTTAATTCCTTCAAGGCGGCGGGAACATCTTCCGCCAGGTGACTGCCGCTGGCCAGAAATAGCGGCAACAATCGCGCGTGCGTTATCCCCTGGCGATGCAGTTGTTCGGCCATCTCTTGCAGGCTGGGCGAAGCAAACTCCATAAAGCACAAGTGCACCCGGTCCCCGCCCTCATCTTTCTTCAGGTCATCGGTCAGTTTCTGGAAAGGAACCAGCCAATTAGGATTTCGGCTGCCGTGCGCAATCAGGATCAGGCAACTGTCGCTCTTCGTATTCAGAGCTAGACACTCGTGCAACTCCGTTTTCAGTTCTTCCAGGTTCCACACTACCGGCAGCTCGCCGGCAATCTCCAGCACCGCCTCGCTGGGCCGAATCAGTATGCCATGTCGGCCGCCTGCAGCATGCCCAGGTCGTTAAACGAGTCACCTACCGCCAGCACCTGAAATCCCAGGCGCTGGAAGTGATCGATCGCCCCCGCCTTGCCCCGAGGATGATGCGCCCGATGCCCGCACAGGTAGTCGTCTTCATCTACTTCCAGGTGGTTGCAGATCATCAGCGGGCAACCCAGCTTTTCCACCACGCGGCGCGGCCAACTCATGAAACGTGCCCGACACGATCACCGCCAGCATGCTCTCCTGCACCCACGCCAGAAGTTCGACCGCCCCGGGCAGTGGCTCCATGGTGCCCACAATGTCGCGCAGCAGCGACAAGGTTAGTCCATTCTCGCGGCACAGGCGCATCCGCTCCGCCATTAGCACGTGGTAGTCGGCAATGTCGCGGGTGGTTTTCGCCAGCCCGCGTATGCCGGTCACCTTGGCCACCGTCTCCCAGATCTCCGGAACCAGCACGCTCTCCAGATCGAAGGCCACCACCGTGGGAGTGGCAGGAAGGCATTGCTTCAGCCCGCCAATCAACTCGGAGAGACTGCCGCAGGTATCTGCCGTCGGCAATCCGGAGCGGTCGACCACGACAACCTGGCACCCCTCCAGCCGCGCCGCCTCCAGCTTTTCGCGCACCCCGCCCCGTTCGCCGCTATCTTTGGTCACCAGCACGCCCATGCCGTACTCGCGCAGCAGGCGGCGATTTTCCTCCACGGTGTATGGTCCGCGGCCGGTCACGATGCAGTCTTCGGGAAGCCCAGCTTCCAGGCAGGCCGCAATCGATTCTTCATGCGCCAGCACTCGCGCTACCAGGGGAAGTCGCGTGCGCCTGGCTTCTTCGATGTACGGTGCCAGGTTTCGCGACCCAGTGGTGAGCAACACCGGCTTGCCATACGAGAATGCTGCGAGGGCCGCGTCTTCATGCCCAGGCACGTGTCGCACGTCGTCTTGCCGGGTTACGCTGCCGGGGCGCACATACGTCAGGTAGGGAATGTGCATTTGCTCGGCGACGAGCGCCGCCGTGGCCCGCACCTCGCTGGCGTAGGGATGTGTGACATCGACGATGGCGCGAATGTGTTGCCGGCGGACCAGTTCGGCCATCGCCTCTTCATTCAGGCGCCCGTGCCGCTGGGTCAGGTTCGCATGAGATGGCGACTCCAGAGGGACATCGGTGGCAGCCGAAACCAGCACCTTGTATCCTGCGCCGGCAATCGCTTCTGCCACGTCAGCCGATTCGCTGGTCCCACCCAGTAGGAGGATCATAGTTTGTACCCTCGCGGGGTCACGAACCATCCGTTCAGGCACTTCGACGAACGGTTGCCGATGATGAGCACCGTGCGCATGCCGATTTCTTCGCTCAGGAAATGGTCGAGATCGGTAATGATTATGCGCTCCTCGGCAGTCCCCACCGCAGTGGATACACCCACCGGAGTGTTGCCCGGACGATGCCGCCGGAAAATTCCCGCCGCCTCTTCAATCTGCGTTACCCGCTTGGTGCTCTTCGGGTTGTACAACGCGACCACCAGGTCAGCAGAGGCCACCGCTTCCAACCGTTGCCGCACCTGTTCCCACTCCACCAGCAGGTCACTCAAGCTGATGCAGGCATAGTCGAGCATCAGCGGTGCACCCAGTCGCGACGCGGCGGCGTTGGCCGCTGAAACGCCCGCGACCACTTCAATGGCGAGCGGTAAACTTTCGGCCGCAGTCATTTCCAGTGCCAGCCCGGCCATGCCGTAGACTCCCGCGTCACCGGACGAGACGAAGGCCACCTTGGCTCCCGCCTGCGCCCGTCGCACCGCGGCGCGGCAGCGGTCGACCTCCTGCATCATCCCCGACGCAATCAGTTCTTTGCCGTCGGTCAAGTCGCGAATGCTTGACAGGTAATGGTGATAACCCACCACCACGTCGCTCTGCCGGATCGCCTGTTCGGCGCGCCGTGTGCGATCCAGCGGGCCGCCTGGTCCCAGGCCTACCAGGAACAGTTTTCCCGCGCTATCGCCACGGTTACATGATTGAAGATGGTTCTCGGTAGTATTAATTGTGTCCTCCTGCCTGCCAGCAGCGCCGAAGGTTCGGCGACCGCCGGTAAGTTGACCTTGGCCGCAACCAAGCGTGAACGCCTGAACTGCCGCGTCGTGGAACGAATCTCTTCTGCCGCGATGAACCTCACGTCCAGCCCTAATTCCTCCGCCGCCAGCAGCAGACCAGCTTCGTCGCTCTTGATGGACGCCGAAGCCAGCACCCGCACCTGCTCCAGTTTCGCCTTGGCGGTGCGCAGGGCCTGGCGAACGGCATCGACCACCGTGCTCGCCTCCACCCCACGCCGGCAGCCGACACCGACGATCAAATCTTTCACCGCCTCGGTAGTGGTTGAAATCACCGGCTCTGCGCCGATCACGTTCGCCACTTGCAAGGCCAGATGGTTGGCGCCGCCTTCATGTCCGCTCAGCAGGCTCACCGCGTATCGGCCACCGGCATCCACCACAACGATCGCCGGATCGGTGGTCTTATGCCGCAGATGAGGAGCGATGGCGCGCACCACCAGCCCGCAAGGAGCGATGAAGACGATTCCTCGGTACCGCGCAAACAGCTTCGCGGCCAGCTTCATGACGGAGCCGAAACGTTTCGCTTCCACCTCGCGCGTGACGCTGGAGTGAACGTACAGCCGGCAATCGCCCAGGCCCTCGGCCAGCTTGCGCGCGATGCTCGCACCCTGCTCGCTGAAGGTCACGATGGCGGTGCTCACTGCTCCGTTCCTTTCCGGTAGCCATGGGTAAACTCGCTGGCATAGAGTCGCGAAACCATTTCGCCCGGCACCAGCGCCCGGCCCACGATGATCATGGCGGTGCGGCTGATATGCTCCTTCCCGGCTTTCTCGGCGATGTCGGCGAGTGTTCCGCGAACGATTTTCTGCTCCGGCCACGACGCCCGGTAGACGATGGCAATCGGGCAATCGCTTTGGTAATGCGGAATCAGCGTCTGCGCCAGTTCCGCGATCCGGTCGACCGAGAGAAAGATGCACATCGTGGCGTGCGCCTGTGCCAGCCGTTCCAGTTCCTGCTCTGCCGGCAACGGCGTGCGCCCGGCACAGCGCGTAAGGATGATGGTTTGCGAAACTTCCGGCGAGGTCAGCTCGGTCTTCAGAGCCGCGGCCGCCGCCTGAAATGAGCTGACCCCGGGCACCACTTCGTATTCAATGCCCAGGTCGTCCAGCTCCCGCATCTGCTCGTTGATCGCGCCGTAGATAGAAGGATCGCCCGAGTGCAGCCGGACCACGTCCACATTCCGCTGCGCGGCCTGGCGGTATACTTCGATAACCTGCGGCAAAGTCATGCCGGCGGAGTCGTGGCACTCGCAGTCCGTCGGCAATTCCGCCAGCACCTGTGGGCTCACCAGCGATCCGGCATAAATGCAGCAGCGGCAACTTTGCAACATTCGCAACGCTTTCCGCGTCAGCAATTCGGGATCGCCCGGACCTGAACCTACGAAGCAGACCTTCATGATGCGCACCTCCGCGCAGTGTGGACGATGATGACCGACAAGTAACCGGCTTCCGGGTTGTCGGCTTTCAGTTGGCTCAAGTCGAGCTCGATGCGCTCGCGGTCCAGCCCGGCTCGCGACACGAACACGCTTTGTTCCAGCAAGCGGCACTCCTTCAGAATGGTCAGAATGTCACCCAGGCGTTTGCCGATTTTCATCAGCACCACCGTGCCCCTTGTTTCCAGCGCACGACGTACCACGCTCAGGTTGTCCGAGGTAGGGACGATGGTGATCAGGTCTTTACCCTCGCCCAGGGCGAAGTGCGTCGCCGACGCCGCCGCGCAGAACGAAGTGATTCCCGGAACCGTGTTCGTCTTCAGGCCCGGCAGGCGTTCCTGCAAAGCGCGCAGCAGGTAGATGTAGGTGGAGTACACCATCGGATCGCCCAGGGTCAGGAAGCAGGCGTCGTGGCCCGCCGCCAGCACGGGCGCGATCGCATCGGCCGACTCGCGCCACCTCTGCTGCAACAGTTCGTCATCTGCGGTCATGGGAAACACCAGCTCATGCACCACCGCGCTCGGGCATAAATACTTGCGTGCGATTTCCAGCGCTACGCTCTCGCTCTTGATCCGCGCCTTGGGTACGAAAACGTTGGAACACCGCGAGAGAACCGACGCGGCTTTCACCGTGAGCAGCTCCGGATCGCCGGGCCCCACGCCAATGCCATAAAACATTCCAGTGGTCACAGTCGTATCTTCTTTCCAATAAAAAGCAGTATCGATCGCGAAGAAAGCTTAGGCTCTGCCAGATCGTGGGGCCGCACCCGCGACACTCGCTCCTGCGGCAGCGTCAGGTCCTCGCATAGAAATAGGGTATGCGTCTCTGCCAGGTGACCGGCCAGCGTCACAATCCACGGCATAGTTGCCGCATTGCCGGCCAGCACCGCGATCTTGTCCTCTCCGGCGAACGACGCGAGGTCCAGCTCAGGCGTGCGATGATGGGCGCTGATCAGCCGCGCGTCGGTCCAGTCCAGTCCCAGCCGCGCAAAGGCAACCTGCACCGAACTGACGCCGGGAATGATCGTGCATTGTTTCCAGCCGAAACGTTGCAATACCGGCTGCGCCAGGCTGCACACTCCCGGATCGCCGCTCACCAGCACCACCACCTTGCGTCCCGGCACTACGCTTGCCAGATCGTCCAGCGCTTTCGCGATGTCGGCCCCGACCACAATTCGCTCAGCGTTCGCCGCCGGGAACAGTTGCAGCAGCCGAGGCGCTCCGGCCAGCAGCTCGGCTGCTTCGATCGCGGCCCGCGCCGCCGGAGTCAGGTAATCCGCCGCCCCCGGGCCGCAGCCGACAATCGTGATCATGCCCAGCTTCGGGTCAACCAACACCGCGGACGTGGTCTGCGCTAGCGCCATGGCGTAAGGTCTCCGTCCCATCCAATAACATCGCCCGCCAGGTTGATGAGCGCCACGGACAATTCCTGCTGCTCGCCCACGCGCTGGCGAATTGCCGTACGGATTTTGTCGGCCAGCAGGCACGCCAGCTGCTCGCATTCGGTTTGATCCAGCACCTGGAAGACGCCTTCGACGGTCGCGCTCTCCGGCAACTCTTCACCCAGCAGCGAACTCGCCATCTGCGCCACCAGTGGCGTCGCGCTGCGCGAATGCGACGAGTGCGTGTCCCATTCTCCCAGCACCAGCTTGGCCAGCTTGCCCGGGTGACCCAGCACCAGCCAGCGGGCAAACTTCTTTTCCCTGGCGCGGTCCAGCATGTAGCCCCATTGATTGCTGACTTGGATGACCTGCTCGGCCCGCAGCGAAAAATGCTTGCGCGCGGCCTGCTCGCCAATGTTGCCCGGAACCAGCACGGGCGTGGTGATGCCACACGCCAAGGCGACATCCAGCCCGCAGCGCAAGGCTTCACAGAGCGCCGGCACGCTGAACGGACGGACGCGGCCGGTCGTGCCCAGCACCGACAATCCGCCTTCAATGCCCAGCCGCGGATTGTAGGTGCGCCGCGCCAGCTCCCGCCCGCCCGGAATAGAGATCGTCACCTGCACGCCGCGGTCGGTCAGCTCCCGAACCGCCGCGCGAATCATCGTGCGGGGAACCGGGTTGATGGCAGGCTCTCCCGGAGGCAGCGCCAGTCCTGGCTTGGTGATGGTGCCCACGCCTTCGCCCGCGACAAAGCGTATCTCGTCGCCGTCGATAAACCGCACGTCGGCCGCGATCGAAGCCTGGTCGGTGACGTCGGGATCGTCGCCCGCAAACTTGCGCACGCTGGCTTGCGCGCCCTCGGCCGTCGTCACCCGTGCAATCACAGGAAAGCTCACCCGATCGCCGGCTGGAAGCGATATCTCCACCGAGTCGCTCGCCGGCAGGCGGCACAGCGCCGAAACCGCTGCCTTGGCGGCCGCCGCGGCACAGCATCCGGTGGTGTATCCGCCGCGTAGCACGCTCATGCTTCGGCCTCCAGCGCATGCGGCACAATCAGCTCCTGCGGTATCAGCTCCAGCAATTGCAGGCGGGCTTCGCCGATGGTGAGCGGCAAGCCATTCATGGGAACACCATCGAAACGGTTCAATTCGTCCAGCAGGTGCGACACGTACGGCAGCCGCAGGCTGGAGCGCCGTATCAGTTCCTGATCGCAGAACACTTCCTGCGCCGGGCCCTGCTTCAGTACGCGGCCGCCATTCAGCAGGTATATGCGGTGCGCGAACAGCGGCAGCAAGTCCACCGAATGCGTGGCCAGGATGACGGTTATGCCTTGCTGGTAGTTCAGCCTGCCCAGCAGGCCCATCATCTCGTGCTCGCCCGCCGGATCGAGCCCCGCTGTCGGTTCATCCAGGATCAAAATCGACGGCTTCATGGCCAGCGTTCCGGCGATCGCCACTCGCTTCTGCTCCCCGAAGCTCAGGTGATGGATGGCGCGTTCGCGCAGATGCAGGGCGCCCACCGATTGCAGTGCTTCTCCTACCCGGCGCAGCACTTCCTCCTCCGGCAATCCCAGGTTGCGTGGACCGAACGCGACATCTTCTTCCACCGTCGCGCTCACCAGTTGGTCATTGGGATTCTGAAACACCAGGCCTACCCGCTGATAGAGCTCCGCGTCGCAGAAGTCCTTCAGCGGCCGCCCGTCAAGCCTCACCACGCCGCTCTACGGCTTCAGCAATCCCACCAGGATTTTGATCAGCGTCGTTTTGCCCGAACCGTTGGAAGCCAGCATGGCCACAAACTCCCCCGGCCACACCCGGAACGCTACTTCCTGCAAAGCCTCAAAGCCGTTGGGATAGGAAAAACTCACGCGGTCCGCATCAATCGCGAAGGGAGCATCCATGTCGATAGCGAACGGCTTGTCCATCACCGCAGCCTCACTTGCGTCAGCCAAAAGCCCGCCAGCAGAAGGCCGCCGGCCACCGCCATCGTGCACCACTCCGTGACAGGCAGGGCGGCAACGGCGGGAAAGGGAATTTCGCCGCGATACCCGCGCACTCGCATCGCCTCATAACTGCGCACTGCCTGGTCCATGGAGCGCACAATCACCGTGCCCCCCACAATGCCAGCCGACTTCCACGAACGACGCAGTCCCGAATACCCCAGGCGCAGCCGCTGCGCGATCATCACATCGGCCACCAGCTCCAGAAGCACGAAGATGTAGCGATACATCAGCAGCGCGATTTCCACCCACGATTTGGGCATGCCCAGCCAGCGCGATGCATGGAACAGCCGATGCGCCGGCGTCACCATGCTCAGCAGCAACAGCACGCTCACCGACGCCAGCACCCGCGACGCGATCAACCTTCCGCTCCGCCAGCCTTCCTGGGTGACGGTGATCTTGTGGCCCAGCAGGTGAACGCTGGCCAGCGGGGTCGAGCCCACCAGCAACATCTGCAAAGCCAATACCATGATGGCCAGCCCCAGCGGCGCAGCCAGCCGAAGCGCCAGGAGCCGTGGCGGAATTCTTACCGCCAGTGCCGCGCCTACTGCCAGCGTCACCACCATCAACGGAAACACCGGATTGCGCGCGAACAGCAGGCAAAGCAGCGTCAGCAGCGCGACCACCAGCTTGGTGCGCGGATCCAGCCGGGTCAGCCGGTTGTCCTGCTGGGCGAAGATGTCGGAGAACAGTTCCGCCACCAGGCTCATCGCGGGCCTGCTTGCATGGCCGGCGGCGACGGCTGCTTCAGCTCAGATCCGTCCGAGGCAAACAGCTCGCGAGCGTAATAGCCCATCACAAAGCCGCCCAGCACTCCGGCGGAAAGAAAACAGAACAGCAGCAAGTCGCCCTGCTCGGTATCGAGCAGGGGACGATGCGGGGGATGGCCGGCGGCGCGCGCGAATTTCTCCACCACCGTCTCATCGACGCCTGCCCACTTGGCCCCGCCGCCATGCCGTAACAGGAAGTACGTTGCCGTCACCAGCATCATCAGCAGCATCGCGTAGAGCAGCGCCTTCTTCATATCGCGGCCTTGATGGTCCGCAAGCTTTGGATCAACGCCGGCCGGCGGGCCACGATGAAGCAATACACTCCGGCGCTGACCACGCCTTCCAGAATGCCCAGGGGCAGTTGCGTAGGAAGGAACGCCAGCGCGACCGCGCCGAACATCTTGGCCATCGATCCGCTGCCGTGCAGCGCGCTGGCCAACTCGAACGAAGTCGTGGCATACGTGGCCCAGTCGGAAAGCACTCCGGCCAGAAACGCGGCCAGCCACAGCGGCGCACGCAGCTTGCGCGCCCCATGAAACACCGCGAAGCCGGTAAATCCGCCGGCCACGCCCATCGAGACAATGTTGGCGCCCAGCGTCGTCAGGCCGCCATGCGCCAGGAACAGCGCCTGCAATAACAGCGCGATGCTGGTCACCAGTACCGTAAGTTGCGGGCCAATGAGGATCGCCGCCAGACCCGTACCGCAAGGATGCGAGCAGCTACCCGCCGTGGGCACAGGGATGGGCATGCACGAGATAACGAAGACCGCCGCGCCGATGAGGGCGACCATCGGCTTGAACACCGGCGTCAGGTTGCTGCGCGACCGCAGGTCACGCAGTCCCCATGCTACGAACGGAATGGCCACGGCGAACCACAGTCCCGCCCACTGCGCCGGCAGAATCCCTTCCGACAGGTGCATCGCTGCAGCCGGCAAAACCAGCCCCAACACCAGCACCGCTGCCCAGAAAACGCGTTGCCTCATGGCCGTATCGCTTTCCTTGCTACCGCCGTGCCATTGCCAATCTCTGCGTTGACCGCCAGGCTGCAGAGGGCATGGACCACGGCGACTGCCAATGGGCTTCCGCCGCGCCTGCCTTCCAGCGCGATGAACGGAACTCCTACCGACATCAACTCTTCTTTGCTCTCCACCACGTGCACGAAACCCACGGGCATGGCGATGACCAGTGCCGGGTGAACTCCTTCTTCCAGCATCAGCCGATTCAGTTCCAGCAGCGCTACCGGAGCATTGCCGAAGACCACAATGCCGCCGTGCAGCCTGGCGCCTGCCTTCCGTAGCGCGAACAGCGAGCGCGGCAGATGGCTGGCTTCCGCTTGTTGCGCCACATCGCCGTCGGCCACATGGCACAGAACGCGGTCGGCGGTGTAATCGGGATGCACGCTGCGCAAGCGCGCCAGCGACAGCCCGGCGCGAATCATGTTGGAGTCGGCGTAGAGGGTTGCGCCTCGCCTTAATGCCGCGATGCCCGAGCTGATCGCGTCGGCGGAAAAGCGAATGCTAGCGGCCAACGACGGGTCGGCCGAGGTGTGGATCATCCGCCGCACGATCTGCCATTGATCGGCAGGGAATCCGTTGCGATCGGGAATTTCCTCATCGATGACGGCAAACGAGCGCGCCTCAATCTCCGGGCCGGAGAGGGGATGCCGCAGCAACTGATGAATGAGCGCCTGCGCCATCACTCGTTACCTTTGGCGAAATGTTTACCGGCGGTTGCGCCGCTGGGACAGCACTGCCGCAACGTGTCGACGAAATGCTTGACCGCCTTCGGGCGCGAGGCAAAATGCACATGCAGGTAACTGGCCAGAATCGTGCCCGAGTCACTCTGGAATCCCTCGTAGCTTTCCCCGGTCGCCCGCGGCGGTGTGATCTGGTACGCGTTTGGCCAATCCGGAACTTGCATCAGCTCGGAGTAATGAAATTCATGCCCGCGGAGCTTGTCGCCGCACTTGCCCCACGGCCCGTCGTGCAACAGGGTCGCCTCGCGATAGCCCAGCGACTGCAGCCGCTTCGACATACGCGTCGCTGCCGGCAACAGACCCACCATCTGGTGAAGTTTGCCATCCAGCGTTTCCAGCGAGTCGGAGAGGTACATCAACCCGCCGCACTCGCCGTAAATCAACCCTCCGGCCGCGGCAAAATCCCGAACGTCGCTCAACATGGTGCGGTTGGCTGCCAGTGGCGCGGCATACTCTTCGGGATACCCTCCGCCCAGGTAAATGCCGTTGAGCCCGGCGGGCAGCGCGCTGTCACGCATTGGCGAGAAGGGAACCAGTTCGCAACCCGCCCGCTGCAAGGCTTCCAGATTGTCGGGATAGTAGAAATGGAAGGCTTCGTCGCGCGCGATGCCCAAGCGCGGATCGGAACCAGTCACCGTCGCAGTTGCATACGGATGACCGGCGTCTTCCTCCATCGGAGGAGCATGGCGAGCAATCTCCAGGATCGCGTCCAGGTCAAAGCCCGCTTCCAGCGCGTCTGCCAATTGCTGCATGGTCTGCTCCGGAAGCCGTTCCGCATCTGCCGTCACCAAACCCAAATGACGGCTGGGCAATTCCGGCAAGACGCCGCGACCCACCGTTCCCACCAGCGGCGGCAGCGACGCCAGCCGCAGCGACTTGGCCAGCATCCGGCCATGTCCCTCCGAACCGCAATGGTTGGCGATCACGCCCGCAACCTGGATGCCCGGCTCGAAGCTGGCGTACCCATGCACCAGGGCCGCCAGGCTGCGCGCCATGCCATGCACATTGGTCACCAGTAGCACCGGCGCATCCAGCCATTTGGCAATCTGCGCCGTGCTTCCGGTCAGCGAACCTTCGTCCGCGCCGTCGAACATGCCCATCACGCCCTCCACCACTGCAATATCCGCGTCGTGGCTGCCCCGGCAGAACACCTCGCGAACGTATTCTTCGCCCGACATCCATCCGTCCAGGTTGTAGCAGGGACGCTTCGAAGCCAGCGTCAGGTAGGTGGGATCGAGATAATCCGGACCAACCTTGAAGGTCTGCACCAGCAGCCCGCGCCGCCGCAGCAACGTCACCAGTCCCAATGTCAAAGAAGTTTTGCCGACGCCACTTTCCGTTCCCGCTATCACGATGCGTGGAATGCGCATTTCAAAGCTCCCTTTTCTTGCCGCCGCGCCCGCCGATTGTTACTCGTGGCGTAGGCCGGTCAGCTCAACTGCTGGCGAAGCGAATTTCATGCTCGTCCCAGCAGCCGGTAAATTTCGTCCATGTCCAGGCTCTGCCGCACCACGGCCGCCAGACGATCGAAGGCTTGCTGCAGGTCGTAGACCGCTTGCACTCCTCCCAGAGCCGGGAGATGCCGCCGCACTCGGAGTCGGTCGAGGAACCACCGCCGAAACTCGTCGGCATCAAACACTCCGTGCAGGTAGGTTCCCCACACCGGGCGATTGGCCGCGGCGACGCCCAAAAGCGAACCATCATCGGCGGTGAACAGCGGCTCTAACTGGCCCGCCAGCACGCTTTGCCCATGATGAATTTCGTATCCCTGCACCTTGAAGCCGGAAGCGCAATGCCGCCCCTCAACCCGTTTCAGACTTTTCTCCGCGCCCATGGTGGTGGAGAGCGTCAGGCATCCCAGGCCGGGGACCGAGCCACTGTGCGATTCCACTGCGTCCGGATCGGCGATGCGTTCGCCCAAAATTTGATAGCCACCGCAAATGCCCACCACTTCCGTCTTCCCCTCGCGCACCAGCGAGGAAATGGCCGTCGCCAGGCAGGTCTGCCGCAGATAGTTCAGATCGGCAATCACGTTCTTGCTGCCGGGCAAAATGACGGCGTCGGGATGACCAAGCTCGGCCGGGCTGCGGACCACGCGCAAGCGAACATCCGGCTCGATGCGCAGCGCGTCGAAGTCGGTGAAATTGGAAATGTGAGGCAGATCGACGACGGCAATATCGACGCAATCCGCGCCAATCGCCGAGTTGTCCGACGGCGCTGCCTTGAACGACACCGAGTCTTCCTCCGGCAGTCCTAAATCGCGCAGGAAGGGAACTACGCCCAGCACTTTGCGATGGGTATGGCGATAGGTGTAATCGTGCGCGTCGCTCAGCAGCGACTCCTGGCCGCGAAACCGGTTGACCACGAAGCCCGCCACCAGCTCGCGCTCCCACTCCTCCATCACTTCCATGGTTCCAATGAAAGACGCATACACGCCGCCCCGATCGATGTCGCCCACCAGCAGCACCGGAGCGTTGGCGTACCGAGCCATGCCCATGTTCACAATGTCATGCCGCTTCAGGTTCACCTCGGCCGGGCTGCCCGCGCCCTCCAGCACGACGACGTCGTTCTCCGCGCGCAACTCGTCCAGGGCCTGCTTGGCAACCGCAAAGGCCTGCGGCTTGTAGCCGATGTACTCCGTGACATTCATGTTGCCCACCGGCTTGCCCAGCACAATGACCTGCGCACCGGTGTCGGAATTCGGCTTGAGCAGGATGGGATTCATGCGCGCGTCAGGCTCGATGCGGCAGGCCTGCGCCTGCACTACCTGGGCGCGTCCCATTTCTTTTCCGTCGCGGGTGACGAAGGAATTAAGCGACATGTTTTGCGATTTGTAGGGCGCGACATTCACTCCGTCCTGCTGCAGGATCCGGCACAGGGCCGCGGTCAACACGCTCTTGCCGGCGTTGGAGCTGGTGCCCTGGAACATGATGGTCGCCGCCGGCCGCTTCGCCGCACTCGGCCGCGCCACTCCGAGCACGTCTCGCAGGGCGGCCAGCAGTCGAGCATTTTCCGCCTTGGTCCGCACCGCTACCCGGAAGTAGCGCTCGTCCAGTCCTTGAAAGCTGGTGCAGGTGCGAATGGCAATGCCGTGCGCAATCATTCTGTCGGCCAGCGACGCCGCATCCATGCCCCTGCGATCCAGTCTGGCCAGCAGGAAATTGGCCTCGCCGGGAAAAACCGTAACTCCGGGCAGGGAACTCAATTCGGACAATAGCCTGGCGCGCTGCCGTGTGACGTACAGCCGCGTCCGCGCAACGTATTCCTGATCGCGCAGCGCCGCCGTGCTCACGGCCTGGGCAAAGGTATTAACGCTCCACGGCGGTTGCAGCTCCAGCAGCCGTTGGATCAGCGACGGATCGCCGATGGCGCATCCGGTGCGTAATCCCGGGATGGCGAAAATCTTGGTGAGCGACAACAGCACAACCACGTTCGCCGGACGCCGGCTGGTCAGGCTGTCGAAGCCTTCCACGAAGTCGCCGAACGCTTCATCCACCACGAATATCGTGTCGGGATGCGCTGCCGCCAACTCGCGCAACATTTCGGCCGAACACACCGTTCCGGTGGGATTGTTGGGGCGGCCGATGAATACCACAGTGTCAGAGGTAAGCCATTCGCCCGGTAGGGGGGTATTTTCCGCCGGAGTCCGCACGCTCATCCCCGCCTGCACCGCGGCTTTCAGGTAGTCCCCGTAGCAGGGAACCGGAATCACCGCCTGCTTCCGCTCGAGCACACGGGCCAGCAGGTAGAGAATTTCGGTCGACCCGTTGCCGGCGATGACTTCCTCGCGGCTCACTCCGTAGCGCTGGGCCGCCGCCTCGATCAACGCGGTGCAATGGGGATCAGGATAATGCTGCAGCGCGCTCACTTGCGAGCTGATCAGCGGCCGCAGCCATTCCGGTGGACCCAGAGGGTTGATGTTGGCCGAGAAATCGAGGACGTCGTCCTCCGACCTTCCCGCAATCTGCGCCAGGCGCCGGACATTTCCGCCATGTTCAAAATTCTTCACAACCCACCATGCGTGCAGCTAGGGCTTACGGGAATAAATCCGCGAGGAGAGCACTGCGGAACGAAATACCGGAGATGGGGCTGGGCGGCAGATCAGGCGTGGATACAGAATTCGACGAGGCACTGCATTCTCCTTTAAGCGAAGTTTCCAAACTTGGTCGCGCGGGCCGTTGTTCTGACTTCTGGCTTCGGACCTACGCCTCTCCTTCCCCGATCATCTGGGTGGTTGTATGAGGTTTCGTAGCCAGTTACAGCAGCGCTACTGTCGCCGACTTTCACGGCGTTCCCTGCGCCTGCGCGAGATACTGCAATTCAAAGAGCTATGAGCACCATAACCGGCAGCCTTGCGCCCGTCTGTGATGCACACGCCCCTTGCGTGTGATTTGCATCCATTCTGCGGGAAATTCGCCTGCCATGGAAGCTCCGTTATTGGAGCGTTGTGGCTCGACCAGCAACCATCGACAACCGACAACCGAAAACTGCTCGTCATCCTGAGTTTCAGCGAACGACCCCTACTTCCGAACGTTACCGTAAATGGCGATTCGCTGGCGCTCAGGATGACACCTGATGACCGCTGCGAATGTGCAGATGATCATGCAGCACAAACGCGCCCGGCGTGAAGTTGGTGATGAAGGCCAAGCTGCTGGTTCGGTCTGCGCCGGGCGTGACGGTTGCGCCCGGTATGCGGGCGGCCTGTCGATCGACCAGCGTTCCGTGAACCGTTCCGAAGACCTGCGAGTAGCCTCAACCAACTCCCAGGCTGAATACCAGTGCTGCCAGAAGAACAACGTTCCTTGCCGACATCCGGCACTCCGGGTCGGGGCGGCCCAATCGCTCGCAGGTAGGCAGGCCGCGCTCGACTCTCGAAGGTGAGCGAGCGCAGTCCTGCTACTTGCAACGAATGAACGAAGCGCGCGCGCAAATCGCGGCGCCAATGGTTCAGTCACATGGAGAAGAGATTAGGAAGGACGACAGACGCGGAGGACCACACATGAAGCAGCTCCTTTATAGCGAAGTTTCCAATGCTTGGTCGCGTGGGCCGTTATTCTGACTTCTGGCTTCAGACCTACGCCTCTCCTTCCCCAACATACGGGTGGTTACCTGAGGTTTCGTAGCCAGTTACAGCAGCGCTACTGTCGCCGATTTTCACGGCGTTCCCTGCGCCGACGCGAGATACTGCAAATCAAAGAACTATCCGCACCATACACGCGAGCAATTAGGTTCGTCTGTGACCTGCAAATCTGATCGATGTGATAAGGCGATGTTTTTGCGTCAATTAATATCCATGCAATCTGGAGTGGGAAAATGCTTGTCTGTGACGGTTACACATCGCGAACGTGACCTGCGCTTCGGGGGGTTGTGTCAGGCCAGGGAGAGTCGAACGCTACGCAACAGCGACTCTGCGCGGGCTGCGCCCTGTCGCGCGATGGTGTCTTATTGGTTGTCATCCAATAGTTTGAAAGACCAAAACGGTCGATCAACGGCGGCGAGAATGGATTCTATACTTAATGATTCTGCCAATGGATCGAATTAATTCCCCGGCCGAAAAAAGTCTTGCGTCTCTAACTCCGGAAGTTGGCGCTATTTTCCTCTGCTACATTCAGGCGGGCGCTAACACAGCTTAAAAGGGAAAACGGTGAAACTCCGTTGCGGTCCCGCCGCTGTAACCGTAGACGAACGCCGCAATCAGGCCACTGTCCGCAACCGGGATGGGAAGGCGCGGCAAGTAGAGCGAACCGGAAGCCAGAAAACCTGCCCGCGAACGATGTAGCGATGGTTGCGAGCGCGCGTTGAACGCGGTCACGGCAAGTTCGTTCCTGCATCGGATTGAGGATGAAATACGGCATCCCCGGCTCTCCTAATGGGAGGGTGCGGGGTTTTTGTTTTGGAGGACATCATGTTCCTGCCGTTGCAGCTGAAGGTGGAGAACCGTCTATGCGTAATCGTTGGTGGCGGCCGGGTAGCTGCTCGCAAGTGCCGCGCGCTGCTGGATCACGACGCCAGTGTGCGCGTGGTAGCAACTGCTCTGTGCGCTAATGAAATCTGGGACGCGCCGCGGGTGTCGATCGTCCACGGAAAATACCAGACGGGCCTGCTAGAGGGCGCGTTCCTGGTGATCGCGGCCACCGATGACGGCGAAATCAATGCCCAGGTAGAGCGCGATGCCCAATCCGCCGGAGTGCTGGCGATGCGCGTCGACTGCCCCGAAGACAGCGACTTCCTCTTTCCGGCCAGTCTGCGGCGCGGCGACTTCACCCTCTCCTTCGGGACCGATGGCACCGCGCCCACCCTGGCGACCGTGTTGCGCAATCAAGCAGAAGAATGCTTCGGCGACAACTATGCCGAGCTGTGTACGCGAGCGGCGGCAGCCCGGCAGACTTCCGACTGGAAGGAATTGGGATGCAGCACGCGGCGCGAGGCTATGCGCAAACTGGCACAGAACATTGTTCCTGATTATCCATGGGCTTCAGACAGTGCGCGCGGAAACGAGCCGGTCCGCAGCGAGGAGAGCCGCGAGGATTTTCTTCCCGGACACGTGTATCTGGTCGGCGCCGGCCCGGGCGATCCCGGCTTGATTACGGTGAAGGGTGTCGCGTGCCTGCGCGCGGCTACGGTTGTAGTCCACGATGCTCTCGCCAATCCGGTCTTGCTCGATCTGTATTGCCAGCGGGCCCAGCGCGTGGACGTCAGTAAACGCAAAGGCATGTGCCAGCATATGCAGCCCGAGATCAACGACATGCTGGTCGAATACGCGCGCCGCGGCGAGGTCGTGGTGCGGCTGAAGGGCGGCGACCCGATGATTTTTGGGCGCGCCGGAGAAGAAGCCCGCGCGTTGACTAACGCCGGTGTCCCCTTCGAGATCGTGCCCGGCATCAGCAGCCTGGCCTCGGTTCCCGCGTACGCCGGCATTCCAGTGACCGACCGCGAATTCGGCGCCCACTCCCTGGGCATCTACAGCCTGCACCTGCGCAACGGCAAAGGCCTGTCGGACGAGCAGTGGCTGAAGATGGCCAACGGCCCCGACACCCTGGTGCTGTTCATGGGCATGACGGTCATTCAGGCCGCGGTGGATAACCTCACGCGCAACGGACTGCCGGGCGTTACGCCGATCGCGCTGATCACCCAAGGCACCACCGATCGCCAGAAGCAAGTCTTCGGTACGCTCGATACCATCATGGAAAAACTCAGCGGCCTGCAACTGGAAGGTCCCGGGCTGATTGTGATTGGCAACGTGGTCAAGGCCGCTGCCACCATGAACTGGAAACATGTTGTGGAAGCAGTGGCCAGTGGTGAGTTGTCAGTGGTCGGCTAAATCGCGCGCATGCCATGATTGCGCGCAAACAGCAGGTACCCTTCAGCTTGGCTGCTTATACCCTTGAGGTGTCATCCTGAGCGTTCAGCGAAGGACCCCTATCCCCGCAGAACTGCCGGCGGTAGCGGTCCTTCACTGACGCTCAGGATGACAACGAGCCATGGCCAGCGAACGGTTGCATCCAATGACAACCAACAACGAACCACTGAACTCCAGCCACTGACTACGAACCGCTAACCCCTAGCCACTAGCCACTGCCTCACATTATTTCCATCCGCTACAGGCTCACCGCGCATCTCAGTGTCCATCATTGCACCTGAGGAATTCATGATGACGACCAGCGACATGACCGATGCCAACAACCAGGACCAGGGATCATCGGCCGACATGGCGGAAGAGAAATTACAGAAGGCTCTCGACAAAGCCTTGTACGCCGGCGGCAATCCAGTCGCCCAGCAAGCGCGAAACTTCCTGAACGGAACCTGGCTGGGCGAACCACTGCACGTCATCCTTACCGACGTGCCCGTGGGCGCGTGGACCGTAGGCCTGGTGTGCGACGGCTTGCATTTGGCGACCGGCCGGCGCGCCTTCGCCGTGGCGGCCGATACCTCCATTACGGTCGGGCTGCTGGGTGCGGCGGGCGCAGCCGTCACCGGTATTGTCGATTGGTCGGATGTCGATCCGCCGGCAAGAAAGATGGGCTTGCTCCACGGCCTGCTCAACCTGGCGGGCACCACGCTGTTTGCCACGTCGCTGCTGCTGCGCAAGAAGAAGTCGCGCACCGCCGGATTCGTGGTCGCGGCTTTGGGATACGGAGTGATGACGGCGGCTGCCCGACTCGGCGGCAAGATGGTTTATGAACAGCGCGTCGGCGTCGATCGCACCGGCGGCCAGCAATTTCCCCAGGAGTTCACGACCGTCCTCCCCGAAGGCGAGCTAAAAGATTCGCAGCCTACGCGCGTAGAACACGAGGGCGTGCCGATTTTGCTGGTGCGTAAGGGCGCCCGGATTTTCGCCCTCGCCGACACCTGCTCCCACTTCAGCGGCCCGCTCTCCGACGGCAAACTCGAAGGCGACAGCATCGTGTGTCCCTATCACGCTTCATGCTTCTCCCTGGAGGACGGAAGCGTCATCAACGGCCCGGCCGTCCATCCGCAACCCTGCCTCGACACCCGGGTGAGCGACGGGCAGATTCAAGTGCGTAAACGGCAAGATCAGAGCTGAAGTCGAACTGAATGCGGCTGTACTACAGCGTCAGATATCGACGGTGCCCTCCAGGTAGAAGACACAGGAGCCTTCTAACTCGACGCGGTCGCGGACCAGGCGGCAGACAATCTCGCCGCCCCGCCGCGAAGCTTGCCAGGCGCGAAACTCTGTCTTGTTCAGCCGTCGTGCCCAATAGGGCGTCAGCATGCAATGCGCCGCACCAGTCACCGGATCTTCTGGAATGCCTTTCGCCGGAGCGAAGTAGCGGCTGATGAAGTCGTAGTTTCCCTCGCCCGCTGCGGTCACAATCACCCCCGGCCGGTCCATACGGGCCAGCGCCGTCATATCAGGCGTCAGGCGGCGCAGGAGCTGGGCGCTCTCCAAGACACTCCATGTAGTTAAACGCGTTAGCGAAGACCTCCACCAGCGGCACGCCCAGCGCCTCGGCCAATCCCGGCGGCGGCAAAATCCGTTCCGATGGCCGGGCAGGGAAGTCCATGACGTAGCCTTGGCCTTCACGACGAACGGTCAGCGGCCCACTTGCGGAGTGAAAAACCACGCTGTTGCGCCCCGGTTCCAGGCGCTCCATTACCACTGCGGCGCTGGCCAACGTGGCGTGACCGCAAAGCGGCACTTCGACCAGTGGCGTGAACCAGCGCAGCCGGTAATCGCCGCTGGCCGGCACCAGAAACGCCGTCTCCGCCAGGTTGTTCTCCGCGGCGATGGCCTGCATTACCGCGTCATCCGGGAAGCAGTCCATGGTCATGACCGCTGCGGGATTTCCCGTAAAGCGTCGAGTCGCAAAGGCGTCCACCTGAAAAATAGGGATTCGCATGGCGAGTGATCCTGATCGGGAGTTGGTTGCACCGACAAGTGTAGACGCCCAGGACGAGTAGTCGGCCGCAAAGGCGTGGTTGCCGATTGAAAGGCATCGGAATCACGAGAACTCAGGCTTGCGAAATAAGAAATTTAGTTATTGACTATAAGTCAATACTTATATAAGTTAACACTAATGCATGAACTGGCCACACTCAATAGCGCCTTCGCAGCCCTGGCCGACCCCACGCGTCGCGCGATTCTGGCGCGTCTGGCCACAGGAGAAGCCACGGTGATGGAACTGGCCGAGCCCTTCGAAATGAGCCAGCCCGCCATTTCGCAGCACCTGAAAGTCCTTGAGGACGCCGGACTGGTTTCGACCCGGGTCGACGGTACCAGGCGTCCCCGCCGGCTGGCCAAGGCCGGTATCGACGCCATGGACCAATGGCTTGCCATGCTGCGAAAAGCGCTGGAGAAAAACTACGACCGGCTCGACACCGTTCTGGCCGCGATGCAACACCCCGTGAAAGGAAAAACGAAATGAGCAAATTGACCATGACGACCGAAGGCGATACCCATATCATCGTGACCCGGCATTTCGCCGCGCCTCCCGAGGCCGTGTATCGCGCGCACATTGAACCGGCGTTGATCCAGAAGTGGTTGTTGGGCCCGGACGGCTGGACCATGCCTGTCTGCATCAACGAGGCCAGGCCTGGCGGCAAGTTCCGCTACGAGTGGGAGAACGGAAAAGGTCAGGGTTTTTACATTACGGGAGAATACGTCGAGCTCGAGCCGTTCAGCCGCATGGTGCACATCGAGCGTATGCACCTTCCGGACCCAACGACCGACAACCACGTAGAAACCAGATTTGCACCCGACGGAACCGGTACGTTGATGACCATGCGCATGACCCTGCCCGATTCCAAGACGCGCGCCATGATGCTGAGCACGGGGATGGAGCATGGCATGGAAGCGAGCTATCAGCGGCTGGAAGGCATGATCTAGCCTGGCAGCTGGATGTACGGAGAAGTGGTACACCGGCCGCGAAAGAAATCAGCCGTCACGAGAACTGCGCGAGTTCGATGAGAGCGCCGTCGGGATCGCGGAAGTAGGCGATGACGCTGCGTCCCGCGCCCGGCCCAGATTGCGGCGCGACCACCGCGGTTACGCCTTCGCCGGTGAACTCTACCGGAGGACTCACGAAGTTCACGCCTTTCTCCTTGAGTGTTTGGTAGGCCGCGTGGAGATCGTCGGTGGTGAGGCAGATGTGGGTGTAGCCGGGCTGCCATGCCATGCGTTTCTCCGGCGCCGGTTCCTGCTCGGGACGATCGAAGTGGAATACCTCCAGCATGCCTCCGCCCAGGTCGGCGGGGACGGCCAGCATGGCGACTTGCAGCGCGTGGTCGTCGCTTTCGAACGAAGCGGCGGCGGCGCTGTTGCCTTCGATCTTCAGGTCGAACATCTGGGTCATGCCCAGCACGTTGCAATAGAAGTCCAGGGAACGCCGGTAGTCGTGGACGGTGATTCCTACGTGATGGATCTTGTTGATCATGGCTCTCCCTTGAACAATCAGGCTTCGGACGAACCGGATAACGGGCGGTAGCGCTCGCGCGTTGGGTGGTCGATCAACGAGAACAAGCCGTCGATGACGTATTGCTGATAATGGCTGGTGCGGCGGTGCGCCTCGATGGCTTCGTCGTTGTCGTAAGCTTCGTAAAAACAAAAACGCAGCGGATCATTTTCCTGCTGGTGGGCTATGTAGGCGCGGCATCCGGGCTCGCGGCGGCTATGCTCCTCCATCTTGCGGCAGAGTTCAACCACCTTGTCCAGGTTCTCGCGCTTCACCGAAAAGTAGGCCACCAGCACGATCATCACCCCCATCTTTAATCCCTCGTGATTTTCAGGCGAAGGCCGGAATAACTTTTTCGCCGAACAGCCGCAAGCTACGCAGCGTTTGCGGGTGCGACGGTCCGCCCACGAAGCGGAAGCGCACGATGGTGTACTCCACCGGCAAAGCACTCAGAAAAGATTGCAGTGCATCGCTGACCTGCGCCGGCGTTCCCACCAGCAGACGGTCCGGGGCGTAGCGGTCCAGGGTTACGTCGTCGGGGCCGCTGTACTGGTTGAGGCTGACATCGATCTTCCGCATCCACTGGGCTGCACCGCGCACATAGCTCCAGTATTCTTTGCGCGCCACCGGCCACCACTCGGCTTCCAGCTCTGCCTCATCTTCGGCCACCCAGGCATCGCGGATCAGCACCACCGACGGTGTGTGCCCGTGGCTGCGGCATTCGGTTTCGTAGAGGGCATAGAGATGTTGCAGTACGGGCAGCGATGGCATCAGGCTGGTCATCCAGGGAACGCCGAGGCGGCCGGCACGCCGCGCGCCTGCAGCCGACATGCCTCCCATCCACAGCGGAGGATGCGGTTTCTGCTTCGGCTTCGGCGTCACCCGCAGGTTGGAGAATTGCCAAGGCTTGCCCGCGTAACTGAATTGTTCTTCCGTCCACGCTCGCCGCAGGACTTCGAAATTTTCTTCATGCCGGCTAACCAGTTCGTCGCGCGGCACGCCGAAGGTGGCTGCCTCCTGGTCGAGCGCGCCCATACCGACACCGAGAATCAGCCGTCCGCCGGAAAGCAGATCCACGTGGGCGGCATCTTCCGCCAACTTCAGCGGGTGATAACAGGGAAGCACCAGAATCGCGGTGCCCAGCCGCAGCGTCCTGGTCCGCCCCGCGATGGCCATCAGCGCCACCAGCGGTGACGAGCAGAAGCCGCTGGCCATGAAGTGATGCTCGGGGAGAAAGATGCCATCGAAGCCGCACTGCTCGGCCACTTCGGCGGACTCGAGGATCTCGTCCCAGCGCTGCCCGATGGCGGCGGCCGCCGGTGGATCGGCCGGCATGAAGAGCACACCGAACTTCACGGATGGCCTCCTGGGGTAGGTCGGTGGTCCGGCGGCGAAGGAGCACCACTGGCTCCTAATCGCACCAAACAACCGTCTGTTTGATACGTTTATAGGGCGGCTGCGCGCTTGTCAAGAAGCTTGGCTAAGGATTGGCCTGCTTTATCAACTCCGCCAATTGGTCGAGTGCCGCCGGGCCAGCGTCGCTGATCAGGAGGAAGCGCAGGTCGTGCGATTGCCATGTGTCCAGCCCGAAAGAATTGCGATGTTGTACGCCGGAGAAGCCGGCGAAGGCGCGCTCCAGGTCGGGCGACTCCTGGAAGATGAGGACCGAGATTCGATGCTGGCGCAGGGACACCACCAACTGCGCTCCCGGGGCCTGATGGAAATACGCCATGCGACCACCCAGCAGGGTGAAGTCAGTCCCGGCCAAATCGGGCAGGTTGAACGAGAAGGGAATCTTGCCCTGGAACCACGGCTTCACCGTGTGCCGGTCGGTAGAAACCACGTCTACCGGATTGGCGCTGGCCAGCAGGTTGACGTGAAGATCGGCCATTTCCGCCAGGTCATCGGCACGGCGTGAGTAGTTGATCCAGGAGAATGCAACCAGCAGAATAGCCAGGACTGCGACGGCAGCCGGAACGAGCCGCTGCCACCATGGCCTACGTTGTGGGACAGCGATCTGCTTTCGTATCCGGCTGCGAAAATCGGCGGAGGGAGCAAACTGCGTGCGGGCGGATCGCAGGCTGCGTTGCAGCCGCGCCAACTCGGCAATTTCGCTGGCGCAACCCGGACAGTGGCTGAGATGCTCGCGAATCTCCGCCGCCTGCTCCGGCGACAACTCGCCATCGAGATAAGCGCTCAGCCTGGTCGTGTTGGCGTCACACTGCATCGTCGGCCCTCCCTGTGGTCTTCGTCACCAGCATGGCGCGCAGCATTTTGCGGGCCCGGGAAAGACGCGACATCACCGTCCCGATGGGCACCGCCAGCACCTGCGCCGTCTCCTTGTACGTCAGCTCCTCCACATCGCACAGCAGAATCATCTCGCGATACGCCACGGGCAGGGCGGCCAACGCGTCATGCAACGCCTGGCTGTTTTCCAGCTGCAGCAGCAGGTGCTCCGGAGTGACCTGATGCGCGGCCAATTCGCCGGCTTCCGTTTCGTCGTCGAGCGGCATGGTATTCTGCTGCTGCAATCCCGCACGTGAGGTGAGGAACGTGTTGCGCAAAATTTTGTACATCCATGCCCGCAGGTTGGTGCCTTCCTGGAAAGACCGGAAGCCCTTCAGCGCTTTGGCGTAGGTCTCCTGCACCAGATCTTCCGCGTCGCTGCGGTCGCCGGTCAGCCAATGGGCAAAGTTGTAGAGCTGGTCGAACAGCGGCATGGCCAGCATCTCGAAGAACTCGGGCTCCATCCTCTCCTTCCGAATTGGCTTGCGGTCGGTCCAACCTATTTGCCCGAGGATACTCTCAGATAGCGGATGATGTCTGCCCGCTCGGCCGGATTGGGCACGTGAAACTCCATGTCGTTGTCGGGCACCAGCGATTCTGTGTCGGTGAGCCACTTTTCCAGCGTGGCGTCTCCCCAGGTCACTTGCGAAGCTCTGACAGCGTCGGAGTAGTTGAATCCGGCGATGCTTCCGGCCTTGCGTCCGTAGACACCTCGCAGGTGCGGCCCTTCCTGGTCCTTGTCGAGCGAGTGACACCCGCCGCAGCGCTTTGCGAAGAGCTTCTCACCGCGCTGCGCATCGCCCAGGCCGGCGGCGCTATCGGCCGCCTGGCTCGACAAGGGGGACGCCACCGACAAGATGATCCATATCAGGCAGCACAGCGTCGCGACGGCCAGCGCCTGTTTCATCCTGCGAACTCCGGTATTGCGTTCTGTCCCGTGACTCATGGCGTCTTCGTCTCCTCGCTGGCTGGTGGCTGATTCGGTTGCTCGGCCAGCTCCTTGCGAATGCGTTTGCGTTCGCCCTTGGCCCAGTCGTAGATGAGCTGCTGCTCGTCGGCCGACAGCCGCGCCTGGGGATGAAGGATTAAATACTGCTTCACCGGCATCTCTCCCTGACGAATCTCGGAAGCGATGCGGCTGAGCAAGTCAACTTGCTCGTCGGCACTGTAGCTGGGCCACCGCGACAGGTTCAGGTGGCTGCGTCCGGCGTGGACATCGTGCTCCACCAGCCATGACGCGGGCGCCACCCGGCTGTAGAGCGGCCAATGCGTGTTCTGCGAATGGCAGTCGGCGCATTTCGCTTCGAATACATCGCGAACGCCCGACGGCACTGCGGCGCCTTCCAGCAAAACTCCGGACGGCCCAACTGTTCGTAAGTCTCCCCAGGGGTGCACGGAAGACAACACGACACCGGCAACCAACAAGCATGCCAACGCCACCGCAATCCTGGTGGGACTCACGACGCGGAGGCCTGGTGCACGTCGACGGCTGCACCGGACAGGGTAGCATCCACGGTGGCGAGGTGATGATGCTGTGCTACGAAATTTACTTCGGTTACACCCAGCACATCGCGCAGCTTGTCGGCGGGAACCTTCATGGGCCCGGGAGAAGGAGCCGTGCCCGGAGCCGGTTGGGGAAAGGCGGTGGACATTGCGGTGTGAAAGGTAACGTTGCCTTCCACTTTTTGCATGACCTGGTGGATGTGCCCGTTCAGTACGGAAAGCGAGCCGAAGCGCTGCAACATGGCCAGCGCCTGTTCGCTGTCAGCGGTGCTCCAGCCCCACGTGGGATACACCGCCCACAGCGGGATATGGGCGAAGACCACGACCGGCGTGCTGCTCTTCACCCCGCTCAAATCCTGCTTGAGCCACGTCAGCTGCGCCGGGCCGAGTTTGCCCATGCCATCGAGTTGCACCACGTTGACCAGCCCGACAAAGTGAACCCCCTTATGGTCGAAGCTGTACCAGCCATTGCCGCTGGTGCCCTTGCCGTAGCGTTCGAGGTACAACTTGCCGTCGTCCACCGAGGTGTCGTGCTCGCCGGGGACGTAGAAGACCTGGCGTCTCGAGCCCAGCATCTGTTCCAGGGTGTCGAACTCTGCCGGCTTGGAGCCGTGGGTCAGGTCGCCGGTGTGAATGAGGAAGTCCGGCGCGCTGGGGTAGGCGTCGATTTTGTCGAGCGCGGCCTGCAGCGTCGCGGTCACGTCGGTATTGGCCGGCTTGTTGAAGCCGATGTGGCTGTCGCTGATCTGCATGAAGCTGAAGTCGGCCTGGCGATTGGCGCGGTGCAACTGATCGAAGGCGTGGGAGACGGGAACGCCTCCGGCAAAGGTCCACACCAGTCCGGTGCCCGCCCAGGCCATGCACTTGAGAAAGCCGCGGCGATCGATGCCGTCGGGGCTGGTTGATTCTGCTGTCGGGATCAAGTTGCCTCCGGCAGAAGGGTTGGGTAAAAGGTTGCTCACGATATCTCCTCGGGTGTGTTTCGGCACACCTACGAGAACTGAGTGGGACGAGTTTTATTCCCTCGAGCGAATAAATATTTCGCAGTGAAAAAGTGGCATCGGAATTCGACGTCGTGCTTGCGGCAAATTGGAAAGAAAGCGGGGAGCCCGAAGCCGGATGCGTGGTAAAAAAGACAGGCAGACTTTGGGCCCCGGATGCCGTGTAAATTTCAGTGATCGGGGAGTCGCATGTCCTTCTTGTCGCAGCTCAGCCAATTCAACGACATTTCTCTGCTTCTTTTGCGCTTCATGGTTGGCCTGGTGTTTCTCACCAGCGGCTGGAGGCATGTGTCCAACCCGAAAGAGCGCAGCAAGGACATCGGGATGAGCGTGCCCTTCACCATGTTCCTGGGCGTGGCGGAATGCGCCGGAGGGTTGGGCGTGACTTTCGGTGTCCTGACATCGCTGGCCGCGATTGGATTGATCCTGGTGATGCTGGGAGCTATGCAGAAGAAAATTTTCGTGTGGCACACCGGCTTTTGGGGAAAAGACGGCACCAACGGCTGGAGCTACGAGACTATGCTGGTGGTAATGAACCTGGTGATCGCCACCACGGGCGGCGGCCGCATCGCGCTGATGAGCTTGTGGAACCGCGGCGCGTGATGGCTGGCTAGTGCGATGGAGGGACGGGTATGTCGGCTAGTGCTGCCTTGGCACGGGCCAACTTGTCCTGATAGCTGCTCAAGATTTTGTCGGCGACCTCCGATTTGTATTCCATGCCGAGGCGTTGCGCCAGCGCCTGCCGTTGTTCAGCCGAGGTGCTCTCTTCCAGCTGCTTTACACTTGGGCCGACTTGGGGGAGCAAGCTCCGCAGGTGCGTCAACTCCTGGGCGGCGAGTTCTGGGTGATAGCCGAGACGGTCGCCGGTCTGCATAGCGTCGATGAGCACGTCGGGTGACCAGCCGAAGGGCCAGGTTTGGTTGAGGGTGTCATAGGCTTCGCGCAGGCGGGTCATGGTTCCGGCAAAGTCGTCGAGATCGGTGCGGCGGGCCATGAGTTCCGGTGAGCGGTGGATGTGCACGGTCACTGGCTGCGAAACCGGGGCAGCAGGCACGGTGATGATGGTGGTGAGGGTGTTGCCTTCGAAGCGCCAGCCCGGCGATCCGGCTTTGGGTGAGTAGGTGAGCGTCGCGCCGTTGGCGGTAACGGATTGCGGCGGCCAGTCGGCAGGCAGGCGAATCTCGTAGGCGCGCGAGGCCGGCATTCCAGGATAGCTGCCGCGGACGGCGGCGATGTTCACGATCAAATCGTTTTTATCTTCGCTGGCGGTGAGGTCGGTCCAGGCCTCCTGCCCCTGCTGATAGTCGCGGGTATCGCCGGCATCCTCGTACAGCGTGTAATGCGAAGCCTGGCCATTGGCCAGCGGATAAACCTGCACGATCAGCGGGTCGAGAGGCTTCTGGCTGGTGTACTCCATAGGCGGGGCCAGGGGAACGATGGCGCCGGCACGCACGTAGACCGGAACCTGGCGGATGGAGAAGTTCCGTTGCACAGTTAATGGACCGTGCAACTGTTTACCGGTATCGGCCTCGATCCAATCTCCGGGCGGAAGCCACACGGACTCGCCCACCAGCCCGGTGATTTTGTCGCCGGGCGTGACCACCGGGTCAACCATCATGTTTTCGCCGAACAGGTATTCGTTCCTATTGGCGTAGGCTTCGTCGGCTTCCGGCCAGTCGTAGTAGAGCGGATGCAGGAAGGCGAGGCCGGTGTCGTAGGTGCGGCGCGCCTCGGTGTAGATGTAGGGCAGCATGGCGTAGCGCCGGTTATACAGGCCGCGCATGAGGCCGGAGTACGGCTCGGGATAGGCCCAGATGCGGCGCTCGGCGTCGGGATTCTTGGTGGTATGGGTGCGCAGGATGGGGCTGAAGATGCCGAACTGGATCCAGCGGGTGTAGAGCTCGGGATCGACCACGCCGGGCATGTGGCCGCCGATGTCGTGGCTCCAGTAGGCATATCCCACATTGGCGGAGGTCGCGGTAAACCATGGCTGAAAGGCGAGCGATTCCCAGACGGAGATGGTGTCGCCGGAAAATCCGATTTGATAGCGGTGATTGCCCAGGCCTCCCCAGCGATGGAAGAGCAGGGGACGCTTGCCCTCGCGCGCCTGGTCGGTGAAGTGAACGTAGTTGAGCCACCAGGTGGGATTGACGCCCGGAGTTTGCGTGTTGGCTTCCTGCTGCCAGTCGAGCCACCAGAAGTCGACGCCCTGTTTTTCCAGCGGGTGGTGCAGGATGTCCATGTAGTTGGTGGCGAATTTCTTGTTGGTGATGTCGAAGGGCACGTATTTCTGCGAGGCGGGATCGATGCCCATGGCGCGGGCCATCGCCGGGTACGCGTCTTCCCAGGGCTGCACGCCGGAGGCGGGATGCAGATTGAGCGTGACCTTCAGTCCTTCGTCGTGCAGGTTTTTCAGGAACGGCTCGGGATAGGGAAAGAGCAGCGGATTCCAACTGTAGCCGGTCCATCCCTTGGTGTGGCCGGACTGATCTTTCTCGGTGGAGAACCAGCTGAGGCCGAAGGTTTTGTGCCACTCCATGTCGATGACGAAGACGTCGAGAGGGACGTTGTTGTCGTGGAAGCCGCGGACGAGGTCGTCGAGTTCCTGATCGGAGTAGGCCCAGTAGCGCGACCACCAGGCGCCGAAGGCGAAGCGCGGGGGCAGCGGAATGCGGCCGGCGAGCTGGATGAAGTCGGCCAAGCGCGTGTTTGTAATTGTGGCCGTAGCCGAAGAAGTACCAGTCCTGACGCTCGCCGGAGGGACGCTGCATGACCCATGGCCAGGGCGAGTTCTCGCCGGCGGTGAAGCGGAAATCGGTGGCGTCGAAGAGGGCGCGGGTGGAGTCGTCGACCACGGTCCAGCCATCGCGCGAGATGAGTCCGGGATCCATCGGTTCTTTGGTCTTGCCGCCGAGAGCGCCGTCGAGGGTGCGCGTGGTGCCCTGCAGGTTGCCGGTGTCGGGCAGGCCGGGATGCCAGGTGACGGGGCTGGCCGTCGAGGGTGAAGGTGATGGAGAGGTTGTCGGCGGTGAATTTTTCGTTGGGCGTGGCCGGGTGTAGTCGAGCTTCAGGGCGTGGTTGCGATGGCGAGTTGCGCTCGGACTGGCGGTGCTGGACGGTGAACTGCGGGACCGTGAGATTGCGATTGAGGAAGACGAGCGAGGCGTGGTCCTCGAACTTTGTCGGGTGACCATTCCATGCGGATGAGTTGCGGGGTGAGGACGGTGAAGCGGGCATGGCCGGAGGTGACGACTGCGCTGGGGATTGGCTATCGGGTCGTAGAGGTTGGGTGGGTGGGTTTGGGCCAGCGACGGCAGGCAGAGGAGAAGGAAGAGGCAGAGTTTTGTCGGCATGGAGAGAGGCACCGTTTTGCGATGCATCGCGACATGATAACGTGTCCCGGGTCGGCGGTTATATTTCCGAAGTGTGGGTTTTGATGGCGGCAAGGAGAGGTCAAAATCCCCACTCAAGCAAAAGGCGCTTGAATGGGGCACCCGGCTTGAACGGGCACCCGGCTGCGCTCAGGACGACAGGGTCAGAGAGTAGCCGGGTATAGGGGTCCTTCGCTGGCGCTCAGGATGACAGTCAAAAACGAGTAAGGATGACAGTCAAAGGCAGGTCTGGATGACGAAGGTGGTTTTTAAGGAGAGCGAACTTGAAATCGCGTAGAGAGTTTTTGGCTCGGGCGCCACTGGCGCTGATTGGGGCGGCGGCGGTTTCGTATGGGCTTGACGGGTCGGCCTTGACGGAAACTGAGCCGGCACAGGTGGGGACGTCTTCCGCACCGGGGGGACAGCAGACGCCATCGACGTTGCCGCCGGGGGCGCCTCCGGCGTTTGGTACGTCTCCGGCGGTTGGGCCGGAGGTGACACCGAACACCTTTGCCGAAGCCGACAAACTGGTGCAGGTGGAGCTGACGCCTGGGGAACTGGCGCAGGCTGCGGGGAATTGGCGGGTGGCGATGGCCGGGCTCTACGAGCGGCGGACCGGCCCGCGCAAAGTCGCGCTGGAGGCGACGCTGGCGCCGTACTCGCGCTGGTCGTGCGTGCTGCCGGGCCAACCGACGCTGCCGGCCGAGGCTCTGTTCGTCCGCAGCATCGACCAGCCGGGGCCGCTGCCGGCCGACGATGCCGACATTGCGTTTGCGCCGGTGACGAAGTTGTCGCGGTGGATCGAGAGGCGGCAGCTTACGTCGGAGCGGCTGACGCAGATTTATCTGAAGCGGTTGGAGGAGTTCAATCCCAAGCTGCGCTGCGTGATTACGCTGATGAAAGATTCGGCGATGGCGCAGGCCAAACAGGCCGATGCGGAGATTGCCGCCGGGAAGTATCGCGGGCCGCTGCACGGAATTCCGTGGGGCGCGAAGGATCTGCTGGACACGGCGGGTATTCCGACGACGTATGGGGCGGAGCCGTTTCGCGATCGCGTGCCCAAGACGAACGCGGCGGTGGTGGAGCGGCTGAACGATGCGGGCGCGGTGCTGGTGGCGAAGCTGAGCCTGGGAGCGCTGGCGCTGAACGATATCTGGTTTGGCGGGCAGACGATGAATCCGTGGCTGCTGGAGGAGGGCTCGTCGGGATCGAGCGCGGGGCCGGGGGCGGCGACGGCGGCGGGGCTGGTGGGCTTTGCCATCGGGAGCGAAACGGGCGGCAGCATTGTGAGTCCGTCGATGCGCTGCGGCGTGACGGGACTGCGGCCGACGTTTGGGCGGGTGCCGCGGACGGGGGCGATGACGCTGTGCTGGTCGCTGGACAAGCTGGGGCCGATGGCGCGCAGGGTGGAAGACACGATGCTGGTGCTGGAGGCGATCAGCGGGCCGGATGCGGGGGATGTGTCGAGTGTACCCAGCAAGCTGGACTTCGACGCGGCGGCCAGCGTGAAGGGTCTGCGGGTGGGATATTTTCCGGCGTGGATGAAAGAAGCTCCGGCGACCGACGTGGATCGCGCAGCGCTGGAGACGGTGAAGAAGCTGGGCATGTCGACGGTGGAAGTGTCGCTGCCGGACTGGCCGTATGACTCGCTGGACTTGATTCTGTTTGCCGAGGCGGCGGCGGCGTTCGAAGAGCTGACGCTGAGTCATGGGCTGGACAAGCTGAAGATGCAGGTTCCGGATGCGTGGCCGAACACGTTTCGCCAGGCGCGGTTTTTGTCGGCGGTGGATTTTGTGCAGTCGGACCGGCTGCGGCGCAAGGTGGCGATGGAGATGGCGCGGATTTTCTCGCAGGTGGACGTGCTGCTGGTGCCGTCACTGCGCGACGAGATGCTGACGATTACGAATTTCACGGGGCATCCGTCGCTGACGTTGCGGGCGGGGTTTGTGGAGGTAGGGAGGCGCGGAGCGACTGGGCGCCGGACCCGGCGCATCCGCTGCCGAAGTTTTATCCGCCGCGGCGAGTGCCGCATGGGGTGACGCTGATTGGCAAGCTGTTCGACGAAGGGACCGCAGCCACCGCCGGGTTGGCGCTGGAGAAGGCGTTCGGAGTGGCCGGGGAGAGGCCACCCGGTTTCTAGTAGTACAACTAGCATCACAGTTTGAGCGGTAGTTTTTACATGTCAAGTATGAGAAATGCAGGATTATTCACTTGACACAAATGGCCGATAGGGTTATGCTTTTTTCATGGCACAGCGTAAACATCCTAAGCCCATCAATATCAGGGACATCTACATAAGGTTTGCTACCGAAGAGCATTGCCTTGAGTACGTTGAGAGTATGCGTTGGCCGGATGGCATCATTCGCTGCCCGATCTGCGGTGGAGACAAGGTTACAGAAGGTGCGCCGCGAGAAGGAATCGAAGAACAAGCGCGCATGGTTCTATCTGTGCCTTGAAAAAACCTGCCATCAGCAATTCAGCCCCACCGCTGGCACGTTGTTCGCTGACTCGCATCTCCCGCTGATAACGTGGTTCCACGCTATCGGGTTGGTGCTCAACGCCAAGAAGGGCATCAGCGCAGCACAGCTACAGCGCGACCTGGGCCTAGGCGGATACAAAACAGCGTGGTATCTCTTGCACCGCATCCGTGAGTCGATGGTTGATGGAATACCCACGCCGCTGGGCGGAACGGTTGAGATTGACGAAACTTATGTTGGCGGAAAACAGAGGCGCAAGGGCAATGCTGCTGCCCTTAAGAACAAGCATGTTGTGATGGGTGCGGTTGAGCGCGACGGCGAGCTACGCTTGCGTCACGTCCCTAACGATGAAGCACTCACGTTCCGCAGCTTCATCTCAGCAACCGTGAGCCCCAGCGTTGAGCGGGTCATGACCGATCAGCACCGCAGCTATCCTCCGGCCCTCAAGTCGCTGAGCAAGATTAACCCCGAGTTCGCGCCGAAACACGAAACCGTCAACCACATACGGTATGAGTTCTCGCGTGGTGACGTGACGACGAACCGCATTGAATCAGCGTTTTCTCTGTTCAAGCGTGGCGTGATAGGCCAGTACCACAAGCTGTCGGGGAAGCACCTACACCGCTATCTGACGGAGTTTGAATACAGGTTCAATCGTCGCCATGACGATGATGTATTCATACAGACGGTTCGCCGTCTTTGTCGGGTTGAGCCTCTCCGCTTTGTCGATCTGACTTCGGGCGAGAAGGCTTAGGAGTCTTTATCTCCGATTCCTTCTTGGGCTGGGTTTTCAACATCTTCGAGAGAACCGAGTCGAATTGTCCTTTGTCGGTTTTCATAGCTCGGCTTCCGGATTAGCGGCTATAAATTCCTTCCAGATTCTCTGAACGGCAGCTAGGCCTTCGTTTGGGTGTCTAAGGCTGGAAGCCATCTCGTCGGGCAGCACAATAGGCGGGGCATTTAGAATGTTGCGCGGAACCACAACGCGACCGTTTTCTGCTTCGTGTGCGGCGATCTGTGCCTGGAACAGATAGGAGAAAACCTTGATATAGGGCCAAGGTATAGTAATTGCAGTGTGTTGCACAACAGCATTTGGTGCGATGGAAAGATCGGTCTGGCCAAAGATTAATTTAAGATCCCAAGAATATCCTTCGAACTGCACATTGTTTGCATATCTAATTAGGAAATCCGGATCTCGGATAAACTCAGGAGACAGCTTCTTTGGCTTTTCCATTCTGTCCTCTTTACGGCGCATAGATAGGTATGGTGCCAGACTCATTTGCTTGAACCGACAGCCATGGAACTGTTAAATATTCGGGTCTGCCAATAACGGCCAAGTAGTTTTGTTCCATAACCGTGCTGGAAACTACGAGGTTATTGAGTCGCGATAAATTCACGCTGCTATTTGAGGCGGTGGAGCTAGCAACCCCAATCCGATCAAAGGGCAATGCGAGCTGTCCAGGATGGCCCGCGACTCCGCGCTTGGAAGAAAACTTCCCTCGTCTCCGCGCATGAACAGCTCCGGAGGGAGCTGAAACCTTTGGCTCTCGCCCTTCTTTAGTAGAGACAGCTGATAGTTTCAGATCCATTGCCTTAAGGACGGACCGGAGAGTATCTAGCGTGGGATTTCCGTTTGCAGAAAAAGAGCGATAAAGGCTCTCTCGCGTAAGCCCAGCCTCTTGCGCCACTCTAGACACCTTGTGGGCTTGAATCACATCCTTTAGAGCATCAAGGAAGAGGTCGGGTGAATCTTCGAGAGCGGCGGTCAAATAACTTGCCGCGTTAACTGGATTTGTCAGCTTTTCTAAACGCGAAGAACTAAAATCACCGGTTCGCTTAGGCATTATAGTCCTTCCAGTATTCTTTAGCCGTTTTAACATCTTGCTTCTGGGTTTTCTTAGTTCCTCCGCAAAGGAGGATTACCTCATTACCGTCTTGGCCAAAATACACACGATAGCCAGGGCCAAAATCTGATCCTCAACTCCGATACTCCCTCTCCGACTGGCCAACAGTCCCCAAAGTTTCCCCGTTCCACCCTTTTCGTTCTTGCAAGAACGATGCCGTAGATTTTTTGATGATCGTAACCATCGAGCCACTCCCAAAAAGGAGAACTCCCGTCTGCTAGCAGGTAGTCTCGGAGCGTTCTTGGCGTTGCCTCCAAATATTCGATCGGCAGCCATGCCCGTGATCTTTAGATCACGTGTCACGGTATCCCGCCTCCATAAATTTTTCAAGAGCAAACCACCTTGCCTGATGTGTGGTATAAAATCAAGTGTACGGAGACGGCGGGATTCGAACCCGCGAGTCGAGAGTTCCATGATGGGGAGTATCGACTAATCTGCTTATAAGGCAGTCGCTTTAAGCCACTCAGCCACGTCTCCAAACTGGAGCCCGGGACCAGATTCGAACTGGCGGCCTTTCGCTTAGTAGGCGACCGCTCTTTCCACCTGAGCTACCCGGGCTTCTGTGATCTATAGATCACACTCCAACCTTAACTGTTCCAGCCCAAGCAAGTCAATACCCTGTCACGGCAACCCGATCATATACTAATTTGTGTGAAGTGAATAATCCTGGAGAAATGCAACAATAAGCTGTAAGGCGTTGATGCGGTTGAGGATATAAATGGGCGAAATGGCGCGGAAATGGGTGGGCGATTTGGTAGGGTAGAAGTAGAGGGGTTGTGAGGGATCGTTCGGGGGATAGGGGTCCTTCGCTGGCGCTCAGGATGACAGACAATATACCTCGCCACGCCGGTGTTCGGGATGACAGTTCTTACGGGGATAAGGGTCCTTCGCTGCGCTCAGGATGACACCAAACAAACCTAGGCTGCCAGGATGGCAGCCAAACGCGAGCAGTCAAAGACAATCAGCGTAGCCCGGTAGCGGCCGGATGGCAGAGACCTAGCCCGACTGGCGGCCAGGATGGCAGCAAACAAACCTCGCCCGGAATAATGCGGCCGGTCCGGGTGGCAATTTCTTGAAAATTTTGTGCACGAAATGACTTCCTGACGGGAGCGTGCATATCTGCGGCCTACGGGGTCGGTAGTTGACCCGTCGTCACTGGACGTGACTGCCTCGGGCCGCACAGATTGAGCGGAAAACTGCGCTCTCTCAGCCGGATAGCAAGCCCCCCAAATCCGGGAATTCGCATCCAACTTTCATTCACCGATGTAGCTGGGAAGAACGAAGGGAGTTCCGCGCGCGCCATGGGAATCGGGGTTGGTTTTGCAAAAGCAGAGATCATGGCAGAGACCAAGGCCGGGCTGCGGATGGCGGTGGGCGCGCGTACGGTGGCCACGCACATTGCCAGCGCGGTTGCGGCGTTCGTGGTGGTGCTCGGGCTGGCGGGAGCGGCGGGGGCGCAGCAAGCGCCGAGCGCGGGAGTGTCGTCATATGTGGGGCAGAATGTTTCGTCGGTAGAGGTGGCGGGGCGTCCAGAGGTGACGACCGAGAGCCAGGATGGCGCGATTGCGGTAAAGCCGAACCAGCCGTTGGACGCTTCGGCTGTGGATTCCAGCGTCGAGGGGCTGAAGAAGAAATCGGGCTTTAAGGATGTGCGGGTGGATTTGCAGCCGTCGGCGGATGGGGTGAAGGTGTCGTTCATCCTGGAGCCGGCGGTGTATGTGGGGATGTACGAGTTTCCCGGCGCGCTGAAGGAGTTCAGCTACACGCGGCTGTTGCAGGTGGCGAATTACAACTCGCAGGCTCCGTACTCCGAGCTGGATGTGAAACAGGCGGAGGATGCGCTGGTGCAATTCTTCCGGCAACGCGGGTTCTTCCAGGCCGAGGTGCACGCGCAACTGGTTCCGGTGGGCGAGCACAATCTGGTGAACGTCGAGTTCCGCACTGATCTGGGAGTGCGGGCGAAGTTCGGAAAGATTGAACTGACGGGGGCCACGCCGCAGCAGACGGACTATCTGAATCGCAAGCTGCGTTCGGTGATGGCCAGGTTGCGCGGCGATTCGCTGAAGCCGGGCATGCGCTACTCCTACGAGCGATTGCAGGGCGCCAGCCATTACTTGCAGTCGGCGCTAGCCAAGCAGAATTTTATTGCCAGCCAGGTGAAGCTGGTGGCCGCCGAATACGATGCGACCAGCAACCGCGCCGATATCAGGTTCGATGTAGCGACGGGGCCGGTGGTGAAGGTGAGCGCGACTGGCGCGCACATCTGGGGGCGGACGTTCCGGAATCTGGTGCCGCTCTACCAGGAAAATTCGGTGGACGATGATTTGATCCGCGAAGGGCAGAACAACATCCGCTCGTACTTTCAGGCCAAGGGATATTTCGACGCCAAGGTGGATGTGAAGGTGGACAAGACGGCAGCCGGCACGTCCATCGTGTATGACATCCACAAAGACGGGCGCTACAAGGTGAAGGAAGTCGCCTTCAAGGGGAACAAGCGCTACAGCGATGGGGACCTGTCGGCGCGGGTAAGCGTGGAGGAGGGACATTTTTTCAGCCACGGCAAGTACAGCGAGGCGCTGGTGCGGGCGAGCGTGAAGAACTTGCGGGACACCTATCGGGCGGCGGGATATCCGCAGGCGGAGGTGACGCAGACGGTGAAGCGGGACAACGGCAACCTGGAGATCACGTTCCAGGTGACGGAAGGGCCGCTGGACCTGGTGCGGGAGTTGAAGGTGGAGGGCAACGAGACCCAGAGTGACGCGTCGCTGGCGCCCAAGGGATTGAACCTGGGTCCGGGGAAGGCGTACTCGCAGGACCTAGTGACGCGCGACCGCAACCAGATTATGGCGCGGTATCTCACATTGGGGTACCTGAATGCGTCGTTCCATTCTACAGCCAGGCCGGTTCCGGGAAAGCCGCACGAGCTGGACGTGATTTACAAGATCGTGGAAGGGCCGCAGGTAAAGACGGCGACCATCATTACCGATGGGCGGCAGCACACGCGGCAGTCGCTGATAGACCGGCAGGTGAAAATTGCGTCGGGCCAGCCGTTGAGCGAGAACGCACTGCTGAGCTCGGAGAGCCACCTGTACAATCTGCAGATTTTCGACTGGGCGCAGGTCGATCCCAAGCGTGAGATCACCGAACAGACGAACGAAGACGTGGTGGTGAAGGTACACGAGGCGAAGCGGAACTCGATCGTGTATGGCTTCGGATTCCAGGTCATCAACCGCGGCGGCAATGTTCCGAGCGGGACGGTGGCGGTGCCGGGGATTCCGCCGGTGGGTCTGCCGTCGGGATATGTGACCAGCCAGAAGACGTTCTGGGGGCCGGACGGAACGATTGAATATACGCGGCGGAACATTCGCGGACTGGGCGAAACGTTCAGCGCCAGCGCATTTGCGGGACGGCTGGACCAGCACGCGACGCTGACTTACACGCAGCCGTCGTTCTTCGGGACGCAGTGGAAGACCAGCGCCATAGTTTCAGGCGAACATAACAGCGAAAACCCAATTTTCACCGACCGCATTGGCAACGTGGGTTACCAGTTGCAGCGGGCGCTGAATGCCAAGAAGACGAAGAACCTGTTCCTGCGTTACAACTTTCAGCTCACGCGCATCAGCAACCTGCTGATCCCGGAGCTGGTGCCGCCCAATCAGCTGAACGTGCACCTGTCGACGCTGTCGGCGAGTTGGGTGGAGGACACGCGCGACAACATACTGGACGCGCATCGCGGCATTTATCAGAACTACCAGATTGGCGTGAACCCGGCGTGGCTGGGATCGAATTTCAGCTTCGCGCAGTTCATTGGGCAGACGGCCTACTACAAGAGCCTGAAGTCGACGGGGATTGTGTGGGCCAACAGCATTCGAGTGGGGCTGGAGCAGGCTTATGCGGGGAGTGAGGTGCCGTTGAGTTCGGAGTTCTTCTCCGGAGGCGGCAGCACGCTGCGCGGCTTTCCGCTGAATGGCGCGGGTCCGCAGCGAACGATTGCGGTGTGCAGCAATCCGTCGGACCCGGCAACGTGCTCGAAGATCACGGTGCCGGATGGCGGCGATGAGCTGCTGATTTTGAATACCGAGCTGCGGTTCCCGCTGGACATGATCAAGAAGGGTTTGGGGATCGTGACGTTTTACGACGGCGGCAACGTTTTTCCGCAGATCGGCTTTCATGACTTCACCCAGCTTTACAGCAACAACGTGGGCATCGGATTTCGTTATGCGACGCCGGTGGGCCCCATACGCGTGGACATTGGCCACAACCTGAACCCGGTACCGGGTATCAGCTCAACCCAGGTGTTCGTCACTTTAGGGCAGGCATTTTAGTCATGGCTATTCGAGATTCCGGACTTCCGCCGCAGCAGCCGCAGAAACCGTACCTGGTTCCTTCTCCCCAGCGGACGAGATGGAAGAAGGCGATGGCATGGTTTGTCGGCATTTTCTGGGTGCTGAATTTGCTGTCGGTCATCGCCGTGTATGTGCTGTTGCACAGCACGTCGTTTCATAACTACGTGTTGAGGACGGTGGAGACGAAGGCCAGCGAGTCGCTAAACACGCAGGTGAAGCTGCAGAATTTCGGGCTGCATTTTACGAATCTGGGGCTGGACTTGTATGGCGTGACGGTGAACGGAGTAGGGCCGGGGGCGAATTTGCCTTTGTTGCAGGCCGATCGCGTGAACGTTGGAGTGAAGATTCTTTCGCTGCTGCATCAGCAGTGGAGCCTGGATTCGGTGACCATCGAGCATCCCGTACTGAAGTTGATGGTTGATGCGCAGGGTCGAAACAATATTCCCACGCCGACGTCGAGCGGGAACTCCAACACGAATGCGTTTGACCTGGCGATTGGACGGATCGTGCTGGACCACGGCGAGGTGTACTACAACGACAGCAAGATGCCGCTGAATGCGGATCTGCATGACCTGATGTTTCGTTCGAGCTACGACACCACCGATGGCGGGCGGTATTACGGCAACCTGAGCTATCACGACGGGCACCTGCAGTACGGAACGTATGCGCCGGTGCCGCATGACTTGCAGGCGAAATTTGACGCGCGCCGCAACGGCATGACGTTGAGCGATGTGACGCTGAAGAGCGGGCAGTCGCAGGTACTGCTGAATGCGTCGCTGGATAATTTTGCCAATCCCAAAGTACATGCGAAGTACGTAGTGATCCTGGCGCTGGGTGAGTTGCGGCAAGAGCTGAAGAATCCATCGCTGCCGGCAGGCATGGTGCTGGTGGACGGCAACGCCGATTATGTCAGCGTGCCGAACAAGCCGGCGACTGGATACGACGTCGCTGGAAGGGACGATCCGCAGCGCGGTGTTGCAGGTGCGGACGCCGTCGTTGCGAACGGACGTGCGTGATCTGGGCGCAAGCTACAACGTGGCCAACGGAAGCGCCGAAATACGCGATGTGAAAGCGCGGCTGCTGGGCGGCGAGCTGCGAGGCAGTGCGACGGTCCGCGACTTGGCGGGCAAGCAGGAGGGCAAGGCAACGGTGGCGGTGCGGAGTATTTCGCTGGCGGCATTGAAGTCGATTGCCAACTCGGCGAGCCTGCGGCCGGTGGCCTTGTCGGGCAAGCTGGACGCGAACAGCGAAGCGACGTGGAACGGTGCGGTGGAGAACCTGGTGCTGCGCGCCGATGGCAAGGCGGCGGGGAACATTGCGTCATCGCAATGGAAGCCGGGCAGCCCGGCGATTCCGCTGAATGCCGATGTGCACGCGCGGTACAACGGGACCACGCAGGAGGTGGCGTTCAAGGACAGCTATCTGCGGACGCCGCAGACGTCGGTGAACCTGGATGGCACGGTGAGCCAGCATTCGGCGCTGGCGGTGAAGGTTCAGTCCAACGATTTGCATGAGCTGGAGACGGTAGCCGATTTGTTCAGCCCGCCGGCGCAGCCGCTGGATTTGCATGGCATGGCGTCGTTCAACGGCAGCGTGCGCGGGTCGACCAGGGCGCCGCAGATCGCGGGACAGCTGAATGCCAGCAACGTGCGGGTACGAGGCAGCGAATTCCGGGTGCTGCGGACGAGCGTGCAGGCGAATCCGTCGCAAGTCAGCTTGCAGAACGGCGTGCTGGATGTGGGCAAGCAGGGACACGTGACCTTCGACGTGCAGTCCGGACCTGAGAGACTGGTCGCATCTGCCGTCGAGTCCCTTTACGGTGAATGTGAAGGCCAACCAGTTGTCGGTGGCGGAGCTGGCGCGGGCGGCGAATGTGAGTACGCCGGTGACGGGCACGCTGAACGCCAATGTCACGGCGCACGGCACGCAGCTCAATCCCATTGGGCAGGGCGAAGTTTCGCTGCGCAACGCAACGATTTCCGGCGAGCCGGTGCAGATGGCCGATGTCCGCTTCCAGGGAACGTGGCGATGCGGTGCACGCCAACATGCTGGTGAAGGTGAGCGCGGGCAGCGCGGAAGGGCAGGCGACGTACTATCCCAGGCAGCAGGGATATGACGTGATGTTGCGCGCGACGAATCTGCATCTGGAGCAGTTGCAGACCTTGAAGGATCGCAACCTGCAGGTAGCGGGTGCGCTGAACCTGACGGCGAGCGGGAAAGGAACGGTGCAGGACCCGCAAGGTCAGCTGGCGCTGACCATCCCGGAACTCAAGATTCAGAACCAGCAGATACACGACATCAATTTGCAAGCCAACGTGGCGAACCACGTGGGCACGTTCAACCTGACGTCGAAGGCGCTGGACACGCCGCTGCGGGCGCAGGGGAAGGTCAACCTGGCCGGGGATTATTACGCCGACGCGACTTTCGATACGCCGGTGATCCCGCTGGCTCCGTTGCTGGCGGCGTATGCTCCGGCGCAGGCGGCGCAGTTGAGCGGGCAGACGGAAGTGCATGCCACGTTGCGCGGTCCGCTGAAGAACAAGGCGCTGCTACAGGCGCACGTGAACATTCCCACTCTGAATGTGAAGTACAGCACGGGAGCGACGGGCGGTCCGCAGGCGACGAACGTGGAGATTGCGGCGGTGACGCCGATACGCGCGGATTACGTGGATGGCGTGTTGTCGCTGGAGCCGGGAGAGATCAAGGGAACGGCCACCGACATTCATTACCAGGGCAAGCTGCCCATCAACAGCAATGCGGCTTCGACCTTGAAGGTGCAGGGGGCGGTGGACCTGGCGCTGGCCCAGGCCTTCGATCCGACGATCACCAGTGGCGGGCAGTTGGTGTTCGACATCAACGCCGCGGGACAGCGGTTCGATCAGGATGTGGAGGGGCAGATTAAGATTGTGAACGCGCGCTTTGCCACGGAAGACGCGCCGGTGGGTCTATCGAATGGCAACGGTGTGCTGACGCTGCGGCGCGACCGGCTGGACATTGCGTCGTTCTCCGGCAATGTGGGAGGGGGTACGGTGACGGCGTCGGGCGGGGTGGTGTACAAGCCGACGGTGCAGTTCAACATCGGACTGAAGGGTGGCGGGCTCAGGCTGCTGTATCCGCAGACGGTGCGCAGCCAGTTCAACGTAAACCTGGCAATGACCGGAAACCTGGACGCAGCGCTGTTGCAGGGGCAGGTGAGCATCGATCGGGTATCGTTTACGCCGGACTTCGATCTGTCGACGTTCGCCAACTCGTTCAGCGGGGTGGCCACGCCTCCGCCGACGGAGGGGTTTGCCGACAACCTGCGGCTGAATATCGCGCTGCGTTCGAGCTCGGAGCTGAACGTGGTAAGTCCCACGGTGAGTATCCAGGGTGACGCGAACCTGCGGGTGATTGGCACGGCTGCGCGACCCCGTCATTGTAGGACGTACGAATTTGACCGGCGGCGACTTGATTTTCCTGGGCAACCGGTACGTGGTGCAGGGGGGGACGATTGCGTTCGTCAACACCATGGAGACGGAGCCGATCATCAACCTGCGGGCGACGACCACGATTCAGCAGTACAACATCGCGCTGAACTTCCGCGGGCCGCTGGACCGGTTGCGGACGAATTACACGTCGGACCCGGCGCTGGCTCCGGCGGACATCATTCACCTGCTGGCGTTCGGCAACACGGAAGAGGCGGCCAATGCCGCGCCGTCGCAGTCGACGGCGCTGGGCGCGGAGTCGCTAGTGGCGTCGCAGGTGAGCGGGCAGGTGACGAGCCGGGTGCAGAAGGCACTGGGCATTTCGCAGTTGTCGGTGGATCCGCAGTTGGGAGCAACGACGGGGAACCAGCAGCAGGGAGCGCGGATCACGGTGCAGCAGCGAGTGACCAGCAAGCTGTATGTCACGTTTTCGACCGATGTAACCACGACGCAGAACGCGGCGATCCAGATGCAGTACCAGGTGAACAAGAAGTGGTCGGTGAGCGGCGTGCGGAACCAGAATGGCGGGTTCGGGTTGGATGGGAGATATCACAAGGATTTTTAGTGGATCAGGTCGAACTGCCGGTTAGAGCGTGCTGCCGGGTATAGGGGTCCTTCGCTGGCGCTCAGGATGACAGGCCGGGTGGGTCGTGTGATGGGTGGCGGCGTCGTTCCGCTGCGGGCGAACCGCAGGTCCTTCGACTCCGGTGCGCAAGAGCGGCGCACCTGCGCTCAGGATGACAGCGCGGTGGTTCAGGTGAGAAGCGCCAGCGTTGCTCCCCTGTGGGCTGACCGCAGGTCCTTCGACTCCGCATTCGCGAAAGGCGCGAATGCTGCGCTCAGGATGACAGCGCGGTGGTTCAGGTGAGGAGCGCCAGCGGTGCTCCGCTGCGCGCTGACCGCAGGTCCTTCGACTCCGGTGCGCAAAAGCGGCGCACCTGCGCTCAGGATGACAGCTCTAAATAGTTTTCCGTCAGGATGACAAATCCAAATAATTCTCCCCTCAGGAAGTCGATGGGAGAAGTCGCGTCATCAGTTGCTGGGGCCGTTGGTGAAAACGTTCAGCGCTGGTGTCGTGTTGTCCGGGACCAGGACGAACTTGCTGGAGCCCACCACGTACAACACGCCATAGGGCTGGCTGTTGTTCTGCACAACAGCCCGGCCGGTGCTGTCTACCGAATACGTCAAAGCCAGAGCGTTGCTGCCGGGGCCTGCGGGGCCGTTGGTGGCCTCTATGGCGTTGATGTTGCCGGTGCCGTCGGCAAACAGGTAGGTCGCCGAGTTGGTGGCGCCCGCCACGACCGGTGAAGTGGTACCTCCGCCGTATCCGCCGGCGACACTGCTGTTGGAGAACGAGGAGGCGGACTGCTGCTGCAGTACTCCCGCGGTGACGTCGGCGTCGGAGCCGATGAGGAAGCCGTAGCCGGTATGTGAGTTCTGGTCGGGCGCAACCATGTAGAGCGCAGCCGGGCCGGTCCCGAACTGAGTGAAGTTATTCAAGTCAAACTTGCCTGAGGCCGCTCCGTTGTCAGCACTGTCGAGAGCATAGGCGCCGCTGGGAGACTGCGGCTGGGACAGCGAGCCGCCTTTATTCTCATCCGAGTTGAAGGTCGCGCTTCCCGCGCCGTTGGCAGTCAGGATGCCGGCGGAGATGTCGGCCAGGGGAGAGCCGCCGTTGGGGACAACTCCGTTCAGGGCGACGACATTGGTGCCGGTCAGGGAACTCAAGGTCCAGCCACCGGAGGCGGGCTGCTGGCGGTACATCTCCCACAATGTGAGATTCGCCGGCCTGGTGATGGGGTCGGAAGAGATAAGAATCATCTCCTGCTTGTTCACGATATAGAAGGCGTAGTTGCAGGGCCCCTGGCAATTCGTTCGGGTATCGTTGGCGAAGATAAGGTTCACGAAATCGCCGCGTCCGGTGGAGGCGTCGATGGTGGAAGAGAACGTTCCCTTGATGACGTTGTTAAACAGGCCGGGAGCGGCGGCGTAGCTGGCGTCGGAGGGGCAGCCATCCATGTTCCAGCCGTTGCCACCAGGACTGGAGCTGCAATCGATGTCGACCTGGGTGACCGAGTTGGTACCGAGAGCGCCGGCTCCGGCGAAGCGCAGGCCGGCAGGGTCGGTTCCGGAGTAGAGGAAAGAAAGATTGGCGGGAAAGAAATTGACGTTGAACTGAGTGGCGTCCTGCACTTTGAGGACGCCGGAGCCGGGCATGGCGGAGTCGTTTTCGATGAGGTGGCCGCAGGTGGAGAGGCTGACATTGCCGGCACAGGCGGAGGCGTTGGCCAGCACCATGGCGAAGTTATAGGTGCCGGTGTTGGTAACGATCTTCATGGTCCCCTGGCCGTCGTCTCCGAGGGTGTAGACCGAGCCGGAGGCGATGGTCTGGGGGATGACCCGGTGGTTGCCGCCGATCGACTCGCCGCTGCCGTCGTTGAGGTCGAGGAAGCCGCCGGTGATGTTGCCTTGACCGTTGGCGGTGAAGGCTCCAGCCATGAGGTATGGGTTGCCGTTCTTAAAGCCGGTCACGGTGAAGGCGTAGTGGCCGTTCAGGTTGCCGTTGCTGACGGGGGCGCCAGGTAGCTGGAGATGTCGAGGATGAGGTTAGCGTTGTCGGAGTTATAGGCGTCGATGGAGCCGTTGACCGTAGGCACGATGGCCATGTTGGAGGTAACCGCACCATCGTAGGCGTTCAAGGTGGAGACAACGGGCTGAGTTTGACCGTCGGGCCAGAGGGTGAGGTAGCCAAGCGGGCCTTGGGGGACGGCGGTGGCATTCAAAACGTAAGCGCCGGCGCCGGGCGGAACGCTACAGGAACTGGTAACAAGCTTGACGGTGAGGCTGCCCTGAAAAGCCTGGGGGCGAGTATCGAGCACGCGGCAGGGGGTCAAGGTGTACAGAGCAAGCTGCCCAGCGGAGCCGGGGGCGGCGAAGTAGCCGTTGACGTCGATGATGAGGTCGGTCTGGTTGTAGGCGAAGGCGGAGATTTCGCCGGAGGTGCCGGATTGCACGATGGCGGCGTTGGCGGTGACGGCCCCGGTGGGCGCGTTGAGGGTGGAAGTATTAGGTTGCGACTGGCCTTTGGGCCAGACAGTGAGGTATCCCAGGGGCTGTCCGTTGACGGGAACGGCGGTGAAGTTCAGCGAGTAGGCCTGGGCCGAGGACGGGATGCTGCAGGTGCCGGTGACATGGAAGTCCTGCGGAACGCCAGCCTGGAGGGGCTGTCCGTTGCGGGTGTCAGCCACGCGGCAAGGGGTGAGCGGGTAGAACGCCAGAGTGGAACTGGTGGCGGGAATGAAGTATCCGTTGAGGTCGAGGATGACCTGGGTGTTGTCGGTGACGTAGACGCTGACGGAGCCATTGCTGGAGCCGGCGGGCACGATGGCGGCGTTGGCCTTAACCCGGCCGTCGTAGGAGTTCATGGTGGAGACGACGGGTTGGGTTACGCCGGTTGGCCAGATGGTCAGATAGTTCAAGGAATGGGTTAACGGAACGACGGTAACGTTAAGGGAATAGGCCGCGGCGTTGGAGGGGATATTGCATGACGGGCTTTGGGGCAGAGCGAAGTCGCGCTGGGTGTTGCCTGACATGAAAGGTCCGCCGAAGGCGCCGTTGGGACCGCGAGTGTCGACCACGCGGCATGGCGTGATGGGCACGAATTCGAGTGCGGTTTGAGCAGAAGCGTGGCCGAGAAACAGGGCCGGGAGACAGAGCAAGGCAAAGCGAAGCAAGCGCATTCGAGGGTCCCTTGAACGGCGAGGCTGGTGTGCCGCCGTGGCGGCGGAAATTTGTATTCGAAGATACAGCAATCAGTGGTCCGTTGCCAGTGGGAGATCGTGAAGGTGCGTGCCGCGTGATATGCGATGGCAACGCTCGACGTGGAGGGTTCTTACGGGGTAGGGGTCCTTCGCTGCCGCTCAGGATGACAGCTGTGTGGGGTTCGTGTGACAAGAACCAGCGTTGTTCGGCTGCGGCGGCACCGCAGGTCCTTCGACTCCGGTGCGCAAAGGCGGCGCACCTGCGCTCAGGATGACAGCTGTGTGGGGCCAAATGCAAGGTGCCAAGTGTGAAGTGCCAAGTGCCATGCGAATTTCTACGACACCTGGGATTTGGGGGGCGCGGAGGCCACGGCGTCGGTGGCGGGAGCCAGTTCGTCCTGGTGCTTGCCGTTGCCGGCGGTGGAGGGGAGATAGATGCTGAAGGTGGTGCCGGTGGGGCCGGAGGTGGAGGTTTCCACGTCGATCTTAGCGCCTACTTTTTCCAGGATGCCCTTGATGATCCACAGGCCGATACCGGTGCCGCTGTCGCCCTTGGTGGAGAAGAAGGGCTCGAAGATGACTTGGAGATTCTCCTGGGGGATGCCGCAGCCGGTGTCGCGGACTTTGACGACGATCTGGCCGTCTTCGGCGGGTTCGATGGAGAGCTTGAGCAGACCGTTCTGGCCGATGGCGTCGATGGCGTTGGTGATGAGGTTGGTGAAGACCTGGCGGAGTTCGCTGGGATAGATGGTGACTTCGCCGGAGATCTGATAATCGCGCTCGAGCTGAATCTTAGAGGCTTGGAGGCGCGGCTTGTACATGGCGCAGATGTCGTCGAGCAGCTCGGAGAGCCGGGTGACGACGGGCAGCTTAGTTTCGCGATGGGGCGCCAGGGTCTGGCGGCTGATGTTGGCGAGGCGATGGACTTCGCGCTGGGCGAGGTCGACCAACTCGGCTGCATTCTCGTCGAGCGTGGGATTGTTCTTCAGCAAGTGCATCACGTTGGCCAGGGCGTCGAGCGGGTTGTTGATCTCGTGGGCGATGGTGGCAACGAGGCGTCCGGTGACGGCGAGGCGTTCGGAGCGGCGCAGCGCTTCTTCGAGTTCTTCGTTCAACTTGCGGATTTGGTCTTCCGCCTGATGGCGCGCGGAGACATCGCGGATGGCACTGGTGACGAAGGTCCCGGTTTCAGTGACCAGAGGGCTGAGGCTGATTTCGACGGGGAACTCGCTGCCGTCCTTGCGCAGGCCGAAGAGTTCGAGGCCGACCCCCATGGGCCGGACGTGGGGATTGGCGAAGAAGTCAGTTGCGATGACCAGGATGATGGCCGCGATAGCGCTCCGGGATGAGAATCTCGACCGGGCGTCCGATGAGTTCGGAGCGGCTGTAGCCGAAGAGAGTCTCGGTCTGGGCGTTGACCAGGGTGATGGAGCCGTCATGGTCGACAATGACCATAGCATCGGGCGCGGCTTCGAGCAGGGAGCGGAATTTGTCTTCGGCTTTTTTTCGCACGGTAATGTCTCGAATGGCGCTGGCTACCAGGACACCCTCAGGAGTCTGAATGGGACTGAGGCTGATTTCAATGGAAAACTCGGTGCCGTCTTTACGCAAGCCGAAGAGTTCGAGGTCCTCTCCCATGGGGCGCTGCCGGGGGTCGGCAACGTAGGCGGTGCGATGTCCCAGATGACGGCCATGAAAACGCTCGGGTATGAGAACTTCCACAGAGTATCCCAAGAGTTCGTGGCGGGAATAGCCGAATAGTTCTTCGGTACGCGAGTTGATTAATACGATTTTGCCGTGCTGGTCGACGATGACCATGGCGTCGGGAGCGGATTCCAGCAGGGCGCGGAACTTGTCTTCAGCGCCCCGGCGGGCGGTGACGTCGCGCACGGCGCTGATGACCATGGGGCCTTTGGGAGTCTGCAAGGGGCTGAGGCTGATCTCGACGGGGAATTCGCTGCCGTCCTTGCGCAGGCCGTGAAGCGTGAGTCCTGCGCCCATGGGGCGGACGTGCGGGTTGCCGGAGAAATAGCCGGAGCGGTGGCCGGGATGCTTGGCGCGGAAGCGGCTGGGCACCAGGATTTCGATCTTCTGGCCGATGAGCTCGGCCGGGGCATAACCGAAGAGCTGCTGGCTTTGGACGTTGGCCAACACGATGCGACCCTGTTGATCGACGACCAGCATCGCGTCCGGAGCAGCGTCCAGTACCGCGCCAAAATCGGCTTCGACAGGGATTTCCATGATGTGCCTGGGTGTTGCGGCATTGTATACCTTGTCCAGGACAAGGCAACAATCGTGATAATGGGTAGCACGTTCAGACGGCAGCCCTTGCAGTCGCCGAATCGGCAAACAGCGTTGATGCCCCTAAGACAGCTAAATGTCTCGGAATGTCTGCAATCGTAGCATGTCGTAAACTCGGTCGGTATGAAGGAAGAAAAGATGAGACGTACGTGGTTAATCTGGACTGGCGCTTTGCTTTTGGCAGGGTTGGCCAGCGTGCGGGCGCAAGAGGTGGCGGCAAAGGCTGCGGTTGCGCCGCTGCCCATGGTGAACGGCAGCGTGGTGACGGTGACGCCAGATGCTGGTTTTCACAATGAGCCGTCGATGGCGGTGAATGCGGGGAATCCGTCTCAGGTAGTGGCCGCGTACCAGGCGAACGCCAGCGTGGTGTATTCGCAGGATGGCGGGAACTCGTGGAAGTCGGCGACGGGGACAGCCTCTCCCAACTATAAGATTTCCGGCGATGTGGCCGTGACCTATGACAAGCATGGGGCGGCGATCCTGTGCTACATCGCATTCGACAAGCTGGGGACGGAGAACTACTGGGCGAAAGGGGCGACGCGGAATGGGGTGTTCATCCGGCGGTCGGCGGATGGAGGCGCAACGTGGGATGCGCAGGAGTACACGGTGATCGCGCAGCCGACGAAGGAAGGAATTCCGTTCGAAGACAAGCCGGGAATCGTGGCCGATAACACCGGCAGCAAGTATGCGGGAAATTTGTACGTGGGATGGACGGAGTTTCGGCTGGATGAGACGGTGATTTTGTTTTCGCGATCGAGCGATGGCGGGAAGACGTGGTCGGCGCCGATCGACATCAGCACGCATCATGGATTGCCGCGGGATGACAACGGAGCGGTGGAAGGCTTCCAGGCGGCGGTGGGGGCGGATGGAACGGTGTATGCGGTGTGGGCGGACGGCGACTCGCTGGCGCTGGCCAAGTCGCAGGATGGGGGAACAACCTTCAGCAAGAGCAGCAGCGTGATTCCGACGGCGCCGCTCTATTTCGCGGTGCAGGGACTGGACCGGGCGAACGGGTTTCCGCAGATTGGGATTGATGCGCGGCATGGCAAGGACGGCCGGTTGTATACGACGTGGAGCGATTACCGTGCCGGCGACATTGGGGTTTACTGCGCGACGTCGGATGATGGCGGGAAGACGTGGACGAAAGCCGTGCGGGTGAACTCGAATCCTCCGCATGATGGGACAGACCAGTTTTTTCAGTGGCTGGCGGTGGATGCGGAGAGCGGTGCGGCCAACGTGATTTTTTATGACCGACGCGGGGATGCGGACAATCGGAAGACGACGGTGACGCTGGCGCGGTCGACGGATGGCGGCGCCAGCTTTGCGAATTATGCGTGGACGCGAGACGCGTTTACGCCGCGTAAGGACGAGTTCCTGGGGGATTACATTGGGGTAGCGGCGTTGGGTAACAAAGTGTATGGGGTATGGGCGGAAGTTGCGGCAGCGGATGTTCCGAAGGATAAAGCCGCGATGCCGCCGACGGAGTTTCGACCGCAGAGCGTGGTGAAGGTTGGGGTGGCAGTGTTTTAGAGCAGTAGTGCTGCGGACGTTGTCTTGTCGGCTGAAATTTTGCCGCTGATTTATGGAGAGCATTGCCGGGTATAGGGGTCCTTCGCTGGCGCTCAGGATGACAGACGTGGGGGGAGTGTTGGGTGGTGAGGGTTTGTTTCGCAGGGAGGAAACGCAGGTCCTTCGACTCCGCTGCGCTGCGCTCAGGATGACAGTATTTGGAGTTTGGGGCGCGTGCAGCGAGGGCAGAGTGTTGGCGCAGGTCGCTTCAGGCGGGCTGAGATCCGTTGGTCGGGGTGATTCCTGCCGGGTATCAGGGGTCCTTCGCTGGCGCTCAGGATGACAGAAATAGGGAGGTTAGTGGTAGTGGCTAGTTGTCGCAGGTGTGTGGCTCGATGACCAGCCGACGTCGGCTTCTGGCGTAACCAAAGCAGCTCCCTCCGCTGACGCTCCGACTTCGTCTACGCTCCGGTCGGGATGACACTTCTTTGAGTGCTGAGTGCTGAGTGCTGAGTGCTAAGTGCTAAGCTGCTAACTGCTAACTGCCAAATGCCAAATGCTGAAAGCGAAAAGCTAACTGCCGGCCTCGGCGGCGGCTTCGTTTTTGGGCGGAGCATGCATCACTTCTTCCATCAGCAGGGCGAACATTTCTTCTACGCCGTCGCCGGTTTTGGCGCTGGTCAGCTTGATCTTCCAGCCGTCGGCTTCGAGCTGTTCCAACTCCGGCTGCGTGATTTGGAATTTGTCCCACAGGTCGGACTTATTGATGACCAGCACGAAGGGAATGTTGCCGACGGCTTCGATAGCGCGCTTGTGAACGCTTTTGGCGGTGATGAGAGATTCGGCCCAGGTGCCGTCGCATACCAGGAAGTAGCCGTGGGCGCCGCGCAGGTAGGAAGTCTGGACCTGGGTGCGGGAGTCTTCGCCGGCCAGGTCCCACAACAGCAGAAGGACGTCCTGGTCGCCGACCTTGATTTCTTTCTTGTCGATTTTGACGCCGACGGTGCTGAGGTATTTGGCGGAGAAGATGCCTTGCACGAAGCGGCCGACCAGACTTGTCTTTCCGACACCGAAAGAACCCAGCATGCAGATTTTCTTTTGAATCATTGCCCTGACTCCCTGGTGTTCGCGAGCGACGCAATGCGAAATGAACGGCGACAGCTAACTGCGAATCTTACGGCTGCGCTGGAGCTGGCAGCGTCTGGACTTTCAGCAAGACGCTGCGGTTGACTTCCAACTGGCGATTCGCCGATCCCTGACGGATGGGATCATTGTCACCTAATCCTACCGTGCTGAGGATGTCGGGAGGAATACCCCGATCGCGTAAGGCCTCGAGGATATGCTGGGCGCGTTGGGCGCTCAAGGCGGCGTTCTTGGTTTCGGCGCCGGTCTGGTCGGCGCGTCCATAGATGGTGACATGAACGGGGCGGCCGAGGTTGCCGGCGGTCAGCAGAAGCCGGTTCAGCGCCAACTGGAGCGCGTCGATGCGGATGGTCTGCTCCGAACTGATGGTGCTGGAGTTCACCGGGAAGAGGACAACCTCGTCTTCGACGGCGTGTTGCTCGGTCTCGAACTGGCGTTCTCGCACGAAGGCCGGGTCGAGCGACTGATAGGGCTCGAAGTGAGTCTGGAGCTTGTCGACCGCGATGCCGGAGGCAGCGGCGATCTTAATGGGATCGGCGGCCAGGGGATCGCGCAGGCCGGCGAGGTAGTAGCGTCCCCAATCCTGCCTGGCGTTGGTGACAACGATGCCGGGGTGCTGCTGCAGGCTGGCAAGGTAGTTCTGCCAGCGGGCGGTACGGCGATGCAGGAGAAATCCGCAGGCAACGACGATGAGCACGGCGACGGCGAGCGCGCCGAGCCACCACCAGGATTGCCTTTTCTGCTGCACAGTCTGGCCAAGCAGACAATTCTGAAGATGCGGGCGGGCGCGATCAAAGACGGCGGAGTCTCCGTTGAAGCTGGTGAGTTCGGCGCCGAATTCCTGGTGGATGAGTTCGTTTTCGCGGGCGAAGACGTCGCGCAGCTCGGGAGGCGGCGTGCCGAGGATGGTTCCGGCCAGCAGCGCCTGCGGGCCGTGGTGCACCCAGATGGTGAATTCGCCGGCCTGCATGGTTTCCAGGTCCTGCGACTGTTTGCTGGTGAAGGAGTCGCGCACGAAATCCTGGATGGCGGTGAGCATGCCGGAGACCAGTTCGGCTTCGCTGACACCTTCGCCGGGGGCGGAGACGTGCTGCAGAACAAGTCCGGTTTCGCGGTGAATGAGGAAGACCTGTTGGACTTTGTAGCGCAGGCTGCGCAGAAGAGCGATTTCGCCGAAGGTCTTGCCGGTGCGCATCGCCTCGAAGCGCCACTTCATGCTCTCAAAGGAGAGGCTGCGCTCCATCATGACGTTGATGTTTTCCACCATGCCGCGGAAGGCATTGGCGACGGCCTTACGGACGGCTTCGCCGATGATGGGCGCAAGAGCGGTGGCGAGGATGCCGGGATTCCGGGTTACGGAAACTTGCAGGGCCTGCTCGACGACCGGGTAGAAGGCGCGTTGCAGGGCTTCGTCGCGTCGCAGGGCAAGGCCGATGGCGCGGCCCAGGACGCGGCTGACTTCTTCGGCGCGGAGAGTGGGGTCGTCGAGGCGCTTGCGAAGCGCTTCGAGCTCGACCATTTGCTGGCCGAGGAGCAGGGCGCGCAGTTCGGCGAGCTCGTCGTGAGGACGGTCGTAGTCCGGGTCGTGCTTCAGATCAGTCGGGGAGGCGCCCATGGAAGACTCACGCTCCCGCACCCCTTACGGGTTTGGCGCGGTCCTTGTGGTCGTCGCCGTCGTCTTTCAGGCGTACGGCCATCTCGACGAAGAGGGCGGCGAGCGAAGAGCGGTCGGTCTTGCCGTGACGCAATTCCTGGACGCGGGTTTCGAGCAGCGCGTTGAGCGATTCGTTGCGCTGGCGGATTTCGTCGAGCAGCTTGCGCGACTCGGTCATGAGTTCCTGGCGGGCGGCGCTGCGGTCCTGAGCGACACGGTTGTCGAGGTCAAGGATTTTCTTGGAGAGCTGGGCGGCCGATTCCTTGAGGTCGCGCGAGATGAGGTTAAGGGTTTCCTCGCGTTCGTTACGCTCGGTTTGCAGGCGCGCGGCCAGTGCCTCGGTTTCGCTCTTGAAGAAGGCTTCGAGCGAATCGAGACGGCGCTGCATGGTGTCCTTGATTTCGGTGGTTTCGCGGGCCAGGGTGTCTTCCAGGCGGGCGAAGCGGGCTTCGTAATTCTTGATCTGGGAGCCAAAGAGGATATCGCGAATCTTCTCGACGCTGGCGCCGCTGGCTTCGGCGGTTTCGGCTACGGCTGCCTCGACGAAATGGTCTTTGGTGGGTGATTTTTCCTTCTCGCGTACAGGAACCGGGGTCATGGCGCTCCTCCGAGGGTGATGGAGCAACATGCTATACCCAAACGGGGAAAGGGGGAACTGTTGTTTGGAGTGAGTGAGTGTCAGGTGGAGCAGGGATCGTTTCGCGCTCGGGAAACGCAGGTTCCTCGGCTCCGTTGCGCTTCAGTCGGGATGACGCTTGCAGACGGATAACACGGCCTGCCGGGTATAGGTGGCTTCGCTATCGTTCAGGATGACAGAGACCAGTGGACAGTGCGTGGTCAGTGGTCAGCGGCCAGTTGGGTACTGCGCGACGTTTCCGGTGCAAGGGCATCGGCTTCCCGACGGGACCGCAGGTCGTTCGGCTGCGCATTCGAAAGGCGCGCGAATGCTCCGCTCAGGATGACAAGTCGCGGAACCAATTGCCAAAGGCGGGATGACACTTATTTGCGGGTATAGGTGTCCTTCGCTGGCGCTCAGGATGACAGATGTTTTGAGTGATAAGGGTCGGTCGGGATGGCAGACGTAGTTCATCGTGTGTAAAGGACCCAGGTCTCGAACGGCGCGAGACCCGGGGCACCCGGCGAACCGCAGGTCCTTCGGCTACGCATTCGCGAAAGGCGCGCGAATGCTCCGCTCAGGATGACAAGTCGCGGAACCAATTGCCAAAGGCGGGATGACACTTATTTACGGGTACAGGGGTCCTTCGCTGGCGCTCCGGACGACAGATGTTTTGAGTGATCAGAGTCGGTCGGGATGACAGACGTAGTTCATGGTGTGTAAAGGACCCGGGTCTCGAACGGCGCGAGACCCGGGGCACCCGTTGGTTTTGTGCCGTAGCTACGCCTTCACGAAATCGAGTGAGGCGGAGTTCATGCAGTAGCGCAGTCCGGTGGGGCGGGGGCCGTCGTCGAAGACGTGGCCGAGGTGGGCGTCGCACTCGGTGCAGAGGACCTCCGAGCGCTCCATACCCAGGCTCATGTCGCCGGCGGTTTTGACATTCTCTTTGGCGATCGGCGCCCAGAAGCTGGGCCAGCCGGTGCCGGAGTCGAACTTGGTGGCCGAGGTGAACAGCGCGTTCTTGCAGCAGATGCAGCGGAACAGTCCTTTATCGTGGACGTTCCAGTACTGGCCGGTAAAGGCGCGCTCGGTGCCCTTGTGGCGAGTGACATCGAACTGCTCGGGGGTCAACTGGGCGCGCCACTCGGCGTCGGTCTTGACGACTTTGGGAACACGCTTGGGGCCAATCTTTTCCCCGTTGTCCTTGAACTCAACAATCTCGACAAAGCCGGAGGCAGTGGGGGCGGCTTCGGTTTCGGTGCTCTTGAAGATACTCATAAAGGCGACTCCTGATAGTGCGAGGAAACCTGATTTCAGAAAATTTCTACGGTTGCTCATGGCGATTCATCTCGATGATGCGAATTGGTGTTGTGCGTCGCTGCAAGTTGCTCTTCACCTGCGGTGTCGTCGGCTGAAGCCGACTCACCGACAGAAATAAATGGCCTGGACGCTGGCCTAAAGGCCAGCTCTACCTGAGACATGAAATCTGGCCTTGACGCTGGCCTAAAGGCCAGCTCTACCTGAGACAGGAGACCTGGCCTGGAAGCTGGCCTAAAGGCGAGCTCACTATTGGTTGCGATAGAGCTGGGGGAACATCTGCTGCAAGCTCGCCACTTTCGGCAGATCATAGCGCGCGATGTACGGGTTATCGGGATGCAGCCTGGCGTAGTTCTGATGATATCCCTCTGCCGGGTAGAAAGCCTTGAAGGCCACGACCTGGGTGACGATCTTGTGCGGGTACACCTTGGCCTGATCCAGTTGCGCGATGTAGGCGTCGGCAATCTTCTTCTGTTCCGGCGTGGAGTAGAAGATGACGGAACGATACTGCGATCCGTCGTCGGGACCCTGGCGGTTGAGTTGCGTAGGATCGTGGGCGACGGAGAAGAACACCTGCAAGAGCTGGCCGAAGGTGATCTTCGACGGATCGAAGACGATTTTGACCGACTCGGCATGGTTGGTGGTGCCGGTGCTGACGATCTCGTATTCGGCGGTGCTGGATGAGCCTCCGGAGTAGCCCGAGGTGGCGCTGATGACGCCCTTCACATGCTGGAAGACAGCCTGGATACCCCAGAAGCAGCCGCCGGCGATGACGACGCTTTCCTGGCCGGGCGTGCCGGCGAGGGTTTCGTCGACCGCAGGCTTGGGCAGCGCGGTAGACTTTTCGCTGGCGGACACACCGTGCATCAGGAAGGACGCGAACAATCCGGCAACGATCAAGGCCGGAAGAACGAAGCGCATTCTTATGTTGGAAATCTGGAAGTTCGACATAAATTCCTCACCCCACTGAATGACCGAGGACCTGTTTGATTAGAGTCGGAGGCTTCGATAAAGTTACAGGGCTCCGAAGGTGCGTCCGGCGGTCATAAGCGTGGGAATCTTCAGAAAAGGTACGCAGGAATGAAGGAATTGGATGGGGAGAAACCGGCGTCGAGGACGGCGCAGCGGCTGCTGACCTGGGGGTCGCTGGCGCTGGCTGCCGCGGAGAGCCTGTGCGTGGCGGCAGTGGGGCTGAGCGGAGTGCGGGTGGCGCTGGGACTGACATCGCTACTGGCTGCGGGAGCGGGCGGTCCGGCGAAGGGCTTTCACCAGGAGGCGATCCGGGTTCCGCTGCTGACGATTGGGGCGGTGGGGGCGCTGGTGAGCCTGCTGCTGCTGTGGAATGAAGAGAAATTGCGGAGAAATCCATCGGCGGCATGGAGGCTGCGGCCATTGACAGCGGAGCAAAAGCGGCGGAGATGGTTCCAGCTGGGGGCGGCCGTGCTGACGTTGCTGCTGGTGGTGGCGGAGGTGGTGACGCATGCGTGGTTTCATCGGGAAGGGTGACGGTAATTGGCAGTGAGCGGTCAGCAGTCAGTTGGTCTGCGGAATGGGGTGGAGGGCAGGGGCTAGGGGCTAGGGGTTGGTTGAGGGTAATAGCTGGTCGACATTTCTGTGTCATGGGGAAGAAACCGCAGGTCCCTCCGCTCCGATCGGGATGACAAAAGGGCAGTTGTCAGTGGTCAGTGGCCAGTGGCCAGTGAAGAAGCCGAAGTGATGTTTGGCTGACGCGCCAGCGGAGTTAGCTGGTGATAACAGAAGGTCCCTCCGGTCGGGATGAAATATCTTACGGGTATAGGGGTCCTTCGCTGGCGCTCAGGATGACAACCTTACTTGACAATCCGTACCTGATAATTCGTGAACCGTTATGACCTTACGCCTCCGGGGTGGATGGGTCCGGGCTGCTGGTAAGTTCTTCCTGCAGGCGGGCGTGCAGGCGGTCGCTGTAGCCCACGGGGAGTTCGAAGGTGCGGTCGTCGGCGATGAGGTACAGGATGTTGCGGGTGGAGTCGAGCACGGCGGCGCAATGACGGCAGTGGGCCAGATGGACTTCGATGGCTTCGCGCAGCTCAGGGGCGACCTGGCCGTCGATGTAGTCCGAAATTTGATCCCACACATGTTTGCAGTTTAGAACCATGCCCCACCTGCCTTACTGCGAAACAAACTGAATAATCCCCCACCCTTGGTAGCCAACTGCGGAGCCAGAATTTTCTGCATCATCAAACGAGCGCGCAGCAGCCGGGTCTTGATGACGCCTTCGCTCACGCCCAAAGTCCTGGCAGCGTCGGCGATGTTGAATTCTTCCACGTCGCGCAGCACAAACACCTCGCGATAGATTTCGGGGAGGCTGGCGATGGCTTTTTGCAGCATCTCGCGAAGCTCCTTGCGCTCCAGCGCTTGCAGCGGAACTTCGCGCCAGTCGCTGATGACCGCCGGGGTGAAGCTGCCCTCTTCTTCTTCCGGCGTGTGGTCGGCGGATTCGAACTTGAGCACACGGTCGTGGCGCAGACGGCCACGCGCTTCGTTTACCGCGATGGAGATGAGCCAGGTGCTGAACTTGGATTCGGCGCGGAAGGTGCGCAGGTTCTTGAGCGCCTTGAGGATAGTCTCCTGGGCGGCGTCCTCGGCGTCCTGCGGATTCTGGAGGATGGAGAATGTCGCCATGTAAACGCTCTTTTCGTAGGGCCGCACCAGGTCATGGAAGAGTTCGCGCTCGCCCGCGAGGATGCGCGCAATGAGGGCGGCATCGCGCTCGGCCGGCGAGTCGCCGGTCACAGGGCCGGTGCTGGGAGCTTCCGCAGTCACGTCAGTGCTGGCAGTTTGCCATGGAAAGTCGGAATTTTACACGTAGCAAGTATTAGACACGCCAGGCGGGACGAAGTTACAGCGACCGAGCTGAAACAATTCGCGGGTTGGGGAGTCTTATAGGGCGTCATGAAAAAGATAGTTGGCGCTTGGGTATGTTGCATTGGTTCTTGTGCTGGGATGCTGCGGCCAGGCGATGGCGCAGAACCCGGTGGTGGTGGAGTTGTTTACCTCGGAAGGTTGTTCCAGTTGTCCGCCGGCCGATGCGGCGCTGCTGGAGTTGAGCCAGAAGCCCATGCCGGAGGGGACGCAGTTGATCCTGCTGGGCGAGCATGTCGATTACTGGAACTACATAGGGTGGACAGACCGATTTTCGTCAGCGCAGTTCAGCCAGAGGCAGGGCGACTACGCGAAGCAGTTCAAGCTGAACTCGCCGTACACACCGCAGATGGTGATCGACGGACGGGTGCAATTTGTGGGCAACGACCTGGCCGATGTGCGGCAGAAGATTGGGGCTGCGGCGAAGGACCCGAAGCCGGCGAAGGTCACGCTGCAATGGGAAGGGAATAACAAGCTGCGGATCGCGGTGGCGGCTCCGGAGAATGAGCGGGCCAAGGTACTGCTGGCCGTTACGGAAGATGGACTAAGCACGCAGGTCGGCAAGGGCGAGAATGGCGGGCGGACGTTGCATCACGCGGCGGTGGTGCGGCAGTTGCGCGAGGTAGGCACATTGGACAAGGGGAAGTTTGACGCTAGCGTGGATGTTGCGCCCAAGGCCGACTGGAAGATTGCGCAGCTCAAGGTGGCGGTGCTGGTGCAGGATGCGGCGACCGGGCAGATACTGGGCGCGGGAGAGGTGGGGTATTCGCATTGAAGTGGTCAGGAGGGAAGATCGGCGAGCCACGTTGGTAAGCGGAACAGGGCGTTGGGCGGATGATTGAGCAGGTCCCTCCACTACAGTGACAAACTCCACCGCGTGCGATCGCGGCGACACTTCCTGCCGGGTATTAGGGTCCTTCGCTGGCGCTGAGGATGACAGTAATCAGTGGCCAGGGGCCAGGGGCTAGTGGTTAGTTTCGTCGGGCCTCCCGGGTATAGAGGTCCTTCGCTGGCGCTCAGGATGACGGTATTTTTTAGGGGGCGCGTGCAGCCAGAGTGTTGGCGCAGGTCGCTTCACGTCGTTGTCAGCCCCCTCATGATGAAAGCTCGCACGTTCGGGGACACTTTTTTGCTGATGCTTGCAAGAACTTGAAACTGACGGTCGCGAAGGTGGTTAAAGCTTCAGGGGCTCGAGCGTGGCGACAGGAAAAGCTTCGACGCGTTTGGAAGCGCCCTCCGCCCAGCTGCACCACGCGATTATTTTTCCATCAGGGGTTTGGCCTACGGCCTTGATGAGCATTTCTTGTCCGCCTGACTTGAGACGAACAGTTTGTCCGATTTTGAATTCGCTTGCCATATTAGCCCCTGGTACTCGGGCGATCTGGCGAATGTGGCGTCGAACAATTGGATGCAGGGAGCGGGCATCGCGACCAGACAATTTTCTGGTGAATAAATTTCGGAGAGGGGCTGATGTCAGCAGTGATTCGAACGGGTCGGCGGTCGTTGTTGTCGGAACGGGATTACCAGGTATAGGGGTCCTTCGCTGGCGCTCAGGATGACGGTATTTGTTAGGGCGCGTGCAGCCAGCCAGAGTGTTGGCGCAGGTCGCTTCAAGCGGGCTAAAGCCCTTGGTCGGGATGAAACTTCCTGCCGGGTATAGGGGTCCTTCGCTGGCGCTCAGGATGACAAACCTGTTGGTTGGGGACAATGCAGGATGACAGGCTGGATCGGTTGGCTGCGCTTGCGCATGATAAACAACGGCTCGGAGGCGTAACTTTTTCGAGCGTGGCGATTCTCATAACTTGGCAGCGGTTGAGTGCTGCTAATTCAAGCTTAGAGGAATTGAAATCATGAAGCGGAAGATTTTGAGTGTCATGGCCATGTGCATGCTGGCCGGTTCGTTGGGCGCGTTTGCGCAGGACAACATGAAGCAGGACAGCAGCCAGACGCAGTCGAGCGACAGCATGAAGAAGGACAACATGTCGTCGGGTGACAGCATGAAGAACGACAACATGAAGAACGACAACATGAAGAACGACAGCTCGGCGACCACCAGCAAGAAAACGTCGTCGAAGAAGAAGAAAACGACCACGACTGCGACGCCGAGTGACAGCACGAAGAATGACAATATGAAGAACGACCAGCAAGATCAGATGAAGCACTAAGACGTAGCAAGAGGCCGAAACGGGATTGGGCAGGAGGGACCGCAGGGACTGGTCCACTGCCCATGTTTTGTTTAGGGGCTTTTGAATCGTGACTGGAGAGAAGAGAACGCTGGTGGCTGTTGCTGGCGGCAGAGAAGGTTCCCGTGGTCCTTCGCTGGCGCTCAGGATGACAATTCTTATGGGTATAGGGGTCCTTCGCTGCCGTCGGTATAGCGGGTCCTTCGCTGGCGCTCAGGATGACAATTCTTAGGCGCTCAGGATGACAATTCTTGCACGGACAAGCGAGTGCGACTCCCGAAGGCTTTTCTCGTACTCGTGGCTTCTTTGCTTCTGTGCCGAGCCGCCTTGCGATGGACCGGAAGTTAGTCGAGGTATTCGGGGTCGCGCTTCCAGCCGGTGAGCATAGAGTAGAAGTTGTTCCAGCCGTGCAGCAGCACCATGATGAGGTGGCCGGGGATGAAGGCCACGAAGCCGCACATGGAGAGAAAGTGCCAGATGCGGGCATAGTGATAGCCTCCCATGGGCCAGGCCAACCACCAGAACTGCGCCGGCTTGTACATCACCATTCCAGTGAGGGTGGAGACCACGCCGAAGAAGATGGTCGAAGTGTAGGCGAGTTTTTGCAGCGGGTTGTAGGCTTCATCGACCTCGGGCTTGGGGCCGAAGAGGAAATAATGGCGCGCCATGGGCCACACGCCCTTGATGTCGCGGGGCAGGAACAAGACCTGGCGCCAGTGGCCGGTGGCGAGCTGGTACACGACGTACATCAGGCCGCTGGCCACGAAGATCCACATGAAGGTGAAGTGCCACTGCAGCGCGCCGCCCAGCCATCCGCCGAGGGTAAGCGACGGCGGAATGGGTACGAAGTTGTTCTGCGGAATCTTGGGACCGAAGCTGGGGAAGGCGAGATAGATGCGCCAGCCGCTGGTGATGAGCACGAAGAGCGCGATGGCGTTAAGCCAGTGGGCGAAGCGCACAACGAACGGGTGCTCGTAGACGACGGTGATCGGCTCGGCCGCCTTGGTCTCGAGGGGAATTGCCTTGGTCGCCATGTTCACAGTCCTCCGAACCAGCTATAGCCCTGGTCTTCCCAGTAGCCGCGCATGCCGCCCTTGAGGACGTTGGTCACGCGAATGGTATCGAGATACTTGGCCTGCTTGTAGCCCAGCTTGGTGGGCATCTGCAGGCGGAGCGGCGCGCCGTGGCCGCGGTCCAGCGGCTTGCCGTACATCTCGTAGCAGAAGAGCGTTTGCGGTTGCAGGATGCTGGCCATGTCGATGGATTCGTAATATTCGTCGACGCAGGTGACTTCCAGATAGCGGGCCGAAGTGTCGGCGCCTATCCACCGCAGGAAGTCGGAGGCGCGGACGCCGCCGAAATTGCCGATGACGTCCCAGCCTTCGACACAGACGTGGCGCGTGTTCTGGGTCTGCTTAGGCAGGGCCTGGATCTGCGCGAGAGTGTAGTCGCCGGGACGCTGAACCAGTCCTTCGACGGTGAGGGTCCACTTCTCGAGATCGACGCCGGGATCGGCTACATCATAGAAGTTGTAGGGGAAGCGTTCGAAGGGCACGACTTCGTTATCGCTGAAGGTCCGCGCCAGCCGGTGGCGGCTGAACAGTTCGGCGGAAGCCCAATCGCTGAAGCCAAGGCCTTCTTTCAGCAGTGGCTCGCGGAGTTTGGGAATGGCGAACGCGCCCAACGCAGCCACCGGAAGAAGCTTGAGCAGTTCGCGACGGTTCATCCCCTTACGTTCGCGGGAGGAGACACTGCGCACGGGTTCGCCTGCCGGACCGTGGCTAGGCAGGATGCGCGCCGGCGACGCATCTTCGCCCGGAATCTTGACCGGGTCGGCTAAGTTTGGTTCGGGCTGTTCCTCGCGCGGAGGGTGGGGCTCGTCGGGCATACCGAATACCTCAAAGGTTGCTGGTTATGAGATCGCAGAAGCCAAAAAAAGTTACAAGACAAATGAATTTCGGCGCGAATGTGAGTTCGGTTAAGCTTCCGTGAACAGCGAGTTTCCGCTGCGGCCAGACACGGTGCCGAAAACTTCACTGGACGGCTCGTCGGATTAAAGGCTGCCTCGCTGCCGATCCTAAACAAAGCGCTTATCGGCACACTAACACAAAGCTCAGGTCTTTTTCCGGCCGCACAGCCGCCCCTTCAAAGCGAGACTTAATCAGGCCTCTTTAAGGGATACGCGCCGGCGAGGCGATGCGGATTGCCGTCGTGCCGTCAGTCACGTTACAGCAGGTTCAACATCGCGATGATTGTGACGTGCAGCACAGACGAATGAAACCAGGAGTGACATCTTATTCTTAGGCGGAATGTCGGTCGGCGACCGTTCGGTCGTCGCGGTTCTAAGGAGTCCGGGATGGAATCGGTACGGGGATTGAAGTCCAATTTGCGTTACGGGCGGAAGTTAATGAAGTCGGGCGCTTCCGGGTTGTCGGATGGGCGGGAGAGTTACCTGGATGGGCGGCCGCTGAAGAGTGTGTTGTCGCAGTCGGCGCGCGCGTCGTTGAGCGCCGCGGCGCTGGGAGCCTGCACCGGATTGCTGGGCTATTACGTTCCGGCGCGCAAGGCACGCGCGTCGAAGACCTTGGCCTGCGGGGTATTGGGAGGCGCGGTGGGATTTCTGCTGGCCTTCAGTTGGAGAACGCGTGAGCTGACCGGCAGCATGAAAAGATCGGCGGGCAAGCAAATGCGCGTGGTGCGCGATGAGCGCTGGCTGTCGCGGCATCCCATCGATTACGCATAGAGCAGCTAAGATTCAGCAAGGACCAGCAATGTGTACCACGCCAGTCCGGGGCTGATGATCCGGTTGCCAGCCAGAGTTATGTCGTGGCGGATGATTCTCCCGGAAGATGTCCGTTGCGTCGCCGTTTGCGAGCGGCGCGGTAGCGACGAAGCCTGTTGTAATTCCTCACCTAACAGATAAAATTCCACTACCCATTGCGCCATCGTGAGGCTGAACTTTCTCGTTTGAAGAAGCGGGAGAAGCGCGCGGTGGTGCGAAAGCGGTCTGGGCCCGAATCATGTGCAGGCAATCCAATTGGCGAAGCAGTGCGCTGCTGTGGCTGGCGCTGGCAGCGCAACTGTGCGCGGCGCAGGGCGGGCAGGCGGCAGCTCCGCCGAAGTTGCGGCTGACGCTGAAGGAAGCGGTGCAGTTGGCGCTGAAGCAGAACCCGCAGCGGATCACCGCGCACATTCTGAGCCTGGAAAGCGAGCGCGACCGGCAGATAGCGCGCGCGCCGCTGCTGCCGCAAGCGGGACTGGCGGCCGGAACCTCGCTCAACCAGTACAACTTCCAGTCAGTGGAGCGGACCGATCCGAAGCCGGCGGGGCCGTATCAGTTCATCGAGGCGGGGCCGGCGTTTTCACAGACGATCTTCGATTTGCCGGAGATTCGAACCTACCAGGTCCGCAAGGAAGGTGTGAAAGAAGCGCAGGCGGAAGAGTTGATAAGCCGGGAAGGCGTGTCGCTGGCGGTGGTGAGCCAGTACCTGCTGGTGCTGCGGGCGCAGGCGACGTATGAGGCAGCGAAATCGCGGGTAGCGTTAGCCGAGCGGCTGTACAACCAGGCGCAGGAGCTACAAAAGACGGGAATCGGTTTGAACATCGACACGTTGCGCGCCAATGTGGAACTGCAGAACGAGAAGCAGTTGCTGATCGACGCGCAGAGCTCGACGCGCACCACGACGTATGTGCTGGCGGAACTGTTGGACCTGCCACGCGACCAGGAGCCCGAGGTGGTGGATCACATGGAGTTCTTCGGGTTGCCGGCGTATGACGTGGCGGTGCTGCTGGATGAGTCGCTGGCTGCGCGTCCGGAGATGTTGGCGATCAAGTCGCAGCAGCGCATGGCCGAACTGGAGCACAAGGCTGCGTCGGAGCAACGCTATCCGCAACTGGATTTTTCCGGCTTCTGGTACTACCAGGGCGAGCATTTCAGCGACGCGATTCCGGCTTATACGTATGCGCTGGCGTTAAATATTCCGCTGTTCACCGGTGGTCGGATTCAGGCGGAGTCGGCCAAGGCGTCGCTGGAGCAACAGCGGATCGAGGAAAACCGCCGGCAAGTGGAGGCGCGCATTGTGCGCGAGGTGAAAACCGCGTTGGACGATCTGGAGACGGCGCGCAGCTCGGTGGAAGTGGCGAACATTGGGCTGAAGCTGGCGAATGACGAGGTGGCGCAGGCTGGGCGGCGGTTTGCGGCGGGCGTGACCACCAACATTGAAGTGATTACGGCGCAGGATGAACTGGCCCGCGCCAGCGATAACCAGATTGCGGCGCTGTATCGCTTCAATCAGGCCCGGGCGAACCTGGCGCGGGCGATGGGCAACATTGAAGACACGTATTCGAAGTGAGGAAAACATAAGCGTATGGGCGCTCCTCCAATAACGCCGGCTCCTGAGCCGCAAACAGCCAGTCCCGCCGCAGCGGGAAGTCCTCCCCAATTGGTATGGGAGAAGTTTGTGGGCCTGAGCCCGATGACCAAGGGTGTGCTGGCGGCACTGATTATCGCGGCGCTGATTGTGGCGTGGATCTGGTCGGGGAGGGTTACCACCGATGACGCCCAGGTGGACTGCCACATTACGGCGATGGCGCCGCAGGTGCCGGGATACGTGATTCAGTTGATGATCAACGACAACGTGCCGGTGAAGCAGGGGCAGGTGCTGCTGCAGATTGATCCTCGGGAATACCAGGCGCAGGTGGACCAGGCCAAGGCGGCGCTGGATTTGGCCAAGGCGGAGGCGCATTCGGCGGAGTTGGAGATCGGGTTGACGCAGAATACGACCACGAACGACACGGGTAGCGCCGCGGCGCAGAAGGAGTCTGACGCGGCCGATTATTTGAGCTCGCAGGCGCAGCTGGAGCAGGCGGCTACGGCAAATCTGCTGCAAGCGAAGGCGAACCTGGCGGCCAAGCAGGCGACGAACACGCGGGCGCAGCAGGACCTGGAGCGGTATCGTCCGCTGCTGACGACGGATGATGTTTCCAAGTTTCAGTACGACGCAGTGGAGGCCGCGGCGCGAGTGGCTTCCAGCGATCTGGAGGCGGCGAAGCAACAACTGGCCGCAGCGCAGCAGTCGGTGGACATTGCTCGCGCCAATAGCAACTCCGTCAAGGCGAGGCTGGCCAAGTCGCAATCGACGCTGCTGAGCACCAAGGCGCGCGAGCGGCAGGTGCCGATCACGGAGGCGGCGTTCAAGTCGGCACTGGCGAACGTGGAACGGGCCAAGGCCGCGCTGGAGCAAGCGGAGTTGAATCTGACGTACACAACGATTACGGCGCCGATTGACGGGCAGGTGACGCAGAAGACGGTGAACCTGGGGCAATATGTTTCGCCGGGCGAGTTGCTGTTTACGATCGTGCCGCTGGAGCGGGTATTTATCACCGCGAACTTCATGGAGACGCAGATGGCGCACGTGCGTCCGGGGCAGAGGGCGCGGATTCGCATCGACACGTATGAGAAATACGTCGAGGGAACGGTGGATTCGATCGCCGGGGCGACGGGGTCGCAGCAGGCGCTACTGCCGCCGCAAAATGCGACGGGAAACTTCATCAAGGTGGTGCAGCGCATTCCGGTGAAGATTCTGGTGGAGCAGCCCAGGGACGGGAAGATGGTGTTGCGGCCGGGGATGAATGTGGAGGCTACGATTTATACGCGGTAGGGGAAGGCAGTGGGTTAGCTGATGAGCGGTTGTACCGCGTTGGTACTTGACGCTGTGGGTGAGAGAGCAGGTCCTTACGATTCGCTGGTTGGGTGAGGCGGCTTTGCGGGAATAGGGGTCCTTCGCTTTGCTCAGGATGACAGCTTGTTTTTGAAAGTTGATTCGTCATGGAGCTGGTTGTTGGGTGAAGGAAAGCAGGTCTCTCCACTCCGCTTCCTACTCCACGAAGCGCAGAAACGGCACTTCGCGGGGATCCCGGCTTTGCTACGGTCGCGATGACACATTCATTGGCAATAGGGCGACGACTGCATTCATTAATCGGGGAACTCGATGAGCTACATGGGGGCGAATGCCCCGGAGGCGTGGGAACGGGAGTACGGTGAGCGGATCACCGAAGACCTGGCGCGGCTGAGTGCTATCGACCGCATGCGGATATTGATGAGCGTGGGGCTCGTCACCTCCATCGAGATTTCCAACCGCATTTCCATCAACGTCATATTGCCGGACATGCAGGGTAATGTGGCGGCCAGCTCCGACACCATCAGCTGGGTATTGATTCTCTACAACCTGGGCTTTCTGTGCTCGATGGCGCTGACCGCGTGGCTGACGCGTGTCTTTGGGGCGCGGCGGCACTTTCTTTTGTGCATTGCGCTGTATGGCGCAGGGGCCATGGGCTGCTTCCTGAGTCCGCATAACCTGACGACGCTGCTGCTCTCGCGGGTGGTGATGGGGTTCGGCGGCGGCGCCTTCCTGGTGCGGACGGTGATTCTGGCCGGGCTGATGTTTCCGGGAAAGACGCGCCTGAACGCGGTGAGCTGGCTGTATGTGCTGCTGTTTGCCATACAGATCCCATATCCCACAATGATGGGGTACCTGGACGACAAGTTTCACTGGAACGTCTCGTTCCTGATGGATTTTCCGTTTCTCATCCTGGGGGCGGCGTTGATCTGGAAGTTTCTGCCACGAGGCAGACTGTATCGCCCGCTAGGAACGGCGGGGCTGGACCTGTGGGGCGCGGGGCTGTTGATCGCGTCTCTGATGCTGCTGCAATTGGCGACCAGTTGGGGCGAGCGCGACCTGTGGTTCCAGTCACCGTGGATTACGATATCCCTCATTGTGGGACTGGTTCTGTTTGTCACGTTCTTGTGGTGGGACAGCCGGGTGGACAATCTGGATCCGGTGCTGCACCTGCGAACCATGTGGCGGCAGGTTCCGTTGCGGGCGTCGTTCTTCGTCATCATGATTCTGGGGGCGCTGCTGGGCGCCGGGCTCTACGTCATACCGCAATATCTGCGCCACGTGCAGGATTACAACGCGGCCCAGACCGGCGGATTCATTTCGATGAATGCGGCGGGGATGGGGGTGGGCCTGCTGGTGTCGCTGCGGATTTTTATTCCGCGCTGGGGCGGGCGATGGACGGTGTTTCTAGGGCTGGTGCTGGAGCTTGCGACCTGCACGGCATTTCTCTACATCTGGACGCCGGATACGCCAGGGCTGGTGCTGGGACCACTGCTGGCGTTGCAGGGATTTGCCGTAGGTCCGATTCTGCTGGGGGCGTCGAACATTGCCACGTCGCAGGCAGCGATAGCGGACATCAGTGAAGTGGATACATCGTATTTTTTTGTGCGGCAACTGGGGAACACGCTGGGAGTTTCCGCGGCCACGGTCATCTTCGATCATCGCATGTCGTTTCACTCGTCGCGGCTATTGGATACGGCGAACCGGCTGGATCCGACGGTGCGATCGACCCTGTCGCAGTACTCGCATGTCATTGCGAATCGGGGAGGGGCGGGCAGCAATCCAGCGCTGGGAGCGCTGCAACTGTTCCAGGGGCAGGTGATAACGCAGAGCGAGTTACTGTCGTACATCGATATCTACTATTGCCTGGGAGTGCTTTGCGTGGTGGGCATTGTGCTGCTGGCGGTGGCGCGGTTATCGAGCGGGCAGCGGTTGTTGCGATTTCATCCGTGGTGAGGGAACAGGGGCTAGGGGCTAGGGGTTAGGGGCCAGTTGTCGAGTGGCGATAGAGTTGGGGGGGGGAATGCGGAGGGCGCCGGGCGATGCTGCTTTATTTTGGCCAGAGCGACGTAAGGCCTAAGAGCCAGGCAGCGGCGCAGGCTAGGCCGGCTGAGATCAACAGCCAGGTTGGGGCGGCGGGGGTCGATTTGGCCTGAGGCTTGCGCTGCCAGGGCTTAAGCAACAATGCTGCGAGGACGATGACTACCGGGCCGCCAAGCTATGAGGAGCGCGACTTGCAGCGTTGGATTGACGGTGGCGTTGCGGGTTAGAAGATCAACTGCTCCGGCAGCGATCAAGCCGGCAACCAGGATTTCCAGCCATTCGAGTTTGCTGCGTGCGCCCGCGCTTCGATCAGCCTGCCTCGCCTGACGATCGGCTCGGCGGGTTTCGTCGAGATGGACGAGCTGCGCGGCGGCTGCGACGTTCAGATCACGCAAGGTAGCGAGGCGGCGGTCCACCCCGAGGACGTCGGCGAAGCGGCGCAGGATCTCCCGGTCCGACAATGTCAGAGTGTGGCTAACGCGGGTCGCGTGGTGAGCCAGAACTTCTCCACGGGTGATGACGTCCTGCAAGTCTTCGCGATTGGAAGCGGATTTCGAATGGGCGCGGCATGCCTGCCAGTCCGACGCCAGCTCATCGATGTCGCGGACCATAGCGACCATGGCGGCAAAATCGTCGCGCAGAGCAGTTTCCTGGTTGTGAGACGGTGAAGTCGTTCGGTTCGACGAGTCGGTTCTTCTGCGCTACCGCAATACCCCGGTCTCCCCATACTCCTACACTGTCGGGTGTCACAACCAAGTGGTGTTGCTCAAAGTCCTGCGGCATTGAGCCCGGTTTCTCCGGATAGAGCACCTGCCAGAGCGTCTCGCCGATCTGGCGGGCCAGACCGATACCGGCGTGGCCGTCAGTGGTGATGGGCACGTCAGAGCGCAAGCCAACCCTGGCGAAGCGGAGATGATTCTCCCGCGGGGGCGGGATTTCCAGCGGCTGGCTGAGGTCGCATTCAACCGAAGCCAGATCCTCGGCGTTCCCTGTGGCGGCCAGATCGTCAAGGATGACCTGCGGTCCGGCTACCAGCGATTCGGCGCTATAGATGGAACATTCCAGTTCGGTGCGGACCGCCTCGACCACGGCGTCGTCGCGCAGGTCGCTGCGCATGCCGGCGCGACTGATAAAGGTCCCGCCATGGGGGGCGCGAACCAGCGTACCGGAGGGACTTTGACCGCCGAACCACGGGTCGGCCCGCAGTGCGCCCATGGTTCTGGAGCGCTCTCCCCCGCCGGGATGAAGCACAGGAGCCGTGCCGGGACCATTTTCCTGCGGTTTGAGCACAGACTCGACCTCGCGCGTCTGCAGTCGAGACCACACGGTGTAGAGGTGGCGGCCGTGGGCGCGTTCGGGGTCGATAGAGAAGCAATAGTCGGTGGTATTGAGGGCTGCGTTGGCAATGCCACCAGAGGCAGCGAGGGTGGTGAACTCGAAGCCAGCGCCAAGGATGGAGTTTTCCAGATCGAGCCGTGCCCACTCCTGAAAGAGCTGGCATTCAGGGTCGCGCAGATAGATGCCGTCGGTGGGAATGCGGAAGGTGTCGGCGAGCGTGAGGTGGTGGGCATCCACTTCGGCGGACTGCCGGAGTTCGAGCCGGCGGGCGATTTCTTTTGGGCTCTTGAAAAAGTTTGGGGTGGGCGCCTCGGACTCAGGCAGATAGACGATGGCTTTGCGGGCGCGCTGCAGGTCGCGTTTATAGGCTTCGGCCGCGCGATCAAGCATCTCCAATTCCGGAGCGAAGCGGGCGTTGCCTTCGAGAACGGAGTCGCGGATGGGATTGAGCGGAGCGCGGAGCAAAGCTTCGCGAACCTCATCGAAGAACTCCTGGGCGCCACTGGTGGGGCTGAGATAGTCGCGGCCGCGCTGAATGGCAGCGTAGAGAACGGAGTGGAGGGCGCGCTGGCGGGGACAGGTGATGGGCCCGCTGTTGTCGAGGAGCGAGGCATAACTGGCCAGCAGCAACGGCCAGCGATGTTCGGCAGGCACGGCGGTGACGTCGGGATGAAACCAGTCGAACTTACGGCCGTTGGCGGCGGCGAGCCATGCGTCCGGATGCAAACCGTAGCGCTGCCAATCGGTGAAAGCATCCGGGGCTTCGACGATCCAGCGTGCCAGATACATGGAGCAAAGGGCGTCGAAGTCGGGTTGCGTGTGGGTTACCAGCCACAGCAATGGGTGTGGCTGATGGGCGAAACGTTCGCGGATGAGGTTGGCTTTGTGCAGGACGGCGGCGGAAGCGGAAGGGAATTGCCCGTCACGAAGGAAGTGATGATCGATGACGGTAAGCGTCTCGTTCGGTCCCCAGCAGGTAGCGCCGACGTCGGTAGCTAACTCATTAGAGTGAAGCGTAGCGGGGGAGTCGTAGGCGGTCGTCTCCTCGCGCGGGCGAGGGTCGCTGGTGAAGGCGGTTCCGAAATCGACGAATCGATACCTGACGTTCAGCGTCATGAACTGGACTTAGAGGATTCCGGGGGAGCGGCAGAATCGTACGGTCAAATGCTATCAGAGGGTGAAACCGAAGAACCTCGACGGTGGCTGTTCATCGAGACATTCAGTCTTATAGACGAATGGGGACGGCAAAAGTGAGCCTCACTGGCGAAAGCGAGGGGGATGGTGTGCTTGTCATGGACGGGCTGACCTATCTGCGTTAAAAGCGTGCCGTCCCTACCGGGACTCCGTTACTTTTTTCCGCTTCAGCCAGGACTCCGCTTCGCTACGTCTTGGGCTAACTGGCCGCTCCCAGCTGCTATGGCCTGGTCTAAGTGCACAGTCGCTATCCGGGCTGGGGTTTTGTGGACCACACTTCACTGCCGAAAGCCATCGCCAGCTTTCGGCAGTCATTCGAGGCAGTCCTCTTCAAGGCCCTTTGCTTAGCGCTTTTTTCGCTTGTCGGACTGATTTCCCGGGCGCTCGCTGCCGGGGCCGCGTTTGCTGGCGGATTCGTTGCGCTGGGGATTGTCGAGGACGGTCTTATCGCCGCTGACCAGATTGCCCACGCCCTCGTCGTTTCGTTGACCGCGCAAATTGGGCTGTTGCGGCTGCTTCAGGCCGCCGCCCGCCCGCGGGGTGATGGGCACATCGAGTTCGCGGTGATGGGAAGACTTCTGGCCTTCGGAAGCATTGCCGCCATTCCCTGTCGGCTTGCCCGAGTTGGCAGACTTCGCCTGCCTGCCGCGTTGCTGCCGTGACTGCTCGTCGAGAGGATGGGTGCCGGGATCTTCGCCTTCGGTCTTGCCGGTCTTGGGATCGATGATGAAAAGCAAATCAGACAGATCACTGGCATGCTCTTCTTCGTCGCGCAGGATGTGCTCAATCATGTTGCGGGTGGTGGGATCGTGGTCGCCAAAGTAACGGATCATCTGCTGGTAGACCTCGATGACGATGCGCTCGGCAATCAGGTCTTCCTTGATCATGTCAGCCAGGGTGTCGCCCTCGGCGTATTGCGAGGCGGAACGCTGGAGCAGGGACGCGGGGTCGAAGTCGGGCTTGCCGCCGAGTTGCTGGATGCGGTCGGCAATCTTGTCGGCGTGCTCGCGCTCGGAGTCGGCGTGCTCCTTGAATTCGTCGCGCACGGCCATTCCGTGAACGCCAGTGGCCATGAAGTAGTGGTGCATGTAGCGCAACACGCAGACGATTTCGGTGGCCAACGCGTCGTTTAGAAGGCTGATGGTGTGCTCTTTATCGCCTTCATAGGTGTCAGTAATAGCGCCTTCGTCGATTTTTTGAGCGGCGCGCTGGCGGATTTCTTCGACATCAATAACGAACTTTTGCATGAGAACTTGACCTCGCAGAAGCTGCCGCCGGGTAGGTCGCGGCTTGCGGTGAGTGCCTGCCGGAGCGTCTGACGGTGCAGGGGGTTAGATTCAGAGTTGGTTGGGGAAGGATGCCCCGAAGGGTGTCGCGGGGCAGCGAGGTTGGTGCGAGGTCCCTTCGGTTGGATGACACTTCTTATGGGTATAGGGGTCCTTCGCTGGCGCTCAGGATGACAGCTATCACCTCTTGCGATGCCCGGTTGCGAGGCGCCGATTTTCGCTAATCGCCATCAGGCGGAAGCGTGTTCTTCGATTGCAATCAGGTTCTGAAGCGTCATGCGCAGCTCGCCGGATGGCTGCTGGATGACGTGAACAGACTCGAGGTTAGGGATGACCTGGTTGGCCCGGGACAATTCGCCCACGCGATAGGTAGTAGCCAGGGCGATGGTCAACATGCCGGCGGCGCGGGCGGCAAGCAGACCCGAGGGCGCGTCCTCGAAGACCACGCATTGCTCTGCCGGGAATCCCAACAGCTTTGCGCCGGCGAGGAAGGGCTCCGGGTGAGGCTTGCCCTGGGCTACGTCGTCGGCGGTGATCATGCGCAGGGGAACAGGCAGTCCCGCAGCTTGCAGGCGTTTGGTAGCCAGCGGCCGAGTTCCCGACGTGACGATGGTGTAGCGGTCAGGTGGCAACGACTCCAGCAGCGCTTTCGCCCCGGGGAGCACGCGCAATCCCTGGGTGTCGCCCAGCTCGACGGCCACTATCTCGTCAGCTTCGTGCTGCGCGTCGAGATGAGGAGCGACCTTGGCGACGGTTTCGACGGTCCGCTGACCGTGGGTGACGTGCACCACGTAGTCGGGGTCGAGGCCATGCTTGCGGGCCCAGGCAGCCCAAATGCGTGAGACGCATGCGGTGGAATCAACCAGTACGCCGTCCAAGTCAAAGAGGAGGGCTTGGCAAACGAATGAGGACATACCTTGAGTTTCGCAGAGTAAGGCAGCACTCGTAAAACGCGGCAGCGCCCGGAATGGGCGACTCGCGGGCCAGTTATGGCGCGGTTGTCGGATTTGTGAGAAATATTCGAGACGCTTCGAATATATTGGCAGCAATGCCTTCGCTGTCACTTTCCGACCTGATAGGAACGCCGGTGATCGACAACACCGGTTCGCAGGCGGGAAAGGTGCGCGAAGTGGCGCTGACGCCGCAGGAAAATTCCAGCCAAATCACCGCGTTCGTGGTGAAGACCAAGCACGGAAATCGCGCTGGTTCCGGCACGGGCGATCAGCCTGATCGACAGCGGGCTGCGCATTTCGACCTCGGCCGATGAATGGAGCCCATATGGCGGCGGCGAGGGCATGCTGCTGCTGGAGCGTGATCTGCTCGATCAGCAGATTATCGACGTGCACGGACGCAAAGTGGTCCGCGTCAACGACGTCGAAATACACGAGGAAACCGGCCATGGCCGTATCGTCCTGAAGGTTGGGTCGGTGGACGTGGGCGCGCGAGGCGCCATGCGGCGGCTGCTGAAGGGGGCCATGCCGAGGGCGGCTCTGCAGGTGCTGCTGGGGCAGATTCCGCCGCGGCTGATTCCGTGGGAATTTGTCGACCTGATTGAGATCGATCCGGCGCGACGGGTGAAGCTGAAGATCTCGCTGGACCGGCTGTCTAAACTGCACCCCGCGGACATTGCCGATATTGTGGAAGATCTGGCTCCGGCGGAGCGGGAAGCGGTGTTCGAGACTCTGGACGAAGAGGTTGCCGCCGAAACGCTGGAGGAGATCGATCCCAAGCTGCAGGTTTCGATTCTGAGCTCGCTCGATTCGGACCGTGCCGCGGATATCGTGGAGGAAATGGATCCCGATGCCGCCGCGGATTTGCTGGGCGACATGCATCCCGACGACTCGCAGGAAATCCTGACGGAGATGGAGCCGGAGGAGCGGGCCGAAGTCGCCGGGCTGATGAATTTCGAGGAAGACACCGCGGCCGGGCGCATGACCACCGACTACATGGCGCTGGGACCGCACGCCAAGGTGGAAGACGCTATCGAGATGCTGCGCAACTTCGAGGGCGGCGTGGAGAGCGTCAGCACGATTTTCATCGTGGGCGATAAAGACAAGCTGCTGGGCTCGGTACCGCTGGCCAAGATCGTGCTGGCACCTCCGGGCACGCCGCTGATGATGCTGAGTACCGGTCACATGACGACAATCCATCCGGGCGCCGATGAGAAGAAGGTCGCCGAGGTCTTCGACAAGTACAACCTGCTGACGCTGCCGGTGATCGACGATGACGGAGTGCTGACGGGCGTCATCACCGCGGATGACGTGATCAACATGCTGAGGGCGAAACTATAGGCAGTAGCCGGCAGTAGTCAGCATTGAGCAGTCAGCCTGGTTAGTCGGGTTCGGCAGGGTCTGTTCCTGTTCAAGGAAAGCAGCGGGTCTTTCGGCTTTGCTCAGGATTACAATCGGCTGACCACTGGTCACTGACCACTGGCCACTGAGGCCATTGGCGCAATTCCTCAAGCGCGTTTATTCTGGGTTGTCTTCACCATCTCACCGTAAGCCTTCGGTAACATGCCTGATCCTCGACGCGTCAAAGTTTGGAGAATCCGCCTCCTGATGTTCCTGGCCGTAATCGGCCCAGGATTCATTACGGCGAATGTCGACAATGACGCCGGCGGGATCTACACCTATTCGGCCGCGGGCGCGCAATTCGGATATCAACTGCTATGGGTCATGATTCCCATGACGATCGCGCTGGTCGTCGTACAGGAGATGTCGGCGCGCATGGGCGCGGTCACCGGCAAGGGGCTGAGCGACCTGATCCGCGAGGAATACGGGCTGCGGATTACGTTCTTCATGATGCTGGGACTGGTGATTACCAACTTCGGAAACGTGGTGGCCGAGTTTGCCGGTGTCGCCAGCAGCCTGGAGCTGTTCCATATTTCGCGCTACATCAGCGTTCCGCTGGCGGCGTTGGTGGTGTGGTTGCTGGTGGTGAAGGGCACCTACAAGAGCGTTGAGAAGGTCTTCCTGGTCGCGTCGTTCTTCTACTTTGCGTACATCATTGCGGGCGTGCTGGCGGGGCCGAGCTGGAAAGAAGCCTTTGTGGCTACCTTCAAGCCGCCGCATGCGGGCCCTTTCCACTCCACGTCGTACCTGTACATGGTGATTGGCGTGGTGGGTACCACGATAGCCCCATGGATGCAGTTCTACCTGCAGTCGTCGATTGTGGAGAAGGGCATCACTCCCCGCGAATATAAGGCTTCCCGGTGGGACGTGATCCTGGGATGCCTGTTCACGGATGTGGTGGCGTGGTTCATCGTAGTCGCCTGCGCGGCAACGCTCTATGCCCACGGCATCCGGCAGATTCGTGATGGAGCGGACGCGGCCCAGGCGCTGCGCCCATTGGCCGGGGAATACGCCTACATCCTGTTTGCCGCCGGCCTGTTCAACGCGTCGCTGTTCGCGGCGTCGATTTTGCCAATTTCGACGGCTTACACGGTTTGCGAAGGACTGGGGTTCGAGTCGGGCGTGGGGCACAAGTTCGGCGAAGCTAAGGTCTTCTACTGGCTGTACACGCTGCTGCTGATCGCCGGCGGCGGGGTCATTCTGCTGCCCAATATTCCCCTGGTGAAGATCAGCATTCTGTCGCAGGTGGTGAACGGCATTGTGCTGCCCTTCGTGCTCATCTTCATGCTGCTGCTGGTGAACAAGAGCGATTTGATGGGCAAATATGTCAACGGCACGTGGTTTAACTTCATCGCGTGGGCAACCACCATCATCATGATTGGCCTGACGATCGGGTGGTTCGTTACCGGCGGCGGAAGCTAAGTTCGCCACCGCCGGCGACGACGGGAAGACCTACAAATGGTGGATGCGGGCCCCGTTGATGATGTAGCTGGCGCTGGGCGACATATTGTTCAGGATGCTCGGCTTGCCGACGGCCTTAACAAATACCTGATAGCTGCCGGGGGGGAAGTTGAAGGGTGCCAGGTCGAGCGCCGAAGTTCCCACCGGAAGATCGCCCAGTGACATCAGATTTTGGCCGTCCAGGGAAATGTAGGCGGTGTAGTGGTCGAGGGTAGACTCGTCGCTCACACTCCAACTGAGGACATGACCGCTAACGCCCGCCGAGACACTGAGGCAGTTGTCGATGCCGCTCTGGATCTCGGTGCCCTCTTCGTAGTCGTGCCAGGTCACGACCTGCACGGCGTCCAGGCGTCCGGTATACGAGCTGACGGCGGCCCAGGAATCCATCCAGGTTTTGCCGCAGAGTTGCTGAATGTGACGGCCTCCTGGAGGCGCCCAACTGGCGACCACGTCGTTAAAACCCTTCCAGGTGGAAGCCCAGTTTTTCTTTGAGGGATACTCGCTGGCGATATGCAGGAAATACTGCGTGTAGTCGAGACCTTCGTAGCCCTGCTGCAGCGGGTTCTTGGGGGAGAGCCATCCGTAAGCACCGATGGTGTAGGCGTTGCTGAAGGCGCCGGCGTTCTCAAAGACCCACTCCAGGTCGGAATTTTGGCTCTCGATGGTAGACCAGTTGATGCTGTAGGCTTCCATGCCGAACTGGGTAACGATGGTTTTCCCATCGCTGTCGCGAATGGCTGCGTTGGAGCTGAAGTAGCCCTTCTGCCGCGCGTAGGAAATCAGGTTCAGCAGCGCCGTAGTGGCTGAACAATTGGGGTAGCAGGAGAACCACTTGATGGCGCCCTCATCGATCATCAGGGCAAACTTCAAGGTGTTCTGCTGCTCCATCTGGGGCTTCAAAATTTCCGTAGCGCCTTCTTCATAGCTGCCCGGCCCGTACCAGTCGACCAGAACCCCATCAAATCCACGGCTGGTGAGATCGGCGATCTCCTTGGTCACCTGGTTGGGGTCCTGCGAGCTGTAGCCAATGTTGGGATGAGTGCCGTGCACCCAGTAGGGAATGTACGTGGCGTAAATCTTGGTACCCTGCTGCGACGGCGACAGCATGGTATGTACGTCAACCTTGCTTACGTTGCTGGCTTTCAGGTCGCCGTTGTCGACGCATTGGCCGTTAGTGACAGTGGTGATTTCGCAGCCGGGAAACGACGAGGCGGCGGAAGTGTTGTTGGTGGTTTCGATGGTTAAGGTGGTGGTGGGAACGATGGTTTGATACTGCGATGGTTCGCTTGCCTGCAGTTGCACGGTCGCACTCAAACCGGCGGCGAAACACAAAGTGGCGAAAAACCTGATCATTCAGAGCTCTCCCTGCGGCACGGAGAGGGGCCCGCGCCTTTAATGCCCTGTCACAAACCTGAGGAGATGAATGCGAGGAGTATATGGCCCATAAGGACTAGGGTCTGCCCTGTCTATCCCTGAGCTGAACTGGGTTTTTCTACCTAGTTATGAGGGCCAACGGGGTTGATCGTCCTAAGGTCGAAGTGGAGCGGTCGGTTGTTCGAAAAAGCCAAAAGCGGCGAAAACTGAAGCTACGAGGGAAACCGCGCAGAGCACGCAGGACATCCAACCGAGTGGCCTCTAGAAGCGCAACGCTAGGAGCGAAGTATCACCCAAATTTTCGACATTACACGAGGGAAGGGTCGCCTTGCCGTCTACACAAATCCCAGCCCAGGTAGAAGAGCATCCGATGAAGGTCCCTCCCCTCAGTCAGAACAGGCTGCACCGGACAGTTCTTATTGGAATGGCGCTATTCCTCGGGGCACTGGTCGCCTTGGCGATCATCTACGTTCGTCAATGGCCGTTTACGCGGGAGTCCATTACCCAGGCACTCCAACAGCAAACCGGGAGCACGGTGCAGATTGGCAGCTTCCGGCAGTTTTATTTTCCGCGCCCGGGATGTGCCGCCGAGAACGTGACGTTGCGGCGCGGCGGGGGCGCCCAGCAACCGCTGATTGCGATTCGTCGGCTGACGATTTCGGGCAGTTACAGTGGGCTGCTGATCCGCCATATCGACACGGTGCGCGCCGAAGGCTTGCACATCAGCATTCCGAGTGAGCAGCAGCAGGCGGCGGCGGAATCGTCGTCTCCGGTGAAGGTTGCGTCGTTGCAGTCCGGTCTTACCATTGGCGAGATTGTGGCCGACGGTGCGCAGATCGATATTCCGGCAACGGACCGCGTCGCCAGCATGGAATTCCACGTTCCCCGACTGACGGTCCGCGACATTCGAGATGGCCAGGCCTTTACTTTTCAGACGACCGTGAAGATTCCGCGACCTTTCGCGACGGTCGATGTTGAAGGTAAGTTCGGCCCCTGGCAATCAGGCAATGCGGGCCAGACCCGCCTCTCCGGTTCTTACTCGCTAAGGGATTTAGATCTGTACGAGTTCGATGGCGTCGCGGGAATCGTTACTTCACTGGGGAAATTCGACGGAATTCTGCAACACGTTCTGGTGGAGGGCACCACTGACACCCCAAAGTTCGAGGTAATGCATAGCGGGCATAGTTTCGACTTGGCAACCCAGTTCCACGCCGTCGTGAATGGATTGGATGGAGATGTTGAATTGGAGCCCGTGGTGGCTCACTTCGCCAAAACTACGATCGTTTGCACTGGGACTATCGCGGGCAATGACAAAGAACCAGGCAAGACGGCGAACCTGCAGGTGTATTCCAGCCAAGCCCGCATACAAGACCTGCTACGAATGTTCGTCAGCGAGAAAACGCCACCGATGAGCGGTGCGATTCAATTCCGCACCAGCATCACGCTGCCGCCCGACAACCGCGGATTCCTGGATCGGATCAGACTGAAGGGTGATTTCGGCATTTCGGGTGCGCAGTATCCGGATCCTGACACGCAAAGGACCATTGATGTTCTAAGCGCTCGGGCGCAGGGCAAGGCTGACAAAGTGGAGGACACCCAGGAGAAAATGGGTGGGCAGAATTATGATCCTGGACGGGTGCTGTCGAATGTGAAGGGACACGTGATACTAAGCAACGCGGTTGCGAAGTTAAACAATGTGACCTTCGATGTACCTGGAGCGTCGGCGCAGGTGAGCGGCACTTACAACCTCAAGACCGAGCAGATCGATTTCCAAGGGCTGATGACGCTGGAGACGGAGTTGTCGAAGGCGACGACCGGGGTGAAATCATTCTTGCTGAAGGTCATCCAGCCGCTGACGGCCTCGAAGAAGCACAAGCATGAGTCGGTCGTGTCGTTGAAGATTACCGGGACCTACCACAATCCCAACTACGTGGTCCTGCCGATCGCCAAGAAGTGATCGGAGATAAGCCAACCTCTCGCCTCGCACAATTCCCTAAACAGGTGTTGTTCGCGACATCGTTCGACGGCAGCGTGAGCGTGTCCTTTGCGAACGCGAAGTGCGTGACCGGTCCTGCGCCACGTTCTTCAGTTGCTGAATCTCGCTGAGCTGGCGGGCGGCCATTTCCTGCACCATTTCCAGCACCGTCTTCTGCTTGACTACCCCAATCTGTATGAGTTCCATGCAGGGAGATTAGCCGACGCCGAAGAGGCAAACATCCCCTAAGGGTGGACGGGTACTACAACCTCTGGACTAGACGCGAGCAATGGTAAGATTCGAACAAAGCCCTGATTTCTAAGCTTTGTGCCGCCCAGGTGGAATCTTCGGCCTAACCTTCTATCCATGCCGGAATCGTCCAAATCCGGGGAACCCAAACTGCTTCAGCCGGTCATCGCCCTGACGGGCTTCATGGCTGCGGGAAAGAGCACGATCGGCCGCGCACTGGCGACCCACCTGCATTGGCACTTTGTCGATCTCGATTTCGAAGTGGAACTTAGAGCCAAGCTGCGGGTTCATGAGATTTTCGCGCAACAAGGCGAGCCTCGTTTTCGCGAGATCGAGACCGATGTCCTGCGCCAGGTGTTGGAACGAGTCTCGTCGCCAACCGTAATCGCGCTGGGCGGAGGGACGTTCGTGCAGCCGGAAAATGCCGAGCGGCTACGGGCGCGTCACGCGCAAGTTGTCTTTCTGGAGTTGGCGGTGGAGGAAATGCTGCAGCGTTGCCGAACTGCGGGTGAGCTGGGCTCGGTTAATCCCCGGCCGCTGGCTGTAGATGCCGAGGCGTTCAGAGCGACGTATGAGCGAAGGCTGCCGCACTACCGGCGCGCCACTATCGCGGTGCAGGTCCACGGCAAATCGGCCGAGCAAGCCGCGCAGGAAATCGCCAACGCTCTCGATTTATCAACGGCGTTGCGTCACAAGCGGTAGCGTCCCCGGTCACGTCCCGCTATCATTGATCGTGATATAACTTGATTTTTCCATACATAAAATGTCTCAGCAAAAAATCCAAGTCGGTATTCTTGGCGCTACCGGAGTTGTTGGTCAGCGCTTCATCCAGTTGCTGGAAGATCATCCCTGGTTCGAAGTCGCCTGGCTGGCAGCTTCCGACCGCTCTGCCGGGCAGAGTTATGGAGACGCCGCTCGCTGGCGCTTAAAGACGGCGATGCCCGAGCGGGTGCGCAAGATGAAGGTCTCCAACGCGGTGCCGGACGGCGCGCCGCGGGTAATTTTCGCGGCGCTCGATGCCGGCATTGCTCGCGAGATGGAGCCGCAATTCGCCGCTGCTGGATGCGCCGTGGTCAGCAACTCCAGCGCTTTTCGCATGCAGTCGGACGTGCCGCTGGTCATTCCTGAGGTCAACGCCGATCACCTCGCGCTGGTTGAGAAGCAGGCCTGGCGCAAGGATTCAGGCGGTTACATCGTGACCAATCCGAATTGCTCGGCGATCGGTCTGGTGATTGCGCTGGCGCCTTTGCATCGAGCGTTTGGCATTGAGTCGCCTGTTCGTCACCACCATGCAGGCAGTCAGTGGCGCGGGATATCCCGGTGTGGCCTCGCTCGATATTCTGGGCAACGTGATTCCCGTACATCGCGAAAGAAGAAGAGAAGATGGAAGAGGAGACGCGCAAGCTCCTCGGTCAACTGGATGGCGATCACGTGGAGCAGGCCAGCTTCAGCATGACGGCGCACTGCAACCGCGTCGCGGTGGAAGATGGCCACACGGAGTCGGTGTCCATCAAGCTGAAGAAGAAGGCGTCGATGGACGAGATCATTGCCGCGCTCAACGGGTTTCGGTCGACGCCGCAGGAGTTGAACCTGCCGCTGGCGCCCGCGCAGCCGGTGGTCTACGATGCGCGCCGTGATCGTCCGCAGCCGCGTTTCGACGTGGACCGCGGACGGGGCATGACGGTGACCGTGGGACGCCTGCGTCCCTGCGGCGTGCTGGACTATAAGTTCACCGTGCTGTGCCACAACACCATTCGCGGAGCTGCCGGCGCGGCGCTGCTGAATGCCGAACTGCTGAAAGTTCAGGGTCTGCTGTCGTGAGCCGGCGAAGTTACGGGTGGTGCAGCCGTGATCGTGATGAAGTTCGGTGGCACCTCGGTCGAGAATGCCACCGCCATCGACCGCGTCGCCAGCATCGTGAAGGAACGCTTGCCGGAGCGGCCTTTTGTCGTGGTCAGCGCCATGGCGAAGGTCACCGACCAGTTGCTGGCCATGGCCGCCGCGGCCGGGAAGGGCGAGCGCGATCGGGCGCTGGAAATTTGCCACGGCCTGCGCGAACGTCATTACCTGACGGCCGGAGAGTTGCTGGGCACCGGCTTGCACACGGATCTCCACACGCAACTGGGCGCGGAGTTCGACTCGCTCGACGAGTTGCTGCGCGGCATCTCCGCTGTAGGCGAATTGACGGCCCGCACCTCCGACTACGTGGTTTCGTTTGGCGAACGGCTGTCGAGCATGATCGCCGTGCCGGCATTCCTCGCCCGCGATATTCCCGCGACGCTGATCGATCCCCGCCAGGTGATCGTTACCGACAAGCAACACAGTCGCGCCATCCCCCAGGTGGACGAGATCAACGACCGGCTGCAGGACCAGATCAAGCCGCTGATTGAGCAGGGACGCGTGCCCATCATGGGCGGCTTTGTGGGTGCAACCCGCGAAGGCGTGACGACCACCATAGGCCGGGGCGGTTCGGACTTTTCTGCCGCGCTGGTAGGCGCCGGGCTGAACGCCGCGCGCATCGAAATCTGGACCGACGTGGATGGGATGAAGACTACCGATCCGCGGATTTGTCCCGACGCGCGTCGCATCAAGCTGATCAGCTTTGAAGAGGCCGCTGAGCTGGCGTACTTCGGCGCGAAGGTCCTGCACCCGGCTACGGTGCTGCCGGCGGTAGAGAAAAATATTCCGGTGCTGGTGCTGAACTCGCGCAACCCGTCGAACGAGGGTACGCGCATTCTGGCGCGCACCCCGCGCTCGCATTCCATGTTCAAGGCCATCGCCGCCAAGGGGCGCATCACGGTGGTGGAAATTGTTGCCGCGCGCATGCTGATGGCCCACGGCTTCCTGGCGAAAGTGTTTGAGATTTTCGCCCGCCATCAGCTGCGCCGTGGACGTGGTTTCGACTTCCGAGGTCAGCATTTCGCTGACAGTCGATTCCAACGAGGCCATCCCGCAGATCGCTGCCGACCTGGAAAAGCTGGCGTTCGTTAAGTACTCCGGACGGAAGGCCATCGTGTGCCTGGTGGGCGAGAACCTGCGCGACACGCCCGGGGTGGCGGCCGCCATCTTCGACGCCATCCGCGACATCAACGTGCGCATGATCTCGCAAGGCGCTTCGGAGATCAACCTGACATTCGTAGTCGACGAGGCTGACGTGCCGGAAGCAGTACGACGGTTGCACGCGCGCTTCTTCACCGAAGTTGACCCCGAGGTGTTCGATTGAGCGCGCTCAGGCTGCTGGTGCTGGGGCGCGGCAAGACCGGGTTCGCTGGTGGCCGAAGTGGCTGCCGAACGCGGGCACCAGGTGAAGATCATCGATGCGGACGTGAACCTGGACGCCGCTTGGCTTGTGGCTGAGAACCTGCGCGACTTCGATGTAGTGATTGACTTCACCGCGCCCGACGCAGTGCCGGCGAATATCGCTGCCTGTGTGCGCGAACGGAAAGCGATGGTGGTTGGTACGACAGGATGGTACGGCGACATCGACCAGGTCCGCAAGCGGTGGAGAAGGCGGCGACGGGATTCGTTTTTGGGGCGAACTTCTCTTACGGCGTGAACTTGTTTTTCCAGATCGTGCGAGCGGCTACACCGGCCTTGCAGCATGGCTACGCCGGCCACATCACCGAGCGTCATCACATCCAGAAAAAGGACGCACCGTCGGGAACGGCGGCGATGATGCAGCGCATCGTGGAACAGGCGACTGGCGTGCACTTGGATATCACTTCAGAGCGCGAAGGCGACGTCACCGGCACCCATACGCTGGAGCTGAACGCCGCGGGTGATCGCCTGGTGCTGACCCACGAAGCCAAGTCTCGCCGAACCTTTGCCGAGGGCGCGGTCCTGGCCGCCGAGTGGGTCGCCGGCAAGAACCGGCTTCTACGACTTCAAGGACATCTTCAGCCAGTTGTAGGGCGTGTTCACCACAGAGACACAGAGAGCACAGAGAAAATCCAAGTTGCTTTCTTTTTCTGTCTTCCGCGCTCAGGTTGATTTCACGGAAGCCAAGTGGATAACCGGCAAATCAACAGAAGTGATTTTTTCTCTGTGCCTCTGTGTCTCTGTGGTGAACGCGTTTTTTGAGATTTCCGCCACTAGCGGTATTCTTCTACGATGAGATTGCGTGGTTGCGGTACAGCATCTGGTAACACCCTTCAAGCAGGATGGCAGCGTCGATGAAGCGGCCCTGCGGCGCTTTGTGCATTGGCAGGTTGAGTCGGGAATCGACTTCCTGGTTCCTTGCGGCACCACCGGCGAGACGCCTACTTTGTCGCATGAGGAATGGCTGCGCGTGGTGGATGTGACCATTGAGACGGTCAACGGGCGCGTGCCAATCATGGCGGGAGCGACCTCCAACAATACGCGGGAAGCTGTGGCCAAGGCCCACGAAATTTCCTCGCGTCCCGGAGTGGATTACATTCTGACGGCCACGCCCTACTACAACAAGCCCACCCAGGAAGGCGTTTACCAGCATTTTGCCGCGATCGCTGAAGCCTCCAGCAAGCCGCTGGTGCTGTATAACATTGCCGGACGTACGGGCACTAACATTGAAACTCCGACGCTGCTGCGACTGGCGGAAATGCCCAACATCGTAGCGGTGAAGGAAGCCAGCGGCAACATCGCCCAGATTGCCGAAGTGTGCGCCTCGGTGCCGGAAGATTTCTCGGTGTTTTCGGGTGATGACGCCATCACGCTGGCCGTCATCGGGCTGGGTGGGGTGGGAATCATCTCGGTCGCATCGAACGAAATTCCGGCGGAGATGACGCGCATGACCGGCGCGGCGCTGGCCAACAAGTGGGACACGGCGCAGTTGCTGTTCCGCAAATATCTGCCGCTGATGCAGGCGAACTTTATCGAATCGAACCCCGGCCCGGCGAAGGCCGTGCTGGCGATGATGGGTCGGATGGAAGAGAATTACCGGCTGCCGCTTGTGCCTATGAAGAAGGAAAACCGCCTCAAGTTGGAGAAGATCGCCTCTGAAGCCGGATTGTTGCAGCAGCACGCAGCCACGATTCACTAGATGCGAAGTCTGCTCCGGATGAGGGACAGTGCTGGCGTTGGTTGGCTTGCTGAAGGTTAGCGATCGGCAGCTATTTTTCTCGCGGCGTTATGCTGCCGCGTGGTGCGCTGAGTTGGCCAGTACTTCGCGATAGAGCGCCACATACTCGCGGGCCATTCTGTCCGCCGTGAAGTACTGCTCTACCCTGGCACGGCACGCCTGCGGCGCAATGCTTTTCACCCGCTTCAACGCGGCGGCCATTTCGGCGACGCTGTCCACCAGAAATCCGGTCTCCACGTCGGTCACGATTTCCGGAACTGCTCCGCGCGGAAACCCGACCACGGGTGTCCCGCAGGCCATGGCTTCCAAAGCAACCAGTGAACTTGTCTCCTCGACGGCGCTGGTCAACAGGAGTGCGCGCGCGCGGCACAGCAATTCGATCTTCTGATCTAACGATGGACTATCGATGAACTGGACGTTCGACTCCGCGCCAAGATGAGGACGAACGGCGCGTTCGAAATAATCCCTGTGATAGCTGAACGGATAAACCTGGCCAGCGATGATCAGCGGCAAACTTGCTCTCTGCGCCGCGGCGATCGCCAGGTGCGGCGCTTTCTCCTCGCAGATTCTTCCCAGCCAAAGAAGGTAGTCACCCTTGATTGGCGAAAAAGGGAAGCGATCGATCGCGATGCCGTTCTGCACCGAGTTCGGGATGAGCGGAAGGTCGCGGAACGATTGTTGCTGCGATTGGGAGACGCAGTTGAAGTAAAGGTTGGGCGGCGTTTCGAGAAAGGCGTCCGCCGGATAGAAAGATCGCGGCAGATGCAGGGTCGCCAGCACCGGTACGGGGCATTCGGCAGCCATCCGGAAGAAGCTGGCGCTTTCGTCGTGGATCAGGTCGAATTCGGCCGGATGATTGTGGAGAAAATTCAGGATGGTGACATGGTGTTCGTGTTCGCGCTGGGCAAATTGGTCAGGAGCGTTGGCAGCGTCTCCCGTCGACAGGAGGCGGCCGTTGACCTGCGAGCCATTCGCCGCTGCGACGGCGGTGCGGTGACCCATGTCGCCGACTTTGCGCTCCAGTGTGAGCAGCATCTGCTCCGCGCCGCCGGCGCTCTCCTCCGAAACCGCCAGAAGGGGATAGGCGACGTACAGGATCGACAGTGGCCTCGGTGGTTGCATTGGGCGCGTGCTGCCGGGCTGAATGCCGGCTGCAAATGTTGAGATGCGCGGAGGGCCGCGAGCATGACCCAGGCCAATAACAAATGTTGGGAAGGTGTGGCTGGTTGCAAGTTATCGCGCCGCCGTGCGTTCCGCCACGCTTCTCAGAAAATCGGCGAAAGCTTCCGAAACTTCTTTCGCCGTCATTTTCCACTCCCACTGCTCATAATTCGTCTGGCCGGGATGGGGAGGATTGGCGTAGTTGTAAGCTGCCTGCGGGCGAACCCATTCCTTCGCGACATCAAACTTGCTCAGGAAATCCCCCTGCGAACGGTAGGCGGCGCACATCATCCGCTTGTTCTCCTGCTCGGCTGGCGTGGGGCGCACGTCGAACTCCTCGCCATCGGGAGTGATGAACTGCTGGAATACACCGCTTCCGTCCGCGCCGCGATGGTAGAGTGGCGCCTCCCAGCAGGGGATACCCGCCAGCTTTGCCAGTTGCGCCGCCAGGAAGCTGCAAGCGTCGTGGTCGGGATGTCCGCCCTCGTAGGCTAGCGTGAGCAGCGCGGTCGTCATCCGGCGGCGCGCCAGGTCGGCCAGCAAGTCGAAGGCATCCCGAAGATGTCGAAATAGCTCCTGATCGGCAAGCTGCTCGCCGCCAGGCAAATCCGCCAGGAAAACCACATCCTTCACTCCGGCTGCGTGCATTGACTCCAGCGCTTCCTGCCGGCGAACCGCGGCGTATGCCTCTCGCGAGCCATACTTCTGCCAGAAATACGGATCAGCCGGCGAACCATTGGTCGCAAAGACCACCAGCGGCTCGCGCATGCGCTGCAGCAGGGCGCCGCATGCCAGGCACTCGTCGTCGGGATGCGCTACCAGCACCAGGGTTCGACTCAGCAGCTCGTCAATCCATGCCATGATGTTCTTCGATGCGCCCTCGTCGCGCCGGGATTGACAACAACCAGCATGCAACACTGTCGACCAGTTATACTGCCCGCCATGCACGAACTCCAAAATGAAATTGAACGCCTGTACGCGCTGGGCGCCCGGGCGTCGGACGAACCTCATGTAGTGCAGACTTTCGTGCGCTTTCGCGATGCGCTGAGCGCGGGCACGGTCCGCGCCGCCGAGAAGATTGATGGCCGCTGGCAGACCAACGCCTGGGTAAAGCAGGGAATCCTGCTGGGCTTTCGCATTGGCAAGCTGGCGGAAAGCGGCGATCCGCACGTGCTTTCGTTTGTCGACAAAGACACGTATCCCGACACGTCACTTCACTGCTCACCAACAGGTGCGCATCATTCCCGGCGGCTCGTCGGTACGCAGCGGAGCATACGTGGCGTCGTCGGTGGTGTGCATGCCGCCCATGTTCATCAACGCGGGAGCCTACGTGGATGAAGGCACGATGGTCGATTCCCACGCCTTGGTTGGCTCCTGCGCGCAGGTGGGCAAGCGGGTACACATCAGCGCCGCAGCACAGATTGGCGGCGTGCTGGAGCCTATCAACGCCACGCCGGTGGTGATTGAAGACGATGTGCTGATCGGCGGCAATTGCGGGGTGTATGAAGGTACGCAAGTGGGAACGCGGGCTGTCTTGGGCGCGGGGGTGATCCTGACGCGGTCGACACCGCTATTCGACATCGCGAAGGATGAGATTTACCGCTCGACGGCGACCGAGCCTTTGCGCGTGCCTGAGGGGGCAGTGGTGGTTCCCGGATCGCGCGCCATCACGAAAGGTAAGGCTGCGGAGTGGGGCTTGTCGCTATATACGCCGGTGATCGTGAAGTACCGCGATGAGCGTACCGATCGTGGAGTGGAGTTGGAAGACTTGCTGCGGTGAGACTGGCCGCTGCCGACATAGTGCAGATCTCTCGCTGCGCTCGTGATGACATTTCGAAATGCATTTGTTTTACGTAACCGGAGGTAGCCTTGGTTGATCGTCGCCATTTTCTGACCGCCAGCGCGGGATTCGCTGCCGCTCTCGCCTTCCGTGACAATCTGTTCGCGCAGTTGCAGAACGTGCCCTCGTCGCTGCCGGATCCCAAGCTGTTCGTGAGCGAGTCTGACAAATATTGGGCCGAGATGCGCAAGCAGTTCCTCATTCCGGAGGACGAGATCTACCTGAACAACGGCACGGTAGGATCCAGTCCTGCACCCGTGCTGCGCGCGGTGTTCGATGGCTACACGTCCACCGAGAAACTGGATGAGACCGATCCCGAGGACTATCCCATCTGGGGATACGGGCCGTGGAACGAGTTTCGCGATCCGCTGGCGGCTTTCGTCGGCTGCAACCGCGACGAGATTGCCCTGCTGCGCAATGCCACCGAGGCCAACAGCTACATTGCCAACGGGCTCGACATGAAGCCGGGCGACGAAGTACTGATGACCGACCAGGAGCATCCCGGCGGCGAGCAGCCCTGGCAGCTGAAGGCCAAGCGCTACGGCATTGTGGTGAAGAAGGTCACGCTGCCGCGGCCGGTGAAAGACGCGCCGCAGGTGCTGAATCTGTTCAACGATGCCATCACGCCGCGAACTCGGGTCATGTTCTTCAGCCACATCACTACGGTCACCGGCGTCGTGCTGCCGGCCAAGGAGCTGTGTGCCCTGGCGCGGAGCAAGGGCATCCTGTCGGCGGTGGATGGCGCCCACGTCACCGGCATGATGAAACTCGATCTGCACGACATTGGCTGCGACATGTACACCTCCAGCCCGCACAAGTGGCTGCAAGCGCCGAAAGGCTCCGGCTACCTCTACGTTCGCAAGGAGGTGGTCAACTACCTTTGGAACACCATCGTGACCGAAGGCTGGGAGGATCGCGATCTGCTGGCCGAGCGCCTGCAACGCATCGGCTCGTCGAACGTGCCTTCGCTGTACGGGCTGCGGCGCGGCGATTGAGCTGGCCAACACGATTGGCATGGACCGCATCGAGGCGCGACATCGCGAGTTGGGCGATTACATGCTGGCCGCCATGACCAAGCGCGGCGCGGAGTCGTGGACGTCGCCCGATCCCAAGCTGCGCTGCGCCATCACCACGGTGAACGTGCCGCCGATCCAGCGGATGGAGTTGGAGAAGTGGTTGTGGACGACGAAGAAGATCAGGATTCGCGGCGGAGAGCCATCCAAGCTGCGGCTGTCGACGCCGTACTACGTGAGCAAGAAGGACATCGACCGTTATCTGGATGCGTTCGATGAGTACAAGAAGACGAAGGCGGCGTAGAGCGGCTCGGATGGACGCAATCCTCGCGAGGGTAAGGGGGCGTTCCACTCCGGGACCGCCGAACGTCAGGTCAAATAGAGAGTTCCGTCGCCTCAGCAGTCCCGGCTGCCGGCTTCCTAAATCACAGAATCCAACCTAAGCTACTTATTGCTGAGCGCTTCCACCCCCGGCAGCTTCTTGCCTTCCAGAAACTCCAGCGACGCGCCCCCGCCGGTGGAGATGTGGGTGATCTTGTCAGCGACGCCTGCGGCCTTCACCGCGGCCACGCTGTCGCCGCCGCCAACAATCGAAACCGCCGCGCCATTGTCCGCCACGGCATGAGCAATCTTCTTTGTCCCCTTGGCGAAGGCTTCAATCTCGAAGACGCCCATGGGACCGTTCCACACGATGGTCCGCGCTCCGCCAATCTCGTCGGAGAACAGTTCGATGGTTTTCGGCCCGATGTCGAGCGCCATCATGTCGGCTGGTATCGCCTGGCCTTCGCCGATTTGCTGGATGCGAGCGCCGGCGTCGACCTTGTCGGCTACCACGTGATCCACCGGCAGCAGGAAGGTGACGTTCTGCGCCTTGGCTTCCGCCAGAATCTGCTTCGCCAGGTCGACCTTGTCAGCCTCCAGCAGCGACTTGCCGATCTCGTGTCCCTGCGCCTTCAGGAAGGTGTAGGCCATGCCGCCGCCGATGATCAGCGTGTTCACCTTGGTCATCAGGTGCTTGATGACGCCGATCTTGTCGCTGACCTTCGCCCCACCCAGGATGGCCACAAACGGTTCCTGGGGATGCGACAGAGCCTTGCCCAGGTATTCCAGTTCTTTCTCCATCAGCAGGCCGGCTGCGCTCTTCTCCACGAAGTGGGTGATGCCTTCGGTGGAGGCGTGCGCGCGATGGGCCGAGCCGAAGGCGTCATTCACGTAGTAGTCGCACAGCTTGCCTAACTGTTTGGCGAAATTCTGTTCGTTGGCTTCCTCTTCGGGATGGAAGCGCAGATTCTCCAGCAACAGCGACTGGCTGCGCTCCAGTTTCTCCGCCATCTCCTCCGCCTGCACGCCAATGCAGTCGGGCGAGAAGCCGACGTTTTCACCGCGGCGCAGCACCTCGTCCAGCAGAATGCGCAGCCGCTCGGCTACCGGCTTCAGGCTCATCTTGGGATTGGGCTTGCCCTTGGGACGTCCCAGGTGCGAGGCCAGAATCAGCCGCGCGCCATGACGCAGGGCGTATTCAATGGTCGGCAGGGTTTCGCGGATGCGGGTGTCGTCCATCACGCGCCCGTCGTCGAGTGGTACGTTGAAATCGACACGCATGAAGATGCGCTTATTGTTCAGTGGAAGGTCGCGAATTGATAGTTTCGACATGGTGAGAACCAGTTGCCAGTTGCCGGTAGTCAGTTGTCAGTAGCGGGGGCAGTCAGCACTCGGCGTTCGGTCAGTTGGTGGTTAAGCAGGGTTCCTTCGCAATCGCAATGATTTCAGAAGGAACCCTTGCTGGTCGAGGAACTGACTGGTCCCTAGCCACTGTTTTCTAAAGTCCTTTTTCGGCGATGTAATGAATGAGGTCGCGTACGCGGCAAGAATAGCCCCACTCATTGTCATACCAGGAGATGACCTTGACGCAGTTTCCTGCCACCACGCGCGTCATCGGCGCGTCGACGATGGAGGAGCGGTCGTCTCCCCGGTAGTCGATGGAGACCAACTCTGCCGTCTCATATCCCAGGATGCCCTTGAGCGGACCTGCCTCCGCGGCAGCCTTCAGAGCGTTGTTCACCTCTTCGACAGTCGTCTTCTTCTCGACGAATACCACCAGATCGACCACGGAAACGTTGGGCGTGGGCACACGCATGGAGAAGCCGTCCAACTTGCCCTTCAATTCCGGGATCACCAGCGACAGGGCCTTGGCCGCTCCCGTCGAAGTAGGGATCATGCTTAGCGCACCAGCGCGCGCGCGGCGCAGGTCCTTGTGCGGGAAGTCCAGCATGACCTGGTCATTGGTATAGGAGTGAATCGTGGTCATGGCGCCGCTGATGATGTTGAACTTGTCCTGCAATACCTTGGCGACCGGCGCCAGGCAATTGGTGGTGCACGACGCGTTGGAGATGATGTTGTCCTTCGCCGGATCGTACTTGTCTTCATTGACGCCCATCACGATGGTGATGTCTTCGCCGGTAGCCGGCGCCGAGATGATGACTTTCTTTACTGTCTTACCCAGGTGCTGCCTGGCCAATTCGGCCTTGGTGAACTTGCCGGTAGATTCAATGACGACCTGTGCGCCGACCGACGCCCAGTCCAGCTTGGCGGGGTCTTTCTCGGCGAATACCTTGATGGTTTTGCCGTCGATGGTGATGGAATCAGCGCCGGCAGAGATGTTGTTCTTCAGGTTGCCCAGAATCGAGTCGTACTTCAGCAGATGAGCTAACGTCTTAGGATCGGTGAGATCGTTGACGGCGACGAATTCCAGGTTGGGATCGTTAAGGGCGGTGCGAACGATGTTACGGCCAATGCGTCCGAAGCCGTTGATGCCTACTTTAATTGCCATACTACCTCTTGAGAAAAAGCGGAATTTGAATGCAAAGACCGATAGTAAGCTGCACAGCCGGGAAACAGTAATGCAGCGAACCGGAAATCGTAGCATCCGCCATGGGGCGAGGCAATGGCGTGGATCACAAAAGCCAGTCTCGCGCTGCCACAAAAGGGGAAGTTCCCAACGCGGTCGAAGTGCATCCCGCGGGATAAGCCACGAGTTAGATTGAGGCTCCTGCGCAACCGGATCGGCAGGTCATACGTTGTCCGCTGTCGGGAATCAGCCGAAGAAGGAACGCTGGTCTGAGGCCCTGTGATTGCTAGCAGCTAGGGAAGCATGTTACAAGTGCATCATGCGCAGATGGACACGCGACCGCAACCGGCGGCGCAAGCCGCAGGGCGAAAAGCCCGGCGAGACGCAGGGACAAGATAGTCCCGCACCGTTGCAACCGAAATTTCCCGACCCCGTCTCTTATGGAGCCACTGAGGGCCAGCAGCCGGAATTTGAGGCTCAGCCCGACGAGGCCGAGATGCAGGAATCGCAGCCCGTGGCCGAGGCTGACGGTACTGGAGATCCCTCCAACCCGCTGCGGCGCGACCGTAATCGCCGTCGTGGACGGCGTGGACGTGGTGGCCGTACCGCAAGGCGCACCCCAGCCTCCCTCCTTGCCCGGCCCGGGTGGTCCCACCGGGGAAGGCGCGGAAGCGGAAGTCCCGTCGGAGACCGCCGAGCCGGTGGCCCAGGTTGCGAAATCCAAACAGCCTAAAGGCGCAGTGGTTCTTTCCATCGGACTTCCCGGCTCCGGCAAGAGCACATGGTTTAAGCGCCATAACATTCTGCCGCTGTCCAGCGACATGGTCCGCATCCTGCTGTTCGACGATGTCACCGAGCAGCGCTATCAGGACCTGGTGTTTTCCACCCTGCGTACCATGCTTCGGGCACGCCTGTTGGCGCGTCGTCAGTCCAACTACCTGGACGCTACCAACCTATCGCCGCATGAGCGCCGCAGCTGGATCAAGCTGGCGCACGATTTCGGCTACGAAGCGCAAGCGGTCTTCTTCGATGTGCCGCCGGAAGTTTGTATTGAGCGCAACCGCCGTCGTGAGCGTAATGTTCCCGAAGACGTGATGCTGCGCATGGCCAGCAAGCTGCGGCCACCGAAGTTCGAGGAAGGCTTCTCCAAGATCACCGTGGTTCGCCTGAAGAGGAAAGATGGGGAAGCCGCTCCTGCCGAAGAGCCCAGGATGGAGCTCCCCATCGAACCGGAAGAAGGCGAGGCTCCCGAGAACGCCGTTCCCGAGGAATAGCATCCCTTCAATCAACCAAGACTAAGGCGACCCGCGGGTCGCCTTTTCGTTGTTGCGAATTTTCTGCAAATGTCACCGACAGTCCTCCGACTGGCGTGGTAACATCCGTCAAGAACTTCGCCACCCACCCTGTATTGCGCACTCCGTTTTAGAAACACTTAGCCGTAGGGAGCCGAAAATTCCCGCGGCTGAAACGTTTCGCTGTCACCTAGCCGATGGAAGGCAGGAATCTGTCTAGGTACTCCTCTGGCCGGTTATTCGCGAAAAGCTCGGTACAGTTTGACTGTTTGCCCTGAAAATAGGGCAGAGTGACAAACAACCGGAGCCTATCGCCAGTTACCAGGTTTGCTGAGAGGGTGTTTGGCATGCGACTGCGACATGTTCCCTTGGGACTGCTGCTCCTGTTTCTGACTCCCGCCATCCCTGCGCAGATCAGTGCTGCAGCCGGTCAGCTTCCTCCTAATGCGCCGGCCATCCCTATTCAGCTGAAGAATGCGCCTTTCTCGGCGAAAGTAATTACGCAATACGATCGCGTGCTGGAGAACGGCAATCACATCCGGCGGGAGACTCAAGGTCGCGTGGTTCGCGACAGCCAGGGTAGGGTGCGAACCGAAACGGAGTTGCCCAGCACGGCTGGCACTCTCGACGTGCGGCAACACATCACCATTCAGGATCCGGTGCAGCGCCTGCTCATCCACCTTGATCCCCGAACGCGGGTCGCCACCATTCATCATCTGGGCGAACCCGCTCTGACCGTCACCGCCAAAGAGGCGGTCATGCCGAAGCCGGGAAACGTACTGCTGGTCGTCCCCCAGGTACCGCCCGGCACTGCCACGGCAGTGCCCGCACAAAAGGGCGACTCGGCCAGGAAGCCCGTGGTTCGTACCGAAGCTCTGGGAATGAAGCTGGTGGAAGGAGTAATCGCGAGCGGCACAAGGACTACGTGGATCATCGAAAGCAGCGATCAGCCGATCGTTGCCACTACCGAAAGCTGGTTCTCGCGCGATCTGCAAATGATGGTGTTGAGCGTGACCAACGATGGCCAATCGGCCCACAGCACGATGAGGCTGACCGACATCGTCCGCGGCGACCCCAGCACGCAGCTTTTTCAGGTCCCGGCAGACTATACTATTAAGGACAGTAATCCGGCGACGGCCAGCGTCAAACATTAAGGAACAGGCGACAACAACTGGATGTTCGATCTTGATTTCTCTCCTCCACCAGAACTAACGATTTCTCTGTGGCGTTCGCTGCTGATCAATTTTGCCGATCGCTTCGCGCCGCCGCGCCTGCCCCCTCTGCAACTGACTTCCAAGCCGGTGGACGTGGGCATTCTGGAAGGAGATCTTCTCAATCTTCCGTGGTACCGCACCGTGTTCACCAACTTGGGCGACGTGATCTCGCCGGAGATTCTGCCGCCGCTTGAGTTGACCGCACAGCCGATCGACGTAGGGGAGTTGCTGGGCGATGAGTTGAGCCACGGATGGTGGGATTCGCTGTTACAGAGCATTCGTGATCGGCTTTCTCCGGAGCGCCTTGCCCCACTGGAAGTGACGTCGCAGCCGGTGAACATGTTCGGAGCCGATTCAAGCCTTCAAATTATGGATTGGTCCACGCTGATCTCCGAACCCAAGGTTTTCCTGCCGGATGCGCCGCGACCCGAGGCCACCGGAAGCCTGGTCTACGAAGAAACGCCGGCCGTCCCCACGCAGCAGATAAGCCCGGTGGACCAGGCGCTACTGGTGGCGCGCATGCAGCTTACCCGGGATATCGGGCGCACGCGTTTCCGCCGCAAGATTTGGATCTCCCTGGCCGCCGCCGAAGCAGTTTTTCTGCTGGTGGCCGTGTTCAAATTCATTTAGGAACTGTCGCTGTTCCAGTCTTCAGCGGCCTCCCGAGCCGCTTTTTCTTTCCCATGTTTCGTCCAGAGATGTAGGATTAGGACGCGAAACCGGAACAATCCGGCGGCCGAATCCTGCAACCCTGAGGCGAACCTTCGTGAATACCAAGGCCAGCACCCGCATGATCGACGGTGTGATCATCATCGATATCATTGGCGACTTGCGGCTCGGGGAAGGCACCGATGTCATACGCGAACTGGTCCGCGGTACCCTGGACGAGGGCTACAAAAATATCCTGCTGAACCTGCGCGACGTCCGCCACATTGACAGCTCGGGTGTCGGCGAACTGATGAGCTGCTACACCTCAGTCCGCAACCAGGGTGGCGAGCTAAAGTTGATGAACCTGAACAAGATTGTGCACAATCTGTTGCAAATCACCAAGTTGTGCACAATTTTTGAAGTAAAAGACGACGAAGCCTCAGCCGTAGCGTCGTATCATTAAGGCTGGCGACGGACGCCCAGACGTCGCGCATACATTGCGATCTGCCGCTCTGCGGATGCAACTATTTTTTCGTGACAAGAAAGAGGCGACATGAAGGGCGATCCGAAGGTTATTGCATTTCTTAATCAGGTGTTGAAGGCGGAACTTACAGCAATTAATCAATACTTCCTGCACGCGGAAATGTGCGAGAGCTGGGGCTACGAACGGCTGGGCAAGATGGTGCGGAAAGAATCCATCGAAGAAATGGTGCACGCCGAAAAGTGCATTCACCGCATCCTGTATCTCGACGGCACTCCTAACATGACCGACTACTTCAAGATCAATGTGGGCGCCACCGTCGAAGCCCAGCTCAAGAACGATCTTCAACTGGAATACGACGCCGTGAAGCGCCTGAACGACGGCATCAAGTTGTGCGTTGCTCAGGGCGACAATGCCTCGAAGACGCTGGCCGAGGAGATCCTCAACGACGAAGAGCATCACATCGACTGGCTGGAGGCCCAACTTCACGTTATCAGCGAGATGGGCATCGCTAACTACCTGGCCCAACAGTTAAAGGCCGACTCCTAGCGGAGCGCGAACTCGGGTTTTCTGTTTCCGAGGGCCCCAGGTAAGTATCCCTGCTGCTGGACGCTTACCTGGGAGTCCCATTCTTTTTTCGATCGACTTCATCCTGCTGTCCTCCGACACTCAACCGCTCTAGCGCGAACCCTTGTTCCCACCAAAGGATTTTCCATGAGGATGGCGAAGACCGTACTGTTGTTTCAGCCTTAGCTTCTGACGAGTTGGAGGTTCATTCCTCCGACGCATTCGGAAACCGCGAGCGACTCGTGCACGGGTTCGTTTCCACGAGGTTGAGCGTCGATGCAGTAAGGATTTCGTTACACGTACTCTGGCCCACGCAGTGCAATCGCTCGCGATACGTTACAATAGACAGGCGCCGTAGTTCAGGCGCTCCTGCACGACGCAATCCCGTCGGAGAGATGGCCGAGTGGCTGAAGGCGCACGCTTGGAAAGCGTGTGTACTCGAAAGGGTACCCAGGGTTCGAATCCCTGTCTCTCCGCCAATACCACTTCCAAGAATGTACTATACCGTCCAGCCAAAAACATAAATCGCTTGGAAATAAATGAGTTATTGCTCAATGGTGTCCATCGAGATACCATGAAAGCCGACCTTTCTTGCGGGTACGTTTGTGGGTACACTCTATTTTTGTTGTGGGTACATTATGAAAGGGGCAGCCATTGAAGCTGAGCGACACCCAGATCAAGCGCATTAAGGCAAGGCCGAAACCTTTCAAGCTGAGCGATGGCGGGGGGCTTTTTCTCTGGGTCACGCCGTCCGGTGGAAGAAATTGGCGCTGGAGCTACCGTTACGAAGGCCGGGCCAAGCTGATGACCTTCGGCAAATATCCCGACGTGCCGCTTGCACTTGCCCGTGAGCGCCACACCGCGGCGCGCAAGCTGCTGGCGACTGGCCTCGATCCGATGGCGGAGCGCAAGGCCGAGAAAGCGGCAGAGGAAAATTCCTTCCAAAGCGTTGCCGGTCGCTGGGTGGAGCACTGGAAGCAGGGCAAGAGTCCTCGCCATTCAGACTACGTGCAGCGGCGCATGGAGACCGACATTCTGCCCTGTCTTGGCGCACGCTCCATCACTGCCGTCGAAGCCCCCGATCTGGTGGCTATGTGTAAGTCAATTTCGCAGCGCGGTGCGCGGGACATCGCAAAGAGGGCGCTGGAGACGACGGGGCAGATTTTCCGTTACGCCATCGCACACGGATGCACCAAGCGAAATCCCGCCGCCGAGATTCGTCCAAGAGATATTCTTCCTTCTATGCGCAAGGTAAACTTCGCCCGTATTGACGCGAAGGAATTGCCGGAGCTGCTGAAAGCCATTGAAGTCTATCAGGGAACGCACGTAACCCGGCTGGCCATGAAGCTGATGGCTCTCACGTTTGTGCGCACCAGCGAATTGATTGCGGCGAAATGGGCGGAATTCGACTTGGAAGCCGCGCGGTGGAACATCCCTGCCGAGCGCATGAAGATGCGGACGCCGCACATTGTTCCGCTGGCTCGGCAAACTGTGGACGTGCTGAACATTCTGAACAGGCTCACAGGCAAAGGCGAGTGGCTCTTTCCTGGCGACCGTAACGCAAATAGTCCTATGAGCAACAACACGATCCTCAAGGCCCTGGAGAGAATGGGCTACAAAGGACGTATGACCGGCCACGGCTTCCGTGGGCTGGCCTCTACCGTCCTTCATGAGCAGGGAGTTGCGCACGAACACATCGAATTGCAGCTTGCCCATGCTCCGCGCAATGCCGTCAGCGCCGCTTACAACCATGCGCTGTACTTGGAGCCACGCGCCAAGATGATGCAGAATTGGGCGGACTTTTTGGAGCAAACCCAGCGTGGCGCTAAAGTGCTGGCGTTCAGAGTCTCGGCATAGCTCACTTTGCCGTCGGCGCGCTCGCGTTGGCGGCTCGGGACCTTTTGAACGCGGCTTAGGCAATATGTTCGACCTCGGGCCGCGCTGTGCTGCGTGATGTTACCCGTGCCGCTTAAGCGGCATGAAGCGGCAAAAATCAGGTACCTACTGACCTTGAAAGCGATAAGCCTCTGGCCGCTTCCTATAGCGTGCTTTTCGGGCGGTTGGGATGGTTCCTGCGGCCAATCGGCGTTACGGCGAGCAACGCCGGTCGCTCCTCCGCGACGTGATTGCCAGACTTAAGCTGCTGGCCGTCCTTTCAGGTTCTTATCGGTATCGTTGTCCACCACGCCTTTCAGAGTCACGCGACCATTCTTCACCACGATATGGATGGGAGGAATCCACAGATTGGCATACTTGTAGAGTGGGCCGGAGCCATAGATTTTCCGGTACAACTGCTCACGAAGCCGATCATCCATCGGACTATGCGGCAACACCTCGATGTTGTTGACCACCTTGTCCACACCCTCAATTTTCTTGACCGCCCTTTCAGCTTCCTCTCTCGTCATGGAGTGCTGGCTTATCACACAGCCCTGAAGGGTGACCGTGTGGCCATCGACGCGATACTCCAGATCGTCAAATACCTCGTAGTAGGGAAGCATCAACCCCGAAGTCGGCGGGGCGGAGAAGTTCGCGACTACAAGCGATCCCTCATTCGACACTCACAGCAAGGACATTGCTGCTGGAGATCGTCATGCCCCGGAAGAACACGAGAAGCTCAAGAAAATGGGCTATTCGGGGTGGGCCTATGACAAACAGGCAGTGAAGGATTATGACGAGATGTACCGCCAGCACAAAGGCAATTCAGGTCTGTAATCTCAGGTAAGGCTATTGGGAGGAAAAGTCCCTCTTCAGTCTGTTCGAGCCTGACGAAACGCCATTCCTTCACTGTGCGGAAGCAAGACAAGCAAATGCTGTGCCCTGGCTTGTCCATCCGGCGATAGAAATCATGACGTTCCATAACACCCGGTTCAGCAATGGGGTCTGCCGCTTTCGTCGGTGCAAAGATGGGGCAGGGCCGCCTGAGCTGCATTATGTGGGATTAGTAATGTCTGATGGAATACGTCTTCTGTATCACGGGTCACACAAAGCGTGCAACTATTAGGGGACAGCGCTACCGCTGTAAGGTTGTACTCCACTTTCATGGATGCATGGGCGATTCGCAGACCCCCGGCGTCGTTTCGAACGCCAACACTCTTGCGGTCTAATGTTTTCGTTAGTCAAGGCTTACACGGATTTCTTAGGTTGCCATGTTTGAACATTGATGTCCGTGCGAGTGGGAATCGTTATGCCCAACAAGCGTTCTTTCCGCTGCCTGTGAGGTGTGGGGAGCAGCGTTCCGCCGATCCTTACGCATGGCGTATTAGGCAATGCTCCGCAAGTTGGACATTTGACCGTAAGAGGATCATTCATGTTTGATACCTCGGAATCAATCTGCTGCTCCTCGTTTGCAGGGAAGGAGATGTTGTGCCTGAGAGGAGAAAACGGGGCCGATCTAAGAACATTACGCTCGGCGCAAGAAATAGTCCAGAAAAGGAGAACGGGCTGCCGGTTCGCTGCACAGCCCGTCCTCTGGCTCTCAAGTCGAGCATTGTGCCCGATGGCCCAGAGAGCCAGAGCACGTATTGTGTAACGGAACTGGGCCGCTGTCACGGAATATCACATGAATCTTACGAATGAACTTGAAAAGTTAAAACGCCAACAGGCGACGAAGCCCGATGTCCAGGACAGGACGGACGAAGACCGCATCTTGGATTCAATACCGGCCAGCGATGAACGGACGAGTGCTTGGCTCCAAAGGCCGTTCGCCAGCCATTCGCTCCGTCATCGCATTCCGCTCGCCTGAGACCGGCGCAGACCTGTACTCCGATTATGGGGTTTATAGAATGTTGAGGGATCTGCGTCCTAGTACACCAGAAGCGAGCTCCTCTGCTACGGGTAGAGGGCTAAGACTGGCG
>CAWITJ010000008.1:0-834919 GCA_963838995.1 uncultured Acidobacteriaceae bacterium | reverse complement strand
CCTTTTGTTATTGTAACCCTACCTTTTCGACTTTTCGTTGCGTCTTGTTTGGCGCGCGTAACCCATGAACTGCCAGCGCACATGGGCGGGAAAGAAGTTGCGATAAGTGGCTCGAATATGCGACTGCGGCGTTGCGCACGAACCGCCGCGCAGAATGATCTGATTGCACATAAACTTGCCGTTGTACTCGCCGACCGCACCCGAAGCAGGTGAGAAACCCGGATAAGCAACGTACGGGCTCGAGGTCCACTCCCACACATCGCCGAACATCTGCGACAGCGGCTCGTCCGAGCGCGCTGGCTGCGGATGAAGGACGCCCGTCTCGACGAAGTTCCCTCCATGCGACAGGTGCGGGCCGCGATCTCCCACTCGAACTCGGTTGGCAGCCGAGCGCCTGCCCATCGCGCATAAGCATCGGCCTCATAGAAGCTGACGTGGCAGACTGGTTCGCTCAATTGCAACCGGCTCCAGTCCGTCCATGGTGTAGTTCAGCCACTCGCCGTCACGCTGCTCCCAGTACAGCGGCGCGTGCCATGCGTTGCTGCGCACGGTCTCCCATCCATCCGAGAGCCACAACGGCGGATTGCTGTAAGCGCCGTCGCGCATGAACTCGAGATACTCGCCGATTGGTCACCAAGCGAGAAGCAATCCGGAATGGCTGCACATAAACGTTGTGTTGCGGGCCTTCGTTATCGAATGCAAAGCCGCTACCTTCGATATCCGATGCGGTACATGCCGTCAGGAAAGCTCTGCCATTTCACAGGCGCGACATCTCCGCCTCGTGCGGGCATCGGACGAGGCACATTCCGATAAGCCGGGCGCAGCGGATTCGCCCACAGTCCGTTCTTTACGTCTGTGACGATCAGTTCCTGATGCTGCTGCTCGTGGTTGATTCCCAACTCAATCAACTTCACGGCTTCCGCCGGCAGCTCCGAGTCAGCAGGTGCACCATGGCCTCGTCGACGTAAAGCCGATAGGCGTGCACTTCATCCAGCGCTCGGCCGCGACAAGATGTGCCGCAAGTTCCGTAAGGGCGGTCGCCAACTGCGTTGTAATAGGAATTAAAGAGATTGCGAAAGGCGGGATGATAAGGTCGAAAATCTTGTATGTACTGCGACAAAACGAAGGTTTCAAAGAACCACGTTGTATGCGCCAGGTGCCACTTCGCGGGACTGGCGTCCGGCATAGGCTGCAAGTGCGTGATCTTCGACCGAGAGCGGCGCACACAGATGCAGCGACATGTCGCGCATCGCACGTACCTCTGCAGCAGCGATCCGTCCACCTGCAAACGGGCGGGGCTGCCGAAGTGTTGACTGCTTCCGCACTACGGATAGCTGGTTCCGACATATACGCCTTAGATGCAGCTCTGGCTTTGCCCGCATGGTTAGATGCAATTCAGACTCGGCCAGGCCGACCTAGGAGAAGATGCGCAAAGTGGAAGAAAGCTACAAATTTTCGTGGGACGAATCTACTACACCGGATCACAAACGGACATAGCAAATAGTTGCGCGGCACGGCACTCACCGCACCGTGCTATTCACTATTTTGCAATGGGCAAAGAAGCCGTGGATTCGGCGACGGCTTGCTCGGGAACGACGACTGGCACCTTGTACAGGCCCTCTCATGTCGTTCCAGCGGACCGCCAGCATCTCGACCCCCATCTTCATTCCGTCACGCAACGGGCTTATCTTGGAGCGATGATCGTGCGCCCACTCGACCGGAATCTCGGCGGTGCGCAACCCAAACTTATTCGCCAGGAACAGCAGCTCAGGATCGAACCCCCAGCGCTCCATGCGCTGGCGGCTGAAGATGGTTTGTGCCGCGCGACGCGTGAACGCTTTAAAGCCGCATTGCGTGTCGCGAAAACGCAGTCCCAGCACCACGCGCAACGCCAGGTTGAACAGCCGGCCATACAGTTGCCGGTACCAGGCTGGCGTTCGGTCTGCAGGTCCGCCCTGCAGCCAGCGCGAGCCAATGGCCACGTCCGCTCCCTGCTCGATCGCCGCAAACAGCTTGTCGGCTTCGTAGATCGGCGAGGACAGGTCGGCGTCGGTGAACAGCATCACGTCGCCCTGCGCGTGCAGCATGCCGTTGCGAACGCTGTAGCCCTTGCCGCGATTGCCGGGATTCTCCACCAGCCGGACATCCGGCGTGCATTGTGCCATGAACGGCGAACCACCTCGGCGGTGTCGTCTTAGGAACCATCGTTGACCACGATGATTTCGCTGGGCAATCGCTGCCTGGCGCACGTATTCCAGAATCTTGGGCAGCGAAACCGCCAGCCGCTCGCTTTCGTTATAGGCCGGGACTATGAAGGAATAAAGTCGAATCGGATCATTGCCACTTAGACGCTAAGTCATTGTATGTCAGTTGTCAGCCAGTTCACATTTGGCATTTCCAGAAGTTCTTGCGGCTCTCTTCTCATTGCAGGCCCTTTCGCCGCGGTACTAGCCTTTTTACAGGTGATTCTTTATGCGCGCCTTCTGATCTTCCATCGTCACGTTTGCATTTGTGCTGCCCGCCGCCGCCGTCTCCAAGCCGCACACGTCGTATCCCTGGGCAACGCCACGCCGGTCAAACTTCTCGTCGGCCCATCCGAAAGCAAGTCCATCGATATCACCATGCGTCCCCTTTACGTCGACGGCAAAGTCAAGGAGCTATACCACGGGCGACACCCACGATGTGACCGACCGCGAATTCGTGGTGCGGGCGCGCCTATCGCATCAACGACTCCCTGCCCGACGATCCCGCAAGACGCCCAAATGGCTCTGGCAGCGCGGCGACTGGATGCTGGTGGACCGCGTCTCCGGCAAGGATCTCCCTTATCAAGCTGCCTGACTTCGATCCTTTTTACTCCGATGTCAGCTGGTATCGCGACTATGCCGCCTACTGCGGCATCACATCCACTGGGGAGCGGGCGATACCGTGGTCACCGAAATCGGCAACAAGAAAGCCGCTTTTCCGCAAGGAACTGGGAAAAGCCGTCCTGGCCGATTCGGTCGACGGCAATTGCTTCGCCCCCCATTGGGAACGCCAGCCGGCGCGTGTGACCTTTCAGCCCAGGGATGGGGAAAAGTTTACCGTGACCGTAACGGCCGCTTCGCCGATGAGATGCCAGTCGATGAGGCTGAAGAGCCTTAGCAGCCTGGGCGCCAGATACAGAACGCCGGCGGCATGCCGAAAAAACTCGGACGAAGCGAGGTTCGTGTCAGGCCAGTATGGTTCGCGTCAGGGCATAAGGTTCGCGTCAGGGCTGTCGTCCGTCTAGGGCAGGTGTAAGGTTCGTGTCAGGGCACGGCTTCAGCCGTGCCGATAGGCTCTTCGTTTACGATCAGCGGCGAGGCGGACTTTCGTCCGACGAGCCGTCGGTCGGGTTTTTCACCCGCCGGCTAGAGGAACTTGAGGAGAAGTCGATCTGAAGAATTTCGACGAACTGCTGCGCGACGCCGAAGTGGCCCACGGACATCTGTGCGCCGGACAAGTGCTGGGCGTTCGCCTGGCCATGCGCGGCCTCGAATTGCTGGGCATCGACGATCCCCACGGCAAAGACCGCAAGCGGCTCATCACCTTCGTCGAGATCGATCGCTGCGCCACCGATGCCGTCGGCGTCGTCACCGGATGCCGCCTGGGCAAGCGCGCCCTCAAGTTTCGCGACTGGGGCAAGGTCGCCGCTACCTTCGTTGACCTGCAATCCGGCACGAGCGATTCGGGTCTCGCGCAAAAGAAAGCTCCAAGACCCTGGCACGTCAGCTTCATCCCGAAATTGAGAACAAGAACCAGCAGCAGATGCTCGCCTACCGCGAAATGTCCAACGACGACCTGTTCACCGAGCAATGGGTGAAGGTCGCCGCTGCCTCCGGAAGAACTGCCCGGCTATAAGAGCGAGCGCATCGTCTGCGCCGAATGCGGCGAAGGCATCAACTTCCAGCGCGAAGTCCACCGCGACGGAAAGATCCTATGCCGCTCCTGCGCCGGCGAGTGTTATTACGAAGCCATCAGCTGAGACTCAGCTTTACGGTTTTAAATTTCAGCATCACCGGCTATCAAGTGTCAGCTCCACGGCTGTAAGCTCAACTTAACGGTTGTCATCCTGAGCGCAGGTGCGCATCTTTTGCGCACCGGAGTCGAAGGACCTGCGTTTTGCCCCTTCGAAGCAGAGGCACGCGATCCCCACACAGCGCGCAGCGGCACAACCAACACGGCAACTGACCACTGGCCACTGCTTCTTGTCATCCTGAGCGCCAGCGAAGGACCCCTACAGCCACAAAGAAGTGTCGCCCCGACCGCACGCCACCCCGAACTTGCAAACCCACGTCACGCAGCCGGCGTCACTTCCCCTCCGCCCCAAACGGCCACCAGTCCACCCGCGACGCCAACGCATGCTCGGCCACATGCGCCACCCGCAACACCGTACCCTCATCGAAATGCTTCCCCAGAATCTGCATCCCGATCGGCAGCCCCTCTTTGGTCTTCCCGCACGGAATCGAAATCCCCGGCACCCCCGCCAGGTCGGCGGTCACGGTGAAAATATCGGCAAGATACATTGCCAGGGGATCGTCGGTTTTCTCCCCCAGTTTGAACGCCGCGGTAGGCGTCGTGGGTGTAACGATGGCGTCTACCGTGGCGAACGCCTCGTCAAAATCGCGCGCCAGCAAGCTGCGCACCCGCTGTGCCTTCAGGTAATACGCGTCGTAATAGCCGGCGCTCAACACATACGTCCCCAACAGGATGCGGCGCTTCACCTCGGCGCCAAATCCCGCGTCACGCGTCCGCCGATACATCTCCGCCAGCGTCTTCCCCTCCGGTGAGCGCATCCCGTACCGCACTCCGTCGTACCGTGCCAGGTTCGACGATGCCTCCGCCGTAGCGATCACGTAGTACGCCGGAATCGCGTACGGCGTGTGCGGCAACGAAATCGGAATAATCTTCGCCCCTGCCTCTTTCAACTCCTGCAGGCCGAACTCCACCGCCGCCCGTACCTCGGGATCAACGCCATCCTCGAAGTACTCCATCGGCACACCGATTTTCAGCCCTTCCACCGGCTTGCCGATGTCCTCGCAATAATTCGGCACCGGAAGGTCCGCCGTGGTCGAATCCATCGGATCGCGTCCGGCCATCACCTCCAGCAGGATCGCGACATCATTCACCGTTTTGCCGAACGGCCCGGGATGGTCCAGCGACGAGGCAAACGCAATCAGCCCATATCGCGACACCCGACCGTAGGTCGGCATAAGACCCACCACGCCGCAAAACGCTGCCGGCTGGCGAATCGAGCCACCCGTGTCCGATCCCAGCGACGCCACCGCAGTCCCCGCAGCCACCACGGCCGCCGATCCTCCCGACGATCCCCCCGGCACCCGGCTCAGGTCACGCGGATTGTGCACCGGATGAAAGCCTGAGTTTTCGTTCGACGATCCCATGGCGAACTCATCGCAGTTGGTCTTGCCCAGAATGATGGCCCCCGCCGCTTCCAGTCGCGCCACCACCGTCGCATCGTACGGCGCAACAAAGTCCGACAGGATCTTCGACCCGGCGGTGGTTCGCACATTCTTCGTAGTAAAAACATCCTTGATCGCGATCGGCACGCCCGCCAGCTTAGGCAGCTCGTCTCCCCGATCGGCGATCGCGTCGATATGCGCGGCCTGCCGGTAGGCTCGGTCCTTCGACAGCGTCAGGTAGGCGCCAATCGCCCCATCTTCCGCCGCGATCTTGGCGTAGAACTCATCCACCAGGCAGGCGGCAGTAATCTGTTTCTCCTGCACCGCAACCCGGGCTGCATCCACTGTGAGTACGTCGAGATTCATGGCTATCGCTCGATGACCTTGGGAACTTTGAAGAACACGTTGTCGCTGTTGGGCGCATTGCGCAGCGCATCTTCGCGCGACAGGCACGGGCCAGGCTCGTCCGCGCGCATGGCGTAGGCAAACGGTGTGCCTTCCGTCTTGCGCTCGCCATACCGGTCGGCCACCTGCGCCATCGGCTCTACGTTGCTGGTATCCAGCTCGTTCAGCCGGTCGATGTAACCCAAAATCGAGTTGAGGTCCTTCAACATGCGCACGCGCTCCTCGGCTGTCAGCTCAAGGTGCGCCAGGTCGGCGACGTAAGAAACATCGTTTTCTGAAACCATAAGTGCTCTCTAGTATTCAGCGCTGCGGTTGATTGGAGGTAACAAACTCAATTCGCGTGACCTTCTCAGAGGTGATCTGGTTCAGCGCGGCCAGGTAGCGCGGTGTCAAGCTCTGCAATTGCTGCCGCCAGGCATTGTCCGGGACCGTCACCGTCAGCACGCCGTCCGCAAAGCCAACCGCCGCAGTGCGCTCCGCCGTCCTCGATCCACAGGCCAGCGGCCAGCCCAGGATCGGCGCATCCTTGCCCTCGCGCCGCAAGGTGTCGGCAAAAATCTTTCGCAATGTGGAGCGGGCATGCTGCATGGCGGAGCTTCGATTTTAGCACCGGAGAAAGTCGAGTTCCGCGAGCCTTGCGAGGGCTCACCTTTTAGTCCGCCGCTACTGTCAATAAATTTGTTATCCCGAGGAAGACTTTAGTCCGACGAGGGATCTGCTTTCCGATGCGCTGCCAATAAGCTGCTCTGGCGCGCAGTCCCCGCTTCCCCAAACCGCGAAGCCCGCCCGCCCCAATTGACATCAGATATAGTGAGCTTCAGCCTGTGGTTCGTACCAGCTCCAGCACGCCCATGGACCAGACCGTCACCCCCAATGAGTTCCGCGCCGCCCTCGGCCGCTTTGCCAGCGGCGTCACCGTCATCACCGTGGAAACAACCGAGGGCAGCGTCCATGGCATGACGGCCACCGCCTTCTGTTCGGTTTCGCTGGCCCCGCCTCTCGTCCTCGTCTGCGTCGATCACTTGGCCGAAACCTATCTTCATTTGCGTGAGCGCGGCCAGTTCGGCGTCAGCGTTTTGCTGGAAGAACAGGAGGCGCTCTCGGAATTCTTCGCCGATCCGGAACGCAATCCCGATGCCGCCTATCGTCTGGGCGTCACCTATCGCCCCATGCGCAGCGGGACTCCCGTGCTGGCAACTGCCCTCGCCAACCTCGACTGCACGGTGGTGAGCGCACACTCTGCCGGCGATCACACCATCTTTGTTGCCGAAGTAAAAGAAGTGATCCTGGGCGAAGGCTCTCCCCTGCTCTATTTTCGCGGACGCTACGGCGCCGATCACGTTGCCCCGAAATGACCGCCTCCGGCGAGGTGCGGCCCATCGCATCTTGCGCTATTCTTCCTTGAGGGCGCTGATCCCCCAGTTGGGCACCGCGAGCCGAACATGCACGTTCCAGTAACTCCCACAGTGCGGCACGAAGCACCCCAGCTCCTGTCTGCGGATCTCCTGCTCGCTCGCCTGCGGGAAGTGCACGACGGCCAGCCGTTGAGCCACGAGATCGCTGTCCAGCTTCTTACCTGCGACCAGGATGTGCTGCCCGAGTTGCTCCGCACCGCTCGCGCCCTGAAACAGCAGTACCGCCCCGGCATCATCACTTACTCGCGCAAAGTTTTTATCCCGCTCACCAACCTGTGTCGCGACTATTGCGGCTACTGCACCTACCGTCGCGATCCCGGCGAGCCCGGGGCTCACACCATGACCCCCGACGAAGTGCTCCAGGTCGCCCGGCAGGGCGAGAAGCTTGGTTGCACCGAGGCCCTGTTCTCGCTGGGTGACCGCCCCGAGGCCATTTTCCCCGAGATGCGCGAGACCCTCCGCCACCTGGGCTATCGCAGCACGCTGCATTATCTGGAAGCCATGTGCGAGCTGGTGTTGCGCGAAACGCGGCTTTTGCCCCACGCCAATCCCGGGCTGCTGAGCACCAACTGGATCGAGCGCTTGCGCGCGAGCAATCCCAGCCTCGGACTGATGCTGGAAAGCACCAGCACCCATCTCATCGCGGCGCATCCCCCCGGACGCACGCCCGATAAGGCTCCCACGCTGCGGCTCAAGACCATCGAAGACGCCGGCAAGCTTGGCGTTCCCTTCACCACCGGCTTCCTCATCGGCATCGGCGAAACCATGGAAGATCGCGTCGATTCCCTGCTCGCCATCCGCCAACTTCACCAGCGCTACGGACACGTGCAGGAAGTCATCGTGCAAAACTTCCGCGCCAAGCCGCGCATTCCCATGGCCTCGTGGCCCAGTCCCGACCGCGGAGACATGCTGCGCACCGTCGCAGTGGCTCGCCTCATCCTTCGCGACATGAATATCCAGGCCCCCCCTAACCTCACCGAGAACGGATACGAGTGCCTGCTCGACGGCGGCATCAACGATTGGGGAGGCGTTTCGCCGCTTACCCCGGATTACATCAATCCGGAAGCCCCCTGGCCGCATCTGCTTGATCTACAGCGCCGCACTGAGGCTGCCGGAGAAAAGCTGGTGCAGCGTTTGCCGGTTTATCGCGAGTTCGTGCCACAAGTAGTTGCCCGCGGTGGATTGCTGGGCGAACGGCTCACCGCCGTGGCCAACGCTGATGGTTATGCGAGGACAGCGTAGATGATCGTGGTGTTCACAGGAGGTACCGGCGGCACCAAGCTGGTGCAAGGCTTGCAACAGGTGGTTGCGCCCGAAGAGTTGACCGTTATCGTCAATACCGGCGACGACGTCGAATGGTGGGGACTGCATGTTTCGCCCGACGTCGATTCGGTTCTGTACGGACTCGGCAACCTGCTCAGCCAGGACCGCGGATGGGGCGTGGAAGACGACAGCTTCCGTTGTCTGGATCGCATGAAAGCTCTCGGCCAGCCAGGATGGTTCAGCCTTGGCGACCTCGACTTGGCCACGCATCTCACCCGCACTTCCCTTCTTCGCTCCGGAAAAACTTTAAGCCAGGCCACAGCCGAGTTGGCCACCAGGTTCGGCATCGGCGCTCGCGTGCTCCCCATGTCTGATGACCGCGTCGCCACCATGCTCGACACCACCAAGGGCACCTTAAGCTTCCAGGAATACTTCGTGCGCGAGCGCCATCAGGTTGAGGTCAGCGCGGTTCGCTTCGAAGGGGCACAGGAAGCCAGGCCCGCCCCCGGCGTCATCGAAGCCATCGCGCAAGCCGACGCCATCGTCTTCGCCCCGAGCAATCCCGTCACCAGCATCGGCCCCATTCTCGCCGTGCCCGGCATTCGCGATGCGTTGCGCCAAACCAAAGCACCCGTCGTCGCCGTCAGCCCCATCGTCGGCGGCGCAGCCGTCTCCGGACCGGCCGGCGCACTGATGAAGATGAAGGGCTGGCCCAGCACTATCGCCGGCGTCGCCCAGGTCTATGAAGACTTCCTCGACGTTCTCGTCGCCGACCAGGCCGACGCCACTCAGGCCGCAACTCTCAGCCGCGGCCGGCTTCGCGTCCTCTGCACCGATACCATGATGAGTTCCGCCGACCGCAAACGCGAGTTGGCAGCTTTTGTCATCGATGCCTGCGCCGTTCCTGCGAGCTCCAAGGCATGACCATGCACGGCATTCTGCTCATTCCGTTCAAGAGCCTCACCACTGCCAAGCAGCGGCTGGCCGACGCCCTGAACCAGCAGCAGCGCTCGCAGCTCGCCGAAGCCATGCTGCGCGACGTTATGACCGCCGCCGCCGGCGTTACCGGGCGCATCGATGTAGCCATCGTTACCGGCGACTCGCGTGCCCAGGCCATGGCCCGCGACTTCGGCTTCCTCGTCATCGAAGACACCCGCAACGAAAGCGAAACCGCCGCCATCGAAATGGCCACCGCCTGGTGCGAAGAACGCGGCTACGACACCACCATCGTCGTTCCCGCCGATATTCCGCTCATCGCCGCCGAAGAACTGCACCGCGTGCTCGATGCCGCTCCCCCGGTTGGAGCCGTCTTCGTGCCCGCCTACGATCGCCGCGGCAGCAACTGCATCCTGCGCCGTCCCGCATCGCTCATCCCGCTGCGCTTTGGCAACGACAGCTTTCTGCCCCACTGCGAAGCAATGAAGAAAACCGGCAAGGAGCTCATCCTGATCGAAATGCCTGGCATCGGTCTCGACATCGACAACCCTCACGAACTCGACCTCTTGGTGCAGCGCGACGGCGACACTCACGCGCAACGCCTGCTCCGCTCCTGGGGCTTCGGCGAGCCTGCTCGTGACGCCTGGGAAGCGGCTGTCTGATGAAGCGCCCCGCCCCGGCTCTGCCCATCCCAACCGGTGACATCCGCGGCATTCCGGTGCGCGGCATCCGCGACGTCTTCGCTGGCGACAACATTGCCGACCTCATCGTCGACGCCCTGGCCCTGAACGGCCTGCGCCTGCGCGAAGGCGACATCGCCGTCGTCAAGCACAAGATTGTTTCCAAGGCGGAAGACCGCCGCGTCGCGCTCGACACCGTCAAGCCATCCGCGACTGCGCGCAAGTTTGCCGCCGAGAATAATGTCGACGCCCGTGTCGTCGAGCTAGGTCTGCGCGAAGCCAAACGCGTCGTACGCAAGAAGCATGTCCTGATCACCGAGACCCAGCATGGGCTGATCTGCGCCAATAGCGGCGTCGATGTCTCCAATGTCGATGGCGGCCGCGCCGCCGTCTTGCTGCCCGAAGATCCCGACCGTTCCGCCGCGCGCATCCACCGCCAACTGAAGAAGCGCACCGGCCTGCACATTCCGGTCATCATCGCCGACAGCTTTGGCCGCGCCTGGCGCGAAGGCCTGTGCGAAGTGGCCATCGGTGTGGCGGGCATGAAAGTTATCCACGACTACCGCGGATCTCGCGATCCCTACGGTTACAAAATGCACGCCACGGAAGAAGCTGTGGTCGACGAGTTGGCCTGTCTCGCCGGCTTGGTGTGCGGCAAAGATTCCCGCGTTCCGGCTTGTATAATCCGGGGTTACAACTATCGCCGCGGAACGGGCAGCGCTCGCCAATTAGTGCGCCCGCCGGAACGCGATTTGTTCCGGTAAGACGGCATTTGGCATTTAGCCGTTGGCATTTAGCCGTTAGCGTTTAGCAGATGCATGGTTCGTTTGCCAGGGTACTGAAAACGTCTTCGCAAGGTCGATTTCGGGTGAAGCCGGCTTTCCGTGTCTGTCCGTTCTCATGCTGGGACTTCAGACCTGTGTTCAAGCCGTTGACTTTTGTCACGTGAAGACTAACGTTGATTTTCGGCAGGGGAGCGTAACCTCGAGGATCGAGCCCCGACCTGGGTACCGTGAGTAAAAAAACCGAGTCCCAGCAGGGACGACACGAAATCGCGCGGCCTTCGTTGTGTGCTTGAGAATTAGCTTTAACGTTCGGCAGTGAAGAATAAGCGACCAAGATCGAGCCCCAAAGGGGCGGCCGTGCAGTTAGCCCAGGACGCAGCGAAAGCGGAGTCCTGGGTACTGTGAGAAAAAGAACCGAGTCCCGGCAGGGACGACACATTGTTGTTACGCTGGCCTTCAGGCCGGCGCCTAAACCGTCCAGTCGAGTTTCGTTAGGCAGGCATCCAACAGCTAACGGCCAATGGCTAAGGGCCGACTTTTTTCGAGGAGATCATGCAAGCCATCAGTTGGTGTAACCGGCAGACGTTGCAGAACACAACCTGGGATGATGTGCAGTCGCGTGTTTCGAACCCCGTACGAGCCGCGATCGAGAAGGTCCTCACCTCGCTCGATGGTGGCGTGCTTACCCGCGACGAGTGTCTGCTGCTGGCCGACACCGACGGCGACGACCTCTTCGGCCTGATCGTCGCGGCTAACCAGCTTCGTCATCGCCTGGTCGGCGACGTCATCAGCTACGTGGTCACCCGCAACATCAACTTCACCAACGTTTGTTACGTGGGCTGCAAGTTTTGCGCCTTCAGCGTCGGCCCGCGCCATGAGACCGCCTACTTCCTCTCGCTCGACCAGATGGCCGACAAGTGCCGCGAAGCCGAGTCTTGGGGCGCAACCGAAGTCTGCATTCAAGGCGGCCTGCCGCGCAATCTGCCGCAGTTCTACTATCGCGACATCCTGCGCGCCGTGAAATCGGCTACTCCCAGGATGCATGCCCACGCCTTCTCCCCTATGGAAATGGTCTACGGCGTCGAACTCACCGGCATGCCCATTCGCGAGTACCTGCTGATGCTCAAGGACAACGGCCTCGACACCTTGCCCGGCACCGCCGCCGAAATCCTCGACGACAGCGTGCGCCACGTGCTTTCCGCCAACAAGCTGTCCTCGGCGCAATGGTGCGAAGTCATCGAAACCGCCCACCAGTGCGGCATCCGCAGCACCTCCACCATGATGTACGGCCACACCGAGACCCACGCGCATTGGATCAACCAGCTGCTGCTTTTCCGCGACATCCAGGCGCGCACCGGCGGCTTCACCGAGTTCGTGCCCCTCGGTTTCATCCACGACAACACGCTGCTCTTCGCCCAGGGCCTCGCCCGCGACGGCGCCACCCTGGCCGAGCACATGAAGGTTCACGCCCTCTCGCGCATCGTCCTTGCCGGCTCCATCAATCACATCCAGGTCTCGTGGGTGAAACTCGGTCGCGAAGTTTCGCAACTGTCTTTGCTGGCCGGCGCTGATGACTACGGCGGCACGCTCTTCGAGGAAAACATCTCGCGCCTCGCCGGCGCCATCGGCGGCCAGTACACTTCGACCGATGAGTTCCAGGAACGCATCCTCGAACTCGGCCGCATTCCGGCGCAGCGCAACACGGTTTATACGCAGTACACCTATCCTATGCAGCCGGCAGCCGCAGAACCTGTTGCCGCAGGAGGCAACGCATGATCGCAATTGTTGGAGGTACCGGTCCCGAAGGCTCCGGGCTGGCGCTGCGCTGGGCGCGCGCCGGCGAGTCCGTAGTGATCGGCTCGCGTGATGGCGAACGTGCCAAGGCTTCCGCCGCGCAAATCGCCGAGAAGTCCGGCGCCCAAGGCAGCGTCGAAGGCATGGAAAACGCTCTCGCGGTAAAGATGTGCGATGTCGTCGTGCTTACCGTGCCCTTCTCCGGCCAGGCCGAATTGCTGAAGCAGTTGAAGCCTTCCTTCCGCCCCGGAACCGTTCTCATCGATGCCACCGTTCCTCTTGCCACCGCGGTGGGCGGACGCGCCAGCCGCATGCTCGGCGTGTGGCAGGGCTCGGCCGGCGAACAGGCCCAGGAAATCGTCGGCAAGAATGTCGTTGTCGCCGGCGCCTTTCACAGCTTGTCGGCCACCACGCTGGACGGCGACCACGATGTCGATTGCGACGTCATTGTGTGCAGCGATGACGAGCGTGCCCGGCAGGTCGCCTCGGAACTCGCCAGCAAAATTCCCGGTGTACGCGCCATCGATGGCGGCAAACTGGAAAACGTACGCATCGTCGAAGCCATGACCGCCCTGCTCATCACCCTCAACATCCGTCACAAAGTTCACGGCGCCGGCTGGCGCGTCACCGGCCTCGGAATTTAAACCATGAGCCTTCAGTGGCTAGTGAGCTAGTGGTCAGTGGTCAGCTGACCAGTAGGGGTCAAAGAGACCAACCCGAGTGGGGCACCGCTGCACAGTTTGCTAAAAATCCGCACGCAGTGGAGTTTCGTATCAGGGCACGGCTTCAGCCGTGCCGCTGGATCCTTTGTCTGGGATGGGACAGCGAGGCGGACTCCAGTCCCACGAGCCGTACAATCGAGCTACTGAGCAGGCCGCTTCAGCGGTGCGTTAATTTCCGCCCCGGAATTGTCATCACGAGTCGGGCTTCAGCCCGACGAAGAATCCGTTTCCCTCGCGGCGCCACGAACCCTCACCAGCCAACCCTGCTCCACAACTGTCATGCTGAGCGTAGCCGAAGGACCTGCGGTTCCCCCACGCGGCAAAGATGCTCACGCGGACCAAGGGCCGCCTTTCAAAACCAGGCCTCTGTCCATACTCACCCGGTGTTGACCCACTTCCCTGCATCCTCCCCCTGAACCTGATACACTGCCGCACCAGATATGACGCACGCGGCTGCCACCCTGCGAACTCAGCTCTACGGCGATCCCGAAGGCAAGTTTGTTCACGACGCCGTCCTCGACTCCTGCCGCCGTCACGCCGCCAAAATCGCCATCATCGATACGTCTTGCGTTCCCGAGCGGCGCATCACCTACGCCGCCTACGGCGAGCTTGTCGAATGCACCGCCCGCGGCCTGGTCGCCGCCGGAATCCGTCCCGGCGAAATGGTTGGCATCTTCCTGCCCAACTGCTGGGAGTTCGGCATCGCCTATCACGCCTTGACCCTTGCCGGCGCCATCCCTACCACGCTCAACCCTACGTATCGCGATCGCGAGGTTCATCACCAGCTCGAGAATTCCGACGCGGTCGCCCTCATCAGCGACGGAGCCCTGCTTAAAGGCATCGACCTCTCCGGGCTTCCGGCTTTGCGTCTGGTCTACACCGTGCGCGCTCCCGGCCCCGCCGGCTCGCTCCCGTTCGAATCGCTCTTCCAGCTCGAGTCCACCGTTCATCTGCCTGAGCCTGCCCGCGACTCGCGCCTCACCCTGGCCACGCTTCCCTACTCCAGCGGAACCACCGGCCTGCCCAAGGGCGTCATGCTCTCGCACTACAACCTCGTCGCCAACGTCTACCAGACGCTCACTCCGGGCGAATACGGCAGCTTCAGCGAAGACGATGTCCTCCTCTGCTTCCTCCCGCTGTACCACATCTACGGACTGACCGTCGGCCTCAACCTCGCGCTGATCCTGGGTTGCACCCTGGTGCTGATGCCGCGCTTCGACTGCGAACGCTCGCTTCACCTCATAACTGAGGAAGGCATCACCCTCACGCTCTGCGTACCGCCAACTCTGCTGGCCTACTGCCAGGCTGCCGAGCAGGGCAAGTTTCCCCGCAACCATAAGCTGCGCTGGGTAAAGTCCGGCGCCGCGCCGCTTGCCCCTGAACTGGCGCGCCGCTTTACCGCCTCCACGGGCATTCCCATCCGCCAGGGCTACGGCATGACCGAGGCCTCGCCGGTCACCCATCTGGGATTTCTAGCCGAAGACCTCTACCGCCCCGATTCCATCGGCGCTCCCGTGGCGCTCACCGACTGCCGCGTCGTCGACGAGAACGAACAGGACGTTGCCAGCGGCGAGCGTGGCGAACTGGTCATGCGCGGGCCGCAGTTCATGCTCGGATACTGGAAGGCTCCCGACGCCACCGCCGCCGTCTTGCGCGATGGCTGGTACTGGTCGGGCGACATCGTGCGCGTCGACGATCAGGGCCGCTACTACGTGGTCGATCGCCGCAAGGAGATGATGAAGTACAAGGGCTTCTCCATTGCCCCCGCCGAAGTCGAGAGCGTTCTGCTCGAACATCCTGCGGTTCGCGATTGCGGCGTGGTCTCGCGCACCAACTCCGACGGCGAAGAGATTCCCTGCGCTTTCGTGGTCATGCGGGAAGGCGAAGCCTGCAATGAGGAAACCGCCAAAGGCCTGCAGCAATTCGTCTCCGAGCGCCTCACCAATTACAAGATGCCGCGCGAAATTTACTTCGTGCAGTCCATGCCACGCACCGCATCGGGAAAAATTCTGCGCCGCGAACTGCGCAAGCTAGTCTGACTGTCGATAGCCGGTTAGTTTGAAATCTAGGGTACTCGCGCGGCCCTTATAGTTGGGGGTGGAAACGATGAATTGCTTGAGTAACTCACAGATTGACGAAACTGTTTTGTCTTCCACCGAAACATCTTGGAGGAAGGTAGCACTCGTGATTGCGAGGGTCGAGAAATTATTGCGGAGCGACCTGCCTGAAGGCGAACCGGGGCTCGATCTAATTGCTAAGCGTATCGAGGCTCTCGTTCAAAACGGTCGTTTGTCGGCTCAGGGGGACGTTAAGAAGTGGCGGCACAGCGAAGTGCGGAAAACAATTTCAAGCTGACCGCTGCCTGATTCTCCCCGCCACCAGCATTCCCTCGCCCGGACTTCTATAATCGAAGTTTCCCATGCCCGCTCCTATATCGGTTGCTCGCCCGCCCAAGTCTAAAGTCGTTCTGCGCGTCGTCATCATCGCTCTTGTCTTGCTGCTGGTCGCATTTCTTGGATTCGATCTGTGGTTCTATCGCGCCGTCCGCGTTTCCCTGCCGCAGCGCGATGGCACCCTCCACCTTCCCGGACTCGCCGCACCCGTCATCGTCACCTACGATTCTTTAGGCGTGCCCAACATCGCCGCCGCCAATTTGCCCGACCTCTTCTTCGCGCAAGGCTACATCACCGCCCAGGACCGCCTTTGGCAGATGGACACCATGCGCCGCTTTGCCTCCGGTGATCTCGCCGCCGTCCTCGGGCCCGATTACATCAAGTACGATCGCGAAAATCGCATCCTGGGTCTGCGTCAGATCGCCGAGCGCGGAGCAGCCATCATGGATCCACAACAACGCGCCCAGTGCGAGGCTTACGCCGCCGGCGTCAACGCCTACATACAGCAGCACCAGAAGACGCTGCCCATGGAATTCCGCTTCCTCACCTACGCCCCGCATGTCTGGACCGTCGCCGACTCGCTGCTCGTAGGCCTGTCGATGACCGAATTCCTCAACCACGGCCTCTACCGCGACAAGCTCGAGCGCGAGAAAATCCTAGCCCGCCTCGGCCCCGAGATGACCGCCGATCTCTTCGTCAACACCTCATGGCGCGACCACCCGCCCGGCGTCGATAGCAGCTCCATCGAAACCGAAATTCCCGACGAAACCACGCCCGACGAGGAGGACGAGAAAGCTCCACCGCCCGCGCCCGGCAAGCATCCTGCGGCGCCTGCCCGCGGACACCGTCATGGCGAACTTTTTCCTCTCGATCTCCTGCAACCGGCTGCGCAGGAACGCTATCGCCCTGGCTCCAATAACTGGGTCGTCTCCGGCGCTCACACCGCTTCCGGCAAGCCGCTCCTGTCCAACGATATGCACCTCGATCTCTCGTTGCCCAACATCTGGTACGAGGCCCACTTGACCGCCTCAGACTTCGACGTCGCCGGTGTCACCCTCCCCGGCGTTCCCTGGGTCATCGCCGGGCACAACCAGCGCATAGCCTGGGGCTTCACCAACCTTGGACCGAATGTCGAGGATGTTTACGTCGAGAAGTTCAACGATCAGGGCGAATACCTTACGCCGCAGGGCTGGAAGAAACCGGACCATCGCCAGGAAATCATTCAGGTCAAAGGCAAATCCGAGGTCACCGTTGACGTCCTCACCACCCGTCACGGCCCTATCATCACCGACGTCGTTCCCGGTGAGCAGCGAAGGCTGGCGTTGAAGTGGACCATCTTCGATCCCCAGGCCTCGCGCGTTCCCTTCTTCGCCCTGAACTCGGCCAGAAACTGGCAGGAATTCCAGGCAGCCGTCGCCCAGCTGGGCGCGCCAGCGCAAAACGTGGTCTACGCCGACGTCGACGGCCACATCGGCTACCAGGCCACCGGCATGATTCCCACTCGCGCCGCTGGCAACAACGAAGTACCCGTCCCCGGCGACGACGACGCCCACGAATGGACCGGCTACGTTCCCAACGACAAGCTGCCCAGCGTCTACGATCCGCCATCCGGCATCCTTGCGTCGGCCAACGGCCGCGATCACGCCCGACGGATATCCCTACGACCTCAGCGTGGAATGGATGTCGCCCTATCGCACCCAGCGCATTTACAAGCTGCTCAGCGCCAATAAGAAGTTCACGCCCGTCGACATGCTTGCCATCCAAACCGACGTCATCTCGCCGTTCGATCGCTTCTGCGCCGAGCGCTTCGTCTACGCCGTCGATCACACCCCCAAAGCCTCGCGCCGCGCCAAGGCCGCCGCCGACATGATGCGCAACTGGGACGGCGACATGTCCACCGACTCGGTGGCTGCCACCATCGCCGTCTTCTCCCGCGACAAGCTGAAGGAATTACTGCTGAAGCCCAGGCTGGGCGACGATTGGCAGGACTACAAATGGTTCATGAGCCCGGTGTGGATGGAGAACGTGCTCACCCATCAGCTGCCGCGCTGGCTCCCGCCCGGCTACGCCAGCTATGACGAATTGCTCGCCGCCGCCGTCGAGCGCGCTGTCACCGACGCCAGCGCCACCCGCGCGCTGGAAATGTGGAAGTGGGGCCGCGTCCATCGCGTCGACCTCAAGCATCCCTTCTGGAGCCACTTCCCCATCCTGAAAAAAGGCGCCGGCACTGGCAGCTTGCCGCTCTCCGGCGACACTGAAACCATCAAGCAGGTCGGCCCGCACTTTGGCCCGTCTGAGCGCCTCACGGTCGACTTCGCCAACCTCGACGCCACCACCCTCGACATCGTCAACGGCCAGTCCGGCAACATCTTCGACGACCACTACAACGACCAGTGGAACGCCTACTACCACGGCCAGACCTTCACTCTGCCTTTTTCTCCCGACGCGGTTCAACACGCCGCCGCACATCACTTGAAACTCGAGCCCTGACAGTCCGAGCAGGCTAGACCTCGCGTCGGTAACTGACCACTGGCCACTGACCACTGCCTTCTGTCATCCCGACCGAAACGTAGACGAAGTCGAGGCGCAGTGAAGAGACCTGCTTTCCTCCGGCACTCACCCGCCGGGTGCCCCGTTCGACCGTCCTTTGGTTGAGCGGCGATTTTGCCTTCCGCTGACTAAGGTATGCTCTCCAATGCCCCCACGTCTGCTCCGTAGCAATAAAAAAAGGGCGGCCGCATTGGCCACCCTCACTGCTTCCGAATCGAAATGTCGCTACTGGTCCACCTGCACAATGTCGTACAGCGCGCCGGTAAAAATAATCTGGGTGTTCTGCAACGTATCCGTGTCGGTATCGTAGATCTGCAGGTATCCACCCTCTATCGCGTACACCACGTCACGCCCCTTGATCGCCAGCAGGCTCGTAATCGCACCCCTCGGCGGCAGCGGCGCATCGGCCGTGTTGGTTGCCGTATTCACCACCGACAGGCATCCGGTCGTGGTGTTGTTGCAACTGTTGGCCCCAATGTACAGCTTGTTATTGGTCGACAACGCCATCGTCGTGTGGAAGCCGTCGCCGATAGCCACCGAGTTGGCAGTAATCCGTGTCATGTTGCTGATGTTGACCGCGTCATACGTCGACGTCGTTCCCGGCGGCACCGGGCTTCCCGCAACGTACAGCGTCGTCCCGTTCAGCAGGCCCACACTGGCGCCGCCCACCGGCACCGTAGCTTTGATCGCCTGCGCACCGATATCTAACTGCATCACCGACGCCGGGTTACTCGAACCGCACTCCGGCCCGCAGTTCAGCACGTATGCCGTGTTGCTGTCGGTATTGAAGAAGGCATTGATTGGCGCTGCAAAACCCGGAATCGACGTGTACGTCACCGGATTCGCCGTCAGGTTCAGTACCGTTAGAGAATCTGAGTTGTCGGAAAACACCAGCAGGTACTGCCCGTTCGGACTGATGGCCACGTACCGCGCCGCCGAGATTGGGAAGTTGGTCGTATTGCCCGCCGTGGATACCGCGAAATTCTGCACCAAGCCGTTGCGCTGCCCGCTTACCGCCGCATTCGGCTCGGGAACATAAATCTGCGTGCTGTCGGGAGAAAACAATATCTGGCCAGTTCCGCTGTTGATACCCGTACTGGTCGCCACCGTCTCCGATGAATTGGTCAAAAAGTAAATCGACTGGCTGTTGGGATTGTAAACCGCCGTCGTCGCCAGGTTCGGGCTCAGCGACTCCAACGTCACCGAAGTGGAAACCGCGATCGTGACCGGCGAGCCCGCAACCTGTTGTCCGGCCGAGTTCGTCGTCGTCGCCGTCAGCGCGGTCTTATCCGTCTGGGTATCCACAATTTGCAGCGCACCGGAATACGTATTGCTAATGAAGGCCCGGTTCTTCACATTGCTGGTGGAGGTGCTTGTGGAGTTATTGCTGCTGCCGCACGAAGCCACCAGGAACAGGACCGGCACTACCGGGACCAGAAGGGCAATCCGCCGCAGGCGGTTACTTGTTAAGACACTATGATTTGACATGTAAACTGTTGGATTATAACAGAGCAGCCGCCGCCTGGCTCTCCCGCCGTATGGCGATTTCACGGGATTTACGGTAAAGTTCAATCAAGTTCTCCGCTCTAACGTGGTCGAAAAAACCAACATGCCTACCGGACTCATTTCCCGTTTGCAGAAGGGCGCCGTTTTATGTGATGGCGCCATGGGCACCCTTCTGTACTCCAAAGGTATCTTCATCAACCGTTGTTACGACGAGTTGAATGTCTCGGCCCCCGACCTGATCCGCGGTATCCATCAGGAATATCTCAAGGCCGGTGCCGAGATCATTGAAACAAACACCTTTGGCGCGAATTCGTTTCGTTTGTCGCGGCACGGCTGCCTCGACAAGCTCATCGACATCAACCGCCACGGTGCTCGCCTGGCGCGCGAAGCCGCTAAGAGCTTCGACGCCCTGGTCGCCGGCGCCGTCGGCCCTCTCGGCGTCCGCATCGAGCCCCTGGGCAAAATTTCCCTCGCCGAGGCCCGCGATGCCTTCCGCGAGCAGATCGAGGCCCTCAACGAAGAAGGCGTTGACCTCCTCATCCTCGAAACCTTCGGCTACCTCGAAGAGCTCCACCAGGCCATCCTCGCCGCCCGCGAGGTGAATCCCAACTTGCCGGTCGTCGCCCAGGTCACCATCGACGAAGACGGCAACTGCCTCGACGGCGCCAGTCCCGAACACTTCGGCCCTCAGCTGGAAGCTTGGGGAGCCGACGTCATCGGCTGTAATTGCAGCGTAGGCCCGGTCGCCATGCTCGACTCGCTGGAGCGCGTGCGCGCCGTCACCACCGCGCCCCTTGCCGCCCAGCCCAACGCCGGTATTCCCCGCTCCGTCGAAGGCCGCAATATCTATCTCTGCTCCCCGGAGTACATGGCGAACTTCATGGACAGCTTCGTCAACGTGGGCGTCCGCCTCATCGGCGGTTGCTGCGGCACCACGCCCGAGCATATCCATGCCATGAAGCTGTTCCTTAAGGTGGGAACCGCCCGCTCCGCCACCTACAAGGCTGTGGTTAAGCAGGAGGCCAAGCCGGTCGAGCCTCCGCCGCTGGCCCAGCGCTCCGAGCTCGGACGCAAAATCGCCAACGGTGAATTTGTCACCATGGTCGAGATCATTCCCCCGCGAGGTATCGACGCCAGGCGCGAGCTCGATGGCGCTCGCTTCCTCAAATCCGTCGGTGTCGACGCCGTCAACATCCCCGATAGCCCCCGCGCCTCGGCCCGCATGAGCAATCAGGCCCTGTGCCTGCTCGCCAAGCAGGAAGTCGGCATCGAGCCCATCCTGCATTACACCTGCCGCGACCGCAACGTCCTCGGCATCCAGTCCGACCTGCTTGGCGCCAGCGCCATCGGTATCCGCAACCTCATCTGCATCACGGGTGATCCGCCCAAGATGGGCGACTACCCCGACGCCACCGCCGTCTTCGACGTCGATTCCATCGGTCTGGTTAACATCGTTCGCAACTTAAATCGCGGCCTCGATATCGGCGGTAACCCCACCGGCAACTCCACCGCCTTCGTCATTGCCGTGGGCGCCAATCCCGGCAGTCCCAACATCGACGAGGAAATCCGCCGCTTCGAATACAAGGTCGAAGCCGGCGCCGAACTCGCCGTCACCCAGCCGGTCTTCGACCTACGCCTGCTGGAAGAGTTCATGCGCCGTATCGAGCATTGCCGCGTTCCGGTCGTGGCCGGCATCTGGCCGCTCACCAGCACCCGCAATGCCGAGTTCATGAAGAACGAGCTGCGGGTCTCCATCCCCGACGAAATCTTCGCCCGCATGGCCAAAGCCACCACCGCCGACGCCGCCCGCGCCGAAGGCGTGGCCATTGCCCGCGACATGCTCTACGCCGTGAAGGACATCGTGCAGGGCGCCCAGATCAGCGCTCCCTTCGGACGCTACCCCTGCGCCGTCGACGTGCTGGAAGCCCTTGGCACCGGCAACACCAAGCGCGCAGCCGTCTAGGTCAGCTGAGGTGGATAGCGGGAATAGTAGATAGCGGGAATAAGAGTAAGTCCGGCCACGGACAGCACGATCCAACACCCGGCTTCGGCCCGTCCATCGGCATATTTCCTACAGGCTGTCACCCTGAGCGCCAGCGAAGGGACCCCTTATCCCGCCCAAGAATCGCTCCCATACGGTTCTGTAAGGATTGTGGAAGCCCCGCGACCACCCGGCAACTAAACTAACCGCATATTCGGGCATGAAACCTTCCATCGGAGTGGGGCGCTTCTATTTGGTTTTCGCGCTGCTATGCGTGGCCTCCGCCACGGCGCAGGTGCGTGGCGAATACTCGCCTGGCTCAACCCTCTCCAGCGCAGGCACGCTGCCCGATCCCGGCTCCTCCTACTCCAATCAGTTCTGGTACAACTCCGCCGATCGCCTCTACGGCCGCAACGGCAAAATCATTCCTGGCTCCGGCTCGTTCTTCGCCCTCACCGACAACAACTCCGTCGCCTACGTTCCAAAGTTCCACTTCCTTGGCGCCAAGCTCCAGTTTCTCATCGACATCGCCGTCTCCCAAGGCCGCCTCGACGCCAAGAATCCCCTGAACGGCGATCTCGTCTTCGTGGGCGCCACCGGGCTGAGCAACACCAACTTCGTGCCGCTCGAGCTGGGCTGGAGCCTCAAGCACCTCGACCTGCAAACCGGCCTCAGCATCTACGCTCCCACCGGACGCTATACGCCTCACGCCCCCGACAACCTTAGCTCCGGCTTCTGGACCCTCGGCTGGCAGGCCGGCGCAACCGTCTATCTGAACCAGAGCAAGTCGAACCAGGCCAGCGTCTACACCATGTATGCCTGGAATACCGTGCAACAGGGCACCAACGTCCGCCCCGGCCAGAACCTCTCCGTCGACTACTCGCTCTCCCACACCTTCCATCTCGGCAAGAGCGACAAATGGACCTTGCTGGCTGGCCCTGCCGGCTACGGCCAGTGGCAAACCACCGATGACCTGGGTCGCGCCACCAATCCCATCCGCTACGCCATCGACGCCGTCGGTTTCACCAGCAACCTGACCACGCCTTACAAAGGCCTCTACGTGGGAACCAGCCTGCTCTACGAATACGGCGCTCGCAACACCTACGAAGGCCGCACCAGCGTCATCACCGGCGGCCTCAATTTCTAAGCAAGCGTCGGAGAGCACTGCCTCTGGGCGAAAACGAGCTTCGATGATCGGCAGCGAACGTTAACCCGCCGGGTGCCCCGTTCAACCCTCTTTTGGTTGAGCGGGGACTTTGACTTCCTCTGATTTGGATATTTTTTCGAAGGGGTCGTGTGGAAAGACAGACGACGGCACGCCGGGTGCCCCGTTCAACCGTCTTTTGGTTGAGCGGGGACTTTGACTTCCTCTGATTTGGATATTTTCGAAGGGGTCGTGTGGAAAGACACACGACGGCACGCCGGGTGCCCCGTTCAACCCTCTTTTGGTTGAGCGGGGACTTTGACTTCCTCTGGTTTGGTATTTTTCGAATGGGTCGTGTGGAAAGACAGTCGACGGCACGCATCTCACCGCACCACTTCACTCCGTCCGAAACAACACAGAGTAACCGCGCTTTTAGCCGCCAATAGCTCGCCCGGGCCCATCTCCATCGACTCTGAATTTTCACTTCCACGCCGCCCGATTTGCACTACAATCGCTTTAAGAAGCTGCTCGAAAAAGCAGCGATTTGGGAGTTTTGAACTTTGCCTAAGTTTGAAGAGTGTCTCGACCGCCTGGAAAAAATTGTGGCCGAACTGGAAAAGGGCGACGTTTCGCTCGACAAGGCCCTGGAACTCTTCGACGAAGGCACTAAGCTATCCGGTTCCTGCCGTAAGGAACTCGAAGAAGCCGAAGGCAAAGTGGAAATCCTGCTGAAGCGTAATGGCAAGCTTCAGGCAGAGGCCTTCGAGACGGCAACCCAGTCCGGCGGCGACGCGAAGTAGCTCGCCGGTAGCGCGCTAAATAACAAACTCTGCACCTCATCGGTGCACCCTTGTCAGGCCCTTCCGAGAAACTAGCTCAACCGGGATGGCGGCTGCCATTCCCTCAGCCTTCTCCGAGGTTTGTCATGCGTCCCATCAATGTTGTTCTCGCTCTCAATGACGAGTCCACCTCCGAGCGCTTGACCGCGTCGCTCAACAAACAGTTTCGCAATCTCGTCGTGGCCAAAACTTTTCCCGAGCTGAAGTCGGCCGTCTCGCGCTTCCGCGCTCCCTTCTCCGTCGTTGATCTCGACCTGCTGTCGCTGGCGGAAGTCAAAACCCTTTGTCACGACTTCCCGGCCACTGCGTTCGTCTGCGTGCATCGCCTCGCCGACGACCGCATGTGGTCGGAAGCCCTGGCCGCCGGCGCAGTCGACTGCTGCAACAGCGGCGACGTGCATGGCATCCTGATGGCTTCCGAACGCTATGTGGTCATCAGCCGCAGCCGCGCCACCGCAGCTTAAACTCCGGCTTGCCGTAGCTTAGTGGCCGGTGGTAGGTGCCTGGTGACAATCGGCCACTGACAGGCAACCAGTGACGGGCGGTAGCTGACAAGTGTCTTTGTCATCCTGAGCGTCAGCGAAGGACCCTTACCTCGCACTAGACCTCTCATCCACAGGCATGAGATCACTCCTAGCTGTCATCCCGACCGTAGCGAAGACGAAGTCGCAGCGTAGCGGAGCGACCTGCTTCAGCCACCGCCCAAGTCGATCTCACTTGTGTACTTGAAAAACGTACCGGCATCATTCCCACACCACCTGACCACTGACAACCGGCCACTGGCCACTGCCTTTTGTCATCCCGACCGTAGCGAAGGTCCTTCCCTGCAGGCACACTGCCCACTACGCCTCCAGCACCTGATCCAACGTTCCTTCCCCACTCACCATCACCTGATCCTCTTTGCAGCTTCGCGGACTCTTCTCCGGCCGCCATCGCAGGAACTTTGTCCCATGCCGAAACCGGTCGCCAGAAAAATGGTCATACCGCACCTCGCACACCAGCTTGGGATCCAGCCGCTCCCATTCGCCGCTGCGCTCCGTGCTCCACCGGCTGGGACCACCGGGCGCCTTCCCCGTAAATCCCTCGCCACCCATGTACGGCTTCAACACGCCTTTCAGCTTCTTGCGCTCGTCCGCTGTGAAACTTGAGCTGAACCCCACGTGATTCAGCAACCCTTGCTTGTCGTACAGCCCCAGCAACAGCGAGCCCACTTCCCCACCCTTGCTGGCATAGCGAAATCCGCCCACGACGCAATCGACAGTGCGAATGCGCTTGATCTTCCGCATCGCCGATCGCTCCCCCGACGCGTAGGCGCAATCCAACTCCTTCGCTACCACGCCATCGAACCCGCTGGCCGCCAGCTCTTTCACCCAGCGCTGCGCCGTCGCGTACTCCCGCGTCGCCGGCGACAACCGGATCGACCCTGGCTTGCCGAAGTGCTTAACCATTCGCTCCAGCCGCTCGCGCCGTTCGCTCAGCGGGCGTTCCACCAGCGACTCCCCATCGCCATCTGCCAGCAAATCAAACAGCAGGTACAGCGCCGGCGTCTCCTGCGAAAGGCGCTTGATGCGGCTGGCCGCCGGATGTATGCGCTGCAGCAAATCATCGAACGACAGCTGCCCATCCTGCTCAATCACGATCTCGCCATCCAGCACGAACTCGGTCGGCTTCAGCCCGGCCAGCGCCTCCACCAGCTCCGGGAAGTAACGCCCCAGCGGCTGCCCCGCCTTCGATTGCAGCAGCACCTCGTCCCCTTTGCGAAACGCCAGGCAGCGAAATCCATCCCACTTGGGCTCGTACTGCCAGTTAGCCCCGCGCGGAATCTCGTCCACCAGCTTGGCTTCCATCGGCGGATACGGCGGCTGAATCGGCAGCACGATGCGCGGAAATTCCTGCTTCAGCTCCTCCGCCGGAACCGCGCCTTCGGTCACTTTGCTTTTCTTGCTTACAGTCTTGCGTGGCATGCCGTGTTGGATGCTGACCGCACTGTCAGAGAACAATCGGCCGATCCAAATCTCGGTCCAGTCGCCAAAGAAGTGTCATCCCGACCGGAGCGAATCCGGGGTCCTCGGCAGCGCCGAATTTGCGCTTGCTGGGGTGGAGGAGCGAAGTGGAGGGACCCGCCGTTATCTGCCCCGAAGCCGCAACCACCTCGCACCCGTGAACCAACCAGCAGCACGATCCGAAGCTAACTACGCGCTGTCCACTGGCCACCGACCACTGGCCACTGCCAGTTGTCATCCTGAGCGCCAGCGAAGGGCCCCTATCCCCGCCAGGATTTCTGATACAACCTGACAAACCCAAACAAAACGGCGTACCGTCAGGTACGCCGTAAACTTTCTTAGCACAGTGACAACTCAAGGCTGGCAAAGTTGCTGCCCCGTGAGCGCCCACTACATCTGCAACATCCCCAACTCCTCCAGCACTTCCTGGCTGTGCTTGTTAGGGTCGACATCCAGGTACTCCTTCACAATCTTCCCTTGCGGATTGATCAGGAATGTATGCCGCGCCGCGTATTTCCCTATGCCATAGTTCTTCAGCGATCCGTACTCCTCCGTTACCTTGTGGTCCGGATCGGCCAGCAGTTTGAACGTCAGGCCCTCCTTGGTGCAGAACTCCTGGTGGGACTTCGTGTCCTGCACGCTCACCCCCAGCACCACCGCGTTCTTGGCATCGAACTTCGCCTGGTCGCGCTGAAAATTGTGCGCTTCAATCGTGCACCCGCTCGTCATGTCTTTGGGATAGAAATACAGCACCACCCACTTGCCCCGATATTGCGATAGCGTGACCGGCTTACCCTCCTGCGAATTGAGCGTGAAGTCGGGCGCCATCGTCCCCACCGCGGGAACGCTGTCCGCCGCCCGCAACCACAGTGGCACCGCCACCGCCATCGCCGCTACCAGAACCGCCAAACCAAGAAACTTACGCATGCAAAATTGCTCCTTCATAATCGCTACTGCTGCGGCATTGGATGTCTTCCGCCAGACCAACGACCCAACCAACCACGACCGATGAACGGCAGAGGCGCGGATCCCGATCTCGACACTCCGCTTCGCTTCCCGGCCTTACACTCTAATTTCAGCCTAGCATTTCGCCCACCCCAATCCGCGCCATTTCGCGACAATATAACTTCCCGCCCACCAGTCGATTACGGCTTATTGTTGTCTTTCTCAGTATTGACGCGTAAAAACTACCATCGAAACCCGACAGTAGTACCGCGCCTATCGAGCATCGGGTCGTGAGCTCTATCCTTCTGAAAACACTGATCCAAGCCTTACGTGCCAACGAAAATGCTCACCCCTGACCGCGATCGGCTTAACGCCGCGCAACACAACGCATTCCGTGCGTCCAGATCCCACTCTCATCCTGCGCGTCAGCGAAGCACCCCTACCTGTCCCAATCGCCCGCCTCTGTCGAACCCACAACTCCCCGCACGTCCGCAACCGCCAGCTCATGCCCCGAGGTGACAACCCACCTCCCCACCCGATAGCATTAAGAGTTTGGACTTCTTTGCAGGAGCATTCATTTATGGCAACCATGGAACAGAAAGCGCCCAGCGTTCGCACCGGAGGCCAGCCTACGGTTTACAAGAACTTCATCAACGGTGAGTGGGTCGAAAGCCAGACCGGACACACCTTCGAAAACCTCAACCCCGCCGACACCCGCGAAGTTGTCGGCATCTTCCAGAAATCCGACAAGCGTGACGCCGACGCTGCCATCGAGGCCGCCAAGGAAGCTTACAAAAAGTGGCGGCTGGTTCCCGCTCCCCGCCGCGCCGAAATGCTCTACAAGGCTTCGGAAATCCTCATCAGCCGCAAGGAAGAATACTCCCAGCAGATGACCCGCGAGATGGGCAAGGTCATCAAGGAAACGCGCGGCGACACCCAGGAAGCCATCGATTGCGGCTACTACACCGCCGGCGAAGGCCGCCGCCTGTTCGGCCCCACCGTCCCCTCCGAGCTGCCCAACAAGTTCGCCATGGCTGTCCGCCAGCCGCTCGGCGTCTGCGCCATGATCACGCCGTGGAATTTCCCCATGGCCATCCCCTCCTGGAAGCTCTTCCCCGCCCTGGTCGCCGGCAACACCGCGGTCATCAAGCCCGCGCAGGACACGCCGCTCTCCACCATCAACTTCGTGCAGGCGCTCACCGACGGAGGCATTCCTGCCGGCGTGGTCAACGTCGTCACCGGCTTCGGCCAGGAGGTCGGCACGCCGATGGTCGAGCACCCCGACGTGCGCGCCGTCTCGCTCACCGGATCGACCGCCGTCGGCCGCATCGTCGGCCAGGAAGCCGCCAAGAGCTTCAAACATTGCTCGCTCGAGTTGGGCGGCAAGAATCCCATGATCGTCCTCGACGACGCCAACCTGGAACTCGCCCTCGAAGGCGCGCTCTGGGGCGCGTTCGGAACCACCGGCCAGCGCTGCACCGCCACCAGCCGCATCATCGTGCAGAAGGGCGTCTACAAGAAGTTCGTCGACGGCCTGGTCGCCCGCGCCAAGAAGCTGAAGGTCGGCAACGGCCTCGACGAAAGCGTCGACATGGGCCCCGCCGTCAACTCCAACCAGATGGAGACTGACCTGAAATACATCAAGATCGGCAAGGACGAAGGCGCCAAGCTGCTGTGCGGCGGACATCGCCTGGAAGGCGAGCAGTACGCTCACGGCTGGTTCGTCGCTCCCACGGTGTTCGCCGACGTCGATCCCAAGATGCGCATCGCCCAGGAAGAAATCTTTGGGCCGGTCGTTTCCATCATCCCGTGCGATGGCCTGGAGAACGCCATCGACATCGCCAACGACATCGAGTACGGCCTGTCGTCGTCGATCTACACCAAGGACGTGAACAAGGCGTTCACCGCCATGCGCGACCTGTACGCCGGCATCACCTACATCAACGCTCCGACCATCGGCGCGGAGGTTCATCTCCCGTTCGGCGGCACCAAGGCCACCGGCAACGGCCACCGCGAAGGCGGCATCGGCGCCATCGATTTCTACACCGAGTGGAAGTCGGTCTACATCGATTATTCGGACACGCTCCAGCGCGCCCAGATCGACCGCCCGGAGTAGGCGAATCTCACCCCACCGGTCACGGGATCGGTGGGGTAACGCTCTCCATGTAAGCCGTCATCCTGAGCGTCAGCGAAGGACCCCATCTCGCTTCACAGCCACGGCTTTCGAATCGCACACTCCTGAAACAAAACCTGCATCAACGCTCGTATCGTCCGCGACGCTGTGCCGCTCCGATCTCGCCCTACTTCCGTCCCGCGCACGCGGGATGGAACCATGCGAATTCCCTGCGTCCCCATCGACCCCATGTCGCCTCGCTCCGCCTCTGCCTTCCACCTACCCCTCCCCTTAGGCGATAATGGAACGTTCCACAAAGGACGCATTCATGGCTACCAAAGCTATCTCTGAAGTCATGGCCGCCAGCCGCATGGCCAACGTGCGCTACGCCATTCGCGATCTGGCCGTTGTCGCCGACGAAGTCGCCCGCCAGGGTCACGAAATCCTCTACCTCAACATCGGCGACCCCTGCAAATACGACTTCCACACCCCGCCGCACATGATCGAGGCGGTACAGAAGGCCATGGCCGACGGCCACAACGGCTACGCCGAATCGCTCGGCATCAAGCCCGCCGTCGAAGCCATTCGCCACCAGGCCGAGCGCGACGGCTTTCGCGACATTCAGAGCATCTTCATCGGCTACGGCAGCGGCGAAGTCATCGACAGCTGCCTGACCGCGCTGCTCAACCCGGGCGACAACGTCCTCACCCCCAGCCCCGAGTACCCGCTCTACGGCGCCATCATGGCCAAGCTCGATTGCCCCGTCAACGCCTATGAGCTCGACGAGTCCAACGGCTGGGAGCCCGACGTGGCCGACATGGAGCGCAAGATCAACGCGCGCACCCGCGCCATCCTGCTGATCACGCCCAACAATCCGACGGGCGCGGTCTATTCAAAGAAAACGCTGGAGAAAATTCTCGAGCTGGCCCGCCGCCACAACCTCATCATTTTTGCCGACGAAATTTACGACAAGCTCATCTTCGATCCGGCTGAGAAGCACGTTTCCATTGCGACCCTGGCCACCGACGTTCCCATCGTCACCTTCAATGGATTGTCCAAGGCCTACCTGGTTCCCGGCTGGCGGATCGGCTGGGCCATCGCCACCGGCCCGCGCGAAGTGCTCGCTCCCTACATGGAAGCCGTGCACCGCCTGCTGCGCGCGCGCCTGTCGGCACCGCATCCGTTTCAGCATGCCATCCAGCCGGCGCTGGAAGGTCCGCAGACCCACCTCGACGAAGTGCGGCGCAAACTCAGCAGCCGCGCGGCGCTCACGGTCGATTGGGCCAGGCGCACGCCGCGGGTGAAGCTGGTTGCGCCCAAGGGCGCGTTCTACGCCCACCCGACGCTCGAGATTCCGGAGGACGATCTCACTTTCGTCACCGATCTGCTGAAGCAAAAACATGTGCTGGTGGTCCACGGATCGGGCTTCGGCGAGAAGCCGGGCACACGCCACATGCGCATCGTGTTCCTGCCAACCGAGCCGGTGCTCAGCGCCGCCTACGACAAAATCACCGACTTCATGAAGGAGCGGTACAAGTAGCGGGAGGCGATCGGGTAGAGCTGACCTTCAGGTCAGCATAGAAGCCGTTGCTTTACGTCTTCAAGTCGGCTTCAGCCGACGGCACTACGCGAGGATTTGCGCACCGAAAGGCAATTGAACAGAGCGGTCTTCAGTACGCCGCATCACAAACTCCATGGTCGATATTCACTGCCATATCCTTCCCGGAATTGACGACGGCTCCAAGTCCTGGGAGATGACCGCCGAGATGTGCCGCATGTCGGCCGCCGACGGCGTCACCCACATCGTGGCCACGCCTCACAGCAACGACACCTACCCCTACAATCGCGAGCGCTTCACTGAAATGCTCGGCCAGTTGCACGATGCCGCGGACGGCAAGTTGACCTTCAGCCTGGGCTGCGACTTCCACTTCTCCTACGACAACATTCACGACGCGCTGGCCAACCCGCGCCGCTACACCATCGGCGACACGCAATACCTGCTCATCGAGTTCAGCGACTACGGCATCCCGCCCAGCGTGAAGAACGACGTCTTCTCCATCATGAGCAGCGGCATGGTGCCCATCATCACCCATCCCGAACGCAACCAGGTGTTGCTCAAGAATCCGGAGATGGTGCTGATGCTGGTGGAGCACGGCTGCCTGGTGCAGGTGACGGCCAACGCCGTGACCGGCGCGTGGGGCGGCAAGTCGAAGAAGATGGTGGAGTGGTTGCTGAAACGGCAGGCCGTCCACGTCGTCGCCAGCGATGCCCACGATCCGGTGAACCGCACTCCGATCATGTCGCAGGCGCGCGAGGTGGTAGCGCAATTGGCCGGCGCCCCGGTAGCCGAAGCGCTGGTCACGCTCAACCCCACAGCCATCGTCGAGGGGCAGAACCTGCCTTACCATCCGTCGCTGCGGTAGCAGCAAAGCTGCGGTCATCCTGAGCGCCAGCGAAGGACCCCTACGTAATTTCTTGCTGTCATCCTGAGCGCCAGCGAAGGACCCCTATACCCGGAACGAACCCATCACAACACGAAGTGCCCGTAGTCACGGCGCACCCATCGCGTCACGAACGAACCTGATGGCATGTTTCCCCGGCAACACGCGTATATGGTTTACATTTTGGGCAGCATCAGCGGAGCTTTGTATATTGGCATCACCAGCAATCTCGCGTTCCGGGTGAGACAGCACAAGAACCACACGTTTAAGGGCTTCACCGCCAAGTACGATGTCAATCGGTTGCTGTATTTCGAATCGTACGGCGAGGTCACCCATGCGATCCAGCGCGAAAAAGAGCTCAAAGGGTGGAAGCGGTCTAAGAAGATTGCCTTGATTGAAGCAGAAAATCCGCAGTGGAGAGATTTGAGCAACGGCTGGTTTGACAAACCAGAGCGGATAACGTTCTAGCCGGGTATAGGGGTCCTTCGCTGGCGCTCAGGATGACACCCCACAAGCTCCGGGTTGATAAGACAGCGCTGACTTGTTGAGCGCAAAAGCTCTGGAACTTACCGGCCGCCGGTGCAGCGCATCTCGCCTACATCCTGGCCATTCACTGACACAATTCCGGTGCGGGCTTTGGGCGCGGCCTCGGGTTTGACGTCGGGCGACGGTTCGGGAGACCGCTGGACAGCGTGGCGCAGGCTGGCTTCCGCCTTGTGAATCCCGGTGCAAACCATCTCAGCTCCGCGCTTGGCGGAATTCATTCCCTGCTTTTCTGCCCGGCGAAACGCATCCACAATACGCATGACGCCCTCCCGTGTGTAGTTAACAGATGCCGCTGATTACCGATTGGAAACCTGACTCGCGAAAAAATCAAGTGCGACGATCACTGACGGATCCGGGGATTGAATGCCGAATACAGCAAATCGGTAAGGAAGTTCACCAGCACGTAGGTCAGCCCGATCATCAGGATGCAACCCTGCACCAGGTAATAATCGCGATTGGAAATCGCCGTAACCGTCAGCCGGCCGATGCCCGGCCAGGAAAAGATCGTCTCCGTCACGATGGCCCCGGCCAGCAGCGCTCCAAACTGCAGTCCCACCACGGTAAGAATCGGAATCATGGCATTGCGAAACGCGTGCCGATACACCACCGTCCGCTCCGGCAGCCCCTTCGCCCGCGCGGTGCGGATGTAGTCCTGGCCCAGCTCCTCCAGCATCGAAGTGCGGATCATGCGAGTCAGGATCGCCGCCAGCGCCCCGCCCATGGTGATGGCCGGAAGCACCAGGTGCGCCGGCGAACCCGTGCCTGACACCGGAAGCCAGCCCAGCTGAATAGCAAAAAACAAAATAAGAATAGGCCCCAGCGCGAAGTTGGGGAACGACAACCCCAGCAGCGACACGAAGCTCAACAGCCGGTCGTCCCAGCGATTGCGTCGCAGCGCCGAGCGCACGCCCGCCGGCACCGACAGCGCCAGCGCCACCAGCAGCGCGGCCAGGGTCAACTCCATGGTCTCGGGATAAGCCTGAGCAATGATGTGGCCCACGTTCTGATTCAGCCGCAGCGAGCGCCCCATGTCGCCATGAACGATTCCGCGCCAGTAGTTCACATACTGTTGGCCCAGCGGCACATCGAGTCCATAAGCATGACGCGCGGCGGCCATGTCGGTGGCCGCGGCACCCTCGCCCAGCATCTGCTGCACCGGATCGCCTGGCACCAGGTGAATCAGCAGGAAGACGACCGACACCACCAGCCACACCACCGGCAGCATATACAGCAGGCGTGAGAGCAGGTATCGCAGCATCAGCCGGCCACGGGAGTTGCGGGTTGCGTTTGGGTTTGCGTTTGCGGCGCAGCCATGTCGATGCGTACGCTTTCCACGCGCAGCCCGTCCATGCTGGCGACGGTGTAGCGGCGGCCATCGTACTCGAAGCTGTCGTTGACCTGGGGAATTTTCTGCAACTGGGTAAGCACAAATCCGGCCAGCGTCTCAAAGCCTTCGTCGCGCGGCAGAACAATGTGGTATTGCGATTCCAGATCGCGCATCGTTGACCGAGCCCTCCAGAGTCATGGTCGCGGCGCCCGGCGCGAAGGATTGCTGGCTGATGTCGAACTCGTCCTCGATCTCGCCCACCAGTTGCTCCAGCACATCCTCCACCGTCACCAGCCCGGCAGTCGATCCGAACTCGTCGACCACCACAGCCAGATGACGCTTGCGCAGCTTGAACTCAATCAGCACATCGGGCAAGGGCTTGGTCTCCGGGACCACCAGCACCTCACGCATGATATGACGAATTTCCAATCCGCTGGGACGAGTGACCGGACGTCCCGAGGCGGTGCGATTCACCCGATAGCGCAGCCAGCGCATAAGGTCCTTGGCATAGAGCACGCCGATAATGTGCTCCGGCCCGCGCTGCGGATCGTACACCGGAACCCGCGAGTGCTGCTCGTCCACCACCCGCTGCAACGCTTCCTCCAGCGACAGATTCCCGGGCAGAGAAAAGATGTCGCGGCGCGGGACCATGATCTCGCGCACCGAAATGCTTTCCAGGTCGAGGGCGCGATGGATAAGCTCTTCCTGGGTTGGCGCCAGCACCCCGAGCCGGCGGTTGGCTGACACCAGCAGCTTCAGCTCGTCGGGAGAGTGCACTCCGCCCTCGCGGACCAGGCGCATGCCGAATCCCTTCAGCACCACGTGGGTCGAGCCGGTCATGAAGGCCAGGAACGGCGCCGAGATGGTCATGAAAAAGTCCATCGGTCCGGCCACGGCCAGGGCCACCCGCTCGGTACGCTGCAAGGCGATGGACTTGGGCACCACCTCGCCCAGGATGACGACCAGGTAGGTCATCAGCATGAACGCCAGCACCAGCGAGACGCCGTGGGCATAGAACTTCGCATGCGGCAGAGGGTAAAGCAGCGGCTCCAGGATGCGGGCGATGGAGGCTTCGCCGATCCAGCCCAAGGCCAGGCTGGCGACGGTCACGCCGAACTGAACCGCGTTCAGGACATGATCGAGCTTGGCATGCAGCTTCTGGACGGTGCGCGCACCGATCCGATGCGCAGCAATCAACTGGTGCAGCCGGGTTTCCCGGACGCTGACCAGTGCGAATTCGGCGGCCACGAAGAACGCGTTTGCCGCGATGAGCAGAACGACCGCTACAATGCGCAGCACAACGAAAGTAACCATCAGACTCAAATCTTACCATCGTGGAGCGGGGTCGCATGGTTACCGCCGCAGCCGAAATGCCGCTCCAGTTGAATCCAGCAACCCTGCTGATGGCAAAGACCTTACGCGTCAGTCCAGGAGAACACAGTAGAAGAACCCGCTGGTTCTAAGGAGTTTGACCGATAGGCCTGAGGTCCGGCAGCAGCGATACTCCTTGCAACGGGCTGCCGCTGACGCGCGCGGCTCAGCGCCACATCACGGCCGAAACATACTTGTTAAAGGAGTACGTCTTGATGCAGCGCGTCTTTCCCTTGGTATCTCTCTGTCTGCTCTTGTCCTTAACCGCCGTAGCCGTAAACGTAAATGTCAGCACTCCTCTGAATTACCAGCAGCTCCCTACTCCCTTCAATCTCACGGCGAATGCCAGCAGCAACTATCCCATCACCGGATGGGTCGTCTACCTGGACGGCAACCCCGTGTACAGCGGCGGCGGCAACGGATCCATCAACACTCCGATCAACGCCCCCAGCGGATCGCATCAACTGGTCACCCGCGCCTGGGACAGCAGCGGCGCTTATGGCGATGTCACCCAGCAGATCAATGTGAACGGCTCCGGCGGTGGTGGCGGCGGCAACGGTCTGCCGACTCCTCCCGCATGGGCTACGGTTATCAGCAACATTCAGAATCGCGGAAACTGGAGCTACTGCCATGATCCGGGTTGCGCCGGCGGCAGCGGCAGCGGCAGCTACTGGATGGCGCAGTACCAGAGCAACCCCTCGCGCAGCGGATCAAGCGTCGAGTTCTTCAACTCCGGCGTTTGGGCCAATGCTCTGTGGTGGCAAAAGACGGGCGCTAACGACAGCGTGTCGAACTTGCTTTGGGACTTCTATGCTTACGTCGACTCCAACTCTCTGGTTTCCGGCCAGGCGCTGGAGTACGACATGTTCCAGTTCGTTCACGGCTACAATTACATGATCGGCAGCCAGTGCAACTACGGCTCGGGAACCTGGGACACATGGGATGAAGCCTCGGGACACTGGATTCATTCCTCGATTCCCTGCCCCAAGTTCAGCCCCAATACCTGGCATCATATCCAGTGGTACGTGACCACCGACACCCACAGTCACAAGTACACCTACGTCACGCTGGTGGTTGACGGCCAGAGCACGCCGGTGAACATCACCCGCAACGCCAAAAATCTCGGCTGGAGCGACAACATCGGGGTGCAGTGGCAGCTCGACGTGAACGCCACCGGGCAAGGCTTCCACGAGTGGGTGGACAACGCGACTCTAACGATCTGGTAAAGCTCGATTGCACGGATGACAGGAAGGGCTCCCAAACGGGAGCCCTTTTTGTTTGGCGGGAGAATGAACGAGGTGGTGGTGAGACTAGTGCTGGGCGGGAACGAGAGAAGAGCTTTCAGACGATTCTTTTTGCAACACACATCCGTCGGTGGTCAACGTCGCGTCGCCGGGGGCGCGTAGCTCACTCAGCTCGCTGCGATTCAGGGCGCAGAGTTCTTTAGCGCGATAGAGCAGGACGGTGCGGTCGCTGGTGTTGCTGGCAAAGGTGTAACCCACGCTCTGCTTGCTCGCGATCGTCTCTTCATGACACACACCGGATGCGCCGCTGTTCATGTCAATCCCGGAACATCCGTTCGCGGTCCAGTAAATCGTGACGGGATGTGAATCTGCGTCGTTCTTCACCGTAACTTTTGATTCGCTTTGCGGCAAAGCAGGCTTGGCGGAGTTACACGCGCCCCATAACAGCGCCGATAAGCTGATAGCGAAACAGTAGTACTTGTTCACACCTACTCCCTTTCTATTCTGTAATGTCGGATTCACTGAATGTTTTGCCCGGGCGGGCGAGACGGGAGGCGACGCGCACTCCACCTCCACTTTCTGTTGTGCAGCTACGGGGCCAAAGCGCTGATCGCGCCAACCCGGGAGTTTGTTACCTGGAAGAACGAACTGTGGATGTAGAAGTTGCGCGGAGCGAGAACTTTTTCGCCGCTCAGGCGGAGCGGGCGACGCCTTCAATGACTGGAAAGTAGTTCAACGACCAGGTCTCTGGACGGCCGTTTGATGAACACGTTGTCATAATCAAAACGACTACGCAATTGTCCTGGTCAGGATAAAGATCAAACAAGCCCAACCTACGAATCCGACGAAGGCGATGATGCGCCGGTTCCGCTTGGGATGAGCTTCCGAGTCCAACAGGCCAGGCGGAAGGTCAAGCCACGGAGAATGCCGGAATACCAATCGCGCGGTTCGCCCCGGAATAAACATCTACCACCCCACAACCCACTTTGCAGATGGATGTGCGGGGCTCAGCCAGAGTTGTACTGCGGAGCGAATTTGCGCCGGAGACGTTAGGGCGCCTCCGGTTCACTCCCCGGCGACTTGGGCCCAAGTCATTTTCGACATGACCTTGCCGCCCTCTTGCAGGGCATCTTCCGGTTCCAGGCGCGCGAATACGTCCATGACCCTGGCGATGGTTCCGGTCCATCCCGTCTGGTGACTGGCGCCCAGGCCCGCGCCGTTGTCCCCATGGAAGTATTCGTAGAAGAGGATGTAGTCTTTCCAGTAGGGGTCTTCCTGGAACTTCTTGCAGCCTCCGTAGACCGGGCGCCTGCCGTTGGCGTCACGCAGGAAGATGCTTTCCAGGCGGCGGCCGATTTCCTTGCCCACCTCGAAGAGCGTCATGTATTGGCCCGAACCGGTGGGACACTCCACCTTGTAGTCCTTCCCATAGAACATGTACATAATCAGCATGCCGCGGACGAGAAGCACATTCACCGGCATCCATACCGGTCCTCGCCAGTTGGAGTTGCCGCCAAACATCGCGGTGTTCGACTCCGCCGGCAGGTATTGCACTTTGTACTCCTCACCATTGAGATTCAGTTCGAAAGGATGCTCAAGGTGATACTTCGACAACGAGCGGATGCCGTAGGGACTGAGGAATTCGTTTTCGTCGAGCATGTAGCTCAAGATCTGTCCCAGCTTTTGTTTATTACAGACCGACATCATCCGGCGGCCGGCATAGCCCTCGAATGAGTTATCGCCGATGGCGATTTTTTCCAGCACCTCAGGATGCCGCTTGCGGAACAACTCGACCAGCTCAATCATCCGCGGATGACTGGCAAACGTTCCCTCCTCAAAAATGGCAGCCGCGCATAACGGCAGCAGTCCCACCATGGAGCGCACTTTTAACCGCGCGGCATCGCCATTGGGAAAATGAAGCAGATCGTAGAAGAATCCATCTTCGGTATCCCACATCTCGTCGTTGCTGGCCCCGATGCGGTCCATGGCATAGGTGATCCACACAAAGTGTTCCAGGAAGCGGAAGGCAATCTCCTCATACATCGGGTCGTACTCGGTGAGGATGATGGAAATCTCCAGCATGTTCTGGCAGTAGAAGGCCATCCATGCGGTGCCGTCGGCTTGGTCAAGGTGACCGCCGGTGGGCAGCGGCGCGCTGCGGTCGAAGATGCCGATGTTGTCGAGGCCGAGGAAACCGCCGGCGAAAACGTTGCGGCCGTCCGGATCTTTGCGATTCACCCACCAGTTGAAATTCAGCATCAGCCCCTGGAAGGAGCGCTCCAGAAAGCGGAGATCGGAGCGTCCCAGCTGCTTCTCGATCTTGTAGAGAAACAAAGTCGCCCAGGCGTGGACTGGAGGGTTGACGTCGCTGAAGTTCCATTCGTAGGCCGGGATCTGCCCGTTGGGGTGGGCGTAAAGGTTGCGCAGCATGAGCAGCAGTTGCTCTTTGGCGAAGTCGAAGTCCACCAGCGACAGCGCGATGGTGTGAAACGCCAGGTCCCACGCGGCGTACCAGGGATACTCCCACTTGTCGGGCATGGAGATGACGTCGCTGTTCAGCATGTGGAACCATTCGGTGTTGCGCGCGCCTCCCTTGCCGGAGCCAACCAGCGGATGCGAATCATGTTCCGTCAGCCAGCGATCAAGGTCGAAATAGTAATACTGTTTGGACCACATCATTCCAGCCATCGCCTGGCGGTGCACTCGCCGCTCATCCTCGGTGAATTTCTTAGGAGTGATGCGGTCGTAAAACTCGTCGGCATCGCCCAGGCGAGCCGCGAACGTCTTATCGAATCCGGCAAACGCCTGGGCCGTTGGCTTGGGACTCAACCGCAAGCGAACAACCTTGACCCTCCGGCTGGAACATCGAGGACGTAATGCGCGGCAGCCTTGGTGCCGGTGTGAGCCGGGTTCACGGCATCGCGCTTGCCGGCGATGACATACTCGTGGAAAGCGTCTTTGACGTATGGTGTGGGATTGGGTTGTCCCCAAAGCTTGGCGGCGTTGGAATCGTTCTCAGTGAACAACAACTCAGACGCGCCCTCGCATTGCAACGTGTAGGTGCCCAGTTCAGGATGCGAGGCTTGAATACTTTGCCCATCCGCCTGGTGCAGCTCGGGCTTTTTGTTGGGGTCTTCCCAGGCCCAGGTGTTACGAAACCACAAGGTTGGCAGCACATGCAGCTGCGCGGCTTCCGGGCCGCGATTGTGGACTGAAATTTTTATCAGCAGATCTTCTGGGTCGCCCTTGGCGTATTCCACGAACACATCGAAATAGCGGTCGGCATCGAAAATGCCGGTATCAAGCAGTTCGTACTCCATCTCTTCGCGCGATCGCCTGCGGTTGGTCTCGATCAGGTCGCGATAGGGATACTCAGCCTGCGGATACTTGTACAGATACTTCATATACGTGTGCGTGGGCGTGCTGTCGACGTAGAAGTAATATTCCTTAACGTCTTCACCGTGGTTTGCCTCGCTGTTGGTCAGGCCGAAGAGGCGTTCCTTGAGGATGGGATCGCGGCCATTCCACAGGGCCAGGGCGAAGCAGAGCCGTTGCTTGTCGTCCGAGATTCCGGCGATACCGTCTTCTCCCCAGCGGTAGGCGCGCGAACGCGCCTGGTCGTGGGTGAAGTAGTTCCAGGCGTTGCCATCCTTGCTGTAGTCCTCGCGGACGGTTCCCCACTGCCGCTCACTCAGGTAAGGCCCCCATTTCTTCCATGGAACGCCCAGCTCGCGCGCTTCGTTCAGGCGCTTCTGTTCCGTGACTTCAACGTAGGTGAGAGGCTTGGGCTCCTTGGGCTTGGCGGTCATGGGATAACTCCTCGGGGCAGCACAGGCGAATCAGTGTGCTGCTGGAATTCGCGAACGAAAGCAGAGTATGCCACGAACGAAGGGGATTCGTAAGTACTTGTGAAATGAAAGCTAAAGCGGGCCATCGAGCAAGAATGTGCGGGCTCGCCACTGAACAGCCTCCACAAAGCCAGGCTGTGGTATGAAGCATCGGGAAACGGGCTCCCGATTTTGCCAAAACGGGTTCGGGGCTAAAGAATGATGAGTTTTTGGAAGCCAAAGCGAAATTCTGGAATATCGCCCAAAACGGGAACGGCTACAGTAGGGCGAATTTCTATGCCACGGGTCCTAGTAAGAAAACGGGCGCAGACCTCCGCCGGATTTTTAACTCCGAGACGTGAGGACGGCCAGGTGCCCTATGTTAAACGACGCTCCACCGATCAACACGACGGTACCCTTCGCACGCTCCGCCACTGAAAGCTCGTCCCGAGATGTGAGTGGTCGCCGCGGTTTCCTGGGCGCGAGCTCGGGCAATGCCATCGTCGAATTTGGTCTTATGCTGCCCATCTTTCTGATGATGGTGTGCGGCCTGACCGATTTGTCGCGTCTGCTGTTCCAGGTCAACACCTTGCAGAACGCGGTGCGGACCGGCGTGCGCTATGCCACCACCGGCAACCACCAGCCCAACCCGTCGAACCCGAATCTGTTCCTGACGCGAGTGGCGTCCATTGCCTCCGTTACCCAGGGGGCGGCCATGGGATTGAGTGTGGCGAACTTGCAGGTTTCCAGCGTGAGCGGCGGGAGCGGCAGCGCAGGTGGTCCGCTGGATACGGTGACGGTTTCCCTCACCAGCAACGTGAAGCTGCTGACGCCGATCATCAGCCACTTCTTCCCTAACGGCATGTTTACCTTCACGGTGAGCTCGACCGGGAAGAATGAACCATTTCCGCCGAGCCAGACGACGTAAAGAGGTAAGAATGCCATGGCATTTCTGAAAGGGAACCCTACAGGAAACGGGCAACACGGTGGGAGGGATTCAGGACAGGCCATTGTGGAATGCGCCTTGACTCTGATCGTGATGCTGACCCTGTTGTTCGCGGTCATCGATTTCAGCCGCGCCATTTATCAGCAGCAGGAAGTCACTACTCTGGCAGCTCAAGCCGCTAATCTGGCATTGCGGGGAACGACTTTGTCAACCGCAGCCAGCACCGCGGTCAGCCAGTCATCGAACCTGAACCTGGGAACCAGCGGCCGGGTGATCATCAGCGCGGCATACAACAACAACAATCCCAACGCGGTGACTATTACCGACCAGCAATCGGCGGGCGGCATTACGGCTACCAGCAAAGTGGGAAGCAAGGGCGGCACCGCCGCTTTACCAGCCGGCGCGGTTCCCCAGAACTACCAGACGGTGTATGTGGCTGAAGTTTTCTACGCGTATCAACCCATCACGCCTCTGGGTGGACTGGTGCGCTGGGCCATGCCGGCCAAGTTGTACGACGCAGCCTATTTCTAAAGAGAGTGAACTACGTGCTCGAGCCAACACCCAAGCGAAAGCGTAATCGCGAGCGTGACCGGGGACAGATCCTCATCATGCTGGCCTCCGTCATGATCGGCCTGCTGTTGTGTTCAGGCCTGGCAATTGATGTTGCCTTCGCCTATGTCACAAAGTCGCGACTGCAAAAGGCGGTGGATGCGGCTTGCCTGGTCGGCATGGAGAACCTCTCGAAGAGCGGCCAGACAGGCGCGCAGACGATTGCCACCAATACCTTCAGTGCTAACTATCCGACTACCAGCCTGGACGCCAGCGCTCCCCTGGTCAGTGTGAGTTTCAACACGAACTCCGGTCAGCAAGCCATCGGGGTGAATGCTACGGCAACCATCAAGACGCTATTCTTCGGGTTTATCCCGGGCCATCGGTCCTTTCAGGTTGCCGCGAACGCGCAGGCGCTGCGCGGCTATCTGGCCATGACGGTGGTGCTCGACCGTTCCGGATCGATGTCGAGCAACGGCGGCGCTTCAGCGCTACAGTCGGCAGCGCCTACCTTCGTCAACTACTTCAACAACTCGACCGATCAGGTCGCCATGGTGAGCTTCGCTTCCAATGCGACCACCGACTTTCCTATCGCCACCAATTTTCAAAGCTCAATTTCCACGCTGGTCAGCAACATGAACTTCAGCGGCGGCACCTTCGGACCCGGCGGCCTGACCCTCGCCAAGGCGCAGGAAGACAGCGTGGTTCCGGTGCAGGGTGAGAACCTGGTTAAGGTGGTGGTCTACTTCACCGATGGATTGGTGAACACCATCCAGGACACGTTGAACTGCAACAGCCCGCCAGGCGCGACGTTGTATAACTACGGCGGGTACGACTCCGGCAGCTACTTCGACTTCTTCAACCCGTCGAACGGCACGGACTGGAGCACACAGTATTCGCAGCAGGGTTGGGGACTGGACAATAATGGCTACCCGCCACATGATTCCAGCCACGATTGCAAACCGGTGACCAAGTTCACCTCGCAACAAACGGGACAGCAGTTGAGTTTCTCCCGTACGAATATCACCAATGAGGCGCAATATCGCGCCTTGCAGACCGCCAATGCCATGCGGGCGGAAGGGATTTACGTTTACTCAATCGGGCTAGGATCCGATCCCAGTCAGACCTTTCTGAGGGAAATTGCCAACGACCCGGCGAGTCCAACCTACGACTCAAGTTTGCCGGTGGGTGAGGCGGTATTTGCGCCGGATTGCCCGTCGTCGACCTGCACCACTGAGCTCCAACAGGTGTTTCAGACCATCGCCGCCAGGATTCTGCTGCGGCTGACGCAGTAGGGCTAGCGCGCGAAGCCCTCGAATTTATTGAATGTCGCGCAGGCGCAGGATGACCAGGGCCGTTATCACCCAGAACGCCAACATGCCTCCCAGTATGGCGAAGGAAGCTGCGCAGCGACGTTCGGCTGTCGTTAGAGAAATGGCAATTGCTGTCGGGAAATTGCATTCCCGCCAGATCATAGGTTTTTTCCTGAGTACAAGTGTCCGGGCTGATGGTGGGCTCGCCATGGTTGGGGCGCGCCTCCAGCAGCATCTCGGCCTCGAATCCCCAGCGGGACGGCACGACCTTGGCAATCTGCTGCATGGGTTTGGACATGCCGTTGGGCCCGCCGACCGGTGTCAGACCCCCACCCAGCGCGATCACCGGCAGAAGAATCAAAGGAAGCATCGCGATAGCGGCCTCGGTCGTAGAGGCGCAAGCGGAGACGCACAGACCGAGCGAGGCGCCTACCAGCGATGACAAATAAAGAATGCCGAAGGTAGCGAGAAAGCTTCCTTCCAGGTGGCACATCAGGCTGACGATGACCAGCAGGGTGAGGCATTGGAAGAAACTGAGCACCGCAGCCACGGCAAGCTTGGAAAAAATGTAAGACGGGAGTTTCAGGCTGACCATGCGTTCGCGCTGGAACACGGTCCACTCGCCGACAATGTCGCGGGCCACGTTGTTGCAGCCGAACCAGATGGCGGCTATCACCATGAGGAATTCGATTCCGGTGACGTGCGTAACCATGGTGCCCCAGTTGTTGCCGGTGGGGGTGCCGGAAAACTGGAGTGGCTTGAAAACACAGCCCAGCAAAATCCCGAGGATGGGGGCCTGCACCAGGATGATGATGCCCTGGGCGCGGTCGCGAACTTTGACCAGGAAATTGCGGCGCACCAATGTCCACCACTGTCCAAAGCCAATCTTGCGTACCGCGCTTTCCTTGGCTTGATCGGGGGTGGAAGGGATTTTGCCGGAGCGTTCGTCGACGAAGAGGGTTTTGTAGCGCGAGCCGGCGTAGTCCGCAACCCACTCGACGGTTGTCTTTTTGGCAAGACCGCTCAACAACATCTCGGGACTTAGCTCCCTGCCCTGGCCGCTTACCGTCTGCGCGTTGGCGCGGTCAAAGAACTCGATGGAGTCGGGATGAGCGGGGCCGAAATAGGCTAGTGCACCATGGCCGCCACGGTCGCGCGAAATCATGATGAGATTGTCGAACTGCTTGAAGATGTCCTGGCTGGGCTGGTGAATGGTGGTAATGATGGTGGTGCCGCCCACGGCCAGCTTCTTCAGTACCTGCACTACGTTCTCGGCGTCATAGGAGGAAAGGCCCGAGGTGGGTTCATCGAGAAAGATGACGGGCGCGGCGGCAATGAGTTCCATCGCGATGTTGACGCGCTTGCGCTGTCCGCCGGATAGGACTTTGCGCTCAGGCGAGCCGATGATGGTGTTCTTCTTATCCTGCAGGGCCAGGCTTTCCAGCACCTGATCGATGCGGGTTTCGATCTCGCTGTCTCGCAGGTCGGTGCGCAACTTGGCGCTGAAGTAGAGCGCTTCGCGCACGGTGAGTTGGGGATGCACGATGTCGTCCTGGGGGACGTAACTCATTTGCTGGCGAAAGCGGTCGTAGAACTGATAAAGGTCGGCGCCGTTGAACAGCACGCGTCCCGCCGCCGGACGGGTGTATCCGTTGATCGCTTTGAGGAAGGTGGTTTTTCCAGCGCCTGCCGGACCCATCAGGGCCACGAGTTCCGACGGGAACACGGTCAACGAAACCGGATCGAGCAAGCGATCGCCATTGGGAGCGTTGACGGCGACCGCATTCACCTCGATCGTGACGTTGCCAATGTATTCGCGCCTGGCCAGCGCACCGTCCTGAAGCAACTGAAAATGGAAGCTGCCCAATCCGATATCGTCGCCGGTACGAACCAGGGTCTTACTGCTGACGCGCACTCCGTTAACGTAGGTTCCGTTGCGCGAGCCGAGATCTTCGACATAGACGCCGTCGGTCCCGCGCTCCAGCGCAGCGTGACGCCAGGAGATCATGGGATATGCCAGCGGGTATTCGCACGAAGGATCGCGCCCCATGACCATGCGATTGCCCTCGAAACGTACCCGCTCGAAGGCATCTTCGCCCTGGGAAAGGTGCCGTTCCTTCATGATGCGGGCAGCCGAGATCTTGTAAGAGCCGAGATAGATTTCGTCGTCGGGCTGCAGGACGGCGCGCTGAATCTTGTTGTCGATCTGGTTTAGCGCGGTGCCGTTGGTGGAATTCAGGTCCTCGATGATCCACGACTTACCGGTTGCCGTGATCCGTGCCTGGTGCCAGGAGATCATGGGGTAATCGAGCTGGATGTCGCATTCCGGGGCGCGGCCAATGGTGATGACTTGCGATGCGGCGGACGGCGAACGTCCGGCAGGTACGGCGGTCGCGGGCCATGGCAGCGGAAAACTGCCGCTCAATGTCAACTGGTCGGTAGGGGCAACACAGACCGGCGTGTTCGGCTCCAGGCGGTAGCCGTTTACGAAGGTACCGTTCCGCGATCCCAGGTCTTCCAACGCGTACTGGCTCACCGTGCAGGCTTAAGCGGCAATGCTTGCCGGAGACGAAGGGCTGGTTTACTACCACATCGCAGTCGGGTGCGCTGCCGACAACCCAGATAGTGGTGGGAATGGACGCAGAGTCAGACATAGACAGGAAAAAAAGCGCTGCCATCGTAGCACACAATGGCTAAGACAAAGCCTGGCGAGCGCTCGAAATAGTGGTTAGTTTTGTATTGGTAAGTTCACATCCAGCCGCGGTCCCACACAAATTGAAGAATTTGGAACGTCTCTTCCTCGCCATAACAAGCTCACCATAACAAGAGACTTACCTATCTTTTTCCAAATCCAGTGATTATCGGCGGTGAGGTGCGCGTAAACAGCTAGCTTGTTACCCACATGCCTTAAGGGTGGGACGCCGGTGGCACGCCAGGCGTGGCTGAAGAACTGCTACGGCAAGTTAGTTAGCTGTTCTCCGGCGAGGCGAGGAAGCGTTACAGGTTCTTGCATGTTTCGGATGAGGCCCAGCCGAGTGGGCGGAGCCCAAGGCACGCCGCCGCTCGTCGATTTGGTCGCAAATGTTCCGAGTCGCGGCGGCTGAGGCCCGGCCGTGATGGAGATCGGGCTATGTCCCTACTTCATCGCCAGAGCCGTTGCAGTGCTCGTAATGTCTGCCGGGTTGAACGTATTGTCCAGTGCGATCTGACGGAAGCCCGGTTGATCGAAGTCTATCTTTTTCAGATCCACCATCTGGATGGTCAGCCCGCCGTAAGTGCGGATATAAGTCCGCAGGTTGGTGCGGTCGTGCGCCACCGCCCATTCGGTTACATCCATCTCACTGCCGGCTTTGTTACCGGTACGAACGGCGCCCTTGAAAATGTCGAACGTGTTCAACACGTGGAAGCCGGCATTCACTGTCTCGGCCGCAGTTTTGCCCGGGCTCGCCCAATGCGAGAACAGCGCTACGCGCACGAAGCGCGAGGGCGGAGTGTAATCCCCGGGGATTCCCAGCATGCCGCTGCCCTGCCCGAAGTTCTGGACGTCCACGTTGGCGGCCAGGTTCAGTTGCGGCACATTTACGGGCGAGAGATTCACGTAGTTCGACAGGTTCGTCATCTGCCAACCGAAGGGCGGCGAGTTGGTCAGCACACCCATAGGGTCGTCGTGCAGGCTCAGCTTGCCATTCACGTATTCCGCAATGACCACCGCGCCGGTGGCGTCGCCAATGTAGAAGTGAACCGGCAGTTGCGCTTTGAACGGCGGAAACAGCTGCTCCGCAATGTAAACCTTCTCGCTGGTCAATGCCTGCCTGGCCTCCGCTACCGTAGCGACGGTGGTGAGCAGGTAGGCGGCGGCTTGCCAGCCTCCGATGGTGCGATCGTCCTTCGCTGGATCAGGCGGCAGGAACTGACCGACGCCGGGGAGATACAGCATACCGACGACGAGGCCCTTTTCGTTCATGCCATCCGTAAGACAATTGGGGGCGACGTCAGCGTTGAGCCCAACTGCACCATACTTCGCGCTCCACTTCATTCCCGGCTTTCCGTCGGGAGTGGCGCCGATGTACTGCGCGCCGCGGGGGACGATGAGGACGTTGGAATGAAACGGGAAGCCGAACTCCATTGAGCGGAAATAGATGATCGATCCGTCGGCGGATGTTAGTTGAAAAGCGGTGCAGGCAAAGGATTGCGTAGCTAGCACGGTATAGGCTAAAACGATTGCCAGAATGCAGGCAAAACGACGAGGTTTCATGAAGGGCCCTTCTTACGAAGTTAGGAGGGTCTGGCGTTAGGCGGCGAACATAGAACCGCCAAGCAGCAGAGAGTTTGGCAAGCTGCGTCCAGCACAGCAACCGGGGTTGAGAAAACGATAACAGTTGCCAGGCGGTTTTACTTCCAGAAACCTGACGAATTGTGTGCCCAGGCCGCTATCGTAAGCTGTCACACATTGGCGGCTGGACTCGTGATGGCCGAACGGGATGTTCCACGCAGGACACGACAAGCCCGTCGCTGAATGTTGCAGGCACTAAGGTGACGCGCTGCTTGATTTCCCTTGGACGCCGTTGTAACCTGAGCTACCGAATTTTCAAACCACAAACAGGGCCTGCGCAGCTTTAGCTGGCGTCTGCTCAAACCCTTCTTTTGAGCTGGAAGCCGAAACCCGAACCTTGAGCTGGTGTTCCATGAACCGTTCGCCCGAAGAACTACGTGCTGAGCTGGAAGAGCGGTTGCGCTTCGAGACGTTGCTGACTGATCTGTCGGCACGGTTCGTGGGTGTCAGTTCTGCGTCGTTTGACGACGAAATCGTGAATGCCCTGGGACAAATTGTCGAGGCACTTGACCTGGATCGTAGCGTGTTGGGGCAACTTGTCGAAGGTGGCAAGGGTTTCGTCCACACGCATAGCTGGTACAGGCCTGGACTGGTGCCGTTGTCGGAAGACGCGGTCAAAGACTTGCCGTGGATGGCGAGCATGCTGGCGCGTGGTGAAGCGGTTTGTATTTCTCATATCGAAGATCTGCCCGATGAGGCTGAAAAGGAAAAAGAAGTTGGCCGCCGCTTCGGTCTACTCTCCAACGCAACGTTCCCTCTAAAGGTCGGCGGACGGCTGATCGGGGCCGTCAGCTTTGGCACCATGCACCGGGAGCGGGTGTGGGAGGATGCCCTGGTGAATCGTCTGCGTCTTTTCGTGGAGATGATTGCCAGTGCCGTGGCCCGCACCCGTGCCGAAGCAGCTACGCAGCACGCACTGGATGAGGTACGAAATCTGCGCGACCAGTTGCAGCGCGAGAACGTATATCTGCTACAGGAAGTGAAGGCCGCGCGCGGACACGCTCATCTGATCGGCGGCAGCGCGGCGCTGCGTAACGTGTTGGAGCAAGTCGGCCAGGTGGGGGCAACTACGGCAACGGTGCTTCTGGTCGGCGAGACCGGCACCGGAAAAGAGTTGATTGCGTCCGCCATTCACGAGTCCAGTCCTCGTGTGGCGCATCCCATGATCCGCGTGAACTGTGCCGCCATTCCAGAGACCTTGATCGAGAGTGAGTTATTCGGCCGCGAGAAGGGCGCTTATACCGGCGCGCTGTCGAGGCAGGTCGGCCGCTTCGAGGTGGCACATGGCTCAACCTTGTTCCTCGACGAGGTGGGCGAGCTGCCGCACGCCGTGCAGGTAAAGCTGCTGCGCGTCTTGCAGGAGAAGCAAATCGAGACGGCTGGGCAGCTCCAAAACTATCTCGGTGGACGTGCGGATCATCGCTGCGACCAACCGCGATCTTGAGGCGGCAGTCCGCGAAAACAAGTTCCGGGCCGATCTTTATTACCGACTCAATGTCTTTCCGATTAAGATCCCGCCGCTTCGCGAGCGCACGGAAGACATCGGCCCGCTGATCGAATCCTTCGTTCACGAGTTCGCCAAAGCCTTTGGAAAATCCATCGAATCCATAGACAAACGCAGCATCGACGCCCTGCGAATGTACGAATGGCCAGGAAACATCCGGGAACTTCGCAATACGGTGGAGCGCGCTGTGATCCTTGCCAACGGGCCCAGGCTACACATCAGCGCGCCTAAGCCGCCCGCGAACGGCGCAACCGTCAGCCTGGCAATGGAGGACATCGAGCGCGAGCACTTGCGCAAAGTGCTCGAAATGACCGGGTGGCGCATTCGTGGAAAAGAAGGCGCAGCCGAGATCCTCGACGTGAAGCCCACCACACTCGAATCGCGGATAGCAAAGCTTAATCTTGCCCGGAAACCTACGGTCAATTGACCGCGATGCCATCCGACATTTCGGGGTTGCCTCCGACATTTCGGAGTTAGTCTAAGCTAGCACGCACTTCCCTGTAACTCCGATATCTGTGTAACCCCATTGTTTGCATGCATTCGTCCACATAAAGCCCATCTCTGGCGGCTTGGCCGAGCGATTGCACTACTCACAAACATGTTCCAACTCAGGTTGAGGATGACGGCGCAACCGCGACGCGCGGTTGAAGCTGTCAAGGCCCTTCGATCCATCGCGGTCGATGCACAGGTGGAGCGTGGATTCCTTGCAAGCCGGATTTATCAAGAAGTCGGAAATCCGGAGGCGCTTTGCCTCGAGGAAGACTGGTCCAGCGAACCTGAATTGAAATCGCACATACGTTCGGGTTGTTTCACCGAATTGCTGCTGTTGATGGAAACAGCTCCAGAAGCGCCGGTACTTGAGGTGCGTGCCATTCCGAAAGTACATGGGCTGGAGTACATCGAGGCAGTCCGCTTCGGCGACAACTAGAGCGCGGGGTAAGTCACACCGGTAAGGAAACTCCGCAACCGGCATCACCGGTTGAACAGTCCAGGTGTGTCTGTTGATGGGTAGTTGCGCAATGTCAAGTAACCCTCAGTTCAAACACGTGAACGGTCGGAACGGAAAGGTCGAGTCGATTTGCATGAGGTGCCTGCTGGCCGCGGGGATATGTTCCTCGGACGAGGAACTTGCGACCAAGGAACGCCAGCACCAGCAACATTGCAACGCGAGAACGGGAGAAATGCTGCCTTACACGTTTGCGATTGCCGACAGGCCGAAATCAAGGTTCGTCTGGACCTGGAACAAACTTGTGGCCATCCTTCCGCGACGGAGGCCAACCAATCGCTACTGGACCGGCGCACACGAGGAATAGTTCGCCAATGAAGTTCAACCAAAGGTTTCAACCTTAAACACTCTGAAGGAGATAGTTCGTGAAAAACCGAAAGTGGATTTGCCTGGTGGGGTTCTTGTGTTTGGTCACGATGGCTGCAGTTGCCCAGGATGAGTACCCGAAATTCGAAGTACCGGTGGGTTTTTCGTTCGTGAACGTTCACCCCAATCAGGCGCTGCTCACCAGTTTCAACGTATTCGGTGGTGGCGGCGGCTTTGTCTATAACTTTTCACCGATCTTCGGCGTCAAAGCCGATTTCATGGGCTACACCCAGGGCACGGGCCAGAAGTTGGTCGATAACGGTCAAATCGTGGGAAATGTGAGCGGCAACCTCTTTACTTACATGTTTGGACCACAGATCAAGAAGCACTCCGGCAGGTTTCAGCCGTTCGCAGAGGGCCTGTTCGGCGCCGCACATACCAATCTCGATGCCAACATCTGCAAGCTGGAGCATGGATGCGGCTCGGGCAGCGGGAACAACAACGGTTTCGCCATGGAGTTCGGCGGTGGCCTGGACATCCCGATCACCAAGACAATTCAGTTCCGTCCGGTTGAAGTGGACTATCTGTACACGCACTTTGGCTCCAATCACATCGCGGGCGCATCCGCGAGCCAGAATAACTTCAAGTACGTAGCAGGCGTGAACTTCACCTTCGGCGGAAAGTAACCACTTCCCGCAGGTGACAGCAAAAACTCCGGGAGGGCCGGTCGCAGAACCGGGCCCTCCGAACCTCCCGCGGACGGAGGCTAACCCAGAAGCCCTTGCAAGGAGATACGGTATGGATCTAGGAGCAGGTATTCGGAAGCTGACGGTGGGAGCACTGGCTGTCTCGAGTTTGTTCGCGGGCGGATCTGCCACCTTAAACGCACAAGCGACCAAGCAGCCCAACATTGTGGTCATCATGTCCGACGACGTGGGCTGGTACAACGTCGGCGCCTACAACCAGGGCATCATGTCCGGACGCACGCCGAACCTCGACAAACTGGCTGCCGAAGGCATGCGGTTTACCGACTATTATGCCGAGGCCAGCTGCACCGCGGGACGGGCCAACTTCATCACCGGCGAAATTCCCTTGCGCACGGGCATGACGACCGTGGGGCAAGCCGGTTCGCCGATCGGACTTCCGGCGCAAGCAGTAACCATTGCTACCGCCCTGAAGTCGATGGGCTACGCTACCGGGCAATTCGGCAAGAATCACCTGGGCGATCTCAACGAGTTTCTGCCCACCGTGCATGGCTTCGACGAGTTTTTTGGCTACCTCTACCATCTTGATGCGATGGAAGATCCCTTCCATCCCAACTATCCGCAGTCGTTAAAGGACACCGTGGGTCCGCGAAACCTGGTGCACAGCTGGGCCACGAACACGGACGATCCAACCGTACAGCCGCGGTGGGGCAAGATCGGCAAGCAGAAAATCGAGGACGCCGGCCCGCTGCCTCCGCATCCGATGGCCGGAATCAAGTACGACATGGAAACCGTCGACGAAGCGATCCTGGGCTTCTCCCTCGACTTCATTACCAAGGCAAAGAACGATGGCAAGCCATTCTTCCTGTGGCTGAACCCGACTCGCATGCACGTGGTGACACACTTGTCGCCGAAATATGAGGCGATGCGAACGGCTGAAAACGGCTGGTCGGAAGAGGAAGCCGGCATGGCGCAGCTCGACGATGTGGTCGGCGGCGTGATGCAGAAGCTGAAAGAGATGGGCGTTGATGACAACACCATCGTCGTGTTCACCACGGACAACGGGGCGGAAAACTTCACCTGGCCCGATGGCGGACAAACTCCGTTCGCCGGCGGTAAAGGAACCGCGCTGGAAGGTGGTTTCCGTGTGCCCGCTATGGTGCGCTGGCCCGGCCACGTACCCGCCGGCAAAGTCGAGAACGGCATTGTCTCCGGACTGGACTGGTTCCCGACGTTTGTCGCGGCTGCCGGCGATCCCAACATCGTGGATGAACTCAAGCAGGGCAAGCAACTGGCCGGTCAGAACTACAAAGTCCACCTCGACGGCTACAACCAGCTTGATCTGATCACCGGCAAAGCTCCGTCGGCCCGGCACGAAATCTTCTACTTCACCGAAGGCACCCTGAGCGCGGTACGTATTGACGATTACAAGTACCGCTTCACCGATCAGCCCAACGGCTGGCTCGGTGGCACGGTGAAGGTAGATTGGCCGGTGCTGACGAACCTGCGTCTTGATCCTTTCGAGCGCACTGGCTTGCCCAGCGGCGACAAAGGTTCCATGGCTTACTACAACTGGTTTGCGTATCAATTCTGGCGCTTTGTCTATGTCCAGAAGGAAGTAGGCAAACTCGCCCAGACTGCAATTGAGTTCCCGCCGATGCAGAAGGGCGCCAGCTTCAATTTGCAGGCCGTGAAAGAACAAATCGACAAGAAGATGGCCGCGAACAGCAATTAGGACGCGGCATGCCCAGTCGTCACTTCGCGCTGCGAAATGGCGGTTGGGCGATATTCGGTGAAACCGGGCCTCGGTTACACCTGGAGTTCTTTGCGACTTCAGGAAGCTAAACAGTCGACGGCAGCAGGAAGAGGACGCATATGAATCTCGCAGCAGGCATTCGAAAGCTGACCCTGGGAGCACTGACTGTATCGAGTTTGTTTGCAGCAGGCAGAATGGCCGATGCACAGCAAGTGACAGGAACACTGGGCCAGGCAGACGCCACGACCACGATCAGCGGAAAACAGCTGCCGCCACCGCCTCCGAAGTTCGGCGGTGTGATCACTGACACCTACAAGACATCTAAGCCGTGGTGGCCGCCGCGGGTGGTGCCTCCGAAGGGAGCGCCCAACGTGTTGCTGATCATGACGGACGATCAGGGTTATGGCGTGCCCAGCACCTTCGGCGGTGTGATTCCCACGCCGAACCTGGACCGCATCGCCAAGTCGGGGCTGCGTTACACGCAGTTCCACTCCACGGCGCTGTGCTCGCCGACGCGGGCTGCCTTGATCACCGGCCGCAACCATCACTCGGTCGGCTTCGGCGTGATCGGCGAGTTGTCCACCGGTTACCCCGGTTACGACTCAGTGATCGGCCCGGAGAGCGCCACCATCGGCGAGATCCTAAAGGAAAACGGCTACGCCACCTCGTGGTTCGGCAAAGATCACAACACGCCGGGATTTACCTACAGCACGACGGCCGGTCCGTTTGACCAATGGCCCGTCGGCATGGGCTTCCAATACTTCTATGGTTACCTGGGCGGCGAGACCGACCAGTGGACGCCGTATCTTTTCCGCAATACCACGGCGGTGTATCCATGGATTGGGAAGAAAGGCTACAACCTCACCACTGACCTGGCCGACGACGCTATCAAGTACATGAGGGACTTGAACGCGGCCGCCCCCGATAAGCCGTTCTTCCTGTATTACGTACCTGGCGGCTCGCACTCGCCTCATCAGCCAACCCAGGAATGGATCGACAAGTTCAAAGGCAAGTTCGACATGGGCTGGGAAAAACTGCGCGAGCAGATTTTCGAGAACCAGAAGAAGCTGGGCGTGATTCCGGCTAATACGCAACTCACTCCGTGGCCGGATGGACAGGAAGAGTACGGCGGAGCCAAGCTGCCCAAGTGGGACTCGCTGAATGAAGCGGAAAAGAAGATGTACGCCCGGCAGGCGGAGGTTTTCGCTGCCTACACCGCCTACACCGATTACGAAATTGGCCGCGTGATTGACGAAGTCCAGAAGCAGGGCAAGCTCGACAACACGCTGATCATCTACATCGACGGCGACAACGGCACCAGCGCGGAAGGCACCGTGTATGGCACGTACAATCAGTACACGGCTTACAACGGCATCATCAACATGCCGGAAGTCAAGCCGGTGATCGCCCTCAACGCCCTGCATTACAACAACTGGGGATCCGACAAGACCTACCCGCATATGTCGGTGGCCTGGGCATGGGCATTTGATACCCCCTTCAAGTGGACCAAGCAAGTGGCCTCGCATTTCGGCGGGACCCGACAGGGGCTGGCTATTTCCTGGCCCGGCCATATCAAGGACGAAGGCGCGATTCGTACTCAGTTTCACCACGTTATTGATATCGTCCCGACGATTCTCGAAGCCACCGGCATTCAGGCGCCGGACGAAGTGAATGGCATCAAGCAGAAGCCGATTGAAGGTGTCAGCATGCTCTACACGTTTGATTCGGCCAATGCCAATGCACCGTCAAAACGCGATACCCAGTATTTCGAGATGGTCGGCAACCGCGCGATCTACCACGATGGCTGGGTCGCCGCCACTACGCCGCCCTCCCCGTCCTGGGAGATGGGAACGGGCAAGCAGACGGCCCTGGCCGACTACCACTGGGAGCTGTACCACATAGCCGAGGACTATTCGGAGTTCAACGACCTGGCGACGAAGATGCCTGACAAGCTGAAAGAAATGCAGGCGCTGTTCCTGCAAGAAGCCGGGAAATACCAGGTCTTCCCGCTGGATAACACGGGCTTCGCGCGCGCGCTGACGGCGCGGCCGAGCGCGGTGGCAGGGAAAACGGTCTTTACCTATACGGGCGAAAATCCCAACATTCCCCTGGGCAATGCGCCCAACATACTGGGCAGGGACTACCTGATCACGGCGGAGGTAACCATCCCCAGTGGCGGGGCCGAGGGCATGATCGTCACGGCCGGTGGCCGTTGGGGCGGCTACGGACTGATGTTAAGCCCGGGCGCAAGCTGGTTCTTCGCCAGCAAACCGGTCAAGTACTTCGGTATGGGCTTGTTGATTTTCGGATTGCTGCTGATCTTCATCGGTAGGGCCGGAGAGTGGAGAAAGCGGATCGGCTATGCGTTTGTGGCCCTCGCAGTTCTCGGACTGATCCTGGCGTTCGCGACCGACCTGTTCCACATTGGCCGCGGCCGGCCGGTGTTCGTGTACAACTTCCTCGACCTGGAGCGGTCTCGCTGGGAAGGACTGTCCTCGCTGGGCGAAGGCAAGCACACCATCGTGTTTGACTTCAAGTACAACGGCCCGGGCCTGGCCAAGGGCGGCACCGGCGTGCTGAGCGTGGATGGCAAAGAGGTCGCCCGCAAGACGATTGAGCACACCATTCCGTTCCTCATTCCGGCCGATGAGACGTTCGACGTCGGACTCGACCTTCGTACGCCCGTGGACTTCAACTACGACTGTCCATTCCCGTTCACCGGAGCCATCGACAAGCTGACCTTCAACCTTGGTCCGTCGCAGATGTCGGCCGAAGACCAGAAGAAGATGGACGACGCCATTGCCAGAGCCAACAACTAGGCGACCTGAGCGTAACGAGTTGCAGGAATTCAACCAGCGCGCCGTCAGCCAGGCTGGCGGCGTGATCAAACTGAGAGGAGCTACGAGTATGAAACTACGAATTGCCATTTCCGCCCTATTGTTATGCTTTGCGGCGACGATTGCCGTCGGCCAGCAGGTGTCCGTGAACTACAACCACAGCGCGAGCTTCGGGCAATACCACACCTATGCCTGGGGCACTAACAACGCCAACCAGATTCAGAATTCGATCCTGGCTCAGGTAGCGCAGCAGGACATTAACTCCGCCATGCAGGCCAAGGGCCTCCAGATGGTGCAGGAGTCGCAGAACCCCGACCTGGTTCTCACCGCGAACGGCGGCATGCGGCAGCAGACTTCCTACAGCGCGTGGGGCATGCGCGGGATCGGTGGAGGCATGGGCGGCATAACTCCTGAGCAGAATGTCGAGGCGACAATGGTGGTCGACCTCTATGACGCGAAGACACAGTCGCTGATCTGGCGCGGCATTGCACAGAACACCCTCAACAACAATGGCAACAAGAACCAGGAGATGGTTCAGAAGGCCGTGCAAAAGATGTTCAAGCAGTGGCCCAAGAACTAAGCAACCGGTGGTGCAGTGACCCGGAACGGGCGAATGTGAACTTCGTCGCCCGTTCAGCGAAAGTCAGTACGGGAGTCGACTCAACCCCTAGTTCCAAGCTTTCAGCCCCGCGCCCGCACTGAGCGACCGACGGTGCCTCGGCGAAGGAGATACACGATGAGCCAGAATCACTTTACCCTTGACCTTTCCTCTTAAATCGCCAGCCGACGCAAAAGCGGTGGCGGAACAGCTTCCAGCCTTGATGCCGGAGCTGTTCCAGGCAGAGGATTCTATCGGCACGATCCACTACTCGCGCTTCGCCGTTCTGAGCGACAAGACGCTGCTGTTCCTGGGCGACTTCGACGGTGAATTCGGCCTGCTCATAACGGAGCTGGCAAAGCGAGCCGGGCCCGTCTTCGATGCGATCCTCCAGCATGTGAGTGAACCTCCTGCCACCCCGGTGGCAGAGCATGCGGACGAATTCATGAATGGGCGGAAGCACGGTTAGTCAAAGCACTTAATCTCTACACGGCATATCCCGGCGTGACCGCCAAGGACATCAAGGCATTGGCGGCCGCAGCTGATGTCACGGGTGCGGGCGAGCTGAACGTGTTTCTGGTCGTCCTGCCCATCAAGTCAAAAGTTGCTTTTCTGGAGGTAGAACTGATCCTGAAGGCGAGGGGGACAAGGCACCACCAAGGACCTGGACAAAGTCGGCACACCTCATTTCGCGCAGTTCGTGCCGCTTAGAAGATAACCAGATTGGCTTCTTCACGGTATATGACGGGTCCTTCGATACGTACATAGCTGACTTCACGAAGAACATTGGAGAGGTTTTCGACCTCCTGTTCAAGTTCACCAAGGGCGCGCCACCCTCCCCCTGCAGAAAGTATCTTCAGGAGTTCATTGACTTCGCAGCGGGCGCAAATCGCGCGCCGATCGGGTTCTACCAGGCGTATCCGGGTTTGTCGGTTCAGGATGTTCATGCCCTGATCGCCGACAGCAAGTCACAATCCGCATCGGGAGATTGATCCATCGGGCTACTGGGTTGACATTCAACGAGCAGTCAGCAGGAGAAATGCAGTGAAGCGTGACGATAAGACGATCGCTCCCCAGGAAAAAGGCAGTGGAGGCTTTTTCCATCGGTTGTTCGGGGAGCAAACGCACCAGACTCCCGAAGAGACACCTGCACCGGCTACGCAGAGCACGCTGGACCTGCCTGACATCCAGGGATTTATTCTTCGCGGTTACAGGATGCCGATGGTGCGGCATTTCCTGCTGGCCGTCGGCGCTCCGGCAGAGGCGCGCAAAATACTTGGACGCCTGGTCAGCGGCGATGAATCGGACGCGCCGCAAATCACGACAGCAGAGGACTGGCATGTGGGTTTTGAGCCAGGGCCCCACGACAATGTTGCCGATCTTCCCCGCCGTAAGCCCGACTACTGTCTGAATGTAGGAATCACGTGGCCGGGACTGGTGGCGTTGGAAATTAAAGATCGCGTTCCCTCGCTCTCGTTTAAGTCGTTCGGCTCGTTCATCGCCGGAGCTGCCGAACGGGCAAAATTCGTGGGCGACACGGGAGCAAGTGCCCCGGAGAACTGGGTCGGCGGCTTTGGCAAGGGTAGCGACCACGTGCTGGTGACGCTGCACGCAATCAGTCCGGAGGCGATGAGCAGCTACAGCGAACGACTGGCTTCCCTGTTCGCAGAGAACGGCGCCTTTCAGGAAATCTGGCGCTCCGACGGTATGGCGTGGCTGGAGATGGTTGACGGCCAGGCGGTTCCCACGGCCAAGGTTCCCTTCGGGTATACGGACGGCATCAGCATGACTACGATTCGTGGCGGCCCAGAGCGATATACGCCCGATCATCAGCAGCCCTGCGAACCCTGGCTCTTCGTATTGCAGGATGAATCCGAGAACTATTTTGTGCCGGAGCCTAAAGAGCTTGGTCTGAACGGCAGCTTTGCCGTCTTCAAAATGGCTGAGACCGACGTTGTGGGATTTGAGAACTTCCTGCAGTCGAACAAAGACAAGATTGATCCCGAACTGCTGGCCGCCAAAATGTGCGGACGATGGCGCAACGGCGTTCCTCTGGCTCTGTCTCCGGACACTGATAATCCTCCGGGCGGAATCACGCCCGAGGAACTCAACAACTTCGAATATGTGAACCCTGATGGGTCCGGCGATCCTAAGGGACTGCGCTGCCCGGTTGGCTCGCACATGCGGCGCATCAATCCCCGGGGCCAGCCCGTAACCGGGCAGGGCCATCCCGGCGGCAGCAACAATACTCATCGGGTGATCCGGCGTGGCATGCCCTACGGGCCAAATTACGATCCAAAGCAGCCCTACGATGGCATCAAGCGCGGCCTGATGGGCTACTTCATCAATTCGAACATCGAGAATCAATACGAGTTCGTGTTGCGTGAATGGGTCAATGACGCCGCATTTGCCGGTCAGGTAAGGCTGAACCCTAAATCAAAAGACCCGATGATCGGCACGCAAGACCCGGCGGAAAGCATCTTCGTGATTCCGCAGGCCGATGGTGCGCCACCCATCAAGATTACCGGGTTGATGAGCTTTGTAACCACGAAAGCCGCCGCCTACTGTTTTCTGCCAAGCATCACGGCATTCAAGTTTATTTCGCAACTGGGATAAGACCTGGACGGTGGAGTCTCCCGGGTCCACCTGGACGCTCCGATAACGCGGACTGCGAACCGGGCTCTTGAGAAACGTCGGCGGCGAACCTTGCCGGGAAAGGAAAACCGTATGCTGTTCTTGACTCGATGGTTCGGCGTGACCGGCAGCGACAATGAGCGAAGCCTGGCCCGTGAAGAACGTGAGATTGAAGAGATCGTGGAGAAGGTTCTGTTGTTGCAGTCGAAGTCTGCTGCGCAGCAGCAGCGACCGCTGGCCCGGGGAACGCACGCCAAGGGCGTGTGCGCGCGCGCGGAGTTTGAAGTGTTCAACCATATTGACGGGCGAGACCCCGTGCTGGCTGCACGGTTAGCGAAGGGGATGTTCGTCCATCCTGGCGTCTACCCCGCAGTGGTGCGATTCGGCAATGCCGATCCGAAGGTGAATTCGGATTTCAAGCCCGACGTGCGATCGCTGTCATTCTCAGTTGACCTGACGCGCAATGGCACGGCGGCTCCCGCCGACGGAGTTAAGCGGCAGGACTTCTCGTTGCAAAACGCGCAAAATCTTCCCATCAATGATGCGACCGCGTTCCTGGCGGTCATGAAGCTACTGACCGCCTCGAACCCGGCCGCCGGGCTGATGAGTCTGCCGGGGAAAGACAAGCTGCGGGTCATGAGGACGCTTTTGTTTGCACAGATACAGTCGCGTCAGAAGGTCCAGCCGTACCAGCACCTGCGCTATTGGAGCAACGTACCGTTTCGCCATGGGCCAGACCAAGTGGTGATGCATTCGGCGATACCGGCTGCGAACAATCCCGCGCGTCCGCTGAAACACGACAATCCTAACGGACTGAAGGACGAGCTCCTGCGGCATCTTGACGAAGACAAAGAGATGAGCAGCTTCGATTTTGCGGTTCAGTTCCTGGACGCCAGAAGCATGACCTATTGGGGCAAGCGCTACGACGCTAACTTCTGGATTGAGAACGCCAGCGTGAAATGGAGAGAGCAGGAAGCGCCCTTCCACGTGGTAGGACGGCTGACTCTGCTTTCGAAATCGCAGCTTTCGCCGGAGGCTGGCGAAGCCGCGTACTTCGACGTCACAGGGTACTCGGGGCCAGACAGTACGCCCCTGGGCAGCATCAATCGCGCACGCTCTTTTGGAGAGGTGGCCAGTCGGAAGGCCCGTTTGTCTAAACCGTAGGCGGTTGCGGCCGCTAACTTTTAGAATTTCTTAGACACATCGAAATTCAGTTGATGGAAGTAAAGGAGCCTACAACGATCCAGACAGGAGTGGCTCCCGCTGAGGCGCAGATCCGATGAAGCGCTGGCCAGGTGAGATATGAGCCGGGGAGAACGGGATTCTCACGCCGGCAATTGGAAGCTACCGACCCGACAGCCGCTTGCGCTCGCGTCCCTGGTGATCTTTGGGTGCCTGTATGGAAACGCACAAACGAACCAGGTTCTTCCAGAGATGGATGCCTACCTTAAATTGAGTTCTGAAGTGCGGGTAAGTTTCCAGGCGAAGGAGACACGAGAGGGCGGCGATCCCACGCAAGCTGAAATCGGCCCTAGTCTCGATTTCTATCTGAAGCCTCTGGTGAAGTTGAGGGGAGCGACCGAGTTCGTTCTTGACGATTCAAAGTCTCGCTTCTTGGTGGTCACGATCGGATACAGGTACCTTCCACAAGCCAACAACACAGCTGCAATCAATCGCATAGAGCCGGTTGTGACGCTTAACTTTCCCCTGAAGGGGCGCTTTCTGTTGTCCAACAGGAATCGAGCGGATCTTGACTGGCAGAATGGCGCATTTTCATGGCGTTATCGTAACCTCTCCCAGATTGAAAGGGCGCTGCGAATTCGTTCTTATCACCCTGCGCTGTACGCCAGCGCAGAGTTCTTCTATGAGAGCCAATACGAGAAGTGGAGTGACACTGCGTTGTACGCAGGCTGTCTCTTCCCTGTCGGTAAACACCTGGAGTTTGATCCCTACTATGAGCACCAGAACAATACCGGCAAGAGTCCTAATCAGCAACAGAACCAGCTGGGACTAATCATCAATCTCTACTTCTCAATGCGGTAGGCGCGATGTCTTGCTTCCGCGGCGTGAAGGCGCAGAGGTCCGTCATGCTGGAACACGCGCACACCGCGGGGGTGAAGAAAAGCGACAATACAGCTACAATGCCAGTTGTGGCGAAGGCGCGAGTCCTCGCGGTGCATGAATCCAAAGAGTGCGAGAGTGGCGGAATTGGCAGACGCACCAGACTTAGGATCACCTTCCCGGCTTTTGATCACCCTTCAGTAACCTCTTAAGAATCAATGCAACCTGATGAAATTAAGACGCTTATACCTACTTCTCGGAAAATCTGCATTAGCTCGCATTACCTCACATTGGAGAAAAGCGGATACAAAAACGGATACATAGCTTACTCCCACAGGGTGAGACTTCTGCCTGTTCACTGACAAGTTAGCGTATTAACTAGAACGACACACATGGGAAGCCTAATGGCTTCCCTTTTACTTTGGAACGGGATCGAACTGGGCGAGGAATTCATGACCGCATTCCTTACACCGCAGACGGTCGAAGTCAGACGCATGAGGTCCGGCTCGGACGGTATATGAGGCCACGGTATGGGCAGGTCGAGGTCGGACAGGTGGAAGTCCTTTGCTGCGGCGGCAAGGCATGGCAGAATCCTCGCATGACCGCCCCCGAACATCGCCGTGAAAGTGATGATTCCCCTGACTGTAGTTTGCGAGCCGACCTACCCGATACCTCCGTGCAGTTCAACGCCGGAACCATTGGACTTGGACCGCTGTACCAATTCGCTGCGGACAATATCGATTGCTACTTACGTCCTCGCTCGATCGACGGCATGAGCGTCGGCGTGCTTACGCAGGACAATGCCGGCTCCTCACACGTTCGATCCCCGGTTGAACACGGTGTATATCTATGGGGTCGCCTTGACCGCAAAGGACGGTGGACCAACGTATATGTTGGCTCGACATTCTGCCTGCAAGGCAGGATCAACGAGGAACTGCGAAGCGAGAAGGGTCGGATCTGGTCACCTCCCCTCGGTGTTGACTTCGCTAGGCCCAAGACAATGTCCCGCAGTTGGAAAACCGAACGAATCGGTTGTACTGACGTTGTTTGGATTGCCACTCCCGAATTAGTTGGCCCTAATCTCAAGGAATTAGAAAACGAGGTGATCGAGATGCTGAACCCGTTAGCAAATCGATGCCATCCACGCCCGTTTGGTCATCTGAGGAGCATCAGCGTCAAAGTGGTGCAGATAATGCTTGAACAGATTCACCAAAGACGAGACAGCGTCTGTCCCGCTTGTTGAGTGCCGCCGATTCGTGTCGGCTGGACGGTGAACGAAGCCGCATGAGGGGCACGTCCAGGTTGGTATGGGAGGGATATGTCTGTCGTGGACACATGCTGTCGCTACGATTGTAAGACCCACAATGCCCAGTGGACCAAGGGGAGCCGCGTCCGGCGAGAAACGCCAACGCTCGAGTGGCCACATTGTCATATATTTTAGTGGATTGTTGGTACGAAGCGCAGCTCGTTTGCGTGAGACAGTTTAGGCTTCTCAGCAGCACGAGTTGCTTAACAACGCATACCGGCAAGCTGTACTACCGAACATGGTACTCTGAAGCCGCGTTGTGAACTTGATCGCTATATTTCGTTGAGGTGAATGTGGCTGGATTGTCCGACATGGAAGAGTTGCTTGCACGTATTCAAAATAAAGAGATAGCTGAGTACATGCGAGAAGCACTAGGTTGTTACAATGCGGCGGCCTATCGCGCATGCATTGTCTTAAGCTATATCGCTGTCTTTGATGACTTACGTCGAAAATTGCTTCAGCTTGCCGCTATAAACTCAACCGCCAAGGCCATTTCAAAAGAAGTCGAACAACGTGCGGTTGGCCAGCAGATCTACGAGTCTTACATGGTAGACCAACTGAAAGCCGAGGGTCTTGTTTCCGAAATCGAAGCGTTCCGCCTCGATCAAATCCGCATCCTTCGAAATAAAGCCGCTCACCCATCCGGCTTGCATCCATCGCCCGAAGAGGCTCGCTACGTTTACTTTGAAACAGTCGACAAGTTTCTCTCGCGGCCCGAGCTTAATACAACCCATGCTGTCGACAACATTCTGAAAGGTTTAACCAATAATAACTTCTTTCCTTCTCGAAATATTGACGATGTCAAGCTGATAGTTTCTAGTGAGATATTATCGATACATCCCCTAGCTCTCCCTTATCTCGTCGTAAAGCTCTGTGAGTCGAGTGACAGCACCGACGCTACTCTTTCGGCAAATGCAAAACTGTTCGTATCTGGCTTGTGTGCGAGAGACGACGGGTTCACCAACCAGCAACTTCGAGAGCGATTGATTATTCCAAAAGCCAACGATACTAAAAACAGCCCTCTATTGATGGGGATGTTGTCCGTAAACCCGACCTTACTGAACAATTTAAACAGCGTCACCGAGATTCGACTGCGCAAGATGGCAGAGGCGTCGATAGAGTCCTATAAACTTAAGCCAGTTGCAGGAGTCAACCATCCTGCGCAATTGCTTTGGAAGCTTACAGATAAACTCGGCTCTAGCTATGTGGAAACGACTTTCCATAGCTTTGCGGAAAAGGTCATCACCACATTCTGCTACACGCTCCCTGTGATACTTGCGGCTAAACAATCATCAATTCTGCGCGCTCTCCTTGTAAATTGCTGGAAAGACAAGGCTGGGTCAGGAGACTTCGCAACCGCCAACACGTTTGCAGACTACGCTCCAGAACTTGATTCGCTACTCACGTTCCTAGAGCCTGAAGAGGCGTTTGACATCGTGTTGGCAGTGTGTAAGGGAGCACAATGGGGCGCGTTCAGTGCAATCAGCCTCCGGGATCAGACGTTTAGTTCGACTCCTGTACTGGCTAAACTCGCCCTCCAATATTTCTCTGAAAACCCCAGCACCGCTCAACAAAAAGCGCAAAACCTGCTCTCCCTTTCGGTCGAGGAAGTTGTAAATATGTATTTGACATCAGCTTCTTCGCTTAGCGATGCGCCGTGGGAGCCCGTGAAGGCTCCCCTTTTGCTTACGGCAGTTGTTGCCGGATCTGAGGCGACAGCATGCCCCTGCTATCGGTTGCAGTCCATCCAGTACGGTTCGTGGCCGGGCCCTTGATCACGATCCCTGATGGCGTGGTGAAGGGGTACTTGATGTTCGGCGCGGCTGATTTGATCTGGGCTTCCAGATCGGCATCTGTGGCGGACGGGTTCTGCTTCAGCCAGGCAACTGGATCGAAGGCCAGAATATATTCGAAGCCATACCGCGTGGCACAGCAGCAGCCGGAGATGCTTCGACGTGGAAAGCACCGGCAGTTGGGTCATTTGAGCAGGCGGACACGCCGCAGACGGAGCTGCAAGACGACTGGCGGCATTTCCCGTGAGCGCCTTGATGACCCATGGACTGGTGAAAGCTTTGCCGGCAGCGGCGGCGGCGACCGGAATAGCACCCATAGATTTCAGGCCCACTGCTTTATTGACCAGCCAGCCTGCAGCGAGGTTAGCCGCCCCCGACGTAGTTGCTCCTTTCAAAACGCATCATGGTGATCGGTTGCGGCGGGGCGCAAGCCGCTGCTCTCGCCGACGTTGGCTGCTGTGCGCAGCTCTTTCATCTGATCGGGTTCGAGCATTTCATCCAGATAGGGAGCGTTGGAGTTAACGCGATCGCCCAAGGTGCTGAAGTCGGCGACTCCAGTTGCTTTCGGGTTAATGAGCCCCCGAACGGTCATGCCCCGAAGACTTTGCAACAATGACGTGCTGTCGCCGCCGCTGGTCAAGTCGACATGGTACGCAGGTGGGAAATCTGCGAAGGATCGAGATTCTGCGCCGCTCGTTCGGCGGCTTCAGGCGTTCGGCGTTCAGGATCGACCTGTATCCAGACGAAGTATTCAGTTCATCCACATCTTTTGAGCCGCGGCCACCTGATTGGGTGAACGCCCCGTCTCGGTGCCATTCGCGATCCCGGTCAACTGTTGATGCAGGTCGTTGATGTCCTCCTGTAGACGGATTCCCGGCCCATGGCGCAGCGGATCAATTCCTTCGGCGTTGCCCATATCGGCAATGACTTTGCCGCTCGGATCCACGCGGTTAAGGAAGTCTCCCGACCATTGCGTCAGCGGCTGCTGGGCGGACTTCCCTGCTCTATTTAAGAACCACTTCCCGCCCCACACCTTGCCGACATTGGATTCCAACGGCTTTGCGCCCGGCACCCCTGTGTCGGACAGCTTGGGCGTGATGCCCAGGCTGTTCTTCATATTGAGAACGTCAGCGTTGGTGGTAGTGTCGCCCGGCGCCGCACCCTCGACTGGCTTATTGAGATACGGCGTGGCGCGGTCAGCGACGAAAGACTTCGCGCCTTCCGGGACCGCTTTGGCTGCGTTGCCGACAGCTTCCATTCCGGCAGAGAGATTGCCGCGGATGGTTGGACTACCGGCGATCACTGGACCAGCAATTGCGGTGAGCTGGCCGAGGCCCTCGGGCGTCTTCCCTTCACTGAATAACTGATCGGTGTTGGCAAGGGCCGGCCCTACGACAGGGACTCCGCTCTCGACTCCGTGAATGCCAGCGTTGAGGAGATCCACGGCAGCACTGCCCTTTGCAGCAATGCCTGGAGTGTTCCAATCGGCCTTGGCCTGTTGCATGTCTTGACCGGCCCGGTTCCAGGTGTTCTTCATTCCAGACCAGACGCCCTGGCCCATGTCCTTCAGCGCATCCGCCTCTAACGATGGATGCTGGACGGCCATCTTGACGCCCTGCCAGGCCTCGGACGGATTGTCCGTACCCGCGCTGGCGTTATCGAAGGAACTGGCGAAGCGACTGACCACGTTGGGGGTGCCGGAGGTTCCAGCGAGCCAATCCTTCCCTTTCTGAAAGAGACTGCGATCATCGGTTGCCAGAGCGGGATCGGGTACAGAGCTGACAACCGACAGTGGAGCCGAAGACTGTTTGGGAGCAGAGGAGGATGCTGCAGGGGAGTTATGGCTCCCCTTCTTGTAGTTGGGGTCAGGCGTAGAGCTGACAATAGAGAGATCGGCCATTACTTCACCTCGGAGACGAACCCACCGAGCTTGGTGAACTTTCGTCCATCACTCAAGGTGGAGATGTGTCCTTCGGGAATCTGCGAAGCGACATTACTGGGAAGACCGCCGTTGCGAAGATCCAGATCGTTGATGATCTTCTCGTTTTTAGGATTGGGCGTGTAGTTGGGATCGTTGGCGTTGATGATGTTGAGCTGCGCTTGGTGGTTTTGTACCTTGCCTGCGTAGCCGTTGGTCAGCAGCGACCGCATGTTGCTGATCGACTCCTTAGAGGGAGTTCCACTCTGCAGCTCTTCAATGTAGGTGGCCGCTTTCTCAGCAACCCCGCCTTGATTCCGCAGCTCTTGCAGGATGGGCTTAGCCAGACGTTTGGTATTGGGATCGACGGTCGCTCCCACCACATCGGCGACGGCCGCGATTGCGGCAGTAGGATTGCCAGCAGCCGCTTGGTCGAGCGCGCTCAAAGTCTGCTGGTAATGAGCATTCTCGCTTTGCCAGCTCTGCAGCTCACTGGTACGGTTCTTCTGCGCCGCCAGAATCATCGGCGTGGTGATGGCCGCACCCATCGCTCGTCCCTGGGCGGCGGCAGCAGCGCCTTCAGTCTGCATCTGGTCCTGCAGCTTCTCGCCGCGCGCCTGGGTGTGTGCGGCGGTAGCCGAACTCACCTGCGAGTTGAGTTCACTGGCGTATGGAACGGAGCCGGGGTTTGCTTTCTCGGAAGCTAGGATCTGTTTGACCTCGTCCATGCTGTATTCGTTTCCGGCCGGATCGGTTGCTCCCTTGGGAATGCCGTCCTGGCCGATGTTGGCCTTCCAGTATTGGCCCATCTTCTGGGCACTATCCACGATGCCGTTGATGGTTTCGGGGTGATAAAAGCGAGCGAACATCGGGTTTCCGCTGGCTTCCAGAGCCAGCTGGTTCTTCAATATCTGCTTGCCTTTGGGAGTTGAGTAGCGCGGATCTTGGGCCATCTGAATCGTCTTGGCGACGAAGCTCTGCCACTCGGGGGCACCCATGTTCTGAGCCTGGGCGGTATTGCGGGCGGCCTCGGAATTAGCGAGACCGATGTCCGCGGTTCCCTTGTTTAGTTCCATGCTCTGGCGCGCGCCGGCTTCGTTGGCCTGTTGCTGCATCGCCGGGCGATTCGCCATCCACTTACGGTTGGCGGCATTCTGCTGAACCATCGGTTGCAACTGCTCCGCCCCGAGGCCAGGATGACGCTGCATCTCACCGGCATATTCACGCAGGCCACCCGCGGCCAGCGCTATGCCCCGCATAAGGTTGGGATGACGGTTAGAGAACGTGTTGTCGGCCGCGTCGGGATTGGCCGCAATGTGGTCGGCCCATTCCTGCTTGGTGTATGGAACACCGGTAGCAGGATTGACAGCTCTATCGCCAACGTTCTGCACGTAGCCCGGGATCGGATAGTTGTGCACGGGAGTCGCCGCGTTCTGCGGCTGGGCGAGCCATCTGCCTGTCGAGTCGCCAATCGCGGGCGAGCCGTTTCCGGAGGCCACTCCCACCGGAGAATCTGCTAATCCGGTCGCCGTAGGTGCGACAGGATCGGGACCCTGCTTCATTAACGGAATCGGTGAAGGCATCTTCACGCCATTACTGTCAGGAGTCTGTGCCGGGGGAGTCCAGTTGGTGGACTGAGCGTAGAGTGGAGTACTCGGGCCTGCCCCAGACGAGGAGGGTGCAGCTGACGCCGAAGTAGGGGGAGGAGCCAGAGTTGGAGCCGCAGTCGCAGGCGCAGCACTGAGCCAGGCCGGAGGCGGTTGCATGGGGGTTGCTATCTGCGGGGGTGCGTCAGTCGACTGGGCAGCCTGCGGAGCGGGGGCGGCTGGAACCGCCCCGCTGGTCGCAAACAAAGGATCCTCCCCAAACAAGCGAGCGAGTGCTGCAGTATTTAATGCCATGGGAGTCTCCTTTAGATCAGGTGAAGTACGCCGTCAGCGTAGTAGGTGTGCGAGCCGTCGAGGGGAAGGTGGACGATCGTCTGCACGCCCAGGTCGTTAATGAACGTGACCTGGCTGCTGACCGAATCGGTAACGATAGGCAGACCGTAGGAATCTGCGGCTTGCACCGAGCCACCACCCACGATTAGGAATGGGCTATTAAAGCTGACCCGTGCCGCGTGATTGTCGTTAAAGCTAACTCCCACGCAACGCAAGTCGTCCATCACTGGATCGCTGGTCAAAGTACTGACTTCGGAATTGAATCCGAGGACTTCGTCGCCTTCCTTCAGTTCCTCTACAGGCATGAAGCTGCCGTCCGCCATCGTAATAAGCGAGCCAACCATCGGACACAGGGTGGCTTTGCTGACTGCCGCTCCTCCGATGGTGCCAATCGCTCCCATGATGGAGCTGCCGATACCTGGCGTCTGATAAACCTGACCAGCCGTACCGTACAGGTTGTCGTAGGTCGAACTGACATTCGAGCCGGCGGTGTTTGCGCCCGCCATAGAAGTGGCAGACTGACCAGCGGCGATGTTGTTAGCGTTCCAGAAGTTGGAGAGCGCATCGGCGTACGACCTGTTGGTGTAGTCGCTGTACATATTGCCTTCCGCACTGGCCTGACCTAAAGCCAACTGGCGGGCGCTGTCGGCATACGTGCCGGATGGCGACCCATTGCCAAATCCACGGTTCGACATGCTGTTGGCCAAGCTACCACGCTGATTAGCCATCGAGGTGGCCAGCTTGCCGCGGTCCTGGCTGTACTGCAGGGCATATGCGCCGGTGGGAGCCGTGACATTCAGTGAGCTGGGATCAGCCATCTTCGACAGCGTTCCGCTCTTTCCGTCCGCTCCAAAGAGATTGTTGTATTGCTGGCTTTGCTGGCCTTGTAGCTGCTTTTCGTAGGCCGCCGACTCCTGCGCCTGGGCTTCTGCGCCAGCGCTGGAGGCTGCAGCAACCTTGGAGTCGTTCTGATGGGACGAGCCGCCGCAGAGCGCTACCGGGCCGTCGTATTCAAAGGATTGATGCTCCAGAACCTGGCCGGTGGCCATGTCGATGGTGATCAACGTGGTGATCTTCATGGGAAGGGACTCCTATGTGGTGCGGGTGATTATTGCGGAAGGGTCTTGCTGGCAAAGAAGCCTTGATCGAAGGTAAGCATGCCCAGCTTCCGGGCCCATTTGAGGACGGTCTCGGAACACATGTGGACGACGAAGGTGAAGATTCCTGTCTGGTTCCTTGCGGGATCAGCGATCCACCGTTCCATTGCCTTGAAAACGGCGCGCAGGCCGCGCAGCTTGGTCAAATGGCCGACCGATTCGTCGAGTACAAGCAACGGTTCAATCTGCCACACTAGACGCGCTGAGCACGAAGCAAAAGGCTTTCCGTCGAGTTCAGCGATGATGGTGTGGGACTGATGAAAATCGATCTGCTCCCACTTTGGGAAATGAGTACGCAATAGGCCATTTAGGTAGGGCACGTCATAAATATCAGCTGTTCTAGTGGTAATTTCTGGCATAAATAGATCCCGACGAGGGCACAATTTAGTTGCATCCCAGTGGTAGTAATCCCCTACAATGCCTGCGTCATGCTCAACGCGTTCAATTCCTTTTGGTCTATGCCTATCAGTCTTGGTGTCGTAGCACTTGCAGCGCTGATTGCACTTTGGAAAATTCCGCAATTGCAGGTCGGACGCATCAGAAGTCTCAACTCGAAGGAGCGGTTTGATCGAGTCAATGAGGCTCGGAAGACTCTCGCGCAAATCGTCGGTGGGCTCGTTCTGCTTGCTGGTTTCTTTGGTACTTGGCAAAGTATGAGAGTTGCCCAAGAAAACATGCGGGTTGCCGAAGAAGCGTTATCGATCTCTCAGGAGGGGCAGCTCACCGACCGTTTTAGCAAGGCAATCGAGCAACTGGGAGCGGTGGATTCCAATGGAAAGAAGAAGGTAGAGGTCCGACTAGGTGGGGTTTATGCACTCGAGCGTATCTCAAGTGAATCCAAAAGGGATCACTGGCCAATCATTGAGGTGCTCAGTACCTACGTTCGGCAAAACACTCCTCGTGACATCAGCGGTCGCAAGCCCCAAAGTAAACTTGACGCTGACATCCAAGCGATCCTAACAGTACTGGGTAGACGCGACCGCTCATTTGAAATTCGGCTTCAGCGATCAGACCTACACGGGTCGTGCATTCAGAAAGCAGATTTGAGCGGGCTTGATTTCGACGACGCGGACGTAGATCGCGCCGATCTCGGTGAAGCTGACCTACGATCGGCCTATTTTCGGAACGCTGTTCTGATCCGTGCAAATCTCAAGGGAGCAAGCCTGGACAAGACGGATTTCAGCGGCGCTGAACTAAACGCAGCCGTGCTCGATGATGCATCTCTCACATACACGGATTTCACGAACGCAGACCTAAGCTTAGCGTCGCTCCGCGGGACGGAGGCGAAGAAGGCAGACTTTAAGGATGCAAATCTACACTTGGCCGACCTTGGCGGGGCAAATCTCCGATTCGCTCGGAATCTAACACAAAAGCAAATCGACGTTGCTCTGGGCAATCGTAACACTCTATTGCCAGATGATCTTTCAGCCCCAGCAAGATGGAAACAAAAGGGCACTTCCGATTCAGAGTCGTTCTGATCTAGACCTCGGCTAAGTAGAGCGGTTCTGTGTCGGCGAGGACTGATCTCAGTTCGCCCATTTTCATGCCGGGAGTAGCGCCGAGGCTTGCGTAAGCCTCGGCCACTTCCGCAGGTATGAGGGAGAAGTCGTTGTGACCGCAGAGCACGACCCGAGGATCGAGCTTAGCTGCCTCCATCTGTTCGTTGGACGTCATCATTTGGACCAGCGCCCAGCCATCGTCGGTGGCGGGATAGCTGGGACAGAACCAGCGGGCCCCGTAGCCGGAACACGCTGGTTTCAGCACTCCATCGGTTCCCCGAAAGAACTTCGTCAACAGCCACTTGGTTAGCACGGATCGATCCTTCCGTTGTGGATGAGCTGGCGAGACCCTGTGATCAACCAGTAATTGCACTGATCGAACTCGTCGGCCTCGACCGTGATCTGGATTTTGACTCCGGGGGCCCCGTCGAAGACAGCCCCGGGGATGCGGAATGCCGGAACCCATGCTTCGTTGAACCACAATGCCTCGCACGGGGAGACTTTGTGGCCACCGACGATACGCCAGGTAGCGCAGTCGGTGTGGGAGGATCCCAATACCAGCCGCCAGACATCGGTGCCGTCGTACATGTTCATGCCCAGGATCCAGTCGCCAGCCAGCACTTCCCTGGCTGAAACCTGTCCCCTGTCACGGATCTCGACAATCTCAGCGCCTTCCGGGCAACTATCGCCGCCGCCCCCTGTGCCGCCGCCGCTCCCTGAAGTGGAAGTGGTGATGAATAGAGGATCGGTCGGTATACGCCCGTCCATGTTCTGCTGCATGGCGAGCAGAGGCTGGGGAGTAGTACCTGATGGCGGCGGGCTTCCGTTGGTGAACTGCATGGTGCCGTCGGAAATCCTTATAAACGGAAAGATGTTGTAGCGGACGCCCGCCGACAGACTGCTGTAGCCGGTCGATCCAGCGTAAAGGGTTAGGCTGCTGCCGTCCCCCCTCAACATCGACTGTTGTGACCAACTGAGGCTGATGCTGCTGGTGTTGTAGGAATAATTGATGACTATGGGCTGGCTGGGAATGATTGAGCCCAGTGTGTTCAGAATCGTCGAGGAATGGAAGGTTCCGTCGGCATCGACATACCGGGGCCGCTTGTACGTGTTCCCGTCGGAAACTTCGTCGTCCATGGAGGAAACGCGAATGACGGTGAGGTTGTCGAACCACGCCGTACCGCCAGCGTTGACCCACATGCACACCTTGGCATAGATCGCGCTCGAGGGAACGCCGCCGTAGCCCGACACCGGGGTCCAGCTACTGGAGTTGGTCTGTCCCCAGATATGTCCAACGTTATTGTTGTACATATCGAGAAAGTTGATGACGAAGGTAGCGGTAGCGCCCGACAACGTCTTTATCCACCCGGATAGTTTGTAAGTCTCATCGGGAGTGACCTTGAAGCTCTTGGTCGTGGTCACCACCGATTCGCCACCGGAGTTGATCTTCAAGCTGCGGGTACCGGATTGCTGCGTTGTGGTCTCGTAGGTTAGGGTGGGCGATCCCGACTGGGACACCCAACCGGGAGGAGGAAGGATCTTCGACGAGGACTCGAAGTTACCGTTGTCGATTCCGTTGGCCAGCGGCTGGAAGTTGCTGGCCTTGAAATAGGTCGTCCCGTCCCAGATCTCATCATCCATCGACGCGATGCGTACCACGCCGATGTTGTCGAACCAGACCGTACCCGTTACTGAGCTCTCTTGCTGCAATTGCACAGTCGCATACGAAGCGTTAGCCGGGACTGTTCCGGTGCAGGTTACTAGGCTCCAGCTGGTAACCGTTCCACTTTCCCCAAACATCAGGCCAATGCGGGTATCGCTGCCATCGAAGAAATTGATGGAGATCATGCCGGAAGTTGCGCCGTCTCCCTTTACGAACGCACTCATCTTATAGCCGTCGCCCGCCATGACCTTGTAGCGTTTCGTAGCGTAGACGCCGGACCACTGGCCTGCATTGGAGATCTTCAGGCTCTGCTTGCCCGACTGAGGAGTCGATGTCTCGTACGAGAGCGTCCCGGAAAACAGGCTCCAGCCAGGAGGCGGGAGTAGGGTTGCCGAGGCTTCGAAGTTTGCATTGTCGATGGTGATCGGCCCGTAATTCGCGTTACGGAAGTACGTCGTTCCATCCGGCAGCTTGTCGAGGCTGTCCGGTGAAGGCGTTGTCGTCTGGACGTTCGAAGGAGAGCTGGCCCCCACTGGGTTAATGGCAACGACGTAGTAGTCGTAGAAGGCATTCAGTCCGGTCGGATCGATGTACGTGTAGTGATTCGACCCTGATGGTGTGATAGTCGTTAGCCATGCGCCCCAGCTGAAGCCCGCCCCTTTCAGGGTGCGATAGATGTTGTAGGCGGTGATGTTGGTCTCTGCGCCGGCGTCGAAATCGATCTGCGTCTGTCCGGCGATGATCATCGCGGAGACGTTTTCCAACTTGCACGGAACCGTCGCCAGACCATTGAGGGTTACGCTGGTGGACTTCGATGTGCTGCCACTGATGCCATGGGCCGAGATCGCGGCGGCTTTGAGCGTGACCTGTTCTCCAGTCTGATCCACCGTGAAGATGAAAGGCGAGTAGGAGTTCTCCGCAATCGCAACATCGGCTCGGTTGCCGTGATAGCCATCGATATAGACGCGAGCGCTGCCGAAGTTGGGGTCGGCCGGGCGCTTGAAAGCAAGACATACCTGCTGGGTACCGTTCACGCCCGCCAGAAGGGATGCGGTGAATTCCACGATCGGATCGGGAACCATGAGGTTCCCGTTCAGCTGCTCGAGGTTCATGGGGCCGTAGTAAACGCCCTTGAGCTTGCTGATGTAGGCGGCGTTGCACAGCTTGGTGTCGTAGTTGGGAGTTCCCTGAACCCAGTAGTTGGTGTCGGCCGTGGCCAGCGACTGGTCGCTGTTTGAATAGCTGAAGCTCTTGCCGCCGTCGGCATCGGTGATGGACCAGGTATTGAGAACTGTGGCCGTAGTGGGGTCGGTTCCCTGTGAGCGCAGCAGTCGCAGTGAGTTGAATCCCTTGGCCGAAGACGCCAGGCTGAAGCTGATGACCGCCCCGTAGGTTGCGCCGTCAGAGGACACGCTCATAGTGGCGATGGGAACCTTGGTCGGCCGTGAATTCGATGACGACCGATCTTCTGCGTCGATCTGGTTTTCGGCATTGATTCGAGCGCGCGGATTGGGATAGATCGGCATGAGTGTCCTTTACTTGGGAGACAAAGACTTGCTATCGCAGTTGAGGAGAAGGAAGAGACTCTGGTTGGTAGCCAGAAACAGCGTCCAGAGGTCCTTGCGGGCCTCGGCCAGCCAGGGGATGCCATAAGAAGCGACCGCCATCGTCAGGAACAGTACGTCGAGAACCAGGACGGTGGCGATCGCTACATTCTTCGTCGTGAAGTCGGGCATTAGGGATTCACCTGCGACATGGGCTTGGTTGATATATCGATTTCAGAGAGGGTGGCTTCCAGGGCATCAGCAGGCCAGTTAACGACCAGCCGCAGCCATGCTCCGAAACTAGTTCCCTGCTGATTGAACTTGGCCCTGACCATGGAATGATCGATGCCGTTTGGCGACGGCTTCGATCCGGCAGGCAGCGCTATGGGGACGACCTTCATGTTGACGCCATCGGAGACGGCGGCCGCTATCGAGGTCCAGGTAGTGTCGGCGTTGTCCCTGTCGGTGGTTAGGTCCGCCCACAAATTCTTCTTCATTACGCCGGGCATACCCTGATCCATCCATCCCGTGCCAAACTGCGCGGGGATGAGGTCGCCGTTGTCGGTATAGCCGTCCGGCCAACGGTAGATGTTGCCGGTGTTGTCGGCCAGATAGAGCCATTGGGTATTGCCAACTTCGATGTTGGCCATCGAGATCATCTGGTCGGAGGTGAACATGTCGGATTCAGCCATTCCGACGATCGATCCGTCCGACAGCAGTGTGCGGTAGCCGCTGGCGCTCAACAGCGCCGAGGCATCCCACAGCTGGAACCAGGTGAAATACGGAGAGCTGTTGATGTAGGCCCCGACCACCACAAAGTGGTAGCGGCCGAAGCTGAACAGCTTTAGTTCACACTGGGCCAGTTGGGCATCGTTGAGATCGTTCATCGAATAAACGCCGGCCAGCAGAGATGGCTGGGCCAGCTTAAAACTGACCTCAATCGGGTTGGAAGATCCATCCCACGACCACAACTTCTTGTCAGGAGCGAGCCACAGGAGTTGGTTCTGGGTGACGATGACTGCCTTGAAGCCGACTGCTCCAGGTTTGATGATGTAGTCCTGCTTGGTGAAGGTGCTGGCGTCCGTGCCACGAACCTGGAACCAGAACTCCGGAGTCGAGAGCATTAGAGACTGCTGAAACGAAGCTCCGGCGCTGATCTGCTTGATGCCGCCCGGTACCGAGAAACGAACCGCCTCGGGGAAGCATTCTTCCTGTATGCCAATATCGACCTCGCCAATGGCGCTCAGCCATACAGAGTTAGGATCGCTGGGAATGCCCATGGCTACGATGCGCCCAGAGTATTCGATCAGCCACTTGGCTTTGGGCGCGGGCTGGTTGTCCCACGGAGCGACGCGGGTCGAATCCAGCTGATCGTCGATAAGGGAATCCCCCCATGACGTTGTTCCGTTGGTGATCTCCGCGGCAAACAGGAAGTCGGCACTGGTATCGGCAACCTGGTCGGTAGTGGCGAAGATCCATTTGTGCGTTACGGCGGGATTCGAAGACGGCATCATCGACCCGAGCGTGACAACCTTATTGGTAAATGGCCCGGTGCCCGCAGAGATCGGTGAAGGCGGCCCGATGTGGTAGTAGCTGACGCTCTGGGCGTCGGTCCACTTGATGACGTCGCAATAGACGTACTGGCGGCCGTAAGTGAGATCCAACGTTCCAGGGACCGAGGTATCGATCGTCGGCGCGGTAGTCCGCGCGTCGATCCCCCACTTGCGTAGAGTTTCGGTGCCGGAAATGTTGTACAGGGCGTAGGAATTGGCTCCGTTGGAGCAGAACATGCCAAAGCCGCTAGCGGTGAAAGCAAACGGCGCCGTAGCGTCTTCCGTGGACGACAGCACCTGCGGCGACATGGAGCCATCGACCTTGAGTAGGCTTAGCCGGGTACCGTAGTTGGCGGCCATGTACTGCAGCTGGTCGCTCTGGCGATGGAAGTCATACAGCCGCTGTGCTCCTACGCCGATGTTCTGCACCAGCGTATAGCCCTTGCGGCGGCGGACGTTGCCATCACCCAGGAAGAAGATGTTGTTGGCGATCAAGCAGTGCTCGGGCATGAAGCCGGTTAGGTTCTTGGCGGTCATGCGACCAGCCCGGAAATCTCGGATGGTGTTCGGGGTCAAATTGCGTATTGCCAAAGCACCCTCCTTAATCGAGGTACGGTTCAACCGTGCGGGTCTGTTCGATCTGGCGGTCGCGGCAGACGGTAAGGAACATGCTCATCTTGGCGTTGCCGGAGCTGGTGTAGGCGTTGACCAAGGAGTCGTCATTGCCACGCAGGCACTCAGCCACGGCAAAGTCGATCAAGGCATCGTGACCATCGGAGGGAATCATCAGGAAGCTGGTCTGGTCATCCACTTCAACGAACTTGGCGGTGTAGACCAGTTCGACGAATCGGCTGTCTACCGGTGAGGGAGCGATCGAGATCTTCTGAATCTCGGAGCCGGAGTAATCCTGCGAAGCAGCCTCATCCAGATACGGGCCGTAGAAACTGAAGTCCGACAACTGACCATCGAAGCTGACGCCGATCGATGTAGAGTTCTGCTGCATGGTGTCGGAGCGTATGTCTTCGGCATTTACCAGCCGCCACTGTTCCTGGGCAGAACTGCGCTCTCGCATCCGCATCAACTGCTGCACATCGGCGGGTAGTGGATAGACGGTCGTTCCGGAGGTGAAGGTCAGGCTGGAGGAATCGGTCTTGATCCAGTAGCCGCGCTGCTCTTTGAGGACGGCCTGGTAGAGGAAGCGGGCAGCAGCGTTGATAGCGGCCCAGACTTCTTCTTCGGTGCGGCTCCAGTAACTCTTGGTGCTAACAAGGCTGTAAATAGTGCTGAGATTCATGTGGCTCTCCGGATGGATGGGGCGAAGCGGGTGTGGCTCGATGGTTGGCGGGAAGTACTTCAGTGCAGATGGACAACCTTGAGTTTGCCTACGCTGCGCAGGGTGTAAGCGTCAGCGCACCTACTCGCTTCCAAGGAAACCTATGTCTGTGTGTGTATGACAGGAAGGAGGGGCGCTTCATCAGCGCCCCAGGAACTCGCTTAAAGGCTGGCGACTTAGGGCTCGCACCTTACGCTCAACGTACCTTCAAGTTAGGACGCCTCTTGAGCTGCAGCCGGCCAATAAGGTGGTCAACCGGCTGATACGATAAAGCAGCGGTAATCAGTCCGCAGATCGAGCCACCGACCAACAGCAGCAACCGGGCGTCGCCTTGCTCGGAAACATGCAGCAGGTTCATCGCCCACACGGTCAGGTAGCAGAAAGCTGTCCCGCCCAGAAAAGCGTACCGCATTGCCATGTCGTACCTCCTGCGCCATCGGGAGCGTAACTGCCTTGACTGAGTCCTGGGGAACTTAGCCGTTAACCACCTGGATTATAACCCCGGTCAACCAGAAGAACACGGCCGGGAAGAGGCTGACGCCGGTTGTAAAGGGTGCTGCCGCAGCCCAGATAATAGCCAGAGCTGTACAGGCGTGGTGGATTTCGAATCGGCTTATGGGCAGCAGCGTGTCGACGCCGCTGTCCTGCCCAGGTTACAGAAGACCGTCTAGGGAGATGAAAGGGTAGAAATACTGCCTCAATAACATCTCGATATCACGACATCAGCACATCTCTGCAAACCGATTGGGATCTGCAAGCGGTGACTGCCGGTCAGGTTGCGCTACATTGGTATGTAATAACGTACGACGGTAGGACCTACGGTATTACCCGGCGTAGTACCTGACGTATTACCTGGCATCAGCTCAGGCTTACTTCTTTGCTTTGGGCCTGTCCTCTTCCTTGCCCTGGGCCTGGGCGAGAAAGTCTTCGGTTGCCATGGTGCGCTGGGCCTTCATGTCGGCCACCAGCTTGGCATTGGCCTGTCGCATTTCCTCCATCATGGCCGCCATCTGGTCGACCTGTGCCTTCATGGCGATGACATCGGGGTTGTTGGTTGAAGCCGCCTGCACCTGCTGGGAGAAGATATGCTCGCCGGGGTCAGGCTGGCCCATCAGTTTCAGGGCACGCTTGGTAAATCCCTGCGCGGCACGGGGAGCGCCGCCCACGGCGCGAGCCGCAGCACAGACGTCGAGGTGGGCGCGGGCAATCTCGGAGAGGTAAGCGTTCCAGAGAGACTTTCCCTTCTCTATCGCCTGTTCATCGGTGGCGGCGAATGGCTGGTTGTCGGGGATATCCTTGTCGCCATACTCGTCTTCGTCGATCAATACGACGCCGCGAACGCCGAACTTGCGGGCCACGTCGTAAGGAAACTCGACTTTGATCTTCTCGCCCTGACCGAGACGCATCTCGGTAGGAACACTGAAGAACGATTGGGCGGGGGCGTCCAGTTCCCAGCGAGCAATGGCGTGAACGTCCCCATAGGTGTCGGGAATGGAGAAGCTGATGGGTTCTTTGATGCGGTCACCCGCGTTGTACATACGGATCTTGGCACTCATGGTCTGATCTCCTGTAGCGGCCAGCATGAACGCCACGTGGAAAGGTGGTGACTGTTGCCGCGAGGTTGAGTTGAAACGGGAACAACTGAGGAATGAGAGGTTAGGAAGGTTTGCGAAACTGCCGGACTGAAATGGAAGTCACCTCGTATAATCGTGTGCACCAAGAGGATTATTCACATATGAGTTATTCCTGGACGTGCCCGTTCTGCGAACGCCCCACGACTATTACTGACAATGATGTCGTTACAAATACTTTCGATTTGCTTCTGGGAAATAAAGTTGGGCCGTGTAGATTTAGGGCGTTGGTTGTCGTATGCCCAAACCCAAACTGCAAACAGTTCTCAGTAACCTTCGACATGACCCAGCTGAAATCGTTCCCGGGTGGGTACGTTATGGGTGGCACTCTCAAGGAGTGGCAATTGCTTCCAGCCTCCATGGCCCTCACGTTTCCCGACTATGTACCTAGCGTGATCCGGGGAGACTACGAGGAGGCTTGCCTGATCCGAGACCTTAGCCCGAAGGCATCGGCTACTCTTGCGCGACGGGCTCTTCAGGGGATGATTAGGGACTTCTGGAAAATATCTAAGGGGAGATTAATCGACGAAGTCGCAGCGTTACAAGACAAAGTGGATCCCATAACGTGGGCGGCAATCGACGCGGTACGAAGCATTGGGAACATCGGTGCCCACATGGAAAAGGACATCAACTTCATAGTGGATGTTGAGGTAGACGAAGCTAAACAGTTAATCCAGCTTCTTGAACTCTTGGTTAAGGATTGGTATATCGCTCGACATGACCGCGAAGTACGCTTGCAAGCTGTGATCGCGGCACGGGAGAAGAAAGAGGATGAAAAAAAGGCGGGAGCCGTAAAACGCAGCTCTTAAGCAGTAGTCTTGCGAGATGTTACGACCAGAAGTGCAAGGCCGTATGACGAGTTTCAGGTCGAAATAGCCCAATTGGCGAAGAGTGACCTCGGATAATCCCGCACCTTTTCACTAGCGGTTGGGCAATCCTAGACGGCCGATGGCCATCCGGGCGTTGTTCAGCTGAACCCTATTGTCGAGGCTGTTCAAGCGGGCGACTTCGCGCATGGCTGCAGCTTCCTTGGCCTTGCGCTCTTCGTCGAACTTGTTGCCGTAGTCGATGAAGTTACGCAGTCCTCGGGGAGTTGGCCCACCAAACGACTCGACGTTGGCAGCCATCTTCTTCAACTTGTCGAAGACGTGATCGCCCAGGGGAAGCATGCACTTGTCATCGTCCTGCACCATCCACACATAGATCTTTCGGCACAGGTGAGTGTGGACGGCAGTCGGGGCAAGGTGCTCGACGCATTGTTCAATCACGAAACGATGGCGGGAAGCTGACCAGCTGACGCAAAGGTCGGGGTCGAAAGACTTGAGGCGGTCGACGAACTGTTCAGAGATGCTGGGGGTGTCATCTCCTACCATCATGATGCTGTCCATTGCGTAGTCTCCGAGCTGAAACGGCCACCTCGTTGGGTGGCCGTTCGCTCAGTTGAACCGGTTGAAGGTTAGCGGCCGATCACGAGGGCGTAGAACTTGATACCAGAAAGGTCGACACCGTTGCCCACTTCGGTCTGGGTCGAGTTCACGTAGACCTTGATCTTCGAGTTCACCTGATCCCAGATGGCGTCGTTGGTCAGACTGTTGGTGGTGATCGGAATGACCTGATCCACGCGGGTGAAGCCCGTGAAGAGGGTCAGGTCGGCGGGTATGCCGCCAGTGACATAAGTGCTGGGGCCGGTGATCTCTTCAATCGAGAACTTCGCCGCACCCGGTACCTGGCGCCAGACGGGAGAACTGGTTGCAACTGCCATAATGAGTCTCCTTGCTGTGATGGAAAAGGGCCGGCCTTGTTGGCCAGCCCTTCGTCCGATGGGTGAAGTTACCGAACGTAAGCAGAAGCGACAGCAAGCGCTTCGACGCGGCCCATAGTGTTGGGACGCGGGAAAACGTAGTTGCCGTACTCGCGGACAATCGCCTTGTAAGCCGCATAGCCCGGGTCCCATTTCAGGGTGCTGCCGTCCTTGTCCATCCAGCTCAGCGGAGTCACAACTCCGTTCTGAACGTACTCGGACGAGAAGACGCTGACTTCGGCGGGCGGCGCATCCACGTCCTTGGTGAACGCGATCCCGTTGTAATCCAGCTCGGTGAAGCCACGGTCCAGCTTCATGGTGTCGGTGTAGCGCTTCAGTGAAGCGCCCAAGGCTACGTAGCTGTCCCACTGGGCGTTTCCGACGATGATCTGGTCGGGCGTCTCGCCGCTGGTCATCTCAATCAAGGAGATGATCTGCTGCAAGTCGGTCTCGGCCAGGCCGGCGCCAGCGCGGTTGATGACATTGCCACGCAACAGGGGATAAGTCAGACGGCTCAGTCCCTGGAAGGTGACGCTGGAGCTGTTGTCGCTGGCCAGATGCAGGCCAACGTAGGTTTTGTTCACCGAACCCTGACGAACCACGATGTCGCCAGCGGTCAGGGTCTGGGCAACAGCCAGAGTGATGGTGCGGGTAGTGGGATCGATACCGGTGATGGTGACGCCTCCCGCGGAGTTCCGCAGCGTGGTCAGGGTCGAGTCGTAGATATCGATGTTGTCGTTGACCTGCAGGTAACGGCTGCCAAACTGGCCGAAGGACGTTCCGGCCGCGCCGACGAAGGTTGTCGAAGCAACGGTTCCAGCAAATACCGTAGTGAGGATGCCGCTGCCGTCCATGAACGTGTCGATGTTCATGACCTTCATCGTGTCCTTTACCATCTGGGTGATTTCGTCGTCCAGGTGGTTCGCGAACGCCTGCTTGTCGCTGGTGGTGTTCTCGATGTCCTTGTCGTACACGCGGATCACGCCGAAATACGCGCGATCGTAGACCAGGAACTTCTTCTCGTTCTGACGGTTGGAGTCGGCAAAGTGTCGTCAGAGTTGCGAGCGCCAACGCCGGCGCGGTTGCCGCCAACACGGACGCCGATCTCGTAGTGATCGCCGCCCATCCGGACGCCTTTGGCTTTCGTGAACAGCTTGCGAGTCACGGTGGCCAGGTTCTGCTGCTCGACGATGGCGTCGCTGTAAACGTTCTTCAACAGTCCGCCGATGCGGGCAATAGTTTGGGTATCAGCCATGGATATTTTTCTCCTGTAAATCAGGCGCTCAGCTCCCAGGGCGCCCAAGGCGTCGAGGTCAAGCAGTCGGTTATAGGTTGGGGTCGTTCAGCGCCTACAGGGCGCTTACCACGGCAGCGATGCGAGACTCGGCGGATGCCAAGGAGCGCTTCGGGCTACCTGATGGAGCAGGAGTTGAGCCACCTGCGGGAGTTTTGGGAATCTGCGCGTTGCGCGCAGTCTTACCGGCCGAAGCGGTCTGCGACCACTTCTGGAACCGTTGGACCTGGCTGTTGTGGTGCAGGGTGAACAGCCGTTGGACGTCAACAAACTTCCCTTCCTTGATACGTTTCAGGATCGCAGGATTGCCCTTGATCTGGGCGGAGATTTGGTTGGCGTACTCCGGCCAGAACTCCGGGTCAACACCCTTGGCTTTAGCTAGGCGGTCGCACTCTCCGATGAAACTGTCGTAGACGGCTTTCTTGTCAGCCGAAGTCCGTTCGTTCTCCTTCTGCGCGTCGGCGTTGCGCTGGGCCTGCTGGTGCTGCTCCAGAGTCGAAGCAAGTTGGTTGATGCGGGCTTCCAGCGGATTGGGCGGGTCGCCAGCAGCGGCAGCTTCACCAGCCTGACCGATGGGAACTAGCTTGTATCCGGAGGCCGAGATGTAGGCCTGCAAGAAGCCCTGCGCCGACAGGCCGTTGGCCAGCTGAGTAAAGACCTGCTCAGCGATCCGGTGATCGTACTTCTGCGGGTCGGCCAGCATGTTCAGGAAGTTAGCTGCGTCGGCCTTGCCGTTGACGATGTCATACAGCAGGTGAGCGTCCGAGCGTTCCAACCGCAGCTGCTTCAGTGCTTCTTCCGGATTGTCGGTATCGATGGCGTAACCCTCGGCCAGCAGGTCGATAAAGTTATTGGCCAACTGCTCAGACTTCAGCAGTTCGGTACCCGGGGCAGGGCTTCAACGTCTTCCGGCAGCGCCTTGGGGTCGGGGTCGGCAACGTTGCCATCGGCTTCTGCGTCGAGGACGGCGTCCGTTTTGTCCGTGCCTTCAGTCTTGGCAGCGTCGACGACGTTGTCCTTGACGGTGAGGCCCTTGTCGTCGGTTTTGGTGGTGTCGACGGAGGATTCCGCGGTGCCATCGGTGGTTACGACTGCTTCCTGTTCGGTCTCGGGCTCGCTGAGGGCGGCGATCATTGCTTCAATCTGTGATTCAGCCATGGTTGATCTCCTCTTGGTGCCAACATGAAAAAGGCCGCTCGACGGCGGCCTTTCTGTTGCACTGGATGGTTAGGGGTTAGCTTCTGCGGGTGTCTCTCGGAAGGTATTTACCGCGGGGGCCGATCTGCACAACATTGTCCTGGGGCGAGCCGATGGAGTCCAGATCGTCCGTGCAGGACATGAAAGGACCGTGGTGCTTGACTGGCCCATTTTCATTCATACCAGCCAACAGCAGGTTGACCAGCCGTGCATCGAAAGAGAAGCTGTCGCGCTTGAAATCGGGCCCTCGTGGGCCGACAATGGGTTCCCCCTCAATAAGGTTGCCTAGTGAGTCAGTCATGTCTTCCTTAGGTAGGATTTAATAGACGCTTGTGGAAGCAAATCGGGTTGGGTAAGCTATGATCTCGTCTGTTGTTGCCAGCCGAACCACCTTAATCCTAATTAGTTAGCGACATGGGAGTACTATTGTGACTCAGCATGCATATGCAGTAGGCGTTTTAACGCATTTTTAGATTGCGAGATCCTTATGGAACAGCAACCAGGTGGTGAGGCGAGAATCAAAGTAACGTGTAACTTTTGCCAGGGTACAGGCGAGCTCTTTAACGGACCATGCTTGTTTTGTGCGCGAACTGGGAAAGTTGATCCCGTAGACCATGAAGTCGACGAGTACTTCGGAACCGAGATGGCTAAAATGCTACGGAACCTTGACCACATGCCACAAGCAGACGATGAATGGAGAACACTCCACAAAACATTTCTTAAAGCATTGAGGGCTGACCGGGTATCGGAACGACTGTCCTCTGGCCAAGTGAATGTTTTAGAAACCGCTCGCCAGCAGTTTACGCGTGATTTGGATAATCGTTTGATCAATAAGACTGCAGCTTGCATGCGCTTTCTCGTGGTGATCGATGGCACATTAACTCCAGAACAGCACGGTTACGCGCCCTTCTGACGTCGCGGCGCAACCCACTCACGTTTACGGCACCTGAGCGGCTACCAGGTTTCCTTCCACCTGCGCTCCATGTTCGCTACCCTCTACGGGAGTTCCCTGCCCCGGGACCGCTTGCATCTGCGCCGACGGCGTCGGGTTATTGGTGTGCTGCAAAGCGGCCGCCAGCTTGTCGCCCGGCTTGGCAGGAGGGCCGCCCGCACCGCTCGGTCCAGGCATTCCCGGAGGCGGCATGGCTCCCATCTTCACCTGCGTCATCTGCTGATTGAAGAACTCGGTCATGTCCAGGATTTGCTGCTGGATCTCCGGCGATTGCTGCTCAAACTCCTCCGTCAGCGTGTAGTCGGCGAAGGTCTTTAGGAATACATCCCATTTGGCATACGGTGAGAAGATCGGGTTCTCACCGCGTTTAACGTGGTCGAGATCCCTCTCAGCCTTGACGTATTGCAGGTGATCGCTGAGGTTGATGTTGTCGAGCCCTGTCATGTCGAGGACATACTCTCGAGTCGCCTGGTCGGTGGGTTCAACCAGACCGCCTTGGAGCAGCATCTGTAGGGCTGCTGACTTTTTCGTCGATGGTCTTCGGACGGCTCGAGTTGGGAACAAATTCAATCTCATACGATCCCCGTAGATCGTCCTTGGTCAGAGTCTCCGACTGGAACTTGCCGTTGCTTCCAGCGACACGAGCCTTCCGTGGCTCGTCCCAGTAGAGCCTCGCCATCAGCAACGTCTTTTCATATCTTAGTTGATGCGATGACTCCGACAGGTGCGCTGAGTTCCGATCTGTTCGGCCGCTTTTGTTCCCAGGTACGCGATCGCCCGAATGCGTTCGCGCCACCGCCAGGTGCTTGACCCTGGCTGACGCCTTCGGTTAGTCCCAGCGCGTTGAAGTCGCTGAGAATCGTCTGGCGTAATTGCCAGACAGCCGGATGAAACGGTGAAGGCTGAACGAACGTTGGCGCTGCTTTGCCTTCGCCTAAGGTGTCGTATTCGATCACGTCGTTAGGTGAGCCAGTCGGCGGCCGAGTCGTCTGAGACTTTGGCCAGAGCCACTTCCCTGCTGCGTTGGACATGATTCCAAGTTCGATCAGCGAGTCGATGCGGTTCAGGCGTTTCTGCAGCGGCACCAGGTCAGCGGCCAGTCCTTTGTTGTAGGCACTGGCTGGATCGAGTTCCCATAGGTAAAACGTATAGGGGAAATAGCGGCGGCCCATCAACTCGTCATACAGAGGATTAATCCCCCAATCCAGCATCACGCCGCCGGTGTACATGAAGTAGACGCCGGCCAGCTGAAGTCTCTCCAGCCTGTCTGGTTCAGTCTGGAAGTTCTGCGCTAAAAGCTCCTGTAGCTTCTCCGGCAGCTCATCCCAGTCGGTCCACATCTCGGTATAAGACGCGCACTCGTGGGACTGTTCTTGCATATAGGAGTAATTCACCAGGCTCTTCAGAGCCTCGAAGTAGTGCTCGTGAAGATCCGTGACGCTGTCGGTCTTGATCTCTTCGGAATGCTGCGGGAACAAGCGTCTGAGCGCGCCAACACTCTTGCGGCAGCGTTGCAGTACGCGCTTGGCCAGGTTCGGGTTGCCGCAATCGCGCGGCAGGAACACTTCGAAGATCGGCACGACTTCGGTCGTGATTTTGCCCTTCGAGAACTGGTTGACTTCCTGGACCTCTTCGTGGAGATCCGAATAAGGAATAGTCGTGTTCGATCCACACTGAGGGCAAGGGATGGTCGGATACGCAGACGAACCGCCCTGGCTCGGTACCTGGTCAACTGGCCCGACGTCGTAGCTGCCACCGCAGTCCAGGCAACCCACCATCGTGGTCTCAGCGATGCCGACCACGGGAACCTTGACCATGCCGTTGGTCAGCGAGATGTCGAAGACATCTTTCGTGCAGCCGACTCCCCACAGAGGAACATGCTTAGCCAGGAGAGGGTTCAGCATTCGAATGCCCGACTCTTTATCGATCGCGTCTTTGGCCTTCTCGGCCATGTCCGCTGCCAGGCGATTGCCAGGATCATCATCGGTAGGTGTAGCCAGCATCTTGGGCAACTCAGCACCCAGGGAGTTGGCATTTGCGTTGATCGTTTTTGCAAAGTAATTGCTCACCGGCATGGGCCGGGGCTTCTTCGAGTCCTGCTTCTGCGCGACCCATTTGCGAGAGCCTTCCTCCCAGTCGAGCCACTGGCGTCTCTGATAAAACAGCGCCGACTGCATCCATTCTCTTTCTTCAGCGAAGCGATAGCGGGACATGTCAGCAAAGCTGAGTTCCCCGAAGGCCATCAGGGCACGTTCGATGTCATTGCCTGCGGTTGCGTTGAGTGCAGCCGTTTCGGTGCTCGGAACTTGATTCATTTGTCGGGACCTCGATGGGATGACATGCGCGCCTGTGCTCCTGCAGGCGCTCGTTAGCGGCTTGCAGGGCTCGTTGATAGTTGGGTTTTTGGGGATCTACTTGTGATAGTTCGAGATGGAGATCTCGACAGTCTTCGCAGTCAAAACGACCTTGATTGTCGACGGTTGGTTTGTGACTTCGTTTCATCAGGTAGCTAGACCTTTCCATTAAGAACTTAGGAAAACTAGCTACTTGAGAAAACCTGAAAGAAGCCTACTACGCATCACGGCCGAGTCGATGCACTTTCCCACAGCTATTTTGTAAACTGATGGAAACAAGTCGAATATTGTTGTGGATATGTCGCGCCCATTGTGCAAGCTTCAGAGTGCAAAGGATGCTTCCCCACGAATTGACTGCTTCTAGGACACGATGACAACCGGAAATGACCGGCAAAATCCGGAGCTTCCGGACGTACCGAGAACAGTCAGTATGTAACCCGATCCAACCGCTTGGTTGAACGATGATGGGACCGTTCCTTGGTAGCGTCCCCGCGATCCTGCGACATACGACAGAGGCAAGTTAGTTGGAAAACTGATTACCGGCTCCCCCGAAGAGTCGACGAGGTTGGCGGTAACGCCAACCGCGTTGTCAACCGGCTGGTTCGAGGCGTCCATAAGGATGACCGTTATCACCTGGGCATTTCGTTTGTAGAGCAAACTCGTAACCGGCATCTTCAGCTCCCTTGCGTGATTTCCATGTTGGCGATCGTGGTGATCGGTTGCGCCGTAAGCTCCGTGATTGCGACCACGTTCTCGATGGTCATGTCCGAGATGCTGATCGCAGGCTCGATTAGCAGGTACATGCCAACGATGGTGATGACCTGGTTGACGATGGCGAACACGACAAAGGCGTCGGATGATAAGTACACGGTAGAAGTCGAGGGCGGCGTGACGCTCACGCCGTCCTGCTGAATCGTAAAGAGCATGAAGTCTCCAGTCCCTGGCTACTGGAACGCGGTGCAGGCCCAGGTCACAGCCGTCGGCGTCAGGGCTCCTGTGGTCAGGTTGCAGACGTTGATTCCGACTGTGTTGGAGGCGGATCCATAGGCTCCGCCGTATCCGAACGTCGTACTGAAGAACGTAGCCGAGCGGGGCGAACAGAAGATGCCAAACGTGGATGCGGTGCTCACACCCGTAACCGTCATGGTCTGCGCCTGGCAGCTATTGGCTGGAATCGAGGTGTAGGTCAACGTTCCGGTGCCGCTGAACACGTTGCCGATGGTGTTGCCACTGGTGCCGATCTTGATGCCGGCAGTTCCAATCGTCACGGCTGCGCTGCCGCCGTTGTAGACGACGACGCTCGCAGCATTCAGCGTGCCCAGGTGATTCCCCTGTGCAGCTGTTCCACCGAACGTTCCGATGTTTATCGCGCCGGCAGCGTTCCAGGTGATTGCCGTGTCGGGGGTGGCGTTGGCCAGCGTGGTCGGCCCGCGGAAGGTCAGCTGATAAAGGCCAGCCGAATAGTTCGCGGTCCGCAGGACCGAGTTGAATGCTTCCACCAAGTGTTGATGCCCGCAAGCCGTGATACATGGGTAGATGGTGCTGACATCCGGGTGGAGAGCGTTATACATATCGCCGCCGATCGTGCCAGACGAGACTGAATTGACGTAAGCACGAACGTCAGCAAAGTCGGTGTACGCGCCATCAGCTCGCAGGGTTGCCACATCGTTGAAGGCTACCGTGTTGTACGCCGCCGTGGCCGCAGAGTTGGCATCGGCAAGCTGCCTCAGAACCCCACCTACAATGACGCGAGGCGCGTCAGCTTCGCTGTTGATGTAGGTTGAGCCGGCCGCATACGCGAACGTGGTCCCAGTTGCTCCCGTGTTCGTGACTTTGAAGCTATGCGATCCGCAGGTAGCGACGAACCGCGCCATCGCGATCGTCTGGGTCGCTCCGTTTAGCGTGGAGATGGTTCCAGTGTTCCCTACACCGCCGCCAGCCGTCTGGAGGGATGCCGCGCCGGTGATGGTATCGGTAGAAGCCACCGCGTCGATGGAGAAGGTCTGCGTTCCCGCATCGCCGTCCTTGATCGAGTAGAAGTAGTAGTAAGCGCCATTCGTCGCGCCGGGTAAGCAGCTGACCGTGTCGGTCCAGGTGATCGTGCTGTTCTGAACTGTGCTCTGTTCGCCCCAGCCAGCCTTGTAAGATCCGAAGACCGTCCAGGTTCCGGCCAGCGTCGGGACAACGGCATAGTTGCCGTTGCCGGTGCTTCCGGTTTGCTGCATGCCAACTTTCAGGATATCGGGAGTGGTCAGCCAGCCGATGATGGCAGAGTGAGCCTGCGAATAGATGTTCTTCTGCGCCGCGTTGTTCGCGTAAGAGTTCGCTTCGTTTACGCCGACCATCAACGTGTTCGTAGAGTTGCCGCTCGTCATGACAACGGAACTCGTCACGACTTTGATCGACGTGTCCGCCGCCATATCGCCAGAGGACGCAGTGAGAGCAAGCGAAGCGAGAGGGCCACCCAGCTTGAAAGAAAGCAGGTAGGCATAGCAGGTGTAACCGCCCGCCGCTAAGCAGGAAGACGTAGGCGTCGTGCCCGCCGTGATCGAATCACCCCAGGCCACCAAGCCGGGAGCGTTGCCGCTGCGCCGGTTGAATACGTTGCTGCCCGACACGTAGAACTGAGAGCTGCCGCCGTTGGACAAGTTGGGAGTCGAAACGGAATTGTTATTGACACTCAGGGATGCTCCGCCACCCTGCGGCACCCAAGAACGAGTTCCCGTAATCGTTGAGGCCAAGACGTAGCCGCTCGACGAAGGATTTCCCAGTGCAGGTTCGCGACTGGTGTCAGAAGGATGAGTGTGATCGGAGCGCGCCGAAGTCGCGGCCGAGCCGGCCGAGCCGGTTCCATCCATATTCGGAGTGGTCGATCCCAAGGCGGGGATCGTTGGCTGGTTGCTCAGATCGTTATAGCTGCCGCTGCTGGCCACGGCCGCGAGGCCGAGGTTAGTGCGCGCCGTGGGCGCGCTGGTCAGATCGCTCAGGTTGTTAGCCACTGCCAGCCGAGTGGTATCGGTGGGGTGAACATGATTGATTGGAGCCCAGGTAGTTCCGTTGCCGGCTGCGCCCGTCCCATCCATCAGTGGCGTGGTCGTGCCCGCCAGTGGGATCGCGGGAGTACCGCTCAGCTGGGTGTAAGGAATCGTTGCCAGGAAGTTGGCAGGGATGACATTCCCTGTTCCGTAGGAAGTACACCAGGCTGAGCCAGTGCTGCAACCTATGCCAGCTAGCGGGTAAAGCATGCCGCCCCCGCCCTGTGGCACCCAGGAACGCACACCTACAGCCGTCGAAGCCAGAACGTAACCATCCGCCGACGGATTGCCTAGCGCAGGTTCGCGCGAAGTGTCGGAAGGATGGACGTGGTCAGCTTTGGAGTAGTTGCCGCTGTTTCCCGGCGCGGCCACGCCGTTCATGTAGGGATTGAAAGTCGAGCCAGATGGGATCGTCGGCTGGCCTGTGACTTGCGTCCAAGGGAGCGAAACGCCTGCGCCAAGAGCGCCGGCTGACACGCCATTAGCGGGTACAGCTACGGCCAGCGATGCCGTCGCGGCATTGCCGGTAGTATTGGAGTTGATCGATGCAGGCAGCCGCAGTGCATTCAGCGTTCCCGTGGAGAGATCCGTTGCGCTGCCGCTAGTAGCAACCGTAGCCAGCGATGAAGTGTTGGCCTTCAGTCCCAGGGCGGTAGTCAGATCGGATTGGTCGGTGAGTGTTCCACCGATCAATCCCCACGTAGACCCACCAGTGGAGACCAGGACGCAGGTAATCGAACCGTCGAGGTTGATCTTCTGGACGACGTAGCTCGCGCCCAGCGAGCTGCAATCCTTGGAATTCACGCCACCTAGGCTCGACAGCGTCGGAGCCGGGATGGTAATGGTAGCCCAGCCGTAGTCGTAACTGGTGTTCGAATTCTTTTGTAGCGCCTGCCCGGCGGTTCCACCGGAGGGAACGCCGCCATTCGGTGTGGACAAACGGCCCTGGACCTGGGTTGCGAGGTTGATCTTCTGGCCAGAGGCAAGGCTGGCAAACAACAGGACCGCGGCGACCAGCAGTTTAGAGCGCGTAGTCAACATATAACTGATCTCCTGTCTGCGGTGCTGTTATGAGCGTAAGGGTCAAACCGCTGACGGTGAAGCCACCAATCTGTCGGTCGCCATTCAAGTAGAGCGCGAGGCTGGAAGCCGGGTTGGGTGCATTGGCCAGCGTATAGAAGACGTTGCTGCCGTTGATAACGCCAGAGGGAGTCTCGCCTACGATGGGGATCGCGGAGCTTCCAATCGCCAGGAGCTTGCGGGTATACGTTGTCAGTCCCGATCCAGAGATCGTCAGATCATACGTGCCGGTCGCCACATAGAAGCTGAAGCGGCCATTGACGTCGGACATCACCGGGTTACCCGTAGGCGTCACACCGTTGTCGCTGAACAACGAAGCCAGATTTAACGTGCTGGCGGTGTAGACCGCCACGCTGGCGTTGCGAATAGGCTGGCCGTTCTGGTTGAGCAACCCGCTTTCGAAGTAGTTCACTCGCCCTCCTGTTCGGCTTTGAGAGACAGGAACTCTCTCTCAAGTTCCTCGGCTAACGCGTTCTGCGCGTTGACCTGCTCAGCGTCAGACTCCTGATCGAATGGCTCAACGTCGTTCAATGACCTCGGCGAGAACTGGGGTCGGTATGGCTCACTGGTTGTCGTGGGATCCGGCTTGATGATCCGCGGCGCGAAGAACTTGGAATCCGAGAGCACCTGGATCAGGTGTTGCTGAGCCTCGACCTGCGAACGCAGGTCGTGTATGTGTTCCACGTGGTTTAACTCCAGCATCGCAATGATGCGGTCCGACTCGCTACTTGCTGGGAGCCGGGTTGACGGATGCGATGGCGCGAGCATGGCGCTCAAGTACCTTCGTAATCCCATGGTTTCTAACCTCTTCTGCCGTGATCGCTACATCCTGCTTCAGCCACATGTTGGGCGTGTCAGGATGCTGGCTAAATCCTGCTTCGGTGAGTTGTTTCCCGATGGCCAGGTGATCGGCGGCGTACTTGTCGCGGCAGGCCGGCGAACAGAACAGCCCTTCGGTCAGCGTGGAGTGACCTACCAGGTCACGGCAGGCGATACAGCGTTTGTAGTTCGCCGGAGCTGGCATGGTTATTTCTTCTTTCCTGATCCCAAGAACAGCTTCTTGGGAAGTCGTACGGTGTAGTGCGTGTCGTCGGAGCTGACGACTTCAGCCGCGTTGTGAGTGCCCGCCGCCTTGCCGGTGGGCAAGCCAGCTTCAGCCTCGACATGCTGCACTTCGGCATCGTCAGGGCCGGGCGCATCCGTAGTTGGGCTGTCGGTTGGCTCGCTGAAGATTTCCGAGCCGCGCATGCCACTGAGAAAAACGTTGGGCAACGGTGCAGTCTCGCCATCACCCTTCTTGGGCTTAGCGGTATCGGGAGACTTTACGGGCCCCCGCATACCACTATCGAATGCGCTGGTTTCCTTGCTGAACTTGGCCATGAGTTACTCCTTCGCCGCGGTCGGCTTGTCGGGCATGCCCAACTGTTTGCGGACGTGGGTGATAGTTTCTTCCGGATCGGTAAACACCGACTCCTTGGGTGACTCGTAGTCGCAACAGTTTCCTGTTCCTCCCACCGCCTTCGTGCTGGTCGAGACCTTGAAGCCGTTGGTGGCCTTCTCGATTCGGACGCTGTCCAGTTCGCGCTTGCTGGCCTTCTCATTTCCGCGCATGCCTGAGGATGTTGCCGAGGGTGCTGATTTCATTTGAATCTCCTAATTTCCCAGCCAGTGGGCGAGCTTTTCGTGGACCGCGATGAGGCACGATACGAGGAGCGAGACTACGGAGCTGACTCCGGCCACTACACCTACCACGTGCCACTTCGTCTTCTCCAGGTCGCGGGTGCGAAGCTCCAGCAAGTCCATTCTGCCTGGCTTGCCGTTGCCGACGACGCCCTTGAGCTGGACTTCGACCGCGGTGAGCCGCTGCACAGTTTGTGTGGAGTGCTCTGCAAAGTCGCCACGCAGTGCCTGGAGCTCGTTGAGGATGAGGGTGGAGCAATCGGCTGTCATGGCCGCCCCTACGCCACGATCAACGTTACGTCGATCTTGGTGCCAGTCATGCTGGCCACGTTAACCTTGTAGAAGAGCCAGGGCAGGTTGGGGATGGCCTTGGCGTAATTGGTCGTGGTCGAGTCGGTATCGACTGTCGCCCAGACAACGCCATCGAGCGAGCCAAGCAGCGTGGAGTTTAACGCCGACGCTGCGGTCGGCTTAACCGTCCAGCCAATAGTGTTTCCGTATCCTGGATAAGGAGATGGCGCAGTTACGATGTCGCTATCGCCGGGTGCCGTAATCGAGGGAAGGGCGATGGGTGTGCCCCGTGATACTCCGTACTGAGCCATGGTGTCTCCTTGTTAACTGCAGAGGTGTCTGTAGAAGTCGTCGGTGGTCGTGATCGCGTCCACTTCCCTGGCCTGCTGCCGGATCTCGCTCCAGCAGTTTGCTGCTTCGTCGAGGGCTATGAGACAGGGAATGCACAGGTAGCGATAGATGGCCGGGCGGCCTTGGAAAACCTTGAATTGCCAGCCGTGGTGCTTGAGCTTAGGCGTGAGGTCAGTATCGCTCTTTACATACCGCAGATCGATACGAACGGAGTCATCATTGACGATGGCTCCTGCTCCGCACTGCGAACACGGATGGGATTCGGCGACGGCATGAGGAGGGGCTTGATCGGTCACGCTTGCTCCTTTAGTCTTTGGCAATGCGACCCGAACTCGCCAACATGATCTCTGCGGCCCGCAAGCGGCTGTTCAACGAACCCGTCAACGAAGTGTTGGCCGAGGATTTACAGCGAATGGATGCCTTCCGCAACGAGCTAGCTCGCAAAGTGCCAACTGACCTTCGTATCGAACTGATGGGTGCTGTACAGATGCGTAATGGCACGCCGACCCTGGTGTTCACAATCGATGACTTTACCTTTCTGCTGTCGCAAGAGGTTAGTAACGATGGAACGCCTGGGTGGGATCTGATAGCAGGCGGCCTCCCCTCGTGGATCGCCGATGACGACAAGTTCAATGACAGGCTGCTCGTAGAGATCGGCAACGCGCTGGAAACGACATCGCACCGAGGTTGAATGAAATGAGCGGGCTGAAACGTGGAGTAGTGCTGCTGATTGCTTTGCTGACGATGGTGCCCTGGGCAGCGGCTCAATCAGACCCAACCGACGGCGCCCACAAGGCAATGCAGAAGGCCTTCGAAGGCATCGTTACATTCTCCCAGAGTTTGTCTGGTTGGTCGCTGTTGATAGCTGGTGGTTCGATAGTTGTGTTAGTAGGGACCGGCTATTATCGTCCTCGGACTCGTTGGACCAGGCTCATATACCTGGCGTTTCTTCCCGGTTGGTTTTTCCTTGGGCACAGCATGTTTTACGGCGTTCAAGTTCAGAGAGCGAATCTGGGATATCTGTTTGCAGCGGAGGGCTCTCCGCTTGGGCAATACAAATCGGCGGTTAATGATGACGCCTTAGGGCAAATCCTCGCGTTCCAGCATGCTGTCTATTGTTTCGGAGTTTGGCTGGTTCTCTATTTTCTTTGGTGGTTGTGGAACCAAGAAGCCGAAATAACTACAGGGAGCAAGCCATGAAGATATTCCTTCTTGCAAGTGTGTTGCTTTGTTGTACCGAGTCATTGATGGCGCAGAAGAGCACCACTGACTGTAGCAGTAAGAAATGTGATTGCGTCCATCTTCCCTGCCCTGCCGAGTGCAAGTCTTGCTGTGGCATATCTCAAGGGCGTATCCAATATTTCAACGGTAAGAGTTTCAAACTCGACAACGGAGAAACGTTTGCTATCGATTTCGGCTCCAAACAGCATGCACATGGCGACGAAGTAGTTTTGTTTCCTACTACCGGCACAAAAGTGACAGTTTATTATCGACAAAGCGGCAAGCAGCGAATAGCTGAGCGAGTGGTGTCCCATGATGCCCAAGTCTCTATACCCCCTGACAAATAGCAACGCTCCCGCCGCAATCTAAACTCGGACAGTTTGCTACGGCATCGATATGGACTTCACTATCATCCGGTTGTGCTGCCGGCACCTGGTTGGCGCGGGCCTGCTCCTTGGCCAGCGTGATGACCCGGGCTTCGACCAACGCTCTGACGTCCTTGTCCTCGAGGATGACCGCCCACGTCCGAACCGCCCCCGCCAGTAGCTCTAACGATTGCAGCTGCTGTTGCATACCTACCGTGATCCAGCAGGCAGCGTGCAGGTAAATGGCGCTGCCGTCGTCGGTAGAGAGGTGAACACAATTGCTAGTGTCGATTGACTTCTTGCAGTGATCGCAGAATGGCATGGTTTCTCCTAGGCTGAACCCCGTCCGTAAACGTTAGGTCGCTCGAGGTTATTGGTTGGCTTGTTCCAAATGGGCGGCGCGGGCTGCTGCCGCTTGCCACTCATCAGAGAGTTCGTCGATGGGTTGGATTGAGAGCGGCGGCCGGGTCATGATGCCGTATCGCACAGCATCACCACCATGGTCATCGCCTTCGGCTACATCCTCGGGCTTCTTGTCGTGCTTGCAGAGAGCAGGTATCGACGAGATCAAGTAGGTGCAGTTCTCGAAGAAGAACAGCTTGGGTCGGCGGGTGATCAGACCTGTCTCAAGGTTGTTCTCCCAAGCCAGGTACTGATGCATGCGGGTCCATCCCAGCACTCTACTGTTATCGGCCGCGCTGCATGCCCATCCATTAAGTTCGAACTCCTCAGCGATGGATGGTCCCTGAGAGGTTCGCTTGCTGTCGAGGCGGGCCGACCAGCAGCTGGGATCCAGCTTCTTATAGCTGATCAGCTCGTCGCCTGTGAGGGCGACAAGCTCTTTCACCCATTGATCAGGGGTCTTCTTGTTGCCGCTGAGACAGCGATAGACGTAACAATCACCTTCGGGCGATACCGCGAACCATACCGCACAGAACAGGTCGTTGAATCCCCAGTCCATGGCAACAAATCGTATCCAGAAGCTGGGTATATCGAATGGTGTGACGACGTGGAGATCGCGACGCCATTCCATGAATGCCTGGGAGGTAAAGGTGTCCCATGATCCCATCAGCTGTGCTTTGCGCTCGTCTGCTGGTAGGGCACTCAGCACCTTGCCGTAAGCCGACCGGGTGATGAAGTACTGGAAGCGCTCTTGATCAGACCAGCTGTAGTAGTCGGCTGCGGTCAGCCCATCCTGGCTCAATGCCTTTCGGCACCACTCAACGTTGTCCCAACCATTGGCCTGCAGGTAGACGTAATCTTCAGGATCTTCATTGTCTTCGAAGTGGCGGTCCAGGAATATGCGCCGCAGGTATTGATGGCCCTGATGGCCCGGGTTCATCGTGTACAGGCACTTGCAGATGATGTCGGTGTTTCCCGTCCAGCGGTTGCAGTTCTTGAGCTCCTGCATCTCCCGCTGGTTGAAGTGGCTGGCTTCTTCGATCTCCACATCGGCGTATTCGGTCCCGCGGAAGTCGTAGATGTCACCTTCATGCTCGGCATAGCCGAACACGATGTTCGATCCGTTTGGTAAACGGATCGTCTTCGATTCCTGGTGCCAGAACTGGCGAAGAGCCGGCCAGGTACGGAACATTGGAGCGATATGGTTGCGGAACAGTTCCTTGTAGGTGCGTCGGATGAGCAGTCCGTCGGTCTCCGGATACTTCAGGCGCCGGAGCAGCATGATGGCGCGGGCCGCATGCGACTTGGAGCCGCCGCGGGATCCACCAAAGCCAATGTTCGTCGCTGGCGAGTTCTCGACGAGATCAAGTAGCGCTAGTTGCTTCGGCTGGAGCCCAATGTCTAGACTAAGATTGAGACTTGCTGACATCGTGGATGACGACTTCGATCTTCCCTGCTATCTCGCCTTCGATCTCCTGTACCTGCTTGCCTTCAACCCGATCCAGCACCAGGGCAGCCGCTTTCACGTTGCCGCGCTTGGCCTGCTTGACCAGTGCCTCAGCGATCTGCCGGGCGATCAGCTTCTTGGTACGTGGATCCATTTCATCCAGGTGAGCGTTGAGAGCGTCGGTTATGGGCTTGCGGACTGGGCGGCCCTTAGGATTGCCTGACTGACCAGACTGAAACTGGAACGGCTTTAGGTGCTCAGTCTTGTGACTGATAGCTGCGCTGTTACCGTCTTGCTTCGGAGGGGTCATGGCTGGATCCTTTGTTCGGCTCCAGCTGTTGGCTGGCTGCTCGGTGTGTGAAATGGGCATAGATAGAGGGGGTGGAATATCGCCAGTTAGTGAATTTTCTGACTATGAAATGGGTAGTAGAAAGGAGAATTTATGGAAACTGACGAAAGTGGCGAATTTAACCTCGCCGATCTGTTGGCTGCTGCAGCATTGGCTGCAAACCTGTAACCCGTGAGGATCTTTCTTGCTTTACGACCGGGGTGTCCGCTTTACTGCGGTCATCCTCGGCCACTTGTTTTTGCCCGTGGTGCAGGTATTAGCACCGGTATCGCCCCCGAAAGGCTGGTCTGATGTTCGACGGTCAAGTCGCGCTTGACCTCGATTGATGCCATAGGACCTAAACTCTCTTGCGCGAGATCGACTGGCAGCACAAAAGATACACATCTGCCACCAACGACAATAGATTTCGTGCAAGAATCCTCTATGTTGCCGTTCCTTATAGTTGAAAGAATGCGGAGGTCTACGTGCGCCGAATATTGGTCCTGACTGTGCTGAGCTTGCTTTCGACCCTTGGCAACGCTCAGTCGATCCTCACCTACCAAAAACCTGATCCTTCTAAGCCGCCCTTTGGAGTGATGCTGAAGCGGTCTGTCGTGAATGTAGAGCTGAAATGCAAGGATGGGGCTTCAACGATATCCGCCGCCGGCACCGGATTCATTGTGGCGTATGGTGACCCTCGCATACCGAAGGGATCTTATTTCGACTATCTAGTGACTAACCGCCACGTAGCCGAGTGTTGGGATGACCAGCGACGTCCGAAAGAGATCACGTCGCTTATGATCCGCGTAAACCTGAAGGATGGCTCCTCGAAAAGGCTTCAAGCTGATCCCAAAGCTTGGCACCTTCCGTCTGACGAATCGGTTGATTTAGCAGTGATGCCAGTGAATCTGCCGGACGATGCATTATTCACCGTTATTCCAACAGATAGGTTCGGTACAAAAGACATCGTATCGGGCAACCAGATCGCGGAAGGTAGCCCGATCCTACTGTCGGGATACTTTTATCAGTTCTCCGGAGAACGTCGATTCCAATCTATCGTGCGGCAGGGCATCCTTTCTATGATGCCAGACGAGCCGATGACAACGACTACGGGTAAGCCAGGAACGATTTACCTAGGCGATGTTCACATTTTTGGTGGAAACAGCGGTTCGCCTGTTATGGTGGCCGCCGATTGGCTAAACATTGGCGGCTATTACCTCCTCGGCGTCGTGAGTGGGTATTACTACGAAGACGAAGACTTCAACCTCGAAATTGCGACAACCGTCAAGGGAGTCGGCCACGCTAACAGCGGTATCGCGATGATCGTACCGGTCGATTTCCTTAAAGAGTTGCTCGACCTACCCGAGCTAAAGGCAATAAGGGAGGCCAACATCATCCAGCCTGCGAGCGCCACGAAGCCCTAAAGTGGTTCTTAGGTGCCTTGCGTTTCTTGGGCTCCTGGCTGGCATACACGGCCCGCTGAGATGACCACGGCACGGTTGTCGTGAATGTCAGGCCAGACTTCGATCTTGCGTTTGGCCTTACTGATCGAGCAAATGTCGGTGTTGAAGAACGTTTCGGGTCCGTAGACACCGGCATTCATCTCCATCTCGACTACGCTGATGCCCGCGTTGGGCAGCTGTAAACGCTTGGGGGTGGCATCGATCATGATCAAACCTTCAGGGCAGCGCTTGGCCAGCCTGCTGTCTATTAGGTCCGACGCTTCGTCGGGTGAGAGCCACTTTAGAAACCTGCCACTAGCTTTGAACAGTGAGGTCATGTTGCGAGAGCGTCTTGGCATTTCGGGGGCCTCGTTCTTGGGGTAAGGGGGATGGGCCCAGTCAACCGATATTTTGGGACGCGCGGACCCTTTCGAGAGTCCCCATCTTTGGCGCGGGGGAACCGCATGGCGGTGGGCGCTAATAGCGGAAAGTTTGAGGGGAGGCCGACCTGCCTATGGAATCGACCCCCAGGATTGCGATGTTTGCTCTCCTGACCTATTAGAGCGATTTTGGAAGCATTGCGTTTAGTGTGGGTGGCAAAGATTGCCATTGATAGTTGTCAATCAAATGCCTTGACGTAGCCTTCAACCCCACCGCTGCGTCCTGGAGGACGCTGCGGAGGGCAGCACGCTGAGCGATGGAGAGGCCTGTAAGCAGATCCTTGACACGCTGGCGGGCCTGCAATAGGGTGACCCTTACCGTACTCGCGGTGACCCCCATCGATTGGGCAATCTGTTCTGTCGGCTGGTCTTCCATCTTGGCCTCCAATACTTTGCGCTGGCGTGTGCTGAGCCGCGCGATACACTCATGAATGCCGATCGCACTTCCGTCAAAGGAGTTGGGATCGGGCTGCTGGCAGGCAAGGTCGAAGACGGGATCCACGAAAGAATCCGGATCGCCTTCGATCTTGCAGTTGATGGCGTAGCGCATGTGGCGCTTGGCGTTGAAATCCAAGTAAACATTTAGGCCAATCGAGGTGATCCAGGTGCCAAAGTCGGAGGCCTCGGCAAACTGGGATGTATTGGCTACCAGTTGTCCGGCCCGAGTGCCTCTCTGGTAAAGGCGCTCACTCTGCAGTCCAAGCCAGGCCGCCATCCAGGTGTCCTGCAGCAGTTCGCTCAAATCATCGTCATCGGTTATTCCCGGCCGCGCCGCCATGAAGCGTTGCAGCCCGCGGTCGTGGGCAAAGACGAGTACCACAAAGGCATCGCCCTCGCCCTTGCGGCAACGGCTGATCGATTTGGCAAGAGTGAGTCCGCAACCAGCGCATGCCCAGGTAGAGCGGTAGGAGGTGGTGTGCTGGAGCTGTGCCGGAAGAATGGTTCCGCAATCGGGGCAGATGTTCGCATACTTACAGTCGGTGGTCGCCTTAGACATAAGGCACCGCCGGCACGTTCTGGTAGCCGAGATGCTGCATCAAGTCGGGCCACCACTCATCGATGTTCTCCGCGCTCATGAGGTAGGTCAGGTCATCGCAGCAAGGCTTCCAGTGCAGTTCAGGCTTCTGCTTGGGCGGCAGCGTTCCCTGGCGTTCTTGTGCCCGGCACAGCTTGCAGCTGCGGGATCCATCGGCGAAAAGGTAGGTGGTTTCCGGTTTCCAGTGATGGCCATGAGCGCAGGTCGCCTGACTCGTCCAGCGGAGGTTGCGATGAATGCGGCTGTGACGCTTCTGGGATACCAGCAACAAGTGATCGGCGTTTAGGCACCGTCGGTGGTCACACAGATGATGAACTTCGTAGCGCCGACTGCCATCAGGGCAGGCCCCTTCGGGGATCGCGCGGCCGCGGGAAAGCTCCCACACCAGTTCGTGAAGGTATTCGACGACACCGTCGGAGGTGGCTTCGGGGTAGCCGTCGCCATCGGAACCGCCGGTACAAGCCCCATTCCAGATCAAGCAATCGCGATAGGCGGGGGTGGTGTTAGCGAGGATAGCTTCCACGGTCAGGATTCTTTTGCTAGGCATTTGGTAGGCTCCGTGTTGCGGGTTGTGAAGCAGGCGGCCTGAGGTAGCGGATGAGCAAGGTGGCCGATATATTGCTCCATCAAGCACATAGTATGACCATTTGTCAAGGTGCCCATCACGAGACCATGATATCCCGCGTAAACACTGGCTTTCGTCAATCGCAAGGAAGCCGTTCTCAAAGCGCTCCGAGAACCGGGCTTTAGTAGCAACTCGATACTGTGATTAGGCTCCGTCGCCCTCGCCTGGGGCGAGTCGAGCGGCCTGATATCGGGATGTTATTTCCCCCCTCGCATCTATAATTCTGCTCCCACATCCAATAATCTCGGAAATCACCCTAAACGATCTGCTGCTGCACTAAGTCGAATGGGATAGGACACTGCAACCGAACGGAGTCGGGTTCCTGACAGGACTGGAGCAGCCGACTGGAGGTACCTCTTCCCTCAAGGAAGCGGCGGTAGCCCACCGGGCGTACGACGCGCCGGTGCCTCGCCAAACATGATCGACACCGTGCCGGCGCCGATCGCGAGGAACCAACGCTCTGACGACGCCTACGCCTCAGGATGAAGCCTTCTGGAATGCGTTGCCGGTCAAACGAAGGAGTCCGAGCCACAGGTGTGCATACTTGTCGTAGACGGGCGGTTTCACGCCCACCTGGAGAGGGTTTAACCAATAGAAGCAACCATTAAAGGTTGAGAGCCCCTCCCCATTTCCGCTCGACCCCTCCCCTGTTCCCCGCCGGGATGTGATCTGCGTCACTGTGGCTGCATCATCCAGCCATGTACGATTGAACATCGCTGGCCCGAGGCCAGCGAGACCCTTCCGGTGGTCGATTGGACGGAAGCCGCGAAACGGTAAACCCCGCGTCAGCATGGTGGGGCGAGTCTTCCGCAAAGGAAGGACTATGCCCGTTTCATCATCTACCGTCCGCAACTCGTCATTTACCGACCTTGGTCGCTTGTTGACCATTAAGGAGGTAGCCCTCCTTCTGGCCGTCAGCGTGAATACGATTCGTTCATGGATCCAGCGCCGGCAGATCGAGTTCGTGAAGATCGGTTCTGCCGTTCGTTTCCGCCCGGAAACGATCCAGGACATCATCAACCGGGGATTGCGGAAGCCGGTCGGTTCTGCGTTATAGTTAGCCATGCGAGTCTGGCAGCGCAGTCCCAAATCTCCGTACAGCTTTACGGTCCAGCGTGATGGCAAGAAGATCACGTTGTCGACGGGAGTACGGAACAAGAAAGCCGCGCAGGAAATCGCCAGCGCCTGGGTCATCAATTACGCCAAGATCGATGCTGGAATCTTAGAGCCGGAAAGCAAGCCTATGACCCTGCGCCAGTTCAGGAAGCCATTCCTGGACTGGGTCAACAGTGGTCACGATGACCACCCTGAGACGAGAGATTTCTACCGCCAGTGTTTCGATAGGCTCCTGGAATTCAAGGAACTGGCCGACTGTGATCTGGTGAAGATCGACTCCGCCCTGATCGACAGATTCAAAACATGGAGGCTGACTCGTAAGCCCAAGAAGGGGAAGGCCGTCGGCCGGACAACCTGCAACCGCTATTTGAGCACGCTTCGAAAGGCTCTGCGCCACGCTGAAGATCCGCTCAAGCTGATAACCAGGGTTCCGCGCATCCATCTGTTTCCTAAGAGTTCCGTTTGCGAGCGCCAAAGGGAGTTTGTCTTCAGCGATGAAGAATACCAGCGCTGGCTTAGCGAGTGCCCTGACCTGTTGCGGGACGCATCGATCTTAGCCAGAGAGTCTGGGATCTGCGTGGGCGAACTGCTAGCATTGCAAAAAGACTGTGTCGAGCTTTGGGACGAAGAGAAGGGTATGCTGTGGGGATTCGTTGACGTTCGGCGCGGTCTCAAGCGAGATGCGCGCCATAGGAAGCTGGACATCACTACGAAGATGCGGGGAGTCCTGATCAGGCAGATGGAGAGGTCGAAATGTAGGTTCGTATTTGCCGCCTTGGACAATCCCAAACATCAGCTGAGCGATGACACGCTAAGCGGTCAGGGCCGGGACATGAAGCGCCGGGTGGAGTTTGATAAAGACGCTGGTCTGCACTGTTTGAGGCATACCTACCTGACCGAAATGGCCAAAACAACTGACCTGTGGTCGCTGCAGCGTATTGCCGGACATGCAAACATTGCGACCACACAAAGGTACGTTCACGCCCAGCCAGAGAGCATCTCCGAAGCGGTAAGAACCAGGTTACGGAAGCAGCAAGAAAACGGAGACGGCAGCGATGCCGTGAAATCACCGGACCCAGCAAACATGAGGGTTCCAGCAAAGTCGAAGAAAACCAGCACGAAAAAGGCTCGTTTTCAGCCAGTGATTATGCGGGATTCTCGCACAACGGATACAAAAACGGATACATCGGAAATGACCTCTCAGGAACTTTCTGCAAGTGTTTGATAACAAAGAGCGAAAGTGGCGGAATTGGCAGACGCACCAGACTTAGGATCTGGCGGGTAAAACCGTGGGGGTTCGAGTCCCCCCTTTCGCACCAAGAATTTGCAGGACTTCCATAGAACAACGACTCGTTGTCGTGCCTACATTTGTGCCCACTCCCAGTTTTTTCCCTTCGTCCATTGTGCCCAGATTCCGCACGCTGTAAACTCTCGCTCAACTGCGTCTGCTGGGGGGGGAGGCGCATGCATAGGTCGCAGCTCGAAAAACCTACTGTCGTTTCCAGCGCAGAATAACCCGATGTCATTGAACAAAAACACTACCTGCGCGAAGCTAACCAGTGAGTAGACTTGTGGCGTGGCAACACGATGCGGTCCAGAAGCCTGCTTCCGGGAAGCTATTGTGCTGGGTGAACCCGAAGCGAAGGTATAATGAGCCGCGAATGGCCCTTATCCCTGGCACGAAGCTTGGCCCTTATGAAATTCAATCGCCGCTCGGCGCTGGCGGCATGGGCGAGGTATATCGTGCCCTGGACATGCGTCTGGAGCGAACCGTCGCCGTCAAGATACTCCCCTCACACCTTTCGGAAGACCCCGAATCCAAGCAACGGTTCGACCGCGAAGCGCGGACAATCTCTTCCCTCAATCATCCCAACATCTGCACGCTCCACGACGTTGGACATCAGGATGGCATTGATTATCTGGTGATGGAATACCTGGAGGGTCAGACTCTGGCGGACCGCCTGAGCAAGGGCCCCTTGCCGGTGGAGCAGGTGGTGAAGTACGGGGCCGACATCTGCGATGGGCTGGAAAGGGCGCATCGCGGAGGCGTGGTACACCGCGATTTGAAGCCTGGCAACATCATGCTCACGAAGACGGGGGCCAAGCTCATGGACTTCGGCCTGGCCAAAACAGCGGTTGCGACCGCTGTGGCCTCCGGCATGTCGGCAACTGTGGCGACGCCGCCGGGAAGCCACCCGCTCACGGCCCAGGGTTCGGTGGTGGGAACGTTCCAGTACATGTCGCCCGAGCAGATCGAGGGCAAGGAGGCCGACGCCCGTTCGGACATATTCGCTCTGGGCGCGGTGCTGTACGAGATGGTGACAGGCAAGCGGGCGTTCGAAGGCAAGACCGCGGCCAGCGCAATGGCTGCGGTTATGGAGCGCGAGCCGCCGCCAATTTCTTCGGTGCAGCCAATGACGCCGCCGGCGCTTGAGCGTTTGATCAAGACCTGCCTGTGCAAGGATCCGGATGAGCGCTGGCAAACGGCGCACGATGTCAAGCTTCAGCTTAGGCAGATTGCCGAGGGCGGATCGCAGGTCACCTCGTCCGCGGCTGTCGTCACTCCTAGAAAACGAACCAGCAAGCTGCCTTGGCTGCTAGGGGGAATCCCGGCTGCCATTGCCGCCCTCGCCTTGTTCTTTCTATACCAGGCGGAGCAGAAGCAATTACCGGTATTGCGGGTTGAAATCAATCCGCCCGACAAGATGAACTTCAACCTGGCGGGGGACCACGGCGGCCCGGCAGAGATCTCTCCCGACGGCCGCCTCATCGTTTTTTCGGCTTACGGTTCGGCGGGCAGCCAACTTTATGTGCGGTCACTGGATTCAACATCGCCGCAGGTACTTCCCGGCACCGAGGGTGCAATGTTTCCCTTCTGGTCGCCCGATAGTCGCTCCATAGCATTTTTCACCGATGACAAGCTGAAGCGAATCGACGTGGGCGGGAGCTCGCCGGTCACGATCTGCGGTTCGACGCTGGGACGGGGCGGCAGTTGGAACCAGGACGGAACGATCGTTGCGGCGCTGTCCTACAACACCGGGATTTCGCAGGTCCCGGCCAGTGGAGGCACGCCTTCGCCAGTCACTACGACGGACGGTTCGCATTACAGTTCCAACCGGTGGCCGGCGTTCCTGCCTGACGGCAAGCATTTTCTTTACGTCGCGGTGAAGCACAACGCGCCAACCAGTCCGGAAACCGGCGTGTTCCTGGCTTCTCTCGATGGCAAAGAGAACAGGCTCCTTTTCCATACCTTGTCCAACGCGGTCTACGCGTCCGGACATTTGCTGTACCAGCGCGAAAATGCGCTGGTGGCTCATACATTCGATCCGGCTAGCGGCAAATTCTCGGGCGAGGCACAGACCCTGAGCGAGAACGTTCAATTTGACGCTGGCCTGTGGCGCATGAACGTCAGCGCTTCTTCCGGAGGCATGCTGGTGTATGCGTCCGGTACCTCCGCCGGTACGGAGATTCTGACCTGGTATGACCGCAGCGGAAAGAAAATAGGGACGGTCGGCGAACAGGGCGACTTCTTCGATCTGGATCTTTCTCCGGATGAAAAGAAATTGGCAACCACCGAGCTAAACTCGGCCACCGCAATTATCTGGGTCCACGATCTGACAAACAATCTGAAGACGCGGCTGACCTTCAGCGGCGGCACGCACCTCACACCGCTGTGGTCTCCTGATGGCAAAGAGGTAGCGTTCACTTCAAACCAGCAGACCGCTATCTCGGTTAAGACACTGGGCAGCAGTGCCCCGGAGCGCACTCTGCTTTCGTCGCCCAATCCGATCTATCAGGCCCTTTCGGACTGGTCGCATGATGGACGTTATCTCATGTACGAACAGGGTGCGGGGATGAATACCGACCTTTGGGTGGTTCCGGTATCCGGCGACGGCAAGCCGTTTGCCTATGCGAGCGCGGCGTCAAGAGGAGCGTTCTCTCCGGACGGCCATTGGGTGGCCTACGTCGCACAGGAATCGGGACGTCCCGAGGTCTTCGTGGCGCCGTTTCCCTGGACGGGTGCGAAGTGGCAGGTTTCCAACGGAGGCGGCGCCGGACCACGCTGGCGCGGGGATGGCAAGGAACTGTTCTACTACGATCTCAACGGCATCACCGCGGTTGAGGTCGGCGGTTCGGGTTCCACGTTTCAGGTTGGAGGCGGTAAATTGCTGTTCCGCCTTCCGCTGCGAGGCATCATTGCCCGCGAGTACGCTCCCTCGCGCGATGGCCAGCGGTTCATCGCCGTCACGCCGAGTGAAGGCAGCTCCCAGTCGCTAACTCTGGTGCAGAACTGGCAAGCGGAGTTGAAGAACAAGTAATGCCGGCAGCTCGGCTTTTCCGATTCGGAATTACCCCTTTTGTTTGTAGGAGCTGACCAGCAACGCCACAGTGATAGCGACGTAGAGAATGCCGGTAACTCCTTCCAGGGCCGCAAGCATGCGTACCTCACCATGTAATGGAACTATATCGCCATACCCAATGGTGGTGAGGGTCACCAGGCTGAAATACAACAGCTCGCTTGAGCGATCGGTGAGGGCTGCATTGTTGTGCAGAATCGAGCCCGGATAGAAAACGTCAATGGCGGAATAGAGAGCAAACCACTGCATCCCCAGCAGAAGATAGATGCTGGCCGCGGTACTGAGATGGACATCAGTAACGGATCGAGCGTTCCTGAGAAAGGAGAAGAGTCCCGCCACGGTGATTCCAAAGAATCCGCAGAGAAGCGCCCATTTGCTTCCCACAAGGACAGGGTTGGGGACGAACTCGCTGGTTACCGACAAGGTCAAAGCGGCCGCCATCAGCACTACTGGAGGCCACACCCGGCGCTTGATCTCCGCCAGTCGAATGACGCCGAGAATAACTGGGAGAAAGAGCAGCCCGCCAAGGATCAACCGGCGAGTCTCGCCGTGATCCAGAACGGGGTATAGCAGAATGACCAGCAGCAGGGAGAGCAACAGAAATAAGTCAGGCCGCATTTTGGCTTTTGGCAGCATCGGCAACCACTGTCTGTGTCAGGATTTCACTCCTTTGCATACTACCCCTTTGCTCGACCGCGCACTTCCCTGGCTGGCCCTGACATAGCGCGAACTTTTCGATTCTCGAACATCGCTGTCGGGGACTATATTCATAGCACCGCGACATCTTACTTCGGCGAGCAAGAGCCATCGGCTGGCTCGTCAGGCGCAACTCTTGGTTGGTTGTCCTGTGCCTATGGCGGCCTTCCCTTATGCAGGTTAACGAGCAACAACAGGAATCGGAGAAACAATGGATCTAGGATCAAACTTACGAAAAGCAACGCTGAGCGCGCTTGCGCTTTCAGGTATCCTGTTCGCCGGCGGAAACGCAAGCGCCCAGACGCAGGCGGCCAGCACCAAAAAGCCCAACATCCTGGTGATCTTTGGCGATGATATCGGGTACTGGAATGTCAGTGCGTATAACCAGGGCATGATGCATTACAAGACGCCGAATATCGATCGCATCGCCCATGAAGGCGCGCTGTTTACCGACTACTACGCGCAGCAGAGCTGCACGGCAGGACGGGCGGCGTTCATCACCGGGCAAGCTCCCGTTCGGACGGGGCTGACGAAGGTTGGGCTGCCGGGTTCGCCCATCGGCTTGCACAAAGAAGATCCGACGCTCGCCGAGTTGCTCAAGCCGCTCGGCTACATGACATTCCAGAATGGCAAGAACCATTTGGGCGACCGCAATGAGTTCCTGCCTACGGTGCATGGCTTCGACGAATTTTTCGGCAACTTCTATCACCTGAATGCCGAAGAAGAGCCGGAGAACGTTGACTATCCGAAAGATCCCAGCTTCTCCGCGATGTTTGGGCCGCGCGGCGTTTTCAAGTGCAAAGCCACGGCAACGGACAATCCCGCACCCGCCGACAAGCGCTTTGGTGCGTGGGGCAAGCAGAGCTGCGAAGACACCGGTCCCGCTCACCAAGAAGCGTATGGAAACCGCCGACGATGAATTTCTAGCGGCGACTCTGGATGATATTGATCGCTCGGTCAAAGCGGGCAAGCCATTCTTCATCTGGCACAACACCACGCGCATGCACATCTGGACGCACCTGCCGCCGAAGTACGAAGCCATGGTCAATGAGAAGGGCCTCTACGGCGCGGGCATGACGCAACTGGACGACAACATCGGTGTGATCCTCAAGAAGCTCGACGATCTGGGCATTGCGGACAACACGATCGTGATTTTCAGCACCGACAACGGAGCCGAAGCGATGAGCTGGCCCGACGGTGGAACCACGCCCTTCCGCGGCGAGAAGAACACCAGCTGGGAAGGCGGCTATCGCATCCCGTTCGTGATTCGCTGGCCCGGGGTAGTAAAGCCCGGAACTGTGATCAACGATATTACGGCGCATGAAGACATGCTGCCCACCTTGATGGCGGCCGCCGGCGTGCCGGATGTCAAGGCGAAGCTGTTGACTGGCTACCAGGCTGGAAGCATGACCTACAAGGTCCACCTCGATGGCTATAACTTCTTGCCCTATCTGAAAGGTGAAACGCAGGAAGGTCCACGTCACGAATTTCTGTACTGGACCGACGATGGTGAACCGGCGGCCTTGCGCTACAACCGCTGGAAAATGCTATTCCTGGAACAGCCAGCTCATGGCTTTGCCGTGTGGGAGACGCCCTTCGTTCCGTTGCGTGTGCCTAAACTATTTGACCTGCACGCTGATCCGTTCGAGCGGGCTGAATATGAAGGCATCGACTACTCGCATTGGCGGCTCGATCGTGTGTACTTGATCGTTCCTGCAGCAGCGTATGTCGGCGAGTGGCTGAAGAGCTTCAAGGAATTTCCACCGCGGCAGGCTCCTGCCAGCTTCAACCTGAGTCAAGTGATGCAGGAGATCACCAATTCCTCCAATGGCGGGAATTAGGTTTCCCGCTAAGGCTTACGGTCTCCAAGCGTAAGACGTGTGCTGGAACCTGTAGCAGCCTCGAGCTTCGATAGCGATTGTGAAATCGCGACATCGAAGCACTCCTGAGTATGAGCCGACGGGTAAGTGTGCCCTGGTTGAGATTTGTCCAGAAGTCATGCTTCTGGACAATCTCGTTTTGGACGACAGCCTCGACCAGGAGAATTTTCGCTCTCCGGCTACCCAGGTATGGCTGACGGGATGTCGGGGATCGCGTTCGGGCTCACCTTGTAAGGAAACAGGGGTGCGCGACCAAAGTATCCTCGCTCCACGTCTCCCCGTGGCTCTCGTTGAGCGATGGCCTACCGCGATAGGCTGATCGGACGGCACGCCCGTCGTGTTCTTGCTCAAAAAACTGGAATGTTTTGATATGGCCATGTCCCTGGGGATGATGTCCCGCTGTCGATGCCGTTTAGAGAGTGTTCACAATTGCTCAGACAGCCCGGCCCAGGTGGGTTATTGTGCGTCCCCAAAAGCTCCCTTCAGAGTCAATCAGGTTTTCCCCGCTCATGAGATCTCTGAGCGGAACGGGGGCTTTTGAGGAGAACCTACCATGCAGTTTAGAGCTCACAGCAGCAATGCGATCAAGCACAGCGATCCCATGCATGGCACGCTGCAGGATGTTTCATGGGATCTGGGTAGCGTTGAGCATCGCGTAGGGCAGCTTGAGACTATCGTGAAGCAGCTTAAAGCTGAAGTCGCCAAGCTACGGGATGAACTTCTTGAGGTCCGCCGGGAGGGCGGAACTGCAAGGCCGGACTCGTCAATTCCCTTCAAGAACAACGGGCATGATAATGGGAGCGGAATGCCGTCAGCTGGTCCGGCCGATTCCTGAATTAGTGAAGGCCTCACATAGTCGCCCTTATTCTGTCCCGCGCTGCGCGCCAAATGCCGGATGACCCACATCACGCGAAGTTCGTGACGTGGGATAGGTAACTGCGTTTTACGCAGCGGTGTTCCCGACCGGACGGAAATGAGTAGGCGCCCAATCTTGCTGCCAACGGTCGCTGTCGGAACATCGCCCTTTCACAAGCGATCGGGCTGGCGTGGGATTGGCGGTGATAAACCTCCGATTGTAGCGGGCTGTTTTAGCAAAAGCGTCGCGTCGTATGGATTGGTTTGGGTGTAAGCTATCGCGCAGATTTCGATTCTTGCCCTGCCGAGGTGTAGGAGGCCAGTATGACGCTCGCCCGTCGATTCACTCACATTTTTGCTCTGACACTTGGTCTGCTAGTGGTAGTCGTGTCTGGACTTCCCGCTGCCGGACAGACCTACTCTGTGCTTCATTCGTTTACCGGGGGAGCGGACGGGGCGTTTCCTTATGACGCTCTTGCCGTAGGGCCTGGAGGGGTTTTGTACGGCACGGCGGCAGGGGGCGGAACCTACAGTAATGGCACAGTTTTCCAACTCAAGCAGGTTCACTCCACCTGGATTTTCAGTCCCCTGTATGAATTTACCGGGGGAAGCGATGGAAGCAAGCCAATCGGCGGGGTGGTTTTTGGCCCGCATGGCGCACTCTACGGCACAACCCAGCTCGGCGGTGCCTACGGCGACGGCGTAGTGTTTGCCCTGCAACCCCCGTCCACATTCTGCCGATCTACCTCGTGCCCCTGGAACGAAACCCTGCTTCACACCTTTACCGGGTCCCCGGATGGATTCAATCCATGGACGGAGAACCTCGTCTTTGATGCGGCGGGCAACATCTACGGCACTACAGGTAACGGGGGCACGTATGGCGGAGGGACTGCGTTCGAATTGACGTCTGCGCGCGGCGGGTACACGGAGACCATCCTGCACAGCTTCGGCCCCCAACCTGACGGCTCGGCCCCTTTCGGCGGGGTGTTTGTGGATTCCGCCGGAGATGTGTACGGAGCTACTGCGGCCGGAGGACCCGGTCGCTTGTGCGATTACGGCTGCGGAACGGTTTTCCAAGTGACACCCTCGGACGGGAGCTGGCAGGAGAAGGTGGTGTACGACTTCGACGTTCTGCACGGCTACTACCCTAACAGCGACTTGATCAGCGATGGTTCCGGCAACCTTTACGGCACCGCGATTGCTTCCGGAAACTACAACGATGGCGTAGTTTTCAAACTCGAGCCTACCGCCGACGGCTTCTTCTACACCGTTATTCACCAGTTCACTTCAGACTGTGAACCGTATGGTGCGCCGGTGATGGATTCAGCCGGCAATTTTTTTGGGACTTGTATTTACGGCGGCAACGGAGGCGGCTGGGTGTACGAGCTGACCAATTGCAGCCAACTCTGCACCGTCACCGATCTGCACGACTTCACCTACAACGGTCGCGATGGCGCCACTCCTTGGGGCGGACCGACGCTGGACGCGGACGGCAATCTCTACGGCACAGCCCAAGTCGGCGGCACGGGATACTGCAACGGCGCCGGCTGCGGCGTGGTGTGGGAGATCACGGGCGTAGGTGCTCCGCTGAAGAAGCAAGCTGATTGAGGAAGCCTTCAACAGGTTAGCTTGTCGATACTATGCAGTTGTGGCTTCCGGTTGCACCCGGGCGCTGCGTGCTATATGCTGCGACCCACTACACAGCCGATAAACTGGGAATGGCCGAGGCGGTCAGCCAGAGGAGATCATGACTATATTGCGGACCTTCATCGCCTGGAGTTTGTTGTTGCTGGCCTCGTCGAACGCGGCGAACGCGCAGACGGTCGACGATATCATCAACAAATACACCGACGCGATTGGCGGGACAGCGGTCCTGGCCAACCTCCACTCCATACAGATGGAGGGTACCATGAAGGTCGGGGCGGACTACCTTCCCATCAAATTGGTCATGGTGGACGGAAAAGGTTATCGGTCTGACACCATGATCGATGGAATGGCGATAGTGGAATGCGTCACGGACACTGGGGGCTGGACACTGAACCCAACGTTGACTGATTCGCCAAAGCTTGTTACCACTGACCAGGTGAAAGAACTAAACCATCCACTCTATATTGTAAGTCCACTGGTGGACTATAAAAGCAAGGGCTTTTCGGCAGAACTGCTGGGAAGAGAAGATGTCGACGGAGTTTCGGACTACAAGGTTCGTCTTTTCGACAGCGGGACCGATATTACCTATGATATCGATCCAAATACCTATCTGATTTCGAAAGCGACTGCCAAACGAAAGCCGAGCGACACACTCATGACCTCTGGAACTACCTTTTCGAATTACCAGAAAACTCCCATAGGCTATACCGTGGCCTATAGCTCGTCTGTAACCGTCGCCGGCTTTGCTTTCGAAACCACGTATTCCAAGATTACCTTCAACCAGGACATCGATCCGCAGATTTTTGCTGTACCGAAATAGGTATAGGGGTTGTTCGCTGGCGCTCAGGATGACAGCCGGTAAAAGTTAACCGCAAGAGCATGCCGCTGCGCTTACACCCGACTACCACTGCTGCCGCCTCATGCTGGGCTTATCTTCGATCATCTTTTTCAGCTCAGGACCCGACGAGCAAAGCCGTGCGGGTTCCCCTGGTATAAGCTGGGCATTGCTATGAAGCGTCCTATTTTTTTTCTTATCTGTATACTCTTCCCTTTTCTTGGCGTTAGCGCGCAGCAGGATACGTGGCAGCCGTCGGCGGGACACGCGCAGATAGAGATATGGCCAGGCAAGGCGCCTGATCCGCAACCGGTGGCCGGGCCGGAAAATGCCAAGAACAGCGGAAAGGAATTTCTGGTTGCCGGCCGATCAGCGACAGGCGTCAATAACGTGACGCGGCCGACGATGACGGTCTACGGGCCCAGCGGAAAGAAGAACACGGGAGCTGCGGTGGTCGTCTTCCCGGGTGGCGGCTACCAGACCCTGGCCATCGATCTGGAGGGCACCGAGGTCTGTGATTGGCTGACCGCCAAGGGGATCACGTGCGTGTTGTTGAAGTACCGGGTGACCGATGTGGGGCCGTATCCCAAGTCAGGGCCCTATCCAGAGTCGCCGATGGCACTGGAGGATGCGCAACGGACGCTGGGACTAGTGCGCTGGCACGCCGCTGAGTGGCACATTGATCGGCACAAGATTGGGGTGCTGGGGTTTTCCGCGGGCGGGCACCTGTCGGCGGCGATCAGCACGCACTTTGAGAAGCGCTTGTACCCGGCGGTGGATGCGGCCGACAAAGAAAGCTGCCGTCCGGATTTTGCCGTGGCTCTTTATCCGGGACACCTGTCGCTAACCGCAGCGGAATGGGATGCCAGGCAGGGCGCCAAACCGTTTGCGATTCGTAAGCCGGAGCATGCAACGACGGGCGACAAACATTTCCAACTGAATCCTGACATCCCGATTACCCGACAGACGCCGCCCACGTTCCTGTTGCAGGCGGAGAATGACCACGTGGATAGCGCCGACGATTCGCTGGCGTACTACATTGCGCTGAAGCAGGCAGGGGTCCCGGTGGAGATGCATTTGTACGCCGAGGGTGGGCATGCGTTTGGCTTGCGACGCACGAAGTTCCCGATAACCGAATGGCCGGGGCTGGTGGAAACGTGGTTGCGGACGATTGGAATGATCGCGGAGTAGCTTGTTCCCTGCCGAACCGGTGAGGCAAATGCATGCTCTCGACCTCGCCCGTGCTGTCTGGTTGGCGCCGATCTGGAAAAAAGTGTCCTTCGGTCGGTTCCCCTAATACTTTGGGTTGGTAAGGACGCCGTAAACCTTGGCCGCGAGCTCATGGGTGGAGAACGGCTTTTGCAGAAAGGCCGCTTTCGACTCCAACAAGTCTATTCGGGTGCTGGCATCGTCGACGTAGCCGGAGATGAACAAGATCTTGAGCGCAGGACGAACCGCCTGGAGTTGTTCGGAGAGCGCCAGGCCGCTGATGCCGGGCATGACGACGTCGGTGATCAACAGGTGAATCGGCTCGGCAAAGCTGCTGGCAAGAGCGAGCGCATCTGAGGCGCAAGCCGACAACACGTTGTAACCCAGGCTGGAGAGGATGCCGGTGACCGCCGCGCGCACGCTCTCGTCATCTTCGGCTAGCAAAATAGTCTCGCTTCCGCGTTTCGCGGCTTCACTGTTGGCGGCGCGTTCCGCCGGGAAGATTTCGCCGTGGCGAGGGACCAGGATGGTGAAGCAGCTTCCCACGCCGGGCTCCGATTCGGCCCAAACGCTGCCGCCGCTTTGCTGCACCACTCCAAAGACGATGGGAAGGCCCATGCCAGTTCCGTTTCCCGGTTCCTTGGTAGTAAAGAACGGCTCGAAGATGTGTTCCAGGATGTGGGGTTCGATGCCGGAGCCGGTGTCGCGCACGGTCAGCATCACGTAGTCGCCGGGAGCTATGCGGGTGCGGCCGCGGATTTCTTCGTCGGTGATTGCCAGATTTTGGGTGGCCAGGGTCAACGTGCCACCGTTGGGCATGGCATCTCGCGCGTTGACACAGAGATTGATAATGACCTCGGAAAATTGACAGGCATCTACCTCGACGGGCCAAAGCTGAGAAGCTAAGTCAGCTTGAATTTCCACATTTTCCTTGAGCAGCCGGTGCAACAACTTCAGAGACTGCCTGATGACCTGATTCAAGTCGAGTATGGCCGGCGTCAATACCTGTCTACGGCTGAAAGCCAACAGCTGGCGGGTGAGATCCGAAGCCCGGCGGGCCGCATTCATTACTTCGCCGGTGAATTTCTCGGCCTTAGGATTGTTGCTAACTTCGTCCTGAGTCAACTCGGCGCAGCTTTGGATGACTTGCAACAGGTTGTTGAAGTCGTGAGCTATGCCTCCGGCCAGTTGACCGACGGCTTCCATTTTGTAGGCCTGGCGCAGACGAGCCTGCATCTCGCGCGCTGCGGTAACATCCTCAAACAAGGCAATGACGCCACCCGACTCGACCTCCGCGTCACCCCAGGGATGGACCTCCCAGCGATAACGAAGCACTTGGCCGTCGGGCCGCGGCCAATCGTCCTCGCCCGTGCGGGCCGTTCCTGCCAGGGCCGACAGGATTCCATCCGTCCAGTGCCAGGGGAACACTTTGGAACGAATCGTAAAGGTAAGTACCGGCCAGAGGGACATCCGCTCCCGTAGTGGCCAGTCGCCATTGGCGGCTGCTGCGAACATAGCGTAGCTTCCGATCCAACATAGCGATGCTGGCTGGGACAAACTCGATAAACTCTTGCAGAATTTCGTGGGTCCGTGCCAACTCCCGATCAGCCCGCCATTGCGGGGTTATATCCTGGCAGAATCCCAGTGAATGTCCGTTCTCCAGCAGGACCGCCCGCAGTTGGACCAGAATCTCCCGCCCATCCTTACGAACAAACCATATCTCCTTGTCGACCTGTCCGGTTGCAGCCAATGCCGCGAAAGCCTGCACGACGATGTCGTGATCGCTGGCGCGATGGAAATCGAAGATGGAGAGGTTTGCCAGGTCGTTGCGGTCATAGCCGAGCATGGCCAACGCGGCCGGATTACAGTTGACGAACTTGGCATGCTGATCGACGGCGAAAATGGCAAGGGGAGCATTTTCGAAGTAGGTCTGGAATTTTCGTTCAGTCTCCTGCATCGCAATCTCGGCGGACTTGCGGGCGGTTATATCATGCAGGAATCCTTGCCAGAGAATGCTGCCATCAGGCTCGCGCTGGGGAACGCTCCGCCCCTCCAGCCATATCTTCCCTCTGGCCGGACTCTGCACGCGGAACTCACAGTTCCAGAGGCTCAGCTTTTGCGCGGACTCGGTGACGGACGACCACAGCCAGTCACGGTCCCCTTCGTCGATGAGCGCAAACAGCGGGGAGGCATCCCGGGCGAGTTCGTCGCGGGGAATACCATAAAACTCTTCGATTGCGGGGCCGGCAAAGGGGTAGGTCATGTCCCCCTGTGGCGTGAGTCGGAAGGTGCAGTTGACGCCGGGAGCCGCATGCAGTGGGTCGAACGTGTTCGTCTGCGCACCCCGGAGATCAGGGGCTGGGGGTTGCGTTTGTCGTGGGACTAGCGTACGCCGTGCCATAGCCAGCGACCTTCCGTTTGGTTAAGTCCTCCGACTCCGACCCTACACTCAAATGCCATCGTAGTCTAGCCCACCTAATACACCAGAGTAACGACCCGGCTGCGGCTGCGGCTGTTAAGTACCTGACCCGTTGTTAGTTGGCGGGCAGGGATTCGGCCGTAGCTTAGGATAAGAGCGGGGGCACCGGCGATGCCGTCATGGAATTCGTGTCGCTCAACACCGATGTGCCCGCTCCTCCCATCCCTTGTCTCGTGACAGCGAATAATCCGCAGCGACGTATAAAGCAATCACTGGCTAGTCCGATGACGCTTGATGGAGACGGCGACCATGGAGTTCTTGTCGCTGCAAATCGATTTGCGGTGCTTGGTGGCGGCGTTCGACGCGGCCAATAAAGTCTGCCCACAGCAGCGGATGGTCTCGGGTGCGGCAGCGGCATCAAACCGCACCCGTTTCCACAGCCACTGCTTAGAAATGGGAGAGCTTGGCAGTAAGCGTCCCATGGATTCACAGTAGTTGGAAAAGCCAGAGAATGTATTTCACGATCTTGCGTTTTTCGGCCGTTTTATGTTTCGCGAAAAAAGCCCAGGTGCTGGTGGAAGACGCGAACACCTTCATGCCGCTGCGATATTACTCGCCAACCGGCCCCGACTATTACTACGTTCTCGACTGGGACTCGGCACTGCACTCTTCATCCTTACACGCAACAGTTCAGAGCAAGCTCATGCGAAATGCCAGAGCGGTCGGCTATGGTGGCAATCGAATCATCGATACAGCGGTCGCGCAATGTGATCTAGATAAGTTTGCTGTGCTCGACAGTCCAGGTATCTCGTGGTTTGAAACGCGCATTTTGAACAATCCCGCATTTGAAGCGAGGAAGGTCGCCGACTTAGATTTTCGCGACCCCGGACCGACTCATGTCTGGGTGGTCACTCGCCTGTTTCGCGATCCCGAATGCCTTCACCAGCAATAGATAGCCACATTACCTTTTTCCCAGGTTCCGGAAAGAAACGGCCACATTCTGGAAGCGCTACGAGTTCCTGAAAGACATGCTGTTTGGAGAAAGTTACGCTAGTAGCAATTCGGTCCGGTTACCGAACGTTGCAGTGGGCGTTAGACCCGCCGGAGATGGTGCCCCACCTGGGGACGAGTCGCTCCATGCAAGGCAACCTGTTTTACCTTAGTACCGCGCACTCCAACCGAAGCCAGACCAAATCTAGACAGAGAGCCGGAAGTATGTGCGGCTTTCGCCGCTTGCTCGGCAGCACCAAGGGGAATGCCATTGTTGAGTTTGCGCTGGTTCTTCCCATCTTCCTGATGATGGTGTGCGGCATCACCGACTTCACCCGGCTACTTTTTCAGCAGGCTACCTTGCAGAACGCGGTTCGAGCGGCGGGCCGCTATGCCACGACCGGGAATCATCAACCGAACCCGCAGAATCCCAACCAGCTTCTTTCACGCGTAGCGTCCATCAACTCCATTGCCCAGCAGGCGGCGATGGGGTTGAGTGTCAGCAACCTGCAAGTGTCTAGTTTGAGCGGCGGAAGCGGCAACGCTGGTGGGCCGCTGGACGTGGTGACGGTTTCGCTGACCAGCAATGTGAAGCTATTGACGCCGGTGATTTCGCAGTTCTTTCCTAACGGCATTTTCACCTTTACCGTCAGCTCAACTTACAAGAACGAACCATTTCCGCCCAGCCAAACGACGTAAAGAATGCGTGATGTAAATGGGACGAGTACGGGGTTTCGGAAGCAAGCCATTCCAACGGATCAGGAGTGAATCGGGCCAGGCAGTCCTGGAGTGCGCGTTGTCGTTGATCGTGATGTCTACCATGTTGTGCGCCGTGGTGGATTTCAGCCGGGCCATCTACCAGCAGCAGGAGCTGACCACGGTGGCAGCGCAGGCCGCCAACCTGGCCTTGCGGGGAGCGACGCTGTCGAGTGCGGCGAGCACGGCGGTCAGCCAGTCTTCCAATCTGAATCTGGGAACGAGTGGAAGGGTCATTCTCAGCGCGGCTTATAACAACAATAATCCCAACGCCATTCAGATTACGGACCAGCAATCGGCGGGGGGTATCACGGCGACCAGCAAAGTGGGAGCGAAGGGCGGACTTGCCGCGCTGCCGGCGGGGGCCATTCCGCCATCGAGCCAGACGGTGTATGTAGCAGAGGTGTTTTGCACCTATCAGCCCATTACGCCGCTAGGTTCGCTGGTGAAATGGGTCCTACCGGCGCGGCTGTACGATGCCGCTTACTTCTGAGAGGAAGGCAACAACGTGCAGGCTCATCGGGGTAAGTCAAACCGAAGGCGCCAGCAGGGACAGATCCTTATCATGCTGGCGGTTGTCTCGCTGGGATTGATGTTGTGTTCCGCCCTGGCGATCGACATCTCGTTTGCGTACGTGACCAAGGCGAAGTTGCAAAAAGCGGTGGACGCCGCCTGCCTGGTCGCCATGCAGAACCTGGCGCAAACCGGCCAGACCGGAGCGCAGACGATTGCCACCAACACGTTCACGGCGAACTATCCAGTCACCGGTCTGGATGTGGCTGCTCCCGCATTAACGGTCAGCTTCAACACCAACGCCGGACAGTTGGCGGTTGGAGTCAGCGCGCTGGCCAACATCCGGACCATTTTCCTGGGACTACTTCCCGGCCAAAGGTCGTTCCAGGTATCGGCGAATGCGCAGGCTTTGCGCGGCTACCTTGCCATGACAGCGGTGCTGGACCGCTCCGGGTCAATGTCAAGCAATGGCGGTTCTGCAGCGTTGAAATCGGCTGTTCCAACCTTCGTCAACTACTTCAATAACTCCCTGGACCAGGTTGCTATGGTGAGCTTTGCCTCGAACGCGACTACCGATTTTCCGATCGCGACCAACTTTCAAAGCTCCATCACCACCCTGGTTGGGAATATGACTTTCAGCGGTGCGACGTTCGGGCCGGGTGGCTTGACGCTGGCGAAAGCGCAGGAGGATAGTGTTGTCCCGGTGCAGGGCCAGAACCTGGTGAAGGTGGTGGTGTACTTTACCGACGGGTTGGTGAACACCATCCAAGACACCTTTAGCTGCAACTCTCCGCCGGGCGCCACGCTTTACAATTACGGCGGATACGATTCCGGCACCACTCACTACGATTTCTTTAACCCGGCTGATGGCACGGATTGGAGTACGCAGTATTCGCAACAGGGTTGGGGTCTGGACAGCAGCGGCTATCCGCCGCACGATGCCAGCCACGATTGCAGGCCGGTGACTAAGTTTACCTCGCAGCAGACCGGGCTACAGACGTCGTTCTCCAGGGCTAACATCACGGCCGACGCGCAGTATCGCGCCCTACAGACAGCTGCTGCTCTGCGGGCCGAGGGGGTTTACGTTTACTCGATTGGTTTAGGCAGCAGTCCCGACCAGGCCTTTCTGCGCCAGATCGCCAACGACCCGGCGAGTTCAACCTACAATTCCGCATTGCCGGTAGGACTGGCGGTGTTCGCTCCAGATTGTCCTTCGTCGACCTGCACTACTGAATTGCAGCAGGTTTTCCAGACGATCGCGGCCCGGATTCTGCTGCGGCTGACCCAGTAAAAACGGCAGTTCGAAGTTCCTTCTGACGTTAGCGCCGGTGGCTGGACCTTTACCTCCCTACACGACTTTGACGGTAGCGACGGAGAAAGCCCGGCGAGCACGGTGGCCATCGGCAGCGATGGCAGGCTATATGGCACGGCGACGTATGGTGGGCTTAACTGCCAGCCCATCGGGTGCGGGACGTTGTGGGAGATCGCGCCGTAGGGCTGGACCGCCAGCGCACACGGCGGTCCGACTCAGATGTTGATTGCCGGCAACTCTTCCGATGGATAAGCCCGCACGATAGCAGCGCCCGCACTAGGAAACAGAGCTGGTCACATCGCTGGAGATGGTGCTGAAGGCTCGGCTGATGCCGCCCGCCAGTCCTTTCATGGCAGTGATAGCGCCAAGGGCAATCAAGGCTGCTACCAAAGCATATTCGATCAAGTCTTGTCCGGAGTCGTCGCGCAGAAAGTTGGTCAGGAGTATTGTGTCCACGATGGTTTCCCTTGAGTATTGCCGCAGCCGAACTATCCGGGAGCGGGCGTCAATCTAGAATAGAACGGGAGAAGGGATTAGTGTTCCAGGTTCCTGCCGGCGCTTCCACAAATGTGCGGGAAGTACTACTACGGCCTCAGAAGACAGCTCTTTTTGACCGTGAGTTGAGGTTCCCGCAAGCTGGCGCTCAAAGCCCGTACGAGCGCCTGAACTCCGCGCGCTTTTCGTCCGACGCCAACCTCAGCGAGCATTGATGGCTTTTCTCAATCCCCTCCAAGGCTTCGATGGTAGGCGCAACCACGGTGTGAAAGCAGAAGATACACATGCTCTCCGGCACGCCTTCCGAGTTGTGACAACGCAGGAAATCGTTGATCACGTTGGGAGAGTTCCCCATCAGTAAAAATCTGCCTCGAATGATTTACCGGCTCTTACGGGATCCGGTGTGGGAGCTGTTTGGGAGCATCGACCGGCATAACTACGAAAACGTGGCCATTCTGGCAGGCGTACAAGGCGGCATTGGGAAACGGATTGACTTCACCGCCCAGGTCGGCCAGGAACCGGGCTTCGCGCATTGCCCGCCGCAGCGACGTGGACTGGCAGACGGGGCAGGTTCGCGATAACTCCATTCCCTGACATTAGGCGGTGGCGCGACCCAGATCATCCCCCGAAAGTGTTTGAGTCTACAACTTACGTATTGCTCCCATTAGGCGTTCCAGTTTGGAACGAGCGGACGGAAGTCTATACCGCCGGCGCCTAACTGATTGTCAGCATGTGCGCGTCCGGAGTGGCACGATTATGTTAAGGTTTGGTTAAGAACAAGAAACTTCTAAGGGTTGAAAGCTGACCGTATGCAAGGTTGGGCCTGGTTTGCATTGGTTTTCGTATGGTTGGGCGGTAGTTCCCTTCTGACGGCGCAGGCTCGCGCTTTGATTACCGGATCGCCGCAACTGATACCGCTTCCCAACACAATTGGCAGCGAAGTTGTACTCGGGTCGGTTTTGCTGGGCAAGCCGCGGACCTTCAATGTGTTCGACATCCAGGCGAGCGGGACCATCACGCCCGATCCGGCCCAACATGAGACGGCTTACCAGATCCAGTTCCTGATATGCGACCAACCGGATTGCAGCGGCGAAATTCACACCGCGACCCGCATTTTGTCGCAGGCTGATTCGACCGCTCCTGCCCAGGTAATTGCGACCGGATCGTTTGGAGTGAAAAGCCATAGCGTAGCGCCGGTGTCGCTGACGGGATTTCAGCCGCACACCTCGAGCGGCAATCTCTACCTGGCAGTTGCGTTACGTCTGGTACACAGCGGCGACAGCCGGCTGCAGTTCAGCAGCAAGCTCAACCTGCTGCGGGTCGACGTGATGCCGTAGTCCTGCCAAGCTACTTTGCCACCAGTATCAGGAAATAATCCATCTTGTCGGGCTTCACCAGCTCGTCGTCTTCTTCCAGCAGACGATAGCCGGCCTGCTCTGCCTCGCGCAGAACGATGTCCTTGTGGATGCCATGGTCCTGGCCGTTGCCGTCGCGGTCGATGATGCCCACGCGGGCGCCCGGCCGAAGCGCCGCTCGCAAATTGCGCAAGAGGGCAACGGGCTCGGCAACTTCGTGATAGGTCTTGAGCAGCAGCACGCAATCGACACTGGAAGGAGGAAGTTGGGGATTATCGGGCTTGCCCATGATGGTCTTGATGTTGGCAAGATGTTCCTTCTGCGCGCGCTCGTCAATGTAGTGCAGCGCTTCTGGATTGATGTCGACAGCGTAGACGGTGCCGGTGCTGGTAACACGTTTGGCTGCGCGCACGGTGAACCAGCCCGAGCCGGCGCCGATGTCGGCCACGGATTTGCCGGGGTGATGGCGAGGATGTCCATGACTTTATTAATGTGCAAGCGGTCGTCGCGTCCCTCGCTCTCGAAGATCGAAAGGTCGCCGGTGTAGGGCGTGCTGGTAGCCCGATGTGGGGCAGTCTGGGCGGCTGTGCTTTGCGCCGAGGCGGGCCAAGTGGGGCTGAGCAGGGCGAGCATGAGAATCAGTTGACGGAACGACATGAAAACTCCGGAGCAGGGCTTAGTACCCGAAGGAACGCCCTATTCTTTGGACGAACCATGAAATGGACTCGACGTCGCACCGAAGGTGAGCCGGTTCGTAACTGAAATGGCTCAATGGCCCGGGGCAGTCAGTAGTCCATAGACACTGAGCTGGTTGGCAGTGGCGACGAAGACCTTGCCGTTGGCGATCGTCGGCACAGTGAACTTCGAGGCCTGGCCGGCATTGTCGCGCGCGCCGCGCTGACTGGAGTTGTACAGCTCGCGGCCCAGGTTTCGCGCGTCGTAGGCGTGAAGCACTGCCGGGCCCTGAGGGATGGAGTAGTAGCCGTCGCTATCTACAGCCCACACGATGCCATTGCCATTGCCATTGGCGGAGACGCTGACGGTGCTGCGCGTGAGGTGATAGATGGCAGAACTTTGCGAGCCAGGCGCCGGGATGAGCATGCCGTTGTGCAGGGTGAATGCCTTGATCGAATCTTTGTAGGGGCTGATGCCGGGACCGAAGTACAGACGGCCGTTCCAATAGGCCGGCGTTCCCATCTGCTGACGAAGAATGCCGGGGATTTCCTGCACGATCTGAGGATTGCCGTTGCGCACATCGCTGTAGCCGCCGAGGCTGTCACGATTCAGCAGGTAGACATGCCCGTTCTTGCCACTGGTGATCGCCAGATGGGGATACGGACCGGGCTGGTCAGGCAGCAGGAGCACGCCGGCTGAACCGAGGTCGAGGTCTTCCCTGGCCATTCTGGCCTGATTGGACGGAGTGAAGAAGTCCGCCAGCGACAGGCCGTGCGAACCAAATTTGAGTTTCACCACGCTGTCGCTGAAATTTGATCCACCGTCATCTGCAGTCGCGTCAAAGGGCCCGTTGGCAGTCGACAGGTAGAGATTGCTGTCGCCATCAGCGGTGATACCGCAGCCGCTCATCCATATCCCACCCTGGTACCCATCCGGAGTGGAGACCCATGCGCCGGATTGCTTCATGGTAGTGGCGTCGTAGGCGATGACCCAGCCGTGATAGAGGCCGGAATCGGCGTTGGAGGCGAACGCGATGAAAATCTTTCCCTTGGAGAGCAGCAGGGCGGCGCGCTGTAACTGGAAGCGCGAGGCGAACGAAAGAACGCCATCGTTGGCGTCCTGCGCTTTGCCGGGGTAGGAAGCCTGAATGGTGCGCGGTCCGCCGAACTTCTCCACGCCGGAGGTCATGTCCAGCGCGTGCAGGCGGTGATAAAACGCACCGTTCTCCTTGGTGGCCGCAACCACATAGAGGGTGTTGCTGGCGATATCGATCACAGGTGTGCTGGTGATGCCGATCTCGGGCAGGATGTCGGTGGCGTTCACGTCGGACGCGGGAATGCTGGTGATGCCAGCGTCGGGATTTAGGAAACTCGTACGCCACAGCGGGCCAGGCGTGGGTGAGTCGGCATCGAAGGCGTAGACGCTATCATGCTGCGTGGCTACGACGACGATGTTGTGGATTCCATTTCCTGGGATGGCGACCTGCGGCAGATACAGCGGCTGCGCGTACACGTAGCCGTCGACCGGGAAGCTGTAGAGCTTGCCGAAACGCGAGGCGGTTACGCTGTCCGGAGTAAGAGTGGTTTCGATCAGGTTCTGGCCGGTGCGGGCGTTGTCATTGTGATAGGTGGCGACGACGGCAAGTCCGGCAGCCGCCAGCGAATCGACGGTGGCGGCTTGGGGACGCGCGAAGGGATAGGCCACCGCGAACAGATCGTCTCCGGTAGCGATGCCGCTGGAGGACCTGGTTTCCGACATCTGCCAAAGTACGAGCAGCCCGGCGAGGACGATCCCTACTGAAAGTAACTGCGAGCGGTTACGAGAGAGAGCAGGTAACTGCGACCAGTTGTGTACGGCAAAGTAGACAAGCGCACCCGGGAGCAGGCAATAGGCGGCCAGTGCGGTTATCGATTTCGATAGAAAGAATATGGCGAATAAAGACATGAGCCAATCGTTAGTGACGCTCAGTGCTGACTGTCGTAACACCTGACTACGGATAAAGTGTCGTGCATCGAAAAAAGGTAGTGCAAGAAAGCGGGCCTGTTTGGGAAGGCTTCGGCGAACGTTGCTTCACGGAATGTAAGATGCCAAACATTCTATCAATGATGCTGGCGGGGCAGGTTTTCGACAGGCCCGGACCGCGATACCTGGATAGTGCCGGCTCACGGCTTCGCTGCCATCCGGTGCAACAGATCGCTGAAACAAGAAGATCCTCGGGATGACGCATTTAAAGGAGTTGAGACAGCGCACCCTCGGCAAGCTGAGGGCAGGCTATAAAGGTTTGCCCGCTCAAAACCGGCGGACCAAATCGTTTCAGCAATGGCGGAGCACACCAAGTTTGCGCCCGCGCATGTAGAATTACGGCATGGGTTTTCGCGGCGGTAGTGACAGTAATTCCCACAAGGGCAGGACGCCACCTCCTGACGACACGCACCAGGAAGCGGCCTTCCTGAAGATGTTGGGCGAAAAACAGCGGCCGGTTCGCATCAAGCTGATGGGCGGAGAAGTCGTCCATGGCTGGATTGAGTACTACGACCGGCGCATGGTGCGGCTCACGCGCGATGGCGAGCCCAACCTGTTCATCTTCAAGCACGAGATTGCCTACATTGAAGAAGCGCCGGCGCGCAAAACGCGGGCCGACAGCGCGCCACGCAACGGTAGTGGCGAAAGCGACGAGTGATGAGCTACCTGCCCGAGGTAGAAGCGATTGCGCGCGAAGCCGGTGAACTGCTAATGCCGTACTTCATTCGCCGCGTCGCCATCGAGTACAAAGGCGATGTCGATTTAGTGACCGAAGCGGATCGCGCTTCGGAGAAGCTGATTGTGGAGCGTCTGCGGACCCGGTGGCCGGAGCACGGCATTGTGGCCGAAGAAGGCACACGCAGCGACATGGAAGCCGACTATCGCTGGTACGTTGACCCACTGGACGGGACGACGAATTTCGCGCACGGCTACCCGGTATTTTGTGTTTCGATTGCGCTGACCAGAAAAGATGGTCAGCTTGAACTGGGCGTGTTGTATGACCCGACGCGTAATGAGATGTTTGCCGCCGAGCGTGGGCAGGGCGCGACGCTGAACGGTAAGCCGATTCACGTGTCGAAGACGAAGACGCTGGCGGAGTCGATTATGGGAACGGGGTTTCCCAGCCACAAGCGCCATAAGAATCCGAACATCCATTTCTATCACCAACTGACGTTGCGGTCGCACGGAGTACGGCGCGCGGGTTCGGCTGCGCTGGATCTGGCGAATGTAGCCAGCGGGCGTTACGACGGATTCTGGGAGTTCAACCTAAGCCCGTGGGATACGGCGGCGGGAGTTCTGCTGGTGCTGGAGGCTGGTGGAACTGTGACCCGTTTCGATGGCTCGCCCTTCCGGCTGGACAGCCGCGAGGTGATGGCCACCAATGGCCTGATCTACCAGGAGATGCTTACGAACTTCGCCGAGATCTTTGCCGGACGAGGCTTGGAAGAGTTGCCCTCGATCGAGGAGTACGCGCGTACGCGTGGCTAGCAATCCAGCGATTACAAGCACAAAAAGAGGGGAGGGTTCGTGCCTCCCCTTCGTTACTGGTCTTCACTAAGGCTTACTGAACCGGCTGCTGGTCGCCGCCCGATTGTTCGGCAGAACCGTTTTTGGCTGCCCGCCTTACGGTGATCGAGTTACCCAGCTTGAACGTCACCACTGACTCGGCGGGAATCGACAACTCCTTGTTACCGGTGAAGGCCGCGCCCGCAGTGCCAGCGCCAGCGCCCACGAGTCCACCGATCAAAGCGCCCTTGCCGCCGCCAGCCAGTCCGCCAATCAAAGCGCCGGCGCCAGTACCACCGCCTGCCATCACGGCGGTGCGCTTGCCTTTGCCTTTCACGGTCTGGACGTAGTTCGAACTGGAAATCGTGGTTGGCACACCACGCACATTGAGCGAGGTCAACGAAACCGCGAGAGTTCCTTCCCCTTTGAAGCGGCCGGGCGACTTGGATTCGACAACCGTGCCGGCTACGCCTGCTCCCGCGGGAATGGCGACGACGCCATCGACGGCCACAGAGTGGGCCAGCGTTCCGGTGAAGGAGTCGCCGACGCTAGCAGTCTTGGTATTGATGGTGTTGCCCATGCGGACGACCAGGCTGGTTCCCGCCGGCACCACCAACGGCGGTGGCGGAGGGGGCGGCGGAGGCGGGGCCTGGGCCATCGGCTGCTGCGGAGCGGGCGCCATCTGTTGCTGCTGCTGCGGTTGTTGCTGCTGTTGCTGGGCCATGCCGCCGGACTGCGCCATGCTGCCTTGCGGCGGAGGGGCGGTTTGATTCGACGGAGCCGACGAATTGTCGGTGGTTGTCGTGGTCGTGGCGGGTTGATTCTGGGCCTGGTCCTTCTTGCTGCAACCAGCAAAACTCAGCACTAAAACTGCGCTGAGTACTAACGCTGAAATTCGCGAACGCATGGTCTCAAATCCTCTCGTAGTAGTGCCTGGCGATAGCCTTCACGCCGGCGAACTTTACTGAACGGCTGTCCTGCGCTGCCGGGGCTCACAGCCACGGCTTCCAAACCTATCCACAAATTTGATTGTAGAAGAACAGCTAATCCCCGGGTCCGAGGGACTCCATAAATTGTACCGCCCTCATTGGGGTTTATCTCTCCAAATGTAGGACGTCCGACTCCAGACGCTAAACAGCTTCTACAACGGTTTTATCCTTGGCGGGCGACTCAGCCTGACCGGTATCGCGCAAGGCGAAATAGCCGATGACGCCGGCAACCACCGATGCGCCCAGCACGGCGGTCTTGGCCTCCATGAGGTGAGCAGCGTCTTCGAAAGCCAGCCCGCTAATGAAGATGGACACGGTAAAGCCGATGCCTGCCAGCGCGCCGACCGCGGTGAGTTGTTTCCAACTGACCCCAGTGGGAAGCTGCGCCAGACCGGCGCGGACGGCCACTTTGCAAAATCCGATGATGCCCAGCGGCTTGCCTATCACCAGGCCAAATACGATTCCCCAGGCCACGTGGCTGGTCACCAGCTCGCGCCAGGCGCCGCCGGAAAAAGTCACGCCGGCATTGGCCAAAGCGAACAGTGGGAGCACCAGGAAAGACACCCAATCATTCAACTGCCGGGTCAGCCGTTCGGAGGCAGCTTCTGTGTTCTGCAACAGCGCGTCGAGGGTGCCAAGCAGATTCTTGGCTGCCTGAAGATCACCCTTGTTCATATCGTCGCGAAACTGTCTGGCAATGTCTCCCGTCATATCGCGGAATTCTTCGAGCGACAGTACCGCAGTGGTGGGCACCAGAAATCCCAGGATAACGCCGGCGATGGTGGCATGAATTCCAGAGCGGAGAATGGCCACCCAGAAGCCTATGCCGAGGACAAAATACAGAATGGGACGGGATATTCCGATCTTGAGCAGCAGGAAGATGACGGCCAGGATAATGAGCCCGGCGAAGAGCGCTCCGAGATCGAGCGAACTGGTGTAGAAGACGGCGATGACCAGGATGGCGCCGATGTCATCGGCAATGGCAAGGGTCAGCAGAAATATCTTCAGATCGGAAGGGATTCCCTTCACCATGCCAAGGACGCCGAGCGAGAAAGCGATGTCGGTGGCCATGGGAACGCCCCAGCCATGCTGTCCGGGCTGGCGGAAGTTCAGCGCGACATACAACAGGGCGGGAACGATCATGCCACCGAGAGCGCCGAAAACGGGCAACGCGGCACGGCGAATGTCCGCCAGTTCCCCGTGGACGATCTCGTGCTTGATCTCCATGCCCACGAGGAAGAAGAAGATCGCCATCAGGGCGTCATTGATCCACTCATGCACCGGTAGTTGCAGAGAGGAAAGACTGAGCTGCATCTCCCACACGTGGTGATAGGAGTCGTGCCAGGGGGAGTTAGCCCAGACCAGCGCGGCAACCGCGGCTACCAGCAGGAAGATGCTGCTGATGCCCTGGATATGGATGAACTGCTGGATGGGCATGACGAGCGCGCGGGTCACCAGCGACTCGCGCAGCTTCACCTTCAACGCTCCATATGTCCGAGGAGGGATTCCCATAGAGTGCAATCAGCAGCTGCTCCAACCACAGCGCTGAGCTTCTATTCAACCCGCAAAGCCAAGCTGCGTCAACGGCTGAGGTGAGTAGCGCAATTGGCAAGCCGGAATGGCTGGGCTATGCTGGTGCATCCTTATGAATGGCGCCATCAAGAACGTGCTGCTGATCTTCGCTGCGTTGCTGCCCATTGTGAATCCGCTGGGTATGGCGCCGATCTTCGCCGAGATGACGCTGGGCTACTCGGAAAAGGTGCGGCGCACGTTGGCCATGAGGGTGGCAGGTAACGGCATAGCGTTGCTGGTGGCTTCTTTGTTTGCCGGCTCGTATATTTTGCAATTCTTCGGTATTAGCCTGGCGGCGGTGCAGTTAGGTGGCGGCCTGGTGGTAACGGTTGCCGGCTGGCAGATTCTCAACAAGCGCAGCGATGTCCACGAACGGAAGGAGGAGGCAGCGCCCAGCAGCCAGGAACTTCTGTCGCAGGCGTTTTATCCGTTGACCATGCCGCTGACGGTGGGACCGGGGTCAATCGCAGTCGCACTGACGCTAGGCAGCAACCTGCATGAAGAACGCCACATGCAGATTATCTTCAGCGCGCTGACGGCAGTGGTAGGCATTCTTCTGATCGGCTTGACGATCTTCCTCTGCTACTGGCTCTCGGAGGGTTTGCAGCGGCTGCTGGGCCCAACCGGCACCAGCATCCTCATTCGCCTGTCAGCTTTCATTGTGGTCTGCATCGGCATACAAATTATGTTCAATGGGGTGGAGGACTTTTACCACACCATTCTCAACGTGCCGGTGCATTGAAGTGCGTCCTCGCCACCTGGCCGGAAGATTTTGGCGTAGCCGTCGCGCTATCGCTCTCCACGTGATTTCTAACAGACCCGATTAGTTTCCGTGCTATCATCGCCCGATTTTGGGTCTCGAAGAGGTCTGGGGCACGAATCAGCGTGGGACAACCGGCGGGACCATCTTGCGCGAGTAATGGGGATGCATGAGTACTTGTGAGCCGGTTTCTTCGGATGAGCCGATCGTGCGTCCCCGGATGCCGGAACTGGATACGATACGCGGCATTGCAATTCTTGCCGTGGTTTTCTTCCACGGGTTTGACGACGTTAATAAAGTCCGTAAAGGGTATCCGTTATGGCAGCGCTTGTTCTTAGACGCTACCTCGCAAGGTTGGGCGGGCGTGAACCTGTTCTTCGTGCTGTCCGGCTTTCTGATCACCGGCATTCTGCTGGACAGTCTAGGCAAGCCAGATTATTTCCGCCGTTTCTATACGAATCGTGCCCTGCGGATCGTGCCGATTTATTACTTCGTACTAGCCTTTCTGGTTTTCTGGAATTACCTGACCAAGGAGCATCCCCCGCGCGAGCTCTGGGCTTTCGCCGGGGTCAGCGCGATCTATTGCGCAAATCTGTGCTCGCTATTCGGGGTAACCTCATACTATCCGCTGCTGTGGTCGCTTTCGGTAGAAGAGCATTTCTACATGGTGTGGCCAGCGATGATTCGTCTGCTCTCCAGAAAAAGCGTGGTGATGATCGCGGTTGCCCTATGCGTCATCGAACCCGTACTGCGGTATAACGCGATTGCCACGCAAACCGCCCCATGGTGGGCAGGGCCTTTCTTAGGCGGCTCCTTTCGCTACACCTGGACGGCCTCGGATCCACTGGCATTGGGAGCGTTACTGGCCCTCCTGGTTCGCTCAAAGTGGGGGAGCAGAAGTACTATCTTGCGAGTTTCGTTAGTGGCTTGGACCGCCAGTGCTTTGGCTTTCGCAGTCAGCCTATTTGCGCCTTATGCGCTTGCCCTTTGCCTGCGAGGCACGCTGGTCGACTACGCCTCCCTGGCCCTGGTGGCAGGAGCCCTGTGGCTGGGCACAGGAAAGTACAAAAGTTGGGCGAACATTCGCTGGCTGGCGTTCTATGGATATATCAGTTACGGATTGTACTTGTTTCACGGCTGGGTTTTTTTCGTGCTGAGTGGAGTCCTGGGAAAGCAGCTACCAGGCTTGCTGTGGACGGTAAAATTCGACTCGGCAGTTCTTCGGTTTGTCGTTTGTGCAGTCGCGGCGACCGCCCTGGCTTACGTTTCGCGGATTACCTACGAGGCTTACTTCCTCGGACTGAAGAGTAAGTTTGGCCGATCTGCGAAACCCAAACGCGTGGCGACCGCTGCCTGATTCGCTGGCGATACAATGACGGAGGCGCGTTCCCCGCGGGCTCGGAGGCCTGCAAGATTGTTCCGTTATCGCAATACAGATTTTTATACCGTCTCACTGCTAGTCCTGCCCTGCTTGTTGTTACTGCTTGTCGCCGCCTGTTCGCACCCTCCTGCGGGTAAGCGGTATCCGCTGGAAGGTCGAGTGGTTGGGGTTGACGCCGGCCTGCACCAGATCACCGTAGCGCATCACGACGTTCCCGGCCTGATGAAGGGCATGACCATGCCGTTCCTGGTGAATGCGAGCGACTCCTGGGTCTTCCAGGCGATTGCGCCGGGGGACCAGATTCGGGCCACGCTGGTGTTGGGCGACCACGCCGAACTGCAGAACATCAGTTTCACCAAGCAAAGCGATTCGGGGAGCGCTACCTCGGAAATACGAGTTCCGGAACCGGGAGACGCGGCGCCCAACTTCGTGCTGGTCAACCAGGATGGCAAGACGATTCACTTCGACCAATTCCACGGCAGGCCGTTGCTGCTGACTTTCATCTACACGCACTGCCCTTTCCCGGATTACTGCCTGCGCATGAGCAACAACTTCGGCCAGGTATTGCAACAGCTGCAGAAACATCCCGAGGTCTTCGCCGCTGCGCAACTGTTAAGCATCAGCATCGATCCGGAAAACGACAAGCCAGCGGTGCTGCGCGCTTATGGTGAGCATTACGTTGGTCGCGTCGACCCCGGATTCAAGCACTGGCAGTTCGCGTCGGGCTCGCCGGACGAGGTGCGCAAGGCGGCCGACTTCTTTGGGCTGTCGTACAACACCAAGGACGGCCAGATTGTGCATGGCCTGAGCACGGTGCTGGTCGGCAAAGACGGCAAAGTGCTCAAGGTATACTCGGGAAACGCCTGGAAGCCGGAAGAGGTTGCGGCCGATATCGTGGCGGCGGCATCCGGCAACTAAAGCAATCATTACGCTGTACGACAACGGTGTTCACCCCTGCCGAACTACTGAGATCATATGGAGACCTTATGGCGCAAATTTACGATCCGGTTGCGAGACTGAGCGAACTGATTCACGGGCTCGATTGTGCTGTGCTGACGACGGTGCGGCCCGATGGCACTCTGCATAGCTGCCCGATGGCCTCCAATGGGCTCGACGGCGACGGAGCGTTGTGGTTCCTTACCAGCAGCCGTACGGATAAGGTGGAAGCCGCCAAGACGAACTCCCGGGTCAATGTCGCCTTTGCCGATCACGCCAATCAGCGTTACGTTTCCATCAGCGGATACTGCGAACTGGTGCGCGACCACAACAAGACCGAGGAGTTGTGGGATCCCGGCTACGGCTCGTGGTTTGCCGGAGGGATGGAGGATCCAAATCTGATCCTGCTTAAGATTACCGCGCAACAGGTGGAGTATTGGGATCCGGCAGTGCGAAACATGGTTCGTCTATAACGGACTCAGGGTCCGCGATGCAGTAAACCTTGCGCACATGGCGGAGCTTTCGGGCTGACCGCCCCTACGGCGCAGAAAAAAATCTAGCCAAACTTGTGCCCGGTCTGTAATGCTGTTTAACCTGCTTCTTAGAGCGAGACCAGTTTCTGCGCACTGGTCCGTCTAACGGGAATCGATTGATCCAAAATCAAATGGAGAGTGTGACCATGAAAAGCGCCGCGAAATCCGCCGGCTGGAAGATGTCCGCGTTGTGCCTGATGCTATTGACCGGCTTGTCGACGACCACGCTCGCCCAAATGGGTGGCGGCGGAGCAAATCCCGAGTTGCAGCAGAAGCTGGCGGCGTTGAAGCAGTCCGCTGCGGAGAATAAGAGAAAGCTGCACCAGTATCAGTGGGTAGAAACGACGCAAATCACATTGAAGGGCGAGCAGAAGCCGGAGCGCGTGAACCAGTGTTCCTACGGTCCGAATGGCCAGGTGGTGAAGGTGCCGATGGGAGCGCCGCCGGCGCAGCCCGATAAGAGGGGAATCCGCGGCCGCATCGTGGAAAAGAAGACCGACGAGATGAAGGAGTACATGCAGCAGGTGCAGAGCCTGTTGTCGATGTATGTCCCGCCCAATGCTGAACTGATGCAGCAGGCATTTGCCAAGCACAACGTTTCCCTGGACAAGACCATGGGAACCAACATTGCGCAATTGGTATTCAAGAATTACGCCAAGCCGGGTGACCAGATGACGGTTGGCTTTGACACCACCACTCGCAAGATTGCGAGCATCAACGTGAACACCTACATGGACAATCCGCAGGATGCAGTTACGCTGGCGGTGCAGATGGCTAGCTTGCCGGACGGCACCAATTACCCGAGGCAGACGGTGCTTAACGCCACCGCCAAGCAGATTGTGGTCACGACGAACAACTCGAACTATGCCAAGTTGCAGTAGCTGATTACGGAATAATTGCGGCCGCCCCGTCGATCGCGTCCCGCTTCACCGCCAGCAGCGCCTCATTGGCCTGATCGAGCGAAAACGAAGTGACCTTGGGACGCAGGTCGATGGCGGCCGCAAGTTGCAGAAAATCGCGCGCATCCTGGCGCGTCATGTTGGCCACGCTGCGAATCTGACGTTCTCCCCACAACAGGCTGTCGTAATCGAATTGCGGAATGCGGTCCAGATGGATGGCGTTGATCGCAACCACCCCGCCCTTGCGCAGGCTGCCCAGTGCTGCCACCACGACATCGCCACTAGGCGCGAAGGTCACGGCGCGATCGAGCGAGACCGGCGGCTTGTCGATCTCGGCACCGACCCATTTGGCACCCATGGATTCAGCCAGCTTCTGGTGCGAAGCGCCTCGGGTGGAGACGTAGACCTCGCACTTCCAGGAGCGCAGAACTTCGATGGCGAGATGGGCTGACGCCCCAAAGCCGAACAGTCCGACGCGTTCGCCGGGCTGTACGCCGGCAACGCGCAAGCTGCGGAACCCGATAATACCCGCGCAGAGCAAGGGTGCGACGTGCAAATCGTCGAGCTCGGGCGGAAGCGGGAAGACGAAATCGGCGCGAGCCACTGCGTATTGGGCGTAGCCTCCGTTGACCGTGTAGCCGGTGAAAGTCGGCACGTCGCAGAGGTTTTCCATGTCGTGACGGCAGAACCAGCAGGCGCCGTCGGTGCCGCCGATCCAGGAGACGCCGACCCGCGTGCCAACCGGCAGATCGGCAGTTGCGCCTTCTACGATATCGCCGACAATCTGATGTCCGGGAATGACAGGATGAAGCTTGGGGGAAATGTCGCCTTCGACGATGTGCAGGTCAGTGCGGCAGACACCGCAGGCGCGAACCTTCAGCAGAACCTGGCCAGCCGAAGGTCGCGGCTGGGGAATGTCTTCCATGTGGAGCGGACGACGGTCAATACTCTGCGGGTCATTTAGGACAGATGCTTTCATCTTTGGCTCGACCTCGGACTTTCTCATTCTAGCGCCGGGTCTTGCCGGCGACCGGCGGCGAGACTAGGGCGTTGTCTGCTGGCGAAAGAAGAGCTCCAGCTTCAGGCCAATGGCGCGAGCTTCTTTCCCTGTTCTCACAATCGGAATGCCGTGCTGGTAGTAGGGCTCAAGCTGCATCTTTTGTGTAACGCGGTAGGTCGTTCCGAAAGCATAGTTGTAGCGGGTCCAGTTGCCGGTCTTGCAGTCGTAGAAAACTTCCGTAGAAGCGTAGGGGGTGAAGATGAATTCGCGGACCTGAAAGCTGCGGCCGAGCTGGACCTTGTTGCGATAGCGCCAGGTGAATTGCCTGGGCAAGCCGCGCAGGTCGATGCGGTTCTCGTCGGAGATCTGGAAACGGGCGGGGAGTGGGAAGCGTGGCGTGAGTTCCAGCAGACCGCGATTCTCCCACGAGCCGCTGCCGGAGATGGTATCGATGTAGCGATACCCGGCACGGAAGGTCAGGAACTTCTTCTTCTCCGGATTCAGTGTTTTCAGGTGTGGGTCAAGAAAAGGTAGAACGGCAATGTCGATGTTCGGTCCGAAGGCGACGTGCTGGTTGGTGGCGTCGCCATCGGTCGATCCGGCGGCCAGGAGCATAACGTCGACATCGGGTGTCAGCGAGATGTAGGTATCGATCTGCGGCCAGAACTGGAAATTCGTAGTCTGGGCGTGTGCGCTGTTGGCGAATATCCAAACTGCAATCAGAACGCTGATGGCAGCCTTAACTCCGGCGTGTCGACCGGTAACCGCTTCACCCAAGTGGCAAGGAGCAGGCTTGCGACGTGTCGCGCTGATCTGGCGAGGCATCATCATGACATTCGCAATCCTTCGCTTGACCGTCGGTGCGAGAACCTGGTGGCTGTCGTCGCTGTCATGGACAATGTTAGCGAGGGCGACAAACAATCGCTATCGATCTATCAGCATCCAATCTAAATGACGTAATCTTGCTCTATGCCCGGAAAACCCTCATGGACTTGAGCGATCTGCAAACTACTGCTGCCCCTATCGACACGCTGGCTGGCGGTGATCTGCTCAGGCTGGAAAACGTTTACAAGACGTACCTCACCGACGGCCAGGAGGTTCATGCCTTGAATGGCGTTTCGCTGACGGCCTCGCGGGGGCAGTTTATCGCACTGGTGGGCCGCAGCGGTTGCGGCAAGTCGACCCTGCTGAACATGGCGGGGGCGATGGATTTTCCTACCTCGGGCAGCGTTCTGCTGGATGGGATCTCCACCTCCGAGCTAAACGACAATCGCCTGACCCGGCTGCGACGCGAGAAGGTCGGCTTCATCTTCCAGTCATTTCAGTTGCTGAATACGTTGACCGTCATGGAAAACGTGGAACTGCCGTTATTGTTGGCGGGCGAGACCGACACCCGCGAGCGCTCGCAGCACCAGTTGGACCTGGTGGAACTGGCCGAGTTGGGCGATCGAATGCCGCATCAACTTTCGGGCGGGCAGATGCAACGCGTGGCCATCGCTCGGGCCATGGTCCACAACCCCAAGCTGCTGCTGGCCGATGAGCCCACCGGCAATCTCGATACCCAGACCGGCAACCTCATCCTCGAATTGCTGCGGCGCATTGCCGACGAGCAGAGCGCTGCCATCCTGATGGCTACGCATAGCACGGAATCGTCGAGCTTCGCCGATGCGATCGTGAAGCTGCGGGACGGCAAAATCGAAGAGGTCATCGCGCGATGATTTCGCGCACTCGGCTCTTTTATCGTCTGGTGGTGCGGCCGCTGCAGCGCGAGCCTTCGCGCACGTTGTTGACCGTGCTGGCCGTGGCTCTTGGCGTGGCGGTAGTGCTGGCGATTGAGTTGGCGGGCAACGCGGCAGCCGGATCGTTTCGCTCCTCGATTGAAACCCTGACCGGCGACGCCGACCTGGAAGTCACGGCCATTGGCGGCGTGCCCGACAGCGTAGTGGGTACGCTGGCGACGCTTCCCTATGCGCTTCGCGTCCGGCCGCGGATCGACGATTACGTGACGGTGGAGTCCACCGGGCAGGCCGTGCCGCTCATCGGGTTAGACTTCGTTGCCGATCATCCCCAGGACCTGGAGGCCGGCGCGAGTTCGACTCCCGCCGCCGATTTGGCCCACGCCGCGTCCCCCGACAGCGTGTGGGTCAGCGATCATCTGGGCGTGAAGGCCGGCGACACGATTCGGCTGGTGGTGAACGATGAAACGCGGCCCTATACGGTGCGCGGCGTGCTGAACGATTCCGGGGATACCGGCAGCCTGATCCTGATGGACATTGCTGCCGCCGAAAGCGCGCTGCACCGCTCAGGTCACGTAGACCGCGTGTTGATCAAGGTTCCAAGCTCCCCGCCGCTGGAAACCTGGGAGCAGCGACTGCAAGCCGCCCTGCCGGCTGGGGTGCAGCTTCGCCGCCAGGGCAGCCAGACCAATGAGAATCGGCAGATGCTCAGCGCCTTTCGCTGGAACCTGCGCATCCTCAGCTACGTTGCGCTGGTGGTGGGAGCGTTTCTCATCTTCAACACGATTTCGGTTTCGGTGGTGCGCCGCCGGCCGGAGATCGGCATTGTGCGCGCCCTGGGAGCCAGCCGGGCCGATGTCCTGATCGCGTTCCTGGGCGAGGCTACCTGCTTTGGAATTGTCGGCGGCCTGTTGGGTGCTTTGTTCGGACGAGTGATGGCCACCGGTGCGGTCGGCTTGCTGGCCGCAACGGTAGAAAACCTTTACGTCAGCAGTCGGCCGGGCCCCATCGCCCTAACGCCGCAGGCGGTGCTGCTGGCCGTAGGGTTGGGCATTGGAATCGCCCTGGCCTCGGCGGCGTCGCCGGCGCGCGAGGCGTCGCTGGTATCGCCCATCGAGGCCATGGCCCGGGGACAGCGCGAGTACGTTGCGCGCGTGAACAAGCTGCGAAATCTTGGCATCGCGCTGGTACTTTTCGTGCTGGGAGTGGCGGCCTCCTTCGCGCCTTCGGTAGGCCGCAAGCCATTCTTTGGCTACGGCGCTGCCCTCCTTTTCATTGCCGCGTCGGCTTTCGCCATTCCCGCACTGGTCAGCGCACTCACCGCGGTCTCGTCGACTCTGCTGCGGCGCATAGGCGGGGTGGAAGCGTTTCTGGCATCGCGCAGCCTGGCCTCTTCCCTGCGGCGCACGTCGGTTCTGGTAGGCGCGCTGTCAACCGCGATTGCCATGACCACATCGGTCGGAATCATGGTCGGCAGCTTCCGCCAGACGGTTCTGGTGTGGATGGATGGCCAGCTCAAAGCCGACCTCTTCCTGGGACCGGCCGTCGGCCAACCGGCATCCCACCATTGATCCTGCCATCGCCGACAGGATTGCGGGCTTGCCGGGCGTCGCGGGTATCGACCGATTCCGCGGATACGAAATCAGCTACCAGAATCTTCCCGCCCTGCTGGGAGCCGCCGACACCATCGGCAATCACGATCTGGCCACCACGCAATTCTTCTCGCAACGCACCGCCGCCGTGGTCGATGCCGAGTTGCGCAGCGGCAACAACGCTCTCATCAGCGAACCATTCGCGAACAAACATCACCTGAAAACCGGAGACAGCATTACTCTGCCGCTGGGCAATGCGCAGGTGCCGTTCCGGGTGATCGACGTGTTTTATGACTACGGTACCGAGAAAGGTTTCGTGGTCATTGACCGCAGCGTGCTGCTTCGCTACCTGAACGATCCCGGTTTTTCAAACTTGGGAGTCTATCTGGCGCCCGGCGCCAACATCGACCAGGTCCGGGCGGAGATCGAACACACCGTGGCCGGGCACAACCTGGTGATCTTCACCAACCGCAGCCTGCGACAGCAGGCAATCCAGATTTTCGATCGCACCTTCGCTATCACCTACGCCCTGGAGATCATCGCGGTGATAGTCGCGGTGGTGGGTATTGCGGGAGCACTGCTGGCGTTGGTCATCGACCGCCGTCGCGAGTTGGGGCTGCTGCGCTTCTTAGGCGCCGCGGTGTGGCAGATCCGGAAGCTGATTTTAGTAGAGGCTGGGTTGATCGGCTTGCTGGCGAATCTGGCGGGTCTGGCGCTGGGCGTGGTGCTGTCGCTGCTGCTCATCTTCGTCATCAACAAGCAGTCGTTCGGCTGGACGATTCGCTTTCACTGGCCGGTTGCCGTGCTGCTGGGCGCGCTCACCCTGGTGTATGTGGCGACGGTCTTGGCGGGGTTCTATCCGGCGCGGATTGCCGCGCGGCTGAATCCCATCGAGGTGGTGCATGAGGAGTAGAGTGTTGGCCGTGATCCTGCTGGTGCTGTCCGTTATCGCGTCGCCGGCCCAGTACCAACTGGCGCAGCCGGGATACCGGTACGAGTTTCCTCGCGATCACTTCAACCATCCCGACTATAAAACCGAGTGGTGGTATTACACCGGAAATCTGAAAGCAGCGGATGGGCATCGCTTCGGCTTCGAGTTGACCTTCTTCCGGCAGGCCCTTCGTCGCAACGCCGCCGCCAGCGGCGACTGGGACGTAAACGATCTTTACCTGGCGCACCTGGCGTTGAGTGATTTGGACGGGGGTCACTTTTATCACACCGAGCGGCTGAACCGCGCGGGACCAGGACTGGCCGGGATCAGCCTGCAGGACCAGAAAGTGTGGAACGGCAACTGGCAGGTGAAATGGGTGAACGGTGGGCAGCAACTGCAGGCCGTCGCCGACAACTTCGCGCTACAACTGGCGATGACTTCGCGCAAGCCTCCGGTGATCCACGGGCAGAACGGCGCCAGCCAGAAGGGCGCGGGAACGGGCAACGCGTCGCACTATATCTCGTTCACCCGGCTGGTGACCAGCGGATCGATTGAGCTGAATGGGAAGACATACGCCGTCGAGGGCACGTCGTGGATGGACCATGAATTCTTCAGCCACGGACTCGACCAGGATGAAGTCGGGTGGGACTGGCTCAGCCTGCAGTTGAACGACAACACCGAGCTGATGCTGTATCGGCTGAGGCACAAGGATGGCAGCGTGGATCCGTATTCGTCGGGGACGTACGTGGATGGCGACGGGAAGGCTACCTATCTTGGGTTACATGATTTCACCATGACGCCTCTGGGGGAGACCTATACCAGCCCCACCACCAAAGCTGTGTACCCCGTCGCGTGGCGGGTGGCGATCCCGTCGCAAGGATTGGACCTGCAACTGAAGACACAGCTGCGCTCGCAGGAGCTAACGGGGGCCAATGCCAGCCTTTCGTACTGGGAGGGGGCGATCACCATCAACGGCACGCGTGGCGGGGTGGCGATTGGCGGAGTCGGATATCTGGAGATGACGGGCTACGCCAGGCCGATGACGCTGGAAGGACGCTAAGACTGGTGACATGCGGAGTCAGTCCCGCTTTTCAGATGTAAGCGCAGCGTGCGTTTCACCGCACAGGGAGCGAGCATCGTGTGGCGATTTGTATCAGGGCACGTCTTGAGACGTGCCCTTACCTCTTCCGATTCATGCGGGCTTCACTCCTGAACCGCGCTCGCAGGGGCTAAAGCCCGGATCTCTCGACTGCTCTTACGGCACGATCAAAATCGTGCCCTGACACAAATCGTCTCGGCTCATTTTCAAATCATTTTCGCCCTCTGGTTCCACTTCACCTCATCCTTGTTGCCGTCGCTGAACTGGTGCTATGTTCCTGCCATGCGATTTCTTGCCGCAATTCTTTGGATTTTCCTCACACTAAACGTCGCAGCCGCCCAGCAGTCATTGCTATCGATTCAGCGAATCTGGGCGAACAATCCAACCAGCGAGAGTACCGATTGCATTCAGGTCGGCGCCGACGGAAGTTATCATTTCGAGCACACGCCGATGTCTCTGGGGCAAGCCGAGCGCCGCGAAATTCATGTCGGAAAGTTGAGCGGCGAAGAAATGAAGGAGCTGCAAGCAATTCTGGATGATCCCGCTCTTCAATTGCTGAATACGCCTACGACCGCCCGCATTTTCGCACCCGACTTCGACATGCTTTGGGTCTCCATCGATCGCGCTCATAACCGCCAAACGCTGTTTTTTGAAAGTGCGGCTGGAGAGAATACCTCTTCGACGGGAGTACGACCGCGGAGCCTGATCCAAACGCCGGCAATGAAGCCGCTGATGAGCTGGTACAAGCAAATCAGCAAACGTAAGGGTGATATCGACAAAACTGCCACGGCAACTTGCTCGCTCGATATTCGCCGGCGCTAGCTAACCTGCCGTCTCCTCCGTTTTCTGCAACAATGGACCCATGATCTCTCGACTTACGCGGCTTCTCACTGTCGTCACCACGGTTACTACGCTCGCTAACGTGGTTCCTGCCACCGACAAGCCGGCTGATCTGGCTCAGACACTGGCCGACGTTTCTGCCGCTTACGCCAAGCTTCAGCCACAGTCCATTCGGCCGGCCGAGGGCTTCATCAAGTACGACTACCTGATTCCCGCCGGCTTCTACAAACAGATGTGGGACTGGGACGGCTTCTTCATCGGTTCGCACCTGGCGCAGCAGAGTCCTGAGCAAGCGAAGTACCTGAAATGGTGGGTGCTGGACTTCGCCGGCGCCATCGACAAGGACGGCTACGTCGCGGGATGCATCACCACCAAGGGCCCGCGGCCGCTGATGGGCAAGTTCGCCATGAAGCCGTTTCTTGCCCAGGGAGCCGTGATCGCCTCCGAGCGCATGGGCGACTACACCTGGGTGCAGCCCATCTGGGAGAGCATGCGCAAGGTGATCAGCTATCGCGAACAGACGCAATTTGATCCCAAGTGGGGGCTGTTCTTCTGGGAGAACGCGATTTCGTCGGGCGCCGACAACAATGTTGAGCTCACCAACGATCCCAACGAGAAGAGCACCATCCTGGCGACCGATATCAGCACGTTTCAGTTCCGCGAGTACAAGGCCATGGCGCAACTGGCGGACAAGCTCGGCAAGCCAGGTGAGGCGACGGAGTATCGCAAGAAGGCTGCCGATCTGAAGGCAGCCATGCTGGCGCATATGTGGTTCGCCGGCGAGCAGATGTTCTATAACATCCGCCGCGATACGGGAAAGCCGGTGAAGCGCATCAGCTATTCCAACTTTGTGCCGCTGGTCGACGACATCCTCGCCGAGAAGGACGCCAGGGAGATGATCCGGCGCTACCTGCTCAACAAGGATTTCATGCTGGCGCCCTACGGCATCCGTAGCCTGTCGAAGCAGGACCCCGACTACAACAACAACGCCATTATCATTCCCTACTCCAACTGGCAGGGCCCCATCTGGATCAACGCCAACTACCTGAACTACATTTCGCTGAAGCGCTACGGCTTCAATCAAGAGGCGGCGGAACTGGCGGACACCCTGGGCAAGATGGTGGTGGCCGACATCAAGAAGTGGGGATCGATGCACGAGAATTACGACGCCGAAACCGGTCTGGGGCTGGCGCCTACGCCGGAGCAGTCGGAAAACCACGTTTTTTCCGGCTTTGTAGGCTGGAACCTGCTGGCGCAGGACATCCTGCAATGCGAGGTGCAGGGGAAATGCGAGTTCCTGCGGCTCATCGCCGATCACCCCTAAGGCTGTGGCGCCAGCCGGCCCGGCTACCCCCCCACATTGAAGGAGTCAGATGGGTTGCAATCCAGGGAACCTCTGTGGGAGTAGCTGTCCCACTACTTCGGTTGCCAGGCCGCAGAAATATTAATATGCTGACCCGCAAAACAGCCTTTTCTTCCCTTCGATCTTCCTACATAATGCTGGCAAGCATCTTCTGGCCATGGGTGATGTATGAACGTACACGGGGTGGGCTTAGCACTCGCATTATGCTGCGTACCGATGGTAGCGCAGCAGCAGGTCCTGGTTAGCAGCGTGGTTTCGCACTCGGAATCTTCGCTGCTGGAATCCTTCTCGCCTACCGCCACGGCCATGCCGGATGCTTCGATAGGAAAAGCAACAGCGCTCGTAACCGATTCTCCGGCGTTACCCCAGATGTTGGTTCCCAGCCCGCTCTACGAGGCGGCGCTACCTCAACTTCCCCCGGCCGTATGCACGCAGGCGTTGTTCCCTACCATCGGCCTGCCGCAAAGTGATTACGTTTTCGATCACCTCACTCTCAGCTCCTCGGCCATCAAGGGAGCATTCACCCACGATCACATGGTGAAGATGGCCCGTAATTTCGTGCCCGGTCAACCTCTGCCCGATGCTCCGACCTATGTACCGCTGACCAGCCGGCAGAAGTTCGACCTGTTTGTGCGCAACATCCACTCTCCCGGCTTCGGCTTTGGAGTTTTGGCGGATTCGCTTATCGCCCAGGCATCGGGCGCGTATCCCAAGTTTGGGGGTGGCATGGAAGGCTATGGCAATCGACTGGGGGCGGCCGCAGCGGGTGAAGGCGCCGCCGCTTTTATCGGAGGCTACATCTTCCCCACTCTGCTGCACCAGGACCCGCGTTACTTCCGCTCACACCAGAACGGCATTACCGATCGCCTGGCCTACGCTGCCAGCCGCGTCTCTGATTGGCCGCAGCGATAGCGGTAAGAACGTGATCAACGCTTCGGTCATCTCCAGCCAATTCGTGCAGGCTGCCGTATCCAACGCCTACATTCCCTATCGAAACGAATCTGTTTCCGGCACCATTGAGAATGCATTAGCCGGACTGGGCGCGGTGGCGCAGGCGGACATCCTCAATGAATTCTGGCCCGACATCAAGGAATTCTTCAATCGTCACAATCCAGAGTCACTGCTGCATCATAGCGAGCCTGACCAGGCCGCCAGCGCTCAACTTGCTTCAAAGTAGCTAATCGCGAGCGCCCGTTGACGTCCAGGACGAGTGACATTTGTCACCGTACGGCCCTGACAATTTACACTGTTCTGCCGGTTGAAACTCTTCGACAATTAATGTCGTATCAAGGCACGTGAGATTGAGGCTACGTGTGGCGTGGCTCGTGTTGAAGTTGCAGACGTTCATCCCACGCCCTCTTTCAAACTCGCCGGGAGAATGCGATGCTAGTGGTGTTCTCAGGGGGCCTCGGGACTATCTATGCCGCAATTAAGGGATGACCTGGCGTCGCTGCGGATCGATCGCGAAGCTCCTCCGCGGCGCAGGTGGGGATCGTGGCTGGTGGTATTGGTGCTGCTCGGTGTGGTGGGTGCGGGCGGCTACAAGTATCTCAAGGCGAACCCTGTGTTTGGCACGATTGAGGTAGAAGCGGTGCGGCCCACGGTCGAGAGCGGCAACGGGCCGGTTTCGGGCACTCCCATGTTGACCGCGTCGGGATATTTGGTGGCGCGGCGCCAGTCGGTGGTGTCCTCGAAAATTCAAGGACGCATTTCCGAGTTGCGGGTGGAAGAAGGGTCGGTGGTGAGCGCCGGCGAAGTGTTGGCCACCCTGGATAACGCCGACGCCATCGCCGCTATCAGCAAGGCGAAGGCCGATATCGAGTACGCCAAGGCCGATCTGGCGGAAGCGCAACGACAGGCAAAACTGCAGGACGACCTCTTCCGAAGCAAGGTGGTTTCGCAGGATGCGCTCGATGCGGCCAAGGCCAAGGTGAACCTGGCGAGCGCCGCCATCGAGCAGGACAAAGCCAATCTGCAGATCCAACAGGCCTATCTCGACTTCACCACCGTGCGCGCGCCGTTTGCCGGCATCGTGGTTAAGAAGATGACCGAGGTAGGCGAGAGCGTTGCGCCGATCCCGCCCGGGGTCAACATCTCCACCTCGTCGGGCGCGATTGTGGCCATTGCGGACATGAACTCGCTGGAGGCGGAAGTCGATGTGAACGAGTCGAACGTGGGCGAGTTGCGGCCGAACCAGCCGGCCGAAATCCAGGTGCAGGCCATTCCCGGGCACACCTACAAAGGATCGTTGCGGCAGGTGATTCCGACTGCCGATCGTACCAAGGCGACGGTGACGGTGAAGGTCTCCATCCTTGACAAAGACAGGTTGTTGCGGCCGGAGATGAGCTGCAACGTGACCTTCCTGGAGCCGCAGAAGACCACGCAGCGTGCCGGCGCGACGCCACAGCGGATTGTCACCGTGCCCAAGGATGCGGTACTCACCCGAGACGGCAAGGCCATGGTGTTTGGGATTGAGGCCAACAAGGCGGTCGCGATGCCCATTACCACCGGTGCCGATTTGCATGGACAGATCATTGTGAAGCAAGGGCTGTCAGGCTCGGAGACGATCGTGAATAATCCACCGCAAAAGCTGAAGGACGGCGACACGGTGAAAGTTAAGAGTTAGCCAGGAGATTTCATGAGTGCAACGGCCGTGGCGAATAATACTGTCGCCGTCAGCGTGCAGAATGTGCGCAAGGTGTATCAGCGCGACAGCCAGCAAATCAAAGTGCTTGACGGTATCAACCTCGACGTACGGCAAGGCGAGTTTGTGGCCCTGATGGGACCGTCGGGATCAGGCAAGACCACGCTCCTGAACCTGATCGCGGGTATCGATCGCGTAACCTCGGGGCGCATTATGGTGGCGGGAACGGATTTGGGTCCGCTCTCCGAAGGCGAGCTGGCCAAGTGGCGCAGCCGCAACGTCGGCTTTATCTTCCAGTTTTACAACCTGATCCCGGTGCTGAGCGCGGTGGAAAACGTGGAGTTGCCGTTGCTGCTGACTTCCCTCTCCGGGCGCGAACGCCGCGAGCGCGCGTTGACCGCACTGCGCGTGGTGGGCCTGGCCGACCGGGCCAAGCATTATCCGCGGCAGCTCTCCGGCGGGCAGGAGCAGCGCGTGGCGATTGCCAGGGCGGTGGTCACGGATCCGACGGTGCTGGTGGCAGACGAGCCTACCGGCGATCTGGATTCGCAGAGCGCGGAAGAAATTCTGACCCTGATGGAGACCTTTAACCAGGAGTTCGGCAAGACCATCATCATGGTGACGCACGATCCGCGGGCAGCCGCGCGGGCGCAAGTGCAACACCATCTGGATAAGGGAGTGTTCTCGGCGTGAGAACGGCCGCTTTTAGCTTTTGGCTATTAGCTCTTAGCAGGCTTGGGTCGCTGTTCACTATTCGCCCTTCGCTGTTCGCTTGAGGCAAAAACCTTCGATGGTTGCATCGGAGCCCGCAGCCTGAGACTTGGCGAAAAGCGATAGGCGAAGAGCTGACGGCTAAGTGCTAAAAGCTAAGAGCTAAAAGCCAACGCGCAACCATCAGTCCCCTCGCAGTTGCGAGGGCGGTTTCCCCGGTATCGATCTTATGAAATTCGCACCCCTGGTCCTGAAGCACTTGCGGAAGAACTGGATTCGCACCCTCAGCACGGTGCTGGCGATGTCGGTCTGTATCTTCCTGTTCTGCACCTTGCAGACAGTGGTGGAAGCGGTGAACTTCGGGCTGCATGCCGGCAACGCCTCGCGGCTGGTCACGCGGCACTATGTCAGCCTGGTGTTTAATCTGCCCATTACCTACAAGGCTCGAGTAGCGGCCATTCCCGGCGTGAAGCAGACGGTCATGAACGCGTGGTTCGGCGGGGTCTATCGCGATCCCAAGAACTTTTTCGCCAACTACGCCACCGAGCCGGAGACGTTCCTGGAAATCTATCCCGAGATTCAGCTTCCCGAAGACCGCAAGCAGGCGTGGTTCCACGACCAGCGCGGCGCCATCATCGGGCGCAAGCTGGCCCAGCGGTTCGGCTGGAAGGTGGGCGATACCTTTGAGATGGAGAGCACCATTCCGCCCTACCGCGTGGGACACCCGTTCGAGTTCGTGGTGGATGGAATTTACGACACCGACGAAGCCAAGTACCCCGGCACCGACCTCAACTCGATGTACTTCCACTACAAGTATCTCGACGAGGCCACGGGGCGCAAAGTCGGCATCGGCTGGTTGACCGAGAAAATTGACGATCCCAAGCAGGCAGGCGCCATCAGTAAGGCGATTGATGCGGCCTTTGAGAACAGCGACACGCCGACCAAAACGGAAACTGAGCAGGCCTTTCTTGCCGGCTTTGTAGCCATGGCCGGCAACCTGGCGTTTCTGCTTAACGGCATTGGACTGGCCGTGGCCTTCACCATTCTGCTGGTGACGGCCAACACCATGAGTATCGCGGTGCGCGAGAGACAGCAGGAGATTGCCGTGCTGAAGACGCTGGGCTTCTCCTCCACCCTGGTGATGACGCTGATTTTGAGCGAGGCGCTGCTGATCGGCGCATTGGGTGGACTGGTTGGCATCTTGATCAGCATGGGCATCCTGAAAGTCCTGCCGCAGGTGCCGTTCATCGGCGATATCGTGGCGCAGTACCCCAACTTCGGATTGTCGCCACAGACCATCGGGTTCGGTATCGGGGTGTCGTTACTGCTGGGACTGGCGGCAGGATTCTTTCCGGCGATCACCGGCTATCGGGCGAGGATTACCGAGACGCTGCGGCAAGTGTGAGAAAAGCCGCTGTTCGCTTTTTGCCTTTCGCTCAGGTGCTGGCAGGCTTGGAAGGTGGCAGTCAGTTTTACTCGATGAGGTATATGTGAAGGATAACAACTACTATCCATCGGACACTTCACTTCGCGCCGGGCATTCTGGCGAAAAGCGAAGAGCGAAAGGCGAACAGCGACAAGTTAAAACCCGCTGTCTATGGGACACCTCACTTCGCCCCGGGCATTCTGGCGAACCGCGAAGTGCGAAAGGCAAATAGCGACATGGCGCTGCCACTTTCATATAACGTGCGCAATCTTCGCCAGCGATGGAAGGTCACGCTGCTGGCCATCTTTGGCATTGGCCTGGTGGTGGCGGTGTTTGTCACGCTGCTGGCGATGGAGAACGGTTTCCGCATCGCCCTGCGCTCCACCGGCTCGCCGCTGAATGGTATCGTCACCCAGCGCGGCTCCATGTCGGAGCTGACTTCGTGGATGGCCATTGGCGACGCCAACGTGTTGATGGTCGATCCGCGCGTGGCGCGCGACGGGTCGGGCAAGCCCATGGCATCCTGCGAGGTGGTGGTGCTCACCAACCGGCCGCGAAAGTCCGACGGGCAGCCGGCCAACATTACGTTCCGCGGCGTCTCTCCTATGGCGTTCCAGGTCCGCAACGGTGTCAAGATCGTCGAAGGCCGCAACTTTACCCCTGGGCTGTATGAAGTGATTGTGGGCAAGAAGATTGCCGATCGAGTAACCGGTCTGGACATCGGATCGACCATCAACATCCAGAAAAAAAGCTGGAAAGTGGTGGGCCTGTTCGATGCGGAAGGTAGTTCGTTCGAGAGCGAAATTTGGGGAGACTACGATGCCATGGCGCCGGCCATCGGGCGCAACGGCGGCTGCGAGTCGCTCACCTTGCGGCTGGCCAATCCCGCAACCTTGGCCTCCTTTGATAAGGAGGTGCGCGCCAACCCACGAGTGCAACTGCAGGTCGACTCGGAGCCGAAATACTACGAGAATCTGGCCGGCCCGACGGCGCAAACCTTGCTGGGACTGGCAGCATTTGTGGCCATCGTGATGGGCATAGGCGCAGTGTTCGGCGCCATGAACACCATGTACGCTATCGTCGCCCAGCGTACGCGCGAGATTGGAACTTTGCGCGCCCTGGGCTTTTCGCGCTTCAGCATTCTGTTCTCTTTCGTGCTGGAGTCGGTCTTGCTGGCGCTGATTGGCGGCCTCCTGGGGTGCCTGCTGGCCTTCACCATGAATGGCTACACGGCCGGAACCGGCCAGACCCAGAGCTTCAGCGAGATGGCCTTCGCCTTCAAAATCACGCCCGACGTGCTGATCTTCGGAATTGTCTTCGCCGTGGTCATGGGATTTGTCGGCGGCCTGCTGCCGGCATTTCGCGCGTCGCGAATGCCGATCACGAAAGCGTTGCGCGAAGCGTAGGAAGGCCGCTGATCGCCTTTCGCTCTTCGCCGCAAAGTATATTCTTTAAGCGGTGCTGACTCCTGTCTTCCTCTTTGGACTACTGTGCGATGTCGCGTGGCTGTACTTGTTGCTGGGGCACGGCGGCTTCTGGCGGGTTTCGCGGCTGGGCGTGGCCCGTTACCACAACGGGGCTGCCAACAAATCCATCGCGGTCGTCATTCCTGCACGCAACGAAGCCGACGTCATCGGACGCGCCGTCACTTCCCTTTTACAGCAGAGCCATTCCGGTTCAATTCGCATATTCGTTATCGATGACAACAGCACCGATGGGACTGCGGAAGCGGCAGGCACGGCCGGGTGCGACGCGTCCCATGCGGAAAGCGTCGTCGTCATCTCCGGGAAGCCTCTGCCTGCGGGGTGGTCCGGCAAGCTGTGGGCGGTGCAACAAGGCGTCGAGCAGGCCCTGCCGTTGCGCCCCGACTTTCTGCTCTTTACCGACGCCGACATTGAACATGACTCGCACAATGTGGCATCGCTGATTTCGCTCGCAGAAGGCGGCGGCTACGATATCGCCTCGTTCATGGTGAAGCTGCACTGTCGCAGCCTGGCGGAAAAGCTGCTGATTCCGGCGTTCGTGTTTTTCTTCTTCCTGCTGTATCCGCCCGCCTGGATTCGCGATCGGCGTCGAAAGACGGCGGGGGCTGCTGGCGGCTGCATCCTGATTCGGCCATCGGCGCTGGAGCGCATTGGCGGCATCGCCGCTATTCGGAATGAGATCATCGACGACTGTGCGCTGGCTCGTGCGGTGAAGCGCACCGGGGGCGGCGTTTGGCTGGGGACGACCGCGGAGACACGCAGCCTGCGACCCTATGAGTCGTTTGCGGAAGTGGAGCACATGATTGCGCGCACGGCGTTTAACCAGTTGCAGCATTCGGCGTGGCTGTTGATTGGAGCGGTGCTGGGGATGTTGCTGGTGTATGTGCTGCCTGTAGCCCTGGTATTCAGCGGAGCAATGCGCCTCGCGCTGGCTGGGGGCGCCGCTTATGCCTTGATGATCGCCACATATCTGCCGATGGTGCGGTTTTACGGGTTAAATCCGGGTTGGGCGTTGAGCCTGCCTGTGGCGGCGGTCTTTTATACCGCGGCCACCGTTCATTCAGCAATCAGGTATTGGTCCGGGCGCGGAGGCCAGTGGAAGGGCCGCGCGCAAGATGCCGGTCGCCATGGGGAGAAATAGTAGGCAGTAGGGGTCCTTCGCTTGCGCTCAGGATGACAACGAGATTTTGGAGTGCGATCACGCCAGGGTGTTGCTTAGGTAGATACCAGATTTTTTGGTCGCGATGAGGGCTTTGATAACCATCGCAGCTGGCGTTTTTCTTTGCCAGTTGCCAATTCCCAACTCTATCCACCATTCACTAGCCAGAGTCCACGGCTTTACAACAGCTTCTTGAACTGCAGCTTCACCTCGGGATGCTGGCGGGTGCCGCTGATGGCGACCGGCAGGTAGGTTCCGGCACCATGTTTGTTGAACAATGGATCGAACGGTACCAGCAGCCAGCGCTTGGCACCCTTCATGGTCTGGGACACCCTGGCATCGAGACGCACGTCGCCTTCGAAGCCAACCGCCTCAGTCTGCAAACCGTAAGAGCCTTTCACCTGCGCGACCGCCCCCGGCACCACGAACTGCAGCCTGCTGAAGCTCAGGCTGCCAGTGCCCAATCCGAAGTCGCCTTCGAACTCGGCCGGCACGTTGGCGATGCTGGTGTCGTTCGGCTTCCCCTGGCCGCGCCGGCTCAGCTCCGTGATGGCGTTGCTGATCTTCTCGGTGGTGAACCTGGCATCCGAAACATGGAACATGCCGGTCATCTTCATCTTGCGCAGAACCGGCTCTTTGCCCGGCGGCAGCTCAAGCTTTGCTTTAAGAATCAGCTCGCCGCTCAACGCCGCCGGATCGGACTTTGCAGCCAGGGCCAGAACGTCCTGCACCAGCGCGTGGTGGATGTCGACATCGAGCGAGATCGTCTTACCATGCTGGCCAGGTCTGCTAGCCACTTCTCCCTCCGTGCTGATGTCTGAGTTGAGAAAGTGCGCGTTCACCGACTGCAGGTAGGTATTGCCGTTGGTTCCGTCGACAATGGCATGGAAGCGCGTGGTGAGGTGAACCGCCTGGCCGCCGCTGTCGAGTTTGAAGTCGGGCGTGTCGGTGGCCCCGTCCACCACGATGTTTTCCAGCACTCCGCTGTAGTTCCCCGTCGAAGAAAGTGTGCCGGAGATGCCGTTGAAGACTGCCAGGTCGGCATGTTGAAAGTCGTAGCGACCGTCGACCTTGGTTGCCGATGGTTCATCGAAATTCCACGGGCCGAAATGCCCGGTAGTTTCGATCAGACCGGGAGGCGTGGGATTGGTAAGCTCGGCGCTGAACTTCATGGGGCGGCCGACGCCGGCGCTGTGGAGCGTTAGCTTGCGCAACTCGAAGTTCATGGGGTCGCGCGACGGATCTTTGCGCAGGACGTAGAGCTCCGCTCCATCGGCGTCGACTTGGTCGATGACGAAGTACGCCAGGTGCGTGTGGCTCTTGGGCTGCAGTGCACCTTCGCCCGGATTGAGGTCCTGCTTGGGCGGCACATGAATCTCTAGCCCTTCCAGCTTGACCCAACTGAGATGCACCGGCGTGCGAAGCAACTCGAAGAAGCCGGCGCGAACGGTGAAATGCTTGACCATGATCAATGGTAGATACGCTCCGTCGCCGCGGTTGGGCAGAACGAAGTTGTCGCCGGTGGCTTCGAAGCTGGGTATCAGGGTGGCGTGCAGGTTTTGCAGTTGCACCTCGCTGCGATAGTGTTCCCGCAGGGCAAGTTGAATGCGGCCTTGCAGCCAGCGCTCCAGCGGCGGAGGTATCGTCAGCAAAAAGACGAAGCCGGCGGCGCCGAGCAGCAGAATCGCCAGCAGAATCCACAACACGATGAGCTTTCTCGAACTAGTAGGCATGGACGAACTAAGGTTAGATGCACACTTTGGCTCTACAGGGCTAAGGCCCTACGTATTCTGAGCACCAATTCGGTTAAGGGAAGGCCGGCGTCAACTGTAACGACGTCGTATGGCTCCTCCAGCGCGTCGAACTGGCTCTGCAGCAGATGCGGATTCATAAAGTGTCCGCTGCGTCCGGCCAGACGCTGAGCAATCAATTCCATGCTGGCCTTCAGGTAAACCAGCTTCACCTCGGGTCCGGTCACCAGTTCTTCACGGTAAGCGGCTTTGAGAGCAGAGCATGCCAGCACGACATTTTCGCCCGCCGCCGTCCACTCCACAACCGCCTGACGTAAAGCCAGCAGCCAGGGCGCGCGGTCTTTGTCGGTCAGGGGAATCCCCGCGGCCATCTTGGACACGTTGGCAGCAGAGTGATAGTCGTCGGCATCCGCGAAGCGCCAACCTAGGTTGGCAGACAGGGCGCGACCGACCGTGGTTTTACCGGATCCGGTGACGCCCATGAGCAAAATAACCACGATCAGGAGCGATGTCCGTCGGTCGAGACCAGCGACCGCCAGCGCAGATGATCGTAACGGATCAGTTTGTCGGCATCCGCCGGACCTTCGCTGCCCGCCGCATAGTTGGGAAACGACGGCGGCGGAAGTTCGGCCCAGGCTTCCTCAATGGGAGTGATGATGCGCCACTCGGCTTCTACTTCGTCACGACGAGTAAACAGCGTGGGATCACCGCGCATGGCGTCGAGCAATAGCGTTTCATAGGCGGCCGGCGTCTCCGCGCCAAAGGCGTCGCGATAGGAGAAGTCCATGTCGACGCGACTGGCACGCATCTGTATTCCCGGCTGCTTGGCGCCGAAGCTCAGCGAGATGCCCTCGTTCGGCTGAATGCGCAAGGTGATGACGTTGTGGTGGACGTCTTTCGGGCTGCGCGAAAAAAGCGCCTGCGGGGTGCGCTTGAAGTGTACGGCCACTTCGGTCAACTGATTCGCCAGGCGCTTCCCTGCCCGCACATAAAATGGCACCCCGGCCCAACGCCAGTTGTCGATATGAAACTCGACAGCGGCGTAAGTTTCCGTCTGCGAGGTGGCATTGACGCCTGGTTCCTGGCGATAGCCCGGAACATCTTTGCGGTCGATCTTTCCCGGACCGTATTGCCCCCGAATGGTCCGCTTGGCCACCTCTTCCCTGGTCATGGGAGGGATAGCCCGCAGCACTTCTACTTTGTGGGTGCGAACGGAATCAGCATCGAGGTTCACTGGCGGCTCCATGGCAGTAAGCATCAGCAGCTGCAACATGTGATTGGCCACCATGTCGCGCAGCGCGCCGGTTTCTTCGTAGAACGCGCCACGGCCTTCTACGCCCAGCTTTTCTGCGGCCGTGATTTCGATGTACTCAATGTGATCGCGGTTCCACACCGGCTCGAAGATCGAGTTACCGAAGCGGAACATCATGATGTTCTGCACCGTCTCTTTGCCCAGGTAGTGATCGATGCGGTAGACCGAACTCTCGTCGAACACCTTGGAGACGATCTCGTTCAACTCCTGCGCCGACTTCAGGTCGCGGCCGAAAGGCTTTTCCAGGATGATGCGCGTCCAGCCGCCGTCGCGGCGGGCCAGTCCAGCCTCGCCGAGTCCTTCCACGATGGGCGGTGCCAGTGACGCCGAAGTGGACACGTAGAACATGACGTTCTGGCTGGCTCCGTTCTTCTGCATCTCCTCTATTTTGGCTTTCAGCTTGGGGTAGAAATCTTTCTGGTTGGCATCGCCCACCAGGTAGTGGAGGCGCTTGGCGAAATCGTTCCAGCCATCTTCGGTAAAGTTGCGGGAGTCTTTCGACGTGGCCGCGCCTTCGTGCAGGCGCTCGCGCAGTTTGTCGTCATCGAGTTCGGTACGGCCGATGCCCAGGACCTGAAAGTCGCGGCTGGTGCAGCCTTCGCACGCCAGGTCATAAAGAGCGGGAATGAGTTTGCGACGCGTGAGGTCGCCGGTTGCTCCGAAGATCACCACCAGGCAGGAATCGCCTTTGGGCATGGAAGGTTTTTCAATTTTGCGGGGCGATGCCTGTACCAGAGTGCTCATATTAGGCTCCAGAAGAATTTGTGCTTCTTGGCAGATGCTTCGTGGCGTGGAAAGTTTCTACAGGTTAGCGCAAAACGAGAAGTTGTTCACCCATGTGTGCCATTTGCTTTCCGTGCATCGCGACTGCAACTGAATTCTGGCGTGACAGCGTTTACAAAATCTTCATCGGCCGGAGCTGGGGTAAAATCCCAAGTGCCTCACGGAGGGGGCTACCAATGGCGATCGATATGGACAAGTTGAATGCCTTTATCGGGCAATTCGTCGGCGACCTGGGAGCCGCGGTTCATGCAGGCATGGTGGTCATCGGCGAAAAGCTGGGACTCTACAAGGCGCTGGCCGCTCAGCCCATGACTTCGGGCGAACTGGCCGCCAAGACGGGGACCGACGAGCGGTATGTTCGAGAATGGTTGTCATCGCAGGCTGCCGGCGGATACGTAACCTATGATGAAGCGACCAACAAATTTCATCTGACGGAAGAGCAGGCTTTTACCCTGGCCAACGAAGACAGCCCGGCATATCTGCCGGGAGCGTTTGAATTGGCGCTGGGATCCCTGTCGGCGGTCCCACGCATTGCCGATTCCTTTCGCTCCGGCGCCGGAATGGGCTGGCACGAGCACGATGACGGGGTATTTCACGGCTGCGAGAAGTTCTTTCGGCCAGGGTATGCGGCCAACCTGGTGAGTTCATGGATTCCATCGCTAACCGACGTAAAAGCGAAGCTGGAAGCCGGCGGGCGGGTCGCCGATGTAGGTTGCGGCAAGGGCGCTTCCACCATCCTGATGGCGAAAGCGTTTCCTCAATCCCATTTCTACGGATTCGATTATCACGACAAGTCGATTGAGGCGGCTCGCGAGACGGCACAGCGTGAGGGCTTAGGCGACCGGGTTACTTTCGAAGTCGCCACGGCAAAGGAATATCCCGGGAAAGATTATGACTTCGTCGCCGTTTTCGATTGCCTGCACGATATGGGCGATCCGGTGGGAGCTGCTGCTCACGTACGCAGCTCACTGCACGCCGATGGAACGTGGATGATCGTCGAGCCTTTTGCCAACGATAATCTAAAAGATAATCTCAATCCGGTGGGACGGGTGTACTACTCATTCTCGACTCTGTTGTGCACGCCGTGTTCGCGCTCGCAGGAGGTAGGGCTGTGCCTGGGCGCGCAATCCGGCGAAGCTCGCATGCGGGAAGTGGTTTCGTCGGCTGGTTTCCACCGGTTTCGGCGCGCTACAGAGACACCGTTCAACATCGTTTACGAAGCTCGGCCGTAAGTTCGAAAAGCAGATCCCTCGTCGGCCTATAGGCCTCCTAGGGATGACAATTTTAGAAACCTGTGTCGGCACGGCTGATGCCGTGCCCTGACACAACCACGCATAGCTTGTACCCTGGCACCAGACTGTCCTGGTTATACCTTGACTTTCTTCATCACCTCGCGAGCCTTGGCGACAACGTTGTCCACGGTGAACCCGAAGTGCTGGAATATCTCTTTCGCTGGGGCCGACGCACCGAAGTCACTGTGCGCGACGGCGTAGCCATCCGGGCCGATGTACTCACTCCAGCCGAACGCGGTGCCGGCCTCCACCGACACGCGAGCCCTTACCGCTCGCGGCAGGACTTCTTCGCGGTATTCCGGAGTCTGCTGCGCGAACAGTTCCCAGCACGGCATGGAAACCACGCGCGCTTTCACCCCATCGGCAGTGAGCTTCTCGTAGGCGTCGACGCACAACTGTACCTCCGAACCGGTTCCGATAAAGATGACATCCGGTGTGCCGCCTGAGTCCGCCAGGACATACGCCCCCTTGGCGAGTCCCGCAGCCGGGGCGTACTTGGTGCGATCAATGGTTGGTACGGCCTGGCGGCTGAGCACCAGCGCCACCGGCTGTTTCTTCATCGGCATAATGACCCGCCAGGCTTCGGAGACTTCATTGGCGTCTCCGGGACGAATCGTCATCATGCGCGGGATGGCGCGCAGCGACATCAAGTGCTCGATAGGCTGATGAGTCGGGCCGTCTTCCCCCAAACCGACGGAGTCATGCGTGTAGATGTAGATGACCGGCAACTCCATCATCGCCGCCAGTCGAAGGGTGGGCCGCATGTAGTCGGAGAACATGAAGAAGGTTGACCCGTATGGGCGAACGTGCGAAAGCGCCATGCCGCTCAGGATGGAACCCATGGTGTGTTCGCGGATGCCGAAGTGGAAGTTGCGTCCGCCATAGTTGCCTTTCTCGAAGTCGCCTCCGTCCTTGATGAGCGTCTTGGTGGAGGGAGACAGATCGGCCGCGCCTCCGATGAGCCAGGGGACATGGGCGGCGACGGCGTTCAGGACTTTCGCGCCTGACTCGCGGGTGGCAATTCCTTTCGCATCGGCCGGAAACTTCGGGATATCTTTGTCCCAATCCGCGGGCAGCTCACGCTTTTCCATCTGCTGCCACATCTTTGCCAAGTCTGGGTTGTCCTTGGTCCACCCCTGATACTTCTTGTCCCATTCGGCCTCCCACTTGGCGCCGCGGTCCACGGCCTTGCCCATGTACTGCTTTACTTCGTCGGGCACCAGGAACTGCGCATCGGGCGGCCAGCCGTAGGCGATCTTGGTAAGCCGGACTTCGTCCGCGCCCAGCGCCTCGCCGTGAGCTTCCTTGGTGTCCTGGCGATTGGGAGAGCCCCAGCCGATGTGGGTGTCAACGATCACCAGAGTCGGACGGTACTCCTCTCTTTGCGCCGCCCGGATGGCCACATCGATCAAATCGAGATCGTTGACGTCGGCAATGTTCAACACATTCCAATGCCAGCCGCGGAAGCGCGTCGCCACATCATCGGTGAAGGCCAGCGAGGTGCTGCCCTCAATGGTGATGTGGTTGTTGTCGTAGAACCAAATCAGGTTCGACAGGCCAAGGTGTCCGGCGACCGAAGCTGCTTCGTTGCTGACGCCTTCCATCAAGTCGCCATCGCCACAAAAGGCGTAGGTGCGGTAGTCGAAAAGATCATTGCCCTTCTGATCGAACTTCGCCGCCAGCCAGCGCTGGCCTATCGCCATGCCAACCGAGTTGGCTACGCCCTGGCCCAACGGGCCAGTGGTTACCTCTAATCCGGGGACGATGCCATACTCGGGATGTCCCGGCGTCTTCGATCCCCATTGGCGGAACTGCTTGATGTCGTCGATCGAGAGATCGTAGCCAGTAAGGTGCAGCATGGAGTAGAGCAGCATGCAGGCGTGGCCGTTGGACAGGACGAAGCGATCACGTCCGGGCCAATCGGGATTGCGGGGATTGTGCTTGAGGAAGCGGTCCCATAGAACGAACGCCAGCGGCGCCAGGGCCATGGGCGTGCCGGGATGGCCGCTGTTGGCCTTTTGCACGGCATCCATGGACAGAGTTCGAATGGTGTTGATGCATAACGATTCCAGCTTCTGCTGATCCGCCGCGTCCTTGTGCGAGCCGCTCTTGGGCTCTTCTTTGGGGTCAGACTTCTCCCCCTTGGCTGTGGCCGTTTCTTTTCCCCGAACCGATGTGTCTACGTTGCTACTCACCCGTCGCCGCCTTTCTGATGCTCATGGTGTGGGTTGGTTGTTCGATTGCGACCGCGAAATCCTGGGCTTGCCATTGATTATCCAACGGCCAGCGAAACGTAAATCGCAAAGGCGCCTTTTGCGCGTTATCGATGCGAATATCCACGTACTCCACTCCCAGGGCAGTGGGGGTGGAGCTGGTGTCGCGTGGAGTATTCCACTCGTCGTCGCTCCAGTGCAGTTCGAAGGGCGAGGACGCCTGAATGCGGAGCAGAGCTCCCGCCGGCACGGAACGCACTTGTCGATTCATCTTCCATACTTCGATTACCGGACGGGGTTTATCGTTGCAATAGCGCTCGGCCACGGGATCGATTCGGTCGAAGATTTTGTTATCGACCACCGATCGCAGCAATTTTACATACTCGGCATGCGCCCACATCAGCGGAATTGCCGCCCCGGTGGCTTTGCCAAAGAACATGTGCTGCTCCGGAATGTCCGGGGCATCCCAGATCTGCTCGGGAAAGAGGCCGATACCGGTGGCGAAGCCTTCGGCGGCGCGTAAGTAGACATCGATGTTGCGACCACAAGCCAATTCGTAGGTAGCGCGCTCCAGCATCAGCAGCGGCCATGCGTGGCCCACGCCCCAGCCCTTGAACGACGTGCCGTCGGCGCGCTGTCCGTAACCATCGTGGTTATAGCGCTTCCAGCATGGGCCAAAGGGCGTGTCGACTTTCAGCACCGCGTCGATCACCTTCAGCGAGTCTTCGATGAGCGGGTCGCCCGGCGGGCGAATGCCGAAGCGCACGAGATCGAGGAATCCATGGTCGACAATCTGGTTGGCGGGATACACGGCACGGTCGCCCGGCTTCTGATTGGCAAGCACCAACTCGCCGCGATCCGGGTTCTCCTCGCCCATCGAACCTTGCTGGCTGGTCGCGGGGTTGATGCGAATGTAGTGCCGCTTGACCCCGGGCAACAGCGTGCCGTCGTTAGTAACGGTCCACTTCTCGACGTGCGACTCCAGGAAGTCTGAGTAGGTGCGAACGAAGTCGGCGGTGTGCTTGTCGCCGCGAGCTTCGATCATTTCCGCCGCGCAGATGAGAGCGGCAATGTTGGTGGCGAGCGTGGAAGGCGAAAAGCCGCCGGCTTCTTCCCAGCGTTCTTCAGCGGTGGCAGGGCCTTCGCGGATCAGATAGGCGCAAGCCCGGAAGACGGTCGGATAGGGGTCGAAATCGCCCAGCGCGTTGCTCTTCCACAGCCGCCAGCAGCCGATGATGGGGAATGCTACCTCGTCGAGCTGAATGCCTGTCCAGTAAGGGCGTCCGTCGATCCAAAAATTCTGGTAAAAGCCGCCGTCCTCGCGCTGGGTGATGGCGAGGTAGATCATGGCGCGCAGCGTGGTAGTAGTGTCACCGGCCGCCATCAGGGCGCTGGAGCAGTGCACCATGTCGCGTGTCCACACCAGGTGATAGCCGCCCAGCTCATCATCACTTTTGTCTTCGCCCCAGGGGATGCTTAAGCTGGCGATCATGGCGCCCGGGTAGGCCTTGTCCTCATGGGCCAGCAGCAGGTTAATGCTGTCGGCAAACATGCGGGAGGCGCGCGGGCTGATCTTGCCATGGTTCATGTCAATCACGGCCAGGCGTTTGCGGGTGCGGTGCCACTGGTCGATGAAGCTGGCAAGGTTCGTCTGGAAGGGGACGCACAGCGACTGGAAGAGAGTGGCTCCCACGCTGTGGGGACTTCGGCCAAACGCCAGGCCGAGCGTAAACTCCGTTCCCCGGGACAGATCAATCTCGCCGGTCAGGGCAACGTTGCCGTCGGTGGCGGAGTCGTATTCCCAATCCATCTTGAAGTTGTGCGCCAGGTCGGTCCAGCCATCGCTTGCGCCCACGTAACCGACAGAAAGCTTGGACATCCCCGCCGGCGTACCCAACGCCAGATGATAGTTGTTGCGATAGGCCACCAAATATCGCATTCCCTTCCTTACCAGCACTTCCGCGTTGTTATGCCATCCTCCAATTTCCAGGTGCGGCGCGCAGATGACATACAAATGAAGACGCCCTTGCCATTCTGGCGCCACGTTGAACTTGGTGTGGATCAGCAGGCAATTGAGGTGAGGATCGCCGATGATTTGCTTTTCGATGGAATAGCGCCCTTGCGGGATCGGTGTTGGTGATCTTGAATCCCAGTGCGCCGGGATCGAGCAGTTCAACTTTGCTAATAGTGTTACGGCGCTCGTCGTGAAAGAAGGTCTCGCCGTCGGACACCATGTACTGCAGGTCGCGCAACTGAGGCGAATCGATGGTGGGATAGTAGACCTCAGTGTTGATCCCGTTGGCCAACGTGTACCAAAGCCGGCTGGACACCGAGTAGGCGGTCCCCACGGCATCCTTCGCACCACCAGTCCAACGTGGCTCAATTCCCGGGGCGCCCGGAGCTGGGTTTTTACTGATCACGTTAAATTCTCCTCGCAGGCATGGTAACGGAATCTACTGGTATGTCTCCTGAATGCGTCGTCGCCATCAAGGTGTATTGCCGGTGGCGGTCCTTCCCGACGCGAACTAAAGATTCATCATCTCCGGTCTAAGCTACAGAAAACATTGCCCGCAATCCAAAACATCGCTCTCGACAATGTTCCCTCCCGACGCCCACCCAACCCCCATCCTCCGGCAATCACTACGCTAATGGCATTATTTGAATATAGCGTCGGAAAATCTGAATAAATTTGTGGAACTTTTCATGATTGATATCATGAAACACAACCAGAATGTCGCAAGAGAGGAACTCTCGCTTGCCATGTCTGAGCACGCTACGCACTTTGGGGTCTGACACACTGATTAGCTTGCCGGCCTGCGCTGAGGGCTGGGTGGAACGATACGCGCAACCATGACCAATGACCGCGATGCAAATGCGCGCAAGTATTTGGCTCTGATGGAAGTTTCGCGAGCCATCGCTTCCCACCGGGATCTGTCGCAACTGTTCAATAAACTGGCGGAGTGCCTGGACCAATTCCTGGGTTTCCACTATCTGAGCGTGGCGCTCCACGACGAAGCGCACGACGTCATGACGCTGCACATCCTGCAGTCATCAGGCACCAGCTGTGACGCAAAAGGCATGCAGTTCCCGGTTGACGCTTCGCCATCAGGCGAAGTCTGGAAAACGCAGGAGATACGGAATTTTGGCACTCTCGGCGAGCTCGAGGGGTATCCGGAAACCTGTGAGTTGCTGCGCGAGCACGGGGTTTCGTCGTTCTGCACCCTGCCGCTGACGTCGGCTCATCGCCGGATTGGCGCACTGGGATTCGGACGCGCGTCGGAGGGCGGCTACAGCGATATCGAATTGGACTTTGCCAAGCTGGTCGCCGCCCAGGTCGCCGTAGCCCTCGATAACGCCCTCCATTACGAAGAGTGGCTCGACCTGCAATTGGAATTGGGGCGCGAGCGCGATCGCCTGCAACTGGTGCTGGAAGTCAACAACAGCGTAGTGTCGAACCTGGAATTGCGCGAGCTCTTCCAGGCGTTGTCCACCAGCTTGCGACGCGTCATTGCGCACGATTCGGCTTCCCTGCTGCTGCCCGACGATGAATATCCTGACATGCTGCGCATCCATGCTCTCGACTTCCCCCATGGTCGCGGATTTCTCCAGCAGGACATGCTAATTTCGATACTCCATTCCAATTCCGGTAAGGCGTTTCGCACCGGCCAGCCCATCATGGTAGGCAGCGGCCCCGGCTCGGTGCCGTTTACCAACTCCAACGGTCTGAAAGTGGCGGACAGCGAAGGTCTACGTACCAGCATGTCATTGCCGCTGGTGCTGAGCAGCACGGGAACTTCGGTCGGTGTGCTGACCCTGGGCAGCCGCAAAGAGTGCGCTTTCAGTCAAGGCGAACTCGACTTCCTGAAGCAGGTAGCTCACCAGATCGCCATCGGCATTAATAACGCGTTGCAACACCGCCGGCTCTCGAAAAACGTCGAGCGGGTGACCGAGCAGAAGTCTTACCTGGAAGATGAAATCCGCACCGAACAGGATTTCGAAGACATCGTAGGCTCCAGCACCACGTTACGCCACGTTTTACAGCAGGTTGATACGGTAGCCCCCACCGGATCGACAGTGTTGATACAAGGGGAAACCGGTACCGGCAAAGAGCTGATAGCCCGGGCCATTCACGACCGCAGCTCCCGGCGCGAACGCACTTTCGTCAAGATCAATTGTGCCGCCATCCCGACCGGCTTGTTGGAGAGCGAGCTGTTTGGCCACGAACGCGGAGCCTTCACCGGCGCCATCGCGCGCAAGATCGGGCGCTTCGAACTGGCCCACATGGGAACCCTCTTTCTTGACGAAATTGGCGACATTCCTCTGGAACTACAGCCTAAGCTGCTGCGCGTCCTTCAGGAGCAGGAGTTCGAACGCCTGGGAGGCATCTCTACCCAGAAGGTTGATGTGCGCGTGATAGCCGCGACCAACCACAGCTTGACCTCGATGGTCGCCGAAGGCCGCTTCCGCGGCGACTTGTTCTATCGACTCAATGTCTTTCCCGTCACATTGCCACCGCTACGCGAGCGCACGGAAGACATCCCACTTCTGGTGCGCTACTTCACCAGTAAGTACTCCCGCCGCATGAATCGCGCCGTGAATCGGATACCTTCCGAAACGCTGGAGGCGATGACTCGCTATTTGTGGCCCGGCAACGTTCGCGAGCTGCAAAACTTTATCGAGCGCGCGGTCATCCTGAGCAGTGGCGGCGAACTGCGGGCCCCACTGTCCGAGTTGAAGGTGGTTCGCGAAGCACCGCACGTCATTCCCTCCGCTGAGGCCAGGACGTTGCGTCAACTCGAGCGCGAACACATTCTGGATGCGCTGGAGAAATCCAACTGGGTGGTGGGCGGTCCTCTGGGCGCCGCAGCTCGCCTGGGCATGAAGCGTACGTCACTGCTTTACCGCATGGAAAAGCTGCAAATCAGCCGCAGTGACAACAGCATGAGTGCCTAGCGTCGGATATCCGTCACGGCTGCCCAGAATTCGACGCCGCTTTTTGACACGTCACCCTCTGACACCTCTCGAAAGTCAACAAAATCGACTAAATGTCCTGTTTGCAATCGCTTATGTTCCTACCACTTTCGCCGTAGGACTGGCATCCCATTTGCATTGAATACAGCCAACGGCAGTCAATTCGGCAAGATGACGACGGTGGATTTGGGTGTTGCGCATAAGCATTGTCGAAAATCCTGGCGCTCTTTGGTTGGTGTTGGAAGGTCGATTGGTTGGTCCCTGGGTGGACGAGTTACAGCGCGTCTGCGACGATCGCAGTCACGCCGGCGCAAGCTTAGCCATCACGGTGGATCTCTCCGGGTTGACCGCCATGGATACGCAAGGTCAGAAGTTACTGGACCGGTTGCTGCAAGGCGGAGCTACGTTGCGGGGCGCCGATGTGATGAACCAGTACCTGGTGGAGCAAATGGCGCAACCAGCCGGTGGGGTGGAGGAAGCATGCCGTCCCTGCCGACGGACGCCGTCCCACAGTGACGCGCAGCCGTCCGCAATAGAGTCGCTGGCAAGTTAGCTGAGGATTTGGGTTCCTGTGAAACCGTTTTTCGAAATGACATTAGTGCTTAAGGGGGACAAGTAAGTGCGAATCGCAATCGCTTCTGATGAAGCTGGTAACCAGGCGAAAGAGCGGCTTACCGCAAAGTTAATTGCCAAGGGGCACGAAGTCAGCGATGTGGCGCCAGCGGTGCAGTCGCAGACCCGCTCCGATTACGCCGAGCAGGTAGCGCTCTCGGTTTTACGTCATGACGCCGAACGTGGGGTCATCATCAGCAGCCGGGCCGTGGGAGCCTCGGTGGCTGCCAATCGCGTGCCGGGAGTCCGCGCCGCGTTGTGCAACGACGCCTACTCCGCCCACAGCGGCGCCAAGGCCGAGGGAATGAACGTCCTTGTCCTGGCATTGCATTCGCTCAACGAGCAGCGCGAGGAGGAGATCGTCGACGCCTATCTGGACGCCACGCTCGCACCTGTCGAGGTCGTGGGCGGACTGCCTCCACGCCGGCTGCAGCGGGTCTTCTCGCACATCAAAGAGAACGTGGAGCGCGATCTGTCAGTGTCCGAACTGGCACAGGTGGTCGGCATGAGCCAGTATTACTTCTCCAAGCTGTTCAAAACGAGCACTGGCACCACTCCGCACCAGTACGTGATGCGGCAGCGGGTGGAGCGCGCGCAGGAGCATCTGCGGGAGACGCGCACCGCACTGGCCGAGGTAGCTACCCTGGTAGGCTTCGAAACTCAGAGCCACTTCACCAGCGTCTTCCGCCGCCTGGTAGGCACCACGCCCAAGCACTATCGCGAGATGCATCAGGTCAACCCGTCGGACGCAGTCGGCTTGCAGAATGCTGCCAATGACAATCGGGCCACAGCAGCGTAACAGCGAACGCAGTCACCAAAACAAAGGGCGCGACCGAAATCGCGCCCTTTTCCTTGCCTCGCCGTGAGTTACATCCGGCTCGCTGGCTTCGTCATCTTGGTGGCCTTGTTCGGGGTTGCCGTTTGCGGTCCCATCAGTTCGTTCAGTAGCGTGTCGGCGTGATAGATGTTCCGCAACGCTTCGGTGATGGCGCGTGAATCAACCTCAACCGCGCGCGCCGTTTTGTCGCTGTAGGCGAAGTTCCACGCCAGCGACTCGATGTTTCCGTCAAAGATAATCCCGACTACCTCGCCCGCCTTGTTGATGACCGGACTGCCGGAGTTGCCGCCAATGATGTCAGGCGTCGACACCGTGTCATAGACCGTCTTTTGGTTGATGGTCGATTTGCTCTTCACCCAGCTTTCGGGAAGCTGATACGGCGGCTTGTCGCCATGCTTTGCTGCATGCTCGTAGGCTCCGCCCATGGTGGTGAACCAGGGCACGTTCTTGCCGTCGAGCTTGTAGCCTTCCACCGCGCCATAGCTCAGCCGCAAAGTGAAGGTGGCATCGGGAGGAACGCTCAGGCCTTTCTGAGCGAAGAGCGCCTTGCCGATGTATCCACCATCCTGGCGGAGGACCGATTGCACTTCGTCTTCGTCGCGATTGTGAATGGCGGCCGCGTCGGGCTCCACTTCCCTCATCATGACGATCAAAGGATCGGTGCTGGCGTTGACCGCGGCCAAACCACCTTCATAAAGCTGCTTGCGGACGGCAACATCGTCCAGTTTGGTGCCGCCGATGACTTCTGCCGCGCGCTCTTCGGGTGCCTTGCCGGCCAGCGCTTTGCGCACGTCGGCGTTGTCCGCTCCCAGAACGTCCTTCATCTCGCCCAGGCTCTCGCCCAGCAGGGCTTGCTCCAGCGGCTTGTAAATTGGCGCGGTGGAGAACAGACGCTGTTCCAGCGTGGGCAATTGGGCATCCTGATAGCCACGAATGCGTTCCTTACTTGGCTTCTGCTTTTCGTAGGCTGCCCGCACGATGTCGCGCGCGTCATGCGCCAAGTCGCCACGGAAGCCGCCCAGGTTGTCGAGGTAAGCCAGCGGTTTGTAAATCTGCTTCTGGACATCGACCGCCTTGGCAATCTCGGCCCAGGGATCGCCATACTGCTTCTTCAGTTCCGAATTCGAGCTGACGAACTGCTCCAGGCTCTTTTCGTCAGCGGCCTTTGTGGCCATGAGGTCTTTATCTTTCAGTCCGCCCAGGTAGCCGGTGACTGCCTTGAAGGAGTTCTGCAGGCCGAAAACATCACTTTCCGCTTGACGAGCATTCTCCGCCGACTCGGCGCTGTATTTCTGTAGCATGGCAATGCGGCGAGAGTATGAGTTCAGTTGCAGCGGATACTGATAGTCGCGCAGGAACGCCAACTGGTCCATGGTCAACAGACGTCCTGTGCGTCCCGGATGGCCGGACACGAATACCAGGTCTCCGGCGCTGGCGCCGAGCGGCGACCACTTCAGGTAATCCGTAACTTTCGCCGGCTCATTGTTCTCATAGGCGCGGAAGAACGAGATGTCGAGGTCGTAGCGAGGATATTCAAAGTTGTCGGGATCGCCGCCGAAGAAAGCGATGTCGAACTCCGGCGCAAATACCAGCCGAATGTCATCATACTTTTTGTACTTGTATAAGTTGTACATCGCTCCCGAGTAGAGGGTGACGATGTCACAGCGCATTCCGCCAGTGGAGCACTCTTTCTCCAACGAGCTCATCTCTTCGCGTTGCGCTTTTCCCGCGTCGGAGGTCGACATGCCCGGCTTTACCGCTGCGTTGACTTTCGCCGTCACATCTTCAATATTCTGCAGCACGACGAACCCGACGCCCGGGCACTTGGCTTCTTCGGCCCGGGTAGCCGCGTAGAAACCATTCTTCATGTAATCTTTGCCGCCAGTGGAGAGGTCGTGTACACATTCCTGCGCGATGTGGTGATTGGTAAAGATGAGGCCATCGGCGGAGACGAAGGATGACGAACCACTGGGAGCGCGTGCGGACGAGAGTCGCACGTGATCGAGCCACGCCTGGTCGGGCGCAAAACCGTACTTGGCTTGCACTTTGTCTTTAGGAAAGGCGTTGAACAGCCACATGCCTTCATCGGCAGAAAGCGAGCTGCCTAGAAAAAACGTAATGAGGAAAAGTAAGAGAACGGAACGCTTGGTCATGGTGAGCTCCAGCCGCAAAGAAGTTTGCGTGCGTTTGCTGGATCGGCACCTGGGCAACGCCGAATCTACGAAGCAAACTGTTGACTATAAGCCTTTGGCTGGCCGGCGGGCAATGATATGACCAGGAGAGCTGGATTTTTTGCGAATTTAGACGGACAATTCGGCCGCTCGGTCTGCGATTGCTAACCCCCACACAGCCTACAAGTTGCGCTCATGGCCCCTGGAATTTTCTGTTAAGTCTTGTTGCAAGTCCCGCCCTGACAGCTTCCTTCCGGTTCCTGTTTCCATCCAATAGGTAATTACCTTCCTCTGCCAGGTAAGAAGTTTTGGAGGAACGAGAATATGCATAAATTATTGATGATTTCCGGCTTGCTGCTCAGTTTATCGATGACTGCCGCCGCGCAGACGGCGCAGCCCGCCCAGATGGCCCCGGGAGGGCAACCCTTATCGTCAGAGCAGGCGATCGCCAGCAATGGCCCGGTGGTAGCCGACTACGGAAAACACGGCATCCCTTCCAGCGATCCGGCCGAAGCTGCCATTGCCAAGAAGGTGCGCCACGATCTGCTGATGCTTCCCTATTACTCCATGTTTGACGATCTCGAGTTCAGCGTGCAAGGTCGTACCGTAATTCTGACGGGCAGCTTGACCAGTGAGCATGGCCAGACCAAGTCCGATGCCGAGCATGCCGTTAAGCGCATAGAAGGTGTGGAGAAGGTGGTCAACAACATTCAGATCCTGCGGCCCTCCCCGTTCGACGAGGAAGCGCGCGTCCGTGTCTATCACGCGCTCGCCCGCAGCGGTGGGCTGTCCCAATACTTTTGGGAAGCCGCGCCCAGTATCCACATCATCGTCGACAGTCAGCGGGTGACGCTGAAGGGATATGTGCATAGCGAAGGCGACAAAAACCTGGCTAACATCGCAGCCAACGAAGTCCGCGATGTCTTCCAGGTTGAGAACGATTTGCAGGTCGTGAAGTAACCGGCTTGTCTGCACCATCAGGAAGCGGCGGTCACGAACCGCCGCTTTTCTCATTCGACCCACCGCCTATATGTCTGCCGAAGGGCCATTCACCGACCCGCGGGTGAGTGACCGGCGTCACATAGGTTTGCCTCCCGGTCTCCCTACAATCAGCGGCAGGTGTCTCTTGCGCCCAGTGCGACGCCCTTCGCGCACATGTCGAGACGATCGAATTCGATCAAGGTTTTGTACAGTGGTCTGGCCGCCCTGCTGGCCACGATCGCTTACGAACTGGCTAAGACAGCCTTCCTCCCACACCTGCGCCTGTGGCAGTCGCACCTGATCACCATTGTTTTTTTTACCGTGGCGACAATGCTGATCAGCGCTGTCGCGCTGCGCTTCCGGCGAATCGACCAGGAAACAGCAGCCTCAGAGCGAGCCAACTTCGAGGCCGTGGTGGCCCATCTGCCGGGCATCGCCTGCGTTGTTGACAGCGAAAAACACTTCTTGCGCTGGAACCGGCGCTTTCAGCAAACGCTTGGCTACTCCGACGAAGAGCTGCTGCAGATTTCTGCTCGCGACACCATTGCCTCGGACTACCGGGAAAAAATGCCCGAGTGGATGGCTACAGTTCTGGAAGCCGGACATTCTGAGATCGAAACTGCCTGGCTCACTAAGTCCGGCGCCGTCATTCCCTGCTACTTAGCCGGTGTCCGCATTACTCACGATGGCAAGCCTTGGGTCTTGAGCGTAGGCCTGGACATCAGCCTCATGAAAAAAGCCGAACAGCAGCTCCGCCAGGGCGAACAGGAATATAGGCGGCTGCTGGCGAATCTTCCCGACGTCACCTGGACCTGTAGCCTGGGAGGCGAGCTTAGTTACCTGAGCCCGAACATAGAAGGGGTACTTGGCTACAAGCCGGAAGAGGTTGTAGCAGGCGGTCAACAATGGTTCCGGGCGCGTATTCATCCCGACGACCTGGAGCGGGTAGCCACAGCCTACCGCGCGCTGTTCTCGCAGCAGGCGGTCTTCGACATCGAGTATCGAGCGCTCCATAACGACGGGCATTGGGTCTGGATTTATGACCGCGCTCTTCGTACTCACCAGCACGATGGAACCGCGTATGCCGATGGCATACTTAGCGATATCACGGTGCGTAAGAGAGCAGAGGCGTTGGACTCGCAACTGGCCGCCATCGTTACTTCTTCGGCCGACGCCATCATAGGCAGCGCTTTGGATTCCACCATCGTTTCCTGGAACCGCGCTGCCCAGGAGATGATTGGCTATTCTGCAGAAGAAGTCATCGGTAAGAGCATAGCCACGATCATTCCACCAGAGCGCTTATCGGAGGTACCGGAGGTGCTGGAGAAGATGAGACGTGGTCAACGCCTCGAACGCTTCGACAGCGTTTGTCAGCGGAAAAACGGTGACCGGCTCGACGTCTCCCTGGCCATCTCTCCCATCCTCAGTAAAAACGGCGACATTCTCGGCATCTCCACCATCGCCCACGACATCAGTCTGCGCAAGCGAGCCGAAGCAGAGCTTCATCTCTCGCGGCAAAGTCTTATCCTGCGCAACCAGATTCTCGACTTGTTCCTGACTGTTTCGGACGAGCGAATCTACGAACAGGTTCTGCAGATGGTCCTGAAGAGCACGGACAGCAAGCACGGGCTGTTCGGCTACATCGCCGAGAACGGCGACCTGGTTGTTCCCTCCATGACCGAGGAGGTCTGGGAAAGCTGCCGCGTTGCCAACAAAGACGCTCGTTTCCCACACGAAGTCTGGGCAGGGATTTGGGCTGTCGCTCTTGAGCGAAAAGCAGCGTTCTTTAACAACGACCCGGGAGTCGTGCCCAACGGTCACACCGATATCGAGAGGTCGATGGCGGTTCCCGTCCTCTATCAGGGAAAGGCGATAGGCTTGATTGTGGTGGCCAACAAGGCTTCCGACTACACGCGGCATGACCAGCAACTGTTGGAAGATGTCTCGACCTACATGGCTTCCGTTCTGTCGGCGCGCCTGCAGCGTGACGCTCTGGAGCGGGTTCGCCAGCAGAATGAAGCCGAACTCATCGCCGCTAAGGAGCTGGCCGAGCAAGCCAGCCGCGCCAAGACGCAGTTCCTGGCCAACATGAGCCACGAGCTCCGCACTCCCATGAACGGCATTCTGGGCATGGCCGAGTTGGCGCTGGATACCTCCCTCGACGCCGAGCAACGCGAGTACCTGATGACCGTGCAGTCTTCCGGCAATGCCCTGCTACGACTGATCGACGGTCTGCTCGATTTCACCCGGCTCGACGCCAAACTGTTGACCCTGAATTACGCTCCGTTCTCCTTCGCCGAAATGATGCGGCAAACGCTTCGGCCGCTGATTACCGAGGCCCAGCAAATTGGCTTAAACGTCTGGTGCGATCTGGATACTGCCATACCCGACCGAATAATCGGCGACGAGGAACGCCTGCGGCGAGTGGTGGTCAATGTGGCAGGCAACGCTGTCAAGTTCACGCATCAGGGCAGCATCACCATCAGCGTTGAGCGTATCTCGCAGGTTGAGGACGAATTGGAGTTACTCTTCCGGGTTGCAGATACCGGCATTGGCATATCGCCGGCGAAACAAAAAGACATCTTCGAACCCTTCACCCAGAGCGATGGCAGCAACACCCGCAGATACGGAGGTACCGGCCTGGGATTGGCCATCTCGGCGCAACTGGTCGAATTGATGGGCGGCAAGATCTGGCTGGAGAGCATGCCAGGAAAAGGCAGCACCGTATATTTCACCGTACGGGTGAAAGCCGCCACCAAAGCGGTGGCCGCCACGCAGTCCTGAGTCGCGTGTCGCAGTTTCTCTTCATTTGACTTAACCGCCCACCGCAGGCAACAATCTCATTCATCCGGCAATCCAACTCGCCGTAGCGTCGAGATCAAGACCCTGCATTAGAGGAGACTACGATGGCAGAACAAGAAGTAAAGACCTGCGCCCACGAGCCGTGCCTGTGTACGGTTCCCAAGGGTGAAAAGTACTGTAGCGACTCCTGCCGGGACGCAGGATCCGCCGAAGTTGAAATCGCCTGCCAGTGCGATCATCCCGCCTGCCCGCTGACCTAGCACCAGACGTCAAAATTCAAGGGCTTTAACGGTTGGTCAGATACACATCCGTTGAAGCCCTTTTTTGTCTGAACCGGTAGCGGGTTACTCGATTGGACTCCAGGTGTTGTCGGGATTGTATTCCGTCATCGCCGCGGCAATCTTTTCGGTATCCGTACCCAGGTCCTTCTCATAGACCTGGCCGTCCTGGTTGACGATAAACGTCATCACACCGGAATTGCGATATTCCGCCGGATAGGCCACGAAAGCGAAGCCTTTGGCCAGCTGGCCATTCACCATGTAATCGCGCGCACCACCCTTGGCTGCCGCGCCTTGCTTGGTCAGGATGCGGTAGTAGTAGCCGTGATAGGGAGACTGCTTGCCCTGCTGCATGTTGTATCCCTGCGCCGAAGCCGAGACCAGCAGCGGACCGATCGGGCTGGGCTGATCGTTGTCGCCCGTCTTCCAGTACAACCCGTTCTGCTTGCCCTCATCGCTCATGAATTTCGCCGCGTAGTGCTTGGTCTTGTCGCCATCACGCAATACGGAAGCGTAGTCGTGCTGGGCATCGACCAGGGAATGCAGAATGTCAATGGCGTCATTCTCGTTGGTGCCGACCCGACGGAAGAGGATTTCCTGCTTTCCCGTTTCGGTGTCGAAATACCACGCACCGCTGGCGTTTTTCACCAGGGGAATAGGAAATGGCCAGTTCTCCGCGCCCACATAGAGCGTGGCGCTGCCGTCCGGCTCGATAACCACACGACGCATCAGCTCATAGCGCGAGACGAACTTCGAGGCCATATTCTTGTCGGCAACATCGTCGCCGGTATGCAGAATTTCGTTAGCGGAGTTTCCGAAGATCGCATTCAGCGTCGCGCTATCGCCGCTCTTGGCGGCGTTGTATAGAGCCAGCACGGCATCACCGGGTGAGGCGAAGGTCTTTTCGTTGCCCTGTTGAGCAACCACCGGAACACCCACATAGAAAAGCGACAACACCACAGCCGCCAAAACCACTCGAGCCATCGAAATGCGCGGTGCAGATTGCATGAACTTCGTCTCCTGCTTCAGAGTTCGGTCGATCATTGTCCAGGCCATTGGCATTAACGGCGTCCGCCGCCGCGGTCGCCGCCGCCGCGAGCCGGTGCACTCCGCTGCGGAGCAGCACGCTGCTGCTGCGGTGCGCGGTTAGCAGCGGAAGCTCCGCCACCGCGGTTGCCTTGCAGGCTCTGCTGCCCGCGAGCGCTATTGGTGCGCGTGTTTCCGCCCTGGCCATAGCTGCTGAAGGCGCTCTTGCCGCCGCCGTTCTGAGCCTGCTGGCCGTATCCGCGAGCAGCATTGTTCCGCTGCTGGCCAGGGTTTTGGCGCGCCTGCGTTCTGCCGGTTCTGGCCCGGATTCTGGCGGTTCTGATTGAAGTTCGGCTGTTGCCCGCGATTGCCGCCCTGGTTGCGCTGGTTCTGACCCAGGCTGTCGCCCTGGTACCTGGCAGCATTGTCCTTCTGGCTGAACTTGGGTTCGCTGTAGCCCAGGTTGTTGGCCCGGTTGTTGGCGTTCATGTTGTTTCGGTTAACGTTATTGCCATTCACGTTATTGCGATTGACGTTGTTGCCGTTAACGTTGTTCCGGTTGAAATTGTTGTTATTAATGTTGTTCCGGTTGACGTTGTTAACGTTCACGTTGTTGCGGTTGTAATTGTTGACGTTAACGTTGTTGCGGTTGTAATTGTTGACGTTAACGTTGTTTGTCCGTAGTAGTTGTTGCGGTTGACGAACGTGTTGGAGTTGGAAATGTAGGTGTTGTGGTTGTAGACCACGGTGTTGTTATGCCAGCCGCAGTTCCACGAATTGTAGCCCCATCCGCAACATCCTCCGCCTCCGCTGATGGCCGCGCCCACGGCAACGCCAACACCAAACGAGATCAGACTGGTGGCCACCATAGCCCCGGTCGAATAGCCCGGGTAGACTGCCACCGGCGCTCCATACACCACGGTTGGATTGTAGGTGGGGACGTATACCACGGTAGGCTGCGCCGACTCGATGACAATGGTCTGCGGAGGCGGCTGCACGATGACCGGCTGTTGCGCCTCACCGGAATCAACCGGTGCCGGGGCCGCACCCGGAGCCTGGTTCTCCACCGTTACCGTCTGCTGCTGCGTGGTCTTCAAATTGCCCGACTGCTGCGCCCGTTGCCGCATCACCTGTACGGCATTCATCACGCTGGTGGGGATGTTGAAGTACGCGTCGCCCAGCGCCGAAGTCCACGACAGGTTGGTTGCCATCTGCGTCAACACATCCGAAAACTGCGTCAGACCCTTCACGCTGTCATCCCAAGGCTGCTGGTTGACCGCGTCCAGCAGTTGCTGGCCCTTTAAGCTGGAATTTTGCTGCAGCCAGTTATAGGCTGCGCTCACCTGATCGGGGAAGGTGGAAGCAGCCAGCACCTGGGCCAGAAGCTTGTCCGGGAACAGCGCGATGGGAGCTACCAACTGGTAGAGCTGGTCTGCCGAAGGCGCGGCATAAGTCGCGGCCGGAGCCTGACCCTGCGGGCCTTGTCCCTGCTGCGCCTGGTTGGACTGGGCTGGTTCTGACTTCTTGCAGCCATCCAAACCAATAACGCTGAGAGTTACGCTGAAGCTGAGAAGGACAGAAAGAGCCTGTCTGCCATTTGTCATGAATGGAGTCCTTAAAGAAATGATGGACGGATTTTCCCGAGGTTCGCGTGCCGTCACGGTTATTCCTTGCCCGAGGGTCCTTGCACGGTGGTCGAGGATATGCTGCACGACATAGCACTGCGCCCGATACTGCCTGCCTGTCCGGCCGCTGCCGGCATGAGCATCGCTGCGCTTCTCTAAACCACTGGACTTTTGAGTTTTGACTGAAATTAAAGAATACACAGCTTTGTAATAGCTGCAAAGAAATTAGTGTGGGCGCAATCGATTGGCGGCCGTTCTGGGTCTTACGACGTGGTACCCGACTCCTGAACTGTGACTAGCAAAGCTCGCGTCCATCCCCAACTGAATCTCGCACCCGCAGCGTCGCCCGATTTGTCAAATTCCAGTCAACTTACCCCTTTTCTTTCCTGGGACATTGACATAAGACTGGTCGATGAATCAGAATCGCTTGCCTCGTTTCCTCAACTCATGCCGCGATGCTGTCACTCCTGAACCGGGTTTTCAGCATGCCATCCAGCCCCTGGCGGTCGAGCAACGTCTGGAGATCAGGCCTATCCGGGTTCGAATCAAACGTAAGTACCACTATCAGAAAGAAGAAGAGGACTGTCTTGAAGAAGAATTTCTTGTTTGCGATTGGCGTGCTTTTGCTTGCCTGCTGCGGCCTGTCTCAGGCGCAGACGATCACCCAGCTGACACATCAGGCGCCCGACGGCGCTCAGCTTACCTTCCTGCTGACCGACGGCACCGTCCTGGCGCAGGGCTACAACGACAGCGATTGGTGGAAGCTGACTCCCGATATCAACGGCAGCTACGTCCACGGAACCTGGTCGCAAGTTGCCAGCCTGGCTTCCAACTACTCGCCCGACGCCTTCGCTTCGCAGACGCTGGCCGATGGCCGCGTTCTGATTGAAGGTGGCGAATATAACTTCGGCCAGTTCTCTTTCACCAACCTGGGCGCAGTTTACGATCCGGTCGCCAACACCTGGACGCCGTTGACCCCTCCTTCGGGTTGGGACTACATCGGCGATTCGCCTTCCACTATGTTGCCCAACGGACATTTCCTCATCGGCCGCAAGTTTGACATGCAGATGGCGGAACTGGATCCCAAGACCATGACCTGGACGGCGATGGGAAGCTCCGGCAAGAGCGACTGGAATGCCGAAGAAGGCTGGACCCTGATGCCGGGCGGCACCGTGCTGACCGCCGATGTGCTCAACGCTCCGAATTCGGAACGCTACATCCCCGACCAGCAGATGTGGGTTTCTGACGGCAGCACCGTCGCCAACCTGATGGGACCTCCGGAAGTCGGCTGCATCCAGTACGGTGGCGGCCAGTATTGTCCTCCGGGAGAAATTGGCCCGGCGATCCTGCGTCCTAACGGAACCGTATTTGCCACTGGCGCCTTGCATTCCGGAGCGAGCACCGGACACACCGCGATCTACACCCCGGGCTCGAGCCCGACCGATCCCGGAACCTGGGTTGCCGGTCCGGATTTCCCCAACCACGATGACGCCGGCGACAACTTCGCCGCGTTGCTCATCAACGGCCACGTGCTGGTCGAAGGAAACTCTGGACGGTTCTACGAGTTTGACGGCACCAACTTCACCCAGACCGGCAGCGGGGGCTACGGCAGCCTGCTGGCCTTGCCTACCGGCGAGATCCTTCTGGGCGGTAACGCCACCTACACCCCTGCGGGCAGCTATTTGCAGATCTGGCAGCCCACCATCTCCACGGTTCCTACTTCGCTGCAGCGCGGCATTAGCTACGTGGCTTTCGGACACCAATTTAACGGGTTCTCGCAGGCTGCTTCGTTCGGCGACGAATATGAAACGGCCACCAACTATCCCCTGATTCGGATCACCAACAACGCTACCGGTCACGTCTTTTATGCCAAGACGCATGACCACAGCACCATGGCGGTTGCCACGCGCAACATTCCGACCTACACCCACTTCGATGTGCCGCCGACCATGGAGACGGGCCCCAGCAAGCTGGTGCTTGTCGTCAACGGCATTCCCTCGAACACCATCAACGTAACCGTCAACTAACGCGTTTCAAACAAGCCTCCTCTCGTCCAGTCTGTCGTCAGGCTGTCCGCGAGGAGGCTGATTTTTTTTCCGTCCGCTTTTATCCCGATCTTTCCCCATAACTCCCAAAGCCCCCGCACCGGTTCCCAGGTAGACATTGTGTTGCCCGCTGGAATCAGCGATGCTAGAGGGTCGCGTAGCCATTGACGACGCGGCTTCGGAAACCACCACCTCATGGACGTCCTTCAGAGACTCTTCGAGCAGCATTTTCACGCCACGCCCGACCAGGTTTATCCGGTGCAAGGCCAGCTCGGCGGCTCCGGACGCAGGATCGTCCGTCTCAGCAGCGGTGCGCAGAGCGCCATCGGCATTCTCTACGACGTCCGCGAAGAAAACGTGGCCTTCCTCGAATTCTCTCGGCACTTCCTTCGGCACGGCCTGCCCGTCCCGGAAATCTACGCGGAAGATTTGGATCAGGGCGCCTATCTCGAACAAGATCTGGGGGGCACAACGCTGTTTCAGTTTCTTTCCGAGAATCGCTCGGGAGAAACCGTCGCTGCCCCGGCCGTCGACGCGTATCGCAAGGTAGTTTCCTATCTGCCGCGATTTCAGGTGGAAGCGGGTCGCGACCTGAACTACAAAGTCTGTTATCCGCGCGGCAGCTTCGACCGCCAATCGATTACCTGGGACCTCAACTATTTCAAGTATTACTTCTTGCGTCTGGCCGGCATCCCCTTCAACGAGCAGGCGCTGGAAGACGACTTTGGCCGCCTGACGAAGTTTCTACTCAGTGCCGACCGCGACTATTTTCTCTATCGTGACTTCCAGTCACGCAACGTCATGCTGCGCGACGGCCAACCGTTCTTCCTCGACTACCAGGGCGGACGCAAGGGCGCATTGCAATACGACATCGCCTCCCTGCTCTTCGACGCCAAGGCCGACCTGCCGCCCACACTTCGCCAGGAATTGCTGGACTACTACCTACAACAGTTGGGCGGCTACATCGACTTGGACCGCGAGAAGTTTTCTGCGCTACTACTACCCCTACGTTGTGGTACGGGTGATGCAAGCCCTGGGAGCCTACGGCTTCCGCGGCTTCTACGAAAGGAAGTCGCTTTTCCTGCAAAGTGTTCCCTACGCGCTCAAAAACCTTCGCTGGTTGCTGCACAACGTTGAACTACCTATCGCTTTGCCGACGCTGACGAAAGCCTTTCAGAACATGCTGGGCTCGCAGAAGCTGCGGGGCTTGGGCGCAACCCCCGACAAGCTGACGGTACTGATCACCAGCTTTTCCTTCCATCGCGGACTGCCCGAGGACGAGAGCGGTAACGGCGGCGGCTTTGTCTTCGATGCCCGCAGTCTGCCGAATCCCGGCCGCGAGGACCGTTTCAAGCCCATCACTGGCCGCGACGCCCCGGTCATCGAATATCTCGAGCAGCAGGACAGCGTACACAAATACTTCGCCAACGTCGTCGCCCTGGTGGATGCCAGCATCGACAACTATCTGCAGCGCGGCTTCAGGAACCTGATGGTATCTTTCGGCTGCACCGGCGGTCAGCACCGCTCCGTGTACCTGGCCGAACAGATGGCCAAGCATCTACGAGGCCGTACCGATCTGCACGTCGTGTTACGTCATCGCGAGTTGGAGAAGCAAAACCCATGAGGGCGATGATCCTGGCCGCCGGCTTGGGAACCCGTCTGCGCCCCTTGACCAACGACCGCCCTAAAGCGTTGGTGGAGCTCAACGGCCGTACGCTTTTGGAGATCACCATCGCGCGCTTGCGAAGCTTCGGCGTCACCGACGCTATCATCAACGTTCATCACTTCGCCGAAATGCTGGTCGACTACCTGCAAGCAAGGCGCGACTGGGGCATGCGGATCGAAATTTCCCGCGAGGAGATTCTGCTGGACACCGGCGGCGGTCTGAAGAAAGCCGCGGACTTCCTGCTGCGTGACGGCATCGATGAGCCGTTCCTGCTCCACAATGTCGATATCCTGACCTCGATCGACCTTCGCCGCATGCTGCAATGGCACCGTGAGCACCACTCCCTCGCCACGCTTGCGGTGCAAGGCCGTCCCACTTCCCGCTATCTGCTCTTCGATGAGGACGCCCAACTCTGCGGCCGTCAGACGCGAGGCGACGCCGCACCCGAACTGGTGCGGTCCGCATCGCAGCTGCAAGCCCGCGCCTTCAGCGGCGTACACGTGATCTCTCCTCGGATCTTTTCCCTTCTGACCGAAGAAGGCGAATTCTCCATCGTTCCTGCTTATCTGCGCCTGGCCGCTGCAGGACAGCCCATCATGGCATTCAACGCCGATGGATACCTCTGGCGCGACCTGGGCACGGTGGACCGCCTCAAGAAAACCGCTGACGACTACCGGCAGGGACTGCTCCCCGAACAGCTCCGCCTGCAAATCGCTCCCTAGCTACTCGCTAAAGCCGGCAACGAATCATCTCTCGGGCAAAACAAAGAGGGCAACCGGTCGGCAGCCCTCTCTGGATGTTGCGAAGTGCGGTGAAGGTTACGGCTCGGGAACAGCGGCTCCCTCGACGTCCTGCACGTTGACGCCGCCTACGGAGACGCGACCATCGGTCCACGTTACGTAAGCTTTGTTGTTGATCGCCGTCGAGTAGTCGTAGTCACCGGCGTAGCAGCTCTGAATGTAAGGATCGTTCTGAGCCGGCTGCGGGATGATTACGTCGCTGATCTCGATGTTGGAGCCGAACGTGGCGCCGTTGTCACTCGACTGGATGCCGTAACGCTGATAGCTGCATCCCGGGTCGGTGGTGTTGTTGCAGGCGCTGGTGGCCTGACGGCGATCGTACCAGGAGATGGTAACCGCCTTCGGCTGGGTGAACCCGCCCGGAGCATAGTTGACCGACAGAGACGGCATCCAGTGGCTCTGGTACTGGTTGGTTTCCGGATCGTTCAGCACGATTGGGGAAGACCAAGTCAAGCCGTTGTCGGTCGAGCGGACATAGTAAATGTCGCCCGTCGACAGGCTGCCTTTGCCGGCATAGGTGTAGTGAACCACGCCACCCGGTCCGACGCCCGGCTCGCCCCATCCCATGTGCCGCCAGATGGGGTTGATCTTGGCGAAGTAGCTGTTCGAGGAGCAGACGCCATCGCCCACCGGATTGAAGCGAGCACCCATGGTCACCGAAGACCACGAAACGCCGCCGTTGGTGGAACGGAACATGATGTTCTGGCGAGTGCTGAGTCCACCGCCGCCCTCATCCATGGCAGCGACGAACACGGTGCTGGTGTAGCCGGCGTTCGGCGGCGGCGGTCCGGGAGGTGTCCCCGTCACCTGTACGTCGCGAATGAAGCTGCTGGTCAACCGAACCGGAGCGCTCCAGCTCACGCCATCGTCAGAGTAAACCAGCGACAGTTCTCCGCCGCCGGCGTTGAAATCGTTAAACGAGATGTACATGCGGCCGTACTTGGTGCTGTAGGGGTTGTTGTCCACCCACAACGACTCACGGTCGTCAGCCGAGTTGTTGGAAGCGCAAGCGCCCGGGGTCCAGGTGATGCCGTCGGTCGAAGTCCACATACCGATTCCCTGACCGCCGCAGCCGGTTGCCAGATCGCCGGCAAACCACTTGGCCAGCTTCTGGTTGTAGACCACGATCGGATCGCCGTAGTTGGTGCCATGTCCGGAAGCGAACGGCGACGGGGTGATCTGGGTAAAGGTCGAAGCGTTATCGGTAGAGTACGACACGCCCGAGTAGTTGGCTCCGTTGCCGGTTTCGTCGTTGTAGTTCACGACCACCGTGTTGTCGCCAGCGCGGGTGCTATGGAACACCATGCTCTCACTGTGGGTGCAGGAGGCATTGCTGGCGCAGGTCCGGTTGCTGACCAGCACGTTGGGGGGCTGAGGAGCTTCACTGATTTCCGCGTCACCCGTCTCACCGGCAGGCCGAGGAACAATGCCGCACTCCATGAGCGCTTCGCCGGCGCGCATGTTCTCCTGCTGCATCAGGTGCAAGGACACCACCTGCGAGCAGTCGATACCTGTTCTTGTCATTTGAGCCTGGGCCACCATGCCCGGCCCTAACATGCACCCGGCTACCAGCAGCGGCAGCGCCGAATACATCAGCGTCTTCCCTCTCTCATTCATCTCTAACGTTCTCCTCTCTCCGTGGACTTCCCTACCGTAGCGTCTGACTCCGTGTTGGAAACAGGTATCGGAGCTTTGGAGGCGAAATACGTTTCGTCCATCCAGATACCGGTTTTCGTTTTTAAAGCATCCAGCTCTTCCCGCAGTTTTTGTGCCTCCAGTTTTTTCTCAATCTGCGGAGAGACGTCTTTGAGATCGCGGCGGCCGCGTGACACTAATTGCAACATCACCAACGTGTCTGGCGTGTCATCCAGTACAACCCATTCGCCCGGTTTGCGCATGGCAAAGGCGGTGTCTTCCATCTTTTCCGGCAGCTCACCCCGTTGGAAGGTGAGCGGCTGAGCATCGTAGACCACGCTCGCAGGGTCTTTGATCAGCTTCTGCGGATCGCTCCCGTCCGCCGTCGCCTTGCGAATGGCAGCCGCCAGGTCTTTCGCTTCCTGCGGGGTCAATCCCTTCTCGTGGGAGGAGCCGGCGCCCATCTTCCAGATGAATAGCCGGCGCATTTCCACAATGTCGTAATCATCCAGGTGCGCGTTGTAGTAAGCGCTGATCTCCTGGTCCGTCGGCTGGGCCTGCTTCTTCAGTCGGGCAAACTCCGCGTTCGACAAAATCTGCTTGCGGTCAATCTCCATCTGGCGAATCACCTGCGGCGACTTCTGCAGGTTGTGCGCTTCGGCTTGCTGCGACAACATCAGCAACGACGAATAGTTCTCGCCCAGCTTTTTCCGGCTTAACTCGGCTGGACCCTGCTGCGCTTCCAGGTCGGCAATGTAGGTTTCGAACTGTGCTTCCGTTATCTGCACATCCCCGACTTTGAGAATCACTCGCTGGCTCGCCGGTTTGGAGTCATTGGCAGGTGAACTGGATGAGCCGGTTGCTGGCGCCTGCGCCTGGCAGGCTGCAGCCCCAAGAACGACAGCCAGAAATTGTAGTGACAGTAACCTCGTAGGTAGTAGTAGATTCCTGAACAAGAAGCCGACCCCTTCGCTCTAGAGTAGTCGAACCCGTCCCAGGCAGATTTCACCCGAGAAGATTCCGCCACCCATCGTAAAGGAAAAATGCTGATTTATTTCCGGGAGACGTGCAGGTATTCGGGAACAACCAAACGTCCGGCTGGTAGGTCCCCCAGAAACTACAAGCGATAGTAGACGAGGAGTTGCTGCAGAGCAATAGCAATGTTCCTGAAAATTGCAAACTTTTCGGCACAAACGTCGCACACACGCCGCGTCCCGGCTGCGCCTCTCTTTTAGGACAAACTTCTATAATGCCCAAGAGCTTTAGTGCCCGGCGGGAACGCGCGATATGTCCAAATCCGAAACAACCGAACGCTCCCTTGACCGCTTGGGCGAGCTGCGGCATCACGTCGACTCCAAAGCGGTGACCGCCGAGTTGCGCACCTTTCTGCAGTCCCGATCCAACCTGGTGGTTGCCAAGGCCGCCAGGATTACCGGCGAATTGAAGCTGACCGAGCTGCTTCCAGATTTGATACGAGCCTTCGACCGCTTCATGGTCGACGCTCCCCGCCTGGACAAACGCTGCGCCGCCGTCACCGCCCTGCTCACCGCACTCTACGAGTTGGATTTCACCGAGCCCGCGCCTTATCTGGCGGGCTTGCGGCACGTTCAACTGGAGGCGTCGTTCGGCCCACGCGTGGACGAGGCCGCCAAGCTGCGCGGCATCAGCGCCCAGGGAGTGCTGCGCACCACCTATCGCGACGCACTGTCCGACGTGCTGCCGCTGCTGGTGGACAACGAGGCCCAGGCGAGAATTGGCGCCGTGCGAGCCTTGGCCACCAATGGGGGAGAGCCCGGCGTGTATCTTTTGCGGCTGAAGGTGCTGAACGGCGACCGCGAGCCGGAAGTGTTGGCAGAATGCTTTTCTGGACTACTGGCCGCCTCCGGCGATAAGGCCGTCCTGTTCGTTGCCCCGTATGCGAGTGCCGAGGATCCGGCCACCGCGGAAGTCGCCACGCTGGCGCTGGGAGATTCGCGCCTGCCGGCAGCGTTTACCGTATTGCAGGAGAAGTTGCAGCGCACCGCCAGCCGTCCCGAGAAGAAAGTGGTGCTCATCGCCATGGCCTCATCACGGCTGGAGCAAGCCATTGATTTGCTGGTGTCGCTGGTGGAAGGTGAGGGCGTGAAGACCGCGGAAGATGCGATCGAAGCGCTAGCTGTCTATCGCCGGAGCCAACGCATTACGGATGCGGTGCGAGCGGCCGTTGCGCACCGCCAGGAGGCGTCGCTCAAGGAAAAATTTGAGCGCGAGTTTGGCGACGCGACCTGATTGGCAAGGGTGGGACTCACTGCGGCTCGCAATGAGAAGCGAGACCAGACGCACTTCTCAGGATTGCACGGAAACGTCCGCCGGCTCGGCGCACTTGGCGCGCAGGATGTCGTCGTCATAGGTGGCTTCGATGGTTCCGCCGGGAGGCACGACCAGGAAGTCGGATTCCCAGTCACCCGACAGCAGTCGATGAAAGAGCTTGGTGTTGCCGTCGAACTCTTCGTAGGTCCAGTTATTTTCGGCAGCCTCGACCTTCGCCTGTTCGATAAAACTGTCGTCCAACCGGGAGCCGGTCCGGATGTAGGTCAGTTTGTTGTAGGAGCGGCGATAGCGAGTGGCTTCCTCGTACAGATACTCGCCGTCCTCTTCGCCGTACTGCGCAATCAGCGATTCCCTGTCTGGAATGAGTCCGCCGTCGGCTAATTGGTCCGACATCTGCGCCGCCCTCTCCAGCCAGCCTACTGAGCGAAAGTAAACCCCGCTGTTGGCCTTGAAATATTCGCTGTACTGGTCGCGGCTGCCCATCAACAGCGTGATGCAATCATGCGCCCGCGGCAGAACCAGCGGGATGCCGGGCGCCTTCAGTCCACTGAGCCCCGTACCGCACAGGCCGTAGCCGAGCACGATGGCGTCGTAGCACGTGGTGTCGACCGAGTCGATCTCCTGCTGCAACTTCTTCCGCATCTTCTTCGCGCCCGAGTCGTGCAGGCCGGCAGGCAGGAACCTCACGTCGATGAGATTCGGCGAGTCGACGATCGCCTCGCTAAACTCCCGCAACAGCAGGCCGCAACCAATCAGCAGAAGACGCATAGCTACACGCAGACGACCTCACGTTCGGCTTCGGTCTTGCGCTCCGCCACCTCGGCGGTGGGAAACGCCATGCAATCAACAAAACGGTCCTGGAAGTTCGGGTCCGACGCCAATCCCACGTGTTCGATGAGGTCGAGCACTGGAAAATCTTCCGCGCCAATCAGCATTTTGGCCCCGCGCAGCGCCGTGTTGCCGGAAGGAACCAGGTGGTCTGCCGAGGTCTCCAGCAGACCGATGCGCACCGCGCTCTCCGCCCGCACGTAATTGCCGAACGCGCCCGACAGAAATACCTGGGTGACGTCTTCGATCTTTGCGCCCCAGCGATCAAGCAGAATCCGCAGGCCGGAGGCGATGGCGCCTTTGGCCAATTGCAATTCGCGAACGTCCGCCTGCCATAGCTTGATGGTGCCGCCGACCGTAAATTCCTTGGAGCCGGTAGTGAATCGTCCGCTGGTAGCGATAATGCCTGCATCGAGTCCGGCAGCAACCGCGTCCACCAACCCGCTGCCGCAAATGCCGCGCGGCTCCACTTCGCCGACCACGGTGCACTCCATGCCGCCGTGGTTGAGGAACACCCGCGAGATGGCACCGGTCGAGGCCCGCATCCCCATCTTGATGGAACCCGCCTCGAAGGCGCTGCCTGCCGCGGTGGAGGCACACAAAATCCGCTCGTGATTGCCTAGCGATATCTCTCCATTGGTGCCCAGATCGATCAGCGCGCGCAGATCGTTGCCGGTATCCAAACCCACGGCAACGATGCCGGCGAGAATGTCTGAGCCGACGAACCCGCCGATACACGGCAGGAAGCGAATCGTCGTCCATGACGGAAGCCGCCAGCCGATGTCGCGTGCCTGGAAGCGCTGCTCGCCAAGATTTGGCGAGGCGAACGGCACATACGTGAGCGGCTCTACATCCAGTCCGCTGAACAAGTGATGCATGACCGTGTTGCCCACCAGCACTACTTCGACAATCTCTTCCTCACGCCCGTCAGCGACCTCGTGGATCATATTGCCGAGAAATTCGCGGATCATCGTGGTGAGTTCGTTGCTGCCGGTGGCAAAGCGAACCCGGCTCATTACATCCGCGCCTTGTACGGTCTGCGGATTCAGTCCGGTACGCAGCCCCAGCAGTTTGCCAGTGGACAGGTCCAGTAACTGCGCGACAACTGTCGTCGTGCCCAGATCGATCGCGACCACCAGGCCGTTGCGACGCGTCGTGACCAGTAGCGTGTCGTCGGTGAGGACCGGCATGGTCCACTGTTCAACCTTCAGCTTCAGCGACGAGTTCGCGCGAACCCGGCAAGCCAGGCGCCAGCCATCGGTCAATTCGTCTTTGGACAACGCCGCTTCGTCTTCCGCCGTGGCTTCGACTACGCCTTCCAGCACCTGCACCCGGCAGCCGCCGCATGTGCCCAACCCGCCGCAGGGAAACTCCATCCCGCGCGTCATCAGGACGTTTTCCAGAGCGGCTCCGCGATCTACCTCGAGAAAAGCTCCGAGAGGAACCAGTTCGATTCGCACCTTGTCTGCACTGCCGCTTCCGTTGTCTGCCATAGTCTTTGGCCGCCTATCCAAACTGTAGGGATAACCCACAAAAAATACGGTGATGGGGCTCACCGCTCAAGCGTAGCTAGAGCACAAAACTGCCCCGTTCAGGATGAATTCCCTCTTGGTCGCGTACCCGACACTGTGGGATGCGCCTAGACACTTGACTTAACCCGTACGACAGCCGGGAAAACGTCAGGCCACGATACCCAAGAAAAAGAGCAGCAAGCTGGAACCATACTGGCCACAACTGCTGCTCCTAAGTACTCACGAATCCATCCGATAAAAATCAGCAACTGATGCGAAATCCGTATCCGCGTTCTGAAGGCCCGGCTGCTGCCGGCGGTTACCGGCAAGCAGCCCAGCCCTTCAGTCGTAGAACGCCAGCTCTGGCTTACTTCGCCAGGGCGTGGACCGGCAGTCCGTAGCACTCGGGATCAAACAGATGGCCGAGCGTGTTGGTGATTTCTTCAGTCAGGACATTCTCATCCTTCGGCAGGTTGTCGAACTCTTTGTGCAACCGTGCCAGCCACTGAGTGTCCTTCTTGCCTAGCTTGAGCGACTTGCTGTCGACGGCGGTCTGGATGACGCCCAGAGCGGCTTTGCCGGCGGCCACAGTGCGGTGGTAGTCGGTATCTTCGGCAACAATCGCCTTCGCGATCGTGTACACCGACTCCGGCGACAGAATGGCGCCGATGGCGGTGGTGTGGACATCGGACTCGACCATCCAGGACTGTAAGATATGGCCCTGTTTGTGCGAATTGGCGATGTTCATCAGCTTGCAGTCATAGGCCAACAGCTCAGTGAAAGCCTCGGGAGCGTTGCCGGAGAGCAGACGGATATTCTGCACCGACTCGTTGCTCCACAGGTCGCACATGCTGGCGGAGATATTGCCGACATCGCTGAAGTGCGCGCAAGCGGCCGCTTTGCCTTCCTGCGAAATCGGGATACCGCTGATGGCTTTGACGATCGGATTCTCGTACCCGCAGTCTTTCGACGGGCCCTTGGCTCCGCTTTCAACTGCCTTCAGGGTGCGAACGCCGCACATCGCGCGATCGACTGCTGCTAGAACGTCAGGCAGCATCTTCTGATACGCCAATACCATGGAGGTGTTGGCGAAGCCGCAGGCGGTGTCGCCGGCTGCTACGGAGTGGCCGCTCTTTTCGCACTTGGCAACAATCTGGTCCCACAGCCAAGTCATGTCGCGGCAGCCCAGGACGCCGAGCGAGAATACGATGGCGCGAACGTCACCATACATCAGGCCTTCGTCGTGAACTTCTTTCGCACCGATCGATTCGATCGAGATAAGGTCGCCACCGGCTGCGATGCACAGGTCGAAGGAGCGGTTCAGCTTCTCCCACAACTCGCCATGACGCATAACCGGCTTTACGCCCTTGATGCCTGCCGGCCCACGGATGTCGGCCGGGGTGATGCGGGCAGCGCCCTTCAGGCCATGCTTCTCATAAGCTTCCTTCAGGTGCCGTTCCAGCAGAGCGGTAATTTCAGCGCCCCACTCGGGAGTTTCGGTCATCTGCGGCAGCTGTTCGAATTCCAGAACGATACCGGGCACCTTCTGGGCAACGGCACGCTTCAGGATGTTGGTGGCCATCTCTTCGTAATGGGCCAGCACTTCAGGCCAGGTAGCCGCGGTGACGTCCATGACGGGCAGAGTGAAGTTGACTTCCGGAAATACCGTTCCATTTCCGATGGTCAGATCAAAGCCACAATTTACCGGCTTGGGTGAAAAGCCGAACAGGAGGTCCTTGGCGCTGGAAACTGCCAAGCTGGTGAACTTTTTATTCTGGCTCATTTGGTCCCCCGAGAGGCGGCTGCGACGCCCGCTAAAGCTTTGTCGCCTTTTTCTTCGTACTGCGCGGTGACCTTGGTGCCGACCATGATGTCGCGAGCAAGAGCTGCGGCGGCCGAAGCGCTATCGCTATAGGCATCGGCACCGATCTCGGCGCAATAAGCCTGGCTGATGGGCGCTCCGCCGATCATGACCTTTACGCGGTCACGCAGGCCGGCGGCCTTCAGGGCTTCGATTGTCGTACGCATCTTGGGCATGGTTACCGTCAACATGGCGGAAAAGGCCACGATGTTGGCGTTGTTTTTCTTCACGGCCTCAACAAATGCCTCGGGCTTCACGTCTGCGCCCAGATCCGTCACTTCGAATCCAGCGCCTTCCAACATGGCGGCTACGAGGTTTTTGCCGATATCGTGAAGATCGCCCTGCACGGTTCCGATCACAACTCGGCCGGTGGGCTGGACACCCTGAGCCACCATCAACGGGCGGATCAGGTCAAATGCACCGCGCATGGCTCTGCCGGAAAGCAGCAGTTCGGGGACAAAATACTCTTCTTCTTCAAAGAGCTTGCCCACTTCGTCCATGGCGGGAATCATGTGATTCTGGATGAGATCCAAAGGCTTTGCTCCCTCCGCGAGAGCTGCCTTTGTGACCTCAACCGCCTTCTTTGCGTCGCCTTCGACGATCGCTTTATTGAGCTGTTTTAGGTCTGTCATGAGTACACATTTCTCCATGAGTTCGGATTGAGGGTTGCGGTTGAAATCGCAAGAGTGAGGGATGAATCAGACGAGTCGTATCTAGGCGGGTTGTACTGGATCCGAGAGTCGTACTCGGCGTTCATCATATGATAAGTCCAACGAACTCATGTTCTGTCCAAGCTCAAAGGAAGTCAACGCCAATGTGTGCATCGCAGCAAAATAGCTCAGTAGCTCGCCCATTGTGGGAAGAAATTGTGATTTGTCTCTATCAGGGAGGCATTATCGGTGATAGCTTCACGACGAGAACCGAGTCATCGGCACGAAAGCTTTCGCCTGTATTTACAGGGACTTTACGATAGCTTGAAATTTCCAGGTTTAACTATCCGAGGCGCCTTCTCACTTATTCCGCATAGCTACTCACAAGAATTACTTTCTAGCGAAATTTTCCCATTTTGTACGGTCCGGCTTGCCAAATGGCCGTACGATTGGTCGTGCTCGCAAGCTTTTCACTGGCCTGACCGGGTCAAGTTTCCAAAAACATGATGTTTGCTGAGCGGGCGACAGGCCGAACTGGCCCGCAACGAGAGGCAGGCGCGGTAGGGCCGCCCCGTATTACGGCTGGCGCGCTTGCCACCATTTCCGGCGCTCGCACGGAAGAAAATTAATTGCCAATCACCAAGCGCGCGACCATCGGTTGCCATCCTTGCTGTTGGCCTTGCGCAAGGAACCGCTTACCCCCGCAGCCAGCTCCAGCTTGCGGCCATACAGCCACAGCAGATCCGACAGGCGATTGATATACGGCAGCACGTTGGGATCAACTTTCTCGCCGGCATCGATCAACCGCACAATGCAACGTTCGGCGCGCCGGCACACGGTACGGGCGAAATCGTAGGCCGCGGCCGCCGGATGCTCGCCGGGGATCGACCAATCGGAAAGCATGCCCTCGATGGCCTCTAGCTCGTGCACCTGATCGGTAAGTGCATCGATCATGGCAACATTCATCGGAGGTTCCCCTTTGCGGCTACCCGCCGGAGTAGCCAGCGCCGAGCCCACCTTGAACAGTTCACGCTGAATGGTCTTGGTGCGCTCGCGCAGATCGGCATCTTCGCAGATCGAGCGGGCAAATCCCATCGCCGAATTCAGTTCGTCAACGGTGCCGTAGGTTTCTACCCGCATCGAGGACTTGGAAACGCGAACGCCGCCGGTGAGGCTGGTCTGTCCGCCATCACCTTTCTTTGTAGCAATGCTGCTCATAGTGTCAATCCCTCTCGAAACTCATCAGCTGGTGGCCAGGGGTGCGAGCCGCCGGGCTCAAATTCTTCCGCTACCAGTGTAGGACCGCGATGAGGGCTACGGCCAGCGCCGTTGCCGTCAGGCCCGCGCCCGTAATCAGCATGCCGGTACGCCGCACGTCAGCATTATCGCCCGCGGGAGGATCGGCCGGATCTCCCAACCACAATTCCGTGACCAGCTTACCGTGCCGGTAAATCTGCCCCACGATTCTCCGCTGGATCGCGCCCGCCGTGGTCGCTTCACTCCAGCCCGAATTCGGGCCCGGCATCAGCGCATGTTGCTGCCATCCCACCCTCAGGGCCTTGCGCGCGGAAAATCCCGGCAGAGGCACGGAACAGGCTGCCAGCAGCAGCCAGGAAATCCGGGCGGGCAACCAGTTCATCACGTCATCCAGCCGTGCGCCGCACCATCCAAAGCGCAAATACTGCGGCGTTTTGTAGCCCACCATGGAGTCCATGGTGCTGACCACTTTGAACAGCACGATTCCCGGCAGCCCGCCGATGACGTACCAGAAGATTGGCGTGAGGAAACCATCGGTGAGATTCTCGCTAAGGCTTTCGATGGCCGCCCGGCGACAGGCGGCGACGTCCATGTGATCGGTGTCACGACCCACCAGCATCGACACCCGGCAGCGGGCTTCCGGTAGATCGTTCTGCCGCGCCGCCAACTCCACATGCCAGCCATGCCGCAGCAAATCGCGCAACGCCAACAGCGAATACAACAGAAAAACTTCAGCCGCGATGGCAGCCCAGCGGTTCCAACGCCCAAGGGCATAAATCAGCAGCATCGTCCCGCCGCACCACATAATGGCCAGTAGCAGGAACAGCAAGATTCCGCCGACGTAGCCATCCAATTTCAGGCGACGCAGCAGCTTTTCCAGACGCGCCAGCGTCCAGCCCATGACGCGCACGGGATGCAAGGGGTAAACCGGATCGCCGAGAAGAATATCCAGCAGGACCGCTGCCGCCAGAAGCGGCGCCGCCGGACGAAACAGACTTAAGTCCACTTCTTCGACCATCCCAGGGCGATGGCCGCCAGAATCAACTTCTTGGGCTGCTCGACATCGACCTCAACGATACTGGCATGGAATTCCGGCCAACGGTCCAGGTGCCCGGCCAGGCTGGCAGCCAGGCAGGCAGCTTGCTGGCGCAGGGTCTCGCGCGCCGTGCTGGCGGGAAAGACCCCGTGGCGGCAGCGGTCGAGTATGCTGGCGATGGCGTACGCTGCGGCCGAAACCATGGGCTCATACAGTACATTATTGCGATTCGCCTTGAGCAGCTCCAACTCCGTGACAGTCAGGTAAGGAGCTATCTCCTCCATGAAGTGTTGCTCCTTCACGCCGTAGCGGCCCAGCGCGTGAAACAGTCCCCGGGTATAGCTCAGCTCCATCCCGTTATGCCAGCGAAGAGCCTCCAGCGTGGCGTCGCGAACCGCCCCTCCAATGTACTCGCCCAGCTTCACTCCTGTACTGGCATAGTGATAGGGAGAATCGCCGCGCAAAGGCGCGGCCAAACAGAATTGATCGGTAGTGGTTCCGGTGGCGAGTTCGGAGGAATATAAGCTGCGCACCGCAAGTTGTTGCAGCGCGGCGCTCTTGCCTTCCGTCATGGTGACCGCCGCCCTCACCAATGCTCCCTGGGTGATGTTGCAATCCAGCAGCAGCAGCACGTTAATGGTTCCCGTCTGCATCGCGGTCTTGTGCGGCTCGGTAGGGACCTCATGCCAGGTTGTGGGATCGCCTGCGCAAGCGGCATTGCCTTGCACGCCGGCAGTCACCACCGCGGTAGCCGAGATCGTGTCATCTCCGCGGCGAACCACCGTAGCATAGTTCATGTTCGCTGCCGTACCCATGGTGGCCACTGTCTCGGAGGGCAGCCCCAACTCGGCGCAAACCTTCTCGTGATAGCGCTCCTGCCCCAGCTCCAGCATGCAGGCATGGCGCTCATGATGCGCCGATCCTTCACAGCTCTGATGATTGACCAGGTAACGCAGGCCGTCCGACTGGCCGCCATTGCGGGCCGAAGTGCTCAACACCCGATGAGGAGTCAACAACTCGGTCACCAGGAAGCGCCCCGACCTGCGAAGTCGAAAGCCGGCAGTGTCGAGCAGGGTTTCCCAGTGCATAAAATTCCTCGTATTGATAATAAAGGGAGAAGTCGAAACGAGTTTAGGACGTGCATCACAACGATTGCTGACGGACAAACGGCTCTCGAGAAAAGCCTCTGAACCAGGCTTGCGCTCGCCGGCGGCTCGGGGTTGGACGAGCAAACGATCAGCGGCTGCCTATCAACAGCCGCTGATCATCTGGAGATCGAAGACAAGTCTTCGTCCCAACCAGCTGGCGAATTGTCTAGCCGCCAGCTCACACTCGAAGGCCCCTTTTGGTCAGCCGTTCTCTACGCGTGCACCGGCAGTGAACGGGCAGCCTTCCCGATGGCGTTGATGTGCCCTGGGGTGGTGCCACAGCAACCGCCAATGATGTTGGCGCCGGCGGCCACCAGTTCAGCCACAAACGAAGCCATCAGCTCAGGCGACTCTTTGAACACGGTGTGCTCGCCTTCCATGACTGGCGGACCGGCATTGGCGTGAACCAGAATCGGCGTGTTGGGCACGGCCGCGCGCATCTGCTGCACAATCTCGATCATGTTGCTGATCCCGTTGCCGCAGTTGGTGCCTACGATATCGGCGCCCGCGGCGACGGCTGCCTTGGCAGCACGCTCCGGCTTGACGCCCATCATGGTACGGAAACCCTTTATTCCGGGCTCGAAGGAGAAAGTGCAGATGACCGGAAGGTTGGTGTTCTCTTTGGCAGCTTTGATCGCCTGCTCCGCTTCCGCCACCGAAGACATGGTCTCGACGCAAATCGCGTCCGCTCCGCCCTCAGCCAGCGCAGTTACCTGGACCTTGAACGCTTCATAAAGCTGCTCAGGCGTGACATCGCCGCCTTCGTCGATGACGATGTGGCCGGTGGGACCAACCGACGCCGCCACGTAGCCCTTGTTGCCCATGGCTTGCTTGGCCAGGTTAGCGGCCGCAAAATTGAATTCGCGGACCTTGTCGCCCATGCCATAGCTCTTCAGTTTGAAGGATGTGGCGCCGAACGAATTGGTTTCCACCAGATCGGAACCGGCGGCCACATAGGCCTCCGCGATTTCCTTCACGGCTTGTGGATGGCTGATGCACCAGGACTCGGGGCACTCTCCGCCTTGCAGCCCTTTGGCATGCAGAAAAGTTCCCATGGCTCCATCGGAGATGAGAATCTCGCCTGCTTTAACCCGTTTCAGAAGACTATTCACGATACTTTCCTCCTTCGACTCTCGAACGTTGCTGCAACAGTGGGAAACTGCTCCAAGTCCGTGTGGGGAAGAAATAGTGCTTTGATGTAGCTGTCCATGTAGCGCGGATTGGAGCTCATATCGACATAGGTGATACGGGAAGCAATCTCCGCCAGGCGGCGGCGATGCTCCCGCGAAAGCAGCGCACAGTATGCGCCGGTAAGCGACGAATTTCCGATATAACGAAAACGGTCCAGCGGCAGGTCGGGGAGCATGCCGATAAACACCGCATCGGCAATGCGCATATAACGGCCAAATCCTCCGGCAATGTAGACCCGGGCAATGGACTCCCAACCGAGTCCTACATTCTCCAGCACCAAAGCGCAGGCGGCGTAAATGGCGGCTTTGGTGCGAATCAGGTTTTCCAGATCAGCCTCGGTGATCACCAGGTCCTTGCCGTTGAGGGTTTCCTCAGTCGAAGCCAGCAGATAAGCGCGCCGGCTTTCCTGCTGAACGATGCGTCCCTCCCCAGGCGCTTGTACGAAGCGGCCTGAGCGGTCGACGACTTCCTGGCGAAAGAGTTCTCCCAGCAGCGAGATCAGGCCGGAACCGCAGATGCCAGCGGGCTTACCGCCTCCGATGACGGAAAATTCCAGGGTCTCGCCATCAGGGGCGATGGTTACACGCTCGATCGCACCCTCGGCGGCCCGCATGCCGCACTTGATGCCCGCACCTTCGAAGGCCGGGCCGGCCGAGCAGGCGCAGGCCACCATCCAGTCGGCATTGCCAATGACGATCTCGCCATTCGTCCCGATGTCCATAAACAAGAAAACGTCCTGCTGGTTGGTCGGCAGTTCGGTGCAGAGCAGACCGGAAGTAATATCGCCACCAACATAGCTGCCGACTCCCGGAGCACAGACCACGACAGCTTCGGGATCCATATTCAACCCCACTTCACGCGCGCGTAACTCAGGCACGGAATTGACCGTGGGGACATACGGCGTCTCGCGTATGTAACGCGGCGGTAGCCCCAGCAGCAGGTGAATCATGGTGGTGTTGCCCGCGATCCAGGCAGCGTGGATGTGTTGCCGGTCAACGGCTCCGGATTCTACGATCTGGTCGATCAGAAGGTTGATGGTTTCCAGAACCAGGCTGCGAAGCTCGCCCAGGCGCTCAGCAGTGCGGGCGTAGTCGATGCGGCTGATGACGTCAGCGCCACGCCGAACCTGCTGGTTGTAGGAAGTTTGCGTTGCCAGTAGTGAACCATCGTCGAGGTCCACCAGTTGCACTGCAATCGTGGTGGTGCCGATGTCGATTGCCAAGCCATACGCGTGTTTCGGCGAGTGACCTGGCTGCAGCTCGCGCACCCGCAACCCGGCGGGAAGCTCTTCCACGTTAAGAGTGATGTTTCCGTCATTCGTACGCAGCTTTTCGGCGAGGTCCTGCAGCACCGGCAGCTCGCAGCTGACAGGCAGGCCCCCGTTTCCGCGATTGATCTCCCGCGTGAGCCGGGTCCAATCGCTGTAGTGCTCCTCGATGGAGGCGGGGGGAACCTTGATGCGACGCCGGCGGTAAAGCGGAGTGAGATGTTGCTGGTCGGGCAGCAGGCCGGGATCGACCAGTTGATGACTGTCGCCAACTACCCGGGCGCCTTCGCGGCGGTCCGGCAGGCGTACGACGATGTCAGAGGTGATTTTTGTCTGGCAAGCCAGAACTGGAGAGCTGCGACCCTCCAGTTCCACCTTGCACAATCCACAACTCCCCTCGCCGCCACAAGGCAATTCCAGGTCGAGGATGCCGGCCCGGAACGCTGCTTCGTGAATCAGCGTTCCGGCAGGCACCTCGGCCGTGACATTGCCGGGTTGGAAGCGGACGAGTGGCATAGCGTTACCGCGTGGCCTGGATCTTCATGAACGAGCCGAGGTCCGAAGCCTCTCCCGGTCCAACCAGCACTTCCCAGCCCGGCAGACCTTCTTCGATTTCGCCGCTGATTTGGGAAACATAGCCAGGGATAATGATGCGGTGCTTGCCTGCGTCCTCCAGACCGCTGGCCTTCACCGCGTTGGCCACCTTCTCACCGGAGAACTTGCCTGCCGCCCATCCCGTCAGCACGCTCATGCCTTCGGTATCGACAACCAGCAGGTTCGCCGGAATGCCCGAGTTCTCGATCTCACCGGAAACCAGGAAGTAGGTCAGCGAGAAGTTAGTGGTCACCAGCACCGGAGAGTCCTTTCCGGTTTCGCCGATGGGATAGACCTTGGGATCTACCTGAATCGGCTTCTGCGGATCGGTATAGATGTTCTGCCGCAGCATCATCAGCGGCAGCAGCACCTCCAGCTTCATGCGGTCCAGGACGACGATCGATCCGTACTTGCACAGGTAGGTCGAAGCATCGGCCACCACGTCGGCATCGTTGCCGGCGGGCACGAAGTTGATGATGGGATAGCCAAGAGGCTCGAAGGCATTCTTCAACGCCGCCTTGCGGATCAGGGTATTGTTCTGCAATGCCGCCGCCGGGTTATCGGCGGGAACATCGAGAACAATCTCCTTCACCCCCAGGCCGGCCAGCTTGGTGGTGAGGGCCACCAGCTCGTCGAGCGTTGCCGCCCGCGCCACCAGCGGAGCTTCATACTTCAGCGCCAGGGCTGCCACCGCGTCGGCATTGGCTGGAGTAGCGGCGTGAATCAGGGGCCGTTGCCCTGCCAATTCCTTCAAGCCAGCTTCCAACGCTTCCAGGTTGGTGCTCCGCAGGATGATGCCCATGCCGGTCGAACCCGCAGCGGTCTTGACCAAGTCGACAAACGGCTTGACCTCTTCGCTGTAGTTATCGACCAGGACCAGGTTGACGCGCAGTTGCTCGCCTACCCGCTCCAGGCAATATTCCCGCACCTCGGCGATCTGGTGAGCAACCTCCTTGAGCGGGTCGTTGTCGGCAAAAGCAATGGCGACGGCCGTCGGGTGCACGAACGTTTTGTCGTGCCGGAACATGACCGTCTCATTGCCAATCAGGACTTCGCGTTCCGGCGGGCCGATCTTGACCAGCCGGATGGGCGGCTTGCTGGCCGCCCCGATCGTTTTGATAGCTTCTTCCGAAGCGTAAGGACAGGCTGCCAGGTCGGCGTTCTTGGCGCCTAGCTTCATTGCAAAAGCCATGCAAGTAGGTACGCCACACTCGCCGCAGTTGGTCTTTGGCAGCAGCTTGAAGATTTGTAAACCAGTCATTGCCATTTTGTGGTCCCCTTACTTGCCACAGCACATCATTTCGTCGATTTTGCGCTTCAAGGTACGGGCAGCCAGCGGATGGTACACAATCAGCAGGTCCGCCCCGGAGTTCAGGTAGCACATCGAGGTCGCGATCTCGAGCAACGCTTCGCGCTCTTCTTCATCTCCCCACAGCGGGAAGTCTTTGCGCGGAGCCCGGCTCTCCTTCACCTTCGACACTTCGAAGCCGGTATTCACCATCATCGGCATGGCCAGCATCGGGTCGCCGGTAAAGGCCGAGGTCCGGATGCGTTCCATGACTGAGTAGGTGTATTCCAGCCCGTAGCCAATGGCGCTGGTGAGCGGATCAACCACGATGCGGTTCGCCTGCACGCCCATGGTGGTCAGCAGGATATTGAGCTGCTTGCTCATGTTGACGTCGATAGGCGCCTGCGCCACCACGCAATGGTTGTAAGCCATAACCGTGGCAGCGATGGTCTTGTGGTTGTCGGTCTCCACCCAGTTCAGCAGCAGGTTCTCTCCCGCGAAGGTCGACGCCATGTGTTTCATCACGGCGTTGTTCTTCTCGTAATGACTGCAGCCGGTAACGATGAGCGGCACACCGACCGCGCCCAGCACATCTTTCACGATGTCGCCAGCCGCTTCCGCTGAGACGTCTCCATTGTCAGGATGGGTCGAAGCCAGGCGTACGCTGATAATCTCAGCACCCAGGTCGTTGACCAGGTGCTTAGCCATCGCCACCGGGTCCTTCAGCCGATCGCCATAGGCGTTCCGCAGCGAGTCCGGATACGACTTGGGCACGCTGTCCAGCACTTCCATGGCAATCACCGGCTTGTGGCCGACATTGCCTTCGTAGTGCCGGAAGGGCAGTACTTCCGATCCGCCGATGACCACCGACGAAGTGCGTGTTCCACTCCCGCCCAGCGTCACCGAGCGAACGGTGACATTGGCTTTGTCGGGTGCGATGGTGACCGACTTCGGGATGAGGATGGCGGCCGAGGTAATCGGACGCTCCGCTCCCGGATCCGCCTTGGCCGCCTTAGGCCGGGCGGTTTCGCCCGCCTTCGGCTGGGCCGGAGTCGGAATGCCACCCGTGATGGAGGCGTCAATCTCTTCTTCCGTGGGGAAGCAGCGCGGGCAGCCGTCGCCCACTGGAACTGCCGGTGCGGGCATAGCCCCCGCCAGCAGGCCGCTCTGCATCAGCAACATGTTGGTGCCGGCATGCAGCAGGTGCATTGCGGTCGATGCCTGCAAGGCAGCTACCTGCTCCAGGGCGCTCATACCCGCCCGGATTTCCGTGGCAGGAGGAGCGTTGCGTAGCTGTTGCAGCAAGCTGATAAGAGCACCGACTCCGTCGGTTGGCGGAATTGGCGGCTGCCCCGACGAGGGAGCTGCCGGCGCCTTCGCCGCCGCAGGGGCGGCGCTGGTCGTGGTGGTGGTGGAACTCGACGAGATAGTGACGGACGCGGCCGGAGGCTCAGCCACAGCTACGGCCGTTTCGACCACCGTGGTCGGAGAGCCGGACCCGCCAGCCGAGGCGGTCTCCAGCGCCTTGCCGCGCGCGGCATCCACTGCCGCCGCTTCCTCCGACGGAGTGGTAATGTCCCACATGGTCAGAGCCGGGTGCTTAACCTTCTCCATGAAGGCCTGCACCGAAGCAACGTCGGTGCCCGTCGTCTCGTCCGCGATGAGATCGGTAAAGTTTTCGATGCCCAGCGTCTTGCCGACCTTGTCGAGATCCTCCCGCAGGAAGTCTTTCAGGTCTTTCGGCATCCACACAATGCGCCGGTGGCCGCCTTCGGCCGAGATGAACTTCCGGCTGGTGATGTAGGCTTTGCCGACACCGACGAAGCCTGGTACCTGCTGTCCGCCGCCGGCCGTGTTGGCCATGGTGGAGAACTTCATTCCAGCAGGCGTTTCGCCCAGGTATTCGCGGTTGACGATCATGACGCCATTGGCTTCCGGCATCAGGGCCACGATGGCTTCAAAGCAACCGCAACTGGTCATGGGATCTTCCAGCAGCGAATAGGCATTGAAGCGGGCGAGCGTTTGCTTCGAGTTGGCGTAGACGTAGTCGTTGATATTCGCCCACTGCCCGCGGACCGGATCGATGCATTCGCCCTTGACCAGAGGCTGATTCGGACCGGTTGGGTCGATCTCGTAGGCCGCCTTGCCGTCCAGCCAGTTGTAGGCGCCGCACAGACCCAGACGTTCGGGAGTGATGACGCACACATGGTTGGGAGCAAAGCTCTGGCAGAGCAGGCAGGAGTAGAAAGTGTCGACGCTCTCGTCGGTCAACGACTCCATGCGCAGATTACGCGCCCGGTACGAGTGGCGCGCGATGTCCTGCCGCTCCTCCACGTCCTTGGTGTTGGTGAACAGCGTGACCTGAACCTTGTCGACGATGGCGGGATAGTCGTTGAGGAACTTGGCATGCAAAATCTCACCCAGGTGGCGGATCTTGAAGCCTTTGTCCTTGGCGGCTTTGCTGATGCGGATCCAGTTGATGTCGCGCTGGCCCATGTGCCAGATGCCCTCGGCGCCGTTGATCATGTGGTGGATCTGGCGCTCCAGGATGGGCTCGAAGTCGGGCTGCATCTTGCGTCCGGCAACTTCCACCCAGATGCCGATAGGCAGCGCGGTTCCCTCTTCGACTTCGTCGATCTCCGGGCCTACGACGGTAATCTTGCCGTCTTCGACTTCGGTGATATCGAGCGTGGTGCAATATTCGAAGCCCGGCGTGCGATTGCCGCCGAACTCGACGTAGGTCTGTTCCTTGCGGATGCGTTCGCCTTCAAACGCGGCTCCGAAGGCTACCGGGATCGGTACCTTGGCGACCTTGATCTTGCAGCCGCGAACTTCCAGGCACTTCTCCACGATGTGATCGATGGGCACGTTAGAGACAACGTGCTCGTAGGTGCAGATGCCAGTCGGCAGGATCTGCGGAATGTCGGTATCGGCGATCGTCGGGAAACCATAACTGATGGCGCCCGCCGCGGCCGCGTACTTCTCTTCCGTAACCTCACCCAGCGCCATGACGAAAGCGAAGGTGCGGTTCTTGTTGTATTTCAGGTTGCGGGCATAGTCGCCCGGCTTGACGCCGCCGAAGCTGAGGGCCACACGATTGGCGAATCCCAGGGCATAAACCGCCGCCGAGATTTCCTTGCCGAAGGGCACCAGGCGGGTGTCCCAGCCCATTTCCACATCAGCTTCCGCCAACTGCTCGGAGAATGTGGTGCCATGGCTGTGTCCGGCCATGAAGACATACAGGTTCTTCTCCTGCAGCTCGCGAGCGATTCGTACCGCGTCCTCCACCGTGGGAGCCGCGCCAACGATGGCCGCGAAACCAGGGGCCGATCCGTCTACGAACTCGACGCCGCGTTCGCGGATGATGACGTCATTGGCTGCTCCCAGCCAGATGCCGTCGACCGGGTTGGGGCCGATCAGGTATTTGCACGCCTCGATGATTTCGAAGGCGAACAGCGTGGCGATGCCCGAGTCCAGCGTTCCTCCCAAATAGGGCAGCCACAGGTTCTCGCTGGGAACTTCCGGCAGCAGGCGATGGCACTCGTCCAGCACCTTTCGCATGTCGGAAAGCTTGTCGACGCGCTCGCCTAACAGTGAGTAGATGACGGGCAGCGAGTAGGCGGTGTCGGGAAAGCCCACTGCGCAATCGATGCCCTTGGCCGCAATGGCCTTTGCCAGGTAGTCTTCCGCGTCGCGCACAATCTGGTGAGCGCCACGGATTGCCGATGATGCGATGATCTTGCTCATTGCAGTTCGCGCCTCGATTTCATGTCGTACATCTTGCGTTCTTTTTGGGTGTTGATGTGCAGGGCGTCACGCTTCTTCTCGATGTGGGCGAGGATCTTGTCCGCCGCCGCCACCGGGTCAGGCTCCCACTCGAAGCGGCCACCCGTAATGTTTTCCATCTCGTTGCACAGCAGGTCGTGGACGTTCTTGCTGCCCTCGACATACAGCGGATGTCCCAGGACCACGTAGATACCGCTGGCGACGAAGTAGTGGCCGATGGCCACCGCCTTTTCGCTCATCCATTCGGGCGCGGCTCCGGCAACCGGCAGGTCGCTCAGGTCTTCGCCCAGGCCGCCTTCGTGCAGGACATTGGTGGCAGCCATCAGAATGCGGCTGTTGTCGACGCACGATCCCATGTGCAGGACCGGAGGAATGCCGACCGCCTCGCAGACTTCGCGCAGGCTGGATCCGGCCTTGGCCAGCGCCGATTCCGGCGTCAACAGCCCGGCCTTGGCACAGGCGATGGCGGCACAACCGGTCTCGAGCACCAGCACGTTGCGTTTGATCAGCTCCTCGGTCAGGGTGACGTGCCCGGAATCGGAAACGACCTTCGGATTGCTGCAGCCGATGACGCCGCAGACGCCGCGAATGCGGCCGTCGATGATGGCATCGTTCAGCGGCCGGAAGGTGCTGCGGAAGCGGCCTCCCAGCATGTGGAAGATGGTTTCGTTGGAGAAGCCGGCAACCAGTTCCATTGACTCATCGGGAACGTGCACCCGGCCTTTATCGCGATTCTCGAAGTTATCGATGGCCTTACGGATCAGGCCTGCCGCCTGCTCGTAGCCTTCCTTCACGTTGAATTCCATTGCCTCGGCATTGCCGGTATGGGCGATCTCCGAAGTGGAGACCAGCTTGGTGTGGAAGCAGCCGGTGACCTGGGAGAGCGAAGGCATGACGCACTGCACATCGATTACCATGACTTCGACCGCGCCGGTGAGGATGGCCAGCTCCTGTTGCAGGAAGTTGCCGACGATCGGCAAACCGTGCCGCATCAGGACTTCGTTGGCGGTGCAGCAGATACCCGCCACGGTGATGCCATCGGCGCCCTTCGACTTGGCGTATTCCACCAGTTCGGGATCGAGCGAGGCTACGGCCAGCATCTCGGACAGCGTGGGCTCATGCCCGTGCACGATGATGTTGACGTTGTTGCCTTTCAGGACGCCGAGGTTGACGCGGCTGCGGACCGGCTTCGGGGTGCCAAACAGGATATCGGACACTGTGGTAGCAATCGCCGAGCCAACCCAACCATCAGCCAGGCTGCCCTTCAAACCGGCAAGGATCAGGTGATGGTAGTCGTGGTCCACGCCCATGTGGGTGCGGTGCATAAGCTCAACCACGGCAGAATCAATACCGTTGGGGTTGATGCCCAGCTTGGTCCACAATGCCTGGCGTTTTTCCGGGGCCAGCTTCAGGGTAAGGTTCGGCCCTTCGGAAAAAGCGAACTGGGTCATGAAGAAGTCGGCCAGTTTGCCGGCGATGGCCAGGTCATCCAACCCTTCGGTGGGAATCTCGAAGAAATTCGCGGCTTCGTGCAGGCGAATAGGATCGACAATCTTGTACGAGCCGCCCTTGCCCTGCGAGACCTGTTTCAGCGTCCGCACCAGCATACGGCCGTGGTCGGAGTGGGCCGCAGTCCCGGCGGCAATTTCCCGCAACAAGTTGCGGGCGGTAATGGTATCGGCGTCGGCGCCGCAGATCCCCAGGTGGGCTTTGGGGGTGATGCGGCAGGGACCCATATGACACAAACGGCAGCAAACGCCGTCCGTGCCGAACTTACACTGTGGTTTCTGTAACTGGTAACGGTCAAAGACCGTACTTACCTCAGTGTCGTTGGCAATGTTCACCATATCAATGGTCGCCTGGTCCATCGAGACCGGCTGCCCAGTGACTTTTCGACCCGTGGTCGCCATCAGCATTTCTCCTGTTGGGCTGCAAACAATCTGGCTAGTAAAGCGTTCATGGCCAATCGCGCCAGCGAATCTGGCGGGATCGTAGAGACCGGGATACCGTCCGCATCGAGCGCGGCCACGTCCCGGTCCAATGGAATACTGGCGAGCAAGGGAAGTCCGGTAGCCTTAACGGCTTCGGAAATCGCCTCCGGCAGACATCCGCCGGGCACGCGGTTGACGATCAGTCCACGCTGTCTGGTGGGCAGCGCGACTTCATCGGCCAGCGCCGAGATACGCCCCGCAGTGCGGATGCCGCGCACGGTGCAATCGGAAACAATCAGCAAATAGTCGATGGAAAGCAGCGTGCGGCGTGAGATGTGCTCCAGTCCCGCTTCGCTGTCGATCACAATGTTGCGGTAGTTGCGCGCCAGCTTGTCGAGCACGTCGCGCAGCACGTTATTGGCAAAGCAGTAGCAGCCCTGGCCTTCCGGCCGGCCCATGACGATCAGGTCGTAATCTTTTTGTTCTACCAGCGCGTCCTGCACCCGGAGGTCGAGAAACTCCTGCTTGGAAATACCCGTCGACGCCTGGGCCTCCTTGCGAGCACTTTCGCGAACTCCGCCGACGGTGGCGCGGTAGGTCACGCCCAGGGCTTCGTTGAGGTTGGAATTGCAGTCGGCATCGACTGCCAGAACCGGCGATTCGCCGTGCGAGGCCAGCCAGCCCAGGGTAAGGGCTGACAACGTGGTCTTGCCTACCCCGCCTTTTCCGGCCATTGCGAGAATCATTGCGTCACACCTTCCGCGGTGGATGTGAGATGAGGAGAGCCAGGGGCTAATGGGAGCCACGCTTGGACCTCACATCCACCGCTGCTGCGGTTAACTCCGGCTGCCGGCCAGCACGGGCGCACCAATTTCCTGGCGCAGTTTGGTGCTGACCTGATGCAGCGTTTTGAATACCAGCTCGGCATCGGCTACCGGGAGCGATCCCGTGCCGCAGGACGGCGTCACGAAAGCCTGACGGCAGATAAGCTGCGTATCCAGACCAGTAGCTTTGGACAGCTTCTCCACCAGGGCGCAGAATTTGCCGACCAGGGAATCGACCGTGGCTGCCTGGATCTTGGCGCTGTTGGTGGGAACGATACCGAAGGCCAGGGCCTTGCCGTTCTGCAGGTAGGTCTTCATCGCTTCGGGATAAAGCAGGATGGTCTCGCCGTAATCGAAGGCGTCGAAGTTGATGATGTCGACATTGGAGTCAATCAGGATCGACCACTCGGTGTTACCGCAGCAGTGCACTCCGGCCACCGCGCCTTCGGCATGTACGGCCTCGATGACTTCGCCCAGCTTGGCAACCGTGTCGTCACGGGTCACGCTGACGTAGGTGGAGGAGCCAAACGCCGACAGAATCGGCTCATCGACAAAGCAGATGACCTTTTCCGCATAGGGCTGGAACTTCTTGATCTGCCAGCGGCACTTCATGGCCATGGCCTTGACCACGACGTCCACGAATTCCGGGTTGTAGTAGATGGCGCGCTTGGTCTCGTCGACGATGCTGAGGCCGACGCTGAGCGGGCCGGTAGTCTGCACCTTCACGAACGGACGCTTGATGCCGGAGGCCTTCAGTGCGGCTTCCATGGCATAGATGCCCTTGGAGAATTCCGGCGTGATCTTGAAAGCTTCCAGATCGTCGGCGCAGAACTTCTCGTAGAACTCGGCCAGATCGGCGCTGGTGTCGCCGGTAGTGTCGAAGTACATGCGGCCCTTCTCGCGATCAAGGACGACGCGAGGAATGCCTTCGCTGTACTGAATTTCCATCTGCTCGTTGAGGCCGAAGGCCGGCAACTGCGGCCAGATCGGGGCGTTAGGGATGCTCTGCAACACCACCTCAACGGCCCGTTGAGGATCTTTGTGCGGCAGACTTCCAATTGCAGTTCCTAAACAGCAAGGTTCCAGGCTCATGACATGCTCACTTTCGGGGTGCAGTAAGACTGCAGCGTTTTCTGAAGTGCTTCAAAAGGACTGAGGAGTTCGGGATAGCCCAGGTCGGCCAGCGCCAGACCTTGCCGGTCAGCCCGGGCTATGCGTACATCGAGAGGAATGGTGGCCAGCAGGTGTTCGGCGCCGAAGCGGTCGGCGATCCAGCGGCTGTCTTCTTCGGGATCGGCGGTCTTGTTGAGCACGATGCCGTATTGCCCAATGCCCAGGTCGGCGGACATGTCGCGGACCCGCTCGGCACACTCCACGCTGCGCTGGCCGGGCTCGACCACCACCATCATCAGGTCCACACCCATGGCAGTTCCACGTCCCAGGTGCTCAATGCCGGCTTCCATGTCGAGAATGACCACGTCGCCGTGGCGCAGCACCAGGTGCGAGACCAGGCTCTTCAGCAGCACACTCTCCGGGCAGGCACAGCCGCCCGCGGCATGCTCGACCGCTCCCAGCACCAGCAGGTCGACGCCGGCGTGGCGAATGGCGAAGCGCTCCGCAATATCGGAAACTTCGGGATTGATCTTGAACATCTGGCCGAACTGGCGCACCTTGGCTCCGGTGCGCTCTTCGATCAGCTGACGTTCAGTAGAGATGGTGTGGATCTGGTTACGGAGGGAGGGAGGAAACCCGATGGCTGAAGCCAGATTGGCGTCGGGATCAGCGTCAACTGCCAGGACCCGATTACCGTCCGCCGCATAAAGTCTAGCCAGAGTTCCCGCTACGGTGGACTTTCCAACGCCGCCTTTACCTGATATCGCAAGTTTCATTCAAGTCTCGAACGGGCAATGTGTATTCCCGTTGTCTTCCTCTTTTTGGTTGACGCGCCGCGGGGTGATGCCGCGGATTCGCGGTCACGAATGACCTGTTCGACCGCCAGCATGGCAAAGCCGACGATCTCTTCCGCCGAACGTCGCGCAGCCAGGGGATTGCGCTGCTCGATAGCCTCGGTCAAGGTGCGGTACTCTTCCAGTTCCAGAACAACCGACGCCGGCAGCAGCAAGGTGTAAGACAAAGCCACGCGGAAGGGCGCGTGGATGGTCGCGTTCAAATGCCGGAACAGCGGATTGTGGGAAGCGGCAACCACGGCTGAGTGGTAGTTCAGATCAGCTTCCACCGCGCCTTCCAGGTCGCGGGCGGCGACAATCTGCAGACGGCGGGTCAGGCATTCACGAATGACGGCAATTTCGTCGCTACTGGCGCGCAGGGCGGCAAAGCCGGCCGCGATCGGCTCAATGGCCAGGCGAACTTCGCATAAATCGCGCAGGAAGCGCGGATCTGGCTTCAAGTCAGCCTGCCAGGCAAGCAGGTCGGGATCGAGCTGGTTCCAGTCGGCGCGCGGGCGGGCGCGGGTTCCAGAACGCGGGCGTACCTGTACCATCCCCTTGTCCGCCAATACTTTAACTGCCTCCCGCAAGATGCTGCGGCTCACTCCCAACTGCTTGCACAACTCGCCTTCATTAGGAAAAGACGCCAGTTCGTGGTTCTGCTCGGCCTTTAAGACCTGCAGGGCCAAGGCTCGGGTCACGCGGCTGTGGAGATTGTCCGTGGGGGGAACCGGGGCGAATGGTAGGGGAGTACCCTTCATTTCAGTCATATCATATGCTCAGTTTGGAAGTGTCCAAAAGCGAATTCGAAGCCCGTTTGCGGGAAAATTCTGGTTCTTCCCAAAATAGGAATGCCTCCTAACGGGGCATAGGCGGGCCACACTTCATCCCGCGTTATTTCTAAGAGGAAGTCAAGTCCTAAATTGGAACGAAGGTTATTAGGCGGGATTCACCTGGCGGCTAGAACGAGATGCGCAACGACAATTGCTGCACGCGCGGAGTCGTTAGCGTAGCGCCGTAAACCCCGAACGACCCGCTGCTGGTGAGGTTTTGCAGTGAGTTCAGAGGATTCACGTCGAAGCGGACGGAGTTAGTCACGTTGAAGACGTCCCAGGCAAACTGCATGCCGGTGCGCTCCGTCAGCTTCCAGTTCTTTGCCAGGCGCGCGTCAATGCCAAAGTAGCCGTCGCCGCGGAAGTTATTGCGTTGACCGGCTTCCCCGGGATACGGATTCTCCATCGCGGCCAGCGCCTGCGCGGAGTTGGCAAACACCTGCGGTGCGCCGTTGGAGTTCAGGTAGGTTCCGGTCGACAGCGCGCCGGTCTGGATCATGTTGCTTTTCTCCAGCCAGTTGGTTCCCCACCCTGCTCCGCTCGTCACGCTGAAAGGCAAACCGCTGGTCCAGCGGCCGACACCCGACAGCTGCCAGCCACCGATGATGTGATTCATCCATCGGCTCGATTGCCCCCCGATCAGCTTGCCCTTGCCGAACGGCAGCTCCACAACCCACGTGGTGGTCACCAGATGGCGGATGTCGAAGTCCGATGGCGCGTAACTCAGGCCGGGGTTCCACGCGTTGAGAATTGCACTGAAGCTGCTGCCGACGGTGCTGCCGGTGCTGGACGAGTACACCGTGCGCTCGTCGTCCGAGCCCATGTCCATCGACTTGGAGAAGGTATAGCTGAACTCCATCTGGAAGCCGTGACGCATGGCGTGCCGCAAGGCAAGTTGGCCGCCGTTGTAGTTGCTCTCGCCAACCGAAGCCCAGGTGTACATGCTGGCGAACTGCGTCGGCCAGTAGCGACCGGTCTTGCCGCCACATCCGGGATAGCAGAGTATGTCGAGCGCGTAGAGCGCGCCAGTCTCGTTCCCCAGGTTGTATTTCCAGATGCTGTTATAGATGTTCTGCGTGGCGCTCATGCCGCCGGTGGCGGCGTCGGGAAACATGTTCTCGAAGTACGGAATAGGCGCAACCGTGGTTTGCCCGGCGTAACCATCCTTGGAGAGCTGCGATGCGGCCCCGAAATAGTCCTGCCCGGACTTGGGATCGACCAGATCGAGGGGCTGCGCCAGATCGATCTGCTGCAAGGTGTTTCGCCCGAAGCGCCCGAGGTAAGCGGCTTCCAGCACGAAACCGCTGGGCAGTTGCCGTTGCCAGGAAACGTTCACCACGTGCGAATATGGTGTCTTCATCTGGCTATCGAGCCCATGAGTGATGGCAAAGCCGGTGGTCAGCGGGTCGGTAGGGGACAACGCAGGGTAGCTGATGCTTTGCGCCGGCGCGCCGGTCAGGTCGGGAATGTCGTGAATACCGGTGAAGCGCGGCGACGTGTCCGGCGTCAGAACGTTGGTCGGATTGGTGGTCGCGTTGGACAGGCCGTAGGAGCCGTACTGGTCGAACAGGTTAACGATGCTCTCGCCAAAGTGGTCGTAGTAAATGCCGTAACCGGCGCGCAACACGCTGTCGCCCGAGTTGCCGAACAGCTTGTGCCAGAAGCCTTGTCCCACGTTGGGGGAGTAAGCAAAAGAGATGCGCGGCGCCAGATTGTTTTTCTGCATCGGCCAATACGGTTGCAGCCCGCGAGCCTGGCCCGATGGGGCGAACGAAATGTAAGGCTGCACGCTGTTGCCTAATGCGGCCTGGGTGCCGCGGGTCTCGAACCACTGATACATGTCAGTAGTAGGCTGTACCTGCTGGCCATTCACTTCGTACGGGGTTTGCAGCAGCGTATGCCGCAACCCGAAGTTGATGGTCAAATTCGGCTTTATGCGCCAGGAATCCTGCGCGTAATACTCAAACTCGTTGTTCTTGAAGTCGCGCGCGATCATGGCGCCCGTTCCCAGCAGGCTGGCCGACTTGCCATTGGCAGCAACCTGATAGTTCGACTGTTGGGTCACGTAGTCCAACAGCCCGGCCAGGTTGGTCATGGAGTAGTTGTAAGAGCCGGCAAAGCTGTTATCGACGGCCGGGAAACCGAAGACCGTAGGATCGAAACTTCCACCGACGCCGACGATGCCCGCATTGACCAGCGCATAGGAATTGGTCACGGCCGAGTTGTACGACAACGCATCGCTCTGATGCTGGTTGTGAATCAGCCGGTAGTTCCCGCCGAACTGCACGGTGTGCTTGCCATGCGTCCAGGTCGAGATCGTCGACCAGGTTCTGCACCGGCAAGTCGACGATCGTATTCCGGGTCTGGGCCTGGAGATTGCTCATGCCGTAAAAGTTCGCGTAGGCACCTTGCCCTATCCCATAGCTGGCGTAACCTTGGCGAATGTAGCTGTAGCGCAGGCTGTTCATCAGGTTGGGCGAGATCGTCGAGGTCAGACCTGCGGCCAGCCCTTTGCTGTTGTCGCTATTGCTGGAACTGGCAGGGTTGCCGGGAAACTGCGGCGCTCCCAGACCGCTGTCATTCTGAAGATTGCCGCGCAGAAAAAACAGGTTGCGGTTCGAAAGAGTGTAATCGATCTTCGCGATCGTAGTGTTCAACGTCGCCGGCGCCGGCGCTGACCAGGTGTACGACGCGGTGTTGAGTCCATCCCCCGCGGAAAATCCGTTCGGCATCGGATACTTGTTGAACACGGCGAGAGAGTTGGGATCGACGCCCGGCCCCCATGGGCAAGTGCCGTTCGCGCTGCAGTTGGGATCCATGCTGGCAATTTGCGACGGCGTCAGGGTAACTACCTGGGTGCTTCCGTTCACCGTGCTGGGATAGCGCATCTGCCCCAGGCGCAGCGACGCCGTTGGCACGATCATGGTCATCTGCTGGTTCTCGTTGACCTTCTCGCCCTCGTAGGTGGCGAAGAAGAACAGCTTGTTTTTCTTCAGCGGCCCACCCAGCGAGGCACCGTAGGTGTTGCGGTCCATGGTGCCGGGAATGTTCGGCAGACCCTGTGCCAGCTCGGCCTGCTTGTTGAACCAGTCGTTGGCGGGGGTAATCCAGTTGCGGGTTCGTCCGTAAACGCTGCCGTGAAAATCGTTGCTGCCGCTCTTGGTCAGGATGTTGATCTGCGCACCGGACGAACGTCCAGTGTCGGCATTGAAGCCGGCGGTGGTGACGCGAAATTCTTCGGTGGAATCTAACGTAGAGCGCAGCACGCCGGTAAAGGCGTAACCGCGGACCTGATCGTTGTTGTCCAGTCCGTCCAGTGTGGAATTGTTTTGGTCGGAGCGGGCGCCGAGCGTGGTGCCGCTGCGACTGTCGTGACTCTGATCGTTGTGCAGGCCGAGATACAGCACGCCCGGCTGCAGCGCCAGCAAGTCAGGAATGTCGCCCTGCACCGGCAGCGCCTGAATGGTGGCGTCGTTGAAGGCGTTGCCCATGGTGGCATCGGCGGAGTTCAACGCCGGCGCTTGTCCGCTGACGCTTACGGTGGTGCTCTCCGAATGCACCGCCATAGCGAAGTTCAGCGTGGCCGGCTGGTTGATCATCAGCTCGAGCGGCTGCGATTGTTCGGCGAAGCCGTGGGCCTGCACGGAGACGGTATAGGTCCCCGGAGGCACTTGCTGGAACTGGTAGGACCCTCCGGCATCGGAGGTGCGGACTTCGGTGAAGCCTTTAGCGGGGTTGACCAGCGAAATCTGCGCGCCGGCAATCATTGCGCCGGAAGGATCGGCTATGGTTCCCCGCAACGATGTGTTTGGGCTTTGTGCGGCAGCGGCAATCGCGACTCCCCATAGTGCGACGGCGACGACTAAGCGGGGCGCGAAAGCAGAACGCACGGTCACAATACCTCCTTAATAGGCTTGCGCAATTCCGTCCGCAGGCGGAGTAACGCAGTACTGCGCCAGGGCAGCCTGGCTGACACAAAATGCACGGCCGAGTAATTCTGGCCGCAGAACATCGGCAACCGGACCGGCGATCCATGCCGGCTCCGGCGTAAGCAGAATGGCGGAGTTGAAATTTTCCGCCACCAGATTCAAATCGTGGACCGCGGCGACGATGGTGATGCCGCGCTCATTGAGCCGGCGCAGCAGGGCGACCAGTTCGATCTGGCGGCCAACGTCGAGGTGCTGGGTGGGTTCGTCCAGCAGCATCAGCTTTGGCTGCTGTGCCAGGCCGATAGCGATCTTCACCCGCTGGCGCTCACCGCCGGACAGGGACGAGTACACGCGGTGGCGCAAACGGGCGACGTCCACAGCTTCCATCGCTTCCTCAACGGCTTCCCTGTCGGCTGCGGTGCTCATACCGAATAGCGGCATATAGGGCACGCGACCCTGGGCGACAATCTCATCCACGCGAAAGTTAAACGGCACTTCCAGCTCTTGGGGGACCAGCGCGATACAACGCGGCACCTCCTTGCGCGGCCAGTCGGCAATCGGTTTGCCTTGCAGCAGCACGGTGCCGCTATCGAGCGGCAACAGCCGCGTGGCCAGCTTCAACAGCGTGGTCTTGCCCACGCCGTTGGGGCCGATGAGGGCAACCATTTCCCCGGTCTCGATGGCGAAGGAAACGCGGTCCAGCAGAAGGCGCGGGCCGCGCGAGAAAGTCACGTCTTTGAATTCAAGAATGGTCGAGGTCATCAATTTGACTCCCGCGAGCGATGATTCAACAGGTAGAGGAAAGCCGGGCCGCCAAGGAATGCGGTGAATACGCCTACCGGAATTTCAGTGGGCGCAAAAGCAGTACGGGCAAAGGTGTCCGCCAGGATGAGAAACGTTGCGCCACCCAGAGCTGCGGCGGGCAACAGCCGGACGTGGTTCGGTCCCATGATGAGGCGAAGGAAGTGCGGCACCAGCAAGCCGACGAAACCAATCAGCCCGCCCAGCGAAACCGCCATGGCGGTCAGCAGCGAGCCGATGATCACCGTGGCCAGCCGTACCTTGCCGACATGCACGCCCAGTTGCGAGGCGTACTCTTCTCCGAGAGCGAGAGTGTTCAGGCGTGACGCCAGCGGAAGACCGATGAGGACGGAAACTACGGTAAGAGGCGCGACCAGTCCCAACTGAGCCCAAGTGGGGATGCCGAGCTGTCCGTGCAGCCACGCGGCCAGCACGCGCAGTCCGGAACTGGAAGCCTGCTCCTTTAACTCGAAGACAACGGTTGCGGCATTCAGCATGGTGCCGATGGCGAATCCCGCGAGCAACAGAGTCTCCATGGCGAACCGTCCCCCGGCACGTGCCAGGTACCACACCAGGATCATGGTGAGGACTGAGCCACAGAACGCCAGGATCGCGGTGGCGCCGAAGCCGGCGAAGGAGAGCGTAGGGATGAGGAAGATACCGATGGCGCCGCCCAACGCCGCGCCGCCTGACGTGCCCAGCACGAACGGATCGGCCAGCGGATTGCGGAATAAGCCCTGGAACAACACGCCGGTAGCGGAAAGCGCTGCCCCAACCAACGCTGCGGCCAGCACCCGCGGCAGCCGCAGTCCGAAGATGATCTCGGTGGCATCGCCCGCTTGCGTGGGATGCAGGAAGGCGTGCAACACCTCGCGCACCGGCAACCGGACGGCGCCCAGCGAGGTCGCAATCACAATGGACACCAGCAGTGCGGCCAGCAGGATCAGATTGACCGCGCGCGTCTGGATTTTGTTTTCTCCGGCTGCCTTACTTCCCAATCCTGCCTCCACCGGCCCGTGGCCGGCTTCCTGATGCATTGCCGGTGCCGTCCATCGACCGGCGGCTACTGACTTGGCCCGCTTCTTGCCGCTCACTCGACGATATGTCCGCCGCCCTATCACTTGATGTGTCCTCAGTCACTCATTCGTCGTGATCCGACGCATGAGCTACCAGCTCTGCAACCTGAATCTCCGGCAGTATCCACCGCCCCTGTTCGCGCCAGACTGGCCAGCACGAGGTGTAATCGCAATCCGCAAAGTCATCGGCAACCCCTTGCTGGCGCGCCAGGTCCGCCAGAAAGGTGCGAATCACTCCGGCGTGGGTGACCACCAACGCAGTTCCCTCGCCCATCTGCGCCGCAATGTCGCTCAACGCGTCGTGAATGCGCCGGCGAAAATCGGCAAAACGCTCACCCCCGGGAGCCGGAACGGAAGGGTAGTGATCCAGCCAGCGTTGCGCGAACCCGGCATCCTGCGCCATAACTTCATCCCAGTTCAGTCCCTCCCAGCCCCCAAAGGCGATCTCACGAACAGAAACATGGGTTTCAACCTGCAGGTTGCGCGGCCGCGCGATCGACTCGGCTGTTTGACGGGCGCGCTGCAAGTCGCTGCTGAAAACCTGGGTGAACGAAAAACCCTTGAGGCGATCGCCGAGATTCGTCAGTTGCGCGATTCCCTGCTGGCTGAGTGGCGGATCGATCTGCCCGCAGAAACGCCCGGCCATTGCCGTGTGCGCGTGGCGTACCAGGATGAGCGTGCAGCGTCCGGCTGCGTTGTCTGTCGCCTGACGGCTCATTGCCACACCCCGCAGACATACACCGCAATTTCTGCCAGCTGATTGGTGGTCCCGAAGCAGTCGCCGGTGATGCCGCCAATCTGCGAGCGGAAGTACAAACCGCAGAGCAATGTAATCGCGCAGACCGCAACGATGGGGACGAGCGCTTCCAGTTTCAACGCCCATCCTGCAATGCCAAAGGCAAGCACCGTTCCGATCGCCGCCGAGGTCAGCGGAATCTTGTGGGCCAGCTTTGCACCCAAGCCATCTGTACGCGCCGAATCGAGGAACGCTCCCAGCGGCAGGGTGGTCCAGCGGCAGAGAACGTGGGCGGCGAGCATGTACAAGGGGAAGCGTGCCGCCGGCATGGAGGACAGCAGAGTCCAGCGCGCCAGCAGCGACAGGCAGATCGCCAGAGTGCCGAAGCTGCCAATGCGGCTGTCGTGCATAATCTCCAGCATGCGTGGGCGCGTCCAGCCTCCGCCCAGCGCGTCAGCGGTATCGGCCAGGCCGTCTTCGTGGAAGCCGCCGGTGATGATCACCAGGTAGGCAACCACGACGAGAGCGGTCACGCTGGCCGGCAGATGGGAATGCAATCCGCGCTGAATGCCGATGGCGCCCAGCGCAACCAGAGCTCCCACCAGGGGATAGAATTTGGCTCCGCCCAGCACCTGGCCGGGCTGGTATTCAAACGCAGGCACGGGAATGCGCGTCATGAACTGGACGGCTGCCGCGAACTCCCGTAGCGTCTTCATGCCTGCGACGCTCCACTGACTCCGGCGGAATCGAAAGTCGCCATCTCGTTGTAAACCCGCACGGCTGACTCGATGAGCGGGAAGGTCAGCACCGCGCCGCTTCCCTCGCCTAGCCGCATATCGAGTTGCAACATCGGCTTTACGTTCATGCCTTCCAGCAAGACGCGATGACCGGGCTCCTGCGAAAGATGGCCGGCAATGATGGCGCCGCGCGCGTTGGGGGCAATCGCGCAGGCGATGGCCGCGCCTGCCGTGCAGATGAAGCCATCGATGACCACGGTGATGCGATGGGCGGCCGCGCCCAGCACCATGCCGGCGATGGCCGCGATCTCCAGGCCGCCAACGCAGCGTAGGATCTCCAGCGCGTCGGCACGCGAAGCGTTGATATCGCCGAAGTGCAGGCTTAAGGCCTTGTCGATGATCTTCGCTTTAGCGGCGCGGCGCGGCTCGTCCAGGCCGGTACCCAGTCCGGTGAGCTCCAACACGGCGCGGCCGCTCAGCGCGGCAGCAATTGCCGTGGCTGCGCTGGTGTTGCCGATGCCCATCTCACCCAGTGCGATCAGAGTGCGACCTTGTTGCGCAGCCTCAGTGGCCAGATCAATGCCAACCTGCAACGCCGCGTTGACCTCGGCTTCGGTCATGGCGGCTTCGCGGGCGAAGTTGCGGGTGCCGCGGCGCACTTTGCGATGCAGCAGACCTGCCACGCCTGCAAAATCGGCATCGACTCCGACATCGACTACCACAATGTCAGAGCCGTTTTGCCGGGACAAAACGTTAATGGCGGCTCCCCCATTCAGGAAGTTGCCCACCATCTGCTGCGTCACTTCGCGGGGATAGGCGCTGACGCCTTCTTCGGTGATGCCATGGTCGCCGGCAAAGACATACACCGACTTGCCGGCGATGCGAGGGATGTCTTCCTCGCGCCATGCGACGTACTGTGCTGCCACAGCTTCCAGTTGTCCCAGGCTGCCCAGTGGCTTGGTCAGCGAGTCCAGATGCTTTTGCGCCCATCGGCGTCGCTCCTCGTCCAGCGGACGAATGCTGGCAACCGTCTTCTGGATCGCCGGGCTCAGCTTCGCCTGGAGTTTTCAGTTCAGCTTCCACGACTCGCCTCCGAAGGTGAATTTCATGCCGGCGCGAATGGTGAAAGGCAGCGCCGGATAGCCATACACTTCCTGATATTTCTGGTTCAGGACGTTCTGCATGGAGGTGTAGGCGGTGATGTGCCGGTTGATCTGGTAACTGCCGTACACATCAACTTTCTGGTAGGAAGGATCGAGATTACGATTCGGCAGCAGCAGCGTGTTCCCGAACGCCGTGTCGGTGAGGAAGGTGCTGTCGTCGCGGCGGGAGACGAACGTTCCCATGGCCGATACGAACCAGCGGCGATAGTTCCAGTCGACTCCGGCATAACCCGTGTTGGGAGCGATGCGGAAGGGTCGCGCTCCCACCAGCGGCGAGTACGCTCCAATCGCGACGGTCGGAAACAGAGGATTGATCGCCGGCATGAGGGCGCTGCTGGAGAACGACTGCTGTACCACGGCGTCGGTGTAGGTCCACCCGCCGCGCAGGTTCAGCTTGCGGGTCACCTGGTACTGGAAGGCGAGCTCGGCGCCTTGCGCCTTGTAGTCGAGAGTGTTGACGGCGGCGCCGAAGATGCCTTGCGCCTGGGCAACCGCCTCAGGAACGCCAAGCTCAACCAAGTAGTTCGAGCCGACAAATTCCGCCTGGTTGGTGAACTCGTTATGGAAATAAGTCACGGCGACCTGGGCTTTGCCGCCGAACATTTGCTGCTGCACGCCGCCGTCATAGGTGCGCGAGTTTTCCGCCAGGAAGGGATGGATATGATACTGCGCGATCAACTGCGGTCCGTTGGGTACCACTGCCGTATCCTGCAACAGCCTGTACAGCGAATTGTCTTCGTAATAAATGCTGGGCTCTTTGATCCCCTTGGCGAAATTGAAGGTCAGGCGGGTTCCGCTGAACAGGCCATCCCCGCCGGGCCGCCGCAGGTAATAGGCCAGCGAGGCGCGCGGCGTGCCGGCCACACCGAATACTGCGTTGTTTTCGATGCCGCCGCCCAGGGTGTAGAACAGACGGCTCCACAAGCCGCCCTGGATTTCCATCATGTAGCTGAAGTTATTGCGGTCGGTCGACTCCAGGCCGGTGAACGGATTGTAGGTATTGCCGTTTTCGTTGGTATAGCGGAAACCGAACAGCGCGGTCAGCTTCTCGTTGAAGCGGTAATCGGATTGGGCGTAGACGAAGTTGGTGTTGGTAAGGTAGGACGAATACTGCGGATACGTGCCCGCATATTGATAAATCGCCTGCCCGGGCTGGGACAGCCAGGGCTCAACCTGCGCGATCGCACCGGGAGTTGCGGTGTAGCCGTTCGCGCCTACCTGGTTCACCGGGGCGCCCAGGTAATACGACGGGTAGCCCAGACCGTAGGGATCGTACGGAATTCCCGTCGGCGAATAATCGTTATATTGCGAGCGCAGCCGAACCCCGCCGTAGCGAAGCAGGTTGTGCCACTTGTCGTTGACGCGATTGTCCAGCGTGGCGCCGAAGATGGTGTTCCACTGATTGTTGGCTGCGTCGTCGGGAATGCCGTAGGCGGCAATCTGGTTGGCCGAGTTATATCCCGTCACCGCGCGTTCTGCCGTAGCACGCAATGTCGTGGTGGGGGTGATCTGGAAGCCCAGGTTCCCCATGTAAATATCGCGATGAAACTGGCTGTCGGGCGTGCTGTTCTGCGTGCCGTAACCCGAATAACCGGAGAAGTAATCCAGGCGCTTCCAATAGCCGCCGACGCTGCCATTCTGGTGATAGGTTCCGAAGGTGCCGCCATCGGCGCCGTAGGTGAACTGCGGCAGCGGGGTGTCGCCGTGCTGCATGGTCACGCTGACCACGCTGGCCAGGGCGTCCGATCCGTAGAGCGCGCTGTTCGGGCCGCGCTGAAATTCCACCCGGCTGAAGCCGTCAGCCTGCAGGTACGAGAAATCCACTCCGCCGCCAATGTCGTTGATGGGTATGCCGTCCATCAGGACCTTGTTGCCGTCATTCGAGCCGCCACGGACATTCAATGCCGTCAACGCGCCCATCTGGCCTGACTGCGATACCTGGCCGCCAACCTGATCGCGCAACGTTTGTCCCAGATCTACGCGAGTATTGATCTCCGTGCTCTTGATAACGCTGATGGAGGTACCGGTTTGCGCCTCGGGCGTGTCCAGGCCGGTAGCCGTCACCACGATGTTTTGTGCCACCACGGAGGGTGAGAGGGTAAGGCTCAGATCGATCGCGTGTCCGGGTTGGGCAAACACTTCCTGCGTGGTGGCAGCGGCAAATGTCTTGGCCTCGGCACGAACCGCGAAGCGGCCTTCCTGTTTCAAGCTGAACTGAAATTTGCCGGTCGCGTCGGTGGTCGTAGTGGAGAGGTCTTTGCCGTCCTGCATCAGCACGACGGTGGCTCCGGAGATGACCGCGCCTAAGGAGTCGGTGACGGTTCCGTTAATGGCAGGCTCAGCGCACCAGGCTGAAAGCGAAAGAACAAACAGCAGGAAAACCGTAAGAACACGTTGCATAGCCTCCCCCTCGGAAGTGTCTTGCGTTGCTCACTGGATCGGTCTCCTGACTCAGGACCCCAAATGTCACCTTCCCGCCGGGCGCAGTGGTCATCGACATTTGGTTTTCGTCCTTTACAGTTGCGGGGCAGTGGCGGAATTTCACCGCGCTTCCCATTCATCCTGTGAGGTTCGGTTAAGGTTGACCGCGCTGCCGTTAATGCGACTGCGCGGCGTGGATCTGCCTGGCTAACTCTTCCAGGCCGTCAAAAGCTACCGGGCCGGGAATCTGGATGCGGTCATCGGCCACAATCATGTGGCTCTGGCGGACGGCATCCAGCGAACTCCATCCCGCCCGTCGTTGCATATCTTTGAAATCGACTGGACCATCCTTCATCAGGATGATGTAGTCGGGTTTGCGTGGCAGGATGGTCTCCACATTCATCTGGAGCCAATCCTGCGAAAGATCGTCGGTGACCGAGCGTCCCCCGGCGGCGGAGATCATCTGGGTGATAAAGGCATTCTTTCCCGCGGTGATCAGCGGATCGATGGACAACACCAGCAGCACGGGCAGCGGCTTGTAATTAGCCGTCTGGGCCCGGACCTTGGCTTCTCGCACACGCAGCTGACTGACCAGCGCGGCTGCTTCCCGATCGCGGCCCATGACTTTTCCTACCAGCGTGACCGTGCGATAGATGTTGGCCAGATCGCCGGTGTTGAACAGGAACACGGGGATGTTCAGCCGCTGCAAGCCTTCGATGGTGGCGGCGCCGTTGAACTCGGGCAGCGCCAGCACCAGGTCGGGATGCAGGGCGACGATTTTCTCCAGCGAAGGATTGACCACGGCGCCGACGCTGGGCTTCTCATGCGAAGCCTGGGGCGGATACACGGTGTAATTGGTTATGCCCACCAGGTCAGATTGCGCGCCCAAGGCGTAGACAGTGTTGGTGAGGCTGGGCGACAGGCTGACGACGCGGTGAACCTGATCCGGAATGGCAACGGTGCGACCGGCATCGTCGCGCTCGTTATGCGCGGCCCACGCGCAGGTAGCAAACATCACCAGCAGAGCAAGGGCGAGGCTGAGTTTCTTCGCCGCGCGCATATCTTTCATTCCATATGAGGCGAAAGCCCTCATGCCAGCGCCTCCGCCGGTTGCTTGATGACCAGGGGACAACCCGCCACCAGCAGGATGACCTCATCGGCGGCGGCCGCTACCCGTTGATTCACAAAGCCCAGCATGTCGCGATAGCTGCGAGCCATTTCGTTGTCGGGAACGATGCCGCTGCCGACTTCGTTGGTCACCAGAATCACGGACGCCTTGGTCCGTTGCAACGCTTCCGCGAGGCGATCGGCATGGGAAAGAATGGCGGCCGCGTTGGAGCCTTCTTTCTCCAGCAAGTTGGAAGTCCAGAGGGTGAGGCAGTCGATCAGTATGGTGTCGTAGCGAGTCGCCGCATTCGGCTAAAGCTTCGGCTAACGCGACGCGGCGCTTCGATGGTGCTCCAATTGGCGGGACGGTCGGCCTGATGGCGGGCGATGCGCTGCCGCATGTCTTCGTCACGCGCTTCGGCGGTCGCCAGAAAGGCAACTCGCCGGCCGCGAGCGGCAAGCAGTTCCGCATAATGGCTTTTTCCGCTGCGAACGCCGCCGAGCACCAGGGTGACGCGACGGTTCAACCGATCCGACATACTTCATCCAGCGCACAAGTTACGTCTCGGACGGGAAAGCTCGTGCAGCAATATCTTCCAGAGACCCGGCAGGCGGGTCGTCAAGACGCCGATTGGCCCTCCCATCGAAGCCAAACGGACAACAGGTAAGTGTCTGGCCGGACTCCTGACTTGCGCTTCCTCGGTCCCCGGCCGCCTTCCCAGAACCTTTCGTTCCAGTGGCTTTGCTGGCCGGACCTCGGCGCTTACAGTTGCGGGGCAGTGGCGGACTTTCACCGCGCTTCCCAACTACCAGACAGTTCCGGTTATAGCTCTGCGAGAGAAGCAGTGTCAACCGACATGCGTCACATCACAGAGTGTCTGGCAGCACATCGAGAAGGGTTGTGGCGCATAAAATGCCGGCGCACGGCGGTGCTTCAACCCGGGCTGCTGCCATCATGAGATCGAACTGAGTGGAAGGGCGTGCCGGGTGGATATCGGTGCCGTCATCACCTAAAACGTTATAGAAAGCGGTTGTAAATGTCGGAATCGTGGGAGACAATCACCCTCCCTCATGACAATTGCCGCCGCCCGTCCCAGCCAGAAACTTCCCGCGCCGCTGATAGCCGTTGTGGTCCTGCTGGGAATCTCCGTCTTCATTAATTACATTGACCGCGGCAACCTCTCCATCGCGGCGCCGATGTTGAAGGACGAACTGGGGATTTCCCCGGTGCGACTGGGAATTTTGTTCTCGGCGTTCTTCTGGACCTACGCCTGTCTGCAGCCGGTGACCGGCTGGCTGGTCGACCGCTTCGACGTCAACTGGGTGATGGCGATAGGATTTTTCCTGTGGTCTTCCGCCACCGCCGTCACCGGATTCGTTCACACCTTTACCACCCTGTTGATGATTCGCCTGTTCCTGGGAATCGGCGAGTCGGTGGCCTTTCCGTCTTATTCGAAGATCATCGCTTTGAATATTCCGGAAGAGCACCGCGGCCTGGCCAACTCCGCAGTGACGGCCGGACTGGCTGCCGGCCCGGGAGTCGGTATGCTGCTGGGTGGAACGCTGATGACGCGATTAGGCTGGCGACCCTTTTTCATCCTGTTCGGACTGGTTAGCCTGCTGTGGCTGCTTCCGTGGATGAAGTACATGCCTCGGAGCGCGAACCCAGATGCCCGCCAACACAGCGCAAGTTCCTACCTTCAAGGAATTCATCTCCCTGCGCTCGGCTTGGGGAACATGCGCCGGACTGTTCTGCTGCAATTACCTGAATTACTTTCTCATCACCTGGCTGCCGTTCTACCTGATGCGAGAGCGTCATTTCTCCATGGACAAGATGGCCGCCACCGGTGGAACGGCATTCCTGCTGGCGGCTGCTTCCGCAACCGTGGCCGGCTGGCTTTCGGACCGTTGGATCACCGCGGGAGCGACGCCCACGAAAGTCCGCAAAACCTTTACCGGCGGAGGTCAAGCCCTGGCCGGAATGTTCCTGGGGCTGACTGCCATTAGCGGACCGCGCTTCTTCCTTCTATTTCTCCTTCTAGGCACATTCTTTATCGGTGTGAGCGGCTCGAATGTCTTCGCTATCTCGCAAACTCTGGCTGGACCGCATGCTGCCGGACGCTGGGTGGGCTTCCAGAACTTTGTCGGCAACCTCGCGGGAGTGGTGGCGCCCGCGGTTACCGGCGCCCTCGTGCAACGCACCGGACACTTCGCCCTGGCCTTCGGCATCCTCCCGCTGGTGGGTTTGCTGGGTCTCGTATCGTGGGTCTTCGTGGTAGGTCCGGTCGAGCAGGTAAGCTGGCATCGGCCTATGAGCACGCTGGCGGCAGTAGCCTGATTCCCGGAGCGGTCAGGCGCGATCCCGCATGCGGGTGAGGCGCTGCTTCACCTCGGGCCATTCCGCGGCCACAATCGAGAAAGCGGACGGAGTCGCGAGGAATGAAGTCGGCCGCCATGCGGTGCGCCCGCAGAATGCCTTCGCGCTTGCCGCCGATTCGTTCCAGCGCAGCCTGCGAACGGGTATTGCGCAGGTCGGTGTGGAAGCACACGCGCAGAACGTCCCACACCTCGAAGGCGTAGCTCAGCATCAGCAGCTTGGCCTCGGTGTTCGCTCCGGTGCGAATCGCCTGGTGCGCCAGCCAGCTATAGCCGATTTCGCAGGCGTCGGGCGAGGTTCGCCCGTGCAGGGGATGTCCTTGCGGCCATAGCCAGCGCTCCAGATTAAAGAAGCGGGTCGAGCCGATCACCGAGCCGTCATCGGTACGGACGATAGCAAAAGGTAAAGCGGTGCCCGCATCTCTCCAGGCGAGCGCAGTAGCGATGTAGTCGGTGGCTTCGCGGGTTCCGTGCGGGATGGGGCTCCACAGGTAGAGTTCGGGATCGCCGGCGGAGGCTGCGCCCAAAGCTTCCGCGTGACTTGGATCCAGCGGTTCCAGCCGGATGGTGCGGCCCACCAGAACACCATGTTCGGGTCTCATACCTGATAGTGTGCGACAACCGCAGACTTCCGCCAAGGGCGGGCAGCGTAAGCTCAGGCGCCGGCTCGCTGCTCGTTGGCTCCATCGTGGGGAAAGAAAATGGAGAAGATGGTTCCGTGGCAGTCTTTGGATTGGTTGCTGCGCACCTGAACACGCGCATGATGATTGCGCAGAATCTCGGAGCTGACCCAGAGCCCAAGGCCGGTACCGGTGGCGCTCTTGGTAGTGAAAAACGGCTCGAACAGACGGCGGCGCGTCTCGTGCGACATGCCCACTCCGGTGTCGGCGATGGTCACGCGCACTCCGTCCTCGCCTGACCAGTTACAACATTCATGAATGCGGATGACGATGCGGTCGCCGCGCCGGCTGGCATCGAGCGCATTGCTGATCAGGTTGGCAAAAACCTGGCGAAGATCGCCGGCGAAAGCCATGACCTTCCGCTGCGAGCGATACTGGCGGTCGATCTTGATCTCGGTGCTGCCGATTCTTCCGTGGAACAAGGTCAACACGCTGTCCATCACTTCTTCCAGCGAGGTTTCGCGCGGATTGGTGGACTGGCGATGGAAGCGCAGCGTCTGGGTAGCAATGTTGCTGACACGGGCCAGTTCCTGTTGCGCCGCGCCCAGGTATTGCTTCACTTCCGCCGAAATAGCCCCTTGCTCGCTCAGGTAGAGCAGATTGGTGACGGCTTCCAGCGGGTTATTGATTTCATGGGCGATGGAGCTGGCCAAGCGGCCAACCGCGGCCAGCTTTTCCGCCTGCAGCATCGCCGCGTTGGTACGCTTCAGCTCGGTAATGTCGCGGAAGAAGACGATGATGCCGTCCTTGGATGGCCGCGCCATTACGTACAACCAGACATTCAGGGGCTCGGGATAAAAAGCCTCGAAATCTCCGGGCACGCCTTCATTCATGGCGCGATGATAGGTCGACACAAAAGGGGAGTTCTCATAGACCGTTGCCGGGAAGCTCTCCCACAGGATGGTTCCATAGACATCGCCGCTGGGGGCAAGGATTTCCTTCGCCCGCCGGTTTAAATAGGTCAGGCGCCAGTTGCGGTCCAGGATTACCACGGCATCGGTGGTGGCTTCCAGCACCTGCTGATACTGCTGCCACAGCGCCTCGCGCGCGGCGCCAATGCGCTTCTGCTCGTCGATATCACTGAACACGACCAGCGCGCCGGTGATGCCGCCTTGAGCGTCGCGTACCGGGAGCACCGATAATGCGAATCCAGCTCAGGGTTCCGTCGCCGCGGCGGACTAAATATTCGCCCTGCTCGACGTTGCCGGACTTCAAGGTGCGAGCCAGAGGATAGTCTTCGGTGCTGGCGAGGCTGCCGTCAGCGCGGTAGGCCTCCCAATCGCGATACTGCTCGATTTGAATGCCGGTATTCACCGGGTGGCGGAAAATCTCCTCGACCTGCTTATTGCCAAAGGCAATATTCCCGTGCGGACCTTCCGCAAAGACGATACCGACCGGGACGTTTTCCAGGATGGTGGAGAACAAACTGCGTTCGCGTTGCAGTTCCGCTACCAGCTTGGAACGTTCCTGCTCCATGCGTTTGCGGTCCGACACGTCGCGGACGAACGCCTGCCAGCGGCCGTCGGGAAGGATTGCCATACTCACTTCGGCAGCGATGGAGTTTCCATCGGCGGCTACCAATTGCCACTCCTCGACGCTTACGCCGCCTTTCAGCAGCCGATCACGACTCCGCCACAAGCGCTCCACTTCCTGGTCCGCCACGATTTCGGCATAGTTGCGGCCAAGAAATTGTTCCCGGTCGTAGCCCAACAGGGTGGTGGCGGCGACATTGGCCTCGACAATCGTGCCTTCGATATCGGCGATGAAAACTGCATCGGACGCCAGATCGAACAAAGCCTTGTAGCGCTGTTGGCTGGATTTCAGTTCCTGCTCGGCCAGTACCCGCCCGGTGGTCTCGGTGCAGGTGACCAGCGTTCCGCAAATCGTGCCCTGGGAATCGCGCACCGGACTGTAGCTGTAAGTCCAGTAGACATCCTCAAGCTGGCCTTCGCGCAGGATGGGAACCAGCTGGTCGATGTGCCAAGTGGCCTTGCCCTCGGACATGACACCGCCGATCTGCTCGCCGATGATGTGCCAGATCTCCGGCCAACATTCACGGCCAGCCTGACCCAGCGCTTTCGGATGCTTGTCACTGCGCAAACTCTGGCGGTAAGCGTCGTTGTAGAACTGTGTCAGGTCGTCGCCCCACCATAGGAACATGGGGTGGCGCGTTCCCAGAAGATTGTTGACGGTCGTGCGCAACGCCTCCGGCCACTGTTGGATCGGGCCCACGGGGGTCGAGGCCCAGTCGTAGGCGCGAATTCGGTCGGCCATCTCGCCGTCGCCGAAAATCAGGCCATCCACCGCTGGGCTGCGAGCCGCCTGGATTTCCGCCTTCGGCTCATCACTTTTCCCTGCCCCAGGCGATTGGGCGGACGAGTTTTTCAGCGTCTCAGACACGTATTTCGTTCAGATGCCGTTACCTTCCCGGTAATCAACTGGAGAAGCCAGAATATGTGAATGTGGAACCATCGGCAACTATTCCGTCGAGGGGCATCCACCATGCCGAAAGCCGCAACGCCGCTTGTCACCACTGAGGTAAACTAGAATTAGCTCCCGTAAATCAAGATGTTCCGAGGTGCCAGCATGACCTCAGCAAGTGCCACTCCGGAGGCAAAATCTGCCGATCCCAAGCCCGGGGTCAGCCGGGTTCTCTTTATCGGAAAGGACGCGGCCCTGGGAACAGCTTTGCAAGCAGGTTTAGTCGAGCGCAACTGCTCTCTCGATCGCGCTGCGGGCAGCGCCGATGCCTTGCGGCAACTGCGAAAAACGCCCTACTCGGTAGTCATCTCTGACCCCTCCACCGACATCGAGGAAGACTTGGCCTTGCTGGCCGAGATGCGCGCGATCCGACCCGGAGTTCGCGCCATCTTGCTGACCCCAAGCAGCACCCCGGAAGAAATTATCGCCGCGCTGCGGGCGCGCGTGTTCCTGTGCAAGAGCCCGCCGTTCGATCCGGTGGAGCTGGCTGACTATGCGGCCCGGGCCGCGGCCAGCGACGATTCCCTGCTGGGGATTGAAGTTTTGTCGGCGCACCGCGACTGGGTGTCGGTGCGAATGAATTGCCAGATCCTCACGGCCGAGCGCCTGCTCGCCTTCCTCACCGAACTGCAATCCAGTCTGGCCACCAGCGCGCGCGAGGAGTTGATGATTGCCTTTCGCGAGGTGCTGATGAACGCCATTGAGCACGGTGCGCACTTCCAGGCGGGAAAGATCATCGATGTGGCCGCCGTGCACACCGCGCGGTCCATCGTGTTCTACGTGCGCGATCCCGGGGAAGGCTTTCGCTGGGAGAACCTGGAACACGCCGCTGTTTCCAACCCTGCGGACGATCCGGCGCGCCATGTCGAGCGGCGCGAAGAAAAAGGCATGCGGCCCGGAGGCTTCGGCATCCTGATGGCCCGTGGCATTGTGGACGAACTCATCTACAGCGAAGTCGGTAACGAGGTTCTGCTGATCAAGCACACCGCGTGAGCGCGGAATTCCCATGGAGCGGAACATGCTCTCGCTGCTCTTCGGACCTCGACTTCAGATTAAACTGTGCGGCCTCGAGCACCTGTCCGGTAAAGGGCAGGTGCAGCTTTTGGTTCTGCAGTCGCAGCTTTCCCGTTCGTGAATTGTCCAGCAGCTGCGCCTAAATGTCGTAATACATCTGGAACTCATACGGGTGTGGACGCAGACGCATGGCGTTCACTTCCTTTTCCCGCTTGTAGTCGATGTAGGTGTTCAACATCTCTTCGGTGAAGACATCGCCCTTCAGCAGGAACTGATGATCGCGCTCCAGCGCTTCGAGCGCGCTCTCCAGCGAGCCCGGCATTGACGGAACTTTGGCCAACTCCTCCGGGCCGAGATCGTAGATGTCTTTATCCAGCGGCTGGCCGGGATCGATCTTGTTCTCGATGCCGTCGAGGCCCGCCATCAGCATGGCCGAGAACGCCAGGTAGGGATTGCAGCTGGGATCGGGTGGGCGGAACTCCACGCGCTTCGCCTTGGGCGAGGCCGAGTACATGGGAATACGGCATGCTGCCGAGCGATTGCGACGCGAGTACGCCAGGTTCACCGGCGCTTCGAAACCCGGCACCAGGCGCTTGTAGGAATTGGTGGTGGGAGCGATCAAAGCGGACAGCGCCGGACCATGCTCGATCAGTCCCCCGATGTACCACAACGCCATCTGCGACAAACCCGCATAGCCATCGCCGGCGAAGAGCGGCTTGCCGTCCTTCCACAGCGACTGGTGGGTGTGCATGCCGCTGCCGTTGTCCTGGAAGAGCGGCTTGGGCATGAAGGTTACGGTCTTGCCGTATTGGTTGGCTACGTTCCTGACGATGTACTTGTACATCATCATGCTGTCGGCCGAGCGGATCAGCGAATCGAATTTCAGGTCGATCTCGGTCTGGCCGCCGGTGGCGACCTCGTGGTGATGGCACTCGACGATCAGGCCGCAGCCCTGCATGGTCAGAACCATCTCGGTGCGGAGGTCCTGGTAGTGATCGGTGGGCGGCACCGGGAAATAACCTTCCTTGTAGCGCGGCCGGTAGCCCAGATTGTTCTCTACCCTGCCGGAGTTCCAGCGGCCTTCTTCGGCGTCGATAAAGTAATAGCCTTCGTGCTCGTTCTGGTCGAAACGCACGTTGTCGAAGATGAAGAACTCAGCTTCAGCGCCCATGAACGCCGTGTCGGCCAGTCCGGTGGACGCCAGATACATCTCCGCCTTCTTGGCAATGTAGCGGGGATCGCGGTCGTAGCGCTGCTTGGTCACGGGATCGATAACGTCGGCCACCATCACGAGCGTGGGCACGTCGGTGAAGGGATCGAGCACGAAGCGCGCCGGATCGGGGATGAGCAGCATGTCGCTCTCATGAATAGCGGCCCAGCCGCGGATGGAGGAGCCATCCATGCCGAAGCCTTCTTCGAACGAAGCTTCGCTGAGCTGCCCAATGGGATACGAAATGTGATGCCAGAGTCCGGGAATGTCGGTGAAGCGCAAGTCCAGAATCTGCACGTTGTTTTCTTTTACGAATTCCAGAACATCCTTAGGACCGGGCTTAGTGTCGGCCATGCAAAACTCTCCTTATGCGTGCCTCACCGGTTGCGCAACCCTGGGCGCGAGGCGACGGTTATCAGTGCTCGGAAACGGTGCGGAACCTTGGCCCGCGCTTCCGCCACATGGGGTGTGCAGAGCGAGGGAGATCTCCGGGTACGAAGACAGGAACGACTATATCCACGAGTTGACGTGCGTATGACGCTGGACGAGGGTCCTTGGCCCACCTGTCAGCATACGAGTTTACGGAGCGCGGTGGAAATACAACTTTCTTATAGGGGGATAAGCGGGACTTATGGGAATTGTCACGTGGCGGCGTGCCCTCGGACGGGTCCGCGATTGCCTGCGGGTAGTCATTCCTCGCCGTTAGCTTATTTCGTGCGGGACTGCTTGATCAACTTCATGGCCGTGCCGGCGCCCTTGACCCCAAGAATCTTGAATTTCTTGCCGCGTGCCTTGTTGTAGGCGGTGAAGAATTTCTCCAGCTCGTCGACCATGTTGCTGTTGAGGTCCTTGGGCTCCTTAACATCAGCGTGAACGTGCGAGTGCAGCGCTACTGCCAGCACGCGATCGTTGCGAATGGTCTTGCCGCCGTCGCTCTGTTCGGCCTCGATGACGCCCACGATGCGGGACTCGACCACGCAACCGGTGAATGCGGGTTCGTCCATCAGCAACAGGACATCGAGCGGATCGCCATCCGCCGCCTCGGTTTGGGGCACGAATCCGAAGTCATAGGGAAAGACCATGCCTTCCGACAGAACGGTGCTCAAGGCGTAGCTGCCGACTTTCGTATCGAACTTGAACTTGTTGCGGCTGCCCTTGGGGGTCTCGATCACTACGCGCAGGCTTTTCCTTTTGGTGTTAAACGGATCGATCTGATCGGGAGATTTAAGCTTGATCGTCTTTGCCATATCGTGTCTAACTTCCTCTGTCTAATACCGTAGGATGCAAAGTAGCTGCCGCATGGATGCTGTGAAGCCGGTAAACTCACTGAGAGAGGGAAAAGCCTGCCGATGCCGAAACGGAGCCGCTGCTGAGGAAACAGTTACGCATAATGTGGCGCTTCTGCGCCTTCATGTCGGCTGCGTTTTATGGGCTGTGGCTGCATCGCAGGCTGCCCCGGCAGGCCACGCGCGCCGATTGCGCACGCTGGCTGCATGAGACCTGCGCCCGCGGCTTGCGCGCCATTCACGTCGAGGTGACCGTCGAAGGGCAGCCTCCGGCCAGCGGCCTGATCGTGAGCAATCACCTCAGCTATATCGACATTCTGACCTACAGCGCGGCGGTACCGTGCGTCTTCGTCTCCAAGGCGGAGGTGGAGGAGTGGCCCATCTTTGGTCGCTATGCGCGCTGGTCGGGCAGCGTGTTCGTTCGCCGCCATGATCGCGGAGATGCGGCCCGCGCCAACGTCAACGTAGGAGCCAGCCTGCGCGATGGCGTGCCGGTGGTTCTCTTCCCGGAAGGAACGACCACCAACGGTGAGCGCGTTCTGCGATTCCACTCCACCATGTTGCAGCCGGCCATCGATACGGAATCCATCATCACGCCGTGCGCGATTCGCTACGAACTCGATGACGGTGATGCCGGACAGGAGGTGTGCTGGTGGGGCGATATGCCCTTGATGCCGCACGTGCTGAACCTGATGAGCAAAAAAGCCATCCGGGCACGGGTCGTGTTTGGCCGGTCCATACATGCCGGCGGAGATCGCAAGCAACTGGGGCGGCGGCTGCACGAAGAAGTAATCCGGTTGCACGCTGGACTGGCCGCTGCCGATGCCACGACGAACGCCGAGCTGCCATCGCGACGAGCTTAGTAACGCCTGCCTTACGCTTTTGCGAAACGAAAGCAGATCCCTCGCTCCGCTCGTGATGACAAATCGTTCCTCCTACGCCTTGGCACTATCGGCGTGGTCTTCCATGAAGGGCAGCACCGGCTCTTCGATCGTTTCCTGCCAATCCTGAGCTTGCAGGGCGCGTGGCGTCTTCTCCAACTGCTCCAGCACCGGCAGCGCGTCGGCAGCCAGCGCGCGGTCGAGTTCGGGAAACTTGCGCGCATGAGGCAGCACGCGCTTCTCCACCGACGCCAGCATTTCGTTGTACGACTCCACCGCCCCGCCCAGTCGCTTGCCCATGGTCTCGATGTGGCGAGTCATGGTGCATAGCCGCTCATAGAGGGTCTTGCCGGCGTCGCTGATCTTGCTGGCGCTCTCCGCCAGGTTTTTCTGGTTCCAGCCGTAAGCCACGGCCTTCAGCAGCGCAATCAACGTCGTCGGCGAGGCGACAATGACCTTCTGGCTGACGCCGTACTCGATCAGTTCGGCATCGCCGTCCATGGCGGCGCGGAAGAAGACTTCTCCAGGAAGGAACAGGACGACGAACTCGGGCGTGCACGACAGGCGAGCCCAATAGGTGCGGCTGGCCAGCGAGTCGATGTGAGCGCGAACCTGGCGCGCGTGATCCGTCAGCCGCACGTTGCGCGTCGCCTCGTCGGGTGCCTCCAGCGCTGCCAGGTAAGCGGCCAGCGGTACCTTGGCGTCAACCACAATCTGCTTGCCTCCGGGCAGGTCGACGATTACGTCGGGGCGGAAGCGGCGCTCGTCATCGTTGAATGAAAGCTGCTCTTTGAAGTCACAGTATTCCAACATGCCGGCCAACTCGAGTACACGATGAAGTTGAAGCTCTCCCCAGCGGCCGCGGGCCTGAGGCTCGCGCAGGGCTTTCACCAGGTTGCCGGTTTCGGTCTGGAGGAGTTTCTGGGTTTCCAGCAGCGACTGCACCTGGTTGGTCAGGGTTCCGTAGGCCTGGCTGCGGGCCTGTTCCAGCGCCTGCACTTGCAGGCTCATGCCCTCGAGCGACTTGGCGATGGGCTCGACCAGGTTGCGAACCGCCTGCTCTTTCTGCGCCAGATCTCCGGTGGCCTGCGTCTGGTAGTTCTTCAGGACGCTGTTGGCCAACTGAAGGAAATTGGCGTTGTTATTCTCCAGGGCCGCAGTCGCCAGTACCTTAAACTGTGACTTGAGATGTTCGCCAGCATCCGCAAGTAAACGAAGCTTTTCCTCTGCGTTGCGGCGTTCCGTCTCGAGAGTGGCATTGAGGGCCGAGCGGGCCTCGGTCAGAGAGCGCACTTCGGTCGCCTGGCGGTCCATCGCCGTCCGAAGCGACAGGTTTTCCTGTTCCAGTGAATGCTTGCGTTCGTGCAGGGCCGAGGTCTGCGACTTGGAAAGCAGCACGGCGAATCCTGCCCCGATAAGGAAGCAGGCAGCCGCGAGGAGAAGTGCCAACGAAATAGTCATGCGTGGGTCCCGGAGATGATGTGGTCATTGTATGGCGGTGGAGAGGGGAACGGAAGCGAGGTACCCGATGAGTCAAATGGGAGGCAGCAGCCAGTTATCAGCACCTGCGCCGAAGGACAATGCACCAAGGGTCAGAGTAGAGAAAGGGTGCACCCAATGGGCACCCATGAAGCGGATCTGACGGCTAGAAGCTGACTCCTGAGAGCTAACGACTGACGGCTTCCTACTGCTTCACCTCGGTCCAGCTTCCGTCAGGATTGAACTGCGACATGATGGAAGCCTTGTCGCCCGTGGTCGGGCCCAGGTCTTTCTGATAGATCACGCGCTGGGGGCCAACGATGAACGTCATCACGCCCGTCTTGCCATACTCGGCAGGATAGGCGACGAAAGCGAAGCCGCGGCTCATCACATCGTCGCGAATGTAATCACGCAGGCCGCCCGGTGCGCTCGACCCTTGCGTGTTCAGGATGCCGAAGTAATAGCCGTGGAATGGTTGATACTGGCTCCCGCCGATTCTGCGTCCGTCGTTCGACGCATAAGCGACCAGCGGCCCCAGGGGGCTCTTCGCCGTGCCGGGAGCTGGCGGCCAGTACAGCCCGTTGTTCTTGCCGGGATCGCTGATGAACTTACGGGCATACTGCTTGACCTTGTCGTGGTTTTGCGCGAAATACTCGGTCTGGGCGTCGACCATGGCAGCACAAACGTCGATGGCCGCCAGTTCGTTGCGTCCAATCTGACGGGCCAGGAGTTCATTCTTGCCTGCGGGTGAGTCGAAGTACCATCCGCCGTGGCGTTCTTTCCTCAGGGGAACGGGAAACGCGGTATTGCTGGCGCCGACCAGAAGCATCTGATTGGCGTTGTCCAGCTTGCGCCAACGATGCATGCGGTCATAAGCAGCGGCGAATCCGGCGAGCGACGCCTTATCCACCACTGGATCGCCGGAGGAAAGCAAGTCCTTGGAGTCAGGACCGAACATGCTCTGCAGCTCGGCGTCGTTGTCATTCCGGGCAGCGTCCGCCAGAGCCTTAGCAGCGTCGTCGGCGGAAGTAAACGTCTTCTGACCCGCTGCAGCTTCGCCAATGCCCGGCTCCTTCTTGCGGCAACCGGGCAACATCATGATCAGTGCCAGCACGACGAAAGCAATCCCACCCCGGTTCGCGCGGCCACGCAACCTGTGCGTCATCTCAACCCCTCCGAGTTCGGTCTGTACTCTTGGTTTGCTTGCTGCGAGGCTCACCGGCGGAAGTCTCCCGTGCGCCCGGCGCTGCCCCAACCGCCGCCGGTTCCACCATGGCTGGCCCATCCGCGAGAGCTGGCGGAACGGTCGCCCCAGCCCCCTGTGGCATAGCTCGACGAAGCGGAGTGGTTACCCCAGCTACTGAACGCTGTGGAATTCTGGTGCGTCTCGCTCTGTCCCCAACCGCGGGCGTCGTCGGCATTGGACCATCCGCCGGCGGCCTTGTTCCAGCTCTCGGCGTCGGCGCCGTGGGTTACGTTGGCTGAGGTGCTGGTCTGGGCGGTGTGGCTGGCTGCGCTGAGGTTGCTGTCGCTGTGATACGACGCGCTCTGATAGGCGTTGTAAGGATGGTTGTAGTCGTAGCTGCTGTTGTAGTTGTGATTGCCGTAATAGTTGTAGCCACCGTAATAGCCGCCATGCCAGGCGTTGTTGCCGTAGTAGGGATAGCCGCGATAGTAAGCGCCGCCGTGCGCCCAATTACAACTCCAGCTGTTCCATCCCCAGTCGCTGCTGGCCAGGGCGCCAACCGCGATGCCGGCTCCGAAGGAAAGCACACCGGTCGCCACCAGATCAGCGGTGCTGTAGTTGGGAACTACTACCGGCGCACCGTAGATCAAGGCCGGGTTGTACACCGGAAGATAAACTACGCCGGGATTTTCCGGCTGAATGATGATGTTGTCGTTCGGTGCCTGCACCACCTGCATCTGCGAAGTGGTTTTCAGGTTGCCAGCCGCCTGCGCCCGGGCGCGCATCGCCTGGATGGCACTCATCACTTCGGCTTCCTGGTTGTGATAGGCCTCGCCCAACTGAGAGGTCCAAGCCAGGTTCTGCGACATGTTGTTCAGTACGGTTGGAAACTGCGTTAGCGCTTTTACGCTGGGGTCCCATGCCTGATTGTTGGCAGCCGAAACCAAGGCGCTGCCCGTCAGGCCTGAATTCTGCTGCAACCAGTTGGCGGCAACGGCAACCTGATCGGGGAAGGTGGCGGCGTTCAGAATCTGCGCGATCAACGCATCGGGATAAAGCGCGATCGGCGCCACCATGTTCTGCAACTGTTCTTCCGTATAAGGAGTTCCCTGCCCGGCGTAGTCGGGCGAGGTCACCGTGCTGGCGGCCTGAAAGATGGCCGCGCCCTCCACCGGGGCGGGCGTGGTAGCAAGTGCCAACAGAAAACAAAGAGCCAGCGCTAGTGGCTGTCTGCTGAAAATCCCAATCATGTATCTCTCCAACCAGGCGGCCTCACAGGTGTGACCGAACAGGGCGCGTCGGGCTACTAAGAGAAGTTACAGGTGACGGGGTGAGTACCGCAATGCAAAGTCGTATTCCTCAGCCTTCCTTGAGCCACGTCAGCCGATGTATTCCGCCAAGCTTGTCATTCGACGGCAAATCCAGTGCTTGACATTGCAAATTGCAATACTATAATTGCAAATCGTAATATGAAACTGGGAGAAAAACTTCGTTACCTGCGCCTGGTGGAAGGCACGCTGCGCGGCCTGGACCGGGAGATGACCCAGCAGGACCTGGTCCGGTTGCTGAAGAAGGAAACCGGCAAAGGACTAAGCCAGTCGTACCTCTCGCAGATTGAGAGCGGGGCGCGGCCGCACTTGACCAATGCTTCGCGCATGCTGCTGGCCAGGTTTTTCAAGGTGCATCCCGGCTACCTGGTAGACGATCCCGAGGGCTACCACACGGAATTGACCAGCGATCTGCGCGCCAGCGAGGACCGGCTGGATCTTTACCTGATCAACGGGGCGGAACAGTTTGAGCGCGATCCCGAATTGAGCCATGCCCTGCTGCAGTTGGCCAAGCACCGCGATAGCCGCAAGTGCCTGGTGCTGATGGGCGCGATCCTGGAGACACCGGAACTGGTGGAGCGGTTGACGGAAGTGTTGAAACCTGGGCTGGCGGCTTCTTCTTCCCGGGGTGGCACGAAGCGATCGGCAGGAGCCAATTTATGACGTGGGCCATCTTCTATCTGGCGTGCTTTCTAGTGGGCGTAACCCTGAGCGTGCTGTCGTTCCTGGGGGGAAGCTGGCATTTGCCGCACGTGCACATGCACCTGCCCCACGGCGGTCATGTGGCGCACGTCGGCGGGGCGCATGCGGGCTCGCAAAGTTCGGGCATGTCCTTCTTCAACTTCGCCACCATCACCGCGTTTCTGGCCTGGTTCGGTGGGACGGGTTATTTGTTGACGCGGTATTCGACGTGGGTGGTGACGCTGGTGCTGCTGGTGTCCATCGTGCTGGGGCTGATTGGAGCGAGCGTCGTGTTCCTGTTCATCGCCAAGGTGCTGATGAAGCACTCGCGCGAACTTGATCCGGCGGACTACGACCGGGTGGGGGCGCTGGCCCGCGTGATCAGCACCATTCGCGAAGGAGGCACCGGTGAAATCACCTTTCCGCTGGGCGGAACGCGCCAGGTGTGCGGCGCCCGCAGCGAAAATGGCGAAGCGATGCCCCGCGAGACCGAGGTGATCGTCACGCGCTACGAGCGTGGCATTGCCTATGTCCGGAAATATGACGAGTTGGCAGGCAAAGAAGTAACGAGCAAGTAACCGCTGACAGCGAGTTGCTTTGTCTTAAGGAGGCGTATGGGTTTCCACATTCCAACTGACGTCGTGATTATCGTCTGGTCCGTCATTGCGGCCACGGTATTACTCATGGCGCTATTCACCAAACTGTATCGCAAGGCCGGTCCGAACGAAGCACTGGTGGTGTACGGCATTCGCGGACCGCGCATCATCAAGGGCCACGGCTCGGTCATTCTGCCGATGGTAGAAAACTGCCGCGAGCTCTCGCTGGAGTTGATGTCGTTCGACGTGGCGCCGCAGCAGGACCTCTACACCAAGCAGGGCGTCGCGGTGACCGTCGAAGCGGTGGCGCAGATCAAAGTCAAGTCCGATCCCGAATCGATCATGACCGCGGCGGAGCAGTTTCTTACCAAGGCTCCTCCGCAACGCGAGGCGCTGATCCGCCTGGTGATGGAAGGCCATCTCCGCGGCATCATCGGGCAGCTCACAGTAGAAGAGATCGTGAAGCAGCCGGAGATGGTGGCCGACCGCATGCGGTCTACCTGCGCCGACGATATGAACAAGATGGGGCTGGAAGTGATTTCCTTCACCATCAAGGAAGTGCGCGACAAGAACGAGTACATCACCAATATGGGGCGGCCGGACATTGCGCGCATCAAGCGCGATGCTGATGTGGCCACGGCAGAAGCCGATCGCGACACCGCCATTAAACGCGCCATTGCACTGCGCGAGTCGGCGATAGCCAAGGCGCAGGCCGATCAGGAGCGAGTCGCCGCCGAAACGGCTTCCCTCGCCCGCCAAGCCGAGGCGCAACGCGACCTGGAAGTGAAGAAAGCCACCTACAACGAACTGGTGAAGCGCCAGCAGGCACAAGCCGATAAGGCGTACGAAATCCAGACCAACGTGATGCAGCAGCAAGTCATTGCCGAGTCGGTGAAGGTGCAGCAGGTGGAGAAAGAGGCGCAGGTCAAGGTGCAGGAGGCGGAGATCAACCGCCGCGAGAAGGAACTGATTGCCACCGTGCTGAAAGGCGCCGAGATCGAGCGTCAGCGCATTGAGACCCTGGCCAACGCCGAGCGGTCACGGACGATGGTGGAAGCCGAAGGCCGCGCCAGCGCCATTCGCGCGCAAGGCGAAGCCGAAGCTGAAATCATCTTCAAGAAGGGTGATGCCGAAGCCCGGGCCATGAACGTAAAGGCCGAGGCCTTCCAGGAGTACAACCAGGCGGCCGTGGTCGACAAGTTGATCACCGGACTGCCGGAGATTGTGAAAGCCCTGGCCAGCCCGCTGTCCAATGTCGACAAGATCACGATCGTGTCGACCGGCAACGGAAGCTCGGCCGGCATGCACAAGATTACCGGCGACATCACCGAGATGGCGGCGCAGGTGCCGGCATTGTTCGAGGCGTTGTCGGGCATGCAGATGTCGGACCTGTTAGGCAAGATCCGGACGATCGGCGACAAGAGTCCCAAGCCGGATGGTCTGCCGCCCGCCGATGACGGAAAGTCAAAAGCTGCTGGCGCCGGCAAGTAGTCATTGTGGTGCCCCAGGTTTGGCCATCCGTTGGCCTAACCTGGGCCCACGTTAGCCCACGAGAGGGGCGAACGTGGGGCACCCGCGAGTTACGAGGATGGTTATGTTTTCTGACGATTACAGTTCCAGCTTGTTAGTAAACCTCGGATTGGTCGGAACGCTGTTAGGAGTTGTGGTGCGCTTCATAAGCCACTCCAACACGGCGGTGCTGGTGGGTGCTGTGGGAGGCTTGCTCGTCGCCTTCCTGTTGGCTGCGGTTCGCGGCGAGCAGTTTTAACCAGAGATTTCGAGAGCTGGCGGCTGACAGCCGACAGCCGGAAGGAGTTCGTGATGGCATTACTGGATCGAGTAGCAACATTGGTTCGGGCGAACCTGAACGACTTGGTGGATCGGGCCGAGAATCCCGAGAAGATGCTAAAGCAGGTGATTCTCGACATGGAAAACCAGTTCATGCAGGTGAAGACGCAGGTGGCCATCGCGCTGGCCGATCAGCATCTGCTGGAGAAGAAGAAGAAAGAAAACCTGGAGAAGCACGCCGACTGGATGCGCAAGGCGGAACTGGCTGTCGACAAGAAAGACGACGAACTGGCACGCGCCGCGCTGGAACGCTCAATGAGCTTCCAGCAGCTGGCCGACAGTTTCGACCAGCAGATTGCCGACCAGGAGACGCAGGTGGAGTCGCTGAAAGCGGCGCTGAAGAAGCTGGAGTTGAAGCTTTCGGAAGCCAAGGGCAAGGCTGACTTGCTGATCGCGCAGCATCGCCGCTCGCGCGCAGTGAGCCGTGCCGCCGATGCTCAGCTTACACCCGATGGTGAGCATCGCACCTTCGATCGCATGCGGAACAAGGTTGCCCGCGAGGAAGCTTTGGGCCGCGCCAAGGGCGAGATCCTGGGCGACGACGTCGAAGGCCGGTCTGCACGCGCTCGATCGCGAGCAGAAGATCGACGCCTTGCTGGACGAGATCAAGGCCAAGAAGCGGCTGCTGAGTGCGTGAAAGAGGTCACCACAGAGGCACGGAGAACACATAGAACGGAGAAAATAGAGATAAAAGCAAAGTAAACTCTGTGCCCTCTGTGTCTCCGTGGTGAAAAGGTTTTTAATGTGTTCTCCGCCCCCCGTTTGGGAAGGCCCTCGATCGGCCGGGCGCGATAGAATACCCCGATGGCTGACTCGCTTTATTTGAGCATCTGGTTTCCCAGTTTTCGCGAAGGGGAGATGATGTCGCGCACGGCGACCGTGCTGCGGCAGTTCCCTTTTTCAACCCTCCGCGCCCGGCATTACCTATCTTTCGGTACATCCCGTTTCGTGGGCCGAGCCCACTGTGCTCGAACGCCGTTTCGATCCCGGCATTTCGCCGGAGGAAGCGGTGGAAGTCGCGGCGGAATTTGCCCACGATGACTTCGCGTTTGTCTTCGAGGCGTTCTGGGACCTCTGGAGTCCCAGCGAGGACGAACATGGCGAGAGTTGGGTGGAGCGTCCGACTGCCGTCCGCTTCCTGGTCCACGGCGTGCAGTTCGACGAAGGAATCTATACCGACGACGGGCACATCGAAGCCGACTTCGGCCTGGACACCGCGTTCGTTTTCGAAGGCAAACAGATTTCGCCGTTCGTGGAGAAGCATCTGCGGGGCAACATCGCCAAACTGGTGGCGTTTTCGGCCGCAGTGGAGAAGAATTGCGCGGTTAGTGGACGCGTGTTGTGGTCGGAGTCGGAAGAGAACCTGGCGCAGAAGCTGATCTCCAAGCTGCAGCAAACCCAGTGATGCGTGGGAGGCCTTGACTCGCCACCTGCCCTCAGCGCACTGACACGCCGTGCAAATTTGTGTAAGGTGGGCGCATGGTCGAACCACACCCCAGCCTTAGCGACTTGGCTGCGCGCAAAGCCCTGCTGGAACGGCAGATTGAGGGCTACCGGGCCGGCGCAGCCGAGGTCCGCGGACCGTGCAGCCAATCGTCGCTACGACGGCAAATCGAAAAGTGCGAGATGGAGCTCGAGCAGGTTCGCGCCGAGCTTGGAGAAATTTAGTACGCAATCAAAAAGGGCCGCGGTTTGCGGCCCCCTTTCGCACATCTTTGCTTCTTCCAAAAACTACATGCCTTGGCTCAGGCCCTTGTTGACCAGCACCTTCACGTCCACGCGCTGGTTGAGCGAGCGGCCTTCGGAGTCGGTGTTGCTGGCGGCCGGGTGGGTCGCACCGTAGCCCGCGGGGGCCAGGATGCGGCGCATCGGAACGCTCTTCTGATTGCGCAGGTAGAGCACCACCGCGGTGGCGCGCTCGTCGCTCAGCTTCTGGTTCTCGGCCTTGGTGCCGGTGCTGGAAGCATAGCCGGCAACTTCGATCATGTAGTTGTCGGTCGACATGGCAATCTGCGCCAGCTTGTCGAGGTCGGCCTTGGCAGGCGCGTCCAGCGTGGCAACGCCCGTCGGGAAGAAGATACCGGCCTCGGCGGTGGTCTTGTAGTCGCCCAAGTCGGAAACCCGCTTGTTGACCATCGAGATGGCATCGGCATCCATCACACCCAGCGCTCCGGCGGCGACGGCGGCGTTGCCGGCAGCGTTAGCCGAAGACTGTGCCTGATCGGCAGAACCCTGCGCGGCCTGGGCCTGAGCTACGCCCGAGTTGGCGGTGCTCTGCGCTTTGGCGGCAGCAGCCTGGGCGGCGGTGATCTGCTGTTCCTGGGCTACTTCCACGGCAAACGTGTCGGGATCGAACCAGATCTTGCTGGCTTCGAGCTGACCCTTGGCATTACCAACGCCTTCAGCGGTAATGGTCAGGCCCGGCAGCATCGCGGTAACGTCCATATCGGCGCGACGCATACGCAGGGCGCCCTTCTCACGCTCGACTTTGGTGTTGTCGGACAGGTTGACGGCGACCACCATGCCGCCCTTCTTCTCTTTCACGTTGACCAGATCTCCGTCGCGGGAAACGATGGTGCCGTTGATCTTGGCTTTCTTGCCACTCGGAATCTGACGAGTAGCCGTAGCGGCGAACATCATGCTGGCAAACAGCATGACGCAAGTTGCAACATACAATGCCTTTACTTTCACGGAAAAATCCTCCAATTTGCAGCGCGGGTTTGGTTTTGAACCACGATAGTTGGCTCCGGCGACCGCCGGACTGACGAAATCTTTGAAAGGGTAGCGACCGTCAGATAAGGGTATCGAAGTAACCCTCCAGCCTACACCCCTAGAATTACCTGTATGCGAGCCAAAAATGTATAGGCGGCTGGGCACGCCCGCGCGGGTGCCGAACTGGGAAATGGGCCCGAGGGCGATGGTAAGTGGTTGAGATATTTACCGGAAGGGGTTGATTCCCCATACGACGAGGCCTTAGAAAGCACGGGGCTCCCGAGCCGGTTTCACCAGGAGCCCCTGGTAGTTTTACTTGGTGCGTCCGCCTTCAATCTTTAGTTCGGCGCTCGCCCCAGCCTGTGCCGCCGCTAAACGCGCAGTCAGCACGCGGTACGGTGAACAGGAAACGTAGTTGAAGCCGAGCGAAGCGCAGAACTCCACCGAGGAGGGTTCGCCGCCGTGCTCGCCGCAGATGCCGATCTTGATGTTGGGACGAGTCTGGCGACCTTTTTCCACCGCCGTCCTCAGCAACTGTCCCACACCTTCGCGATCGAGCACGGCGAACGGGTCCTGCTTCAGAATGCCTTCGGCGAGGTAGGCGGTAAGAATTTTGCCTACGTCGTCGCGCGAGAAACCAAAAGTGGTCTGGGTGAGATCGTTGGTGCCGAAGCTAAAGAACTCGGCTTCCTTGGCAATCTCGTCGGCGACCAGGGCAGCACGCGGCAACTCGATCATGGTGCCCACCAGGTATTCGACCGTCTGTTCCTTCTCGGCGAAGACCTCGTCGGCCACGCGGCGAACAATAGCCGCCTGATTGGCCATTTCCTTCAGGCCGCTGGTCAGCGGGATCATGATCTCCGGTTTCACCTTCACGCCTTCCTTCGCGACCTTGACCGCAGCCTCGAAGATGGCGCGCGCCTGCATCTCGGTGATCTCCGGATAGGTGATGCCGAGGCGGCAACCGCGCAGGCCGAGCATCGGGTTGACTTCGTGTAACTGCTCGACACGATTGAGCAGCGTGCGCAGCTCTTTCAGCTTGGGCGACTTCGGCTTGGTGATCTCCAGCTTGGCGATGTCAACCAGCAGGTCCTCGCGACGCGGCAGGAACTCGTGCAGTGGCGGATCGAGCGTGCGGATGGTGACCGGGAAGCCGTCCATGGCGCGGAAGATGCCGATGAAGTCGTTGCGCTGCATGGGCAGCAGCTTCTTCAGGGCGATGCGGCGATCTTTCTCGTTGGTGGCGAGAATCATGGTGCGCATGTGGGGCAGGCGATCTTCGGCGAAGAACATGTGCTCAGTCCGGCACAGTCCGATACCTTCGGCGCCGAAGGCGCGGGCCTGCAAGGCATCACGCGGAATATCGGCATTGGCGCGAACGCCCATGCGGCGGAAGGGCTCGGCCCATCCCATCAGTTTGAGCAGTTCGGGATCGTCGGGCTTGGCGGGTACAGTGTTGAGCCTGCCGTTGATGACCCGGCCGGTGGTGCCATCCAGCGAAATCCAGTCGCCTTCCTTCAGCGTTTTGCCGTGAACGCGGATGACGCGGGCTTTCTCGTCCACGTCAACATCACCGGCGCCGGCCACGCAGCACTTGCCCATGCCGCGGGTGACGACAGCCGCGTGGCTGGTCATGCCGCCGCGCGAGGTTAGAATGCCGGCCGCCACTTCCATGCCGGCAATGTCTTCTGGAGTGGTTTCGCCGCGCACCAGGATGATCTTGGCCGTCTTGTCGTGGTTGTACTTCTCGACGGCGTCTTCCGCGGTGAAGACTACCTGCCCGACGGCCGCACCCGGCGAGGCGGGCAATCCGGTGGCGAGCACTTCCACGTCTTTGCCTTTTTCGTCCAGGCTCGGAACCAGGAAGTCGTAAAGCTGATTAGGCTCGACGCGGAAGATCGCTTCTTCCTTGCTGATCAGCCCTTCTTCCACCATCTGGATAGCCACGCGAACCGCGGCGCGCCCCGTGCGCTTGCCGTTGCGCGTCTGCAGCATGTACAGGCGGCCGTCCTGGATGGTGAACTCGAAGTCCTGCATGTCACGGTAGTGTTTTTCCAGGCGCGTGGTGATCTCGCGCAGGTCGTTGTAGACCGCGGGCATGACCTTCTCGAGCTCGGAGATGTGTACCGGGGTGCGGATGCCGGCGACCACGTCCTCTCCCTGCGCGTTCATCAGGAACTCACCGTAGAACTCTTTGACGCCGGTCGCGGGGTTACGGGTGAAGCCGACGCCCGTGCCGCTGGTTTCGCCCAGGTTGCCGAAGACCATAGCCTGCACGTTGACGGCGGTGCCCAGCATGTCGTCGATGTTGTTGATGCGGCGATAGGTTTTGGCGCGATCGTTCAGCCAGGAGCGGAACACGGCATCACGCGCCATCACCAGTTGCTCGTGCGGGTCCTGCGGGAATTCACGCTTGGTGTGCTTCTGCACGACCTTCTTGTAGTCGGCGATGACTTCCTGTAGCGCCTTGGCGTCGAGGTCGGTATCCAGCTTGATTTTCTTCTGCTTCTTCTTGCCGTCGAAAACTTCTTCGAATGCGTGCTTGGGGATATCGAGGACCACGCTGCCGAACATCTGAATGAGGCGGCGATAGGAATCGTAAGCGAAGCGGGGGTTGCCGGTGCGCCTGGCCAGTCCCTCGACCGATTTGTCGTTCAGGCCGAGGTTGAGGATGGTGTCCATCATGCCGGGCATGGAGAACTTGGCGCCGGAGCGCACGCTGACCAGCATTGGATTGTCGGCGCCCCCCAGCTTCTGGCTCTGTAGCTGTTCCAGGTGCTTCAGGGCTTCGTCCATCTGGCGGTTCACTTCGCCGGAGACGGCGCGATCCTTCATGTACTCGCGGCAGGCTTCGGTCTGGATGGTGAATCCGGGAGGCACGGGCAGTCCGGCGTTGGTCATCTCGGCCAATCCGGCGCCTTTACCGCCGAGTTCTTCTTTCATCTTGCCGTGACCTTCGGCATGGCCATCGCCAAAGAAGTAGACGTACTTTACGGCCTGCTGATCGGTGGCCGCATGTTCAAGTTCGGTAGTAGGAGTGCTCATGATTAGTCCTTTGCAGGTTGCTACTTCTAGTATGACGCTTGCGAGCGCGAAATGCAGTGGGTTCGCGAAATGTAATATGGAACTTTTGTGACCTGGCAGTTCCCTCTGGCCACTCACGAATGGCAGACTTGGCGTGAGGAATCTGCTTCCTTTTCGGGCACGAGAAAGCAGATCCCTCGCTGCGCTCGTGATGACAGTCTCCAAAACTGGTTCTGTATTAGGGCACGTCTTTAGACGTGCCGAGCGGGATCTCTTTCATTGCGGGGCTTTAGCCCCTGAATGCGGCCGGGCAGGGGCTGAAGCCCAAATCCTTGTCACCCACGCGTGGCACGTCTAAAGACGTGCCCTGATACGAACCAAAGCAACCTATTTGCCTTCGGTCACGATTTCGCTGAAGTCGGCGATGGTGGAGAACTCGCAGCAGCAAATCGCGCAGCAGCGCCAGACGATTGGCGCGCACGTGCTCGTCGTCCACCATGACCATGACCTTATCGAAGAAGGCATCCACCGGCTGGCGCAATTGGCTAATTTGAGCCAGGGCTCCCGCGTAATTCTTCTCTTCGCGCAACCGGCGAACCGCCGTGGCCGTCTGGGGAATCTTTGCCGCCAGCAGCTTTTCGCTTTCTTCCGTCAAGGCAGGCGGATCCAATTGCTCCGCAATCGCCTTCTTCCCCTCAGCGGCCTGGCGAAGGATGTTCTTGATGCGCTTGAATGCCACCGAAATCGATGTGAAGTCTTCTGATCCGCGCACTTCGCTCACTGCTTCGGCGCGCGCGATGGCGTCGACCACGTCATCGCTTCCAGCGGCGAGCACGGCCTTCACCACGTCATAGGCAAATCCGCGCACGTCGCGGAGATAGAATTCCAACCGCTCGCGCATGAAGTTCGCGACGGATTCGGTGAAATTCACCTCTTTGGAGAAACGTTTCTCGGCTTCGCTGCCGACGTACTCGGCACGCGCATCGGCAGAACAGCTTGCCAATCGGCATCGGCAGCTTGTGTTCGGCAATGATTTTCACGATGCCATTAGCGGCGCGGCGCAGCGCAAACGGGTCTTTCGATCCGGTAGGCTGCAATCCGACGGCGAACATGCCGGCAATGCTGTCGGCCTTATCGGCGATGGCCAGCACGCCACCTTCGACCGAACGCGGCACACTGTCGTCCATCGACACCGGCTTGTAATGGTCGTAGATGGCGGAAGCGATGGCTTCGTGATTCAGCTCAGGCATCGCCGGATCGAGTTCCTGCACTCGCGCGTAGAGGCCGCCGATAATGCCCTGCAGCTCGGTAAACTCCTTCACCAGTTCGGTCGTCAGGTCGGTCTTGCAGAGAAGCCCGGCTTTGAAGACGATGCCCGGGCGGACCGAGCCGCCGGCGCTGCGGATGGCCTCGGAGATGAGGCTGCCGAGCTTTTGCACTCGCGACGTCTTGTCGAAGTAGCTGCCCAGGTCCTTCTGGAAGGTCACCGACTTGAGCATCGGCACGCGGTCGCGCAGGGGGATTTTCTGATCGGTGTCCCAGAAAAAGCGGGCATCGTTGAAGCGGGCGCGCAGCACGCGTTCGTTGCCGTGGCGGATGAGGCCATCAGGATCGCCATCCGTGTTGAGCACGGCGAGGAAGTGCGGCAGCAGCTTGCCGTTGGCATCTTCCAGCGCGAAGTATTTCTGATGGTCGCGCATCACCGTCACCAGCACTTCATCGGCCAGGCTGAGATATTCCGGATCGAAGTTGCCCAGCACGACCGAGGGAAACTCGGTGAGGTTCACTACCGTGTCGAGCAGTGAGTTGTCCTCGCGCCAGCGTGCTCCGGGAATGTTACGGGTTGCGGCGTCGAGCGCCTTGCGAATGCGATGCTCGCGATCGGCTGCGCTGACCACGACTGAGCCATTGGCCAGCGTCGAGGCGTAGTCCGACGGGCGCGCGATGGCCAGAGATCCTGAGGATAGAATGCGATGACCGTGGCTGCTGTCGCCGGCGCGAATGCCGGCAAACTCCAGCGGCACCACTTCCCCATCGAGCAGCGTCACCAGCCAGCGCACCGGCCGCACAAACCGCTCGGCTGACTTGCCACGCCAGTACATGCTCTTGGGCCAGTAGATGCCGGCGATTTCCTTGGGCAACGCCTCGGCCAGGATGTCAGCGGCCGGGCGGCCCTGCTTCTGCACGGTTGCTGCCAGGTATTCACCCTTCGGCGTGGTCACCTTCTCCAGCGCATCGACCGGGACGTTGACCTTGCGGGCAAAGGCTTCGGCTGCGGGCGTGGGCGCTCCATCCTTGTAGGCGACTTTCAGCGACGGGCCGGTGACCTGCTCGCGCAGGTCGGGCTGTGCCGCCGAAATGCCGGAAGCCAGCACGGCCAGCCGGCGGGGCGTGGCGTAGGACTGAAGTTCGGGCTTGTCGCCCAGCCGTTCGCGGGTAAGCAGCTCGCCGATACGTCGCGCCAGTTCTTCGCGCGCAGCGTCGATCATGCGTGCAGGAATTTCTTCGGTACCGATTTCGAGTAGGAAGTCCATAAAGGCAGCAGTTAGCAATTAGCCGTTAGCAATTAGCACGAGCGGGACAACCATTCTGACCACTTGGTAAGAATTGCGATGTGATTTCAGTCACCAGAATCCACAACATTAGAGTTTGCTTTTTCAGCTCCCGACTTCAGTCTTCGCCGAGCGATATGCATTTAAAGACCGGGCCTTGGCTCCTTGCCAAAAAGCTCATCTCAGGGGCTAAAACCGCGTGTCCCCTGCTCTTCAGGCTGCACCGATAAAGCGGTGCACCACACTGTATTACGATCTTGTCGCCGCCAACTGCGCGGGGGCACCATCTTCTTTCGGCGACGGCGGCACCTGATCCAATGCATTCTCCGCGTTCTGCTGGTCGACATAGGCTTTGGCCACGCCTACGGCCAACGCACGAATGCGGGCGATCACGCCTACGCGCTCGGTAACACTGATGGCGCCGCGGGCGTCGAGAATGTTGAACAGGTGCGAGCACTTCAGGCAGAGATCGAAAGCTCCCAACACCGGGAAGCGCTGCAAGGCAGCTTTTCGCTCTTGGCTGTTCGCCTTTGGCTCTTCGCCAGAAATGCCAGGAGCGGCCTTCTTGCTTCCTTTAACACTCTTTTCCCGGAAACAGTGGTCGTAATCGTCCAGCAGCGCCTGGCACTCCGCTTCGTACAGCTCCAGGTGCTTCCACGCCTTCGCTACATCGGCACGCTCGAAGTTGTAGACAGAGAACTGCAGCTCATCCTTCAGGCGAATCTCACCGTACTTCACCGGCCGGCCGTCGGGATCGACCACCCAGGTGATGTCGTAAATGCTGTCGACATCCTGGAGAAACGCCGCGATGCGCTCCAGTCCGTAGGTCAGCTCGGCCGAAATCGGGTCGAGATCGATGCCGCCGCACTGCTGGAAATAGGTGAACTGGGTGATCTCCAGGCCGTCGAGCATGACCTGCCAGCCGATGCCCCAGGCGCCCAGCGTGGGCGACTCCCAGTTGTCCTCTTCGAACTTAATGTCATGCTTGCGCAGGTCGATGCCAATTGCCTGCAACGATTCAAGATAGAGCTCCTGCACGTTGACCGGTGGCGGCTTCAGAATCACCTGAAACTGCATGTGCTTGAACAGCCGGTTGGGGTTCTCGCCATAGCGCCCATCGGCCGGACGGCGCGAGGGTTGGACGTAGCCGACGCGATACGGTTTGGGCCCGAGCACACGGAGGAAGGTTTCCGGCGCCATGGTGCCGGCGCCGACCTCGACGTCGTAGGGCTGTTGCAGGACGCAGCCGTGATCGGCCCAGAAAGTCTGCAGCCGCAGCACCAGTTGTTGGTATGTCAGCGGATTTTGGGAGGAAGGCAAATGATTTTCCTGAAATACGGGGCTGAAGCCCCTTGCGTTTCACTGAGGTTAACGCGGACCTTAAGGTCCGCTCTACCGAACATACCAATCTGACCTGCAGCCAAGCCCGCTCCACCGATTATGTTAATACGAACCGGAAGGACGCTCTGCCTGCTATAACCGGGTCAGCATGCCTGCCGTAATCAGCTTCTTCTCCATGTGGCGCTCCATGATCTGCACCAGGAACTTGCGCAGATCGGCGTGCCGCGCCGCGCCTGCTGCAGAATCGACCTGTGCCCCGACAATGATGTCGTTCTGCATGTCGTTCTCAGCCGCGAAGCTTTCCACTGGCGCCCGGAACATCTGAGCCGCCAGCGCCCGCGATTCCGGGCCCAGTTGCGACGAGGCCAGCCGTTTATGCTGGACGCACATCAATCCGTCGGCCAGCGCGTGATAGTAAGCCCGGCTGCCGTTCAGGGCCGTACCGCACGCCATGCACTCGCCCAACTCGGGCAGAAATCCAATCAGCCGCACCAGCCACAACTGGAAATACGTCAGCGGCATCCAGATAGAACCGGAACGCAGCTGATACAGTACCGAAACCGCCAAGCGAAAGATGGCGTCGTTGGCTTCGCGGTCGGGCAGCAACTCGTCGAGCGTCTCGGCCACGTGCTCCAGGGCCACAACCCGGGGATAATCGATGGCCGCCGACAGCGGCGACTCGAGAATGTCGCAGGAGTCGAGCCGCGCCAGCTCCTGGCCTTCGCGTTCGTCGTAGTAGGCCCGAACCTGTGTCAGAGGCTCTAGAGCGCCTCCGAAGCGCCGCTTGGATTTCTTGGCCGAGCGGGCGACTCCCTTGACCTTGCCATCATTCCGGGTGAACAACGTGACCAGCAGGTCAGCTTCGCGCAGCGGATAGGTTCGCAACACGATCGCTTCCGACTGCTTCAGTGCCATGGAGGTTCAACCGGCTGTCGCCAAACATCGATTCTACTGGCAGGGATTGCGATGTGCAAAGCGGGAGATAAGCACACTATTGTCTGCAGTAAGCCCTCACAAGGCGAAAAGCAACGCTATGACCAAGAACCGTATATTACCCATCGATTTCTCGATTAAGCCCCGTACCTCTCCGCACTTCGCGCCTTCGCTTTGGCCGCTTCCTCTTCCCTGTTCTTTGGCGCAGCGTTGGTTTCCAGCGAGCGCATCAGCTTCATCGACACCGCGGCAATCTCTTCCACAGCTACATTGAAGGCGTCCTCGTTCGCCTTCGACGGCTTGGTGAAGCCGCTGATCTTTCGTACAAATTGCAGCGACGCAGCCTGCACTTCATCGGGAGTGACGGGAGGCTCGAAGTTAAACAACGTTTTGATATTGCGACACATGACAGCCCCAAATTAGCAGACTTGCCGCTCCCAAGGCCACCGGTCAGACGGTCCGCGCAATCGTCGACCGAGTCTTTACCGTCGCGCTGGCACAAGACGTTGCAGGTCAGCCCGTTCCCAGTCCCGCGATAAACTCTCCTCATGGACGAAGCCCGAAATCCGCCGACCATCACCATCCGTCCCGCGGTTTCCGAAGATGCCGACCAGATCACCCGCACTTACCTGGAGAGTGCCGATCATCACGCTCGGCTTGATCCGGAACGCTACTTCATTCCCACGGCGGAGGCGATAGCGGCGCGTTACCGGGACGGGCGGCAGCATCCTGCGCACGCAGACGGGAAAAGTATCACACTGGTTGCCGAGTTCGACCGGGAGATCATTGGCTTCGTTGACGCGCGACTCGAACGGTCGCCTGACCCGATGCATCGGGAGATTGTCTACTGCCATATCGTTGAGATCGCGGTGAGCTCACGGCGTCAAAGTCAGGGCACCGGCGCCGGGCTGCTGAAGGCGGCTGAGAGCTGGGGGCGGCAACAAGGGGCGGACTTTGCTTCTCTGGAATATCTGGCTGGAAACACTCGCGCCGGCGCGTTTTATCAGCAGCGTATGGGTTATCGAATCGCCGCTGTTACCGCCGTGAAGCAGCTTTAATCCAGTCAATTTACCAGCATCTCTCTTCCGCATTTCGCGGTTCGCAGGGCTAACGTATCGCTCTTCCGCCGGGTCTAAAGAAAATCATCGCGTTTTGTCGATCATGCGAGCGCTCATTCGATATACCGGTGGAGCATGAGCCGGCGGGTTGGCCCCCGGGGCTCAGCTCCGACAAAACCAGAGGAGATCGTAATGCGAGTCATAGTGTTGGTGAAAGCAAATCAGGATTCCGAGAACGGCGTAATGCCCAGCACCAAGCTGCTGACTGAGATGACGAAGTTTAACGAGGAACTGGTGAAGGCCGGGGTGATGCAAGCGGGTGAAGGGCTGCATCCCAGTTCCAAGGGCGCTCGGATCAGGTTTTCCGAAGGCAAGCGCACCGTGATCGATGGGCCGTTCGCCGAAACCAAGGAGTTGGTTGCCGGCTTCTGGCTATGGAAGGTGAAGTCGCTGGAAGACGCGATCGAATGGCTGAAGCGGGCTCCGTTTGACGGGGGCGCGGAAGTAGAGATCCGTCCTATCTTCGAGGCAGAAGATTTCGGCGACCAACTCACGCCTGAACTGAAAGCGAAAGAAGAGAGTCTGCGCGAACAAGCCGCAGCGCATAACCCATAGCTTCAGGGCGGCGAGTGTGCCTGGAAGGCGCGACGATGCTCACCAGGGCCCATCAAAGCCATTCTGGTGCTTCAACAATCTATTCGGGACCAGTTCATATGGAGCCTTCATGCAAAAGATCCAGACCTTTTTGTGGTTTAACGATCGGGCGGAAGAAGCAGCTAACTTTTATGTCTCTCTCTTCAAGAACTCAAAAATCGTGAATGTCAGCCGCTATGGAGACGCCGGCCCAGGACCTAAGGGATCGGCCATGGTGGTGGCGTTCGAGTTGGACGGGCAGATGTACAACGCCCTCAACGGCGGTCCGCACTTCAAGCTCACGCCCGCAGTATCGCTGCTGGTAAATTGCGATGGCCAGAAGGAAGTGGATGATCTCTGGGACAAGCTGGTGGACGGTGGCCGCCCCAGCCAATGCGGCTGGCTGGAGGACAAGTTCGGTTTGTCGTGGCAGATTATTCCCAAGCAACTGGGGCAGCTAATGAGTGATCCTGATCCGGCAAAGTCGAAGCGGGTGATGGAGGCGATGCTGCAGATGGTCAAGATTGACGTCGCGAAACTGGAGCAGGCACATCGCGGGGAGTGAGCCATCCAAATGAAAGTGCGGCGCGGAAGGTAGAGCCTTGCCGCGCCGCACTGTGAACGAATGCCCCGCCGGATTTCCGGTGGGAGACTCCGATTCCATTCTCGTCTTACGGCGTGATCTCGAACGCTACTCCATCATTGCTGCTTCCACCCGACGACGCCGTGCCGAAAATATTTCCGTTAACATCGACGGCCACGCTGCCATACGGGAAACCGCCATCGTTACCGTTGGTGAAGTCGTAGAGATCGGAGAAGGTCCAACCGTTGCCGTTCCGCGTCAGTTTGAATACCGAGCCGTTGCCAAATGCCCCGTCCCGATTGGTCGTGCCGTAGAGATTTCCGTTGGCGTCGAAGGTGAGGAAGTTATACGGACCCCCGCCGCCGCTAAAGCTGTACAGCGTGGTCAGCGTCCAGCTTCCACCGGAAGGTGAAAGCTTGTACACCGTCCCGCCGCCGTTGGCCCCGCTCAAAAAAGTAGTGCCGTACAGGTTACCCATCTGGTCCAGAATCACTCCGCCAACCGGAGCTTGCCCATCATCCGAGCCTTGAAAGTTGTAGATGACGCTCTCTGTCCAACTGGAACCTGACCGCACCAGTTTGTATACGGTGCCGGCTCCGTTTGTGCCGCCGAACGAACTGGTGCCATAAAGATTGCCAGCCGCGTCGACACTCACGCCCGCGACCGGGCTGACCGCATCATTGCCTCCAGCGAAGTTGTAGATCGCACTCTCCGTCCAGCTCTGTCCGGAACGCGTCACCTGGAAAACCATGCCATTCCCGGTAGTGCCGCCCAGGCTGGTGGTTCCGTAAAGATTGCCCGCCGTGTCGAAAGCCACGCCCCCGAGAGGTTGCGCGCCGTCCACGCCACTGCCAAAGCGGTGAACGATGGTCTCTATCCAGGGACAGTTCACGATGGGGCAGGCGTTGGGCAGCGGCCTCAGGTTATATGCCATGCCGAAGACTCCACCGCTCTCCGTCGTACCAAACAGGGTGCCGTCCGGGCCGATGGTCACAGCGCCGAAGCCCGGTGCGGATCCATCGCCCACTCCTCCCTTGAAGTTGTACAAGGGACTCAACGTCCACGACGAACCGTGCGGCGACAGCCGGTAGACCGTCCCGTTGCCGGTGCTTCCTCCCTGATAGGTGCTGCCGTAGACGTGCCCGGCATGATCCAGGGTTGATCCAGCGTAAGGAAGTGCGCCATCCTGGCCACCGCTGAAATTGTGAATGACCTTGAAAGTTTGCGAATGCGCTGCCGGGGAGAAGCTGGCAATAAGCAAAAACGTGGCAACAAGCGCGAGACGGAAGCTGAGAGTGCGCTCGGCCGAAGTGAAACAGCCAGCGTGATCCTGTTGCATTAATAAACCTCCTTGGAGATTGTCCGGTGTCGTGCGAACAACGAACTGGTGTCCATTATTCGCTCATTCCCTCCAAGGGTCGAGCGTCACCCAAGACATGGATTCACGCATGCGGCTCGTAGGCGAGACGAGTGTCTTCGACAGCAAAACAAACTCCACGCAAGTCGAAACAGACTTTGCGTGGAGTCTCGTGGCGGGCTGATGCGCCGTCGTGGTCCAATACATCCCCAGAGGGCAGCCTCATCAGGGATGATGCTTGACTGAGTGAGTATTTAAAAGCTGACGGTTGAGCGTCGAATGCTGGGCCTACAAGCTCCCCATGTTCGACAGGAACTCGCCGTTCGACCGAGCCTTGCCCAGCTTGTCGATCAGCAACTCCATGGCTTCCACCGGCGACAGCGGATTCAGAATCTTGCGCAACACCCAGATGCGCGCCAGATCTTCCTTGGGAATCAGCAGCTCTTCCTTACGCGTGCCCGAGCGCTGAATATCGATGGCCGGGAAGGTACGCTTGTCGACCAGTTTGCGGTCGAGAATGATTTCCATGTTGCCGGTGCCCTTGAACTCTTCGAAGATCACGTCGTCCATGCGCGAACCGGTTTCGATCAGAGCGGTGGCGATGATGGTGAGCGATCCACCTTCTTCGATATTGCGGGCCGCGCCGAAGAAGCGCTTCGGACGCTGCAGGGCGTTGGAATCCACGCCGCCGGAGAGCACCTTGCCCGAGGGCGGAACGATGGTGTTATAAGCGCGCGCCAGACGCGTAATCGAGTCCAGCAGGATGACCACATCGCGCTTGTGCTCGACCAGGCGCTTGGCCTTTTCGATCACCATCTCGGCCACCTGCACGTGGCGGGCGGCGGGCTCGTCGAAGGTCGACGAAATTACTTCGCCCTTCACCGAGCGCTGCATGTCCGTGACTTCTTCCGGCCGCTCATCGATCAGCAGCACGATCAGCACGACTTCCGGATGATTGGTGGTGATGGAGTTGGCCAGGTTCTGCAGCAGCATGGTCTTGCCGGTGCGGGGAGGAGCGACGATCAGGCCGCGCTGCCCTTTGCCGACCGGAGTCAGCAGGTCCATGACGCGGGCGCTGATGTTTTCGCGCACCGTCTCCAGCTTGATCCGCTCCTGCGGATACAGCGGCGTCAGGTTGTCGAAGAGAATCTTGTTGCGGGCCTCTTCGGGCGATTCAAAGTTGACGGCTTCGATCTTGACCAGGGCGAAATATTTTTCGCCTTCATGCGGACGGACGAACCTGGCCGCTGATGGTGTCGCCGGTTTTCAGATCGAACTTGCGAATCTGCGAGGGAGAAACGTAAATGTCATCCGGACCGGGCAGGTAGTTGTAGTCGGGCGAGCGGAGAAAACCGTAACCATCAGGCAGGATTTCCAGCACGCCTTCGGCGAAGATGTGACCTTCTTTTTCGCTTTGGGCCTGCAGGATCTTGAAGATGAGGTCCTGCTTGCGCAGGCCGCTGGCGCCGGGTAGCTCGAGAGACCGAGCTATGCGGGTCAACTCGGTGATGTTTTTTTCTTTTAGTTCTGAGATTGTCATGTTCACCTACGGGGATTTTTGCAGAAGGGCGGGTCGGAGGAACTTACGAGGAACGCGCCGAAGGCGCGGCGCGCTTATGCGGCGCGCCGCTGGGCTTCGGAAGCAGTCTCCGGTTCGATAATGACGTTGCGGCGGTCGGCATCAGCGATGCGATGCAGCACGTCGTTGGTCGTGTCCTGAATACGCGTGTTCGGCTTGTGGAACTTACGCGTCGCCTTGGACGCCAGCTGGCACAGCGTGTAACGATTGCGGAGAGTGTGGACTGCTTCGAAAACCAGTTCAGACCTCATCGATATATGTCTCCTATGTCTATGAATGAATGTTCCGGAGCCCGGCCAGAGTGGAATCATTACCCTTGGCTGATAAGCACAAGCGAAAGAACCACTTTGTTCTACGACGGGCGACAAGGGTTACTGCATTGGATGCCGCTCTGGCGCTGTTGGTTCGGTATTTTTTCGCTTGTCAGACGGGCTCCATTGCTACCGAAGCCTTTTGTATGCAATAACTTAACTTACTGCGCCCAATTTCCGGCACGTTGACGCGCCGGTACTTGCCTTACTGATTCCCTGATTATGGCATTCAGTGGGGGCCGTGTCGGGGCAGGACGTCTTGGACTGGATACCTTACAGGACGACGCCTTCGTGCGAAAACAGTAAGGTAGCTGTCCCAGGTCTTGCTCGTCAAGAAAAATCGTACCCAGAAGCCCGTTTACTAACCCACTTAGAGTGTGAGCAATCACAACCTGACCCTTAGACGCTGCAACCGCAGAAATGTTTCTAGAATCAAGTAACCCTCGTTCGATCAATTAGTTGCGTCAATTCCGAGCTACTGCTTTTCGTCCGGTCGCGTCGGCAACGCACGGCTTCGCCATCGTTGCATCCGGAATTGCCGGAACAGGAATCATTACCCCCTGTCAGCTCCAAAACGTTCGATCCAGGGTGCGGTATTGGATGGCTTCGGCGATGTGGCCAGGTTCTATGGCGTCACTCTCTTCCAGGTCAGCTATAGTGCGGGCGACCTTCAGGATGCGATCGTGTGCCCGGGCGCTCAGGCCCTGCTTCATCATCGCCCGCTCCAGCAAGTGCTCGGAGTCCGTACCCAGCTCGCAGTACTTGCGGATCTCGCGTGAACCCATCTGGGCGTTGGCGTAAGTTCGCTCCCCTTCCGAAGCAAACCGCTGCAATTGAATCTCGCGCGCCTGCATGACCCGGCTGCGAATGGCGGCCGAGTTCTCCGGCGTGGCTCCGCTGCGCAGCTCGCGATAGTTCACCGACGGCACATCGATGTGAATATCGATGCGGTCGAGCAACGGCCCGGAAATTTTGGAGACATAGCGCTGGATCATCATGGGCGAGCAGTGGCACTCGCGGGAGCGGTCGTTGAAGTAACCACAAGGGCAGGGATTCATGGCCGCCACCAGCATGAAGCGCGCCGGGAAGCTGAGCGACATGGCGGCTCTTGCGATGGTGACGGTGCCATCTTCCAGCGGCTGGCGCATGACCTCCAGCACGTTGCGGGGAAACTCGGGAAGCTCATCGAGGAAGAGCACGCCATTGTGCGCCAGGGAAACTTCGCCGGGACGCGGAATCATGCCACCGCCGATCAGCCCGGCATCGGAGATGGTGTGGTGCGGCGAGCGGAACGGCCGCGTACCCACCAGGCCGCTGGCGGCGTCCAGCACGCCGGCCACGCTGTGGATCTTGGTGGTTTCCAGCGCTTCGGCGAAGGTGAAGGGCGGAAGGATGGTCGCCATGCGCTTGGCCAGCATGGTCTTGCCGGAGCCCGGAGGCCCGATCATCAGCAGGTTGTGACCGCCGGCAGCGGCGATCTCGATCGCTCGCTTGGCCGTCTGCTGCCCGCGTACATCGCCGAAATCCACCCCAAAATCCTGCGAGGTTTCCAGCAGCGCCTGGGTGTCGACCTTCACTGGCTTGACGCCATTGCCGGTGTTGAGCAGCTGCACGACTTCCACGAGCGAGCGAACGGGATAAACTTCGACGCCGTCCACCAAGGCAGCTTCCCGGGCATTGACCTCGGGCACAATCAGTTTGCGGATGTTGTTGCCGCGGGCAGTGACCGCAATGGGCAACGCGCCCCGAACGCCCCGCACTCCGCCATCTAACGACAGCTCACCTACGAACAGCGCATCGGCGGGGGGCTTATTGTTCAGCCCGCCGTATGCGCCGAGGATGCCCAGAGCCATGGGGAGATCGAAGCCGGAGCCTTCCTTGCGAATGTCGGCGGGAGCAAGGTTGATGGTAGTGGTAGTGGGAGGGATGTCGTAGCCGCTGTTCTTCAGCGCCGAGCGAATGCGCTCGCGGCTCTCGCGCACCGTGGCGTCAGGCAGGCCAACCGTGGTGAAGGTGTCCTTATCGGCTTTGATGGGCGAAATATCGACTTCAACCTCGATGAGGTTGGCGTCGATGCCGTAAACGGCTGCGCTTAAAGTTTTGTAGAGCATGCCAGGGGGTGCACGCCTACCACGCAGTTAGAAATATCAAATTGAGGTGGGGATTGGTGTGACCGGACTCACGTCGAAACGTGATAGCAAAGAAACAGGCGGAACCTTGTCCGGAAGCGCAGCGCCCAGTTGCACATCCGATGCCGTAAGGCCAAGAATTCCGCCAACTCGTAAAACCGTAAAAGTCTGTAACTAAACTTGGTTCGTCGCCTGGCTGCCGATTGCTGCTCGCTGTTCCATCAATCTTCAGCCCGATCAGTGTTGCACCCCATGCCAGCGACTGCCAATGCCCCAAACGCCGTAGTGTCGTACCACTTCGGTTGTAATGGGATTGCAATGAAGGGGACCGGCTCCCGAGCCTGGTATTGGACGAGGCACAAGCCGGTTAGCCGTCACTGGCCCGACACATCCTGCTTTGGTATCTTCAAGCCATGACCCTTTCGGCCAGCATCTGTGGAGTGGTTCTCGCCGCAGGCTTTTCGACCCGGATGGGCCGCGACAAAGCCCTACTTCCCTGGCCACCGGTGGCCGATGGCACGCCAGCGGCCAACACTTTCCTGGGCGCTGCCATCGACCTGCTGCAAACCTGCAGCGACCTGGTCATTGTCGTGGCCGGCAACAATGCTCCCTCTATAACGCCCGTAGCCTACGGACGCGGTGCGTTCCTGGTCGTCAATCCGCAGCCGGAGCAAGGGCAGTTCAGTTCGTTGCAAACCGGATTGCGCGAGGTGCTGAATCATGGGCGGGACGCGGCTTTTATCTCGCTGATCGACCGGCCGCCGGTACTACCAGGAACGGTGCGGCAGTTGCGCGAGGCGTTTCTTCACGCCGGTCCCGAAGTCTGGGCGGTGGTTCCGGAAACCCTGCGCGGCGCAGAACTGGTGCATGGCCATCCCATCCTCATTGGCCGCGACATGATCGAGGCGTTCCTGCGTGCGCCAGCTACGGCCAAGGCCCGCGACGTGGAGCATGAACACCAGGACCACATTCGCTATTTGCGCGTCGACGACCCCCGGCTGACCGCCAACATCGACACTCCCGAGCAATACGAGCAATTGGCACGCACCGACATGATTTCATCGGAGAGCGAGTTTTGACCGTCCAGTCGCCTCATCAACAGGCACATCAATTTGTGGAGGGGGTGCTGGCGCTGCGGCCGTCGATTGCGGTGTTTGACTGCGACGGCACTTGTGGAGCGGCGATGCCGGTGCTGACTTTTTCTACTGGGAGATCGAGCGAGGGTTGGTGAGTCGCGAGGTCGCCGATTGGGCGCGCGAGCGCTACAAGGGCTACAAGGCCGGCACCGTTGGCGAAGAGCAGATGTGCGGCGAGATGGTCACCATGAATCGCGGCCTCTCGCATGACGCGCTGCTGGCTGCCGCGGAAGAGTTCTTTGACGAGGTGGTCAGCCACCGCATCTTTCCTGAGCTGCGCGAGTTGACGCGTTGGCTGTCCGAGCAAGGCTGCGAGATGTGGGCGGTGTCGTCTACCAACAACTGGGTGGTCGAAGTCGGTGCGCGCCGCTTCGGTATTTCCGGCGATCGCATTTTAGCGGCGTGCGTCGAGTTGGATGGCGGCTGCGCCAGCGACCGACTCATCCGCGTGCCAACCGATGAGTTGAAGGCCGTGGCGATCCGCGAGGTCATTGGCAAGCCGATGGAAGCGGTCTTCGGCAACTCAGTGCACGATCAAGCCATGCTGGAGATGGCGAAGTATCCGTTCTGCATTAATCCCAATCCTGATTTGGAGCACGTCGCACAAGAGCGGGGTTGGACGGTGTATTGGCCGACATCCGGCGGGCGTCAATAGCCGCTGTACCGAGGGTGCAATAAGAATGCCCGCCATTCACGGCGGGCATGGTTGCAACTATGATTCTTTGACCTTATGCAGGTTCCAGGTTCAGCGCACGGCGGAACGATCCCTGCTCGTTCTTGATCTTCTCCTGCAGCAGCATAATCGCGTAGATCAATTGCTCGGGACGTGGCGGGCAGCCGGGCACGTAGACGTCGACCGGAATCCACTGATTCACGCCCTGCACCAACGCATAGTTATTGAACACGCCGCCGGAGGTTGCGCAGGCGCCCATCGAGATCACCCACTTGGGCTCGGGCATCTGGTTGTACAGCTCGCGGATCACAGGCGCCATCTTCTGCGAGACACGACCGGCAATGATCATCAAGTCCGACTGACGGGGCGAGGGACGAAACACCTCGGCGCCGAAACGCGCGATGTCAAAGCGCGAGGCGCCCATGGACATCATCTCGATCGCGCAGCAAGCCAAGCCGAAGGTCATGGGCCAGATGGAGTTACGTCGCACCCAGTTCACCACGGCATCGAGCGATGCCAACACTACGCCTTCATGCTGCTGCTCGCCAAAGGTGGCGCGGAGGATCTGCCGTCGGCTCTGGTCGGAGCCCACCAGGTTTTCAAAACGCTCCTGGCCTGACTCGGGATTATCGAAATGCGGCGGACGATATTCGGTCGTCATGTCGTCACCTATTATACCTACGACTTAGATGTGCTGGGGCGGCCACAAGAAGCAACTTGGCCCCCGCTCTAGCGCAGAAACTTGACCATGCGGACGATGGGCAATGTGCCTCCGCCGGGAAGCCGGACGTCGGTCATCTCTGCTTCCGTAAAGCCGTGGGCGCGATACAAGGGGATTCCCGTGAGCGTCGAGCCGAGCTCCAGTTGGGTGAAGCCCCGAGCGACCGCGGCGGTTTCTGAAGCGCGCATGATGGCGCTGCCAATGCCCCGTCGCTCGTAACCTGGCCGTATGAAGAAGGCGCGAATGCGCGCGGCGTCGCAGGCAGGATCGAGGAGTGCGTCTTCCCTGCCGCCTCGGCTGTCGCTGCCATAGAGCGTCCTTCGCAGGCTCCAGCCACCGCAGCCAACAATGATCCCGTCGATCTCAGCGACGAAATAAGTGCGATCGCGAATCAACTGGCGATCGATGCCGAAAACGGTGCCTAACGCGCCTTCGCGCTGTTCGGGTGTGTAGTCCGGCGCCTGCAGGATGCGGACCGATTCAGCAATGAGAGGCTCCAGCGACGGAACGTCGTCGAGCGTGGCCAGCCGGATCTTCACGCCCGACTGAGGACTTGACACTGCGTCTTGATGGCTCACACCGTCAGCACCACTTTGCCGAACATTTCGCTGCGGGCCAGATATTCCTGAGCGGCGCGGGTTTCGCTCAAGGGGAAGGTGCGGTCGACCACCGGTTTCAGCTTGCCCGAAAAGATGTGCTTCAGGACCTCCAGCATCTCGCCCATCTCCCCCATGTACGACCCCAGCAGGGAGACTTGCTTGGCGAATAGCACGCGCAGGTCGAGATCGCCCTGATAGCCGGTCGTCGCACCGCAGGTGACCAGGGTCCCGCCCGCCTTGAGCGAGCGCACGCTGTCCGGCCAGGTGGCCTGACCGACGTGCTCGAAGACGATATCCACGCCGCGCTTATTGGTGATCCGCCTGACCTCGTCGGCAATCCTCTGCTTGTAGTGGTCGATGGTGTGGTCGGCTCCCAGCTCGCGCGCCTTGGCCAGCTTGCGCTCGTCGCCGGCGGTGGTGATCACCTCAGCACCCAGCATTTTGCAAATCTGAATGGCCGCCGAGCCTACGCCCGAACCTGCACCCAGCACCAGCACGGTTTGTCCGGCTCGTAGATGGGCGCGGCCAAGGAGCATGTGCCACGCCGTTAGAAAAACCAGCGGCACGCTGGCAGCCTGCACAAAGTCAAGAGAATCGGGAATGGGAATTACGTTGACGCGGGGCACGGCAATCAGTTCGCAGTTGCCGCCGTCGCTGGTGTTGCCCAGCACGGAAAACTGCGGACAAAGGTTGTGATGGCCGCTGGTGCAATACTCGCAGTGGTTGCAGAACAGCATGGGCGCCAGCAGCACGCGGGTTCCCGGCTTCACGTCGGTAATGTACTCGCCGACTTCGGCCACTTCCCCGGCAATGTCGCTACCCAGGATGTGGGGCAGGACGACACCCTTCAGCCCGCCGCGCACCCAGATGTCAAGGTGATTCAGCGCGCAGGCTCGAATGCGAACCAGCACCTGGTCTTTGCGCAACACCGGATCGGGTGCGTCTTCGTACTTGAGGACTTCGGGACCGCCGAACTCATGAATGCGAACCGCTTTCATCGTGCTCTCTCCTGAAATGAAACGAACTAATTAAGTAGTCGGCGGAGGAAATCCGACATAAGGATCCTCATCATCCGGCCATCGGCAAAGATCAACTTTACAGTCACGCCTTATCGAACGCAGCTGACCAGAAATCACCTTGAAAGCAAGTTCAATGGACTGAAATGGGTCTACGCTTGTAGCACACCGGATTTTCTCATCTCCCACGCCAACGATTAACACCGGGCAAAGGTAATCAGGACCACCGTCCCAGAGCTGTGGCTGACCCATTAAGACTTTAACCTTCTGGCTAAGTTGGGTTCTTACTATCAGTTCTCTCGTGGCAATGACATGACCCAGACTGTCGAGATGCATGCACCACATTTTAGTCTGAACTTTGACTTACTCGACTTGCATCTAAATAATGGAATCGGCTGAACTGATGGACATCTACGAACAGATCGTGCAATTGCGGCGCGAGGGACGGCGCGGGGCTGTGGCAACGATCACCAACGTTCGCGGCTCGATTCCTTCCTTCGAGACAGCCAAGATGCTGGTGCGCGACGATGGTTCCATCGCCGGCACGATCGGCGGCGGCTGCGTGGAGGCTGAAGTATGGCAGGCTGCGCGCGAAGTGATGGAAGCGGAAAAGCCCCGCTCGCTAACGTTCAATCTGAACAACAATCCCAAGTACGATACCGGCTTGGTTTGCGGGGGCACGCTGGAGATTTTCATAGAACCGGTGCTGCCGCCGGCGCTGCTCTATATCTTTGGCGCCGGACACGTCGCCTACAATCTGTACAAGGTCGCGACCATTGCGGGCTTTGAGGTGGTGGTGGTGGACGATCGCAGCGCCTACGCCAGCCGCGAACGTTTTCCCGACGCGCGCGAGGTTATCGCCGATGACTTTGACGCTGTCACGGCGCGGTTGAGCACGCCGGAAGGCTCCTATATTGTCATCGTCACCCGTGGACATCGGGACGACATGCGCATCCTGCGCTGGGCGGTGGATGCGAGGGCGCGCTACCTGGGCATGATCGGCTCGCGGCGCAAGACCATCTCGACTTACAAAGAGTTGGAGAAGGAAGGCATCCCGGCGGAGAAGTTCGCCGACGTTCACGCGCCGGTGGGGCTGGAAATTGGTGCGGTCACGCCCGAGGAGATTGCGGTGGCCATTGTCGCCGAGATGATTGCCGAACGCCGTCACGCCAAGCCGACCGTAGCCAGCAAAGCGTATTCCTACCCGCACGACCGCGAAGAGCAGGACGCGGCAGAGGAAGAAACCGCTAGCAACTCGCAGGGGTAAGGAGCGGTGATGCCGCCAGCCTGCGACGACATCTCTTCCCAGCCAGTTACGACCGATTCCGACTACTTCTTGGCCGTTGTCTTAGCAGCCGATTCCGGGCTTGGGATTGGTGGAAGTCAGCTCGCGAACGTTCTCACGCTTCTTCGCCTTAGCCTTCCGCAGACGGTGTTCACGGGACTTATCTCCATTACGAAAAGACATATTTCACCTCTTTGGGATGGTACAGGATTTCGCCGATTTGCGTGCACGTTACGGGCCCGGCGAACCTCAAATCTTGCCTACTCCACCCAGTCGGCGATGAAGATGTTCGTCTCGTGCGGCGCATTGCCGTTGCGGTTGGATGCCCACACCAGGTGCTTGCCGTCCGAGCTGAACATCGGGAACGCATCGAAGCCCGGATAGAACGTGATGCGCTCGAGCTCCCGTGCCGTCCTCGTTGATCGATGTAGAGATCGAAGTGCGCGGCCGTCCTTGCGTCGAGCCATGTTGGACGCGAAAATGATCCGCTTGCCGTCGGGATAGAAATACGGCGCGAAGTTGGCGGCGCCGATTGTGCGTCACCTGATGCTTGTCGGAGCCGTCGGCATTCATCACCCAGATTTCGAGATTGCCGGGACGAATCAGACCCTGCGCGAGAGCTCTTTGTAGTCCGCGATTTCCTGCGGCGTCTTCGGATGCTCGCGCGCGATAAACGATCTTCTTTGCCGTCGGACGACCAGAACGGGCCGCCGTCATAGCCCAGCTCGTGGGTCAACTGCTTCACGTTCGAGCCATCGGCGTCCATGGTGTAGATGTCGAGGTCGCCGTTGCGCGTGGAGGTGAAGACGATGTGCTTGCCGTCGCGGGTGATCGTCGACTTCGGCGTTGTAGCCCGGCGCGTCAGTCAGCGGCTTGATGTCGCTAGCCGTCGGCTTGGCGGTGTAGATCTTGTAGGTGTCATAGATCGGCCACACATAGCCCTTGCGAATAGTCGGGCTTGGGCGGGCAGGCGGGACTGGCCGCCATCAGTGGAGGAGTACAGAATGCGATTGCCGTCGGGAAAAATGTAGCTGCAGGTGGTGCGGCCTTTTCCGAGCTCACCAGTTTCGGGGTGGCCGGCCTGCCGTCGCGCGTATCCACCGCGATGGTGTAAATCTGGTCGCACGGTGTAGCGCGCGTTGCCCTGGTGCTGAAAGATCAGCATCTTGTTGTCAGCCGAAAAGTAAGCTTCGGCGTTCTGTCCGCCGAAGGTCAGCTGGCGAATGTTGCGCAGATGTTTCTCTTCGCCGGAAACCAGGAGGGACGGCGGCGTTGCGGGTGAAGCCGTTTGGGCAAAGAGTTGTAGGGAGCCGGCGAGCAGTAACAGGGTGAAACATTTCACAGCGTTGAATGACATCAATACATATACCTCTTGGAAATCGTTCTTGGTCCCGCCGCATGAGAGGCAGTCGACGCCGCACTCGGCGGCCCGCTATTTTCTTTGTTCCAACTTGACGTTAGCCGTCAGCGGCTGGCCGTCACGTAAGACTTTCACCTCGACTACCTGGCCTACTTTGCTGCGGCGCAGGGCATCGGTGAAGTCGTACAGGTTGTGAATGGGCTTGTCGCCGAACTGCATCATGATATCGCCCGCCTTCAGCCCGGCTTTGGCTGCCGGCGATCCTGGACGCACATCGGAAAAGCGCACGCCGTCCTTGACCTCGCCGAAGTCGGGAATCGAGCCGAAGTACGGTCCGTATCCGGCTCCGCCGCCCGAACCCGGCGCCTTCTCTTCTACCACGGTCACAAAGGTCGGCGGCTGAGGCGCGTCGCTAATTGCAGGATTACGTCAGCCACCATGTCGAGCAACTGCGCGGCCGAGTACGCATTGATTTTGTCTGCCGTGTCCGACGGCTTGTGATAGTCGGCGTGCAAGCCTGAGAAGAAGAACAACACGGGAATTTTCCTGGCCACGAACGAGGTGTGATCACTGGAGGAATAGCCGCCAGCGGAATACTCGATCTTGAAGCTCGACTTCTTCTGCGCTTGTTCCAGAATCGCCTTAAACGTCGACCCAGTGCCGACGCCGCCGATGTAAATCTTGTTGTCGCGGATGCGGCCGATCATGTCCATGTTGAGCATGGCCACGCATTTGTCCAGCGGCAAGGTCGGATCTTTCACCCATTCAGCCGAGCCCAGCAGGCCCAGCTCTTCGCCGGAAAAGTTCATGAAGAGGATGCCGCGATCCAGCTTCCCTTTCAGTGGCGCGAACAGTCGCGCCAGCTCCAGCACGCCCGCCGTGCCGGATGCGTTGTCGTCAGCGCCGGGATGGATCTGTCCGATCTGCGATGGCGCCAGAGAGTTGGAGTCGCCGCGCCCAAGGTGGTCGTAGTGCGCACCAACGATGACGTATTCGCTGGTCTTCCCCGGCAGGTACGCGACCACGTTATTCACTCGTGCGTGCACCGCCTCAATGTCGATCTTCAGCGAAAGCTGAAGGGCTTCCGGAAACGCGAAGGACGCCGGCTTCCCGCTGCTGTTGATCTGCTGTTGCACGTCAGGCAACGACTTGCCAGCCGCTTGAAACCAACTATCGGCGACGGCGTTGGTCACTTGGAGCAGCAGGATGCCTGAATTCTCCGGGCCGCTGATGCCGCCAAAGCGCATCAGGGCGTCCTGCTCGCCGTCAGCCAGCTTGCCGTTGACCAGGATGACGGCCTTCGCTCCGTGATTGCGCGCGTTGATGGCCTTCGAAACCAACTGCGAGTGCAGCGTCAACCCCTGATGGCCACTCTTGGCAGCGAATCGTATCGGGCTCGTATCGCAGGATGACCACAACCTTGTCTTTCACGTCGACGCCGGCGTAGTCGTCGTACTGGAACTCCTCGGCTGAAGCCCCGTAGCCAACGAACACGACCGGTCCTGCGAACGAGCCGGAAGCGGAGAAGCTGATGGGCTCATAGTCCTGGTTGATTTTCAGGGGCTGCTTCTGGGCGCCGTCCGTCACCACCAGGTCGTTGTCCGGCCTAAGCTTCGCGCCGGTGGTCACGGTGAACGGCTGAAGATAACCCTGCGTGCCGGCCGGCCGCAGTCCCAGCGACTTGTAGCGATGCTCGATGTACTTCGAGGCTTTTTCGATGCCCTTGGTACCCGGGCCACGGCCTTCCATGTCCGGGGCGGCGAGAATCCTGATGTCAGTGATGTATCGCGCCGGATCAGCAGGGGCCACCGACGGAATCGTGGTGGCCGCCAACAAGCAGGTCGCTAACACGATGCAGGAAATGACTTGGCTAAGGCGAACTGCGTCGAACTTCGACAGGCGAGCCTGGAATCGCGCGTTCATAGATTGGTCCGTCAGGAATTACCGATGAGTATACCTGTGGCGAAAACCAAAGCACCTCCCAACGCCACTTGCATGGCGGCCGACAGCGGTGGCGTATCCATGAAGCGATGCCGGATCCAGGTGATGGTGGCCAGTTCGATCAACACCACGAAGACGGCCACGGTGAACGCGACATTGAAGTTATGCAGCAGGAATGGCAGGGTGTGCCCGACGCCGCCGAGCGCGGTCATCGCTCCGCAAACCAACCCGCGCAGCCAGGGAGTGCCGCGGCCGGTAAGACTGCCGTCGTCGGAGAGTGCTTCGGCAAATCCCATGCTGATACCGGCACCGAGCGATGCGGCCAAGCCTACGGCGAAGGCGTCCCAGGTGTTCTTGGTGGCGAAAGCGGCGGCGAAAACCGGGGCAAGAGTTGAAACCGACCCGTCCATCAGGCCCGCCAGTCCGGGCTGAACAATCTGCAGCACGAACAGCCGGCGCTTAGCCTTGTCTTCCTGCTCGCGGACTTCGGGCTTCAACTCCGACTTCTCGAGCGCAGCGGCGCGTTCGACGTGGGTGGTTTCCGCGGCCGCCAGATCGTCGAGCAGTTGGCGGATGCTGGCGTCTTGCGCGCGCGCAGCGGCACGGTGATAGAAGTTGCGGGTTTCCTCCTCCATGGTGCTCACCTGCGCCCGAATTTGCTCCAGTCGCAATGGGGTGTTCAACCATATCGGCTTGCGCTGCACAAAGCCGCGGACGTCCTGGCGGCGGATGAGAGGGATATGCTCGCCAAATTTCTGCCGGTAGACCTCGATCAACTCCCGACGATGACCGATTTCCTCCTGGCGCATCTCGGCAAACACCACTGCGGTTGCGGGAAAGTTCTCCCGCATGGTCTCGGCAAAATCGGAATAAATGCGTTCGTCTTCTTCCTCCAGCGAAATGGCCAGAGCCAGAATTTCTTTCTGCGACAAGCTATTAAAATCACGCACGTGCGGAGTCTCCTGAGCTTTCAAGTAACGAGTGACACGGTTGCTCGACCAAAGCGTTCCCGAACTGAGCCTGCAAATGCAGGCATCGTCTTTCGGCCGGCTAAATTAAGGTTCAATTCCACGTCTACACCGCTTATGATGTCGTGTCCTGCTGGAGGTGGTCGTTGAGACCAGCCCGAGTTCTCGCATTCCTCATCCTTAGCCTCGTAATCATTAGCTTAGCGGGCTGTGGCAGCTCAAGTTCGTCGCCTCCAGCACCTCCGGCGGGAGACTTCGCTCTCAGCCTCTCACCGCAATCCATTTTTCTTCCCATCGAAGCGGGCAATAGCACCGTCCAGATTACGATCACAGCCATCAACAATTTTAGCCAGCCGGTGACCGCATCGATCAGCGGATTGCCGACAGGCGTTACCACTTCTCCAGCATCGCCTTTTTCCGTGACCCCAGGGTCTCCTCAAGTCGTAGTTTTCTCCGCGGCTGCTGGTACGCCTGTTGGAGTTCAAAACGTAACCGTACAGGGTAATTCGGGAACCTTGAACCATACAGCAGCCCTGGCCCTGTCGACAGCTAATCCCTCCTACGCCTACGTGAGTACTGGATACGCGAACCAGCCTCCTTATAACCTCACAGGTTTCGCCGTGGATCCCAACACCGGCGCCCTTACCACCGTGGCGGGTGCAGCGCAAACCTTTACCAACATGCCGGTGGATATTGCAGCGGCCTCGGAAACCGGCGGGGCCTTCGTGTTTGCGCTCTATCCAAACGGCGACGGTACCTACACCCTGGCCAGTTACAGAGTCGATGCCGGAACTGGAGCTCTTACTCCCCTGCAAACCATCAATTATCCGGCTGGAACCATGCAGTCGAGCTTGGCAGTCCATCCATCGGGCACATACCTGTACGTCATGCAGGCTGGGTGCGTCCTTGCTTACCTGATCGATCCGGCAAGCGGGAACCTGACCCAGTCCTCCTGTTCCCCGGTGCAATTGAACGCGTCACTCGTCGTAGTGCCGCCAGGGAATTTCGCCTACCAAGTCACCGGCAGCGCGATTCCTCCTACGTCCTGGTTTATTTTCTCTGTCAACCAAGCAGACGGTTCGCTCACGCTGGCGAACTCTTACAGCTTGCAGTCGGGCGGCGGCAGCTTGTTCACAGATCCGCAGGGACGGGCAATCTACCAAACCATCGGACCTCTCGGACCGTTCGCCTGCGGCAGTTTCGCCATCTGGTCAATCGATCCCGGCAGCGGAGCGTTGACAAATCTCAGACTCCTTCGCGCCGCTCTGCGAACCGGAATCGGTTACGTTTGATCTGACAGACAAGTTCGGGTATGTCTCCAGCGGGGGTGGCGAAAACAACACCCAAAATGGAATCTATGCCGGCAGCGCCGACGCAACGACCGGCAACCTAACCCCGATTACGGGCTCGCCATTCGCCTCCGGAGCAGGAGTCAATTCAGGTTCTGTGGAACCCTCACTGGGCAAATTCCTATTGGAGTTGGCGAACGGTACTCCCAACGCCCAGACGCTGGTGTACACCATCGATCCCTCCAGCGGAGCGTTAACCCAAGTGTCGGGTGTACAAGGGACACTGCCATCGCCTTACGTTTTCAAAATCGTAACCGTGGCACCGGCTCACTAACGTGCGCTAGTACGGGCCGATGATGCCGCCGATGTTGCGCGAGGCCGGCAGCTTGGCCGAATGAGTACCCTGGTGCCCTGCCCGGTGGTCGAGCAGCGAGTAGAGAGCGGTCAGTTCAGCGCGGGAAAGTTGATCTTCAAGCTCGGGGGTGAGCGTTCCTTTCATCAGGTGCTGCAGCCGCTGTTGGCGGACATCGACGAAAGCTTGTTCCAACCTGGCGAGTTCTGGGGATGCCATGCAGCCATCATAAACCCGCCCGCGAAGCACAAGAAAGCCAGTCCGGCGAGCCAAGCAGCGCGATTTCGCTGCTGCTATAATCCGCGCAGTTTCCCGCGATGACAGAGCCTTCCACCCCACTCATGCGGCAATATGCCGCCATTAAGCAAGAGCATCCCAACGCGCTTCTGTTCTTCCGCCTGGGAGACTTCTACGAGTTGTTCTTCGAGGACGCCGTGGTCGCCGCGCGCGAACTGCAAATCACCCTGACCTCACGCAATAAAGAGAAAGACATCGCCATACCCATGTGCGGGGTGCCGTATCACTCGGCGGACAACTACATCGCGAAGCTCATTCGCAAGGGCTTCAAGGTCGCCATCTGCGAACAGATGGAAGATCCGCGCATCGCCAAGAAGCTGGTGAAGCGCGAGGTCACGCGGGTGCTCACGCCGGGAACGGCCGTGGACGCGCATCTCGGCTCGGAAGAAAACAACTTTCTGGCGTGTGTGGCCCGCTCGGGAAACTCGGCCGGGTTTGCGGCGCTGGATTTGTCTACCGGCGAATTTCGCGCTACCGAGTTCGTCGGCGACGATGCCGAGCGCCGGGTACGGGACGAACTGGTGGTGCTGCGTCCTCGCGAAGTGCTTTTCGCGTCGTCGCTGCCCCTGTTCGACCACCCGCGGGCCACGGCTCCGTTGGCATCTGCGGCGCCGCGCATGGCCTCGCTGGAAAATGCCAGTTGGGCTGAAACGCCGCTGGAAGACTGGATCTTCTCGCCTGACTACGCCATCCCGCAGGTGGAAAATCATTTCGGCGTCCTGTCGCTGGAAGGGTTTGGCCTGGCCCATCGCACGGCTGCGGCGACTGCCGCTGGGGCCATCCTGCACTACATTCGCACCACCCAGCGTGGGTCGCTCGATCACGTAGACCGCATCGGCTTCTACGAGCGGCAGAATTGCCTGGTGCTGGACGCAGTCACGGTCCGCAACCTGGAGCTGATCGAGCCGCTGTTTACCGGCTCGGGCGACAACGCCACCCTCTTCCGCTGCCTGGACTGCACGGTCACCCCCATGGGCAAACGCCTGCTGCGCGCCTGGATGCTGCGGCCGTCCATCGATGCCGACGAAATCAATCAGCGGCTGGATGCGGTTGCGTCGATGGTGAAGGAGCTGGTCGCGCGCGAAGAGCTGCGGCGCTCGATGGAGGGCATCCTCGACCTGGAGCGCCTGCTGAGCCGCGTAACCCTGGAGACCGCCAACCCGCGCGACCTGCTGGCACTGTCGACCTCGCTGGCCAAGTTGCCTGCGGTGCGGGCAGCACTCTCGCACTTCCCGGCCGCACGGCTGCAAACGCTGCACGCGCAATGCGACGAGCTGGCCGATCTGCGCCAGAGGATTCAGTCATCTCTGGAGGACGAGCCACCGCTGACGCTCTCCGATGGAGGCGTGATTCGCGGCGGCGTGGACCCCACGCTCGACGAGCTGCGCGACCTAAGCCGCAACAGCAAGCAGTACATCGCGCAAATCGAGCAGCGCGAGCGCCAGCGCACCGGCATCAACTCGCTCAAGGTCAAGTTCAATAACGTCTTCGGCTACTACCTGGAGATTTCGAAGGCCAACCTGCAACATGCGCCCGCCGACTACGAACGCAAGCAGACTCTGGTGAACGCGGAACGCTTCACCACTCCGGAGCTGAAGGAGTACGAGGGCAAGGTACTGGATGCTCAGGAAAAGATGGTAGAGATCGAGCGGCGTCTGTTTGCAGAGCTGCGAGCTGCCATTGCCGCCGAGGCGCGGCGCATCCGCCAGACCGCACTGGCCATCGCTGAAATCGACGTACTGGCCGCCTTCGCTTCCCTGGCAGCTACCCGCAACTACTGCCGACCAACATTTGACCAGGGTGCCGACATCGAGATCGTCGAGGGACGGCATCCGGTAATCGAGCAACTGGAGATCAGCGGCGTAGCCGACCGCTTCGTCTCCAACGATCTTTACCTGAACGCAACGACTCATTCCATCCTGCTCATCACCGGCCCCAACATGGGCGGCAAATCCACCTACTTGCGGCAGGCGGCGCTGATCGTCCTGATGGCGCAGATGGGCTCGTACGTTCCGGCGCGATCGGCCCGGCTTGGACTGGTGGACCGCATCTTTACCCGCATCGGCGCGGCCGACAACCTGGCGCGCGGCCGCTCTACGTTCATGGTCGAGATGACGGAAACGGCCGCAATTCTGAACACCGCAACCCCGCGCTCGCTCATCCTGCTGGACGAAGTTGGCCGCGGTACCGCGACCTATGACGGGCTGGCCATCGCGTGGGCGGCGGTCGAGTACATCCACGCCAACACCCGCGGGAAAACCCTGTTTGCCACCCACTACCATGAGCTGACGGAGCTGGCCGATCGGCTGAGCGGGGTCAAGAATTTCCACGTCACGGTGAAGGAAAGCGGGGGTGGGATCGTCTTCCTGCGCAAAGTAGTGGAGGGCGCAGCCGATAAGAGCTACGGCATCGAGGTGGGCAAGCTGGCCGGCCTGCCGGCGGAGCTGGTGAACCGGGCGCGTGAAGTCCTGGCCGAGCATGAAAATGCCGAACGCAGCGCGGTGAAGCATCTGGCCCGCGACGAGGCTCGCGAGTCCGGACCGATGCAGCTCACGATTTTCACGCCGCTGTCCCAGAAGATCGTGGACCGATTGAAAGAAACGGACCTTGACCGGCTGAGTCCGCTAGAGGCGCTGAACTTGTTGCATGAGCTGAAGAAACAGCTCGATTAAGCGCGGCCATCTTTGCGTCGAGGCTGGTGTGCCGTCGTTCCCGCCTGCGTCAGGCAAACGTTCCACGCACCTTTCTGCATACCTGAAATCCCGCCTCTGCCGCGTTACACTCTTGTATTCCTATGCCCTCAAAAAGCAGCTTCGAACTTCGGCAGCAGGTCGGCCAACTTCTCATCATGGGCTTTGACGGTGTTGCCCTGTCGTCACGTTTGCGGGTTATGCTGGAGCGGCTTCAACCCGCCGGCATCATCCTGTTCAAGCGCAACATCGAAGAAGCGGCGCAGACCCACAAGCTTCTGCGTGACGCCCAGAAAGCCAGCGCCACGCCCATGTTCCTGTGCGTCGACATGGAAGGCGGCACGGTCGACCGGCTGCGCGACGTCATCGCGCCGGTGCCCTCGGTGGCTGACGTGTTCCCTGCCGGCACCAAGAAGGTATTTCGCAAGCACGGCAGGCTGATCGGCGAAGAGGTCCGCGCCTTGGGCTTCAACACCGACTTCGCCCCTGTGCTCGACCTGCAATTTGACGCGTCGATGAGCATTCTGGGCTCGCGCACCACCTCAGCCGATCCGAAAGATGCGGTTGCCTACGCGCGCGCGTTTCTGCGCGGACTGGCCGACTACGACGTCCTCGGTTCGGGCAAGCACTTCCCCGGACTGGGCGAGGCCAACCTGGATTCGCACGCCAGCCTACCGTTGATCGAGAAGCCATGGAAGCAGCTTTGGAAGCAGGACCTGCGACCTTATCGCAAGCTGCGGCGCGAACTTCCTTTCGTGATGGTGGCCCATGCGGCCTACCCGCAGGTGACGGGCAATGAGACGCCGGCATCGTTGTCGAAGGAATGGATGAGCGACATCCTGCGCAAGAAGATTGACTACCGCGGCCTGATCATCACCGACGATCTCGACATGGGTGGCGTGCTGGCGGCCGCCTCCATCGAAGACGCTGCGGTGGAGACGCTCCGCGCCGGCGCCGACATGTTCCTGGTATGCCAGAAGGAAGAGAGCGTCCGCCGGGCTTTCGAGGCGGTGTTGAAACAGGCCGAGAAGGACAAGAAATTTGCCCGCATGGTCGCCGAGAAATCGCGACGGGTTCTTGCCATGAAGAAGAAGTCGAAAGCCATCACGGCGAAGATGGCACCCGTTCCCACGCAGAAGACAGTGGAACAGTTGACCCGCAAGATCTGGAAATTCAGTGAACGAGGTGCGCATGCACACTCTGGCCGCCTCCGAGGTCAACGGGTGATCGTGGCCGGCGTAATGAGCGGCACCTCGGCGGACGGGATCAACGTGGCGCTGGCGCGCATCCAGGGACGCGGCTTCCGTTCGCGGCTGGAATTGCTGGCGCATTACGAGTTTCCTTACCCGGCTGAAGTGCGGCGCATGATTCTGGCGACCATGAATGCGACTTCAGCGAAGGTTGCCGACCTGTCGCGGCTGAACTTCCTGCTGGGCGAGCTTTACGCTGACGCGGTTCGCACGGCGCAAAAGCGCGCCCGGCTGGAATGCGACCTGGTGGGCTGCCACGGACAGACGCTTTATCACCAGGGTGTCGCCCAACCGTTCCTCGGCCGGCGCGTCGCCTGCACTTGGCAGACGGGCGAGGCGGCGATGATCGCGGCCAAGCTGGGAGTGCCGGTCGTCTCTGACTTTCGGCCCGCGGATATGGCCGTAGGCGGCAAGGGCGCGCCTCTGGTTCCCTTCCTCGATTACGTGCTCTATCGACATCGCCGCTACGGACGCATCGTGCAGAACCTGGGCGGAATCGGCAACCTGACGGCGATTCCGCCGCACGCCACGCCTGACGACGTGATCGCCTTCGACACCGGCCCGGGCAACATGGTGATCGACGCGGTCACTCAACATCTCTTCGAAAAGCCATACGACCGCAACGGCCGCCTGGCTGCGCGAGGCACGCCGATCGATCGCGTCCTGCGGGAACTGCTGCGCAACTCGTACTTCCGTCAGAAGCCGCCGAAGACGGCTGGCCGCGAGCAGTTTGGCCGCGAATACTGCCCGAGAGTTTCTGCGCCTGTGCCGGCGCGCCGATGGAGAAGACATCGTCGCCACGGCAACCGCGCTGACTGCTCGATCCATCGGCATCGCGGTGCGCAAGTTTGTTTTGCCGATGGCGGAAGAGAGTGGAGGACGCTTCCGCGAATTTGTCGCTTCCGGCGGCGGAACCAAGAACGCCACGCTGATGGGCATGATTCGCGAAGAGCTTGCGCCTTTGAAACTGAGAGTAAGAACGACGGATGACTTCGGCATGCCGTCGCAAGCCAAAGAGGCCGCTGCCTTCGCATTGCTGGCTTATCAAACGTGGCGGCGCGGGCCGTCTAACGTGCCTTCTGCCACCGGCGCCGAGCAGCCTGCAATCCTGGGCAAAGTGAGCTATGCGTAGGCCGATGCTTTTCACCACAGAGGCACGGAGGCACAGAGAACACCTCGGAGCAGGAAAAGCTCACGCCTACGATCACCTGCCTGCGCCCGAGAGTTCGCCTCGACGAAGGCCGTATTTTTCAAGTTCTCTGCTTTCGCTGTGCCTCTGTGTCTCTGTGGTTTTCATGCTTCCGGGCTGCGCGAGCAAGCCTGCCGGCGACACGCTGGTGATGATCATCGAGAGCAGCCCGACCAACCTCGATCCGCGGGTTGGTGTCGACGCGCAGTCGGAGCGCATTGCCGATCTGATGTTCGACTCGCTGGTTCGCCGCGACGCACACTTCGATCTGCAGCCATGGCTGGCCGAGCGCTGGGAGATTCCCGATCCGCAGACCTACATCTTCCACCTGCGGCAAGGGGTAAAGTTTCACAACGGGCAGCCGCTGACTTCGCGCGACGTGAAGTGGACCTTCGACTCCCTGCTGATCGGCAAGCTGCGCAGCGCCAAGGCCAGCACCTACACCCAGGTAAGCCGCATCGATGCGCCCGACGACTACACGGTCATCTTTCATCTGAAGCAGCCGTTCGCGCCCATGTTGTGGAACCTGGCGGACGGCGCCAGCGGCATCGTCCCTTACGGCAGCGGCGAAGACTTCAACCGGCATCCCATCGGCTCGGGACCCGTTCCGCTTTGTCAGCGCGCAGCAGGACAAGGACGTCATCATCGAGCGCAGTCCGAATTACTGGAACACGCCTGCCAAGCTTGACCGGGTGGAGTTCAAGGTCATTCCCGACGCCACCACCCGGGCGCTGGAACTGCGCAAGCAGAGCGCCGATATCGCCATCAACTCGCTGGTGGCTGACACCGTGGTCACGCTGCAACGCGACCGCAACCTCACGGTGATGGAGTCGCCCGGCACCATCTACGCTTACATTGCCCTCAACCAGCGCGATCCGGTGCTGAAAGATGTGCGGGTGCGGCAGGCCATCGCCTATGCCATCGATGTGCAACCCATCATTCACTACCTGCTGCGCGACGAGGCGCGGCCCGCCTACAGCGTGCTGCCGCCGCAGCACTGGGCCTACAACGGCGATGTCGCCCGCTATGCCCACGATCCGGAGAAAGCGCGTCAACTTCTCGATCAGGCAGGATATCCGGCGAAGAGCGGGGTTCGCTTCCACATCACCATGAAGACCTCGACGGAAGAGTCGACGCGATTGCTGGCCGCCGTCTTGCAGCAGCAATTGCGCGAAGTCGGTATCGCTCTCGACATACGCACCTTCGAGTTCGCCACTTTCCTTGCCGATGTCACCAAGGGCGCTTACCAGGTGCATTCGCTGCGCTGGATTGGCGGCAACCAGGACCCGGACATCTTCGAGAACATCTTCGCCACCGCCAGCTTCGCGCCCAAGCGGGCCAACCGTACCTACTACTCCAACCCGCGGGTGGATGAACTCATCAAGGAAGGCCGCACGACGCTGGACCAGGACAAGCGTAAGGTCATCTACGACGAACTGCAGCGCATCCTGGCCCAAGACCTGCCTTATATCAACCTGTGGTATCTGGATAACGTGCTGGTACACACCAACCGCGTGCATGGCATCGAGGTGGGCCCGTCGGGCAACTATGATTTCCTGCGCAGTGCAGAACTAGTGCGTTAGACCTAAACGGCAAAAGGCCCTGCCGGAGGACAGAGCCTTTGCGAGCGAGTGTTACTGCTCTGGGCGGAAAATCTAGGTTGTTGCCGGCGGCTTTGAACGCGCGGGGAGAAGCCGCCTCCCGGGCGCGTGCTTCCTGATGGCAATTCCAGCAAAGCGGGCGCATGTTCTGCAGCGACGCCTGCAACTCTTCCAGGTACATATCACGTAGCTCGAACAGCTTGTGTTTCTCGTTCAGCACCGCCAGGCGACTGCGGCGCCAGTCCGAGCGGCGACAGAGCGCGCGCACAGATAGCGCAGCTCTTACCTTCGTACCACTTGCTCAACACGCCGCTCCACGTTCTCCGGCGAGGGATCGAGCTGCACCTGGCATTCCTGATCGCAATCTCCCTTGGCGGGCCAATTGGAGCAGGCTTTCAGACGCGAGTGTTCCTGCCCCCGCAGCGCGGTCCGGAAGGCGAACTGATTGTCCACCTCGACATCGACCGTCTGCCCGGAGTCGGGACAAACGACCGAATGGCGGCCGCGGTTCTTGTAGTACGCGTCCAGGCTGGCAGCCAGCGGCAGGCCTGTAACCAGGAGCGCGCCGAGGAAGAACAAAGTGATTGGAAAAAGAGCGAAGATCAACATTGGGCACCTGTGGCCGCAGAAGCAGCCTAGGTGTTTTTTATCGTCCACATCACAAATGGTCAGTGATATAGCGCACAGGCGGTTGTGACGTAAGCGGACGGGACCAATGCCGTCAGCCAGCGGGCGGCGGTTCCGGCAGAAAGCGGTAGCCAACTCCGCGGACCGTCAACAGGTGCTGCGGGTGCGCCGGATCCTTCTCGATGTACTTGCGCAGGCGGACGACAAAGTTGTCGATGGCGCGGGTGTCGGTGTCTTCGTGCAAGCCCCAAACTTCTTCCAGGATCGATTTGCGCGACACGATGCGCCCGCTGTTGCGGATGAGGTGCCGCAGCAGTTCCGCCTCCATCAGCGTCAGCCGGAAGATTTTGCCGTTCGCGCGCAGCTCAAGCGTGCCGAAATCCACCTGCTTGCCGTCGAAGTCGTAGACGTCGAACTCACGTAGAGAGTCCGCATCCTTCGACTCGGCCACGCGCGCATCTGGATCGGCGGATCGGTCAGCAGGGTCTGACTCCAGTCGCGGCGGCGCAGCAGGCTGCGAATCCGCGCCAGCAGGATCGCCAGATCGAAGGGCTTGGGCAGATAGTCGTCGGCACCGGAAGCGAAGCCCTTCAGCACGTCTTCGGGACGTCCGCGCGCCGTCAGCATCAACACCGGGAATGTAATTGCTGGCCTTGCGCAACTCAGTGGCTACGGCGAAGCCGTCTTTGCCCGGGCAGCATGACGTCCAGCACCAGAAGGTCGAACTCGCTGCGTTTTTCCAGCAGCAGATCGAGCGCGGTCTCGCCATCGCCGACAACCTTGGTGGGATATCCTTCGGCTTCCAGGTTGAACTTCAGCCCTCGCGCCAGATGCTCTTCGTCTTCGACCAGCAGAATATCGTTCACGGCGAGTTCCTCGGCAACTGAATGGTAATGGTGGAACCGCGCTGGCCGAGCCTTCGCTTTCGGCGTAAGCATTGCCGCCGTGGCGGCGGGCGATGGCGCGCACGATGAATAAGCCGAGTCCGCTGCCCTTCACCTGCGAAGCTTGCGGCGTCATCACGCGATAAAAGCGCTTGAAGACCCGCTTCAACTCGCCGCGTGGGAATGCCGACTCCGTTATCGTGCACCCGGATTTCCATGTGTTTCAGGTCGGGCGTGACCACGGCGACTCGGATGGTCGGACTTCTGTCTGCGAATATTTCACGGCGTTGTCGAGCACGTTGGACAACGCGGAGAACAGCTCCTCGCGATCGCCCATCACGGTGAGCTGCTCGGCGGGCTGACCGTCGCGGGCCCAGTCGAGAGCCTCCGGCGTCAGGTGATGGCGCGAGCGCGCCAGCTCCATAGCTTCCTGCACCAGGGGTCCGACCGGGACTTCCGCTGCGCGAGAGTAACGGCGTTCTTCTGCACCACGCGGGCAGCGCGCAACACGCCTTCCACCGTGCCCATCAGGCGGTGGTATCTTCCAGCATCACCTGATAGAACTCGTGGCGTTGCTCTTCGGGCACCGTCGCGCTTCTGCAAGGTTTCCAGGTAAAGGCGGATGGAGGTGATCGGCGTCTTCAGCTCGTGGGTCATCGCGTTGAGGAAGCTGTCCTGCTGCTCGTTGCGGCGAATCTCGCGCACCAGAAAAATCGTGTTCAGAACGATGCCAGCGATGATGAAGCAGAAGAAGATGACGCCCAGGATAAGAGGAACGATTTCGCGCCAGTTGAGGATGATCCAACTGGTGCTGAGCACAGCCGCAGCCGCAGCCAGGCAGACGCCCAGCGTGATGAAAAACGCGATTGTAGTTTTGCGGCTGGTGATGCGCATGAGTAACGGGCTCAGAATAGCAGAGGGGTATGTGGTCAGGGTCAGAAAGTCAAAATCCCCACTTAAGCGAAAAGCGCGCTTGAATGGGGCACCCGGCTAACAACTGAGTGCTGGCTACTGACTGTTTACTTCAGCCCCGCCTGCGCCAGCATCTCCAGGAACTGCCGCTGAGTGCGCATGTCGATGGATTGCGCAACTAACTTGCCGTCGCGATCGTAGACGAAGCTCTTGGGAATGCCTTCCACCTGGAACAGGTTGCTCACCTTGCTGCCTGGGATCGAGCAAGATGGGATAAGTCACTTTGTGTTCGGCTATGAAGGGCGCGACCTTGGGCGTTTCTTCATCTTCCGAAATCGCCAGGATCACGAAGCCCTGGTCCTTGAAGCGGTTGTACAACGCTCTCCAAATCCGGCATCTCTTTACGGCAAGGCGGACACCAGGTCGCCCAGAAGTTCACCAACACCACCTTGCCCTTCAGGTCCTTCAGCGTCCATGTCTTGCCCTGAAATCAGTCAGGGTGAAATTCGCCTGCTGGCGGCTGGCGTCATCGGCCTCCAGCTTGGCCATGGCAGCCTTGAATTGCGGGGCGGCAAGCGACACCTTCATGTGCTCGTAGCGCGACCAGTTCCGCCAGCTCCACATAAGCCGAGGCTGGCTTGCCATCTTTGTCCGGCGGCGGTTGCTGTTCCAGAGCGAGCGCGAGGGTGGTTGTCACCTCCTGAAGCGTGTCGTTCCCGAAATCACCTTCAGTGGCGCGGCTGGCCAGTCCAACCGCGAGGCGAAGCTTTGCCGGGCTGGAAGGCAGGGCGCGGATTTGCGAGGCCAAGTCGCGGGTCTTGGTCGCGCGCACATCGTCCGGCAGGCTGCGCAGCGTCTTGATCTGATCGGCAATGGCCTGCTCCGGCGCAGTCAATGCCGCTTGTTGCTGTTGTTGGGCGGAGACCGAAAGCGACACGAGAACGAATCCGGCTGCTACGGCTACGGCAAGGCAAGCGGCAAAACAAGCTGCCAACATTTGGCGACGAACGCAGATAGCAAGAGACATCAGGGCTGGCCTCGGATGAATTGTATATCCGTGCCGGGATTCGTTCCCGTAGACGCAAAAAAGGACGGCGCGCTAACGCCGTCCCAGATCGTCGGAACCGAGGTTCGACTAGTCGCCGCTGTACGCCACGGCCGCCTCGGCTTCGGAGGGCAGACCGGTCGTGTCGGTCACGGGCTTAATACGCGAGGAGCCCAGTTTGGGCAACTTCACGTCCCAGATGAGACCGAGCGCCTGCAGCGTCTTGATGCCATACCAGTTCACATCGAGCTCGTACCAGGCCAGGCCATGGCGCGCCGACTGCGGATGGGCATGGTGATTGTTGTGCCAGCCTTCGCCGAAGCTGAGATACGCCACCCACCACAGGTTGCGCGAGTCGTCATCGGTGGCAAAACGCTTGGAGCCCCACATGTGGGTCGCGGAGTTCACGAACCAGGTGGAGTGCAGCAGGATCACCGTGCGCAGGAAGATGGCCCACAGTCATGACCGACCATCCGCCGACGATCAGCAGGAATCACGCCCAGCGTGGTGATCGGAACCCAGTGATATTCGCTGATCCAGAGATGGAACTTGTCTTTGCGGAGATCGGGAACGTAGGCGAGCAGTTCGGTGCTCTTGTTGTGGAAGGTCTGGCCGGTGAGGATCCAGCCCATGTGCGCCCAGAAGCCGCCATCGCGCGGGGAGTGCGGATCGCCCGGCTTGTCGGTGAACTGATGATGCACGCGGTGCGTGGCCACCCAGAAGATCGGCCCGCCCTCAAGAGCGAGAGTGGCGCAAACCGTCAGGAAGTATTCCACCCACTTGGGACACTTGTAGCCGCGATGGGTCAGCAGGCGATGGTAGCCCATGCCGATGCCCAGGCTGCCGGCAACCCAGTACACAAACAGGCCCACAAACAAGGCCTTCCAGCTGAACATAAACAGCGCGGCAATGGCGCCGATGTGGAAGATGACCATGAAGACGGTAGTAAGCCAATTGATATTCGATTCTTCGCCATGTATCCCCTAAAGTTGTTGCTTGCCATCCTGAGCAGCGAGTGCATCAGTCGTGAATTCAGACTAACAACTTCAGCGGGATCTGTTTGTAATACTTTTGTCACCGGGGTTGGTGACGAGGGTCGGCGTCGGCGCGTCAACGCTGCGCCTCACTGCAACTCTGGTGGGATACGAAGCAAGGGGCGAGCGGCGAGAGCCGGCTACTGCTGCTTGGCGCTTCCCTCTCCCCAGGGAACGTTCAGCGCAACCGAACAGCCTTGTCCGCTAACCTTGATGCTGGCGTTGCCCGATGTTTCTTTGGCGGTCTTCAATCCGATAATCGCCTGCCATGTTCCATCGGAAGTGGCCGTAGGGCTGTGGGTGGAATCCTTGCCGCCAACATGCAGAGAAACCGTCAGCAGCTCGTAAGGCACAAAGCCTGAAGCGCGCACCGCGATCACTTCTGACTGCGGCTCCTGCTGCTCCACCGACAACTTGCATTTCTTGTCGGTCGCTTCCATGGGAAAGGGTATGGCTTCGGTGAAAGCCGCGATCCTGCCGTCCTTTGACACCACGCCAAAGCGCTTGGGCTCTCCCAGAAAGGCAGTGGTTTTGATATTGATGGGATCGTCGGGTTCCTTGCCGGGGCAGAATCCCGGCTTGCCGGTGCATACCAGAACGCCGCGCTTGTCGAAGCTGGCACCGCTGGTGAGCTTCTGCGGCTGCTTCCCTATGACCCAGCCCCACAAGTCATAGGAGCCGGCGGGAAATCCCTTGCCAACGATGTTGTACATCAGCGTAGTGCCGGCTGCCGTGTGCTGGCGAGGATCTTCATGGGTGGTGATTTCCACCCCTGCGGTGTTCTTCCCCCACCTGTTTATATCGATCTGCTGGGCAGCGATTGGCAAGGATAGAAGCGAGCACAGCAAAATTAGCGCGAAGCGGTTCAAGGATTGCATGTTCAGTTTTTGCTCTTTGGCGGTTGCCCAGGAATTGCCATCCGGTAGAAATACAGGTCGCGGGCCTTTTCGACCACGCTGTCGTCATAGCCTTCCATGATGAGCAGGTCGTTGCCTTGTGCCTCGATGATGGCTTTGCCTTCATCGGTATCGAACACATACAGATTGCGCGGTTGCTGTTCGCTGGCCGGCGAGGGATCGCGCAGCACGGCTTTTTTATACCGCTTGGGAACGTAGCTGGACCAAAGCTTGGCGAAATCCCGCGCCGCCTCCGGCGAGTCCCAGCGCGAGAAATACAGCATGGCAATCTTATCTTTCGGCGCAGTCTTGGCGTGGGCGGCAAAATAGTAGCCGCCGCGCCAGTGTGGATAGTAGTTCTGCGTATCGGTGGCGCCGTATTGCTTGGCGAGCAGGTAAATGTCGAACTCGCCCATCCCACCGAAATCGAAGCGCTCGTAGGCAGGCGCAACCAGCGCGTTAAAGTCGGGGATGGTGAGCGGCGCTACCACCTGGTGCAACAAGTAAGTCTCCGGCTGCATGATCTGGCGCGTGTCCGCTGGGGGGACATCCAGCACGCCGCCGAAAGCGCCTTCTTTGCCTTTGTTGGCCAGAACCGTCTTAACAAAGTCCAGGCCAAAGGTATAGGGCATCAGCAACGACTCTTTGAGGAACATCGGGGCCTGGGCGAAGACCGGTGAATCCTTGTTGTCGTTCATACCGGCCCGCATGGTGGCGACAATCTCCGGAGCGGTGAGGATATTCTTACCCAGCGGCGCCAGCATGTAGTCAAACAGCACCACCATGCCCTGGCCCTCGGTCACACACTGCCGGGCGGCCTGCGCTTCCTCAACCGAATACTCCTGCTGATCGGGGAGCGCGGCGTCGTCCTTGGCTCCCGCCAGCTCCCACTTCTCGATGCCAACCTTCTGGTCCTGCAACGCGTGGGTCAACTCGTGCGCCAAGATTGGCTTTTGCGCCTCCGGTTGCACCCAGTCGAGCAGATTAACGCTTTGCGTCTTGGGATCGTAATAAGCCGCGACCTGCTCGGACAGCAGGCGGATAAACTCGGCGTGCAAGTCGTAGCCGGGAGGCAGCAGTCCGAACTTCTGCAGGACCAGTCGCGACTGCTCCAGGCGCTTCTCGTCTTTGTCGTCCTTCATCCGCTTGTTGAGATACTTTTCTACCGTCTCGCGGGTGATGAGGTTACGTTTGACCTTGTGCTCGATGGGCAAGCCTGTGTCCTGGCTGACGAAGCGCAGAATTTCGTCGACCGAGCGAAACAGTTCCTTGGCCTGTTCTTTGGTAATGGTGGTCTGCGGCTCAGGCTGCTCGGCCGCTCCATTCGACGGCTGGCCCTGGCTTCCGGCGTCTGGCGACGGCGCGGGAGCGCTGGGCTGCGATGCGAGAACCTTGCTGCGCCGCCGACGACGGCGGCGACGATTGTGTCGCAGAACTGGCCTGGCTCCAGAGCGCGCTGTTCAGCAGCAGAAGAGCCAGCATCGCGGGCAAAGCAGGCGCCAAACGGCGTTGAATTGTGGATCGAAGCAAGCGAATCGCTGGCATGCAAGTGCAATTAGCATACAGCACAACGGGGCCACCTCTCATGCCAGGCGGGCTCGCTAGCCAGAACCTCCTCTGCCGCTTTACACTGCTGGCGTCCTCTGGCAAAGTAAATGGTGGAAACCCAAGCAATCGTCGTCCTCGACTTCGGCGCGCAGTATTCGCAGCTCATCGCCCGCCGCATCCGTGAACAGAAGGTCTTCTCCGTCGTCCTTCCCTGCACCGCTTCCCTGGAAGAGATCAAAAGTTATTCCCCGGCCGGCATCGTACTGTCGGGCGGCCCGTGCTCCGTGTACGACGCCGACGCGCCTCCAGCCGACGACCGCGTGCTGCACCTGGGACTGCCGGTGCTGGGCATCTGCTACGGCTTGCAGTTCATGGTCTACAAGCTGGGCGGCAAAGTTCGCGCCGCCGACAAGCGCGAGTACGGCCATGCGCAGGTCGACCTGCTGAAGACCTCGTCACCACTGTTCAAGGGTCTGACCGGACCGCTGCCGGTGTGGATGTCGCATGGCGACGAAGCGGTTGAGCTGCCCCCGGGCTTCGAACTGATTGCCCAGACGTCCAACGCAGTTGCCGGCATTCAGAACGAGGCGCAGAAGTTCTATGCGGTGCAGTTTCACCCGGAAGTTCACCACACGCCGCAGGGCACCGAGATCCTTCGCAACTTCGTCTTCGACGTTTGCGGCATGAAGCCGAACTGGAGCCCGCTGAGCTTTATCGAAGAAACCATCGCCAATGTTCGCCAGACCGTCGGCAACGGGCGCGTAATCTGCGGGCTGTCAGGAGGCGTAGACTCTTCCGTCGCCGCCGAGCTGGTCCATCGCGCGGTCGGCGATCAGCTTACCTGCATCTTCGTGAACAACGGCGTGCTCCGCAAGAACGAGTTCGCCAGCGTACAAAAAAACCTGCGCGAGAAGCTTGGCCTCAACATCGATGGGGTCGACGCGACCGAGCGCTTCCTCAGCAAGCTGGCCGGGGTCACCGATCCCGAGAAGAAGCGCAAAATCATCGGCAATGAATTCATCGCGGTGTTCGAGGAAGAAGCCCACCGCATCGAGCAGATGCACGGCAAAGTGGAGTGGCTGGTGCAAGGCACGCTTTATCCCGACGTCATCGAGTCGCGGTCGGTGCGTGGTCCGTCGCAAGTCATCAAGAGCCATCACAACGTTGGCGGCCTACCCGAGAAGATGAAACTCAAGCTGATCGAACCTTTGAAAGAGCTATTCAAAGACGAAGTGCGCCAGATTGGCCGCGATCTCGGCATGCCGGAACCGATCCTGCAAAGGCAGCCCTTCCCCGGTCCGGGGTTGGCAGTGCGCATTGTTGGTGAAGTCACGCCCGAGCGCGTCGCCTTGCTGCAGGAAGCCGACGATATCGTGGTCACCGAGATCAAGAGCGCCGGCCTCTACAACAAAGTCTGGCAATCGTTTGCCGTATTGCTGCCTGTAATGTCGGTGGGCGTGATGGGCGACATGCGAACCTACGCGTATACCTGCGCCATCCGTGCGGTGCATTCGGAAGACGGCATGACCGCCGACTGGGTGCCGCTGCCGCACGAGGTGCTGAAAACCATCTCCAGCCGGATCGTAAACGAGGTTAAAGGCATTAACCGCGTGGTATACGACATCACGTCCAAGCCCCCGGGAACGATTGAGTGGGAGTGAGAGAGGCCGCTTTTTGCTTTTCGCTATTTGCATTCGGCTATAGGTACAAGCAGAGGCGATCCCTCTCTCTGTCGTTCTGAAAGGAGGCAGCCCGTCGTTGGGCGCCTAGGTCGGGGCCTGGGCCTTACCTGTGGCGGCAGGGTGCCAAGACGGCTTTCATTCCAACCCCACCCCTGATCTGGCAGCTTTTAGACAGTATTAATTACTGTCACTTTATTTGACAGTCTATAAAAATTCGTCTATTGTGCCTCGCATGGAAAACGAAAAGCCCTGGTACGAAACAATTGGCCTTCCTGTCCTGCTCCGCCATGCCCGCACCACGTACGGCACCGCCATGCGTCGAGCCCTGGATGAAGCCGGATATGACGACATTCCTGCAAACGGGCTGTACGTGATTGGCGGGCTCGCCCTAGGCGTGCCTGACATCCCTCTGGGCCAGCTCATCAAGGAGCTGCGCATCTCCAAGCAGTCAGCAGGACAACTGGTCGACACTCTGGTCACGCGCGGATACCTGGAGCGGTCGGCAGACAAAGACGATCGCCGCAAGCTGACGGTGGCGCTTACCGAGCGTGGCCGGGCGGCTGCGGAAGCTCAGAAGGCGGCACGCGAGAAGGTCGACGCCGAGTTGCTCGCCGCTGTGGGGGAAACGGATATAAGCCGCACCCGTCGGACGCTGGCGGTTCTGATCGACATTGGCCGCCAGGAAGACGGCGGTCAGGAAGAAGAATCGCAGCCCTAATTCAAATCGGGGGACGAGCGGGATGTGCCGGCGACCGGCGGAAAGTGATGGCTCACAAGCGGCTTGTGATCCATCCACTTTCGCCGTCCGGCTGCACTTGCTATTATCGTGAGTTTGCATCAGCTGTCTCAGAGATCCTATGAGTCATAATGTCGTCTGCTGTAACTCACCTTCCCCATCTACTTACCTTCTGGAGGCGGCATGTTAAGGTCGCTCTTCATCGGGCTTTCTGAAAGCAAAGGTCTGCGCAATTTCGCCGAGAAGTCGCCCCTGGGGCTTAAGTTCTCACAGCGTTTCGTCGCCGGAACTCACCTGAACGACGTCATCCACGCCGCCGAGGTAGTGAACGAATGGGGCGCCGGCGTCAGCATCGACAACCTGGGCGAAAACGTTACCAATGCCGAAGAAGCGAAGTTCAGCGCCGAGCTTTACCATCGCATGCTCGACGAAATCCACCAGCGCAAGCTGAACGCCAACATCAGCCTCAAGCTCACCCACATGGGCCTAGACGTTGACGAGGAGCTGTCGTTTCGCCTGGTGACGGAACTGGTCGACCACGCGGTGCACATCAACAACTTCGTGCGCGTCGACATGGAAGGCTCGCCCTACACCCAGCGCACGCTGGACTTCGTGCGCGGCCTGCATCGCGAGCCCGGACACGCCGGAAAAGTGGGCACGGTCATCCAGTCGTACCTCTTCCGCAGCGAGAAGGACGTGAACGATCTGCTGTCGGAGCGCATCCGCATACGCCTGTGCAAGGGCGCTTACAAGGAATCGCCGGAAATCGCCTTCCCCAAGAAAGCCGACGTGGACGCGAACTATGTGAAGCTGGCGCGAACCCTGATGAAAAGCGGTGTCTTCCATGGGTTGGCAACGCACGACGAGAACATCATTGCCGAGCTGAAACAGTTCGCCAAGGCCGAGAACATTCCGGCATCGGCCTACGAGTTCCAGATGCTGTATGGCGTGCGGCGCGATCTGCAACAGCAACTGGTGCGTGAAGGATACGGTTTGCGCGTCTACATTCCGTTTGGCTCGGAATGGTACCCGTACTTCATGCGCCGCCTGGCCGAGCGCCCGGCGAATGTGCTGTTCATCGCGAAGAACATGTTTCGGCAGTAGAAGACGGGTGTCCCGGGTCTCGCGATGTTCGAGATCCGGAAGAGTCGGCGCATTGGAAGGCATCGCGGTTCAGACTGAGTTCGACTCGGAGCAAACACCGCAGAAGTTTTGCATAGGAACGGTCGCCAGACAATCTGTCGGATTCGGTTGCCGGCTAGGCTTCAACTGTCGGCGGGAATCCCAGGTCTCGAACGCCGCGAAACCCGGGGCACCCGGCAAGCCAAAAGCGGGTATTCGCCGGATAAACACCGGGACGTGGACCTGAAAGATCCGCGTCAACGGGCTATTCGGAATCGGCTTACTTCAGCTTCGCTCCCACCGGCACATCTTCCAGGAAGCCTGCCAGCACCGGCTGGCCTTCGTCACCCAGCGAGGCGGCGACGATCATGCCATTCGACTCCAGGCCACGCATCTTGCGTGGCGCCAGGTTGGCGACGATGACAACCTTGCGGCCCACCAGCTTTTCCGGATCATAAGCTTTAGCAATGCCCGCGAGAATTTGGCGGACTTCCGTGCCTATATCGACTTCAAGGCGCAGCAGTTTGTCGGCGCCCTTCACCTTTTCCGCGACCTTCACTTCGCCAACGCGGAGCTCGACCTTGAGGAAATCGTCGATGGTGATCTTGTCGCTCACCGCTGGTCGATGCGGCAGGTGTTCCCGATGCAGGCAGTTGCACCCCGGAGGGAGAACCTGGCAGGGCCGCTCCGCCCTCAGCCTTCTGAGCTGGAGAGGATGCGTCGGCGGGCGCAGTGCCGGTCACCTGCGCCGGCGTCGTGGTATCTCCTGTGGTTTCGGTTGATTTCGATTCGCTCTCGGTGGAGCGTTGCTGTTCCATCTGTTGCATCCTTTCGATCATGCTCTTGTCGGCGCGAGGGAAAACCGGCTCAACTTTGCCCAGCTTGGTGCCCGCCTTGATCTGTCCCCAGGCCAACTGACGCAGGTCGAGTTCCCTAATTTCGCCCAAGCCCATTTGCGACCAGATCCGTGCTGTCGCCTCCGGAATAATGGGGTGAACCAGCGCCGTCACAATCCGCAGCGCCTCCACCGAAGTGTGCAGAATGGTCGCCAGGCGTGCCTTCGAATCCAGGTCGTCACGCTCGGCCACGGCCCATGGCTCGTTCTCTACGATGTATTTGTTGACCGACGACACCAGGCCCCAAGCCGTCTCCAGCGCGCGCGAGAACTGATACTGCTCGAACTGCGCGTGGAAATCGGTGATGGTTTTCTGCGCGTGGGTGACAACCAGTTCCTCGGCCGGCGTCCGCGCGCTGGGTGACGGATACGGAATCTCGCCTTGGAAATAGCGGGCGATCATGCTGAGGGTGCGGCTCGACAGGTTGCCGAGATCGTTGGCCAGGTCGGAGTTGAAGCGCTGCACCAGGGCGTCGAAGCTGAACGAGCCATCCTGACCGAAGACAATCTCGCGCAGCAGGAAGTAGCGCAGAGCGTCCTGCCCCAGGGTGTCGAGGATGGTGTCGCTGCGCACGATGTTGCCGCGCGACTTCGACATCTTGCTCTCTTCAAACAGCAGCCACCCGTGGGCCACAATGGATTTCGGCAGCGGCAGTCCCGCGGCCAGCAGGAACGCCGGCCAGTAGACGCAATGGAAACGGACGATTTCCTTGCCGATCATGTGTACATCGGCCGGCCAGTAGTGTTCCAGCTTCTTCTTGTCGGCGGGATCGTCCGAGCCAAAGCCGATAGCGGTCATGTAATTGGCCAGCGCGTCCAGCCAAACGTAGATAACGTGCTTGGGGTCGCCGGGCACCGGAATGCCCCACTTGAACGAGGTGCGGCTGACCGAAAGATCGCGTAGCCCGCCGCGCACGAAAGCAATGACCTCGTTACGGCGTGTTTCGGGGCGAATGAAATCGGGATGCTCGGCGTAATACTTCAGCAGCGGCTGTTCCATCGCCGAGAGCTTGAAGAAGTAATTCTCTTCGTGGACGGTTTCCGTCGGACGTCCGCACTCCGGACAAGGCGCGCCCGCTCCCACCGCATCGACATATAACTCGTCGAAGACGCAGTACTGGCCGCTGTAGGAACCCTTGTAGATGAAGCCCCGCTCCTGCAGGAGGGTGAACATGGCCTGCACACCGCGCACATGACGCGGCTCGGTGGTGCGGATGAAGTCATCGTAGGTGATGTGCATCCGGTCCCACAGGCCGCGGAACTCGCCGGAAATTTTGTCGACGAACTCCTTGGGCGAGCAGTTCGCGGCGGCCGCCGAACGTTCGATCTTCTGCCCGTGTTCGTCCGTGCCGGTGAGGAACCGGGTGTCCACGCCCATCATGCGCTGGCGGCGGGCGATGGTATCGCAGACCACCGTGGTGTAGGTGTGCCCGATATGGGGCCGCGCGTTGACGTAGTAAATCGGCGTGGTGATGTAGAACTTGCTCGGCTTATCCATGCTTTCGGTCCAGATGCTTTTCCAGGTAAAGACGAAGGGCTTCCTGCATAACGCTCTTCAAGGGTACATGGTGCTGGGCGGCGATGCGTCGGCAGTCTTCATATTCAGGAGCGAACTGCGAAGCGACGCCGTTCACCCCGCCAATCTTGATGCGCACTTCGCCCCACGGCGTGGCGACCGCTTCGTGGTGCCGCGGCAGCACGTGCCGGCGTTCGCGACGGCTTCGCACTCCCAGCGTGCTGCTCTCACGGAACAGCAGCGCGCGCAAACGGTCTTCGTTCTCCGGAGCGGAAAGAATCGTCAGCAGCGTGCCCGGACGGTTCTTCTTCATCTGCACCGGGGTGGTGAACACATCCAGCGCGCCTTCGGTCAGCGCCACATCAACGACATAGCCGATAAGCTGAGGACTCAGATCGTCCAGATTCGCTTCCAGGATGACGATCTCTTCCACCGCACTGCCAGCCTCAGCTTCCGTGGCATGGGTCTCACCTACCGTGATGCGCAGTACGTTGGCGTTTCCGGCAAAGTCGCGTGCGCCGGCGCCATAGCCAATCCGGTCGGTGGTCATCGCCGGTCGCGGACCGAAACTTGAGACTAACACCTTCACAATCGCGGCTCCGGTCGGGGTCACCAGCTCTTTCTGTATCTCGCCGGAGTAGATGGGTACGCCCTTCAGCAACTCGAGAGTCGCTGGGGCAGGAACCGGCAACACGCCGTGAGCGCACTGCACCGTGCCACCCCCGACGTTGAGCGGCGATGCGACGAATTGATCCACGCCCAGGGCTTCGGCTCCAACCGATGCGCAAACGATGTCGACGATAGCGTCGGCCGCGCCTACCTCATGGAAGTGAATCTTCTCAATGTCAATGTTATGAATCCTGGCTTCGGCCGCTCCCAGCGCCTGGAAGATGGCGTTGGCCGTACGCTTCGCACCTTCGCTGATGGGAGCGTTCGCGATGATCGTGAGTATCTCGCTGAGATGGCGTCCGTGGCGGTGCTCTCCGGCGTGTTTGTGCTCGTGAGCGTGACCGCCTTCATCTGCGTGACTGTGATCATGACCGCGTTCCGACAATTCACGTGACGCCCAGAACTCTTCGCGGGGCATGTCCTTCTCGCCGTTCACTATGACATCAAGCTTGCTGGCCGAGATGCCGGCCCGGCTGACGCGCGACAATTCCAGCGTAGCGCCGACGTTAAGGTCGGCCACCGTTTTCTGAAAGAGCTCGAACGGAACTCCGGCATCGAGCAGTGCGCCCAGAAACATATCGCCGCTAATACCGGAAAAACAGTCGAGATAGGCTATGCGCATGGGAGTGGCCGGTTCGGCGCAAAGACGCGCCGGGGCAGAGATTTCATCATAGGTAAGCTGCGATACAGCGTCAAACCACGCCCTGGCAGGCATTTGCTATGCTTTAGGGTTAACCTCGGCATCTCAGAAAATCTCCTTCACCACCGAGACACAGAGAGCACAGAGGAATCTGCCGGCGAGGAGCTTCGGGCTGTTCGCAGGCAGCGAAAGGTTAGAGCGACTCAGTGTACCTGGAGCAGCAAAAAAGACTGGCCCGCCACGTAAGCGCGTTCCTGCGCGAGAAGTACAACCTCGAACTTACCAACCTAGTCATCGACCAGCCGCCAAGTGTCGAGATGGGCGAGTTTGCCCTGCCGTTGTCGTTTGAGCTGGCCAAGCGGCTGCGCAAGGCGCCACGCAAGATCGCGGAAGAGATTGTGGCCGAGCTACCGCTGCCCGAGGGCTTCGAGAAGTTTGAAGTCGCGGGCGCGGGATACATCAATGCCCGGCTGAAGCGTGAGGTTGCGGCCAAGGCATTGGCGAGTGGCGACGACGACCAGGGCGCCAGCCACGCAGGCGAAGGCGCGGCCAACGTTAGCGGCAAAATTCTGGTGGAGCACACCAGCATCAATCCCAACAAGGCCGCCCATATCGGACATTTGCGCAACGCCATTCTGGGCGATACCTTCGTGCGCCTCCTGCGTTCCGCCGGCCACGTGGTTGACGTGCAGAACTACATCGACAACACCGGGGTGCAGGTTGCCGACGTGGTGGTCGGCTTTGTGGAACTGGAGAAGAAGACCAAGCAGGACATCGTCGCTTTGATCGAGTCAACACCCAAGTTCGACTACTACTGCTGGAACCTTTATGCCCGCGTTTCGCAATGGTATGGCGAGGATAAGGAACACCTGAAAGCTCGTCAGCAGGCGCTGCATGCCATCGAGCAGGGCGGCAACGAAACGGCGGAGATAGCCGAACTGATTTCGGTGGCCGTGCTGCGCCGCCATCTGGAGACGATGGACCGGTTGGACATCGAGTACGACTTCCTCCCCCGCGAAAGCGAGATCCTGAGGCTGCACTTCTGGGATTCAGCCTTCGAGCTGCTGAAGCAGAAGGGCGTGCTGTACTTCGAGACCGAGGGCAAGAACAAGGGCTGCTGGGTGATGACCAGACCTTCGAAGGTATCCGCATCGTCGCCTCCCGCTTCAGCGCCAAAAGCGGGCGCTGAAATGGGGCATCCGGCTACGCCGTCTCCTGACGAGCCTGAGAAAAGCGGTCCCGACGAAGATGCCAAGGTGATCGTGCGCTCCAATGGGACGGTGGGCTACGTTGGCAAGGACATTGCCTATCACCTGTGGAAGTTTGGCTTGCTGGGTCGCGACTTCGGCTATCGCCGCTTCTATCAGTATCCCAACCGGCATGAGGTATGGATTTCCGCCGTTGATGGCGAGCCGAACCATCCTCACTTCGGCAACGTGGCTGCCATCTATAACGTCATCGACTCGCGGCAGAGCGACCCGCAGAATACCGTGGTCGAGGCTATCCGGCTGTTGGGGTACACGGAGCAGGCGGCGCACTATACGCACTTCTCCTACGAGATGGTCGCGCTGACCCCGCGCTGCGCCCTCGATCTAGGCTACGAGGTGAAGGAAGAAGATCGCGGCCGCGCCTACATCGAAGTTTCAGGACGCAAGGGCTTCGGGGTCAAAGCCGACGATCTGCTCGACAAGTTGATTGAAGCGGCGAAGAAAGAAGTCGACAGCCGGCATCCGGAGCTCGACGACGCGGAGCGCACCGGCATCAGCACGCAGATCGCCATCGGCGCGCTGCGCTACTTCATGCTGAAATTCACCAAGCAGTCGGTGATTGCGTTCGATTTCAAGGAAGCGCTGGCATTTGAAGGAGAGACCGGCCCCTACGCCCAATATGCGGCAGTGCGCGCCACCAACATTTTCCGCAAGGCGGGAGTTGAACCGGAGCAGGCATTAACCGCACCCGTGGACTACGGGCGGCACTTCGCCGAAACCAGCGGCAACGAAATATGGGAGCTGTGGCTGCTTGCCGGCAAGACATCGTTCGTTGTCGAGCAATGCATCGCCACCACCGAGCCCGCGTTCGCTGCCAAGCATGTTTTTCAGTTGGCGCAGCAGTTCAACAACTTCTATCACCGGCACCACATCCTGAACGAGGTCGATGAAGACCGTAAGAGATTTCTTCTGGCGACCGCCGCCGTGGTACGCCGCGAGCTGATTCGCGGGCTGGCGGTGATGGGGATTACGGTTCCTCCGGTGATGTAGGCGCGGGAATCAATTGGCGGCTAGATGTGCTTTTCGGTGTTTCGGCCCTAAGCATTCCGCAACGGCTAAAGCCGGTTGATCTTCAAATACATAACGCACAGCCTGAAGGCCTCCCCTTCAAAACGAGACTTGATCGGCTCCCTGATCCCTAATCCCTAATCCCTAGTCCCTGGCCCCTAACTCTGATCAATCTTCCGGCGGAATTTGCAGCACCGTGGCGGCTTCGATGCCTTCCCTAATCTGCGGCAGAATTCCCAACTGCCGGTAGATGGGGCGGACATGATCTCGGACTTGGGGCAGCTTGCTCAGAAACCACGCGGCTCCGGCAATGCAGCACAGGCCGCCCATCGCCAGGGTGATGGGAGCTCCGATCCGAGAGGCCACGATTCCTGCGGCCAGGCTGCCGAAAGGCGCCACGCCTTGAAACGCAATCGAGTAGAAGCTCATCACCCGGCCGCGTTTGTCATCTTCCACAATCGTCTGCAGGACAGTATTGCTGGCGGCCATTTGCTGCATCATCCCGAAGCCGGTAAACACCATCAGCAGCAGCGACAGCCATAACCAGTGGGAGAAGGAGAAGCCAATGAGCGCGGCTCCAAAAATTGCGGCCATGGTCGGAATGACTCGTCCCAAACCCAGCACGGACTTGCGCGTCGCCAGCCAGGTTGCGCTCGCCAGAGCGCCCACTCCCGCCGCGCCCATCAGAAACCCCAGGGTATGCGGGCCGCCGTGCAGCACGCGCGCGGCAAACAACGGCATCAGCACGGTGTACGGCATGCCAACCAGTGACACCAGCGCCAGCAACAGCAGGATCGACCGGATGGGCACCGAACCCGACACATAGCGCCAGCCGTCGGATAGTTCCTGCCACACTCGGCGCCTAACATTCATTCGCTGCGGCGCAAAGTTGCGCATAGCCAGCAGCGATCCGATCACGGCCAGGTAGCTGAAGCCGTCGATCAGGAAGCAATATCCCTCGCTCGACATGGCAATGATGCCGCCGGCGATGGCTGGGCCGATGAGCCGCGACGCATTCACCATTGAGGAATTCAGCGCGATGGCGTTCGACAGGTCCTCGCGCTTCTCCACCATCTGAATGACGAACGCCTGCCGGGCGGGCATGTCGAAGGCGTTAATCGTCCCCTGTAACAGGCTGAGCAGAATGATGTCGACCACAGTGATGCGATGGGTAAGCGCGAGCAATGCGAGGGCGAACGATTGCAACATCGACAGCGTCTGAGTCACGACTAGAACGCGATGGCGGTTCCATCGGTCGACCCACACTCCGGCGAATGGCCCCAGCAGGAAGATGGGAATCTGTCCGGAGAAACCGACCAATCCCAGCAGGAATGCCGAGTTGGTGAGCCGGTACACCAGCCAACTGGTGGCGATGCGGGTCATCCACGAGCCGATCAGCGACACCGTCTGCCCGGAGAAGAAGAGCAGGTAGTTACGGTGACGCAGGGCCCGGATAGCGAACTTCCAATCTGAGCGGGCGGCGGGCTCACCTTTGGAGGCGGAAGGGCGACGGATGGGCATGGACTCTGGAAACGGCTGCTACTTGTGTACTTGGCAATGGACGCAGGGTCAAATCCGCCCACTCCGTGCAAATCAGAAACCCAGTCGACGGGCAGCAGGTGACTGCTCCAATTGGATGCGGACCCGGCCGTCAACCCTCCAGTCGCAGTCACGGGAAATTAACATTGGGAGCTGGATTTGCCATTTAGAATCGTCGCTTATGCAAGACAAGCCATTGGAAATAGAGAAAATTGACGACGCTTCAGGTGCCACGATTCTGCGCATCCACGGGCCACTTCTTCTGGGTAATTTCTTCCCGGTGCAGACCATGGTCCGGGCTGATGGCGCTGATCTGCTGATCCTGGATCTCTCCGATATGCCCTATATCGATTCTGCCGGCATTGGCTGCCTGGTGGGCGCGCACATCTCACGCGAAGGCTCGGGACGCAAACTCGTGCTGGTGGGCGTTAACGAGCGTCTCGATAACCTCGCTGAAGGTGACCAAGGTCGACCAACTCTTCACCACCGCGCCGACGGTGCAGGACGCGCTGGCCAAAGCCAATCCCAGCTAACTGTCCGTCCTGCTATGGCCGTCCGAACGTCTGATACACTCTCCCGCTAGATGTGGGTGCAAGTCGCCGCCGCAGTGAGATGCTGCTGCGGCATTGTCACGTGACCACTCCAATTCTTTCGCAAGGCAGGGTGCGCGGCACTCTGCTCAGGGAGATTCTTATGTCGACCACAGTCAGCGCTCCGCAGATCCACAGCCGCGTGCAGGACTTCATCGCCAAGCCGCGCAAAATGTTCATCGACGGTAAGTGGGTGGAAGCCGCTTCCGGCAAGACCTTCCCTACCTATAATCCCGCGACCGGCGAGGTGATGGCGCAAATCGCCGAGGGCGATCAGGAAGACATCAACCGAGCGGTGAAAGCGGCTCGGAAGGCGTTCGATGGCGGCGCGTGGCCGAACATGAGCCCATCGGCTCGCGGGCGGCTCATCTGGAAGCTGGCTGATCTTCTGGAAGAGCACCTGGAAGAATTCGCGCAGATCGAAAGCCTCGACAACGGCAAACCGCTGGCGGTGGCGCGCGTGGCCGATGTGCCTCTGGCCGTCGACCTGTTCCGTTACATGGCGGGTTGGGCTACCAAGATCGAAGGCAACACCATTCCCATCTCCGCCGGCTCGAAGCACGTGAAGTATTTCGCTTACACCCGGCGCGAGCCAGTAGGGGTGGTGGGTCAGATCATTCCCTGGAACTTCCCCTTGCTGATGGCGGCATGGAAACTGGGACCGGCGCTGGCTACCGGCTGCACGGTCGTCCTGAAGCCGGCGGAGCAGACGCCCTTGAGCGCGCTGCTGTTGGCTGAAATGGTCGCGGAAGCTGGCTTCCCTGACGGTGTGGTGAATGTTGTTCCCGGATATGGCGAGACCGCAGGCGCAGCCCTGGCCGCTCATCCCGATGTCGACAAGATCGCGTTCACTGGCTCGACCGAAGTAGGCAAGATCATCTTGCAGGCCGCCGCCGGCAACCTGAAGAAAGTTTCGCTGGAACTGGGCGGCAAGTCGCCCAACCTGGTGTTCGACGACGCGGACATGAAGGCCACCATCCCCGGCGCCGCCAATGCCATCTTCTTCAACCATGGCCAGTGCTGCTGCGCGGGCTCGCGGCTGTACGTCGAACAGGGCATCTTCGACGACGTAGTCGAAGGCGTTGCGGCTCATGCCAAGAAGATCAAGGTCGGTCCGGGTTTCGATCCGGAAACGTCCATGGGGCCACTGGTCTCGCAGGAGCAGTTAAATCGCGTTTGCAGCTACCTGGAAGCCGGCGTCAGCGAAGGGGCCGAAGCCGTGGTAGGCGGCAAACGCGGCGCGGGAACGGGCTACTTCGTGGAGCCGACGGTCATGGTGAAAACAAATCCAGAACATGAAGGTGGTTCGCGAGGAAATCTTCGGGCCCGTGGTTTGCGCCATGCCGTTCAACGACATCGACAAGCTGGTCGCCGAAGCCAACCAGAGCGAGTACGGATTGGCAGCCGCGGTTTGGACCAGCGACATCAGCCGGGCGCACCGCATCGCCGAGAAGTTACGCGCCGGCACGGTGTGGATTAACTGCTACAACGTCTTTGACGCCGCCATGCCCTTCGGTGGTTACAAGCAGTCGGGCTGGGGCCGCGAGATGGGACACGAAGTCCTGGAGCTGTACACGGAAGTGAAGTCGGTTTGCGTTGCCATCTAGGTGGCCTGCGGGGTTGCCGGCCAAACGGTTGCAGCCCCGTCCTACCCTGCCATCAGAGGCTGGTGGAAAGCCCCAGTTCATTTTGAACATTGCGTGAATTGCGAGGCCAGCCGCAATCCGGTGTTGTGGTCTGCCGATTGCCGGATGCTAAACTACCGCCAGCGCCTTATGGAACTTCTGCTCAATCTGATCTGGATGGCACTGGCCGCTGGTGCATTCGTGATCTTCCTTCGGCGTTCACCAGGCGGGCGCGGCTTTGATTGGCGTGCGCTGCTGGCGCTGACCTGCCTGCTTTTAATGCTGTTCCCTATCGTTTCCGCCAGCGACGATCTGCATCCTTCGCAAGCCCTGCTGGAAGATACGACCAAACGAATACAGTCGCTTACCTCCGCCCTGCCATCGACCGCGCGTCCTGTGGTCTTCCCTACGTCGCCCGCTCTGCTGATACTCTGTCTCCTCCCCGGGCTGCTTGTAGCTCTTCGGCGTGAGGGCTCAGAGTTGAGAGTCCAAGCTCTCCAGGGTCACCCAACTCCTTCCGGTGGCCGCGCGCCTCCCCTGCACCACAGCTAAAATCTTTGCCGGAAACCCTTTATCTGAAGCCGACTAGAAGCTGTTGTTAAAGTTTCGGGTGATCCCTAAGAAGTCATGCGGTATTGGAATTGTGGTGCACCGCTGCTTTACGGCAAGAGAGTTCGTGGATGACAAAAGCTCAAACAGCTCGCAACCGGCAACGCAGGTTTCCGGCGCTTGGCTGGCAGTTACTGGCTATTATTTTGGTCGCGTTGTCTCTTGGCTGTTCGGACAACAAGTCACAGCCGCCGCCTACCAAGGTGGTGGAGACGAACAACGACCCCGACGTGTTCACCATGCAGAACACCAGTCGGTTTCCCCTGACCGCGGTGCAGACCCGCAACGTAAACGACGAAGTTCACGTGAACTGCTCGGTCACCCCGGACGTGAACCTGTCCGTTCCGGTGGTGTCGCTGGGGTCGGGCCGCGTGGTCGAAATCAAGAGCAAGCTGGGCGACACGGTGAAGAAGGGACAGGTCATGCTGCTGATCGACAGTCCCGACATATCCGGCGCGTTTTCCGACTACCAGAAGTTCAAAGCTGACCAGGTCTTGACCGCGAAGCAACTGGCGCGCGCGCAACTGCTATACGACAAAGGCGCCGTCGCGCTGGCGGTGTTGGAAGCCGCGCAGGATGCCGATTCCAAGGCAAAAGTAGATATGGAAACGGCGGCGGCCCATGTGAAAATATTGGGCGGCGACATCAACAACCCCACGCCCCTGCTTCCCGTGCGAGCGCCTATCTCGGGCGTCATCGTCGATCAGCAGATTACGGGCGGCACCGGTGTCCGCTCGCTGGATAACCAGCAGGCGCTGTTCACCATCGCCAACCTGTCGCAGGTTTGGGTGGTTTGCGACGTCTATCAGGACATGCTGTCGCGGGTACATGTCGGCGACATAGCCGATATCACCGTGGATGGGTTCGCACACGACCAGTTCCCCGGCAAAGTCATCAACATCAGCCAGGTGATGGATCCCAACACCCGCACTGCCAAGGTGCGGATCGAGTTGCCGAATCCGCAAGGTATCATGCGCGCCGGCATGTACGTGAATGCCATGTTCCGCGCGTTTCATCCGGTGGAGCGGATCGTGGTTCCCGCCTCGGCAGTGGTCCATCTGCATGACAAGGACTGGGTCTACACACCGGCGGGAGAAAATCGATTTCGCCGGGTTGCGGTGCAGCTGGGTAGCCAGGAAAAAGACGGCACGGTGCAGGTTCTCAGCGGGCTGAAACCGAACGACCAGATTGTCAGCAACGCGCTTTCTTTCTCCAGCGCGGCGGAGGAGTAGCGCCGCATGATTCGCTACCTGGTCGACTTTGCCCTGAAGAACCGCATGCTGGTGCTGGCCATGGGGCTGGCGCTGCTGATCTGGGGCATTATCTCGTTTCACAACCTGCCGGTTGAGGCCTACCCTGACGTGGCCGACAAGTACGTCTGGGTGATCACCCAGTGGCCGGGACGGGCCGCGGAAGAAGTCGAGCAGCAGGTGACCATCCCCATCGAAACCCAGATGAACGGGTTAGGCCACCTGACCCATCTGCGCTCGACCTCCTTGGCTGGACTGTCGTTCATCACCGCGATTTTTGACGACGAATCCGACAACTTGCAGAACCGGCAGCAGGTGCTGGAGAAGTTGACCCTGGTGAGCCTTCCCCCGGGCTTGAACCCGCAGATTGGAGCGGACTTCAGTCCCACCGGGCAGATTTACTTCTACACACTGCAGAGCACCAATCCCAAGTACGACACCATGGACTTGAAGGCGCTGCAGGACTGGGTGGTGTACAAGCACCTGATGTCGGTGCCCGACGTTGCCTCAGTGTCGATCTTCGGCGGCCAGACCCGCGAATACCAGGTGCAGATCGATCCCGACAAGCTGGTTGCTTACGGGCTATCGATGGCGCAGGTGGAGCAAGCCCTGGCTGCCAATAACGTGAACGGCGGTGGCAGCTTCATCGAGAAAGGACAGCAGGCCTACAACATTCGCGCCGTGGGCCTGATGCAGACAACCGACGACATCGGTGCGACCGTTCTGAAGTCACAGAACGGCACCCCGGTGCGGGTGCGCGACATCGCGGTGGTGACCCAGGGTCCGAAGGTCAGCCTAGGCAGGTTGGGCAAGGCGATCCGGCGCGAAGACGGCACAATGCTCGATAATGCCAACGTCGTGGAAGGCATCGTGCAGATGCGCAAGGGCGCAGAAGCCGAAGGTGTTCTCCACAACATCGACCTGAAGGTAAAGTTCCTCAACGACCACGTGCTGCCGCCCGGCGTGACCATCGTGCCGCACATCAATCGTGACGACCTGGTTCACCTGACCACGCACACTGTGCTGCACAATCTGACGGAAGGCATTCTGCTGGTCGTGCTGGTGCTGTTCTTCTTCCTGGGCAACATTCGCGCGGCGCTGATCGTCGCCGTCACCATTCCCTTCTCGCTCTTCTTCGCTTCGATCCTGCTCGATTTGCGGCACATTCCCGCGAACCTGCTATCGCTGGGCGCCCTTGACTTCGGCATGATCGTGGAAGGTGCGGCGGTGATGGTCGAGAACATCCAGCGGCGCCTGGAGAATCACACCGACCACGGCACCATCGACGAAACCATCCGTTCGGCCGCGCACGAAGTGCAGCGTCCGGTGTTCTACGCAATTCTGATCATTATCCTGTCGTACCTGCCCATCTTCACCCTCCAGCGGGTCGAGGGCCGCCTGTTCCGGCCGATGGCGTGGACGGTAGCCTTCGCTCTATTGGGCGCGCTTCTGTTTTCCGTCCTGATTGCGCCGGTGATGGCCAGCATCATCTTCCGCAAGGGCGTAAAGGCCTGGGAAAACCCGGTCGTACGATGGATCACCGATTTTTACGAGCGCACTCTGGCGTGGATCATGGCGCGTCGCATGGTAGCCCTGGTAGCCCTGCTGCTCATCCTCGGCGTATCGCTCTTCCTTGCCATGGGAGGAGTCATCGGTTCCGAGTTCCTCCCTCATCTCGACGAAGGCTCCATATGGGCCCGCGGAACCCTGGCGCCCAGCACCGGTCCCACCGAGGGCCAGCGCGTGATGGACCAGGCGCGCGTGATCTTTGCCAGTTTCCCGGAAGTCAAGCAGGTTATCTCGCAGGTCGGCCGCTCAGATGACGGTACCGACGCCACCGGTTTCTTCAACACGGAGTATTTCGTTGATCTGAAGCCGCGCGCCGATTGGCGGCCGGAATTCCGCGGCCGCAAAGAGTTGCTGATCGACGCGATGGACAAGCAGGTGGAGCAAATTCCGGGAGTGGAATGGGGATTCTCGCAGCCGATCGCCGACAACATGGAAGAAGCGGTCAGCGGCGTGAAGGGCGAGTTGGCAGTCAAGATCTTCGGCTCGGACCTGAAGGACCTGGAGAAGACCGGCGAACGGATTATGGAGGTGATGAAGACGGTCCCGGGTGTCGCCGACCTCGGCCTCTTCCGGGTGCTGGGACAGCCCAACGTCGACATCAAAGTCGATCGCGCCAAGGCTGACCGTTACGGAATTAACGCGTCTGATATTCAGGATGCGGTGCAAACGGCGATCGGCGGCAATCCGGTGAGCCAGATTTTGATAGGCGAGCAGCGCTTCGACCTGGTACCGCGCTATCAGGAACAGTTTCGCAACAGCATTGACGCCATCAAGAACATTCGCCTGCTGGCGCCTTCCGGCGAGCGCGTCTCGCTGGGCGAACTGTGCGACATCGAGGTGGATGATGGCGCGTCCATGATCTACCGCGAAGGCAATCAGCGTTATATTGCGTTAAAGTACAGCGTACGCGGGCGCGACCTGGGCAGCACAGTTGAAGAAGCCATGGCAAAGGTCAACCGCGAGGTGAAGCTGCCGCAGGGCTACACCCTGGATTGGGCGGGCGAGTACGAGAGCCAGAAGCGTGCTAACCACCGCATGGCGATCGTGATACCGCTGACCATCCTGGTGATCATGCTGGTGCTGTACTCGATGTTCCGGTCGCTTCAAGTGGGGCCTGCTGGTGCTTGCTGAATCTGAGCATGGCTCCCCTGGGTGGACTGGTGGCGCTGTGGATTACCGGCACGCACTTCAGCGTGTCGACCGGCGTCGGATTTCTGGCGCTGTTCGGGGTTTCGGTGCAGACCGGCGTCATCATGATTGAGTACATTAACCAATTGCGCGCGCGTGGTGACTCGGTGCACGAGGCCGCGCTGGTGGGCGCTACTCGCCGCTTACGGCCGATCATGATGACCATGCTGGTGGCGTCGCTGGGACTGGTTCCCGCCGCCATGTCGCACGACATTGGATCCGATTCGCAACGGCCCTTTGCGATTGTGATTGTCGGCGGTTTGCTGACCGAGCTGGCCTTAAGTCTGGTGCTTCTGCCAACGTTCTATACGTGGGTGGCAAAGCCGACGGATGTCCTGCCGGATGAGGAGGAGTTCCTCACGGAATGAGAAGCTTTCATGCGTTGTCATCACCGATTCGCAGATTGCAGGAATTTTGGAGATCGCCTGGAATGTCTCGTTTGACCGCGCCAGTTAGTGGCGGAGTTACCCGCGTTTGTTCCGTTGCCATGCTTCTGATGTTAGCCGCCGGTTGCACCGTGGCGGCTCACGCCCAAGCGGCCAGCCCGCAGTCTGCACCCTTGCCGCAGGGACAGAACTCGGCTCCAGGAGCGCCGAAGAACCCGGCCATGGTCATCACCCTCGACCAGGCGCTGGAGTTGGCCAGAGAACACAATCCCGCGTTGCAAGCCCAGCGGACGCTGGTCTTCCAAAACAAGGAGCAAGAGGTCACGGCCAATCTGCGTCCGAATCCGCAGCTTTCGTGGGACGTGCAGTACCTTCCGCTGTTTACGCCCAGCCTGTTGGTCGACAAACTACCTGGAGAACACCATTCAGTTCGACGTTGGTGCCGGCTACCTGTTTGAACGCGGACACAAGCGCCAGAACCGCCTGCAAGCCGCCAAAGACGCAACCGCCGTCACCGACTCCCAGACACGCGACCTGGAACGCACTACCGAAGCTAACACTGCGCAGCAGTTTGTCTCTGCGCTGCTGGCCAAGGCGAATCTGGATTTCGCGGAACGCTTGTTTCAGAGCTACCAACACACCGTCGGCATCAGTCAAGAGCAGTACAAAGCCGGCGCCGCCAGCAAAGCCGACTTGCTGAAGATTCAGCTGCAAACGCTGCAGTTTCAAAGCGACGTCAGCACCGCCAAAATTGCCTTAGTGCAGGCATTGAATTCCCTGCGCCAGTGGATCGGCTTTGACGCCGTTCCGCGCAATTACGATATTGCCGGGGAACTGGCCTACTTACCGATCTCGGCGACCCTTGACGACTTGCAGGCCCGCGCCATCGGCCTGCGTCCCGATCTGCAGGCAGCACAGCGCAACGTCACTGCTGCCGGCAGCCAAATCAACCTGGCCAAAGCCAACGCCAAGCAAGACCTTAACGCTACCTTCGATTACAGTCATGTGAGCTCGTCCAATCTGGCGGCCTTGTACTTCAGCATTCCGCTGCCTATCTTTAACCGCAACCAAGGGGAAGTGGCGCGGAACTACTACGTGCTGACGCAGTCGCAATTCCAGGAGCAAGCCGCGGAACAGCAGGTGTTGACCGACGTAAAGAACGCCTACGAAACCCTGTTGAACGGCGAGGAGGTCGTACAGTTGTACGACCATGGCTATCTGAAGCAAGCGGAGCAATCGCTGGAAATCGCCCAGTTTTCCTACTCGCAAGGAGCGGCTTCCCTGTTGGATTTCTTGGACGCCGAGCGCACTTACCGCTCCACCGAGTTGAGCTACCGGCAGGCCCTGGCCGGGTACATGAGCGCACTGGAGCAACTGCGCGAAGCAGTTGGCGCACGCGACATTCAGTAAGGGACCAACCCTGGCGCCCTTCGCCCGGCCGCCTATAATCGAACGCATGCCGTTTAAGCGCGTGCCGAAAATTTACGACGAAGAGATGCTCTACGAGTACGCGGTTGGCGCGCTGGGGCGGCAGATGCGTACCGTGGCGCAAATCAAGCGCCTTATGCGCAATCGCGTGAGCACGCAGCCGCACGCGGAGCTTCTGGTCGAAGTCGTGGTAGCCCGCCTGAAGCAGCACAAGTACCTGAACGACAGCAACTATGCCGAAAGCTATACTCGCCTCCGCAAGGAAAACGAGAAGTTTGGCCGCATGCGCATCGTGCAGGACCTTAAGATCAAGGGCGTGCATAACGACATCATCGAAAGCGCCGTGGGCGCAGCCTACGAGAATGTCGACGAAGAAGAACTGGCCCGCGAATTTCTGCGCCGCAAAAGAATTGTCAAACCGGTTGGGCAGAAGCAGGCGGCTCGCATATTTCGCACCCTGGTGCGCGCCGGCTTTGGAAGCCGTATCATCTTTCGCATACTGAAGACGTGGGACGTGGACGACGAGACGATCTCCGCCCTGGAGAACGAACCGGTCGCGCCGCCGGATCCTCAGAACGAACCCGATGCCTAAGAAACTCGATCACACCTCAGCCTGCGAGCACCTGTCGCGCGTCGACCGCCAACTCGCCCGCATCATGCAGCGTTCGGGAGATTGCTTTCTGCAGCAGGAAACCACGCAGAGCATCTTTGAGGCCCTGCTTGAGTCGATCATCTACCAGCAACTGAATGGAAAAGTAGCAGCCACCATCACCGCGCGCGTGAAAGCGCTGTTTCCGGAGAACACGCAGAAGCTCCGCACCCGTCGTGGCCCGGTAGCGGCGTTTCCTACGCCTGAGCAAATTATGGGCGCCACGGAGGAGTTGCTGCGTTCTGCCGGGTTGTCACGAAACAAAATGCTAGCCATTCGAGACCTGGCCGCCAAGACGCTGGATGGCACGGTCCCTACGCTCAAAGAGGCGCGTCGCATGAGCGACGAAGAACTGGTGGAGCGGCTGGTCACAGTTCGAGGCATAGGCCGCTGGACAGTCGAGATGCTGCTGATCTTCCGCCTGGCGCGGCCCGATGTGTTGCCCGTTGACGACTATGGCGTTCGCAAGGGCTTTGCTCGCATGCGCAAGCTGGACGAGCTACCCAAGCCAAAGGAGTTGATGGCCTACGGGGAGCGCTGGCGTCCGTATCGCAGCGTGGCCAGCTGGTACATGTGGCGTGCGGCGGAGATGAAAGACCTGCCGATGGCTGGAGCCGCAAAGGGAAAAAAGGCTTCGAAAGCGCCGGCCAAGAAGGCCGAGACAGCTCCCAGGAAAGCTATTGGCAAGGCGGCAAAATCGTCGCCGCGCCAGAAGTCAACGGCGAAGCCGGAGGCGGCGACCTCGTCCGGCCGTCGAAGTGAGCGTTAGGAAAAAGATGAAGGCCGGTAGCTGAGCGCTATGGGGCTTTCTGCAGAGCGGACTGAAAGGCCATCGCCCCTTCTCTCTGATCGCCACCTATCTGGGAAGGAATAATGGAAGGCACGTCGGCCGGGCAAGCCTTCAACCCGGCACAAACATTGACCGCCGTCGGCAGGGCCAGCACCAAGGCTGAGTTTTCCTTAGCATCGTCTGGAGAATCCAGAATGATCAGGTCGATATTTTCGGTCGAACCGGTCTGCTTCGCCAGCAAATCCTTGAAGTCGCCAGTTTCGCTCTGAATGACAATCTGCTTGCCGGACTTCAGGCGCGGATTGCTTCCCTGAAATTCCAGGATTCTGCGGTCCAGTTCGCTTCCATAAACAGAACTGAGGTTGCGCAGGACGTGCACGGATACAGTCGTCGATTTGGGCTTCACCTTACAGCCGGTGGCCAGAGCGAATAACAGGATGAGAAGGATGGCTTGGGCAAACTTCCGTCGTTGTGCCATTACGACATCATAACTGCCACATGCGTCTACGCATAGAGCGGGAGGAGTAAGAAAGAGAGTTCCTGCCTGGATTCATAGGGTGAACCCCGGAAGAATGGTTCTACGGTGTGCCGTAAACTTTCTTGTAAACCTCCGCGTTTCGCACGATAGCCTGCACGTACTCGCGGGTTTCGGTGAACGGAATCGACTCTACGAACTCCTCCACGTCGCGATAATTTCCCGAGGAACGCCAATCTTCCACGCGCTCCGCGCCGGCATTGTAGGCGGCCAAAGCATATTCCACCTGCCCGCCGAAGTGGTCCACCATCGACCGGAAATAGTGGGTGCCCAATTCGATGTTGACCGTCGGGTTCAGCAGCGAGTCGGTGCTGTAATGCTCCACTCCGGTCTTCTTGGCCTCGCCCTTGCCGGTTCTCGCCAGCAACTGCATCAGTCCGTAAGCGTTCGCACGCGAGATGGCGCTGGGGTTAAATTCCGATTCCTGGCGAATCAACGAAGCCACCAGGTATGGATCGAGCCCGTTTTCCTCCGAATACGAACGCAGCGCATCCCAGTAAGGCCGCGGGAAAAGCCCGTGCCAGTAAGGACTCGGCAGGGCGCTCACATCCATGGAGAAATATCCGGTGACTGCCTTCTTCAGCGCCTGCAGCGCGCGGAAATATTCGCCGCCGCTGGTATAGATGCGGGCAATCTCGACCATCTCCCATGACGGACCGGTCGAGCTTCCCGCCTGGAGTTCGCGCACCGCTAGATCGGTCATGCCGCCGTTCTCCAGCAGTTTGGCGCGATTGTAGTGAAGATCGTCTTCCGGCGGCTCCGTCACCTGCGATACCGGATCAAGATCGGCCAGGGGAGCAACATGCTGCAAGACGGCCACGGTGACGGCCGGCGCTGCCGGCAGCGTCGCCAGACGCTTGCGCGCCAGCACGGCGTAGTAATAGTTGCGGTAGCGGTCCGACAGCTTCAGGTAGTACGCCCGGGCAGTGCCGTAGTCGCGGTCGTCCTCCGCCATGCGTCCGCGCCAGTACATGGCATTGGGAACTTCGTTGGTTCCGGGGTAAAACTCCACCTGCTCCTCGAAATACTTCTTGGCTTCATCCTTCAGATTTTGGCGATAGGTCAGCCAGGCGCATTTCCAATGAGCATACGCAGCCTTGTTTCCGGTTGGGAAGCGCTGGTGAATCTCGCGGTAGTAATCGAGGGCGCGGCCGTAATCTTTGCGCAGCAAATACATGTTGCCGGCGGAAAGCAACGCCGACTCCAGCCAGGGAGACTTGGGATTCGCCGCCCGCATGTGTTCCAGAATGTTGCTGAGCGAACCGTCGTCGCCGGCATTGCGCGCGATTTCGGCGCGCTGATACCACTTCTCCGCGCTGGCTTCACTGCCATCGTCGGGAATACGGTCCAGCGCAGCGCGCGCCGCCGCGGTGTTACCGTCCTTGATGTAGGCATTGGCCAACTGGATCAGGCCGGCCGACTGCTGGTCCGGGGGGGCCATGTCGACCACGAAGCGATATTCATCAGCCGCCGCGGGATAGTGATGCGCTTTGTATAACGCATCAGCCCGCTTCAGATGCTCGCTGTAGGTGACGGGCGGCAGTGACGCAGCCTCGGGAATCTTCTTCAGGTCGGAGGCAGCTTCGTCGGCCGTGTAGTTGCTCGCGTAGTTGTAGTAGAGCCGGCGCAGAATTTCGGCGCCCTTGAGTCCCTGGCCATTCTGGACATAGGCCTTGCCCAGGAAATATTCCGTCTCAGCGCTGGCGGGAACGCGATGCTCCTCTAATACGCGGATCGCCTCGGTCGGCCTACTTAATGCCAGCAAAGCCTTGGCGTAAGCAATGGTGGCATCGTGATCGTAGAGCGAATCTGGAAAGCGCGTACCAAAGTCGCGCAGGTAGGCCAGCGACTCTTCGGCGTTGTTACTGAGCAGGTACGAGCTGCCGGAGAAGAACGCAACGTAATCTTTCAGCTCACCAATTTGCGGTTGAGCCTTCTGCATGGCGGTGATGGCTGCCGGATATTGGGCGTCAAGATAGTGGGCGTAGCCGATGGCAAACCAGGCCAGCGCACCGGCTTCCGTTCCGGCGTGCGTATGGGCGTAATTTTCCACCCCGGTGTACGCGGCGGGAGTGCGAAACTCCACCAGTTGCCGCGACATGGGCCGCAGATCATTGGAAGCCACGAAAGCCCGCCGCATTTGGTGAGCACGCGCCTCCGTCACCTTCTTACGGTTATGAGAGGAGTGGGCCGAGGACGTCGTCTTTTTCTTGGTCGAACTGCTCGACTTGTGGGTGGTGGACGAGGAAGATTTCTTTTTGGTGGTCGAGGCGCTGTCTTGCGCGGGCAGTCCGCTGCCGGTTAACGCCAGTTGCGCAGCCAGAAGGTAGACGAGAAGGCGGCTTGAGTTGCTCACTGACGTCAGTTTAGCGCGTTAACCGCGGCCCGGGGATGGCCATTTGGTTTACGGTATCGGTTCCCTGTGGAAACCGTCTGCACCCTTCGTTCGTATAACACTTAGCAGGCTCCGCCGAGCCGTCCACGCCGGATGGGTATGATTCGGCGCCAAAATAATGCGACCCTGGCTTTACCAAATCGGGTTTGAAATGGGTACAATAGTCAGGTCTTTTCTGTAAGAGCCGTAATAGCTGTAAAATCCTGAATCTGCACAATCATGGGAACCATCCAACCAAAGGTAGTTGAACCCGTTAGCGATGAGCTGGCGTTAGTTCATGCGGCAAAGGCCGGCGACATCAAGGCCTTTGAGGAGTTGGTGCGGCGCTACGACCGAAACGTTTTTCGGATTGCGCAGCACATTACACAGAACCGCGAAGACGCGGAAGATGTGGTGCAGGACGCGTTTCTGAAGGCGTACCAGAACTTGGGAAACTTTCAGGAGCAGTCGAAGTTTTACACCTGGCTGGTGCGGATTGCGGTAAACGAAGCGCTGATGCGCTTGCGCCGCAGGCGTCCAGAGCGGATGGTTTCGCTCGACGAGGATATTAAGACCGAAGAGGATTCCATGCCGCGCGAAGTCGCGGACTGGGCTCCGAATCCGGAACAGTTGTACACGCAAGGCGAACTGCGAGAGATCCTTGGCAAGACCATACAAGGCTTGCCTCCGAGTTTTCGCACCGTGTTTGTGTTGCGAGATGTGGAAGGACTATCCACCGAAGAAACGGCGGATGCCCTCGACTTGAGTATTCCCGCAGTGAAGTCGCGCTTGCTTCGAGCCCGGTTGCAATTGCGTGAGCGTTTGAGTAAGTATTTTAAAAATCGTACCGGCGGAGATGGCAAACAGTGACCTGCTCTGATTTTCTGAAAGAGCTCACCGACTACCTTGATGAGTCAATGGACGCCCAAACCAGGGCGGAATTGGAAGATCACCTCCAGTGGTGTCATAACTGCTACGTCGTCTGCAATACCACCAAGATGACGATAGAGATCTACCGCGATTCTCACCTGTATGAACTTCCCGACGACCTTCGCGGCCGCCTGCGCTCGGCCATCGTCACCAAATGCCAAGGCCACAAAGCAGGCGACGCCCCGTCTACTGGCCCTCAGCCGACTATTGGAGACGTGCCCAACACCAAGTAACTTCCCTCCCTGTTTGCGCAACATGCGGTAATTTCTGCCGGTCGTCCTGCGGATCTCCTTACCTGTTGCGCCCATCAGCGTCCTTTTGAAGCCCTGTTGAGCCTGCATGTGTGCGCCGGCAACTCCGAAGCGTCGCAATTTTGGCTGCTGATTTGTAACGCCGTCGGAAAACGTGCCCGCCCATTCCCTCATCTAGGAAAGTGATGCTGCTTCCCGGTTGCAGCCAAGGGAGAATCCGATCATGACCAAGCTAGCCGCTCTCGCTATCATGGTGTTCCTGGCAGCCGGATCGATGGCTGCGCAGAGCACCGTCTCCGACCCCAGCAACTCCAGCGCTGCCTCGCAGAAGAGTCAGCAGGGCGCGACCGCCAAAGATCACGCAACGGCCGCTCCCGACGCCGCCGCAACCGAAGGCGATAGCAAGAAACCGTCCACTTCCAAGCCCGGATCGCTCGATACCACCATCCGCGACCAGCCTCCGGCCAGAAGCTCGCCAGCTGGAGAAACGGACAGGAATGAGGCCCAGGCGAAACCGTCAACCATGGGTACCTCCGGAAATACCAAGGGCGTGCCAGATCCGTCGAGTCAAACGACAGCGCCCCCGGCCTCACCTGCTGATCAGCAGCCCAACACTACGAGCAACCCAGCGCCGAAAAAATAGACTCATCGCAATGACGGGCTGCGCGCGTTTGCATCCGCGCAGCCCAACCCATGCGGGCGGCAGGTTCTCCGCCCAACGCACGGTTACTTGTTGATGTCTTGCTTGTCCTGCAACCGCTTGACCAAGCTTTCTACCCCGGACTTGGCAGGATCGGGAGCGCCGGCCAGCGCCAGTTCCATCTGCTTGGTGGCATCGGCATAGTTTCCCTGGCCGCAGTAAACGCGTGCCAACCCAGCGTGCGACAGCCAATTGTCTGGGTACTTCTTAGCGGTCGATTGGTAGATGGCGAACGCCTGCTCCTGCTTCTTGTCCTTCTGTAACTGGCGGGCGTAACCGTAGAGTTGCGGCGCGTTCGCAACGGACAAAGCCTTATCGCGCGTAGCACTGGCCTCCTGCGTCTGTCCCATGGCGTCCAGAATCCGCGACTTCGTCATCAGGTTCTCAAAGCGCTCTTCGTTCTTGATGGAATTGTCTTCGTATTTCAGCGCCTCCGGCAGGCCGATCTTGTTATCGACCAGATAGGTCGCCGCGTCATCCCATCCGTCCCACGTGTATTGCGAAAGTCCGCGAAGCTGTTTGTGCAGGCTGCTCTCGACAATCTCATTGACGTTGACCGACACTTTGAAGGGCACGGCCACCTTGTCCCAACTCATCACCACCACTGCCGAGTCCGGCTTGAGCTGATCGAAGTCGTAGAGCAGCGCGTTGTGCATCTCCGTGGGTTGCGGCTTGACGGTGACCCGAAGTGCGTCCTCCGCCTGGTTGTAGCTGAAGCTTCCCCACGCAGTGTGCATCTTGGAGAAAATGACCGTCCAGTCGCCTTCGGTTGGTATCATGTGCAGGCCGTAGGTTCCTGCCTCCAGAGGCTTGCCCTCAATGGTCACGTCATTCGGGAAGGTGATCAAGGTGTTCTCGTTGGCGCCTGCGCGCCACACTTCTCCGTAAGGCACCAGGCCGCCCCACACCTTGCGTCCATTCGCCAGCGGCCGGTGATAGGTGATGGTGATGTCGGTAATGCCGATGCGCTGCGTCACCTGGGCCTTCTGACTTTGCCGGGGCAGGTCCAGTTGGGTGGACTGCGCGTTACAGAACACGGCTAGCAACAACAGGCAGGGCAACAGCAGAAAGCGAAGCTTGCTCATGGAAGTAATCTCCTACGCATTGATTTTGGCGGCAAATCTGTTCCGTCGGCGGCGTCGCTCGCCCCACCGATTCTTCGGCGCTTGGACGCTGCCTGAATTGCCGTCGTGAGCAGGAGAGTGACGAATGCCGGGGTGCGATGCCTGGATGCATCGCTGGCTGGGACGGAGGGGAAGACCTGCCGCTAAGTAGGCGGCAAGCCTCGGCTGCTCCCAGGCCCGAACTACCCGGGTGGTGTCATAGACGCAGGCGAAAGCCACGGAGTATAAAAGTAGTTTGTACCCTTTTTACGTCAGCGCCTGCCCAAGGGTGCATCAGCCCTCTTAATCAAATTTGCGGTCGGTGACCGCGCGAGGTATTCATGTCAACCACGGTAACGGGCCCCAAGGGACTGGAAGGCATTACTGCAGCGAACTCCGGCATCTGCTACATCGATGGCGATCAGGGCGTACTGGCCTATCGCGGCATCGACATTCACGAACTGGCCGACCACTCCACCTTCGAAGAGGTTTGCTACCTGTTGTGGTTCGGACGGCTGCCCAGCCGCGCGGAGTTGCAGGAAACCAAGCTGAACCTGGCGCGTGAGCGCAAGCTGGACGCCTCCATCATCAGCCTGCTGCGGCAAGCTCCCAAGCACGCGCTGCCCATGGACGTGTTGCGCACCATCATCTCGGCCCTGTCTTTCTATGATCCGGAAGAGAAGGTCAATGACTACGAAGCCAACGTGCGCAAGGCCATCCGTGTCACCGCACAACTGGCCTACGTGGTCGCCGCCTACGATCGCATCCGCAAAGGCAAGCCGATTGTCGAGCCCGACCGCTCGCTCTCCCACGCCGGAAACTTCCTCTACATGCTGAATGGCGAGATTCCCACCGAGACGGCGGAACGCGCCTTCGATATCGCTTTGATCCTGCATGCCGACCACGAGCTCAACGCTTCGACGTTTGCGGCGCGAGTTGTGGCTGCAACCCTAAGCGACATGCATTCGGCGGTGACGGCAGCCATCGGGGCGCTGAAGGGCCCGCTGCACGGCGGAGCCAATGAAGCGGTCTTCCGCATCCTGGAAGCCATTGACGCCTCCGGCGCCGACCCGGTCGACTACATCAAGGGCATGCTGGCGCAGAAAAAGAAAGTGCCCGGCTTCGGGCATCGCGTATATCACACCGAAGACCCGCGGGCGACGCACCTGCGCAAAATGTCGCAGGACCTTGGTCAGTCGAGCGGAAACGCCAAGTGGTTCGAGATTTCGCGCAAGATCGAGGAGTTCATTGTGGCGGAGCGCAAGCTGAACGCCAACGTCGACTTCTACTCCGCTTCCACCTATCACACGCTGGGCATCGACATTGACTTGTTCACTCCGGTCTTCGCCGTGTCGCGCGTGGCGGGCTGGACGGCCCACGTAATCGAGCAGCTCAACGACAATCGCCTGATTCGGCCTCGCGCTGATTATCAGGGTCCGGTCTATCCCAATCATTACGTCCCGATGGACAAGCGCTAACGCTGACCTTACGGAATACCGAAGCCCGCGTCCCCCCCCGGACCGGGCTTTTGTCCTGTCCTGAAGCAAGGGATTTCGCCGAATGTATAGCCTGCCCGAAAGTACTAAGGCCATGGAGGGTTCGCCTTATACATCCCGCTCTGCTTTTCCCATAGCATGGACGCAGGCTCGAAGCATCGGGCCGAGGTTCGATTTGAAATTGCTGTTCTTTTCATCTTTCTTGGTCTTTCTATGCGCACCTGCCGCGACTGCGCAAGCCGCCCATCCCACAGTCAAGGCCAATTCCTCGCCAACTGGGAGTTCATCACAAACCAGCTCAACGAGCCAGCAGGCGAGCCGCAAGTTTGTTCTCGACGTTGTCCACAGCGCGGTTGGGCTTCCTCAGCCTGATCCGCAAGACCGCCTGCGTGTGCTGTATGAAGCCGCGAACGTGGTTGGCCCCATCGACGGCAAGCTGGCGCAGCAGTTCGCCAAAGAAGGAACGTCGATCGAGACCAAGCTGGTCGCCGAAGGCCAGAAGCCCACGGTCTCCATGCTGGCGAGCGGCCACGTGGACTGCGCTTCCGCCGCTACCTTCGTGCAGACCATTCCTCCCGCCGCCGTCCTCGATGCCGAGCAATCTCTGCTGGGCGCGATCAGCCATTGTCCCAATCAAGTGAATCAGGCGGCCAAGCGAAAGCTGGAATCCGGACTGGAGCAAGGCGTAGTCGCCGGGCGACCCATCCTGGCGCTGATGGATGCGGAAGGCATGAAGTCGAACTGGTCGCAGGCCATCTTCGCCAAAATGTTCGCTTCCCTGCCCTTGGACGCCGCCGGCCTCAATGCCGAAGCTCCCAACTATGCGGCCATGTTTGCGCGTGCCGCTCCCGCCATGGACAAAGGCGCAGTGAAAACAGCCGGCACAAAGTTTCTGCTATGGCTTTCCAAACTGCCTGACACCCCCGAACGCCAGGTGGCCGTCAACATGACCACCGGCACACTGAGCGACGTCCTAGGCAAGGACGCTTACGACGAACTGTTGCGCTCCGACGTCATGGTGCAGCAGGTCGCCGGCAGTGCGCAGCAGGTCGCCGTGCTTCCGCCCCCGGCAGAAGAGAACGTGAGCGTCCTCAGCGCCATGGCGACCAAGGGGGACCGAACCGACCAGCTCCAGGCGATGTCGCCATCGCTACGCGCACGAGAGGCCGCCGCCAGCGGCTTTGCCAGCGGTACGTCGGGCGACCGCAAAATGGCCGATCACTATTTCGACATCGCATACTCTTCGGTGGATGAGGTATGGTCCGAGCGCGCTACTTCGAAGACCAGCGCGCCTGCCGTGGTTGAGGAAGTAGGCGAGGCGGCAGCGCAAGTCGATCCCGTAGCAGCCCTGCAACGTGCCCAACGATTGCAGGATCCCTCGGCTGAGGCCATAAGTATGTTGGCGGTTGCCCGCGTCGTTGCCGGCAGGCAGTAGCCTGGTCGCACGAGCTACGCACATGGTGACCGCCGGACGCGACGGCTGTGCCCCACCGCACATTCCACCACGGGCTCATGAGTTAGGATGAGAGTGACCACGCACGGGACGTTTGGTGCATGCACATTCCTGACGGCTACTTGAGTCCATCCAGCTGCGCCGTGCTCTACACAGGGGCCGCCGCCGGCTGGTATGCCGCGCTGAAGCGGCTGAAACATGCCCTGTACACCCGGGTCATCCCGCTCATCTCCGTCTTTGCCGCCTTTTCCTTCGTGGTGATGATGTTCAACCTACCCCTACCGGGAGGCACCACCGGCCACGCGTTGGGCGTGACTATCGCAGCCATCGTGCTGGGGCCGTCGGGCGCCATCCTCGCACTCTCCATTGCCATTGCCATACAGGCGCTGTTCTTTGGCGACGGCGGCATCAGCACCTTGGGCGCCAATTGCTTCAACATGGCCATCGTGGCCTCGCTGGTGGCCTACGGCAGCTACCGGGTGATTGCCGCCGGTTCAACCTTGGCGTCCAAGCGGCGCGTCGCTGCTGCCGCCATCGCCGGCTACCTCGCGGTGAATGCCGCGGCCCTGGCTGCGGCGGTGGAGTTCGGCTTGCAGCCCGTGTTGTTTCACGACGCCAGCGGTACGCCGCTCTACGCGCCCTATCGCATGAGCATCGCCATCCCCGCCATGATGATCGGGCACCTCACCTTCGCCGGACTGGCGGAAGCCGTCATCTCTGCCGGACTTGTGGCTTACCTGCAAGCCGCCGATCCCGCTTTGCTACGCGGCACCGCTGGCCTTACCGGCGATGCCAACTTGACTCTCGTGCACCGTCCGGCGACGCATCCCCTGCGAACCCTGTGGAGCGCGGTTGCGGTTCTCATGCTACTCACACCCTTGGGAATTCTCGCCGCGGGATCGGCATGGGGCGAGTGGTCGCCTGCGGAGTTGGGCAAAGTTTCTGCAGCGGCGTCTGCGCCCAGCGCTTCCGTCAGTCCCGCATCAGCGGTTCCCACCGGATTGCAGCGACTGACGAACTTGTGGACGGCGCCTTTCCCGGCGTACGCCCCGTCCTTCGTGAAAAGCCGCGGCTTTGGCTACCTGCTCTCGGCAATGTTCGGAGTCGGCATTCTACTGGCAATTTCGCTGGCCACGCGCCGCCTGCTGGAGAGGCGCCAGCCCAAGGAATTCCCGCAATGAGCCGTGGGTTCCTGGAATCAACCACCGTTGGATTCACTCGCGCGCTAACCCGGGCCATGCTCTCAGAACAGACCGCCCATCAGCCGGGACTTTTGCAGTCTCTCGATCCCAGAGTGCGCGTCGTCGGACTTTTCTCGCTGGTGCTGGCTGTTACCCTGTCGCGCAAGATCACCGCGGTCGCTTGCCTGCTGGCGGTTGCGATCGTAATCGCGATTTGCTCACGCGTCAGCCTCGGCACCCTGGCGAAGCGCGTGTGGCTGGTGGCCCTCGGCTTCACCGCCGCGATCGCCGTTCCCGCCATCTTTGTCACGCCGGGGAACTCCGTCGCCACTCTGGGATCGGTGACCATTACCGAGCAGGGACTGCGCACCGCCGGGCTGCTGATCCTGCGGGTCGAAACCGCTGTCACCTTCACTACACTGCTCATCTTGTGCACCCCGTGGGCTCACGTCCTGAAGGCCCTGCGCGCCTTCCGCCTGCCCAAGGAAGCCATCACCATGCTGGCCATGACGCATCGCTACGTATTCCTGCTAGTGGAAACGGCCAGCCAGATGTTCGAGTCGCGCCGTAGCCGCACCGTTGGCGTCCTGAACTCCCGGGACCAGCGCCACATGGCAGTGCGGACCGCCGGGGTACTACTCAGCAAGAGTATCGGCCTGAGCAATGAGGTCTACCTGGCGATGCAGTCGCGGGGATTTCGTGGTGAAGTCGAAATCCTCTCCGACTTCCATATGACAATGTGGGACTACCTTGGCCTGGCGGCATTTCTCGTCGCGGGCAGCGTTGCCGTTTGGGCGGGGAGATAGTCCATCATGCCCACACTTTTCGATCTCCGCGATGTCTGCTTCGAGTACGAAGGCATTCCCGCCCTGCGCGGCCTGTCGTTGCAGATCGCGATGGGTGAGCGCATTGCGCTGGTGGGCGCCAACGGGTCAGGCAAGTCAACCCTGCTGAGGATCCTGGACGCGCTGTATTTCGCCAACGGGGGTTCGGTCACCTTCGACGGCCAGCCGCTGACCGCCGAGCGCACGCAGGACGACAAGTTTGCCCTTCCCTTCCGCCGCCGGGTGGCGCTGGTCTTTCAGAATCCCGATGTCCAGCTCTTCAACCCCACCGTGTTCGACGAAGTGGCCTTCGCACCGTTGCAACTGCAATGGCCGAAGGAAAAAGTAATTGCCAAGGTATCGGAGACGCTGGAACTGATGAGCATCGCTCACCTGCGCGAAAGGCCGCCCTATCGTCTCTCAGGCGGCGAGAAAAAGCGCGTGGCCCTGGCTTCGGTCATCGTCCTCGACCCGGATGTGCTCCTGCTCGACGAGCCTACCGCGACGCTCGACCCCCGCAGCCAGAGCCAGGTTGTGGACTTGATCCAGGAGTGGAAAGGTTCCTCGAAGACCGTGGTCACGGCCACCCACCAACTGGAAATCCTGGAAGATATTGCCGATCGCGTGTTTGTCCTGGAAGAGGGCAAGATCGCGGCCAGCGGCACTCCAGCGGAGATTCTCGCCAACCACGAGCTGCTGGTGCGGGCCAACCTGGTCCACGCCCACCGTCATACCCACGGAAACGTTGTTCACTCTCATCCGCACATCCACTCTCACTCCGAGCACGAGCACTAGCTGCGAGCGATGCCTTACTCTGTCGGATTGGTCCCGCCGACAATCGCGGCTCGCGGGCCTGCGTCCGGTAGAAAGGCGGCCGGCTCCGACGCTGTGGGCTTGTAAGGCGGATACTTAGCCTCGGGATACAACTTCGCCAGCAGGAGAATTCCGCCGATGGTGACCACCAGGTCGAACACGCTCGCTTCCGGACCAACGCTGCCTCCACTCAGCCACTTCGAGCCCATCAGCGAAGCGTTGAGCATGTGCCCGGTGGCGCTGATGCCGCTGTTGGGCGTGGAGTAAAAGAAGCTTTCGCCCCAATCGAACGCCATGTGCCACCCAATGGCAAACCATAGACTGCCCGTCCGCCGCAGCGCCATGCACAGGAAGAAGGCGATCAGTACGATTTCCACCACGCCAATCCAGTTTTCCCCGGGATTTTGCAGGTGTGCCATCGCAAAGCAAATGCAGGTGACGGCCGCGGCCGGCCAGAAGCCCATGCCGGTGGTCAAGGTAAACTGGAGATATCCGCGAAAGGCGAACTCCTCAAACAAGCCGACCATCAGGAACGCGACGGCCCACAGCAATCCATACTTCACGACGCCCACCGGAGAAAGCGCCAGGCTGCCCAGCGAATAGGCGTGTGTTGCCATCATCAGAACGACGATGACCGTCAGCATGGCAAAGCCCCATAATGCGCCTGCCCAAAACTGTTTCCCCAGCATTTGCCGCCAGGGCAAACCGTAATCGGCGATCCCTCGATGCTCCATCCTGCCCATGATCGCAGTAGCAATCAGTACCACGGTGAAGGTCAGGAACTCGCTTAGGATGACGTTCGGCGCCGAGAAGTCCGATCCAAAGCTGCGGACCAAACGGTTCTGCAGCGGCGAGGAAGCCAACCCCAGGACCGCAAGAATCGCCAGGAAGACGAGCAGTCGCCAACCAGCGCGCAGACCCTCGGGGCCCACAAAGACACGTCCCAGTTGCGTGTCACCGGGAGGAGCGATTTCAGTGTCTGGCATGAGACCTCCTGTACCATTGGGGAAAAAGCAGCCGTGGCAATAACAATTACAGTGATATTAGTGCGCTTTTGAACAAACTACATTCATCGAAAGGTTTCAACCTAAGTGCAACACTTTCTGGAAGGCGGGTAACGCTCGCGTCAGAATACGGTTGTGAACCTCGCGATTTCATTAGATAATTTCAGCCTAGCCAACAGCTTCACCAACCTGCATCGATAGAGGAGCTTTCGTCTGCATGAGACACCTGTGCACGCGCTTTTTGTGTTGTTTCGTACTGTGCTGTACCACCCTGGGCTCGGCGCAGGTGGCGATCACCACGTACCAGCATGACAACTACCGCTCCGGCGTAAATCAGAATGAAACCACGCTCACGCCTTCCAACGTCAACGCCACGCAGTTTGGCAGGAAGGCCGTCTTCCCGGTGCAGGGCTTCGTCTACGCGCAGCCATTGTACGTGCCCAATGTCACCATTGGTGGCACCTCTCACAACGTGGTATTCATCGCCACGGAGCACGACCAGGTTTACGCCTTCGATGTGAACAGCGGTCAGCAATTGTGGCACAACAACCTGCTGGTCAACGTGACCTCTCTGCTGGTGACCAGCACCGTCTCCAGCAACGACGTAGGTTGCAGCGACATGGTTCCGGAAATCGGCATTACCGGTACGCCGGTGATCGATACCGCCAGTAACACGATGTACTTTGTGGCCAAGACCAAGCAGTACAACGCGGTCACCCACATCACGACGTTCTTCCAGACTTTGCACGCCCTGGACATCCGCACCGGCATTGACCGGTCGATTCCCCGTCCCATCTCCGGCACGGCCCGCGGCACGGGCTCGGGATCCATCAACGGAGTTCTTACCTTCGATCCCCGTATCGAAGGCCAGCGCGCGGCACTGCTTCTGTTGAACGGACAAATCATCGTAAGCTGGGCTTCGCACTGCGACCTGGGTACGTATCACGGCTGGATGATGTCGTTTAGCGAGGGCAATATGGCCCCCACCGGCATCATCGTCGATACGCCCAACGGCTACGAGGGCGGCTACTGGGGCGGCGGTTCGGGTGCCGCAGCAGACTCGAGCAGTTCCATCTACGCCAGCACCGGCAACGGCACGTTCGATGTCACCGGTGGCGGCGTCGACTACGGCGACAGCGTCCTTCGCCTGACGTGGAACGCCACCTCCGGATTTACCATCAACGACTATTTCACGCCGTGGGACCAGCAGACGCTGGACAACAACGACACTGACGTAGGTTCGGGAGGCGTCGTGCTGCTGCCTGATCAACCCGGCACCACTTATCCCCACTTGCTCATCCAGGTGGGCAAGGAAGGCACCATTGACCTCGTCAACCGCGATGGCATGGGCCATTTCCATTCCGGCAATGACAGCCAGATTGTGCAGACTCTGCAATATGCCATCGGCGGAATCTGGGGCGGCATGGCCTTCTGGAACAATACCGCTTACTTCAACGGTTCTTACGACCGCCTGAAAGCTTACAGCTTCGATCCTCATGCCCAGAAGCTGTCCTCTGGCCCCACGTCGGTATCGCCGGAGGTCTTCGGCTATCCCGGAGCTACCCCGGCCATCTCCGCCAATGGAACCAGTAACGGCATTGCCTGGATTATTCAGGCCGACGATTGGGGAGGCGGCACCGCGACCCTGCGCGCTTACGACGCGACTAACCTGGGCACCGAACTTTACAACTCAAAGCAGAATGCCAGCCGCGACAATCCTGGACTGGCACTGAAATTCACCACCCCCACCGTTGCCGACGGGCATGTATTTGTGGGAGCGGAGAACCAGGTGTCGATGTTCGGCCTGTTCTAGCTCGCTGGATGTGCTCGATAGAAAACTTCAGCCTGCAGCTTCTTTAGGAGAAACTGCAGGCTGTTTTCTTTTTGGCTTTCGACCATGCTCTAGCGGAACTGCGGCAGCACAGCTTCGCCAAACAGTTTCGCCTGGTCTTGACGGTCGTCGCCCCAGATTTCCAGCATGATGTTGGTACATCCCGCGTCGCGATATTCGCGAATACGCTCGCAGCACTCGTCCGGAGTGCCGGCAATCGGGCAAACCTTTCGCAACACGTCATCGGTGACTGCCCGAGCGGCAGCTTTACGCCCGCCGCTCTCCATCGCATCCGCGATGGGAGCGATCTCCTCCAGCGTCAGACCTGCCTTTTGCAGCAGTACGTCGGCCGAGCCCCGGATGTTTTGCACCTTGTTGGCGAGGTACATGGCCGCCATCTCCCGGGCACCTTCTTTGCCTTTTTGCGAATCCCGGTTGATGCTGCCCACAATCACCGCACCCAGGTCCATCCCAGCCGCGTCTTTTCCCGCTTTCCTGGCGCCTTCCTCCATGTTCAGCCGGGCATAGCGGACGAAATCCGGCGTGGTGATGCTCGCCGTCAGCAGTCCGTCAGAGTGGGAGCCAGCCATCTTTTGCAAGACTGGCCCGGTCGCCCCAACGTAGATCGGCACCCGTGCCCGCGACACATGAGCGTCATCCTTCAGCGGCGGGGCCGACGCATCGAAAGCCTTGCCGTGATAATCTACCGCGCCGCCCGCCAGCATGGCTTCGATGATCTCGATGCTCTCACGCATCACCACTGCCGGACCAACGTCTTTCCCCTTTTCGCCTTCGCCAATTTCCTTCATGAAGATTTTCGAGGCGCCCAGTCCCAGGAAGAAGCGGCCCTCGCCGGCGGCATCCTGCAAGACGCGGGCCTCCATGGCGATTTGGACAGGATGACGCGTGTAGGGTGAGATGATGCCCCATCCGATGATGATGCGCTGCGTCTGGGCGGCGATGACGGCCGTCATGGCGGTGGACGAGCGCGCCTCCATCGAGTGCTTCCGCCACCAGGGATAGGCTTCCGCGAGCCAGAAAACATCAAACCCGGCGCGATCGCACGCCTGCGCCATGCTCACGGTCTGCTGCAGCGGTTCCATGCTTAATTGCAAAACGCCAATACGAAACGGGACAGCCATGTAGGGAAACTCACCTTTCAGTATGTTGTGTCATCGGAATTATCGTCCGAACGTCGCTATTTGCTATTCGCCTTTCGCCAGACCTGCACACGATCAACCCTTAAGAGACTCGTGTTGGAACGGAGAATGTGTTCAAACAATAATCCAAAAGCGAATGGCAAAGAGCGAAGAGCGGCCTTTCTACGGCTCGCTCCACGAGTGCTCCAGCCCCTTGATCAGCGCCCACATCGCTTTGTTCAAAGGAGTCGGCACGCCGTACTTCTCGCCCCACTTCACGATCGCGCCGTTCATGAAATCGACCTCCGTGGTACGCGACGCCAGCACATCCTGCAGCATGCTGGCTCGGTGTTTGCCGGGAGCGTTGGCGCCCTTCGCCACCAGATGCCTCGGGTCGCCATGCAGGTCAATGCCCATCGCCTTGGCCACCGCCTCACCTTCTGCAATGAGCACTTCAAACAACTCGCCCGTCGCGGGAAAGCGCGAGGCCGCGCCATGATGCAACCGGGTCAGCGCCCCCACCGGATTGGTCGCCGCGTTGAAGATCAGCTTCGTCCATTGCGCTCCCCGGGCGTCGGCCAGCGCGACCGTGTTCATGCCGCCCCGGGTCATGTAACCCGCCAACTCTTCCACCCGGTCCATGGGCGTCTTCGTCGGCTCGAAAGGCCCCATCCACGTATCGCCCTTGATATCGAAGCCCACATGTCCCGGCGCAGCGATGTGTCCGGCAGGAAACGTTGTTCCGCGGATCACGTATTTCACATGTTCAGCGATGATCTCTTCGTTGCCCACGCCATTCTGCACGGAACAGACGGCGCTATTTTCATCGAAACATCGCGCCGCCGCTCGAATGGCGTTCGCAGTATGAATCGCCTTGGTCGCCACCACCCCGTACTCGCATACCGGAAGCTCAGCCGCATCGGTGCTCGCCTTCGCCAGCCGCACCTGCAAATCCGCCGCGCCTGACAGCCGCAGCCCATCACGGTTGATGGCATCCACGTGCGGCTGCGAGGCGTCGAACGCGTACACCTCCACCTCGCCGCCCTGCGCCAGATGCGCCGCGAACAGGCTGCCAATCGCCCCACAGCCTACGATCAGTACTTTCTTCATGCCTTGTCCACCCGCGACGTCAGGTCCGCCTTCGAGTAAAACTTCCACGGAATATTGCTAAGATTCTCGCCCTCGGTCTTGCCCACACGGAAGGTGTCCTGTGTGTACAGGCAGACGCTGCCATCCTGATCGACCACCTGCGGATGCAGCGAGAAGATCATGTTCTCTTTCAGCGGTATCTGGCTCCTGGCGCCAATCGCCGGATGCTCCAGCATGGTCGTTCCGATGGAATGCCCCGAAAGATGGCCCAGGGCGAAACCGTGCTGTGCGAAGCATATCGGCCACCGCCTTGTGCACTTCACAGGCCAGCACGCCTTCATGCATCAGCTTTCGCGCCTTCTCCATCGCTTCGGGATACACAGCCGCCATCTGCAGGGTACGCGCGCTCGGCTTCCCGGCAATTACCGCGCGCGAAAACTCCACCCAATATCCTCCCGTACCCGCGATCTCCAGGGAATACAGCATCAAGTCCCGCTCGCCCACCTTGCGCTTGCCCGGAACTTTAAAATGCGCTTCGGCCTCGCCATTCTCGCCCGACAGCACGATGTTCATCATGCGCGGCCCGGCGCCTCGCGCGAAGAAAATCTCCACTGCCGGCGCCATGATCTCCGCTTCCGTCTTGCCCGCGTCGAAACCTTCCAGCAGCGCCCAGAAACCATCGTGGATGATGTCCATGGAGTCGCGGATCTCGGCCAACTCTTCGTCGCTCTTTACCGCGCGCGCCATGTCGAAGTGAAAATCAAAGGGAACCAGCTCGAATGAGCCCTGCTGCAGCTCGCGATAATCGCGGACCGCCATCACGTAATCCAACCCGTACACGGCCAGCCGTTTCCAACCTGCATCCTGGGCCCGCTCCCGCAGCCAGCGCCCGGGAACTTCGGCCCAAACCTTTTCCTTCACGAACGGCTTCTTCTTGTCGCCGATCCAGCGCGCCTCCTGCGGAAAAAGCAAAGTCGGTTCGCCGCTGAGCGGAATCAGCACGTACACGTAGCGATGGACAATCTCGAAGCCGGACGTATAGAAAACCGCCCCTTCGAAGCCGGCGTACTGATTTCCGCAAACCACCAGCGCATCCACATTTTGTTCGCGCATGGCAGCGCGAATGTTCGTGTACCGGCGATTGATTTCCGCCTGAGAGGGCAAAGAGAGCTCCTGGTATGAGTTTTGGCACTTGGCACTTGGCACTTGGCACTTGGCACTTGGCACTTGGCACTGGCTCGGCACTTGGCAAAGGGCTGCCGGCGGCGAGACAACCTGTCGCCCAACGGCTAACTGCCAATCGCTAAGTGCCGATCCTTCCGCACAACTCCGCCGCGGCCAGCGCGTACACCTTGGTAATATCCACCAGCGTCTTGATCGCGACCTTCTCCCCTTCGTGATCGCGCGGCCCGCTGGACGGTCCGTAGTTCAACGTGGGACATCCGAACCGCGACAGCACCGACGCATCCGAGCACCACAACACCGTGTCGCGCACCGGGGCGTGCCCCACCACGCTCTGATGATTGCGCTCGATGGCCTTCACCATGGCGTGGTTCTCGTCGATCGTCGCCCCCGGAACCGATACGTAGGTCTCGAACTCCAGCCCGTACTCCGGATGCTTCTCCTTCATCGCCAGGAACAGCTTCTTAGCTGCGCGTCGCGCGTCGGTCATACTCAACGTGGGCGGGACGCGTACGTCGAGAAACAAATCCGCCCGCTCCGGCGTACGACTGGCGCGCCAGGGATGACCCGCCTGCACGCATCCTACGTTGACGAAGCCTGGACGCCCCGCCCATTGCGTCTGCTCCTGCCATTCGGGAATCCAGAGCATTACCTCTTCCAGCACGTCGATGCATACGGCGGATCGCATTCTGGTCCTCCTTGCCGGGCGCAAACGCCGAATGCACGTAGTTCCCCGTCAGCCCGAACCGCACCCACATTGATCCCGCATGTTCCAGCACCAACTGCATGTCCGTGGGCTCGCCCAGGATGCACATGTCGGGCAGCACGCCGTGATTCACCAGGTAATGCGTGCCGGCGCCGTAGCCGCGATACTCCTTGCCCTGGAAGTCGCCCCACTGGGTCTTCTCGATCTCACCGCAAACCGCGCCCAGAATGATGTCGCCGTCCAGTTTGATTCCGGCCTCCAGCAGCGCCTTCACCGCGTGCACGTAGCACACCAGCGCGCCTTTCATGTTGTAGATGCCGAGGCCGTAGATCATCCCGTCCTTCACCACCGCGTGCGGCTTGTAGCCGATGCCGGTGAGGAACGCCTCATCGCCGGTGTTCGACGTGTCCATGTGACCGTTGAACATAAGGCACTGACCATTGCCGCCGCCCTCCAACCGCCCGACAACGTTGGCGCGTGTGTCTTCGATCGGCTGCCAGGTGACCGTTAGCCCCAGCCGTTGGAATGCGCCGCGCATGTACTCGGCCATGGCCAACTCGTGGCCGGTCGCGCTGGGGATGTCGATCACCTCGCGGCACATGGCGACGATCTCGTCTTCGCGCACCTGCGACACGATTGCATCCCGTGTGCTGTCGTCGAGCAGCGCTTTGCCGGCAGAAGCTGCCATCAACTAACCGCCCTTCCCGTGTGCGACGAGCGCAGCAGCCGGAAATCATCGGGAAACGAACATAGCTTCTCGTTGCCGTCACCGGTGATCCAGAAATTGTCTTCCAGCCGCAAGCCTCCGCCACCGGGCCAGTACACCGCCGGCTCAATCGCCAGCACCATTCCTCGATGCATGCTTCCCGTGCTGGCCTGGTGGGCGTAAGGAGGCTCATGCGCTCGCGCTCCCACACCGTGGCATATGGGATGGGAAGGCTGCCCGGGATACCCGCCTTCGGCAATACGCGCCCGCACCAGTCGATCCAACTCCGGCAGGCTCGCCCCGTGTTTAGAGAAGGCTGCCGCCTCGCCGAAAACGGCCAGCAGCAGGTCCAGTAGCTTGTGGTACTCCGGTGTCAGATCGCCGGGACACAGGTTCTTGGTCAGGTCGTTCCAATAGCCATCCACGCAGACCCATATCTCAAACAGCGTCGGCTCGTGCTCCTGCACCGGGCGATTGCCCGTCGCCGTAAACGTGCGAATGCCTTTGCCTGACCACACCAGGGTGAACGCCCGCGCCATTTCTACCGTCCCTTGAAGCCAATGCCATTCGCATGAACGTAGCCTTCGAAGATGGCCGCCACCTCGCTCTCTTTCATCCCCGGACGCAGCCGTTCATAGGTATGCCGCATGGCGAGGGCGGCCAGTTCGTTCGCCAACTTCATGCGCTCGATCTCCTGATCGGTCTTAATAGCGCGCAATCCGTTCAGCAGACCGTAAGTGTCTACCACTTCGCGAACCACCGGCTTGAACGCGTCGAACCAAGGTTGCGACCACGTGCTGGGCTCGCCCACCATGCGATCGGCGCTTTGTGTTCCCTGCGAAAGCTCCAGCCCAATCCTTCCGGTAAGGTCGCGCTCCTTGAGGACCTGCAACGCCACATCCAGCGAACGCATCATCGGGCCGCGCGGGTCGCTCTCGTGATATCCCTTGAACAAGCGGATGTCCTGCGTCCATGCCGTGCGGCGCGCGTCTTCCTCCTGCGGCTCCATGGCGATCAGCGTAGCCTCGCCCTCGCGTGGGAAGATCGCGATGTCATAGCCCTTCATGCACCAGTAGTTGGTGAGGTACACAATGTTGTCGGGCGCGCGCACCACCAGGGCGTCCAGGTTGTCGTGCTCCATCGCCTCGCGCACTCGCTGCAACTTCACGGTATCGATCGGGTAGGTCATGGTTCGTTCTGGTTACCGTCCAACCGCCGCATCCTGATGAACATTCTCGTTGGCCCATGTCCAACTGGCTTCTTTGGCTTTGATTAGGCGGTAAAGCGCGGTGTGCAACGGAGCAGCCGCTCCCACGCCCTGCGCCGCTCGCGCAATTGCGCCGCCGAGGAAATCAATCTCGGTGGCGTGATGGTGACGCACATCAGACAGCATCGACGGCGGATGATTGGTTTGTGCTCCCAGGCAGTTCATCGCCCACGGATCTTCATGCAACTCGATGTTCAACGCCGCCGCCACAGCCTTCCCTTCTTCGATCAGCCGATGCACCAGGTGTCCCAGATCACCGAACTCCGACTCGGCCGAAAATGCGGCGAATGCGGTAATTCGGTTAACGCCGACACGCTGTTCACTGACGCGTTGAAAATCAACTTCGACCACTGAGCCGGACGCGCATCGCGCAGAGCCTCGGCCTTCAGCCCAGACGCATTGATCAGCGCAGCTAATTCCTCCACCATCGCGAACGGGGTTCGAGTCGGCTCAAATGGGCCCATCCACGTCGGGGTATCCAGCTCGTAATGCACCCGATCATCGGAGAAGCGCGTGCCGCTCATGAAGGTGGTGCCGCGAATCACGTAGCCCGCCGGCATCAACTCGGCCATCACCTCTTCACTGCCCAGCCCGTTCTGCGCCGACAACACCGCGCCGCTGGGGAACAGGCCAGCGACCGGGGCGAAGGCTTCGCGCGTCTGGCTGGCTTTGGTCGCCACGATGCCAAAATCAAACTGCGGCAACTCACCCGGATCGGTTACCGCCTTCAGTGAGGTGTGAAATTCATTTCGTCCCGTCACCTGAATCCCGCGCCCATTCAGGCTTCGCGCATGCTCGGCCCGGCGAGCGAACACCCAAACCTCGGCCACACGCGCCAGGTGCGCGGCATACAAACTGCCGATGGCACCTGCTCCGACAATGAGGATGCGTTTCATAGGAACAACTCATTCACCACAGAGGCACTGAGACGCGGTAGGGAAAAGCGCTCTTAGCTCTTATGCTCTCAGCTTCACGCATTCCGCCAACCCCGCCACGACAAGAATCATTCCTCCAAAGGAACAAAATCTCTGCGCCTCTGTGGTGAACTATTTCTTCTCCCGCTCCACCGTCACATTCACGCCCAACTCTCCCCGCCGCTTCTTCTGGATCAGGTCAAACAGCGTGCTGGCGTTATTGTGCGACTCGTCGATGAAGATGCCTTCCCGGAAAAGCGCGTCCTGCAGCGCGGCACTGATGGCATGCAATGGAGCACCACCTCCCTCACCCATCCCCTTGGCGCCGCTGTAGCTGTGCGGCGAAGGCGTCTCGAGGTTGCCGCACTTCAGCGTCGGCATGTTGACCGCAGTGATTGGCGTGTAATCGCTGAAGGTCGACGCCAGCATGTTGCCGTTCTCGTCGTACGCGCAGTTCTCCATCAGCGCCGCGCCGATGCCGTGCGCCGTCGCGCCATGGAGCTGGCCTTCCACGATCATCGGATTAATGACCGTGCCGCAATCATCCACCGCGGCGTAATCCAGAATCTTCGGAATATAGGTATCTTTATCGATCTCGATCACCGCAATATGCAGCTGCGACGAATAGGTCAGCGTCAGGTTGCCGTACTTTCTGGCTACGTCGGGCACCTGGAACGGCGCGCGCCAGGTGTAGCGGCAGTTCAGCGTAATGGACCGCAAGTCTTCGGGCACTACTGCGGTGTTCACGTTGGCCAGGTTCGCCAGGCCGATGTACGGGATGGCCTTCTCCGTGCCCCGCACCCGCACCTCCGGCCCTTGCTTGCCCACGCCAAACTCCAACTCGTCTTCGCCGGCCTGCAACACGAACGCGGCCAGCTTCGTTATCTCGGCCTTCAACTGCCGCACCGCGCCATTCACTGCCGACAACCCTGACACCGCAAACTGGCTGGCGTAGGTTCCGCTGTGGCCGGTATGAACGTTGCGCTCGGTGTCGAAGCCCACCCGCACATTCACCAGATCGGGCGAGATGTTCAGGATGTCGGCCGCCACTTGCGATACCGTCGTCTCGTGTCCCTGCCCTTGCGGCACCGAGCCCACGGCAATAATCACCTCGCCGTAAATATCGAGCTTAGCGCTGGCGGCCTGCGAATTGCCGGAGAATGGTGCCTGCGGATTGACGATTTGCGCCTGTCCAAAATTGTTGGTGCCGGAATCCAAGCGTCGTACCAATGCCGATTCCCAGCCAGCGTCCCTCGGCCTCCGCTTTGGCGCGCTCCGCCTGCCACTTGTCCCAGCCAATCAGCTTCTTCGCCACCTCCAGCATGCCGGGATAATTTCCCGAATCGTAAACACAGCCGTTGGGCGTGGTGTAGGGAAACTCCTCAGGCCGTATGTAATTGCGCAGCCGCATCTCATCGCCGGGAATGTTGAGCTCGTGCGCGCAGATGTCCAGCACCCGTTCCAGGAACCACAGATGCTGCATGCGCGAGTACCCGCGGTTTGGCCCCACGGGACATTTGTTGGTCACCACCTGAGTGAAATCGATGCGCAGGTTTTTCAGGCGATAGGTCGCCGGCGTTACCTGCGACCAGATGACGCAACCCAGTGGCTCGTAGCGGGGATAGGCGCCGCAGTCATCGATGTGCTTCGAGTCGACCGCCAGGATCACGCCGTCTTTATCCAGCGCGACGCGCGTATCGCGAAAAGTCCGCTCGTTGCCATGGGCGCTCGAGGTCATGTGCTCTGAGCGGGTTTCCGTCCACTTCACTGGAGCACCTTCGGCCTTTCGCGATGCCAGTGCGCACACCGCCATCTGCGGATAATTGGTGATCTTGATGCCGAAGCTTCCCCCGATGTCGTGGGTCTGCACCCGCACCTGGTCCATACGCAGCCGCAATGCAGGCGCCAACAACTGAATGCCGATGGTGGGAAACGAATTGTTACTCCAGAAGTACAGCCGCCCGTCGCTGCCGTCCCACTGCGCGATGACGGCGTTGTTCTCCAGCGGCGTGCTGGAAAAGCGATGCATGTGCATGCGGTCAATGTGGACCACGTGCGCCGCATCGGCAAACGCCTGGTTCACCTCGCCATACTCGAACTTCCCGTGCCACACCACGTTGGTTCCCATGGTTGCGTGAAGAATCGTCTGGTCGCAGGCTGCAACCTCTGCGTCCACCACCGGAGTCAGTGGCTCGTATTCCACCTGCACCAGTTCGGCTGCATCTTCTGCGATGGCCGGCGTCTCGGCGATAACTGCGGCCACCGGCTCGCCCTGGTAGCGTGCACGGTCCACCGCCATGGGATAGTCCAGGATCTGGCTGCTGGGAGGCGGGCCAATCTCGAAGAACGGATCGACCAGTTTGGAGATTTCGGCGCCGGTCAGCGTACAAACCACGCCCGGCACTGCCTCGGCTTCGCTGACATCGACGCTGGTGATGGCGGCATGCGCGTACGGCGAGCGCACGAAGACCAGATGCAACATACCCAGCATCTTCACGTCGTCCACGAACTTGCCACGGCCCCGCACCAGTCGCGCGTCTTCCTTGCGCTTGACCGATTGGCCGACCCAGTCGCTCGTCTCCTTATGGGTTGGGATTACCATGATCCCCTTCGCTGGTTGCGCTATCGGACTGGGCCGCAGTCGTGGAAGGCGCGGTCGCAGGGGTCTGCGACTGCCCGACGTTTCCCGGCGCGACTGACGTCACGACCGGATCGGCCGCCGTCGACATCTCCGCTGCTACTGGCTGTGTAACCGGCTCCGACAGCGCCTTCTGCAAGCCATCGATCAGCTTTTGGATGTTCTTGCGCCCTAATGGTTCGAGCATGCCGCCAGCCATCGAAGCCAACTTGCCGAAGATGTTCGCTTCTCCCTGCCAGGCAACTTTGGTTCCTTCCGGAACCTGTGCCAGATCGAAGCCCGCACCCACCGTCACTTGGCTGCCCACCGCCGTTCCCTGTCCCTTGTATTGCGCGCGCTGCGGCTTCACCGCTTCCGTCAGCTCCATCTTCAGTTCGGCCGACCCGCGGATATTCCCCATACCCACTCGCACCTTAACGGTGAAGTGCGTAGCATCCTGCATGCTCATGCTTTGGAAGTCTGGAAGCAGCGGACCAAACTGGTTGGGATCGGAGAGGAAGTCGAAAACCTCGTCGGGACTGCGCGGGGTGGTGAACTCGCCGGAAAATTGAATAGCCAAGACTAACTCCTCGATGCTCGTTCGCCCGTCAAGCTGGCTTCCATGCCGGCAGGCGTAGGCGATCCTGCCGCCGCCGTAGCATGAATCGCCTTGAAAATGTTCTGATATCCGGTGCAGCGGCAGGTATTGCCGGCAATGCCCTTGCGGATCTCCGCGTCCGTGGGATCGGGATGATCCGCAAGCAATTGCAGCGTGCTCATCAGAAAGCCCGGAGTGCAATAGCCGCACTGGAACCCGTGGCAGTCGCTGAACGCCTGCTGTACCGGATGCAACTCGCCATCTTTCGCCAGCCCTTCGACGGTAAGAACTTCCCCGCCGTCGGCCTGAAAGGCAAACACCGTGCACGACTTCACACTCTTGCCATTCAGCAGCACCGTGCAGGCTCCGCAGTAGCTCGTGTCGCAGCCAATGTGGGTCCCGGTCAGGCTCAGCTCTTCGCGCAGCAACTGCACCAGGAGGGTGCGGGGTTCGACCTCGCGGGTGTACGCTTTGCCGTTGATCTTGGCGCTGACGCGCACGCGTGGAATGTCTTCAGGCATAAATATGAGAGACCTCCACCTGCTGTCCGCGAGCGCGTTTAACCGCAGCTTCTACCGCCATCTTCGCCAGCGCGCCGGCGGCTTGCCGCTTGTATTCGGCCGAACCGCGCATGTCGGAATTCGGCTCGGCCACGTCCATCACTGCCTCGCGTATGCGCTCTAGGGATTTCGCCGTCACCGGACTTCCGCGTAAGACCTCTTCCGCCGCAGCAACCCTTGTCGCGGTCAATCCCAGCACGCCCAGATAAACCCGCGCCTCGCTGCACGTGTCGTCACCGGCCAGGGTTAACTGCACCGCGACACTGGCGCTGGCATACACCGGAGCGCAGCGCTTCATGGCTATGTAAGCGCCGCCGCTTCGGTTCGGCGGCAACGGCACGGCAATCTCGGTCACCAGTTCTCCTGGTTCCAGCGCCGTCGTGTAGGCGTCGAGGATAAAGTTCTCAATGTCGAGGCTGCGTTCGCCTGCTGGCCCCAGCGTCTTGACGGTCGCGCCGGCCGACAGCAATACCGGCGCCCAGTCGCCTGTCGGGTCGGCTTCGGCGATCGACCCACCGATGGTCCCCAAATTGCGCACCTGCACATCGGCAATGCCGGCTGCACAGTCATGCAAAATGGCGATCCGCGCGGCGTCCGGCGAAGCAGCAATCTCGGCATGCCGCGTCATCGCCCCGAAACGCAACGCGCCGTTGCTGTGGATGTAGGAAGTTGCCGGGATAAAATTCAGATCGACCAGATGCCGCGGCGCGGACAGCCGCAGCTTCATCAACGGGATGAGGCTCTGCCCGCCGGCCAGAAACTTGGCGTCCTCACCCAGTTCCCCTAAAAGCGACGCGGCTTCCGGATACGACTTCGCCCGGTGATATGCAAATGCTCGAGGATACAATCAGCCCCCACGGCTCATACCGGCAAGTTTAGGGACAACTCGCCAGAAACTTATGCTTGAATTTCCTTGCATTGCTCTGCGGTGGGTTAGCTTATCGCAAATTCAAGGCGCGTACAAAGCAGCACAATTCCTGGGCAGAAATTCAGCAAAATCGACTGTCGCCAGACTCAGCCGGCGACCGGGAACTCGCGACCAATAAACCCCAGGGCGTCTTCCCTGGTTCGCAACGAGCCCTCCAATTGCCCATCTTCAATCGCCGACAGGATCAGGCGGAACTGCGGGCCGGGCTTGTAACCCAATGCAATCAGGTCTTCGCCATTCAGCAACAGCTTGGGACGAATCTCCTCCGCCGGGATGTTCTGCAGCCGTTCGCGGGCAAAATTGTAGAGCGACAAATTCCGGTGGCTGCTCAGGCAGTCCATACGGTGCAGTTCCAGGTGCTCGTCAAACGGCGGCAGCCGCAGAAACCGTTTCAGCGTCGATTCCTTCATGCTTCTCCACATCGGCGAAGCGCATGTGATTGGCCACCAGCGCCACGATCTGCTGGGTATCGTCGTTGGAAAAATGCAGGCGATGGCAAATGTCCTCCGCCATCTTCGACGCCCACCTCCACATGGCCGTCGAAGCGAATGCGGTCAGGCGCAACGCGGAACGTCGGAGGCTTGCCCACGTCGTGCAGCAGAGCTCCCCAGGCCAGCGTGCGCGAGCACTTGCGCAGGCAGCTGTCCCAGCAGCATCAGAGTGTGGATCCACACGTCGCCCTCGGGATGAAACTGCGGCGGCTGCTCCACGCCCTTCATGCGTTCAATCTCCGGCAGCACTTCATGCAGCAGGCCGCTGGCTTCCAGTAACTCAAACGCTAGGCGAGCGTGGCCCTCGGTCAGCATCTTGGTCAGCTCATCGCGCACCCGCTCGTTGCTCACCTGGTGAATCAGTGGCGCCAGCTTGCGAATCGCGGCAAACGTTTGCGGGTCGATGACGTAAAGAAACCGCGCGGCGAACCGCACCGCCCGCAGCATGCGCAGCTTGTCTTCCTGGAAGCGCCGCTCCGGGTCGCCGATAGCGCGAATCACTCCCGCGCGCAAATCGTCACGACCGCCGACAAAATCCAGCACCCGGTCGCCGTCCAGCGGATCCATCAGCAACCCATTGATGGTGAAATCGCGGCGTTGCACGTCCTCGCGGGGATCTGTGGAATATCGCACCTGGTCGGGATGACGGCCGTCGGAATAATCGCCATCGTTGCGGAAGGTGGCGACCTCAACATAGTTGGGGTGTTCCGAAGGAGCCGGCGCCGGCAGATTGTCGTCCTTCGACGGCACCAGCACCACGCCAAACTGAGCCCCCACGGCATAAGTCTCGGGAAAGATCCGCATTACCTCGGGCGGTGTCGCGTCGGTGGCCACGTCGTAGTCCGAAGGCGTAACCCCCAGCAACGTATCGCGCACGCAGCCGCCGGCAAAATACGCTTGAAAGCCGTGCTGGCGCAGCGTGCGAACAATGTTGGTAGCGTGCTCTTTCATCCGAGGTCTGATGATAACGCCTCGCTGCCTCGTACAATGGATTGGTGAGCGATGTTTTCATCCTCGGCATCGAAAGTTCGTGCGACGAAACCGCCGCGGCCGTGGTCCGCTCCGGCCAGGAGCTTGTCTCCAGCACCATCTATTCGCAGATTGCCACCCACCAGCCTTACGGTGGAGTCGTGCCCGAACTGGCGTCCCGTGAACATCTGCGAGCCATCGTGCCCGTCGTGCGGAAGGCCCTCGACAACGCCGGCAAGACGTACGACACCATCGACGCCATTGCCGTCACCAAGGGGCCAGGACTGGCTGGGGCTCTGCTCGTCGGCGTCAGTTATGCCAAGGCTCTGGCCTACGCCACCGGCAAGCCGCTGATTGGCGTCAACCACCTGGAAGGACACATCCACGCGGTGCTGCTGGAAGAGCGGCAACACCAGAATCGTCCACTGGAGTTTCCCGTGCTCGCCTTGGTGGTCAGCGGCGGTCACACCCATCTCTACCTAGCCGAGCAGAAGGACTCAGGCTGGGTGTACCACGATGTCGGCCATACCCGCGATGACGCCGCGGGCGAGGCCTTCGACAAGGTCGCCAAGCTGCTGGAGCTGGGGTATCCCGGAGGTCCGGCTATCGACTTCCTCGCCCGCCACGGTAATCCCCTGGCAGTCAAGTTTCCCTTTGCCCAGATGAAGCACCGCGACCGGAATCCCGAGAACCGACACCCGGAAAGCGAAGGCCGGATCGACTTCTCCTACAGCGGCATCAAGACTGCCGTGCTGCGTTACGTGGAGACCCACGACTGGCGTCCCCGCATCGAGCAGCGCCGGCATACGCTCTCCCAGCTAACCAGTCCTTCGCACCAGGATGTTCTCGCCGCCTGCGATCCCGAGACGCTCGATCTGGTCGCATCCTTCCAGCGCGCCATGGTCAACGACCTCGTCACCAAAACCCTGGCTGCGGCGGACGGGCATGACGTCGCCACCATTCTGGTGACCGGTGGAGTGGCCGCCAACTCGGAGTTGCGAGAAACTTTCGAGCGTCGCGCCAGCGAGCGCGGCCTGCCGGTTCGCTTCCCTTCGCGCGGCCTGTCCACCGATAATGCGGCCATGATCGCCGCCGCCGCCTACCCGCGCTGGCTGGCGAAACAGTTTGCCGACGCTGATTTCTCCGCCGACGCCAGCCTTAAGTTGCGCTGACTCCGTCGGACACACGCCTGCGGTCGCCTGCAATGCAAATGCGCTTGGAGGTGGTTCTACTCTTCGTCTTCGGCTGGTAGTTTGGACTCGATATCCATGTCGCGGAATTCGCTCGATTCGAAGACCTCGCGACATTCCAGACACTCGACATACTCCCCGTCTTCATCACGCGACACGACTTGAACCCGGGGATGTGGACACTGGTTGACCATGGCTTCGCTCTGGGGATTGTTGTGGGCTACGTTTTCGGGCAGGCCGAGGTTCATAAGAAAATCGGTCAAATATCGACCAGGAAACCCTGATTGTCGGGTATTTTAGACCGAGACGTTTGGTTGTCAAGTGTTTCTCGTGTTAATTTCGCCGTAACCACGCGTCGACTCGCTCCCTGTCACCCGGCCTCGCTCCCGCGCTTGAAGACGTTGTTGGTTCACCCAAGGACGCAGCATCGGCAAATGCTGCATCCTAGACAAGGTGATGGCGGTAAGGCTAATGCTTTGATAGCGTAACGACAGGCAACAGTAGCCGGTTGGCTTGCATCAAAGATTTCAGCAATACTGGTGCAAACAATTGACGACAGCGAAAAAAGTCCTGCCCAGCGGCATGTCCGAGCATGAGGCCATTGACCGCGCGCAAACAAGGCGACGCCGAATGTTTCGAGGCGTTGTACGCCCTGCACAAGCGACGGGTGTACTCCCTTTGCCTGCGCATGACCAGTAATACGGCCGAGGCGGAAGACCTGACGCAGGAAGCCTTCCTGCAGCTCTTCCGTAAGATCTCGACCTTCCGCGGCGAGTCGGCCTTCTCCACCTGGCTGCATCGCCTGGCGGTGAACGTGGTGCTTATGCATCTGCGTAAGAAAGGCTTGCCGGAGGTTTCGCTGGAGGAGACGTTGGAGCCCCAGCAGGAAGACGGTCCGAAAAAGGATATCGGCACGCGCGACAACGTTCTCGCCGGTTCCATCGACCGGGTCAACCTGGAACGGGCGGTCGAAAGCTTGCCGCCAGGTTACCGAATCATCTTCGTGTTGCACGATGTCGAGGGCTACGAGCATAACGAGATTGCCGAGATGATGGGCTGCTCCATCGGCAACAGCAAGTCGCAGCTGCACAAGGCCAGGATGAAACTGCGCGACCTGCTGAAACAGAGCAAGGCGGAAAAAGCCGCCGGTAGACGTTAGCAGGAGTTCCGAATGGCAGAAAATAAATCGCGGGCGCAGGTGAGAGGATCCGCCGCCATTCCCCGGGAGAGAGGAAAGTCATGACGTGCGCAGAGTTCCAAAAGGTTCTGCCTTTCATCATCGATGGCGGAGGCAGCGAGGAAGAGCAGCAGCACCTGGCAACGTGCCATGTGTGCTCTGATCTGGTCGCCGACCTTCGTTACATCGCAGAATTCGCCAAGCTGTTGGTACCCATGGAAGATCCCAGCCCTCGGGTCTGGACCGGTATTGAGAAAGAACTTGCCCGTGAAGGCGTTCCCAAGCGCTTCGCCGGCCACTCTGACGGCCGGCCCGACTAAGCCTGCCCGGCTTTCACAGCGAGCTGCGGTCCCGCGACCCCAGCTCGTTTCTGTGTCCGCAGCATCCCTCTACCGCAACCCTCCCGACGCGGTGATTAGCTCCCCCGTAAGCCAGCGTGAGTCATCGGAAGCCAGAAACACGGCGATCGGCGCGATGTCCTCCGGCTCGGCAAAGCCTCCCAGCGGCGTCTGGGTTACGTAGTTCTTTTGCATCTCGCTGCCCATGATGCCGTGTTCGATCGTTCCCTCGGTATTCACCGTCCCCGGGTTTATCGAGTTGACCCGTATCTTCTTCGAACCCAGTTCGCGCGCCAGCGTCCGCGTAATGGAATCGGTAGCCCCCTTGGTCGCGGTGTAGATGACGGTTTCCGCCGGATTCAGCGTGGTGATGGCCGAGCCGATATTAATCACGCTGCCGCCCTCGCTGCCAAAGTATCGCGCCGCCTCCTGGGTCGCCAGCAGAATTCCCAGCACGTTGGTATCAAACTGGCGATGAAACTGGTCCTCCGTGAAATTCTCCAACGAAGCGAACTCGAAGATGCCGGCGTTGTTCACCAGAATGTCCACGCGCCCAAAAGCCTTCTTGGCCTCGGCAAACAGACGGCGCACGTCAGCCGACTTGCCGATGTCGGCCTGCACCGCGATCGCCTTGCCGCCCTGCTTCTCGATCTCAGCTACCACCCGGTCCGCTCCCGGGCGGCTGGACCAGTAATTCACCACCACGGCTGCGCCCTCGGCGGCAAAACCTATCGCTATGCCCGCGCCAATACCCTTCGACGCTCCGGTTACCACGGCCACCTTGTTGGACAGCTTCCCCATTGTCCTAGCTCCCAATAAATCAAATGTTTGTTTGGTCAACAATTATCGCATCGCCGCCCCATTCTTGCCGAGATCAGACCGGAAGGCGGTACGCTATTTCGTTATTGTCGATGGAATTGGAAGAACACGAAATGGGCTACGCAAGAGTGCCAGGATGGATTCATTAGGCCAGCCCCGCCTTGAGCGTCCTGCCCTGATCTCAAGGCGGCGGCCTGACCTCTGGTGCTGCGTCTTACCGCAGGCCACCCGAAGCGGTGATAGTCTCGCCGGTCAACCAACCGGATTCGCTGGATGCGAGAAATACCGCCACTGGCGCAATGTCTTCCGGCTCGGCATAGCGGCCCAATGGAGTGATCGCCTGGTAGTTCTTCTGGAAGTCGCTGCCAATAATCTCTGCCGAGATCGTGCCTTCGGTGTTCACGATTCCCGGGTTAATGGAGTTCACGCGTATCTGCTTCGGTCCCAGTTCCTTCGCCAGGATGCGCGTCACGGCGTCCACCGCCGCCTTGGTCGCGGTGTAGACAGCGCTCTCCGGCGGGAACAGCGAACTGGCGGCCGAGCCGATGTTGATCACGCTTCCGCCCTCACCGTCGAAATGCCTGGCGGCTTCCTGGGTGGTCTGCAACAGCCCCCACACGTTGGTATCGAATTGCCGACGGAATTGCTCCTCGGTGATCTGGTCGAGCGGGGCGAACTGGTAGACGCCCGCATTGTTCACTAGCACATCCAAACGCCCGAAAGCTTTCTTGGTCTCGGCAAACAGGCGTTGCACATCCGCTGCCTTGGCAACATCGGCCTGGATCGCAACCGCTTTCCCGCCCGCCGCTTTGATCTCGGCGACGACCTTGTCCGCGCCCTGCTTGCTGGAGGCATAGTTCACCACCACCGCAGCGCCTTCTGCCGCCAGCGCCTTGGCGATACCCGCACCGATCCCCTTGGAAGCTCCGGTTACGATTGCTACTTTCTTGCTCAGCCTGCTCATTTGCTCTCCTCTCGATCTGCCGTTATCGCTTCGACATTTCGATGACTATCGAATTGATGAACGAGAGAGCCGAAAAGGTTCAGGCCATCGAGTTAAATTTCCGCTAAATGTTCCAGGTAGGCTTGCAGCACGTCGCGTTGCAGGACCAGGTTGGCAAACTTGCCCTCGCGCACAATCTCAATCAGTCCAGCCGTTTCCAGCTCTTTCATGTGGTGTGAGAGTGTGGCCGCGCTGATTGGCTGGCTCTGGCGAACCGCGCTACAAGAAATCGGGCAGTCCCCCGCTCCAATCTGCTTTAGGATCTGGTAGCGCCGCGGATCGGCCAGCGCACGGGCAATCAGCTCCACCTGCTTCTTAGGCAGCCGCTTTCGTTTGGTGAGAACCATGGAAAACCTGTTTTCGATCACAACTACTATATCGATGCTGCAAAACTGCAAATGACTGTCGCGCTTCAGTCTCTCCGCTAAGTCGGCGGGGCGCAGGTTAATCCTTCTAGCCTGAGGTCTCCACTGGCCGGGGATACGGCCCGCGATAACCCAGCTGATGAGAGATGCGCCGCGCCGCCTCCTTCAACATGTCAGCCACGTGAGCAATGGCTTCCGGCGGAACGTCGTTGATCGTCCCGGTCGACGCGATAGCGGCCTCCACCAGCCCCTGGCTGTTGAAGATGGGCGCTCCCACGCAGCGCGCCCCCAGGCTGTTCTCCTCGTCGTCCACGCCGTACCCCTGCATCCGTACCCGCTCCAATTCCTGCAGAAGACGTGGCATGGTGGTGATGGTGTGCGTGGTCAACTTCTTCAGGCCTCGCTGCCGCAGGATGGCATCCCGCTCCTTGCCTTCCAGGTACGCCAGCAACGCTTTCCCTACCGCCGTGGAATGTACCTCCATGCGGCGGCCCACCCAGGTGTTCATCTTGATGAAGCCCGGCGCCTCTACCTTCTCCACGTACACTGCCTCCCCGTGATCGAGAATCGCCAGGTGCGTCGTGATGTGGATGCGATCCACCAGGTGACGCATGATGGGGAGCGCCACCTCCCGTACATCGATGCCGCCCAGCGCCGCCCGCGACAAGCTTAAGACCTTCATCCCTAGCCGGTACTTCCCGTCCTCACCGTCACGACGCAGGTAGCCATGCTGCTCCAGCGTCCGCAGGATGTAGCTGGCCGAGCTCTTGGGAATCTTCAGCTTGCGGCTGAATTCCGCGTTCGTCATGCCCTCTTCGCGATGCGCCGCCGCCTCTAGAATCAGCAACGTACGCTCGACCGCGGTTGAAGGGTTCTCTGCTTTCGATGCCATGGCCTCTAACCCGCAAAAAAATGTAAGGCTCAGTCAGCGTACATGATGATGAATTTGTGTTCAATATCTTGAACAAGACTATTGCAGCCTTATCGCTCTGGAAGTACTGTGTGTCCACCATACGGAATGACTGTTCAGAATACTGAACAGTCATCAACTTCGCGCGAAGTTCTAAACGCAGTCGCTAGGCTCGTCGACCCCTACTCATAACGCTCGAATCGAGAGGAGATCCGGCAGTGGCAATGCACCAGACCGCAGAACAAATGGCACAGTCCTGGAAGTTCGATCCTCGCTGGAAGGACATCCTACGCCCCTATACGCCGGCCGACGTTACCCGTCTCCGCGGCACCCTACCTATCGAATACACCCTCGCCCGCTGTGGCGCGGAACGCCTGTGGGACCTGCTGCACAGTCAGAACTATGTCAACGCCCTGGGCGCCATGAGCGGCAACCAGGCCGTTCAAATGGTCAACGCCGGGTTGCAGGCCATCTACGTCAGCGGGTGGCAAGTTGCCGCCGACGCCAACAACGCCGGACAGATGTATCCCGACCAGAGCCTCTACCCTGCCGACTCGGTGCCGAACCTGGTGCGCCGCCTGAACAACGCCCTCACCCGTGCCGACCAGATTCATCACTCCGAGGGCAAGAACGGCATGAACTGGTTCGTTCCCCTCATCGCCGACGCGGAAGCCGGCTTCGGCGGCACGCTGAACGCGTTCGAGCTGATGAAGGCCATGATCGAGGCGGGCGCAGCCTGCGTGCATTTTGAAGATCAGTTATCGTCGGCGAAGAAGTGCGGCCATCTCGGAGGCAAAGTTCTGGTGCCGACGCAGGAGGCGGTGCAGAAGCTGGTAGCGGCCAGGCTGGCGGCCGACGTCATGGGTGTGCCCACGCTGATCCTGGCCCGCACCGACGCCAACAGCGCCTTCCTGCTGACCAGCGACATCGATCCCTACGATCGGGTCTTCTGCACCGGCGAGCGCACTCCAGAAGGCTTCTACGGCATCCATGGCGGACTCGACTCGGCCATCGCGCGCGGCTTGGCCTACGCGCCCTATGCCGATCTCATCTGGTGCGAGACTTCGGAGCCCAGCATCGAAGAAGCCGAGCGCTTCGCCGACGCCATTCACGCCAAGTTCCCCGGCAAGCTGCTGGCCTACAACTGCTCGCCGTCCTTCAACTGGCGCAAGAAGCTGGACGAAGCCACCATTGCGCGCTTTCAGCCCGCGCTGGCTGAGATGGGATACAAGTTCCAGTTCATCACTCTCGCGGGCTTCCACGCGCTCAATCTCAGCATGTTCGAGCTGGCGCGCGCTTACAAAGATGCCGGTATGACCGCCTACTCGCGCTTGCAGGAAAAGGAATTCTCCCGCGAGTACAGCCACGGCTACTCGGCGGTGAAGCACCAGCGCTTTGTGGGAACCGGATATTTCGATGAGGTCACGCAGGTGATCGCCGGCGGGAAGTCGTCGGTGACCGCCCTGAAGCACTCCACTGAGGCTGAGCAGTTTGCCGACATCAAAGTTCCCTCCCCCGTCATCGACATGGGACAGGATCCGGCATGCCGTCCCATCCTCGGTGAATGCCTTTTGTGCGAGCACGAACATCACCATGTACATAGTGGGAGCACTGCCGCCAACGACTGACCAATTCTTCTCCAGCAGCGCGAGCTTGCGTAGAGCACGGGTTTCACTCCTTTCCCCGTGCTCTTTTTTCGTCCCCCCAAACCGCGACCAGCCAATGGATTTCCCTTCTCCCCTAAGTATCCATGGGCGTTTTTATTGGCTGCGTCAGAGGCATCTGCAAGCCGCAACGCTTTTAAGCGCATTGAGACGCGAACGGCTGGCCTTGGTCACAACGCCTTTCACCGCCCCACACCTATGAGTAAAGTATTGGCAACGTGCGAAGCCACCGCCGCCGAACAACATTGCTCCCATGAACGTCTGCGCCAGAGTATTCGCCACGCTCGTGCTGCTCTCCTGCGCGGTTCCGCTCGCCGCCCAGCACGTCGACCTGAAAGTCCATCCCGCTCCCGAGTTCGGCGCGGACGACGTGTGGCTCGACCAGGGAGCTCCCGTTCCTCACCACATCGCCGATTATCGCGGCAACGTCCTCCTCATCGACTTCTGGGAGTACACCTGCATCAACTGCATCCGCGATTTCGCCGTGCTGAAGCGCTGGTACACCAAGTACCATCCCTACGGATTCCAGATCATCGGAGTGCATTACGGCGAATTCAATATCGGCTTCAACGCCGATAACGTGCGCACCGCCGCGCAGGAATTCCATCTGCCGTGGCCCGTCGTGGCCGACCTGAAAGGTACAACGTGGAACGCCTACGCTTCCGACGGATGGCCCAATCGGTACCTGATCAACCCGCAGGGGCAAATCGTGATGAAGGTGTTCGGCGAGGGCGGCGACCGCCAACTGGAAGAGAAAATTCGCGAGCTCCTGGCTGTCGCCCATCCCGAAGTGCTGAAAATTCCCCTCGAGCCTGACGAGAACGCTTTTAAGCCCGAGTGCGGCGTTCCTACTCAGGAAACCTACGTCGGTGAGCTCTACGGACGCGGCTCAGTGGAAGACATGGCCGGCCATCACGCCGGCGATGAGGCTGACTTCCAGCCTCCGCATTCGCCGCCAGACGGCGGAGTCATGCTGGTCGGCCGCTGGAAAGTCGAAAAAGATGGCGTGACCTCCGACGGTCACGGCGCGGCCGCCGAAATTCGCTACCACGCGCGTTCGCTGTATAGCGTGCTCAGCCTCAACGGGGCCAAACAGGTGCGGGTCAATTTGTTTGAAGATGGTAATCCCCTGTCCAAGCAAGACGCCGGCGCCGATGTGAAGTTCGACAATAAGGGCGCTTACCTCGAGGTCAACGAGCCGCGCATGTACTACCTAGTCCGCAGCCCCAACTTCACCGCCCACCTCATCTCGTTGCAGCCCGAGACACCAGGCCTGACGCTGCATTCGTTCACCTTCGGCAACAACTGCCAGCTCGACGACAAGCCCGACGGCAAGTAGCCGGCAACCTACATCGGCATCGGTTCAGGCAGTGGATCGAATCCCGGCATGACGTCCGGATCCGATCCTGGCGTCGGCTCGGGATCGGGCGGGGGCTCATGCGCGGGCGGCGGGTCGGGAGGAACACCGGGCACTTTCATCCATAAAGTGGTCATGCGAATTCGGAATGCGATTGCCCCGCGAAGGTTGTATCTGCTGGGGCGCAGCTTACCTGATCTGCAACACCGCCAGTCCGTTCACCGGAAGCTGCAAGCTCAGGCTTCCGCCCTCCAGGTCTTGATAATCCGGATCAGGCAGCGTCGACTGCTGTCGCAAGTCGTTCAGTTGAACGGTCGTCGGATAAGCCGGCTTGCCCATCTTCTCCCACAAGCCGAGCGTGTCGCCGTGGTCCGCATCGACGCGGCGTATGGCCACGCGCGAATCCGGCGCCACGCCCTTGAATTGCAGCTTCACCGTCCGGGCAGCGCCGGTTGCGCCGGGATTCACCAGGTTCCACACCGCAACCACCAGCGATCCGTCCGCAGTCTTGGTCACTAGAACGTTTGGATCGGCGTTCTCCAGCCTTTGCTCTCCCAGCCGGTGCAGGATTTCCATCGCGTAGAACGAAGGCTTGGGAATGTTCCCCGCAGCAATCAGCCCAAAGCCGCCATAGAACGGCGTTTTCACCACGCCCTGCTCTTCGAACACATCGGAGAAGGTCCAGTACGACATCATCTCCGTCATTCCATCGCATTGGGCGATAGTGGTCGCCAGCCACGGGCCCATGTAGACGGAATCGGTAACCGCGACCTCGTTGTTGTAAGCCGCGTTGAACTCGCTCCAGATCAGCGGCAGGTCGGGCCGCGACGACGCCTTGATCTCCTCATGCACCTTCTTCACTGAGCGGCATACCATCTGGTCACGCGGGATGTCTTCCTGGGTGTGGAAGACGTCGCTGGCCTTGTCATTCCCATAAACGTGGGTCGAAACGAAATCCAGCGGCACATGCGCCTGCTCGCTGTGCTTGATCATGTCAGGCACCCAAGCGGCTTGCGCGCTGGCCGGGCCGCCGACTCGCAGACGTGAGTTCACCGCCTTGATGTCACGCGCCGTGTGGTCATACAGCTCGAAGTACGTCGACTGCCGCGGCGTTCCACTCCAGAAGTCCAGGTTAGGCTCATTCCACACCTCGAAGTACCAGTTCGCCACTTCGTCGATCCCGTAGCGGTCGACCAGGTGCTTTATGAATTGCGTCATCAGGTCGTCCCACTTGGCATAGTCCTTGGGCGGAGACACGTTGGGGTGATACCAGAAGCTTTGAAAATCCTGCCGTGCCGCCAGCTTGTAAGGCATAAAGCTCAGTTCGACAAACGGCTTCACCCCGCTCGCCAGCAGTCCGTCGTAAATCTGATCGACGTACGAGAAGTTGTAGACCGCGTGGCCCTGCTTGTCCTCGTCATAGACGCCCACGTCATCGTTCAGAATGCCGTGGAAGCGGACGTACTGAAAGCCGGTGATCTGGTGCACCGCCCGGAGGTCCTTGCGATACGAATCTCGCAAGCTCAGCACTGCGCGGCCCGAACCAAACATCTGCTCCCAATAGTGTGGGAAGGGGTGCGAGGCGGCACCCGCGTCGATGGTGATGGTCTGGGTTGACGTAGGCGCAGGCGTTTGCGCCGGCACTCCGCAACAGGAGACAAGCAACAACACAACGAGGGCGATCGGCTTCGTCAGCTTTCCGGCTCGTACCATAATCCACATAAGATGATTATGGCTTCCGCGTGGTTCTCTGCAAAGTGCGAGAAAGCCGCAGCCTCAAGAGTGCCGAAATACTACTGTTGCCAAAAATCGCGGTCGAAAAGTACTGCCTCCGGCGAAACCAGCGGCAGCGCGAGATAATCTAACCGGCCGTAGAAAGGAACTCATCTTGAAACATAAAACCATCGGCAAGTCAGACCTCCAGGTTTCCGTGGTCGGCCTGGGATGCAACAACTTCGGATACATCGCCAAGATGGACTTGGAATCCTCGCGCAAAGTCATCGACCAGGCGATCGAGTCCGGCATCAACTTCTTCGATACCTCGGACAGCTACGGTACCTCGGAAGACATTCTCGGAGAGGTGCTGGGCGAGCGCCGCAAGCAGATTGTGCTGGCCACCAAGTTCGGCTCCAAGCCTAACGCGTTGGGGGAAAAGAGCGGTGGCTCGCGCGGCTATCTGCTGGCCGAGGTCGAAGAAAGCCTGCGCCGCCTGAAGACTGACTGGATCGATCTTTATCAGCTCCACTATCCCGATCCCCGAACGCCGCTGGAAGAAACCCTGCGTGCCCTCGACGACCTGGTCAAGACCGGCAAGGTGCGCTACATCGGGTGCTCCAACTTTTCAGCCGCGCAATTGCACGAAGCGGAAAAGATTGCCGACGAGCATCATCTGCATCACTTTGCATCCTTTGTCTCCAGCCAGGACGAATACAGCCTGCTGGTCCGCAAGCTTGAACACGAGATGCTCCCTGCCATCGCCAAACATGGAATGAGCGAGCTTCCTTACTTCCCGCTGGCCAGCGGCCTGCTCACAGGAAAGTATCGCAAGGGATCAGCCGCAGCCAAGGGCACGCGCCTCGGCGATCAACAGATGCTCGCCGACAAATACTTAAAAGATGAAAACCTGCAAAAGGTCGAGCGCCTGGAAGCTTTCGCCAAACAACGCGGCCACACGTTGCTGGAACTTGCTTTCAGCTGGCTGGTGAGCCATCACGAAGTAGCCAGCGTGATCGCCGGTGCCACCAAGCCCGAACAAGTGGCCACCAACGCCAAGGCTGGCGACTGGGAGCTGACCAAAGAAGAAATGGCGGAAGTCGATCAGATCGCCAGCGCCGCGCCGGTTCACTGATGCCAACTTCCGCCAATTGCTGACTGCCTCAGCTGCTGGGCTACATCACCGGGGGACAGATTCCGTTCCCGCTAGGCGGCAAGCCGGGGTCTGGTCCCAGGGTCTCGAGGATGCTGTTGACTTTGCGTTCGCCACGGTTTCTCACAAAGGTCGCCACCACATCGGAGAAGCCTTTGCCCTTACCCGAAACCACCGGGTCCACCGGAAGCATGGTAAAGCCGGAGAAGATGCTGAACCAGTTGTTGGAACCAATCGGCTCGGCTTCCAGGTAGTCGGCATTCGCCGAGGTGACCGGGTCGGACGTGTAGAACTGGGTGCAGATTGCAATGGTCGGATCCGTTTCCGTCGGGCAGGTAATATTCTGTCCTGACGGAAGTTGACAGGTGACGCTATACACGATGCACTTGCCGCCCGTCTCCAGATTGACCACGCAAGTTTCGTTGGAGAACTGCGTACCCAGCAGGCGCTGGGTATAGAACGTGTTCCGGTCCCAGGGCGTCGCCAGAACCGTCATGGTGATGTTCTGCGGATTACTGAAACCCGTGGGATACGTCACAGCCTGCTGATAGCCGCCGAAGACGAAGTCGTTTTCCTGACCGCCCGGAGGGATGAGCTTGGTAATCTGCAGCGGCGTATGCGGAGTGAACTCCCACGCCAGGATGTCCTGCGCGTTCGAGTTCACCGGCTGCGAAGCAGTAAAGCCTACCCAACCCGATCCGCCGTTAGCCGGATCCAGGTTGAGACCGGTCGGGTTTGAACTCGAGAACGAAATGTTATACGGAACGTTGATAACCGTGGGCGCCCCCGGTACCGGCGTGTGCGTTCCCTGGATGAACGTCGGATCGAGCCACACCTGCAAAGTTCCCAACTGCTGATTGGGAGCCGGCGGCGTGTATTCGATCACGACCTGGTGTACCGTTCCATCGGTGCAATGAAAGCCCGAGCAGTTCACGCCCAGGGCGGGCACCGACGTATTGATCGCTCCCGCCGACAGCAGGCAACTGGTGACGTCGTGGTTCTGACCGATGGTGTAAGTGCCGGGCAGATGCACGGGCGTGTTGGTGTTAGGACCGCAGCTTTGCACCGCCACGTGATTGGGATTCGGATCCCACGGGTTGCCGTACACGTCGAACTCAATAGCCAGATTGTTGTTGATGCCGGCATAGCCCATGCCACCATTGGTGGCGCCCAGTGCGGTCACGCCGGCGCCGCTGGCGCCGTAGGTCGGATCGGTCGCAGTCGAATTCTGCACGATGAACGACAATCCGTCGCCTGGTGCGCAGCATAAGGCCGGATTATGTACCTGGAACTCGAACCACGTGGTAAACCCCGAAGTCAGAGGTTGCTTGATTTGGAAGTAGGCCGTGGCCGATTCCGGATTGTTGGTATGCGGAGGCACCGGTCCGTCAGTCAGGCGCAACACTTCGCTACCCTGCCACGACGCCTGATGTGTGCTGCCGTTCGGCTGAATATTGGCAATCGAAGAGAAATCAGGAAACCTGATTTGCTGGGCCTGCGACGTAACGGCCAGGAGTAACATCGCTAAAGATGCAAGGAGCACTGGGGAAAGCTTGAATCCGGATCGCATGATTTTGCTTCTTTCTGCACCAAGTTTAGGTCAAGTTGGACTTCTGCCCGTTCACGGATACGCAGTCGGTTAGAGACCCTTGATGCAATGGCGCTAGGTCCATTGTGTGCTGGGGTTGGCCGCAATTTTGCGGTGCCTAACGCGGGAAGTCAAGGCAAATCCCCCAAAGGCACTTCCGCGCGTCTGTACCGGCAAGTTCTTACCTGCCAACGTGGTCTTGGCCCTCCGCACTTTTGGGTGCCGCCGCAAGCTGCTCCGCCCCCGATAAGTCCATCCCGCCACAATCTGGCAACGGCGGTGTATGTTATTAGGTATCTAAGTCCATCCCCGTCATGGGGTGGCTATTCCAAGTCCGTGGGGCTAAAACCCTTGCCATGGCGCAGCTTACAAGTTTCTATGGCGTGGATTGCCCCTTTGAGGTACAATCCTCTTGCGTATGTACGAACGGCGCGTCTAGCAGCCATCCCTCCTTTGTGTCGAGCGATTCCTGCCTGCAACCTTCCGATTCACCATCGCAACAATCAACATTGAAGGATTCAAGAAACAAATGGAACAAGGAACAGTAAAGTGGTTTAACGATGCCAAAGGTTTTGGCTTCATTTCACGTCAAAACGGCGAAGATGTATTCGTCCATTTCTCGGCCATCCAGTCGAACGGTTTCCGTTCGCTTCAGGAAGGCCAGGCCGTCAGCTTCGACGTGAAGCGTGGGGCAAAGGGTTGGCAGGCTGAGAACGTTCAGATTCTGTAAACGAGTTGTACCAGGCAGGGGTGGCGAAAGCCACCCTTAGCTTTTTTCCGCGATGAGAGGTCAGTTGAGTCTTTGGTCGTGAACACCCCAAACCAAGTCGCCTTCGACTGATGAAGTGATGACTGGTCGCGAGCGGCACACCGTGAAAGCGAGATCCGAATGAAGAATATCTACGTGGGGAATTTAAGCTTCGATGCGACTGAAGACCAGGTACGCTCGATGTTTGAAGCGTACGGCCCAGTTGACCGAGTAAGCATCGTGACCGATCGTGATACCGGCCAGCCTCGCGGCTTTGCCTTCGTCGAAATGTCCGACGACGACTCAGCCGGCAAGGCGATGGAAGCACTCAACGGCACCAATCTTGGCGGCCGCAACCTCACCGTGAACGAAGCGCGTCCCAAGGCCGATCGGCCTCGTGGTGGCGGCGGGGGCGGTGGTGGATTTGGACGCAGCGGCGGTGGTGGTGGCCGCGGCGGTGGCGGCGGCGGACGTGGTCGCTCCGGCGGCGGCGGTGGCGGCGGCGGCGGCTGGGGACGTTAGACCTTCCCTCTGCTGAAAATTAAGCCTTATGTGCCGAAGTGGTGAGTCTTCCCGCTTCGGCATTTTCTTTTGCCCTCGTCTTACTTTCCGCTATCTCTGGTAGGCTGGTGCGACCTGAGAGTCAGGCCCATGGCCGAGCCATCCCCCATCGCCGTTGAGTTCGCCGATGTCTCCTACCGTCTGCCCGACGCCAAGCTGCTGCTGCACGACCTGAACCTCACCGTGCAGCGCGGCGAAACCTTGATGCTGCTAGGCCGCAGCGGCTCCGGCAAAACCACTTCCCTCAAGCTCATCAACCGTCTGATCACAGCAACATCGGGCGAGGTCAAGGTCGACGGAAAATCTGTTGACCAGTGGGATCTGATCCAGTTGCGCCGCCGTATCGGCTACGCCATTCAGGACGCGGGACTGTTCCCGCATTACACCGTCTTTGATAACGTCGCGCTGGTTCCCCGCCTCGAGCAGTGGCAGCGCAGCCGGATCGCTGCTCGCGTGGAAGAAGTGCTCGCGCTGGTCGGCCTTCCCAATGGCGATTTTGCTGGCCGTTATCCCAATCAGTTGTCGGGAGGCCAGCGTCAGCGCGTCGGCTTGGCGCGCGCCCTTGCCGCCGAGCCGCCCATTCTGCTGATGGACGAGCCCTTCGGCGCGCTCGATCCGATTACCCGCGCCGAACTGCAAATGGAATTCAAAAAGCTCCAGCAGGAGTTGCACAAGACCATCGTCTTTGTGACCCACGATGTTGGCGAAGCCCTGCTGCTGGGCACGCGCATCGCCTTGATGGAAGATGGCAGGCTGCACGGCGTTTATACTCCGTCGGAGTTTTTGCATAACGAGGAGAAAGCCGTGAAGGATTACGTCGACGTATTCCGCGCCGGCCAGGAGATCTTCCGGAGCTAAGCAAACCTTGAACTTCATCCTCAACCACAAACACGAGGTAGCGACTCTCACCGCCGAACATCTCTGGCTGGTGGGCATCTCCATGCTGCTGGCCATCGCCGTCGGCGTGCCCCTGGGCATCCTGCTCACTCGTCGCCCGCGCTGGAAGACCTTCGTCCTCGGCAGCACCAACGTCGTCCAGACCATCCCCAGTCTCGCGTTGTTCGGCCTGCTCCTTCCGCTTCCCTGGCTGGGCGCGCGCGCCGACCGTCTCGCGATCGTCGCCCTCGCGCTCTACGCGCTGCTTCCAATCGTGCGTAACACCTACGTCGGCATCGCCGGCATCAATCCCTCGGTGCGGGAAGCCGCCGTGGCCATGGGGCTCACCTCGCGCCAGCTTCTCTGGCAGGTTGAGCTTCCTCTCGCCGTCCCCGTCATGCTCTCCGGAATCCGCGTTGCTGCGGTCATCACCATCGGCGTAGCGACCATCGCCGCCGCCATCGGCGCCGGGGGCCTGGGCGAGTTCATCTTCCGCGGCATTGCCATGGTCGACAATCAGGTCATCCTCGCGGGAGCCATTCCAGCTGCGCTGATGGCGCTCCTAGCCGACCTGCTGCTGAGCGGCGTGGAGAAAGCGCTGCTGCGCAACCGAGGCTGACATGCAGCGTCGCACCTTCCTCTCCGCCCTCGCTCTTCTTGCCTGCAGCGGCTGCGCGCCCGGCACACCTGAGCTTACCGTCGGCTCCAAGAACTTCACCGAACAACTCATTCTCGGCGAATTACTGGCGCAATATCTGCGCAGCACCTGCCGCATGCCGGTCAACGGCCGCTACTATCTCGCCGGAACCTACATCTGCCAGCAAGCCATCCTTGCCGGACGCATCGACACCTACGTCGAATACACCGGCACCGCACTGGCCGCCATCCTAAAGGCGTCCTATGCGGGCGATCCCGCTGCCGTCTACAACCTCGTCAAGAGCCAGTACCAGAGCCGCTTTCATCTCGACGTCATGCCCGCCCTCGGCTTCAACAACAGCTTCGCCATGGTGATGCGCGGCGACGACGCACAGCGCCTCGGCGTGAAAACGCTCTCGCAACTCGCCACCGTCGCACCCCAGCTACGCCTGGGAGTGGGCTACGAATTTCTCGAACGCCAGGACGGCTACCCGGGACTGGTACGCACCTACAGACTGCGTTTTGCCGAAGCTCCGCGCGTCATGGACTTGGGCTTGCTCTATCGCGCACTGCAGAATCGCTCGGTCGACATCGTCGCCGGCAGCAATACCGACGGCCTCATCGCCGCGCTCAAACTGGTCGTGCTCGACGACGACAAACACTACTTCCCTCCCTACGACGCCGTGCCCATCGCCCGCCCAGCGCTGTTGCAGCAGTGCCCTCCGGCCCAGGCGGCATTCCAGCGCCTTGGAGGCAGCATCAGCGCCAACGATATGCGAGCCATGAACTATGCCGTGGATGGAGAGAAGAAGGATGCGGGCGAGGTAGCCAGGAGGTTCCTGGTCAACCACCGTCTCATCGCCGGCTGATGTTCCGCTACTAAGCGCCCTACGGCAAGGCCTGCAGCCCAGCCTGCTCATCGCTCTGGACTTCGAACAATGTGATCAGACGGGTCATCTCCAGCAGCGTCTGCACTCTTGGCTGCACACGGGTCAGTTTCATGTCTCCACCAGCTTGTCTGACGATGTGGTAGCACCGCGCCAGTTCGCCCAGACCGTCGCTGTCAACGTAGTCCACGCCTTCCAGATTCATCAGGAACTTCTTGCTGCCGTTGCCGGTGTAGACATGCACCAGGTCGCGCAACCGTGTGCGGCTCTCCCCCAACGTGAGTCGCCCCACGACATCGACCACAACGATGTGGTCCAGTTCTCTGGCTGTGACCTGAAAAGCCATATAGCCTAGCTAACCCTGCCGGCTCTATTATCTACGGCTGGTTACGGTTGCTGTCCCCCTCAGCACTCTACGCCCAATAGCAAACTTTCTGCACGGCAACTGTCGTGAACAGCGCCATCATAAACGAGTGCCAGCCGATCCGATCAGTTACCAAATGGAAATGTGCCCACAGTGATCCTGCGATGTACCGGATAGCGTGGTTTATCCGGCAGTTGAGACGGCCGCACTCGCAAGCTAGAATGGCGGAGCGATGGAATCACTAAGCGCACGGCTGGCAGGCATTAGCTTGCCGGATTCCGAGGGCAACCCAGTCATGCTTGGGTCGATCTGGGCAGAAGCGCCAGCAGTGGTGGCCTTTTTGCGGCACTACGGCTGAATTTTCTGCCGTGAGCGCGTCGCGCAGTTGCGCGAACACGAGGCGGAGTTCAGTCGCCGGGGAGCCCGCGTCGCGGCAATTGGGCTGGGCGATAGAAACTACGCCAGGCTCTTTCGGGAAGAAACGAGAATCACGTTTCCGCTGCTTATCGATGAGGAGCGCCAGGCGTATCGCGCTGCCGGACTAGGCAGCGCTACGCTGCTTCACCTTCTGCGCACCGAGAACGCTGTCGCCCGCAAACGCGCCCGCGCCAGCGGCCATCGCCAGCACAAGTTGGGAAACAACCCTTTTCAACTGGGAGGTAGTTTCGTCTTCGCTCCGGGCAATCGCGATCTCTACGCCCATGTGAGCAAGACATTCAGTGATACCTCTTCCGTTGCGGAGTTGCTGGGCGCGATTCCATGATGAGAGAGATGACGGGCCGGACGATTCCGAACGAGCCTTGTGAAGAGTAGCTCTGCCGTAAGTGAAATTCACAAAGCAAGTGACAATGCTGGACTCTTTGCGAACGACCAGGCCCCCAACACGCGAGCTGCTGGGCTACCCCGCCCCATACGGTCCCTATATCTCGGGGGCACCCGGCGATACTACGCCAGCTGTCTTAAGGACGCTCATGCAGCCCTGCGGCACGCGCCAACTCGTCGGCGATCTCGTTGGCCTCGTCTTGCAGGAGCATATCGCCGATTGTGTGTGTACGTCCGCTGCAAGTGAACATAACTCGATTCGCGAGAGCGTGCCACGGCGTTTTTGCTTCTACGTCGGAGATGTCGGAAAGATTCGTCTCAAACTCTCGATGCCATTTCCAAGCTGTTCGTTCCCAATGCAATCGTCCTTTCTCCACCACTAGTTCCTCAATACCAAACGCTCGCCATAAACCAATGCGCACCGCTACCGCGTACCAGACAACTATGAATGCAACAAAGGGCAATATGTACAGGCTGTCGGCCACTGAATGAACGCGGAATAAGCCTCTCAGGAACACGGAGCAGAAGAACAGAAACGCCGCGGTGAACCAGAACAGCAGCCAAATTGCAGATTTCCACTGGTTGTGGCGATTGATATGTATGACGAGCGCACCGCCTTGGTGCGAAATCGAAACTCTACGCTGTAGGGCGGTGCCGATTCGGAACATGGTCTATTCTTGGCATTGTAGACGGGTTACCAGACAGGGAGCCGCATTGCTGTTGTAATCTGGCGTTTATCGCAGACCCGCCGATCACTTATAAAATGCTTGGATAAGTCTCTATTGGCTGCGGCGAAATTTACGATCCGCCCTGGTACGACTTCGCAGCGTCGTGGTAGACGTCCTTCAGATCGGAGCGCTCCAGCACCCGGCCGGCGCCGTCGTCTTTGCTGATCGACTCCAATATCCGCACCGCTTCGCGATAGTGCGGGATAGCTTCATTCACCTTGCCGCCCAAGGCCATTGCCTTGCCCAGGAAGTACTGTGCCTGCGCCTGCTCCACCCGCAGGCCCAGCTTCTCCGCACGACCCACCGTGCCGTCCAACTGGTCCTGCGCAGCCGCCACCTGGTTCGCCGCCAGCAACGCCTCGCCCAGGTAAACCGAAGCCTGCACCGACTGGGCTTTCAAGCCCAGCGAGTCCGCGTCCTGCGCCAGCTTCTTCAGCGACCCGATGGCCGACTTGCCGCGACCCTGCACCACGTCCAGCTTGGCCAGGTTCAGCTTGGCAATCACCACCTGGTCGGGCAGCTTCGCCTTGCTGGCTAACTGCAGGGCCTTCTCGTACTGCTGCTTGGCCGCACCGTAATCCCCGCGATAGAAGTAGGCATCGCCCAGGTAGTTCAGCGCCTCTACCGGATCGCTCTTGGTATCGGCAGCCAGCTGCAGCGCCTGCTCAATCTTCTTCTGCCCTTCGTCTTCCCTGCCCACGGCCGACAGCGTGTGACCATACTCCGCCAACGCCGAGATCATCAGGTTCGACCGGTCATTCAGCGACTGGTAGGTGCTCACCGCTTCCTGTTGCGCCTTCAGCGCCGCGCCATAACGGCCCTGGGCACTGAACACGATGCCCATGTCGCTCGACTCCAGCGCAATGCCACCCTTGTCGTTGGCCGCCCGCCGGGCCTCCAGCGCCTTCATGTACTGATCGACCGCGGTGTTGTACTGCCCCAGCTTGCCGTTGGTGTCGCCCAGGTTATGCAAGCTGTTGGTCATGTCGTCCTTCAGCTTCAACTTCTCCTGGATGTCCAAAGCCTGGCCGTAATAGGTCAGCGCGTCCTGATATTCGCCTTTGTAGAAATGCGCGTTGCCGATGTTCTGCAAACAGGTCGCCTGCAACACCTGGTCACCGCTGTCGCGCGCCAGTTGTAGCGCTTCCTTGGTGATATTCAGCGCGTCGTCGTATTTGCCCAGGTGATCGATGTACAACGAGCCCAGGTTGACCAGGCTCTTCGCCAGTCCCTTGTTGTCGCCAATCTTGCGCTGGATCTCGATGGCCTGGTTGTAATCCTGCAGCGCGGCCTTGGGGTCGGCGGTCTCCTGCAACTGCGCCAACTGTCCCAGCGTGCTCGCCACTCCCCGCTGATCGCCAACTTTCTTGCGAATCTCCAGCGCCTGCTGATAATTGCGCAGCGCGTCCTCGGGCTTGTCCAGATACTGATACGCCAGACCCAGCGACGACAGGATTGCGCCCTTCTCTTCCTGGTTGTCGAACTGGATTGCCAGGTTCAACGCGTTGGTCAGTGGATCGAGCGCAGCTTGGTAATTTCCGGTCAGCAGATCCACCTGTCCGCTGGCCAGCAGCGCTCCCACATTCTTCGGGTCCGACGCCAGCACCTTCGCCAGATACTTCTTGGCCTGGTCGAAGTTGCTGGCTTCCTGATACAGCTTGGCCAGCCGGAACTGCACGTCGGGATCATCCGGCCTTAGTTTCGCCAGGTTCTCATACGCCTCGATCGCCTTAGCCGTGTCGTGCATGATGCTGGCGTGGTTCGCCTTGATCACGTAGCGGTCCTGCTCCGGCAGGTTATCGCTCAATTCCACTGCGCGCCGCGAGGCTGTTTCCGCCTTGTCTTCAAATCCGGTGGCAGCGTACGCCTGCGCCAGCTTGGAGAACGCCATCGCGAAGGTAGGATCGTCTATCGTGGCTTCCTGGAACTTGGCCAGCGCCTGAGTGTTGTTGCCTTCGCGCATCAGCTGCGATCCCTCGTCATAGGCCTTCAACGCCGGGATCGACTTGGTGGTCACGTGCTGCGAGTGCGTCTGCAACTCCTTCAGCACTTCGGGGGACGCCGCCACCTTTTCGCGCAGGCTGACCGACAGCTTCTCCAGCGAGCCCAGCAGGTCGTTCTCGTTGGGCACGTCCGCCGTCAAGGTCTCGTCGTGATCGTTCTTGAAGTCATGGATGGTTACGCCGATGCGCGTCTGGTCGCCGAACTTCTCGTACTTGCCGGAGACGATGGTGTCGGCGTGTGTGTAATCGGCTATGCGCCGCAGCGTCGACAAATCCAGTTGCGACTGAGACGAAACACCCAGATCATGCAGCACCTGCTGCAAGCGGTCCGGCGAAACCAGCCGCAAGTGCGCTGACTGCCCAATATCGGAGCTCAGCGCCTCAGCAATGCTCACACCCATCCAGTTCACGCTGGCATCGCCCGACGCGTTGTAGAAGGGAACAATCGCCAGCGAGGTGACCGGACCTTGTACTGCCGAACCGTCCCCGGCGCCTCCCGTACCCGGCCTGGTGGCGTACCGTACGCCCACCACCGCGCCGACGGCTAGAACCAGCGCCGCCACGCCAATGGCAATCCACTTCTTCGGCGACTGCTTCGCCGGAACCGGCACCGCCACCGGAGCCACCGTAGACATCACTGGCCGGCTGGTGATCGACTGCCCGGAACGAACTTTCTTTCCCTGCCACACCAGCAGCTCGTCGATCAGGTCGTCGACTGAAGCAAACCGGTCCTGCGGATCGCGCTCCAGGCACTTGGCGACAATGTTGCTCAGATCCGGTGGAATGGACGAATCCACGTCCACCAGCGGCACCGCGCGCTCCTGGGTACGCTTCACCAGGCTGGCGATGGCACTCTCCGCATGGAACGGAATGAAGCCGCTCAGCAGCTCGTAGAAGATCAGCCCTACCGAGAATTGGTCGGACCGCGCATCCAGGTCCTTGCCCATGGCCTGCTCGGGCGACATGTACTCCATCGTCCCGATCATCATGCCGGTCTGGGTCATGCCGTCGCCCTGCACCGTGCGTGCCAGGCCGAAGTCCATAATGACCACGCGCCCGGATTGGTCCTGCATGATGTTGCTGGGCTTCAGGTCGCGGTGAATCACGCCTTCCACGTGCGCCGCCTGCAATCCCGCGCAGGTCTGCAGGATGATGCCCACCGCCTCTTCCGGCGATAGCTTGCCCTGCCGCGTCAGGATGGTGCGCAAGTCCTCACCCTCGATGTACTCCATGGTGATGAACTTCACGCCGTCGGCTTCGTTCAGGTCGTAAATGCGGATAATGTTCTTGTGCGTAACCTGCCGCGCCAGCACCAACTCCTGTTTGAAGCGCGCCAGGATGGCCGGATTTCCCGCCAGGTCGGGGCGAATGACCTTGAGCCCAACCGCACGCTCCACTTCCATGTCGCGCGCTTTGTAGACGGCGCCCATGCCGCCCATGCCCAGCATCTTGTGAATTTCGTAGCGGCCGCCGAGGACGTCGCCCTCGTGGAAGATGGTCGCGCCAATCGACGAGAAGATGGGATGCGGCGGAGTGCTGCCAGAAGAAGGTGGTTTTGAGGCTCCGCCTTCCACCACGGTCATGGCATCTGCGCCCGCGTTGCCCACCCCGGAGGGGGGTGCAGACTTGGGTAAGGACTGGCCTTGAGGGGTACCTTGCGAATTAGTATTGCTTAGATCAACTCCGGGCAGGGTGGCGCCTTCCGGATCAAAGGCAGGATTCGGCACCGAAGCGGAGCTTTCCCCGCTGGATACACCAACCCCATCGCGCGCTCGCCGCGCCGCTCCCTCTGGATCCCCAGCCACTCAGCCTACCTTCCCGCGCCGGCTAACGTATCGAAAGGCTTGCCCGAAGCCAGCTTTTCCCAAAGTATACCTTGGTTTACCGGCTATTTTTCCGGCAAATTCTGCCCCCAGCCGCGCTAACAGGAAAAGCCGGCATCCATCTCTGGATACCGGCTCACATCCGACTTCAACCTCGACGTCTCTGCGACTATCTACCTAATACGGTCAGGCGGGGGTGGGTGTCAACTACTGTCTTGCTACCCGACCCTACCGTGCCAACGACATCTCCCACATTCATCTCGACGACGCCGGTCTTGGAACCAGTGGCTCCGGCTGATCCCGAAACGAGGTAGAGGATCGTCAACTGTCCATTGTCGTCTGGGTTGGTCACCTCGAACCGTCCAAACGCCGTACCCATCGCCGTACAGGCGGGCTGTCCCAAGGTGCCGCAGTCGTAGGGCAATCCGTTGTACGTCAGCCCCGAGTAGAACCCGGAAGGCCCAGCGTTGTCGTAGGTGATGTCCAGGGTACCTCCCGGCGGCGGGGTGAACTCCACATCGACTTCGTTGGTAATGACCGGCAGCACCGGGGTGATGGTTCCACCCAGGTACGAACCCAGCAACGAAGCGATGGTGAACGGCCCTCCGCTCTGCGGCTGCACCGTGCCCGATATCACTGCCGTGGTATCGGTACCCACCGAGAATGCTTGTCCCGGGGCTACCAGGTACCAGACCGGAGGCGTGGAATCGCCCGGCAGCGTCAGCGTGACCCGGCCGCAAGTGGTGAGCGATCCGCAGGTGGCATCCAGCGAGTATGTACCCGCCGAGTAACTCACCGTGCTGATGGCCCCACCCAGGTTCTGGTCGGCGTAATAGCCCGGCAACCCGTCGGTACGGGCAATGTTGCCCGAGCCGTCGAAGGTCACCACGCCAATCTGCGCCTCCGGAACCGCTGTACCGGTTGAGCTGCCGTTGAATTCCAACGCGCTCTGGCAGTTGTTGGCCGGAGGAGAAGGCTTGCATACCGTCAAGCCGCCCACCCCCGTCTGCTGCTGCTGCAGGATGTCCAGCAGGGTCTGCGGCGCACTGGCGTCGGTCCCCACCGCAACCAGCTCCGTCGGTGACACCACGTAGTAGGCATAATTGGTGGTGCCGCTCGCCGTGGTCAGGCTGAGAACCGCACGTCCTGTATTGGCGTCCGGCGTACCCACCGTACCTCCGTTGATGATGATCTCACCCGAAGGCGTACCGTTGTCATTGGTGTCTTCGGCGCCGCCGGTCACCGCATACGAGGTGTTCATGGCGAACATGCCGGCTCCGACGTCACGGTTACCTCCAGTATCGTTTCCGAGGAAGCCGAAACTGTAATTAGTAACCGAACCGGTCAGCGACAGGGCCATCGCTGTCTGCTTCTTCACCAGCCCTGAGCCCCACGCTGTCGGGATGGTTCGTCGGGTCCGCCAGGATGAACTTGGAGTCCGCGGTGCTGGAGATCACCACCGTGTACACATACGTACCAAGCGACGACACCAGCGTTATCGTGCCGAAGTTCGATCCCGTAGGAACGTTATAGGTCCCGGTGAACGGCACGCAAGTGGACACCCCACTCGGACCGCTCTGGTCCAGCGTGTAAATTCCCGTGGCGCCGCCGTTACAGCTATTCACACTACCCGGACAAGACGAATTGCCCGTCGGATTGATGTTGCCATTTCCGTCCGCGCAGAACGTGCCCACGGTGTAGAACGGCACTCCGTTGTCGTATCCGTTAAAAGTGAAGGCGTAGTTGCCTTGTAGCCTGCCGACCACCGTCAGGGTGAATACCGCCGTCGCCACTTCCGAATCGGCATCGCTCACCTGGATGGTGAAGGTGTACTCGCCGGCATCCGTCGGCGTACCGGAAATGATGCCCTTCACCGGATCAAGCGTCAGGCCAGCGGGCAAGCTGCCGAAAGCCACTGCCCATGTGTACGGCGCTAAACCGCCAGAGGCGGAAATGGTCGCCGAATAGCCCGGCACATTCACCGTGCCCGTCGGCAGGGTAACCGAAGCCAGGGTCAAAACCGGTTGAATGGTGATGCTGGTAGACAGCGAGTTGTAGGCTGCCACCGGCGTCTGTGAGTCAACTACCTTGGCCGTGAAATTGTAAGTCTGCGGATAGGTAAGATTCGGGTCCTGTGTTGGAGTGCCGGTGATGAGGCCGTCCGTACTCAGGCTTAACCCCGGGGGAAGCGCTCCCGCCGAAATCGTCCACGTATATGGGGTCAGTCCGCCCGAAGCAATCAGCAGCTGCTTGTACGACAGGCCGACGACTCCATCCGATAGCGTGAATTGCGCGATGTTGAGTGCGCCGGGGCTGTTAGCCGGTGCATGGCTGGCACAGCCGGCAAGCAGCATGAGAACGAACAGTCCCATTCCCAGGGACAGAAAAGGTTTGAGCCCTTTCATGGATCTCCTTGTCGAATCGGTAGAAGCTGGTTTTGGACGCCACTCCGGGGGATCGACCGGCCAGGCCGAGCGCAGCCTTCGATGGAACTCCCATCTCACAGAACCACGTACCTTGGACGACCGCAAAGTGTGTATAGGCTAGCAGAGTAACTGAACTATAACCAAATGCAAATCTTTTTTTGCTTCCCAATCCACTCTCTAAGCCGGGTTTGGGAAGCATTTCCCGTAATGACCAAGCTTCGCTTTGCAGCAGCAGCTCTGCTATCCTCAACGGTTCCTCGGAGGACCGTTTTGCGCCTCAGCATAGCCTTACTATCAACCGCCCTGTTAGCCGCCTCCGCCATCGCTCAGCAGACCAATTCACCTGCAACCGCGCCGGCCAACGCCCCCACCACCCAGATGTATGTCGAGCCGATTCTGCCCTACACCCCCAGTCTCGACGTCCCCTCGATGGATCGGACGGCCGACCCTTGCGTTGACTTCTATCAGTACTCCTGTGGCGGCTGGCAGAAGAAAAACCCCATCCCTTCCGACCAGACCTCGTGGAGCGTCTACGGCAAGCTCTACCAGGACAATTTGCTGTATCTGCGGGGCATTCTGGAAGAAGCTGCGGCCGCCAAAGATCGGGACGCCGTCACCCAGAAGACCGGCGACTATTACGCCGCCTGCATGGATGAGACCAGCATCGAGAAGCTCGGCGCCAAACCAATGCAGCCCGATTTGGCTGAGATCCAGGCCATCAAGAGCGTCCACGACCTGGCGCCGGTTGCCGCCCATCTCCATCTCGCCGGCGATGAACTCCTCTTCGGCAGCGGCTCGCAGCCCGACCCTGACAACTCCGATGCCATGATCATCGCCGTCGTTCAGGGTGGACTTGGCCTTCCCGACCGCGACTACTACACCAAGGACGATCCCAAGTCGAAGGAGATCCGCGAGCGTTACCTGCAATACGTGCAGAAAATCTTCGAAATGCTGGGCGACGATCCTGCCCAGGCCAAACAACAGGCCGGTGTGGTGCTGCGCATGGAAACCTCGCTGGCCAAGGCTTCCCTCACCCGCGTCGATCAGCGCGATCCCTACAAGGTCACCCACAAGATGAAGCTGGCGGAGTTGCGCAGCTTGGCACCGAACTTCGACTGGACCAGCTATTTCGCCGCCAGCCAGGTGCCCCCCTTCGAAATCGTCAACGTGGAGTCGCCGGAGTTCATGAAGGAGTGGAATGCCCAGCTGGCTTCCGCTTCGCTCGACGACTGGAAGAACTATTTGCGCTTCCACGTCGCCAACTCGCGTGCCCCGTATCTTTCCTCCGCGTTCGTGAACGAGGAATTCGACTTCTATCGCAAGTATCTGCACGGCGCCAAGGAATTACAGCCGCGCTGGAAGCGTTGCGTGGAATATGTCGACGAACAACTGGGCGAGGCCCTGGGACAGGAATACGTCCGCAAGACCTTCCCGCCGGAGCTGAAGGCCGCCACCATAAAGATGACGCAGGAAATCGAAGACGCTATGGCCATGCGCATCCAGCAGTTGGATTGGATGAGCCCGCAGACTAAACAGCAGGCCTTGAACAAGCTCCACTCCATCCGCAACAAGGTCGGCTATCCCGACAAGTGGCGCGATTACACCTCGGTGGTCATCACCCGTGACGACTTCTATGGCAACTCCGACCGCGCCGAGGTCTTCGAGAACCATCGCGAGTTCAACAAAATTTCCAAGCCGGTCGACCGCAGCGAGTGGGACATGACTCCCCCCACCGTCAACGCGTACTACAACCCGCAGATGAACGACATCAACTTCCCCGCCGGTGTTCTCCAGCCGCCGTTGTATGACGCCAAGATGGACGACGCTCCCAACTACGGCAACACCGGCTCCACCATCGGCCACGAACTCACCCACGGCTTCGACGACGAAGGCCGCCAGTTCGATGCCAAGGGAAACCTGAAAGATTGGTGGACCACCCAGGATGCGGCGCAGTTCGTGAAACACGCTGACTGTGTCGTGGACCAGTACGCCAAGTATGTCGTCGTCGACGACATTCACCTCAACTCCAAGCTGACCGAAGGCGAAGACGTGGCCGACCTGGGCGGCACCATCCTGGCTTACATCGCCTGGAAAGATGCCGACAAGAACATGCAACTGACCGAGCGCGACGGCCTCACCCCGGACCAGCGCTTCTTCGTTGGGTTGGCGCAGTGGGCTTGCGAGAACGACCGTCCTGAAGACCTTCGCGCCCGCGCCATCACCGATCCGCACTCACCGGCGAAGTACCGCATTAACGGCGTGGTCGTAAACATGCCGGAGTTCGGCGCTGCCTTTAGTTGCAAAGCCGGCTCGCCCATGGTGAAGCCCGCCGATAAGATATGTAAGGTCTGGTAGCTCAGGCTGGAAGTAGTGTGCCAATAGACATGGTCAACAGGCCATTCCGCGAGCCATCACCGGAACACCTGTTGACCATGATTTGTGTTACATCGTCGAATTACTCGCCCTGGGCGGTCGTAGTCGCATGCGACGTGAACGTCACTCCCGTCTGCGAGCCTTCAAAATCAATCTCCGCAATCTGCGGGATGCTTCCGCTGTTGTCCGATGTGACGGATGTGGCGCTCGGTGTCTTCGCCAACTGCACCGCCTGACCAGTCACGCTGGCTACCTGCTTGCCATTGTGTAGAAACGTAACCGTCGGAGTCGCACCATCGGTCATCTTCACCTTGTAGATTCCGGGCTGCAGTGTAGTACCACTAATCTGCGTCGGCTCATAAATCTGTACTTCGCTCGACTTGTCCTTCGCCATTGCCGGCAGCGTAAAAGCTGCGACCAGTACCAAGCTAGAAATAAAAGCTGGAAACTTACCTTTCATGAGAACTGCCTCCTAAGAAATTGCTCAACACCTATATGGACGAGGCAGCCGCAAACTCGATTCGCGTTGTGTGTCCGGAACGGGCGCTTTTTACCGGATGCTTACAAACAACGATGCCGCAATTCTTGAGCCAAAAAAACGGAAATATGTTACGTGTGCAGTGTCTTGAAAACTCGGGCTCAGGGGACCACTATCAAGGATGCATATTTCTTTTCCGCGGGCCGCGAGCTGGTGGCGCTCCGCTGTTTGTCTCGAAGGCGCCAAGATAGAAACCATAAATGTCGTCTTGGCTCGGGTGGTCATCGACCCCTCGATTTTTACTGGCTTCAATTTGTTGCATGTCTGCCATTAAGGAAGAAAAACCTGCATAGGCTGAGGGGTCAGACTTCTGTTCCTCGTTCAGGAGGGGTCGAGCATCAGCGTACACGTTAAACATGGGGAAACTGAGAATCTCCCAAACGTCGTTCTTGTCGAGGTACTCTCGGTTCGTGAAGATGAAAAAAAGGGAGCTTCACGCTCCCTGTTCCCACTCTTACGTTTCGGCTCACTCGACGTATTAACGTCCAGCGCTCGACATCGCGCCGCTCGTCAAAACTTACCGCGCTGTTGCTGTGGCCGAAATCAATCTCGCTGATCATCGCCGCACCACTGCCACCACCGGTGGTGATCACTTGGGTATGTTCCGGGGTCGCGGTCAACGGCTTTACCTGGCCGCTTCCCGACGCCACTTCCTTACCGCTCTTCATGAATTTCACTTGAGCTGTCGAGCCGGTGGTCTCGCACTTGACCTGGTACTCGCCGGCAGGAAGAGTCTTTCCGTTAATCTGTGCGTCGTGGTAGAGCGTCACCGTATCCGATTTGGTTGCGGCGAAAGCGCTGAGGGAAAGGGTGAGGGCAAACACAAACAGGGCAACACGGGCCAGTGTACGAGTCATTGCTTTATCTCCTTGCTTTTGACTGTCGTTCTGGCGGCCCTCGCGGAGTACGTCTCCCCGGCACAATTCGCCGGGATGGGTGCGGGAAATGCTTGCACTCCCCGCCGCGATGCATAGAATGTAGCCTCGGGGTCGGACAGCCGAGAGACGCCACTAGCTTCCCTCATCTTTGCTTCGCCTGGGCCGCCAAACCGCTGGCGAAACATTCTGTCTGGCCCCTGATGTTTTTCGCTTGCGCTAACTTGTTCCTTGCACTTGGCGTGCCAGCCTCAGCCGCACACCCGTCCTTCTGATCCTGAAGCTATATACGTGCCCTGCGCCGGAAAAGTTCTCCCCAGGAAAACTTTTTCCGCACTCAATTTGGACGACACCCGCCCAGCGACGTAAGCGCCGGTGGTACCAACGGACACTACGTTTCACTTCGCATTCAACTAACGTGCATGCGTCGCACGCAGACGCGCGTTCGTCCCACCAATATTAACCAGTTTGTATTTGAAACGCAGTGACTACTGCCAGCCCATGCGATCGCGCAACGAGGTAATGTGCGCCAGATGATGGTTCGAATGCCACGCGTACATGGCCAGCATCCGCTCCAGCGGCAGGACGCCGTGTTCGGGATGGTACAGTGTGCGTCCAAAATCGGACGGTTGCATCGACCGCAAAACGTCCGTCCAGCGCGCGTGCAGCGCCGCCAGCAGTTGCAGCGAAACCTCGACCGGCGTCACCTGGTTGTCGGGCAGCTTGGCCCACGCCGCTTCGTCATAAGGCTTGATCGCAGGCTCCTTCTCCGTCAGCGCCAGTTTGAACCGGATATACGCATTCATGTGGCTCTCCGGCACATGATGCAACACCTGCCGCACCGTCCATCCCTCGGGACGATACGGCGTGTCCAGTTGCTCAGCACTCATGCCGCTCACCGTCGCCTGCATCTTCGCCGGAATGCCGGCAATCACCGCAATGTACTTCTGGCGATCGGCCGCCGCCTGCTTCTCGTCGGCCGGCGGCGTCCAGGCAAACTTCCCGATGGGATAACGCAAATCGCTCATCGCAAACTCCTCACTACTTACAGCGTGCGATTGCTCTAGTCGAGCGACCGCACCATCGATGACGGCAACAACTCTACCGTGCACGGAGCCGGAGCCGTCGTTCCGCAGCGGACTATCGCGCGCCTTACCACGTGCGCCTGCGTTCCCGGAGGGAACTTCATGCCCACGTCAGTCTTCATCAACAGGTCAGTCAGCGGCTTCAGGTTGTCATCGCCCTTGATGTACTTCACCTGCTCCACCTTGCCCGGCGACAACAACAGGTAGAACTCGGCCGTGCCCTTGTCGGTCTTCTTCAGTGTGACCGTGCGATCCTTCTGCATCTCGCCGCGGGCCGCTGCCATCCTGGCATCGATGTCCTTGTCCTTCAGGCCCATCGCCGTCAGCTTCGCGCGGGCAACCGGACTGGCATTTTCCGCCACCAGCGACATCGCGTAGTAACGAATTGCCTGGTCTTTCTTGCCCTGCTTCTCGTAAATCTCGCCCAGATGTTCGGCTTCGTCGCCGGTCGCGCCCGCCTCCCACGCCGCCGTGATGTACTGCACGGCCTGGTCCATGTTGCCCTGCTTGAAGTCCACCCAGCCCTTGGTGTCCCATACCGCAAACAGCAACTGCGTGGTGCCCAGGTCCTGCATGCGCAGGTTATCCAGCGTGACGTCGCGCAATTGCGTCTCGGTGGCGTTGATGGCCGAATCGGCATACTTGCCGGCACGGTCCAGTTGCACATCCTGCTCGGTCAGCGAGTAGGCAATGTTGTTCCAGGTCAGTGGGCTGGGCGACAGCGAGATGGCCTTCTCAAACGCGGCCATCCCCTTGTCTGTCTGGTTGGTCGCAATGTAGGCCTGCCCCAGCACAATCTCCAGCAAAGGATTCTTCGGCGAAATGCTGATCGCCTTCTCCAGCTCAGGAATCGCCTCGGCAAACTTCTTCTGGTTCACCAGCAGGTTGCCCAGATTCGCGTGCGCGTTCTGGTCGAGCGGGTTGATCTCAATCTGCTTCTGGAACATCGCAATCGCGTCATCGAACTTCGACTGCCGCTGATACACGAATCCCAAACCGTTGTACGCAAACTCATCGTACGGATTGATCTCGATCTGTTTTTTGAAGGCTTCCACCGCCAAGTCGTCTTTGCCCAGCGCAATGTAGGCGCGGCCCAGGTTGTCCCACGCACCCTTATACTTCGGATCCAGCTTCAGCACTCGCTGCAGCAACTGCACGCCCAGATCGTAGTGCTGATTCGTCAGCGCCTGCATGGCCGACTCGTTCAGGTCGCTGGCCGACTCGCTGCCGCCCGCGCCCGCTGCTCCGGGCTGGCTGTTCTGTAGCGTGACCTCCTGCGCTTCATCGGCCGTCACCACCCGGCGGAACGCCGCGTAGTCCTCTTCGCGGCTGGCCGGAATCTCCCGCGCCAGCAGCTTCGCTTCGCGCTTGCTGGTAAACACACCATTCTCGAACGAATACTTGGAGTGATATTCGGCGTAGTCGCGCTTCACATCCACACCTATAGGCGCCTTCACCGTGTACTTCGCCGGGAAGGTCAGCTTCAAATCGGCAGTGTTGTCCAGGATTCCGCCCAGCTTCAAGGGCTCATCGCTGGGAGCTTGCGAATCGTCTTCGTCTGCCATTCCCGGAAGCGTGATAGTCGCCAGCGGCAGCGGGAACTTCGACTCCGCCGCCGACCAGTCAAAGTAGTTGTGCTACCGCAATATCGAAGTCCACCGTCAGCGGATCGTCCGTCGCGCCGGGATCGGTCGCCTTCACGTTGGTGATCTCCGCCCCGCGCACGTTGGTCCGTTGCAGCATGTAGTCGAAGATGTCTTTCCAGCGGTTGCTGGGCATCTGCCGCATGGTGTACCGCAGAATCAGTTCAGTATCGCTGCGGCCGGTGATGTTCACGTGCGCCGTCAGCTTGCCGTTGTCATCCACGCTGCCCTGCACGGTGGTGCGATCGAACATTTCGAAGGGCAGCTCCGTCGGTGTCCACACCAACTCGGCGTTGCCGTTGGGAGGAATGGCCAGCGCTTCTTTCCCGCGCAAATTCGACGACAGCATGCGGAACGGCGCTACCCCCGGCGTGCTGTCCAGCCAGATCTCTTTGCCGTCGACCGGAACCCGCGTAATCACGTGGTCGAACTGCGCCGGCGATGGAACATCCGGATCCAACTTCAGGTGCGAGCCAATCAGAATCGACGTAGAGTCGAAGCCCTCCGCCTTCAGCAGCGCCGCCAGCAACGTGTTCTTGTCCTTGCAATCGCCGTAACCGTTGGCCAGTACCTCGCCCGACGGCATGTGGCTGAATGCGTCCCAAGCCAAACGACAAGCTCACATAGCGGATGTTGCGCGACACATAGTCATACAGCGCCTTCACCTTCGCCATGTTGTCGGTCTTGCCCTTCACCAGCGCATCGGCCTCGGCCTTCACCGCTGAATCCGGAATGCGGCGGTCGCGCTCCAGCACGGCGTACCACGCGCCCAGTTCCTGCCAACTCTTGAAAGTGGTGAGCTGAACCGTGGGAACTTCATCGTCAGGCTTGGGACCCTTCTTCTTTTTCTTCTTGGCGCTCTCGTCTTCGTCTTTCAGTCGCGCATGCGACCAGCGATAGATGCGCCGGTCGCCTTCTTCCGTAATCTTGGCATCGAAACCGGGCTTGGTCTTCAGCTTGATCTGCCGGTCCTTGGGGACGTTGATCTCCAACTGCTCTTCGAGGACGATGCCCTTCTCCGAGAAGTTGTAGCTGGTCCAGAATTGTCCCGGGTCCAGCGGATTCGCCGTGGTGCGAATGAAACGGTATTCCAGCACGTCGCCTGGGCGCAGCGAGGGTACGCTGATGTGCTTCTCGTGATAATCGGTATAGACCGGCGCGTCGGGAAACGTCAGATCCTGGATGGCCGACTCCTGCGCCGTCACCACGGTTCCGTCCTGCTTGTGTACCCTGACGTAGGCGATCTCCAGCTTGTCGCTCAGCGCGCTGTAACCGACCTTCAACTGGCCCAGGGCCTGCACGCCGCTCTCGCTCATGATCTTGATTTCGGCGTCGGTCTGGTCGCGGCCCGTGCCATCGTTCTCAAAGCGCATGGTCTCGCTGAAGTGCTGCACCACGAACGCTTCCTGCGAATAGTCAGGCGGCGTGGGCGCCTGCGCCGGTCCGCCCTGGGCGTTGTCCTTGCCCGTGCTTTGCTGGGTCGTGTCCTTCGACGAAGGTAGCGGCGTGGGTTCTTTCCCGCTCGGAATCTGTTGTGCAAAGCCGGTCGTGAGGGAGAGAAGAATCAGGCAGGATGCGGCGAAAACTGGTCTCATAGGTAGGTCGCTGGTTGAACTTCCATGGTACGCGAGGCCCCTCCGGAACTCCAAACCACTCCATTTTCCGCGAGGGGTCAGGTAGAGCTGGCCCTCAGGCCAGCGTCTAAGCCATTTATCCCCGTCGCTGAGTCGGCTTCAGCCGACGACACCGCAGGGGCAAAGCGAGTTTTCAGCAGCCTGTTCCAGTTTGCCGCAAGGTGCTTCCGAATGTCTCGGCTTTCCGCGCAGCCAATCCATAAGACGCACGCGCGCCGCCTTCGTCATGGGAGAAATGCGTCTCAGCTGTCCCAGCGCCGGCAATGCGCTTCCGCGTCCGGTGCCATAAACTAAGAATGGATCGACATGCCCTGCCTACTTTATTGTGTCACCGCATCTCGCCCCCGCCGTCAGCGTTTCCACGGGAATCTGCGAGAGCGCCGTTCAGTCGAGTGAAATGCTCGGCGTCCGCGTCTATTGGAGCAACCTCGACGATCCTGAAGCCTGCCTCATCGAGCCCGAAGCTCTGAAGAAATCGTCGACCCAATTTCAGCAGGTGCTCCGCGAAGTCCTGGCCGTCACCACTCCCATCGCATTTCACTTTCCCACCCTGCTGGTAAATGCCGAAGCCATGGAGCAGCATCTCGCTCCCGAGCGTGAGCTTTATCACGCCGCGCTGCACAAGGTGGATAACGCGTTGCAATACGAAATCGTGGGAAGCTGGACCGAGGAGCAGGCAGCAGATTTGGCAACTCCGGTGAGCGGCCGCGAATATTTGAAACGCCGCCAGCAAGCCGCCGGCCGGGTCGCCGCAGTGGAACAGAAACTAAAAGGTGTGACTGGGGATTCCGTTAAAGAGTGGCGTTCCCGCCAGGAGCGAAAAACCCACCGCTGGTTTGCCCTGGTGCCGCGCGCTGACCGCGAGCGTTTCCTGACCTCGCTGCGCTCCGCCGGCCCCGGCGTCGGCATCCGCCTCCGCCTCAGCGGCCCATGGCCCCCCAGCGAATTCGTCCTCCCCCGCAACGAGCGCGAATAATCGGCAACGCGGGACAAAAAGAAAACCCACCGTTTCATCGGGGGGCAACCCGAAAGCAATTCCGTCCGCTCTACGTGCCTTCGGTCCGGAAATACTGGGCCATGGTGCGGAACTTCTTGTACCGCGCATCCAGCATCGCCTGCAACGGCATCTTCTCCAGCTCCGCCAGATTCTTCTCCAACGCATCAGCCACCGCGTTCGCCGCAGCTTCGTGATCGTGATGCGCGCCGCCCGCGGGCTCGGGAATCACCTCATCGCAAATGCCCAGCTCCAGATTATCCTTAGCCGTAATCCGTAACGCCTGCGCCGCTACATCCTTCTTATTGGAGTCGCGCCACATGATCGACGCGCAGCCTTCGGGCGAAATTACCGAGTACACGCTGTTCTCCATCATCAACACGCGATCGGCAACCGCAATCGCCAGCGCTCCACCGCTGCCGCCCTCGCCGGTGATCACCGCGATGAACGGGACCTTCAAGCGTGCCATCTCGCGCAGGTTGTGGGCGATGGCCTCGGCCTGTCCGCGTTCTTCCGCGCCCAGCCCGGGATACGCTCCCACTACGTCCACCAGCGAGATGATCGGCCGTCCCCACTTCTCGGCAAACTTCATCGCCCGCAGCGCCTTGCGATAGCCCTCGGGATTGGGCTGCCCGAAATTGCGATGCACCCGCTGCTTGGTGTCGCGTCCCTTCTGCGTCCCCAGCAGCAGCACTTCCCGGCCGCGAAAGCGCGCCATGCCGCACACCATGGCCGCGTCGTCGCCAAAGTTGCGATCGCCATGAATTTCGCTGAAGTCGGGAAAGATGCGCTCGATGTAGTCCAGCGGATACGGACGGTTGGCGTGACGCGCCAGTTCGGTGCGCTCCCACGCGGTCAGCACCCCCGACATCTGCCGGCGCAGCGCTTCCACCCGCTCGTGCAACCCTTGCAGCTCTTTCTGGGCCTGCTGGTTGTCGCCGGCGGCGCCTTGCAGCTGCTGAATCTGATTTTCGATGCGTTCCAGCTCGTCTTGCGCTTTTGAAGCGGCTTCCATATTTATGTTTTCTCGTGTGGTGGCGGCGCGGTAAACAGCTTCCACTGCGGAGATCCAATAATCCACCGCAGGCAGTATTCCCGTTTGCAGAAGCGTTAGCTCAGCTTCGTTGCCCAAGGCATTCCCAGGTCATGTAATCAGCGGCACTCCCTTAATCTTAATCAAGAAGACGCACGCTGCCGCGTCCGCACAACTCTTCTACCCGATTGATGAACGCGCGGTCCGGCATCACATTATAGCCTTCCGCCTCCATCACCACGGTGAAGTCCCCTTTGCGCTCCAGATCGAACAGCACCCGCGCCTCGCCTTTGCGCTCACGGCACAACTCGTGCAAATCGTCGATGGTCGTCGGCGACGCACTCTCCAGTGCGCACCTTGATCCGCAGATGGCTGGGCAATTTCGGCTTGGCCTCTTCCAGCGGCGTGATGTCACCAATCATCATCTTCGGGTTCGAGCCTTCTTCCACGCGCACCCCGCCGCTCACCAGCACCGGCACCGTCAGCTTCAACTTTTCCGCCAGCCGCTTGTAGGGTCGGCAAAGCACAACACATCCACCGACCCGTTCATGTCTTCCAGTTGTCCCTGCGCGTACAAGTCACCCTTCTTCGACTTGGCGACGCGAATCCCCTTCAGAATTCCTCCCACCAGCGTGTTCGTCCTTGCCCGTCGAGGCTTTCAGGTCGCAGATCTCTGTCGTGGTCTTGGCGTTGAAGTCCAGCAGCTTCTCGCGATACTTCTCCAACGGATGCCCGGTGATGAAGAAGCCCAGGATTTCCTTCTCATTGCCCAGCCGCGTGTGCTCATCCCAGTCAGGAATGTTGGGCAGCGGCTTCTCCTGCTGCTGTGCTTCGTCCTCCTGCTGAAAGACGCCGAACAATCCGTGCTGTCCCAGCAGGCGATCGCGCTGCGCCTTTTGCGCCTGCTCCATGGCACTGTCAATCACGGCCATCAACTGCGCGCGCCGTCCCAGCGCATCCATCGCGCCGCTCTTGATCAGCGACTCCACCACCCGCTTATTCAGCAGGTGCAGATCGACCTTCTCGCAGAACTGGTACACCGACTTGAAGTCGCCATGCTCCTTGCGGGCCTTCACAATCGACTCAATGGCGTTGTGCCCCACGTTCTTCACCGCCGCCAGACCAAAGCGAATCGCCTCCCCGTGCGGCGTGAAGTAGGCATCGCTGACGTTGATGTCCGGCGGTTCGACCGCAATCCCCATCTCGCGGCATTCATTGATGTACTTCACCACGTCATCGGTGCTGCCGGAAACCGAGGTCAGCAGCGCCGCCATGAACTCCACCGGGTAATGCGTCTTCAGATAGGCCGTCTGGTACGCCAGCAGCGCATAGGCCGCCGAGTGCGACTTGTTGAAGCCGTATCCCGCGAACTGCTCCATCAGGTCGAAGATCTTTGCGATCTTCTTGTGGGGAAAGCCGCGCTCCTGCGCGCCCTGCACGAAGCGCTCGCGCTGCTTGGCCATCTCCTCGGCCTTCTTCTTGCCCATGGCGCGGCGCAGCAGGTCGGCTTCACCCAGCGAGTAGCCGGCCAGCCGGTTGGCGATCTGCATCACCTGTTCCTGGTAGACGATGACGCCCAGCGTCTCCTTCAGGATGGGCTCCAGCTCCGGCAGCTCATACTCAATTTTCTTGCGGCCGCAATTGCGATCGATGAAGTCGTCGATCATGCCACCCTGGATCGGGCCTGGCCGGTACAGCGCGTTCAGCGCGGTCAGGTCCTCCACTGCCGTGGGCTTGTAGCGGCGCAAAACATCGCGCATGCCGTGCGATTCAAACTGGAACACCCCAGATGTCAAACCGGTGTGGAACACCTTCTCGTAGGTTGTCTGGTCGTCCAGCGCCAGCTTCTCCAGATCGATCTTTTCCCCGCGCGTCTGCTCAATCAGCCGCAGCGCATCGTCGATGATCGTCAGCGTGGTGAGCCCCAGGAAGTCCATCTTCAGCAGGCCCAGCTTCTCCACCGCCTTCATGTCATAGGCGGTCACGATTTCATCGTTCTTGGTGCGGTGCAGCGGCACCAGGTCCGTAAGCGGCTGCGGCGAGATCACTACCCCCGCCGCGTGCACCCCCGCGTTGCGTACCAACCCCTCAAGCTTCTTCGCGGTGTCGATCAGTTCCTTGGTCTGCGGCTCGTTTTCATAGGCCGCGGCCAGAGCGGGCGAATCCTTCAGCGCCTGATCGATGGTGATGTTCAACGTGGGCGGCACCATCTTCACGATGCGATCGACATCGGCGTAGGGGATGTCCATCGCACGCCCGGAGTCCTTCATCGCCGCCTTGGTGGCCATCGTGCCGAAGGTGATGATCTGCGCCACCTGGTCGCGCCCGTACTTCTCGCGTCACGTAGTTGATGACTTCCCCGCGCCGGTTCATGCAGAAGTCGATGTCGATATCGGGCATGCTGATGCGCTCCGGATTCAGGAAGCGCTCGAACAGCAGCTCGTTCTGCAACGGGTCGATGTCCGTAATCTGTAGCGCGTAGGCCACCAGCGAACCTGCCGCCGATCCACGGCCGGGCCCAACCGGAATGTCGATGCTCCTCGCGCGTAGCGGATGAAATCCCACACGATCAGGAAGTACCCCGGAAACTGCATCTGCCGGATGATGGCGATCTCGGTGGCCAGCCGCCGCTCGTAATCTTCAATCGAGTGCTTCAGCCGGCCCATGGTCTGCAATTCACGCAGCACCTTCACCCGCCGCGCGAAACCTTCGCGTGTCACGTGCTCGAAATAGTCCGGAATCGAGTAGCCCGACGGTACCTCAAACTGCGGGAAGGGATCATGCACCTTCTCCAGCCGAACGTTGCAGCGCTCGGCAATTTCCAGTGTGCGCGCCAGCACCCGCTCGTAACCCAGGAACACCTTGGCCATCTCCGGCATAGCTCTTCACAAAGAATTGGTTGCCGTGAAACTTCATCCGGTTGGTGTCGTGAATCGACTTGCCCGTCTGGATGCACAGCATCACGTCCTGCGCGTGCGAATCGTCCTCGCACAGGTAGTGGCTGTCGTTGGTGGCCACCAGCGGCATGTCCGAGCTCTTTTTCCAGCTTCAGCAGGCTTTCCTGAATGCGGTGTTCTTCCGGCAGCCCCTGGTCCTGGATTTCCAGATAGAAATTGCCCTTGCCGAAAATGTCGTTGATAGCTGGCAGCCGCCTCGCGCGCCGCGTCGTACTTCCCTTCCGTCAGCCGCTCGGCCACTTCCCCTTTCAGGCAAGCCGACAAGCCGATCAGCCCCTGCGAATGCTCGGCTAGAAATTTCTTGCTGACGCGCGGCTTGTAATAAAACCCGTGCAGCGACGCCTCGGAGACAATCTTCACCAGGTTGCGATAGCCTTGGTCGTTTTCCGCCAGCACGATCAGGTGGTTGTAGCTGTCGCCTTCGGGCGCAGCGCGATGGTCTTCCTTCTTGCAGATGTAGAGCTCGCACCCCAGGATGGGCTTCACACCCGCTTCTTTGGCGGCGTTGGCGAACGCCACCGCTCCAAAGATGTTGCCATGGTCGGTCATGGCGACCGCCGGCATCTCCAGCTCCTTCACCCGATTCACCAGCCGCTCCACCCCGCAAGCCCCATCCAGCATGGAGTAATCGGTATGAAGATGAAGATGTACGAATTGACTTTGCGACATTCCTGCCCCTGGCAACTGTGCCTGTGAATCTCTGCTTACGCCCACTTGCGCTTGCTCTATTCTATTCGCTACCTTGACCTCTCGCGCCCTGAGGAAGATGTGGAAAACAGGCTCCAAATCGAGGCCCCTGCGTCATGACGCACACCCTCCTTCTCACCCTCGCGGGCTTTCTCGCCGGCGCCATCGCCGCCATCTCCGGCTTCGGCATTGGCAGCATCCTGACGCCTCTTCTCGCCGCCTGGATCGGCACCAAGCTGGCGGTCGCCGTCGTTTCCATTCCCCATTTCCTCGGCACGGGACTGCGCTTCGCCGTCATCCGCCAGCATGTCGACCGGCGCGTGCTCTGGAGCTTCGGCGTCACCAGCGCGGCGGGCGGCCTGCTCGGCGCCATTCTGCACTTGTGGCTGCGCAGCGTGGTTCTCGGCTATGTCCTCGGCTGCCTGCTGGTCTTCGCAGGCGTTACCGGCCTCACCGGCATTGCATCGCGCATAAAGTTCGGTCGCACCGCAGGCTGGATCGCGGGCGCGCTCTCCGGCGTCTTCGGAGGACTGGTCGGCGAACCAGGGCGGCATCCGCTCAGCCGCTCTGCAGGGCTTCAACCTGCAACGCGATTCTTTCGTCGCCACCGCGACCGCCATCGCCCTGCTGGTCGACGTCTTCCGTATGCCGGTCTACGCAGCGCTGCAATTCCACCAGATTGCCGCGCAGTGGCAACTGGCTGCTATCGCCACCCTCGGAGTCCTCATCGGAACGCTATCGGGAAAGTGGTTGCTGCAACGCATCCCGCAAAATATCTTCCGCCGGATGGTGGCCGCCATCATTCTGCTGCTGGGCATTTGGATGTTGCTGCACCCTGGCGCTTGAACTGGCTGGCGATGGCTACGCCGGACCCGGCGGCACATGAGTCCTTGGCGCTTCCGGCGAAATCAACTGTCCTCCGGTAATCACCTGTCCCGGAGGCGTCTGCTGCCGCACCGGCGTCTTTCCCTTCGACTTGGCAAACGCTCGATACGCGAAAATCACCGCCAGCAGCGGCGCGGCCAGCAGCCATCCCCAGAAACCGAAAATCAGGCTCAGCAGAATCGGCACCATCAGCGACGCCCAGATGGGCACGCGCGCCGCTCGTCGCATGATGGTCGGCTGCAACACCAACCCATCGACCATGATCACGATGCCGTACAGAATCAGCACATAAAGGAAGCCGTCGAAGCCTTGATCGATCAGCGCGGAAATCGCCGGCCCAAAAAACGCAATCACCGGCCCGAAGTGTGGGATGAATTGCAACCCCGCGGCCAGGATCGCCCAGAACGGCGCAAACGGAACGTGCAGATACCACAGTCCGACCCACCACAAAGCGCCCACTGCCATGGCGTTGTAGCACTGCGCCACGAACCATCGCTTCAGGGCGCCGCCGGTGAGATTTACGTGCGTGGAAAATTGCATTTCTACTTTAGATGCGGGCCCGCGCCGTCTCGGCTCGCGCCTCCCACCCCATGCTACACTCGAAATAATCCCCACACGGAGACTTTGCTTCCCATGAAATTCGGCGTCATCATCTTCCCCGGATCCAACTGCGATCACGATGCTTTCTGGACCATCTCGCAGGTAGCGAAGCAGCCTGTCACGTTCCTGTGGCACGACTCGCCGAGCCTGGAAGGCTGCGACGCCATCATCGTTCCCGGCGGATTCGCCTACGGCGACTACCTCCGCACCGGCGCCATAGCCAAGTTCTCTCCCGTGATGGATTCCGTGCGCAAGTTTGCCGCCGACGGCGGCCTGGTCCTCGGCATCTGCAACGGCTTCCAGATCCTGTGCGAGTCCGGCCTGCTGCCCGGCGCTCTGCTGCGCAACGCTGGATTGAAATATGTATGTAAGCCGGTCGACATTCGCGTGGAAAGCACCAACACGCCCTACACGCAGGAACTGACCAAGGGCGAGGTGCTGGAAATCCCCATCGGCCACATGGAAGGCAATTACTTCTGTGACGAGCGCACGCTGGCCGAACTGAAAGATCAGGACCGCATCATCTTCCGCTACACCACTCGCACGGGCGAGGTCACGCCGGGAGCCAACCCCAACGGATCGCTGGAGAACATTGCCGGCATCTGCAACGAAGGCCGCAATGTTTTAGGCATGATGCCCCACCCCGAACGCGCCAGCGAACCGGAACTGGGGATGACCGACGGCGCCAAAGTGTTCCACTCGCTGGTATCCGCCATGGCCGCGACTTCCGGTAGAGCTGGCCTTTAGGCCAGTGTCTAAGCCATTTCTTCCCTTCGCTAAGTCGGCTTCAGCCGACGACAACGCAGAGCATGCAGCGGGACCCTCCGCACCAACTAATAACTGGCCACTGTCACTGGCCACTCTTTCTTGTCATCCTGAGCGCAGGTGCGCCGCTTTTGCGCACCGGAGTCGAAGGACCTGCGGTCTGCTCACACCGGAACGACTCTGACACTTGGCAAACGACCCCACACCGCTGTCATCCTGAGCGCAGGTGCGCCGCGTTTGCGCACCGGAGTCGAAGGACCTGCAGTCTGCTCACATCGGGACGACTCTGACACTTGGCAAACGACCCCACACCGCTGTCATCCTGAGCGCCAGCGAAGGACCCCTATACCAGCGGAGCTGCCGACTATAGCGGTAATTCGCTCGAGCTGTGTCAGGCACAACCCCTACAGGTTCTTCTTAGTCCACTTGTCGATGCGATCCAGCGCCTCTTCCAAATGCTCAATCGAGTTCGCCGTGCTGAAGCGCAGATACCCTTCGCCGAACGAGCCGAACGCCGTTCCCGACAAGCCCGCCACGCCCGCGTCTTCCAGCAGCGCGTCCGCCAACTTCTTCGACTGCCATCCCGTTTCCTTGATGTTGGGGAAGGTGTAGAACGCGCCCAGCGGCAGCCGGCACGAGAAGCCCTTGATCTGGTTCAGCCCCTTCACGAACACGTCGCGGCGCTTCTTGAACTCGTGCCGCATCTTTTCCGGCTCGCTCTGGTCGCCGCGCATCGCCTCCAGCCCCGCCATCTGGGTAAAGGTCGCCGTGCACGACGTGGAGTTGGTCGCCAGCCGCGTGAACTGCGCCGCCAGGTCGGGCCGCATCACGCCGTAGCCCAGCCGCCATCCGGTCATCGGATACGTCTTGGAAAAGCCATCCAGAATAATGGTACGGTCCTTGAAGCCCTTCACCGACGCGATGCTGTACGGCTCGCCTTCAAACAGCAGGCGGCTGTAAATCTCATCGCTCAAAATCATGATGTCGCGGTCGCCAATGGCGGCGGCAATGTCTTCGACATCTTTCCTGGTAATGATCGCCGCCGGTCGGGTTCTGCGGCGAGTTGATAATGATGAGCTTGGTGCGATCGGTGATCAGGCTCTTCAACTCGTCCACGTCGAGCCGGAAGTCACGCTCTTCGCGCAGCGGAATCGGCACCGCCTTGGCGCCCAGGAAGTGGATCATCGACTCGTAAATCGGGAAGCCGGGATTGGGATAGATGACCTCGTCCCCTTCTTCCACCAGCGCCAGGATGGTGAAGAAGATGATCGGCTTGCCGCCGGGCACCACCACTACCTCTTCCGGCGCAACCGGAATGCCGCGCGACTTGCTGACATCGGCGGCGATGGCCTCGCGCAAGACGGGCAGTCCCGCCGACGGCCCATAGTGGGTGAAACCCTTGTGCAGCGCGTCCACGCCGGCTTCCACCACGTTGGCCGGCGTGTTCATGTCGGGCTCGCCGATTTCCAGGTGAACAATGTTTTTTCCCTGCGCTTCCAAAGCACGGGCGCGAACCAGCACTTCGAAGGCAGTTTCCGTTCCCAGCCGCGACATCCGCTTAGCCAGGCGCAATTCTGTCTGTGTAGTAGTCATAGGCAAACGTACGATTATACCCCGGTTGGACCACGTAGAGCCGGCCTTCAGGCCAGCGTCAAAACCCTTTACTTTTGTCTCTGAGCCGGCTTGAGCCGGCGGATACCGTAAGCCATCAGGCCCTTACCCGGCATACTCAATCTCCGACGTAATCGTCGCGCTCTTCTCGATCATCTTCGAAACCGAGCAGTACTTCTCTTCCGACAGCCGCACCGCGTCTTCCATCGCCTTATGGGTCACGTTGCCGCTCACCCGATAGACCACATGCACATTGGTAAACACCTTGGGAAACTCCTCCGACCGCTCGGCCGTGGCCCGCACATCCAGCGCCGTAAACGGCTCGCGCTTTTTGCGCAGGATACCCACAACGTCGCTGCCGGTGCAGGCGCACAGCGCCATCAGCACCAACTCCACCGGGCTGCTGGCCGACTTCTCGCTGCCCGCATCGATCACCAGCGCGTGCCCACTGGCCGCCTCCGCCAGGAAGCGCTCTTTATCCGTCCATAACGCGTGAGCTTCAATCAAAAGTTCTCACTCCTAACTTAAAGTCAGTCGACTCCATCCGCGAATCGTCGTGCCGACTGCAGCCGCTCCACTTTGCCAGAGTCGATTGCCGGATGCAAACGCCGGCAACCGCAGCGTGAGTACGCATCCGGATCGGGATCAACGCAACTTGCGCTCATAAGCCGCTGTCATCCTGAGCTCCAGCGAAGGACCCCTATCCCCACGACGCTGTCGCGTGTAGCGATCCTTCATGGACCCTCAAGATGACACGTGTAGTCATAGCCCTCGAGCAGCTAAGGCGCAGCGAAAAGCGTAGAGCGAAAAGCGAACAGCGGCCTCACTTAGGCGTGCTGGGAGCAGCCGTGCCGGGCACCGTCGTATTCCCGCCGCCCGTTCCCTGCTGCTGACCGTCGTGCGACTGGTAGATCGAATACTGGTCGTGCGGGCGCTGCAATCGAATCGTGATTTCCTGCTCGGACTGGCTCACGGTGTAATCGTCGCCGAACGTCTGGAAGCCGTTGGCGATCACCTGCACCCGCATCTTGCCGTAGGGAATGCCGTCGAAGTGCGTTTTGCCTTCGTTGTCCGTCTTCAGCTCGAACCCGCCCTTGGTCTGCTTGCCGTGCTGCCCCACCGGATGCAGGATCACCGCCGCATTGCGCACCGGCTTTCCGTTGTCGTCCTTCAACACCACAAAGTTCAAAGTTGATTGCGGGCCATCGTCCTTCCCGCTGGCAAACAGCGACGTCGACAGCATCACAGCAATGAAAAGGATGGAGAGCGGACGGGACAGGTTCATCAGGATATTTTAGGCAGGCCGGGGAAAGGCCGCAAACTGTAGGGGACAGGTTTGTGTCAGGGCACGACTTCAGTCGTGCCGGTAAGCCGTTGGTTCTTGACCCGCGGCGAGGCGGACTTCAGCCCGAAGAGCCGTCCAGTCGAGTTTATTAGCAGCCTATTCAGCCGACGGCACCGCAAGCGACGGCAGAACTCTTTGGCGCTGTGTTGGGGAGCATAGAAAAACTACGGTTGACGGCGTGGACAAACCTGCTTGCCTTGCCGCACGAGCAGCGCCACGCGAACCCCGGCTCCGATTACCACGGCAACCGCCACCAACCAGGCCGCGCCCGGCGCGAATACCAACAGCGGAACAAAATTCATCACCAACTCCTCACCGCAAACTAATCCGAACTGGCCGGCGCGCGCTTCAATGTGGGACGTCCATCATCCTTCGCATCCGGCTTCTGGTCCTGCGCGGTCGTGTTCGCGTCCTGCGCGGAAGCATCCGAACCATTGCTGCCTGTGCTCCCCGCCCGCTTCAACAGCACCGGACGGCCCGGCTGCTCTTTGGCGCCCCCCAGGTGCCGCCCGTTTTCCAGCATGAACAGCCGTTCTTTGACGCTCTCGAACTCGCTGGTGTCGACCACGTACTCGGGACGGTTGGGCAGATACTTGCGAATTTCATCCTGCGCCGCCTCAATCCGCTCCACATTCATCGGGTGCGTGGCGAACGCCTTGGCCATCATGTTCTGCTTCTTTTTCTCGACGTTCAGCTTCTCAAAGAACTCTACGAACGCCTCGGGATCGTACCCGGTAGCGTAGTCGTACTCCAGTCCCAGCAAATCGGCCTCGCGCTCCGCGTCGCGCGAGAACTTCAGGAAGCCCAGCGGCACCGCCAGCCCGGCCACCTCGCTGATGGCGAACGCCACCGGCCCGCCCACAAAGATCAGCGGCACCGAAGCCATGTTCCAGATCTGTGCCCGGGTCATGTTCTTGGTCGCATGGCGGGCTGCCACGTGGGCAATTTCGTGCGCCATCACGCCTGCCAGCTCGGCCTCGTTGTCGGCCGCCAGAATCAATCCGCTGTTGACGTAGAAAAATCCGCCCGGCAGCGCGAACGCGTTTACCTCCTCCGTGTCCAGCACCTTGATCGTGAACGGCACCCTCGCATCGGAATTGCGCACCAGGTTCTGCCCAATGCGATTGATGTATTCCACGATCACCGGATCGGTCACCAGACGCGCGCTCGACTCAATTTCTCCGGCCAGTTGCCTGCCCAGCGCCATCTCACGCTCGATCGAGTAGAAGTCCAGCCCATTACCGATGCCGCGGTTGCCAATCAGGGTGACGTTGTATTTCGGAGCCAGCGTGGAGGGCGGTCCCGCGGTGTTGTTCGTCACCGGAGACGTGGTCGCTGGTGCCGTGGCGCGCGGCGTCACGTTCACCGCAGTCGGCGCCGGCGCATCAGGACTCTTGGGATCGGCAGCCGCATCGCTCGTGGCGGCTGCTTGAATCTGCTCCGCCGTAGGAACGCCCACGCTCATCGCGTCGCCGTGCGCGGCAGGCGAGATGGTCTCAGTGTCTGGCTTCGCACTCTGCGATGTCGGGGTCGGCTGCGACGAAGTTGTCGCGTCGGGACTGGCGGTTGCCGGTGCTGAAGACGCAGGGCTCTGCGCGAAACTTAGAAGCGAAAGGCTGAGCACGCTGGCCGCAACGGCCAACACACTTCTCCACGAGAGCGAAAACCACCTGAGGTCTCGAACGGCACGGGGGACTGGCACGGTCACACCTGCAACTAATCCGATTATCCTGCCAAACTAAAGCTATGGGAACTATAAAGTTACGAATGCGCTGTAAAAGTCGGGATCGCCCATCGCAAGTGCCTGAACTAATCGCATAGATGCCGCGAATTTCTCATCGGATACCCATTTCTCTCGTTATCGGCCAGCCAGGTCCCAATTTGGCCCAACAACCCCGCCCAGATCACCAAATTCTGCCTAAGTAGTTGAAAATATACATCATAACTCGATTTGTCAAGCATTTCGCAAAAATGTGAGCACAACTCACTCATGTACGGCTTGACAAGCCCGTGGGTTCGTCCTATGATTAGCACTCAGTTGGAGTGAGTGCTAACAGGCATCACCCTGCACTCCTCCAGCTCTTCAAATTTCCCATGTACACGCTTCACGCCGACCACTACGCCAGTCACCAGCGCAAGGCCGGTTTCATCGGACTAAAACTGTGTTCGACAAGTTTGAAAGGAGTTTCGACGAATGTCTACAAAACTTACTCCCCTGCATGACCGCATCGTGATCCGCCGGATTGAAGAGGCAGAAACCTCGCGTGGCGGCATCATCATCCCCGACAGCGCCAAAGACAAGCCGCAGGAAGGCGAAATCATCGCCGTCGGCCGTGGCAAGAGCAACGACAAGGGCGAGACCTTCCCCCTCGATGTGAAGGCTGGCGATCGCGTTCTGTTCGGCAAGTATGCCGGCACCGAAATCAAGATCGATGGCGAAGACCTCCTGATCATGCGTGAGGAAGAAGTCCTCGGCATCCTGGAAGGCGCCGCCAAGCCCAAGGAAACCGTAAAGAAGTAGCTTTCGGCCGTGAGCTTTGAGCCATGAGCTCGAGTTCCGGCAAATGAAGGTTTAGCTGAGAGCTGAAGGCTGATAGCTGACAGCTTCAACAAAAGATTCTGTACTAAGGAGATTGATACCAATGGCAAAGCAAATTCTGCACGGCGAAGAATCCCGCCAGTCCATTCTGCGCGGCGTGAACGTCCTGGCCGATGCTGTGAAAGTCACGCTCGGTCCCAAGGGCCGCAACGTCGTGATCGAAAAGAAATTCGGTTCGCCTCTCATCACCAAGGACGGCGTCACCGTAGCCAAGGAAATCGAACTGAAAGATTCGCTCGAGAACATGGGCGCTCAGATGGTTCGCGAAGTCGCTTCCAAGACCTCCGACGTTGCCGGTGACGGCACCACCACCGCGACCGTTCTGGCCCAGGCCATTTATCGCGAAGGCGTGAAGACCGTCGCTGCCGGCGCCAATCCGATGGCCCTGAAGCGCGGCATCGAGAAGGCAATCAGCGCCGTGGTCGGCGTTGCCGATGAAGACGGCGTCCACAAGGGCGGCGCTCTCGACAAACTGTCGCAGAAGGTCTCCGGCGAAATGATTGCCCAGGTGGGCACCATCTCCGCCAACAATGACCCGACCATCGGCCGCATCATTGCCGAAGCCATGAAGAAAGTCGGCAAGGACGGCGTCATCACGGTTGAAGAATCCAAGACGATGGAAACCCAGCTGGAAGTCGTCGAGGGCATGCAGTTCGATCGCGGTTACCTGTCGCCTTACTTCGTGACCGATCCCGAGCGCATGGAAGCGGTTCTGGAGAGCCCCTACATCCTCATCCACGAAAAGAAGATCTCGTCGATGAAGGACCTGCTCCCCTTGCTCGAACAGGTTGCCAAGAGCGGCCGTCCGCTAATCATCATCGCGGAAGATGTCGAAGGCGAAGCACTCGCCACCCTGGTCGTCAACAAGCTGCGCGGAACCCTACAGGTTGCGGCCGTTAAGGCCCCCGGCTTCGGCGATCGCCGCAAAGCCATGCTGCAGGACATCGCGATCCTCACCGGTGGCAAGGCCATCACCGAAGACCTCGGCATCAAGCTGGAGAACGTTCAGATGAGCGATCTCGGCCAGGCCAAGAAGGTCACCATCGACAAGGACAACACCACCATCGTCGAAGGTAAGGGCAAGCCCGGCGAAATCGAAGGCCGGGTGAAGGAAATTCGCAGCCAGGTCGAGAAGACCTCCAGCGACTACGACCGCGAGAAGTTGCAGGAGCGGTTGGCCAAGCTGGTCGGCGGCGTAGCGGTGATCAAAGTCGGCGCCGCAACCGAGACCGAAATGAAGGAAAAGAAGGCTCGCGTGGAAGATGCCATGCACGCCACCCGCGCTGCGGTGGAAGAAGGCATCGTCCCCGGAGGCGGAGTCGCCCTGATCCGCTGCAACGAAGCCATCGAAGCCCTCAAACTGGAAGGCGACGAGAAGATCGGCGCCAACATTGTGCGCCGCGCTCTGGAAGAGCCTCTCCGCCAGATCGTTGCCAACGCCGGTGAAGAAGGTGCCATCGTTGTCGGCCGTATCCGCGACAACAAGGAAAACAACTTTGGCTACAACGCCCAGACCGGTAACTTCGAAGACCTGGTGAAAGCCGGCGTCATCGATCCTACCAAGGTAACCCGCACCGCCCTGCAGAATGCAGGATCGATTGCGGCCCTCATGCTCACCACCGAGGCCCTGGTTGCGGAACTTCCGGAAGAGAAGAAGGAAGCTCCCATGGGCGGCGGCCACGGCGGCGGCGGCATGGGCGGCATGTACTAAATTGCGGCGCAGTCGCGGGCGTCTGAGTCCGCGGCTGCAATCCTGAGCAAGTCCGCCGCAAGGCGGACGAGTCGAAGGAACTCCGCTCTCAGCTATCAGCGATCAGCTCTTAGCTAAAAACAAAAGCAACGACAAAGGCCTCGCAGCGATGCGGGGCCTTTGTTGTTGTGGGGAATGATCGTTGGCTTGACTGTGTAGTGTCGATGTACCGCCAGTGTGTCATACCGGGTGCCCCATTCAAGCCCGGGTTTGGCTTGAGTGGGGACTTTGACTTTCGCCTCACAACCACCTCTCGAAGCCGGATGCCTCATACCTTCGCCTCTTTTTGCGAATGTGTGGGATCCGACCCAATCTGCACGGAGCCTGAAGGAAATTCCTCTCGCTCAACCCAAAGCCCTACACTACGAAATCGCGTTGGGTGGGGCACTCGGCGTTTCTGAGCTCACCCGCTTTCAGGGTGTGGCGGGAGGAGGCAAGACTCCGAGTTGGGTCATCATGCCGAGAGTATCCATGATGATGCGGGTGTCTTTAATACGGCCATCCTGCAGGCGGTCTATGACAATCCCCCATACGCGTACAGGCCGGGTGCCCCATTCAAGCCCGATTTTGGCTTGAGTGGGGACTTTGACTTTCGACTCACAACCACCACTCGCAGCCGGATGCCCATGCCTTCGCCTCTTTTTGCGAATGTCTGGGATCCGACCCAATCTGCACGGAGCCTGAAGTAAATTCCCCACGCCCAACTCACAGTTCCCACACAACGAACACGCGGGTGGGGCGCTCGCGTTTCTTGGCACACCCGCTTTCAGGGTGTGGCCGGAGGAGGCAAGACTCCGAGTTGGGCCATCATGCCGAGGGTATCCATGATGATGCGGGTGTCTTTAATACGGCCATCCTGCAGGCGGTCTATGACAATCCCCCATACGCGTACAGGCCGTCCTGTAGCGGGAATGCCGAGAAATTCACCCTTGTGCGTGCCGCTCCATTCGAAGCGGCTGGCGACTTTGTCGTGCTCCGCGATTTGCTCCTGAACGGTGAAGACGATATCAGGAAAGCCTGTCCGCATGGCGCGAATAATGTCCTGAAGACCGCTGAGTCCGGGGCCCTGTCCCGGCAGTGGAACCTGTTCAACAACGTCTTCCCAGACATATTTGGCAGCCGCTTCAATGTTTCCTTTTGTGATCACTTCGTCCGCAAAAACGCGGACGATAGTGGCATTGTCCTGCGCCATGTTTTTATTCTCCTTTGGATCTGGGTCTCCAGTGATCTACCACACCCAAACTTACGCTCCGCGATACGCTTGCCCATTGGAATGGGCGATCAGCCGACAAGGAACCGCCTTGCGAGGAAGGCGAGGTCCGACGGCGCCGCCCCCATGAAGCCCCGGCCAGTGCTCGGCAGCGGCAGCGCCTTTTTAGGCCGCAGAGAGCGCACTGATCGTAACGTAATATCCATCAGGATCCCGGAGCGAGAACTCCTCGGTTTGGGTATTCGGATTCACGTGTGGCTCCTCTTCGAGCCGAGTGACGAGAGAGCGTGCCCTTTGAAGCGTCAAGTCGAAATCGTCCACACGAAAGAACAACAGGAGCCCGTTGCCGGGTGTCCCGTGTTCGGGGCTCGTCAATGAAGGATGGTCGTGTGTGCCCCACAGGTGGAGACAGACCAAAACGGTTCCATCGGAATCGAGGATCTGCGCAAAGTAGTCATGGGCGGGAAGGGTCGCCGGCTGACCGAATAGCGCCCGATACCATTTGAAACTCCTCAGCACGTCGCTCACCCCTATGATCGTCCAGGTGCGCTTCATCGGATTCTCCTCTGGCAAAGTTAAACACACCGGCCTAGAGCCCTTGATTGGCTGACTCCTGATATGGCGATATTACATAAATAACCGCCAAGCATAAGTCAGCTATGAGGATTAGTCTCACCTAAACCGCAAAGAGGCTCCTACCGTGTAAGTGAATTAACTTGATCTACCCAAAACAAAAGCGCGATACTCAACTCCGCGTCGACTTAAGTTGCCGGAAATCTCTACAACTGAATCCAGCGGAGGATAGACCTTGAAAATCCGTCTCGCTTCGCTCTCACTACTCGCATTGTGCCTGACCTTGCTGCTGTACCCGCCATGGCTGGTGTTGTATACGATAACGGCCCTATCAACGGCAACCTTGACGGCTGGACCATCAACTTCGGTTACGTTGTCAGCGACACTTTCAGGGTCACCTCTTCATCCACTGTTACCGGGCTTTCCTTTGGTGCGTGGGTGTATCCCAGCGACGCCCTGGCCTCTGCCGAAGTCTCCATCACTTCGGCTGAATTCGGTGGAACCACCTATTTTGACGGCACCGTCAACTTCAGCCAGGGTTCCTGTTTCACCAATACCTTCGGCTATAGCGTTTGCACTGAGATCGGCAGCTTCGCTGGGGTGAACCTCAACGCCGGAACCTATTGGCTGAACCTTCAGAACGCCAGCGTTCCCAGCGGCGATCCGGTGTTTTGGGATGAGAACTCCGGTCCTTCGCAGGCTTCTGAGAATTACGCCGGAACCATTCCTTCGGAAGCGTTCACGATCTTCGCAGGAGGGACTACGAGCACGACAGGGACAACGCCTGAGCCCAGCAGCGTGATGTTGTTCGGTTCCGGAGTACTTGGTGTTGTCGGTTTGCTGCGTCGCAAGTTGTCTTAGCCGGGTGCCCTCACGCATTCGCCTCCTTTGCGAAGGTGTGCGATCAGAGATGGTCGGCAACGAAGCTCAAGCTTGCCAGGCTAATCCATACCGATGTCTCCCACACAACAAAACCGCTCTGTGTGGGGACCCGGCTGTCAGCTCCTGGCTAAGAACAGAAGCAAACGACAAAGGCCTCGCAGCGATGCGGGGCCGTTGTTTTGCGGGGTCTCAGGTAACCGGTGCAACGGCGATAGAACGCCACCTATCCGAGGAGGCGATTTCGTCGCGTGTCTCGGTATGACTTGTACTAGTACGGCTTCGCTGGTCCGATCTGCGGAGCACGCACCGGCTTCGCCATACCGTAAAAGATCACGACACCTTGCCCGCCGCAGCGTGTCGATACCGCCTCTTTCGGCGTGCCGATACAGGCATCAATGTCCTGCCAGTTGTTCATCACCCAAACGTTACCCGCCGGGTCGATGCCGAGATCGGTCTGCATCTCCAAGCCGCCGCCTACATAGCCGCCGGGAGGAGAAATCTGCTCGCCTGTATGAACACCGGGCGGGCAGTGCTCGGTGCGCACGCCACACAGCTCCACGATTGGGCTGCTCGCCATCGCGAAGTTTGAAATCCAGGCATTGTCGTTGCCATCCAGCACTACCGCCCAAGGGCCCGGAAGGCCGCCGCTCTTGAAAGGCGAGCCCGGATACGGTGTACCGTCAGGGCGCAGCAGCGTGACGCTGCCACCGTTCACGGTGCCTCCTTTCTGTTCCGACATCGTCTTCGTCAGGTAGTCAGAGGCGGCCGCAACTCCTTCCGTCTTCAGGCGTACTCCCATATCGACTAGGTGGGCCATGCCCAGCGCGCCGGTGCCAAAGCGGTTGGTGATCCATACATTGCCCTGGCTGTCGATGCCAAGGCCGCTGTTGTTGATTCCGGTGTCGAAGTTTTCCGCCTTGCTCGGATCAGAGGCCGGGAAGCGGGTGACGTGGGTAAGGCCGCTGTTGGAAACCCAGATACGGTCCTGCTGATCGATGCCGAGGTGAAACGGAGCCATGAATGACTTGCACGGCTCGGCACTGTCGCCTTCGCAAACAATCCGGCCCTTGTTGATATCGCCTTGGGGAAAGTAGACCAGCTGTCTTTTCTCGATACCCAAAACCCACACGTCGCCGCTAGGCGTCACGATGACGCCCTGCATCAGACCGAGGCGGCCGCCGAAGTTGATCCCTTCGGGTGGAGACAGAGGCTTGCCATTCTTGTCGAATACATTGATGGACTTGCTGCCGTAGCTGGTGAGCCAGGCATTGTCATGGGAATCGACCGCAGCGCCAAAGGTGCCGCCTTCCATTCCGCCGCCGGTGAATCCCGTTGTGATCGGCGAGAGCGGCTTGCCGTCCGGCGCGAACTTGGTTGCGTGGCCTTGCCACAACGAGTCCTGTCCTTGCCAACCGATGGTGAAGTTGTCCCCAACCCAGAGATTGCCCTCACTGTCGAACATGCACTTGCCGCCTGCGACATAGCCACCGCCCGTGAACTTGAGCGGAAGCACCCAGGCGCTGGGCGCCCAGTTGAGGTAAGGCATGTACGGAACTTCCAGCATATGATTGCTCGGCGACACAGAATAGAATTGGCGCAGCAATGCATAGAGCTTGTCGGGCTGATGCCAGGGAAACAGTGCGGTATCCTCGGCGGCATTTAGGGTGTTTGTCGGAGCCCCCCAACCCGGTGGCGTAGCCGCTTCGAATAGACTGTTGCACGCATCCGGCTTGACCCGATTGACGCACGCGGCGAACAGGTCGGCCAGCGTGGCGAAGTTGGCCATCGTCGGTGTCTGGCTGCTGTTGAGCGGGTCTTGGATAGTGCCGCCCCACCCGCCAGTTTCCAGGTCAACGAAGTTGGGTACATTGCCCGCCGCAATGCGCAGCTGCAGCGGTGCGCCCTTGATCGTCATACCGTCGAGGAGTTGTGCGTGCGTCCAGACGGACGCGATGGTGGTGAACTCGTTGATGACCACTCGTGCCGGTGGCTTGCCACCCACCACGGCCAGCAGCGTGATCGCCGGGTTGTTGCCACCCGCCTTGTTTCTCACAGGAATGCCCCCGCCTGCCGTGAGGTAGAGACTGGAATCGGCTGGCGCTCCCGCGGTGCTCACTTCAAATCGGCCTTCGTTGTCGGTCTTGGCTTGCGCGAGCTGCTTGGGCGCGTCAGAAGTCGCAGCCCAAAGTGTGACTGTGGACTGAGCGATAGGCGCTCCTGCACCCATCACTTGACCCTTGATGTCCGCCGCGAATGCCCGCGTTGTCAGAAATATGCCTGACATGGCAAGAACAACAAAGGTCAGCTTTACAGAGGTTATCCGAAAGTGCATCCTTCTTCTCCTTCAGGGCTAGCGGCTCGCACCCTCACCGCTGCGATGATGGTTGGGCGGAACGACGTCTGCATGTGGGAGCAGTTCGCACCAAATTCTACGTGAGGTGGCCTGTCGATGGATAATTGTTGCTATCAAGGCGATACTACAAGTTCGACACTTTGCACCGTCTCCGATGCAGCTTCCAGCGCACTCGCGCTATGAGGGTGCCCGCCATTCATTCCGAACGCCGTCTCGGACGCCCGTATGATGCCATCCAACCCCGTGCCAGTATCATCTGAACCAAGACCGTCCAACGAGGAGATAACCTGAGTGAGAGTCCTGGGTGTGAAGAGTTGCACTGCATTGACCGTTGTTTTATTCGCCATCGCCGGAAATGCGTTTGGGCAAACCGTGCCCCCGAAAATGAAGATGACCACGAACATTCCGCCGTCCATCACAACGCCGGACAAAGTGGAAACCCGACTAGGCACGTTGAATTTCTTCGACGGCTTCCCCGACGACGCTTCCGTCGCAAAGCTCTATGACAATCTCGACTTTCAGCGCGGGGTGCAGGCATTCCTGACGGCCATGCCTGGCGCGTCCTTGTATGCAATGCGGGAGGGGCTTCGCAGTCAGGGAGCGACGGACAACCAAACCGTTCTGATCACGGAAAACTTGATGGATTCCAAGTCTCTCTTCCTCACGCCCAACACCGAAACTGTCTACAACTTGATGTGGATCGACCTGAAAAATGGCCCGGTGGTGATCGAATCGCCTCCCAACGTACTCGGCATCATCGATGATTTCTGGTTCCACTACGTCGGGGATGTAGGCAACGCCGGACCTGACAAGGGGAAAGGTGGGAAATTCCTCCTGCTGCCGCCCGGTTACACCGGTGACACACCCCCGGGATATTTCGTTTTCCGGTCAAAGACCTACGGCAACATTTTCTTCTGGCGTGGCTTTGTGGTTGACGGCAGCACCCAACCGGCCGTAGAGGCCACGAAGAAGTTGACCAGAGTTTACCCGCTGTCGGCAGCGCAGAATCCGCCGCCAATGAAATTCGTAAACGTGTCCGGCAAAGCGTTTAACACCATCCATGCCAACGACTTCTCATTCTATGAAGAAATAGACCACGTTGTGCAGGAAGAACCGAACGATGCCCTGGACCCGGAAACCCTGGGCGTGCTCGCCTCTATCGGCATCGAGAAGGGAAAACCGTTCGCGCCCGATGAGCGCATGAAGAAGATTCTTACCGAGTCGGCAGAGGTCGGTAACGCCACGGCTCGGGCGATTCTGTTCAGAAGTCGCATGAAGGGTTCCCAGATGTATCCCAACAGCGCCTGGTCCACTCCGTTCGTTGGCGGCAGCTACGAATTTCTCTCCCAGCCTGGCGTGCGTAATCTCGACGCCCGCACCATGTTCTTCTACTACGCCACCGGCATCACTCCTGCGATGGCAGCCAAGATGGTGGGGGCCGGCTCGCAATACGCTGCGGCATTCGTAGATTCCACGGGAAAGCCGCTTGATGGAAGCAAAAGCTACAAGATCCATCTGCCGCCTGGTATCCCGGCCAAAACCTTCTGGTCGTTCGTAATCTACGACAATCAAACACGCTCCGAACTTCAGACTGACGAACAATTCCCCAGCATTGGCAGCCAGAAGAAAGGCATCGTGATCAATCCCGATACGTCGGTCGATGTTTATTTCGGGCCGACCGCCCCGGCTGGTCACGAAATGAATTGGGTGCAGACCGTGCCCGGGAAAGGCTGGAACACGCTTCTTCGCCTTTACGGACCATTGCAGCCCTGGTTCGACAAGACCTGGAAGCCCGGCGAGATTGAATTGGCAAACTAAAGCGGCAGTGCAGGAAGGGGCGGCCCGCGGCCGGAAACGACACGCCCGGCTCCGTATTTGCGCCGCGGTGATTTGTCGAAATCACGACAAATGGCCGCGAGCCGCCTTCACTTATGGCGCGATCTCCCAGATGACGCCTGCATTACTGCTGCCCGTCAACGCTGTGCCAAAGAGATTGCCGTGCCGATGAAGAACGGTATAGGGTTGCGCTTGTACCGATGGCATCACGATGGTCCCGAGAACCATGAGCGCTATCACGGCAAAAGCTGGCGTTCGCGCCGCCCTACCCAGGATTGAGGTGGAACGATCGAGTTGGTTCGCCATGTTGGTTTCCTGTCCCGATACAACCCGCTAACGGTTGCCGATTTCGACGCGTCACTGTACACCCGTGCGGTGAAGGTCTTCCACCAGCATGCGATTGTTACCGTAAACAGGCCATTACCCAGGCGACCCAACGCAACGCAGATTTCCGCCTGGCATTTGCAATATCGCGGCGCGCACGACACTCGGTTCCCTGCAGAGAAGCGGCACACGCCACACTGTTTTTCGACAGAACGACTCGCGGGGTTTTGGAGCTTGCATTTCCCACCAACTCCCCTCATGATTTCGTGTGTTACGCAGGAGCCAATGAATGACAACTTTCCGCAGAAACCTCCAAATTGCACTGTTAACCATGGTTGCAATTGTCTTGTTTGCTGGTGCAGCCGTTCGCCCAGCATCGGCCCAAACCCGCTACGAGTCGTCTTACAACGGACACAAGATCATCTTTCCGGAATCCAGCATTCCCGTGCCTGGCCGCCCCCACACGAACTATTTCTTTGTCGACTCGGACCAGCCGCAAGCGAATCCCGCCTCGGGTGATGAAACCCCAGGGTCCGTGGCCTGCGTATACAAGTTGGTAGCTGGACCGGCCGGCTGCCCGATTTCCACCAGCACAACCGTGCCCACCGGTGGTATCGGCGCCATCGCCATCGTTGACGCCGGCTACTACCCGAGCGCGCAGTCCGACCTGGACGCTTTCGACGCCTACTTTGGCATCCCGGCCACGACCATTACCCAGATCTGGCCGGGCCCGATACGTCCACCCGTTTACGGCGATTGGGAGGTCGAGGAAGCCTTGGATATCGAGTGGGCTCACGCCATGGCGCCGCACGCCAAGTTGTTTTTGGTCGTATCGGCTCTGTGTACCGTCCCGGCATGCAACACCGATCCGACCTGGCAAGCGGTGCAGCTCGCCGGACAGCTGGTGGCTCAGAACGGCGGTGGCGTAGTCAGCATGAGCTTCGGCGACGCGGAGATTCCTCAGGAGACCGGCTTTGATCAATACTTCACCACCCCGGGAGTCGTTTACTTTGCAGCCTCGGGCGATGGAGGCCTTGGCGTGAGCAGCTATCCGGCAGCGTCACCGAACATTGTGGCGGTCGGAGGAACCTACTTTAACCGCGACGGTAACGGAAATTTCACCACCGAGCAGTACTACACCGGCGGCGGCGGGGGAGATCTTAGCCCCTACGAATCGCGTCCCAGCTATCAGAATGGCATTGCCGGCATCGTCGGAACCCATCGCGGCTATCCTGATGTCGCTTCCGACTTCTGCTGCGCTCCCATTTACCTCAATGGAGGCTGGGGTTCGGTCGGAGGTACGAGTTGGTCGTCGCCTACCTTTGCGGGAATCGTGAACGCGGCCGGCAGCCGGCAACAGTCGTCCTTGGCGGAGCTCACCTCCATGTACGGCAAGCTGGCCAATCCCCTCATGTACCATGCCGATTTCAACGACATCACTACCGGTGATTCGCGTTGCAAGATTGGTTGGGACCTGTGCACCGGCCTCGGCTCGCCCAGGACTTACGCGGGCAAGTAACTAACCAGCCTCCCTGCATTACCGGGCGGCGCACGCAAAGAAAGCCAACGACAAAGGCCTCGCAGCGATGCGGGGCCTTTGGTTTTCTCCGCCCTTTCGGTCGTCGCCCGCCGGGCTCTGGTCTCAGCCGGTCACGGGCCACTTCCCTCTCACAGGCTCATGCCGCCATCGATCAGCAGCTCCGCGCCCACGGTAAACGCCGCTTCGTCGGATGCCAGAAACACGACGGCATTCGCGATCTCGATTGCCTGCCCAAAGCGCCCGATGGGAAGCATCTTGACGAACCCGGCCAGCTCCTCCTTCGAACGTCCGGCGTGCAGCGGCGTCATGATCGGTCCGGCGCTTACGGCGTTCACCCGGATGCCTCGCGAGATCAACTCACCGGAGAGTGTCTTGGTCAGCGAAATCATCGCCGCCTTGGTCGCCGCATAAACGCTCGATGTCGGCATCCCGATATGCGGGTTGACCGACCCGTTGATGACGATCGACGACGGGTTGGCGAACACCGGCAATAACTCCTGCAGCAGGAAATACGGACCCTTCACGTTCGTGTTGAAGGAACGGTCAAAGGCTGCCTCGTTCCACTGGCCGAGCGGTTTCAGGTCGGCAATCCCTGCGTTGAGGAACAGAACGTCCAACTGCCCAAACGTCTTCCGAATTTCGTCAGCCACTTTGGACTGTTCCGCTGCCAGGCTTGCATCGGCATGGATGACGGTCACCTCGCCTAGCTGTTTGCGAGCCGCATCCAGCCCGGCGTCGTCGTGACCCGTAATTGCGACCCGGGCGCCTTCTTCCACGAATCGCCGAGCTGTTTCCAATCCAATGCCGCTGGTTCCACCGGTAATCAGAGCGCGTTTTCCTTGAAGTCTACCCATGACCGAGGATTTTATACGACCACGCGATACCAGTTTGCGTCGGCGCTCTACTTTTCTGCCGGCTGCTGCCGCGATTCCGGGGGCGCGTAAAAATGGGCGACCTGTTCGCCGGTAATCTTGATCGACGAGTTGGCGCTGATCAAATCTGCGATCTCCTGATCGTTGCGTCCCATCTTTCTCAACTGTTCAATCTCGTCGCTGATCATTCCCACAAACGCAGGCATTGGAAACTCTTCCGGCTTCAGTCCGGCTGCGGCGCGCAGTGCTCCCTGCGCCTGTAAAGCATCTTCCAGAGAGATCCTGCTTTCATCCATCGGATAAAACCTCCGTTCCTAAGATGCCAAAAGCCGAGTACCGCATCGGCTGGCTTTCATGTGTATTAGCCGGTGTTGTCCAGTTGCATGGTTCGTAGGAGATAGGAACGGCTGGCACGAAAGGGCACGTATAGTTGAGAAAGATAAGCCGGTAAAGGCCAGATAGACCAACCTATAGAAAGGCTGTAGAAAAACTAACAGTTATAAGGACGTACAACGGCAAGTTATAGCCATTCGCTTTAGTTACTGTAGTAGCTTTACTACAGGCAAGGTGTACCGACTTATAATTTAGATAAAAGTAGGAAAATTAATCTTTCTTCCGGTTAAAGTCGTGCTATAGTCTGCCATCTCCCCGCAGAAGTAGTTGCCTCTGCCAAGTAGTTAAAAGCCAACGCTCCCACAACATGATCGATTCCGAAATCGGTCTGCGCTATTCGGCACTTGAGCGCGCAGTAGCTCTGCTCGAGACAGCGAGCTCTCGTCTTTGGCTCATGCCGCGGCCCCCCTGCGAACTAACTCGCGCAAAAGGAGCGCTGAACATGACCCTCGAGGCCACCCTGAAAAATCTCTTTTACACCCTGATTGTTGTTCTGTCGGTCACATCCACCCTCACCCTCAAGGCTGAAACTGCAAAGACCATTCCGCCTGGCCGCGTTTCGCAAGCCTTTAGCATGGTTCTGGGGCCTGATGGCAACATCTGGTTCACCGAGCAAGTTGGATTGAAGATTGGGAAGATCACCCCGACAGGCGTAGTCACGGAGTACCCGATACCGGGCGCTCGCGGACTTACAGGAATCGCAGTCGGTGCGGACGGCAACATCTGGTTCACCGATGAGCTGTCCTCCTTCATCGGCCACATCAACACCAGCGGCGGGAACCTCAAGCTCATCCTTTTGGGGACGACCAGCCATCCGGAAGGTCTCGCCGCCGGCCCCGACGGAAACCTGTGGTTTGTCGACGACGTGCAGGGAATTTCCTCGGCCACCGGGGCGTTCAAGATTGGCAGGGTCAGCACCTCCGGTCACGTCACCGAATTCTCCTCTGGTATCAACGCCGGGTACTTCATTCCCGATAACTATGCCAACGCGCAAATCGTCACCGGGCCCGACGGCGCTCGCATCACCACCTCGGGCGTGGTAAGCACCGTCCCGCTGACGACGCTGAACTCCGTGCCGAACGGTCTGACCTTCGGTGCCGACGGCAAGATCTATGTGGCGGAATATGGATCGGGAGCGCTAGGGCGCCTGAGCGCCATCGGCGGCACCGGAAACACGATCAATGCCACACACGGATCGCCCTTCAGCGGTCCGGTCGCCAGCTTCGTCGATGGCACCCCAACCTCAACCCAGGGTGATTTTTCGGCAACCATCGACTGGGGCGACGGCACCCACAATTCCGGAACCGTCTCCGGAGCTAACGGAGGCCCGTTCACCGTGAATGGCACCCACACCTACAGCCGCGCAGGAGGCTATACCCTGAAAGTCACTCTACAAGATAACGTGGATAACTCAACCTATCAGGCCAGTCCCGGCGTGGCGCAAGTACGTTAGCGTAAATTCGCCGGGGTGCCCCGGGTCTCGCGATGTTCGAGACCCGGGAGGCGGCTGCGCACTTTGCCGGGTTCCCCACTCAAGCGCCTTTGCTTGAGTGGGTATTTTGACTTTCTCGATCCATTGCCCTGGCCGGGGTGCCCCGGGTCTCGCGATGTTCGAGACCCGGGAGGCGGCTGCGCCCACGTTGCTTGACGCGCGTTTCCAATCCAGGTTCGCTTCCCCTGGACTCACTGCGCTGCCATCTTCCACGCGATTCCCGGACCGTTCCGCGACCAGGCACCACGCGAGCCCACCTTGATAACCCCTGGCAAGAAAATCCTTCGCATGCTCCGCCCCGCAGGCGATATAGTTGCCGCCAATCCAACTGATCGGGGGAGCCGTACATCCAAAAGAGGCAGGTGTGAAGCTATGGAAATCGCAAAACCAAAACCTTCCAACTTCTGCGCGGAGTGCAGCGGGCCGAATGGCTATCACTCCAAAACTTGCAGTCTGAACCCGCATGCTGACAGCTTCATCGCCAGCCTCAATCCGGATGACTATAAGATGTTGGCGGCCATGTGCATCTCGGTGATCGACGCGGCTCCCGTGGAACTGTGACCGCTAGAATTCGCGACGGCAAGAGAACTCCGCCTCCTTGTTCCACTGGGTGGAGTCACTTGTTTACGTAGACTTCATCCGAACGGAAACAACGGCTGCCGCACTGGGTAAGAGCGGGCTTCCGGTGCCCACTCATTCGCGATTTCGATGGACGGTGATGAGAAGTTCGTCGCACACGCTATCGCGATTTGTGCACTTCCGTCTTGGGTAAGGTGAGCGCCAGCAGTTGCACCGGATCCAGATAGGCCGCATTCCAGCGCGCGCCCATATGCAAGTGGGGACCGGTCACTCGACCGGTAGCTCCCGACCGTCCCACCTGCTCGCCCTTGCGCAGCTTTTGCCCCACATGAACTTCCGTCTCCGACAGGTGCATGTAGATGGTGAAGAAGCGTTCGCCGTGATCCACAATGACGCACTGCCCTTCGTAAAACAGTTCCTTCGCCAGCACCACCGTGCCGGAATTGGAAACCAGCACCGGCGTGCCCTCTTTCACCTCGAAGTCCGTTCCCCGATGGGTGCTGGTGCGTTCTTCATTCAGAACGCGGCTCTCGCCAAATGAATCGGTAGCAACTCCGTTTACCGGCTTGATGAAATTTCCCGACCACAGCGGTTTGGGAGTGACGTGGCGATACGCCTGGGCTTTCAGGACTTCATCGCGGGCAATCTGCTTCTTCTCGGCGTCGTTGGGTTCCACGAAGTTCTCCGGAACATCCACCGCTCCGGCTTTAAAGTTTGCCGCAGCCACGTCAACTGGTTTCGCCAGCTTCACCACCTTGCCGCCCGGGAGCACGGCCGTCACCTTCATCTCATAAGTGCCCGGCTTGATTTCCAGGTCATCTCCTGCGAGGGCGAACCAGATTTTGGGATTCTCGGAGGGGAAAAACGTAACCGTCTTATCGATCCACGTGCCCGTCACCTTGCGCGGAACACGGGTAAACTCGACCGTGAAAAACACCGGCGAACCTTGCTGGAGTTGTGGCGGCTGCCAGAACAGATTCTTAACGCCGGGCTCCGACGTCGCATTGGACGTGGCGCTGGAACCAGTCTGCTGCGCGTAGAGAACCGGCTCCCCCAATCCAACCCAGCTTATTGTCCCCAGCAGGAACCCCAACAGCCAACGACCGCTAAGACGCTTCCATGACATGCAACGCACCTTGTGGGAGCAAAAGTGCACAGCGCTTCCCTGCTCTGTGTGATGCGAATTGCCACGATGATGAAATCAGCTCTGCTCGGCGGGGCCGCTGCCGGCGCGGCGCAGGTATTCGCGGATTCCAATCAGCAGGTTCTCAATCAGCCGTAAAACACTTGCGTTTGCTGACCTACCCCTGGCGGACTACAATCGCGCCTCAGTCTGAAACAACGAGGAGAACACATGAAAGTGCGAAAGATTGCGTGGGCTCTAGCGTTATACCTGGGCGCGGTAGCGGTGTGCTACGCCGCCAACCCCAACATGGGTTCGTGGAAATTGAATGAAGCCAAGTCGAAGATGCCTGCCGGCGTAACTAAGAACACGTTAGTCACGTACACGGCTGAGGGCGACAAGATCAAGGTCACCACCGAGGGCACAACGGCGGACGGCAAGCCAGTCCATACCGAGTGGACAGGCCTGTTCGACGGCAAGGACTACCCGCTCACCGGAGATCCCGCCGCCAACACCCGCTGCTACAAGCAGATCAATGAGCGATCGTTGGAGTTGACCAACAAGATGGATGGCAAGGTCACGACCGTGGGATACGTAACCATCTCCGCCGACGGCAAGACGCGCACCCTGAAGGTGAGCGGGACCAGTGCCGAAGGCAAGAAGATTTCCTACCTCGCCTTCTACGACAAGCAGTAGCTCCGCGCAATTCCTCACCCGGTGGCTGGGATCGCGTGAGGAGCTTTGTGCTGGAAATGGTCATGCCGTTCGGCAACTGACCGGAACCAGCTAGGGCCCGCTCTTGCACTGTTTGCCTGCACCGTTTGCATGGCAGTGCGCCGGCTGAATGCCGACCACTGCCTGCTTTCTGTAAGCCCAATCAAGATTGTGGAATCGTACGGCGCCCGTCCGGACTATCCTCAGCAAACAGTGACGACAAGCGCCCGGGTCCCCCGCCGGCAGTTAGTTCAAGAACCATGACTGAGCCTGGTTAGCGGCGACCGCGATGCGGCCTCTGAGGCATAAAGGTTGCCCATGTATTCCACCATCACAGCTTTAGTGACGATTCGCTTTCAGTGGGTGCGGATCGCCGGTCTGGAACGTTTGCTGATGCCGCTGGCCGACAATCGTAACGCCTCGTTGACCGGCACCCTGGTTCTCCCTGTTTGCCGGTACGACACTTCGGATTCGGCCTTCGTAGAAGTTGTCTTCAGCAGTAGCGCCATGGAAGTGGAAGGCACGCTCTGCGTCCCCAAGACCGAGATCATCGCCATCGTTAAGACCACCGACCCCGAGCAGATGCATAAGGTCGGCTATCGTGGCCGCCCCAAGGTTGAGGAGATCGAGCCGGAATGCGTGGTGCTCGACGAGTCCACCCCCACCGAAGTAGCTAATTAGAATTCCGGCTTTGCGCTTTTCGCCGCATTCGCTTAAGTCCTGTAAACGCACCAGGCATTCCGCACGGATGTGATTGCTGATCCCGCGCTACGCTCGTGCTTACAATTTGGCAAACTGTTAAATCTGTCGAAGGGGCTGAGGGTGATCTCGGTTGGGCCATCAAATCTGCGATTTCTTCAGTGAGATAGTTCTCGGGTTCAGAACATCTTTTTGTTGATAAGCAATCGCAAACCCTCCTCGGCCGTGCCGTCGTTCGGCATCATGATGTTCTTGTCCGGTACGAAGATTGCGGCACAATTCGGGTCGCCGAGATGTAAAGCCAGCTTCGCCAAGGAAGCATAAGCATCTGCATCGGTAATCCTCTTCTCCGCACGCGAAAGATCATTTAACAGATCGAGAAGAGTGTAGGCGTGGTGTTCATTCCAAGCCCTTTTCTGCTCGGGCTGCCGGAGTTGAGAAAGAGCATATTCATCGTCGTCGGCATACCGACACGGCAAGGACGTAACTCGGATGCCATACGGACCTGCCTTTACCACCGTCAAAGCAACTTCATCAACCGAAACGAAATACATCGGGTCTTCTTTTCCGTCGAATTTCCTTTCCCACCCACGTTCTCCGGCAGACTGCAGCTCCTCTTTGATGAACCGATGCGCTTTTCGCTGCATGATCACGATTGAGCGCATTTCAGTCGACTTGGACCGTGATGCGGTTCCGAATACGCGATTGAGCATCTTCATCAGCCGCGGCATGGGTCTATCTTCTCTTATGGCCGAACGGTCGGTAACCCCTGCCTTAATGCTTGATCATCCACATCACCCAGGCGGCCACAATCACTCCCCCGATGAACAGGCTGAAGCAGTAGGCGCCGTAGCGCAGCATGTCGCGCGTGGTGTTGCGCTGCGTGATCCCAAACACGGTGGACGCGCACAGCGCGAAGATGAGGGCGGCGTTGAAGTGCGAGAGTTCGAAGGTCATTGTTTCTTGCCGATCGCAATGTGATGGGCGTCCACGGCGGCGATGATGTTCAGCAGGCCCGCCACCACAATGTACTTGGTGCCGTAGTCGGCCACCGCGCGATGGACATTGCCGATTCCCCAGTCCATCATGCGCGCCACAAAGTACAGCAGACCCGCGCCCAGATCGCCGATGAAGCCCAGGATGTCGAGCAGGTCGCCGGTGTTGAACGAATACACCTTGCCCTCCATGCCCAGCCCGACAAAGAACATGCAGAAGATCGACGCCATCAGCAGCAAGCCGCGAATGTAGCGGCGCTGAATGATGTGCCCCAGGCCGGGCACCAGCCATCCCGCCAGGGGCGCGATGGTAGCCATGGAGTTCGACTGCGGCGCGGCTTTAGCATTGCGCGGCAGTGTCGCTGTGTTTTGCGGATTCGCCATCAGATCTGCACCAACTCGTTCTGGATCCGTCCGGTCACTTCCCCTTTGCCGTTGCGGATCATCATATTGATTTCGCTGCGCACTCCAAACTCCGGCAGATAAATGCCGGGCTCGATGGAGAAGCAGGTATTCGGCAGGATCTCGCGATCGTCCTTGGTCTCCAGATTATCAAGGTTCGCGCCGTTGCCGTGAATGTCGCTGGTAATGGAGTGGCCGGTGCGGTGAATGAAATACTTTCCCCAGCCCTTGCTGTCGATGTGCTCGCGCGTCACCTGGTCCACTTCCCAGCCGTGAATCTTCTGCCTGGCTTCAAACGCCTGCTTCACCTTGTTGATGCCGGCGTCGCGGGCGTCGCGCACAATCTCGAACACCTCACGCTGCTTGTCGCTGGGCGTGCCCACCACTCCCGTCCAGGTGATGTCGTAATAGACGGAGGCGGGCTCCATGCGTTTCGCCCAGATATCCAGCAGCACAAAGTCGCCTTTGCGTGATGGGCGCCGAAGTCGCTGCCGACGGCTCGTAATGCGGATCGCCGCTATGCTCGTTCACGCTCACGTTCGGCGGATCGCAGGTTTCCAGGCCTTCGCGAGCAAAGATTTCCATGATCCACTGCTGCATCTCGTATTCATGGGTGCCGCCGTTGCGGGTGCGACGGCCGACTTCCTGGAAGAATGCCGACACGATCTGGTCGATGGCATCACGCGCCTTGAAATGCGAGGCCAATTGCTCCTCGGTCAGCGTCGCTTCGAAACGCGCCACCAGGTTGGCCGAGGTGACAACTTCCTTGCCAAAGCTGCGCACCAACTCCAGCATGCCGCCGTCGACCAGCGAGATGTACGGAATCTGGTTGTTGGGCGAATACTGCATCACCACCTTGTGATATGGCTTGAGCATGATTTCGAGGTTCTGCCACAACTCCTGCCAGGCCGAGTACTCCATGCGACTGCCGGGCAGCGAGTCCAAGTGGTGACTCTCGATGCGGTGCACCAGCTTGACCGGATCGCCCTTCGCCGGGACCAGGTAAAACCAGCGGCGGGTCACCATCATGGTCTCGGGCAGCCCGAGCACGCGGTAGGCAATGGCATCGCGGTGATGATGATCGTAAAAAAGCCAGCACTCGTGCCCGCTGTCGCGCAGCGCAGCCTGAATATCTTGAAGGTTCATGGCGTGGTTCATTGTAAATGAGAAGCGGCAAAGAGCGTTTTCACCACAGAGGCACAGAGGAAAGACCGTGGTCAGTTGTCAGGATTCGACAATCACCGCTCGCGGGATGGTCAGCCGCTTGGTTTCCCTGATCCCTTTCTTTTATTCTTCTCCGTGTCCTCTGTGCCTCTGTGGTGAATAGCCCCTCTGTAGTGAAATCATGTTCTTGGGGAGGACGACTTCGCCTTCTTCGCCAGCACTTTCTCCCGCGTCGCCTCCGGCAGCGTCTCACACGCCGTCCGCAGTACCAGTCGCGGTGTCCGCTCGCGGATGGTCATCAGGTAGTCCACCGTCTGTTTGGGATTGAACTTGGCCGCTTCGCGCAGCAGCCATCCCAAGCCTTTCTGCACCATGTCGTCTTTGCTGGGCAGAAGCATCTCGGTGATGCGCACGATCTGGTCGAAGTTTTTGTGCTGCCGCGTGCTGTGAATCAGGCTGACGGCGGCGGCCCTCTGGTACCAGCGGTTCTTGGATTTGGCCCAGCGCGGTGGACGCGACAACAGCGTGGCATCGGCGGCGATCATCGGCCCCAGCAGGTAATGCACCAGCGCATCGTGATCCGCCCAGCTGCTGACTCGATCCAGCCAGGGTTCGAATACCTTGAACTCCGGCTTGCCGAACTCGCCGACCATCCCCTGCAGCATCACCACGGCAAAGACCTTCTCTTCCAGTACGTCACCGTGAAACAGGTTATCGGCTACTTGTAACAGGTAGGGCAGCCCGTGTTCGGCAAGGATGGTTCGGCGGAAACGCACCGCCACCTTGCGCAACTCGGCCGTACGCCAGCCGCGCGACTGTACCTCATGCTTGAAGAACTTTTGCACTTCCTCGGTATGCGGCGCCGATCCGCCGTCGACGAGCACTTGCCGTATGTGCGCCGCGATGTAAGCAGGAGGCTTTGTCATAGCAGTTAGAGTTGGCCTTTGGCAGTTAGCCTGCATTAGCCATTACCACCTGGCACTAGCAAATGGCAATTGGTAATCACTTTACAGCACGGTTGGCAACGTCCAGGCGCCAAATGCCAAATGCCAAATGCCAAGTGCCAATGCATGCCAAATGCCAAGCCCTAATTGCTGATTGCCCCTTCTTGCGGCCGCAGCGTCTTGTCATACACCCACAACAACACCGCGGTAGCCACGCCGACGCCGGTGATCACCCACCACATCATTCCCGGCTGGTGTTTTACCTCGCCGTAATGATGAATCAGGAAGCCGCCAAACTTGCCGCCGATCAGCGAGCCAATGCCCAGGGGCAGAAAGGCGAAACCCATGTAAGTTCCCTGCTGTCCCGGGGGCGCCAGCCGCGAGATGTATTCGTAGTAGCGCGGCGATTGCGTAATCTCGCCCAGGGCCACCGCAATCAAGGTGAGCACCGCACCCAGCACCGTGGGCTGCAGGATGAGGATGATCCAGGCCAGCGCCGTCAGCAGCGTACCCAGGATGATCGCCGTGAAGGCCGGTATCTTCTGAGTCAGCAGATTCAGGGCGACGGTCAGCAGAATCACAATCAGCGGGCCGGTCACCAGCAGAAGCTCGGTGTCGGTGTTCGGGTTGATGTAGTTGTGAACGTACAGCGGCAACGTGATGAACTCCTGCCAGTAGACGACCCAGTAACCAGTGAAGATCAGCAGGAAGATCATGAAGCGCGGATTACCCAGGACCGTCATGAAGTTGCGGCCGGCCTGCGCCAGCGTCGCGGTTTCCACTTCATCGTGCTTTTTCGGCTCGGTGAAGAACAGCAGCACGCCGATGAACATCAGGAAGACCGAGAGAGCGGCAACCCGGAAGACGCTCTCCACGCGCATGTGCTGGTGCACGTAGGAGGCGACCAGCGGTCCGAGAAAGCCGCCGATGTTGACCAGCGTGTAGTAAATCGAATAGCCGATGGAGCGAACATTTTCCTTCGACGCGCGCGCGGTGGTGCCCACCACGCTTGGCTTCACCAGCGCGATGCCCAGCGCCGGCAACGCGAGAACGAAGGTCGCAATCACAACCAGTGGAAGGCTCTGGCGGATAGGTTCCATCCACGTAGCGCCCAGCGAACCCAGCAGGAAGTACGAGCAGCTGAGGATGAGATAAGCAATGGCCAGGGCGCGCCGGAAGCCCATGCGGTCGGCCAGCGTGCCTCCGAAGACCGCCAGGAACCACACCAGTCCGCCGAAGAAACCGGTGAGGGTGCCGGCCTGCTCGATGGGAAATTGCAGGGTCTCGTGCAGATATCGCGCCAGCGACGCGAAGGCCGCGTAATACGACAAGCGTTCGAACAGTTCGCTGATGTTGGCGACCCAGAAGGGCCGTTCGAAGCCGGTGCGGATGTCGTGCCATCGCTGCGCAAAGCTCAATAGTGTCTCCTCGGAAGCAGTGTCAGAGGCCTGCGTGCCGTGCCCATTCAAGCGCGGTTTTCGCTTGAGTGGGGATTTTGACTCTCCCACAACTGGATCAGCCGGGTGCCCCATTCAAGCGCGCTTTTCGCTTGAGTGGGGACTTTGACTCTTACACATCTGCCTACTGCTCCTCACCGCGTCCCCCATTCAAGCGCGCCTTTCGCTTGAGTGGGGATTTTGACTTTCCCTGAACTGGCTACTGGCAACCGGCTCTCACCAGCTTCTCGCGAATCATCGCGGCAGACATGCCAGCCACGCGAATCACTTTGTTGCGGCTGCTTTCCCCGGCGGCTATCGTAACCGACGACCGCGGTACATTCAAAAATTCCGCGAAGAAGGCAATGCACGCTTCGTTGGCGCGGCCCTCTACCGGGGGCGCGGTCAGCGCCAGCTTCAACGCTTCCCCCACCTCGCCCACGATGGCATTCTTTTTAGCGCGAGGATGCACCTTCACCTGGAACGTGGCGCCCGCCGGTGTGTCGCGAACCGGAATCACGCTTTGGGCCGTCCGCCGAAGATGGCCGTGCCGATGCGCACGCAGGTTGAGCCTTCCGCGATGGCCACCTCGAAGTCGTGCGACATGCCCATGGAGAGAACGTCGAGGTGTACCCCGGGCAGCGCGCGATCGGCGAGCCGGTCGCGCAACTCACGCAGTTGGCGAAAGTAGGGACGCGCGCCTTCGGGATCATCGGTGAACGGGGGCACGGTCATCATTCCTCGCAGGCGCAGGTGCGGCCAGTCGCGCGCGCCCACCAGGATTTCTTCCAGCTCAGCTGAGTCGGGGGCGACGCCGCTCTTGGCCAGTTCCCCTCCTACGTTGACCTCAAGCAATATGCTGACCGTCTTGCCGGCCTCTTCGGCAGCGGTGTTGAGCCGGGCGGCCAGCTTGGCCGAGTCGACTGAGTCAATGGCATGAAAAACGTCGATCGCCTTGCCGGCCTTGTTGGATTGCAGGTGGCCGATCATGTGAAACTCGACGCCCTCCAGCCGCTCCAGCGCGCCGAACTTGGCGGCGAACTCCTGCACACGGTTCTCGCCGAAGAGGCGATGGCCGGTCTGGTAAGCCTCCAGGATGCTTTCCACCGGAAACGTCTTGGTAACCGCCATCAGCAGAACGTCTCCGGGGTCGCGTCCGGCGCGCTCGGCAGCCTGCACGATGCGGCGGTTGATGTCGGCCAGGTTGGCGGCAATGGTCATGGGAAGAGACATTGTAGACTGCAACGCGATTTCGCCGGCGACGGCGTGCCCGGTCTTAAGGTGCGACGCCGGGTGCCCCATTCAAGCGCGCTTTTCGCTTGAGTGGGGATTTTGACTTCCCCACAACTGGCTACACTGGCTCCGCCTGCCAAAACCGAAGCTGTCATCCTGAGCGCCAGCGAAGGACCCCTATTCCCGGCAGGCCCACTCGCATCCCGTCACCGACACTCGCAGCCTGTCATCCTAAGCGGAGTCGAAGGACCTGCGGTTGTTAGCAGTGTGACGCCGCTGGCCCCAGCGATCACCAGCGCAAACTGACCACTAACCCCTGACCACTGGCCACTGCTCTTTGTCATCCTGAGCGCCAGCGAAGGACCCCTATTCCCGGCAGGCGGCACCCGCGCAGTAGCAGATCAAGCTGGAGCGAAACGAAGAGTCCCGCCGGGACGGTAGACCAGCGCGACCGATTTCGCGACGCAAACCAACGCAGATCCCTCGCAGCGCTCGTGATGACAAGCAAGAACAACCAGGCCACACATGCTCATCGCTGCTAGTTTCATAACCCGCCTTTCCCGCAAAAACAAAATCCCAGCCATTGGCTGGGACCGTTGCAACTTCACTCTACTTCCACCATAGCAAATTCAGCAGGGTAATCCGCGCCTTTTGGCGAAACTATATTTGCCGCTGCACGAGTCACTTTGCGCTGTTGTTGCGTTTCTCAGTATTGACATGTAAAAGCTACCCATCGCTATCGGCCGGTAGTACGACTACCCTTGCATTCCCTCCCATTACGGGAGCGACAACCCACCGCTTCCCTCTAAATCTGCAAATCGTCTATGGTTATTCCAGCTTAGGAGTCGCCAACGTGCCGCACAAAATCACCCTTACCTGCGTTTCGCTGCTTGCCCTCATCGCATTCTGTCTTCCCGCTGCCGCTACCGAGCGCGGCATCATGATTCGCGAAGGCACGCTGTACGTCGCGCCCAATCCGTCCTCGGCCAAGGTCTCCGACATCAGCCGCGGGCGCGAGGTCGCCATCATGGAGCGCTCCCCAGGATGGATCGACGTCGTCGGCACGGTCGAGATCAGCCAGGATCCCGAGAACGAGAGCGACCGCAACGTCACTGGCTGGACCGAGGACAAAGGCATCATCACCACCACAACGCCCGACGGCGACAAGGTTGTCTTCGGCGAAGCCTTCGACAGCGAAATGCAGGCCAGCAAGCGCGGGGGACGCCGGGGCGCGGCGCAGGATGCGTTGCGGCTTTACGCCCGGCTGGCGGAATATTTTCCGCAATCCCCGCTAGCCGCCGAGGCCGCCTATCGCGCCGCCGACATTCGCTGGCAATTTGAGGCAGCCGACGCGGCCAGCCGGCCTTCGGCCAAGGTGCGCGATCCGGAGCTCCATCACCAGATCGACGAAGACCACATGAAGCAGGTGATGAAGAAATATCCCCGGACCAAGTGGGCCGACCTGGCCGCCTATCACCTCATCGAGAACAAGCTATGCGGCGATTGGGAAGCGCTGGCTAAGTGTCCCGAAACCGAAGCCGCCATTTACATGAAGTACGTTGAGGAGCATCCGCAGTCGCCCAAGGGACCGGAGGCGCTGTACAAGGCGGCCTGGCGGTATTCGACGCTGATTGAAATTTACGGCACCGACAACCAACAGAAGAAAGTGGACGATTCCGCGGCGCGGGCGCTGAACACGGCGAAGAAACTGATTGCGCAATACCCCAACGATACCGACTGGTCCAGCCGTGCCGAACGTCTGATATACATGGTGCAGAATAAAATTCCCACTTGGGGGAACAACGTCGGGGAGTAGCGCACTTTTTTCCTTTTGTCATCACGAGCGTAGCGAGGGATCTGCTCTCTTTTCATAACCAGGGCAGCCCAATTACCAATTAGCCCTTTCATCCCGAGCGTCTTTCGGCACTACAAAGCCACAAGCCTGGCGGAGGCGATTTGAACGACTACCTGCTGTCCCTGATTCTGGGCATCGTTGAAGGTCTAACCGAATTCTTACCCGTCAGCTCGACGGCGCACCTCCGCATTTCCGAATCACTGCTCGGTATCGATCTCGGCAACGGCTACTGGAAGATGTTCTCCATCGTCATCCAGTTGGGCGCGATTCTGTGCCTGCCGATTTACTTTAAGGACCGCATCCTGGAATTGCTGCGCGACTTCCCGCACGGCAAGCGCGGCAACAAGACGGTCATGGATCATCCGCTCAGCCTGGTGATGATTGCCTTCCTGGTCACGGCGATTCCGTCGTTCCTGTTGACCAAGGTCATCGGCAAGCACCTGGAAAGCCTGACCATCATGGGCACGTCGCTGATCGTCGGCGGCATTGTGATGTGGGTTGTGGATGCCATGTATGAGCGCTCGTCGCACAAGGCGTTCGCGCGCGGCAAGCTTACCGAAGACATGGAGCAGATGTCGGTAGGTCAGGCGGTGTGGGTGGGCTTCTGCCAGATTTTCTCGGCGCTGTTTCCCGGAACGTCGCGTTCCATGTCCACCATCACCGGCGGCGAACTGGCGGGCATGAGCCGGCCGGCGGCGCTGGAGTTTTCCTTTTTCCTGTCGATTCCCACCATGGTGGTCGCCACCTTCTACGACCTGTTCAAGTCGATGCGGCCGCATCACGGCGAAGCCAGCGCCATCGGCACCATGCCCAGTGACGCGCACGCCTGGATTGTGCTGGCGATTGGGTTCATCGTGTCATTCATCGTGGCCTACGGCGTGGTGGCCTGGTTCATGAACTGGGTGCGGACGCGCGGGTTCACGCCATTCGCCATCTACCGCATCATCGTGGGCGCGGCCGTGCTGTTCTGGATGGCACGGGTTCACTAAGCGCTCGCCTATTGATCTGTCATCCTGAGCGTCGGCGAAGGACCCCTCTAGCCATGGCGGGACAGGCTTCATAATGCACAGCGTCCCGCTCATCATCGTCCCTCTTGCGTTGTCATCACGAGCGCAGCGAGGGATCTGCTCTCTGTGGGCGCTCCGCGAAACGTGACGCGGAGGTGTCGTCCCTGAAGGCCCTTGGCGTTCCTCTTGCGCTTTCCTCTGGACTCCGGTTGCGCCGGCTAACCGTCCGCGGTATCGTTTCTCAACAGCACCTCTGGTTTGTCCTCGCGCCATCTCGTTTCGCAATCGGTCAGCTTTTCCCAACCGGCTTGTTCGGAGAAATGTTTCTATGGCGCAATTCAGCAACTCCATCCTGGTGGCCTCGGCCGGCCTGATTTCCATAACGCCCGGCAGCCCCGTTTCCTTCACTGTCTCCTGGGGCGATAACATCAGCCCGTATCGCTGGAGCCGCGTCTGGCCGGCGATCCTCGGCGCCTCCGACGAAGCCAACCACCAAAGCGTCACCATCTCGGCGGAAGGCTCGCAGTGGGACACGCCGGGGTCGAACTCGCTGGCAATGACTATCGTGGGCAACAGCGATCTTGGCGGCACAGTCACCGCCGAAATACAGGTGATGGCCAGCCAGGCTGACACCTTCTAGCCCGAACGGAGGAGCACGCCATGCAAGTGATGACCTTGTTCGACGCCCAGGGAAAAATTCACGCCCTGTTTCAGCCGTCCACTGAGGCGGGCGCTCCGGCGGTCCGTTTTCACCCCGAAGCCGGGCACCAGGTGGCATTGCTGGATGTCCCATCCGAGCTGCAACACCTGAAGCTGGCGCAACTTCACGCCGCCCTGCGGGTGGATCTGACCCAGGATAAGCCACGGCTGCTGGCGCATGCGGGAAAGTAGGACGCGGAAGCATCTACTTCGCCAACGGTTTGCCCTTGATTTCTCCCGCAGCTCTCTTCTCTTTTGGGATAATCGTTTTGCTCTGGCGTATAGGCAGCTCAACCGGTTCGCCGGTTGGCAAACCCCGCATGGGTCGTTTCGCGGAACCACGCGCACTGTAAACAGTGCGTCGGGAATGTTGTCTGCGCGCGATGGATCAAATTCAAGATGAGTCCTCGTAAGCAGACGCAATCCGCCAAATGGCCGAACGCCAAAATGAATCTCGCTCGCCCATTCACTCCGACGGCCAACCGGCGGCTCAATGAGCTGATCGGTTTCCTGATCTTTGTCTTCGCGATCCTCCTTGTCCTCGCCCTGGTTTCCTATTCGCCGCTCGATCCTTCGCTGAACACCGCCGCCACTCCGCTGGCGGGACGCCCGGCGCACAACTGGATAGGTGTATTCGGCGCGCTGGTGGCCGACATCGCCTTGCAACTGTTCGGCGTGTCGGCGTTCCTGCTGCCCGCGTTCCTGGCGATGTATTCCCTGCACTGGTTCCGCTCGCGGCCGTTCAACGGGCCGTACGCCAAGACGATTGGCGCCATGGCGCTGCTGACCTTCATGGCCGGCTTCATCGGGCTGCTGCCCGCGCTGCGCTGGAAGGGTGTCATTCCTCTGGAAGGCCTGCTGGGCCGGATTGTGGCCGACACGCTGATCCACTACTTCAACGTGGTCGGCGCGTACCTGGTTTGCGTGGCGGTGATGGCGGTAGGACTTTACCTGTCGACGGCGTTCTCCTTTGGCGCAGTCCAAATCTGGTCGCAGACGCGCTTCAGCTTTATGTATGCGGCGTTGGATCGCTTTACCGACTGGCGTATGGCGCGGGCGCGCAAGAAGGCCGCGAAGGAATTGGAGAAAAAGCGCGCGGCCGCCAATCCCAAGCCGGTAGTGACCGCCAAGCTGGTGCCGAAACGTTACTTCACGCCTTCGGAAGAGGCCGAGACCGCGCCCTCTGCGGCGCCAGTTCCGGTGCCCGTGCCGCAGGCGGCTGCTGGTTCTGGTGGCAAGAGCGGAATCGATCGCATGCTGGACGACAGTGATCCGGTGGAAGCGCCCGCACCACAATACGCAGCGATTGAGCCGGCGGAGGAGATTGAGGTCACTTCGCGTGCCGACGCAACCGCTCACAGCAAGACGACCATGCCGCGGCTGGCGGGCAGCTACAAGCTTCCTTCCACCGCGCTGCTGCACCGCGCCGACGAGCACAGCGTCATCAACGAAGCCGAGTTGAAGAACCTGGCGCAAGTGGTGGGCGAAAAGTGCGGCGAATTCGGCGTGCTGGGACAGGTGGTGCAAATCAACCCGGGCCCGGTGGTCACGACGTTCGAGTTCAAGCCGGAAGCGGGCATCAAATACAGCCGCGTGACCGGACTGTCCGACGACCTGTGCCTGGCGCTGCGCGCTGAAAGCATCCTCATCGAGCGCATGTCGGGCAAGTCGACCGTCGGCATCCAGGTGCCCAACCACGAGCGCGAAACCATCTGGCTGCGCGAGGTAGTGGAAGCGCAGGAGTTTCTGGGTTCGAAGTCGAAAGTCTCGCTGGCCCTGGGCAAAGACATCAACGGGCGCATCGTCACCGCCGATCTGAACGCCATGCCGCACCTGCTGATCGCCGGCTCGACCGGATCGGGCAAGAGCGTGGCCATCAACGCGTTCATCATGTCGATCCTGTACAAGGCGACGCCCCAGGAAGTGCGGCTGATCCTGGTGGACCCGAAGCGGCTGGAACTGGGCAACTACGAAGGCATTCCCCACCTGCTGACGCCCATCATTACCGAGCCCAAGCTGGCGTCGAACGCGCTGCGCAATGCGGTACGCGAGATGGAGCGCCGGCTGAAGGTGCTGGCGGAAAAAGGCGTGCGCAACATCGATCAGTACAACAAGCTGTTCGACGCCGACACCGGCAGCCTGTTCGACGATGGCGGCGACGAGAACGTGCGGCCGCTGCCCTACATCGTCATCATCATCGACGAGTTGGCCGACCTGATGATGCTGGACGGGCCCAACGTCGAAGCGTCGATCACGCGCCTGGCGCAGATGGCGCGCGCGGTCGGCATTCACTTGGTTCTAGCGACACAGCGGCCGTCGGTCGACGTGATCACCGGACTGATCAAGGCGAACTTCCCGGCGCGCATGTCGTTCCGCGTGGCCACCAAGATTGATTCGCGCACCATTCTGGACGCCAACGGCGCGGAAGCGCTGCTGGGACGCGGCGACATGCTGTACCTGCCGAACGGATCGGCGCGGGTGCATCGCGTGCATGCGCCGTTCGTCACCGAGAAAGAGATCGCTGGGGTGGTGGAGTTCTGGCGGGCGCAAGGCCAGGCACAGTACCAGGAGACGTTCCTGCAGGCTCCTCGCGAAGAGGGCGACGCGGAGGGCGGCGGGGGTGGCGAAGGCGGCGGCGACAACGACGAACTTTACCAGGATGCAGTCCGCATCGTGCTGGAGTATGGCAAGGCCTCTACTTCCCTGCTGCAACGGCGGCTGCGGATTGGCTACGGCCGCGCGGCGCACCTCATCGACCTGATGGAAGGCGATGGGATCGTGGGCGCAGCCGATGGACCCAAGCCGCGCGAGTTGCTGAAGCGCCCCGATTGGCTGAGCGAAGTGGAAGACGCGCTGCGGTAGACAGGCAGTGGCCAGTGGTCAGTGGCTAGTGGCCAGTTGTCGGTTGTCAGTGATACCGGTTCGTGCGCAGTGGGACCGTAGTTCGTAGTCAGAGATCGTTGGCGGTCAGCGATTCGTCGTCGATGCGTAGCAATTGAGATTGTGTCAGGGCACGCCTTCAGGCGTGCCGTGCGGACCGAAAGATATTGAGGACTTCAGCCCTTGCCAAATAACGGCAGCGAATGAATCTCGTCATCCTGAGCGCCAGCGAAGGACCACTACTGCCGCTAGATACCTTGCTTCATCGCCAGTCACAATTGCTTTGCCATCACAAATGTAGCCCGCGACGGACGTCGCGGGCCATTCGAGCGCTGATACTCGTATAGGGGTCCTTCGCTGCGCTCAGTATGACAAGGAGGGGGCTCGGCTCACTGGTAATTGCCTCCCGGTGCTTCGAAGAGCAGATCCCTCGCTGCGCTCGTGATGACAATTTCAACTTCACAACTTTCGATGTTTCACCAGGGAAGGACTACTGCGCTGCCATCAGGCTGCGATCCTCTGGCGGAAGCAGAGTCAAGTCACATCCGTGACCACCGCAGGACATGATCCCACGCCGCACTAATCGCGCCGGGGTTTGATCAGGAAATTCGACATCGAATTTAGCCGCCTTGATGCGGTCGATCATCCCCTTCGCAGACTCATCGCCCTCGACTTGGGTGACTTCTTCCACCTTTCCAGGGGAGAACAGGACCGAAAACGTTCCCTGCCCTGAAGGTTGCGGATTCGAGGCAATTTTCACCATCCGCATGCGGCTGAGTTCTTCCATCGGCGTGGGAGAAAAGCTCCCATCCGGACGCCGGCTGGTACTGAGAGAACCTGGGTTTGCGCCTGGGCCCAACAGGTCCTGGTAATGCTGCCTGATCTTGTCGAGCGCTTCACGTCCTGCAGAAAATGAGGTGCTCGGTTGCATCGCCGCGTAAGCAAGTCGGTAGGTCTGCGCTGCCAGTTCTTTCTTCCCCATCTTTGCATAGAGCTGGCCGAGGTGGTCGCCGACCTCTGAATTTTGCGTCAACAACCATGAAGACTTCAGATACGGCAGGGCTTTTTCGTACTGTCCCAGGCGGAAGTAAATCCACCCGACGGTGTCCCAGGTGGCACCCAGGTTCGCCGTGCTGTAAAAACCGTCGTGACCGCTGCCGGCGGTGAGCGAAGCTGCCTCCTGCTCACGCAGTGCTTTTTCGGCATATTGCTGGGCGATGTCCAAACCCACGTTCATCTCGATCAGGGAATAGGCGACGCTGTTCATCTCCGCACTGCTGGTCTTCGAATCTTTCTCGCCGGCCACCGCCTTTTGCAGCAGAGCCAAGCCTTTTTCTTTGTCCCCATTCCGAATGTAAGCAAAGCCCAGCCGGTATTGGAGAGCCCCGCTGTCGGGCGCCAGCGCGCTGGCTTTCTCCAGCACCTCGACGGCTTCCGGATACTTCTTTTCGTTGGTCAGCATCTGCCCGAGGTTCAGTGCGGCATCGCGGTCCTTGGGATCGAGTACGAGGATCTTCTGAAGTTGATTGGCGGCTTCGGCGTTGTCGTGCTTGTACACCATCGCCTGAGCGAGCATTCTGTACGAGTAGACTTCATCCGGGTGTAGTTTCTCTTCCTGGCGTAACTCCTGAATTCCGCCGTCAACATTCCCTTGATTGAGATAGGCGGTACCGAGATTCGAATGTGCGTAAGGATATTGAGAGTCAAGTTTGATCAGTCGCTTGAAAGTGTCTTCGGCACGCACCTGGTCCCGGCTCTGCAAAGCCGCCAAGCCTTCGTCGAACAGACGGTCGGCCTCCGGATTGGAACCGCTCGATCCGACCGCCCCTTTTGGCTTCCCGTCGCTTAGCTCAATCCAGCTATCTTTGTCGTCGCTGACAGCCTTAGCGAAATTCTGGTAGCCGTCCCACGCTGTCAGGGGCACCTCGGACTGTTTGACCTTCAGTTCACGCTTGACGGTGAAAACCCCGTCTTTGAACTCATAACTGGCGTGGAAGTCCGCGTAACTTTCGGTGATGTCAACCTTCGACGGTAGCTTTACCGTGTAGCCGGAGGGAAGCGCGATCCGCGCTGTATAGGAAACCGTTCCGGGTGCGCCCAGGAAGACAGGGTCTTCGGGCTTGTTCTTTTCGGTGCTTGCGCTTTCGATGCCCATGGGCGGAAGCGGGGCAGTGATCCGCAGATTGTCCCAATCGCCAAATTTCTCCCGCTTGTAGTCGTAGGCGAAGTCAAACTTCTGGGTCGCCTTCCCCGGATCATCGGCAACCACCGCGCTGACCTCACCGATAAATCCACTGGCGTAAGAAAAGGTCTGCACCAACTCATTCCACTTGCCCTCGGGCACCTGCTGGAAAAGCAGGCGATATAAAACTTCGGCATCTCCGTGAGCCAACATCTGCATACGCCCGGTGAAGGTACCCTCCGAGCTGAGCTTGCCGTCAGCCGTAAAGGTCTGGACACTCGGAAATGGCGGATTCGCCGGCGTGGTCATCAGCGACGCCGGCTTGTCGGTCGGCATCACCAGGGCTTGCTTGTCCCGCAGGTTGGCCATCAGTAATCCGAACGGCGCGACTCCGGGGGTGGTATCGAGCCACAACAATGTCCCACCCTGCGGGACGACGGTGATCAGGTGATCGAATTGTCCCGGCGAGGGGATCTCCGGATCGATTTTGCGGGAGGAATTGATCAGTGCCGGCCAGGCATCGAAGCCGGCGGCCTTCAGCAGCGCTGCCAGCAAGGTGTGCTTGTCTTTGCAGTCGCCGTACTCGTTCTCCAGCACGTCTTCAGCGGCATGTGGCTGGTAGCGCCCAATTCCGAAGGACAGGGAGACATAGTGGTAGTGGCTGGAAACAAAATCGTAAATGACCCGAATCTTATCGTCGTTACTGGTCGCGCCCTTCGTGAGCTCGGTTGCTTTTGCCTGAATCTGCGGGGTTACCACCACCTGGGAGTGCGCCAGCTCTCCATACCAACGTCCGACTTCGTCCCAGTTGTGAAAGGTGGTGATCTGGATGGATGGCTTGGGCGACTGCGGCCTGGTGATCTGCGAATTTTTCGCGACATCGTGGCGCTGCAGGTTCGCTGTCTTCCAAGTGTAGATGCGGCGTGCCCCGACTTCTTTTATCTGTGGCGCGAGTTCTGGACTGGCTACCTTTACGTACTTGGCGCGGGGAACGTCAATCTCGACTTCCTGATCCTTGACCACGACGTCCTTGGGAAAAGTGTATTCGTACCAGAATTGTCCGGGTACTTGCGGCTTCACGGTGCGATAGCGCACCAGGTATTCCAGCGTGTCTCCTACACCAAGCGCTTTCACCGTCACGTGCTTCTCGTGAAGGTCGCTGTACATCGGCGCGCCACGGGTGACGTCTGACGGCATGTCTTGCACGTTGTAGTCCGGCGTGGTCACCACGGCGCCGTCGGGTTTGCGCACCCGGATGTAATCGAACTCCACCGTTTCGTTGGCGCTTACATAGGGAAACGTCAAAACGGCCAGGCCTTGCACCCCCGCCTGCGAGAGCACGTGAATCACCGCGACCAATTCCCTTACGCTGCTGCCGTCGTCCTGGTAGGAAATCCTGGTGTGGCTGCTTTCGAAGACTAGTGCTTCTTTGGCAAAATCGGGCGTTCCGGCGGTGCTCTGCGGCTGCGCGCTGGATGGCTTGGTATCGGACGACTGGCCCAGAACGAGCGGGCACAACGCCAGGAGAGTAAGCGTGACAGACAGAAATCTGGCTGCACGACGAAGCAGCGGACCCATGACGCAACCCTGAGTGTGAGGTGAGTAGCAGAACACCATAGCACGTTGAGGCTTCACCGGAGTCAATCATGCTAACCTGCTGTGCAGGACCGCGACCCTATGACCCAGCGACTTGCTGTACTTGTTTCCAGCCTTCTTCTCTGCTCCTTCGCGGCCACGTTGTGGGGCCAGTCGGGGAGTTCCGTCAAAACGCAGTCCGGGATGTCGATTCAGTTGGGCAACTCCTCGCCGCAGGCCACGCCTTCGACCCAGGCTGGGGCTGCTTTGCCGAATACGCTGGCGGCCGCCGACCAGCTGTTTGCGGCGGGCAAGGTTCCTGAGGCTACGGTGCGATATCAAGCATTGGTGAAGGCCGACCCTACGTCGGAGGGCGCGCAGGTTGGCCTGCTGCGCTGCTACCTGGTGCAGGGCAAGCTGGACGATGCGCAGGCGGCAGCGGACCGCGCACTGGCGGTGCTGCCCAAGGCTCCGCTGCTGCTGACGACGGTGGGCGATCTGCAATATCGGCTGGGCAAGCTGCCGGAGGCGGAGCGCTCGTACATCAAGGCGGAAAATCTGAAGCCGACCGAGCCGGCGCCGTATCTGGGGCTGTCGCGGGTCTATCGCGCGTTTTCGCTGTACCGCCGCGCCTACGACAACATGAAGAAGGCGCGCGAGCTGGCGCCGGACGACCTGGCGATTCAGCTGCTGTGGTTCAATTCCCTGCCGCAGGCTGAGCGCATTCCGTCGCTGGAGGCTTATCTGGCTGGTCCTGCCGGACAAAATCAGCGGCTGGCCCGTCCGATGGGGCAGTACCTGGCCTTCCTGAAGAAAAATGCGGCCGCGCCGGTACATGCCTGCAAGCTGGTGAGCAACGTTCAGGAGACCAACACCAAGCTGCTGGCGGTGCCGCGCGGGCAGAACCCGCTGGGCGCGTCGGGGCTGGTGGTGAAAATCAACAAGGAAGACTTGCACCTGGCGCTGGATACCGGAGCAAACGGAATTCTGCTGGGGCGGGCGGCGGCGGAAAAAGCTGGGCTGCAAAAGCTGGCTTTCCAGCCGATTGCGGGCATGGGCGACGCCGGCCAGCAGGGCGGATACACGGCGGCGGTGGATCGCATTCGCATCGGCGATCTGGAATTCCAGGACTGCGTGGTGCGGGTGACCGATGCGGCCACGCCGGTGACGGGACAGGATGGGCTGATCGGCTCCGATGTGTTCAGCTCGTACCTGATTGACATTGATATTCCGGGAGCGAAGCTGCGGTTGTCGCCGCTGCCCAAGCGTCCCGATGCCGCGCCTGCGCCGCCGGTGCTGAAGACCCAGACCCAGGACCCACAGGAGATCGCGGCCGAGAATCCAGAAGAAGAAGCGGCAGCCGCCAAGGCCGCGGCCCCGGTGTTTCCTCCGCCCAAGGACGCGTATGTCGCTCCCGAGATGGCGCAGTGGACCAAGGTCTATCGCTTCCGCAATCTGCTGATGGTGCCGACCAAGGTGGACCGCACCGGCCCGTTCTTGTTCATGATCGACACCGGTTCGTTCAGCAACATCCTGTCGACGCGGACCGCGCAACTGGTGACGCGGGTGACGTCGGATTCCAGCATGCAAATCAAGGGCATGAGCGGCAATGTCTCGCAGGTATACCGCGCGGACAAAGCTGCGCTGTGGTTTGGGCGCTACGAGCAGCAGAACCAGGACGTGGTGACCCTGGACCTGAATGCGGTGTCGCGGCAGTCCGGCGTGGAAGTTTCCGGCATCCTGGGTTACGCCATGCTGCGCATTTTGCAGGTCAAGATCGATTATCGCGACGGGCTGGTGGACTTTGTGTACGATCCGCACCGTTTGCCGAAGCAGGTCACGCTGAAAAAGTAGGGCGTGGTATTGCTCGGCCTGAGAACTGTGCCGTCCCTGCCGGAACTCGGTTCTTATTCCTATTCCACACCGGACTCCCCCACCCCTTCGGGCTTGATTTCCGCCGGATCACCTACGAAATCGAGTTCGGTTTCACGCGGACAGTGAAGACCTCCCGGGATGACACCTCCGTACGGGTTGCGCGAACTTTCTGCCGGCGAGACTCGACGCAGGTTTCCATTAATGGGCGGACGCGCGTTCTAAGGTAAGTTCGGCTCTATCCAAGGCTGGAAGCGCTCTAGTACACTTTTGCAGCAATCCCAATTTCAATGTTCAAACTCAAGGTCCATGGCCCGAACGCCGGAGTGTGCCGCGCAGTCGCCGCAGCAATCGTATTGCTGGTGGCTATGCTGGCGTGGGGTGCGGAGCAACAATCCGTGCGCGGGACGGTGAAAGACCGTAGCGGAGCGGTGATTGCCCGGGCGCAGGTGGTGCTGCATGCCAACGGTCAAAATTTCGGCCGCGTCACCCAGCCGGATGGAACCTTTGTGTTCGATGGGCTGGCGGCGACCTCGGGAACGGTGGAAGTGAGCGCTTCACGGCTTTGCCACGACCACCGTGGACTGGCACGCGGGCGCAACCCAGCTCAGCATCACGCTGCTGCCGGCGGCGGTGCAGCAGAGCATGGACGTAACCGCGACCCGCACCTCGATCCTGCCCAGCGGCGTGGACAATGTGGAATCGCAGCCCGATGCGGTGGTGGTCAGCGACAAGCAACTGAACGAGTGGGGCGCGCTGGCGACCGACGACAAGCTGCGGCAGGTGCCGGGTTTCTCGCTGCTGCGACGCTCAGGCAGCCAAACGGCGAATCCTACCTCGCAGGGCGTATCGCTGCGCGGGCTAGGCGCCAGCGGAGCCAGCCGCGCGCTGGTGCTGGTGGATGGTATTCCCATCAACGATCCCTTTGGGGGATGGATTTACTGGGCACGGATTCCACAGACGTCGTTGAACGAAGTGCAGCTGGTGCCCGGGGGCATTTCGGCGCTGTACGGCAACGATGCGCTGGGCGGCGTGGTGAACCTGGAGAGCCGGCCGGCGGTGGTGACCGATGCCAACATCGAGGGCTCTTACGGGAATGAGAATTCGCCCTTCGGATCAGGGTGGGGCGCGGTGCGTGTCGGACAGTGGGCGCTGAGCGGCAGCGGCGAAGGCTTCCGCACTGACGGCTACATCGATGTCCCGCAGAGCGTGCGGGGCACGGTCGATACCCCGGTGAACTCGCAGTATGGCAGCGGAAACGTCCGCCTGGAGCGGCTCTTCGGCGATCGCGGAAGGATGTTCCTGAACGGCACGCTGTATGGCGAAGACCGGCAGAACGGCACCCCGCTTCAGATCAACGACACGACCATTCGCCAATTGGCCTTCGGCACCGACTACGACAGTCCAACGGCAGGCCTGTTTACCTTGCGGCTCTACGGCGGCACGCAGAATTATCAGCAGACATTTTCTTCCGTGGCCGCGAATCGTGACAGCGAATCGCTCACCAACGTGCAGCATGTTCCGGTGCAGCAGATGGGACTGATCGGGCAATGGTCGCGCCAGTTGGCCAGCCATTTCACCATGCTGGCCGGACTGGACGGAAGCTACGTGCAGGGCGTGAGCCTGGAGACGACATACTCCAGCGGGCATAAGACCGCGAATCTTTCGAATGGCGGCACGCAGGAGGCCCTGGGCGCTTTTCTGGAAGGCATTCTGCAGATCAACAGCCGCTGGTCGGTGACGCTGGCCGGACGCGAAGACCTGTGGAGCAACTACGACGCCAGTTCGGTGCGCATTCCAACCCACGGCAAAGCGACACTGATCGACTATCCCGACCGCGGGCAGAACGCGTTCAATCCGCGGCTATCGACTTCGTACCGGTTGAATGACCGGGTAGTGATTTATGCCTCGGGGTATCGCTCGTTCCGCGCACCTACCTTGAACGAGCTTTATCGTTCCTTCCGGGTGGGCAACGTGGTGACCAGCGCAACCCTTACCTGCGCGCCGAGCACTACACCGGCGGCGAGGGCGGAGTGCGCACCACGATGCTGAACAACCGGGTGTCGATCCACGGCAGCTTTTTCGGCGGCGTGGTGACCGATCCGGTGGAGAACGTGACCATCAGCTCGACGCCGAGCCTGATTACCCGGGTGCGTGAGAACCTGGGCAAAACCCAGACTTACGGTCTACAGGTGGGCACGGACATTCGCTTCACCAACCGCATCGAGTTGACCGCGGGCTATCAGTTCAACAACACCACGGTCGCCAGCTATCCGGTAAACCCGGCCCTGGTGGGCAACATGATTCCGCTGGTGCCGCAAAACGAGTTCACCTTCCAGGGAACGTGGCTGGCGCCCAAGAGCTTCTTCGTCGCCATACAGGGGCGCACGGAAAGCAACGAGTTCGATGACGACCAAAACCTGTTTCCGCTGGGGTCGTATTTCGTGTTGAGCGCCACGGTTTCGCATCCCCTCCCCAAGGGGTTCACTATCTTCTTCCAGGGTGAGAACCTGACCAACGAGACGTACAACATCGGCAAAACGCCGATACCGACCATCGGGCAGCCGATCCTGGTGCGGGGCGGGCTGCGGTGGCAGAGCCGGCGATAGAGCCGGGGGCTGAAGCCGTGCCTGACCACACAGCAGAAAAAGCTGTCATCCTGAGCGCCAGCGAAGGACCCCTATATCCGGCAAAGAACCCGCGCTGAAAACGAAGCATGCGCCAGGTCGAACGAATCATGCGGTCAGCGAGCGAAGCCTGCGGTCAAGCGATTGTGTCAGGTCGCGACTTCAATCGTGCCGTCAGTGGCGTAAGAAAGAGTGGGGGCCTTAGCTCCTGCCGAGGCTTTCATATGCTGGCGGCTCCCGTTCGTAGAGTTGCGGGTTCCTATACAGGTATAGGGGTCCTTCGCCGGCGCTCAGGATGACAGTGGTTTTCTATTAATAGCGGGTCTGCTGCTGAGCATTGATCGCTCCTGACGCAAAAAAGAAATGGAACTGTGATACTTCAAGGGATGGAACTCCATCTTATGAGGCAAGTTCGAGTTATGATGCCGGATGAGGCCGCGGTCGTCCGCGGCCTGCGAAACCCGGCTTCCCCACTCACTGCCTGCTTCGCGCGATTGAGCCCATGAGGATGTCCATGCGTTTTTCCGTAATCGCGTCTGCAATCCTCGCGCTGGCGATCCTTCCAGTTCCCTGCACTGCCCAGACCGAACTACCCACCCGCTCGGCGGAATCGGCCAAGCTGCTGAAGAGCGATCCGCTGCATGTGTTCAGCGAGTCGGTGCAGCAGCTATCGAGCACGGTAACCAAATCGGTGGTGCAGGTGCTGACGACAGGCTTTGGGCTGTCGAACGAAGACGAAGAGACGGACACCGCGTATCTGGAAGCGCAGCGCGGCGTCGGCGCCGGAGTGGTGCTGTCACCCGATGGCTACATCGTGACCAATGAGCACGTGGTAGAAGGCGCGCACCGCATTCGCGTGCGCCTGCAGGGGCTGGACAAGCGTGGAGCGGCGCAAGTGGAAGGCACGCCGCTGGGATATCTCGACGCCAAGCTGGTGGGCACCGACCGGCTGAGCGACCTGGCGGTGTTGAAGATCGACGTCAGCGGATTGCCCGCGCTGCAACTGGCGGACTCCAACGACCTGAAGCAGGGGCAGGTGGTGTTTGCCTTCGGCAGTCCGCTGGGGCTGGAGAACTCGGTCAGCATGGGCGTGGTGAGCGCGACCGCACGCCAGATCGACACCGATAAGCCTGATGTTTACATCCAGACCGACGCACCGATCAATCCCGGCAACAGCGGCGGCCCGCTGGTGGACGTGGATGGGCACGTGGTGGGGATCAACACGTTCATCCTGTCGCAGTCGGGCGGCAACGAAGGCCTGGGCTTCGCCATTCCCAGCGACGTGGTCCGCAATGTCTACGACCAGATTCGCAGCGAAGGCCATGTGCACCGCGGGCAGATTGGGGTTTACCTGCGCACTATCACGCCCGAGCTGATGGAAGGACTTCACCTTCCAGTGGCGCAGGGCGTCCTGCTGGAAGACGTGCAGCCGGATAGCACGGCCGATAAGGCTGGGCTGAAGGTCGGCGACATTGTTACCACCGTGGGCGGCAAACAGGTGAACGATGTGCGTCACTTCGCGCTCGACCTGTACGCGTTGAAGATTGGGCAGAACGTGGCGATCACGGTGTTGCGCGATGGCAAAACGCTGACCTTCCACGTACAGGTAGAAGAGCGGCACGACGATCCGCAGCGCTTCGCCGACCTGGTAACCGGGCCGGACAACCTGGTCAACCGCCTGGGTATTGTGGGCGTCACCATCAATAAGGACCTGCGGGAAGCGCTGGGCGACCTGCGCATTCCGAGCGGGGTCCTGGTGGCGGCGCGCACTCCTACCAGCACCTTGCTGGGCCAGGGTCCGCAGGCGGGAGACGTCATTCACGCCATCAATGGCGAGACCGTCCACAATCTGCAAGAGCTGAAGGACTATCTCCGCAAAATGAAGCCGGGAGACATCATCGTTCTGCAGGTAGAACGCTCCGACCTGCTCACTTACCTGGTGCTGGAGTCGGAGTAGTCGCCGGCAGTGGTGGCCGATGACGCTCGCCGCTTCCGGCGAGACGACACAACGCTGAATCCGTTACACTGTCGCGTCATGATGCCGCGGGTGCGTGGCATCGATCTCAGGAGGCCAATGTGAAAGCGTGTCTGTTGTTTACCCTGCTCTGTCTGCTGACGATCTCTGCCGCGGCGGTCGATGGGCTTCCCGTTTCCTACCAGAGCGGCGACCAGACGGTGAATGCCATCCTCTACACGCCCAAGGGCGCAGGACCGTTTCCAGCGCTGGTGGTGATTCACGAATGGTGGGGCCTGAACGATTGGGTGAAGCAGCAAGCCGAAAAACTGGCGGACCAGGGTTACGTCACGCTGGCCATCGATTTGTATCGCGGGCAGGTGGCCACTACGGCCGACGAAGCGCACCAGATTATGCGGGGAGTACCAGAAGACCGGGCGCATCGCGACTTGCTGGCGGCGACGACCTACCTGCGGTCGCTGACCACGGTGAATAAGAAGAAGATGGGCGCGATTGGATGGTGTATGGGCGGCGGGTACGCGCTGGATCTGGCCATCGCCGATCCCGGGCTGAAGGCGGTGGTGATTAATTACGGGCATCTGGCGACGGAGAATGCCAACCTGAAGAAAATTCACGCGGCGATTCTGGGCATTTTCGGCGGACAGGACAAAGGCATCACGGTAGCCGACGTCAACAAGTTCGAATCGCAGATGAAGGCACTGAACAAGAAGGTGCAGATTCAGATCTTCCCGGACGCAGGGCATGGCTTCGAGAACTCGAATAACCAGGATGCGTTCCGCCCGGAGGACGCTACCAAAGCCGCGAAGTTGACCTCGGATTTCCTGGCTAAGAACCTGAAGTAGCGTCGTGGTTTGTGTTGGTGGAAGTGAGGTCGTTGCCAAGCATAGGGGTCCTTCGCTGGCGCTCAGGATGACAGCACTGTAGGTTTCTACTCGGGCAAGGGACGTTGCAAGATCTGAGGGGTGTCCGCTTGGAACTTCCAGAAAGAATCCTGACCAAAAAAACCGGAGCCGCGTGAGAGCAGCTCCGGAAGAAGTCACCCTTACCGGTAATGGCTAGGCGGCTTTGTGCTGCTGGCGCAGTGCCTTGATGCGATCCAGTGTGCCTACGATGGCCTGGGCCTGATTGCGAACGATGCCTAGGACGTCGCCCGGAAGCTTCCCTTCCTTGATCTGCTTCTCGTATTCCTTCTGGGCGTAGCCGTCGCCGGTTTCCATGGATGATAGGATGCTGTCGTCGCCGCCGCCGAGGTTGGCTTTCAGATCGGTCCAGCCGCGATGAATCGCGCCTAAGGTGCTGCCCGAGCGGTCTACGTCCGACTTGCCGAAGCGAACGGCCGCGGTCTCGAGGTCGCCGGCGAACTTGGCGCGCTCCAGGCTGACTTCGTTGAACAACTTCTTAAGCTGCGGGTCCTTGGCGTGCTCAGCGCCGTCACGATAGCCGTTCTGGCCGTCGCGGGCGACTTCAATCAGGCTTTCCAGTGCGCTGGTGATGTCTTTGTTTTGATCGCTCATAGAGATAGCTCCTTTTATTTAATTCTTTAGATCAATTGGGTTGGATGTTGGGCGGGCGCGGGGGTTTGCCTTGGGGTTTGCGCTGGCGCTGAGCGAGCGGTTTCTCATAAAGATCCTCGCTGCGCTCGTGATGATGATCCAAACTCGCGGTGAGAGCCGGGTGGGGAGGAGGTGCCTGCCGGGCACAGGGGTCCTTCGCTGGCGCTCAGGATGACAAAGAACCGTGGGTGGTGGCCAGTGGCCAGTGGCCAGTGGCCAGTGGTCAGTGGTCGGTGGTCAGTGGTCGGTGGTCGGTGGCCAGTGGCCAGTGGCCAGTGGTCAGTGGTCGGTGGCCAGTGGCCAGTGGCCAGTGGCCAGTGGTCAGTGGTCGGTGGCCAGTGGCCAGTGGCCAGTGGCCAGTGGCCGGGGGTAGCTGGTCAGCCCATTGGGTTTTTCGCTGGCGGTGCGATGCCGAGGTTGGAGGAGAGCAGGTCCCTCCGCGGGCTGAAGCCCTTGGTCGGATGACACGTTCTGCCGTCCTGCATGACACTTCGTCTGCGGTTGGCGAAGGTCCGGGTTCGTCAGCAACTTCGCAAAATAATTCAAGCTTAACTTGACGTTGACAGCGAGCAGCGCTAGCATCTCCAAAGGCGAACAAAAAGCGAATATCAAGAGGCTGCCATGGACCCTTCCCTGCTCCAGTTCGGTGATGAAGAACCTGCTTCCGGGTTGGTGGGCATCGCCCGGCTGGCGGCGGAGGGAGACTCAATCCGGCAGGGTCACCTGGTGGAATACTTCACCCTTCCTTCGCGGGCGCTGCTGAACCGCTGCACCTCGGCGCGAATGCCGTTTACCTGGACTATCAATCCTTACCGCGGCTGCGAGTTTGCCTGCAAGTACTGTTATGCCCGCTATACCCACGAGTTCATGGAAATGCGCGACGGCCTGGACTTTGAGCGCAAGATTTATGTGAAGCAACAGACGGCGTGGCTGTTGCGGCAGGAACTGCGTAAGGTGAAAGGCAGCTGAGCAGATTGCGATTGGCACGGCCACCGATCCCTACCAGCCGGCGGAGAAGCGCTTCGAGGTGACGCGCGGCATTCTGGAGGAATTTGCGCTGCATCATGGACTGCAGATCGGCATCGTGACCAAGTCGGATCTGATTCGGCGCGATATCGAGTTGCTGCGGCGGATCGCCGCAAACAATTCGCTGTTCGTGAACCTGACGATTACCACGTTGAATACCAAGCTGGCACGAATTCTGGAGCCGCGCGCGCCGCGTCCCGATTTGCGGCTGGACGCGTTACGGGAGCTGCGTGCGGGCGGGGTCAATGCGGGCGTGATTTGCGCGCCGGTGCTACCGGGGATCACCGACTCTCCCGCCGCGCTGGAGGCGCTGGTGCGCGCCACCAAGGAGGCCGGGGGCAAGTACATCTACGCCAATCCGCTGTTCCTGAAGCCGTGTTCGGCGGCGGTGTTCCTGCCGTTTCTGGAGAAGGAGTTCCCGCAACTGGTGGAGGAGTATCGCAAGCGGTATGCGGGGCGCGGTTTCGTGAGCGAGGCGTACAGCAAACGAATTTCAGAGCTGATGGCGCGGCTGCGCAAGAAGCACGGTATCACCCGCGAGTTCAGTTCGCGCAGCCATGCCGCCCATCCGGCGCTGGAGGTGGAGCAGTTGGGATTGTTCTGCTAGGGAGCGGGAGCAAGGCGCAGGCGCGGTGAGCAGCTATCCAGTAATGGGTGGCATGCCCAGGATGCTGCGGGCGATGCGGCCGATGATGGGATAGGAGGCCCAGGTTCCGGAGTTTGCCTTGACCGTGAAGTAAATGGCGATGACGAGATTCGCCAGCGAGAAGAGGCCGAACAACGCGTAGAAGCTGAGAATGATCCCAATTGCGGCGGGCGAGGTGTTGTGGGGCTTGCTGGCAATGGTTAAGGCAAGCATTGCTACAAAAAAGACGACGGAGAACATCGTCATGATGACCTGCCAGAGAATGGCCTGCAAGGCGTGAAAGCGGACGAAGAGGGAGTCGCGCTTCATGAAGAAAATAATTAGCGGCCCGATGACCCAGCAGAAGAGCTGCAACAGTTCGGCCAGCATGGCCATGGTGCGCTCATCCTGGGTGGGAAGCTGGCTTCCGGGCGCAGGAGCCGGCGGAACGACGGAATAAGCAGCCGGGGGGCTGTCGGAAAGTGGATCCATGAGAGTGACCTTGGAGCCCGGGAATACAGTCCCTGCTGGCTCAAGATGACAAAGTGCAGTTGCCAGTGGCCGGTGGCCAGTTGTCAGTTGCATGTCCGCACCCGAACAGTATAGCGGGATGGAGCCGAAGCAGGTCCCTCCACTACGCTGCGACTGCGGCTCCTCTTTAGATCGGGATGACACTTGTTTACTGTGCATCCGGGTTCGAGCCGGGGATAGGGGTCCTTCGCTGGCGCTCAGGATGACAGCCCTAAAAGCGCGCGGGCGGTCACGTTGACAGCGCAGAGCCGTCCCGGTTGGAAATGGCCGCCTTCCAAGCTCCGCTTCACACCGTCTCAGAGAGGGACATGACCAGCTCGCGCTCGCGGGGGCCGTCGAGTTCGATCAGCACAACGCGCTGCCAAGTGCCCAGCAGCAGCAGGCCAGCTTCCACCGACAAACTCACCGCGGTGCCAATCATGGCCGACAGAATGTGATCGGGCACGTGCTCGGGGTTGTGTTCGTGGCGGTAGTCGAGCTTGGGGACCATGATCTCGAAGGCGTCGAGCATGTCGAGGTCGGTACCGGGGTCGAGGTCGGCGGTGGTGAGCGCCGCGGTGGTGTGCAGAAGATTCAGATGGCAGATGCCGGTCTTGTCCGGGTACTGCTTCCACAGAACAGCTTCCAGCTTCTGGGTGATGTCGAGAACTTCGCGCTTCTTGTGCGTCTTGATCGCCAGCCGATGCATTGGTTTATCCCTTACAGCCCCTGATCAGGCAGGGGCTAATCCTTGTGGCCGGTACCGTCAGTGTTCTCTTTGGGAGTGAACAGTTCGAGGCGAACGTGCCAGGAGACGGACTGGCCGGGCTGCAACAGCACCATGTCGCCGCTCACGCTTCCCCAGTTGCGATTGTACGGGTCAGGCAAATTAAACTGCGGCTCGATAGCAACAAAATTCTTTTGCGGCGGAGCATACACCTGAATAGAGCGGATGTGCGGGGTAAGGGTCAAAAGCCGCAAACCATATTTCGCCGCGGGATCGATGATCTCGGAGACGGAAGTACCCGTGCCGCTGTAGTCGAGATGAGAGAAATTGTCGTCGAGGTATTGTGTTCCCAGGGCGCGGCCGCCGGGCGCGGTGTAATCGTAGGGCGTGTCGGCTACCGGCACGCGCTGGCCGGTGGTGAAGGTGTCGTCGTAGTTGTTCATCACGGCCCGTAGATCGCCAGGCAAATGAAGGCGGGCCTGGGCGCGGTCGCCGCTGGGAAGAAGAAAGTAGGGATGCCAGCCGATGCCCATGGGCAGCGGCTTCACGCCAACGTTCTTGGCGGTCACGGTCATATCGAAGGCTTCATGGCTTAGTGTGGTCTCGACTTCCACGTCGGTGTCGGAGAGCCAGTGGCCGTCGAAGTTGCCGGCATGCAAGCTGGCATCGACCGAGGAGTCCTGCACGCCGTTGCGAACGAGGACATTCTGGAAGCGGGAGCGCCGCATGAGGCCGTGAATGGAATGCTTCTCTGCCCCGGGGTTATTGCCGCTCCAGTTGGCGGGAAGGTTCACCGGCCGGCCGGCGACCATGGCGTTGATGGTCTTGCCGTCAGCAGAGACGGTGCCGCGAATGCGATTGGCGAAGGGCAGCAGGATGGCGCCGCCGATCTTGAAAATCTCGTTGCCCCACTCGTCGTCGCCCTTGCCGAGCAGGGTTTCGGCTTCGGCCAGCGGAGGCGCGTTGAGCACGTCGATTTCGCCCTTGCCGGGAAGGTAGGCCTTGATCTGAAGGACGGCCATGCCCCGGCCGGGCAGAATGGTGGCTTGCAGAAACTGGGGCTTGGTCTGATCGGTGACCGGGGGACGTTGCAGGATAACCACGGGTTCTCCGCCGAGAACGGGAGTAGGTGGCTTGTCTTTCGCCTTATCTGCCGTATCCTGAGATGCAAGGCAGGGATTCAGCGCGGTAACCGTGGCCAGAATGGCCAGTATGGCAATACACTTCTCCCATAGCGTTGCGCCCCATAGTATTGCGGAGTTCATTCCTGAAATCCTGTTCATGTTTATCCGATGGCACCCGGGCTTGGTCAATCACGAATGATAGCAGTTAGCAAAAAGCGTTTGGTTCGGGACAACGAAGACCGGCCAGGGGCGGTAAGGCGCGGGTCAACGGTGAGGACAGCCTGGCTCGGTTGGGCGGGGTTGACGCTGTTGTCGTGCATGGCGTGGGCTCAGACTGCCAGCCTGCCGGCGCAATCGCCTCCGGCGGCACAGAGCTCGACACAGAACGAGCCGGAGATCAGCTCGCACGAGGAGACGACGACCTTCAAGGTGAAGGTGAACCTGGTGGAAGTGCGGGTGGTCGTGCGCGACGCCAAGGGCAAGGCCATCGGCAACCTGAAGCAGGAAGACTTTGTGCTGCTGGATAACGGCAAGCCACAGGTGGTAAGCAAATTCAGCATGGAGCAAGCCGGGGCCAAGCCAGTCCTCCACCAGGAAGAGGCTGCGCAGTCGCCAGGCGAGGGCAAGCCGGCAGAAGCGGCGACGCCGGCGCTGGCAGGCATTCCGCAACGGTACATCGCATACCTTTTCGACGACGTTCACCTGCGCAACCCGGATCTGATCCAGGCGCGCAATGCGGCAATTCCGCTCATGCAGTCGATGCCGGCGACGGAGCGGGCAGCGATCTTCACCACGTCGGGACAAGGGCAGCTGGACTTTACCGACGACCGCGCCAAGCTGGTGGCGGCACTGAACAAGATTATGCCTCGCCCGGAGGCAAAGACTGCGGTGACGGATTGCCCCGACATCAGCTATTACATGGCGGACCTGATCCAGAATAAGCAGGACGAGCGGGCTCTGAATATCGCGACCCTGGATGCCCTGGATTGCCAGTACGGGAACGATCCTTCAATGCTGAGAAGTGCCGAATCGATGGTGAGGTCGGCGGCGTTGCGAGAACTGGAGATGGGCGACACAGAAACCAGGATGGCGCTGGGGGTGCTGAAGAATTTGATTCGCCGGATCGCCGCCATGCCGGGCGAGCGGACAATCATCCTGGTGTCGCCGGGCTTCACCAACCCGGATGAGTTGCAGGAAGAGACCAAGCTGATGGAAACGGCGCTGCACTCCAACGTGGTAATCAGCTCGCTGGATGCGCGCGGCCTGTATACCGATTTGCCGGACGTGAGCGAAACGCGTTCGATTGGGCCCAAGGCGGCAGGCGTGATCCAGGAGTACCGCATCGCGGAATTGCAAGCCGACAGCGACATTATGGCGGACCTGGCCGACGCCACGGGCGGAACGTTCTTTCACAATAATAACGATCTGAGCGAAGGATTCCGGCGGTTGACGACGCCGCCCGAGTATTCGTACCTGCTGGGATTTTCTCCGCAAAACCTGAAGCTGAATGGGCAGTACCACAAGCTAAAGGTCACGCTGAAGGCTCCGGCCAAAGGAGCGGTGCAGGCGCGCAAAGGCTACTATGCTCCCAAGGGAGCGGCCGATCCGTCAGAACAGACGAAGCAGGCCATCGAAGATGCGGTGTTTTCGCAGGAAGAGATTCGTGAGATTCCGGTTGAGCTGCACACCCAGTTCTTTAAGCCGGATGAAAACGATGCCAAGCTGTCGGTGGTGGCCAAGGTAGATGTGCGCAAGCTGCACTATCGGAAAGTCGACGGACGCAACGATAACGATGTGACCTTGGTGGCGGCATTGTTCGATCGCAATGGAAACTTTGTCAGCGGCAACCAGAAGGTCCTGAAGCTGAATCTGAAGGACGCGACGCTGGATGGGAAGTTGGGCTCGGGGATCACGCTGAAGAGCAGCTTTGATGTGAAGCCAGGAAGCTACATTGTGCGCCTGGTGGTGCGCGATGAAGAAGGACAACTGGCGACGCAGAATAGCGTGGTGGAGATTCCGTAGTTTGCGTTGGAGAAGCTGAGGTGGGGGAGATGAAGTTGCACCGGTTGGCAATCTTAGCTGCACTGATGATGGCGAGCGCATGGGGAGCCCATGCGCAGCAAGCCGAGCCGCAAGTTGCCGAGGCGTCGACGCCCACCATCAAGACCGAGACGCGCCTGGTGCTAGTAGACACGGTGGTGACCGACAAGAAGGGCGCCTACATCCGCGATCTGACGCAAAAAGATTTCCGGGTGTGGGAGGACAACAAAGAGCAGGCCATCAAGAGCTTCTCGTTCGAAAACGATAGTTCGGGGGTGGGCGACCGGCGGCGCTACCTCATCCTGTTCTTCGACAACTCGACGATGACGATCAACGATCAGGCCAAGGCGCGCGATGCGGCGCTGAAGTTCCTGAACGCCAACACTGGGGCGAACCGCTACATCGCGATTGTGGATTTTGGCGGCACGCTGCACGTCACGCAGAACTTTACCTCCGACGCCGAACGGCTGAAAAAAGTTGTGCAGAACATAAAGTTCTCGGCGGTGTCACCCAACGTGGTTTCGGAGTCGGCACCGCCTATGCTGACCCCTTCGCTGGGGATTCCGCAGTTGTCGAGCGCGCAGGCGGACTTTGGGGTGCGCACTATGCTGTTGGCGCTGCGCAACATGGCCAAAGGCGTATCGGCGGTCCCGGGGCGCAAAACGCTGGTGCTGTTTTCCGCCGGCTTTCCTTTGGACCCGGCCGATCCCAGCACGCCGGAACGCGAGTCGGAGCTGACGGCCGCGATTGACTCCTGCAACAAGGCCAACGTCGCGGTGTATCCCATCGACGTGCGCGGGCTGGTGACGCCGGTAAGCGCAGCCCCGCAGTGGCAGATTAATCCTGACTCGCCGGGGCGACTGATCACGGCAACGCTCAACCTCGACGCTGACGGCAAAGGGGAACAGGGTCCGGCGCGCCTGGTCTATGTGCAGCGTGGCGGAACGGGAGGCGGAGGCGGTGGTGGCGGACATTCCGGCGGCGGCAGCGGCGGAGGCAGCACAGGGCATGGGGGCACCGGCAACCCCGGCGGTGGTACTCATGGCTCAGGCAACACGGGTCGCGGGGGAGGCGGAGGCTCGACCATAACCAATCCCCTGCCGGTGGCACCGTACAGCCAGTCCCGCACCATCATTCCTATCTCGGACGCGCAGGGCAATCAACAGGTGCTGTATGAACTGGCCAAAGGTACGGGCGGATTCGTCATCGTGAATTCCAACGACCTGCTGGGCGGTTTGGAAAAGATTGCGCAGGAGCAAAATCAGTATTACGTGCTGGGATATACGCCGCCGGCATCGGGCGAGGGTACGTGTCATAGCTTGAAAGTGAAAGTGGATCGCGGGGACACGATCCTGCGATCACGTTCGGGCTACTGTAACGTGCGGCCTACGGACCTGCTGGCGGGCAAGCCGGTAGAGAAAGATCTGGAGAACCGGGCGACGGCTTCGCAGGCGGGTACTGTTGCCGCCACCATGCTGGCGCCGTACTTCTATACTTCGGCGAACACGGCGCGCGTCAATCTGGCGATCGAGATGCCGTCCAGCGCGGTGAAGTTCGAGAAAGTGAAGGGCAAGGAGCACGCCGAAGTCAACGTGCTGGGGCTGGCCTACAACGTCGATGGCAGCGTGGCAGCGCGCTTCAGCGACAAGGTGGAATTCGATTTCGACAGCAAAGAAGAGCTGGAGAACTTCAACAAGAAGCCCTATCACTACGAGAACCAGTTTGAGGTAGCGTCGGGAAAATACAACCTGAAGGTCGTGTTCAGCTCCGGCGGGCAAGGCTTCGGCAAGCTGGAGATGCCGCTGCTGGTAGACAACTACGACGGCAAGCAGTTCAGCATGAGCGCCGTGGCGCTGAGTAAAGAGCTGCATCCGGTAGGCCAGTCGGGGAATTCGCTGGACGCGGCGCTGCTGGAAGATCGCGTTCCGCTGGTAGCGCAGGGCATGCAGATTGTGCCGACCGGGGCGCATATTTTCAAGAAGACCGACGTGGTGGTGTTTTACGTGGAGATGTACGATCCGCTGCTGACCGAAGCGAATCCACCCAACCTCGGCATACAGATGCTGGTTTTGGATCGCAAGACCGGCGAAAAGAAGGTGAATACCGGAGGGCCTGCTCCCGCGGGAAAGGCCGGTAATCCCGTGGTGGCCATGGGATTGAAGCTGCCGGTGGACCAGTTGCCGCCCGGGTCGTATCAGTTGGAAGTGCGGGGAACGGATTCAGCAGGGAGGTTTACCCGGGTCAGGACGGCAGATTTTGAAGTGGAGTGAGGAGCAGTTTTCGTTGAGGCTGAGTCTCAGGATGACAACAAGCAGTTGTCAGTGGTCAGTAGCCAGTTCGGAATCGCACTCGAACCGTTCAGCGGGATAGAGTCAAAGCAGGTTCCTCCACTGCGCTGCGACTGCGTCTACGCTTCGGTCGGAATGACACTTTTTACGGCGAGTCGAGTTCGATGCAGGTATAGGGGGCCTTCGCTCGCGCTCAGGATGACAGCTTGATATTAGGGGTGGTTCGTGGTCGCTTAAGCTGGTTGCGATCCGGACCGAGAACAGGCCAATGCACTGCCCTGCATTGCGACTGCGACTCCGCTTCGGTCGGGATGACACTTCTTTTAGGGCCGTTGCGTCGATTTGCTTCTAGGAATTCACCACTTCGTCGTAGAAGGCCTTGCGGGACGACGCTTGTTTGCGGCGCTCAGCCAGGGCCGCCTGAATGAAGGTGACTTCCCTTCCCAGGATTTCCGTGGTCTCGCGGCAAAGCTCGGGATGCTCGCGCATCAGTTGCAGGAACTCTTCCTGGCCGACATGCACCACATCCAATTCGGTGACGGCTTCGGCAGTCAGGCTGTAGGGGTGTCCGGTGAACGACGACGGCAGCCCTAAGATAGCTCCGGCGGAAAACACGCGGTCCAGTTTGGGCAGACCTTTCACGCTCATCCGGGCTCTGCCCTTGAGCAACAGAAAGACTCCGGAGTTGCCCTGGTCTTCGTGGAACAGAACGTGAGGGGGAGTAAAATGTACCTGCTTGCCGACGTTCAGCAGGCAGCTTCTGAGGTCAGCGGAGGTATTCAGGATTTTGGTTTCGGCGCCCACGTGTGTCATTGCAAGGTTATGCCAAACTTCTCCGGCAAACGCTGTGATTGTAGTCACAACAGCCAGTGATCACATCCCGGGTGCCGGACCGGACGTCAGCTCAAGTGAAGGTTGACAGAGATCGCGCCAACCTCTACATTCCAATCGCCTACTGTTTTCGCGCTGCTAAGCGTTTACCCGGCCAGAGTTTGCCGCTGCCCGGCCACCTTCCAATCGGAGATCATCAATGAAATTACGTACCTTGCTGTCGATGGCACTCATGGCTGCACTTTGGGTGATAGTAGTACAACCGGGATTTTCGGCGACGACCGAATCCACGGCCAAGATCGCCTCACGCGTTCTATCGGAGACCTCGAATGGGGGCTCTACGGAAGCGCTGGTGGTGCTTGCGCGACAGGCCGATCTGAGCCCTGCCGCCAACCTGCCCAGTAAAGTCGAGAAGGGCCGCTTTGTGGTGAACACACTGCGCTCGATGGCGCAGTCAACGCAGGGACCGATCCTCGCCCTGTTGCAGCAGCGCGGCGTTCCCTACCAGTCGTTCTACATCGTCAACATGATCAAGGTGACGGGCGATCGCAGCCTGATGGAAACGCTGGCGGCGCGCGCCGATGTGGCGCATATCGATGCCAACCCGCATGTGAAGACAGCGTTGCCCTCGTCCAGCCAGGACTCGACCTTCCAGCCAAGCGGCATTGAGTGGAACGTGCGCCAGGTGAAGGCTCCTGATGTCTGGGCGCTGGGATTCCGCGGTGAAGGCCTGGTGGTGGCCGGCGCCGATACGGGCGTGCAGTGGGACCATCCGGCGCTGAAAAACCAGTATCGCGGATGGAACGGGACGCTGGCCGACCACGATTACAACTGGCACGACGCCACCAGCGATCACTCGCCGACGCCGATCGATCCGCATGGGCATGGCACGTTCACGGTCAGCGAGATGGTGGGCGATGACGGACAGGGTAACCAGATCGGCGTGGCGCCGGGCGCGAAGTGGATTGCGTGCCGCAACATGGATGCCGGCGGCAACGGCTCGCCGTCGCAGTACACGGAGTGCTTCCAGTTCCTGATTGCACCGTATCCGATCAACGGCAATCCCAGCCAGGGCGATCCGACCAAGGCGCCCGATTCGATCAACAACTCGTGGGTGTGCCCGCCGAGCGAAGGCTGCTCGTACAGCACGCTGCAAACGATTGTGGACGCGGTGCGGGCCGCGGGAATCTTCCCTGCCATGGCCGCGGGCAACGATGGGCCGAACTGCTCGTCGATCATGTATCCGCCGGCGATTTACGCCAGTTCAGTGGACGTAGGCGCTCTGGATTCGGGCAACAACATCGCCAGCTTCAGCAGTCGCGGCCCGGTGACGGTGGATGGCAGCAACCGCACCAAGCCGGATCTGTCGGCTCCGGGAGTGGGCATCCGCGGCGCGGTGCCGGGGAATGGCTACTCGTCGGGATGGTCGGGAACGTCGATGGCGGCGCCCCACGTGGCGGGCGGCGTGGCGTTGCTGTGGCAGGCCAAGCCGGCGCTGATCGGCAACATCAGCCAGTCTGAGGCCGTGATGGAGCACGCGGCCAAGCACCTGGTCGATATCCAGGCGGTGGGCAACTGCCGTGGCCCGAGCTTCTCACAGGACAATACGTTCGGCTATGGACTGCTGAACCTGCTGCAGGCGGTGCAGGCGCAGTAGGTGGTAGAGTGCGGGAGTTCAACACGCGGCCCCAGAGGTGGGGCCGCGTTTTTCTATATTGTTTTTGCGTGATGGGCCGGGATGTGTTTGCAGAAGGGAGCAACTGGTGTTGGCATAGGAGCGCGAGGAAAGTGAACGTCGTATTCCGGCAGGTAGGTCGCGCCGGAGACGCGTCGCAGGTTAGCCCAGCCGTTCACGGCTGGGAGCGCCGACGGTAACGAAGTTCGAGTGCCGTAGGCACGACACCTTCTTCAACCAAATACGAACTGTCGGTCATATTGAATCCCGTCCCTCCGCAAGAAGAGAATGAACTCGTGCTCGAAGCTGTATTTCTGGTGATGCTCGGCTTGATTCTCGATTTAGGCAATGACAGTGTCGCGCTGCGATTGCCCAAGGCGAACGCGCCATAATCTTGTTGCCATGCGAAAGGCTGTCCATTTCTGTTGAGCCAGTGCGAACTGTTGCCCTTGAGCTGCTGAAGAGCATTGCTGAGTTGCATCGTCGGCGGTAAATCAAGAAGGAGGTGAACGTGGTTGTGCGTGCCTCCCACTGCGACAACTGGAATGCTCTTTGCCCTTGCGGTGCCAGCGAGGTAACGCCAAAGGAGGGGTGGGTCGGGGATGAGGCTTCGACGGTCCTTGGTGCTGAAAACACAGTGGACGAGCATCGATGATTAGGTGTGGGCCATACGACTAGGTTAAGAATTCTAAAGGATTGGCACTGTGATGGGTGACACGTTGCTAGGGTTGGTATCGTGCCTACGGCACTCGTTCTTGATGGCGCCGTGTACCCAGCCGTGAACGGCTGGGCTAACCTGCGACGCGCCGATGGCGCGTTCATGCATTGCCAGACCAGGGCGCCAGCCCATCCCGGAGGTTTGCCCTCTGCGTGCAGCGCGCGACGAGATCTAACCGCTGCGGACGATTCACATTAACTTGCGTCGCTCACTTAGCCGGATCGAGAGAATCTTGTGCCGTCCCCTTGGGACTTAGAATTTCCCTTTTCGCTTACCCACGGCTGAAAGCGTTCGGGCTATCCCGTTTCGCCTTTAGCGATGAATTTCGATGCGAGAGAAATTGTGGCCGAGCTGAATTGCATCCTCTCGAACGCGTCCCTGCCTTGCCAAATCCGCGGATATCCGCAATAATCAATGAGTTGTTGCCTCCAGGTATGTGAGGTCCTATGAGCGCCTTTGCTGTGCTCATTGGGGTGTGGTAGCGACTGGATCGCTGGAACACCCAATGCTTCTCCCGAACCAGCTTTGGGAGGGGCAGGTCGTCTCACCTGAGGAAATGTTGCTGCCCGAGGTATGCGCTGCTCTGTTTGCTTTGGCGTGCAGGAAGCGTGGACCCCGGTGGCCGCTCACTCGCAGGAAAGGAAATTACTCTCTGTGTTGATGATTCGTTTATCGCGCCGTGGCGCGCGCAAGCAGCCCCACTACCGCATCGTTGTCATTGAAAAGGACCGCGCCCGTGATGGCCGTTCGGTGGAAGTGGTTGGCACCTATAACCCGCGGACCAATCCCGCCAGCATTTTGTTGAAGCACGACCGCATCGAGTATTGGACGTCGAAGGGCGCCCAGTTGTCGGACCGCGTTCGCAAGATCGTGGAAAAGAATCCGGCCGGCGCGGCAGCCGCGACCGCTCCGTTGACCCCGGACAGCACCGCTTCCGCCTAGTTGCGGCAGGGTTACGGTTTACAGGAGAGTCCCACAATGGCGGAGAGCAAACCCGACATGGTTGCCCTGATGGAGCACCTGGCCAAGGCGATCGTCGACGCCCCCGATGAGGTGACGGTCGAGCCCTTCGAAGAGGAAGGACAGACAGTACTGGAGTTGATTGTCGCGGAAAGCGATTTGGGGCGGGTGATTGGACGGCATGGGCGCACGGCCCGCAGTTTGCGGAACATTCTGCATTCGGCCAGCCTGCGGACCCGCAAGCGCTATCAGTTGGAGATTGTGGAATAGCCGGCGATTACATCACCATCGCCCGCGTGTTGGGGCCGCAAGGCCGGCGGGGCGAAGTCATGGCGGAGTTGCATACGGATTTTCCGGAGCGCTTCGAAGAACGCCGCCATCTGTCGGGACTGGCGCCTGACGGAAGCCGCCGCGATCTTGAGCTGGAAGAGCACTGGTTTCACAAGGGCGGCGTGGTGCTGAAGTTTGCGGGCGTCGACAGCATCAACGACGCCGAAACGCTGGCTCGGTGGGAAGTGCAGATTCCGCGGGAAGCGCGTACCGAGTTGGAAGCGGGCGCGGCCTATGTCAGCGAGATTGTGGGCTGCCAGGTTTGGCTGGAAGACGGGCAGCGGTTGCTAGGCACGGTAAGCGATGTGCAGTTTGGAGCAGGCGAAGCTCCGCTGCTGGTGGTACAGCTTCCAGGCATGGCTTTGCCGGTGCCGGGCCGCGAGAAAGAAGTGCTGGTTCCCTACGCGCGAAGCGTTTGTGAAGAAGCTGGATTTTGCGGGGCGGCGGATCGAGATGCAGTTGCCGGAAGGGTTGCTGGATCTGGATGCACCGCTGAGCGGCGACGAGAAGCAGCGGCAGAAGGCGGAAGCCGATGAAGCCAGGGCCGCCGGGGAACGCCGCAAAGGAAAGCGGTAAGCGTTTTGCGCGGATATGAGCGTCACTTGGACGCTATCGCTGCGAGGATCGACAGTGTTTGGGGCGGCATAGCCTTCGCCCGGGATGACAGCGTTCTTTCTGGCGAAGGTAGATGGTTGATAGCGGATGTGGAATGAAGTTCGAGATCATCACGATTTTTCCGGACTTCTTTCGCGGGCCGCTGGATTACGGGATTGTGCGGCGGGCGCGCGAAGCCGGGCTGATTGAGATTGGCATTCGCGATCTGCGGGAGTTTACGCATGATCGGCACCGCACGGTGGACGACCGGCCGTTCGGCGGCGGCGAAGGCATGGTACTGAAGCCGGAGCCGATCTTCGAATGCCTGGAAGCGATGGGCGTGGCGCCGCGGGAAGAGCGAGTGAGCGGCAGGGCGCGGGAGTCGGTGGTGCTGATGTCGCCGCAGGGTCGAGTTGTTCACCCAGGCGGTGGCGCAGCGAGATGATGAGCCTGGAACGGGTGGTGCTCATCTGCGGGCGTTACGAAGGCGTGGATGAGCGCGTGAGCGAGCACCTGGCCGATCGCGAAATCTCGGTAGGCGACTTCGTGTTGAGCGGAGGCGAACTGGGAGCCGCGATTATCGTGGACACCATGACGCGGCTGGTTCCGGGGGCGCTGGGTAACGCGGCATCGTCGCAGCAGGAGTCGTTCACGGCGAATGCCGTGGAGGTGGCGGAGCGGGCGTACGGTGAGCCGCCGAGTTCGACCTGCGGGTCGGGCGGATTGCTGGATTATCCGCACTACACGCGTCCGGCGGAGTTTCGCGGGATGCCGGTTCCCGAGGTGCTGGTGAACGGGAACCACGATCGAGATTCGCAAGTGGCGGCGCCGTTGTGCGTTGCGCAAGACGCTGCTGAACCGTCCCGACCTGTTGCGCGAGGCGGAGTTGAGTAAAGAAGATCGCAAGCTGCTGGCCGAAATTGAGGGCGAGCAGAAGAAGAGCGACTAGCGGTTGAGCGGCAACCGTGGGCCAGGGCACCGGTCGAGATTGTTTCGGCGATAGAGTCCTTCGCTTCGCTCAGGATGACAGATTTTTAGCAGGGACATTTTCGCAACAGCACGAGTTTTGGACGTAAAGCAGAGTTTGGACGTAAAGCCAGGAGCTAAGAGCTCACGGCTATGAGATTTTCCGCCGCCACCAGGCGTGCGATACGGAAGGAAAAGAACAATGTCGATTTCTCCAATTATTGACCGGCTCCTTGCCAAGACACGGCGCACCGATCTTCCCAACTTCAAGCCCGGTGACACCGTACGGGTCCACGTGAAGATCAAGGAAGGCGACAAAGAGCGCTTGCAGGCGTTCGAGGGCGTTGTCATCTCGAAGAGCAAGGGCGCACAGCCCAGCTTTACGGTGCGCAAGATGAGCTTCGGCCAGGGCGTCGAGCGTATCTTCCCCACCAACTCGAAGGTCATTGACAAGATCGATGTGCTGCGTTCGGCGCACGTGCGCCGCGCCAAGCTGTATTACCTGCGCGCGCTGCGTGGCAAGGCTGCCCGCTTGCGCGAAGTGGAAACCCAGCGCAGCTAGTTCATCGTTACGATGTTTGAGTTTGCTCGGCCCATCGTGTCTTCCGACGCGGTGGGCTTTCTTGCGCGGTAAAGAAACCAGTTTGTCGGTTCCGCTTCCTGGAAAATGCGCTATCGCTGCGTTTTTGGCCGAACGAATTTCAACGCCGTATGGCTGGCGGAAAAGCTGACCACCTTCACGTCGAGCAGTCCGGCCTGCCGCCCTGCGTCGAGGACATGCTGCTCTTTGATTTCCTGTTTGCCCTTGGGATAGATCACCCACAACGCACCGGACGCTGCCAGCGACGAAACCAATTTCGCCACCTTGGCGAGTGCCGGTAGTTTCTCTGCTCCCAGAAAAATCAGGTCGGAATGAGTTTGTGGCTTGTCGCTAAGGACGGTCCCTGCGGTCGCCGTCAGTTGTTGGCGAAAACCGTCGTCGGCGACCCCAATCACGGAGATGACCAAGCCCGGCTTGATGCCAAGTTTTTGGATGGTAGTTTTAGGGTGCAGAATCTTGTGCGCCCATTTCTCGGCGTGACTGCCGAGGTCGAAGACCGCCGATCCGTCGCTCCACTTCAAATGGAGTTCGCCGTTGCGCGCAGAGACTGAAGTCAGTGAGGCTAGAGGAATCTTAAGCCGCACTTCGCCACGAAAAACCAGTTCGGTGGTTTCCAGCAAGACCTTACCGCTGGCCGATTTGCCACCGGTGCGAACCGAACAGAGAAGCTCGCTTCCCATCGTTCCCTCCCGCGTTCGCAGCAGAATCGTTCATTGGAAGACGAGTGTCAACCAGCGCTTTAGCCCATAAAGACGAAACCCCGCGGAGGGGGTTGCGGGGTTTCGTATTCCCGGCGGCGTAACCGTCGCTGCCGGGCCTCGTTGGCGCGATCTGCACTCGCGCCTGGTTCAACTTCAGTTCCTTCAACTTGGGTTAGGCTTTCGCCGGGGTTAGGCTTTGGCAGCAAGTTCGAGCAAGCCCACGGCCATGGCAATCCAAAGCGCAAAAGCCACCGTGTTCAGGCCGACGCGGATTGCGGCGCTGTCGATCAGCCAGTTATATTTCGCGTCCATTGTGTTTCTCCTTAGAAGCGGGGTTGCGCCGGAAGTACCCTGGGGGCCTCGCCGGTCAACTTCTGCAGCTATATACGGGCGAGGGGGGAAAAGGTTCCGTTAACAGATGATGAACGCGGGATGGGCTGCAGATTTGTCATTCCGGGCGCGGGAATTGGTCGTGGGGGAAAATCGGGTTCACCACAGAGGCACAGAGGGCACAGAGAACTAATAACTTTAGAGTCTGATGTTGAGTTGGCGGCGGCAGCTTTACGATTGAAACATCTCGCCATGCAATCACTCGCCATTTATCGTTAAGCGACAAAATCCTATGACCTCGGAAAGCAGCAGGCGTTACCAGAACATCGCCCTGATTGCCGCGGCCGTCGCCGCGGTCGGCGCGCTGGCCTGTTCGCGAATGGACACTTCCGCGGCGTTGCTCTTCCCGGCTTTGCGCTGGATCGCCCTGGCCGCGCTGGTGGTGTATGGCTGCCTGCGGCGGACATTAACCGCGTGGATCTTCGTCGCCATGCTGCTGGGGGCGGAGATTGGGCACGACTTCCCTAACGTCGCCACCAATCTGCGAGTGCTGGCTCTTATTTTTCTGCGGCTCATCAAGACCATCATTGCGCCGCTGCTGTTCGGGACGCTGGTGGTGGGAATCGCCGGACATTCCAACCTGAAACAGGTGGGGCGGCTGGGACTACGCTCCATCCTTTTCTTCGAAGTGGTGACCACGCTGGCGATCTTCCTGGGCCTGGGGGCGATCAACCTGAGCAAGGCTGGAGTTGGGGTGCAGCTGCCGGCCACGACGAACGCCGATGCCGCTTCGGTCGGCAAGCTTAGCGCGGAAGATACCCTGCTGCACGTCTTTCCGGAAAACATCGCCAAGGCGGTGGCCGACAATGCCGTCTTGCAGGTGGTGGTGTTCAGCCTGATCTTCGCGGTGTCGCTGGCGTTGCTGAGCGAGGAGAAGCGGCGGCCCATCCTGGTGTTCTGCGAAAGCCTGAGCGAGACGATGTTCAAGTTCACCAACATCGTGATGTACATGGCGCCGCTGGGGGTGGGCGCGGCCGTGGCCTACACCGTGGGACATACCGGGATTGCCGTACTGGGCAGCCTGTTCAAGCTGTTGCTGACGCTGTATGCGGCGCTGGTGGTGTTCATCCTGGGAGTATTGCTGCCTATCGCACTGGCGTTCCGGGTCCCGCTGAGGGATTTTCTGAAGGCCGTGGCTGAGCCGGTGACCATCGCTTTCGCTACCGCCAGCTCGGAAGCGGCGCTGCCGCGCGCGTTGGAGGCGATGGAAGCGATCGGAGTGCCGCGGCAGATTGTCGCTTTTGTGATTCCCACCGGCTACAGCTTCAACCTGACGGGCAGCTCGCTGTATCTTTCGGTGGCGGCGATTTTTGTGGCGCAGGTGGCGGGGATACACCTGACGCTAGGGCAACAGTTGCTGATGATGTTGACCCTGATGCTGACCAGCAAGGGTGTGGCCGGGGTGTCGCGGGGAGCGCTGGTGATTCTGCTGGCGACGGCGAGTTCGATCGGGCTGCCGGCCGAGCCGGCATTTCTGCTGCTGGGCGTCGATCAACTGCTGGACATGGCGCGCACCGGAGTGAACGTGCTGGGCAATTGCCTGGCAGCGGTGGTGATGGCCAAGTGGGAGGGCGAATTTCGTTCTGAGGCACCTTCCCCAGTGGTCGCAGACGCGCTACAGTAGAGCGACTCGGGCGAGCGGAAGGTTCCACGTTCCTCCGATTGGCCTATGTCTTCCACCTCCGCACATACCGAAAAGAAAGACCGCACCGAGTTCCGCCACCGCACCCGCGAAATCTCGCGGATTGAAGCCTTCAGCGACGTGGTCTTTGGTTTTTCGCTGACCTTGCTGGTGGTGTCGCTGGAGGTGCCGCGCACCTATACCGACCTGATCGCCGACATGCGGGGATTTGTCCCCTTCGCCGTGTGCTTCGCGCTGCTGGCCCAGGTCTGGTGGATGCACCACAATTTCTTCCGGCGCTATGGCCTGGACGACGCTCTTACCGCAACCCTGAACTTCGTGCTTCTTTTTGTGGTGTTGTTCTACACCTACCCTTTGAAATTTGTCTTTGTGGGCATCTTCAACGAGATGGCGGGACACAATACGGTGCAGGAAGGCGGACATTCGGTCTTGTGGATGCGACCGGAACAGGCCCCAACCTTGATGATCATCTATGGGCTGGGCTACGCTGCGGTGTTTCTTATTTTTGTGCTGCTTTACATGAATGCGCTGAAGCAGCGCGAGGACTTGAAGCTAACCCCGGTGGAGTGTTTCGACACGCGCACCAGCATATGGGACAGCAGCTTTCTGTTCGGGGTTGGCGTACTATGCGCCGTGATCGCCGCTGTCGCCCCGCTGCGCATCGCCCAACGGTCCGGATTTGCCTTTTTCCTGATACCTGTCGGGGAGACGATCATCGGGGTGAGTCGCGGCCGTGCCCGCCGCCGCTTCGAAGGTCAGTTCAACAAACAGCATGGTGCAAGCCGGGGATAGAAGTCGAAGATCAGTGGTCAGTGGCCAGTGGTAAGTCGTCAGTCGTCACTACTGACGCGGCGACGTCGAGTGAGTTCTGGAAGAAAGCAGGTCCCTCCACTTCGCTTCGACTTCGTCTCTGCTTCGGGCGGGATGACACTTCTTATACTGCGGGGCGGGTTCGATACGGGTATAGGGGTCCTTCGCTGGCGCTCAGGATGACAACCGTAAAGGCGATAGAGGTCCTTCGCTGACGCTCAGGTGACAACCGTAAAGCGATAGAGGTCCTTCGCTGGCGCTCAGGGTGACAACCGTAAAGGCGATAGGGTTCCTTCGCTTCGCTCAGGATGACAGCAGTAAAACGGGGTCCGAATCAAGGGTTAAAACTTCGCTGCGCTTGGCCCTTCATGCCCGGCTGGCGGGCAGCGGAATGGCGTGCGGCTTGGGCGGCTGGAGTTTCTGACGAGTCTGAATGTGCCTCTTCCGGAAGTGCGCGATGGCGCGCTCTCCCCAGACCTTCACGAAGTAGTAATTCAACCCGGCACCGATGACCGAGCTGACGATGGGGATGAGGCGGGCAGTCCATTTTTCTACGATTTCAGCGCTGGCCTGGGCGGCGATGCGTTGAATGACCCGGGGCACGAACTTGGAGACAATCTGCTTTTCAACCAGCTCGCGGCTGATATCGACGCCGGCGGCGCTGGCAGCGGCCACCCACAGTTCGGCTTCCTCCTCCTCCGTATTGTAGGAAAAGCCGTAAATGAGGCTGAGTTTCTGGATCATGCGCAGGGTGATGCCGGCCAGAAAGCCGAGATCGGGCAGCATGGTCAGCATGCCGCCCATGCCGAGCCCAGCGCCTTCGGCGGCGGCCATGCGCATGTGGGCGCGAATGGTTTCTTCCGCAATGTGGTCCAGCACGTCAGGATCGACGGAGTAGACGCCGTCGTAGGTGAGCGCGGGCAAATCGTAGGCCAGGCGCAGGTGCTGCAGATACTTGTCAGGATCAACCTTGATGGTGTCGTAGGCCTTCATGAAGGCGTTGCGGATAGCATCTTCTACCCGCCGGCGGATCCACGATTTTCTAAGATTGCTGGGCATAATTCCTTCCTTCAGTATAGGCGCGTCGAAGACGAACGGAACCCGCCGATCCCCGGTCAGCGTGCAAGCGCAGGACGCGAACCCAAGGCACGAGCCCGAGCGGGCGATGAGCCTTGCCGCGCATCGTGTGCTAGCATCGAGACTTACCAATGCCAATCGGAAAACTACAAGTTATCCCTCTCGGTGGACTCGGCGAATTCGGCATGAACTGCATGGCGGTTCGCTGGGGCGACGACATTATTGTTATTGATGCAGGATTGATGTTCCCCGAAGCCGAATTACTGGGAGTGGACATCGTTGTCCCGGACCTCAGCTACCTGATGGAGAACCGGGAGCACGTGCGGGCTGTGTTGCTGACCCACGGGCACGAGGACCACATCGGCGCCCTGCCCTGGCTGCTGTCGGAGATGAACATTCCGGTCTACGGCACAGAGTTCACCCTGGCGCTGGTGGAAGGCAAGCTGGAAGAGCACGCCCTGCTGGACGATGCGGTGCTCAACGAAATCAAGGCAGGAGAGCGCTTTAAGATTGGTCCGTTCACAGTCGATCCCATCCGGGTAACCCACAGCCTGGTGGATTGCGTGGCGTTCGCCATCCATACCCCGCTCGGCGTGCTGATTCACACCGGCGACTTCAAGGTTGATCCCACGCCTACGGACAACCGCTTGTTCGATCTGCATGCCTTTGCCGAGTACGGCAAACTGGGCGTGCTGGCACTGTTCCAGGACTCCACCAACGTCGAGCGCAAGGGGTATACGCCCAGCGAGCGCGCGGTGCGGGCTAAGTTCCAGGAGATTTTTTCCAGTACCAAGGGGCGTCTGTTTATCTCCTGTTTCTCCTCGTCGATCCATCGCATCAAGCTGGCGATTGACCAGGCAGCAGGACACGGCCGCAAGGTTTCGCTGGTGGGCCGCTCCATGATGGAGTCAACCGAGATCGCTCAGGACCTTGGCTACATCGAGGTTCCCGACGGTGTACTGATTCACCCGGCGCAGATTCGCGACTTCCCGCCGGAAAAGGTTTGTGTACTGATCAGCGGAACGCAGGGCGAGCCTATGTCGGCGCTGTCGCGCGCGGCCGTAGACAATCACAAGCATGCCAAGATCCAGGCGGGCGACACGGTGGTGCTGTCGTCTCGCATCATTCCGGGCAATGAGAAAGCCATCTACCGGGTAGTCGACCACCTGTTCCGCCGCGACGCGCACGTGATCTACGACGACGGTTCCTCGCCGCCGGTGCACGTCAGCGGACACGCCAGCCAGGAAGAGCTGAAACTGATCATCAACCTGGTGAAGCCGCAATATTTCATCCCGGTTCACGGCGAATATCGCCAGCTCAAGCTGCATGCCGAGATGGCCGCCGCGATGCACGGGTCGGTGGGCAAGGTGATGATGATGGAGAGCGGCGACGTTCTGGAGTTTGACGAACTGGGCGCGCGAAAGGCGGGCAAGGTCAACGTTGGCCGGGTGTGCATCGATTCCAACTCGATGGGCGACGTGGTGGAAGACCTGATTATCCGCGATCGTCGCCACCTGAGCGAAGACGGCATTGTGCTGCCGATTATCGCCATCAACAAGCTGACCGGGCGAGTGGAAACGACGCCGGAGATCGTAATGCGCGGCTTCGGCGGCAACATGAACGAAGAAGGCTTGCTCGACCAGGCGCGGCAGACGGTAATGCGTACGCTGGACACTTCCAGCGATGAAGAAAAAGCGGATTACGGCATGATCAAGGAGAAGATCCGGCAGGACCTGAAGCGGTTTATCGTGAAGACTACGTCGCGTCGTCCGCTGATTATGCCGGTAATCCTGGAAGTGTAAGGCGGGTCATCCGCATTCAGAACGGCTACTGACAATTGTCACTTGACAGCGTATTCTGCGGGCGGCGAAGGGTTATTGGCCTCGAGTCGGAGTCGCCCAGGATGACATCCTCGGTGAATAGTTATTCCAACCACAGCCATGAGCTTTGAATTGCGGCACCACGCGCCGGTTCCTGCACCCGGGTTTCAAGTCTTTCCCGCACTCCTCCCATGACTACCGTTCCATGGCAAGGCCGCAACCCGTCGCGCAAGGCCCGCGTGATGGCGTGGCTGCTGCTGCTGATTCCGGTGGTGGTGGCTCTGCTGTACCCGATGGCGCAGGATTACCTGCGCGCCGCTTCCCTGTTACAGCGCATCTCCGACCCCCAGGCCAAAGGATGGATTGCGAACTACGATCTGCATCCGGTGGACGCGCACGACATCAGTTTTGATTTTCGCGGCAAGCCGGTGGCAGCGCGCCTGTACCTGCCGCGGGGCGTGGGCTTCGCGCCGGGCATTGTCGTAGTGCATGGCATGCACGAGTTGGGAATTGACGAGCCCCGGCTGGTGAGTTTTGCGCGCGCGCTGGCTGCCAGTGGATTCTTTGTGATGACGCCACTGGTCCCCGGCATTGCCGATTATCGGGTACAGGCCGAGTCGGCTGACCTGATTGGCACGGCGGCCCAGAACTTCGCGCAACAAATCAATGTGCCGAAGGTGGGGATACTGGCCATCAGTTTTTCCGGGGGCTTATCGCTGGTGGCGGCCAGCGATCCACAGTATGCGCCGGCGATTGCCTGGGTGGCGTCGATCGGCGGCTATTACGACCTGGCGCATGTGCTGCGCTTCTTCGCCACCGGCGAAGCGGTGCGGCCTGACGGCACGGTTGAACATCGGGAGGCGCACGAATACGGCCCGCTTATCGTGGTCTACGACGAGCCAGCGGATTTCTTCTCGCCGCACGACGCGCCGATGGCGCAGGAGGCGTTGCAGCGATTGCTGCACGGCGACGGCAAAGGCTCGGAGGTGCTGAGCCGGAGCATGAGTCCGGCGGGGCAGCAGATGATGCAGAACCTTTATCACAAGCAGCGCGAGCAGTTGGCACCGGTGATTCTGGCGGAGATCGAGAAGCGGCGCGACCAATTGGCGGCGGCTTCGCCGGCGGGACATCTTCGTTTTCTCCCCATGCCGGTGCTGCTGCTGCATGGCTCGGACGACACCATTATTCCTGCCACGGAGTTGGCTTGGCTGAAGAGGGACATTGCGGAGGAAGGCGTGGCCGCGGCGCTGGTGAGTCCGGCGATCAGCCATGTCGAAGTGGGAGCGAAAGTGAAGCTATGGGACAAGCTGGCGCTGGTGCACTGGATGGCGGTGATGATTCACGAGGCGCGCAGTACGTCCGGCGGGAAGGAACCTACGGGGCTGCCGGCGGGAATGTGGATTGTAGGAAGATGGGCTGACGCAAGCCAGGCAATCCTGCCTGCGATATTCTGAATGTGGCTACGTTCTACTTGCCCAACGAACATGGTGACTCTGGAACAAATTAAGCAAGCGCAGGCACGACTGCGCGGAGTTGCGGCGCGGACTCCGCTGATCGCCTACTTCCCTCCTCCGCAAGAGAGTTCGGGTCATGCCAAGACGCCAGCGCCGGCGGCACGCGGACGGCTATGGCTGAAGGCGGAAAGCTTCCAACCGATTGGCTCGTTCAAGTTACGGGGCGCCTACAACAAGATCGCGTCGCTGAGCGATGCCGAGCGGCAGCGCGGTGTGATCTCCTACTCCAGCGGCAACCACGCGCAAGGAGTGGCATACGCGGCGCGCGCCCTGGGGGTGAAGGCGGTGATCGTGATGCCGCGCAATGCGCCCCGGTTAAAGGTTGAAGCCACAGCCGCGCTGGGGGCAGAGATCGTCACCGTGGGTCCGGCCAGCACGGAGCGGTTGCAGAAGGCGGAAGAACTGGCGCGGCAGCATGGTTACGTCATCGTGCCTCCCTATAACGATGAGCAAATCATCGCCGGGCAAGGGACGGTTGGGCTGGAGATTCTGGAGGATTGTCCCGAGGTGGACCTGGTGCTGGTGCCATCGGGAGGCGGCGGGCTGATTAGCGGCACATCGGCGGCGCTAAAGCTGAGCGGCAGCAAGGCCAGGGTGATCGGCGTGGAGCCGGAGCTGGCGAATGACGCGCAGCAGAGCTATCGCAGCGGCGCGATCGTCGAGCTTCCGGCGGAGCGCGTTTCCAGCACGCTGGCCGACGGGCTGCGCACACAGTCGATTGGCCCGATTAACTTTGAACATCTGCGCAACTACGTGGACGACATGATCACCGTGACTGAGGATGAAATCCGCGCGGCCATGCGGCGCATGGCCGGCAGCGCGCGTATGGTGGCTGAACCCAGCGGCGCGGTGACCTTCGCAGCGTGGCTCTATCACGCCAAGGAGTTGCCGGAATCAAAGCAGGCAGTCGCGGTGGTCAGTGGAGGCAATGTGGATCCGCAACTGCTGGCGCAGGTGCTGAGCGATGAGGCGGCGGGTTAGATGCTCAAGCTGCTCTGCATCACGGCGCATCCCGACGACGAAGCTGGAGCTTTTGGCGGCACGCTGTTGTACTACGCCGAGCGAGGCGTGGAAGTCTCGCTGGTCTGCATGACGGCCGGAACGGCCGCCCGCAATCGCGGCACGGCGAAGACCGACGATGAGCTGGCGACTTTGCGACGGGCGGAATTGGTGGAGTCATGCAAGGTGCTGAAGATCAGCCATTGCGAGGCGCTCGACTATCCCGACAGCAAGTTGGATCGAGTGGAGCTTTATCCGGCGGTGGGCGAGCTGGTGCTTCGTATACGGCAGATTCGTCCGCAGGTGATCGTGACCTTCGGGCCGGATGGAGGGCTGACCGGGCACATTGATCACGCCATGGCGGGACGGTTCGCCACGTTAGCGTTCGAGTGGGCCGGGCGCCCGGATCGCTATGCAGAACAGTTGAAGGATGGGGTGACGCCTCATCGCACGCAGAAGCTGTACTACCAGACGGCGAATTTCGTGCTGGAAGACCGGCAGCCGATTGCGCCGGCGCCGGTGACGGCGCGAGTGGAAGTGGGACGGGAGCACGTGGAGAAAAAAGACCTGGCTTTCCGGCAGCACGCGACCCAGACTCCGTTGTTCGAGAAGGTCAAGCAGAACCTTGGCGACCGGCAGGGCACAGTGGAGATGTTTCACCTGGCGGCTGCACGGGAACCGCGTGAGGGAATGTGAGAGCGATCTGTTTGAGGGGGTCGTGGACGAGTGAGGTTGCCGGTTATCGGTGCGCCCTAGACCGAGCTACAACGACGCACCCGCTTCGATGGCGGGCAGATATCGGTATAGGGGTCCTTCGCTGGCGCTCAGGATGACAGCTTGCGGCTGGAGGATACGAGCGAAAGCTGCTGACGGGCTAGTGGCCGGGTTCGGGATGCGGGTCGAGCGATTCGGCGATCTTATTCAGTGTTGACTGGATGTTGTCCAGTTCGCTTTCAAAGCTTTCATTCCATTCCGACCAGCGGTCTGGGGCCTGCTGGAACTTCTCGGCGATGCCACGCAGGACCGTCCGTCCGCGTTCGCTCAGCAGGAAGCGCGCCGACGCCTCCCAGCCCTAACACCGTCAGTGGCAGATACCATCGCCGCATCGGAATCTCCTGATCCGACATCCGCTTGCGAGCGGACCTAAACAGCAACTTACCTTCTTCGATTCTCATTTACAACGATTGGATGACTGCAAAGTCGAAAAAGTGCATGCCAAGTTTGATTCTGGCACTCATGGCTCATCGGCCGCAAAAATTCCTGCGAACGGGGTCACGGTCGCGCGGCGCGGACAGTTCTCCCGCACGTCTTGAATATCGATCGCCGGTTCGCGACTAATCCCAAGGTGACACGGACGGCAGGGCGAATCTTTCAGTTTTCTTCCAGCGCTTCCACAATCGCGTCATGTACCTGGGGGCGTACCTGGCGGATCAGCTGGCAGGAGCGGTCGGGCCAGGTGCGGTTGCTCAAAAAGCTGACCGACAGGCGGCGGGCGGGATCGATCCAGAGCGAGGTGCCGGTGAAGCCGAGGTGGCCAAATGCCTGTGGCGAAAAGCAGTGCCCGGAAGACGACTCGGGACGGGAGGGCGTATCCCATCCCAAGGCGCGGGTCGTATCCGCTGGCGAGGCCTCGCGGCGGGTGAACAGCGCAACCGTCTCCGGCTGGAAAATCGGCGCACCGCCCTGCAACATGCATTCGGCGAAGCGCGCGAGATCGCCGGCGGGAGCGAAGACTCCGGCATGCCCGGCCACTCCGCCCATCACCCAGGCGTTCTCGTCGTTAACCTCGCCCTGGATCACGCGATGGCGAAAGGTCTGGTCGTCTTCGGTCGGAGGGATGGCGGACTTATGTTCCGCAGGCGGATTGAAGCCGGAATGCGTCATTCCGGTAGGCGCGAAGATCTTGCTTTGCGCGAAACTGTCCAGAGACACCGTGGCTTTTTGCTCCAGCACTTCGCCAAGGAGGATGAAGCCGATGTCGCTGTATTCCGCGCGAGTTCCCGGCGGAGCGCTGAGTCGGGTAGCAAGCGCGGCCCGAAGCAGCGCTTCGCGAGTGTCGGCAACCTGGAACAGCTTTTCGTAGGCCGGCAGGCCGCTGGAGTGAGCCAGCAGCATTCGCAGTGTGACCGTTTCGCGGTCTGCCTGCTGCTCCGTTGGCCCCGAGCTGACGAACTTCGGCAGCGTGGCGGCCAGGGGTTCGTCGAGCACGAGCTTTCCCTGTTCGTAGAGCAGCATGGCCATCGCGGTTGTGGCCACAACCTTGGTGATCGAGGCCAGGTCGAAAACCGTATCAGGCCGCACGACAGGCGAATGATCGTCATAGGTGAAGCGGCCGAAGCCGGCGAGCGCAATCAGTGCTCCGCGATGCGTAACCGCCAGCGCTGCGCCGGGAAAAGCGCGCTGGCCGATGGCGTCGCGCACCAGGGCGAAAGCGCGCGCGAACTGCTTTTCCTGCTGCTCGCAGGCGACACGCGGTGGAACGAAGCTGGGCGAAGGTGAATCCAGAAGGCCTCGGGCTAGCGGCGACAGGCAACCGCAACTTATAATAGCTTTCCCGCACTCATGCGGGCACATTCGCCTGTAGAAAAGGTTCACTTGAGACTGCGTCTGCGCCAGCCAGTCGTCTTACTGGTATTCGTCTGTTTGGTTTTATTCCATGCGCGTGGTTTTGCGCAGAAGGCCTCGAGCAAGGCCGCCGCTTCCCCTTCCACCCCGGCCCAGAATGCCACGCCCGCCCAGGCGGGCACGCCGGCCGAGCCCATGGCTCCCAAAGAGGTGCAGACCCGGTTCACGCCGCTGGATGACGTCCTGAAAAACGCGGTAAAGGATGGCGACGCGCCCGGCGGGGTGCTGATCGTCGCCCACAACGGGATGTTCGTCTATCGCAAGGCTTTCGGCCATCGCACCACGGGGGCGAATCCCGAGCCGATGACCGAAGACACTATCTTCGACCTGGCTTCGCTCACCAAGGTGATCGCGACGACGACCTGCGTCATGCGCATGGAACAGTTGGGGCAGATCAAGCTGAACGATCCGGTGGCCAAGTACATTCCCGACTTCGCGCAGAACGGCAAAGAGGATGTCACCATCCGCATGCTGCTGACGCATTACTCGGGGCTGCCGGCGGACATCGACTTGAAGCAGCCGTGGAACGGCGCGGAAGAAGGCTACAGCCGGGCGAACGCATCGAAGCTGGAGAACCCTCCGGGCTCGACCTTCCTGTACAGCGACGTGGGTTTTGTGGTGCTGGGCGAACTGGTGCAGAAAGTCACCGGCATGCCGCTGGATCAGTACGCGCAGACGTATGTATTCGGTCCGCTGGGGATGACATGGACGCGTTTTAATCCTCCGCAGACAATGGATGGGGCACATTGCTCCGACGCAGCGGGATGAGCACACGGGCCAGACACTGCGCGGGACGGTACACGATCCTACGGCGCGGCAGATGGGCGGAGTTGCGGGCGATGCGGGGTTGTTCTCCACCGCCGATGACGTAGCCAAATTTGCCCAGGCGATTCTGAACGGGGGTGCGCCGATCCTGTCGGCACTTACCACGGTAAAGATGACGACGCCGCAACAGCCGGCGAACATGCCCAACGTGCGCGGCCTGGGATGGGACATCGATTCCCCGTTCTCTTCCAATCGCGGCGAGTTACTGCCGGTCGGCTCGTTCGGCCATACGGGATTTACCGGAACTTCGTTGTGGATCGATCCCACGACCAACACGTACGTCATTCTGCTAACCAACGCAGTTCAGTTGCCGCAGGGCAGCGTGATTGCGCTGCGCACGGAAATTGCGACGGCGGTAGCGGCCGCGCTTGATCTGAAGCCCAGCGAAGAGCAGAAGGTGCGGGTGGCGCGCATCACCGGCTACAACGAGACCCAGATGGCGGCCCGCCGGATCCTGGTCCGCAACGGCAAGGTGCTGAACGGGATCGATGTGCTGGAGGAGCGGCAGTTCGAGCCGCTGAAAGTTCCCAACGTTGCCACCCCGCACATCGGGTTGCTGACCAACCAGACCGGCCTCGACAGCAAGGGCAGGCGCACAATCGACATACTGGCCGGAATTCGGGGCATGCAATTGACGGCCATCTTCGCACCGGAACATGGCGCGCTGGGTAACGCCGACACAACCGAGCTGGCCAACTCCAAGGACACGGCGACCGGCGTCCCCATCTACAGCGTGTATGGCGACAGCGACGCCAAGCGGCGACCGTCGCCGGACATCATCCGCAAGCTCGACGTGATCGTCATCGATCTGCAGGACGTGGGGGCGCGCTTCTACACCTACGAGACGACGCTGGGGTATTTTCTGGAGGCGGCGGCCAAGGCCAAGAAGCCGATCGTGGTGCTCGACCGCCCCAATCCCATCACCGGCGCGTATGTGCAGGGACCGGTGTCGGACACGGGGCAGGACAGCTTCGTGAACTACTATCCCTTGCCGGTGCGGCATGGGATGACCATGGGCGAGTTGGCCAAGCTGTTCAACGAGGAGAAGAAGATCGATGCCGACCTTACGGTGATTCCGATGCGCGGCTGGAATCGCGGCGACTGGTTCGACTCCACCGGCGAGATGTGGGTAAATCCATCGCCGAATCTCCGCGACGTAGAGCAGGCAGCGCTCTATCCGGGCGTGGCGCTGGTCGAAGGCACGAATGTTTCGGTGGGACGCGGGACCGATTCGCCGTTTCGATTCGTCGGCTCGCCGTACATCATCCCCAAGGAGTTGGCGAGCTATCTCAACGGACGCAATATTCCCGGGGTGCGCTTCGTGCCGGCGTCGTTCACGCCAACGTCGGGCATGTATCCCCGGCGCGAGTGCTACGGGGTGAACATTCTCCTCACCAATCGGGAGCAACTGGATGCACCGGAGTTGGGGATGGAACTGGCGGCCGCGCTGCACAAGCTGTATCCGCTGGGGTATGACCTGGGGCGGATGAACCAGTTGCTGGTGAACCAGGCGGCGTTTGCCGCGCTGCAGGCCGGGCAGGACCCGCACCGGATTGAGGAGAACTGGCGGGACAAGCTGGAGCAGTTTATGGAAGTGCGGGCGAAGTATTTGATTTACTGAGGGGACGAGGCTTGTTTCGACAGGTAGGCGAAAAGCTAACCGATTTTCCTCGTCGCGCGTTTGCTAAAGCTTCTTCCGCTTGTTTATAGAGGTCATCAAACAAATTAGGCTGATGCCAATGAACCGCTAAAGCGGTGCTCTACCCGTCCTCGCAGTATGCATTGCTGAAGCGGTGCTCCTCCCTTGCCGGTTCACCGATTCGCGGTGCTGGGGGTACCTGCCCAAGCGGTGCTCCACCCTATCGGGTTGAGGTTAGTTCGGGTTGGGGCTCCCGAACCTGGATGTGCTTCAGCCTCTTCTTCATGATCCAGTAAATCACCAACTGAATGACTGCGGCGCCGCAGGTGTCGATGACCACATCCTGCCAGCGGCCGGTGCGCGAGGGGATGAAGGTCTGGTGGATTTCGTCGCAGGCGGCGGTGACGATGGTCGCCAGCATGCCGATGACGACCCACTCCAGCCGCCACACATCACGCAGATACGTTCCCCAGGGGCGGTCGAGGATACGCTTCATGCGATCGCGGTTGGTGTTGCGCAGAGCGAAGAACACCAGTGCGCTGAGGATACCGTAGCCGAGGAAGTGTCCCGTCTTGCGCAGCACGGCGTCGAGTTGCTCGACGAACGTGGGTTCGACCTTGGGGACCACCACGGCGATCACTTCATAGAGAACGCCGGTGGTGTTGCTGGCCGATGCCATGTCGGTCGATTCGGCGCGAATGACGCCCAGCCAGACCAGTACCGGAATCCAGTTGATCGCCAGCGAGCGCAGTGACGGCTTCAGCAATCCCACGCTCCCTTGCCGACCCGCCATGAGGACGTCCGACCAACAGCGATGTTCGCAGGGTTACTCAACACGGTAGTTGGGGGCTTCGCGCGTGATCATGACGTCATGCACATGGCTTTCGCGAAGGCCGGCGCCACTGATGCGCACGAAACGCGCTTTCTGTTGCAGCTCTTCAATGGTGCCGCAGCCGACATAACCCATGCCGCTCTTCACGCCGCCCACCAGTTGATACACGATCATGCCGACCGTGCCACGATACGGGACGCGTCCTTCGATGCCTTCCGGAACCAGCTTGGCGAGGCGGTTCCCTTCCGTGCCGTCTTCGGAGAGAACGGGTACGGAGGAGTCGGCGTCGGTGTTCTGGAAGTAGCGCTCGCTGGAACCCTGGGCCATGGCGGCTAGCGATCCCATGCCACGGTAGGTCTTGAAGGAGCGGCCCTGGTAGAGGATGGTTTCGCCCGGGCTCTCTTCGGTTCCGGCCAGCAGCGAGCCGATCATGACGCAGTCGGCGCCGGCCGCGATGGCCTTGGTGATGTCGCCGGAGTACTTGATGCCGCCGTCGGCGATGATGGAGACCTCGGTGTCGCGCACGGCGCGGGCGGCTTCGGCGATGGCGGTAATCTGCGGTACGCCGGCGCCGGTGACGACGCGGGTGGTGCAGATGGATCCGGGACCGATGCCCACCTTGATTCCGTCAGCTCCGGCCTTGGCCAGCTCGCAGGCGCCGTCGAAGGTGGCCACGTTACCGGCGAGGAGGTCGATGTCGGGCATCTGTGCTTTTATCTGACGAACCGCGTCGATGACGCGGGAAGAATGTCCGTGGGCGCTGTCGATGGCCAGCAGGTCAACCTTGGCGCGAACCAGCTCTTGCGCCCGCTCCAGGAAGTCGCCGGTAGCGCCGATGGCTGCGCCGACGCGCAGCCGGCCGTGATCATCCTTCGCTGCGGTGGGATATTTCAGCCGCTTCTGAATGTCTTTAACCGTGATCAGACCCTTGAGGTTGTACTGATCATCCACCACCAGCAGCTTCTCAATGCGGTGCTGATGCAGGATGGCCTCGGCGTCGGTGAGCGTGGTGCCCACGGGAACCGTGATCAGGTTGTCCTTGGTCATCACTTCGCTGATGGGAACATCGGTACGGGTTTCAAAGCGAAGATCGCGGTTGGTGAGGATGCCGACCAGCTTCTTGTTCTTGGTGATGGGCACGCCGGAGATGCGGTAGTGGCGCATGAGTTCCAGCGCATCGGAGATTTTCTGCTCAGGCGACATGGTGATGGGATCGACGATCATGCCGCTCTCGGAACGCTTCACCTTGTCGACTTCACTGGCCTGCTGCTCGATGGAAAAATTGCGATGGATGATGCCGAGTCCGCCCTGCTGCGCCATGGCGATGGCCATGCGCGACTCCGTCACGGTATCCATGGCGGCGCTGATGAGGGGCACGCGAAGTTCGATGTTGCGGGTCAGGCGGGTTGAAGTGTCTGCCAGAGCGGGAACGACATCGGACTTGGCAGGCAGCAACAACACGTCATCGAAGGTGAGGGCCTCAGGGACTGGAAAATTAATCATGATAGGTATTCCGGAGGGATAAACAAATATTGTAGAGACGCGGCGGTGGTTAGGCAAACGGCCAATGCGGCGCGGAACTTTATGCTGCACCAGACGTATCTCCAGCGGTGACGTAGAAGGAAGGGCACGAATATGACGCGCAACCCGGGAAGATTCGCAGGGTGTTTGTATGTCCTCACCTCCATACCGGGGGCGTTTGCCATGATCTACGTCCCGGGCAAGCTGATCGTGGACGGGAACGCGGCGGCAACGGCCGCCAACCTGGCGGCTTCGGCGACCCTCTGGCGTCTGGGAATTGTGGCGCAAATCCTGAGCGAAGCAGGTTTCATCTTCGTGGCGCTGGCTTTGTACGACTTGTTCAAAGGCGTCAACCGGCGTCACGCGCTGCTGATGATGGGATTGATCGTGCTTTCCATCCCAATCGCGTTCTTGAATGAACTGAACTCGGTTGGAGCCCTCTTGCTTGCTGGCGGATCCGATTTCCTGGCGGTCTTCCCACAGCCGCAGCGGGAAGCGTTGGTGATGTTGTTCCTCAAGCTTCACGGCGCAGGGTTCGGCATCGCCGAATTGTTCTGGGGTCTGTGGCTCTTTCCGCTGGGGGCGTTGGTGTACCGTTCGCGGTTCCTGCCGCGATTCCTGGGCATCTGGCTCATTCTCGGGGGAGTCGCCTTTGTGGTCCTAAGTGTAACCACCGTGGCCTGGCCGCAATATCAGGACAATGTGTTCACCTACACCCAGCCTGTGAGGATCGGCGAAGCGGTGTTCATGCTGTGGCTGCTGATACGGGGCGCAATGCCGACACCATTGCCGGCCAGCGCGCCCCCCGACAGAGGAAACGAGGGGGATCGGGGGTAGCGTAACCAGGAACAGCGAGGCAGGATGTCATGCCGGCACTAACGTCGAGCGGAGAACTTCGGCCCTAGTTACTGCTCTTTCCGAAGGCTGTCCTGCCCGCGGCCGGAGATGGGGTAAGTGACTGATTCGCCTACCCCCTTCATCCTTGAGTTTTCGCCCCTTTCGGCGTATATTTACTGGAGTTACTGCTGTGTTTTTTGGGTTCTGTCACTGGCTCCCGGCGTGGCACAGGACCCGCGCAGATTCGGCGAGGCACATCGGTGGGCGACAGCCCACTTTTTATTTCCACTTCGCAATCCGCTAGCGCACGGCGAGTCCAGGTAGTTGGCAGAGCCTGACGGGCGCTCTGTGTTTGGCCGGGGCCTGAATGACAATATGGCATCCGGTTTGGACAAAGTTCGTGAAATCGCCGAGCGCATCGCCCAGTCCAGTGGCCTGGAGTTGGTCGACCTGGAACTGGTGGGCGGCGGCAAAGCCCGCGTGTTGCGGGTTTACCTCGACAAACCGGGCGGCGTGACGCACGAGGATTGCGCGAATTTCAGCCACGAGGCAGGCACGATTTTCGACGTGGAAGATGCAGTGCCGGGCGCCTCGTACATGCTGGAAGTCTCTTCCCCGGGGCTGGACCGCAAGCTGACGAAGCCGCAGGATTTCGAGCGCTTCACCGGCAGCCTGGTGAAGCTGATGACCCGCGATCCGGTGAACGGCAACCGGCATTTTGAGGGCCGGTTGAAGGCGTTTCAGGACGGCCGCCTGAGCCTGGAGTTGAGCGGGCGGAAGAAGTCGAAGAAGCACGAGCCGGTGGAAGCCGGGACTGAGGTAGACATCGCCTTGAGCAACATCGAAAAGGCGAACCTGGTTCCCGAGTTTAAGTAGCGGACTTCAGCAAGACTTACATTCCTGGGCGCAGGCCTGGGACACAATTCGAAGCAGTACGGAAGTAAGGGTGGCACAACTTTTATGGCGAGTGAACTGTACAACGTAATCGACGCTCTCAGTCGGGAGAAAGGTATCGATCCCCAGATCGTCGTGAGCGCCGTCGAGGATGCGATCGTTGTGGCCACGCGAAAGTACTACAAGTCGCAGGAAAACCTGCGCGCCGAACTCGATAAAGAGAGCGGCCAGATCCGCGCCTTTGCGGTGCGGTCGATCGTGGAAGGTCCCGAACAGGTTGAAGACCCGATTTCGCAGATCACGCTGGACGATGCCAAGCGGCTGGATCCGGCGGCCGAAGTAGGCGGCGAGTTGCGCACCTACAAGCCGACCGACGTGCTGGGACGCATTGCGGCCCAACTGGCGAAGCAGGTCATTTTCCAGAAGGTGCGCGAAGCCGAGCGCGACACGGTTTACAACGAGTACATCGGACGGGTAGGCGAGATCATCAACGCCACGGTGAAGCGCACCGAGGGACAGGACGTTATCGTCGACCTAGGCAAGGCCGAAGGCCGGATGCCCCGCAAGGAGCAGTCGCGGCTGGAGTCGTTCGCTCCCGGCGAGCGTGCCCGGGTGGTGATTTCGCGAGTCGAGAAGGCTTCGAAGGGGCCGCAGGTGGTGGTTTCGCGCGCGGTGCCGGAACTGGTATCGCACCTGTTCCAGACGGAAGTACCCGAGATTTATGACAACACGGTGGTCATCCGCGCTATCGCCCGCGAAGCCGGTGAGCGCACCAAGATTGCCGTCATGTCGAAGGACAAGGACGTCGATCCGGTGGGCGCCTGCGTCGGCATGAAAGGCATGCGGGTGCAGTCCATCATTCGCGAACTGCGCGGCGAGAAGATCGACATCATCGAGTATCACGAAGATCCGGTCACCTTCGCCGAGAAGGCGTTGCAGCCGGCCAAGGTCAGCCGCGTGACCATTCTCGAGGGGCAGGAAAAGCATCTGGAAGTGATCGTCGACGACAGCCAGTTGTCGCTGGCCATCGGCAAGAAGGGGCAGAACGTTCGCCTTGCCGCCAAGCTGCTGGGCTGGAAGATCGACATCAAGAGCGAAGAAGAGAAGCGGCAGGAAGTGGAAGAGCAGATGCGCGGCGTGCTCAATCAGCAGTCGACTCCGCTGGAGTCAGTGCCTGATCTGGAGCCCGGCATCATCGAGAAGCTGGTGGCCGCCGGCATTACGACCGTGGAATCGGTGGCCGACATGACGCCGGAGCAGTTGGAAGAAGTACCGGGCATTGGACCGAAGACGGTGGAGAAGATCAGTATCGCGGTCAACAATTACTTCTCCAGCCTGGACGCTGCGCCGGAAGGTGAAGCCACGGAAGGGCGAAGGCGAGCTGGCAGAAGGTGAAGCGGCCGCTGAGGAAGAATTGGCGCTGGCCGAAGGTGAAGGCGAAGGAGGCGTCGCAGCGGAAGCCGAGGCTGCCGGCGACGAAGAGGTTGCGATGCGAGCGGATGACGACGTGACAGCAGATGACATCAACGAAGGTGGCGGCGACGAGAGCGCTACCGGTCCGGATTCGGCTGGCCAGTCAGGCGATGCCATGGGCCTGACCGAAGACGCCGAAGCCAGTGATGATTCGGTGGAAGATCTGGAAGAAAGCGGTCAGTACTTTGAGGCCGAGGTGGTCGACGGCGTAGAAAATGCGCCCTTGGCGGATGAGCCGATTCGCATCATCCGCGAGCGTCCGGCCGGCCCGAATGAGAATATCCCTGACGAAGAAGAGCCAGGGGAAGAGCGTTAGCCGCAGAAGGCCGCAACGGCCGACTGCGGATGGGATACAAACCACACCGTGAGGATGCTATGAAGGCGTAAGTAACCGGGCGGGACACAAAACGGAGGAAATAGGGCGGAATGCAGCACAAGATTCGAATCAACGATCTGGCGAGAGAACTCGAGGTCAAGAGCAAGGAAATCCTCGATGCTCTTCTCAAGGTCGGCGTAACCGAAAAGAAAACGCACTCCAGTTCCATCGAAGTAGACCAGGCGGAGCGCGTAAAGAAGTATTTTGCGGAGCAGCAGCCCAGCACGAGCCGCGGCTCGCGTGCTTCTTCCACGCCGGAAGAATTCAAGCCCAAGATCGATCTGTCGCACATCTCCAAACCCGGCGATGTGTTGAAGGCGATCACGCAGCGTGCCGCCCCACCCGCCGCTCCGGCACGTCCGGCAGCGCCTCCGAGTCAGGCCACACCCGGTGTCCGCACTGCGGTAGCTCCACCAGCGGCTGTTCCTCCGAAGCCCGCGCCTCCGGCGGCTCCTTCGGTAGCAGCCAGCACCGCGCCGGCAGTTCCGGCAGAAGTGAAACCGGCGCCGCGCTTCATCACGCCGCAGTCGGTTGCGCGTCCGCCCGCCGCCATCGTGATTCCGCCTAAACCGCCTGCGCCCCCGGCTGTGCCGCAGGTTACGACCCCCGCCGTTAGTGAAGCTGCGAAACCATCCGAGGCAACAATCGAAAACCAGGTAGCAGTTCTCGACGAACCAGAAACTGTAGTTACCGAAACAGCCTCACCCGTATCCGAAGCTCCGGCGGCAGTCGCAGCGGAGGTCGCAACCCCGCAAGCTCCCCCGCCGGCGCCCACGCGTCCGGGCACGCGCTTGACGCAAGCGCAGGTAGCGCCGCGTCCGGGCCAGCCGGTACAGCCCGCAGCCAGTGCGGCGGCACCTCCGCCACGACGGCTGATTGTGCCGCAGACGGGACCGCGCCCGGTGTATCACGCGCCGGTGCGTCCGCCGTCCGCTACGCCTCCGCGTCCGGTGATGCCGGAACGCGGCAAGCCGATTTTCCAGCGTCCGCAGCGCCCAGGGATGGCGCCTGCCGGCGGTCCTCCGGGAACGCGTCCGCCGATGCGGCCGGGCGAGCGTCGTGGTCCGCATCCGACGCGCTCCGGCGCTCCCAGTCCAGGCGGCATTCGTCCGGGATTTGCACCGATACCAGGGGGAGGCGCGGCTCCGCCAACCGGACAGCGTCCGATGGGCCGGCCCGCACGCCCGGGACAGCGCTATGTTCCCCGTGGCGTGAAAGAAGGCCCGATGAAGGGCTTTGTTCCGCCGCCGCGGCTGTCGCTCTCGAGCGAACCGCTGCCCATCACGCGGAGCATCACCATTCCTGAAGGCGTCAGCGTGAAAGACCTGGCCGAGAAGCTGGGTATTCGCGCCAAAGACTTGATCGCGCGCCTGCTGGCGCGTGGCGTGTTTGCCACCGTCAACCAGACGCTCGACTCCGACCTGGCCAGCGATATGGCTCGTCACTTCGGCGCCGAGACGGCGGTCATCAGCTTCGAAGAGCAGTTGGCGAAGGATGAAGGTCCGGCGGAAGGCGCAGGCGAAGAAGGTGGCGCGCAGGCGGTTACACGGCCTCCGGTGGTCACCATCATGGGCCACGTCGACCACGGTAAAACCAGCTTGCTCGACGCCATCCGCTTGACCAACGTTGCGGAAGGCGAGGCCGGTGGTATCACGCAGCACATCGGCGCATACAAGGTGGCGATTACGGACCCCAACTCTCCTGCCTTCGGGCGCGAGATTGTGTTCCTGGATACGCCGGGTCACGAAGCCTTTACCCGCATGCGCGCACGCGGATCGAAAGTCACCGACATCGTGGTGCTGGTGGTTGCGGCCGACGACGGCGTGATGCCGCAAACCCTGGAAGCTATCGATCACGCCAAGGCGGCCAACGTTCCGTTGATCGTCGCGGTCAACAAGATCGATAAGCCCGATGCGTTGCCCGAGCGCGTAAAGAAGCAGTTGGCCGATCGCGGCCTGATGCCGGAAGAGTGGGGTGGCAACACGGTCTTCGTCGATGTATCGGCGAAGCAGAAGACCAACCTCAACCTGCTGATGGAAATGATTTGCCTGGTTGCCGATCTGGGCGACCTGAAGGCAGTTCCCGATCGCCTGGCCAGCGGCACGGTGCTGGAAGCCAAGCTGGATCGCGGACGTGGTCCGGTGGCGACCGTCCTGGTACAGAACGGCACGCTGCACAACAGCGACAACTTCGTGGTGGGCAATGTGTTCGGTAAGGTACGCGCCATGTTCAACGATCGCGGCGTAGCGCTGGAGTCCGCGGGACCTTCGACTCCGGTCGAGATCCTGGGACTGGAAGGCTTGCCGCAGGCGGGCGATCAACTGGTCGCCGTGGCCGATCGCGAAAAAGCGCGCGGCATCTCCGAGTACCGCGAAGCCAAGGCACGCGAGGCGCAGTTGGCCAAGAGCTCGCGCGTTTCGCTGGAAGGCCTGGCCGAGCAACTCAAGTCGGCGGGTCAGAAAGAACTGTTCATCATCCTCAAGGGCGATGTGCAGGGATCGGTGGAAGTGCTGGGCGATGTGCTCACCAAGCTGTCGAACGAGCGAGTGAAGATCAACATCATGCGCGGCAGCGTGGGCGCCATCACCGAGAGCGATGTGCTGCTGGCTTCGGCGTCGAATGCCATCATCATCGGCTTCAACGTGCGGCCGGAGCGCAAGGCGCAGGAACTGGCAGAGCAGGAAAAGGTCGACATCCGCCTGCACTCGATCATTTACGAGGTGCAGGACGAGATCAAGCGGGCCATGACCGGCTTGCTGGAACCGATCGTGAAGGAAACCTATCTGGGACGGGCGGAGGTACGCGATACTTTCCGTGTTCCCAAGATTGGCGTGATTGCCGGCTGCTTCGTGCTCGATGGCGTGGTGAAGCGCGATGCCGAGGTTCGGCTGCTGCGCGACAACGTGGTCGTCTTCAAGGGCAAGATCGGCTCGGTGCGACGCTTCAAGGAAGATGTCAGTGAAGTGCGTACCGGGATGGAATGCGGCCTGTCGATCTACAACTACGGCGACATCAAGGTCGGCGACATCATCGAGGTCTTCGTCACCGAACGGGTGGCCGCTGAAGCGTTTGTGTAGAGGCAGTGGATTGACCATGCCTTCGGGCGCGCAGTTCGCAAAGCTTTTCAGGGAATGCGCTTCAGCGGCTGAGGTTATCCCCTCAGGCGGCTAAAGCCGAACTAAGGGCGGCACTGAAACGTCACCACTGAAGCGGTGCTCCACCCTCGAAATCGATTCATTGACGTCCCGGAACTGAATCCTCCGCCCAGAGGAGCCGGTATCCGGGACGTTGTGCAACAGAGAGCAAGCGATGATTGCCTATCTCATGCTGGAAATTCGCATCGAGGGGGCACACTCGCTGAAAGAGAAGCGGCATGTGGTGCGCAGCGTGAAAGACGGGCTGCGGGCACACTTCAACGTGGCCGTCGCCGAAGTGGAGAACGAGCAATGCCTGGCAGCGGGCGACGATGGGCGTGGTGAGCATCTCCGATTCGCGCGATTATCTGGACGGACTGATGCGCAACGTGGAACGCCACGCCATGCGGGTGGCTAACAACAGCGGCGGCGAGATCACCGATTCCTATTTGGACTTTTTGAGCGAAGCGGAATTCGGAGGCCAAATAAACGGGGAACCGTGATGGTTATCACCGCGAATCCGGGCAACTGGCGTATGCTCTAACGTTCCCCTTTGGTAGTTCTTAGCTTTTGGCTTTCAGCTCTAAGCAGGCAGGACAAGCGGGTTGCGGGAGCTGGCGTCTTTTTCCAGGAAGCAAGTTGGAAGGCAAGCGAAAAGCTGAGGGCGAAAAGCGAATAGCGAATTATGGAGAACCGGGGACAGAAACATCATCGCGGGCGTTTGGAGGAAGCCCTGCGGGAAGAAATTGCCGCACTGGTCGAAGGTGAGCTGGGCGATCCGCGCATCGGTCTGGTTACCGTGAACGAAGTGCTGCTGGGCCGGACGGTCGGACGGCACGGGTCTTCATCTCCGCCGCCGGGTCCAATGAAGAAGCGCAGGAGAGCCTGGAAGGATTGAACGCGGCCCGTAACTACATTCGCCACGAATTGACGCGGCGTTTGGGAGTGCGGCAGGCGCCGGAAGTTTTTTTCGTGCTGGACCGCTCCGACCAGTACGGTGGACGGATTGATGAACTGCTGGAACGAATTCAGAAAAGGAAACGGTAGACGAACCCGGGACCACAGGGATGCTTGACGAAGTACTGAATCAGATCGGTCGACGGCAGAAGTTCATTCTGACTTCGCATGCCCGTCCGGATGGCGACGCGGTAGGCTCAACCCTGGCCTGTGCGCAGATCCTGCGCAGTATGGGCAAGCAAGCCAACGTGGTGTTGAGCGACGGCGTGCCCGGAATCTACACTCCCCTGCCCTTCAGCGACACGGTGCTGCACAATACCGAGCAGGCGCCGGAGGCCGAAGCGGTCATCATTCTGGAATGCGACAGCGTGCAGCGCACGCGCCTGGCCGGCATCGAGAAGCACTATCTCATCAACATCGATCATCACGCCACGGCGCGTCCCTTTGCCGACGTGAACTGGATCGATCCCGCATGCCTGCGCCACAGCGGAGATGATCTTTCAGTCTGGCGCACGAAGCGGGGGTAAAGATTTCTCCCGAGGTCGCGACCTGCCTCTACACCGCTGTGCTGACCGACACGGGATCGTTCTGCTTTCACGGCACGACCGATCGGACCTTTGCGCTGGCGCAGGAACTGGTGCGCTGCGGCGCCGATCCGGTGCGCATTGCGCAAAACGTTTACTTCTCCACCCAACTCTCAAAGATGCGCCTGCTGGGAGCGGCACTTACCGGATTGCAGCGCGAAGGCACGCTGGCCTGGATGCACGTCGATCGCGATACCATGGAACGCTGTGCAGGCGACGGAAGAAGATTGTGAAGGCCTGGTGAACTACGCGCTAGCCATCCAGGGCATCGAAGTTGCGCTGTTCTTCCGCGAGCAGCCCGACGGCCGCTTTCGGGTCAGCCTGCGCAGCAAGGGACTGGTAAACGTGGCCGCGGTGGCAGCGGCTTTCGGCGGCGGCGGACATGAGTGCGCCAGCGGCTGCGCCATGGAAGGCCCGCTGTCCGATGCAACTGAGCGTATGCTGGCCCAGCTTCGCCAGCGCGGCTACTCGCATGTGCAGTAACCGGCCCAACGAACACCGGGCTCCCAATCGATCCTCAATTCACACGGCCACATTCCGACCCTGCTGAAACACGAACGGACACTTACTTGAAGCCCACTCCCAGCCTGGACGAACGGACTCGCCGCTCCACCGATTCGCTCGCCCTCATCGCGTTCTGCGGATTTCTCTTCATCCTGGGACTACAACTGGTCGGACTGCTGGGCGCCGATGAGCCACGTTACGCGCAAGTGGCGCGGGAGATGCTCGCCCGGCATGACTGGGTCACGCCGACGCTGTTCGGGCATCCCTGGCTGGAGAAGCCTCCGCTGTATTACTGGCTGGCCATGCTGGCCTTCAAGGGTGCAGGCGGCGTGACCGATGTTGCGGCGCGGGTTCCGTCGGCGATTCTCTCCACCACGCTCATCGTATTCATCTATGTCTGGAGCCGTCGCTTCCGGCGCGGGACGCAACTGGACGCCGCCTTGATCTCGGCCTCGTGTGCGCTGATCATCGGCTTCGGACGCAGCGCTTCAACGGACATGCCGCTGACCGCGATGTTCACCGCGGCCATGTTGTGCTGGTATGGGTGGTTTTCCAGCGAGCGGCGCAATTGGTTGCTGGGTTTCTACTTCTTCAGCGCGCTGGCAACGCTGGCCAAAGGCCCGGTCGCGGTCCTGCTGGCGGGTGTCATCATCGCAATCTTCGCCGCGCTGCGTCGCGATCCGCGCCTGATCGTGCGCACACTGTGGCCCATCGGCATTGTGGTGTACCTGCTGGTGACGGCACCGTGGTTTATCGCGGTGCAGAAGGCGAATCCGGAATTCTTCCGCGTCTTCTTCCTGCAGCACAACCTGGAGCGCTTCACCAGCAACCTGTATCACCACACTCAGCCCTTCTGGTATTACCTGCCGGTGGCGCTGCTGGCGCTGATGCCGTGGACGGTGTTCGTGATTGCCGCGGTGGTTGACGCGGCGCGCGACTGGCGCTTTTCCACCCAGCAAGCAGCCGGGCAGGAAGACTTCCGCACCTATCTCACGCTGTGGCTGCTGATCCCTATCGTGTTCTTCTCGGTTTCGCAATCGAAGTTGCCGGGCTATATTCTGCCGGCGATACCGGCGGGAGCGATTCTGCTGGCCGACTTCATTCGCCGCCGCGAGCAGGAGAGCATTAAGCCTCCGATGTGGATGGTGGCGATTCATGGGTTACTGGCCGCTGCCATGCTGGCGTCTGCGTTCATCGTGCCGTTCAAACTTCTGAAGATGGCGCTGCCGCGTAACGTGATTGTGGTGGCCGCGTCGCTGGCCATCATCACCATCCTCATGTTGTGGCTGACGCTGCAGAACCAGGGCTACAAAGTGCTGCGCTTCACCACGCTGGTTCCGGTGGTGATTGCCTTCGCGCTGACCCTGCGGGGCACCGCGCCGATGGTGAACCTGCTGCTGTCAGAACGGCCGGTGCAGGCCGTGTTGCAGCAGACGGAGTTGGGACGTGTCCCCGACATTGCGGTGTATGATGTTCCGCCCGCGGTGGAATACGGTCTCGGCTTTTATCGTGATCATGCGGTGGCCAATTACGAACGCAACGAAATTCCTGCCAGCGATCACATTGTGGTGGCGGCCACAGGAACCCAGCGCGAGCTGCAATATCGTTTGCCGGGGCGCAAGGTGGTGAAGTTTGGCGGATACCCGCTGCAGCATCTGGATTTTTATCTGGTAGCAGGGACGAATCGCAGCCCGCAACATCCGTAGTAGTGAACCACCGCTGCAAATGTAAAATTTTATGCGCAGCCCTTGACCGCGTGCTGCGTCTCGTAGACAATCATCCCACTTTAATTCTGTCTTTTTTTGTTCGTTAGTTAAGAAACTTGCGAACTGTTGTTTTGCCGCTTCTTTTGCGCCTCCGTGTCAGCCACGCGGGAGGCCGCGCCAATGCCGCTTCTGAGACAAAACTTGATTTGCTAATTTGCGCTCCGGGAAACCTGTGTTCGCGTCACGCAATTAATGTGCCCTCCCATCGCTGAGGCCGATCCCTGCCACGGCAAGGACAGGTTTGTCAGTGATGGAGCCAGTTACCAAAGGCCAACCAGCCTGAGGTGCACCTCTGTAACTTTTCGGCGGATGGGCCGCCGCCGTAGGCTGCAATTGGAATTCATATCGAGTCTTCTCATCGTGCGTCCTGGAGCGGGTTGTACCACGACGCACGAGAGCAGACGGTTCATATTTCTCTGGCCGAGAAAAGGGATAACAGATGTTGCATCATGGGACTCGAAACACGAGCGGCGTTGCGAAGCGGCACGCCGCAAGTTGGACGATGAAGGCATCGTTCATGGCAATAACGATTATCTTCCTCGGAGCTTGCCTCGGTACCACGGCGCAGGCACAGACCTTCAGCGTGATTCACAACTTCACCGGCGGACAGGATGGGGCAAATCCTTTTACCGGAGTCACCATACGCGCCGATGGAACGCTGTACGGTACAGCGTTCAGCGGCGGCAGCGCCGGGTCGGCACAGTGTACTCGCTGGATAACAACGGTCGCGGGTGGATTTTGAGCACGCTCTACGCATTTGCCAGCGGGAACGATGGCGCTGGTCCGGTAAGTCAGCTGGTCGCAGGGCCCGATGGCGAGTTGTATGGCACAACCTCTGCAGGTGGAGGCGGCCCATGCCACAGCGAGAACGGTTATCGGGGATGCGGGGTCGTCTACAAGTTGAGACCTCCACTCAGTGCGCCGACCTCGGTGATCGCGAATTGGAACTCCAATGTGATTTTCCGTTTCAACAGCAGTAACGGAGCCTATCCGCAGGGTCCGCTGACCTTCGATCAGGCGGGCAAGATCTATGGAACAACGATTAACGGCGGAGCGGGCTGGGGCTTGATTTACAGCCTGACACCGTCCGGGGGCAACTGGACTCAGAAGGTCCTTTACGAGATGCACAACACGGGCGACGGGCAATATCCGTGGAGTGGCGTGTCGTTTGACGGCTCCGGCAATCTCTATGGTGTGGCGTCGGGCGGCGGGCCGCACGGCTATGGCGCGGTGTATAAGCTGACGCCGGCAGGTTCCGGGTGGACGGAAAGCACGGTTCACGGATTTACCTACCAGGGACACGATGGGTCGTCTCCGCAGGGAGGGTTGATCGCAGATGGGCTGGGCAATTTCTTCGGCACCACGGTGCATGACTCCACCGGAGGGGGCACCGTCTATGAACTCACCCCGTCAGGCGGCAACTGGACTTACGATTATCTCTACGGATTAACCGGAGGCATTAATCTGGGGCCGTATGACAAGCTGGTACGGGATGGCGCAGGAAACCTGTATGGCACAACCTTCGCCGATGGCCAGTATGGTTACGGGTCGGTGTTCAAGCTCACCCACTCCTCGGGAGGGTGGACGTATCACTCGCTGCATGACTTCACCGGAGGGAGCGACGGCTCCAACCCAATGTGCAGCCTGGCGTTTGACTCTGCTGGAAACTTATACGGAACGGCTTCCAGCGGAGGAGCCAGCGGAAATGGAGTTGTATTCAAGATCGTGCCGTAACCAAACAGCACTTTCTCCCCCTGCAAGAAGAAAGTCCACCCCAGCTTCGCGGCGGGGTGGACTTTTTTGTTTTACACCGTCATCGGGCCAGGCTTTAACCTCGGCCCTTCGGCTCCTCGGCTGCTCCGTGCGGCTCGGCAGGCGGTCGCGGCGCAGCGCTCTCGTGCGGCGGAGGAGCTGCCCGCTGTACAGGCGCGCTCTCGTGGGGCGGAGGAGCTGCCCGTTGCACGGGCGCGCTTTCGTGGGGCGCGGGAGCTGCCGCGTGTTCTGCCGGAGGACGAGGTGCCGGAGCTTCACGTTGCACTGGAGCAGCCGCGTGTTCAGTCGGCTGGGGACGCGGTGCCGGGGCGGCATGCTGGACCGGAGCAGGTTCGCTGGGCCGCGGCGCAGGCTCGTTTACGTGGGCCTGGGGACGCGGAGCTTCGTTGCGGGCTGGAGGCGGGTTGTTGTGCGCAGCAGGCTCGTTGTTAGGACGCGGCGCCTCGGCATTGTTGGGCCGGGGTGCGGTCTGCGTCGGCGGGTGCGCAACATTGGCATTGGTCCGAGGCGCAGGCTGGGGCTCGTTTACGTGAGCCGGAGGCCGTGCCACCTGATTCGGGTTATGCGACTCCATCGCGTTATTGTTAGGACGCGGAACCGTATTGCTGGCGGGCGGATGAGGCACGGCAGCATTCTGGTTGGGCCGCGCAGCATTTGCATTGTTCGCCGGGCGAGTGGCCGAAACGTTTACCGGCGCGTTACGCGCTGCAACGATTCCGGATTCACGGAAAGCCGCGGGCTTGGGCGTGGCCGCTACTGGCGGACGCCCCTGGTTCACGCTTGCGAACTGGTTGCGTTCCTGACGAGCCATCTGCTCGTGCTGAGCTTGCGTACTGGTAGCGCCAACATGCGGTCCGCGCAACGCTGCTTCCTGTTGCGCAGTTGGCCGTGCATTCGTTCCACCCTGGCCGCCGTTGTAGCTCACGCGGGTTGTGTTGTAGTTGTTCACCACGGTGGTGTTATAGACATTGTGGACGTTGGTGACGTTCACGTTGTTCACCGAGCGATTGTAATAGAAATCGTTGTTGCGCCAATAGCCACCCTGGTAGCCATTACCGCCATACCCGTATCCGTAATTGACGCCACCGTAGTAGCCCACCTGGGGACCCCAGTAGCCTCCGTGCCAGATGTAGGCGCTTTCGCCCCAACCCCACCAACCCGGCGTCCAAAGATAACCAGGCTGCGGAGCCATAACCCAAGTCCCAGGAACCCAGTAATAACCGCCGTCATCAGCATATGCCCAATAGCCGGGCGTCCAGATATAACCCGAGGAGGGGCATAGTGGCTGTGAGTAAACCGGGAGCGGTGGAGGTGCAATTCCCACCGATATCACCAACTGGGCGGACATTGTTAAGGGCACCGCCATCATCAGCAGGGAAAACAAAAACAACCGAGTATACCGGGCAATTCTCATCCTTAGTCCTTTCATCCTCATCGATTCCCGCTGGGGCAGTTGCGGGATCGGGGCGGGAACTCCGCCAACCATTGAGTCGGGCTGTGCCGGACCGAGTCACGGCACTGCATACATGGTTAGTTGCCTATTTCTTGCACGCCGTGCGGCACTATATTTTTTTTGTGCGCGGGAGAAGAGGCAACCAAAATTCGATCGCTCTTGAGGGCAACCGCACAGTTAGCCGCAACCATGTGTCGAGCGCGTTTTAGCGGGACAGCCGCAGTTCAATTCCAGCCTAGAATGCGGCCGCTCCGGCGATGGTGGACGCGATGGTTGGCGTCGCCCAGCCGAGCAGGATAGGGGAGGGGGAAGAAATAGCTGCAGCCTGGCTGCGCATGGTCTGATGCACGTCCAGCATCAGGATTCGGCTGTCGGAGTAATAGTCTTCGCCGGCTGCGGTCTGTGCTTCATACACCGGGCGCTCACCATGCAGATACTGCTGGTGGCCTACCGATTGGGTGGTATTGAGGCTCTCACCAACGAAGTCACGCTCAGCATCGACATCGGGATCGATACGGTGGTTAATCAGGCGGCCGTGCTTGCCCAGCTCAATGGCGATATCATGCGTGGCTGCGGCCGCCCACACCGGAGTTCCATTCACCTGATAGTCGGTCTTCCAGATGCGCAGGTGATGACGCCGGCTCATCACCGCATTGGGATCAGGCAGAGCATACGCATAATCCTGTACGCGTCCGAACATGTAGAAGCGCGCCATCGGCAGTTGGCCATCGTGGGTGCGATGTTCCAACAGATGCCAGGCCATCACCGGTCTCCACTTGTCGACCTTGATCCAACCGCTGCGTTCAAAGGCAGCCTGCAAGTCATCCGGTTGGGCGACAAAAATCAGGTTCACCATGTCGCCCTCCCGGCCTTCACGATTCAAAACGCGGGGAGGAACCGATGCCATAGCTTCGTTGAGCTGCGACGGGCTCCGGTCAACCTGGGGTAGAGCGGCCGACAGTACGCGCGCGTCACCATCCAGGTGACCAACGACCTCGGTGCCTTTCAATACGGTACTGTCTTCGCCGCGGTCCAACAGAAAGACCGGCATCACCGGCCAGAAGAAGATTGCCGCGCCAACCATGCCAACGACCATGCGCGCGGTGTGCGTGCAACCCTTCACCGCCTGCCGCGCATGCAAACCGATCCGCTCGCCATCCGGCAATTGCACGTAGTTCAGTTTCAGAATGACTTGTCCGCCCATGCCGCCAAACCGCCGATGCTTGATGCCGGCAACTTCCCCGGAAGCCGCGCTTCCAGCGGGAACAACGATGTAGCCCTTCTCAACCACGTCGGTGGCCACCACGAACTCCAGCGGATCACCTGGGTGGGCGTTGGCGGATGAGATGGTTTGATTCAGCCGAAGCTTGATCGGTGTACCGCCGGCCAGCAGCATGGTCGCGGGCTGCACCGGTATCTCCTCTGCCAGCAACACATAGGGCAACATCAGCACTAGCAGCAGGCAGATAGAGTTGCGGCGTAGGTTCGGCGTGTTAGGAGCGAACAATGGGACAGCCCTCCGGTAACGGTCGTACCCAATACGAGGGCTAAGGCTAGTTTCCCTTTGTCGTTGGGTATTTCAGTTTATAACGCGAGCGAACAAAACCGTCTGTTACATTTTGCTCATTTTCGAGTTATTTGAGTTAGTAGAACGATACTTGGTACGACATAAGTCGCGACGAGAGTTCATCGGCTTCCTCTTGCTATACTGGCGGCGCCGAAACCCAAGCTGGAGTGCCGGCATCGTCGGGCGAGTGGCCTTTGGAAACCGATCCTCACACCAACTGTGATGCAGACGCGGAGTTAGCCGCCGTCTTGCTCTGTTGCGTGGCGTTCTTAGCAGTATTAATACTCTCACCGAGGCGCCCGTGGTCGGATGGGCCCCGGGAATGGCGGTCGGACAAGCTAGCAGCTGAGCGCGAGTTCGCCAAAGCTCATAGCAAACTGCCTATCGCTGTCCAAGACAAGATAGTCGGTTACGTCGATGGAGTATCCGTCACCGCTGAAGCCAATGGCGGGAATTTGCTGATTGCTCGGGGATGGGCGGCTTCTTCCGATACGAAAGTTCCGGTGGTCACGGTCGTCATGATGATGGATGAAAAGCCGCTGGCCGAGGTCACGCATTTCACCCCACGGACGGATGTCGCCAAGGCCTACGGTAGACCCGACTTCACCCAGTCAGGCTGGGAGATGGCAGTTCCCTCCCCCGGCAGCCTGCGAGGTCACCAGATCACCTTTCGCGCGGTCAACGCGAAGGGCGAGGCTGTGAATCTTTTTGTTCTTCATGATCTGGCGACCGGTAAGTAGCGTTGGACGATCCTGCTTCCGGCCCATCTCAACCGTCGCAATCGGCAGCTGCGGGTCTGTCACTGGTGGGACTGCTAACCTTCCTGGCCCGTCGCCTCGATTGGATCGTGACCTGCGTCCTGCTGGTAGTTTCCACGCCTATCGGCACCATCTGGACCGGCGCCCCGTTTGTTCTGCAACATCCCAATTTCGCTGACGACTCGTGGGTCATCGATCTCTGCTTTAAAGCGATCTCCGGCGTGTGGCTGGGACGTGATGTCATCTTTACTTATGGCCCGCTCTATCAAGGGTTGATCAGCCTTCCGGTAAGGCTATTGGGCTTCTCCCTCGGCGCGGCGTTATTTCTTGCCGAGGTCGTGCTGCTGTGGAGCACGGTCGTTCTCATCTTTCTGCTCAGCAAACTCCTGCTGGCCGGCGAGCCGGCGTGGAAGCGGGCTCTGTTCGTTGCCACGACCATCATCTTTTTCGGCGGCTTCTGGACGTTCACCGCCCGGACTTCGGTGGAGCTATTGCTGTTTGCACTTTTCTTGGTATAGACGGACCGTGCGCTGCGAGGAACGGCTCGAGTCACGACAGTGGCCAGCCTGATGGCGGCTTCCGTGATGGCGGCATTCCTGTTCTCGGCCGATGTTGGCGTCTACTCGGTGGTCGGGTTCTCTGTCGTGCTGGCGTGCCGGGGCACTGCTCAGCTTGAAATCGCGGCAAAGATGCTCACGTTTTGTCCGGCTCTCGCTTCAGTCCTTACTCGGCTTCGCCGCGCTTGGGATTATTATTCAACCTGGTGCTTGGCGGCGGGATGCTCCGGTTTCGTTTCCTGCGGGATGCCTTCGCCATGGTCGGGGATTATCGTTGGCTGGAAGCGTCTCCAATGGCGAGACAGGATACGCGAGTGTTCCTGTTGACCATCGCCGCTGGCCTGTCGCTCATGGCGGTGGCGTGGTGCTATCGCAACCCGGAGTCAGACGCTGATACGCGACGACCTTTGTTCTTGATGTCCGCACCACTCTTCGCGCTCGCCTTGTCGCAGACTGGATTGGTCCGCGCTGACTGGTTTCACATCGCGGTTGCTCTCTATCCCATCATCGTATTCTCGTTGCTGATCTTGCTCGGCACAGGATCGATCGGCCGAACGAGGTCAATTACATTAGCCCTGGTAGCGATCGGGGCAAGCGCGTTGATAGCGGGACCAGCCCGTAACTTCAAGCTGTCCCAAATACGAGACAACTACAGCTTTCACCGGGCCATGAATTGCCCCACCGAGGGCTTCGTCGGCGTCGATCATTTGTGCCTTGGCTCGCCGGAAGGACAAATCGTAAAGACCGCTACCGACTACCTTGTGGAACATACCCAGCCCGGCGAGTCCCTGCTGATCTATCCCTACGAGAACGAATTTGGCGACGCAGCCCGGCGCCGGGTGGCCGGCGGCGTGCTGCAGAACTATGTGATTGGAGGCCGTTATCTTACCCGGCGGCAGCTCGATGGCTTGCAGTCGCAACGTCCCGGTCACGGACTGTACTTCGTGGATAACGAGCATGTATGGCGCATCGACGGCATCTCGAATTTCTCACGGACGCCCGATATCTGGATGTACATGCAGAGCCATTACCGGACGGAGGCGGAAGTGGCTTACGGCGTCTTCGTCCTCGTACGCGATGAAGGACGCGCCCAGACGATCCGGCAGCAGAGCACCGAGCTGTCGGCTATGGAGCACGATTTTGTCATCAAGAGAACCCGTGAGCAGTTCCTGGACCTCGGCCTGAAGCAGTGGCCACAGGACGCCGACTTCCTGAAGCTCACCCTGAGGCTTCGATATCCGCTTTGGTGGAAGCTTCGCAAGCCATCGCAGATCACGTTGATCTTCGACTTGGCAGACGGCTCCGCCCGCCAGGTAAACGTGGTCATCGAACCGAATAAAAGGTACGAGCTTTGGGCTTTCCCATGGGACGAGAAAGAACTGGGCCGCTATCTTTCTTCTCGTGAGGCCAACTGGCGACCGAACCAACGGCCCGCCGTCTGGGGCATCAAGCTCTACATCAACAAGACGGATTGGGTGTCGCAACTGCCGACCAGTCTGTCCATCGAGCGTGCCGAGGCGGTTCATCTATCGCAGGCGAACCCATCTTCGGTTGAAGCAGCAAATCGCTCCTCTCAGCCGTGAGCCATCGATCCGCAAGAGCGTGCCGGCGATGACATCCTGATTGACTGACCGTTGCAGGCCATGTAGCATCGCGCAAACTTATGCTGAACAAGGAGCATTGCGTTGCGCAAGTTCCGCTGTACGAATGTAATACCTCTCTGCTTTGGTTTGCCGATCACGATGCTTTTGGTTACGGCCGGCTTGACAGCACAACAGGCCGCACCGAACCCTGCCCCATCCAAGACGATGCCTGCCGATCAGGTGCTGGTGGTACGGGGCGCAACGGTGTATCCCATCAGCGGACCGCCAATCAAGAACGGAGTGCTGGTGGTGCGCGGCGGCAAGATTGAAGCCGTGGGCGCTGCCGGCAGCGTGAACATTCCCGCTGACGCGAAAGTAATCGATGCAACCGGCAAGATTCTCATGCCCGGCATCGTGGACACGCACTCGCACATCGGCATTATCGGCAATCCGCCGGTGTCCGCCAACGTCGATGCCAATGAAGGCTCCGGTCCGGTACAGCCTCAGTTGCGTGCCTCGGATGCGATCAATCCGGCAGCGCCCGGTATCCGCATGGCCACCGCTGGAGGCATTACCACGGCCAATATCATGCCGGGTAGCGGCAACGTTATCGGCGGCCAAACGGCCTATGTGAAGCTACGCGGGCAGACGATCGAAGAGATGCTGATTCCCGGCGCGATCGGCGGCCTGAAGATGGCGAACGGCGAAAATCCCAAGCACTACGGACGCCGCGATCAAGCGCCTATGACCCGCATGGAAGAGGCAGCTCTGGCCCGCCGCGAATACACCAAGGCGCAGGAGTACAAGCGCAAATGGGACGACTACAACAAAGCTGTGGCCGCAGGTGCGAAGGATCCCAAGCGCCCTGACACCGATCTTGGTATGGAAGCGCTGGTGCAGGTGCTGAACGGCAAGCGCATCGTGCAGCATCACACCCATCGCGCCGACGACATCCTGACCGTCCTCCGCATCGCCGATGAGTTTCACTACCGCGTGGTAATTCATCACGGCACCGAGGCCTACCTGGTGGCCGATGAACTGGCGAAGCGGCATATTCCGGTGACCTTGACCATCATTGACGCGCCTGGCGGCAAGCTGGAAGCGATCAACTGGCAGGAACGCTCGGCCGGCATCCTGGAGCGGGCAGGAGTGAAGGTTGCCATCAATACCGATGACGACATCGACAGTTCGCGCTTCATTCTCCGCGAAGCGGGGCTTGCGGTTCGGGGTGGCATGACCGAGGAAGGCGCCATGAAAGCGTTGACCATCAACGCCGCCGAAATGCTCGACCTCGGCGATCGCGTGGGTACGCTGGAGAAAGGGAAAGACGCCGACTTCATCCTGCTCTCCGGACCTCCATTCAGCGTCTATACCAAGGTTCTGGAAACCTGGATTGAAGGACAGAAGGTATTCGACCGCAGCAACCCCGCGGACGTGCATTTTGCCACCGGTGGGTACGATGTCGGAACCCGCTACCCCCAAGTAGAAGCCACAGCGGCGGGGGGTGGACAATGACGCGCATCGCCGTACGTTCCGTCCTCCTTAGCCTGACAATTCTGGCGGCCTCTCACATTGTGGCAGCTCAGAAAATCGCCATCGTCGCTCAGAAGCTCTACACCATGGGAAGTGGGGCGCAAGGCCAGCCCGGCGTGGTGCTCATCGAGAACGGCAAGATCACTGGGGTGCAGAGCGGCACCAAGCCGCCCTCGGGTTACACGGTAATGCACGCGGTCTACGCGACGCCAGGGCTGATCGATGCGAAGACGACCGCAGGCATCTCCGGCGCCTACAACATTCCAGCCGACCAGGACCAGGATGAACAGACCGATCCCAACACCGCGGACGTTCGCGCGCTGGACAGCTTCAATCCGCGCGAAATGCTGTTGCAGTACATCAACACTTATGGAGTGACGACTGTCCAGGCTGCGCCGGGCGTGAGTAACCCTATCGCGGGGCAGGCCGGCATTTTCAAGACGGTTGGGCCCAAAACGGTGGGGCCGACGGTGGAGCAGTTGGCAGTAAGACCGGTGTCGGCGGTGGTCTTCAACCTGGGTGAATCTCCCAAGCAGACCTATGGTGGTAAGAACAAGGCGCCGACCACGCGCATGATGACAGCGTCCATCATTCGCCAGGGTCTGCTCAGTGCGCAGGCTTATCAGAAGAAGTGGGCAGACTGGAACGCCGGCGACAAGAAGGATGTCACCAAGCAGCCGGCGCGCGACTTGAAAATGGATGCCATCAGCCTGGTCTTGCGCGGCGAAGTGCCGGCCATCTTCAATGCCTATCGTGCTGACGACATCGACACCGCCATCCGCCTGGCCCAGGAATTCAAGCTGAAGTTCATCCTCAGCAGTGTGACCGAAGGCTACTTGGAGCCGCAGGTCATCAAGCAGTCGGGCGCGGCGGCGCTGGTAGGACCTACCTTGACGCGTCTGGACTCACTGGAAACCTACAACGCCTCCATCGAAGATCCGGCCATCCTGATGCAAGCTGGCGTGCCGGTGGCGTTGATGTCGGGCTTTGAGAACTACGTCCCCAAAAACCGCGTGCTGCTGTTTGAAGCAGGAGTGGCCGCGGCCAATGGCATGGGATTCGAAGGTGCGTTGCGAGCTTCCACCATCGAGGCGGCGAAGATTCTTGGCATCGCCGATCGCGTTGGCTCGCTGGAAACGGGCAAGGACGCAGACGTAGTTCTTTATGACGGCGATCCCTTCGAGTACACCAGTCATGTGACAGCAGTGCTGGTGAACGGGCAGGTCAGCTACCAGCGAGAGTAGACAGCGAATTGATCTTCGGGGTCTGTGTCCGTGAACCATCATCGGCCGTTTGGCCGTCGCGCCATGGGTTGCGCGGATGCAGCTTCTTGCCCGCTACTTCAAATTCACTTGACATCTGTGGTCTTTCCGTTAGATAAGGGAGTGCCCAACCACTAGGATACCTAGTGGACGTGCGCGAGGAACTCCCAATGAACAATGAGAACCCGTCAATAGGATTGGCTTCTGCAATCAGTCCGAGCCTCACTTGCTTCGTGCGACTTGCGATCTCGGCTGGCGTATTGCTGACCATTCTCGCGGCGGCATCCCTGTCCCAGGCGCAGACCTTCTCCGTCATCCACAGCTTTAACGGACCCGACGGCGACGTTCCGGAGGCAGCGTTGACCCTGGACCGCTCCGGCAACCTGTATGGCACGACGTTGTTGGGCGGGAACATGACTCACACCTGCTCCGCGGCCGGTTGCGGAACGGTCTTCAAGATGACACACAGCGGTTCCGGCTGGGTGCTTTCAACCCTCTACAAATTCAGTGGTGGCGACGGAGAGAGTCCGAACACCAATGTTTTCTTCGGCTCGGACGGCAGTCTTTATGGGATCGCCGGGAGTGCCGGCTTTGGAGGCGTGCTTTTCAACCTTCGGCCTCCGCTCTCGATTTGCAAGTCGGTTTCCTGCCCATGGGTAGAGACCGCGTACTTTCCCTGGGGCAGCCGGGGCGGCGGGGCCTTCGGCAACCTGTCATTTGACGCTTTGGGAAACATCTACGGCACCACGGAATCGGGCGGCGACTACAGTTACTGCGACGGCCTGGGCTGCGGCACAGTTTTTGAAATAACCAAGGTAGCCGGCACCTGGACGGCCGAGACTCTGCACAATTTCACCAACGGTGCGGATGGCGAATATCCCTACGGCGGTATTGTCGAGGATCAAGCAGGCAATCTCTATGGCACGGCTCCGCAGGATGGCGCAGGTCACGGCCTGGTGTTTGAGATGACGCCGTCAGGCTCGAGTTGGACCTTCAATGCCATCTATCAGTTCCGTGGAGGAGACGACGGTGAATACCCGTGGGCCGGAGTGTTCCTCGACACGGCAGGTAATCTCAACGGGGCCACCAAGTTTGGAGGGGCCGGCCAAGGCGGGACGGTTTACCAGCTGTCACCGTCTGGAGGCCGTTGGAACTTCAACCTCTTGTATGGCCTGCCTGAAGGCGGGACGGCAGGGGGACCGGTCGCCACCCCGATTATGGACAGTGCCGGCAACATATATGGCACAACTTACCGCGATGGCGTTCATGGCTACGGTAGCGTGTTCAAACTCACGCCCTCCAACGGCGGCTACATCTATACTTCGCTGCACGACTTCGCGGGAGGAAGCGACGGCGCCTATCCCATGGGCAGCCTGGTAATAGACGCGAACGGCAACCTGTATGGCACGGCTTCCGATGCCGGCAATCACGGCTTTCAGTGCGGTAACGGATGCGGCGTCGTATTCGAGATCACGCCTAATTAACGGAGGGCGGTCTGCCGATCCGGAAGCTTCCGAACGGCTTTCCAAACCGTTACGCGCCTCCTTCCCTCCCGCGCTCGTGGTGTCTCGCCCAGCTCCCATCCGATAAGCCTCCGTCCATGAGCAGCTTAGACCGTTATGTGCAATTAACTTGACGCTCAGCCTTAACAGGTAGAAGAAGGGACAGTCAGCCGGCGATGAATGCAAAAGAGAGATGCAAAAGAGAGAAAGGATGGTTCGCCATGAAGGGTACGGTTCAGCCAAGGGTCACGAGTTTTCCGTATTCCAGCGTGCGGGCGGTCGCCGTGACTGCCGGCCTTTTAATGGTCGCCCTCGCGAGTGTGACGGCACGGGCGCAGACCTTCCAGATCCTCCACAACTTCACCGGCGGCAGCGATGGAGACTACCCAATTGCCGGTTTGGCCATCGACTCGGCGGGCAATCTTTATGGCACCACCGAAAAAAGCTCGGGCACGGTTTACAAACTCGCGCACAAGAATTCAGGATGGGTCTTGTCGGAGCTGTTCAACTTCAACGTGAGCGACGGCAACGAACCGTTTGGCCGTCCAATCATCGGACCTGACGGGACGTTCTACAGTACAACCGGATTTGGCGGAAGCCGGGGCAACGGCGTGGTGTTCCGGTTACGGCCCAGTGCTTCGCCGCCGGTCTCGGCTTATGCGCCTTGGGTGCAAACCGAGTTATACAGCTTCACGGGTGGCAGTGACGGCGGGGTTCCGGGTTTCGGCAGCCTGACCTTCGACGCCGCCGGTAGCATCTACGGCACGACCGCCAGTGGCGGGCTACAGGACTGCAACGGCTTCTGTGGTGTGGTTTATAAGCTGACGCCCTCCAACGGCAGCTGGACGGAGAGCGTGCTGTACGCCTTCACTGGCTTACCCGACGGCAACGGCCCGCAGAGCGGCGTCGTGCTTGACCAGAACGGCAATATCTACGGCACAACCTTCAGCGGTGGCAGCCTGTTCAACGACGGCGCGGTCTACGAGCTGTCCCCGTCAGGGTCGGGCTGGACGGAGACCATACTCTATGCCTTCCAGGGAGGAACCGACGGGCGCGATCCCAACGGAGGACTGGTTCGCGACAGTGCCGGTAACCTTTACGGCGCCACACGCGACGGCGGCGCTGCCCACGGCGGAACGGTGTTCGAGCTGTCGCCGTCTGATGGCAGCTGGACCTACAAGCTGCTGTACAGCATTCCCGGATCGTACGGCGGCGGACCGTATGACAGCCTGCTGCTGGATGCGGCGGGCAATCTCTATGGCGTCGCGGCCGGCGGTGGAGTCAACGGCGTCGGCGTAGTTTTCAAACTCACGCCTAACTCCGACGGCACCTGGACCTATTCTTCGCTGCACGACTTCGACGGCAGTGACGGCGAACTTCCCTATGGTGGACTGGCAGTGGACAGGGCGGGCAATTTCTATGGCACGGCATCGGAGGGCGGGACGTATGGGAACGGCGTTGTATATGAAATCACGCCGTGAAGCAGTGGCCGGTCCTCGGTTGTCAGAATTCAGAAACTGCGGCTACTTGCTTCTTGACTGAGTTCCCTTCTGGAGGTTGGGTATGAATACGTCTACGTACTCAAGTCTGCGACCTTTTATGGTCGTCTGCGCGTTAACGTCGATGCTGGGTTTCGCCGTTCTCGCGCACGCGCAAACCGAGACGGTGCTGCATGCCTTCCAGGAGGAGTCGGATTCAGGTTTGCCGGAAGCCGCCCTGACGATGGATCGGGGAGGAAACCTTTACGGGACCGCATACTCCAGTGGCGGAAACGTGTTTAAGCTTACCCGTTCCAACGGAGGTTGGACCTTCAACACTCTGCACTCCTTCACGAGCTCACACGACGGCAAGAATCCCGCGGCCGCAGTGATCTTTGGCCCCGATGGAGCGTTGTACGGAACCACCGTCTTTGGCGGTGTCTACAATCGGGGCACAGTCTTCCGACTGGCGCCGCCGGCGAGTTTCTGCCGCAGCGTGTCGTGCTCATGGACGGAAACCGTCTTATACAACTTCGGCAGTAGCGATACCGATGGGTCGTTCCCTTACTCCAGCGTCATCTTCGACAGCACCGGCAACTTGTATGGCACGACCACAGACGGCGGCCAATATGGCGGAGGCACCGTCTTCAAGCTGTCGCGGTCAGGGAGCGGATGGACCGAAAGCATCCTGTGGGGATTCGGGTTAGGGCTCACTTTGCGTTCCGGCGCGCCTGAGGACCATCCACATATGCCTGCCAGCGGAGCTGACGGAGCGTTCCCGCAAGCCGGTGTGGTTTTGGATCAGGCCGGTAACCTGTACGGGACGACATTGGACGGTGGGTACTCCTCCTGTCCCAATGAACCATATTCGGGATGTGGAATCGTCTTCCAACTGACTCCCAACGGCAGCGGCTGGACGGAAAACATCCTGTACTACTTCCAGGGAGGCGCCGACGGCGGCAATCCACTTTCCGGCTTGATTTTCGATCCCTCCGGCAACGCCTATGGAACCACCTCTAACCACGGACCGTACCAGGGCGGCACGATCTTCGAGCTGAGTCCTTCCGGAGACGCGTGGAACTTCAACGTCATTTACCCCCTGGTCGGCGGCACGGTTGGCAATCTTCTTCTGGATGCCGCCGGCAACTTATACGGCACGACGATCGCGGGCGGCAGCCGCGGCATCGGCTCGGTGTTCAAACTGGCGTATGCGAGCGGCTCTTATAACTTTACGACCCTGTATAGCTTCTGTCCCAATGGGCCGCCTTGCTACGATGGCGCCGAACCTTGGGCTGGCGTGGCCATGGACGGCAGAGGATATCTTTACGGCACGACGTTGAATGGTGGCACGTATCAAGGCAACTGCAGCTTTGGAGGCTGCGGCGTGGTGTTCGAAGTCACACCATGATGGCTTGCGCTGAAAATACGGCAGCATCGCTCAACCCGGAACGCTGCCGTATCTTCTTACGAGTGCAATCGCACGAGTTGGTCTCACACGCCCTGTATCGCCGCTACCTTGCCTGACTTGATGGCCTTCACCAGGCGGTCGTGGTCCTGTTCCGTCTGATCGCCGTAAGCTTCCGCCCACGCCACCAAAGCCTTGTCGAGCACCGGAGATTTGCCGCAATACCCGGCGAGCGCGGCGGCGTCGCCCACCCGTGAATGGGCGCGGGCCAGCAATGCGCCACAAGCTTGCGCGTAAAAGTTGAACGCCGATCCCGTAAGCCACTCCACCGGAATGGAAGCCTTCATGTTTTTCATCTGGCGCACGAAAAACGGACGCCCATCGACGTTGGTCGCTCCCAGCATCACATCGCCGGAAGCCTGCAGCGAACGCTGTCCCATCACTACCCGGGTGCCATGGTGCTGGTATTTCCTGGGCAAGGTTACGGTGTAGGGAGCATGAGCCGGCGAAACGCACTCTTTCACCTGAAGGAAGAGCGGATCGTTGTTGTCATTGCCCATCAGTAGCGCTAGATAGGCCCGGGTACCGACGCTGCCGACGCCGACCACGCGATGGGCGACATCGACCACGTGATAGCGGTTCAGCATATAGAAGCGTTCCGACGGCAAGGTGGGCGCATACTCCTCCAACCCCTGGATGACTTTCTCTCTTGTCTTGTTATCGACGTGGGTCAGGATTGGCGGATCTTCACGCAGGCTCCAGTCTCCCTTGGCGTCAACTTCGGCAATTTTCTTCATCAGCGTGCTGTTGGTCTGCGCCCTGGCCTTGGCCACGCACTTCATGATGACCGCTTGCGCCTTGGGATCGCGCTTGAGCAGCGGGTTCTTGGTATCGGGATAGGCATGCTCGTACCAGACATCGAGCACGCCCATGCTTTCCATGCGGCCCAGGTTCCAGCGATATCCGCCCACTGCCGCCCTGACCGCGGCCGCGCGCTCGGATTTGTTCATACCGTTCTCGCGCGCGGCGACATTCACGCTGGCTACCAGGCGCTTCAAGTCCCACTCCCACGGACCAACGGTCGCTTCATCGAAATCGTTGAGATCGAAAATGACGTCGCGCTGGGGAGTTCCGTACAGCCCGAAGTTGTTGATGTGTGCATCCCCGGCGATGATCACGCGAATGCCGCTATTGGGAGTTCGGGAAAGGTCCCATGCCATCACGCAGGCAGCCCCGCGCAGAAAGGTGAAGGGCGAGACAGCCATGCGCCCCATGCGTAGCGGGATCAAGTCTTCCCTGCGGCCAACGTTGCTCTTGGCCAGCAGATCGAGCGGATCAGGCCGATTGACCGCGGGCTTGCCATCGGCGTGGCTCTCGCGCGGCGTGCGGTCGCGGAGCGTTTTGCCGACCTTGTGCCGCGTCTGCCAGGGATTGCTGAAGTCGCGCAGGCGAACTGCTACGGCTTCACCCGGGATGAAAATTCCCGACATGTCGACGTCGTCGGGAATCACAGGATAAGGAATGCCGCCCGGCGTTGGCTGGGTTGCAGATGATTTACCCGGCTTCGTTTTCGCCACCACCGCACTTGCTGAAGGACTCATGCTTGTTCTCCGAATCTGTTCTAAGCAAATCTTTAACTGTCTGGAAACTGAAATGCTGGACAAACTTGCGCCCCTGGGCAGGACGAAAAGGTTGGCGGGCACCGTTGCGCCAGTGGCGATATTAACAGCAACCCAGATGTAAAACGTGACGCGTGAGGATAAGTGAAAACAGCGACTGTCCATCAATTCGGCAGATCGGAGGTCATTGCAGACCAGCGACGGCACAAGGAAGTCCTGCAGGCGAGCCGTCTTTTTCTGGTTGAGGTCAACACCGCGCGCCGGAACGCCAGAGCGAAATCATTCGAAAGCCAAGCATTGACGTCGCAGATTGCTTTGGTTCTGTCGCTGGAGCAAGTCCGTTCCCTTACGAGCGCTTGGCTCAGAATCGCACTGCGAGGAAAGATCGTGCTGAACGTCTCTCCGTAAGCAGGAGCGCATCTGGCGAAGACCGGCAAGCCGGTTTTGCATGGCCGCAAGGTGCTATTACCCTGCACTTTGGGCGTTTATTCTAGAAATCCGGGCAATATCGTGGAATCAAGCGAGGTACCTCTGGCGGTACTCTCCTCTTGTGCAATTAGCCAGCGGGTTTATTGCTGGAATGCTTGTATTGGAGGAATGAAATGGAAACCTTGAAGAATCTGCTTCGCGACGAGTCTGGACAGGACCTGATCGAATACGCTCTGGTAGCTGCCCTGATCGCGCTGGGTGCGATTACGGCTATGAAGGGTCTGGCGACGGGCATCAGCACCGCCTTCAGCACCATCTCCAGCGACCTTACCAGCGCTGTGAGCTAACTGCCGACTTAACCGAGTTGACAGTCAAGCCGAGATTGCTATCGATCCTCCGTAGGTGACTTGTGGAGCGGCGAGGAGGGGCCGCCGCTCCGCAGCACCCGGTAATCATCGCCTAAACGTTGCCCCCGATCGCAGTTAAGTGGCGCGTCCAGCCCATGGCAAAGCCACAGGAGACACCAATGAAACTCCAGATTCTACAAAACCTGCTCCGCGACGAGTCCGGTCAGGACCTGATTGAATATGCCCTGGTCGCAGCCCTGATCGCGCTGGGATGCATCGCGGCCATGAACGGCGTCGCCACGGGAATCAGCAACGCCTTTAGCGCGATCGCCAGTGATTTGAGCAGCGCCGTTGCCTAGTCTGTGTCCTTGACGGTGCATCGCAGCCCGTTAGCGCGGGTTCATCCTTCGTCTGTGAAACGAGGCAGTGAGCGTTGCTTGCTGCCTCATTTCACGTTATGGCGAAATCCGGCCGATCGTATCCTACAGTGCAGGCGAGCCCGCAGGGCCGCTCTCCAGGGAGTTCAATCGTGAAGCGGCTGACCATGACAGGCTGGATCGCCCTGGCCGCATTCAATTGTCTTGTCCTGGTTCCCTGGTTGGGGAGCCGCTGGCAGCAGCCCCATGATTTTGGCGTTTTCTACGCCGCCTCCCAGATGTACCTGCACGAGGCTCCTGAGAAGCTTTACGATCTCAACCTGCAAGCGGCGACCGAGAAGCGCCTCTTCCGTATCCCTGACGACCAAGTCGCCAAACGCGTCCTGCCTTACAACCATCTGCCCTATGAGATTGTCCTGTGGTTGCCCCTGACCCGGCTTTCGGCAGAGCGGGCAGCATGGGTGTGGCGACTGGCGAGCCTAGGTCTGCTCTTCTTCGCGGTCTGGTTATTTGGCCGAACCTTCCCCATGCAGCGGGACACCAAGCAGCTGTTTTTCATAGCGCTTGCTTTCTTCCCGGTCCCCTTCTGTCTGATGACGGGGCAGGACACGTTGGTAACGCTGGCTATTCTTGCCGTCAGTCTTTGGCTGCTTCAGGACGGGCGAAATGCGCTTGCCGGCTTCGTTCTGGGCCTGGGACTCTTCAAGCTTCAGTTGATCCTTCCCATCATAGGAATATTCTTCCTCCTGCGTTGCTGGCGGCTGATCGCCGGATTCGCGGTATCGGCGGCCGCAGTCTTAGGGGCCAGCACCCTCATGGTGGGCGTTCGCGGAATGAACAGCCTGCTCCATCTTTGGCTGCAGGGGGAGACGGGTGGGGTGGCGTGCATCAATCCCGTCACCATGCCGAACATCCGAGGATTGCTGAGTTGCCTGCCCGGCTTGTCGTCCCACGCTGTGTCCGTGGCCACGTTGCTGATTTCCATCGTGCTATTGCTGGTCGCCGTGCGCCAGGCCAGGGGCGCTCCCTCGACGACGCATCTCTTCGCTATGGCGTTGTGTTTCGTGGTGTTGGTCAGCTTTCACACCAACCTGTACGATCTAGCCCTTTTGATCTTCCCTGCCCTGCTTCTGCTGGATGGCTGCGGCGACACCAAACCACTGTCGTGGACTACACGCCTTCCGCTGGAGCTAGTTCTCTGTCCCGTGACCTACCTGGTGGTCTTGGCCTTGTACAAGGTGGCTCTGTTTGCCCTCGTCGTCGGATGGCTTTGGTATGCGCTAGCTGTCGCCGCGAAGGAGCAGAAAGCCGATCTAGTGACCGTTTGCTCGGTGCCTGACATCACGGCGACGCCGACATTCGCAGGAGCTAGCCGGTCATGACGGTCAACCGATCGGGCGACATAAGACTCGCAGGCTGGATACTTCTTGCAGCCCTGAATTGCGCGGTCATTATTCCTGTTCTTAACGGTCTGTGGCCAGCTCCGCACGATTTCGGGGACTGTTATACCGGCGCGTACGTGTACCTGCATAGTCCCAAGCATCTGCTGTATGACGTAGATTTGCAGATGGCAACCCAGCAGAGACTGTTCGACATTCCCAACGAACAATTGGCAAAGCGCTTTCTGCCTTGGAATCATTTGCCTTACGAGTTGCTTCTTTATCTGCCACTGATGTCGCTCTCCTACCAGCAAGGGTTCGTGGTGTGGATCTTCGTGAGCCTTCTCCTTCTCGGCCTTACGACATGGTTGCTGGCTGACTTGCTCCCCACGAAGTATGACGGCAAGACAATGTTCTTCATCGCCTTAGCTTTTTTTCCGGTGACCGATTGCCTGCTCTCCGGACAGGACACCATGGTCACGCTGGCCCTGTTTGCAGCCTGCTTATGGCTACTCAAGAAAAACCAGCATTTGCTTGCTGGTGTCGCTCTCGGACTGTGTCTGTTCAAGTTTCAGCTTGTCCTGCCGATCGTGGGGGTGCTGGTGCTTCGCCGGGCATGGAAGATGGTTGCGGGATTTGGGGCCTGCGGGATCGTGGTCACGCTTATCAGCACCATGATGGTTGGCATCGCCGGGATGAAGGGCTTCGTCCACATGTTGCTGACCGGCGAAAGCGGCAGTATCAACTGCATCAATCCAGTGACCATGCCGAACATCCGCGGCCTGCTGACGGTAGTAACAACATTAAGCCCGCACTCGGTGTTCCTGACGACTCTCGGCCTCTCGATTGCATTGTTGCTTTTGGCAGTTCGTCAAGCCGAACTCTTTTCCACGCCGCCATACTTCCTCGCGATGTGCACCTGTTTTGTTGCGTTGGTGAGCTTCCACACCAATGTCTACGATCTCAGCATCCTGCTCTTGCCCGTTCTCCTGTTGCTGGGCGCAAACGGCCTCTCACCACGGTCGCGTTGGATTGCGATGCCTGCCGTATTTCTTCTCTTCTGCTCACCTCTAGTCGCCCTGCGCGCGATCCGGCCTGGTCTACTGGCGGCTGTTGTGGGCTGGCTGTGGTACGGGCTAGTTGTCGCGGCGCGAGAACAGAAAGCACCTGAAGAATCGCCGGTCAAACCTCGATCTGAGTTAGTGGCAGCTCACAGCTAATCGATCGATGAGATTCGCTAGGTGGCTAGCTTCGGGTAGGGCTCAAGCAGCGGCTGTCAGGTCGTCTTACTTCTCACTCAACATCGCTTGCGATCCAGGCACCGGATAGGGAGAAACTTCTGCCCCCGGCATGTCGGGTTGCACCAGCCACACTTGGCGATCGGCGTAGTGTTGCATCAGTGCGGCGTTGTCGGAGGCGCTCATCTCTCGCGCCCAGATCACTTTCGATCCGTCAATATCCGGGCCGTTATACACCCACTCGTTAAGCGGATAGTGGTCTTCCGAATAGCGCACGATCACCAGCTGCTTGCCGGGAAGTTTCTCTAGCTGCGACGCTACGCTGGCGCGCTCCTTGCCGTAATCTGCTGGTCCGTACCAGTTACTGCTCCAGCGGGACGCCGGCCATTCGGGATTGTTGAGATGAAGCGGCACGGCCAGCAACCTCACTCCGGCGAGAGCGACGCACAGCGTCACCAGCAGGCGAACCAGGCCGACGCCAACCGGCCGATCGTCGATGTTCAGCAACCGCAGATGCCGCATGCCTTGCAGTCCCAGCGCAAAGAACACCGCCAGGAACGGAGCCGCATAATGAGCAATAAAGAACACCTGGATCAGCATTCCGGCCATCATGACCCCGAGGCAGATAACCAGGAATCGGGTGCGGCGATCCAGGAGCACGCGGCGAGCCATCACCATTGGCGGGAAGAAGATGAAGCCACAGAAAAACAGTGTGCCACCTAGCGCCTTGATGAAGCTGTGATATAGAAAGCCGCGATGAATCTTCTCGCTTTCGGCAATCTCATTCTCGTAGTAAAAGCGCCGCATGCTGGCATGGCGGTACGACGGCTCGGGTCGCGGCGACTGCCAGACGAAGTACGGCGCCATTGCGTAGGTCTGGCGATTGACGGTGTACGGCAGCGTGAGCGGACTGCCGAAGGCGCGGTAATTGTAGTAGCCCATCCACGCCCCGGCGCTTACCAGAAGGACCAGAGGCAGTGCGGCCAGGCGAAGCAGCCTGCCGGGTCCGGGCACGTTCTTTCCCAGCCACAGCCAATACATCAAGGCTCCGGCTACCGGCAGGCACAAAAGCAGTCCTTCATAGGGACGCGTAGCAGCCAGCAGGACAACCCCCATCGCCATCAGCACCGCATAGCGGAGCAGAGGTGTCTTTTTCAGCCAAGGCAGCGCTCCCAGCACTAGCGCGCCACCCAGGGCCGTAATTAATCCTGCCCCGGTGTAGGAGTTGATCCAATAACTGAACAGGCCAATGCGGAGAACCACCAGAAATCCGCCGAGCAGTGCCCACGTAGGCGGCAGCCATGCTTGCAGCATCCAGCAGATGGCGGCGCACATAAGCGCGCTCACCAGCAAACGCCGAACCAGGCATGCCCGGTCAGCACCTTCCCTGCCGCCAGCACCAGGCCCTGCGTGGGAAAGTACATCGACATATAGGTCGGCCGCATGTTGATGTGGATGCTCTCGAAATGGGTCCACATCGCCGGCGTAGGATTGGTCAGGCGGCCGTGGGCGAAGGTGTCGGCGGCGAGTAAAAAGCTGAAGTCATCCGGCACGAACGGCAGAGGGATGGGACACACGGGAAGAATGGCGAGGCGAAGAAGCAGCGCGGTCAGGCCAACCACAAAGACAGCCAATCCCTGCTTCCGGGCCAGCCGCGCGAAGGCATTCTCGACGCGCGAAAAAAATCTCGTGCCGATCATCGGCCAGCCGAAAGCCACGGCCGTCACCAGCAGCGTCAGGCCTCCCTCGATCATCAACAGGGATGCTTTGCCGGTCTGCGGATCTGGAGATACGGTCATAATGCAAGAAGCTCAACTAGGACAAACCCACCAATCCCCTTCCCTAAGATTAGTGGAGCCACGTGCGCCGCTATTCCGCGTTCTTCTTAGCGGCTGATAAACCTTCCCGATTACGCCGTGCGCCCGAAGTGGTACTGCGGCTGCTGTCTATCACTGCATTGGCCTTCGGCTTGTAAATCAGTTGGTCGTCTACTGTTGCCACCAGCTGATAGTTCGCAAACAGCGCAGGCACGAAACCCGTTCCAAAACTTTCCTGGTCGTACCATTTGCGGCCGTGGTCGCCTTGCGGATCCCACATGGAAAGCACGATCGCGCCGAAACGCTTCTGCTGCACCGCGTCGATGAGCGGTTGCCGGAAGCCCGGATTGCGGCGGCCAAGCAGGTTCACCATCCAGGGATCGAGAACATAAGGTAGTTGACCCGCTGTCAGGGGCACCACGGCATTCTCCGCCAGAATGGGCTTATCGATGGCGCCGATAGCCTCGACTGTCCGGCTGAAGCGACGGGCTTCGACGTCGACGATGGTCGTCGTCATGCGATGAAACGGTGACTGGGCGCAAAGCAGTGTCGCCAGTCCGAGGGCGAAGATGCCGAGCTGCCGCTGCTGGACGGAGGACTGCCGGGTAATCCAGATGCCGATGACCACCACACAGGCGATTTGCAGGTCGAGCAGGTGATTAAAGTTCGTACCCGGCGACCCGAAGATCATCATGGTCACCAAGAAGGTGAAGCCGAAGAGCAGCGTAGGCAAATCCAAGGCCGGCCGCTTGAGGCCATTGAGCATGCCCAGAATGCACAACACCACAATCAGCCACAAAAAGAGGTAGAGACTGGGATCGACCCGCCGGGAAACCCCGATCATGGCTGCCGGAGCTGCAAGAATCTGCCGCCAGCCGGCGCCGCCCGAAGCGCACGCGCGAAACACTTCCACCACCCGGCCCTTGCTGGCGATGATCATGGCGCCAGCGACCAGAAGATAGCCACAGCCCGTCTGAACTCCCAGCATCCATGCACTGCGTCGCGCGCCTTGGACCACCAGCCACACGATCGCCGCGGCCAGTCCGAAGATGGTCGTCATCTTCGCGGACCACGCCAGGACAAACAAGATGGAAGCCACGGTTATCGCACGGCGTTTGCGATTGGGCTGGGCGATGACTGCCAGGCCCCAGACATTGAGCGCAGCGGCCAGTCCATCAGCATGGGGACTGGCAATGGCGTACTGGGCGGAAACGCTGGCCAGCAGCGAGCCGGCGGCGCACGCCGCCAACCAGGGCGGCGTCCTCAGTTCACGCAACAACTGATACACGCCTGCCAGCAACGCGACGACAGCTGCCGCAGACAGAACATACGCTCCCAGCAGCAGAGGAATGCCCAGCTTCAGCAGCAGCGCATGCAGCACGAAGTACAACGGAAAGTAACGCGTCCCGCCATAGCCGAGCTGACCGAACAGGGGACGATAAAACCATCCATGTTGGAGGTCGGCACTCATGGACAGCATGACCGCAGCCGGCACATCGACCCACGCGTCGGTCATCCAGCAGCGCCACATGCGGGCCATGGCCACGAGGACGTTGACCGCAACCGCGCCTATCAGGAAAACGCGAAGCGGCGACGACGCGGTAACTTCGCGGGCCTTCGCCGGCAGCGCGATAGTCGCGGGGCTGGCCATAACCCCCCTCAGGGCTTCCACATCCCCGGGCTCTGTACGAGCTGCGAGGAGTGCGGCGCGCTGACGCCGGTCTGCGTAGCGGCAAACGACAGGCCGTGGCTGTAGATCTTGTTGGGCAAGATCAGCAGCATGACGAATGCCAGGTAGAAGACGGCCACCGGCAGCAGCAGCACCATGCGGCGGCCTTCGCTGACCATGTTGGCCAGTCCCAGGTACGACAGAATCCCCAGGGGTACCACGCAGCAGAAATAAATTGGCGCCGACAGCGGGAATTGCACCAGGCTGCACAGTCCGGCGACGGCAATCAGCAACATGAGCTGCGAGCGCTTCTTGCCCTGGCCTTTCTTTGTCCCACTGAGTAGGAGCGAGACCCCGATGGCGGTAGTGATAGGAATCGCGGTAGCGGCCGAAACCCATACCCAGCGGGCAAATTCAGGATGCGTGAGTGCCTGGTTCAGCGATTCCGCAGCGGCCAGGCTCAACAGGACAAACGCGATGCGGCGCGCGGTTTCCGAACGCACTTCGGCGTTGATGGCCAACACTGCCAGCAATGGAATGGCGCACAATGCGCCGATCGGATTGATGGCCGAATGGAATGCCGCTGACCATCCCAGAGGCGGGCGTCACCAGCGTCTCAGTGAACCACCGCCCCAGCGTGCCGCTGGAGATGTAAGGGGCAAGGAAGATGGTCACCGGAATGAAGGCGCCGAGCAGGAGAGGCACCAGGCGTCCGGCAATCTGCCACAAACGCACCGGCACGGGAAATCTGGGCACACCCCACTCGCGCACGATCAACAGAAACGAGAGCGCTATGCCAGGAAACGCGAAGTGGTAGACCTCGGTAATGTTGGCCTTGCTGTGCAACAGCAGCAGCAAGATGATGTCGAGGCTCACCAGCACGAGGGTGAGCAAAACGGAGTAGGTGGAGTCGGGGACGTCGTTGTCACCGAACTCGGCCTCGTCCTGCACATTCTGTTCGTCGAAGATAAGGAACAGCAGAGCAGCAATCAGGAAATACAGGCCGGAAACCTTGGCCAGGAAGGAAAATCCCGCCAGAATTCCCGCCAGAAAAACCCAGCGTGAATGGCGTGTTTCGATGTATCGGAAGAGAGCGGCCGTTCCGAACGTGGCAAAATACAAGCCGTACCACGTGCCCAGAGCACTGGGATAGATAGGCACACTCCACACCGCGGCCAGCAGCGTAAGCAGTGAGGCGGCGATGGTCGAGCTGAGTTTGCGGGCCACATACCAGAAGCACGGTACCCAGGCCACAAAGAATACCAGCAGCATAATGCGCAGCGACAAGACGCGATCGCCAAAGAGATGCAGGGCGAAGGCGTGGAGATAGGCCAACCCCCCGGTATAGGCGTACTGAAAATCTACGTGGGGGCGTTCGCCGCGCAGCACCCGTTCGGCAATGTGGGCCTGCGCGGGATCGTCCGCGAAGTTGGAGTCCACGTTTAAGCGCACCGCCAGTAACAGAGTGCTGACGACGATGACCGCGAGCAGCAACCATTGTGAACCACGGCTGGCTGCACGAGCGCCTGGTGAGCAGACCCCGGCATGCGCGGCAGATCCCGCTATCGCGCGCTGTGGGTATTCCCGCATCGATTCCTCGCTTACTGTCAGCTCGCTCTGCTGGCTACAGCGGTTTCGTTCTCGTTGCTCTTAGCCTGGACAGCGCCAGACTTCTTGTAGGTCACTCGCATTAGCAGAATGCCGGCAGCCAGTCCGGCCAGAAAACCAGCGAAGACACGAATAAACATCAAGCTCATGACTGTTCTCCTTGGGTTGACCTCGCGGTCAGGTTAAGCGGCTCGCCCGGCGCTGAAACCGAGGGTGATTCGCCGCGAATGTTTCCGGGTTCCTGTAACGCCAATTGGTCATTCACTTGGGTATGGCTCTCGCGAATCGAGCCCACGGGCAGCTCGAGCACCTTGTTGGTCTTGAACCCCAAAGCAGCAATGCGGTAGGGACCCAAGTTCTCCCACACTCCGCGAACGCGCAGATTACGATCCAACGCGACCACGTCGATGGGAAAACGCATGCCGAAAGTGTGCACACCGGAAGATGGCGCGATCAGCAAGCCACCTCCCGGAGACAATCCTGTGTCCCGGAGCAGGCCGACCATACGCGACAGATTCGTATCGGCGACCCGGATCTCCGAGCCCAGGACCGTACCCTGGGTCAGGTTCGCAACCTTCACATGACGGGCTTTCCACATAATCCACCGATGCCTTATGCCATCTTCTTGCGGCGCATGATGAGTACGCCCAGGATGATCACGAACAAAGCTCCGGAGATGATTCGAATCAGAGTGACGCTATCCATGGTTTTTCTCCTTCCGAGGTGAAATTGTGAAAACACTGGCTCATTGGAAAACGGTGCCCAGGCTCCTCATAATCGTGATGAGGGCCGGTCCCAGCAAAACAATAAAAATGCTGGGAAAAATGAAAAGGACCAGGGGAAAAACCAGTTTTACCGTGGTCTTAGCGGCCAACTCTTCTGCTTCCTGACGGCGTCTCTGGCGCATGCTGTCGGAGAAACTGGTGAGTGCCCGCGAGATTGGGGTTCCGAAGCGATCGGTCTGCGCCAGCATGCTGGTGAAGGCCTTGATCACGTCGAGTTTGGTCCGGTCAGCCATGCTGCGCCAGGCGTCGATACGCCCTTTGCCGGCGCGCTGCTCCAGGTTGATCTGGGTGAACTCTTCCGCGATGGCGGGATGGCTGAGCGCCAGCTCCTGGCCAGAGCGCAACAGCGCCTGGTCCAGTCCCAGCCCGGCCTCAACGCAGATGACCAGCAGGTCGATGGCGTCGGGCATACCCAGGCGGATCTTCTCGCGCCGATGGCGGACCATTTCGGTCAGCACGATGTCGGGCGCCAGGAAGGCAGCCACCGCCAGGCCAATCATCCACAGGCCAATGTTGTCCGAAGAAATGAAGCTGCCACCGATGATGGCGGCCAACGGAGCCAGCAGGCGAATGCCAAAATACATGTCGGCGTGGCCAGGGGAGCGCAAGCCTGCGGCGTTAAACCGCTCGCGCAATTTCTCGTTGTCACGGAACCCCAACCGCGTGCGCAGGAAATGCAACGTACCCAACGCACTTTGAGCGGCCGTCTTCTTGGGCTCTTCAACATAGGCGGGGCGATCGCGCGTCAGGTCGAAAATGCGCTTCGCCTGGCGCGACGGACGCATCATGAACAGCACGATGATCAGCGCATTAGCGAAGAACGCCGTCGCTACGATGCCTGCCTGAACCAAGGGATGCATGCCACCCATATCCGTTACACCTTCACATTGACGATCTTGCGAATGATGATGCCGCCGAGAATCATGAACGCGAGTCCCGTATAAATCAGCTTTCTGCCCAGAGGATCTTCCGTCAGCACCTTGGCGTAGCCATGGTTGGCCAGATTAATCAGGAAGAACATGAGGATGGGAAGCAAGGAGAGAATGACACCGGTCAGACGGCCCTGCGCGGTGTAGATTCTCACTTCGCCTTCGATACGGATACGGTCGCGAATCACCGCCACCGTCCGCTCCAGGATGTCGACCAGGTTGCCGCCGGTTTCCTTCTGCACCAGCATGGCCGTGACCACGAACTGCAAGTCTGCCGATGGCACGCGGCGAGCCAATTGCAAAAGCGCGTCACGATGAGGCAAACCGAAGTTTTGCTGGCGATAGACTTCGCGAAACTCGGTACGCACCGGCTCGGCAGCTTCCTGGCCTACGATTTCTATGGCCGCGCTCAACGAATGCCCGGCGCGCAGTGCGCGGCAAATAAGGTCAGCCGCATCCGGAAGCGCCTGATTGAACCGGCGCAGGCGCCTGCCGCGCTTCATCTGAAGGACAAAGAATGGCAGCGCGCAGAACAATATGCCGATGACGACGCATACCGAAATGTCTCCCATCCAGACGTAGGCGACAAAATAGCCAAACGCGGCAGACAGAACCGAGCCCCCCAACACCATGGGAACGGTCCAGGAGCTCTCGGCCTGGGCAATCAGCAACTCGATCTTGTAGGCAAGGTTCCAGCGCTTCAGCAGATTGTCGAGCCAATCGATCTCGCTGAGCTTGGTGCGCTTGAGGAACTCCGGCACACCGTCGCCCAGGTAGATTTCCTGGGTCGCCGTCAACTGGATTCCGGCCACGCGTCCTTCAATCGAGCGGTCTGCGGCTGTAGGACGGGTCAGCAGCAACAGAGCCGACAACGTCAACACCAGAACGCATACGAATGTGAGGACCATCAAGAACATAACTACAAACCTCGATCAAATATCCTGCGGATGCCCCAACGAGCTGGTGGCAATACCCAAAATCACAGCCACGATGCACGCGAAGATGACAACCATCGGAATCATCATGGCGTGCTCCTCTATACCTCTTCCGACATGTCGAGCAAACTCATCGGAATTGGAATTCCTGAGGCTTTCAACCTCTCGGAGAACTTGGGAACAATCCCGGTGGCGTAGAAGCGTCCCAGCACTTTGCCGTTCAATCCCAGGCCACGTTTCTCGAACAGGAAAATGTCCTGCATGCTGACCATGTCGCCGCTGCTGCCGGTGATTTCGGTAATGTGCGTTACCCGGCGTGAACCGTCGCTCAAACGCGAAACCTGCACGATTAACTGCACCGCGGCGGCAATCTGCTGCCGCACGGCTTTCTCCGGCAGGTTCAGATTGGCCATCATGCACATGGTCTCGATACGAGACAGGGCGTCGCGCGGGCTGTTGGCGTGAACGGTGGTGATCGATCCGTCGTGACCAGTGTTCATGGCCTGCAACATATCCAGAGCTTCCTCGCCACGGACCTCGCCGACCACAATGCGGTCGGGTCGCATACGGAGGGCATTGATCACCAGTTCGCGCTGGCGGACGCCGCCCTTGCCTTCCACGTTCGGTGGCCGGCACTCCAGCCGCACTACGTGATCTTGCTTCAACTTAAGTTCGGCGGAATCTTCGATAGTGACGATGCGCTCTCTCTCCGAAATAAAACCCGAGAGCACGTTGAGTAAGGTAGTTTTACCGGCGCCGGTACCGCCGGAGACGATGATGTTGAGCCTGGCCTTCACTGCCTTCTGCAGAATGTCGAGCATCTGCGAGGTGTATTCGCGATAGCCCAGAAGGTCATCGGCCGTCAGCGGCGTGGTGCCGAAACGACGAATCGACAGAATGGGTCCGTCCACCGCCAGCGGAGGAATGATGACGTTGACACGGGAACCGTCAGCCAGTCGGGCATCGACCATTGGCGAGGATTCGTCCACCCGCCGGCCCACGCTGGATACGATCTTGTCGATGATGTGCATCAAGTGCGTAGCATCCTTGAAGGAAACGTTGGTCTTCTCCAGAATGCCGCCGCGTTCCACGTAAACCGTCTCATGGGTGTTGACCAGGATGTCGTTCACCGTGGGATCCTGAAGCAGCGGCTCCAGTGGGCCCAATCCAAATACTTCGTCCAGCACTTCGTTGGCGATGCGCTCGCGCTCGCTGGCGCTGAACGGAACGCCCTGTTCGCTTACCAGGGGCAAGATGATGGTCAGCAGGCTCTGACGCGCACGCGTGTCCTGCATGAACAGCAGTTTTTCCAGATCGACTTTCTTGATGAGTTCGTGGTGGACAGCAGACTTCACTTCCTGCTGCGCACGGCCCAGCAAGGGCTTGGGGCCGCTTTCGACCGCACCACTAAGGCGACTCGCGATTGAAGGTGTGGAAACCATATCAGCTAACAATCCTCCGACTTACGTCGAATACCGTTCGTCTCATCTCATCGCCAGAGCGAAAATCTCCGCTTGGGCTCTTCCGGAACCAGTTCCGTAGACATGGGCACCAGGCTGGCAGCCCATTTCTTCATCTGCATAACAAATTCGGTCTTGCGGTCCGGCGAAACCGGAGTACCCGTGTTCATGGCACGCACCAGGTCCTGCGGGCTGCTGGGTATGGTGACCGAGATCGGTTGACGAATTGCTTTCTCAATTTGCTCCAGAGTCACGGCGCCGTCTGAGCTGAAGCGATTCACGACCACCTTTAACTTCGAAGGCGGGACGTTGCATTGCGAGAGCCGGTCCACGTACTTCGAAAGATCACGCAGCGCCGGAACGTCGGGCGTGGTCACCAGATAAAGCTCGTCGCAACATTCAATGGTCACCAGGTTCAGATCGCTGAGGCCCTGCGGACAGTCCACGATCACGTATTCGTAGACATCGGCAAGGAAACGTATGGAGCGCTCCACCGCGTCGAGCGGCACAACGATCGAGCCGTTTAACACGCAGGGACCGGGCAACACATCGACGCCGGTGGAGTGATGTACCACAAACGAAGACAGCAGTGTTTGATCCAGTCGTCCGACATTGCCCACCAGCTCATAAAAGTCATAAGAGGGCGTGTCGTGGCCGAGGTACAAAGCCACATGCCCCAAATGCTGATGCAAATCCACCACCAGCGTTTTCTTGCTGTGCAGACGAGCCAGATAAGACCCGAGATGAACTGCCAGGCTGGTTGTCCCAGCACCTCCGCGGCAGCCCAGAAAAACCAGGATCTTGCCTGAGGACTTGGTCTCGCGTACCACCTGCAAACGTCCGCACAAACGAGTCAGCGACTCGCAGACCTGGTCAACCGTCAGAGGCTTGGAAAGGTATTCGCTGCAACCCGCCCTCATCGCTTCCACAATCAGCGCCGGGTCCGACTGCTCGGAGAGCGCGATGAGCGTCGTCTTACCGTGAAGCATCTGCTGGATAGAGGTCGCGGCCTGGGCCGCCAGGGTGCGGTCATTATCGAAATCGATCACGCAGACCGACACCTCGGCGCTTTGCAGCTTCAGCAGTGGCTGCAGCTCTCCTTCCCGCAGCAGGTATCCGTGCAGCTCGCCGGCGAAAGTTCCTCCCTCCCGCAGGGTGGCGAGCTTCACCTTCTCGGCTACTTCCCGGTTGGCGCCGATGGTGATTACGCGAAGGCCGCCTTGGCCGTTGTTGTTGACGTCAGACTTCACGACAAATGCTCCCTGCTTCTCTACGGCGTCTCTGCGGGCTGGTTATAGCTCTTGGGCAGGTTCTCATTGAACTTACCCAGTTGACCCGGAGGCGTAATCCAATTCGGATTTGGCGGCGCGGGCTGATCGCTGTTGAGCGGGTCGACAATGGTCGGCGTGACCACCACGATCAGGTCCATCACCGAATGGTTCAGGTTCTTGGAGCGAAAGAGTTGGCCCAGGACCGGGATGTCACCGATACCCGGCATCTTGCTCAGGTTGTCGGTAGTGCGGTGGTCGAGAATGCCCGAGATACCAAAGGTCTGGCCGCTGCGCAGCTCAACTTCGGTTTCCGATATACGCGTCGAGAGCGACGGTATGGTGTAGCCCGCAATGACAACTACGTTGCTGTAGTCCAGCGCGCTGACTTCCGGACGCACTTTCAAGCGGATCGTGCCATCGGAGTTGACGAACGGGGTGAATTCCAGCTTCACACCGTACTGGCGGAACTGAATGGTGACGGTAGCTGTGCCGCCGGCGCTTCCCGGCTGCACGATCGGGAAGGGAAATTCGCCGCCCGCCAGGAACTTCGCCGGTTGCCCATCGATGGTCATCAAGGTGGGTTCCGCCAGTATTTCCAGGATTCCTTTGCTCTCGAGATCCTTTACGCTGGCGCCCACGCCGTACTTAAGGTTGAAGTAGAACAGGTTGAGGAAATCAGCGAATTGGGCGGTCGTGTTTCCGCCGGAATTGTTGGTTTGGAAGGACGGCGCGCTGAATTGCTGCGTCGAGCCCGATCCAATGTTCTGCCCGTTCAATCCGAACAGGTTGATGCCGAAAGCATCCAGCTTGGACCGGTCCAGCTCAGCGAACCTTACCTTCAGCTCCACCTGCGGGCGATGCCGTGGATCCACCACCAGCGAATTCACAATTTCTTTCGAGTAGACATTCGCCAGGCGAGCGGCAATGTCTGCCTCGCCATCGCTACCCACTACGCCCGACAGGAACAGCTTCCCTTCCTGCACTTCAACGTTGATGGGATCGATCGGCAAGGCTTGCGCCAGCGACTCCCGCAGTCCGGCGACATTGACGTCAGCCAGAACCGTCAGGACAGTAGATGAGCCATCTTCCGACCACAGGACAACGCTGCTGGTGCCCGCCGACTTAGCGGTGATCACCAGGTCACGCGGTGTCGGGGTCATGGTCTCAACAATGGCCGGGTTGCTGATGTAAACGCGGCGCAGCCGCTCCGGCAGGTTCACGAAGATTGAGCGGCCCACGATGACATGCAGCGTCTGCGCGCTTTCGTCTGGAATTTTGCCACCCGGGGCAGCGCCTGGCCCATTGGACGAAGAGCGCGACTTCGCCTCGCGATGGGGATAGGTGGTTTGCGGCGCGGCCTGGGCGGGCGCCACCGGCACGGTCAATGGCGGCGCAGTTTGCCCAGCTCCGGATGAGGTTGCATCCTGAGCTGGGCTCTGCGACGGCATTGCGGCGGAGGAAGTGTTTCCTGCAGTCTGAGCGCCCAGCGTTCCCACGAACAGAAGGAAAGCTGCAGCTGTGCTCACGGTTACTACTCGACATTGCGTTAGCAAGTTCATAAAGTCACTCAGAACTGCGTGGTCATGTGCTTGTCACCCGAGATGGTTTCCACCACATAGGGCTCTTTAACGTGGGTTGGGGCATGCGTTGTCGTGGTCACCTTACGGATTGGTTCCACCGAGCCGGTTGAAAATGCGGCAATCTGCATCGCCGGCGTCTTGGTCTGCCCACGATCGGCGCCATTGCGCAGCACAAACTCAATGCTTCCCTGGGTTGTCGCCAGGACCAGCTTTTGGGCGTCTTGTGGAGTCAACAGCAGGGTGACTACGTTCACGGTCTGCGGCTTGCCTTGCGGATCAGGCTCGATGTTCTGTCCGGCCGTCAATACTTCAACGTCCTGCAAAACAATTTGCGTGGAAGGGTTCGGAGTACGATCGGCCCGCAGCGTCAGCAGAACGTCGACATGCGATCCAGGAAACAGGAAACCGGCCACGCCCACCACTTCATCCGAGCGGACGGACACGGCGCGCATGCCTTCAGGAATTTTTACCGTGAGTCCAATGCCGGAGCCCGGGGTCGCCAGTTGCGATGCCAGGATAGGCTGGCCGTTGGTGACGGGATAGATAGCGCTCCGCCCCGCGACATCTTCAATTTTGGTGAAAGCCCCGGTCAAAGGGATTGAGGTTGGCCAGTCGACCATGACCAGGCTTGCCGGCTTGAGAACTTCGCCGGACTGGATGGCGTGAGCAGCCGCTACGTATCTTTGCGTCTGCGGCGCGACGGTGCGGTTCCCCAACTTATGGTTGACCAACATGGTCACCGCTGCGGATAACAGCAAGGCGACCCCGAGCGCAAAGACAAGACGGCGTGGATTCATATTGTTTTTACCTCAGAAGCACACTGCAAAAAGAAATTGCCAACCCGGCAGCGATCGCCACCCCGTAGGGCAAGCGAAGCCTCTCTGCGTTGCCGACATTAAGATCGGAATGCGGACGCAGTCCGCTGGTTCCGTGATGAACCGCCAGTACGCCGATGTTCGAGAGCGTCTCTTTCAGCCGGCGTCGCGAGACCGCGACAATCACAGCGAACACGCCTCCCATCAGGGCGGTGGCAATCAGTATTTCGGGAACATAACTAAAACCTGCGATGCAGCTCACCGCAGTCATCAACTTCACATCTCCAGCGCCCATGCCCCCCGCCAGGTGAAAGACGAGAAACACGCCGCCGGCCACCAGTCCGGCTACCGCCGACATCGCCATCGAGTGCCAACCGCCCAGAACCAGGTGAAGACCAAGGCCGAACAGAATCGAAGGACCGGTAAGCCAGTTCGGAATGCGACGGGTACGGACGTCCCGGAATGCGCCAATACAGGCGCATACCAGCGCCAACCCTACAAAGATCGCGTCCAGTTCCGACACCCTCACAAGCAGGCCTCTTCGGGTAAGCCGCGCTGAGGACCTTCGTCCTTACGCGGATAAAGGAAATCGGTTGTGCGGTCCGTGTCACCCCGACCAACACAACCGGCGAACCGGCGCAGACCCGATTGGCCTGTCCGGTACAGGTTCTAATTTAGGAAACCGCGCTGGTCAGATCGCTGGAGATCGTGCTAAACGCAGTGCTGATTCCGGTGGCCAGACCCTTCATCGCAGTGATTGCGCCCAGGGCGATCAAGGCCGCGACCAGCGCGTACTCGATCAAATCCTGGCCGGACTCGTCACGAAGCAGGTTCTTCAAAGTGGCGTACTTCATTTCAATTCCTCCAATAAGCAATGCCGCTATTCGAGCTCGGTTACGGCGGTGCAAAGCGAGAATAGCGGCATGGCAAGTTCTGCTATTCCATGATCTTGCGCGACCTTGCAGAATTCGCGCATTAACTCCCCAGGGTGGGTTGTAGACCTCCCAACCTGTGCTACGGTGGGCTCGAGAGAACTACAACTTATGTCTTCCTCCGCACATGGCGCTCTGACCGAACCAGCGGTCACCGCACCTACTTCCTATAAGCTCCCCGCCACCTTCGATAGCTTGTGGCGGATGGTTTTCAGCTTCCCGGTTTTACTTGGGGTCATCCTGGTGGGAACGATCTACGTTTTCGCCAATCGCAGCATCGCCGATCCCGACATCTGGTGGCATTTGCGCAACGCCGAGTACCTGGTGCAAACCGGATCCATGATCCGGCACGACATGTATTCCTTCACGGCCAACGGAGTGCCGTGGATTAATCACGAGTGGCTCACGGAATTGCCCTATTACCTCGGCTGGCGGTTGATGGGCATTCGCGGAATCTACCTGGTATTGCTGTGCGCGGTAGAGCTGATCATGGTCGGCGTGTTTTACCTGTCGTACCGCGTTTCGCACAATGTAAAAGCGGCTTTCGTAGCATCGTGGTTTGCGGTGATTCTGGCCACTATATCGTTTGGCCCACGCACCCTGCTTTTCGGATGGATCTACCTGGTGATCGAATTTCTCATCCTGCAGGACTTCAAGGAAGGCAAGGACCGCACCTGGCTGTTGCCGCCGCTGTTTCTGCTATGGGTGAACTCGCATGGATCGTGGCTGATTGGCCTGGTGTTCTTCGGAGCCTTCGTCGCCTCCGGCTTTATCGAAGGTACCTGGGGACGGATCACCGCGACACGATGGACGCGGCCGCAGTTACAGAAACTGCTGATGATCTCCGGGTTGAGCGTGGCCGCGCTGTTCATCAACCCGTACACCTATCACCTGGTCTTTTACCCCTTCGATCTGGCCTTTCAGCAGAAGCTCAACGTGAGCCACGTGACCGAATGGCAGAGCCTGGACTTCCACGCCGTACGCGGCAAGATTGTTTACGGAATGCTGGCCGCGACCATCATTCTGGCGTTGGCCCGCAAGCGGCAGTGGCGGCTCGACGAAGTAGCCTTCCTGCTCATCGGTTTTTATGCCACGCTGACTTACAGCCGCTTCATGTTTCTGGCGGCCATCGTCATCACTCCGCTGCTGGCCATTGAGATGGACTTTTTCCCGGCTTACCGGCGCGACATCGATAAGCCCGTCCTGAACGCGTTCATCATCGTGTGCCTGCTGGCGGGCATCGTCAAAAGCTTCCCGTCGTCGCAGTACCTGATGCAGGACACCGTCAAAGATTATCCGGTCAAGGCACTTCCCTTCCTGCAGAAGTTTGCTCCAACCGGTCACGTCTTAAACGACTATTTGTGGGGCGGGTACCTGATCTGGAACGCGCGCCAGATTCCGGTCTTCGTCGATTCGCGCGTGGATATCTTCGACCACCGGGGCATCTTCGGCGATTATCTGGACGCCATGGGAGTTAAAAACTCGCTGGAAATTCTGGACAAGTATCAAATCCAGTATGTGCTGTACACCAAGGATCGTCCTCTCGCCTACTTGCTTCTCCACACTCCGGGTTGGGCCGTTACCTATGACGACGGTACGACCATCCTGTTTGACCGCAAAGCGGCGCTTCCAAGTAAGTCGCAGCCGTAAGGTCGGGGCAGTTGTAGCCCGGGAAAGACGTGCAAGTACCTGAATAGGATGGTAGTTCTCCGTCGGCAAACCTGGTAGAACGGCTTTCCCGGTTACCGGTGAGAATATGCCGTTACCAAAGTACTAGTACTTTCGTAAGACAAATACTCCAAAAGTGTGATGGCGTTTCTTGACAGCGTGGGTACAATTGCCCTACTTACGCTGCAGGGATTTGATTGAGAAGGTCACTGCAGGCTTTGCCGGAAGCAACAGACTTCGCCAAGCCACTGCGAAGCTTTGATCCGGAAGGGACCAAGAGAACTATTCGACCCGCAAACAAAAGAGCGGGCGACAATACAAGACGCGTCGCAAGATGCGCTTAGATTTCAGTCTTTGGCCGGCCAAATAAATCACCCGAGGGATGTACTGGGGGACTATGGCGACTGGAAGAATAAGCATTTACGATCGTGTGGCCCAACGAACCGCCCCACTGATCGCAGGTACAGAACCGCAGATTGACTCCACCCGATCCCCGTGGATCGGAATCAAGCTTGAGTATTACAAGATCGGGCCCACGGAGCGTCCAGAGGCGAGCACCAGCTCCTATCTGGCGGCGGTTTGTCTATCTGGCTCCTACCACACCGACTACGCTGCCGGCTTCGGACAACGAGCCTTCAGCGTCAACTATCAACCCGACACGCTGCTGCTCACCGGGCCTGGCGACATGCCCGCACGCCGTTCCACCGGCGAGGCGGAAATTGTAGCGCTTGAGCTCGCACCTAAATTTGTACTCTGGGCAGCCGACGAACTCGTCGCTAACGGACCGCATGAAATCGAGCGGCTTTGGGCCGCCAAAGACGAGCAACTCCGCTACATCATGCTGACCCTGCACAATGAACTGCTGAACAACTGCCCATCCGGTAAGTTGTTTGGCGAGTACATGGGTCTGTCGTTCGCCACCGCCCTGCTGACCAATCACTCCACGGGCGCGGGAAGGCTGAACCAGTACCGCGGCGGACTGTCGCCCTACAAGCTTCGTCAGGTGACGGAATACATCAGCGAGAATCTGTCCGGCAATTTGTCTCTGGCGGAAATGGCGAATCTGCTGCAAATGGGTCCTTGTCACTTCGCCCGCGCTTTCAAAGAATCCACCGGACTATCGCCTCACCAGTATGTTCTGCGGCGCCGCGTGGAGCGGGCTTTGCAGATGTTGAAAGAAACCCCGAGCAACCTGGCCGATATCGCTTACGATCTGGGTTTCTCCAGCCAGGGACACTTCACCACGGTCTTCAGCAAGATCGTAGGTGTATCCCCTAGTAACTATCGCGATCAGGTTCATCCCCTAAAACGCCTGCGGCTCTGTTACGGAACTACCGACTCGTCCGGCGAATAACTTCAGCCGGATACCCGGCCTGCGCCTACCGGTTAGCGACTTGCCACTACAGCGGCATGAAGGTCCCGCTGCTGTAGTGAGCCTGCTTCGCCCGCACCCCAAATCGTCCATAAGAATCTGCAAGCTACATCTTGATTCTGAAAGATACGAGTCTCGCAGACAGATAGTCTAATACGGTCGAAAGTCGTGCCCGGCGGTCGTTTCAGCCTTTGGTAGGAACTGAGACGTACGGGCGAAAGGAAGGTATCAGAATGGAGGCCCCTGGCGTAGCTCACTTTGCTGATGCGAACTTGATGAAGCGGTTGACCCTCGATTTCACGGCGATCCTGATTGGCTACAACATTCCGCGTGAAGATGCCCGCCGGGTGGCAGCGCAGGCCATCGAGCCGGTTCGAGAACATTTTGCCGCCAGCGGCTCAGTGCTGCGGTTGTCGCGCACCTAAGCCGTCGCGGCATACAGTTCTTTGCAGTCGAAACTCTACGATCGAGTTATCCAGTCAGTTAACTGGAGAGCGAGCGGTCGTAGCCATTTTCATTGGAGTGCTATGCCGGACAAGGATGGTGGCGGAAGTCTTCTCGAGACCGCGCTGGTGCTGCCGCTCCTGGTAGTCATGCTGGTGTTCGCCATTGATTTCGGATACTTCTTCCTGGTAGCCAGCAACATCGTCTCATCTTCTCGCAACGCAGTTCTCTATTCCACCCAAGGATTCTCTTCGCCGGCGCAGCAACAAATCCCGTCTGCCGGCACCGCCAACTCTCTGGCCGATACGGCTGGTGTGGCCGGAATCGCAGCCGGCGACTTAGGAGGCCTGGTCGGCTCAACTTCCAACACGCAAGTCTCGGTGTGCAGTAAGGCCCTCGGAGTGACCGCGGTCAAGTCAAACGGCACTACTACGGGCTACATCACCAACTGCAGCACTTACCCCTCGGGAACGCTATCGATCACGCCCGATACCGACCCCGAATCGTTGAGCGGTTTGCTGCTGCAGCGGGTCGACGTCGTCTACACCGTGAATCTTCCCATCACCGTTCGCATGTTCAACTTCAACGTTATTCCACCGCCAGTATTTCACTGGCAGGTGGAGATGCGCGCCATCGACTAGCGGCTATGAAATCGTGGGCACACACAACCCGGAAATCGGAGCTGGTTGAGCGGACATCGCCTCCACCGGGCCGGTGTCGCAAGAATTTCTCCGTACCCGGCGGAAGGCGCGCCTTCCCCGCTTTCTGGCGTGACGATCATGGCAATACGCTGGTGGAGTTTTCCTTGTCGGTCTTGACCCTGATCCTGGTGGTGATGGCGGTTTTCGAGTTCTGTATGGTCATCTACACCTACGACACTCTGGGAGATGCCGCGCGCCAGGGAGTTCGTTATGCGGTAGTGCATGGAACCGATAATGCCACGTGCAGCGGCCCCAGTTCAGGTTGTGGCGACAGCGGCGGGAACAACGTTATCTCGGTTGTGACCAACGCCGCCTCAGCGTCCTTCCACAACATCAGCGTCATCACCGTTACCCCAAGCTGGCCTGATGGAACGTCAACTCCCGGAAGCCGCGTCAAGGTGAAGATTACCTACAACTACATTCCGTACATCGCGCTTCCCGGCGGCATTGCTCCGCAAATGAAGCTCAGTGCTGAAGGCCGAATTGTATTTTGAAATTTTGCGGGAGGCTGGTCATGCCCCATAAAACATCTGCGAGCGAATCTTCGTCCCTGGACCGCGGCCAGGCTGTCCTGGTAGTCATCCTGGTATTGGGGTTGTTCCTGCTGGCCGCCATGGCGTTCTCGGTGGACTACACCAAGATGTGGTTCCATCGTCAGAAGGCCCAGGCCGCAGCTGACGCCGTTTGCCTGGCCGGCGCTACCGACATGATGATGTCGGTGTCAGGCATCACCGGCCTCAATCAGGGATTCACCCTGGGCACGGCGGGAAACTGCCCGCCCACCGGCGCTACCGGAACGGTATGTACCTACGCCAAGTACAACGGCTATCTCCCGACGGCGTGGAACGCCAACGCCCCTTCCAGTTTTGTCAGTTGGAGTTTCCCCAGCACGGTGCCGGGCGTGACGGCCCCGCCGGCCAGCCTGACCGCCTATCCATTTTTCCAGGTTACGATTAAGGAAAACGTCAAAGCCATGTTCAGCCCGCTGGTTACCGGCAATCTGTATCAGGCGGTGCAGGCTACGTCGTCGTGCGGGCTGATTCAGGAGTACCAGGGAGCGCCGATTATGGTGCTGAATCCCACTATCGCCGGCGCGTTGACCTACTCCGGCGGCGGGAGATTGACCATTGTTGGCGGACCGCCCCGCAGCATTGTGGTGAATTCCAAGAGCGCCACCGCGGTAAATTGCCAGCCCAGCGCGCTGATCGATACCAGCCAGGGTGGACCGAATTTCACCGGTGCCGATGTCGGCACCTACGGCGGCCCGCAGACCGCGCCCAACAACTCGACTTGTCCGGGAAGCCCGGCATTTTCTCCCGGCACCACCGGCCACTGGGACTGGCCCGCGACTCCTGTGCCCGATCCTTACTCGACCGTCGCCGCCGCTACGGGAATGAAGAGCGTTACTCCGGGAGCCAAAGCCACGCACAACAATGGCACCGCCTATTACAACCTAGCTGCGCCCGAGATGGACGGATGCCCTGACACCGGCCCTACTAATTACGGCAGCTACAACGACAGCACCTGGTGGACGTGCAACCTGAGCAAGTACGGAACGCAATCCTGGTATTGCCGCGGATGTCACGAGTACGGCCCGGGATATTACCCCAGCGGCATCACGGAAACCGGCAATGACGTCATTACCTTCCTGCCGGGTGTTTATTACATGGATGGCGACCTAGCCATCGGAGGTAGCGACACCATCCGCATGGCTAAACCTTGCGCCAACTCGCAAGGCGTTGTGAATACCAACTCCAGCACCGGAAACTGTAGTCCACTCACCCAAACCGCCGGGAACAATGGTGGTGGCGGCGGAGGCGCGTGGACCTGGCATCAGACCGACGGCGTCATGTTCTATTTCCATGGATCGGCCAAGCCGGTCATTCAAGGCGCATCGGGTTCGTACCTGAGTGGCAGCCGCGTCGACACCGTGCCCACCACCGATTTGACCTGCGACGGCAGCAACCCGCCGGCATATCTCGGCCTGGGCTCGACCATGAACTACAACGTGATGACCGCGCAGTGCAGCTCGCTGGGAACCTACTGGGACACGGCCGGCGATACCAGTGATTCGGTCGGATCGATCCGCGGCCTGCTGTTTTTCATGGACCACAGCGATACCGCGTCCCCACAGCTGCAAGGGTCAGGAGCGCTGGCCTACACCGGAACCCTCTACTTCCACTCCTCCACCTATGCCACCATCTTCCAGATTCCCGGCGGCACGACGAATGGAACCCTGATCTGGGGAAACATCGTGACCGACCAGTTACAGATCACCGGGTCCGGCGTGTTGAAGATGGCCCTGAACCCCAACAAGACGACTCCGCTGATCAAGGTGGGGTTATTCCAGTAGTAGAACCTGGTCCGGCGCCCGCTGGTCCGGTTCGCGAATCCGCTGGGAATTCGGCAAACGGAGTCTAGTCCCGCTTCGTAGCGGGCGGAAGCACTGGTTTGTATGCCTTTGCTAAAGAAGCGCCTTCCGTCGCCGATAGCATATAAGTGCAGATAAACATGTCCCTTTGTGGTGAGGTTAACTTGGCCACTAAGTGGCTGGCCTAAGTCTTGGGAATACCGTAAGTTGGAGGTAAGAAGTTCAGCCAGCTTGAGTTGCGCAGTTAGCTTGTCGATTTTGGCCTGTTCCCCGTTGCCCGACATCGTCACGCAACAACCCCTGCCGGCCTATGCCATGCGCCCCGTTCGTCCACTGTGTGCAGTGTCAGAGCCCGGTTCCTTCTGCGGGAGCGGACGGCACGGTGGTCTGGCGAAACATTCGCAAGCGAACGCGGAGGCTGCGTGGCAGGAATCTACAGGCTAAGGCACATGACCCTGAGCACATCGCGCACCGCCAGAACGAAGACATGGAGCGGGCAAGCTTCTCGCTCGGTTGAGGTGGTCTATGGCTGGTGAACGCATCCTTTATGTCTGCTTCGATCCGGCCATGCTGGTAGGGCGCGAGCGCTTGCTCATGACCCAGGGCTATGAAGTCCGCACCGTGCTGGGACACGACGGGTTGCTGGGCTCGAAACAGCTCTCCGACTTCGACTTTATCCTGATAGGCGATGAAGGCTCACTGGTGGAGCGCCAGAATTCGGCCCGCCTGCTGCGCGAACGACATTTCCCGCCACCTATCATTGCCTTATTCCGCGATACCGACCACGTGATGGGTGCGGACTTCGAGGTCTCTACCGGCGAGCCACGAGGCTGGTGCGATTCCCTGGCGGACTGCATACGCCGCTGCCAGCAGTAACCAAACGCGGCCGGTGTATGCTGATCTGATAACGCGATTCATCCCCGAACCGAGTGCAAGGAAAAAGGTGATCTGAGTGAGCGACAGCAAGTACGTGAATCCATTCGTCAACGTGCATAGCAAGGTTCAGGAGTTCAAAGACCGCGCTCGCGAGGCCCAGGAGAAGGACGCGGAAGCTCGGGTAAAGCGCGCCAGCGACGAAGCCACTGACCTCTTCGAGAAAAACGAGTAGGCCCGCTTAATCCGCGCGCCTTCGCCGCGCCTTGTTGACTCTGAACCCATCGCAGTTGCCCGGCTTCTCGTTACAATAGAGGGATGGCAAAGAGTACTCGCTACACCGACGACCACGCCGAATCCGGGCTGGACGCCCAGTTTCCCGAGATCGAGACGTGGCCCAACCAGTTTCCTAATTACGAAATCCTCATCGATATTCCCGAGTTCACTTCGGTGTGCCCCAAGACCGGCCTGCCCGACTTCGGCATCCTGTGGATCCGCTACATGCCCGACAAAGAGTGCCTGGAGCTCAAGTCGCTGAAGGAATACCTGACGTGCTATCGGAACCTCGGCATCTTTCAGGAGAACATTGTGAACCGCGTGCTGGAAGACGTGGTAGCCGCCGCACGTCCTAAGTGGGCTGAGGTAAAAGGCGAATTCCGGCCACGGGGCGGCATCGGAACCAACGTGATCGCCCGCTATCCCCGTCCGAAAAAGTAGAACATCCCTGCTCACCACCGGCGGAAGGGCGCGTCCTACCAGCCAGCAGGAGGCGCGCCCGTGAAGCTTTTCCGTGTTGCTGTAGCGGTCACTGCAATTCCGTTCTTGCTCGGAGCCGGGACCATCCCGTCGAAGCCTACCCCGCAAAAGCCCGGAGTCGTCTCACCAGGGCCCCTGATGCTGCAGCCGCGATCGGACCACAGCGCAACCTTGCTGCCGGATGGCAAGGTTCTCATCGCGGGCGGCATGCGGCGCAACCAGGATTTCTACCGCTCGGCGGAGCTGTACGATCCCGCGACGGGCAAGTTTCAACCAACCGGCGACATGAGCATCGGCCGAGTCGGCCATGTGGCCGTCTCACTGCAATCAGGAAAAGTGTTGATTGCCGGCGGCTGGGTAGGTCGCGGCTGTACCGATTCCGCCGAACTCTACGATCCGGCGACGCGAAAGTTTTCGCCGATTGCCAAGATGACGGGTTGCCGCGGGAATCCCAGCGCAACCCTGCTCAACAACGGTGATGTGCTGATTGCCGGGGGCGCCGACCATGACACGCCGGGAGGCATCGCTTCAGCCGAAATCTTTCACGCCAACACGCTGAAGTTTGAGGCCATCGCGCCCATGCACACCGCGCGCATCTCGCACACGGCCACCTTACTGCCCGATGGCAGAGTGCTGATCGCCGGAGGTCGTGGCGATGGCGTGACCACCGCCGCCGAACTTTACGATCCGAAGACGAAGCGGTTTGTTGTCACCGGCAACTTGCTGGTAGCACGTTACAAGCACACGGCAGGTCTGCTTCCGGATGGCCGGGTGCTGATCGCCGGAGGATCCGACGATCGCGACTGGTCGGGCGCGCTCAACAGCGCGGAGATTTACGATCCCCGCACTGGGCGATTCGCCGCCACAGCGGCGTTGCATGACAGCCGATTCAAGCTGCCCGAGCAGGCTGCAGCCGTTGGCCCTGGCGAATTGCTCATCGCCGGAGGAAGCAAGCAAGTGGAAGTTTACGATCCGCAGGCGGGAACATTCGTGGTCGCTTCCGGCCAGTTGAGCGACTCGTGGCACTTCATGACCGAGACCCAGCTGAAAGATGGAAGTGTCCTGCTGGCCGGAGGCTATCCCGACAACGATCGCGCAACCGCGCAAACCTGGATTTATCGTCCGTAGCGCGGCTCCCTGAGCATTGCTTGGCCTGCCATCCAATGTCGAGCCATGTTCAGCAAGCGAGTTCAGCCGTCGTTAGTCGGTTCCCTCGCGCCGCGTTCCGAAGTATTTGCGAACTCCGATGGCGTTGTACTGTCCCCAGGGACCGTTCGGTCCCAGCCACGCTGGACCCAGCGGCTGATCGCGCGATCCGAAACGCTGGATGTTGGGATGCTGCGTGAAGCGGAACTCAAAACGCTTCGGCAGGTTGACTCCGATTCCCCACTTGTATTCCATGCCAATGGCGTCCCATGACCAGGTGTAGAGCGTCTGGGGAACGTTCTTGCCGAAGAGGAAGTCGGGATCGAAGAAGATGTTCAGACGCCGCAGAACGGTCTGGCCAAAGGGACGAATCTCGATGGTGCCCGACAGCATGTAGCGCGCGAAGGCATTACATTTCGAATTGACGCCGCCATATTGTCCGGCATTGGCCGCGCACAAGTTGGGATCGATTTCATTGTGGGAAGGAGCCAGATCAAACTGCGCCCATCCCCAGTACCAATCCTTGGGGAAAAACATACGCGGCTGCTCCGCGGTCTTCGCCGGAGCAGGCGTCGGGGTTGCTACCTGCTGCGTAGCGGGGGCGGTCGCGTCCTGCGCAGCGGGGCTGGTAGACGACGATGTGGTCTGCGCGAATGCAGCGTACGACAACGTAATTAATAAGAAAAATGGCAGCAGGCGCTTCATGAAGCCTCCGCAAAACGATTGATTGCTGGGGAATGCCCTAGCTGAGAAGGGTGGACAAGTGGCGGAAGGCAAAAGCAAGCCACGCTTCGCCGTGCCAATGACGCGGACAGGTATTCGTCTCTGCCGACCAGTATTCTCCTCGCCGTCAGACAGCATATTCGGTCGTGCTCTGAATCGGAAGCACTTTTATAATCCATCCACCGCCCCTCGTGCCAGTCCGTGGTATTCTCCGCCCATCCATGTCGCCCCGAACCAGCGCCAAATTCGCCCTGCTCCTGCTGACGGCGCTGAACTTTCTGAACTACATCGACCGCAACGTACTGTTTGCCGTGCAGCCGCTGGTGCAGAAGGAATTCGGACTCAGCGACGAACAAGTCGGCTTTCTGACCTCGGCGTTTTTTGTCTGCTACATGGTGGCGGCTCCGCTGCTCGCACCCCTCGCCGATCGCTATTCGCGCAAATGGATCATGGCTGCCGGCGCTTTCGTGTGGAGCGCGGCCACGCTGCTGACCGCCGTCACCCACACCTACCATGAACTCCTGCTGCGCCACGTAATCGTGGGCATTGGCGAAGCGACCTTTGTGGCCATCTCGCCGGCCTTCCTGGCCGACCTGTTTCCCGAAGACATTCGTGGCCGCGTGATGGGCCTGTTCTACATGGCGACGCCCGTCGGCAGCGCCCTGGGTTATCTCATCGGCGGTTACTTGGGAAATCGTTACGGATGGCGCTCTCCGTTCATGGTGTCAGCGCTCCCCGGATTCGTGCTGGCGTTGCTGGTACTAACCCTCCGGGAACCGGTGCGCGGAGCCAGCGATCAGCTGGAGGACACCCACGAACGCGGCTCGTGGCGCGGGCTGCTGCGGAACAAGGCGTACTGGACCATCACTCTGGGAGCAGCCATGATGACCTTCGCCATCGGCGGCCTCCAGGTATGGATGCCCACCTTCCTGGTCCGCATGCGCGGTCTGCAGCTCGACCATGCCAATCTGGTGTTCGGCGGAATGACGGTGGTTTCTGGAACCGTGGCTACGCTGCTTGGCGGCTGGCTGGGCGATCGCCTTCTGCGCCGCACACCTGCGGCTTATCAGCTGGTGTCAGGTGTCGGCATGGCATTGGCGATTCCCGCCATGGCGGTCGCGATCTATCACCGCGGGCCGGGCATGTATCCGGCGATCTTCCTGGGCGAGTTCTTCCTGCTGTTGAACACCGCTCCCCTGAATGCCGCGCTGGTAAACTCGGTGAGCGCCCGCATCCGCGCCACCGCGCTGGCGATTAACATCTTCACCATCCACCTGCTGGGCGACGCCTTCTCCCCTACCCTGATCGGCTACATCTCGGACCGCAGCAATCTCGAAGTGGGATTGACGGCCATGATCGTGGCGGTAGCGCTGTCGGCCGTTGTGTTGTTCTATGGCATGCGCTTTGCACCCAAACTCGGCAGCCGAGCCAAGGCCTGATCAATAAGAAAGGCCGATCGCAAGCACGACCGGCCCGGTACTTTTTCTGGCCAACTGCTAAGTGCCAGCTGCTAACTGCCGCTTACTGGCCCAGCTTCTGGAAGAACAGAATGATGGACTCGATCCCGCGATAGAAATTCGGGATGTGGAACTTCTCATTCGGAGCATGCAGGTTGTCATCCGGCAGACCCATGCCCATCATGATGCTCGGGATCTTCAGGTCTTTGTCGAACTGGGTGACGATAGGAATCGAGCCACCCGAACGGATGTAAACCGTGTCCTTGTTGAAGATCTCGTGCATGGCTTCCACCGCCGCGCGCGCGTAAGGGTTATCGGTATTCACCACGCAGGCCGGGCCTTTGCTGTGAATCTTGATGTTGATGTTGATTCCCTTGGGCGTGATCTTCTTCACGTAATCGCTGTACTTCTTGAAGATGTCGTCGGCATCCTGGTTAGGCACCAGGCGCATGGAAACCTTGGCTTGAGCGCGCGCCGGAATGACCGTCTTGGCGCCCGGCGCCTGGAAGCCGCCGACAATGCCGTGCACTTCCAGCGTGGGACGCGCCCAGGTGCGATACAGCACCGAATAGCCCTTCTCGCCGGTCAGCACATCCGATCCGACCTCTGCCTTGCGATAGTCATCCTCGTTGAAGGGCAGACGTTCCCAGGCTTTCAGTTCGTCATCCGTGGGCTTCTGCACGTCGTCGTAGAAGCCAGGAATCAGCACCTTGCCCTCAGCGTCCTTCAGTTTGCTGAGTATCTCGATCAGGCCGAAGATCGCGTTCGGCGCTGCGCCGCCGTAGACCCCGGAGTGCAAATCGGTCTTCGCTCCCTGCGCTTCGATCTCGGTGTAAACCAGTCCGCGCAGACCGACGCACAAGGTGGGAAGATCGGGTGCGAACAGTTCGGTATCGGTGACCAGCGCGAAGTCGGCCTTCAGCTTGCCCGTGGTCGCATTCTTCTTCACGAACTCTTCAATGCTCTCGCCGCCCACTTCTTCTTCGCCCTCGAAGATGACGCGAACGTTGATGGGCAGCTTGCCGCCGCCGGCCTTGAACATTGATTCAAAGGCTTTCATCTGCATCCAGAGCTGGCCTTTGTCGTCGACCGCGCCCCGCGCATAGATATTGTTGTTGCGCTCGGTCGGCTCCCACGGCGGAGTATGCCACTCGTCCAACGGCTCAGCCGGCTGTACATCAAAGTGCGCATAGCACAGCGCGGTGGGCTTGCCGGCAGCGTGCAACCAGTCGGCGTATACCAGCGGATGTTGCTGCGTAGGGATGATCTCGACGTTCTCGAAGCCGATACGCTTCAGGTCGGCGGCCACCATTTCAGCGGCCTTCTTGACGTCGCCTTTGTGCTCCTCGGTGGTGCTGACGCTGGGAATGCGCAGCAGGTCTTTCAGTTCCTCGAGAAAGCGCTTCTGGTTCTCGCGCGCGTAGGAAACAGCGGGGGATACGGTTGTGGTCGACATAGGGAGAAGTTCTCCTTCCTTATAAGAGCAGGTTGGGTCGGTACTGCTCGGGAACTTGCTTAGGGAACCCAAAAGTATATCGCAGGAGGAAGGCCGGGGTATGATTCGCCTATGTACGGTCCACGGAGGCATGCAGCCCGAATGCGTGGTGTGGTTTGTGGCTGGATTCTAACGATGATGTGCAGCACCGCGTCACTGCTGCCCGCGCAACGGTGTCATCAGGCCACATTCAAGGGGCGCCTCGCGGGCGGGCAGACTTTCCAGCAGCCGATTGGGGCGGATTTGGATTTCGCGCTCGAGCCACTGGGGAAGAACCAGGGCTGGTTCATCAGAATCGGCCCGCACGGCTCGACTGCGGACTGGGCCTCCGTCGTGAATCCGCCATTCCATTCCGACAATCCCCAATGCATGGGAAGCGGCTATGGCGACACGGTGAGATACCAGCTGGACCGTCCGCACGCCGTGCGATTTACTACCACCTCAACCCAGTATGGATTGTTCGAAAGCATGGCAGGTGCGGCCATGAGCGGAAAGGACCTGGAGGGCTATCGGGCGGCCCTGCGCAAAGCCGACCTCGGATTGGCGGTTGTTGAGGCCACCAACTATGACAAGCTGGGTCCCGAGGATGAAGCGCGCTGGATGGACTTCCAGGTCACCCTCATCGTGCCGAATAGTTATCGCACGGGGAACGAATTGCAGTGGTCGAGCGCCGCATGTCCGTCTCCTACCCGATGAACTCCATGTAAATCCCCGATGAATTTGCGCCACGGATGCGCTATGCCCGGCTTCCGTTACCCCGTCTTTGATGGTAGTTTCAAGTCTTACCCGCCAATTTAGTTCAGGAGATTCAGCGTTGCCCACAACCGAAGCCAGCAACAACAACGTCTACGACCTGATCGTCGTTGGCAGCGGCCCGGCCGGGCAGAAAGCCGCCATCTGCGCGGCCAAGCTGCGCAAGAAGGTCGCAGTGGTTGAGCGCAAGCGCACCATCGGCGGCGTCTGCGTGCATACCGGCACCATCCCCAGCAAAACTTTTCGCGAAGCCATCTTGTACCTGAGCGGATTGCGCCAGCGAACCTTCTACGGCCGCGGCTATGCATTGAAGGAAAACATCTCCATGCAGGACCTGGTCTTCCGCTCCGACTCTGTCATGGCGCGCGAGATCGAGGTCATCAAGTCGCAACTGCGGCGCAATCGCGTGGTGGTCTACGAAGGCAACGCGCGCTTCCTCGACGCGCACAGTATGGAGGTCGCCAGCGAGGAAGGCTACACCTTGCTGCGGGGAGAGCATTTCGTCATTGCCTGCGGCACGCGTCCGGCACACGCCGCCGACATTCCCATCGATGGCAAACGCATCTTCGATTCGGACCAGGTTCACGAACTGGAAGAGCTGCCCCGCGAGCTGATCGTGGTGGGTGCGGGCATTATCGGGCTGGAATACGCCTCCATGTTCGCGGCGCTCGGCGTCAAGGTCACGCTGCTGGACCAGCGTCCCACGTTGTTGGACTTTGTCGACCGCGAAATCGTAGAGAGTCTGTGCTTCCAGCTCCGCCAATTAGGCACGGTGTTCCGTCTGGGAGAGAAAGTTGTCCAGGTGGGATTCGATGAGGAGCGCGATCGCGTCTTCGCCAGGCTGGAAAGTGGCAAAACGGTACATGGCGCGGCGCTCCTGTATGCCGTCGGACGGCAAGCCAACAGCGACCAGCTCAACCTGGAAGCGATCGGATTGCAGCCGGATGGACGCGGCAAGCTGGTGGTCGACCAGAACTTTCAGACCTCGGTGCCGCACGTTTACGCCGCGGGCGACGTCATCGGTTTTCCAGCGCTGGCCAGCACCTCCATGGAGCAGGGCCGCCTGGCCAGTTGCCACATCTTCGGTATTCCCGGCACCATACCCCCGAACCTCATCCCTTACGGGGTTTACACCATCCCGGAAATTTCCATGGTGGGCGCGACCGAAGAACAACTCACCCGCGACAAGATTCCTTACGAGATCGGAATTTCCCGCTACGCGGAGCTAGCCAAAGGTCAGATGCTGGGGGACGACCAGGGATTTCTGAAGCTCATCTTCGATCCCTCGACCCTTAGGCTGCTGGGGGTTCACATCATTGGCGAACGAGCGGCTGAGATCGTTCACATCGGGCAGGCTGTGTTGTCGATGGGCGGGACCATGGAGTACTTCCGCGATACCGTCTTCAACTATCCCACATTGGCAGAGGCCTACAAAGTGGCAGCCCTCGACGGCCTCAACAAGCTGTAATCGCTTAGGCTAGGCTGTCCATCCCTAATGCGCCCCTCCAAAGTGTGTCGTCTTGAACTCTGTTAGGGTGTCATCCTGAGCGCAGCGAAGCCCCTATACCCGGCACGAACCGCTGTCGCCGATGACCCTGTCGCAGCGCTCAAACTTCGAAGATTCGATACACCCCGCCGCCATTCAGCGACTGGTTAATCGCCATGGCTACGTTGTAAACCGGACATCCCGCCGTAGTCTTCCCTTCCGGACTGCCGGCATGGGCGTGGCCGTGCACCACCAGGTCGGCGCCGTGCCGATCAACCACCTCAGCCAGACGCGAGCTGCCCAGGTAAGGATAGATTTCCTGCGGCTCGCCTTTCACCGTCTCGGCTATGGGCGAGTAGTGCAACACCACGACACGTTTGTTCGTGCGCAGTTGCGAGATCGCCCGCTCCAACTTCAGCGATTCGTCGATCGCTGCCTGCACAAACGCCTTTACCTCGGGCTCGCCGAATGCAGTCAGCGCACCGCGCCCAAAGCCGCCGGGAAAGCCTTTGGTGCCGGCGAATCCCACCCCATCGCGCTCGTAGGCGGTACCGTCCAGTACTTTCACTCCCGCCTCGGTCATCATCTTCATCAGCTCGGCCGCGTGGCCGCTCTCGTAGTCGTGATTGCCGAGCACGGCGATCGTCGGAATGCGTAGCCGGACCACGACGTTCAACAGCGATTCCATCTCATCCGGCCGGCCAAAGTTGGTCAGGTCGCCGCCCAGCACCAGCACGTCGGCTTCCTCGCGCACTCGGTTCAAATTGTCGCGGACGCGATCATGAACCTGCGGGCTGAAATGCAGGTCGGCAACGGCGGCAATCTTCATGATGGCTTGACCTCGACCAGGGGCGCCGCGCCTGCCGCCTCGTCGATCTTGGGTTCCCGGTGCTCGCGCTGCTCCTGCAAAAGATTTTCCATGCCCCATTCTTTCACGTCGATGGCAAACATTTTTTCGTCGATCAGGCTTCCCCGGAAGGCAGAGGTTCCGGTTGGCGAATCAAGCTCGCGCCTGAAGCGCGACAGCAAATCGTCCCACACCTCGCGGGGAACGTACTGCTGTTTGCCGGGGTAGACATAGCGAAACAAAACCAGCTCCCACAGTAGAAGCTCCCAATGCTCACCGACCAACTGGCGCAGCCGCGCCCAATCCAGCCGGCCTTTGGTTCCGTGAATGATGTGGACCACGTCGGCCCCGTCGAACCTCTCGCGGAAATTAACAAATAGCTTGGATGCCAGCAACTCTTCGGCCGCCAACACGCGGGTCGGAACGCCAAGTACCACACAGTCAGAGCCACGATCGATCCACGACTGGTCCACCGTGATGATGGCGTTGCTCATTCCGGTGATCAGGTCGACAAAATACCCGTCGCGATGCGCCTTGGCCAGCCAGACGGGATCGCGCACCTCAGTCTCAAAACCCTGTTCCTGCAAATGGCGCAACGCCTCGGCCGCCGCGTCGGGCACCAGGAACAGGTCGAGATCTTTGGTGTTTCGCCAGATGCCGGTGTGCTGCTGCAAGGCGAACGCCCCGGAGACGACGTAGGGAATCCGCGCCCGGTTCAGATGCTCCAGGACTTCACAAAAAAGGGTGCGCTGCTCCGGGGGAAATTCGGGAGGAGCTGAACTGCTTACCGGAAGTTCCTTCTCAGTCGCCATAGCTCATGGTTGGATGAAAAGCAGACATTCAGCGTTGTTGCCGCCTGTTAATAAAAGCAAGTGGTGTATGCGGGTTTTGCGATATTTCCCAGCAGTGTCTCGCAGACCGACATTCGCGCCGCGCCCAGCCCCTGGACTCAACCTGTGCATCAGGTTGCTGTTGCATACTTTGCGCGCGTAACGGCATCATTGCTACACACGTGTGAGGGAGAGCCATGGCGAAAGATACCGTAGTCGACGTGGATGGCCGGCATCTTAAGCTGTCTAACCTGGACAAGGTCCTGTACCCCGAGGCCGGGTTCACCAAGGGCCAGGTCATCGATTATTACGTGCGCATCGCGCCCGCGCTGCTTCCCCATCTTCACGGACGTCCGCTGACCATGAAGCGCTATCCCAATGGCGTGAGCGGTATCTTCTTCTACGAGAAAAATTGTCCGTCACACCGGCCGGAGTGGGTACAGACGGCGCGCGTGTGGAGCGCAGGCAACAATCGCTGGATGGAATACTGCATGGCCCAGGACTTGGCGACCCTGGTGTGGGCCGCCAACCTCGCCGACCTTGAGCTGCACACCAGTTTGTCGCTGCGTAAAGAAATTCTCCAGCCCACGTTCCTGGTCTTCGATCTGGACCCGGGCCCGCCTGCCAATATCGTGCAATGCTGCCAGGTGGGTGTGTGGGTGCGCGATATCTTCGCCAAGCTCAAAATGCAAAGCTTCGCCAAGACCTCAGGATCCAAGGGCCTGCAGATCTACGTGCCGCTGAACACCGCTGTGACCTACGACCAGACCAAGCCTTTCGCTCATGAGCTGGCTCGGATGCTGGAGCGGCAATATCCGCAACAGGTCGTGTCCGACATGAAGAAGGCGTTGCGCACGGGAAAAGTGCTGGTCGACTGGAGCCAGAACGACGACCACAAGACAACGGTGTGCGTTTACTCTCTGCGTGCCAAAGAACGGCCGACCGTCTCCACGCCGGTGACCTGGGAAGAGGTGGAGCAGTGCATGGCCAGGAAGGATCCAACGCTGCTGGTTTTCGACTCCGACCAGGTTTTGGAGAGAGTAAAGAACAACGGCGATCACTTTGCGCCGGTGCTTAAGCTGAAACAGAAGATGCCATCCCTCGAGGCGTTGCAGAAACTGGCTGGTGGACCCGCGACGGAAGTCAAGCAAGCAGCAGCGGCGACGCCGGAAAAATCGGCTCGCACCCCAGCGAAAACCAAACGCGCCGCGGCGAAACGAACCGCGCCTCGCCGCAAGTCTGCACAAAAGTAAAGATTGCCGTCCCAAGTGGCTTCAATGGTGAGCGTCGTCCACCGGTTGCGCCATGTCGGCGGTGGTCGCTGCCGTGGGCTTCACCTTCGCTGGCGGAGGCTCTTTCAGCGCCAGAGTTCCATCGCCTTGCTGCTGCAAAATCTCGGAATTCAGCTCGGCTCCTAACAAAATCAGCAGCCCCGTCCAGTACATCCACGTCAGGAAGGCTACTCCGCCTCCCAGTACGCCGTACGTCTTGTTGACGTGGGCATACTTCCTGAAATAAAGGCTCAACGCATCGGACAGGAGAATCCAGCCTACGACCGAGATGACGGCCCCCGGCACCGAGGCTACCCATCGTTGCTCCAGGTTAGGCGCCAACGTGTAAAGAGTCATGACTGCAATCACAATGAACGTAACCGCCAACACATAGCGCAACACCGGCCACACCAGCGCAAATGCCCAAGACAGTCCCAGGTGCGAAGCCAGGAATTCTCCAAAGCGGGGTCCGACAATCATGAAGGTAAACGCAAGAGTGATTAGCGTCCCGACCATGAGCGTCAGTGCCACCGACAGTAGGCGCGTCTTCCAAAAAGGGCGCGTCTCGGGAACGTCATAGGCCACATTCAGGGCCTCAATCATGGCCGAAAATCCGCTGGAGCACGTCCACAACACGCCCAGCAGGCCAAACGACAACAGCGCGCCCCGGCTGGGCGAAATCACGTCGGCCACAATCCGGCGGATCAGTCCCATGCTCTCCGGTGGTACCACCCGGGCCAGCGTGCCGACGATGGTGTTGAACAGGTCGGGAATCGGCAGATAGGCGACCATGGCAGCCAGCGTGATTAGCGCCGGGAAAAACGCCATCACGAAGTAATACGACAGTGCGGCGGCGAACGAGGTGATGTGATTCATCATCACGTCGTTCACCGTGCCGGTCAAAACCCGCTTTACCTGCTGCCATCGCATGTAGAATTCCTGGAAACTACCGAATGAAACTTGCCTATCTGGGATGAGACATGGGCCTTCCGGGTTGAGTCCTCACACTACTCTGCGTCCTCATTCCGAGTTGGGCATCTGATAAAAAGAGCCAAACGAGCAGATTCGATCCGGCATTGTCGAGTCGGGCTCGTTACCTTGTCATCATGCCGGCGTGACCGGGTAAGGCCGTGCCCCTACGTTATACTCGTAGTTTCGAGAAAAAATGGCAGCTGCTTCTGAAAACGGTAACGGGCATAGCAACGGAAAGAGAACCTGGCTCATCATCATTGGCTTAATTCTGGCCGTGATTGTGCTGGCCGCCTTTGTGTCCCTGCGTAAATCGCAAGTTACCATCCGTGTAGGCCGCGTCGAACGCCAAACCATCACCGCCAGCATCGCAACCAACGGCAAAATCGAGGCTTTGGACAACTTCCAGGCCTACGCCCCCATGCCCACCACGGTGAAAAAAATCTATGTCCAGCAGGGCGACTGGGTGAAGCCTGCTCAAATCCTGCTGCGTCTCGACGATTCCGATGCCCGCCTGCAAGCCGCTCGCGCCCAAGCTCAACTGAAGGGTGCGGAAGCCAGCGTGAACACGGTACAGAGTGGAGGCACACGGGACGAGCTGCTCACCACCCACACTTCGCTGATAAAGGCGGAAGCTGACCGCGACGCAGCCAAGCTCAAGCTGGAGTCCCTGCAACGGTTGCTGCAGACCGGTTCGGCATCGCAGGCCGAGGTGGACGCCGCAAAGAACCGTCTTCGCGTTGCCGAATCCGATGTGCAATTGCTACAGCAGAAGCTGACTGATCGCTATTCCAAGCTGGATGTTGGTCACGTGGAAGCCCAGCAAGCCGAGGCGCACGCCTCGTTGGCTGCCGCGCAGGAGCTTTTGCGGAAATCGAATGTCACTGCTCCCCACGCCGGCATCGTGTTTTCGTTGCCGGTACGTGACGGCGCCTTCGTCAATACCGGCGACCTGCTGGTACAGGTAGCGGACTTGCACAAGGTTCGCGTACGCGCCTTCGTCGATGAGCCCGAGATCGGACGTCTGCAGCGCGGTCAACTGGTCGAAGTCACCTGGGATGCGCTACCCGGCCGCGTCTGGAAAGGCACGCTGGAAGCCCTGCCCACCACCGTGGTACCGCGTGGGACGCGCACCGTGGGCGAAGTAACCTGCGTCATCGAGAATGACGACCTCAAGCTGCTGCCTAATACCAACGTCAGCGTAGCCGTGGTCACGGCCCGGGACGAGAATGCCCTGACGGTTCCTCGTGAAGCCATTCACCAGGACGACGAGGGAACGTATGTGTTCCAGGTGGTCGACAACGAACTGCAGCGGCGCAACGTCAAGACGTCGGTGTCGAATCTGACCCGCGTGCAGGTGACCAGCGGACTATCCGATGGCGCCGTACTTGCGCTGGGCGCCATCAACATGCAGTCGCTGAAAACCGGCATGACAGTGAAAGCGGCCAACCCGTGAGACGCCTCTGGCCCAGGTTCGCCATCGCATTGGGGCTGCTGTTGGCAGCCACGGTAAGCTCGGCTGCGCCCGAGGTCACGCAACTCCTCTCGTCCGGGCGCATGGACGATGCCGTTTCCGCGCTTAACAATAAAAACGACGCAGAATCTCTGAACCAAATGTCCCGGGTGTACTTCGCCCTGGAGCGCTGGGACGAAGCGGTTAAGTATGGCGAGCGCGCCGTCAGCCTCGATCCCAACAACGCGACCATGCACCTCTGGCTGGCACGCGAGTATGGCCGCAAGGCGGGATCTGCCAGTCCGCTGACGGCTCCCGGTCTCGCCCGCAAGGCCAGGATTGAGTTCGAACGCGCCGTGCAACTGGACCCTTCCAACGTCGCGGCGCGGGTTGATCTGGCGCAGTACTACACGGAAGCTCCATCGTTCCTCGGCGGAGGCCTGGATAAAGCTCGCGAACAGGCCATGCAAGTCGATAAGTACGACAAGGCCAAAGCCCGCCTGGTCCTTGCGCGGGTGGCCATCAAGGAAAAGCAGAACGATGTTGCCGAGCAGCAATTTCATGATGCTGTGAAGCAAGCCAGAAACCCGGCCGACATGTGGCTGCAGTTGGCGGCGTTCTACCGCGAGCAGGGGCGGCTGGATGACATGCAGAAGGCCGTACAGTTGGCCATGGCCGAGCCGGGCAAGCCTGCGGAAACTTATTTCGACGCCGGCCGGGAGTTGTACCTGGGCAGTCGCAACTTCCCCGATGCGGTGCAGTACTTGCAGAAGTATTTGTCGTCGGGAGCGCTGGTGGAATCCGCGCCGGCCTTCCGTGCGCATTACCTGATCGGCCAGCTTGAGGAAAAGATGGGACGCAACCAAGCCGCAGCCGCGGAATATCAGGCGGCGCTCGGGTTAGCTTCCGGGTTCGTCCCCGCCCAAAAAGCTCTCAGCCACGTACAGTAAGGATCACGCCTTCGCGCCAATGGGCAGTGTAAAGCACGGATGCAATCAAAATCCCGGCGTTTCCCGATGACGACGAAGTTGCTCAGCCGCTACGCGAAGGTCGTAGCCCTCGCCTGTGCGCTCCTGGCTACCCGTCGTTCCGCATTCGCCGCCGATAGCGCTCCGGCCACGCCAATTCCCTTCCGTAATGCCGTTGACCTGGCTTTGCAGCACAGCGGCATCATGGGCATTGCGACCATCAACCAATGGCGTGCCCGCAAAGCCTACGAGGAAATCCGCGATAACTACATTCCGCAGCTTACCGTCGGATCAGGACTGGGATACTCCTACGGATTTCCGCTGACCCTGGAGGGATCGGCGCCCTCGCTGGCCAATTTCAACTCGGTGCAATCACTGTTTAATCTTCCACTCAACCAGTTCATCAAGGCGGCGAAGATCGACTGGAAGGCCACTTCTTTCGACACGCAGGACAAGCGCGAGGCCGTCATACTCGACGTTGCCCTGACTTACGTACAGCTCAGCCAGGTGACAGAGAAGATCGGGACCTTGTCGGAAGCACAAAAGGCCGCAGAAAAAGCCGAATACGTCAGCCAGCAACGTTTACAGGAAGGCGTCGACAGCAAGCTGGAGCTGACCCGGAGCCAGTTGGTGACCGCGCGCATCCGGCTGCGCATTGCCGAGGCCCAGAGCCAGACCGATGTGCTGCGCGAGCATCTCTCCAAGCTGCTGGGAGTTCCGGCTGATTCCATCGCCACCGATCCGCTTCCATGCCGCAGATGCCGCTAATCTCGCAGGACGACAACCTGCCGGCGCTGGCCGTTCAGAACAGCGCGTCAGTGAAGTTGGCCGAACAGAAGGTGGCGGCCGCCAAGGCCAGAGCCGTTGGCGAACACAAAGCCACCGTACATGCCGACCGTCGACTTGGCCTCGCAGTATGCCTACCTGGCCAAGTTCAACAACTACGACTTGTACTATCGCAACTACACCGCCAATAACTTCAGCGGCGGCCTGAACCTGAAAATTCCCATCTTCAACGCCGGACAAAAGGCGAAGGCCGCCGAGGCCGATGCCGACGCTCAAATCGCCGGCAAGCAAGTCGACTTACTGAAAAACCAAGTCAGCGAAGACACGTTGAAGCTGCAGCGTTCGCTGCGTCAACTTTCAGCCGCCCGCGATGTGGCCAAGCTCGAATGGGAAGTTTCTCAGGGCGATCTGGATGCCGTGAAAGGCCGGATGCAGACCGGCGAAGTCAATACCCGGGACGAGCAGCAGGCGCAGCTCGACACCGACAACCGGCACGCCACCTACCTGGACGCGGAATTCGAGCTCAGCCGGGCCGAATTGCAGCTCCTGCGGCTTACCGGTGAACTGGAAAATTGGGCCATTCCAGCCCCGTAAACGACCGCTCGCTGCGAACCAGAAACATACCTAACTTTAGGAATCTCAAGCGGTTCCGCGAGCCTCTAACAGGTGATACGATAGATTACAAGCCTATGCCTTTGAAAACACTGTTCCTGAACCCACCTTCTTTCGAAAATTACGACGGCGGCGCCAGTTCGCGCTGGCCAGCCACCCGTGAAATCGAGTCGTACTGGTATCCAGTATGGCTGGCATATCCGGCTGGCATGCTGGAGGGTTCACGCCTCCTCGATGCGTCGCCCCACAAGGTGAACGCCGAAGAGACCATCAAGATTGGGAAGGACTTCGACTTCCTCGTACTCTTCACCAGCACGCCTGGGTTCCAAGGCGATATCAAGCTGGCTGCGGCAATGAAGGTCGCCAATCCCAGGCTGAAAATTGCTTTCGTCGGTCCCCACGTGACCACGCTGCCTGAGCCTTCTTTGAAGGAAGGCACCGCGATCGACTTCATCGTTCGGCGCGAGTTCGACTACGCCGTGGTGGAGTACGCCAACGGCAAGCCGTTGAACGAGATTCTCGGCATCTCCTACCGCGGCAGAGAACGGCCAGATCGTACACAATCCCGACCGTCCCGCTGTCGCCGACCTGGACGCGCTGCCGGACGTGGTTGACGTGTACAAGCGCGATCTCGATCCCCGGCGCTACAACGTTCCGTTCCTGCTCTATCCGTTCGTCTCGCTGTACAGCACGCGCGGCTGCCCGGCGCAGTGCACCTTCTGCTTGTGGCCGCAGACGCTTGAGCGGTCATCCCTGGCGCAAGCGTTCCTCGGACGCAGTTGCCGCCGAGATGAAGAAAGCCAAAGAATACTGGCCCTGGGTGAAGGAATTCTTCTTCGATGACGACACCTTCAACATTCAGAAGGCGCGCACCATCGAGCTTTGCGCGAAGCTGAAGCCGCTGGACTTGACCTGGTCCTGCACCTCGCGCGTCACCACCGACTACGAGACGCTGAAGGCCATGAAGGAAGCCGGCTGCCGCTTGCTCATCGTCGGCTACGAGTCCGGCGACCCGCAGATCCTGAAGAACGTCAAGAAGGGCGCCACGGTCGAGCGCGCGCGTGACTTTACCCGCGACTGCAAGAAGCTCGGCCTGATCATTCACGGCGATTTCATTCTCGGCCTGCCTGGCGAAACCAAGGAAACCATCCGCCGCACCATCGATTTCGCCAAGGAACTGGATTGCGAAACGATTCAGGTTTCGCTGGCCCATGCCTATCCCGGAACCGAACTCTACGACTACGCCAAGGTCGAACGGCTTCATCCTGAACGAAGGCACGCAGATGGTCGACGAAATGGGCCACCAGGTCGCGATGATCGAATACCCCAACATCTCGCGCGACTACATCATGGAGATGGTGCATCGCTTCTACGATGAGTACTATTTCCGGCCGAAGGCGATCTTCCGCATTGTGAGCGGGCGGCATTCAACTCCACCGACCGCAAGCGTCTGTACACGGAAGCCAAGTCGTTCCTGAAGCTGCGCGCGGCGCGCAACCGCTCGGTAGCCGAGACCCGCAAACAGCAGAATTCGCCCAAACTGCCGACGCCTCCCTCGGGACCGGCCGCCGGCTCGGGCAGCGAATCGAAGACGGCCGAAGTGGTCAACGTTAGAAGGTAGCGTGACCGTTCGCAAATACCTGATGCTCGCCGCCGTGACCGTCTTCGGGTCGCTGCGGCAATGTTTGCCTGGCTCGCGGGATGCGCGCGTTCGGTGCGGTAACCCGCGCCAACTGGCATCTTCTGCTTACCGCTTTCGCCAATCCTTGGATCGCAGGCGGAATCTGCCTGCTGATCCTGTTCTTCGTCAGCTATCTTGATGCCCTGTCATGGGCTGATCTCACCTACGTACTGCCCGCCACTGCGTTTGGCTATGTGCTCACGGCCCTGCTGGCCAAAGTGATTTTGGGGGAAGGCGTTCCTCTGACGCATTGGCTGGGTATAGGGCTGATCACCATTGGAGTGGGCTTCGTCGCTACCGGCCCATCGGTTACAACCGGAGAATCGTCGTCAGGCGCATCGTCAAACAGCATTGATGCCGGCCCTGTCAGCGTTTTGAATCGAGACGCGGAGAGCGAAGTATGACGACCAGCACCACAGCCTGGGTCGGAATTACCTCCATCGTGATCACGGCAACTGCCGGCGACGTTTTGCAGGCGCGTGCCATGCGGCAGATTGGCGATCTCGGCGCCATCAAGCAATCGCACGGTCTGTGGCATGTGGTACGACGCGTCCTCTCCAGCCCGGCTTTCATGCTGGGACTGCTGTTCATGGCGCTGGCCTTCTTCAGCTTATTGATTACGCTTTCGTGGGATGACGTGAGTGTGGTGGGGCCGGCATCCGCTTCCCTCACCTTCATTGCTAATGCGGTTGCGGCGCAGATTTTCCTGAAGGAACGTGTTGATCGTCGTCGCTGGATTGCGGCGGTGTTCGTGGCCGGCGGGGTGGCGTTGCTGGCAAGGTGAGACGCGCAGGGGCGAGCGCGCTCGGCTCTTGGCATTTAGCACTTAGCACTTAGCAACCCTGGGACGAGGCTGGGCAGCGCATTTCAACCGGCAGACTGAAAGTAAGAGTTATGGGCAAGAGGCCAGAACCAAGTGCTAATTGCTAAGTGCCAAGTGCTAAATGCTAACGGCTAAATGCCGCCTCCCCGGCATCCCTTCTTCTACTCTGGGCGTCCATACTTATTGCACTCACGTTACGAGGATCGATCGAATGAGAAAGACCGCACTCTTCTGTCTTGCTTCCCTTCTGCTGCTACTCGGCGCCTGTTCCTCCGACAACCCCACTGAGTCCAAGAAGGCCGCTCCAGCACCCAAACAAGCGGAATACGAAACTGGGCGGGTTGCGTTTCAGAAGATGTACTTGACCGCGCGCAGTTGGTCAGTGGATGCCACGCCGTTTCGCCTGCAATCGCAATTCACCGCTGACGCCCCCACCAGCGAAGGACAAGCCGGCCTGTGGCGCGCTTCGTTTGCGTCGCCCTCCAAGAAGATGATGAAGATGTTCATCTGGTCGGGACTGGTTGGCTCTGATGCCCCAGAACAAGGCATCACCTTCACCGCCGAGGACACCTGGAATCCCGCGAACACGTCCACCCAACCGTTTAACATCGGCTTCCTGAAGGTCGACAGTGATAAGGCCTACAAGATCGCGCAGGAAAACGGCGGAGACAAACTCACCAAGAAAGATCCCAAGCAGCCCGTGCTCTTCCTGCTCGATTGGAATGCAGCGAAGAACGAACTGGTTTGGCACGTCATCTACGGCAACAGTCCGGACGAAGCCAAACTGCGCATCGCCGTCAACGCTTCGACAGGAGAGTTCCTGCGGGTCGAGAAGTAGCTGCCGGTTCGGAGCTACTTACCCGTCGACTTCGCCGGCTTCCATCCAGACCACACCGGAATGCCTTTATCGTCGCGTAACGTGGCGGTATTGTTGCCCACGGTAATCTCGCGGGCCAGGATGGTTTCCTCTGTGGCGTTCGGAACCTTCGCGCCCACAATGGAAACTTCGTCACCCTTATTGAACGAAGTGTCAATTTCTTTCAGGTAAGCCGCCGGGGCAACCTGTACCTGAACGCTTTTGGTGTCCGTCTTGACCATTAGGAGGACACCGCCTGTCTGGCCGGGCACCTCACGGACCTCTTCCACTACGCCTTTGATTTTCGTTTCACTCGACAAATCGTACTTGGGCGCGCTTTGAGCCTGGCAGCTGGCCGCCAGCGACACTGCGAGAATGGCGATAACGCCAAGATTCCATGGTAGTTTAGCTCCCATAGTCGAACCTCCTTTGGAGTTTCCAAGGGGCGCAAGCGAGTAAGTCAGGTGTTTATTGGCGTATCTTGCTCCCAAAGTTGCTCCAGCGCAAGCCTGTCGGCATCAGGTCGCACCTTCCTGTTAACCGCAGGGCGTGGCATCTTAGAGATGAAAAATAGTTGCCTTATAGCGCTTTCGTGTCATAATCGACCCACCGTACAACGTAGTGGTACTGAGGGATCATCTTTTTGCGGCCACTGATCGCTCCCAGGTTTCTCTCTCGGCTCCGCACTGCCGGGCTGAAGTATGAGGATTTGCGTGTGGAGCGCGTATTGGCCTTTTCCCGACTGTTTCTAGCACTAACGTCGCTGGCAGTCTGGATGACGTACTCGGGTTTGCGGGCGCGACACTACCAAGCAGGACTAGTGCTGGTAATTGCGTACGTCACCTCCAGTGTGCTTCTGCTTATTCGGCTGGAGTTAGGCGGTGAGCCTAGTCGCGGTTTCGTAATCGCCACGCAGATCAACGATGTGGGCTGGCCGGCGCTATTGTGCCTGTTTGCGGAAGCGCCCACCAGTGCGTTCTTTGTGTTGTTTTTGTTTGCTTTGATTGCGGCGGCTTTTCGCTGGGGCTTCGTGGAAACCATGGCGACCGCGGTAATCAGCTCCGCCTTGTTGTTTTTTCAGGCGATTGCCGTGGCCCACGGACCGGCGATGCTGCGTAACCTGTTATTCACACCGGTGGAACCGGCGCGGCTGATCATGCGTTGCGGGTTTCTGGTGATGGCCGGATCGCTGTTGGGCTTTCTGGCGGAGACGGAAAAAGAACTTAGGGCTGAAATTGCTCTGACCAATCACCTGCTCTCCATGACGAGAGTGGGGAACCGGTTTTCCACGGCGCTGCAAAACGTGCTGTCCGAGATGGGACGGGTCTTTCAGGGAAAAGTGGTTTACGACGTTGTTTCCCAGAGCAGCAGCGCACGTTCGTTCAAGTGGGAAATGCCGTCACTGAGCCAGCCCACGTTGTACGCCCGTGAGATTTCGCCGGCGGACCGGAAGGTCGAATTGATGGCGGACTATCCGCACACATTCTTCATCCGCCGCGGCCGCGATGATCGTACCTGTAAGGTGACCGCCCTGGACGAGGAAGGCCGCCGCCTGGAAGCTGCCCAGACCCGCGGGCTGGAGATGCCGGTGAGCGACGCGGACTCAGTCCTGGTGGTCAGCCACGAGATGGGGCGGGATTGGTACGGACGGCTGGTGCTGTTGAACGCTCAGCTGGGGAGACAACGCGAACACGAGTTGCGTTTCGCGCAGAATTTAATGAGACAGGTGGCGCCGGCGTTGTATTCCGTGTATCTATTTCGGGGCTTCCGTTCGCGGGCGGGAGCAACCGAGCGGGCACGCGTGGCTCGAGAGTTGCACGACACCGCCATCCAGTCGCTCATTAGCATCGAGATGCAAGTGGATGTGCTGCGCCGCCGCAGTGAAAACGTCAAGCTGGCGGGAGAACTGGAACGCATCCAGGAGTTATTGCGCCACGAAGTATTGAACCTGCGCGAGTTGATGCAGACCATGCGGCCCATCGATATCGGACCGCATCAGTTTCTTGATTTCATTGCCGAACTGGTCGAACGTTTTTCGCGGGATACGGGGATTGCGGTGCGCTTCATTTCAGAGTTGCAGGAAGTAACCTTGCCGGCCGCTACCTGTCGCGAATTGGCGCGAGTGGTGCAGGAAAGCCTGGTGAATATCCGCAAACATAGTCAGGCGCAATCCGCGGTAATTCGTTTCGGTTCTCAGGAAGGATTGTGGAAGCTGGTGATTAACGATGACGGAAATGGCTTCCCGTTCGCAGGACGTTTCACTCTGGCCGAGTTGGACCATCTCCGTCGCGGTCCAGCCGTCATTAAGGAACGGGTACGTGCTGTGGGAGGCGACATGGTGATTGAATCCACTCCCGGACACGGCTCGAGGCTGGAAATTACCATCCCGCAGAAAGGATACGAGTCCTATGGATAAGAACGAGCCCTCCGTCCGTATTGTTATTGCCGATGATCACACCATTTTTCGCGATGGCCTGCGCCGCCTGTTGGAGGCCGAACCTGAGCTGGAGGTGGTGGGTGAGGCTGCCGACGGGACGGAGGCAACCGCCAAGACCCGGGAAGTAAACCCTGACATCCTGTTGCTGGACCTGGCGATGCCGCGCGTTCCGGGCATGGATGTGTTGCGCGAGCTTTCCACCGATGGCGAAGGCATAAAAACCAAGATCATCGTCTTGACCGCCGCCGTGGAGAGACTGGAGATCGTGCAGGCGTTGCAGTTGGGCGCACGCGGGGTGGTGATGAAAGAAGCCGCCACCCAGCTGCTGATGAAGGCGATTCGCACCGTCATGGCCGGGCAATATTGGATCGGACGCGAAGCCGTGGGCGACATCGTCGACTTCATGCGGACCAATCCGTCCGGAGAAAAGCCGGTACGCAACTACGGTCTGACCAAGCGCGAAATGGACATCCTGAACACCATCGTCGCCGGCCTGAGCAACAAGGAAATTGCGCGCAAATTCTCACTCAGCGAAGACACGGTCAAGCATCACCTCACCAATATCTTCGACAAGGTCGGCGTGGCCAGCCGCTTGGAGTTGGCATTATTCGCCATCAACAACCGTCTGACTGAACCGCCCAGCTAAAGGCTCCGCAGCCGGGCCTTCTCTATGGAAGGCCTGCTGCGAGGCGAACCAACACTGACAAAATCGCTTCTCCAGTGTCCGGCATCTCATCCGTAAGATCCCATTGCCGGAGGCTGCTTCCTTTGTCCTGCCCGCCGCGTCTTTTCTTCCATACAGGTGATTTTTGCCCCTCCTCGGGAGCGACAACTCTGGTTCTGGAGTGTTTTTACTGTTTGAAGTTCATATTCAGGAGTAGCAATGCATTCTAAGGCCTCTTTTTTTCGAGTGTTAGCTCTCACTCTGACCTTGGCGCTGATGGCCGGGTGTGCCCGCAAAGCAGCTCGTACCGACACTCAGGTTGCGACCGATGTACAGACCAGGATCTACAGCGACAACACCATCCAGAGTCGGCAGATCGGTGTGCAGGCGGCGAACGGAGTGGTCACGCTGAGTGGCGACGTAGGCAGTGATGCCGAGCGGGGTGCCGCGGCCAGCGATGCCGCCACCATCGACGGCGTGAAAACCGTCGTTAACAATTTGCAGGTACAACAGGCGCAAACTGAGCCGCCCGCTGCCGCTCCGAAAACACGGAAACCGGCTCCGCGCGAGAAGAAGCCTGCTACTGCCGAGGCTAACCGCCATCCCAAGGGCGTAAAGCCGACTATGGAGAACTCAACGCAGAACGAGTTGCAGGCCAGTAATACTCCGCCGCCGGCAGAAACGCCTGCGCCTGAGCCGACGCCCGCTCCGGCGCCTCCGCCACCACCTCCTCCGCCACAGAAGATCACGGTTCCGGCCGGCACGCAGTTATCGGTGCGGCTGACCGATTCGCTGGACTCGGAGCGCAACCAGGTAGGCGACAGCTTTCACGGGAGTTTGAGCGCTCCAATTGTGCTGCAGGGCGAAGTGATTGTGCCCTCGGGGGCGGATGTCGTGGGCCGCGTGTCCGATGTTCGAAGTGCTGGCCGCTTTGCGGGAAATTCGGTTCTGACCCTGGAGCTGACGTCGCTGTCGGTCAACGGCAAAACCTACAACGTGCAGACCAATCAGTGGTCGCGCTCCGGCAAGGGTGAAGGCAAGAACACCGCGACCAAAGTCGGCGTGGGAACAGCCGCGGGCGCAATCCTGGGAGGCATTATCGGCGGAGGCCGCGGAGCCGCCATCGGTGCGGCGTCCGGCGCCGGCGCGGGAACCGGTGTGGCTGCCGCGAAAAAGGGCGAGCAGATCAAGCTGACGCCCGAGGCCGTGTTGAACTTCCAGACCATTAACGTGCTGACCGTGACTCCGCAAAACAAGAACAATCGCGACGCCGGCCGGATGCCGGTGTCCTGACCAACAACAATTCACGGCGCAGTCACTCGCGGGCTGTGCCTTTTCTGCATCTACTCTTATACGCAGCTTCTGTGGGCTGCCATTTCCTTTCGACGGTTAATCCATGCCAAAAATTACTGCCCTGTTGCATACTCACAATGATGCCCCTAGACTAGGACGCACCTTGCAATCTCTGCGGCCATGCGATGAAGTTCTAGTGATCGACGATTGCTCCGACGATGAAACCGCGGCGGTTGCGCGGGAATATGGGGCCACGCTGAAGACCGCGATCCCGGGCGTGACGGCGGGAGCCTATGCCATGGACGCCGCCAATGAGTGGATCCTGTGCCTGCGTCCCAATGAATCTCTTTCGGACGATCTGGAGGCCGCATTGTTTGAGTGGAAACAACGCGAGGACGATGGCCATATAGCCTGTTACAACGTTCCGGTTCGCGAGGAAAACGGTTACGGATGGCAGGAAGCGACTCCCCAAGTACGGCTGTTCAATCGCACCAAGATCAACTGGATCGGCGATATGCCGGGCGACCCCAATTGCGACGCAACCCTCACCGGCGATCTGTTGAGCTTTCACCAACCTTAGCCAAAGGACGCTGACCAACCGCCTTGGACCGATTCCTGGAATGCGCGTTATTTGTGATCGGGATCGTCTTCGGCAGCTTTCTCAACGTCTGCATCAGCCGCATTCCGCGGGATGAATCCATCGTCAGCCCGCGCTCCCATTGCCCCGCCTGCGGCGCGGCCATTTCGTGGTATGACAATATCCCGCTGGTCAGTTGGCTGTGGTTGCGCGGCCGCTGCCGTGCCTGCCACGAGCACATCTCTTTTCGCTATCCCTTAGTTGAGTTCGCCACCGGATTCCTGTTTACGGTTTGCTTCGTCGTGTTTGGAGCATCGTGGCTGTGCGTGAAGTTCTGCGTGTTCGCGTTTCTGCTGGTTGGGCTGATCTTCATGGACGCTGAAACCGGCTTGCTGCCCCGCGAGTTCACCTATCCGGGCATCGTACTGGGATTCGTATTTGCCTGGTTCGTTCCCACGGACTACGCAGCAACCGCGTTCCTGCTGCGGCTCTTCAACCGGTGGGTGCAGGACATCCATCGACTCTCCCTGCTCGATGCGGCGCTGGGGGCACTGGCCGGCGCGGGATTTTTCTACCTGGCGTGGGCACTGTACTATCTGATTCGCAAACAACATGGCCTGGGCTTCGGAGACATCGCGCTGATGGGTCTATCGGGCGCGTTTCTGGGCCTGAAGCTGGTCCTGCTGGTAATTTTCTCCGGTCCCATCCTGGCGGTGGTTTACGCCATCTTCCTGCTGCTGTATGAAGAACTGCGTCCCGGTCGCGAAGACACCCATCCCACGCCCATTCTCAGCCGCGAGATTCCATTTGGAGTTTTTCTAGGTGCATCTTCCCTGGTAGCCGTGTTTTTCGGGCAGGCGCTGTGGACGTGGTACCTGGGTCTGTTTCAGTGAGAGAATTCGCGATCGCGTGAATTGGCTCCCGACTCGCGCCGATGCCTGACGATCTGCTTGAGGTGATGCATGGCGTGCACCCGGTGGAACTGGCGCCACTCTTTACCGCTCAGCGGGCCCAGCACCGGATGATCGAGAAGCTTAACGCCGCTGCCGAAGCGCCGCTCTACATCCGCGAGCGTGGCGTCCATCGCGACCAGGGCGTCGTAAAAGCGTCGCATCGCGTCCGGCTCCAGGCCATCCCCAGGATTCGTCTGCGCGGTCGCGCTACGTCCTTCCGGCATAATTCCCAATTTGGTAACTACCAGCGCCTTAAAACGGTCTGACAGCGTGACAGAGCTGCCCAGGGGCCTTCCACTATCCATGACGTGCATCAAGCCCTTGGTGGTGCCTGTAAAGCTCAGCAATAGGTGCTCTAGAACCTGTGCACAAGACCATTTTCCCGGCGGAGCGCTGTGCCAGCTTGAATCGTTCTGATCCTCTGTCACGCGTTCCACTTCGCGGCGGATCTGCTGCAGTTCGGGGGACAAGGTCAACTCCAGAGCACGTCAGGATCTGGTTCCTCAAACGCGACTATATGAACAGAAACTGGAAGCAAGTTCAATCGGTTCTTTCCCTCAGGCGGCTCTCCCCTTGCGCAGCACACCGGAAACCACTCGTAAGTCCTTCACGAACAGCTCAAATTCCCGTTCGCGGGATTCTTCGTCCGGAGCGCGCAGTATCGACGACGGATGAACTGTAGCCAGTAAGTGATCCACGCCTTCGAACGGCAACAACTGTCCGCGCTGCCGCGTTACTCGAAAAGAGGACCCCAGCAGCGCCTGAGCCGCGGTTGCGCCCAGGCAAATTACGATTGTCGGCTTGACCAACTGCATCTCGGCGTCCAGCCACGAACGGCAGGCAGCGATCTCCGTAGCGTCAGGCTTTTTGTGGATCCGACGCTTGCCTCGCGCCTCCCACTTGAAGTGTTTTACGGCGTTGGTAACGTAAGTCTCACGGCGATCGATCCCGGCTTCCGTCAAGGCCTTATCGAGCAGTGCTCCCGCCGGCCCGACAAATGGCTTACCTTGCAGATCTTCCTTGTCGCCAGGCTGCTCTCCGATGAACAGCACTTTGGCGTTAGCCGGTCCCTCGCCGAAAACGGTTTGCGTGGCGTGCTTCCATAAATCGCAGGCCCGGCAGGTTTCCGCTGCCTCACGCAGCTCCTTCAATGTGGGATATTGCGGGAAAAGCTCACCCATTGCATTCGCGCGATAGTTTCGGCTGCGCATGAATAGAGGACGCAACGACCACCCGTTCGGTTGCCTGTTGAACCGCTGGGAAACACCCAACCTATGAGAACAGGGCCGCCATCACGAATGACGTCATGGCGGCCCCGGGTACGTGAATCGGTAGTGTTACTAAGCTGCCTGCGTAGCGGCGCGGCGGATGGCCAGCGACATCATCAAGCGGGTGATGCCGGACATGAAAATGCTGATGCCGAATAGCGTGCCCACCACCCAGTCGGAATTCAGCGGCCAGTGCGCCCAGATCAGAACGCCCAGCAGCAACGTGACGATGGCGTCGAACAACACCCATCCCCAGCCGCTATGCGGGCGCATCCGGAATGCCAACACCAGGGCAAAGATTCCATACACCAGCAGGAACGATGCCAGCAGCAAGGTCAACGCCAACAGGCCGCCCACCGGATGCATGAGCAGGTAGATTCCAGCCACGATGTAAATCAGGCCCAGGATGACTTCCAGCGCGACGTGCATGCCGCCGTGGGTGCGAACGCCGTAGATGATCTGTGCCACGCCGTTGAAGATGGCGGACCATCCCACCACCAGCGCGATGACCAGCCCGAACTCCCAGGGGGCCAGCATAGCGATGATTCCCACTACAATCATCACGATGCCAAGGACGATCGACCAGCCGGATACCTTCTTCATGCCGGCAAGAATTGCTTCAGCCATAGTTCCTCCATTTGTGTTGGGGCGCAGGCACACACAATCCGCCAGCGCTGAAGCTATACCGCTGTCTCAGACTGTTTACCAATATGTAGTTTGAAGCAACGAGGACATTGTGCGCGAGGCGCGCCGGATATTCAACGATTTAATCGATCGACTACCGGCTCGATGATGTCGAAAAGCCGCATGTCGACCGCCACCTTTTCGTTCTTGGAAGTGCGCTTGGCAAACTGTTTGGCGGCATCCACCATGAAAGCGTTGGCGAAACGTGCGCCCCATACCACGTCATCGAAGGTGTAGGACGTGCGGGTCTGCACGATGGTGGAAAACGTCTCGTCGAAGGCCTTCAGCAGGACCAGCACCTCGGCGTTGGAAGCTCGCAGCGACTCGGCATTCTCTCCGTACAAGGGACTTTTTTCGTCGATGGGATGGACTACCGTCCAGGTCAGGGGAAGAAATACAACGCCGTCGCGTTCCAGGCTCAATGGGTAGTAACGGCGGGTGTGCACACCGTCCACAGACTCGAAGCGGCTTAACATTACCTTGGCCGAAATCTCGATCAATTCATTGGAGCGGGCATTGGCGACGCGAAACTCCAGCGCTGTCGTATCGCGGTAGGGCGCCACTACCGCGTGGCTGCTGAACAGCACATTTGCCGTGGGCCGGGAGAACCGCGCGAAGACCAGGCCGGTCACGATGGCAATTCCCATCAACCCGGCAAGCGCTTCGATGGTGACCACCACGTTGGCAGCCGCTCCCACCGGCACGATGTTGCCGTAGCCGATGGTCGACAGGGTTTCCACGCTGAAGAAAAATGCCCGCCAGAACGGAGATGACACCATGCCAGGCCCGGAACTGACCAGCGCGTTCACCCCACATGCCAGATACGCCAGGGCGAATACCGCGTTGGCCACCAGGTAACAGCCGATGAAAAGCAGCAGAAACCGTGGCCATGGCATGGTAAGCAGCAGGTGGTAGGGGCTCAGAGAAGCCAGCAGCCCTAATCCGCGGCGCTCCACGTTGAAGCTGCCGTCGCGATTGAGAAGCCGTTGCTGGCTTTCGCGGGAGACTACCGACCCAAAACCAAGATCGCGGAGGTCCTGCTCACTGATTGGTTGTGCTCTGGAGGCCATAGGAACACCGGCCGGCATACGGCCGCGTTGCAGCAGTATAAGATGCTTCCTTCTTTCGGTCGAATTCGCGGAAATTTAGCGGGTCGGGTTGGGCTGGCCTTGTGCATAGTCTGGGCGAGAACGTGCATCCAAAGGTAAGCTGAATTCGGAGGATGGATGGAACGTCGTTATCTGCCGGGAAAACCCTACCCCTTGGGCGCCACCTGGGATGGCACCGGGGTCAACTTTGCGCTGTATTCGGAAAACGCATCCAAGGTTGAGCTGTGCCTGTACGATACGCGCAGTCGCAGGGAAACCCAGCGCGTGGAGCTGCGCGATCAGACCGCATTCGTGTGGCACGCCTACCTGCCCGGCCTGGAACCCGGCCAGCTTTATGGCTATCGAGTCCATGGGCCGTGGGACCCGGCGCACGGACTGCGCTTCAATCCGGCCAAGCTGTTGATCGATCCTTACGCCAAGGCCATCTCGGGACGCGTCGACTGGCAGAAGCCCATCTTTCCTTACCGCTTCGGTGGCGAGAACGCGGACGTGAACATCGATCGCCGCGACAGCGCTTCTGGCATGCCCAAGAGCATTGTGGTCAGCCCCTATTTCGATTGGGAACATGACCGGCCGCCGCATATCCCGCTGAGCGATTCGATCATTTACGAACTGCATGTGCGCGGCTTCAGCATGCTGAATGAACATATTCCGCAAGATCTGCGCGGGACCTATGCCGGCCTGGCTTCGCCTCCGTCACTGAAATATCTGAAAGACCTGGGCATCACGGCGGTTGAGCTGATGCCGGTCCACCAGTTCGTCCACGATAAGGTTCTGGTCGATCGGGGGCTGCGCAATTACTGGGGTTACAACACGCTCAACTACTTCAGCCCCGAATCGCAGTACGCCACTTCGGGCGACTCCGGCGCTCAGGTTCCGGAATTCAAGGCCATGGTGAAGGCGCTGCACCGCGAAGGTATCGAGGTCATCCTCGACGTGGTGTACAACCACACCGCCGAAGGCAATCAACTGGGACCGATGCTCAGTTTCCGTGGCATCGATAACCCAACGTATTACAAATTAGTACCCGACAATCCGCGCTATTACATGGATTACACCGGCACCGGCAACAGCTTGAATGTGCGCCATCCGCAGGTGCTGAAACTCATCATGGATAGCCTTCGCTACTGGGTGACGGAAATGCACGTGGACGGTTTCCGCTTCGACCTGGCGGCCACGCTGGCGCGCGAACTGCACGACGTCGATCGCCTGTCGGCCTTCTTCGACATCATTCACCAGGACCCCATCATTTCGCAGGTCAAGCTGATTGCCGAACCCTGGGACGTGGGCAGCGGCGGCTACCAGGTGGGCAACTTCCCGGTGCTGTGGGCGGAGTGGAACGGCAAATACCGCGATACGGTTCGGCGTTATTGGAAGAGCGATGAGGGCCAGTTGTCGGATCTCGGCTACCGGCTCACCGGCAGCAGCGATCTGTACCAGCACGATGGCCGGCGGCCCTACGCCAGCATCAATTTCGTCACCGCGCACGACGGCTTCACCCTGGAAGACCTGGTCAGCTACAACGATAAGCACAACGAAGCCAATGGCGAAAATAACCAGGATGGCGCCAATGATAACCACTCCTGGAACATGGGTGTCGAAGGCCCTACCGATAATCCGGAAATCCTGGCGGCCCGCGAACGTCAGAAGCGCAACTTGCTGGCGACTCTGCTGCTTTCGCAAGGCGTTCCCATGATGTGCGGCGGAGACGAAATTGGTCACACGCAGCACGGCAACAACAACGCCTATTGCCAGGACAACGAAATCAGCTGGTATGACTGGAAGCTGGATGAACGGCGCAGTAAGCTGCTGGAGTTTACCCGCAAGCTGATTGAGTTTCGCCGGCTGCATCCCAACCTGCGACGCCGGAAATTTTTCCAGGACCGCGAGGTCTACCATCCATCGTCCAAGGACATCGCCTGGTATCGTGCCGACGGCATGGAAATGACGCATGAGCAATGGAACACCGGCTGGATGCGCAGCCTGGCGGTCATGCTCAATGGCGAAACCCTGGGCGAGACCGACCAGATGGGCGAAGCCATCATCGACGACTCGTTCCTGATCCTGCTGAACTCCTCCGGCGAGGTCGCAACCTACACGTTGCCGCAGTCGCCGCAGAATCGCGGGTGGAAGCTGCTACTCAATACCAACGACCTTGACGATCCCTTCCGCGAAGTGACGATGGACGCGCAGATGGATGTCGGAGGACGTTCGGTGGCCTTACTGCGCGAGCTTACGCCGGAAGAGTCCAAGCAAGTGGGCTCACAGAAGGCCGAGGCGCATCTGGCGGGAGAAGACCCTCGGCTCGAACCCCGTGTCGAGGAGCAGCCCGAGCCTGAACCGGTCGAAGCGCTGGCCGAGGCCGCTCCCGCCACCTAGGCAACTGCCGGTCCCACATGTGTCTGCCACTGTGGGACCGCGTTAGTTTTGCTTGAAGACGCTGTGGGCGATGTCCGGCCAGAACTCTTTCAGAATATTGAAAACGCCGTCGAGAGCAACCTGGTCGACCCAGCGTTGGCCGATCTTGGTCCAGGTGCGTTCCTGCGAAGGATAGTACAGCGACGCGACGGAAGCGGCTGCGCCGTTGCCAACAATCTCGGAAAAATTCGGCGCGGTACCGCCGCTATCGGTACGCGTCACTGCCAGTCGGCTGATCGCGTAGCCGGTGCGCTTGAAGAAGCCACCGCTTCCCTTGGTGAAGTATCGCGGGTCGGCCTTGAGTGGCACGGGCAGAAGCCACTCGGTGAATGCGTTTCCCACTGCCTGATCGGTGAAGAAGTGCCAGTAGTACCGGCCGTAGCCGGCGGCTCCCTGGTGAAACTGGGGAGTACTGTTTTCTGCCAGTCCGATTCCTGCCAGCGCACCCACATAGATGAACGTTGAGTAGTCGAAGCTGTCGTCGAAAAATAGCTTGAACTTGCCCTTGGCGTCCAGAGGCGGCACGTTGGCGTTGGCGCTTACAGCCCGGTAGTTCGGAATGATGAACAGAATCCGTTTAGGCTGCTCCTTAGCTACCGGAGTCGACGCGGAACTCTGCTCTAGTTTCGACGTCTCGCCCAGCTTAGGATCTGGTCCCGGTTCCCTCTGCTGCGGAGGCGGCTGATCCTGCTGCTGCTGGGCAGCGGCTGGCGGCGTTGACTGTTCCTGGTCGAGCCCCGAGCTGGGCGCGTCCGGCAACGCGGCCGATACGGCGATCGTGTCCTGACTCTGTTGCGCAAAGGCGGGCGCGGCACACGTCAGAAAGGCAACCAGGGCGGCGACACACAGCGAAAATCTGAGTTGGATAATCATGAAATGTAGGGAATCTAGTATATCCGTTTGGCAGGCCGCGATCAGACTCGAATGACCACAATGTAATTTCACTTGGCACTTGTACAGAGTTGGCGGCACCCTATTGCAGGAGTGCGACTTTCAGCATGGGGGCAGTCATGGCGGGATTCAGGGCCATGGTCAAGGCGCCGCTGCCGGTTAGCTGCATCTGGTCGGTGACGACATTGCCCCAGATCATGGTTCCGCTGGTGGTGCCGCCCGGAATCTGGAAGATGGTTGCGTAGCTGGTCGAGTGAAAATACAACGTGCCGGTGTAGGACAGCTTCCCCGATCCCTGCAACTGCGGCGAGGCGGTGTCGGCATGGTCCATGAACATCAGCAACCCGCGCACCGTTCCCAGCGAATCCGTGCTGTCGCCGGCATTGTCGTAGTAGCTGCCGTTCGCCGTGCATTGCGCCAGCAGGACGTTGGTATCGAGCGCACTCGGCATGTTCAGGTAAGCCGGCGGAGTAGTGCCATCGCAGGTAAAGTCAGTCGACGGGACCTTGTCGACCCGCGGATAGCCGGGGGCCCCCGAAGCCCCGCTGATGACCGGCTTGGCGCTGCCATGGAAGTAGAACATGACTCCGTCGGTCTGGTGCCAGGTCCAGTGGCCTCCCCCGCCGCTGCCGTTCGGGCCGGCCGTCTTGGTGAGGTAACTGCAATGGCTCGCACCGCTGATAACCCCTTGTGAGTCCGCGCAGGGCTTCGCCATACGGATGGCGTCGCTGCCGCCAATGGCCAGGTCGCCGTCCAGGTAATACACCCCGGGAAGAAAGAGGATGACGTCGTTGCCGTTCTCCGAAATTCCGTTGGGATAATATCCCGGCGCATATTCCTTGCACCCGCTCAGCGGATAGTTAGGCGGGCCCCATCCGTAGTAGTTGGTGGGTGACTGGTCAGGACAGCCATCAATCTCGGCGGCTACGGGCACAAAGTTTCCGTTAGCCGAGTGGGTTAGCGGGGTCACGCTCTTCATCCCACTCGCGGCCGGAACGCCAGCATAGGGGTCAGGCAACGGGCTGGATGGCCAACTCCAGTGGCCGGTAGTGCCGCCATTGAAGCCGGCGGGCAAACCCGTGTTGGAGTTGGTCCCGTAACATCCCGTAGAGCTGCCGGGAGCGACCTGCGGGCCACCGTAGGTGCCCACGTCAGAACCGGTCTGGTTAGGACCTCCATGGCTGGTGTCGATGACTCCGCTCGATCCGCACTGCACCGCGGTGGCGCTGCTGGAGTTGACCACAATGCTGCGTGGCGGGCCGCCCAGGATCGTCAACGAAGCTCCGCCCGAGTAGGACAGCGCGCCTGAAACGTTGGGATTCAGAATCACGATGGGCGCTCCTTGCATGATCTGAGTCAGGCCGCAGCTGGCATTGGCGCCTACGGTCTGATTCTGGCTGGCGGTAAGCAAGCTGCTGAAGTAGGTCTTCACCGGCAGCGCAACCGAGACCTGCAGGAAGGGATGTTGCGAGATGGACGAAGGCGGCGGCGTGGCGCCGCTTACCGAGGCGGGGAACGTCCAGGAGACCGTCTCCGTTCCGCCGCTGTATCCATTGAAGCCGTTCCTGGCGGCGTACCAGCACATGGTAGGTCCACCCGAGCTGTACGCGTTGCAGTTGCCGGCAGTGCCAGGAACGAAACCCATGTCGGGCAGGGCGATGCCCCCGGCAAGCTGGTAGAGGTCCATCGCCCCGGCTTCGCAGGCCGCATCGGCTGCGGTCTGCGCCCGCTGCCGCTGAAACCATAGGTTCGTGTAATCCACCGCAAATGCCAGCACCGCCAGCAGAAACAAGCTCAGCATCAGCACCACCACAATGCTGGCCTGACCAGCCTGTCGAACACGACCTTCCCTCCGCGTTGGCTTTGGTCTGGGTAACTGGTCGATGGAATTCATGTCAGTACACGATCCTGCCTTCGGCGGTGACCTGCATGGTGGGCGAGTGGAAGCCCGGCAAGCTGAAGTACGCGATGTAGGGATAAGAAATCGTCACCAGTACCCGGCTGGAAGGCGTGGAGGCTGCATCCGGCCAGCTGGGAGTAACCGTCATGTTCGTCAGGTCGTGGAAAGAAACGGCAGCGTAGCCCTGGACCACGCTGGAAACATTGCTGCCGGTGCTATCGGCACAGCCGCTGCTGGGACCGCTGCAGGTGGGACTGTCCGTCCCATGAACGATGGCGTAACGAACACCCTCGCGCGCGGCGTTGGCCAGCACACTGTAGGTGTAAATCATCATGCAGAATTCGAAGATAAGGAAGCTCACCAGGAACAGGGCCCACACCGAGAAGGAAAACTCGATCAGCATGGCACCGCACTCGTCCGCTGCTCTCCTCCTGATCGACTTGGTGAACAGGTGCAACCTGGCTGGCATGACGTTCTAATCAATCCCCCGCATCTCGGCCTGCCAGTGCAGGGTTAACCCCGGCATGGTGAAGGTGAAGAAACTCACGGGAATAGGAGGGCTGACGGTGTACACCACATCGACTCGCTGGGTCAGCATCCCGTTGCTGGACTCCGGGTCCTGATCAGGCGTGTAGGCCAGGCTGCCGGACGGATACGTATTGCAATTGGTGATGTATCCATTCGAGGTGTGGGTAACTCCGATTTTCTTCGAGCAGACCTGCACGTAGGCCTGGGTGGCGAGGTTGGCCAGGCCCGACAGATCGCCGCCTGCCAGCCCGGCCACCCCGGCTGTGTCGGCCAGCGATCCCGCGGTACCGGCCGACGGTAGTTGCTGCTGGCCAGGAGCGGCGGATCCCTGGCCGGAGTACAAGACCGCGTTGCGCGCCGATGATGCCAGGTTCGCCGCCACGATGAAGAAGTAGCCGGTATCGATGGCAAAGCAGAGCATAAGCACCAGGATGGGCATGACCATGGCCGTCTCCACCAGGCTTGAACCGTTCGTTCTCCGGTAATCCGTTCGGCTGCGTCGCATGGGCCTTCGGCTCGTCCAACTGATCCATCGGCAAGAACGGTATGGAGCTTGAAAAGCTGCGGAACATTCCAGCCGGGTATAGGGGTCCTTCGCTGGCGCTCAGGATGACACCTTCAAAAAGATGCAAGTTGTGATGCGCAATAGCCGAGCGATCTGCCAGCCATAGTGGAAGACCATCACGCAAGGCCAATTTGGAGGTCGTCGTGAAAGGCGTCGTGAAGGTAAGAACCTGGCTACTCGCCGTCTCCCTCCAACACGAAAACCCGTGTCATCCTGAGCGCCAGCGAAGGGCCTCTATACCTGGAACGAACCCAATCACAGTTCACCGGTTGCTGTACTGCATTCCCATTTTGCACGACGCCCAGAACGGCTCTCAGTTCCCACAACTGAATCTGTTATTTTGCTGCGCCGGCCGCCATCAGAGCTAGGCTGACTGGGTGCCATCGGTACTGAGCAGCACGGGGGAACTACCGGCGCGAGCGTTAACCGGCGCGAGCCGCGCCATCCCGACACGAACTGCGGTATGGGAGAGAGTATTTTCCTTTCCGGTTTTGCTGGCGATGGTGCTGGCGGCGTCCATCTTCGTATTTGATAGCGGCAGCATTGCCGATCCCGACATCTGGTGGCACCTGCGCAATGCCGAAGTGCTGGCGCAAAGCCACTCGGTGGTACACCACGATTTCTATTCGTTCACAGCAACTGGCTCGCGCTGGATCAACGAAGCCTGGCTGAGCGAGCTTCCCTACTACTTCGGCTGGCAGTGGTTTGGCATTCGCGGCATTTATCTGGTCATGCTGGCGGAAGTGGAACTGATTCTGCTGGGGGTCTTCGCGCTGGCCTACATCCATTGCCGCAACGTTAAGGCAGCCTTCCTGGCGTCCTGGCTGGCGGTCTGGCTGGCCACGGTATCTTTCGGACCGCGAACCCTGCTGGCGGGCTGGATGTGCCTGGTGGCGGAACTGTTCCTGCTGGCGCAGTTCAAACGGGGCCACGACTCGGACCTGGCTGCTGCCTTCGCTGTTTGCGCTGTGGGCCAACTTGCACGGTTCGTGGCTGATTGGCATGGTATTGTTTGCCGTCTTTTGCGCCAGTGGATTGCGGCAAGGAACCTGGGGACGACTGCAAGCCACGTGCTGGACTCCGGTCCAACGGCGCAAGCTCTTATGGGTGGGATGCCTGAGCCTTGCGGCCTTGTTCCTGAATCCCTATGGCTACCGTCTGGTTTTTTATCCCTTCAACTTCGCCTTCCAGCAGAAGCTCAATGTAAATCATGTCGATGAGTGGATGAGCCTCGACTTTCACGGCATTCGCGGCAAGATTCTGTTCGGCATGCTGGCGGCAACGATCGTTCTGGCCCTGGTGCGCAAGCGGCTTTGGAGTTTGGATGAGGCGGCGTTCCTGCTGATCGGCTTTTACGCCGCCATGACCTACAGCCGCTTCCTGTTTCTGGCGGCGATTGTGCTCACACCGGTTTTGGCGAAGGAACTGGACTTCTTTCCGCCCTACAATGCGAGGGCGGACAAGACCTGGCTCAACGCCCTGATCATTGCAGCACTTCTCGCCGGTTGCGTCTGGCGCTTTCCCTCCCGCGACTATCTGCTGCGCGATACCGTGCGCTCCTATCCGGTCAAGGCGCGGGACTACCTCCAGCAGTTTCAGGCGCGCGGGCGCGTCTTCAATGATTGCTTGTGGGGCGGCTACCTCATCTGGAATGTGCGAAACATCCCTGTGTTCATCGACTCGCGAATCGATATCTACGAATACAACGGGGTCTTCGCCGACTACCTGGATGCGATCGGAATCAAGAACACGCTGGGAATATTGGACAAGTATCACATTCGCTATGTGCTGTTCCCACAGGAGAGCCCGGTGGCGTATCTGGTAACACACACCAGCGGATGGAAGGTTGACTACCAGGACGGCACGACGGTTTTGCTGGAGCGAACGGCAGGCGTTCCCTAGCATGATCGGAATCAGGGGACTTTGACGATGTCCGGATCGGAGCGGTGCTGAAGCGTTTTCTGCTGCGGGGCCTGAGACTTGGAGCCTGCACCGTACTGATGGCTGACGTCGGCGCGGCCGACGCTGGTGTAGATGAAATCGTTTTCCGCCATGGCTGACGGGCTGAAGGTATTGCGGCCATCGATGACGATGGGGTAGCGCAAGACTTCATGCAGCCGCGCCAGATCAATGGATCGGAATTCCTCCCAGTCGGTAAGCACCAGCAACGCATCCGCGCCCTGAGCCGCTTCCAGCGCCGAAGTTGCATACTGGATGCAGTTGTCGCCCAGGATTTCGCGAGCGTTATCGGTCGCCGCCGGATCGTACGCCTGAATCTTGCAGCCTTCCTCAATCAGCGAACGCACAACGGCAATGGCAGGCGACTCGCGCACGTCGTCGGTGCCGCCCTTGAACGCGAGCCCTAACACCCCCAACTTTTTGCCCTTCAGAGTCCACAGGGCATGTCGCACCTTGCGCAGGAAGCGCTCGCGCTGCTCGTTGTTGATGCGCATGACCTCTTCCAGCAGGCGGAAGTCATAGCCGCACTCGCGTGCCACTGCGCGGTAGGCGGAGAGGTCTTTGGGAAAACACGAGCCACCGTAGCCCAAGCCGGGGTTCAAGAATTGCCGGCCGATGCGGGAGTCGGAGCCGATGCCTTCCCTCACCTGGTCCACGTCCGCACCTACCGATTCGCACAGCGTCGCGACGGCATTGATGAAACTGATCTTCATCGCCAGAAAGGCATTGGAAGCGTACTTGATCAGCTCGGCGCTCTTGGCGGTGGTGGCGATCAGCGAGGGCACACCATTCACCGGCTTGGGCGGGGGAATGGTGCCTGCCTTGGCGTAATAGGAGCCGTCAAGCAGCGGTTCGTAGATCTTGCGGAGGCGGTCGGCACAGGCGGCCGTCTCCGTCCCAATCACGATGCGGTCGGGATAAAGAAAGTCGGTGACCGCGGTGCCTTCGCGGAGGAATTCGGGATTCGACGCGACGTCGAACAGGTGGGAGGGAGCACCGTTGAGCAGCATGACTCGGCGCACCCACTCGCTGGTGTACACCGGCACCGTGCTCTTGCCTACGACGATTTTGTAGTCCTTGATGCTGGCTGCGATCTCGCGGGCCACCGATTCCACATAAGACAGATCGGCCTCACCGTTAACGGTTGGCGGGGTTCCTACCGCGATAAAAATCGCCTCGGAGCTGTCGATGGACTCGGCGAGCGAGTTGGAGAAAATCAGGTTCTTGCCGGAGTGCCGCTCGAGCAGTTCGGGAACGTGCTTCTCATGAATCGGGGACAAGCCTTGCTGCAAGGCCTGTTGTTTGGCAGGATCGTTGTCAAACAGGGTGACGGCATGGCCCAGTTCCGCAAAACAAACACCCGTAACCAAGCCGACGTACCCGGATCCGATTACAGCAATACGCATTCCCTGCTCCCGACAACCAAGGTCAAAAACCGCACGATCGCCTTCAGATGAAGCATCGTCGTCGGGCAGCAACAGCTACCCTCGTGACGCCTTGTATTGTACATGTCGACAATGGCGGCAGAGCCCCAGGAGTGCGGCAAACTGCTGACTTCAGTGCCGGAATGGAGCAGGGAAGGCGGCGCGCAGGGTCAGACTTTGCCCATCAGGCGCTTTACGATGAGTCCCTGATATTCGCGGAGAGTTTTGAGCGGGTTCATCTTGCTCTGGCTTTTCTTCAGGCCGTAGTCGTAGCGAAGCGGTACTTCGCTGAAGCGGCTACTGTAGGGCAGGACGCGCAACAGCACTTCGAGATTTGCCGCAAAAGACTTGGTGGCGACAAAACCGTCGCCGTAATGCTCAAGTGCCTTTTGCACCGCTTCCGCGCGGTAGCCGCGATAGAAAATGGTGTAGTCGGTAATTCCCTTCACGTGGAAGAAAACGGAAAGTACCAGGTTGACCAGGTAACTGCCAGCGGTCCGCTGCCAGGGAAAATTCACGTACGCGCCGCCGCGAATGTAGCGCGACGCCACCACTACATCGTCGCCGGCGTAAACCCTACGCGCCATCTCCGGCATGAGCGCCAGGTCGCTGGTACCGTCGCCTTCCATGATGAAGATGCAGTCGCCCGGATCGGCGCGTTTCGCCGCTGCCACCAGCCCGTCGTAAAACGTCATCGGCACACCAAGGTTCACGGGGTGGGTGACGATCTGGAGATCGAGCTTATCGCGGAAGCGTTCCGCCTCCTGCAAGGTGTTATCACGGCTCCCGTCATTCACCACGATCACGGATAGCGGCAGGGTGCATGAAAGTTGCTGCAACTGTTGCAGCACGGTCCCCAGGTTTGGCCCTTCGTTGTAGGCGGGAATGATGACGTGACTTTTAGCCATGGAGTCGGTAGAGGTCACCTAGAAGGTCTGCACCACGCGCTCCACGTCGGCGCGGTTCTGCAGGATCCAGTCGATCAGCAGACCGACACCGGGCAGAGGATCGATGGCAGGCTTCCATCCCAGCTCGCGCTCAGCCTTGCGAATGTCGGCTACAAACACCGGCTGATCTCCCGCCCGCGGCTCGGAATGGCTGAGAGGAATTTTCTTGTTGAGGCGCTTTTCCAGAAAGGCCAATAACTCCACCAGCGAGAGCGTGCGCGTCGGACCGCCGCCCATGTTGAATACCTGGCCGGCGGACTTTGCCGGGTTGGCGGCCGCTGCTTTGTAGGCCGCAGCGAGGTCGTCCACATGCAGCAGGTCGCGAATCTGTAAGCCGTCGCCGTAAATGGTGATCGGCCGCTCCAGCAGCGCAGCGATGGAGAACCACGCCACCCAACCTTGATCTTCCACGCCGAACTGTCGCTGACCGTAGATGCACGACTGGCGAAACACTACCGTGGGAATGCCATAGATGCGACCGTAGTCGTGAACATACTGATCGGCGGCGCCTTTGCTGCATCCATAGGGCGAATGAAAATCCAGCGGGCGATCTTCGGCTATGCCATTCGGGAAATCGCGAAAGCTGTAGCGAGTGTCGCTTTTGACGACGGCCACGTCCTCCATGCCGCCATAGACCTTGTTGGTGGAGGAGTAAATCACCATCGGCTGGTTGCCGGCTTCGCGCACCGCTTCCAGTAGGTTAAAGGTGCCGTGGGCGTTGATTTCGAAATCCTCAACCGGCCGGACGATCGACGTGGTAACGGCGACCTGGGCGGCGAGGTGCAATACCAGTTCCGCGCGGGACACGGCTTTCAGCAAGGAATGGTGGTCGTAGCGGACGTCGCCGTGGATGAACTCACATTGCGTGGGAAACTTCTGCCGCAGGTAGCGCAGGTTGAGGTCGGTTCCCTTGCGCGAGAGATTGTCGAACACGATCACGTGCCAGCCATCAGCGATAAACGCCTCGGCTGCGTTGACGCCGATAAAACCGGCGCCTCCGGTGATCACAACTGTCCTTGCTGCCACGGCGTCTCCTGCGATCCAGCGAATGGTGTGCGGTTGCGGCGATTGAGCCGACGACTGGTCGTCCGGTTCAAATCTACCACAGCAAACACAGGCCTACGTGTGCGCTTGCCGCGCGCATGTTTACTGGGTTGGCGATAGGCGCGGGCATGCTGCGATAGAATTGCTTCGCCTATGCCGAACCTTGACGACGTGGTGAGCAGGCCGGGCTCACCAGCGCCTCCGTCCGCCACTAAGCGGCCCTCCGCAGTGCTCGTACGCCATTGGGATTTCCTGGCAGTTCTGCTGCTGATGCTGGCGTCGCTCCCGCTGGCATGGCTTTCGCCGCAGACGGTCGTTCCCATCCAGCATCCCGGCGCGTTTGACGATCACTGGGTGCAGGACGCGGTGTACAAGGTCACGCACGGCATCTACTTTGGCCGCGATGTTGCTTTCCTCTATGGACCGCTGGCGCATTGGCTGATGGCCGCGCCTCCCGCATGGCCGGATTTTCCCTGGGCCACACCTACACCAGCTACCGGACGCTGCTGCTGTGGTGCGCCATCCTGTTCAGCTATTTTGCGTTGCGATTGCTCCTTCCGGAACAGCCGGCGTGGAAGCGATTCCTCCTGCTGCTCTTGCTGGGCGTTTTCTGGACTTCGTGGGATGGCCGTACAGCGCTTGGCATCTTTCTGTTCGTGCTATTTCTGCGCGGATGGTACGCCGTGCGCGAAGGCCGTCTGCAGCCTGTGCCGTTTGCCTGCGGCAGCGCTTTGTTGACCGCGGTGGCCTATTGGTACTCGGCCGACACGGGAACTTACGGTGTTGCGGCGTGGCTGATATCCCTGGCTGGCGTGGTATGGGAAGGCCGCCGGGAGCGCCGAAGTTCAAGGGCTATGCGCTAGGGGTAGCCGCATTCGGGATCACGGCCGTGGTGCTGGTCTTCGTGATCAACACTGATGATCGCCAGCCCGCTGGACTTTCACTTCTGGAAAACTTCTCTGGCCCTGGTGTCGGTACACCGCTGGAATGAGCCTGCTCCCATGTCGCCGGACGGCGCGATACGCCTGCTGGCTCCGATGGTCGTCGGCGCGGCGCTGTTTCTATTGCGTTTCTTCGTCCCGGCTGACCGGACGGTGCTGACGGCGCGCACTGGCTTCCTGCTGAGTGCTTTTGTCTTTGCCGCGCTGTCGATGCAAAGCGGCCTGGTCCGCTCCGACCCCAACCACATTGTGTTTGGGGTCTTCCCTATTGTGTTCTTTTCCGGAGCCATTCTTTTTTCTTTCGCTTCACCGGTTGCGTCGGGGGTGGCAGCGCTGGCGGCTATCGCCTGCTCGGTCACGTTTTCCCAGCCGCCGGCGATCTTCCAGCCAGACAACATTCGCTTTCGCCTGGCGCGCATGCTTCATCCCAGCACCACTTGTCCAGGTGGGTATCGCGAGTTCGATCACGTCTGTTATCAAAACGCTTTTGCCGACACCATGCAGACGACAGTGGGCTATCTGCAGCAGCACAGCAACGAACATCAGCCGGTACTGATCTACCCTTATCAATACCTGTTTCCGGTGGCGGCTCGTCGCGTTGAAGCGGGCAGCGTGGAACAAACCTTCCTGGCCAACGGCAAGTACCTGTCGAAGTTCGATATCGATGGCATGACGCGGGCGGCGGCGCCCGTGGCTTTGTACTTCCCCGATGCAGGCCCGAACGAGATGGGAAGTCCGCGTCCTGAGCTTGCCCATCGACGACGTCAGCAACTTCACTCGAACGCCGGATGTGTGGTTCTGGGTATTTCGCAACTACCGCGCCGATCAGGAGATTGCTCCGGGAATCTTCGGCTTGCAGAAGGATGAAGCGCGCGCGGCGAAAATTTCCACGCAGGAATTTCCGCTCTCTCTGCCCGCGAAGACTTATCCGCTTCAGGACTCCGTTGCGACCATCGACCTGGGAGCACCGCAGTGGCCGGCCGGGGGTGCGGACTTCCTGCGTTTGAGGCTGAAAATTCATTACAGCCCGCTGTGGAAGCTGCGCAAGCCGGAGCGATTGCAGTTGGAAATCACCCGCGCCGACGGCAGTCGCGCGGTGAGGACATTTGTGGTCGAGCCGAATGTGAGCTCGGAAATCTGGTTCTATCCCTGGAAGGAGACCGACCTCTCGCGTTATTTCGATTCAGATGAGAGCCGCTGGCGCAATTCGCCGCGCCCGGCGATCACCAATCTTCGCCTGCTGGTGACGCCGTTCGACTGGTTTTCGCAGCAGGCCGGGTCGGTGGACATCCAGGCTGCCGACGCCGTCAGCTTCCACTCTGGCGCAGTAGTCAGGCGCCGCGAATGCGCCTGCCGAACGCTTTCAGCGGAAAGCGCACGCCCTCGAAAAGAATTTTGCGGCTGAACTTGGACTTGCCCGCCTCGCGTTCGTGAAACACGATGGGGAATTCGCGGAAGGTGCTTCCCTTGCGATGCAAGGTGAACTTCATTTCCATTAGGAAGGCATAGCCCTCGGACTGGATGGCGTCGAGGTCTATCTTGCGCAGCACATCGGCTTGATAACCGACAAAGCCCGCGGTCATGTCGTGCACCGGGACGCCGGTCAGGGTGCGGGCGTAAAGATTGGCGCCAAAGCTGAGAGCGCGCCGCCGGATGTCCCAGTTTTCCGCTCCACCTCCCGCAACGTAGCGCGACCCAATCACCACCGGGCTGGTCTGGAGCATCTCGATCATGCGCGGCAACAGTTCGGGCGGATGCGACAGGTCGGCATCGGACTGGATCACATAGTCGGCAAGATTTTCCCGCAGAACTTTCTTGATGCCGTCGCGGCAGGCAGATCCGTAGCCGCCTTTGCCGGGGCGCGCCAACAGGTGGACATTGGGATCCGTCGCCTGCAAGCGCCGAATGTGATCGGCGGTGCCGTCCGGGGAGTTGTCATCCACGAACAGAATGGGTTCGTCGCCGGCGGCCTTACGAATGCGGGCGACCAGCGTCGCGATGTTGTCGCTCTCGTTGTAAGTGGGGATGATGAGCATTGGGGCCGAGTTTCCAGTTTACCCTTTACAAGCCAAGCGACAGCCACAGCAAACTGCGAAATCTTACAACATGGGACCTGGATAATAATCACCGCGGGCCGTGTCGTCGGCTGAAAGCCGACTTGATGGTAGGCAAGCCGCGCAGACGCTGACCTGAAGGTCAGCTCTACCCGAAGCCTCCCAAGGGAGGAGGTTGGGAAGGCGTGCTCAGAAACGAGCCCGCAAGATTGTTATTAGGATAGGGATCCCTCGCTGTCGTTCAGGATGACAGCGAAGTTTTGCAATAAGGATCTCTAGCGCGTTGCCAGCGTCAACTTCACGGCGTTTGCCGACTCGATGCTGATCGACTCCGGCTGCTGCGATACCCAGTCCAGCGGGGTTGCCAACAGGCGTAAACCGGTGATCGCAGGGCGCGGCCCGCTTCGCCACTGCGCATCATCGGCGCCGAAGTAGCCAGCCAGGTCAGAGGCATCCCAGGGATAGAACCAGACCTCGGTCGACACGTTAGGCTTCAGGATCAGCCACTGCACATCGCGCGAGCCGTCGGCGCGAGTGATCTCCAGTTGCAGCCGCTCCGGCTTACGCAGCTTCCACCATATGGGATAACGAACGGTGAGCCGCAGCCGTATCAAGTCGAAGCCGGCGGGCCAGTCGGGAGAACCAATGCTGGTGGCCGCACTGCGTTCGTCGATGGCATAGGTTTTCCCGGGCAGGCCCAGCGGTCGGTCCTGCAGCGCGATGCGGGCAGCGCGCGAGTCGTCCCGCTGCAACCCGACGACGCCGGGGCTGATCTGCCCCGCGGTGCGGTAGTGGCGCAGCATCCAGAACCAAACTTCGGGGATACGGGTGAAATTGGGAATGCCGTCGACCGGGACGCTGAGGTAATTGCGCGACCAGCGCGCCACCTCGGCCTCCGACATGTGCCGCCGATCGTCGTCCGGGAAATACAGCGCGGCGGGAATCGACCGCCCTTCCAGACCTGAGATCTCTATCCGCGAGAGTTCAGGGCCGCTGGCGGTGTAAGCCTGCATCAGGCCTCCGGCTACGCTTCGGCGCGCCGCCAGTCCATACATCGTCTGATAAGGGAAAACGAAGATCGAATCATTCACGCCGCTGTGCTGGGCGAGGAAGCCAGATGCGGCATTCAACATTTGCGGTGTGCGTGGATCAACGTAGCAGGCGCGATCAAATTCCGTTGTAGCCCGCCGGGCATTCCGTCACCGGGTTTTGCAGCTCCCCGTAGAGCCGGAGAACACTGGAGGGTCGGAAAACCGGATGCGAAAACAGCATGGACCCAGCCAGGACAACGAATACCCCAATGTAGGAGGCCTGTCCCTCGAACGAGAATAGGATCGCGCTCGACAAGGAAGATCATGGCCGACTCGCCGATGATGACGTGGCCGATGTCGGAGCGTACCAGCGCGCTCTGCATCACGGCCAGGCCAAAGACATAACCGCCCACCAGGAAGCCCGTGCGCTGGGTGATGGCCAGGCGCCCGGTTTCCGCGTGAGCCATCGCGCCGCGAAGACGGCCAGCGAAATCAGCAGCGCCGACAGCAGATGTAGTCCCGCCTTTGTCGGTCATGGCCGCCGGCGTGGCCCAGCGATACACCGCCACTTGCGCCAGCGACTCCCCCCAGAATTTGAAGTCGAACGCCGTGGCCATGAATGTGTTGACGGCCATCGCAATGATCATCGCCGCGGCCACGTATGTGCCTAGCGCCGTTATGTAGCTTGCGGGACAAAATGCTCTCGCCGGGTTTCCAGAGCGATCGCGGCGAAGCAAATAAACCATGCAGCGGTTGCGTACGTGCCGGTGTCGCCGGCGGTCAGAAACGCACCGGCGCACAACAACGCGCCAGCGATTCCGGCGATCGAGCTGTGCAGTCGCCCTTCCCGGACCGCGTACCAGCTACGCAGGAACACCGCGAACAGAAGGACGGGCAAGGTGGTTCGCAGCGAAGCTTCCCAGAACGAGCAAAACACCAGCAACAGAACAAAACGCTTCCATGCCGGCTGCTCGGGCAGCAGGAGCCGCAGGCTAAGGTAGGCGAAGAGAATGGCGCACCACAGCGGGATGGTGTTCCAGGTAGCGTAGAGCGCGCCGAACGACAGCGGCAGCGAATGTGCCGGAATCGACGACAGCCACTGGAAGATCGGGCCGTGGGTGAAGGCGACGTCGCGGCCAATCCAGATGCCGCGCAGCGCCTTGAAGGTCCCGTCGAGATGCCAGTTGTCGTCGATGAGTCCCAGGTTGGGGACGAAGGTTACCGTGCGCTGGGCCAGCCAGATGGTGGGAAACGAGCCCAGCATAAGCAGCACAACGCCCAGCAGATCCCAATATTTTTTCAGCAGGGAGTCCGGCCGTTGGCTTGCGGCTGAGGCTGGAGCGTCTTTCCGGCCGGGCGCGACATCGAGCTTCTCCATAGACGAAAGACATTCTACCTTGCAGCCTCGCCAACGTCAGACGACTGGCGCGTCGGCTTTGGCGAATGGAAAATTTCCTGTCATACTCGCAGGCCAGAGCTTGATCATCGAACAAATTGCGCGCTGGGCGCGGCCAGGTACGATTTGCGACGGGTTTCGCAACTTGGTCCGGTCCCGTCGGCACGTGAGGGGACATGCAGACTTCGGTCAACGAAAGCTTGCACCGCACCACTTTTCAAAACCGCCGGCCTGAGGCCGAAGCAACTCCCATCTGGACCTACGTGGTCGCAGTTCTGCTGGCGGTCTTCTACTTTGCCACTAGCATCTACATCGCCTCCCATCGCGTCTTCTGGTTCGACGAGTTGTTTACCCTGCACATCGCGCAGCTGCCCAGCTTCGGCGCAATCTGGACCGCACTGGGCAACGGCGTCGATGCCCTGCCTCCCACGTACTACATGCTGGTGCGATTTTTCGACTCGATGTTCGGCCCCGGCGACGTCGGAGCGCGCTTGCCTTCGATGATCGCGATGGCCGTCGGACTACTGGTCATCTTCGACTGCGCACGCCGCCTGACCAATGGCCTGCATGGACTGATTGCGCTTTCGGTCGCCACCTGCTCGTTCCTTCCCTACTACGGATTCGAAGCGCGCTCCTATGCGCTGTATTTCATGCTGGCAGCGGTAGCGCTGTGGGCGTGGACTTATGACACGGCGGGAAAGCGCTGGCCGGCCATCCTGTTTGGCGCGGCATTTTTCCTGGGCGTTTGTTGCCACTACTACTTCGTGATGTGTCTGGCGCCGTACGTTCTGTGGGAGATCCTTCGCTGGAAGCCAGGACACAAGCCGTCGTTGAAGGTGATAGCCGGCATCGTAGGCTCCATCATTCCGGTGCTGCTGTTCTCGCCGCTCATCCTGTCGTTCTCGCGCAAGTTTTCCGGCGGCTACTGGAACCGGCCATCGTTTCCCGAACTGCGGGCTATCTTCTCGCAGCTGTTTCCCGACGGATTGTTCCTGCTGGCACTCATCATGATCTGGATTGTGCTGGTCAGCACCGACACCGACAAGACGCGAAGCGGTCGAGCCCATGCAGTCCGCCGAAGCCATCGGCTGGCTCTTCCTGGGAATTCCGCTGGCCGCCTTTGTGGTCGCCGAGTGGAAGACCAACGCGTTCTACAGCCGCTACTTCATCGGTGTTTTGCCGGGAGTCGCCTTAGCGTTCTCGTATTTGCTGTGGCGCCACTTCCGGCGCATCACGCAGATCTCGATGGGAATTTTCCTGCTGCTGGGCGCGTGGGGCGTGAGCCAGCAACTCACTGTGGTCTCTCATCCCGACAAGGTTGAGGCGACCGGCATTCGGCCCTTCCTGCAGATCGAAAGCTCGCTGCAGCTTGAGGGCAAGCGTTACTTTGTCTTTACTTCCCCGCTGATTTTCCTGGAAGCGCAACATTACTCGGCTCATCCCGAACAGTGCATTCTTCTGCTACCTTCGGATTTCAGTCGGCAGACCAAGCCCGGGCCCGATCCCTATCTGCATCAACGCCTGGAGTTGAACCTGTCGCAGTACTATCCGCTGAATTTCTGGACCCTGGACGATCTTCGCAATCACGCCGCCGCATCGGCCCTGATTGAGCCGACAGCCGACGCGCTGAAAGACCTTCGCGATGCGGGGATGCCCGCCCAGACACGCTTCTCGAATCCGCTGCAGGTTGTCTATCTGCAGCGATAGATGCAGCTGGACTTCGCAGGATCAGCGTTCGACGAAACCCGCGATGAGGCACTTTTGCTACTCAATTTGCGGGTTTTCGCCTACAATTAACCAAGCTGTTGTGCGCCCAATCGCACGTTTCCCGGGCATTCCCACATACAAATACGAATCCATCGAAGGCATTCGTGTCGCTATCCTAAGGAGTCATTTGTGAAGAAGATCGGCGTTATTTTCGGCATGGAGACCACATTCCCACCGGCGTTGGTGGAGAAGATCAACTCCATGGGCGACCCAGGATTTCGGCGGAACTCGCCACCATCGGCGAGGTGCGCATGGCCGAGCCCTCTCCCTACCAGGTTATCGTCGATCGTATTTCGCACGACATTCCCTTCTATCGCGCTTACCTGAAAAACGCCGCCCTGTCGGGCACCTGCGTCATCAACAACCCGTTCTGGTGGAGCGCCGACGACAAGTTCTTCAACTACGCGCTGGGAGAGAAACTGGGCGTGGCCATTCCGCCGACCGTGCTGATTCCCCACAAAGAGCATCCCGTGCGGCACCACCGATCGCTCCATGCGCAACCTGCAGTTCCCCATGCCGTGGGACAGCATCTTCAGCTACGTGGGATTCCCCGCGTTCCTCAAGCCCTTTGACGGCGGCGGCTGGAGCGACGTGTTCAAGGTCAATTCGCCGGAAGAGTTTTTCAACGCCTACGATCAGATCGCGCGATCTTTGCATGACGCTGCAACGTGGCGTGAAGTTCAAGGAATATTTCCGCTGCTATGTGGTCGGCCAGGAGAAGGTGCACATCATGCACTACGATCCTTCTCTGCCCTTCCACGAGCGTTATGTGAAAAATCCTCCGCCCACTGATCCCAAGTTGCTGGAGCGGGTGGAGCGCGACTGCAAAACCCTTTGTCGCGCCCTGGGCTACGATCTCAACACGGTTGAGTTTGCCTGCGAAGACGGCATTCCTTACGCCATCGACTTCATGAATCCCGCTCCTGACGCCGACGTGAACTCGGTCGGCCAGGAAAACTTCGACTGGATTGTCAACAATGTGGCCGAGCTTGCCGTACGCAAAGCCAAAGAGCATACCGGCAAAGTGTCCGAGTACCGTTGGAGCGCATTCCTGAACGGGGGATCGACGGAAAATCCCAGCCCGACGGAGAGCACGCCAGCGCCTGCAGTTGCATCCAAACCAGCACGCAAGCGGGTGTCCAGGGGGTAACGCAGCATGAGTCGACCAAGCTTTAGCATCGGCATTGAAGAGGAATACCAGACGATCGATCCGGGACACGCGTGACCTGCGCTCCCACATCACGTCGGAAATTCTTTCCAAAGCGAAACTGGCCCTGCATGAAGCAGTCAAGCCGGAGATGCACCAGTCGGTCATCGAGGTCGGCACCGCGAGTGTGCAGCAACATTCAGGAAGCTCGCGAAAATATCCAGGCGCTGCGCCGCGAAGTGATCACCCTGGCCAGTGAACACGGCATGTTGCTGGCTGCCGGCAGCACCCATCCGTTTTCCGACTGGAAGCTGCAGGAGATTTATCCCGACGAGCGCTACGCGCAGGTGGTGGAGGACATGCAGTTGATTGCGCGCGCCAACCTGGTGTTCGGGTTGCACGTGCACATCGGCATTGAAGACCGCAACACCGCGATCCACATCATGAATTCCATGCGGTACTTTCTGCCGCATATCCTGGCGCTATCCACCAACTCGCCTTTCTGGATGGGCATGAACACCGGTTTCAAGTCGTACCGCTGCAAAGTGTTCGAGCGCTTTCCGCGCACCGGCATTCCGGATACGTTTCCCAACTGGTCGGAGTATGAAAACCTGGTGGCCCTGCTGGTCAAGACAAATTGCATCGATAACGGCAAGAAGATCTGGTGGGACATCCGCCCGCATCCCTTCTTCAACACGCTGGAAGTCCGGGTGTGCGATATTCCCATGCGACTGGACGAGACGGTCGCGATTGCGGCGCTGATCCAGGCGACGATGGCCATGCTGTATGAGTTGCACGCACACAACAAGAGCTATCGCATCTACGGGCGTTCGCTCATCATGGAGAACAAGTTTCGGGCGTCGCGTTATGGCATCCAGGGCAAGCTGATCGACTTCGGTAAAGAGGAAGAGGTCCCGGTCCGCGACTTGATGCTGGAATATCTCGACCTGATTGCGGATGCGGCCAAAGAGCTTGGCTCGCAGGACGAGATCAATTACATTCACCAGATGCTCGAAATGGGCACTGGGGCCGATCGCCAGTTAAAGGTATTCGAGGAAACCAAGGACCTCACCAAGGTAGTCGATTACATGGTCGCTGAAACCCGTGTAGGCGTGTTCGAACAGTCAGCAGCCCGAAGGTAGGCTTCCGCATCCCAGTACCAGTTGCACCAGAAAGGATTGATTTGACGCAGCCAGTATTAACCGACCTCAGCAAAACCTCCTTCGATCCCGAACTTTCGCCGGGCGCCCACAATGCGGTCCATACCTGCCTCCGCATTCAGCCGACGGAGAAGGTCACCATCATTACCGACAATGAGTGCCGCGAAATCGCCGCCAGTATTGCCCACGAGCTGCAGACGCTGGGCTCGCCCTTCAAGGCATTCGTGCTGGAAGATCTTGCGCCGCGTCCGTTGACCGAACTGCCGGCCGAGATTGCCGAGGACATGGAGACCAGCCAGGTCAGCATCTTTGCCGTGAAGGTCCAGCGCAACGAACTGAAGTCGCGCATGCAGATGACCGACATCGTGAACCGACGCCGGATGCGCCATGCGCACATGGTCAACATCAATCACCAGATCATGTTGGAGGGGATGCGCGCCGATTACGACAAGGTGGACGCGCTGAGCCGCAAGGTGATGGACATCGTGGCCCACGCCAAAGAGGTCCGCTGCACCAATCCCGCCGGGAGTGATTTTACGGCTACGCTGAATCCCGATTTCCACTGGATCAAGACCAGCGGCATCATCAGCCCCGACAAATGGGGTAATCTTCCCGGCGGCGAAATCTTTACCACGCCCGGCGAGGTGAACGGGGTCTGCGTGGTGGATGGCGTGGTAGGCGATTATCTTTGCGAGAAGTATCAAGATCTTGCCCGTCAGCCGCTGACCATCGAAATCAAGAAAAACCGCATCACCGCGGTTTCCAGCGAAAACAAAGAACTGGAACAGGAATTCTGGGCCTACACCCATACTGACGAAAGCAGCGATCTGGTAGGCGAGTTTGCCATCGGCACCAACATCGAGCTGACCCATGTGATCGGGCAGATTCTGCAGGACGAAAAGTTCCCCGGCATTCACATCGCGTTCGGCAATCCCTACGGCGAGCACACCGGGGCGAAATGGTATTCGTCCACCCACATTGACGTGGTGGGCACCAAGTTCAACATCTGGGTTGACGGTCAGCAAATTATGGAGAAAGGCCGTTTTCTCATCGAGGCCTGACCATGATTCCCGCCCTGCGCGAGGAGTTCAACCGGAAATTCACGCCGGAAAAATATCAAGCTCTGCTGCACGGGCTTGATCGGGAGTGCGGCACGCACATCGGCTTTCGCGTGTCGGAGACGCCGTGCTTCGTTCCTAAGTCGCTGCTCGACCAGATGGCACGGTACGGCAGCGAATTAGTTGCGCAGTTGCTGGACAATCCTGAATACCTGCGCGCGTCCGACGCGTCCGTGCCGCCACAGTACAACGTACCCAACCAGCCGGCCCGACCCATGTTTGTGCAGGTGGACTTTGGGCTGGTGCGCGGTGCCGGTGGCGAACTCGAACCCAAACTGGTTGAGTTGCAGGCGTTCCCCTCGCTTTACGGGTACCAGGCGGCGTCAGCCCACCAGTATGTCGATAGCTATGATCTTGACCCCAGCCTGGGGACGTATCTCAGTGGCCTCGATCGCGATTCGTACTGGAAGTTAATGCGGCAGCTCATCGTCGGCGGCCACAATCCGGAAAACGTCATTCTGATGGAGATCGATCCTGAGAATCAGAAGACGCTGCCGGATTTCCTGGTCACCCAGCGTGAACTGGGCATCGCCATCGTCGATATCCTGTCGCTAACGAAGCGCGGACGGAAGCTGTTCTATCACAAGGACGGGCGCGAAATTGAAGTCAAGCGGATTTATAACCGCTGCATCGTCGACGAACTTGAACGCAAAGGCGTTACGTTGCCGTTCGACCTGCGGGAGGAGCTCGACGTTGAGTGGGCCGGCCATCCCAACTGGTATTTCCGCATCAGCAAATTTTCCATTCCCTATCTGAAGCACGATTGCGTGCCCAGGACCTGGTTCCTCGACGAGCTCAGCGAGCTGCCGAAGGACAACGAGAATTACCTGCTGAAGCCGCTCTATTCTTTCGCTGGAGTCGGCATCAAGTTCGCCCCAACCCAGGCTGACCTTGACGCCATTCCGGCGAGCCAGCGCCACGACTACATCCTGCAGGAGCGGGTGCAGTTTGAACCCGTGATCCAGACGCCGCATGGTCCGACTCAGATGGAAATTCGCATGATGTTTGTGTGGCCGGAGGGTGGAAAACTCACACCGGTTCTGCCGCTGGTACGCATGGGGCGCGGCATCATGATGGGCGTGGATCACAACAAGAATCTGGAGTGGGTTGGCGGATCAGCAGCTTTGTGGGTTTGAAAAGCGTATTCACCACTGAGACACGGAGGAACTTCAAATCTTCGCTGATCCACTTTCAACTTCGAGTTGATGTCTGAGACGACTTCCTCCGTCAACCCTTTCCAATCAGGCTTTCTTTTTACTGCGAGTCGTTTTCTTTTTCGCGCCCGGGGCGTGCAGATGTTGGGCGGCGCTGCGGCGCGCCTTGGGATGCTCGGACTGCCACCGATCCAGCTGTTTTTCACGCTTGCCGCGAAATTCTTTTTCGCCCGCGCGGAGCTTCGACTTTGCCTTGGGACGGCAGCTTCCCTGCTCATGTTGTTTCTTGCCGGGGACAGGCTCGTAACCGGGCCAGCAACGACTCTCTTTGGTAGCCATCAATCCTTGGAGTTGCTGTGGCGGTCGAAGGTTGGCCTGGGCCGTACCGCTTGGCATCGCGGTCGAATAAAATATTCCTGTGTCCACGACAGAGCCGAACAACCCCATGTTTCACCCCGTTGATGATCTCCGCATAAAGTGGACCAAGGTCGTCCTGCCTCCGGTGTTTCTCGAGGAAGAGATGCCGATCACCGAAGCAGCGACAGCTACCGTTCATCAGGCGCGCCACGAAATCGTTGAGATTCTTGCCGGTCGAGACCCTCGGCTGCTGGTGGTGGCCGGGCCGTGTTCGGTTCACGACATCGATGCTGCCCGCGAGTACGCGGCCAGGCTCAAGAAGGCGATTGGCACCTTCTCCGGAGAACTGCGCATTGCCATGCGGGTTTATTTCGAGAAGCCGCGTACGACGGTGGGATGGAAGGGGCTGATCAACGATCCTCACCTCGACCAGTCCTACAAGATCAATGACGGCCTGCGGCTGGCTCGCCGCCTGCTGCTCGACCTTGCCGAGATGGGCGTGCCCGCCGGAACCGAATTCCTCGACATGATCACGCCGCAATACCTTACTGGTCTGGTGAGCTGGGGAGCGATCGGCGCGCGCACCACCGAAAGCCAGGTGCACCGGCAGCTGGTTTCCGGACTGTCGTGCCCGGTGGGATTCAAGAATGCGACGTCAGGAGACGTGCAGATTGCCATCGAGGCGGTGCTGTCCGCAGCTCACCCGCATACCTTCCTGGGCCACACCAAGCACGGGCAGTCAGCGATTTTCGTCACCACGGGCAATCCCGACTGCCACATCATCCTGCGCGGCGGCAGCAAAATGGTGAACTACACCGCCGAAGCCGTGGCCGCGGCTGTCTCCCGACTGGAAGCTGCCGGATTGCCGCCGCGCGTGATGATTGACTGCAGCCACGCCAACAGCAACAAGGACCACACTCGTCAGCCGCTGGTGTGCCGCGATATCGCCGGGCAGATTGCCGGAGGAAACCGCAACATCATCGGCGTGATGTTGGAGAGCAACCTGTTGGCGGGCGCGCAGAAGATGGTTCCGGGCAAACCGCTGACCTACGGCCAAAGCATTACCGATGCTTGTATCAGTTGGGACGAAACGCTGGAGTTGCTGGCGGAGCTGGCTGGCGCGGTGAAGGCAGGGAGGGGCTAGCCGCGTAATCAGTACTTTCAGAAATAAGCCGTCAGCCCAAGTCGTCTTGATTGACCGCCGAGAGCTGACGGCTGACCGCTTCTTCTAGTTCGGAATCTGCTGCAATCCTTTCAAGTAGGTGTCGATCGACTTTGCCGCCTTGCGTCCCGCACCCATGGCGAGAATCACGGTAGCGCCGCCGGTCACGATATCGCCGCCGGCGAAAACGCCCGGCTTGGATGTCGCCAGCGTGTCGTCGTTAGCGGTGATGTATCCGCGCTTAGTGGTCGCCAGGCCCGGCGTCGTCGACTGGATCAGGGGGTTGGCCGTGGTACCGGCGGCGATGATGGCGACCGAACACGGCGTCACGAACTCCGAACCTTTCACCGGAACCGGACTGCGGCGCCCGGAATCGTCGGGCTCGCCCAGCTCCATGCGAATGCATTTCACCGCCGTGAGATTACCCTTCTCGTCGGCCAGAAATTCGACCGGATTCACCAGCATCTCGAAATGCACGCCTTCGTCCTTGGCGTGATGGACTTCTTCCACGCGCGCCGGCATCTCGATTTCGGTGCGCCGGTAGAAGATGCTGGCGCTCTTCGCGCCCAGGCGCAGCGAGCTGCGGACCGCATCCATTGCGGTGTTGCCGCCGCCCACCACGATTACATCGCGATCTTTGCAGGGATACAGCGGCTCGTCGAATTCCGGGAAACGGTACGCCCGCATCAGGTTAACGCGGGTTAGGAACTCGTTGGCTGAGTAGATACCATTGAAGTGCTCGCCGGGCACGTTGAGGAAGCGCGGCAGGCCTGCGCCGGTGGCGATGAACAATGCGTCGAAATTCTCCTCGTTGGTCAGCTCGTCCACCGTAACCGTCTTGCCGACGACCACGTTGGTTTCAAAAACAACTCCGCGACGCCGCAGGACGTCGATTTCATGCCGAACGATGTCTTTGGGCAGACGGAATTCCGGGATGCCATAGACCAGCACGCCACCCAGTTCGTGCAACGCCTCAAACACGTGTACCTGATGTCCCATCTGGATCAGATCACCGGCACATGCCAGTCCGGCAGGGCCGCTGCCGATGATGCCAACCTTCTTGCCGGAGTTCGGCGCGATTACCGGAGAGCCGAACTGACCGGTCTCGCGCTCCCAGTCGGCGACAAAACGCTCCAGGTAGGCTATACCGACGGGCTCGCCTTTCTTTCCCAGAACGCAGCCCGACTCGCACTGATCTTCCACCGGGCAAACTCGGCCGGTGATCGCGGGCAGCGCGTTGTCTTCGCGAACTTTCGAAGCTGCGCCGAGAAAATCACCAGCGAGGATGAGGTCGATGACCTCGCGGACGTTTACCGAGACCGGACATTTCTCCACGCATCCGGGCTTGGGGCACTCGATGCAGCGCTGTGCTTCCTGGCGTGCCTGCTCGATGGGGAAGCCGAGGTTCACCTCCAGAAAGTTATGGGCACGAACTTGCGGATCCTGTTCGGGAACGCGCTGGCGAGGTAGCTTGGTGCGTTCTTTATTGGGCAAGGGGTTGTGGCTGACTTTCTTGACGACATCACTCATGGCTCACCCCCGCCGCTTCCGCAGCACATCGGTGTTGTTTAAGCCGGGTACGAAGAGTTTCCACTGCGCCCTCCGGATTGGCCTGCAGGCGCGCAATGCTTTCCCGCTCCTGCTCGCGATACATGTTGTTGCGCTGGGTCAGCACATCGAAGTTGACCTGGGTGGCATCGAATTCCGGTCCGTCCACGCAGGCAAACTGGCTGCTGTCGTTCACCAGCACGCGGCAACCGCCGCACATGCCGGTGCCGTCCACCATGATCGAGTTCAGGCTCACCATGGTCTTAATGTTCTCCGGCCCCGTCATCCGGGCTACCGCGCGCATCATGGGCACCGGGCCAACCGCCAGGACGTAGTTCACCTTGCCGCCGTCGATCAGTTGCTTCAGCTTGTCGGTGACCAGGCCTTTGTCGCCGGCGGTTCCGTCGTCGGTGACCACGTAGGTTTCATCGCTGACGGCGCGAACTTCGTCTTCCAGCACCAGCAGGTCTTTGCTGCGAGCGCCCACGATGGAAATGACCTTGTTCCCTGCCCGCTTCAGCTCGCGTGCCGTGGGATAGGCCATGGCCGTACCAACGCTGCCGCTGACCACAACCGTGGTGCCAAATTTTTCGATTTCGGAGGGTTTGCCGAGAGGGCCAACAATGTCGAGAATCGAGTCGCCAGCTTCCAGCATGCTGAACAGCATGGTGGTTTTGCCAATAGCCTGGACCACGATGGTGACGGTGCCGGCTTCCGGATCGGCATCGGCAATGGTTAGGGGGATGCGTTCGCCGCACTCATCCAGCCGCACGATGACAAACTGCCCGGGCTTCTGTTTCCGGGCGATGCGGGGAGCCTTGATCACAAACAGCTTAATGCCACGCGCCAGGGGACGCGCTTCCACGATCTCAAACACAGTACCCTCCGCCATGATTCTGCGAGGGCACGTAACCGAGAGTCTGTGGGCTGCGTCACAGGGCAGGCGGACATTCCGCACACCCTGTGACCCCCGGTGGGCTTAAAAACTACTGCGGATCGGTTTTGGCCTTCACCTTGTCGGCACCTTCTTCGGTCTTGGTCGCGGTCTTGTTCACCGCTTTCTTGGTGGTCTTCTTAGTGGCGTGACCGACGTCCTTGGCGGCGTTCTTGGTGGACTGCCCGGCGTCCTTCATGTCTTGCTTGGCGCTGGTTGGGGGCGGGTTAGTGGTAGTAGTTGCATCTTGGGCTACGCTCACCCCCACAGAGAGTGCGCCAGCCAGTAAAAGTGTTCCTAGTACTTTCATTCAGCCTCCGGACCGTTCTGTGGTGAGATGCCGCAGGGGGGCCTGGAGGGTTGCCGAATTGGGACAAGCTAAGCTGTTTCATTACAAATTGGACAGGAACGCTGCCTGAGGTTGAGAACTCGAATCGAAGGTAGGAAGATCGAATCCACACCCGTAATCGATCAGGAAAGATACCATGAGAGTTCCTCGCTTGCTCCGCTCCCGCAAGCCTGCTGCCCAGGCAAATCGCTTGCGTCCTGCCTGTCATTTATTGTTTGCGTTACTGCTGTCGGCGGCCTCGTGGAACGCGGCGCAGGCTGCAGAGCCAGCCAGTCCGGAAGACGCCCCCACGGTGGTCAATGCCCTGGCAGTTCTCCCGGATGCGCCGTCTGCTCAGGCACAATCAGGCTCGAACTCGTTCGCGCAGACCTTGGGGAGTATCGGTAAAACCATCGGCAAGGATGAGCTACATATCCTGAAAGCGCCTTTCCAGAAGAAGGCTCTGATATGGGACGGTCTCTTTCTGGCAGCTACAGGCGTGCTCATCGCCAACGACGAGAGCGTCCTGTACCAGGTCCCGGTGAGTTGGAACCACACCAGCCGCAATATTTCCGATGGCGTGACCTACGGAGCGGCGGCCTTAGCGGGAGGGATCTATCTTACCGGGCTGATGACCAAAAATGCCGAGGCCCAGGAAGCGGGCATACGCACCGCGGAAGCCACGGTCGACAGCGTCATTCTTTATGCCTCGATGAAGGCGATTTTTCAGCGCCAGCGGCCGTACAGCGGCCAGGGGGAAGGCAACTTCTTCTCCGGCAACTGGACCAACGGATCGTTTCCCTCGGGCCACGCTATGTTCACCTGGACCATTGCCTCCACCCTGGCTCATCGGTACCACTCCGTCCCGCTGGATATCCTGCTCTACGGCATGGCCTCCACCGTTAGCGTCACCCGGGTCACCGCGAGCCAGCATTTCCCCTCGGACGTCTTTGTGGGATCGGTCCTGGGCTATCTGATCGGCGACTATGTGGCCCACAAGCAGGAAACCGGATTCCCCATACGTGCTGAAAACCGGGTTAAGCGCATTCCCGACGCCATCCTGCAGCACGTCAGCATAGGAATGCAGTAACGGCGGCTGACTGACTGCGGGAAAGCGGCCGCTGCCGCTGCGTCCAACGACGGGCCGTTGTTATACTTTTTCTTCATGCTCAAAGACATCCTCGAACAAGGCCGACTCGTCGCCGACAAGTCTCTGGAACGCCTGCTTCCCTCGGCTGAGCAGTATCCTCCCTCCATCCACCAGGCCATGCGCCACAGCGTGTTCGCGGGTGGCAAACGATTGCGCCCAATCCTGTGCATGGAAGCCGGCCAAATGGTCGAAGGCTGTATTCCTGAGGGCATCGAGGAGCTGGCTGCGGCGCTGGAGATGATCCACACCTACTCGCTGATTCATGACGACCTGCCGGCGCTGGACAACGACGATCTGCGGCGCGGCCGCCCCACCTGCCATAAAGCTTTCGGCGAGGCCACGGCAATTCTCGCCGGTGACGCCCTTCAGACCTATGCCTACGAAACGCTGGCCAAGCTGAATTGCCCGGCGGAGCGTCGGGTGGCCATCATCGTCGAGATTGCCCACGCGACTGGAACGATTGATGGCATGATCGGCGGCCAGGTGATGGACCTGGAGGCCGAGCACAAGCATCCCGATGCCAAGACGCTGGAGTACATCCATCGCTCGAAGACCGGCGCGCTGCTGACGGCAAGCGTAGTGACTGGCGGTATTTACGCGGGAGCCAGCGCCGAACAGATTCAAAGCCTGCGCACTTTCGGCGAGAACATTGGCTTGGCCTTCCAGATCGTCGACGACGTGCTCGACGTCACCCAGACCTCGGAACAACTGGGGAAAACCGCCGGCAAAGACACCGCGACGGAAAAGGCGACCTATCCCTCGCTCTTCGGCATTGATGCCTCGCTCAAGAAGGCGGATGAATTGGTGGCGAAGGCTTCAGCAGCGCTCGATGGCTTCGGAGATAGCGCCGGAACGCTGAGAGAGATTGCCAACTATCTGGTGGAGAGAAAGAAGTAGCAGCGGGCCGGATAGGACATGCGGACATCCGACTTATTGCAGGGTCAGGACGTGGTTGCTATAGGCCTCTCCTGCCAAAGCCAGGATCGCTTTATCCAGCGTTACGAATCTACCCGCCTTGCGTACAGCCATTCCCAGTAAGTAAGCGTCGGTCACCTGCTGATGGCCGAAAAGTCGTTCGGCGAATGGATTTACCGCTTCGAGCACACCCACGTCCATGGGCCAGAAGTGATGACCTGGCAAGCGGGTAACCGTATCGAGCATTTCCAACGCGTCATCCACGTTCAGCGATGGCTGAGAAAACTTTGGATTAGAGACAATCCGCACAAAGCTCCCCTGCGTGAGGGCACATGTTACCCAGTGTTTCACTCCCGTCTCCTGAAACCAACGCCTCACTACAGGGTGCGCCTCATGGTTCTCCAACACCAGAGCGATTAAGACGTTCACATCCAGCAAGTAGCCTTTCATGGTTCTTCCATGTCGAAAGCTTTGACCTGCTCGCTGCGCAGAGGTCGTTCCGCCTTTGGCAGATCAAAAACGGGTAGCCCATCCACATATTTAATTCGAGGGGACATTCGCGTGCCTCGAACAATTAACTCTTCGATGGCTTTGCTGAGCGACAAGTCGCGGCTGGCCGCATACTGTGTCGCAATAGCAGCTACTTCATCATCTAAGGTGACTGTCGTCCTCATATGGATATTATGCTACTTTGCTAATTTTGATGCAATTACGACAATTCGGCATCAATTTGTTCGACTAGCATCACCCGGTTCTTATATTGACTGAACCGGTATTGCTAGCAAGTCGTCAACCAGTCCCACGTCCTTCTGCAAAAACGGCTCGGCATATTGCACTCCAGCGAGAAGACCGTAATAGGCGGCCATGGCGGCGATGCGCTCGCGGATTTCGGCCTTCCTGGGGAATAGTCCGCTGCCTGCTTTCTGGTCCTCATATTGCGAACGGTAGGCCATGAGCGACTCGAAGCGAGTCTCGAATTGCGCCGAGATATCCACGACGAACGTCGGCCGGACATCGGCGTAGAGGCTGGCATAGATAATTTTGAACGGACGATGCGGAGGAGCGCCGAGGTCAAGCTTGGCCAGCCCCGACAGGAAAGTAGCTTCGTAACCTAGCACTGAGGCGGTGGCATGGTCGGGATGACGCGCCTGCCAGTAGGGCAGGATCAGCACCCGCGGCCGCAGCCGGCGGATGACGCGAGCCACCTTCAGCCGGTTATCGTAGGTGTTTTCGACCCGGCCATCGGGAATGTCGAGCGCCTGCCGCCATCCTGCCTTGAGAATGCGCGCTGCGTCGGCGGCCTCGCGACCGCGCTCTTCGAAGGTACCACGCGTGCCCATCTCACCCTGGGTCAGGTCGAGGATGGCCGTGTGATAGCCGCGCTCCGCCATCTTAAGCAGCGTGCCCCCGCACGTTTGCTCAACATCATCGCGATGCGCCGCGATGGCCAGAATGTCTGCCTGGTAGTCGTCGCCCATCCCGTTAGAGTCTCACGGCGACCGCCACGCCGTCGCGCAACGGCAATATGGTCGTATACCAATCCGGAGATGAGTACAGCAGACGGTTGAATTCGACCACGCCTTCGGTGTACTTGTCCGTGTCTCCCTTCGCCAGGTCGGGATTGCCCGCCGCGTAAGCTACTTTCCCGCTCCACAAGGTGTTGTCGGTCAGGAACAGGCCGCCTTTGCGCACGCGCGGCGCAGCCATGTTGAATACCCGCGGATAATCATGCTTGTCGACGTCGCTGAAGAGGATGTCGAACTCTTCCTTGCGTTCCGAGAGCAACTCAAGCGCATCGCCGACATGGACTTCGATGCGATCGGCCACGCCGGCCTGCTGAAAGTAGCCTCGTGCTTCGTCGGCGTTCTTGCGGCTACCGTCGGTGTAATGCACCTTGCCGCCTTCGCCGACGGCGCGGGCCCACCAGATGGTGGAATAGCCAATGGCCGAGCCCATCTCGAAGACGGTCTTGGCGCCAATCAGCTTGGCATACTGATAGAAAAGACGGCCGACCGCCGGACCAACAATCGGAATGTCCCGCTCCCTGGCCTGCTTTTCCATCTCCTGCAACACAGGCTCGCGCGGCGGCAGCATGGCGTAAAGATAGTTTTCCACCCGCTGATCGGTGAAGCTTTCCATGAAGTTCCTTTCCTGATGCTTTCTGCCAGAGGCTATCCCAATGTCTGGCCGGGTTTCATTTCGAGCACTTCCGGCCCGTCCAATCCCAATAGTTTCTGCAAATCGGCCGGCGTTCCGGTCAACATCGGGAACGTCCCAAAGTGCATGGGGATGACTGTTTTCGGTTTTAGCAGATTGCAAGCGTACGCGGCTTCCCGTGGGCTCATGGTGAAGTGATCGCCGATGGGCAACATCGCGATCTCCGGTCCGTAAAGTTCCTGAATGATGTGCATGTCGCCGAAGACGGCGGTATCGCCGGCATGGTACAGCTTCACTCCGCCGGGCAGCTCCAGCACGTAACCGCAGGCCTCGCCTCCGTAAACGATGCTGCCATCGTCGTCCTGAATGCCGCAGGAGTGCACCGCATGCACCATCGTGACCTTGATTCCAGCGACAGTCTGCGTCCCTCCCTTGTTCATCGGCGAAATCTGCTTGGCGCCTTTCTTCTGCAGCCACAAGCACAGCTCGAAAATTCCGACCACCACCGGGTTGTGCTGTTTCACGATCGACACGGCATCGCCAATATGATCGCCGTGGCCATGCGTGCAGATAAGCGCGTCCACCTTCCTCACCGTCTTCTCGCCCTCGGGACAAAGCGGATTACTCAACCAGGGATCGACGTAAACGACGGCGCCATCTGTGGTATCGATACGAAAGGTTGCGTGGCCGAGCCATGTCAGCTTGTTTCCTTGCAGGTTCATGGTTTCCCTCATAACCGGTTAAAGTCGCGGAGGAATTACCGGGTTTCCGCTTCGCGCCAGCCACGATAACCGCCGGGCAGCGAAATGACATTGCGAAATCCCATTTTCTTCAGATTGACCGCTGCCAGCGCGGAGCGGCTTCCGCCACCGCAATACAGCACCAGCTTGCGATCTTTGTCGGTGGTGATCTGATCGATGTTCACTTCCAGAATGCCGCGCGGCATGCTTACGGCGCCGGGGATGGTTCCCTTCTGCTGTTCGTCGCGCTCCCGCACATCGATGAGGGTGAAATCTTCGTTGCCAGCTTGCATCTGCTTCAGCTCGGCCGGACCGATCTCGCTGATCTGAGCCTTGGCTTCATCCACCAGTTGTTTGAACTCGGGCAATGGCACGGCAGTCTCCCTGGGAAGGAGAATTCTAGTGGCTGCATGGTGTCTCCGCAACTTGGCCAGCCGGCCTGATGCGAAGAAGCGCATCACTGATCGCGGCCTTCCAAATTTGCCTCTTCCCTCATCGGGTTCGTTAGCAATTTCTCCGACGGTTAATGGTGCAGCGAGCTATCGGCCTGAAACAAATCGGCTGTTATCATGGTTGACCAGAGCAACGTCCTGAATGGCATCCGTGGATAAAGAGCCTCTTTTAGCTTCGACGCTTGACTCCTACCTGCTTGAGGTAGCGGATGCGGTCAACACCACGCTGGACCTGAACACCCTGCTGCAGCGCGTGGCCGAGATGCTGAAGCGGGTCATCGACTACGAGATTTTCGCGATCCTGCTGCTCAATGAGAAAGCCCAGGAACTGCGGGTTCGCTTCCAGGTGGGCCATCCCCCGGAGGTAGCGGAACGGATTCGCATCAAGGTCGGACAGGGGGTCACCGGGCAGGCGGTTTTGCGGCGCGAAGCCGTGCTGGTGAATGACGTTTCGGCGGAGGAAAACTTCATTAACTCCGCTCCCGGGGTGCGCTCCGAACTGGCCGCCCCGCTGATCGCCAAGAACAAAGTCATCGGCGTAATCGACGTGGAGGCTGCCCAACCGGGCGCTTTCAACGAAGAGCACAAGCGACTGCTGACGCTGTTTGCCTCCCGCATCGCCTCCGGCATCGAGAACGCACGCTTGTACACGCGGGTCTCCCGCCAGGCGCGGCAGCTCACCCTGCTCACCGAGATCAGCCGTGAGCTGACCTCCATTTTGAACGTCGATCAGTTGCTGCGGCGCATTGCCGATCTGCTGACCCGCATCATCGACTACCAGATGTTTTCCATCCTGCTGCTCGATCCCAGCGGCAGTGTGTTGCAGCATCGCTTCTCGTTACGTTTCAAAGAGAGCGTGCAGCTTAAGCACGAAATTCCCCTGGGCGTCGGCCTGGTGGGCTATGCGGCCCAGCACGGTGAGGCCGTGCTGGTTCCGGACGTCAGCAAAGATCCGCGCTACATCAACGCCAACCCGGAGACGCGGTCGGAACTGTGTATTCCGCTGATCTACAAAGACAAGGTCATCGGCGTGCTCGATATTGAGCACACTCGCAAGAACTACTTCAACGAAGACCATGTGCGCATCATGACGACCATGGCGGCGCAGGTGGCCATCGCCATCGAGAACGCGACCCTGTACGAGCGGATCGCCCGCCAGGAAAAGCGCCTGGAACAGGATTTGGCGCTGGCGCGCGAGCTTCAATTCCGCCTGCTGCCACAGAAGCTACCCATTTTCAAGAACGCAGAAGTGGCCTCGCGCTTTGCTCCGGCGCGCCAGATCGGCGGCGATCTTTACGACTTTCTGAAATACAGCGGACAAGGCGTCACCGGAATCGCGGTCGGCGACGTGAGCGGCAAGGGCGCTCCGGCGGCCATTTTCGCCGCGCTGGTCAGCGGCATTGCCCGCTCCCACGCCAGCGAAGAACCCAGCGCTGCCGGGATGCTGGAGGCGATCAATCTGTCGCTGTCGGAGCGTCCCGTCGAAGGTCAGTACGTGTCGATGATCTACGCCATCTGGGACGACAATCAACAAATCCTGCAACTGTCGAACTCCGGCCTGCCCCGTCCCATCTACTGCCATGACGGCAAGGTAGAAGAAATTCAGGCGACCGGGCTGCCCATCGGCCTGTTCAACAACGCGACCTACGACGAGCAGAATGTGCGCGCCCGCAAGGGCGACATCTTCCTGTTCTTCAGCGACGGCATTCTGGACGCCACCAGTTCCAAGGGCGCCATGTTCGGCCGCGGCCGGCTGGAGAAAATCGTCAGTCAAAACGCCCATCGCAGCGCAGAGGAATTTGTCGAAGCTATTTTCACCGCGGTTTCGGAACACGCCGAAGGTGTCGAGGCTTTCGACGACCAGACCATCGTGGCTCTCAAGGTGAAAGGACCTTCACCCAAAAAGTGAAAGCCGGTCATCCCCAGCAACGTCCGCCGGGCTTCACCTATGTTCGGCCCGGCCAACGTGCGGGCCACGCAGAGTCGGAATTGCACGCCGAAGGGATTTCCCTCTCCCGGCTGGCGGCCAGGTTCGGCACGCCGCTGTACGTGTACTCGGCGGTGACGATTCGGGAGCGTTACCAGCAGTTCGACCGCGCGTTTCAAGGCTGTGAGCACACCGTCTGCTACTCCATCAAGGCGAACTCCAATCTCTCCCTCCTGAAGCTGCTGGCGCGGATGGGGGCCGGCTTCGACATCGTCTCCGGTGGTGAGCTGCAAAGGGTGATGGCGGCCGCTCCGCAGGCCACCAGCAAAGTGGTCTTCTCCGGAGTGGGCAAGCAGGCAACGGAGATCGATCAGGCGCTGGCCGACGGCATTCTTCTGTTCAATGTCGAGAGCGCCGGAGAGCTGAAGCTGCTGGCAGCTCGCGCTGCGCACCATGGCAAGCCGGCAAAATTCGCCATCCGCGTCAATCCTGACGTCGCGGCCAAGACTCATCCCTACATTTCTACGGGGCTGCACGAGCACAAGTTCGGCGTTCCCTGGCGCGATGCTGCTGAGCTCTACCGGAGCGGCGGCGCCGTCCGCTGGTTGAAGCCGCCGGGGTAAGTGTGCACATCGGCTCGCAGATTACCGACGTCGCTCCCTTTCGCGAAACCATGCAGCGCGTGGCAACGCTGGTTCGCTCCCTACGGACCGAGGGCCATGACATTCGCTACCTCGATGCCGGTGGCGGACTCGGCATCTCCTACAACGGCCGGACAGCTGATGACTTCGCAGGCCGCGCCCAACGCTATGCCAAAGCGGTGCTGCAGCCGCTGAAGGGACTGGGGGTTCATCTCCTGCTGGAACCGGGCCGCGCCATCATTGCCCCGGCCGGTGTTCTCATCACCCGCGTGCAGTACCGCAAGAAGAATGGAGCTAAGCAGTTCGTGATTGTCGACGCGGCCATGAACGATCTGCTGCGTCCGTCGCTATACGACGCTTATCACGAGATTGTGCCGGTTTTGAGCCCCTCACGAGCCAGCAGAAGCAAAAAAGTCGATGTCGTCGGGCCCATCTGCGAGAGCGGCGATTTCTTCGCGCGCGACCGCCGGATCAGCCATGTGGAAGATGGCGACCTGCTAGCCATCCTGGATGCCGGAGCCTATGGCATGTCGCTGGCGTCGAACTACAATACCCGCCCGCGGCCGGCGGAAGTTCTGGTCGACGGCGTCCGGGCGAAGCTCATCCGCAAACGAGAGTCTGTCCCCGATCTGTTGAGTCCGGAACTGCTCTAAGTTGGGACACCCGCCCTTCCGCGCCTCGACAGCGACCACCTTGACGAATAAGAGCCGCCGGGGTGCCCCAGGTCTCGCGATGTTCGAGACCTGGGAGTGCGTTGTTCGGTGATTTACGGCGACCGATTGTCAGACCGTTACAAGTACACAGGCTGCTGCGGGATCACACTTAGGAGGCTGCAGTCCACTTGCTCGCACGGTACCTCCCCAAGTCCGACTTTCTCCCGGGTCTCGAACATCGCGAGACCCGGTCTAGCTGGCCGTCAACCGCTGATGATTGTTTCACCAGAGCCGACTACGGGGTCCGCAGGAAGCCGTAATGCACGTTGTTCTCGTCGACCCACTGTCCGGTGATGACCCCAAACACGTTGGGGGTCGCAGGCTCGGTGCCCTGGTTCGCGCCCGTGCCGATTCCCGGCACGTCGAACTTCGTGATGCCGCCCCAGGGAGTCCACACGAAGCCGTGATTTGCGCCGTTCGCGTCGACCCACATTCCAGCAACCAGGCCCAGAAGATTGATGCCTTCCGGTATGGTGCCCTGACCCGCGCCGGTGCCCGCGCCCGCAACGTCGATTTTGGTGATCTCGCCGGACGGGCTGCGGACGAAGCCGTGATTCACGTTGTTTGAATCAATGTAGTTTCCCGCGACGACACCCAGGTCGCTGATGCTGTCGCTTTCCGTGCCCTGGTTCGCTCCCGTGCCTGCGCCGGTGACGTTGAACTCGGTGAAGCTGCCGTTGGCATAGCGCAGGTAGCCATGGGCCACGCCGTTGGCGTCAAAGTACGTGCCCGCGACCGTTCCTTCCAGATTGAGAGAGGTAGCCACCGCGGTGAAGGTGTTCACCGAGCCCGGAGGATCGAATGACGTGTAATTGCGGTAAGGCGGATACGAGACGAAGCCGTGACTCACATTGTTGGCGTCGACCCAGTATCCGGCAATCTCCCCGCCGGGGTTGACGTTGGCCGCGAAGGTGCCCTGGTTGGCGCCTGTCCCGGCGCCGGGAACGTTCAAGCTGGTGAAATTCCTGAACGGATACTCCGTGGCAAAACCGTGGGCCACGTTGTTGGCGTCGACATAGAACCCCACCGTCTCTCCGAAGAGGTTATTGCCGAACGTGATTGTGCCCTGGTTGGCGCCGGTGCCGGCGCCCGGAGCGTTGTATTCGTTGAACGTGTTGCATGGGGCGATGCACTGGAAGCCGTGAAAGACGTTATTGTCATCATGGAACGATCCCACGACCGCCCCCTGCGGATTGATGTCGAAGCCACCGGTGCCCTGGTCGAAGCCTGTGCCTCCGCCCGGGGCACTAAACGAAGTGATGTGTTGAGCGGTGGCTAAGCCGCCTGCAAGAAGTACGACACCTGCTACTTTCCAAAGCTGCATTCGATTCATACCTTCTCCTGATTGATTTGAAGTGAGTGGTCATGGTGGAACCTGCCTGGGGCGGGCCAACCGTTAATTTGCTATTCCGAGCAGGAACATGCGGCGATCGGAGCACGGTATGTACCAAGGCATGCGGGCTGCCACCCACTGCCGTAATAGCCGCCTGGTCTCAGCTTTCGTTACGGCATGAATGAAATCGGAGATGGACGACTCGCGGGGTTGTGCGATTAGACGAAAACGTTATTTGAAAAACATTCGTGCGCAGCTTCGATTGCGGAAAGCCGACGCACATCTACCAGAAACCGGACCGCAGCGGCGGCGACCCTATGAAAATGCGGATACCGTAAGCTTTATGCAACCAGTTGTTTATCACAACTAGTTATGCTCCTATGAGTGAGGTGCTGACGGGGAGGCTATTGGCCTCCTGGCCCTGGCTGCGACGGTCTCTGAAATAGAAAGGGTTGGCGGAAGCTACGCCCCCCAAACCAGTTATCAAATGCAACCAGTTGTACAATTGTTGGGGCAGGCAACGCTCAACGGAGTGGAGACAGAGTGCACAAGGATCACAGGTCAGAATGCGTTATCAACCGGACGGTGGAGATACTTGGCGACCAGTGGAGTCTGCTCGTCGTCCGCGACATCATTTTCATGAACCGCCGGCATTTTCGCGAGCTCCTGACCAAGTCGGTGGAAGGAATTGCATCGAATATCCTGGCCGATCGCCTGCAAAAGCTGGTCGAGCAAGGGATCATCGTCAAATCTCCTGACCCCAGCCATAAACAGAAAGTTATTTACTGTCTTACGGAAAGAGGCATCGAGCTGCTCCCTCTTCTGATGGAGATGGTTGCCTGGGGGCACAAGCACTTGCCGGCCTCCAGGCTGAAGGGTCTGGCCCAGCTCCTGGTTGAAGGAGGGCCGAAGTTGAGGGCAGACTTTATGGCGGAACTTCGCGAAACCCATCTGGAGAAGCCAGGCGGCAGAAAAAAGCCCAGCTCCCGAACGAAATCTAAACCTACGCGCATTTCTGCAACGCAGGGGCTGCGGTCGGCATATGAAGCGGAAATGGCAAAGAGAAGACCGTAGCGAACGACCGCGCCAGATTGAAATCGCAGGAAGCCCCGCCTGCGCCAAGGTTATGGCTCAGGTAGCGTACTCAAGTCGACGCAGCGCCTGACGCCGTTGCCGGGCGCCCAAGGAGTTGATCAAGCCTATTCGCGAACTGGGCTTCTACGATTGACGGCCTCACGGGCGTGAGGTTCCCACACAGAAGAATCTCCGGCACTCAGCCCAAAGGCGTAAAGGTAATCGTCATAGGAGCCGACATACACCAGGCCGTTGGCGATTGTCGGTCCGGAGATGACCCAGTTTCCGGTTCGGTACTGCCACAGCAAAGCTCCGCTAGCTGCACTCAGCGCGTACAACTTGCCGTCCAACGAGCCGATGTAAACCACGCCGTTTGCGACTCCCGGGGAAGAGTCGATATAGCTGCCGGTAGGATGCTTCCACAGCAGCGCTCCGATGTTTGCGTTGAAAGCATACACGTTGAAGTCGCCAGACCCCACGTATACCGTCCCGTTAGCCACCGCTGGAGAAGAGTCGTAACAGTCCACAGTGTATTTCCACAGCACCACCCCAGTGCGGGCGTCGAGTGCATAGAGGTGATCCGATCCAATGTAGACCACGCCATTCACCACGGCAGGGGTGGCATCGTAGAAGTTGCCGGCGAACTTCCAGAGCAGAGCGCCGGTGTGGCTATTCAGGGCGTAAAGGCTCCAATCGTGGGAAACGACATACACCACTCCGTTGGCTATCGTCGGCGAGGAAGTAATGTTGTCACCTGTGGTGTAGCTCCACAAGAACGCCCCGTTGGTCGCATTCAAGGCGTAAATCTTGTGATCGTTGGAGCCGACGTATACCACTCCGCCGTCCACCGTCGGTGAAGACGTACTTGAAAAGCCAGTCATGAACCTCCACAGGCGCGCGCCCGTGCTGGCTTTCAGCGCGTATACGTATTCGTCGTTCGATGTGAAATACACGACACCGTTGGCCACCGCCGGCGTCGAGTAAACCGTGTTGCCGGTCGTATACTGCCACAGCAAGTCACCGGTATTGGCGTTAAATGCATAAGCGCCAAACTGGGCCCCTACATACACCACGCCGTTAACCACGACCGGCGAAGAAAATATCTCGTAGCCCATCCAGTACTGCCAACGCACGGCGAGGTTTCCAACCGTGGAGGGACTCAGGACAAACTCATAAGGGTTGTACCCGGTGTGACAGGGTACGTAGCCAAACTGCGCCCAATCCGCCGTCGCCTGCGCCTGAGGCGACGGACACGGTTGACTGGGTGGTCCAGCAGGCATTTGAGCCGTGACGAAAACTGAAAGCGTGAGTAGAAAGCCCAGGATGCAGGTACCAGTAGTCTTCATATCCCACCTTGTCGGGCGTTGAATTCATGGCCTGCGTACGTTTGGAAGCGATTCGCTGATTGTGGACTTCTTGCTGTGAGGAAACAACCGAAATGTGCGGTTGCGTATTCTGACACTGCGTCGGGACGTTGCTATCCGGAAAGCAGGCACATGAACGATCGCTCATCTCCAGAGCAGGTCCAGGCAAAAGTTGTAGCCTGGTGACCTGTGTTATAGCGATGTTACGGCAGCTCACCCGCGCAGTCTCAACCGGGTTAGTTTACGAAATCAGTACCTAAGGCAAGTTACCGCGATACGCACATCCAAACCGGTAGCTTGTGCCATGGCTATGTTCTGACAATAATCCACCGTGAGATTGGCTGTTGTATCCCTTTACCCATTGTGGAATCATCTTCCGCGTTCAGGCAGGGCACAGCGCTCAAAGGAGGTTCATCCATGAAAGTCGTCTATTCGCTCGGACTGGCAGTGTATTTGCTTTCTTCATGCGCCTTGGCATTAGGTCAAAACGCCGACGCTGCGTTATCAAGCGAGCAGGAGATTAAAGCCCTCGAGGCTGATCGAAATCGAGCCATTCTTACCGGGGACGCCGCCGCTTTGGAACGGATGACATCAGACGATTACACCTTCATTACTTTGCGCGGGGAGCTGCGAACAAAGGCGGAAATTGTGCGGGGCTTCCAGTCGGGTTCCTTCAAGTATGACTCGCGAACCATTTCCGATCTGAACGTGAGAGTCTACGGTGATACTGCCATTGTGACTGGACGCTCCACACAAAAGGGATCGGAGAACGGGAAGGACTACAGCGGCGATTACCGATTTACGAGAGTCTACGTTAAGCAGAAAGGTCACTGGGTCACCGTGGCGCTGCAAGCAACCCTCATTCAACCGTAGAAAAAACGGATACGGTCGGTGAACGGCCAACGAGTTCAAGTCGTTTTGGCCCCAGCCGACCGCCAGTGCAGGCCATCGCCAAGAGAGCTGGAATTGTTTCGAAGTGTACTGGATAGCTCAGTTCAGAACACGAACATCCGTTAGTGTCGCTAAGTCTCGAAGCTCGAAGCGCGTTCAGCGGTTCATGAGAAACCCGTTCGGCGGTTCGCGTCGGAAGCCCGACCTTCCGGACCATCACTCCGAGGGAAATCAATTGAACCAATTAAACGGTTATGCGAGAGCGTGCGCTCTCATTGTGCTGTTGGTAGCGACAGCGGCAACCCTACCTGCACAGGGCTTTAAAGTGTTGCACAGCTTCGACGGCGCAGACGGGTCCAGCTCCTGGGGACAAATGCTGCTGGGAGCCGATGGCAATTATTACGGCACCACCCAAAATGGCGGAAGCGGCAGTTGTAACATGGGCTGCGGCACTGTCTTTAAAGTTACCCCGAATGGCACGTTAACTACCTTACACAGCTTCACCGGATCGCCGGATGGTGCCCTGCCCTTTGCCGGGCTGGTCCAAGCTCCCAACGGGGACTTGTACGGTGTGACCCTCGCCGGCGGGACCAGCGCAAATTGCAGCCCCAACGGCGCCAGCGGCTGTGGCACGGTCTTCACCATTACGCTAAGTGGCACCCTGACCACGCTGCACAGTTTCAACGGCCTCGACGGCAATGGCCCCGGAGCACCTCTGCTTCTGGCCAGCGACGGAAATTACTACGGGACAACCGCCGGGGGTGCGCGCTACGGAGGAGGTACCGCGTTCAAAATAACCCCGAGTGGGACTCTGTCCACATTGCACGTCTGGAGCGGCCCCGAAGGCTACTCACCCACCGCGGCGATGATCCAGGCTACGGATGGAAATTTGTATGGAACCACGTTTTCGGGCGGAGCCAATGTTTACGGCAACGTCTTCAAAATGACGTTGGCCGGCGCGGTGACGTCGCTGTACATATTCAGTGGCGCGAATGGAGACGGCTCCTATCCCTACGCAGGGTTGATGCAGGGCGCCGATGGCGACTTCTACGGAACAACGGAGACCGGCGGCGCCTATCTCTACTTCGGTTGCGCCTACAAAATGACGGCCGACGGTACGGTGACCATCCTGCACAGTTTCAATGTCACGGATGGCGACATTCCGACTGGGAACCTGGTTCAAACCAGCAATGGATATTTGTATGGAACAACGCCCTACGGTGGAGTGAATAACGACGGTACGATCTTCGCCATTAGCCCGAGTGGCGCGTTCACCACCTTGCACAGTTTTGACATCACGCACGGTGGCGTCCCGTATGGAGCGGTAACTCTGGGGACCAATGGCAGCTTATACACAACAACCTTCAGCGGAGGGTCGACCGGCTGCGGAGGTTATGGCTGTGGCACTTTTGTCAGTTTGGACTTACGGGTGGCCCACGTGGCTCCCTCGGCCAAGGAACAGTCGCGCTAGATTGCCGGGCACAACTGCGAGGTGCCCGGCATTGCCGTTCTGAAACCGGGATTCCAGGGTTATGAAGTATGGCGTGTGACCTTTCAAAGAACACTGGCCCACCACCGCTGCTTAGGGCGTGATCTTCCACACGGTGCCGTCAAAGTCCGAGCCTCCATCGAGCCCAGTACCGTACATATTTCCGCTGGCATCGAAGGTAACGGCACCAAGGGGAAAGCCCCCTGCAGAACCATTGAACGTGTAGTACAGGCTATAGAGCCATTGATCGCCCGAGGGTGTCAGCCGGAAAATCTCGCCGGTGAAATCGCTGCCGAGAGTAGGCAGCGGTCCGTAGAGAATGCCGTGCGAGTCGAAGGTCGGTGCAGCAATAGCGCCGACGTACTCGTTCCCGAAGTTTTGTAACAGGGTGAAGGACCAGCTGCCGTTCTGCGGCGTGAGTTCATAGGCGGCGCTGTTGCCACCGGTAAACCCACCGGTAATCCCGAAGAGATTGCCGTGTGCGTCCAGGATCAGGCCCCCTGATCCAGTCCCCGTTTCGCTGGTGAAAGAATAGAGGGTGGTCTCGTTCCATCCCGATTGCGTGGGCGACAACTCGTATACCGTGCCCGAGTAGTTCGAGCCATACGCACTGGTGGTGCCATACAGATTGCCGGCGCCGTCGAAGATGACACTGCTGACGGGATAGCCGCCATCACCGTGACCGGTGAAATTCCATAGCACGCTTTCTGTCCAGCTACTGCCGGATCGAGCTAGCTTGAAAACGACGCCCACCCCCGAACTGCCGCCGGCGTTTGTCGTCCCGTAGATATTGCCGGCCTGATCGAAGCACAAGTCGCCGTAGAGTGGATCTCCGCCCTCGGGGCCCCCGGAAAAGTTGTACAGGATGGTCTCGGTCCATGGGCAGAGAACCGCCTTACAGGCGGCCGCCGGCGGCTGCAGGCTGAAAACCGTTCCCCAACCTCCCGCTCCGCCCGCGCTGGTGGTTCCGTAGAGCAGGCCGCCGGGGCCGAAAACCACCCTCGATACGGGAGTGTTTCCGTCATGATCCTGAGAGCCAAAGCTATAAATCGGTGAGAGGCCCCATCCCTGGCCCTCGCGGACGAGACGAAAGACCACACCGCCGCCGTGGCTGCCGTTCTGCGACGTAGTGCCATAAATCCGGCCTTGCTGATCGAGCGTCACCCCGGCGTATGGTTCGTAGCCGTCCGCGCCACCGGTAAAGGTGTGCAGGACGGTCAGAGTTTGCGCTTGGCCGAAAAGCGCGGTTCCGAAGATGACGGCGCAGCAGAAGCGAAGGATAGCCAGCAGGCGGCGGTCGAAAAAAGAAATTGCCAGTTGCGGTGCGGTCATTGTTTCCTCCCCATCCCCCTGCCAGGAGCGAGGGCCCCTGTGCAGCGACCAAAATATTGCGCAGTAACAACCCTGCGGCAACTTAATTTTGGATTACGGCCCAACAACCTGAATCAAGAGGAGTTAGTTCAGGTACTCCAGGATCGTTGACGAGAACTGCTGATGGCGCAAGCTACCTCGAACGATACGACCGGCTCCGTAATTTGCGACATGGGAGTGTGTTGCGCCCAGTCACCGGGATAGAAAAATCAAACGATGGCCGAAGAGCCGGGCCCGTTGCTAATTTTCTTACCAGTAAGACAAATGCAGAAATCTTACTTTACTTACTTTCTACACCGCCGGGGCCGGGGGCTCCAGGTCTCGCAGGTTCCGAGACGTGGGATCGAGGGTCCGATAGGGGACCCTAACGACTGCGACGGATATGCACCATACCCTCCCGGGTTTCGAACCCCGCGAAACCCGGGGCACCCGGCGGACCTTTGCCCTGGCCCCTAGCCCCTAACCCCTCCGGGGTTTGACCCCGCTCTTCGCCGCCTGATAGCCTCGAAGGTTCGTCCCCAGCCGCAATTTGCAATCAGAAAGAGACCACATGGCATTAAAGTTTAAGGGCGTGGATTTCATCGAGTTCGACTCGTTGCTCAACGACGACGAGCGGTTAGTCCGCGACAACACCCGCAAGTTCATCGAGGAAAACCTCGTCCCCATCATCGAGCAGTGCAACCGCGACGGCCGCTTCCCCAAGGAACTGATCAAGCCCATGGGCGAGCTGGGCTTCTACGGCGCCAGCCTCAAGGGCTACGGCTGCGCCGGCATGTCTGCCGTGGAGTACGGCCTGATGACCCAGGAGCTGGAGCGCGGCGACAGCGGTGTACGCTCGTTCGTCAGCGTGCAGTCCGGCCTGTGCATGTACCCCATCTACGCCTTTGGCAGCGAGGAGCAGAAGCAGAAGTACCTGCCCAAGATGGCGCTGGGCGAGATTCTGGGCTGCTTTGGCCTGACCGAACCTGACGCCGGCTCGAACCCTGGGGCCATGCGCACCCGCGCCCGCAAGGACGGCAACGAGTACGTGCTGAATGGCGAGAAGATGTGGATTACCTCCGGCTCCATCGCCCACATCGCCATCATCTGGGCGAAGGTGGACGACGAGAAGGACCGCATCCGAGGCTTCATCGTGGAGACCGACCGGCCGGGCTTCAGGGCCGCCGACGTCCATGGCAAGTGGTCGCTGCGCGCCTCGGTGACTTCAAGTCTTTCTTTACAGGATGTCCGCATCCCTTTGACAAACCTGCTGCCTGAGTCCGGAGGGCTGAAGTCGCCCCTGAGCTGCCTGACGCAGGCGCGCTACGGCATCGCCTGGGGCGCCATAGGTGCGGCCATGGCCTGCTACGACTGTGCCCTGCAATACGCGCAGTTCCGCAAGCAGTTCCGCGACCAGCCCATCGCCTCGCACCAACTGGTGCAGGAAAAGCTGGTGTGGATGATCAGCGAGATAACCAAGGCGCAGTTGCTGGCGTTGCAGGTAGGCCGCCTGAAGGACGAAGGCAAGCTGAAGCCGGTGCATGTTTCGATGGCCAAGCGCAATAACGTGTGGATGGCGCTGGAGTGCGCCCGCATGGCGCGCGACATCCTGGGCGGCAACGGCATTGCCGACGAGTACCCCATCTTCCGTCACATGATGAACCTGGAGTCGGTGAAAACCTATGAGGGCACGCACGATATCCACGGGCTGATTATCGGCGAGCACATCACCGGGCACGCGGCTTTTTAGCCGCGAAGCAGAGTGGCTGGGCGGCTTCCAGTGTAGGAGGGCAGTCCGTCATCTGGCGGGAATATGAGGCCGTATTTCCCTGTGCAAAAGACGGCTCTCAGCGTTATGCTGGCGTCTGTACCGGAGAATTAACGCGCCCGTCATTTTCCGCTGTTTATACCCAATCAAGGAGCATAGCGGCGGCTCGCAGTAGTTTGCTTACCAGTCGTCCTTCTAATCCGCATTGAGCCGCACGCTTCACCGGAGGCCTAATGGCTACGAACGTTGAAACCAATATAACGATGGAGAAACACTCTCCCACAGCGAACTTCGAAACCGACCTTGCCATGGAATTCGTGCGGGTGGTGGAAGAAGCCGCCATTGCCTCGGCCAAAACCATGGGCCAGGGCGACCGCAAACATGCCGACCAGGTGGCCACCGAAGCCATGCGCAGCGTGATGGATTCGGTTCCGATGGACGGCACCATCGTTATCGGCGAGGGCGAACGCGACGAAGCGCCCATGCTCTACATCGGCGAGAAAGTCGGCAAGCAGGATGGCGGCGTCTACCCCGCCGTGGATATCGCCGTCGATCCCCTGGAAGGCACCAATCTGTGCGCCACCGGTTCGCCGGGCGCCATCACCGTGCTGGCGGCGTCGGAAAAGGGCGGCCTGCTGCACGCTCCCGACTGCTACATGGAGAAGATTGTTGTCGGTCCGTCGTGCAAAGGCGTGGTCGACCTGGAAGCGCCGGTAGCGCACAACCTCAACGTGATCGCCAAAGTGCTGGGCCGCCGGGTGGAAGACCTGGTCATCATCATTCTCGACCGTCCCCGCCACGAGCACCTGATCAACGAAATCCGCAAAGCCGGCGCACGCATCCGGCTCATCTCCGATGGCGACCTTTCCCCGGGCGTAGCTGCTTCCATGCTCGGCTCGGGCGTACACGCCGTGATGGGCACTGGTGGGGCCCCGGAAGGTGTGATCACCGCTGCGGCTGTCCGCTGCCTGAACGGTTACATGGTCGGCCGCCTGGTAGGCTACACGCCGGAGCAGGGCGAGCGCATGAAAGACATGGGGATCAACGATCCCAAGCGCATCTACACGGCCGAGGAGCTCGCGCCGGGCAAGCACATCATCTTTGCCGCCACCGGCGTCACCGACGGAGCGCTGCTGAAGGGCGTTCGCTTCTTCGGCGACGGCGTCCGTACCACCTCGCTGGTCATGAAGATGAGCAAGGGCAAGGTGAGGTTCATTGAAACCGTACACATGGACCGCCGTCCGGATGTGAAGGTCAGAATTCCGGAGCGGTAAATTTCCGCAGCTTTATGACACCAGCCCTCCCCCACGGGAGGGCTTTTTGCTGCGTTGCCGGTTACCCGGGCGGCGGCGGGTTAATCGAAAATGCAAAAAAACAGCGGAAATCTGGCGGTTTGTCCGAGTGGCTGGAATAGCATGCAACTCGCTATTTTCCGCTTGCCTCTTTACAAGGAGGAGTAGAATCCGACTTAGAAAAGGACCGTAGCTGCGGGTGGAGCCTTTCCATCCCGAGAGGCCTTTGCATGAACGTTCAATTCAGCTACAAGATTGCCAAAACTTCCGATCTCGAAAAGCTAATCAACCAACAAGTGGAAAAACTGGGCCGGTATCTTCAGGTCTTCCGGCCGGAGTCCGTGACCTTGAAGGGCACGATCGGGGAGATTTCCGCGCGCCAGGGCGTTACCGTGACTCTCAACTTGCGTATACCTTCGGCTCAAATTGCGTCGGAGGAGACCGCCTCCTCGGCCGCAACCGCCATCAAAGCTGCTTTTGACGACATCACGGAGCAGGTGAAGCGGCACAAAGAGTTGCTGCGCAACCGGCGACGCGGCGCGGGCCGCGAGCCGGTAGGCGTCATTCCCTTCGAACAGACCAGCGCGGCAGTGAAGCCGGAGCAAATTTCGTCCGGCGACGTTGCCGACTACGTAAACGTCAATCTGCCGCGTTTGAAGCGTTTCATCCAGCGCGAATTGCGGTACCGCGAAGATCAGCAGCAGTTGGCAAGCGGCCAGATCTCCGTCGATGACGTGCTGGGTGAGACCATCGCCGCTGCTCTTGGCGAGCAGGGAGAAAAGCCGGAGCGCATGAAGCTGGAGGCGTGGATCCATCGCCTGGCCAAGCAGGCCATCGGTGCGCTTTCGTCGGATGGCGACGAGGAACGCCGCATTCCGTTGGAGCGATCGCGCGGCACGCAAAACGTCCAAGGCACGGACGAGGCGATGCTGCAGTTCCATCAGCCGGACGAAAAGCTGTTCGAGGAAAACGTCATTCCCGATCGCACGTCTAACAATCCTGAGGAGCTCGCCGCACGGCGCGAAATGATCGACCAGATGGAGACGACGTTGCGCGGCGCGGGACGCAGTGAGCAGGAGTCCTTCATCCTGTACACGGTGGAAGGCTTCACCGTGGAGGAAATTGCGGACATCAGTAACCACTCCGTGGAGGAGGTGCGCGCAGCCATTCGCAAGGCCGGCGAACACCTGCAACGAGCCTTGCCTACCAAAGACCCTCTCACCGACAAGCTCCTGGAATACGCCCGGAGCGCCTGATTTCGGGGACTGCACCAGCCCCAGCATCGTCATCGAATCACTAGCACTTACTAATACGAATTTTTGAGAGGAGAGCCGGAATGATCACTCGAGATGACATCCGTGAGCTTGCTAACTTTAAATCGGCGGAAGGCTGTGCCGTCACGTTCTACTATCAGCCGACGACGCCGCTGAACAAGTCGCACCGCGAGGAAGGCGATCCTGGTAAAAGATCTGATTCGCAACGCGCTGCGCGATGCCGAGAAAAGCGGCAAGAATGGCACCACCCGTGCTGACCTGGAGAAGATTGGCAGCATGATGGACCCAGCCCATGGCGGCAACGGCAAGGCCAAAGCCATTTTCGCCTGCAGCCAAGACGGTTTCTGGCGCGAGTTCGACGTTCCCGGGCACCTGGTGAAAGCGAAGGTCGCGGTCAGCGAACGCTTTCACCTGAAGCCGCTGGCGGCGGTGCTGGACGGCGAGCAGCGCGCCTGCATCCTATTGGTCGACCGTAGCAAAGCGCGTGTCTTCGAGCTCAACAATGAGGAAGTGACCGAGAAGCAGGACTTCGTGAATGAGCTTACCCGTCGCGGCAAGAGCGATGGCTTCGGCGGCTACGATGCGGGACATGCGGAGCGCAGAGAAACCAATGAGGCATCGCAGCATTTCAAAGTAGTGGCCGAGCACATCGAGCACTACTTCGAGCGCGGGGGATGTGACCGCCTGCTGATCGGCTGCCATGACGAAAGCTGGGCAGATATCGAGTCCCAGCTCCTGCCACTGTCCAAGAAGCACCTGATAGGGCATTTCCGCGTCGATCCCAAGACCGCCTCGCCGGAGCAGATCAAGGAGATCGCGCGCGAACATCTTGCCGCTGACAGCGCCCGCAAGAAGGAAGAACTGATTCGCGAGGTGATCGGCGAGGCGCATCGCAATGGACGCGGCGCAATTGGCTTACGGCGGGTGATGAATTCGCTGGAGATGGGTGAGGTGCTGACCCTGCTGCTGGGGTCGAACTTCCACGCAGCCGGAGTCAAGTGCTACCACTGCGGCCACATGGATTACCACATCAAGCCGAACTGCGAAGTCTGCGGCAAGGACAATACCGAACTGGAAGATATAGGCGACGCTATCGTGGGTCACGCGATTCGCACTGGGGTCGAGTTGGTCTACGTTCCCGACGACGAGGAGTTCGACAAGATCGGCCGCATCGCGGCGCTGCTGCGCTTCCGTGCCGATCAGAACACGGGAGAGAAGATCGCCAGCTAGATAAATCGATCAACTCGGGACAAGGGCACGGCTCTATGCTGTGCCCTTCGTTGTTGTGCCGACTCTGTCGGACGCAGCCTGTCGTCAACGTGAACTCGCATCCAACCTGCAACTTCGGCATTTCTGCCCGGAGGAACCCTCCGCCGGCAACGTGCTAGACTGCTCGCCGTCGGGAATTCTTGAAGGAGTTGCATGACAATTTCGCGTCGCGATTTTATTGCCACGACGGCGATCGGTTCCGCGTCGCTCGCACTCGATTTACAGGGACAAACCAAGCCGCAAACCGGTGCCGTTCTGCCAGGTACTCCTCCCAAGAAGCCCATCCTTATCTCGGCCGCCAATGGCTACAACTATCTGGACCGCGCCTATGCCGTGCTCGCAGGCGGAGGAGACACCCTGGATGCGGTGATGCAGGTGATTACCGGGCCCGAGGATGATCCCAACGACGATAGCGTTGGATTGGGCGGTCTGCCGAACGAAGATGGCGTGGTGGAACTTGACGCCTGCTGCATGCACGGGCCGACGCGCATGGCGGGCTCCGTCGCCGGGGTTCGCGAGATCAAGAACGTGTCACTGCTTTCCAAAGCCGTGATGGAGAACACCGGCCACGTGATGCTGGTGGGGGAAGGCGCGCAGAAATTTGCCGTGGCGATGGGATTTCCGCGGGAGAACCTGCTGACCGATCGCTCGCGCAAGGTGTGGCTGCTGTGGAAAGAAACCATGTCGGACAAGGACTGGTGGGGCCCGGGCATCGCCAGCCCGAAGTACAAACTTCCCGACGACCCGGCGAGCCAATCCGAACTGCAGGAAATGCGCATGCAGAAGCTGGACACGCTGGCTGCCCGACTCGGGATTGAACCGGAGTTTCGTGCCGCGGCGATCCATCGAGTTTTGCATCCGCCGACCGGCACCATTCACTGCTCTTCTATCAACGAGAAGGGCGAGATGTCGGGCGCGACGACCACCAGTGGCCTGGCGTGGAAGCTGGCGGGTCGCGCGGGCGATTCTCCCATCATAGGCGCGGGTAGCTATACCGATCAGGATGTGGGTTCAGCCGGAGCGACGGGGAATGGCGAGGAGAACATCAAGGTCTGCGGCGCGCACACCATCGTAGAAAATATGCGCCGCGGCATGTCACCGCAAGAGGCAGGCATGGACGCGCTGAAGCGTATCGTCCGCAACTTCAATGGCGACATGCGCAAGATGCAGTATGTCGACATGAGCTACTACATTCTGCGCAAAGACGGCGCCTACGCGGGCGTCTGCATGTGGAGTGGACCAGCCAGACCATCCGCGTCGGTTTGCTATCCATGACGGCACGAAGCGCTACGAGACGGCGGTTGCGATGTTCCAGGGAAAGTCGATCGGGTGGCCTCCCATGCCGACTGTCCACATGGCGCCGGAGCAGAAGAAGTAGGCCCGGAAACTAAACGCGTAGATGGCAAGTCGACTACCACTTTACTGTATATACAATCTATGGTACGATTATAGTGGGTTTCCGCCAATAACGAGGGCGACATTCGAGATCGCGGTATTCCCTTCTAGGTGCAGACTTCGATCTGACGACTACCAATCTTCGTAACGGAATTGCGCAGGAAGTATTTGGAGAGTCCGTCGAATCTCGATCGCTGGCCCCAGCGGCACGGAATGGCTATATGTGCTAGTTTTCCGCGGTCTGACGGGAGGATTTTATACTGCGCGTCATTCTTCCCGAAAGGTCTAACGTCGACCCGCACGTGAGGATCGCAGCGGCATAACAATTCTCGTGCCCAGAAGCCCAGAGAAGGTGTCCGGAATCCCAATGTAGGTACCGGACTTCGAGCTGCCCCGACTCTTCGGAGGCGATCCAGCACGCGCTTGCTCCCGTTACTCAAAGCAGGTCGACGGACGTGGAACCTTCTCCCCTGTCCGTGTGTGGGCAGCAACTCTGTTCCCTGATGGATTCGACAGCGGTCGAGTCCTTGAACAGCCAGCTGGCAAGGCTTTTGTCCTCGCGAAGAAAACCTAACAAGCAGGTGTTCTGACTCAATGTACGAAGAGCCAAATTGACTAGCTCCGTAGTCGCGAGAAGAAGATCAGACGGCCGAGCCCTCTCCGTGTACCGGTCGAACATCCTTGGCGCCAATCAAAATGATGCCCAAAAGCTCTACACCGCAACCGTGACCGTGGTTTCGGTCCGGGTGACCGGCCGATACAGCGTGTCGCGCTCGAACGGCACGCGGCCCGCCTCGGTGATAAGGCGGATTAAATCCTGCCGGCGCAGTCCTTGCGGCGTGGTCGCGCCCGCGTCGTGGTAGATCTTCTCCTCCACCACCGTTCCATCGATGTCGTCGGCGCCAAAGCGCAGCGTGATCTGCGCCATCTTCGGCGTCACCATCTGCCAGTACGACTTGATGTGCGGGAAGTTATCCAGCACCAGGCGCGCCACCGCGATCTGCCGCAGGTCGAGCATTCCGGTCGTCGTGGGCAGGTGCTGCAAGGGCGTGTTTTCGGGATGGAACGCCAGCGGGATGAACGTCTGGAAGCCGTTAGTGTCATCCTGCAGCGCGCGCAGCTTCATCAGGTGATCGACGCGGTCCTCGTCGTTTTCGACGTGGCCGTAGAGCATGGTGGCGTTCGACTTTAGCCCCACCTCATGCGCGGTCCGTGCTATCTCCAGCCACTGGCCACCATCGATTTTGTGGTCGCAGATGATGTGGCGTATGCGGTCAGAGAAAATCTCGGCGCCGCCGCCCGGCATCGAGTCCAGACCAGCCTCTTTGAACTTCAGCAGCACCTCGCGCGGCGTCATCTTGCCAATCTTGGCGAAGAAGGAAATCTCCACCATGGTGAACGCCTTGAGGTGCACTTGCGGGAAACGCTCTTTCAACCCGGCAATGAGATCGATGTAGTACTGGAACGGCAGGTCGGGATGCAGGCCGCCGACGATGTGGAACTCGGTAATGGCTTCGGTGTAGCCCGAGCCGGCGGTCTCGAGAGCCTCTTCCAGCGCCATGGTGTAAGCGCCGGGAACGTCCTTCTTGCGGCCGAACGCGCACAGGCGGCAGGCGGCAACGCAGACGTTGGTGTAGTTGATGTGCCGGTTGACGTTGAAGTAAGCGGTGTCGCCGTGCATCCGCTCGCGCACATGATTGGCCAGCCAGCCCACCGCCAGAATGTCGCCGGAGCGATACAGGTCGAGCGCATCGCGGGTGGTAAGGCGCTCCTGCGCCATGACCTTGTCGTGGATCGGGCGCAGCCGCGGATCGTCGGTCTGGAACGGGTGAAGTTTCTTGGCGCTGGTCGGCAAATCAGGCATAGGTCAATGATATCGCAGGAAACCGGCGGAAACACGACCGATCGGGATCGACTACCTGGCTAACAGCAGGTCCCCGGCGATGAAGAACAGGAAGGCCATCGAGATCAAGCCGTTCATGGTGAAGAACGCGGCATTGATGCGGCTGAGGTCGTCGTGCTTCACCAAGGAATGCTCGTAGATGAGCAGCAAACCCACGAAAACTACTCCCACCACCGCCAGCTTGCCCAAGCCGAACGCCATCACCATCCATACCAGCAGCAACACGGTAATGACATGGAAGAATCGCGCGATTCTCAGGGCCCCGCTGATGCCAAATGCCTTGGGGACAGAATATACGTCGGTCGAGCAGTCGAAGTCGTAATCCTGGCAGGCATACAGGATGTCGAAGCCGGCGCCCCAGAACAGGACTGCCGCAGTCAGGATTAAAATCCGTGGGTCCAGCGAGCCCCGCACCGCAACCCAAGCGGCGGCGGGAGCAATGCCCATCGCCAGGCCAAGCACGACGTGCGACCAGCGGGTGAACCGCTTGCTGTAGGAGTACAGAAAAACGATGCCCAAGGCCACAGGGGACAAGTAGAACGCCAGGGGATTCAGCTCATAGGCCGCAAAGACCAGAATCGCCGAAGTCACAACCACGAACCACGCCACAAACGACTTGCTGAGCTTGCCCGCCGGTATGGCGCGAATCTTTGTCCTGGGATTGCCGGCGTCGATGGTCGCGTCCGCCCAGCGGTTGAAGGCCATGGCTGCGGAGCGCGCCGCGACCAGGGCCACAATAATCCAGATGGAAGTGTGCAGGTTAGGAATGCCGCGGGCGGCGAGGACTGCGCCCGTCAATCCAAAGGGGAGCGTCAGCACCGAGTGCTCCCACTTGATCATCTCCAGGGTGGTTCCAATACTGCGAAACAGGGCCACCCGACAATTTTACCGTGAACAGGCGCTCACCGGCTAACGTCGTGGCAACGCCTAGCCCGACCCCTGCGGCAGCGGATGACGTGCCCACTGCCGCTCCCACGCCGGGACCGTCACGCGCTCGGAGATTAGCGATGGCTTGCGCGCCCAGCACACCAGGCGCGTGCCGAATGGCAGGTTGATGTAACGGATGAGGTGGCGCTCGCCATCCATCAGCAGAACCATGGCGGAATTCGCCCATTCCGACTTACGGGCCGTTTCGTGATAGCGATCGATCGACTTGGTGAAAATGTTTTTGGCGACGCGCTCAATCACCGACGGGACGAATCCGGACGCCACCATGTAGGAAACGCGGGACACATCGAGCCCGGCGTTGTTCAGTTTCCGGCGCAGCTTGTTCGCGGTGTAGCGGCGGCGGTGGCCGCGCGCCTCATCCTGCTCGCCCCAAAGCAAGGGATACGCAGGAACGGTGAGGCACAACGTGCCGCCGTCTTTGAGCGCACGCCGCAGCTCGCGCAGGGCCGCCAGGTCGTCGGGAACCGTCTGCAAAATGTCTCCCGCCACGATGACATCGAACGAGTTGGAGTTGAAAGCAAGCTCTTCCGGATTGGTGCACACCAGGTCACGAGCTCCGCGCATCTGGTGAAACGCTAAAGTGGGCAGCGAGGCGTGCGCATTCAACACGCGAAGGCGGGGAATTTCTGTTGCGTCCAAGTCGGCCGCACATCCCAGGTCCAGCACCCGGGCTTCACGCTTGTCATGCAGGGCCTGCACTACCGCGCCGCGCAACAGTTTGCGACGTGCGACATGCCACCAGGAAGTGGTGTCGCGGCGAAGGCTCTCGAACTCAAACTGCGGTTCCATGGCAGATTGCAAGTTCCTGCTGCCATTTTAAGAGATCGACGGCTAGCGCTGGAGAATTATTCGCCAAGCAGGTTAGCAGAGGGGTTCAGGTATGCACATTGAGAGGGCTTACCGATTGGAGGCTTCGGCCTTCACGGCGGCCCGGAAGTAATCCAGCGACATCCGCAAGCCAGTCGGCAAGTCGATTTTCGGCTCCCACCCAAGCAGACGTTTCGCCTTGCTGATGTCGGGCTTGCGCTGCTTGGGATCATCCTGCGGCAGCGGCTCAAAACGGATTTTGCTGGCGGAGCCAGTCACTTCGAGAACCACCCGGGCACAGTCCAGCATGGTGAACTCACCGGGATTGCCCACATTCGTCGGCTCGTGCTCATCGGAGCGCCCCAGCGCCAGGATGCCGGCGACTTCATCGCTGACGTAGCAGAAGCTTCGCGTCTGGGAGCCATCCCCGTACACCGTAAGGTCCTCGCCTCGCAACGCCTGCTTCATGAAGTTAGAAATGACCCGGCCATCGTTGAGCTGCAGCCGTGGACCGTAGGTGTTGAAGATGCGGACGATGCGCGTGTCCACGCGGTGGTAGCGGTGATATGCCATGGTGGCGGCCTCACCGAAGCGCTTCGATTCGTCGTACACCGAGCGCGGCCCGATGGGATTGACGTGTCCCCAATAGCTTTCGGTCTGCGGATGCTCCAGCGGATCACCGTAGCATTCGGAGGTTGACGCCAACAGGAACTTCGCTCCATGCTTCTTTGCCATCTCCAGGCAATTCATGGTGCCGATGGAACCAACCTGCAACGTCTCAATGGCGTGCTCGAGGTAATCGACGGGGCTGGCGGGCGAAGCCAGTTGATAAAGGAAGTCAAACTTGCCAACGTCGAATGGGAGACAAATATCCTGCTCGCGAAATTCGAAGCGCGGTTCCTGCCGGAGATGAGCAATATTCTCCAGACGTCCGGTAAGCAAGTTGTCGGCGCAAACCACCGAGTTGCCTTCGGCCAGCAGGGCGTCGCAAAGATGCGAACCCAGGAACCCTGCCCCACCTGTCACCAGCACGCGCATGGCTAAATCTCTTTGACCAGTTCCAAGCCGGTGCGGTGCCGGCCCAGCGTGTCGGAATACTTAAGCACGCCGCGCTCGCGCAGACGCAATTTCTGGTGCTCGATAATGCTGCGCAACGAGTCTTCCAGCGACACCCGGGGCTCATACCCGGTCAGTTGATGCAGCTTGGAAATGTCCGGGACACGCCGAACCATGTCCTCGAAGCCCTCTTCGTAGGCTGTGCTGTACGGAACCATCACGATGCGCGACTTGGAGTTGGTCATCTGCTTGATGCGCTCGGCCAGCTCCAGAATGGTGATCTCGTGGTTGCCACCCACGTTATAGACCTCGCCGTTGGCTTCGGGATGAGCGGCAATGCTGACCAGCGCCGTGACCGCATCGTTGACGTGGGTGAAACACCGGGTCTGGCTGCCATCGCCGTAGACGGTAATGTCGGCGCCCACCAGTGCCTGGCTAACCAGGTTGGGAATGACCATGCCGTAACGTCCGGTCTGTCGCGGTCCAACCGTATTGAACAGCCGCGCTATGACGGTCGGCACCTTGCGTTCTTTCCAGTAAGCGATGGCCAGGAATTCGTCAATCGCCTTGGAGCAGGCATAACTCCAGCGAGCTTTGCTGGTAGCACCCAGCACCAGGTCGTCCTCTTCGCTGAAAGGAACCTTGTCCTGCTTGCCGTAGACCTCGGAGGTGGAGGTGATGAGCACCCGCTTGCGCTTGGCCTCCGCCAGTTGGAGCACGATCTCGGTGCAACGGATGTTGGTTTCGATGGTGCGCACCGGACTGTCGAGGATCAGGCGAACGCCCACGGCAGCCGCCAGGTGATAGACAATATCGCTAAGGTCCACCAATTCCGCCATCAGACGGGTATTGGTCACGCTGTCAATGTAATAGGTGAACTGGGGATGAATTTTCAGGTGCTGAATGTTGGTGATGGAGCCGGTAGAGAGGTCGTCGATGACGTAGACCTCGTCGCCCAGGGCAAGGTGCCGTTCCGCCAGATGTGAGCCTATGAAACCGGCGCCCCCCGTAATCAGTATCTTCAAACCTGTTCCTCCAAACTCTCTAGAGTACTGTGCCTGGCGTCACCGGCGCAAACTTTGTCTGATGCTTAGCGTGGCAACCCCTGCTGCCAGAACGTATAATCGCTCGTTCCGCAGGTTAACTATGGGCGATCGCGAAGCAGATTTGCTGGTTATCGGCGCCGGAATTGTTGGACTGGCCACCGCCTTGGAGGTCACCCGCCGCTTTCCTCGCATGCGGGTTATCGTGGTGGAAAAAGAGAACCGCGTAGCCGCTCACCAGACCGGCCACAATAGCGGCGTTATCCACTCCGGCCTCTACTACAAACCCGGCTCTCTGAAGGCCCGGAACTGCGTTGCCGGCGCCGCCTCCATGAAGCAGTTTTGCGAGCGAGCACGGCATACCGTTTGAAGTGTGCGGCAAGCTGGTCGTGGCCACTACCCAGGAAGAAGTTCCGCGCCTGGAACAACTGCATCAGCGCGGCCTGGCCAACGGAGTACCCGGCCTGCGCATGATGCAGCGCGAAGCCTTCCGCGAGATCGAACCTCACTGCGCAGGCGTTGCCGCGCTGCACGTGCCATCCACGGGGATCGTCGATTACACGGTTGTCACGCAGAAGTATGCGGAGTTAATCGCGTTGGCGGGTGGCCAGGTGGTGCTCAGCGCCAAGGTGGTTGGCCTGCGGGAACAGGGCGGAAGCAACGTCGTCGAAACGCAAGCGGGGACGTTCCATGCACGATATGTCGTCAACTGTGCCGGGCTGTACAGCGACACCATCACGCGGATGGCAGGCGTGAAGACCGACTTGGAGATTATTCCGTTCCGCGGCGAATATTACGAGGTGAGGCCGGAACGCCGAAACCTGATCAAGTCGCTGATCTACCCGGTGCCCGATCCCCGCTTCCCGTTCCTGGGCGTGCACTTCACCCGGCGCGTGAATGGCAGTGTAGAAGCCGGCCCCAACGCGCTGCTGGCCTTCCGGCGGGAAGGCTACACCGGAACCTCTCCCGAATTGGGAGAAGCCATGGAAACTTTACGCTTTCCTGGCTTCTGGAAGATGGCCAGGAAGTACTGGAAGATGGGCCTGGCCGAGCAATATCGCGCGTGGGTGAAGTCGGCTTTCGCCAAAGCCCTACAGCAGATGGTGCCGGAGATTCAGGAGTCCGACCTGGCGCCGGGCGGCTCGGGCGTGCGGGCGCAGGCAGTCGACGCCAACGGCAACCTGCTGGACGATTTCCACTTCCTCTGCAGCGGTAACATGGTACACGTCTGCAACGTGCCATCGCCGGCGGCGACGGCGTCGCTGGAGATCGGCAGAGCGGTGGTGGAGATGCTGGCCCAGCGGTTCGATCTAGCGCCGGCAGGCGGCGATTCTGCCATGGCACAGCGTGGTAATCTTTAGGGATGGCGCTCTATCTAGTCACTGGCGCTGCCGGATTCATTGGCTCGTCCCTGGTTCGCGCATTGTTGGAGCGCGGCGAACAGGTGCGCGGCTTCGACAACTTCGAGACCGGCCGCCGCGAAAATATTCAGGAATTTGGCTCGCAAATCGACTTTCGGGAAGCCGATCTGCTCGACGTCGACGCCATCCAGTCAGCCTGCAATGGCGTGGACTACGTTCTGCACCAGGCCGCCGTTCCCTCGGTGCCCAAGTCGATTACCGATCCCGCCCGCAGCAACAAGGTAAACGTGGAAGGCACGGTCAATGTGCTGATCGCGGCGCGCGATGCCGGCGTCAAGCGCGTGGTGTATGCCGCCTCGTCTTCGGCATACGGCGACACGCCAACCATGCCCAAGCGCGAGGACATGCAATCGCTTCCCCTCTCGCCCTACGCGGTGGCCAAACTCGCCGGCGAAATGTACATGAAGGTGTTTTACGGCGTCTACGGATTGCCGACCGTGTGCTTGCGCTACTTCAATATCTTCGGGCCCTACCAGGATCCTACGTCGCAGTATTCGGCAGTGCTGGCTAAGTTCATCACGCAAATGCTGCGTGGTCAAAAGCCCACCATTTACGGCGACGGCGAGCAGTCCCGCGACTTCAACTTCATCGACAATGCTGTCTCGGCGAACTTGCTGGCAGCAACGGCTCCGGCCAGCGATGTGGCGGGCGAAGTGTTCAACATTGCCACTGGGCATCGCTTCACCCTGAATGAGACCTTCGAACTGCTGAAGCCCTTGACCGGCTACACCGGCGACGTGGAATACGCCGCCGAGCGCTCGGGCGACATCAAACATTCGCTGGCCGACATTTCGCGGGCGGAAGAAAAGTTGAAATACCGTCCGGTGGTCGACTTCAAAGAAGGCCTGCGGCGCACGGTAGAGTGGTACCGGATGGCCGAAGCCAACCAGAAAAGTCAGATGGCTGTTAGCCGCTAGCACTGTTATCGAATTTCAAACCAATTGCTCTGATCTACGAAAGGAATTCTCATGCCCCGTCAACCCGGCATTTACGCCACATTCGATACCAGTGAAGGAACCATCGTCTGCCGCCTCTTTGAAGAGGAAGCACCCGTCACCGTGAAAAACTTCACCGACCTGGCGCAAGGTTCGCGCGAGTGGACCCATCCCCAGACCAAGAGCCAAGAGCAACACCCCGCTCTTCGACGGAACCATCTTCCATCGCGTGATTCCCGACTTCATGGTGCAGGGCGGAGATCCCACCGGCACCGGCATGGGCGGTCCGGGCTACCAGTTCCAGGACGAGACCAAGGGCTCGCCGCACAAGTTCGACAAGCCGGGCAAGCTGGCGATGGCGAACTCCGGCCCCAACACCAACGGCTCGCAGTTCTTCATCACCGTGGCGGCAACGCCTTGGCTGACCGGCAATCACACTATCTTCGGCGAAGTCGTCGAGGGTCAGGACGTAGCGGACAAGATCACCAAGCTCCCGCGTAACCGCCAGGACAAGCCCAATAAGGATGTGGTGCTGAATTCGGTGAAGATCGAGCGCGTGTAGGGGTAAAGTTACGAGGTCAAAGAAGCGGGCGCAGAGGTATAACCTTAGTCGGCATGCAAATGACGAAACTGCTTAATCTAGCTTCGTTCCTCGTTATTGCAGGTTGCGCATTGGGGCAGAACTCTCCGCCCGCTTATGTTGTTCACGGGGCTTGCGCAGATGGGCTACCAACATTCCAGCAATGGTTCAACCAAACGCCGTTGGTGCACGGTGCGCCGTATGACGCTAAAGACGATCGCCAGAGACAAGTTCTGCTGAACTATCCGAAAGTGCAGCTGCAGATGACTCAAGAGCAAGTTGAGCAACTGTTAGGACTGCCAGATTTTTCGGTACCTCGCTCACGCGGACACTTGTCAAGTGAACCCGAGCCCGCACAGCCATCCTGTAGCGCCCAGTTTGCTTACGTGCTAAGAAAAACCAGCGATAACATGGCGGATACTACAGACCAGGCAATTTATCTTTTCTTTTCCCCAGATAACAAGCTGACGTGGGCTATTCCACAGGCCCTTCCCGGGCTGAAAACGCTAGGCGGCCCGTCACAATAACGTGACTATGCTTGCATGAATCTAGGCGAAAAGCGAATCGCAAAAAGCGGCCTTCCTACGGTTTCACGGCGTCCACCACGTACACCCGATTAGGATTTCCTGGCTGAATCTGATTCTTCTCAAAACATGACTTAATGCGGCGGCGCAGTTCCCTGCGCACGGCATCTTGCGAACCCGGCCTGGTCTTCACCAGCATCAGGTATTCCACGTCTTCGCCATTCACCTTGTCGATGCCCGGAACATCAGGCTTGGCCACGATCATGGGAGCATAGGTGGGATCGCTCGCCGTTTCTTCGCCAACCTGTTTCAGCAACTGCACCACCTTGTCGCTGTCGGCACTGTAGGAGACAGAGACATGCAGCGCCAGTTGCGTCCAGTCGCGCGTCAAATTGCTGACCACTTTAATCTCGCTGCTGGGAACATTGTGCACCGTGCCATCGGCGTCTCGCAGAATGGTGCGCCGCAAAGTCATGCTCTCAACCACGCCCTGCACGCCGGCAATCTTTACCGTGTCGCCAATGTCGTACTGGTTCTCCACCAGGATGAAGAAGCCGTTAATAAAGTCATGCACCAGCGTCTGCGCGCCGAAGCCGACGGCGACGCCTGCAATGCCGGCGCTGGCCAGCAGCGGGCCCATGTTGATGCCCAGCAGCGGCAGCACCTGCATGGCCGCCACAAACATGATGATGAACAAGCCCACGCTGTAGATCACGCTGGAAAGAGTACGAAGCTGCTGAGCACGAACCGACGAGGGCAGCCCCTGGCTGCTGCTGAGATTGCTGAGGCGTCCCGCCGCGGCCTTCAGAAGGCGCGTCAGGATGAACGCGATGATAAGCACGCCGATCATCCGCGGCACCTGGTGGCGCACGAAGTCGAAGGTGTCGTCGCGCCAGCTGTTCAGCATCTGGATCATGTTGTCTTTTGCGGGATGACTTCCGAGAAAAGCAGCTTGCAAACGCTGTAGAAAAGGAAAGGACATTCTGGCGGATTATAACAATCAGTCCCTGAATAGATGGGACGCTGGTGAGGAGAGTTGTACGCCACGCATCGGAGCTCAACTTCCCGAGGTGAAGCTCATCACAAAAGCAAAACTGCTTTGCGACGGCCAGAATATAATCGCGGTAATCTTATGAGCTATTCAGCGAGCCATTTTCGAGCCATCGCCATCTTGCTGTTGTTGGCACTCTCTCTATCCTGTGGAATACCTTGCGTGGCGCAGGACAAGGGCCTGCCGGCCCCCGCCTCCGAACCTCAGCGTGATCCGGTGGCGGCGGCTTGGGAGGCGCAGCAGCGCAAGGAGATGCTAAAGAAGTACAACGCCCAGCGTCAGGAAGAGATCAAGAAAGACACCGACAAACTGCTGCAACTGGCTACGGAATTAAAGCAATATGTCGACAAGAGCAACGAAAACACTTTGTCTCTCGACGTCATCAAAAAAGCCGAGCAGATTGAAAAGCTGGCAAAATCCGTGAAAGACAAGATGAAGGGACCATGACCGGACCAGATCGATCGCTAATGAATAGTGACGGTCGGGCACGTCCGGCCGCCCCTGAAGACAACTTTTTCTCCCCGCACAAACCCTTATTCCCACAGAGTCAACTCGTCAGCCCGAGGGTTAACGAAACGTAGTAACATCAGCGAACTCCAAGTGAGGGACCTCTATGGCTTTCAAGAATTACGTTCAGGTGCCGGGCAGCGAACGCAAGCCCATGAGCGGCGCGGTGCAGACAGGATCTCTTGATCCTAACGAGTTAATGCAGGTCACGCTGGTGTTGCGGCCGAGGCCAGCAGGGCAGAACGAATCGCTCGTCAAGCTAATCGCCAGCGGCATTCGTCTGACGCGCGACGAGTTTGAAGCGCGCTATGGCGCCGATCCCGCCGACGTGAGAAAGGTAGCCGCTTTCGCCAGTAACTTTGGGCTGGCTGTTGCCGACGTGAATACCGCGGCGCGCAGCGTAACCCTCACCGGCAAGTGCTCTGATTTCGCCACTGCCTTTCAGGTTCCGCTGGCAAGATACGAACATCCGGGTGGAGTCTTCCGCGGCCGCACCGGCCCGGTCAACGTTCCGTCGGAAATCGGCAGCATTGTGCAGAGCGTACATGGCCTGGACAACCGTCCTCAGGCCAAGCCCCACTTTCGATTAGCGGGAAACTCACGATCAGCCGCCGTCGCTGCGGCTGCAACTTCTTACACCGCGGTGCAGGTTGCCAAAGCGTACAGCTTCCCTACCGGCGTCACCGGCAAAGGGCAGACCGTCGCCATCATTGAGTTGGGAGGAGGATTCACCCAATCCGACCTTGATACCTATTTCAGCAATCTCAACATCTCGCCCGCTCCCACGGTGACCGCGGTTTCCGTGGACGGCGGACAGAACGCGCCGACCGGCGACACCAGCGGCCCTGATACCGAGGTGATGCTCGACATCGAGGTAGTGGGAGCAGTCGCGGCGGGCGCGAACATCGTGGTCTATTTCGCTCCCAATACCGATGCCGGCTTCCTCGACGCCATCAACCAGGCAGCCACCGACAAGGTGAATACTCCTTCGGTGATGTCCATCAGTTGGGGCGGCCCGGAATCGAGTTGGACGGCGCAGTCACTGCAGTCGTTCAACAGCGCCCTACAGTCGGCCGCGGCCATGGGTGTGACGGTCTGCGTCGCCTGCGGCGACAACGGTTCCACCGATGGCGTGACCGATGGTCTCGACCACGTGGACTTCCCTGCCTCCAGCCCTTATTCCCTGGCGTGCGGTGGAACAACCCTCAAGATCAGCGGCAGCTCGATCTCCAGCGAAGTGGTGTGGGACGGGCTTCCCAACAATGGCGCCACCGGCGGCGGTGTCAGCGCCACCTTCCCGCTGCCTGCCTGGCAGGCGAATGCGAAGGTGCCTCCTTCGCACAATTCCGGCGGCTACAAGGGCCGTGGCGTTCCCGATGTCTGCGGTGACGCCGATCCCTCGACCGGTTATCAGGTGCAGGCGGACGGCTCGAGCTTTGCCGTGGGAGGAACCAGCGCTGTAGCACCGCTCTGGGCAGGCCTTCTGGCGCTGTACAACCAGTCGTTGGGCAAATCGGTGGGGTATTTGAATCCGACGATTTACGGGAGTTCCGCTGCGACGGCGGCCTTCCGCGACATCACCTCCGGCAATAACGGCGACTACAAGGCCGCCGCCGGATGGGACGCCTGCACTGGCTGGGGAAGTCCCAACGGTGCCGCATTGCTGACGGCGCTCAAAGGAGCGGGATCATCTCCTGCGCCCAGCCCCAAACCGAAGCCCAAGCCGAAGCCGAAACCGGCTCCTAAGCCCAAGCCAAAGCCGAAACCTAAGCCGAAGAAGGGGAGATAGGCTCGTTCAGCCCGGACGGCGGGTGCCCCATTCAAGCGCGTTTTTCGCTTGCGTGGGGATTTTCTTTTGGCCCTCTTCGGTCACTACGACGGACTATCCCTTGCCTTCATCAGCTGATGGCCCGTAGATAGCCGGCACTTTCTCGCCGCACAACCGCAGGTACACGGTTAACTGTCCGCGATGATGGGCCATGTGGTTGATCATGGCTTCGCGGATAGCCTCGTAGCGCGTCTGCTCCATCATCAACTTGCCGCCGGAGAGCATGCGCCACTTGGTGTTCAGCAGATGATCGTCGTTGGTCTTCTCGAGCGCCTCGCGGCCTTTTTTCAGGCTCTCCTCAAGTTGCTGCAGAAGGTCTTTGCGTGTCTTCCAGTCGGGAGGTTTGAACTTCGATCCTCCCGCGGGATTGATGTCGATCTCATCCTGATTGATCACCATGTCAATCCAGCCGAAGATGGTGGCGACCATGGTTGCCAGATAGCCCAGGGGCATCGACTTGTCATGCGGCTTCCAATCATTCTTGCCTTCGGGAACGTTCTCCAAGGCCTTACGGCTACCGACGGCCTCGTGCTCGAGCTCCGTGATGAGTAGATCGGTGATTTTCGCCATGCGCGGGTTAGATGCGGTCATGGGTTGGGCGTGGTAGGGGTTTCGCAGCGAAAATCCAGCGTCCTACGTAAATACCGGGTGCCTTCAGTCTCGCCGGGTGCCGGGTGCCCCATTCAAGCGCGTTTTTCGCTTGAGTGGGGACTTTTCTCACAATCTAATTCTCTCGACCGACCAATAAAAATGCCATCCCCCGCGGGATGGCATCTTGTCGAAAGATAAAGCTACTTCTACGCCTTGGCCTTCACAATCCGCATACCGTAGAACGACCGGTAGACGAACACGAAGGAAATCGCGAAGAAGATCACCGCCAGGATGTGGGCAAAGCTTTCACCCTGCGTGGCCGTCAACTGCACGGCCAACTCCACCGCCAGCAATCCGAACAGCGTGGTGAACTTGATGATCGGGTTCATGGCCACGGAAGACGTGTCCTTGAACGGATCGCCCACCGTGTCGCCAATCGACCGTCGCATCGTGCAGCGGAGTGCCCTTCTGCTTCAGATCGACTTCCACGATCTTCTTGGCGTTGTCCCAGGCGCCGCCGGCGTTGGCCATGAACATCGCCTGGTACAGGCCGAACGCTGCGATCGAGATCAGGTAGCCGATGAAGAAGAACGGCTCCATGAACGCGAACGACAGCGTCACGAAGAATACCGCCAGGAAGATATTGAACATGCCCTTCTGCGCATACTTGGTGCAGATTTCCACCACCTTCTTGCTGTCGGCCACCGAGGCTTTCACCACGCCGTCCAGCTTGATGTTGGCCTTGATGAACTCCACCGCTCGATAGGCGCCGGTGGTCACCGCCTGCGTCGAAGCGCCGGTGAACCAGTAAATAATGGCGCCGCCGCTGATCAGCCCCAGCACGAACGGAGCATGCAGCATCGACAGCTTGCTGACGTTCTCGGTCAGCCCGTGGGTGAGCGCCATGATGATGGAGAAGATCATGGTGGTCGCGCCGACCACGGCCGTGCCGATCAGCACCGGCTTGGCCGTAGCTTTGAAGGTGTTGCCCGCACCGTCGTTCTCTTCCAGCAGGTGCTTGGCCCGCTCGAAGTTCACGTTGATGTTGTAATCCTTCTTCAGCTCGCTCTCGATGTTGGGAACCTGCTCGATCAGCGACAGCTCATACACCGACTGCGCATTGTCGGTAACCGGGCCGTAGGAGTCGACCGCGATCGTCACCGGACCCATACCGAGGAAGCCGAAGGCCACCAGGCCGAAAGCGAACACGGCGGGAGCCAGCATCAGCGCTCCCAGACCGAAGGTGCTGACGTAATAGCCCATCGCCATCAGGCCCACCATGGTGAAGCCCAGGCAGTAGCAGGAGAAGTTACCCGCCACGAAGCCCGACAGAATGCCCAGCGACGCGCCGCCTTCATCCGCCGAGGTCACCACTTCGCGCACGTGCCGCGACTCGGTCGAGGTGAACACCTTCACCAGCTCCGGAATGATGGCGCCGGCCAAGGTTCCGCAGGAGATGATGGTCGCCAGCTTCCACCACTGCGTCCCGTCGCCGCCCAGGATAGGCACGATGAGGTACGACACGATGTAGGTCAGCACGATCGAAATGATCGAAGTGAGCCACACCAGCGAGGTCAGCGGCGCTTCGAAGTTCATCTCGTCGGAGTTGCCGTAACGAGCCTTGGCCATCGCTTCGTTCAGGAAGTAGGCCACGCGTGCTGGAGACCAGCATCATGATGCGCATGACGAAGATCCAGACCAGCAACTGCACCTGCACGTGGGGATCTTTCACGCCCAGCAGGATGAAGGTGATCAGCGCCACGCCCGTCACGCCGTAGGTTTCGAAGCCGTCGGCCGAGGGGCCAACCGAGTCGCCCGCATTGTCGCCGGTGCAATCGGCAATCACGCCGGGGTTGCGCGCATCGTCTTCCTTGATCTTGAAGACGATCTTCATCAGGTCGGCGCCGATGTCGGCGATCTTGGTGAAGATGCCGCCGGCGATACGCAGCGCGGCCGCGCCCAGCGACTCGCCGATGGCGAAGCCGATGAAGCACGGGCCGGCGTAATCAGCCGGAATGAACAGCAGGATGCACAGCATGATCAGCAGTTCGACGGAGATCAGCATCATGCCGATGCTCATGCCGGCCTTCAACGGAATGGCGTAGATGGGATACGGCTTGCCGCGCAGCCCGGCAAACGCGGTGCGCGAATTGGCGTAGGTATTGACGCGAATGCCGAACCACGCCACGCCATAGCTGCCCACGATACCGATCACGCTGAACAGCAGGATGACGGGCAGCGTGACCGCGACCGGTTTACCCGGCACGGGCGCCAGCCATCCGAAGTACGCCAGGATGACGACTGCGATGAACGCCCACAGGATCATCAGGAACTTGCCCTGCGTGACCAGGTAGGTCTTGCAGGTTTCGTAGATCAGGTCGGAGATGTCGCCCATAGTGCGGTGGACAGGCATCTTCTTCAACTGAAGGCAGATCGCCAGGCCGAAGATCAGGCCGAAGGCGCAGAAGATGAGGCCGATGGTCAGCAGCTTGTGGCCGTCCATCCCCAGGAAGCTGACAGAGGACAAATCCGGAAGCTGCAAATTGGCTTCGCCGCCGGCCGCCTCGCTGGGCTGGGCGAAGGCGGAAACCGCGTTCAGCAGGAAAAGTGTCAGCGCGGCCATACCAAACTTGGCCGGGCTTGTACGGGATGAGGATGACAGCCGCCGCATTGCGGCGAGCCAGGTGTGCATATAATTCCTCCGATGAGTTGCCGAGAGTTTCCTGCGGCAGCGCCCATGAAAAAAGACGTTACGGTTTATCGCTCTGCCGCGACCACTCCCACCCCATCGCGCCCAACACCGGCGCGACGGGGATCCTGGGGCTTCGCGGCCATCGTTTCCCAGAGATCCTTGACCACCCAACAGGCCAGGCGCGCACGGAACTTCGGCGGGCAGACTTTGCGCTGCCTACCAACGAACCCTGCATTGGACCTGCTGGAATCCCGGAAACGCGCTTCCACTTCAGACGGAAGTGTTGAGGTTTGGCCGCGTCGGGAACACACTTGCACCACATAGTGTGCACATACAGACACACCACGGGCACAGCACAAAAGGCGAGTTTTTATATCATTTTCAAGCCATCCGGGTCAATGACATGCATTAAAACGCCGTTTTCAAGTGACGTCGCGGGACAGCGATGGCAGAATGCTGCGGTCGTTCGTCGCTTGACCGACCACCTGGTGGTCCCGTGGAGGCCCAGTAGGAGGTTTTGACCTTCGTCAGCACCTGGCACGGCTGGGCGGCGTTGCCGCTTCGCGCTGAACTACTTCAGCAGCTTCTCGATGTCCCCGGCAATTCGTTCCGGCGGGGTGGTAGGCGCGTAGCGTTCGACGACTTTGCCCTGCTTGTCGACCAGAAACTTGGTGAAATTCCACTTGATGGAATCTCCCAGCAGGCCGCCTTTTTCCTTCTTCAAATACTTGAACACCGGCGATGCCGCGTCGCCGTTCACATCGACTTTGGAGAACACCGGAAACTCGACCCCGTAATTCATCTCGCAAAAGGATTTGATTTCGTCGTCCGAGCCCGGCTCCTGATGTCCAAACTGGTCGCAGGGAAAGGCCAGCAACTCGAACCCACGATCTTTATATTTCGCATAAAGCTCCTGCAGGCCCTTGTATTGCGGAGTGAAGCCGCATTGGCTGGCTGTATTGACGATCAGCAACACCTTCCCTTTGTAAGCGCTCAGCTTTTTGCTCTTTGCCGTTATTCAGGGTTGCGGAAAGATCGTAGATTCCCATGTAGCCTCAGAAAAGTCTGGTTCAACACGGAGGCACGGAGTACACGGAGAAAATCTCCAAAATCAATTGAGACCTGCTTCGCCTATCGGAAAGTCCATCCAGTCACCTCCGCTGCCGATCCGTGGTGAATCCTTCTTAATACGCTTTCGCCACCACAACCCGCCGGTCGACTTGCTCGCCGGTGACGATGCACTTGCCGCCGCCGTCATATTCGTCGACCAACGGAATGCACCGGATCGTCGCTTTGAACTCCTTCATGCGGGCATCGCAGCGGGGATCGTCCTGCATGTGCGCCATCACGAACTTGCCGCCGCCTTTTTCGGCGGTCACATCCGACAGCACCGACTCGATCTCCTCAACCGAATTCGCCAGGACGGTGTTGGCCTTCAGGCGCTGTTTGGCCGCCTCGTACATCGACTTCTGCATCTCGTCGAGCAATGAAGGCAGCTTGGCCGCGACTTCGGCTTGCGGCATGGGCTCCTTGGTTCCGGTATCGCGGCGCTTCAGCACAATGCTGCCCGACGCCAGATCGCGAGGTCCCAGCTCCAGCACCACCGGCACGCCGCGGCGCTCCCAGTGGAAGAATTTCGCGCCCGGCGAAGGCCCTTCGCGGTCATCCACCTTCGCGCCAACGTCCTTGGCGATGCGGTGGGCCGCCTCCAGCACCTTTTCCTTCTCGTCGTCTTTGCGGTAGATGGGCACCATCACGACCTTGGTGGGCGCCAACTTGGGAGGCAGTACCAGGCCCTTATCGTCGGAGTGGCTCATGATAAGCCCGCCGATCAGGCGCGTGCTTACGCCCCAACTGGTCTGCCACACGTAGTCGAGCTGGCCTTCCTTGTTCTGGAACTGAACGTCGAACGCCTTGCCGAAGTTCTGGCCCAAGTCGTGGCTGGTGCCGGCCTGCAGCGCGAAGCCGTTCTGCATCATGGACTCGATGCAGTAGCTGCGCAGCGCGCCGGCGAACTTCTCTGCCTTGGTCTTCACGCCCTTAATCACCGGCATGGCCATCACGTTTTCCGCCACATCGGCGTAGACGTCCAGCATTCGCAGCACTTCTTCGACCGCTTCATCGTGATTGGAATGCGCGGTGTGGCCTTCCTGCCAGAGGAACTCCGTGGTGCGCAGGAACATGCGGGTGCGCAGCTCCCAGCGAATGATGTTGGCCCACTGGTTGACCAGCACCGGCAGATCGCGCCAGCTCTTGATCCACTTGGCGAAGAAGTGGCCGATGATGGTCTCCGACGTGGGACGGATAACGTAAGGCTCTTCCAGTTGCTTGCCGCCGGCGACGGTCACCACCGCGAGCTCAGGCGAAAAGCCTTCCACGTGCTCGGCTTCCTTCTTCAGGAAGCTTTCGGGAATCAGCAGAGGAAAGTACATGTTCTGGTGGCCGGTGGCTTTGAAGCGGTCGTCCAGCTCGCGCTGCAGCAGCTCCCACACGGCGTAGCCGTTGGCCTTGATGACCATGCAGCCTTTGACGATTTCGGCCGGCTCGGCCATGTCGCCTTGCAGCACAACGTCCTGATACCAGGCAGCAAAATCCTGAGCGCGGGCAGTAATGGGAGATTCAGCCATAAGTCGATGAAATGCTTTCTCTTCTGAAATGAACCGCAGATTTGGTGAAGTTTTAGATTAGCAGACTTGCGCGGCATGAGGGGGTGACGGCGACGCGTGCGGGCGCGGTTGTGTCGCGCCCGGGAAGCTTACAGCTCGCCCGTGAGAAACTGCGCTGCCCCGTTACCGAAACTCCAGTCGGCATCGGTGTTGGTGACGATAGAAATCATGACGTCGCTGGGCTCAATGCCGCAGCAGTCTTTCAACTCGCGGCACAGCTCTTTATAGAATGCCTGCTTCATCTCCTGGGTGCGCGGTCGGCTGGTAACCGTGACCACGACACGTTTCTGGTTCGCTGGATGCCCAGGCCGGTATCTTCGACGATGAAGTGGTTCTTCCGGATGCTCCTGGTAAACCTGATAGCGATCGCGCTCCGGCACCTTAAAAGCCGAAAGCATGGCGCGATGGGCGGCATCGAGCAGGACCTTGATCTCTTCGGAACTGCGGCCAGCGACGGCGTCAATACGGATCAGCGGCATCTAGTGCGCTCCATTCTTCACCAGCTTGAGGAATTCGGCGTGCACCCGCCTGTCCTCCGTCAGTTCCGGATGAAAGGTCGCGGCCATCACTTTTCCCTGACGCACCAGAACCGGGTCGTCGCCGCGGCGGGCCAGTACCTCGACATCCTTACCAACGTTTTCAATGCGCGGCGCGCGGATGAACACCATCTCCAGCGGTTCACTGCCCAACGCGCTTTCCGCCTTCAGGATGGTGGAGTCGATCTGACGCCCGTAAGCGTTGCGGCGGATCGCGATGTCGATGGCGTTCAGTCCCGGCTGGCTGGGGTTTTCCACCTCACGCGCCAGCATGATAGCGCCGGCGCAGGTGCCGAAGGTCGGCTTGCTGTGGACGAAATCATCGAGGGCTTGCAGGGTGCGCTCGCCCAGCAATTTGAGGAACGTGCTCGACTCGCCTCCCGGAATCACCAGCCCATCGAGCCTGGCAAAATCTTCCGGGTTGCGCACCAGCACCACTTGCGCGCCCAGCTCTTCCAGCCGGCGGCGGTGGGCCTCGAAATCGCCTTGTAACGCCAGGACACCGATGATCATAGGAACGCTGTTCGCTATTCGCTCTTCGCCAGAGCTCCGGTCGACCCCTGCCGGCTACTCCGTAAGCCACGAATCGATCGCGGAAAGGCCGTCAACATCTGGCGGACGCCGGTGAGGTCTTTCGATACGGCGCGGTAGTCGGCAGGACTTATGAAACCGAGGTCGTGGGCAAGCCGTAGATGGGTTCTGCAACTCACTTGCGGAGCCCATTGAGATCTGAACAAAACGAGCCATCTCGGCCTCGCCCCATCGCCCACAACCTTCGGCCAGGTTTGCCCCAATCGATCCAGCAGCTCTGCGGATCTACGACGTGAGCCCGAACATTTCTGAACGGGGAATTGGCTCCGTCAGCCGGTACAACTCGATCGTTAAAGCATGCGCTTTCTGCCAGACCTCTAAATCCTCGTGATTTCGCATGCAATCTCTAACATGCCGCTCTGGCGAAAAGCGAAGAGCTAATAGCGAAAAGCGGCCTCTCTACCATCCCCGCGTCTGCAGCAGGTCTTTCTCCTCGATGGCGCTGACGGCCAGGCCCTTCATGGCGCCGGTCATCTTTTCGCTGACCTCGGCCAGGACCCTGGGATCGTCAAAGTGCGTCGCGGCCATAACAATCGCCCGCGCCCGCGACTCAGCTTCTTCGCGCTCAACCGGTACCGTCAGATCCAGCGGCGTCGCTCCGCCCTTCATGAAGATGCCCGACCCAACGAATACGGCTTCGGCGCCCAGCTGCATCATCAACGCCGCGTCAGCAGGAGTAGCAATGCCGCCGGCCGAGAAGTTGGGCACCGGCAGCTTACCTGTCTTGGCGACCATGCGGATCAGTTCGTATGGCGCCTGGTGGTTCTTAGCCGCGGCGAAAAGCTCCTGCTCGCTGGCCACCGTAAGTTGACGCATTTCTTTAACAATCTGCCGCATGTGCTTGACCGCGTGAATAACATCGCCCGTACCCGCTTCGCCCTTGGTGCGGATCATGGCCGCGCCCTCGGCGATGCGCCGCAGAGCTTCGCCCAGGTTGCGGGCGCCACAGACAAAGGGCGTGGTGAAGGCATGCTTGTCGACGTGATGCTCTTCGTCGGCCGGGGTCAATACCTCGGACTCATCGATATAGTCGACGCCGATCTCCTGCAGAATTTGCGCTTCGGCAAAGTGGCCGATGCGGCACTTGGCCATCACGGGGATCGAGACCGTCGCCATAATCTGCTTGATGAGCTTGGGGTTAGCCATGCGCGACACGCCGCCCTCGGCGCGAATGATGGCCGGAACGCGCTCCAGAGCCATAACCGCGGTGGCGCCGGCGGCTTCGGCTACCCGCGCCTGTTCGACGCTCATCACATCCATGATGACGCCGCCCTTGAGCATTTCAGCCAATCCGGTCTTGAGGCGCAAACTGCTGCTGTTGCCGTTGTTTTCTGACATGATCTTCTCCCCGATCGGCGCCGCGACTGAGTGCAAGCCATTCGTTCCGGAATCGTGAGCGGTCAGCCGATTTCAGGCTAGTCCGGAGTCTGCTGGCGGGCACGGCGCGAGTGAATGGGACTGTGTAACTTTCTATTTTACCTTGCGCGGAAGCGATGCGTAACCCCTTCGGCCACCGCGCTCCCAGCTATTGGATTCGAATTCCGGCGGATTCGACCCTATACTTCTCCGCGAGGAGCGTATACGGCATGAATGCGGTCGCAGTCGAAACCATGACGGAGGCGCACTGGAGGGCTGTGCGGGCCATCTACGCGCAGGGGATCGCCACCGGCAATGCCACGTTCGAGACCCTGGTTCCCGACTGGCCGGAATGGAACCGGCGACACCTGGCGAGTTGCCGTCTGGTGGCATGCTCCGAAGGCGAAATTCTGGGATGGGCCGCCCTGAGCGCAGTATCCACCCGGCAGGTGTATGCCGGCGTGGCCGAGGTCAGCGTCTACATCGCGGAAAACGCCCGCGGACGGGGAGTCGGAAAGACATTGCTGGCAGCGCTCGTCACCGCGTCAGAAAAGGCCGGCATCTGGACCCTGCAAGCAGGTATTCTGGCCGAGAATGCGGCCAGTATCCACCTTCATGAACAAGCGGGGTTTCGTATCGTTGGCCGTCGGGAAAAAATCGGCTGCCTCCATGGCAGCTGGCGCGACACCGTGCTGATGGAGCGGCGCAGTGCGGTGACCGGCGTCGAACCGTAGGCAGACCCTCGCTGAGTTCAAGCCTGACCTCCCAGAATTTACGTCCCGTCACTATGCTTCTGCTTCAGTTGAATGGCGAACATACGATGCGGGTCGATCTCGATAAACTTTCCCGTGCTGGTAGCCAGCACCAACCCGTCAGCATTGCGGATTTCGGCGGCATAGGTGTGCTCTCGTCCCTGCGCCCGTACCTCCCATCCCTCGACAATGAGGGGCTTCGACAGGGGCACCGGCTTCAGGTAGTTCACTTCCATCTGCCGCGTAAGGGCCACGATCTCGCGCAACCTGTTCACCTTGCCCATGGCCTCGTCGAGGATGGTGGCAATAATGCCACCGTGAGAATGCCCCGGAGGTCCGACAAAGCGCTTCTGCAGGCGGAAGTGGCAGACGAAGCGCGAACGCTCCTTGTCGAGCACAAATTTCAGGCGCAGTCCGGCTTCATTCCCGGGACCGCATCCGAAACAATGGTTAGGAGCCTTCTGCTGTTTGGCGGTATGAGCTTTGATAGCGTGGCCGTGTACCACTTTTCGCCTGGGCATGTACCCAAGATGAAGCAGAGCCGGTGTCGGATGCAAGGGGGAAATCCGCGGTTCGCGGTTCGCGCTGGCTCTAAGCTTTTAGCTCTTAACTTTTAGTAGCCGACCTCTGTCGGCAGGCCTACCTCGATGATACGGGCTGCACACCCGCGGATACACACGGCCCTAGTGGGCTGAATGCTGAGAACTGACGGCTAAAAGCTGAGAGCCAAAAGCTAACGGCTAAAGGCTAGCGGCGGCCTTTCAAAACAGATGCGGGTTATTCGGGTTGCCGGAGTCGATCGGGATCTGTTCCTCGGTGTGGCGCACAGCGTACCAGCAGGGTTTCAGCCGGTATTGGGGAAGCAGCGAATTCGAGCAATTCACTTCGTGATCGCCGACGTAGTCGAATTCGGTTTTGCCATTCTTTAACTTGACCGCATAGTAGGTGTGGACGGTCACGCTGCCCACTGGATCGCGGGCAGGGATCTTCAGGCGCATGGAAAGGTAATCCAAGGCGTATAGGACGCCGCAGGCAATGACAACGAAGATGAGGATTCGTTTCACAATGGTCTGGCAAATTGCTGGACAATTGTAAGTCACTGGCAGCGCCGGCGTAGTGCTTCCCTGCTGTCCGTCGCCGATGTCGAAATAATTATGCCGCGAGGCGCAGTCCGCATCGGAAAAGTTTGAGTTCTATCGCGGCTACGGGCATCATAATGTCACAAAAGCTTGTGACGGTAGTCCAGCCATGATCCTGGCCTGGATGAACCCACCAGCGGACCTAACCGTTGCTAAAAGGCTCTGTTTCGATGAGTCGAGGAACCAGCTTTCGCCCACCCAAATCCGCCCTAGGCAGCGGAGGACGCGGACCTACGGCCAACTCTCCCGGCGGGTGGGATGGCGGAGGCGGCCGGGGCGGAGGCGATGATCGTCCGAATTACGGCGAACGGCTGAAACGATATCGTCTGGGAATGATGCTGGCGCTCTCCTCGGTGGTGATGTTGTTTATTTCGTTCACTACGGCCTACGTAGTGCGCAAGGCCGGATCGGTGTGGGACCCCGCGCGCAACGACTTCAGCAGCAACTGGGTACCTCTGGCGCTGCCCTTACGTATTTTGCTGGCCAACACGTTCGTCCTGCTGCTCAGCAGCTTCTCCCTGGAAGTTGCCCGGCGAAGGGCGGAAGAAGATGTGGCGCTGGCCCCTATCGCCGACATCCCGGGAATCCGGGTCGATGAAAATCGCGCCCTTCCCTGGGTGTGGTTCACCATTCTGCTCGGGATCGTCTTCCTGGCCGGCCAGGCGTTCGCGTGGGAGACGCTGGAGCGCAGCAACATTACCTTTGCCTCCAATCCCAGCAGTTCCTTCTTCTTCATACTGACCGGGGTTCACGCGGTGCACCTGCTGGGTGGCCTGGGCGCGCTGTTGTACGCGGGCGCCACCAACTGGCTGCGCAAGCCGCCCGAAACCCGTCGCATCGTCATCGATGTCACCGCCTGGTATTGGCACTTCATGGGGCTGCTGTGGCTTTACATCTTCGCCCTGCTATATTTCGCGCGGTAAATCACCTTCAGCAATCACCCCGGTCAGTAACCCCTTCTTCACATAACGGCGTTACCGGTACGCACATACTCCGCTTGTCCGGATAGACTATTAGTTTGGAATATTTTTTCATTCGTCATACAAGAGGGCTTCATCATGGCAACGGGCGGTAGCAAGAAGGGTGTAATCGGAATTCTGACCGGGGGCGGCGATGTGCCGGGACTGAATCCCGCGATACGCGCGGTCACCATCCGGGCGGTACGCGAAGGCTACGAGGTGATCGGCCTGCGGCGCGGATGGGCGAGCCTGATCGATATGGTCCGCGAGAAGGACTATGACAACAGCGACAACTTCCTGCGTCTTACCGAAGAGCTGGTAAACCGTGCTGGCCGCACCGGGGGCACCTTCCTGCATACCTCGCGCACCAACCCCAGCCGGGTAAACAAAATCGATGTCCCCCTGCATCTGCAATCTGCCTACCAGGAGGACAAGAACGACCTAACCCCCGAGGTGCTGAAAAACCTCGCCTGGCTGGGCATCGAGTACCTTATCCCCATCGGCGGTGACGATACCCTGAGCTACGGCGTTCGCCTCTTCCAGGAAGGCGTGAAGGTCGTGGCCATCCCCAAAACGATGGATAACGATGTTCCGGGCACGGACTACTGCATTGGTTTCAGCACCTGTGTTACCCGCATTATCGAGATGGCCAACCGGCTGCGCACCTCCGCTGGTTCGCACGAACGCCTGCTGGTGCTGGAAGTATTCGGCCGCTACGCCGGCTTCACCGCGATGCTGCCCACCATGGCCGGCGCCGCCAACCGCTGCGTCATCCCCGAGCATAAGTTCAGCCTCGATCAGCTTACCGAGTTGCTGGTCTACGACCGCAACAAGAATCCCAGCAAGTATTCGGTGGTACTGGTTTCTGAGGGCTCCATGTTCGAAGGTGGCGACATGATCTTCGAACGCGACGTGAAAGATGCTTTCGGCCACAAGAAGCTCGGGGGGATTGGATCCTTGATCTCCGAGCGGCTGCAGGAGCTCTCGCCGCGCTACAACAACGGGAAGACCATTGATGTAATGAACCAGAGCCTCGGCTATCTGGTGCGCTGCGGCGATCCGGACGCGATCGACTCGATTGCTCCCATGGCCTACGGAAACCTGGCTCTCGACCTGATCCTCACCCACGTGCACGGACGGTTGGTGGTCCTGCGTAATGGACGCTATGACAACATGCCGATCGACGTGGTGGTCTCGACCAAGAAGGTGGTGAATGTGAGGGACCAGTACAACGCGGAACGCTTGCGGCCGCGCTACAAGAGCTTCGAGATGAAGCCCTTGTTCATCATGACCAGCGACCTGGGGTAGTTCCCGCCGGACGTGAATGTTGGCGGGAGATTCGGTGGCTCAGCGACGCAGACTTTGGTTCGTGGTCACTCGCCCGGTGAGCCGGCTTTCGCAGCTTTCGCTGAGCTTTCCGTCTCGTTCGCCTGGGTTGCGACTACCTCGGGCGGCGCCGCCAGGCCATCCACTGCTACTGCCTCGGCGTTCACCGCAGGAGTGGTAGCCTGCCGACTGGCTTTCACCGATCCCCAGATAATAAACAGGTTGGTCACCAGCACCACGGTAAACGCCATGGCCGGCAAGAAGGCGAAGACGGCTCCGCGAACGTTGACGATCTCCAGCGCCAAAACCGCTGTCACCAGTCCACGCGGAAGCATCCAGAACAACAGCTCGGTATCCTTGCGCTGGACGTCGCGCACTACCCACCGGCTGCCCTGCACCGCCAGGAACCTGGCCAATATCAGGGCGGCCAGTATCCCCAAGATCGGGATAATGTAGGCACGGCTGACAAACTCAGCCACCACTCCCAGCAGCACGAAGAAGAAGGAACGCACCAGGAAGCTGACTTCGGCATGGAAGGCCAGCATGCGCGCGCCCTGGCGTACCATGTGCGGCGTCCGTGGCATGTTCGCCAGCGTGATACCGAAGACCAGCGACGCCAGCAGGCCGCTGCCTTTGAAGTGATCGGCCAGAGCATAGACGCCGAGCACGACCCCCAAATTTAAAATGTTGCTGTAGGCCTGGCCCGCCAGCAAAGGCCAAAGCCGTGACCATGCCGCGCCAATGGCAGCGCCCACCAGCAGGGAGATGGCGACATGCTGCGAAAAGTCGGTCGCTATACCGCCAATGAGCGAACGGCCGGTTCCCATGGTCAGCAGGCTTCCGACCATGAGCACGGCGATGATCTCGCCCAGCGAGGACTCGATGGTAAGGGTGATCTTGATGGGGTCGGGAGTATCGATCTGTTGCAGCGCCGGAATGACGATGGTCCCGCTGGTGCAGCCCAGGGCAGCGCCCAACAGCAGACAGTCGCTCCATTGCAGATGAAGCAGCGCCCGGCCCATGAGGGCGATGAGAACCAGACTCAACCCGAAGCTTAGTACCACCAGGACCAGCCCAGCGGGAAAGTATCGCAGAGCCTGCGCCAGCCGGAGTTCCAGCCCGCCTTCAAACAGGATGAGGATGAGGGCGAGCGTGCCCAGCACGGTGATGGCGCTCTGGTAGTGCTCAGGGTTAACCCAATGCAGGATCGGGCCGAGAGTGATGCCGATCAGCAGCAGCACGATAATGTCAGGGACGCGAGTCAGCTTCGATAGACGGTTGGCGGCGAAAGCCAACACCAGCAGCAATGCCGGCAAACCGAAGATGCGCGCCATTTCCATGAATAGGTCTTTCTCCGGCGGCCTGCGCCGCTGCTCCTGCTCATTCAGAGTTGATGGAAAAAAACATCATAGTACGAAGTGGGGGTCAAGGTGCCACCCTATTTTGCCGACTGAAGCTGTGAGTACCGCTTCTTCAGTGAATACGAGTCGGGACTGCGGAGTGGCGCTTTGGACTTGCGAGGCCGTCATGAATGCCGCATTGGACTATGCGACTGCACTGGAAAGAGCAGACGGAGACGAATGCCTGCTGCGCGAAGTAACCGCCATATTTTTTGAGGAGTTTCCCGCCGTGGTCGCCAGACTGCACCGCTCGTTGGAGGAACAAGACTTCACAGTCCTGCGAAAGACGGCCCATTCTCTGAAGGGCAGTTTGAGCTGCCTGGCGGCCACGGGTGCGGAGGAAATGGCGGCGGCACTGGAAATTGCCGCGCTGGCGGGAAATTCGGGACAAGCCAGGCAACTTGTGGAACGGCTGGAGGAGCAGGTCGCATCGCTTCACGCGACCTTGATCTGCCAGGCAATGGATTAGCGGCACGCAGTGATTGACGTCACCTCAGCCAACAGCGATGCCGGCACATGTCTCTTACCGACGATGAACTCCGCTAAAAGCTAGGCCGCTCTCGCCCGCGACCGCGCGGACCACATCCATCCCAGTGACAAAAAAGTGAGAATCGCTATGATGCCCTGCGAAATCACGCAATAAAGGCACCAAACCTCCAGAACATGCGCCTCGATATTACTGAGATAAAGCGCAAAGCCAAGCCCGCCCAAAACCGCCACCAGCAGCGCGGCGCGCTGCCGCAGGAAGCCCAGCAACGCAATCAGCAGGTAGCCGGCGATCCCGATGGCGGCGACCGGTATACCGTGAAACACCGCATACGGGCTGTGATTGACCACGCCGCAATCCCACTTCGCATTGATGCTGCAGGGCTCAGCCCCAGGATCGTCGTAGTGCACCTTGAGGGCAAGCGAGGACGCGACGATGCCGGCGATGGCAAAAAACACGATCAGATAGCGCACGATTTCTCCGAGTGGCGCCCTACCGCGGCGACTTGGTTTGAGGCTGAACGAGGCTCGATTGTAATGTCTGGCGGCCGTTTCGCGCATGCCTGGGGTGAGACGAACTCCGCTTCCAATCGTAATCCGCATGGATTCGTCACCGACGCTTCGACGAGTTCGATAGTAGTTCGAAACATCCTATGGTCGTAGCTCACAGCCTCCTGTGATGTAGTAGAATCCTCCTGCCCATGCGCCGAATCCTTGCCAGCCTGCTGCTTGTTGTGTTGGTCGCAGGATTCGCTGTGCCCTTGCTTCAGGCGCAACAGGCGGTTCCTGCCTGCTGCCGCCGGGCCGGTCAACACCACTGCTCCACGCTGCCGCAGCGCGATGGTTTCCATTCCAATGAACCGACCTGTCCGTATCATCGACTGCCGGCGCTGACCTCACATGCCACCACGGCGCTCCATTTAGCCCCGCAGGTTCTAGTCCTAAGCTCCGCACGGCGCAGTTCTCTGCGTCCTGATTCGCCCGAAGTCGCGCGCTACGTATCTGGCAATGCCCACAAACGCGGCCCCCCTCTCGCTTAATACTCGCCTTTCGTAATCCAGGCCTTTGAACTCGGACCGCCCGATCGCGCAGTCTTTTCCATTGGCAAGTGCCGATTCTGCCTGGCTTTCCTACTTCGCTGCCAGCGAGTACCGCTGCGCGTTTGCGCGCCGCCGGAGAGATGGATGTTTCGAGGTTGGAGCAGCTTTACATTTTCGCGAGCTGATCTGCTTACGCTATTTTTCGTGTGCGTTATCACTGTGCCGAGCCAAGCTGGGGTGTTCGGCAATGTCCGGGGAGTGGTGCATGATTCGCAGCACCATCCGGTCGGCGGCGCCACAGCTACGCTGCAGGCAAACGATTCCGACTACAAGCAGAGCAGCAACACCAACGCCGATGGCGAGTTCTACTTCGACGCCGTCCCTTTGGGCAAGTACATGGTGACGGTTGAGGCCGCGGGTTTCGGCCGGCAGTCGCAGATGCTGGTGGTCGTCTCCGGATCTGCGCCGGTGCTGCACTACCAGTTAGCAGTTGCTACCACCAGTGAAAACGTAACCGTGACGGCGGCGCCGGAAGACCTCAACCCGGACGCGCCCCGGCGCGACATTCTCATTTCACAAAAGGAAATTTCTCGCTACGCGGGAGCGGACAGCAGCAACAGCTTCAAGATGATCACCGACTTTGTGCCGGGCGCTTACATGGTGCATGACCAGTTGCATGTGCGCGGCGGACATCAGGTGACCTGGGCCATCGACGGCGTGCCCATTCCCAACACCAACATCGCGTCCAACCTGGGGCCACAGTTCAATCCCAAGGATGTTTCCTACCTGCAAGCGGAGACCGGCAGCTATGCCGCGGAGTACGGCGACCGGGTGTATGGCGTTTTCAATGTCGCGCCCAACAGCGGCTTCGAACGAAACCGTGAAGCCGAGTTAGTCGCCAGTTATGGCAATTACAACCAGACCGACGACTGGCTCAGTTTTGGCGATCACACCGAGAAGTTCGCTTATTACGTCAGTGGCAGCGGCAACAGCACGGCATGGGGTCTGGAACCTCCGACGGCGGTGAACCTGCACAACCAAGCCGAGGGCGGCGGCGGATTCACTTCCCTGCTCTACAATCCCAACGCCAAGGACCAGTTGCGCTTCGACGCCGGCCTGCGGCTCGACTACTTCCAGGTGCCGAATGATCCTGAAATGCAGGCGGCCGGCGTCAGCGATCGGGAACGCGAACAAGACGTGTTTGGCACCTTCACCTGGGTGCATACGTATTCCCCGGGACTGATGCTCATCGCGTCGCCGTTCTACCACTTCAACCGTGCGGCATATGAAGGCGGTCCCAACGATGTTCCCATCGCAACCGACAACCGGGCATCGAATTACGAAGGTGGCCAAATCACGCTGGCGGCACTGAACAAGCGGAACAACGCTCGCGTGGGAACGTACTTTTTCGCGCAACAGGACAATTCGTATTTCTCCGTGATTGCCAACAACGGCTCGGGCAATCAATTCAGCCAGCGCGTCTATCCCGGCGGCAACCTGGAAGCACTATTCCTGGAGGACCAGTTCAAAGCAACCTCGTGGCTGACCTTGACCGGAGGCATTCGACTTACCCATTTCGACGGCGACATCAACCAGAACGCCGCCGATCCGCGACTGGGCGTCGCCATTCAACTTCCCCACTTGAACTGGGTGTTCCGCGCGGCCTATTCGTACTACTACCAACCGCCGCCGCTCGACACCGTGTCGGGGCCACTTTTGCAATATGCATCGAGCCAGGGATTTTCGTTCCTTCCGCTCAAAGGTGAGCGCGACATTCAGCAGGAGTATGGAGTGACCATCCCTTTCCATAACTGGGTTTCAAGCTTCACCTATTTCCACACCGGGGCGGAAAACTTTTTCGATCACGATGCGCTGGGCAATTCCAACATTTTCCTGCCACTCACCATCCAGGCCGCCCGGATCGAAGGCTTCGAAGCCACGGTTCGCTCGCCTCTGATCCTGAAGCACTATCACGCGCACGTGGTGTACTCAAACCAGACTGCGCAGGGGGCTGGGCCGGTGACCGGTGGACTGACCGACTTCACCCCTCCCGCCCAGGGCTTGTTTTTTCTCGACCACGACCAGCGCAACACGCTCTCCGCGGGCATGGAAGGCGACCTGCCGTGGCGAAGCTTTGCGGCGCTGACCTTTAACTATGGTTCGGGATTTCTGAACGGCGACGGGCCCACTCACCTGCCGAGCTATTACACCTTCGATCTGTCGGTAGGGAAAAACTTCGGCGAGAGTTTTTCATTGCGGTTCGTCAGCACCAACATTACGAACACGATCTACCAACTCGACAACAGCAATACCTTCGGCGGATCGCACTTCGCCGATCCGCAAATGTTCGGCGTACAGGTCCGTTATAAGTTCCACTACTGAGCCTGACCGGCATGCGAGCCCGGACACATGACTGCTCAGGGTGCGTGATAAACTCCATCACCGAAAACATTGAGCCGGCCGCGCTTCAGCTATGGCTGCCCCGGAATCAGGAGTCACCATGCGTCAGATTCTCCACGCGGTTGCCGTTGCCTCTCTGCTGAGCGCGTCCCTCATGTTGGCCCAGGCATCACCGGCGCCGGCACAATCCGAAAAACCGCACGCCACACGCGATCCCGATCACGGTTCGCATTCCCACTCCGCCCACCGTCTTTCGCGGCGATCATCAGCAGTTTTTGTGCTACGAAATCTACCTGAACAATTTGAGCTCAACCCAATGGACGGTGCAGCAGATCGACGTAACCAATCAGGACAGCGGATATTTGCAGACTGTCCAGGGCTCGGCGCTTGACGGCGTCATCTTCCATCCCAGTCGATCGCGCGATAGCAAAGGTGGCGCACCTGCGGCAGACATTGCACCCGGCGAGAGTGTCATCGCGTATATGTGGGTGGCGATAGCAAAGAACGCTCCTGCTCCGTCGCAATTGCTGCACAAGATCGCGCTGAAGCGGATGGGGGATGATAAGGTTCACGATATCGGCGCGCCAGCCACTGCGGTGCTGACCCAATTGCCCCAGATCGCGTCACCCCTGCGTGGTCAGAATTGGGTGGCAGCCAACGGCCCTTCGAACCAGTCAGCACATCGTCGCGCCCTGATCATTCTGGATGGCAGCTCTTATATCGCCCAGCGGTACGCCATTGACTGGGTGAAGGCTGACGCCACCGGAAACACCTACCAGGGCGACGTCAAAGACAATCACAAGTACTACTGTTTTGGCGTCGAGGCGCTGGCGGTTGCCGATGCCGTGGTGACCGAAGTGAAAGATGGCATCCCTGAGAACGTTCCCGACAACACTGCTCGGGCCGTGCCCATCACGCTCGAAACCGTAGCCGGAAATCACGTCATTCTTGACCTGGGCGGAGGAGTGTACGCCATGTACGCCCACCTTCAGCCTGCCTCCATTCGGGTCAAACTGGGAGACAAGGTGACGAACGGACAGGTAGTGGGCCTGGTTGGCAATACCGGCAACTCCTCCGAACCTCACCTGCATTTCCAGTTGATGAATCGAAACTCGCCGCTGGGCAGCGAAGGCCTGCCGTACGCCCTGGCTTCATTCAAACTCACCGGGCACGTCACCGGAGAGCAGGAGAAGGCGGCAGTGAGCAAGCTAGCTACCCCCGAGACCCACACCGGCGACATGCCTCTGGAAGACGAAGCTCGTGGACTTCGAGCCTTAGCCGCTTCCTACCGATCCTCAGGCCGGAGCTTTCGGTTCGCGGCGATCAAAGCTGCCTCGCACGCCATCGGGACGCCGCAGCAGGCTGACGGAAACGTAAGCGCCGATCCACGACCCCAGCGCAGCGAAGCACACGTAGATCCAGTTGCGCGTGTAGCTGATCACCGCGAAGGCAGACAGCAGATACCACATACTGCTGAATGTCGCTGCCGGAACCCGCCTCCGCGCCGTCACCGCCGCCGTGAACATGACGTACACCGCATCGGTTGCTGCTGTCGATGCAACTACTCCTAGCGCCAACCAGGGATGAACCTGCCACACTGTCGCCACCTCGCTCTGAAAGAAGCGGACACTGCTGCCCGCCGCCAGAGCATATCAGGGCGTGGTCATGAACTAAGCGTGGCCCGGCTCCGAAGGCGGCTAAGTCGTCCCCGGCAATACCGACTTCGTGCTTCGAGGAGTTGCGGCAATCGAACCACCCTCGGGTGCAGATTCGCTTGGCCTCACGGCTGTGTACTTGAACGATCCGATGACTCCCGGAAGCCGATGACTCCCGAAAAAAGAAGTACGCATTGTGTCGGGGCAAGACGTATCTGAAGGAACGCTCGCACGAAATCGCCCCGCCTACATCACACCAGCGCGTGATGAGGCCGCGAGCAGTTTGACCTGCTGTTCACATGACGCTATTATCGAAGTGCGGGGTGGAGCAGTCTGGTAGCTCGTTGGGCTCATAACCCAAAGGTCGGTGGTTCAAATCCACCCCCCGCAACCAAACCTTCCAACCACTTAGCTGAATCCCAAAACAATCAAAACTGAGCAAACGGGCCTCTCGCCCGAGCAGCTTCTCGCCTATTCTGACGATGGCAAAGTACCTGACCCGCTGCCGTCGAGAACTACTAGCAAGTATGACGGGCTGAGCAGGAAGGCCCTCAGAGGGCTATGGAAGCAATCTCTGGAGCGCGGACTAACCCTCCAGTTCGAACGCGCCAGCTTCGAGGCAGTGCTGTTTTACGTCAAGCAAGGTAACTTCCCAAATGAAGCTCAGGAGAAACAAATGCGTAAAGAGCTTCAAGAACGACTCTCGTGTCGCAACTGTGAAGAAGCGAAAGGAACCGGCTGAGCGGATCCCCACGAAGAACCCACTCCTCTTCTGAGGATTGGGTGGGAAGTCTCGCGTGACGTATTTCGGAGTCGACCGCGCGGGCCTTTTCGGGCGGAGACACTTCAATGGCTCGAAGCGAGAAGCCGCGGACTCGGTACTGAATCAGCCACCTTCGACATCGGGGCGTAATCGGATATCGCATCTAATCTTTGACGAAAGAGGCAAACAGCTATAATCGCGAAAACTGTGAAGTTCCTCCCCATCGCTTCCTTGCTAGTCGGTAATGCTCTGTTCCTGCCCCCGGTTTGGGCGCATGTCCCGGGACCGGAATTGACGTCGGCATCCACCGCGGCGCAACCGAACAGTCGGCCTCAGCCTGCGCCACAACCTGCAGGTTCTCAATCCGAAGCTTTTTCTCCGGCGAAGATAATCAGCGCTCATGCATCGGTTAACAAGCCGACCCCGAGTGGAGCGACTAGGCTGGCTCCGACTCAAACAGAACAATCGCAGAATGCGCCTGCAAAGAGCGCTGGCTCCGGCGCGCCAGCAGAACCGGATGAATCGGTCTTCACCGTGCGCAAAACGGTGAACGAAGTCGACCTGGTTTTCACCGTCACCGACAAGCACGGCCACTACATCAAGGACCTGAAAAGAGACGATTTCAACATTCTGGACGACGGCAAGCCACCGGAGCAGATCCTCAGCTTCAGCAGCGAGACGGATCTGCCCCTGCAAGTCGGCCTGTTGATCGACGCCAGCGAATCGGTGAGCGTTCGCTTCAAGTTCGAGCAGGAGGCGGCCATCGAGTTTCTGAAACAGACGATCCGTCGGAAGTACGACCAGGCCTTTGTCATCGGCTTTGACCTGACTCCCAAGGTCACACAGGACTTTACCGACAACACCGAGAAACTTTCGGCAGGCATTCGCATGCTGCAACCGAGCAGCCTCACGGCAATGTTTGATGCTCTCTACTATGCATGTCGGGACAAGCTGCTGAAGCAACCACAGGCTGGCCCCGTCCGGCGCGCCATCATCCTGTTGAGCGACGGCAATGACAACGCAAGCTCCGTGACCCGCGCAAAAGCCATCGAGATGGCACAAAGGGCCGAGGTCTCCGTGTATACCATCAGCACCAACCCGACCGACTCTGGCGGACACGGCAACAAGACCTTGGAACGCATTGCCGAAGCAACCGGCGGGAGGTCGTACGTGCCCTCTCAGATCAGCGGCGTAGCCAATGCGTTCACCGCCATTCAGGAAGACTTGCGCAGCCAGTACGCGGTGTCTTACAAGCCGGCGGCTTTTAGGACCGATGGGCATTACCGCACCATCAAAGTTCAAGCGCAGAACCAGAAAGACCTGCGCATCCGCAGCCGCAAAGGGTACCGCAGCTCTGCAGAATACGACGCGCCCGACCAGTAGTGCTGGCTTGCTCCCGCCCGTGTACCACCAGGTCACGTATGCTGTTTTGGCTTTTTCTGGGCAATGCAGAACCGAGACCATGGCCGCGGAAGCTCGACGGCGCCGAGCCATAGAGGACTGAACAGAGAATCGATGGGCATTGTGCCTACCTCTGGCATGCATGACAGGAAAAGTGCAAGCCGCTTCTGCCGGACCGTATCCGGATGGACAAGGCAGCTAGAAAAGTGTGATTTCACCCATATCGATGGCAACGAGCAAAGGTTCTTTCACGAGCTCGTAATCGCCTTCATAGGCATAGACTCGACGCTTGGTCGGCACAAGGATGCCGTCGACGTCGCGGTAAATGCGGACGCTCCTGTCGGAGGCGGGAAGGCCATGCTTCAATTTAAGTGAAAGCTCAAGATTAGGGTTTCGATTAGAATCCCGCGTCGCATCGGATTCTTTGTTTTTCCTATACATCGAGAAGTGCGCCAGCCGCTTCTCTGTCGGGGAAGCCGACTACCAGTGGCACAGCCGCTCGTTGCTTTGTCAGCACGAGTTGCATGTCTCCGACATGACGTTCGCGGAAGGCCCCCTCGCAATAGCCGAGGTAATATTCCCACATGCGCAGGAAGCGCTTATCAAAGCCCAGTGCCTTCACATCTTCCAAGCGCAGCGTGAATCGCTCACGCCATTGCTTCAAGGTCTCGGCGTAGTGTAGACCAATGTCTTCGGCGTGGAAGAGCGAAAGACCGGTGCAGCGCGCCAGGCTGCGCAGAATCTCAGATACCGACGCCAGCTCCGAGCCCGGAAAGATGTACTTCTGGATCCAGTCGCAGCGTTTGCGGTAGACGTTAAACTTCTGATCGTTGATGGTGATGGTTTGCAGAACCATGGTGCCGTCGGGTTTCAGCAGACGATTGCAGGCGCCGAAGTACGTGTCATAAAACCGCAGCCCAACCGCTTCGAACATCTCGATACTGACGATTTTGTCGAACTGCCCACGCAAGTTGCGATAGTCCTCCAGAAGCAGGTTGATGCGATCGCCGGACGGGTCGATGGCGTTGAAGACTTCCTTCGCGTAATCGTGCTGCCGCCGGCTGATGGTGGTGGTGGTGATACGGCAGCCGTAGTTCTTCACCGCGTACGCCGCAAAACCGCCCCAGCCAGTGCCGATCTCCAGCAAGTGATCGGAGGGCTTCAAATCGAGCTTGTGGCAGATGCTCTCGTACTTGTTGAGTTGGGCCTGCTCCAGACTGTCATCAATGCTCAGGAACTGAGCGCAGGAATACGCCATCGTGGAATCGAGAAATAACCGGTAGAAGTCGTTCCCCAAATCGTAGTGATAGCTGATGTTACGCCGGCTGCCCGACATGGTGTTGGCGTGCAGGCGATGACGTACCCTGTCGGCGATCGAGCTGAGCGCCGAAGACAACCTGCTCCCGCTCTCCACCGCATCCAGATTGCGGACCGCCAGCCTCACCAGGTTGACCAGATCGGGAGACGACCACTCGCCCTCCATGAACGCCTCGCCCATGCCGACATCGCCACCGAAGAGCGCCCGTCGGTAGAAGCCTTCGTCGTGCACCACGATCATCGCCCGCAGCTCCGCGTGCGGCAAGCCGAAGCTGTAGGTTTCCTCGGGGCAGACCAGTTCCAGAAAACCTTCTTTCAGCCCACTGAGCAATTGCAGGAAGAGGCGTTTAGGTAGCGAGTGCTTCATTCGATGCTCCAGGATGCGCCCAGCGGGCGCGTGTTGGCGGGGACGAAATTTCCAGCTCCCGGATGATGCACGATTGGTACCTTCTTCCAGTAGAGCCGCACCGCTTCCCAGTGAATGGCCGCAACGGTCTTCGCCGTGACCCAGGGAAAGCGCATGAGGGCGTGGTGTACCCACTTCTGCGACCACGGCCGCCGCTCCAGCCTGAGTGTGCCATCGAACACGGCCTGATTGTTCTCGCCGACGTTGGTCTGGACGACAAGAGACTCGCCCGGGTTGGTGAAGGTCCAGTGGTAGCTGCACGCCATGCTCATGAACGGAGAGACGTGGAAGGTCTTGTCGAACAGGTAGCTGCGGGAGAACTCGGAAGCGCTGGACCGACAAGCGGCAGACAACCAGTAGTTCTGCGTCTCCCCGAAGGTGTTCTTCACTTCGGCCATGACGATCTGCAGCTGTCCGTCGGCGTCGTGGCAGTAGAAGAACGAAACGGGATTGAAGTTGTACCCCAGGTACCGTAGGTGGGTGAGCAGGAAGATCTTTCCCGGCGGGAGAGTCAGGCCGTGCCGCGCAGCATCTTCCGCCAGTCGCTCGCGCAGGGGTTTGCGCATGTCCCCGAAGTGGTCACGATCGTCAAAGCTCGCCCAGTTCCAGCCATTATGGCTGGCAAAACGTGACACTCGCATCAACTCCGGAATGCGATCGACATCCAGGTAGGCCATGAACAGGGGATAGGTAAACTCGTGACGGCTGGGATGGAAACGCCGATGGCGCAGCGTGCCGAAATAGATCGCGCTCTCCATTACGCTCGCCGGCCGCCAGTTCACGCCCAGCGACTGCGCCACCCGGATGGCCGAGTTCAGGCCGTCTTCGTGGAAACCGTAAAACCAGTACGCGCCGCAGAAGTGCGTGCGGTTTCGTCCACTGATCTCCCGCCAGCGGGCCTGAGCGCGGATTGCGGGCAGCGTCATCAGCGGATGGAAGTACGTCATCTCGCGCAGGATCCGGCCGGGATCGATGCGAGCGGTGGCGTTCAGGGTGACGCAGTATGGTTCCGGCGCGGCCAGCTGCTGCAACCGGTTCATGTGGTACGTCAGTGTGACTGCGCGATCATCTTCCCCGACGTGATAATTCCACGAGGCGCGCGCGTTGGGGCGCGAGGGAAGCAGCGTTTCGTCCGTGTGCAGCACCGTCTCATTGCGGCTGGTCGTAAATCCTTCGAGCACGCTGAGTTCTTGCAGGGATGCGTCCGCCAGTAGTTTCATCGCTTGCGGCCCGTGGCAGGCAAAGACGATCTGGTCGAACAACTCCGCGCCTCCATCCTCGTAGCGAACCCGCACCGCGTCGGGAGATCGCGTAACCCCGGCGATGTGGACGCCGGTGCGAATGCGTTGCTTGTAAGGCTCGGTCAGCGGCGCAATGTACTGGCTGCTGCCGCCTTTAACGGCGTGCCACTGCGGATGCGTGTCAATGCCAAGAAAGCCGTGATTGGCGAAGAATCGCACCAGCGTAACCGCTGGAAAATCTTCGATCTCTTCGAGCGACGTTGACCAGACGGCAGCCGCCATCGGGTAGAGGTAATAGCGGCTGAAGTCCTCGCTAAAGTCGTTTGCCCTGATCCACTCTCCCAAAGTCATGGTCGCCCCGGCGGGATCGTCCAGCACCCTGGGTGACTCGCGATTGAAACGCAGGATCTCATGCAGGAAACGATAGTGGCGCAGGCGCAGCCAGTTACTCTTCTGTGCGAATAGGCCTCCCAGCCCGCGGCTGCTGTATTCGAATCCCGTCCTCTGGCACGAAACCCCGAACGACATGTCGCTCGCCTGCCGCTCCACGCCGAGCTCGCGAAACAGCTTCACCAGGTTGGGATAGGTCCGATCGTTGTGAACGATAAAGCCGGTGTCGATGGGCAAGACGCCGCGGCTAGTTGGAATGGCGTGCGTTTGCGTGTGCCCGCCCAGACGCTCGTCGCGTTCCAGGAGATGTACTTCATGCTTGCGGCTCAGGAGATAGGCGGCGGCCATGCCGGCGATGCCTGAGCCGACCACGGCGATGCGGCTCATGCGCTCGCCTCCGATTCACTTTGCGGCAGCCGCACGCCACGTAACTCGTGCGCGATCCTCAGCCAGGCCAAAACGCGCAGCGCGTAGTAGGTGAAGTCCACCTCCCACCAAAAAATTCCCTGGCGGCAGGCGTACATGAACCGGTGATGGTTGTTGTGCCAGCCTTCGCCCAGGGTGACCAGCGCCAGCACAAAATTGTTGCGGCTCTCGTCTGGTGTGGCAAAGCGCCGCGTGCCCCAAACGTGCGCCAGCGAGTTGATGCAGAAGGTGGCGTGATACAGAACCACGGTTGACAGCACGTATCCCCAAAGGAAAGCGCCGAGACCTCCGAACAGGAAAATGGCGGCGCCCAGCAGAGCAGTTGGCACCCAGTGATAGCGGTCGAGCCAGCGCAGCTCGGGAAACTTGGCGAAGTCGCGGATCAGGGAAGGATCGTAGTCGTCGTAGTCGTTGGAGATGACCCACCCAACGTGCGCCCACCAGAAGCCGCGCAGGCCAGGAGAGTGCACGTCCGGCTGCTGATCGGAGTGACGATGATGCACGCGATGGTGCGCCGCCCACCACAACACGCTCTTCTGGCCGGAGCTTTGCGCCAGCACCGCGAGTGCGAACTGAAAGCAGCGGTTCAGCTTGTAGGAGCGATGGCTGAAATACCGATGATAGCCTGCCGTCACTCCCAGCATGCGCACCACGTACATCGCCAGCATCAACCCCAGATACTGCCAGCGGAAGGAAACGAAGAACACTCCAAGCGCTGCCAGGTGCAGCGCCGCAAAGCCTGCGACCGCGCCGAATCGATAGTGATGGACTTCTTCGTTCACAACAGAACTCGCATGGAAATGTTCTCGCCGGTCAGCCAGTTCGTAAGAGGTACGTGAGAGATACGCCCAAGCGGCCCGCCCGGATTTCTACTTCTTCTTGTACTCGTTGCGGTTTAGTTTGTCAAATGTTTGTCATCGACAAATGATTGACAAACGTTAGAGATAACTCTACTCTGGAACCGTGAGCGAAACCGTTTATCCGATCCGCGCCGTGGCTAAGCTGACGGGCGTTCCCCTCGACACCATTCGTGCATGGGAGCGCCGTTATGGAGCGGTGACGCCGCGGCGCGACGCACGCGGTCGTATTTATTCCGAGAAGGAAGTGCAGCGCCTGGTGCTGCTGCGGGATGCGGTGGCGCGCGGTCACGCTATCGGGCAGGTCGCCGAAGTTGCGGATAACGATCTGCGCGAACTGCTTCGCCAGACCGAAGACCTCTTGGAACCCGGTGTTGGCAAACGGCGCAAGGTCAAGGCGGCGGACTCGATACTCGGTCCTCTGCTCAAAGCCATTGAGGCCTTCGATTATGTGGGCGCGGAACGCGAACTGAACCGGCTGGCAGCGGCGACGGCCGATCCCCGCGGCATCGTGCATGAGATCGCGCTGCCGCTGATGCGCATTACCGGAGAGCGCTGGCACGAGGGCCGCTTCACCATCGCGCAGGAGCACATGGTGACGGCGTTGTCGAGCGGACTACTGGCCTCTCTGTTAAGGGTTTACGGTAATCCCAATCCGCCAGCGAAGGTCTTGCTGGCGACGCCGGAGGGCGAGCATCACGGTTTTGGCGTGCTGGCCGCCGCCATGCTAACGGCGGCGAACGGCCTGGGCGCGATTCACCTCGGCACCAATCTGCCGGCGCGCGAGGTCGTGCACGCGGCGCGGCGCACCGAAGCTAAGGCAATCCTGATCGGGGTCTGCGGGGCCAGGGCCGACGCGGTGCTTCATCCCTTGCAGGAAATCCGGAAAGGGGCGGCGATTCGTACTCAGCTATGGGTCGGCGGTGCAACAGACGATCGTCTGGCCGGAGCGCTACGCAATGCCGGATGGATCCCGCTCAAGGACTTTCCAGCCCTGGAACGCGAACTGCAACGGCTGGTGGCGCAAAGCTGACAAGCCATGAAACTCACACTCAAGCTACTCTTTGCTGCAATTTTCCTCTACATGGTCGGAATGACCACGTGGGTGAGCCTGCACAAATCCATTTTGGCGAGCGTCGACGAATTCAGTTGGGCGCACAGTCCCTGGGCGGTTGCAACCCTGTTCGACGCCTATTTCGGATTCATCACCTTCTACGCGTGGGTCTTCTACAAGGAGCGCGGCGTGGCGTCGCGGGTCCTGTGGTTCATCGCGATTATGGGTCTGGGCAACATTGCCATGTCCAGTTATGTGCTCTTGCAGCTATTCCGGCTTCGGCCCGAGCAGCCTGCTTCAGCCATTCTTCAGCGGAACCCGGCATGATCAGCCATTTCTTTCGCCGCCGCGTTATGGGTCCGATCCTGGACCTGTTACGTCAGGGCATCACCCCGGAGAAGATCGCTCTCAGCGTCGCCTTTGGAATCGTGCTGGGTGTGTTCCCCGCGCTGGGCTGGACGACGTTGCTGTGTCTGGTCACGGCGGCGTGGTTGGGATTGAATCTTCCCGCTATGCAGTTGGTAAACTTTCTGGTCTATCCGGTGCAGTTGCTGCTGCTCGTGCCGTTTATCCGGGCCGGTGAGGTGCTTTTCCGGTCGCACCCTATGGGACTTTCGCTGCTGCAGATTGTCGGCCTGATTCACGCCGGAATGTGGCACGCGATCAAGGTTCTGTGGGTGGCCACCGTACACGGAATCGTCGTATGGATGATTCTCGCTCCGCCGGCAATATTCCTGATCTACAAAGTCCTTGCTCCGCTGTTGCGTCGGGCAAGCGAGATGATGAAGTCGAAGACAGCGCCCAGCGCCCTTGAGGTGTGCTGAAGCATGTTTGCGGCAGCCTTACAGCTGGCGGCAATTGGCACGGGGATGTTGGCTGTGTTGATGGTCCTGACGTGGCTGCTCAGCGAGCGCTTGCACAACGCTGGGCTCGTGGACGTGGCTTGGTCGCTCGGCCTGGCGATCCTGGCGCTGTGGTACGCGTGGCAGGGGTCAGGGTGGATGGTTCGCAAATGGCTGATGGCCGCCATGGTTGCCTTCTGGGGCATACGCCTGGCGACGCATTTGATTCACCGGATCGCCAGCGAGCCTGAAGATGGCCGCTATCAGCAACTGCGCCGCGAGTGGCAAGGGACAAATGTCTCGCTGCGTTTTCTTTTGTTCTTTGAATTCCAGGCGCTGTTGGACGTCGTGCTCTCGCTCCCCATGTTGATGGCCGCGTTGAATCCGGCGCCGCAGTTGTCGGTGCTCGAATATGCAGGAGTTGGTTTGTGGCTGGTCGCCGTGATCGGCGAGAGCGCGGCCGACGCGCAACTGGCAGCTTTCAAGCGTGACCGCACGAACCGCGGACGGGTTTGTCGGCGAGGTTTGTGGCGCTACTCGCGTCATCCGAATTACTTCTTCGAATGGTTTGTCTGGGTAGCGTGGATGGTTTACGCGCTGGCGTCGCCCTGGGGATGGCTGTCGGTGATCTGTCCCTCGCTCATGCTCTTCTTTCTCTACCGCGTTACCGGAATTCCGGCGACCGAAGCGCAGGCGTTGCGCTCGCGCGGACAGGAATATGCACGTTACCAGCAGACCACCAGCGCGTTTGTTCCGTGGCTCCCTAAATCCCAAGCGACTAGTTCAGAGAGATTGTCATGAGCACCACCACCACCACCAAGTCGAAGCTTGTCACAGCTCCGGCGCCGGAGCCGAGCATGCGCCTAGACAAATGGCTGGAGCGCGATCTGCTGCCCGACTGGGTGATTCGCATCGGCATTCGGCGATTGCTCAGACAGCGCCTGCGCGAAGAAGATGCAGGCGACCTGGAGAAACAGTGCGTCCGCCTGCTGGCGTTCGTCGAGCAGCTCAAGGCGAGCCCGGTAGCGATTGCAACCGAGGTTGCGAATCAACAGCATTACGAAGTCCCGGCGCGTTTCTTTGAGCTGGCATTGGGAAAGTACCTGAAATACAGCAGCGGGCTCTGGCGTCCAGGAACACGGACGCTGGACGAGGCCGAGGAGGCGATGCTCGCACTGACCTGCGAGCGGGCGCGCCTTGCCCAGGGGCAGGAGGTGCTGGAACTGGGTTGCGGCTGGGGTTCTCTCTCGCTCTATATGGCTAAGGAATTCCCGCACAGTCGTATCACGGCTGTGTCCAATTCGCGTACGCAAAAGGAATTCATCGACGCCCGTGCCAAAGAGCGTGGGCTTTACAACCTTCAAGTCATTACTGCTGACGTGAATCGCTTCGAAGGACCCTCGACCTACGACCGCGTGGTTTCGGTGGAGATGTTCGAACACATGCGCAACTACGATCTCCTGCTGTCACGCATTGCTTCGTGGATGAAGAAAGATGCCTTGCTGTTCGTTCACATCTTCACGCACCGTCGTTTCGCGTATCCCTTCGAGCTGCACGACGCGGGCGATTGGATGGCGCGGCACTTTTTCACCGGCGGCATTATGCCCAGCGACGATCTGTTGCTGTACTTCCAGCGCGACCTGCATATCGTGGATCACTGGAAGCTGAACGGGCAGCACTATCAGAAGACCGCGGAGGCCTGGTTGCAGAACATGGATCGCAACCGGGCAGAGATCGCGGGACTGTTCGCGGACACATACTCCAAGGCCCTTGCTGCGGGTGAACGCAAGCGCGATGCCCTGCAATGGCTGGTGCGCTGGCGCATTTTCTTCATGGCTTGTGCCGAGTTGTGGGGGTATGCGGACGGCGAGGAGTGGCTGGTGTCGCACTATCTGTTCAGCCGAAACGCATAACCAAATGGCCGACCGTAACGACGAGAACGAGCCTACGAGGTACGACGCGATCCTGATCGCCTCGTTCAGCGGTCCCGAAGGGACGGCGGACGTGATGCCCTTTCTGAACGACGCTCTGCGCGGAAAGAACGTCCCGTGCCTGGCCTGTGCTGGCGGTCGCCACTTGCCAGGCGAGGATCGTGTCCGCCTCGGGTTTAGTTAGGTTGGCACACGTCCTGCTATCGCTCTTTGACGGGGCATCACCCGTTTGCGAGTAGGCGGATAGATGAGCAAACCTAAAGGAGCGGGCTTAGGGTCTCTGTAAATCCAGTATCACCACATCCGAGCGGTCCTGCACTCGTTCCAAGACAACTTCACGGCCGTCCGGAGAAATATCGAAGTCGCGGATATCGAAGTCAGCGGCGAAATCAGTTAACTGCCGCTCGGCGCCCGTAGTCAGGTCGACCACACAAAGATTCTTGTGTTGCATATCTCCCCGCAGGAAAACAAGAGCATGTTCGCCACCCAGGAACGCTACGTGTCGAGCGCCTCGAGTGAGGGTCAGCGGCGGCAAGGGGTGCGGCGCCCCATCGGGCGTAGCGGATTTCAACGCGAACTTGGTACCAATGTCGGCTCCTGAGTACACAACATAGCTGCCGTCGGGAGCCCATGCAGGGTCGACCGAATACTCACGCACCAAGGCAGCTGGTGAGCCGCCGTCGACGGGCACGCGGAACAGGTGCGGCACGCCATGGTCGTCGGCGGCGGTTGTGATCGACTTGCCATCGGGCGCCCATGCTGGAGCACCCTGCAAATCGATCGAGCTTGACACGATGCGGGGGTTGGTTCCGTCGGTCTGCATTACATACAACAATGACTGACCGCGCTGCCGCACAGAAAATGCAATAGACCGTCCATCGGGAGAGATTGCCGGGCCGCCAAAGACTTGCGCTTCCTTACCACTCCACAATTCGGTGGCAGTTTCGTTGGCCAGCTTCCAGACACTCTCGCCGGTCCCGGTCGCGGAAACATACAGGAGAAAGTCGTTACCCAACCTCGGAGAAAATCCCGTGGTGGTGGTCAACGCGATCGGCGCAGGGGTGGGTATCTGCGGCAGCGAGTTGCCGATGGGCAGGCGCCAGAGGGTTCGCTTCGGATTAGCCAGTGTTACCACCAGGCGACGACCGTCAGCACTGGCTGAAAGCGATGTGTAGCGATAAAGATCTGAGGTCAGCCGATGCGGAATGCGGCGGTCCACATCGATGCTGTAAAGCGAAGGTCCGGATCCATCGGAATCGGTGGCGAGGTACATCAGGGTTTTCCGATCCAGCAGGACCGGATAGGTTACACGGACGTTCTGCGATGTGATCCGCTCAGGAGTTCCGCCGCCGGGACGGATGCGCCAGATATCCAATTTGTCTGGCAGTGCGCCTTGTACGAAGTAAATGAACTGTCTATCGGGCGACCACGTCGGAAAATGCGAGTGGAGTCCGGCCGGCGCGGTGAAGATAGGACGATCCTTCGCCCGGGAGATGCCATCCGACACATAAAGCGGGTCTCCGGGACCGGGCGTGTGATAGGCGAGGCGGGAGCCGTCCCTCGACCAGTCGAGCTCAGCCGCGCCTTCCAGGTACAGTCTCGGCTGCCCACCCAGCGTCGGCACCGCCCAGATGTTGATGGCATCGCCACCGGAGACGTTTTGGTCGCGAACCCAATACGTGACCAGGGCACTGTCGGGTGAGAAGCCCAGAGTACGCACCGAGGGATTTACCAGCTCACGTGCGCTGCCGCGGGTCAGGTTATGGAATTGTCCCGACCCGACCTGGGTGACCCATACGTCTACCGGACCGTCACGGTCGGAGAGGAACGCCACAAAGTGTCCGTCAGGCGACAGGACAGCAGCCTGCTCCACCCCGCCAAAGTCGGTGACGGCCTGGATGCGCGCGTTGGCGATTGGACTTTTCCAGAAGTACTCCGTCCTGTACAACCAGACAAATGCGGTCGTAGCCAGCACCGCTGTCAACACCAGTACGTACGCTCCCAGCCGCCATCCGCCGACAGAAGTTGTTGTAGTTGAGCGCGGCTGCTGCTCGGCTCGGCCGACTGATGGGGCGTCGTTCACGCCTTCAGGCCCCGCGCGCAGCTTTCGGCTGGTGGCCCAAGCATCCAAGTCCGCCCGGAAAGCGTACACCGAGCCCATTCGGTCGTGGAGGTGCCGGTGAACGGGCATCCCTTCCCGCTTTTCCCATCGCTGGACCGTAGTTACGTCACGGTTGAGATAGGCGGCAATCTCCTTCCACGAATCCAGCCGGTCTTCAGGCGACCTTGCGGCTCCCTCGGGGTTGGCAGAACTTTGGCCCATCGCGCTCTCCTGATGATCTTTCGCCTACTGAAGCTGGTTGCGGCTCAGGAACCAGATTGTAGCCGTCCCGAGCCGGGCACGGCAAAGCACGGTATTTGACGGCAAATTACAGAATCGGTTGCGGTTCCGCGCCTTGCCGCTTGAGCTCCACGGCAACCTGATCCATCTTGGGCTGGCGTCACCGTCCGGCGGCGCAAACACAGACAGGAGATGGAAATGCGAAAAAGATTGCTATTACTGATGTTCGGTACCGCGATTGCAGTCGCGGCTCTTTATCACGCAAGCAATGTCTGGGCTACGGCCGCCTCAGGGTACAGCAGCACCACGCTGTACAGCGGCAGGTTCGGCGCTATCGATGTGTTTAACCAGTTCATGCCCCACCCCGGAACGACCTGGACGTCCGCTCAAAAGACGACTGCGCCCTCTGACCTGTACGTGCAGCAGAACACCTGGCAGGCAGGTGGAACTACCGGCTGGCACACCCATCCTGGTCACAGCCTGATCATGGTTACAGAGGGAACGGTGACCGACTACGAAGGAGATGATCCCCAGTGCACGCCCCATGTGTACAGCCAGGGCATGACCTTCGTCGATGAGGGCGGCGAGCACCACCAGCACATCATCAGGAATGAAACCGACGCGGAGGCACAGACCGTCGCGATTCAGCTCATTCCTGCCGGCGCCATGCGCCGCATTGACGTGCCCGACCCGGGGAATTGTCCCTTTTAAACGGGGCAGCTGGCGCGGCACGTTGGAAATTCTTGGGTGACAAGACCTTGGACGTGAAACTTAGCCACGACTGAAAGGGATGAGAGTTATGGATTTTCTTGAGCGGCTCTTCGGATTTGCTCCGGACAATGGAAGCGGACTTTGGGAGGCGTTTATGGTGCTCTTCCCTTTCATGGTGGCTCTTTACTGTAGTCTGCGCAAAAAGCGGATGTCTGAGCGATCACGGATGTAATGGCTTCCCCGTTTCGACCTCGCGCCGCCCGCGGGCAGCGCAGCACCTAGTGAACCAAACAGCACAGGGATAAAGGACACATGCAGATCACCGACGTCAGCCCGACCTCCGCCAATACCAGCGCGACCGATACGAACCGCTGCGTTTCAGGACGCATGCTCTCCATAGCTTGCGCTCCGGACGGATCAGTCTTGTTCGCAGGCTCGTACTCCAACCTATGGAAATCGTTAGACGGCGGCCAAAGTTGGACGCAGTTAACCTGGCCGCAACCGCCGGTGGGAGAGTACGTTGCTCCCGGCGCTCTCGACGGTTGGTGCGCCGTCGATATCGCGGTGACTCTCGGATGGCGGGTCGAGAAGCACCCCAGGCAACTGGCGACGCTAACCGACAGCGGCCATACGGACATCATCGGATTCGGCGATTGCGGAGTGTGGACCGCTCTCGGCAAGGGCAACGGCACCTTTGCGAATCCCAACGTTGTGCTGGCGGCCTTTGGCTACCAGGCCGGAGGATGGAGGGTTGATCTGCATCCCAGGTGTCTGGCAACGCTGACCGACAGCGGCCATCCCGACATTGTGGGATTTGGCGACGACGGGGTGTGGACTGCCCTGGGCTTGGGCAACGGCGGATTTGAGGCCGCGCAGTATGTTCTTGCCGCCTTCGGCGTGCAGCAGGGATGGCAAGTCGCGGCACATCTCAGGTTCGTGGAGGACTTAACCGGCAATGGCCATGCGGACATCGTAGGCTTCGGCGACGCCGGAGTTGTGGTGGCCTTGGGGAGCGGAGACGGCACATTTCAGCCCACCCTGCCGGTTTATCCGGGCTTCGGGGTGCAACAGGGATGGCTGGTCGCGCAGCATCCCAGATTTCTGGCGGTGACAACCAGCAGCGGCCATCTGGACATCGTGGGGTTCGGTGACGCGGGCGTGGAGGTTGCACTGGGAAACGGAGACGGCACGTTTCAGCCTGCGATGTCTGCCCTGGCCGACTTCGGAGTTCAACAGGGATGGCAAGTCGATCAGCATCCGCGTTTTGTCATCGATTTAACCGGCAACGGGCATGCAGACATAGTTGGCTTTGGCCCCGCGGGAGTGTCGGTTGCGTTAGGCAATGGCGATGGCACGTTTCAGCCCGCACTGCCGGTTTATCCAGGGTTCGGCGTGCAACAGGGATGGCAGGTGGCGCTGCATCCCAGATTTCTTGCCGTGACGACTGCCAGCGGCCACGCGGACATTGTAGGCTTCGGTGATGCCGGGGTAGAAATCGCGCTGGGCAACGGCGACGGCACGTTCCAGCCCGCGCAATCCGCAGCTGCCGCCTTCGGCGTTCAACAAGGATGGCAAGTCGACCGGCATCCCAGATTCGTCGCCAGCCTGACTAAGGGCGGCTTCGCGGGAATCGTCGCGTTCGGGGAGGCCGGCGTAAGTACAGCCCTGTCCCATGGTGAAGGTGTATTCCCTGCCTCGAACTTTGTACTGTCCAACTTCGGGTATCAGACCATCGTGTTGGCCCTGATGAGTCATGACCGCACTCTGGGACCGCTAGGTTTGGGCAGCCGGGGTATATGGCGGTCCAGCGACGGGGGGTCTAGCTGGAGCCAAGTGTATCTCTTCTCTGCCCCACAAAACGTTGGCCAACTGGAATGGGCTCTGGGCAGCGATCATCTGGTGTACGCCGCGGGCGGAGATTCCCTGGTGGTCAGTAAAGATGCGGGAGCGACGTTTACGGAGATTACTCCTTGGGGTACGGGCGCGGCCAAGAGCGTCAATCACGTTGCGGTGTGGCAGAACGAGCCGGCGGACCCGTACCCGACCGTGATCTACGCTCTGGGTGCCAGTTGCATGTTTCTCTCGTTCGACGGCGGCGCATCGTGGACCGAAGACACGGCTACGCTTCAGGCGAACATCGGCGGTGCAGCACATACAACCGCCAATTCCAACACTCCAAAAGTGATGGTGATTTCTCCAGCCAATCCCCGCCAGGTCTACATCGTTGGCAATGGAGGAGACGCGGCCGCGCCCGCCACGATTTATTTGTTCGACTACTCGCAGTTCCCCCTGGTGCTGCAGAAATCGGCGCCCCCGCAAATATTGCCACTGCCTTCGTATCTCACTGACGCGTCTCCCAGCGGTTCCACGCAGGATTCCGGCAATGTATTTTTATTGGCCACGCAACCCGGCCACGGCGACCTCTTGTTCTTAGGTGGTCAAAGGCCGGTGGCTTACGTGGGCCCGCTCAACCCTGCTTCGGGTTCCGATTGGCAGGCACTGGATTCCAGTGTCCACTGGGATCTGCATGGGATTCTTCTATCGCCCGATTTTGCTGCGTCGTTGCCGGGAGGCAATTACGCGGCGAGCGCCGGAACCGTTTGGATATTGAGCGACGGCGGGATACACAGAAGCACGGATGGCGGAAAAACCTTTCTGCCAACCATCGGGCCCAACACCCTATCGATCTTAAGTGTCGGTGGAGTCGCCATAGCTGGGCGCGGTCCCGCCTTGTCGCTGAATACCGGTGACAACGACGGATTCTATTCGCTGGACGGCGGGAAGAGTTGGACTTATCAGCAGTATGGCGGCGGCGACAATGACTGTGCTTTTGCCGATCCACAGCGACCGTACTCCATGTTCATCGCAACTCCGCGCTGGGACCCCGCAGGAACGCTCGCTGACCACACCAGCGATGGCCAGACGGTGACAATCTATGAGGCTTCGCCAGGCAGCCTGCCCAACGCGTCAAACCACGGGACGAGTTCTCGGCACGTCGTTCCCGGGCCGCCGTACATTACCTATCCACCCATCTACCGATGGGACTTATCCCGGGTGGAACGCGAGCAGCGGGTCTTTTTCACGCGGCTCCCGGCCCGTCATTCTCGGGCTGCCGGGAGAAGAGCCGCCGGTGCAGGGCGACTACGTCTTCGTCCTGAACCCGGAGCTTCAACCGAGTCTGGTGAGAACGCAAAGCATTCTGAATATCAGCAGCCGAGACGAGTGGCAGACCACGGCAACGGAACCGGTTTCGGGAACGAACGTCTACCTGCAAGGGCCTCCAGTTCCTATCGGGAATACGAATATCCTCCCGGGATTTCTGGACGTCGTGCAGGCCTCCGGCGGTCACGGCGCGACCGTGTTCTATGCGGGCGGCAACGGAAATCTGCAAAGTTGGACGGCCGGGCAGTCCGCGTGGCATGTACTGGTACCGGCCGGCGCGAGCAACGGGCCTGTCTTCGCCGAGCACGCTGTTCGGTTCTTCGTCAGCCCGTACCTGCCAAGTCTGATCTATGTTCTGGACACCGACCACGTAAAACGCTCCGATGACGGCGGCAAAACTTGGGCGTTGGATTTGGCGCTGGAAGCCGAGCTGACGTGGGGTAATCGAATCGCAGTCTCCGATCCGAATGCACCCGGGAATGACAATACCAGCGGACTCGGCGATCATTTCGATCTGATACTGACGGACATGAAGTTCGACCCCAATAATCCTCTTGTGCGTTTTGCTATTGGCCAGGGCGGGGTGTTCTACACCTCTGACGGGGCTGCCTGGAGCCGGTTGCTGCACACCGGCGCGTTCCCCGGCCGGCCTTCGAGCTGTTACTACGATTGGATTACCAATCCGTCGGATCCCGCTTTGTACGTGTCACTAGCGGGACGAGGCATCGTAAAGATCGACGGGTTTATGGTTCCCCAGCAGACGGTGACGGTAGTGCCAGCCACGCTGACGTTCCCGACGCAGCAGGTGGGCACGACCAGTTTGCAGCAGACCGTCACCGTGACCACCGGCTCCGAAACACTCACAGGCATCTCTCTGGTCAGCGGTTTTCCGGGATCGCCGGTCGACTTCGCTTCCGTACCGCCTCCCGGCGCGGCACTGAATCCGCAAGATGGCCAACTGGTGATTACCGTTTGGTTCCGTCCAACGGGCGGCGGCTCGCGCACGGCGAATCTGGAGATCGCGCACAGCGGGGCGGGAAGTCCACTTGTAGTAGAGCTTTCGGGCACGGGCAACGCAGCACCCTTGCCCCTGTTGAGGGTCTCGCCCACGAGCCTGTTCTTTAGCCCCAAACAACCCGAGCACGTGGTAACGCTGACCAGTACTGGTACCGCGCCAGTGACGATCAGCAGCATCGTAATCGCCGGTTCGAACTTCTCCATGAGCAACACCTGTGGAGCGGGCGCCGTCACGCTGCAACCCGGCCAGCAGTGCACGATTACGCTGCTGTGTCATTTCGTCGGTGTAGGGGGGACAACCTCGATGTTGATCACTCATGATGCCCCCGGCAGTCCTACCATCGTCGAACTGACAGCAACGTCCAAGTCAGGAGTAAGCCCTTAGGAAATCGACAACGCTTCGAACACCGCCTTCCCGATGATTGCCCAGAAGTGGTTCGGCGGCCCGGATTGATGTCGGGAAACGCGGCAAACGCCAACTGGCCCGAGCGCAGGCGATGATGGGCAACAAGTCCGCCGCCCGCAAGTCGTACCAAGATTTCCTGGCCCTGGAAAGACGCCGATCCCGATATTCCTATTCTCATACAGGCAAAAACGGAGCACGCCAACTGCACTGACAGCACGATTCACTAACACATTGGCCGGAAACCGCTATGTGGGAGTTTCTTCCGATAGGTCGACAATTGTTTGCGAACGTGTTCGCTTCACTTGGACGTATAACGCCCGATGCTCTGTTACCGAACTTCCAGCTTATCGGCCATTCTGATCAACTCGGCTAGAGAACGGGCGTGCATCTTACGCATGATGTGCCCACGATGAACACGGATCGTGATCTCACTCGTGCCGAGTTCCGCAGCCGTCTGCTTGCTAAGCTGACCTGCGACCACGAATGGTAGAACCTGTCGCTCACGAGGCGTCAACCGGGCATAGTGTTTTCTCAATTCGGCCAGCTCAGAGATCCGGGCCTGTTCCGCGGCAGCGGCCGCCCGGGCTGCATTGGAAAGTTGCGCCTCGACCGAGCGAAGAGCTTGCTCCGCGGCCCTGCGTTGCTCGTTCTCCTTCTTCAGCTCGACCGCAGCAATTTCCAACTCCCCCTCTCGGCGGCTCATCTGCAGGTCAAGTTCCCTAGCCACCCTGCGCTGCTCATCCGAAAGTTGAGCTTCCCGAAGCCCAATCGTCGCCTGATCCGCAGCGACGCTGAGGAGGAGTCTTTCCGATTCGTTAGGAAACCCGGATCGACGGGAGCCGGCGACGAGTACATCTGTCCGATCATCGTCGCCGAGGCGGAAACTTGCGAGAGCGAGCTTGTCATCGTCGGGTTCATCAAGCACGCACGGCCGCGTCGCCGGATCCCTGTTCAGCCACCGCTTCAGTGCGTTGTTGAGGCGGTCACGTCGTTTCGAGTTCGCGTCGTCCGCAACCTGGATCATCTCCACCTGACGGTCCGTTGAAAGATGCAAGTGCGCATAGACGAAATCCAGCTCAAGAACGTGTCGAACCGCGTCCAGTAGAGTTCTAAGAACGTGATCTTGTGTGCGTCCGGTCCACAGCGCGGGCAGAGCAAGGATTGCCATCAGGTCATTGAGACATGCCTTCAGAGTGCCGAGTTCACCAAACGTCTCAATCTTTCCTGAGCGCCGAACAGTCAATGCTACCCCACTCTCTTCAACCGGTTTGACTTCTTGCCGCGCAGCTCCTCCAGGAATTCTTCGGGGGGAACGAAGAAAGGATTTTGACGAAGCACGCCTCCAATGATGACCATCGGGTGAGTTCTCATTACGTCCACAACGACGTCTGCTGTAAATCGATTGAGATCGTACGTGCAGATCACCGGGTTGACGGGACCGTCCTGCTGCATCCAGTCATAGTTTGCCGTCGCTTCATATTCCAGCAGCGCATTGGCGTCCAGATCCGCCTTCAAAGCCCACCCCATATCAGTTACGAATCTCGTCAGCGGAAACCCGCTGTTCCTCGCCTCGGTCATGACCTGCCGAAAAATGGCCAGCGTCTGTGTCTGATCGAATCGATCCTCGCTGAAGTAAGTATTGGACCAATCGCGAAGTTCGAACTGGCCATTCTGGAGTCTTTCATCGACGTTGATGCCGCCCAATGCGAGTCGTTGGCAATATTCGTGGCGTGAATGGGGGTCGACGGTGTGCACGCTCTTCTCTCCCAACTCCAGGCCCTCTTTCACGAAAGGAAGTAACACACGAAATTGCTCATCAGCACTGCCGAAAAATGCACAAACATGAGCCCGGTGATCAAGCACCGAGCCAGCGAGTCGAATCGGCCGATTTATCTCTGCCCCTGACCCGCGGCGAAGTGGTTTCTGATCGTTATTCGCAACCATACGAACCTCTTCTTCAGCCCCATGCGACACTCCCCGAGTAACCGAAGCCGACGTTTCTTGGCGGCCAGGACCTGCACCCCAACTCCACTGAGACAGGACGTGGTCTAAACGAACATATAATAGACGGCCCCCCGCGCTTTGGCGCAACATGCGTTCAAGACGCACACTCCACAACGTGCCTCAATTCTAAGACGGGTCGGATCGGCGAACCCATTGCATTACAGGCAGCAGGCCGGACTGGTGTGTCCGCGACACTGCGTGGGTGGAGTTTCAACATTACGGGGGATTGGATGTCTACATTAGCTAACAAAGTCGCTCTCATTACGGGCGGCTCTCGCGGAATAGGCGCTGCCATTGCCAAACGACTTGCGGCCGACGGAGCCAGCGTGGCCTTCACCTATGCGAGAAATCCCGCACCGGCTTGCACGGTTGTCAAAGCAATTGAGGCCGCTGGTGGTAAGGCTATCGCCATCGAAGCCGACGCTGTCAACACCGAGGCGATTCGGAATGCGGTGGAAAAGGCCGTTGCGACACTCGGCAAGCTGGACATCCTGGTCAACAACGCCGGCGTCGCAATCCCGAAGACATTCGAAGAAACCACTCTGGAAGAGATGGATCGTGTCATCAACATCAACCTCCGTGGTGTCTTTGTCACCACGCAGGCGGCCTTGAAGCATATGAATCAGAATGGCCGCATTGTCATGGTCGGTTCCTGTGTGGGCGAACGAAACCTGACCCCAGGGCTGGTCGCGTACTCGGCAACTAAGGGAGCCGTGAAGATGTTTACGCAGAGCTTGTCTCGCGAAGTGGGCAGCCGAGGCATCACTGTGAACAATGTGCAGCCGGGACCGATCGATACCGCTCTGAATCCGGCAGAGGGCGACTGGGCTGCGCCGCAAAAAGCAGTCACTGCACTGAATCGCTACGGAAATGTCGATGAGGTGGCGGCCTTGGTGGCATTTGTCGTCGGCCCTGAAGCTGCGTACATCACCGGCGCCAATCTGACCGTGGATGGCGGGACCAACGCGTAGCCAAACTGCGCATCGTTACTTCTTACTTAAAACTATTCAGCGCGCTTCGCGCGCAAAGGAGCGAGAGAGTGAGCACGTCCACCGTAGCAACGTATTCGGCAATCACCGTTCCCACCCAGTTTGTTGACGCGAACGGCATTCGCTTCGCTTATCGGCGTTGGGGCAGGCAGGGCAAGTTGCCGCTGGTGTTCAACCAGCACTTCACCGGTAATCTGGATAACTGGGATCCCGCCGTGCTCGACGGCCTCGCCGAGGAGCGCGAAGTCATCATCTTCAACAATGCCGGCGTTGCGAGTTCCTCCGGTGAGGTGCCTTCGACCTTCGGGGAAATGGGAAAAAACGCCATCCTGTTCATCGAGGCTTTGGGGCTCAAGCAGATCGATCTTCTCGGTTTTTCGATCGGCGGCTTTGTGGCACAGGAGATTGTTTTGTCTCGACCAGATCTTGTGCGCAAACTCGTCCTTGTAGGCACAGGGCCACGCAACCAAGACGTAGGGAGCAGCCAGAACGGCTTGACGGCGGAAACTGCGAGCATCTTCGGCGCGACCTATAACCCGCCTGAAAACCTCTGGCTGAAAGCGTTTTTCACCGAATCCGAGAAGAGCCAGGCGGCCGGACGCGAGTTCCTGAAGCGTTACATGTCACGTACCAAGGATCGTGATTTGCCTGTCAGTGACAAGGTTGCTCCTGCACAGATGGCGGCCGTGGCCGCGTGGAAGAAACATCCGGGCGAGCCGCTTGCCTACCTGAAGGACATTAAGCAACCCACTCTCGTCGTCAGCGGCAATCATGAGCTCATTGTTTATTCGATCAACGCTTTTCACCTAGCTCAGAACATGCCGAATGCGAAGCTGATTCTGTATCCCGATGCAAATCACGGATCGTGGTATCAGTATCACGAAGACTTCGTCTTCGAGACAAACCGTTTTCTTGATGAAGCGTGATCGAGCCGAAGACGGACATCTACTGTGCCTGTGTTGACTGGAAAAACCGCATTAGTCACTGGAGCTTCCCGCGGAATCGGAAAGGCCATAGCTCTTGCCCTGGCCAGCGAAGGGGCTCGCGTCCTCGTTCACTATGGCCGTTCCCAGCAGGAGGCTGATTCCGTTGCCGCAGCCATCCGCGACCGCGGAGGTAGCGCAGATATCGTCGGATCTGACCTCTCTACGGTTGCAGGCGTGCACGCACTCGCGAAACGCGTTACCGATGCCGTCGGCGATCGACTAGACATCCTGGTCTTGAACGCTGGAATCAGCAAAGCAGCAAAGTTCCAGGATCACACGGCCGAGGACATCGACAGTCTGTTCGCGACCAATCTGCGGGCCCCGTTTCTCCTGGTCCAGCAACTGCTCCCCACTCTGAAGGACGGATCCAGCATCGTGGTGATCTCTTCGCTGGGCGCACGAACCGTGGTCGGCGCGCCGTCTCTAGACTCGCCGAGCCTGCTGGCCTATACCTCTACGAAAGGGGCATTGGAGGTACTGGTCAAAAACTGGGCGGCGCTTCTGGGCCCGCATGGTGTGCGCGTCAATGCCGTCGCTCCCGGCATCATCGACACGGAAATGTCGAACTTCACAAAATCGGAGGCCGGCCGCTCTGCGGCGATGGGCATGCAAGCGCTCAAGCGAATCGGAACACCGGAGGATGTTGCCGATGTCGTGGCATTCCTGGCTTCTGAACGGGCTCGATGGGTCACCGGCGCAAGTATCCCGGTGGACGGTGGCTCGAAACTCTAGATGGCTGTGAGGCGAGATGTGATCCTGATGAGTGAAGAGAAGAATAAATCGCTGGTTCTGGAAGCATTCGACACTTTGTTCAATCAGCGTGATTACGCTGGCGCGGAGCGGTACTGGTCTCCCGATTACATTCAGCACAGCGCTCATATCGAACCCGGGCGCGCGGGTCTGTTCAATTTGATCAAGAGCCTGCCCGCAACCTTACGATACGAACCAGGACTTATTGTCGCCGAAGGAGATTTTGTGATCGTGCACGGCAGGTTCTCCGGCTTCGGCCAGCGGGTCAACTGGATCGCCGCCGATATTCTGCGCATCAAAGACGGCATCCTCGTCGAGCACTGGGATGTGATCCAGGATGAAGCGACTGAAGAGCAATCGAAAAGCAAGTCGCCGATGTTCGGAACGCAGTTCCCAATATGATTCACCTCATGCCGCCACACTCCAGTGTTGCCTAGGTTGGCTGCAGAGCGTCGGCGGTACGCGATCGGTGGGAAGATGGGATCCATCTGTGCGAGATGAAACCATTCAGTACGATCACTGCATAAAAGTTCCTTTGCAAATCGAAATAGATGTAAGGGACGACTTGCTCACTCGCACCCTTGCCACCTATGACAGGACAGCACTCGTATTTGTGACAAGAAAATCGTTCTCAGATAAATCCGGGCGTTCGCTGTCGCAACTCGGGGCAATGCTTGGCCTAAGCTTCAACGGCACGCAGTCAGGATTTCACGCAGGAAGAGTGTGACGGTGGCCAAGTAAGGCCTGGCCAATGCAGCTTGCTCGCGGCTAATACGAGAGGAGTTTGCTAATGGTCTTTGTAGGGGCCCAGTTCCTGTTATTCCGACGGAAAGAAGTCGCATCTGCATCGATGAGTCCAACCAAAACCTCCGTCACGATGCGGCTGCCAACCGGACCAAGACGATCTCCGTCGGTAGAAACGTCGGCTTCGCGGAGGATGTAATACCAAAGCGGAGTCTCACCCTGCCAACCCGTTGACGCGATACCGACCTGTTCCGGGGTGATGGGGTCGATTCCGATGTAGCGCGACACGGCCTCGCCAGACGGGAGCCCGACACCTTGGCCGCGTTGTAAGTCCCGCACGGCTAACGAGTGATAATCCTCTATTTCGCACTCGCCCGTAACGGCTACTGGCAACTCAATGAGTGATCGAACGAGCTTGGCATCGATCTTCTTAGACCGCTGTGCAGGTTTGGCACCGGGTGCGTCGAAGAACAGCGTCCAGTCAATCTTGTGCTCACGCGGCACTGGACGAAATCCCAGCAGGTCTGGAAAGAGCGGCACCGGATTCGTCTCCGAGTTCAATTGGTATCGATGGCGAATTTGGGAATGCCCGTAGCGATACGCTGCATCGGCGAACTCCAGCGGTATGTAGGCCTGGTGCCGAGGCCGAAACCATCGCGGACCGTCACGAAGCACTTCATCAACCAAAACCCTTGCCACGAGTGTGGGCAGAAACTCGTTAAGCACGATCCATTGATAATGCCAACGCAGTTGCTCCGCGGCTTCGTCGAACACGCGGTCGGGCGCTACGCCGTTGTGCCGCGCTTCCTCGACGAATGCGTTGTGGGCCTTGAGCATGGCGAGGTGCAGCTGCGACATGAGCATGTGCGAGTCGTTGCGCGGATCGCCAATGATCGCGATACCCTCCGCGTTTCGTTGCACGTCGGCGCCATCCGAACCGAGCAGAAACTTCGCCGGATCGTCGCGCTCAAAGAGAAACGGATTCCCGGTCGGTCCGTCGCCGTAAAGGCATTCAAGATTGAGTTGCGGACTGCGGGCATTGTGCAATTCGGCGGTATTGGCATGCGAGCGCAACGTAGAGCGGTCGGCGGTGATGTCGTGCGCCACAAATTGCCCGAAGATAGGCCAGCCAGCCGCGGCTTCGCCCAAGGTATCAGCAGCGTCGTCAACGTCTCCGCAATCGCACACACCGCCGGCGCGGCCGAGCGCGTGCAAGAACTGCTCATCGGCCTGATAAGACGGCAGTTCGGGAAACATTCGGCCATACGTCGTGGGTCCCAGTGGAGCATCGATGGAAACCACTCTGGCTCGCGCCGGCGACAAGCAGTGACTTCGAACAGATACAGCTGGTTCACTCATAAGCCCATCCTGTCATCACGTGTGCGGACCTGCAGTCCGGCGCTTTCGAAACACCGGTGAAAGACTTCTATCTTACGATGCTTTGCGCTCGCCTCCGATTCAAGCTGTGACACGGAAACATGTCGCGTAGTACGCCGGGCCGGGTTGTACAGGAACAGTGTCGTCATGCCAGTCTGAAAGTCACGACAGTTTTCCGACATTCGGGAGCGCGGGCCTGGAATCCAGCCAGCCGACGCGCGGGCTGAGTCAGCATAGAAGAAGCAGCTTATTTGATCGTGCAAGCAACGTTCTGACACAGCATTTTATATTCGCTCTGCGCTGCCTTCAGCACTGGTATATCGCGATCAGCATCTTTCCAAAGTGAAAGAAAGGTTTCGTAACTGTGACGAGACGTCGCGAGTGACTGAAGTTGCGATTGTGATAATCGCTCATTTCGATTTGCGATGTCGGTGTGACCTGAAGAACCCGCGTCCAAGGCATAGGCTCGAGCCAGGCCCAGATAGGCAAGCGCTTGCAATGGATAATTCCCCAACAAACCTGAGTGATCGATGAGTTTCTGGAACTCCGCTTTTGCATCGCCTGCTTGGCGTGCTGCCAGAAGAGCCTGAGCACGCACATAGATTGGATAAGCAACCTCGTCGATTGGTGTGTCGGGCACTCCGAGTTCATAAGGCGCGGCCTTTTGGAGGAGGTCGACAGCTTGAGCAGGATTCTGGTGGTCGATTTCAACGGCGGCGCGGATGGTGGGCAGCCAATAGTTGTTGAGCATGGTATCCGCCGGATATTGCCGGCCCAGATTACGCGCTGCCGTAAGCGCCGGTTCCGGTCTGCCGGCTCGAGCTAAAGCAAGAGCGGCAAGTGCCTGTACCGGCTGCGAATAATTGTGCACGGCTGCTGCTGCAATTTCCTCCCGAGCTCGCTGGACATTTCCGAACTCGACGTCGCGCAACGCCCCGACTATTTCATGACCAACCGCAGTTTCCTCGTCGCCATTGCGGCGAGCAGAATCGGCGGCACGCCGAGTGTATTCGCGAGCCTTGGTGAGGCGCCCATAGTATGCCTCTGTATCTGCCTGGAGCTCTAACAAGGTACCTTCCAGGTCAGCATGGCCCATCGCTAGATCAAATTGTTGTTTCATCCCGGCCGGGTCGCCGTGCAGAAAGGCCAACACATAGCGATTCCCGACAAAAAGCAAGTCATTCAGCCCCAGCTTTCGCGCCTTTGCCAGGATGTCATCGACCTGATCGAACTCATTCAAATTGGTATAAGCTTCCGCAAGGTTGGTATAGATCAGTGGATCGGTAGGATCGAGGCGCAGCGCTCTCAACTGTTCATTCAGGTCTTTTTGATGTTGCCCCAGAACACCATAAACTGTTCCCAAATCGATCGAGGGTACAATGTCCTGCGGGTAAGTTCGCTTCCATGCTTCATATACCTGAATGGCCTTCTCCGCCTCACCCATGCCGAAAAAATAGTAGTGCGAATCAATGTAGAGCCGCTCCCGCTCGCTAATCTTGTCCCGTAGCGCATGGGCTTTCCGAAAGGCTATGGTCGCTTTCGAAGCCTGATTTAGGTTGAAGTAGGAAGTCGCTAAATGAGCGTAGGCCATGGCAAAATCAGGATCTAATTCGGTGGCTTTCCTGAAAAATGGAACCGCAGCCTCATCTCCTTCGGTAAGTCTCGCCTTAACTCCCAGGCTATAAGCTTGTAGAGCCTCCAGCGACTTGGTAGTGGCGTGCTCCACCGGAACGTCATATTGTTGGACGCTTGCCAGAGATTCGCCTAGCCGGGATCTGAGTTCGGTTGCCGCTTCACCGAGAGAACGCACTACCGTTTCCCGGCTCTCTGCTTCAACCTGCTCGCTGGCAATCGAGTCACCGCTCCGGCAATCTTCCGCCTCAATACTTAGCAGATAGTGACTTCCCATGCGCGAGATGGAGCCGGCTAACAGCGCACCGCTCCCCGTGCGTATACACAAGTCGCGCGCCACGTCCTTCGTGACTCGCGTACCGCGTGGACGCTCCATGTAAAGCAGCTCTTGATTGATCTTTTCTTCCGAGAGTACGTTTAAAAACGGCGACTGCTCAAGCTGCACTTTCAATGCTTGTTTGAGGGTGTCATCAAATACTGGATCGCCGGCGTTATTGTCGAAATCGGCGATCACAATCGTATCCTGTGGAGTGAGACGGCTCGCATGGCGATGTCGGAGCAAGTATCCACCCACAGCCGAAACTACCAGCAGCAGTAACAGCGCCGCCCCAATCCAAGTTTTCGAGACTGCAGAATGCTGTACCAAGACCGGGCCTGAATCCGGCGTTGGCCTGAGACGCTTCAGGTCATCTCGCAATTGCGCGGCAGTCTGATAGCGCTGCCCCGGATCCTTCTGCAGCGCCTTGCAAATAATGGAATTGAGCTCTTGAGACAAGGCTGCGTTTATTTCTTGCGGCGGGATGGGGGCGGTGTGCAGAATCGTCTGCACAACCTCCTGCGAGGTCTGTCCTTGAAATGGCAGAACGCCGGTCGCCATTTCATAAAGCACCACCCCAAGGGCAAACAGGTCCGTGCGGGCGTCAACCTCTTTGCCCAGCAGTTGCTCCGGCGACATGTAAGCAAGGGTTCCAAAGGCAAGGCTTCCCTGGGAAGAGATGCTCTCGAGACTCAAAGGCGCCGCAGGACAAGCGCACGACCGATTCGTGCCCTTCGCCGCGGCTTCCGATTCGTGGGTGTTTAACTTGGCTAACCCGAAATCCAGGATCTTGGCTTCTCCGCGTTGAGTGACAAATATGTTGGCGGACTTGATGTCACGATGCGTAATTCCGGCGGAATGGGCTGTCTCCAACGCATCGGCAAGCTGAACGCCCAGATCCACCATGCGATCAACCGGAAGGGGCTTGCCGCCAATCGTATTCTTCAACGTCTCGCCGTTGAGAAACTGCATGGCAATGAAAGCCGACCCCTCGTACTGATCAACTTCATAGACAGTGCAGATATTGGGATGGTCGAGCGCCGAGGAAGCGCGCGCTTCGCGCTCCAGGCGCTGCAGAGCCTGAGCATGGTCCGCCAGGCTGGAGGGAGAATCGAACACGGACGAGCCATACTCCGACAAAAACTTAAGGGCCACAAAACGTCCCAGCTTCGTATCCTCGGCCTTATAGACCACGCCCATTCCGCCGCTGCCGATCTTTTCGAGGATGCGATAGTGCGAAATCGTCTTCCCCGCCACATTGAAGTCCGGTGCTTCCCAACCTGTGCCGCCGAACTCGTCTTGCGCGACAATCTGCGCCGCCATCTCAATTGCCGGCGCCTCGATGAACGTCTCCGCCTCATCTTGATAGGCGAGCAGGGATTCGACATCGCGCCGCAGCCCTTCATCCTGTTTGCAAGCCTGGGCGAGGAACGCCTGCTGCTCGGTCCGCTGCAGGTCCAAGGCTTCTTTGCACAACTGTTGCACTCGATGCCAACGCTCGCTATTCATATTCGTTGGCCCTGTTCAACTCGTGCAGCAGCCAGAGCTTGGCGACCTGCCAATCCTGTTTGACGGTTCGTTCGGAGACGTTCAGCAATTCCGCACTCTCCTCCACACTGAAGCCCCCGAAAAATCTCAGCTCCACGACTTGGCTCTTTCTGGGATCGAGGGCTGACAGGCTGCGCAGTGCATCATCCAAGGCGACAAAGTCGCGCGGGCGCATCTCCCAGACCAACCCCTCGTCGAAGGGAATGTTTGCTGCCTCGCCTCCGCGCTTCGGGCGCAAACGCGAACGAGCGTAGTCGGTAAGGATACGTCGCATGAGCTGCGCGCAAACAACGTAGAAGTGTTTTCGGTCTTGCCAATCGATGGCCTTCATCCGGATCAGGCGCAGGTAGGTTTCATTGATCAGGGCAGTTCTTTGCAACACGTTGCCCGATTTTTCCCGCGCCATGTAAGCGCGGGCGAGCCGTTTCAACTCGTTGTAAACAAGCGGCGTTAGCTGTTCCAGGGCGTGGTCGTCCCCGTGGCTCCAGGCGCGCAACAGAAGCGTGATCTCGTTCACCGAAGGTGGGTCCATACATCTCGTCACGCCGCGAAGGGAAAATCCTGACGCGTAAGCAGCCCGCTCAACCCAAAACGGTAGCATGATTGCTAGGGGTGTTCAAATGTAGGTGCCATTCCCATTAGGCGAGGATTTTTCTCGCGTTCCTGCCCTTTTTTCCCGTCGCCGGCGCTTGTAACAGTGAGGAGAATGTAATGACTCTGATGCTGCAACGATTGTTTCGACCTTGCTCAGTTGTTTCCCTGGCGGTTCTGCTTACTCTTGGCCTGACGAACGCAGCGCTGGGCTCCGATACACAAACGGTGCTCCACACTTTCACTAACGGTTCCGATGGCGCCCAGCCCTATTCCGGACTGATCATGGATAGCGCCGGCAACCTGTACGGCACAGCGGAAACCGTAGGCGAATATGGTTACGGAGTGGTTTTCGAACTGACGCCCAGCGTCGGCGGTGGATGGACCTACAAAGTACTTCATTCCTTCACCGGTGCTGACGATGGAGCCTATCCGCTGACGGGGAGCCTGGTGTTCGATAGTCAGGGTAATCTTTATGGCACCTGCTCCTCTGGCGGGCAATACACGTTCTTTGGAACTGTGTTTGAGTTGAGTCCAAGCGGGGGTGGTACTTGGGCTATCAGCAAGAGCTATAGCTTTACCGGCGGTCATGACGGATCCACGCCAGTAGCAAACGTCATTTTGGACCCTGCGGGAAACCTCTATAGCACTACGGAGTACGGCGGAGTTGGATATGGTACCGTCTTCGAGTTGACGCCAGCGGGAAACAGCTGGACGGAGCGCACGCTGCATGCCTTTTCCGGCGGCAGCGACGGTAGTACGCCGGGGCTTGGCGCCGGTGTGATCATGGATCGAGCGGGCAATCTTTATGGCTCGACTTTGTATGGGGGGAGCTACAACACCGGCGTCATATTCAAGTTGCACAACACCGGAAGCGGTTGGCTCGAAACCGTCCTGTACAACTTCACAGGAAACCCAAGCGGAAATGATGGTGCCTGGCCGAGTGGAACCTTGGCCTTCGATAACGCGGGCCGCATCTACGGGACCGCTTCGGGCACAAGCTCCAACGGTGGCTACGGTGGGATTTTTCAACTCAGCGTGCCGCCATCCGTACCTAAAACAGCCGAACACGAATGGCAAATTACCTGGCCGTATCGCTTCACTGGAGGCTCCGATGGGGGCATTCCCGCGAGTGGAGTGGTCTTCGACAGCGCCGGCAATCTTTATGGCACGACATACCAGGGCGGAGCGGACGGTGTTGGCGTGGTTTTCCAGCTAACCCCATCGCCTTGGAATGAAAACGTGCTGTGGAGTTTTACCGGGGGGAGCGATGGTGCCAATCCTTTTGCCGGAGTGACCTTTGATAGCGCCGGGAATTTGTACAGTACCGCGACAGCCGGCGGCTCCGGGTATGGAGTGGTCTTCGAATTGAGGCATTAACGACTATTCGCCGCAGGGGCCGGCCCGCTTCCGACCCGGCCCCGCCGCGATAACACGACTGATCGCGACCGCGCCGCGCCCTGCGATAGGGCTGTCCGCTGGCGCATGATGCCGCAGGCTATGTCGCCGCCAAGCTTCCTGCCTCGTAACCCCACTCACAGGGCGATCGCAAGCCGGAATAGCGTCTAGCTGTCCGGAAGAGCAATTGACACGAACTTGAACATCGCATGAATTCGCAGATCACACCAAAGTTGCATCACCTTGTACCGGTATCCGCACTCGGTCCCGAATTCTAACTATAAGATTCATGGTGCAAGGCTACTCAGGGTCTCAGCCGATCTGACAATAAAGATGCAAGATAAAACGATCTTGCTCTGGCGCTACCGCTGCCGTATGTCAGCGTTGTTAACGCTCCGTTTCTGGTCATGGCGTATGATCGCCACAAGGTCATCCCGAAATATCAGAGCTCCACGCACGACCGCTTTGACAGAAGCAGTCAGCAGAAGCCCCTCTCACATGAGGAGCAGAATGCGATCCAACTGCTGGAAAGCAACCCTCACATGTGGGCGGCTTTCATCGTCCGGATTGCTGCTCCGATGGCTAACCAGATGTTCGATTGCGGCATGATTGCCAGGCCGCCGCGCCCCTAAAGTTCCTGGAGGAACAACATGATGACCGGTAAGTTTCCGCGGTGGCCGCTGCCATTGGTACTGGGGTTGGTTTGGTTTGCGGGGACCACCTTTGCGCAGACCGCGCCGCAAGCCAAGAAAAAGACACCTTCTCCTGCCAACCCGGCGCCGACGGCTGCTCCACCCGCCCTCGAGCCTAGGGCACTTGCTATTCTCAAGGCCTCAAGCGACCGTCTGGCAGCCGCTCACACCCTGTCGTTCACCGCCGTGGAAACCTACGAAAATCCGAGTCGTCAGGGGTACCCGCTGGTCTACGCAAATAAGTTCGAAGTCACCCTGCAGCGACCCGATAAGCTGCGGGTCATTATGCCTGGCGATGGTCCCGCCTCCGAGTTCTACTACAACGGCAAGACTATGACGGCCTATGCACCGGCGGAGAACCTGATTGCGGTCACCGATGCACCGCCCACCATCGACGCAGCCATGGAAGCCAACTACCACCTGTCGGGAACTTACTTTCCTTTTGACGATTTGATCGTTGCCGATCCCTACAAAGACATGACCGGTGGCCTGAAGCTCGCCTATTACGTCGGTCAGTCTCATATCGCCGGGGACATCGGTCAATCAAATATCGGCGACCCCACGACAGACATGGTGGCTTACATCGACAACGGAGTGTTCATACAGGTCTGGATTGGGACGGAAGATAAGCTCCCGCGAGTGATCCATGCGATTTACCTGGATGATCCGGCGGCATTACGCCACAATCTGCTGCTGTCCAACTGGAAGCTCGACCCGGCCGTGCCGGCAGATGATTTTTCGCCGCCGCCGAGCGCCGCCAACGCGAAGCACATTCCGTTCGCTCATCCCCATCCGCAGCCTTCGCCGGGCGCCAAGCCTCCGGCCGGGGCCAAACCACCTAAAGCACAGCAATAAAGAAGAGGCAGGACACAGTATGAAGAAGATCATGGTTAGCTTGGTAAGCATTGCATTTGCACTGCTTCCGTTCAGCACTGCATCCGCTTACTCGCACGCCAATGCCTATGGTGGCAGCACCTCGCACAGCTACGGCTCTACCAGCCACAGCAGCGCTTACGGAACCAGTTCTTCGCACACCTACGGCGAAGGCTCGTCACACACCAACGAGTACGGCGGTAGCACCTCGCACTCCGCCTATGGGGGCACCAGCCATACCAACCCCTATGGCGGAACCACTTCAGGCGAGGCCGGCTACGGTGCGACCCACACGAACACCTATGGCGGCACCACATCCGGGGCGTATGGAGAAGGCGCGTACCACACGTACCCATCTGGATCGACCGCCTATGCCTCGGCCTATCACCCGCCCGCCCCGTACTATCCGTACCATCCGCCGACCACGGTGGGCTACTACGGAGCAGGATGCTACAACTGCAGCACTGGCTCGGTTGCCGGAGCCGCCGTCGTGGGCGCGGCGGTGGGCGTGGCTACCGGTGCAGCCATAGCTTCCTCCCAGAGTGCCGCCGCATCGCAGAATGCCTACGCTCAGGGCTATAACGCAGGCACAACCAACACCGCCAATGCCGCTGCCGCCAACGCCAATATGGCCGCCGCCAACGCCAATGCTGCCGCCGCCAATGCGAATCTTGCCGCCGCATACACGATGGGCTCGGTTTATGGGGCCCTGCCCGCGGGTTGCATTCAACCCAACGTTGCCAGCGGAGGAACTTACTATCTGTGCGGCAACACATGGTTTCAGCCAGCCTATGGTGCCAGTGGCGTGCACTATACGGTAGTGCCCGCTCCGTAGATATGTCTGGCGGTATTACGCTCTGCGCTGGCAGTTTGCGGCGCGATCTTGCGGAGCCTTCAAAAGGGCTGCCTTTTTCAAACCCAAGAATTTTTCAGGTTGAAATCGAGAGGACAAAATGATTCAAACAGTAACTTCCAGGTTGAAGGGTATGGCGATAGTTTTGACGGTTGCCATCTCGGCAGGCGTGGTCGCAATCACCCCCGCCGCAGCACAGAATCAGCAGATGGAACAGAAGTTGATGGCCATCAAGGATGCGCAGGCCGCCAACAAGCAAAAGCTCGCCCAGTACACCTGGCAAGAGACAGAAACGATCAGCATTAAAGGCAATGTCAAGGACACCAAGGTCTACCAGATCCGGATGGTGAACGGCCAGCAGCAGAAGACCCTGCTCAACGATCAGAAGGCCAGCTCCGGCGGCGGACGTGAAGGCCGCATGAAGGAGCGTGTCGTTGAGAAGAAGACCGAGGAATACCAGGAGTACGGGCAGTCAATCGGCGCGCTGGCCAAGCAATACACCACGCCCAACCCCGAAGCCCTGATGCAGGCGAAACAGGCGGGCAACATTTCGATCCAGCCAGGCGGAGGCGGGTTGAGCCTGGTCATCAAGAACTACCTGAAGCCGGGCGACTCGATGACCATGACCATCAATGAGCAGACCCATTCGCCAGCCAGCGTGCAGGTGAACTCGTACCTGAGCGACCCTAAGGACGCAGTCACAATCTCCGCCCAGTTCGCCCAGTTGCCGGATGGGACCAACCACGTCGCCACCACCAACATCGACGGCGTGAGCAAGCAGTTGGGCATCAACGAGCAGAACTCGAACTATCAGAAACAGTGATCATGTAGGCCAGATCACAGCCGGACCAAGGGTGAAAGCGGGATGCAGAAGAACACCCTTATATTGACAGCAGTTGTAGAGTTGGCCACGGGAGTGCTTCTACTCGCTTGGCCGCCCATTTTCGTCCGCTTGCTGATTGGCACGGAGATCGGCGGTGCCGGCTTGATCATGAGCCGCATCGCCGGTATCGCGCTGATCAGCCTGAGTGTCTCCTGCTGGCCCGGCGACTCTGCCTTCCAGCAACTGCACGGAATGCTCACCTATAACATGCTCGCCACGCTGTACCTTGGGTATATCGGTCTCCGTGGAGACGCGGTTGGGTGGCTATTGTGGCCAGTGGTTGTGGTCCATGCAATTTTTGTCGTTCTTCTCCTCGCTGCAAGGTTCAAGAAAGAAAAGACGCGAGTGGCCTGAGAACCTGAACTGACAGCATCGCCAGGCTTTCGGAACCACGCTGAACTGACTACTGTTGCGCCGGCACGAATTCCTCCAAGACGGCTTTGCGCATCAGATCCGGCGGCAGTAGGCCCTGCGCCAGAATGAAGTCGTGAAATTTCTTCTGGTTGAACTTTGCGCCCTTGGCGGACAGTGCCTTCTCTGTCTCTTCGCGCACCGCGATCAGTTTCGTATAGCCATAAAAGTAGCTGTTGGCCTGTCCGGGCGCACGATAGGTGTAGCGCTCGACTTCTTCCTGCGCGAAAGCATGCGACGAGACCACATCGTCCTGGAGCACTCGATAAGCGTCGGCTGTGGTGATCTTGCCGGACTGGAGTTCGGGATCGAGAAATGCCCGAGCCGCCCGTAACAGCCGATAGTCGAGCGAAACAAGCTGCCCCTCCAGCGGCATGTACGGCTTGATGAGATATTCCGAATACAATCCCCAACCCTCGACGTTGGTGCTGTTGAAGGCGTAGCGTACCCGGGCCACAGACACGCCGTGCTCCAGCATGGAATCGAACTGCAGCTCGTGGCCGGGTCGAGCCTCGTGCGCCGTGAGTGTCCAGGCAGCCGCGTCGAAAGTGAAGTCGTCGTACTTTTCCGACGCGGGCTGTCCTGGGCCGGCAGGAATGTTCAGCGGCAGCACAAAGGCTCCCCGCTGGCCGGTGTTATGGAGGAAGGGTGGAGGCTGCATGTGCGGCGCCGGTTGCTGTGCCGTCTCGGCGGCGGTGGCGATGCGAATTTGTGCCGGACGATCGGGCAGCGTTACGATCTCGTGCTCAGCAATGATCGCCTCGATCTGTTTCAACCGATTCTCGTAGAACGGCAGTATGGCGTCGCCCACAAGTTGCTGTTTCTTTAACTCGCGCATCACGTCGCGATAATCGCTGGAAGGAAGGTTGCGTTGTTTCGCAATCTCCGCGGCGATGCCCTTCATCTCGCCCTGAATTTCGGTGAATGCCTGGTGAGCCATCGCGGCGATCTGCCCGGGAGGAATATCGATTCCGTAGCTCTGCAGGTTGAGAGCGTACTCTTCGGGTGGCAATCGGAAATCGGTGCGCGCCTTGGGCAGCACGGTCGTTCGCGTCCACGCGTCATAGTCAGCAAGCTGCTTCTTCAGCGTGGTGTAAGGCTCCTGCCAGCCGGTAAGCTTGTACTTCTCCATCAGCGTGGCGATCCCCTCAACGTAGTTCGAGTTCCGCTGCATCTCAGTTTCGATCTCGACCTTGGAGGGATAGAACACGCCCGGCTTTGCCATCTGCTCGCGCACGCGCAGCTTCAGAATTTCAGTGATCGCCGTATAGCCGGGCTCGAGCCCGGCATATTCGCGAATCCGCACCACCGCGGCTGACCGTCGATCCTCCGGCGTCTGGGAATCCAGAAGCACCTGCAATCCGTTGAACACGGTTCCGCTGGCATTCATGAAAGGTACTTCGTGGGCACGCTGGTAATCCTGAAGCTTGAAGTTCAGTTTCACTCTGTCGATCATGATCTGCAGGTCTTCTGCAACCCTCGCCAGCTGTGGCCGCGCGGCCGCCGCCTCCAGCTTCAGAAGTACCGCCTCGTTTTGCTTCCGCTCCTGGTTTTCGTCGGCCAAACTGGGCTGCGAGACCTTGTTGTCAAATTCGCTCAAGCCCTGCCAGGAACCTGCCTCGGGATGGTGTTGAAAGGCAACATCCGTCAACAGCTTGGTATAGCCATTGCTGATGGCGATCCAGTCGCTGCCTGAACTGTTGGAGACCGCTGGCTTGGAAGTTGCGGGTTGGTTTTGGGCTATCGCCAGGACATTTAACAAGGTCGCGGCGAGCAATGGACTCAGGTTGCGTATCACTTCTCCTCCACTGGATCAGACCTTCAACGATTCAGGGTCGCTAAAAACGTTCTCGCAGCTCATAGCAAACACTTTCCACAGGCCGACGTCGGGACAAAGTTCCGGCGATTACACGTCCAGTGCGGGTCGCTGTGAACGCGCACAACTGACGGTTGTCGGCGTTCGAGAACCGTCAGTGAATGAATGATGGTACGGCAATCAAGGCCAAGAGTCCCGTCCACGAAATCAGCGGCAAGCCAGGCTTGAGGGCCGACAAAGTTCGGCACCAACGTCGGCACTTGGTACACCCGGCAGTGGACCTGGCACTATGGGCAGCGTTCGCCGGGTTCCGAGCGACAGTCCGCGCAGATGCATTCCGCAAAAAATAAGTTGCTTAATTCCTGGGAATTCGAGCAACCCTGGAAACAACAACTCACATCAAAAGTTTTTGTTGTTAGGACCTCTTCCGTTAGCAATTGCTGGTTTAGAATCGGGCTCTAAATCGGCGTTGATTTCCGAAATCATGCCTTCGGCCACCGTAGATTCGCTTCGTTCAGAACGGGTCACTCCGTGCCCATGGTTCCTACTCGCCGGTGGGACGCAATCTCCTTTCACGCAACAGCCCAACTTTCTGAGAGATCACTATGAAGAGGAATGATCGGTCGGCAGCAACAGCCGCACCTGGCACCACTGGTGCTGAAAAAGGAACCAATGGCGACGGCCAGGTAGCACTCACCGAGCGATCTGGAGCCGACCTCGCTCTGATTCTCGCCAGCATGCAGCGCATGCGTGACGGCGATTTCTCGGTGCGCCTCCCGGGTTCCTGGACGGGACTACCGGGAAAGGTAGCGGACGTCTTCAACGAAATCGTATTTGCCAACCAGCAATTATCCAAAGAACTGAAGCGGATTGGCCAGGCCGTAGGAAAAGAGGGCAAGACCCGTGAGCGCACTCGCTTTCACGAGACCAGGGGCGCCTGGGGTGAGATGGAAGAGTCGGTCAATACTCTGGTCGAGGATCTACTCCGGCCGACGACGGAGGTCACGCGCGCCATTGCAGCGGTGGCGCAAGGCAATCTGACCCAAACCGTGCGTCTCGATGTGGACGGCCGTCCGCTCGAAGGCGAATTCCTGCGCTCCGCCGACATCGTCAACAAGATGATTCAGCAGCTCAGCGTATTCACCTCCGAAGTGACGCGCGTTGCGCGCGAGGTGGGTACGGATGGCAAGCTCGGCGGTCAGGCGCAAGTGCCCGGCGTCGCAGGAACATGGAAAGATCTCACCGATTCGGTGAACTCCATGGCCAGCAACTTGACGGGACAGGTCCGCAACATCGCCGAAGTGGCAACAGCCGTAGCCAGCGGTGACCTTTCCCGCAAGATTACCGTCGATGTGCGAGGTGAAATTCTCCAGCTGAAGGAAGCCATCAACACCATGGTCGATCAGCTGCGTTCGTTTGCTTCGGAAGTGACCCGCGTCGCCCGCGAAGTGGGAACGGACGGAAAACTGGGTGGGCAGGCCGTAGTTCCCGGCGTGGCCGGGACGTGGAAGGATCTCACCGACTCAGTGAACGCCATGGCGGGAAACTTAACCGCCCAAGTCCGCAACATTGCGGAGGTAACCACGGCCGTGGCCCGTGGCGACTTGTCGCGCAAGATCACGGTTGATGTGAAGGGCGAAATTCTCGAACTGAAGGACACCATTAACACGATGGTGGACCAATTGAATGCGTTCGCCGGCGAAGTGACTCGCGTGGCTCGTGAGGTAGGTACCGAAGGAAAGCTGGGCGGCCAGGCTCAGGTGCCCGGAGTCGGCGGTACATGGAAGGACCTCACCGACAACGTTAATTTCATGGCCAGCAACCTCACCGGCCAGGTTCGAAACATCGCCGAAGTGGCCACGGCCATCGCAAATGGCGATCTCTCCCGCAAGATCACGGTGGACGTGCGAGGCGAGATCCTCCAGTTGAAAGAAACCCTCAACACCATGGTCGACCAGCTGAACCGGTTCGCCGGCGAAGTGACTCGCGTGGCCCGCGAAGTAGGTTCGGAAGGCAGACTCGGTGGACAGGCAAACGTGCCGGGTGTCGCCGGTACCTGGAAGGACCTTACGGATTCCGTGAACTCGATGGCCGGCAATCTCACCGCCCAGGTGCGAAACATTGCGGAGGTCACGACCGCCGTTGCAGGTGGCGACTTGTCCCGCAAGATCACGGTCGACGTAAGGGGCGAGATTCTCGAACTCAAAGACACCATCAACACGATGGTGGATCAGCTCAACGCCTTCGCTGGAGAAGTCACCCGCGTGGCCCGCGAAGTGGGCACGGAAGGCAAACTCGGCGGTCAGGCTCAGGTGCCCGGGGTCGCGGGAACGTGGAAAGATCTGACCGACAACGTGAACTTCATGGCCAGTAACCTCACCGGCCAGGTGCGCAATATTGCCGAGGTGGCGACGGCTGTGGCCCGTGGCGATCTGTCACGCAAGGTTACCGTCGACGTGAAGGGCGAAATTCTTGAGCTCAAGGACACCATCAATACCATGGTGGAACAGCTCCGCTCCTTCGCCTCGGAAGTGACGCGTGTGGCTCGTGAGGTGGGAACGGACGGCCGCTTAGGCGGACAGGCCCAGGTGCCTGGCGTCGGCGGTACGTGGAAGGATTTGACCGACTCGGTGAACTCCATGGCCAGCAACCTCACCGGCCAGGTTCGTAACATTGCCGAAGTCGCCACCGCGATCGCTGAAGGCGATCTTTCTAAGAAGATCACGGTAAACGTTAGCGGCGAAATCCTGCTTTTGAAGGAAACCATCAACACGATGGTGGATCAGCTGAACGCGTTTGCCGGAGAGGTCACCCGTGTCGCGCGCGAAGTCGGCTCCGAAGGACGTCTGGGCGGGCAGGCGCAGGTACCCGGCGTCGGTGGCACCTGGAAAGATCTGACGGACTCGGTAAACTCAATGGCCGGCAATCTAACGGCCCAGGTTCGTAATATCGCCGAAGTTACGACCGCCGTGGCCCGCGGCGATCTCTCGCGCAAGATCACGGTAGACGTGAGAGGCGAGATCCTGGAATTGAAGAACACCATCAACACCATGGTGGATCAGCTGAATGCATTCGCGGGAGAAGTCACGCGCGTGGCCCGCGAAGTGGGAACGGAAGGAAAGCTCGGCGGCCAGGCGCAGGTCCCTGGCGTAGCCGGCACCTGGAAGGATCTGACCGACAACGTTAATTTCATGGCCAGCAACTTGACTGGCCAGGTCCGCAATATCGCCGAGGTTGCGACCGCAATTGCCACCGGAGACTTGTCCAAGAAGATCACGGTAGACGTTCGCGGCGAGATTCTACAGCTTAAAGAAACGCTCAACACCATGGTTGAGCAGCTACGCTCGTTTGCCGCCGAAGTGACGCGCGTGGCGCGTGAAGTCGGTTCCGAAGGACGTCTTGGCGGTCAGGCCAACGTCGGCGGCGTTGCAGGTACGTGGAAAGATCTGACCGACTCGGTTAACGCGATGGCCGGCAACCTTACCGCGCAGGTAAGAAACATCGCCGAAGTCACTACGGCTGTCGCTCGTGGCGATCTTTCGCGCAAGATCACGGTCGACGTGAAGGGTGAAATTCTCGAGCTCAAGAACACCATCAATACCATGGTGGATCAGCTCAACGGATTTGCCGGAGAGGTTACTCGCGTCGCGCGCGAGGTAGGGACGGACGGTAAGCTCGGCGGACAGGCGCAGGTGCCAGGCGTCGCTGGAACGTGGAAAGATCTGACCGATAACGTTAATTTCATGGCCAGCAACTTGACTGGCCAGGTGCGCAACATTGCCGAGGTCGCTACCGCGATCGCAACCGGCGATTTGTCGAAGAAGATTACGGTCGACGTGCGCGGCGAGATCCTGCAACTCAAAGAAACCCTCAACACCATGGTTGAGCAGCTGCGTTCCTTCGCCGCCGAAGTTACGCGTGTTGCCCGCGAAGTCGGATCGGAAGGACGACTGGGCGGGCAGGCCAATGTGCCTGGAGTTGCCGGTACGTGGAAAGATCTCACGGACTCGGTGAACGCCATGGCCGGCAACCTTACCGGCCAGGTGAGAAATATTGCCGAAGTCACCACGGCGGTCGCACGCGGCGACCTGTCGCGCAAAATTACGGTCGACGTAAAGGGCGAGATTCTGGAGCTGAAGAACACCATCAACACCATGGTTGATCAGTTGAACGCCTTTGCTGCAGAGGTCACCCGTGTAGCTCGCGAAGTGGGAACGGAAGGAAAGTTGGGCGGACAAGCCAAGGTATCCGGCGTGGCCGGTACCTGGAAGGATCTGACCGACAACGTTAACGTCATGGCCGCCAACCTCACCGAACAGGTTCGCGGCATCGTGAAAGTGGTGACTGCCGTCGCCAACGGCGTATTGACCCAAAAGTTGACCGTGAATGCGAAGGGCGAAGTGGCCGCTCTTGCCGACACCATCAACAACATGACCGATACGTTGGCAACGTTTGCCGACCAGGTGACGACCGTCGCTCGCGAAGTGGGTGTAGAGGGACGGCTTGGCGGCCAGGCCAACGTGCCTGGAGCCTCCGGCACGTGGAAGGACCTTACCGGTAACGTCAACCTGCTGGCCGATAACCTGACCAACCAGGTGCGCGCAATTGCTGAGGTGGCAACCGCCGTTACCAAGGGCGATTTGACCCGCTCTATTCAGGTGGAAGCCAGCGGCGAAGTCGCCGAACTCAAAGACAACATCAACACCATGATCAACAACCTCCGCCTGACGACGGAGCGCAACACCGAACAGGATTGGCTGAAGACGAACCTGGCCCGCTTCACCGGCATGCTGCAGGGCCAGCGCGACCTGAGTACCGTGGGCCGCATGCTCCTTTCTGAACTCGCCCCACTGGTCAATGCCCATCAGGGCTTGATTTATCAGATGGAAGAGGAAGGATCGGGCGAAATGGTTATGCTCTCCGTCTTTTCCAGCGAGGGCCAGGAAAATCAATTGCGCCGGGTTCGGCTGGGCGAGGGCCTGGTTGGACAGTGCGCGGTGGAAAAGCGGCGTATGTTGATCACCGATCTTCCTCCGGGGACGGTGCCTATAAGGTCCGGCCTGTTCGAAGCCGTGCCGCGAAACGTCATTGTTTTGCCGGTACTCTTCGAAGACCGGGTGAAAGCCGTTATCGAACTGGCTTCGCTGGGGGTATTCACGGCTTCGCAGTTGGCCTTCCTGGAACAGTTGACCGCCAGCATCGGCATCGTGCTGAACAGCATTGAAGCGACCATGCAGACGGAGTCACTGCTGAAGCAGTCGCAGAAGCTGGCCGGCGAACTCCAGACCCAGCAAACAGAGTTGCAGCAAACCAATGAACAGCTGGCGCAAAAAGCGCAGCAATTGGCGGAGCAGAACGTCGAAGTAGAACGTAAGAACCAGGAAATCGAACAAGCCAGAAGGGCTTTGGAAGAAAAGGCCAAAGAACTGGCGCTCACGTCAAAGTACAAATCCGAATTCCTGGCCAACATGTCGCACGAGTTGCGCACGCCGCTCAATAGCATTCTGGTGTTGGGCCAGCAACTCAGCGAGAATCCAGATCACAACCTCACCAACAAGCAGGTTGAGTTCGCACGCACCATTCACGGCGCCGGAACGGATCTTCTGAATCTCATCAGCGACATCCTGGACCTCTCGAAGATCGAATCGGGGACCGTTTCCGTCGATGCGGAAGAGGTGTTCTTCGCCAGCCTGCTCGACTCCATTGGCCGTCCATTCCGCCATGAGGCGGAGAACCGGAAGCTTGCCTTTGAAGTCGAAACCGATCCGCACCTGAGCCGAAGCCTGGTTACCGATGCCAAGCGCTTGCAGCAGGTGCTCAAGAACCTGCTGTCGAATGCTTTCAAGTTCACCGAACAAGGTGGCGTACGGCTGGCGGTCTCGGTGGAGCGAAGCGGCTGGACCGAAGATCACCCGATTCTCTCCAAGGCAGCGCAAGTGGTGGCGTTTTCCGTCAGCGATACCGGAATTGGCATTCCACCCGAGAAACAAAGGATCATCTTCGAGGCGTTCCAGCAGGCAGATGCCGGCACCAGCCGCAAATACGGCGGAACGGGGCTCGGATTGGCAATCAGCCGCGAACTGGCCGGCTTGCTGGGTGGCGAGATCCAATTGCGGAGCACTCCCGAGCAAAGGCAGCACGTTCACTTTGTACTTGCCGCAGACCTACGTCGGCCCCATCGCCTCGCCGATTCCCACCAGCGACCGCCGGGCCACCGCGTCTGGCCCGCTGTCGCTTACCGCCGCGTCTGTCATCGATCGCGTGGAGGACAGAATCCCCGACGACCGCGAGGACCTGCAGCCTGGCGACGCGGTGTTGCTCATCGTCGAGGACGACGTTCATTACGCTCGCCTCCTGGCCGACTTGTCCCGCGATAAGGGATTCAAGGTGCTGGTGGCAACCAAGGGCGCGGAGGCTTTAAGCCTGGCCCGCGAATTTCATCCCACCGCCGTCTCCCTGGATGTCTTTCTTCCCGACATGCTGGGCTGGACGGTACTGAATCATCTGAAGCAGGACGCTGCTACCCGGCACATTCCCGTACAGATGCTGACGCTGGATGAAGACAGGCATCATGGACTGGCGCGCGGCGCCTTCGCGTTTGTCACCAAGCCAAACACGCCGGATGGTTTGGAAGCGGCCCTGACTCGCATCATGGAATACTCTTCGCCCCGCAGAAAGCGGTTATTGATTGTCGAAGATAATCCGGCGGAGCAGATGAGCATCGAAGCTCTGCTCGGCTACGACGACATCGATGTCACCACGGTCGACTCGGGTGCAACCGCGCTCTCGCTGCTGAACGAGCGCTCTTACGATTGTGTCGTTCTCGATCTTCGCCTGCCGGATATGTCGGGATTTGACGTACTCGAACAGCTGCGTGATACGCCAGCTCTTTCCGATCTGCCGGTCGTCGTATTCACAGGCAAGGAACTGTCGCCCGAAGAAGATGCGCGACTCCACACTCTGGCCCGCAGCGTCGTCGTTAAGGACGTGGAATCGCCGGAGCGCCTGCTGGACGAGACTGCTCTGTTCCTGCATCGTGTGGTCGCCGACATGCCGGTCGAAAAACAAAGGATGCTGGATAAGCTGCACCGTTCCGATGACGCACTGGTGGGAAAGAAAGTGCTGGTGGTGGATGATGATGTGCGCAATATTTTCGCGCTCAGCAGTGTCCTGGAACGTCGTGGGATGACGGTGCTGACCGCTGGCACAGGAAGAGAAGCTATCGAGATGCTGGAGAGTACTCCGGATACTTCCATTGTTTTGATGGACATCATGATGCCGGAAATGGATGGCTACGAAACGATGCAGGTAATCCGGCAAAACGCTGCATTCCGGCGGCTTCCCATCATTGCACTGACCGCCAAGGCAATGAAGGGTGATCGGGAGAAATGCCTTGAAGCGGGAGCTTCTGAGTACCTTGCAAAACCGGTGAACACGGATCAGTTACTCTCTGGTCTGCGTATGTGGCTGCATAGATAATGACAAACGCTGCGACTGGTCTACAACGATCTGCGAAGCAAACTATGACAGGCTCTGACAAAGTCAACATCCTGATGGTGGACGACCAGCCGGGAAAGCTGCTCAGCTACGAAGCCATACTGGCGGAGCTTGGCGAGAACCTGATCAAGGCCACCTCCGGCAAGGAAGCGCTGGAACACTTGCTCAAGACGGATGTTGCTGTTGTCCTGATGGACGTCAGTATGCCGGAGCTGGACGGCTTTGAACTGGCTGACATGATCCGGCAGCACCCGCGGTTCCAGAAAACAGCGATAATTTTCATCTCGGCAATTCATTTGACGGATGTCGATCGCCTGAAGGCTTACGCCCGCGGCGCGGTCGACTATATCTCCGTTCCAATCATTCCCGATCTCCTGCGCGCCAAGGTTAGCGTGTTTGCCGAGCTGCACCGCCAGGCCCATCAGCTTCAAACGTTAAATCAGGAGTTGGAAAAGCGTGTCCTGGAGCGTACGGACGAGTTGCGTGAGCGCGAGTTGGAGTTCCGCACGCTGGCTGACTCCATCCCCCAGCTTGCATGGATGGCGAAAGCCGATGGCCAGGTGTTCTGGTACAACCGCCGTTGGTACGACTACACGGGGATCAGGCCCGGCGAAGTCGGGCCCTCATCGGCGAGACACGTCGTCCACCCCGATCACGCTGACCGGGTATTTGCCAGCTTTGAAAGTTCGATAGAGACCGGAAAGCCCTGGGAAGAAACATTCCCCATGCGCGCCGAGAATGGCGAATTCCGCTGGTTCCTGAGCCGGGCACTTCCTATTCGAGATGAGGATGGAAAGGTGATTCGTTGGTTCGGCACGAACACGGACATCACCGGCCAGTTAAGAGCTGAGCAGGCTCTCGCCGAGCAAGCGGAACTTATCGATTTGGCCTCCGAGGCGATCTTTGTCCGTGACTTGCCCGGAGTCATCACTTTCTGGAGCCGCGGTTCCGAAATGGTTTACGGATGGACGGCGCAGGAGGCCGTCGGTAGAAATGTTCAGGAGTTGTTGAACACCAGGTTTCCGGAATCGCGCGAATTAGTCGAGGGTGAAATCCTGGAGAAGGGCTACTGGCACGGCGAAATAATGCACACCACCAAAGCGGGCAACGAAATCATTGTTGCGTCCAGGCAGGCGCTGAAACGGGATTATCTGGGACAACCAGAAGGGTTTCTCGAAATCAACCGGGATGTTACCGAGCAAAAGCGCACGGAAAATGCGTTGCGTACTTCGGAAAAAACTGCCGCCATGGGACGACTGGCAGGAACCATCGCGCACGAGATTAACAACCCGCTGGAAGCCGTAACCAATGCATTCTATCTCCTGAAACAACACGAGTCGCTCGATCCGGAAGCTCGCGAACTGGCCCGCATGGCTGAAAGCGAACTGATGCGGATCTCCCACATAACCAAACAGACTCTGAGCTTTTATCGCGAAAGCCAACGTCCTACCCAGGTAGCTCTTTCCCAAGTTCTGGAAGATGTAATCGGAATTCATGCCCGTAGAATTCAGCTGGCAGGAATCGAGCTGAGAAAACAGATTGAGTGCCAGGGCCTGATCAATGGATTTCCCGGCGAAATGCGGCAAGTCTTTCTCAATTTGATTGGCAATGCGATCGAAGCGATGTCGGAAGGCGGCACTCTCACTGTCCGGCTCTATTCTTCGGTCGATTATCGGAACGGGTTCTCGCCCGGCTTCCGGGTGTCGGTTTTCGATACCGGATCCGGAATCGATCTCAGGCACAAAAGAAAAATCTTCGAGCCGTTCTTTTCTACGAAGGATACGAAGGGAACCGGCCTGGGCCTTTGGGTTACCCGTGGTATCGTGCTGAAGCACGAAGGCTCGCTGCATTTCCGCAGTATCTTCTCCGGGGGGCGAGCCATCACCTGCTTTTCCGCCTTCATTCCCGCTGCTACGGGAGTGTTGCGTGCCAAGTCGGCGCAGACGAGCGTGGAGGATTAAGATGCCCGCGGCCCAGACAGCTCCTCTTCCCTCCACCATCCTTTGCGTCGATGACGAAGCGACGCCGCTAACGGTTCGTAAGTGCGTACTGCAAAGGGCTGGCTTCCACGTCCTTACGGCGGGCTCAGCGATGGATGCTCTGGAGATTCTCAAAACGACTAGTGTCCATCTGGTGGTTTCGGATCACCTGATGCCGCAGATGACGGGCGTCCAACTGGCAGCAGAAGTCGAAGCGGCAGCATCCGACGATGCCTTTTATGCTTCTGTCCGGCGTGAACGATCTGCCGGACGGAGCTGAACTCGCAGACGACTTCCTTAGCAAACTGGAGGGGCCGGAAGCGATGATCGGTCGCATCCGGCTGCTCTTGGCCAATCGGCCCTCCGGGCATCAGGCCGTCTAGAAGACCGGCAGCCGCTGATCGACGCTCCATGACCCAACCGTGCCCTGAGCAGACAGGGGTCAACCCGCTGCAGTTGTGTCGAGCCCCTTGGTTTGCTAGCTTGGCTTAATGCCGTCGCCTGTGCCCGAACACATTAGCAAGACCATCGAGACTCTGTACCGGACGGAGTCGGGCCGGGTTCTGGCAACGCTCGTGCGCCTCCTGGGAGACTTGGATCTGGCCGAAGAGGCCATGCATGAAGCCTTCGCCGCCGCTTTGGAGTCCTGGCCCCAGTCTGGCATTCCGGACAATCCACGCCCCTGGCTGATTTCAACCGCACGCTTCAAGGCCATAGACGTTATGCGCCGGCGCGCCCGCTTCGATGGAGCACAGAAAGATCTTGTTGCCCACATGGAATCGCGCAGCAACGACGCTGCCCTCGGTGTTGCCCGGATAGACGATGAGGAGATCGAAGACGATCGCCTCCGCCTGATCTTCACCTGCTGCCATCCCGCTCTGCCTCCCGAAGGACAGGTTGCGCTCACGCTGCGGGAAATCTGCGGCCTGACTACGGAGGAGATTGCCCGGGCATTTCTGGTTACGCCGGCGGCACTGGCGCAGCGTATCGTACGCGCCAAGACCAAGATTCGAGAGACACGAATTCCCTACGAGGTGCCTACACCCGAGGAACTGCCGGAGCGACTGGACGCAGTGCTTCAGGTCATCTATCTCGTCTTCAACGAAGGTTACTCCGCTGCTGCGGGAACGGAGGTAACGCGAGGCGAGCTCACCGGCGAAGCCATTCGACTGGGACGACTACTGACCGAACTCCAGCCAGAACCGGAAGTCCCCAGGGCGGAAATCATGGGCCTGCTTGCCCTGATGTTGCTCCAGGAATCCCGCCGCGCCGCGCGAACCTCTCCCACCGGAGAGCTGATTTTGCTCGAGAGTCAGGATCGCTCGCTCTGGAACCGGGAGCAGATCGCGGAGGGCGTGGCCCTGGTTGAGAGCGCCCTGAAATCCCGCCGCTTCGGCGCTTACACTCTGCAGGCTGCGATTGCGGCCGTTCATGCCGAAGCGGAATCGGTCGCCGCGACTGACTGGCGGCAAATTGTTGCCCTTTACGACCAACTGGTACGAGTGCAGCCTTCGCCTATTGTTTATCTGAATCGTGCGGTGGCGATTGCCATGAGTGATGGTCCGGAAGCCGGTCTGAAGCAGATCGACGCGGTGTTGCAACGTGGCGAATTGGCCAATTACTACCTGGCGCATTCCGCCCGTGCCGACATGTACCGCAGACTCGGCAGGAGGGCTGAGGCCCGGTCCGCTTACGAGAAAGCCCTGGCGCTCACCCAACAGGAACCAGAGCGGCAATTCCTGCAGGAGCGGATCCGCCAGTCTGAAATAAAAAAAGTTGAGTAGCTGTCGATTTCCCGTTCCCCCAACGACTATGTAGTGAAGGCCGGGCACTAGCCCGCCAGAAGTAGCGGCCCCAATGCGGCGTCCGCTCAACATTTAAGGAGAACCCAATGCGCTTCATGATGATCATGTATCCAAAAGTCTACGAAACCGCTAAAGCCGGCTGGGTGCCCGACCTCAAAAACATGGATCTGATGGGCAAATACAACGAGGAACTGGGGAAAGCCGGCGTGCTGCTGGCGCTTGACGGGCTGACCCCGCCCGCCACGATGAGCGCGCGCGTCACCTTCAAGGACGGAAAATCGACCGTTACCGACGGCCCGTTTACCGAAGCCAAGGAAATCATCGGCGGCTACTGGATCATCCAGGTGAATTCGCGAGAAGAGGCCCTCGAATGGGCTTCAAAGATCCCCGGCAACGATAACGAAATGGTCGAGGTCCGCCGGCTGTTTGATTTAACCGACTTCGATGCCGAGACCCAGAAGGAGATCCAAAGGAAGTTCGGCGACGACGTCGCCGCTGAAATGAGGCTGTAGCCAAAAACGCTCGACTCTTTGTCGATTTCACGAGGCCTCGTACCAACATCTACGCAGCCGCCACCAGAGAATGGAGAACTCATGCCACAATATCTAGTTTGTAACTACCTGCCCGACAACTTCGACCCTTCCACCGTAACCGAAGCGATGATGGAAGAGATCCACGCGCTCAACCGCGAAATGATTGCTGCCGGTGTCAGGAAGTTCGCCTGCGGTATTTCCGCGCCCGACCAGGCCAAGACGGTGCGCAAGCAGTCCGACGGCACGGTGCAAGTCACCGACGGGCCATACACCGAGACTAAGGAGCACATGGGCGGTTTCTGGATACTGGAAGCTGCCAATATGGACGAGGCGCTGGCGTGGGCGAAGAAGGGTGCCATCTCCTGCGATGCGGTGGGCGAGGTGCGTGAACTTCTATTCTTCCCTGCCCCGGACCAGACGACGTAATCGTATGCCCGCCGGCACTTCAGAAGATGAGTTTTGACCTTGGGATGAACGAGCCAGTGCGAAGCTGTGCCGCTGGAGTCCGTTTCTGTCGATGCCGGCCTGACCGGCTGGCATCGCGTATCGCCTGCTAAATAATATGAGCGTTCCTCTCACTCGTCGCGATTTCGCTATCCGCACCGCCGCCTTTGGTCTGGCTATGGGACTCGCACCCACAGCCATACTGGCAAGGGCTGAGCAAGCCTCGCGCTCAGAACCTTCGCCCCCGGCGGCAGACCCCGATTCCCTTGTCGACCCGGAACTTCTTCCGGTACTCAAGCAGTTCCCCGCCTATGACTTATCGGCGGAGATGGTCGTCAAGTTCCGGCAAATGCCGGGCATGCCTCCGATAGCTGCTCCCGCACCACAGCCCGTGGAGCGGCATATCCCCGGGCCGCCAGGAGCACCCGAGATTCGTCTTTGGGTGGTTGATCCTGCGCCGTCGGAGAAGGCCAAGCCGGTGTTGCTTCACATGCATGGCGGCGGCTTTATGATGACCGATCCCATGCTGATGCCTCGGCTGCAAGGCATCGCGACCGACTGCCATTGCGTCGTCGTCTCGGTCGACTACCGTCTGGCTCCGGAGACGCCCTATCCCGGCTCGCTTAAGGACAATTACACCGCGCTCAAGTGGGTTCACGCTCATGCGGCGGAACTCGGCATCGATCGCTCCAGGATTGCCGTGGGCGGTGAGAGCGCGGGCGGCGGCCACGCAGCCAGCCTTGCCATTCACGCGCGCGACCGCAACGAAATTCCCATCGTCTTCCAGTTGCTCCTCTACCCCCAGCTTGACGACCGAACTGGCAGCACCCGTTCGGTGCCGCCCGCCGTTGGCCACTTTATGTGGACTCCCAGTGCCAATCGCCTGGCCTGGAGTTCGCTGCTCGGCGTTCCTGCGGGTTCGTCCAGGGTGCCGGTAGCCGCCGTTCCCGCCCGGGTAGCCAGCGTCGCCGGCCTGCCGCCTGCCTGGATCGGCGTCGGTTCCATCGACCTGTTCGCCGAAGAAGATATGGAGTATGCGCGGCGTCTGGTCCATGCCGGAGTCGCAACCGAACTTCTGGTCGTCCCTGGTGCTTTCCATGGATTCGATCTCCTGGTGCCCGACGCCGAAGTTTCTAAACAATTCAGCACGAGTTGGAAGTCTGCGTTGCGCAGAGCATTTGCTACCGGCAAAGCGGCTTAACGGAGAGACGGAAGAGGAAAACAGTGCTCCAACCGGTTAGCGCAAACGCCATATAGATCCGCGGACCAGCGCTGAAATATAAGAGAGGACCATCCAATGAGAAAGTTAGTCTTCGTAATCAACACGACGATAGATGGCTGTTGCGACCACACCAAATTCAGTCCCGATGAGGAAATCTTGGACTATGTTACGCGCCTCACGCGGGAGGCGGGCACGTTCCTCTACGGGCGTAAAACTTATGAATTGATGATTCCTTATTGGCCCGATGTGGCGAAAGACCCTTCCGAGCAGGCAAACCCAGACTACGAATTTGCCCAGGCCTTTGACGCCGTCAACCAAATCGTTGTTTTCTCTAAGTCGTTAGACATCCCTGAAGGGAACAAAACCAGAGTTGTTCGCACGGGCCTTCGCGACGAAGTACTTAAATTGAAACAAGAGCCAGGCAAGAATATTTTCACCGGTGGGATAACACTGGCGGCGCAACTTGCAGAGCTTGGCCTGATTGATGAATATCATTTTCTGGTTCACCCGATCGTTATAGGAGAAGGCAGGCGGTTGTTTGAAGGTATCAACCTGCAAGAGAATTTACAGTTGAAGCTAGTTGAGTCGACGGTCTTTAAGTCCGGATGCGTTGCGCTTCACTACTTGAAACCGTGACAGAACAACTTGCCGGAGTGCGGGTGACCCACTCATTCGCGGGTTTTCGAATGAGTGGGACCGCGAGGCGGAATAGGTTATCGTGAGCGGCCATTCCTGAGAATTCACTTTCACCAACCCGTCTTCCCCGCAAACATATTTCCGGAAACTGCTCCACTTCCAGTCTTCAGGTTTTTCTGCAGACTCGCTTCACCGGATTGCGATGGATGTAGCGTAGTTTCTCGATGCGCTTTTCCGTACTGCACACATTGAAATCGTAGAAGCGCTTTTGCCAGATCGAGCCGGTACGCACGCCGCCGTGGTGAAGTAGCTTCGTGAACCGCTCTTTCACCACTTTCCTCACCACCGAAGGGTTTCTCACCTCCGGCTCGGTCATCAGAAGATGAAAGTGTTCGGGCATCCCCACGTAGCCGATTACCACGAAGCGATATTTTTGTCGGGCGCGCTCCAGGACGCGCAGAAGCAGGTCACGGCGCTTCCTCGGTTCGCGCCGGGGTCCCCGCCGAGTCCTGGGTTTGGAGTCGTCGGGGTGAATTGGTGCAGATCGTGCCCACCATACCAGCGCTCCAAACCCTTCGTCATACCCTGAAATTATGAGGTCAGACAATCCCGTCTGTGGTGGGACATACCGGAGCCTGTGACTCGCGGAACTCGGCACCCGAACCTCAGCCCGACTAGGCTCATACCGAAAGCTGAAAATTCTCCGATCCAATGAGCGTTATCCACTGGGTGTTCTGGACCATCTTGGGCTGAAGGATTACGGGCAAAACGATTTCATCAGGGTGATCGTTCACGACGAAGCGTAATCGCAACTTCGCCGGCCCCGCATGATCAAAAGTACTCCGGTCAGGCCGAGGCGTGTTAAACAAGGCGGTTACTCGTTCGTGAAGAAGTTTGATTTTGATGTCGTTACCTTCTTCGATGAGTTTTTGGATTGCCACTGAAGCATCACTCGAGGTCAAGTAGTCAAGCTGGCTAAGGCGGAGCAGTCGGTTCGATTTAACTTCGAGATATTGAGCGTCGGGTGGTCCCTCGATGGCTAGGTCGATCTCGGTCGGCCGCTTCGATTCGATATCCTCCGCGATCTCGTAGCCCGATTCACTGAGCTGGTAGACGCCCGATCCCGGTGCGGTCTCATCTAAAAGTCCTCTGCTCGTGAGATCGTTGACTATCCCCCGCCATTTAGCCGCGGATCGAGGAGTGGGCTCCATAAATTGGTCTGACCCTGCGGTGAGGCCGTACCCTCCTAACGTATGTTGCAGGATTACCTCTCCGTCTGCAGATGCTGCTGCTCTGATGAGGCGAATCCCGTCCGCACTTAATTCGTTCGCGGTATCACGTGTCGAAGGCCGAGGCGCCGACAGCCAGAGATACCGAGGCTGATTCAATTCAAGATCAAGGTGATGTCTGAAGTCGGCTCGTAACTGCACAACACTGGCAAACGTTGCATAAAGACCAGTGGTGTGACACTCCTTACGAAACGCCTGCAACTGAGCATATTGCTCCGGATCGAGTGAGCTCGGTGGCACCGGTACGTCGGAGAAGTAGATTTTGGCCGTTTTGCCCGAAGCAACGTGCTTTTTGATTTCTTCGACTGTCCCGCTGATATAGCCTTGGGTTGGCGTTCCGACTCGTGTTCCGAAGATGGCGATCATGATGTCCGCATCGTCTAACAGCTGTCGATTTATGATCGCTTGCGGATGGTCGCCTTGTTGAGGAGTGCTGTGTGTTTCCCATTTGATAGGTAAGAGAACGAGTTTACGGCTGGAGGCATTCGCGTCGTTCCACCTGAGAATTTCCTTGGTGACGGCTTTCCGCTCCTCTTCGACATCACCCGGCGAGGCAATCATCACTCGCAGTACGTTTGCCTGAAAAGTCATCACACTCTCCCGAATCCGGGATATTTTTACCCTGCTGTCCTCGCGATACTGCCGACAACATCGATTCTACGCCGGGTGCTGGGTGCCCCACTCATTCGCCGGTTTCGAATGAGTGGGATCGCGAGGCGGAACATCGTTCCGAGCGGCCCCTCCCGCCAATTCACGCCTACAGGCACTCTTGGTCGCAGGCATAGAAACGAAAGTCGCTCCTTCCCACTCATGGGTTCGTGAGTGGGGGCACGCCGTCTCGTGAAACCGTCTCGACCTTCGCTACCGCCCGTACTTCAGCTTCTTCACCAACTTCGCGAAGCCCTGCATGGCGGCGTCGTGCTGGCGGCCTTGCTTCTCGGCTTGCTGCACCATGTCGTCGAAGAACTGCCACGGTGGCTCCTGCAGCCGATGCAGCACAATCGAGTCTTTTCTCGCGATGACCAGGAACGGTGTGCCGGTTTCGATCGCGAGCGCCTTGCGAACCGGGCCGGGAATAACAACCTGTCCGCGGGAAGAAATGCGGGTGGTAAAGGGAGCTTTCATAGTGCCTCGGCACAATCTTCCTACTGCCGTCATAAGTAAGTAAAGTAAGATTTTTGCAAATATCTTACTAATAAGAAATTTGGCGCGCGTCTCCGAAACCCACTCATCCCAATCCCGCGAATGAGTGGGGATCCCACGGCTCTTGCAAAAAACGCACAGATGGAGCACCCTCACTGGCAGCGATTTCCGCAAAGATCGTTACCCCTGGGCCACCCGCCAAATTCAATCAAGGAGACTGTCACCATGACAGGCAATCAGCTATCGATTGCGCGCGAGAGTGCGAGCCTGTGGCGAGTTACCTTCAACAACCCGCCCATCAACATGTTTGTTCCCACCACGATCGTCGAATTCGGAGGGCTGATGACCGACCTCGAAGCGGACCCATCGGTCAAGGTCGTCGTGTTCCAGTCGGCCAATCCCGAGTTCTTCGTCGCCCATCTCGATGTAGCCAAGGCAGCGGAACGGCCCGAGGTGCTGGGCCTGTGGAGTGATTTTGTGCTGCGCCTTGCGTCCGCGCCGGTGGTCAGCATTGCCAAGATTCGCGGCCGCACCCGCGGCATCGGTAACGAGTTCACGCTGGCCTGTGACATGCGTTTCGCCAGCCGGCAAACTGCCCTGTTCGGCAACCCCGAGGTCGGCGTCGGACTGGTCCCGGGCGGCGGCGCGCTGGAATGGCTTCCGCGCCTGGTCGGCCGCTCGCGGGCGCTGGAAATCGTACTCAGCGGAGACGATTTCGATGCGGATATCGCCGAGCGCTATGGCTGGGTAAACCGCACGCTGGACGATGGCGAACTCGACACGTTTGTCGATAAACTGGCCCGGCGTCTGGCCTCGTTCGACCATGAAACGCTAGCCGCGGCGAAGGCCCAGGTCAACCGCTTCGGGACGCCGACCGCTGCCGAGCTGAAGGCGAGCACCGACTTGTTCTTCCCGCTGCTGGCCTTGCCCGGTGCGCAGGCGCGCCGTGCCAAGATCCGCGAAATCGGCTATGGCATTCCCAGCGACTTCGAATTGAACTTCGGCCGGTACCTGCCTTCGTTCGGACCGGCAGACGACGATAATAAGGAAAGCCCCAAATCCGCCTAGAGGGGCTGCTTCTTCCGTTGGATTTCGCAGGACGAGGCCGAACAGGGCTTTGTCCCATCGACGCTGGCTGGCCCCGCCGGCAACTCGCACCCCCCGCCGAGTGGGGACTGAGGAATTGAACAAAAATAGTTCGCTGTAGCTGTCGATTTACCCTGTCGCCCAACGACTATAGGATGAACCATCCAGCGCGCCAGGCTGTGCTGCTGGATCCCTAACCTAAGGAGAGAAGAAGAACCGTGAAATACATCTGTTTCGGATACTACGACAAAGACAAATTTGATGGCTTGGCCGAAGACGAGCGTAACGCTATGTTCGACAAATGCTTTGAATATGACGACCATCTTCGCGCCAACGGGAACTGGGCCGGAGGAGAAGCGCTTCAACCTACGGAAACCGCCCTGACTCTCTCCTGGAAGAACGGTAAAGTGGCAACGACGGACGGTCCCTACATCGAAACCAAGGAGCAACTGGGCGGAATTCTCATCCTGGAGGCGCGGGACATGAATCATGCGGTTCAGCTCATGGCGCAGCATCCGGCGCTGACATTCGGCAATATTTTCGAGGTTCGGCCGGTAGGGGACATGAGCGAAATCATGAAGGCCAGCGAGCAGCGGCGGCGACAGAAGACTGCTTAAGCCTCGAGCACGGCCTCAGGGGCTGAAGGCCTGGATCCAAGGCATGAGGCAGCAGCGGTCAACGGGAGAACGCACCATGACAGTCAGAGCGGATTTGATTCTTCAGGACCTGAAAGTGGCTTTGCGGTCGCTGTGGCGCGCCAAAGGCCTGTCGATCACGGTGATCTTGACGCTGGCGCTGGGCATTGGCGCCAATGCCGCCATCTTCAGTCTGGTGCGCGGCGTTCTGCTGCGGCCGCTGGTCAACCGCGGCGAAGACCAGCTTATCTACATCCAGCAGAGCGCGCCGGGATACGGCGACACGGACGAGGCCTTTTCCGTGCCGGAGGTCCAGGACCTGAAGGCGAGCGTGAAGTCGGTCGGCTCGTTTGGCCAGTTCTCCACCATGGGCTTCACCATGATAGGGCTGGGCGAGCCTCGCGAGATTCACGCCGGGGTAGTCGACGGTGCCTATTTCGAAGTTATGGGACTGCGCCCGGTGCTGGGCAGGCTGCTTGATCAGCGCGACGATGGTCCCAACGCTGCCGGCGCCTGCGTGTTGACCTATCGCTTCTGGAAGGACTCGCTGAAGGGCGATCCGACCGTGATCGGCAAGACCGTACGGCTTGATCCGCGTTCGGCTACCGTGGTCGGCGTGTTGGAGCCGTCGGTGCAGTTCCCGTCGCAGGCCGAGATCCTGGTGAATGTGGTGACCAGTCCGCATCATCTTTCGGCCACCATGGTCACCGGCCGGGTGCACCGCATGACCGAGTTGTTCGGCCGCCTGGCGCCGGGCGCTACGCTGGCGCAGGCCCGCGCCGAGCTGCGCACGGATTATGCGGCCATGTTGCGCGCGCATCCCGAAGCTTACCCGGCGAGCGCCCACTACCAGATCGATGCCATGATGCTGCGCGACCAGATCACTTCAGGCGCGAAGACAATTCTGTGGGTATTGCTGGCTGCGTCAGGACTCATCTTTATCATTGCGTGTTCGAACGTCGCCAATTTAATTCTGGCGCGCTCGGTACGCCGCGAAGGCGAGCTGGCGATTCGCGCCGCCCTGGGGGCGACCACCGCTGCGTTACGGCGAACCCTACTGGCGGAAAGCCTGCTGCTTTCGGTGGCTGGAGCGGTGCTGGGCGTTCTCAGCGCGGAGCCGATGGTGGCCGTTCTGGCGCGGTATGCTTCGCGTTTTTCCGTCCGCGCCCTCGATTTGAAAGTTGATATGACCGTGCTTTGGGTAGGGGCGGCGCTGGCCGTCGTCTCCGCCATACTGCTGGCGTTTGTGCCGCGCCTTCCGTCGGTAGAGTCGTCGGGAGGAATCGGCATGGCCAGCAGCAGCAGCGTCCGCATCAGCAGCGGTACCAGCCGCCGGTTACGGATCTTTGCCGTCACCCAGATTGCGGCTTCCTTCATATTGCTGGCCGGCGCCAGTGTTCTTATCAAGACCCTGATTACGCTTCAGGAAACGCAGACCGGCTTCGATATGCAGCGTGTCCTGGCAGTGAACGTGCCGGTCATGTCGTTCGGAAAAACTTCTGAGGACATCATCAATTTCTACCGCCAGGTGATCGAGCGCATCAGCGAACTGCCCGGGGTGGATCGTGTCTCCATGGGTACGAACGTGCCGTGGCGCGACGCCGGCAATACCGGTCCCGGTCTCCAGTTCACCGGCGAAGGTCACATAAAGGGCAATCACGAAGAAGACCCTCTGGCGCAGCTTCGGGTGGTGTCACCGGGATTCTTCGCGGCACTTGGAGTTCCGCTAGTCGCTGGCCGCGACTTTAACGAGAATGACCGGCGCGGCGGCGAACCGGTCGTCATCCTCAGCAAGAGCGCAGCGCAGCGCATGTTTCCCGGCCAGGATCCTATCAACCGCCACATCATGTGGACTGACCCGGTACTGCAGTTCATCTACATCAGCCCTGGGCCGCGGCGCGTGGTGGGGGTTGTCGCTGACGTGGATGACGAGCATATCGAGCCGGGGCCAGTGCTCACTATCTATCATCCTTTTGGGCAGGTACCCGACGACACCAGCAAGGAGCTGCCTCTGTTCGGAGGACGGCTGTTCGTCCATACCCGCTCCGATCCTCATTCCTTGATTATCCCGTTGACCCGCATCATCCGCGGCTTGTCTGCGGAGCAGCCTGTCGAGCACGCTGCCACGCTGGAAGACATTCGCGCCGAAGTCCTGACGCCGGACCGGTTGAATATGCTGGTCTTCAGCGGCCTGGCGGGGCTGGCGCTGGCGATTGCCGTGGTCGGCGTTGCCGGCGTGCTGGCATTCTCGGTCAGCGGACGCACCCGCGAGTTCGGCATCCGGCTGGCGGTTGGTGCGCAGCCCAGACACTTGCTGATGGGCGTCGTCACCGAAGGTGCGGTGATGGCTGTGGCCGGCATTGTTGCCGGCGCAATCCTGGGTTACGGGTTAGCGCGCCTGGCCGGCAGCTATTTCCCCTCGCTGCAGATGCCGAGCGCCTGGCCAGTGATTGCTTCGGTCATCGTGCTATTGGTAGCCGCCATCGGCGCGTCCCTGTTCCCTGCAGCCCGAGCGGCACACGTCGACGTGACCGAAGCCCTGCGTACTGACTGAAGAATTTCCTGTCAGTGAAGAGATGCCGAAGTGCGTGACTCGAGGAGCCGACCCGTTACAACCGCGCGAATTAGCGGGACAACCTGGCACCTTCAAAGTCGGAGTATAATCCCCGCGAAATGGACAGCGACAAGGCGTCTCCGCGCAAGAAGGCTAGATACGGGGCAATTGTAAAGGCCCTGGAGTCTGAGATTAGTCTTTTTTGGCAGCGCTCATTATTTTTTTGGGGCTTCATTGGCGCGGGATTCGTGGCATTTGCGGCCGCAAAAGATTCACACATCATCATCCAGAGCATAATTGCGAGTTTTGGATTCGTGTGTTCCGTGGCGTGGACCCTTGCGAACCGCGGCAGCAAATTCTGGTATGAAAACTGGGAGGCGAGGAGGAGACTCGCGGAGTTTCCGGTGACTGGAATGCTCTACGGTAGTGACCCTCAGCAGAGAAGCCCCACGGGAGTATGCTGGCTTCGAGGTGCAAGATACTCCCCTAGCAGACTGGTAATAGCACTCAGCGATTACGTCGCGATGCTGTGGCTTGCACTCGTCGTTTCGAGGGTGTGGTTGCTGGTAGATTTATTCTATGTGCGCAGCGGCATCGCACATTCGCGGCTCTGGGCTACTCTAGCGTTTGTGGGATTTTCTGTTGTGTATGCGCTCTGCCTACTTAAGGCGTGCTACTCGAAGAACAAAGAGACCGATCGGGAGGAGTAGCGTTCGAGCGCAACTATAATATGCGGCGCGATGTTTTTATTTCCAATGGATCGCCGGCAGCTATTTCCCGTCGCTGCAGATGCCGAGCGCCTGGCCAGTGATTGCTTCGGTAGTCGTGCTATTGGTAGCCGCGATTGGCGCGTCCCTGTTCCCTGCAGCCCGAGCGGCACACGTCGATGTGACCGAAGCCCTGCGTACTGACTAGAAAAAAGACTGCCCGGCTTGGCATGCCCATAGCGGTGACACTTGGGCATCAAGCCGGGCTCTGGAATGTAGCAGCAGAAGTCAGCCGAGCGATTACTTCAGCCTGCGATCGTTGTAGGCCTGCAAGTAGCGCCCGCGCATGAACTCGCAAATATGAGTTTTGCCCGATCCTGAGATGTCGCCGAAGCCAGCCGCGGTGAAGGTCACGTCAACCGGCTCCTGCACCCTGGCAGTCAGGTAATCGCCCCACCGGGAGGGATTATCGTTAGCTGAGGCACAGACGTACACCGTTCCAAAATAGCCGCGCTCGCTTCCCCGACTGTAATCGTCGGAAATAGCAACATACGACTGCGCCGGACCTCCGCCCGAGGACGAGCTGCCGAAGCCGATTACCAATCCAAGATCGCCCCTGGAATTGGCAGTTACGTCAGGATAGGAGAAGCAGGTAGTCGAGCTGAAAATGTCCGCGGTGTTCAGCAATGTCATGTCCGAGGTGCGGACAATGCTTCCCGCGACATACGCCTGGGGGCGCCCAGAGCCATGGGGAATGACGGAGTAGTACGTCGCGAGATACTGGGTTGGCGCACCAGCCGAGCCGTCCTGGCCGACCGCAGTCCTTACCTGGAATCCGATTGCACTCGTGGAAAGGCCAAAACCCAACCAATTGTTGTTGCTGGGACCGCCCTTACAAGTAGCTGTGCCATAGCTGGACGAGCCTACACTAATGACCTTATACGAAATCGTCGTGGTGTTTTCCGGCCACGAGAAATAGCGGTTCTGACTGCCATTTTCGATGGTCACCAGGTACATGGTGTCGGTAGCGGCGCGGGCGGGAACCCAAACCACCTGACCTACGCTGCCGGTCCAGTTGAATACGTTGCCGCTGATACTCTGACACGCCGCCATCTGGTCAAGGTTGTAACGCCAAACCGTGGCCCCAGTCCACCGACCGTTGGTGATCGTGTTGCCCGTAATGTAGATATAGTTGTTCCCCAGTCCCAGGTGCGGGTAATCGTAAAGAACGCCGCTACCGCCATTGAGGTCATAGGTACATGCGTCGGAAAGGTTGTTCGCCGCGCGGACGTGAAGCCGTATCACTCCCGTGGTCAATGCGGAATTGACGAGCAGCTCTGACCATACCGAAAGATCTCTGCCATGGTCATGCACGGCGTCCTGGTCGCAGCAGAAGTAGGGGGCATCGCTCGGACCCGAGTCGTCAGCGATGGCGGTGAAGGTCGAACCGGCGTTGTTGGAATAACCTCGCGACCAGTTCTGGGTGACCAGCCATTCCTGGCCGCTCTGGGTGATGGCAGGCTCAGCCGTCGTCGACTCACCATCACCGACAATATTGTAGGAAGCGTTGTTGCCGATGTAGAAAGAGCTGGGGGCTGCGGGCAGGCCGCCAGAAATCTGGTCTTCCACGGCCGGCGTGGTCTCATGAACATTGCCCGGGACCGGCAGTTGCGGGCCGGCGGGAAGTTCGCCTTTCTCGCGAATCATCTGTTCGTGCAGCCGTTCCATTCTTTCATCCAAAGCCTCGTGCTCTTCGGGAGTAAGTTGGGGCAGGCCGGAAAAGGCTTCAGGACCGTTCGGCCGCAGGGTGACATAGCCTGCGACAGCGCTGCCTTGTTGTGCGGAGGCAGTTGCCGGGAAGAGCAGCAGCCCAACGCTGGCGAGTAGTGTGGTCGTAAACAACAATCGTAGCCTCATGGTAGTCTCCTTGCGTTCCTAAGGGCGTACGCTGTGCATACGCGCCGTTGAAGAGAAGTTTTTCTCCGCAGATGAAAAGCCGAACAGACTGCCTGACGTAACCGTCGGGCGGAGTGCCGTACTCAAGCCTGAGAGATTCGGGTCTATCCAGGGCCTTCCAGTAGCTGCGAAACTGAAGTAGTCGTGTTTCTTGCGAGGGACCCTGCAGCGACACAAGAGAAATTGCAATGCAGTGGCCACATCGAACTACCCAAAACGGCTAGTAGAGTTTTGCGTGTTTGCTAGGACATACGGCCCACTTCACGTAGGTCGGTCGTTGGCTTTACCCGGATGGGCTATCTTTCAGGATAGGAACAACTATCTGTTGTAGTAGCTGCAGGGTCTCGCCAGTGGGCCGCCCTGGTACGAGGGTGTTCGAAGGGTCGCCCTAGCTAGATCGCCTGGCCACGTCAGTGATCACCGGCGCTGTTGACCGCACGGTCGTCGGAAGAGGGTGACTGATATGCGTTTCGATCTTGTGTTTGCAGTTGTCGAGGAGAGGGCGCACTGCGCCGAGGACCGAATACTGCGAAAGGATAGCTAAAGTGGTGGGCCCGGAGGGATTCGAACCCCCAACCAAGGGATTATGAGTCCCCTGCTCTGACCGTTGAGCTACAGGCCCGTCAATGAGTTGCAGACACTACCTCTGACAGTGTAGGGACTTCCGTAGGCGATAGCGTCACTTTCGGCCCTTTTTCCCTGTTGCCGGAAATTCACCGGGCCTCATCAGCATTGTATGGCGAAGAGAATGGATCACAAAATCCCCGGCGAGACCAACATCAGCCCGAGCTTTCGCCGGAGAGGGTTGACTGAGGTCACCAGGTACATGTCGCCGTCACGGTTACCGAACTAGCTCGCCAGGTGCGGATTGTTGGCGTTGGCGAACATTCGCTACCGAGTTCGGCAGGAGAGGCAGAGCGCCAATGCCGCTTCTCGTAATCAGAGTCGCTTCTCAGCCAGGTACAGATACCTCAGCAAGCGACGCTCCGCCGTTAGGCTCTGAGCGCAGGAGAGAAAGGCTTGTAATCCGTCAAAATTCTTGGCGCCTTCGAGCGCCAGAAGCTTTTCCTTGCGCTTCTCACGCGCCGTGTACCATCGCTCGGCGATGCAGGTTGCGCTTTGCGTCGTGTCCGTCACCTGCGGGTTTTGAAAATCAGCCAGCCCCATCAATCGCTCGTTTTCTCCCGGTGGAGTGTAAATATAAAAGCCTATCGAGCTGCGAGTCGCGATTTCTTCGGAGGAGATCATTCCTCCTACCACCAGCGCGTCGCTAAAGAGCATCCGCCCACCCGGCTTAAGTATCCGAAACATCTCGCGGAACAGTTGGAGCCTCGCGGGGATATGACACAACACGTCGTTGGAGAACACCGCGTCAAAGGCATGGTCTTCGAACGGGAGGGATTTCGAAGCATCGCAATGCTGAAAACTTGCTCGTGCCTGCAAACCCATCTCGAATGCGAGTTGGTTGGCGTTGTGAACTCCGGCTGCGTTCAGGTCCAAGCCCAAGATGGTGCATCCGATGGTTTTCGCGATGTGGAGAGCGTATGCGCCCGATCCGCAACCGATTTCTAACACTCTCGAATCGGGTTGGAGGAGCAGCATTCGCGGGATATCCCGCGACTCTTCGGAATTCACCCAGCTGGTTTGACCGAAGTCCTGACCATAGGTCTCGATTCGAACTTCTCGATAAACTTCGAGACCATAGTTCGCATACGAAGTGTTGTAGAGATCTACATTCGCCGGCATGGGGGTCCCTTCCTGCATGTTTGTCGCAGACCAGGGCAGAACGCATGGGCCGCGTATTTTCTTCGGCTGCACATTGTAGCGCTGGCGGGTATTCAGCCGGCCCGGAGTAATAGCTGCTTTTCGATATGCCACGCTGGTCGTAGAGGCTGAACGTTACCATTCGTCCCTCCTGCAACCTTACGCAAGATTATGGAATACATATCTCTCACCCGGCCCCAAGCTCAATGAAACCTTCGTGCTTTTGCTCAATCACCCTCAAAGATCGCGGTAATTCAGGCCCATGACTAAAGCGCTACCGGGCGACTCATGTCCGGCGTCGAATTTTACTGGTTAGGGACGACCCTAGGGAGTATCCATGAAACGCACGGCTCGCCGGTTCTTGATCGCAATTTCCCTTCTCGCAGGCCTCGCCAAGGCGCAGACCTTGCAGCCCTCCAAGCCCGCAGGCGGCGGCAAGACCGGCGGAACGCCGAACATCCTCTTCATCATCATGGACGACGTGGGCATCGACCAGATGAAGATATTCGGGTACGGCGGAGGCACACCGGCCAGCACCCCGAATATCGATGCTATCGCTCACGCCGGCGTGCGCTTCCGCAACGCGTGGTCAATGCCGGAATGTTCGCCCAGCCGCGCCATTTTCTTCGAGGGACGCTATCCGTTCCGCACCAATGTATTCAACGCGATCCTGAATGACGACTTGGCCAACTCGCAGGTTTCGCCGTTCGAGTCGACCACCCCGAAGTTGCTGAAAGCGGTCAACTACTCTAGCGGCTTGTTCGGCAAGTTCCATCTGGCTGCATCCACTTACAACCCGTTTGGCGACGCCACACCGCACTCGCTGGGATGGGATTACTTTGACGGATTCCTCGAGGGCGCACCTCACCCGATCGATCCCACCATCGGCGGCCAGTTTGACTCCAGCACCAGTCCATTCACTTGCGGGTTCGTAACCAACGCGGACCATGGAGGCGCCGACACGGGAGCGTGCCGCTTCCCCGACAACACTTGCAGCGTCATCTCCAAAGACCAGACGCACAAGACTCCGGGCTTTAGCTGCCTGGAACAGGGCGGACTGTTTGTGCCTAACCAGACGTGCTCAACCGTTCCGCCTCGCCCGCTCAATTTCGAGCAGGCCAATGCCTACTACGTATGGAACCGCGTGTATAACGAGCCCGACGGTACGGTGATCAAGCCGCCGCTCACCGATCCGCGCACCCGCGGTTACGTTTCCAACGCCACCACTGATTCCGCGGCCAACTGGATTGCGGCCGAGAACGGACTTCATCAATCGTGGATGGCTACGGTGGCTTATGCCAACATTCATTCCCCTTATCAGCAATCGCCGCCTTCTCTTCTGCCGGCCGATTCGCCGGACAGCGCGAACTATAGTTGCACCGGTAACAACCCGGCCGACGAAATTTATACCCGTGTCCTCAGCAACCAGATGCTGGAAGCCATGGATACCAAGATTGGCGACCTGATGGTGCAGACCGGGCTGGCAACGCGCAACTCTGACGGCAGCCTGAACTACCATCCGGAAACGACCAACACCATGGTCATCATCATCGGCGACAACGGTACGTATGCGCCCGGCGTGAAGGCGCCCTTCGATCCGTCGCGCTCTAAAGGCTGGGTCTACCAGACCGGCGTGTGGGTGCCGCTGATTGTCTCCGGCCCGCTGGTGGCTTCTCCGGATCGCGAAGTTACTTCGATGGTGAACATCGCCGACCTGTTCCAGTTATTCGGCGAAATTGCCGGCGTTGACGTGCACAAAGCGGTTCCACCAAGCCACATCCTCGATTCGCAAGCCATGCTGCCCTACCTCACGAACCCGAATCAGGCCAGCATCCGCACCAGCAATTTCACTCAGGCGGCGAATAACATTCACGTGAACAACGAGCCACCGCCGCCCTGCGTAATCGTCGTCACCAGTCCTCCCACCTGCGTCCAGCTCTTCACCAGTCAAGGGCTCTGCGAGTCCGAGGGCGGAGACTGGTATGGACCGGGCGCACCGGTTCAGTACCCTTCCTGCTGCGCCGTGCAGGCTGCACAACTGCCGCAATATCCGGACAGTATCCAGTTTCTGCCGGATAAGCAGTGGGCCACGCGCAACGACAACTACAAGCTCATCCAGAGGGCGCAGCCTAACTGCGTCAACGGCGACACCACGCTGAATGAGTTCTATCGGGTGAACGAAGACCCCCAGAACCCCAAGATGGATGACTTGAGCGACGCCCTGTGCTCCGAGGTGTCTGCCAGCCATCGCTGTCCGAATGGTCTTAACCAGGAACAGCTGGCCAATTACAACCAGCTGCTGGCCGACTTGCAAACCACGTTGGATTCGCAAGTTGCTTGTCCGGGCGACGGCAACGAAGACCAGGTGGTCGATGGGCTCGACGTAAAGTGGTGGCAGTATTTTTCCGTGAACAACGGGGGCTCGAGCTGGTATGACTTCAACTATGACGGTCTCACCGACTCGAGCGACTTGGCGATCATCCAGCAGTACATGGGAACGAACTGCATGCAGCAGAAACGCAAGCAGCCGGTAATCCCGAAAATCGCTGCCCGTTAATTGCGAAAAAACTTACGCCCACGCTGAGGTCATTCACCAATCAGTCAGCGTGGGCGTTGCTATTTGCTCGGGCGGTGCTCGCCACCGATTGTTTATCCGGCGGTTCCAGCTAGCTCTTGGGACAGGGCGCTCCGGCCGCCTGCCAGGCTTTCACCTTAGTGACAAAGTCCGCGTGCGGTATGGGTACAGGCTTGCGTCCGTTGCCGGGATCCCATCCCCACGCCACCAGCTTGTCTTCGGTTAGATGAAGCACGAGTTGGTCGAGGGTGCGGTTATTGTTTCTCGCCGGATCCTTGATCGACTCGCAAATCTGCCCGTCACTGAGTCCCTGCCAGATCATCGGCATGTCCGAAGGCGGAAGTCCCCAATTTGGCGCGCCCGGCGGCATGTGCACGCCCGCCAGGTTGTGGTCCTGATGGCAGGTCGTGCACTTCTCAGCCGTCACACCATTGCCGTACTTACCGCGATGCACATCCATAGTATGGCGGTGACCGTCGTCGCCCTGGCGCGGATAGTCACCCGGGGAATGGCAGTTCATGCAACGAGGACTGCGCAAGACGGGGACGAACGCTACGAATAGTGCGCCGTCGCCCGCGGAATTGTTGTTCTTGGACAGATTGTTGGCCGGAGGCGCCGCGTTCGCCATCGACTGTACCAGCAGCACGCCCGCCACAATGGTCACGGCGAGCAGAAGGATCGTCCACAAACGAGGGTTGCGGATGTTGAGTGTCATACCGCCTCCGACATGCGGATAGGCAACCGCCGGATGCGCTTGCCGGTGGCCGAATAAATGGCGTTGGCTATGGCCGGAGCCGCACAGGGCACTCCCGGCTCTCCTATGCCACCCGACTTCTCGTTGCTTTCGACGATGTAAGGCTCAATTTCCGGACACTCGTCGATGCGCATCGAAGGAAAGCTGTTGAAATTGGTCTGCTGCAAGCGTCCGCCCTCGAACGTCAACTCCTGGTACAGCGCCGCCGACGCGCCGAAAATCGCTCCACCCTGAACTTGCGCCGCGATGATTCCAGGGTTTACGTATTGGCCGCAATCGATGGCGCATACCATTCGATGCACCCGGACCTTGTCATCGTTGACCGATACTTCGGCAACGTGAGCTGAGTAGCTTCCGAACGCCAGGTGAACAGCGATTCCCCGGCCCATTCCCTTGGGTAGGGGCTTGTCCCAACCCGCCTTTTGGGCAGCGAGGTCCAGAACGCCGAGGTAGCGCGGCTCTTTGGCCAGAAGTTTACGCCGGAACTGGTAGGGATCCTGCCCTGCCAGAGCGGCCATCTCATCGACGAAACATTCCACGGCGAACGCGGTATGCGAATGCCCCACCGAGCGCAACCACTGGACCGTCACGCCCACCTCAGGACTGCGCGACTCCACCAGCACATTCGGGATGGCGTAGGGCAGATCGGCCACACCCTCGACTGATTGAGGATCGTAGCCTAGCTTGTCGAGCCCGACCATGGCCGCGAACGGCGTTCCTGCCATGATGGACTGGCCCACCAGGCGCGATCGCCACGCAACGGGCATTCCGTTGTCGTCGATGCATCCCTCGGCCGCATGGAGAAATGCTGGACGGTACCAGCCGCCATTCATATCGTCTTCGCGAGTCCAGGTGACTTTCACCGGAGCGCCGGCGACTTTGGCGACGTGAACGCCTTCGACCACGAAATCCGACTGCGGATTGGCTCGACGACCAAAGCCCCCGCCCAGAAACGTCGTGTGTAACTGCACTTTGCTGAGGGGCAGTCCGGCAATCTTGGCGGCATTGGCGCGATCGACCGTCTGGAACTGCGAGCCGGTGTAGACGTCGCAAGAGTCGGCACGCAGATCGACCACGCAATTCAGCGGCTCCATCATGGCGTGGGACAGGTACGGAACCTCGTAGACCGCGGCGATCTTCTTCTTGGCTTGCGCCAGCGCTGCGTTGGCGTCGCCGTCACTGCGGGCGGCTTTGCCTGGCAGCTTCGCCTCTTCGCGGAAGTGCTGCATCATCGTGGTGGTGCTAAAGCCCTTCATTGCACCTTCGTCCCACTCAATTTTCAGGGCGTCGCGAGCCGATTTGGCCTGCCAGAAGGTATCGGCAATCACCGCCACGCCGGAGGGGACAACGGCAACCTTGCGGACTCCGGGCATCGACCGCGTCTTGGAATCGTCGAAACTTTTCACCTTGGCGCCAAAGATAGGAGAGCGAGCCACCGCGGCGTTGAGCATGCCGGGCAGCTTCACATCGATACCGAATACCGCCGCGCCGTTTAGCTTCACCGGCGTGTCCAGCCGCTTGATCGGCTTACCGATGAGTGTGTAGCTGTCGGGACTTTTCAGCTTTACGTCGACTGGCGGCGGCAGCTTGGCGGCAGCGGCGGCGAGTTGGCCATAGGTAAGCTTGCGACTGCCTTGCAGCACCGCGCCAGAGTCGGCGCGGCAGCTTGCGGGATCGACGTTCCACTGCTGAGCCGCGGCAGCAATCAGCATAGCGCGTGCGGCTGCTCCGGCCTTCTTGAATTGGTCCAGACCTGACGACACGCTCGAACTGCCACCGGTCATTTGCATGCCAAACGCCGGATGGTTGTACACCGGATCGACCGGAGCCGACTCAAAGCCGACCATCTTCCAGGGCGCGTCCAGTTCTTCGGCCAGCAGCATGGGCAACGACGTGTACACTCCCTGCCCCATCTCGGAGTGGTTCACGATGACGGTAATTCTCTCGTCCGTCCCGATGCGCACGAAAGCATTGGGCATGGCGGCATTGGCGGACTGCACTGCCTGGGCACCCGCCAGTTTGCTGACTGCCGGCAGGTAGAAGCCGAGTAACAGGCCGCCACTCGCCGACACGGAAAGCTTCAGGAAGTCACGACGTTCCATGCCGGAGCTCACTTGGACGCTCCTGCCGCTGCGATTTCCGCTGCGCGATGAATCGCCTTGCGTATACGCGGATATGTACCACAACGGCAGATGTTGCCGGTCATGGCTTCGTCAATGTCTTCATCGGTGGGTTGCGGCTTGTCGCGCAGCAAAACTGCCGCGCTCATCAGTTGCCCGGACTGGCAGTATCCGCACTGCGGCACATCGATCTCCAGCCAGGCCTTTTGCAGCGGGTGAGTCAGATCGGGCGAGAGCCCTTCAATGGTGGTGATCTGCTTACCTTCCGCGCGCGACGACCGGCGCCACGCACGAACGCACGGCTTCGCCGTCGATGTGGATCGTACAAGCTCCGCATTGCGCCATGCCGCACCCGTACTTAGTGCCGGTGAGTCCTATGTTGTCGCGAATCACCCACAGCAGGGGAGTCGAGGGATCGACTTCAACGTGATAAGCCGTACCATTTACCGATAGGGTGATCATAATTTTCTCCCGCACTTCACTAAGTGAGGACGGATGCTTGCCTCACGCCGTTATCGTCGGTGCTGTCAACGCAGCCAGCGGAAATCCGCGAACTACCGTGTCGCAGTTCGCAACACGTTTCGCCGGGCAAAAACGCTGCCCAAACGCTTCTGGTCGGTGAAATCATCCTCCGCATCATAGGCGTCCTTGGTCACGATGGGCAACGAGGCGCAGGCCACCAGTTGGGCGGCGCTTTCGTAGTACGCCATGCCCACCCCGTCGAAGCTTTCCTGGTTCAGGCCCAACTCTGTCGCCAGACCCTTATCCATGTCGACGATCTGGTTTTGGATGTAGCCCGGCATCAGGCCGGATTTATAAATCTTGCGGCCAAAATCGCCATGCACGGTCAACCAGGAACGATGAAAGTCGGCGCGCGTCTGGCCGGGGCGGTGGGTATGGCACTCCACCAGCGCGTAAGCCGACGGGTAGTCCAGTTCGATGATGACCTTTTCTTCGACCAGCGCCGTAAACGAGCGACCGGTATCGACGAAGTAGCTCCAGGTGTCGTGCGCCCTGGCGTAGTCGGGATCGGACTTCACGATTTCCCGCAGGGATTCAACGCTGTCCCAGTAAGTGACTTCAAAGCCATCGAACGGCGGATCCGACCCGACTTTCTTGCGCGACATGGGGTTGTTGCCCAACGTCGGGTACTGTACGTATTCGCGCAAGTGCTTCACCTTCAGCATGAGGCTGGCGTAATACTCGCCAAAGTGTTGCTGGAACTCCTCGCGGGAAAGATTTGGGCTGCGGTGAAGGCAGGAAACGAGCTTGATTGATTTGCGGCTGCCGTCGTTCACACTTGCCATGGGCACCTTTCGTGATAGCCGGACTAACAGTGGCAAGAGCCTGACAACGCCACCGGCGGGAATTCAACCAAGCGTTTGGTTGATTCATCACGGGAGCCTAACGTTCTCCTCCCGCCCTGTCAAGTTTTGTTCGGGGGCTGGAGGTCGCAACCGGCCAGCCAGCGTCAGGCGGCGCGCGGCCGGGGAAACTTCTTGTAGGCCTTTGGATTGCGCAACGCTATCTCGGCGTTGAGCAGACCGGCGAACGCTACCCAGGCAGCATAGGGTACGAAGCAGAGAGCAGCAGGGCGATCGACTTTGTCAGCAGCCCGGATGTATTTCAAGATCGTGGATTCCAGTACAACCAGATCGGCCAAGGCCAGGGTGGGGCGGTGCTGGCCAAAGAAGAGCTTGGTCCACTCGGCGTTCGACGCCAACTGGCTGACCCACAGGCGCAGCGCCCGCGAGCGTTCCTCGGAGTCTTCCGCCTCCCAGATCCGCCAGCCGGAGACTGCCATCAGCGAGTAAAGCGTGCTCCACACAATCGGAAAGACAAAGTCTGGAGGATTGTAGCTGGGCTTCTGCAACCGGCTATACCAGAGTTTTGTTTCAGGGTCCTTGGGACTGTAGCGGGAACCAAACCAGCCGGCCGCGGCCACAGCCGCCCCGAATCCCGCTAAAGCAAGCAGTGACTTGGACTTGTCTGAACTCATATCGCGCACCTCACAGGAATGTACCTCCTCATTAAGGTGCGTCAATTAGCCGATTCGTTGTCCGGACAAGCCGCCCGTTTCTACCTGCCATTTACAATTCGGTTAAGGACAACAAGAAAGCGCAAAGCAGTACACATTCGATGTTTCAGCTTCGGATCATGCCACTTCCCGTGTCGGCAGCAGGATCGCCGGCCGCAGTGGGTCTAGCCTCGAGCACTGAACGTGACTGCCGATGATTGGCCTCCTCACCGCCGCTAAACTCGCCTTCGATTCCATCCGCGCCCACAAACTGCGCAGCTTCCTCACGTTGCTGGGAATTATTGTCGGAGTAGCGAGTGTCATCCTGGTAGGAGCGGCCATCGATGGTCTGGGAACCTACGCGGTACGCATCACCGAGCGCACCTTCGGTTCCGAGAGCTACCTGGTGGCGCAGGTGGCCGCCGTAGGACGCCTCACCTCGAAACAACTGGCGGAGAAGCAGCGGCGCAACAAGCGCATTCGCCCGGACGACGTGGCTTACCTGCGCGATGCCACCGGCGACCGCATCATCTACAGCCCTTACCAGCAGAAGGTGGAAGACGTTAAGGGCGGCAATGATGTTTACGACGCCGGTAATCTCATCGGGGTATCGGCCACCCTGCCGGACATCCGCGACGTGCCGGTAGCCGACGGCCGGTTCTTTACCAGCACCGAAGAAACCATGCGCGCTCCCGTGGCGCTGATTGGCGAGGACATCCGCGCCAAGCTGTTCCCTTCCGTGGCGCCGCTGGGAAAGACCATTCGCGTTGCCGGCGAGGAATTTACCGTTATTGGCGTACTGGAACGCCAGGGATCGTCCTTTGGCCGCACGCTGGACAACCCGGTCTACATTCCGATCACGGTATTCAACAAGATTTACGGTAATAACACGGGTATGGCAGTTTTCGGCAAGCCCAAACCGGGGAGCGGGCTGTCGATGAACGAGGCGCTTGATTTGACACGATTGGCCCTGCGCACCCGATTTCACGCACGACCGGGCGAAGAGGACAATTTCGACACGCTGACCCCTGATTCCGTGCGCTCCTTTATCGATCAGATGCTGGGAGCAATCTCTGCCGTCGTGGTACCGGTCACCAGCATTTCGCTGCTGGTGGGAGGCATCGTGATCATGAACATCATGCTGGTGAGCGTGACGGAACGGACGCGCGAGATCGGCATCCGCAAGAGCGTGGGAGCCCGGAGGAACGAAATTCTGCTGCAATTCCTGGCCGAGTCGGTGATCCTGTCGCTGACCGGCGGACTGCTAGGCATCGCACTGGGCGTAGTGGCCGCGCTGGCGCTGAGCGCTATCTTCGACCTCACGCTGCAAATCACCGCCACGTACGTCATCCTGGCGGTCTTTGTTTCGATGGTGGTTGGTGTGGTTTCGGGGATTTATCCCGCCAGCCGCGCCGCCAAACTCGACCCCATCGCCGCCATGAGGGCGGAGTCGTGAGGAAGATTAGCGTCAAGGATATAACGTGGCTGGCCTTCGACTCGGTCTGGAGTCACCGTTTTCGTTCGGGTCTGACCATCCTGGGGATTGTCATTGGCATAACAACGGTCATCACAGTCGCGGCGCTGCTGACCGGACTGCGTAAGAGCATTGTCGAGTTCTTCAAGGAGTTCGGGCCCAACAGCATATTTGTAGCGCGGGTCAGCGGCGATCCCAGCGGAATGAATGCTCCTCCCAAGGAACTGAAGCGCCGTCCGCTGAAGCCGGAGGATGCCGACTACCTGAAGAACAATGTCCGCACCATCGATGACGTCGGCATCGCGCTGTATTATCTTCCGCCTCCGGGCAGCTTTCTTACCGCCAAGATTGGCGGCTTCGAGACAGAAAACATTTCCATCGCCGGACAAACGGCGAACCTGCCGGAGATTTCTCCCCGCGAGTTGCGGGAAGGCCGCTACTTCACTGTGCAGGAAGACAGAAGGGCCACCAAGGTTGCGCTGATCGGCTCCAGCCTGGCGGATGCATTGTTCCCCGAAGGCAACGGTATTGGCCGCACGGTGTTGATCGACGGCGCAGCCTACACCATCATCGGTATCTTTGCTCCCGCCAAGGGAGGCTTCTTTGGCGAGAATGGTTTTGACCGCCAGGTCGTCATCCCCCTCCAGACCGCGCGGCTGCGCTACCCGCAGTCGACCAATTTCTTCCTGACGGCCAAGTCCAAGCCAGGGCAGCGTGAGGATGCGGTGGAGGAAATTCGCGCGGTGATGCGGCAGATGCGGCGCGTCCCGGCAGGCGGCGTCGATGATTTCTCGCTTTCCACAGCCGATTCCATCATCAAGAGCTTCGATCAGGTAACGGGCATGATCATTGTGATCTCGGTTGCCATTTCCGGTATAGGCCTGCTGGTGGGCGGCATCGGAGTGATGAACATCATGCTGGTGAGCGTGACCGAGCGGACCCGAGAGATAGGCGTGCGCAAAGCCGTAGGAGCGCGACAGGGTGACATCATCCTGCAATTCCTGATGGAGGCGGTGGCTCTCACTGGCGCCGGGGGTATCATCGGCATCACTTTGTCGGCGCTGATCACCTTCATCCTGAGCTTGGCATTGCCTTCGCTGCGGCCGGAAGTGCCTATGTGGGCGGTCACCACCGGCCTGGTGGTCTCGGTTGCCATTGGAATTTTCTTTGGAGTTTGGCCTTCGATCCAAGCGGCCCGGCTGGATCCAGTCGCCGCACTGCGTCACGAATAAACCCCACATCAGCTCGTTATGGCATCGCTGCCAGCCTATAGAAGTGACCGGGCCGGGCAACACCAGAGTTGCTGAGCGCGTCTATCTATTGGGGTTAGTCCATCATGACGAGTTCTCTGCTCAATCGAAGCGTGTCGGTAATTTCGACGGCACTGGTGATTCCTGTTCTGTTTCTGCTGGTGGGATGCGGCGGATCTGGATCTTCTTCCTCCGGCAACGGAGGATCAGGCGGTGGCGGCGGCAGCAACCCAGTCCCCACGGCAACTTTGACGGCCAGCCCTAGCAGCATTGTGTCTGGCGCCACGGTAACCCTGTCCTGGACGACAACCAATGCCACTTCGGCCTCGATTGACAACGGCGTGGGCGCGGTCAATGTACCCAGCGGTTCAGTTACGGTAAAGCCGACGCAGACCACTACCTACACGATCACCGCAACCGGTACGGGAGGAACCGGCACGGCAACCGCCATGGTGACGGTGCATGCCTCCGGGTCGCTCAGCAGCGTCCAGCACGTGATCTTCATGATGCAGGAGAATCGCAGCTTCGACAGCTACTTCGGAATGCTGAACCCTTATCGCCAGAGCAATGGTTTTAACGTTGGCGATGATGGCAACACCTACACGGTGGATGGCATTGACGACAAGCTCTCGAAGATCAGCAACCAGGATGATGAGGGGCAATCCTTTAACTTATTCAAGTTCAAAAGCGCCTGTATCGACGACATGACCTCGTCTTGGCTGGAGAGCTATGGCGATGTCAACCGTTACAACTTCCTGGTCAACCGCCCCATTTTGATGGATGGCTTTGTGCACACGGCGGAAAATTACGCCAAGCTGGGCATTGGCGACGGCCAGTTCACTGATCTGGTTGGGCTGCGTGCCATGGGCTACTACGACCAGGACATCCTGAACTACTACTACTACATGGCATCGCAGTTCGCGGTATCGGACCGGTGGTTCGCACCCGTTTCCAGCAAGAGCACGCCCAATCGAATCGCGACCATGACTGGCGGTACGACACAGGGATTGGTCTTCGATCCCTTCCAGGACGATGGCATTGTCAACCAACTAAGTATCGGGACCATCTTCCAGAAGCTGGACGAGAACAATGTCTCGTGGAAAATCTACTACTCGATCACGGCCGGCGGATGCACCGAACAAGACGGTGATTGCGGGCAGGGCGGGCACTCCAATGACTATCCGGTGACTACCTTCTCTGACTTTGCGTATTCGGCACAGTACCTGTATGAAAATCCCACTGGCGCTCCCTGCGTGGCTCCGACCATCGGCTCACAACAGGCGGTGGGCGATCCCACGAACGCGTTCTGTATAGACATTAATCACATTGCACCGCTGGACCAATATCTCAGCGACCTCACCAACAACTCACTGCCGAATTATGCCTTCATCGAGGCCCAGTACGGAGTGAGCGATGAACACCCAGGATCGGGCCAATCGATTCTGCAAGGCCAGAAACAAGTTTCGACGCTGGTCAACGCGCTGATGCAGAGTCCTTCGTGGTCCAGCTCGATCTTCTTCCTGAGCTACGACGAGCCAGGTGGGCCTTACGATCACGTGCCGCCGGTGCCGGGACACTCCAACGACAACACCGACAGCGGCATGGGAACCTATCCCGACATCGGATCGATTGCGGTGAATGCCGACGGCTACTGGCCTTGCCTGCCGCCAGGGGGCATACCCACGGTGAACTGCGACCTGAAGCCTGGCGATCCGGGAACGAACCCCCAGGACGCTCCGGCCCAGCAGGGGTTTGCAGCACAACTGGGCTTCCGAACGCCTAACATGGTGATCTCGCCGTTCGTGCGAAAGCACTACGTTTCGCACATTCCCATGGACCACACCGCGATTTTGAAGTTCGTGGAGAACCGCTTCATCAACTCGGGTGCTTCCCTTACCAATCGAGACGCGACTCAGCCTAATCTGCTCGACTTTTTCGACTTCACCAATATTCCCTGGTACACACCGCCTACGCCCCCGACGCCCAATGCTCCACCGGGAGTGTGTACTCCGGCAAACATGTAACGAAGTCCAATTAACACGCCCGGAAGCGTTTATGTCTGTTCTCGGACTTAAACGCTTTTCGAGCGTACAATTGCGTTAGAAGTAACCATCTTCATACGCATCTCCGCCCGTTCGAGGGAATTGGTTCATTTGCGCATCCTGATGCGGCTCAGGCCAGCACAAGGGAGCAAAATGAACACATCCCGTCGCTATAAAAATCAAATACTCGCGGCACTGCCTGATACCGAGCTCAAAATTCTCGAGCCGCTGCTTACTCCGATCGTTCTCAAGCAGGAGGACACGCTGCTGGACGGCAATCTTGACAACGCCTACTTCCTGGAAGACGGCATCGCCTCCGTAGTGGTCTCCGTGGAAAGTGGAAAGACTGTCGAGGTCGGTATCATCGGCATCGACGGCGTTGTCGGAATTCCGATCTTACTGGGCGGAGGATCGATGCCGGGACGCACCTTCATCCAAATCGCGGGCTCAGGATATCGGATCGACGCGAAGAGCCTCATGGGGGCAGTTGAGCGATCGCCTGAGTTGCGCCAACATTTGCAACGCTATACCCAAGGGTTTCTGGTACAAGTCTCGCAGACGGCGGTGTGTAACCGGATACACAACATAGAAGAGCGGCTGGCGCGTTGGCTGCTCTCATGCCGCGATCGACTGGACACCGACGAACTCCGGCTGACCCACGACTTTTTGAGCCAAATGTTGGGCGCACCCCGGACCACGGTCACGCTGGCCGCGGGGCTGCTTCACCGCGCCGGTTTGATCAACTATTCGCGCGGCGTGGTGGTCATCGAAAATCGTGGGGAACTGGAGAAATCGGCTTGCGAGTGCTATGGCGTGGTCCGCGACGAGTTTCGCCGCCTCGCCCTGTTGCCGAATTAAGCTAGCGGCACTTCGCTTCCTAGCGACCTGATGACGAATTCTCTCGCTTCAAGCCTCCAGCGTGTAACGGCTGGCAGCCACCCGGTACATGCGGCGCCACACCAGGCGGTTTACGGTTACGACCACCAGCGACATCACAATCGTGGAGCCTAACAGTAAGGCGAAGTTGCCCGAGTCCGTCGCTCGGGAGATAGTCGCGCCCAATCCCACGGTCGTGTAGGTATGATCCTTCAGGCGGAAGTACTCCGCCACGATGCTTGCATTCCACGCTCCACCGGAGGCCGTGACCAATCCGGTGACGAGGTAGGGGAAGATACCGGGTAGGATGAGGCGCCGCCAACGCTGCGAGCGGTTGAACTTGAACAGTGCGGAAGCTTCCTTCAAGTCAGTGGGAATCGCCATCGCGCCGGCGATGACATTGAAGAGGATGTACCACTGGGTTCCCAGAAGCAGCAGTACCACCGAACCCACGCCCAACCCGCCGCCGACTCGAATCAGCATCAGGAGCACAATGGGAAACAACGCCGTAGCCGGAACCGACGCGGCAATCTGCGCCAGCGGTTGGGCGATCCGCGCCAGCTTAGGGCTGAAGCCAATGGCGACTCCCACCGGAATCGTCCACAACGAACCAATCAATAGTGCGGCAATCACTCGGCCGAATGTTGCTCCAGCCCCCTCCAATATCTGGCGGAAGTCGCTGGGATTGAGCTCGGTCAACATTCCCACCGCGCGGATGACAGCGTAAAACACGGCAAGAACCGCTAGCGATGCGATGGCGCGGCCCGTCCACACCTTCCAGACAGCCGGGGGAGAATCGTCCACAGCGACGCTGTATTCGCGCGCAAAGTGCAGCGACATGCGCTCGCGCAGCGGGTTCACCACTCGCTTGCGCAGTCGGATAAGCAGCCGCGACCGCTGAATCAGGTCCAGAAACCACGACTGCGGCGCGTCTGTGCTTTCCACCTGCTCCATCTTGAACTTTTCAGCCCAGGCAATCACCGGCCGCCAGACAATCTGGTCCAACAACACAATCACCGCGATCATGGTGCCGACGCCCCAAAGAATCGCCTCGGTGTCGCCGGCACTGGCAGCGGTTTGCAAGTACGAGCCGAGCCCCGGCAGTCGAAAATCGTTCGCCCCCAGCACGAACATCTCGCAGGCCATCAGGAAGAACCAGCCGCCCGCCACCGACATCATGGAGTTCCAAACTAATCCGATGGCCGCATAGGGCAGCTCAAACTTGGTGAAGCGCTGATAGGCGTTGAAACGGTAAATCTGCGCTGCCTCGCGCATGTCGCGGGGAATGCTTTTCAGCGATGAGTAAAAGCTGAACGCCATGTTCCACACCTGCCCGGTGAAGATGAGCAGGATGGCTCCCATCTCCACGCCAATCTGGTGATGTGGGAACAACGCAACCATAGCCAGCATCACTCCGGGCAAAAAACTGAGCACCGGAATCGATTGCAGGATATCGAGCAGCGGAATCATGATGCGCTCGGCACGGGGGTTGTAGGCGGCGACGTAGCCGTACACCAGTGTGAACGCCAGCGACAGAACGTAGGCCACCGTGATGCGCAGCAGCGAATAAGCGGCATACAGCGGAAGATGCGTGGGATCGCGCGAGATCTCAACGTGGGGATTGAACGGCCCGAACCAGGTTCGCGCCATGACCAGAATGCCGTAGAACACCGACAGCCCGGCGCAAAAGAGAAACAGGTCCGTGACCACCGACCAGGTCTGGGCAGGCAGCAGAGACCACGGACCTTTGCCGAGAATTCGAACCGGTTGCCAGGTGGAACGCGCCATCAGGCCTCTTCCGCAACCGGCAGCACGTCGGCATCTTCGCGATGAAAGAGCCGACCGCTTTCCGAGTTGTAGTCAAAGATCTCAGCGTAGCGTCCCCAGTTTAGTGCCGTCTCAAATTGACGCTCGACTTCGTCGGCGCTGAAGTGCTCGTCGAGAATGTCGCGGAAGAACTCCTCGCCGATAGCGTGATCGCGCTTGGCATGCAGCGTGTTCTCGATCAGCCGGAGGATGGCAACATTTTTTAGAGCGGCCTCGCGGAACAAATCTTTTTGCGTCTGGATGTCGGCTTCCCCAAACTTGCGGCCCTCCGGCGTCAACTCCACGTCGCCTTCGCGGAGCAGCGCAAAACCCAGCATGACGGCCGCGTCCACAATCGGGAGCAGGTCATCGACGTCCATGGACAACTCATCGGCCAGCTTGTACAGGTCGTCGCGACCGCCGCGGTCGGCCAGCAACTCCATGAAGCCGGCTATACCACCGGGTCGCGCGTGGGGCAGCATCTGAAACTTGGTGCGCTCTCGTCCCTTCCCGTTGGCCGAAGCCTGCCGCCGCTTTGCCGGGCACCGCAGCATCCTCCTGCGGGCGGGTCAGCGTCTTGTAGATGTAGTCCACATAGGCCAGAAAGCGCGGCGACTTGCGATCGCGATACTGCGGGATGTCGATTTCGAAATCCGAGCGAATGCGCCCCGGGTTGCGGCCCAGCACAATCACCCGATCGGCCAGCAGCACGGCTTCCTCAATGTTGTGGGTCACAATGAAGATGGCCTGGGTGGGCATCTTCTTGTTCAGCCAAAGCTCCAGCAGTTCGGAGCGAAGGTTCTCGGCCGTCAGCACGTCGAGGGCGGAGAAAGGCTCGTCCATGAACAGCACTTCCGGCTCAACTACCAACGCTCGCGCGAAGCCCACCCGCTGCTTCATGCCGCCGGAAAGTTCCTTGGGATAGGCAGTTTCGAATCCGTCGAGGCCGACGGTGTCGATCATCTTCGAGCGCCCGCTTGTGGCGCTCGATGGCGCCCACGCCGCGCGCGACCAGCGGAGCTTCCACGTTCTCCAGCACCGTCAGCCAGGGAAACAGCGCGAAACTCTGGAACACGATGGAGACGTTAGGGATCTGGCCGTCCATCATTTTGCCGTGCCACATCACGTGGCCCGAGGAAGGCTTGGACAAGCCGGTCAGCATGCGCAGCAGGGTGGACTTTCCCGAACCGGAAGGCCCCAGCAGATGCGACAATCTTGCCTGGAGACACTTCCAGGTCGGTCGGAGCAATCACCTCAATGCGGTTGCCGTCGGGCTGCGGGTAGTACTTTTCAACCGCGCGGGCTTGAATGATTGCCTCGGCCAAACAATCTCTCCTATTTACATCGGTTTCCCTAGTCTAGGTGGAGTTGCCGATAGGAACAACCGCCCACGGCGCCGCGAATGTGAATGAACGGTAAATTCAGAAGCAGGAAGTTTCTGCAGATCATCGCGGCACTACTTTTTCCCCATCGGACTCACATCATCCAGCGCCAGGTTGACCTCCAGCACGTTCACCCGGGGCTCGCCGAGAAATCCCAACTGCCGCGCTGAGGTATGCCGCTGAATGATCTGCTGAACCTGGTCTTGGCCCAGTCCGCGCTCGTGTGCGATGCGAGTAACCTGAAAGTCAGCCGCCGCCGGAGTGATGTCAGGATCAAGCCCGGAAGCCGAGGTGGTGACCAGGTCAACGGGAATGGGCTGCCCGGGATTCTCCGCTTTCAGACGCGCCACGTCGCCCTCCACGCGATCGATGAGCTTTTGATTGGTAGGAGCCAGATTTGTTCCGCCAGAGTTGGCAGCATCGTAGCCATTGCCGGCCGCCGACGGCCGGGAGTGCAGGTAGCCGGCGCCGGCAAATCCCTGCCCGATGATGCGCGATCCCTGCAGTTCACCATGCCGTACCAGCAACTGACCGTTGGCCTTGTCGTGAAACAACACCTGCGCCAGCCCAGTCACCACTAGTGGATAGAGGATTCCCAGCAACACGGTCGTGGCTATCGTCATCAGGATTGCGATCTTAAGATTTTGCTTCATATTCCCCTCTTACTCGATAAGCGAAAACTGTTTGACCACAGAGGCACAGAGGTCACCGAGAAAACTAAATTTAAATATCCAAAACTCTGCGTCTCTGTGTCTCCGTGGTTAGTTGATCCTCTACGCCAGATGCACGCCGGTGATGAGCATGTCGATCAGCTTAATCCCAATGAACGGCACGATGATTCCGCCCAGGCCGTAGACCAGCAGATTGCGCCGCAACAATGCGGCTGCGCCCAGCGGGCGGTACTTCACGCCTCGCAACGCCAGGGGAATCAGAGCGATGATGATCAGCGCATTGAAGATCACGGCTGACAGAATCGCCGATTGCGGCGTCCTCAAATGCATGATGTTCAGCGCGTTCAGCACCGGGAAGGTCCCGGCAAACATTGCCGGAATGATGGCGAAGTATTTCGCCACGTCGTTGGCGATGGAGAACGTAGTCAGCGATCCGCGCGTCATCAGCAATTGCTTGCCAATGGCAACCACCTCGATCAGCTTGGTTGGATTGGAGTCCAGATCGACCATGTTGCCGGCTTCCTTCGCCGCCTGCGTCCCGGTGTTCATGGCGACGCCCACATCTGCCTGGGCCAACGCCGGCGCGTCGTTGGTGCCGTCTCCGGTCATCGCCACCAGCTTGCCCTGCGCCTGTTCGCGGCGAATCAGGTCCATCTTGTCTTTTGGCGTTGCTTCCGCCAGGAAGTCGTCCACTCCGGCTTCGCGGGCGATCGCGGCCGCCGTCAGGGGATTGTCACCGGTGATCATCACCGTCTTGATCCCGATGGCGCGCAGTTGATCGAAACGGTCGCGCATGCCGCCCTTCACGATGTCCTTCAGGTGAATCACGCCCAGCGCTCTTCCCTTTTCGGCCACCACCAGCGGCGTACCGCCAGAGCGGGCAATCATCTCCACCGACGCCTGCACTTCGGGAGGCATCGCGGAGTTGTTAGCGATCAGATACTTCGTGATGGCATCCACCGCACCTTTGCGAATCTGGTTACCATTCATGTTCACGCCCGACATGCGAGTTTGCGCCGTAAAGGGCACGAACTCCATGTCGTGCGAACTCAGTTCCCTGCCCCGCAAACCATATTTCTCTTTCGCCAGCACCACAATTGAACGGCCCTCCGGGGTTTCGTCCGCCAGCGAGGAAAGCTGCGCCGCGTCTGCCATTTCGCTTTCGCTCACCCCTGGCGCGGGAATGAAGGTCGCCGCCTGGCGATTGCCCAGGGTGATGGTTCCGGTCTTGTCGAGCAGCAGGGTATCGACATCGCCCGCAGCTTCGACGGCGCGCCCAGACATAGCCAGCACATTGTGTTGAATCAGGCGGTCCATGCCGGCAATGCCGATGGCGGAAAGCAAGCCGCCAATCGTCGTGGGAATCAGACATACCAGCAGGGATACCAGTACGAACACCGTCTGCGGTGCGCCAGCATAAACCGCAAAGGGCTGCAAGGTGACTACCGCTAACAGGAAGATGATGGTGAGCCCCGCCAGCAGGATGTTAAGGGCAATCTCGTTCGGCGTCTTCTGCCGCTCCGCGCCTTCCACCAGCGAGATCATGCGATCCAGGAACGTTTCGCCGGGGTTTGAGGTGATCTTGACCTTGATCTGGTCCGACAACACGCGCGTACCACCGGTTACCGCCGAGCGATCGCCGCCCGCTTCGCGAATAACCGGAGCCGACTCGCCGGTGATGGCCGACTCGTCCACCGAGGCCACGCCTTCGACGATTTCGCCATCCGACGGCACAAACTCGCCCGCCACCACGCTGACCATATCGGCGGCACGCAACTTCGAGCTGGGGATTTTTTCGATTTGCCCGTTCTCACCAATGCGGTTCGCCACGGTTTCCGACCGGGCCTTCCGCAGGGTGTCCGCCTGCGCCTTGCCCCGGCCCTCCGCCATGGCTTCCGCGAAGTTGGCGAACAGCACGGTAAACCATAGCCACGCCGTGATCTGCAGGTTGAACAGGAAAGCTCCGCCGCCCTTTACCAGCAGGACGGTGGTGATAACACTGCCCACTTCCACCACGAACATCACCGGGTTCTTTACCATGTGGCGGGGATTGAGCTTTACCACTGAATCGACGAGGGCCCGCCCAACAATCTTGCCCTCCCAAATAGCTTTCTTCGAACTCTTGCTTGCCATGTTCAAACCTTTCAGAACGTCTTGCCGGCAGCCATCAACAACTGCTCCAGAATTGGTCCCAGGCTGAGCGCGGGGAAAAAGGTCAGCGCGCCGACGATGATGATCACGCCGGTCAGCAGCATCGAAAACAGCGGCGTCGTCACCGGGAACGTTCCCAGGGACGGCGGCACATATTTCTTCTGCGCCAGGTTTCCCGCGATCGCCAGCATAGGAATGATCATCAGGAAGCGGCCGATCAGCATGGTCACGCCCAGCGTGGTGTTGTACCAGGGGGTGTTGGTGTTCAGTCCGGCAAAGGCCGAGCCGTTGTTACCCGCGCCTGAAGTGAACGCATACAGCACCTGGGTAAAGCCGTGCGGTCCGGGATTGCTGATGCTGGCGGTGCCGAATCCATTCACCGACGACAGTCCGGCGAAAATCAGGATCACCAGCGGAAATACCAGGGCTACCAGCATGGCCATCTTCACGTCATAGGCTTCGATTTTCTTGCCCAGGTATTCCGGAGTGCGGCCTACCATCAACCCCGCGATGAACACCGCCAGCACGACGTAGATGAGGATTCCGTACATGCCCGAGCCCACGCCGCCGAAGATCACCTCGCTCAGCATGATGTTGACCAGCGGAACCATACCTCCCAACGGCGTGAACGAGTCGTGCCAGCCGTTGATGGCACCGCAACTGGCATCGGTGGTCACTGTGGCAAACAGCGCCGAGTTAGCGATGCCGAAGCGAACCTCTTTGCCCTCCATGTTGCCGCCCGCCTGCATCGCGGTCGCATGCTGGGAGACACCGTGCAGCAGAGGATTACCGCGCGCTTCAGCCGAGTAGGCCACGATGACGCCGACGGCAAACAAGGCCGCCATAGCCCCCCAAACGGCCCATCCGTGGGCCTGCGATCCCGTCATTCGGCCCAGGGTATAAGTCAGCCCCGAACCAATGGCGAAGATCATGAGCATCTCGAACAGGTTGCTAAGCGGCGTCGGATTTTCAAAAGGATGAGCACTGTTGGCGTTGAAGAAGCCACCGCCGTTCGTGCCCCACTCTTTGATAACTTCCTGCGAGGCTACCGGCCCCTGCGCGATGGTCTGGGTCGTGACCGTATCCATCACCGGTTTGCCGCTGGCATCGACGGCGGGCTTCCCATCCGCGTTCACATGCTGCACCTGCTGCGGCTCAACCAATTTCACCGTGTCGTAGGGTTTCAGGTTCTGCACCACCCCCTGCGAAACCAGGACCAGCGCTCCGACAATGCAAAACGGCAACAGCACCCACAGGCAACAACGTACCAGGTCCACCCAGAAGTTGCCGATGGTCTGCATTTGACGACGGGCGATGCCGCGGATGAAGGCAATCGCCAGCGCAATGCCCGTCGCCGCCGAAACAAAGTTGTGATAGGCAAGCCCCGCCATCTGGGTGAAGTAGCTCATCGTGCTTTCACCCGCATAGGACTGCCAGTTGGTGTTGGTGGTGAATGATGCTGCCGTATTGAACGCCAGGTGGGCGGGCGATACTGCTGCGAATTTCTGCGGGTTCAGCGGCAGAAATCCCTGGATTCGCTGCATCAGGTACAGCAGCAGCATCGACACCACGCTGAACAGCAACATGGCGAAGGCATACTCCGTCCAGCGCATTTCGTGATTTTCGTCCACGCCGGTCACTCGGTACAGCAGGCGCTCCAGGGGACGCATCACCGGATCCAGGAACGTCCGCTCGCGGCTGAACACCCGGGCCATGAAGACGCCCAGCGGCTTGGTCACCGCCAGCACCAGCCCCAGAAAGATCGCGATCTGAAACCAACCATTGGCTGTCATGTCAGAATTTCTCCGGCCGTAACAGTGCGTAAAACAGGTAGACCATCAAGACTGCGCAAACGGTCATCATGACAACTGATTGTGTGTGCATGGAACCCTCACTTAATCCGGTCGCAGAAGTGGACGTACCCCAGCGACAGGGCGAAGAAAGCAACTGTGATTGCGACGAAGATAAGGTCTTGCATATAGGAACTCCTGCTCGGCTCTACCACGGACCTGGTTTGCGTCCGAACCACCAGATCAGCCCGAGCGTGGCTGTGTTCTGGTCGGTGCTGTAGACCCCTTGTTGATCGGTCAGGAAAATCGGCCGATTGGAAAAATCGCGGCGATACTCCCACCGCATGTCGAAGCCATCGGCGACGCGAAAGTCGTAGGTCGCGGTGACCTCCTTCAACGCTTCGGTGTAGGCGGTTACGCCTGTGAACAGTCCGCCGTTGTCAGACATGTATTCCGTGCGTCCCGCCAGGTAGGTTCGCGGGGTGAGTTGATACTTGGCATAGGCCGCTCCTCCCCAGACATCGGCAGGGGCTGATGACTGGCCAGGGGCCGTGCTCGACCACAGCCGCTGAATGACGTAATCGCCTTCCACCGCAACGCTGAACTTCGGCGTGGCCTGCCACGTCACATAGCTGTCGAAAATGTGAGTCTTGCCGTTAGGCGCGGGGCTGATCTTCTGGAAGCACAAGCCCGCTTGCACCGGCACCGGACCACAGGTAGCGACGACGGTGGCATCCGGATGGTCCTGGCCAAAGTAGTAGTTGATGGTCCAACTGACGTTCTTGTTGGGTGTCACTACCAGACCAAAAAGCTCATCCTTGAAGCCGTTGGTGGGCTCTGTCTGGTTGGTTCCGTTGACGATCCAGTAGTTCAGCGCCAGCTTCTTGTTGACCTGATACGAAGTCCGTATTCCCATGTGATAGAAGGGCAGGTAGTCGAACCAATAGGACCGGGAATAGTTGTTCTGGTACTGGGTGTAATTGCCTTCGAGCCCCAGCGAACTGGCCCACTTGCCGAAGTCCACGGTCAGGCCGGTACCCACCGGAACGACATACGTTCCGTAGGCCTGAAAGATATTGCGATAGACATCCGGCCGGGGCTCGTTCAGCGGATTTCCCTGCAAGGTAGCCGTCGCTTGCCCGAACTGCAGGTCGAGACGCGCACCGTACCGTCGTCCGGCGCTGAGATCGGGCGCGCGCTCCACGATCAGGTCCGCCTGATTCAGGGAGAATGCGTTGCTGCTGACATCGTAGGCCCGCAGCAGGTTTACCCGGCCCACGGGATTGTTGAAGTTGTATTCGTAGTAGCCATCGAACATTGCGTTGATGGTCGTGCCCTTCAGGTAGTCGAGCAATGACCGGTCACCCACGGACAGTTCACCGCCGCCCGGCGAAGACGTCAGCGAAGCAGTCGCGACGCCGGAGGGCGTGTCGACCGTGCTGTGCGCGGGATCGCCGGCACTGGCGACTGCTGCTCTGCTGTCCATGGCTGCCTTCATTTCTTTCAACTGCTCCCGTAGCTCTTCTACTTCCGACTCCAGCTTGCCCACCTTCTGCTGCAGCTGCTGGGTCGTTCCGTCGGGGCTGGAGTTCTGTTCCGCACCGCTGCCGCCTACCGAACTCTGTTGTGCGACGGCCTGACCCACACACATCAGAAGCAAGCAGCACGCCAGCCCAATCCGATTGCCAAACCACACCGAGCGATCCGCCACCTGACACCCCTTTCACGGCAGTCAATCCATCAGCGAGACTGACTGCCGCGTAGACTTGCGAGCCTACAAGGAGAAACCTAAAGCAGGGGGTGTTCAAGCCCTTTCACGCCCTCGCCGGAGAAGCTCAGAACATGACCATGATCGCCATGTCGAGCCGGTTTTCGTTCTTTACCAGGTCAGGCGACCAGCCCGGCACCAGCGATCCCGCCGAGCCGGTGTTGCCGCCCGGCGGTGTCACGCCACCCGATCCCGCGAAATAAGGGACGTTGGCGCCCCGATGGTCATACTCAAAGCGAAACGTGATGTACTGGCTCGGCATGTAGTCGAACGTGCCTGACGCATCCCACGCCTTGAACGGCTGTCCCGGATTCTCGGTAAAGTAGGGTGTTCCGGAGAATGCCGTCGCCCCGTTAATCGGCGGCAGCAGCACCAGGTAGCGACCGGGGTTGTTAATCTGACCGCCGCCGAGGGTCAGACCGTAGCGGTCTTTGTTGAACCAGAAACGGTTGTAGATCATGTAGCCGATGAAGCTCTGCTTGGGACCCTTGGCTGAGTCGCCTGCACAGCTCACCCCTCCGCCGTGCTCGCATCCCATGTCGCCGGTCAGCGAGAAAGCAATCCTGTCGAGGGTGCGGTCCGGGTGGTGGTAATACATCCACTGAATGCTGTCGTCGGTGTGGTAACGTACGCGTCCGGGAACGCCCAGCGTGTCCTCTCCCAGAACGTATTGGTTGCCGACGAAGGAGAACGATCCGTTAGGCCGCCAGAGAACCTGCCCGCCGATGCCCGGCCGGTTGTTGAAGCGGCCATACGCCTGCCATCCGTTGATCAGCCAGGGCTCAATCTTCCAATGTTCGTTGGGAAAGATCTGCACGCGCATGCCGTTGAAAAACCATGGCGTGTTCGACGACACATAGGACGGCTGATACGCCCAGTTATCGAAGTTGTAATAACTGAACAGGCCGATGTACGACATGAAGATGCCGGCCTGAACATTGACTCCATCCAGCGCGTTGAAGTGATAGCCGGCGTACGCCTCGGAGACGTAGCGATAGGCGTCCGCGAGATTCCACTGGCCTCGCCCGGGGCTGGCATCATTACGCGGGGTGGTCTGAGAATACATGCCGAACTGCGTCATCAGACGCGCTTGCACGTTGTCAAAATGAAAATCGCCGCCAACACCAAGCTGCGTTACCTGGAATTCGTTCGCGCGAAAGACTTCGCTCGATCCGCTGATGGTGTCGTCCTTGGGGTGCGCGAAGTCGTAGATATACGAAATGTCAGCGCGGATCTCCGGAGTGAAGAAGGGGCTGTCGAAAGGCAGTTTCGTCACGCGTGAGTTGCCGTTCAGCCAGGAGAAGTCGGCGAACGCGAACGGCACAGGTTTCTCGGGCTTCGCATTCTGAGCCAGCGAGCCTTCAGCCGATGCCGCGGCCGGCACATAGGCAGCGGAACCTTGCTCGGCAACGGAGTGGGTTGTCGCTGCGGCGTCCGTTCCGGAGGTGGCCGGGTCCTGCGCCTTACGGCTGTTCAGTTCCTGTTCAAGCTGTTCGATGCGCTTTTGCATGGCGTCCAACTGCTTGGCCACAGCCGGGGGGATCTGCTGATCGCTGGGGTTCGCAGACGGTTGCGCCGCTCCAGCGCTCTGAGATTGGGCCCGCATAGCGAGGGGCGCCAATACGGTGAGGACTAGCAAGACAGCGATAGGACGCCCATGCGCCGAAATGAACTCGGCCATCTGCTCTTCCATATGAACGAAGAAGCGCCGGCCGGCGAAAGACTCCATCGCTCGAGACTGCGCCACGCCACGATCCGCTGGCTGGTTGATTTTTCGTATAACACCCGGAGACTTCCGCTTGGGACGCGAGCACTGCGTCAGGAAAACCAGAAAGAAAATCAAACTCACTCCGCAGGTAAGAAGAAATAGTGTCGTCATAGTGACCTCACACGCACAGATACGCACGCGCTTCGACACTTTGATTGGAGCAGTCTGTCAGTAAGGATCTGCTAAGGAGTTTGTAAGTCTTTTGTAAAGGTTCGGAAACGGGACCTAGTTGATGCCTGGACACGCCTTGAGCAGGATGGGTCCGGTGAGAGTTGCGAAGGTTGCCGGTTAAGAATTGCCCAATTGCAGAGTGCGCTTAGGAATTTTCCGGTCGAGGGCCGGGATGGATGGTTTCGATCCGGCGCTGGCGCTCGGCGTTGCTCGGAGTCGACCACCCTTTATCTTGTTCAACCAGGCGGAGAATGGCTGGACTGGCATTCGTCGCACGTGGCGCTGCGTCCGGGTCAGACGAAACTTCCCAAACGCGTGCCAAAACACCGTCGTCAACCGCGGCACGCATCCGCGGAAGGTTGCCGGTTCCTATCACCACGCCGCGATCGGCCGCGGCCGCCGGGGTCAAAACGACGAACTTGGCATTCAGTACTTTCTGGTTGAAGCTGCCAAACACAAACTGAAACGCTTCAGGATGTTCCTGCATACCGCCATCACCGGCGAAGTGCAGAACTGCTTCCTGGTCGAGGATGTCGCCGGCAGAAAGACCGTTACCGCAACTCGCCGCTGACGACGAGACAGGGTCCAACTGGGTCACGGACCCATCCTTGTGAATCACCTGCTGCGTCAAGATTTGAGATGAATAAGCGGCGGAAGGTTCGACCGACTCCCTGGCGCCCTCTTGGCAACTGATTAATCGAGCGCTGTGGGTATAGATGGACACGCTTCCATCCGGCCGCAGTATGGTTACGTGATCTTCGAGCAGCAGGACCGGAATATCGGCGGACAACCCAGGATCAAGTTGCCGCGCCAGTAAGGCGGCATCGCGACGATAGGGATCGTAGAATTCGCTTGCCCGCGGCGCTTCCCACCCATTCGGCTCGACAGATACTTCACCCGTTGCCGCCAGCCGGTGATAGTCCGCAGCGTTGGGCGCGATTCGTAGCCACTCTTTGGCCGCCAGTTGAGCCGAGCCATCCTCTCCCGCCAACTGCAACTCGCGGATCAGCCTCTGCCGCGCTGACCGGTTCAGCGGAGCGGCCGCCAGCAGCGACTGCAAGGCTGCCGCCGCCCTGGCATGCTGTCCCTGTTGTGCGAGCGATTGCGCATAGTCCAGTGATTCAGGCGAGCAACCATTCAGCTTCTCCTGGGCTGCCGCAGTCTCCACAACATTGCCGTTCGGACCATAAAAACTGATGGCGTGCTGCAAGCCCGCACACGACGGATGCGCCGTCAGCCGAGCTGACCATGCGGCGGTTGCGTCGACGGTAGTGATCCCCCCTGACGTCGACATCAGAGCATCGGTCAGAGTCTCCAGCGCCATGACATTCGTACGCCGGGTGGCGAGAACGCGTAAGGATAATGCCTGGGCCTCCGACTCGTTACCCCCGATGAGTTCCTCGCGGCTCAATGCATTCTCGGCAGCGAGCGCTGTTGGCAACAATGCTTGGACCTTGCGCCATGAGTTGGATACATCAGGCTGCGAAGGAACATACTTCGACTGCGATTGAGCCAGAAGAAATTGCAATGGCCCGGAATTGCCCGCGTCAGAGATCGCCTCAAGCTGTTTGATTGCCGCACCATAATCACGAACTGCATAGTCGCCGGCGGCTAAAAGGTAGGCCAGTTCACGGGCGGAAGTCCGGGAGCGAATCGGCGCGCGTTCGCTATGGACCGATTTGGTTAAGGCAATTCGCAATCCTGCGTTGGGCCCGGCAAACTTCGCCAACACGCGGTGTGGTCCGGGAAATGCCTCAAACGTCGCCGACGTATGGTCGCCTGCCGCGCTCGCCCGCAGAACGCTTTGGCCGTCGATGAAGATTTCGACCCTCCCAGGATTTTCCACATCCACGGTCCAGTTCTGCGCGGTCAGCGAGGCAAACGTAGTCGCCGCATAAAAGGTCCCTCGGCGTGACAGGTAGTCCGGCAAGGTGATTCTGCCGTCGGGAAACTGGAAGTTCTCCACCGGGCGGTTTCCGTAGGTGGCTTTGGCCAGGTCGTCCGCTGGGGATATTGCCGGTTCTCCGCCGCTGCTCACGCTGTGTTCGTGCAGCGGACCAACGATGCGCCAGTCGGTCAAAATCCCCGCGCTTCGCGCGACCGTGTACGGATCCACCCCAGAAGCGCCGTCCATCGCAGCTTGCAGCAATGCGTTATGCAGCTCGGGCCATGGTTCCTGCGAGTTAACCAGCAGCGCCTGCACGCGTGGAATTGCTTTACGAAAATCTGTGGTGGCGCCGGCATATTCCCGCACCCGTACAGCCGCTAACTGCACCCGTAGATCGCCTGGATTGCGTACGCCAATTTCACAGAGGCGCATGGCCGCGTCCAGAGCCGCTGCGTCATCGGCCTGCATCGCCGCCGCCTCCATCTGGACGAACAATGCCTCGGCGTCCTGTTGATCCTGCATGAGGGCACGGGCCGCCAGCCGACGCGCTCGAGCCAGATCAGCATTGACGAACAGAGCGGTCGCGGCTAGACGTGAGAGGCTCGACTCAGCCAACGCCGTCGGCCGCAATACTCGCGCGCCTGATGGCTCACTAACCGTGGTGCGCACGCGCGGAATGTCCGGCGTCAAGTCGTGGTTCAAACCCGCCAGAGTTTGTGCCTGGGCTCCAAAAGACGCGGCCAATCCCACGACCACACTGACTACCGGAATGAAGATGTGCTGCTTCATCGTCAATCGCTTCGTAACCGTAGCCGAGTACTCCCCGACATCGCCTGCCGGCTTACGGTTTAGCAATTTTGAAATTGTCAGCAGGGTAGCTGAGAAGTCTGGACTTCCCAAGAACCTTCCGCTCACGGTAGTACAACTTTTGGGTGCTTGACTATGCCGCAACTTACCCAGGGTCCATGACGTTTCATGCCAACTGCTTCGTCGCTATGAACCAATCGGCCCACACGTTGCCCACAACAGCGATGGCCCCCAAAACAGGTATACTTTTTGAACCCATGCCGACCAAGCTGGAAGAGATCGTCGCCGTAGCCCGCGGCAGAGTTGCTGCCAGCAAAGCTACGGCCGATCTGCGCGGCTTGAGCGCGGCCGCCGAGCGGCGGCAGCCTCGCGGTTTTGGCCAGTCGCTACGAGTCAAAGGAGCGGCCGGCGTCGCGGTGATCGCCGAGTTGAAGAAGGCTTCTCCGTCGAAAGGCTTGATACGCGCCGACTTTCCGGTGGCCGAACTGGCGCGCGTACTAGAAGCCGGCGGAGCCGCTGCGCTTTCCGTGCTGACCGACGAGCCCTACTTTCAAGGTTCGTTGCAAAACCTGGAAATCGCATCCTCATCCACTCAGCTTCCTTGCCTGCGTAAAGACTTCATTGTCGATCCATTTCAGATTGTGGAAGCCCGCGCCTATGGAGCCAGCGCGATCCTGCTGATCGTTGCCGCCTTGACGCAAGCTGAGCTGGTAAATCTCGCACGCGTTGCTGGCGAGCAGCAACTCGACGTGCTTTGCGAAGTGCACGACGCTATGGAACTGCAGCGCGCGCTGGACGCCGACTTCGCTATCATCGGCGTCAACAACCGTAACCTGCACAACCTCAAGGTAGACCTGAACACTTCACTGGAGCTGGCCGAACTGACGCCCCCAGAGGTGATTAAGGTAGCTGAAAGCGGCATTGAGACCGCCGACGACGTCGCTCGTCTGCGACAAGCTGGATTCGACGCCTTCCTTGTCGGTGAGTCATTGATGCGAGCGCCTCGTCCGGGAGCGGCACTTCGGGAGCTGCTAGCTCAGTCAATCGCGGCCATCTGATGATGCGCGGCGTGAACAAGACGTGGATCAAGATTTGCGGCACGACGAGCCTGAACGATGCGCAATTGAGCGTAAAGGCTGGGGCGGATGGCCTGGGTTTTATCTTTACCACGAGCCCGCGACAAATTGACGTTGCAGCAGCCGCCGAAATCGTAAGCATCCTTCCGAGCGGCATCGAGACCGTCGGCGTGTTCGTCAACGAAAGTCCAGTACGCGTCGCGGAGATTGCGAATCAGGTTGGGCTTACCGGAGTACAGCTTCACGGCGACGAAACCCCGGCCGCATTACCGGAGTTTCGTCGGCAACTGGGTGCACGGACGATCATAAAGACGTTGCAGGCGCGCGAACTGTTGAGAGAACGCACCAGGGTGGCGCAGTTTCTGCCGGATGATGGCAGCGTCGACGCGGTGCTGATTGACTCGGGATCGGCCGCACAGCGCGGGGGTACGGGCGCTGCGTTCGATTGGGAGCAAGCAGCGGCTCTGGTTTCGGAGATTGGAAAAGTGAAGCCGGTGATCATTGCCGGCGGATTAAACGCAGCGAACGTTGGCCGGGCGCTGCAGTTGTTCGAGCCATGGGGCGTCGACGTCGTTTCCGGAGTGGAGAGCGCTCCGGGATCAAAGTCCGAAAGCAAGATGCGAGAATTTGTAGCTGCTGTCCGCCGAAACGAGAGCACCACGAAGTAAAGGGAACCCATGGAAGAAGTGAACATCACGACCCAAGAATCCTCGGCCGGCAGCCCGCCCGCGGCCAATTCGTCCAGGAAAATCCGCGCCGTGCCCGGACGTTTTGGCGCTTACGGCGGACGCTACGTTCCTGAGACCCTGATGGCGGCCCTGCAGGAACTGGAAGCCGCCTATGCCGACGCGCGAAAAGATAAAACGTTCCGCGACGAGTACCACCGCCTGCTGAATGATTTTGCAGGCCGGCCGACGCCCTTGTTCCCGGCCGAGCGACTTACCAAAGAACTGGGCGGCGCAAAAATTTATCTGAAGCGCGAAGACCTGCTGCACACCGGTGCGCACAAAATCAACAACTGCATCGGGCAGGCGCTGCTGGCGCGCCGGATGGGCAAGCAGCGCATCATCGCCGAAACCGGCGCGGGCCAGCATGGCGTCGCCACCGCGACCGTGTGCGCGCTGTTCGGTATGGAATGCGTGGTCTACATGGGTACCGAGGACATGCGGCGGCAGGAGCTGAACGTCTTCCGCATGCGCCTGCTGGGAGCCGAGGTTCGCGGAGTGGAATCCGGCTCGCGCACCCTGAAAGACGCCATCAACGAGGCCATGCGTGACTGGGTCACCAACGTACGGACCACGCACTATCTTCTGGGCAGCGTGCTGGGAGCTCATCCTTATCCCACCATGGTGCGCGACTTCCACCGCGTCATCAGCGTGGAAGCCCGCAAGCAGATTCTCAAGGCAGAAGGCCGGCTTCCCTCGGCGGTCATTGCCTGTGTAGGCGGCGGATCGAATGCCATTGGAGCGTTTTACGAGTTCATCAAGGATCCGGAGGTTAAGCTGATCGGGGTTGAGGCTGGCGGCCGCGGTCACCATCTCGGCGAACACGCAGCCCGCTTCGATGGCGGAGGGCCCGGCGTTTTGCAGGGCACCTATTCCTACGTCCTGCAGGACACCGCCGGACAGATTGCCGCGACCCACTCGGTTTCCGCAGGTCTGGATTATCCCGCCATTGGCCCGGAGCATGCCCTGCTGCACGACCAGGGACGGGCGGAATACGTATCGGCGACCGACCAGGAAGCGCTGGATGCCTGCCGCAAGCTGGCCACCATGGAAGGCATCATCCCGGCGCTGGAGTCGTCCCATGCCATCGCCGAATGCATCAAGCGGGCACCGACAATGTCGCGGTCGGACATGCGTGATCGTGAACGTCTCCGGCCGTGGCGACAAAGACATCGGAATCCTGCGGGAAAACTTTAAGTTTTAGCGGCATACCTTTGCGTTCACTCAAAATATTGAACTGCACGGAGGAAGGAAATAGCTTGGCAATTCGATTCACAAAGCGGCCCGGGCTGGTGGCCTACATCACCTGTGGAGATCCCGACCTCGAGACCTCGCGTGACGTTGCTTTGGCGGCTATCCAGGCTGGTGCTGATGTCATCGAGTTGGGCGTGCCGTTCAGCGACCCGGTGGCGGACGGCCCGGTAATCCAGCGCGCCAGCGAGCGCGCCCTGCAACACGGCACCGACCTGGCGGGCGTTCTCAACGTAGCAAAACAGGTCCGCCAGCAATCCAAGGCAGGATTGATCATCTTTTCTTATCTCAACCCCATCCTGCAGTTCGGATTAGACAAGTTCTGCTCGGCGGCAGTGGAGGCAGGAGTTGACGGCGCACTGGTCACCGATCTTCCTATGGAAGAGGCTGGCACCTACCTTCACGCCATGCGCGCTCATAAGCTTGCTCCCATCTTCCTCGCCGCCCCCACCAGTACAGACGCGCGTCTACAAGCCATTGCCCGGCACTCGCGCGGATTCGTCTATGCCATCTCGCGTACGGGTATTACGGGAACCAGGCAGGAAGTGGCCGGCGATGCGCGTTCGCTCGTCGATCGTCTGCGCAGCTCTAACCAAGTTGCCCATCGCGGTCGGCTTTGGCGTTTCCACCCCTGAGCAATTTGCCGAGGTCGGCAGCTTTGCTGACGCCGCCGTCGTCGGCAGCGCCATCGTTCAGCGTATCGAACAGAATCCGGGACGGGAGGCGGCGGCTGTGTCAGAATTCTTGTCTTCCCTCACCGCAACGCCGCAACATGCCGTAGCCAGCAACTAACACGGTTGCGAGGGACAAAATACGAGCCGGATGGGCCCATGGACATCGAAGACTGGCGCAACAGAATTGATGAACTGGATCGCGATCTGGTCCGAATGCTCAACGAGCGGGCTGAGTGTGCGCTCGCGATTGGGCGGCTGAAGCGGGTTTCGGCGATGCCCGTCTATGAGCCGGACCGGGAGAAAATCGTCTATCAGCAAATCGCCAATGTGAATCGCGGACCGCTGTCGGAAAAACAGCTTCGCCAGGTTTACGAGCGGCTCATCGACGTGATGCGCCAGCTGCAACGGGATGAAATGGAAAGCAGTGGATAGCGGATGGCGGTGAGTTTTGGACCAACGCGGTAAGAATAAGTTGATCACTTCCGAGAACACCGTACCGAGTGGCAAAGCAAAGAGCTAAGAGCTCTCGGTGATCGAAAGGGAACGAGCGAACCATGATTGTGGCGATGTGGGAGACGGCAACCGAAGATCAGATCCAGGATGTAACCAACCACCTGATGAAGATGGGCTTTGCCGTGCACCGTACCACCGGCGAGCGGCAGAGTGTTCTGGCGGCGGTTGGCAAGCGAATCGACTTCGACGTTCGCGAACTGGAGGTACTCTCGGGGGTGCAAACCGTCCATCGCATCAGCGCCCCGTACAAGCTGGTAGGGCGCACGTTCCGCCCGGAAGGCACAATCGTTCGCTTGCCCAACGGCGTCGCGATCGGCGGCAAAGAAGTGGTGGTGATGGCCGGGCCATGCTCGGTGGAGTCGCGCGAGCAGATTTTCACGGCAGCCGAAATGGTGGCCCAGTCGGGGGCAAAAGTCTTGCGGGGCGGTGCTTTCAAGCCGCGCAGTTCTCCGTATACCTTCCAGGGACTGGGTCTGGATGGCCTGCAACTGCTGCGCGAAGCCGGCGACCGTCACGGCCTGATGGTGATCAGCGAAGTCATGGAAATCGCGCAGATCGAGCCTATGCTGCCGCTGATCGATATCTTCCAGGTGGGCGCGCGTAACATGCAGAACTTCAACCTGCTGCGCGAGCTGGGGAAAATTCGCAAGCCTGTGCTGCTGAAGCGCGGCATCGCCGCCACTATCGAAGAGCTGCTGCTCTCCGCCGAGTACATCATGTCGGGCGGCAATTACGACGTGATTTTATGTGAGCGCGGCATCCGCACCTTCGAAACCTACACCCGCAACACGCTCGACATTTCGGCGATCCCGATCGTGCAGAAGCTCTCGCACTTGCCCATCGTCTCCGACCCGTCGCACGGCACCGGACTGCGCGACAAGGTAGCTCCCATGGCACGAGCATCGGTGGCGGCGGGTGCAGATGCCTTGCTGATCGAAGTGCATCCTTCGCCGGACGAAGCTCTTTCCGACGGAGCACAATCGCTTTTCCCGCAGCAATTTGCTGAACTGATGGAGCAGTTGCGCATGATTGCGCCCGCGGTTGGGCGTACCATCTGAACCACTTCTGGACCAGCGAACGTCATGGCGATTCGACAGATCACGATCGTGGGGACCGGCCTCATCGGTGGGTCGCTGGGACTGGCCCTGCGCCAGCAGTCTTTTGCGGGTACGATCCTCGGTTGCGATAAGCCGGAAGTTTTGGAAGCGGCGCTGGCCTCAGGCGCCATCGACCGTGGCATAAGCGACGTAAAGCAGGCAGTGGACGGCTCCGACGTTGTGGTACTGGCGACTCCCGTAGGCGCCATTTTGTCGCTGCTGGAGCGCCTGGCTCCCACGCTTCCACCGACGACCCTTATCACCGACACCGGCAGCACCAAGCAACAGTTCATCGACCGCGCACGGCTGGTGTTGGGCGACCAGGCGGCCAAGCGAGTACTGCCCGGTCACCCCATGGCAGGCAAAGAACACGGCGGCATCGAGCACGCGGATGCCGACCTGTATCGCGACGCCGTCTGGCTGGTGACGCCGATTGACGGCGAGAAAGCCTACACTCCGCGACAGATGGAGTTCCTCGAACTGCTGGCATTGATCGGCGCGCGGGTAATCACGCTGGAGGCCGAGCGGCATGACCGCCTCTGTGCCTGGATCAGCCACCTGCCCCAGATGATGGCGACCGCGTTGGCATCGGCCCTCCGCGAGGAGTTCGGCGACGATGAGACCGTCAAACAGATCGGCGGCCGGGCTTTACGCGAGATGACGCGTATCGCCATGAGCCCGTATTCCATGTGGCGGGACATCGCGCTCACCAACAGCGATAACATCGATGATGCTATCCAGCATTATGAGCAGCAGTTGGCCCATTTGCGCGACAACCTGCGCGGTCCCGAACTCCGGCTGATGTTTGAGAGCGCAAACAAGTTTGGGGAGAAGTAATTGTCAGCAGTCAGCAGTCAGCAGTCATGCTTCGTGACGTTTGCTGCGCCTTATCGCCAAAAGCCTCGCCCTTTCTGGATTGTCATCACGAGGGCAGCAAATCACACCTCCTGCCGACTACTTGGCGCGGAAGCAACCAGGCCATTACAATCGCCAGTCGGAATCACGAAATTTATGCCAATGAACAAGGTAGTTGCGAACGCCGATGAGGCGGTCCATGACATTCAGGATGGCGCCACCATCATGGTCGGCGGCTTCGGTCTGTGCGGCATCCCTGAGAACCTCATCCAGGCGCTGGTACGCAAGGGCGTCAAGAACCTGCATACCATCAGCAACAACGTCGGGGTCGACGACTTCGGACTCGGACTGATGCTGGCCGCCGGACAGATCACCTCACACAAGGGTAGCTATGTCGGCGAAAATCGCCTGCTGGAAGAGATGGTTCTGACCGGCCGCATCGACCTGGAACTGGTCCCGCAGGGCACTCTGGCCGAGCGCATCCGTGCTGGGGGTGCCGGCATTCCGGCGTTCTACACGCCAACCGGCTTCGGAACAGTGGTCGCGGAAGGCAAGGAGACGCGCCAGTTCGATGGCCGTCCTTATGTATTAGAACGCGCGATGACCGCCGACTTCGCACTGGTTAAGGCATGGAAGGGCGATCGCTGGGGCAATCTCGTTTATCGCAAAACGGCCCGCAACTTCAATCCCATGATGGCCACGGCGGGCAGAATCACTATCGCCGAAGTCGAGCACCTGGTGGAACCTGGTGACATCGAACCCGACCAGGTCCACACGCCCAGTGTGTACGTACAGCGCATCTTTGAAGGCTCGGATCACGAAAAGCGCATTGAGCGCAGAACCGTGCGGAAGGCGTAAGGACCAAGATCATGGCGACCACTCCCAACATCGCAAAGCAAAAAGACAACGAAAAGCGGGATCGCATTGTGAAGCGCGTAGCTCGCGAACTGCGCGACGGCTTCTACGTCAACCTGGGCATCGGCATGCCAACACTGGTGGCCAACTGCGTGCCGCCGGGCGTCGAAGTCGTGCTCCAAAGCGAGAACGGAATGATGGGCGTCGGCCCTTATCCGCTCGCCGGGGAGGAGGACGGCGATCTTATCAACGCCGGCAAGGAAACCGTGTCGGAGCTGCCGGGCACCGCGTACTTCTCCAGTGCCGAATCGTTCGCTATGATCCGCGGCGGCCACATCGATCTGAGTGTGCTGGGAGCTATGGAAGTCGACGAGGAAGGCAACTTGGCCAACTGGATGATCCCCGGCAAGATGGTCAAGGGCATGGGCGGGGCCATGGACCTGGTCGCCAGCGCCAAACGGGTCATCGTGGCTATGGAACACACCACCCGCGACGGCGCTCCCAAGATACTCAAGCGCTGTACCTTGCCCATTACCGGTCTGCGAGTCGTGAACACCATCGTTACCGAAATGGCTTACATCCGGGTGACACAGACTGGCCTGGTTCTGGAAGAAGTTGCCCCCGGCCTGACAACCGAGGACGTTCAACGAGCCACCGAGGCGCCGCTCATCGTTAGTCCACAACTGGCCACTATGAATTTTTGACCTTGCGCACCATGTAGTTCCTTCTCCCACCGTCCGTGCCGCAGTGGGTCATTCCCATTTCGGGAATATCCGCCAACTAATCTCGCACCTGTGACGACCATCGCTGACCCTGAAGCGCACCCGCGCACATAGTGAACTCGTAATAACTTTATCGCCCATTTTAAAAGAGGCAACTATGAGTTCACGCATCGGCGTTTTTACGGCAGCTCTTCTGCTCGTTTTCGCTATCTCATTGACCGCACAGACCGGTGGAAGCGCGCAGGCAACCACTTCCGCAAAACCGGCAGCTACGAAGCCCGAGATCCAAAAGGTACCTGCGGCGTACACTGACCCCGCCTCCGGACGGCAAATGTTCGACTCCTACTGCGCCGCTTGCCATGGCCAGGGTGGGAAGGGCAACGGCCCGGCCGCGGCAGCTCTGAAGACTCCGCCAGCCGACCTGACTCAACTGGCTGCCAAGAACGGCGGCAAGTTCCCCGAGGCTCATGTCGCGCAAATCATCAAAGGCGACGCACTGACCCCGGCTCACGGCAGCAAAGATATGCCGGTTTGGGGCCCAATTTTCTCCAACATGAGCAAACAGAACGAGGCCGTGGTTCAGCTTCGAATCCGCAACCTGACCAACTACATCGCCGGTCTCCAGGCAAAGTAACCTCGGCCAGGCTGGCTATGCGGTGGAGTATGGGAAATCGGCTGCCCGGTGTTTCTTAGCCGGACAAACAGGCAAGTTGTGCCTCGTCGGCAAGCACCTTCGTAGAATGAAAAAAGGGCGCAGAGTTTGCGCCCTTTTGTATTGATCTGAAAAGCTTCTACACGCTAACCGGCTGTTTCACCGGGACCGGCGTGAGCCAGCCAAAACGGTCTTCCGCCAAGCCATTCACAATGTTGTAGAACTCCTTGCGAACCGACTTGGTGACGGGACCGGCAACGCCATGGCCTACCGTGATTTTGTCCACGGAACGGATGGGCGTGATTTCGGCAGCCGTGCCGCTGAAGAACAGCTCATCGCAGATGTAGAGCATTTCGCGGGGAATAATCTGCTCAATCACCGGGATACCGAGCTCCTGCGCGATGTGCAATACAGAATTACGGGTAATGCCGGGCAGTACGCTGTTGCCCAGCGGCGGGGTGTAGATGCGGCCTTTGTGAACCACGAAGACGTTCTCACCCGATCCCTCGCTGACGTAACCGTTTACGTCCAGCGCAATACCTTCACTGTAGCCATTCACGATGGCTTCCATCTTGATGAGCTGTGAGTTCATGTAGTTGGCGCCGGCCTTAGCCATCGTCGGCATGGTGTTGGGCGCCAGGCGCGTCCACGAAGATACGCAGACATCAACGCCGTCCTCGGAATCCGCGCTTCCCAGGTACTTGCCCCACTCGTAGTTGGCAATGTACACATCGGTGGGCGAATTGAAGGGGTTGACCCCAACCTGGCCGTAGCCGCGCAGCACGATGGGACGGATGTAGCAGGGATAAACCTTGTTGGCGGCCACTAAATCCACCGTCGCCTGCAACAATTCGTCCAGGGTGTAGTCGACTTCAATACGATAGATCTTGCACGACTCCAGCAGGCGTTGGGTGTGATCCCGCAGGCGAAACACCGCGGGGCCTTTGGCGGTTTGGTAGCACCGAATTCCTTCGAATACCGATGATCCATAGTTCACCACGTGGGCCATCACGTGGAGCTTGGCGTCATCCCAGGGAATCAGGCGACCATTGTGCCAAACAAACTCACTTGCCTTAATGGCCATTCCGAGCTCCTTCAAATTCAGGATAGTGTCAATTTGTTACGCTGCGGGGCCGAAAATGCTGCGTGCCTGGCAGACTTCTGCGGAAGCTGCTTCTGCGGCAATCGAAGGGATAGAAGCATTCGGAATTCAGCTTAACTCGAAATTATATCTGACCGCAGCCACGGATTATACCCCTCCAGCCAGCCCTGACAAGGGCCATCACAATAGATGATCGGAGACGACAAATCGGTACGAAATTCGGGTGGAAAAACAGCCGCAGGCCCAACCCTTTATCACGGATTACAGCGTCTCATCCCCCGTTTACAATAGGGGGAACGCCGCTTCACCCTTGGGGGACATCCATCCGCACTTATAAGCTAGGCATGGTTGGCTTTGGCAACGTTGGCCAAGCTTTCGTCGCCCTCCTCCGGCGCAAACAAGAGGAACTGGCAAGCCGCTACCAAATCGAGTGGCAGATTACCGGCATAGCTTCGCGTCGCCTGGGCTGGCTTGCCGCACCGAATTGCTTCGACCCTGAGAGATTGGTGGCAGGAGACTTTTCTGCAGCGCAAAAGCAGGAAAATCTGGGTGATTGGCTGCGGATTGGCCGAATCGACGTACTGTTCGAGACAACTTCGCTGAACGCGGCTAGCGGCCAGCCGGCAATCGACCATCTGCGTGGGGCCCTGGAAGCCGGCGCTCACGCGATCACCGCCAACAAAGGACCGGTGGTCCACGGCTACCGCGAATTGAGCAGCCCTGGCGGCGAAAAAAGGGCGGCGCTTCCTCTTCGAGTCGTCGGTTATGGATGGCGTGCCCATCTTTTCGCTGTTTCGCGAAGCCATGCCGGCGGTCGAGATCCAAGGCTTCCGCGGCGTCCTGAACTCGACGACCAATGTCATTCTGGAGAGCATGGAAGCCGGCATGAGCTTCGAGGATGCGGTCCGGGAGGCGCAGCGTCTGGGTGTGGCCGAATCCGACCCTATTGACGATATTGAAGGCGTGGACGCTGCGGTCAAGGTCGTAGCCCTGGCCAACGTTTTGATGAATGCCGAGTTGAGGCCGGAGGACATTGAGCGAACGGGCATCCGGGGAGTCACCGCTGCCCAGTTGCGCGAAGCCCGCTACACAGGCGAAGCTTGGAAGTTGGTTTGTAGCGCCTCGCGGGATGCGAACGGCCTGGTGGCCGGGCGGGTGAAGCCTGAGCGGCTGAAGCTGTCAGACCCGCTGGCACAAGTGAAGGGAACGTCGTCCGTCATCAGCTTTGCGACCGACATTCTCCCGCAATTGATCATTACCGAGCAGGACCCCGGACTGGAAACTACGGCCTATGGTTTGTTGGCCGACTTTCTCACCGCGGTCAGGAGTTCCTAAAGTCATGTCTTCGAGTGCAAACACGGCCACTTCCGTCAGCAAGCTGGATATCGCCTGGGTTCGCGAGCAGTTCCCTGCTCTGCGGCAGAGTGTCAATGGGCATCCCGCGGTTTTCTTCGACGCGCCCGGGGGCACCCAGGTTCCGCAGCGAGTCATCGACGCCATCGCAGCGTATCTGTCCACCTCGAACTCCAATACCCATGGCGCTTTCGCCACCAGCCGGCGCACCGACCACGTAATTGCCGAAGCGCGCGCCGCCATGGCTGACTTTCTCAATTGTTCCGCCGACGAAGTCGTCTTTGGCGCCAATATGACGACACTGACCTTCGCGCTAAGCCGCGCCATCGGCCGCGAACTGAAGAGCGGCGACGAACTGCTGGTGACTTGTCTTGATCACGACGCTAACGTATCTCCGTGGGTCTGCCTGGAGGAGCGTGGCGTAAAGGTGCGCACTGCCGACATCAGGCCCGGCGACTGCACGTTGGACACCTTCGATCTGTCGGCCAAGATTCGTAAGAACACCCGCGTGGTTGCGGTCGGCTGGGCAGCCAACGCCGTTGGCACCATTAACGATGTCGCCGAAGCGGTGCGGCTGTCGCACGCGGCTGGGGCTATGGCTTTCGTGGATGCCGTCCACTACGCTCCGCACGGCCCCATCGACGTAAAGGCGTTGGATTGCGACTTTCTGGCCTGCTCCAGCTATAAGTTCTTTGGACCGCACCTGGGCGTGCTTTACGGCAAGCGCGAGCAGCTGCAGCGCCTGCGTCCCTACAAAGTGCGCGCCGCCTCCGAAAAGCTGCCCGACCGCTGGGAAACCGGCACGCAGAACCATGAAGGGCTCGCCGGGCTGACGGCTGCCATTGACTATCTCGCCGATCTGGGCAGCAGACACAGTCCGGAAGTGGGCTCGCGCCGCGAGGCTATCATGGCTGCCTTTGAGGCAATTCGGCAGCATGAGCGTGAACTGGCGGAGCAACTGATCAGCGGCCTCCTGGCTATACCTGGGCTGACCTTCTATGGCATCAAAGACCCGGCGAAGTTCGACCGCCGCACGCCGACGGTCGCCATCCGTATGGAAAAACACACTCCGCAAGAGCTGGCGGCGCGCCTGGGCGAGCAGGGCATCTTCACCTGGGATGGTAACTACTACGCCATCGACCTGGCCGACCGCTTAGGTGTGGAACAGAGCGGCGGCATGCTGCGCATCGGCCTGGCGCACTACAACACCGCGGAAGAAGTGGAGCGGTTGTTGCAGGAATTGCGGCAACTGGCAGCTAGCTCGTAACTTTTCGCTTTGCGCTCTTGGCGTTTATCGGGTCGATGGCCGTTCTGGTTCGCTTCCCGTAGTGGATCGACTTAGCAATTCGTCAAGTGCCAACTGCTAAATGCCAACTGCCAGCCGCTGCCCGTGCGTTATAATCCGCTCTCCCTCCGGAGGGTGACGATTCATGCGCGGCGTGCCTCGCTGGTTGGCGGTGTTGGCAGTGCTGGCGGTAGTCTCGGCGGTCTGCGCCTTCACTTTGTATCGCTCTGCTGCTCCCTCCGCCTTCGTCATCGAACTCGCCGCCAACACGCTGCCTGCTGATGGATTCAGCTCTGCGGAACTGCGTATCCGCTCAGCCAACGGCCGCCGACTTCACGGCCTGCAAATCGCTTCCCTCAATCCTCATGCGGCTACGGTGGAATCGCTAACGATCGAAGGCGCTTCTGCGGCGGCTACGCTTCGGGCGGGAGCGCTCCCGGGCGACGGCCGCTTCCGTCTGACCGCTCCCGGGTTTGCGCCGCGAGACGTTTCGCTGCAAACGACGGCAGACACGGCTGACTCCGTCGGCGACGGCACCCCCGATTTTCTGCGTCTGCACGATCCGGCTGACCGCCTGGCTTTCCGCCACTGGTTCACCCTGCTGGCGGAATCGCAGTATTACCGCGGCAAATCGCTGCCGTCAGAGATCGACGACTGTGCCGCTCTTCTACGCTTCTCGTATCGCGAGGCTCTGCGCCAACATGACTCGGCTTGGGCGCACGCCGTGGCGCTGGCCGGACCTGCTGCCGCCGGCGACATCCAGCAATATCAGTATCCATTCACCCCGCTTCAGGCAGCCATCTTTCGTGTGCGCGACGGTCAATTCGCCGAAGCCGACTTGAACGATGGCGCTTTCGCCCAGTTTGCCGATGCAGGAACGTTGTGGCGTCACAATACTTTTTCGATTGGGCGGAGCCTGGGTCGCGCCCGTCCCGGCGACATCCTGTTCTTCCGCCAGGATGGCGGCCGCATGCCCTTCCACGCCATGATCTTCGTCGGCAGCAGCCAGGTGGAGCCGGGCAAGGAACAATACGTCGTCTACCACACCGGTCCCGACGGGAACTCATCTGGCCAGATGAAGCGTCTGTCGGTCGCGCAACTGCTGAACTATCCCGATGCCCGCTGGCGTCCGGTCAACTCCAATCCCGCGTTCCTCGGCGTGTATCGCTGGAACATTCTGCGGGGTGGCGAATGACGATCCTCGTTCACCGCGCCCTCGCCTTTCTCCTTCTACTGCAATTCTTCGTGTTGCCCTTGGCTGCGCAGGACAACGGCGATGGGGAGTCCTATTTTTCCCTCACCAGCCAGCGCACCTATCTTCCGGGTGAGAAGCCGGAAATTTCGGTCAACGCCCACAACGTCAGTCAACTTGAGTTTCGCGTCTATCGGGTAAACGATCCGGTGAAGTTCTTCAGCCAGATGCAGGAGCTGCACAACTTTGGCGGCCAAGGTCCGGCACTGCCCAAGCAGGCGCACACCTGGCTGGAGAAGTTCCACGCCTGGAAGCATCGAGTCTGGGCATGGATTCGCGACTTCCTCCGCGGCCAGTTCTCACCCGATTCGCGTCACGAGATTCGTCTGTGGCAGATGGGCGGCGGCGAGCAGAAGCAAGGGGCAAAGGTCGCCAGCTACGCCCAAGTGCCGGTGCTGAACCAGCAACAGGTCGTCTCCGTCTGGCAGTGGTCGGTTCCGGCCCATGATCAGTGGGAGAGCATGAATCTGCCCGTCCCGGTCAGCGACAAGGGCGTTTACCTGGTAGAAGCCACCGACGGCAAGCTGCGCGCTTACACCATTGTCGTCATCACCGAAGTTGCCATCATCACCAAGGCCGGCCCGGGCCGCCTGATGAGCTTCGTGGTGGATCGGCGCAGTGGCGATCCCATAGCCGGTATGCCCGTGAAAGTCTGGATCGACCAGAAAGAAGTGGCGTCGAAGCCCACCGACCAGCAGGGTCTGGTCGACACCCCGATCAGCCAGGCCAAGCCGGAAAACGTCGCCGTCCTGGCCACCAATAAAGATGAGTTTGCCATCAACACTCCGGGTGCATGGAACCTGGGCGACGATCCCAATCGCAGCCTGAAGGGCTACACCTATACCGACCGCCCGGTGTACCGTCCCGGCGACACGGTTCACTTTAAGGCCATCGTCCGTTCGCAGATTGCCAGTGGTTACAGCATTCCACAGGGTCAGGATCTGCGACTCGAGATGCGCGATCCGCAAACCTATGACGTCATGTGGAACCAGACCGCGAAACTCTCCGATATGGGCACCGCGCACTGGGATTATCAGATTCCCAAGGACGCTCACCTGGGTTCGTACTACCTGAACATGCAGATGGGCGAACGCTACGTCGAAGGTACAAGTTTCTCGGTGGAGGAATATAAGAAGCCCGAATACGCCGTGAAGGTCACAGCCCAGACGCCGCGCGTGCTGCAAGGCCAGAAGATCAAGGCTACGATCGACGCCCGCTATTACTTCGGCGAACCCGTGGCCAATGCCAAAGTCACGTGGGTGGTTCACACTTCGACCTATTGGCCTCTCGGTCGTTCCGATGACGACGACACGGCGGACGCCGGCGGCGGCGAAGGCGGCGGGGACAACGGCGAAAACGCGGAAGACGATGATAGCTACGGCGGCGATCAGGAGAGCGAGAAGAGCGGCACGCTTGACGCCGATGGCAAGCTGCAAATTGAAATTCCCACCCGCGTCGACAGCAAGAAGCAGGACCTGGTGTATCGCATCGAAGCGCGTGTCACCGACGCAGGTAACCGCGAGATTGCCGGACACGGCTTCGCGCTGGCGACCTATGGCCCATTCTTCCTGACGGCCGAGCCCAACTCCTACGTCTACACCAAGGGCAGCACCGCGATCGTTACCGTGACGGCGCAGGACTACGATCGCAAGCCCATCCAAACTTCGTTCAGCGTGGAGATGAATCGCTGGGACTGGCGCAAAGGCGCGGGAGCATCGGTCGCGACTACGCAGGGCCAAACCGACGCGAGCGGCAAAGCGCAAGTTAAGCTGAACATTCCTGACTCTGGCGAGTACCGCGTGCGGATCGTTGCCACCACGCCGGAGAAACGCGACATCGAAACCACCACCTACCTGTGGGCTCCTGGCGAAAGCCCGTGGTGGAGCGGCCCGGCTGAAGAACGCGTGCAGATTGTCCCTGACAAGAAGACCTACGTTCCGGGCGAGACCGCGCACGTGCTGATCGTCACTCCCAAAGAGCCGACCTCCGTGCTGGTGACCGCCGAGGGCAACGGACTTTACACCGGCCAGGTGATCAAGAGCGCCGGCGGCAGCATTACAGTCGATGTCCCCATCCAGCCGGAATACGCGCCGAACTTTTACGTGGCCGCTGTCTTCATTCGCAACAACAAGCTTTACCAGGGATCGAAGAGCCTGACTGTGCCCCCGCTGCAGCACCAGCTCAACGTGCAACTGCTGCCCTCCAAGCCGCAGTACCAGCCGGGCGAAGCGGCCAGCTACACCATCAAAGCCAGCGACTCCGCCGGCAAGCCCATCGCGGCGGAGTTCAGCCTGGGCGTCGTCGACGAAGCTATCTATGCCATCAAGCCGGAAGTTGCCGGCAGCATCATGAATGCCTTCTACGGCAAGGTGTACTCGCAGGTCAGCACCGAGACTTCGCTGACCTACTACTTCAACGGCCAGGCGGGCAAGCGCAAGATGCAATTGGCCAGCGTGCGCTCGTCGAAATCGATGGCACAGCTCAAACCTGAACGGCTGGTGCAGCCTAAGATTCGTAAGGCCTTCCCTGATACCGCCTTCTGGGTGGCTGACGTGCGCACCGCTGCTAATGGCCAGGCCACGGTGAAGTTCGAATATCCCGACGCCATCACTTCCTGGCGTGCCACGACACGCGGCGTCACGCAAGATACCAAGGTCGGCAGCGCCGTCATGAACGCCGTGGTGCGCAAGAACATCATGGTGCGCCTGGTAGTGCCGCGCTTCTTCCGCCGCGGCGACGAGATCACCCTGTCCACCATCGTGCAAAACTACCTGCCCAACGACAAGACGGCGCAAGTGTCGATGCAGTTCGAAGGCCTGCAGGTGCTGGACGGCGCACAGCAGAACATTAACGTGCCGACGCGTGGACTGGTCAAAGTCGATTACCGCGTGCGGGTGCTGAATGTCGATTCGGCCAAAGTAACGGGTAAGGCGCTGACTGACGTCGAGAGCGACGCGATGGAACTCACTTTGCCGGTGGTGCCCTTCGGGGTGAAGCTGGCGATGTCGAAGTCAGGCTCGATCGCCGGCGCCGGCACCAGCGATACTTCCCTGCCGATAACTTTCCCGGCGGGCGCAGAGTCCGGCACGCGCAAGCTGACCATCAGTGTTACCCCGTCGATTGCCGGCTCGGTCTTCTCGGCGCTCGACTACCTTACGTCCTATCCCTACGGATGCACCGAGCAGACCATGTCCAGCTTCCTGCCCGACGTGCTGGTGGCCGACGCCCTGCAAAAGCTAGGCGTGAAGTCGAACATCGACCCGCAGACGCTGCACAAGCAGGTGCAGGCCGGACTCGACCGCCTGTACACCTATCAGCATGAAGACGGCGGATGGGGTTGGTGGCAGACCGACGACAGCCACGCCTTCATGACCGCTTATGTGCTTGGCCGGGTTGAGCCAGGCCAAATCAGCCGGCTTCGACGTCAAGCAGGATGCCATCGACAAAGGCCGCGAGTGGCTGCGCGGACAGTTCGATCACTCACAGAAAGTCCGGACCGATCTGCGGGCGTACATGGCGTATGCGCTGGTGCTGAGCGGTGTGAAAGACACTGCCGTGCGTCGATGCAGTGTGGAAGCAGAAGTCGACGCTCACCGCATATGGCGAAGCGGTGCTCGGTCTATCCATGCTGGAGTTGAACGACTCCCGCGCCAAAGACCTGACCACGCAACTGGAAAGCGAAGCCAAGCAGGACGACTCGCAGGCCTGGTGGCCGAGCGACACGAACTACCTGATGGACTTCAGTGGCGACACGACACCGGAGTCGACCGCATATGCGCTCAAGCTAATCAATCACACCGATGCCAACAGTGCGCTGCTGCCTAAGGCTGCCGTCTATCTGGTAAGCCATCGCAGCGAAGGCTATTACTGGGATTCGACCGAGCAGACCGCCATGGTCATTTACGGCCTTACGGATTACCTGCAACGCACCCAGGAGCTGAAGCCGAACTACAGCGTCGACGTGCAAGTGAACGGCAAGAGCGTGGCCACCCGGAAGTTCACGCCCGCCGACGCGTTAGCGCCCGCGGCCACCATTACCTTGAACGAGCCGCAACTCGCCGGCGAGGTCAACCAGGTTCGCATCGTCAAGACGGGCGACGGACGCCTGTACTGGTCGACGCGCGGCGAGTATTACTCGAATGAATCCAAAGTCGTGAATACTGGTTCGTTCAAGCTGAGCACCGCCCGGCAGTACTTCAAGCTGACGCCGCAGCAGAAGGACGGCCACGTGGTGTACCACCTCGATGGCCTCTCCGGTCCCGTGCAGGTGGGCGATACGCTGGCGGTGCGCATCACGGTCGGCGGCAACGACTGGAAGTACCTGATGATCGAAGACCCGATTCCGTCGGGCACGGAGTCGATTGCGCGCGATGACCTTTACCAACTGGACGAGCAGCCGACGTGGTGGGGACGCTGGTATAGCGACCGCGAACTGCGCGACGATCGCACTACGTTCTTCAACCAGTATTTTTCGCAGGGACAGCATGAGTACGTGTACCTGCTGAAGGTGGTAAACCCGGGCGTCTTCCGCGTGAGCCCGACCAGCGTGCAGCCCATGTATCAGCCGGAGTATCTCTCCACCAGCGATGCCCTGACGGTGACCGTGAAATGAGACCGAAACACAGTGGCGCGGCGAAAATGTGGCTGCTGAATCTCGTCGGCAATGCCGCGCTGGTGGCCTGCGTCTACTTCTGGCTGCTGCTGCCGGATGCGCATGGCTGGCAGGTGGCGGGCTCGGGGCTGCTGGCCATCCTGGTCATCTTCTGCGGAGTGTGGCTGCGCACCGGCTCGTTCGCCTATTTCCGGATTGCAGAGTTTCGCGAGCATGCAACTGTCGGGCGGGCCTTCCGTCATGCCCTGCGGCACCTGGTCGCGCTGGCGTTTTGGGCCATCCTGTTTGGCTGCTTTGCGCTTTGTCTCCTGTGGATGCACAAGTACACGCCGCAGTTCGGGGTCTGGTTCTGGCAGAAGTTGCCGGCCGGCCTGCGCGTTGGCAGTCCGCGACAAATGATGCATGCGGCCGACTGGCTGCTGTGCGTGATCTTCGGACTGGCGCTTATGACTTGGCTGCCCATGGCGAGCACCGTCTCTGCCGTTGGGCTAAAAACGCAACGCATGGCCCGGTCGGCTCGCGTCCTGAAACGCGCTTCCTACTGGCTATGGTTCTGGACGCTGGCGATTATCGGCGTCTACATCCCGTACAAGCTGGTGTGGTGGATTCCCGATCTTGCGACATTGCGGCAGCAAGCCTGGAGCGCAGGATTGCGCCTCTCTATCGCCTATGTTGTTTTTATTTCAACTTGGGTGGCGATGTTGCTGGTCGTAGGTGAATGGGCCGAGAAGCAAGACCCGGATCCGATTCCCGATTTACCGTCCTCCGGAGTGGATCGGACCAGCGCTACCCAGTAGCTCTGGCGGCAGGCCGCTTTGTACCCATCCAATTAGAGCGTCTTTCCCGTGTTGCTGTGCCAGTTGCGCTACCCGTACCCGCGCTTCGGCGTAAGCCTGACGCAACTCTTCCTGACTCTGCGGCGAGCGCAACGATTTTTCCAACGCTAGCGTGTCGACCAACGCAGCTGATTGTCGTACTGCCTGGTCAGGTGAGGTCAGGTAGAGCACCAGCCCTTCGCGAAACCATTGCGGCGTCCCCGGCCTGGCGTAGGACTCGACCAGCATGTGCAGCAACTCGTGGCGCAGGGTGCTATCCAGCGTACCGGCATCGCGCAGGGTTGTCGCTGGCTGCATCTGGATGGTGCGGCCGCGGGTGGAGGCCGCCACCCATCCCGGCTCGCCGGTGGAGTTTCGAAAGTCCGCAACCGTGGCATAAACCTTTAGTCTTGGCTTGGTCCGATAAAGAAGCCCGGTGCTCTCCTCCGACTCGTGCACAAAGCGGGTCGCCACCGGCAGCAGCGAGCGGTCGCGCTCCGGCGTGGTGGTGAGCAACTCAACATCTTCGCTGGCCAGTTGTTGCCATGGCGTCCCCTGCGCGGACACACCCAAGCGCGTTCCGGGATAATAAAACGCCAGAATCTGCCGGTAGGTGCGCCCTTCCTCACCCATCACTTCGGCACCAATCTGGCACATGCCTACGCCATGTCCCGAGCCGCGCCCGTGAAAGGCAAGCTGGTCGCCGCGATCGCTCACGTCGTACAAGTTGCTCTTCAGCCGGTCCCATCCGATGTGTCGTCCCACAGCTGAACGGAATACCAGCCCTGATACCGTCACGCTGCCATTGACGCGGAGAAATTCCACCCGTCCACTTTCGGTGCGGTGCAGTACCGTTACCGATCTCAGTTTCCCGGGGATGGTAACGCCTTCGTCCGCCAGAGCAGCCTGCAACTCGCGCTTGGAAACTTCGCTGCGCCACTGGGTTCCGCCATTGCGGACGCAATACTGATCCGAATGCTGCGTCAAGTAAGGCGCCAGGGCCTCGTTGTTGCCCAGAATGTAGTGGCCGTCTTCGGTGCTACCGCCACAGTTGGCGAAGTAGTAAGTTGCTGCCGGCTCCCCGTCGTACCACAGCACCTCACCGGCAGTGGCGTCGGCAATTCGGCGCAAGTGCGGATCGATCCCCGCCAACCGTAAATCCTGGCAGTGCGTGGTGTCGCAAAACTCAAAGCCGTCCAGCGCATGACGACTGCCGAAGTGCATGGCGTAGGTCCGCGCTGCCACGGCCATGGCCTTGAGCGCTTCATCGGACTTGAAGTTGCCGGTCTCGCCCGCGAGCACGCCGGCAATGTATTCCTCCATCGGCATCAGCGCAGTGATCAGCAGGTGTCCGTCGCTGGCGCTCACCTCAGCCGGAAAATCGGCGTGTACCGGCGGCTCCCCCGAAGCACTCATCTGGTAAGCCCCGCTAATCCGAAGTTCCGTCGTGCTCGCTTTGTCGCCATCCATCTGCACGGAAGAACCGGCAGCATGCAGCGCCAACGCTGTAACCGGAGCGTCCTTGCAGGTGACGCACTTTTTTACCTGCGCCTGTCCTGGCTCGGCGTGCAGCCGCAAATCATGCGGGGGATGCAGGTACCACAACCTGATTCGCACCGTGTGCGGGAAATCGTTTCGCTCGGCTGCATCGTTGGGAAGCGGACGCGCCCCTCCTGTAAGCAGGGCACTTAACAGCAGAGCCAAGGCAACGAATAATCGCTTCATGGATGCGCCCCCGTGCTCCATTCAGCTTCCCGCCGAATCTCGCCTGCGTAGGCTGCGAAGATCTCGCGTGCCGCTCCGGCGGCGTCGCTTCCGCCATGTCCCTTCTCCAAGAACACCACCAGCACAATTGCCGGATCGTTGGCTGGTGCGTAGCCGGCAAACCAGGCGTGCGTCCACGGACCTTCATCCGACGGAGCCGTCCCGGTCTTTCCCGCCACCTTTATGGCCGCAGCGGGCTGCGCCGCATGGCCCATGCCGTAAGCCACGGATTGCTCCAGACCGTCGAACAGCGGCGCCAGCTTCTCCTCGTGCTTGCCCTCGAGCAATGCGACCTTGCGATACGCGCTTACCATCTCCAGCGGAGTTATCTCGACGCCCCACTCCCCGACCGCCTGCAGTTGCAACTGCTCCGGCGACTGCGCCAAGGCGACGTTCCCCGCGGATTCGTTGGGAGCAAGCGATGTCATAGCTGTGAACCCATCGCGTACCAGGCTGTCGCGCAGTTGCGCGGGCGTCAACCGCGTGGCGACGGTCGTGAAATAAGAATTACAGGAGTACGCCAAAGCCATGGCGGGATCGAGCGGCTGTTTGGTATCAGGATGGCTGCAATCCAAGCGGTGACCAGCCACCGTCAGGGGACGTTGGCATACCAACGCGGTGTGCGCATCCACCTTGCCTGATTGCAGCAGCGCCAACAGTGTAAAGGTCTTCAGGCTCGACCCCGGCGCCGCTACTCGACGCGCTGCCACATCCAGATGATAGGAAGCCAGCACGCGGCCGGAATGAACATCGAGAACCACGACCGTCCCGCGCTGACCTTGCATCGAGCGATCCACCGACGCCTGTAACGGCGAGCCGTCAGCCCGCGCGCCGGCTGACGGAGCGGCAAGGCACACCACGGCGCAAACCAAACATTGGGCGGCCAGGGCCAGGCGCAACATGGCTTGATTGTAATGGCCGCAGGCAAGCTCCGACCCGACGTTCCGGCAAATGTACCCGGATTGGCACTCCAGCGCCGCTTCGGAAAATTCTCCCGTCACCTAATCGGCAACCCGGCGCTAGAATGGGCTCAAACTCTCAGGTCGGCGGAGGTCAGCATGGAACTGCGGTTGACCGACAACGAGTACGAGCTGCTGGCGGAGCTTTTACAGGAAGAGCACCGGCACATCGCGAGAGAAATCCCCAAGGCTTATCACTACGAATTCAAGACAGCGTTGCGCGATCGGTGCAGCTTGCTGGAATCTATCCTGCAAAAGCTGGGCGCGCCGGTACACCCATTCGTCTGACCAACCGGATCGCCCAGGCGATTGTCGCAATACTCACCAGGCGATTCGGAACTACCACTGCGACGGATAAGTTCACGGGATCAGCACCATTTTCCCGTGCGCGCCGGAGGGCTGCATGATCTCCTGGTGCGCGCGCGCAGCTTCGGCCAACGGGATTTTCTGCCCGACCACGGGACGCAGTGTTCCATCTTCCAGGCCCGCGTCGAGCGCTGCGTAGATGAGCTTGTACTCCTGGTCAGAGGTGTTCATCAGGGTGACGCCGCGAATGTCGACCTCGCGTGCCATGGCGTCGCGCGGGTTGATCTCGATAGTGCCGCGGTTCCCGATAACAGCCACGCGGCCCTTTTTCGCCATCACGGTCAGGTCTTTCGCCAAGTTCTTATTGGCCAGCAATTCGACGATCACGTTCACTCCCTGCCCGGCAGTCAGCTTCATCAACTCATCCAGGTAGCCATCGGCTGAATGATTGAGCACATGATGGGCACCTTGCTCCTTCACCAGCTTCATGCCGGCTTCGCTGCCGGCGGTGCCGATTACCGTCAGTCCAGCCGCTCGCGCCAACTGAACCGCGGCCGTCCCCACGCCGCCGCTGGCGCCATGAACCAGCACCGTCTCCGCCGGCTTGGCCTCGGCCCGCACAAACAAACCGCGATAGGCAGTGCCGTAAGGCACGCCCATCGCTGCGCCCTGCTCGAAGCTAACTTGGTCCGGCAGGTGATGAACCTTGCCCTCATCGCACAACGCGAGTTCTGCATAAGCGCCGGTCCTGGAGCCGGTGAAATACACCCGATCGCCCGGTTTGAAGTCTTTCACCTCGCTACCAACGGCCTTCACGATCCCCGCCGCATCGCTTCCCGGCGTATACGGCAGGTTGGGCTTCGACGCGTAGGTCCCGGTGCGGACGTATGCCTCCACCGGATTCACCCCAACCGCCTTGACCTGCACCACCACCTGCTCTGCTCCCGGCTGCGGATCGGGCACTTCCTCCAGCTTCAGCACCTCAGGACCACCGAACTCGTGCACGCGAATGGCTTTCACAGGTTCCTCCTTTGCTAGCAACATTATGCGCCACCATCGGCGTGGCTTGACTTGCAACTCTGCTTGGCTTATCGTCCCGCTGACCCCAACAAGGAGGCTCGTGATGCGCCCAACCGGCGTTGTGCTGATTGCGATCTACCACTTCCTGAGCGCGCTGTTTCTGGCATTGCTGGCACTGTCGCTGGTTGTGGGTGGAACCGTGTTGGGAGCCATGTTTGGCGGCGCCCACGAAAGCCCGTTAGGCGGGCTTGGATTCATGGTTGGCATGGTGGGTGCAGCTTTCTTCCTGGTCTACGCCGGCATCGCCGCCGTCGCCGGATACGGCATGTGGACCATGCGCGAGTGGGGACGCATCCTGTCCATCGCTCTGGCAGTAATCTCGCTTCTGTTTTCGCTGCCCGGACTGCTGATGATGGGCATCCACTTCGCCCTGTTCTTCGGAACCTACCGGCTCTTTCGCATCGCCATCAGCATTCTTGTTATCTGGTACCTGGTGCAGCCGCAGATCAAAAGCCTGTTCAGCCGCGCCACCCCGGCCTTGCCGTAGAATCAACCTCGGCCGCGCGTCTACGATCCTGGCTGGATCTCCGTGGCTTTGCCATCGGTGAAGGTGATGCGCAGCGGATGCCCGTTGTTGGGGAAATTCACGATCCGCGGATTCGACGCGCCCGTCCCCTCCGGAACCCCCATACCAATCGCGAAGGTCGCCTGCAGTTCATTCATTCCCGGCTTCACTTCGTGATTATCCACGGCCTTCCAAATCGCGGCCGACCAGTGCTTATACAACTGGTGCGGGTCTTGGATAAACAGCATCTCGTCGCTATAAATCTTGTAGTCGCCGTTTTCTTCCATCCCGATGGGCACGGCGTAGCGCTTGCCATCCTGCTCAAACACCGCCATCACCTGCTTTTGGGTAGCCGAGTCGGGCGTGCGGTCGGTGACCACATCCTTGATGTCCAGCTTCTGTAGCGGCCCCAGCGTGCCCGCGGCGTTCTTGAAGTCGGTGTGTCCGCCGTACGGATAGTAGGTGTAGCGATAGCCATCGCGCACCCACGCAGGCTGCCTGGTCAGTTCCTTGGCGTCCTTCAAGTCGGTGGGCCGCAGCTTCTTGGGCGTCACGTAGTAGTCGGGATCGAGCGCCACTTCTGGCTTCTTGTCGACGGGAAGACCGGTGCGCCGCTCCCGCATGGTGAGATAAAGGTTGATGCCCGCCGCCACAATGGCCACGAGCAAGACAATCTGGATGATCTTGCGAGTTTTTGACATGGGAATCAGAGATGTTGGATGACACGCATCGCCATCTGGTTTGTCTAGAACGACATGCTCCGCGCACCAACGGTTATCAACAATCCACCTCCCTTCATAGACAATTCAACCGCAACAATCCGTTTCCTCCCAACCACATAGCGCGCAAGTGGGGTCACTCCCCTGATTCCGTCCGATTTAAGTGCTCGTTCCCCTTGCTCCCGAACCTATAATTGACTTGCTCTGGACCACGAAGTCTCCCCGGACCACCTCGGTGAATGCAGGCGAAGCTGCGTCTGCACACCCGGATCCGGAAAGTGATTGCATGGCGATCCCCTTCTCCGCAACAAACGGTGGAAGCTTCCGCATGCGACCCCTTTCCTCGCCCTTTTTTTCCAAGACGAAATCATGGCTGCGAGCCGTGGGCACGGTTGCCCTGCTTTGCGTGCTGGAAAGCGTCAGTCTGGCAGGCGCTCCGCCCAGTTCTGCCGCGCGCAAGCAGCAGGCTCGTGATCAATTCGATAAAGCCGAGCAAATGCGCGAGGCGCTCAATGGACGTCCCGCCGATCAGCGCACCCGCAAGGACTATCAGCACGTAGCCGACGCCTACCGCAAGGTCTATTACGTCGCGCCAGCCTCCAGTAAGGCCGATGTCAGTGTGGTCGCGGTCGCCGAACTTTTGGCCGAGTCGGGCCGCCAGTTCCAGCCGGGTGAGAAAGACCTGCGCGCCGCCATTGGTGAATATGAATTCCTGCGCCGCGAATATCCCGGCAGCAAATACCGCTTCCAGGCGCTGTTCACCATCGGGCAGATTTATAAGGAAGACCTGGGCGACAAAGATGCCGCTCGCCAAACCTTCGACGAGTTCCTCAGCCACTATCCACGTAACTCGCTGGCGCCCGAAGCGAAGCAGGCGCTGGCTGAACTCGATCAGCCCACACCGGCGAAGAAGCCGGTCGATGAGCCGCAGCCCGCTGCCAGGAATCAGGCTCCTCCCGTCGAAGCTGCGCCCGCCTCCGCATCCGCCTCCACGGCCGGAAGCGTAACTCCGGCGACGGCCACCGTGAAGAAGCACTCTTCCAGCCTGGCGCTGGTCACGGGTATCCGCCACTGGTCCACGCCGGACTACACCCGCGTGGCCATCGACGTCGACAGCGAAGTGAAGTACGAAGCCGGCCGCGTGCCAGATCCGGACCGCATCTTCTTCGACTTGCCCGACACCAAACTGGCCTCGGTGCTGGTGGGCAAGAGCTTCGATGTGAGGGATGGCTTCCTGAAGAAAATTCGCGTCGCGCAATATCAGCGCGGATCGACCCGCGTGGTGCTGGAAGTCGCCGATGTCTCCGACTATTCCGCGTTTCTGCTGCCTAATCCGTACCGCTTGATCATCGACATTCACGGGCGGCAGCCGCAATCGCAATCCCTTATCGCGCAGGCCAACGCATCCGCTAACGCCAGCAATAACGTGGGCTCAATCACCGCCGTGGAGAAGGAGAACTCCTATCGCTCGGTCGAGAAAGCCAACGAGCCGGGCAAGGCTGCGATTCCGCCCGCAACCAGCGGTGGGAAGAATGCCGCGTCGTTGGGAAGTAAGACGGTAGCCGCTGCACCGCCGACTACGGCCGCAATCGCTCCCAAGCCGACGCCTCGCAAGGTGGTCGTTGGCGATGATGATGACGTTGCCGACGTCGCCAGCTCGAGCTCGAAGCCAACCACCAGCAAGCCGCCAGACACCCTGGCGACGGACACGGCCGCGTCGGCGACCCCTACGGTTCCCAAGCCGACGACCACCAAGTCGGCGAAGTCAACCACCACGGCGACCAGCAAGCCGTCCGATCCGTTATTTTCCGGCCCAGGTGACACCAGCGGCCCCGAGTTGAAGGCGACCACGCAGCCCACGACCGCGCCGACCGCAGTTGCGGTTGCGCCGCGCTCCAAGAATTCCAAGAAGACGACCAAGGTTGCCGATGCCACGGTGCCTCCGAGTCATGAAGCCGCACCCACCTCAGCTGGCGACCGCAGCCTGATTCGCGCCCTCGGCCTCAAGATCGGACGCATTGTCATCGACGCCGGCCACGGCGGTCATGACACTGGCACCATCGGCCCGAACGGCCTGCTGGAGAAAGACCTGGTCCTCGACGTCGCCCTTCGCCTCGGCCGCATGCTGGAGACTCGCCTGGGCGCAGACGTCATCTACACCCGCGATGACGACACGTTCATCCCGCTGGAAACTCGCACCGCCATCGCTAACGAACACCAGGCCGACCTGTTCATCTCCATCCACGCCAACTCCAGCAGCGACCCGACGGCCCGCGGAGTGGAGACGTACTACCTGAACTTCACCTCCAACGCCGATGCGCTGGAGGTGGCCGCCCGCGAAAACGCCGTGTCGGAAAAGTCGATCTTCGAGCTGCAGGACCTGGTCAAGAAGATCACCCTCAAGGACAAAATTGACGAGTCGCGCGAGCTGGCCACCGACGTCCAGGCGTCTCTCTTCACCGGCCTGTCGACGCATCACAACACCATGCGCGACCGCGGCGTAAAGAAGGCGCCGTTTGTGGTGCTGATTGGCGCCAATATGCCCAGCATTCTGGCAGAGATCTCCTTCGTCTCCAATCCGACCGACGAAGCCAAGCTGGAGACCCCCGAGTACCGAGACAAGATCGCCGACTCCCTCTACAAGGGCATCGCCAAGTATGCCGGCGGCCTCAGCGGTATCAAAGTTGCTTCCAAATATCCGAAAGAAACCGCCTCCCAGGACAATCGCTAGCCCTCACCAGCCGCTGTCTCTCATCACTTGTTGGAAACTTTGCCATTCCCGCAGTAGTCTAAGTACTCAAGACTGGGAATCTTCTATTTGCAGAGTTGTTGGTTGAAGCGCTTTCTGATCTTCGCTGTTGCCTGCCTTGGTCTGACCGTTGGTGCGGTCGCGGACGAGAACGGCAATGCCTCGGTGCTGCCTAAATCCTTTGCGGGTTGGACGCAAACCGGCCAGGCGCAGACCACCACCGACCCGGCGAAGGTGGACTCCGCCTATCCGGCCGTCCTGAAGGAATACGGCTTCGACAATTCCGAAACCGTTACCTATGCCCGCGAGGACGGACGCAAACTGACCGTCAAGGTCGCGCGCTTTGGCGATGCCACCGGTGCGTTTGGCGCCTTCACCTTCTACCGCCAACCTGCGATGAAGAATGAGGAGATCGGCACCAAAGCCGCTTCCGCGAACGATCGCATCCTCTTCTTCCGCAGTAATGTGCTGGTTGACGCCAGCTTCGATCGCCTCACCGCGATGTCTGCTGCTGAGCTTCGCGAGTTGGCCGGCATGTTGCCCTCGCTGAAGGGCTCCGCCGACAACCTGCCTACGCTTCCTCAGTACCTGCCGAAGAAAGATGCGATCGACAACTCGGCAAAGTACATCCTTGGCCCGCAAGCTCTGCTGGCGGTCAAAGCTCCGCTCACCGCGGAGCAAATTGACTTCAGCCGCGAACCCGAAGTTCTGCTGCAGCAATACACCTCGCCGGACGGGCCGCTGACGCTTACGCTGATCAATTACCCCACACCACAGATGGCGGGCGAACGCCTGCGCGCCCTGCAAGCTGCACAGCAAGGCAATTCGAACGCGGCGCTGGCGCGACGCACCGGTCCAATTCTGGATGTCGTGACAGGTGCAACCGGAAGCAGTGACGCCAAGAGTCTGCTTAACTCGGTGAACTACGAAGCCGAGGTCACGTGGAACGAAGCAACTTCGGTAAGCAAGCGCGACAACATCGGTAACTTGATTGTCGGCGTCTTCGCGTTGATCGGAATTATCCTTCTCATCTCGCTGATCTTCGGGGTTTTCTTCGGCGGCATCCGCATTGTGATGAAGAAGCTCTATCCCAACCGGGTCTTCGACCGCCCCGAAGACGTGGAGATCATTCAGCTTCACCTGCGGGAATAGCTAGCTAAGTTATTATTGGGTAAGGGTTTGCACAGAATCTGTGGAAACTGGGGTAATTTCGGCCAATTCCTTCCAATTCCCGTAATGCCACGTAAGTTATTGATAATACAGTAGTTTAAGTCCTAGAAAACGCTTGACACGCACTTTCCGGAACCCTAAGATTTGTCCAGAAAGTTTTGACGGTCTAGCCTCCGTTGGAACTATTCTCCCTTGAAGAGAAGGTCACCCTGTTGCCGGGTGGCCTTTTCCTTTGTGCAAGAGATGTGGGAAAGTCAATCTCGCTGTGTAAAAGCGGTCCGATACTCTGCGCGATGTCGAACTCTCAACCTCACGGCTTGGCATCGAGTCCATAAAGTTTGATGGCATTGTCGCGCATCACTTTGCGCGCGAAGTCGCTGGCCTCCTCACGCGTGATCTCTCCATCCTGCAACATCCCGGTGAGCGCGATCGCCAGCGCCGTTCTTCCAGCGGTCGCGGTCTGGTATCCCGTCTCTTCCCAATTCACTTGCGGCTCAAAGGGATAAAGGTCGGTGCCGAACAGCACCTTGTTGGGATAAAACTCAAGCATGAAGCGTACGCTGGCCGCAATGTGACGCGGCGAGGTCATCCAGGTCTGCTCGGAGAAGTCGGCATAGACGTTCGGCTTCATCAGCAGATAGGGCACAAGTTGCTCGAAGCCGCCCGCCCCACCGTGCAGCATGACGAAGTTGGTTTTGCGCAGCGTGGGATCGTTGAACACCGAGTCCAGCAGCAGCGGATTGGCGCCCTCCATCCGGAAGTAACCGCCGCACCCTCCGCCGGTGTGCAGATGCACCACCAGGCCCAGCCGTCCTGCCTCGCGAGCCACGTAGCGGAACAGGTAGTCCTGCAGCGTCTTGTACTCGGAATCGGCAGGAACGCCGCCCTTGATGTTGCGGGCATAAATCGCTGCCGCATCGGCCTCGCTGGCGGGCTCAAAGTCTAGTGACCGCAGATAAGCCGCCTCGAACTTGATGGCCACCGCACCATTCTTCCTCTGTAGTTCCAGCAGTGGCGTGACGATCTGAGCGGTGTATTCCGCCAGCGTTGGCGGCGATGCGCCTACTCCCAATTGCTTGAGGTAGCGCTTGAACAGAAGGTCTTCCCGTCCGAAGAAAACTTTGCGGTCGGGAGACTGCGCTGCCAGCGAGGCATTATTCAACGGAAACAGCAGAATGTCGTCGAAGGCCACCCAGCGAAAGCGCGGCGGTTGCAGTCCGCGGCCCAACGCTACGCGATTCGCCAGCTCCGTCTCGATCCCCAGTTGATCGAGCACCCAGTTGGGATAATTCTCTCCTTCGCGCTGTTTCACCCGTTCTTTGGCGGCAATCAACTCCTTGACGTGCTCCGGCTTGAAATCGTTGTACTTATAGCCGAACATCGCTTGCCAGGCTTTGATGTACACCGGATTGTCCTCGCGGAACATCAGCCCCGCATCGGTGGGCTCCAGGGGATCACAGGGCAACGCGTCGAAGTCGTCGTCCTTCTCGCCCTTCGGACCGTCGAGCGCCGGAGGATGCGAATGGTTGTCGACAGCCTTGATCTGGTTGATCTCGCGCAGCAGTGTGGGATCGGGCTGAAGCTGCTGGTTCGTCTGTGCGACGGCCGATGATGCCAGGATCAGGCTGGCGACGAGAGAGAGCGTCTTCATCAATCTCCTATGGATGGCTGATCTTGCCGACGGAACCTCCGCCGCGACGAAAATCAGAAAGTTCTCAACGGATCGCCGCAGTGTATCGCGGCGAAATCGCCGCCACAAACCTTATTTATTGCCGACTGAGGCCGCCGGCATCAGGCCGCCGCATGGCCGTCTCAATTATCCCAGCTGTGCTTTCCCCACCATGTTCCGAACCCAAACCGTGTTCCCGGTAATCAAATTAACTTGCACTACATGATGAGCAGTTCTCCGGAAAAGCCGGGCAAGAAAACCGAAATCTTCAAGGCACTCCCTGAGATCCTTGAGCTGATCAAGCCGCGTCGGGCGTTGCTGTCGCTCGGCCTGGGTTTGATGGTCATCAACCGTGTCTCCGGGTTGGTTCTTCCGGCATCCACCAAGTATCTGGTCGACGACGTTATTGGCAAGAAGCACTTCCACCTGCTCTACCCGCTGGTCGGAGTGGTGCTGGTTGCCACCATCATCCAGGGTCTAACGTCTTTCGCCCTCACCCAGACGCTGTCTAAGGCGGCGCAGAAGCTCATTGCCGAGCTGCGACGCCGGGTGCAGGAGCACATCGGCCGTCTGTCTGTCTCCTATTACGACTCTAACAAGACCGGCATGCTGGTCTCTCGCATCATGAGCGACGTGGAAGGCGTGCGCAACCTCATCGGCACCGGCTTGGTCGATTTCGTCGGCGGCCTGCTGACCGCCGTCATTGCCTTTGCCGTCCTCATGCGCATTAGTCCGCTGATGACCGGCATCGCGTTTACCTTCCTACTGGTCTTCGGCATCGGACTCCGCAAGGCTTTTCGCGTTATTCGTCCAATCTTCCGCGAGCGCGCCAAGATCAACGCCGAAGTCACGGGCCGACTCACCGAATCGCTGGGCGGAGTGCGCGTGGTCAAGGGCTACCACGCCGAAGCACGCGAGCACGCTGTCTTCAGCTCCGGCGTCGAGCGCCTGTTGCAGAACGTATTCAAGACGCTGACCGCAACGTCCGTCATGAGCCTGTCGTCCTCCACCCTGATGGGTGTCATCGGCGCCATCGTCATGTTTATGGGTACGCGCCAGATCCTCGCCGGCAAGCTCACCCTCGGCGGATTCTTCACCTACACCATGTTCCTCGGCTACCTGGCGGCGCCCCTATTCCAAGTGGTCGGCATCGGCACCCAGATTACGGAAGCCATCGCCGGACTGGAACGCACGCGCGAAGTCCTGGACGAAACCCCCGAGAACGAAGACATCGGCCGCACCGTCACCTTGGGCGAAATTCGCGGTGACCTCGCCTTCGATCACGTCAGCTTCGCCTACGAACAGAAGAAGACGGTCCTGCACGACGTATCGTTCCACTCCTCACCAGGAACCGTGACCGCTCTGGTCGGCTCGTCCGGTTCAGGCAAGTCCACCATCATCGGACTGATCGCCGCCTTCCATAAGCCCAACGAGGGCCGTGTCACGGTCGACGGCTACGACCTCTCCACCGTTCGCCTGGAGTCTTATCGCACCCAGCTAGGCATGGTGCTGCAAGATTCCTTCCTCTTCGATGGATCGATTCGCGAGAACGTGGCCTTCTCCAAGCCCGATGCAACCGAGGAAGAGATCCTGCGCGCTTGCGCCATCGCCCGCGTTGACGAGTTCGCCGAGAAGTACGAGCAGAAATACGACACCATCATCGGCGAGCGCGGCGTTAAGCTCTCCGGCGGCCAGCGCCAGCGAGTCTCCATCGCCCGCGCCATCCTGGCCAATCCCCGCATCCTTATCCTCGACGAGGCTACTTCCAGCCTCGACTCCGAATCCGAGGCGCTTATCCAGGAAGGCCTTGGGTACCTGATGCAGGGCCGCACTACTTTTGTCATTGCTCACCGCCTGTCGACCATCCGGCGCGCCGACCAGATCCTGGTAGTGGAAGCCGGACGCATCGTCGAACATGGCACTCATCGCTCGCTCTTTGACCAGGGCGGACGTTACTACGAGCTCTACACCAAGCAGCACGGCATCGAGCAAAATCTGTTTCTTGCTCCGGGCGAGGGTGATACGGTGGAAGAGCCGCAGCCGTCCCTGACCAATCCCGCCGCAGGCGACCCAGACCCTGCCGCGCTGTTGCGTTAAAGCATTCCCCCTCAGCGTTTTACTTTGAATTCCAGAGTGCGTTCAGACTACTCTTAGCCATCACCGCGAACGCCCAGCAAGACCAACCGCTCTGGAGGACAATCGCCCTGTGACGGTTCACGCCCCACGCTTCAAGCGCACAGCTTCTGCCCTGCGGAAACTGCGTCGCTATGCAACGCTGTTGATCGCCGAATTGCTCTTCATCCTGGTGTATCCCTTCTTCACAGGGCTCCAGGGCCGCGACGAGTTGTTCCGCTTGCTGTCCGTGCTGGTATTTTGCGCTGCCCTGTACGCCGTACTTGGCCACGGACGCGCCACCAAGATTGCCTTCGCCCTCGGCGTTCCCGCCATCACCATCCATCTGGTCAACCTCGCGGGTTACCTCAAGGGAATTCAGTTGGTTTCGCTGATCCTGGGACTGATCTTCCTGGTCTTCATCACGACTGTGTTCGTGTGGTCCATCGTCTCCGATCCCAGCGTCACCACCGACACCCTGGCTGGGGCTGTCTCAGCCTACTTCCTCATCGGAATTACCTTTGGCCTGCTTTATGCTCTGGTTGAGCGCTTATCGCCCGGCTCCTTCCACGACACAATCGACGTTGGAAAACACCTGTCGCAATCGGAACTCGTTTTCTTCAGCTTCGTCACCCTCACCACTGTCGGCTACGGCGACATCGTTCCGTACGGTGCCCATGCCCGGTCGGTCGTCATCATTGAGGCCGTGCTCGGCATCATGTATCCCGCCGTGCTCATCAGTCGGCTGGTGGGCATGCATCAGCCAAAGCACGACGGCTCATAACGTCGGCCGGTTCAACTCGCCTGGTGTCCCGACAAAGCGGCATTCCCCAAGAGCAGCGCTCACTTCCCCGAAACCCAATTGCCATATAGCATTAGAGTGGAGGTATGATTTGCGCCGTATTTTGCAAGGGCCTGCCTTTACTATCCTGGTCATCGTAGTTCTGTTAGCGGCCGTGTCTCAGCCGCTTTGGGCACACGCCATCCTGATGGAGTCCAAGCCCAAGGCCAACACCACTGTCACCGGGCCCGATCTTCCTATCTGGGTGCGTTTCAACGTTCGGGTTGATGGTGGCCGCTCGCGCTTTCACCTTTTAGCGGCGGATGGTTCGCAGGTTTCGCTCGACACCCTGAAGCAGCCGGCTCCCGACACCTTAACCTCGCATGCATCCGGCCTCAAGCCTGGAGCGTACAAGCTGCAGTGGCAGGTGCTCGCCTCCGACGGACATCTCAGCCGGGGCGAAGTCGACTTCACGGTGAAGTAGAAAGCTCACGATGCTCAAGTTAGTCGACATTTTTGCGTACCTCTCCGTCCTGTTGCGGGCGGGTACGCTGGTTTCCCAGTCGTTCCTGCTGGGCGGCCTGCTGTTTATTTTCTGGGTCGCGCGACCCAGCGCGGATGTCCCTGGGCCCGCTCTTGATCGGGTGCGCGCGTCCGCTATGCGGATGTTCCGCATTTCAGCGATTGTGCTGGTGGTAGTGCAGGCGCTCTATTTGTATGTGAACGCTGCCGTGTTGATGGCCACCGCCGAGATGGGTTTCGACGGCGTGGTGGGGGCCAGCTTTTTCATTGCCGGGAGCTGTGATGTTCGTCGCTTCGCTGGCGGCCGCCATCGTCTCTCTCGGCAAGAGTAAATACGTTGTCTACTGGCTGACGCTACTGGTTGCGATCCTGCTCTCCGCCTCCATCATGACCAACCACGCCGCCGCCCGCGTCGAAGGCCGTGCCGCACTCATTCTCATCACTGCCGTGCACGAAGCCTGTACCGGATTCTGGATTGGCGGGCTGCCTTTCCTGCTGATGGGGGTCTACAAAGCCGCCGACGCACCCACCCAGTGGTACCTGACGCAACGCTTCTCCCGCTTGGCGCTGATTAGCGTGGTCCTGCTGGTCGTAAGCGGCTTCACCATGAGCCTGACCTACATCGGCTCGATTCACTCCCTCATCGGCACCTCCTACGGTCTGATGGTGCTGGGTAAAGTCGCCATGCTGCTGGCCATGCTCGCGCTGGGTGGAATCAACTTCCTTATGCTGCGCAAGTACACGCCGGAGGGTGCGTTGCCGCGCCTACGCCGCCTGGTCGAAGTAGAGGTCGGCATCGGCATTACGATTGTGCTCGCCGCCGCATCGCTCACCTCGCAGGCCCCCGCGGTCGACCTGGTCAACAGCACCGTCGATCTACCTCACATTGTGGAGCGCCTCAAGCCGGGCTGGCCGCGCCTGCAAAGCCCTGAAATCGCCGAACTCTCAACTATCTATCCGGGACAGACCGTGTCGGTACCTAATCCCAACCAGCTGCCCGCCGCCTACCTGGTTGACGGAACTCCCGTCTCATCCCGCGTACTCAACGATATGAAGTGGTCTGAGTACAACCATCATTGGATGGGCATGATCGTTGTCGCCATGGGCCTGCTCGCCCTGCTGGCGCGCACTGGCAAAGCTCCCTGGGCGGAATATTGGCCGCTGCTGATGATCGGCATCGCCATCTTCATCTTCCTGCGGGGCGATCCTGAATGCTGGCCGCTGGGACCGCGCAGTTTCTGGGCCACCTGGGCCAAGCCGGAAGTCTTTCAGCATCGCGCCGCAGCGATTCTGTGCATTGCGTTTGCCATCTTCGAAATGCGGGTGCGCCGCAATCCCACCCAGGGCGGTATCCTGCCCCTGATTTTCCCCCTGCTTTGTGCTGTGGGCGCGGCCTTGCTGCTGACCCACTCCCATGGAACGACGAATCTCGAGGAAGAGTTCATGGCCGAACTAAATCACTCGCCGCTGGGAGTGCTGGGGGTCATGGCCGGATGGTCGCGCTGGATGGAGTTGCGAATGCCGCCGGAGGACCGCGCGCATCCCGGCGTGGATCTGGCCGATGTGCTTCGTCCTGATCGGCGCCGGTCTGCTGAACTATCGCGAAATCTAACGGCTGCGCCGACGTCTAGTGCATTGCTGCCGGCTCGCCCACGCCGGGCTTGTTCGACTTCATCAGGAACACCGCGGGCGCCACCAGCAGAAACATCATTCCCAGGATCCAGAACGCGTCATTGAAAGACAGCATGGCCGCCTGCTGCTGGACGCTGCCGTCGATCATTGCCCATGCATGCCGCGTTGCGTCGGCGGCAGACTGTCCGCTGGCCATCAACGTTGCCTTCGCTCCGGCCAACGCTCGATCTAACGCCGGATTCCCGCCATAAAGGTGTTCGCTCAACACACTGCGGTGATATTGCAGACGCCGCGACTCAATCGTACTGGCGATGGCAATGCCGAAGCTGCCGCCGAGGTTGCGCATCAGGTTTACCGCCGACGAAACATCGTTGTTCTTCTCGGGCGGAACGCCAACATACGCGGCCACGTTGATCGGAATAAACAGAAATGCCAGGCTGGCCGACTGCATGATGCGGGCAATCACAAAGGTCTTGTAGTCCGTTCCCAGCTCAAAGTGACTCATGTGCAGGAGCGCCAGCGCCTGCCCGACAAAGCCTATCCCCAATAGCCATCGCGCCTGGATCTTTCCTACCAGAACGCCGGTGATCGGCATCATCACGATGATGACCAGGCCACCCGGTGTCAGTACCCATCCCGCGTTGGTCGCGGAGTAGCCGAACAACGTCTGCACCATCAGCGGCAGCAACGTGGTGCTGGCATACAGCACAAACCCCACCATAAACATCATCGCTTGCGAGGTGGCGTAGGAGCGATTGCGGAAGAGCGAAACATCGAAGACGGGATGCTTGTGCCGCGCCTCCCAGATGATCACGAACACCAGCGACACCACCGCGACCACCGCCAGCGACACAATCAAGTTCGAGCCGAACCAGTCGTCGCGCTCGCCTTTATCCAGCACAAACTGCAACGATCCGAGGCCAAGGGCCAGCAGGCTCATGCCGATGTAGTCGATTCGCAGGCCGCCCTTCAGCCGCTTCAGGCGCTCCGCGATCAAGGCCGGCGGGTCCTGAATCAATCGTGAGGTCAGCAGCAGCGACACGATGCCGACCGGCACGTTGATGAAGAAAATCCAGCGCCAGCTGTAGTTGTCGGTGATGTAGCCGCCCAGTACCGGACCCAGCACCGGCGCCACCACAACGGCCATTCCATAAATCGCGAACGCCATGCCGCGCTTCTCCGGCGCGAATGTGTCTGCCAGGATCGCCTGTTCGCTTGGCCCCAGGCCGCCCCCACTGGCGCCCTGCAAAACGCGGAAGAAAATCAGCAGCGGCAACGATGGCGCGAAACCGCACATCATGGACGACAGCGTGAACAGGAACACGCAGCTCATGTAGAAGCGCTTGCGGCCGACGACGAGGGACAGCCAGCTGCTCATCGGCAGGATGATCGCGTTGGCCACCAGGTAGCTGGTCAGCACCCATGTCGATTCGTCCTGCCCCGCGCCCAGGCTGCCGGAGATGTGCGGCAGCGCCACGTTGGCGATGGACGTGTCCAGCACTTCCATGAACGTCGCCAGGGTGACGGTCAGCGCAATGATCCAGGGATTGAAAGGCGTGGCGGCGGACTGGTTTATCGCCGAGGACTTCGCCGGAATAGAACTTAGGTTAGGAGTGGATTCCAGGCTTGCCATGAGTTCTTAAAACCTTCATAAAAGCAGGGAAAACAGAAATAATTAGCCTCCTAACCAGATTACGAAACCCGGCCGGAGGATGCATAAGTTCTTGAGGAAAAAGTTACATGGCGAGGAAAAGTGGGATGAACTGCAGGAAAGAAAATTAACTGCGGACGTTGGGATCGATTTTGCCGACAAGTTGGATCAGCTGCCTGCGTTGTTTCTCGCTCAGGTTTTGCATCACGCGCGCCATCCAAGTGAAATGGGCCGGCAGCATCTTCTCCAAAAAACGCGTGCCCTTGGCGGTGATGCGGACCGGGCGTCCACGCCCATCGCGCGCATCCGCTTCCCGCTTCACCATACCCGACTTCTGCAGCCCATCGATCAGTCCGCTGATGGACGCACGACTCACGCCGCACATCTCCGCCAGCTCCGACGGGCTCAGGCTACCCTGCTCGCAGTTTTCCAGCAGCATCAGGATAGTGAAGCGTCCTTGCGACGTGCCATGTCCGGCGAGTTCTTCGTCCATGGCCGCTATGATGTCCGAGGCCACGCGCAGGAGCGTCAGCGAGGTTTGCACCGCAGTGGGATCAAGCTCGGGAAAGCGGCGGGCGCACTCCCGCATGGTCTCGAACTTGGGCAGCTTCTTCAGCAGTAGCATGGGATTAGTCTAGCGCGGGCAGGGTTGCAGGTCGATTTCTACCGCATGATGGGAAAGCCGGACGATCCTTCGCCGACGTCGAGATCGAAGCCAAGTTGCAGTTTGGCTGCCTCCGACATGCGGGCAGGCCCCCAAACAGGCTCAAACACAATCTCCACGTTGACTTCCTTCACCGTCGGCAACTGCTTGACCTTGTTCTCCACGTCGGCTTTCAGCACGTTGCCCATGCCACATCCCGGCGCAGTCATCGTCATCTTGATGTCCACCTTGTTGGCGCCGTCGTCCAGTGCGGTGATCTCGCAACCATAGATCAGGCCAAGGTCGACAACGTTCACCGGAATCTCGGGATCGAAGACCGTCTTCAACTCGCTCCAGATCAGCTGCTCGCTAAACGGGGGTTGATCCGCGGGGTCCACTTTCTCCGGAACCGGCAGGCCCAGAGCGTCAGAATCACGGGCGTCGATACGGTACATCTGGCCGTAATTCGCGGTGACGGTGTAGCCGCTGCCCAGCATCTGCGTGATGTTTACCAGCGTGCCTTGGGGAAGCGATCCGCGGCTGCCGCTGGGAATCTCGATGACCTCGACCGCGCGCTGCAACGTAATGGGAACGCCTGTGTGCATAGTCTTTTCAGCTCTCTATTTGGGTGGTCGCACCAGGAACGGCGCGCGATCCGACAACAGCCAAGCCGTCATCCTAGCGAGGGCCCCGTATCGCAGCAGAACTTCGCATCGGGCACTTCACTCCGTCGAAATCGCGTCCTGCTTGCCTTCCAGCGCCGCCTGCAGCGTGTGCCACGCCAAGGTTGCGCACTTTACGCGCACCGGAAATTCCGACACCCCCGAGAACACCGCCAGCTTGCCTAAATCCTCTTGTCCGCCGTTGGCATGCCCCGTCACCAGCTTGTGGAACTGTTCGAACAGCTTCACCGCTTCCTCTTTGCTTTTCCCTTTGACGCTCTGGGTCATCATGGAAGCCGATGCTTTGGAGATGGCGCATCCCGCTCCCTGGAAGGTCACGTCCTGGATCGCATCGCCATCCAGGTTGAGATACACCGTGAAATGGTCGCCGCAAAGCGGGTTGTAACCCTCGGCCTTGTGATCGGCTGCTTCCAGCTCACGATAGTTACGCGGTGCTTTGCTGTGTTCCAGGATCACGTCCTGGTAAAGTTCCCGCAGATCGGACATCAGGCAAAAACCTCCTGCACCTTTTTGATGCCCGCCACCAGCGCATCGATCTCTTGCCGGGTGTTGTACAGCGCAAACGACGCGCGCGCGGTCGCTGGAACGCCGAAGCGCTGCATTACCGGCTGGGCGCAATGGTGTCCGGTCCGAATCGCAATTCCCTGGCGATCCAGGATGGTTCCAATATCGTGGGGATGAATGTTATCCATCACGAAGGACAGCACGCTGGCCTTCTCCGACGCCGTGCCGATCAGGCGAATTCCGGGAATCGCCGACACCTCCTGCGTCGCATACGTCAGCAAATCGTGTTCGTGGGCGGCAATATTCTCGATCCCCAAGGTGCTCACGTAGTTCAGCGCTGCACCTAATGCGATCGCACCCCCGATGTCGGGCGTGCCCGCCTCAAATTTGTAGGGCAGCTCGTTATACGTCGTCTTCTCGAAGGTGACCGAGCTGATCATGTCTCCCCCGCCCTGGTAAGGCGGCATGGCATTCAGCAGTTCGGCTTTGCCATAAAGCACGCCAATGCCGGTCGGCCCATACACCTTGTGTCCCGAGAAAACATAGAAATCGCAATCCAGCTCCTGCACGTCAACCTTGATGTGCGGCACCGCCTGCGCCCCATCCACCAGCACCGGAATGTTGTGCATGTGGGCCAGCTCGATGATGCGGCGAATCGGATTGATGGTCCCCAGCGCATTGGAAACATGGGTCACCGCAACCAGCTTGGTGCGGGGCGTCAGCAGCTTGGGCAATTCGTCGATCAGCAACTCACCACGATCGTTGATAGGCAGCACTCGTAGCGTCGCGCCCTTCTCTTCGCACAATATCTGCCAGGGCACGATGTTGGAGTGATGCTCCATCGCGGAAATCAAAATCTCATCGCCCGCCCCAACATGCTTGCGGCCGTACGTCTGGGCTACGAGGTTGATACCTTCCGTCGCGCCGCGGACGAAGATGATCTCGCGAACATCTTCGGCGTTCAGGAAGCGCTGCACCGTAAGGCGCGCTGCTTCATGCTCCTCGGTCGCATGCTCCGACAGAAAGTGCACCCCGCGATGAATGTTGGCGTTGCCGCTCTCGTAATACCGCGCCAGGGCGTCGATCACCACCTGCGGCTTCTGCGAGGTTGCAGCGTTATCCAGATACACCAGTGGATGCCCATGCACCTTTTGCTGCAGGATGGGAAAGTCGCGGCGAACTTCCTCCACTCGAAATACTTCGTGTTGCTGACCTGCCGTCGGGGGAGCAAACTCCCAGGGCGCGCTGTTCGCGGCCGTTGTCATCCTACTTCCTCCCAATTTCTTCCCTTGTCTTCGCCGCTCGCCAGTTTGCTGCCGGCAATGGCATTGGCAATCCCCACCAGATGGCCGTTGATCAAGCCTTCCAGGTAGCCGCGCATGCCCTCTTCCCGCATGCGGTCAAGGCATTCACGGGCGAAGGCCAGCAGCAGCAACTTGCGCGCCGCCACTTCCGCAATGCCGCGTGAACGCAGATAGAACAGCGCCGTCTCGTCGATCTGCCCGATGGTCGCGCCGTGAGTACACTTCACGTCGTCGGCATAGATTTCCAGCTGCGGCTTGGTATCGATCTGCGCGTCGTCGGAAAGCAGCAGATTGCGATTGGTCTGCTTGGCGTCGGTCTTCTGCGCGTCTTTGTGGACGATGATGCGGCCATGAAAAACGCCGTGTGCGCTGTCGTCGAGGATACCGTTGTAAAACTGCCGGCTCTCGCAATGCGGGGCGGCATGCTCCACCAGCATGTAGTTGTCGAGATGCTGGCGCCCGTTGCCGATGAAGAGTCCGTTGATGGTGCACTCGCCGCCTTCGCCGGCCAGCACCGGATGGACGTTGTTGCGCACCAGTCCGCCGCCCAGCAGAACCGAATGCGACGATACGTTGGCGCTTTTACCCTGCTGCATCCGCAAGGTGGAGATGTTGAAGGTGTCGCGGTGCTCGCGTTCAATCATGTAGTGCGAAATCACGGCGCTCTCGGCGGCGACCAACTCGGTTGCCGTATTGCAGAAGGCGACTCCGCCCTTCAGGGAAACGTAATCTTCCGCAATCGCCGCCTGGCTTTGCTCTTCGGCCACAATCAGGTTGCGCGGATGGCTCATGGTCGGCGCATCGCCACCAGTAGAAACGAACAGAAAGTGAATCGGCTGTTCGAGTACCGCACCCTTGCGCAAGTAAACATAACCGCCATCTTCGGCAAACGCGGTATTCAGCGCGCAGAAAGCATCCCGCTGGATGTCGAGGTACCGACCAAGATGCGGCTCCAGCGCCGCGGGGTTGGCGTTGAACGCTTCTCCCAGGCTGCTGCACGGTCACGCCCGCCGGCAACTTGCCCATAGTCGAAAGCTCGGCAGCATAGTGGCCGTCGACGAAAACCAACTGGCACGCAGCTTCCGGCAAGTTCCACGGCTCCAACTCTTTCTTAGTGACGTGGCTGCCGGCCGGGGCCAACTGGAACGGCGTCTTCGCGATCGCCGAGACGTTGGTGAAGCGCCAATCTTCATCATGCGTGGTGGGAAAGCCAACTTCGCAAAAGCGCGCAAAAGCCTCTTCGCGAAGCTTCTTCAGCCACGGCAGCTTACCGCCAGCCGCGTTTTTCTGGAAAGCGGTAAACGCTTCCAGGTAATTCTCCACTTGGGGAGTCGTCGTAATCACGTCGTTCGGTTCCTTTGGTGTCCCCACGGGACGGTCGTCAGATTTGTCGGGCACGATCAAGTGTCGCCAGCGATCTTTGGCTTACGCCGTGGTAGTTTCGCGCACCGCGTCCCATTCGCCGTACCCGGTCTGCTCCAACTCCAGCGCCAGTTCCGGACCGCCGGAGCGGACGATGCGTCCATTCACCAGCACGTGCACAAAGTCGGGCACAATGTAGTCCAGCAAACGCTGGTAGTGCGTCACCAGCACAAACGCCCGCTGCGGGCTACGCATCGCGTTCACGCCCTTGGCCACGATTTTCAGCGCGTCGATGTCCAGGCCGGAATCCGTCTCGTCGAGAATCGCCAGCTTGGGCTGCAGAATCGCCATCTGCAAAATCTCGTTGCGCTTTTTTTCGCCGCCGGAGAAGCCTTCGTTCACCGAACGGTTCATCATCTTCTCGTCCATTTCCAGCAGCTTCAGCTTCTCGCGGAACATGGGCAGAAAGTCCATCGCATCCATTTCTTCCAGTCCGCGATACTTGCGCACCGCGTTCAGCGCCGAACGCAGGAAGTAGGCGTTGCCAATGCCAGGCACTTCCACCGGATACTGAAAGGCCAGGAACAGGCCCTCGCAGGCTGCGTCTTCCGGTTTCATTTCCAGCAGATCTTTTCCGTCCAGAAGAATCTGGCCCTGGGTAACGTTGTAGCTCTCCCGGCGCGACAGCACCTGCGCCAACGTACTCTTACCCGAACCGTTCGGTCCCATGATGGAGTGCACTTCGCCGGGATTCACCGTCAGGTCGATGCCCTTGAGAATTTCGTGGTTGTCCACATTCACGTGGAGGTTCTTGATTTCCAGTAAGCTCATCGTTCTATCAGTCCTTAACTAATCTCTCGCGGGCTCACGCCCTTTAGTGATGAAAACAAATGCCCGGTACGGCGCGACAGCATAATGCGCGCACCTCGAGCCTTACCCCACACTGCCTTCCAGGCTCACGCTGAGCAGCTTCTGCGCTTCCACCGCAAACTCCATCGGCAGCTCGCGGAAAACCCGCTTGCAGAAACCGTTCACAATCATTGAAACCGCGTCCTCGGCCGACAGCCCGCGCTGCCGCAGGTAGAACAACTGGTCTTCGCCGATCTTTGACGTCGACGCTTCGTGCTCCATCTGGGCGCTGGAATTCCTTACTTCGATATACGGGAAGGTGTGCGCGCCGCACTTATCGCCAATCAGCAGCGAATCGCACTGGGTGTAGTTGCGCGCTCCGGCCGCGCCCTTCATAATCTTCACCAGGCCGCGGTACGTATTCTGCCCGTGCCCGGCGGAGATGCCCTTTGACACGATCGTGCTGCGGGTGTTCTTGCCAATGTGGATCATCTTGGTCCCGGTGTCGGCCTGCTGATAGTTGTTGGTCAGCGCCACCGAATAGAACTCGCCCACCGAGTTGTCGCCCTGCAAAATGCAGCTGGGATATTTCCAGGTGATGGCCGAGCCGGTCTCCACCTGCGTCCACGAAATCTTCGAGTTCACGCCGCGGCAGTTGCCGCGCTTGGTCACGAAGTTGTAGATCCCGCCCTTGCCTTCCTTGTCGCCGGGATACCAGTTCTGCACCGTCGAGTACTTGATTTGCGCGTTGTCCAGCGCCACCAGCTCCACCACCGCCGCATGCAACTGGTTCTCGTCGCGGATGGGAGCGGTGCAGCCTTCCAGGTAGCTGACTGACGCCCCTTCCTCGGCCACGATCAGCGTGCGCTCGAACTGGCCCGTCTCCGCCGCATTGATGCGGAAGTAGGTCGACAGCTCCATCGGGCATTTCACGCCCTTCGGGATGTAAACGAACGATCCATCGCTGAACACCGCGGCATTCAACGCCGCGAAGAAATTGTCGGTATAAGGCACGACCGATCCCAGGTACTTCTTCACCAGGTCGGGATGCTTCTGCACCGCCTCCGAGAACGAGCAGAAGATGACGCCCGCCTCCGCCAGCTTGCCCTTGAAGGTGGTCGCCACCGACACGCTGTCGAACACCGCGTCCACCGCGACGTTGGCGAGCAGCTTCTGCTCGGCCAGCGGAATGCCCAGCTTCTCGTAGGTGCGAAGGATCTCCGGATCGAGCTCGTCCAGGCTGTTCAGGCTGGGCTTCTGCTTGGGCGCGGAGTAGTACGTGATGTCCTGGTAATCGATCGCGGGATAATGAACGTTGGCCCACTTCGGCTCCGCGTCCTTGGCTTCCAGTGAAGCCCAATGGCGATAAGCCTTCAGCCGCCACTCCAGCATGAACTCCGGCTCGTTCTTCTTGGCCGAGATCAGGCGAACGACGTCTTCGTCCAGCCCCTTGGGAATTCGCTCTTCTTCGATATCGGTGACGAAGCCCCACTTGTATTCCTGCTGGGCCAGATCTCGAATCGTATTAACGTTGGAACTCATTGCACTCTCCCGGATGAATAACCGATGGTCTGAACCAACCGCCCCTGGCTGTCGCGAATTGCGGTTAACTGTAATGGCTGGACCAGGTCAGACAGCGCTACCTTACTCAATGCGCCCACCACTACCTGGCTGATGACCCGCTGGTTGCTCTTAATCGGACAGGAACGCTCTAGCTCGCATATCCCGGTTGAAACGGTACTGCACTCGGTCAGCCCGATCGGCCCTTCGATGGCAGCAATGATCTCGACTACCGAAATCTCGCTCGGATCCTTGGCCAACCCGTATCCCCCGCTGCTGCCGCGTTGCGACACCAGCAGGCCGCTCTGCAATAGTTGCTTCAGCAGTTTGCTGACGGTGGGCAAAGGCAGCTTGGACTCTCCAGCCAGATCGCGCGCGGTATGTACCGGCGCATCCTTGGTGCGGGCAATCAAGGTCATCAAAACCAGCCCGTAATCGGTTAATTTGGCCAGACGAATCATCTAGGCGTTCCACCTCACCAACTTAGATGTATATAGTACCGCATCGGTACTATTATTTCATCCTCCGGCGCAGCTCTTGCATGCCGACCGACCCAAGTCGGCGGGCCGACACGTCTAAAAGTAGCCCTGCTCTCTGCAAGCCCTTGATTTTGATACAACTACCGCCTGTAGTAATGACGATATTCGTTGACTTTCTCTAGTGAATCGAAGTAGATTTCCCAAGCTGTTGCTGAGTAGAGATGTTTTACTGCGGCTCCTCCCCGGAGTGCCGACGGTCTGCATCGAAACCCGCCTTTCAGAAGACTGAAACAACAATTGAGGAGAACAATGAAGCTTTGTAGATTGCTTGGAATAGCCCTGGCTGCTGTGGCCGCCGTTGGCACCGCCACCGCGCAGTCCCAGTGGACACCTGTACAACATGTACCCAACATCGGAGCGGGCGCGATGGCGCTGCTGACCGATGGACGCGTCCTGGTTCATGACGAGAGCGGCAATACTGGAACTTGGGGAAACTGGTGGACTTTGACCCCAGACATTAACGGCAGCTACGCGACCGGCACTTGGACCCAGGTTGCGACCATGCCCTCCAACTACGGCCCGCTTTACTTCGGTTCGGCCGTACTGCAGGACGGACGCTACATCGCCGAGGGCGGCGAATACAATTTCGGCAACGATGCCTGGACGACCTTGGGCGCTATTTATGATCCGGTCGCCAACAGCTGGACCAGCGTAAATCCTCCCAGCGGCTGGGGCCGCATCGGTGACGCAGCCACCGTTGTACTGACCAACGGAACCTTTGTTCTGGGTTCCTGCTGCGACACGCCTCCGAAAACTGCAACCTTGAATCCTTCGACTTTGACTTGGACCTCCTTCGGTTCCGGCAAGTTCGACGTTTACGACGAAGAAGGTATGACCCTGCTGCCCGGCGGCAAGGTGCTGGATGTTGACGCTTACGTGTTCAAGTATCAGTCGAGCGGCAAAAACTGGGAAACCATGGATCCCAGCACCGGCGTATGGACCAGCCAGGGAAGCACCCCGGTTCAGTTGTGGGACTCGGCCGCAGCTTGCGGCGGAGCCAACAACGCCTCCTATGAGGAAGGCCCGGATGTTCTGATGGCCAATGGAACGGTGTTCGCCACCGGCGCCAACGGCTGCGCCGCGGCTCACACTGCGATCTACACCGTCAGCACCGGCACTTGGGCTGCTGGCCCTGACTTCACCGGCAACCTGGGCATCGCCGACGGTCCGGCCGCTCTGGAAACCAACGGCAAGGTCCTCATGATGACCGGTCCGCTCGTGTTCGGTACGGGCGCCGTCTTCTTTGAGTGGGACGGAACCAACCTCAACCAGGTCTCCGGTCCTCCCAACGGATCTAGCGACGCTTCCTACTACGGTCACTTGATGATGCTGCCCTCCGGGCAGATCATGTTCACCGACTTCAGCAATGACGTCGAACTGTTCAATTCCACCGGCAGCAACTACACCGGCTGGACTCCTACCGCGCTGTTGAGCAACATTGTGTTCTCCCGCGGCACCACCACGCTCCTCAACGGCACCAAGTTTAACGGCGTATCGCAGAACAATGCTTACGGCGACGACTTCCAGGATGCCACCAACTATCCCATCGTTCGCTTCACCAACATCGCCAGCGGTCACGTGTTCTACGGCAGAACGCACGATCACAGCACCATGGCGGTCGGTTACGGCGGTCCCACCTACACCCACCTCGACATTCCGTCGAATATGGAGACCGGTGCGACGAACATGCAGATCGTGGTCAACGGTATCGCTTCCGCGAACTACCAGATTGGTATTCGCTAGACCGTTGTAACGTTCTGAAGCACACTTGCGGCGCCGGCTTCACCTCAGGGTGAGACGGCGCCGCGGTTTTTTGCCCGGGAGACTGTTTCGGGCGTCAGACCATCCACTAGTCACAATTCTCCTCTGTCGCTTTTCAAATCCCGCAACATTGTTCCGTAACTCTCCAGAACCATATTGTCTTGTCAGGCACTTTTGGGGTAGTGTTTCCCTACTGTTTTAGTCAACTCTCTCTGGCCATTGGGGTGAAATATTTTCTTTCAGGCAGGCGAGTCCTCGCGCATCCGTTCTTCGCGCTTCCATAGCAAGCGGTCCACAGGGCAGGTACGTTTACCTTGGCTCATTCTGGCCTCGGTCGCGCTGCTGGCGTCCACGGCTTGTGGTGGCGGAGGCGGCGGCTCCACCCTCGTACAGAATCCCGTGGATCCACCGCCACCGGTACAGGAACATACGGCAATCGCGACCTATCGCAACGACAATGCTCATAGCGGTATCAATACCGCCGAAACGACGCTGACTCCCGCCAACGTAAACGTAGTTTCTTTCGGCAAGAAAGCGGTCATCCCCGTAGAGGGCGATGTCTATGCGCAGCCGCTGTACTTTTCCAACATTGTGATGGCCGACGGCACGACCCACAACATCGTCCTGATCGCCACCGAACACGACCAGGTCTACGCTGTCGATGCCGACACCCAGGCGGTCCTGTGGCAACGCAGTTTTCTCGATGCCAACGGCCAGGTCACGCCCGTTCCATCCTCGGACACCAACTGCAACGCCATTAATACCGAGATCGGCATCACCGGAACACCCGTCATCGACCCGACCACCCAAACCGCCTATATGGTCGTTCGCACCAAGGAAACGCAGAACGGCCAGGCAGCCTATCTGCAGCGCCTCCACGCGATCCACCTAACCAATGGGCAAGACCGCGTCACCCCCTCGGTCATCGTGAATCCCCCCAGCTCGCTAGGTAACTTTGGCAACGCCCAGTTCGATCCCCTGCTCAATATGCAACGCTCTGCCCTGCTGCTGACGAATGGACAGATTTACGTCACCTGGGCATCACACTGCGATTACGGCGCCTATACCGGCTGGCTCATGTCGTTTGACCAAACCACGCTGGGGGCAACTACGGCGTGGACTCCCGATCCTTCGGGCATGCTGGGCGGCATCTGGATGGGTGCTAACGGCCCGGCAACCGATAGCACCGGCGACATCTACCTGGTTATAGGGAATGGCTGGAGCGACGCCATGACAGGCGGCAGCAACTACGCTGACTCGGTCGTTCGCCTCCATCCCGGCACCACTCGTATCGGCGTTGCCGACTGGTTTATCCCCTTCGACTACCAAAACCTGTCGAACGAAGATTACGATCTGGGTGCGGGAGGCTCCGTCCTCCTGCCCGATCAGCCAGGAACCGCGCATCCCCACCTGCTGGCTACCGCCGGCAAGGATGGAACCGTGTACCTGCTCGACCGCGACAATCTCGGCAAATGGCACTCCGACGAAGATAGCCAGATCGTCCAGAGCTTCCAGAACGATAACGGCCTGTCGTACGGCACTCCCATCTTCTGGAACAACACGTTTTACTTTGCCTTTGCCGTGGATGCTGTTGAGGCCTTTAGCTATGATCCCGTCGCTCAGCAGATCAGTCCCACTCCCGTCTCGACCTCCGGATCCGTTGTCGTCGGCTATCCTGGAGCCTCGCCCGTCCTCTCCGCCAACGGCAGCTCATCCGGAATCCTCTGGCTTCTTGAGGTAGACAGATACTGGAACGGCGGCAACGCCACCCTTCGCGCCTTTGACGCCACCAATCTGAGTACCGAACTTTACGATTCGGACATGTCGCCCGATCGCGACCAAGCGGGACTTGCCATCAAGTTCACCGTACCAACGGTCATCAACGGACACGTCTTCGTGGGGTCGCACAACGAGGTCGACGTCTACGGTTTGCTGTGAAAAATGGCTACCTAGTATGGAAATTCCTGAAAGCGGGAAAAACAGCCGACAATTCTTCAGGTACTGCTTACCTTGCTTCGAATCAAGAGTCTCATTCTTAAGGAGATAGAGACCATATGAGAGCCTACCACTTAGGTCGCAACGATGTCCGATAGGGCGCTATTGTCCTTGAATTGAAATGAAAAACCGGGTTATAGTGTTCCGTTCCTCAGGCACTCCCAGGCTCCTCTGTTAGTGCTGTTTCTCCCCCGGCCGAGGCCCGGTCAGCACGCTTGAATCATTGTTACGGCTTTGTGAATCCAATAGCTTAGGCCAAGGCATCACTTTGCGGCGTAGCGGTCATCCAGACTTATATATCTCTAAGAAACAGGACAGCGAAAGAAGACATGGCAAAACGACGTGGCAATCCTAACTGGGGAAAACCGGAGCCCATCGGACCGGTCGTCCCTACCATCACTGAGTTCGAGCAAGTGGTGAAAGAGTTCAAACTGCAGCCGGATCAGTACATTCGTTCCACCCGGCTCCGTGAGTGGGCACGCAAGAACAAGAATTCGAAGTACATCCCTGAGCCTCTTCTGGAAGCTTGGGGCTTCGAGATCGAGTCCACGCTGTAACCGCTCCCAATTCCCCCAGGGCCGCCGCGCGCGGCCCTTTTCTACTGGATCAGAGTAGTTGGTCAGCCAACTCCGTAACAATTCCGGCAACCTATGGCGCTGAACTTTAACCCCGACCAGACTGCAGCCATGTTGGCGGGCACGAGCTTCGCCGCCGGACTCAACGTGTACGCTACCGTCGCCACCCTTGGGCTCCTCTCGCGCGCCGGCGTCATCACCCTTCCTTCAGCCATCGATACACTGCAATCGTGGTGGATCATCGGCGTGTCACTGGCGCTTTTTGCCCTGGAGTTCGTCGCCGACAAGATTCCCGCCTTCGACCTCTTGTGGAACGCGCTTCAGACTTTTGTTCGCATCCCGGTTGCTGCCATGATCGCCTGGGGCGCGACCTCGCACCTGTCACCCGGCATGCAATTGGCATCGGCGGCCATCGGTGGTCTGATCGCCTTCGCCGCCCACGGAGGCAAGACCGCTCTGCGCGCCGCCGTCACTCCCTCCCCCGAGCCCGTTTCCAACATTGCCCTGAGCTTCGGAGAGGACGCCGCCGCTATTGGCCTGTCGTGGGTGGCGGTGCAACACCCCTACGTCGCTGCGACTGTGGTAGCGGTTCTGCTGGTAATGGTGATCGTGGTGATGCGCTGGGTGATCCGCGCCCTCCGCGGCCTGTTTCATCGGGCAAAGACGGCCATGGCAACTGGCGGCACCTAGCAGTCAGCACTCAGCCATCAGCTGTCAGTCGCCAGCTATCAGCAACCAAGCTCCAAAACATGGTGTCATCCTGAGCGCCAGCGAAGGACCCCTATCCCCGGTACGGACCTTTGTAACCGCTTTCGAACGCCCCTGAATAATCCCGAACGCTAGCGAAATACCCGTCGCTTTCCACTACCCACCAACGTCCGCTAGAATCCTCCTGGTAGGTTTTTATGCCTGTTCAGCCTCCTTTCTGCGACGTTGAGACCGCGCTCGAGGAAATCCGCGCCGGCCGCATGATTGTCGTCATCGACGACGAGGACCGTGAAAACGAGGGCGACCTTACCATGGCCGCCGAAAAGGTCACCCCGGAGGCCATCAACTTCATGGCCAAGTACGGTCGCGGCCTGGTGTGCCTGGCCATGACCGAGGAGCGCCTCGACTATCTGCGCCTCGGCCAGATGTCGGCCGAAAACACTTCCAACTTCGGCACCGCGTTCACTGAATCCATCGACGCCAAGGAAGGCGTCAGCACGGGTATCTCGGCCTACGACCGCTCTCATACCATCCAGGTGGCCATCGATCCCGCTACCCGTTCCAATGATCTCGCGCGCCCCGGCCACATCTTCCCGCTGCGCGCCCGCAAGGGTGGCGTCCTGGTCCGCGCCGGGCAGACCGAAGCCTCCGTCGATCTCGCTCGCATGGCCGGACTGGTGCCGGCCGGCGTTATCTGCGAAATCATGAACGACGATGGCACCATGTCGCGCGTGCCCGAGCTGACCGAGTTCTGCCGCGAGCACGACATGAAGATGCTCACGGTCGCCGAGGTCATCCGCTATCGCATGGCGCACGAACGCTATGTTCGCCGCCTGGCCGAAGCCATTGTGCCTACCGCCTATGGCGAGTTCCGCATGATCACCTATGAGTCGGAAACCAACGGCGACTCACACATCGCCATGGTCAGGGGCGACGTCGAGCACGCCACCGACGAACCTGTGCTGGTTCGTATGCACTCGCATTGCCTGATGGGCGACGTCTTCGGCGCCAGCGGCTGCGAATGCCGCACCGTCATTGATGCCGCCATGCGCCGCATCGCCGACGAAGGCCGCGGGGCGCTGATCTATCTGCACTCGACGTCGAAGGGATACTCGGTCGAACGGCTGGGCGACCGCATGACCATTCAGTTCCATCATGAACAGCGCCTGCCCACGCTGCCCGAAAGCCAGCGCAAGACGCAGCGCGAGATCGGTATCGGCGCCCAGATCCTCTCCGACCTGAACCTGAAACGCATCCGCATTCTCACCAACCACCCCCGCAAATTAGCGGGGTTGGAAGGCTTCGGCATCGAGATTGTGGAGCAGGTGCCGGTCACGCCGACCGGCAAAGCCTCAGCGAGATAAAGACGCTTTTCGCTTTTCGCTCTCGGCTCTCAGAGTCTAAAGCGAAATCATTGCTTGGTCGCGACTGCGTCGCTGAAAAAAGTGTCATCCCGACCGGAGGCGGCCGCTTTTGCCGCCGAAGTGGAGGGACCTGCTGTCGCTCACCTAAAGCCGACGTTAGGGAAGTAGGCAAGAGCAGACGCGCCATCCGTACAAACTGGCCACTGACCACGGACAACTGACCACTGCTTTTTGTCATCCTGAGCGTCGGCGAAAGAGCCCTATACCAACTAAACGAAAACCCCACCCGGTTGCCCGGATGGGGTCGTGAGACGTGTTTCGACCGTTCCCTACCGCACGCCAATGTTGTAATGCGGCGACGCAATGCCGTTCACCACCACCTCAAGATAGCTCTGTCCCGTTTCCATGTTGCTGGGAACATCGAGGTGGGTGTACGTCGGCCCGTTATAGCCAACCGCCATGGTGCTGTGATCGTGCGTGCGGCAGTAGAACACATGCCCGGTTGCCACATTGGTAATCCGCACGATGGGGTAGTTGGTTGCCGCCTGCGCATCGTCGCCGTACGAGTTAGCGACGGACGCGCCATTGAACTTGCTGCCGAACAGCACGAACGAGCTGCCGCGCCCAATCACCGCCGAGTTCAACAGCGCGGTCGGCGCCAGGTTGGGATAGGCGGTTCCGGTGGGAGTGTAAATCTCCACATCATTGCTGCCATCGGTGTACAGCACCTGCCCGGTCGGAAGGAGAAGCATGCGTCCGTACCACGACGAATTGTTTGGTGAGTTGGGAGTAGCCGGGACCGGAATGAGATTGGTACCGTTCCACTCAAAGAAATACGTATTGTTCCGATAGATTCCCGGGCTGGCGCTTACCAGCACGTTGCCGTCCGGCAGCAGCGCGGCCGGTCCATCGGCCACGTCCAAGTCGTTGGGGAAATCCGGACCCGGAGTCCATAGACCGCTGCTCAGGCTGTAGATCGAAGTATGTCCCGCGCCGGCGCCGTTCGCTCCGGTCGCAAACACTGTCCCGTCAGGACGCAGCATCGACGGACCTACCTCGTACGAGCCGTGGGAATCCCACAACTGAACAATGGTGCTTCCCGCACTGGTCCACGAACCCGTCGACGGATTGTAGAGCTCGGAGTTGGTGCCAGTCGGATCGCTCAGGTCGGTATAGGCGTCGACCGTCAGAACCTTGCCGCTGGGCAGCAGCATCCAGCCCTCCTCATCATTCGAGTCAAACTTGCCCGAACCGGTCGGCGTCCAGGTCAGTGTCGTGGGATCGAGCAGCGCCTGCTGCCGGTTGCAGCAGTTGGCCAGCAAGAACTGCTTGTTGAACAGCACCAGGCCGGATGCATCGCCGATGCTGCTCCATCCACTAGGCGGCGTCATGGTTGTCCAATGATTCGCCACCGGATCGTAAATCGCACCCTTATTGGTCCACACGTACTGGGCGAAATTCTGTTCGCCGCCCTCGACGATTACCCGGCCATCGGCCAATACCGCCGAGGCAAAAAACAGCGGACCATAATCAGACGACAACGAAGCCAATTGCGTCCACGTGCCGTTCACGTAGCTGCCGTTGATGTCTGGCGTCAGCTTGTACCACTCAGAAAATCCGTCGTTGGGATCTTCGCGATGCACCATGACCGTCCCGTCCAGAAGCAGCAGTGCGGTTCCGGCGGTGAAGCTGGGTTGATGGGTTAACGGCTGCCACGATTGGGCGTTCGCGGCTGTTACCACACAGAACATAGCCAGCGCGGCCAGTCCGATTGTTCGCAGAATCTTCATCATTCTCCTCATTGCTTGTTACAAGGAACGGCGGGCTATTTGAATGAGCTGGTGGGTTTTTTGGCTGCCGGCCCGGCTGGTCCCGAAATCGAATCCCACACATTATAGAGTGCGGCAGAGATTGGGGATTCCGCGCTCCTGAACGTTCCACATTTCCGCCGCCCGAATCGGCTAAGGGTGTGGAGCGCGCCTGTCTCACCTAAACCTGCGATCAGTCGCAATCTATCCGGGAGCGCGTTAATATCGCCTATATCCGCCTTGACAGTTTGAATCAATCTGACTACAACCGAATTTCGGCAGAATGCGTTTTCCGTCCGAGGGCGGCGGTTCAGCTCAACAATTGGTACCCGGTGACGAAGCCGCCCGCTGGGAATTCGAGACGGCGCCTCTTCCGCACCTGACCGCTCGCACTCGCACGGCAATCCTTGCTTCAACCCGGAGGAATAGTGAGGTACGTAAGCTATCGTGTGTTGGCCGGCTTGTTCCTGCTGCTGTGCTGCTCCTCGATGCTGCTCGATGCGCAAGTCTCGGCGACTCTCTCCGGCCGAGTCACCGACCAGACCGGGGCTGCGATCCAAGGAGCAACTGTTACGGCGGTCAGCCGTGAAACCGGCGTCTCGCGTACCACCGTCACCGGACAAACGGGAATGTATGAGCTGTTGGCATTGCCCATCGGCCAATACGAACTGCATGCCCGCAAGGACGGCTTTTCCGAGGAGGTGCGCAGCGGCATTCTGCTGGTCGTTGGCCAGGACGCAACCGCCAACCTGAGCCTTCAAGTCGGCAAGGTGAGTGAGCAAGTCAAGGTCGAATCGAATGTTCAGGTGGTCAACACCAGTACCCAGGACATCTCCGGCCTGGTGGGTGAGAAGGAAATCAAGGCTTTGCCGCTCAACGGCCGCAGCTATGACTTACTGCTCGAACTGAATCCTGGCATTGTGAATTTCACCTCGGAGAAAACCGGGGGGGTGGGCGTTTCCAATTCGTCGACGGGTAACAACTTCTCCGTATCGGGCAATCGTCCGCAGCAGAATCTGTTCCTGCTCAACGGCGTGGAATTTACCGGCGCCGCCGAGAACAATATGCAACCGGGCGGCGTCAGCGGCAACCTGCTGGGCGTGGAAGCGGTGCGCGAGTTCAACGTGCTGCGCGACACCTATGGCGCTGAGTATGGCAAGCGTCCCTCCGCTCAGGTCACGATCGTCACTCAGTCCGGAACCAACCAGTTGCACGGAGCGGTCTACGAATTTCTGCGCAACAACGCGCTGGATGCTGCCAACTACTTCGACCAAGGCTCACCTCCGCCCTTTCAGCGCAACCAGTTCGGCGCAGCCTTGGGCGGTCCCATCCAGACCGACCAAACGTTCTTCTTCGCCAACTACGAAGGGCTGATCCAGAACCTGCACCAGACCTCGGCGGCATTCGTTCCTGACCTCGCTTCGCGGGCTGCGGCCGTGGCCAGCGTCAAACCGCTGTTAAATCTCTGGATCACGCCGCCTGCCGGCGCGCCCGACTTCAACGGCATTGCCCAGGTCTTCAGCGCCCCGCTGCAAACCATACGGGAGAACTTCGGCAACGCGCGCGTCGACCACATCTTTTCGCCGAAGGACACTTTCTCCGCCATCTACACCATCGACGATGGCCATGACTTCACGCCGACCACCGCGAATCCGTACAGCACCGACATCCTAAGCCTGCGCGAACAGGTCGCCAGCCTGGAAGAGACTCATGTGTTTTCGCCAACCCTGCTCAACACCGCACGCTTCGGCTATTCCCGCGCGGGATACTTCTTCACTGGTGAGCCCACTCCCGGTACTCCGGCGGCCGACGTTCCCGGTTTTCTCGAGGGACTTCCCGTGGGCGCCGTCGTGGTCGGCGGCAGCGCGGCCTCGAACCCGCAGGCGCAGATTGGGCTGGCTGGCAGCAATAACGGCAGTAATCTGAGTATCGCGCGGAATATCTACACTTACGAAGACCGCGTCAGCCTGACGCACGGCGCGCATCAGTTTAGCTTCGGCGCCTGGTTCCAACAGTTTCAATCCAACGAAACTATCGCGCTCAGCCAATACGGACAGGCGACCTTCGCCAGCCTGCAAACATTCCTGAAGGGCACCACCAGTTCGTTCCTTTATGATCCGGCGCCCACCGAGATTGAACTGGCGTTCGCTCTTCGGCGCGCTCTATGCGCAGGACGTGATTCGCCTGAGTCCTAAGCTTACCCTCAGCCTGGGCTTCCGCGGAGAATTCGCCACTGGCTGGAACGAAGCCCACGGTCGCGCCGCCAACTACACTTACCCGGATGGCGTGATCTCCACCGATCCGCGCATCGCCAGTTCCGCCTTCACCCAGAACAATGCCAAGTTCCTGCCGGAGCCGCGCGTCGGTCTGGCCTGGAGCCCTAACCCCGGCAAGACCGTGGTGCGCGCCGGCTTCGGCATGTACAACGAACTGCAGGACGCGCTTGGCTACCGCATGGACCAGAACGCGCCCTTCAACCCGACCTACAGCATCGCCAGCCTGCCGGTCTCGCAGCTTCCCATCAATCCGCTGCTGCCTCCCCCGGCCAAGGCTTTGCTGGTCCCCGGCGGCGTGCAGCCTAATCTCAAGATGCCCACGCTGATCTCGTATTCGCTGGCCCTTGAGCAGGAGATCACGCCCAACACCTCGCTCACCATTCGCTACGTCGGATCGCACGGCTATCACGAACTGGTCGGCGTCGATGCCAACGAACCTGTGCCGACCATTTGCCCAGCTTCGCCTTGTCCCGCCGACTATCCCAAGAACTTCCCGGCTCCGCTGGCGGGAACGCCCATTCCGGCCGGCACCTACTACATCCCGTCCGGCACACCGAAGGCGAACCCCAAGCTCGCCAACACCTGGACCTGGTTCTCCGTAGGCGACAGCAGCTACAATGCGCTGCAACTCGACTTCAACCACCGCTTCAGCCACGACCTTTCGTTCCGCGCCGTCTACACCTGGTCGAAGGCGCTCGACGATGGCGACTCGCTCAACGCGACCACTTCCGGCAACGAAGTCGCCCTGGTATCGAATCCCTATAACCTGCACGCGGACTGGGGCCTGGCCAGCTACGATGTCCGCAACGTCGCCGCCATCAGCGCCGTCTATGACCTGCCCTTCGGCAATGGGAAGAAGTACGCGAATCAACTGGCCAGTTTTCCGAACACACTGATCGGGGGATGGTCGGTCAACAGCATCGTCCTGCTGCAAGGCGGATTCCCCTTCACTCCGCAGCTCAGCTACAACCCGTCGAACAACGGAGACACGCGCAATCCGGTGCGGCCGTTCCTCAATCCCGACTTCACCGGTCCCATCATCACCGGCAACGTGAATCAGTGGTTCAACCCGGCAGCGTTCCTGGCGCCGCCCCCCAACAGCGGCTTCTACGGCAACCTGGGCCGCAATACGCTGATCGGCCCCGGCCTGGCAACCTGGGATTTCTCGGCGGTGAAGGACACGCGCCTGACGGAGCGGCTGAACCTGCAGTTCCGCGCCGAAATTTTCAACCTGCTGAACCGGGCAAACTTCAACACTCCGAACCTGATCGTCTTCACTCCGTCGGGAGTGTCGGGTACGGCCGGCGCGATCACGAGCACCTCAACCACCGCCCGTCAGGTGCAGTTCGCCTTAAAGTTGTTGTGGTAGGAGAAACGAAGTGCGTTGTCCCCAAGGAGTAACGCGCGTGGGGATGAATGGAAAGAAAGCGACCACTCAGCTCAAAAAGCGCACACTAGCTGGATACGGCTTGTGTGGGCCACTTTGCCTCTGCCAACGACTCTCGGGCTGTCATCCTGAGCGGAGCGCAACGGAGTCGAAGGACCTGCGGTTTACCCGCTGCGCGAAGCCACTGCCCGACTGACACGATGAGCGACCCTGCTGCTTAACAAGAACTGACCGCTATTCTGTTATCGCACAATGACGTACGCCAACACGAACGCCACAATGTCCTCCGGAATCGCAATGAAAATGTCTTTGACGTTGAGGCTCGTAACCAGCGTCTTCCGGATGTAGTAGCCACCGTACGTCCCGATGACCGCGCCCACGATCCCGAGCATTGCTCCCGTCAGCGGAGTAGCCGCATTGGCAGCATAAATACACGCTCCACATAGAGCGCCGGTGACCAGGCGGGCAATCAGTCCAACCGGTGCTGTGCGCGGGGGTGTCTTGGGCATGACATCGGACACCAGTTCCAGCAGCGCCAGCAACGTGAAAATCCCTACCGCCGCCGTCGATCCCATGAAGGCCAACGGCGATCCCTGCAGATTCAGCCAGCCCAGGTGGGCGGCCCAGCTTACAAACGCGGGCGCGGTCAGCGCACGCAACCCGGCAACGATTCCTATTCCCACCGCCAGAAGAAGAACGTGGTTCATCGTTTGCAGTCCTCTTTCAGCCTCAATCGAGGTAAGTAGCAGCTTCATTCAGATGCGAAGCGGCGTGACGAGTCGCAGGAATTTCACCGAATTCGACGGGATTCCGACAGGAAAGTGGAGGGAGGTAACTTCGCAAGAAACGGAGGAAGGCAGCCTGCAGGGCAGAGAAAAAATCTATGCTTGGGTTTCGCCAAAACAACCCATGAGTAGCGGACCACGGGTCAACTCAATCGCACGCCAGATTCAGACGCGAGATCAATGCGCCACGGCGCCGACTACGGCCATCGCCAACCGCCAACTAGCTGGGCTTGCGCGGCGTAATTTGCTCGTCCCTGATGAAGAACTGGGCCGAGCACCGGTCCGACCCGCAAATTACCGGCATCAATCCGCTAACCTGTTTGCGCGTGACCAGCCCGAGTTGGCCGCACGAAGGGCAGGATAGAACCGCCCAGTACGGGTCGTCCTTCTCACCCATCTCCCCGGCATTCTCCAGCACAAAAATGGTTCCAGGCTCCATCTGTTCGGGGATCCACTCGTTCAGAATACTGAGTTCTCCGATCACGTGCCCTCCTTCAGGACCGTTCAAGAAGCCTTACTGCGTCTACTAGGATGACGAACTATAGAACTTTGCTTTCCCGCTCCTGCTAACTTTGCGGAAGCCGGCGGCCGGCGAAACCCGCGCCCGTTCGATGCCTCGACCGTCGCTTTCGAACGCGCTCCACCCTTCTGCCCTGCCGGGGCCAGCACCCGCTGAATCGTGTCGCTCAGACACACCGTTAACATCGGCTGGCGCGCGTTTTTCAGCAGGTCGACCACGCCCCGCGCTGAATCTTCCAGGTAAATGTGCCGGCCGTCGGTCAGCAGGTGATACTCCGAGGCGGAGGTCACCGTCTCCGACCAGTCGCTTGCCCAGCTCTTTCTGCAGGAACCGTATGACCCGCCGGATCTTTTGCAGCGAGAATCCCCGCTGCCGCAGCTCGCACAACACCGCTACCTCGGCCAGGTCATCCACTGAATAAATGCGGCGATGCCCTTCCCGCGATGGCACCACAATCTTCCGCTCGTCCCACCACTGAAGCTGGCGCGGGCTGATACCCGTCAGCGCCACCACTTCCTTCGATGTGAACGTCCGGTTGGTCATAAGTTCTCTGAAACAATTTAACCGCAGAATGTTTCAAACATCATAGTGCAGCTTCGTGCCCTGTCAACATGAATTATTGACCAGTTGGGCACTACCCGGGATAAACATTGGAAGAATTTACCGTCTCGTAACGGGCCTCAAAATTCGCCTGCGCGCGCCGTCACGTCTCCCTGTGAGCTTTGACCTTCCTCGCCGTACCTTTTCGCCGCATGATGAAAGGTAACGGCAAGCCGTCTTACCAACTCTACGCAAGTGACTTCGGAGGCTTCTGTGGGACCATTTCGTTATCACGCACTCGTTTGCACCCAGGAAAAAGCTGAAGGCGTCCCCTGCTGCTCGACCGCAGGATCGTTTCGTGTGCTCGACTCGCTGCACCGCGAGCTCGGCGCCCAAGGTCTGTCCGATGAGGTCCAGGTTTCCAGCTGCGGCTGCCTCGGAGTCTGCGACAGCGGCCCGGTGATGATCGTCTATCCCGAAGGCACCTGGTACACAAAACTCACCCCCAACGATGTTAACGAAATCGTTATCTCTCACTTTAAGGACGGCCAAAAGGTAGCCCGCCTGGAGCGCAATGATTACCCGGCCATGAAGACCGAGATCCTCGAGCATCGCAATAAGTATCTGGCCATGCTCAAGGCCAAGGACGCCGCCGGCATCCTGCCCGACGAGGTTAACGAAATGATTCGCGGCTTCATGCCCAGCCGCATCATCCTCACCGCCCTCGAGCTCGACATCTTCACCGTCATCGCCCAGGGAGCGACCGCCGCGCAGGTCGCCGCCAAAGTTCAATGCATCGAGCGTCCGACCGAGATGCTGTTGAACGCTCTCGTCAGCTTGCGCCTGCTGGAGAAACACGACGCCGTCTACAGCAACGCGCCGCTCGCGGCTCGTTTCCTGGCGGAGGGTACGCCGGACAGCGCTCGCGGCGCGCAGCTCCACACCGCCAATATGTGGAAGCGCTGGTCCACGCTCACCGACGCCATGAAAGCCGGCACCAGCGTGTGTCCCTGGCCGGAAAATAGCGTTAAGCCGTTCATCGCCGCGATGGATCACAATGCCCGCGGCCGCGCTCGCGCCGTGGCCCAGGCGGTTGCTCCCAACGGCGCCAAACGCATGCTCGATCTCGGTGGAGGCTCGGGAGCTTATTCCATCGCTTTCGTTAAGGCCGCGTCCGATCTTCATTCCGAGATCGTTGACTCGCCCGAGGTGCTGTCGCTGGCGCAGGATTACGTTCGCCAAGCCGGACTCGCCGATCACATCACCACCCGCCCGGGCGACATGCTCACCCTGCCGCTGGAGTCCGGCAAGTACGACATCGTTCTGTTATCGGCTATCTGCCACATGTTTTCTCCGGCGGAAAATCAGCGGCTAGTGGAACGCTCTTACAAGGCGCTGGCTCCCGGCGGCCGGCTGATCATCTCCGACTTCATCCTCGAGCCCGAAAAGACCGCACCTCGCTTTGGCGCCCTTTTCGCTATCAACATGCTTGTGTCTACAACGAACGGCGCCAGCTACAGCGAGCCGGATTATGACGTCTGGCTGAAGAAGGCGGGCTTCGCCGAAGCTAAGCGCGTGCGCATGCCCGGCCCGGCGAGCCTGATGATCGCAACCAAGTAGCCGGACGGAAGTGCGCGCCGGCGATTTCTTTTTCGGCTCACACCAATCGTCGTCGTTTCCTACTATCATGGGCGTTCAGAGGTACTATGTCCTTGAGCGCCCAATCCCTCTCTCGCCGCGAACTCATTGCCAAAGCCAGCGCCGCCGGAGTCGTTCTAGTTGCACCCAGTCTGCTGACCGCCGCTCCGGAAGCCAAGGAGCCCGAGGTCACAGCCACCGAAGACCTGATGCGCGAGCACGGCGTCATTCGCCGCGCGCTGCTGGTCTACACCGAATCCATCCCGAAGATCCGTGCCGACGCTGCGTCGATCGACGCCGAGGCGCTCTACCGCACTGCGGTTCTCTTTCGCGACTTCGGTGAGAACTATCACGAGAAGATGCTGGAGGAAGAGCACATCTTTCCCGTGCTCAAGAAAGACGGAGGCGCCCTGGCCCAGCTTACCGACACGCTGGTGGCGCAGCACGCGCGCGGCCGCGAAATAACCACCTACACCATGGCCGTGACCAGGAACGGACGCATCGCCACCGCCAATGCCGAGCCGCTGGCCCGCTCGCTGGAGGCGTTCGCCCTGATGTATGCCAATCATGCTGCGCGTGAGGACACCATCATCTTTCCCGCATGGAAAAAACACTTCACCGACAAACAGCTTGACGCGCTCTCCGACCAGTTCGAAGACATCGAGCACAAAATGTTTGGCAAGGATGGTTTCGACGATGCGGTCGAGAAAATCAGTGCGATCGAGACCAGGCTGGGCTTCGCTGACCTCAGCCAGTTCACGGCGCCGGCACCGCCAGCGGTCAAAGGTTAGCTATGCGACAGGCTGAAAGTCCGTGGTGGACCGAGCGCGTCGCTAAGGCGATCGTCCTGATCCGCATCCTTGTGGGCTGGGTCTTCGTGTCGGAGGGTATCCAGAAGTTTCTCTTCCCCGCCCAACTCGGTATCGGCCGCTTTGAAAAAATCGGCATCCCTTCGGCGCACATGATGGCGCCAATCGTCGGAGGCGTGGAAATCGTCTGCGGCCTGCTGATCATCATCGGCCTGCTGACCCGCCTGGCCGCTTTGCCGTTGCTGGCCGTCATCCTGGTGGCCATCGTCACCACCAAACTGCCTATGATCGCCAAGACCGGCATGTGGAGCATGCTGCATGAAGCCCGCGCCGACTTCAGCATGCTGCTCGGACTGCTGTTTCTGTTGCTGACCGGGGCCGGTTCGCTCTCGTTGGATGAGCGGCGTCGTCGCTAGTCTTATTTCGCCTGCGCCGCGGTTGGCGTGTCCTTCTGCGGCGCGTCGCCCACCCAGTACCCCGTGCGCGAAGTCACCACCACGTTGCCGTTAACGCTGTCGACGCCCACCCGCAACGAATGCTGCCCCAAGGCCAGCTTCTTCGGAGTGAAACTCAGCAGGTATTGATTGAAGAAGTGATTGTTCACCCCGGCAAATTCGTTTTCCAGCGTCTTCTCATCATGAAACGGCATGTACTCCCCACCCGACATCTCTGCCACCGTCTTGGGCACGTTCTCTTTCGCCGCCCGGGTCAGGCTGGAGAACAAACCCAGCAGGTTTACCGGATGGTCGGACGGATCAGCGATGGCGGAGCCCATCTTCGACGTCGTTGTCTGGGAATACGCCGCACTGTAGATGAGTACATTGCTGCGTTCCACCTGGCGCATGACTTCCGGAATGCTGGTCTTGCTGCTCTCGTCCGTAGTTCCGCTCACCAGCAGCAGCACCTTGCGGTTCTCCGCCGGGCGCGCGTCCAGCAGCGAGGTGGAATAGGCCACCGCATCCAGAATCGCCGACCCATAGCTTCCTGGCGCAAGCTGGTTCAGCACCTTGGTCGCCTGGTCCAGGTTGCCGGTGAAATCCTGCTTCAGCTCCGGCTTGTCATCGAAAACGACAATCGCTACCTCACCCCGGCCCTCGCCCACGATCGGGTACAGCAGGCTGCCGATGCGCTTTACCTTGTCCAATGTGCCTTCGGTGGAATGTCCCCGCTCCACCGCCACTACCACCGACGTCTGCGCCAGCTTCAGATCTTCATCCAGGTTGATCTTCTGTTGGACACCGTTGTCGTAAACCGCGAAGTCCTTCACCGTGAGCCCGAACACCGGCTCTCCCGCCAAGTTGGTCACCAGCGTCGGAACCAGCACCACGCTGGTACCGCCATGCAAGGTGACGTCTTGCGCCGTCGCGCCCACTATCAGCGCACCCAGGCACAAGGCAACCGCGAGAATCAGACAGAACCTTCCCCGCAAAGTCTTCACCTCGTAATTAACCCCGGCCAAGGCAATTGGTTCCATAATTTTCGTCAAAGCACATTCCATCTCAAACAGAAAAGCCCCACCCTGTCTTGCTGACAGAGCGGGGCCACACGCCCTCGGCGTTACACACCGATCACGCCGACCAATTCCTTCACCGAGTCTGCGCTCTTCTGCAGCGCCGCCTGCTCATCCGCCGACAGCTTGATCTCGATGATCTTTTCGATGCCGTTCGAGCCCAGCTTGCAAGGCACCCCGACAAACAAACCCTTGATGCCGTACTCGCCTTCCAGGTACGCCGCGCAGGGAACGATCTTCTTCTTGTCTTTCAGGATCGCTTCCACCATTTCGGCAACCGCGGCCGAGGGAGCATAGTACGCGCTGCCGGTCTTCAGGTGCTTCACAATCTCGGCACCGCCATCGCGCGTGCGCTGCACCAGCCGCTCGATGGTCGCGGCATCCATCAGCTCGGTGATAGGAATGCCCGCCACGGTCGAGTAGCGCGGCAGCGGAACCATGGTGTCGCCATGGCCGCCCAGCACAAATGCGGTCACGTTCTCTACCGAGACGTCCAACTCCCGCGCAATGAAGGTGCGGAAGCGAGCCGAATCGAGAATGCCGGCCATGCCGATTACCCGGTTGCGCGAGAAACCGCTCAGCTTGTATGCCGCCTGCGCCATCGCATCCAGCGGATTGGAGACAATGATGAGGATGGAGTTGGGCGAATACTGCACCACCTTGCTCACCACATCGCTCATGATCTTGTAATTGGTATTCAGCAGGTCATCGCGGCTCATGCCCGGCTTGCGGGGAATGCCGGCGGTGATCACCACAATGTCAGAGTTGGCGGTATCGGCATAGTCGTTGGTGCCCAAGATGTAGGAGTCGCGCTTTTCAATGGGCATTGCCTGCAGCAGGTCGAGACTCTTACCTTGTGGGACGCCTTCGATGATGTCGATCAGCACTACGTCCGCGTGCTCTTTGGAAGCCAGCCAATGGGCAGCCGTCGCCCCCACGTTACCCGAACCAACTACCGTTACTTTCTTACGCATGAGTCCTCACAGTATTTGCCCGATGGGCGGAGAGAATGAAACAACCATAATTCGTAATGACGGGACGGCCGCAGCCGTCCCGGATATGAGAGAGCCAATTTGCTTACTTGCCGGCCAGTGCCGCCACTGGGGCCATGTTCTGGATCATGTGCGAGGCAAATTCACTGGTCTTCACCTTGGTCGCACCTTCCAGCATCCGCTCGAAGTCGTAGGTCACCTTCCTCTGCAGGATGGTCTGCTCCAGCGAGTCTTCAATCAGCCGCGCCGCTTCGTGCCAGCCCATGAATTCGAACATCATCACGCCCGACAGCATGACCGAACCCGGGTTGATAACGTCTTTGTCGGCATACTTGGGAGCCGTTCCGTGCGTGGCTTCAAAGATGGCGTGCTCGTTGCCGATGTTGGCGCCGGGGGCGATACCCAGTCCGCCGACCTGCGCGGCTGCCGCATCCGAAATGTAATCGCCATTCAGGTTGGGCGTCGCCAGCACTGCGTACTCATCTGGCCGGGTCACGATCTGCTGGAAGATGCTGTCGGCAATGCGGTCGTTGATCATCAGCTTCGATTTCCACGCGCCCTTGCCGTGGCTGGCGTAAATGCTATCGACCACGCTCTTCACTTCTTTTAACAGTTCCTCGCGGAAGTCGGGCGTGGCAAACTCCAGACCCGGTTCCACCATCTTGGCGTTCTCTTCGATCGACAGTCCCGAATTCCGATCCAGGTTGTCGATGATCCAGCTTTCCCGCTCGGTGATCACCTGGTCGCGGAACTCCTGCGTGGCCAGTTCATAGCCCCACTCGCGAAAGGCGCCTTCGGTGAACTTCTGGATGTTGCCCTTATGTACGATGGTTACCGACTTGCGGCCGTTCTTCAATGCGTACTGGATGGCCATGCGCACCAGGCGCTTGGTCCCGGTCACCGAGATCGGCTTGATGCCGATGCCGGAATCTTCCCGCACGCGCTTGTTGGTGCCTGCCAGCATTTTGTTATTGATAAAGTCGATTAGCTCTTTCGCCGCCGCCGTGCCTTCTTTCCACTCGATGCCGGCGTAAACGTCTTCCGTGTTCTCCCGGAAGATCACCATGTTCATACGCTGCGGGTTCTTCACCGGCGAAGGGATGCCCTGGTAGTACTTCACCGGGCGCACACACGCGTACAGATCGAGGATCTGGCGAAGCGCCACGTTCAGCGAGCGAATGCCTCCGCCCACCGGGGTGGTCAGCGGCCCCTTGATGCCGATACGCAAGTCGCGAAACGCCGCCACGGTCTCGTCGGGCAGCCAGGTTTTGAAGCGGTCCATGGCCTTCTCACCGGCGAAAACCTCGTACCACGCCACCCGGCGTTTACCACCGTAAGCTAGTTCAACTGCCGCATCGAACACCCGTACCGACGCCTTCCATATGTCGCGCCCCGTACCGTCGCCCTCGATGAAGGGAATGATGGGATTGTCAGGAATGACAAATTTGCCGTCGAACGTGATCCTGGTTCCGTTGGAAGGCAGAGGAATTCCGTTGTAAGAAGCCGCCACATGACACCTCAACAAGATATGAGTAGAAGGAGCCTTGGCCGTTTCCAGCCATGTATCGGGAGTGACGAAGCACGCGCAGAACCAACGGTACGCCGGAGAGCTATCACTTCTTATGATGACGACGACTTGTAGGCCATCCTCGGGCAACATCTGCCGTTTCCGGATCAGAAGTGCTACCGCTTTATCCCGAACTCTTTACGTTATCACCAGCGGGTGTGAGGTTCAACGAAAAGACATGGGGCCAGGTCACATCGCCTCACCCAATGGTAGTAGAAGGCGAATGTGACCGACCGCACAATCGCGACGTGGCGTGCTCGTCGATACGCGTCAGCATCGTTCGGCGAAGGCGGTAATTTCAGCAACGCACCCTCCACCATGCTGTCATCCGAGCACAAGCGAAGGACCCCTATCGCGACCAAAACAGCATCCCTGAGAGCTATCGTCCCAAGGAATTCTCTACATGCTTGCGGTAGATCTCCCGCGTGCTGCGCAGCGTCTCATTCAGCCGCATCTCGGGATCGAAGTTCTCCCCCGACCCCGGCATTCTCCATAGCAGCTTCTGCACCGCTCGCCGCGGATGTTCTGCCACCGGCAGCCACTTCCGCGACCGTCCCGTCACCAGCCGCGACACATGTTCCAGCGTGCGCAGGAAGCAGGCGTTCTCTCGCAGTTGTTCGGCCTCGCCGCCTTCCAGCAATCCGCCATCGAGCAGCAACCGCAGCCGGTCCGGCAAATTTGCCGCCAGCGCCAGCCCATGCCGTACCTGCATCGACCCTGCCAGGTAGTCGAGATCGTACGTCCCGCCCGGTCCGGTCTTGAAGTTCGGCAGCACTTCACTGCGTTCCAGCCGCGTCCTCACCGCCACCAGCTCAGCATCGAATCCCGCACTCTGCGCCAACGCCGCAATTCCCTGCTGCACCGCCGCCAGCGCACGCTCAGCAATTTCGCCATCCCCGGCAATCGTTCGCAGCTTGATGTAGGTCAGTGCCTCCCACGGCTTGGCTTCTTCCTTGAAGTACGTCGCCAGATGCCTGGGGGTGACCACCAGTTCCCCTTCGCGGCCATGCGGCCGCAGCCGCGCGTCCACCGGAAACACTGTTCCGTCGCGCGTGTAAGCAGTCAGCGCCTCCATCAGTTGCCCGGCAGCGCGATGCATCACCTCGCGGTCGCAGCCATCGTCACAGACGAACAACACGTCAGCGTCCGACAGCACATCGAACTCCCGCGTGCCCAACCGCCCCAATCCCATTACGCACATTCCTGCGGGAGCCCCCGCTATGGCCAGCGCAGCCCGGATGGCAGCATCGGCAGCATCCGTGTGATCCCGCAGAGAGTCGAACACGTCGCGCGACTCGAACACATCCCGCGTGCCCGACACAAACACGCGACGCCGGTAGTGCCGCCGCAAGATTGACATCGCCTCCGTGCGGTCGAGCTTCTCTTTCGCCAGGTAGGCAAAAACCGCGTCGTCATCCGCGCCCGCCGCTGCCCCGCTGAACAACTCGACCTCCGCGCCTGGCCCGCGCTCTTGACGGGCCTCAAGCAACACAATTTCCTCCGGATGCCGCACCAGGATCTCGGTGAGAAATTCGCTGAACTCGAAGACGGTCAGCGCCTTCTCCACCGCCTCAGGATGGCGCAACACCGTACCGTAGCGATCCGAAGTCGTTCCCGCGGAGCTGAGAAAGCGATCGAGATTCCGGCGCTGGTGCTGCGACAGGTCGGCCTGCCCGGCAATTTCCCGCAGCCGGGGCGCGTCCACTGCCAGCCGTTGCAGGATTTGGCTGTACGAATTCTCGTGCGTCGCCGTGACCTCGGGCCGCAGCTGAAAGTCCGCGACTTCCTGGTCCTGGCTCTGCTCCTGGTAAATTACCCGCTGATAAATCTCTGCAACGGCGGCCATGCGCCGCTGCACGTGCGCCAGGAATTCCTCCGGCGTCGGAGGCGCCGTGCCTTCGCGCGTCAGGCTGCGCGCCAGCGTGCGCAACTCATCCGCCGCCACCGGCAGCCGATGCGTCTGCTGCCCTTGCCGCAGTTGCAGGCGATGCTCGAGGTTGCGCAGGAACTCATACGCATTGGTCAGGTTATGAAAATCCTTGCCGCTGATGTGCTCCTTGTCGTGCAGCTTCTGCAGCGCAAACAACGTTCCGCGCGAATGCAGCCAAGTCTCGCTGCCGCCATACACCCGTTGCAGGCACTGCACCAAGAACTCGATATCGCGAATGCCGCCGCGGTCGATTTTCACGTCGATCCCGCCAGGCGCCGACTGCCGCGACAAATTTTTCCGCCGCTGGCTGCCGATCTTCTCCCGCGACGTCAGTGCCGTCTTGATGGCAGCAAAGTTCAGCTCCGGACGATAAACGTACGGCTGCACTGCCCGCACGAACTCACGCGCCAGCCCCACATCGCCCGCCGAGTGCCGGGCCTTGATCATGGCCTGCAGCTCCCAGTCGTGCGCCACTTGCGAGTAATATTGCGTTGCGTGTGCCAGCGGCACTGCCGGCTCACCCTCCCCGCCTTGCGGACGCAGACGCAAGTCAATGCGAAACACGGGCCCTTCCCGCGTATGCCGCGAAAGCAACTCTGTCGTCTGCTGCGCCAGCCGTATGAAGTACTCGCGATTGGAAATTTCCGCCCCGTCCGGCTCCGTCCCGCCGTCATACAAAAACAACAAATCGATGTCCGAGCTGTAGTTCAACTCGTTGCCGCCCAGCTTTCCCAGCGACAGTACGGCGAAGCGGCAGTCCATTACCCGGCCCTTGGCGTCCAGCCGACGCGCCGTGCCGAAGCGATGTTGCAGTTGCGACTCCACCTCGCGCAGGCCTTCTTCAATCAACACATCAGCCAGCGCGGAGATTTCCGCCGTCGTCTCCGCCAGGGTGGCGATGCCCAGCACGTCGCGCAGCATCAGCCGCACGTACTCCCGCCGTTTGAAGCGCGCCAGCAGCGCCGACACGTCGGTTTCAAGCGAACGCGACCGCATGCGCGCAAAGCCTTCCTGGAACTCCTCGCGAGAATGAGTGCGGTCCAGGTTGCGATCGCGCACCAGCGCCTGGAACAGGTCAGGATTGTGAATCAGCGTCTCGCCCAGCCAGGTGCTGTGGCCAAAGATCAGGATGGCGTAGTGCACCAGCGAGGAATGCCTGTCCAGCAGGCGCATGACCTCGGGCGAGGTCGTTTCTGCCAGTCGCTCGAACAGTACCACCGCACCATCGGGATCAGGCGCAGCCACCAGTAGCGATCCCAACGACGCGTACACTCCCGCAGGAACCAGCGTGCGAATGCGCGCCAGGTTGCGCGCCGCCGCTTCCGCATTGCGGAACCGTAGCTCCGGAGGCAATGTTGTCACGGCGGGTTGTTGCGCGTCAGACACTCTCGGGGAATTCTACCGTCTCCCGCGGCCAGCGCACCGAAGCCGGCCATTGCTTTGATATCATCATCCGTCGCATCTGTCTGACGCATATCCGGGAGCGCTCTTTGCCCTGGCTGGACCAGTTTTTCGCCTTCCAAGCCCACAAGACCAGCTTGTCGCGCGAGGTGATAGCCGGCATCACCACCTTCACCACCATGTCTTACATCGTGGTAGTGAACCCGGCGATCCTGGCCAACGCAGGCATTCCCGCTGGCCCGTCGCTGGTCGCCACCGCGCTCACCGCGGCCTTCGGCTGCTATTTCATGGCGTTCTACGCGCGGCGACCGTTCGCTCTCGCGCCCTACATGGGAGAGAACGCCTTCATCGCCTTCACGGTTTGCGGCGTGTTGGGCTTCCGCTGGCAGACCGCACTGGCCGCCATCTTCATTGCCGGTGCAATTTTTGTCCTAATGACCGTCCTGCATTTGCGCAAGTGGATCGTCGACGGCGTGCCCTCCTGCCTGCGCTACAGCTTCGCCGTCGGCATGGGACTGTTCCTCACCTTCATCGGCCTGAATCAGACCGGCCTTGTCCGCATCGGCGTACCCGGTGCACCGGTACAGCCCGGACAGCTGACCTCGCCGCCGGCTTTGGTCGCCATCTTCGGAATCCTGCTGCTGGCGGTCCTGCTCATCCGTAAAGTTCCCGGCGCAATCTTGTTAGCTATCGTCGGCACCGCCATCGTCGCCTATTTGACCAAGGTTGCCCCCACGCCGCATCAACTCCTGAGCATGCCGCCCAGCCTGCGCCCCATCCTGTGGCAACTGGATTTCCGCGGTGCCCTCACCTGGCAGGCTTTCCCCGTGGTGCTCACCATCTTCATCATGGCCTTCGTCGACACCATGGGCACCCTGATCGGCCTCTCCGCACGCGCCGGTTTCCTCGACGAAGACGGACAGCTTCCCCAGATCGAGCGCCCTATGCTGGTCGATGCTGTCACCACCTGTGTCGCTCCCGCGCTGGGCACCACGACGACCGGTGCCTACCTGGAGTCCGCCACCGGCATCGAGGCCGGCGGCCGAACCGGTTTTACCGCTTTCATCACCGGCAACTGCTTCCTGCTGAGCCTCTTCTTCTCGCCGTTCGTCGCCGCCATTCCACCCCAGGCCTACGGCCCCGCGCTCGTCATCGTCGGTTTGTTCATGCTGGCGCCCATCCGCCGCATCGATTTCGGCGACTACACCGAGTCCGTCCCATCCTTCGCCGTCGTATCGCTCATGGCCTTTACTTTCAACATTGCCATCGGCATCTGCGCCGGATTTGTGCTTTACCCAGTCTGCAAACTGGTCTCGGGACAAGCCCGCCAACTCAAACCCGGCCTATGGGTCCTGACGATTCTCTCGCTCTTGTTTTTCGTCTACTACCCGTACCATTGATCTACAGATTCGCCCCTGCCTTACAGCGCAATACGGCCTTTCCCGCATCAAAATCTTTCATGGTTTTCGAAGCAAAGTCTGAAGTCAGATCAGGCCCCACGGGACTTCGCCCATCTATGCAGTTTTCCCGCGGCTTTCTGGTGCTAATCTCGGCCCTGTTCCTGATCGGTGTCGCGTCAGCGCAGAACGCTTTGCTCGATCCGGCCCCCACGGAGAACAAGGAAAGCAAGAAGGACAACCTCGTTCACTACATCCACGCGGTGCCCCGCACTCCGGCCGACTATCATCCCATCACCGGCGATGGACGTCTGGAGTGGTTCATTCGTTCAACGGTCGGACCGCGCAGTCTTACCTCCGGCCTGTTTTCCTCGGGTATCGGCACGGCCATGAATAGTCCGAAGGAATACGGTCCGCACTGGGATGGCTTCGGCGACCGGTACGGTATGCGGCTCACCGGCGTTTCGACCGGCAATGCGATCGAAGCCGGCATGGGCGCCATCTGGGGTGAAGATCCCCGCTACTTCCACACTGTGCATGCGCCATTTGGCACCCGGGTCAAGAACATCGTAGACCTCACCTTCCGCGCCTATCGCACCGATGGAGAGCGCCACCCTGCGTATGCCCGCTTCCTCGCCCAGTTCGGCAACAACTTCCTTTCCAACACTTGGCGAGTGCAGAGTGAAGCCGATACCCAGCACGCACTGGTACGCACCGCGGAAGGCTTCGGTGGTCGTGCGCTATCCAACGCTGTCAGTGAGTTTGTTCCGCAGTTATGGAGAAAGGTCCGCCACCAACCCGATCCAGACCCGCTGGACGTTCACTATCCGTGAGCCACGCGAACGCACGGAAGCCAGAGCGCATTGGCCTCGAATCGCGATTAGTTCGCTGATCCACTGCTCGGCGTACCCTTACTCAGACTGACCACGAACACTGTTCCGCTGCCCTTCCGGGTGCGAAACCGTATGCTTCCCCCGTGACTTTCCACGATTTGCCGGCTAATCCACAATCCCAGCCCCGTCCCCACATCCTTCTTCGTGGTGAAGAAGGGCTCGAACAGGTTGGCCTGCGCCTCCGGAGGAATGCCCGTGCCACGATCGGCAAACGTCACCTGCGCCTGGTGCTGAAGCTCTTTTACCCGGATGCAGATTTCCGAGTTCGCAGGCGACGCATCAATCGCATTGCTCAGCAGGTTGGCGAACACCTGCCGCATTTCGCCGGGAACGCCGTACACATGAACTCTCTCTCTCGCCTCGATCTTTGCCGTCACCTGCCGCGAGTTCAGTTTGCCCTGGAACACATCCACGATTCCCTTGAGAATTCCCGAAAGCTCAAACGAAACCGGCGATGATGCCTCGCGATAGAAGCCCAGCGTCTGACGTGTGATGTGGCCCACCCGCTGCAACTCGCGGTCGGCCATGTCGAGCAGATTCTTGGCCGAGTCGGTTAGCGGTTCCGCTTTCGCCAGGTACAGCAGGTTGGTCACCGCTTCCAGCGGGTTGTTGATCTCATGCGCGATCGTGGCCGCCAGTCGTCCCGCCGCCGCCAGTTTCTCGGTCTTGCGCAGCGCCTCTTCGGTGCGCTTGCGGGTTGTAATGTCGATGCACATGCCCGCCATCCGCACTGCCTTGCCGGAACCGTCGTACTCAATGGCGCCGCGTCCCGCCGCCCAGTGAATGCTTCCGTCCGCGCGCACCGTTCGATACTCGATGTCATACTCGCGCTCGGCGCTGGTTTGTACCGCGGCCAATGCCGCCGATTTCACTTTCTCGCGGTCGTCTGGGTGTACCGTCTTGGCCCAACCTTCAAAGTCGCCGGGAAACGTGCCCCGCGCGTAGCCATGCATGTCTTCCACTTCGGGCGACCACCGCACGCGTCCTGTTGCCAGGTCCCATTCCCAGTCACCGACATTCGCCGCCGCCTGGGCTACAAACCGCCGCCGCAACTTGTCCAGCTCCTGCAGCTTGTCGTTGGCCGCGCTCAGTTCCTGGTTAGCCTTCGCCAACTCCAACGCACGGTCCTCCGCCAAATGCACCGAGCTGACATTTCCTAGTACCTGGGGCATCACCATCGGAAGCGCGATCGCCGTGGCTACCGATGCCACGGCCGTCAGCACCTTCACGTACGCTGACGCCCAATAGATGGGATGCCATAGCGTGATCGCTTCCATGAAGTGCGTCCCGCCGCAAGCGATGATGAAAGTTCCGAACGCCAGGAACAACCAGTGAAACGGAATGCCCCCACGGCTGGCGCGCACCATGTACACCAGCGTCGCCGAGATCACGACGTACGATATTCCGATCAGCAAATCGGACATCAGGTGCGTGGTGATCAGCGTCCGGTTGCCCAGGTAGCAAAAGGTGTGGGGCATGAACGGAATGTTGGACAACCCCCGGCCCAGCAGCGGCCAGATCAACGCGCTCGCGGCCACCACCACCAGCCCGATGGCAAAGTACTTGACCTGCGTGTCCCGCTGTTCCGCCAACTCTTTCAGAGTCTTCGGCGAGTTCTGCGTCCGGCCAGACGGCGACATTCCTCTCCCCTCGGTTCCACGATGCTGCCGGCTTCCCCCGCCGGTACTTCCGCACGAACCTACGAAATTCGAATGGAAATCCACTGCCCGCCACCGGACGCGCTCCCCCACGCATCCGCTTGGGCCCGGCTCAGTGGGTGCATTAAAAGCTGCCGGTACGACTTAAGTCAAGAGTGGCAACGCCGCTGTCTCCAACCCTCTGAAGGTCAGACATCACAGAGTAGGGTGACCAGAATCACCCCCTGCCGGCCCGCATCCATCCTAACGTTCTTTAGGCGTCGCGCTACGCGTACGTCGCCCGCAATTCATGCCGCCGCGGCTTGCCCTTCGACCCTGCCGCCCAGAGGCCGCCGGCAACAGGCGGGATTCTTGCCGGGAGGCTTTTGTGAACACCTTTCCCGTTCTCTTAGGGACTTTGTGTGTCTTTGCCCTGGCTTATCGCTACTACAGTGCCATCCCTGCGACCAAGGTGCTGGCCCTCGATGATAGCCGCATCACGCCATCCCATGTGTACGACTACGGACATAACTACGTGCCCTCTTCCAAGTGGGTACTCTTTGGCCATCACTTCGCTGCCATCGCCGGCGCCGGCCCCCTGGTTGGACCTGGATTCCACTCTGATGGTGATCTTCGTGACCGGCGTGGTGTTGGTGCTGAGCGAATGCAGCCGCCGCTGCTGGAAGACGCTGCACGGCGCGCCCATTCCGCAGGAAGCTTTCGGTCCTGCCGAAGTGGAGGAAGAAGTGAAGATGGCGTGTTGTTGATTTTGGTGGAAGGGGGCGGCGCGTTGTGCGACCGGCTGAGTCGGTCACACGATGCACGGCAGCAAACATTTTGAGGATGGCAATGGACAACTTTCGCACTACCCTGCGTTGCCGCACCCCCCGGGGTGAGTGTCATCACTACGCTTTCTTAGTAGTACCCGCGCGCCGGAATATCTCTTTCCTACTTTCATTCCTTCGGCGCGCGGCCGGTCCCAGGTTTTTTGCAAATCCATACTTCGAAAGGCCTGCCACACGCTGGCAGACATCGGTGAAACCCTCATGAGTACAACCATCGCTGCGCCGGTCAAGCCCTCCGCGCCACCTCCGCCCAAGTCCGCCGCTCCCCCGGCAAACCCGTTGGCCTCGGCCGTCGTCGTTCTTATCGCGGCGATTGTTGCCGTCATCATCCTGCGCATTCCGGCCCTCACCACCCCCTGGTCGCAGGGATACGATCCCGTCGGTCACTGGTTGATCTCTACTCTGATCGCTGCCCTGCCGGTGGTCGTCCTGCTGGGAAGCCTGGCCCTGGGGCACGTCAAGGCGCACTATGCCGCGTTGCTCGGGTTGGGAGCGGCTCTGCTGGTTGCTATCTTTGGATTCCACATGCCCGGCAGGCTCGCCGGAGCTACCGCTGTCTACGGTGCCGGCTACGGCCTCTTCCCCATCGGCTGGATCGTGCTGAATGTCATTTTCATGTATCAGCTCACGGTCGAGTCCGGACGCTTCAACGTCCTCCAGCACAGCATGACCGGCATCACCCAGGACCGCCGCCTGCAACTGCTGCTCATCGCCTTCTGCTTCGGCGCGTTCTTTGAAGGCGCTGCCGGCTTCGGCACCCCAGTCGCCGTGACCGCCGCCATACTCATCGGGCTGGGCTTCAAACCGTTACAGGCCTCAGGCCTCTCACTGATCGCCAACACCGCGCCTGTCGCCTTCGGCGCGCTAGGTACGCCGATCATCGCTCTGGCGAAGGTCACCGGCTTCAGCGAAGTCACGCTCGGCGCGATGGCGGGACGCATCCTGACACCGTTCTGCATCCTGGTGCCGTTCTGGCTGATCTGCGCCTTTGTCGGCTGGAGCGCCATGATGGAAGTCTGGCCCGCCATCCTGGTGGCCGGAGTATCCTTCGCCATTCCGCAATACTTCATTTCCAACATGCACGGTCCGTGGCTGGTCAACATCATCTCCTCCGTCGTCTCCATGATCTGCCTCGTCGCCTTCCTCTTCGTCTGGCATCCCAAGCGGGTTTGGACCTTTGAAGGCGAGGCCACCAAGACCGAACATCGGGCCGACCACGGTTTCAGCCGCTCCGAAGTCACCCGCGCATGGGTACCCTGGATCATCCTGAGTGTCATCGTCTTCATGTGGGGCACGCAAACCGGCAAAAACCTGATGAACGCGCCGGAAAAAACCTTTACTTCGACGGCCGCCTGGCACACCCCGCCCAGCAAGATCACCAACCCGCAGTTCCCGATCAACGGACTCAACAATCTTGTGCTGCGCGTTCCCCCGGTCGTCGCCAAGCCCACCAAGGAACCCGCGGTCTTCGGGCTCAACTGGGTGAGCGCCACTGGCTCGGGCATCCTGCTGGCCGCCATCATCTCCGGCTTGCTGATGGGACTGAGTATCCCGAAAATCTTCTCCGTCTATGGCCGAACCATCATGAAGGTGCGCTTCTCGTTGCTGACCATCGCGGCCATGCTCGCCATTGGTATGTTGACTCGGTACTCCGGGCTTGACGCCACCATGGGTCTCGCCTTTGCCCGCACCGGCCACTTGTATCCCTTCTTTGGCACGCTGCTCGGCTGGTTGGGCGTCGCGCTAACCGGATCGGATACTTCCTCCAACGTGCTGTTCGGCAGCCTGCAGAAGATCACCGCGCAACAGGTCAACGTCTCACCGACCTTGATGGCCGCGGCGAACACCACCGGCGGCGTGATGGGCAAGATGATCGACGCCCAGAGCATCGTCGTCGCCAGTACGGCGACGCAATGGTACGGACACGAAGGAGAAATCCTGCGCTACGTCTTCTGGCACAGCCTTGCGCTGGCTGCGCTGGTAGGCATCTTCGTCTTCCTGATGGCCTACGTCGCGCCGTTCACTCACTTCGTCGTTCGCTGAGGAGCGGTTTGGCAGTGCGGAGGGTCGCGGCTTTGCTGGGAGCGGCCCTTCAGGGCAGTGTCAGACCTCAGGGCCGTGTCACAAGGCTGTGATTTTGGGTAGAGCTGGCCTTTAGGCCAGCGTCCCAGCTCTTTATTTTTGTCATCCCGAACCGGCTTCAGCCGGTGAGGGATTTGCTTTTGACCTTCAGGCGAAACAACGGACACAAACCATGACTCTCTTCGACACCTTCAAACTCCGCGCCGAGGCCGTCAGCGCCGAAGTCCACCGCTTCCCGCAAAAATCCGAAGCCCTGGACTTCATCCTGCAGTACGTCCAAACCGCCGATGCCGGCGCCCTCTGGGCCGATTGCCCCTTCCTCGCCGGCCTCGACAAACAGCTCTCGCTGCGCAGGTCCCCGGCCTCAGCTTCGACGTCACCCGCGAGAAGGCTGCCTGCCACCAAAATCGGCATCAGCCAACTCGACTGGGCCATGGCCAATACCGGAACCCTGGTTCAGGACGCCGCTCCCGTCGACCGACGCCTGGTTTCCACGCTCCCCAGCATTCACATCGCCGTCATCGAAACCGACCGCCTCGTCCCTGACATGCCTGCACTCTTCAGCAAGATTCGGCCTGAGCAGACCAACTACATCTCCTTCATCACCGGGCCCAGCCGCACCGCCGACATCGAACGCGTGCTCACCATCGGCGTTCACGGCCCGGAAAAACTCATCATCGTCTTCGTCGACGAAGCCGCGAGGGTCAACTGATGCGCAAAGAATTTCGCGACTCCATCAACACCGCCCTGCACAACCCCAACCTCACCGGCGCGCTGGGCCGCTTCTCCGAGGCTTACCGCATCAGCCGCGAGAAAGCTTACGAAGGCATCGACTTCGAAGCCGTGCGCACGCAGATCGCCGAACGCAAAGGCCGCGCCGCCGGCCATCTCGACCAGTTGGCCGAAATCTTTACCCGCAACGCCGAATCGCGCGGTACCAAGGTCTTCCGCACCAGCGATCCCGCCGCGGTCCGCGATTACATCCTCAACCTCGCGCAGCAGAACGGCGTCAACAGCATCGTCAAATCGAAGTCGATGGCGTCGGAAGAAATTCACCTTAATCCTCACCTGGAAAAAGCCGGCATCTCGGTCCACGAGACCGACCTGGGCGAGTGGATCATCCAACTCGCCGGACAAACCCCGTCGCACATGGTCATGCCCGCCATCCACATGACCAAGGAAGAAGTCGCCGACGTCTTCAGCGAAGAGGTCGAAGAAGGCCAGACTCCCGACATCCCCAAGCTGGTGAAGTTCGCCCGCGGCAAGCTGCGCACCAAGTTCCTCGAAGCTGAGATGGGCATTACCGGCGCCAACATCGCGGTCGCCGAGACCGGCAGCCTGGTCATCATCACCAACGAGGGCAACGCCCGGCTGGTCACCACCCTGCCGAAGATTCACGTCGCCATCGTCGGCGTCGAGAAGCTGATGGCCGAATTCGCCGACGTTGTGCCCGTGCTCACCGCCCTGCCTCGCAGCGCCACTGCACAGTTGATCACCAGCTACGTCTCCATCATCAGCGGCCCCGTCCCCAACACCGACGGCACGCCCAAGCAACTGCACATCATCCTGATGGACAACCGCCGCACCGAAATGTCCAACGACCCGAAGTTCAAGCAGGCGCTGCAATGCATTCGCTGCGCCTCGTGCCTGAACGTGTGCCCGGTGTTCCGCCTGGTGGGCGGCCACGTCTTCGGCAAGATCTATACCGGCGGCATCGGCACGATTCTTACTGCCTGGTTCGACGCGCTGAAGGAATCCGACGAGATTCAAAGCCTCTGCATTCAGTGCGGCAACTGCACGGAGGTCTGCCCCGGCAAAATCGATATCCCCGGCCTGATTCTGGAACTGCGGCGCCGGCTGGCGGTGGAGAAAGGCCAGCCGCTCGCTCAGAAAGGCGATCTTCTCCGTCGTCAACAATCGCCGCCTGTTCCACTCCATGCTGCGCGCCGCCTCGTGGCGCAGAAGCCGCTGCAGAAGGATGGTTTCATCCGTCATCTGCCGCTTTTCCTGTCCGATATGACGGATTCCGCAGCCTTCCCGCGATTGCCGAAGCTCCGCTGCGCGACACAATCAGGAAAATCGAACAGCCGAAGCGGAAAGAGAAAGTCGCATTCTATGCCGGATGCCTGATCGACTTCGCCTATCCCGAGATGGGCGAGTCGCGTGGTGAAGATTCTTAACAAGGCCGGCATCGAAGTGATCTTCCCCGAAGGCCAGACTTGTTGCGGAGCTCCCGCGCGCTATCAGCGGCGCCTATGAAGTCGCCGCGCAGAATGCCACCGACAACATCGACGCCCTGCTTGCAGAAGATGTTACCTACGTCGTCTCTGCCTGCCCACCTGCACCGTCGCGCTTGAAGCACGATTTCATCGCCACCTTCGAAAGCCTTGGTCAGACCGCTGCAATTGCCCCGCGCCCGCGCAGCTCGCCGAACAAGGTCATCGACTTCTCCACCCTGGTGAAGCAATCTGGTCGACGAAGGCCGTCTGACCTTCAAGGAAGGCCAGCATCTCGGTCGACGTCACCTATCACGACTCCTGCCACTTGAAGCGCACGCTGAAGTGCCACAGCCACCGCGCGAGCTGTTGACCAAGGCCGGCTACGAAATCGCGGAAATGTACGAAGCCGATATGTGCTGCGGCATGGGCGGGACCGTATTCTCTGAAGCTGCCGGAAATCTCCGCGCCGATTCTGGAGCGCAAGCTGGTCAACATCAAGAACAGCCGGCGCGCCCCTGGTAGTCATGGACTGCCCCGGCTGCGTCATGCAAATCCGCGGTGGCATGGACAAAGACGGCGCCGCCATTAAGGTTGAACACACCGCGCAGCGGCTGGCGGACGAACTGGAATCGTCAGCACTTCAGCTTCACGTGAGCTCGCACTTCAGTTGGCACTTGAGCGGGCCGCCTAAATTGCTTGTCATCCTGAGCGGAGCGTAGCGGAGTCGAAGGACCTGCTTTCTTAGCCTCGGCAGGATGCCTTCGGCGCGGAAAGACCAACTCCGCCGAGCACCCTCACAAATAACTCAACCACCAATCTTTCCGCCGCTCCTTCACTTCCATGAACCACTTGCACGGGAAGTACAACCCCACGATCACAATCGCCCACATCGCATAAATAAACGGCAGCCCATGGCCATACCCATCGGGTGCCCAGCTCAGCATGAACCCGCCATGCAGCAGCCAATCCGCCGGCTGATGCCATAACACCGCCACCAGCACCGCCAGCAAATGAATCGCGTACAGGTGCAGCACGTAGAAAAACATGGGCACGCGTCCAAATACCAGCAGCGGCTGGAACACGCGCGCCACCGTCTTTCCATCGAGCCAGGCCAGCAACAGCAGCGACGGACCCAGCGTCATCAGCAGATACTGCAGCGAAGGCGGGTACTTCTCCACATCCAGGAACAGGATCAGCGTTTTCTCCATCGTTGGCTGAACGTGCCACGGCCCCTGCGACACGCCGCCCAGGCCCACCGGGGGATTCCCGTACAAATTCGTCGCTCGCAGGAAGACAAAGGCGACGATCATCGCCATGCCCATCATCGCCATGATGCGCCGCCGATCGCGCCGGTCCCGCAGATACAGAGTGCCAAACACGTATCCCGCGGCCATCACTCCCACCCACGGAATTAGCGGAAATACCACGAAGTCTCGCACATTTCCGGGAAGCGTCAGTCCACCTTTCACGTGCAGGATGGACCAAACCCACGCCAGCGATCCGAATTGCCGCGGCCGAATCCGGTCCAGCAGATCATGGCCCACAATCATCAGCCCGGCCAGCGCACCCAGCCACCGGATGGGCAGCCGCGCCGCCACCGCCATGATCACCATCGAGGCACCCAGCGCCCAAATCACCCCGAACATGCCGAAGGGAAAGACGAAGGTCCAGGCGTAGCCAACGATGGTGAACTCCACGAAGATCAGCCACAGTCCTCGCGTCCATAAGAACCGGCTCAGCTCCGCCGGAGTTCGCTTCTGCCCGTAGAAGAACGCTCCGGTGCCCGCCAGGAAGAAAAACATCGGCGCACAGAAATGCGTGATCCAGCGCGTAAAGAACAGCGCATAGTAGGTCTGGTCAATGGCTTCCGGTTCGAAGTGGAGATAGGTGAAGAAGTCGCGGGTATGGTCAATCGCCATGATGACCATCACCAGCCCGCGGACGATGTCGATGGATTCGATCCGACCCGGTCGACGGTGCGTCTGGACGCTGACTGTATCCGCTACGTCGTGGCTTGTTATGCGGGCCGCGTTTCCTTGAGGCATCGTGTGCTCCGGAACTGAGGCTATCGGCTGCTAGAAGGTCTCACGCCGACATTTTACTGTGAGTCAATTCTGCCAGGCGGGCGGCTTCCCGCCGTTCGTCCCAGCTCCGAGCCTCTGATCACTGCCCTTTTGGTGCGGCCGGTGTCGCATTCATCGCCGCCAGCTTTTCCCGCGCCATCGGACGGGCAAACGCATTCGACGGATTGTGCTGATTGATGGTCAGCACCATTTCGTAATACTCGCGGGCATGCGCCGTGTCGCCCAGCTTCTCGTAGGTCTGTCCCAGCAGGCTTAAGACGAACGGATCTTTCTGATCGGCCAACTGCAGTTGCTTGATCGCCGTTCCGTAGTCGCCGGTATACAGCGCAACGTATCCCGCCAGGTAAGGATAGAAATGCGCCTGGTCGGGATTGTCGTTCTTGTCCACGATCGCTTTAATGACCGCCAGGTGTTCCTGCGCCTTGTCCTTCTGTCCTCGCCGCGCGGCAATGCGCGCCTGCGCCGCCTCCCAGCGGAACGTCCACAGGTCTTTCTGCGCCTGGTTTATGCCAGGCTCGCGAAGGGCGGTCAGCTCTCCCGTCTGGTACCACTGGAACGCGTTGTCCAGGTCGCCCGACTCCAGGTAGATGCGCGCCAACTCATTCGCCGTGGCGGCTGCGTCCGCATATTGCTTCCAGTTGAACTGCAAATCGAAGGCGCGACGCTCGTACTCCGACGCTTTGTCGGTGTTGTGCTCGAAGGCATACGACACCGCCATGACCCGCAGCGCCTGCACCGTTTCTTTTTCCGACGCCAGCTCAATCGCCTTAGCCAGATGCTGCCGCGCCTCGGTGTACTTGCCCTGTAAATCCAGCGCCACGCCCAGGAAGAGCTGTCCCTGGTACAGATCGGGCGAAAGCTGCAACGCCCGCTGATAAAGCGCAATCGCCTCATCCGGCTTGCCTTCGCTGTTGAGTTTTTCTCCCTGCTTCACCAGTTCCATGGCGTCGTCGGCCTTCGCCGACGTCGAAGCAGCAGGGTTGGTCTGCGCGGGTTGTTGATTCGGCGGCGCCACGGCCTGCGCCCACATCGACACCGGCAACAGCAATCCGAGACACACTGCGGAGAAACGAAGTGACACCAAACGAATAATAGCCTTCATTGCGCCGCCATTATTGCATATTGCCAGTAGTGCTGCGACAGGTTACACTTTCGCCCTCAACCGCAACTCAGGGGAGACTTTCATGAGCACACCTTCGTCGAATCAGCCACCCTCACGTCGCAACTTTCTCCAGATGGGCCTCACCGGCACGGTTGCCGGCTTGCTCGCTGGTGGCCTGGAGCTGTCGCTGCCTACATTGGCGCCGGCGCAGGCTCCGCACACGCCGGACGAAGCTCTCGCCGTGCTCATGGAAGGCAACAAGCGCTTCACCTCCGAAAAGCTCACCTCGTTCGACCACGATCTCGCTATCCTGAAGCAGCATACCGTCGACAAGCAGGAGCCGTTCGCCGCGGTGCTCTCCTGCGCCGATTCGCGCGTACCCGTAGAGTTGGTCTTCGATCAGAGCATCGGCCACATCTTCGTCACTCGCGTAGCCGGCAACATCATCACCCCGGAAATCATCGGCAGCCTGGAGTATGGCGCCATCGTTCTCGGCACGAAGGTCATCGTGGTGTTGGGCCACTCCAGTTGCGGAGCTGTGAAAGCCGCCATCCAGGGAGCGGCCGTTCCCGGTCAGATCAGTTCTCTGTTTCCTCACATCCAGCCGGCCATCGATCAGGCCGGGCCCGACGTCGACGCGACGATCAAGGCCAACGCCAAAGCGCAAGCCACGCTGCTGGCGGAATCGTCGACCGTCATTTCTGCCATGGTGAAAGAGAAGAAGATCAGAGTCGTCGCCGGCTATTACGATCTCGCCAGCGGCGCCGTCACCCTGATCCCCTAAGAAGTCGCAGTCTGAACGGGCACAGGTCAGAAAGGGCGTGGATTCGGCCCCGCCGTACCCATCCATCCTGAGTGTCATCCTGATCGCAGCGTCCGCAACTGCGGACGCGGAGTCGAGGGACCTGCGTTTTTCCCGTGGCGGCAAAGTGGTTGGGTATCGAGCGTCAACAGACCATTGCGCTTACTCATCCCTCAACGTCCGCATTGGATCGACGCGGGTTGCGCGATAAGCCGGCAGCGCGCTGGCCAGCAACCCAACTCCCATCATGAGAACGGAGACACTACCAAACGTCGCCATGTCCCTTGCGCTCACTCCATAGATCACGCTGGCCAACACTCGCCCCAATCCCAACGCGCCCACCAGTCCAATCACCACCCCCAGCATCGTCGGCTTCAGTCCCTGGACCATCACCATACGCAGGACGTCACTCGCCTGCGCTCCCAACGCCATGCGTATCCCGATTTCCCGCACCCGCCGCCGCACGGAGTACGACAGCACGCTGTACATCCCCACCGCGGCCAGCAGTAGCGCCAACCCGGCGAACGACGCCAGCAACAGCATGGTGAAACGCTGTGGAGACAGCGAGTCATCCACCGACGCTTGCATGGTTTTGATGTTTAGTATGGGCACGCTGGAATCTACTTCATGAATCGCATTGCTCACCTCTGACACGACGCTTAACGGGTTGGTGTTCGTCCGCAGTGTCAAGGTCATGCCGAAGGACTGCCAGTCTCCTGTGCCGGGACTGCTGTACTGACCCAGCGGCATGTACAGCGCCGCGGTGGGGCGCGTCTGGTTCAGCGCATCCAACTTCACATCGCCCACCACGCCCACCACCTGGCGCGACATTCCTGGGAAGAAGTACAGCGTGATGTGCTTGCCGATCGGGTCTTCCTTCGGCCAAAGCATCCGGGCCATCGACTGGCTGATCAGCACCGCTCCGGCGCGTCCGGCCACGTCGCCCTCGGTGAAGTTGCGCCCGCTTAGCAACGGGATGCGCATTGCACTCATGTATCCGGGACTGATGAGCCGAACGTCCACCTCGGGCTGATCGGCCATGGGCACCGCCGGATGCCCTTCTGCCTGTATGGGCTGATGCGAGCCGCCGGTCAGGGGCAACGCGTCAATCACTCCCGCCGACTGCACCCCGGGCAGCGGTCGAACCCGGTCGAGCACACGATTGTAGAAGGCGATCTGCTGCGCAGGACTCGCGAACTTGGTCGGCGGAATCGACAGGTCCATCGTGACCACGTGATCGGGATCGAAGCCCGGGTTCACGTTATGCAAAATCCACAAGCTGCGAACCAGCAGTCCGGCGCCAACCAGCAGCATCAGTGACAACGCGACCTCGACCACCACCAGCACGTTGCGCGTCCGGCCTCCCTGGGCATCAGAAACCGTGCGGCCCGCTCCCTGCTTCATCGCCTCGCCCATGTCGCCCTTAGTCAAACGAAGCGCGGGCAGAAGTCCCGCAGCACACCCCGTCAGCAGCGACACGCCCAGCGTAAACAACAGCACCCGGCCATCCAGCCCAATGTAGCCCGCACGAGGAAGCTGTTGCGCCAGGAACTTCACGATCAATATGGTTCCGTAGTGCGCAAAGATTAGCCCCAATAGACCGCCAGCCAGGGCCAGCAGCATGGTTTCCGACAGCACCTGCTGCAACAACCTCCGCCGGCTGGCGCCCAAGGCCGAGCGAATTGCGATTTCCTTGCGACGCGACAGAGTCTTCGCCAGCACCAGATTGGCGACGTTGGCGCATGCGATCAACAACACGAACGCCACCGCTCCCAGCAAAATCAGCAGGGCCGGCCGCACATCACCCACCAGGTCATCGCGCATCACAATCGCCGTCGCACCCCAACCCTTGTTCTCTTTTGGATGTTCCATGGCTAGCCGATTCGAGATGGTATCCAGCTCGGCCTTGGCTTGCTGCAAGGTGATCCCCGGCTTGAGCCGGGCCACAACTCCGTAGTTGTGATCGTCGCGGACCGCCCGCTCGCTATCACTCCAGGCCAGCGCCTTCCACATCTGCGGGCTGTTGTCAGAGTCGCCTGGCGGAAACGTAAAGCCCGGCTTCATGACGCCGACCACGGTGAAGGCTTGCCCGTTGAGTTCAATATTCTTGCCAACGACGCCAGGATTGCTGTCGAAGTGGCTGCTCCAGAAAGCGTAGCTCAGCACAACTTCGCGGTCGCGCCCGGGCTGTATGTCGCCGTCGAGAAAGACCCGTCCCAGCAGCGGCTCGGCGTGAAGGATGGAGAAAAACCCGCTGGTCGCCGCCAGAGTGCGGACGGCTTCCGGTTGCCCCGAACCGGTCAACTTGTAGCGGCCGAAACCATACGCGGCCATGCCCTCGAAGCTGTGACTCTGGCTGCGCCAGTCGAGGAAGTTCGCCGGCGACACGGCAAACGTCCCCATGCCGGGAAAACTGGCCGGCGGCGGCACATGCCACAGACTCACCAGCTGGTCCGGCTGATCAAACGGCAGAGGCCGCAGAAGCACCGCATTCACTACGCTGAAGATTGCCGTATTCGCTCCGATGCCCAATCCGAGCACCAGCACCGCGACAACGCTAAATCCCGGGCTCTTGCTCAGCGCCCGCCAGCCGTAGCGAAGATCTTGACCGAGGTGTGTCATTCTCCTGCCCTCCCAGTTCAGGTACGAAATCCCAAGGCAGCCAGTTCATACCAAGGTGAGAGGGCAAGTTCGTATCCAAAAGGCGGGTAAACGAAACTCTAGATTGCAGGCGATTTACTGCGGAGCGGAAGAAAAGAAGGGGAAAAAGGGCGTTCGACAGCGAACAACGTGTCCGAATATGAGCCGCCGGAAGAGGGTCAGCTTCTCCGACAAGTTAACGCTCAACTACTGCAAGTCTCAATTTTTGTCCTCCTGCGCGGAGGTGCGCCGCGGTTGCGCACGTCAAAAAACCTGCATTTCGCGAGCGCCGGAGAGTGGTTGCAGTGCGCGGTCTTAACTGGCCGCTGACCGCTAGCCACTGACCAGTAGTTGTCAGTCCAGCCGTTCCGGCTCCAAGGCAATGGCCTTCTCGCCGGCAGCTTTCTTCTCCCAGTACTTCCGCACCCAGGCTTCCCAGCTCTTGCCGGCGGCGGTGTCGCGTCCGCTGAACGCCAATGCTGCAATGTCGGCATACGAAATCGAAATCTTCTGTGGCGAATCCTGCGGCATCAGCCGCACCACCGACTGGGCCAGCGTCGCGCCATTTCGCCGGTCGAAGATGTAGCCCTCTACCCGCGATCCATCCTTGCGGGTGATGGTGACGTCGCCGCGATAGTCGAACGCCGTCTCCAGCGCCTCGCGCAATTCGGCTTCGCTGGCCAGCTCAGGCACCCATCCCTCAACCTGCTGGCGCTGGCGTCCATCCACCACTTCCAACGTATCGACCGTCAAATTATGCTGCGGCTCGCTCATGTCGCTTTTCGCCTTTCGTTGTTCGCTTTTCGCCAGAAACGGAGAATTCACCACGGAGACACAGAGGATACGGAGGGAATCTAAACCAAAAGATTTCTCAGAACTTCTCCGTGTTCTCTGTGCCTCTGTGGTGAAAACGCACTCTACTTGTGCGAAGGTTCCCCTATCTGCACCAGCGGATTGTATGTATGCACTGGCCGCGTGTGTTCCTGCAACATGGCGGCGGCCTCGGCGTCCTTGTACTCGGTGGAGAATGTCGCCCGCACCGTCGCCAGGAAACCCTTCAGCGATCCGAACGTATCGTTCACCGCCGACGCTTCATAGCCGCTGTGCACCATGCAGTTGGCGCACTTGGGATTGCCCGACTCCGTGCCGTAGTTGTCCCACTCGGTCTCGCGCATCAGCTCTGCGAAGGTGTCGGCGTAGCCGTCCTGCAGCAGGTAGCACGGCTTCTGCCAGCCGAACAGATTGTAGGTCGGCATGCCCCATGGCGTGCACGGATAGTCGCGCTTGCCCATCAGGAATTCCAGGAACAGCGGCGACTGGTTGAACACCCAGTTCGCCTTGCGGTTCGCCAGGATCGCGCGGAACAGCCGCCGTGTGCGTGCCCGTCCCAGGAAGTGCTTCTGGTCCGGCGCCTTGTCGTAGGAATAGCCCGGCGAAAGCATCATGCCTTCCACGCCCAGCTCCATCATCTCGTCGAAGAACGCGCGCACGCTGTTGGGATCGGCGCCGTCGAACAGCGTCGTGTTGGTGGTCACGCGGAAGCCGCGGCGCAACGCTTCTTTCATGCCGTCCAGCGCCATGTCGAATCCGCCTTCGCGGCAGACCGAGAAATCGTGGTTCTCTCGCTCTCCGTCCATGTGCACCGAGAACGTCAGGTACTTGCTGGGCTTGAACAGGTCGATCTTTTCTTTCAGCAGCAGCGCGTTGGTGCACAGGTAAATGTACTTCTTGCGCGCCACCAGTCCCTCGACGATCTCGTCGATCTGGGGATGCATCAGCGGCTCGCCGCCGGGAATGGACACCATCGGCGCGCCGCACTCCTCCACCGCGCGGAAGCACTCTTCGGGCGACAGGTTCTGCTTCAGCACGTGCGCGGGATACTGGATCTTGCCGCATCCGGCGCACGCCAGGTTGCAGCGGAACAGCGGCTCCAGCATCAGCACCAGCGGATAACGCTTGCGCCCCTGACAGGCGCTGCTTCAGGACATAGGTTGCCACCGTCCACATCTGCGAAACAGGAACTGCCATGCTTTGCAAACCTCGTGTAAATCTGTCAGCTATCAGCTTTCAGCTTTCAGCCAGATCAGTTATCACGATCAGCCGTCAGCTATCAGTTCCAGCTGTTCGTTCCATCTGCCATTCGCAACTAAGCCGTCAACATTCCGCTCATCCAAACCAGGTTGTCAGCGGTAAGCCCTGCTCGGTGAAACCGGGTTGTCATCCTGAGCGGCAGCGAAGGATCCCTATAACTGACAAAGTCATCGCCCTATCCGCACCGTCTTCTCGTCGAGCACCGTACAGTTCAAGATAAGAACGCGAACTCTCTTTCGCATTTTCTCGAATCTGTGCGACATGTCAATGTCGGACCGGATGGCGCTCAGCAAGAGGCATATCCCAAAGCTTTTCATGACGATAGCGACGAAGCATCTTCCCGCCGCCGCACTCCCGTCCAGGGACGCAGCCAGCAAACCGTCCAGCGCATCCTCGACGCCGCCAGTTCCCTGCTTACCCAGATGCCGCTGGAAGACGTTACCACCACCCGCATCGCCGTCGAGGCCGGCCTGTCCATCGGCGCACTTTATCGCTTCTTCCCCGACAAGCAGACCATCATCGACGCCATCGCCGTGCGCCACGTCGAGCAGTTCCGCGCCTCGCTGGAAGACTCCGTCATGAAGGTCCTGGAGCGCGAGTTCGCCAACCTTGAAACCTTTGATCCCTCGCTCATCCTCGACAGCGTGGTCGACGCCTACATCGTCTACCTCGACGCGCATCCCGACTTCCGCACCATCTCGTTCGGGCGCTACGTCAGTGCTGCCACCAAGGAACGCCAGGCATCACCCACCGTCGGATTACCCGCGCTGCTGAAGAACTTCATGCTGGAGCGGCTGGGCATTCCCAACACGCCGGAGCTCGACCTGATGTTCCGCGTGGTCAGCGAGACGGGAGAGCGCCTCATCGCCTACGCCTACGAGCAACCCACGCGCGAGGAGCGCGACCGCATCATCGCCGAGATGAAGAAAATGCTGGCGGGTTATCTGTTTTCCGGCGACGCCCGGTAGGCACCAAGGGCGCGCAGAATCCGTACGTCGTAAAAACCAGGGCCGGCCCGAAACCCCTATTTTGTTCCCTCGCCGAACCGCTTGGTGTCATACAGAAAATTCACCAAGCCATCGCGATAGTCGATCTGAATCTGCAGCATGTGCAGCGTCTGGAAACCGAGTATGCCGGAAAGCTCGGTGCCCAAACCGCGGCTCATGTTCGACAAGTCAAACGTGAAGATGTCCTGGTTCCTCTGCGCCAAATGGGCGAACACAATCGTCGCCTTGTTGGCCCGGTACACGTTAGCCACGCTTCCGCTCAGCCCCTTCACCGTCGAATACGGATCGGAGCTGACCTTCGCTACCTCGCGCGCCGCCGGAGTAGAAAGCGAATTCATGTTGGCGCCGGTGTCGATAAGAAACAGCATCGACGGCGAATCGTTCACGTGCGTCGGAATCAGCAGGGCATGTCCAAAGCGGAACACCGCCGTCCACTTCTCCATCTCGGGCGCAACGTAGCGGTCTTGCGGTATGTGAATCTTGGGCACGGCCGGCTTGGACGCTGTGGCCGCCGAACTCTCCACCTTCTGATCGCTGCCCTGGCTCTCTTCCTCCGCGCCGGCCTGCGAGTCTTCTTCGGTTTTCAGCTCGGTGGGGGCGACCGCTTCATTCGGACGCTTGGGCAGAGGCGTCAGCCGCAGCTTCTGGTCCGGAAGGTCGATGTCGATCAGGTACGAGCTGAATACGTCCGCCCCGATGAGCCCGTCCTCGTTGAGTCATCGACACCCGGTCGTTGACGTGTACCAGGCAGTTCTCAAACTCCAGGTCGCCGACCCGGATATTCGCTGCCGAGGCAATGTATCCCGTGTTCGTTCCCTTGTCCCCAACTCCGAAGTAACTCACGTCCGCGATGCGCTGCAACCCAACCTTCTCAGCCAGCTTGCGGCCAACCGTGATACCGCTCGCTCCAGTGTCGAGGATCAGTCGGGCATCGCGATCGTTCAGCTTTACCATCAAGCCGGCGCCAACAATGTGCTGCGGATCTTTCCGCATGGTCTCCAGCTTGGTGTCGGTGTGCTCTACCTTGCTCACCAGCTTGCACGCGTACGCCGGACGGTCCGCCGACGCCTTCAGGAAATCCAGGTAGCGACGCATGTTGGCGATTTCTTCCGGAGTCTCCCCGTGCGGGTCAGCCAGAAATGCTTCCATTGCGGCAATACGCTCATTGCGCGGAAGCTGGCTGAACCACATACGTTGAACTTCAGGATCGTTGGGCGCAATTTCATGGGCCCGCTTCAACTCCTCGTAAGCGTGACCATAGAGCGAATACGCACGATAAATTCTTACCAGCCCCAGGTAGGCGGGAATCAGTTTGGGATCGAGCTTCAGCGCCTGTAAGTACGAGGTCTCCGCGTCCGGCATCTGTCCCTTGCGGAAGTGCACCGCTCCCATCGCGGCCAGCAGCGGTGGGGAGTCCGGCACGGCGACAATATCACTGGCCGCCGTAGTGAAGGCATCCTCCACCTTCTGCTCCCGCAGCAGCGAACGGATCAGTCCCACTTGCGCGGCAATCAGCTTCGGCTCAGCTTTGATGACAGCCTGGTATTTGTCGGCCGCCTCGGCAAACTTACCCGCTTTGTAAAGCTGATCGGCCGCAGCCAGGTCAGGATTAGTCGTCGCCGGCTTGGCATCGTCAGCGCAGGCGCCTGCGCCGGTCATCAGAACAAGCAAAAGTAGAAGGCGAGCCAGTTGTTGCGTCATCCCGAACCTGTCCTTGTGGGAGCGATGAGAGCTACCGTTTGGATTGCGGCGGGTTGGCCTATCTCCGGCAATCGCAAGGGATTACGAAGAAAGAGAACCATAGCAGAGAGCCTGCTCGCGTGCAGCAGTTTTCCGCCGTCCGCGCTTACGAATTCCTTACGACGTTCTTATTCAGGATTTATGTCCCGCGATGTCCAATGAATTGCGCACCTGTAACGCGCAGAAATATTGGAGGAACGTATGTCGGCCCAGGAAGTTTTCGTGCAGCAGTTCTCGCGGCTCTTCGATCATTACCAGATCGCTTTATCGCCTGAGACGAACCCGGCGCAGGAACCTCAGCCTGCCACTTGGAACGCGCTTCCCGCCGGCGAGCGCAATCGCCTGGTCGCGGCCGCCCGCCTGGCCATTCTGGAACTCGAGACCAATGCCCGCATGCACGACGACTCGCGCAAATACTACGCCAAGCCCGGCGAAGCCGAATGGGGCTGCTGATCCTGAAATCCTGAGGTTGAGTGTATCGGTAAAGGTGAGGCCATCGATGAAATACGCTACGACGTCTTCGTTTTCGTCATCGTCTCCGGCAAGGACTATCGACGGATTACGTCCGGTCCTTGCCGAAGGCCACCTGATGACCGATAAGCACGTGTGCGACCGCGCCTACGTCGCCAATCTCGTGCAGGAGTTGGAAGGAGCCGAGCGCCGCATCTCCAATCTGGAAGAGAGTCTGCGAGTGAACTGCGAATCGACCGCACGCGATCGACCATGCCGCCTGTCGCCGGGTCACACCGATGCCAACGCAATCCGAGAATTCTCGGGCCAGCTCAGCCGGCGGTTGCATCGGCTGCAACTGCCGGTCCCCGAAACGCGACAAGTGAAGTCTGACAATTGAGAACTGACGGCCAGCAACCGCCAACCGGTGCTTGTCATCCTGAGCGCCAGCGAAGGACCCCTATCCCCACAGAGCTGCCGTGTGTAGCGGTCCCTCGCTGGCGCTCACGATGACACCGCTGGGACGTTTTGCCGGCTTCACTCGCTAGGCCCGCTAAACAGAATCAGATTCCCATCGGGATCCGCAACCACGAAGGTTCTGGCGCCCCAAGGCTCCTTCTTCAAGTGTTTGACCGAACGACACTCCCGCAGCCTGGTAGCTCAGGAAGAGTTGCTTGACTTCTTGTGCGCTGGCGACGGTGATCGTAGCTGAGAGCAGATGCTCACGCTCGCGAACATCGCCGGCGAAGACCGGTTCGCCAACCACCCGCAAATTCAGCCGCGCCTGGTCGCGGCTCACCTGCCCATAGAACGGCGGCTCGCCATAGACGAAGGCAACCGTGAAACCGAGCTTGTCGGCATAGAAATCGCACGCTACCTTGATATCGGCAACGAACAACTGTGCTTCGATGGAATTGAGAATAGTGCGTAGTGCGGTCTGTTCAGCTTCATGATTCATGGCGTGTGCTCCTGATTTGAGCGCCTGCCACCCATCGAATCCCTTCTCGCGCGCAACCAGTTCCAGTGCATCAGCGAGCTTGAAGTCTGCTTCCAACACCTGCGCGTCGCTAAGGTGGCCAAACCTGGGCAGGCCTGACCTGATTTTGGCAGCGACCGGGTAACACCGCTCGCGATGCCAGCTCAGATACTGTTTTGCTTGCTTCTTGAGGTTTTCGAGGTTCGACATCGGCGCACCAGTTTGTACTTTTGTAGGTGGGCGTTGCCCTTTCGATCTGCACCGATGCGCCCTACGCAGCCGTGAAAATATTGCCCCGGCTCAGCGGACTTGTCAACCGCCTCACCCTTCCGCGCTCAAAAAAAAAGGCGCCCATTCGGACGCCCTCTCTTTTCGTCACCGCTCTTGCTTCTAGTGCGCGGCAGTCGTGCCTTTGGCCGTTCCGCCGGCCGAAGCATTCGTCGTCGTGCCCTGCTGCTTCAACCACGCCGACAAGTTGCCCTGCTGCTGGTCGCGCAGCTGCACGCAGCCGTTGATCTGCTCCAGCGCTTCCTTCTGGTTGCGCTCGGTGCCGGGGAACGGATGCTCGTCGAAGAACTGCTTCACTTCGGTGGCCTTCTGCGCATCGCAGAACTCCTGCGCGCCGAAGAGGAAAATCCCCACGCCGCCCAGTCCGCCGCCGGTCTTCTTCATCAGCCCATCGAAGTTCGCCCGCATGAAGTCCCAAGTTTGGTTCTGGCTCTTGGGATTGCCCAGCAACGGCATCAGGATGTACAGGTCCTGTCCGCGAACCGCCGGAGTCAGGGTCGACGCCAGCGTCTCCTTGGTCAGCTCCGTCTGCGGGAATTCCGACAGCGCGTAGAAATACCGGTAGTACTGCTCCGGAGAAGTCGACTTCTCCATCTGCGCCTTGTACTGGTTGTAGAGTTCCGCATCGCCGTGATGCGCCGCCACCACCACCACGGCGTGCGCCATGGTGCCGTCGATCGAGGTCGGATCCTTCATGTACTGCTGGATCATGGTCTGCGCCTGCTCGATCACCGCCGGATCGTTAGCCACGTTGCCCAGCCCTTCGAACAGGATGGCGCGCTTCTGCTTCTCTTCCGGCGTGTCGTTAGGCCGGCCGGTGTAGCCCAGTTGCTGCATCATCGGCGAGAACTGGCTGCGCAACCACGCCTGGAAGGCCGGCCGATCCGCATCGGTCACCAGCAAGTCGTTGATCATGTCCAGGTGCTGCCCGAAGCTGGCCAGCAGGATCGCGCCCGGCGTTTCCTTCAGTTGCGCACCCAGAGCCAGGTAGTCGCCCACGCTGTGCTTGCCAATACGCATCAGCGCCCACTCGTTGCCCATCAGCGCAATGCGCTCTTCCGGAGTAAGCTGCGTTGCCACGCCGTCGCCCAGCTGCCGCAGCGCAGCGCTGTCATACCCAAAGCGGTAATAGCCCACTCCGCCCGAGTCGGGGAAGGTAAACGTCGAGCATCCCTTCAATGTGAACTGCTGTTCGCGCTGGGTCATCAGGAAGCATTCCTGCTTACCGGCCGAGTTCTGGTTGATCCCCTTGGCGCAAACCGGAATCTGCCAGATCTGCTCGTCAGGCTGGTTGAACAGCGCTGGCTGGTTGAAGTAACGCTTCTGCGACAGCTTCAGGTTGGTGTTGCCGCCTTCACACTTGGCTTCCACCGCGACGAACGGCGCGCCCTTCTGCATCACAAAGGTCGGCATGATTTCGTCAATCGGCTTATGCGAAGCCCGCGCCATCGCACCCCAGAAATCGGCTGCCGTAGCATTGCCGTAAGCATGTTCCTTCAAGTAAAGGTTTACCCCGGCGCGGAAGGTCTCCGGCCCCAGGTACGACTCCAGCATGTGCAGCACGGACGCCGCCTTGCCGTATGCGATACCGTCGAACAACTGCTCGATCTCGGCGCGCGTTTCCGCTGCCTGGTGGATCGGCCGGGTGTTTTCGGACGAGTCGCCGCCCAGCGAGCGGTCGGTGTTCTCCACCACGTCCTGGCCTTCCATCCAATCCGGCTTCCAGTTGCCTACCGGGTGAGGAGTCATCCAGGTGGCAAAACCTTCGTTGAGCCAGATGTCGTCCCACCACGCCGCCGTCACCAGATCGCCGAACCACTGATGCGCCATCTCGTGCGCGATGGTGTCGGCTACGCCCTGCTTCGCGCCCACCGACGCCGTCTTCTCGTCGATCAGTAGCGCCGTCTCGCGGTAAATGATCGCGCCCCAATTCTCCATCGCACCGGCCTGGAAGTCAGGCACTGCGATGTTGTCCAGCTTGGGCAGCGGATACTTGATCCCGTAATACTGGTCGTAGTAGTGCAGGAAGGCCTTCGAGGCTTCCAGGGGGTAGTGCGCCAGGTTCTCTTTGCCGGGAACGGTGCAGACGCTTACCTTCACCCCGTCTGTCTTGTCGGAGATGCACTTCCAGTCGCCCACCGTAAGGGCTACCAGATAGCTCGACATCTTGGGCGAAGTGGCAAACTTCACCGTGTGCTTGTCGCCTGGGCCCGGCGTGTCGGAAATCACTTCGCCATTGGAAATGGCTACGTCACCCTTGTCGATGATCGCCGTCAGGTCAAACGTCGCCTTATAGGACGGCTCGTCAAAGCTGGGGAAGGCCACGCGTGCGTCGGTCGATTCCATCTGCGACACCACGTACTTCTTGCCCTTGTAGGTACTCAGGTAGAAGCCCCGCAGCTTGTCGTTCAGGTGACCGGTGTACTTCACATGGATCATCGCCTGGCCTGCCGGGATGGGATTGTTCACGGAGAACGTGGCCATCTCGTTCTTCTCGTCCAGCGAGACCTTCGCGGTCTGCGTTTTGCCACCGGCGGTCACCGTCACTTCGTGGAAATCGATCTCCAACGCGTTCAGCGTGATCGTGTTGCTCGGCTTGCTGAGCTTGAGGTCGATGGTCTCGTCACCGTCAAAGCTGTTGGTCGGGAAGTTGATGTTGACGGTCAAGGAATAATGATCGGGTGTAGCGCCGCCGGGAAGGCGTTGCGCAACCGCGGCACAGCAGGCCAGCAGACTGGCTGCCAACACAAGCAGGGTACGTTTCATATTTTCTCTCTCAAAAATTGGAAGATTCCTAATTAAGAAGACGCCCTAATAAATCGGTAACGAAGAATGGTATACGCGAGGATGAAGCCGCTTGTTCCGGTACCACTTGAAATATATGTTAGACGATTTCCGCGCAAGTGTGTGAGCAGCAAACGATTAGCTGAGATTGCCGTGTCCGTTTCCGCACACCTGAATTGAGCCGTAAGAGTTTAGCAGTGTCCATTTTCGTGCGCCGCCTGACGAATTGCAGTCAAAAAGTTTCCCGCCACACTCATTTTCATCGCCGCTCGTCGGGTCAGCGGTCAATTCTGCTGGCCAGTTCCCGCTGCTCGGCCTAGAATCGTGCCGCGCTTCCGAGAGCCCACTCCCGGGAGGCCCGCTCCCGGAAAGGAAATCGGCGTGTCCTGGCCGCGCACTTCGACTTGCGTCACTGTCCTCCTCCTGGCGCTGTTGCTCAATAGCTCTGCGCAGCAGCAGGACTCCTCCGGTACCGTTCCCACTTTCAGCAGCAACAGCGAGCTCGTCCTCGTTCCCGTTCACGTCATGGACCACTGGGGCCGGCCGCTGCATGGTCTTAAGCAGGAAGCTTTCCAACTCAAATCTGACGGCAACCCGCAGCACATTGCCTTCTTCGAAGAGGTACAACAGCCGCCTTTGCCGGCCGTCGCTCAGGTAGCAACGGTTTCCGCGCCTGCCGCCGCCCCCACAGCCTCTTCGGTGAAGTTCTCCAACGCGCCCGTGGCCGAGTCGGCGCAGAACGCCCTCATCCTCGCCATCGATACCGTCAACACCCCGCTGCTGTTGCAGTCGTGGACGCGCCAGCAGGTCATCGGCTACCTGCGTTCCCATCCCGCCACGCAGCCGATCGCCATCGTGGCCATCAGCCCGTCCGGACTACGCCAGATTCACCAGTTCAGTACCGACACCACTTCCCTCATCGAATCTGTGCAGAAGATGCACAGCGGTTTCACCCGCCGCGATTCGCAGGAAATGCTGGTCGAGAAGATGGACCGTAACGGTCGCATAGGCAGCTACACCAGCCTGGTCAACCAGCAGGAGGAATTGCGAGCCAGCAACGCGGTGTTGAACGTCGGCGCCGGCAGCCTCACCCTGCATAGTTTCGAGGAGTTGGCCCTAGCCTACTCCGGCATTCCCGGCCGCAAGACCGTGCTGTGGCTTACTAGCGGCTTTCCCCTGATGGAAGAAGTCGCCGACGGTCCGTCCATGATCGGCCACAGCGCCGTTAACACGGGCACCCTTCCCTATTCTTCAGGCCATCATCAAGTTAACCAACTGCTGCCCGAATTTCAGCGCGCCTTCACCGCTCTCAACAAGTCCAACGTCATCATCTATCCGGTGGACGTGAACGGCCTGCCGCTGGAAGATATGTGGGACGTCTCCTCGCCCGCGGGCCTGTACGTCCATCCTGAGCTGTCGCATTTCTCCGGACCACTGCCCGACACCACGGCCGCCGATCGCGACGGAATGAAAGAACTCGCCCGCCGCACCGGAGGCAAGCCCTGCACCGCCGGCAATAATCTGCAGAACTGCCTCGACCAGGCACTGGCCGAAAGCTCTGACTACTACCTGCTCGGCTTCTATGTCTCGCAGCAGCAACGCAAGGTCGGATGGCACAAGCTGAAAGTCAGCCTCGACGTTGACCACGGCGAGGTCCGCGCCCGCTCCACCTATTTCCTGCGCGCCCTGGGTTCGGCCCCGGAGCAGGAACAACGCGACGATCTGCGCAGCGCCATCAACGCGGTAGTGGAATATACCGGCGTCATTTTCAGCATAGAGTTGGGTAAGCGCAACTCCAGTTCGCAAACCCCCATTCCCTTCAAGATCTCCGTGCCTGCCACCAGCCTGCTGCTGCAACCTGGCCAGGAGAGGCTAAGCTTCGACGTCATCGCCATACCGCTGTCCGCCGACGGCAAGCCCTTGAACAACGAGTCTCGCGTGGTAAAGCTCGACATGAACCCCGAGGTCTCCCAGCGCGCGTTGCTCAAAGGCTGGAACCTTATCGACTCAGTGCAAGGCAAGAGCACTATCGCCGCCGTAAAAGTCATCATCCGCGACAACGAAAACGGCCGCATCGGTAGCGTGGTGTTTTCGCTAACACCGCTGCAGACGGGCGGCTGAGCATCGCAGCGTTCTTAAGCTCTTCGCAGCCGTGAGCTCTTAACTGACCACCGGTCACTGACCACCGGTCACTGACCACTGGCCACCGTCTTTTTGTCATCCCGACCGAAGCGAAGATGCAGTCGGAGCGCAGCGGAGGGACCTGCGGTCTGCCCACCGAGGACAAACCCTTCGCAGCCGCGCGCTCTTACTGACCACTGACCACTGCTTTCCGGTGTTATCCTGATGACAACAAACTTGCAACATTGTGACGACTCATGCTGCAAAAACGCGTTGACGACCAGCCGACGATTTCGCGCGAGATGGTGCGCGAAGCTGAAGCCGCGTTTCATCTTCACCTGAAGAAGGTCGGCCTCAAACGTACCGGCCAGCGTGACACCATCCTGCGCACCTTCATCGACACCCGAGACCATCTCTCCACCGACGAGCTTTACCGCCTGGTAAAGAAAAAAGATGACGGCATCGGCTTTACCACCGTCTACCGCACCCTCAAGCTGCTTACCGAGTGCGGCCTGGCCAGCGAAGTCGCCTTCAACGACGGCATCTCGCGCTACGAACACCAATATCAGCGGCGCAACCACCATCACATGGTCTGTACCGAATGCGGCAGCTCCGTCGAGTTCTTCTCCGAGGACATCGAACGCATCGAGCGCGAAATAGGCCGCAAAAACAAGTACCTCACCACTCGCCACACGTTCCAGATCTACGGCCTCTGCGACCAATGCCAAAAGAAGCAGAAGCGTGCGTAGCACTCAGCACTCAGCACTCAGCACTCAGCACTCAGCACTCAGCACTCAGCACTCAGCAAATTAGATGTGTCATCCCGCCGCAGCGAACTGGAAGTTAGGTGTGCCATCCCGACCGTAGCGAAGCGGAGCGGAGGGACGTGCTTTCGCTCCAACGAGACAACCTATTTGCGTACGTACTCTCCTACTGACCACTGACCACTGACCACTGACCACTGACCACTGACCACTGACCACTGACCACTGACCACTGACCACTGACCACTGACCACTGACCACTGACCACTGACCACTACGACCGCTGATTTAGAATTCTCATCCATGTTCACCCTGCGCGCAGCCAGCGAGGAAATCCGCACCCGCGAGCTCTCCCCGGTCGAACTCACTCGCCAGTGCCTGTCCCGCATCGAGCGCCTCAACCCCGTCCTCAATGCCTTCATCACCGTCACCGCCGACCAGGCCCTCGAGGACGCCCAGCGCGCCGAAGCAGAAATCGCCTCCGGCCACTACCGCGGCCCGCTGCACGGCATGCCCATCGGTCTCAAAGACCTCTACGACACCGCCGGCGTTCTCACCAGCGCGGGCAGCAACCAGTACCGCACTCGTGTCCCGGCGGAAGACGCCGAAGCTGTGCGCCGCCTGAAACAATCCGGCGCCGTCCTTGTCGGCAAACTGAACCTGCACGAATTTGCCTTCGGCATCAGCGGCGTGGTCAGCGCCTTCGGCCCTACCACCAATCCGTGGGACCCGCAACGCATCAGCGGAGGCTCGTCTTCCGGTTCGGCTGCCGCCGTGGCCGCCGGCATGTGCGTTGTCGCCCTCGGCACCGACACCTCGGGATCTATCCGCGTGCCCGCCGCGCTGTGCGGCATTGTGGGACATCGCCCCAGCCGGGGCCTCGTCAGTACGACGGGCGTCGTTCCGCTCTGCCCGTCCTTCGACACGGTGGGCGCGCTCACCCACACAGTGTGGGATACAGCCACCATGATCGACACCCTGACCGGTCGGACAAACTTCGCGGCGCTGCTGACGGAGGATGTTTCGCAGCTGAGAGTGGGGATTGCGCGCAACGGCTTCTTCGCCGATCTCCAGCCGGCAGTTTCCCAGCGGATCGAAGAGGCTATCGCCGTGATAAGCGACCTGGTCGCCGAGGTGCGCCAGGTGGAAGTTGCCATGGACAGCTTCCGCACCCTGTTCGACGCCGAAATTTACGAGTACCACGAAGCCATTTCCACGCAAACGCCCGAGCTCTACGATCCCCGCACGCTGTATCGCGTGCAGCAATGTGCCGGCATCAGCGCTACGGCGTATCTGCGCGACCAACGGCGGCTGGCCGAATTTCGTAGCCGTGCCGAACAGGTCTTCGAACAGGTCGACGTGGTCATCACACCCACCGTCCCGGTGGTCGCGCCCAAGCTGGCCGAGATGGAAGCCCTGGCTGTGGCCGACGTGCGTGCCTACGAAGTGAAATACCTGATGCGCAATACCGCGCCCTTCAGCTCGCTCTTCTGGCCGACCACGTCCGTCCCCTGCGGCTTCAGCGGCGACGGCCTGCCGGTGGGCATGCAACTGTCGGCCCGCCCCGGCGCCGATTCGATCGCCCTGCGCCTGGCGTACGCCTACGAGCAGGCAACGCAGTGGAGACAAAAACGGCAGCTGGCGATTAGCGGCTAGCTGTTGGCATTGGCTTGGCACTTGGCACTTGGTCGTTGGCGTTGCGAGAGCTTCGTATTTTGCGTTGAAGGGATAGCTAAGGAAGAGTTGTCATCCTGAGCGCAGGTGCGCTGCTTTTGCGCACCGGAGTCGAAGGACCTGCGGTTCGCCCGCACCGGCAGAACGTTTGCGCGCGTTATCCACCCCCCTGACCACTAGCCACTGCGTTCTCACACCATCACCGGCTCGGCCTGCAGCTCTACGCCAAACTCTTCCCGCACCCGTCCCTGAATCTCGTCCCTCAACGCGACAATCTCTGCCGCCGTCGCCCCGCCGCGATTCACAATCGCCAAGGCATGTTTCCGCGAAATGCCCGCCGCGCCGCGCACATATCCTTTGCTGAATCCGGCATGCTCCACCAGCCACGCCGCCGGCAACTTCCGCATGCTGTCGCCCGCGGCATAACTTGGCAACTCCAGTCCCCGCGCCTTCGCCCGCGCTGCCACCGTTTCGAACACCGGTTGCGTTACCACCGGATTCTTGAAGAACGACCCCGCACTGCGCGCATCTTCCTCGCCAGGCACAATCAGCATTGCCTTGCGGTGGCGAATCTCCCGCACCGCCTCGCGCACTTCGGCCAGCCTCGGGGCTCCGCCACGCCCGGCAAAGTACCTTTGCACGTCGGCGTAACCCAGACTGGGTTCGCCACCTGGGCGCAGTTCAAACAACACCTGCAGAATGATGTACCGTCCCTGCTGGCTGCTATTGAAAATGCTGCTGCGGTAACCGAACCCGCACGCAGCGTTGGTCAACGTCTCGACCGCCAGCGACTGCCGGTCGAGCACCCGCAGCTCGCGGATCGTCTCTGACACCTCCTGCCCGTACGCGCCCACGTTCTGCACCGGCGTTCCACCTACCGTGCCGGGAATTCCGCTCAAGCACTCCAGCCCCGCGAAGCCAGCTTCAACCGTCCGCGCCACCAGCGCGTCCCAATCCACTCCCGCCCCAGCCGCAAACGCCGAACGATCCCCAGCCCGCGATACGCCTTCCATCTCGATCTTCACCACCAGGCCGGCGAACCCGGCGTCCGACACGACGACATTGCTTCCGCCGCCCAGCACAAACAACGGCAGATCCCGCTGCTGCGCCCACCCGACCGCCTCCACCACCTCGGCTTCACTCTTCGCCGCGACGAAATACCGCGCCGGGCCACCGACACCCAGCGTCGTCAAGGGAGCGAGCGCAACATTTTCGCGAATCAGCATGCCGTCTCCCCACTATAAACGGCGCCCGAACTCGCCCTCGGAGACCTCCCCAAAGTGGCGTCAGCACCCCTCGACCCGTCGATGGTTAAGTCATGCACCCCTGTGACGCAGGTCACAGGCCACCAGCCCGCCCTACAGCTATTCTGTTTTCCGCTCGACCCCGCCGGAGCTGGCCCCATCAGGCGTCTCGTTCCGCAGCCCCGTCAGTCGTTCCTTGACTTGTGCTGTTGGCGAACTTGATAATCAACTGTTTGCTTCTATGCTCCGCGATCATAAGGAGTTGGCTTCGTGGCTTCTTCAGCCAGTTCTGTTGAAACAAGTGGCTCCCGCATCCGTAAAGGAGTAGCCCCGCTACGCGCTGGTCAAGGCTATTCTTTTGTGTTGCGACGGCTGCATTCCCTTTCCGGCATCGTTCCCATCGGAGCGTTCCTGCTAGAACATTTCATCTCCAACGCCGAGGCCACCAAGAGCCCGCAAGCCTACAACGACCAGGTCAAGTTCCTGACCGGCCTGCCGTTCGTGCACTGGATGGAGTGGCTTTTCATCTTTCTACCGCTGCTCTATCACGCGCTGTACGGCATTTATATCTGGTACCGCGGCGACTCCAACGTGAGCGAATATCCCTGGAGCGGCAACTGGCTCTACACGTCGCAGCGCTGGACCGGCATCATCGCCTTCGTCTACATCGCCTACCACCTGTACACCATGCGCTTTACCGGCGTGCCCCTGATGGAAAACGCCAACGCAGGCTTTTGGAAAGTGCAGCAGGAATTCCAGAATCCCTGGGCGGTGGCCGCCTACGTCATCGGCATCACCGCAGCGTCCTGGCACTTTGCCTACGGGCTTTGGCTGTTTTGCGCCAAGTGGGGCATCACGGTGGGCGACAAGGCGCGGCGCAAGTTTGGTGTGGTTTGTCTGGGCCTCGGAGTGGTGCTGGTCGCCATCGGCCTGTTCACCATCCGCGCCTTCCTGAACACGCCTCCGGTTCCCGCGCCCACGGCTACCGAATCATCGTTCGACACAACGCAAGTACGGTAACGGAGCGGCTTCGGCCGCTTCCCATTTTTACGCAAAGATTGTCATTTCTATGGCTCATCCAAAGATCATCGTTGTCGGTGGCGGACTGGCAGGCTTGGCGGCCACCATCAAGATTGCCGAGATGGGAGGTCACGTCGACCTCTTCTCTATCGTCCCGGTCAAGCGGTCTCACTCGGTGTGCGCCCAGGGCGGCATCAATGCCGCCAAGAACCTGAAGGGCGAAGGCGACTCCACCTGGCAGCACTTTGACGACACCGTGTACGGCGGCGATTTCCTCGCCAACCAACCGCCGGTGAAGGCCATGTGCGAAGCCGCGCCCGGCATCATCGACCTGCTCGACCGCATGGGCGTTCCCTTCAACCGCACGCCCGAAGGACTGCTGGACTTCCGCCGTTTCGGCGGCACGCTCTACAACCGAACCGCCTTCGCCGGCGCCACCACCGGCCAGCAACTGCTCTACGCGCTCGACGAGCAGGTGCGCCGCTACGAATCCGAAGGCAAAGTTACCAAGTACGAAGCCTGGGAATTTCTCTCCGCGGTCATCGACGACCAGCGCATCTGCCACGGCATCTGCGCCATGGATCTGCGCACCATGGAAGTGCGCACCTTCCCGGCCGAAGCCGTCATCATGGCCACCGGCGGCAACGGCGCCATCTTCGGCAAGTCCACGAACTCGGTGGTCTGCACCGGATCGGCGCAGTCGGCGCTGTATCAGCAGGGCGCGTTCTACGCCAACGGCGAGTTCATCCAGGTGCACCCCACCTGCATTCCCGGCGAAGACAAGCTGCGGCTTGATGTCGGAGTCGGCTCGCGGCGAAGGCGGCCGCGTGTGGGTGCCGCGCCAACTGAACGACAAGCGCGATCCCAAGAGCATTCCCGACAGCGACCGCTGGTACTTCCTCGAAGAGTGGTATCCGAAGTACGGCAACCTGGTGCCGCGCGACATCGCCACCCGCGCCATTCACAAAGTGGTGTACGAGCACAACCTCGGCATCGACGGCCAGCCGATGGTCTATCTCGACCTGACGCACATCGACCGCGCTACCCTGGACCGCAAGCTGGAAGGCATTCTCGAGATCTACGAGAAGTTCGTCGGCGACGATCCGCGCGACACGCCGATGAAGATCTTCCCCGGCATGCACTACACCATGGGCGGCCTGTGGGTCGACTCCGAGCAGAAGACCAACATCGAAGGCCTCTACGCCTGCGGTGAATGCGACTACTCCATCCACGGCGCCAATCGACTGGGCGCCAACTCGCTGGTCTCGTGCATCTACGGCGGATTCGTCGTCCGGGCCGAACGCGGTCAACTACTCGCGCGGCGTCATCAAGAGCGGACGTCATCCCGCCGAGCACGTGTACCAGTCCGAGCGAAGCGGCAGGAAGAAATCAACAGCCGCCTGATGAACAACGACGGTACGGAGAATCCGTTCCTGCTGTGGCGCGAGTTGGGCGACACGATGACCAAGAACTGCACGGTCATCCGCTACAACAAGAACCTGAAGGACACCGACGCCAAGCTGGTGGAGTTGCTGGAGCGCTATCGCAACGTGAACCTGAGCGACCGCACCAACTGGGCCAACACCTCGTTTGCCTTCACCCGGCAGCTCTACAACATGCTGCAACTGGCGCGCGTCATCGCCCAGGGCGCGGGCATGCGCGACGAATCGCGCGGGGCGCACTATAAGCCGGACTTCCCCGAGCGCGACGATGCCAACTGGTTGAAGACCACGAAAGCATATTTCGCGGCCGATGCCGACGAGCCCGCTTCGAGTTCGAACCAGTCGATACCTCGCTGGTGAAACCGCGGCCGCGGCGTTACGACGCAGCGACGTAGAAGGCAGTGAGCTAGTCAGCTGGTGAGCCAGTGGGCATTTGTAAGACTGCAAACGGTTCGACTTGCACGGGCCGCGACGGCCCTGGATGAAGAGCAAGATTTTGATTTTGCTCATGGCTCAGAGCTCACGACTGAGAGCTGAAGGCGAAGCTTAAAAATGGCGAACTCTAAAACCGTACTCCTAAAAATCAAGCGGCAAGACACGCCCGAGTCCAAACCTTACTGGGAAGAATTCGAGCTGGCCCATCGTCCCGGCATGAACATCACTTCGTGCCTCATGGACATCGCCGCTAAACCGGTCACCCGCGACGGCAAGGCGACCAAGCCGGTCACCTACGACTCCAGTTGCCTGGAAGAAATCTGCGGCTCCTGCGCCATGCTCATCAATGGCCAGACTAAGATGGCCTGCTCCGCCCTCGTCGATCAACTGAAGCAGCCCATCACGCTTGAGCCGTTTTCCAAGTTCCCGGTAGTGCGCGACCTGTCGGTTGACCGCAGCGTACTCTTCGAAAACCTGAAGAAGGCCAAGGCCTGGGTCCCCATGGACGGTACTTACGATCTCGGCGCCGGGCCGCGGCAATCGCCCCAGCACCAAGAAGAAGCTTATCCGCTGTCGCGGTGCATCTCGTGCTGTTGCTGCATGGAAGCCTGCCCGCAGTTCAACGAACATACCGGCTTCGTGGGCGCGGCCACCATCTCTCAGGTGCGGCTTTTCAACTCCCATCCCACCGGCAAGGAGTTAAAGATCGATCGCCTGCAGGCGCTGATGGGCGACGGCGGCATCCAGGAATGCGGCTACGCGCAAAATTGCGTGGAAGTCTGCCCCAAGGACATCCCGCTAACCAAGTCCATCTCCGACGTGGGCGGCCAGGTCATGTGGCAAGCGGTGAAGGATTTCTTCCGGACGTAGGGAGAGGGCCGCTTTTCGCTGTTGGCTCTTAGCTGATAGCTCTCGGCGATTAGCTTGCGCCGTTGAGGTCTTAAAGCTATCGTTCCCCATCTCGATTGTCATCCTGAGCGCCAGCGAAGGACCCCTATTCCAGCCATAATCTCGCCGCTTGTGTCAGGGCACGACTTCAGTCGTGCCGAAAACGCCCACCCTTTTTCTTCGCCGGCTGTGGCCGCCCTGCACACGATGTTAGAACGAGCGATGCGTTCGACCAGCTATACCAGTCCTGCGCTGGTGCTCGAAAACATCCTCACCGGTTCGAATAATTACATCCCGGACACTGGTACCGCAGCTTGCCCTTCCCGAAGATGTAAATCAGCGCTCCGATAATCACGATGGGCGGCCCGAAGATCCAGCCAATAAACGGAATGAACGAAAATGGTATGCCCAGCAGCACCATCAGCCAGCCGATTCGCGATTTGCGATAGATGGCCACCATGCCGGTGCCGCATTGCGGGCAGGTGCTGGTAGCCAGCCTCTGGTGGGTGGCCAGGGCCGCTGCCCCCATCGCCATGTTGGCCGAAGTCTGCACTTGCGCCGGATCAAGCGCGGGAGCCGCGGCTTGACCCTGCCGGCCGACGGCAGGAGAAAGCGAAGTTGAGGGCGTCGCCGCCGGCGGCTCAAATGCCGCGCCACACTTCGTGCAAAACCCAGCACCGTCTTCGCGGGGAGTTCCACAAGCATTGCAAAAAGCCACCGAAACTTCTCCCTTCCTTGTTGAAGTGGGAGCGTTGCCACGCCGCAGTATGGTGGAATTTTGCGCCTCATTCAAGCAAAAGCCGTAGCCGGGCTGCCCTGCCGGAACGCAATTGCCTAATTTGGGACGTTGCAGCACCCTCCCTTGCCCGGTGCCCCAGCCTTCCCCGGCCTCCAACCCGGCGGCTCGCGTTCGTTTACAATCCAGGCGCGACCTTATTTTCTCCTTCGGAGCTTTGCCCCATTGATCCGTATCTCCCCTCGGGCTCTCGCCTGTAGTCTGGTTTTGCTCCCCACGCTCAGCTTCGCCCAAGGCGCGGCGCAGTCCTCCAAAGCAATGACGCCCGGCGCGCAGGACGCGCAGTCGATTCAGAATTCCGCTATCATCATCGACACCCACGCCGACACGCCGATGCGCTTCGTCGACGAGAACTTCGATCTAACGCAAGACGCCGGCCGCGGCTATCTCGACTTCAGCAAAATCAAGGCCGGCAACCTGGGGGCGGAATTTTTTTCCATCTGGGTCGAACCCAAGGGCAACCAGGGACACGAAGCCAAGCGCGCGCTCGACATGATCGACTCCGTCCATGAGCAGGCGCGCCGCCATCCCGACCAGATGATGATGGCCTATAGCACGCAGGACATCCTGACTGCGCATCGCGAACACAAGTTCGCCGCGCTGCTGGGCGTCGAGGGCGGCCACGCCATCGAGGGCGACATCCGCATCCTGCGCGACTTCTACCGCCTCGGCGTACGCTACATGACGCTCACCTGGTCCAATACCAACGACATTGGCGACTCCAGCGGCGACATGACCGACAAGTCCATCCAGCATCACAACGGTCTCACCCCTTTCGGGCGCCAGGTAGTGCTGGAGATGAACCGCATGGGCATGATGGTCGACATCTCGCACGTGGCCGACTCGACCTTCTACCAGACTCTGGAACTCAGCCTCGCGCCGGTCATCGCCTCGCATTCGTCGTCGCGTGCGCTGACCAGCGCACCCCGCAACATGACCGACGAAATGTTGGAAACGCTGGGGAGCAAGAACGGCGTCGCCCAGGCGAACTTCTATTGCGCTTTCATCTCGCAGAAGTACTTCGACACCGCCAAGCAACTGGCGGCGCAGAAGGATGCCGACTACATGAAGGTGCAGGAACTGTTCATCAAGCCGCAAACTCCTGAGACTGCGAAGGAACTGGCTGAAGCCAAGGCCCGACTGGCGCCCAAGCTGCCGCGGCCGCCGCTCAGCGACCTCATCGACCACATCGATCACATGGTGAAAGTGGCCGGGGTCGACCATGTCGGACTGGGCTCGGATTTCGACGGCATCGACTGCTCGCCCGAAGGGCTGGATTCGGCCGCTGACCTGCCAAAAATCACCCAAGCGCTGCTGCAACGCGGCTATAAGCCCACGGATATTGATAAGATTCTTGGCGGCAACCTGCTGCGGGTCTTCGGTGATGTGGAAAAAGTTTCGCAGCGACTACAAGCTGAAGCCGCGCACGATGCGGCCCAGCCAAAACAGTGAGATGGCTCGGGTTGCGCGTACGCCAATAAGCAGCGAGACCATCCACGATCCACTTTCGTAGAGAGAGGCCTTATGCGTAATCTTCTGACCACCGTACTTTGTCTTTCCCTGGCAAGCTTCACCGCCGCGCAGACTTCCAGCGCTCCCTCCACCAGCAGCGCCGGCGCCACACCTAAGCCCCCCAGCACCACTTCGCAGCAGCACGCCGCCACCGAGAAGAGCGCCGAGATCGCTGGATCCGGCCGCCATTATCGAGACCTACCGACGGCACCATCAACTGCACGCTGTTTCCCGATAAGGCTCCCTTGACCGTGGCCAACTTCATTGGCCTGGCCACCGGCACCAAGGAGTGGAAGGACCCCAAGACCGGCAAGATGATGAAGGGTGTGCCGCTGTATAACGGCACCATCTTCCATCGCGTCATCCCCAACTTCATGATTCAGGGCGGCGATCCCCAAGGTAATGGCATGGGGGATGGCGGCTTCAGCTTCAAAGACGAGCAGAGCGATCTCACCTTCGACCAGCCCGGACGCCTGGCCATGGCCAATAGTGGCCCTAACACCAACGGCTCGCAGTTCTTCATCACCGAGGTCCCCACACCCCACCTGAACGGCCATTACAACCTGTTCGGCCAGTGCCAGGACATCGACGTGGTGAAGAAGATCGCGCGCCTGGCCACTGATCCGCGCAACGATCGCCCGTACGACCCGCCCAAGATCATTCGCATCAAGATCATCGATCCGCGTCACCCCGCGGCGGCCGCCACTCACAAGAGCACCGGCAGCGCGACCAAAAAGACCACGCCGCCGAGCCAGTAGCGTGTAGCTAAAGTGTCTTCCAGAAGCCGGACCATCCGTCCGGCTTCTTCTATTGCGCAATCACTTTAACCGTCGCGAAACATTTTCTTAGGCCGCGAAATCCCTTCCGGGAACCTTCCTAATCCACTCCCTTGCCACAAATCGTCCCGCATTTTCATCTTCCTGCAACCGAACTTGGGCATACTCTCAGAATAGAGGTACCAGCAGTGAAACAATTTCCTCGCCCGCACGTAACTACTGTGAAGAGTCCTCTCGGGGAGTTACCCATGTTGACCGTTGAAGTTCAGAGTGTTCCGCCGGCAGTCATGCTGGTGTGTACCGGAAGAATCGTGCTGGGCCTGGAAGCCGAAACCCTGCGCTGCATGCTGATGGGGCGTCAGGAAAAATATCTGTTCCTCGATTTGCAGCAGGTGAAGACGATGGATGCCGCCGGCCTGGGGCTGCTGGTGTCGCTGTATCGCTGGGCCGCCGAACGTAACCGCGTGGTGGCCATCATGCACGCGTCGCTGCGCGTGCGCCAGTTGATCGGCATGACCAACCTGCGGTCGGTGCTGCAACTGGAAGAAGGCGAATACGGCGATCGCTCGTTCTATGAGGATGAAGCAGCCGAGTCGCAGGCCATGTCCGCATAGTGGAGACCTTTTTGGCGGAAACGCGAACATCCCCCGCACAGCCAACCCTGTGCCGGGAGTTCGTCTTCGCCGGTACTCTGTCCACGATGGACGCCGCCCGCGATCAGATCATGGAATTCGTGCGCGAGCACGTCACCGACCAGCAAACCGAACTCGACATCCTGGTCGCGCTTCAGGAAGCGCTGGCGAACGGGGTGGTCCACGGCTGCCGCGACGATTCCAGCAAGAAAGTTCGATGCACCGTATGCGTCGGTCCCAGCGAAGTCAGCATCACCGTCCACGATCCCGGCCCAGGTTTTGATACCGCCGCAGTCGCCCACCCCGACCAAACCGCCCCCAATTTCAGCGCTCACGGCCGGGGGATTCTGCTAATGCGCGGCTTGATGGACGAGGTGGAGTTCCGCCACGGCGGCTCCGAAGTCGTCCTGCGCAAACGCCGATAAAGCCGGCATTTGGCGCTTAGCAGTTGGCACTTGGTGACACCGACAACCATGAAGTGTCATTCCGACCGGAGGCGGCCGCTCTCGCCGCCGGAGTGGAGGGACCTGCTGTCCTTCATGTCGCAATCAATCTTCACATAGAGGCGATCACGTACCCGCAAGTTGTCATCCTGAGCGCCAGCGAAGGACCCCTATTGCCGGCCATAAACTCCGCGCTTGAGTCAGGGCACGATTTCAGTCGTGCCGAAAACGCCCCACCCATCGAATGAGCCGGCTTTAGCCGGCCATCGCGTGCTCGAGCCGCGCAGCGGCGCATCGTTGCGTCAACTGGCAACTGACCACTGTTTTATCCACTCCCCATCGCGCTTCGCGGGAGATATAGTACTGAACAGACGCGATGGCATTCGGTAAACGCAAATTTCTTATCTTTGGGCTCGCAGTGTTGGCCTTCGCCGCACTGCTCGGCTTAATCCTCACCAACCGTGCCGAGGACCCGAAGATTTCGCAGCGCCGTTCCGCGCACCTCGCCAGCTCGCAGGCGCCGGTCGTCGACCAGTCCCCGTATCGCACCGCCGTCGCACTGCAGAACGCAGCCAGCACCGTCGACGAGCAGGAGCTTGCCACCGAGGCGGTCCGCATTGGCGATCGCGAAGTCGACATGGCATTCGCCGCCGCCCTCAGCCGGGCGAAAGATACGCCACCGGCGCAGACCAAAGAAACTTCCGAGATCAACACCCGCATCAAGACGATCCAAGGCCGGCTGCAGTTGGAACAGGTGGAATTGGACAACCTGGCCAAGCTCGCCGCCAAGCCCGGCCGCTACGACGCCACCATCCTGCAAGAGCAGCAGGAGATCGGCAAGGCGCAGATCGGGCTGTTGCAGGATGCGCTCGACGATGCCCGCCAAGACTTGATTCGCGCCGGAGGCAATCCCGAGGCCGAGATTCAGGAAGAGCTGGAAGAGCACGAGGGCTTACAGCAGCACACCGGCAATGTCACGTCGATGGCCCATGCTCCCACCAAGCCACAGACTTTAGAGGTCGGCAGCAGCCTGCAAGCCCAAGTGCGGTCGTGGCTGCGCGCGAGAGAGACCTACCGCCGCTTGCTCGGGGCGCAGCAGCAGGCCAACGACCTGGTCAAGTCGCTCTCCGCCAAACACGAAGCCATGGAAAAGGGCCTGGGCGACATGAACCTGGCCAGCATCATGCCCGATGCGGCTGCCCCGGCCGCCGCGCCAGCCGGCCAGAATCATGCGGAGCGCATGGCTAAGCTGAACAAGATGTCGCAGAACAGCCGCGCCATGGCTGCTTACGACAAGCGGATCGACTTGCAGAAGCAACTGGCGGGAATTTACGGCGACTGGGCCGCCATCGTCGCCGGGCAGCTCCATCAGGCAGCCCACGCCGTTCTGCGCTCCCTGCTCTGGATTGTGCTGGCGCTGCTCGCTCTGGTGATCATTGAAAGCACACTGGAGCATTTCTACACTAGCCTCGGCCCTGATCGTCGCCACCTGAGCACCACGCGACTGGCGCTGCGCTTCGTCTCGCAGGTGATCGGCCTGTTCATCATCCTGCTAGTGGTCTTTGGGCCGCCCAGCCAGCTTTCCACCGTGCTGGCCCTGGCCGGCGCCGGACTGACTGTCGCCTTGAAAGACTTTATCGTCGCCTTTTTCGGATGGTTCGTCCTGATGGGTAAGCACGGTATTCACGTGGGCGACTGGGTGGAGATCAATGGCACCGGCGGAGAAGTGCTGGAGATCGGCGTGCTCCGCACCTTACTGATGGAAACCGGAAGCTGGAACGACGCCGGACATCCTACCGGACGGCGCGTCTCGTTCGTCAACAGCTTCGCCGTGGAAGGCCACTACTTCAACTTCACCACCACCGGCCAGTGGATGTGGGATGAGCTGGATGTTTTGATTCCCGCCGGGGAAGACCCGTACGAGCTGACCAATTCGGTGCTGAAGCTTGTGACGGAAGAGACAAAAGCCGACGCCGCCATGGCCGAGCAGGAGTGGCAGCGCGTCACCCAGAAGTCAGCGCTGCACTCGTTCTCCGGAACCCCGGCAATAGAGCTTCGGCCTACCAACCTTGGCGTGAACCTGGTGATCCGTTACGTGGTGCACGCCCACGGGCGGCATGAGGTGCGCACCCGCTTGTATCAGGCGATTGTGGACCTACTACACACCAAGAATGTGACGCGCTCCGCGCCCGAAGGTCTGCCGGCCCCCAAATAAAATTATCGTCCCGACCGAAGCGAGGACGAAGTTGAAGCGCAGTGGGGGGACTTGCTGTCGCCCACGCCACGATCAAACGTCAGGGCGAATTCGTCTTCCACCCCATGTCATCCTGAGCGCCGCGGGACCCTATCCCCGGAAACACTTTTCACAAATAGGACTGCCCTGGATTAGTCACCGTTGCGTTTCGCGGGTAGTTCTCACCGAATGTAGGGGGTCCTTCGCTGCGCTCAGGATGACAGAGGGTATTGGATTGTGCGCAAGAAAGCTGACTCAGGCTTTCTTCTCGCCCAGCTCGCGGGCCACGCTGTCAAGAACTCCATTGATGAACTGCACCGACTCGGGCGTGGAGAAGCGCCGCGCGATCTCCAGCGCCTCGTTGATGATGACCGGACGGGGGGTCGAGGGGAAGCCGAGAAACTCCGCCACTCCGGCGCGCAACAAGTTGCGGTCAACCGTGGCCATGCGCTCCATGCGCCAGTGCTCGGCGTTGCGTTCGATGAGCTGATCGATTTCTTCTCGCCGCTCGCAGGCTAAGCGAAACAGATCGTCGGAAAAGCCGCGGACCTTCTCGTCCAGGTCCTTGCGCTCGCTCCAGAAGGTAGTGCGGACCTGTTCCAGGTCCTGCCCGCCCATGTCCAGTTGAAACAGCATTTGCAGCGCCAGCTCGCGAGACTTGCGACGTGTGCCTGCTTTGCTCATCGCGAACCATCCGTCGTGCCGGCCACCGGCGTGGCGGCGCCCTCTGCCGATTTGTCATCCTGAGGGGAGCGCATAACCTCCGACTTATCATCCTGAGCGGAGCGCAGCGTAGCCGAAGGACCTGCGGTTTTCCCCTTGCGGTTCGACTGCTTTTTCCCAATTGACTTGTTCAGCGACGCCATCTCCACCGCCGCCAACCCGGCTTCGAAGCCCTTGTTCCCGGCCTTCAGCCCAGCGCGATCGATGGCCTGCTCCAGCGTGTCGCACGTCAGTACGCCAAAGGCATGCGGCACGCCGGTCTCCTGCGCCGCCTGCCCCACACCGCGCGTGACCTCGTTGGCAATGACTTCGTAGTGCAGCGTGCCTCCGCGAATCAGGCAGCCAACACAGACGATGGCGGCATACTGTTTGGTTTCCGCCAACTGGCGTGAGGCAGAAGGAATCTCAAACGCACCCGGTACGTGGACGATGGTGACGTCGTCATTCTGCGCACCACACTGCCGCAATGCTTGCAGCGCGCCGTCCAGCAGGCGCTCGGTGATGAACGAATTGAAGCGGCTGACCACGATGGCAAACTTTTTCCCGCGCGCATCAAGCGCTCCTTCCAACCCGTGGCTGTCGCCAACTTTCCTGGCGCGGGTCAAAAAGCCGAGACGCAAGCCGCTGACTTCGACTTCGAAGAGCCGCGCGCCATCGGCAGTGTCGCCAATTTCCCTGCGGATAGCGAGTGCGGGTGTGTCGCTCCCTGAATTTGCTGCAACGTTAGCGATGATGTTCTGGACGATCGCGTAAGCTTCTTCCGCGTCGGAGACTTCCACCATGACGTCGACCGCAGGTGCTTCAAGCGCGGCGATAAATTCAATGCCTCCGGCGGGCGCGAGCTGCTCAACGCCGTGAGCCCCGCGCTCGTGCCACTCATTACCCTGCGAGAAGCCCAGCGCACGAAACAAGTCCAAGGCAGGCTGCATCTCCTCCAGCGAATTCCCGGCCTTCCGGGGAAAGACGATTGATCGAATCATATGTGTTTATTGTAATGGTTGAAGCAGCAAGAAGCGCTCGGTGGCCAGTGACTGGTGAAGGGCGCAACTTTAATTCCGCTGCCGGGACTCGATAAGCTGACCTCCGAGGAGGATATCGGTCCGACGAGAGATCTGCTCGTGACCACGTCGCCGTCAAATCGTTTGCGACAGGATGAAAGGCGCATTTTCAAGCGCGTGGCTCCCAGGTGTTATTGCTAGTTACCAGTTTCTTCCCACCTGCGAATTGCTGGTTGCCAGTTGCCTGCCCGTCCTTTACCCTTCCCTCGCATGCCGCATTCGGACGAATTGTGGATGGAAGATGCTTTGCGCGAGGCCAGTCGCGCGCTGGCGATGGGCGAAGTGCCGGTAGGCGCAGTGGTGGTGCACAAGAGCCGGATCGTCGGCCGCGGGAGCAACCGGCCGATCAGCGCGCACGATCCCACCGCGCATGCCGAGATCCTGGCGCTGCGCGAAGCGGGGCAGACCATTGGCAACTACCGCCTACTGGACTGCGATCTGTACGTGACGGTTGAGCCGTGTCCCATGTGTGCTGGCGCTATCACGCACGCACGGATTCGGCGGCTGATTTATGGGGCGGAAGATCCCAAGGCTGGCGCGGTGCACTCCATGTTCCAGGTGCTGAACCATCCCAAGGCGAACCACCGGGTCGAGGTTCATTCGGGCGTATTGGCGGCGCGTTGCATGGACCTGATGCAGACCTTCTTTCGTGAGCGACGCAATGTTCCGAACGCGCCGTAGTGCTGTGGCGCGGCCCTCGCATCCAACTAACAAATCCGCCAAGAAGCGCTGGTCTCATTGGTCTGCTCGCGCGTGTCTGCTGGCGGGAGCAGGGTGGCTGTATTTTCTCGCGCTGGGACAAGTGAGCCGCGGGAGGCTCGCGTGGACGACTTGGCGTGGCTACAGCGTGTTTTATGGTCAACTTTACGCACTGGCGGTCGCCATGGCGGTGGTTGCCATCCTGCCTTGGGAATGGTTCTTGCGGCGGCTGGTTTCGTCACTGCAACCGAAAGAACACAAATGGCCACACACGCATTTCGAAAGACATCACGCGAGCGCTGAGCAGGACAAGTCGCACGAGTGACGCATGGGACAGCGTTTGTTAAACTGAAGGGGCTGGCAACTCCGGCCAGTGCAACCGCGCGCGGAGAGGTGCGTGAGTGGTTGAAACGAGCCGCCTCGAAAGCGGCCATACCTTAACGGGTATCGGGGGTTCAAATCCCTCCCTCTCCGCCATTTTTCAGAGGTCCCTCGACTGCGCTCGGGATTTCGCCTGTGGGCTCCGACGCCCGCATTTCGGCTCAAGTTTAAATCCCTCCCTCTCCGCCATGATTTTCCGCTGAATCGAGCCACAAAAAGAAAGGCGCAGCAAGGCTGCGCCTGGATCGTTTCCTGCGGGTATCCCCCGCTTCCCTTCTACTTGGCAGCTACCGTTTCTTTCTCCGCGGGCTCGGGGAGGGGGCATCCGTATTGCACATCGAAGAGGGCGTTCATGCGCTGATAGCCGATGACGAAGGCGAAGAAGCTGGCCAGCTCAAGGATTTCGGAGTCGTTGAAGTGCTCGCGCAACATGGCGAGGGTGCGGTCGTCGAGACGTGCGGACGGCGATTCGAAGGCGAACTTATCGGCGAGGGTGAAGATGGCCTTCTCGCGCGGACTGAAGGCGTCGGAATCCCACCAGTGGTCGATTTCGGTGAGCTTCTGGGCGGGGATGTTGTTGTTGCGGGCCCAAACCACGTTGGCGGACTGGCAGTAGAGGCAGCCGTTCAGGCGGGAGAGCCGAAGGCGGGCCAGTTCCTTAGTTTCGGACTCGACCTTACCGTTCAGCACGGTCATGTAGTACTCGTTGAACTTGCGGAAAATCTCGGGCACATTGGCCATGAACTGAGCGTAGACCGAGTCGCCGATCCATGCCTGATAGGTTTCCATCGTTTGCCGAATGTCGGGCTCCATGTCTTTGGGGTCAACCAGGGGCAGCAGCGTCATCGAAACCTCCTCGCGATTGCGAATGATGAGATTGCCCGTTCGCACTCCTCGCCTGCGCTTACAGCAATTCAAACAAACGGTTGTATGGTAGTAGGCCACCGCGACCGGCCTTCTGTCAAACCGGAAAATCGGGCAATTTGGGAGCTCAAAAACCAGAGTCTCACAACGTCCGGAACGGCTTGGCGCGCGTACAAGTTTCATGAACCTGGGGTGGCCAGATGGAGCGGTGCGTCCTGCTTTGCGATTATGAGGTCAGGCCTGTTCGTGAACACCCACCTCAGCGGCTAACGGCGATTGCATTGGCATGGTTTCATGCAACGCTGAAGCGGTGCTCCGCAGGAGCGGTCGGCTCAGTCCTGGCGCCAGACGTAGAAGTAGTCATCGTCGATGCGGGTAGCGAGTTCGAGGCCGATTTTAGACGAGGCGCGGCTGAGAGAGGCGCGAATGTGCTGAATTTTGGCGTCTCCGAGCTTGTTTAGAGGGATGCGCAGGGCCTTGCCACCGCGCAGATTTTCCGCCTGCTGGAGAATGTTGTCGACCAATTCATGGTGTTTGCTTTTACGGGAGCTGGGTACCGCACTGCGTTGAATGGATTCGAAGCGATTTCCGTTGGTGCTCATGGGCGTAATCCCGACCCGAGGGCGAAATCTCCGCGTCTAATTACAACCCAAAAGATAGCACAAACTGGCCCCCAATTGGAGTTGTTAATTCAACCGTTAAACGTACAACTAACGGCTGGAAAAGGGCCATCTATACCGAGGTAGCAATAGTCGAGTTACATGCGGGAGATCGTTTTCCTGTTAGGCCAACTCCGCGGCCGTCCCCGCTCAGCAAGACATGGAGGATGAACGATGGACAAGGCGCAAGCCAACACGGGGCCGAATCTGGACTCGGCTGACAACTATGAAGATCGAGGCCGGATTCGCTTCGGCATACCGGGGTTGGATGATGTGCTGCATGGTGGCTTGCCGGTGGGGCATCTTTACCTGCTGGAAGGCAACCCCGGAGCGGGCAAGACGACCATTGCGTTGCAATTTCTGCTGAACACCCACCAGGCCGGGCAGAAGGCGTTGTACATCACGCTTTCCGAGTCACGGCAGGAGTTGTTTGGGGTTGCCTACTCGCACGGCTGGGACATGAGCGGCCTCCCGATTTATGAGTTGACGCCACAGGAAGATTCCATGCGGGCGGAACAACAGTATTCGGTGTTCAATCCCGAGGATGTGGAACTGAACCAACTGACCGATTTGATCTCCAGGAAGGTAGAGGAGGTCCAGCCGGATGTGGTGGTGATCGACTCGCTGTCGGAGTTGCGGCTATTGGCGCGGGACAATTTTCGTTATCGCCGGCAGATGCTGGCGCTGAAGAATTTCTTTGAGGAACGCGGCTGCACGGTATTGCTAATCGACAACTACATTGGCGACCACAAGGAGCCCCAACTGCACAGCATCGTGCACGGGGTGATCGCGCTGGAGATGCTGGACCGGGAGTATGGCGCGGAGCGGCGGCGGGTGAAGGTATTGAAGGTGCGCGGATCGGTATTCCGCGAAGGCTTCCACGATTACCGTATTCTGACCGGCGGGGTGCTGGTGTATCCCCGGCTGGTAGCGGCGGAACACAGGCATTCTTATAGTTCGGAGAGGATAAGCACGGGCATTGAGGAGTTGGACACGATGCTGTACGGGGGCATCACGCGTGGCACCAGCACCCTGCTGCTGGGCGCGGCGGGAGTGGGCAAGTCGAGCTTGTCGGCGCGCTTTACGGCGGCGGCGTTGGGGCGAGGCGAGTCGGCGGCGGTGTACCTGTTCGACGAGAGCAGGCACGTTTACCTGAATCGCAATAAAAACCTGGGCACCGATCTGCAGCCGTTCATCGATTCAGGGAAGTTGTACTTGCAGCAGCTTGATCCGGCGGAGGTGCCGCCGGGAGAATTTGTAAACGACATCAGGCTGCGGGTTGCGGACGGCGCCAGCGTGGTGGTCATCGACAGCCTGAACGGCTGGCTGAATGCGATGCCGGGCGAAGATTTCCTGCAGCTCCAGATGCATGAGCTGCTGACGTTCCTGGGCATGCAAGGGGTTTCGACTTTCCTGATCCTGGCGCAGCAGGGGGTGATGGGACCGATGCAGACGGCGATCGACGTGAGCTACCTGGCGGACGCCATCATCCTAATGCGCTATTTCGAAGCGAAGGGGGCTATCCGTAAGGCGATTTCGATTTTTAAAGACCGGTCGGGCCAGCACGAGGCCACGATTCGTGAATTGCAACTGAAGCCAGGGGGCATCGAGGTGGGCGAGCCTCTCAGCGATTTCCACGGCGTATTGACGGGCGTGCCGCAGTATGTCGGCAATGCCAACTCCCCGTTGATGGAGGGTGATGCTTCCCACCAATAACCCGCTGCCGGTTCTGGTGGTGGCTCCGTTTGGCAGGGATGCCGAGCTGATCTCGCAGGCCCTGCAGAGCGCGAACATCCCCTGCGACGTGCATTCTGACCCGCGCACGGCACTCCCTCGCTTGAGCGAGGGTACGGGAGCGCTGCTGGTGGAAGAAGAGGTGTTCACGCCGGAGCTGATCCAGGAGTTCGTGGAGGCATTGCAGCGTCAGCCAGCGTGGTCGGACGCACCTGTGATCGTGCTGACGAAGAAGCGCAGCTCCAGTTGGAATGCGCGGCGGATGGAAGAGATGCGGCAGCCTTTGGGCCACACCACGCTGCTGGAGCGACCGATCCGGCCGGAGACGCTGGTGAGCACGGTGGAAACGGTGCTGCGGGCGAGACACCGTCAATTCGAAATCCGGGATGCGCTGGAGCAGTTGAAGGCCAGTGAGGCTCGCTACCGTTCGCTGACGCTGGCGACGTCTTCGATTGTCTGGACGACCGATGTGCAGGGAAATGCAGTCGAGCAACTGCCGTCGTGGGAGGCCTATACCGGTCAGGGATACGAGGAGTACAGCGGCTGCGGCTGGGAAAATGCGCTGCACAGCAACGATCGGGATGGAGCGTTGGCGGCCATGGCGGCGGCGCGACGGCGGCTGCGTCCATTTCAGGTGGAGTACCGGCTGCGGCGGCATGACGGGCAGTATCGCTGGGTGGTGTCGCGCGGCGTGCCGGTGTTTCGCGAAGACTCCACGGTGAAGGAATGGGTGGGTACGTGCACGGATATCCAGGATCGCAAGGACTCCGAGCTGGCGTTGCGCAAGGGCGAACGTATGGCGCTGGCCGGGCAGTTGGCGGCGAGTATCGCCCACGAGATTAACAACCCGCTGGAAGCGGTGGGCAACCTGATTTACCTGATCAACACGCGGGCGACGGATGACGAGATGCGGCAGTACGCCACGCTGGCGCAGCAGGAACTGACGCGGGTAACGGAAATCTCGGGACAAACGCTGCGGTTCTACAAGAAGTCGAACCAGCCGGTGGAAACTGACGTGAGCGAACTGGTGCAGTCGTTGCTGCATATGTTTCGGCCGAAGTTCACGCGGAGAAAGTTGGAGTTGCGTACTGACTTTCACGGAGCGGCGAAAGTTTTGGCGTTTCCCAATGAGCTGCGGCAGTTGTTTGCCAACCTGATCAGCAATGCGATTGATGCAACCCCGCCGGGCGGAGAGATATGCCTGGTGGTGAGGCCTGCAGTTCACTGGCGCGACGGACGCCGCGGAGTTCGTGCGCTGGTGGCCGACACGGGCAATGGGATCCCCGCGCCCATCAAGCAACGAATCTTCGAGCCGTTCGTTACCACCAAGGGCGATGCGGGCACCGGCCTGGGCTTGTGGGTGTGTGAGGACATCGTGGAGCGTCATGGTGGAACAATGCGGCTGAAGAGTACTACGCAGCAACGCTCAGGAACGGTGTTTTCGATTTTCCTGCCCGCGGATTATTCGCCGGCACCGCAGATTTCGGAGTTGGGATCGGTGAGTGACGGTTCAGCGGCGTGACGCGACGTCTCTCGATTGGCCCGAATCACAGGTGATGTGACGCCGCTGCGGTACCCTTCCGATTCGGCTGGACCGCGGGTTTATGCCCAGAGCTTTCAAATTGCGCTTCTGCGCTGTCTCTCCTCCAACCAGTAGCTTCGAATTCCTGTAATCTGTTGCTCAGTCGTCACGGAACTGCCGGGGCGAACGGGAAACGAGGGATACTTCGTGGCAAACCAGACGGTGGAAACGACTTGTTGCGTGGTGGGCGGCGGACCTGCCGGGGTGATGCTGGGCTACCTGCTGGCGCGGGCCGGGGTAGCGGTTACGGTGCTGGAGAAGCACAACGATTTCTTTCGCGACTTCCGCGGTGATACCGTGCACCCTTCCACGCTGGAGGTGCTGTATGAGCTGGGCATCCTGGAAGGTTTCCTGAAGGTGCCGCACCAGAAACTGACAAGCGCAGGCGGACTTTATGGCGAGTACCCATTTCAAGCTGCCGACTTCAGTTTGTTGCCTACGCATTGCAAGTTTGTCGCATTAATGCCGCAGTGGGATTTCCTCAATTTTCTGGCTGGCAAAGCGCGGCAGTTTCCCAGCTTTAACCTCCGCATGCAGAACGAGTGCGTCGACCTTATGGAGGAAGGCGGACGAGTTACCGGGGTGCGGGCGAACGCGCCGGATGGCCACGTCGAGATACGGGCGGATTTGGTGGTGGGCTGCGACGGCCGCCACTCGCGCACGCGCGAGGCGGGAGACTTCGAGGTGATCGAGTCAGGCGTGCCCATTGATGTGTTGTGGTTCCGCATCGCGAAAGGCAGCACGGAAGGTGAAGAGCGGTTGATGGGGACGCTGAACTACGGCAAGGCGCTGATCCTGATTCCCCGCGGCGACTATTACCAGGCAGGTCTCATCATCCGCAAGGGATCGTTCGATGAGATGAAGAACGGAGGACTGGAGAAGTTCCGGGAGACGCTGGGGCTGATCGCTCCCTATCTCAGGGATCGGCTGGGAGAGATAAACGACTGGGACCAGATGAAGTTGTTGTCGGTGCAAATCAACCGGCTGCGGCGGTGGTATCGCTCGGGACTTTTGTGTATTGGCGATGCCGCGCATGCGATGTCACCGGCCGGAGGGGTAGGAATCAACCTGGCGGTGCAAGATGCGGTGGCAACGGCGAACATTCTCGGTGAACCGCTGCGTCAGGGGAGAGTGACGGAATCGCTGCTGGCCGCCGTGCAACAGCGGCGCGAATTTCCCACCCGGGTGACGCAGTTTATCCAGGTAAACGCGCACAAAGGACTACAGACGGTGTTTCGCCATTCGGGTCCGATGACCGCACCGTGGCAACTGAAGGCCGTGACGCAGGTGCCGGGGGTGCAGCATCTGGTGGCCCGAGTCATCGGCGTGGGGGTACGGCCCGAGCACGTACGAGAAGCCGGGAAGAAGCCAGCCTGCGATGGCAGAGCGGCCAAGAAGATCGCCATCGGTCTGGGGTTGCTGGTGGGAGCGGCGGTCGTGATGTCGCGGCTGCTGAGCGGGTCGGGAAAGAAGCGTTACGCGTGGTAAAGCGGATTGGTGGAGGCCGGCGCAGATCGGCTGCAAGTGGCGTGTTTGCGGAGATAGTGGTCCTTCGCTGGCGCTGTGGATGACAGCTTTCGCGTTCATCTACTCTCAATTTGACGCCGGTGCCGGGCGGTGGTATTTTGCCCATACACTGGAAAGGAGGGTGATCCAAAAAATATGATATCTGACAGTCATTGTTGTATCTCAAGTGAGGTGGCTGAGGCTTAGGGCTTCCGCTCTAAATCCTCGCAAGACTCGCTGCTTTTGGCGTCTGCCGCTGGGGCCACATAGAGTGGACAGCCTCAGGCCAATTCCAACAGCTAACCGGAAAAGACCCGCTGGCACGAGACGCCGCGGGTCTTTTTCTATTTCTGCGCAAATGTTTTGGATGAGGTGAAGGATGAAGGCTGCGCTCCGTCAAGGGGTGAACGTGCCCGTAATCGAAACGGAGCGCCTGCGATTGCGGGGGCATCGGCTGGACGATTTTGCAGCGTCCTGCGCGATGTGGGGCGATCCTGTCGTAACGCGGCACATCGGCGGGCAAGCCATTCTCGCGGGAGGATGTTTGGGCGCGCCTGCTGCGCTATGCGGGGCACTGGACGCTGCTGGGCTTCGGTTATTGGGCATTGGAGGACAAAGGGAGCGGGACGTTCGTGGGGGAGCTTGGGTTCGGCGAGTTCATGCGCGAGATTGAACCTTCGCTGAAGGACATTCCTGAGATTGGCTGGGCGTTGACCACAGCTACGCACGGCAAAGGTTACGCCACGGAGGCGGTTCGAGCGGTGGTGGCGTGGGGCGATGAGCACTTTGGGGCGGTGAAGACGGCGTGCATCATCCATCCGGAAAATGTGGCGTCGATGCGGGTGGCGGAGAAGTGCGGGTATCGCGAATGGCAGCGCGCGCAGTATAAGGGGCACGAGACGATGCTGTTCGCTCGTACCCCTTAGCTGGTTATTGCGGAGTCGGTTTGGGTTTGCCGGTTGGCGAGGATGCTCCGGGCTGCGCAGGCGAATTGGCGGAGTTGCCGGTACCTGAAGTGGGGGCGGTCTGCTCTAATCCATGCTTGCCGATGGCGGCTTCGCCGGGCTTGAGTTTGCGGCAGCAGCCGCTCACCATGTCTCCTTGCGGCAGGTTGACCTGCGCCGAGTAAGGGAAGGTCTGCTTACGCTCGGGGTCCTGGCAACTGGTTTTCTGGATGGTGGCCGACATATCGTAACCGCCATTCATGGGAGCGAGGCCATTGGCGCGGTGCCACTCCCAGGCCTTGTCCTGGGGAACGTAGTAGAAGTCGCCGAGGAAGTCCTGGTCGGGCTGATTCACGCCAAGATAACGCGCCGCCCCGTTAACAAATTGAATGCTCCACTTGGGGCCATAGCCAAAGCAGACCATGTCGGGGGGCTTGGGCGAAGCCTGATTGGACGATGCACCCGATTGGGCGACCGCGGAGATGGCGAAAAGAGCGAAGAAAAAAAAAGCTATGAGGCGTTGCATCAGGTCCTCCGTTGCAAACGAAATGGTCGCTGCAAAATCGATGCGCGTCAACAGATAGTTTCTGCGGGCTACTCCGGCTTCACAGCGACACCCGCCGCGGCCAAGCGCAAGCCTTTGCGGACGACCTGCTCGATGGAGTCGCGAAGGGTCATGGCAGGGAGTGCTTCCAGGCTGACCCAGCGCACGTCGCTGACGTCACTTGCGGCGCGGGCCTCGCCAGCGAGCGGACGGCAGAGGTAGTCAATCAGCACGTAGTGATATTGGGTACGTCCCAGAGCGTCGGCGAAGATGCTATCGAAGACGTCGATCACCTGGCCCGGTTCGACGTCGATGCCAGTCTCTTCCCTCACCTCGCGGCGCACGCCGTCGCGCAGCGTTTCGCCCAGCTCGAGCATGCCGCCGGGAACGGACCACTCGCCCAGAAGCGGTTCGGTGGCGCGACGTACCAGCAGTGCGCGTCCACGGTCGACAATGACGGCGCCGACTCCAATGATGGGATGTTCGGGATAGTCACGTTTCATGTGTTTCGTGAGGCCTTGGGTGCAGAGGAGCGGCAGCTCATTTGGCGTCTGCCCGGTTAAAGCCCATACCGAAGAAGTCGGATGGCGTGAAGCTCACCACTTTCCATCCTTTAGCTTCCTGTTTCAACTGGAAGCGCATCTGGACACTGCGGCGGACGGCCACTTGCGTAACTTCGTAGGGGAGAGCGTCCATCTCGATTTCGGCGGTGGCGGAGCCGTGATCGTTGTCGGCGGTGACCTGCAAAATCTGGTAGCGGAAGTGCACCTCGGCGTACTGATTGAGAAAAGCGCGCAGTTGGCCTTGCAACGTGGAGTAAGTTTTCATCTCCTGCTTATCGAAGACGGAGAGAACCTGGGAAGTTCTGGGTTTCCATGCCGGTCCGCAGAGGTTCCAGGATGTCTTGAATCACCTGGTCTCCGAGACTCGGACCTGACTCGTCGGAAGTAGCACTCGGATGTTCGGAAGGGGAGGTCGGCGCTGCCGGTTTCGAATCCTGCGGTTGGGCCGCGGCCAGGAAACTTGCAGAAATGATCCGCTCCGAGCTATGCAAAACGTTGCACATGGGGCCGGTCAGCACGAGCGCGAGCAAGCTATAGCAGCACAGAGGTTTTCGCATCAAATCCATAGACGTAAAGTACCGGCGACGGGGCCTGTGGTGCATAATACTGGTTTCAGGTCGGCGATGCAGTAGTCTTAAAACGAACGCCGAAAATGGGTGCGGAACGGTCGGCGAAGGAGCCAGTGGCTTCAGCGCAACTTTCTGGCAGGTCAAGGGTTACACCCAATGTGGGCAGCGTCGCGTTAGATCGAGCAATGGTGGCCGGAGGCGCTCAGGGAGCGTCGCTGACGGCTACGGTACGGGGCGAATTGGCTGAACCAGTCGTTTTAGAAACGTTGAGCGACGCCGAGGTCATGCTGCGTGTGGCGGCCGGCGACGATACTGCCTTCGATTATCTGGTCGAAAAGTATCGTCGGCCGATGGTCAGCTTCATGTATCGCATGACGCACAACCAGGCGGTGGCGGAAGAGCTGGCGCAGGAAGTTTTTCTCCGCGTATACCGCTCGCGCAAGGGTTATGAAGCGAGTGCGAAGTTCACCACCTGGCTGTACCGGATAGCCACGAATTTGTCGGTGAATCACGCGCGCGATACCAAGTACGAACGTCCGGAAAATACCGTCAACATCGATGAACCGGATACCGAAACCGGCATGACGGTGGATGTTGCCGACAGCGGCCTGAATGCGGAGCAAAACATTTTGCGGCGCGAGCGGCTCACCGCGATCCGGCTGCAGGTGGAAGCATTACCAGAGCGTCAGCGCATGGCCGTGCTGATGCACAAGTATCAGAACATGGACTACAAACAGATCGCGGCCGTCTTAAAGCTAAGCGAGTCAGCGACTAAGTCATTGCTGTTCCGGGCTTATGAAACGCTTGCGAGAAACACTGAAACAATTTTTGTAAAGCTACAAAGCAGGAAGCAGGGTGCGGTTATGCGGTGCGAAAAACTTCGTCAGGAATTCATGGAGATGGTGCTGGGCGAAACGGAGACGGCTTCGCCCGAGGTCCAGAAGCATGTGGAGAATTGTGCCTCCTGTGCGGCTGAACTGGCATCGCTGCGGCAGACGATGAGCCTGCTGGACGAATGGAGCGCGCCGGAGCCTTCGCCATACTTCAACACGCGACTGATGGCGCGGGTGCGCGAGGAAGCGCAAGCGCCGGCGCAGGGGCTGGATGGCCTGGGCGCGCCGTCCGGCGATTGCGGGTAGCGGTTGCCCTGGCTATTGCGATGGGCGTGGGTTTGTCGCAGATTGGCCCCTTCAGCGGCAACGCCAACCTGGCGGCCAACGATAGCGCTGCCCACATGACGTCGCCGGGCACGGCGGTAAGTGATTTGCAGTATCTGGACAAGAACGCAGATTTGTTTTCGGATTTCGACGCACTTGATGGACAATCGTCGACGGAGTAAGTAGAACAATCGTGCGCTTCGCAAAATCCATGTCGCTGGTTGCAGTGCTGCTGGTTGGCGCCATGCCGGCGCTGGCCCGCGTACCGTTCTGGCAGCACCGTGGGGGAGCTGCACCTGCGCCTCCACCGCAAACGGCGCCTGCCCCGCCGCAGCGGATGGCACCACAGCAAGGTACTTCCACTCCGCCGAGTTACAAGCTTCAGTTAAACGGCCCCGGGCCGCATCGCGGCGATTGGCTGCGCAAGTACATGGCGTTGCCTCCACACCAGCAGGAGCAGCAACTACAGAACGATCCCAGCTTCCGCAGTCTTTCTCCCGACAAGCAAAATCATCTGCTGGATCGGCTGCGCAAGTTCAACAGCCAGCCGCCAGAGAAGAAGGCGCAGATCCTGAATCGGATGGAAACGTTCGAGCACATGACGCCGGAGCAGCAGCAGTCGGCGCGACAATCTATATTAACCGGTACCGCAATCTGCCGGACGATCAGAAGAACAAGGTGTCACAGGCTTACCGCCGGTTGCGCGGCATGCCGCCCTCGGCGCGCGAACGAACTGCTGAATTCAGATGAGTACCGCAACAACTTCACCGACGACGCAGCGCGACCTGTTGCGCGGCATGGCCGACCTGAACGTCGCTCCGCACTGACCATGGTAAACAGGCAGCGCCCGGCAGCACTCCCGGTCAGAAATCATTTAACATTTACAGTTGGGTCTGACTGTGGCTCGAAGTGTGCTCCGCGGCAGGCTGCAAGTTATCTATGACGGAATTATTTCGTGACTAGCTATCGCTATCGTGAACTGATCTGGGCGCTAGCGCTGAAAGAACTGAAGATCCGTTACAAGCGGTCAGTGCTGGGATTCATGTGGGCGCTGCTGAATCCGGCGTTTATGATGCTGGTGCTGACGCATGGTTTTTCCAGCCGTCATGCGCTTGCCGATCCCTCATTACGCCATCTTCCTGCTGAGCGTGTTGCTGCCCTGGACGTTCTTCTCGCAATCGCTCTCCTATGCGGTGGAAGCGATTGTTACCAACGGCGACTTGATCAAGAAGGTCGCGGTGCCCAAGATGGTATTTCCCATGGCGGCGGTGGTCTCGAACTTGATCAACCTGCTGCTTTCGCTGATTCCGTTGGCGTTGCTGGTGCCGCTCTTGCGCCATCCGTTTTATTGGACGTGGCTGTATCTACCAGTTCCGTTGCTGGCCCTGGCGATCTTCACTCTGGGCCTGACGTTCTTCTTTGCGGCGGCCAATGTTTACTATCGCGATGTCTCGCACATCCTGCAGATTGTGTTGTCGGCCTGGTTCTATCTGACGCCGATCATCTATCCGCTGGATGCGATCCCGGCGAAGTACCAATGGGTGTTCAAGCTGAATCCGATGATCTATGTGATCAACGGATTCCGGCTGGCGGTCTATTACGGGCAGTTGCCCAAAGCGCCGTCGATCATTGCCTCGTTTGTCTGCGCTTTTGTCAGCCTGATTATTGGCTTTGCCGTGTTCCAGCCGATACCAGAGAAGATTTTGTCTTCTACGTTTGAGTTGCGAATGTCTCTTACGTGAACCAGTAATTCGGCTGGAGAATGTAACCCAGCGCTTTCGTGTGATCCAGGAGCGTCCGGACACGCTGCGCGAGTTGTTCTCCAAGATGTTCCGGCACCAATCCAGCTTCCACGATTTCGAAGCCGTGAAGAACGCCTCGCTCGAGGTTCCTGCCGGGCAGGCGCTCGGCATTATCGGGCGCAACGGCTCGGGCAAGAGCACGCTGCTGAAGATCATTGCCGGCGTCTACAACCCGACAAGGGTAAGGTGGAGGTGAACGGCTCGCTGGCGCCGCTGATCGAATTGGGCGCGGGCTTCCATCATGAGCTTACGGGGCGGGAGAACATCCTGCTGAACGGATTGCTGATGGGATATTCCAAGCGCGAAATGCTGGAGCGCCAGCAGAGCATCATCGACTTTGCCGACATCGGCGAGTTCATCGATGCGCCGGTGAAGCAGTATTCCTCGGGCATGTACATGCGGCTGGCGTTTTCGGTGGCCATCGAAGTCGATCCGCAGATCCTGGTGGTGGATGAGATTCTCGGCGGTGGGCGACATGGGCTTCCAGGCGAAATGTTTTGAGCGCATCGAAAGATTCCGGCAATCGGGCAAGACGATTTTGCTGGTGACTCACACCATGGACAACATTCTGCGTCATTGCGAGCGCGCCATGCTGATGGAGCAAGGGACGATCATGATGGATGGCACTCCGGAAGAGGTTGTCGCCACGTACAAGACGCTGATGACGCCCGAGGCCGTCGCCGCGCAGTAGCCGGGCACCACCGCGATGCATGTAGCCTTCGTGCTTCCGCGCTTCTATCCTTATCGCGGCGGATATGAGAATTCGCTGCTTGCCCTGGCAAAATACCTCGTCAGCCAATGGGCATCGAGCCACGGTTTACACCACGGTGGCCGAAGACCTGGAAGCCTTCTGGCTGCCCGGCTTCAAGAGCTTCCCCCGGGAAGATACGTCGGTTGATGGCGTGACGATTCGGCGCTTCCCTATCTGCTACAACAAACCGCGGCGATGGGCCACGCGTGTGCTGGGCCTGACGCCGTACTGGCGATGGAAAGCGCAATATTGGCGACCATCGTTTCGCGTGCCCGGCCTGAACCGGGCCTTGCGGGCCAGCGATGCCGATCTCTTCCACATTGGTCCTCTTGCCCTACAACAGCCTGATGTATGCCGGTCTGCATGCTGGTGAATCGCGCAGGGTGCCCGTAGTGGCAACGCCTTGCACGCATCTGGGCGTGCCTGGCAGCAAGGAAGTGGAAAAACACTACCTTCAACCGCACCAGGTAGCCATCTTGCAGCATTGCCAGAAGGTGTTCTGCATGACAGGAGTAGAGCGCGACCACCTGAGTAAGCTGGGAGTGGAGGATCGCGCGCTAGGCCATCACGCCGTTCGGCATCGACCTGGAGGCTTGCACCGGCGGCGAGCCCGACTATTTGCGAACCCGTTACCAGGTGAACGGACCGGTGGTACTGCATCTAGGGATGAAGGCGTTTGAGAAGGGATCGGAAACGGTGGTAGAGGCCATGAGGATCCTGTGGGCTCGCGGGTCGGAGGCATGGCTGGTGATGGCTGGGCCGAGCCTGTCGAGTTTTGACGCGTTCCTGGCGACGCGAGGCAAAGACTGCCCGCGGCTGCTGAATCTGCCGGCGTTCGGCGATCAGCGAGAAGCGTGATTTCCTGGCGTCGGCCACCGTGGTCGCGCAGCCGTCGCGGGTGGAATCGCTGGGGCTGGTTTTGCCGGAGGCTTGGGCCAACCATAAGCCCGTGATTGCAGCGGACATTGCGGTATCGCGTGAGCTGGTAACCAGCAGCGGCGGAGGAGCGATTGTGCCGTTTGGGGATGCGGCGCGGTTGGCCAATAAGATTGGCGCACTGTTGGCGGACAGCGAGCTACGCACGAGAATGGGCGACGACGGCTACCAGAAGGCGCTGGAATACAGCAGTGACATTTGTTGCGCACGAACTCTCGCCGAGTTTGAACAAGTAGGGGGACGCTAATGGCCCAAAGACGGCCAGGTGAGAGGCAGCGTAAATCTGACAGAACAGAGCTCTGGGGCGAGCCTGGAAACCACTGGAATACGGAACGCAGGTTTGCGTGCGATCACGGTGCACGAGCAGAGCTGCGGACTTACCTGGTTGGTCAACTTCTGGCCGGTCTGCTGTTGCTGCTTGCGGTCAATTTTCTTCGAAAAATTGGCGGCGAGTTCCATGCGTTCAACCGCGAGCAGTTCCACGTTGTGCGCTGGAGCATCGGGGCCAACATGGCTGGCGCGTTTCTCATCAGCTTCTACGCTCGTTACCGTTCCTGGAGTAACCAACTGCGGCAGGTTATTGTTGCCGATGCTCTCGTGTCCTTGTTCGCCCTTGTGCTTGCGTTGCTGGCACACCGCTTTAACGATTCTCCGGATTCGGCTCATTCGTTCAACCTGGCGTTCGCGATTTTTCTGTTCGCCAAGTGCTCGATGTGGACGTGGTTTGCGTGCAGGAACGCTTCGGCCAGGCCTAACGCCTGGCAAAGTGCATATGTATTTCTGGCAGCCTTCATCCTGCTGGCAACCTACACTCGCTGGTACAACATGGCCGAAGTTCCAGAGGCGGACGAAAGTCATTACACCCTGCTTACGTACAGCCTGCTGCACGATCACGATTTCGATGTCGCCAACAACTACGCGGCCGGAGACTATGCAGAACAGTTCCCCCGCACATTCCTGGATTTTGGGTGCGAGACAGTGACATGCACGGGATTCGGCGAGAGCCTCACGTGGTCACGAATTTTCGAGGCCAAAGCCTGCTGTGGCATGACGTCGGCATGCCGGTTCTCTTGCTCCCAGGATATGCCTTAGGAAAACGCTTCGGAGCGCAAATCACGGTCGCGTTAATTACGGCAACGCTGGCAGTCGCTCTCATGAACATCGCTTTGCTTCTGGAGTTGGCGGTGCCAACGTCGGTCGCGGTGGCCATGTTGTTCATCTTCAGCCCACCGGTGTTTCTCTTTGCGCCAACCGTCTTCACGGAACTGATCGGGGGAACCGGCATCGCTTATGCGCTGCTGGCGTTTTTGCGTTACCGCAGGAACGCGCGAGGCAGATACCTGGTATTCGTTGGGATACTTTTCGGGTTGCTGCCGTGGATTAACATCCGGTTTTGGGTGCTTGAGTTTCCGCTATTCGCGATCTTTGCCGCGTACCTCACATGGACGCAGCAGCGGAAGTTGACGGAGCTGGTAACCAATTTGTTGCGCCTGGGATTACCGATTCTTGCGAGCCTCGCCTTCTTCGCCTGGTTCGATCACGTGCATTTCAACACCTACCTGCCCAACGCCGGTTACCGCATCTTGCAGTCTTCCATGCCGCAGTTCTGGAACAAGCCCTATCAGGGGTTGCTAGGACTGTTTTTCGATCGAAGCTACGGGCTGGCTCCGACTGCTCCGCTGTACGTGACAGCCTTCGCCGGGCTGGTCGTGCTTTGGAAGCGGGACCGCTGGGGGACGGCAGCGATGGCGCTTCCCTTCGGAGTCTATGTAACGTTCCTTAGCTTTAGTCAGTACTGGTCGGGCGGATGGAATCCCGCTGGTAGATATCTACTATCGAGCATCGTGCTGCTGATACCGGCCGCGGCGGCGATCTCATGGGCTAAGACTAAGTGGCTTCTGGCTCCGTTGCTCGCGTGGACTACGGTGGTCGATCTCATTTTCGTGAACGAGCCGCACTGGCGATGGCCGGCTTATTACGAAGAGAGCGGGCTCTTCCATAAATTTGGCTCTTGGGGGCACATCGGCAACGGATCGTATAACGTCTTGTCGATTTTCCCTAACTTGGTGAAGCCCAGTCTTCATGACTTCGTTCTTGCTTTGTGCTGGTTCGTCACTTCTCTCCTTGCGGCCTGGTGGATGGCCCGATCGGCTGTGGCTCCAAGGCAAAGCGCGCCGGTTCAATAGGCATTGAACTTGGTCAGGCGGCTCAGCAATGGGTTTCCGCTGCGCATTGCGCAGGGCGCGAAATTGCAGAAAACGTTCATGGTTGGTAGGCTTTTGAGAGGCCATCCTACCCTGCTTGACGCGGTCCAGTGACGCGGACTCAGCGGCCAGTAGCACTGATTTGAGCGAACATCAAAGCATGGAAGAAAACTGCAAGCGCATCGACGGCACGGTTCCGGTGGAAGACCAGACTGGGACGGCGGCGCAGCGCGACGAAGAGTTCCTGGTACGACTGCTGCTGCAAACGATCTCCCGGCAGATGAGCAGCCAGACGTCCCAAGCCAAATCACACACGGCCGTCGAGGAGAACTGGGGCGCGGTGCCATCCAGTTCGCGCCGGAAAAGCATCGCCCGGCTTCGGCAGGAAGTGGACACGGCTCTTGCGGGACATCAGCAATTTGGCCAGTTGAATCCTCGTCCTGGCGGCTTGACCAATCGCGCGGTACAAGCGGCAAAGAAAGTAATGCGCCGCTCGCTAGCGTGGTATACGCGCCCCAACCACGTTTATCAGGCGGCGGTGATTCGGGCTTTGCAGGAGATTGCCGCCATTCTGGAGCGGCAGGACCGGGCGCTGACCGCGTCCACCAATCACGCCGACAGCCTGACGCGTTCTCTGGCCGCGTTGCGCAGCGACCTCAAGAGCCTGGAGAGCGAAGTACGGGAGATACCGGATGCGAATCCGGCAACCGCGGGTAAAGCCCCGTGGGAGATTCAGCGTCCGCAGGTCACGACGGAGGCAGACATCCTGGCTTGTTTTCGGCTGATCCTGGGCCGGTCCCCGATGAAGGAAGAGTGGCCCGGCCACTCGCTGATGGTGGGCGAGACGCTGGGGACAGTGGTGAGTTCATATCTCAGCTCACGGGAGTTCGCCGACCGCCAACTGACTCGCTCGCTGGGGCAATGCGAACTCGTGGAGTTGCCCCACGGCAAGCTCTACGCTTCGCGTGAAGACACGCTGGTGGGCAGGGAAATTATCGATACGGGTGAGTATGAGCCGGAGCTGACGAGGGTGTTTCGCGAATACCTGCGGCCGGGGATGGACGTGCTGGATATCGGGGCGAATATTGGCTACTTCAGCCTGCTGGCGGCATCGTTGGTAGGTCCGTCCGGAGTGGTGTATAGCTGGGAGCCGTCGCCGGCGAATGTCAAGATGATTTACGCCAGCCAGATGGTCAATCAGTTCAGCAACATTGAAATTATCCAGGCGGCTGCGAGTGACCGGCTCGGGCTGTTGCGCTATTTCCGCAGCCTGTCGAATGGAAGTGTAGGCGACCCGGCCAGGACAGGTCCGGAGAACATCCTGTCGGCGGAGACGGTGATGGGATTGCGCATCGATGATGTAATTCCCCAGAATGCCGCGATAGGTTTCGTCAAGGTCGACATTGAAGGGCATGAGTTCAAGGCGATGAGCGGCGCGACAAAAACCCTGGAACGTTGTCGGCCGGTGATCGCGAGCGAGTTCTCACCGCTCGCCCTGGAGTGGGCATCAGGCGTGAGCGGACGGCAGTACCTGGAGTTCTTTGCGCAACTTGGGTATCGCCCGCAAGTAATAACGGAGCAAGGAGCGGTGGCGGCGACGATTGACGACGTTTTAGCGCAACATGAGAGAAGCGGCACCGACCATATCGACCTGCTGCTGTTACCGGATAGGCCGTCATCGCAGAAATAGCAGGTAACGCCGGAGTCACGCAGCCGCCTCTCACGAGATCCAATTCATCATGAAGACTGCCATCATTACGCCCGCCATTCACGACCCAGAACGCCTGTTTGGGGCGGAGCGGCATTTTGTGGGGATGGCACAGGCGTTCAAACGACAGGTTGAGACGGACTGGATACAGGTCCCGCTGAGCGAAGCGCGGTGGGATACCGTGCTGCAGGGCCATTTGGATTGCTACGATCTCGACCTTGCCGGCTACGAACTAGTGGTCTCGACCAAGACCCCGACGTACCTGGCGCAACATCCTAACCATGTCTGCTGGCTGCTGCATCAGATGCGCGTGTTCTACGACCGCTTCGATGACGAGTACGGCAGCCTTCCAGCAGCGGCGCTGGCAGAACACAAGGCGCAACGGGAGATCGTGCAGAAGCTGGACAAGTTGGCGTTCAGCAGGGTTCGCAAAATCTTTACCAACGGACAGGAGACGGCGCGCCGGCTGAAGTTTTACAACAAGCTGGATGCGGAGGTTCTGTACCCGCCAGTGCTGGTGCAGGGACATTACTGTAAAGGGCAAGAGTACTTCCTGCTGCCGGGACGTCTGCATCGCTGGAAGCGCGTGGACTTGGCGTTGCATGCGATGCGGCACTTTAGCGGAGATGTTCCGCTGCTGGTTCCCGGCACCGGTGAGGATGAAGCGGCACTGCGCAAGTTGGCGGGAAACGATCCGCGGATTCGCTTTCTTGGTTTCCTGACCGATGCCGAATTGATCGAGCTTTATGCCAACGCGCTGGGGGTGCTGTTTCTGCCGAAAGAAGAAGACTTCGGATACATCACCATTGAGGCGATGCTGAGCCACAAGCCGGTCATCGTGTGCAAGGATTCGGGCGAGCCGGCGCTGCTGGTGAGAAACGGGCGAATCGGGCTTTGTGGTCGATCCGCAGCCGGCGGAGTTGCCGGTGCGATGAGTGTGCTGGCGGCCAATCACGCGCTGGCCGGCGAGATGGGGGAACACGCGTACCAGGATGCACCTTCGCAATCATGGGATGACGTGGTGCAGCGTTTGCTGGATGCGGGGACGCCTCCGCGAACGCGCTGGTCTTCACCGTCGTCCGGCATTTCCCACGTGATGGGCAGCGGAACTCCCTTGCTGGTGGCCGACAACCAGGTGCTCGATCCGCCAGTGGGTGGCGGACGAATCAGGATTTACGAACTCTACCGACACTTGGCGCAGTTGGGGTTCAACATCACTTATGTGGGTGCGTATGACTGGCCGGGGCCGGTTTACCGCGACCAGATGCTGGCGCCGAACTTCCGCGAATGTGTCACACCGCTGACCCAGCCGCACTTTGGGCACAACCGGAAGTATGAGAACGCCACCGGGGGAAAAACCACGATCGACGTCACGATTCCCAAGCTACTGAAGTATTCGCCGCGCTTTCAACGTATGGCGGAGGAGTTCGGCCGCGAGGCACGGGTCGTCATCATCTCCCATCCGTGGGTGTATCCCTACGTGCCGCGGCAGGCGGGACAGAGACTGATTTACGACTCCCACAATTGCGAGTACATCGTGAAGAAGCAGATTCTGGGTGACACCTCCGCGGGCAGAAAGCTGGTGGAAGAAGTGCGCGAGGTTGAAGGCAAGTTATGTCGAGAAGCTGACCTGATTTTCGCCTGCTCGAATGATGATGCCGATCAGTTCGTGAGCCTTTATGGAGTGGAGCGGGAGAAGATCATCCTGGTTCCGAATGGCGTCGACGTTGAAGGCATCGAACCAGCGACTGCTAGAGAACGCGAATTGGCGCGGAGAGAGTTAGCGTTGCCCGCGGACCAGACGGTTTTGATTTTTATTGGCAGCGGCTACGGGCCCAACACGGAAGCGGCGGCCTTCCTGGTGAAGGAAGTGGCGCCGCAGGTGCCAAACTGCAGCATCCTGATCGCGGGCAGCGTAAAGGAGTCGTACGCAGCCTCGGGTGCCCCTGCTGCGCCGGAAAACGTCTTGTGGCTGGGAACGGTGGATGCCGAGCGGCGGCGTTCGCTGTACCAGGCGGCTGACATTGCCTTGAACCCGATGTTTTCTGGGTCGGGAACGAACCTGAAGATGCTCGACTATTTCGCTGCGGCGCTGCCGGTGATATCGACGGAAGCCGGTGCCCGGGGCCTGGAAGTGACATCAAACGACTGCGTCGTCTGCGCTCCCGGCGAATTTGTGGCACGGGTTCGGGAGCTGATCGGCAATCCGGAGGCGCGGGCGCGCATGGGATGCAACGCTCGCAAGCTGGCGGTCGAACGTTATTCGTGGTCGCTAATAGCCGCCGATGCTGCGAAAAAGATTACTCATCTGCTGCAAGGAGCGCCGGTCCATGTTTCGTGAAGGTCTGATGCCGTACTGGTGGATGCTGTACCGGCAATCCAAAGTACTGAGACAGCGGACCGACATCTTCCGCAACGTCGAGGATGCGTTCGCGTTGAAACACGGCGACCTTTACCTGAAGCCGGAGCACGTTCATCTTGACATTGGCAGTGGGTTGTCGATGGTGCCGGGCCTGCTGTACCAGCGGCGTCATGCGCGCACCTACGCCACGGAGTTGGATCCGGTGTACCTCGACTGGCAGCAAAGCTACATGGATACCCTGGGTTTTGAGGACACGGACATATTTTTCGTGCAACGCGAGGATGCCACGCAGCTTACGTTTGCCGATTGCTCGGTGAACTTCATCACGGCCATTTCGATTATCGAGCACATACCAGGCGACGGCGACTCGCGATCGATGGCGGAATTTGCCCGCGTACTACCGTCCGGCGGACGGGTGGTGGTAACGGTGCCGACCGATCTGACTTACCTGGAGAATTCCACCACGGCTTATTACAAGGGCTTTGAGCGCCGGTATGATCCCGCGGCATTGCGCAGCAGGCTCTATCATCCGGACCTGGCGTTGGTGGAACAGTTATACATGGTGTCTCCACCGCCGGAGTTCACGCGGCAGTTTGACCGCGATTTCGAAGAGACGTTTCGCGGCAAAAACGGCATCACCACCTGGTATGAGAATGGCTGGCACGATGAGTATCCGGATGTCAGTATCCTGTTGACGCTGGGATTTGTGCGGTTGTCGACCGACCCCGCGAACTCCTTTGGGGCCTGTTTAGCATTCGAGAGGAAGTAAAGCGGAGCTTGTTTTGCGGTATCTGATGGTAACAACCCATCCCCCGACGCCCTGCGGCATAGGCGCCTATGGCGAGCAGAGCGTTGCCCAATTGCGCGCGCAGGGGCATGTTGTCGACGTGGTGTCGCCCGATGGCCAGGGCAACGTGGACTTTGCCTGGGACCTGCGCGGGGACCGAAAGATTCTGAAGCTGCTTGATCTGCTTCCCTATTACGACCGGGCCGGTATTCAGTACCAGTGGGCGTTCTTCTACAGCGATCCGTTTATTCGCGAGCGGCGTTGGGAGACGCTGCAGACGACGCTGTCGTTCCTATGGCTGTTCCTGCGAAGCCGCAAGATCGAAATAATCGCGCACGAGATTCCGTATCTTCCCGGCAGGCAGGGATGGCTCTACAAGTGGAAGTGGAAGCTGGCGCCCAAGGTCGTATTTCATACGCAGAGCGAGCGGGAGCGGTTTGAACAGCATTACGGGATCCGCCTGCGTGATTCCCAGGTAGAGATGAGGAACCATCACGACGTCTTCCAGAAATTCTCAGCCCATGGGCCGGGTGGCGCTAGACGCGAATTGGGGATTGGCCAAGGCAAGCTGATTTTTCTCTGCATTGGGTTCATTCAGCGGCACAAGGGATTTCATCGCGCCATGACCGCTTTTGCCCGGGCCAATCTGCGGGACGCAGAATTATACGTCGTGGGATCGATGCGCGTGCCGGACCGGGATAATCAAAAATACCTGGCCGAGCTCCGCGACTTGGCTGCGGGGCAGCCAGCCATTCACCTGGTGGAGTCGTTCGTCAGCAATGAAGACTTCGACACTTGGATTAGTGCGGCGGACTGGGTGGTGCTTCCGTACTCAGAAATCTGGTTGTCGGGCGTGATGGCGCGCACCCGGTTGCTGGAACGTAGGGCGATTGTGTCGGCAGTCGGCGGATTGCCGGAGCAGGTCAGCGATCGGGATCTGTTGTTCGGTAGCGACGAGGATTTAATTGCGGCATTTCATGCGGCGGCGGCGCGACGTGATGAGAGCAAAGTCGCCAGCCCGCAAGATCGCATGATATCCAGTTGATCGCTTGCATCGAGGAACGGTGGCGACCGACGAGCCGTAGAGTCGGGGCAGTTGAGCTGCCGTCACTCTGTTATAATCAAGCTCGAACGCGTTCCCGGCTCGCCTCCGCGAGCGACGCGTTGAACTGCGAGCCCTTTCGCAGCGTTCTAGTCGGGGAGTGGCTCAGCCTGGTAGAGCACCTGGTTCGGGACCAGGGGGTCGGAGGTTCAAATCCTCTCTCCCCGACCAATCTTTTCAAGATCTTAAGCGCGTTTCTGGTTTTTCCGTCACATCACTGTAGACGATTTTGTAGACGGTCGAGCCTTCTTCGATTCTCAGCTTGAATTCCTCGCTGACTTCCCAAACGGAACTAACGTCGTAGTCCCAGCACGAACGCAAACCGAAGCTGCTCCGAAAAGCCCGTAGGCGACGTAGCCAGCGCCTCCCGCGCGACAGCCGCCCGGCGTTACCCCCGATCTTTCGCACGTGCGTGCACTGCATAGTGGTCGGCGTTTTCAAGGCGGTTCACGCATGCCTAGCCCGCTGTGCATTTCATGTAGCAGCGCGTGGTTTACCGAATTCATCCAGATGACAGCAAGCGGAGTGGTCCTGGTTGGGAACTCGGGTTTCGCGGCCTGAAGGGTAACTCAGGATGTACTAGCGCAGATCACCTAAATCTGTCACAATCTGTAACTTACAATCGATGGCTACTCTCCCTGAGCGCGCGGACGTGCTACTCGCCACGTCACTGGAGGAGTTGTCTTCGGACTCCCCGAATTATTGGTCATTCGATGGCAGCGCCGCTCGCCGCTACTGTCACAGCTACTTCCAATATCCCGCCATGATGGTCCCGGAAATGCTGGGGGACCTTATCAGCATAGTGGTACAGACGGACCGCAAAATCGAAACAGTATTTGACCCTTTTGCCGGCGCGGGCACGGTGCTCACCGAATCCATGCTGCTGGGGCGCAACTTTATGGCTCACGATGTAAATCCGCTTGCGGTGTTGTTATGTAAGACAAAATCAGGGCCATTTCGTCACTCGCATTTAGCGGACGCAGCTGCTCTATTGAAATCGAGGATTCTTTCAGACACTTCCGGAGTTGTTGAGGTGGATTTCTACAACCGTGACAAATGGTTCAGTCCCGCTGTTTCCGTTCAGCTGTCCCGGATACGTCGTGCCATCCGCAAGGAATGTGATCTCTGGTGCAGAAGATTTTTTTGGGTCGCGCTCGCCGAGACAGTGCGTCTCACGAGCAATTCTCGAACCTCGACGTTTAAACTCCATATCCGCTCGGCCGAGGAACGGGCAATTCGACGCGTGTCCCCGCGCGATGTTTTTGAGCAAGTGCTGGAACGAAACCTGGGTAGCCTGCTGGAATTTCGCGATGCTCTCGCGGAGCGCAAGCTGCTTTCTCGCGGAGCATATGCCGGAGAGGTACTAGTAAGAATGAAGGATGCAGGCTCCGCCCTGGGGAGGCCTCCGATGAAATGCGACCTCCTGGTCACCTCGCTCCCTACGGGGACAACACCACAACGGTGCCTTACGGTCAGCACTCATATCTGCCGCTCCAGTGGATTGATCTGAAGGACATCGATTCTTCCCTCGATTCTCACTGTCTCGAGACGACGCACGAGATCGATCGCCGCAGCCTTGGCGGAAGTCGACGAGACGCGATTACCCGTGCTGAAAAACGGTCAGCTGCACATTACGAGTACGCGTTTCGATGAATCCGTTTCCCCTCATCTTCTTGCTCGCGCTGAGAGCGTAATTGCAATCCACGGGGAAGACAGCGACGAGGCGGTCGTGTTCTTGGGAGGTCTCGACAGAGCGAGCGTGGAGCGTCTTCAGCGAACGCTAGAGGTGCGGGATTTCAGAGTGAGGACCGATGGACCGGCGCACCTGCAGGGGACAAGTGCCACGAATATCTGCAATAGGGGGACTGCTGGAGGAGGTATGAATTGAGTCATGGCCTCCGCGTCACGCTCTTTCAGTCCCTCACTCGGACAGGCCGGGAAGTCACCACCCCTCGCTTTCAGGAGTTTGTCGAGGGTGTTCGAGAAAGTGTCCTTGGCTGAATAACGGTGAGGCATCAGAAATGATGAAGTCAGACAAATTGGAGATGGCATTATTGCGCGCGATTGCTAGAGCGAATGGCGATGAATGGGTAGAGCTTTCGTTCGGCGAGTTGCGAAATCGCCTGAAGGATATTGATCCTGATGCTTCGACCGAGAAAATAAATATCGCCGTCATGCCATAACATCGCTAGGAACAGAAAACGCGTTCCTGATTCGGAAGTTAGAAGGCGGTGGGAAACCGTTGCCGTTCGATTTTCAAAAGCGGAATGATGAGGGCTATACAAGCAACTTCTTTGCACGTGGTCATTTCGGTCTGAAGTTGACCCATGAAGGCCGAAGTCGAGTGACGGCGGCTGCGGGCGAAATTAACGCCATGCCCGGGGTCGGTACAAGTGGAACTGGAAGCGGAAGCGGCTATGACAAGAACATGGCTGACAGTATTTTGCGGACTCTCAACGACCGCTTTCCTGGCGCCACAACGCTCGATCAATTGAAGGCTGAGTTGCCAGCACTCTCGAAACTAGCCGACGAAAAATGGTATTCGGCAATTGATGCTTTCGTTCGAAACGGCCTAGCGACTGCGAGATCCTGCGGTCCGGCATCGGATCGATAGACGATGTCGGCCCCCTGCTCATTTCTCAGGACGGCAGACGTAAGTTTCAAGAAGTTTCTTCCCCAAGGATCGGATCAGGGAGGAAGGTGACTGGACAAAAGATATTCATCGGGCACGGCCAGTCGCTTCTGTGGCGCGACTTAAAGGATTTCCTCTCTGAGCGGCTTCATCTTGATCGGGACGAATTCAATCGAGAATCAGCTGCAGGCCTTTCTACGAAAGAACGTCTACAGGCGATGCTTGCTGATTCCGGCTTTGCGTTCCTGGTCCTTACAGAAGACGAGCGGCCTGGCGGTGTCATGCATGCAAGGGAGAATGTGATCCACGAGTCTGGACTTTTCCAGGGACGACTGGGGTTTGAGCGCGCGATCATTCTTCTCGAAGAGGGTTGCTCCGAGTTCTCGAACATTCACGGCCTTACTCAGATTCGTTTTCCTAAAGGGAACATTAAAGCGGCCTTTGAAGAAATCCGAAGAGTCCTTGAACGCGAAGGTATTCTTCTCTAAAATATATTCGCTTTTTGTTCACTGATGAGAATGTAGACGAAGTTCGGTAAGCATCGCAACGGTTTACAGCGCTTTCACTGTCCGCAATGCGGCAAGACCTTCACCGAAGATCACGCGTTGACGATTCCGAGGAACTTGGCAATGCCTGGGTGTTCGTTGCACTAGACGCTGACACGAAATTGATTTCGTCCTACGTGATTGGAAAGCGTGACCATGCTACGACGTATGCGTTCCTTACCGATCTGGTGACCGCATGGCTGAGGAACACCGTTTCCAGATCACCACAGACGGCTTTGTGTTCTACCGCAAGGGTGTTGAGGATGTGTTCGCTGGGCAAGCTGACTTCGCGCAGATGACAAAAATATACGGCGACTACGGCCAGTACGACACTGCTGGGCGCTACTCGCCAGCACCGATGATGGAGACGATAATCAAGATACGCCACGGAAGGCCCGACCCGCGCCACATCTCCACCAGCTATGTCGAGCGCCAGAACCTGACGATTCGCATGTCAATCCGTCGCTTCACGCGGCTGGCCAATGCTTTCAGCAAGAAGCTGGACAATCACAGAGCCGTTTGCGCTTTGCACTTCGCGTATTAAAACTTCTGCCGGATACACAAGTTCCTACGCGTCACCCCCGTGATGGAAGCAGGGATTGCCAAGCACGTTTGGAGCTTGCGGGAACTTATCTCGTAGCCGCCCTCTTGCCGTCTTCGACCATTTTATCCACGGCAATGAGCCTTCGTCCCAAGTGAGATTGGTTGCGTATGCCCCCGACTGAAAGCTCACATTTCCTGCCGGGGATTGCTCCGCACATTGGGCATGTCCTCTTAAGGCTTCGGCTTCTACCAATTCGTTGGTTTGATTGAGGCATTCGGCCCCACGCAGAGGAAAAATCTGTTCAATCTAAACACTCCATTTTGAGGGTGGAAGGATCGGCAACTTTAGCATCAACGCAACTTTAGGACACTACCGACGATTTTATGACAGTCAGACCTTTCATGTTCGACGCGAAAGCAACAGCTTTCAACAAAAAAGGTGCAACGGGTTCGATATCAATCAGTTGAAACCACAGATTTCAACAGATTCCCATAGCGCGCTGAATCTGATCCGGAACCAAGGGGGTCGGAGGTTAAATCCTCTCTCCCCGACCAATCTTTTCAATGACATCTGAGCGTTTTCGCGCTAGGAAAACACCGCGTCAGGCGGGCCCGAGGGCGGAGTGCTTCTTGCCAGCCGTTCAGACGGCATTCCGAGCGGCTGACAGTTTGAATCTCCGACCCCCGCGATTTTTTGGGATTTCCTTCCTGCTTCCTCCTCAACCTGTTGCTGGTCGCTGTTCCGACCACCCCGCCGCCCATCTGGTCGGAATTCCGACCAGACTCCCTTCGAAGCCGGTCAGAAGTTTGACCAGTGCCGGTTTCCGAATTTGTATTGTCCCCTGATTATCGATGCAATTTCGTGCCTTCTCCTTGCCTAGCTTCGCGGTGAAGAAGTGCTCTTTCCACAAGGAGCTTTCCATTATTCCCATACATACTTCTGGCCTTCCGACCAGCGACGGGTAGGTGCTTTTTCCTCGCCTTGGTCTTCTCCCGTACGGTTTGGGTTCCGTCGTTCCGGCTCGGCTTCGCGGCCTGCTGGCCGCTTGGGCTCGGGGCGCTATCGCCCCCGCACCAAAAAGCACCTTGTTCCCAACTGGCTGCCGGGTTCGCCCCGCGTAGCGGGTCTGCGACTCGGCAATCTCGGAAGGGCAGGCTGTCCCAATCCGGGCATCATGCTCCCATCACCGTTGAACTTTTCGCGAGCCTTTTCTTTCAGGCTGGATTACACTGTGCCCTTCGCGGCAGGCACGCGCCGCGGTCCCACCTTGTTCCGCTCCCCAAGGATGCGCCGCCGCTCCGGGCACGCTGCCGTGTCGGGTTCCTGTTTCACTTTCCGCTTCGGGCCATCGGAAAAGCGGTTTGCTCACAACAAAACGCCACGCGGAAAGCGGGGTGGGCTGCGACTGTTCAGGAGCAACGGTCGGGACAATGTAAATCACTTGGAGGAAAGCTGATGGCTGACAAGAAAATCAATTGCAAAGATTGGACCGCAATTCACGACTTTATGCCGGTCAACCCAGGAAGATTGACCGTACACGGCACCTGTATTTTTCCCACGCCTGGCTACACCGTAACCCTCACCAAGAAGAGGCCCCAGGGAATAAATCCCACAATTTTGATCCTCGAAAAACGGGTGAAAACCCCTGAGGGCGTAGAACCGGACGTGATTACCTCGGTTCCTGCGCAGTACGAAGAGGTAACGCAGACACATTACAAGCAATTGCAGATTCTGCCGGATGAGACGCTGGTAGAAGTTGAGGAAGTCCACTAGATCTGATTCACCCAGTGCCACGCGGGTTTACGGCGGCGAAGAGAGTTTGAGTCTCGATAATCTTGCGCGACCGTGAAATCACTGGGCTCGGGGACAACCGAGGAAGCCATGGAACAATGGGCAGATCACGGAATCGCAGCCGTGCGCTTCAATGACAGACACACCCATATCGATCGCGTAAGGACGCACCGGGACAGGGGTGACAGTATGGGAGCATCACAAGAGCATGATCGCGGGACGATTATTGCTTTGATCAAAAACAATGTGACATTCGTGACGATATCAGAGGTGATGACGGCAAATGGAAGGAGGGCCAGCCCGTTTACATCATCAAAGTCAATGGTACCGAATTCATCAAGACCGTCGATAACGGGAAGGCGGTAGACAATCTCGATAATCTACCGGAATTCTGACCGCATCGCCGGAGTCACACGACCTGAATTGGAAAAAGCGCCAAGCAGACTTGCCTTGCGCAGGTGCCGCCAGTCTCACGCTGCGGTAGCAGCTTCAACAACCATCGATTCCACTGTTGCGATGACCTCCGAGGGTTGAAGAGTACTATCGCACTCCCCGAGTGCATAGCAGAGAGCGTAGTCAGCAAGCGTTGCTGGTACTCGGTTTCGGCAAGCTGTTCGAGAGCCTTCACATGAGCGTTGCCTTCGTGATCCAAGGTCTCAGGCAGGTTGTCGTATCCGATTTGGCGCGCAATGCCGGTGAGTCTGCGGTAGGTACCTTGGACGAGTTTAGCCGGCTGCAGGCGGTTCTCTCGGAGACGCACGGTGGCGGACATACTGCTCTTGCAGACAAAAGTCTGACATAGACTGGGACTCCTCTCTTCGATGCAGGGGGGTTGGCTTTCTTGGAAGGACTAGCACGTAGCATACCACATAAGTGTACTGTTGTCAACATGCTAAAGGAGTATGCATTTGCCGGGTATCCGCGAGTAGCGAATGCTCGAAACGGCGCAACTGTGAGAGTTTTCTAGTTCGACACAGGGAGTGCGGCTCATCCTGGGCGCAACGCACTCCTGCCACTCCTCTCGAAGGAGCCTTCCCGCTGGCCGAAAGCGAAAAAGTCGTTTACCGGCTGATCAAGACCCTCTACTGGTGGGTCTGTATTGGGTGCTCCACGTTGAGTAAGTTCCAAACATGAACTCGGGCAGTCGCGGCAAATGGCGCATGGCTTGTGCCCTGCCGTAATACCGAGGAGGAGCCTGAATGGCGCACTTATTTATCCGTGTTGAATTGCGAGGCAGTCCCAGCGGCACGGATTACGACAACTTGCATGCCTACATGGAGGCAAACCACTGGTATCGGAAGATCACCGGAACAGCAGGCGAGAGCACCCTTCCACACGCCATGTATCACGGTAACTCTAATAACGAGTTGGTCAAACTTGCTAGCGCACTGCGCTCAGGCATCGAGGCGGGTGTTTGGACGAAAGCCGTCGTTCTGATTATATCTGCGGAGAATTGGGCTATGATTCCCGCCTAATCAGCCCACACATCGTCCGTCATTGATATGACAGGCCTTCACAAGGTAGCGCCGGCCCAAGCCAAAATGGTTTTTGGCCGGCCGGAGATCCGCGTTTGAAGATGTCCCGGCTTCGATCCGAAAATATCCCGGAAGATATCTTTCTCGGTCAGCCGGACATATACATATCTAGACAAATTGCTTGCGCGGGAGAAGGGATTGCGTCCTTTCTCCCGGCGGCCTTCGTGTTCTCTCAATGCTTGGTCGCTTCCTTCAAACGATATTCGAACCCTTTGACTGCACTGGGTGCAAGGAGGAAACTCCTTACCCTTCACCATTGTAATTTCCCTTGGATGTTCAATGTGGTTTATTACCGTGTAAATACCGGACGTCTGACAAATATCTCCAGTTCGTGGCATGAGCCCTCCAGTGTTGAAATGAGCAGTGGCTACAGTATTTTCGGATTTGCCGACGGGCGGAGCGTTCTCGGCTTCTATCGGTATTACAAGCTCCCGTTCATGGCCGGACTGGAGCGATCACAACATGAAACTCTAAACTCCCACGGAAGAGCATCTGCGTCTACCATATTCTTGCTGTCGCTTGTCGTGAGTTGTCACGATCTTCGAAAATCGTCCTGACCTTCTTGACGGCCAGACATCGACAAGCCCTTGTGTTTGGGAATCTGCGCGACTCGGTCAACCATAAGGGGAGGTTTTCTCACACAGACAAGACCTCGTAATGTACAGCAACAGAGATGTCCTGATCATTTCTTATCACCAAATACCACTGCCCTCTGAATGGAAGCTTGATGCTTTGGTGATGTGATCTGCCCCCTTACTTCGCATACTCCTGAGTACGAAAGTTGAAGTTAACACCACCCTCGCTTCGAGCGGGGATGGGGGCGTGGGGCAAGGGGCCGGCGTTTGAGGTCCCTTGCCCCTCGCTCAGTGATGTGCGAAGCCCTCCGCAGCTTGCACCGCAAACTCGTTCGGCGTCAGATAACCCAGACTGCTGTGCGGACGCTCTTCGTTGTACTCCTTTCTGCCAAGCAGCGATCTTGCGCCGCGCGTCAAACAGATTCTGAAACCAGCTCACCCGTCAGGCACTCTTCCCGCAACCGTCGCGTGAAAGCTTTCCAGCCGTCGCGTTCTGTGTCGGGCTTGCCCGGTTGAATGTGCAGCAACTCGATGCTGTCGCTCGATCGCACCAGGCCAGGAAATGACGACTGGTCAGCTCCGGCCCGTTGTCGCAGCGGATCGGCTAGCGGCTGTACCACGCTCCAGCCATGATCGCCTCCAACACTCGCGTCACCCGTCCGGATGGCAAAGCTGGTGTCCACTTCCAACGCCAAGCACTCGCGCGTATAGGCATCCACCACGCTCAGCACCCGGATCGTGCGCCCGCACTCCACCGCATCGTGCACAAAAGTCCAGCGCCCACTCCTGGTTGGCCGCCGTGCGCTGCCACCAGCGGTTGGCCGGCGCGGATGCAGTGCTTCCGCCGTCTTGCGTCGAATCGCCAGCCCAGCCTCTCGATACACTCGATGTAGTGATCTGCCCCCTTACTTCGCATACTCCTGAGTACGAAAGTTGAAGTTAACACCATCCTGGGTTTGAGCCGGGATGGGGGAGGCGAGGGGCAAGGGACGGCGTTTGAGTCCCTTGCCTCTCGCTCAGCTGTGTGAAACCCTCGCTGCTTGCGCCGCAAACTCTTTCGGGGTTTGGTATCCCAGGCTGCTGTGCGGACGCTCCTCGTTGTACTCGTTCCGCCACGCCGCGATCTTTCTCTTCGCATCGAACAGATTCTGAAACCAGCTCACCGTCAGGCACTCATCTCGCAGCCGTCCGTGGAAGCTTTCCACGCGCGCATTCTGCGTCGGCTTGCCCGGCTGAATGTGCACCAACTCGATCTTTCGCTCCACGCACCACGCCAGAAAATGCCGGCTCGTCAGCTCCGGCCCGTTGTCGCAGCGGATCGCTTGCGGCTGTCCGCGCTCCGCCACGATCGCATCCAACACTCGCGTCACTCTCCGGCTGGCAAAGCTGGTATCCACTTCCAACGCCAAACACTCCCGCGTATACGCATCCACCACGCTCAGCACCCGGATCGTTCGTCCACACTCCACCGCATCGTGCACAAAATCCAGCGCCCACTCCTGGTTCGCCGAAGTCCGCGCCACCAGCGGCTTTCCCTCGCGCACGCAATGCTTCCGCTTCTTCCGCCGGATCATCAATCCCGCCTCGCGATACACCCGATGCACCGCTTGTGGTTCACACGCTCTCCCGCGCGGCCCAGCAACACATGCAGCCGCCGATACCCGAAGCGCGGCTTCTCCCGCGCCAACTCCACCAACTTCGTCCGCAGCGGCTCATCGCTGCGCCGCGCTCCGGTAGCGATAACTCGCTACCGCCATCCCCATCAGCCCGCAAACCCGGCGCTCGCTGACGGCGTACTCTCACTCGCAGCCAGTCCGCGTCCGCCCGCTGGTCTACGAGCTCCATCCGTTTTTTGCGATCACCGCCTTCAGCATCTCTTTGTCCAGACTCAGATCCACCACCAGCTTCTTCAGCCTCGTGTTCTCATCCCGCAACTGCTTCGCTTCCTGCGCCTCGCTCACATCCATCCCGCCGTACTTCGCCTTCCAGGCGTAGATCGTGTGCTTCGACACCCCCACTTCCCGCGCCACGTCCTCCGCCTTGCGCCCCGCCTCCAGCTGCTTCAGCGCCCCGATCATCTGCGCCTCCGTGTGATTGCTCTTCGACATACTCCTCCCCTCTCTCCTTCCATCCGAAATCATACTCAGATTTGTTCGGAATTCGGGGAGCAGGTCAGCCTCACGCGGTGTTTTCGCTAGCGCGAAAACGCTCAGATGTCATTGAAAAGATTGGTCGGGGAGAGAGGATTTGAACCTCCGACCCCCTGGTTTCGAATCAGATTCGGAGGATGCTGACGCACGAAGTGGGTGGAGGAGGCTTGGAATGAGAAGCCTGCCTTCTGACAGGCAATCCTTCAGGGACAACAGAATTGTCCTGGTTGTGCTCGACTAGCTCGAAAAAGCCGTCAGTGTAACACTGACGGCAGCCCAATAAGTCAGGTGCTCGTAGCACTAGAGCTGGGGGGCTATTCCGACTCGACTTGTA
>CAWITJ010000007.1:0-110931 GCA_963838995.1 uncultured Acidobacteriaceae bacterium | reverse complement strand
CTGTCACGGCAGAGGCCGCGGGTTCGAGTCCCGTCGACCCCGCCATATCCCTTCAAGAACTTACAGGGATATGGCAATCAAGCTCTTGGTTTAATCTGGTCCACTTAGACCAGTTCCCTTCCTTTCCGCACCACAAGCTGAACTACTTTTCGCCGTTCCTCGTGCACCCCTGACAGGTGTTCGGATTCGTCGCAGGTCAAGCGATTCCGTGCTTAGCGACTAGTCAAACGCGAAGGCTAGCGAGTCACGTAACGAAAAACTATCTTGGCAGTGATCAACCGATTGCTAGCGAGAGTCCGACTCTTTGGTACAGCGAGGCTAGTGTGATCGTTGGAGTTGAGGGGCGGTCGGGCCGTTGGTGTTCCAAACGTAGTCCGGCCGCGACTTCTTCGGAGGCTGCCAGCGATCGAGGGCATTCCTAACGCGTTCGTACTGCCCAACCGAGCATCAGGAGTCCGCTGGCGGCGATCCAGCTCCCGGCGACGCGGACGGCAATTCGAGCCCAGTGCGCTCGCAGGCGAACTACGAACGCCGCAGCCAGAGCGATCAGGACAAATATGGCGAACACCAGTCCGAGGAGCGCGACCGATGCAGTTTCAAACTGGCCCATACCGGCTCCGTTCAGGTAGCCGTGATAGAACCCGAGCAGAGCAGCTAGGGCGGTCGTCACGCGCAGTGAAATTTTAGCGTCGGCGGCCAGTAATGCTCCGAGCAGGAGGAACCAGGCGGCCGCGATGAATGGGTGGGGCTTCGTAGTCATTGCGCTGAGTCCGGCGAGACCACCGAGAAGCCACGCAACCGGAAGCGTGAAGAGAGCCCGTCGTCCGTAGCTTGCGCCCCGGAGTCCGGCTAGTAGGGCCAGGGCGAGTACTGGGACGATGTCCTCAGGACTCATCAGAAAATGCACCAAGCCGTCGTAGAACGGCCCCATGCCGGTGGTGTTGAGGTGGGCCTCGGCGGGAAGGGCGCAAACGACAAACGCAAAGCCAACGAAGGCGTATAAGGGCAGTCGTGATTGGGTCGCATTCTTCATGCGATCGCCTTCCACAGAAAGAACGCACCACCTGCGGCTACCAATCCCCCGGCGAGACGGAGTATCTTTTGCCCCCACCCCCATCGATGGACCGTGCCAATGCCGATCCCCAACGCGTGCAAACACCCGGTCGCAATGACGAAGCCCATGCTATACAGCAACGCGCTTTGACCAGCCGGAAGTTCGGTTCCATGGGCATGACCGTGGAATATCGCGAAAAATCCGACCAACGCAGCAGCGACACCGAGAGGCGGACGTACTTCAAACAGTACGGCAGCACCCAAAAGAATCGCTGAGAGGGCGATTCCATATTCGGCGCCCGGCAGCGGCACGCCCACAAGGCCCAGCATTCCACCGAAAGCCATCACCATGGGAAAGGCAACCGGCAAAACCCAAATCGCCGGCGCACCGAGTTGCGCCCCCCACAAGCCAACTGCGACCATCGCCAGCACATGATCCAGTCCGGAGATGGGATGGCGAAAGCCCGTGAGAAATCCGACAGCTTCACCCTTCATCGGGTGAGCGGAGGCGGTCTGCGCACACACAAACACAAACGCGGTTAGCGCAATGGTCCGGAACCAGGGATCGAGCTGCCGCTGGTTCATCGCGCACCCCCGAAAAGCAGCGCCACTCGTTGCACCGTCCAAAATGCGCCAAGCGAGCCCACGGTATATCCGGGAAGAAGCTGCGCCCATCGCGGCCACCGCACTTCGAGAATGCGGAAGGACCGTTCCAGTGCCAGGATCAGCGCGATGAAACCCAACTGCCCGAGTTCCACGCCAACATTGAAGGTGACTAGCGCCAGTGGCAATTCATGTCGCGGAAGGCCGGCGCTGGTGAGCGCGCTGGCAAAACCGAATCCATGAAGCAGGCCGAACGCGAACGCTACCACCCACGGATGGCGAATGGTGAAGCTGGTCTCGCCACGCCACGAGCGGACGATTTCGGGTCCGAGGAACAGGATGCTCAGAGCGATCGCTGCATTTAACGGAAGAACCGGAACGTCGGCGTAGCCGAGGGTTGCAATCGCGAGCGTAATGCTGTGCGCCACGGTGAAAGCCGTCACTGTCTTCAGCAGCATCCAGCGGTCTTGCACGATCAGCAACAAGCCGAGCACGAACAACATGTGATCAGCGCCGAAAAGAATATGTCGGATGCCCTGCACGACGTAGGTGCCCGCCACACCGATCCAGGTCTGGGAGGCGGATATCTCCACCCACGGCTGTGACGGATGGATGATGGAGGTCCACTTCCTGCCATCAAGCAACTCCACGCGCACCAGCACGTCTGTAATCGTGAACTGCAGACCCGGAAACTCGATGCGCTGGCCTGCCAGACCGTTTGTCCCGGCATCGATATACCGGCGCTCCACGAAGGAATCAGCGAGTTCTTGTACGTCGGGCGCGCGCAAATTCTTCACGTCGTCGGGAAGTTTCAAGGCTACGGGAATACGCATTCCCGCCAGCACCGGCGTACGCCATAGCACGCTGAATTGCCCGGGCGCAGTCTCTTTGATCTCTAGATACGCCGGGCGTGCTTCGTGGGCCGAGGCAACCAAAACAGCCAGCAGCAGACACACCACGAGTAGAGCGAAACGGGCGCGAACATTCGTCACAGCGGTCCCTCACCGGAAGGCGATGGAATCTGCTGCTTTGGGGGAGCGGTCGGCGCTTGAGCGGCGCCGTCCTTGTCGCGAGGATCTGGCAACAGCACGTTGTATTTGGCGCGCATCTCCGTATAGGCCTTTTGCCACGCCTGCCGCTTCTGTTCACCCAGCCACGCAGTCTTCACATCTGGTTCTATCTCTTCGAACGCTGGGATCCGACCCGGAATCACGGTGCTGACGAAGACGAGGTGCCATCCGTAACCGGACTCGACCGGCCCCTGCCACGAGCCCGGCTTGAGTTTTTCGAGCGCAACTGCGAACTGTGGCCCAAACTCCTTGGCTATCGCCTCGGTAGCCTGGTCGCCATAATATTCCTGGAACATGAACGGATCGGCTAGAGAAGCAGCGATTGCGGAATCCTCTGGCTGGCCGGAGATCTTAGCCAATGCCTTGGCGGCGTCCTGCTGCGCATTCTTGCCACGCTTATCGGGAGAAAAGTAAAGATGGCGAAAGCTGTAGCGGCTGGGCAGAGCGAACTGGCTGTTGTTCTTCTCGAACCAGGCTTTGAGGTCGGTAGTAGATGGCTCGTGAGCCGCGGCGACGTCTTCGGCGAGGAACTGCATCTTCTGCGCCATCCGGCGCTTGACGATGGTGTCGTCCTTCTCCAGGCCCATGGCCAACGCTTCGCGGTAGAGGACTTCCTCGCGAACCTTGTCCTCCACCATGGCCTGGAACTCTGCCGGCGTCGGCTGACGATGCCATTGCGACTCGAAGTACATATCCATGGCGCGAAGGTCGTCGAGGCTTAGCACGATTTGCCTGGAAGGCTCGATTCCACCGTGGCCGCGCTGCATATAGCTGTACACAGCGAATAACGCGAGGCCCAGCAGCAGGAAATGTACCAGGGGCTCGCGCAGCCAGCGCTTAAGCCCCATAACCACGGTGTTCGTCGCCCTGAATTGCACTGCTCCATCGTGCTCATCCGGGACGACGTCAACAGACACTTCATTCATTCAAGAAACAACTCCTAAGGTTTTGCCGGCGTATACCAGATGGGCGATGTCCATGCCCGCTGTTGAATGGTGGCCGCAACGTTAGGATTCGGCGGCATGTTCAGCTTGGCGGCCCAGTAGGTGGACCAGCGAGGCGTGGGGATCTCGAGCACGCGGGCATAATACGTCGTGTACGCCTGGGGATCGAACGATGGGTCGGTCCACTGGCCAATCAATTCAGTCGCTCCGATGGAGTTGGTGTAGGTGGCCGCTTTAATGTCAACCGTATTGCCGACGGCAGGGACTTTGCCGGTCTTTGGATCCGGCTTGCGATCGCCGCTCCATACTACGTCGTAGATGGCTTCCTTACTCTTCCCATTTTTGGTTGAGATTTTGATGATTTGGACGCGATCAAGATTGCCGCTATTGGGATCTTTGATTGCATGCACGACGAGCGTCGGGGCGACCGCTCCGGATTGTGGAGTTAGATCTCCACCTTGCGGCACGCCGCCCGCATAAGCTGCCTTGACCCAATCCGCCTGTTTGGTCAGGTCCTTGGGATAATTCCAGCCGGCAAACATACGCGCCTTGATGCGAGTCCCGGAGGTGCCGAATGTTTCCTTCCGCTTGAAGGCGGCAAAAATCGCTTCCCGGGTGTTCTCCTCGGCCCACACTCCCGTAAGTCCGCCGGAACTGAGAGCGCTTGGAGGTTCTCCACCTACGGAAGTCGTCGCAGTGATCACGGCTTTCGGGATCGTTGTCCTGATTGCCGTGTGACCCCGGAAAATTGCCTGGCTCGGTAGAGGTAATTCCGGAATGAAAGTCGGTCCCGGCCTCGATGCCGAATTTGAACGGATTAACGCCCAGCTTCGCCTGCTGTTCCTGGCCAACGCCATAGGCCTGGCGCAGATAGCTTCCAGTTGATGAGTTTGCTTTCTTGTCGGAACCAATCAGGTATAGCCACATCTCATAATTGGCAAACTCGTCGGTAGGGGACAGCGCCGGGCTGGTGTCGCTCTGACCTTTGGTCTGAATAATCTCGGCCAGTGGTTCGTTGGCCATGCGCCGCTCAGCGTAATCGCGGGTGATCGGCTTGCCCGACATGTCGCGCGTGCTGAACATCAGGCCGTTGCTGGCGTTGCCGTTATGCGGAACGGCGATCACGTCTAAGTCCCTGCTTGCGCTGTGCCTCAAGGTAGCGCCACAGATCTTCAGGATCTAAAGAATCGAATGCCGTGTAGGTCATCGCCGGACCTTTATCGGCGAAGATCACGCAGCGATGCAGGTTCTGAAACTGCGGCGCGGAGGTCCACTCAAATCCTATGAACGTGGTGAACTTGCCGGGCTTGTTGTACTTGTTGGAGATGGCCGAGTATTTCTCCCAGGCTGAGCGCAACAGTTGCGGATCGTTAAACTCGGGCAAGGGCTTGTTGGTGATGGTGGAACCGATCAGCTTGCGGAACGCAGTGGCCGAAACCGCCGGATCGGGGTTCGTCATCATCTTGTACCACTCGGACTTCGCGAATGGGCCATTGGGATCGATGGTGTCGCGCACCACTCCCAGATACTCGGCGTGATCCGTGACGGCAAGAAAGTCCAGAGGCGCCAAGCGCTTCTGCGGCTTGCCCATATAGTCCACCGTCTCGCCCATCGCGTACTTATAGGAATCCTCCGGGGTCGTTCGGGTTCCGAAGGCAAAGGCGTCCATTGAGTAACCGCTATGCAGATGCAGATCGCCGAAATAAGCGTTCTTTAACGGATTGCGGGGGGCTCGTGCGTCTGGCGATTGGGTCGCAGCAGAAGAATTGTTCGCCGGCTGGGCGGATTTTCCCAGGTCGCCCTGTCCGCTCTTACAGCCGCTTTGAATTATGAGAAGCACAGCAAGGCCTAACACCGCACTCAACGGCTGTTTCACAGGCAGCACCTCACTTGGTAGTACGGCATCGTAGCAGACTCGGCGAATGGACACCTATTCCGCCTAAGTTGTAGAGACAGCATGTGAGAATGTCCCTAAACGGACCGGGCTTTTTCCTTCTTTAGCTGCGCCAAGCCCAGAAGAATTTTCAGGACTGAGCGGAGGAAACTATGGCGCCAATGCTGAGAAGCACTGACGCCATAGCCGCTACTGACTCAAGTCTTGCTTTAACAAATCCCCCAGTCCTGCTGAGGGTTGGCCCCGGCGGCCCTTACTGAGCCGGAGGAGCCTGTGCAGCCGCTGCTTTCTTCGCTTTCTTTTTGGGTGCCGGAGCGTTGCGCGCTTGACCCTTGACCTTGGTCTCGTCTACTACGACGGACTCTTCGCTAAACGTCGCGCCCGACGGTACGAAGTAGACCTTCGCGCCTTTCTCCTTGATGGTTCCGCTGGTGCGCACCTCAACTCGGGAGGCGTCAATCTGGCTGCCACCCTCGCCATTCACCAGGTAGTACTTCATGTTGACGGAGCGCTGGGCTCCCAACTGCGTGACCTTTACGGTTTCTTCCTCATCGGTGTAGCCAACGATGACGAACTTGCCGTTCGGCTCACGCTGAATGCGCATGGCAACGTCGTCGAGTACGGCCTTGCAGCTATTGTCGACACGCCATGGCCGCTTCGCGTCCATGAACTTGCACTCGCCTATTTCGCTGACCTCGTTGACCGACCACCGGCGGAGGAGGAGGTTGAACGTTGACCGTGGCATTGCAGGTCGTGCTCAAACCACGTGAATCGGTGACGGTTGCGGTTGTGGTAATCGCGCTGCCTTGAGCCGCGCCGTTGGTGTCCAGGGTCGCGCTGGCGCCCGTGCCGCTAAGATGACCTGACGTCGAGGACCACGCGTAGGTCAGCGGGAAGTTGTCAGGACTGCTGGCGTTGACCGAAACGCGTGGATGGCTGCCCGGCCTGCACAGAGTCTGGGCTAGCCGAGCACGTGGCAACCGGAGGATGCGGCTGCTTCACTACGAACGAGGCGGTACAGCTGGCGATGTTGTTCTTCTTCTCTTTTTCATCCGTGGCCGTGCCGCTGACGGTGTAGCTGCCCGGCGCCAGGCCGCCGGTATCGATACTAGCGCTCGAGTTGTTGGCGGAAACCTTGCCGCCGCTGGCGCTCCACTTGAAGGTAAGCACATGCTTCATATTGAAGTTCTGCGGGTTGAGGTTCGCGGTCACCGGATCACCGGCCCAGACTTCGGTTGGCGAAACCGAGCAGCTGGCCGTCGGAGGAACCGGCGGTGCGCCGCCGAAGTTGTAACTAAATCCGGCCACTGCGCCGGTCATGGCGGTATTGAAGATGAACAGATGATTGGTGGGACGATAGTTCACATACAGGTAGCGCCAGCCCACCGACGCACCCCACTTGCGAGTGAAGTTGTAGTTCAACAAGCCCAGGGCCTGGTAATCCAGATTAGATCCACCCGCGCCGGCGTCGCCCGCTATCGTGATGGACGCCTTTTCGTTGAGAGGCAGAATGGCTCTTATGCCGCCTAGACCGTCGACCCAGTTGGCCGAGCGCGAGCGACCAAGGCCCACGGGTTCAACGGTGAGATTCTGGCCTACGTACCAATAACGAATTCCGGCAAGAGCATCAAACTTGAAGTGCTCCGCGTTGATAAGGCGATATCCGATCTTTGGGGTAAAGATCGACTCTGTCAGGTGAACATTCACCGAAGTCTGACCAAACTCATTGAAAGGTATCCCTCGATCATCGCCCAACTTCACCCAGAAGAAATCTACTGGAATAACCAGCCGTCGCTTATCAAGCTCGACTGCTACCGGAATGATGCCCTTGAGGGTATGAAAGACGTCGGAGAACGGGACATGGATGCCTGCGTCATGTCCGAGCACGCCAACGGTTCCGTGTATTCCCGGGAACCAGCCGTAAATCGAGATTTGCCCGCGCCAGCCGTCGCTGTCTCCTGCGGGTCCCGATGTCTGTACCTGCGGGGTGGGCGGCAAGGGAGCCGCCGGACTTGCATCTGTAGTGGTCGGGGGCGTGGTGGCAGCCATCTCGGTCGGACCCTGAGCATGCGCTAGCATGGACAAGGACAGCGTGAGCCCAATTGCCGTCGTCATAGCTAAAGCTTTGCAGTAAGAAATCATCACAATCTCCTGGCGTATTTCGAAGAACTCTTTGGTAGGTTAAGGCGCTGGAACTGTGCGGTACTACACGCCGTTCGCGCCGTAAGACGGGCTGAACCAGGCGTTCCCGCCGAGGTAGTAGATTGCGCCGTCCGCAACGCTGCGGTTGATGCAACCTCCCGGCAGCCCCGGGACGGTTAGACCCATGCTGTAACTCGCAGCCGCCACGCCGGTGCTACAAGCGCTCGCTGAAAGGCTGGTTGTTGTCAGGATGTTGATAGCCTTCTGCTCCATTGGCGGAGGAAATGGGGTGCTCGCTGCGGTTTTTGAAGCAGCAGCCCTCTTCTTGCTGTTCGGCTGGCTGCTTAGCGCTACCGCAGTCGACGACGCCATTTTGATTTGCGCAAAGACGGTTCCCTCCATACTTCTGGCTCCAGAAGGTATGTCCATATCTATGGGATCATCCCGCAGTCGAACATCTTGTTAGCGATGGGCGCTGCAACTTTGCTGATGAAAGCCTGGCGCATCTGCGGATCGCTCTTGAGGAATGAGACGACTTTCTGCTCCTCGGGACTTGGCGGCGCTTTGGAGGCCTTCTTCTGCCACAGTTGCTCGCATGTCGAGTTCTGGTACTTGGCGATAACTTTGTCGGCAACCTTGTCCATGATCGGATATTGCTGCGCAGTACCGACAGTCACGTACAAGAGTGCCGCCGCCAAGATAAGCAGTATGGTACGTTTCATGGTGATCTCCTCACATTCTCCAGGCTCGTGCGGCGTGAAAGGCGCTTGTTGAGCTCGTTCGGCTAGTCATACATAGAGTGCAAGTTATATTTCGCCAGTCGTCTGCCGGTCATCGCATTTCTCGGAAGTCACCCCGGCTAATCTCTTTCCTCTTTCACTCCGCTTGTGTACCTTGTGCGCTGCCAATCGTCCCAGTCTCCGGGACAGGTATCAGCCCGACTCCGATCACCAATCGGCGAGTGAGCGTGACCTACGGGTCACTGCCGGCTTCGGGCAAACAAGTGTTGGCCCTTGTCCTCTGGAGCAAGCCTACGTTCATAATCGTAGTCGATTGCACCGCTATGCTGTGACGGATATCACGATTTTAACCTACTACTTCTGTGGGATTCCAAAATGATACAGCCGGGTGAATTCGCTCGCCCGGACGTAGGGTTCAGTCGGATTCCCGGACCGGTCGTGCTTTCAGTCGCTGCGATCCCCATAGCTCCGAACTCGATGATGCATGATGCCGGTGGATGGGTATTCATGAATTCGCAGCTCCCGAAGTTCCTGTCCTTTTCGTTTCGGGCAAAGAGCGAGGTCTCCGCTGTTCTAATCCAATACCCAAACAGGAATGAACCCGATCGCGACCTGAGGGCTGCCGCGCGGGGCCGCGGCAATTGCACACCCTTAATTTGCCATCGAATTGATCCGCCGCGGTGCCCACGGTCAGTGGTTTTCCGGGGATCGAGACCTGCGGCTATTGGGCCAGTTGCAAATCGGATTCTCTCTTGAATACAGCCGCATGAATACAGCCGCAGGTTCGCGTATCCGCATCCTACTGAAATCGTGCCATGTTTTGGGGAGGACCTAACCGATGAACAAGAAAGAAATTAACTCGCCGTTGCTCACCGCGAACTTCGTTATCTGGATTTGCGGCGTGGGCTGCCTGCTGCTGCTGTTGTTCCTGGGACATTACATGTGGCGGGTCTTCTAGTTGCTACGCGCCGTGCAAGTCAGTGCCTTGGATTTTCTTCTTACTTAACTTCGCAAAGGAATAGCATGAATATTCGTCACACGCGCCACTGCCTGGTTGTACTCGCCATCTTTGCCGCGTTTACCGCCGGGTGCAGCAAAACGGACAATAGCGATCTCAACTACCGCGCGGCTATCAACAACCATTTCAAAGCCTTCCCTGCCTGCCTGTGGCCGCAACCCAAGAAGTTCCCGGTGCAGGCGGCCACTTCCGACGATGCCAAGACGGAAGGTTATGACGCTCTGACCCAGGAAGGTTTGTTGACCCGAACGACCGCGGAGAAGAAAGTGTTCATCGTTGCCTTCAAACAGGTGAACAATTACGACCTGTCCGACAAGGGCCGCACATCATGGACGCCCGATACCTCGAATCCGGGATACGGCAATTTCTGCTACGGCAATCGCGAAGTGACGTCGATCGACAACTCGACCCTGGGAACAAACGGTTCCGGGGCCAAGACCGCCGACATCACCTATCATTACAAGATCGCCAATCTGGCGCCTTGGGCCAATTCGGCGGAGATGAAGACGGCCTATCCCAACATGGCCACGGCTCTCAACTCTGGTGCCTCCGATCGCGCCCAGTTGGTGATGAACGGCGACCATTGGGAGTTCGTGCAGTAGCCGTACGGTGAGGGGTGCGATGGCCGTTCGCCCCAGCGGACAGGCCGTTTCCGTTCGTTGAAACTCCCTCAAATCACACTTCCCCCAGAGTCTCGTGGGGGTAAAAAAACTGTGGTAAGGTTTTATTCGCCATGCTGTCCTCAGCCAAAATGATGGGTTTTCTCGTCACCCGCGACTACGAACAGGCTCGCAGTTTTTTCGAAGGCAAGTTGGATTTTGAGTTCGTCAGTCTCGACGCTTATGCGCTGGTAATGAAAGCGGGCGACACCGTCCTCCGAATCTCCCGAAACCCCGACTTTGTCCCGGCCCAGGGAACGGTCCTGGGCTGGCAGGTAAAGAACATCGAGACGGTAGTTGCCTGGCTTAAGGAGCGTGGAATATCTCCCGAAATCTACCCCTTTGCGCAGGACAAGGCGCTGGGCATCTGGACCACGCCGAACGGCGACAAGGTCGCCTGGTTCAAGGATCCCGATGGTAACGTCCTGAGCGTCTCACAACATCAGCAGTAGCCCGCTTGCCCCCGCCCGCCACACACCCTCGGGCATCGACGATGTCGCCTGATTCTGGATGGGTCGTTTCCTCCTTCTTTACGCCCGCCTCAATGCGCGGGCTGATGTCGCACGGCCAGTTGGTCGCCGATCGCGGTTCCGCTCGCCCGTATCGAGCCTGCGGGCAATTCCAGCACGCACCGTGTGCGCCAGTGCAGCCCGGCCATGCGAAACGCAGGCAGATTTTGCCATAACCCGCGCACCCGTAGATCACGATCCAGAGCAATCACATCAATAGCGAAACGCATGCCAAAGGTGTGTATCCCACTGGAGGGATCGATCAGGAGGCCGCTGCCTTGCTCCAGGCATCGGTGTCCGAGCAATCCAATCGCGCGCGCTACGGCGGTGTGCGCAACCTCAATATGCTCTCCCAAGCTAAGGTTCCGAGTGACATTGACGATGCAAACCTGCCTGCCCACCTGATGAGCTATTCCCTCAGGCATGCTTCTTGTGCCGCATGAAGACGAATCCCAGGATCACGACGGCTAAAGCTGCGGCGAAAACACGGATTAGAGTGACAGTATCCATTTCCTTCTCCCTATGATTTGATGAACTCGTGAATCACTTGAATAGACTTCCCAGGTTATTGGCCATGAGAATGACGGCCGGCCCCAGCAGCACGATGAAGATGCTGGGAAAGATGAACAGAACCAGCGGAAAAATCAGCTTGACCGTGGTCTTGGCAGCCAGTTCCTCCGCCTGCTGACGGCGCTTCTGACGCACCCCTTCCGAGAACACACGCAATGCCCGCACCAGCGGCGTACCGAAGCGATCGGTCTGGGCCAGCATGTGCACGAATCCCTTTACCGTGTCGACCTGGGTTCGCTCCGCCATGCTTTGCCACGCCTCGATGCGCGGCTTACCCGCTCGTTGCTCGAAATTCGTCTGCAGGAACTCCTGCGAGATCTCCGGCTGGCTCAACGCCAGCTCTTGACCTGACCGCAACAACGCCTGGTCGATGCCCAGCCCGGCGTCGACGCAAACCACCAGCAGGTCAAGCGCATCGGGCAGACCCAGCCGTACCCGCTCTCGCCGCTGGCGTGTGCAGTGGCCTACCCAAAGCTCGGGCGCCAGGTATGCCGCCGCCATCAGCCCCACGATCCACAGGAAGGTGTTTTCCCGAATGAACGTCCCTGCCAACAGTGCCAGCACCGGGCCGAGCAGACGTATGCCGAAATACACATCTACCGCTGATGGATCGCGCAGCCCAGCCGCCATCAGCTTGCGCTGCAACTTATCGTCCTGCGCCAAGCCCAGTCGCGTGCGCGCGAAATGCACTGCGGCGAACAGCGCCTGCTTCGCAGGATTGCCATCGATACCTTCCTCCCGCAGGCGTAGAGGAGCCCGCGTCACCTCCATCAGCCGCCGCGCCTGCTCGGCGTTGCGCATTAGCAGATACACGGGAAGGACTGCCAATGCACAGAAGCAGGTCACGGTCAGACTTACGATCAGGAGCGGATTCATGGCATTCACACCTTAATGTTTACGATCTTGCGTATGGCCAGGCCTCCCACTGCCATGAGAGTGAGCCCGGTGTACACCAGCTTCCTGCCGGCCGCGTCGTCGATCAGCACGCGGGTGTATCCGGGGTTGGCCAGGCTCAACAAAAAGAACATGGCGACGGGCAACAGGGAAAGGATCCAGCCGGTCAGACGACCCTGGGCGGTGTAGATCCGGATCTCGCCTTGGATACGCAGTCGTTCGCGAATGACTGCCGTGGTGCGGTCCAGTACCTCCACCAGGTTGCCTCCCGTTTCTTTCTGGAGCAGCATGGCGGTTACCACGAAGTTCAGCTCCGGCAAGGGCACCCGCTGAGCCAGGCGCAACAGCGCTTCGCGCGCGGGCAGACCAAAGTTCTGCTGCCGATAGACCTCGCGGAATTCGCTACGCACCGGCTCCGGCGACTCCTCCCCCACGATCTCAATCGCGGCGGTCACCGAATGGCCCGCCCGCAGAGCGCGACTCATCAGGTCAATGGCTTCAGGCAGGTGCCGATTGAACTCTTTCAGTCTCCGCGCCGCTTGTAGCCGGAGCCAAAGAAAGGGCAGCCCGGCGCAAAGTACCGCTGCTCCTGCCGCCAGCTGCCAATTTCCCAGCGCGTAATAGCTCAGACCGAACCCCGCGGCGGCGACCGCGCCACAACCGGCGAGCACGTTGCCGACGCTGCACCGGCTGTCAGCCTGCGCGATCATCTGGCTGATAGCTTGTGCCCGGCCCCAATCCTGCAGCCAGCGATCGATCCAGGAGATGGCGCTTAACCGTACCGACTTGATCAAGTCAGTACCGCCGCCGGCGGCGACCGGGCCGGCCTCACGAACTGCGCTGATCTGCTGCATGCGTCCCTGGACGGCGCGCTCAAACTGGCTGGGCCGTATCGCCAGAATCACAATCCCGAAAGTCAGCAACAGCACAAACGAAAAGACCAGCGCCATCAAAAACATTGCCCTACACCTCCTCGGAGAAATCGAGCAGGCTGGCTTCCAGTGGAATACCGGCAGCCTGCAGCTTCTCGGCGAACTTGGGCACAATGCCGGTGGCATAGAAGCGGCCCAGAACTTTTCCGTTGGGTCCCAGCCCCCGCTTCTCAAAGCGGAAAATATCCTGCATGCTGACAACCTGATCGCTGGTGCCGGTGATCTCGGAGATATGGGTCACCCGCCGCGAGCCGTCGCTCATGCGGGAAACCTGCACGATGATTTGTATGGCCGAAGCGATCTGCTGCCGCATGGCCATCTCCGGCAAGTTCAGATTGGCCATCAGCGACATGGTCTCAATGCGCGCGATGGCGTCACGCGGCGTATTGGCGTGGACGGTGGTAATCGACCCATCGTGGCCGGTGTTCATGGCCTGGAGCATGTCCAGCGCCTCCTCGCCACGCACCTCACCCACCACGATACGGTCGGGCCGCATGCGCAGAGCGTTGATCAACAGCTCTCTCTGCCGGACCCCGCCCTTGCCTTCCACGTTGGGCGGCCGGCACTCCAGCCGCACCACGTGCTCCTGCTTGAGTCGCAACTCGGCCGAGTCCTCGATGGTCACAATGCGCTCGCGCGGCGAGATGAACCCCGACAGCACGTTCAACAGCGTGGTCTTGCCCGCCCCCGTGCCCCCGGAAACCACGATGTTCAGCCGCGCCTTCACCGCCTTCTGCAATACCTCCAGCATCACCGGAGTGAACTCGCGGTATTCCAGCAGATCTTCGGCAGTCAGCGGGTTAGCGCCAAAGCGACGAATCGACAGCACGGGGCCGTCGATGGCCAGCGGCGGAATGATGGCGTTAACGCGCGAGCCATCCATTAGCCGGGCGTCCACCATGGGCGCCGACTCGTCGATGCGCCGGCCCACTTTGGACACGATCTTCTCGATGATGTGCATCAGGTGGTGATTGTCCTTAAAGACCACGCTGGTCTTGTCCAGTACCCCGCCCCGCTCCACATATACGGTGTCGGCGGTGTTCACCAGCACATCGGTGACCGTCGGATCCTGCAGCAGCGGCTCCAGCGGGCCCAGGCCGAAGACCTCGTCCATCACCTCATCAGCCAGGCGGTTGCGCTCGCTGGCGCTGAAAGGCACGCCGTGTTCTTCCACCAACTGCAGGATGATATTCAGCAGCTGTTGCCGGCCGCGGGTGTCCTGCATATACAGCAGCTTTTCCAGGTCAACTTTCCCGATCAGCTCGCGATGGACCGCCGATTTCACTTCTTGCTGGGCCCGCGCCAGTAGCGGATTGTCGCCGCGCCCGTCCTCAGTCAACAACCGGCTGGCGGGAAACTCGAGCATGCTTGCTTCAGCCATTGATCGTTTCCTCAGTTCCAGAAGCCGAAGCGTTTCTTAGGTGCCGCAACCCTGCCGGGCTCCCCCGGTACCAGGCTGGCGGCCCACTTCTTCATCTGGATGGCGAATTCCGACTTTCGGTCAGGCATAACCGGATTGCCGGTGTTCATAGCGCGAATCAAATCGTCGGAAGCGTTGGGTATGGTGATGGCGATCGGTTGCCGTATCGCCTTCTCGATATGCTCGAGAGTCAGGGCGCCATCCGACGAAAACCGGTTGATCACCACCCGGAGCTTGCTGGGCGGCACATTGCTCTGCAGCAACCGGTCGATATAGCGCGACAGATCGCGCAGCGCCGGCACATCGGGAGTGGCAATCAGATAAAGTTCATCGCAGCAATCGATGGTGGTCAGGCTGAGGTTATGCACCCCGTGCGGACAGTCAATCACCACAAATTCGTAGCTTTCGCCCAGAAAGCGAATGGCGCGGTGAATATCGTCCAGCGAAACATTAGCCGAGTCGTCGAAGACGTCGGGCGACGGCAAAATGTCCAGGCAGCTGTCGTGATGGATGACGAAGCCCTGCAACAGCGTCTGGTCCAGACGCGCAATGTTGCGCACCAGTTCGTAGAAGTGATAGTTGGGACTGTCCTCGCCCAGATACAGCGACACATGTCCCATTCGCCGGTGTTCGTCGAGGATCAGCGTCTTCTTGCCATACTGGCTGACTAGAAAGCATCCCAGGTGCACCGCCAGGGTGGTGGTCCCGGCGCCGCCCCGGGCACCGAGCAGCGCCAGGATCTTTCCCGTCGGCTTGGCCGGGCTAACTTTGCGAACGCTCACCCTTGCTCGCAGGCGATCGAAGGCTTCGCTCAACTGTTCGACATCGACCGGCTTGGTGAGGTACTCGCTGCAGCCCGCTCGCATCGCCTCGAGGATCAATGCCGGATCGGTCTGCGCCGACACCGCGATCAGGGTGCTCCGTCCGTGTAGCGTTTGCTGAATGGAATTCGCCGCTTCCACCGCCAGCTTGCGGTCGCGGTCGAAGTCTATGAGGCAGACCGACACCTCGGCGCGCTGCAATTGCTGCAGGAGTAGAAGGTCAGCTCCATGGCTGGCGTAGTCCAGAATTTCGCCCGCTACCGTTCCCCGCTTACGAGTCACCGCCGCACGGACCACAGCTACCGTCTCTTCATCGCCGCATACGGTTGCGGCACACAGACCAACACTTTCTTTACTGTCCCCTGTCATCGGATTGTTCGGTCCCCAGCTAGAATCGACGGTCGGCATTGCCTTCTCAGTTCTTCGGAAGATTCTGATCAAAGGTTGACGGTTGAAGAAATGGAACCGGCAACTGGGGCGTCGGCGGCGCCGGCGGTACGGCTCCGTTCAGCGCATCGACAATGGTTGGGGTGACGATCACCACCAATTCCATCGTGGAACGGTTCAGATTTTTCGAGCGAAACAGCTGACCCAGCACTGGGATATCGCCAATTCCCGGCATCTTGCTGAGGCTGTCGGTGGTGCGGTGGTCGAGAATGCCGGAGATGCCGAAGCTCTGCCCATCCCTGAGCTCAACCTCGGTTTCCGCCTTACGCGTGGACAGCGCCGGCAGTGCATAGCCGGCGATCACCACCTCGTTCGTGTAATCGAGGGCGCTGACCTCGGGTGCCACCCGCAGCCGAATGGTTCCGTCGGAGTTCACCCAAGGGGTGAACTCCAGCTTCACCCCATAAGGCCTAAACTGCACCGTAACTGTCGGCACACTGCCAGCGCCGCCTGGCTGCACGATGGGATAAGGGAACTCGCCTCCCGCCAGAAATCGTGCCGTCTTGCCGTGCAGCGTGGTCAGTGTAGGCTCGGCCAGAATCTCCAGCACACCCTTGGTTTGCAAATCCTTGATGGTGGTCCCGAGGCCGTGCGGGAAGTTGAAGTAAAACAAGTTCAGAAAATCGCTGACGATCGCGGTGTTAGTTCCGTTCTGATTCTGAAAGGACGGCGGCGCGAACTGCTGGGTGCTGGTTGATCCGCTGTTCTGCCCCAGGCTGAACAGGTTGATGCCAAAGGCCGTCAGCTTGGAACGGTCCAACTCTACGATGCGAACTTCCAGCCGAACCTGCGGCAGATGTCCGGGATCGACTACCAACGAGTTCACCACTTCTTTGGCATACGATCCGGCCAGCTTGGCGGCTTCGTCCGCAGCCGCATCGCTGTCGACGACCCCCGTGAGGTGAACTCTTCCCTGCTGTGCCTCGACTTCCACATGATCGCCGGGCAATGCCTGCTGCAGCGACTTGCGCAGGCCTGCGACATCCACGTCTGCCAGCACGGTATATATCTTCGGCTGGCCAGGTCCGCTCCACAGCACCAGACTGCTGGCCCCCGGTTCCCGAGCCGTGATCACCAGCTCGTATGGGCTGGCGGTCATCGCATCCAGAACCGTGGGATTGCTCACATAGACGCGGCGCAACTTATCCGAGTAATTCAGAAACAACGACCGGCCGACGATCAGGTGGAGGCTCGACGCAGCGGCCGCATCGTTGGTCTCTTCCTGGCCCGGAGACACGTCCGTTGCACTTGCCCCCGCTAACCCCAGGGGAGCAACGTGTTTCTGTTGCGCCGTGGAGGTCGAGGATTCGGCTGCTAAGGACAACTGCGCGGCCGGCATGTTCGTCGCTGGCATGGAAGGCGACGCAGTTCCTGCCACTTGCGCCACACTCAACGCACTGGCGGTCAGCAGTGCCCCCATCACCACAATCGCCTTCACTTGCGCCACGGTTTGCATCGCCTCACTCGAAACTCTTGGTCGAGCGCTTGTCACCCAGGATGGTCTCGACCAGGTCCGGTTGTTTCATCGGCAGGCGGGAACGAAACGTTACCGGGGAAGAGGGTGGCGGCTCCTGACCGAAGAATTGCGCCGTCTGCACCGGCACGGCTTTCACCTGCGTATGGTCCGAACCATTACGCAGCACAAATTGAATGCCGCCCTGTGAGCTGGCCAGCACCAGTTTCTGCGCATCCTCTGGTGTCAGCAGCAAGCGTCACCACGTTGACCGTCTCGGCCTTGCCTTGCGGGTCGGGCTGCAGCTTCTGGCCCACCGTCAACACTTCCACATCCTGCAACACGATCTGGGTGGCCGGCGCAGGCAGCCGATCCGAACGCATGGTCACCAGGACATCGACGTGTGAGCCGGGAAACAGGAACCCGGCCACGCCCACAATCTCATCCGACTTCACCGAGGTCGCGCGCATGCCTTCGGGAATCTTGGTCGTCAGGCCAATGGCCGAACCTGGAGACGCGAGATAACCCTCAAGGATGGGCTGCGAAGCCGCCACCGGGTAGATCAGCGCCCTGCCGTTCAGTTCTTCGATCTTGCCGAAGGTGTTGCCCAGCCCCAAAGACGAAGGCCAGTCCACCAGCTTGAGGTCTTCCGGCTTCAGCACCTCACCCGGCTGCAGCGCGTGCGCCGCCGCCACATAGCGCTCCGTATTGGCATGAGCGGAGTTACGCGCATTGAGTTTGCGGCTGAGAAACCAGGTCACACCACCGGAGAACAGCAACGCAATCAGGAGCGCGATGAGCAAACGTCGTGAGTTCATGTCGTCATCTCAACAGAACGCTGCAAAGGGACGATCCCGCGCCAGCAGCTATCGCCAAGCCATAAGGCAGTCGCAGCGTTCGGGGGTTGCTGACGTTCAGTTCGGGATGAGGCCTCAGGCCTCGGGCGCCGTGATGCCACAGCAGGCGGCCCATATTCGCGAAACTCTCGTTCAGTCGCTGATGCCAGAGCGCGACCACCAGGGCAAAAACTCCACCCAGCAGGGCGGTGCCAAGCAGGATGCCGGCCGTGGCGCTGAGACCGGCCAAACCGCATACGGCTGCCATCAGCTTCACGTCCCCTGCCCCCATGCCTCCCGCCAGATAGAACAAGACAAAAACCGTACCGCCCAGCAGACTGCCGGCAAGTGCGCTGCCCACACCTCGCCACCCGTTCAACACGCCATGCAGCAACAATGCGGCTAGGCAGCCGGAGCCGGTAAGCCGGTTGGGAATGCGCCGGCTACGTATGTCGCACGCCGCTCCTGCGCTCGCACAGACGAAAGCCGTCAGCGCATAGATCGTCTCCGTCGACATCCCGGCAACCTCGCCTTCGGTTGATCCTGCGGGCGCTTCAGACAGTGAGCGCCCGCAGGCGATAATCCGCTCCTCACACGAGTGTTATGAGAGGCGGTCCACCGCAGCTTGCCACTAGACGTTCGCCGCTGGCAGCGGCGAAGTCCTTACGGTATTCACGCTGGGATGGCCAGGCTGCCCGCCATCGCCAGCGGTTGGACAGTCGGCCGACTCAGGCGACCGAGCTGCTCAGCTTGCTGCCGACCGCGCTGAAGGCGTTACTGATGTTGCTGGCCAGCGTGCTCATGGCTGCAATCGCAGCCAGGGCAATGATGGCCGCCACCAGCGCGTACTCGATCAGGTCTTGACCCGATTCATCACGCAGCAGCTTCTTCCCTACACGCAAGTTCACCTTTCGACCTCCTCCCTTCGAAGCCCGCAGCCCAGAGAATTCTGTTCGCGGCTCCGATGTCCACCTCGTACTTTCAATCAGAGCTATCGGCAACACAACGGAAATGCAGTAGGGTTTAGCGAAAGGAAAACGAAACTGGAACTGCTGCCAAATTGGGAGGAATTACTTCAGGGAGGAGAGAAGGCTGGCCAGCAGCGCTTACCCGGCCGCCATCTCTTACTTACCGAACATTATTATGCGCCCATCATCCGGGAATGCGCCTGCCAACTGAGGCGCCGGGCGGATTTGCACGATCATGTATCTGCGAAGGCACAGCTTCCGACGCCTTCACCAGCCTGGATGCTGATGCGAAACTCTTTAATCCGGCGTTTAGTATGAGTGCAATAGCCTCGCCATCTTCAGGGGATACTTTAGGAATTCCGCTTCGATTGTTTCAAATCCCAACGCATCTAGTTGGCGGGCAATCTCCATCTTGCTGGAGGCTGAAAATCACGTCCACGGTCTGCTCGCCGTCACGCACGTCGTGTCATAAAAACCTACGTGGCCGAGGTTCGAAGTCTCGCTTCACATCTGGCCGCGAGTTCAATTCGCCCGGTCCAGACCCTACCCGCCAGTTCGCTCATAGCGCCGCTCCTTGTGCTTCGGCCTCGGCGCTTTTCCCGTATGCCTGCTCCCACGAGATCACCGGATTGCGCAGCACGCCAATCTGCTCGATCTCGCACTCCATCACGTCACCGGGCTTCAGGAACCACGCCTTGGGATCGGCGCTGAACGCCGCTACGCCCGACACCGTCCCCGTCGATACCACGTCGCCCGCGCTATATCCCATGGCCGAGTAGTGCGCCAGTATCTCCGGAATCGTTACCGACATCTTGCTGCTGTGCGAACGCTGCCGCGACTCGCCATTGACCCGCAGCTCCATAGCCAGGTTATGCGGATCCTTGATTTCATCGGCGGTGACAATGTGCGGCCCCAGTGGACAGAACGAATCGATCCCCTTGCAGAAGCTGAATACCCCTGACTTCATCTCGTTGCGCTGAATGTCGCGCGCCGTGATGTCGTTGAAAATGACGTAGCCACCCACGTAGTCCCTCGCGTCCTTCGCCGTGAAGTGCTTCCCTGCCTTCTTCAGCACAACTGCCAACTCCAGCTCATAGTCGAGTTCCTGCGTGAGGTGCGGCGGAAAGACCACCGGCTCGTCTGGTCCGATGATGGCATCGACGTTCTGGAAGAAGACGATCCACGGCAGCACCGGATGCGAAAATCCCGCCTTCTCCGCCTCATGATGGTGCTCGCGAAAATTGCCGGCAGTGTGAAAGAACTTCTTGGGCTGGATCGGCGCCTTGATCTTCACTTCTGCGATTTTGTAAAACACCGGCTCTCCGTCTACGCCTACATCGGGCCGCTGACTCATCGCATAGTCTAGAGCCACGCGCGCGGCGTCCAGGCTACGATCGCCACCGTCGAAGAGCAATCGCATGTCAGCAGGGACGCGGGCGTCGGCAATCCGCGCATAAGCAGCGTCCTTCTCGCGATCACGAAGATAGAGCTTGCAAGCCGCGTTCAGGTCGGCGATGCGGCCGTCGGGAGCAAGCGCGCCGATTCGTGAGCGCGCGGAGAAGTCAAGAAACGTAACCAGTCTCATGGGATGTTTTGATCTGACGTGAACTGCTGCGTGTCGAGTTTATTGAGGATGCCGAACTTTCGCAAACGACGTTCAATCGCTCCGCAGCGGGCAAAATGGCTAGGGCTGGGTAGGCGGCTGCGACGGCGTCAGGGTCTGCTGCGGCTGCGATCCGAAACTGTTGTTCTGCTGGCCGAAGGAATTCTGTTGTTGCTGGCCATTCTGCTGACCAAACGGGCTTTGGCTTGATCCGTTCTGCCCGTTCATCTGGCTGGCAGGCGTGCCCACCTGGTTACCGCCAATCGTAATCGGCTGGTAGGGGCCGCGGAGCAGAACGTTATTCTGGTCCATCATGGGGTTATAGATGAACTGCCACTCGTTGTACGTCTTCTTCTTGTTGTAAATGCGGATGGTGGGATCTTTGCTCAGGCTGGCTACGCCAACCACGGCGCCCCCGCCAAACGTTTGATTTCCACCAGCCGAGTTCTGTCCGAAGGTCGTTCCGCTCTGGCCGGTCGAGCTGCCCGATTGGCCGCTCCCGGAAAATCCGGTTGGCGAATTGACGGTAAAGCCGGACTGCGTCGGCCCAATCTGTTGCGTGTCGCCCGAGTTGTTATTGAATCCGAAGCTGCTGCTCGGTGTTCCTGTTGATCCTTGTCCCGACGAGTCCACGGCAAAGCCACCGTTGGCGCCCGGATACTGTTGCTGCTGTTGTTGCTGCTGTATCGCGATCTGCTGCTGCTGCTGCTGTTGCTGGCCGAAACCCCCAGCGGTCGAATTGGAACTATTGGAGAAGAGTGAGTTATTGCCGTTGGCGCCTGCTGCCCCTCCCTGGGCAGCCAAGGCCGCTGCCGGCGTTCCCGGTGTAGCGCCGTTCAGCAGGGTCTGAATGTCTCCGTAGTTCAGCAGCTTCCACTTGCCGTCTTTGGCCAGGGGGTCTTTGAAACGCTTGCGCAGGTATTTCACCTGTCCTTTGTCGAGATCGTCGAGGCTGGAAGGGTATCTTCCGTTCTTCTTGTAGAACTTCTTAATGGCGCGAGCGTATTCGGTGCCGCGGTGGATCATCTCCTCTTCCCGGTCGCGTTTGATCTGCTGCACGATTCTGGGGGCCACAACCGTGGCGGCGATGATCATCAGCGCCATCATCAGCAGGATGGCCAGCAGCAGGTAGCCGCCGTCGCGTTGTCGCCGTGCCGAACGCGAGGCGTACCCCAATCGAGCCACATCCTGGTTCGGAACCTTTCCACGGGTAACGAGCGGGCTTAGCTGGCTGCGATGCTGCATGCTGCGAGTCATTTCGATTGCGCCATAGAGACGAGATACGCCCGCCAGACGTTATCCTGCGCTCAGGGGAAGTGTCTGGGTGTTGTTGGTCAGCACATCCTGCACTTCGACCGAGGCCGGTCCGATGTGCATGATCTTATAACGCCGGTCGACGATGTCGCCTTCCTTGGCCAGGAAAATGTCTTCGCCCTTCAACAGAAAAATGCGCTTGCTGCCACCCTTAGGCCCGGCAAAGCCGTAAAATTTCAAATCAATCGGCGGTGGTGGAGGAGGAGCCTGCGCCTGTTGTTGCTGCAGCGCTGATTGCACCGGCTTGGGAATCTCTGGCATGGGAGCTTCCGAACGGAAGATGTTGCGGCCCGTTCCCTTATAAGTGATGTCTTCGCTCGACCTCAGCAGATCGAATCGCAAGGTCGGATCCAGGGAGTGCGCCACCGCTGGCCGCGGCGTTTTATGCCCGGCATTCACCCCCGTAGCCGGCTTGGCATTGCCGACATGTGCTGGCGCGGCAACCGCAGCAGGTGCAGGAGCGTCTGACCCTCCGCCCGAGAAGGCACGAAACAGCAGCACGGCAGCAATAAGCAGCAGCACGACAGCGATGATCGTCTTCTTCTTGTTCTCCGTGCCCAGCTTCACGATGTGCCGGCTCCCTCGCGCAGATAGGTTTCCAGCTTCAACTGCAGCCGAACATTGCCCTGCTGCTCGCCCAGCGCGATCCCGTCGATCAAGAAGAACATCTTGTCGCGTTCCAGTGCATTAATGAACTTTACTTCCTGCAGGTAGTCGCCCGAGATGGTGGCCTCAAGATTCAGTTTGCGAAGGCCGTCAATCGGCGCATCCTTCTCGTCATACTTCACCCCGGTGAGGTGGACGCCGGTATCGGTCGCGACCTTGCCCAGTTCCTCGGCTACCGCCGAGTATTGTGCCGGGAAGCGCGTGCCGTAAAACTCCACGATGTCTTGTGAAGCCTGTTTCAGCTTCTGGTCCATGCCACGGGTGGGAAGCACTTCCTGTTGTTTGGCTGTCAGCTCATCGCGCAGTTTGTAGAATTCGCGCTGCCGCGCCTGTTGGGAACGTCCTGCCGGCGAAAGCAGGTATCCCACACACGCCAGGTCAAGCACGATCAGCGCAATAACCAGCGGCATGAGCTTCTTGCGGGTTTCACGGATGCTGGCCATCAGTCTGCCCTCGACCGCCCGTGTACGGGCCGGCCCTGCGACGCATTCATCGACGGCGTCGGCATGGGTGAACTTCCAACCGGTGTTGCGATAGGCGCTACCTGGTTCGGAGGTGCTGATGCATCTTTTTTTACCGATGCTTTGGCTGCGCCAGGCGCGACTGCTGTTGCCGGCTTCTCGTCGCCGGCAGCAGGCGCCTCCGCGGTATCGGCTCCGCCCGGAACATAGATCGCTGCAATATCAAACTGAATGTTGCCGGAAGGACCCGACTGGTCGCTGGTATTCGACACCACCGCTTCGGCCACCACCTGCGCCTGCCGGAAGTGGTTGGACTTCTCCATGTGCCGCACCAGTTCCACCGCGCGGTCGCGCGAGTCGGTAGCCACCACCATGTGCAGCACCAGGTCGTTCGTCTTGGTGTACTCGGGCTTCATCGAGACCACGTGCAGGCTGGGAGGAACGATACGCTCCATCTCGCTAAATATTCGCGTCCAGGAAAGCGCCTTGCGGGCGAACAATTCATTCAGGAAGTCCGATTGCTCCGCGATGTTACGGTTGGTAGGCTTGCTCAGCATGGCACGCGCCTGCGCCTCTTCCAGTTCCAACTGATTGATCTGACTCTGCACTTCCGCCAACTGCCGGTTGATGCTGCGCGAGTGCGCGCGCTGGTAAACGATGTAGCCCAGCAACGCCAAGGCAGCCACGCCCAATATGGCGATGAGCGCGGTCATGCGCTGCTTGTACTCCTGCGCGACCTCGTACGGCTGGCTAGCGAGATTGATTCTTAAACGCATCAGGAAACCAGGGCCCCCGCTACGCCGGCCAGCGCTGAGCGCGGCACATTCCCGGAAGCTACTCCGGCGGCCGAACTCGAGACCAATTCTTCCACGCGAATCGGCGAGGGTGCGGTTGCGCTCAACGCTTCCTGCAGTCCCACTGCCGACTGCACGCCGGTCACCAGTACGCGATCCACGCCCACGCGGTAGCGGTCTTCGAAGTACACCAGCGACGTATTCACGTCGTCCACCAGCGACTCTCCGGTCACCGCCGCGCCGCCGTTATCCAGAGCGCGATAAAGCAGCAGCTGATTGTCATTCACGATGGCGAACGTTGTGGTTCCGTGCTCCACCTTGATGAGCATGGTCGGACTCGAGCCATCCACCAGCCCCAATGCCGCCAGCATCGAAGGCATTACCGAGCCCGGGTTGTAGCCGGCATCGCGTACGATCCATTCATACTCATCCAGCACGCTGCGCGGCGTCACCGCTGCCACCACACGCACTGGATTTGCAGTTCCCTGCCGGTCAAACGACACCGCACATTGCTCCACCTCAAACGGCAGAGACTTCTTGAGCCGGAAGCGCACTACCGCATCGGCTTCCTGCGGTTTTTCCGGCAGCGTCTCGAAATCCAGCAGCATCACCCGCGTCGTGGCATCGGGGATAACCAGCACGACGTCCTTGCTGCGCCCTGACATGGACGCCAAGGCGTTGCGCACCACCGGCACAAGTAACGAGCGATCAGCGAAATTAGCCTCCAGCAGTCCGGGGGTCAAGGCACCGGGCGGCATAGCTGACGAGGTCGCTGCGTCCAGCACCGAAGCACCGTCAGCAGCGCGCGCCGCCACAATGCGGTCGGTGCTGATCTCGCAGGCCATGCGCGGTCTCGGCATATTGCGTGTAGTGATCATGAGCTTACAGCCGTCAGATACTAGCCTTCGGTCAGATTTCTCGAACCCTCAATCCAACAACCATGACGATGATGGTGCAGCTGACGGCGGTTACCGCGCTGTCTCGATGAACGTAACCTTGTTGATCTCTTTCAGCGTCGTCAGGCCTTTTTTAACTCTATCAATTGCCGACTCGCGAAGGAAATGCATGCCCTCGTCTTTCGCGGTGCGACGAATCTCGCTGCTCGGCTTCTTGGCCAGAATCATTTCGCGAATGTTATCGGTCAGCTCCAGCAGTTCATGAATCGCAGTTCTGCCGCGGAAGCCCGTTCCTGAGCATTCAATACAGCCTTCGCCTTCATAAAACGCCACATTGGCCCACTCCTTCGGGTCGAGACCGCTGGCTTCCAACTCTTCCACCGAATAACGCACTTCCTTCTTGCAGAACTCGCAAATGAGACGGACCAACCGCTGCGCCAGAATACAGTTCAGTGCTGAAACGAAGTTATAGGCTTCTACACCCATATTCAAAAAGCGGCCCAGCACGTCGACCACGTTATTCGCGTGGACCGTGGTGAACACCAGGTGACCGGTCAGCGCCGAGTTGATGGCGATCTGTGCGGTTTCCGTATCGCGGATTTCGCCCACCATGATCTTGTCGGGATCGTGACGCAGAATCGAGCGCAGCCCGCGGGCGAACGTTAGTCCCTTTTTCTCGTTCACTGGAATCTGGGTGATGCCGCGAATCTGGTACTCGACCGGGTCTTCGATCGTAATCAGCTTGTCTTCGTCTGTTTTGATCTCGTTCAGCGCCGCGTACAGCGTGGTCGTCTTACCGGAACCGGTTGGCCCCGTCACCAGCACCATGCCGTATGGCTCTTTGATGTAGCGCCGGAACTTCCGCAGGTCTTCTTCTCCAAAGCCCACCACGTCCAGCGTGAGTTTGTGGAATTTCTCGCTCATCGACTCTTTATCCAGCACGCGGAGCACGGCGTCTTCCCCGTGAATCGACGGCATGATGGACACGCGAAAATCGATGGACCGGCCGTTATAGCGCACACGGAAACGTCCGTCCTGCGGCACGCGCCGCTCGGAAATATCCAGCTCGCTCATGACCTTGATACGCGAAATAATGGTGGAATGATGTTCCTTGGCGATGGGCTGCATGGCCTGCTGCAGCACGCCGTCGATGCGGTACTTGATCACCACCGAATCGTCGCGCGTCTCAATGTGAATATCACTGGCACGCCGCTGCAGGGCGGTAAAGATCGTGGTATCCACCAGGCGGATGATCGGGCTCTGGTCGCTCTCGCCGGTTAGCTTCTCGATCGAGATAGTTTCGTCGGCGTTCTCGTCTTCGTTGATGACGTCGAGCGCAAAGTTCTCGCCGGCTTCTTCCAGCACGCGCTGTGACTGCTCGCTCTTCTTCAGCACATCGCTGATCTGCGACAGGCTGGCGACCTTGGTGACGATGCGCCGGCCCAGCAGCAGGCCGATCTCGTCGATCATCATCAGCTGGCTGGGATCGGCAATCGCTATCACCAGGCGGCCGTCGGCGGTCTCTTCCAACGGCACGAAGTTATAGCGGAACATGTAATCCACTTTGATCTTGCGAAACAACTCGTGCTGAATGTGGAAATTCTTCAGGTCCACAAACTCGCAGCGATATCGCCGCGCCAGGTCCTTACCGTGTTCGATCTCGTCGCTGACGGAAACGCCACCGTTCCCGTTCACAAAAATTGGTTTTACGTCAGCCATAGATACCTCAAATACTGCTCATTGCCCGTCTAGCTTGATTGAATTCACTGCCATTAATGCAGGCTTCCCGCACCCAAGCTGAAGATTGGGAGATAGAGAGAAATCAGGACAAAAGCAACCACCACGCCCATCACGATCAGGATTACGGGCTCGATCAGTGCCATGGCCGTAGCCAAAGCGTTCTGCACGTCCTCTTCGTAGAACTCGGAGATCGAATTCAGCATGGCCGGCAGAGCGCCCGTCGACTCGCCGACTTCGATCATCTCCACCGACATCTCGGGGAACACCCCGGTCTGCTCCATGCTTTTGGCCAAGCCCTGCCCTTCGCGCACGCCGAGGGTCGCGCTCTCAATCCCGCGAGCCATCAACCGGCTTTGCATCGACTCGCCTGCGGTTGCCAACGACGGGACCAGCGACAATCCGTCCGGACAGCAGCGTGGACAGCATGCGGGCAAACACCGCCACCTGGTACTTCAGCCAGATGTCGCCCAGCAACGGCGTCTTCAGTTTGATGCGGTCCATCTGGGTCGATCCGGTTTCGCTCTTCATCCAGCGCCACAGAAAGAACCCCACGATCACCATGACGGCCGCAAAATACAAGAAGTACGACTTGGCATTGACGCCGATCGCCAGCATGGCCGAGGTCACTGGCGGCAGCTCGGCGCCCAGCGTGTGATACAGGTTGGCAAACTGCGGCACCACGAACGTAATGAGGAAGGTCATCATCACGATCAACACGACAATCAGCAGCGTGGGATACACCAGCGACGAAATCAGCTTCTTTCGGAAACTGACCGAAAGCCGCTGAAACGCGATAAAGCGGCCCAGCACTTCCTCGAGGTTGCCGCTCTTCTCACCCGCCAGCAGCGTCGTGGTGTACACCTTAGGAAAAACGCCCTGCGCCTCGAAGGCTTCCGACAGCAACTCGCCTGCCCGGACCCGATCGCGAACGTTCTGCAAGATGGACCGGAAAAACGGGTTGCGCTGTCGCTTCAGCAGCAGTTCCAGTGACTGGATGATGGGCAGGCCGGCGTGGATCAGAGTCACAAACTGTTGGTTGAAAATAAGAAACTGGTCCTGCTTTACCTTCCGTCGCGAGGGCAGCCGCAGTTCGGCCGACAATAAACCCTTGGATTTGACCGAATAGACAAAATAGCCCTGTTCGGCGAAGCGGTCGCGAATCTCCGCCTCCGACGCCCCGTTCTCGCTTTGCTCCAGAACGTGGCCCTGCTCGTCGGCCATCTTGATTGTGAATTCGGCCATATTCAGGTGTTTCCCAAAAGGAAGGGATTAAGGGTAGTTTAGCATCCGTAAGTTGCAGAAAGCTGGTGGTTAATCGCTCCGCCGTGGCCTTACGGCATAAATTCGGTACCCGCCACTACCTCAACCCCAGGTGGAGGAAGGAAGCGAAACTGTTGGTCTGGTATTTCGACGTTCTCCGTCTGCTGAAGAAAGCGGAATTCGGTTAACGACCCGTCAATTTCCTCTACCAGAATTCGCGTAATCAACCCGTCGGGCGCGATTTCCAACAGGGTTTGCGACACCCGGTCGGTCATTCCTCGCGGAACGCCTCGCAGCACTATGTCCCCGGCGGTGACCGGCTTCTGATCCGATGCCAGGGACAGGCCGTTCAGTTCCTTCTCCAACTTGGCCTTGCCCAGCAAATAACGCAATGGCGAGCGCAGGTCGTCTAACTGCTTTACGGGAGTCCGTCGCGCCTGTTTTTCCCCGGGCACGTAAAACCAGGCCGTTTGGCCGTCGGTCAGGAACAGCTTAGGACGGGGCTCGGCGTAGTCCCACCGCATCCGTCCAGGCTTCTTCAGCAGCAGTGTGCCGCTCTCGGTCCGCGACATCCCTGCTCCGGTGTAGGTCTCGGCAAAGCGGGCCTGCAGCGTGTGCATGTGGTCGTATCGCCGGTCCACCTTATCGGCGATGGCATGGACGTCCATCTGCGCCGCCGCAGCGGTCGTCCACAGCAGCGTTGCCAGCAGCAGAAAGCACGCTCCACTCGAAGCAGAGTGGGAGCCTTCTCGCGATCGCACAAGTTGGTCAGGTATCAGAGAAATAGGCCGGCTTCCGAGGGTCAGTTGCTGATTACCGGGCTGCTGGCGTCTGCCACGCCGGAGGCATTGTAGTGAATCTCGCCTGATTCGTCAGAGAAGAACCGCCGGTCGCCCGTGGTGCCCACCTGATCAGGCACAGCCGTAATCGTGTAGGAGCGGACCGCGCCGTTCACCTTCTCCCCCGGAGTGTAGGTGAAGGTGTAACCGCTCTTGCGTCCGCTGGCCAGGTTGTTGTCGATGGTCTGCTCGCCCGCGCTTTGAGATGTGCCGCCCAGCATGGCCAGATCGGCGGTAAATCCCATGTCAGGATGGCTGCTGGCGTAGATCATTTCGGCTTCATTGACCGCCTTGATGCTGGCAATCGCCGACGCTTCGTGCGCGGGGATGGTCGACTTCGTCAGCCGCGGGATGGTGAACGCGGCAATGATCAGGATGATCGTTACCACGATCAGAAGTTCGATAAGGGTAAATCCCCGCTGGCGGTTATGTGTGCGCATGATGAAACCTCTCTCGTCAGCCATCGGGGTGCGGACCAGCCCGTCATCTCGCATGAAGGGGACTTCTGGAGGAATGCCCAGGCGCCCGATCCCGGCGGCTCGCCCGGCTGACAAGCAGAATTATTGTTTACTCGGAAGTCGATGTCAAAGCGCTTCCCATGTATTGGACGGCAATACTCGAAAAATGTCCCCAGACCGAACCCATCAGGCCGGCCTCGAAGCCCGACGACTGCTTGCTCCCAAACTCCTCAACACGCCAACGAGTCGCGCGTAATCTTCAGCCCATTCAGATTGCCGAGCACCGTCACCGCAATCAACTCCGGCCGGAACAATTCGGCAGCGCACTGCATTACATCTTCCGCGGTTACCACCTGGATACGCTTGATAATCTCGTCCATGGTGATGAAGTGGTCGTAATACATTTCCTGCCGGGCCAGGTTCGACATGCGCGCCGTGCTCGACTCCAGACTCAGCATCAGGCTGCCTTTCAGCTGATCTTTGGCCCGCTTCAGCTCTTCCTGTGAAATCGGAGTTTGCTTCAGCTGACGGAACTCGTTCACCACCGAACGCACCACCTTGGGCGCCGATTCGCGCGAGGTGCCGGCATAAATTGACAGCATACCCGCATCGCGAAAGGGATTCAGCTCTGAGAAGATCGAGTACACCAATCCCTGCTTTTCGCGCACGTTCTGGAACAGCCGCGAGCTCATCCCACCTCCCAGCAGCGTATTCAGGATGTATGTCACGTAGCGCCGGGGATGATTGATGGGGTACGACGGCACGCCTATGCAGATCTGAACCTGCTCCAGCGACTTCTTGTTCCGCAGAATGATGCGCGAGTTGATGGACGGCGGCGTGTCGTGCCAGCCGTTGGTTCCGGGTGCCAGATGCTCGAAACGCTCACGAATCAAATCCACGAAGTTCTGATGCCTGACGTTCCCCGCGGCCGAGATAATCAGGTTTCCGGGCGCGAACTTGCCACCGTAATAGTCAAGAATCGCCTCCTGGTCGAAGCGTCGTACCGTCTCCTTCGTCCCCAGGATTGGCTTGCCCAGAGGATGCCCCTTAAAGAAATTCTGGGTGAAGATCTCATGCACCAGGTAGTCGGGATTGTCCTCATCCATCTTGATCTCTTCCAGGATGACCCCGCGCTCGCGCACGATTTCGCTGCCGTTGAATATCGGGTGCAGCACCATGTCGCTGAGAACATCGACCGCGATAGGCAAATGTTCATCCAAGACTTTTATATTGAAGCAGATGGTTTCCTTACCCGTGAAGGCATCCATGTTGCCGCCAATGGAGTCCACCTGCCGGGCGATGTCCTCAGCCGTTCGGTTTTGGGTTCCCTTGAACACCATGTGCTCGACAAAATGAGAGATGCCATTGACGAGCGGGTTTTCGTGACGTGATCCGGACTTGACCCAGATGCCCATGGAAACCGAACGGATGTGGTCCATCTGCTCGGTCAAAACCGTCAGACCGTTGGCCAACACTTCGCGCTGAATATTTCGTGCTTCTTCCACCATGATTGCTTGCTCCAAGCGATATGACTGTCATCGCTCAGTTCGTAAACGAACTACCGTACGTGGCCCGCATCGCCTAACCTGCGGTCTGGGGCCTCACAGGATAAAATTGAGAACGCTATAAGTGCTGGACTTATCCCGAAGCGACGTCGGGCAATTTGGAATCTAACCTTCTTAGCTTATTGGATGCATGAGTGAGCCGCAATATTCCGAACTTTTAGGTCTTACTTTTCAACAACTTACGGAAGTTGTCGAGGGTTTGGGCGAAGCTCCGTATCGGGCCCGCCAGCTGTTTGACGGCCTATATCGGCAAAGGTGGTCAAGTCTTGACCGTTTTACTACGTTACCGCTGAGCCTTCGAAAAAAGCTAGTTGAGGTCAACGCAGCGGTCGGATATCCAGTCAGCGACCAGAAATTCACCTCCACTGATGGCACCGTACGCTACCTCTGGCATTTGCCGACGGGCAGAGCGTGGAAACCGTCTGGATGCCCGAAGGCGACGGGGGTGAGGCCGGCGACGGTTCTGAAAGCGCCGATGAACTCGAGCAATCTTGCACTGCCCGGCCCGTCGGCAAGGCTTGGCAGCGCGGCACCATCTGCGTATCAAGCCAAGTTGGCTGCGCCGTTGACTGCGCCTTTTGTATGACCGCTTTACTGGGTCTTAAGCGCAACCTCAGTCCCGGCGAGATTGTCGGCCAGATTCTGGCGGTCCTCAACGATCAAGCTGTGGACCTGAAGCGCGACCGTATCAACCTGGTTTTCATGGGGCAGGGAGAGCCCTTCCTGAATTACGACAACTTCATGCAGGCGGTGAGACTGCTGGTGGAGGGCGTCGGCGTACCCGCTTCGCGCATGACCGTTTCCACCTCGGGTATCGTGCCCCGGATCGCTGATTTCGGCGCTGAACCCATCCGGCCAAAGCTGGCCATCTCGCTTAATGCTCCGAGCGAAGCGCTTCGTACCCAGATAATGCCGATTACGAAGAAGTGGACAGTTCAGAAACTGATCGCTTCGCTGCGGGAGTTCCCTCTCCGCAACCGCGAGCGCCTGACCTTCGAGTATGTCTTGTTGGGTGACGTGAATGACGGTCAGCAGCATGCGCGCGAAGTTGTGGAATTGATCCGCGGTCTACGCGCCAAGGTTAACCTGATTGCCCTGAATCCAGGGCCGGAGATACCCTTTGTATCGCCGTCCGAACAGCGGGTAGTCGAATTTCAGAGCGTGCTGACCCGCGCGGGGATTCCAGCTTTCGTTCGTCGCCCCCGCGGCCGCGACATTTATGCGGCCTGCGGACAACTCAAGCGCACCGCCGGACTCGTCCAACTCGATCCATCCACCTGATGGGCCCCACCGGAGCCCGCAGACCTTCGGTTCAAGTGTCCTTCAGCTTCTTCTCTTCCTCAATTTCCTTAAGCACTACCTGAACGTCTTCGAGATGAATGTTTCCCAGCCAAAAGACAACCTGCTCAGCGTTCAGAGGTGTTAGGCCAGGTCCATCCAGGTTGGTGCGCACGCATTTAACAACCTCTTTCAGTACGGTGCGGAATTCCTTACGATCGACTAATGGCCCCATGGATATCCCCTCTAGCATCATCGGCGCACCAATTAGATAGACAGCGCACGGTGTGTTTAAACTGTGATGCCATCTTTAGCAGTGGAGATGTCACCGCCGATGCCTCTAACGGATTAATCGCAATGTGATCGCTGAATTGCTGCCATAAACCCTGCACGCCGTTCTGGTCCCGCGGGCACGACGTACGCTTTCCCAACCTTGCAAGCGACACACAACGATTCAAGGAACAAACGCATCGGACAATGTATGAGCCAAGAAACCCATACCGCCCGTAATCAGATGCCGGTTGTCAATCGATACGTCCAGGCGCTGTGTGGTCTGTATAGCCGCGTGGCGCGGCAGATGAATGTTGATCGCTCCTACGTCAGTCGCGTGGCCCGCGGCGAGCGTCGCTCGGACAAAATCGAACACGCGCTTCTGGACGAGTTCTCACGCATCACCCAAGACCAACCGGAAACCAGTCCCGCAAATCAGAATGTATAAGCGGGCTCGGAATCAGTAAATTTGTTGTCTGGTCATCGTGATCCGGCGCTACGTCGGATCACGGTTTAGTTTTGGTTCCGTGTCAATCTCACCTCGAATTCGCTGGATCCCATCGCAAGCCCAATCCCTTCGCTAAACACCTCCTGGGCTAATCGATTTACAGCTCCGCTTGTACCTGGTCTTATACTGGTCCCTCGGAACCACCTCATGCACGGCGCTGCTTCGTTCACGACACTCATACAGCATCTGCTCTTCTGTTTCCTCGTCCTGGTAACACCTCTATGGGACTACCTAGACACCAGTCGACTCAAGAAAAATCCCGGGCCGCAAGGAAAGCTCAGTTACTACCGCACCCTCTGCACGTGGCTTTGGATAGCGGCAGTTGTCGCGGTTCTGGCCGTCGGCCCAAAGCAGATATTCACGATCCATCCGACGCCGGGGGAAGCGGCCTGGCTATTGCAACACAATTGGGTGCGCTATCTGGTTTATGGCTCGATCGCAATCTTCGCGGCGCTGATGATCTGCCCATCGCCACTGCCTTTTGGAAAAAGGCTAAGGCCGAGCCGCGCAAGTATTCTTCCTCTGATGTCCTGATGAAAGGGTTCGGCTGGTTCTTCCCCGTGACTTGGACCGAACGGCGGTGGTTCAGCTTTGTTTGTGTCACGGCCGGCATTTGTGAGGAAGTTCTGTTTCGCGGTTTTCTGCTGCACTATCTCAACGCCGGTCCGTGGGCGCTGAACCTTACCCTTGCGCTTGTGCTAGCCGGCGTGATCTTTGGATTGCAGCACCTCTACCAGGGTCCCGCGGGTGCCGCGTCGACCGCTGTCATGGCTCTGCTGTTTAGTCTGCTATTCCTGTTGACCGGAAATCTTATGCTCCCGATAATTTTGCACGCGGTAACGGATCTGCGCCTCCTGGTATTACTGCGCCCTCCGAACGATTAGAGGGGTCAAGTCCATTTAATTTCCTTGCCGCAGCCAAGCGACCCCGCATTCCTCTATACTGAACAGCTTCACCGCAATGGAAAGGGTTTGTGAAGATTAAGGTCTTCTACCACGACAAGTGTTTCGACGGTGCTTGTTCCGCAGCACTGTTTAGCCGCTTCTACCGCGAACGGATTCGCGAGCACGCCGAATTCGAATACCACGGCCTCGTCCACCGCGCAGGTGCGCTTTTCGACGAAAAGGATTTCACTGGCGACGAAAACGCCATTGTTGACTTCAAATACTCCTCGTCTCCGCGTATCACCTGGTGGTTCGATCATCACCAAAGCGCTTTTCTAACTCCCGAGGACGCCTCCCACTTTGAGCAGGAGCAAAGCAGCACCAAGTTCTACGATCCCGACTTCCGCTCCTGCACCAAGTTCATCGCTGCCGTCACGGAGCAGCGCTTCGGCTTCAACCCTGCCCCAGCTGCCGAGTTGATCGAGTGGGCCGACATTATCGACGGCGCACTCTATGACGATCCGCAGTCAGCCGTCGAGATGAAAGCTCCGGCCATGAAGCTGACCATGCTGATCGAGTCGAATCAGGATCCCGCGTTCATCCCCGGACTCATCAAGGTGTTGGCCTACAAGCCGCTGGCCGAGATCATTGCCGACCCGGCGGTTGCCGAGCGCATTCCGCCGCTGATGGAGCGCCATCGCCAGTCAATTGCGATCATGCGCGAACGCGCCCAGTGCGAGGACGGTACTATCTTCTTCGATGTCACCGATCACGAGCTCGAGGGTTACAACAAGTTTGTTCCCTATTATCTGCATCCCGATTGCGTATACAGCGTGGGGCTCAGCAAGAGCAGCTTCCGCACCAAGGTCTCCGTTGGTTCAAACCCCTGGACCACGGTGACGTACATGGAAAATCTTGCCAAGATCTGCGAGCGGTACGGAGGGGGCGGACACGCTCGCGTGGGAGCAATTTCGTTTGAGCCCAACAAGTTCGACGAAGCCCGTCAAGCCGCCCAGGAGATTGTTGCCGAGCTCCGCGCCAGCTATCGCGCCCATAACGCCACTCGTTGAGCGATCGAGACCGGTCCTACCGACCCGCACCGGCGCCGATCCCGTCGCCTTTCCCAGGCAGCGAATGTCACTATCGAAGCAGCGCACAGCGCAGGAAAACTGACCGCTTCACAAAACTTCGACAGCCCTTTTACAACTTGGTGACAATTTGCAAGAACCGGGGAGCTACTCTCACCTCATTGTTTGCTTGATCGGCGAATGGGTAGGGCGATGCGGACCAGCGACCCCTAGGCAGTCACCATTCGCCGATCGTTTGTCCTCACCTCGTTTTAACTCTCGAAACAAGTAAACTCGCGTGCTGATGACACTAGTAGAACGTTCCTCAGCCGAGCTGCCGGACCCTCAGTACGCCAGCAAAATGCGCAGATCGCGCACGTTGTTCCCGGTGGGACCGGTCATTAACGCATCACCCAGAGAATCCAGCAAGGGATACGCATTGAACAATTCCCTCGCCGGTTTAACCTCCAGCCCCCGCTTCCGGGCTCGCTCCACCGTCGATCCGTCCACGATCGCTCCGGCTGCCGGGCTATTGCCATCGATGCCGTCGGTGCCTGCACTCAGCACGGTGATCGTTTCTCCGGCAATCTTTTCCGCACAGTACAGGGCGAAGTGCTGATTGCGTCCGCCCGAGCCCGCTGGGGCCCCAACCTGCACGGTCACTTCCCCGCCGGAGATGAGGCATGCGCGGGAGACACCCTTGCGCAGTTCACGCAATCGTCGCAGTAGATAGTCGGCAGCCTTGCGGTAGTCCCAGTCATCGCAGGTATTGTCGACCTCGACGGCAAAACCCTCCAGGGCCGCCTGCTCGATTGCCGCTTTGACGGCGGTGGCGTTCGACAATACTGTCGCGTATTGCGAGTACCGAAAGGCCTGATCGCCGGCTTTTGGCGTTTCCTTTAATTGCTGCCCTTCAAACAACGCTCGCACCGATGCGGCGAAATTGCGCCACCAGCTTGTAACGCTTAGCCAACGAGTAGCAATCTTCCACCGTGGTCGGGTCGGGCATGGTTGGGCCCGAGGCCAATGCGTCCAACGATTTTTCTGGCACGTCCGACACCAGCACCGAGAGTTGCTGCGATGGAGCGGCCGCGCGCGCCAAACGCCCGCCCTTCAGCGCCGATAGGTGTTTGCGTATCGCATTGATTTCCGCAATGGTTCCACCGGATCGCACCAGCACCTGATAGGTAGCCACCAAATCCGCCAGCGATATCTTGGGGCTGATAGGCAGTTCGGCAATGGCCGATGCGCCGCCGCTGATCAGGTACACCACGAGCGTCTCCGGCGTCTGCTCCTGCACCAGGCGGAGCATGGCTTCTCCGGCACGCAAGGAGTCGTGGTTGGGCAGCGGGTGGCCGCCGATAAAGTACCGGAAACCGAAGACCTGAGCTGCCGGCGGATCGGGCGTTGCCACAATTCCGTTCAGTCCAGTGCCCACAATGTCGGATAGCGCCTCGGCCATGCTGTGCCCGGCCTTGCCCATGGAGATTACCAGCATGCGGCCAAACGGTCCCAGATCGTAGCTTTGGTTCCCTGCCAGAAAGTAATCCCGCTCGCGCCGTAGCTCTCGCGCAAAAGCTCGCGGGATGCTGCATTCCGCCAGCGCATGGTCGAAGATGGACCGCGCCCGGGTGCTCATCTCGTGGAAGAGCGGAAGCAGCGATGGGTCGCAGGACGAAGGCGGCACGCGAGACATTGGCGTGAATTATAGAATGCCGTCTTTTTGATTTACCAAGAATGACCGACAGGAGAAGTTTCAGCGCGGCGCGAACTCGAGAAATTCGTGCAGCCAGCTTTCCAGCGTCTGCCGCATCTCGGCCAGATGACCCTCAAAGAAATGATCGCCGGGAACGAAGACCAGCTCTTTAGGCTCGGCAGCTTTCGCCACCAACGCCTCTAAGGCCTCATGCGGGCCGTACTGATCGTGGTCACCGCTAATGAAGAGCTTTGGCTTGGTGCACTCGCTCAAGAAGGAAAACGAGTACAGCCGCCCTTCAGCTTCTACCGGAGTTCCAATGGAGATCAGAGCTTTCACATCGGGATCGGGACAGGCAGCGTGTAGTCCCGTGGCAGAGCCAAAGGAGAAGCCGGCAAAAATCACAGGCAGAGCGAACTCGTGCTTCAGCCAGGCCAGCGCAGCCCGCACATCTTCAATTTCGCCACGCCCCTCGTCGTGCTTTCCTGCGCTCAAACCCGTTCCGCGAAAGTTAAAGCGCAGCACGGGAAAGCCAAACGAATTCATCGCCTTCATGGCGTGGAAGACGACCTTGTTGTGCATCGTGCCGCCGCCCAGCGGATGAGGATGGGCCACCAACCCGGCATACTTGGCTGCCGGACTTCCCGCGTTCAGCAGGGCTTCGAGCCGTCCCGCGGGGCCCTCGAGATAGAAAGACTGGATGGACGGATGAGACATGGCTGACGTGCCGATGAGGATCAGTTTGAGTGGGAAGGGCTGCTCTCCCCCGAGGGCCGCCCTCCCACAAAAACTTTAGCCCCGTAGGCTCGCTATACACCACGGGGCTTAAGCGTCTGTGGTCTCTCAACCACAGAGCAAGGGATAATGTAACTCAAAACGCCGCATCATGAATGACTTTTTCATGAAACCGTTGCAATTCGTGGTGCCCCGTCCTCGACATAATTGTTGTCAACGAGGGCTCACGTTATTCGCCAGCCTCGGCAGGCACAGCGTGGTGCGGCAACGCCGGCGGCATCTCGGAAACGTTCCACGCCCAAGCCGCCAGGAACGCGGCACCTTCGTTAATCTGGTCGGGAATCACCTTGTCGAACGTGTCGGTCTGACTGTGATGCGCCTCGCGATAGTGGGCCGGCAGTTGCAAGCAGAAATATGCCGGCACACCTTTGTCCAGGAACTCGACATGATCCGATGCGCCAAAATATCGAGTGCTCAAGGGCTCCAGGTCGAACACTTCCTCCAGCGGCTTGTATATCTCTGACATCAGCGGCGCGGTTTCCCACAAATTCTCCAGCGCAATACTGAACACCTTCCCCGTGCCGGTGTCGTGAATCAGTACCGCATCGATCTTGTCCATCTCGGCAGCGTGGTTCTTCACAAACGTCTGCGCTCCCACCCCTCCTTGCTCTTCCCCGGTAAACAGGACGAACGTGATCGTGCGCCGCGGCTTCCACCCCAATGCCTTCAGCGTACGTGCGGCTTCCAGCGTGGCCATGGCGCCCGTGCCGTTATCCAGCGCGCCTTGCCCCATGTCCCACGAGTCCAGATGCCCCCCGATGATCACCCGTTCCTCGGGATGCTCGCTGCCCTTGATCTCCGCCACGGTAATTGACGCCGGCACAGACTTATCGGTGAACGTGTCCTGCAGGTTGAACTTCATCGTGGCCGGCCCCGTCTGCAACAGCCGGTACAGCAGGTCGTAATCCTCGTGCGTCAGGAACGCCAAAGGTACCGAACTGGGATTGTACGGCGGATACCAGCCCGTCATGTTGAACAGGCTGTCGTCCTTGCCGCTATCCATTACCAACAGCGCCGGCTGCTCAGCAGTAATCTGCTTGATCAATTGCAGCCTGCCACGAAAGCCCCCGCCGTCTGTTGGGATACCGCGCTGCGGCGCAATGACAGCGTCGTATGCGTTGTTGGGATTCGGATCCTGCTTCGACATGTCCGCCGGCTTGCGCATCAGCACGATCGCGCCCTTCAGCTTTCCCTTATATGGCTCGAAATCCTCGGGCTTCTGGACATTCATTGCCACCACTGGACCGCTGACCTCGCCGACGGTTCCCTTGCTCCAGCCAAAAGCCCGAATGCCGATCAGCTTCTGGATCGGGCTGGTGATCTCCGCCGTCTCCACGCCTCGTGTCCAACCGTGATCGATCTGCTTGGTCTCCAGGTGCACTTCGATGCCGTAATCCGCAAAGCGTTTGCGCGTCCACTCGCTGGCCGCCTGCATCTGTGGCGAACCGGTCAGCCTTGCTCCTATCTGCGTCGTCAAATATTCCAGGTTCTTCATCAGCTCGGAGTGTGCGGTCACTTCGGCGGCGATTTTTTGGTCGGCCTCCTCCATCGCTTTACGATAGGTGGCCTTTTCGGCTTCGGTTCTCGGCGCGGACGCTTGGGTTTCTGGAGGAGCGGAAGCAGCATGCAGGCTTCGCCGCTTGTGCGGTCAAGAGAACGTTGAGCAGAGTAACAGCCAGAGTCGCCAACAGGTGGCGGCGAACCACAATCATGAGATTTCCCTCGGAGATAAGAGCCGGCATGATGATAGCGGCTCTGCGATGGTTTGTGCCACTCGACAAGGGTCGCGGGAGCAGGCTTCATCGCAGTCCCATTTTGGGCTGCGCCGCGCGGGTGAAGGAATTACACGGTCCGCGTATGCAAGCGTATGTAAAAAGCTCCATTCGGAACAGTCGTCCGTTAGGGGAGAAATCTGAGTCTCAGCATTAGCCTACGTTGCCCAATTCCGCCGGTCGACGAACGTCTGTGGCTCGTAAGTTTTGCCGCGCGCGAGCTGCCGGTCTTCTCGCTTCGACGTCCACAGCAACATCGGCCCGGTCACCGCGCGCGCCAGTCGCGTAGCCGCGCCGAACTCATGCTCAATCTCGCGTCGCAGTTCGCGAATCTTCGTCGAAACTGCCGCATTGGTCTTCTTCAACCGCCGCTCCATCACCCACAGCGCAGCGTTGTAGGTTGTTCGCAGCTTGAATGTTTCATTGGTGATGCGCTTACGTACCCGCAAGTCAGGATGGTCCTTGTATCGCTTCCAGCCCTGGAAGATGGTGTCGCAGATGCGGAACAGGCTGGGCCCGTTCCTCTCGAAGTCAAAGCGGAACGCCCAGTCCAGCATCTTCTTCGACTCGTCACGCGAAATAGCGCCATGCTGGAAGTTAAACTTGAACTGCCCGTGGATGTCGGCCAGGTCGATGCCCTCCAGCATGCGTCCTTCCTCCGTCATCTGTTTGAACAGCGGCGTGCCCGGTACCGGCGTGTACAGCATGAATTGATGGAAGTCCGTGCCGTGCGAGACAGCAAATTCGATTTCTTCGCGAATGTTCTCGGGTGTGTGGTGCTCCAGTCCCACGATTGTGGAGCCCAGCAGCTTGATACCATGGTGGCGTAATTGGCTGGTCATCTCCTGGGTATCCGTGTTGCTCAACTTTGCGTACGACGAATTCGGGGATTCCAGTCCCAGCCATATCCACGACACGCCGAGTTGCACCAGCTCCTCCAGCGTATATTTCCGGATGGCATTCGCCGACGAGAACACGTACAGCGACCAGCTCTTCCCCGCCTCTTTCATGCGCGCCAGTAACTGCATAGCTCGCGGCCGGTTCAACAGGAAGTTCTCATCCATCATGAAGAACGACGACACCTTCATCGCCTGTTCCATATGCTGCATCACTTCAAACAGCTCGTCGCCCGACTGGTAAAAGTTAACGCTCTTGCCCTTGCCGCCGAAGAACGCCGACGTGGTGCAGAAGTTGCAGCCCAGGGGGCAGCCGACCGACGGTATGATCGTGGCTGCCGTGTCCCGCGTGTTGTCTGGAACTCGCATGCCCAGCACCCGCATGCCAAAGCCGGAAAGAATTTCGGGATGGACGATTGGCGCCGCCGGGTCTTCGCCCAGGTAACGGCGCATCCAGCCGATGCCCTCGCCGCGCACGATGCAATCCGCATCAATTAATTTGTCGATGCCGGGGATGGCGGCAACGTGTCCGCCTACCAGGATGGTCGATTCGGGGGAGAGACGGCGCACCGTGCGGCACATTTCTCGCACCTTGCCAAAATTCGGAATGATGCCGGAGATGCCGACGATGTCATACTTGTTCTGCTTGAGCTCTTGTTCGAAGCGTTCGCGCGTGGGGAAGTCGAGTAGTGTGCTGGGCGCTGAAATGTTACGTTGGATCATCATCAGTCCCCAGGAGCGGTGAAACATGCGCAGCGAAAAACTGCCTTGCGCCCGGGTTACCTGGTTGTGATACAGCTCCATGGGATTGATGGCGCGGCTGCCGAATTCGTCATCCTGCGCATACGGTCCGAAAACTGAACTTAGCAACACGCGGGCCTGCGTGCCTTTGGGATGCGGGGTAACAATTTCACACTCGAATGTCGAGATCATGACCTGATGCTAGGACGATGCGACAGAGGCTTCTGTGACATACGCCACTGTGGGGGCGGTATGACACAACTATTACATTGCTGCCGTATTTGGGAGTATCGAGAACTTACACATAGCAATGCCTTTCTCCGGGAACCAAGAGCACCGCGACATTAATCCCTGGCTGATCGCCATCGCCGTTATGTCCAGCACCTTCATGGAAGTGCTGGACACGACCGTTGTGAACGTATCCCTGCCCCACATTGCCGGCAGCCTCTCCTCCAGCAACGACGAAGCCACGTGGACGCTCACTTCGTATCTGGTGGCCAACGCCATCGTCCTTCCCATGACCGGCTGGCTGGCCGGGCGCTTCGGACGAAAGCGCCTGCTAATGATGTCGGTCACCGGATTCACCGTGGCGTCGTTCCTTTGCGGCCTCGCCCCCAGCTTGCCCTTCCTGATCCTCTGTCGTGTCATTCAGGGCGCCTGCGGCGGCGGCCTGCAGCCGCTTTCGCAGTCCATCCTGCTGGAATCCTTCCCGCCTGAGAAGCGTGGCCAGGCCATGGCTTTCTGGGCACTCGGCATCGTGGTCGCTCCCATGCTTGGCCCCGTCGCCGGCGGCTGGCTCACCGATAACTACAGTTGGCGCTGGGTCTTCTACATCAACATTCCCATCGGCATCGCGGCCATCATTCTTACGCAGATTTTTATCTTCGATCCACCCTACTTGCGTCGGGAGAAGACCGGCATCGACTATTGGGGCATCGGCCTCCTGGTCCTCGGCATCGGCAGCCTGCAGGTCATGCTCGACAAGGGCCAGGAAGACGACTGGTTCGGCTCGCGCTTCATCGTGACCTTGGCCGTGCTGGCCGTGGCGGGCCTTTCCGGGCTCATCATTCGCGAACTTACGGCCAAGCATCCCATCCTCGATCTCACCGTCTTCAAATATCGTTCCTACGCCATAGGCACGTTCCTGATGACCTTGATCGGCTTCGTGCTCTACGGCAGCACTGTGCTGCTGCCGCTGCTGATGCAGGTCATTCTCGGCTACACCGCCACCCACGCCGGAATCACCAATCTGCCGCGCGGCATGGCTTCGTTCATCATCATGCCCATTGTTGGCCGGCTGACCGGCATCTTCGACAATCGCAAGTTGCTGGGCATCGGACTGGTCGCCTCGGCCTTCGCCATGTGGGACCTCTCGCGGCTCAGCCTCGACGTCTCCTCCAGCAGCTTCTGGCTGCCCCTGCTTATCCAGGGCGCGTCGCTGGGCTTCGTTTTCGTCCCGCTCACCACCATCACCAACAATCCCATTCCCAACGAGCGCATGGGCAACGCCACCAGCATCTTCAACTTCATGCGCAATATCGGCGCCAGCATCGGGATTGCCATGGTGGAAACGGTGCAGTTCCGCAAGCAGCAGACCCACATCAACATTCTGGGCGAAAATATTCAACCCCAGAGCCTGGCGGCGCAGCAGATGTTCGAGAGCATGAAGGCTTACTTCATGAGCCAGGGATCGAGCGCGGCAACCGCCACTCAGCAGGCCTATGGCTCGATCTGGGGGATGGTACAGCGCCAGGCGGCCATGCTCGCCTACAATGACACTTTCTTGTTTTTGGCGTTCACTTTCGTAGCCATGATTCCGTTTGTGTTCCTGCTGCGAAAGCCGAAACCGGGGAAAGCCGGAGCGGCCATGATGCACTGATCCGAGCATGGTGGCGCGGGATGTCAATTGCAGCGGCCTGTGGCCCGGGAGGGATGCGAAATGCGCAGCAATGTTGCTGCTGTTTTAGTAAGTTTGGGGTTGGTCTTCGCTCCGGCGCTGAAGGCGCAAGCTTCGCCACCTCTTCAGAGCGCGCCAACCTCGGATGCGCCGGCCAAGCCAAAGGGCCAGGCCAAAACCCAGGCCAAGACCAAGACCCCGCCCAAACCGCCCACAATCGACGCGGAAGGCCATCTCTGGTGGCAACATGCCGTCTTCTACGAAATCTATCCCCGCAGTTTTGCCGACAGCAACGGTGACGGCATCGGCGACCTCAACGGCATCACCTCCAAACTCGACTACCTGAAACAGCTTGGCGTCGATGCGGTCTGGATCACCCCCTTCTTCCCTTCACCGCAGGTGGACTTCGGCTATGACGTTTCCGACTACGAAGACATCGACCCCATGTACGGCAATCTCTCTGACTTTGGCCAGATGGAAAGCGCCGGTACAGCAGCGCGACATCCGCTTCATCCTCGACTTTGTCTTGAATCACACCTCCGACCAGAACAAATGGTTCATCGATTCGCGCTCTTCGCGCACTTCGAAGCATCGCGACTGGTACATTTGGCGCGACGGCAAAGCCACGAACACGCCGCCAAACAACTGGCTCTCTATCTTCGGCGGATCGGCATGGCAGTTCGACAGCAAGACCGGGCAATACTATTACCACTATTTTTATCCGCAGCAGCCCGACCTCAACTGGCGTAATCCGCTGGTAAAGGACGCCATGTTCGACGTCACGCGCTGGTGGTATGACCGCGGCGTCGCCGGATTTCGCCTGGACGCCGTGGATACCCTCTTTGAGGATCCCAACCTCACGGATAATCCGATCGAGCCAGGCAAGAACGCCTACGGCGATCCCAACATGAAAAACCTCTACAACGACAAGCTCCCCGAGGTTCACGACATCCTGCAAGGCCTGCGCCAGGTTGCCGACAAATACAACGCCGTGCTGATCGGTGAAACCTGGACCGAAAACATCGATGAGCTCAAGAAATATTACGGTGAGCACGACAACGAGCTTCAGATGCCGATGGATTTCATGTTCACCACCGTCGACAAGCTCTCGCCGCCGGAGTTCCGCCGCCAGATTGCCGCGGTCGATGCCTCCGGCGGTTGGCCGGTCTACGTGCTCGGCAATCATGACAAGGTGCGCTCCTACAACCGCTACGGTGACGGCAAGCACAATGACGCCATTGCCAAGGTGATGGCCGGGCTCTACCTCACGCTGCGGGGCACGCCGATTCTGTACTACGGTGAGGAAATCGGGATGCAGAACAACGATCCCAAGTCGAAAGCCGAGGTGAAGGACCCGATCGGGCGTCGGGGTTGGCCAAGGGAGAAGGGGCGCGATGGCGAGCGCACTCCCATGCAGTGGGACAACTCGCCCAACGCCGGCTTCACCAAGGGTATTCCCTGGTTACCGATCCCCGTCAGCTACAAGACTCACAACGTCGCCACCGAAGAAAAGGATCCCAATTCAATTCTTGTCTTCTATCGGAACCTGCTGGCACTTCGTCATAGCAATCGCGCCCTGCTCGACGGTGACTACGTAGCGCTGAACCAGGACGATGCCAACGTCATGGCCTACCTGCGACGTTACAAAGACCACGCCGTGCTGGTGGTTTTGAATATGTCGGCTGAGCCTCAACGGTCGAGTTTCGATCTCACCGCGCAAGGCTTTCCCGGAAGCGAGGTTAAGACCCTGCTGACTACAATGAGCGGCCCGCACGAAAAAGCCAGCCTGTCGCAGATGTCACTGGAACCGTTTTCGGTTTATATCGGTGAAGTCTCGAACGCTTCGGCGGGAAAACCGGAGGGAAAAAAATAACAGACGCGCAGTAGCGAACTACCGCAGCAGCGTTATCAGCGTTAGCGCAGAGAAATACTGGAAGAAGAAAGGGGAGCGACTTTCAGATGGACTGGTTGATAAGACTTGGGTCTTCGTCGAGAGCATCCTGACGCGGGCTGCGCGGCAGAAAGCACGCGAGTCACCGCCGGAATTTGTAGACAATGGCTCCGATGCACGAGACTCCAGCTATCGCCAAGTACACCAGATTCGATCCGCCTTCAGGCATTTTGTGAAAGTTTTGTGCCACCGCTTCCGGCACATGGCCCAACATCGTCACAACCGCCGCTAACCAAACACAACGTTTCGTGGCTGTCATGATGTACTCCCATCTCCCACAAGCAGAAATGTGGGTCACCCCTTTTGACGTTTTGCGGAAACTCACGCATTGGTCGATTGGACTGCTAACGGATTTCACTGTAAAGAGTGATAATTCCTGCAACCGGTTGCAGGCGCTTGCAACTATCGTGTTTTTACGTTTAGTTTCAGCATCATACGCTCCTCGGGACGCAGTGACTCGGGGAAAGAAAACTCTAACGGCAACCCAACCGCTACCCACTCGTCAACTCCCATCTACTCACCTGCTTCGATGGTCGATAGCCTATGGTACTGAGTCATCCACCATCGCCATCGCTCTCGCTATTGTTGGAGTTCGCAGAATGCTGAAGAACTCAGCGGGAAGGCCTCCGGGTGCAAACCCTGCCACTGTTAAGCTGCCGTCCTGCGGTGTTACAACTTAAGACACCCGACATGAACAGTAAACGCCCGACTATCATTTTCCTCTCTGTCCTCGTGTTGCTTGCGTCGGCGCTGTCCATCTACATTACCTGGCATTTTCTTCAGCCCTTCGCTTTCGCTGTCATCCTGGCGGTGGTTTTCTATCCCGTGCACGAGTGGGTTCGGCGCGTGACAAGGCAAGGTCCCGGATGGGGAGCCTTGATTTCGACCTTAGCGCTCCTGTTGCTTTTTGCCATTCCGTCATTCATCATCGTGACCCTGGCGGCCAATGAAGCATTGAGCGCCGCCCACTATCTCACCCGCCGGAGCGCTGAAGAGGGCGGATTCAGTGTCTTTTTGACCGCCTTGGCGGCACAGCCACTGGCTTTCCTTGGACGTTTTGTCGACCTGTCCCGCTATGATCTGCGCGCCATCATCACCGACAATGCGCAGAAGGTCAGCGTCGGCATGGTCGGCTTTGGCGCGGCCATCCTCGGCAACCTTGCGCGGTTCATCGTCAATGCGCTGATCACGTTTGTCATTCTGTTTTTTCTGTTTCGTGAAGGCAAGGACTGGGCCTATCGTGCCGGCAAGCTGTTGCCGCTATCCCCGGCGCAGGTCGCACGGCTTTACCAGAACATTTCCGATACCATCATCGCCAACGTCTACGGCATCCTGACCGTCGGGCTGGCGCAGGGTATTCTCACTGGAATCGGCATGCGCATTGTAGGCATGCCCTCTTCCCTGCTGCTGGGCCTGGGCGCAGGCTTTGCTTCCATCATCCCGGTGGTTGGCTCGGCGCTGGTGTGGGCGCCGATCGCACTCTACCTCTTGTTTACCGGGGCGGTCTGGAAGGGCGTGTTCCTGTTTCTGTGGGGCACTCTGGTGGTCAGCGCCATAGACAACGTCATCCGTCCGTTGGTGGTCGGCGGCCGGGTGGAACTACATCCCATCGTATTGGTCTTCTTTATCCTGGGAGGGGTCGAGGTCTTTGGCTTTATCGGTCTGTTCCTGGGGCCGGTAGTGGCGTCGGTGCTGGCCGCCGTCTTCGGGATGCTGCGCGAGGAACTGGGCGAGCCAAATATAGGCGATATGGTCGCTCCGGTGTGACACAGCCAATCGATACGACCACGTAGAGTGCGCCTCGGATCACCCAGACACGGTGCCTATGCCCCGGTCAACGGCGAATACAAATCTCCCTGCTTGCGTATTCCTATATTGGCTAGCGCCTTCACCGCATACTCCTGAAAGTGCGCAGAATCGCGATGCGCCTGCAAAGCCGCCTCGTCGCGGTACTGCTCGTAGATGAAAAAGTGCCGGGGATCGTCCTGGTGCCGGTGCACGATGTACATCAGGCATCCCGGCTCCCTGCGCGAAGCCGCTTCCAGCTTACCGAAGATCCCTGCTACCTCATCCTCATGTCCCGCGTTCGCCACCCACGTCACTGCCAGTACCAGCATGTCGCCCCCCACATTTACTTGGAACCGCTTACCGCTTCCAGAACCTGCGCGAATTCCGGATTTACAATCGTCTGCTCGCGGTCCGGACCGGTGGACACGATCGCTCCCTTGGCTCCGGTTTCCTTCTCGATGAACTCGATGTAGCGCCGCGCCTTTTCCGGTAGCTGATCGAAGCGGTTCATGCCGAAGGTGCTCGATTGCCAGCCCGGCATCTTCACATACACCGGCTCAATCTTCTCGAAGCCGGAGATTTGCGCCGGAATCTCCTGCGTCTCCTTACCGTCGATTTTGTAGCTGACACACACCGGAATCTCGGCCTGGTCGTCCAGCACATCCAGCTTGGTGATGACCAGCCAACTGGTGCCGTTGATCATGTTGGAATAGCGCAACAGCGGCAGGTCAAGCCAGCCGGTGCGTCGCGGACGTCCCGTGACTGCGCCAAATTCATTGCCAGCCTTGCGCAGGGCTTCGCCAGTCTCGGCGCGCTCTTCGGTGGGAAACGGCCCTTCGCCCACGCGCGTGCAGTACGCCTTGGTCACGCCAATCACCGTGGTGATCGCCGTCGGCGGCACGCCAGTTCCGGTGGAAGCTCCGCCCGAGGTTGCGCTCGACGAGGTGACAAACGGATAGGTTCCGTGATCGATGTCCAGCATGGTTCCCTGCGCGCCTTCGAACATGACCGACTGGCCGTCGGCGATGGCACGGTTCAGCATCAGCGCCGTGTCGGCCACAAAAGGCGCCACGCGATCAGCAATTTCGCAGTAGTCGGCGTACATCTTGTCCGGATCGAGCGGGTCGCTATTGAAGAGCACGTGCGCAATGGTGTTCTTTTCGCGGCAGGCGTTGTCGATGTGTTTCTTCAGCAGGCTCTTGTCCAGCAGGTCCTGCACCCGCAGCCCGCTGCGCGCCATTTTGTCCTCGTACGTAGGACCAATCCCGCGCGAAGTAGTGCCGATCTTCACCCGGCCGGGCGCGTTCTCCGTTGCCAACTCAATGAGCCGGTGGTACGGCAGGATGACGTGGGCCCGGTTGCTGACGAAAAGGTTGCCGTCAACTTTCACTCCGGTTTTGCGCAGCGCGTCGACTTCCTTCATGAAGGCGAAGGGATCGAGGACTACGCCATTGCCGATAACGCCACGACAGCCCTCGCGCAGTACCCCGCATGGGATAAGCTGCAGAATGAACTTCTTGCCCTTGATGGTGACGGTGTGTCCGGCATTGTGGCCGCCGGAATAGCGCGCCACCAGCTTGAAGCGCTCGGACAGAACATCAACGATCTTGCCTTTACCTTCGTCGCCCCACTGGGCGCCTACAACTACCGCGGTCTTACCTGTTTTCAACGGCTGCTCCGGTTGCGATCGCCAGGATTTGGACGCGGCGATCGCGCAGTTTTTCGCACACAACTCGCCTCTCGTCTGCGAAGCCAACTTGAATTCTGGGAAGTAGAGTGAGACGGGCTGTGTAACTCTAAATTTTACAGGGTAGAAGGGGCGGGCGCAACGCGGAACAGTCGATCCTAAACCCGGTTCGAATACGCGATCGGGAGAGTCGCCTCAAGCGGTTGTGCCTCAGCTGGAAGCTAACTGCCAAGCGCTGATCATCGTCTTTTATTAGCTGCCGGGCCTGTAAGCCGAATTTTGTGTGCCGCTCCTTCTCCCGGCCCGGGCGGACCAGGACAAAGAGCGGCACGACGGTCATTCCTCTGGGCCGTGCATTACTGCCCGGCTCTAGCGACCTACCCGGAAGTTGTGACGCACCGAGCCGGCACGTGCGCTGGCCGAAGCCAGCGCTCCTCCCCTATTTGGTCTTGCTCCGTGTGGGGTTTTCCCTGCCACCGTCATTACTGACGGCGCGGTGCGCTCTTACCGCACCATTTCACCCTTACCGTGCTCTTGCGAGCGCGGCGGTATATTTTCTGTGGCACTTTCCGTCAACGGCCTTTGAAGGACGCCGCCCGGACGTTATCCGGCACACCGCTCTGTGGAGTTCGGACTTTCCTCCAGCGCGAGCATGAAGTCCCCCAGCCGAAGCCGAGAGAGCCACGCGGCGCACCAGCGACCGTCCGGCCCAGCAGCTAACTCAGACATTATAGATGGTGGAGCAGTGGCCAGTTCGCATTCGGAAGCTGGTGAGAACGTGAGTTGCTGCTGCATCGCCGCTTCCAAGTCTCTGACCTCGATTATTTGAAGTCGCCGGTCGATGGACTAGTGAAGCCCACTCTTCCCTTCCGAATCAGTTCCGACCAGTTGGGGCTATCATCGGCGGCCTTGCCGGCAGCGTTGATGTGCGCCTGCTCCCTCAATTGCGGCAAGGTCAGGCCCCTGGTTACGAAGTCGTTATCGGCGTACATCATTTCGTCCAGCTTGCCGTTGAGCAGGATGCGCCAGTTATGGCTAGTCTCTTTCTTGCGGGCCTCGGCAGCCGAGACGGCGATGTTGGTGGTGCAGTTGTTGGTGATCGCGTTATACCACTCCGGCGTGACCCGCAAGCTGTTGGCTCGCTGCATGTAGAGCAGAAAGATCTTGCGGGCCAGTTCAGGCGAGGCGGTGGTACGGAACAGATAAACCTCTTCCTCCTTGCGGTAGTTGGTGCGCAAGCGAATGATGTCGCGTTCTTCCGCTGCGAGATAAATCAGTTCGTACTGGCGGAAGAAGCCGCGGACCGCGGAATAGGTCTGACCCAGTACGTCGCGGGTTTCGATGGACAGAGCGATGTGGCCTTGGTCGCCGAAGTCAAAGCTGACAATCGGATGTGCTATCCAGGGCGAGCCCCACCAGGTGATGAAGATATCGGCCCCGTTCAAATTGGACAGGTTGTACGACTTCGTCTCCCACTTGCAGGTGTAGTCCTTCGTAGTGATGTAGTCACACAGCCGGACATTGTGAATGGTGACATTGTCGCCGTTGATGTCGGCATAGTAGGTTTGCGCATCGTCGGCCTGCCAGTCGCGGGAGTTAGAGGGCTTGATGGTGAACCACCAGGTCACCACGACGGCGAATCCCACGAAAGCCAGTAGTACGCCCAGGTGTCGGCGGCGAAGCGACAACATTGCACCCAGTACCACAATGAGGTACAAGATCGCCCCGGGCGTCCGTAAGTGCGGGAAGGGCGAGTCGAAGAAAATGGCGGCTGCCGACCACGCGGTCAGTCCCAGAGCCACAATAACAATGAAGGTAAAAGCGATCCTACGCAGCCATACCACGGTGGCCGGTCCTTTCAGGGCGAAGGAATGCGCAGAACTCCGCTCCGGTCAAGCTGGGAATGAATTGAAGGACAAGAATACACCAGAGTGGAAACGGGCCAACTTCGCGAACCTATTCGAGGACCCTACTGGGATGGGGCGTTACCGGCGTGGAGAGAGTCTAGCGCGGAAACATACGAGTTCCAAGATGATGTCAGAGGACGGAAGCAGCGACGGGCTAACGGGCAATCCAGGTAGCTGCGTCGGAGACGCTACGACTGGCTGCTGCTCGTCCGCGATTCGGCGACGCGAAATGCCTTTGCGCGCTCACCCCGGCGGAACGGACGTCCAACTCACGCGAGTTCAGCACGTGCGTACCCAGCAGACGTAACTCAGCCACGGCATGCGACGAAGTCTGCAGCCACACCCCATTCACTTCTCCGTAATTGATAGTGAGGTTTACGTTCTTCACCCACAAGGAAGGGTTCTTAGCGACCAGGCCTTCGATGCGGCGGACCGAAAAATCCTGTGCATCAACCCATGCCTTGCCGCGCACCAGTTCCACCGCCTGGCGTTTGGGAGAAAGCTGCAGCAGGTAGCAGTCGCGGCCGTCGATCGTTGCACGGCCCAGCAAGGCGAAGTCGTAATTGCGTACCGTCAGTTCGTGCTGCTCATGATGAGCGGCCATAGCGGCTTCCTGGTCCAGAACCTTCTTCACAATCGTGGTCCCGCGGTCGCTGCCCTCGGTTTTAACGATCAAGTATTCCTTGGCTGCGGGAGGCGCAAAGCTGATATCCGCGACTACATTGGAAGTCGGCTGCTGCGCGCCCTCGGCGGATAGTTGATATTCGCGGGTTACGGTGTAGGCTACGCTGTGGTCACGTGAGTCAGAATCTGCCTGCTGCATGCGGGCGAGTATGTCATTCAGCGACAAGTTTTTCGACTGGCCCCAACTGACCGGCGACACTGCGACACAGATCGTAAGAAGCAGAATGGCAGGCCGGATTCTCATGGGGTCCCTCACTTCGTCAGCCGTTGCTAAAACAACCGCTGCTTTCTTAGAAGCAAGTGGTGGGCCAACTGATGTCTATCATCTCAACCCAATTAAGCCGACAAAGTTCCAGGCAATTTACACCGCTCCAGCCTCTAAGGTCTAGTGAGAGATATCGAATGACAGCTTTGTCATCAGGGAGGATTAAAGGCGTGTTATCAGTCGGCAGACACCTATCGGGTTGTGATCAGCGCTAACGAAACTGCTTTGGCTCGGCCGGACTGGTTGTCCTTCGGTGCGGGGGCATCCGAGCAGGAGGAAAATTGTCGAAGAAGGGCGATCGAGCGCATTATGTCCCCGAACATGGTACTTTTTGCTCGAAGCCTCAGGCAGAGCTGCCGGATCAGCTCTGCCCGGCAACGACTTCACCGTAGATCTCCAACATGCGCTGCACGCCGGCATCCCATGAGAACTTCCCTGCCTGCTCCAAGCCTCGCGCCTTCAGCTTGTCCCGCAGCGCCTGATCGATCAAAACCCGATGCAACGCCCGCATGATCTCGAACACGTTCTCCGGATTCACCATGACTGCCGCGTTGCCTACCACCTCGGGCACCGACGAGGTATTACTGGTCACCACCGGTGTCGCGTGGGCCATCGCTTCCAAAGGTGGCAGCCCAAACCCTTCATAGAGCGACGGGAAGACAAAGATCTTCGCTTGATCGTAGAAAATGCGCAGCACGTCGATGGGAACGAACCCCAGGAAGCGCACGTCGTTCTGCACGCCGCCCTTCACGCAAGCGCGCCGCAGGTCGGGGTGCTTCGAAACCTCATCGCCAATGATGATGAGCTTCAAGTCCTCGAATTGGTTTTCCTTGCTCAGCTCGTTCTTAAGCGCAGCGAAGGCTTCGATAATTCGCACTACATTTTTGTGCGGGCTGATGCGTCCGGCATAGAGCAGAAACGGGCTGTTCACCTGGTAGCGCTCGGCAATGAATTCGCGCTCGGCATTGGTGGCGTGACCCAGGCGGAAGCGGTCGTCGATCGCGTTGTAGATGACCTCGATTTTCCGCGCCGGCACCCGAAACAGCCGCTCGGTGTCTTTCTTGGAGAAGTTGGAGACAGCGAAAATCCGCGCCGCCCGCTGCAGGACACGCTTGGTGAACTGGAAATAGAAACTCCGCTTCACCTCCGACTGGCTGTTGACGCGGTACATGTGATCGAAGAGGTCGTGCACCGTGACCACGTAAGGACACGGAATGCGCTGCGGCTTCCAGAAAAGATGGGGCACGTGGAGCAGATCACAGCGGTTCTGCTTGAGGATGCGATGCAGTTCCAGATAACTCGCAATCGAGAATTCGTTGGGCTGGGCGGGGACGGTGATGAAATTCCGTGGCAGCGCCTCGATGTCGCCCAGTTTGCCCGGGATGCCGATCAGGAAATATTCATTGTCGTGATCGAGGCGCGCCAAGGTGCGGATGGCGTTGCGGGTGTAGGTCCCCACGCCAAACTCGGTGATGCGGCGAATGTCGATTGCGACGCGCAAACACCAGTGTAAACGAAGCTTGTCGAACGCAGGCACGAAGCTAGAACTCGCTGCAGGCCAGCGTCCGAGAAGCAGCACTTGCTTCGAATCCTTATCTTGCCAGCCGGAAGTTTACCTCCACATTAATATCGTAGGTAATGGGTTCTGTCCCGCACATCGCGGGTTTGAACTTCCACTTGCTGATCATTTTCTGGGTCTCAGCGTCCAATGCCTCGACCGAACTACCCACAAGGTGGACATCGTTGACCGACCCATCGGGCAACACAGTTAGTTCGACTATGGAAGTTCCGGTCACATGGTTCTGCCTGGCGGATGCTGGGTAGTCAGGATCAGGCGTTTTCAGGGCAACGGGATAGGTCATCCCTTCGCACTGCCGTCGGACAACGGCGTTGGCAGGAGGAGTGAATGTCTCCCGCCCGTACGATTTCTGTTCCAACAGCGTCACCACGACCCTTTCAAACTCGTTGCCGTTCTTGATGTGCTTGAGGGATCGTGGGTACCGAAGCTCGCCGAACGGCTGGTAGTCGGCAAACTCCCGCCGGTTCGTTTCCCCATCGCGTCTGGATTCGTCACTCAGTAGATCTTGCGTGTCGGGATCGATGCAGATTTCCCGTTTAAAGTCATTGGCTACAGCTTTTACACGGGTCAAGTCCAGGCACTCCTTGGCTCCGCTCCGCACCGGTGGTTTCATCTTCTTGATACTCCAGAGCTGCGGGTCTACCCACGCCCCCCTTACGAGGTTATTCAGTGCGTTGACCGACAACGGTGTAAAGGTGGCGTTGCGCGAAGTGAAGAGTTGGTCGTCCTTCCGAACTGTGATCTGGTGGTACTTCCCGAGCGTGATTTCTTCCTGCCAAAGGTTCTTCGCTGCCCAATTCCACGTCAGGTGGCCTGTTTCCTGACCTGATAGTCGACCCACGAAATCAGCCTCCATGTGAAAAGGCTTATTCGCAGAGAGAATGTCACTTTGGGCCTCGATAGTCTTCAATGACGGAGAGCTAGTTCCCGGGGGCGTTTGGCCAACGCATGGCGAAACCAGCAGTGAAAGAAGCAGCATTCCACCCGATATGCTGGTCAGCCGCATAAAGTATCCTCGGACATTTTCTAATTCTGCTACGCCTTAACTGCCTCCGCATGCTTCGCCCGGCGGCTGGCGTATAGCGGGAATGCCTCTGCCAGCCCCAGCACCTCGCGGCGAATGCGCGTCAGCACATTCTTATCCGTCCGATTATGCAGCGCTTCCGAGATCCACTTCCCTACTTGCCGCATCTCGTTTTCCTTCATGCCGCGGGTGGTCAGCGCCGGAGAGCCAATGCGAATACCGCTCGGCTTCATGGGCGGATTGGTATCGAATGGAATGGCGTTCTTGTTCACCGTGATACCGGCCTCGTGCAGCGCATTTTCGGCTTCCGAGCCCAGCATGCCTTTGGCAAAGACATTCACCAGCAACAGGTGCGTGTCGGTGCCGCCGGACACGATATGGAAGCCTTCATTGGCCAGCGTCTGCGCTAGCACAGCCGCATTCGCCACCACCTGCCGAGCGTAATCCTTGAAGCTGGGCTGCATGGCCTCGTTGAAGCACACGGCTTTGGCGGCCATGATGTGCACTAGCGGTCCACCCTGCATTCCGGGGAAGACGACTTTATCGATTGCCGCAGCGTATTCGGCCTTGGAAAGGATCAGTCCGGCCCGCGGTCCGCGGAGCGTCTTGTGGGTGGTGGTGGTAACGACGTGCGCATGCGGCACCGGCGAAGGATGCGCCCCTCCGGCCACCAGTCCCGCGAAGTGGGCCATGTCCACCAGGTACAGCGCGCCGACCTTGTCGGCAATCTGGCGCATGCGCGCGAAGTCGATGATGCGCGGATAGGCGCTGCCACCGCCGACGATTAGCTTCGGTTTCTCCCGCTCGGCAATCTGTTCCAGATCGTCGTAGTCGATGGTCTCGGTTTCTTTGGTCACGCCGTAAGGGACGATCTTGTATGTCTTGCCCGAGAAGTTCAGGGGATGGCCGTGGGTGAGGTGGCCGCCGTGCGCCAGGTTTAAGCCAAGAATAGTGTCACCCGGCTGAATGATGGCCGAGTACGCCTCCATATTCGCGGTGGAACCCGAATGCGGCTGAACGTTGGCATGCTCGGCGCCGAAAAGCTGCTTGGCGCGATCGCGTGCCAGGTTCTCCACCACATCGGTGAATTCACAGCCGCCGTAGTAGCGCTTGCCGGGATAGCCCTCGGCATACTTGTTGGTGAAGACCGAGCCGGCTGCCTCCAGCACGGCTTCGCTCACGAAATTCTCCGAGGCAATCAGTTCCAGCCCTTCGTGCTGGCGGCGCTCCTCATTCTCGATTGCTTGCGCAATCTGCGGATCAGATTCAGCCAGCGGACGCTCCATCGGGTTCATTGTCATTCCGTCCTTCGCATGAGTTCCTAGAATTTATGGACACCGGGCGCAACCAGTTCCATGTGACGCTCCGGTTTGGATATTTCGGTGAAGCCAACTCGGCGATATAGCTCGTGGGCGTCGCGGGTGACCAACTGGCAGCGCCGCAAGCCTTTAATTTCAGGATACTTCACCACGCACTGCATCAGCCACGTGCCCAGGCCCTTGCCTTGATGCGACTCCAACACGAACACATCGCAGATATACGCGTAGGTCGTATGGTCGGTCACCACGCGCGCGAAGCCGATCTGTCGGTCGCCTTCGAGCAGCGTGAAGCACAACGAACGCGGCACCGCCCGCTCAACAATCTCCCGCGGAATACCCTGCGACCAGTAGGCCCGAGCCAGGTACCCGTGAACGACGTCAACATCGACGCGGGAGGGGTCGGTGGTCACGGCGTATTCACCACGGCGCTCTTCCCAGATTGTCCCTTCCGTCGCAGGAGTCATCGAGACAATTGTAGCGCGATGGCCAACGGCCAGGATGTGTCGTCGGGGATCCAGCCGGAATCAGCGGGCTTGAACGGGTTGAGGGTCTTGCGTCACAGACTACGGTTACCGAGTTAGCGACAGCAGGTCCCTCCACCGCGGTCGGGATGACACTCCGAAAGGCGATGAGCGTTCACGGTGTAGCCAAACGCCAGCTACCAATTGCCAACTGCCGCCCTAGCGATACTTCGCCGCTTGCGCGCGCTCGTCCGGAGTCATCTGCTGCCAGATAGTGTCTCGGTTCTGCTGCGCCCACTGGCTGTTGGGATTCGCCGCCAGCGCGGAACTCACCCAGCGATAGGCCTCCACCCGGTTCTTGCCCACGCAGTTTCCCGCTTGGTACATCGCACCGAGGCGATTACGGGCCCGCGCGTTTTCCTTGGCAGCCGCGGTCTTCAACAGCACCATGGCCTGCTCGCAACTGCGCGGCACTCCATTGCCTGCGATGTACATGTCCGCCAGTTGCACAGGAGCGTCGGGATTCCCCTTCGCGGTCGCTTTCCACAACCAGGCTGCCGTGGCGGCCGCGTCGCTGGCGTTCTTCGCCTTGGTCATCTCGTCCACGCCCGGAACTTCGGGCTTGGGTGCCGCCACAGCTGAATCGCCACCCGCGGCTTTGGGCAGAGCCTTGGCCGCGCCAACACTCGCAGTCGAAGTTGAGGGCGAGCTATCCGCCGCATTGTTGCTCTTAAGCGGAGAAGTTGGCGTTGGCGTCAAAGATTTCTGCTTCCCTGCGGTACCGTTCGGCGACCCAACAGCCGAATTAGCGAGCGTTGGAGGAACGCCCACCTTACCCGTTGCGGGAGAAGGCTCAGTCGTATTCCCTGCTGGCGGCAAGTTGTCTGGCTTAGACGGCGGTGCCGGCTGGCCCTGCACCGTGACCTCGGGCTTGGTTGCGGTGTCACTGGACGCTATTGCCGGAGGGGTTTCGTTGGTCGCGGGCTGGGAGCCACCGTTTCTCAGGTCTTGAACCTTGTCCTTGATGGCATCCAGCGGGCCATCGCCAGACTGGTTCTTCTGCGCCCGCCACTGGGCCACGCCCAGTCCCGCAACCACCAGAACGATCCCCGCGGCTACCCATAACGGCCATGTGCGGCGCGGAGCCGCCTCGTCATCCGGGAGCACTTCCTCGGAGCCCAGATCGGGAGCATCGCTCAGACCAAGGAAAGATGGACCAACGATCGTCGAGGTCCCCGAGCTTGGCTTACTCTCCCGTGGCACTTCATTGACATCCAGGAAGCGCGGTCGCGTGACCTTGCCTTCGGCCGCCGTTTCTGGCTCCAGCCCCAAACGCTTCACCACGGAGTCGCCTTCTTCGGCCTTGGCGACAGGCTTTGCCGCTGACGGCCGATCCAATCCCAGCCGGATCATCAACGACTCAGGCGGATCCGCCGCCAGCGGAGCTGTGGCCGTTTCTTCCGCGGGAGGAGCCACCGAGGGTGTAACGGCGGACAACTCTGCGGGAGCGGACGGAGTTTGCTCCGACGAAATATTGCTGGGAGGCTGGACTCCACCATCTTCGTTAGCCGGCATCGCGGGCGCGTCGCCCGGTTCGGGCAAGTCCCCGACCGGCTGCACTTCTACAACAGAGGGCTCTTCGGCAGCGGTCGATTCGCTGCTCGCGATCTCCGGATCCAGAGCCGGAATTTCGCCGCGCATAGTGATCTCCGCGGTGTCGCTGGGTGGCGTGTAATGAAAGTTCTGGATGTATTCGTGTAGAGGAACGTCGGGCACCAACTCTTTGGGCGGAGCTTCATCGATCCCATCCGCCGGCTGCTCGGCCGTCGCTGCCAAACCCTCCTCCGCCCGCAATGAGGCGGGTTGCTGCGGCGGCTCCGCCACGGCATCGGCTCGGGTAGACGTCACGGTTGCCATGCCACGATCCAGAGGTTCGGCGCGGTTGTCCACAGGAACCCGTGTCAGTCCGATGGTGCTCTGCGCCCCAGGAGTGGTCAGCGGCCGATGTGGCAGCGGCATGCCGCACATTCCGCAAAAACGCATCCCCGGCTGGCTTTCATGTCCACAAGCGCTACAAACCACGACTCCTCCTACCAAGTCGACACTGCGTATTTTTATGTAGATGCAGTAATAGTAAGGCCTTTTGCCGCATTTGCGAGTTGCTGCCGGACCACGTACACGCCGGACCACCCTCGCGCAAGAGCTGCGGTACCCCTACCTGTTGACCACACCGCCACTCCGGTACCGCGCGGGTCAACAGGTAGCATATGGTGGAGCGGCCCGGTGGGCCCTACAATTAGCAGCATTCGGACCGACTCCGGATTTCTTCCTCAGCCGTGGATCTCCAGATCAGCGACTCAGCCGTCGCCGGACTGAAAACCCACGGCCGCGAGGCAGGAGCCAGCCGAACAGGCCATCAGCGATACGGGAGACACTGCCATTCTTACCGACCAGCCAGTTAGCCGCAATCCTAAGCCACGCTCGCGGCAGGGGTCATCTATGAGTTCCAATTTGGCGCTCGTTGGGGCGATGTCCTACTCGCAGCATGCCACAGCCGCAAGTTCGGAAGGAGTCAGCATGGCCGATGCGCGCGAAGTGATGAATATCCGCCAGGCGTCGCAATACCTGGGAATCTCGCCTGATACGCTGTATAAGTACGTCTCCGAAGAGACCATCCCCGCGTTCAAGTTGGGTAATCGCTGGAAGTTCAAAAAGAGCATTCTGGACGGCTGGATGGAAGACCGAAGCCTGAGCAGCGCTCCCCCACGCCCGCGCAAACTAACTAAGAGTTCCCGAGCCACCGCCGGAGCGGATTGAAGCCTCGGATGGTGGTGTCGATGCCACCGGTACCACCCCGAAGATTGCTTAACCTGAAACCTGATTCGGAAGGTATCCAAAGTCGGTATTCCTAAACCTGGGCACCTACTGATGCACCGACCGGCGTCCGAGAACAGATTACTTGTCCAAAAACGAGCTCCATCTGGCCGAGCATTGTTTCGCCCTTGACAGGTAATTCAGCGGGCTTACACTGGGCGCTGCGTGTGGATGCCTCCCCGCCCGGAGTACCTATGCAGCCAAGGCAGATACTTGCCCAATGTCCTATCTCGCCGAGATCGATTCTTCTATCCATCGCTTTGACAGCTCTGCTAGTTGCGACGCTAGTTTCAGCCTCCGCCGCACAATCCTTCAGTGTGCTTTATACGTTTAAAGGAGGTAGCGGCGGAGCTCTTCCCTATGGCACGGTTTCCATGGATCGGGAAGGAAACATATACGGAGTTAACGCTTGGGGTGGATATCTGAAGGGTGTGTGCACAACCCAGGGATGCGGCCAGGTATTTAAGCTTACCCAAAAAGGGTCTGGCTGGATTTTGGTGCCTCTGCATCTCTTCACGGGTGGTGACGACGGAATATCGCCCATAGGAGGAGTAGCTCTCGCTCCTGATGGCAGCCTTTACGGAACAACGACCCAAGGCGGAAATGGTACATGCTCTAACGGACTTTACAGCGGTTGCGGGATAGTTTTTAAACTTGATCCGCCCGCCACATTTTGCAAATCAGCTACCTGTCTTTGGACAGAAACGGTACTTCATCGGTTCACCGGGGTGCCGGATGGGGACTCGCCTGAAGCAGGTGTCACCTTGGACGCCTCAGGCAACGTATATAGCACGACCACCTTCGGTGGCGACGCAAATTGTCCGAACAACCCGAACGGTTGCGGTACGGTTTTTGAGGTGAGTCATTCCACCGGCCAATGGATAGAAACTCCACTCTATCGCTTTACAGGGGGTAACGACGGCGAATATCCATACAGCGGCACGTTATCCTTTGACCCGGAAGGAAACGTCTACGGAACAACCTCCTATGGAGGCGGAAGCAACAACGCTGGCACAGTTTTCGAATTGAACCCGTCCGGGTCTGGCTGGACCGAAAACGTCTTGCTCCGTTTCGCGTCGGGGGGATACGGCTACTATCCATACGGCGGCGTGATCTTTGACCAGTTGGGCAACCTGTATGGAACCACGGTAGGTAATGGAACTGGGACAGTATTCGAATTGGCCCGTTCCAACGGAAGTTGGCTGCCATCACTGATCTGGAACTTTGGAGGAAATGGCCTCGGCGGGCCAGTAGGTAATTTGGTAATGGATGGCTCTGGCGCGTTATACGGGACGACGATAGGCGAGGGGGCTTACAGCGCGGGCAACATCTTCAAGTTGACGCCCGGTGGTGGAGGCTGGACGTACACCGATCTATATGACTTTACGGGTGGTGCGGACGGGGGCTATCCGCAGGGCACACCGGTCATGGATGCAACGGGAACCCTGTACGGCTTCGCGTCGGGGGGTGGTGGAGGATCTTGCACCGGTGGTTGTGGCGTGGCGTGGAAACTTACGCCATAAACACAAAGCTCAAAAACATGCCGCAGATAGGTTCGGTGGTTGTGTGGAAAGCTCGCCCGAGCAAACCAGCTTGGACGGAGCGCCTTCGGGTGCTTGACCTTCTCAGTATTGCTTCTCTTGCTCAACATTGCGCAGCACAACAACCTACGCCACGAAGTATTTCGCGTCGGGGTGGTGCACGATGATCGCCGAGGTGCTCTGCTCGGGGTCAAGCAAGAATCCGGTCGTCAGTTGCACGCCGATAGTCTCGTCCGGATGCAGCAGCGCGAACAGCTTGGTCTGGTCCTCCAGGTTGGGGCACGCCGGATAACCGAACGAATAACGCGAGCCGCGATACTTCTGATGAAACAGGTCGCGGATGTTGGGCGAATCATCGCCCGCCATGCCTAGTTCCTGGCGAATCCGTTTATGCGAGAACTCGGCCAGCGCCTCGGCTGTCTCCACGCTTAGCCCGTGCAGATAGAGGTACTTGGTGTATTCCCCGCCTTCGAACAACTTCTGCGTCTCGTGTGAGGCCACCGCGCCGATGGTCACGCAGGACATGCCCAGCACGTCCATCTGGCCGCCGCTCTTGGGCAGGATGTAGTCCGCGATCGACAACCCGCGGCCTTCTCGCTGGCGCGGGAACGTAAAGCGCAGCTTTTCCGGCGGGATGGCGTCACCCCGCTTCCAGCCGTCGGGAAGCTCGTAGACGATGAGGTCGTTGCCTTCACTCTGCGCGCCGAAATAGCCATAAACCACCTTGGGCTCGAACCAGCCGGCGGCGATCACTTCCTCTTCCAGTTCTTTCAGGATCGGCCGGTACTTGCTTTCGACCAGTCGGGCATAGTCTTCCTGTGAGGCCGTCTTCAATTGCCACTGATTCTTGAACAGTGCCGTCTCGTTGATGTACTGGAATATCTCGCGCAGATCGAAGTCGGCCGGTTTCAGCACGCGTGTTCCCCAGAAGGGCGGCTGCGGAATGTTCGGCGCGGGAGCGATCACGATGTTCGGCTTTGTCCCACCGCCGCCTTCGCCGGCTCCGGCTTGCGGCGCACGAACAAACTCTTTCACCACCTTGCCTTCGGCGATGCGCGTCTCGCGCTTGCCGTTGGGAGAGGCCAGGTCTTCCATGATGTGCAGCCCGGCAAACGCGTCATCGGCGTAGAAGATGCCGCCGTTGTACTCGCGGCGCAGATCGTCTTCCACGTATTTGCGGGTCAGAGCTGCGCCGCCGCAAATGACCGGGAAGTCCAGCTTCTGGTGGTGCAGATCCTGCACCACGTACTTCATCTCCAGCGTGGACTTCACCAGCAGTCCGCTGAGACCGATGGCGTCGGCTTTCTGCTCAATCGCAGCCTTGATGATGGCGTCGGAAGGCTGCTTGATGCCGAGGTTCACCACGCGGTAGCCGTTGTTGGTAAGGATGATGTCCACCAGGTTCTTGCCGATATCATGGACGTCGCCCTTCACCGTGGCGAGCACGATGGTCGCTTTCTGGCTGCCTTCCTTCTTCTCCATCTTGGGCTCGAGATAGGCGACGGCGGCTTTCATCACGCCGGCCGAGTCGAGCACTGAGGGCAACTGCATTTTGCGCGCGCCAAACAGATCACCCACCGTGCGCATGCCGTCGAGCAAGATGTTGTTGATGAGGTCGAGCGGCGAATAGTTGACCAGCGCCTCTTCCAGCAGCTCGTCGAGCAACTTCTTGTTCGCGCCATCGCCTACCGATTTTTCGCCGTTGATGATGGCCCACTTCAGCTTGTCTTCAATCGACAGTGTGTCGACGTGCGCGGTCGTCGTTTCCTGCTTACCTTTGCTGCCGGCGAAATGCGCCATGTAGACCTGCAGCGGATCGCCACCTGACTGGTCGTGGTAGATGAGCTTGCGCGCAAGGTCAACTTCCGCTTCAGGAATCTTGTACAACGGATAGATTTTACTGTAGTTAACAATGGCCATGTCGAGGCCATTATCGACCGCTTCGTGCATGAAGACGCTGTTCAGGATGCGCCGGGAATAGGCGTTCAGGCCAAAGGAAATGTTGCTGACGCCGAGGATGGTCTTGACCTCGGGCATCTCGCTCTTGATGGCCTTGACGGCCTTAAGCGTCTCGATGCCGGCGGTGCGGTAATCTTCCTGGCCGGTCGAGATGGGCAGCGTCAGCGCGTCGAAGATGATGTCGCAGGGACGGATACCGTACTTGTCCACCGCCAAGTGGAAGATGCGTTGGGCGATGGCCAGCTTCTTCTGCCAGGTGAGGGCCATGCCGTCTTCGTCGATGGTGAGGGCAATAACGGCCGCGCCATAGCGCTTGGCCATGGGCAGAACCTTGGAGGTGCGCTTCTCGCCGTCTTCCAGGTTGATGGAGTTGATGATGGCCTTGCCCGGAATGCGCTTGAGGGCTTCCTCGATAACGTCGGCTTCGGTGGAGTCGACGGTGATGGGCGCGGGAACGCGGGTGGCAATCTTCTCCAGGATGTTGCTTATGTAGGCCTTCTCGTCCTCGCCCACGATCGCGCAGCACAGGTCGAGCATGTGCGAGCCTTCGTTGACCAGCTTCTTGGCGAGCGTGAGGATGCCGTCATAGTCCTGGCTGCGGACCATGTTCTTGAAGTGCTCGACGCGCGTGGTGGTGTTCATCTCCTCGGCCACGATCAGCGGCTTGGGATCGAGGTCGAGTGGCACCATGGAGTAAGCGCTGGCCGCGGCTGCTGTGACTTTGATGTCACGCTTCAATGGTTGCAGGTTAGCGCATGTGTCGGCGACCGCCTTGATGTGTTCGGGCGTCGTGCCGCAGCAACCGCCGACGATGCTTACACCGTATTCGGTGATGAACTGCTTGTGATAGTCGGCGAGCTCCTGCGGCTGCAAGGCGTAGACCGCATGGCCGCCAACATTCTGCGGCAGCCCGGCGTTGGGCAGAACCGATACCGGTTTCGGCGAATTCGCGCCCAGGTAGCGGACGCCGTCATTCATCTCCTTGGGGCCCGTGGCACAGTTCATGCCGATGATGGCTACGTCGAACATCTCCAGAGTGGTCAGCGCCGCGCCGATCTCGGTGCCCAGCAGCATGGTGCCGGTGGCCTCCAACGTGACCTGCACCTGCACGGGGACGTTCTTCCCCGTCTGCTTGATCGCGTCGAAGATGCCGACCAGTCCGGCTTTAGCTTGCAGGATGTCCTGGCAGGTCTCGAGCAGCAGCACGTCGACGCCGCCTTCGATCAGCGCGGCAGCCTGCTCGGCATAGGCCGCGGCCATATCGTCAAAGCCGATGTGTCCCAACGAAGGAAGCTTGGTAGTGGGACCCATCGATCCGGAGACGAAACGCTTGCGACCTGGTGACGAGAAGCTGGAAGCCACTTCGCGCGCCAGTTTGGCGGCCGCGACGTTCACCTCGCGAACCTGGTCGGCCATTTCGTACTCGGCCATGACGATTCGCGTGGAGCTGAAGGTATTGGTCTCGACTACGTCGGCGCCAGCGGTGAAGTATGCAGCGTGAATCTCCTTCACAACGTCGGGCCGGCTTAGTACGAGGATGTCGTTGTAGCCATCCTTGCCCCAGAACTCGTCCAGTGGAAGGTTGTAGGACTGAACACAGGTGCCCATGGCGCCGTCGTAGATGATGACGCGTTCCTGCACGGCTTTTAAGAAGTCGCTCATTTGCCTTTCAGCGCGGCTATTGGTAAGCCTCTCCGCATCGTCCTTCGGGGACGATTCGCAATGCAAACTGGCATGGGGAGAGGAGAAGCTCGCAGCTTAGTTATCAAGTATCGCAGCTTGGCTGGATTTGGGAAAGCGACCCCCAGCTAACTGCAATCTTTGCTTGCGATTGGAGAGTTTCAGCATTGGTTGGAGGTGTTAGAGCGAATGGCCGTGGGCTATCGGTTGCCGGGTTTGGACAGACGTTAGGGGGTGGGTTCTTGAAATGGTGAAGAGCAGGAGGTCCCTCGACTTCGCTCGGGAGGACAAGTCCGAAAGCCGGAATGACAGGTCGGGGCCCCACAACCAGCCGACGGGGAAATGTTTTCCCGCCGTCGGCTGCGTTGTGTCACTTCAACTACTGCGGAGGCGCGCCCGGAGCGGGACTGCCCATCTGGCCTTCACCCGGAGGGGGCTGCATGCGGCGGCTTTGCATCTGCGCCCACTTGGCTTGCTGATCGGCCGTGAGAATCGATTTGATCTGGCTGTCGCTGGTCTCGCGGATCGACTGCATCTTGCTATGCCGGTCCTGCTGCGAGAGCGAAGTGTCCTGGTGCAACGCTTCCATCTGCTGCGATTCGCTTTCCAGAACTGGTTTGATCTTCGCCTGCTGGTCGGCAGTGAGGTTCAACATTTTGGTCATGTGCTGCAAGCGCTGGTCAGGCGACATCGGCATGCGATGCGGCGGCCCACCGGCCTGCCCCGTGCTGTCCTGCATCTGGGCGTTGAGCGCTGTTGCGCCGCACATAACGGCCGCGGCTAGCAGCGCACACAAAATAACTTTCTTCATTCGGTAAAACTCCTTGGATACTCGCCGCCATGCACCGGCAGCCACGAACACGGCGACCGTCGAAAAGGGCGCACTGGACGTGGTCATCATGGCCGCCAGGGCGCTGAATTTTCGGAATAACGGTAACGAACTCATAGTTGGCAGTCGAGTATGGATTGGTCAGTCTGGTTGCTGAAACCCTGCATCTCCACAGAAGTTTTCGAGATTCTTGTGTAAAGAAATGTTGGAACCAACAGTGAAGATTGGCGGAATGAGCGCGGAAAGAAAAAGGGTGCGACGAATCGCACATCTACAAAGTTCAGAGTCGGTCCCTTGCCGGCCTGAACAGGCTGCCAGCGAAGTCGACCACTGCGTGCCGTCGGCTGAAAGCCGACTCTGCGCCAGAGATCGAAGGACTGCACGCTGGCCTGAAGGCCGGCTCTACCTGAAAAGACTCTGCGGACAATTTTCGGCAGCCTGGGGGAGCGGTGCCCTGGCACAAAATCAAAAGGGTGCGACGAATCGCACCCTTTTGTAGGGAATCTATACAACTCTTGCTACTGCGCGCGGCTGGCCGGGGGGACGATGCTGTTCATGCGCAGGTAAACCACCATCTGACCGTAGTGATCGAAGGGATGGCCGAGCCCGATGGTTGCCAGACTGAGGCGGGTGACCTTATTCGAACCCCATGGCGCTGGCACTTTTTCAAGGATATTGCTCTCGTTGAGGGTGTTCAGCGCCTTGTGCAGATAGGTGAACGAATCCTTCAGGAACTTCACTACGTCAGCCTTGGACGTAATGTTCGCGGGGCCGCTTTCCTGTCCGATATCGACGGGCGGCTTTTCCGACAGGATGGCCGCGCCGATCATGTAATTGACGGCGGCAATGTGCTTGATCTGCTGGGCGAAGGTGCGCACGCCCTTGAACTCACCCTGGGTGGGCGCGAAGTTGAACTTGTCTTCGGGCATGGCTTCGGCTGCCGAAACAACCTCGCCTTCCACGCCGGTCAGCGAGCGGTCGTACACTGCCGAGAAGGTCGGCTTCTCATCGGTTTTCGCCTGAGGGGTCGCTGCGGCAGCACTGGCTGCCGAGCCTAATACCAGACACAGAATTCCCACGATCACTTCTTTTCGCATCAAAGCTTCTCCTCTTGGAATAGTCGGAATACCTGGTGTGGGAGAATTCTAGTCCATTCCAGCCGTAGTTGGTTGCAGATCGGCGGAAGGAAGCTTGCACCACGACGCAACCGCAACGCCAACCAGAAGCCCGAAGGCTGCAAAGGACAAGGACCGGGAGAGCCCCACCCATTCGGCAATGGCACCCCACAGCGCTGCGCCGCCGGCAAGACCTCCCTGCAGCACCAGCAGGTACATGGAGATGGCACGGGCCCGCATGTGGCCAGGACACATGGTTTGCGCTGACACGTTCAAGCTGGCCAGAACCTGTATCCATGCCGCTCCAGCCAGCAACAAGGTCGCCGACAACAGCGGAAGGCCGGGCCATCGTCCTCCAGCAAAGGTAGTAAACGCAAACAACACGGTGGAGATGGAGACCAGCGCATCGGCGGAGAGCCGGTCTCGCAACCATGGCATCAAGGCAGCCCCAGCAAGAGCGCCAAGGCCGAAGAAGCCCAACAGCAGGCCATAGCCTAGTGATCCGAAGGGATGGGCAAGCAGCGGCAACAGCGCGAGCAATGCGCTGGCTGGAATGCTGAAGACCGCACTGCGCCACAAGACCGCCTTCACCGGGGTTGAGCTTCGCATGTGGCGGAAGCCCTCGAACATAGCTCGCATCATCCGCCCCGATTTCGAAGGGCTGCGCGCCGGCTTGCGCTTCCACTGGTAGAGGAAATAGATAACGCCGAAGAACGAAGCGGCGTTCAGCAGAAATGCCATGCCCGACCCGGCGGCGGCGATAACCAAGCCTCCCAGGGCGGGGCCGATGGCGCGCGCCACGTTGAAGCCGGCGGAATTCAGGGCAATGCCGGCAGCGAAGTTGCGGTGAGAGACCGTCTCTGGGGTGATGGCCTGCCACGCAGGATCGTTCAACACCGCGCCCACACCCATCAGCAGCGCAAACAGCAGGAGCAGATTCGGCGTGACCTTGCCGGCGAGGGTAAGAACTCCCAGGGCCGCCGCGGCGAGGACCATCCAGCTTTGGGTGAACAGCAGAAGCTTGCGGCGGTCGACCACGTCGGCGATGGCGCCCGCGGGCAGCACGACGAAGAAGACGGCGATGCTGCCGGCGGCTTGCACCAGTCCTACCATCAGCGGCGACATGGTGAGCGAGGCCATCAACCAGCCCGCGCCCATGTTCTGCATCCAGGTACCGGTGTAGCTGACGACCGAGGCGATCCAGAGCGTGCGGAACAGAGGTTCCTGCAGCGGGCCAAAAGTCGGGCGCCGTTTTCCCGGAATGAAGGGTGGAGTAGGGAGCGGCGCGGGTTCAACCATAGGCGGCGCTTGCCCCGCTGGTGATCGCAACACGCACGAGTCTATCGGCGGCTGGGGTGAAACGACTCCTGCGCGCCATGCTCCGCCAGTGGCCATCAGCCATGAGACTTCCCCCGGCAACAAAAGTAAGCGGAAGGCGAAGTCGTTTTAAGTAGGCTGTTGCGAGCGGCTGGCAATTCGTGATCAATAGCGGAGGTTCGACAGCAGGCAGGAGTCAGGATTGCAGCGAAGCAAACGGCCATTCTTTCCGGCGGTAGGAGCGCAAGCAATAGAGGAACAATCCGGCGAGCAGGATCGCGACACTGTATCGGATTTCGCGCATGAAATTCTGCCGGGCCAAAAGAATGTAGAGAAATCCGATGATGGCCATCAGCGCAGGCAGAGGGTATAGCCACATGCGGAATGGTCGTGGCATATCCGGTTTTCGACGGCGCAAGACGATCACTCCCACCGCTTGCACGATGAACTGCAGCAGGATGCGAATCACCACCAGCGCCGCGATGACATCAGCGAGGCGCAAGAAGCAGAACAGCATCGCCGCCCCGCCCAAGGCCAAAAGCGAAATGGTGGGAAAGCGACCCTTTGGATCGACCCGGGCGAACGCACGAAAGTAGTTTCCGTCGAGCGCGGCGGCGTAGGGCACACGCGAATATCCCAGCAGCAACGAGAACACCGAGGCGAAGGCGGTCCACATAATGAGGCCGGCCGCCAGACGTCCCGCCCACGCACCGTATATCCGTTGCATAAAGGTGGCGATGATGTAGTTGTTCTGATCACCGGAGTGTTGCGCCAGCTCACGCCAGGGGAGGACGCCCAGCACCGAGATATTCATCACCAGGTAGAGGGCGGCTATGGCCACAATCGAAATGATGATGGCGCGCGGGATGGTGCGTCCCGGGTCCTTCACTTCCCCGCCCAGAAAGCATACGTTGTAGTAGCCCCAGTAATCGTAGGTGGCGATGAGCATCGAAGCGCCGAGTCCGGTGAAGAATGCCGGGGACAGGCTGAACGCTCCGGGCGGAAAATCAAAAGCGCGGGCAGCGCTGAAATGCGTGAGACCGGAGACGATGACCATGCCGACCGCCAGCGCGACGCCAACCCACAACAGTTGCGCCATCCTGCCCAGCACCGTGATGCGGCGGTACAGCAGAAAAACGACCAGCGCGCAGGTTCCTATGGCAACGAACGTCCCGGGCATCACCAGCAGGCGGAGTTCGAGGGTGCCGATCAGTGGAATGCCCAGGTGAACCGTGTGCGCCAGCAGGGTTCGTTCCAGCCCGGGCCAGAGATATCCCGCATAGTGCGCCAGTCCGATGCAGCCCGATGCGACGGAAAGCGGCGCGCTGAATGACAACTGCCAGATGAAAAGAAACGACAGCAGGCGTCCCAGAGATTTCGGTCCGTAAATTTCTTTGAGGTACTGATACGAGCCGCCGGCATCCGGCATGGCCGCACCCAACTCGGCCCAGACCAGTCCATCGCAAAGCGCAAAGACCGCTCCCAGTACCCAGCCGAGCATGGCTTGCGGCCCGCCCGCGGCCACGATGATGAGGGGGATGGTAATGAACGGCCCTACCCCCACCATGTCGATCATGTTGAGGGTAGTGGCCTGGGCTAATCCAATGCCGCGGATTAGCTCCGGCCGTGGGGCCGGTTCACTTTGATTCATGTCCTACGCTCAGCAGGTTGACGTAGAGACGAATGGCGCCGGGAACACCGAACGGCAGCTGCCGGAAGAACGCATAGCCGGTATAGATGTAATAACCGGCGCCGTACTTCGCCACCAGCAGGCCACCCTTCATGGGCTGCTCACCAGGGTCGTTCGAGGCCAGCAGCGGGGTGAACTGCGGGTCCCACTTGTTCATGAAATACAGGCCACGCTCCTGCACCCAGCCATTGAAGTCCTGCGGCGTAATCGGATTGGGATAGTGAAAGACGGCGCTCTGCGGATCGAGAATGGTGACCGGCGCCTGCTCTACGGTGACACGGTCGCGGCTCAATTCGGCGGGGTAAGGCGTGTAGTGTCCGCCGTTGAACTGGTCGGGCGAGGTGTTGTACTGCACCAGCAACGTTCCCCCACCATGCACGTAATCAAGCAGTCGCTGGTTGTTCTTGGTCACGTCTTCCCGCGTGTCGTAGGCACGAATGCCGAGCACGACGGTCTGGAAGCGGCTGAGATCAGCCTGTTTCACGTCGTCCGGCGAAAGCAGGGTTACGTCCAGCCCTAACTCGCGCAGCACCGTGGGGATGTCATCGCCCGCACCCATGATGTAGCCGATCTTCAGATTCCGGGGAACCTTCACCTCGACTACGCTGGCCCGTTGCTGTGCCGGCTGATAGTAAAAGAATCCCCCAATATCAGGACGTGCCACCAGGCTGTAACCGTCGTTGTAATCGCGGCCGCCGGAGTTAAGCAGTGCGCGCACACGATAGCGTCCCTCTTTCACGCCATCGGGAAATTCCTTGAATGCCGCGGTCTGCTCGCCGGCCGCCGTGAAGGTCAGCGGCACCGACGCAGGCTGCACCGTCCACCCCATGGGTACCTCGGGATGAACCGTGCCTGTCTCATGATCGGCGGTGGTGCGAACCTCGACGCTCAGGTCAGCTGAGGGAGTGGTCCCTGCGGCGATGATTTGCGTGGACGGAGAGGCGTCGACAGAGAACGGCGGCACCACCGCGAGCGGCATCGACCAGGTGTCGTTTTTCTTGTCGTGCATCGGCGTGCGGGCCACGCTGCTGATCATGCCCTCTTCTCCGCCGATGCTGTAGACCACGTGGGCTGATACCGGTGGCGGAGGAAGCGCCATGGTGAGATAAGCCGGGTTGTCGATCTTGTAGATGGCGTCCGTCTCCGGATCGTCACGATGAAAGTACGCCTTGGTTGGAGTGGCGTCGATGGGGGGCGTTACCCGGAAGGTCAACGCGCAGCCCTCGCCAGGCGCGATCTGCTTCGGCGCCTTGTCCATAAAGAGCTCCGACTTCCAGCCGGGAGGAACGTCCAGCGCAAATTGCTTTAGCTCCATTGGCACCGCGCTGCCGTTGTGCAGTTTTGCCATCAGCAGAAACGGCTTCCCGGCGGTGATGACCGCAGCCAGTACATCGCCTTCTCCGGTAGAGAAACTGGCGGCCATCGGCCGACCATCAGGCGTTCCCGGACCAACACCAAGATCCACGCCCAGCGCCAGATTGGCAGCCAGTTCGAATTGATCTTGCTTGGTGCGCAGATTGTCCAGGAGGTCGGCTTTTTCGGCCCCGGCCAGAGTGGAGTGCTCTACTTTGGCGATGAGGGCCCGGGTTAGATTTAATCCGTGGAGCAGTGGCACGCCTGCGGATTGCGGGTCTTTTTCCACAGCAGTGGTGGCCTGGTCGACAGTCCCGGCGATGGCCTGCAGTTGCGGACGCAGCCACGGCACCTTGGATTGGTCATTACCTAAACGCGCCGCCAATCCCGGCAAGGTGGTGTCGATGCCATCGAAAAAGTCTTTCTCATGGGGAGTGCCGGCACTTCCGCCCGGCGCCGAGTCGATCAGTTTGTAGTAGCTGAAGCGCTGGCCTTCAGGAAGGTTCCAGTCGCCGGCTCCCTGGGAAAGCTGGTGTTTCAGGCCCTTCCAGCCGAACTGCACGTAGGTCTCACCCAGCAACGGATCGTTCTGCGACGTTTCCAGCTTGATGGTCCAGTCTTCATCGGCGTGCACGTTGTCCATGTACAGCTTGCTGGCTTGCCAGGGCTGCAGGCCTTCGCGTATCTGGTCGGGAAAACGGCTGGGATCGGCGGCGGCGCGAAACGCCTCGCGGGTCAGGATGCCGGAAGCCTGATGATTGCCATGACCGTCGCGCGAAGCCCCCTGGAAGCGGGTGCAGATAACGTCGGGCCGAAAGGTGCGGATGACCCGAACCATGTCACCGAGCGCGACATCGTGGCCGCCCCACTTCTGGAAAGTCTCTTCGGGGGTCTTGGAGAAACCAAAATCGGCCACCCGGGTGAAGCGCTGCTCGACTCCGTAGTAACGGTCGGCCGCCAGCAACTCCAGCGTGCGGATGATGCCTAACTCGTCAAACAGATTGCTGCCGACCTTGTTCTGTCCACCTTCGCCACGGTTGAGGGTAAGCTGTAGAACGCTTACGCCATGTCCGCGCGATTCCAGGGTCAGCATGCCGCCATCTTCGTCGTCGGGATGGGCCACGGTGTGCATTAGCCGGGCCGTGGTGTGCAGGCGACGAAGCGTGAGCTTCAGTCCGGTGACGCCGGTATCGACGGCCAGCGGCTTGGTATCGACCCAGGGCGAAGGATTTTGCGCCCACGCCAACTGGGAAGAGAGACCCAGCAATAAGCACAAGCAAAGAAGCACGCCGCTATGCAGTCCGCGCCGCGGGTTACCAGTAAGAAGGACCATTGTTTTTAAGGGTATTTCCAGTCAATACAGAGTACACAATACGACCGGTGTTCGCTGTTCGCCGTTCGCTTTTCGCTAACTTCAAAAGCAATGCTTCCTGGCCCGTGCGCTACAGCTCTCAAGAAACGACGCGGATTTGATTTGGCGAAGAGCGAAGAGCGAAAGACGAAGAGCCGCTAAACATACGCCTCGTGGACGTAACACCACTTCCAAGTGCCCGACTTGAAGGCTTCCATCACCGGATGGCCGGTTTCCTGGAAATGCTTATTGGCATGCTGGCCGGGCGAGGAGTCGCAACAACCGACGTGTCCGCACATGGAACACTTACGCAATTGAACCCAACGCTGCCCCTCCTTGAGACATTCCGTGCAGCCGTCGTCGCTGGGCGCTACATCGGGACTGGCGAGTTTCACGTGCTCGCAACTGGGCATGGCCTACCCTCCTGTAAGTAAGTTCTTTGGATGTCCGGCGATACAGGATGGATTCGGCGCAGCGAAGGTGCATCATGACCCGTCGAATGCGGCAAGGCTGCTGGCGCTTGTCTATAATGAAGCTTCGCGAAAAGCTGGCTTTCGTTGCGCAATTTTCTGCGCATGGTTGCTGCCTGAGCTTCGCGCGACGGATTTCTTCATGATTCAAACCTTATTCGGCAGTACAGAAGAAGAAAAACCCAGTTTTCTTAAACGCATGAAAGAGGCGGTCACGCGCACGCGTGAAAGCCTCAGTGAGCGAATTGAAGATGTCGTGGCGTTTCGCAAGGAAATTGATCGCGAGACGCTGGATGATCTGGAGGCGACGCTGCTCGCGGCCGACCTGGGAACCGCAACTACGGCGACCATACTGGATGCCCTTCGCGACAAGATCGATCGCAAGCAGGTTTCCAACATCGATGAGCTGAAGCGCGTTCTGAAGGAAGAGATTCTGGTCATCCTGAACGCCGCCGACAAGCGGCCGGTGAGCCGGGTTGACGGCGAACCCGAGGTCATCCTGGTGGTCGGGGTCAACGGGGTTGGCAAGACGACCTCCATCGGCAAGTTGACGTACCTGCTGCGCTCGCAGGGCAAGAGTGTATTGATGGCCGCCGCTGACACCTTTCGCGCTGCCGCCATCGAGCAACTGGAGATCTGGGGCGACCGCACCGGGGTGGAAGTCATCAAGAACAAGCCGGGAGGCGATCCGGCAGCGGTTCTTTATGACGCCATGCAAGCGGCCAAGGCGCGCAAGATGGACTACGTCATCGTCGACACCGCCGGGCGACTCCACACCAAGACCAGCTTGATGGCCGAGCTGGAGAAAATGCGCCGCACGGCGCAGCGCCTCAGTCCCCAGGCGCCGCATGAAACTTTGCTGGTGATGGACGGAACTACCGGACAGAATGGCTTGCAGCAGGCGCGCCTCTTCACCCAGTCGGCTGGCGTAACGGGTATTGTGCTGACCAAGCTGGACGGTACGGCTAAGGGCGGCGTGGTGGTAGCCATTTGCAAGGAGTTGGGTCTACCGGTGCGCTATGTCGGTGTTGGCGAAAAGATCGGCGACCTTTTGCCGTTTAACCCTCAAGACTTCGTGAACTCCCTCTTCGATTAAATGACAATCCGTCCAACTGACGAGAAATTCATGCAGCAAGCGCTGGACCTGGCTCGGCAAGGTGTCGCGTTGGCCTCGCCAAATCCCTGTGTGGGCGCGGTGCTGGTTTCGCCTGCCGGCAAGATCGTCGGGCAGGGGCACGCACACCTACGAAGGTGTGAGGCACGCCGAGGTGCTGGCCATCGCCCAGGCCGGCAAGCAGGCGGCGGAAGCTACGCTTTATATCAACCTGGAACCCTGTTCGCATGTAGGTCGAACCGCGCCCTGCGCCGACGCTGTCATTGCTGCCGGAATTAAGCGTGTGTTCGTTGCCATGCGCGACCCCAATCCCCAAGTGGGCGGACGGGGACTGGAAAAGCTGCGTGCAGCGGGCATTGAGGTTGAGGAGGGCTTGCTGCGGGCTGAAGCCAGGAAGCTGAATGAGGCCTTCGCCAAATACATCCAGCACAAAACACCTTTTGTCACGTTGAAGACGGCCATGACGCTGGACGGCAAGATTGCGCCTCCGCCGGGTGATGCGGACACCGATTCCGGCCTGGGCTCTCTGCGGCCCAGTGGGGGCTGGATCACCAGCGACATTGCACGGGCGCACGTGCACGAGATGCGGCACGCCAATGACGCCATCATGGTCGGCGTGGGAACGGTGATTGCCGACGATCCTCTGCTCACCGACCGCACGGGACTGCCGCGGCGCAGACCATTGCTGCGCGTCATCCTCGATTCACGCTTGCGTTTACCGCTGGAGTCACGGGTGGTCAAGACTGCCCACGACGACCTCATCGTCTTCTGCTGCTTCGCTGAAGAGAACAAGCGGCGCGAGTTGGAAGCGCGTGGGGTACAGGTCGAGCAAGTTCCCATGCGCCGGTCGCCGGAGGATGGAACGCTGGTGTTTCCCAGCGGCTCGCCCACGGTGGATGGTCGCCCGCACCTCGACCGTGTGATGGCTAACCTTGGCGAGCGGGGGATCACCAGCCTTATCATCGAAGGTGGAGCAATGGTGAACTGGGCCGCGTTGTCCGAAGGGATTGTGGACAAGATTTTCTTTTACTACGCTCCCAAGATTCTGGCCGGAACCGGCTCAATTCCGTTTGCCATGGGAGCGGGCTATCAGCGCATCAGCGAGGCAGCCTACGTGAAGTCGCTAACCTTGCATCGCTTCGGAGAAGATTTTGCCGTGGAAGGATATCTGCGCGATCCGTACGAAGTTGAGATGCGACTGGTCTAAGGGTAGCCGGTGTCCGCTATTTCGCCTTTGCTCTTGGCCAGAATGTTAGAAGTAGCGTTTACGTTGGGTCGCTGTTTGCGACTGAAGTCTTATTTATTAATAGCTATTTTCGAGGTCACTCATGTTTACCGGATTAGTGGAAGAAGTTGGAACCGTACGCAGCATCGTTGAGCGCGGCGGGAATCATCGCATCACCATTCACGCCCCGAACTCGGCCAAAGAGTTGAAGGAAGGCAATAGCATTGCGGTGAGCGGTGTGTGTCTGACCGCCCTGGACATCAAGCCCGATTCGTTTTGCGCCGATTTGGCTGCCGAAACTTGGGCGCGCACCTCGCTCTCGCGCATCACCGAGGGTGCGCAAATTAACCTGGAGCTGCCCCTGAAGGCCGACGGCCGCATGGGCGGCCATATGGTGCAAGGGCACGTCGACGGCGTTGCCCGCTTTGTAGCGCTCGAGCCTATCGCCAACGCGGACGACTTCTGGCTGGTGCTCGATATCCCTGAAGACCTGGAAAAGTATGTGGTCTTCAAGGGCTCGATTGCCATTGAAGGCATCAGCCTGACGGTTGCCAAGCTGGAAGGGCTGCGGCTGACCATCGCCATCATTCCTCATACGGTGAAGATGACCAACCTGGCGTCGCTGAAGGCTGGCGATCCGGTGAATATCGAGACCGATATCGTCGCCAAGTATCTGGAGAAATGGACGCATCGCGACGAGGCGGGTTCGCTCACCGTGGACCGACTGGTGGCGCAGGGGTTCTGATCGCCTTCAGTGTCACGGAGCAGGACAGCATGCCGCTGCTTCCCTTCGCTCCGGCCATGATGGACTCTTTGGTCATTGCGAAAGGCGAAGGGCAGAGGTCGGCCGTTACGGGGCTTCGAAGCGCGGCTGATGTGCCGGTCTCTGGGCGCCGAAGAAGCGCTCGAAGTCCATCGAGTCAAGCTCGAGGAATTCCTGGACAATCGGCTCTTTACACTTCGCCATTTCCTCGAACGTCCCGAAGAAGATCGCTTTCGCCTCGTGCAGGAACAGCAGGCGGTCGGCCAGCTTTTTAGCCAGCGCCATGTCGTGGGTTACCACAATGCTGGTTAGCTTGAGCTGCTTTTTGAGCTTCTTGATCAAATCTCCCAGCAAGTGAGCCATAAGTGGGTCGACCATGGTCGTCGGCTCGTCATAGAGCACTGCGTCGGGTTGCGCCGCCAAGGCGCGAGCAATCGCCACCGACCGCTTCATGCCGGTTGAGAGATCGGAGGGCAGCAGGTCGCGAAACTCGCGCACTCCTACCATATCGAGCAGTCCGTCAATGATCTGGTAAATCTGTTCTTCCTGAAGTCCGCCGCGCTCGCGCAGCGGGAAGGCCACGTTTTCCCCAACCGTCAGCGAATCGAAGAGGGCGCCATTCTGGAAGACCATGGTGACCTTCTTGCGAATGCGCTCCATTTCTTCTTCGTTGTAATCGGTGATGTCCTCGTAGGCCACCCAGACCCGCCCCTTGTCCGGCTTGAGGAAGCCCATGATCTCGTGCAGCGATACCGATTTGCCCACACCGCTGCGACCCAGGATGCAGACGGTCTCGCCCGGCATCACGTCGAAGCTCACGCCGTCGAGCACGACATTGCTGCCGAAAGCTTTGTGCACGTCCTGGAACTCAATGTAGGGCTTGTGGTCATTCATCGGTGGTGACTTCCCTTTTCTTCTCGATTGGCCGGATCTCCTGCCGGGCCAATGTTTCGAACTCCTCGACGGTATTCACGTTGCGAAATATTTCGGGCGAAAAACCAGCGGCTATTATCTCCTGCTCGGCAAGTTTACGGGTAGGGACGGCGGCAAGGGCGCGCCTGACCTTGTAATCTCCGCGCCGCAGCGCTTCCTCGGCCACTGGCTGCACCCGTCGACGATACACCGCGCAGAGCGGCTGTGGGCCGCCCAGAGCGTCGGGCATGACGATTGACTCACTTGATGCCTCGGTCTGCCACACCAGCCAGCCGAGAAACTCTGCGGTCATCAGCGGCATGTCAACAGAGAGGACCAAATTGAGGTCGGTCGCAGTCGTGCTGAGGGCGGCATGAATCCCGCCGAGCGGTCCGCAGCCCGGGTATATATCTTCCACTACCTGGCCGAAGGAATCGTACTTCTCTTTAGCCCCGACGATTCGTGGGCGACGCGAGACGGAGGCCGCGATCTGCAAAGCGTGTTGCAGCATGGTACGACTTCCCAAGGAGAGGAAAGCTTTGTCGGAACCCATGCGCGAGCTGCGCCCGCCAGCCAGGACGAAAGCGCTGAGATCAGCCACGCGGAGATGATACCGGAATGGCGCCATTCGCCATTCGCTTTTTGCTTAAATCGATCCGGGTCCAGGCAAGTACCAAGCTTGCGGTTTGTTGGGCGAAAAGCGGCCTCTCTACGCGTGGGCCGGCTTAAACGTACTGGTCTTGGGGATACAGCCGTTGATCTCGATGGCCACAATGCGGCCGGAGTGATCGAGTTCCAGCGTGGCGGGAGCGTTGAAGACGGCATCGCCGTTCAGTCCTGGAAGAGCAATAAACACGCGATTCTCCACACATGCCGCAGTCGGATCGCGCTTCAGAAACGAGAGCGCGTGATCGTTCCGGCACATCTTCGGCAGCATGAAGCTGAGATCGGCCACATCGCCAGTTTCAGAGAGTGACAGGGCAGCCTCGACCGATATCCGTGACTGCACTTCATCTCCCTCAACCTCCAACTGCGGTTTGAAGCAGATGTAGTATTCGAACCCCGATTCGGGATCGAACGGACTCTTATCGACTTGAAACGCCATTACCGGGCCCCCTCCACCTTGCCTACAGCGTGGGACTGCATCTTAAACCACGCGCAGGCTCGGCGCAAAGCTACGGTTCCGGTTCGGTAACCCCGGCTTCGGAGACTGGAAATGCAGACAATTCGACTGTGGCGAAACACCCGTGTGGCTCACCGAGGTCCCGAACCGTGGCCGGGCAGCGCCGCTCTGTTATATTCGTGCAGAGTTTGTTTCAGCTCGCCGATGCCCATTTTCTCGCCCACTGACTTCGCGAAGGAACAAGTCGCGGCAGTGCAGGAATATTCCCTGCTCGCCGGACGCTCGCTCAGCAATATTTTCGCCCAGCCCCGCTATTACGGCGACACACTATTACAAGCTGACCTGATCGGCGTCGGTTCCCTGCCCATCGTCGTGCTGACCGGCTTTTTCACCGGCGCAGTCCTGGCTCTCCAGACCTCAAGCACCCTGCAACAGTTCGGCTCGCTTTCCCTTACCGGCAAGCTGGTGTCGCTGTCGATGGTGCGCGAACTGGGCCCAGTGCTGACCGGCCTGATGGTGGCGGGACGAAATTCCAGCGGCATGGCCAGCGAACTCGGCTCCATGAAAGTGACCGAGCAGATCGACGCCATGCGTGCCATGGGTGTCGATCCCACCAAGAAGTTAGTAACCCCACGCGTGATCGCCAGCGCGGTGATGCTGTTTTTCCTGAGCATCATCTCCAACCTGGTAGGACTGACCGGCGGCTTCATGATTTCCTACCTGCTGCTGGGTCTCGACCCCAACCAGTATTGGACGACGGCTTATCAGGCGCTGCGCTTTGGCGACGTCATCATGGGATTGAGCAAGCCGGTCATTTTTGGCTTCATCATCGCAACCATTGGCTGTTATTACGGGCTGTCGGCCAAGGGCGGCACGCAGGGTGTGGGCCGCGCCACCACCCAGGCCGTGGTGGCCGCATCCGTGCTCATTCTGGTCAGCGATTTCTTCATGACTCGCTTGCTGATGGGGCTTTTCCAGTACTGAACCATGAACACCCTGGCCCCAACTGAGCAGCGCGACGCGTCCCGCCCCCGTGCGACCGAGCCGGCCATCGTCTTCGACGATGTCTCTATCGCTTTCGATCATCCTGTCTTGGATAAGCTTTCGTTTCAGCTGGAACCCGGCGAAACCAAGGTGCTCATGGGCGTCTCCGGTACCGGGAAGACGCTGATCCTCAAGCTGGCTCTGGGCTTGCTGAAGCCGGACTCCGGCCGCATTATCGTGCTGGGAGAAGAGATTACCCGGATGCGCGAGCAGGAGCTGTTCGCCCTGCGGCGCAAGGTCGGTATGGTGTTTCAGGAAAGCGCTCTGTTTGACTCGCTGAACGTGGAAGAAAACGTCGCCTATCGCTTGATTGAGGAAACCGGAGAAGTGACCGAGGAAATCCACCAGCGCGTTCTTGAGGCATTGCGCTTCGTCGAACTGGAGCACACGGTCAATTTGTTCCCGTCGGAGCTGTCAGGCGGTATGCGGCGGCGAGTGGCCATCGCTCGGGCCATCATCACCCAGCCTGAAGTGTTGCTTTACGATTCACCGACCGGCGGATTGGATCCGGTCACATCCAACACCATCATCGAGCTGGTGGTGAAGCAGCGCGACGTTTATCACACCAGTTCCCTGCTGGTGACCCATCGTTTGCAGGACGCCTTCACCATGGCGAGCCACTACTTCGACCAGGAGAAGAACAAGATGCTGCCGGTGGCGGATGGCCCGGCGCGCGATCTTCACACCACGTTTGTCATCCTGCGCGACGAAAAGATCCTGTTCGAAGGCACCGCCGCCGAATTGTTGCGCAGCCACGACCCCTACACGCGGGAATACCTAAGCTAGTTGAAGGCTCCGAGAATGACGTCCCGTTCCAGCCAGAGGACGACCGGAACGGGCACCGGACTATTATCGACCGGGACTGGCGCTAACTACCATGCTTTGCGGCAACCGCGTGCTGGCGAGCGAATTCTGCACGGCGCTGTTTGATGGCCTCAATGCGTTCCTTGCCGCGAGGATCGCCCTCGACGACCTTCTGCATGTTCTTGAGAAAGTCAGGCGAGTTTATTTTCTTGCGAAAGTCCACAAGGTAGGGCTCCATGATGGCGTAGACAAAGTACATTTCCTGGAGCGTGTCCTGGGCTAGCGTAGCGTTCAGCGTGCCGTGGACCACCAGCGTGGCGGCCATCTCCCAGTAGCTATAGACCTGACGCAGGTAGGCGTTTTCCTTGGTGCCGAACGCGCCCATGACTGCCATGACGTCATCAATCGAAGCGGGGGCGAAACCAAAGACAAAGTTACGAGCCTCGCGCATCACATGTTCGCGGCGAAGATCGTACAGTTTAAGAACCAGTTCAGCATCGTGATGGTTGGGCTGCGAAGTGCTCATGAATCCTCCAGAACGTACGACTGATAAGAGTAGGGAAACCGGGGCTGACGGAACCCCGATGACATTTTGCTGCGGTCAGGCTAACAACCCACCGCGGCAAACGAAGTAGCTGCCTAGGACGACTTTGGCATATGCGCGAAAGCCTCTTTGGCGCGGCGCTCCATTTCTTCAGGCGCAACATCTTCAATGTGCTGCCCCAAGGCCCAGCGATGGCCAAAGGGATCTTGAATCTGGCCGTAGCGATCACCCCAGAACTGATTTGCCAGAGGCATGGTGACGATAGCCCCCGCCTTCACCGCTTGCTCAAACAGCGTGTCGACGTCGTTGGAGTAGAGGTTGAGAACCACGGGGCTGCCACCCAGTTTTTTCGGTGAAACGGAACCCATCCCAGGAAATTCGTCGGCCAGCATAAACCGGGCATCGCCGACGGTCAGTTCCGCGTGCATCACCTTGCCATCCGGGGTGTGATGTACTCCTTGAGACTTTGCACCAAAGGCCTTCTCGTAGAACGCAACGGCCGCATCGCCGTCCGCCACCACGAGGTGAGCAATAATGGTTTGCGTTGCGGGGGAGGGGCCTTTTGTTTCCGCCATAACTTTCACCTCAATTTCACAAGAATGCCCGGCGTCTGACGGCCGGGCTGTCGATGGTTAAGCGACGCTATCTATTATGCAACGGCTTCCGGGGTAATCTCGCGCGAGTAGTCACATTTAACCGTACTTTCGTCCGCGGCAGCTTTCTTCTTGCCGCGCCGCTTGGGCTCCTCGCCTTCGGCAGCTTTAGAACGTTTGTTGTTAGGGCACATGATAAAGCTGCCAGACTTCAGGTTCTTCTCCAGCAGATACGGGCTGCCGCATTCTGGACAGGGCTCATCCACCAGCTTATAGGCCGAAGTGAACTTGCACTTGGGATAATTCGAGCAGCCATAGAACAAATTCCCGCGTGCGAGCCTTCTTCTCTGCCAGGTCGCCGGTCTTGCAATCCGGACACTTTACTCCGATGTAGTTCTGCTTCACCCACTTGCATTCCGGATAGCCGCTGCAGGATATGAACTCTCCAAAACGTCCATGCCGGATCAGCAGGTTGCGGTCGCACATCGGGCACTTCTCATCCAGCGGAATGTCCGGCACCTTCTTGGCCTGATCGAGACGCCGAGTGGTCTTGCAATCGGGATAACCAGTACAGGCCATGAACTGGCCGAATCGTCCCCGCTTCAGCACCATGGGACGGCCGCAGTTCTCGCAATACTCTTCCTGCGTTGTCTCCTGCACATCGGCCGAATCCAGGTCCGGCAGGTCGATGGGATTCTCCTTGGTGAAGGTGCAACTCTCGGGATTGGTTTTATCGTATGAACTGCAGGCGTAAAACGACCCATGCTTGCCCCACTTGATGACCAGAGGAGAGCCGCAGCGCTCGCACTTCTCGTCGGTGGGCTTCTCCATTCGCTTCACGTTCTCCATATGCTTTTCGGCATAGTCGAGTTCTTTAGCGAATTTCTTGTAGAAGTCCTTCAGGGCGTCGGTCCAGCTCTCCTTGCCATCTTCGATTTCATCCAGCTCTTCTTCCAGCCGCGCCGTGTACTGCGGATCGAAGATGTCTTTGAAATTCTCCACCAGCAGATCGGTAACCACGAAGCCGATCTCGGTGGGAATGAACTTTCCACCGATCTTTTGCACGTACTGGCGCTCCTGGATGGTGCTGATGATGGCCGAGTACGTGGATGGGCGGCCAATGCCCCGCTCTTCCAACTCCTTCACCAGTGAGGCTTCATTGAAGCGCGGAGGCGGCTCGGTGAAGTGCTGCTCGGGGCTCAGGCCCTTCAGCGTCAGCTTTTGGCCCTCCACCAGCGCGGGCAACTTGTGCTTGAGCGCTTCGTCTTCTTCATCCTTATTGTCTTTGCTCTCCTCGTACACCTTGAGGAAGCCTTCGAACTTGAGGACCGAACCGGTGACGCGGAACCGATAGACGTCATTGCCGCTTTTGGCGTCGATGTCCACGGTGGTCTGATCGAAGACCGCAGGATTCATCTGCGAGGCCACAAAACGCTGCCAGATGAGCTTGTAAACCTTGTACTCGTCTTCCTGGAGAAACTGCTTCACCTCATCGGGATGACGGGCCACCGAGGTCGGACGGATGGCTTCGTGGGCCTCCTGGGCGCTCTTTTTCGACTTGTAGATGTTGGGACCCTCGGGCAGAAACTCCTTGCCAAAGTCCTTGCCGATTAACTCCCGCACCTCAGCCAAAGCATCGTTAGAGACCTGGGGCGAGTCGGTACGCATGTAGGTGATGAGACCGACTGTACCTTCCTCACCGCCAAGATCAATGCCTTCATACAGGCGCTGAGCGATCATCATGGCGCGCTTCACACTGAAGCGCAGTTTGCGTGAGGCGTCCTGCTGGAACTTGCTGGTAGTGAAAGGAGCCGCTGGGCTTCGGCGCCGCTCACGCTTCTCGACCGAGCGAACGCTCCAGTCGGCCTTTTCGACCGCAGCCCGGATCTTTTCTGCGTCGTCACCATTGGTGATGGGAGTCTTTTCGTCGCCGATCCCGATGAACCGGGCGTCAAACGAGGGCGGCTTCTGGCCTTGGAGCGTGGCGTCGATGGTCCAGTACTCTTCCTTAATGAACGCCTTGACTTCACGTTCGCGCTCAACGATCAGGCGCAGGGCGACGGTTTGCACACGTCCGGCAGACAAACCACGGCGAACCTTATCCCACAGCAACGGAGAAATCTGATAGCCGACTAGTCGGTCAAGGACACGGCGGGTTTGCTGCGCATCGACCAGGTTGGTGTCGATATCGCGAGGATGCAGGAAAGCCTCTTGCACGGCGCGCTTGGTGATCTCGTTGAAAGTGACGCGGCGGATGAGTATCCCGTCCTTCTTACCCTTTTTCTTGCCGTCAACACTGTCGCCGCCGAGTTCTTCGGCCAGGTGCGCAGCAATGGCTTCGCCTTCGCGGTCGGGATCGGGCGCCAGATAGATGGCGTTCGCCGTCTTGGCCAGCTTCTTCAGCCGGGCGACGACCTTCTCCTTGCCGGGAATTACGACATACTCGGTGGAGAAGTCGTTGTCGAGATCGACGCCGAGGGACTTCTTGGGCAAGTCCTTAATGTGGCCGAGCGAGGCTTCGACCTCGTATCCCGAGCCTAAATATTTTTGGATCGTCTTCGCCTTAGCCGGCGATTCGACGATAACTAAACCTTTTGCCAATGGAACCTCAGTAGTACGGATTACGTTAAGAAGCTAGCACGATTTTGCCGCCAGGCGAAATTATGCCAGTCGGTAAGTGCTGCCGGCTTACTGGTAAACGGCCACCTGTCAACGATTTGGCGATACCTCGCTTATCGCTTTGCGCTACACGGCATTCGCTCTTCTACGGACATCCAGCGCGTACACATTTGGCAACGCGAGCGGTCCGCAGCTCTTGGGCGCGCTCAACATCGCCCTCGCCGTGTCTTTCAATGATCTTCATAATTTCTCATGCACGCCGCCCCTTCTTAACGTCACAACGGCCGTCTGTCCGACTTAGTGAACAGCGAAGAGCTAACAGCAGATTGCCGCGTTCCGCCGCCGCACTACATACTGCGTACGTAATACTTCCCCGGCAGCGCCTTAATCCGGCCGCACAGCTCCAGCTCAAACAACGCGGTGAAGATTTCCGACGAGGCGAGGTGCGCGTTCAACCGCTCGACCAGTTGATCTATGTGGGTCGATTCGTCCGATCGCAGCAGCGCCAGGACTCTTTTTTCGCCAGGAGACAGGTCTGGTGCCTGGAACAATGATGCTGCAGCCTGGTCCGCCGATGCAGACTGCTCCACCGGAGTCAACGCCAGACGAGTGTCGGCCGGTAGTGCTTCCCAGACGTCCTCCCACGTCGCCACCAGCGCAGCCCCTTGTTTTATCAATGTGTTCGGAGTCCACGAGCCTTTGTTGGTGACGTTGCCGGGAACCGCGAACACTTCCCGTCCCTGCTCCAGTGCGCAACGGGATGTAACCCGTGTTCCGCTGTATTCCCCCGCTTCAATAACCAGCACTCCCAGGGACATGCCGCTGATGATCCGGTTGCGGATGGGGAAGTTTTGCGGCGCCGGAAAGGTACCCAGAGGGAACTCACTCACGATCGTACCGCCAGACTCCACTATCTGGTCGGCCATCTTGCGGTTCTCTTTGGGGTAAACCTGATCGATGCCGGTGCCCCAGACCGCCACCGTGCGCCCGCGGGCGTTCAAGGCTCCGCGATGGGCAGCGGTATCGACACCACGGGCCATGCCACTAATAATCACCAGGCCGTGGGCCGCGAGGTCACATGACAGCCGCTCCGCCATGCACAAGCCATAGGGAGTGGGATGTCGCGTACCGACCACGGCAATCCCAACCTCATCTACGATTTCCGGCCTTCCTTTAAGGTAAAGCACGAGCGGAGGATCATAGATTTCCAGCAGTCGCTTGGGATACTCGGCGTCGCCGGCCACGATGACCGTGGCACCTTCCTCGCGCACGCGGTCGTATTCCGACTCCGCCAACTCCAGAGACCTTCCCAAGGCGATGCTCTGGGCTGCGGTTGCGGGCAGTCCGGCCGCCTCCAGTTCGGTGAGCGATCCCTGGAAGACTCGAGCAATGCTGCCAAAACGCTCGATCAGTTTACGACCCCGACCTGCCCCCACGCCGGGCGTCAAGGACAGGGCTAACCACTGCAGCTTGCGATTAGTAGCGTAATCCGCTACGCGAATCGGATCGACGGTCACTTCCATGAAAACTCCTGCTCCGGTGTTGCCACACGAGGCGCAGGGTAACCTGCTCGATGGTTACGGTCAAGGACACGGGTCACGGAAGCAATGGTTGTGAAAGGGCCGATCGCAATCGAACATGTGCCGCGTTTGTTAGACTCGAATTTCATGACCGGCCTGCGTATCTCTGCTATCTCCTTTCTCAATACAGCGCCCCTGATGTGGGATTTCGAGCACGGCGAAGCGGGACGAGGCTTCGAAATCGAGTACACAATTCCGTCGGCTTGCGCGGCTGCACTGGCCGCGAACAAAGCTGATATCGGCATCATTCCGGCCTTCACCTACGCCCAAATTCCCAGTTTGGTGATCCTGCCCAACATAGCAATCGCGTCGAAGGACTGGGTGCGCTCCATCTTGCTGGTGAGTAAGAAACCTATCGAGGATGTGAAGACAGTTGCTGCCGATACCTCTTCCCGAACCTCAGTTGCGCTGCTGCAAATCCTCTTCACCAAGTTTTTCGGTGGTCCGCGGAAGTTAACACCTCACCCTCCGCAACTCGACGAGATGTTGCGGGAGCACGACGCAGCGCTGCTGATTGGCGATGCGGCATTGGTTGTACCGCCCAATTCCGGCCATTATCAGTACGATTTAGCCCATCTGTGGCACGAGTCCACTGGCAAGGCGTTTGTCTTCGCCTTCTGGGCGGTACGACTGGACGCGCTTGACCGCAAACCGAAAGAGCTCGACTTGGCAAAGCTATTTCAGCAGTCTCGCGACCATGGCCTGCGACCAGAGAGCATTGCCGCCATCGCAAAGGATTGGGCGCCGCGGTTGAATCTGAGCGAGGCCGACGTTCGCAGCTATCTCACCGAAAACATCGACTACTACCTCGGCCGCGATAACCATGCCGGCCTGAAACTGTTTCTGCAGTCCGCCCAAGAGATCGGGTTGATTCCGGAGGTGCCCGATCTGCGTTTTCTCGGCCCGGTAGCCTTTGGGGGTGCCCGGAAATAGTGAGAAACGCAAGATTGTTTACCAACGACGCCTATTGTCTACGGTTGACCCGATCCCTCCGTCTCTGTTCTGCTTCTAACCATTCAGCAAGCGCACACACAATGTAGGTACATAGAATGTCCGTCGTCTCGGCAGCGGTAGGCAAGAAATCATCGATGCTGCACTTGGTAATGCAGTTTGGCGGCCCGGGGTTGATCGCCTTGGGACTGCTGGACAACTCCGTGGTGCCGCTTCCTGGCAGCATGGACGCTGCGACGATATTGCTGGCAGCGGCGCGCCGCGATCTATGGTGGTACTACGCAGTCATGGCGACCGTCGGCGGAGTGTTGGGCGGTTATCTCACCTATCGACTGGGAGTTAAGGGCGGCGAGGAGACGCTGGAAAAGAAGCTATCCAAGAAGCGGGCCAAGCAGGCTCGCGCCATCTTCGAACGCTACGGTTTCTGGTCTGTCGCGGTTAGTGCACTCTGCCCGCCGCCTATGCCGATCGTGCCTATTTTGATCGTAGCCGGTGCTCTGAAATATCCCTGGAAGAATTTCCTGGCGGCACTCACCCTGGGCCGCGGCGTTCGCTATACGCTCTTGGCCTACCTGGGCCAGCACTATGGCAAGCACATCGTCCGCTGGATGGCACAGTACTATCAGCCGCTGCTTTACACCTTGATTGGGTTGTCGGTTTCCGCCAGTCTGGTCGCTTTGTACTACTGGTGGCGCTACAAGCGCGAGCATCCGAATGGCAAGAGGGCTCGTCCGACCGAGAAAGTCGCTTAAAACTCGTTTGTAAAATCAGACAATCGAAACGCCCAACCGGCTATCTGGTGGACTGAATGTCCTCGCCGCTTCGGCGCTTCGATTTCCTTATGCGAACGCTCGTGACATCCACGCTTGCGAGCATTCGCTGACTTTTACACCTCGCCGTGCTCCTCAGAATGATGCTTCGCGGCTTCCGCGGCGTGATGCGTCGCGTGGGCGTGATGGCCGTGCGCTACGTGCGCGTGGTGGCCGGCTTTCTCGTGATCGCCCGCTTCATGATGTTTGGCGGCCTCACGATGGTGTTCGGCAGCTTGGTCATGATGCTCGGCGGCTTGGGCGTGGTGATGGGCAGCTTCCTTTGACATAGGCTAATTCCTTTCCCTGGAAGGATTCCTGTGAAAGCGCTGGAATCTCGGGAGCATTCTGGCGACCACAGGTTGCGTGCCGATTGCGGTCCGGTGAATTCCCTGTGAATCCGGGTGAGAGCGACTCGGCAGAGGCGTAACTCAGGGTCTGCGGTGAACTCATGAAAACGCCGCCAAGGGTTGACCTCGGCGGCGACAAGACTCTTGCTATCAGTAGGCGAAATACGGTCCGGTCCCACCCGGCGTACTCGCTCCGTCGATAGCGGTGAATACGTTTCTTCCATAGAAGAACGGCAGTCCCCAGTCGAACTGGTTCGACTGCCCGGAGCCTCCCAGCGTGCTGAACGCGGAATTGCCGGTATTGAACAACGTGCTCGCGTCCTCCAAGCTGAAGTTCACCGTGATGGGAGTGCTCATGTTCTCGCCCTGGTTTTGCGCGCTGAGGTTGTCGGGCGATGTAGCCGGGCAAAACCACGTGGAGTTCTGGCCGGAACAGTTGGGGATGCCGGAGTCGTTGAAGAAGAACCCGTTCGAGCCGCTGTCGATAAAGCTCTGGGTCAACGACTGACCGTTGTAAATCGTCGTCATGTCTCCGGCGGTAGAGCCGCTGTCGGGGACAGCGTAAACTTGCGCGCCGTTCAGTTGGTTGTTCGACTGGGTGCCAATGCCGAAAATCAAATTGCCATTCACCGTAGGCGAGCCGCCGTTTGGTACAGCCGGCAACGATACCAGCACACCGTTGTTGTCGGTGGCGAACATCGCCACAGGATTAGGCACTTGCTGGGCAAGGGTCACGGAAGTCTCGGTGCACCCCGAAGCAGGACAATCGTAATACTGAGGCTGCAGGGAGAAGCCGGGGGTGCAAGCCAGCCCGCAATCCTGCGGGAACAAGCCCACTCCGATCACACCATTCGCCCCAAAAGTCTGCGCACTGCCCCCCTCATTGCCATTGCCTCCCGGAGGACTTTGGCTGGAGCAACTGGATGGGCACCGGCGGCGAGCTGCTGGACGGAATCATGACTTGTACCGGAATGTTCGAAGCCGACTTCTCCAGCCAGCTGACGTCGGCCAACTGCACCGGCCCCCAGACGTAGCCATCCAAGAAGCACCAGGCACTCGCCCAGCGGATTGCCGCTGGAATCGTTTTCTGCCGGCAGCGAAATCGTTAGCGCTCCCGAGATGAGCCGTAAACCGTAAGAGCCGGTGTCGACCAGCACGTGATCAATCGACTGGCAAGTAGTTGGTTCCCGGCACGCATACGGTAACAGTCGTGTAAGGAATGTTCGACCACTCCGGTGACGTCCGGCTGGCCCTTGGTCGACAACGATGGGCTGCACGTTGACGCGTCGTCGTGGTCGGATTGACCGTGACGCTGGCTGTTCCCGACTTGGTAGTGTCCTGGTCGAGGTCGCCGTCACCGTGACCAACAAGCTGGTCGTCACCACCGGAGCAGTAAATAATCCGGAATTGATGATCGACCCAGCGGTGGTGCTCCAGGTGACCGTCGAGCTGAAGTTCCCTGTCCCGCTCACCGTCGCGGAGCATTGTACTCGTCCGACCCGAAGTAACGGTGGTGGGCGAGCAGGTCACGTTCACTGCAGTGATGCGGCGGAGTGTTCGACCACCGCCGCCGCCTCCACCGCAGGCGGACAAAGTAAGAATGCCAGCTACCGCAAGTAACAGCCCAAGCTTATGCATGGTTCAATCTCCTTCAGCGAATGGCGCTGGCCAGTTACGCCCTGCGGTAGAAGTTGGGGGATATAGGCCTGTCCGTGGAAACTGCGCGGGCGTCCGCCCTGGTAAAAGACCAGAGTGGGGGTTTCAATCGCGATAGGCGCGCCTCTGCGCCGCGGCTGCTGCACGTCCGCGGATTGGGCTGCAGCTTTGTCAGCGGCAGCCTGCTGCGCCTGCTGATAGTACGGCCCAAGGAGCTGCTGGAAGTTTGGGGGCGCCTGGCTGTCCCAGGCTACGGCGAAGACCGCTCCGGCGGGAGAAACGTATTCTCTAATTTTGTCTCCCGAAGCCAGAGTGATTTCGTGCAGCACGTACGAAGTTCTATCAGTGCTATGAAGGGTACCCTTCATGCGAGCCTGGTCGGCCAGCACGGAGGCAGCGTTGTCCCCCAGGACAGCCCATGACGGCTGTGTCACCGTAAGACAAAAACCCAAAAGCGTGCCAAGACCGACCGATGAAATTCTAAAAATGAGGAGCTTCATCTCTTCCCGCCTTCCGGAGTGCTTTGCTTCACCACTGTTTTCAAGCCAAACCTTCACTAATTATGCTCTTGGGAGATAGGTCCTGCAGCTTACTTGCTAAACTCATTAAGTTCAGGCAGGGTAGCGCACTCTTGTAAACTCCGACTTGAATACATTGTTTCGCCCACTTTTGTCCAAATCGAGGCATCCCAAGCCGCGCGACCTGCAGTAGCACCGGTTAACGTCGCTTCCCTACTCACCTTGAGAACGTTAGAATAAGGGGTGGGGTTGTAAGTTGAAGCATTCCTATGTCATTGACTAAAGCGCAAGCCCTGGACATGTACCACTCGGACGACCTGATTGGCATTGGCATGGAAGCCGATGCCCTCCGCCGCAAACTGCATCCTGACGGCGTGGTCACCTACATCATCGACCGCAACATCAACTACACCAACTTCTGCACCGAATACTGCACTTTCTGCGCGTTTTACCGTCCGCTGAAGGGCAAACTGGCGAAAGAGGGCTACATTCTCGACTTGGAAACAATTTATGACAAGGTGCGGGAGACGGTGGAGTTGGGCGGTACCGGTGTGTTGCTGCAGGGAGGCTTGCATCCCGATCTCAAGATCGCCTGGTACGAGAACATGCTGCGGGGCCTGAAACAGCGCTTCCCACAGGTACACATGCATTGTTTCTCGGCATCGGAGATCATTTGCATCGCCGAGGTCAGCGGCCTGAGCATTGAAGACACCATCCTTCGCTTGCGCGAGGCCGGGCTGGATTCCATCCCGGGAGGCGGTGCCGAAATTCTGGACGACGAGGTGCGCTTCAAGATCGCGCGCCTGAAGTGTCTGACCGCCGACTGGCTGAACGTTCACCGCACCGCCCACAAGCTGGGCATGCGCACAACGGCAACCATGATGTTCGGGGTGGGTGAAAATTACGAACACCGCATCAACCATCTCCAGGCAATCTACGATCTGCAGGAAGAAACTGGCGGCTTCACGGCATTCATCCCCTGGTCGTTCCAGCCGCAGAACACGGCTTTAGGCGGCCGAGGGTGGGATGAAGCCACCGCGGTCGAGTACCTGAAAACCCTGGCGATCGCACGCATCTTCCTCAGCAATTTCGAAAACGTGCAGTCCAGCTGGGTCACTCAGGGATTGAAAGTGTGCCAGACCGGATTGCGCTTTGGAGGCAACGACGTGGGCTCTGTCATGATCGAGGAAAACGTCGTGCGTGCCGCCGGAGTTCGCAATTGCACCACCGAAGAAGAGTTGCGCAGGATCATTCGTGATGCAGGCTTCCGTCCGGCGCAACGCGATACGTTGTACACGAAATTTTTCTTGAATTAGCGCCGCTCGCTTTTCGCTGTTAGCTCTTCGGGATACGTCAGAATGGCATTCTGTTCCTTGTGCCCTGCGGCTACCGGCAAGGTCTGCGCTCTTCCCCACCAGCAAGCCCGCGCAGATTTTCCACGCAAACCCGCCGATCGAACGGTAATCGTCGGGAGGCGATTCAAGTTACAAGGAGTGGCGTTTCAGAGAAGTGGGCGAAGAAATGTACTTGTCATGCAGCAGCGCAAGCCGATTTGCCATCCGTCAAATCAGAGCGAACAGCGAATAGCGGTCCCGGCTTTACCGCAGCGTTCCCAGCTTCGCCACCGGCCAATATCCAAACACCGCCTTGCCGTAGACAAAGTCCTCGTCTACCGGACCAAAGTCGCGGCTGTCGTTGCTCAGGTTGCGATGATCGCCCAGGACGAAATAGGCGTGCGGCGGGACGATAGTCTCCGGATACGAGCGCGCGTCCTCATACATCTCGGGGACGTAGGCTTCGCGCATACGATGGCCGTTCACCAACACCACGCCATCGTCGATGCTGACGCGATCGCCGGCCACGGCAATCACGCGCTTGATATAGCTCTTGGCAGGGTCGCGCGGATAGCGGAAAACAATAACGTCGCCGCGCTCGATGGGCTCCAGCTTGTAGACGAACTTGTTGATGAACACTCGCTCCTGGTCTTGAAGCGTAGGCATCATGCTGGTGCCTTCTACCTTTACCGGCTGGTAGAGGAAGATGATAAAGAACGCCGAAACCGCCAGCGAAATGACAACGTCGCGCAGCCACCCCGACCAGATCGGAGTCGCCGACGCTGCCGGCTGTATCGCTATTTCTTCCTTAGCTGAGGGAGGAGGCATTTAGGGAGCGTACCACCCGTCAAGGGGTGGGAATCAAACCTCTTTCTGACAGTTAGACGGCCATCCCTCATTATAGTTACGGCGGCAAGCGCCAGAATAGCGGACCGGTTTTTGGCCATCAGCGACCGGTGAACGCCTCCAGCTTCTGAATCTCGTGGTCAGCCTGATCCAGATATTTTCTCGCGCGGTCGATGTCGGAGTTATCCATCGCCTGCTTCGCCTTGGCCAGGTCGTTGCGCATGTTGCTGCGCGCTGTAACCATGTCTCCGCGTAAGCCAAGGCCGCTCTGGTGCATCTGCTGCTCCAGTGTGCCCACACTGCTCTCCACCGCCGCTGCTCTGCCTTCCAACTTGTCGGTTTCGCTTTCCATTTCGTCCAGCACTTTCTTCTGTGCCGCCAGCTCTTCCGCTGAAGGACCCGCCGGCGCGGGAGGCAAGGCCGGCGGCGGACTCACCTTGGCCAGTTGCGTGGCCTTGGGAACCGGTTGCTGCTCTGGATTGGGCTTGGCGGGTGGGTTCACAGTCACGCTGGCAGATGCGCTAGTTCCACCAATGGGAGCCGGAGCGGGTCGTACCGGTGTCGGCGTTGGATTTGCGGGATGCTCATTCGACGCGCCAGTCGCCTCGGGTTTGTGGAGATACACCTCTGCTCCCCCGAAAACCGCCACCAGAACCAATATGCCAACGGCCAGCAGCCAACCCACGTGACGTCCGCCCCGGGCTGCCTGCGGTGGAGTTGTGCCGTAAGGCGCCGGCGTAGGTGCACTATAACCAGCGGGCGTCGGGGTTCCGTACGCGTGAGGCGCAGGCGTCGGCGTTGGCATCAGCATGGTTGCAGGGTGCGGGGTAGCATTCTGTGGCGTATACGGCGCCGGTGGAGGCGTGACCATGGTCTGGGGATGAGGAGTCGCGGCGGCTGTCGCAGCCACGGCTAAACTGCCGGTGACCTGTGACAAAGCGTTTCGGAAAGCCTCAGCCGTCTGAAAGCGCTGCCCCGGGTCCTTCGCCACAGCCATCATGATGATGTCACTCAGCGCCTTCGGCATCGTGGGTAACAGTTCAATAGGGGGACGAGGCATCTCCTTTACGTGCGCTTCCATGACGGAAAAGCTGCTGGTCGCGCTGAACATCCGCCGACCGGTTTGCATTTCATACAACGACACGCCGACCGAGTAAAGATCGGAGCGTGCGTCGGTGGGCTCCGCCTTTACCTGCTCGGGCGACATGTAGTCCAGCGATCCCACGGTCGCCCCGGTAACCGTCATGCCCAGATCGCTATTGGAGCGGGCTATGCCGAAATCCATGAGCTTCACCACGTCGTGTGGCGTCAGCATCATATTGGCGGGTTTGATGTCACGATGAATGATGCCTTTGCTATGCGCATAACTTAGCGCCGAAAGCACCTGTCCGATGTAATTCACCGAATCCGGTGTGGTGAAGGCGCCTCTCTCCAGTCGATGGGCCAAGGTATCGCCTTCGACGTACTCCATGATCATCACCAACTGATTGTTGGCGGTGAATGCGGTTCGCAAGACGGCGATATTGGGGTGATCGAGGCTGGCCAGGACTTTGATCTCACGCATGAAGCGATTCGCCAGGTCGCCCTGCTGCGCCAGATCGGGCAGCAAAACCTTCATGGCCTCGACGCGGTCTGAGATAACGTTGCGCACCAGGTAAACCTGGCCCATGCCTCCATGGCCCAGTTCCCTTATGATTTCGTAATCGCCAACTCGCTCGTGCGGTTCGGGCATCGACAAAACCTCCTACCTCGCCCCGGGGCTGGACCAATTTGCAAAGGGATGCCGGGTTAGTTTCGCTATGAACAATGCGCCAGGGAGCCACCGTTGCCGGTGTGGCGGCGGATCGAACGACGCGTCATTATGGCTCGCCCCCTATCGAGGGTCAAGCGGAACCTTCGACCTCTCGAAAGCCTGCTGCGCCGCTCCTATTGTCCGGATACAGAGGGCACCTCACGCCGGCCGGTCGCCCCCTCCAGCGCACATCGTCGCTTTCTTAGATACAATGCAACCCAAGGGATTTATGTGATGAAAAGACCTGCCGTACTGCTTCTGATTCTACTTATTGGTGTTGTTTGCATGGCCCAGGGAGACCACGTTCCGGCCTACAACAATGGCCCGGTAAAGCCGGGCGAAGTGTCCGGCATCCTCCCCAAGGACCAGCTGTGGGGTGAGTCCTTCCAGTACCCGTACCAGATCAAGGCTTACGAGCTGGCCGCGAAGATTCCGGATGTCATCAATCAAATGCCTTGCTATTGCTATTGCGAGCGGGGTGGACACAAGAGCCTGCACACTTGCTTCGAGGGAACGCATGGAGCGCACTGCGCCACCTGCATGAAGGAAGTCTTTTACGCCTATGAGCAAAATAAGCTGAAGAAAACCCCGGCACAGATCCGCGCGGGCATCATCAATGGAGATTGGAAGTCGATAGACTTGGATACGGCGGCGAAGAGCGATTAACCCCGTGATTTCCAGCGGGGTTGACGAGTTCCTAAGTTGCGGGTATAACTCAGCGAACTAGCCTGCGTCGTTTTGAGGGTTTCCAAGCCCAATTCGCGGTTTTGGTCGCTATCGACTCGAGGGACACTCGCCGGATGAAGAAAAAAGCCGCCGACACCGTTAAACAAATCGATTCTAAGAGTAACAAGGGAAAAGGCTTACAAACAGCCGCAAGCCTCGAAGGCAGAAGTCGGGGAAGCAAGCCTATGAAAGTCGGAGACGATCCTCGGTTTGCGCATGCCGTGCAGAACTACGAAGCCGGCTTAAAGGCGCTCCAGATACACAAGTACGACAAGGCAAAGGCCTACTTCGAGAAAGTGCTGGCCGGACCCAGCGCCGAACTGGCGGACCGCGCCACCGTACATCTGGCCACCTGCAACCAGCAGATGAGCCGTTCGGCCACGACCTTCAAGACCCCGGAAGAGCAGTTTGATTACGCCGTGTCCCTGATGAACATGGGCGACTACGTTACTGCCCGGGAGAATTTCGACAGCCTGACTAAGAACGCTCCCAAGCTCGACTTCGTGTGGTACGGCATGGCCGCGTTGAACTGCCTCACGGGACGGTTCCCTGAGGCCATTAATGGTTTGAACGAAGCCATCCGACTGAATCCTGCCAACCGTTATCAGGCGCGCAATGACTCCGACTTCAAGAACCTGGCAGACGACCCCAGATTCACTGAACTTCTCTACCCTGATACCAGTGCTGATACTGGGCCCGAACCAGACAAGTGGCATTATTAGTTCGTAGTCTCTAACCCTGCATGCCCAGCTACTCCATCTCCGCCAACATGCGGCCCATGAATGCTGTCGCTATGGGCGGGGGAACCGGGTTATCCACTCTGTTGCGCGGGCTAAAGCAGTACGTCATACCACCTCGACAGAAGAATGCCAGCCCGGTGTGCCACCCAGCATTGCTGACCTGTCGGCGATCGTCACCGTCAGCGATGATGGAGGTTCCAGTGGACGGCTGCGTAAAGAACTCAACCTTCCCGCGCCCGGTGACGTGCGTAGCTGTATCGTGGCCTTGTCGGAAGAGGAGGCTATGCTGTCGCGCCTCTTCCAATATCGGTTCCCTGCCGGCGAAGGCTTAGGCGGACACAGTTTTGGCAACCTGTTTCTTTCGGCCATGACGGCCATCACCGGCGATTTCAGCCAGGCAGTCAAGCAGTCGTCGGCGATCCTTGCCACTCGCGGCCACATCTATCCTGCGACCACCAGCAACGCGCAGTTGTACGCCATCATGGACGACGGCTCATTCGTGCGGGGGGAGACCAACATCACCGCCAGTGACCGCCGCATCGTTGAGTTGCGGATGGCGCCGGCAAATGCCAAGGCGTTACCCATGGCACTGGCTGCCATCGAGAGCGCCGACCTGATCACTATTGGACCCGGCTCACTTTTCACCAGCTTGGTGCCGAACCTGCTGGTGCGGGATGTTTCCAAGGCCATTGCGAGTTCACGAGCGGTGAAGGTGTTCGTGTGCAACCTGATGACCCAGGCCAACGAGAGCCTTGGGCTGACGGCATCCGATCATATTCGTGCGCTGTATAAACATGCCCGGCATCGTTTTTTTGATTTCGCCTTCGTGAATCGCACACCGGCTTCGCCGGAACTGGCGGCGAAATATGCCGAGAAGGGCCAATCGCAGATTGAGTCTGATGCGGACCAAATCCGGGAGTTGGGCGTCACTCCGGTGCTTGGCGACTACATGTTGGAAGAGATGCGCCACGATGGACTGGTCGCCCGTCACGACACCCACCGTGTCGCGCAAGACCTGTTGCAGCTTATGATGGAAGTGCGCGATTCCCCGACGTCCGCAGTCCATCAGCGGCCGTGAGCCAGTAACACAATCGCAGACCTGATCCGACATGCCCAAAAACTCTACGTCCGCCAAATCGTCGCAAAACAAAGCCTCCACGTTTGCTATCGCCATCCTTGCCGCCGGAAAAGGAACACGTCTGAAGTCCAACCGGCCGAAGGTGCTGCACGAAATCGCCGGCAAGCCCTTGCTGGCTCATGTGGTCGCAGCTGCGGCAGAAGTTGTTCCAGTGGCGAACATCTTCGCCATCATCGGCCACGAAGCCGACAAAGTGCGGGCGGCAATGGAATCCAGCGGTATAGGTTTTGTGTTGCAGAGCCAGCAGCGCGGCACCGGCCACGCCATGATGGAGGCCGGCGAGGCCCTGCATGGATTTGAGAACGTGTTGGTTCTCTCCGGCGACGTACCGCTTATTACCGCCGAAACGATTGCACGGGTGCGCGACTTCCACCTCGCCCACCAGGCGGCCATGACCATGCTGACCGCCGAGCCTGCCGATCCGACCGGCTATGGACGAGTGTTCCGCAAGATCGTCCAAGGCGAAGAGACGGACGAGATCGAGCGCGTGGTGGAACAAAAGTCGCTGCGCGGCGACGAAGCGGAACAGCGCGAGATCAACTCTGGCATCTACGCCTTCGCGACCTCTCCGCTATACGCCCACATCCATCAGATCGGGACTGACAACCCCCATCATGAGTACTACCTGACCGACATCGCCGTGCTGCTGCGGGAAGCCGGAGAAAAAGTTCTTGCCCTACGCGCCGAAAACTCCGACGAGGTTCTAGGGGTGAACACGCGAATTGAACTGGCGGAACTGGACGCTCAGCTTCGCGCCAAGAAAGCTCGCGAACTGATGCTGGCCGGGACAACAATCTTCCGCCCCGAGACTTGCGACATCGACGCCGACGTCGAGATTGGAACCGATACCGTGATTGAGCCGTTCGTGCAGCTCATCGGGAAGACCAAGATCGGTTCGGACTGCCGCATCCGCTCGTATTCGGTGATCACCAACTGCGAAATCGGCAACAAGGTACTGGTGCTCCCCGGCTGCATCATGGACGACTCGGTCGTAGGCGACGGCGCTCAACTGGGTCCCTACTCCCGCCTGCGCCCGGGAAGCAACATTGGCGAGAACGCCCACTTGGGAAACTTTGTTGAGACCAAGAAAACGCGAATGGGCAAGGGATCGAAGGCCAATCATCTTTCCTACCTCGGCGACTCCGACATTGGAGCGGGCGTCAACGTCGGTGCAGGTACCATCACCTGCAACTATGACGGAGTGAATAAGAGTCCCACAGTGATTGAAGACGGCGCCTTCATTGGCAGCGACACCACCCTGGTGGCGCCGGTTCGTGTCGGAAAAGGCGCCTACATTGGCGCGGCTTCCTGTATCACCGAGGACGTTCCCGACGACTCGTTGGCCCTTTCCCGCACGCGCCAAACGGTGAAAGAAGGCTGGGCTAAGGAGCGGCGGGCCAAAGTTATCAAAAAGTAGGAAATCAATAACGCTGTTTCTCGTGTGGTTTACAGTTGAGCAGGGCTGCACCTCGCGCCATCCCTGCAAGCCATGACGCCATCTCAGCTTGTGAGAAGGAGTGCATATGGCCAACGATGACAAGAAAAGAAGTTCAGAAGAAGACTTTGCCACCAACCCCAGCGTCAACCCGGAAACAGGAGAGGTAAATCCGTCTGCACCCACAGCCGGCACCGAAGGCTGGGGAACAACTCCGGATGAACGCCGTGCGCTGAATCCGAACCCTCCGGTGCGCAACTCGGGAGGGACAGATGAAAGGCGAACTTGGCGACGACAAGGTGAAATCCCAAAAACAATCCTGAACGAGCCGATCAAGAAGGCCAGAATGCCCGGACATCTGGCCCTCCAGCTATTTGTTCGAACGATCGTTCGAGCGTGTTTCCGGCCGCTGTTTCTGCGGTAAAATTGACTTGTGAACAACTCGCTTTTGAACCGAACCGTTGAGAAGCGCCCCGACATGGTCCGACTGCAGGGGCGAATCCTTTTTCTGACCGAAGATCCCGAGCTCATCAAGCGCCAGCTCGCCGGAGAAGACCTTCCCTGGGACACCCAGCACCCGGAACGCAATCCTAAGCTGCGCGACGATATCTCCACCGACGAGATCACGCCGGCCCATATCTGCTTCTTTTTTGACGAGACGCTGGGCGAGTTTCCCTACACCGGACTGAAGTGCGGCAACGAGACGCCTATCAAGCGCGGTGACGTGAAGAAGGGCGGATTCGTGTGCGCCGTCAGCGGTAAGCGCCGCGGCAAAGGCTCCAGCCGCGAACAGTCGCCGTACGCCGAGATGTCAGCCGGCATCAAGCTGGTGATCGCGGAAAATATTGAGCGCATCTACAAACAGAATTGCCAGAACCTGGGCGTGCTGACTTCGACGAATTTCAACCTGATCGACAGCATCCGGCGCGGCGAGGAAGTTCCCCTGGTCGAGTTCACCAGCGGTGAAGACGAAATAACCCGCCAAGTGATCGAGTATGGCGGCCTCTTCCCTTTCAACGTGGCCCGCCTGCAGGGCAAGGTTTTCTTGCCGCCCATCACCACCAAGCCGCGGCCCATGACCATCGCGGAGAAGATTTTTGCCCGCCACATGCTACATGGAAACAACCAGGTTGGCGTGGAAGCCGTGAAACCGGGCGATACCGGCTTCGCGCGCGTCGATCTGCGCTTCAGCCATGAATATGTCACGCCGATGGCGGCCATCTTCTTCGACCATTTCCTGGGCAAGGACGCGCCAGTCACCGACGCAAGCACCATCATGTTCTTCCGCGACCACTTGACGTTCCTGGACGAAGTGCTGTCGGAAGAAAAGCGCAAGATGGGCTTGCTGGACCTGGCAACCCAACTGAAGCTGAAACAGGAAGATTTCGCCAAGCAGCGCGGCATCAAGTTGCATGGGGAGCTGAAAGACCGCAAGGGCTCGGAAGGCATCTGTCACTCGATCGTCACGGAGAGCTACGCGCTGCCGGGACAGGTCAACGTCGGCAGCGATTCTCACACGCCGCACGTAGGCGCTATGGGTTGCGTAGCGTTCGGCATTGGCACCACCGACGTATTCAATTCATGGTTCACCAAAGACGTCCGGGTGAAGGTGCCGGAGTCGGTGAAGGTCATTATTCGCGGCAAGAAGCGCAAAAACGTCACCGCGAAAGACTTTATCCTGAAGCTGCTGTCGCTGGAGTACATCCGTTCCGGCAAGGCTCTGGCGAAGGTAATCGAGTATTCCGGCGAGGCCATTCAAGCGCTGGGCGTGGACGAGCGCGCCACCATGACCAACATGGCGGCCGAGATTGGCGGTTTTACCGGCATCGTGGCTCCCGACCGTAAGGTGACGGAGTTCCTGATGGAGCGGCGCGGCATGAGCGAGAATGAGGCCGAAACGCTGGTGGAAGGCCTGTACAGCGATCCGGACGCGCACTACGCCCACGTGATCGAGTTTGACGCGTCGGACATTTATCCCATGATCGCGACGCCAGGCGATCCGGGCAACGGCAAGTTTGTCCGCGAACTGAACACGCCGGTTCCGGTCGAAATTGCCTACGGTGGCACTTGTACCGCCGGCAAGAACGAAGACATGGATATGTACGCCCTGGTGCTTAGTGATGCACTGAAACAGGGCAGAAAGGTCGCCGACAGCTGCAAGTTCTTTCTGCAGTTCGGTTCGCAGCAGACGCGCGAGTACTGCGTCAGCAAGGGCTACCTGGAGATCTTCCAGAAGGCAGGAGCGCAAGTGATCGAACCCAGTTGCGGCGCTTGCATCAATGCCGGCCCGGGCGTTTCGACGCGACCGGACCAGGTCGTGATCAGCGCGCAGAACCGCAATTTCCCTGGCCGCAGCGGACCCGGTCAGATGTATCTGGCAAGCCCGCTGACGGTAGCCGCCAGCGCCATTGCAGGCTATATCGTGGAATACGAGCCTGCGGGAGAACGCGAACCAGCCCACGCCGTCTAACCGCGAATGGCTCACCCACGAACGGTAGCTTTTTGATAGTATCGGTGTGCTAACTTCAACCTGGAACCTTCTCCAACGAGAGAGCTGAGGAGACATCGTTTTATGGCTTATGTGATCGCGGAACCCTGTATTGGCACCAAGGACACGGCCTGTGTTGATGCCTGTCCGGTGGATTGTATCCACCCCAAGAAGGATAGCGATAAGTACGAGGCGGCAGAGATGCTGTATATCGACCCGGTCGAGTGTATCGATTGCGGCGCGTGCGTGCCGGTATGTCCGGTTTCGGCGATCTTCGCGCTGGACGATCTGCCGGAAAAATGGAAGGACTACACCGAGCGCAACGCCAAGTATTTTGGCCGGTAGTTCCCTGCGCAGCAATAATAAAAGGCACACCTTTTCAGGTGTGCCTTTTCTCACGACGCGCACGCGTCGCGTTTCAGAACCACGCTACTACTTGCTGATCCGCGCAAAGGCCCAGAACAGCGAAGCCGCCAGCACAATTGACACCGGCAGAGTCAGCACCCAAGCCATGACCAGGTTGCGTACCGTTGCCAGCTGCAATCCCGTGCCGTTGGCGGCCATCGTACCGGCAACGCCGGACGACAATACGTGGGTTGTGCTGACCGGCAAACCATACATGTCTGCCGCGCCAATGGTAATCATGGCGGTGATTTCAGCAGCGGCTCCCTGTCCGTAGGTAAGGTGGTCCTTGCCGATTTTCTCGCCAACCGTGATAACAATCCGCTTCCAGCCGATCATCGTACCAAGCCCAAGCGCCAATGCCACAGCGACCTTCACCCAAGTCGGAATGAACTTGGTGGCGTGGTCGATACTCTTCTTGTAGTTGGCCAGCACTTTAGCATCGGCGACCGTAATGTCCGGCTTGCCCGACTTCTGCATCAGCCGCAGGGCTTCACTGGTCAGGTACATGTCGTTACGGAAGTTGCGAACCTGGTCCTGCGGAATGTAGCGCAGCTCCTTGTAGTTCACCACTTCAGTACCGATGCCGTTGATGAGGCTGCGCAGCGCCAGCATGGTGTTGGGTGTGAATTCTTTGGTGCGGACGTAGGTTGTCACGTCTTCACGCGGATCGCCAACAATAGCGCCCGGCGTGACGTACTTGTCCACAACATTGGCCGCCTGCTGCGAGATTGCCACAAAATCCGCGGACTGCTGCGGGGTGATGGCGTGATTCAATGCGTAGGCGGTTGGCACCGTACCAATGAGTATGAGCATGATGAGGCCCATGCCCTTCTGCCCATCGTTGGAGCCGTGTGCGAAGCTGACGCCGGTGCAGGTGAGGATGAGGAGACAGCGAATCCACAGCGGCGGCGGGGCGTCTCCTTCGGGAGCTTTATAAAGCCGGGGATCGCGGATGAAGATCTTGGACAGGCCGAGCAGCGAGGCAGCTAGGGCGAAGCCGATGATCGGGGAGAACAGCAGCGACTTGCCAACGTTGAGCGCCTGGGCCCAGTCCACGCCGCTGGTGGCCGTGCGGGCCTGCATCAACTGGTTCGCAATGCCGACGCCGATGATCGATCCGATCAGAGTGTGCGAACTGGAGTTCGGAATGCCGAAATACCAGGTGCCCAGGTTCCAGATGATGGCAGCGGTCAGCAGGGCGAACACCATGGCGAATCCCGCACCGCTGCCCACCTGCAGGATCAACTCCACCGGCAACAGCGAGATAATGCCAAAGGCGACCGCTCCGGTTGACAGCACCACGCCGATGAAGTTCCACATGCCGGACCACGCCACGGCGATGTGGGGATCGAGCGAATGAGTGTAGATGACGGTCGCGACAGCGTTGGCGGTGTCGTGAAAGCCGTTCACAAACTCGAACCCCAGCGCCACCAGCAGTGCGATCCCCAACAGGAAGTAGGGAAAGATCGAGGGCGAGTGCACCACCGATGAGATCGGAAATTAAGTGGTAGGCAGCGTAAACAAAGCCAATGATCAACGCTCCCAGAAAGATGGCTGAGCCAATCTTGCCCGGTGACTTGGACAGCTTGGCATGGACCGCCGTACTGGGAGGCGCGCTGGTGGCAGGAAGCGGCGAAGCTGTCGCCATGCATGTTCCTTTGACGTCGTAAATTTTGTTGGAATGCGCCGAGAAATAACTTCTCGTGGCCGAAAGGTACTATGCGCAGGCGCCCCACATCATTAACACACGATGAATGGAAGGTGAATTCCTGTTGACTCAGCTTGCTCCACTCCTATGTCGCGGCGCGACCGCTGGAGAATCGAGGTGAGGTCGATCAGCATCCACATGGAACGAGGTGTCATGAGTTCATTCAATTGGTTGTCGCAAGATGCTGTGCCCAGGACGATCATTCCACAGCAGGATCTTGCGGAAAATCCCGATTTTGGCCTGCTGGACGCTTACTCCCGTGCGGTTGTCGGGGGAGTGCAGCAAGTAGGCCCGGCGGTGGTTCATATTCAGGTCCGGCAGGCGCGTGGCGAAGGTTCGGGTTCAGGTTTCGTATTCACCCCGGACGGTTTCATCCTCACCAACAGCCACGTGGTGAACGGTGCGGCAGAGATTCATGTATCGACACCGACCGGCGAACGCTTCCCTGCGGAGCTGGTGGGCGACGATCCGGATACGGACCTGGCCGTTATCCGCAGCAGCGTGGCGGCGCCATCAGTGCCGCTGGGTAGTTCGCGCAAGCTGATCGTGGGGCAACTGGTGATCGCGATCGGCAATCCGCTGGGCTTTCAGCACACGGTCACGGCCGGCGTGGTCAGCGCATTGGGCCGCACGATGCGGTCGCGCTCGGGAAGGCTAATCGACGGCGTCATTCAGACGGATGCCGCGCTCAATCCCGGCAACTCCGGTGGTCCGCTGGTGGATTCCCAGGGTCAGGTGGTCGGCGTGAACACTGCGACCATCATGGGAGCGCAGGGAATCTGTTTCGCCATCGGCGCCGACACCGCGGAGTTTGTGGCGTCACGGCTGATTCGGGATGGTCGCATTCGTCGCAGCTATATTGGCGTCACGGGCCAAGGGGTATCGCTGCACCGCCGCCTGGTGCGCTATTACGATTTGCCGACGGAGAGCGGACTGCTGGTGCTGAACGTGGTGCCTGGAGATCCGGCGCACCGCGCGGGTCTTCGCGAGAGGGACATCATCGTGCGTTTCTCCGGTAAGCCGATCGGAAATGTCGATGACCTGCACCGGCTGCTGACGGATGAGCGTAGTGGAGTGGCCTGCGATCTGGAAGCGGTGCGCGGAACGGAGTTGGTGAAACTGGTGGTCACGCCACAACCGCGGGCTGAGTGACCTATCGCTCATCCGTGAGTGCGCTGATAGTGGCGGCGGGCTTTCTCGCGGTTGCCACAAATGGTCATGTCGCACCAGCGGCGGCTGCGATTACGGCTGTTATCGAGGAAGAGCCACTGGCAGTCGCTGGCTTCGCAAAAGCGTACGAGCTTGAGTTGATCCGAAGTCAGCAAGTCAGCGGCGGACTGGGCTATCTGCCACAAAATCTGCTCCAGCATTGACGGCCCACCAGGGCTCCATTGCCATTCATAGGAGCCATCCGCTGCAACCAATGCGCGGTGCTGCATGCCTTCACTGGCGGCGGCGCTGATCGCCTGGATATCGTCATCGGCGACAGTTCCTCCCTGGGAGACAGCGGCAAAGACTCGGAAGATGTGCTCGCGCAAGATTAATGCCCGCTGGAAGAGTCGTTCTGCGGCTTGCGTGTTCTGCTGAGCAAACACAAAAATCTCGGCTGCCTGCTTCGGCGAGATCAGCTTGGACTGTTGGGCAAAGGCGACCAAATCCTTCACGGAGTTCAGGTGCTCCGCAGTGCGTTCCGGCAAATCGCGATGGCTGACGGTGTTGGCGAAGTCCAGGCAAAGATTTCCGCCCGATAAATCGAAGACGTAGCTCGGAAGCAGCTTGCCAGGCACTTTTGTATTGTAACCGTCCTTAATGTATTCATCGGTTAGCTGTAGACAAGAGCCCGATCTCCAGCCCGCGCTGCCGCAGTACCGCTCTGTAATACCTACGCAATGTGATGCAACGAAAGAGAATTCCTCGAGCGTTACCATGTATATTTGGAGTCAGGCAGCATAAACCCGTCGGAAATCTGCTTCCCTTTCCGGTTGGGCGACATCCAACAGGTAAAACAGGGAAAATCAATCATTTGCAGATAAAACCGATCCTCCAAACTTGGGGCCGAGCCCTAACTGGCAGAGTGCCAACTTTATCCATCGAAATTACGCGAGAGTGCCCTCTGCGCTGTCCGGGGTGCTATGCCTATGAGGATGCACACCTCGGCGGGCCCAACCTGCGCAGTCTGGCAGACTTCAAGGGCGACGAGCTGATTCAGCGCGTTCTGGCCCTGGTGGACGAGCATCAGCCACTCCATCTCTCCATCGTGGGCGGCGACCCGCTAGTGCGTTATCGCGAGTTGGATGTTTTGCTGCCAAAACTGGCCGAACGAGGCATTCACGTGCAGGTGGTTACCAGTGCGTTTCGTCCCATTTCTCCGGCCTGGGCGTCGATTCCGAATCTGCGGGTGAGCGTGTCGGTCGACGGGTTACAGCCTGACCATGACGAGCGCCGCAAACCGGCCACTTACGACAAGATTCTGCGCAACATACGGGGTCAGCTGGTAACGATTCACTGCACCATAACCAGCGCGGTGATGAAGCGGGAGGATTACCTGCGCGACTTCGTTGCCTTCTGGTCGGACAACGCTTCGGTTGAAAAAATCTGGATGAGCATCTTCACCCCGCAGCGCGGCACCAATCCTATTGAGTGCCTATCGACGACAGAACGGAAACAAGTGGTCGAGGATCTACGGCAGTTGCGTCAGGTTTTTCCCAAGCTCGATATGCCGGAGCTTCTGTTGAATGAGTTTCTTTCGCCACCGCAGTCACCTGCTGAGTGCATCTTCGCGCGAACCACGTTGTCGATTTCGGCAGACTTGAAAACGCGCATTGGACCGTGCCAATTTGGCGGCGATCCGGATTGCTCACGATGCGGATGCATGGCGTCGATGGGTTTGGCAGCCATCGGAAATTACAAAGTGGCTGGGCCGTTGACCGCCGGATCAATCTTCCTGGCCTCCGCCTCGTTGGGCGATGCCTGGCAGCGGATGAAGGGACGGAAGGCGGAGCCGCCGGTTCCAGAAATCCGGGAAGAAAGTCGCGACGAGCTGGTGAACATTGCCAGTTGAATAACAAAATGCGACTGCAAAGTTCGAACTAGATGGGAGCAAAACTGCCCAAACCAACCGAAAGGTTGGACGGCGCCTTCGCGATTCAATTACCAAGCTACATCTCCCACAGACAACGACCGTCGCGGTACATCGACATCAGTCCGTCTTCGCTGATTTTAAGCACGGTGCCGTAGCGGGAAGCGGCAATGGCGGCAGTGGTACGTCCGCCTTCGACGGTGCGATTGAGTGCTTCTTCGGTGGAGTGGTGGTGCAGGATGGCGCCAAAGGCCAACAGGTTCGCGTCGGGACACAGTACGACGGCGCCGTCGATGCGGGCGATGTTCTCCAGCACGGTCGGCGGGACATCCAGAATGCTCTTGTCGCGTAGCAGGTAATGCAGCTGGTCCTTGCTGGTTACGCCATCGGCAAAGTCGGCAGGGTTGAGATGGTCGAGCATGTCCGCCTGTGAAATGAGCTGAGTGGCCGACGCTCGATCGTCCAGCACGACGAACAGCGCACCCCGGCGGCTTTCCGTCAGATTCATCGCAACCGTGAAAAGCCGGTCGGCCAACTCGGCGCTACCGATGGCCTTCTTCCACAAACCGTAACGGTGACGGGCATCGACCAGCCTCCACTTGCCGTCGATGAAACGGAAGACAGGCACGCCATCCGCATAAATTTTGATTTCGCCGTTAGGCGACAGAATCAGGCAGATATGCCCTCCGCATAGTGTGGCGCGGGCATGGTCGGTATAGGCAGCCGAGGGCGGAACTGCCAGTGGCATATCGCGATAGGGTTCAGACCACTCGTGCACGTCAATCAGCTCTGACAGCAATCCATTCTGGTCAACCAGCGCCAAGGTTCGCAGGCCGTCGCACAGCCGATGGAAGCTGCGAATACTGGTCAGCAGATGCGAATATTGCAGCGCGTTTTCGGGAGTCTGCGGCGGGGCATGGCACGGTTCCGGCATGGAGCCGAAAAGCAGCACTCCCGTAGCAATCCGCCGGTTCTCGTAGGTGCTCATACTGCTGGTGCGAAGAACCTCAATGGCGTCGGCAATGCGGTCAGGTATGCCGGCGATGGCTTCCGCACTGCTGTTGGGCGTTGGATCGAGGAAAGCCGAGACGAAACGATCTTCCGGCAAGCCGCGGAAGAGCTGGAAACTTTGCGCGGCTAGAGCTTCATGGGTCAGGAGCTGGTAGCGGGCGGAAAGCACCATACCAATGCTGCGCAACAGGCGGCGTTCGTGGTCAGACAGTTTCGAACTGGCGCTGAGGGAATAGCCATTACCCAGCCACTCGAACTCCACCTGTCCTCCACTGGGGACAGCGCCCAGCAGTCCCGGCATACGTTCAGCGCCGAGCGAAACTTTTTCCAGCGTCGCGCCCGGGAAAAAATACCGAATACCGTTTTCCAGTAAATCGCTGTAGAGGCCACTAAGAAAGCGGGTACGGTTTTCCAGCGAATGGACGCCGATGGGCGGAGGATACGTCATGTTCAAATTCTGGGGCTCCCTAAGAAACGCATACAGAAATTAGATGCGTCGAGAGCGAGAACGCACCTTCATCCGAGACCAACGACGGTGCGGCTATCCTTAAGGGACCTTCACTGATTGCGGTAGCTCGATCTTGGCCTCGCGCATATACCGCGCGGCCTCCTCGGGAGGAGTTGGATTCAGATAGAAACCGGTTCCCCACTCGAAGCCTGCAATCTTGGTCAGCCGTGGCATGAACTCGATGTGCCAGTGATAGTGGTCCATCGGGCCCTCCTGCGCCGGAGCCGTGTGGATCACCATGTTGTAGGCCGGCTTGTCGAGTACCTGATCAGCACGCATCAGCAGGTTCTTCACTGCCTTGGCCAGGCTCTCGTACACCTGCGAAGAAGAATTCTCGAAGGCCGACTCGTGACGCTTGGGCAGGATCCAGGTCTCAAAAGGAAAACGCGGCGCGTAAGGTGCGACGGTAAGAAAGCCATCGTTCTCCGCTACCACGCGCACGCCAGCCTCGGTCTCCTGCCGAATAATGTCGCAGAAGACGCAGCGCTCTTTGTAGATGAAGTACTGCTTGGAGCCTTCCAACTCCTCAATCACGTGCTTGGGGACGATAGGCAGCGCAATCAGCTGTCCATGCGCGTGCTCCAGCGTCGCGCCGGCCAGTTGCCCGTGGTTCTTGAAGATCAGTATGTACTTAAAACGCTTGTCCTTCTTTAAATCAAGAATGCGGTCGCGGTAGGCCCAAAAAACATCCTCGATTCGCTTCTCGGAAAGGTCGCTGAGCGTGAGTTCATGATCGGGTGTCTCGACGATGACTTCGTGGGCGCCGATACCGCTCATCTTGTCGAACATTCCCTCGGCCTGGCGGTTGAGATTGCCTTCAATGCCTAGCGCGGGAAACTTGTTCGGCACCACGCGCACGGTCCAGCCTTCGGCGTTGGCGGAAGCGCCGTTAGGACGATAGGCCAGCACTTCGGGAGGAGTCTTGCTTTCGTTGCCGACACAAAAAGGGCAGAACCCGCCCTTCATCTTGACGGGTTCACGGGTGAAATCTGAAGGACGCTTTGCGCGGTCGGTGGAAATGATGACCCATCGTCCGATGATCGGATCTTTACGCAGCTCGGGCACGGAGGACCTTTCCTCTGGAACTCATCTATGTTACCGCTTCTCACTATCGGCCAGAGAACGAATTACTTCACCGGCTCAACTGCCGGCACCGTGCCTACCAGCTTTTCCACCTCGGACATTTCTTTGGGAATGCCGGACGACAAAACTTCCGGACCGTTGGGAGTGATCAGCACGGTATCTTCCACGCGGAAATGCCAGTGCTTGTCGGGAAACTCCACAATGGGCTCAACGGTGACCACCTGCCCTGCTAGGATCGGGCCCTTGGGCATCATGACATCATGGGTGGCCAAACCGACGAAGTGGCCGGGAAAGCCCATCCATTGCGATCCGATGCCTGCATCATCAAACACCTTCTTTCCTGCATCGGCTGCCTGCTCGTACGTATTGCCTGGCTTCAGCATGGCAATGCTGGCCTTCTGGCTTTCCAGGTCAACGTTGTACCACTTAGCTTGCTCGGCAGTGAACTTGCCGTCGATGTTGAAGGTGCGGGTGATGTCCATGGTCATGTGGTCGAGGTCGGCAGCGAAGTCGAAGACCACAATGCTGCCGGGAGCGATCTTGTCGCGATCGAAGAAGTAGTGCCAGGTATTGGCGTGGACGCCTGCACCAACAATGGCGGGATAGGCCAATCCCTGGGCTCCGGAATTGCGAAACACGAAAGCGGCTTCCGCTTCAATCTGGTATTCGTACATGCCCGGATGGGCCATGGTGATGGCTTGCTTATCGCCGGCAGCGCTGATGCGGCCATTGCGACGCAATACCTCAATCTCGGCAGGACGCTTGATGTTACGCATCGAGTCCATGATTCCGGTGATGTCATGGAATTGCGCGGCAGGATACCGTTCGCGCAGCTTCACCAGTGCACCGCGATCGCCGGGAAGGTTCTGCCCATACGGATTGTTGTATTCGGCGGCATAATCGCGTCCAGTCTCGAAGCGGGCGCCGTCGGGCTTGTCTGCGAAGCCCAGGCGCACCCAAAGGTCATTGGCGGCTCCACTGCCAAACAGAAAGCTCAGCGTGGAGTCGAGGGTCGACAGGGGCATCACGGAGTTGTAGCCCAACGCTTTCTGCTCGTCTTTCGACATGCCAAGCAGGTTAGCGCCATAAACTTGTATTTCGCGTGGCGTCTGCTGCGGTTCCACGATCGTTACGTTACCAGACGCAACATTCAGGAACATGACCGCGCCGAGGTCGGAGAGGCCGGTGTAGTAGTAGAAGTCGTTGTCTTCGCGATAGTGGTCGGCGGGCGGCTCTTGCGTCTTGGCGAACAGGATGACGTAGCCGGTCTTCACCTTGGCGGCCAGTTCGGCGCGGCGCGCCGCGAACTCTTTGGGACCGCCGAGATCGTTCATGGCGGTGCGGTCGGTGTACTGGGCGCGGGCTGAGATGGCCGTGAGAAAAAGAGAGAGGCAGAGGACTAGCTTCCTATGTCGAATCATCGCGAGAGGAAGTGTAGCCCCTGGCGGGAAGAGTTCGCAATTGTGAGAAGTCGCGGTTCGTCTCAAGAGATTTTTTAGGGAAGCCTATTAGGTGACCGCCCGGCAATTCGATTGGAAGACGCACTCCTACCCAGTGGCACATCATGGCGAAAGAAAACCCCGCCAAACCAAAAAGGTTGGACGGGGCTCCTTGTGATGACTACCTATTCAGGGTGTGAAGCGAACAGCCACCACTAATCCGTCGTCATCCAGCGAAAACCTGGCTACGCGCCGACTTGCTTTCCCACGGTGGCGGCTTTGGAATGAGGTTTACCAGCCACGATGTGCAGGCACTCCTCCAAAACGTCCATCGCGATATCGGCCTGTTCCTTGCTGACGATGAGCGGCGGCGCGAGACGAATGCTGTTCGGACCGCAGCCTAACAGCAGCACGCCGCGCTCGAACGCCAACTCGACCATGCGGTCGCGCTCCGTGCCACCCTGCGTCTTAGCCTTCTTGTCGGTCACGATCTCGACCCCAATCATCAATCCTCGCCCACGAACATCACCAACCAAATCAACGGTTTTTGGCCATTCACTCATGCGTTGCATCATGTGCTTGCCAACCGTCTCGGCATTCTGGATGCCTTCGCGCTCCAGAACGTCCATGGTGGCCAGGGCAGCCGCGATGCACACGGGATTACCGCCGAAAGTCGAGGCGTGCGAACCCGGAACCCAGTCCATGATCTCGGCTTTCGACATCATGATGCCCAGCGGCATTCCGCTGGCAATTCCCTTCGCGCTGGTGATGATGTCGGGCTCAACGCCGGTGTGCTGGATTGCCCACCACTTGCCGGTACGGCCCGCGCCGGATTGCACTTCGTCGGCCACCAGCAGAATGCCGTGGCGATCGCAGATGCGGCGCAGTTCCTGCATGAAAACCGTTGGCGCGACTACGTAGCCGCCCTCGCCCTGGATCGGCTCAACAAAAATCGCAGCCACTTCCTCCGGCGCCATCGTCGTCTTGAACAGCTTTTCTTCGATGAAGCGCGCACAACCCAGCGCGAACGCTTCCTGCTCCTGGGGTCCGCCCACACAACCGCGGTAGGTGTCGGGATAGCGAATATGGGTCACGCCTGGAACCAGCGGTGCGAACCGGCGGCGCTGCTGCGGCTTGGAGGCCGTCAGCGAAAGCGCGCCCATGGTGCGGCCGTGGAACGCCCCATAGAAGGCGATGATGTTCTGCCGCTTGGTGTGGTAGCGCGCCAGTTTCAGCGCGGCTTCCACGGCCTCGGCGCCCGAGTTGCCGTAGTAAATCTTGTGCGGTCCCTTCATCGGGGCGACCTTTGACAAGCGCTCGCCTAAGGTGACCATGCTCTCGTAGTAGAAATCGGTGCCCGACATGTGAATCAGTTCGCCGGCTTGCTTCTGAATAGCGGCAACCACTTCGGGATGGCAGTGACCAGTCGAGGTCACGGCGATGCCGGCGGAGAAGTCGAGGAACTCATTGCCGTCAACGTCTTCTACAATGACACCCCGGCCGCGTTTGGCGACCATCGGGTACGAACGGGTGTAGGACGGGGAAATGTAGCGCTCGTCGCCTTCGAGAATGCGGCGGGCGTTGGGACCGGGCAAAGCGGTCTTGATGTTGGGACCAGCGACGGAAGTCAGGGTATTGGCGGACATGGTGTTTTCCTCCGAAAGGCTTGCGGCACCCGTTGTGTGCCGGAGCTTGAGTCAGCCCGCGGGTGCAGTCTGGTTGGACTGAATGTTTACGCGGGAGGGCGGATCGGAAAAATAGCCAGTTAGTCGCCGGAGAAGAGATTAGGACGCGCTATGCCGGGAGCTCGTTTCGAGTCGGCCCGGCTGGAGATGGCTCTCGACCAGGTGGCGCGCACACCCAGCCCCCGCGACACGTGCGCCGGGACGTTGAGCGAATTGGCGTGGCTGGTCAAAGGTCGGTCTCCTGAGTCGATTATAGCCAGCTTGGCTAGCTGGCGTAACCCCCAATCCTGGGGATGCAAGTTCGTACTGGAAAGCTGGATGGTGAGTCTCAGGCCCGCGCGACATGACCTCGACTCCGATGGACAAGCGTATTACTACGCGCGGTAGTAGAATCTGGTACTTACGACTAACTGCCGTTTAATCAGCGGGTAAGCCGACGAGGTTCAAAGTCATAAAAGCACCCTGGCGCCAACGCCTGGCATCTAGCCAACATTAAAGGAGCGTTTACCATGTCGATTCTGAAGAAATGTACTTTGTGTGTGGCTTCCACGCTATTGCTCAGCCTAATGCCGTCGCTGCTGAGCGCGCAAGACAACATGAGTGCGGGCAGCAAAACAATGTCAGTAACCGGCTGCGTCAAGCAAGGCAAGGACGCCAAGGGTTACTACCTGATGGGTCAGGACGGCAAGATGTATGAGCTATGGGGCAAAGGCATAGGCGAGCACCTTGGTCACACCGTGACCGTTACAGGAACGGAGGCGAAGTTGACCCCCGCTCAGGAAGAAAAGAAAGAGGCCGCCGAGAAGGCAGAGGCCGGCAGCAGCTCCTATGTCGACATGAAGGTGAGCAGCCTGAAGATGGTCAGCACCAGCTGCCAGTAGTTGAAAACCAATGACGTTTCGTCGCGCACCGAGCCTCACCGGAGAAGCGACGCCGGGCACAGTTTTCTAGCGGAAACTGTGCCCGTAGTGTTTCGATCTCGCGCTTGGCCAGGTTGTGACACTCGAGCGACACTACCCAGTCCTCACCCGTCCCCAAAGTTGATTGATTTGCCCGTCCGATGGAGTCATAATCTGGGCACTGGTCCAAGAGCAGGAACGGCCGCCGATTGCACGGCCGGCATTGTTCTCCTGCTGCCACTTCGCGAGATCCCGACTGCCAACATCCTGTAGCCGATAGGAGTACGAACATGGGTTTTTCCCGTTCGCCACGAAGTGTTGTGGTTTGCCTGGCGGTTGTCGCTGTCGTGAGTCTTGGCTTCAAACTACAACCGGCAACCGTGCATGCCGGTGTTGTCCCTGCCGCGCCTAATTCGCCAGCTGCCGTGGAGGTTTCAGTTCCTCAAGTGGTGGCTGCTTTGGCGCACGCCGCGCCAGCAGCATTCGAAGCTTCCGCGAAGAGCACTGCCCCCTCCGCCTCCACCGCACTCCTACCGAATTTGCCAGCCGTGGAAGAATTCATCCTGACGCCGCCCAATCCCGGCCAGAACAAGATCCAAACGACCTTGTCGGTGCGCTTCCGATCCAGTTCGGCCGAGCGGCTTTCCTCTTCCCTGCCGGTCATGCTTAAGGACAAGCGAGCTGTGCTGAAACGCTCCACCGACGATCCGGCAGTCTACTCGGCGCAAGTGGACTTCAACTGGGAGGCATTTCACGACGAGCAGGCCCAGCGCCAACTGGCGGCAGCAATTGG
>CAWITJ010000006.1:0-478794 GCA_963838995.1 uncultured Acidobacteriaceae bacterium | reverse complement strand
ACCATCGCCGCCAACCTGGCGCACGATCATTTCAAGGCGCTGCACTCAAAGAAACGAGGCGCCGGCCAAGTCGAGAGTATCGAGAACTTCAAGCCTTGGGCTGGAAGCGCTAGTCCCGGCGGCCACGAGTCAGTCGACCGCGAGGTCCTTCTGGGCGAGATCGAAGAAGCCCTGGTCGCCTACACAACCGGTCCCGAAAGCGCGCGCGATCGCCTCATCTTCCGCCTTTACTATCGCCAAGGCATGAGCGCCAAAGCCATTGCGAGCCTTCCTGGGCTGGATCTGAACGCCGAAGGCGTGGAGAGCGTGATCCACCGCGTGACCCGGAGTCTGCGGGATCGGCTTGCCTCGGTGCGCTCGCGGGAACAGCACCTGCGGCCGGCCCCTCAGAAAAAGGAATTCGCCCCGCGGAATCGTATTAGAAGGAGAAGCTGGTTTTGCGCCCCTGGACAAACACCTCGATAGCGATGAAATGCGCACCAGCTGGTGTGGCCCAAAGGTGCGTCAGTCGGCGCGCCCGGAGTGCTCTCCGACGAAACTCTGAGTGATGCGCGGCGTCACCTCGAGACTTGCCAGGTCTGCGACCGGAAGCTGCAGACCACCGTTGGTGCAGGACCAATTTTCAGTGATGGGCCGGCCGGCAGGACTCGCCACCGGGCGCGGACTGCCAACCATACTCGGAATGGCTCCGAGTAGCAACTGGGTTGGTACCTGAAACGGCTGCCATGGAACGCATGACCCACGCCGCCGATTGTCCCTACTGCGGACCGCTACTGCGTAAGGCGGCAGAGGCAGTCGGTCCAGCCGCGACGACGAGTGAGGAGCAGCTGTTGCGCACATTAAACAGCTTCGGGGCGGACCGGCAAGCGCAAATTGCGGATCAGCTCCGCCGGCGCGTGCACCCTCGCGGGCCGAGGGAAGTTGCGACGCCGTTGTGGAGAGGTTTGCGTCTGCGTTGGCGCGCTATGGTGGCGGCTGCAGCCATGGCGATGGTCGCGCTTACCGTTTGGCTGGTTTGGCCGCGCCCCGGAAAGGCGGAAGCTCTCCTGCGCCCAGGCCTACTCCGAGAATCGTCCCTTTGACGCCAGAATCCCTGGCGCGGCGTACGCGCCGCTTCACACCGAACGAGCGGCAGGCCAATCAGAGTTTCCTAGCGCACCTTTGGCTGCACGCGCCAACGCGCTCATATCCGATCACATCGACGATCCCGCGTGGGCGCAGGCCCGGGCACGCGCCGATATGCTGGCGGGGCACTATCCCGAGGCGCTGGATTTATTGCGAACGGCTAGGGATCGCGAGCCAAATCTATTCGGCCTTTCGGCAATCTGGGCACCGCCTACTACCTGAACGGCACGCTGAACCCCAAACTCAGCCGGGAGGAGAAGCTCTCCAACCTGGCTAATGCCATCGACGACTTGCAGGAAACCCTGAAAATCACTCCTAACGACCCGGTTGCCCTGTTCAACCTTGGTCTGGCCTGTGAAGCGTCCGTCGATGGTGACGCGTCCTTCGACAAGGCCCCGTGCGCGATCACGACATGGGAAGCCTACGTCGAGAAGTACAAGAGTGACCCATGGGCCAAAGAGGCAAGCGACCGGCTGAACAGGCTGCGGAAGAAGAACCAGGAGCGGATCAAAGACTCAACGAACCCCTGCTGCGGCCCGACGAGATTGCGGGACATCCCGACCCAACCGCGCTGCGCAACGTTATCGATGCGCGCTTTGAAGAGTATCTCAAGCAGGCCATCATGACGTGGCTCCCGGCGGCCTTCGCAGCCTCGCCATCGGCGTCCTCGGCTGAAGCGTTCGCTGCGCTCACCATACTCAGCCAGGTTTCTCGAGAGCGCCACGAGACACCTGGCTCGGGACCTCCTTTCCTCAGCCTCAGGACCGCAAGCGTTCCGGTCACTGCAAGACCTGGCAACGGCGGTCAAAGCCGACCAGGACGGCGATAACGACGGTGCTCACCAGGCCGCACTCAATGCAGCAACAGAATTCGAGGCCATGGGTAACGCGGCTGGACTGGCGCGCGCCCAGGCTGAACAGGCCTACGCCGAACAACTTCTCTGGGAAGGCCAACACTGTTTCGATCTGGCGACCGACGTAGAGAAGAGAGCGGAAGCGCACGACTGGCCATGGCTGCGCGCGCAGATGTGGCTGGAGCGATCCAACTGCGCCAATCAGATCAACGACATGGGGACCTATGAACTGGCTCTCAACCGAGGAGTCGAGGAAGCCGCGCGGTCATTATTTGATCGCCTTGTGGTTGCGCGGCGTCGGCTTCCAGGCTGTGGCGGCGGCCTCCTTCGGGGATTCCTATAAGGCCCTCGCGTTCACTGCCGATGGACTGACTCACTTCTGGTCGGGTGAGGGGACGCTGATGAATGGCTATAACCTATACGCCAATCTCGCTCCCGCCGCAGAAAACCTACACCTGCCGAATTTCGAGGTCGTGCTTGCCGGGAGGCGGTGGAGTTGGTTGACCGCCATCCCGACGTCCTGCAGCGCGCCATGGCACACCGCTGGTACGGCAAAGCCGCTTACGAGGCGAACATGCCGGCCCTAGCGAGCAGCGAGTTCGCCAGAGCCGGTGCTTTGTTCAAGCTCTGTCCCCAGACAATCGCCACCGCGCGCGATTACATGGATGCCGAGGTCTGGCAGGCTAACGCGGAAATACGCATGGGGGATTTAGAGAGCGCTGCTGCTACGCTTCGCGGCATCGAGCCGACGCTGGACCAAGTCCCGAGCCCCTATCTCAAGATTGGTTTTACTCTGCGCAGGCCGAGTTGGCGCTGCGGCGGCACGATGCGCCCACCGCGGGGGTAGCGATCGGGCGAGCGGTCGATCTGGCCAACTCATCGCTGTGTTCGCTACCGTCCGAAGATGACCGCCGCCAGTGGGCGCAACAGAGCCGCAGCGCTTACGCCGATGCGGTCGAGTGGAAGCTGCAACAGGGTGACGCAACCGGAGCGCTCGATCTGTGGGAGTGGTATCGCGGGGCCGAGCACGATGCGCTGGACGACGGCTCCGCTCCGCAAGTAGCCGGGGCAATCAGTGCTTCTTCCGATGTACACCAGCCGCGGGGTCTGCCTGAGCCTATTGTCGTCTCCAGTCATCTCAGGTCGCTGGCAGCGGAAACCGTTCTGGCCTACGGGTCCTTCCCGACAGAGTTGCCGTCTGGATGTACGACGATCGCGGAATCGCTTCGTACTGGTTGCCAGCGCCGGCGCCGGCGCTACAGGCGATGACGGCGCGTTTTGCGCGTCTATGCGCGAGTCCCCGACCGACCTGAGCACGCTTCGAAAATCCTCCGCGGAGCTTTACCAGGCGCTGATCGCGCCGCTTGAGGACCGGCTCGTCGCGGGCAGAACGCTTGTATTCGAGCCAGATGGCTTCCTTGAAGCAGTTCCATGGGAGGCTCTGGTCAACGCTCGCGGTCGCTATATCTGCCAGGATTTTCCTACGGTGGTCGCACCCGGCCTGTACCGGTCGCTCGATTTGCGGCCCGCCACGGCGATTAATTCGGCCAGCCCGGCAATCGTGGTCAGCGTACCGAACGTGCCGGGTCTCGCTTCACTGCCCGACGCCGATCGCGAGGCGGAAGCCGTGAAGCATGAGCTGCCATGGGCTCGCTGGTTGCAGGATGCGGCTGCGACGATTCCGGCGGTGGAAGAACAGATGCACGGCGCGGGCGTAGGTTTGACTTCGCCGGACATGGAGTGGTATCGCAGGGGCGGAGCGGGCTTTTGCTGGATGAGCTGGATCCGGCTTCGAAACTCGGTGTTGGTGCTCGATGGCCAGAGCTTCCGCGCGGAGGACATGCAGCAGCGGCTGCAGCTAGTCGTCTTGTCGGCGTGCCACACGGGAGCACAGCCCGAACCTGGCACCTCGGGAGCGGAAGGCCTGGCTCAGGAGTTCCTCCACCACGGAGTGCCACACGTGGTTGTCACTCGCTGGAACATCGATTCCAGTAAGACCGCCGAACTCTATATGAAGCAGTTCTATACCAGGTTGCTGAACGGAGCAGATACGGCGAGCGCGATGCAATCAGCGCAACTGCTGCTCGCATCGCAGCCAGAATCAGTCCACCCGTACTACTGGGCCGCGTTTCAGTTGGAAGGAACAAAATGACCAGCCAGGAGATGGGAATGAAAACAACGATAAGTGCGATAATCGTGATGCTGCTGCTGTGTACGATGCCGATACTTGCCTCGAAATCGGTTGGACCTAATTCTTGAAGGTCCCTGGATTCTTTACACTGATTCAACCCTGATTAGTGGCCAAACAGTGCTTGTCGCCATGACGCCCCCACAGCCTACGGCTTATGCTCACAAGCCACCTTACATCACCGGGGGATAACGGAACTCCCTTTCCATCAACGGGAGTATTTTGCCTTGAAATTCTTGATATGCACCTGTGCACCGGGTCGGGGGGTTAATGATCTGTCTTCCGATAGCTATCCAGCAGGCGAGCTGTTGCCCATATATTTTCCTTCGGGTTGGAAGTGGTCGGATCACCTTGCGTATAACGGCATCTATATCTTTCTGCCAATGCCGGATTCATACAGCAATGAAGATGTTTACAAGATGCGCTTTGGAGATAAATTCATGCATTACGGCGCAGAAGAAGAGCACGGCATTGGCATTGCGCTGCATTACGACAGTGGTCCTGTCAACTTAAATTTTTATCGCTGCAAGAGTGTCGATCCAACAACATGCTCAGACGTGGTAAAGCTCTCTCCAAAAATTCTGGAACGATAGAGATAATGATGAAGGCACCCGACAAGATAGACGCTTGCGATCAGCATGTTCGCGCCTCGTACCCTCAGATGGTAGTTGTTAAATTGATCCCACCGATTTGAGGAGTGGCAACAATTTCAGCAAGGCTATCGCATACATCGATATCCCGTTTAGTATTGACGGAGCAGGTAAGGGAGTCTACAAATCGATGTGCGACCAACTGCGACCAGCAAAACCCGGACCAGGTAACCGGCCGCCACCTCTATGTCATATACCGCCTATGGCACCCCAGCAGTTTGATATAGGCAAGACCTTAGCGGAATGAATCCCCTCAAGTCTTAGCCGTCTTCAGGTCGACCAAGGACTCCTACGTGTCGAGGAGATGCGAATGGAAGCTGAAGCTATAGGTACCCGATTTGCAACTTTCCCAGAATTGGCGGAAATCCGTGAGTTGCTCTCGCAATCGATGGAAGGCATATCGCAGATCCTCTTGGCAGGTATCTCTTAATGCAAAACTGTCGGCAGCTCTCGCGAAAAAGCAGATAAAGCCGGAGGATTCTCAGTTTCAGATTCTCAGTGAGTCATTAGGGACCGAACAACACTTGCTTACGTACGTCGGATCCCCGAAAACACGAAGAACGGCTCTGATTGCAGAGCACCGATAATGCGCCTAACTGCGCGGTAGGTGGATAACAACGCGCGGGGTCGAGGTGTAAGTGCGGCCACACCCCTACCCCAAGCGACACAAACAGGATGCACCGACAATGGATTCCGCTGCTGGTTCTCGTTCTTAAGGGCATGGATCACTTCTGATCCTCAGGGAGTAGCCCATGCCCACAGCCCGAAGCTCCTCAGCCCTAGTTCTCGCCCATCAAGATCGGAAGGCCGACACTGGCGCCGAGTCTGAAATATCCGTTCGCCCTCTGATCGATGAACCCACCATCGTGCTGGCGGTGGTGTCCATCGTCTTCGCTCTGGTCCAGAAGGTGGAGTCCGGTCACCTGATGAGCACCACCGAGAGGCTGATGTCCGAGCTTCTACCGGTTCCGCCGGAGAATTTCCGAAAAACATCTCGACCATCAAAGAGATCGTGCAGGGCGGCTGCGAGCCGATCCGGATCATGACCGATGTGCCGGGCTACGGCCAGTATTCTGCTCCCATGACTCCTTCAAGTACCAGTCCGCGATCATCGAGCAGGCGCACTCGAGCGTACAGGCGAACAATCTCGCACATCTTTGCGCAGGCAAACACTACAATGGCGCCGATGGTGCCCCGACCACGGTCCAGATGCTGCTGTTTTCACCCGACGTACAAAAAGCGCTCCTGCGGGAGCAATTTCAGCGCGAAGACTTTTTGCGCGAACTCAACGACCGCAGGAATGAAGGAGCGCGCACGAGGTTCTTGCGGACGTTCTTTCACAATAACCCATGGCTGCTCGATGGCCAGATGACGCCGGAACAGTTTCTTGGATGCAGGTACAGGCAGGCTCGGGCTACGACCGATTCATTGACCTCATGGCGCAGGAATTCCGCGTTCATGAGAAAGACCTGCGCCGGGCCGGCGTCCAGCTCCGCTATACCTCACAGCCATTTGTCATGCGGCTCGGGATCAAGGACCAGGATGAAGCGGCCTTTTCCTTCGATCACTCGGCGAAGACCGAGATCGCCTTCCGCACTCGCGACGCGAACCTGCTGAAAGACTTTTGCATGACATGCGACGAGCAATGGTAAAATGGGGCGGACTACACTGGATATTGGAAGCATCACGGATCGAGCTAGGAGAGGGTGTCCAACCTCGAACGCATGGCTCGACGAGGAAGGTACTGTGCGACAACGTTCCCTACATCTGACTGTTCACCCCTACGGGGTCGACGAAGTGCAGCGAGTGTGTTCAAGAGCCGAGAAAAGCTATGGACGAGAGCGTGCGGAACGTGAACCGGCCATGAGCGGCGAGGCAGGATGCAGTTGACCAAGGAGCACACCAATTTCGTCAGTTGTTCGCACACACTTGAACTGATCCCAGAAAGTGAGACATTTTGATTACTGCACTGCATGTGAAAGGTAATCGCATGAAAATGCTGAGCTTTCGTATTTTGTTCGTCGTTTCTTTGCTGTAGTTGATTTTGTAGCGGTCGCGCCTCCAAACTTCACCGCATTTCACTGGAAATCAACAAGCAGCCGGCAACTATCACAACAGCAATCACTTGGAATCACCGCATTTCACCAAATCTCACCAGGACTAGAATCTGGTTCGGGACCAGGGGGTCGGAGGTTCAAATCCTCTCTCCCCGACCAATTAATCCAATAACTTAAGGGATAGCCCGTACCCAAAACCGCCCACCTGGTCTTGCCCCGGATTTCACTACCCACTCGAATGTTCCCAGCCGTATAAAAACTGCACTTCTTTCTTTGCTTGACCTGCAGCACCGTCTACAAAATCGACGACAGTGCTGTGATGGACAAACCAGGTCGGTACCGATTGCAAGCTGTTGAACTATGGGGCACTCGCGAATGCAACATTGCGTCGCCACGCGTCCAGGGTTAGTAATCCATAACTTCCGGTGACGACCACAGCCACCCAAGTTGTGTAGCGAAAAAAACAAGGGCGCCAGTGGTCTGATTCTCTCTTTCCCCCGCGTCTAGGGGTGGCCTGGGCAAGACAATGATAGGTCGCATACGACGTGGAGTGATTTCTCCGAGCCCGACGACTCTTTGCTGGTTAATTACTCCGGAGACGGATCTGTTTTAGGGTGCAGTGCCGCACAAGGTTCCGTTCAGATCGCATTGGGGAGAGATACCTATGTCGCGCTGACTCTGGTTCAGGTTGTAGATTTCGCCATTCGTCTTTTTTGTCGGCGCGCAGCCGCAGATCTGGCTGGCGGCGCAGCTAAAGCCGACCTCGGTTTCCAGCCGCAAAATTTCTCCAACCGGATCTTTCTGAAGGCCTGCGCAGGCTTGCAGCACGAGGTTGAAGTCGTTGGTGACGGTGCAGAGAGTCGAATCGCAAGTAAAGCCGACTTCGACTCCAGCCTTATTAACCGCGGCGTACTCGCTACATACCTTTTTGCAACTGATGTCGGCGGGCGGCGGCGGAATGACGGGCGGGTCCGGCGACAACAGCGGACATCCGTTTGCTCCTGCAACATCGGGATAGCACGGCGGGGGAGACGGTGGAGAATCCCTCCGCCAAGGGGAGCGTAGGCAGCCGACCAAGTGTTGATGTTTCCGAAACTGCAATGGTTTCCGGTCTGGCTAAGGTCCTGAGGCACTTCAAAGGGACCAGCATAGTTGGGACAAGCGCACTGTACCAGTGGAAGCCCGGTCGTCGGATCGATGGCGCCCGTCTTCTTGCAGGGTGCCGTCATGCACCCGGCATAAGGAGTTGCACTGGTGCAACTTGTTTGTTGGTTGGTAGGCATACTGGATTCCAGGGCAAAGCTGAAGGTCGAGATCAGGTCCGCGCCGGGAATCAGCTTGTTGTTGTTGATCGCGTCGCAAACCGGGGCTGGCATCTTACCTCGTGGAAGGCAGTTCTCTCCTCCATGTCCGCAAGTTTTCACGGTGTCAAGGTACACATCACGATTCAAGATGGCATTGATATCCACCAGGTAAGGTGATCCTGCCGGAATCTCATAGCAAGTGCAGTTTGAGCGTCCTGGATGCGCGCCATCGTTGTAGCAAGGAGTCACTGGACCCGGCCCGGAGTAGAAGCAAAGCGCGATCGCCGCGCCTTGGCACAGAAGAAAATTTTCCGGCCTCACCAAGATATCGGCCCATGCCGGACCGTAGGGAGTGGTCTCGAGTGTGTTTAACCGGAACGGCTGGGTAGTAATGTCGTTGAAGTTGAAAGTCGCGGGTTCTTGCCCACAAGCAACGATTACCGAGCCTGCTACCGTCAGGAAAAGCACTATTAATGCGGATCGCATGCGCACTTGTTCACTCCGTGTTGGGCATTTTTATTCTTGGCCTTACCTAGGCTAAGAGCGACCCGCCACTTATGTCTGTTCAATAGAGCACACTAACCGGCTAATGATTTGCGTCTTCGCCTGCCAACTCCACTATGCCATTGAGGCTCATCTCTGGCCCATCATTTAGGTGAAGCTCCGATTCGCGTCAGCCCGACTCCACCACCAGATTCCACTCCCTGTGGGTTGGAGATACATTTCGTTCCTTCGGTTTAGCCGCACTAGGTCTCGGAGGCTAGCCCGCTCGGTGAGCGGTACGAGTTCCGAACGCTCACTCCGGTCGAATCCCTGCCAGCCGATGCTCTAACGCAACGCAGTCCCGCCATCTTAGGACTGCTGGCTTCCGCGTATGCGCGCTCCGGACAACGCCAGCAAGCTGTCCGACTGGTTGACGAATTAAAACGGCGCCAGCAGACCGGTTACGTTCCGACAGCACCCTTCGTCAATGCGTACCTGGGACTGGGTGACTACGAGCAGGCTTTTGCCTGGCTTGAGCGTGCCTACCGGGAGCAATCCGATATCGTGCAATTTCTCAAGGTGCATCCCTTCTTTGATCCAATCCGCAGCGATCCGCGGTTTGCGGACCTGCTCCGCCGCGTCGGATTATCTGAATAATCCAACCTCCGAAATTCTCCTGATCATTCCTTAGTCACTAGCAGAGACGTATCAGCCTGCTATGCGGGGTCATCCGGCGATGGGAACGGCTGGTATTGGTTCGCGGCTGCTTCGAAGATATGCCTGCGGTGTTTTACCAAGCGATATCCGGAACATTTTAATGAAGGCGCTCACACTGTCGTAGCCGACAGCGATCGCCGTCTCCGTCACAGATTTGCCTTCAGCAAGCATTTCAAGGGCAGCAAACAGCCGTGCTTGCTGGCGCCAGCGGCCAAATGGTATTCCCGCTTCCGCAGAAAAGGCGCGCATAAACGAACGGCGCGACATGCCGGCATAGTGCCCCCATTCATCCAACGTGCGGCCGTCCGCCACGTCTTCGAAAAGCGCACGGGCCACTCTGGACAGCCGTTCGTCCCGTGGTATTGGCAAACGCAAAGGCTGCTGTGGAGGCTTGCGAATCTCGTCCTGAAGAACTGCGATCAGACGTTTCTGCTCCGGTTTGAGAGCCTGCCGCGGGTTCCAAGTGCCAACACGATTGATCAAGGCAATCAGCAAGTCAGACGAGTTCAGCGTGACCGGTTTGTCTGGTAGCCCACGGCATGCCCGCGGTGACAAGTAGACCATCGAACCGGTAGCGCCTCCCACAGAACGTGCCGCGTGCTTGCAATCAGGAGGAATCCAGGCACAACGTTGGGAAGGAAACATCCACCGGCTGCTTTCAGCTTCGATACTTAACAGCCCTTTGGACAGCGCCAAGAGTTGACCACGAGCATGACTGTGCTCTGGCGCCCACTCTTCTGTCTTGCGCCTGCTGAAGGCAAACACCAGCACCGGAAAGTCGCCCTCGGCTAGCCGACGCAACTCGTTCGCGTTTTTCGGGACGAGCATAGAGAAGTGAGGTTGGCCCTTTCTCGACGAAACTTGCCTCTATCCCGTTAGCGGGCCGCGGCCCTCCAAGTTAGAGTACGAGTCGCGGAATCACCAGTGCAAGAACAAATCTGGGAATTGCGAAAGGACGAGAGATGAACGCTGCTGTGCTCCATAGCCTGGACAGACCACCTCGGTTCGAGCCATTTCCCGACCCTGTGGCTGGAGAAAACGAGATAGTCGTGAACGTTCGTGCCGCCGCCCTTAAACCAATCGACAAGCAGATGGCCAGTGGCACCCACTACGCTCGGGTCGGCCACTTGCCCGTGGTATGCGGTCTGGATGGAGTCGGCTGTCTTGATGATGGCACGAGGGTCTTCTTTGCCGCTCCCCGGCCACCCCACGGTGGCATGGCCGAGCGCACCGTTGTGTCTTCGTCGCACTGCTTTCCGCTTCCGGACAATGTAGACGATGTTGTTGCAGCTGCCGTCTTCAATCCCGGACTGTCGGCTTGGGGAGCTCTGGTATGGCGCGCCCAACTTGCTGCTGGTGAAAGCGTCCTTATCCTGGGCGCAACCGGCGTCACGGGTAAGCTGGCCGTACAGACGGCCAAGCTGCTGGGAGCGAAACGCGTTATCGCAGCGGGTCGGAACGCAGAAGTGTTGGGCACGCTTCACGAACTCGGGGCTGACGCGATCATTCCCGTCGATCAGCCCAGCGAGAATCTAACCGAGGCTTTCGCTCGCGAATATGAGGACAACGGATTCGACGTGGTCATCGATTACCTCTGGGGCAGGCCCACCGAAGCGCTTCTTGCCGCCTTGGTCAGAGCGGACTGGAAGTCAGGACCATCCAGACTTCGACTCATCGAGGTGGGCGAAAGCGCGGGCAGCACCATTTCACTTCCCGCCGCTGCGCTACGAAGTTCGCGGTTGGAAATCCTTGGAGCGGGTAGTGGCAGCGCTCCCACATCACCGGAAACGTGGATTGAGGCTGTCCGGCGGTTGCTGGGGAATGTCGCCAGTGGCGCACTTCGCATCGACACCGAAAGAATTCCGCTCGCGGAGGTTGAGCAAGCATGGTCACGGGATCTGCATGGTCGTAGAGCTGTCATGATTCCTTAGTTTGCAGTTCCCCGTCGAGCCGCGCCCTAAGCAATCTCCGTCATAGCGGCAGTGGTTTTCCCTTGGTTTCCTCGCCGAAAGGTAGCAGAGCAATGCCTACCAGAAATGCGAAAGCCATTACGGAAACGGGTGTGCCTAAGGTCCGGAAGTGGCGTACGCCTGCGCCAACCAGGAAAGTAAAACCCGCGGCCGCGAATCGACCGATGTTGGTGGTGAAGGCGAAGGCGCTCGCACGACATTCCGTTCCGTACTGTTCCGGCAGCCAGAAGGAATACACCACAAAGTTAGCGCCGCCGATTCCCAGAAAAAACGAACACACCATAAACCAGGTGAGCGCGTTCTGCTGCATGTAGAACACGTGGCCGAATGCCAGCCAGATGAAGACGAACATAACGGCAAAGAGGATGCCGAGGGTCGTTTTACGTCCGAGCCAATCCGCAGCAAACGGGGTAATCAGTGCGCCGATGATGGTAGCAATTCCCAGCAATGCGGTGGAGTAGGAAGCCAGGCGAGCTGCGTCCATCGTGGTGTGACCGGTCCTGGTGGCGAGGTAGGTAACCGCCGCAGGCACATAGACTGAGCCTGCCCACAGTCCGACCAGAGACACGATCAGATAGATGGAGTTGAAGATTGTCCGGCGGCGATACTTCGCGGCGAAGAGCGCCAGAAAAGCGTGGTGCATCTTCCACTGCTCGCCGAGTTGCTGCAGCTTGTTCTGCCAGCGTTCGGGCTCATGTACCTTATTCCGAATAATAGCGATGAGCAGGGCAGGCGTCCCTCCTACCAGGAACATGGCACGCCAGCCGAAGCGGCTGCCGATGAAATAGTTGGCGACGGCAGCCAGGAAAAATCCGAAGTAGTAGCCGGTGTGCATGAAGGCTGCGCCCATGGTGCGGCGCCGTTCGGGCCAATCCTCCGATACCAGTGATGCACCGATAGACCACTCGCCTCCAATGCCTATGCCGGCCAGAAACCGGAACACCGCCAGCGACCAAACTCCAGTAGCGAATGCCGAGAGCAGTGTAAATAGGGAGAAGCAGAGAATGCTGAACATCATGGTGCGCACACGGCCAAAGCGATCGGCAATAGGTCCCCAGACCAGAGCGATGCCCCAGCCAACCATGAATAGCGCGAACAGTAATCCTCCGTAGTAGCCAACGTTGGCAGTGGTGGCAGGAATGCCCGAACGGGGCAATAACTCGCTCAGCGCCGGCACCAGGACGAGCGAGTAGATGAAGGAGTCCATACCGTCCATGGTCCAGCCGCCCCATGCGGCCCAGAAGCTGCGGACCTGGTTAGGCGACAGCTTCTGCTCGGACGAAACTTCACTCCCGCCGGATCGGGGGGTGCGACACTCTTTCCTGAGAACCTGGCTGCTACGCATCAGGGACCGCCGCATGGAATTTGGCAGACGGTATGGAGAGTGTCGCCGAAGGGATATCCGAGTTGCTGAAGCGAAGCCTAGTTGTGTTCAACAATCACCTTGAGCCTGTCTTCCGAGTTGCGTTCCATCATCTGAATCCCCTGCTCGAGCTGAGGGAAGGAAATCGGGTGAGTGATCAAGGGGGCGAGTTGAATGGCTCCCTGTTCAGTGAGGGCGATCGTTTCGGGAAAGTCTTCCGCCTTTGCGGCGCGCGCGTTGATGACGGCGAGTTCCTTAAAATAAAGCTGGTAGAACGGCAAATTGGCTTCGGTAGCTGTCGTGATACCGAATAGCAGCAGCCTCCCTCCGGGGCGGGCCATCTCAATCGCACTGGCCAGCGACTCGACCGACCCGGTGCATTCGATGACCAAGTCAGCGCCGCGTCCATTCGTCGCGTCAAGGACCTTTTGGACAGACTTGGTTCCCGCCCTCGAGCGCCAGATCGACGCCGGACTGTTTTGCCAACTCCCGCCGAAATGGACTGCGCGTAATGCCGATCAGCGGACTCGCACCGCGAGCCTTGGCCAATTGCACGTGCAACTGACCAGTGACACCCAAACCGATGACGACAACGGATTCGCCAGGTGCAGGAGTGGCGAGACGCTGAGCATGAACGCAAGTGGTGGCCACTTGGATCAGCGGGGCCGCGTTGTTAGCAATCGAGTCAGGCAGCTTGAAAACGTTGCGAGCGGGTGCAGCGATGTAGTCCCCAAAGCCTCCGTCCGTATCGCGACCTTGGACTGCTCCGTTAGGGCACAGATTCGTCTGACCGATACGACAATGAAAGCACTCCCCGCAAGAAATCATCGGATCGATGACCACCCGATCGCCCGCCTGGAGGTGGTCGTGCCCGTTGCAATCGACGATCTCTCCTACAACCTCATGGCCCATGATGAGAGGATAATGAACCGGGATAGCTCCGCTATAAATCTTGGCGTCGGTTCCGCAGACACCGGTGTGGGTCACGCGAATCAATACCCTATCGTCGCCAAGATTGGGAACACCCACCTCGCCAAGCCTCATTGATCTGGGCGCCGTCAAAACCATGGCTTTCATTGTTGAACGCAAGATTCAGTCCCAGGAATCACGGTTGATCTTCCCGTTGGCTACATCCTGCAGCACGGCACACACGGAGGCGGTGTCGTCGTCGGCAGGGCGGTTGGCAATTGCAGCAGCATACACGGGTACGGTTGCGTCGAGCAAAGGCGTAGGCGAGCCGAGGTCGCGGGCGAACTGCCTGATAACGGTCATGTCTTTCTGCCAGACCGACAACTTCATGGTGGCGGGAGTGTAGCGGTGCGCGGCCATCAGCGGTGCACGCTTTTCGAAGATGCGCGAGGTTGCCGCTCCGGCGGAGATCCAATCGACCATTCGATTAAGATCGAGCCCTGCCCGCCCGGCAAGGGTCATCGCTTCGGCTGTTGCCACGTTGTTGATCGCCACCAATAGGTTAGCGATGAACTTCACCTTGCTGCCGTTGCCGAACTCACCGACATCAAATGCCTGCCTCGCGAAACTGAGAAACAGCGGCTTCAGTTCGGCGATGCACTTCGAATTTCCGCTGGCGTAGATAACCAGGTCGCGCAGTTTGGCCTGGGCGCCGGTGCCGCTGATCGGGCAATCCAATGGTGTGTGTCCACCGGCTTCCAGCGCTTGCTTCATTTGCATCTTGTCATCCAGTGCCAGCGTGCTGGCCTCGATCACCGTTTTTCGATTTACGTTGGCGGCACAGATAGTCTGCACGGTGTCGTGCAGAGCTGCAGGGTTCGGCAGACTGGTAAGGATAATATCTGCCATGAGCACCAGGTCGGCGACCGTGTCGGCGCGACGAACGCCCTGCGAGGAAGCCTCGGTCAGCCGAGCGGGATCGACGTCGAAGCCGACTACTCTCCATCCGGACGCCGCGAGGCTGCACGAGATCGCGCCGCCCATGATACCGAGCCCGACGACTCCAATCGTTTTATCTGCGATCATTGCGATATATCCCTGACCGAAGCTGGAGACATGTGGTTGTCGGCGGCGATTTCGCCGAATCTCATTAGCCCTGGACCGCAGCCTTCCTCAGCTAGTGGACCTCGTAAACCAGAATCGCCGCATTGTTCTTGCCATGTTGCGGTGCGGAAACAAAATAGCGACCTAAGTCGGTAGAAAGCAGCGAGGTTTTGCCCATAGGCCGGGACGGCACGCTTGCCAGTAACTTATAGTGATCCGGGTTTTCTTGCTGGAATACGTCCACTGAACCCTGCCCGTCGCCACAGGAGGCGTATATGCGACGACTCTTCGAGTCGAAGACCATGTCGTCTACGCCTTTCGTCATCGGCAGGTTCAGCAACTCCTTACCCGTGCTGGTGTCGAAGACCACCATATTCCCGCTGCGGCAGCCGACAAACAAGCGATGATTTGCCTCATCCAAAGCGACTGATGTGTTGTTTTGCCCCATGGTGATAGGCCAACTGGCGACCAGAATCTTCTTCTGGCGATCAATGACGTCAATGCGATTCTTGGATTTATTGTTGATGTAGAGCAGCGGACCGTTCTTCTCGAGGGCCATCGCCTCCAGCGCATCGCCATCAATCTTGATCTCGCCCGCGGTCTTTTCCGCCGTAGTGTCCACGATGCTGATGATGGAGTATGGCTGGCCTGCATCCTTACCGCCGGTGACGACGTAGAGAAAGTGGTTCGCAGGGTCGTAGCCGACGGAATCCGAATGCGGGAGCAATCTGAGGCTCTTCAGCAGCGCGTAGCTGGTGCCGTCAAAAATCTTCAACTCTCCCGGCTCGCCGTCGGTCACGTAAATACGGTTACGATCCTGACGGAACAGCACCGCGTGCGGGACGCCGATTCCGGGAATCGTGTGTACAATCTTGCCGGTCTGGTAGTCGAAAACGATGACCGACTTATACTCTTCCGGCGTGGCAAAGAGTCGATGGCCCTGCAGATCGATGGCCAGATGGTCGAAATGCCCCGTGACGGCGGCGGGCATCTGTAAAGTATTGATCAGCACCAGGGGGGCACCCGACGGCGCGGAAGACATTTGCAGCGCCAGGAGAATCACAGCTAGAAAAGCCTTCACCATCATCATTCCTTTTTCTCGAACCTCTCCGCCAACAATGATCCAGCACGACGGTGGCGGCCCAGACGAACTCCACCAGCGCCGCATCTTAATGCCGGCAGTCGCATTGCCGCAAATAATATCTTGCGACAGATGACATAACTATTTATTATGGCTCGCTAATGACGACCCGGGCAGAGATGCAGGATCGCAACTCATCCAAGCAAGGAGCGCGGCCGTAGCCTTAGCCGGCACCAATCATGGAATCGATGGACCTGAAGCAGATCCGCTGTTTTGTCGCCGCCTACGAGGAAGGCAGTTTCAGCAAAGCTGCCAAACGGGAACACTGCACCCAGCCGGGCCTCAGCGTCTACATCCAGCGACTTGAAGTGATGCTGGGCCACAAGCTGTTTGAGCGGAGGGCGCGAGGTGTTTCGGCGACCATCGCCGGCCGGAACTTCTACGCCTGCTGCACCGATGTTCTGAAGAGCATGCGAACGGTTAAGCAACGTGTGCAGGAGATGAAAGGCACAGTGGCGAGCGCGATTAATATTGGCATCTCTCCCTCGCTGTTCAAAGGCGCGATACCGTGGATGCTGTCGAAGTACCTTGCCGAGCATCCCTTTGTCGACGTCCGGCTGGCCGAGGCTTACAGCGGAACTCTCACCGACTGGGTCGTCTCCGGAGAGGTCGAAGCGGCACTGGTCACCAAGCCGCCACTGAACCTGGGCCTGGAGACTACTCACTTCTTTCGCGACCGGCTTGTACTGGTGCGGCGAGCCGAGCGGAAGTCAGAGGCGAGAAAGCGTCCCCGGCGACGGAGTTCCCGCGAATTGGAAGACATGAAACTGATCCTTCCCTCTCCACGCCACAACCTGCGGCAGGTCATGGAATCCGCCGTTCGGCTTCGCACGACAGGCCAAAGCAAATTGCTGGAGATCGACGGAATGCTGGGGACCTTCGAGCTGATCCGCAATTCGGATTGGGCCACAGTGGTTTCTAGCGTTGCCGTGAAAGATGAAGTGAAGCGTGGAAACCTCATCGCCGAACCCATCTTCAAACCCGAGCTGTGGCTCGATTTCTTCCTGGTGCACACCAAAGACACATTGCTCTCGTCGCCTTGCCGTGAGTTTCTCGATCAGTTAAAGCAAGTTTTGGAGCAGCGCAGAGGCTAGCTCACAGCCAAGTCCCCAGTTTGTCGGGCCGGCCTGACGCAACCTCGGCCGGCATTTCACTGGCTTTCACCACCGGGTTTTCCAGTACACCAAGACCTTCGATCTCGATACGCACCGTCTCACCATGCTGGAGATATCTTGGCGGGTTCCGCGTAAAGCCAACTCCCGCCGGAGTGCCCGTCGCTATGATGTCGCCCGGCTCCAGGGTCATCACCGTACTGAGATAAGACACCAGTTCCGGAACGCGGAAAATCAGATTGCTCGTATTAGAGCTCTGGAGCAAGTCGCCGCCGATCCACAGCCGGATGGAGAGCTGGTGCGGGTCTGCAACTTCGTCTCGCGTCACCAAGGCGGGGCCGATGGGGGCGAAGGTATCGAAAGTCTTACCTAAAGTCCATTGCGTCACCCGCAGCTGATAATCGCGAGCGCTGACGTCATTGAATACCGCGAATCCAGCGACATAATTCATGGCTTGCTCGGCCGTGACATGGTGCGCGCGCCTGCCAATGACAAAGGCAAGTTCTGCTTCGTAGTCAACGCGATTGGACGTTTCGGGAAGAACGATAGCCTGCCCGCTGCCAATCAGGGTGTTGGAGTATTTGGCGAACACCGTCGGCGTCTCGGGCAGTGGCAGCTTGGTCTCTTCAGCGTGATCTTTGTAGTTCAGGCCAATGCAGATGATTTTGTCTGGATCGGGTACCACGGGCCCTAGCTTAACGTTGTCAAGTTCGAGGTACGCGTCGTCGGGAGCATTTCGCACCGCATCATCTACGGGCGCCAAGTTCCCTTCCGACGCCTGCAGAAGGGCCCGCATGCTCGGTATAGCCGACTCCGGCGCGAGCCAAGTCGATAACAAAATCGCTTCCATCGCGCGTGGCCAATGCTCCAATTCGATAGGGCCGAGTACCTTGTTCTGAAAATGTCACCAGTCGCACTTGTAAACCTCCGCAAGAAATTTCCGCTCACCCGCTAAACCCAACTATCCAGCCGGACCCGTAGCCGCCTACCTGGCTGCCGTTTCGCCTATGGTTTGCGGCAATCCCACGGCTCCACTCGGGAAAGACTCATCCGGCCGCATCCAAAAAGCCACGACCGAACCAATCAGCAACACCGCAATACTTCCTAGGAATGGCAAATTCCAGTTGTTGGTCCGATCAATAACGAAGCCGAAAACCAGCGGAGAAACGATGGCAGCCAGGGGCGAGCCTACGTTCATCAATCCGCTCGCCGATCCGGAAAATTGTGGCGCTATGTCCATCGGGATTGCCCACATAGGGCCAATCGTGAACTCCGAACAAAAGAAAGCTGCGCTCAGACACAATGCCGCCAGCGATATATTCCGTACGAACAGCAGAAGAGCCATCGCCGTCAACGAACAGAGAAAGCCGCCGACCACCAGATTTCGCCGCGCTTTTTTGTAATCTCCGGTCCTTCGGAAGATGCGATCGCTAATGATACCCCCCAGCGTATCGCCTAACACACCGGCGAAGAACACTCCTGCTGAGTAGACGGCGGAGCTCTTAACGTCAAGGTGAAAGTTGTGGAGGAAGAACGAGGGAATCCAGGCGAGATATAACCAAAGAGTCCATCCGTAGCAGAAGTACACCACGGTGACGGGGAGCATGCGGCGGGCCAAAGGAAACCAAGGCACCGACTCTGCTTTACTTCCCTTGGCCAGCATGACGGGCGGAAGCCGCTCCAGATCGCGAGCGGTGATGTCCGGATGATCGCTGGGATGGTCGCGGAAATACCAGCCCCACACCGCGGCCCATCCCAAGCTGACCGTGCCCAGAACAAAGAACGATCCCCGCCAGGTGATCACCGCAATGAGCCAAGCCACCAGCGGAGGAGTAATGGCCGTTCCCAGGCGCGAACAGGAGTGGGTAATTCCCTGGCCGAAGGCGCGCTTTTCCACCGGCAGCCAGTCGCACATCGCGCGGGTAGCGATGGGAAAGGTTGCGCCCTCTCCGAAGCCCAACAACCCACGCGCAAACAACATAGCAGCCAGGGTAGTGGTCATGCCGGTCAGGAGCGTCGCGCTTCCCCAGATAACCGCAGACACTGTCAACGTCCATCTCGCGCCAAAGCGGTCGCTGAGAGCCCCTCCGAACATGGTGAAGATTACGTACGGATAAGCGAAGGCGGAAAAAACCAGGCCGACCTGAGTGTTAGACAAGTGCAGGTCGTTCTTGAATACCAGCGCAGCCGTGCTTACGTTAACTCGATCAATATAGGTGATGGCATACATCAAACAGAGGAGAAACAGAACGCCGCTGATCGCCGTGATTTTGGACTTGCGCATTCTCTCTCTCCCTCTCCGGACCGGACAACCATCATCGAGCCCTCCGCCTATCTCATTTCTGCTTCGCTTCCGCCAGAGGCAAGGATGCGCTGGTTGCCTTGGCCGGCTGGCTTTGCCCGGAGAGAGACGCGAGGGCGGCCATGACGCCTTCGCGTTGGTAGGGAACGCCCGCCAGTTCCAGCCCCATCTCGACGCCGCACAGGGTTCCGGCCAACATCAAGTCATTGAAGCTGCCTAGATGGCCGATGCGAAACACCTTGCCGGCAAGCCGTGACAATCCCGAACCCAGCGACATGTCGAAATTGTCGAGGACGATCTTACGGAAGCGGTCGGCGTCGTACCCTTCGGGCATTAACACAGCCGTCAGAGAATTCGAGTATTCGCGAGGATCGCGGCAGAAAACCTCCAGGCCCCAGGCGCGGACCGCGGCGCGGGTTGCCTCGCCATGCCGCGAGTGACGCTGGAAAACATGATCCAGGCCTTCTTCGGACAACATCGCCAACGCTTCTCGCAGTCCATATAGCAGGTTGGTCGCAGGTGTGTAAGGAAAGAAACCGTTGCTATTAGGTTTCAGCATGTCCTGCCAATCCCAGTAGGATCGGGGCAAGCCCGCCTCCGCACTGGCCGCCAGGGCTTTTTCGGAGATTGCGTTCATGCTGATGCCGGGCGGAAGCATCAGTCCCTTTTGCGAGCCGGCGATGGTAACGTCCACGCCCCACTCGTCGTGTCGGTAATCGATTGACGCGAGAGAGGAAATAGTGTCGACCATCAGCAAAGCTGGGTGGGAGGCCTTGTCCATCGCCTGGCGAATCTCGGCGATGCGACTGGTCACGCCCGTCGATGTTTCGTTGTGAACGACGCATACGGCCTTGTAGCTGTGGCGGCGATCAGCGGCCAGCCTGGCTGCAACCTTTTCAGGATCCGCGCCCGTGCGCCAGTCTCCCGGCAGATATTCCACGCGCAGACCGAACCTCTCGGCCACCTGCCGCCACAACTGCGAGAAGTGTCCCGTCTCCGGCATCAGAACGCTATCGCCAGGCGACAGAGTGTTCACCAGCGCGGCTTCCCATGCGCCCGTTCCAGAGGCAGGATAAATAACCACCTGTCCCTGGGTCTGGAAGATCTTGCGCATACCTTCCAGAACGGCGATTCCGAGTTCAGCGAATTCGGCACTGCGGTGATCGATGACCGGCCTGTCCATAGCGCGTAGCACGCGATCGGGAACATTTGTAGGACCGGGAATCTGCAGGAAATGTCGTCCAGTGTGCATCGTCGTGGTTTTTGGAAAACTGATTGACCTTCCGGCCGCAAAGAGCGCACGGATATCAAAGAAAGGCATGTTCAGGGTTCTGCAGGTATATTGTCAAATAATATTGCCATATGACATCTATGGAGAGATTCTATGGTTTCGTAAAGCCCTGGATTCGCTTCCACGATATATTCTCGAACCGCCTGCGCCCTCGGGGCTGAGTTGCCAAATTCCGTCACCCACGCGATGAATGCTGCTACTGGACAACAGCCAGGAAAGGACCGAGCCCGTCTTTGAACACATTCCTGCAGCACCTGGTCCAGGGGGTAGCTCTCGGTTCAACTTACGCCTTAGCCGCGTTGGGGTTCTCCATGCAGTTCGCGGCGATGCGCCTGGTTAATTTTGCCCACGGCGAGAGCCTGATGCTGGGTGCTTTTGTCGCTCTAGCGCTCATCACCAGCCACTGGTCCTTCTCGTTTGTTGCCGCACTGTTCTGCGCGCTCGTTATCATGGGCGTGGTGGGCGCTGCAATCGAGCGCGTTGCCATCCGCCCCCTTTACGGATCGTCGGACATGAACTTGTTCGTCGGCACCATTGGTTTATCGCTCATCCTGCGCCAGGCTGGGTTGTTGTTGTTCGGTGCCGATGCGCGCCCATTTCTCAAAGGCTTCGGTTCGGGGTCGTTTCGGTTTGGTCAGTTGACGGTGACGGTGCAGCAGATTGGCGTACTGGTGTGTGCGGTAGCGCTCATGGGCGGACTGGAAATCTTGCTGCGGTTCACCCGGGTTGGCATTGCGATGCGGGCGGTGGCGCAGGACGAGAGTACAGCCGCCCTAATGGGCATCAATACCGCACGCATGAAGATGCTGGTGTATGCGTTGAGCACTAGCCTGGCGGCGGCGGCCGGAGTTCTCTTCGCGTCCTCAACCTTTGCGGTTTACGACATGGGCCTGCTGATGGGCATCAAGGGCTTCACCGCGGCCGTATTCGGAGGCTTAGGCAGCTTGCCGGGCGCGATGCTCGGTGGTTTGCTGTTGGGCGTTATCGATCAACTGGCAACAGCGTACGTCTCGTCACTGTATCGCGACACCATCTCGCTGACCGTTCTGATCCTCGTTCTGCTCTTGTTGCCACGCGGACTGCTAGGACTGAGCCGCCGCACGCCGTGGGGAAAGATATGAGGCGTTCGTCCGGAGCGCTGAGTCCTGCAAGTCGCCAAGTGTATATGTCCATAGCCGTCACGCTGGCTCTGCTGCCCTGTACCGGCTTCTTTGGCGACTACGTCGTTTACCTGCTGGCCCTGTCGATCATCTATGCCATCACCGCCACCGGCCTGATTCTGTTTGTGGGCTACACGGGACAATTGTCTTTAGGGCAAGCAGCTTTCTTCGGCATCGGCGCCTACGCCGCAGCCAATGCCACCAGGCACGGCATACCGTTTCTGCTGGCCTTGGTGCTGGGCGCGGTCACGGCGGCTTTAGCGGCGTGTGTGGTCGGCTTCGCCACATTACGACTGAGGGGCTTTTACCTGGCCGTGACTACTTTGGCCTTTGGGCTAATCGCGTACCAGGTGTTCGGCAACCTCGAGCCCATCACTGGAGGAGTGAGCGGCTTGGGGCATATTCCCATGGCGCATGTCGGACCTCTGGCCATCAAGAGCACTTTGGCTTTCTACATCTTGAATCTGGTTGCCCTTGTTCTGACTACGGGCATCGCTTTCGCAATTGTGAAATCTCCAGTCGGAAGCATGATGCGCGCCATTTCCGGGAACGAACTGGCGGCGCAATCGATCGGTATCAACACCTACCTGACAAAGACCATCATCTTCGCTGTCGCAGGAGCCTACGCCGGACTCAGCGGAGCCCTGTTTGCGCACATGAACCGCTACATCGCCCCCGATGATTTCGGGCTCGTGTTATCGATTTCGTTCCTGATGATGGCGACCCTGGGCGGGCTGCACAGCATTTTCGGTGGGATCCTTGGGGCTCTCGCGGTAACCTTCGCGATCGATGCGCTCCGCGTGATACCGAAAGCCCAGCCGATTATTTTCGGACTCGCTCTTCTCCTCCTGGTGCGATTCCTGCCTTCCGGCATCGCTGGCATTCTCGCGGCTCTGGTAAAGCAAGCGCGTTCTCGGCACGACCGCGCCACGATGGACGTTGCAGCAACTCCCAGCGAAGTTCAAGTGGGGGATGGAAGATAATGTCCATCCTTCACGTCCGCGACCTGGAGAAGCGGTTCGGTGGGCTGGTAGCCCTGGGTGGTCTCTCACTGTCCGTTCCCCGGTCGTCTATCTTCGGCATTATTGGCCCCAACGGAGCGGGGAAAACGACCTTGTTCAACGTGGTCTCCGGGGTAGAGCATCCCGAGAGTGGACAGGTATTTCTGCTTGATGAGGACATCACTTCCCTATCACTGGTGAAGATTGCACGTAAGGGATTGGCGCGAACGTTTCAACGCAGCCTACCCTTTGGCCGAATGACCGCGATGGAAAACCTTCTAGTCGCCGGTTACGCTTCCGAGCACGCTGGCATACGCGACCTGCCGAAGCGATGGCTCGGCATCGGTCACAGCGACAGCGAGATTGCCGCCCGTGCCAAGCAACTTCTAGCCTTGGCCGGCCTCTCCAGCCGAGCAGCTAACCTGGCGGAAACTCTCTCCCATGGTGATTTGCGACGACTGGAAGTTGCCCGCACCCTGATGATCGGGCCTCGTGTTTTGCTGCTGGATGAACCAGCCGCCGGCCTAAGTGCGGATGAGCTTGCGAAAATCGCAGCGCTTATGCGTACAGTCCGCGACCAGGACACCACGGTCGTCATCATCGAACACAACATGACTCTGATGATGAGCATCTGCGACCGTATCGCCGTGCTGGATCATGGGGTGAAGATCGCCGAGGGCACGCCCGCCGAGATCCAGAAGCACGCCGGCGTGGTAGAAGCCTACTTCGGACGGGAGAACCGGCGTGCTTGAGGTCAGCGATATCTGCGTCAATTACGGGGCCTCTCGCGTTCTGGACGGGGTGTCGCTGACCGTGTCTGCCGGAGAGTGCGTCGCGCTACTGGGAAGCAATGGGGCCGGCAAGACGACCACTCTGAAGACGATTTCCGGCCTGCTGAAACCGACCTCAGGACGAATTACTTTCAACGGAGTTGATATTTCGCGGATGCCAGCCTACCAGGTGGTGAGCGCAGGCATTGTGCAGGTGCCGGAAGGGCGAAGGATCTTTCCCGACCTGCTGGTTCGGGAGAACCTCCTGGTGGGGGCATACTCGCAATCTACTGCAAGCGCCGCCGACTTGGACCTCATTTACGAGTTATTCCCGATTCTTGAAGAGCGTGGCCGTCAAAAAGGCGGAAACCTCTCGGGTGGCGAACAACAAATGCTGGCTTTTGGACGCGCGCTCATGGCTCGCCCCAAATTGCTTATGCTGGACGAGCCTTCGCTCGGATTGTCTCCCCGTATGGTTGAGGATCTGTACGAGGCGATTCGCAAGATCAAGGCGACTGTCACCGTGTTACTGGTCGAGCAAAGCGTGCACTTGGCGCTTGACGTGGCCGACCGGGCCTACGTTCTGCGCGAGGGACGCATAGTCGGACAGGGGACCTCCCAGGAACTCAGCGGCGGCGACCTTTTGCGGACCGCCTACCTGGGATCCGATGCCCCGCTATGACTACGCGTCTGTCGCATCTATCGCCTGCCATCAGCTTGCCATCACCTGTAGAGTGTACCTAAGCTACTTAGTGTTGATAACTAGCCGGCGGGCGACTACTTCTTTATTAATAAGCCCATAAGGCTTCTTACCTTTCAGGCAGTCAATCACCTGCTTAATCGCCTTGACCTGTAGCGTAGTCCTGGCTTCTTCACTCAGCCAACCTGTATGGGCCGTGACAATCACTTTGGGATGCTGCACCAATGCCAAACGTATTGGAGTAACCTCAGTCTCCGACTCCAACACATCGAGCCCGGCTCCACCAATCTGACCAGCATCGATGGCAGCAAGCAACGCCTTCTCGTCGATCAAGGGGCCTCGGGCGGTATTTATGATGAACGAGCGCTGCTTCATCCGCGCAAATGCCGATTCCCCGAAGATGTGCCCGGTTTCTGGAGTAAGCGGAGCGTGAAGAGAGATGTAGTCTGAGTTCTTCAGCAGTTCGTTAAACGATACTTTCTCCATACCCGACGACTGAGCTCTATCTTCTGGAAGGTAAGGATCGTAAACCACCACTCGCATGCCGAGAGCGCCAAGCTTGCGCGCCAACTCCGATCCGATTTTACCAGCGCCGAAAAGACCACACGTTTGTTCTCGCAGACGGTGCAGGCGAGGCATATTCGCGGTCGACCACACCGCTTCTCTCGCAAGACGAGCGGCGGCTATCGTTTGCCGGTTCAACATGAGAAGCAGGGTTAGAGCGTGGTCAGAAACCTCGTCCACACAATAGTCGGGGACATTCGCCACCATTATGCCGTGCTCGCTGGCAGCCGCGATGTCAACGGTCTCAACGCCGATACCATAGCGAACGATTACCTTGCACCGCGACATTGCCTCCATGACCATCCGTGAAACTGGAGCCCGAACCGACAGGACCGCATCCGCATCTCGACATAAGTCCGCAACCTGCGCTTCTTGCGTTGCCTGGCCTTCGACTAATTGCCAGCCTTCAGCTTCAACCGCGCGCCGCTCGTGATCTACATGAGGAAATCGATGGTCGGTAATTACGATTTTCATAGGTTAGGTCATCTAGATACTTAGCCTATGTATACCAATGTCAACAGACTTAACGGCCGCTTATCCCAGACTCGTCGGCAGGAATGCGCTCCACCATCTGAAATCCTGGACCAGTCTTGGGAGTGAGTTCCACGATCATCTGCGCCCGTCGCGCGCGCCCTGTCGTATCAAACGTAATGGGTCCTCCCACGCCGTCGAAATGAACCTCACGCAAACTACTTTGTAAAGCTTTTGGACTACGATCATGGGCCGTCGAGAGAACCTGCTTCAGAAGATAGGCTGCGTCGTAGCCTTCGCGGGCGGTCACGTCGGGAATCACGTGATATCTCGTCCTCAAAGGCCTGCACAAACTTTCTATCCTTAGGGGCATCAGAACTCCACAGAAACTGACCTATTGCAATCAACTTGGTCTCAGCCTGTATGTCGGCCGGCAGAAGAGCCAGATAAGCCGGATAAACGACGGCGGTATTCCCCGCTAGCGGCAGCCGAACTTGCTCCGACTGATTCTCTTTGGTCAGGATCGCCGCTTCTTTTTCATGTCCCCAGTAGAGCAGGGCCTCGGCGCCAGCGTCGCGGACCCGCAGGAGTTGCGCCGAAAGGTCTGCATCGCCGGCGTTGAAAGCCTCTTTGGCAACCACCTGCGCGCCTAACCGGTTAAGGCGGGGCACCAGAGCTTTCTCAACGGTAGGTTTGGCGTAGTCAGAATTTTCGTAGATGACGCCTATGCGGCGCCACCCTTTCTTGTTGACGATATAGTCGGCAAGCGCAGTAGCCGCACTGGTGTCGACGAGGCTCTGGCACCATATCCAGGAATAACCCTGGCCAGTGAGTCTTGAGGAAGGTGCGCTGGGGGCATAAAGCGGCACACCCATCGCCTCAGTGATTTCTTCCGCGGCGAAGATCTCGGTACTCGGCGACGAGGCAATGATGAGAGGAACTTTGTCTTTCATAATCAGCCGTCGCGTCAATGCCGACGTATTAGCCGGGACGGACTGGCTGTCATAAGTGATCAATTGCACGTCGCATCCACAGACTCCGCCGGACGCATTGATTTCGTCGAAACCCATCTGAACGCCGCGGTCCAGGCTTTGGCCGTACACAGCACCCTTTCCGCTATAGGCCCTGACGAAGCCAATGCGAATAGGACACGTTTGGGAGGCTTTTCCCGCGCCTGGGCGAAGCAGTACCGCCGCTGCCAACACCGCCAATCCGACTGCCCAGGGTAACCACCGACTCACAAATCGCTCCTATGTAGTCGACATGGTAAATCATTCTGCGAGATATAGAGCCGTCGTATGCGACCCATAAGACTTGCAAACATGGTTTATCGTGGAAACGTCTTTTTACTTATAGACACTGTGGGGTTGAACCACTGGCGTATCGTAAGGCAATTTGCCAAACATCTTTTTGTTATCCGCACTGATGGTTCGGTTAGCAGCAGAGCAGGCTGGCGATCACGATGGTTATGTTGCCCGGTAAGCCGGAATAGCTCACACAAGAGGGACAAATGTCAGATATCGGAATGATTCCAGTAGACTGGGAAGCTCGTTTTGATCCCCAACGAATGATTCGGGAGAGACTGCAACGCGCCAAGGACGCGCTCAACAACTCTGACCTCGACGCTTTGTTTATCTTCCGTACCGAAGATGCCCGCTACCTGACCGGGTACCGCCATCATCTGGGCCCTGCCTTCATCATGGGAAATGCGGTGGTTGTTCTAGCGCGAGGCCACGACCCGATTCTCTGGACCATGGATTATGAACATTGCCGCTTGCGGATGCCTTGGCTCGGTCCCGACCAGATACGGCCGCGGGCCAACTTCCGCGAGAAAATTGGAATGAAGCGCTGGGCAGAGCAGGTAGAAGGACTGGTCGGGTCGCTAGCCGGCAAACGCGTCGGGATTGATATTTGGGATATCAACATGGAAGCGGCGATCCGCGATACCTTCCCTTCCACCGAATTCGCTGACGGTTATCAAAGCGTCCTGATGCGCGCCAAAGAGATCAAGACGCAGGATGAGATTGCCTGTCTTAAGATTGCGAATGCCATCACCGAAGCCGCTCTGGATCGCGCGATCGAATATCTTCGCCCAGGGGTGAAAGAGTGTGAAGTACTGTCGGTTGCCTGGCAGACAATGACCGCCTTGGGCAGCGAGTGGACGCAGTGCTCCAACATCATCTGCTCGGGTCCTTATACCGCACCTTATCGGCGGTTCACCTCCGACAGGATTATCCGCAATGGTGATCTGGTCATCATGGATATTGGCGCGGGTTACAACGGGTACTGGGGAGATTTGACCCGCACCTGGATTTGCGGCAACGTCCGTCCCACACCGGAGATGCGCGACCTTCATCAGAAGTGCTACAACGCGCTATTTAACGCTGGTGGCACGGTTCGGCCTGGCGCCACCAATGCCGACGTGTTTGCGGCCGCTGATCCGTACGTGCTCGACAGCTTGGGTCACGGCGCCGGAGTGAATCCGTGGGAGGCGCCTTACTTCAGCCCCGCTTCGAAAGATTCTCCGGTGGTGCTGAAGGAAGGAATGGTTTTCAACCTCGAGCCTTACGCCGGCAAACCCGGAGTCGGCGGTATTCGCCTTGAAAATGACCACATCGTCACTGCGGATGGGGTGGACATCTATACGACGTATCCGTTTGACGAACGTCTGGTGAACGAGGTCCACAAACTGGATGCGACAACTGGACGAACTCGGCCTACAGTATCTGCATGAACCACACGGCGGCAGATGCAGTCCTTCCCAGTCTGCGGCTTGACAGCCGACTGGCAATCATAACGGGCGCAAGTGAAGGGATCGGTCGCGCCTTCGCTCGCGCTTTCGCGCAGGCCGGCGCAGAAATCGTTGTGGTGAGTCGCCGTCGTGAAAAACTTCTCGAAGTGCAGGCGGAATTGCAGGCGCTCGGCGGAACGGCTCACGTCATCGCCGCCGACTTGTCCCGCCTCCCCGATATCCGCTCAATGACGGAAAGCGTCACCAAACTTCTGGGGGACAGAAATCTTAAGCTCGTACTGGTAAACAATGCAGGCTTTGGATTCACCAGGGACGCGCTGGACGTGAGCGAAGAAGATTGGGACCGGCTGCTGGATCTTCAAGCGAAAGGCGTGTTCTTTTGTTCGCAGCACTTGGGTCGCATGATGATCACGCGCGGCTACGGCAAAATCATCAACCTCAGTTCCACTTGGTCGACAAGCACCGGGCAAGGCAAGAGCGTCTACGGTTTGGCCAAGGCCGGCGTGTCGTACTTGACCGCAGCATTATCTACGGAATGGGCTCCTCTTGGTATTCGCGTCAACGCCATCGCACCCACCGCAACCCTCAGCGATCACACCCGAGCTTCCCTGGAAGCAAATCCGGAACGTGCTCAGACTTTGCTCAGTCGGATTAAGCTGGGTCGCTTTGCCGTACCTTCGGACATGGTAGGTGCTGCACTTTTCCTGGCGGGTCCCGCGTCTGACTTCATCACCGGGCATACCCTGTTCGTCGACGGCGGGTGGCACGCTGCCGGCTGAACGACCGCCGCCTGCTGTCACCTACAGCTTTGCCATCAGTTCCCAGATAACTCAGTAGCTTTTTAGTTCACCCGTTCCCAAGTAAGTTCGATGACCTGTTGAACCCCGCCCTTTACGGTAGTCAAAGTGCGCGTGGAAAGCTGGTTTCCCTTAAAGGCAATGATGCGTGTCAGGTCGGTGCCCACCCAGTTCTGAATGGACGACACCTCTACATGATAAACAAGATGGTCTCCCGTAAGGGTGTATCTGCCGGCATACGCGACAAACGTGGCAAACGCCTGAGCGCGTTCCTCCGTGGGCGCCGCTACGCGGTCCAGCACGGACAGCGGCTTCCGTGAGTCGTCAGCCATGATCAGCGACATCCGGCCTTCCGCCGTGAACGTCATGTAGCCACTGGGAGTCTTGCCAAAGGCATAGGGATCGACGTCTCCCTTCAGGCTGGTTGACTTAGCGGATAGTAACTTCCAGGTCCCAACGACGGTATTACTTGCTTGCGCTGCACTGATACCCGACATCACCAATACCAGGATCACCACCCACATCGCCAGGCTGTTCCTATTCATAAGTTATAACTCGGTCCAATAGATCTTTGCGCAGGACGCTACACCTTCCCGCTTCGCAGCAGATTATATAGGCGACTGCAAGTACTCCGTCCCACACAGGCTAAATATCCGAAGCTTCTTCGCAGTATCCAACGCTCGGGCTGCTCTAGTCTTTGATGAGAAAGTCATGGGTATACACAACCGTTATGCATACTATACAGGCTTATTATTTGACAGCATATCTCAGTGGGTAGATTATGCGGTTCGCCATTGAAACTTCTGTAACAAAGTGACCGGGTCGAGAACGAGAGCTGAATGACAAGCGAAACGCTAACTGCCGCCGACTTGCCGAATCAAGGCAGCGGCAGCTCAGAATCCAGGGTCGGATCACGGTGGCTACACCGGTGCTATAAGGGAAGCATGACAACGACGACTAGACTTCCGGTGTGGCCGCTCTTCTCACTTTTTCTTGCGCTACTCTGCTTTTCGGCAACTCCGGCTATAGCCCAGGTTCCACAGTTCCAAGTCGATCCAGGATGGCCCAAGCCCCTGCCTAATGACTGGACGACAGGACAAGTGGGGGGCGTTTGTGTGGATTCACATGACCATGTCTTTATCGTCAACCGCCAGAACCTGACCGAGAAGGAACTCCTGGCAGCCAAACAAGCTCCCTCGATCCTGGAGTTCGATGCCGCCGGGAATTTGGTCAACTCATTCGGCGACGTCAACGTCGTGCCTCACTCCATCCATGGCTGCACCACCGATGAGGAGGGCAACGTGTATGTGGCCGGCAACAAAGACGGCATCATCCAGAAGTACAGCCCGCAGGGCAAGCTCCTGCTGCAGATCGGCACACGGGGAACGGTAGACACATCGGACGGAAGCCTCACGATACAAGCCGGTGGGGGCGGGCTTCTCGGACGAGCCTTAAACTCTGGAAAAGACAGTTTCTTTCTCCCGGCCAGCATCGCCATCGATCCTGCGAACGGCGACATCTACGTTGCCGACGGTTATGGCAACTCGCGTATCGCAGTATTCGATAAGGCAGGAAAGTTCCTGCGGCAGTGGGGACGCCAGGGCACCAAAGCTGAAGTAGAGTCGGGCATGGGAGGGGTCTTCATGCAGGTAGTTCACTGCGTGACCATCGGAAATGACGGACTGGTCTATGTCTGCGACCGCCAGGGCGACCGCGTTGAGGTTTTCGACAAGGAAGGAACCTTCAAGAAGAACATTCCGGTTCATACCGGAGATCCGATACCTGACCTTTGGGGCACGGTCTGGTGGATTGGCTTTTCTCCCGACAAAGCTCAGAAGTACATGTACGTAGCCAACGGCCGCAATGAGCAGATCCACATTCTCGACCACGCGTCCGGAAAGATATTAGGCAGCTTCGGACGTCCCGGTCACCAGGTAGGCGAGTTCGACCACGCGCATACCCTGGCGGTGGATTCCAAGGGCAACTTATATGTTGCCGAAACAGACTGGGGTGAACGAGTACAGAAGTTCTCCCTAGTCAAATAGCGTAGGCTCGACTTCCTCTACTTCGCCAGATGGACTGATCGTGCTCACGTCAAGTAACACGCGATTTCATAGCTGAACAAGTCATCGATATCAGTCCACAAATCTAACTCGCACGCAGGGAGGCAGTTCAATGATTTGCTCGACCTCACCGTTCACGGGTGCTGCGCGTCTGGCTCGCTACACTGTAGTACTACTAAGCCTCCTTCTCGCGTCGGTCGCGTACGCGCAGGTAGCGGGTGGAACTCTATCCGGCACTATCACGGACCCATCCGGTGCGGTCGTCCCCGGAGCCAGCGTTGCGATCGCGAACTCGGCTACCGGCATCACCCGGGCAGTCACGACAGACAGTGCCGGCTTCTACTCCGCCCCTAACCTCTTGCCGGGCAAGTATCAGGTCACAGTAACGGCCAGCGGTTTCGACACAGTCGTTGCCGATAACGTCAACGTATCCGTGGGAGTTCAGCAGGTAGTCAATCTGGCGCTTAGCGTTGGAAAGAGTAATCAAAAGGTCGAAGTCACCGGCGCGGCTGAAAGCGTGCAGACGGCTTCCTCCACCCTCGACGCTGTAATTGGGGCGACCACGATCCGCGAGTTGCCTCTGAATGGCCGCGACTGGACGCAGTTAGCGACTCTTGAACCAGGAGTGGTCAGCGTGCAGACGCAATCAAGCACCAATTCTGCTACCACCAATCGCGGTAACCGGGGATTTGGCAATCAGCTAACTGACTCCGGGCATGGGCCATACGAAAATAGCTACCGCGTGAACGGCATCAACACAAATGACTATAGTAATGGTGCTCCGGGCAGCGTTATTGGCGTAAATCTTGGGGTGGATGCTATTCAGGAATTTTCTGTAATGACCACGGACTATACTGCGGAGTACGGCCGCACCTCTGGCGCAGTAATTAATGCAATCACTAAGTCGGGAACTAACCAGTTCCACGGCACGGCCTATGGCTTCCTTCGGGACGCCCATCTAGACGCTAAGAATTATTTCGATAACCCTAACGTTGGTATTCCACCCTTCCACAGAAACCAGGTGGGCATCGCTGGCGGTGGACCTATTAAAAAGGACAAGACCTTCATCTTCGCCGACTATGAAGGTATTTTTCAGGACCAGAGTGCCACCTTCCGCGACAACGTTCCTTCCGCCGCAGCTAAGAACGGTACGCTTTGCTCAATCCCCATTACGTCGGGCCCAAATATGTGCAGCACGACGCAACTTCCCTACATTCCCGGCCTGACCAATGCCCAGGGAGTTTCGCTCGCCGTCGTACCCTACTTCCCCTTCTGGCCGGCCGGTAACGGACCGCTGTCTGCGAATGGCGACACTCAGATCTACACCTATCCGGGTCTCTTGCATCTTAGTGAGAACTACGCAACTCTGCGTGTGGACCAGCATTTCTCTTCTAAAGACAGCCTGGATGGATTCTGGTTCTATGATCATGCCCCGCAGACGCAGCCTGACCCACTCGGCAACGTGCTGGACGAGTTATTGGCCTATCGGCAGATGTATGGCGCGGAGGAAACCCACATCTTCAGTCCAACGCTGGTTAACACGTTGCGTTTTGGCTTTAACCGCTCAATCGGGGTGGTCAATCAAAGCGTTCAGGCGCTCAACCCTATAGCCGATGATCCCAGCCTAGGCACCCTCCCTGGACGAAATGCCCCCATCATTTCCGTGCCTGGTCTGACCTCAACCGCTTCCTTTGGCAGCGCGTCGTTTAACCACCACGTACTGAACTCGTTTCAGTACTACGATGACGCCTTCTGGACCAAGGGCAAACACCAGATCAAGTTCGGCTTTTCCGCTGAACGCCAGCAGTACAACCATGAAGTGCTGCAAGCCTATACCGGCAACTTCGGCTTTGGTAGCCTGCAGAGCTTCCTGCAAGACTCTCCTACCAGTCTTCTCATCCTGGGACCAAACTCCAGCGAAGTAGGCACGCGCCAGTGGCTCTTCGGAGCTTATATTCAAGACGATTACCGCATCAAGCCATACCTGACAATCAACTTGGGTCTCCGCTACGAACCTACTACTCTGCCCACTGAGGCTCACGACAGGTACGAGACCCTCGCCACCTTGACCAGCCCGGCGATAAGCCCGGTCAACACGCTGTGGCCACACAACCAGACTCTGCGCAACTTTGAACCCCGCGTGGGTTTTTCGTGGGATCCTTTCCACAACGGCAAGACCGCTGTACGCGCCGCGTTCGGCATCTTTGATGTCCTGCCAATCAACTGGATGTATACCTTCTCTACGGGCGCCAGCGCTCCCTTCGCCCTTCCCGAGAAGGCAAGCAACTTGCAACCTGGCGATTTCCCAATTGTCACCTCCACGACAATCGGACCAGCAAACGGCCAGGTGCGTTACGTCCAAACCAATCCTCCAGCCAGCTACACCATGAACTGGAATTTCAATATCCAGCAGGAGATCAACCGTAACCTGATCCTGACGATGGGTTATGTTGGCTCGCACGGCATCCACATGCCGGACACCCCCGACGATGTGAACTATTCGCTTCCCACGCTTACCGGTGCTGGCTATCTGTGGCCTTGTGCTCCCAAGGACGCCAACGGAAATTGCAGGCAAACCGGCACCCTGCTCAACCCGAATGTCGGACCTATCCGGCCTCTCTTCTGGAACAACACCAGTTGGTTTAACGGATTGGAAGTTGGTCTGACGCAACACATGGTTCATGGCATCCAGATGCAGGCCAGCTATAACTGGGGTAAGTGCATGGATACCGGCTCTAACCCGGCACTCAGCGATCCATTCATTAATTCGCTGCCGGACTATATGTACTTTGCTTCCTCGCTGCGTAAAGGCCTCTGCGATTTCAACGTGGCGCAGAGCCTGTCGGTCAGCTACATCTGGAATATCCCGGCGCCCACCTCGAATGCGTTCGAGAATCATGTACTAGGCGGATGGCAGTTAGGCGGCATTCTCCGCGTACAGACGGGTGCGCCCTTCACCATGTTGATCGCTGGAGACCCCTTGGGCCGTACGGCAGGCGACACCGGGATTGACTTCCCCAACCTTCTCCCCGGGTGCAACCCGATCAATGGAGGAGTCAACAACTACGTAAACCTTAATTGCTTTACGCCACCAACTGCTCCTGCCTCGTACGCTTCCTTATGTAACACAAACCAGTTTTCTGGTGCGGTAGCTTCCCCGCCGTCGGGCCAGGTCTATTGCGGCAATTTATTTGGCAACGCGGGCCGCAATCAGATTGTCGGTCCGGGCCTCCTGGACTTCGATCTCTCCGTGTTCAAGAACATCCCAATTCCGCAGTTCGGCGACCGCTTCCTGGTTCAGTTCCGAGCGGAAATGTTCAATGTGCTGAACCACCCCAATTTCCTGCCGCCGCTGGATAACAACTACATCTTCAATGCCAACGGTTCGCCGGTGAGCGGCGCCGGCGCAATCGACTCCACCTCAACCACTTCACGGCAGATACAGTTTGGTCTGAAGGTATTGTGGTAGCACTCGTGTATTACCAAGGGCGAAGCGCGAGTAATGGCAGAGACTGGATCACCCTCTCCAGTCTCTGCTCGAGCTAGGTCGAGTTGGCGGGAGTCGATTACCTGTCTCAACAGCCGGTCCATCTTATGGTTGACATTCTTGCTATTTGTTCTATCGACTACATCGCAGTAATAAAGCTTTTCATCCTACCGGGGGGGCAGGGTTAATGTCGGATCGAGAGTCTTCATCGCGAGTTAAGGGCAGCTTTATTAGCGGTCTCCACGAATGGGATCCCCGCAGGGTCTATAGCCAGACGGGAGCAGACTGGCAATATCGCATCGACTTCGAACGTTTGCGAGCCGATCGACTTGCCAAGGTCCGCGAACAGATGAACGCTCACAATCTCGGCGCGCTACTACTGTTTGCCGGAGCTAACATCCGGTATGTTACGGGCTCGTACCAGGGGAATTGGAAGTACAACATCAATATTCGTTATGTCGTGCTCCCCAACGGGGGCGAGCCGGTTCTGTTTGAAACCGCCGGCTCCGACCTCAGATGCGCCGAGATGGATCTTCCTTGGATGGAGGGCAGAATTCAGCCCGCGATCACCTGGCAATGGGCGGAAGGCGCTGTACCCATGATGGCCGACCGTATGGCGCAAAGTGTGGCGGACGTCCTGCGTCAACATGGCGTGCTCGGTGAGCAGATTGGCGTAGACAACATCGACATCCCATCGATGCAGGCCTTCCAGGCCAAAAAGCTCAACATCGTGAACGGCTGGCCGGCAATGTCCGCCGCCCGGGTGGTGAAGACCAGGGATGAGATTGAGCTTCTCAAGCAGTCTTCCAGCATCGGCGATGCTGCCATGTGGAAGATCAAGTATGAGTGGCTCAAGCCCGGCGTCCGCGAACGCGAGATCGAAGCCAAGGTACATGAATTCATGCTAGAGCGCGGTTGCGAGATTATCTACGACATCATTGTTGCCTCGGGAGGCAATACCAGCCCGTACCGGCGATGGGCTACCGAGAAGATCATTCGCCAAGGCGACTTGGTAATCGTCGACATCAACGCGGTCGGCCCGTCCGGGTACTTCGTTGACTTTGTCCGCTGCTTTAAGTGTGCCGGCAAGATGAACCAGAAGGAAATCGATCTTTATCGCGAGGTCTATGACTCCATGTATGCCGGTCTGGCTCAACTAAAGCCAGGCAACACCACCGCCGATGTGGCAGCGGCGTTCCCCGAGTACGACGACGACAAATACCAGACCGTCACTCTTCAGCAATTTGCCCACAGCATAGGGATCACTCTCTACGAGGGTATGTGGGTATCGCGTGCCTACTCCAGCAAATATCCTGCCGAGATTAAAGAGAATATGTATTTTGCCATCGAGACGTTCGCCGGCCATCCGGGCCTCCAGCAAACCTGCCGGCTGGAAGAGAACGTACTTGTTACGGCTGATGGCCCGGTAGTATTCACTCTAATGGAGCACATGGAAGAAGCGGTCAATCGTTGATTATGGGCCGCCCACTTGTTGTCGTTACGGACAGCGTCTTCCCCAGCCTCGACCACGCTAAGGAGGTACTGGCAAAGGCCGACGCCATTCTCGAACTCGTATCGGAGCCCACTCCGCAGGCGATTGCCGCCGCGACGCGCAACGCCGACGGAATCCTGGTCACCTACGCCAGGATCACTGCCGACATGATTCGGCAGATGACCCGCTGTCGCGTGATATCGCGATTCGGCATTGGCGTCGACAACATCGACATCTCGGCTGCCACAGACGCAGGCATCGTCGTTACACGTGTCCCCGATTATTGCCTCGAAGAAGTTGCCGACCACACCATGGCTTTGCTGCTAGCCCTGGTTCGCAAGGTCGCGCTCGCTAACACGCACGTGCACGCCGGAAAATGGAGCCTGTCCGGACTTGTGCCCATGCACCGCCTTCGCGGCCAAATTCTAGGCCTTGTCGGGTTTGGCCAGATCCCACAGTTAGTCGCTCCCAGGGCCAAAGCATTCGGGCTACAGGTCATCACCTCCGACCCCTATGTTTCGCAGGAGGTGCTGGCTGCGGCCGGCGTGGCGCGTGTAGACCTAACTGACCTAATAACCAGATCGGACTTTGTCTCCATTCACGCACCGCTTACTCCGGAAACCCACCACCTCTTCGGCGCCGATGCCTTCCATAAAATGAAACCCAGCGCCTTCCTGATCAATACGGCCCGAGGACCGATCATCGACGACGCAGCTCTGGCCGAGGCGCTCGATCGTCAGCAGCTCGCTGGCGCAGCGCTCGACGTCCTGCCCCAGGAGCCTCCCGCGGGCTCTGCCTTGTTCGGACGTACCAACGTCATTTTGACGCCCCATGTCAGCTTCTACTCGGTTGAATCGCTGGTCGATCTCCAGCGTCGAGCTGCCGAGGAGGTCCTTCGCGCCATCAGTGGTGAGGCAACCAGAAATCCCGTCAATCCCGAGGTGTACCGGGACCGGCCATCACCACCGGCATAGAATTTGGCTGCATTTGTGGTCATTGGAGTTTGTCATGCTCAGTAAATACTGTTTGGCCGCGGCCGACGCCCAGAAGATTGTCGCGGCGTGCAAAGCGGCCGCGCAAAGCAAGAAGTGGGACGTCAGCATCGCCGTGGTGGATGACGCTGGCTACCTTATGCACCTCGAGCGACTGGATGGCGCGGTCCTGCAAAGTCCCGAAGTCGCAACCCTTAAGGCCAGGACCGCGGCCATCTCGCGCGGCACTACCAAAGGTCTGGAGGAGGTAGTGAAGGATCGGCCCGCCACTGCTACCTTTCCCGGAAGGCTGCCGGTGCAAGGCGGCGTCCCTGTCATCTTTCGCGGGCAGTGTGTCGGAGGAATTGGCGTTTCCGGTGCCAAGTCGCATGAGGATGAAGAAGTCGCCAAGGCAGGGCTGGCAGAGTTCGAGCAGAGCGAAGCCATGGCCGGCTGACAATCAATATCTACCCGACCGTGCCTCCGCTGCCGCTGCCTGAACCAACCGAAGACATCGTGAAAACGGTGAGGCCCATGAACAGAGTTTTCTTGATTTCTCTGCTGCAGTTCCTGTTTTGCTTGATGATGTTGGCAGGTGTCGCCTTCTGCCAGTCTGGCGATCACTCCTCTTCGGCGACCACTCCAGCCGATCCGTCCAAATCGAGCGTCACGTCTGGCGCTAAGCCCCTGCTCCTGGAGAAAGACGAAGGGGAAGTCTGGTCGCGGCGACCGCATCCCGTTCCCAACCCAGCGTCGCAGATCATGTTGAAGGTCAGTCCCCACAGCAACGGTTCGCAGCACATGGTGGTAGGCACAGAAACGATTCCCGTCAATGGCGTGCTCCCGGTTCACAAACACACCGATCAGGACGAGCTTCTGCTTATCGATTCCGGAATCGTTCACGTTTCGCTGGGCGGCCAGGAGCGCGACTTGCATGCGGGAGGGCTGATCTTTGTTCCCACCGATACCTGGGTGGGAATGAAGAATATCTCGTCCGAGGCAGTCGCTATCACATTCATCTTTGGCGCGCCCGGCTTCGATCAATACGTACGATGCACTTCCGTGTTGCCCGGCGAAAAAGCCCAGCCGCTCAGCCAGGACGAATGGCGGCAATGCCAGCACGATGCGCACGCTGTCTTCCAAGGCGCTGGCGGGGCGGCGGCGGGAACGGAGTCTGGTTTACCTTAGGCCATTGTTTCGGCAACTCCGGCTCGCTGGTCGGGTTCTTACATTCGTGCTGGTCGCGCCCGCCAAGGCGAGCCCTGCTCACATGAACGCTTTGTCATGTTTGGGCTAGTTCAGTTTCATACTTCCCCGCTAGCCTACGAACAGTACTTCGTCCGCGATTTCCAGGAGATCCCAATGCCGGCCTCGGTGGTGTCGACGCATTCTACTTACGCAGAGCACGTTAACCCCCAGTGGGTTCGCCTGCTGGATCTGCTCGACATGAACGTTGCCTTCGAGCGTTGTTCAGGAAGCGAGTTATTTTCCGCCGATGGCGACCGTTATCTCGATTTTCTATCTGGATACTGCGTTCACAATACCGGCCACAATCATCCGCGAATTTTGCAGGCGCTGAAGGACGAACTCGACCGGTCGGGGCCTGCCATGTTGCAGAGTCACGTTCCGGAGCTGGCTGGCGAATTGGCTGAACGGCTTTGTCATCTCGCCGGCGGCAAACTCAACAAGGTCTTCTTCGCCAGCTCCGGCAGCGAAGGTGTGGAAGCTGCTATTAAGTTTGCCCGCGCCACCACACGCCGCAACCCTTTGCTTTACGCCCAGGGAGCATTCCATGGCCTGACCTGCGGGGCGCTCTCGCTAATGGACAACGAGTTCTGGCGCTCTGGATTCGGCCCCCTTCTCCCCGACACGGAGGCGATCCCGTTCGACGACCTGACCGCCCTCGAAGAGAAGCTGCGCAGCAAGCGCTTTGCTGCCTACTTTGTTGAGCCGATCCAGTCGGAGGGCGGCATTCGCCTTCCCTCAACCAGCTACCTCGCGGAAGCCCAAAAGGTTTGTCAGCGCTACGGCACCTTGTTGGTGCTGGACGAAGTGCAGACCGGCATGTTTCGCACCGGAAAGTTTCTGGCGGCCCACCACTACGACGTTGATCCCGACATCGTCATCCTGGCCAAGGCGCTCAGTGGCGGACTGGTACCGGTAGCCGCCGTGCTGATGAGCGATGAAGTTTACGAGGCTGTTTACGGGTCGCTGCGGCGGGCCATCGTTCACACCTCGACCTATAGCGAGAACGGTCTGGCCATGCGCGCCGGCATGGCAACGCTCGATGTTCTCCAGGATGAACGATTGGGCGAGCGTGCCACTCGTATGGGCCAGCGGCTGCGCGAAAATTTAACCGCTGCGCTGGCTCGGTTCGAGATGTTTGGTGCTACGCCCGGAATCGGCTTGCTTAGCGGCATTGAATTCAAAGCGCCCACTTCCCTTTCGTTGCGCGTGCCGTTTGCCGCCTTTCGCACCATTCATCCCAGCATGTTTGCCCAGATGCTGATCATGCGTCTCTTCCGTGGCGAGAAAATTCTGACCCAGGTGTGCGGCAATAACTTCATGGTGCTCAAGTCCGCTCCTCCACTGGTGGTGAAGGAAGGGCAGATCGACCAGTTTGTCAGCTCGATGGAGCGCGTCGTGTCTGACGTCCACTCCTCCAGCTCATTCTGGACCGAAGCGCTCTCCCTGGCGAGGCGCACAATGAATATCTAGGTTGGGAGTTCTAACAAATCGCAAGACGGACGTGCCTACCTTTGGCTGGTGGCCGCAATACGTCCCGCGGTAGTCACGCTCACTTCGGCTTTGCCATCAACCCGCAGGAAAAGCAGGCTGGGATTCTTCATACCCCACGACTCGTAGGGAACCTCGAAGCTCGTCGAACCTGTAGTCCGATCTCCGTTCACCTGAATGAGTACCGCCAGCGTCAGTGCGTGGTCCGCACCATGAATACGGAAGACGCCTTGCACTTGAATGTTGGAGCTGCCCTGCTGGGCAATGGAACCACTGACGTGCTTTGGCGAAAAGGTAATTTCTGGATAGCGTTTGCTCTCCAGTACGTCCTTGTTCATCTTGCTGTCGCGAGAGCTGTTCCCGGTTTGCCCGCTACCCGCATCCACAATCAGCTCACCACTGGCGTCGCCCGTCTTCTGGTCAAACAAAATCACACCGCTTTTGAGATTGAACGTCCCCTGAACGCCGCCGTGAACGTCATGAACGGAAATGTTGATTTTGGTTTGTGCGGGATCCAACGTGACCTGCATCTGCTGCGCCGCAGCCGGTAACATCGTCCCACTAGCAACCAGCAACGCCAACAGAATCAGCCGAACTTGCCCTTGCAGCCAACCGCGTCGCCGCTGTGCGTTCGGAGATTGTTTCTCCCTCATCAGCCTCTCGCCTTCAGCAATTGCCAACCCAGCGACAATGTACTTCTCACCCCAAAGTTGACGGGAGAGATCGCCCCCGTGTGAATCGCCAGCATTCGCGCGAAAATCTCCGGCTTGCGTTGCAGGGCGCCGAATATACGTCGACGCCGCGTCGGATAACGGTCCATGTTTAGCATAAGAGCAGCCATGGTGCACGGCAGCCGCATAATCCGATGGTGCGCAGCCTGGTAGAGCGAAAGATCATTTGCCTGCAACGCGTCGGACAATGCTACCGCCTGCTGAAACGAGATGGCTAATCCCTCTCCGGTGATAGCGTCAACCGAGCCAGCCGCCTCACCGATCAAAGCAACATTGTTGCGGTGCACCTTGTACAACCGTCGCGAAGCGGTCACCGCGCCCTGCACTCGCTCCCGCGGAACAACTCCGCTTAAGCGCTGCGCCAGCAAGGGAAAAGATAACAGGGCCTGTTCGAAGTGGACGTTCTTACTCCGCGTGATAAAAGCCACGCAAACTTCATCCTTCGCCACCGGGGTAACGTACATCTGGCCCAGTTCGCTCCAATACACCTCGACAAAGTTCGACCAGGGTGCAGTCGGGTAATGCAGGCGAAAGCCAAATCGAACTTGCTCAGAACGCGTGTTTCCCAGCCCGCTCAAGCGGCGGACACGGGAATTCAGACCGTCGGCTCCAATCACCCAGCGACAACGCAATCGGTCGCCGTCCAGCAGGACCTCGCCGTCAGACAGATCGCTTACCCGGCGGTTCCAAAGCAGAGTCACGCCGGCGTCCGCCGCCGCGTCTACCATTCGTTGATGTAACAGCGTGCGCCGTACGCCGAAACCGATTCCCGACGAGAATCGTGCCTCAACTTTCTGCTCACCGTTGAGGAAGCGAATACCCGCGAAAGGTGCGGCCTCCGCTGGATCGATCCGAACTCCCAGGCGCTGCAAGGCTTCCAGCCCGTCGGGCATGATGCCTTCCCCGCATGCTTTGTTAATAGGAGGATGAGAGCAGTCGGCCAGCGTGACATCGAACCCAGCCTGCCGTGCAGCCAGCGCCGCCGCCAGCCCTGCCGGGCCTCCGCCAACCACGAATACTTCCGTCTCAAGAATATTCAGAGCCATGGACCTACCAGCGCAGCAAAACAAGTTCGGCGCAGAAGCCCGGCCCCATGGCTACCAATAAACTGTAACTCCCAGCCGCCGGACGTCGGCGGTTCATGAATTCCTCCAGCACCAGCAGCACGGATGCCGAAGACAAGTTACCTACCCGGCGCAAAGACTCCCACGAAACATCCAAGGCGCCGGCTGGCAGATCAAGCGCCTCAGCCGTCGCGTCCAGCACCTTCGGGCCGCCAGTGTGCATGATCCAGCTTTCAATGTCGTCACGGCTCAAGTCGTATTCGGCAAGGAAACCATCCACATCGCGCGCCAGGTGCTTTCGCACCATGTTCGGTACCTCGGACGAAAGCACAATCTTGAAACCCTCTTCCGAGATGTCCCAACCCATGACGTCCTCAGTTCCTCGGTAGAAGGACGAGCGCGTGGCCAGGATGCGCGGGCCACCAGCCCGCCGCTCTTCTCCGGCAATAATGACCGCCGCGGAACCGTCGCCGAACAGTCCCGACGAAATGATGTTGGCCACGGACAAATCACTCCGCTGCCAGGTGAGCGAACATAGCTCGACCGAAATAAGAGCGGCAATATGATCGGGATAGGCGCGCACATAGTCCGCGGCGCGGGCGATGCCGGCGGCTCCAGCCACACAGCCCAGCCCGAACAACGGATTCCGCTTCACGTTCGGCCGCAAGTGCATGCGGTTCATCAGGCGGGCGTCGATCGACGGGCTGGCCACGCCGGTGACCGACACAAAGAAAATCGCATCGACGTCGTCTTCGGTAACCCCGGCCCTGGTCAGCGCCTTGCATAGCGATTGCTCAGCCAGATCCTCGGCAACTTCAATCCACACATCGTTGGCCTTACCCCACGTTTTCAGTTCGTCATAGGCCTCGATGGGAAGCGCGAGATGTCGTCCCTCAACTCCAACCCGAGTCAACAAGCGGTCCAACACTTTGGGATTGTCTAACTGGGTGGCCCAATGATGTTTCAGAGCCGCGGCTATTTCTTCCTGGCGGTAGTACTGGCGTGGAAACGCGCTGGCTACCCCTGCAATTCGCATAGATCCCCTGGTGTACGTGTTGCTGGCGCAAAAACCTTGATGCTTCACGCCTATTACAGTTTATTGAACCCGAATGCGGGAGGGATGGCTCGAACATGACAAATTGTTCACCCGCGAATCATGCGTGGTGGCGGTCCGGCAAGACCTGACCCGGCAAACCTGTCGATATCCGCGTGGCCAATTTTGCTGAATCCCCGCCAGAGCCTGTGGCATCTTTTTGCCGACCGACGAACACCGCGCAGGAACCGTGATCTGGACTAAGCACTTATCCCAGCCGCAAGCGCCAAATTGATCGGCGGTCTGGGCCCGAGCGTAAGCCTGTGGCTGACGCTCGCATTCACTCGACGCGACTTCGCCTTGAGGCGAACGCCACGGAGGAAAGTAATGACAAGTCCAAAATCTGAAACCCTCAAGAACGATTCCCTCGCCGCTGCAAATACTGATATGAAATTTGAAGTGGTCGTCATCCCCGTTTCTGATGCCGAGCGCGCCAAGCAGTTCTACGCAAATCTGGGATGGAGACTCGACGCCGACTATGACAATGGTAAGGACTACCGGGTAATCCAGTTCACTCCGCCTGGCTCGGGATGCTCCATCATCTTCGGCAAGAACGTCACCGCGGCAACGCCCGGCTCCGTACAGGGTTTGTACCTCATCGTCTCCGACATCGCCGCCGCCCGCGACCAACTGATCAGTCGGGGCGTCAAAGTCAGCGAGGTGTTCCACGACTCCGCCGGCGTCTACGCCGGTCCCGATGAACCCTATTTGTTCGGCCGACTCCGTGTCAGCGGTCAGGATCCTGAGCACCGCAGCTACCGCTCGTTCGCCTCGTTTAGCGATCCCGACGGCAATGGCTGGCTCTTGCAGGAGATCACCACTCGGCTGGCCGGTCGTGTCGCCGGAGACACGACGTTTTCCTCGGCGACCGACTTGGCCAGCGCGCTGCGAAGAGCCGAGGCGGCTCACGGGGAGCACGAGAAGCGCTCCGGTGGCCAGCGGGATGAGAACTGGCCAGCCTGGTACGCCGAATACATAGTGCGCGAACAGGCTGGCGAAGAATTACCGCAGTAACAGGATAGACAGGCCCCGGTGAGCCGGTGCTCTTTCTTGACATGCGCCGGACTTAAGGGGTATTGTTTCGCGTACTTAGAAGCTTTCGCCCACCTTAGGTGCCAAACACAGCCACTTTCATGATGGTGGTGAGGGCATGCTTAGATGGGTGCAGCAGAAGCTTCTGCATGGCTTCCGCTCCCGGTCAGCGAAGCCGGACGCGTAGTGCGCCTCATTGAAGTCGACGCCGCTTTCGTATCTCTGGCTCGGAGCGGCGCCGGTCACGTCCCCTTGATCTCGTTCGAGCCAAGGCCCCAGCACTCAAGTTTCACCTGCATTCTTGCGCGACTCGGGCTGAGTTGTGGCTTAACCGCCCTCATCACCTCCCGCCAATGCGCACCCAGGAGAATGGCCATGCGTTCCGAACGGCAACTGCCTATGCCCCGCCATCACATTGGATGCTCTTCTCGTCTGCCGTTGGTCGTCATCTTGTTGATGATCGCCATCGTGTGCCTGCTAAGCCAGGTCGCGGTCGCCGCTGCTCCCGGAAGAGGGCTCACCGGCGGCAAGGACAGCAGTTGTGCCAACGGCGTGTGCACCTGCACGGGCGGCGCGTTGCCCCAAGGCACCGGCGAAGATCTGGTGGTCGTTACCGGGGTGTGCACCGCCTCGGCCGGGACCTACGAATTTCATAACGTGAATATCTATGGTGGCGGCCAGTTGATGTTCGTGGACAACGGCAACACTGATTTCTGGGCCGAATCCATTCTGGTCGAAAACAACGGCTCCATGACGGCGGGCTCGGCCGGTACACCCTACGGTGCGAAAGGGACCCTCACCATCCACCTTTACGGCATGGACCAGGGCGTGAAAGGGAAAGGCGGCGCGGGCATCACCTGCAAAGCCGACAGCAAGAACCAGTGTGGCGTACCAGATGCCGTCTGGAATTCCAATTCCGGCATGACGCTGAATCCCCCAACCTGCAATCTCTCCAATCTTCCCGGCGGCGTGTTCAACAGCGGGCAATGGTCCAACCCCGTCAGCGACTGCTTTTACTCCTACATGCCACTCGATTTTGACGGCGGCAGCAGCGGCACTCCTCCGCAAGTGGGCTACTTCGGCTACAAGGTGCTGGGAGTAGGGTACGGCGGGACGCTGCAACTCTTCGGGGTAAAAGGAACGGTGCCGGACCCGCAGACGCCCGACAGTTCCGGTACCAGTTGGGCACGCCTGAACACCACCCTCAAGGGCAACAACAACGAAACCAGTTTCACCATTGACCGCGCCGTGAATTGGAAAACCGGCGATGAAGTGTTGATCACCACCACGGACTATCTCCCTGGGCATTCCGAAGTGGTCGTCTTGGCCAAGGATGCGGTGAGCAGCAACGGGACCAGCACCATCACCGTGAAGCAGCCCGTTGCCAATCCTCACTATGGAGCCACCTACAACTTTCCCACCTTCCCGCAGGACATCGGCCCCGATAAGACTTTCATCGAGACCCGTGCCGCCGTCGGGCTGCTGACTCGCAGCATCCGTATCGTCTCCGGCGGCGACACCTTGTTGGCTCCGTTTCCTCCCGAGCCGGCCAAGGGCAATCCCGGCTATTACTTCGGCGGGCACATGGTCTTTCGCCAGGGCTTCGGTGAGGTTCAGGTACGCGGGGTTGAGTTCTACCAGATGGGCCAGGGTGGACGCATCATGCACTACCCGGTGCACTTCCACATGGCACGTCGCACGCCGCAGCCCACCAACCTCAACGATCCACCTCTCACCTTCGTCGAGGACAGCTCGGTCTGGGATTCCATGACCCGCTGGATGGTGTTACACGCTTCGCAGGGAGTGACCCTGTCCCGCAATGTGGGATATAAGTCCATTGGCCACGGTTTCTACCTGGAAGATGCAACCGAGATCAACAATCGGCTTTACTCCAACCTTGGTGTGTTTGCCCGCGCGGCCGTGCTGAATGATCAGAATCCGCGCCAAGCCCCGGGTATCTTCGCCGCTGCCTATCCTCCGTACTCGCAGCCCCAGGAAGCGGTTCCCTATCACAGCGATATCGATCATCCTTCCGTGTTCTGGATTACCAACGGCTGGAATGACTTCCAATACAACCAGGCTGCCGGCGCGGGCACCTGTGGCGTCTGCTACTGGTTTGTTCCAGCGGCGAACAGCGGCATGTCGCGCTACGAGAAGTGGTGGTCGTACGCCTCCGAGCAGCGCTGGTTAAAAGATAATCTGTCGCCCGTAGGAAACAGCCTTGACTACGCTGGCATGACGCCCCTGGAGATATTCAAAGGCAACGCCTGCTCGACTGCCATGAATTCATTCCAGACAATCGGCAACACCCAGGACTGTGACGGCGTCACCCGCAACGCTGATCCCACACTGTTTCCGCGACTGCTGCCGGTCACGCAGGGAGTACTGGCTCCGCCGCAGCCCCTGCCGGGCAACTTCATTTCCATCGGCGCCGACGCCTACTACACCAAGGTCGACACCGGCGCCTCCCGCTTCCCCACCCAATGTCCCGCTGGAGATATGGCGGATTGCAGCACCGTCCAGCGTTGCGACAGCGGCGACCCGGCCTGCATGGTCACCGTGCTCGATCACTACACCACGTCTTTCAACTGGGCGGCATTCAACTTTGCGGCCGTTTGGCTGCGTCCCCAGTGGTACCTGGTGAGCAACAGCAATATCACCGACGTTCAGGCCGGCGGATTGAGTTTCGTCACCGGCGGCGGATATACCGAGTCGGATGCCATACAAGGCCACTGGGGGATCGCTCGCAACAACGCGTTCGTGGGCCATACCCAGCCAACGTTTGCCAAGGGCGGAAACCCCTGGGCTGAAGATTCTGGACCTTTCAACCCGGACACGGGTCTTTCGTGTGCCCTCTTGACCAACGGTGCTCCGGTAGGCGGCACGTTCTGCCTCAGCGCCGACCAAGGCATCAGCCATTCCATCAACGCCTTCAACGGAAACCAGCGTCTGTTCAATATTTACGATGGGCCAGCCTACCAGGAAAACAACGCCTATCTCGACATCACTCGCACCGCCGTCTCGTATTGTCAGGTAGGGGGCGGATGCTCCAAGCCGGCACTGCCCTACGCTCAGACCATCGGAATGCCCGCGGACGCAAAAGGCGCCTGCTATCTGCCTAACGCTGCCATTGGATGGAAGCAGCCCAATGGCTTCTATTACCCGCCGGCTTTCCACTCCGACAACCTTTATTTCAACAACGTGGATATCCGCCACTTCGTTATCGAACCGCTGTTCCACCTCGGAACCTTCAACACCGATCTGAGCGAGGCCAAGGATCGCTACTGCACACTTCCCCTGCAGGATGGGTACACCGGCTTGTTTAATGGCTTCACCGATATCGACCGGCAGACGGAACTGAACGACGATGACGGCTCGCTGACGGGGCTGATCGATACCATCTCGGTGAACAAAGACGCCTTCTTCAACGCCCCGGTGGAAGACCTGGAGTGCGCTTCCGATGTGCTCACCAACATGCCTCCCAACTGCGACAAGGACTCCGAGACCTGCGGCACAGCCAAGACTTCTCCCTACGACTTTGTAACCACCGTCGTGTATCCCGATTGCGGCTACAACTGTCCCGTTTGGCTCACTCCGCCGCCGGAGTGCAACCCTCCCCAATGTCCGACTCCCGAGGGGCCGAGTTGGCCGCCGCCGGACACGGCGCACTGGTGGGCCATCACCTGTAGCACGCCACAATGCTATGGCGTGCCCCTGTATCGCCAGGACATCAATCCCGGCGAGCAAAACACCAAGCCTTTTATCCGCATGGCCGGGCAAAGTATTGCTCAACGCAGCACGCTGACGGTCAACCATGGGACCTATTACATGGACACGACGGTTAGTGAGAAGACCCAGCGTGCCTTTGTTGCTCAGCAAAATGCCGGCCCTGCGTACGTCAACGTCTTCGTGGGCGGCCATACCTATTACACCTTCCTGATGTTTGCCAAGCCCAAGCCGCAAACCCAAACCGACCGCCCAGCAACGAGACAGACCTATGAAATGTACGTGGGTACCAAAGATTTCGACCCCGACAGCGACGTCGTTCTAGCTCGCGCGCACACCGAGAAGGCACCTCTGAAGTTCGATGAATCCAGCACCCTGCCTCCGACCTGGAGCAAGAAGTATGACTCCAAAACCGGAATGCTGACGGTAACGATGGACATGAGCTTTGACGACTTCAAGACCAACTACGACAACGTCGCACAAAGCAAATGCCAGCCGGAAACCTTCTGCTCCTGGAACTCGGGCGCCGGCACCTGCGGTTGCGCCCTGGATAAGTCCAACGGACTGTACGGACAGTGCCAGGCCGTCTGCAGCAAGTGGACGGGCAAAGATGTGCAGTGTCCCGAGGGTGGTTGTTATGGCTTCGGCGTGAAATTGCCCAACACTTGGGTGGCCAGCGATCAGACAGTGTCGCATCCCACAGCGTGTTACCCGGATAACGACGACTGGGCCGTGCCATTCAATCCCGCCAGCAAGACCAAGGCGGGAGCGCAATGCTTCTACAGCAAGGTCCCGCAAGGGCAATTCTGTACGCAATAGGAGAGTTGCCAGCGGTGCCGGTGGGCGCGGTGGAGGTGACGGGCAGTTGCGGTGCGGGGCTTCGCGCACCGCAAGAGCGGAGGGCTGACTGCCCGCAATCGCAGAGCCTTCCCACGGCAACGCGCGCATCGCCATTCTGTCGCTAACGGAAAGCTGCAGGGATGGGGCCTTTTGTAACATCCCGTTAACCGTCGATCGCCGTATCGCCCGCGGCTGTGAGTCTGGGTACCCGCTAGGAACGAATCGCGCGCCACGCGGGAATATTTCGTTGTATATTGTTGCGCACAGCTGACCCAATCAATCTCAATTTCTTCAGAAAGAGAAGGCCAATGTCAAATCACTTTACTGGACTTAGTCTCGGGCCTCCGCTTGGCGATCAACGTCTCGATCTCTGCGATCTTTATGCCTTCCAGTCGCCCACCGATCCCGGTCGAACTGCGATCATCCTCAACGCCAATCCCAACGCCGACGCGCTGCATCCCGACGCCATCTATCGCGTCAACATCGATACCGATGGCGACTACCTGACCGACATCGCCTTCAGCTACGTTTTCTCGAAACCGGAGAATGGCAAGCAGACGGTGAACGTTTTCCTGGCCAAGGGCGAGGAGTCGCGCTCCCCCGAAGCGGTGGGTACCAAAATTATCTCCGATGCCGAGGTTTCGTTCGGGCCAAAGCCGAACGTCGTCAAGGCGGGTCAATATTTTTTCTTCGCCGGCAGCCGCAGCGATGCCTTCTTCTTTGACTTCGACGGCATCAAGAACCTGTTCGACACCCGGGGAAAACGGAACTTCACCGAACCTCATCTCGGCGGCAAGTCTCCCTGGACGGGCGTGGATTCCAACACCCAAGCCAACGTTTTTTCTACCGTGATCGAGTTGCCCACCAGCGAATTGAATCCCAAGTCCGCGATCCGCGTCTGGGGTCGCTGCAGCGTACGCGAAAACGGCAAGCTGATTCATGCCGATCGCGCCGGACACCCCAGCGTGAGCAGCTTCTTCAACACCGACGACACCAAGCTGGAATACAACGCCAGCGAACCGGTGAACGACCGCAGTCGATGGCTGGAGATGTTCATTCACCTTATGGGACATACCGGGAACTACACTCGCGAGGAAGCGATCGAGGCCATCGACACCGAGGGCACCCTGCCCGACGTGCTGACCTTTGATCCCTCCAAGCCTGCGAAATACCCTAATGGCCGCGTCTTCACCGATGATGTCATCAACTACCGCTTAGCCTTCCTGACGAAAAACGAGTGCCCGCCCACGGGCCTCAAACCCCATACCGACACACTAACGGAGTTCCCCTACCTCGGAACGCCGCACGCGAAAAGCGGGACGCCGTAGAGTCTTTGGCTGAAGTTACGGGAATCGGCAGTCCAACAAATGGCGGCCGGCACTCACTCAGAGCGCTGGCCTCTGTAAACACACCTAATCCGCAGTCGGCCCGTGTATGACGCACGCGGCAAGGCGTCACCGGATAGACCGAGAGGCCATTCTGTCACGGCGTCGCCAAGTAGCCATCGATGTCGATGACCAGGTCCGTGTCGTTGTGGGCGTAGGTACTGATCGCGCCGCCGTTGCCAGCCGGCACATGGGCTCTCGAATCTGAGCGGCAGGCGTCTCAGCGGCATAAGGTTCCTGCCGAGACGGTTAGTATGTAGCGCGTGCGATGGCTAGGCAGGCCAGATGATCGCGGCTTTTACCGCGAATCATCCGACCGCCCTGCCTGTCCATCGATATCAACTGTTAATAGATTGTCCGCACTTTGGGCTCGCGCGGCCAGATTCTTCCGTTCGCCGCCGTATCGACGAAGGCTTTCGGCTTCCCGCCGATCAGCACTCCTTCATCAGGTTGCACACCCGCCTTGTCCAGCAACGGGCCGGCTTCGCTGGTTGCGCCAATCACCTTGCAGTGAGCGAAAGCATCGTGCACCCAGGCGACCGCGGCGGCTTCGTCCAGCAGCGACGCACACCCTTCTTCCGACAAAGCGACAAACACTGCATCAAAGAGGACCGACGCTCCTCCCGCCAACTGGAAGTCTGCCTCGATCACTTTCCCATCCGTCTCGGCCCCTCCCACCTTTGGCGCCACCACGGCAAACCCTGCTCCCGCCTTTTTTACCGCGGCACGCAGGCTTTCGACCATCTCAGCATTCGTACCATCGGCTACCAGGCAGCCCACCTTACGGCCCTCCAGCGTCTTCTTGGCTTTGCCCAGAATGCTCAGTGCCGGCGACGGCTTAAGATCTTCTCGCGCCTCGGTTGTCGTAGCCGCAGGTTCAATCTCGCCCTGTAGCCCCAGTCCCGTCGCAACACGCTCCGCGATGCCCGCGTCGACCCTGGCTAACTGGCCCACCAGTCGCTGCCGAACTGCGACCGTCTCCACCTTGCTCAGCTCGAAAATGAAGGCCGAGATGATATGGTTCTGCTCCGGTTTCGGTCTGCGAGTAGAAGAACTGCCGCGCCTGCGAGAAGTGATCGGCGAACGACTCGGCGCGAAGCCGCACCTTCTCACCTTCCATTGGCTCGGCAAAGCTGGTAAGCCCGCGCTTCGGATCCTGCCGCGGCGAATCCGGCGTCAAGCGAGCTCGGAGAATAGTTCACCCGGCCCTGTTGCAAGCTCATCTGCATGTGGCCGTCGCGCTGAAAGTGCATGACCGGACACTTCGGCGCGTTTACCGGGATCTGCTGGAAGTTCGGCCCGCCGAGGCGCGTGATCTGCGTATCCAGATAAGAAAAGATGCGGCCCTGCAGCAGCGGATCGTTGCTGAAGTCGATTCCGGGAACCACGTTGCGCACGCAGAAAGCGACCTGCTCGGTCTCCGCGAAGAAGTTGTCGACGTTGCGATCCAGCACCATCCGGCCCACAATGCTGCAGCGGCAGAATCCTCTTCCGGGATCAACTTGGTGGCATCCAGCACGTCGAAGTCGAACTTGTCGGCGAACTCCTGGTCGAACAGCTGCAGGCCCAACTCCCACTCGGGAAAGTTGCCTTCATTGATCGCGTTCCACAGATCGCGGCGATGGAAGTCCGGATCGGCGCCGGAGATCTTCAGCGCTTCGTCCCACACCACCGACTGCATGCCCAGCTTCGGCCGCCAGTGGAATTTCACAAACGTGGCTTTACCCTGCTTCGTCGAGAAAGCGGTAGGTGTGAACGCCGAAGCCTTCCATCATGCGAAACGATCGCGGAATGGCACGGTCGGACATAATCCACATCAGCATGTGGGTCGACTCAGGCATGAGCGATACAAAGTCCCAGAAGTTGTCATGCGCCGTCTGCGCCTGCGGAAAACCCCTGTCCGGCTCCTGCTTCGCGGCATGAATCAGGTCGGGAAACTTGATCGCGTCTTGAATGAAAAACACCGGGATGTTATTGCCAACCAAGTCCCAGTTTCCTTCCTTGGTGTAGAACTTCACCGCGAACCCACGCACGTCGCGCGCCATGTCGGATGAGCCCTTATTACCGGCGACCGTTGAGAAGCGAACAAATACCGGAGTCTTCACCCCCACTTCATTGAAAATGGCAGCTCGACAAGTCCCCTTGAGCGAATTGGTCAGCTCGAAATACCCGTGTGCTCCGAATCCTCGCGCATGCACGATCCGTTCCGGGATCCGCTCGTGATCGAAATGTTGAATCTTCTCCAGTAAATAATGATCTTCCAGCAGCGACGGGCCTCGCTCACCTGCTCGCAGAGAGTTCTCATCGTCGGCGACTATTGCGCCGGTCTGCGTCGTTAACGGCGGATGCTTCCCTTCGGCTGTCTGATGGAGTTCCCCGGCGTTTCCCAGGTGCTCCGACGATTGCTCTTGCCCGGTAGACGGAACTCGCTTCTTCGCGACGGAATGACGGACTGAATTCTTCTTCATTACCCACCCTTTTCTTACATAGACAGTTACGGTTGTTGGGGTTGGACGCGCCGGCTAACTACGGAGATGTGTGATCGATGCGAATCACTGGCAACAAATTTCGGTCGCGATCAAAACTTTCCGGGTTACGAACCAGTTTTCACGTCTTGCGGCTTAGGTTGTTTTACGGGGTGTTGGCGGCCCGCAGGCTCTCGCCCCCACGGAAAGGAAGGGGCCTGCGGATGGGCTTCAAAGCCCGTTCCGTCGGCCCCCATGCGACCCTGCCTCCGACCTACAGCCAAAGAGGCATTCCGTGCGTCAGGTCGATTCAAGACTCGCGCTTTTAGGCGGCACGCCGCTTCTTGCTTTTCACTGGCGCTGCCTGAGGAGCTTTTTGATTGGCCTCGACATTGATTTCTCCTGCCAACTCCGTAAGCTTCTCATCCGTCTCTTTCTCCTCATCCAGCGTCTGTTGCAGCAGTTCCTCTTGATCCTGCTCGCCCAGTAGCTTGGCGTAGGCGCACACCGTGCCATAACCGGCTATTTCGTAATGCTCCACCCGCTGGGCTGCAGCAATCAAAGCGGCGTCCATGACTTCCTCGCTAAAATCTTCCCCCATTACTTCCGCGCCTTCGGCCACCAGGCCCTCCATGGCCTTGCACTTTTTTCCACCCGGCTTTTCCCCTAAAGCGGAGAAGATCTCTTCCAGTCGCTGAACGTGTCCTTGAGTTTGCTCCAGATGTTCCTCAAACCCGGCGCGCAAGTCGTCGGACGTCGCCGCCTTGGCCATCTTCGGCAGAGCTTTCACCAGCTGCTTCTCTGCACTGTAAAGGTCTTTCAGTTCATCCACGTAAAGTTCGCGCAGTGTTTCTTTCGTCATTTGTGTACTCCAGATATGGGATTCAGCCTCACCCGGCTTCAAATGGTTCGGAAGCTAATTACAAAGTGGGGGTTGCATGATCACCCCGTACCGACGCATCTCTTACGCTGATATGCAGGCATTGGAAACACGGGTGCCACACGCCTGTAAGGCTGCGGTAAGGACCGGAAAATCACAGACTCCGGGTACCAGGGAAATTGTTGCAGGATTGTTGTCCTTCAGTGTAGCAACCGAACAGAAATTCGCAGGGCCGGCGCATTTAACGTGAAGGAAGTCATTGTGAGTCGACTCGCGGGGCGAGTGCCAGCCATCATCTGTGGTCAAACCCTCAAACCGTTCTGCGTCTCTTCGTCAGCTCAAGAGGTTCAGTTGTTCATACTCCGGAGCTGCGGTTTGCTCCGTCCTCACTGCTGCCGCGCACTCGGGGTCGTCGTTGGCTACCGAGTTCACGCGCGTGCCCACTGCTATACGTTTCATCATCGCCGCGTCGAACGGCCGCAACATGGCTGCCAGCGAATCGGTAATCGTAAATTCCGGATCTAGCCACTGCCGATAGTTCTCAGGAGGCAGGATGACAGGCATTCTGTCGTGGACGTCGGCCAGCAGGTCATTGGGCGTTGTGGTCACGATAGAGCACGATTCCACCATTCGGCCCCCTGGATCCGTCCACAGATCCCACAAACCTGCGAATGCGAATAGCGAGTCGTCCCTGAGTCCGAAGTGAAATGGTTGTCGCCCTTTGCCTCCCCGCCGCCATTCATAAAATCCATCGGCGGGAATGAGGCAGCGGCGTCTCTTGAACGGTTCGCTGAAGGCCGCCCTGCTGGCAACCGTCTCGGCTCGCGCATTAATGGTTTTGTAGCCAATCCTTGGATCTTTGGCCCAGCGGGGTATCAGTCCCCAGCGCGCCAGGGAACAGCGGCGTTCCTGCAAAGCCGAACCCTGCCGGATGATGCCGACGTCTTGTGATGGGGCAATGTTGTACCGAGGCGCCCAGTCCACATCCCCCGATGCCTCAAAGTACTCCTCAATGTCTTCTTTACGTTTGGAAAGGCGATATCGACCACACATGATTCCGACCCCTGAGATCAAGTTGTAAGAATCTCTTTGCCGCGAATCACCACCGGGGGTCGCTGCACGATTTCACCGGAGACAACGACGGAGGAACGCCCTACGGTACATTAACTTTGGACAGAAGTGGCAACCTGTATGGCACCTACAGCGGTGGACCGAGCGGCAATGGCGTCGTCTTCAAGATCACGCCGCCATACTAAAGATAGCGAGCAAGAAGCAGAAGGACAACACCAGCCAGGGAATCAACTTCGGCCCATTTTTCCTCGGCCTACCCCGGCGCGTGTGGCATTTGCAGCCATCACCTTCTAGCGAATCCAATCGAAGAGCGCGACGGAGACCACGCTCTTCGAATGGTTCGTTCCCTAGTTGTCCCTGCACCTGTCGTCCATTTAAAGGTCTTGGTTTCCAAGGAACATCCAGACGTCGCTCCACAAGCGAGGCTGGCTTAAGGCCTTGCTGCTCACGGAACGAGAAGGGTCGCATTTCCTCAGCTGGCTTTCTCTTCCGCGTCACTCCTTCGGAATGTGGCCGCTTTCGCATCGGATACCTTGACCCACTTTGGGTCGAGCGCGGCCTCGGGGTCGTAATTGTCGTGCCAGTTCCACCATTTGTACGGCGGGGTCTGGGGGTAACCTTCCGGCGAGTCTTCCCATGTCTCCTGACGGCCGAGCGGCGTGATGTCGAGGTAGCTCCAGATCGTTCCCATCGCCTCGTCGCCCCGCTCATTGACGAAGTATGTGCGGAATACCTGCTCGCCGTCGCGGAAGAAGACGTTGTGGCCGTGCCACTGGTCAACCCCGAAATCCACATCGAAGCTGTCGGTCATGGTGTACCAGGGAATTTGTTCCCAGCCCATCCGCGTCTTCAGGCGGGCGATATCCGCTTGCGGCGCGCGTGAAGCATAGGCAAGAGTGGTGTCGCGAACATTGAGATGGATCAGATTCGAGACCTGATCAGCACCCATCGAGCAGCCGCGGCAGGCGTGCTCGGGCCAGCCGAAAACTCCAGGCTCGAAGAAGGCGCGATAGAGAACCAACTGACGGCGGCCATCGAACAAGTCGAGCAGGGTAACCCTGCCGTTGGGGCCGTCGAACTCGTACTTCTTCTCCACCGCCATCCACGGCATGCGCCTACGTTCGGCGGCCAACACGTCACGGGAGTGGGTGAAGGCCTTCTCCTTCACCAGAAGTTCCTGGCGCGCGGCTTCCCACTGCTGCTGCGAGACGATCGGAGGCTTATTTATATTGGCGTTCGTCGACATTTCAATTCTCCTTGTTATTCAGAGTCGGAACAATTTCTTCCGCACCGTTCTTCTTGCCAGAGCCCTTCACGGCCAATGCTGCTACGGCGCCGGTAGAAACTACTCCGGCGACGATTAATCCCACGGTTGCCAAACAGAATGGACACATAGTTCACCTCTTCGGGGCCAACTCGCCCGTTGACCCGCCTCTACTGAATTGACGGTTGAAGAGAGTCGATTTCGACAGCGAAAACAGAAAAGATAGCGCCGCGCTTGAGGCAAACCTGTCTTGCCGGCGCCATCGCTCAGATCGATTCGCGGCCTTCCCAATCTTCACAGTTACAATCCGATGCCGGAATTCACTAGGTGATGTGGCTAAGGCATGAACGACGTCCGCAATCGTCCAACGCAAGTTTGCTTTCTTTGTTTTGTTTTTGCGGGGAACTGGGTGGGACTATTTAGACAGCGGCAACAAAACTAGCCGCGTCTCTGAAGCAGAAACTGTCTCACTGCCGGATCCTCGGTCAGGCCAATGGCGCGGTCGAAGGCCTCGAGCGCCTCAAGCGTTTTTCCTAGCCGTTGCAACAGGTGAGCGCGAACCGCCCAGTAGGGCTGATAGGCGGAGATTTCGTCCGGGTCGATCCTGTCCAACATTGTCACCCCAGCTTCGGCTCCCTTGGCTTCGGCAACTGCCGCTGCGTATCCGCATCGCGTGCCGAGGGTCGGCGATATCCGGATCAGCTGTTCGTAGAACATGATGATCGCGTTCCAGTGAATTCTGCCGCTCTGCGCCCGCTCGGCGTGTACCGACTGAATCGCAGCTTCCAGTTGAAACCGACCGGCGCGGCTGCCACGAGCAGCTTCGCCGAGATGGCGTTCCGCCTCTTCCATCAACAGCAGAGACCACTTCTGGCAATCCTGCTCCGAGAGAGGCACGTACCGTCCGTCCGGTGAGCGCCGCGCCGCTCGGCGAGCTTCGCAGTGCAGCATCAAAGACAGCAGACCGTGCACCTCAGCCTCTGCTGGCATCAACTGCAGAAGCACCCGTGCAAGCCAGATCGCCTCTTCGGCGAGATCGCGCCCACGTTGGTCGGCACCGGCCATGTCGTCCCAGCCAATCCCGAAGGCGGCGTATATTGCTTCCAGCACCGCGTCAAGCCGCTGCGGCAATTCACCCTCGTCCGGAATTTCAAACCGAATGCCCCCGTCGCGGATCTTTGTTTTGGCACGCACCAGGCGCTGCCCCATCGTGGTGGGCGAAATCAGAAACGCGTGAGCGATGCGCGCCGCCTCCACGCCTAGAACAGTCTGGAGCATGAGTGGAGTGTGCATCGCCGGATCAATTGCCGGATGGGCACACACAAACAGCAGTTTCAATCTCTCATCTGGAAATTCCGCTGTCACAATCATCTCCCTGGATTCCCCTCTGAGGAGCGCGAGCGTGGGCTCGCTGGCCTCGGCTACTTGTCGATGACGCACCAGATCGATAAAGGAGCGGCGTGCCGTCGTTAGCAGCCAAGCCTCTGGATTTTGTGGAACGCCATTTCGCGGCCAAGTTTCAAGTGCTGCTATCAGCGCATTGCTCAGGGCATCCTCCGCGCTCGCCACGTCGCGTGTGTGCGAGGAAAGGTATGCAACCAGGCGACCGTAGGACTCGCGAGCCACCCTTTCGATGGTTCGGTGAGTACTCTCTTGTTCGTTTCCACTCATCCGGTGACTCTACGCTTGAATTCCGTCGAAACGGGTCGGACCTCCACCGCACCGATTGACGCAGCCGGGCATCGCGCCGCCCATTCAAGCGCTGCATCGAGCGAGGGAAGCTCCAGGATTGTGAATCCTCCCAGTTGCTCCTTGGTATCTGCGAATGGGCCATCCTGTACAAGCCTCTTTCCCTCTTTGAGGCGCACTTTGGTCCCGGTCTCGGGCGGTAGTAGCGGCTCGCCACCGACGTAAATGTCGGCCTCGATAAGCGCTTTGTAGTACGCCCTCCAGGCACCAAGATAGGGACTTTTGTCGTCATTCCGGGCCGCAAAGGCTTCTGGTGATTCGAAGATCAGCAGAGCGAATTGCATCACCTTATCTCCTTGGGAACAATTGTGAGCGCATGTGCGCTCTTATATATGACGGATGAGACGGGACGCCTTCGACAGATTTCAGGAAAACTTAGGAGATTTTCAAGCAACTTAGCCAAGCCTAGGCGTTTCAAACCACAAGCCAGCGACCTACGCCATCAGGCAATAACACCGCGTTTGTAAGACTGCCCGGAAGAAGGCTGGCGCTTCCGTGGCTGCGGTGATTTTCTCATCGAGCCGCCCCCACACCTCAGTATTTTCTGCCAATCGCGTTGCCAAACCAGAGCATGCGGAGTATGCTTGCGCCACTTAGCAACCGCTCCCGCCACATCGCTTTCCAGGCCCCGCCAATGGCGGACGGGCTCTAGTCTCTCTTAAGCAGCGAAATCGAGCCTTCGTAAGACCTCTTTTACGCTTTTGCCGCGGCCATGCAGGTTCGCATGTTCCGCAGCAATTAGTACAGAAGAGTGCTCGTCAGCAGAAAGACCGGCTAGTTTCTCCTACGTGCGTTCGCAGACGTGTCTTCAGATATCCGAGGCTCCATGGCTTTTCTAATGACCCGGTGGATAACTGCAATTGGTGTTGGATGCACGGTACTGGCACTCGCTACGTTAGGTCCGGGACAGAGTTCCGAGTCGGGTGGCGTTACTGGAATTGTGAAGGATCAGTCAGGCGCCGTGGTCGCTGGTGCAACTCTTAAGGTTTACAGTCCTGAGACCGGTGTTTTGGAACGCACCGTAGTAACTAACGCCGAAGGCTTGTATACCGTTCCTTCGCTTCGTCCCGGAGCCTATCGTGTAGAGGCTACGAACCTGGGTTTTAGTACGTACACCTCATCTATTGCTGTGCGCTTGAGCGAACTTGAGCGCCTCGACATCATCTTGAAAATAGGTGAAGCGCAAGAGAGTATCTCAGTCCAGGCCGTTCCGACGCTGGTGGACACGCAGAATGCAACAACCGGCCAGCCTCTCGACAACGGCACTCTTATTATGCTGCCGCTGGCCGAGCCAAACTTCCTCTTTCTTATTGGTCTCTCACCGGGGATCAGCGCGGAGCCGGCAGACGTCCGCAAGTCTGGACGAGCCACCGTGGATGTCAGCGTCAACGGCCAGCGAACATCTAACAATAGCGTCAGCCTTGAAGGCATCAACGTAACAGACGTCAACCTGGCACACTTCGACTATCTTCCTGTTCCCGACCCGGAGGCCATTCAGGAATTCAAGGTATCGACCTCGCTCTACGATGCTTCTCAGGGCAGCAAGGGGGGAGGCGCTCTGGCTCTGGTATTGAAAACTGGAACGCAACAGTTTCACGGCGCGCTTTATGCCAACATTCGCAACGATGCCTTTAATGCAAATGAGTGGTTCCGCGCACACGATGATCAGCCGCGGGCCAAGCTGATACAGAATGTCTTTGGCGGTCAGGCCGGTGGCCCGTTTCCTGGATTTAAGGGATTCTGGTACACCAATGTGCAGCTGATTCGCGGGCGTAATGGGATTGATACCAACGGGTCTACCATCAGCCCAACCATTCCTGCGCTGCCCATGAATGCCGATGGCAGCACATCGGCAGCGTTGCTGGCGAGCCGCTTCGGTTTGTCCGCTTCGCAGATCGACCCGGTAGCGGTGAACATCCTGAACGATAAGAGCAATTACTATGGTGGCACTTTTCTCATCCCGCGTCCCGGGCAACCGGGATGCAGTGGTGATGTAACTCCGCCCACCAGCCCCGGATATCCAGCGACTTTCAATTGCAATTTCAGCAAGGCATCCAGTCCGGCCGACAGCCAGTTCACCCTCACCTACGATCGTCCTCTTCGCCATCAGACAGACAATCTCAGGATCAGCGCGTTCTATGACAACTTTGAAGTCAACAAGCCTTACGGAACAGCTCAACAGCTTGCCGGTCCGCAGAACAGCATCGTCGATAATCGCTTCATCAGCCTCAGCTACACATCGCAGATTGGCAGCCGTCAGGTCAACGAGCTCAAGTTCGGCTTCAATCGCTCGGTCTTTTCCCTGACTCCTCGAGACATCCTGACATTGAAAGACGTCGGCGCTACCCGTCCCAATGAAAACCTCTATCCGGGCATTTATGATTTTACGGCGTCGACGTTCTCCTTCGGAGTTAGCTTCGATGACGACCGCGGTACAGCCAACAACATCTTCCAGTGGGGCGATAGCTGGTCGATGACGGTCGGCAAACACACCATACATGCGGGCGGCGACATCATCCGCTATCAACTGAACAAATACAACAATGGCGGTTCGCGCGGGGGAGTTGATTTCTTTCCCTTCAGCGACACCTCTCAGCCCACAAACTGGCTCAACTTCATTACTGGGACGGTGACCAACTCATACTCTGGTGGAGGGAATTCCCATAGAAGTTTCCGTGCCCTCGCCGCCGACTTGTATGTACAGGATGATTACCGGCTCTCCCCGCGCCTTACGGTGAATCTGGGATTGCGTTGGGAGCCCATGCAGTTTGCGCATGACTTGTACTATCGCAACGGCAACTATAGCTACCAATTGGCCGAAGCTGGACGTAATCCCTTCGTTTTCCCCAGTGGTCTTAATCAGGATGGAGTAACCGGCACGCCTGGTGTATCGGACTGTACTCTGCGGCACTGCTGGGACGCGAACAACTTCGGCCCAAGAGTCGGCTTTGCCTGGGATGCGTTTGGAGACGGCAAGACCGTCGTGCGGGGTGGGGCTGGCATTTATTATCAACAGCTCTCCAACCTGATAGAACTTCAAGGGTCAATGAGCGCGCCTTTCAAGATTACCCAGTACTATTTCAACTTTGATGGAAAATCGCTGCAGTTGGCCAACCCCCTGGCTAACCAACCTTCCGGTACCAGCAAAGTGTTGCCTGCCTACGTGCCTGCCATTACCTCCTTCGCTGGAGTAAGCGGTGATGTGAATAGTGCGGATGCAACTGTCAATTGGGTCAATCCCTCCGGACAGCTCTGCCAGATCTCGGGAGGCTCAGCTACGAACTGTAGTATCGACCTGGCTTCCTACGCTTCGGCCGATCTCGGCTTGCATTCTCCTTACACTGAACAATGGAACCTGACAGTTCAGCGCCAGTTGGGCAGGAACTGGGCGCTGGAGGCGGGTTATGTGGGCACTCATGGCCTGGGCGGCATTGCGCTCTGGGATCCGATTCAAGCTCGATTGGCGAGTCCGGCGAATCCAGTGACAGTGAAAGACACATCAGGCCGCGTCTACGTGATCACCACCAATACGTTAGCGAATGTCAGCCTGCGGCAGCCAGCCCTTGGACTTGACACCCTGGCGGGTGCCGGATTCACCTCGAACATAGGCAACCAGATTTATCACTCGCTGCAGGTAACTCTTTCTCACCGCTTACAGGCGGGTTTGTTTTTTCAACTGGGTTATACCTTCTCTAAGAATATTGACAATGTCAGCGGTGGAATCAATACGAATGAGTTCGCTGGTCAGAGTGGGCGCGGAGGGGCAGGCGTCTACAACAATCAGCTCGACATAGCGGGAAACCGTGCGATCAGCGACCTCGACCGCCCTCAGCGACTGACCGTCAGTTACGTATATGACTTTCCTGTTCCCCAGAGAGGGATGTGGCGCGGCCAGGCATTTCAAGGCTGGAGCGTCAGTGGCCTGGTTACATTTCAGAGCGGACAGCCATTCACACTTTTCGATCTGGTAGGAGGAGCTTATGGATATGCCGGTGGCACTGTAACGGCGATTTGCAATAGTAACCAGATCGCTGCCCCGCCCGGCGATGCTCCTCTGGCTACTTGCGTGCCGGGAACACCTACCAATCCTCTAGCTGCGCTGACCTCTGGGTCGATCGAAAAGCGCCTGGACTACTACATCAATCCCAACTTCTTCAGTCATCCGGCGCTTGTCCCCTATGCCGGTGATACCAACGCTACCGCCTTTGGCAGTCCCAATATGCGCAATATTTACCGCGGGCCGTTCCAGCAGGCTTGCGACTTTTCGATTCTCAAGACTTTTCGCATCGGCGAGAAGAACACATTGCTCTTCCGTACAGACTTCTTTAACCTCTTCAATCATCCGGTATTCTCCATACCGGCCTACTCTGATTTCACTGGCGACTTGGCAACTTTCAGTAACGTAACCCAAACGGTCATACCTGCCCGCCTCATCCAGTTTGGTTTGAAGTATTCCTTCTAGGTCAGAAGGACAACCGTAGTCGACGGATTAGAAGTTTTCCATCATCCAAATATTGCTATTCAACGTCCAGTTGTCGATGGCCAGATGACGGCCGTCGGGCGATGGCAGTCCCCACACTCCGTATAGCCCCTTGCTGCTTCCAAATGACCTGCGAACTTCCCAGCAAGTCCACGTGCAACAGCACCGCACCGTCCTGCACCAGGCTGGAGACATATAGGCCGTTTCCGTCGGGCGCCCACGTCACTTCGGCCAAGCTGGTCCAATCGCGGAGAACGATGTCGTCGGCCGGCTTCCCCTGGAGCGAAACCAGGTGAATTCGACCTTCGGATCGATTAATGATGGCGATGCGCGTTCCATCGGGAGACAACGCCCACTTGTACTCCGTTTCGGGATGCATCGCGGTTCGTGCCAGTTCCGCGCCTCTGCCCCGCTGCAGGTCGAAAGCGGTGAAGATCAGTTGCTTCAAATCCTGACTTTGCTCAGCAACGACACACACGGTTGCCGGAGACCTGGCGCAGTCGGAGGGCCCGTAGAACTGTCCCGTCAAGACCATCTGAGGCGCGCCACCCGTCACAGGGACGCGCATCACCTGGGTACGCAACGACGAAGGTGTCTGGTGCTCCACGACGGTATACAACACGAAATCGCCATTTGGGCTAATTCGCGGCACTGCGTGGCCCTGCTCATCAGGCTGAATGGAATGCCCGGAGATCGATAGGACGATGGGTTCAGGCCTCTCCTCCGTCAACCCTTGGATGTAGATTCCCCACTTACCGTTTCGCTTGGAAAGAAAGATGACCGCCTGGCTGTCCGGCGTCCAGGCAGACAAGCGATAACGGCCTTCGGCGGGCGTCAGCCGCAACTCCGCTGTTAGGCGAGTTCCATTCGGCTGCAGATCCGCAACCGAGATGCTGCCCTCGCCTGCCCACCTCAGAAAAGTGATCTGCTTGCCGTCATCGGTTGCGCTCTCCAGGTCAACGCAGTAGCCATTCCAGTCGGTAAGCCGACGGGGATCGCTGGTGAGTCTTCCAGTTGTATGGATCGATGCGTATGCTCCAAACATTGCAGTCGTAATCGTTGTTTCCTGATTCAGACAGCACATAGAAGGCGCGGCCATCCGGCAGCGCCAACCCGCTTACCATGGAAACTGGAAAGCTCATAGCTGCGACGGGCGTGCTCTCAAAGTCCGTACTCCAGTTAGTGGCAACGTTGTCTTCTACCTTTCCGTAGTTGAGCCGGTGACCGTCAGCCGACCACTGGGCGCCAATGAATTCACCGCTGTCATCAGTTTCCAGAAGCTTTGCTGGCCTGCCCGTCCGTCGGGCGTCATCTGCCAAATTTCCCGGTAGCCGCCCAGTCTTCTTAATGTCGTGAGGAACACGACCACTTTCCGTTAGCAGAAATCGAAACTGCGATCGCGTTGTCGCGAAGTTTGCGAGGTGGGTCGCCGTTGAGGAAGAACCGCCATATGCTAGGATGCTGATTCGACAGGCGATAGTAGTTGGAAGCGCTGAGGTTGACGATGAAACTTTCGCTGTCCGGGAACCACTCGACATCCCCCAGCCATCCTGTCTCCCTGGAACGGTGTCAGGTTGCGGGATGCTTCGTGTGTGGCCAGTTTCCAGTAGCTCGACATGGATGCCCTTGAAGTCGGTGTAGGCCAGATATCTTCCGTCGGGCGAGATCGCGCCGGTCCTTACCGGATTGTCATTCAGGCTGTGTGTCAGCTGGCGTAGCTTCAAGTCGGGCAGCGTCAGGGGCTCCCGCTGCCGCAACCACCAAACTCCTCCAATGGCTGCGATTACTAGCACAATGGCGATCGCGATTGCCCATCGGCGGTAGCGGGTCGCACCTGCCTGCTTCAGCCTGTCTAAGTCGGCGCTGATTTCCGCCGCCTGCTGGTAGCGAAGATTACGGTCTTTCTCCAGCGCTTTTGTGACGATCGCGTCCAGTTTCGGCGGAAGAGCAGGGTTCAGCGTTCGTATCGGCACGGCAGGCTGGTTGACGATGGCTTCGTGCAGCAGTGCAGCCGTTTCGCCACTGAATGCGCGCTGTCCCGTTGACATCTCGTACAGCACCAACCCCAGGGAGAACAAGTCGGTGCGCGCATCCAATCGCTCGCCCTGCACCTGTTCGGGCGACATATAGCCGGCGGTCCCCAGGGCCACACCGGTTCGCGTAAGACTCAAAGCGCTTAGGGTTCGGTCGATCGTCGGCCGGTCGCCCGATCCCGAAGGGACCTCAACCTCAAAGTCGGGAAACTCAATCAGTTTTGCTACTCCGAAGTCGAGAATCTTCGCCTCTCCGCCGTAAGTAAGAAAGATGTTGGCCGGCTTGATATCGCGGTGGATGATGTTCTTCGCATGGGCGGCCTGTAACCCGCGACACACCTGTGTAGCGATCTCCAACAATTCGTTAAGCGGAAGCGTCTTGTCGCCGGTCTTGACGCGAGCCAACCGGTCGCGCAGCGTTTCTCCTTCCAGGTATTGCATCACGATGAAGGGCCGGTCCTGGTGATCTTCCACTCCGTAGATGGCGCAGATGTTGGGGTGTTCCAGGGATGAGGCCGTTCTCGCTTCGCGCTCGAATCGCTTCAACGCCAGGGGATCGCTCGCCAGCTCTTCAGGCAGAAATTTCAACGCTACCCGCCGGCCCAGCTTCAGGTCCTCCGCCTTGTAGACCATTCCCATGCCACCGCCGCCGATCAACTCCAGGACGCGATAGTGAGAAACCTTCTTGCCGACAAACGAGCCTTCAAGCGTTGAAACAGCGTCTTCGCGTAACTCTAGCGCTGGCGGTGGCGACGGCGCGGACCCCTCAGAGGTGCTGGCGCCTGGCATCGTCACTGCAATGAGCAGTCGGTATCCGCGGCGGGCCACCGTTCCAATGTAAAAAGGTTTGTCAGCTGAATCGCCAAAAGCCTGCCGCAGCTTCTTGATGGCGGTGTTAATGCTGTGGTCAAACTCGACCACCGTGTCGTTGGGCCAAAGCTTCTTCTGAATGGCCTCGCGGGCAACAACCTCGCCGTTGCTCTCGATCAGCATCCGCAGGATTTGGAAGGGCTGTTCCTGCAAGCGGATAACTTGGCCATCGGCCCACAGTTCTCCAGCCCGAAGATTCACTTCGAAGGCACCGAGGCGCACGCGATTTGGCAGCGTCTCTTTCATAGGACTCAATGAATGGCGGGAGCGATTGCACGTGAGTGTACTATTCCGGACCGATGATTCCTAAGCATTTACTGGAGGAATTTCGGTTGAATTCCTCGCAACTCCTTGCTGGGTAAGCTCCCTACCCACGGTGAGGCGTTTCTCTCTGCGGCGCCCGCAACTGCTCAGTTCAGAGTAAGTCACCGCCAGTGCATTTCTTTTGTGAGGTAACGGACGCACACTGAGCCCAATTTCTGCCTGGTTCCGGTTTCACGCTCCCGAAAGCTTGTTCGAGATCTGGCTCGATGTGGGGTCCCCGTCGGACCAGTTGGCATTTCCGGTCGTCACCATTGGGACTTCCTGCACTTCATTCGCTTGGAAGGTTCGTTCTCGATGCTTTCCAACGCTTAACGACAGAAGAGGAGATTCTTATGAAACCCCGCAAATGGATGTCGACGGTTGCGCTGTATGTGTTCACCACCCTGATTATGTCGACCGGAGCTGTAGCACAGGACAATCCTTCGCAGGAGCACAGAACTAAACACCATAAGTACCGACTAATTGATATGGGTACGCTGGGCGGCCAGCTGGGTTACATCAATACTCAGGGCAATGGCGGCCCATACATCAATTCATCGGGCGCGGTGGTAGGAGTTGGCTTGACGACGGTTCCATTGTCTTCAACCAGTAATCCCTATGAATGCTACCCCGGCCCGACCGTCAATCACGCAATGTTCTGGCAGGGCGGGCATACGACTGAACTACCTACACTTTCGCCGTCGGATCAGAACTGCAGCGGCACCAACGCAATGGGCGTAAGTGACAGAGGAGACATCACCTACCAGTCGGAGACTGACGTCGTTGATCCCATTTTGGGTGTGAAAGAAATCCGTTCCGTCGTCTGGAAGAATGGCAACTTCACCGATCTAGGAACGTTTGGGGGAAACGCGACCGTGTCTCTCGGTATCGACAACCGTGGCCAAGTGACAGGGTTTGCTTTGAACGCAATCCCCGATCCCTACTCCTTCTACGGCGTGTTTTTTGAAGGTTCGTCCAATTCCACTCAAACCAGGGCTTTTCGGTGGCAGAACGGAGTTATGCGCGACTTAGGAACCTTGGGAGGACCGGACGCCCTGGCTTCCTGGATTAACGATGTCGGACATGTTGCCGGCTTTTCGTATACCAGCAATACCCCAAATCCCTCGACCGGCTTGCCGACAGTGGATCCTTTCCTGTGGCGGAACGGCAAAATGATCGATTTAGGAACGTTGGGTGGTACCTTCGGCGCTCCAATTGGCCTGAACGACTATGACCAAGCGTCAGGCGAGTCGAATACCGCGGGCGACTTGGCGACCCACCCGTTCTTTTGGGATGGCAAACGCATGATCGACTTGGGTACGTTTGGCGGAACTAACGGCGTCGCCAACTATCTCAATGATTCCGGCGAAGTAGTCGGAGTGGCTGACTTCCCGGGCGACGGACTTCATCACGCGTTCCTCTGGAAAAACGGCGTGATGACTGACTTGGGCACACTCGGCACAAACAGCACCGGCTATACCATTAACTCTCAGGGACAGGTCGTAGGTGCTTCCCGGGTGAACAGTACAACGGTCCACGGCTTTCTTTGGGAAGATCGCGGTCCCATGGTTGACTTGAACGATCTGGTCTCGCCCAAGTCGGACGTCGTCCTGCAATTCCCGAATGCGATCGGCGACGACGGGGAAATAGCCATTAACGGACTGCCCGTCGGATGCTCCAACGTCGATGTCTGTGGTCACCCCTACGTAATGATTCCCAATGGCGACGCCGATGACGACGTCGAAGCAAGAATCGCCGCCAGCCAGAAGCAAATGTTGGAGTCTCCACCACCGACGGAGACAGCAAAGCAACCTGCCGCGCCTCTTAGCCCTCTCGAACGCTCTCGCGAAATAATGCGCCGGTTGTCTCGCTCGGGCCAGACAACCGCCCTTCGGGATTAGCTATTCGCTTAGCTGACAAAGTTGCTGGGGACGAGTTTCATTCGAAACGTCTTGGTCCCGGCAGTCCACTCCACTCCTAAGCCCGACTGGACGATAACACACACGGCTCGCCGCAACCATTACTTACACACAAAGAAGGAGCACGCCATGAACTCCCGCATATCAATGTGGCTACCCACAGTGTATCTATTCACCGCGCTGGCTATTCCGGTTTGGATGGCCGCACAAGATAATCCATCGCAAGACAACAAACACAAGCACCACACCTACCAACTCGTTGATATGGGTACGTTGGGTGGCCAGCAGAGCGACATAGCAACCGCCTATGCCCGGATCATCAATAGGCAGGGTAGCTTCATTGGTTTCGGAGAGACCGCATTTGGGGATCCGATGTTCCCAGATTTCTCGGCATGTTTCAGTAGTGACTGTTTGATCGGACACGGTTTCGTATGGCAGAACGGCGTGGTAACAGATCTGGGAGCGCTTTCGCCGACAGAACAAAGCGGTGCTACCTGGATCAATGACAGCGGGCAGATATCAGGAGTTTCCACGAACGGATTGATCGATCCCCTCCTGGGAATTCGGGAGATTCGGGCTGTCCTGTGGCAAAACGGCACGATCTTAAATCTGGGAACTCTTGGCGGAAATGAAAGCTTGGCGGGAAGCGTCAACAACCAAGGTCAGGTATTCGGAGTTGCTGCAAATACAATTTCCGACCCTTATTCCTTATTCGGCTGGGGCACTCAGACGAGAGCTTTTCTGTGGCAAAACGGCGTGATGACGGACCTAGGAACTCTGGGCGGACCAGATGCTAATGGCGGGATAGTGAACGACCGTGGCCAAATGGCTGGATGTTCCTACACGAATGACATTCCGAATCCCACCACCGGTGTTCCAACCTTAGATCCATTTTTGTGGAGTAACGGCACAATGCGTGATCTGGGCACCTTGGGAGGCACCAGCGGCTGTGCCACTTTCATGAATAACCGAGGTTCGGTAGTTGGTACGTCCAACTTGTCAGGGGACACAGAGAGTCATGCGTTTCTTTGGCGGAATGGAAAAATGACCGATCTAGGCACCTTCGGAGGAACGTCCGCGACACCTAACTGGATTAGCGAAACGGATGAGGTTGTAGGTAGAACGACTTTTTCCGACGGGATTGGCCACGCCTTCCGGTGGAAGAACGGCGTTTTAAAGGATCTTGGTACCCTGCCCGGTGACAAATGCAGTAACGCTTGGGGCAGCAATTCGCAAGGCCAGATTGTCGGATCATCCGGCATGTGCGGCATCGCCGTACATGGGTTTTTGTGGGAGAACGGGGACATGGTCGACCTCAACAGCCTTGTTCCGCGCGGGGTAGAACTAACATATGGATTTTTCATTAGCGAAAGTGGAGTGATTGCTGGCACCGGGCGCATTACTGGCGACGGCAATACTGGCCTCCAGCACTCCTTCTTGCTCATCCCAAACGGGGACTGCACGAGTGACTGCAAGGGAAGAATCGTCGCCAGCCCGGACAATGTAGCTCAGGCGCAGAACGTAGTGACGGTGAAACAAAGCAACGAAACCCTTGTTAGTCCACTTGAACCCTTCCGCAGCCGGATGCTGCAGCGTCATGACATTCCCGGCCAATCGGTGACTCCGCGCGATTAGCAAAGCCCCACCCAAGTGAAACCAACTTGGGTGGGACACCCCATGTGTCTTTGCCGGGGCGAAGTTGTATTCGTTGCCCCTCCGCTCCGGCTTGTGAACTTGCTCCCGGTTCTCATCGGCGATTCCGCCTTGGGCAAACGCCGAATCGCCCTCGATCGGTCAAAGAGGACAACAGTATGAAATCCCGCACATCGATGTGGTTACCCGCAGTGTCTCTACTCGCTCTGGCGATGCCGATTGGCATAGCTGCGCAAGATAGCCCTGCACAGAACAATCGAAACCGGCACCATCATTACAAGCTGATTGACGTCGGTACGCCTGGCGGACCGGCCAGCCACTACTCGGATCAGGGAGTCGGCAGCTTGATTCTCAACGAGCGCGGTTTGGTCGCGGGCTGGGGAGACACGCTTCTTCCTGACCCAAACGATCCCAGCCACTATTTGAGTCATGCCTTCCGTTATGAGGACGGCATTTTCACTGATCTCGGATCACTTCCAGGTCCCAACAACAGCGTCATAACTGGGGTGAACGCACGCGGATGGATAACTGGCGGCTCGGAAACCGAAATCATCGATCCCTTGCTCGGCACCTTCGCTGGGCGCGGCGTGGTCTGGACCGAGCACGGAATTACTGATGTCGGCACTTTGGGAGGCTACGAGAGTTACGCCAGCTACGTTAACAACAGCGGGCAGGTCGTGGGATTTTCTACCTTCGACACTGTTCCCGACCCCTACTCATTCCTGGGCGCAGCGATTCATGCTTTCGTCTGGCAAAACGGGACGATGCGGGACATAGGCACCTTGGGCGGTCCGGATGCCGGCGCTACGCCTGGCGGAATCAACCAGCAAAGAGACACCATAGCCGGCGCATCGTTTACTAGCTTCATCCCCAACCCCGGCACCGGCATTCCGACCCAGGATCCCTTCCTTTGGAAGAACGGCGTAATGACCGATCTTGGCACTCTCGGCGGCACCATCGGAACTGCCCAGGCGATAAATAACCGCAGCCAGATAACCGGACAATCCGATCTCGCCGGCGACCAGACATTCCACTCGTTCTTCTGGGATAGGGGAGTACTTACCGACCTTGGCACCTTGGGAGGAGACAACGTTCTTTCGATTTGGATCAACGACGAAGGAGAAATTGTCGGCAGGGCTGATACGCCGGTCGCCGGTGTATTCCACGCATTTCTGTGGAAGCACGGGACGATACGCGACCTGGGCCACGTCGGGAGCGATCCTTGTAGCAACGCCCGAGCTATCAATTCTCACCATCAGATCGTGGGCAGCGGATCCGACTGCACGGCTCCGTTGCACGCATTTTTGTCGGAAGACGGCGGGCCGCTGGTGGACTTGAACACTCTGGTGTCCCCCCCTTCCAGTTTCCGAGCCCTCATCGCTTACAACGTCAATGAGCGGGGGGAAATTGCCGGTACAGGCGTTCCCTCTGGCTGCGACAACGTGGATACCTGCGGCCACGTCTTCCTGATGATTCCCTGCGACGAGAAACACCCCGGCGAATGTAGCGACTACTCCATGGTCGACACACCGGAAGGTCAGATAGCGGCCCAAGCACCTAACCTGCCGCCGAACTTCAAACCCGGCCCCAAGTCTTCGGTGCGCCGTCTCGATTCCTGGAGCAATCGTTTCGGGCAGCGTCGCCTTCCCGGCCAGGCTGCAACGTCGCTGAACTAACCAAGTTCCACCCCGGCAAAAGAACGCCGGGGTGGCTACCCGTCTGTATCCACAACACGCTTATCGCTGTAAGCGAAAGAGGAGACAAAATGAAATCCAAGATAACTACTCGCGAGGGACTTATGACATCCCTCGTTACCTTTACTGCAGTCGTTCTTTTAGCCCTGCAAGCGTATCCCGCCGTTGCTCAGCAAAGGGCTGCGACTTCCACGGGAGTGATATTGGGCGCTTCCAATCAGTCGCTAGCCAACAGTCGCCGGGCATTGCTGGCGCGGCCCGACAATCGGACTCACGATGTGCGTTACCAGGTAGTTCCGATGCCCCTACTCCCCGGTAAAACCAACAGTGCCTTCAATCAAAGGGGAGTTAACAATCTCGGGCACACGACCGGATACTCTTACGTGGCTCCGAACACATTCGATACCACGCAGGCATTCATCTGGCAAAACGGAAGAATAAGAGCGCTTCCTCTATTGAGTGGATGGCCAAGCTCTTTCGGATTAGCCATCAACGACCGCGACCAGGTGGCCGGCGCGGCCAACCGGACAGATAGCTCTGGCAACGTCCGCCAAACCGCTGTGCTGTGGGATCGTGGCCAGCCGATTAATCTCGGTACGCTTCAACCTAACTCGCAATCCGCGGCCCTTGACGTCAACCTGTTTGGCGTCGTGGTAGGCGAAAGCTTCAGCTTGGATAGCCTCCTCGATCTTCCTGTCGTGTGGTACGGAGGCGTGGCCCATCAGTTACCTCTGCTGGCGGGAGAGACTCAGGGTCAGGCATTGGAGATCAACACGCTGGGAGTGATCGTGGGCTTTCAGTGGTTGCAGGACGTGAACGAAGTCCCGTGCGTTTGGTACTGGAATGGCACCAGCTACACAGCGGTCAACCTGGGCTCATTTGGCGGCAATTACGGCCAAGGACTTGGCATCAACGACCTTGCGCAGGCAGTTGGTTATTCCAACTATGCCGGCGACGAACACGGCCCCGCCTTCACTTGGGATTTCGTCCACGGATTACACATTCTCAATCCCCTGGCAGGCGATACGGATGCGAACGGAAACGGCATCAACAACTCAGGCCAAATTGTCGGGATGAGCGCTCAAGCCTTGCCTGACAGCTTCACCATTACATCCGTGATTTGGCAAAACGGTATACCGAAGGACCTGCAAACGCTGGTACCTGCGGGCACACCACCTCTCACCTTTGGCGTTTCAAATATCAACGAATTGGGGGACATTGCCCTCAACGCATCTGACCCGGACGGCAATCCTATCGCCCTGTTGTTGCTGCCGACACACTGACGCCGCAACGTAACCGAACTGGAGCGGAGAGAGCTTTTGTTATCCGATCGCCTCCTCCGCTTCAGCTTGCCGCCTCTCTGCTCTCATCGCGACCCTATCCGTCGGTCTGAGTCGCTGTCAAAACTACAAATAAGGAGCGATCATGAAGTTTCAATCCAAACATACGCAAAGAACGACTGCTTGCCTGGCGCTGTTCCTAGGCTGCCTGACCGTTAGCGCACCCCTGAACGCACAACAGCAGCGCAAGACTCATTCTCACTACACAGTAATTGACCTGGGCACATTCGGGGGCCCGCACAGCGGTTTCAACGGAGGTAGCCGCATCATCAATCCCCAAGGACTGGCCGTGGGATACGCCAGCACATCCATTCCTGACCATGGTCCCCTCTGCGATGATGATCCTCCCTTCTGCCACGTAGCCCAGGCCGGGAAATACGAGAACGGTGTATTTACTGACCTCCTCTCGCTATTTCCGGGAACCGGAAGTTTCGCCGACGCCATCAACTCTTACGGCGTGGTAGCCGGTATCTCGGCGACAGGTCCGACTCCTCCCGGATATCCAAAGTCCGTTGGTGCCATTTGGAAGAACGGAAAAATCATCAACCTGGGCACTCTGGGCGGTGTCTTCAGCTTGGCAGCCGATATCAACGATCTCGAGGTTGTTGCCGGCGGGGCAACCAACGCGATTCCCGATCCTAACCATCTGGGCGGCGACCTGGTCGGACTGCCGGCGCCCACGCAGTGGCGGGCTGCGATCTGGGAGCATGGGACTACCCGCGATTTGGGAACGCTAGGTACGGGTCCGGATGCTTTCGCAGTTCTGCTCAATCAGAACAATCAAGTCATCGGGTTCTCCTACACCAACTCCGTCGTCAACCCAAAGACCGGAATTCCCACGGTGCACCCCTTTCTATGGGAGAACGGCGTAATGACGGACCTGGGCTCCCTGGGTGGCGTGTTTGCCGAGGCCACCGGATTGAACGACAGTGGTCAAGTCGTAGGCTTCTCTGACATAACCGGCGACCTGACCTCGCACCCATTCCTGTGGCAGCGCGGGTCTCGAATCCGGGATCTGGGAACCCTGGGTGGTAGCAAAGGCACTGCCGCCTGGATCAACAACGCCGGGCACGTCGTAGGGAACGCAAACTTAGCCGGCGATCAGGCGCATCATGGCTTCCTGTGGGTGGACGGCACCATGCAGGACTTGGCACCGGCAGGAGATGCCCCTTGTAGCAATGCATTCTCCATCAATGCCAGCGATCAGGTTGTGGGCAATACCACCGACTGCAATGGTCACGGGCTGGGCGCCACATTGTGGGAGCAAGGCGAGACCGTGGATCTCAACTCCTTCATCCCGCCGGGCTCGAATTACTCGTTCACCGAAAGCGTCTTCATCGGCGATGGCGGTGAAATCGCAGTATCGGGAGCCTTCGTCAACGGCGACGTACACGGTTTCATCCTGTTGCCGGATGGCGACTGCAATGACTCCTGCCAAGCCGAAGTCGCTGCCAATCGGGGTGACGCCAAGTTAGTCATCCCCCTCTCAGCGAGACAAGCCAATGATGCGCAGGGTACTCCCCTGGATCGCTTTCGCAACATGATGCGGCAACGCTATCAATCTGTCCTTCAGGCGTCGACCGCGGTCGAATAACGGTGCGCGCCACGCCTTCCGGGGGCGGCTGTCCATCGCGATGCCGTCGCCTCGGTCACTGAAGCCCTTTTCGGCTCACCCCGGCCGCTGCTGACGAAAGCGACCGCCAACACTAAGGAGAACTATATGAAACGTCGATTCGTAGGCTCGAAGGAAATCGTTACTTGCGCAGCGCTGTTGTTAGGCGTGGTCACCATCAACGGCAAACTCAACGCACAGGAGCCGCACACCCGACACGCTCACTACAAGGTTATCGACCTCGGTACCTTCGGCGGTCCGCACAGCCAGTTCAACGGGGGTAGCCGCGTTATCAATCGCAAAGGAATGGCCGTCGGAGGAGCCAGTACCTCGATCCCGGACCCGCTTTGCACCTTCGACTATCCATACTGCTTCATCTTTAAGGCGGGCAAGTACGACAACGGATCGTTTCTTGATTTGGGCTCACTACCAGGCGGCGCCAACAGCTTTGCCATTGCGATCAACTCCAATGGAGTCGCAACTGGCGGATCGGAAAATGGCTTGATCGACCCCATGACTGGTCTTCTGGAAGATGCAGCTGTGATTTGGAAAAACGGAACGGTGACAAACCTTGGGACGCTTGGCGGCCCTTTTGCTCTGGCGGTCGACATTAACGACCGGGAGTTAGTCGTAGGAGGATCAGAGAATACGGTCCCGGATCCAGATAATTTCGGCGGGGCCCTCACCGGTTTTCCTTCGCCTACCCAGTGGCGCGCCACGCTCTGGGAGCGCGGCGTAGCACGCGATTTGGGTACGCTAGGCACCGGACCGGATGCCTTCGCCGGCTTGACGAACAGCAGAAATCAGATCACCGGTCTGTCCTATACCAACTCCATTATCAACCCCGAAACCGGAATTCCGACGGTCCATCCGTTCCTGTGGGAAAACGGTAGGATGCGCGACTTAGGTAGCCTTGGGGGCGCATTTGCAGCCTCCACCGGTCTGAATGACAGCGGACAGGTCGTGGGGAACTCTAACTTGGCTGGCGACCTGGTTTCGCACCCATTCATATGGGATCGCGAGTCAGGGATGCGAGACTTAGGCACCTTTGGTGGCGATAACGGATCCTCGGGATGGATCAACGACGCTGGACATGTCGTTGGTGAAGCGGACTTCCCCGGCAATTCCATTCACCACGGCTTCCTCTGGATCAACGGGAGACTTAAGGATCTGAAGCCCGTCGGAAGTGATCCCTGCAGCAACGCCTTTTCCATCAATTCCAGCGATCAGGCGGTGGGTAACTCTACCGACTGTCACGGAACTGGACTCGCCGCCGTACTGTGGGAAAACGGAACGACGGTCGACCTCAGTTCCTTCATCCCACCTGGTTCGGGCACCACGTTTACCGAAAGTGTCTTCATCAGCGACCGGGGAGAAATCGCCGTGTCTGGAATCGTGGCTAACGGTGACGTGCACGGTTTCATCCTGGTTCCTGATGGTGATTGCAACAGTGATTGTGAACGCAGAATGAGCTCGTACGAAACCGCTTCCCGCGCGCGTCCCCCAGTCGGCGCCGCAAAGGTGAATGATGCAGAGGGCACTCTTGTGGAGCGCTTCCGGAACATGATGCAGCAACGCTACCATGCGACGAAACAGCCCGATAGCACGCCAAATTAAGAACAGCCTGGCGAGACAGGCCGGGGAAGGTGTAGCCCAGCATCCTCTCCGGCTTTTGTTTGGGCTTTCCGACTTTGTACAGAGATGTCGGCCGAGTCTACGGGCGGCAGTTCGCAGAGGCGCAGTTGGATAGGGAAGGTCGAGACTTAACCTCCACGTGACCTGTTCCTTCCACCCGTAAGCTTGAAACCACAATCACACCGGCCGATCCACCCGCTCGAAAAACGCCTCGCGATACCCGCGGTTCAATGTCAACCGCGTTGCGTCCTTTAACTGAATTGAGTAATCCCCGAACTGAACGGACCGCATGGTCAGGATCCTTCCCGTATTCACCACCACCGAACGACTGATGCGCGCGAAGCCATAGGGCCGCAGCTTCTTCTGCAGGTTGGTCAGCGTCTCGCGCAAGAATTTCCTCTTCGTACCCATGTGCAGCGTCACATAATTTCCGGCCGACTCGATCCAGTCAATTTCTTCCGGATCATAGAACACGATCTCGCCGTCGGACTTCAGCAGGATGCGATCGGCTGTCGAGCGTCGCGCTTCCATCTCCGCCAGCATTTCGGCGAGCCGCCGATGCAAATCCTCTGCCGGCTTGGGTAAAGCGCTCCGCACGCGCTGCAACGCGGCGCGCAATCGCTCTTCCGGCACCGGCTTCAACAGGTAATCCATGGCATGCACTTCGAAAGCGTCCAGTGCATACTGGTCATACACCGTCACAAAGATAATGATAGGCAGTCGCTCGGCGGGAATGCGCTTCACCATCTCAAAGCCATTCATCTCCGGCATCTGGATGTCGAGCAGCACCAGGTCGATGGGTTGGCGCGAAATGATCTCGAGCGCGCTTTGCCCGTTGGACGCCTGGGCAACCACCTCGATGCCGGCTTCGCCCGACAGCAGCGACATCATGCGCTCGCGGGCCAGTGGCTCATCATCCGTGATCAGCGTGCGTAGTGACATGGGCATCTCCCTTCCCCGCCTCGGCGGCGCGATACGGTACCGCGATCCTCACCCGGCAGCCTCCCTCGGGAAGGTTTTCGCAAGTGAATTCGTAGTTGTCTCCATAAAGCTGTCGCAGGCGGGCGCGGGTATTTCGCAGTCCGACGCCGGTGCTGCTGCGCTCACGATGCCCGGGAGGCAAACCCACACCATCGTCCACAATTTGCAATGCCAGCCACGAGCCGCGGCGGCGCGCCTGCACCTCAACCCTTCCCGAGGCCAGGCGAGGGCTGATGCCATGCCGAATGGCGTTCTCCACCAGCGGCTGCAGGATGAGATGCGGCACCTCGGCTTCCAGCACCTCGGGTTCAATCTCGAAGTGAATGCTGAGCCGGTCGCAGAAGCGGGTCTGCTGGATACGCAGATAGCATTCCAGAAATTCCAGTTCGCGTTGCAACGGGACCTTTTGCACATGTATGTTGCGCAGCGAGAGCCGCAGCAGTTCCGCCAGTTGCAGTGTCATTCGCTCCGACGACCCGGGGTCGGACCGCGATAACGATGCGATGGAGTTCAGTACGTTGAAGATGAAGTGCGGCTCCAGCTGCATCTTGAGAGCCTGCAATTGCGCACTGGCCAGCTGGCCTTCCAGCTGCGACGACTGCAACTCCCGCTCACGATACTTGCCGTAGTAATTGACCGCCTGCATCACCGCGACGATCAGCGTGTAGCGCGTGACATTGGCCAGGAACAGCGCGATGACTTCGACGCGGAAGGGAGAATCGAAATGCCCCCGGGTGTAAGGGAATGCGAAGTTCACCGCGGCAGTGAGGAGCGCTCCGAAGCAGGCAAAGAACATTCCAGTGGGGATATGAAATGCGAAGGCGCGCGACCAGCTCTTCAGGTGGAAGCTGTAGCGGCGGCACAATTGGTAAATCAACGGCGTTAGCAGTGCCCAGATGTAGCAGTCGGTAAAGCTCCACAGCAGCGGGCCTTTCCAGTTTTGCATGGTACCTTGGGCGACCAGGAAGTACATGCATGAGCCGGCCGCATTAAGCAGGGCGAAGACGGTCCAGAGAACGAAGCTGTAGATCCATATTCTCCAGCGGGAGAGCCGGTAGCGGTCGGCGCCGGCCGCGCGTTCGCGACGCAGGAAGGCGGCCAGGCCGGAGCGGGATTCCGCTGGCCGATGATTGTTGCCGAGTTTGATAGCTGATGCGGCTCCGGCCATGTTGCCTTGGGCTCCGGAATACGAGGCCAACATTATGGACCCAGCGGCAAGTATGAAGCTAGCGTCAAGCGGATTCGAGGACAAAGTGACATGCAGCACCAACCCGCCCGCGACCTGCACTTAACCGCCGGCCGTTGCGCCCAGGCAACAATCGGGCAGCAACGCTGTTGTCCAGGGCGCCCGCGTGTGAATCAGCGCGAAACACGCCAGGCAAGAATCATGTGCCGGGCAGATTTGTAATGTTGATGGGAACGGCCCACCTTTAGGTGTGACATCATTAAGCCTTATCGATTGTCATCACTAGCGTAGCGAAGGATCTGCTTTCCTGCCGCTCCACCAAAAGCAAGTATGAGACTTCATATCGTCCGCACCGCTCGCCTACCATAACTAATAATTTTCGCCACTTGAATCCGCAACAAACGCTTTGAATAAATGCGCACCCAACTATATTTGCACTTACACTCGCCGACACTCACTAACACCAACCTGACTTCGACCTGCACCAAACGAACTCGCACCCATCCGTCGCGCGCGAGGCAACCGCCGACCTGGCTCCCTCCGTGCTCCGTCTCCATGCACCCTGCAAATCAATCGGAGGAGACAACATGAGAGCGATCCACAACTATCTGGCGCTGGCATTATGCTTCGTCCTGCCCGCGCTGCTCGCCGCCCAGGCAGACAAACCCACCACCATGCACTACGCGTTTTACGATGTCGGAACGCTGGGCGGAAGCTCAAGCTACATCTTCAACTTTGACGCCTACGGCGGCGTCTTCACTCCATCCCCTCTCAACAGCAGCGGACAAGTCGTCGGCTCGTCCTACCTCGGTTACGCCACTAACCTGGTTGGTTCTTATCTATGGAGCCAGGGAACCATGGCTCAACTGCCTTCGCTGCCGAAAGCGATCTACTACGCCGGAGGCAGCAACGCCAACGGCATCAACAACGCCGGCACTGCGGTTGGAGCCTCGGCATACGGCAAGTTGAGTTCCTACAACGGACAGAATTTCTACCACGCGGTCTCTTGGACTAACGGGGTCGTTACCGACTTGGGCGATCTTGGCGGCGGTGAGAGCTGGGCGAATTACGTCAATAACCAGGGGCTGGTCATCGGTTTCGCCGACAACACCATTGCCGATCCCTATTCGTATTACGGAGTGCAATTTCGTGCCACGGTGTGGCAGAACGGCGCAATTCGCGATCTGGGCACGCTCGGCGGCAACGACGCCGAAGCTTGGACGGCCAACGATAGTGGCCAGGTGGTCGGCATCTCTTTTCTGAATTCCAATCCTGTGCCGCCTTACAACCAGCCCCAGAACGACGCTTTCCTGTGGCAGAACGGCGTGATCATCGACCTGGGCAATCTAGGTGGCGGCTTCTCCACCCCAACCGCGATCAACCAGCATGGACAAGTCACGGTGCTGTCGTTTGACGCCAGCAACCAGCATCTCGGGTCTTACCTGTGGATGAACGGTAACAAGAAGGTACTGGCAGGGGCGGGAGGCAACTTTGTTGAGGCCACCACCTTGAATGACTCCGCTCTTATGACTGGCGCGGCAACCGATCCTACCGACTCCACCTTCCTTGCCGAAATTTGGAAGCCGTCCGGTCAGGGGTTGCTGCTCGGCACCGTGAGCGGAGACACCGGCAGTGTCGGGCTGGGCATCAACAATCATGGCGTGGTGGTGGGCGGTTCGGGGTCGGTCAGCCTGTCCGGCAATCGTTATGCTCATGCCTTCGTCTGGCAGAGCGGCAAGATGCAGGACCTGAACACGCTGATTCCGGCGGGGTCATCGCTGACGCTGAACGTGGCTTACGCCGTTAACGATAGCGGTGTGATCGCCGGATTGGGCACCAATAGCTTCGGCTATCAGCATGTGTTCGTGCTGGTTCCGCAGTCGGGTGGCGACGACGAGCCTTTCGTATCAGCAGCTTCGGCGCCCGCCGCCCCGGGAAGCACCATCAGCCTGCCTTCGGCGTTACAGCGCGCGCGATCCGGACCCGCGCTTCGCGATCATAACTAAATCGACGTCGGAAAGCCTGAGGCCAGCCGTGAATTTAAGGCTGGCTTCAGGCGTTCCCGAGGTCATCACCGGCCAGGATTGGAGGATTGTCGAAGGCAGCTCGATTGCTCGCAGAAAACGGGGCTGACAGAACCAGGGGCCCCGTATTTCGCCCTGCACCACTACCTATTGTCTTCGACTGTGGCATTAAAGTCGCTCCAATGTTATGCGCCAAGACTGGGCCTTAGGGTATCCCTGCTCTTCTCCGCGCGCATTACTCCTTAGCGAGATTCACTTGCCCTAGGTGATACGCGAGATGTGAGGTTCTACCTAACAAAACCGCGAACCGGTTGCGGTAAGGCTCGCGCGCAAAATCTTCGTCGGAGACCGAGGCATGTTTCTGCGCCCACTGCAAAGGCGATAGTTTCGCGAACTCGGTCGATAGCCGGGCGTTGATCTCCTCCCAGTAGCGCTTCAAGTCTGCCGCCGAAATCGAATCCGGTGCCGAGCGGTCGGGCTTGGAGACGAAAACCGAGTCCAGTTCCGGGTGCAGTCTGTCGCCGAAGCCGAGAAGCGGAATCAGCGCGTCGTTGACGGAGGTTAAATGCCCCCAGAGATAAATGCGCCTGTTCTTGCCGGGCGCAATCTCCTGCTGGAGCTCTTTATCGGAGAAGGAGCCGAATAACGTACCGGCACGGTCGATGTTTGTCTTCCAGGCGCGAAGGGCTACATCAATCAGCGAAGTATCTGTCGTCATGGATGAGCTGTTTCCTTTCCTTAGTCGGTTCCAGCCGCAAGTTTTTCCTCGAAGAAAAGATTGCTCAGCTGGCGAATGAAGTTTTGTCGAACCCGGCCCATGCACCAGTCAGCGGCGCATTTGCCGGGCCGGCTCCGATGCCTTCGGATGCTCCCGTAACTACGGCGACCTTAGCGTTCAGCCTGCTCATCTATATCTTTTCCTGAGAATGCTAGTGTGACCTTAAGCCGCCGTACCGGAAGGTTCCACGCCCAGCAGCAGTCGATAAGATGCTGTCGTCGCATCCTAGATTCATTTGTTCATAACTAATGAACTATTGAACAATACGCAACCGGCGGATAAGATCAAGACATGCGGCCCTTGTTCCATCCCGCAATTGAAGACGTCACCGTCGAAGGCATCCTATATGCGCTCTCCGATCCTGTTCGCGTGGGTATTTACGCGGGCATCGTGGGCTCGGCGTGTTCCCTGGCCTGCTCCAACTTTCTGCAGGTAAATGACAAAAACATCCCGAAATCCACTCTATCCCTGCATTTCAAGACCCTGCGCGAAGCCGGCCTGATTCGGGGGGAACGACGGGGCGTCGAGATGCTCAATACGTCGCGCTGCAGCGAGATTGAGAAGCGTTTTCCCGGCTTGATCCGGGTCATCATCAGGGCCTACCAATTGCAGGCGGCAGGAAGGCGATTGAGAAACGGCCATACGTTAAGGTCGGCCAAACGAACTGCGAAATAGAAGTAACGATCGGCTGGCCGCCGGCGAGCCCGGCCCATGCCCGGGAACTGAGATGTCAACGGCAGTTCTGAGGGGGCAAGTTTTCTAGCCGTTAGCCCAGAGATTGCATTGCGCTCGCCGTGGCACCGGACGCGGACCCGTACTTTGATAACGTTGGGAGTCACGAACAAAGCTCAGCGATTCGGAGTTTGCGATTTCCTTTACACCGGCAGGACCATTCCGGCCGGACCAACGAATCAGGGTGCACCTTTGGCAGCCTCCCGGAGGTACACGGGTTGAGAGGGGTTTGGTGAAAGTCGCGACTTTCAACATTAACAACATCAACAAGCGGCTCAACAACCTTCTGGGTTGGTTAGCCAAAGCTGAGCCGGATGTGGTTTGTCTCCAGGAGTTGAAGACAGAGCATGGAGCCTTTCCCGTGGATGCTCTTCGAACTCTCGGCTACGAAGCAGTCTGGCAAGGTGAGCGTTCCTGGAACGGCGTGGCGATTCTCGCGCGCAACCGCGCTCCCGTTCTGACCCGGTCAAGCTTGCCGGGAAATGCCGAGGATCACCAGGCTCGCTATATAGAAGCGGCTGTCCAGGGAGTCCTCATCGCCTGCATTTACCTTCCCAACGGAAATCCGCAGCCGGGACCGAAATTCGACTACAAGTTGGCTTGGTTTGAGCGCCTCATCGACCATGCCGCCGAACTGATGGCGAGCGGTGCCCCCGTGGTGTTGGCCGGCGACTACAACGTTGTGCCGACACCGCAGGACATCTATCCGACCCGGTCGTTGGACAACAATGCATTAGTCCAGCCCGAAAGCCGCAAAGCCTTTGCGCGTTTGCTGGCGCAAGGCTGGACCGACGCGATGCGCAAACTGAATCCGGACGGGCCGCTCTGGACATTCTGGGATTACAAATTTGAACGGTGGGCGCAGGACAAAGGCATGCGGCTCGACCACTTTCTGCTGGCGCCGAAGTTGTCGGACCGACTCGTGGACTGTGGTGTCGACCGATGGGCGCGCGGACAGGTGAACGCCAGCGACCACGCCCCAACCTGGATATTGCTTGATCTTTAGGCCAGAGTTCTTAGATCCTGCATGACCACTTCGGACGAGGCAGTCCCGTCGGGATTACGTGCGAGATGGTGATTTCACGCTGCCTATCCCAAGACTGGCGGAAAGAGCCGGTTTCCCGGTGGCCGACCAACCCGTCACTATCTAGCAGATGGCCACCCCCACGGATAGGGCGTTACACGGCCAGAGCAAGGCGATGGTTCTCAAAATCCGGGCTAATGTAGAAGTGGTCAGCGCAGATTCGTTGGTGTAATCAGTTGCCGAGTGGATGAGCTGCGGGACAGGGGCGGATTCGCCGAGATTGCGCGCTACCGCGGCTGAACAATTTCCTTGGGGTGCTGATTCCGCGACTGCTCTCGTTCGCATCGAACGGATAGGCTGCACGGAAGACCCGTAAGGCCAAACGAAAACGAACGAGGTAATAGACCATGCGCTGGACACCAGGCGGAACGAGCGGCGACATTGAAGACGATCGAGACCAAAGTGGAGGCGGAGGCGGTTTCGGCTTCGGAGGCATTCACGTCGGCATTGGCGGTTTTCTGCTCCTCTTGGTTCTGAGTCTCGTCTTTAAGCACAATTTCTTATCCTTGATAGGCTTGGGCACGCCTACCGCCTCCACGGCAATCAGCCAGCCTGACACCGCCCGCGATCAGAGCGAAGAGCCCGAGGTGAAGTTCGTTTCTTTCGTCCTCGACGACGCCCAGAAAACCTGGACGCAGATATTGAGCCAGCAGGGGGTGAATTATCGCCATGCCAAGCTGGTCTTATTCCGCGACAGCATCGTTTCAGGATGCGGCCAGGCGCAAGCCGCCACCGGCCCTTTTTATTGCCCAGAAGATGAAAAGGTGTACATCGATCTGAGTTTCTTCGATGAGCTGAAACAGCGCTTCGGAGCCCCCGGCGAGTTTGCCCAGGCTTACGTCATCGCCCATGAACTGGGACATCACGTACAAAAGTTGACCGGCATCGAGCAGAAAGTCCACGCCGCGCAGGAACAAAACCCTGGAGCCGCCAACCAGCTCTCTGAAAAGCTGGAACTACAGGCCGATTGCTTCGCGGGTGTCTGGGGACACTCGACCGAGGAGAGAAAACTGCTCGATCCCGGAGACGCTCGCGAAGGCCTGAATGCCGCCGCCGCGGTGGGTGATGACCGGTTGCAACGCATGGCCGGTCGCGCCGTCAATCCCGAGACGTTTACGCATGGCAGTTCGCAGCAGCGCATGGAGTGGTTTCAGAAAGGTTTCACCACCGGCAACATGGCAGCCTGCAACACGTTCGCCCAGTGAGGGCCGAGGACTAGACATCCGCCGCGCCGGGACTGGCCCGCGTCGTCGGGAGTTCCTCCTGGCCCTTTTTGTTCCCGAATCAAACCGATGCGGCGGAGCTCCCGGCTTTATCATCCATCGGCTTGCTGAGCAGCAACGACATCAGGGTAGCCCGCAATTCTGCCGCGGCCTCGATCTCGGGCTGGCTCCAGGCTTCCGACTTGCCGCGGACTTCCTGTTTCCAAATCTCGAATGACTTGCGAGGGCTCAGCCGCAGCGGTGCGCCGTCGGCTTGTGTCGCCTTGTTAGGGTCTCCTCCCCACTTCACCACTTGCACCTGCTCGGTGCGGAACCAAAGCACATGAAAGTTCTTAGCCTTGGAAACCGTGAAACAGAGAACTCCGCTCGCGGTATCAACGAAATCCCGGGCCTCAAGCATCCGTTCCTGAAGGCAGTCGGTCACGAAAATGGGAGCTTGTACGCGGTTCAGAGTATTTTGCAAAATCATGGATATTTGAATTTCACTGGGCACGCTCCCTACGGTCAGGAACCGCGATCCAAAGCACACTGCGGCCCCGGTCGCCGGAATGAAGGTTAGTAAGTTGGGTGATTGTGACACCAGCGCACTGGCGACATCCGAGAACCTCGGCAGCTCTGCCAGGAACTTGGCTTGCAATGAGTTCGTCTTCGACCGGTACGCGCAATCTTCGTTGTCTTCTAGTGCGGCAATTCGGATCGACAGCACCTGGCCGAGCAGCTCGCAAGCGGAGCGTAGTTGGTATGGCAAATATTTCGGACTGTCGTGGTGACAAGCGACCAGCCCCCAAAGACGTTCGTCGCGCAGGATGGAAACACTCATGGAAGCCGCCACTCCCATATTGTGCAGATACACGCAATGGATGGGAGATACGCTGCGTAGCACACTGAACGTCATGTCAGTCAGTCGCTGGTGGTCTTCGTCCACCACCGGAATCAGCTCAACCGGCTTGTAGTGGATATCGGGGATGTAGCGAATCCAGTTCAGCCGATAGAGCCGGCGCGCCTGCTCCGGGATGTCGCTGGCGGGATAATGTTGTCCCAGCCAGGAATGCTGGTGGTCCCGCTTATGCTCGGCGATGACCATCCCATGGTCGTCACGATCGAACTTGTAGACCATCACGCGGTCGTACCCGGTGATGCGCTGCACTTCCGTAACCACTGCCGCCCACAGGTCGGGGATGTTCAGCGACTTCTGCAGGCGTATCAAGGCGCTCTGCACCAGGCTGTGGGCGCGAATTGAAATTGGAGAACCGTCCGGTGTAATGCGTTCCAGTTCAACGAAGTCCAGACCATCGTAGCGATGAACAATGGCATTCATCGATACTGTTTGCCCGGCGTATTCGATCCCTACATGGAGCGGATTTACTTCCCGCCATTTGCCGGCCTTCAACACCTCTGCGATCTCGCCAGCCTGCGCATTCCCTAGCAAGGTGCGCAATTCGCAGCCCAGGAGCCGTTGTGGTTCGATTCCGAGAACCTCAGTCGTGTTATTGCTGACTTGGCTGATCACGCTGCCACCCGCACGCATCGCCAGCAGCACGCCATGGGGTTGAATGTATCCCGGAACGTGGATCGGCTCACGCGCACAGTTATCCAGATCCACCTGAAAACCCATGCCTTTGACCGCGTCACTGCTCATGAAAGCCAACCTTTCGCATCCAGTTTTCGAAAGCGTGGAATGTGTCATTCGCCGCATTGATCACGGCAGCTTGTTCTTGCGGCGTGTGGACACTGCTCCGAACCAAGGCGCAGAACTCAGCCCACATCGCTCCCACCCTGGCACCGTAACTATGAAAGAAGGCGGCGCCCGAATTCTGATCGATGCCGAAGCGGCGCGCTAGTTCCCGGCTGATAAACTGGCCGCCCAGACTCGATCCCTCGACCACGTACAAACAGCCGAGGCCATCGCTGCGGTTTTCCAACCGCGGCAAAGCGGAGCACCGCGGCAGCCTTGCGATGTTTGACTCCGAAATTCCCAGAGCATGCAGGTCGGCGAGCAACCATCGCACTCGGCTTCGCACGTGCAAATGGATTCCTGCTTCGGATAAACCAGCGATGGAGGCTAATCTGCTCTCCAGCGGTTCGTGAAATCCCAGGAACGCACCCAGGACTCTCGCGTAAGCCGTCAGTCCAAATTCCTGTCCGAAAAAAGGCATTAGGCTTTCCACCGCTCTGTGTTGAGTAGCCGTGGCCCCTTTGAGAGCGGCCATGATGTCGAGATTTGTTTCCACCACTGGCATGGATGTTGTTGCTCCGACGTTTACTGGGCCACCCCGACGAAGGGAAAGAACAGGGAAAACACTGTTCCATGTTTCTCGCCGGTTCGGCTGCGAAATGTAATTGTTCCGTGGTGCTTCTGCACGATGCGTTCGGTCACCCAGAGGCCCAGGCCCGTGCCCGTCGCATCCCGAGTAGAGATAAAAGGCTCAAACAGAGTTTTCCGCACGCGGGGAGAAATTCCTTCCCCGGTGTCGGCGATGATCACTCGAATTCCAAGCGTCTCGGCGTTGCTCCACGCTCGAGCCTTTCGAATACGAACCCGCAAACGGTCTCCGGAGGAGGTGGCGTCAAGCGAGTTGCTGATCATGGAAGCAAAGGCCTGCCGCAACTCATCGCTGTAGCAATACAGCTTCTCTTGGGTCAGATATTCACGAGTCAGCGTCACGGAAGCCGAGTCAAACCGTGGACCAAACACGGTGAATACCGAGTCCATGATCTTGGTGACATCGGCCACTGCGGGGGCGCTCGGCTGCTGGTGTAACCGCAACGTTTGCGTGGTGAAGTGGGAGATGCGTCCCAATTCCTGCTCAGCTAGTTTCAGATATTGCCGTGTCGGACCGCTGAGGCTAGGGTCGTTCAACGCCAGGTACAGAGCATTCGAGACGGAAGACAGTGGATTGTTGATCTCATGGGCGATAGTAGCGGCCAGGCGGCCCGCGGTGGCCAGCTTCTCCGACCGCCGCATCGCCTCGTGAACCAGTTTTTGATCGTGAACGTCGGTGCAGCTTCCGATCCAGTATTGAATCTTCCCCGCTGGGTCGCGAACCGGAACGCCACGTGCCAGGAAATATCGGTATTCACCATCGTGTCGCCGTAACCGATACTCGCTCAAGTAAGGTTCGCCGGTGGCTAGCGCGTGCTGCCAATTCTCGGCGGTTGCCAGTCGGTCGTCAGGGTGAACCAGGTCCCACCATGCCGAGCCTTTTAGATTATCGGCAGCGACTCCAGCATAGTCGAGATAATGTTGATTGCAGTATTCGTTTTCGCCGTGAACATCGGTGCTCCAGACCAGTTGCGGCAGGGACTCGGCAAGGGCGCGGAACCGCTCTTCGCGCTCCCGCAGCGCAGCTTCTGCCTTCTTCTGCGGCGACAAGTCAAGGATCAAGGCAATGTACTTGTCCGAGGTTCCTTCCAACAAGGTGTAGCCGACCAGAATCGGTACCCTCGTGCCATCCTTACGGATGTACTCTTTCTCATAAGGCGTGCAGCTGCCACGTTGCGCCGCTTCCGCAATATGCATCGCGTCCACGGCGAGGTATTCAGGCGGCGTCATGCGGTCCCAGCGGACCATGCCCGCATTCAGCTCTTCTCGCGTGTGACCTACAATGCGCAGGAATTCATCATTGCCTGCACTGAATCCGCCGAAGCGATCGGGGAAGGCGATACCGACCAAGCCGGAGACAAACAGCTTCTCGAAGCTGGTCTGGCTCTGGCGCAGCGCGTTTTCGGTTTCCTTCTGGTTCGTAATGTCCGTGGAAGTGCCAATCCATTCGACAATCCGGCCTGCCGCGTCGCGTCGCGGCGTTGCGCGGTTCCAGAACCAGACAAATTGACCGTCGTGGCGCAGCAGGCGGTACTCGGCGACAAAGTCGTTGCCCTCCGCAGTTGCCTTACTCCAATTCGACAGCACTGACGCTCGATCTTCGGGATGCAAGCGAATCTTCCAACTGTCGCCCAAGCAATTCTCGGCAGAATCTCCAACAAAGTCGACGTAGGATTGGCTGACCGACCGATATTGGCCCGCCGGATCCGCCGTCCAGATCAGGTGGGGCAGCGATTCGTGTAGCGCACGAAGATGAGTTTCGCTTTGTTCCAGTTTGTGCCGGAGGATATTCTGCTCGGTGGTCTCGCGTTGGATCGAGATCCAATGGGTGTACCAGCCCCGCTCATCGGCGATGGGAAAAATCGACAAGTCAACGTAAAACTCTGTGCCATCTTTGCGGTAATTGATCAGTTCTTCACGGACCGGCTGCCACGACTTCAATGCCTTCCGCATGCGATCGAGTGCAGCCCGGTCACTGTTAGGCCCTTGCAGCATACGGGGCGTGCGGCCTATCACTTCTTCGGGCGTGTAGCCCGTCATGCGTTGAAAAGTGTCGTTGACGTACAGGATTCGAGGCCCTGGGTCATCGACCGGCTCGGCTTCGGTGATCAGGACCGCATCCTGCGCCTGCTCCATCGCTTTCTCAAACAGGCGCATGTTGGCCCAGGCTACCTCCAGGCTTTGCTGCTCCCTGTTGGCCGCCCCAGGTTCCTTGCCACTAGGAATATAGTTGTGCGTCCTGGCCGGTTCCGCGATGTCGCCTTCGCTGCCGTTTAGCGGATCAGCCCCGACCGACGTGCTGAGCGGCGTCCGAATGTTCTGCTCCGAAGCATCTTTCATTACGGCTCTCCTGCACGGCAGATGCTGCAAACGACTGTCAGCGAAGCATTGAACGGTACGCCTTGAAACGCTTCTACATCACTGAAACGGCTTCAGCCGACGATCATCACCCAGAGCGATTCCGGAACCTCGAAGCGACAATCTTCGCTGTCATCGTCACCGCGAACTGTGGAGCAAACTCTCGGCACCACCCACTCAGTTCCCGACCTCCTTCACCACGTCTGCGACCATTGCCAGCAGCACCGTCGGATGTAATGGTTTTGCGGCTACCTGCAGAGGGTTTCCCCGCAAGTTTTCCCGTTCCACCAATGCGGCTGTGTTTGCATTCCCCGATATGAGCAGCATGGCTGGAGGGCGCGGCAGCATACGGGATCGCCGCAACAACTCTATCCCGTCCATTTTCGGCATCACGACGTCGGAAATGATCAGATGGGGATCGAACTCACTAGCCACTGCAATCGCATCGACTCCATCGTAGGCTGTCCGGCACTCATACCCGGTCGTCGACAGAATCACCGATAACGTGTCGGCAATGACCCTTTCGTCGTCAACAACCAGAATACGGATAGGCATGGCGTCCAAGTGTGTCCAATCCGGTCTCGATCTCACTGCCTGCAAAGTGCAGCGCCGAAGGCGCGCGCCCCAGTTAAGCCTCAGGAGCTGCGCAAAGCGCGACCACCCGGCTCAGATGGGTTCCAGTCTGCCTGATGGGAGTGTCAGGGTTGTTGGCAAAAATGATGTCCGTAAAAACCCTGACACGATGGCGAGCCGCGGCTTACTGTGACTTCAAATTTCTCCCGGCTTGGCTAGCAGTCCCGCCTCTATGGCGAAATGGACGATCTGCGAGCGGGTCTTTATCCGGAGCTTTTTCAGCAGGCGGGCGCGATAGGTTTCGACGGTTTTAACGCCGACAAAGATTTGTTGGGCGATCTGTTCACTGGTGAACCCCTTAGCCACCAGCGTAAAGACCTGGCGCTCGCGGCGGCTCAGCGTCCCAAAGGACTGTTTGGGGTCAGTCTTGCGGCCCCTGCCGGAGCCCAAAGCCTTTTCCACCAGATGGGCCACGACCCCGGAGTCGATCGAGGTTCTGCCCCCGTGGGCGTCACGAATCGCCGACACCAGGTCCGAATCAAGGGATCGTTTCAACACGTAGCCGACGGCTCCGGCAGCCAGTGCTGAGTGCAGGTAAGCTGCCTCCGAATGCATGGTAAGCACGACAATCCGGGTTCCCGGCGACAACCGCTTCACTTCGCTGGCAATTTCAATTCCGCTGCCGCCGGGCATGGTGATGTCCGCCAGCAGAACGTCCGGCTTCCACCGGCGCACCTGCTCCAGGGCTTGCGCTCCATCCTCGCCTTCGCCGACAACTTTCATGTCGGGCTGGGCGTTCAGCAGCATGCGTAAGCCCGAGCGCAAGATAGCGTGATCATCGGCAATGACCACACTGATCTGCGGCTTTTTCTTTCCGCGAGGCATGAGTGCTCCTTAAGGGCCGGCGAAAGTCACACGGATGAGCAGCGTCTTCAAGGTGCCACCACCCTTTTGCGACTGCACTCGGAACTGTCCACCCATCATCGCGGCGCGCTCACGCATGCTGTGCAGCCCGAGATGCCTGCCGGTGTTATCCGTTAGCACACGATCAGCATCGAATCCGGTCCCATCGTCGGCAATCTTCAACTCCAGCACATCGTCGTCGACTCTTAGAGAAATCTCTGCCGTCTTCGCATGCGAGTGTTTGGCGATATTGGTCAGTGCCTCCTGCACAATTCGGTACAACCCCGCTTCCATGCTTCTGGACAGTCGCTTCGGCCCCAGACCAAGCACCGTAAGTTTTACTGCGATGTTGTGCAGTTTCTGGTAATCCTCTGCGAAATATTTCAACGCCACTTCCAGCCCAAGATCATCGAGAGCGTGCGGATGTAATCCGCGAGACAGCCGTCCCAGTTCATCGATGGCAACGGCTGCAATCTTCCGCAGGTCGTGGGTCTGTCTCTTGACGTCCTTCAGATTCTTAGCTTGCTCGATCAGCTTAAGTCCTGCCAGCAACGAAGCCAGCATCTGGCCGGATTCGTCGTGCAACTCACGGGCAATTGCTCTGCGCTCTTCCTCGCGGGCCAGAATTTCATGCTCGAGCATCTGCTGCTGCACCTTTTCTCTAGCCTTGAGCTCATCGACGCGCTTGCGCTCACTGATATCCAGAGTGAAACACATCCACTCCAGCGGAGACCGGTTGATGGCGGCGGCGCCAATCACGACCGGAACCCGGGTTCCGTCTTTCCGGATGTATTCCTTCTCAAAAGGTGCAAATACTCCTGTTGCCTTCAGTTCTTCCACCGCCTGTCGACCACGAACATGGAACTCGGAAGGAGTGATCTTCTTCCAATCGAAATCGGCGGCGAAGAATTCTGCTCGCGAATAGCCCAGCATATTCAGGAAAACGTCGTTCGCTTCGAAGATATTTCCTCCAAGCCTGGAGCTGGTGATGCCGATCAGGTTCGCATCTACGAACCGGCGGAGCCGAGTTTCGCTAACCCGCAGCTTCTCTTCGACTTCCTTGCGCTCGGTGATATCGACGAAAGCTCCTACAGCTCCCCTGACGGCGCCTTGTTCGTCGAGCAGCGGTACCGCGTGCCCGAAGATGTCGCGCCAACTCCCATCGTCAAAAGCGACTCGTAACTCTGCGTTTCGAATAGCTTGTCCGGTGGCTGCGGCCTGTTGCACCGGGAGTTCTTCCGGTGAAAGCACTCGCCCGTCCCTGGTGACGTGGAAGTTAGCGGGACGCTCATCGAGTGGGGCTGACTTCGATGTATTGGCTCCTGGAGGTAAATGCAGGAGTTCGTGTGCCGCCCTGCTACTGGTCATCTGCCGGCAATCAGGGTCATGGGCAATGAACGTCACGGTTGGCATGGCGTCGAGCACTGCGGTGAGTTCTTCGGCTCGCGCGCGTGCTTCCGATTCGCTCTGACGTAAGGCCTTTGCCGCCCGTTTCAGCTCCGTGATGTTACGGCAGATGGAGCGGCTGGCAATAATCTTATTGCCGTCGCGCACCGCCGACGCACTCAGGCTGACGTCTACGGTTGTGCCATCTTTCCGACAGAATTGCAGTTCAACATTGCTCACCGACCCGGCTTGGAGAAATTCTCGAAACGTTTGTCGTGAGATTTCCTGGCTGTCGGGGTGGCAAATCTCAAACATCTGACGGTTGATAAGTTCGCTCTTGGCGTAGCCAAGCGTAGCGCATGCTGTCTGATTGCATTCCAGGAAGCGACCCGTTTCTGCGTCGACGGAGAACAGAAGATCTGGAGCATGATCGTAAAAGTCTGCGTACCTCTGCTCAGCCGCAGAAAGACGTTGCTGGAACAATTTCTGTTCGGTGATGTCGACGTCAATTCCGATGAGGCGCACGGGCGCACCGACGTCATCGAACAATATCCTGCCTTTCGCCTCCACCCAGCGAACGCTGTCATCCGCTCGGATCATGCGAAACTCCACAGTGTAGTCTGCGCCCGTTTTCACGGAGTGTTGAATCGCTCGCTGCACCGTCTCCTGATCTTCGGGGTGCACTTGGCGGCTGAAGGCCTCGATGGTTCCTTCGAAACCGCCCGCAGGCATACCCATGTAGTCCTCGAGATTGGCGGACCAGTGAACTTGACCAGTGAGCATGTTCCAGTCAAACGTGCCGATCTTCGCAGCGTACATCGCCATGCGAAGGCGCTCTTCATTCAGGAGCAGGGTCTGGGTGAATGGATTCGCATTGTGCGGAAGATTCGAAACGACAGTTTTCGAACTGGCAGGTCCTTGTGCGCCCTCAGGCCTTGTCCCTGACCCTTGTCCTGTGCTGATCAGGGCGGCGTCGCCTTGATTCAGGTCGACGCCGTTAGTCACCTTTGCGGTTTGGGCGGATTGCTGACCGGTTTTCATACAAATCTAAAGCAACACGCGGAGTTCGAGCGCTTGGCAGTCAGCGCAACGGAATGACGGAATCGACCAGCTCGTCCCGAAGTTCCACAACTCTTGGGTTCGGTAACGGAGTTATACCATGAGCGGGCAAGACAGCTGCGACCAGGCGATTTCATGTTTCAGTCAGGAGTGTCTTCCGCCGGTCCGTGCCCATGCCAATTCGCTGGCCAAATATGGCCGCACCGCAGCACTCGAAAACTTGCGCTCGATGATTCTAGAGATCTCCGCGATCGTAATCTGGCAGCTCAGTCGTTTGGTCGACTCGATAACCGCTGCACAGTAGAGAGGTAGGGCGTTTCTCGTCCTAGCGGTGCCGATGGGTTGCCGGCGCTATCGCATCAGCTGCAACTTGCGGATGATGTGATCCAGCGGTTCAAAAAGCCATGAAGAAGTTCGACAAGAAGTTGACCAAAAAGGCACCGGACAACATTGTTACGAGACGTTCCCGGGAACCTAACTTGATGCCTATGTGAGTCGCTGATTATGGAGGCCCTGGGCAGAGTCGAACTGCCGACCAACGGTTTAGGAATCCATAAGTCATCAGTATTATCAGCTACTTACAGGTTGCAAACCTGTTCAAAAACTGCCCTGAAACCAACGCCAATCGCATAGTCGCATGTGGCTCGAAGGTTATCTTGGGACAAACTTGGGACAGCTTCGTCGCCACCGCTACCGTTACCTCTTCCGTTTGAAGAACTCTTTCCTCTGCCGAGTTGACTTCCAGTGCTTGTACCAAGTGGCTTCACGCAGCTTGTGCTCTCTGCCGTGAGAGTCCCACGCCACCCAGTCGTCGATGGTGCAGAAGTCGAATTCCTCCTGGGGCCATAGATTCTCGATGTATTTCCTTTCCGTGATTTCGGCAGGCAGCACGGGAGAGGTCTCGACGGCCACGAGTTGGGTGTTCGGATGTAATCGATTTGCTCCAAGAATAGTGATCGTCACCGGGCGCCGTCCAATATTGGTGACGCTGATGGCGATCAGAGCCTGACCTTTGCAACGGGGCTACCCACCATATCCGTGTTCCTGGCCACCGTCACCTTACCTTAGCCCTGTCCTTAAAGATCTGATTCCCAACAGCGATCGTAGACAGCACCGCGCCATACACAGCGAGACTCGTCGTCACAGTTGGCATCATGGCGGGAATTGTACGTCAGGAGGTTGTGTAAAACGACTATCCCAAGTGAGCACCGATGACCTGGACGGCGTCAAGCCGGTCCACGTACACAGGTCGGCAACGTAGCGGGTGTCATCGTTCTCACAGCAAGGTGCGTACTCGGCAACCATCTGGGTGATGGTCATGCCGTGGTAGTGAGCAACGAACGGGGCGCGCATACAGGCAAAGCCCGTGCATCATCCGGGAACTTGGCGAACCGGCCATAGCTTCCGATGGGTCCACGAGCCCGGGCGAAGATGCCATCCTCGATGTCACCGGGGTTGTGGTTTCGGTTCGGCCGCGAACCTTTGACGTTGAACACTTCATCCTTGCAACTGCTCTAAGAAGTTCATCTTGTCACCAATACAAAACGGCAGCCCGTCAAAGGGCTGCCGTTCGTGTTTCGGTTCCTGGGTTTCAAGTAGTCGCTCGCGCGCCCCAGGAGCTTCTGTTTAGAGGTCCCTGGGTTTCAGATAGCCCCAGGAACTTCTGGTTGCTGATACGCGTCTCACCCAAACGAGGACATTCTGCCCGGCCGGGCGCTCCCTGTCAACTCTATTGCCTCATCTTCGTGATGAGCCAATTAAGTCGTGGCATCGGTAGACCAACACTGAGCGGACTGAGCCGGCCACGGTGATGAATGCCACTCCCGTGCTGGCAGCAGAAGACTGTTGCCTATGGGAAGTAGATAACGTTTACACGTACTCGATGAAAGGATTCGCTGGAAAGTAATGCCAAGGAAGAGTAGGGGGCGAAACCTCCCGATGCTTTGGGGGCACAGATCGTAGCCCTGATCGATTACGTTGGACCTGCTCACGGCTTCCAAACTGATGCATTGATCGCCCCGCTGTGAGGAATGTCGATCTAGACCATTCCGATACCGCAGGCGTTAACGGAGCGCAGAAAAAAGCTCGGATTGAGCAGTGATTTGCGTTAAAATCGCGGTCATTTACCGCGGATGGTGCTTTGGACAGCCACGAAATTACAAACCTCCTCAATCGAATGAGCGATGGGGAGCCGGAAGTCGAGCGCCTTCTTATCCCGTTGGTGTACGCAGAGCTACGGCGGCTGGCCAGTTACTACCTGCATAATGAACGCGACGGACATACACTTCAATCGACGGCGCTAGTTCACGAAACATATCTTCGTTTGATTGATGTCGGCCGGGTCAATTGGCAGGGACGCAGTCATTTTTTCGGTCTAGCGGCACATTTGATGCGCCGCATCCTGGTTGATTACGCGCGTGTTTATCGGGCCGATAAACGGGGAGGTTCGCGCGACTTCGTTCCTCTCGATGAGGCCTTCGTATTCAGTAAACCTAGGTCGGATGAACTGCTCGCATTGGACGACGCCTTGAATCGCCTGTCTCAACTGGATGAGCGCCAGAGTCGAGTGGTGGAGATGAGGTTTTTTGGCGGTCTAACAGAGCAAGAGATCGCGGTCCACCTGGGGGTTTCGGAACGGACCATCAAACGCGAATGGCAAATGGCTAAGGCTTGGCTCTACAGAGATCTGAATTTGGGCGCCAAAGCCTGAGTATCGCCGGATTACGAGTAGCTTGAGTGGGCCACTGCACTGATTCGCTGTTGAGCAGTATGCGGGAGAACTTTCATGAATACTGACCAGTGGGAACGTGCAAAACAAATTTTTGGTGACGCCCTGCTACGACCTCCAGCAGATCGACCCCACTACGTTCAGATGTCGTGTGGCGATGACCCCGAACTGATTGCCGAGGTCGGCAGCCTCTTACAGGCACAAACTGAGGCAGCCGATTTTCTTGATGATCCCATTTTTAAGATACGAGATGCGTTTCGGGACAGTCCGTCGAAATCTCGATCGCCGAATCTTCTAAATCCCGGTGACCTGATCGCAGACCGCTTCGAAATCGCCCATTTACTCGGCGCGGGCGGGATGGGGGAGGTCTACAAAGCTATTGACTTGGAACTGGGCGTGACGGTCGCGTTGAAAACGGTACGTTTGGGCGCTGTTAACGACCCTATTGCGCTGAGTCGATTCAAGAAAGAGGTTTCTTTAGCCAGAACCATTACTCATCGCAACGTGTGTCGGATATTTGATTTCGGATGGCACAGCAACCCTGAAATCGTGGGAGTACCGGATGCCCAGGATCTTGCGTTTCTAACGATGGAAGTCCTTCACGGAGAAACGTTGGCGGACTTACTCCGCCGAGGATTGCGATTCTCCGCATCGGAAGCCCTTCACATTCTCAGGCAAATTGCCGCTGGCCTGCATGAAGCACATACACTTGGCATTGCGCACCGCGATATCAAGCCCTCGAACATCATGTTAGTCACAGAAGCAGGTGGCAGCAGAGTTGTGATCACCGACTTTGGCTTAGCTCGAAACTGTAGCTCACTGAGTGATCCAGATGCTTACAACCGCGGAACTCTGACCGACTCAGCACCCGCTGGGACGCTACCCTACATGGCGCCCGAGCAGTTCGCCAAAGGCGCTGTAACGCCGGCAACAGATGTATACGCATTCGGCCAAATAGCATTTGAAATGCTCACAGGCTATTGCCTTATGAGCCTTTCACGCCCGTCTTCGCAGTATGGGAATTCTGCTGCCGACCTCGGTGCCCTCGACGCGCCCCAGATTCCTCCTCATTGGAAACCCGTGATTCTCCGATGCATGGAAGTTAATCCGGAACGTCGCTTTCGCACGGTACCAGAGATCGTCGATGCATTAGAAGGCAATGACGGGGCCGTGTTTTTCTCAGCGCAATTCATTCAGACGCGGCCCGCATGGAAAGCGTTGGCAACTACAATCATTGCAACAATTGCGATTCTGGTTATCGCATTCGTCTCCGTACGCCCAAGTTCGGTGGTGGCAAGCTCCCTGGCTGCAGGACCCTCTAGCACCGCCTCGTCATTGCAGCGAATCCTCACCACTCTCTTTCGCCACTCTCCAGAAATGCCGGTATCCCAGATCAGACAACTTAATTTGCAGAGCAGCTCAATGACGGAAGGGTCAGCGCGATTATATTCAGAGGGTCTCGCAAAACTACATGTCTATGAAGCTGCTGAATCGCTTCGATTGCTTCAGCAAGCTTCTATTGCAAACCCCGATGATCCGCTAATTCATGCAGGGCTCGCACAGGCCTGGCAGATGACCAGCGAGGAGTCTTTAGGAGCCGCTAGTAGAAGTGCGGCTAAACAGGCACAAGCAGAGATCAAGACGGCCTACGACCGGTCACCATCTCTATCATCTGAGAATCAACTGTGGATTAAGGTTCTCTACGATCAGATCGATGGCCAAGATGAGATCGCAGAGCGTCTCGCTGCCGGCCTATTCAGATCACATCCAGACAATCTGGAATACGGCCTGACACTCGCCAGCCTTGAATACGACGCCTCAGTACTAAAGACGACTGAGATGTTGCGCGGTTTGCCTGCGCCGCTTGGAACCGATCCACGCATTGATTTAGCGCAAGGACGGGACGTGATCGTGCATCCGGCGCAGGCAGAAGCTGCACTCGATCGCGCTATAAGGAAGGCTCGCTCACGTCATCTGAATCGGATTCTTAGTCGGGCCCTGTTGAAGATCGCCCAGCTTTATCTATTCGAAGGGCGCATGGCAGATTGTTCGAGGGTCGCGACAGAGGAAAAGCTTCTCTTGGCGGAGTCGCAAACTAGCAGCGATCTAATGAAACTGAATACGCTGTTGGCCATAGCAGCGAGGAAGCAAGGAAACGAACCTGAAGCAGATCAGTACATCTCAGCGAACGCCAGCATCAGACAAGAGACAGGCGCCGAGTTCTACGATTCCAGCTCAAGTTTGAATGCCGAGATGCGCGTCGCGCACGAGCTTAAGCGCACTGGCGACTATCAAGCGGCGCTCATGCACTATGCAGCGGCATTTTCCGAAGCGAAGCGAAATCCTGCCCGTGAAGATCATCCATCACCCGACATGATTGATGCCCTGCAAGGAATGGCTACGATGCAGGTATATATGGGTCATCAAGCGGTAGGCGAAGGCTTGGAGAAACATGCTGTCAGCATGTGCCATCGCGATAAATATTGCAGTGTTCCGATAACAAGTCTCACTTGGGCTGAGGTGTTATTTGACTCGGGGAACATACGGCAGGCCAAAAGCATGGCGGAAACGGCGCTTGCTGGAATCCCGAGCGGTAATAAGATTATGCGAGCCAGTGCGATGCAGTTGCTGGCTTCAATCGAGACACATACGGGACGACTGGATCGAGCATCTTCCTATTACCAACAAGCCTTAGCCACACTGGTCGAGATCGGAGATTCGGAAAGCACCCGAGATATTCGGTTGGAATTGGCGCGCTTGGCTGTAGAGGAGGGGTCAGCTCCCAAAGCCGAGACGCTGGTACGCGACATTCTGAATTCCGCTAGAGAAAACCAAAGCCTAAACGACCAGAAGAATGCAGAGTCGGCGTTGGCGGCGATTTGTTTGTCTGAAAATCGAAAGTTCGAAGCGCAAACTCTTATCGACGACGCTAAACGCATTTCCGAAAGACAAAATCCGTTCGTTCCTGATTACGACATCGTGATACTCAGGGCCCGTGTTGCTGCGGCGCTGGGCCAGGTGGATGCTGCGAAGAGCGAGCTATTCACCGCCAGCGCTGAAGCGGGAAAATCCGGAATGACCCGATTTGCCTTACAAGCTCGCCTCGCATTGGGCGAAGTGCAGATCAATTCAGGGGACGAACGTGGCTGGAAGACGCTGGCCGCAGTACGGAACGATGCCAACCACATGGGATTCAGTCTGATAGCGCGGCATGCCAGCGTCGCTGTGAGGAGTTAATACTCTGAACTATGTCTCTTTAGGTGCTATTCGTCCCCTCTATCCACCCGCCTGAATTCACAGTGTCAAACTGAAAGCGTTAGCCTGGAACAGCTTAGTTTGAGCTGCGCAGGCGTGGCCGAGTTGCGTCTGACGACCCTTTGCGGAGAAGTCAGCCTTTTTTTCCCGAACCGTGGCACCTTTGGAGGATAAATTTCGCCTTTCCTGTCGAGCCTAAGAAACTAATCGCTCTACCAATGAGCGGTGAAAGCCAACGCTTCCTCTATGTGATCGGTTTCGAATCGATCTGGTTGATTGGAACTTGAGCACGGAGTTCTCTGCTCGAGGAAGCAGGCTCTCGTTTCTTGCTTATGCCCGGCCCCTTAATCAACTCGCGCAAAGGAGCGCTGAACATGACATTCAAGGCCACGTTAAGAATATTCGGGTTCGTCTTGGTTGCTGTTCTATCGATGGCGTCCTCGCTGACCCTCACCGCTGAAACTGCAAAGATCATCCCGCCGGGCCGCGTCTCCCAGGCTTTTAGCATGGTGCTGGGGCCTGATGGCAACATTTGGTTCACCGAGCAAGTCGGACTAAAGATTGGGAAGATTACGCCGACTGGCGTTGTCACGGAATACCCCATACCCGGCGCTCGCGGCCTGACTGGGATCGCCGTCGGTTCGGACGGCAACATCTGGTTCACCGATGAGTTATCCTCCTTCATCGGCCACATCAACACCAGCGGCGGAAACCTCAGGCTCATCCTTTTGGGCACGACCAGCCATCCAGAAGGTCTCGCCGCCGGCCCCGACGGCAACCTGTGGTTTGTCGATGATGTGCAAGGCATTTCCTCGGCGACCGGCGCGTTTAAGATCGGCAAGGTCAGCACCTCCGGTCACGTCACCGAATATTCCTCCGGTATCGACGCCGGATACTTCATCCCCGATAATTATGCCAACGCGCAAATCGTCACCGGCCCCGACGGCAACCTTTGGTTCACCAATCCGCAACTCGCCTCTCTAAACAAAAACTATCTGGGGAAGATCACCACGTCCGGCGTGATCACGTCCTATAACCTTATCGAGTCGCCGCTTGGACTTACCGCCGGTCCCGACGGAAACATCTGGGTGACTGAGGATAGCAACGTGGCGAAGGTCACAACCTCGGGTTCGGAAACCGACTACGCGCTCACCTCCGGATTTGGCTACACCGGCATGTCTGTTGGGCCGGACGGCAACATCTGGTTCAGTGCCGGCAACGCGATTGGCTACGTAACTCCCGGCGGCGTGATCACCCAATTTCCAGCTTTAACTAATCCCGACATCTACTACCTCACCAGCATCGTGAGCGCTCCCGATGGTGGGCTGTGGATAGTCGGTGATGTAACCAGCAACATCGCACGAGTATCCACCGCTGGTCAAGTCACCAACGTTTTCAATCTCAGTTTAGGAAGCGAAATCTCCTGGGACACGTTGGGACCGGACGGCGCCATCTGGGCAACCGGTAATCTCTCCAACATAATCGTGCGGTTAGATACGGGCACAGGCGCCACCAACATCTATCCAGGCGTTCCAGGCGGCAAACCGATGGTGATCACCGTAGGTCCCGACGGCAACTTGTGGTACACCGACAGCGGCGTGAACAGTATTGTGAAGATAAGCACATCCGGAAACATCCTCGGCCAATATTCCGCTGGACAACGTGCCGCCGGACTGTGGAGCATCGTCACCGGTCCCGACGGCAACCTCTGGTTTACCGAATACACCTATCACGACAATAGCATCGGCAAAATCACTCCCGACGGCACGATTACCACCTATCCCATCCCCACGCTCGGAGCCCAAGCACTCTTCATCGCCAACGGTCCGGACGGCAACCTGTGGTTCACCGAACAGGTTGGGCAGAACGTTGGCAAGATCGATCCCAACACCGGCAACATCACCGAGTATCCTTTCCCCGGCGCACCCTACAAACCGCTGGCGGCTCTGGTTACCGGGCCGGACGGCAACCTGTGGATCATGGTCAACACCCCCTACGGCGAGGTGGCGAAGTTCTCTACCACAGGCAATCTGCTGGCGGAGTACCCCGTGCAGTTCGAAACTGATCTCACCATCTCGGTCGGCTCCGATGGTGCGCTTTGGATCCCGCAGTACTATCCCAACGGAGTAGCCCGCATCACCACATCGGGCGTGGTGAGCACAGTCCAGCTAACAACGCTGAACCCGGTGCCCAACGGTCTCGCCTTCGGCGCCGACGGCAAGATCTACGTGGCCGAGTACGGCTCTGGCGCCCTGGGCCGACTGAGCGCCATCGGCGGAACCGGAAACACCATCAATGCCACCCACGGGTCGCCCTTCAGTGGCCCAGTCGGCAGCTTTGTCGATGGCACACCGGCGGCAACCCAGGGTGACTTTTCGGCAACCATCGACTGGGGTGACGGCACGCGCAACGCCGGAACCGTCTCCGGAGCCAATGGAGGCCCCTTCACCGTGAACGGCACCCATACCTATGGCAGTTCGGGAGGCTATACGTTAAAAATTACTCTGCAGGACCATGTGGATAACTCAACCTATCAAGCAAGCCCAGGCTTAGCGCAAGTGCGCTAACTCGCCTGCAAGACGCAAGGCCTCATGCTGACGTGAGGCCTGCGTTTGTGACAAATACGATTCGAATCAAGTGCCCAGGATGGGGTCTTCAGGTCTCGCGGTGCTGGGGGCTGGGGCCGGCGCCCGATCCTCGGCGTTGGGCGATGCGGATTTCTTTCGAATGGCCACTGCGGCCTCAACTTCCATGCCATGCCGCACTCGATCTCGAAGCCGCAACTCTCCGAACCGCCGATAGTTGTCGTCCCCTACAGATGGCCGCTGGCGTCGAATGCGAGACCCCATCGCAAGGGACACGGGTGAGGTTTGAGATTGGCTTCAATGCGCGAGGAGCTGTGGCATTCAACCTCGAGGTGATCGGTGCGGAAAAGACAGTAAGAGCGCCACAGCTAAGACTGTTTAAGCCTGATACAAAATAACCCTGCTGCCTATGGATGTTTTCGTGAGCACTGACAAACGGAAGAGGCTCCGCATTTGTACATGGAGCCTTAGCTTATGTCCCCTCTCCCACACGCTTTCGCGCTCCGCCCGTCGCAATCGCTTTCATCGCCCGTCACATACCACTCACCCTAAGTTATAGACGGCGGGGGCTGTGGGGGGCTAATCGAGAAGTCTAAATCACGCTGCGACCGTCGCCCAGCCTCGCGCTGCGCCCACGGCCTTCTGGCCACGGGATTTAAGGCGCTCCACCATCCCGGCAGTGATCCCGACCCTGCTGCAGATAGCGTTTCGCAATTGAACTTTGTCGATTGCTGAAGGATAATATCGCTCCCTAGCCTGTCCTCGGAGCAGCCCCATGAACATTCGCAGGTTGCTGTTTATCCTGAATCCCGTAGTGATTGTTTTCCTTCTCGCAGTGCAAGCTCAACCCCAGACATTCACTGTTCTGCACAGCTTTACCGGCGGCGGTGACGGTGGTCAACCCGAGGCTGGCCTGACCATGGATGCTGCTGGAAACTTCTATGGAACGACTTCGAGTGGAGGCGGAACCGGTTGCGATGGCGGGGGCTGCGGCACTGTGTTTAAGCTTAAGCGGGCTGGCTCTGGGTTTGTCCTAACGCCGATCCTTAGCTTCAATGGAGTAACAGACGGGCTTGATCCTCAAGGTAGGGTTGTAATTGCTCCTGACGGGACTCTGTATGGCACTACGGTTTCGGGTCCGAGGGGTGATTGCGGTGGGTGGGGTTGCGGGACAGTCTTTCGCTTGAGGCCCCCTGCCTCGGCTCCCCATTCTGCCTTAGTGACTTGGAGCGAGACGGTGCTTTTCGCCTTTCACGATGGGGTTGGCTCCGATCCACAAGGCGACCTCACCTTCGATCAAGCAGGCAACATCTATGGCACAGCTTCGTACGGAGGCCAATATACCTGCGGTGCAGTTTACGAATTGACTCCATCTGGTGACACTTGGGAAGAGGTGGTTCTTCATCTCGCAACGGGAAATAACGGCGACGGCTGCGGCCCGGAAGGCGGAGTTGTGTTCGATGAAGCTGGCAACCTGTATGGTGTCTATTACCAGGGTGGCCAGAACAACTGGGGCGCAGTTTATCAGCTACAGCCGGGCGGGCTACAGTGGACACAAGAGATCCTTCACAGTTTCAATAATTCCGGTGATGGTGCAGCTCAAATAGGCGGTCTGATCAGGGACAACGCAGGCAAGTTGTACGGATCGAACACATTTGGAGGACTGGATGGCGGCGGCATTTTGTTCGAGATGACACCAGGCGCCGGTGGATGGACCTTTAACCCGCTTTATTACTTCACCGGGCATGTCGGTATTGGTCCCGAGGACAAGTTGGTTATGGATGCGGCGGGAAATCTGTATGGGACTACGTATTATGAAGGTGCTTATTCGATGGGTTCGGTTTTCAAACTGACTCCGTCCTCGGATGGAGCCTGGATCTTTACGTCGCTGCACGACTTCAGCGGAGGCAGCGACGGGAAGTATCCGATCAGCAGTCTTGTCATCGACGCTAATGGAAATATCTATGGCACGGCGTCCGCTGGAGGCATTGGAAATTGCCCGTATGGTGGTTGCGGTGTCGTATTCGAAATCACACCATAAGCCTTCGCTCAGATGTCGTTGTCCTGCCCAGTTCGTTGGAAACGGTTCACCTGGTCGCTAGACCATGTATCTAGCTCCGCACAGAGCTGATTGTCGCATTTGTTCCTACGGGCCGCAAAGGAAAAACCATACTACTTGGTCCACGTTTCCTTCGCTGCGATAGTGAACTCCACTGGAATTTCGCCGGGCCGCAAACCATGAAGGTTTTTCTTCTTAGGGCCAGTTCCGTGAATTCCACCGAGATGGTTCTCATCAAGTTGTTGCACTGGAGTAACCGTCACCGTCCCGAGGGTTCGGCCACTGCCATATCTAAAGTGGAAACCCTCATCACCACTGCCGGTCCTTTCAAGGATTCGCATTCCCGAACCTTCTAACCTCATCGCAATGTCCTGGGTCAGCGCTGCCATAAGCGCCTGCTGGTCAGCCGAATACATTGCAAACCGGGCCTCGAAAGTCTTGTCGTAACGCGCCGTACCATATCCTGCCTCTCGGCCGTCCGATTTACCCATGCCTGCAATCCATCGGGGGCTGGTATAAGGCTTCAAGATAGGTTCGAGGGCGAAGCTTTTCAGGAAGTCGCTCTCGTGCTCCGGGGTGGGATACACGATGTTGAGGTCCCTTAGGAGCGCGGCTTCGTACACACAGACCGCCGCAGCGATCAGAAATATTGTCAAACGGCAGCGAGCTTCGTTGCGCGACTCCCCATGGGCACTCCCTGATGCCTTGCTGTTGCCCTGCAGATAGCACTCTACACCTGAAGATAGTGTGCGAGAAAGAGTAACCGCTCGGCAACGCTTATTATCGGCAGCCAGCTGGGGAATGACATCGACTGCATCACATCAAGGAGTGACCCCGGGAAACCTGGGGTCTTCGCGGCCCGGGCAATTTGCCTTCGAAGTCGGGGGGGAGACGTATCACCGCAGGCTATCTGTCGCAAAGTCTGCTGACACTGCGGGTTACGGTAGCGCGGACGGCGAGGCGAACGGACGAATGATGAAACGAGGGATCAGCCCGCTGCGGCCAGATCCTCGCTGGTGGTCTGCATCGAACCTACATGTGGTCCTGATCCGACTCGAAGCGCGATAGATGAGCGACTCAGACAGCTGGCGCCGGAGATGGGCCCTACACAACGATGTAGAATCCGCTATCTTGCATTATTGGCTCCTTCCACCCGAAGTCCTCGGTGACAACTAAGAACACATGTCCTGAATCACAGTGATATGCCACGGCTCCTGAAGAGGGATGGGAGAGACCGCCGATATGGGCGGTGAGAAAGGCGTCCCGTAAAATCAGGCCTATTGAGTTGCTGCAACATACTGGGCATTGCTTCGGAGTCATTTGTAGCCACCTTCCGTCTTAATACCCGCCTTTCGTTAGCCACTGCCTGTCCGCAAGCGTCTTTGACCAGACTGCTGCTGCAAAACCTGCGGACAGGCTCCACCCCGGGAGGACCGGAACCATATTGTTGTAATTCTGCCAAAGATCTAGTGCTTGGCGCTGTGACCGTGGTCACCTAAGTATTGTTCGCTATTCCCGCAAAGTGGTAGGCACAACCTCGAGATTTCTCCTCAAGTTCCCGCTGTTCCCGCCGATGAGGTAACTGACACCAAATCAGGAACGTCGCGAGGAGAGCGCAAATGTATGCTGCCCAATATCTCAGGATGTCCACAGAACATCAGCAGTATTCCATGGAAAATCAACAGGCAGCGATTGCTGAATACGCCGAACAGCACGGCTTTTCGGTTGTACAAACATATTCGGACCCCTCGAAGAGTGGGCTGACACTCAGGGCAAGACCAGGACTGCGACTGCTGCTGCAAGATGTTGTCAGCGGCAACTGCGACTTCCAAGCGATCTTGGTCTATGACGTGACGCGATGGGGTCGTTTCCAGGATGTAGACGAGTCGGCCTATTACGAATTCTTATGCAAAAGAGCGGGTGTCCGCGTGCATTACTGCGCCGAACCGTTTAACAGCAGCGAAGGCAGCACAATGGCCGCTTTGTTCAAATCGTTAAAACGCGCCATGGCGGGTGAATATCTTCGTGAGCTGTCACATAAGGTGTTTGTGGGTCAGGAAAGAATTGCAAGGATGGGATACAAGCTCGGCGGTGCCGCCGGATACGGGCTTCGGCGAGAGCTGGTCAGCCGGGATGGCATTTCAAAGGGAATCTTGAACCACCATGAGTGGAAGAGCCTGAGTTCGGACCGCGTCCGCTACGTGCTCGGACCTCCTGAGGAAGTTGCGGTGGTTCGACAAATCTTCGAATTGTTTGTGAGCGAAGGGCTCTGGGCACCGCAGATCGTTAAGAGGCTCAATGACCTCGGCATCCCATGTGAACGCGGCCACAAGTGGACCCAGACCGTCGTAATCGAAATGCTCAAACATCCGAAGTACATGGGGACAGTGGTCTATAACCGAATATCGAAGAAGCTTGGGGCCAATACGACCAGGAATCCATGTAGCAAATACATCGTCATACCGAATGCTTTGCCAGCGATTGTGACATCAGCAATATTTCAAGCAGCTCAGTGCCGCTTGCTCCCTCCTAGAGACCTTTCCGACCAGGAACTGTTAGACCGGTTGAGACGTGTTCTCGAACGAAACGGGAGACTCTCAATGGACATCATCGATTCCTCTCCTGACGCTCCGGGAGCGCAGACTTACCAAAGGCGATTTGGCAATCTCGGAACTGCGTACAAGTTAGTCGGATATCAGGGGTGTAATCGCCTAACATCGCTGGCTGAGGGTGCGCACTACTTAAGGCGGCTAAGGAGCCGTGTCGAGAGTGAGTTGTGTCTGGCCCTGCACGACCTCGGTTGCCCATGTGCAGCGGATGGCAAATATCTCGACATCGAAGGGATCGGGCGGCTGAAGCTGGTGCTTGCGCCTGCCCTCATGAAACAGCGTCGCTGGCGTGGGTGGCAAATTCATATTCGCGGTCAGACCATCACTAAAAACTTGTTGGCAATTCGAATATCTCAAGACTATCTTACGGTTCTCGATTACCTATTGCTGCGAATGCCAATCGGCCACAAACACCTGCTGATCCACGCTGGGACAGCCAGCGACGCGAGTATTGGCGGCACTCTCCCGGAAGCCGCAGATACTCTTGACCGTATCCGGCGCTTAGGAGGTGCGGGTAACTGGTCACTCATCCTCCTCTGAATCGCTGATTAGCATTGCAATCGACGCATTGAATCCAGATCGATGCCGGTACTTAGGAAACGCTCAGCCGGGGCACATGCCGGTAAACAACGCCGCCGCAGCTCACGTGCTTCTTTGGGAAACGGTAAGGGGAGATTGCCCGCCATCTTTATCCCCGCCGCTTCCACCACAATGCGAGGATGCCGCTGCCCATCAGCAGCCAGCTCGACGGCTCCGGTGCGATCTGGGAGGACAATTGCTGCATCACGCTATTGGGAAACATTTGATAATCGTAAGCGGTCCCAGTGGCATACAGTCCGTTGCTCCATTGGCCGAAGTAGTTCACTTCGACGTACGAACCATCGCCGTAGTATGCGGAACTTCCAGAAGTCACGACCCCGTTGAACGTTAGCCCATTGGGCAGGGACATCTGAAACATTCCACCGTAGCCAAACGTAGCATAGTAATCTCGGTAACTGTCATGCCAAGTCAGGGCATAGCCAGTCTCAAAGAAGTAGGTGAGTCCTTGTCCGGTTGGAACCCCCGGTGGCGTTCCGGAGAAATTACCACTGCCACTGGCGGGGCCACCATCCTCTCCTATATTGTAGCCGCCGTCGAATCCGATAATGTTGAAATCCAAATACGTAGGCGCTCCGGTAGCGCCCGCGTGGGCCAAGGTTGAAAAACCAACCAGAAAAGCCAGTAACGAGTAGCGCATGATTGTCATGCTTCCACCTCTCTTGCCGGGGAAGGTACCGCCCAAACCTGGAGAAGTCAAGACTTCAGTGGATAAGCTGAATATCTTGGTTCTCTTCACGACGTGCAACTCGGTGTGCTCTTTCACCGCGCCCTGCACCCATAAACTTCACCTGGCTTGTAATCATAGGTGCCGCATCCGGTGAACCATACCAACTCCGAACCATCGACCGTGAACGCTTTTGCCAGCGTGATATCGCCGAACGGGGAACCGGTCTCGATTACTTTCTTCTGCATGATGGTGACCGGCACGTCGATGCGCTCGCCGAACTCGCCGTAGTGGCAGGTCAGGGCCTTCTGCGCTTCCTCGCCCAGATCGGTGTAGACGGCACGGAAGTGGCACTTGGCGCGGCCGCCAGCACGTTCCAGCGGCACCGTGATTGAGAGCGGGTCGCCGACCAGACGAATCAAGCATTGCTCCTATTCTTCATCTTGGTGAGGCACCAATTTCTCCGAGACCAGGCACGCGCTCGGCTACAAACAGGTGAGTGAGATATTTTCGTACGCTGGTCGCCGGCAGAACATCTTCACCCAGATCGATCGCTGGAACGGCCCTAGTATGTAGGCGAACCTCACCCGAATATTCGGATCGGGTTCTCCGTATTCGTTGCAAATGGTGGTCGCTATCTTGACGAGTCGTTCGATACCGGCGCATCTTCGGTCCGGACCAACGAGAGCACTTTTGTGACCATCGGAGCGGGATGGCTCTCCACGGTGACAATTGCGTTGGGACTACTTCCGCTAATGACTGTGTAACCCTTCGCCCCGCCCCCAGTCAGATCAGGAAAGCGATTTCCAGCATTCCCCATAATGAGCTTGCCGGGATTGGTGTCACCGAGCAAGCCGCGCTCCGTGATTTGCTGCACCATTTCCTGCGACACTGAGCCTGTAGCGATCTGATTCAAGCAGATGAACAGATTTAATGCTGCGTAAAGTAGCACTGCTGTCCCGGCAATAATCCTGCCACCTCTTCTATCGTTTACGACGAAGAAGTAGGACAGCGGAAGCACAAATAGCAGGTATCTTTGAGCGGGGCGCGCAAGCGAAAGTACAAGTACAAAGATGACGATCCCCACGGAGATACACAACAGATAGCGACGTGCGGATAGCGTCGTAGCATCGAGCAATATCTTGCTCGCCAAGAAGACGAACATCGCTGCAAATACTAAAAACACTCCACCACAAACCCTGGGATTAATATAAGCATCCAAAGGACCAAAGCGCATTTCATCCCCAAGAGTGACGCTGTAAAATCCGACTATGAAGATTGCACACACCGCGCAAATGGTAATCAGAGCCCTCCGAGTCGTGTTGAATCGCTCAAGTATCGCGGCCAGGGAGAAGGGGAGAAGTAGCAGACAGAGATATGCGGCGTATCCAATCACGTTCATTATGACGCTGGTCAGGTTGAGATTGAGACCATGCATTGCCTTAAATTTCGGCGGCGCAAACCAAAACCCATATAATCGATGCGCGAGGAGCGCATAGGATCCGGGAATTACCGCTATCAGTGCGACAATAAGGCCATAACGCCCTACTGCCTTTCCAGTGGTAACCCCAGGTCGAGTCAGGATCTCCAAACCTACGAACGGCAGCAACAGCACAGCATGATATTTAAGCGTAATAGCGATACCGTAGATCGCAACCGCCGCAGCTAATCGCATGGGACAGCTGTCTGGCTGCCAAAACAAGGTGATCGCAAATAGCGTCAGCGCGACAGGGAGAAGGTCCGCAGTGCCACGACCTCCAAATGTCCAGATCAAAGGGTTTAGAAATATCACAGTTAGTAGAACCGCAGGATTGTAGGCTTGCTGTAACAAAGAATGCAGCTTTAACAGGGAATATCCCAGAAGCAGAAAGCTCGAAGCAGACAAAATGCGCAGCACCATAATGTAAGCGAGGAACGGCACGACATGGTGAAAGGCAGATGCCACAAACGGCATACCGAGTGTGTTCGCTTCCAAAAAGAAGTAATTCTTGAGAAGCAATGGATCGTGGGAGTCAAAGTATCTGGCGCCGTCAGCAAACACCCATTCGAGGTTAACACCTGGCAGCCAGATCAAGAACACATGGAGCAGTGTTGCGGCGAGTATTACCAGGAACGCCCCGTGGCTGCGAGAAGACGTCTGCATGTTGTCATGTTGTTGGGGGTCAGAATACAAAGTCGCGCACCCTATCGCTGTTTTCTGTGCTTAGGAAGTCTGCCGACATTGGCCAGTTTGTGATGTTGTAGAACCTATAGCATCAGGCATCTGTAGCGCCCTCTGTCAGAGCCGCAGTCGGAGTTCGAGCAAGCCATAGTAATGTGCGATACAGAAGCCAGCTAAACCAGAGAACCGCCACGGAGATACCGGTCGTCAGCAAGGTCGGAATCCAGCCCAGCAGCTGACCGCGAGGCATCAGAATGACTGAAGGCAAAATGCTGGCAACCACGAACAGCGACAATGCATTACGACTGTAGCGATGCAGCATATGAAGCCCTCCTCCCAACAGGAGAGAAAGCACGACAACCCCAGCGACGCCACCCAATAGATACATCTGCGCGAGATACGAACCCGCATCTCCGAGCCCGAGAGACAATGCGATCGGATTTAACAACACGGTGACATCATTCGCCAAGTCTTGGCCTCGTGAATATTGCACATCGCGCCAAACAAAAGCACCCTGCAATTCCCTCCCGGCGTAGGATAAGGCATGAGGAGCGAGGAGGTTCTCGTACTTGACAGCTACAGCAGTAACGTCGATTGAGTTCCCCTGCGCCCTTATGAACTCAAGCGGAGCGAAGACGTAGTCTGCAAGTGTGGCGCGGCTGTCCTCCCGAAGCATTTGTATCATGCCACCAGCTACGACTAAGACGAGCGCCACTGCCGCAAGCCCCAGGACCTTACTTTTCTTCACAGATTTGATATTTGCTACATACCACAAGACTAGGACTAGGACGAATATACTGCTACGGTATCCCATCAGGAGGGTGAAGATCGAGCTGATAAAATAAGAAAGTGTGGCTAGATAGAGCCATTTCTTGCGTGTTTCAAACACAAAGATAGCTAGGAACGCAGGCGCGTTAATCAGGACGATTGCGCGCACGAGAAACGGGACACTGGAAACGATATCGCCACGATGGGTCCAGAGATAGAGATACCCACCATGCTGCTGAATGAAATCATAGTAGCTGTAGTTCTTATATAGCTGGATGGGAAGGGTTCCGTAATACACGAGATACAGGAAAGGTAGATAGCGAGCGACCGGCCCGCCAGAGGGAGGCGTAAGTCGCCGGTAGTGCCAACGGGACACTCCGTAGATGCATAATGCGGAAAGGGCCAGACATTGCAACACTGTGCCAGCTTCACTGTGCGTTAGGTCAAACGGATGGGGCGCTACTCCGGCGATCTGCAGGGGGTCAGGGCCGTCCCCGAACAGGTAGGCGACGGACCTTCCGGCCTGCAGCAGGGTCAGTACACAGAGAAATAGGAAGCAGGGGTGTCGCCCCCGGTGAAAGCGGAAGAATGCCAGCAAAGCCAGGCAACATAGAAATACAGCAGTGCCTTCCGCAGCCTGCGCCGCAGACAGCCACCGAAGTTCATAGGCCAGAACGCCGAGCCCAAGAATCGAAAGTAATACACACAGCTCGATGGCAGCACCGGGCACAGAAAGCGAAGGAGCCAGTGAACCCGATGGATTGTTCGGCTGGTCGCTAGTAGATTCGGGTGCGGCCGATTCGCCAAAGCAAGCAGCTCTTGTTTTGCGGCGCTCCACGGACTCTGCTAACAGGACCCAAAGACAACACAGCAGCAGTGCCACCACGGCAGTGGCCAAAACGATCGTGAGGCGAGACGGTCCTGACCTCGCTTCGGGTGCTTGCGCTTCGTCTATCACTCTTACCACGCTCCCTGTTGGTCTTCGTCGAGTCGAGCCTCACCAGCTTGCTTGCTGAGAAACTGATAGAGCGTTTCGTGATATTTCAGGTTCCGTGCGCGACGGGAATACTCCAGTTGGACCTGTGGCAAGCGGCTGGCGGGAATTGCCAGATTGCCACTGCGCTCTACTTTCGCCAACTGCTCGCGGATGCCTGCTAACTCTGCCTCAGCACGCTGTAGGTCGGGGTTGTTAGGTGTCGCGTAAAGGCGCATCGTCTGAAGCGTGGCTTCCGCCACAGCTATCTGAGCGCGAGTACGCGCGACCGAATCGATAATCGCTTGGGTTTGGGCGTCGGGATGGATGAGGCCGGTCTGCTCCTGCGCCTGCCGTAGTGAAGCCTCAGCCAATGACATCTCGTTGCGCTCGACAGCTACCTGGTTCTCGTAAAAAGTTCGCCTCTGGCTCGCCTCGGATCGGGCAAAAGTCTGATACAGCGCATGCAACTGTTCGACGTACGCTTCCGCGATTCGTGCGGCGCGGTCCGGATCACGATCACTCACATTAATCGAGATTTGCCCCTCTTTATCGGCCAGGATCTCGGTTTTGTGGTCGAGATGTTCACGCGCATCCTCGTGTCGTTTAATCGAATACACCCGTCTCAGATCGAACTGGTCAACGATTGCATTCTGCACTGAGTGGCTCTTCAGCATAGAGATGCACAGCGCGGTCGGGTCTATTTCTCCCAATGCGGCAGCGGATAACTCGGTTGGGGTCTCAGATTGTCCTAACCCAGCAATGTTAGTAGGCCCATTTTCTAGCGGCGGGAAAAATGTCGTACTTGCCGTATACGTATTCGGAACGATGAAGGTGATAATGCTTGCGAGCACTGTGACCGCCAGTGTCACCGACAAAATTGTTCGCTTATAACGCATCAGAAGAACTATGAGGTCAAGGCTGTCCATCTCAGCACCTCGCTGAGTACCGTCGCCGATATCTGAGTGTGCAACTACTCCGCCGCCGACAGCGGAGCCCCGAAGAGTCGATTTTCTCTCGGCCATGACTTACATCCGACCTCGACCCGAAATCGGCACCAGCGCGGTGCATTCTTCGCTCAAGAACCTGCCGCGTTCGTGTGCCCCTGGGCAAGAGTGGCTATCTTAACCGCTACCAAAGCTGGAGCACAATGACGACTGCTGGAGTGCGTTCATTTCGTCCTGTATCGGCACCATGGGCAATATCCTGTCGCAGGAGCAACGATCACGCCGTCAAGATGAGGGGACAATAGCGTCACGCCATGAGGCCTTCGACGGCTTCTCGTCGACGGATTGGGTAAAGCTTAGGTCACGACGGCAGAGCGAGTCAGTGATGTTCCTGGACCTGATGGCGAGGTGTCAAACGGCAGGCTTAGTCATCTTGGCACTTGGAGCAGGCCAGCAAGGCAACCTGCCGATGGTTAAACTGATCAGAACTCACAAGTTCTTGTGTTAGGGCTGCCCAGAGAGAGCAGAGATGGTTGGAATCAAGTCCTGAGTAAGCTCTATTAAATCGCGAGTGGAATCAATCGAGCGGCGAATGGACGAAATGGAACGCTCGTAGTTGGCTCGCTATACCGAGACGCTGCACCGCCTCGATGAACTCGAACAGCAATTGGCTGCGCGGCATGGTGGGTACCAAGTGAGTCAGAATAAACGCACGCGAATCGAAGAAGTCTTTGGCTGGATGAAGAGCATTGGACTCTTACGCAAACTACGGCACCGCGGACTGGAGCCCGTGGGCTGGATGTTCACCTTTACCGCAGCGGCCTATAACCTGGTACGTATCCGCAACCTGCGGCGTGGGACTTCAGACTCGCGTTGTGCCTGAACGCGCCCCGCAACCTCGTTTACCATTCACTCACAACTCAACCCATCGTCCAGCCAAGCCCGAAGACTCAGGCGAAGCACGTTACGCCTCTCAACCGTCGTTTTTCAGCAGCCCGCTAGAGAGCGAAGAAAGACATGAATTAGACGCCCTTTCGCTTTAGCCGAATGCCTTCTATAGTTCTCGCATGAATCAGTGGTACGTCCATCACCCTTTGCAAAGGGATCTCATCCTGCTCCTTATCAACATCGCACTCATCCTCTGGGGAACTGAACTCAAGACCTTGGTCATTGGAGATCCGACCAAAGCGTTACAAAGGTTCCGGAAGCAGCGGAGGGAACGTGCAGTTTTCATGGCTAAGTCGTTTGCCGAGGGTGGCTCGTACGCCATTTTGTACTGGGTTCTAATGATCTTGGTTCAGTGGTGTAAGACCGTCCTGCGCTTGTTGTGTTTACAGATAGCGACAGTTGTCGGCTTGCTTTTGTCCCTCAGGCATTCCGCTTACGCCATGACGCTATCAGACGGGTTTCAATATTTTCTGCTTTACGTGGTCATGGACCTGGTTCTTCTGTTGATCATGGGTGCCGACTTCGTTGCACCAGCTCTGGACTTGTTGGCATCTACAGTACCTGAGATCAAGCTTGAACCGTCAAACAGCGCCGAACCTGAAGGCTGCTCTTGATCTCTAGCCCAGGTGCCCGTCGATGACCGTGGCCGGCGTCAGGCCGGTCCAGGCGCAGAGGTTCTGCACGTAGCGGGTGTCATCGTTCTCGCAGCACGGGGCATACTTGCCGACCGTCTGCTGGATCGTCAGCCCATGGTAGTGGGCAATGAAAAGCGCGCGCATAGCGGCGAAGCCAGTAGCCGCATCCGGGAAGATTGCAAACCTGCCATCGCTACCGGTCGCTCCATGAGCCCGGGCAAAGGGACCATCTCCAAGGTCGCCGGGGTTGTGGTTTCTGCTGGGCCGCAATCCCTTCACGTTGAAGCCTTCCATACGTGCAACTGCTTCCAGAAACTTCATGTTGCCTCCAATAGGAAAGGGCAGCCACCTAAATGGCTGCCCTTGTGCTTAGAGGTTCGTGGATCCGCCTAGTGACCCGCGAGCCTCTGGTTGTTAATATGAGTCTCCCCTAGACGTAGACATTCTGCCCCAGCATGAACGGCCCGTCAATGACCAAACTTGGTAAAACAGGGCCAGCAGATCGCGGCATCGAAGCACCAGAGACGAGAGAACCGCCCCGGCCACACTGATGAACGCACCCATGATCGCCTTTGATCGCTTGAGAAAAACTCACGCCGTCTTCCAGTTTGGAGACTCGGCCGGGTTTTCCATTGCCGATGAGATCTTTCATCTGCACGGAGAGGCCTGCCCAGTTGCTGGCCCTGCTCTGTGATCTTCAAGTCCTGTGAGTCAAAGCGAAAGTCCATCTGCTCGCGCAAGCCGCGTATCTCAGCCAGGACGATGGCGACCGATTGTTCGTTCATGGGAGGGTCCTTTGTGTAGCGGGGATTGGTGGTGCAGGTCTAGCCGAAGGAGGTGAAGTTGCCGACTGTCGCAGTGCAGGGATGTTCGTCAGGCCGGCGGCAGATGTTGGTGAGAAACCACTCGCGATCGACTCTGTTCAGCTCAGCTCCGTAGAGGCCGCGGCGTCAAGCCGCGCCCGCCAGAGAACTGGGAGCCGTGGTCAGGATGTCGGGGATTACACCGTTGACAATGTCGTCGATGATCATGAGCAGCTTCCTGAAAGCTGCGTCAGCCAGGTCCGGAAACGCGGGCTCAAGTTCAGGCTGAATGTTGATAGCTGTAAGATATCGGGTAGTTCTTGATGCAATCGCGCAGTGTGCCCCGACCGGCTTTCTGCCGGTTCACGATCAGGGGCGCGATGGCCTGCATGGATTGCAGCCCGCTGTCGCGCCCTTCTCGCCAAGCCAGCAAAGCAAGCTGAGCGCGGATGAAGATGCCGGTTGGCATAAGTTAATGCCCAACATGATTTAAGGTGATGTAATCTTGATTCACCGCAATGCCATTCCACCGTGACAATCACTACGTCCCCTGCGTGTATCTCAAGAGCTTCGCATCCTCTCCCGGGAAAATACAAACCTACAGTCTCCTGGTCGCGGATGAGAAGGTGCCACTATGGAGGGAAAGGTCTATTCGAGGGGTTGGATACCACTCGCATCTGTACACGCGCATTAGAGAAGGCGCAGAGAGCGACGACTTTGAGCAATGGCTCAATGCGGAATTTGAAACACCTGCCGAACCAGTACTTGCCAAGGCCGTCAGCGATTCTAGGCTATCCAAGGCCGAATGGACCATCCTTGTTAGATTCCTGGCTGCGCAAGATGTTCGGACGCCTGCAAGATTTGCGGAGAGCATCCCTGAATGGCACAGAGTTCTTCCCGGCATCTTGAACGATTCGCTTCAGGAAGCAGTGGAAAAAGTCAAAGCAGCCAAAGTGAAAGGCCAAGCGATCGAGGCTAAACAGGCGGAATTCAGCGAATATCTGCCTATAGGTCTGAAACGAGAGATTTTGCCTGAACTGCAAGAGATGAAAATAACAGCACAAATCGTCGCTGGGAGATCTTTATGGTTGTACCAGATGAAGCGCCTGCTGACCCACACGCTTGACAGGCTGCTTGATCAGAAGTGGTCTATTCTGCGCGCACCTGAGGGTATCAGCTGGTTTACGAGCGACAACCCAGTGCTTAAGCTCAACTGGCAAAATCAGAACAGGTATGACTTTAAAGGAGGTTGGGGATCGCAAGGCACTGAAATCATTCTGCCGCTCGATTCGAAACACCTGCTGTATTCAAAAGTGGGACACCCTCGCCCTAAGAGAGGATCATTAATAGATAAGCAGAGGGCCGATATGCTGCGGAGGTTAATCGCTGAACATGCATATCGCTACATATTCTCGGAGTCTACGATTTCCGATGTCACCCTGCTTCGTGGTCGCACCGTTGATCTTGGGAGGCTTCGCTATGAAAGTGAGCAATGGTACAAGTGGAACCAAACCCAGACAATTGCTGAACAGAAGATGCATGCTCTCACAGCGCCTCGAAGAAGAACAAATTCTTGATTTCGGCTGCGCGGAAAGCAAGAACAACAGAATGGAGCTGCTTGCCTGCATCCGTGCCCTGCAATGGATCAGACAGAACAAATCCTGGCGAGGCGTCACGCGAGTCCAGATCGTGACTGATTCGCCGTATGTTTACGAAAACGTGTACCGGGCCCGAGAGTGGAAGAAAACCAATGGCGTAATCGTCACGGAGAGCCGCGAGAAAACCACGACCTCTGGGACCAGTTCCTCAAGTCACACAGCAAAGCTGGAATGTCGGTATCGTTCGTTTGGACACCGGGGAAGCGTTCTCCAATTCTCAAGCGGATCGACGAAGTGGCCAAAACTGCTGCGCAACGCAGCGGTACAGACGTGGATCGCGGCTACAAACCAGGCAAGTTTGCGCGATCAAAAGTGAAAGGTGCGGCGGTGCGTTTCATGGCCCGGGGTCAGCAGGCTGTCATTCGGCCCTAGCGAAAAGACATGATGGGCACTGGAGAGGACAAGCTACGATTCGACGTTTTTTCAGAGACCACATCCGAGTTTACCAGCTCGTGTTTTGCTTATGTCACGCCGGAATTGGCGTTGGACTTGAAGCGACAACACTTATATCGGGTAAGGTTTAACAATAACCCCGATTACCCCCAAATCGTCGAGATCGTCGAAGAGCTTGCTTCACAGAAGTAAGGCTGGACTGGCGTGCTTGCTGGGCTTGCTGGGGCTTGCCAACCTAAACTGCCTCGGGCAAACATGGTGTCGGGCTCCGATTCCCATTATCGCTGTTCAGACATGCCGCGCGCTCTTTGAGACGATCAAAGGTCACCCCGTATCTGGATGGGCAGCTTCTGACGTTCAGACCGAGATCCAGAGACGTCCCTCCGGAAATAGGGACTGCCATGGTCTGAAAATGATCATCACACGCGCGCGTACAGATTTCTCTATCGCCGAAGAGAACTCAGTGAAAAGCCCTCCACTGCCAGGTTGATGGCCACTTAGGCGATGGCGGCAGGAAATTCCGTTCCAATTCCTTTGCCGATCCGCTATATACACGTCAGCCTCACGCGAGACCAAAATCCTGCCCGCGGGCGAGAACCAGGTGTTTGTCGTTCACGCTCTGGTGGCCTCAAGGTTTCGAGCCCACCGGGGTGAAAACGGGGCTCACCGAAATCCAACCACGGAGCATTCCAATGACTTTATTGTTACCTCTGTTGGCAATTCCAGTTCGCCATTTATCCCCTATTTTCAATCGTTATCGTCTTCGCATCGCTGTTCACGTTGCGGGCGGGCGCGTGAGAAGGCTTGCTACGTTCATGACTGATGCCCTAGCCTCGGATCTCGCGACGAGAGAAGCAGTCGACAAACTGTTCTCAAGTGCCGATCTGGTCTGCGTGGACACCGCCAGTCAGTTCCGCGTTCCTGTCGACATGTTACGGGCGCACGTCCCCGAGATGCGGCTCCTCGCTGCGTTGCGTCACACACCACCGGCGCAGACATTTGTTGTACTGCCCTTAGCGGTCATGGTTATCAGGAGGAACTGACTTTCCCGCATCCGTTTTCCTGTGACCTTCAGACCCGGATGTCGTTTATCAGAGGCATCCGGGTCAGATTTCATGTCGTCTGGACTTCGTGGCTTTTGGAAGAACATTGTTAATTATTTAGTTACTACACGAACCTCAGGAATGGGGTCGGTCGCAATGTGCCCGAGAGTGCCGAATACAGGTTTTTGTTGCACTGGAATGGACACTTAGGCGAAGATATTGCCCATAGGTCCGCCGGCCAGAAACTGCCGTTTTTGGTTTCCGCCTGAATACTTTAAACGCTACGAACAACATATTTAGTTTATTATCTAGTTAACATGCTGTGGTTCCTGAGCCAACTGGCTGCCATCCTTTCGGTATAGGTCCGAACGCCGCGTCTCTGGTCTGCACCGGAATCTCCGTCACATCAAACCTGCAGCAATCGAGTACAAGCGGCGCCCGGCGGTCTGCCTCACCGCTAGCAGTATTCGTCCCTAGCACCCTGCCGGTGCCAAGGGTCATATGGTGCTGTTCCCTAACAAGCAGGGATCAGCAATCCAGCCCTCAAGCGGATCGCACCGCATGTTCATGCCATAGTCACTGTCGCTCCTGGCGTACGCCCAAGCTGCTTGGACGGAGCACAGCACCGCATCCAGCAAGTCGCCGGCGGGATCTTGGATACACCTGTTGACAACGTCACTGCGCATGCGGAGTTTAAGTCCGTAAGCCCCAAGAGAGTCGTTGCCCCTGATGGCAGTCACAAGCTCCTCACGAGTTCTCTTCTGTTCTTCCGTTTGTTTTTTCTTGTCATCGGATTTGTAACTCTTGCGCCCGGTGAGGTTGTTCACGACGAGCTTCGGGTACGCCTCGACCACAACTCGTCCCTTGTCGCGGCTAAGGAACGGGTAGACCTGCATCGGCTGCTGAGCAGCCGCGGCGCACCCTGGAAAAACATCTTGCCAACGGGAACGAAAGCGAGCTGCATCGGGCTGCAAGCACCAGCCGCCATGTCGACCTGACGAAAGTGCCGAACATCTCCGCGCGGGCGGCCCTGCTGGTAGTTGCGAATAAGGCATTCGAAGGCATTTTTATCCATATCCGCTACCGAAGCGACATACCGGGTCCAGGTTGATGGCCAGCCGATGTTTTCAACGAACTTACGAGGCTGACCGAAGGGGAAATCAACTCCCGCGACCCATTCACCACTGCGGTTCAGGAATTGGTCGAAGGCCCCGAACGATTCCAACGCTTCGAGTTCTTCGATTCTCAGCTCGCGCTCTTCGAAGCGTCCCTTAGCCACTGTGATTGGTTTGTGCTTGGTCGGCGCACTCGTGAAATCAACGCCGTAAACGTCCATCGATTAGCCTTTCTTCCCGGCCTTCGGCTCAGCATGCCGGCCGCCCGCAGCTACCCTGACGTTAACTATATAATTAACATTGTTTGGCTGAGCCGCGCTCCTCACTGTCAAACCTATTGGACATTCAGCCGACCAAGGACGGCTGGGACCTTTGGTCCGCACAAAGAGTTCCTTTGCGTCACACGCAAGGGCGTCGAGTGTAAGCGCCAAGTCGCAACTACCCTACTACGCTGAAGCCTGCCTGCCGTAGCATGCCGATAATGACGTCTTGGTCGAATCTTGCAACACAGCGCAGTTCGATCGGCGATCCAGCGCAGACGTCAGGATGTTCTGGCTTCGAGTCCCGATGCAACTCGGGCTGGACCTCACTCTCCTTTGTGACCGGCGGAAGGCATCACTGTGATTTGCAAGTGCGCTCCCCCCGGATGTGCCATCATGACGCTGTATGGCAGCCTACGCTAAGAAACCTTTTGCATTGCTTATCACATGGAATTCGGGCGAAAGAGAATACTATCGCGCGCCGGCTCAGCAGCAGCCCGAAGTATTCATGTTCGTACGCTCAGCCGAGAAGGAATTGTTGAGTATCGCCATGACGAAGCTGCCGATGGAGGAGGTGCGCCAATTGGAGTTTGTGCCGTTTCCATCGGTGGTAAATGACGTGATCTACCCGCGAGATCAGTTGGTGCGTATAAAGGGCGGTGGTTGAACACCGAGGTGGGAATCAAGAAAGCAGTCGGCTTCCAGGCAAGCGGGTCCAACATGAACGGTTCTGCAAATGTGACCGCCCAATGTACTAGTAGTTAACATAGGGTAAGAATATAGGCAGATCAGCTCGGAGTTTACCGGCGTGGACGCAGATGGTGGTCGAAGTCTCCGAAGGAAGCATCATTGCAGGTATGGCAAAACGAATCAAACCGGTTGTCGGATACGAAACACATGCCGGGATCGTGACCCATGTGCTGCCCCCAAGCGGCAAGTCTCGCGCCTCGCGCGTACGTTTTCAGTGCTCCCACTGCCTGCTTCTGGCGGAAACTCGTTGGACGCGGTTTCACCTTGACCAGATCAAGTCCTGCGGCTGTTTAGCGACAGAAACCTTTTACGAGATATTCGGAGCCCAAGCCGAGGAACTCGGCTCGGATAAACACCGAGAGATCTTTGAGCACGTAGCAGAATGGGGTACCGAGAGCGCGGCCGAGCGATTTAACATTTCGAGTTACGTGGCCTTCTTCGCGTGGAGGTTGCATGAACGTGTTCTATTACGGCGAAAGGACGGTCGGCGTATCGCCGATCGTGCGTTGGAGTCGGGTAGCTATGAATCCGTTGCTAAGCGTTACCGCCTTTCAGTGCAGGAGGTCAAGCGGATGGCCATTTTAGAGTTTAGGCGCCGCGCCGAGGCGGCTGACTGGAAACAGGGCGATGATTACAAGCTAATCAAGAAACAGCGTAGTCGACTCATACCGCCGCACAAATCGCTGCTTAAGGATTTGTTGTCTTTCGAGCCCATTTGGGGTGGGGCCAGGCCTCATAGCCCGTGGAGAACAGATGTCTACAAACGTCATTACCGTAACGAGTTTTGCTGGGACGAAATGCGGCGTGGGTCCGCCGTCCTTAAACTTGAGCGCAAAATAAAACGATTAGGCATGACTTCGATTCCCGAATGCCTGCGTGCTGTCGCACGCAGGTTTCTAACCTCCGTATCAGACTCCAGGAGGACAATCTCTGGATACAAGTCCAAGGCTCACTGGGACATGGTTAGCCACAGAATGTGGAAGGCGCGGGAAGAACAGATGGCCAAGGATGCCAGCACTCTATCTGCTATCCCAATTGCGATCGAAGACGACGATGTTCCTGATGCCTTTCGGCTGTACGTCCAGACTCATCCGAGCGGTGATTTGCCGGCAAAACGGGAACTCGACAGCTTGATCCGCTAACGTTTGTAGCTTTCCAGCCACGGGTACTTCGGACTACCAGTGTCGGTCCAAGCGTCGTGCGAGTAGGAGGCCGGCCGGTTCTCCAGAAGCCGACAATACCGCACTGCGTGTTCGTTCAGCAGCTTAGATCACGAGTTTCCCGCCCGCAACGCTTATCTCTTCAGGTATCGCCACTCTCCCTTTGGCATTTAGCAACTTGCTAACCTGCAGAGCCTCAGCATGCCATAAGCGGTCGATACGGCTTTGCGGTATCGCCAAGCGCTCCTGGACGTATAGCGCCAGGCAGGCCTGGCGTTTCTTCGTCCGAAGATACGGAATAATCTGTTCCAAGAGTCCCTGAGCTGCGTCACACTGGATACGCCAGTGCCAGGAGGTCGCGTGTTCCTTCCGTCTAGCTCGCCTCCTGGTGACCTTTCCTACGCCTGCAATCTCGGCAATAAGCTTAACGATCAGTTCGTTTGTATTACCAAAATGTACGCCGGCGTGGATGGTTCGAAAACACTGCTTAATCTGAATGCAACCCTCGGCGTCGATGTAACCCGCTAGACGCATTGCAAGGTGCGGCAAGATCCGACGGCACGACGTCCCGCATCTCCTGCGATGGATGTACCCACAAGCTTTTGAGCATGTCACATTAGGGTTTCGTTTCGTCGTGTGCCGTCGCCGGGGAAATAGAGTTCCGCAGACGGGACATACCTTGAGCTGTGGGTCGACCGAAACTTTCGACTCAGTCGCCGGGCGAATGCCACACGCGGTCGATACGCCCAGAATCGCCAGCGGAGAATAAGTACACGACATGATCGATTCCCGGATCTGGTCTGCTGTGTTGGTCGGCTTTAGGCGAGAACGAAGTTCCTGCCCTGCAGGACCCCTTTGGTTCAGAACCTTGCTTCGGGCCGCCGCATTTGCCCGCCAGCCAGGATCATATGCCAGCGTCGGAGTGGCTTCCATTTCGTGACAGCTGCTGAGAACTTGATCGACGATCGCTCTTTTGATAATGATGCAGGGTTTCAATTGTTCAAGGAAGCTTTCGGCAGCTTGCGAGCAACATTTCCACATGAACAGATCACGATGTTTATCAGTCTTCGAAGTGCGAGTAGTCACGTCTCCCACGCCGGTCTCTCGGAAAATGTCGCGGATGACCGTTCGATCCGTAGAGCCGATCGTTACTTGTGCATAAGGGCGCCTCTTGGCGCCCTGCACTTCAAGGAATGCGCTCCCCTCGCCATCAAAATACCCTGCCACCCATCCAATGAACGCTGGAGACAATGGCAGACAACGACTGCCGACCCTTGGTCTGGCACGCAAAGCACAAAGCCGTGAACAAAAACGCTGATCTTTTGGTGGAAGACGTTTTCCTGTTGCATCCCTACCACCAACATTGAAATCTGCGCCGCAGAACTCGCATTGCCTTGTAACGGCTTTATTTCCTCGATCAGATCGGGGTCTGCCTGTCTGCCATGCAGCCTTTCCTTCCTTCTCGATGCAGTAAGACCGCGTCCCACGAAGCATTGTTAATTCCCCTCCGATTCTGTAATTCTGTTTCTTGTGGGTTATCTATTGGTCGACGTGCTTGTAATGACCGGATGGTCGGTTGACTGCCGAGCGTAACTAATGACTCATGCCCTAATCGTTCCAAGGCTTGCTATTTGCAGATGATGGTGGGGGGTTGTCCAGTTCATTGCGGCTTCGGTGGCTGCTTCTTCGGTTCACGCCAGGCCAGCAAACCATAGCGACCGAAGCGATCAGGTCCAGGAATTCGGTAGAGCCCTGATCTTTCTTGACTAGCCTCTCTGAAAACCATCGTGGAAAGCGAGCTGGCGGGTGTATCAACGAAGGCTCTGTTGATTTCCGAACGAATCTCTGCCATTGTCGCTTCTCTTCCTATTGCTACGAGCGCCTCCCTCACCATGTTCATCGACGAGTTGTGTCTCAGTCGTCCAGTAGTCTCCACATTTTGGGGCGGCTTCCAGCCCGGGCGGTAGGTGTCGAGCAAAGCGAACAGGGCGACACGCCGCGCCTCAAGAACCTGGAGCTGGCGGTCAACCTCTGCCAAATTTGCTTTCAGCTTCTCAAGGGTTCGGCCTTCTGCTCTCTTCTTTGCCATTACAAGTACCTTAAAATGCATATGACATTATATCAACATTATATCATTGATATATTTCTCTCTTGCTTTTTCTTTTTCTCTCTCTTAGTGTTGCAATCATGAAAGTCAATGAAGAAAATCTCCGAGCTGATTCCCGACTCGACCGTTTGCTCAAAAACCCGAACTGGAGGCCTCCCGCAGAGGCGGCAATCGCCTACCTCTTCCATGGCAAGTCGTGCCCGATTGCTTCCTGGCGGAAGTCTTCAACATGGGCGCAGGTGTTGATGGTTTACGAAGAACTACAAGGGGATAACGAGTAGACTCCTGCCTCGTTAGCTAAGGAGGCAGGTTTCACAAGGAGGTAGTTATGGAATTCAATACGCAAAGCGGCAAGAAGCGGCAGATGGTGGTTTTCCCGGAAGTGAACCCGACTACATTTCTGCTGTTCTTCGACAAAGGAAACTCTGGTCACTCCTGGAGCCTGCGGGACTACTCGGTGCCAAATAGAGTCCGAGAATATTCCGGCCGCAAACTCAAATGGTTGTCAACCGAGATTCGCAGCAAGGTGCGGTTTTCGTTAGACGCTCCGACGGAGTCTACCGGCAACCTGTCGTTCTGGCATAGGTACACAATCGATGCGAACACCCGGTTTCTAAATGGCCTGTCCGGACCGGCAACACCCACCCTGTCGTCTCACACAACCACAGACTTAGCAAGCAGCCGACCCGAGCCCCAGTTCCCTATCCTGAACTTCGATCGCCTGCGCACGCTCCAGAAGGCCGGTAAGCGCGGGGACTTGGAGCGAATACTGTTTTCCCCCAATAGCGAGGACTGGGTGACCTGGAACTTGATGAATCTTCTCACACTGGAACATCCTCTCGACTGGTGGCAACGGATTGTTTCGGCGGCGCGCGCCGTAAATCGTCGCTTGGAGATGACCGTCAGCGTTGGAGACCAGCCTCGTCTGGAATTCTGGCGGTGTGTCGCCTCACCGGCGGCCTACAAGGCGGTAAGCAGGATGCGCATGCGCCAATCGGCCGACCCACACATCGCCGCCAGAAGCCACGACCCCAAACCCGTCGAAGGTGACTCGGAGATTGATGTCGTGCTGAGCACGAACCGCCATTTAGTTTTTGTCGAAGCCAAGCTGGGTTCGGACATCAGCATGCGTACGACGTACGATCCTTGCCGCAATCAGATCGTCCGCAACATCGACTGTCTACTTGAGAACGCGTCAAGGAGGGAGCCTTTCTTCTGGATGTTCGTGCGAGGCACTGACAACCGCCATGCTTATTGGCAACTGGCTGAAGAGTACAGCACTTATCCGGAAAAGCTGTGCGCCGAGCTTCCGCACCGTGATCCCGAGCTTTTGAAGTGGATTGCTCGGAACATTGCCGTCATACGCTGGCAAGACTTGGCGAAGTCGTTGCTCAATACTTTTGACACCGACACGAACGAAGTCCGCAATGTGAAGCAGGAACTCGCTCATCGTATCTTGCGCTGATGATAACCCCGGTTCTTGGTAGCTTAGCCCAGAGCCTCTCGGCATCGAATCGCTGTCCGTGTGTTCGACCTGAATTCTGGAACGCTCGGGCTGAGGCTCTACCCTTGGATTTCCCTAAGCTGGTCGGGAGCGATACTGACCCAGGTTCTCCCATCAGCCGCGATGCCTGAGGTTGACAAGCCGTGGGTACACCAAGCTCTGAAGCTGTTGGAGAAATACCGAATCGACTTCAAGTTACGCACCTGCTGATCCATCGACGGGGGGTCCACTGTCAACGGGTCGTAAGGCTGGGCCGGCAGGTCGACGCCGGGCGAAAATGCTGCCATTTGGTTAGGGTCATAATCACGCGGACGGTCAACTCTCTTCACGCCACCGCGACTCTCAATGTCCCGTTGCCCTTCGATTACGATCTCGTCCGGCCGAAACCTCAGTCTGGCTCGGTAGATCACCTTTCCGTTAAGTTGGTCGAAACGAAACCTTACGTAGGCGCCGTCAAGGCGGGTCCAATCATGTTCAAACTTGCGCGCGGCCAAGGTGCTGTCCACGACCTCGTCCCTCGGTTCGATCCATGCGGGATTCCATTCTTTTTGATTGGCCGTCAGGTACACAGGAAATTGCTCGACTTCGAACTCGTTCCCTTTTCTCTTCATCACCACCACGTCGGCCCTCTCTTCGAACTCGTCCTTGGTCAGCGGATGGCTAGTCACGCCAGGACGGTAGAGAAAGAAAGCAGCGGTTTTCCCAGCCAACGTGCCGGTTTGGGAAGCAATATCGTGTCAGCTTCGATCGCTGCGCAAGCAGTCCTTGGTATGTCATGAGCGTGGCAACCCATGAATGCCGACGACCCGTCCCACGGGACGCCGATTTCATCGGCAGCAGGTACATGGCAGTGGCGTGGCCTTTGGCAGATTGCAGCAGCTGCGTACGATTCAAAGTGTCGACAGTTCCATGCGATTTAATCACGGTTCGACGTGGGGTAGGTCACGGCCATAATTAAGCGTGTTGATAGGATCACATTCCAACGCTAGGAACTCGGTAGTGGATGCTATGCAGTCTTAGCTATGGGTTGTATACAGAACCGGAGTGCTGATGGAGCAATCAAGGATTTCCTGGACGGACAATACCTTCAATCCTTGGGTCGGCTGTGCGAAGGTGTCACCAGGATGTGCTAGGTGTTATGCCGAAACACTCAACAAACGATGCGGTGGGGAAAACTGGGGAGCAGGTGCTCCACGAGAGACCACTGGCCCCACTTACTGGCGAAAGCCATCCAAGTGGGAGCGGCAGGCGACCGCAAGTGGCGTGCGTATCAAGGTGTTCTCAGGTTCGATGTGCGACATCTTCGATGACGAAGCTCCGCTGGAGGCCCGCACAACTCTGTTTGAGCTTGCAAGAGTCACGCCGCATCTGGATTGGCAGCTACTGACAAAACGTCCTGGGAACTTCAGCCGTTTTTTGCCCGAGGATTGGGGTTGCGGATATGACAACGTGTGGCTCGGCTGCACGATCGAAGATCGGCGTCGTGCCGAGGAGCGCATCCCGATACTTCGTGCGACTCCGGCCCTTATACGGTTCCTTTCGTGCGAGCCGCTCTTAGAGGATCTCGGTGACCTGGATCTTTCGGGTGTTCACTGGGTGATCGTCGGCGGAGAATCTGGCGGAAAGGCAAGGCCGTTCGACGTCGAGTGGGCTCAAAGCGTCCAGCACCAGTGTGTGGACCAGGGAGTTGCATTCTTCAGCAAGCAGCTCGGAGCGAATCCGTTATGCGGTGGGCGACCGATTACGATTCGTAGCGAGTCGGGTCGGCGGGACACACATGCAGGCGAATTTGACTCATGGCCGGACGAACTTGCGCCACTCATGGTTCGGCAGTTTCCCACATCACACACCGGGCCGTTCAGGGATTGAGCAGCAGAGTCAGGAGAGATCCGGCACCTCGGTTACCGTAACAAACAGCCGCAGGCGCAGTCAGGGCAAAGCAAACTTCGTCGCGTTCGCTGACTTGGTGCTGGGCTGGTAGCTGGTTGCGCTCCGTCCCCTGCCGAGCGGATAGCCGTGGTAACTGCGGCCTTGTTCTGACGCAAGGATCGAACCTTCCATCCTGACGTAAGCCGGGCCACCGGACCGCCATCCGGTGGCCTTCACTTGTCCTACTCAACAGAACTGAACCAGCATGACGCACCAGCGCCAGGCTGAACAGATTACGAAGGTACGATACGGTGTCGCACCTTCGTAATCTTTGATTCCAGCCGCAGAGGGTTGATAGTTAGAGGTGTTCAAGGACGTCAGGTTTCATAAGGAGCAATCATGTATACCGCAGAGGAAAGATGTACACAGGAGCAGATTGAGAAGCGCGAAGTCCGGGCCCAAAACAACCGCGAAGAAGAGCGCCGCGAGGCCTATGAAGAAGCCAGGGAGGAAACCTACTTAGAGGCCAATCTGAAAGCCCGTGAAAGAGCAATGAAAACAAGGCGGACACGGTAATGGAGAACGACAAGACGCGGGCCTGCCGCGACACGTCGGCTAGGACTCTCAACGAGATCATCGACTGCACGGAGCTGGCGCTGCGCCTTGGAGTCCACGAGTCCTGGGTCCGCAGTCATGTCCGTCCGAACAGTCCCGACATAATCCCTCACATAAAACTCGGAGCGCGAGTAAGATTCGAATGGGGCAGTGGAGCGTTCAATGACTGGCTTGATGAGCATCGCGTCGGATACCAGCGTCCGTCGCAAGAGGTTCCAGAAGGGCAACCTGCAAATGCGCCACGGCAGCTGGTGGGCCCGGTATCAGGGATGGGATCGCAACAAGGACGGGGCGCGCGTCTGGCGCGCGCAGTTTGCCAATCTCGGGCGGGTTGAAGACTACCCCACACAAGCCAAGATCTACGATATCTTCACCGAGTTCATGCGGGAAATAAATCGCATCAACTCCGACTTGGCCGATGGAGATCCCAATCTCAACTACTTCATCGAGCACGTTTATCTTGCAAGTCCCTCAGTCCTGGCATTGGAGAAAAGCACGATAAGAGGTTACCTCGACATCTTCAGGTTACATCTAAAGCCGCTGTTGGAGAAGCACACGCTGGGCGGGCTACAACCCGTCAGCGTCGTTCGTCTTTTAGAGCAATTGGCTAGGGACAAACATCTGTCGAAGACCACGCTGGGTCACATCAAGGCGTTTATCTCAGGTATCTTCACCTTCGCTCGCAACCAGGGTTACTACAACGGCGCCAACCCAGTGCAGGGTGTGAAGCTCCCCAAGGCCAAACCTCCCGCTGACACGTATGCCTACTCTCTCGAAGAGGAACGCCAGATGATGAAAGTAATGTCGAGCCCCAAGGCTCGACTGGCGATCGCAGTGGCATCATGGACAGGAGTCGACAAGGGAGAGCTGGAAGGACTCCGCTGGGAAGATCGCAAGGGTGGAGACATCTTTGTTGAGCGGAAGATCTGGGAGGGCAATCTTAAAGATCCCAAAACGGTGAAGCGGAAAGCACCTATCCCTGAGATCCCGCACCTGACTAAGATGCTGGACGATTACTGGAAGTCAGTCGGCTCTCCGGCCGACGGGTGGGTCTTTTCTGCTTCCCGAGGTGACCTACCTGTCAGGATGGACAACCTCAGCCGCCGGGAGATCAATCCCGACCTGAAGAAGGCCAAGCTTGCCTGGCATGGATGGCACGCCTTTCGACGTGGACTGGCGACGAACCTCCGCGCCATGGGTATTCCGGACGACGTGATCCAGCGAATCCTGCGTCATGCTGATATCAGCACCAGCCAGAAGCACTATGCCAAGACTCTACCGCCGTCAGTGAGGAAGGCTATGAAGAAGCTCGACAGCAAGCTGACTCAGAAAGCAGCAGCAGCAGCAGCAGCAGGCTAATCTTGGGACAAACTTGGGACACCCTAAAATATAGGCTTTTAAGTTGTTGAAAATGGAGGCCCTGGGCAGAGTCGAACTGCCGACCAACGGTTTAGGAAACCGCTGCTCTATCCATCTGAGCTACAGGGCCACTCGTCGTAACAGGTTAGACCGCTTTAGTTTACCGCAACGCGCAGCTACCGATCCTCCGTTTCCATTGCCCAATGGTTGCCCAATTGCGCAACGGCGTTTCTCCACCGCCTTAAAGGTTGCTGGACCAACTGAGGGTGGGATGGAAGCCCCATCTCCCGCTCAGCCTTTGTCCAGAAGAAAACTTCCTTGTGCCCACCCGTAGACTTGGTTTATTCAATTCTTTCGGGGCAGTCTGCAACGGTCACAAGTTCCACCCCCGACGTGGATCAGAATGAATAGCAAACAGTGACTCAATCTGCCAACGACCGAGGTGTGGGGTACTCGCCCACCGCTCGTCGGCTGAGGGCTGACAACACTGGTTTGAACTGAGGCGCCTCTGACCGCACAACGAGCCATAACCGATGCCGCGCAGCTCATTCAAAAGGGAGCGCAACCAGGTGTCTACGCGGAGCAGATCCGCGTCCTGTACACCAATGCCAACGTCGGAATTTGGGTCTCGATGTTTGTGGCTGCTCTCCTGGCCTATCTGCAATGGAAGGTCATATCACACCGGGTCGTTTTGACTTGGCTGATATACATGCTTGCGATATCGCTCCTGCGGTTCATGTTGACCCGCCGCTATTGGCACAGCCCAAACACAGCTACAAATGTCCACCGATGGGCAAGTGCCTTCGCCATCGGTACCGGCATGGCCGCCGTGGGATGGGGAATCGCCGGTATCGCGCTTTACCCCCGGGATCAGCTGGCGAATCAAGTCATCCTTGCCTTCGTTCTGGGCGGCATGGTGCTCGGCGCCGGCTCGATTTTGGCTGCTCGCCCAGAAGCCTTCTTTGCGTTTATCCTTCCCGCCGGCATGCCGGTCTCAGTTCGCTTTCTGCTCCAGGGAGATGCTCTGCACTTTGCCATGGGACTGCTGGCTGCTACTTTCACGGTGGCCACCCTGATCACTACTTGGCGGATTCACCTGACAATTCGTTCGTCGTTGAACCTGCAATTTGAAAATGAAGATCTTGTGGTGGATCTTCGGAGAGCCAAGAACCGCGCTGAAACACTCAATCAGGAACTCGAGGTTCGCGTCCAGGAACGTACGGGTGAGTTGAACCGGAGCAACGAGCGCCTGCGGACCGAAGTTGAGCAACGCAGCCAAGCCGAGGAGTACCTGAAAGCCGCCGTCGCGGAAAAGGAGTACCTCGCCTTTCACGATGCGCTGACTGGGGTTCCCAACCGGCGTTTGCTTGAGGACAGGTTTGCGCAAGCCCTCGCTCGAGCTGATCGGCACCATCACAGAGTCGCTGTTCTTGTGCTCGACCTCGACAACTTCAAAGAAGTGAACGACACGTTCGGCCATCGATTTGGAGATTTGGTGCTACAGGGTGTTGTTGAACGCTTGAAAGCCAGGCTGCGTGCCGCCGACACAATCGCTCGCACCGGCGGAGACGAGTTCACCGTGATCGCAGACGTTGCCGACGCTCTCGGAATGCATAGTCTGGTTTCAGCGTTGCAACAGTCGTTTACTCTTCCACTAGAAGTGGAAGGAAAAACTCTAATCACTGACGCCAGCATAGGCGTAGCGTTGTATCCCGAGGATGGCCGCGCTGCCGATGAGCTTTGGACTGCCGCGGACAACGCTATGTACGTCGCAAAGCGTTCTAAGAAGAATGGGTAGAGCTTCCATTTGCATTCCCGAACCGGATACGGCCCACATGCATGCTCTTTGTGTACTCTGAGTATTCTTCCCCAGAGCCATAACCTATCGTCGTCAAACAGATATCAGAGCTGTCCTATCGTTCGACCCGTGGTTCGGCGTCTGTTCCTGGCCCGTGCTTTAATTTGCCATGTTTTGCTCGCGCGAACCGCTCTTGCAGCATCCAATCCGGTTGCTCACGCCTGTATTCTGGCCTAATAACCACTCTGCCCGTACAATCGGACTTTTGATGGCACCAAAGCTTCGGACAACATGAGCCAGCCAGCTTCGTCTGATCCCGTGCTCCGTCTTCCTACCCCTCGGAAACAGCCCAGTTGGCTGGGCCGCTTTTTTGCCAGCCACGACCTGTCCCGGGTATCGTCCCAGCCGGACAAGACCTATCCCTGGTACATCGTTCTTTGGCTGACCGGCGTCGATTACTTCTCGACGTTGGGCTATCAACCCGGTATTGCTCTGCTGGCCGCCGGCGCAATGGCGGTTCCCGCGACCGCGGTCCTGGTCGCCGTCACCTTGCTGGGCGCTGTGCCCATTTACTCGGAAGTCGCCAAGCGATCCTACGCGGGGCAAGGCTCCATCGCGCTCCTGGAAAACCTGTTCACCGGCTGGACCAGCAAGATCATGGTGTTGGTGCTGCTCGGCTTTGCCGCCACTGACTTCGTCATCACCATGACGCTTTCGGCCGCCGACGCCGCGCGGCATGCCATTGCCAACCCTTATCTGCACCCCTTTGCCGGCAGCTCGCCGGTTCGTCTTACGCTTGGCCTGCTGATCCTGCTGGCTATCGTTTTCATCTCGGGATTTCGCGAGGCCATCCGGGTCGCCGACATCGTCGCCATTCCCTATCTTTTTCTGAACCTCATCGTGCTGCTGTGGTGCGTCTGGCAGATTTCCACCCACGTGCAGCTGCTGTCGAACTGGCACTCCGCCCTGCACGCCCACGCCGACTGGACCGGCATTTTCATCGCGTCGGCGCTCATCTTTCCCAAGCTGGCTCTCGGGCTCAGCGGATTCGAAACCGGCGTGTCGGTGATGCCACTGGTCGCCGGAACCGAGGCCGGCAAGTCGGAAGAAACCATTCCTGGGCGCATCGCCTCCACCCGCAAGCTGCTGGTGTCGGCCGCCCTGATCATGAGCGTCATGCTTATGCTCTCCAGCTTTGCCGCGGCCGTGCTCATTCCGGAGAGCGCCTACAAGATTGGCGGCGCCGCCGACGGACGAGCCATCGCCTATCTGGCGCATCAGTATCTCGGAAATGCCTTTGGGACCGTCTACGACATCTCCACCATCCTTATTCTGTGGTTCGCCGGAGCGTCGGCCATGGCCGGCCTGCTGAACCTCATCCCCCGTTACCTGCCCCGTTACGGAATGGCGCCCGAGTGGGTCGCCTATCAGCGGCCGTTGGTTCTGGTCCTGCTGGCAATCAACACCGTCGTGACCCTGATCTTCAAGGCCTCGGTCTCCGCGCAAGGCGGAGCCTACGCTACCGGTGTGTTGGTCCTGATGTTGTCTGCCGCCGTCGCGGTGACTATTTCTCTATGGCGAGAGTCCAGCGCTCACCAGCCCAAGACCATGCTGCTTTCGTTCTATTTCCTCATCGTAAGCGTGGTCTTCCTGTACACCGTCATCGACAACGTCATCGAGCGCCCGGACGGCGCCATCATTGCCAGCATCTTTATCTTTATATTGCTGACGGCCAGCGGGCTCAGCCGCATGATGCGCTCCACCGAAATGCGCGTCTCCGAAGTCAGCTTTGTCGACCCCGCCTCCACCGCGCTGTGGGAAACCATTCGCGGCAAGAAGGTCAACCTCATCCCCTATCGCATCAACACGCCGGAGCATCGAAAATTCCTGGCCGATAAGGTCCGGGAACACTACAACGTCTCCGGCCCTCTCGCCTTCCTGCACGTCAACCTGATGGACAACCGCAGCGATTTTTTGGCGCCACTGCGCCTGCGAGTCGGTCGTGAAGGAGATAACTACCTGATCGAGGCTTATGGCGCGGTCGCTCTGCCGAACTCCATCGCCTACATCAGCGAACTGCTCAACCCCATCAGCGTGGTCATGGGGCTTACCCGCCGCACGCTGATGAAACAGTCGCTCGAATACCTGATCTTTGGTGAGGGTGAGACCGGTCTGCTGGTGTATTCCGTCCTGGTGAGATACTGGGAGGCCGTCAACCGCGTAACCGACTTGCCGGTGATTCTGCTGGTCAGCGAGTCGGCCTATCGCGCTGACCAGACAACTCCACGTAAACTGCCCTAGCAGCGTCTCCGGCGCATATAAGAGCGATTGAATTTGTTACTGGTGTAGTGCGGCGGCCTATCAGGCTTCTGGAAAACTCAGGAGATCACAGCCCTGTGTCAGGGCACGGCTTCAGCCGTGCCGATACGCTGTTTGTCTGATCCGCACGCGGCGGACTTCAGTCCGACGAGGCCTGCGTATTTGAGCTTTCAGCAGCCTGCCAGAAGAAAGACTTAGCCTCTGCCGTTCTTCTTGTTTACCCGGTCGAGCAAAACCGAAATCCTCTCCAGCAGCACATCCGGGCCGTCGTTCTTGGACAGAAATCCATCGGTAAAGTCGAGACCGGAAGGCTGCTCCTGCGCCGCGGAAACGATCAGGATCGGCACCTCCGGCTTCAATTGCTTCATCTCCATTGCGATTTCCGTTCCCGTTTTGTTTGACAGGAAATGATCGGCAATGACCAGGTCGATGGGATTTTGCCGGAAGGTTTCCAGACCTTCTTCGCCGGAAGCGGCGGTGAGCACCGAGTATCCGGCACTGGCCAGCAGCAGCTTGCGAATCCGCAAGGCAACTTCGGCGTCGTCAATACACAAAATAAGCGACTGTGGTGTCTCGGAGGGTTTCATTGGGGAGGCTCGTTACGGTCAGTATAGCGCTATCAAGCCGCCGCGAATAGTTGCCGTGAAGCCCGACCGCTTGTTCGTTATCGCACATAGCACCGTTGCCACGGGAAACCCTGTGCCTGATGTGCGTCCGATCGCTCGCCTGTCCTTAATGCCAGGTATAGCCCAACATGCCCTGCAGATTCACATTGAGTCCCGGGTTGTGGTTCCCGATCGACGCGTTCGACAAGTGATAGGCCTTGATCGACAAGTCCCAGGAATTCCTTCCCTTGCGGAAGATCTGCGCGCCGATCTCCGGCCCGCTGGTGAAGTTGACCTGCGCCGTGTCTCCCGGCGGAAGGTTGTGTGCGCTGAACAGCACGCCGCCGATGGCAGCGACGTACGGGGCAATCTTGCAGCCGTGGGTGAAGTTCCACTTGAAGATGATGGGATCAATTCCGCCAGAGTACTGCCCGCCGTTGATCCAATACTCGTCGAGCGGAATCACATCGATGGCCATTTCGTAGGTGCCGCGCAAAATCCCGGAACCGTGTTCACCGGTCAGGACGCGACCCAGACGAAAGCCCAGCACCAGGTTCTGACCGCTTGGCGAGCTGTCGACGGTACTTCCCCCGCCGATAAACAGACCCTTGTTCCAGGCGGGATGGCGCAACACATCAACTGGACTGTCGGTAGGTAGTTGGGCCAGCAAGGGCGCGCAGGCCAGGCAGCAGAAAAGGACAAGACGAATGGCGTTCTTCATTGTTTTTTTGGTAATGGCAAAAGTTATCAGGTTGTCGGCTTCAGTGCAATCCAAGCCTCCGGGGACGCTATCGGTCCGTTCGTCGGACTGGGGCCACTGCGCTGTAGTGCGCTTCATCAATGCCAACGAGCGTTCATCCCATTTCCCTCCCCCGACGACGCCATGTTCTCTATACTCACGCCGCAACTGATCATGGTCACGCCCTGCATTCCGGAGCACGTCATGAAAATCCTGGCCCACGTTTCGCTGCTTCTGTGTTCTCTCACTCTGTTCGCTGGCGACAAGCCCGACGCTGCCATTCTTGACCGTTGGGTAGGAGGACGATGGGTCATCAAGGACGCCAAGGTCGCCGCCGTGAGCAACTGTGCGTGGTCGCCCGACCACGTATTCGTGGTTTGCGATCAGGAAGTGAACGCGGACGGGAAACACACCCGTTATCTCTCGGTTTACGGCTTCGATCCGGCCACCAGCAAATACTTCTTCCATGGAATCTCGCTCGGTGACGAAAAACCTCGCAGCACTGCCCTCGAGATCAGCGCTGACGGCAACCACTGGGTTTACTCGGCTACTGAAGATGCCAGCAAGGATGCGACGCAGTATCGCACCATCAACCAGTTCCACGGGCCTGATCTGGTGGAATGGCAAACCGAATCCTCGAATGACGGCGGGAAGACCTGGACCAAAACAGCGGGCGGCAAAGAAATCCGCGAGCGCTAGAACAGTGCCGCGAGCAGGGCACGCCGCCAGAAGTCGCCTTTGTCAGTCCGTTCGGCCTGTCATCCTGAGCGCCAGCGAAGGACCCCTATTCCCGCGAAGAACCCTCACCTCGGCCAGGGCACCCTGATGAAACCTGCCTGTGTCAGGGCACGACTTCAGTCGTGCCGCTAAAAGGCATAAAAGCTAGACGGGCTTTAGCCCCCGCTTTTCCCCGCCAGCGCAAAATAGCGCCTGGCTTTGTGCACATCCTTGCCAATCTGCTCCCGCAACGCTTCCACTGACGGAAACTTCACCTCCGCCCGCAGCCGCTTCAGAAAAATCAACTCCAGCTCCGTATCCGGCAGCAGATCGATAGGATGAAAATTCAGGATGTGGCTTTCGATGGCAAACGAATCCGCACCGAACGTAGGCCGGTTCCCCACGTTGGTCACCGCTTCGAAACACTCCCCGCCCACCCGCAGCCAGGTGATGTATACCCCGTCCGCCGGCACCAGTTCGTCATAGCGCGCCAGGTTCACTGTCGGCACCGTGTACTTGTGCCCGTATCCCCGACCTCGACCCGGATTGGAGAAGATGCTGAACGGCCTGCCCAGCAGGGCCCGTGCCCGGCTCACTTCTCCTTTGGCCACCAATTTACGAATCTCGCTGCTGGACACATGATGTCCCCGCAACAGCTGCTCCGAATAAATGTGCACGTCGAAACCAAATTGCCTGCCCAACTCGGCCAGCGTATCCACGTTGCCTTCCGCTTTGTGGCCAAAGTGAAAGTTGTAGCCCTCGTGCACTTCGCGCGCGTGCAACGTCTGGGCCAGCACCTGCCGCGCAAAATCGTGTGCCGACATCAGCGACAGATCGCGGGTAAATGGCAGCGCCAGCACCGCGTCCACCTTGGTTCGCTCCAGCAGCTTCAGCTTAGCCGGCAGCGGAGCCAGCAGCTTGGGCGCCACGTCGGGCCGCAGAATGCGCAGCGGATGCGGCTCAAACGTCACCACCACGGCTTTGCCGCGAAGCGCATGTGCCCGCTCCGCCATGTGCCGCACCACTTCCTGATGCGCGCGATGCACTCCATCGAAGTTCCCCACGCTGACCACCGTGGGACCAAAATCGGGCGGTACGTCTTCAAGTTTGCGGAATACTTGCATCGGCCAACAATTCTCTAGAGCTCGAACTCGAGCTTTAAGCCATCGTGCGCCAGGCGCACATGATCGGGAAGCCCAGCATTGGTTTCCTGGTGCGGCAGGTCGTGCGAAATGTGGGTGAAGTAGGTACGCTTGGGCCGCAAGCGCTCCACGATCTTCAGCGAGTTTTCAACCGTCGAATGCGTGGGGTGCGGAGCATGGCGCAACGCATCCAGGAACAGGATGTCCAACCCTTCCAGCTGTGCCAGCGTCTCCTCAGGCACGCTGCTGAAGTCGGTGAGGTACGCGGCACTGCCGAAACGATAGCCCTCAATCGGCACGTCACCGTGCAATACCACCAGCGGCTGAAACGTCGCCCCGAAAAGCTCCACCGGTCCATTGACCGGCCGCAAGTCAACCTGCGCCAGGCCGCCGTACTTGTAATCCGCGTCGAAGATGTAACGAAACACCGTTCGCAAAACGCGCGATGTGTTCTCGCTGGCGAACAATGGAATCTTGCTCCCGCCGGTCACTCGATGAAAGCTGAGCGGCCGCACGTCGTCCAGGCCTAGGATGTGGTCGGCATGCCCATGCGTGTAAAGAATGGCGTCGAGCTTGCGAATACCTTCGCGGATCGCCTGCTCCCGAAAATCCGGCGTGGTGTCGATCAGCACCGTACGCTTCGGGCTCCCCGACACGCCCGCCGTTTGCGCGACGGGCTGAGGGTCGTCCCATTGCAGCATGATCGACGGCCGCGTCCGCCGGTCGTGCGGATCGGCCGAGCAGCACACTGCGCAGTCGCACCCGATGGTCGGCACTCCCATCGAGGTCCCACTGCCCAGCACCGTGAGTGTAGCTTTCATTAGGCCTTGCCGTCAGCGCCCGGAGCGCCTTGCGGAGGCCGCGTGATCAGGTTGGTCACTTCCAGGTAAGCCATGCGCAGCTCGTACAGCACGTTGTGGAACATGTTCTCTTCCGCCGGCGTCAGATTGCCCTTGGTCTTCTCCTGCAACAAGGAGAGCGTGTCAATCGTCTGCCGCGCGCCGATCAAATCCACTTCGGGCTTCGCACCCTGGGGAGCCGCCAACCCCAACTGCATCAGCGCTGTCATGTAAAGCGACGCCACGAACTTCTCGAACGTGATCTCGAAGTCCTTGGCGCTGTGTGACCGTCCCTGCTTGCGCATTTCGCTTTCGATGCGCGAATCAATCTCCCGCGTCGACTGCTGGTACGCATCCACCGATTCCTTCTGTTCCTGCGCGGTCGGCGCTTCCGGAGCAGCGTCTCCCGGCCCGGCTGCACCCGCCGCGTCCGCGGTTTGCGCCTGCTCGGCCTGTTTCTGCGCTGCTCGCTCGTCGTTGTTGCGCTGCTGCGCTTCCCGGTTTTCGCGCTCCCGCTCCTCGCGACGCTCTTCAGCCTCCACCACATCCTGGCGAATCTCGCCATCGGTGCTGAAAAGGCGGCGATCGGTTACTACAAATTCAGGTCGTTTCTCTTTTTCTGCCATAAGCTCCGTCTATTCGCTGAAAGTAAAAGGAAGTGTGCGCACCGTCGCGCGTTGCTCGCCTACCTGCACCGTGGTTCCGTCGATGGCCACTTCGCGCCGCAGGTAGCCCAGCGCCAAAACGCGGTCGCCGGCAGGAAGCGGCACCCTCGCCGCGCTGGTAATTTCTCCCATGTCTTTATCGTTAGCGCGGACGGTTGTCCTCGGCTGCGGCGGATCTCCCTCGACCTCAAAGCCGATCAAGGTGCGGTGCACGTTACCGCGCGCCCGAATGCGTTCGACAATCTCCTGCCCGATGTAACAACCCTTAATGAAGTTGAGAGCGTGCTGTTGACCCGTCTCCTGCGGCAAGTTGCGCTCCCGCAGATCAATGCCATAACGCGGTATCCCGCGCGCGATCCGGTACAGCTCCAGCGCATCGCTGCCCACCGGCGTCGCGCCGGCCGATGCTAATCCATCCCAAACCTTGTCGGCGTGTTCCCCGGCCAGCCATATCTCATACCCATCCATGGCAGGATGGACGCTGCGCGCCACCGATATGCCGATTCCCTGCCACTCCCGATCCACCACCTGTCCGGGCTCAAGCTGCGTCACATCGATCCCCGCCTTGGACAGCGACTCCGCCGCCTTTGGTCCGGCAATCCCGACCGTCGCCAGCTTGTCGCTGATGTCTTCGATCTCGACATCGTCCATGATGATGTAACGGTTTAGGATTGCTGCAACTGCCGCGGCTTGTTCGCGATCGGTGGCCGCCAGCAGGTAATCGCCGCGGTTATAGGCCACCAGGTCCCCCTGGTTGTGTCCCTGTGGCGTCAGAATAAAGTTGTAGACGCCGTTCCCCAGTGCCAGATCGCGGATGTTGTTGGTGATCATGCCGTTGAGCCAGCGCGTCCGGTCACCTCCGCTGATCAGCAGCTTGGCCTGCCAACTCATATCAAACAAGGCACTTCCCAGCAGCAAGGCCTTCGAACTCGGCAGCCGTATCGCCGAACGTGGCGGGAGTTTCGGCGCCCCGGTAGCTTCCCAGCCTCGCGCCCGACGCCGACAGCTTGTCCTGTAAAGTCGCAACACTCATACGAATATTTGATTATACGGTCAGCCAAAAGGATTGTGGGGGAAGGACGGCAGCTAACATCTCCCATGGCAATTGGCCATTGGCAGCGGCGAGCCAGCAGTGGGCGGTGAGCAATAAGCAATGAGCGATGAGCAATGAAGCAACGAGCAGTCGGCAATGAGCAGTCGGCAATGAGCAGTCGGCAATGAGCATTGAGCATAGCTCTACACGGCTGTCATCCTGAGCGTAGGTGCGCCGCTGTTGCGCACCGGAGTCGAAGGATCTGCGGTTCGGCCCCCCTGAAGCTGACCGCAGGCAGGCAGGCACACACGCAGCCGCTCCCCTCCGCACAACTGGCCACTGGCCACCAGCCACTGTTAAGATTTCCTGACCTTATGACCAAACGCATCGCAGTCGTTCCCGGAGACGGCATCGGCAAGGAAGTCATCCCCAACGCACTCGAAGTGGTTCGCGCCAGCGGCGCTCCCGTTGAGTTCACCACCTTCGACTGGGGTGCCGACCGCTACCTCATCGACGGCACCACCATTCCCGCTGACGGCTTCCAAATGCTGGCCCGCGACTTTGACGCTATCTTCGTCGGCGCGCTTGGCGATCCGCGCGTGGCCACCAACATTCACGCCAAAGAAATCCTGCTCGGCATGCGCTTCAAGATGGACCTCTACGCCAACGTCCGTCCCGTGCGCCTGCTCGACCCGTCGCTCTGCCCGCTGAAAAACGTCACTACCGACGACATCAACTTCACCGTCATTCGCGAAAACACCGAAGGCGTCTACATGGACATGGGCGGCAATTTCAAGATGAACACGCCCGAAGAAGTTGCCACCCAGGAAGACATCAACACCCGCAAAGGCGTCGAGCGAGTCATCCGCTTCGCCTTCGAGTACGCCCGCGCCAACGGCCGCAAAAAAGTGATGATGTCCGACAAGTCCAACGTCATGACCTTCGCCGGCGGCCTCTGGCAGCGCGTGTTCAAAGAGGTCGCGAAAGAATACAGCGACATCCAAACTCAGCACATGTATGTGGACGCCCTCTGCCTCCAGATGGTGCGCGATCCCCGCTCACTCGACGTCATCGTCACCAACAACATGTTCGGCGACATCATCACCGACCTGGCCGCGGCTCTGCAGGGAGGGTTGGGCATGGCGGCCAGTGGCAACATTCATCCCGGCCGCACTTCCATGTTCGAACCCGTCCACGGCTCCGCACCGCCCATCGCCGGAAAAAACATGGCCAACCCTATGGGCTCCATCCTCACCGCCGCCATGATGCTCGCCCACCTGGGCATGGCCGCCGAGTCGCAAAAGATCGAAAACGCCGTGCTGGAAGCCGTCCGCGCCAACAAAACCACGGTAGATGTAGGTGGAACTTTGGGCACGCGCGAGTGCGCCGCCTGGATCGCCGAAAAGGTAGCAGGCTAGCCGCTTGTAGATGGCAAGTTTTGGCTCCTAGCCCTTAGCTCTTGGCTTTCCTGATAGCTGTCATCCTAGGCGGCAGGTCCGCCGCTTTTGCGGACCGGAGCCGAAAGACCTGCGGTTCCCTCGGGCTGGAAACAGATTTCGTTCGTACGTTCCGCTGCTTCTTCCGTTTTACCCAGCCTGCGGCTCGGCCGAATGAACATCGTTCACTCCCGCCGGCAGCGTTCCGGGCTACTGCGGAGCACGAATCTTATCTTTTAAACTTGGCGGTGCCAGCAGTTTGAAATCTTTCAGATTGAACGTGTAAACGCGATCGACATTAGCTTTCTCAGCGCTCCGTAGCAATAGCGCGTCGTAAATCTTGCCGCCAACCCAGCCACCTGCCGCCATTGCTTTCATGGCCTCGACATAGTCACTCTTTCCGACAGATATACCCTCAAAGTGACTCAGGATGTTCTCCTGCACTATCCGAGCTGCCTCGACTGGATGGATTCGCGGCACCACAGGGATCCTGGTCAAAGCGGAAAAAACTTCCGCGATGGAGTGGTTGCTAAAAACCCCGCGATCGTTGCCGCCGATCACTCGCTGCAGCGCAGGAAGAGCTTGCGCATGATGAGGGTGGCTCTGTACCGAAGCTGCTACCAACACTGAAGTATCGAAAAAGATGTTCATCACGGTTTGAGGAGATCTCGAATTCTTTCCTCCCGCACCTCGTCAATAACGGCGTCCCAATTCACGTCGCGCTCGGCTGACCCCTGATGAACCAACACCCCGTCAGCCTTCACCAGCGAGGGCTGCTGTTGAATCCGTCGCAGCAGCACACCGTCGGGTCGCTCAACAGCTTCGAGTTCCCGATCGCGATCAAGGCCCAAACGCTTTCGCAACGGCTTGGGAACAACGATGCGGCCGGAAGAGTCTATTTTGAGCTTCATGCCATTTATTTTACCATTTACCATAAAAAATGGCATTTACGCGCTGCTAGGAATTGCCCTGCTTGCGCGACGCCATCCACGCCGCCGTGCGCGTGCGAATGTACGCTTTGTAATCGCTGTTGGTGGTCAACACGGGCATGGTATGGTGCGTCCGTCCCTGCTCGTCGGGAATTGGCAGTTGCGCCACCAGTTCCGCCTGCACTTCCTGCAAATGCGACGGGCGGTCTGCATCCGGATTACGTTCGCTGGCCACCGGCACGGTCACGCCTTGTAACGGATCGTCCGTGCGAGCCTTCGTCAAGGTAAGCACGTCTCCCACTGGCATGGCTGCCGCATCCCTTGCGGTCAGCGCCGGCAAATTCCAGCGCGTCTCTACCGTCTTCAAAATCGATGTGTGGTCCAGCGGCATGGCGCCCGCAGGCACACGAAACACCGTTCCTGCGGCGATCAGCGGCGACACCAGCACCGTTGGCACCCGCACTCCGAAACGCTTGAAGTCGAATCCGTATTCTCCCGCGGACGCGTCCGGAGGTACCGCTCCCTGCGGAGGAGGCACGTGGTCATAACAGCCTCCGTGTTCGTCGTAAGTGATGATCAGTAGCGTCTGGTCCCACCCGGGACCATTGCGCAAAGCGTAGTAAACGTCGTGAATCAGTTGCTCACCCAGCGCCACGTTGTAGTTCGGATGCTGGCTGTTGCCGGCCGCATCCCAGCTCGGCTCCAGAAACGTATACCCCGGCAGCGTTCCCGCCGCGGCCGCCGCCTGAAAATCGGTGAACAGTCCGAAGTGGCTGTCAGCTGCGCTGGTGGTGTCGGCGAAATCCATCCGCGTCAGCGGGGGAGCGTCGTAGCCGTAAATCGCCCAGCTCACGTTGTGGGCAGTCAGCAACCCAAAAATGCTGGGACAGGTGTATTTCTTGGTCGCGTCATCCATGTGACCCTGCGACGTACCGGCATTGACGAACGCCCGGTTGGGCAGCGTCTCCGTTGGCGCCGACGAAAACCAGTAGTCACAAACCGCAAAGCCCTTTGCTAGGCCCGACAGCACCGGCAACATCGTCGGCGGATAGATGCCCATGATGTCGTTGGCCGTCGTGCCCGCCAGGATCGACCACTTTTCCGTCGCCTCCCATCCCAGCGTGTAGCTGAAATCGGTGATAAATCCCTGGTTGGTGGCAACGGGAGGTACCGGCGCGGTGTTGCTTCCAAATAGTTGTGAGTTGGTGGCGGAATAGCCTTCACCCGGATCGGCCCCGGGCATGTAGTACGCATAAGAATCGGTGGGCTTGATGGGGTAAACCGTCACGGCTTTCCCATCCGTCCCCGGGTTCGATTCCTCGCCCGTCAAGCCTTCGAACGGTTGTCCACTAGGCGAGACATTGCCGCTGGCCGAATACAACAGCCCCAGCATCTGGTCGAACGACCGGTTCTCCAGCATTAAGACAACAATGTGATTGATCGCGGAAAGCTGATTCGCCATGGCTTGACACCCCGCCCCACGATAGCGCCCTCAAGTTAATCGCCGGTTACAAGCCCAGGCAGGGACAGCACGTTCCCACGCAACCCATCTTTCTCACCCACTGATTCTCAATCTAAGTTGTCATCCTGAGCGCCAGCGAAGAACCCCTATACCCCAAATGAACTCCCCCGCTGTCATCCCGACCGAAGCGAAGCCGGGGAGGCGCTTCTGGGTGGGAGCGGAGGGACCAACCGTCCTACCGTGCGCGGCCGCACTGCTTCCGATAACTGACCACTGGCCACTGCTTTTTGTCATCCTGAGCGCCAGCGAAGGACCCCTATACCCGCAAGGAACTCCCTCCGCCGTCATCCCGACCGAGGTACAGCCCACTCCTACGCCCGAGCCGCAGCCCTCTTCTCTGCTTTGGCCTGCTTCTGCGCCGCCGCCAACTGCTTGCGCAGAATCCGCACTCCCGCATCCACGTGCTTCTCTTCCAGCAGAAACGGCGTCAGGAAGCGCAGCACGGTATCCTGCGTCACGTTGATCAGCAACCCATTTGCGTGACAGCCCTCCAGCACCGGCTTGCCCGGAATGCTCAACTGCAGCGCCTGAATCGCGCCCACCCCGCGCACTTCCGTCGCGATATCGAACTTCTCCACCATCTCCTTCAGTTTGCCGGCGAAGTAGGCCCCCACGCGCTGCACCCGCTCCAGCAGGTTTTCGTCTTCCAGAATCGCCAGGTACTCCAGCGCCACGCGGCAGGTCAGCGGGCCTCCGCCAAAAGTCGTACCGTGTTTGCCCGGGGTAATGTGCTGCGCAAACTTCTCGCTCGACAGAAACGCCCCCAGCGGCAATCCTGCGGCAATCGGCTTGGCGATGCACACCACGTCCGGCGTCACCCCGAAATGCTGGAACGCGAACAGCTTGCCGGTGCGCCCCATGCCGCACTGGATCTCGTCGAACATCAGCGCCGCCTGATGCTGATCGGCCAATTCGCGGCAAGCTTGCAGGAACTCCGGCGTCGTTTCCTGAATGCCGCCTTCCCCCTGGATCGGCTCCAGCACAATGCCGCAAACTTTCTCATCCATGGCACTGCGTAGAGCTTCAACGTCGTTGCGCGGCACAAAGCGCACGCCTTCCAGCATGGGATCGAAATCTTTGCGGTACTTGGGTTGCCCGGTGAGTGCCAGCGCACCCATGGTGCGGCCATGGAACGAATTGTCCAGCGCGATGATGACCGACTTTTCCGGCCCCCCGACCGCATGCCCGGCGGCACGCATCATCTTCAGCGCCCCTTCAATCGCCTCAGTGCCGCTGTTGGAAAAGAACGCGCGGTCCAGTCCCGACGCCGTGCACAGCTTCTCCGCCAGCAGTCCCTGGTACTCGTTGTAATAGAGGTTGGAAACGTGAATGACCTTGGCCGCCTGGTCGCGAATCACCTTCACGATGCGCGGGTGCGCATGACCCAGCGCGTTGACTCCCAGCCCGGTCAAAAAATCCAGGTAGCGCTTGCCCTCGACGTCATAAAGGTACACGCCCTTGCCCCGGGCAATGGCCAGCGGGTACCGGGCATAGGTGTTCAGCAGATACTTCTGTTCGCGTTCGACGATCTCTTGGTAGGCAGACACGATGATGACCTCGCAAAACCTTTATTGTAACGTGACCCGCCGGGCGCAAATCTGAAAACCAAAGCGCGCCAATAACTCTCATAGTGTGAGCTTCGTGTCAGGGCACGGCTTCAGCCATGCCGATAGAAGTTTCTTTATGATCAGCGCCGAGGCGGACTTCAGTCCGACGAGCCGTCCAGGCACTTTGCGGCAGCCTGTTACCGACGACCTTCATCCCAACGTCAGGCTCATCCCCGCCGAAAATTCTTCCTCCAGTGACCCAAATCACAGAGTCATGTTCACCCTTCCGGCTACACTTTGCTTGCTATGTTGAGCGAAAAACAATTCCGCGAACGCGCCAAAACCGAACTCCGCCAGATCGGCTGCCAGGTCCTCAGCCTGGCCACCGACCGCGACGTCTATTGGAAGCTGGAGCGCGAGATCATCGAGCCCAACCCGCAGCTCAACCAGGCCCGCAGTGCCGTGCTCGACATGGTCCGCGCCACCTACGCCGACGGCATGACCGCGCGCGTCCTCGGCTTGCTGATGAATACCCAGGAAAGCATGTCGCTGCCTCGGACTCTGGATCAACTGTCCGACTATCCGCAACTGCTGCACGATAAGATTACCGAGCGCGAACTCGCCGATGATCGCGAAGCCTTGGCCCGGGCCGCAAATAACCTGGCTCGCGTGGTTGTTCCCCACATTGCCCACCACGAGCGCACGCTTTCCGCCTTGGCTTCTACCCATCGCGCCCTGGATGCGGCCATCGACATCCTCGTCTCAACCATCCAGACCTACTACTGGATCGTCGCCGACGCCTACCTCGACATGGACGTGACCTACTGCGAACCGCCGCTAGCGGTTTTTCAGTTCGCCTGGGCCGCCCCGGCCCTGGCAACCTAACGATTGCAATTGTTTTTGATTGTCATCCTGAGCGCCAGCGAAGGACCCCTATACCCGCATCGAACCCCACGACTGTGTCAGGACACGACTTCGGTCGTGCCGAAAAACCCTGCTTCCCTTCACTGAACCGGCTTCAGCCGGTGGCCCCCATCGACCTTCACCGCGTCGATATCAGCGCCACTGCGATCAGCGCCCCCACAATCCCCACACTCTGCCAACGCGAAATTCGCTCCTTCAGCAAAACCCGCGCCAGAATCACCGTGCTCGCCGGATAAAGCGACGACAACACCGCCGCAACATCCAGCCGCCCGTAGCGAGTCGCGGCGATGAACAACGCATTGGCCGAAGAGTCCAGCACCCCCGACAGCAGAATCGGCACCAGCGCCGGCCGCAGCGAGCGTCCATCGCTGGCCGAGAAGGCCACGATGATCAGCATCAAAATCGTGGACGCAATGCGCGCCCCCACCAGCGGCCAGAAGACGCCGAAGTGTCCTGCCTGCTTACCCGAAACCAGGAACAGCCCAAACATCACACCCGCAAAGACCGCCAGCCCCAGCCCCCGATGCGAATCGATTTCTCCATCCGGTCGCGCCACCAGCCAGATGCTGACCATCGCCAATCCAAATCCGGCGAGTTGCAGCCGGTCCGGCATTCCTTCCGTCTTCATGCCCACCAGCACCGGCAGAATTCCCGATATCACCGCCGCCACCGGCGCCACCACGCCCATTCGCCCAATCGACAGCCCGCGATACAAGGCGGCGATCCCGAGGCCACCGGAAATACCGGCGAAAGCTCCCCACCCAAACGAAGACCAAGGTGGTATAGGCTCGCGCGTCATCAGCGCCAGCACCAGCATCAACAGCAGCCCGCAAGCATGCGCCCCGGCAACCACGCGGAAGACGCTAGCTCGCTTCGCCGCGATCCCGCCGGCAAAGTCGCCGCCGCCCCAAACACCCGCCGCGCTCAGTCCCAGTACCGCCGCTGTTGTGGTTCCTGAACTCATGATCCCCTAACTTACACGCTCGCTGTGCCGGCGACGCTATCGGTCCTTCAGCCATCTCCGACGTCCAGCTTCCGCTGAAGCATATATCTGCATCTCACATCAAACCGTGGAACTTGTTGCTGAACGACGGGTTACAAATCACACCGAGTACATGTACTTTAGTCGCAACACGACTATTCGATATTTCACACGGAAATTCCAATAATAGTATTTACTTTACGGTCCCCGTTCTATAATTCCGGAAGCCGCTCATAAGCATAGGGTTACGGACTTCACCGAGGATGGGAGCATGGCATCGCAGTTGCTCAATGATGGTAGGCTCGTGGGAGTAATCCCACCCGTGCGTCTGCCCCATCAGCCACCTGCTCCGATGGACCGGGATTTACAAACGCGGTTTGTTGCAATCTTCCTGGCGCTGCTCAGCGTGGCGGCCATTGCCTTCGCGTGGATCAATTTCCAGAAAGATCGAGAGTATTTCTCTCCCTATGACGGCGTCTGGTGGGTGGAAGATGCAGGCCACCTACGTGCCCAGAGAGTCGACGTCGATGGCCCTGGCCAGAAAGCCGGCATCAAGCCCGGCGACCGCCTCCTGGCCGTCGATGGCCACAACGTCGCTAATGTAGGCGGCCTGGAGCAAAACCTCTACCGCACCGGCGTCTGGTCCAAGGTCACCTATTCGCTGACTCGCCAGGGCGTCCCCTTGGAAGCCCCGCTGATTCTGGCCCCGGCCGATCGCTCCCTCTTCTCTGGACTACGCCTGATCGCGCTGGTTTACCTCGGCATCGGCATCTACGTCCTGTTGCGACGTTGGACAGCGCCTAAGAGTACGCACTTCTATGTTTTCTGTCTGGTCTCGTTCATCTTCTACTCCTTCCACTACACCGGAAAGCTGAACGATTTCGACTGGATTGTCTATTGGTCGAATGTAGTCGCGTGGCTGCTCCAGCCCGCCTTGTTCCTGCACTTCGCGCTGACCTTCCCGGAGCGCAAAGCGGTAGTCAATCGCAACCGCTGGATTGTTCCCACGGTTTACGTTCCCGGCGCCCTGCTGCTGGCCATCCATATTTGCGTCATCGTCCTGTTGCAGCCCAGTGAAGTCCTGCGCTACAACCTTGACCGTGTGGAATGGGTTTACCTCTCGGCTTACTTTATTGCCGCTACTTACACACTGTGGCATAGCTACCAGCACGCCGAGACGGCCATCCTACGCCAGCAGATGAAGTGGGTGACCCGCGGCACCATCCTCTCGGTCGCGCCCTTCACGCTCTTCTACATCATCCCGTACCTGTTCGGGGCCGTTCCCGGACTGGGGATGAAAGTTTCGGTTCTGTCGCTGGTCTTCCTGCCGCTCACCTTCGGCTACGCCATCTTCCGCTATCGCCTGATGGATGTTGACCTGATCTTCAAGCGCGGCATGGCCTACACCATCGCCGCCGGCGCCATCACCGCTGCCTACTTTGGCGCGGTGGGCATGGCCTCGGTCATGTTCCACCAGAACTTCCCCAGCGTCGGTCCCATCGGATTGATGGTGGCTATCGCGGTCACGGCGTTGCTGTTCGACCCATTCAAGAACTGGGTGCAGGACTACCTCGACAAGTTCTTCTATCGCAAACGTTACGACTACCGGAAGACCCTGATCGAGTTCGGCCGCGACCTGAACTCGGAAACCGATCTCGACAAGATGCTCACCTCCATCGTCGACCGCCTGTCGCGGACGCTGATGGTGGACCGTCTGGCCATCTTCCTCTCCGATCCCGAGCGGCCGGAGCAGTTCTCGCTGGCGCAGTCGTATGGCATCTCCGATACTGGCGGACTAGACTTTGACTTCCTGCACGTCCAGCGTCCGGAATGGCAGGCGGGCCATCTGTTCTTCGACAACACCAACCAGGCGGTGCGTGAAACGCCACGTGGCCGCGAAACCATCCGCCGGCTAGAGCTGAACTACTACATCCCGTGCACGGTGATGAACCGCATGATCGCCGTGCTGGGCTTGGGCAAAACAGCCGAAGGTGACTTCCTCTCCAGCGAAGACGTTCAGTTGCTGGAGACCCTGGCCGGCTACATCGGCATCGCCGTACAGAACGCGCGCCTCTACAAATCGCTGGAAGAAAAAGTCGGCCAGTACGAGCGCCTGAAGGAGTTCAACGAGAACATCGTGGAATCCATCAGCGTCGGCGTCATGGCCGTCGACCTCGAAGACCGCATCGAGTCCTGGAACTCGCAGATGGAAGTGATGTTCGCTCTGCCCCGCCTGGAAGCTCTTGGGCGTCCCCTGATCGAGGTGATGCCGATCCCCTTCCTCGAGGAGTATCACCGCGTGCGCCCGACCCAGGGCATTCACAACCTGTACAAGTTCCGGCTGGGCACCACCGCCGGCGACACCCGGGTTACCAACATCGCCATCGCTCCCCTGGTCAGCAAGAACTTCAGCGTGATTGGCCGGCTCATCATCGTCGATGACATTACCGAGCGCATCGGGCTGGAGTCGCAGCTCTCGCAAGCCGAGAAGCTCTCGTCCATCGGATTGCTGGCGGCCGGCGTCGCCCACGAAGTCAACACGCCTCTGGCGGTCATCTCGTCCTACGCCCAGATGCTCGCCAAGCAGGTGCATGCCGACGAGAAGCAGTCCGTCCTGCTGGAAAAGATCACCAAGCAGACCTTCCGCGCCTCTGAGATCGTCAACAGCTTGTTGAATTTTTCTCGCACTTCGGGGACGGAATTTACCGACGTCGACCTCAATCGCGTCATCAAAGATACGTTGACCTTGTTAGAGCATCAGTTCAAAACCGCGCGCGTCAGTGTCGAGCAGGACTTCTATTCCGATCTGCCGCCCATTCACGGTAACACCGGCAAGCTGCAGCAGGTGTTCCTGAACCTGTTCCTCAACGCCAAAGACGCCATGCCGGGTGGCGGCACGTTGCGCATCAGCACCCTCAACGGCCGCAACGTGCAGGTCCTGGTCTCCGACACCGGTACCGGCATCGCGCAGGAGCACATCCAGCGCATCTACGATCCCTTCTTCACCACCAAGAACAAGCCGAAGACAGGGCACAGCGGTGGTACCGGTTTAGGACTCTCCGTGACCTACGGCATCATCCAGGAACACGCCGGCAAGATTCGCGTCGACAGCGCCCCGGGACAGGGCACGACATTCACCATGGAATTCCCCATGGTCAGAAAGGCAGTCAGTGCCTGAAGCAACTATCAGTCGTTCCCTGACTGGCCGTGAAGTCAGCTCGCCCGGCATAGTCCTCATCATCGACGACGAAGCCGCCATCCGCGAGTCGCTGCAAACCCTGCTGGAGTTCGAAGGCTACACCGTCGATACCGCTAACGACGGCCTCGAAGGACTGACCCGCATCGCCGAACGCCCTTTCGACCTGGTGCTGCTGGATTACGCTTTGCCCGAACGCAACGGCATCGAGATTCTTCAGGAAATTCGCGAGCGCGATTCCGAGTTGCCGGTCATCATGATCACCGCCTATGGCACGGTGGAGAACGCCGTCAACGCCATGCAGGCCGGCGCTACCAATTTCATCCAGAAGCCCTGGGACAACGAAAAGCTGCTCGCCGACGTACGCACTGCCGTCGGCCGCCGCCGCGCCGAAGAAGAAGTCATCCAGCTCAAGCGTGCCCTTAAGCAGCGTTACAACTTCGAGTACATCATCGGCAAGAGCGAGCCCATGCTGCGCATCTTCGACCTGGTGGCCCAGGTCGCGCCCAGCCGCTCCACCGTCTTGCTGCAAGGCGAAAGCGGCACCGGCAAGGAGCTCATCGCCAAAGCCATCCACATGAACTCGACGCGCAAAGACCGCGCGTTCGTTCCCGTGAACACCGGGTCCGTACCCGGCGATCTGCTCGAGTCCACCCTCTTCGGACACGTCAAGGGAGCCTTCACCAGCGCCATCGCCAGTAAGAAAGGCCTGTTTGAGGTCGCCGACCGCGGCACCCTGTTCCTCGATGAAATCGGCACCATGAGCCTGGAAACCCAGGCCAAGATCCTGCGCGTGCTTCAGGATCGGAAGTTCATGCATTTGGGCGGCATCAACGAAATTCAGGTGGACGTGCGCATCATCGCCGCCACCAACGTCGACCTCCGCCAGCAGGTGAAGGAAGGCAAGTTCCGTGAAGACTTGTTCTACCGCCTGAACGTCATCACCATCGACCTGCCTCCCCTGCGCCAGCGCAAGAACGACATTCCCCCGTTGGTGGCGCACTTCATCGACAAGTTCGCCCACGAGAACGGCCGCACCCCTCTGCGCGTCACCCCGGAAGCTCTGCGCCCCCTGATGGACTACGACTGGCCGGGCAATGTACGCGAACTGGAAAACGTAATGGAGCGCGCCGTGGTGCTGGCCACCGGAGGCGCACTCACCCCGGAACTGCTGCCGGAAAACCTTACCGGCCGCGGCAGCAAATTCGCCATCATGGACCACCGCCCCGACGCTTCGCTCTTCGAGATCATCGAAGACTGCGAACGCCGCGTCATCGGCGACATGCTGGAGAAGTGCAACTGGAACCAGACGGAAGCCGCCGACCGCTTCCGCATCCCCCTCTCCACCCTCAATCAGAAGATCAAGCGCCTGAACATCGAGATCAAGAAAAAAGGTCGCGAGAACGGGAATAGCTAGCACTCAGCACTCAGCACTCAGCTTTCAGTCTTCAGCACTCGGGGCTGAACACTTGGCACTTAGCATTTCGCACCTGGCGTTTGGCATTGCGCACTTGGCACTTCGCGTTTGGCATTTCTCATTTCGCATTAAGAACTCAGGGGCACGTAGCATCAACCTGCACCGCCACTTCTCTTGAGCTGTCATCCTGAGCGCCAGCGAAGGACCCCTATCCAGCATGTCATCCTGAGCGAGGTGCGCCGCTTTTGCGCACCGGAGTCGAAGGACCTGCGGTTCGCCCGCGCCGGGAGGGCGTCCACACCGCTTCCCTCATTAATCACAACTCCGCGTGAGGTGCGTCACAGCCCACCTGTGCGCCCACAGACCACAATGACATCAGGATTGGGTGACCGGAAGGGACGCCTGCCGGGGAGGCAATCATGTCGGAAGATAAGCGCGACGTTCTCGAAGTTTTACGCTATGAGCTGAATTTCCTGGAACAGGGCGGCTACGGCAACTGGTACAGCACCCCGTGGGGACCGGCTTCTATCTTTCAGGACTCGCTCAGCTGCCCCAACCACGGAGACCCAACTCGCCCTCATGCCTGCCATGAGTGCCTGCTGTATGATTTCGTTCCCGAGGAGTACCGCACTGCGGATGTGCCCTGCCACCACATCCCCCTGAATCGTCATGGCATTACCGTGGCTTCCCCCACCCAGACCGAGGAGGAGTTGCGGGAGAACGTCAAACACTGGCTGAAACGCACCATCGCCAAAATCGAGGCCGAGCGAGCGAAAACCAACGCCTGAATTCCACCCGTTGCCACTAGAATTCCCATCCGAGGGAATTCCCGTTTTGAAAATCAGATTCAACTTCTTTGTCTGACCCAAGCCTCCTCCCCCTCTTGTGCGGATAGAATTCCCCCTGTCCCTGCCACCTGGAGAAGCTCACATGAAGCGTAGTTTTGCCTCGCTCGACCCTAAGGAAGCCTTGCATATCGCGATCTTCGTGGAAGAGCGCAATGCCGAGGTTTACCACCGCTTCGCCGAAATCTTCACCGAGTTCGGTGACGAAGAGTCCTTGGAAATCAGTACCGTGTTTTGGGAAATGGCGGTGGAAGAGCGCGGCCATCGTCAACTGCTGCAGCAAAAGTATGACGAACAATTCGGCGACGCCCCCTGTTCCCTGACCGAGGAGGACCTGGTCGAGTTCATCGAGGTGCCGCGATTAGAAGACGGCGACGTTTTTCGTCCCCGCGAAGATGGAGAACAGGCAAGGGTCCGTGCCCTGAGGGTCGCCTTGAAGGCTGAAGTCGGCGCCCAGGAATACTATGCCAAGCTGTGGCAGCAGACTGCCGATGGACCTTTGCGTCAGCTCTATCACGAGCTGGCGGACATGGAAGATGGCCACGTCGCCTTGCTCACCTCCAAGGTGGCGCAGGACCAGGCTGAAATTCCCAAGGTGCAATAACATTCGCCTTATTTCTAGCGTGCAGGCGGGAAGCTTGCAAAACTACGCCCACCACGCCTGCGAAGGCTGGTGGGCGCTTTTACCGGGCACGAGTTCGTCCCTACTGGCAGCCGTCGAACTTGAACGACACCAACCGCGTTTGCCAGTTCGAGCCCGCCGGCACCGCATAATATTCCTGCGTATACCAGAACGTGCATCCATCCGCTCCGTCAATCGACATGCTGGAATAATCGCCCCATCGATTGCTGCCCTGCGAGCCCGTCCCGACAACCAGCGGGATCTCCGTCTCCATCTGTCCCAAGGTGTCGGTCGGAACTCGTCCCGTAGCATAAATGGAGTCGTAAACGCTGGTGCTCGCCAGGCTGTAGCCAAGCGCGATGTCGCCTTCCTTGTCCTGCGTCATCGACGCCATCCAGCGGTTGTTGGTATCCGGTGCGAAGGTGCCCGACTGGAACAGCGACACGCCGGTCAGGTCGACCTTCTTCACATTGGCCCGGAACTCATACCACCGCACACCGGCCTGGCTGCTCGAAGCCGTGGTCACATGATTCACGTACCAGTGCTGTTGCCGCAATCGGCCCGCATTGGCTCCCACGCTGACAGCCGGCCCGTCGTCCCAATACGCGAAGCGATACATAACCCGATCGCCCAACGCATCCACCCGCACCGAGGTACCTTTCTGCGGAACACAGGACTCGCTCAGCGGACAGAATGGCGTGTAGGTGGGCACGGTAATCGGATTGGCCAAACCCCCACCCGTAAACGTCGACTGCGACGGGTTCGAGAACACCGGATGCATGGAATACAGGTATAGGTGATTGTTGGTCGAGTCCACATCGTAGCTGCCGATAAAGAACTCATCCTGCCCTGATGGCGGCGGTACATTGGAGTCGACGTCGCCCGGCAGCAGGCTGGAATCGTTAGGCGTCAGCTGGAAACAAATCTGTTCGGCCGAACTGTCGCCTACCAGCAGCTTCGCGCTGTTGTAGCCGCACACGTAGGAGCCGTCGAAGTTGATGTTGCCGAAGTTGTTGTTGGTTTCAAAGTAGCCGCTGGGCCACAAACCCCACTTAGGATAATCCGGAAAATCGTTGCTCAACGGAAACTGGTATTCGTAATAGCTTCCGGTGGCGTCGTTGCTGGTGGAAACCGCCACGCAGGCGTAATAAGGCGGTCCGTTGAACACGTTCTGCGCCATCACCCAGCGGTGAGCAACACGATCCCATTGCGCGATGATATCGCCGTCGTTGTTTCGCGCGCACGCCCCGCCCAGGCTGCTCCATAACTGGTTGCCCTGCACCGGTCCAAGCTCGACCGCGCCCGTCGTCTTGTTGTAGATCTGGTAAGCCACGTTCACCCACTCCACCACCTGGGTGTCGCCCACGGCGGCGTTCGTGTCCGGCGGTTCGCAATCGCAAGCCTGCGAATTGTCCAGACCCAACAGGTTCAAGCCCGTAGTGATAGTCGTCGGACCTCCGCTGCTTCGTTGTTCCACCGGATCGAACTGATACGGCGTCGCCGGATTCGTATTGGTACGCCTCACCGAATGTGCCAGGTGAAAACTGTAGTGCGGCGGTACCGGCAGTTTGGCAAGTTCGCGCAGCGGCGGGCTGATGGCAAATGCCACCGGCTGATGGTAGATGGGCTGAGGGCTCGAGTCGTCTGCCGCTGCGGCTGGCAAGCCGGCAAGTACGACCCATCCAAAACAAACTAGAGCAAGGCTGGCTATGCCCTTGGGACTACGTTTCACAGGTATCCTCCTCAGACTCCGTGGCGTCGGCAAATCATAGTCCTTGCTTCCTACTATCACCAGCGTTATTCCGCACGAAGCCACCCGCCTGCCTACGTGACTTTCACCCAGCGACCGGCTGCATTCTTCCTCCAGGAATCGCCCTTCATATCCAGCCAGTCCCCAAACGGCTCGTCTGCTTTCGGTTCCGACCCCATGCGCAGCACGTGACCATCCGGATCCTCAACTTGCATCTCCAGCGCCCAGGCGTAGTTGGTCGGCGGATGTCGTATCTTTGCCCCCTTTGCACGATATTCCTCGAACAGGCGTTCCGCGTCACTCACCCCCACCCACACCCACGTTCCCGGATGTCCCTGATCACCGGCGCTAAGCATCAGGCTGCATCGCCCGCGCGATACCGAGATCATGATGTCCGGATCGCCCCAGTCGACTTTAAAGCCCAGCACATTCACGTAGTAATCCTGGCTGGCTTGCAGGTTCGCTACTCTGAGGATTGGGCATGTTCCCTCGAAGCGGATTGCCGGTTCGCTTGATTGGGCGCTGGACATAGCGTCGTCCTTTCTTGGGAATACAGACAAGGTATGGCGATCTCTTAAATAAACCCCGCAACCTCGCGCTTCTGCTTTACAGTTAAAGTGATGTCTAGTTACTACTTTGGACTACGCTTAGAGCAGGGCTGTTCAAGCCCCCATGGGTCTGCACCAAGACGCGTTGTGTCTGATGTCTGATGTAACGCGTTCGCAACCATTCCCGCCCTGGGTAGCGTAATGCATTTCCACTCGATCGACTACGCGCTCTGGCTCATTTCCCCTTGCCTGCAAGTAGCTGTGCTGGTAATTATGCGCAGGCGGGGCCTCGACCGGCAATTCCCTTTTTTCTACGCCTACACCATCCTCCAGGTTCTATCCGCTATCTATCCTGCTCACCATGTACCGGATCTCCTATGCAGCCTATTTTTTCGCCTATTGGGTCATGGCTGCGCTCAGTATCCTCATTTCCCTGGCTCTGGTGGACGAGCTGTTTCGCCTCGCCTTTCGGAAGTTTACGGCCTTGCGCGATTTCGGCCACATGGTGTTTCGCTGGGCCGCCGTCATCTTGATACTGGCTGCCTTGATCACGTTTTTAGCTTCCGGGCATAGCTTTGGCAGCGACCGCTTAGCGTCGCTCATCACTGCCGATCGCGGGGCCCGAGCCGTGCTTTGCGCCCTGGTCGTCCTCCTCTTGCTCGGCCGCCACCAACTGTCTATCTCGCCGCGCAGCGTACTGTTCGGCATCGCCCTGGGCTTCGCCATCTTTACTCTAACCAAGGTCGCGGTTGAGACCGGCGCCCTGATCCATCCTGAGTTGGCCACATCGATGGGCCACATCAACAGCGTCATGTACTTCATCGCCTGCTGCGTCTGGCTCGCATACTCCCTGCGGGGAGACATACGGGTAACCATCAGGTCGGCCACAGCCGGTAGTTCACCCTCGGAAATGCCCTCGCCGAATGTCCGTGCAACGCCCGTGCTGGAAATGATCAACACCACCGTCGAACAGGCCATGAAGCGTAAACGCTAGAGCTGTCCTCTGGAGATACCCGCGCTCATCTTGGGACTTGCACGGTAATTGTCGCTTCTGAGCTGTCATCCTGAGCGAAGCTTAGGACCCTACCTTCACGAAACTATTTGATTTGTCATGACGAGGAGGACTTCAGTCCGACGAAGGATCTGCCGTGCGACGCCCGCGCACCCACACCCACCCTCTATAATCAAAGGTTCTCCATCATCACGCCCTGCTCGCACGCATGGCACCAGGAATAACCGTGGCTCTCGATCAGAAAATTTATCAGCTACGCAAAGAAAAACTGAAGCAGATTGAAGCGCTGGGGCAAGCCTCCTATCCCTATCGCTACCAGGCAACCCACGCCATCCCTGCAATCGTCGACGAGTTCAAGGACAAGACGGCGCCGGAGTTGGAATAGCCGCGCGTCAACGTCAGCGTTGCCGGCCGCCTGATGTCGATCCGCCAGCAGGGCAAGGCCGGCTTTGCCCACCTGCAGCAGGGTGGCCAGCGCTTGCAGATTTACGTCAAGCTCGACTTCGTCGGCGAGAAGGGCTTCCAGCTCTACAAACTGCTCGACGTCGGCGACTACATTGGCGTGAAGGGCTACCTCTTCCGCACCCGCACCAACGAGCTGACCGTCCACGTCGAAGAAATTACTTTCCTGGTGAAGGACCTGCTTCCCCTGCCGGAAAAATGGCACGGCCTGCAGGACGTGGAGACGCGCTATCGCCGCCGCTACGTCGACCTCACCATGAACCCCGACGTCCGCGAGGTCTTCATCAAGCGCGCCAAGGTCGTGCAGTCCATGCGCCGCTTCCTCGACGACAACGGCTTCATCGAGGTGGAAACCCCGATGATGCATCCCATCGCCGGCGGCGCGGTGGCCAAGCCGTTCACCACCCATCACAACACGCTCGACATCGATCTTTTCCTGCGCATCGCGCCCGAGCTATACCTGAAGCGCCTGGTCGTCGGCGGCATGGACCGTGTCTACGAGATCAATCGTAATTTCCGCAACGAGGGCATCTCGACCCACCACAACCCCGAGTTCACCATGCTCGAGTTCTACATGGCGTACGCCGACTACCGCGACATGATGGACTTCACCGCCCGCATGCTGGCGCACATCGCTCGCGAAGTGCTCAATCCTGTTGACGGAAAGCCCACCACCATCGCCCACTTCAACGGCCACGAGATTGACTTCGGCAACGTGCAGCGGCTGTCCATGCGCGAAGCCATCATCCAGTTCTGGCCGGAGAACGCCGGCGAGAAGCCCGCGATGTCCGACTTCTCCAGCTCCGAGCAAATCGCAGCCATGATTCGGCGCTATAACTCGGCGAACACCCACATCCCCTACGATCCAGCTGCGCCCAACGGCAAAACCATCGCCGAGATATTCGAATTCGTGGCTGAGCCTCACCTGATTCAGCCGACCTTCATCTACGACTTTCCGCTGGCTATCTCGCCGCTGTCGAAAAACAAGCGGGAACCAGAGGAGAACGCCGAGTGGGTGGAGCGCTTCGAGATTTTCGTTGGCGGCCTGGAGATCGGCAACGCCTTCAGTGAGCTGAACGATCCCGAGGAGCAGCGCCGCCGGTTCGAAGGTCAGTTGACCGAACGCGCCCGCGGCGACGAAGAAGCCCATCAGATGGACGAGGACTACATCCGCGCCCTGTCGTACGGCTTGCCGCCGACCGCCGGCGAGGGCGTAGGCATCGACCGCCTGACCATGCTCCTCACCGACTCGCGCTCCATCCGCGACGTCATCCTCTTCCCCCTGTTGCGCCCCCTGAAGCGCGAAGAGGAAGAAGAGCTGGACAGCGCAGAAGAAGAGCCGGCGAAGAGCTAGGGTAGGCTGGAGGGAACAAGAGATCTTCGGTTTCCCCCGAAGGCCGCTCGGGGCGACAGGACAGTCTCGCTTGGCCAGCGATGTTTTCGATTGTCATCCTGAGCGGAGCGCAGCGGAGTCGAAGGACCTGCGGTTAGCCCGTGGCCAAGACGCCTACCCATCGGATGCGCCGATAATCGGAAGGTCGAACGGTGACGGCTACCGGAGCACACCTCGGGCCGCCGCAAAAATAACCGGCCACTGCCCCTCAATCGAGATCAAAATCCCGCAACGGTTTCCCGGTATCCGGCGTTTCCTTGGCCCGCTTCAGCGCCTCCTGAAATTTCTTCTCCAGCAGATCACCCTGGTTCTTCTGCGCCTCCACCGACTGCCGGAACAGCGATTCTTTCCGCGAGTCCTGGTCCTTCATGGCCCGCGCCGCTGCCTCCAGGTCCTCGAACGTCCGCGGAACCGCCTTGGGCGTGTGCGCAATAACAGCTTTGCTTTCGGCGTCGATCTTGAGCGCGGCGCCGCAGCAAGGGCAGGCGACCTCGAACTGTACCGGATTCTTGGGCATGGCGAAATCTTACCCCACCCGGTCACGGCGTGCCAGCGCCGTCATCGCCTGCCACCGATGCAGAGCTGTAACATCTAATCATCATGATCCCAACTAAAGGCTACGCGGCGCAGGCCGCCACTTCTCCTCTCGCACTATTTTCTTTTGACCGCCGCGATCCCGGACCCAATGACGTCCAAATCGAAATCCTGTTCTGTGGCGTCTGCCATTCCGACATCCACACCGCCCGCGGTGAATGGGAAGGCACCAACTACCCCGTCGTCCCCGGACACGAGATCGTAGGCCGCGTCACCGCGGTCGGCGGCAAGGTCACCAAGTTCAAAACAGGCGACACCGTGGGCGTGGGCTGCATGGTCAACTCCTGCCGCCAGTGCGACAGTTGCAAGGCCGGGCTGGAGCAATACTGCGAGGGCGAAGGGGGCGCGACGTTCACCTACAACAGCCCTGACCCCGTGCTGGGCGGCTTCACCTACGGCGGCTACTCTAAGGCCATCGTGGTCGACCAGGATTTCGTGCTCCGCATCCCCGACAACCTCGATCCCGCCGCCGCTGCTCCGCTGCTCTGCGCCGGCATCACCACCTACTCGCCCCTGCACCACTGGAAGGTGAAAAAGGGACAAAGCGTGGGCGTCATCGGCCTCGGTGGCTTGGGCCACATGGCCGTCAAGCTGGCCAACGCCTTTGGCGCACACGTCACCTTGTTCACCACCTCCGCCGGCAAGCAGGACGATGCCAGGCGCCTCGGGGCGCACGAAGTCGTGGTGACCAAAGGTCTGTCTGAAGAAGATATGGAGAAGTACGCCAGGAAGTACGACTTTATTCTTGACACCGTTTCCGCCAACCACGACATCAACCCGTACTTGAAGATGCTGAAACGCGATGGCAGCCTGGTGCTCGTGGGCTTGCCGGAGATGCCCATTCCAGTGGCGGCGTTCGGGTTGGTTCCGGGCAGAAGGTCGCTGTCCGGCTCCATGATCGGCGGCATCCGGGAAACCCAGGAGATGCTCGACTTCTGCGGCCAGCACAACGTAGTTTCCGACATCGAGATTATCCCGATGGACAAGATCAACGAGGCCTACGAGCGCATGATCCGCAGTGACGTGAAATATCGCTTCGTCATCGACATGGCCACGTTGTAGAGGATTTCGCGAGGGGAGTCCGCTCTGCGCTCCCCTCTTCGATTGTCATCCTGAGCGCAGCGCAGCGGATGTTTCTTGATTGTCATCCTGAGCGCAGCGAAGCGGAGTCGAGGACCGGCGGTAGCTCTTGTCGATTGTCATCCTGAGCGCAGCGAAACGGACGTTTCTTGATTGTCATCCTGAGCGAAGCGAAGGACCCCTATCGCCGCTCAAACTCTTTACCTTGTCATCCTGAGCGGAGCGCAGCGGAGTCGAGGACCTGCGGTAGCTCTTGTCGATTGTCATCCTGAGCGCAGCGAAACGGATGTTTCTTGATTGTCATCCTGAGCGCAGCGAAGGACCCCTATCGCCGCTCAAACTCTTCACCTTGTCATCCTGAGCGGAGCGCAGCGGAGTCGAAGGACCTGCGGTTGACCCGTGGTAATACTGCTGGCGTCGCGCAAGCGCCAGCCCAAACAGGAATTGTCATCACGAGGAGGGCTTCAGCCCGACGAGGGATCTGCTCTTCGTCGGCAAGGTGCCCCCCCCTTACCTGCGCGTTTTTCTACTTCACGGCCACCGGCTCGGCCTGCAGCTTCTGCAGATTTTGCGGCAGCCGGTCTTTCTCCACCACAAAATTTCCCAGGAACAGCAGATCCATTTCGCTGCGCGAAAAAGTACTGAACGCGTTCGCCGGAGTATTCACCACCGGCTCGCCTTTCAGGTTGAACGAGGTATTCAACACCGCCGGCACGCCTGTCGCCTGCGCAAAGCGCTCAATCAGCCCGTGATAGCGCGGGCTGGCTTCCTTGAAGACGGTCTGCAGTCGTCCCGTGCCGTCTACGTGGGTAATCGCCGGCAGAACACTGTACTTCGAGGGCCGCACCGGCACCACGTAAAGCATGTAGCGCGCCGGATAATGCTCCATCGCATTCGGCAGCTCGAAGAACTCCTCCGTGCGCTCCGCCAGCACCGAAGGCGCAAACGGCCGATACGGCTCGCGGAATTTGATCTTGGTGTTAACGATGTCCTTCATGTTGGGATTGCGCGCGTCGGCAATGATGCTGCGATTGCCCAGCGCGCGCGGCCCCCACTCGAAGCGCCCCTGGTACCAGCCAATCACATTTCCCTGCTGCAACCGGTCGACCGCCAGGTCCAGCAGCTTGTCGTCATCTTCCACCCGCTGGAACGGAATGGAATTCTGCGTCAGGAACTGGTGTGTCTCGGCGTCGCTGTAAGCCTTGCCCCAGTAGGCGTGGTCCATGCGGAAGCGGCGCTTGTTGCCCAGCAACATGTTGTCGGCCCACAGCGCGGCGCCCAGCGCACCCCCACCGTCACCGGCGGCCGGCTGGATGAAGATGTCCTCAAACGGCGTCTCGCGCAGAATGCGATGGTTGGCCACGCTGTTCAGCCCCACGCCGCCGGCGATGCACAAACTTCTTCAGCCCGGTCTCCTTCTGCAGCTGCCGCGCCATGCACAACACCACTTCTTCCGTCACCTGCTGGATGCTGGCCGCGATGTCAGCGTAGTGCTGATTCATCTTGCACAATTCGTTGAAGTTCGACGGCGCTTCGCCAAAGTAGGTCGGGAAGCCGGAGTCGGCGGTGAAGAACAGCATCTTCGGCGGACGCGGCGCGCCGAACAACTGCTCAAACTTCTTGTTGAACGTCCGCACCGTCGAGTGCTGGTAGCAGAAGTAACCCATGTCGAGCGAGAACGATCCGTCCGCTTCCTGCCGGATCAGCTTCCACACCTTGTCGACATAGCGCGGCTGGCCGTAGGGCGCCATGCCCATCACCTTGTACTCGCCCTCGTTCACCTCGAAGCCCAGGAACGCGGTGAACGCGCTGTACAGCAGGCCCAATCGAGTGCGGGAACATCATCTGCTTGCGGATGTCGACTTGATTGCCTTTACCCACACCGGTCGTGCCCGTGACCCACTCGCCCACGCCATCCACCGTCATGATCGCCGCCTCTTCAAAGGGCGAGCAGAGAAACGCGCTGGCGGCGTGCGACATGTGGTGCTCGCAGTACAGAATCTTGTCCGACGGAATGTTCAGCTCGCTGGAAATTTTCGACCCAACCCACAGCTTGTCGATCATCCAGGTGATCATCGACTCGCGGAAGACCTTGTACGACTGCGGATAGGTCTGCAGCACGCTCATCAGAATGCGGTCGAACTTGCGGAAGGGCTTTTCGTAGAAGACCACGTAGTCAAGATCGCCGGCCTGAATGCCGCCGCTCTCCAGGCAGAACTGGATCGCCTGGTGGGGATAGCCGAAGTCATGCTTGATGCGGCTGAAACGTTCTTCTTCAGCCGCGGCAATCAGTTGACCGTCCTGCAACAGCGCGGCCGCGGAGTCGTGGTAGTAGCAGGAAATCCCCAGGATATTCATGTCAGCCTTGGCGCCGCGCCTCTTCCAGAGTATTGGGTATGGCCGGATGTTCGAACCATTTCTCCGGGCGCTTCTTGCTGTGCATGGAATCGGCAAAGAAACGGACCGCCAACCCGAACGGCAGAATCACGATGGCGTACAGCACCGTCAGCAGGATGCGGGCGTTGACGTTGCCCACCGCATGCCCAAACTTCTTCCAGCCTTCCCACAGCGCCGATCGCCACGCCGCCGGCATAATCGCCAGCAGCACCAGCACTGCCGCCACCACCGCCAGCACCGTCCGCCAATGTAGCTTGATGAAGTGAAACAGCATCGCCGTCTTTCCTTAGAAGAACGAGTAGATAAACGGCGCGATCGCAGAACTCTGCGCCAGAATCAGCAGCACGGCAAAAATTGCCAGCGTCACCAGAATCGGTGTCAGCCACCAGCGCTTGTTGCTCCAGAAATAGGAAAACAGCTGGCCAGCCGTTCCTAAACGCTGTCCGGTTGTACGCAGCAAAGGCATATCTCTCTCCCCAAGCTTAAAAGCTGGCCCTGACAGATCAAAAAGGGTTTAACGAAGGACGGCGGGCCGTGCCTGATTTTACCCTAGATTATGCCAATTGCAGCACCTCGCCCGCTCCGTCAGCTCCCTGTGCCGCAGAGCGAACCTTCGGCATCACGTCGGGTGAAGCGAATCGTAAGGCTCACGTCGCGTGGACCGAATCTCCCGCTACGTACGGGTAGAGCAAACCTTTAGGTTTGCGTCATCGCTCCCCTATCCAACCCCAGCCCCGGAGGGGCGCCACTCAAAAGAAACGATACATAAACACGTTGGCCGCCCTCGTCTGATGCGGCATCAGGGTCAGTACCAGCACGCAGGCCGCAATCCACATCGGCGTCAGCCACACCCAGCGCCGGTAAAGAACCACCGCCATCACCTCGGACCGCTCCGCGCCCATCGCCGCCGCCCGCCGGTCCAACGCATCCACCACCGACAACGCCACGCCATACGCCACCGCCGCCCCAATCACCAGCAGGTACAGGCTCGGCTGAAGAACGCGGTGTGCATAGCCCGCCGGCGATACCAGCGCCGAAAACATCGCGCCCGCCTCGCCCAGCGAGTTCGCCCGGAAGAAGATCCATCCCAGGCTGATCAACGCCATCGTCACCCCCCACGACAGAGTCGTCCAGGCGTTGGCCTTCGGCTCCCAATTCACCCGCCGCTCAACCTGCTGCACCTGCCGATGCAGCACCAGCAGCACCCCGTGATAACAGCCGAACAGCACGAACAGCAGCGTCCCTTTATGCCATATGCCGAAGATCACCATCGACAGCAACAAGCAAAACTTTCTCCACCAGTCCTGCCGGTTCAGCATGGCTAGCGGCATAAATACGTAGTCGCGTATCCAGAACGACAGCGACATGTGCCAGCGCGTCCAGAAAATCGACGGCGACACCGAAGTGAACGGCCGGGCAAAATTCTCCGGTACGGCAAAGCCCATCATCAGCGCCGCCCCAATCGCCAGGTGCGAATAGCCGGCGAAATCGAAGAACACCTGCAAGCCGTATCCCACCGCCAGGCACCACACATCCAGGCCGCCCCATCCCGTAATCTGGTCGAAGCCGCCGTTGATGCCCTGCCCGCTCACCATACCCTTACCCAGCAACTGCGCGATCTGCATCATCAGCAAACCGGTGGCAATGCGCGACAGCCCGCGCCCCATGGCGTGCCGCGACGGCGGCAGCGCCGACCGGAATTGCGGCAGCATCTCCGGCATGCGGCAAATCGGCCCCGAGATCACCACCGGAAAAAACGCCATGTACAGCGCGAACTCCGTCAACGACGGATCCAGTTCTTCCTCGCGATAAAGGTCCAGCAGGTAGCTCATCGCTTGGAAGGTCCAGAACGAAATCCCCAGCGGCAGCGCCAGCTGTGCGAACTTCTGTAGCGAGGCGAACGGCATGGTCACCGCGATGCCCGGCACGTACTTAAACAGCCCCAGCAACAGCAGGTTGAACCCCAGCCCGGCCCACAGCACACCTACCGTCGGATTGCGTTTCAGCCAGCGTCCCACCAGAAAATTCATCACCGTGGAGAGCAGCAGCACTCCTAGAAACCATGCTCCCCAGCTGACATATAGGGCATAACTCAGAACTAGCAGCGTGACTTGCCGCACCGGCCGCGAGCGCGTCTTGCTGAGGACCATCACCCCCAGCAGCAGGGCCAGCAAGTACAGCAACGCTCGCATTAGCATTCCCTGCTCCACTTATGGCCTCTCCGCTTGTGAACCCGACGGCAACGCGGCCACGCCTGATATAGCGGCCGCGCCTGATACAGCGGCCGCGCCTGATAAAGAAGCTGCGCTGGCCGCTCCCGCCGCCTCACGCTTCACCGGCGGGTTCTCCGTCAGGCTCTTGCTGATCACGTCCGCCACAATGGCGTCGCCTTCCGAGTTGAAATGCGTGTCGCCAAAAATAAAGTGGCTTAGATACCAGCAGCCGGGCTGGGTGCGGGGGCACTGCTCCTTCACCGCGAAGAATTCCGGAAACAGCGTGATGAATCGCTTGCACTTCCCCTGGCACCAGTCGCTCCAGATGCGCACCTGCCGCGAATCCACGCTGTCATGCGCCAACTGCGCCGGCCAGGGATACACCACCACCGTCAGCGGAATATTGCGCTCTTTCAACTCGCCCCACAGGGTGTCCATCTTGGACTTCTCCCGCGCGATCCCGCCCTCCAACCCCAGCGGCGCATAACCAGTTTCGTAAGGCTCGCTGTCCGAAACCTGGCGATACGTCCAAGCCGACCGCTCCAAATCGAACTCGTTGCCGCCGTGGCCCAAATCCAGGTGATACCACCCGGCCCGCACCAGCGCCTTCTCGAAAAAGTCGAAGACGTCATTGGTCAGCAGCAGGTTGTTGTTGATCCACAGCCGCAGGTTGGAATACGCGTTGCCCTTCGCCAGCTTCTTGCTCGCCGTGGCCACCGCTCCCGAGCCGTCCGTGTCGTGGAAAAACGCCGCCTCATCCTGCGCATCCGAGATATCGACGAAGACGATTGCCTCATCGAACTCCACCCGGTCCTTCATCACGATCCGCGCCGTATTCAGGTAGTTGGACGGCGAATAGCCTTCGACGCTGGCGTTCAGAAACTCGTATTGCGGAAACCTGGCGGCGATGCGGCCAATGAAGCTGTCCTGCCAGCTCGTCATCCCCTCCGGCGCTGAATCGCCCAGAATCAGGATGCGCGGCCGGCTGCTGCTCAGCGGCACCTCGCGAATTTCTTCATCGCGAAAACCCAGGCTGTTGGTCTTGAACTCGTACGACGTGCCCAACCACGGACGTACGCAGGAACAGTTTGGCCGGAAGGCGAAGCTTCGCACCGGGTCGCGGCTGAAGCAGAATCCATGCGGACCGCCCGACACCGCTGCATGCAGGATCGCCTGGCTGTAGAAATAATCGAAGCCCACGAAGCCCGCCACGCTCAGCACCAGCGACGCCATGAAAACGGCCACCATCGCGCCCCGTCGAGGCGCAGACCGCTGACCGGCAGAATCATCTGCTATCGCATTGGTCGGTGTGGTGGCCAAGGTTGTTTTCGAGGTGCCCTTCAGAAGTGACCCGCGGTCGGCACTAAACCCGCGCGTGAGCCGGAATTGCGGGCGCTACTTGCGCGGCTTGCCCACCCGCTGCGCGGTGGCAAACATCAGCGCCACCGTGTCCATGTCCTTGGGTTGCACCTTTCCTGCGGGTATGCGGAGATGGGTTACGTCTTCCAGCTTGATCAACAAATCCACCAGCGCCATCGAGTCGATCAGGCCGGAGGAAACCAGCGGTGTGTTTTCATCGATCGCCAGCCCCGGCTTGCGAACCAGTTGCGTGATGTGCTCAACCATTTGCTGCGCTTCAGGACTCAAGAACAATGCCCTCCATTACCACTACGCCAACACCCTTATGACACCAAACGTCTCTCACCAAACCCGCCGCCCGCAACACGCCTGTCATCCAGCGAAGCGACGCACTGGCACCTGGCAACTGCTTTTGTCATCCTCAGCGAAGCGAAGGACCCCTTATAGCCGTCAAAAAGTGTCGTCCCGACCGCACCGAAGCGAAGTGGAGGGACCTGCTTTCCCCATATCCTTTCAACATTGCATCGTCGGCGACGGAATCCGCACGCACTGACAACTGGCAACTGGCCACTGGCCACTGCTTTTTGTCATCCTGAGCGCCAGCGAAGGACCCCTATCCCCGTCCAACACTCTCGCGTGCGGTTCGTTCTCAAACGACGGATGTTCAGTTGGAACCGATGCCTGAGCAAGCACACACGGCCTGCAGAAGTAAGCTTTGCGATGACCCAGATTACACGTCGTATTGCGCAACAATCAAGCCACTCAGTTAGTGGCCAGTTTGAAGTTATATTCATGCAATTTTGGGCTGGAGCACGCCTTCAGGCGTGCAGTTTGAATTCGCTCTTTCGTATCTCGGCTTTAGCCGCTGAGGTAATGGGTGGACTTACCTCAGGCGCTAAAGCGCATTCCTTTGAGGGTGCAACAGGCACGCCTGCAAGGCGTGCTCCACCCCACACCGGTGATTCTAAGACTGACCCACCAGCCCCGCATCCAAAAGAAAACCCTGCCGCATGGGCAGGGTTCGATTCTCTCACTGCGAAGTTTTACCGCAGCTCTTCCATGCACTGCTCCAGCGCCTCCCGCGAAGGACGGGTTACGCTCTCCGGTAAAGTCGCCAGCGGCTGATCGGTCATGTTGATCATGTCGACGAAGTTCGGCGCCGTGGTGTTCAAATACAGCACGCCGGTCAGTACCTCGCCCGCCTCATGCGATTCCATCACCCGGCGAATGGCTTCCGTCTTGTTCGTCGGATCGTAGTCCCGCTCCAACTTACGCAAGCGCAAGGTCGAACCGTCGTGCATCGTCACCGCGACGCTCGAGCCGGCATCGTAGTCCACGTCAATCTCGTTGAAGTGGGGCACGAAGTTCAAATCGTGCAGCGGCTCTTCGTGGTCCTTGATGAACTTGTACGACTTGGTCGAGCCTTCGTGGTCATTGAAGGTCACGCAGGGTGAAATCACATCCAGCATCACCGTGCCCCGGTGCGCCAGCGCCGCTTTCAGCATGGTCTGCAGCTGCCGTTTGTCTCCGGAGAACGACCGTCCCACAAACGTCGCCCCCAGCATGATGGCCAGGGCGCAAGTGTCGATTGGCGGCAGGTCATTGATCACTCCGGTCTTCAGCTTGGAACCCAGATCAGCCGTGGCTGAGAACTGCCCCTTGGTCAGCCCGTACACGCCGTTGTCCTCGATGATGTAGATCATCGGCAGATTGCGCCGCATCAGGTGAACGAACTGCCCGATGCCGATGGAAGCCGTATCCCCATCGCCGCTGATGCCGATCGCCACCATCTTCGAGTTCGCCAGCACCGCGCCCGTCGTCACCGACGGCATGCGCCCGTGCACCGAGTTGAAGCTGTGCGAACGCCCCATGAAGTACGCCGGGGTCTTCGACGAGCAGCCGATGCCCGACATCTTGATGACCCGCTCGGGAGCGATGCCCATCTCGTAAAAAGCGTCGATGATGCGCTCGGAAATCGCGTTATGGCCGCAACCGGCGCAGAGCGTGGTCTTGCCCCCGCGATAGTCCAGCACGGTCAGCCCCACGCGGTTGGTCTTGGGTGCGGGCGGCGGCGTAGTCGTAGTCGCCATTACTTGCCCTCCTGCGAAATGATTTCGTCGGTGATGGAGCGCGCGTCAATCGGCAGCCCGTTGTAGTGCCTTACGCTGCGCAGTTTCACGATCTCCGGAATGGCCACATCCAGCTTCAGCAGCTCGTGCATCTGGCCGTCGCGATTCTGGTCGACCACGTAAATCCGCTGGTGACCGGCAATGAAGTCGTGCGTCTCCGCCGTAAAGGGAAATGCCCTCAGCCGAAGATAGTCAGCCTTCACCCCAAACCCGCTCTGCAGCTGATCCAGCGCCTCAACCACCGCATGATGGGATGTCCCGAAAGCGATGATTCCAATATCGTTGCCGTCGTTGCGAACCATCTCCGGCTTGGGGACCAGGGTGCGCGCCGTCTCGAACTTTCGCGCCAGCCGGTCCATATTGTTGGCGTAGTCGTCGGGCCGCTCGCTGTACTGCGCCTTCTCGCTGTGGCCGCTGCCGCGGGCAAACCACGCCGCCGATGGATGATCGGTTCCCGGCAACGTGCGATAGCCAATGCCATCCCCGTCCACGTCCTTGTAACGCGCAAAGCCTCCCAGCCGCGACAGGTCTTCCGCCGTCAAAACCTTGCCCCGATTCTCCGGCTTTTCGGGATACTGGAACGGATCCGACATCCAGTTGTTCATGCCCAGGTCCAGATCGGACATCACGAACACCGGCGTCTGTAATTGTTCGGCAAGATCGAATGCGTCGCCGGCCATGGTGAAGCACTCCACCGGACTGTCCGGGAACAACATCACATGCCGCGTGTCGCCGTGCGACAGCTTGGCCACGAAGGTGATATCGCCTTGCGCGGTGCGCGTCGGCAGTCCCGTCGATGGGCCAACCCGCTGCACATCCCAGATCACGCCCGGAATTTCCACGTAGTAGCCCAGGCCGGAGAACTCGGCCATCAGCGAAATGCCCGGTCCGGCGGTGGCCGTCATCGAGCGCGCTCCCGCCCAGCCTGCGCCCAGCACCATGCCGATCGCCGCCAGTTCGTCTTCTGCCTGGACAATTGCGAAGGTCGCTTTCCCGTCAGGACCGACTCGATATTCCTTCATGTAATCGATGAGGTTTTCCACCAGCGACGACGAAGGCGTAATCGGATACCAGGTCACCACCGTCACCCCGGCAAACATGCAGCCCAAAGCGGCGGCAGCGTTGCCGTCGATGATGATCTTTCCCGCCGTCTCGTTCATCCGCTCGACCTTGAACGGGTCGGCTTTGGTCAGCGACGTGGCGGCGTACTCGTAACCGGCTTTGGCCGCGCCCCAGTTCAGGTCGGCAGCCTTCACCTTCCTGGAAAACTGCTTGCGCAGCGCCTTCTCCACTTCGGTCATATCGAAGCCGAGCAACTGGGCCACGACTCCGACGTACACCATGTTCTTGACCAGCTTGCGCAGCTTCGACTCGGGACAGACCGCGGCCGTGATCTTGTCGTAGGGCACCGGGTAGAACGTCAGGTCAGAGCGCAGCTCATTCAGCTTCAGCGGCTCGTCGTACAGCGCGACCGCGCCCGGCGCCAGCGACAGCACATCTTCCTTCGCCGTCTCCGCGTTCATCGCGACCAGGAAATCGATTTCCTTCTTGCGCGCGATGTAGCCTTGCTTGCTGGCGCGAATGGTGTACCAGGTCGGCAGCCCGGCAATGTTCGAGGGGAACATGTTCTTGCCGGAGACCGGTATGCCCATCTGGAAGATGGTGCGCAGCAGCACCGTGTTGGCGCTCTGCGAGCCGGAGCCGTTTACGGTTGCCACCTGGATGCTGAAATCGTTAACCACAGGCTCACGCACGGCGCCTTGATCAGCGCCGCGCACGGCAAATTCAGTTGTAGCCATCAATACCCCTTACAAACCGGATGAGAACGGAGGGAACAACCTTCCATTATAGGTCAGTGTACGGGCCCCTAAGGAAGCGCTTGACCGCGGCTGGCGATTCCGTGCAGTAAGTTGCCCTCAATCGTCATTCAACGTCGCTGATTACGATACAATTTTCGTTGTCCTCAATGCCATTGCCGACCTCATCGGCGCGTCCGACGCCCAACTCCATCGCCCCTGACAGCTCCCGGAAAGCTGCGCCGCCCTCCGGCTGGCACGCCATCCTGAGCTCTCCTTATTGGATGGTGCTGGTCGGCTTCGCGGTGCGCGTCATCTGGATCGCCGCTGCCCACACCTACCGCATCCGCACCACCGAGAACAACTTCGGCTTCGGCTTTGAAACCGGACGTATCGCCTACGCCCTCGCCAACGGCCTGGGCTTCAGTTCCCCGTTCGGCGGCAACACCGGTCCCTCGGCCTGGACCGCCCCGGTTTATCCCTGGATCGTCTCGCTGGCGTTCCGCCTGTTCGGCAGCTACTCGGCGACATCGGCGTTCGTGATGCTGACGTTCAACAGCATCTTCGGCGCACTCACCAGCTGGACCATCTACCGCATCGCGCGACGCATCTTCAGCCCGACGGTCGCCATCTGGTCAGGCTGGATCTGGGCGCTCTACCCCGACACCATCTTTTGGGCCGTGCGCTGGATTTGGGAGACCAGCCTGTCGGCGTTTCTCCTCAGCCTGCTGTTCATGCTGACGGTGGAGATGGAAGGCGACGAGCGGCTTTCCTCGTGGCTGGGCTACGGACTCATCTGGGGCATCGAAGGACTGAGCAATCCCGCCGCGCTTTCCTTCCTTCCTTTCGCCGGATGCTGGCTGGCCTACCAACTGCATCGCCGCGGCAAGCGCTATGTCGTTCCCGCCCTGGCCAGCGCCCTGATGTTCTGGATGACCCTTGCGCCCTGGCTGGTGCGCGACTATCGCGTGATGGGACACTTCGTGCTGGTTCGCGACAATGCCGGCAACGAACTGCGCATCGGCAACAATCCCATCGCCGAAGGCCAATACGTTCTCGCCTACCACCCCAGCCAGAACGCGATCCTGCTCAAGAAGTACGAGCGGATGGGCGAATACGACTTCTGCGTGGAGCAGGGCCGGCTGGCCAAACAGTGGATTGCCGAGAATCCCGGCAAGTTCACCGTCATCACCCTGCGCCGCGCTTACTATTTCTGGAACGGCATACCCCGGCTGGCGAAAAATCAGTGGCTGGCGGAAACCAAGAACACTCACACTTTACTGGTGTCGGTCGTCGGAATTTGGGGACTGCTGCTGGCTTTGAAGCGGCGGGTCCACGGCGTTTTCCTGTTCGCCACGCTGCTGGCAATCTATCCGCTGGTCTACTATATTTGCTTTCCGGAACCCCGTTATCGACATCCAATCGATCCCGAACTGATCATCCTGGGAGTGTACTTGGTCTCTGAAGCCCGACCCCGCGGCGCAGCCGGCAACAAACTTTCTGATCCGGCCAAACTTCCCTCGCCCGAAGGAACGCTGACGCCGGGGAGCGCCGCCGGTGCCTGACACCCGATTGCAAAATACTCACTCCGAGCAGGAACTGGCCCAACTGGACCAGGACGAAATTCTGCCCCAGTTTCACACCCTGTCGATCATCATTCCGGTGTACAACGAGCGGCGCACCGTGATGCGTCTGCTGCGGCAAGTAGCGCGTCAGCCCCTCAGCCTGCATAAAGAGCTCATCATCATCGACGACTTCTCCACCGACGGCACCCGCGAGTTTCTGCGCGACACCGATCTGCAACAAGCTCTGGGGGGAGACGGCGCCACCACCGTCAAGCTGCTGATGCATGAGAAGAACATGGGCAAGGGCGCCGGCGTTCGCACCGGACTTGGCTGCCGCCGGCGGCGAACTGGTGCTGATTCAGGATGCCGACCTGGAATACGACCCCCGCGACTATCCCGCGCTGATCCTGCCCATCCTCGAAGGCCACGCCGACGCGGTTTTCGGCAACCGCTTCCACTTCGGACCGCACCGCGTGCCGCGCTTCTGGCGCTACACCCTGAATCGCATTTTCTCGCTCGCCTGCAACATGCTCACCGGCATCAGCATTCACGATGTCACCGCGTGCTACAAAGTATTTCGCCGCGAGCTGCTGGTGAAGATCAACCTGCGCTCCGACCGCTTCAGCGTGGAAACGGAGATGACGGTGAAGCTGGCCAAGCTGGGCATCCGCATCTACGAAGTGCCCATCGTCTACCACGGCCGCACCTACGCTGAGGGCAAGAAGATCAGCTGGAGCGACGGCGTGATGGCCTTCTACGACCTGGTGAAGTATCGCTTCAAAGATTAAGGCCGCTTTTTCGCTATTCGCTTTTCGCTATTCGCCTCCTTCGCCTTCGACCCGGATGTTTTTTGGTTGTCATCCTGAGCACCAGCGAAGGACCCCTATACCCGGAATGACTGTGCCTCGACAACCAGCCGCTCGCCACCGCTCTGACTGGCTACCACTGCTAGGTTGTCATCCTGAGCGCCAGCGAAGGACCCCTATCCCGGAGACAGCACGTCCTGACCTCTGCTTCTTGTCGAGGAGATTCCTCGCTGCGCTCGTGATGACAAGTTATCGGGGGCTACTGATTGTGCTCGTGACGAGAAATCGCTTCGCGTGAAGAAGGTCGTATGCAGGCAACACAACCGAGGCGGCCCCAAATGATTGCTAGTTGCTGATTGCTGATTGCTGATTGCTGATTGCTGACTGCTAAAAACCCTCTTACGCATTCTGCCGATTCGGCTGATTGGTCTTGGTCCACTCGCCGACCGCCTGGTTCCAGGTCACAATCCACGGCACCAGCAGCGAATACAACATCCGCGCCCCCATCTGCCGCAACGTCGCGTGCTTGCCGAAGACGTTCCAGTCCAGGCGAAACGCAAAATACATCTCCAGCAACATAACCACGATGAAGGGAATCACCGTCCACGGCAAAACCGCAATCGCAACCACCTCGGCCACGCAGCGCAATACGTTCCGCACCAGCCGCGAACGCCGCGTCCCCAGCACACCGTCGGCGACGCCATAGCGGGCCATCATGCCCAGCGCCGTCATGAACGTATGGTGGGGCCGGTAGATGGCCTGCGCCCGTTCCGCATACGCCGGCGTTACCAGCTTGCGCACCTTCAGATCGAACGCCGTATCTTCGCCGAGAAACGTTGTCTCGGGAAATCCGCCCACCCGCTCCCAGAGGTCCTTGCGAAATGCCATCGACCGCGCGGTGCACGACTTGGTCGTTCCATCGGCACGCTGCTTCAGACCAAAGAACGGCGCCGAGGCCAAATCCCAAATCGTCTGGTCAGCCGGATCGATGCAAGATCCGCCCAGCGCATACTCCGCATTCCCGTTGAGGATCGGCGCGGTCAGCCGGCTGAGCCACTCCGGATCGTAGATACATCCGGCGTCCGCACAGGCCACCACTTCCGAGGTAGCGGCAGCGATGCCTACGTTGCGGCCGCGCGCAATCGGTCCCGGCGACGCTTTCAGGTTGCAGCTCTCGTCGCGGATGATGGTCAGGTTCGCGTATCGGGCCTTGGCCGCCAGCAACCGCTCCCAGGTGCCATCGGTCGAGCCGCCATCGACAATGATGACCTCGGGATGAAGCGTCTGCTGCGTCAGGGTCGTGACCAGCCCATCCACATCGTCCACTTCATTCAGCACTGTCGAGGTTACGGTTACCGCTGGCATGCCTTACGAATTCCTTGGGGCAGCTTCGCTTTGTGCCTTCAGAAGGCTGGCGCAAGCAAAGCCCATGAGAAGTCAGTTGCTTACGATTATACCTGCGGTTTCGGACGTCCTCGCCGTCCCCCATTTCGCAAGGGTGCTGATTCAAGGAACTGTCGCGCCTCAGCTTTCGTATCAACCAGTGTCTGAATTCTTGCCTCGCGCCCAGCCGCGACCGGGAGGTTCCATGGCCCACCTTTTCTTCGATAAGCGCTCCACTCTAGCCACAACCACCTTCGCCGCCATTCTGGCAGTGTTAGCCGCAGTTCCGCTCCACGCCGAAGTTACCCAGGAATTTCATCGCACCGTTCCGCTCACTGCCAACGGCCGGGTTTCGCTGGACAACATCAACGGTCCGGTCGAGATCACCGGCTGGAGCCGCAACGAGGTCCAGATCGACGCCGTCAAAACCGCCCGCGACCAGCAGCGTCTGGATGAAGCGCGTATCGAGGTCAATGCCGGCAGCGATTCGGTAGAGATCAAGACCCAATACCCGAAGGGACACAACAACAACAATCCCGCCTCGGTCCATTACACCCTGCACGTGCCGCAGAACGCGCGCCTCGATCGCATCGATTTGGTGAATGGCGCTCTGGATGTGCAGAAGGTGACGGGCGAAGTGACCGCCAACCTGGTGAATGGGAAACTACGTGCCCAGGATCTGCAAGGCACTGCCGACCTGGCGACGGTCAACGGCTCCGTCGATGTGACCTACACGTCGCTCAACAATGTGCACCAGGTCAAACTGAAGTCGGTGAACGGCAGCATCAACCTGACCTTGCCGCCCTCACCCAATGCCGAAGTCAACGCCAGCGCGGTGAATGGCAGCATCACCACCGACTTCCCACTGGAAGTGAAAGGCCGTTTCATGTCGAAGAGCATGTCCGGCAGGCTGGGCAACGGCGGCGTCCAGATCGAACTGAGCAACGTGAATGGCGGCATCCACATTGGCCCAGGGCGGGGGAGTTTGTAACGATTCAGACAGACCGGTTCACCACGGAGACACGGAGAGCACGGAGGATTTGGAGTATCGGACGCTGTGGGTTGGCATCGGGTTAAGCGATTCGGGAAATTCAGCGCCGGTTCGACCAAGCGAGGCAATCCTAGAGTTTTTCCTCCGTGTGTCTCCGTGCCTCCGTGGTGAAACGACTGGGGCTCTGGCATCGGCTCAATCGCTTCAGGAAATTCAGCGCCGGTTCGACCAAGCGAGGCAATCCTAGAGTTTTTCCTCCGTGTGCTCCGTGCCTCCGTGGTGAAACGACTGGGGCTCTGGCATCGGCTCAATCGCTTCAGGAAATTCAGCGCCGGTGCGAACAGGCGAAGCAACCCTAAAGTTTCTTCTCTGTGCCTCCGTGCCTCTGTGGTGAACACCCTTTACCCGCCCGGTTTCCGTCCGATCAGCAGCAGCGCGCCGATGCTCTTAAAGTCGCGCAGCTCTTCTGCGCTCTTGAACCACTTGCCGCTGTACTCCTCCGGCGTCGGCGTCAGGTCAGGAATGCGCTTCGCCTGCACGTCAACGAAGCCATGCGCCTTCAACATGTCCAGGTACTCCTGCTCCGAGCGGACCTGTACCGGCACTTGCAACTCGTCGACCCAGCGCAGTGAGTAATGATTGTCGCGGTAGAGGTTGATCAGGATGTACAGCTCGCCGCCCGGCGCCATCACGCGCAGCAACTCGTCCAGCGCGCCTTCCTGGTTGCCGTAGTAATAAAACGATTCCACCGACAGCACTTTGTCGAAGGAATTTTCTTCCCACGGAATCTCCTGCGCCGATCCCACGACGAACATGATGTTGTCGTGATCTGTGGAAGCGGCCCGGGCGCGGCGAATCATCTCATCGGACACATCCAGTCCAATCACCTTGCCCGGACGCTCTCCACCGGCAACCTTCTGCGCCAGCAGGCGGCTGGCCCAGCCCGCGCCGCAGCCCAGATCGAGCACCCGGTCACCCGGCTTCAGGTCCATCAGCACCAGCGTCTGCTGGGTGATGCTGATGTGGTGATTCTCCATCTCCTCGCCCTTGCCCTCAGCGGCCCACTGGTTGAACTCGCGCCGCATATGCTCGTCGGTGTTGGTGATGTTCTGGTTGATCATGGATCTCCTTTTTTCGCTCCTCGCTACTCGCTATTCGCTTTTCGCTCTTCGCTTTTTGCCAGAAGTGTGGGTTGAGACCCCCTGTCACCTGACTCCGTTGAGAATCTTTAATCAACGTCTGAAAATCTTCAACCAACGTCCGGGAGTGGAAACGAAGAGCGAATGGCGAACAGCGAAAAGCGGCCTCTCAGCGGCCCTTCTATGTTACAGTCGCGGAAAGTTATGACTCAACTTCCGGCAACGCCCGGCCATGGCGCCAATTCTTCTCTGCTCTATTGCCCCACCTGCGGGCGCGAGGTGAATGACCCACTCACCTGCGGAGATTGTTCTGCGGTCATCTGCCGGGTCTGTGGCACTCCGCTGGAAGTGCCGGAAGACCTCGGCATCGGCTAGACTGCGCGCGTCCCAAAATGAAACTTTAGGGGCACATCAGGGCAACCACCAATTTGCTAATTCCGAGCGTCTTCAACATGCCTCGTAATCGCGCCAGGATGCCTCAGGAGCGACAAGACGGAGCCGGAATGCCCTTGAAGGCGGTGAAGGTCCCGCCGGACGCTCAGATCGAGCCTGAACGCGAAGTCCCAATTTGGGAATAGCTTACGGGGAATCGCAGAATTTTGCCAAGCCGTGAGTCCTGACTCCCGTTCCTCTTCTCGGTCAAGTCCGAGCGCCGCAGACGCGGCATAGGGTAGCCCAGCGCTTCAGGGCTGGGTAGGCACGGTCAACGAGATTGAGTGCCCCGGCACGATAGAACTGCCCATGTCGTGATAAGCTCTGCCGTCCCCGGAGGACTCCGATCCGTGGACGCCCACCCAGCGCTGAAGCGCTGGGCTATCTTAATTTCGTCCCGCATAGTGAACGCAGTTTTATCTGTTAGACTCCCGCGCCGCGGCTGGGTTCCGGCGCCGTGTAGTGAGCTCTCTTGGCGTACTTCTCATTCCACTTATGGAAGGGTGAATATGGCTTCTCTAAAATGATGAAGTTACGGGTCACCAATATCGTCTTGCGGTCGCTTAACATCGAAATCCCTATAGCGCGTAAAAAAATAGGTAGATATAAGGATAAAGTGGGTACAAAGGTTTTCGTTTATTGGAAGTTCGTTGGCTAGATCTAGGAATACGCATGTCCGCCGATATTCGGCAAGTCATTCACCCACACCTTGAGCCTCTGTCGTGCCCGCTAAAAGCCGGCTAAACGTTATGCGCAACGTGATAAGGAACTCCTCAGACAAGCGGGAGGTCGACGAGTCCGCCGATAGCGCTTCCTCTTGGCTTCGTTCGCGATGAAGCTGATATTTCGGCCGCTGACCTGTAATTGCTAACTGCCCATTCTTCTACCGCACCGCGATGTTGACCAGCCGGCCGCGGATCACCAGCACCTTCACCACTTCCTTGTCGCCGATGGCGGCCTTCACTTTTTCGTCGGCCAGCGCGAGTTTTTGCACTTGCTCTTCGCTGGCGTCAGCGGGCATCGACGATGCGGCTGCGGATCTTGCCGTTGACCTGGATGGCGATCTCGACTTCCTCTTCTTTCGCCAGCGCCGGATCGTACTTGCGGCCAAGGCGCGCGCAACAAGTTCGAGGTTTCGCCCAGCATCTCCCACAACTCGTGCGACAGATAGGGCGCGAACGGCGCCAGCATCAGCACCAGTCTTCGCTGAGCATCGGCCATCAACGCCAACGGAGCCGCCGTGTCTCCGCGCTGCACGCTGTCTTCGTAAGCGTACATCTCGTTCACCAACTCCATCAGCGCGGAAATCGACGTATTGAAGTGCCAGCGACCGGCGAAGTCTTCGGTGATGCGCTTGATCGTCTGGTGCAGCTTGCGCTGCATCTTGCGCGCCGCCGGAGACAGCGGGCCGTCGGCGCTCGCCTTCCACGCCGGGTCATCGGGCCTCGCATTGCGAGCGACGAAGCGATAGACGCTGCTGACAGGAAGCGGCTGATGCCTTCCACGCCGGCATCCTGCCAATCCAGGTCCTGGTCCGGCGGCCCGCCGAACAGCGTGTACATGCGAGTCGAATCGGCGCCGTAGCGGCCACCATGTCGTCGGGCGAGACCACGTTGCCCAGGCTCTTCGACATCTTGGCGCCGCCCTTGATCACCATGCCCTGGGTGAACAGGCGCTCCGCCGGCTCGTCGTTGCGCACCAGCCCCATGTCGCGCATCACCTTGGTCCAGAAGCGCGAATAGATCAGGTGCAGGATGGCGTGCTCGACCCCGCCAATGTACTGATCGATGGGAAACCAATATCCCACAGTGTCAGAGTCACAGCGGCTTGGTGTCCAGCGTGCGGATCGGTGTAGCGATAGAAGTACCAGGACGAATCGACGAAGGTGTCCATGGTATCGGTCTCGCGCCGCGCCGCGCCGCCGCACTTGGGACACGTCACGTTGACGAACTCCGGCACGCGGCCCAGCGGCGAACCGCCGGCCAGCGTGATCTCGACGTTCTCCGGCAGCAGCACCGGCAGGTCTTTTTCCGGCACGGGCACGATGCCGCATGTCCGGGCAATAAATCATGGGAATCGGCGTGCCCCAATAGCGCTGGCGGCTGATGCCCCAATCCTTCAGGCGGAAGGTCGCAGTGGCTTTGCCGAAGCCGTGCTGCTCGGCAAACTTCGACATCTTCACCATCGCATCCTGGCTGGGCATGCCGCTGTAGTCGCCGGAGTTGATCAGCAGGCTGTTGGTCTCAGTGAAGGGCAATATCGGCTCGTCCGGCTCGCCGACTCAGCAGCGTCGCCCTCGCGGCGCGGATAGATGACGACCTTGATGTCCAGATCGTATTTCTTGGCGAACTCGTAGTCGCGCTCGTCGTGCGCGGGCACCGACATGATCGCGCCGGTACCGTAATCCATCAGGACGTAGTTCGCGACCCAGATGGGAACGCTTCTCGCCGTTGAACGGATTGAGCGCGTAGCGCTCGGTGAAGAAGCCGCGCTTCTCGATCGTGCCGATGTCGCCGGCCTCTTTCGCCTTGCGCTGCTGCGCCATCATGTCTTCGACCTTCGCCAGCAGCTCCGGATTGTTGGCGATCAGGTCGGTCACCATCGGATGCTCCGGCGCCAGCTGCAGCGACGTCGCACCGTAAATGGTGTCGATGCGCGTGGTGAAGACCGTGATCTTGTCGCCTGCCGGACCGGCTGCGCCGTCCAGCTTGAAGTCGACCATCGCACCTTCGCTGCGGCCAATCCAGTTGCGCTGCATGGTGCGGACTTTTTCCGGCCAGCCCTGCAACTTGTCCAGGTCGCGCACCAGCTCGTCGGCGTAGTTGGTGATGCGCAGGAACCACTGCTCCAGCTCGCGCTGCTCGACCATGCGTGTCTTCGTGACGCCAGCAGCACCCGCTCGACAACACCTGCTCGTTGGCCAGCACGGTGGCGCACTTCGGGCACCAGTTCACCTTGCTCTTCTTGCGATAGGCCAGCCCGCGCTCGTAGAACTTCAGGAAGAACCACTGGTTCCAGCGGTAGTACTCCGGCAGGCAGGTGGTGACTTCCTTCGACCAGTCGTAGGCGAAGCCCAGGCGCGTCCATCTGCCGCTTCATGCTTCGCGATGTTGCGCAGCGTCCATTCGCGCGGCGGCGTGTTGTTCTCGATGGCGGCGTTCTCCGCCGGCAGACCGAACGAATCCCAGCCCATCGGGTGCAGCACGTTGTAGCCCTGCATCCACATGTAGCGCGCCAGGGCATCGCCGATGGAGTAGTTGCGCACGTGTCCCATGTGCAGCGCGCCCGAGGGATAAGGCAGCATCTCCAGCACGTAATACTTCTTGCGCGGTCGAAGTAGGCGGCTCCGAGCCGTAGAGGTCCGGCTGCTGGGCCCAGCGGTCAAACCATTTCTGTTCGATGGTCTGGGGATCGTAGCGCTCGGGACGCGCGGAGGCGCTGTCGCCATTCACGACTTCGGTGCTGGAGTCGCCCGTCGGGGAATTCAACCTGCCTTGCTCGCTTGACTTGGACATATCTGGTTTTCTGGATCGATGTTGGGCTAATCCCTTATTTTACAACCTGCGGCGAGGTTCAGCGCGCTGCGTCGCCAGTGTCAGGACGTCCCGGACGTGGCGGTGTGTGTCGGTGGTCGAAAGTTAGCGTGCAGCGTAAGCGGCTAGCACCCTTGAGGTGTCATCCTGAGCGCCAGCGAAGGACCCCCATACCCGGCAAGCCCACTCGCATCCCGTCACCAACACTCGCCACCTGTCATCCTGAGCGGAGTCGAAGGACCTGCGGTTGTCCGCAGTGGCAATGCCGCTGGCCTAAGCGATCACCAGCGCTACTAAACACTAACCACTAATCTCTGACCACTGATTATTGTCATCCCTGAGCCCCAGCGAAAGGCCGCTATCTTCGAATCGTCACCGGGATAGGGGTCCTTCGCTGGGGCTCAGGATGACAACCGGAGTTGTTCGTTATCGATTGTCACCGGAGTAGTTCGTTATCGGTTCTCGAACCTCACACACGATTTCATGACCGGTAAGTCGTGCCCTGCATAAATCTCACCGAACTAATCGGGATGGCTTCTTCCCCACCAGCCCCTTCAACGCGTTCACGTTGGTCAGGTCGTCCAGCGGCTCGTCGATGGGCGTCTCGGCGATGAAGGCGGCGTGCGCCAACCGCTTGTCGTTCAGCAAGCGGCGAAATGGCTCCAGCCCGATCGTTCCCTTCCCGATGTGCTGATGGCGGTCGAGCTTCGATCCCCGCTCCGCTTTGGCATCGTTGCAGTGCCACACGTACACGTTCTTCAGGCCGACGGTGCGATCCAGTTGATCGAGCGTGTCGGCGTAGCCCGCGTCACTCACCAGGTCGTAGCCGGAGACATGCGTGTGGCAGGTGTCGATGCAGGCGCCTGATGGAACGAATGTGGTTAACAAGTACAGCAACTCTGCAACTTGTTCGAAGTTGCCGCCCAGGGAAAACTCCGAGCCGGCGGTGTTCTCGATAAGGATCCGCAGATTGCCCGCCGCCAGGTCGAGCCCGTCGGCTGCCTGTTCGATGCCCAGGGCCGCCCGGCGCAGTCCCTCCTCACGACTGCTCCCGCGAAACGAGCCGGGATGCAGCACCAGAAACTCGGCGCACAGGGCGAGCGCGCGTTCGATCTCGCCGCGAAACGCGACGATGGATTTGGCGTGGAATTCCGAGTTGCCCCCGGCCAGGTTCACCAGGTAGTTGGCGTGGATGACCAGCGGCTTCAGCCCGTAGCGCTCGCGCAGGAGTCCCATCTCGCCGCACTGCGACGGCGCTAACTGGTACGGCTTCCATTGCCGCGGACTGGAGGAAAAAATCTGAAAGGCGTTGCAGCCCAGCCGATAGGCGCGCTCGGCTGCGGTCTCCACGCCGCCGGCAGTTGAGGTGTGAATGCCGATGAGCCGCGCCGTGTGTTTGGGCGCTGTCTTCGGCGCGGGCAGCAGTTTGAGGATGTCTTTTTCCTTGGACCCGGTTTCTCCCACCTGTCCATTCTATGCAATCGCGACGGCTTCGCTGGGCACACGCGGGCGTGATTTCCGATCACGACGAGGTCCGCCAGGGGCGATTACAGTCGGGTGGGACGCTGGCCTGAAGGCCAGCTCTACCTGGGAGACACGCTGGTTGTGACTTCGCTGACTCGCTGGCTGGTTCGCGCCATAGAAAACCTCCGCAGCTGGAGAGAGTCGCGCTGGAAAAACTCGCACAAGGCGACGCACCTCGCACTGGGCGACCAGGGAGAATCCGATGCGTATTTCTATCTCCAAAACCTGGGCTATCGGTTTGTAGCAACCAACTTCCGCTTGCCCACGAGTCGCGGTGAGATCGACCTGATCGGCTGGGACGGCGACGTACTGTGCTTCGTCGAAGTGAAGACGCGGACCGACGACAGTTTCGCTCCGCCCTCTGCCGCGGTCAATGCCGAGAAACAGCGCCACATCCTGTCGGTCGCCAAGCGCTACCTTCACCGCCTGCCCGGCGGCAGGCCGCTGCGCTGCCGTTTCGATGTGGTAGGCGTGGTTCCTGCAACCGATGGTGGACGGCCCGGACTCACCCTCCACCGAGGGGCGTTCACCTGGGATGGCGACCGTACGCGACAGCGAAACTATCGGGACAGCCCCGACCGGCGCTACTGGCGCAGCAGCCGGAAGTAGTGCTTTGATCGCGCGCAACCCTCCCGCGCCGGCACCCGTCGCCGACAAACCCCTTTCGCATACGCCAGTGAGTCACTACAATGACAGACCTAGTCATAAGTCGATTAGCGTCACGTTTGTGGATGTCCCATGAGCCGTGATGCTGTTGCGTCTTCCGATGCCGCGAGGATTTTCGCCCGCTTCCTTGCCGATTGCTGACCAGGCCAAGGAACACGCCCTGCACGTCGTCAGGTTGATAGTCCAGATAGCGGAGTTGCGCTCCGGCGATTTTGCTGGAGGCACTTCGAGATGGTCCCGGTTCGAAGCCGGCCCCGTAGATAGGAGCAACACCCATGGTCCGCTCTAAGCAGTTTCTGGCTTTGCTATTAATTTGGGGAGTGGCGATCGCCACCTCACCTGCCGGCGCAACCCCTTTGCCGCAGGAAGCCGCACCAGCCAACGTTTCCGCCAGCCAGATCGACGCACTGGTCGCTCCTATCGCCCTGTATCCGGACGCACTGGTGGCCCAGGTGCTGGCAGCTTCCACCTACCCCAATGAGGTAGTGGAAGCTTCCCAGTGGATGAGGGACAACTCCAGCCTGCAAGGCACAGCTCTGGCCAACGCGGTCAACCAGCAACCCTGGGACCCCAGCGTGCAAGCGCTGACGCAGTTTCCCTCGGTGCTGGACCAGATGGCCAACAACCTGTCGTGGACGTCGGCCCTGGGCGATGCGTTTTACAACCAGCAGGCTGATGTCATGGCTTCGGTGCAGAGACTGCGGGCGCAGGCCAAGGCGGCGGGAAACCTGAAGTCCACTTCGCAGATGACGGTGGTGCAGGAGAGCCCGCAGACCATCGTGATTCAGCCGGCCAATCCCCAAGTGGTGTACGTCCCGACCTACAACCCGACCGTGATCTACGGCACGCCGTACTATCCGCCGGGATACAGCACGGGTGCGCTGGTAGCGACGGGCCTCATTTCGTTCGGCGTGGGCATGGCGGTAGGCGCAGCCATGAGCAACAGCTGGGGCTGGAATAGCTGGGGCTGCGGCTGGCATGGCGGAACGGTCGTTTATAACCGCAATGTCTATGTGTCACGCAGCAATGTGTACGCCAACGGTAACCGGTACAACAACGGAAACTGGAACCGGCCGACTCCGTATGGCAGCAATAACTACAACCGCAACGGCAACAACAACTACAACCGCAACCGTAATACCAATGTCAGCGGCAACACCGTCAACATCAACAACGGAAACCGCACCAACAACAACGTCAACAACGGCAACCGTCCCAACAACGGCAACAATAACGGGAATCTGGGCCAGAACCGGCCGAACAACGGCAACAACGCCGGACAGAACCGTCCCAATGCCAACCAGGGTAATCGGCCGCAGCAGCCTGCGACGCGACCGGCGAATTCCGCCTACCGCGGATATAGCAATACGCCCTCTACCGGCACCAAGACCGGTGCCCTGAGCGGCTACGGCGCTGGTGGCAGTGCACGGGCGGAAAGCGATCGCGGGCGCGCCAGCTATGGCGGCGGAGGAGCGAATCGCGGCTCTGGCGGTGGCAGCCGGGGTGGCGGGGGTCGCGGCGGCGGTGGCCGGCGATAGCCATGTCCCCGATCAACTGGCTCGATTGTAAATCGCGCGCAAACCCTGGCGACGGAGGTTGGACGATGTTGGCTAACGATACGGCGGAACAGAACCGGAGAGGAATTTCGATGAAATGGCGGGCGTTGCTGATTACTGCTTTGCTGGGCGCGTTGACTTTTGTGCTGCTCCCCACCCTTGCCTTCGCACAGGAGGCGGGAGAAAAAACGTTTGCGACTCCGGATGCGGCGTCGACTGCGCTCAACAATGCCATCCGGTCCGGCGATAAGGCGGAAATTATCGCTATCCTGGGCCAGGCGGCTTCGCCGGTCATCAACTCCGGCGACGAGGTACAGGACAAGAACAACATTGCCTTCTTCGAGAAGCGCTATGACCAGATGCACCGCTGGGGTCCCGCGGTGGACGGCGAAATGATCCTCTACATCGGCGCCGAGAACTGGCCCATGCCTATGCCGCTGAAGAAGACCACGGCCGGGCAATGGTATTTCGACAGCAAGGCAGGCGCTCAGGAAGTGTTGTTCCGCCGCATCGGCAAGAACGAACTGGCCACCATCCGCGTTTGCGACGCACTGGTGAAAGCGCAGCAGGAATACTTCGACCAGACGCATGACGGCGACACGGTCCATCAGTACGCGCAGAGAATCGTGAGCGAAGAAGGCAAGCAGAACGGCTTGTACTGGAAGACCGCCGAGGGCGAGCCGCAAAGCCCCATCGGACCACTGGTTGCGTTTGCCAACAGCAAGGGCTACGGCGGACACCACGACACCCCGCAACCGTTCTACGGCTACTACTATGTTTCGCTGAACGGGCAAGGAGCGCACGCAGCCGGCGGCGCCAAGAGCTACCTGGTCGACGGCAAGATGACCGGCGGCTTCGCGTTCCTGGCCTATCCGGCCGAATATCGCAACTCGGGCGTGATGACTTTCCTGGTGGACGAGAGCGGCGTGGTGTACCAGAAGGACCTGGGACCGAAGACCGCCGACCTGGCGAAGGAGATGACCACCTACAACCCGGACAAGACCTGGTTCACGGCGATCGATCCCGAGCAGGTAGAAAGCGATAGCAAGTAGAACAGCTCAGTGGCTAGTGGTCAGTGGCTAGTGGCAAGTTAAGAAAACTCAGCGTTGCGGCGGTTTCGGGTAGAGCTGGCCTTCAGCGCCAGCGTCTGCGGTGCTGACAGCAGGTCCCTCCACGCGGGCTGAAGCCCTTGGTCGGGATGACAGTTCTTCAAGGGTATAGGGGTCCTTCGCTGGCGCTCAGGATGACAGCACCTATGAGTTGCGCGGTGCTGAGGGCTGAGGGCTGAGTGCTGAGGGCTGAGGGCTGAGGGCTGAGGGCTGAGTGCTGAGTGCTGAATGCTGAGTGCCGAGTCCTGAGTGCTAATTGCTAACTGCTAATTGCCAAGCGCCAAATGCCAAATGCTGACCACCGGCCACCGGCCACTATCTCGTCTTGTCGTCGCTCGGCGCTGACGGACGGCCGCTGATGAGTCTCTGATCGAGCGCGGTGATTTGCTGTTGCAGGATGAGCATGTCGCGGCGCACCTGCTGCAACGCCTCAATCACGCCGCGATCGAATTCCTGGCTGGGCCGCGAATACCAACCGATGGCCTTCCTCAGAAGTTTCTTCAGGAAAACCCCCGGCGGCCCCAGCTTGCTGTTGGGATCGACGTGGCCAAAGCGCCTGGAGATCTCCGTCAACTGAGCGATCAGGGTATTTTGCAGTGCGAACTGGCGGGACCGGTCCGCGGCGTATCCGCTCATATCACGGCCGCGAACCGCACTTCCGCTTCCCTTCGACTCCAGGTACTTGCGGACCTCTTCCATCGCCTGCTCTAGGTTCATGTAGGACGGGATACGCAGGTCCGACAGATCCATATCGCTCGCCATCATTTTTCTCCCTTGAGCTTCATAGCAGATTCCCGCCCGGCGTGACTAGCCTGCGGCTTCAAGACCGCTTCATTGGCAGCTTGCGCGCCGGGTCGGTAACAGCGTCGATCTTCATGGCGTAGCTGGTGCGCTCGGCAATGTCGTTGTCGGTGATGAGATGGACGTCGAGCAGGCCTTCGCCGCGCGAGCCGGTGCGCAGGAAGTTGGTTTCAGCCAGGCAGCGGCTCCAACCCTCCAGCCAGTGCAGCAAGTCTCGCTGCTGCTCGGCGGTGCCTTCAAAGTGCAGCAGCAAGTCGATATCACTTTGTGGACCGGCGGTCGCGTTCTTGGTGCTGCCGATGACGTAGAACGCCCGGACGCCGAACAGCTTCGCATCCAGTTGCGCGGCAATGCGCTGCGCCATGCGGAAGCGCCAACGCCAATGCTCTTCGCCGATGCGGGTGCCCAGCGTCACGCCGGCGTCCCCTCCGCGATCGATCTCTTCCTTCTGTGGCGGAGCCAGGAAGGCAACGGCTTCTTCCATGTCGGCATTCATCAACACCCGGACGACCTGACCATTGCTCTCTCGCGGAACGTCGATGACCCGCACCACCTCCGACAGGTGCGCGGCGTCCGGCAGTACCTCCTGCAGCACGCTGGGCGAGTGACGCAGGAATTGATCGGCGAACGCCGTGCTGGGGTCGTCGGGATACAACGGGAGATAGCGAATGGAAGCCTCGACCAGGTCCTGGAAGAAATGCGTACCGAATGACAGGTCGGGCAGGTAGTTGCCTTTCTTCCGAGCGACTTCGATCAGCATGGCGCTGTTGTTGATGTCGGAATAGGTGACCGGCACCCCCAAACGGATGTCGCCGCGGCTGCCCCAGCGTCCCGGACCCACCAGGATGAACTGGCGCTTGGGCAGCAGCTTGTTCAGTCGGCCGATGGTGCGCGCCACATCGTGAATGGCCTTGGCGTCCGGCAGATCGCTGTAGCCTTCGGGATCGACGTAAACGATGTGCGTGATATCGGGCACGCGCCCGTTGGAGACAAAACGATTAGCGGAGAAAATAATTTTCTCGGGGGGAAGATCGGGCGGGATGGGAGCGGGCACCGAGTCGCCACTGTAGCTTTGCGGGCGGCATTGCAGCAGGTAGAAATTCTCGCCATCGTAGGCAAACTCGATGTCGACGGGTTCCCCCAGCTTGGCTTGCAGCAGCGCAAGCAACTCGCGCACGTAGCTGACGAAGGGCGTCTTGCGAATCAGGCCTTCGAAGGTGAAAGACGGCTTCGCGGTTTTCGAAGTCGGGCATGCCCATAGGCTGCTCGATGCGGTCCTGATCGACCAGCGACACCAGGTCGCGAATCTGGGGATAGATGGCGCCGTACTCGCGTAGCAGCTGCGCGGCGTCAACGGTTTCGAAGGAGTTGGTCTCCAGGTTGATAACGTCGACACTGCGCGGGGAATAGCGCAGCACCTCTTCGACGGTAACGTTGGCACGCAGATTCGGCTGGCCGGGCGCGATCAGCACCGGATAATCGTCGCCCACGCGATCGACGGCGCGGGTTCCCAGGCCGGGCACCAGGCGGATAAGTCCGTCGCTGCGCTGGATGCGCGCCGACCAGCGAAATTCATTGTTGCTGAAGGCGACGCCGGAACATGCGGGCAGAAAATACTTGCCGACCTGACGGCCCACCACTTCCTGGATGAGGATGCCCATCTCCTCATGCACGTCGAGCAGGCCGCGCTCGGCGCGGTACTCGGTCGGGTCGGGGCCGAAGATGGAAGCGTACACTTCCGCGATGGCATCCATCAGCGCGGCCAGGCGCTCTTCCTTGGTTCCCTGGTTGCCCAGGAACAGGCTCTTGTACTTGCCGGAGAAGGCGGACCCGGCGCGGTCTTCCAGCAGGCTGGAGCTGCGCACGATGACCGGGCGATCGCCTAAATCATCGAGCGCCAGCGACAAGCCTTTGGCCAACTCCGAGGGAAACGCCGAACTTTTGAACAGCGTTACCAGGTGGGGATACTCCTGCCGCACCTGGTCAATCTCCATGTACTTCCAGTTCAGCACGTCTTCCAATTCGTTGTGATGAACGAAGTGGAGAATCCAGTCGGAGGTGACGTACCAGGTCTTGGGAACCTTGACCTGATGAAGCACACTGTCCGGCGGGGCGTGCTTGTCGACAATTTTCTTGGCCAGGAAAAGTCCGGCGCTCTTGCCGCCCAGCTTGCCGTGACAGCGCGGGGGAAAAATGATCTTGTCGAGAATGTCGTAGAAATCCCTGACCGCGATGGCGTTCTTGGCGACGTTGATGAAGTCGAGGCTTTCGGAAAAGAAGCGCCGGGCGAGAGAAACCCGCAGACCTTTCTGGGTGGCCAGCGAAAGTTCGCTCTCGTCGATGTCGGTGTGCCGGTAGCGCTCGATGGCCTCGATGATTTCGCCCAGGGGAGTGTCCAACTGTTCCAGCGCGCGCACCAGGAAGCTGGACTTCTCTTCCTTGATCCACGCGGTGACGCAGGCGAGGATTTCGTTCTCGCTGAGATGCTCGCTGGCAATGCGGAAGGCATCGGTGGTCAAGTCTTCACTGCGCGGCAGTGGCTGGCGCAGCATGGGACGGTTCTCGCCGCCGGACAGCCCGGCGCTGACCGAGGTGGCGGTGCTTCCCCGCTGCAGCAATTCCTTGGCTTCTTCCACCCCGTTCCAGCTCATGTGGTTGACCAGCTTGCGCGAGATACGCTGCAACAGCACGGGGTCGGTGTCGCGCAGAAACTCGCGCACAATGCGCCACTCGCCGTGAGCGGAACTGCGGCCGTCGGCGGCAGCGCTGAGACCTTCGAAAGCCGAGCGCAGCCGGCGCTGCATGACGTGACCGGCGATACGGTCGGCAACCGTCTCAATCAGCTTGCGTTCTTCTTTCAGGAAAGGGCCTTCATCGCAGCGCGGCATCTGCTTGCGATAGGAGACTTCGACGGCGCCCAGGGTTTCGCCCTGCACCACGATCTTGCCGCTCAACACCCACTCGCTGGGAACAAAACCCTCCGACTTCACCACGATGCCTTCGAAGAGGATGCGCGCCTGGCATTCGTGGGGATACTGCCAGCCGGGGGGCAGGATTTCGACGATGCCGCGGAAGATCTGTTCCAAAAGCAGGCCGGGCTGGTTGAGCAACTCATCCACCCGGTAAAGGCAGTTCAGTTCCTTGGCTCGTTCCTGTAATTCGCGAAGGATCGTCGCGACTTGCGGCTGATCTTGCTTCATGAAGGCTTCCTGACAGTTTTCTCTGCACCGGGGACCCGAACGACCGCGCGCCCATTACGGCCGTCCACGCGAATCGTAAGCGGGGCGGCGAGGCGAACGTGCCGGACCAGTTCGGTTTCGCTGACTACCGTTTGCCGGTTGAGCCAGTCCCAATCGATGGGGAAGCTGCCATCGTACCGCACCATGAAGTAGGCGGCGCGAAAACTGGAGAGATTGTGGAAGAAATGGGAGCCTTGGCTGAGCTCCACATTCATGTCGGGAAGGGTAGCTTCGACGATGGCGCGGGCGCCGGAGATCTGGCTCCAGTCAACCGGCGTGCCGAGTGACGGGTGGGAGCTGCCCCAGCGTCCGAAGCCGATCAGCAGATAAGGACGGTGCTCGTCGACCAGAATGCGGTTGATGGCGCCGATTTCCTGGGCAATCTGCGGCGTCTGCATGGCAGAGAAATGTTCCGGCCGCACGAAGACGATATCGCGCACGCCCTCCTGGACACCGTTGCCCATGACCATCTCCGAAGCCACCACGACACCGGGGGCGGAGAGCTCCTCCGGGCTCACCGTCACGATTTCCTCCGACACCACCATGGGACGGACCTGCAGGAATCCAAAGCGCAGTCGTGCGGCGCCATCGGGCAGCGGTTCGAAGGTGGCGGCGAACTCCATCTCGACTTTGGCGTGCATGGCATTCTCGGCGGCCGACAGCAAGGCACGAATCACATTGTTCAGGGGAAACTGCTGTAAAACCAGCAAGGGCGCGAAGTCGAGAACCCTCGCACCCACGAAGCCTACTCCGGGGACAACGCGGTCGCGCGCGGGAACGTAAGTGGAGGCGACGAAGCGCAGGACTTCATCGGCCTCGGCATCTTTCAGGCCAGCGCGCACCATGTATTCCACTTCGTTGATGGGATCGTAAGCCGGAGGTTTACCCATGTTGACGGCCCAGAATTCCGTTTGGGTACCGCGCAGCAGTTCGGTGACGGAGGCGAAAGGCGCGGGCTTGCGCGGATAAGCCGGAGAGTAGTTCCAGGCGACGCCTCCGTCCACGATGGTCTTGCCCAAGCCAAGCGCCAGGTTGACGACACCGTCTTCCGGACGCGCGGGTGGAGTGCAATAGAAATTGTAGGAACGTCCCACGCCGGCTACGTCGGGATAGAAGCGGTCGCCATGCCGCCGGCCGACGACTTCCTGGATGATGACCGCCATCTTCTCTTCGGCGGGCTGGCGGCCGGTCGAGCGAATGTAGTCTCGAGCTTCGCGGAAATAAGTGGAGGCGTAAACAAACTTGATGGCCTCGATAAGCCGGCGGAAGCGCGTGTCGGCATCGAGCTGGTTGTTCGGGATCATCTTGGTGCCGTAAACACCAGCGAAAGGATGATCCAGCGCGTCTTCCAGAAGGCTGGAGGAGCGGACGGCAAGTGGCGTTTTGACTTGCTCGCTTAGGGCACGGAGATCGCCTAGCAATTCGACGGGCAGGTCAGCCTGCTGAAAGGCCATGCCGATGCGCTCGTCCGTCAGCTCGTCGAAGGGCAGGTCGGAGAGCTTGTTCCCTTGAAGGAAATGGTCGAAGCAGTCCGTGGCGATGACCGCCATGGTGGGAACATCGACTTTGACGCCGGGATAAACAGCGGGATCGATGGCGCCGGCCAGTAAGTCCTTGATGAAGACGAGGCTGGAAGCTTTGCCGCCGAGGGCGCCTGTGCCAATGCGGGTGAACCGGAAGGTGCCGTCCCAGAAGTGACGGTCGAATTGCGGAAGATCGGCGACAGCTTGCCTGGTCTCGATCATCGTTGACTCCGGCCGATCAAACAGGGCCGCAGCCGCCCCGGGAAGAGGCGGCTACGGTCGTTATTTATACCCAGCCGCGTTCGTGGCAGGCTTTGGCGACCCGTCCGATGGCGATGGCATAGGCTGCGTCGCGCATGTAAAGCTTCTGGCGGCGCGCCAGGTCGGAGACGGCGAAGTAGGCTGCCGTCATCTTGGTATCCAGCTTGCCCAGCACCTCGTCCTTCTCCCAGAAGTAGTTCATGTTGCTCTGCACCTGCTCGAAGTAGCTGCAGGTGACGCCGCCGGCGTTAGCCAGGAAATCGGGAATCACCAGGATGCCGCGCTTCTGAATTTCCGTATCGGCTTCGGGGGTGGTCGGGCCGTTCGCGCCCTCGGCGATGATGCGCACCTTGGGTTTGATCTTGCCAACGTTGTCACCGGTAATCTGGTTCTCGATCGCGGCGGGGATGAGGATGTCGACGTCCTGCTCGATCCATGCTTCCGCAGGCAGCATCTCGTATCCGGCCTCGACAGCTTTGGCTTTGCTGATTCCGCCGAAACGGTCGGTCATCGACAACAGTTGCTGCAGATCGACGCCTGCGAGCTTGCGATAGGTGTAGGAGACCTGGTCAGCCTGATCCCAGCAGGAAACGGCGACGACCTTGCCACCCAGTTTGCTGTAGAGATCGATGGCATACTGCGCCACGTTGCCAAAGCCCTGCACGCTGGCGGTGGTGTTCTCGGGACGGATGCCCAACTCTTTCAAGCGCTTCGCGCAGGCAGAAGACCACGCCGTATCCGGTGGCTTCGGTGCGGCCCTGCGAGCCGCCCATGTCCACCGGTTTGCCGGTAATGAAGCCCGGGAAGTGTCCGCCGTGAATGTGTTCGAACTCGTCGAGAATCCACAGCATGTGCTGGGCGTTGGTCATCACATCGGGCGCCGGGACATCGGACAGCGGTCCAACATTCTTGGCAACCTGGCGCACCCAGCCGCGGCAAATCTGTTCCTGCTCGCGGGCGCTGAGGTTATGGGGATCGCAAATCACGCCGCCCTTGGCGCCGCCCAGAGGAATGTCGACCACGGCGCACTTCCAGGTCATCCACATAGACAGGGCGCGGACGGTGTCGATGGTCTCCTGCGGGTGGAAGCGGATGCCGCCCTTACCGGGGCCGCGGGCATCGTTGTGCTGCACGCGGAAGCCGCGGAAGATGCGCACGCTGCCGTCATCCATGTGTACCGGGATGGCGAAGTGGAATTCGCGCAGCGGGTAACGCAGCAGTTCACGCGTGGCCGGGTCAAGGCCCAGTTGTTCGGCTACTTTATCGAACTGCGTCTGGGCAATCTGAAAGGAATTAAAGGCTTCCTTCTTTCCTTTTCCGCCATCGGACTGGCGGGTATCTTTTCCGGCCGCAACTGTTTCACGCACTGCAGTCTCCGGCATAAAAAACTTCTCCTTAGTTACTTATATGCAACTGCGTATGTTCTTCTGAATCAGGTTCGGCTGCCAGTGATAACCCGCACATGGGAGCGTGACCCTTAAACCCTCGTGATCGGCCGGCGTCATTCGCGGACGCACTCGCGGCTCACGAGCATAATGGCTGTATTTAAGATCGGTCCCCGCCTACAGGATGATCGCCGCCGGGAGGACCGGTCAATTTCCCGTTAACATATTCTACGCCCACGTGTGAATTGTCCTCGCACAGGGAGGGAGGCGTGTCGTCGGCTGAAGCCGACTCTGGTTTCATGGGGCGGCGCACCCAGGACTCCGCTGCGCTGCGTCCTGGCTAAAAGCAGACGTCGCCCTCCGGGCTCGGTCCGTCGCGGGTTGCGGGGGAGGCCGTATTGCGAGTTGGTCTCGGGTTGGCGTAAGCAGTGATGCCGGGATAGGGGTCCTTCGCTGGCGCTCAGGATGACAATGAACAGTGGCCAGTGGCCGGTGATAAGTGGATAGTGGTTAGCGTTTGAGCTGAATGGGGTTTCTTGGGTTACGGAACAGCGATTTCGCTGGGTGGGAGAGCACGTACTTACACTTCGCTTCGCTCCGGTCGGGATGACACAGCATAACTGTGACGGCTGCGTTGGAGTCGTCGGGATGACGGTCCCTTGACGGGAATAGGGGTCCTTCGCTGGCGCTCAGGATGACAGATTTGTCGAGGTGACGTGGGAAAGCGTTTGGATTGTCATCAGGAGCGTAGGGACCTGCTTTCTCCACCGCCGGCAAAGAGCGGATCCCTCGCTCTGCTCGTGATGACACATCAAACCGTGGCGTACAGGATTTCTGTTTGCCAGTCCGCGGAAGGCATGCTTCTGCTTACATCGGCTGATCACAGTTCTCGACGCACCCGTCACGCCCTCGCTGCGGCGGTTGTCCAAAACCAGGCCAAAGAGGGTATTCTGTCATGTTTGGCCGAGAAAGCCGGGATCGCCAGGATAAGGCAAGCCGGCAAGGCACGACTGGTCAACGGAGCTTGTTCTTTCATGCGAATCTTGACGTCCTCGCTGCTGGCAACACTTTTTGCCCTTACCTTGGTTTCCTCCGCCGCTTCCCAAACCGCCAAGTACGGACCTCATCTGTGGGCCGCGCCGGTCGATCCGGCGATCTTCGAGAAGCGGGTCAATGAGCAACTGGACCTGGTGAAGAAGTCCGTCGACCAGATTTTGGCGGTCAAGGGTGCGCGCACCGTGGAGAACACGCTGGAGCCCTACGACCAGGCGGTCGAGGCGCTCGACACCGCGGGCAATGGCTCGGGACTGGTGCAGAGCGTCGATCCTTCCGCAGCGATGCGCGACCGCGCCCAGGCGATGATCCAGAAGGTCAGCGCCGTGGCCACCGAGTTCAGCCTGAATCAGGCGTTGTACAAGGCCGTGGCGGCCATCGACATCAGCAAAGCCGATCCGGAGACGCGCTACTACGTCACCCGCACGCTGCTGGAATTCCGGCTGGCGGGCGTGGACCGCGACGACGCCAGCCGCGCCAAAATCAAAACCCTCAACGACGAGATCACGAAGTACTCCACCGAATTTCAGCGCAACACGCAGGACTCGGTGCTGAAGGTTGTGGTGAAAGACCGCGCCGAATTGGATGGTCTGCCCGAGGACTTCATCGCCCGCCACAAGCCCGCCGCCGACGGCAGCATCACGCTGACCAGCGAGCCGCCGGATGTGCAGCCGGTGTTGAAGTTCGCCAAGAATGCCGACCTGCGCAAGCGCATCTTCCTGGCCTACAACAACCGGGCGTATCCGCAGAATATCGAGGTGCTGGCCAATCTGCTGCAGAAGCGCCAGGAACTGGCCACGCTGCTGGGCTACAAGCATTGGTCCGACATGTTCGCTGCCGACAAGATGGCGGTGGACTCCAAGAACATCAGCAACTTCATCGACCAGATCGACAAAGTTTCGCAGCCCACGGCGCAGCGCGAGTACCAGATGCTGCTGGCCGAGGCGAAGAAACAGCAGCCTTCACTGACCAACATCCTATTGTCGGACCGCGGGTACTACATGGAGCAGGTGCGCCGGACCAGCTACGACTTCGACTCGCAGTCGGCGCGGCCGTACTTCCCTTATGACCGGGTGCAGCAGGGGATCATGGACGTGGCGTCGAAATTGTTCCAGGTCCAGTTCCGTCTGGCCAAGGACGCGCAGGTGTGGGACCCGTCGGTTACTGCCTATGATGTCTTTGATGGCGACAAGCAGTTAGGACGCATTTATCTGGACATGCATCCGCGTGCCGGCAAGGACAAGTGGTTCAGCTCGTTCTCCATCCTCGACGGCAAGACGGGACAACAACTGCCGGAGGCGACGCTCATCTGCAACTTCTCCGGCGGCAAACCGGGCGATCCCGGGCTGATGGAGTACGGCGAGGTCACGACGTTCTTCCACGAGTTCGGCCACCTGATGCACTGGATCTTCCAGGGCCAGCGTCCCTGGGCCGGCTTCGGCAACAACCTGGAGAGCGACTTTGTGGAAGCGCCGTCGCAAATGCTGGAAGAGTGGATGCACGATCCCAAGGTGCTGGCGACTTTTGCTTTGAACTACCAGACCAACCAGCCGATCCCGGCGGAGATGGTCCATCGCATGAATCGGGCCGATGCCTTCGGGCGTGGTTTGTGGGCACGGGGTCAGTTGGTCTACACCAGCGTCTCGTTCGATTTGCACAATGAAACGCCGAGCAAAGAAAACATCGACAAGACTTTCCCCGAGAACAACAAGCGCTTCCTGCCGTATGAATCGGTGCCGGGCGATCACCAGATTGCGGCCTTCACGCACCTGACCGGCTACTCCTCTTCGTACTACACCTATCTGTGGGACAAGGTGATTGCCGAGGATTTCTACGGGCAGTTCAACCCTAACGATCTGCTGGCCTCTGAGATTGCCAAGCGCTATCGGCAGACCGTGCTGGAGAAGACGGGCTCGATGCCGGCGAACGACCTGGTGAAGAATTTCCTGGGACGTCCGCAATCGGTGGACGCGTTTGTGGCGTGGATGAACCAGGAGTTTGACGAAAAGTCGGGGAAAGCCGAGCCCGCGACACCAAGCGTTAAATAGTCGTTAGTTGGCGCATTCTATTCCCACTCATTCCAAAGTAAGGAATGAGTGGGGCACCCGGCACCCGGCTCTGGCGCTCGACGGAGGGGTGGCCAGTCAGGATCGATGTACGAAAGCGGCAGAGGGACCGGCGGTTGAATCGGCCTCGTCACCGAGTTCCATGGCCGCGATCAGGCCGCCGCTCAGGGTGAATACGTGGAAAACCTGGCTGTCGGAAAGAACCTCGCCGGCAAGGCTCTTGACCAGTTGGTGCACCTGGACGCGGATGCTCCCTCCATCCTCCTCGGTCATGGCCACCGGCTCGACCTGGGGATCGAACTCGGCCCACTGTCGTGTCCAATAGGCTCGAATCTCTTCTCTTCCCACTATCTTGCCGCCCTCGGAAGCCTTGGGCCAAGTAACGTCTTCCGTCATCAGGGCTAGGGCGCCGTCGATGTCCCGACGGTTGAAGGCGGCATAAGCCTGGCGGATGATCGCGTTGGTGTCGGTCACAACAACATCATAGCTGCGCGGGGTGTCGTCGGCTGAAAGCCGACTCCGGTTTTCCTGGGCGGCCCTACCCAGGACTGCGCTGCGTCCTGGGCTAAGGGCAGCAACCGCCCTTCGGGCTCTGTTGTTGCGGTGGACAGGGTCATCGCGCAACGCAAGTTTTGGGCTGCAGCGTCGCCAGATGCAGCAAGCCGCACCGCTGACGTCGCGGTTCTCCTACCTCCAACACCTTCCGGGTATAGGAACTCTGGCAATTTAGGGGTACTCTAGCCGAATTCTGCCGCCCGAATTTCGCCGGTCCGCCTCGGCGAAATTTCCTTTCCATGCCAGTGAGCGGGGTTGTTCGAGCTTCGAATGACCCGAGGTACGAGCACAATGCGCCACCGCGACAAGTTCAATCGGTACAACTATGGTTTTTGCGCGACGCTGGCGCGAGCCGCCCTCGCCGGCATAGTGATGGTGTCCTCGGCGTGGACGCAGTCGGTCACCACGCAGCACTACGACAACAGCCGGACAGGAGCGACGCTCAGCGAACCGGTGCTGAACACTGGCAACGTGGCTTCGGATCAATTCGGAAAGCTGTTTACCCGCCCGGTCGATGGACATCTTTATGCTCAGCCGCTCTATATGCCGGGCGTGACCATCGCCAACCGCAGCCACAACGTGATCTATGTGGCCACGGAGCATAACAGCGTCTACGCCTTCGACGCCGACTATCCGGCGCAGTCCGCCCCTCTTTGGCAGGTGAACTTGGGCACGCCGCGCCCGGCGGGCTTTCCCACCAAGTACGGCATCGAGTCGGGCATACAGGTGGAGATCGGCATCACCAGCACGCCGGTGATCGACACCACGAGCAAAACGATCTACGTGGTCGCCTACACGCAAGACAGCCAGAGCGGCCCATATCATTACCGGCTGCACGCGCTGGACATCACCAGTGGCGCGGAGAAGTTCGGCGGCCCGGCTGAGATCCAGGCGACGGTGCCGGGCAACGGAGACGGCAGCGTCAACGGAATGATTACCTTCGATCCCAAGATGCACATGCAGCGGCCGTCGCTGCTGCTGCTGAACGGATCGGTGTTTGTGGGATTCGGCTCGTTCGCAGACACCGACCCTTATCACGGCTGGGTCATGGGATATAAGGCGGCGACGCTGACCCAGACCGGCGTCTTTAACACCTCGCCCGACGGAGGCGAAGCCGCGATCTGGATGGCCGGGCAAGGCTTCCCTGCAGACGGCAACGGCAATTTGTACTTCATGATTGGTAACGGGTCGGAAACGGCTTCAGATGGCGGGTCTTCCTATGGAAATTCTTTCCTGAAGCTAAGCGGGGCGAATCTTTCGCTGGTCGACTGGTTCATGCCCTTCAACGCGCAGTCGCTGTCGGACTCCGACCTGGATGTGGGTTCGTCGGGCCCGCTGCTGATCCCGGGCACAACGCTGATCGTCGGCGGCGGCAAGCAGGGAGTGGTCTACCTGATCGACACCAACCACATGGGACACTTTCTCGCCACCGGCAACACGCAGATCGTGCAGACGTTTCAGGCGAGCAACGACGAGATTTTCAATACGCCAATCTTCTGGAGCTACGGCTCGCTTCTGTACATGTGGCCGCAGAACGAGGGCCTGAAGGCGTTCGCGTTCAGCAACGGCATGTTCAACACCACGCCGGTGGCGCAGAATACGACCATCACCCCGGCCCAACCGGGAGGAACGCTATCGCTGTCCGCTAACGGCAACACCAACGGCAGCGCGATTGTGTGGGCGACGCACTCGACGGCCGGCAGCGCCGAAACGGTGGCGCAGCCCGGCGAGTTGCACGCCTACGACGCGACCAACGTGGCGACGGAATTGTGGAACAGTCTGCAACTGGCGGCGCGTGACGATACCGGTCTGTACGGCAAGTTCAATCCGCCGACGATCGCGCAGGGCAAGCTCTATCTGGGCACGTTCTCCGAGCAACTGGATGTGTACGGACTGCTGCCGCTGCCGGTGGCTCCCGGCCAGACGATCTTCACCACGGAAACTCCGGCTCTGCCGAACCTGACGAATCACTTCTCGTACGAGTTAGGAACCAAGTTCACGGCCGATGTCGCCGGGCAGATCACCGGCATACGCTTCTACAAATCCCCGAGCGACACCGGAATTCACCGCGGCCGCATCTGGACGAGTAACGGTGGGCCCCTGGCCATCGTGACCTTCACCAACGAAACCGCTTCGGGCTGGCAGCAACAACTGTTGAGTTCGCCCTTGTCCATCAGCGCAGGGACAACCTACGTGGTTTCGGTGAACGCCAACTACTACGGCGAGACCTTGAACGGGCTGGCCAAATCGGTCGTCAACGGGGACCTGGCGTCCGTCGCCGACGGGCGTAACGGACTGCTGGGACCGGCAGGAGTCTTCCCCATCAAGACCCTGCAAAGCACCAACTATTTTCGCGACGTAGTTTTTGTGCCCAGCGGGGGCCAGTCGATTTTCACCACGCAGACGCCGGCGCTGGTGAATCAGAATGACCAGCGATCGTACGAGCTGGGCATGAAGTTTGCATCCGACCAGCCGGGAGAGGTGGCAGCGATCCGTTTCTGGAAGGACGCCAACGAGACCGGTGTCCACGTGGGACATATCTGGGCGGGCAATGGAGCGGAGCTGGGGCACGTTACCTTCACCAGCGAAACATCGTCCGGCTGGCAAACGGCTTACCTGACCACGCCGGTGATGCTGGCCGCGAACCAGACCTACACCGTGTCGGTGAACATCAATTCGTCTTATGTCGCCACGCCGAATGGGCTGGGAAACATTCTCACCAACGGATCGCTGAGCACGATCTCGGACGGCAGCAACGGCACGTTCGGCAACATCGGCACCTTCCCCACCAATTCGTCGCAGAGCCCGAACTACTTCCGCGATGTTGTATTTCTGCCTACGGGTAGCTGCCAGGTGACGTCCGCCCCGATGGGATTGGCGGCTTCGCCGGGCATCGCGCAGGTGAATCTGTCGTGGAATGAGACGGCGGGCGCCATTAGCTACAACGTAAAGCGCGCGACCACCAGCGGCGGTCCGTACACGACGGTTGCTACCGGCATCACGTCGACCGCTTACACCGACAGCGGCTTGACGAACGGGACGACATATTTCTACGTGGTTTCGGCGGTAAATCCTTGTGGCGAATCGGCCAACAGCGCGGAGGCGAGCTCCACGCCGCAAGCTTCGTTCAACGGAACATCCATCTTCACCACGCAAACTCCGGCAGGCTCGTACAACGACGGTCCGTATGAGTTGGGCGTGAAGTTCCAATCGAGCCGCGACGGCAACATTCTGTCGGTGCGTTATTACAAGGTGGCGGGAGAGACGGGAACCCACGTCGGCAGGATCTGGACGGCCTCAGGGACGCAACTGGCCGCAGTGCAATTCGGCAACGAGACGGATTCCGGCTGGCAGACAGCGAACTTCGACAATCCGGTAGCGATCTCCGCCAACACCACCTACGTTGCCACAGTGAACTCCAACACGATGTACGGAGCGACCAACGAAGGATTGGCTACGCAAATCGTCAACAACCCGCTGAGCACGGTGGCGGACGGCGATAACGGTATCTACGGCAGTCCGGGAACGTTCCCGACGCTGACGTATGAGAACTCGAACTATTTCCGCGACATCGTTCTGCAATAACGATGGCCGCCAAGATCGCGACGCGAGGCGGGCTCAGGCGGCGCTCGAGACCTTGGCCTTGGCTGATCTGGTGACTACTGGGGCCGCTTCCGGCGGAGTTGGCGCCGCCGGCACGGTTTTGGTGAACGCGTTAATCAGACCTTCCAGAAAGGCAAAGAAAACTTCCACCGAATAGCCCACCAGGAAAGCGACCGCCAGGGGTGAAGCCGACACCTGCTGGCCGAAACTGGTGAACAGGCCAATTACCGTGCCGCCGATGGCGGCGATGAGGAAGCGGGCCGAGTTTGCCGCCGATGGAGTGAAGGTGCGGTTGCTCATCTGGCTTTCAAAGGTTCGCAGCAGGTAGGCGCAGGTTCCCAGCAGAGCGTAAAGAATGGGCAGGATGCAGGAAGTGACCGCACCGTAAAACATGGAAATTTCGGTGATCAGGGTCTGGGCGTAGTAGCGGACGTCCTGATAGGTAGCCGGTCATCTTGTTGGCGGCCGCCGGCAGATCGGTCAACGGCACGGGAAGCTCAAAGGTTTGCTTCTTGTAGGCGTCGAGCTCAGCCTTGGATTGTCCACCCTGAGGAGGATACTTGAGGGATTCGGGAACCTCGACATGGGGAAACACGAAGCGGTTCAGACGATTGGCACGGGCGTAGATGAGCCGGACGCTGGAGGCGAAATCCTGCAGATCGGTGATCACGTCGTTGGTAGCAGCGAATGACACGGTGGGAGTTGCGACTCCGTTGGCAGTTACCGGGGCAGGAGGGATTTCCGTGCGCAGCTTCGCGGCCAGGTCGTTGGCGGTAGCGATGTCCCCCTTAATTGCAATGCAAATGCTAGAGGTCACGAAGGTCGCTACCGACGCGGGGATGATGATAGCCGACAGGATGATGGCCCAGATCAGATAGGTGTGCATGGTGGGCCGCGTCTCGTAGTGGTAAGCCTTGAGACTGGCGGCCGTGACCGGCCGCAAACGCGATGCCAGTTGGGTTAGCGCCAGCAGAAGCCTGGCAGCAATTTCTTCGTTCCATCCTTCGGCAAAGACCGACCGGGCGTGCAGGATGGCGGCGCGAGTCTCGGGATCGACGTCAACGCCCCGTTCCGCCGCGAACTTCATCAGGCGCTCGGCATCCTCGAGGGCTTCTTTGAAATAGGCGGGCGTTTTGACCGCTTCCAACGCCTGAGCAGATTCGGGTTGCGACATTCGCACGTCCTCCGGGAGAGTTCCAGACAACATACACCAAAGGCGTGGTATACGGATGCAATTACGGTGCCGGGTTGGTCGGTCTTCGTAGTTGGTTTCGCGGGAGGACTTGCCGGGGATAGGGGTCCTTCGCTGGCGCTCAGGATGACAGGCATTCTTGTTGCGGGTGCGATTCGGAGCGATGGGTACTACAGCATGCGGCGAAAGCAGGTCCCTCCACTACGCTTCGACTTTGTCTCCCCACCCCTCCAAGCGCGACAGCGGCGCTTGCCGGGTGCCCCGGTCTCCGCTTCGGTCGGGATGACACTTCTTGGGAAGGTTGAAGAGGAGCGCCCGGAGGATAGTGGAATCCTCCGGGCAGGAACGATCAGACCAACATCGCGGCGAGGTCTGCGTCGGCAGTGGTAATGGCCATCAGGTTGAACTTCTCGTGCAACAGAGCCAGGACTCCGGGCGACAGGAATGCCGGTAAGGTGGGGCCGATGCGGATGTTGCGAACTCCCAAGTGCAGCAGGGTCAGCAGCACGGCCACGGCTTTCTGTTCATACCAGGACAGCACCAGCGAGAGGGGTAAGTCGTTCACGCCGCAATCGAAGGCTTTGGCCAGGGCGAGCGCAATTTGTAGCGCAGAGTAAGTGTCGTTGCACTGGCCGACGTCGAGCAGGCGCGGCAGGCCGCCAATCTCACCAAATTCCAGCTTGTTAAAGCGGAACTTGCCGCAGGCCAAGGTCAGGATGATGCAGTCTTGCGGAATCGCTTCTGCCAGTTCGGTGTAGTAGCTCCGCCCGGAACGCGCGCCGTCACAGCCGCCGATCAGGAAGAAACGGCGGATAGCGCCGGCCTTCACGCCAGCGATGACTTGATCGGCAACGCTCGATACGGCGTTGTGGCCGAAGCCGACGGTGATTTCTTCGCCGGAACCATCTTCGGCATAGCCGGGAGCGCGAAGCGCGGCAGCAATGACCGGGCTGAAGTCGTGGTCGGCGATGTGCCGCACGTCGGGCCATGCCACGGCTCCCGAAGTAAAGATGCGGTCCTTGTAGGTGAGCTTAGGCTGCTGGATGCAATTCGAGGTCATGAGAATCGCGCCGGGAAATTCGGCGAATTCGTCGGCCTGGTCGGTCCATGCACCACCATAATTTCCAGCCAGATGCGGATACGCTTTCAACTTCGGATAACCGTGTGCGGGCAGCATCTCCCCATGGGTGTAGACCTGGATGCCGAGGCCCTGGGTCTGTTCCAGCAACGAGTAAAGGTCGTGCAGATCGTGACCGGAGACGAGGATGGCTTTCCCCTTGCGGGGCTGCAGCCGGACCTTCGAAGGCACGGGATGGCCGAAGGTATCGGTGTGCGCCTTGTCCAGAACTTCCATGACACGATAATTGAGTTCGCCCACCTTGAGCGCGGTACCGAGCAAGTGGTCCGCTGTGGGGGATGGGTGGGTCAGGAAATCGAGGACCTCGTGAACTTGGGCGAAGGTCTGGGGATCGCCGGCGCCCAGCGCGAGAGCATGGGCCGCATAAGCCGCGACACCCTTGATGCCGTAGAGAACCAATTCCTGGAGGTTCGCAGTTTCTTTGCCATCGGTTAGGAACCGGACGGGCAGGAGCACCTGCTGGCCCTGGGCAATCAGCCCCTCCATCGTGGGGGCGGGAATCCAGGCAGCCGGGCCGCTGAGTTCCTGGGGAACGAGGTTGGCTGCCGCACAAGCCTTCTCGTACATACGGCGAGCGTCCTGACGTGTGGCAACCGCCTGGTGGATGAGGTCCGCAACCCGTTCAGGATCGAAATTCACGTTGGTTAAGGTGGCGAAGATGGCCTGAATGGTGAAGGCATCAATTTCCGGATCGGCCGCGCCATAGTGCCGCGCGCGATACGCGTACATCGAGATGCCTTTGATGACGTGGATCAACAAATCCTGAAGAGCGGCAGTGTTTTCGTCTTTCCCACAAACCCCAATGGCCTGACAACCCTCGCCTTTAGAAGTCTGTTCGCATTGATAGCAGAACATCGTATGAACCTACCTGAGATGGATTGATTGCGAGTTGAGCTTACGGGCTGAGGCAGGCGCCAGCTATGACTTAAGTCACATTGGCCGCAATTGCGCGGCAGAGGAAAGGCCTTGCTGTTGAAGCCGTGTCTTGAAACAAGCTCGCATCGGCGGAGGGGCGCCCATTGCGCAAACAAAAGTGAATGTTATACGCTGCTTGATTCGGCGTAGTTGCTGGTTTTGCCGTGCGCGTGGCTTCTTGGGGCCATTTAGGCCAACTTCGGCGGAGCTCCAAGGGATATACGCCCTGTCAGTTGTTAGTGGTCGGTTGCCGGTTAAAAGCGGGCGGGCGCGTGCTCCTTACTGTGTGGGACGACAGCGGACGATCCACTGCAATCCGTCTTACCATCGGAATGACAGGTCGCTGCGGGTATAGGGGCCTTCGCTGGCGCCCAGGATGACAGCCAAATCAAATAAGGGTAAAAGGGTAAAACAGCACGCGCTCGAAGAGATTGAACGTCGAGACACTTTACGTACAGGTTCGCTTCACGCCAAGAACGAGCCCAGAGCACTCAACACTGGATGTTGAGTGCTTAATACCAAGTAGCAAAATGCAAGAGCGCAGTTCCTCCTGAGATCTCTATGACATCGTCTATTTACGCAATTCCTTCTTCCTCGCAGCAACAACCTTTAGCTTACGATCCGCTGCTCGACGACATTGGATTCATGACCTGCATGACCCTGGTGCTGCTGGGCAACTACGCGCAGACCGGGCACCTGGGCGGGCCGCTGGCGTACACCCCATACAACGTTGCGGCGCATTTGGCTGGTCCGGAGAACGGTGGCCTGCGTTACGACTACCGCCGGCCGAAGCATCCTTACTCTGACAAGTTCATGATGGCGGCGGGCCACTCGGTGCCGACCTGCTATGCGCTGTGGATGATCATGGGGCAGGCGCTGTATCGCAAATTCAAGCAGACTGGCGATCCGCGTTACCAGGTCGATCCGCACGTCGCCATGCTGCCGATCGATGCGTTGGGATTCCGGCGCGCCGCGGGAGCACTGAAGACGCTGCTGCACGATACCGGATTGGAAGACCATCCGCTGTTTGCCCAGGCGAAGGGCCGTGGCATTCGCGCGCTCTCCGGACATGCCGAAAGCACCGATCTGACCAACGACGTGAACGGCGGGCCGTCAGGTGTGGGCATCGCCACTGCGGCGGGCAAGGCGGCCTTCTGGGATATCGTGGGCGCCCCGGAGTCGCCGAAGATCATAGCGCTGGAGGGCGAGTTCGCCCTGACCGAGGGCCACGCGCAGGAGTTAAAGACGCAGGCGCTGGCGCTGCAGGTGGGCAAGCGTTTGCGGGTGATGGTCTCTGACAATAACGCCGGCATTGACGATTGCCTGATTGGCGGGGCGATTGGCGGCGTGATCGCCGGATGCTACACCGGCTACGACCTGATTAACCAGTGGACTTCGTACGGATGGAACGTTTTCACCCTGGCAAACGGCAATGATTACGGCGATGTAACCGCGGCGCTGAAGGCCATGGATGCCGTGGACCCGCACGACCGCCGTCCCATCGTCGCCATCGGCAAGACGATCAAAGGCTACTGGCCCACCGCCGCCGCGGGAAAAATCGCCGGCTACAGCGGTGAGCAACTGGTGAGTTACGCCAGCCATCCTTACGCGCTGAAGATGAACTCGGAATACTTCGTCGCCCTGGCGCAGAGCTTCGAGCAAAAGTACGGCGTGGAGTTCGAAGGCATTCGTCAGGGCCCGGTCAAGGACAACCGCGAGCGATTGATCCAGTTCATGACGAACATGGACGTAGTGATGTCGTTGCTGGACCGCGACGGGTTAGGCGATCGCCTGGCGGAGCGCCTGGTGGAAATTGGCGACACGGTGCGCGACGACGTGAAGCTGCGCATCCCGGTCACCAGCGATCCGTTCCTCGACGAGCGGCTGAAAGTGGCAGCCCTGCCGGAGGAGCCGCAGAAAGTTTCGATTCGCAATTCGATTACCGGCGCGGAAAAGCAGGTGAGCATCGCGCTGTTTAAGAAGCCGGGCGAAGTGGCGGGAGCGCGGCGCGCGATTTCCGAAATCATCAAGTGGATGAACTACGTCACCGATGGACGGTTCTTTACCGTGGCGGCCGACCTTTCCGAGTCGATCAACGTGGAACACGGCAGCTTGTGGGGACATTACGATCCGGTGGACAATCCGCTGGGCACACGCCTGAAAGCGCCGATTCAAGAGGCGGGCAATGTTTCCACCGCCATTGGGCTGGTCAGCCAGAGCGCTTCCGTCGATCCGGAAAAGTTCGCCGGGGTGTGGGCTCTGAGCGGCACCTACGGCGCGTTCACGCCACTGATGTACACTCCGGCGCGCGTCTGGAGCCAGCAGAATCAGGACAGCAAGTTCCGCATGGGCGTGCTGCATATTCTGACCGCTCACTCCGGTCCGGAGACCGCGGCTGACGGGCGCACCCACTTCGGCATTTTCGCGCCGCAGGTGTGGAAGCTGTTCCCGCGCGGCCAGGTGATCAACCTGAACTTCTGCGATTACAACGACGTGGCTCCCGGCTATTTCGCGGCGGCGGAAATTGCAGCGCGCGATCCGAACGTGGGCATCATCACCCTGGAAGTGGCGCGTCCCGACTTCCCGGTGGCGGACCGCAGCCAGTTTGCCGACTCCGATCTGCGGGCCGCGGCCAAAGGCCTGTACGTGATTCGCGACTTCGCGCCGGACAAGCCGCGGCACGGCTACGTTATCGCGCAGGGGTCGAGTTCCACGGTGAACCTGGTGAAGGTGCTGCCAAAACTGGAAGCTGCCGGGGTGAACGTGAAAGTGATTGCGGCAATCAGCGAGGATTTGTTCGATCGCCAGCCGCAAGCCTATCGCGATTCCGTGCTGCCGCCCGAGGCCCGCTACGACTTGATGGTGGTTTCGACGGGCACGCGGCGGTTCTGGCCGTTACGGAATCTTGGACCACTGACGGATGAATACTCGCTCACCTCCGACTTCGACAATGCCTGGAGAACCGGCGGCCTGGAAGCGGAAGTGATCGCGGAAGCGCATCTCGACTCGGATTCGATTTTCGCCGGAGTGCAGCGCTTCGCCGATGAACGCGAGCGCCGCATCAGCGATCAGCGCAAGATGATCGGTTAATGTGCTTTGGGAAAGTGAGCCGCCCTTCACGCAGTACGGTGAAGGGCGGTTTTTCGTTGCTGGCACTCAGGATGAGAGAGCAGTGGCCAGTGGCTAGTGGTCAGTGGCCAGTGGCCAGTTGTGAGGATTGCCGTCATGCGGGGGTACGTCTGGCTGGTGGGACAGCGGCTTCGGGTATGTGGGACGCGGGTCCTTCGACTTCGGCGCGCATGATGCCAAGGGGAGCGCTCGTGGATGAGACGCATTTCCGGGGATAGGGGTCCTTCGCTGGCGCTCAGGATGACAGCTCAAGGGCGCGGACATCCAGAACTCAGCATCAACTCCTGATCCCCCAGAACTGACACCTGTCTGGCTACGGACCACTACCCACTGAAAACTAGGCTGCCGGCAACTTACGGCTGAGTACCGGCTACTGACCTGTGATCGCTGTCCAACACAGCCGACGCATCGGTGTATCAATCCAATTGTCACGGGGTGCAACGGGTTCAGGGTAAGGACCATGAATTCATTCGCATGGGCAGCGGGATGAGTTGCACTAACATTTTGTCGCCACGTTCGTGCGGTTGACATCAACGGGTCACAAGCGTCATATTCTGCAAACCGAAATAGCCTCTCCACTGGCACGCCACTCCAGTTTTTCGGCCCAGATCACTGCGGTCGTGATTTCGTACACAAGCTTCGGCTGACAGGACTACGAAGCTGGTCGGATTGCGACGTTTCACCAGTCGGGCTTATCAACCAGCGCTCTCTCAGGGGAAAAGACTGTGGCGCAAACTGTTCCTAATGCTGAACGACTTCGCGAGATATTCTTTCGCCTGGGTTTTGTCACTACCTCGCGGAGCATGGACCCGGTGCTGCATTGCGCTTACAAAGCGGCCCAGGTCAGCGATACCACGGTGTTGTTGCAGGGCGAAACCGGCACCGGCAAGCAGGTGCTAGCGCGTGCCATTCACAGCCTGGACCAGAAGCGTTGCCGCTTTGGGTTTGTGACCGTGCATTGCAGCACGGTGAGCGAGTCGCTGGCGGAAAGCGAGCTGTTCGGTCATCGCAAGGGCTCGTTCTCCGGGGCGGATGCAGCCCGCGGCGGACTGTTCCAGGCCGCCGACAAAGGCACAATTTTCCTGGACGACATCAACGATCTGCCGCTGCGGCTGCAACCCAAGCTGCTGGACGTGCTGCAACGCGGGGTCATCCGGGCGCTGGGTGCGGACCGGGAAACACCGGTCGACGTGCGGGTGATCGCAGCCGCCAACCAGCCGTTACAACCGATGGCGGCGGCGGGAACATTTCGCTCCGACCTTTACCACCGGCTGAATGTTATTCAATTGCGGCTGCCGCCTTTGCGCGAACGCAGCGACGACCTGGCTGCGCTGATGCTGGAGTTTGCCCGGCGGCACGCGAATCTGCACCAAGGCATTGCCTCGCTGGAGCCCGAGCTGGTGCAGTATCTGCAGAGCTGCCCCTTTGACGGCAATGTGCGCGAGTTAGAGAACGCGGTGCAGCGCATGCTGTTCAACAAAGGGGATGGTGACTCGTTCTCGCGCGCCGACTGGCTGGATCAGCAGTTGCCTCTGGCCGATGGCAACCCGGAGCGTGCGGACGACATTCTGCAAGCCGCCAACCTGCTGTGGCTGACCATGATGCGGTCGCGCGTGCCGCTGCCGGAAGTGATGCGGCGGGTGGAAAGTGAGCTACTGGGGAAGGCATTACAAATTGAGGGCAAGACCCGTCGCGAGATTGCCGAGATGCTGCACACCAGTGAGCGCACGCTATATCACAAAATCAGCTCGCACCGTCAGGCGGACGGACCGCCCCGCCGGGCGGCGGGATAGAAGCTCAGCTTCTCGCATCCAGAATCTCCAGCACGATTGCAACAACGGCCAGCGGCCGGGAGCGGCGACTGCAAGAAGTGGCAGTCGTGCCTGAAGTAGTGGCCGCTTAGCGATTGGTTTTGCTGAAGCTGCTGTGGAACTCGACGTGCCAGTACCCGCTGGGGTATTGCTCCATCGAGGGAGGCGGGTTCGTTTTGCTGGCGCGCGCTTCAGCGGGAAAAGAAACAGCGGTGAAAGCCAAGGCCGCTCCTGCGTCCAAGGCAGAGGCGCAACCGCAGGCTGGCGAGCAAGAGTCTTCCCTGGAGGAATTCACCCCGCCCACGTTCGCCTGGAACATCGGCAACGTGGCGTTGTCGGCGCCGGGTGACGACGCTCCTCCAAATCCTGGCGAGGATGGCGCGAGCGGACGCTGGGCACAGCTGCCGTGGCCGGTCCAAGCCAAGCTGGAAGTGGGCGCGGTGGACGATCCGCTGGAGCGGGAAGCCGACCGCGTGGCCGAGCAAGTGATGCGCATGGCGGATCCGGCGGCCTTGGCAGGTACCTCGTTGTCAGATGCGGCCTCGGAAGCTACTTCGCTGTCGGCTTCGACGTCGGTGGCGCACCGCAAGGCCGGCGTGGCGGAGGATTTCAGCGCAGCGCCGGCGGAAACGGGAAATGCAGCAGGAACGGAAGCTCCGGCGAGCGTCGACGAAGTGCTGCGCTCGCCGGGACAGCCGCTGGACGAAGCCGCCAGAGCGTTTTTCGAGCCGCGTTTTCACCACAACTTCGAACAGGTGCGCATTCACACAAGTCCGGCGGCGGCGGCCTCGGCGCGGGAGGTGAACGCGCTGGCTTACACGCGTGGACACGACATTGTGTTTGCCAGCGGGCAGTTTGCTCCGGGCGGCGAGCGCGGGCAGCGGTTGCTAGCGCATGAGTTGACGCATGTCGTGCAACAGGGCGCGGAACAGCAGCACCCGATCCGGCGGTCTTACGTGGCGCCCAGCCCGGAGAAGGTCATCCGATGGGATCTGCCGAAGCCACCGGTCAAAATGTCGGGCCGGGGGAAGACTCGACGATACGGCGGGCGCCAGGCTCTGACGACGCTACGGCCACGCCTCCCGAACCGAGACTCATAATGACTCCGGGCGACACCCTGACGCGCGGCGACACCCTGACGGCGAAAGTTGATTTCACGCCCAGTGCGGGTGAGAAGCTGACGGTCCGTGGTTGGCAATACACGACGGCCGACGGGGACATGGTGAACCGGCCGGGAGCGGACACGGGTTTCCAGAAGCAATGGCAGGGGGTGATGGCGCTTTCCGGCAACATGCAACTGAGCTACACGGTAAAGCCCAGGAGCGGTGTGGCGAGCGCGGTGGCGACGGTAACGTCGCCGGTCACGGTGAACGACCGGACCGGACCGGATTGGAAGACGACGATTACCGATGCTGCCGAGGCGCCTTTGACGGGCGTGCCCGTCCCGCCGGAACAGCCGCATCAACTGGGCCTGCACGTGGTGCCGTCCGACTCGGAGCCGGGCGCGAACCACGGCAAGATCGCCAAGGGGCCGAATGCGCAATTCGAGTTCGTCAGCCTGATGTCAGACCGGCTGTACCAGTCGCAACCGTTCATTCATCCCGATGTCACCAATCCCGGTAGTCCGTTTCGGCAGTTCCATCTGGACAGGGGCCGGCTGTATTTCGCACCCAATGGGGCCAGTCGCATCTTGATTCCGTTGACCGAGTACCGGGTGGTGTCGGCCACGGGCGACGTGATGGTCTTCACGGTTCCGGATTGGGATGCGTTCTACAAAAGACACCATGTGTTCACGGTCACTTGCAGCGCGAAGGGCAGGACGATATCGGCGAAGGACAGCTGGTGGAAGCTGGATCTGACGTCACATGGTCGGCGGCCTGCCTGATGGCAATATCACAATTTCACCGCTGGTTTTCAACGGCCGCTGCCGCCCTCGGCCTCGGAGTCGCGATCGGCCTCATTCGCAATCGGCAGCCAACGGGAGCTGGGAACAGATTCCACTAATGCCCTCAGCCCAAATACTGCCGGCAACACAAAGCCACGAATACGTGCATCCGGTGCACAGCCATCGGGCCAACCTGCACGCGATTGTAGAAGCGCTCGATCCCCGCCGCGGGTACTGGAGAGTACGGTGGCCACATCCATCAAGGCCAGTGGACTTCCGGGACAAGATCCATCAACTCATAATCGAGATCAAGAGGCCGGAACATGAACTGGTAGACAAAGCAGCCTCGAAGGCTGCCGGCAAACTTCGTTGCGATTAGTGGTAAGACGATGGCAGACGTCAATGTCGATCCCGGCATCGGGCGCAAATCTAGGCGCCATCTGGGACATCACGCACGATCGCGCTATGCGATGAGGTCCTCGTCATGCTTCGGGGATCGACACCTCACGACCTTACCAGTGCACGGAAAACGCAGGTCCCTCCACTCCACATTCGCAGAAAACGCGAATGCTGCGCTCAAGATGAGAGATCAAAAAACAAAAGTACATCTCTCGTCAGCCTAAAGGCGTCCTCGGGATGGCGGTTCTTCGCGGGTATAGGGGTCCTTCGCTGGCGCTCAGGATGACAAACGTGTTTTGAAGCTCGGATCACAAACGTGTTTTAGGCTCGGGATGACAAACGTGTTTTAAGTTCGGGATGACAGCCGTGTTTTAAGCTCCACTTCCAACTCCGCTTCGAACTCGCATCGCTGCACTGCCAAATCCTGCAGTGCATCCTGTCAACGGCCGCATAGTAGATGACGCGCTGGCCACGGTCACCACTGCGCCTCTTGCGGCAAGCCGCTGATTCTGCGATGCAACTCAACGCCAAACGCTGCCATCCGCCGGTGTGCCCGTGATGGACGCTCGATTGCGATGCAATCCGCAGCAGGCAATCAACCATGGATCCAGAGGCTGGGGCGCAGGTGGGCGATCGGGTCAGTTTCCGTATTGCGGACGTCTTTCTGCCTGAGCCCTCCGAGGTGCTGGCCAAACTTTCCATGGAGGCCGAGACCAACGGAGTAGTCGTGCAGTTCTCCGATTCAGGCAACGACCTGAGGGCTTACGCGGTAGTGCGCATCACGGCGGAGCAGTCGGTGCTGCTGCCGGTGGGCGCGCTGCATGTGCTGAACAGGCTGACAAAAGACGCAGCAGATCCCTCGCCGGCCTAAAGGCCTCGTCGGGATGACAAGTTTCACAAGGCGGTACGGCGCACCTGCAAGACTCGCGAAACTCGATTTTCGGCAACACGTGAAGCCGGGTGGAACGGGGCCGCAAAGGCCGTGCGGGACGCGGTGGCGAACAGACGGACGCTGGAGGTGGAAGACGATGCCCAATATCAACTGGCAATTCCAAGCTGCAATAGCAGGCGGTCCCGCAGTGCTGCTGAACCAGCCGGGGCTCACCGTAGCGGCGTACGACGTGGCAGCGGTGGATATTCCTGCGGGCGCCAGCAACGTCGATGTTCCGATTCAACCCTCGTCGGGGGCCGGCGATGTCACTTTTCTGGTGATCAGCTCCAGCGTGTACGACCCCGGAATCAACTACACGGTCGACGCTCTCGGGGTTGCGCACGTACTGGATGGCCCGCATGTTTTGCTGGGCTCCGGCGCGGTGAGCTTTCTGAATAACAGCGCGCCGCCGCAAGCACTCAAGTTTAATAACACGCTCACCAAAGACATCAACGTGCAGGTGGTGGCCGGGCGGAAGGTGCCCTAGGCCACAGCTGTTGCGAAGCGAACCTGAACCATCGCCAACTAAGGAGGACGAACGATGCCGCCGACTCTAAGTTATCCGGGCGTCTACATTGAGGAGCTGCCCAGCGGAGTGCACACCATCACCGGGGTCGCCACGTCGATTGCCGCGTTTGCCGGCTGGGCGCCGCAGGGCCCGGTGACGGAAGCGGTGCTGGTGGAAAGCTGGTCGGACTTCGCGCGCCAGTTTGGCGGGTTGAGCTCGGGCAACTACCTGGGCTACGCGGTCAACCAGTTCTTCGGCAATGGCGGACAGCAGGCCTACATTGTGCGACTGGTGGCCACCGCGACCGACACGCCCACGGCAGCGGCGTTTGCGGCGACGGCTTCGGGAATTGTCAGCACGTTGACGCTGTTCGCCAGCAGTCCGGGGCTGTGGGGCAACAACCTGAAAATCACGGTGACGCCGTCAACGCTCGATCCCACGCGCTTCAGCGTCCTGGTGCAACTGGTGAGCGGCGGCAGCACGACCACTCTGGAAAACTTTTCCAACCTGTCGGTCTCGCCGACCGATCCGCAGTACGTGGTAACGGTGATCGACAGCGATTCCAACTACATCACGTTCCTCGACCCCACCGTCTCGCCGCCGACGCCACCTCCCCCGCCCGGGCTGCCGGGCGCGACCGCCAGCGGCAACCTGGGAACCTCAACCGCCGGCGCCGATGGCGATGTGCTGGTGCCCGCAACCAATGGCAATTTCGAGCTGGCGCTGTTGTCGGCGGCGGGTGGGATGGGTATCAATCTGCTCAACCGGGTCGACATCTTCAACCTGCTGTGCGTGCCGGGCGAAATCGATCCGTCTACGGTGAAGGCGCTGCAGACGTATTGCGCCGGCCAGCGCGCTTTCTACATCGTCGATGCGCCGCAGCTGGCGACCATTGCCGGCCTGAGATTATCCGGTCCGGCAGGTAGCTGGCGGCGTCTCCGTCATCGGTCCGGATGCGGCCAACGCCGCGTACTACTTTCCCTGGGTACAGGCGCCCGATCCGCTGGCCAGTAATCGTCCTGCGCTGTTTCCGCCCTGCGGATTTGTGGCCGGCATTTACGCCGCCACCGACTCCAGTCGCGGAGTGTGGAAGGCGCCCGCCGGAATCGACGCCGGGCTCACCGGCGAACTGGGCTTGCAGTACGTGCTGACCGATCAGGAGAACGGCGACCTGAACATCCAGGCGATCAATTGCCTGCGCGAATTCAAGGTGTACGGCGACGTGGTGTGGGGCGCGCGCACGCTGGCCGGTAACAACCAGGCGGGCTCGCAGTGGAAGTACGTGCCGATCCGGCGCCTGGCGCTGTTCCTGGAAACCAGCCTGTACGACGGAACGCAGTGGGTGGTGTTCGAGCCAAACGACGAGCGTCTGTGGGGGCAGATTCGCCTGAATGTCGGCGCCTTCATGCAGGGGCTGTTTCTGCAGGGAGCGTTCCAGGGCACATCGCCGCAGCAGGCGTACTTCGTCAAGTGCGACGGCGAGAACAATCCGCAAGCCAGCATTGACATGGGCATCGTGAACATCCTGGTCGGCTTCGCGCCGCTCTATCCGGCAGAGTTCGTGGTCATCCAGATCCAGCAGATGGCCGGACAAACGCAATCTTAAGGAGGCAGTCGTGGCCCTACCGTTTCCGGTAAATCCGAAGCGCCTTGATCCTTACAAGAACTTCAAGTTCCGGCTGAAGTGGGACGGCAAGTACGTGTGTGGCTGCAGCAAGCTGACGGCGCTGAAGCGGACCACCGAAGTCGTGGAGCACCGCAGTGGCGGCGATCCTTCCACCTCGCACAAGTCGCCGGGCCGCACCAAGTATGAAGCGATCACCCTGGAGCGCGGCCTGACCCAGGACATGGCCTTCCACGACTGGGCGGGGAAAGTGTGGAGCATTGGCGGCTCGCTGGGCGCGGAAGTGTCGCTGGCCGACTTCCGCAAGGATATCTACCTGGAGTTCTACAACGAAGCCGGCCAGCTGGTGATTGCTTACAAGATTTACCGCTGCTGGGTTTCGGAGTACCAGGCGATGCCTGACCTGGACGCCAATGCCAATGCGGTAGCGATTGAGCACATCAAGCTGGAGAACGAAGGCTGGGAGCGCGACACCAGCGTAAGCGAGCCGGCAGAGCCGGTGCTCAGCACGGTGTCGACGTAGGACGGTTGCGGATCACGTAGGACCGCGGTCGTTCGCCAGCAAAGGCCGGCTTCGGGGGCTAAGTCTGTCGTCCACCGGCGCTGATTCCGACAACTGTCGATTATCACGCGGACCGAAAGGTCCGCTTTTCCCTAAGCGAGTTGGCATGCAGGCATTTTCCAGTTCGGACGTTGTGGCGCTGTGGGAGCGGGGAGCGCGCCTGCATCCCCTGGACCGGAGCCTGCTGGCGCTGAGCACGGCTTTTCCCGGCGCATCGGAGGACCATGCCGATTGGTCGCTGGGCCGGCGCAACCGCGCGCTGTTCGAGCTGCACGCAGTTTGCTTCGAGAAGCAGCTGCAAGGATGGAGCGGGTGCCCGGCCTGCGGTGAGAAGGCGGAATTTGAGCTGGAGGGTGGCCAACTGCTGGCCGCGTCGGCATCAGCGCAACCGGGAACCACCGTCACCGTTCGTGGCGAGATTTTTCGGTTGCCGACTAGCCGGGACTTGGCGGAGGTGCTGGCGGAGGATGCGGCGGCAGCGGCTCGGGGTTTGTTGGAGCGGTGCCGCCTGGGCGAGGCCGGCCCGGGAGAATGGGATGAGGCTGCGCTGGGCGAAGCCGGCGACACGCTGGCGGCCGCTGATCCGCTCGCCGAGGTGCAACTGGCTCTGGACTGCCCGGCCTGTGGTCACGAGTGGCATGACGTGCTCGACATTGGCAGCTTTGTTTGGGCGGAGGTGGAATCGCGCGCCCGCCGCCTGCTGTGGGAGGTCCACACGCTGGCTTTGGCTTACGGCTGGAGTGAAGCGGAGACGCTGGGCTTGAGCGCGGTGCGACGCGCCGGTTATCTGGCCATGGTGCAGGCATGAGCGGCTACCTGCAACGCCTGGTGCATGCCGCCGCGCGACCAGACGCGACGGTCCATCCCTTCGCCGGTTCGATGTTTGCCGCGACACATGATCAGGCACCAGACAACCTGGCCTCCGAAGAGTTCGTTTCGGCCGCGAAACCGGTGGCGCCGGCTGCGAGCCCTGTCTCACAGAGTGGGACTAAGCTGGATTCGCGGCGCAGCCCGGTCGCAAATACGGAGTATCGCCCCATTGCGCCCGCCAGCGTAACCCGAGCGGAACAGCAGTTCACTGCCGGTGACAAGGCGGGGGTACGGGTAGAGCCGTCGGTCGCGCCGGCACGTTACACCGCGCTTCTGCCGGACGCGGAATTGGAGAGAGCCCAACCGCCAGCGGAGCCAGAGCGGGAGTTTGTTCCCCTGCTGGCCGGGGATTTTGCGGACGAACCCGTGGTCGCGCTCCCGACGGCGCGCGACAACCGGCATGACATTCCGCGGCGCGCGCGGTCCCGCCGCAAGCCAGGCCGAGAGCGAGGATATCCAGATTCACATTGGCCGCATCGAGGTCACGGCGGTGCAGCCGCCCGCGGCTCGAGCGTCCAAAGCGCCCGACCGCGGACCCAGCCTGGACGCCTACCTGAAGCGGAGGGCGCGATGAGCAGCGCCCTGGCCATCGCAGGTGTGAGCGCGGTGCTGCAGTTTTACCTCACCAACCTTTACACCCCCGTGAGTGCGCTGTTTGGCGGCGCGGTTACGGTTTCGGCCAAAGCTCCGGATTTGGTGCAGGAGGCGTTCACCTCCGGCTCGCCGGAGAACCAGGTCAACCTGTTCCTGCACCAGGTGTCCCACAATGCGGGATGGCGAAACCAGGACCTGCCCTCGACCGACGCGGGCGGCAGGACGCGGCTGACCAACCCGCCGCTGGCGCTCGATTTGCATTACCTGTTGACCGCTTACGGCTCCGAGGACTGGCAAGCCGAGGCGCTGCTGGGCTTCGCGCTCCTGATGCTCCACGAAAACCCGGTACTGACCCGCAATGACATCAGCACCGCGATCGCCAAGTTGCCGACCAACGATCCCGGCAACCCGCTTTCGACGCCTCTGGGAGCGGTGGGCCTGGCCGACCAGATTGAGATGCTGAAGATCACGCCAGCCACCCTTGGCCGCGAAGAGATGGCCTGGCTGTGGACCGCCCTGAAGGCGGATTACCGGCCTACGTTTCCCTTCCAGGTTTCGGTGGTGCTGATCAGGTCGCAGAATCCCGCGGTCACGCCGCTGCCGGTGCTGGTGCGCGACATCGTCATCCAGCCAAGCATGGCGTCGCCCATACCCGCGCTGAACGCGGTCGTGCCCGCCAGTGGCCAGCCCGCAGGTGTGCTGGGAAAACCGGTGACCGTGCAAGGCATGAACCTGAGCGGGGCGACCAGCGTTGTACTCAGCAATGCGCGGCGCGCGATTCAACAGACCTTACCCGGCGCAGTCGACGCCAGCGGCCGGGTGCTCACCTTTACCCCGCCAAACCTGGGAACGCCCGCGGATTTGCCGGCCGGAATCTACCAGCTCTCGGTTCCGGTGCCGTGGATGGGGGGCACGGTGAACACCAACAGCTTGCCATTCGCCATTGCGCCCGACATCTCCACCTGGGCGCCGGGAGTGCTGGCCTCGGGCAGCATCAACGTTACCGTGCCCTGCACGCCGTTCCTGCAACCAGGGCAAGAAGTGCTGCTGATTATCGGCAACCAGCAGGCCGCGGCCGATCCTTTCACTGCGCCCACCAATGCTCCCTCGTTTACCTACGCCGATTTGCAGCCCACCGGGGGCGCGGTGCCGGCGCGAATGCGGGTGGATGGTATCGACAGCGCCATCATCAACCTGACGGCAACGCCCCCCACGTACTCCGGGCCATCGGTGACGGTGACGTGATGGCGAACCAGCATTTCCATCCCGGAAGCTCGTGGGCCGAGCAGAACCAGGCGTACCTGAGCGCGGAGTTTGCCCGGCTGCGGTATCTCCTGGCTCCCGGCGAGCAGGCCGCGACCAGCGCCGAATTCGACCGGCACAGCGACGAGCTTCGCTCCACGATGACGGAGCCGCCGGCGATCGATGTGCTTTCCGAGTTGTTCGGTCTGAGCGGATTCGAGCGTTCCCTGCTGCTGCTGTGCGCCGGCGCGGAAATGGATTCGCGGCTGGCGGACGCGTGCGCGCTGGCGCAGGGCCATCCTCAGCGGACGTACGTGAGCTTCGGCATGGCGATGGCGCTGCTTCCCGATTCGCACTGGGACGCCATTACGCTGGCGCGGCCGCTGCGCCGCTTCCGCATGATCGAGCCGCAAGCGGGAGGCAACCTGACCTCTGCGCCGCTGCGCCTCGATGAGCGCATCCTGCACTACCTGGCAGGACAGAACATGCTGGATTCGCGCTTGCAGTGGCTGCTGCGTATCAGCCCGTCCCCGGAGTGGATTGCCGACGAGCACCAGTCCATCGCGGAGCGCGCGGCCCAGATCCTGCAGAGCTATGGGCGCAATGCGCCGCTGATCCAGTTGTGCGGTGACGATGCGCTGGGCCAGGAAGACATTGCCGCGCTAGCGGCGAAGCGCCTTGGACGGATTTTGTTCGCGGCGAAAGCAGAAGAGCTTCCCAGTCTGGACGCCGATCTCGATCAGCTTGTGTTTTTGTGGGAGCGCGAGGCGCGGCTGCTGGGTGGCTTGCTGTTGATCCAGGCGGCGGCAGGGCTAAGCGCGGCGGGCGGGCACCTGGTGGAGAGGCTGGTGGGACCGTTATTTCTCGCCACCCGCGAGCCGGTCCGGCTGGACCGGACTTTCGTGCGCTTCGACGTCAACAAGCCCGGTCCGGCACAGCAAAAGCAGCTCTGGCAAGAGTCGCTGGCCGATGCTGCCGCACAGCTGAACGGCACCCTCGACGAGCTTTCGGAACAGTTCCGGCTAAGCGCGCGAACGATTTCCGCCGCCGGCCAGCTGGCGACCGCGGGAGACGGCCGGCTTGAGGCTGCCACATTGTGGGATGCATGCCGTTCGCTGGCCCGACCCAAGCTGGAAGACATGGCCCAGCGCATTATTCCCTGCGCCACCTGGGACGACCTGATCCTGCCGGAGTTGCAGAAGCAAACCCTCCACCAGCTGGCAGCGCAGGTAAGGCACCGGTTGCAGGTGTATGAGACCTGGGGATTCGCCGCCAAAGGCCGTCGCGGACTGGGCGTAAGTGCGTTGTTCACCGGGGTGAGCGGCACCGGCAAGACCATGGCCTCGGAGGTACTGGCCCGCGAATTACGGCTCGACCTGTACCGCATCGATCTGTCGTCGGTGGTGAGCAAGTACATCGGGGAAACCGAAAAGAATTTGAAGAAAGTGTTCGATGCGGCGGAAGAAGGCGGCGTGTTGCTGCTGTTCGACGAAGCCGATGCGTTGTTTGGCAAACGCAGCGAGGTGCGCGACAGTCATGACCGCTACGCCAATATCGAGGTGGGCTATCTACTGCAGCGGATGGAGGCCTACCAGGGACTGGCGATTCTTACTACTAACCTGCGCTCGCTGCTGGATCCGGCCTTCCAGCGCCGGCTGCGCTTCACGGTCAACTTCCCCTTCCCCGACGCGCCGCAGCGCGAAGCCATCTGGAAGAACGTCTTCCCCCCGGCTACGCCGACGCGCGGCCTGGACCATAAGAAGCTGGCGCAACTGAACGTGACGGGAGGAAACATCCGCAACGTGGCGCTGAACGCGGCGTTTCTGGCCGCGCAGGCCGGCACGCCGGTGGAGATGGCCAACCTGCTGGAAGCCGCCAGACTGGAGGCGCAGAAGATCGAGCGCCCGCTGTCGGATGCGGAAATGCGGGGCTGGGTATGAGCCGCATTCGGCTGAACATCGACCGCCTGGTGCTGAACGGCTTTGAGCAGGCAGAGGGCCGGGCATTGGCCCGTGCGCTGGAAGCGCAGTTGTCGCAGGTACTGGGCGATCGGGCGACGCGAGCGGCGTGGGCGCGTACGCATCGCACCCCTGTGCTGAAGCTGGGCCGCATGCCGCTGGAAGCTGGAACCAGCGGCGCCGGCAAACTGGGTCAGCAGGTGGCCCACGCTGTGGGACGTGGATTGAAACCATGAGCTACGCGCGCCTGAGACCGGGAGAATCGGAAGCGCCCGCCGCCAGCCGGCCGGCAGCGAGCGTTCCTGCGCGCTCTTCGAACGATCGCCGACGCCAACCCTGCCGGCGAGCGCCTGGAAAGCGAAGCCGGGCCGAGCGGAGGCGCGAAGCAGCACTGGTCGATTGCGGAGGTCAACCTGGCTGCGCCAGCTCACAAAGAGGCGCCGGTGAATGCGCCGCCGTTGGTGCAGCAGGTGGTGCGCTCGTCGGGCGAGCCGCTGGATGGACCGACGCGTGACTTCTTCGAGCCCAGGTTCGGGCATGACCTGAGGAACGTACGCCTACACACGGATGCAACGGCGGCGGAGTCGGCGAGAGCCTTGAACGCATCGGCGTACACGGTGGGAAGCGATGTGGTATTCGGTCCGGGCGGCGGTCCCGAGCAGAAGCCGCTGCTGGCACACGAACTGGCGCATGTGGTGCAGCAGGAATCACGCGGCGGGAATAACAGCGGCAACGGATGGACCGGTTTTGGAAGCAGAGGCGGAGCGCGTGTCGTCGGCGCTTGTTGGCGGATCCGGATCGGCGGCGATCCATGCGGCGACGGCGCCGCGAATCTCGCGCCAACCCGTTCCGACCGCACCAGCGTCGCCGGCGCTCAGCTTTCTGAATGCGCAGGACATCACCAAGCTGCAGGCATTTGGAAATGCCGATTACCAGGCGTCGCTGGACTACGCTGGACAAGATGCTACGCATTACCGGCGACCTGACCCAGGATGGCCTGCCCCGGCAATTCGTTTCCACGCGGCAGGCGTCCGGCGAACTGCGGACGTTTCTCGATTTTGTGCGCAATCCGGACGTCCAGGCTTTGAAAGTGGTACCCAGCGCGAGCGGCGGGCGATCTCCCGATTTTTACTACCGGCATGTGGGTGGCGCCGAAGGGCGGGTGGAGGTGGTCAACATCACCGCCGCCGCCAAATCGACGCGAGCGACGGTCGACCCGGCCACTGGCGCGCGCAACGTTCCACGTCAGGGCGGCAGCGTGGTGAACACGGTAGAAGACATCGACACGGTGGCCAAACTGCGGGAGGCCATACGGGTCAAGGTCAAGACGGGTAGCCAGCTCAGCGCACAAAACCCCAACACGCAGGCGGGAGGTCAGCCGATGCAGATTGGGGGCGAGGTTCGGGTTTCGACGTCGCACGTTCAACTGTCACGCGCGGAGATTGACGGCGTCGTACGGGACCTGCAAGCCGAACTGGCGAACTCAAGCGCCAACAAGATCGTGGTAGACACGGTCGATTCGGCTGATCCTCGCGGCGGACGCAAGCTCTTCGAGTACTCGCGCAATCCGGATGGCACTTCAGCTACTCGGGAACGCGGGTGTCATATGCCCGGCAGCCGGGCGGCGCGGCGCCCACTGGGGCGGGCTCGGCTCGGCTTCAGCAGAGGCCCGCAAGCGACTCCGTCAGAGCCGGCTCCTCCGGCCACAGGCGCGAAGCCCGCGGATGCGCCCGCGGCCGCGCCACCGGCGGCGACACGGTGGGGACTGGCGAACTTCCCAAGACTGCAGCCACTCCGCCCTCGCCGCCGAGGGCACGGGTGCGGGGGATGGAGCTGGCGGTGTGAAGGGCGAGGCACCCAATGTACTAAAGCCGGCTGACCTTCCCAAGCCGCCGGTCGGGGAAGTGAAGCCGCCCACAGGCGAGACTCCGGGAGTCACCGCTCTAGGCGAGGGTAAGCCTGGCGGCATCGGCCCAGTGACGGCGGAGGCGGGAGTTGCCGCTGCCGAATTCTCGCTGTCAGGCGCGATCCTGGGGATGGTTGTCGAAACAGCCATCTTTGCGGCCATCGCTCTGGCGCTGCAGTGGGTGGCGGCGAAGTTGTTCGAGAGCCCAGATCGAAGCAGAGACCGAGACCATCCTGAAGCCCGCCGTTTCGGCCAAGCTGCTCCAGTTAAGCCCCGCAGATGAAACTGGCGGGAACCAAGAAACTGATGGTGCGGATTACCTACGACTTCGTGTACCAGCGCGATTCGCCGGACGATCCAGGTGGGTACATCGTTCCTGCAAGGCGGGCCGCCCTTCTATGAACCGGGTTCAGTTCATGGACCTGATCAATGTTCATCCGGGAAACGATGAGCTGGACTTTGTGGCGGCCGCGAGCCACGCGAAATGCGCCAGCGACATTTTGGGACCGCGGTTGTCGCGTCACGGCAAGGCCAAAGCTATTCAGTGGGAACGTTTTCCGCTCTCTCGACGATGCGCCGAAACGGCTACGCGAAAAGCAGATGGCAGAATCGTTGAGAAACATAAAGTGAAGCAAGCAAGCGCCCCGCGATCGCAGCTCCGACTGCGCCACCCACCGACGCCGCCGGCCGCCAGCGCCCCGGCGGCGGCGTTTGCTGCCTCCCATCGCACCTCAGCCGGCGGCGCCCGAGTTCACTCTCCTACAACCTTCGTCTCCCAGCGCCGGCCCTTCGCCCGACGCAGGAGATCGACCAGAAGGTGGCGGCGGGAAGGGATCGCTGCCTTAGCACTTGATTGCCTACGGCGACAAATTGTTGTCGAATTCCCCGTCCGACCGACAGATGAAGAAGTTTCTGAAGGCCGAATCGGATTGGCGCGACATGGTCACGTATCTGGTTCCTTTACTACAACGATAACGGCCCCTCGGATTATGGGCGCGCCCAGTGCGATGAACTTTTGAACAGCGATGCGTATGGAGGAACAGCTGCAGCAGATCCGGCCACGGAGCCCTCAGTCGGTTGAGGACACTTCTTATGCCATACGGTAATCCCATTTCGCCGCGGCTGGTTAAAGGTGGCATCGTCACCATGGACCCGGACACGTCTGCGCTGCAGAGCGTGATCGCGCTGCAGTACAACCCCGACTCGCTGACCCGCACGCTGCAGATCCAGGCGTTGCAAGGCGGGCAGGACGGAACGCGCGTCGATGCGCTGCGGCTGCGCGGGCCGGCGGTCGAGACCATCAAGGTCGAGGCCGAGCTCGACGCCACCGACCAACTGGAATTTCCGACGCAGTTTCCGCTGGCGGTGCAGTACGGCCTGCATCCGCAGCTGGCGCAGCTGGAGATGCTGGTCAATCCCACGGTGGAGACGCTGCTCGCCGACGACAGCATGGCCAACGCGGGCACGCTGGAAATCATTCCGCTGGAGCAGCCGCTCACGCTGTTCGTCTGGAGCAAGAGCCGCGTGGTGCCGGTGCGGCTCACCGACTTCTCGATCACCGAAGAAGCGTTCGATCCGCAGCTCAATCCCATCCGCGCCAAGGTAAGCCTGGGCATGCGGGTGCTGAACGTGGACGACCTGGGCTTCAGTCATCCGGGCGGGCGAATGTTCATGAGCCTATCTGAGCAACAAGGAGCACCTGGCGTCGCAGGCAACGTCGGTGGCGTTGTCGGTGCTGGGACTGGGAGGTCTGCCATGAAGTCTCCCTTACAGGCGCTGATTCAGATGGGCGTGGTGCCCACGGTCACGTTCCCCACCGACAGCCGCTACTACGGCAGCAGCACGCTGACCTATATCACGCCCACCGGCGACACCATCGCCTATCTGGCGCGACGCATCGTGCCGCAGCCGGGCGCGCCGAACTTCGCGACCGTGGCCCAACACACGGTGCACGCGGGCGACCGGCTCGACCTGATCGCCGCGAAGTATCTCGGCGACCCGCTGATGTTCTGGCTGATCTGCGACGCCAACGGCGCGATTGCGCCGCATGATCTGGTAGCCACGCCGGGTACGGTGCTGAACATCACCACGCCGCAGGGCGTGCCGGGAGCGCCCAGTGCTCAGATAGCGTCCAGCTGCGCCTGATGATCGGACCCGATCGTCCCGCTGACGCCGCCGCGGGCGGTGATGGATGCGCTGGCCGAGGTGGAGGTGAAGGTGCGACGACGTGGGCCAGAGCGGATTCAAGCTCACCTTCAGCATCGACAAGCAGTCGCCGCTGCAGATTCTGTTTCTGCTGACCGGCGGGCTGCCGCTGCTGTTCATGCGCGTCGTGATCGTGGTCGTGGTCAATGGCTCGGCCAACGTGCTGATCGACGGCGTGATCACCGAGAACCACATTGCGCCCGGCGACAAGGGCTCGAACTCCACGCTGACCATCATGGGCAAGGACCTTACCGCGCTGATGGACCAGTCGACTGCGAGCGGCTTTCCCTTCCCTGCCTGCCGGCGGAGGCGCGCGTTGCCCTGCTGCTGCTGAAGTACGCGGTCTTCGGCGTCATCCCGCTGGTCATCCCCAGCGTGCTGCTGTTCGTGCCGCTGCCGATCGATCAGATCCCCAGCCAGCAGGGCACCGACCTGGAATACATCCGCTACCTGGCCGAACAAGCGGGCTACGTCTTCTACATCGATCCCGGTCCGGTGCCGGGAGTGAGCAAAGCGTACTGGGGGCCGCAGATCAAGGTGGGCACGCCGCAGCCCGCGCTGAGCGCCGACATGGACGCCTACACCAACGTCGAGAGCCTGCACTTCACGTTCGATCAGGAGAAGAACAAGATCCCGCTGGTGTATGTCTACAACGAGGAGACCGGCGTCAGCATTCCGATTCCGATGCCGCCGATCACGCCGCTCAATCCGCCGCTGGGCTTGATTCCGCCGTTGCCCACCAACCTGCTGCCGCCGGACCTGAAGCCGTTTGCGCGACGATCTGTCGAAGCTGCCGATTCCGCAGGCCATCATGATGGGCATGGCGCGCGCGGCGCAGAACGCGGAGGGCGTTACCTGCGAAGGGTCGCTCGACGTGACGCGCTATCGCGGTGTGCTGAAGGCGCGGCAGCTGGTCGGCGTGCGCGGCGCCGGTCCGGCCTTCGACGGCCTCTACTACGTCAAGAGCGTGACCCACAAGATCAAGCGCGGCGAGTACAAGCAGGACTTCACCCTGACGCGCAACGGCCTGGTTTCGACAGTGCCCACGGTGAACCTATGAGCAACGGTGAAGCTTCGTCAGGCGGAAATCCAAAACGCTTCTATGGCAAGTATCGCGGGCTGGTGATCGAGAACATCGATCCCGAGCAGATCGGCCGCGTCATGGTGCAGGTGCCCGACGTGCTGGGCGAGATCCCGTCGAGCTGGGCGATGCCCTGCGTGCCCGCGGCGGGCATTCAGTCGGGCTGCTTCATCGTGCCGCCCATCGGCTCGCAGGTGTGGGTGGAGTTCGAGCAGGGCGATCCCGACTATCCCATCTGGACCGGCGGCTTCTGGGGCCTGGTGGCGGATGTTCCGGTGCTCGCCACCGCGCCGCCGGCGATTCCGCCGGGACAGAACATCGTGCTGCAGACCACCGGGCAGAACATGATCCTGGTGAGCGACGCGCCGCCCACGCCGGCGACCGGCGGCATCGTGCTGAAGAGCACCACCGGCGCCATGATCGTCGTCAACGACACCGGCATTTACATCAGCAACGGCCAGGGGGCCACGATCACCCTGATCGGCCCGACCGTCGACGTCAACATAGGCGCTCTAACCGTGGTGTGAGTCTTCGTTTGTCAGGTGAACCACATTGAGGAACTAACAGGATGCCAGGACCGATTCTGCACATGGGAGCCACCGTACTCTGCTCGCACGGAGGCCAGGCCATGCCCACCGCGCCCAGCCCGGTGGTGATGGTGTCGGGCATGCCGGCAGCGACCATCGCCGCGCCCTACGCGGTCGCCGGATGCGCCTTTGTGCCCCCGCGGGCAACGGGCCGTGCGTCACCGGGCAGTGGATTGTGGGCGCGGCGCGGGTGATGTCGCAGGGCCAGCCGGTGGCCATCATGACCGGCGTATCCATCTGCGTGCCCACCGGCACGCCCATGCTGCCGGTGGCGGCGCAGACGCTGGTCCTGGCGACCTAGGAACGAATGTGAGCAGCAACGTTAATTTCCCGTATCAGTTCGATGGCCGCGGGCGCACCGCCGACGCCATGCAGGATTACGTGCGCCAGCTGGTGGAGCAGGTGCTGTTCACCTCGCCGGGCGAGCGCGTCAACCTGCCCGATTTCGGCAGCGGCCTGCTGCAGCTGCCCTTCGCGCCCAACAGCCTGGAGATGGCCGCCGCCACCCAGTTCGCGGTGCAGGCCGCATTGCAGAAGTGGCTCAGTAACTACATCAAGGTGCAGTCGGTAGTCGCCACCGCCAACGAGGCGGCACTGACGATCACCGTCAGCTACTCGCCTGCTCAACACCGATGTCACCCAGGTGCAGACCTTCGTTTACGGAGGGAACCCGTGATCTACAAGTGCTGCGACGAAAAACGGAAGGCCGCGGTGCTGGGGAACCCGACGCTGAACGGGATCGACTACCTGGAGGTGCTGGGGTTTGACGCTGATCCGCTTGGCCTGGTGCCGCAGACGATCCTGCTGCTGCGCTGCCTGAAGGCCGCCCCGGCCGGTCTGACGCCAGACAACATATTGATCACTGGCGGCGAAAGCATCACGGGCATCACGGCGACCTTTGTCACGCCCGCGACCACGCCTCCGGCGACGATGACCGCGGCGCAGCAGAGTTATTTCACCTCGCTGCCGGACGCTGCCGATGTGCTGATGATCGGCGTCAGTATGGCTGGCGATTTTTCGCCGTACACCTTACGGCTGGTGAATTCCGCCAGTGAGGCCAGCGAAGATCCGTTCCGAGTGACCGAGGTGCTGGCCGGCTTTGATCCGCAGCTGGCGGAAGTGAAGTTCTCGTTCAAGGTCGAGTGCCCCCCGTTTTTCGACTGTAGCCGCACGCCGGCGTGTCCGCCTGATCAGGAGCCGCCGCCGCCGATCAACTACCTGGCGAAGGATTACGGTTCGTTCCGCAGCGTGCTGCTCGACCGCCTGAGCCAGCTTTTGCCCACGTGGGGGGCGACCAGCGAAGCCGACATCGGGATCGCACTGGCCGAGCTGCTGGCCTACGTTGGCGACTCGCTCAGCTACAAGCAGGACGCGGTGGCTACCGAAGCGTACCTGCAAACTGCGCGCAGCCGCATCTCGCTGCGCCGGCACGCACTGCTGGTCGATTACCACGTGCACGACGGCTGCAACGCGCGCACCTGGATGCATGTGGAAGTGAGCGCGCCGCTCCTGCTGGACGGCACGAAGACGCAGTTCTACACCAAGGTGCCGAGCGCGCCCACGCCGCTGGCGGGCAACGAACGGCAGGCGCTGGCTGCCGGCGTCGTCGTCTTCGAGGGGATGCAAGCGGCGCAGCTCTTCCAGGAACACAACCAGATGTCGTTCTACACCTGGGGCGACAACGACTGTTGCCTGGCGAAGGGCGCGACCGAGGCGACCCTGCTGGGCACTTTGGACAAGCTGCAAGCGGGCGATGTGCTCATCTTTCAGGAAATCGTTGGGCCGCAGACCGGCAATGCCGCCGACGCCGACGTGCGTCATCGTTGCGCGGTGCGACTGACGCAAGTGACCACGCAGGATGCGCAAGGCAACCTGCTGGTCGATCCGCTGTTTGAGCAGGGCACGGGCAAGCCCATCACCTCCGCGGCGCAAAAACCCACGCCGGTCACCGAAATCCAATGGGCGCTCGCAGACGCGCTGCCGTTTCCGGTGTGTCTCTCGAGCACCTACATCGACTCGCAGCAGAAGCAGCAGACCGTGCCCCAGGTGAGCATCGTGCTGGGCAACAACCTGCTGGCCGATCACGGCGTGAGTTTGACGGGCGTCCCTCTGGGGAGGGTACCGCGACCCAGGCTTTTCGTCCCGCCGAATCCAGCCGGCGACCGCTGCCAGCCGACCGCCGCGGTTCCGCTGCCGGTTCGCTATCGGCCGGTTATCCCCGACAGCCCCATCACCCAGGCGGTCGCTCTGCAAGTGGCGGGCAGCCCGGTCACGCCCGGCATTGTGCATCTGGCGACCAACAGCTTCGTCACGCTCGACGATGGCAAGGGACTGGTGGCGCTCACGGTGCAAGCCGCCAGCCCGCTCGGGTGGCCGAATTTCTTCGGCGTGGTGGCGCAGCAGAATTCCGGCACCCCGGCGAACTTCGATCTATCCATCGTATACAACCCGCCGGGAGGCGCGTCCGGCTTGAGCGCAGCTCCGGTACTGGAGACGTTCACCGACTTGTCGCTCACCTCCGGCGACCCGAATTACGTGGTGACCAGGATCAACTCGGTCTCCCGTTTGATCACCGTTCCGGCAGCCCCACCCGGGTCTGTGCCTGTGGGATATCCCACAACGCCAGAGATGCTGATGGCCGGCGGTACGACCGACCTGAAAGATACCGGCGGGACTACTTATCTCACGGTGCAGCCCACCAATCCCGCGAGTTGGCCGCCGCTGTTCGGAGTATTGACCCAGGACGACATCAGCCAGCCGCTCGACTTCAACCTGCTGGTGGTCTATGCGCCGCCCAGCGGCAATGGTGTCTCGGTTCCCCTGGTGGTGGAAGAGTTCGACAACCTCTCGCTGGGTAGCGTGGTAACCGGGACGGCGGCCTCGAAGCTGGTAGCAGTGCGCAGCTTCGAAGACGAGCCAAACCTCAGCCTGTCGGCGTATGACCTGATGCATTACGACGGCGACCAGGCTGTGCCCGAGATGACGCTCACCAGCACGCTGAACGGCACCACGGACTGGGCGCCCCAGCCTGACTTGTTGGGGGATGGTCCGGACGATCCCGACTTCGTGCTGGAGATCGAATCCGACGGTACGGCGCGGGTACGCTTTGGCGACGACGTGAACGGCATGCGGCCGCAGTCGGACAGCGTCTTCAGCGCCGCCTATCGCGTGGGCAACGGCACTGCCGGGAATGTGGGCGCCGACACGCTGGTGCTCTGCACTAATCCGAGCATCGACCGCTGCACCAATCCATTACCTGCGGTTGGCGGTATCGATCCGGAAACCACCGACCAGATTCGCCGCCGCGCTCCGCAAGCGTTCCTGACCCAGGAGCGCGCGGTCATCATGACCGACTACGAGCGGGTGGCGGAGATGAACTCGCAGGTGCAGAACGCCGTGGCCACTCTGCGCTGGACGGGCAGCTGGTACACCGTCTTCCTCACCGCCGAGCCCAAAGGTGAGGGGCCGCTCACTCCAGCGCTGCGCCACCAGCTCAAGCGCAACATCAATCGTTACCGCCTGGCGGGGCAGGACCTGGAGTTCGAGCCGCCGCAGTATGTGTCGCTGGATATCGCGCTGACCATCTGCGTCGATCCCGATTACTTCAACAGCGATGTCGCGAGTGCGCTGGTGCAGGTACTGGGCTGCGGTGTGCTGCCCAACGGAACCAAGGGCGTGTTCTATCCCGGCAGGTTCACCTTTGGGCAGACGGTTTACCTGAGCCCCATTTATGCGGCGGCGCGCAAAGTTGCCGGGGTCGAGAGCGTCGTAGCAACGAAATTCCAGCCGCAAGGAGCGCCGCCAACGTCGCTGTATCTGGCCGAGGGCGAGATTCCGCTGGGGCCGTTCCAGATCGCGCGCCTGGAAAACGATCCCAGCCTTCCCGATCATGGGCAGCTGAGGCTGACCGTGCAGGGTGGAAAGTGAGGAGCGAGTGAGCTGCGGTGGAAACTCCGATTGCCTGTGCGGCTGCTGCGCCGGCACCAGCGTGCAGACACCGCAGGGCGAAAGCAATCTGCCCGGCCTGCCGGCGATCACGTATCGCACCGGCACGTGGGCGACTTTCCGCGCGTCCATGCTGGCTAGGCTTTCGAGTTCGGACTATCCCGCGCTGGCCGGATTGAAGACCCGCGATTCGGACGACTTCAGCATCGCGCTGCTGGACGCCGGCGCGGTGATGCTCGACATCCTGACCTTTTATCAGGAGCGGCTGGCGAACGAGAGTTATCTGCGAACCGCGACCCAGCTGCGGTCGCTAACCGAACTTGCGCGGCTCATCGGCTATCAGCCGGCGCCGGGGGTGGGATCGGCTGTGTATCTATCCTTCAGCCTGAGCGCGGCGTCCGGTTCGCCGAACAATCCCACTACCACGGCCATCACTATTCCCAAAGGTACGCAAGTGCAGAGCGTGCCGGCGCAAGGCCAAACGCCGCAAACGTTCGAGACCTCGGCTGACTTGCTGGCCAAAGCCGACTGGAACGCGCTGCCGGTACAGACCGGCATTCCCTGGATGCCGCAATGGAACGACGTGAGCCTGTACCTGCAGGGTACTGCAACGCAACTGCAACCGGGCGATGCCATCCTGATTGTGGGCGACGAACGACTCGACAACAGCGCCGACAATCATTGGGACCTTCGCATTGTGACCGCGGTGGAAACTGACACCACCAAGGGCAGGACGTACGTGACCTGGGGCGAAGGCCTGGGCAGCGGCGGGGTCGGGCCCACCAGCAAGAACCCCAAGTTTTATGCGCTGCGCCAGCGCGCGTCGCTGTTCGGGTACAACGCGGTCAATCCCCTGATGCTGACGCCGAAGACGAGAACGGGACTGGGCGGCCTGCTGAACGGGGACGAGTGGAATTTCGGCACGACGGCGGACGGGACCGAGCTGTGGACGCTGAGTTTGCTGGACCTGGACGCGGTTTATCCGAAGCTGGCAGTCGGCGGCTGGCTGGCGCTGATGGTGCCCGACGGCAGCACGTCGCGATCGCCGTCCGGTTTTATCAAGCTGCATCACATCGACTCGGTCACCTCGATCAGCCGGTCGGACTACGCGATCAGCGCGCGAATCACGCGCCTGGCCGTCGACAACGCGGTGAAGCTGGGCATGTATTACGTCGAGACCCGTCTGGCTTCAGCGCTGGCACAGAGCGAAGAGCTGGCGGCGGCGGAGCAGCCGCTCACCTATCCACTCTACGGCTCGCTGCTCGACCTGAAAGGCGTGCGGGTGGACCTGGTGGGCGTGCAGGCCATCGCAGTGTACGGCAAGAACCAGAAACTGGAAGTGAACCCCGAAGTCAACACGCTGGTATTTGTGCCGGACGACGACTCCGGCGACCTCACGCTGAAGCCGGGAGATTTGATTACGCTGCTGGGACCGCGTGGCCTGCCGCTGGCAAGCGACGGCACCATCCCGGACTGGACCAAAGCCGCGGACATACGGCTGCTGCGGGTGTTCGATCCTGGCGGACGGGTGGGCACAGTGGCGGCGAGGCTCAGCAACTTCACGCTGGCGCCAGCTGCCAGCAAAGACCCCGGCGTGCAGGAGTTCGCGCTGGTTTCGTCGGTCTCGGTGCAGGTTGATCCGTATCCTCGCACGCGAATCCACCTTGCTTCCGAGCTGATGAACTGCTACGACCGTACCGCAACGACCGTGAACGCCAATGTTGGCCTGGCGACGCAGGGAATGACGGTGGCCGAGATTCTGGGTAGCGGGCAGGCCTACACGCCGAATCAGAAATTCTCGCTGAAGCAAACGCCACTGACGTTTGTGCAGGCGCCCACCGCGACCGGCCGCCAGAGCACGCTACAGGTGACCGCCAACTCGGTAGCGTGGAAGGAAAAGCCGAGCCTGTATCAGCAGCCGTCGCCGGCGCAGGTCTTTGCCACGCTGAACCAGCCCGGCGGCAACACCGACATCCTGTTCGGCGATGGGGTGGAAGGCGCCACGCTGCCCACCGGGCAAAACAATATTCAGGCGAACTATCGCATCGGCTCGGGGCTTTCGGGCAACGTCGGCGCGGGCGCCATCACGACGCTCATCGATCGTCCGTTGGGCGTCAGCGGGGTGAACAATCCCCAGGCGGCAACCGGCGGACAAGACCCACAGTCGGTGGATGACATCCGCGCCAATGCGCCGCTGTCGGTGCTGACGCTGGGACGCGCAGTGTCGATCACCGATTACCAGAACTTCGCGCAGAGCTTCGCGGGCATCGCCAAGGCCTATGCCATCTGGATTCCCAGCGGGCCGGGACGCGGCGTTTTCCTCACCGTGGCGGCTGCGGGCGGCTCGGCGCTGCCTCCGGGCAATCCCACGCTGGCCAACCTGATCAGCGCGCTGCACAACTACGGCAACCCGCTCATCCCCATCGCGGCTGCGTCGTTCCTGGAGACGCTGTTCCGCTTCAACGCCAATATCAAGTACGACCCGGCGTATGACGCCGCGGCGGTGAAGGCCAACGTGCTGGCGCAACTTCGGCAGAGCTACAGCTTCGGCGCGCGCGGCTTCGGCGAGGGCATCTCCACCGTCGAGATCGCGGCCTTGATTCAGAACGTGCCGGGAGTGATCGCGGTGAATGTCAGCGGTCTAACGGCCGGGCCCACCAGCAACGCCGGCGACTTGAGCAGCGGCGCATGGTCGGTGGCGGCGTACAACGACTGGTTGCTGGGACAGGTCATGCTTGACCGCGCCGACTCGGGCACGCCCACGCGCATTTGTGCCTATCTGCCGGTCGCCAATCCTGACGGGCAGCCGTTGCCGGCGGAGATTCTGGTGCTCGATCCCAATCCCAACCATGTCGCGCTGGGGGTGCTGCCATGAGCGCCGATCTGTTCAACCTGATGCCGGCGGTGTACCGCATCCGCGATATCGCCATCGCGGAATCGCAGCAACTGCTGACCGCAGCGGAACTGACTGAACTGGCAACGCTGCAGGGCACTCCACCGCCGCTTTCGCTCGACGATCAACTACGGCTCGACGAACTTACCGCCAAGGCACAGCGCGGCCCGCTGCATTCGCTGCTGCTGGTGCTGCAGGAGCAACTGGAGGTGTTGGCCGAAGACCTGGACCAACTCTATGACGACCAGTTCATCGAGACCTGCGCGCGCTGGGTCATCCCCTACATCGGAGACCTCATCGGCTATCAGTCGGTGAAAGGCATTGCTCCGGCGGTGGACGATCCGCGCGTCGAAGTGGCGGAGACCATCTCGCAGCGCCGCCGCAAAGGCACGGTGCTGGTGATGGAGCAGTTGGCGCGGGACATGACTGCCTGGGGCGCCCATGCGGTAGAGATGTTCCAGGTGCTGGGCGACACGCAGTACATGAACCACCTGCGCCTGTGGAGTCACTACGCTCCCGATCTGCGCGACTGGAAATCGGGGCTGTACATGGAAACCGGCTTCGACCGCACCGCACACAAAGTCGATGTGCGGCGCATCGCCGCACGGCGCGGGCGCTACAACCTTCCCAACATTGGAATATTCCTGTGGTCGCTGGGTGCATACAGCATCACCGGAGACCAGGCAGCGATCAGCGCGGCCAGCCCCGAGTGCCTGCGCTTCAGTTCGCTGGGAATGGACATTCCGCTGTTCCATCGGGCCATTTCGCAGGGGGAGGAAATCACCGATCCGGCGCACCCCTACAATGTGGCAGACCGGCTGAAGCGACGCGTGCTGTGTGACGATTTGCGTAAGGGAGTGGGCGCAACCTACTACGGCGAAGGCAAGAGCCTGGCGCTCTACCTGGACGGCAAGCTGCTGAACCCATATGAAATCGAGGTAGCCAACTTGTCCGGCGCAGAAGGCTCGTGGGCCAACGTGCCCGCCAGCGGCAGTCCCTTCCGCGCGGCCATCGATCCGGAACTGGGGCGGATTGCGCTGCCGCCTGCCGCTATTGGCAAAGCGCCGCCCGCAGTCACGGTTTCGTATCACTACGGCTTCAACGCCGATGTGGGCGGCGGGGAGTATGCACGCAGCGACAGCTTCCTGGTTGACGACGACGCCTTCGTCTTCCCTTTTCCCGATCCGGTGCACTATCCGGACTTGCAGTCGGCCATCAACTTCGCGATCGGAAAGCTGACCCTAAACGGTGCGGTCGCGGTGGAGATCGACAGCAGCCAAACCTATCCGCAAGGTGGTTCGCTGGTGCTGAAGATTGACGTGCCGGCCGGTTGCACGGTGGAGCTGCGGGCGGCAGACGGCAAGCGTCCCACGCTGCTGCTGGATAGCGAAATCAGCATCACGGGCGACGTCTCCAGCACCTGCGCGCTGAATGGGCTGCTGCTGGCTGCGGCGGCCGACATGGTCCCCGCCAGTCCAACGCCGGTCGCACTGGTACACGCGGCGGCGCTGCGGCCTGACGGCAGCAGCAGCCAACTGGAAGCGCTGAATGTCACGCATTGCACCCTGGTTCCGGGCTGGTCGGTAGCGAGCGATGGAACGCCGCGTTTTCCCACCGAACCCGGCCTGGTGGCCGAGCCTGCCGGACTGACAGTAACAGCGACAACGGTCGATCCTGGGAGCGATCCGGGCAGGCGAGTTCGTCAGCTTCGCGGGATTCGACAGCATCATCGACGCCACCGATCCGGCCAATGTGGCGATTGCCGCGCTGGACGGCGTCGCCGGAGTTGGGTCACTGACGTTGGGAAGCGCGCAGAGCGACGATCCCAGCCAGATTCCGTCGGGCTGCACTGTGGTGGGCAAGACTCATGCGGTGCTGCTGAGCCTGGTTTCGAACAGCATCTTCTGGGCCGGACTTGCGGCAGGCGATACGTGGGCGACTGGGCTCATCAGCGACCGCAAGCAGGAAGGCTGCGTGCGCTTCAGCTTCCTGCCGGCAAAGGCCAAGACGCCGCGCCGCTTCGAGTGCGTGGAGCAGGCTATTGCCGGTCCGCAACCTATCTTCTTCGCGCTGCGCTACGGGCGGCCGGGCTACATGAAGCTGCTGACGTCCACGGCTGACGTGGTTCGGCGCGGGGCCGAGGACGGCGGGGAGATGGGTGCGTTTCATTTCGTGCTGGCGCCGCTGCGCGAGAGCGACCTGCAGGTACGCATGCAGGAGTATCTGCCGGTGGGCTTGGAGTTCGGGATTATTTACCAGAATTAGCCGCAAGGTTGCGCCGGGACAGGAGACGATTGTGAGCTTCGATAACAGCCGTAATACTTTTCATCCGCGCAAGGACTACTCGGGAGTAGTCATGCAGCAGGGCCGCGTGCAGTTGGATGCGGACTGGAACGAATGGCTGGCCGAACTTGCCCGGCGCCTGCAGGCCGGCACGCTCGACATCCTGGGCCGCGCCGTCTATCCGCCGACCACGCCCTACGCTTTTTTCATTACCGCGTCGTCTTCCGGCGGAGGCAACACCTTAACCATCGGCCCCGGCCGGATGTATGTGGATGGCCTGCTGGCGGAGAACCACGGTGATCCGTCTACGACAACGTGGGACACCGCGCTGGGCGAGATGTCGAACACGCCGCAGCCACCGCCGGCGAGCGAGACGGGCGCGATCGACTACACCGCGCAGCCCTACATGCCGCCCGGAACGGCACTCCCAGGAGGCAATGGGCCGTTTCTGGCTTATCTCGATGTGTGGGTCAGGCCAGTCGATTTTCTGAACGATCCGGACCTCATCGACAAAGCCGTCGGCATTGACTCCGCGGGCCGGCTGCAAACCGTATGGCAGGTGAAATTATTCGACCTGGCCAACAGTCCGGGTGCGACCTGCGGCTCCAACATCTCCGGCTGGCCGCCGCCGGCATCGGCGGGTCTGCTCACCACAGGCACCACGCCCACGCCTCCCTCCGGCCCTTGCTGTCTCACTGCCGGCACAGCGTACACCGGCATGGAGAACCAGTTCTATCGCGTCGAGATCCATCAGCCGGGGACGCCCGAGGGCAGCGCCGTACCTCCTGCCGAGCTCACGGCAGGAAACGCGACCTTCAAGTGGTCGCGCGATAACGGCTCGGTGATCACCGGTGTCACCAGCATCAGCAACGTGACCAACAGCCTGGGCAATCCGGCGAGCCAGCTGGCGGTGCAGAGCCTGGGTCGCGACCAGGTGCTGGGTTTCGCCCCGGGAAACTGGATTGAGATTGTGGACGACTCGCTCGAGTTCGCCGGCCTGCCCGGCGAGCTGCACCAGATCGACACCATCGACTTCTCTGCCCGGACGATTACGCTCGCCACCAAGCTCGGCGGCTTCGCGACCGGCAACACCGATCCCACCCGGCACACGCGCATTCGCCGCTGGGACCAGTCGGGCAAGGTGTACGAGGCAGACGGCACAACGGTGTGGTGGGACATCGACGCGCAGGGCGCAGCCGACATTCCGGTACCGCCGTCCGGCACGTCGCTGATCCTGGAGGACGGCATCATCGTCAGCTTTGATCTGAGCTCGGCGACCGGCGCGTTCCTCACCCGCGACTTCTGGAACTTCGCGGCCCGCACCGCCGATGGCTCGGTTGAAATTCTCGATAAGACGCCGACCTTCGGCCTTCATCATCACTACACCCGGCTGGCGATCGTCACCTTCCCCAGTTCGGCGACGGACTGCCGGACGCCGTGGCCGCCCTCCACGGGAACGCAATCGGGAGACTGCGGTTGCTGCTGCACCACCACGGTTGGCGATGGGGTAGACAGCCACGGGCAGTACACGTCGATCAACGACGCCATCAACGCGCTGCCGGATGAGGGTGGCGAAGTGTGTATCCTGCCCGGCCGCTACTTCGAAAACGTTTTCATCGAGGGTAAGCGCGACGTGGTACTGCGCGGCTGCGGCTGGCAAACGCGGATCGCTTCGGCAAGTTTGCAGCCGGTACAGATCGAGGTGGCGAAGACGGGAATCAACACGCCGGCAGCCGGCGGCGCAGCAACCGGGACAGCTTCGGGTACGACGCTGGCAGCGGTCATTACGGTGGCCCAATCGCAGCACATAAAGCTGCTTTCATTCTGCGTGGAAGCGGCAGACGGCGAAGTCGGCATCCTGCTGGATGGTACGGGCAAGCTAGCCGGGTCGCCACCCCCGCCGCAACCTGCGCCGCAACAACCGGGCGCTCCAGCAGATACGCAAACCGTTCGCAGCGTGATCGTCAAGCCGCAGGGAGTGGTTGACGTCACCATCGAAGACCTGGTCATCACCGCATCGACGCTGCCGGGCGTGCTTGCTGTGCGGGTGACGCTGCTGCAGATGGATACGAACCGGGTGGCGATGGAGAACGTGCGCAGCAAGTGGCCGGCGGTGTGGGTAAGCGGCATCGAAATACGACTGGCGCACAACTGGGTAGGGATCCGGAACGCTTCGGCTAATCGCGAATGGCTACCGGTAACGGTGCAAGCGGACCTGGAATCTGACTCCGGCTCCAGCCAGTCCAGCATCGGCACTTTCTCGGGCGTGTCGCTCGCCCCAGGCGGCATCCAGATTGGAGGGCCGTCCAGCGACGTCTTCGTGATCGAAAACGAGATCGACAATGCCGGTCGCAACGGCATCACCCTGGGCAGCGTGGTTATCCTGGACGGTAAGGGCAACGAAGGCGGTCCGAACGGGGGCACGATTACCCTGCCGGGACCCTGCGATACCACCATCACGCTACAGGTTCCCGGCGCGCCGGGGCGACCAGGGCGGCGGGCGCGTGGTATCGGCCGGAAGGCTGCTCAACATTCAGATCAACCGCAACCGCATCCGCAATTCGGGGCTGTGCGGCATTGGACCAGTGGGTTTCTTTGATCTGATTCAGGAACTGGAAGTCATCACCATCGAAAACTTGACCATCACCGGAAACACGATTTTGCGTTCGCTGTTGAGCCCGATCGATACGCTCGGGCAAGGCAGTTCGATTTTTGGCTATGGCGCGATCTGCGTTCCCGATGTGGAGAACCTGGTCATTCGCGACAATAACGTCACCGACTTTGGCCAGAAGCCGGGCGATGACGTTTGCGGCATCTTCATACTGCACGGCGAGATGGTAGAGATCAGCCGCAATCACGTGCTGGAAACGCGCGACTGGGCGAAGACCGGAGAAGGCCCAGCAGGCGGATTTCGCGGTGGCATCGTGGTGTTCCTGGCGACGCCTCCCACGTCACCTACCACATCGTGGTATAGCGACACAACGTTCACCGGCGCGCAGCACCCGACGCCGGTGTACCTTCCTGGGCTGCCGGCCTTGCGAGTGGAGCACAACGTAGTGCGCGTGCCTCTGGGGCGCGCACTGGAGGTTTACGGCTACGGCCCGTTCAGCATCGTCAACAATCACTTCGGGTGCGGCGGCAGAGTGCGGGCTACCGGACGCCCGCTGGGTGAGGCCGTGCTCATCCTGAACCTGGGCACAGCCATCGAAGCTGGATCGTCGATCGGCAAATATTCCGATGTGAACCAGGGAACGTCAGGTTTCAGCACAAACAATACCGGACTGGGCGCGGCGCCTTCCAACGGGGTAGTGCTGTTCACCAACAACGTTTGCCAGCTGGAACTGCAATTTGGCAGGCACCAGTGTTTCGCCTCAGTGGTGATACTTACACTCGATGACCTGATCTTCAGCAACAACCAATGCTGGCTGGACGGAGCGGCCGGCGCGGCGTACATGGATGCACTACTGCTGGCCGGTTCCATCGAGGTGACCAGCAACCGCTTCCAGGAAGCACGCAACTTCCCGGTGCTAATTTCAGCATTTACCATAGGCGCGCTCAACATTACCTCGCAGAATATTTCCACCTATTGTTTGCTGGCCACGGGCACGTTGCAGCCGGCGATCGACAACAACAATCTGTCGCTGATCAACTCCGAGATCTGCAGCCGGCTGGCGGAGACTCTGCAGTTGAACACTCAGTAGTGAGGCTTGACCCGTAGCAACGAAGGAGGCGTTCCATGGCTAAGAAAGCGACGACGAACACGGCAACCACCGGTACCGGCACCCCGGACGCCTCGCAATTAGGCACAGAGATCACGACTTCGCTGGCGACGGCCGACACGACCGCGGCGCAACGCATACAGAGCTTGCAGTGGGTGCACCAGGCGAGGGTGTCGCAGCTGACGCGCACGGCAGCCGCACTGAAGGCGCAATACGGAGCCAACGATCCCGGAGTAGTAGCCGCGCAAGCGGCGGTGGCGGCGACGAAGCTTACAGCCGCCCGCGTGGGCATGGCACAACTGCAGACGGCGACTGCCGAGCCGCAGGTAGCCGCGAACGGCTGGGCACTGCACGGGCGCGTCTTCAACACCCAGCTACAGCCGGTCCCTGGGCTCACTGTGTTTCTAGTCGACGCGTCCAAGACCTATCAGCAGGCTTACGGCTTCGCGTACACCGACGATACCGGATACTTCCTGCTGAACTATCCCGGCGCAAGTGTGGCGACGCACGACAAGGCGGCGGCCGCGACCAAGCAGACGGCTTCTCCCGAGCTGTTCATCGAAGTGGCCGATGCCAAGGGTAAGCCGGTTTATCTGGGTGCGACGGAATTCCAGCCTGTGCCCGGCAGCGCAACCTATCAGAACATCACCCTGTCGGCCGGCAACGCGCCGATCGGCGATCCTCCGGCGTCGATTCGCAAAGTCGCCATTCCAAAGCCGGCAGCCAGGAAGAAATAGCCAGCGGCCTAGCCGGCTATTCAGGAACAAGCTCCGGTTTGTTCAACGCGCGCGCCACGGCTATTGTTCGTTATTGCGGCGAAACCAGCAGCTTGTCCAGCGTGATGGGAAGGCTGGTCACGCGCACGCCGGTGGCGTGGTACACGGCATTGGCAATCGCCGCAGCAACTCCGGTGATGCCGATTTCGCCGATGCCGTGCGCGCCCATGGGCGTTTGCGGGTCAGGCATGTCGGTGTAGAGCACTTCAATATGCGGCACGTCGGCCTGCACCGGAAGGTGATACTCCGCCAGGCTGGGATTCGTGATTCTGCCGGTGCGGTCGTCGAACATCGTCTCTTCTGTCAGCGCCATGCCAATACCCATGATGATGCCGCCGCGGAATTGCGAAATGGCGGTCTTGGGATTGAGGATGCGCCCGGTATCGAACGAGCCGACCCAGCGGCTGATGCGAACCTCGCCCGTGTACTCGATTACCCGCACCTCGCAGAATTGCGCGGCGTAGGAGTGCATGGAGTACTTCATCATCTCCAACGGCTGGCCCGTCTTGATTTCAGCCTCGACGGAATCTTTTCCCGCGCGCTTCAGAATCGCGGCATACGACTCGCCGATCGCCGGCGGCTCCTTGAGGAAGACGCCTTCGTTCTGCATTCGGACGTCGCCGAGCTTTGCGTCCTTCCAGCACCGACGAGCCCTTGTGAGCCAGCGCCAGCAACTCCTTCAATACCTTTTCCGCGGCTTCCTGCACGGCCAGCGCAACGCTGACCGTCTGCGATGAGCCTCCGGCCACGCCCGCCCACGGCAGCGAACTGTCGCCGTACTCGAAGGTAACTTTCTCCATGGGAAGCCCGAGCAGTTCGGCGGCATGCTGCGTCTGGACGGTGGCGGTTCCCATGCCCATTTCCTGCGTTGAGCTCTGCACCAGCGCGGTGCCGTCGGCATTAATGCGCACCCGCGCCGCGGTCACCATGCGATACACCGGATACGTGCCCGTCGCTACTCCCTGTCCGACCAGCCAGTCGCCGTCGCGTTGGGCACGCACGGCTGCGGGCACGCTGGTTCCATCCGAACTTCTCCGCGCCCATGCGATACGCCTCGCGCATGTAGCGGCTGGAAAACGGATTGCCGCTGACCGGATCGCGCTCCGGCTCGTTGCGCATGCGGAATTCAATAGGATCGAGTTGCGCCTCGTAGGCGAGCGCATCCATGGCGCATTCCACGGCGAAGGTGCCGATGGATTCACCCGGCGCGCGCATGAAGGTATTGGCAACGCGGTTCAGTTCGCAGACTTTCTGCCCGATGCGATAGTTCTCCATGTGGTAAAGATGCCGCGGGGGAAAGCTGACCTGTTCGGGGAAGTCGTTTTCGGTGGACTGCGCCGTAACTCCCTCATGGATGAAGGCGGTGATCTTGCCGTCCTTGTCGGTGCCGATGGCGACTCGTTGCTGCGACGGAGTACGCCCACCGACGATGCGAAACACCCCTTCCCGGGAAAGGGCCACGCGCATCGGGCGTCCGACCATGCGCGCCGCCAGTGCGCAGAGCTGGCTGTAAGGCCAGATGCTTCCCTTCCCGCCAAAGCCGCCGCCGACAAACGGAGAGACTACCCGCACATTGCTGTTCTTCAGCCCGAAAACTTCTGCCATGCTGTTCGCCGTGCCGGCGGTGAACTGGCTGGTATCGTAGAGCGTCAACTTCTCGTCGCCCTCCCATACGGCTATGCAGGCGTGGGGTTCGATGGCGTTGTGGTTGTAGGGCGGAGTGGTGAAAACCATGTCGACGCGATGGGACGCGGCCGAGAGAGCGGCATCGGCGTCGCCCTTGACCACCTCCGGAGAATCGCCCATGATCTGCTCCGGCGTTTTGGCATGGCGGGCCGCCTCTTCGAAGGAGTTCATGCCGGCTTCGGGCTTGTAGGTGACCTTTATCAGGGATGCGGCATGCTCGGCGCGGTCTTCGGTGTCGGCGACCACGATGGCGATCGGCTGACCGTCGTAGTGGATCCGGTCGGTGTTGAGAATTGCGACGTCGCTTGAACCGCAGTTGGGATCCCCTTCCACGGAAAAGGGTGGCGCGACCTTCATCTTCAATGCGTTGTGGTGGGTTATGACTTTCAACACCCCGGGAGCGGCTTCCGCAGCGGCGGTGTCGATTTCCTGGATTACTCCCTTTGAGATGGTGCTGTAAACCAGGGCTGCATGCGCCAGACCTTCGACGGGATACTCCGCCGAAAAGAGCGCTGCGCCGGTGACCTTGGCGCGGGCGTCCAGCCGGTCGAGCGGCTGGCCGAGGAAGCGATGCTGGTCAGCCAGCGGATCACGGCCACGATCGGGCATCACGTGCGCGACGGTTTCAACGACTTTCCTCATGATGCTCATCGACTCACCCCTTGCTCTGCGGCCAACTTAGTCAGAACGCCCGCGATGGTGCGTTTCGCCAATTCGATTTTGAAGCCGTTGTGTTCTCGGGGAATGGCCGGAGCCAACTCCGCTGCCGCGGCGCGCTCGAAATTTTCCAGCGTAGGCTCCTTGCTTCGCAAAAACTCCTCGGCCACCGTGGCACGCCACGGCTTGTGCGCCACGCCTCCCAGCGCCAGCCGAACTTCACTGATGCTGTTGTTCTCCAGCTTGAGCGCGGCGGCGATCGATACGATGGCAAAAGCGTAGCTGGCGCGGTCGCGCACCTTGCGGTAGGCGGACGTCAGGTTCGCGGATGACGATGGCAAGTCTACCGAGGTGATCAGCTCTCCAGGCTGAAGATTGGTATCGATCTCCGGAGTGTCGCCGGGCAGCCGATGGAACTCGGCCATAGCGAGGGTGCGCTCACCATCGCGGCCGGAGATATTCACCCTGGCATCGAGCGCGAGCAAAGCTACGCACATGTCGGAGGGGTGAACGGCGATGCACTTTTCCGATGTGCCCAGGATTGCGTGGATGCGGTTGAAACCTCCGATAGCATCGCAGCCGTTCCCTGGCGTGCGCTTATTGCAATGGGCAGCATCGTCGTAAAAGTAATAGCAACGGGTGCGCTGCATCAGGTTGCCGCCGGTGGTTGCCATGTTGCGCAACTGAGGCGAAGCGCCGGCCAGGATCGCTTCGGACAACAGCGGATAACGACTGCGGACTTCGGGATGTGCTGCCAGGTGACTATTGCGAACCATGGCTCCAACGCGCATGTCGCCACCGGGCAGTAACTCGATCTGGGTGAGCGGTAGGGGTGCGATATCGACCAGCGACTGCGGCCGCTCGATGCCTTCGCGCATGAGGTCGACCAGGTTGGTTCCTCCGGCAAGGTAGCGGACGGAAGCGTTCGCGGCCGAGCCGTCGACGAAAAGTTTCAGGGCCGAAGCAATGTCAGTCGCCTGTGCGAATTCAAAGTTGTTCATCATTTCGACGCTCCATGCACCTGCTGGATGGCCTGGCGAATTCCAACATAGGCGCCACAGCGGCACAAGTTCCCGCTCATGCGCTCTCGCAGTTCGGCATCGGTCAGCTCGGCCTTGTCGCCCTGCGACGTCACCACGCTCGGCATGCCCTTTTGCAACTCGTCCAGCATGCCAATGGCGGAGCAGATTTGCCCTGGGGTGCAATACCCGCATTGAAAACCGTCGTGTTGGATAAATGCCTGCTGCATAGGGTGTAGTACGTCTTCGCGCGCCAGCCCCTCGATGGTGACAATTTCCCGGCCCTGATACTGGATAGCCAATGTCAGGCACGAATTGATGCGCTCGCCTTCCACCAGGACGGTGCAGGCTCCGCAGGCTCCCTGGTTGCAACCCTTCTTGGTCCCGGTCAGCGACAGGTGGTCGCGCAAGGCATCCAGCAGCGACACTCGCGGCTCGATAGTGAGCGAGCGGTCTATGCCGTTGACGCGAAGCGTCACTTCGCGGAGTTGGTTTGAGTTATTCATCCGTTGCAGACCTCCTGGAACATCACTCGTTGGAAGTTAAATGGATGCGAGATGACACTTTGGGGTTTAGCGTCGAAGAAGCTGTTTCGCAGGAATTCGGGACCTCATTTGGGTATGCGGCAAAGCAGCGAGCACGTTGTGGCTGATCGGTTCGTGCACAGATGGAGGGAGAGCCGGCACACGAACTGTCATCGCGAGCCTTACTGATTATTGCTATCCAGCAGTTCCGCGGAAGGTAGGGGTCCTTCGCTTATGCTCAGGATGGCACTTCAACAAGGCACTTCGATGAGGGTCGTCCAGCCTGCCGAGAACATCGTACTTAACTCGATGTGACCGAGGTCTTCGAGTTCGTGCGCTACACCGATCAATGCTTAACGATTCTTTACCGGACGGCCGGCGAAAGTTCGCTTCGTTCCGGCACAGAACGCGTCTGAATATGTATCGCGAGCCGGCTAATGTGCAACCGCATGTTCAAAAAACGGCTCCTATGCTTCTGATGATGCCCTCCTCCGCCCATCCGCCAATGCCAAGCCGGGAGGCCGTTTGCTTGAGTTGGATGCGCTGCGCGGTCTGATGCTGGCATGGATCACGCTCACGCATCTGCCCACCAATTTGAGCAAGTATGTTAACCAGCCGATTGGTTACGTTGCCGCAACCGAAGGCTTTATTTTTCTGTCTGCACTGTTTACCGGCTTCATCTACTTTCGGTTGTCGCGACGCGAGGGAACTCGCGAAATGTGCCGCCGCTTGTGGATGCGCGCCGGGCGGCTCTATTGCTATCACCTTTCGCTGCTGGTGGCCGCGTTCCTGATCGGCGCCCCGATTGCCGCCCGCAGCTATCGGCCCGCGTTGCATAATCTTCTCGACTACTACTTCGTGGCGGGGCGACACCAGGCGTTCGTCGATGCTGCCCTGTTGCTGTACCGGCCACCGCTGCTTGATATTCTGCCGATCTACATCATCTTTCTGCTGGCTACCCCGATCGTGCTCATACTAGCTGTCCGGGTAGGCTGGCGGGCTACGCTCGCCGGGAGTTTTCTGTTTTGGCTCTTCGCGCAGTTTGGATTTCGCAGCTTCGTCCATGATGAACTGACCCGCTTCTTTGGCCTGCACGTTCCGCTGAACCAGATGGGCGCTTTCGATTTGTGGGCCTGGCAATTTTGGTGGATCGTGGGCGTCTGGTTCGGCGTGCATTGGGTCAAAGGGGATCTGGCGCCGGAGCGGTGGGCAAAGCGTATGCTGGTGCCGGCTTCTCTGCTGGCGGTGTTCTTTCTGGTATTGCGTTACGCGGAAGCGGCAGACCTGGTCGCGATTGGTAGGTTCGGAGTTCTGCTGAACAAGTGGGATTTTGGTGTCGGACGCATTCTTGACGCTGCTGCCTTGGCTACCCTGGCGATCCGTTTCCGGCCCCTGCTGAACCGGTTGGCAATTAAGCCATTGGTGCTTCTGGGGCAGGCCTCGCTGGAAGTATTCTGCGTGCAACTGTTCTGCGTATTCGTGGCTTTGACGGCCCTCAGAGGCAATCCAGTATTGACCAACTGGCAAGCGATGATGGCGGTGGTTTTGAGCCTGTCTGCTATGTACCTCACCGCCTTAGTTATGGCAAAACGGCGCACAGCCAATGCGGATCGCGGTACTCTCCCGGTCATTGCCTCCGCGCCCGTGGAGAAGGCAGCTTAGCCCGGACTAAGGTGAAAATTCGCCTGGTTCAGGCGCATTCATGCCGAATCCACCACTCGGCTGCGGTAATCTTATGGCCATACTTCTATATGGCCTTTTTGAAGCACAGAGTTCAGCTTAGCTCTTGTTTCGCGTTCCGGATGCCGACGTTTGCGGTCTGCGCCGCTCTGCTGTTTTCGTTGGCGGCATGGTGCCAGGAAACTCCAAGCGCCGGCCCTTACCACGTGCTCACCGTCGATCGTTTGGTCCTGCAAGATGCCGCCCGCAATAAGGAAATTCCACTAAGGGTCTACTACCCCGACGGGCCGGGACCGTTCCCGGTCATCATTTTTTCGCATGGAGCGCTGGCCTCCAAGGATTGCTACTCCGAGCTCGGCAAGTACTGGGCGAGCTTCGGCTACGTGAGCATTCACCCTTCGCATAACGACTCCGTCGCTGACATGGGGTTCCACGGGTACGCTTCTGGAAGCTATCAGCGATCCCGCAGCCTGGCAGAATCGGGCCAAGGACATTTCGTTCGTCATTGACTCGCTTCCGGAGCTGGAACGCCTGGCGCCAGAGCTGCACAACAAGCTTGATCGCAAGCACGTCGGCGTCGGCGGGCACTCGTTTGGGGCCTACACCTCCGAACTGATCGGCGGAGTGAAGATCACCATGCCGGGCCAGACCGCGCCTGCGAGTTTTGCCGATAAGCGGGTTTCAGCCATTCTGCTGCTGTCGCCACAGGGTGAGGGGAGGATGGGATTGACCCCCCACTCCTGGGACTCCTTACATTTGCCCATGCTTTTGATGTATGGCTCGCGCGATTTTGGAGCGTGGGGCGAACCGGCAGTATGGCGAAGCGAGCCCTACAGCAAGTCACCTCCCGGGCACAAGTACAAGGTCGAAGTGGTCGGCGGAACGCACATGGGCTTTGCCGCGTCCTCGACGGCGGGAAGTGTGTTGAATCATCAATTTCAGTCCGCGAAGCTGGAGACGCTGGCTTTTTGGAATGCTTATCTGAAGAACAGCCGCGAGGCTGCTGACTATCTATCCTCCGAAAGCCTGCGCAACTTCAGCCCAGACCCGGTGAATTTCGCCAGCAAGTAGTTCCCTCGCGCCGAACTTCAGCACAGGTATCGGCGTTATCGACCCACCAGCTTCTGCAAGCTCTCTGGATACCGGTCGCCCTGAATGTCGATCTTCGCGGTTGCTTCGTCGAGCTGCCGAAGATCATCAGAAGTCAGGTGGACGTTCACTCCGCCTAAGTTCTCTTCGAGGCGATGGATCTTGGTCGTCCCCGGAATCGGCACGATCCACGGCTTTTGAGCCAACAGCCAAGCCAGCGCGATCTGTGCAGGGGTTGCCTGCTTCTGCTTTGCGAATTGCCCTACGAGGTCCACAACGGCCTGGTTAGCTTCACGGTTCTCCTGCGAGAAGCGGGGGACAACGTTGCGAAAGTCGCTCGTATCGAACTGCGTGTCCTTGTTGATCGCTCCCGTCAGAAAGCCCTTGCCCAGGGGACTGAAAGGAACAAACCCGATGCCGAGTTCTGCAAGAGTCGGGATGATCTCTTTTTCCGGTTCCCGCCACCACAGAGAATATTCACTCTGCAATGCCGTCACCGGTTGTACTTTATGGGCACGGCGGATCGTCTGCGCGCCTGCTTCCGATAGCCCGAAGTGCTTAACCTTGCCTTCCTGGATTAAATCCTTGACTGCTCCGGCGACGTCCTCAATAGGGACCTGGTCGTCGACGCGATGCTGATAGAAAAGGTCGATGACGTCGGTCTTGAGACGCTTTAACGACGCTTCGGCGACCTGCTTGATGTGCTCGGGCCGGCTATCAAGGCCTGCATTCTTACCATCTTCAATCTTGAACCCGAACTTGGTAGCGATTTTCACGTCCTTGCGGAAGGGGGCGAGCGCCTCGCCTACCAACTCTTCATTGGTGAAGGGCCCGTAAATCTCCGCGGTGTCGAAGAAGGTCACCCCGCGTTCAACGGCGGCGCGGATGAGATCGATGCCGGTTTGCTTGTCGACAGCCGGACCAAGGCCAAAGCTTAGCCCCATGCAGCCGAGTCCAAGGGCCGAAACCGTCAAGTCTGTCTTTCCGAGGGTGCGTTTTTCCATTGTTTTCTCCTATGGGCTATTTGACGCCAAAAACGCTCATGAGACTAGGGGCTAGTGTTCGATTGGCTTGGTGAGTAAAATTCATGAATCATGCACGATGAATTGAATGATCTCTCTGCCTTTGCCGCGGTGGCCGAGGAGCGAAGTTTCACCCGCGCCGCGGCTCGGCTGGGCGTCACTCAATCGGCGCTCAGCCACAAGATGCGTAATCTAGAAAAGAGACTGGGCGTTCAACTGCTTGCTCGCACCACGCGAAATGTCTCGGCGACGGACCTGGGCAATTCCCTCCTGAACGACCTCTCGCCGGCTCTGGACCGCATCCGTGGCTCTCTTTCGAAAGTGCGCGAACTCAGAGTCCGGCCCGCGGGGCGAATCAGGCTGGTCTTGCCTCGCAGCGCCGCGTGCATGGTATTGCTGCCCAGGCTGAAGAAATTCAGCAACGCTTTTCCCGATGTCGTACTCGACGTCACCACGTCGAATGACCCGGTTGATCTTGTGGCTGGCGGGTTCGAGGCCGGCATCCACATTGGCGAACTGATTCAACGCGACATGATAGCGGTCCGGGTGAGTGACGACTTGCGACTGGCCGTGGTCGGCTCGCCGGAATATTTTAAGCGCCGCAGCATTCCGCGAACTCCGCACGAACTGAAAAACCACTGCTGTATCGGATTCCGTTTCGGCTCCGGCGTTTACCGGTGGGAGTTCGAAAAGGGAAAGACGGCATTGACGGTCTACCCGCAAGGACCGGTGATCTTTGATGATCCGGACTTGGTCATGAAAGCAGTTGTAAACGGAGTGGGCATCGGCACCGCCCTCGAAGCTCAGTTGTTGCCACTCATCGCGAAGCATCGTCTGGTTCAGGTTCTGGAGGACTGGTGTCCGACGTTTCCAGGCTTTTTCCTCTACTATCCGAGTAGGCGAAACCAATCCGCCGCGTTGGCCGCGCTCATCCAATCCCTCCGGTCCTGACCCGACAACCCGAACATGGCTAGTCGATAGAGTCAGGATGGTGCCCCCGCTCTGCTCGGAAACAAGCTACTGAGTGTTCAGGATTGCAGGGTGTAACGCCAGCTTGCCGAAGACCGTTTGCACTACCGGGGGAGGCGAGCGAGTTAGATGCGGCAGTGTGTCGGATTGCTCGGTTTATAACCCAATTGTCGGATACTGTTGCCGAGTCTAGAAGCTCGAAGTGCCTCCAGCGGTTCGCGTCGGAAGCCCGACCTTCGGACGTTCACTCCGAGGAGAACCGAATGAGCAGATTGAACTCTTATGGGAGAGCGTACGCTCTCTTTGTGCTGTTGCTAACCACAGCGGTTGCCCTGCCAGCCCAGGGTTTTAAAACGTTGCACAGTTTCACCGGCGCCGATGGCTCCAATTCCTGGGGCCAGATGATCCAGGGCGTCGATGGCAATTTCTACGGAACAACCCAGAGTGGCGGGAATAACAACTGTGACCAGGGCTGTGGCACGATCTTCAAAATCACCCCAAGCGGCACATTGACAACCCTTCACAGCTTCACCGATTCGCCGGACGGCTCGCTGCCGTTCGCCGGACTCATACAAGCCGCCAACGGAGACTTGTACGGTGTAACCCTCGCAGGCGGGACTACCAACGCAAACTGCGCTCCGTTCCGCGCCACCGGATGTGGCACGGTCTTCAAGATTACCCCGAGTGGCACTCTGACCATATTGCACAACTTTACCTCCCTCGACGGTCAGGCTCCTGGAGCTCAGTTGCTTCTCGCCAGCGACGGTAACTATTACGGGACAACCGGGGGAGGCGCGCATTACGGTGGTGGAACCGCTTTCAAGATAACCCCGAGTGGCACTCTGACCACGTTGCACGTCTGGACGGGCCCGGAAGGCTACTCTCCGAATGGAGCACTAATCCAGGCTACGGATGGGAATTTGTACGGCACGACATTCGATGGCGGGCCCAATGCCACCGGCAACATGTTCAAAATGACCTTGGGCGGGGTAGTGACGTCGTTGTACGCTTTCAGCAGCACCCCCGGCGACGGCGCCTATCCTTATGCCGGTTTGATTCAGGGGACGGACGGAAACTTCTACGGGACAACGGAAACCGGCGGAGCTTATCTCTACTTCGGTTGCGTCTTCAAAATGACAGCCGACGGCACAGTAACAATCCTGCATAGCTTCAACGTCACCGATGGGGATATTCCGACCGCGAACCTGATCCAGGTGAGCAACGGAGATTTCTACGGAACCACTCCCTATGGCGGCACGGGCAACTTTGGCACGATCTTCGCAATCACCGCCAACGGTGCATTCACTACCCTGCATAGCTTCGACAGCGCGCACGGCTCCTACCCTTACGGTGTATTGGTTCAGGGGAGCAATGGAAAGTTCTATGCCGCGACCTACTCTGGCGGTTCCGGTACGTGCCAGTTCGGGTGTGGCACTGTCTTCAGTTTGGACTTGAGTGTGGCAAGAGTACCCGCATCGGCCAACTAAGCGGGAATTCAACATGCAGAAATAACCGTAAAGACCTTGGGATTTCCCAGGGTCTTTGCGGTTGGAATCGCAATCTGGGCGAGCCAACCTCAGGCCGTACTCGCCCAGTCTGTGCACAACTTGCTAAGTTCCAGCGATACCTTTGTTTTGCAATACTCTGACAACGACCCGACGGTTCTCGGCCTGGCCTTCCGCCGTTGTGTCGGGAGCAACCTGCCGACTGGTCCCCATGGCTCCGGGAGCCAGTATGTTCGTCAGAGGAATGTGGCACTGCTGGTCGAGGAAGTCGGTGACATTGGCCGCCCGCTCCTGACTCAGTTGCTGGTTCAGAGCGGCGGAACCCACGGCCGACGCGTAGCCCTTCACCTGGATAACGTAGCCGGTGACCGTCGTGGCTTTCTTGCACAGCGCCATCAGTTTGGAGTCGTACTGTGGATCGACTTTGACCTGGCCGTTGCCGAAATACACCGTAACTTCGTCCCAGATGTTGTAGTCGCCCAACTCGCCGAAGCGCTTGTTGACCGCAGCGATGGCTGCCTTGTTGGCGGCGATCTTGGCGTTCTCAGCCGCCTGTTCCTGTTGCTCCTTGGTCAATTGCTGCTGCTGTTGTTTCAGTTGGGCCTGCTGCTGCTCCAACTTCTGCTGCGAGGCCTGCTCCTGCTGTTCGACCGGAGTTACGCCCGCTTGTATATCGGTGGCGGTTTGTAGGTTTTTACTATCGAACTTCACGGTGTTCGCGACCAGCTGGTTCTGGGCGTTGTAGCTGCCCTGAACTTGCACTTGCAGACCAGGGACCAGCGCGGTCACGCCCATCTGTTTTTTGCGCGCATGGAAGAGACCCGATACGTCTTCGACTGTGGTGAAGTCGTTGAGAACGACCACCACATTGCCGTCTGGCGACTGAACGGTCATGGTGGCGCCACTCCGTCCGTTGATTACTCCCTGAACCTGCGCGCTCTGAGCAAGAGCCGTGCCGCTCAGCAGTAGAAGTAATGGCAGAACAGCAGCAAGTGCAAGCGCCGCTGTGGATAAACGCATATAGCTGTTCCTCATGGTTTTCTCCTCTCCCTTCTGGTGTTGATCAGTTCGCCCTGCTCTCTACTTTCCCTCAAGACCTGAGCCGCCAGAGGTTACTCCGGCGCCAAACCTCCAGGAATGCAGTCGGCCATCTGGCCGGCAAAAGTGACCGCTAGTCCGCGGTGAAAACCTGGACCGAGCCCGCCAGAGTGAGGCTCGGTCCGTTGTGAATCTGACAACATTGCAGCTATTCGTGCGCGTTGGGTGGATTTCCCAGCAACCGGTACACGGTGGCCGTCTTGGTAGCATTCAGCGCGATGTACTCTTCGGCTGCATACTGCAGCGAGATGAAGAACGCTTCAGTACGTCGCAGTGCATCTTTGCTGAGCTTGTCGCGCTCCTTGAATCGGAACTGATAAGCGAACTCTCCAATGAGGGGGCGGTGCTCGCCGCGGGTACGCCAGATTGCCACGTTCGCTTTGCAGGTCAGGCCATCCCCGAAATCGAGCAGGCCGATGTCCTGCAGAACTTCTTCGACAATGGTATTGCTGACCATTTTGATCTCTTCCTTTGGCGTCTTCTTTATGCTGCTGAGTGCCGGAAAAAGTTCGACCAGGGCGTCCAAGTCGGCGACGTTTTCCTTGCCCATGCCAATAGCGGAGCGCAGGAACTGAACGTTGTGCGAGTACAGCAGGCGAATGCCGCCGAGTTTTTCCTTGAGCGGCATGGCCTGAACCTTGAACTTGACGCGGTGGTCCCCCAGGATGTGCGGGCGCACATCCGTCTCAGCCGCAGTCTGCAAATCGGGATGACGGAACTTGAAAACGATTTCCGGTTCACCAATCGGGAAGCCGTCCTTGTAAGGAATGCGGCGACGCAGAATGAAGGCGTTGTTGTACAGGCGGAAATCGTGCGTATCGGCGAACACCACTTCACGCAGCTTAACGGGTTGCGAATCGAAGCCGGCGATGCTGTACTTCACGCCGTGCTCTTTAGCTGGCTCCTTAAAGACCTTGCCGAAGTCGAAGAAACTTTCCCGCGAATGGAACTTGTTGGGCCGCAGGATGAGTTTGCAGCAGATGTACTCGGGCGTATGGATGGGCATGCCGTCGGCATACTGACCCGGCTTGAGTTGGGGGACCCTCCCTACCCAGCTCGGCGTAACCGGTTCACGACCCTTGGTCCGAGGGGTGGCGGTAGTTTCCTCTTGACGCTTCATTGCGGCTGCTGTTGCGGTAGGCATATTCGTTCTTCCCCTGCGCTAAAGCTTTGGTTGTTTGTTCACCAAAGTGTAATAAAGGCCAGTGCAAGTTGATACTGCAAAATCACTAGGTTGGGCGCGAATAACCTGATAGGTAGGTTAGGGCGTCGATCGCCCGGGCGCAGGTCAATCGCAGGACGGAAGGCTGGCTGACTGATCCGTAGGACGGGTTTATTCTGCCCTTGCACGATCGGAATGGATGCGTTCTGCCGCCCGGTCAACTACTCCCACCAGCTCCGCGGCGAATTCTGAGTCGCGATACCGCTGCAAGCGCCGCCTCGCCTTCGGGGCGCTGAACCACGTTGGATCACGGTATTCCTCGGATGGCGCAAGCAGGCGCTTGACCGCGCACAAATGAGCATGAACCAGCACGATCTCTCTTTGCGACCGCAGGCCTCTAGGCTTGCAATGACGGTAAGAAATGAATGGAAGAGGTTCGATCGATCCTTTTACCCCGGCTTCCTCGCGCGCTTCCCTGGCGGCGGCAGCGCCATAGGATTCGCCTCGGTTTACGCCCCCTTTCGGGAAAGTCCAATGGCCATTCTTGGTGCGGACCAGCAGAAACTCCAGTTCACCGTTGCGCAGTCGATAACAGACCGCGGCTACATGAACTCGGACGCAATTCGAGGGGGAACGAAAGCCTGGTGTATGGGAATGCGAGAGCGCCCGGTGCCGGGGCAGATATGTCTGGCCAGTCCAGAATTGCGTTAAAACTCCCACCCCGTAGTATGAAACGATTCAGGCCAGGAAAGTGTGAATTTTATGTTAACCACGAGACACGTACCAATCGCATCAACAGCATTCCATGCTGGCCCGAAGCGCCATTCCCATCAGTCGGTCTATCTGTAGCCTCCGTGCGTCCTGCGGTGAAGCTTTTAAGACAGCTCTCGGCAATGTTGAAGCGCACGGTTGTTTAGCCATCCAACCCAAGCTGAGCGTTGCTATGGTTTCGATCCTTCCATGGAAGCGTCAGCCATACTGGACGGCCATTCGTCGTTCGTGCGCTGCCAGGTGGAATCGGGATTATAGAGCTCCATGTTCTTGACGATCTCGAGGGAATTCGGTCCCAGATCCTTCTGGTACACGATTCCGTTGTTGTTCACGATGAACGTCTTCACGCCGGTGACGCGATACTCAGCCGGCACAGCGACCAGCGCGAAACCGCCAATCATCACCCCTTCGATCACATAGTTGATTTTTCCGAAAGGGGCAGCGGGACCCTGGCCCTTCAGGATCTTGAAGTAGTAGCCGTGAAATCCGGACTTGCCGGACGTGTAACCTTCTTCCAGAGCCTTGGCAACTTCGTCGCCGATGGGTCCAGCGGATGTGCTGTCGGCGTTTTTCCAGTACAAGCCATCCTGTTTTCCAGGCGTGCTGAAGATTTTCTGCGCATACTGATTCACGCCGGAGTTGTCGTGAATCTCCAGGGCGTATTCATGTTGCGCTTCAACATAGCCGCGGCAGACCGTGATGGCGTCGAGTTCGTTCGCGCCGATACGCCGGTAGAGGATTTCCTGCCGCCCTTCCTTGGCGTTGAAATACCACTTGCCATTTTTCTTGACCAGGGGCACCGGAAACGGCCATTCTTCCTCGCCAACGATGATGGTTGCCCGGTTTGGATTGGACTTCGCGATTTCTATCGAGTTTTTGGCAGCCGCCTCCTTCGCAAAAGCAACGCCATTGTTCTTGTCCCGAACCATGTCGGCTGATTCGATAAAGTCTTCGCCGTCGGGGCCAAAAATCGCCATCAGCTCCGGCACGTCATATGTTCCCGCTGCTTGAATCAGCATCTCGGCAGCTTGCTGGGGAGTGTCAAATGCCTTTGGCGCCTGAACCGGAGTCGCTGGTTGGGACTGTGCCACTGCAATAGCTGGCATGGCGCATGAGAACAGGAGGAGCACGCAGGTGGCAATCACTGTGTTAGCACCGGGTAATTGTGATTTCATCTTTTCCCCTCTCGGCATGATTCGCTCCCTACCTTCGCCGCCCGCCACCGCCACCACGGCCACCACCGCCACGGGAACCCCCGCCGCGTGAGCCTCCCATGCTGGAGGCGCCTCGCGAACCGCTAGCCCGAGCTCCGCTTCCGCTCATGCTGCCGGCGCCACCAAACGCGCTGCGGTTGGTCGAGCTGGGAGTGTTGGGAACCCGCTGGTTACCAACGCGGCTGCCGCCACGGTCGCCAGCACCGGTGCCCGCTCCGCGGTTCGATACGTCCCTGGTACCCGCGCTGGGACCCGCACCGCGATTCGACATGTCGCGGCCTCCCGCAGGTTGTTGCCGGGCCTGGTTCTGCCGGGCATTGGCTTGCCGGTTTTGCATTGAATCGCCACGCGTCGTGCCACCGAACTTGTTCGCCGTGCCTCGGTCGCCGTAGGGAGCTCCGCCACGATGCTGCGGGTTATGCTGCCAGTTGCCATTCCCGCGATTCCCGCCATTGACCCCGTTGCCGCCGTTAACCCGGTTGCCGCCGTTGACCCGGTTGCTATTGTTGACGAAGTTGTTGTTGTTATTGATGGTGATGTTGTTGTTGCCGCCCCAGCCGCAGTTGTAGCCCCAGCCGCCTCCCCACATCGCCCCCATCGCAACACCCACTCCAAATGAAATTGCCATCCCCGCCGCGTAATATCCCACCGGCGGATAGGCAATGGGAGGGTACGCATAAACGGGCGCTCCGTACACTACAGTGGGGTTGTAGCTTGGTACGTAGATGACCTGAGGATTTGCCTGCTCAACCACGATGACCTGTTTGCTCTCAACAACCTTGGTTTCAACTTTCTGCTGTTCAGTAGACTTCAAGTTGCCGGCGTCCTGGGCTTTTTTGCGCATACGCTGAACGGCTTCCATGACATCGCTCTGCTGTGCCAGGAAGGCGTTCCCCAGGTCCGTAGTCCACTTGATGTTATCCGCCAGCAGCTTGACCACCTCCGGCAGCCCCGCCAGAGACTGAATGCTGGGATCCCAGTCCTGCTTCTCCACCTCGGTGGCCAGCGCTTTCTCTTTCAGATCTTTGTGCTGAGCCAGCCACTGCTGCAACTGAACGACCTCCAGGGGATAGGTGGAAGCCACCAGGGTCTGGCTGAGCATAGGATCGGGATAGAGGGCAATCGGCGCCACCAGAGAGTCGAGTTGATCCGGTGGAATTTTGTTCGCCGTCTGGTCGGCCGGGGCGGGAGACGTTTGAGTTTGGCTTGCTGCGAGTGGAGTACTGCCAAATGTCATTGCAGCAACGCAGAATATGGCGATCAACTCTCGAACGAACTGCAATCGACTAGACGGGACAGTCGCGCTTAAATTCATGGAGGATTCCTCCAAGCCACCTCAACGTGCGTCTCACTTTACTCAGGCAGAGATTGGGGTGTCGGCTGACATCATAGGACGACAAGTGGAGGTCTACAAGCGTTTACTGCTGAAGTTTCGTCCGGTGGCCTGATAGGCGTGGACGGGCCGCAAGCTGAGTTGTTCTTAGGTTAATCGCTGACCTTCCCTTCTGCGCTGGCTGCCGTCGACGCTTCCAGATATTCGGCGACGGCGATTTCCAGGTTCAGGTGCATGCCGTCAGGTCCGATCGCCTCCCCAAGTTTCGACTTACGCATCACTGCCAACACCTGGGGATTCATTCCAACCAGCCACAATCGCCTGCCGTGTTCGCGCCCGCGTTTTTCGCCGGCCGTCAGCATTTTGAGGGCGGTGTATTCGAGGTCGGGAACACCTCGGAGATGAACTGCAACTACCCTCGGCCGGGATTCATCAATCAAGAGCCTCATCTTCTCCGCGATGCGCTCCGCATTGACAAAGAAAATTCGTCCCTCCAGCCTCAACAGCAACAGGCCGGGATAGGTTTCATCGTCGGGGTTCTCCGCCGACCGTGGTCGGAACACATTCGTGCCTGGCTTCCGTCCGAGAACGTACACGGGCGGATCGGCCGCCTGGTACGCAAGCGCTACCATGGACACGATGATCGCAATGATGATCCCCTTCAGCGTTCCCAAAAGCACCACGCCCGCGAATGCGGTCAGAGCCCAGATGAATTCTGTTCTGCGTATGCTTAGAATCTCGCGGAACTCAGCCGGCTTGATGAGCCCGATCGAATAAACAATGACGACGGCGGCAAGGGTGGCCTGCGGCATCAAGCCAATGACTGGCGCGAGAAGGAGCATCGTGACCAGCGCCATCGCTGCAGTCACGATTTCGGCCAACTGCGTCCGCGCTCCGGCCAAACGGTTCACGGCGGTCTGCGTGGTACCACCACCGCCGGGCATCGCCCCCAACAGCGCTCCACCGGCATTCGCCAACCCGGTCGCCAGTAACTCGCGGTTGGCCTGCGGCGAAGGCTCATCGCCAGCGGCAAAGGCGCGCCCTGCCGCGATCGTTTCAGTAAAACTCATGAGCGCAATGCCCAAGGCTCCCGGCCATAGCTGTGCTGCAAACGATAAGGCTGGGGGAGTAAAGCTGGGCAACCCTTGCGGAATGTGACCAACCAATTCGACTCCGTGGGCATGCAAGTTCAGAAAGAATGCCCCAGCGATGCCGAAAGCGACCGCCAATAGCGGAGCCGGCGCCCGGGGAATGAACCGCTCAATCACAACCAGAAGAACGATCATTGCGACTCCAACCGTCAGGGTTGGTATCGATGTGCCGGGAATGCCGTGAAGAGTCGCATACAAGTTCTGGGTGAATGTACCCCGGGCGAAGTGAATCCCCAGTATCTTCGGAACCTGGTCGAGCACGATAACCACCCCAATACCGGCTTTGAAGCCAATCAGAACCGGTTCGGAGATGAAGTTCGCAACGAAGCCAAGCCGCAGGATCGAAGCAAGCACAAGCATCGCTCCCACCAGCAGCGTGAGGGTAGCGGTCGCGGTCAGCAGCGCTGCCGCATCTCCGTTGGGAACTGCTTCCCCCAGGTCGGCTGCGGTGAGAATCGCAAGGGTCGTGGTGGTGCTTACACTCAGCGGTCGCGATGTACCCAGCACCGCATAAATGACCATTGGCAAAAAGGCGGTATAAAGTCCGACCTGTACGGGTAGCCCCGCGATTGTGGCGTACGCCATTGCCTTCGGAATGACAACGGCAGCCGTGGTCAGCCCGGCGATCACATCCGGCCGCAACCATTCCCTTCTGTATCCGGAAATCCAGTCGGGAACAACGAAGCTTCGAGGCTTACTTGTAGTCACGTTCTCCTCCTCGAATTACCGTTTGCCCAGGTAGACCGCAATCTCTGGTTGTACCGAGTCTTCGCAATGCGACAGTTCTAGCTGGCCGCTGCATGCGCCTTCAGGGCAATGGTTGCTGCACGGACCGCGATCGCGATCAGGATGCCGGTGAGTACCAATCCCAACGTCGCGATCAACAGCGCAACAATTTTCGATCCTCGTCGGCCCGGACGAAGGTCGCCGTAGCCTACCGTCGTCGCCGTCACGAACGACCAGTAGAAGCCATCGAATCGCGACCAGCCCTCCACCTTCCCGACTAACTGTCCCAGTAGAGCTATCAGCGCAGCCAGGGTCAGTAGCATGGGAAGCGCGACCCAAAGGCCGGCGCCGAATTCTTTAAGAAACGTTAGCGTCAAGCCCAGGGTCATCATCGCGGTGCACCTCCCATTTCCTCACAAGGTTGATCCGCAAGCATGGCTGCTCGGGCGCGATCTTCCGCGAGCACAAAATTCGGCGATCATTGACGACACTTTAGACCGGTCGTGTCGGGATTGCGATGCAAAATTAGAAAAAGTCTAGCGCTTGCGGCACGGGTCGGGCTGGCTGCACTCGAGGTTTAGCGGTCGAGTCTTCTAAAAGCACCCATTCTGTACGTGATGGCTGGCAAGTTCTGGGATGGCTGGCAAGTTCGGTGGGTTCGGCAGGAAATGGGATGGCCGGCATACTGCATTTCGGCAGGGACGCCGGCAATCACAACTTACTTCGCTTCAGCGCTTCCGTGAACGTTCGCCCTCTGAACAGCAGCCTTTACCGCAATCAGAAACGCGTCGCTGCTCGCCGGGGCGTGCACACTGAAAACAGTGTTTTACGGAAGGAAACATCCTTGCCGTAGAACGTGACCGTGAAGTCATTGTCCGAAACTCTTCTACTAGAAGGTTTCATTTCGTTGACGTTGGTGGCCGTGGGAGGGCTGGCCTGTGAGCACGATGTTCCTCCGGCGGTCCGCCGGGCTTTGCAGGGGGTTCACGGTTCTTCTCCCTATCGGCGGTTGCCATCCCGAGAGTGCCGGCGCCCCCGTCATCATTCAACACCACGCTCAGCAGTGAACTGTGGACACGCAGGTGATGTCCGCTGTCGTAGTTAACGAAGCCAAGCTTTCTGAATTTGTTCATGAAGAAGCTCACCCGCGAACGGGTGGTTCCCACCATCTCGGCCAGCGTTTCCTGGCTCAACTTGGGAACCTCTATTTCGGTCAACACTTCTTCTTTGCCAAAATGCGCCATTAACAGGAGGATTCGCGCCAGCCGTTTTTCGCTGGAATTGAAAAGCTGATCCACCAGATCGTCCTGATACCGAATATTTCTTTTCAGAAGATACCTGACAAAGGTAGCCGACAATTTCGGCTCACGACTCATGGTCAGCATCATTGCCTTTTTCTTGATGTGCAGCAGGACGCAGTCGTCCAAGGCGGTTGCCGACGACATACGAACTAATTGGCCAGCAAGACCGCCTTCTCCGAAAAAATCGTCTTCTCCCAAAATGCCGAGGGTTGCTTCCTTCCCACTTTGCGACACAACGCTGAGTTGCACCTTCCCGGATTGAATGAAAAACAACCCATCCGAAGCTTCTCCTTGAGCGAAGATCAACTTGCTTTTCTGAAAAGACAGCAAACGCCTGCCAGTTCCAATGGTTGTCAGAAACGTACGGGGGTTGAAACTGCGTCGTATTGTCGAGGTCGCCATTGGTTTCACCAGTTGTGGGTCTCAGCAGAAAGAGAGGCTCTCAATGTGTATTACCGGAAATGTGCTCCCACGAGGTTGAGGGATCAATTTAAAGAAACGGAAAGCTCCCCACTTTTCCTTAACCTTTCTCTCCCAGAAGGGTACATCCGACTGCCACACAATAAGTGAGCACTCTTGCTCAGAAGATCATCGCAAGCCAGCAACGCAGATGGCTGGCATGAGAGGATCACAATCCCCGCATTCAATTGCCGGCGCGATATGGAAGGCCGATGGACATCCCGGAGAGAACCAAAGGCAAAAGGTTGTCCGACTCGCTCACCAGGCAATCGACTGGCCGGTTTGAGCTATCTAGCTCAGACAAGCAGATCCATAGCTGTCATTCTGGGCTCCCGTGAGGACGCCTGGACGACCGGGCGGTTCGGTTCGCGTCAATGCGACCAAAGCCAGCCGGGACCGGCACGGTTATGTCAGTGCGGCAAATCCTCTGGCGGGTTGGCGTAAGCCGGCGCACTTCGAAAGTCAGAAACCTTAAAGCAATATCTGGAGCGCCGCGAGGCATAACCCAGAAAGATGGATTGGAGATCATGCCTTTAATTCAAGTTGTGACTGTTCTCATCGTGGTGGGTGTTCTGTTGTGGCTGGTAAATCGCTTTATTCCAATGCAGGCATCCATCAAGTCGATACTCAATGCGGTTGTGGTGATTGCCGTTGTCCTGTGGCTCCTGAACTTGTTTGGACTCTTCCAGTCCCTGTCGAAGATTCATGTCGGGGCCTGAGAAGCAATGACGGCACTGTCGCCAGGCTGTTCGGGATGCACGGTGTTTCCGCTGGCTCGCCTGAGAGGTAATGCTCTACCCGGCGCGTGATACCTTCGGCACCGACCAACTCGCAGGAAGCAAGAACCTGGCGGTGACCATGCAGGCAGCGGGCTAAGGAAGCCTGCGAATGTTGATGCGCAATCTGCACCGCGACTATGCCGATGCTGCGCGTGAAGCCATCCATCGGCGCAACGCTATGAAGACTGTTGGTCAAGTTTTGGTCAATGGGTCATCGCCAAGAGTTCGAAAGACCGCGTAAGTGTTATGGAATCTGGAGCCGACGATCGGACTTGAACCGAGATGGTCTGTCGATCACGAATCAGCCGGCGTCTATGACGAGAACAGCTGAGTAGGTTTCGTGACGCGCAGGAACTCTGCCACCCGCGGAGATAGGTTGACGAGTTCCAGCCTGCAATAGCCGGCATTCACGGCAGAGACTTTAGGACCCACCAACGTTCCCAAGCCCGAGCTGTCGCCATGCTGGACGTCGCTGAGATCGATCAGAATATGCCCACCCTTCGGGATGAGTTCCTTCTTGATTTCTTTGAGCGGACCCACAGTATCGTTCACCACCCTGCCGTGACATACGATTGTTGTCACCGCACTCCCTTGTTCGTCCGTCGATTTCTTGATTTCGTGGTGGAACCCAGCATCCGGGGCCGCAGTCATGGAACCTCCTCGAAATGAAATGCGACGAGCGCATCACCGCATTCCCCAGGGGCTCCGTCAAAGTTGATCACTGTCGATGTGGGCGGGCTTTGACCTGCCGGTACCTTTCGACGGTGGCAGGATCGTGAAACGGGTCAGAGTTATGAAGATAAGCCAACCCAGATTGTTCCCGGAATCAGGCAGGCCGCAAACGAGCCGTTAAAGCTGTATGGCGTCCGCCACCGCTTTGCGACCTACGCAGTCGAAGTTACGGGCAACGTCTTGGCGGTTAGGGACATGATGGGGCACGAGGACCTGTCGACAACGGCGATCTACCAGCATGCAGAGTTGGGAGCCATTCGTGATGCCATCGAAGCCTGCAACTCTGAAAGCGTACCGTGAGAGTCCCACAATCAAGGACGCCCACCGGCTAGGGAGGGCTAATGATGAAGCGAAAGAAGTTACTGGAGCCGACGATCGGACTTGAACCGATGACCTGTCGATTACGAATCGACTGCTCTACCAACTGAGCTACGTCGGCTTAAGGTGTTTGATAGCAGTATTTTATCAGGGATCCATCGCAATCGCGCCAAGTCCTGGAGCCGTGGGCAGCAGAGGGCGAGAGCAGGCGATGCAACACCAAAGAAATTTTAGCATAGACCGGCGAAGTGAGGCTCACGGCGGGGCGGTCCACGATGAAGAGCATGCAGACTCGGGTTGAGGCTTGCCGGTCGAGCGAGTTCGACCAGATGACTGTTCCGGGAATACAGAAGTTGCGTTGTTGGGAAGTGCGGTCGAGTCTCCGCCGTCGGCCGTGTCAACCGGTTGAATCATCCACGCGGCGGCTATTACTGAAGTGGGGGAAACCATCTGCCGACTTATTGCACCTAGTCTCCCCGTGGCATGAATAAAGTAGGTTTTTGCGAAAATAGCAACAAATCGGATTTAATGAGATGTAATACTGATTGACTTCGCTTGCAAGATAGTTCACTCTCTTGGGCGGCCAACGATAGTTTTGCTCAATATTGCTTCCAGGCTTGTCCGTAAAGCTTCGCTCCCTAGCATCCTGATCTTTTTAGAACTAGACAAGAACCCTTGTTTTTACTGGATGGTTCGTACGTTCTAGGTCGTCACGGAGAATTAAATCCTAAGGGGGAGAAGCGTTAATGCTGACAAAGGGTGGTCACTATCCAAGCCAAACTATTTCCGGCTTTACGGCGGCTAAGATCTGGCTCTTAGTTGCCGGATGCCTGGGAATACTATTCCTTGCGGGTTGCGGCGGAAGCGGTTCCAACGCAAACAATCCTACGCTGACTTCGATTTCGGTAACTCCCGCCACGGCCACCATAGCCAACGGCGGCACGCAGCAATATACCGCCACCGGAAACTACTCCAACGGCACGCAGCAGAACATCACGGCCACGGTGACCTGGGGTTCGTCCTCCACGTCAGTGGCCACCATTAACAGCGCGGGACTGGCGACGGGCGTAGGGGCAGGCAACACCACCATCACCGCGACGCTAGGATCAATATCGGGGACGGCTACCCTGACGGTGCAAGGAGTGCAGTTGTCCTCCATCAGCGTCGTGCCGGCGACGGCAACGATTCTGGCCGGCGGCACGCAGCAGTTCCGAGCCCTGGGAAACTACTCCGACGGCACCCAACAAGACATAACTTCCAGCGTGAACTGGACTTCGTCGGTTATTACGGTGGCAACGGTCAACAGTTCGGGATTGGCGATGGGTGTGGGGATAGGAATGACCAACATCACCGCGACCTCCGGTTCGATAAACGGGACCGGCCAGCTGACGGTGACGACCAACACGGGCGGAAGCTCGTCTGGCTCGACCGGCATCCTGGTGCTGACGGTCAACGGCTCGATGGTGGACGCGGCCTACCAGCCGTACAACGGGGGCAGCGGCAGCACGGTGCAAGTGGTCAATCTGGACTCCACTTCTTCCAGCTCGGCGCTGATCACCTCGATACCGATGCCCGCCAACTACACCGCCAACGCGACCGCAGCCAACCAAAGTCTGCTGAAAGTCGTGGTGATCAGTTATACGTCGTCGGTAGTGCAGGTGATCGATGCCACTACCAACACGATCATCCACACTTTTGATTCCATGGTCACAGGAAGCGCGGGGTTCAGCGGTGGCAGTTGCACCATTTGCGGAGCGCTGATCGATCCGGTGAACAACCTTGCGGTATTGGACACGGCCCACGGATATTTCACCATGGACCTGAGTTCGGGTGCGTTCGTGCAGTTGACGGCTGCCTTTGCGGCGGAGAATTTTTCGCTGGATTCGACCACGCAGCTGATCGTGAGCCCGACCTACGACCAGGATCCGCAGAACGGCTCGGAAGTGCAGATCCTCAACATGCCGGATAACACTATCAGCACCAACACCACGCTGGGTATCTCCTTGCCCGACTCCGCCGCTACCGATTTGAGCACCGGCGTGGGCGTGGTGGTGGACGAAGCGGGAGGAAATCAAACGCTGATCAATCTGAGCCAGTTAACGGTAAGTTCGGGCATTTGGTCGGCGCCCACGCAGCTTTATACCTTACCCGGGTGCATCGGAGCCGAGATGACGATGATCGCCGCCGACAGCCTTGCGCACATCCTGTTCTCCAGCGAGGAGTTCGGGGCGTGCACGGCGGTGGAAGCGCTGCCCAGCTCGCCGCCCTCCGGCGCTCCGCCGATGCCCACTACCTACGTGTGGGGGACGGGACTGCCTAATACCCCCGATAGCAACGGCTGGGTCAACGGCGGAGATCCCCACGGGGTAGCGGTATTCACCAGTGTGGTCAACGGCAAGCACTACGGATTCCTGGTAAATCAACAGCAGAACTGGATCGCCAGGGTCGACCTGGAAGGGATGCTGGCAGCTACGCCGAATCCGAATGGAATCGACCTGACCCCGTACGTCTTTTACCTGCCAACGACGCAGTAGCGAAGCGCGGCAAACGGGAGGTGGATAGAGCAGTCCTCCCGTTTGCCAGTTTCACACGGGACGAGGACGGCCAAGTGCCTTAGGAGGTTACCGTAAAGGGACGTGGAACCCGGTTTTCCACTGGTTTCATTGGATTTCCACTTGCTTACCGTGTGTGGTAACCGGGATAATGTGACTAAGCTCAGCTGGCGACTCCGAGCTTACATGAATCGATATTGTCGAGCGGACGTACTCCGGATTCTGCACATCACGGCCCAGCAGTTGGTAGGCTGGCAACGCGCCGGACTTGCGCCGATTTCTGAGACATTTACCTTCTACGACCTACTCCAGCTCAAGAAAATCCGCGACCTTCGCGCCAAGCGGGTGCGCCCGGCCGTTATCCGGGAGTCTCTGGCTGCCATGCAGAAGCAGGTCATCGGCATGGAAAATCCGCTGATCGAAGCCAGCGCGTTCAGCGTCGGCTCGCGCGTGGCCTATCGCCACGAAGGGCATTCGGTTGAGCCCATGTCCGGGCAATTCGTGATGGACTTTGGCCCGGCAGGAGCGCTCACAATGACAGGCCGAATTAAGCCCATCGCCGATTTCGATACGGCGGCCGAGTTCTTTACCCGCGGAGTTGCACTGGAGGAACATCCCAGCACCCACGACGAGGCGATACGATCGTATCTGCAAGTGCTGGAGATCGATCCCGATCACGCAGCGGCGCATATCAACCTGGGCACCATCTACTACAACCGCCAGGATTTCGCCTCCGCGGAAAAGCATTACCGGCGGGCAATTGAAGCCGACGCGCGGTACGCCTTAGCATACTTCGACCTGGGCAACGTTCTGGACGAGACGGGCCGCATTCAGGATGCCGTGGTGGCTTATAGCAGCGCGATCCAACTGGCACCGACGTACGCCGACGCGCACTACAACCTGGCGCTTTCGTACGAACGCCTGGCACTTCCCCGCCGCGCCTTGCGCCACTGGCAGATCTATTTGAAACTCGACAGCAGCGGCCCGTGGGCGGTGCATGCGCGCAACCAAGTGGCGCGAATCCTGGAAGGCGATCGCCTGAAGATTGTCTACAAGCAGGAAAAATAAGACCCTTCTATCCGAACCAGTTTTGGATGCTTGGCGTCGTCAGACGCGATTGCCGAGTTCTGCATCTCACTGATCACACCTTAATACTTTAAGAGGAAGTGTTTGGCTAGAGGAAGACGCACACCATTTTGTAGACGCAGGCGGATGGGTTGGCTGGCGGCCATCGCAATTTTGCTGCCGGCGATCTTTGTTATCGCGCAGCCGGCGCAGTCGAAGTCCGACGAAATCCTGGACCATCTGAATGCGGCGATCAGCTGGTACCGGCATGTGGCCAGCCTGGATGTCACGGCGGGGCAGCCCAGCGATGCGCTCTACCTGGAGAACGCGCGCAACGCTGCCAGCCAGGCGCTTCAACTGGCGTTTCAGGCCGCGCAGGCGCAGGCGAAGATACTGGCGGCAAACAAGGCCGGCGCGAATCCAAGCGACGCCGCAGATGCCAGCCAGCCTGACGGGCAACTAAGCGTAACTAAAGCCATTGCCAGCACCAACGACCGCATCAGCCAATCGCAGTCGCAACTGGACGATCTGAACCGGCAAATCAGTTCCGCCCGAGCAAAGAAACGGCAGCAGCTCATTTCGCAACGCGACGCGCTGCAGGGCGAGATGGACTTGGACAAGATGATCCTGGACGCGCTGCAGAAAGTGTCCAGCGTTGCCAGCACCGGCGAGGGCAGCAGCAGTGGGCTCACAGGCCAAATCAACCAGCTCAAGCAGGGGGTGCCCGAAGTATTTGCGGCGACTAACACGAAGAAAGACGAGACCGTCACTCCGTCCAGTCAGACTTCCAAGTCCAGCCGCGCCGACAGCTCCGGGCTGTTTGGCCAGAGTTCGATTTTGTTCGGCCAGATGCGCGACATGCACGACCTGGACCAGTTGATGGCCGAGACCATTAAGCTGCGCAACACGGCCGACAAGCTGGATACCCCGCTGCGCAATTCGCTGAAGACGCTCGTCCAGCAGGGACGCGACATGGTGAACCGCCCGCCGTCGTCGGACCCTGAGCAGACGGCAGCCAACCGCAAAACTTTTGAGGCGCTGACCACGCAGTTCAAACAGACTGCTGCCGCCGCCGTGCCGCTGCGCCAGGAGATCATCCTGCTCGACGAGTGCCACGGCGAGCTACAGGAGTGGCGTGAGTCGATTGAAACCGAGTATGGGCGAGTACTGCGCTCGCTGTTGTTGCGCGTGGGTGCGATCCTCACCGCGCTGCTGGTCGTATTTTTGTTGTCTGTCATCTGGCGGCGCGCTACCTATCGTTATGTTCATGACACGCGAAGGCGCCGGCAGTTAATGCTGATCCGCCGCGTGGTGACCACCTTCCTGATGGGGATCGTCATCGCCATGGGCTTTATCAGCGAGTTCAGCTCGCTGGCCACCTTCGCCGGCTTTCTGACCGCCGGTATCGCAGTTGCGCTGCAAACGGTCATCCTGTCGATGGCGGCGTATTTCTTCCTGATCGGGCGCTACGGGGTCCGGGTCGGCGATCGCCTAACCGTCGGAGGCGTGACCGGCGACGTGATCGAAATTGGGCTGGTGCGGCTCTACCTGATGGAGTTGTCGGGCACGGGAATTGATTTGTACCCTACGGGTCGCGTCGTGGTGTTTGCCAACTCGGTAATGTTCCAGGCGGCGCCGTTCTTCAAGCAACTGCCGGGCACGGCCTACACCTGGCACGAAGCAGCGGTCATGGTTGCGCCTGAGGCCGATCCGGCGGCGCTGGAACGCAAGTTGTCCGATGCGGTGAACTCGGTATATTCCGAATACCAGCACATCATCGACCATCAGCATTCGCTGGTGGAACGGATCCTCGACACTTCGATTGCCGCCCCCGCACCCAAAGCCCAGTTGCACTTCACTGACACGGGGCTGGAGTTCTTTGTGCGCTACCCGGTGGAAATTCCGCAGGCCGCCGAGATTGACGACAAGATCACTCGCAAGCTGATGGAGGTGATCGCGGGCGATCCGGAGTTGAAGGCAGCGGTAATTGGCTCGCCCAAAATACGGGCGGCGATTAAGGCGTAAGGCGGAGATCGCGCAGCAGTGTGCGACTGGTATAGAACCGCAGGTCATTCGACTCCGCTCGACCCCGGCTCGCTGCGCTCAGGATGACAAGCTATTTCTGTGCGCCAATCCTAACCCTAGGCGCCAACTCGGTCGTCATTGATTCGCGGCTGAGTCCGCGGCGTGCGGATGTTAGAATCAAGGGTTTTCTATCCCATCGAGAAGGATTGCCCTCATGTCAGAAGCTACCGCACAACGAGCTGCTGCACCTGCGCCTCTGGTCGCGCTCACCGAAGACGAAGTCCTGTTTCGTGACACCGTTCGCCAGTTCGCCGATGAGAGCGTCCGCCCGTACGTAAAAGAGATGGACGAGAAGGGCGTCTTCGAAAAGTCGCTCATCGACCAGTTCTTCCAACTCGGGTTGATGGGGATCGAAGTTCCCGAGCAATACGGCGGCGGGGGCGGCACGTTCTTTGAAGCTATCCTGGCGGTGGAAGAGTTGTCGCGGGTCGATCCCTCGGCCGGCGTGGTGGTCGACGTACAGAACACGCTGGTGAACAACGCGCTGCTGCACTGGACCACCGAAGAACAGAAGAAGCGCTACCTGCCGCGGATGTGCAAGGACACGGTCGGCGCCTACGCGTTGAGCGAAGCCAGTTCCGGCTCCGACGCTTTTGCGCTGCAGACGCGCGCTGAACTGAAGGGCTCCGAGTACGTGCTGAACGGCCAGAAGCTGTGGATCACCAACGGCAAGGAAGCCGGCATCTTCATCATGCTGGCGACCGTCGATCCCTCGGCCGGCTACAAAGGCATCACCGCCTTCATCGTGGAGAAAGACTTCCCCGGTTTTTCCGTCGGCAAGAAGGAAGACAAGCTGGGCATCCGCGCTTCCAGCACCTGCGAGCTGATTATGGAAGATTGCCGCGTGCCCAAGGAAAATGTGCTGGGCGAGGTCGGCAAAGGCTACAAGATCGCCATCGAGACGCTGAACGAAGGCCGCATCGGCATTGGCGCGCAGATGCTGGGCCTGGCCCGCGGCGCGTGGGAGTTCGCGGTGAAGTACGCCCAGGAGCGCAAGCAGTTTGGCAAAGCCATCGGCGAGTTCCAGGGGGTTCAGTTCCAGATCGCGCAGATGGCCACCGAGATTGAAGCGGCGCGCATGCTGCTGTACAACTGCGCACGCATGAAGGACGCGGGCATGAGTTTCTTGAAGGAAGCCGCCATGACCAAGCTGTACTGCTCGCAGGTGGCAGAACGAGTGGCGTCGCTGTGCGTGGAGATTTACGGTGGCTACGGCTTCACCAAGGACTATCCGGTGGAGAAATTCTTCCGCGACTCGAAGATCGGCAAGATCTACGAAGGCACGTCGAACATGCAGCTACAGACGATCGCCAAGCTGGTGATGAAGTAGGAAAAAACAGCAGCGGATCCGGCGAGCGAGGAGGGGCGTTCTGCCCCCCTCGCCGCCGATTCAGCTTCGCGGGCTTCTCAAGTCCACAGCGTTAGAGTGGGCGACACAGCTGCTTTAGAGCTAGTCGTCACCCTTGTTGTTTTCCATCTGCTTCAGGATGCCATCGAGGTTGTAGGTTTCCGGCGCTTGCAGCGGCGGGAACTCCTTGAACGTATAGAGTTCCTTCGTCCACAGCATCTGGCCCAGCGGCAGAACGTTCCAGTCATACAAATAGGCGGTTGACGGTGAGCCCAGCGAACCACCTAAAGCCGCAGCTGATTTTGCATCCGTAAAGCTGACGGTTTGCTCGAAGGGATCGCGCTTGACGTTGCCCACCAGCGTCCAGTGATAGTTGGTGAGAGGCAAGAACCAGCCGGTCGCCCCGCCGGGGGACATCGAGTAATACATCTTCCAGTTTTTGTAGCGCACCGCGGAAGGTGTCGCCCCCGAATAGTAGAAGAAGACATCGCGCGCCGATTTGTCCGTCGTTCCTTCCAGATAAGCACGCTGGTCGTAGCCGTCAAGCATGGTCTTAACGATGCCGGGATACTTACCGGCCTGGATCTGCTTGTTCAGGTCGTCGCCCTTGGGACCGCCGGCGATGTCAACCAAAGTCGGCAGCCAGTCGAGCGCGGCAAACATCTGATTTTTGATGGTGCCCGGCTTGATATGCCCAGGCCAGCGGATGACCAGGGGAGCGCGATAACCACCTTCCCATGCTTCGCCTTTCTGACCCTTGAAAGGCGTGATGCCACCGTCGGGATAGGAAACCGTCTCGGCTCCGTTGTCCGTGGTGAAGATCACGATGGTGTTATCCAGTTGCCCCATGTCCTGGAGTTTCTGGAGGACGTAGCCGATGTTGTCGTCCATCTGCTTCATGCCGGCTTCGTTGAGGCCCCAGTCCTTGCCTCCCTGCTCGCCGATCATGGCTTCATACTTTGGCGACAACACGGTAGTCACGTGCATACGCGCCGGGTTGTACCAGACGAAGAAGGGCTTGTTGGTCTTCTTGGGGTCGTTACGGTCGAGGAAGTCGATGACCTTAGCTGACGTTTCTTCATCAACCGTCTTCGAGCGCTCCAGTGTGAGAGGACCTTCATCCTTGCACGTTTGGTTCTTTTCCGTACCATCGGAGGAGTGACACCAGATGACGGGACGCGGCGGTGTCAGGCAGGTTGTCGTGCGGGGATCAACCGCACCCGGAACCTCGGGAAGTCCCGGGACTGGCGTGTTCTTGCACGGCGGAGCTATGCCCTGCACGGTCGGGCTGCTATTGATGTCGGGAAAGCTGACCTGCTGCATGGCGTCCAGGTGATACAGCCAGCCCCAATACTCCTGGAAGCCGTGCGCTGTGGGAAGCGACGCCGTGTGGTCGCCGAGATGGTTCTTGCCGAACTCGCCCGTGGTATAGCCCAGATCGCGCATGAACACCGCCATGTGCGGCGTGCCGGGCCGCAGATACGAAGGGCTGCCGGGCAATTGCGGGGGGATCATACCCGTGCGCAGGGGATACATTCCAGTGATGAAGGCATTGCGTCCGGAAGTACAGCTTTGCATGGCATAGTAGTCCATGAAGATTGCGCCTTCGTTGCCGATGCGATCGATATTCGGCGTTTCCCCCACCATCAAACCGCGATGGTAGATGCTCGGCTGCATCCAGCCGATGTCATCGCCCATGATGACCAGGATGTTCGGTTTCTGGGTACTGGCAGCTTGCGCATGGGCACTCACTGCATCGCCCGCCAGCAATAAACTGGAGATGGCGAGCGTGCCCACCCATAGCTTTCGTGCACCTGCTCTTAAGTCCATACCTCTCTCCTTATGTACGGTTATTCCGGTTGTCCTCCTCGGTGGAGGGTGGCGACGCGAGGCTGCCCTAGTAGACGACAGATCTAAGATCACTTCTTCGCGGGTGTCTGCGATGGCTGGTCCAGCTGCTTCAAGTTTCCCATCAGCATATCGGTTTCCTTCTGCCTTGGGAAATAGAAAAGCCATCTCTAACCTCAGGTGTACAGGTCATCACCATCCTGAGGTCATCACCAGAAACAATTCATCCTCCCGTCACCTGCGCCCATCGTATACCCATCTTGTTCAGGACAAACTGGTCATTATCCACGCCTTGTGTTCGTGCCCGAGCAACATCCCCACAGGTCAGAGTGCTGGTTGGAGACAATGCCAGACGTTTTGTGGGTACTTTATGCTATGCATTTGTGGCAGGCAATTCGAAGTGCTTGGAGCACAGACGTATCCACGTCGAATCCCTTGTTTCGATCGTCCAGGAAGGACTACAAGGAGGAAGCGTCCACGGTCGATTTAACCTCAACGCTGGTAAAGTGACCTGACGCTGCGCGAAGTAGAACTATCTTTACAGCCGGAAGTCCTTTCTGACGGGACGACACGTTTGCCAAGAAGAACGAAGGAGCCAAATTCATGAATGGTCGATGCTATCTCACATGCGGTCTGTTTCTTGCGGGCTTGGTGCTGAACGCCGGAGCACAGCAGTCTGCTCCCGCCGCCCCTGCTGCTGCGCCCCCTCCGCTGGTGGGAACGCTGGCGGCGCATCCGGACTGGCCTGCGGCGAAGAATCCGAGTGACGTGGACACAGTCGATCACCTGGTAGCTTCGCTCTATGACGTGATCTCCGGCCCGGCCGGCAAAGCTCGGGACTGGGACCGTTTCCGCTCACTGTTCCTGCCCGACGGGCGGCTTGGCGTAATTGTCCCGGAATCTTCCGCCACAAAAGATGCACCCGCGCGCAAAGGCGATGCCGTTTTCCTGACTCCCGACATGTACGTCCAACGAGACGACTCGTACTTTAAGACGCATGGCTTCTTCGAGCGCAGCATCGCGAACCGCGTCGAGGAGTTCGGCAATCTCGTCCACGTGTGGAGTACCTACGAGAGCCGGCACGCGGAGAAGGATAGCCAGCCATTCACGAGGGGCATCAATTCAATCCAGATTGTTCATGCTCGAGGGCGCTTCTGGATTGCCAGCGTGATGTGGGATGATGAACGATCAGGGGCGACGCTACCGGAAAAATATCTCAAGTGAACGGTGTTCCGTGCGAGAAGACGCCGGCTCCGACAACCCACGAGTATCGGGAGCATCAGCCCGGGTACGTCGGCCAATCCCCGGAAGGCACTGAATGGAGTCGAGATCGCAACCAAGACCGGCCTCTGGAACGTCGTCCCAGAACCCTCTAGAGGGAAGCCACAAAACGATGGCGATAAGCGGATAGAGTGAAGATTGCTAAGGGGTTAGATGGTGCGCCCTGAGAGATTCGAACTCCCGGCCTTCTGGTTCGTAGCCAGACGCTCTATCCAGCTGAGCTAAGGGCGCCCTTACAAGCGGCAGAACCAAATTATACCAAATCATTTTCTCTGGGAGGAGCGGTCGCTTTGCCGGCCTTCGTCCGCAGTTGAAAATGTCCGATTTCGGGCATATTGGGCCACAGACGCAAATAGTGGTAGCACAACTGTAACGCAATGTTAAACTGGAATCCTCCCGAAAGGGGAGCAGTACTCCGACCATCAGGGGATTCCTCTTGCATTTGCCTATACTTGCCGCGTATGTCGACCCTGGATCGGGAAGCATGATGCTGCAACTCCTGCTCGGCGGAGCCAGCGGTGTCTACGTCATCTTCCGCATGTTCAAGCAGAAAATCCGCAGCTTGCTCGGCCTGCACTCCGAACCGGATGCCGGTATGGTTGAAATGCAGCCCTTACCCCAAGAGGAAGAACCTCGCCGGCGGCAATCTTAAGCACAATGCAACCGGACTTGAAGACTCCGGAAGCCCAGCGTGAGTGCGGATCGTTTCGCGATCCCGACGGTTACGTTCTCCATCATGGCAACCGGATCTTCCGAGTCGTCCTTCCCTCAGCCGTGCAGCGCTGGCACCAGTTTGCATCGTCAGGTTTAGCGGAAGAACTTCAGTCTGCCGGTCTGCTGGTGCACACCTCGGAAGTTGCTGCCAGCGTCGTTGATCTTGAAGTTCCAGCTGGATCGATTGTGCTGGAGCACGATCGCATACCCTTCATCAGCTATCCCTACGAATGGACGTTCGACATGCTGCGCGACGCCGCGCTGTTGCAGTTGGACATCATGGAGCGCTCGCTTCGTCACCAGTGGATCCTGAAGGACGCGACCGCGTACAACGTGCAATTTCGCGGCAGCGCACCCGAATTTATCGACGTGCTTTCGTTCGCGCCGCTGCGGCCGGGAGAAGTCTGGGCAGGCTACAACCAGTTCTGCCGCATGATGCTCTACCCGCTTATGCTGGAAGCCTACAAGCAAATACCTTTTCAGCCCTGGCTGCGCAGTGATCTCGAAGGTATTGATCCGGTCGCGTTCAGCCGCATGTTCCGCGGCTTGGAGCGTCGTCGCCGTGGGGTATTGAGTCACGTGACCGCGCAAGCATACCTGCAGCAGAAGTTCGCTTCCGCCGGTCACAGCGTTCGCCAGCAGATCAAATCCGCGGGCATGACTCCGCAAATGATCGCGCGCAATGTGCAGCGATTGCGAAAACTGCTGCAGCAGTTGCGTGTGCCCCACGGCAAAACCACGTGGAGCGACTACTCCCGTGATCACTACGCGGAAGCAGCGCTGGCAGGGAAAGAAGCGTTTGTGCGGGAGGCGGTGATGGGTCGCCAGATGGAACTGGCGTGGGACCTGGGGTGTAATGACGGCCGCTTCAGCCGCATCGTGGCCGCGTCGGCACGAACCGTGGTGGCCATGGACTCCGACCCCGGCAGCATCGACCGTCTCTACCTCGCGTTACGCAAAGAAGGCCAGCCCAACATCATTCCGCTCTTGATGAATGTCGCCAATCCTTCGCCGTCGCAAGGTTGGGCGTGCGGAGAACGAATGTCGCTGAGTCAGCGCGGCAAACCCGAGATGACGCTCGCTCTGGCGCTGGTGCATCACCTCGTTATCACGGCGAATGTTCCCCTCGGCGCGCTGGTGCAATGGCTGGCCGAAAGCACGCGCGAACTGGTAATTGAATTCATCACCAAGGACGATGCCATGGTGCGCCGTCTGCTGCTGAACAAAGACGACACCTACGCCGACTACACCCGCGCGGCCTTCGAACACTACTTGCAGCAGTGGTTCCGAATCGATGCCCAGGCCGAACTGCCCGGCGGCACGCGTTTCCTGTATCGCGCCACGGCACTCGGCTAACGCGTGCCCCAACTCCTGATGCCCATGGCAGCTACTCACCGCAGGTTGGCGCTGGTTTTCCTGGCACTGCTGTCGCTCACCACCTTTGCCTTTGCCCAGTCGGTGTACCAGGCCATCATCGGGAACGCTGAATTCGTTGTCCTCAACCAGATCACGCACTCCGACCTGTGGCTCATTATTCTGTGCTTCAACCTGCTGCCTGCGGCCGTGATGGCGTTGCTTTGGCTGGGAGTACGGTCTGTGTCCCCGGCGACTGCCGATCAATTCCTCAGCTTCGCATTCCTGCTGCTGCTCACGCCGTTTCTGCTCGAACTTCACAAGCGCTACGTCTCGCCGCATCTTCGCTTTCACCACAATACGGCGCTGCTCATCGTCCCTCTGGCGATTGCCGCGTGGCTCGTGTTCCGCTACCGGGCAGAATTTGAGCGCTTTCTGTTAGTGCTTTCGCCGGTGGTCCTGCTCTTCCCTGCCATGTTTTTGTGGCGGGCATGGGGTGAAGTTTCGCCCAGCGTCGCGCCACCGGTCGGCAACGCCGCGAGCGTGAGTGCCGTAGACCCCGGCAAGCCGCATCCTCCGGTTTTTATTCTGATACTCGACGAGTTCACGCGCCCGGCGCTGCTCGACAGTAGTGGCCAGGTCGACGCGGCCCGCTTTCCTCACTTTGCCGAACTCGCGGCGCACAGCACCTGGTTCGACAACACCACAGCGAATGCCGAGTACACCACGCGATCCATTCCGGTCATCGTGACCGGTAATTTCCCTCACGGCAACGATCCTTCCGACCGTTCCTATCCCGACAACCTCTTCCGCCTGCTGGCGCCGGACTACGACATTACGATTCACGAAGAAGTAACGCGCTTCTGCGCCAGCCCGGAGTACCACTGCCCGGACGCAGCCCAGGTGCAGCAGCGAAGTCATCTGCTTAAAGCGGTTGCCCAGCTTTACCTGTTGCGGGTCGCTCCCCAGTCGGTCGCCGTGAAATTGCAGGCGGACGAACTGCGCGCCGAGCGGCAGCGCTTTGGTGAATTCCTAAGCGAGATAGGACCTGGTGGCGCGAAACCTCCGCTGCAATTCATGCACTATGAATTGCCCCACGCTCCCTACATGCTGACCGCCGATGGCCAGATTCACCCGGAGTCGCCCAGCGGCTTCGATCCCTCGTTCGCCGGCGACACGCAGCTGCTGCAACGTCTGCGAGCCGATTACACTACGCAGATCGAGTTCGTGGACCGCGAACTGGGAAGATTTCTTGATCGCCTTAAGCAGGCGGGTTTGTACGATCGCTCGCTGATCGTGGTCACCTCCGACCACGGAGTTAGCTGGAAGAGCGAAGCTCCCGGGCGCACTTTACGCGATTCGAATGCCGAGATGATTTTCCCGGTGCCCCTGTTTATTAAACTTCCCGGCCAGAGCGAGGGAAAAGTCTCCAGCCAGGACGCGCAATCCATCGATCTCGTGGCGACGATCGCGACGGTTGTTGGCGTACACGTTCCCTGGAACACGGCGGGGCACGATCTGTTCGCGCCGCCGTCCACTGCGCGCGATAAAGTGATGGTCGACGGCAACGGAAAGCGTTTCAGCTATCCGCCGACGTTCGCTTCGTCTCGCGCCAATGGCGACTGAGCTGTGCCCCCGATGCCCTAGCTCGCGTGATTCAACTCACAAGCTAGGTTCGCTCAGCGCAAAAAAAAGAGCCGCGGGAGTTGAACTCATCCGCGGCCCGAAACTTCGGTAGCGCTTCGACTACATTTTCACTGGCGCGCCTGCACTGGCAACGCACTGCCATTTACCGCTGGGCATTTTCATCCAGGTGTCCACCCAGCGCTCGTGGGCATCAATGGCCTTGCCGTCAGCAGTTGTGCCTTTACCCTGCCATGTGCCGGTAGCAATGGCCGTGTTCCCGTAGACGGTGACTTTCACATCGCCGATCTCGTTGCTGTCCCACTTGGCTTTGGCAGTGTTGGCCAGGGTCTTGGTTTTGTCGGCCAGGGTTCCATCGCTATTCATGTTGACAAAACCGTCGGCCAGCAGCGGCGCGACCATATCCGCATTGCTGGCTTTGGCGCCCGCGGTCCACTGCGCCTCCAATCCAGCGACTGCCTTTCCGACCTCGGCAGACTTACCACCCATCTGCGCCTGCGCGGCCAGCGCTATTGCAACTACGGCCACACCCAACAACATCCTCTTCATGTTTTTCCTTTCAAAACGAAGTGATTTTTGTAGCTTGGGCCGGCTGGTGCGCTTGCCTCACCAGCAGTTGACTGTATGTTTCCAGCAAGGCTGAGAACTATATATCGTTTGTTCGCGGAATTCCATCGCGGCCCGCCTCCACGCCCGACGAACTCAGCGCGATCAAGAGAATGGTTCAGCAAAAACAAAGGGAGCACCGCGATGGTGCTCCCTTGCGTCCCTGATGTTTCCGGTGAGTCTGGCCCGGCGCTTATTCTAAGGAAGAAGCACTGTGTCCACGACGTGGATCACGCCATTCGACTGGTACACGTTGGCGATGGTCACCGTCGAGGTATCGCCCTTTTCATCGGTAAGCACGATGTTCTTGCCGCTCATCATCGCGGTCAGTGTCTCGCCGTTCACCGTCTTCAGGCTGGCTTTACCGCCACCGGCCTTGATCTGCTTCATCAGATCGGACGCGCTCACCTTGCCCGCAACCACGTGATAGGTCAAGACCTTCACCAGCATCTCTTTGTTTTCCGGCTTCAACAGGTTGTCGACTGTGCCGGCAGGCAACTTGGCAAAGGCTTCGTTGGTAGGCGCGAACACCGTGAACGGCCCCGGGCTCTCCAGCGTATCGACCAGACCAGCCGCCTTCACCGCGGCAACCAGCGTGGTGTGGTCCTGAGAATTCACTGCGTTCTGCACGATGTTCTTGCTGGGATACATCGCGGCGCCGCCAACCATTGGGTCGTCACTTGCCCAAGCAGCTACGGCGGAAACCGCCATCGTCATTGCAAACAGCGTAATCAAAATATTCTTCTTCATCGTTCTTCTCCCTGAGCGCATTCACTCGGGTAAGGTACGCTTCCAAGGCAGAACTGGATTGCGCGGCAGTTGATCGATTTTCGGCGTCCAGGACAGGGCAACCGGCAGGGTGGGCCTTCAGGACCGCGTCACAACCTAGTCCATGCAACGAAGTGGCGTAGGTACGACAGGCCTTCGCGCCGCTGCAACGTAATCGCTCACGTCGCGAGACCGAGGCTCACCGCGGACCCAAACGCGACTCTACCAGGCGGGTCCGCCACAGCAGATCACACTCTCCACCAGCCAGCCCGTAGGTGCGTTGACAATGGCTGGACAAGCGCGCTAATCTTGCCAACCAATCGTTTGGTTGGTAGAGCAGGCCTGCGATGTCTCGATCTGTTACTTTCCCGCAAGCTACAAGGAGCAACCATGACCAGGAACAATGCGGCCGATTCGATCGATAACGCCGAGTTAGCCGCGCTGGTGGACGAAGCGGCCTGTAGAAAAGTTCTGGGACGTTATGGCTCAGCGCTGGACTGGCGCGACGATGACGCTTTGGCCAGCACGATCTGGCCCGATGCCGTCATCGACTACGGCTTCTTCAAAGGTTCGGGCGAGGAATACGTTCGTACCTTCATGGAGATTGAGCGCGCCGCCGTCCGGCCTTTTCACCTGCTGGTCTGCGCACAGCTCGAGGTTAAAGGAGCCTCCGCTGAAGCCGAGAGCCTGGGATTTGCGCTCACCATCGAGACCGCTGCTGACAAGTCCGTGACCGCACGGCAATACTGGGGACGGTATCTTGATCAGCTTCAAAAACGCAACGGCGAATGGCGCATCAGCCACCGCGTGTACATGACGCACGGCGTCTTCGATGTTGGCATCCAGGACTTCGACATGGGCAAACTGGAAGGCATGTACGTAGCCCACGACCTAAGCGTCCGGCACCCAATGTACCGCGCTATGCGCTAGATCGATTTCGCGAACTCGAACCAAGATTATTCACAGGATGGACACAGTGACAGAAATAGAAGAGCTGCTGGAAATCGAGAAAATTCGCAAAACAAGAATCCTGTATTCGCATTACTTCGATAGCAACGAGCTCGACAAGTTGTCCTCGCTCTTCACCGAAGACGCCATCTGCGAATTTGGCGAGCGCGGCACCTGGATCGGGCGGCCGCAGATCCGCAAAAACTACGAGGCGGCTCACGATTCACACGAGCAGCGTAGCGAGGACGGCAGCTATCCCTACTTGCATGCCATCACCAATCACTGGATCGAGTTGACCGGCCCCGACTCCGCCGAAGGCCGCTGCTATTTGATCGACATGCTGACCGTGGCCGAGAAAACTCCCATACTGCTCATTGGCTGCTACGACGACGAGTACAAGAAGGTCGACGGGGCCTGGAAGATTCATCGCACCCGCATCGACTTCCTGTGGCCCGACCGTGACATGGTGGGCGGCGCTCCCGGCAAGCGCATTCCGCCCAAGGTGTGAAGAGTTGGCGTAACCGCATCCATCAGCTAATCTGGAACGTCCCTTAACGAGGTCGGCGTTCATGCGAAAAGTCCTGCTGCTGGTGGTCGCGATCGTAATTGTGGTCGCGGTGTATAACGTAGTGCATCACGGTGCGTCGCACCTGAAAGCCGGAGGAGGCCCTCCGGGATCGTCCGGCACGATTGCGCCCGAGATTTCGCTGCGCGATCTCAACGGAAAGCCCCTCACATTGGCGGACTATAAGGGCAAAGTAGTGCTGCTCGACTTCTGGGCGACATGGTGCACGCCCTGCCGCGGTGAAATCCCGCACTTCGTGGAATTCCAGAACAACTATCACGACCAGGGCCTGCAAGTGATCGGCGTCTCCATGGACGACGACGCGAAGCCGGTCGCCGAGTTTTATCAGCAATACAAGATGAACTATCCGGTGGGCATGGGCACGACGCAACTGGCCGACGCCTACGGCGGAATTCTCGGCCTGCCGGTGACCTTCCTTATCGGACGCGACGGCCGCATCGTGCAGAAGTACGTCGGAGCGGTGGACATGGCAACCGTAGAGCAGCAGATGAAGTCGTCCTTGCAGGAGAAGTGAGGCGAGGGTTTAGCGGTTAGAAGGCAGGACTCGCCGCCACAACTTCCTGGCGGAAGCGGCGAGCCGCGGGCGACAGCAAAATCGCAGCCGCCGACGCCAGTCCCAGGGCAATACCGCACGCCACGCGCAGAACTGGACCGCCGCTCATCCAGTAGAGAACCGCGGTCATCACGGCCGCAGGCAGCAAGTACGCCACCGAGGTCAACCCTAAGGGACTGCGTCGCGTCACCACGACGAAACCAATCAGCGCGCCTGCCAGGTAAAGCAACTCGGTTGCGGCAGTCGCGAATCCAGCTGCAGTAAAGTTGTAGTGGTGCAACAGCACAAGATTCATCACGGCATTCGCCACTAATGCAGCCACGCCGATGGTGAGCAGCATTTTCTCTTTGCGATCGGCCAGCATGGCTGCCGTCAAAACTGTGGTGACGCACACTTGTCCCAGGGCGATGGCCAACCAGCGAAAAGCGTTGACGCAAGCCAGCGGTCCCTCCAGATAACGTCCGCGATAGAGCAGCTGAACCAGGTCGGGCGCCAGCAAGGTACCAGCCACCGCAGCGCACGCGCCCAAGCCCAATGCCAGTCCGCAGGCACCTCGCACCTGCCGCACAAACTGCTCGCGATCGTTTACCGCCAGCGCCGTCAGCACCGGCACCATGGGAACCATCAGCAGCCAAGGCAGCAATAGCAGCGGATTGATGGGACGAAACGCGGCCGCGTAAGCGCCCAGCTCTTCCTTTCCGCGCAACGCGTACACGAAGAACACATCGCAGTTGAAGTAGATGGTGTAGACCAGGCTGGCGAGTCCGAAGATGAGCGCCGGGACCACCAAGGTCTTCAGTGCGCGGTCGCGGAAGCCCGGCTTCGGATGGTAGCCCAGAAGACGCTCTCCCAGCATCTTGGTAAACAGCAGCGAGGCCGCCTCGCGCACCACCAGCAGCCACGCAAACACCGCACCGGCGACCCCGATGGCCGTTAGCGCAAGGCTTCCACCCAGCACCAGCAGTCCGCCAAACAGGTTGATCGACGCCGGACCGCCTTGCGCCTGCCTTACCTGGAACACCGGATCCAGCGCCGCCGGCTCGGTGAACAGCAAAACCACACCAACTGCCAGCAGGATCCAGCGCTCAGGTGTTCCCTTCTGCACGAAGGCAAAGACAAACAGCGACAGCGCCAGCACCGCTCCCGCCGCGCGCCGGTAGGCCATCATCCCTTCCACGATCGACCGCTCGCGTAGCCGATCGGCTGCGATCTCGCGTGCCGCGACATTGCTCAGCCCGAGATCGAGAAACTTGCGCGCCAGGATGAAGATGGTTCCCACCAGCGAGAAGAATCCGAAAGCCGCCGCAGATAACACCCGCGCCAGGTAGACCGTGATTAACAACGCGATTGCCAGTTGCGCAACCGTACTGCCGAGCAGAATGGCCTGGGCCACATTCGGACTGCGCCGGACGGGAATGGGCGTCGGACCCCCGGAGCGCGCGTCGGCTAAGCCAGTCAACTCCTCCCTCGCCGGAAAATCGGCTCCCAACGGCGGGTTCACCGCCTCCGGATTGTCGATCTCCCCCATGTCGCTCCTGCTCCGAATAGTACAATGAAGGGTTTCCTCCTACTGTTTCTTTCATCTATTGGGGACTACTACGTGATTCGCAAGGGCTATAGCTGTCTGTTCGTCGTTGTTCTAGGCCTTTCGTTGCTCGTTGGTTGCAATCAGGGCACGGGGCCGCAATCGCCATCGGCAAAACCGGCCACCGCCAAGGCCACACCCATCGACCCTGCCACGGCCGCGACCATCAGCGGTACCGTCAATTTCGCTGGGGCCGCTCCCGCCGCCCAGAAGATCGACATGTCCAACGATCCCGGATGCAAGGGGCAGGCAGCGTCGGAGCAGGTTGTCGTAGACGACGGGCACCTGGCCAATGTGCTGGTTTATGTGAAGGACGGGTTAGGCGATAAGACCTTCGATCCGCCAACCCAGGCCCTGACCGTCAAGCAGGAAGGTTGCCGCTACGTGCCGCACATGGCGGCGGTGATGGTGGGTCAGCCGGTGAAGTTTGAGGACCACGACCAGACCCTGCACAACATTCATTCAACGTCGAAGCAGAACCGCGAGTGGAACCAGTCACAGATGCCTAATTCCGGGCCCATCGAAAAGAATTTCAGCACTCCGGAAATGATGATCGCGGTGAAGTGCAACCAGCACCCCTGGATGCGCATGTACCTCAGCGTGCTGGGTAATCCGTTCTTCGCGGTGACGGGCGCCGACGGGAAGTTCAGCCTGCAAGGTCTGCCGCCTGGGACGTACACCATCGCGGCCGTGCAGGAGAAGTACGGCGAGAAGACCCAGACCGTAACCGTCGCCGCCAGGGACAGCAAGAGCGTCGACTTCAGCTATCAGCCGTAAGCCAGTCCGCTAGAAAGAAAACAACATCTGCAGGTCGATTCGCCGGCTGGCTGAGCCCGAGGAGAACGGTGGTCCCGCCATTGAGTTGGAGGTGCCAAACAGGGGCGAGTCCAGGTTGCCGATGGGCACGGCGTAGTTCACGTTGTTCAGCAGGTTGCGAGCACTGACGCTGAAAGTCAGGTTGTACTTGTGGCTGGTCTCGTTGTTAAAGGTGAACGGCCCTCCGCCGGGGCCACCCGGACCACCGAGTCCGCCCATGCCGCGCCCACCGCCGCCACCGCCTCCATGTCCGCCACCACCGCCCGGAGGCCCACCGCCCTGACCGCCTTTCTGTCCCGCATTCTTGCTATCGATCTTGGGACCCAGACCAAACGTCTTACTCAGCCGCAGATTCAAAGTGAACAGCGTCGGCCCGCCACCGTAGTTGATGGGAACGATGGTCTGGCCCGGGATGGGCACGGTGTTAAAGGTGCCATAGGGCGTAACTTTGACGGTGCCTCCCGGACCGGCCGTGCTGGCCAGCGCGGGACGGTCATTAAAGATCGAATCGCCGTTCAAGTCCTGTCCCACAATGATGTTGAAGGGCGAGCCCGAGTCGGCAATCATGAATGGGCTGAGACGCAGCGCATACGGCAGCGTAATGGTCCCACCAATAAACAGACGGTTGCGCACATCGAACGATGCGCGCCCGTAATCCTCCATGGGATCGTAGGAGTTCATCACGAACTGCGCTGAGCCGCCCCCGCCGCCGCCAAACGCGCCGCCAAAGCCTCCCCCTCCCGCCCCAGCTCCGCCGCCCGAGCCCAGATCGCTGTTAGCGAAGCCGAGAGCGTAAAAGCCGAATAACGATAAGCGGTTGCCCCTGCTCCATCGCATAGTGGTAATCAACTGGTTCTGCTCGAAGACGCCGCCGGAGTTGTACTGGTAGATGTTGGTGGTTCCACCGAAGGGCCGGATGCCACTGGTGGGATCGGCCGGATTGTAGGTGCCCGGCAAAGGGGCGTTGGCGTTTCGCAGAATTAACTGATGCACGCCTCGCGAATTCAGGTACGTCACCGACAGCGTCGCAGTCTTCGTCAGCTGACGCTCCACGCTGAAGGCGGCTTCCATGGTGTAGGGAATTTTCAGATTGCCCTGCACCTGATACACGGTTGGCGAAGTCGTGGCCAGTTGGGCAATCTGGGCCGGGCTCGGAATCAGAGGGAAAGAAGTTCGGATTGGCCACGATGTACTGCTGCTGGGTTACACCGTTATAGCGTTCGGCCTGCAGCAGATTATCGTAAGAAAAACGGTCGTAGAAGATGCCGTAACCGCCGCGCAGCACGGTCTTCGGCGCGGTTTTGCTGTGCCCCAGTCCCCATGCCAGGCTCAAACGCGGCGCCCAATTGCCCTCGTACGGGATGCCCGTCTGCGTCTCGTAACGCAGTCCGTAGCTGAAGGTCACATTAGGACGAATCTTCCATTCATCCTGCGCGTACAAGCCGACGTCCACTACCGAGACGTCCGACAACGGCGCGCCGGCGACCAGCGTGAACTGGCTGGCTCCGCCCCCCATGGCGCGAATCTGTTCCGGCGATAGATGATTGGCCAGGCCATCGATGGTGATCTGGTAGGCATCGATCGAAGAAAAGTTGTAGGCGCCGTTGAAGCCCGAATTTTGCTCACTGGAGAACTGCGTGCCGCGCAGCCGTCCGCCAAACTTGATAAAGTGCTTGCCGTGCGCAATCGAAGTAAAGTTTTGCAGCTCGTAGTGGTCCTGGTTGCTGACTACCGTGCCCTGCGAACTGCCTCCGCTGGTGAAGGCTCCCTGCACCACAAGGGTAGGGTCGGTGCTTAGCGGCGACTGCGTGTCGCTGTCGCGGATGTACTGGAATCGCGTCTCGTTCACCATGGTCGGGCTGATGACCTGGGTGTCGGTGATCTGCACGGTGTTCTCCGTGCTGCGCGAGTTATAGCCCACCGACGGCAGCGAGAATTCGCCGATGCCTTCGTTGTCCTGGATATTGCGCGAGTACTGATAGCGCACGGTAAGGGTATTGTTCGGCGTGAGCTGAAAATCAACGCGCGGGTTGATATTCAACCGCTTCGCCGGACTGGGCACCGTGGTGTTGTAAGGAACGATCGAGTTGTTGGGCGCCAGCACCTGGGCCACCACCACGCTGACATTGTCGATATCGCGCTGCTGCACGGTGAAAAAGAAAGACGCCTTCTTGCTGATGGGACCGCTGAGGTTGCCGTTGAAGATCTCCGAATAGTAGCCCGGTGTTTCGGTGATGAACGGGTTCAGCGAGTTAAACGCCGACGAGTTGCCGTTCACCATCAACTGGCCGTGGAACTGGTCGGTGCCGGGCTTGGTGAGAATCTCGATACGTCCGTAGCCCAGCTTGTCATATTCGGCCGAGAAGGGATTCTGGTTGATACGAATCTCACGGATCGCCGACTTAGGAGGCAACTGTCCGGCAGTGAATCCGTCCACGTAAATCTGGCCGCCGTTGGGCCCGGCCGACGGACCAGCCAGAGCCTGCAGCTCCGACTCCAATTCATCGGGATCGTCCGAGAGCGCGTCGAGATCCTTTCCCTTGATCACCAGTGTTCCGGCACTGTTTTCCGGGCTCACGCTGACGGTCGGCGTCTCCTCCTGCACATCGATGTGCTGCTGTTCGACGGCAATCTGCAGTTGGACATCAATCTGCTGGACTTGCGCAGGGTTGATCTGAACTTCGGCTTCCTCGTCGACGCCAAAGCCTTTGGCCGCCACGATGACGTTGTAGGATCCGGGCGCCAGTCCCCGCACTTCGTAGACACCTTGCTGATTGGTCTCAACCGAGATGGTCTTGCCGTCTTTGCCCGTGACCTGGACGGACGCGTGCGGGACCACCGCGCCGGAAGGGTCGGTGACCTTGCCGCGAAGCGATCCCGGGTTGGTCTGCGCAAAGACGAGGGCTGAGCAGAAGAACCAAAGCAAAAATACGAAGCACGAACGCATTAGGTGTATTGGACTTTCATCATGCGGAAAAGTATGGATGCAATAGGTATTCCGTTAGGGAGCGTCTCCCGTTCCAGCATTTGCCCCGGATGACAAGTTCCAGGGTGACAAAATCGTGCTGGCCTGGCTGGGGGAAGCAGCAGCAAGAATTGGCTCAACCCCGCTCAGCAGGATGATCACAGTCGATGGCGAATCAGGCGTGCCTTCGGTGGACACGATCATCAAGGCGTCACCCTTCTTGAGTTCGCCAAGACTCACGGCCGGCATGCGACTGAGCATCTGCTGAAAATCCGGCGGCCCGCCCGCGCGACCACCACCGCCGGCGCCCGTACCACCCGAAGCGCCTTCACCGCCTTGCGGGTGAGCGCCACCGGCTCCTCCACCTTGAGGCTGCGCCGGAGCACCGGCTGCGTTAGCAGTTCCGGCACCAGTGGCAGCGCCGCCCTTCAGCCGCATGGCAATGCGCGTCGCAAACATTTCAGGAATCTTATGCATCTGCGAATCCGGCCCGATCTTCAGCGTCACCGGACGCTTGCTGGCCAAATCATTTACGGTCAACGTGTTGTTAGCCGCATCGGAGGAAATAACCAAACCTGCAATGCTGCGGAATGAGCCGGAGACAATCTCGGCCGCAGCCATCTCTTTACCATCGTCGCTCTTGGTACCGCGCGCGCGGAGCTGATCGCCCACCTTGATCTGCTCCAGCGTGCTGGGCTTGGCATCGTCAAACTTCACCGAGTCAGGCGCGTAGCGGCGGATGACGGTGTCCTTGGTCACATGCAGTGTCAGCGTGCTGGGCGCGCCCAACGTACCCGTCGACAGCACCACGTTTCCCGCCGCCGCATCCACCGACTTCACGACCCCGCCAACCCCATGTTTGGTCCACTCTTCGCGGTCGTGCTCCTGCTTCTCGGCGACGTCGGATTTCTTCATCACCACAGCGGAGGTTGCTGCCAGGGACTTACCGTCGTCAGACGGGACACCGCCGGCCAGCAAGCGGTCGCCGGCTTGCACCTCGCTCAGCGGGATGGCCGGAGCCGACTTCAAATCCGTCTGCCCCGCAGCCAGGCGCACCAGGCGGGTCGATGGCGAAATGATCACGGCCACCTCGGAGCCCGCTTCGGTTCTGAGCGTAATCACATTTCCGCTGATCGACTCCACCGTACCTACGGCTCGCGACTTTTTGGCCGTGCCGGCTTGCGGAGCAGCGTCGGTCTGCTGGGCCGCGCAAATCCGCGGAGTTGCGACGAATGTGGCAGCGACGAGCAAGGCTGCGAGAACTGGGAGTCGTAGTGAGATTATGGTTCGCATTTGCACCAACCTATAGTCAAACATACCGAATTCAGCGTACCTGTTAAGGAACGATAAGTTTTGTAAACCGCCAACCGCGCTGCCGCCCCTGTTCTTTCGCCCCGCAAGTCGCGCATAATGCTTCTCCATGGGAACCTTTCGGCCCAAATTTCGTACTAACGGATAGGCCACACCCATGCAGCTGCAAATCGAAAATCTCTCCAAGCGCTACCCCAACGGGACGCAGGCGTTGCAGGACGTCTCGCTATCCATTCCTCATGGCATGTTCGGACTACTCGGGCCCAACGGCGCGGGCAAGTCCACCCTCATGCGTACCCTGGCCACATTACAGGAAGCCGATAGCGGCAGCGCGCAACTGGACGGCCTCGATGTGCTGCGCCAGAAGGACGAAGTCCGCAAACTGCTGGGCTATCTCCCGCAGGAGTTCGGACTATATCCCAAGGTCACAGCCGAGAGCCTGCTGACTCACTTCGCCACCCTTAAGGGCATCGAGAACTCCGGCGAGCGCCGCGACGTGGTGAACGCACTGCTGAAACAAACGAACCTGTGGGACCATCGCCACAAGCCGCTGGGCAGCTTCTCCGGAGGCATGAAGCAGCGCTTCGGCATCGCACAGGCTTTGCTGGGCAATCCGCGGCTCATCATCGTGGACGAGCCTACAGCGGGCCTCGATCCGGAAGAGCGGGTCCGCTTTCATAACCTGCTGAGCGCCATCGGCGAAAACATCATCGTCATTCTTTCCACCCACATCGTCTCCGATGTGAGCGACCTGTGCCGCAACATGGCCATCATCCACCAGGGCCGGGTGCGCTCCGCCGGCGATCCCGCGACGCTGGTCAGCCAATTGAACGGACGCGTCTGGAAGAAAGCTATCCCGCGCTCCGAGCTGGCCGACTACCAGCAGCGCCTCCAGGTCATCTCCATGCGGCTGGTAGGGGGAAGAACCCTGCTGCACGTGCTACAGGACACTCAGCCGGATACGGGTTTCGAACCGGTTGTCCCTGACCTCGAGGACCTGTACTTCGCAACCATACGAGGCTTTACCCACGATGCGGCCGCGGAACGGCCGGCCAACTGACATGCTGGCCAACATCTTCCTCTTCGACCTTGAGCAGAAGCTGCGCCGCATCTCGACGTATGTGTACTTCACCGTCTTCTTCGCCCTCGGTCTGCTGTTCGTCCTGATGTCGGGCGGCGCTTTCGCTGGCGCCAGCGTCGATTTCGGCACTGGCGGCAAGGTGCTCATCACCTCGCCCTACGCGCTGAACAACGTCATCACCTACATCAGCTTCTTCGGCATCATCATCACCGCGGCCATTGCGGGACAAGCGACCTACCAGGACATCGACAGCAATTCCGCTGTCTTTTTCTACACCGCCCCCATCACCAAGTTCGACTATCTCGGTGGCCGTTACCTGGCGGCCTTCGCGGTCCAGGTCCTCATCTTCAGCAGTGTCGGTCTGGGCGCATGGTTGGCCACGCTGACGCCATGGCTGGACAGAACCCGCATAGGACCGCAACACGTCGCCGCGTATCTTCAGCCTTACCTGCTCAACGTTCTGCCGAATTTGCTGTTCCTGACCGCCATTTTCTTCGCCCTGGCAGCGCTGACCCGCAAGATGTTGCCGGTGTATGTGGCCAGCGTGCTGGTCCTCATCAGCTACTTTGCAGTGGCGCAGATGTCGAGCGGCCTGACGGCCGAGCGTTCGCGCCGCCATGGCCGATCCGCTGGGCGGCGCTGCCATCGATCGCGTCACCCGCTACTGGACTGCCTATCAGCGCAATACCCAACTCATCCCGCTGGAAGGCGCGGTGCTGGCCAACCGGGCTCTGTGGCTCGGCCTTGGAGCGGTCGCTCTGGCGTTGACCTATGCGAAGTTCTCGTTCGCCTACGCCATCACAAAGCAGCAAGCGGCGGATGGTCATCGACGAAGCCGAGCCTTTGCCGGCAACGCAAGCGCCGCCCATCGCACATCCGACGTTTTCCGCGGGCGCGTCGCTAAGGCACGTGGTTTCGCTTACCGCCATCTATTTCACGGAGGCCACCAGAACGTTTTCTTCCTGGTGCTGATGCTGGCCGGCGGCTTGTTCGCCATCTTTACTGCTTCCGGCGTCACGAATCCGCTGGGCAGCAGTACCTGGCCGCTGACTCACCTTATGCTGCAGAATGCCGGCGGCGGATTTGGCCTATTCGCGCTGGCAATCATTATTTTCTACTCGGGCGAACTGGTCTGGCGGGAGCGCGACGCGAAGTTGAATCAGGTCCTCGATGCCTATCCACTGCAGCGCTGGGTGTTGTTCTGCTCCAAGCTGTTTGCCTTGATGCTGATGCAGGTGCTGGTCGTCCTGCTCATCATGGCATCCGGGCTGGCCGTCCAGGTAGCGCAGGGTTACCACCACTTCCAGTTCGGCCTGTACTTCGCGCGAGCTTTTCCTGAACCGGCTAACCTCGCTCTGGCTGCTATGTGTCCTGGCCATGTTCGTCCAGACCGTAGTCAACAACAAATATCTCGGACACTTCGTGATGGTGCTGTATATCGTGGCCGGAATCGCGCTGCCGCAGGCCGGATTCGAGGATTACCTCTACCGCTTCGGGCAGACGCCGACCATGTACGTACTCCGACATCAACGGCTACGGCCCGTTCCTGCAGCCAATGTTCTGGTTCCGGGTGTATTGGGGCATCGGCGCGGTGCTGCTGGCCATCGTCACCAACCTTTTGTGGGTCCGGGGCACGGAGAGCAGTTGGCAGGTCCGCATGAAACTGGCTGCCGCACGGCTCTCCCGGACTACCGTGGCCGCCGGCCTGGTTTGTGTTGCGCTGATGGCCGGGGTCGGCGGCTACATCTTCTACAACACCCACGTTCTCAACCCTTACCGCACCACGTTTCAAGGTTGACGAGGCGCGGGCGCAATACGAGAAGCAAGTACCGCCGATACTGGTCGCTGCCCCAGCCTCGCATCACCGACGTCAACGCGCATATCGATATCTATCCCGACCAGCGCTCAGGTGTCCGTTCACGGCACCATGTGGCTGGAGAACAAGACCAGCGCCGACATTGATCGCATCGCCATCACCATCTGCCTGTGGACCTGATCCCCGTGCCGCTGCCGCACATCAAAGTCGAGCAACTGAGCTTCGCCGGCGGACAGACCGCCCTGGTCGAAGATCCTGCCCTCGGCTTCTACCTGTACCAACTCCCCACGCCGCTGCCTCCGCACGGGCGCATCCAGCTTGACTTCGCCGTGCAGTACGACAATCCGGGATTCGAAAACTCGCGTCCGAATACCGACATCGTTCGCAACGGAAGCTTCATCAACGACCGCTATTTTCCCTATATCGGCTATGCGCCCGGACATTGAACTGACGGACGACAGCACCCGCCACAGCCATGGACTGGACAAGGCACGGCGGATGCCCAAGCTTGATGACGCAGCTGCGCGCCAGTACAACAGCGTCAGCTTCGACGCCGACTGGATCAACTTCGAAGCCACCGTCAGCACCTCGCCCGACCAAATCGCCATCGCCCCAGGCTATCTGCAGAAGGAATGGGTGGAAAATGGCCGGCGCTACTTCCACTACAAGATGGACGCGCCCATCCTCGACATCTATTCCATCCAATCGGGGCGCTACTGCCGTGCGCCGCGACCGCTGGCAGAACGTCAACCTGGAGATTTATTACCAGCCGGGCCACGAGTTCGACCTCGACACCATGATGGAGAGCATGAAGGAGACGCTGGCCTACTGCACCGACGAACTTCAGCCCGTTCCAGTTCCATCAGCTGCGCATCATCGAGTTCCCGCGACTACGGCACGTTTGCCGAATCGTTTGCCAACACCGTTCCCTTCTCCGAAGCGATTGGCTTCGTCACCAAGACCAGCAAGAAGTCCGACGCCGTGAACCTGCCTTTCTACGTGACGGCGCACGAAACCGGACACCAGTGGTGGGCGCACCAGGTGATATCAGCCTATGTGCAGGGCGCAACCTCCATCGACGAGACCATGGCGCAGTACACGGCGCTGATGGTGATGAAGCACCACTTCGGGCCGGAGTCGATGAAGAATGTTTCTGCGCTTTGAGCTGGACCAGTACCTGCGCGGCCGAGGCCAGGAGCGCAACGAGGAATATCCGCTGTATAACGTCGACCCCAACCAGGGATACATTCACTACAACAAAGGCGCGATGGTGATGTACGCCCTGCAGGATTACATCGGCGAAGACAAGGTCAACCAGGCCATCCGCGAGTTTCTGAAGGCCCACGCGTTCCAGGGGCCCGCCGTATCCGACGTCGCTCGAACTGGAAGGCTATTTCCGCAAGGTCACGCCGCCGGAATACCAGTACCTGTTCGACGACATGTTCCAGAACATCACGCTGTACGACAACCGCGCTGTATCCGCAGACTACACTCAGCAGCCTGACGGGAAGTACCAGGTCCATCTCGTGGTCGACGCCAAGAAGCTGCGTGCCGACGGCCGCGGCCAGGAGCACGCCATTCCGGTCAACGACTAGATCGACATCGGCGTGCTCGACGCAGACGGAAAGTACTTGTATCTGCAGCGGCAGAAAATCGACGCAGGAGAAGAGCGAGTTCACCGTCACCGTGGACAAGCTGCCAGCCATGGCAGGTATCGATCCCATCGACAAGCTGATCGACCGCAACCCGGATGACAACGTGATTGCAGTGACGAAGAAGTAGGGGTCAGGGATTGAGCGCTCAATCCCTGGTTCTCGGAAAGTATCCGTCCGGATTTCACAATTTGTCATGCAGAGCGCAAGCGAGTCTGCTTCTTGCCGCACCAGGCAAAGAGCAGATCGCTCGCTACGCTCGTGATGACAATTTTTGTGGAACTGTAGGAAACGCGAGGAAGCGGCTACGGCGCGGCTGAAGCCGCGCCCTGATATAAGGCAACCGCGGTGAACGATCTCGTTAAGTAGTGGCCCTAACACGAATTAGTTCCGCGTTGCGCAAGGGCTCACAGATGATGGGTCCTGAGTGCCCTTACCGGCTCAACTGTTGCGCCAGGAACGGCCCGAGTCCCATCGCTTCGACCGCGTGCAACTGGGAGTCGAGATAATCTGCGTGACGCTCTTCGTCGCGCAGCAGGCGCTCGAACAAGTCCTTGCTGCCGGCATCGCCAACCTCTGCGCAAATCCGCACCGCATCGTTGTAGTGGCCGATGGTAGCCGTCTCATCCGCCAGGCCGGCCTTGAACTGCTGCGGCACGTCGTCGCCCAGCGTCGGAGCCACAGTCATCTTCACATCCGGAATGGTGTCGAGGTACAGCAGCCGTTCGATCAGCGCCTCGGCGTGCTTCATCTCCTCGATCGCGCGTGACTTGGTGATAGCGGCCAGGCGGCCATAGCCCCAGTTCTCGCAAATCTCGGCTTCTACCATGTACTGCACAACCGCATTGAACTCGCCATGAAGCGCCTGCGTCAGGCGCTCAATCACCTTCTGGTCACCACGCATGAAAATCTCCTTCCTTCTACGATGGCCTGACGGAGGAGAAATCGCTGCGATATAGATCACACTTGGGAGTGACGAAGCGTCGTTCACGAAAGAATCGGTCAGGACGACACTTCCCAATCCCAGGAATGTCATCCCGGCCGAGTGAAGACGAAGCTCGTGTGCAGTGGAGGGACCCGCAATCAGCCGACGCAATGACCGTGAGGATTACGTAGCGTACCCGTCGACATCAATCACCGCCTTGACGAAAGCCTGCGGCGCCTCTTGCGGGAGATTGTGCCCGACGCCACCGGTGATGAGCCGGTAGTCATACTTGCCGGAGAACTTCGCGCGATATACCGTGGCGGGCGCGTGTGCCGCCCCATTCGAGTCCCCCTCCATGGTGATCGCAGGTACGGCGACCACTGGGCGTTCAGCAAGTCGCCTTTCCAGACCGTCATATTTCGACTCGCCTTCGGCTACGCCGATCCGCCAGCGGTAATTGTGAATCACGATGGCGACGTGGTCGGGATTGGCAAACGAGGCTGCGGAGCGATCGTAGGTCGCGTCATCAAAGTTCCACTTCGGTGAAGCGGTTTGCCAGATAAGCTTATTGAAATCGAGCAGGTATTTCGCGTACCCAGCCTTGCCGGTTTCCGTAGCAAAGTAGTACTGATACCAAAACGCTTGTTCGAAGGCCGGCGGAGACGGCAGTTTATTGGCGGCAGGGCTGCCGATCAGATAGCCGCTCACGGAGACGATCGCCTTGCAGCGCTCGGGCCAAACGACTGCGATGATGTCGGCGGTGCGCGCCCCCCAATCGAACCCCGCGATGACCGCCTTCTGTATCTTCAGCGCATCCATCAACGCAATGATGTCCAGGGCGACCACCGATTGCTGGCCGTTGCGGAATGTCTCGCTGGAGAGAAAGCGTGTTGTGCCATAGCCGCGCAAATACGGCACGATCACCCGATAGCCTTGCGCCGCCAACAGCGGCGCCACCTCCACGAAGCTGTGAATGTCGTAAGGCCAGCCGTGCAGAAGAATGACAGGAGTGCCAGTCGCCGGACCGGCTTCGGCATAACCCACGTTGAGCAAGCCGGCGTCAATTTGCTTGAGTGCGCCAAACGACGCGCCGGCCCCAGGCTGGCTCACACGCGCAATTTCGAGACGGGGTTGCGCCTCGGCAAAGCGCATCATGCCCAGTTCGGCCGCTGCGATAGTAAGAGCGGCATTGCCCAGAAATCGCCGGCGATCGTGATTAATTTCTTTAGACATTTCTATCTCCATATATGCGGAAACGGCTTTGCAGGACTCGTCACAGCGAAATTTCGCCGCTCGAAATCAGGGCTTTCGCAAACGTCGTGGGCCTGGACGAAGGGAAGGAACGTGGTACCGATCAACTAACGTTACAACTGAGGAAAGACCAACCGGAATCGACGGTGCTCGTGCGTCGACCAGACAGTATGAGCCGATCAGCCCGGGATTCTGGCTTAGCCATCGCCGGCTGTCAAGAACATCGCAGCCTTCTTTGTCCAGAAGCGGCGCAAAAGTCGAGGCGAATCCGGGTGCCTCAACTTACTTATCCTCTTTCATGAAAGCGCGTACCAGCGCCGCAATCTCGTCTGCCTTGGTATCCAGCGCAAAGTGTCCCGCATCCAGAACGTTGATGCGTGCACTGGGAACGTCCTTGCGGTAACGCTCCGGTTCACCCGGATCAAACGACAGATCGTGCTTCCCCCAGATGACCAGCAGCCGGGGCTGCGTCTTCTGCATCCACGCCTGCCACTTGGGATAGGCCTCGACGTTGGTGCGGTAGTCGTAGAACAGGTCGCTCTGGATTTGCGCCTGTCCGGGCGAATTCAGAAAGGCATACTCATCGGTCCACAGGTCCGGGTCGTACAACTCGACCCTGGGATCGTCGCCCACGTGCCGCGTTTTTGTCGCCGCCATCGACAGCAGGTTCTGGCGCAACGCTTCGTCATTCGCGGCCCGATCTGCCCAGAATGCGCGCCGTGTCGTCCAGTTCGCTCCCAAGCCTTCGTTGTGCGACACCGCATCCTGCACGATCAGCGCCTGCACTCGCTCGGGATGCGCCAGCACCATGCGGAATCCCACCGGGGCGCCGTAGTCCTGCATGTAGAGCGTGTAGCGCGACAGTCCCAACGCCTGCGTGAAGTCGTCCATCACGGTAGCGATGTGGTCGAAGGTGTAAGTAAATTGTTTTGGATCAGGCCAGTCGCTGTGCCCGAATCCCGGATAGTCAGGCGCAACCAAGTGGTACTCATGGGACAGCCGGGCAAACAGCGGCTCAAACATTCGCGAGGATGACGGAAGACCGTGCAGCAGTAGAATTGTGGGAGCGTCGGTCGGGCCCGCCTCGCGGTAGAAAATGGAAAGCCCGTCGATCTGTATGGTTCGATAAAACGTTGGGTATAGCATGGCACGCTCCTTACCTTGCGCCGTCAGCGCCAGCAAGAACGATGCGGCCATCACAGAAGCCACCACGGCTACGCAGCCTAACTGCGAACGCCGGAGCGAACTGGATAGCCGCACGTTTTTTCTCCTCTCACGCCAGTCGGACCGAACCAGGCGTCCGACTTTCACGATATGCTGCCGCACAACTACATGGTCAGCACTACGCGGAATTCCGCCTTGCCGCTCAGCATGCGCTCGTACGCCTCGGCTGCCTTCGCCAACGGATAGATTTCCGTCATGGCGCGCACCCCGCTCATCTCCGCGAAATGCAGGGTGTCTTCGGAATCGGCCGGCGTTCCCGCCGCCCAGCCTTGAATCGTGCGGCTTCCGTTGATGAGCTGCACCGGCGAAACCTGGATCGGCTCGAAGTCCGCACCCACGACCATCAGCTCGCCATTCGGCCCCAGACCATCAATCAAGGCCGACATTGCTTTCGAGCTTGGCGCAGTCGCCAGGATGACTCGCGCACCGCCCAACTTCTGCAACTCTTCTGCCGCGTTCGTCGCCTGGCTGTCGATGTACAGATGGGCTCCCAGCTTCGTGGCCAGCGCCGCGTTCTCCGGACCGCGCCCGATCGCCGCCACCTGGTAGCCAAACTTGTTGGCGAACTGTACCCCGAGGTGGCCCAGGCCGCCGATTCCCTGCACCGCAACCAGATCGCCGGGCATGGCACCGCTATGCCGCAAAGCGTTGTAGGTCGTAATGCCGGCGCACAGCAGCGGCCCTGCTTCCGTGTCATTCAGGCTGTCTGGAATGGCAACCAGCGCTTCCTGCGGCGCCACCATGTATTCCTGGTATCCGCCGTCATAGCTGATGCCGGCAATCTTCGCGTTTTGGCAATTGCGAAAATCTCCCCGTCGGCATTCGCGGCACGTGCCATCATGGCCGCCGTGCCAGCCCACGCCGACCCGCTGCCCCTTCTTCCACGCGGACACACCCGTTCCCAACTCATCCACGACGCCGGCTACCTCATGTCCTGGAACGCGGGGAAACTCGATGCCCGGCCACAATCCTTCCACCGTGAGTGAATCGCTGTGGCAAACGCCACAGGCCTGCACCTTGATTCGCACCTGGCCCGCTCCGGGGGCCGGAATCTCGCGCTCGACAATTTGGAAACCTGAACCCGGCTTGGCAATTTGCGCCACCTTCATCGTGGTTGTTGCGGTAGTTGTTGCCATGCTTCCTCCTATGAATTTTCACTCGTTAGCAAACTCGATGGGTCTTGTCTGCCCATCATTAGGAATGCGACCGTTTCTGACCGTGTTGCGCGCTCCAATGCATGATCGGTCCAGCGATTTCCGAAACGTCGCCTATCAGCTTGGTCAGAAACTCCCCCACATCGTTACAAACGGAAAGGCTGGCGCTTTGTCCAGCCCACAGCGGCAGCAAGTCCGGACGACCCGCTGCCTCGGCTGCGACCGAGAGGTTCCGAACCAGCGCACGTTGCAGTGGATACGGCAGAATCTCCGTTTCCTTTCGATTCAACTGCTCCATCAAAGGATTGTGAATTCCTCGCGCCAATCTGCCGGTGAAGCCCCTGGTCAGCCCAGTGCGTCCGGCCTTTTTCCCCAGCAGCGCTTCCCGATGAATGCGGCTGGCGCCCGATTCTTCGCAGGCCAAAAATGCAGTACCCATCTGCACCGCCTCCGCTCCCAGAGCGAATGCGGCAGCCACGCCTCGCGCATCGGCTATGCCGCCGGCGGCAATCACCGGAACGTCGACCAGATCGACCACTTGCGGGACCAGTGACATCGTCCCCGTCAGAGAGTCCTCCGCCGCGCGCAGAAACGAACCGCGATGCCCACCGGCCTCGAAGCCGGAAGCCGCGATCGCATCCACTCCAGCGTCCTGCAACGCAGACCCTTCCTCGGGCGTCGTCGCCGCGCCGATAGTCACGATACCTTTCGCCCGGCACTCATCCAGAATTTCTGCGGGCGGAATGCCGAAGATGAAGCTGAATACCGGCACCTTCGCATCGAGCAACACGCGAGCCTGGTCTTCAAAGCGAACCGGCGAGTACGGTTTGTACTTGGGACGGGGCGCCTCCAGCGCATCAAGATGCTGGGCCAACGGCGCGAGGCCGCGATGAAAGCCGCTCTCGTCGGAAGTCCGAGCCCCTTCGTCTTCCATCGCCACCCACAGGTTCATGTTGAACGGTTTCGAGGTGAGCGCGCGCATCTCGGCGATAACGTCCTTAATCGCTTCCGGTGGAAGACTATGTGCGCCGAACGACCCCAGCCCGCCAAAGTTCGATACCGCCGCGGCCAGACGTTGCGACGACAATCCGCCCAGCGGACCTTGAATGATGGGATATTCGATCCCGAGTTTTCTCGTGAGCCGGTTGCGATTCCACGCCGCGGCCATCCAATCCCCTTTCGACGAAGCGGCGGGTACATCGAGGCACCCAGGGGCTTCGCCTGGAAGATCTTGAAACTGTAAAGACGAGGTTGGGTCGGATCGGGACGCAATTTTCATTAAAGCCCCGACTTGGAGCCTAAATCTATTGAACGAAAGTATTGGTCGGGCCAACGCCGATTACAAAACCGGGATATGCGGAGCGGCCTTAGTGGGAATCTCGCCCGTAACGCGGGGATCGTCCGAAATTTCGACGGCACGCTTGTAGGGGACGAAGCCTGCCTTCTGGTAGAACCCTAGCGCCCCGGGATTGTCGGAGGTGCAGGTGTGCAGCCATATCCGCAAGGGCTTGTGCTGCCACGCCATGGGAAGGCAGTGCTGCAGTAGGGCTCGCCCCGCGCCCTTGCCAATCAGCGCCGGGCTCACTCCAAAGAACGATATCTCGATGTCAGGAAAACGCCGCCGATCGAACTCCAGCAGACCCTGATCGACGCCCTCACACGATAACGCGAAGACATCGACCGCCGGATCGTGCAGAATCGTCCGCAGTTCGTCGTCTCCCATGCGCAGGCGGCTGAACCATAGCCACGGCTCGCCAATGGTGCGAAACAGGCGGCGATACCACACGAGATCGGGCTCGGTGACGCGCCGCACAGCGAATTCCGCAGGCAACGACCCAGCGCTGGCCGGAGCCGGCGTACGCATCTCCAGATACGTCACCACCAAGGCAAGCTTTCCGGGCGGCAGGTCGTGGTATCCGTTGAGCATAGTTAGAGCAATCCGAAAACGCCCTCATGAGCCTACCGGATTGTCATCCCGGGAAAGGCTTGCGTCCGACGAGTCGGTAGCTCGCTAGAGTGTAAGCGAAAGGGGAGTTACCGCGGACTGTTTCTTGTGGACCATTCCGAACGGCCAATCATGGGCGAGACGCCCACGCGAGTCCGTCAGGTTCTCCGCCGACATCGAGATGACCAATGACTTCCAGTTTCTTCAAATCAATCACGGCAACGTACCCGTCCGGGGTGCAGGCGACAAAGGCCCGATCCCCAGAGGGCTCCACCAAAATGCCAGCAGCTCCATGTCCGATGGGTATGCGCTTTTGCGGTTGGCGCGAGGCGACGTCGTAGACAACCAAGTCACCGTTGCGCAAGCTGCTGATCAGAACCAGCTTTCCATCCGGAGTGAACTTCAACCTGTTGGCGCCAAAGACCTTCGCATCCAGGGTAGACGTCACCTTCTTACTGGCCAGATCGATGACGGACAGCGTGCCGTCCTGCGCGTTGGCGGTCCACATCTCGCGGCCATCGGGCGAGACGTCGAAGCCCTCGGCTCCTTTCCCCACCGGAATCACAGTTTCATTCCAATCCGTGCGCGTCTGGCCTGCGCCCGGCGGCGGGCTTCCCGGCGGAGGCCGCATACCCGGGGGCGGCCCGGGCGGCGGTAGCGTGACTTTCTCGATGATGCTGACCGTGCCGGAGCTCACGTTGGTCGTATAGACCTGATTCTCATCGCGGATCACGTAGAGCATGTGAGTGCGGTTCTGGCCTGTGCCCATGATCCAGTCAATCGTCGAGTTGGCCGGATCAAAGCGCGCAACGGCTTTGGCGCCTTCGGCGGTGAACCATAACTTGCCGCCAACAAACGTCAGTCCATGCGGACCGGTCAACGCCCCGGTATCGATGTCGGGAAGCGCCTTCTGCCCCACCACATCGATCACCGAGAGCGCATGGTAGCGGCCGGAGCCGTAAATGGAAACATAGGCTGTCTTGCCGTCAGCCGAGGCGATGACCTCATGTGGGTCGGGCCCCACGGGTGCGCGCGCAATTACTTTCAGGGTAGCCGGGTCCACAATGGCGAGAGTGTGATCGTGTTTCGACAACGCCAGCAGGGTCTTTGGCGGGGTAGGTTGATGACCACCACTGCTTTGCGCGGCGCAGGACACCGTCCCTACCAATGCGCAGCCAAAAAGCAGATTGCGCCACGAGATCAGCATGTCGATTCCTCCGCACCAGAATCTGATGGTGCAAGCTGCACTGACGGCATCGATTTTGACCTACAGCTTCATTATCGTCCAGTGCAACGCAGCGCACAGCCATTGCTTCCGAGAAATAGATCGACTTCGCGGCATACCAGCTCGTTAGAAACTTGTAAGGTAACGGTAAAATCTGCGCTCCGATGCGTTATTCGCCGTTACCCGAGCAGCGAAGCTCATCTATTCTTCACATAACCGCATGAAACCCACTTCGGCAGGCCTTCGCTGGTACGCACTGATCGGAGCAATCGCGGTCGTGTTAGCTACGCTGGCCTGGCTACAGTACCGGGCCATCCGCGAGGTTAGCCAAGCGTCGGCGGGCCAGATTTTAGCCACCCTGCAAGGTGCCCTGATGGACTTCCGGCAAGGGGTTGAGCGCGAACTGTCGCCGGTGTGCCGTCAGTTTTCGTCGGAGAGCGGTCTTCGGCGCAGCGTGACGCTTCCCCAGATCGCGCAGCAATACGCTGACTGGCAACGCAGGAGCGTGCATCCACAACTCATCGCTAACGTCTACGTGTGGCGAGATGTGGAGACTACCGCTCCCACGCTCCTGCGTTTAGGGCCAGGGGCGGGCCATTTCGAACCGGCTGAGTGGCCTCAGAACACTTCGCAGCTACAGAACAAATTACGCAACTTCACGGCGATTATTGCCGGCGCGTCGCCACTGAAAGCGGCGGGACGTCCAGTGGATCCAGGGCCCCAGGCCGACCCTGCCACAGCGGACCACCCCGAACGCGCTTTCTCATGGATGATCGATCAGGGAATTCCCATGCTGGCGTACGCGGTACAGGAACCATCAAAGGCAGGCGTCTCCAAAACTGCATGGATCCTGGTTCAACTCGATCGAAAAACCTTATGGGAGCAACTGCTTCCCGAGATTGCGCGGCGTGCGCTCAGAAACGGCGACAGAAGCGCCGATGAGTTTGCGTTCAGCGATGGACGTGAGGACGACACGATTGTCCTCTCGTTGGACGGGCAGTTTGGCAAGTCCGGATCACTGGAACCCGAGGCCAGCCTCAACATCTTCGGAATGCCGCAAATGCGACTGAAGGGGACGCACGGGGACACTGCCCATGCATCGCTCCCCATGCCTCCGAACTTCAATCCGGAACACTTCGTGCGGATCGAACCGATCCGCTACCCCGCCGACACCGCGGATTGGGCCATTCTCGGAAAGAGCCAGGAAGGATCGGTAGAAGATGCCGTGCGAGGCCTGTATTACCGCAGCCTGGCGACCAACTTCGGAGTTCTTCTTCTGCTGATCGTGGCCATCGTCAGCCTGATCGTCAGCACCCAAAAGTCGCGCCAACTGTCGCAGATGCAGATGGACTTCGTGGCCAATGTCTCGCACGAATTGCGCACCCCGCTCACCGGAATCGTCGCTGCCGGCCAAAACATAGCCGACGGAGTAGTCCAGAGCCAGGAAAAGACGGTCAGCTATGGCAAAGCGATCGTGCGCCAGGCACAACATCTCACTGAGTTAGTGGAGCAAATCCTGCTGTTCTCGGCGACGCAAAAAGGCCGCCACCAGTACCACATGGAGCCCACTCCCGTGGCCGAACTGGTGAAGGGCGCGCTGGATCGCACCGCCGGCGTTCTAACCCAGGCCGGAACCCACATGGAAGTCAAGCTTCCTCTCGAGCTCCCTCTGGTGAATGTTGATTCGAAAGCCATGACGCAATGCCTGCAAAATTTAATCGTCAACGCGGTGAAGTACGGCGGCGAACATCCCTGGGTGGGCCTGCAAGCGAGTCACGTCGTCTCGGATGACGTGAAAGAAATTCAGATCGCAGTAGCCGACAAGGGAGTCGGCATCGAGCCGAACCAGTTGCGCTTGATCTTCGAGCCGTTTTACCGTACGCCCGATGCCACCGCCGCCCAAATCCACGGCAGCGGATTAGGTCTGCCGCTGGCGAAGAGCATTACCGAAGCCATGGGCGGACGTCTAACCGTGGTGAGCACCCCCAATGAGGGCAGCACATTTACGGTACACTTGCCCGTCGCAAGCAATCACTCCCGATAAAACTGGGAATAGGGGTTCCATTTTTACGTGGCCAAGAAGATTCTGGTGGTGGAAGACGAAGAGATCATTCGCATGACGCTCTGCGATCGCCTGGAGGCGGAAGGTTATTCCGTGGAACTGGCGATCGACGGCGAAGACGGCTTGCAGAAGGCCACGCAGAACCACTTCGACCTGATCATTCTTGACCTGATGATGCCCAGGAAGAATGGCTTCGATGTTTGCCGCGACGTCCGCATGGCGGGCGTGGTTGCTCCCATTCTCATCCTCAGCGCCCGCGGGCAAACCTTCGACAAGGTGTTGGCCTTGAAAATCGGCGCCGACGATTACGTTACCAAGCCGTTCGATGCGATGGAATTGCTGGCTCGCGTGGAAGCCCTGTTGCGTCGCGCGTATTTGCCCACCAACAGCGGCATTCATCACCTGGGAGACGTGGAGGTGGATCTGCGCGGTACGACCGTCTCACGCGCCGGAAAGCCGATTCCGCTGTCGGCCAGGGAATTCCAACTGCTGCGCTACATGGTTGAGCATCGCGGGACGACGTTGTCGCGAGAATTGCTGCTGAAAGAAGTGTGGGATTACAGCGCGGAAGCCTTCACCCGGACCGTGGACGTGCACATCGTCAGCCTGCGGCAAAAGCTGGAAGCCAATCCGAAGAAACCGGAGCTGATCGTCACCGTACCGGGCCTGGGATATAAGCTGGCGAACCCGTAATTACCGTGCTGCAAGCGAAGCCGACAAGGTTGAGCACTTCTCGCCACCCCTGACCACGAACTGCATGTTCTGGAAGTCCAAGGTCACGCTGGCAACCTGGCGAAGGGCATCCTGCCCGATGACGCCATAGAAATCATCCTCAGCACCGGATTCGGTTGTCAGGACGTGCGCTTGCGTCAGCGGCACGCAGGCCCCGGAAAAGTTTGCCACCAGATGTTGTGAGCCGAAGGCTGCCATACTGCCCACCCCGCCGGCCGCTGCCAGATCGAGGGTCACTGCTTCGCCAGTCTGGACGTTGCCTTTGGCCTGGGCGAAGAACAGCGAGCTAAGAATGGTTCCTTGCGCGCCCGTATCCAGCACGAACAGTTGCTGCCCATAGCCAAGGTCCGCCGCGACCAGCGGAGTCGAGCGCTCCATGAAAAGCGTGTGGGTCGTCCCCCTGGTGGTCTTCGCTTCCACCGTAGAACCAAACACGACGGAACCATCGGCATACAGTGTCATCGTCCCCATCGCCATCAAGGCAGGCAAACCCAGGCTGCCGTCAATTTCATATCCCACAGAAGGGAAATTCAGGTCGGCATCGTCAACAATCAAGGTGGGCACGTTGCGCAGCACCAGGGTTCCAATCTTTAATTCGGGGATGATTCCCGCGCGAACGTCAACCGATTTGCCGGAGCTTCCCTGGGCCGAGGCGCCACTGGTCGAGAGTTGTACGCCAATGCGGTCAGCCACCGACCGGCGGATCACCGTGACATTGGCTCCCGTGTCGAGCACCCATGAGCCGGTGTAGCCTCCCGCGATGATCGGCAGCTGCACCAGGCCAAGCTTGTCGCGGTTTCCATGAATCATGGCGGGACTTCCCGATGCGACGGTTTGGGCGGGCGCTTCACCGAACAGGGCCCAGCGAGCGGCTTCGCGCGAGGCGTGGCAGAACGACTCCTTCGACTGTGACTCAGCGATGTGGGCTGCAAGAGTGTAGGTCTGAGACGCCTTGCCGTATTGTGACAGCTTCACGAAATCATCTGCCAGCGAACAGCTGGCAATCTCCGCACGCGACAGATTGCTGCTTTCCAGCGCAGGCAATACAGGCTGAAGCAGTTCGATCGACTTCTGGGCGCGGTTGAGGCGGTTCGCCAAAACTCCGTTGTAGTAGGCAGTGTCCGCTGGGCTCAACGAAGCATTGGTCAAGGCTCTCTCAAGTTCGGGATACTGTTTGGCGCTGATCAGCGCATCGAGGGTGGTGATGGAGGACGTACTTTGCGCAGCCGCAGGGAAACAACCGATCGCAACAGGTAATAGGATCAACAGGGCGCGCCAAAACGATCCTACGCTTCGCGCGAAGACCGTCTTCATCTTGTAGTGCTTGGCCCCGCGTGGCGCGATCATCGTTCCCTCCGCCGGTCCCAACACTCCGTTGGATGAGGCCGGCAACCGAAACCGATGCACGAATCCAGTCGATTTCGTGCGATAAGTTGCGTCAGATTGTGAACATCCGTTCAATCTGGCTGTCACATTCCTGTGCCAGGTTACCCTTCCAGACGAAGGCGTCCGCCCCGCTGGCGAGCGCGCATCGCGCGACTTCGGGATCGTCATCGGCGGAAATCACCAGGACCTTGGCTCGCGGGGCAAGTTGCTTGATTTGCACCGTGGCCTCCAGTCCCGACATCCTGGGCATGCTCACATCGAGCACTACCAAGTCCGGAAGGAGCGCCTCGGTCAGCTCGACGGCCATGATGCCGTCATCGGCCGTTCCCACGACGTCAATGCAGCCATGCCGCTGCAGCAAGCCGATGGTGGCTTCGCGAACTTCGCGGATGTCATCAGCCACGACGGCGCGTATGCGCTGGTATCCAAGCTGTGGTATGGAATGGGTCGGAACAATAGTGCCGTAAACTTGTGTCGCCATAGGACTGAACCCTGCCTTTCATTACTGGCTTGGAGTGCCGACAACCGTGCCGAGCATCGCGGTTAGTAGAACTGCCAATCGGCTAACGTAAATTCGAGGTTATTTTTCTCGTACAACTAGTAGACTCAACCGGCAGCGCTTCGGGAGTTAGGTGATTGTAAGCAGGGTGTAAAAACAGCAGGTTGCTCTTGGGAAGAGATAGCTGATGGCGGGATGTTTCCGGTCTATTTGTCAGCGCTGCCGACGCGTGACACTACGACTGGCGGAACACTTATTTTGTAGAGCGCGCCGAGATTTCCAGAAACTCATCGAGGTGCTCCTGAATTGCCAGGAGCGCGTCGCGGCGCTTCTCCAGGCGGCTGATCATCAAGGCGCCTTCCAACGACGAAATAATCAAAGTCGCTAACGATTGGGAATTAACGCTCCGCCGTATCTCGCGCTTGCGGATGCCCGTGTTAATGATCGCCTGCAGGCGATCGCGCCAGGCATGCAGCGCTTTTACCGCTCGATCGTGCAGGAAAGGATTGGCGTCGTCTACCTCGATCGCGGTATTGAGCAGCGGACATCCGCCGGGGACGGCCGGACGCCGTTCGATAAAGTTGGCGATGAACTGCTTCAACTGGTCGACGCTATTCCTGGTCTCGTCCAGGTCGTGCATCCGCGCTTCCATCGCCGCGCCCCAGGCATAGTCGAAGGCCGCAGCCGCCAGTTCTTCCTTGCTGGAAAAGTGGCGATAGATGCCGCCCTTTTCCAGGCCAGTGGCTTTCATCAATTCGGATACTGACGCGCCTTCGAAGCCGCGTTCATTGAACAACGCTGCCGCCGCCTCAACAATACGCTGGCGGGTAGCTTCCCCTTTCGACATGGGACCCCTTCCCTGGTTCGGCCTGAGGCCTTTTGCGACCCAACGGTCTCTTCGATTCTACCCGAAGCCAAATAATAATGCGACCGTTCGGTCGCTTATCAAATCCTATCGACTGGAAAAGGAGGCACCATGGGTAAACTTTCAGGAAAAGTCGCTCTCATCACCGGCGCCAACAGCGGTATCGGCCTGGCCACCGCCAAGGAATTCGTGAAGGAAGGCGCTTACGTCTTCATCACCGCCCGTCGCCAGGAAGAACTGACGGCAGCCGCACAGGCCATCGGAAGCAATGTGGAAGCGGTACAAGGCGATGTCGCCAAATCCGCCGATCTCGATCGTCTTTTCGACCAAATCAAGAAGAGCAAGGGCAAGCTCGATATCGTCTTCGCCAACGCGGCCATCGCTAAACTCGCGCCCTTCGGAACGGTCACCGAAGAGCTGTTCGACTCGACCTTCGACGTCAACGTCAAAGGCCTGTTCTTCACCGTGCAGAAAGCGCTACCTCTGCTGCCCGACGGCGCCTCCGTCATCCTGAATGCTTCCATCGTCGCCAGCAAGGGTCTGGAGGCTAACAGCGTCTACAGCGCTACCAAGGCGGCGGTTCGCTCGTTTGCCCGCACCTGGACTACGGACCTCCGGGCGCGACGGATTCGTGTGAATGCCATCAGTCCGGGATCGATCGACACGCCCGGTCTCAGCGGTTTGCTCAACTCGGCCGACGCCGGCAAGGAAAGACTGGCGAAGATGTCCTCCATGATTCCGCTGGGAAGGCTCGGCCTGCCGGAAGAAATCGCCAAGGCGGTCGTGTTTCTAGCCTCGGATGACAGCAGTTACGTCATGGGAACGGAACTGTTCGTCGATGGTGGCTTCGCCCAGGTGTAAACAACTCGATCGGGTTCGAGATTCGAGAGCTTTCTTCAGAGCCAAAGGAGTAGACCTGTGCCAATCAGTGAAATTCCCGTACAGCGTTTCAGCTTAACCACCAGGAAGTCTGTCGCGCAGGTCCTGGCTGCCGTGGAAGAGCGGGTCGGCCGGCCGGACATGGCCATCTTCCTCCGCCAGATCGCGGCCGCCGCTACCCACGCGGAGTTAGAGCAGGTGGTTAGCGCCGCGGTGGGCGACTCCGGGTTGATGGAATTCGCCCGCTACGATCTGGGACAGGTTTTACGGAAAGAAAGCGGATTGGCTTCGCCGCAGATCGTTCGCCTGGTAGCCGGCAATCCGCTCATCATGAAGAGCATGGTCGAACTGGTGCCGGATGCTGGTTCATACGCGCCAATCACCATACTCATCGACGAGCGTTCTGACGGCACGCATGTTTCCTATGACAGGATGGCGAGCTTCCTCGGTCCCTATGGAAATGCCAGGGCCCTGCAGATAGCCAGAGACCTGGATGCGAAAGTGGAGTCGCTGCTGGCGGCAGTGACTTCAGACCAGAGATGAGCGCAGCGCTGGCCACCAACCTGGCTTCTCCGCTGATGGTGGCGCGGCCACAGCGACCTGCCAACACCAACATCTGGTTGGTCGCGGTTACGGTTACGCTGGCCACCTTCATGGAACTGCTGGACACCAGCATCGCGAATGTAGCGCTACCGCACATCTCCGGCGGCTTGGCCACCAGCTATGACGAAAGCACTTGGGTGTTGACCAGCTACCTGGTGGCCAATGCCGTGGTACTGCCGCTCAGCGCATGGCTAAGCCGCGTCTTCGGCCGCAAGAACTACTACATGGGTTGCGTTGCGCTGTTCAGCGTGAGTTCCCTGCTCTGCGGCCTGGCGCCCAGCCTGAACCTGTTAATCCTGTTTCGCGTGCTGCAAGGAATCGCGGGCGGAGGCCTTGCCCCGGTGGAGCAAGCCATCCTGGTCGATACTTTCCCGCCCGACAAGAGGGCCTCCGCCTTCGCGCTCTACAGCATGGCCATTGTGACCGCACCCGCCATCGGACCACCGCTTGGCGGATGGATCACGGACAGCTTCTCGTGGCGCTGGGTATTCTTCATCAACGTTCCCATCGGAATCGTCTCACTCATCCTGACCAGCCGCTTCGTCTCGGACTCGGCGCAATTCAAGCAGGAGGTGGAGACGGCGCGCCGCGCAGGCAAACTGCGCATTGATTACGCCGGTATTCTGCTGGTCGCCATCGGCTTTGCCTGCCTGGAGGTAGTGCTGGATCGCGGGCAGCGTGACGATTGGCTGGAAAGCCGCTTCATCACAACGTTTTTGCTCATTGCGGTAGCTGCGCTGCTGGCCGCTATTGTCTGGGAGTTGCGGCAGCCGGACCCGGTGGTCGAACTCCGCCTGCTGCGCGAGCGAAATTTCGCCATCTCCAATTGTTTCTACTTTCTGTTTGGATTCGTTCTGTTCGGCAGCACCGTGCTCATTCCGCAAATGCTGCAGTCGCTGTACGGATACACCGCAACCGATGCCGGGCTGGTGCTGGGTCCGGGAGCGCTGGTCATCGTGTTCATGGCGCCGATCGTGGTGAAAATGCTGCCACGCTTTGGCGCAAAACCACTGCTGGTGCTTGGCTTTGCCATACTCGCCTGGTCGATGCTTTACTTCAGCAGCTTCGATCTGAACACCGACTACCGCCACGAGGTCTGGGCCCGTGCCCTGCAAGGGCTGGGCCTGTCTTTCCTGTTCATTCCCACCAGTCAGCTGGCGTATTCGTATTTGCCGCGCGAGAAGAACAACAAAGCGTCGAGTCTTACGAACCTGTTTCGTAACCAGGGTGGGAGTTTCGGGATCGCCTTCGTCACCACCATGCTGGAGCGGCGAACCCAATTCCATCAGAGCGTGCTGGTCGGCCATGTGAGCGGCTACGAGCCCGAGGTTGCGAGCTTTCTCAGTCGAACCACAAAAACGCTGGTCGCCAGCGGAGCCAGCTATTCCGAGGCTTCCAGCAAGGCACTGGGGCTGCTTTCGCGCCTGCTGGGCGAACAAGCCGCCACGCTGGCCTTCCTCGACTGCTTCCGCCTGCTGGGATTCGCCGCACTCACCGGCATTCCTTTGGCTTTCCTCATCCGCAGGTTCCGTGTCGGGGGATCGTCAGCGGCTCACTAAAGCCCTAGCCGTCGGGCCCACGCTCCTGCACCGGCAGGCGGGTCAAGCACTCGTCTGATCGAGGTGGCCACAGTGCTATATCGCAACCGCCGGAGCGACTACGCGACGGGGCAGCAACTCGCCGATGCGCCTGATCTGCGCCCCCAGGCCGCGCAGCTTCTCTTCAATATTCTCGTAGCCGCGATCGATGTGATACACCCGGTCGATGATGGTTTCGCCATCGGCTACCAGCGCGGCCAGCACCAGTGACGCCGACGCCCGAAGATCGCTGGCCTGCACCGCCGCGCCACTCAGCGGAGTCCTGCCGCGCACCACGGCGCGGCTGCCTTCGATCTTGATGTTCGCTCCCATGCGCACCAGCTCCTGGGCGTGCATAAAGCGGTTCTCGAAAATGTTCTCGGTGACGATGCTGACACCCTCGGCCTGCGTCGCCAGCGCCATGTACTGCGCCTGCATGTCGGTGGGAAAGCCGGGATGCTCTTCGGTGACGATGCCAGCGCTCTTTAGCGGGCCATCGCCGGTGATGCGAACCGACTCCCCGTTGGTCTGCAAGCTCACGCCGCACTCTTCCAGCTTTTGCAGCAGGGCGGTGAGGTGCAGCGGATCGCAGTTCACAACCTGCACGTCGCCTCCGGTAAGAGCCGCGGCAACGATGAAGGTTCCTGCCTCAATGCGGTCTGGAATGATGCGGTGACGCGCGCCGCCGAGCTTTTCGACGCCACGCACGCGAATCGTGGGCGTGCCTGCTCCGTGAATTTGCGCGCCCATCTTGTTGAGGAGCACCGCCAGGTCGACTACTTCCGGCTCACGCGCGCAATTTTCCAGCACGGTTTCGCCTTCCGCCAGGGTGGCCGCCATCAGGATGTCTTCCGTGCCGGTGACCGTAATCTTGTCGAACACAACGCGCGCGCCCTTAAGCCGTCGCGCAGTTGCCTGAATGTAGCCGTGCTCCTGGGTGATCTTCGCGCCCAGCTTTTCCAGCGCTTTGAGGTGCAGATCGATAGGCCGCGCGCCGATGGCGCAGCCGCCCGGCAGGGACACGCGCGCCTCGCCCATGCGGGCGACCAGCGGCCCCAGAACCAGCGTGGAGGCTCGCATGGTTTTCACCAACTCATAAGAAGCTTCCGGATTGACCAGGTTGCGACAGCACAATGTGGTGCGATGCTGCGCGCGGCCGTAACCCAGTTCGACCTCGGCGCCCATGGCGGCCAGCAACTTGCGTTCGGTTTCGATGTCGCGAACCTGCGGGATATTTTCGAGAATGACCGGCTCGTCGGTAAGCAGGGCCGCGGCCATGGCCGGCAGGGCAGCATTCTTCGCCCCGCTAACCCGCACGGAGCCCAGCAGCGGATTTCCGCCGCGCACTACAAACTTGTCCATCGGAGAGTGTCCTAAGCTAACACTACGAACGCCGAACCTTCGTATCACGGCGCTACCTCATTTTACGAGTAATTCGGCCAGGAGTCGCTGCGGGTCTTGCGTACTTCCAAACTGCGGGGTCAAGCGGTTGCTGAAACGTCGGGACGCACATGTCCCGGGTGAATCCGTCTGGGCGCGATACCAGGGCGTAATCTGAATGAAACATGAAGCCCCGGTAAAAATGCTTGGCGGAGTATATAGCATCGCTGCCTGTGGAAAAATGGAATTCGGCGAACACCGAACGGCTTGGGCAGCGGCCGGCTTGGCCTGGAAAAACCGCACTGGCCGGACTATGATTTGGCACTCAGCCGGGCTTCGCCGCACAAGCGGCTCACCCTTGAATGCAGGAGACGTCTAGGCAACTATGATGGCAAGAAAGAAAGCTGTTTTTCCCGCAATCCTCTTCACGGTATTTGGTTTTCTAGCCGCGATTCCCACGCCTTCGCATGCCCAGGAGCGTGCCGCCAGCCCCGTTCCCAACACCATCTGGGTAGGCGCTGATGGCAAATTCGACTCCGACCCGGACACGGCGCTGGTGCAGTTCAGCATTTCCGCGCAGGAAGAAAAGCTGCCGGACGCGACCCAGAAAGCTACCACCGCCGCGGAGCAGATACGCCAGCTCCTGCGCTCGAACGGGCTCGATCCCAAGGACGCGCAGATCAGCCGTTTCGCCACCCAGCCGGTGTATGACTACAAGACGCCTAAACGCAAGCTGGTAGGCTACCGGGTCGACGCCGGAATCAGCATTAAGCTGAAGGATTTCGCCAAGGTCGGGCCCATCGTTCAGGGGCTGTCGAATATGGAAGTGACCGATACCTCGATCAGCTATCAACTCGACGGCATGGATGCTGCCAAGATCAAAGCGGTGGAAGATGCGCTACGTCGCGCTCACGATGAAGCCAATGCGGTGGCGCAGAGCAGCAGCCGTACGCTGGGTGAGTTGTCGTATGCGTCGGTGGACACTTACGAGCAGCAACCGGTCCGTCCCATGATGATGAAGAGCATGGGCGCGATGGCGGCCGATGCCAATTCCGCGCCGCCGGCGCCGACCGCCGAGTTCAGCGCCGAGAAGATCACTGTGACCGCGCACGTGAATGCGCTGTATAACCTGAAGTAGGCGACGATGTGCGCCGATAGCGCGGAGTGGGATGTCCAAAAACGCGACTTTCTCGCACCGATGGAGTTCAAGCTAGAGCGCGGCGATTACATGGGGTTTGGGGAGGTAACTGGGGATGAGGATGAAGACAAGTCTTTGTTTCGTAGCGGGAACGTTGGCGATGGGATTGGCCGTGCCTGGCGTGGCCCAGACGAGTTCCGACGAGCCCCACCTCACTCCGCGACCTTCGGCAGTCACCCAGACCGCAAATGCTACTCCGGCAACGCCCGCAAATCAGCCCTCACCTACCGCGCCGCCAACCGCTACCGCGCCTGAGCCCACCGCTTCGGCAGCCGCCATTGTCGTGGCGGCCGGCACCAAGATTCCGCTCACCATGAAGCAGGGCGTGAGCACCAAGACGGCGCGCCCGGGAGATCCGGTTTATGCCCAGACGGCCTTCCCTATCACCCAGAATGACCAGATCGTCATCCCGGCCGGAACCTTCGTTCAGGGCGAAGTGCGCCGCGTTCTGCGTCCCGGCCGCGTCAAGGGCCGCGCCGAACTGCAGATGAGCTTCACTTCCATGATCTTCCCCAACGGCTACACCATTCTGTTGCCCGGCGCGGTACAAGGCACTCCCGGATCCGATAACAACAGCATGAAGGGCAAGGAAGGCACGATTCAGGGCGACAGCAGCAAGGGGAAAGACGCTGCCACCATCGCGGCCGCCACCATTCCCGGAGCCGGCATTGGAGCACTTGCTGACGGCGGAAAGGGCGCAGGCATTGGCGCTGGCGTCGGAGGCGTCATCGGCTTGGCGACCGTCCTATTGACCCGCGGTCCTGAAGTTCAATTGGGCACGGGCTCTTCCATCGAGATGGTGCTGGAGAGCAACATCGATCTGAATCCAGAGAAAATGCGCCGGCCGGCAGCCCAATAGTCTGTCGGTGGTCCAGCTTTTGTACGTCACCTGTCCAATCCGTGGACACGGATTGCGTCACACCGCTGCCGTGCTTTCGTAACGGGCCTCCTATCTCTCTGAGAAAACTTCACTTACTTTTCTGCTGTTCAGCTTGGCCGGCTGGCGACAAACCTGCTTAGAGCATGCATAGCACCTTTGCATTAGCCTGACTAGCACCTAAATGGTTTAAGGCTAAAGCAACCGAGGCTGATTGCTCTCTTGCCGCTGGGTCCTGAACTTTGGGACTGAGAATGGCGAAGCTGTCTTTACTTCTGACGACCCGTGGAAACTGATCACCAGAATCGTCGTTGCTGGATGGCCGCATACACGCGTGCCCGTCACGAACATCAGGTTGCTCGACAGCTTACGTTCAAGGGCCTGGAGAGTCTCTTGCCAACCTTTGCACGCCTGACCCGATGGACCGACCGCATCAAGCGTGCCCAGTCTCCACTTTTCCCCGGGTACGTTTTCGTACGCGCTGCTGACCATGAGCGCCTGTCGGTGCTGGAAACGGTGGGCGTTGTCCAGCTGGTTTCCTTCGCCGGAAAGGTAGCCGTGCTGACCGACAGCGATGTCGAACTGCTGCGAGCCTGCGTCAGCGGCGCGTCGGATGTTGAACCTCATCCCTTTCTAAGAATTGGACAGCGGGTTCGAGTGAAGTACGGGCCCTTTACGGGATGCGAAGGCGTTCTGGTGGACAAGCACAACTCGCAGCGACTGGTCATCACCATCGACCACATCATGAAATCCGTGGCCATTAACCTTCACGGCGCCGACGTTCAACCCTGTTGAGGTTCCACCGAAGTACCGTAGGTAAGACAACCTTCCTTTCCGTCGCGAACCGTCACTTTCGCAACCGAATTCACTACGCACTCCCGTGCGGTTGCCCACAACATGAATAGCCAAGTTCACTCTGCCACACTGTCGCAAGTTCGCCAGCCGGCAATTGCGGGACGCCTTCACCAGTTGATGTACATCGTCGCGTCCGCGGACAAGAGCCTCGATTTCCTGGCCGTATGGCTTGCGACCTGCGCCGCTAATGCCGTTTGTCAGGTCTTCCAGCCGAAGCGGTGCTCGAGCTTCGCGACGTCAACCGTGATGCTCTGGGCCGCTGGCTTCGCGGTGGTCTTCGTTTTTCTGCTGGAGAGAAATGAAGGATACCGTTCCTGCGTGAGCCTGCTCGGGGTCAGAGAGTCGGAGCGAATCTTGCGAGCGTTGGCCCAGACGGTGCTGATTGCGACGTTGAGCATTCGCTGCTTCGGAATTCGATTTCCGGGCTGGGCCTTGCTGCTCGTCCTGTTCAACGTGCCGCTTTTTCTGGCAGGAAAGAAATTTCAGACCTACAAGCTCTGGTACCACCTGCGTCGCAACGGCTATCGACGGCAGCGGGCGTTAATTTTGGGAACCGGGCCGGCCAGCAAGCGTGCGTATTCCAGCTTGGTGCGCTCGCCCAAGTTAGGCATCGATCCAGTGGCCTTCGTAGGTGACGGTCCGCAACCGTCCTCTGCTGGACTTGACGAGTCGTGGCCAAAGTACGATCCGGCAGCGAAGTTCTTGACCGGTCCGCTCGACCGGGAGAGGTTTGGCCGATTGAAAATCTCCGCGCTGGTCATCGCAGGTACACAGGCGGACCGGGAATCACTTTCTGTGATCATGGCGGAGGCACGAGAGGCGGGTGTGAGAACGTACGTCATTCCCGATGAAAGTCTGATGCCCGGCGCCTACGTCGACTACACAGCATTGGACGGCATGGTGCTGGGACAAGCAGCAGCAGACCAGCCTCGACAGCTATACGAGGTGTTCAAGCGGGTATCCGACACGATTTTCGCCATTGGACTGGTTTTGCTTCTGTCACCGTTACTAGCTTGGGCAGCCCTGCGAGTAAAGCTCTCCTCCCCGGGACCAGTTTTCTTTCGCCAGCCACGGGTCGGCAAGGATGGAGAACTTTTCACCATATGGAAGTTCCGGACCATGTATGTGGACGCGCCCCTGTACGGCGTTTGTCCCCAGGAGGACAGCGACTCACGGGTTACACCTACCGGGCGTAAGCTGCGCCGCAGCAGCATCGATGAACTGCCTCAATTGATCAACGTGATACGGGGAGAGATGTCCCTGGTTGGCCCGCGGCCGGAGATGCCCTTCATCGTTGACAGCTATGACGAAAACCAACGACGTCGTTTGGCGGTTAAGCCGGGTATGACTGGGCTGTGGCAAATCAGCCCCGCACGCCGTCAGCCGATCCACGAAAACCCGGAGTACGACACGTATTACACCCGCTATCGCAATTTTTTTATGGACCTGGCTATCCTGCTGCACACGCCGTTTTACGCCGGGGGCGGAGTCTGACGCTTCTCCGTAACGATACCGGCATTCAGTTGCGAACGGACCGGGCTTACTTGGATAAACGAACAATCACCAACACGCGCAACCGCTCTTTCATCCCGGCGGGTTCTCCGTGATTCTGCCGGCGCCTTCCGAAGTGCCTCTAGTGGTCTCCGGTCGCGAGGAGTTGCTGCTCCCCGAACTCTGGAGGATGCTGCGCGCCCGATGGCCGGTCATTGCAGGGGTCGCCGCAGCCGGTCTGCTGCTGGCCACCCTTTATGTGCTGATTGGCCGCCCCCGTTACGAAGCCAGCGCGCAGATTGAAGTCAGCCCAGTCGGCACCAACTCCATGGGACTGGATGAAGTTGCTTCCCGCATGCTCAACCCGTCCGATCCAACCATTCAATTGCAAAGCGCAGTTACGGTCCTGCAAAGCAAAGCGCTGGCATTGTCGGTGATGCAGCAGGCGAAGCTGGCCGAGAGGCGGGAGTTCGCTGGTGACTGGCTGCAGCCAGAGGGTACTGACCTCGGAGGGCTATCCCCGAAAGTTCGTGACCACCTGCTGGTGCGGTTTCAGAAGAATTTGAAGGTCGAGATCGTTCCCAAGACCGACATCATCACCGTGAGTTTCCGGGCTCGAGACCCTCAACTGGCGGCCGGGGCGGTAAACGCGACCGTCACTTGCTATACCCAGGGAAAATTTCGCAGCAGCTATGACTCGGCGACGCAGGTTTCCCTCTGGCTCTCGGCCCAGATGGACGATCTGAAGCTCAAAGCCAACCAGGCCCAGGAGAAGTTGGCGGCGCTGCAAAAACAGCGGGGACTGATCGGGGTGGACGAGACCGACAACATCGTCACCGACAAGCTGAAGGACTTGAACGAACAACTGACCACGGCAGAGTCGGACCGGATCGTAAAGGAGGCGCGCTATCGCATCGCAGGATCGGGCAATCCTGAGTTGATTGCGTCGAACGTACCCGATCCCACCTTGCAGGTCTCTACGCTCCCAGCAGGCTCAGTTGCGCGTCGACTATGCGCGGATGAGTACCAAGTTTGGCGAAGGCTATCCCAGGCTTGCGGAGTTGGGTAGCCAGATGGCGCAGGTCGACGCAGCCATCAGCAGTGAATTGAAGAACCTTTCCGAGCGATACAAGAACGACTATCTGGCCGCGACCAGCACGGAGAAAATGCTGCGAGCCAAGTTCGATGACCAAAAACAGAAGGCTTACGACCTGACCCAGGGCGCGGCTCAGTACGCCATCTTGAAGCACGAGGTCGAGTCCACCCAGGACCTTTATCAGACTTTGCAATTGAAGTTGCAGCAAGCCGGCATCTCGGCGGGACTGGCGTCGGCCAATATCGGCGTAGTGGAAACCGGCCTGATCCCGTCAGAGCCGGTCGATCCCCGGCCTCTCTTCGACTTATCGCTGGGACTGTTTGGCGGGCTGGGATTGGGCGGGCTAGCCGCACTCGGTCTGGAAATAACGGACACCAGCCTGCGCAGCGGCGATGAGGCCGAGAACGTGATCGCTCTGCCAACCTTGGCGCAAGTTCCGCAAATCGGATCGCACCGCCTTCATCTTCGCCACCGTAGCGGTCCCAAGACAGAAGCCAATCCGAACATCCGTTTGGCCGCTCATTGCGAGCCGTACTCGTGCGCGGCAGAATCGTATCGCAGCCTGCGTACGGCGCTGCTATTACGGCCAGGCATTTCGCCGCCAAGCGTCCTTTGCGTTACCAGTTCGCAGCCCGGCGAAGGCAAAACCATGACTGCCGTCAACTGTGCGATCGTCCTGGCACAGCAGGGCTTGAAGGTTTTGCTGGTAGACGCCGATCTGCGCCAGCCAACCATTCACCAGGCATTCGACCTGGCAGACGAGCCGGGGCTTGCCGGTGCACTGGCGGGCCGTGGTTCCGCGGAGGAAGCCGTCGCTGCTTCTCGAATCGTGCCTACACTCGACGTAGTGCCCGCCGGCGATACGTCGCTGCAGTCCGCCGAGCTGTTGACCTCGCAACGAATGACCGCGCTTCTCGACGACTGGCGGAAGCGATATGACTACGTCATTCTCGACACTCCTCCCGCCTCGATTTTCACTGACGCAGCGGTGGTTGGCGGGTGTGCCGACGCGGTCTTACTGGTGGCTCGTTACCACTTAACGACCCGCTACTCTTTGCGTCACAGCTGCGATCTGTTGCGACGCGCAAATGTCAATTTGGTGGGCGTTGTGTTCAACGGCATCGACCAGCGCTACCAAAGCTCCTATTACCATCCCTATGGTTACGGGTGGTCGCCCGCTTCGACTCGGTTCAACAACAACTGAAGGTACTGTGAGAGTCAACCAGCTTGCTGGATAGCGTTTGGAGTCATCATCACGTGGTCTGCCCCTGCCGCACTTATCTTTGTGCTCCTGCTTCAGACTCTTGGGATCATTACAGGCAGGAGCGGCGAACGTCTCTACTTCGTCCGAGACCACTAAGACGTCGACGAATTTGCCCGTGCCGACGGTTCAGCCTTCCACGAATGATTCGTCTCTGGACGTCCTGCTGCTGGCCAGCGGTGACCTTCTGGAGGTCCAGGTATTCGATACGCCTGAGCTTTCCGCTAAGCTGCGCGTCGACGATCGAGGAGAGATCACGCTCCCGGTCGGCGGCGGGGTGGTTGTGGACGGATGCACCGCCGAACAGGCTCGAATCCTTATCGAAAGTCGCCTGCGACAGCAAAACATCCTTCGCGATCCGCACGTTGAGGTTTTTGTCCTGGAGTACGCCACACAAGGCGTGACGGTGAGTGGCGAAGTCAAAGTCCCGGGCGTTTATCCGTGGCAAGGCAAACACACCGTACTCGACTTCATTTCGCTGGCCGGAGGTGTGACCCCGTCAGCGTCCAACACGGTGACGGTGAGCCGCAAGAACCACGAACAAGTCATCACTTTTCAGATGGGCAAGAGTCCGCTGTGGTCCGGCGGAGCTGATCTGGACGTACGGCCCGGAGATCACATCCTGGTGGCGCACGCCGGTGTGGTCTATGTAGTGGGAGACGTGGGCCGGCCCGGTGGCTACCTCATCGACAACAAAGAAAACATTACCGTGCTGCAGGCGCTGGCCCTGGCGCAAGGCACGAACAAAACGGCGAAATACGATGGCAAACTGATTCGCAATACTCCGGCGGGACGAACCGAAGCGGACCTGCCGCTCAAGAAGATCCTCGCCAATCAGGCGACTGACCCCAAACTGCAAGACGGCGACATTCTGTTTGTTCCGGTCAGCGGCAGCAAACAGTGGGCGGAAAAAGGTGTCACCTCGGTATTGCAAATGGCGGTCGGGGTGGTGATTTACGGCAGACTATGAAATCGCTACACGGCTCTGATAAAGCTGATCGACGAGGCCTGTGGATCGTCTTTCTGGGCGTCGACGGAGTGGGTAAGTCCTCCGTGATCGAGGAGGTCAAGGATCAATTGGAGGCGGAGTTCGACGGCGCATTGCAGTTTCACTTTCGCCCGGGATTTCGCAAGCGTGACATGGCGCGACCTCCAGTCACCGAACCCCACAGCCAGGCTCCGCGTGGTGTGTGCATGTCTCTTGGCAAGCTCCTCTACTGGCTGGCGGACTACTGGTGCGGGTATCTGTCCGCCGTTGGCCCGGCGTTGCGGCGTTCAAAGTTGGTCGTCTTCGACCGCTACTTCCCGGACATCCTGGTCGATCCGCGTCGTTATCGACTTCCCTGGGCGCTGATGACGCTCGCGCGGCGATTGGCGGCTTTCATTCCACAACCTGATCTGTATGTTCTGCTCGATGCGCCCGCCGAAGTTGTGCAACATCGAAAACAAGAAGTCCCGGAAGCGGAATCACGTCGTCAGCGCGCCGCCTACCTGCGAATGTTCGAGTCGCTGCCATGCACTTTGATGGTCGATGCAACTTACCCAATTGACGAGGTAGCGGCACAGGTCAGTAGCGCCGCTTCCATCCTGCTTGTGCGCCCAGCAACGAATTCGATCGAGGCCCCAATCTTTGCAAATCTCTGAGTTGTCCCAACGCGTTCTAGCGCCCTTACCCATTACTCCGGTCTGCACCCCTCAGGAAAAATTCTTCGCCATCACCAGTGATGGCGAGGCGCGCTGGCTCCTCCCCACGCACCAGAGTCTGGAATTTCTCTTCACGCATTGGTCGCCTTACCGGCTGTCGTCGCGGCTGAAGTGGCAGGCGATCCGGGCAGCCCAACGGGTGGGCGCTTTGCCTTTCCTGCCTCAAGCCGAGGCAGTAGACCTGCCTCACGCCGAGAACATCGATTGGCAGGCCGTGGGCTGGCGGCGCAGCCGTCCGCCGACACCGGTGATCTACATTGGGAGCCCCGGCCCGCGGCGCAAGGCTGTCATCCATCTGGTCGACCGTCACTCCGGATTGTGCGGGGCGATCGTGAAGGTAGCTTTGACCGACTCTGCCAGGGACGCTATCGTTCGCGAAGCACAAGTGCTGGCAGCGTTGGGAAGTGAACACTATCCGTATGCACCCCGTCTTCTCTGCCTCGACCGCGAACGGGGAATCGCCAGCCAAGACTTTCTCCCCGGAACCCAAGGTGTGCGCCGTTTTGTTCCCGAATATCGCAACCTTCTGCAATCTCTGATGCTGCCCGACGAAAGCACCAGCCTCGCTGACCATGTTGCCCCGTGGCGGGAAGAGCCGCTGGAATTTTTCCCTGAGGCTGCGGACCTGGCGGTGTTGGGGTCGGCACTGAGCGAGTTGAGCGACGCGCGACCGCTACCCGCATGCTGGGGACATGGCGACTTCGCGCCCTGGAACATTCGACATCGCAAGAACGGCGCCGCCGCGCTAGTCGATTGGGAGAGCGCGGAGCGGGGCGCTCTACCGTTGCAGGACTTCTATCACTTTCACCACACGCAGGATTTTCTGTTTGGCTCGAATCCATTGCGTCATTCGGGTGACGCAGAATTCCTCGCCAACCGCCTGGGCATCAGCGCCCAACAGAGTCGCACCCTGGAGATCGCTTACCTGGCACAGGCATGCCTCCAGAGCGCGGCCCGGGACGAGCGGCCGCGTGCCCGGCACCTGCTGCGGGCCTTGTCGGCAGCACTAGCCGCAGGCGCTCCGGCCCGGCCATTTCGCAAACCGGCACACCGGCTGCACGTCATGCCGTCACGATCGAATGAACTGGCCAAAGTTCGGGCGCAGATACTTGCCGATGTGATGAACCACCTTACTTCTGCCGGCGTGCCCTTCTGCATCCTGAGTGGGCACGAGCCTGAGTCGGCGGCGGCGAGCGATGTGGACGTAATGTTTCGAACACGGGACCTGGCAAAGCTGCCCGTTCTTCTGGCAGAAGCTGCCAGGTCGGCCGGAGCCCAACTGGTACAGGCTATCCAGCACGAGACAACGGCTTGTTACTACGTTCTGGTTCGGCAGCAAGGCTCACGAATCACACATCTCGATCTCGACTGCTACGGCGATTTCCGCAGAAACGGCCAGCCGTGGTTACGGGCGGACGAGACGATAGAAAATCGCCGGCGCTACCGGGATTTCTTCCTCCCCTCCGTAGCCGACGAGTTTGGCTACTACCTGGTGAAGAAAGTTCTGAAGCAATCCATCTGCTCGTCCCAACTACAGAAGCTGCAAAGACTGTTGCTCCGCCGACCGGTGGAATGCCGCCAGCGAGCCGTGAACCTGTGGCCTGACGGCACTGCTTTGCAGCTGCTGCAGGCGTTGATGGAACAGAATCTGGGCTGGCTTCGAGTGCAGCTACCAACTCTGCTGGCGGAGTTGCAAAAAACACAACAAGGCGAACGTCCGGTTGCTGGATTGGCACAACTTCTGGGAGAGGCGCGTCGGATTGTGCGGCGGATCGCGCACCCTACGGGTCTGACAGTGAAAATTCTTGGCGGCACGCCTCTGCAACGGGCCGAACTCGCGAACTCGCTGGCGAACAACCTGCGACCGGCCTTTCGGCGGGTGAGTCAACCCAGATCCATCGGCGGCGCCTGGACTCAAATGCGGCGGTTGATGGCGGCGCGCGCCCGTTCGACCCTGGTCATCACCACAGCTGAGAACGCAGGTTCGGCTTCCTCAGTGGTTTCGCCCAAAGGCTTACTCAAGCGACTGACTCGCTTCGTGATGGCCCCCGATGTCGTCCTTCAATTTTCTCGGCCAACGCCTGAGGCGAACGACCGGAGCGTAGCTTGTAGCAGGCGAAGCCGCAGTTTTCCCCTGAACTGCGACGATCCTACGCACCAACACCTCACGGACGCGACCGCGAGCATCCTCAAGGTACTTTGCGAGCGCATGGATCGACGGACCAAACCTGCAGAAAGTGCTGCTGGGGTCAAATTCTCTGAGGGGGCTGAAGACATCCACTCCCAACCCGAGGCGGTTTCGGCGGGGGCAGATTAAGCCGTGCGTATCCTGTTGTCGGCATATGCCTGTGAACCAGGTCGAGGGTCTGAGCCGGGCGTTGGCTGGAGTTGGGCGACCGAGTTGGCCCGCATGGGCCACCGGGTCAAGGTGATCACGCGCGCCAGCAACCGTCACACCGTGGAAGCGGAGTTGAGCGGCCAAGCGGAGGAGAACATCAGCTTCATTTTTTACGATCTTCCCTCATGGATACTACGCTGGCGAAAGTATCCTGGGGGCAAGATTTTTTATTACGTGTTGTGGCAGTGGTTCGCCGTCCGGCGAGTTCGGGAACTCTTCCCTGATCTGCCGTTCGATGCGGTGCAACACGTGACCTATGTGAGTGCTCGCTACCCTAGCTTCATGGGATTGCTCGGCATTCCATTTTGTTTCGGCCCAGTATCCGGCGGCGAGGGCGTTCCCCCTGGCCTTCGCTCCGGATTCTCGGCCGGCCAGCAAGGGTACGAGCTACTACGCGACGTGTCCAATTTTCTGGTGAAGCTTGATCCTCTGATGCGGCAAACCTTCCGCCGCGCCCAGAGCATCCTGGTCACCCGAGACACCCGGGATCTGGTTCCCCGGCGATGGCGGTCTAAGGTAAAAGTGCGTTTGGCCGTCGGGCTCTCCGACCCTGCACACACGGCCGTTCGTCTCAAGCCGTACCGCAGCGGCGAACCGTTTCAACTGCTCTACGTGGGACGACTGGTGGAGTACAAAGGCGTTGACCTTGCTCTGCAAGCGATGGCCAAAGCGAGGCAGGTGCGACCTGTACTACGGCTTACCATCGTTGGGGATGGGCCGGCCAAAGCAAATCTGCAGCAACTGGCGATCCAACTAGGCTTGGAGGATTCCGTTCATTGGATCAGTTGGCTGCCGCAGCGAGTTCTTGCCGAGAGTTACGATGCAGCGGACCTGTTGCTGTTCCCCGGGCTACGGGACTCGGGCGGGATGGTGGTGCTGGAGGCTCTCGCGCACGGCCTCCCGGTGGTCTGCGCCGATCTCGGGGGCCCAGGGCTGATCGTGAACCATACTTGCGGCCGCGCTCTGGCGACGTTAGGCCGAAGTCCTCAACAACTGGCTTGCGACATCGCCGATGCGTTGGATGCGATCGTCAGCAGTCCTGACCTGCACATGTCGCTTCGCCTGGGAGCAAGACTGCGGGCACGGCAGTTTGTCTTCTCTGACCTGGTGCGCTCGGTCTATCCTTCCGCACTGCCGCAGCCGATGGCTTGCAAATCATGAGTTCGGCAAGGTGGCTTAATCAGCCAGTCTCCGCTGAGAGCGCGAGGCAGCCGCAAACCTGGGCCGCGAATTTATGGCGAGGACTGCTTTTCTGCTCGCTGTTTTCCATTATCTTTGCACCGGAGTTCGGGCAGGGGGGAGCCATCGAAGCCGGCTTGTCCCCGTACGCCAAAGTCGGGGCCGGCTTCCGCATCGTCGATCTGATGATCGTGATGCTGGTTGTCGCCCACATTGCGGCTCTGGCTTGTCTGCGCGATTGCGCCGTCCGTTTCCCCAAGATCCTGGCGTGGCCGGGTCTGGCGTTCCTGACTTGCATTGCCGGCGCCGCCGTTTACGGAAAGATGCATGGCGGCAGCAACTTTTTCTTCGACTGGCGGGGGCTGGCCCTTGGCATTGGGCTGTACTTTGTTTGGTCGTTCTGGCTGCGGGATAGTTCGGACGTGCGCGCCGCCATTCTCTGTTTTGCGGCGTATGGGGCAGTGCGCATCGTCATTCTTTACGTAGCATTCCTCATCGGTAAGCCAGAAACCCTCATGGGGGTACCCATCCCAGTGTTCGACGGGCCGGTGCTGTCCTGTGTGGTGTTCACGGCACTACTGGCCTTGGGCTTCCGAAGCAACACCGCCGATGTCCGAGTCAGACTGCTCTGGGGGTTGCTGGCAACTGCCGCAAGCCTGATGGTTCTCTTGTCGTTCCGTCGGACGTACTGGGGGGAGTTAGGGATGGGAACGATGATTCTGTTGTGGTTGCGCAGAGAGCATCGTCTTCGTCACTTTATCCTGCTGGCGCTCACTCTGGCCGTCGCTGTCGTCATCATGGGAGGCTCCTTCTACACGCGGCTACGCAGCTTGGACGTAAGTCGGGACGATTCGCAATTCAGTGCCGACAACGCCGACCATCTGCACGACCTGGAAGACGCCTGGGACCGGGTACGGCAATCCCCGGTGATGGGCATTGGGCTCGGCATGGCCTATTCCACCTGGCAGATCCGCAACTGGAAAGCCGAGTCGGTGATGGTGCACAACGCGCCCCTGCATGTATGGCTCAAGTACGGCATCGCGGGACTGATCAGCTATTTATGGTTCCATGTAGCCTTGCTGCGCTGGCTGTTGCGGCGAAGTAACGCTGAAACGTCCCGACACAAGGCTGTCCTCAGCATCGTTTTCGCTTACCTGGCAGCGCAGTTTGTTATGACATTGAGTTTTGCTCCCTGGCCGTATTCGGAGCTGCAACGCACGGTACTCATGTCGTTTCTCGTTGCCGCCGCCGTGACCACCGTGCAGACTGATGCCGCCCATCCAGAGCTATGAATCTTCCAACTTTTTCGGTAGTTACACCCTCTTTTAACAGCGAACGCTTCGTTGAAGATGCGATTTTGAGCGTCGCACGTCAGCAAAGGATCGAAGTCGAGCACCTGATTATCGACGGAGCTTCAACGGATGGCACCGCAGCGATTGTGAACCGCTACTCCGGTGTGCGGTGGCTGTCGGAGCCAGACCGTGGGCAATCGGAAGCCATCAACAAGGGTTTCCTGCGAGCCGGCGGCGATCTGGTCGGCTGGCTCAACGCCGACGACTACTATCTTCCCCACGGCCTGAAGGCCATCGCCGACGCCGCGATGGAACATCCCGAGGCAGATGTCTTCTACGGCGATTGCGTTTTTGTGGATAGCGATGCGCGTATTGCGCGTTCCAAGGTCGAGCACGCCTTTGATCCGTCGGTCCTGATGTACTTTGGCTGTTACATTCCCTCGACCTCAACTTTCTTCCGGCGGCGAATAATCGATGCCGGTTACCTCCTGGATTGCGACTACCGGGTCTGCATGGACTTCGAGTATTTTGCCCGGCTGTCCCATGCCGGCTTCCGCTTTCATTATGTGCCGCGATTTGTCGCCGCCTTTCGCTGGCATGGGGACAACGTTTCCCTCAACCAGTCGGCGCGCCGGGCAGAGGAACGCCTGCAAGTTCAATTGCGGTACGGCAAGACCCGGCTTTCACCGTCGACCTTACGACTCATGGCTTATGTCCACCGGGCCAAGCGCGTTCTACGTAAAACCCTGAGCGGAAACATCCGGCGAGAAATCGGCGTGCGCCAGATGCTGGGCCGCGATACCCGCTGGCTGGAAACTCCGGCTGGCTGGCAAACATGCCAAAGCCTAGCGTCCTTGTAATCCACAACTACTACCAGCAAGCGGGTGGTGAAGACACCGTTGTGCGAGCCGAGGTGAACCTGCTGCGCGGTGCCGGTCATCGCGTCGTCCTCTACACCCGCAACAACTCCGAGATCGCCGGCTACAACCTGCTGGAGAGAGCCTGGCTAGGGGTCAGCGCCTCGTGGAATCGAAGGACGTACGCCGAAATCAAGCACTTGATCGGTGAAGTTCGGCCCGATGTCGTCCACTGTCACAACATTCTGCCGCTGGTGAGCCCGTCCGCTTACTACGCATGTCGAACGGCGGGAGTACCGGTGGCCCAAACCCTGCACAACTATCGCCTTGTTTGTCCTGCCGGCACCCTATTCAAGGGTGGCAAGCGCTGCGATCGATGCCGCTCCCACCCGACGGCCGCGATGCGGGACTGCTACCGAGGTTCTCATCTGCAAACTGCTGCCGTGTCCTGCATGCTGGGCCTGCACCGTTGGCGCGGAACCTGGAAGCATGCAGTGGGCCGCTACCTGGTGCCGAGCCACTTCTGTCGAGACTACTTTGTGAACGCGGGATTCCCCGCCGACAAAGTTCACCTGAAGCCCAATTTTCTATCCACCGATCCGGGACTCCGCGGGGCATGCGACAGCTACGCGTTGTTCGCGGGGAGGCTTTGCGCCGAGAAGGGCGTACTGGAGATGATCGCCGCCTGGAGAGATCTGCCAGAGATTCCTCTCGTCATCGCAGGCGATGGTCCGCTGTACCGACAAGCCCGCCGCATGGCCGAAGACTCAGCCAGCCGGATCAAGTTTCTGGGCACGCTCCCACCTGGCGAAATGATGGCATGCATTAAGCGCGCCCGACTCATGGTCTTCCCCAGCCAATGGTACGAGCCCTTCGGCATGGGCTTGCTGGAAGCGGCGGCCTGCGGCGTACCGGCCATCGCTTCTCGCATTGGTGCAATTCCGGAACTGGTGCAAGACCGCAGGACTGGGCTGCTCTTCGATCCTGACAACCTCACACAACTAACGGAGTGCGTGCGATGGGCTTGGGGGCATCCGGCGGAGATGGCGGAACTAGGCGGAGCCGCGCGGGAACTTTATCTGCAGCAGTTCACGGCTGAGCGCAACTACGAGCTTCTGATGAAGGCATATCGCGGAGTGATGGATGCCTAGAAACGAGAAGGCTTCGTGATCGATTTAAGATGCGCTTGCGGGCCTCGGCGATTGGTTCAGGTGATCGTCTTAGGCATGATTGCCGGTTGCGCTGGTCAGGCTCAGAACGTCGGGACGAGATCGCCTGGCGCAGCGAGTTAAACAAATCACCTCCGCCGACGACTCGCAAGCCGACCAAAGCCACGATTGGGTGAACAGCGCAGTGGACAACCTGATCGACGCGCGAGTCAAAACACACTTGCAGCCGGCTCCCATCGCCGATACGCAAGGAACTCTACTAGCCGACGAGGAGGATTCCGTTTCCACGACTCAGCCAAGCCCGCAACGTCGGGGAGCAACTACACGGAATCGTCCTGCCTGGACCTCCGGTGGCGGCGCGCCTTCCCCACCATCGATATCGCAATCAACGACCACGCCGCCAATGGATCCGCCAGAACAGTTCACGACACCTCCAGCTTCGCAGCTCGTCATTCGCACCGATGGTAACGACAGCACGCAGGAGCTCACGTTGTTCTACCCCCGCGTCCGCAACTGCCATCAATCTCCGCCCGCCGGCAAGCTCCACCACCAACCCAAGACAGCCCGTAATCACGATAGCTACGGCAGACCAACATCGCACATCGCTGCCGCGCGTAATTCGTTGACGCGCCCTTGGTCTTTCTTACAACTCACTCATCAGCATCAGTCGCCACCGACAGGATCGGCTTACAGCCCGCGCTGATCTGCAAGTTAAGCCGATTGTCTCCTTTCCAGGCATTTCTATTTCCATCAAGAAGAGGCGTCTCACCATGAAATCTGCTACTCATGTCTTAGTCACCGGGGCCGGTGGCTTCATTGGTCATCATCTGGTAAAGCGGCTCAAGGCAGAAGGCTATTGGGTGCGCGGCGTCGACATTAAGGAGCCGGAATTTGAGGCCACACAAGCCGACGAATTCGAACTGCTCGACCTGCGATATTGGAACAGCACACTCCGGGCCACTCGTCACATCCAGCAGATTTATAACCTGGCGGCGGACATGGGCGGCATTGGATACATCACCGCCAAGCTGGCCGACATTGCGCATAACAATATTCTCATCAACGCCCACATGCTGGAGGCTTCCCGCATCAATGGCGTGAAACGTTACCTGTTCTCTTCTTCCGCCTGTGTCTACGCTTCCGGCAAGCAGAACGTAGCCGACCTGGTGCCCCTGCGCGAGGAAGACGCGCATCCGGCGGATCCGGAACCAGGCTACGGATGGGAGAAGTTGTTTACCGAGCAACTGTGCAAGTACTACCTCCACGACCATGGGCTGGAAACGCGGATCGTCCGCTTCCACAATGTGTATGGCCCGCTGGGCACGTATGAGGGCGGGAAAGAGAAAGCTCCGGCCGCCATCTCGCGCAAAGTGGCTCTAGCCGAGAACGATGGCGTCATCGAGGTTTGGGGAGATGGGCAACAGACGAGGTCGTTCATGTTCATCCCCGATTGCGTGGAAGGCCTGCTGCGCCTGATGGCAAGCGACTATCGCGAACCGCTCAACCTGGGCACGGAAGAGATGGTGAGCATCGACGAGTTGGTGGGTATCATCTGCGAGATTGCAGGAAAGAAGCTCACCATACGCCACGAATTCGACCGGCCACAAGGCGTGCGCGGCCGCAATAGTGACAACTCGCGCCTCCGCGCGGTGCTGGGCTGGGAGCCGAGGACGCCGCTTCGACAGGGGCTGCGGATCACGTATCAGTGGATTGAGGAGGAGTTGCGCAAGAACGGTCAACTGGAACCGGTGCTGGCTTATGCTTCCGACTGAGCAAGGGCCCTCAAAGGCCAACGTTCTCGGGGTCGGGATCAGCGCCGTCGACATGGCCGAAGCCTTGCGACGCGCCGAGCGACTGCTCGATGAGCACAGCAAAGGCTATCTGTGTCTTACTGGCGTTCACGGAATCATGGAGGCGCGGCGTGACCCTGAGTTACGCCGCATTCTGAACCACTCCCTCCTCTGCCTGCCGGATGGCATGCCAACGGTATGGGTTGGACGCCTGCAGGGCCTACGTGGGATAGGTCGGGTTTACGGCCCGGACTTCATGATGCAGATGTGTCAGCGTTCGGTGGAGCGAAGGTATCGTCATTTCCTGCTGGGAGGCAAAGCCGGAGTCGTCGATCTGCTGCAGCACAGGCTGGAAACCTTGGTTCCCGGCTTAGCCATTTGCGGTACCTATACGCCGCCGTTTCGCCCGCTGACATCGATGGAAGAAAGTGAGTTGGTCACGATGATCGCCAACGCACGCCCTGACATTGTCTGGATCGGTCTCAGCACTCCCAAACAAGAGCGCTTTATGGCGACCTATTGCGACCGTCTCGACACGGTGCTGATGGTTGGAGTAGGTGCAGCCTTCGACATTCATGCAGGCTTGTTGGCAGACGCGCCCAGATGGATGAAGGGTTGCGGCCTGCAATGGTTGCATCGATTCTGCATAGAGCCGCGCCGCTTGTGGCGTCGTTATCTCACAAATAACCCACGGTTCTTGTGGGACATCGCGTTGCAAGTCGCGGGGCTGCGAAAATTCGAAATCGGTGAATCGGAGGGATAATCATGCTGCGGTGAATCAAAGCAAGCATGCAATTCTGTCGTCTTTCGAAACGGACTTCATCCCGAAGTCCGTTTTTCTAATGTTGATGAACTCTTTTCCGTGACCTGCATCACTGATGGTTTTGGAGGTTTCGTAGAGTATGTAACTTTGTGTTTAAGCGATCGTTCTTGATCTTGTTTTGCGCCCGCGAACAGGAATGGTTGATGTTTACTGCTGGTGGTAGCTTCTCGGCTCCCAAACCCAAGTGACTTGTTGCACGTGTCACGAGGCCCTCGATCCATCAGGATTTGTCCCCACTGGTGCTCAATTGAACCAGAACAGAGTTCTTGTTGTTGATATTGATCCAGTCATCCGCTCCGGTATCTGCAATTTTTTAATTTCCCGAGGCTTCGACGTCATCGAAGCTTCCAGCTACGAGGGGGCCAAGCAGCAGTTCGGTAAGGTGGTCCCGGATGCAGCCATTCTTGATCTTTGCCAGCCGAACGGCGATGCCAAGCAGTTGGTCAAGCACTTGCGAGGCATCAAGCCCAAACTGCCTCTCCTGGCTCTTGCCGGGCATGCCAGCTATAACCCGAGTTCCCACATGGTACGGGAGGAGGCCGACCAGGTTTTCACCAAGCCGGTTGAGTTGTGGGAGCTTCACGATGCTTTGGTACGCCTGCTCGCGCGCCAGAAACCGGCAACAAGTTCGGCGGTATCCCATCGCAAGCTCCCGCATGAAAACGTGAACCCGTTCTTGGGGACGAGCGCACCCATCCGCGGTCTCCACGAAATCGCCAAACGTGTTCTGAGCAGTGAGAGCCCTATTCTGCTGCAAGGTGAGACGGGCGCGGGAAAAGGCGTGCTCGCTAACTGGATCCACCGCAATGGCCCTCGCGCGGAACAACCATTTCTCGACCTGAACTGTGCCGGGCTTTCGCGGGAGTTGCTGGAGTCAGAGCTGTTCGGCCACGAGAAGGGCGCCTTCACCAGCGCGGTGGTTGCCAAGCAGGGCTTGCTGGAGGTAAGCAATCACGGCACGGTGTTCCTTGACGAGATCGGCGACATCGACCTCCAGGTGCAACCCAAGCTGCTGAAAGTGCTGGAAGACCGAGTCTTTCGGCGGTTGGGTGACGTTCGCGACCGTGCGGTCGACATCCGTCTGATTTCAGCCACACATCGCGATCTGCTGGACCTGGTCAGGCAACACAAGTTTCGCCCCGACTTGTATTTTCGAGTCAACATCATCTTCCTCAAAGTGCCTCCGCTGCGCGATCGCGTCGAGGACATCGCCGTGCTGGCGCAACAATTATTGCGCAGCATTGCGCGGCAGTGCGGGCGGGCAGAAATCCACATGTCGAACGGGGGATTGTCGGCGCTGGAACGTTATCCATGGCCAGGGAATATCCGTGAGCTACGCAACGTGCTGGAGCGTGCCAGCCTGATCGCCGAGCACGACGTCATCAAGGCGGAACACCTGCAGTTCCAGGCCAATCTTGATGCTTCGTTCCCGGCTTCCGATAGAGCCGCCCGGACGCTCAAGCAGATGGAGTGCGCCTACATCAGTCACGTGCTGCACGATGAGGGCGGTTCCGTCGAGCGCGCCGCGCGGCGGCTTGGTATTCCCCGGAGTTCGCTTTACAACAAGATGAAGCGGTTTGAGATACCACAAGGCACAGGCAGGCTGTGACACAAGTGCGCTGAGGCGCCGCCGCTCGTAGATTCCGTCCGGTCGCGACATCGCCTCCAAGTCACCCTGGTGCGGCAGCGCTGTTCCTCCCTCGGCAGCGAGGAAGCAACTCACGTTATGATGATTCACTGGCTTTGACGCCGTGAATTTCAGTGGGGTTGATTTCTCGAATGTCTGACGCGTTTGTCTGCGATGTTATTCGCACGCCTTTCGGCCGCTACGGCGGTTCCTTGTCCACGGTTCGTGCCGATGATCTGGCTGCCATTCCTCTCAAAGCGCTGATGGAGCGCAGTCCTTCGGTTGACTGGGGGGCGGTGGACGATGTGATTTTTGGGTGTGCCAACCAGTCGGGCGAAGACAACCGCAACGTGGCACGCATGGCGTTGTTGCTGGCGGGCCTGCCGCTGGCGGTGCCGGGCAGCACCATCAACCGCCTGTGCGGTTCCAGCCTGGACGCGATTTCGATAGCTGCGCGTGCCATCAAGACCGGCGAGGCATCGCTGGTCATCGCCGGCGGCGTGGAGAGCATGTCACGGGCACCGTTCGTTATGGGTAAAGCAGACGCCGCCTTTTCGCGCGCCATGAAACTGGAAGACACCACCATGGGGTGGCGCTTTGTGAATCCTGAGATGAAGGCGGTTTACGGCGTGGAGTCAATGCCGGAGACCGGGGAGAATGTCGCCGCGGAATTCGGCATCTCCCGTGAAGACCAGGATGCATTTGCCTGTCGCAGCCAGCAACGGGCTGGGGCGGCGTTGCGCAATGGTGCGCTATCGCAGGAGATCACGCCGGTGAGCGTTCCTTCGCGCAAAGGTGTTCCCACGGTGGTCGACAAAGACGAGCATCCACGGCCGGACACCACGATGGAAGCGCTGGCGGCCCTCAAGCCAGTGGTTCGCGCCAACGGTACCATCACCGCGGGGAATGCGTCGGGGATTAATGATGGAGCAGCCGCGATCTTGCTCGCGTCCGCCGACACTGCCAAGCGTTACGGGCTGACCCCGAAGGCACGAGTGATAGCTACGGCGGTGGCCGGCGTCGCACCGCGCATCATGGGCATTGGGCCCGTTCCGGCAACGCGCAAGGTGCTGGCGCAGGCCGGCCTCACGATCGGCGACATGGACGTCATCGAATTGAACGAGGCGTTTGCTTCCCAGGCGCTGGCGGTGCTACGTGAGTTGGGTGTGCCTGACGATGCGCCGCAGGTCAACCCTAATGGGGGCGCGATCGCACTGGGACATCCGCTCGGAGCCAGTGGCGCGCGACTGGTTGCCGCGGCTGTTCTGCAGCTGCAGCGCAGCGGCGGGCGCTATGCGCTGTGCACCATGTGCATTGGTGTGGGGCAAGGCATTGCGATGATTCTGGAACGGGTTTAGCCGCCAACCTTGTCGAATAAAGACGGTAGCCGGGAATAGCGGTCCTTCGCGCTGGCGCTCAGGACAACAAGTGTATTGCTAATCGCGTAGACCTTATTTCGAAAGCCCTGGTCAGGTTCGCCACAGCCGGGTGATGACGTGGCGGCGGAATTCGATGGGCGCGGGCGGCCTGTGCACATTGCGCTGAAAAGTGAGTTCCACATTCAGCAGCCACAGCGCGGACGCGGCCAGCAGGGCCAGCATGCAAAGCAGGAGATGCTGCTTACGCAGACCGCCTGATTTCGCGCGAATTCTCCATAGAGTCATGGCAAGTGTCGCTCGACGCCGGCAGCCATTTCGGAAACACGCAGCCGGCGTCGTCATCGAACTTCAAAACAACTTCTGTGACCAGGCCTCAGCTACTTGCTGGGATTCGCCACTTCGTAGTCCACCATCGACTTCACCGAGTCATAGGGGGTGCTGTTGGCTGAGAACCCTACCATGCGGCGTCCGTTGATGAAGAAGGTGGGCGTGCTGCTGACATCCAGCTTCTCCGCCATCGCCATCGATTCGCGAATGCGCTTCTCGGTCTCGGGCTTGGCCGCACAGGCAGCCACGGCATCCGGGTCACCGCCCGAATCCTTGACGTAGCCCTTCAGCATCTGTTCCACATTCTGCTCGTTGACTTCCGACTGGTGGTCATAGACGGTGGCGATGAACTTCCACACCGCGGTATTGTTCTGCCGCCCCAGACAGTCGAGGTATTTCGCACCGGTCAGCGCCCATTTGTGAATCTGCTCCAGCGGGAAGTTCTGATAGATGAGCCGCACCTTGGGCTCCTCTTCCAGCAGCTTGGTCATATTCGGCTGCGCCGCCTTGCAGGCCGGACACTCCAGATCACCGAACTCCACGATGGTCACGGCCGCATCCTGCGGCCCGTGCGAAGGACCATTCACGCCCTTTAAAACCTGCCGCGCGGGAGCGAAAGGATCAGCGCCGAAGGGCACAAGCTCGCCGGTGAAGGCAAACTTCTGGTCGGGCGTGATGTAGATGCGGGTCACCTGTTGGCCCTTGGCTGCACTGAAGACCACCGTTGCTTGAGAAATTCCCGGCGCTTCCGACGGCTTGATCTCGGCGATCTTCCAGGTCACCTCCGAGTTCCAGCCGAACATCTTCTTCAGGAAGGCGTCGATGGTAGCTTCGGAGGGCAGCGAAGTGTTGCTGGCGTTGGAGGTGGTGGTCGCCGGTTTGGCGGGCGACTTGGCCGCACCGGCGTCCTGGGCGACGGAAGACAAGCTGGCAAGCGCCAGCCCGGTGATCAAAAGAAGAAGGATGCGACGGTTCATGGGTCCTTTCGAATGGCGGCAGTTAGCGTTTAGCAGTTGGCACTTGGCGGTTAGCACTTGGCCCAAAGCCATATCAGGCTCGCCAGTGCTCAATTCGTCGCCGCTGGAGGCAACTCGTTTATCGAGCCTTGATCTAATTGCGCTAATTGCTAATTGCTAATTGCTAATTGCTAATTGTGCTAATTGCTAATTGCTAATTGCTAATTGCTAATTGCTAATTGCTAATTGCTAATTGCTAATTGCTAATTGCTAATTGCTAATTGCTAATTGCTAATTGCTAATTGCTAATTGCCAGCTCCAGCTTGGCGGCAATCGGGTAGCGCCGGCCGAAGCCGAAAGCCTTGCTGGAAATCCTGATTCCGGGAGCGGCCTGCTGCCGTTTGTATTCGCTGCGGTCCACCATGCGCGCTACTTTGCGCACCAACTCGGGATCGAAATCGTGGGCTGAGGCAATCGCATCAGGCGACTGGTTGTCCTCGATGTACTCCTCCAGGATTGTATCCAGAACATCGTACGGAGGCAGAGAATCGCTGTCTTTCTGATCGGGACGCAACTCCGCCGACGGCGGCTTCTCGATCGTGGACAATGGGATCACCGGCGCACGCGAGTTCACGTAGTTGGCCAGCCGATAAACCAGCGTCTTGGGTACGTCCGAGATCACGGCCAGGCCACCGCACATGTCGCCGTACAGAGTGCAATAGCCCACCGCCAGTTCTGACTTGTTGCCCGTGGTCAGCAATAGGCAGCCAAATTTATTAGAGAGCGCCATCATAAGCGAGCCGCGAATACGCGCCTGGATATTTTCTTCCGTCACGTCCGGCCCGCGACCGGCAAACACCGGCTGCAGCGCCTTGAGATACGAATCGAAGGTTGGGCCGATGGGAACCAGCTCAAACCGAATATCCAGATTCTTGGCGAGTTGCTTCGCGTCGTCGATGCTGCCCTGCGAGGAATACGGGCCGGGCAGGCCGATGCCGGTCACGTTCTCCCGGCCAAGGGCGTCCACGGCGACGCAGGCGGTGATGGCAGAGTCGATCCCGCCGCTAAGGGCGACCACGGCGCGCTTGAATCCACACTTGCGCACGTAGTCGCGGGTGCCCAGCACCAGCGCGGCATAGGCACTGGCTTCGGGATTTTCATCGCGAGCGCGAAGGTCGCCGGTCAACGACTCGGTGTCGAAGCAAATGAGGTCTTCCTCAAACGACTTGGCCTGGGCGATGACCTGCCCGTCCGGGCCTAATGCCAGGCTGGAACCATCGAACACAAGACTGTCGTTGCCGCCAACCTGGTTGACCATGGCCACCGGGATGCGATGCTTGCGAGCGATGGCCGCCAGCATGTTGCCGCGCAGCTCGCGCTTGCCCAGGTTGAAGGGCGAGGCAGAGATGTTCAGCAGAATCTTTCCCCCGGCGTGGATCAAGTCTTCTACCGGATCGATCCCATACAGCCGGCGGTCCCAGAAGTGTTTGTCGTTCCACGCGTCTTCGCAGATGGTGAGGGCCAGCGGCTGATCGCCAAGGGTGAACACTTGCTGGTGATCGGCGGGAGCGAAGTTGCGCAGCTCGTCGAAGACGTCGTAAGTGGGAAGCAGGCGTTTGGACTGGATGCCGGCTATCTTGCCGTCACGCAGCAGCGCCGCCGAATTCATCACTGACTTGCCGGTAGACGAGTTCGCCGGGGTCACCAGTCCGCAAATCACGGCGATGCCGGCGGTTTCGCGGGCAATCTGCTCCGCTGTCTGGCGATTGCGCTCGACAAACCAGGGCCGCTCCACCAGGTCACGAGGCGGATAGCCGCAGATGGAAAGTTCAGGGAAGAGGATGAGGTCGTGCCCGGCGCTGCGAGCCCGTCGCGCGTATTCGATTATTTTTTCAGAGTTGCCGGAGAAATCCCCAACGACGGTGTTGATCTGGCCGAGTGCAATCCTCACCGTATTAGTGTAAAGGCGCAGCCGCAGCCGCGCCAAATCGGGCGAGCAGCATCACTCGCCCACGGCTCGAAAGCGCGGAGGCGGGGCGCCGGGTGAGTCGTTCGGAACCCTGTCCACGGCAGGAGGATATGGGGTTTTCGGGGCGTTCTGCGCGCCGGTGTTTTCTATTTCCTCACCTGGACGGCGAAGGGTGGGAGCGTTCGCCGGCTTCTCCACGGGCTTCTTAGCGGCTACCTCGGTTTCCTGCGATTGCAGGTCCACTTCCTTCTCGGTGCGGACGATCTTCTGCCCGTCGACGGTCATGATTTCCAGCCGCGCCACCAGGCTGCCCTGAAAGCGTACGAACTGGACCTCCTGGGGAGGGTCACCGTAAATCCACTCTTCGTAGTCCGCGCCGTTGTCGTCTTTGTCGCGGATTTTCTTGCCCGGCCGTCCCTTGGCGTACACCACCATCTCGCGATCCATGCCCACCAGCACCTGATGGTTCTTGATGGCTGCCTGCACCTTGGGCGGCAGCGTCTTTTCGTAAGCTTCAGCCTCGGTCAGCGCCTTGAAGTCGAAGACCGGCGCCAGCATCTCGCGCACCTTCTCACCGGAAACCTCGGGCACGTACTTGTCGAACGCCAGGGTCAAGCTGGAGCCCTTGGCCTCGAGGCTTTTGGGCGCGCCGCCGATCGGGGTGGTCTGGCCGCCGCCTGCGCCCAGTTCGACATGCTGATACCACTTCTCATGCTTCTTGCCGCCCCCGTTGAGTTCGAGGACGATCGACTTCTCCTTCACAATCACGTTGGTGATAATGACGCGATCGCCGGGCTTGGCGGCAAATCCGTGCTCCGCTACCAGGGTCGCAACCGCCTGCTCGTCGGGGGAAACCTTGCCGTTCTTGATTTCTAACCCGCGATCGCCCATGGGAAATGGACAGCGCACGAAAACGCGCTCGGCCGTGAGATCGCGAATGATCTGCAACCTGGTTTGCGGCGTCATCTTATTGTCGGAAGGCGTAGTTTTTTGCGGATTCCCGGCAAAAACCGGGATCGCCAGCAGCAGGACTGCCGTTGCGAGAAGTGAGAGACTGGCGCGGCTCATGGGAAACCCCGAATTGCGTTCATTATATGCCCAATAAGGGGGCACGAAAGATCTCAGGGTTTGATGCTGCCTACCGGCTCGCCAAGCGCAGCATTGTGGGATGAATGGGCTACCGGCTGGGCCAACTTGCTCAACGGCAGCAGACCGACAATGACAATACCGGTCACGATGACCGCGGCACCGGTCGCGCTGGCCTCGATGCCGTACTTGCCGCCAGTCATCCACTTGGGGCCAAATGCGTCGGTGTAACGCATCAGGTTGAAGTAGCGAAAGCCGCTGACCGGAAGCCCTATGAGCAACCCCAAGGTCATATTCCAGCCGAAGTGGATGCCCCACGGCAACCAGAGCGCCCGGGTGCGCAGGTAAGCGATGGAAAGCAGAATACCGATCAGGACGGTGTTGGCGATTCCCCAGGGGCCGGCGCCCGGGTTGAGAAGGTGAACAACGCCATAGAACGCGGAGAAAATGAGGATGGCCCCTATTGCTCCAATTGCCTTTTCCAAGTGCTGGAAGGGATAACCGCGGAAGATTAATTCTTCTGCCAGCGCGCCGCAGAACAAGGTGAGCAATACCGCGCCCAAGTTAGGCAGCAGGCGCAGCGTCATCAGGTTGCTGGTTCGCAAGTGTCCCCAGAAGTGAATAGGAGCGACAGCCATCACGGTCAGCAAAAATCCCAGCCCGATGCCAAGCAGGAAATGTTTCAGCCAACCTTTGGTTCGGGGTAAGCCCTGGGCGGCAATGCGGTGGTCATCAATGTGGTCGCCTACGGTGAGCAGCCAAATGAAGATGCCCATCAGCAACACGGCCCACAGCAGGCGGAAGAAGAACTCCAGCCGGAAGGGATGCTGGTCGGAGGCCTCAAAGGCAATGTTGTAGGAAACGAAGTAGGCCAGGGCAGAGAGAATGACCGACAAGATGAAGGCCCAACCCGGCTTTAGTTTTCCCGAACTATCCGTAAACATAAAAGAGCCTTTTACGCCTTCGCCGTCTGCCGCTGCCTGGCCGACCGCACCTGTAGTCCCTCAGCCGCAACCTGAAAGGGCAGCGGCTGCCCGCCATTCTGGCGAATAGCTTCTTCCACTTCCGGGCGCGCGCCTTTCTCAATCAGCGCGATCACGCAACCACCGCCGCCGGCGCCGCACACCTTGGCCGCGCGTCCGCCACTGTTCTGCACTGCCGCTACTAGTTTATCGATTAATGGCGTGGAAATGCCGGGAGCATTTGTTTTTCGCAGCTTCCATTCCTCGGCAATCAGCTTTTCAACATCATCCCACTGCTCGCCAGTAAGAGCGCGGTGCATTGCCTGGGCAATTCGTGAGATGTCGGCAAAATTGCGGAAAACCCGTTTGTCGCCGTCGATGTGGTGCTTGAAGACTTCCCAGTTATTGATGCCCGACTGGCGCGGAGCTCCGGTGTAGAACAAAACAAAGCGCTGGTTCACCTCATCCGCGGGGACCGCAATCGGTTCGCGCCACACCCCATCGATCTCAAGGTGGATGGCGCTGACTCCGCCGTACATCGCGGGATAGTAGTCCTGGCAGCCGGTGGGCACGCGAATCAACTGGGCCTCAACATTCTGCGCGATCACCCGAATTTGTTCGATCTCGATGTCACGGCCCACGAGTCGCGCCAGTGCGGCGGTGGTGGCAATCATCAACGCCGACGAACCGGAAATTCCCGCGCCCGATGGCGATTCCGAGTGCGTCTCCAGGAGGAAGCCACCTTCAGGCTTGAAGTAGCGTACGAGGAACGCGGCCAGCGGATGGCTGTAGGATTTCGCCGCCAGCAATGCGTCCAGACTGGCAAATCGCTGCTGCCTGGTCGTGTCCTGCGACTTGAGCACAATCTCGCGGCCGGCATGCGGCGTTATCTTGCAGGCGGTCGCGATGCTGAGCGCGATGTTCACGCTCACCGCTCCGGGGTGAAACAGGTACAGCGGCCAGATGTCGAGAGTGCCACCGGCCAGATCAGCACGGCAGGGCGCGGTAGCGACGATGTCGTCCTTGCCGGCTTGCGAGATAAATTCAGCGAACGATTGCATCCTACGACTCGGCCCCGCTTGCTGCTTCCCTGCCTACGGTGAGGACCTCGGCCACGATCTGCTCGACGTCCTGCGGCGTGGTGCGATGGTTCACAAAGCACGCACGCAAGGCAAATTTCCCCTGAATACTCGCGTTAGATAAGAATACCTTTCCCCGGCGGACAACGCGCTGCAAAATCGTGCGGTTCAGCGCGTCTGCATCAAGGCCGTCACCCTTGGCCTTAACATAACGGAAACAAACCGCGCTCAGGGGAACCGGCGCCAGCAACTCGAGCTCACGCGATTCCGACACCAGCTCGGCCAGGCGCTGCGCATTTTGCAGATCGTCGCCGATGGCCTGGCGAAACTTTTCCATGCCGTGATAACGCAGCGAGAGCCACAGCTTCAGCGCGCGGAATCTGCGCGACAGCTCCATCGACTCCTCGAAGAAGGCGAAGTTCTCCACCGGATCTTCCAGAAACGACTTGGCGTAGTCGCCGGTGTGCGAGAAGGCAAGCCTGCGCCCCTGAAGCATCGCGGTAGAGAAGACAGCCACAATCCACCGGCTGGTACAGCCACTTGTGAGGATCGAGCGAGAGCGAGTCGGCTTGGCTCAGCCCGGCAAACTTCTCCGGCTGCGCCATCGAGGCCAGCGCACCATAGGCTCCATCGACGTGAAACCAGGCGCCGAACTCACGAGCGATCGTCGCGAGTTCAAGCAATGGGTCGATGCTGCCTGTCGCCACCGTTCCTGCCGAGCCGACGATGGCAATCGGCGTCAATCCTGCGGCAACGTCGCTTACCATGGTCTCGCGCAAGGCGTCAGTCCGCATGCGGAATTGTTCATCGCAGGGAATGAGGCGCAGGTGCTTGCGGCCGATCCCCAGCAACGCTACAGCCTTGGGAATCGACATGTGCGCCTGCTCCGAGGTGTAGACCGTTCCTGCGCGCGCCCCATCTTCATTTGCCGGCAAACGCGACTCGCGCGCCATCGCCAACGCCATCAGGTTCGCCGGTGATCCACCGCCGGTGAGACTACCGGTAAACCCTCGGCAGCCGATGGCCTCCGCCAGCCAGCTCACGACGACATGCTCCACCGTCACCGCCGACGGACCGGAACGCCAAGCTGTTGTGTTTTGATTCAGCACGCTGACCAGCAGATCGGCGGCGGCGGCCACGGGCTCGCCCGAACCAAACACGTAGCCGAAAAAGCGTGGGCTGTTCACGCGCGAACCGTCGATCACCCTGGTCAAGTCGTCGAGCGCTGCCATGCCCATGCCCCTTTCCGGCATAGTGCGCGGGAACCATGCCTCCAAATCTCTGGCTGTGACCTGAGGAAAGCTGGGGCGCTCCGGAATGCTTTCCAGATATTGCAGCGCGATGTGGGTAATGCGCGAGAAGACAGCTTCGTATTGCGCTTGCGTGAGAACGAGAGGATTCATAAAGAAACAGCCTTGGAAACAGCAAGTACTGGGCGGGAAACTTATTGTAACGCGGCTAGAGCTCGCGATAGCTGATGAGCTCAATGCGGCACTGCCGCAACACCTGTCGGGCTTCCGGCGAGGTCAGCAGCTTCAACTCCTGCTGGCGTGACTCGCGCAAACGGGTACGCACCTTGTCGAGCCCGGTGTCGTTATAACCCGGATGGCAGACGAACTCCCAGGTACCTTCCGGCATGCCTTCGGCAATGGCGGTAAACAGCTTCAAGTCGAGCGAGCCGGTGACCAGCACCCCTAGCGAGCCATCTGGCGTACGCATGCCATGCGCTTCGACCTCGCGGCGAAATCGACTCGCGAAATTTCGCAACACGTTGAGTTGGGCAAAACGCATCCAGAGCTTGCGCGTTCGCACGATGCTGCTCAAGGGCAGCGGCCAGACCTGGCCGAACGGATTGCGAACCGCAGACACACCGCGCGCCCTCGCTGCCCGCAGCAACGGACGCAAAACCGCGGGGAACATATGCGCGTGCTTGTGGGTGTCGAAGTGCGAAGGTTGTATTCCGGCGGCCTGGATGCGTTCGATCTGCGCTGTCGCCTCCGCTTCAATTTCATCAGGATTCAGTTTGTGGCGGAACGAGGCGACCGCAAAGTCGTTGAGGCTGGTTCGAAACTGGCGACTACCGTTGGCTGATCCCGGTTGCAGCAGACTGGCGACGCGATCCGGCGGAAGAATCGGTTCGCCATCGAGCAGGACCACATGACAACCGACACTGAGGGGATGCGCCTCCCCGGTTGGCGTCGCCAGGCTGGTCGCCCCGTCGAACGCACCGGCATTGGCCATGAGGGTGGCCGAGGTTACAATGCCATGCTGATACGCTTCGCGAATCGCGCGGTTGACGCCCGGTGTCAGTCCGAAATCATCGGCGTTGATGATCAGCCGTCGCACGATTCAGTGTAGCAAGGGAAGGCGACCCAACCGGACAAACGAATGCCCGCACTTTTCAAGGTGCGGGCATTCTAATCTTCAGTACGGGCTGAGCGAGTGCTGACCTTGATTCAAATATCGACCACAGCTTACGCGGTTCTTAATGCCCCGGCCGGGACCTCCCCTTCGCCGAGGTAGACTTTGATCTTCTCCAGCAACGCGGGAAACATTTGATCCTTGGGCACGCAGGCATTGACGTCCTTGCCACCATCGATGTGTCCGTAACCGGTAACAATGATGACGGGGAGATCCGGATTCAACAGGTGGATCTGGCGGGCCAATTCCAACCCGTTCATGCCTTCCATGCGGAAGTCGGTTACCAGGATGTCGAATTTATCGATCTGAAACTTGTCCAACGCGTCTTGCGCGTTGTAGGCGCTAACCGCGCGATACCCCTGCATTTCCAGGATTTCGCAGCTCAAGCGGGCAAGTACTTCATGATCATCAACGAACAGGATTGCCTTCATAGAATCTCAGCCGTAGCCCTTTACCGCAGGCCTAGATCATTGGTTTCGCTGGGAAGGGAAATAGATGCCTGAAGGCGGGAGAAAATCAGCGCCAATGGAAAAGGGTCCCGAAAACAGGACCCTTACCGATCGTGACACCGAGTTGTTCGAGCCACACCTGGCGCAAACAGGCGACGAAGCTATCGTGATCGCTACCGCCGTTTCGCCGGCTTTTTCGCCGCAGCTTTCTTGACCGGAGCCTTCCTCGCCGCCGGCTTCCTTGCCAAAGCCGGTTTTTTCGCTGCCGGTTTCGCTGCCTTCTTCACAGGCTTGGCCGGAGCAGCTTTCTTGGCCGCAGGCTTGGCCGGAGCAGCTTTCTTGGCCGCAGGCTTGACCGGCGCGGCCTTCGCAGGCTTGGCTGCCTTCTCGACAACTGCCTTGGTGGCGACAGCCGGAGCCGATTTCTTCGCTGGCGCTGAAGCTTTCGCTTCGGGCACAGCCGGCTGGGCAACCGGAGCCGCTGCCACTGGTTCTGGAGCGACCACGTTCTTGGGCTTCCGTCCGCGCTTGCCTTTGACGGGCGCTTCACCCGCCGCAGGAGCGACCGTTGCCGCTGCCGCAGCAGCCTTTCCACGTCCGCGCTTGGGGGGCGGCGGTGGCGGTGGCGGAGGTGGCTCATACGGCTTCAGGAAATTCATGATTTCCGTGTGCGACCGCAGCTTGCCGTCCAGCAATAACAAGAACGCCTTCTCCAATATTTCCTGGTATTCGGGAAGCTGCCGCTGTGATGCGCAGCTCGGCCATCTCCGGAAAGGGCAATTTCTCTTTCACCTGACGCCACTTGCCGAAGAAGTTCTTGAACTTCTGGTCCACCGCCTGCTGTTTCGTCGTCAGGCTTAAGAACAGGATGTTCTCCGGCGTCGCCTGGGTGAGGATCTTCCACGCGCCGGAGGTGAGCCCGGCTTCTTTGCTGGTCAGCTTCTTGGCCAGGTCGTGGGCGCCGCTCTCCAGGTGTTTCCACTTGTCCACGAAGTCGCGACGCGGAATCATCTTCTGAATGTCGGACGCGTCCTTATCGCTCATGCGGCGAGTCAGGAAGTACATGATGATCGGACCGGTCTCCACCATGTAGCCGAGATCGTTCATCATCTGCCGCGTTTTCACCAGCGGACCGATCTCGCTGCCGTCGATCTTCGCCATGTTCCAGTGCGGATGCAGGATCTTGAAGCCAGCCCTCTTTATCAAGGGCACGCATGATGTGGATGGGATCGTCCTCGTGCGCCACTTGCTCGAGTTCGTAGCCGATCATCCGCTTGCCGAGATACTCGATGTAGTTGTTTTCCTTGGCAGCGTCGTAACGGGCCTGGGTACGTTCTTCCAGCGGCCAGTGGAAACGCGCGCTCAAGCGGATGGCCCGAAGCAGGCGCACCGGATCTTCCAGGAAGGCGTAATTGTGCAGCACCCGCAGGACCTTGGCCTCGATGTCGGCAATGCCGTTGAACGGGTCCAGCAGCAGTCCGCGCGAGCCGGGATTCAGCGAGAGCGCCATGGCGTTGACGGTGAAGTCGCGGCGGCGCAAATCTTCGTTGATGGTCGCGGAGGCAATCGCAGGCGGTTTGCCGGGCTTGTCGTAGACCTCGGACCGGGTCATGTTGAGCTCGGCACGAACGTTACCCGGCATCAGCAACTGCAGGGTCCGCAGATCCTCGTCCACACCCTGGATCGAGATTCCGGCTTTCTCCAAGTCCTTTCTGGAGCTTAAGCGGATTGCCCTGGATGCTGAGATCGATGTCCCGGATGGGAAAACCGGTTATGAGGTCGCGAATGGTACCGCCGGTGAGATAAAATTCAATCCCGCGTGGCGGGCGATTTCCTGTACCAAGTTCACACCACTCTGCTGATCCGGTGTGAGCCGGGTTTCCATGCTATAGATGTAATCTGCCATCTAAATGTATGACTCTAAAGGCACAACTCGAAGATGAACGGATCCAGAGGAGGACGACGCGGCCGTTCCAACGACTTCTGGCCTCCTCACCCTGGGGAGAGCGCTATTTCACGCTAACTGCCACGAAAGTCGCACTCAAAATCTGCAACTCGCTAATACGACAGACTTTAAGGAAGGTCTGCACCTCGGTCGCTGCAAAGCGAACAATAACACATGGTTGACGATTTGGCTACAGAGTAGGTTCTGGAGGGCGCATTTTGAGTAAAAGTGCGACAATCGGGGCTAAGGTTCCCCGCTCCTCAATCGGCTATGGCAACGACCCACAAAAAGGTGATCGTACGCAAGATGGACCGCGACAGCGTGAACGGCTACGTCGGCGCAGCTTTCATTGCCGACGGCAAGCTGGAACTGATGAACACGGCGGGCAATGTCGTTGCCATCGACCTGCACGAGGTGAAAGGCGTCTACTTCGTGCGGGAGTTCGGCGATCCGGAGTCGCTGACCCGCAAGACGTTTACCTCCCGACCACGGGTCGAGGGGCTTTGGGTGCGCCTTCGCTTTCGCGACAACGAGATCATCGAGGGCATGATGCCCAACGACTTGCTGCAGGAGGGCGACGAAGGCTTCTCCATCATCCCTCCCGACACCCAGCTCCAATACGCAGCGCATCTTCGTGCCGCGCTCGGCGCTGGCGGAGATGAGCGTGATCGCTGTGATCGGGGACAAGAAATCCGGCCGCCGCGGCCAGCGACCGGAAGACACCCGCCAGGTGCCGATGTTCGGTTGAACCCGACCAGTTTAGCGAATTTCGTAACCACGCCATCATGAAACTACTTGCTATCGCCTCCGCCTTGGGCGCTTCGCTGGAAAATGGGAACCCCGACGCGGAAATCACCGGCGTAGCCGGTATTGAAGAAGCTTCGGCTGGGCAGATCACCTTCGTCGCCAACCCTAAGTATGCCGCTGCTGCCAAGACCACGGCTGCCTCGGCGGTCATCGTCTCCGAGGACTTCCCTGCCATTCCGGGCGGCATGCTGCGCAGCAAGAATCCTTATCTGGCTTTCGCCCGCGCCATCGATTTGTTCTACCAGGCGCCGAAGTATCATGCCGGAATCCATCCCACAGCGATAATCGCTGGCAGTGCGAAAATCGGCGCCCAGGCTCACGTGGGGGCCTACGTCGTCATTGATGAGGATGTGGTGATTGGTGACGGTGCCGTCATCCTGCCGCACGTGGTCATCTACCGTGGAGTCCGGATCGGCAACAATTTCTTTGCCCACGCTCACGCTGTGGTGCGCGAGCACTGCACGCTGGGCGATAACGTCCTGCTGCAAAACGGGGTGATCATCGGCTGTGACGGCTTTGGCTTCGCCCGCGATGGCGACCACTGGGAGAAGATCACGCAGTCCGGTCCCACGATTCTCGAAGACAACGTCGAAGTACAAGCGAACTCGTGCATCGACCGCGCCAGCGTAGGCGAAACCCGCATTGCGCGCGGCGCCAAGATCGATAACCTGGTGCAGGTGGGTCACGGATCGGCGGTTGGACAGAACACGCTCGCTGTGCTCGCAGGTTGGCCTCGCAGGGTCGACCGTGGTGGGTAACAACGTGATTCTGGCTGGGCAGGTTGGCGTTGCCGGTCACTGCAACATCGGCGACGGCGTCATTGTTACGGCGCAGAGCGGTACGCACGGCGATATCCCCGCCGGATCCATGGTCAGCGGCTCCCCTGCCTTTGACCATAAACAATGGTTGCGCGCCGTCGGAATCTTCAATAGACTCCCAGAACTTGCCAAAACGGTACGAAGTTTCAGCACCGCGAAAGCGGCAAAATCCGTGCCGACCAGCGATAAGCCTTAGCCAACTGATCTTGCGAAATGCGGTTTGCGAAAAATGGTTCGGGAATCTCTTCAAACTTAGTTACCCGAACCACCCAAGCTGCTTCTAACTGCTTAGATGAGTGAAGATCTTTCCAAACCGGAGTCCGGCGCGCCGCTTGGTCCGCAAGCCGTGCCCGCCATTCCTATCCGCGTCCTGTTGCTTGACGACCGCGAAGAAAACCTGGTGCTGCGCTCCGCCATCTTGCGCCAGAAGGGCTACCGGGTCGTCACATCAAGTTCCATCGAAGAAGCCGAATCCAAGCTGCAAGGCATCGACATCGCGGTGCTCGACTACCATCTGGGCGCCGGCAAGTTTGGAACCGATGTCGCCGAAACCCTGCGCCGCAAGCGCCCGCAGGTGCCAATTATCATTTTGTCGGCCACGCTGGAGCGCAAGTTCGGCGGCATTGCCGACATGCATCTGCTGAAGGGCTATAGCTCAGTCGACGACCTGGTGAACGCGCTGCGCTCGTTCGAAGGAAAGAAGCGCGGCCGCCCCGTGGTAGTGGATGCGCGCGACTTTTACTATTCGCGTATTTCGATGGCGATGGGCGACGACATCGTGCTGGAGATCCTGGACCGCGAGGGCACATGGCAGTTCGTCAACGACTACTTTGCGGTGATGAACGGCCACAAACGCGCCTGGTTCGCCGGAAAAAATCTGTTTGAACAGTTTCCTCAGCTAGGCGACGAGTGGCGCGAGAGTGATTCGCACGGTTGCCGACACGCGCGAGACCTACATCGACCGCCGCGGTTTTCGCGGTGCCTCTCACCTGCCGCAGAAGAGTCCTCACTGGACGTGGAATGTCCTGATCTTCCCAATTAAACTGCACGACGATCGCGACGGTGCGGTGCTGACGGCTCGACTGATCGAGAAAAAGTAGCCGCGGCGGAGTTTCGCCGTTGCCGAGTCACGCCGGGCGGCTGCGACGCGTTCGGGAGAACTAGTCGCGTCGCTCGGGCGGTAACGAACTCGCTATGCTTTCGCGAACTGCCAGCATTAGGGAATCGCGGTCGGGATAGGCATGAGGATCGATCGGCGGATGAAACACGACCGTCACTGTCCCCGGCCGCAGGGCAAAGCGCGTCTTAGGCCAGCTTTCGTAGGTCCCCAGCAGCGTCACCGGTACCACCGGTACGCCAGACTCCATTGCCAGATGAAACGGGCCTTTTTTGAAGGGCAACAAGCGCCCGTCGCTGGATCGCGTGCCCTCGGGATAAATCAACATGTGCAGACCGCTGCCGGAGCACTTGCACCGCCGCCTGCATGCTCTCAATTGCCGCTTCGCGGTTCGAGCGGTCCACCGGAACCAGGTCAGCCTGCCGCATCCCTATGCCAAAGATTGGCGTGCGGAATAGCTCTTTCTTCACCAGCACCGAACATCGGCCGGGAATGCTGGGAAGCAGGATCGGCGGATCCAGATTGGAGACGTGATTCGACATGAAGATGTAGCTCTGGCCAGGCTGGAGATTTTCCACTCCCTGCAGAACAATCTTCACCCCCACCAGTTTTACTCCGGTAATGCCCAGCCAACTGGCGATGCGATAGAGAGGCAGCACGTTTCCGGTGATGGCCGCATGGATCACCAGAAGCGGTCCCACGATCAGGATGGAGATTGACCAAAACAGCAGCAGCAGGATGGCGCGGATCACTGGGCGCTCCGCACTTCGTCGACGCCGTGAATCCACGCGGTGCGGTGGGCTCGCTGCTCCGGTGTCACCGTCGGCAGGTCACGCAACTCGTACGATCTGTTCCTCGCGCGATCCCAACCGTAACTCGACTTCACGCTTGCTGCGCCGATTCTCCAATTGCAGCCTGACGGTGGTTCCTGGCGGAAACCGCGCCAACTCGTCATCCAGATAAGCGTCGGCCGGCTTGCCGTTCAGCATGGTCACCCTGTCACCTGCCAGGATACCCAGGCGCTGCGCATCGCTGTTGGGCACGATCTGAACCACCTCCGGCTGGCCGCCAAGATTCGCCGTCGTACTGAATCCGCGGTCGGCCAACTGGCTGGTGCTCACCATAATGCAAGCCGGCGTAGGCAAAGAAGTCGTCGTAGGGAATTTCCTTTCACTCCGGCAACATAATCGCGAAAGAAATCCGCGAAGCTCTGCCCGCTCACCGTCTCCGCCGCTTCCTGCACACCGGTGGAGTCCGGGAAATAGAGGTGTTGCTTCGCATAGTGCTGGTTCATGTACTGGAAGAGATCGCGGAGTGACTTCTGGTCATGAGTCGTCTGGCGAATGCGCAGGTCGAGCAGAATTCCCAGGATTTCGCCCTTGTTGTAATAGCTGATGCTGCGCTCGGGCGAGCGGTAAAAGGCATTGCCCTCCAGCCACGCGTCCAGGCTCGACTCCTCCGCCGATTGCCACGCATGCGCCGGCCGGCGCTGCAATTCGTTGATTTCCGCTGCCACCCGCGTCAGGTATTCGCCTTCATCGATCAGCCCGGAGCGCGCCAGCAGCAGGTCTCCCACCGTGCTGGTGACACCTTCACTGAACCAGAGCGCGCGGGTTTCGTTCTCACCCTGATAGTCGATGGGCTCAAGCGATTGTGGCCGAATGCGCTTCACGTTCCACAGGTGAAAGAACTCATGAGCGCTGACGCTGGTCACCGGCGACAGATTCGCCTTCAGACGATCGGCGTTGGCTTCGATGGCGGTGCCATAAGCGTGCTCCATGCCTCCCCCGCCATGGCCGTGGGGGAAGTGGTAGAGGAAGGTGTACTCGTCATAGGGGCGGTCCTGCATCCAGTCCACTCCCGGCATGAACAATTTTTGCCAGTGCTTCGTCCAGCTTCGACATGTCGTAGTCGGCCGGAGCACCTTCTACCGCAACGTGGTAGGTAGCACCATCCTGCTTGAAGGAAGATTGCTGGAATACGCCTAGTTGCACCGGACTGTCCACCAGCGCATCGTAGCCAGGCGCGACCCCGACTGCCTGGTCTACCTGGCCGGGAGCGGCCGCACCCAGTACGTGCAGGTCGCGCATCCCCCAGGTCGCAGGAGTATCGAGCAAACGTACGCTCATGGGCTGCGAGCGTAGCGTGGGAGGGTACATCAGCACCATGGCCCAGTTAAAGAATGCACGGTCCGCACTCAGGCTGCTACCGAAAGGCCCGGGGCTGTCCAGGTGGATGTCGTAGCTGACCACGACGCAACCGGCCGGCGCCGTGATCTCCCATTCGCTGATTTTGCGGTTGAACACTGCTGGTCCGGAGTGCCGGTGGCATCCTTGGCCCGCACATTCTCCATGTTGGCGGCGAAGTTGCGAACCTGGTACAGCGCGTTCCACACCGGCATGTCCAGCGTGCGAATGCCGCTGCCCTGCGGCAGGCGAATGCTGACATGGGCCAGGTGCGTAGCAGCATCAGCCAGCGAAACAAAATACTCGGTCGACGCGGTGGGTATGGTGGCTGGCGAGGCGCAGGTAACGGGCGTTGCAGCGTGAAGGGTTGCAGTAAGAACGAACAGCGTCGCGATACGGTAGATCCAGTTCGCGAAGGCTGCTGTTCCAGGTCGGCTCACGCTGTGGTCGAGACCTCTTGCAGGCTCTTCAGCTTAGCCGGCAATTTTTCATAAATCCCGCCGAAGCCGCCATTGGAAAGAATTGCCACCACATCTCCGCTCCGCAATTCAGGCGAGATCGCTTCGACAATGGCATCGGCGTTACCAAGAAGGCGCGCCGGTTTCGCCGGCGTTCGCCAGATCGTCCACAACCGCGACGGGATCCAGTCGCTCGTTCTCAGGAATCGCCCCCGACTTAAAGACGTCCGCCAGCACGACGACGTCGGCCACCGCCAGGCTCTGCGCCAAGTTCGCGCTGAAACACCGCGCGCCGCAGGGTGTTGGATCGAGGCTCCAGGATTGCCCACAACCGACGTCCAGGATAACGGCTGCGGACTGCCTTCAATGTCTGCTCGATCGCCGTGGGATGGTGCGCAAAGTCGTCGATGATGGTAACGCCGCCAACCTCGGCTTTCACTTCCAGCCGCCGCTTCACACTAAGAAACTCACGCAGTGCCGCGGCAATGGCCTCTTTGCTGATGCCGTAGTGGGTCGCTAACGCCGCTGCCGCCGTTGCATTGAACACGTTGTATTCGCCGGCCAGGGGAAATTCAAACTGCGCCCACGGCGTCCCGTCGCGCGCAACCCGCCAGCGCGTCACAGTGGCCGCGTACTCGATGTCGCTGATGCGCCAGGCTGACTTTTCCCCGAAGCCGTAGCGCTCGACCCGGCACAGCGCATGGCCAACACATTCATCGACATTCGGATTACCGTCCCACGCCACCAGCACGCCGCGCCGCGGAATCAGGTTCACTAGTCGCTTGAACGCGGTTTTCACTTCGTCCAGGTTCTTGTAGATGTCGGCGTGATCGAACTCAACCGAAGTCAGAATCACTCCATCGGGAAAATAGTGCAGGAACTTCGGCCCCTTATCGAAGAAAGCAGTGTCGTACTCATCGCCTTCCAGGATGAATTCCGGGCTGTTGCTCAGTCCGAACGAGCTACCGAAATTTTCCGGGATGCCTCCGATCAGGAAATTCGGCCGGCGCCCCGCGTGCTGGAAGATCCATGCCAGCATCGACGAGGTCGTCGTCTTGCCGTGCGTTCCGGCAACCACCAGGCGCTGCTTTTCCAGCAGGAACTTGTCATGCAGCACCTGGGCCATCGATTGAAACGGAATGCGCTGGTCCAGCACAAATTCCAACTCAACGTTTCCGCGCGAGATGGCGTTACCCACCACCACCAGGTCAGGCGCAGGCTGAAGGTTCTTTTCGTCGAACGGCTGGGCCACCTGAATCCCCAGAGACGCCAGAAAGTCTGACATTGGGGGATAGGATGCAGCGTCAGACCCGGTCACGCGAAAGCCTTGCTGGTTGAGCATTCCCGCCAGGGACGCCATGGCCGTGCCACAGATGCCGATAAGATGGATGTGTTCTGGCTTCATGATTGACCGAGAGACACCGCGGGCCGCGCGTTTCGCACCGCCGCTTCGTAGCTAAGCGTAACCGAGCGCCCCACCGACAGCTTGGCTGGAACGCCGAACGGCAAGGTGAGAGCGCCGCTGGAGACATGCCCTGACTTAAGTCCGAAGGCAATGGGAACCCGCAGGTCGCCTACAATATTCATCATCACTTGCTGCAGGGTGTAATCCAGGCCGCCAGCCTCGTTGCAGTCCACCATCTCGCCGAAGATGATCCCGCGCACCCCGTCAAACTTACCCGCCAGCTTCAGCTGCATCAGCATGCGATCGATGCGATAGGGACGCTCCGCGCGGTCCTCGATGAACAGAATGGTGCCGGAGGTCTGGATCTCATACGGCGTCCCCAGCGAAGCGCTCAGCAACGAAAGGCAGCCCCCGTAAAGCACCCCTTCCGCTGTTCCCTCTTGCAGTGGCTGCAACTTCTTCCGCACTGAACTCCCGGCGAAACGCTGCTTCGGAGAAGACAGCCGACAGCCAACTCGCCTCATCTACGCCACCCGGGCGGGCGAAGTCGCCTGCCACCATAGGCGCATGAAACGTCACCAGCCCGGCGGCGTCGTACAGATAGGTCAACAGCGTCGTTATATCGCTGCACCCGGCAAAGATCTTGGGATGAGCACGAATCAGATCAAGGTCGAGGTGGGGCAGCAGGTAATTGCAGCCGTAACCACCGCGCGCGCACAGCACCGCCTTCACCTCCGGCCGCCGGAACATCTCGTGTAACTCGTCCACTCGCCTTGCGGGCGAGCCTGCGAAGTACCGGTCGCGGTCGAAAATCGATGGCAGATAAAATGGCCGGTAGCCGAGGCGCATAATTGGGCACAACCCGCCTCGAATTCGTCACGACGAAATCCGCTGGCCGGAGCCACAATACCAACCGTGTCTCCCGGCAGCAGGGCTGGGGGACGGACACGCTCAGGCTGAGTCAAATGGCTCATCAGGAAGGCTTATCTTAAACGAAAAATTCACCGCGGCAGAGTAACGTAGCAGGTCCGGTCAGAAAGATTTCGCCGTTCCATTCCACCGTCTGGGCGCCCCCGGGTGCGTGCACCCGCACCGGCGTGCGCGTTCTCCCTGCGTCCATGGAAGCCAACGCAGCAGCGCACGAGCCAGTGCCCGACGACATCGTCTCTCCCACGCCGCGTTCGAAGAAGCGCACTTCAATCTCGCTTGAGTTCAGGACATTCACCAGTTCCACGTTGGTTCCATGTCGGAATTCGCGATGCAGCGAAATCTGCTCCGCCACGGCTTGCCAGCCGGGCTCAAACGTCGATACAAACATCGAGAAGTGCGGATTGCCGGTCGACACCTGGACGCCGGACACTTCGCCGTACTCGGTTCGAATCGACAGTGCCCCACCCACTTCCGGCACGCCCATCGAGCTGCGAAATCCAAAGCTGTTTCCCTGTCGGCTGCGCAGCTCGCAAGTCTTCAGGCCAGCCCCCGTGCTGATCACGACCTTCTCCACAGGATGGTCCGCACAAAACCAGGCCGCAACGCAGCGGGTGCCGTTGCCGGAGATCTCCGCCTCCGAGCCATCGGCGTTCAGCAACCGAACTCCCAAGTCGGCGCCGTCTCCACCCGGCAGGACCCACTCGACGCCGTCGGCGCCTACTCCGTTGTGCCGGTCACAGATCCGGCGGGTAAACGCCGCTATATCGTCCGGAGCGCTGGCAGCGTCGATAATCAGGAAATCGTTGCCACAGGCCGTGGCTTTCACAAAAGAGATGCTGTGCATGAGAGACTCCGCGGATTGTAGCAAACGACATTTGGCGACGCATCGCCGCAGACTACGGCTGCGAACCTGCCGCAGGACGATTGGCGCGATAGATGGTACAGCGCGACTGCCCCGGGGTGGAGATAGACATCAGCTCAGTAAAGTCCTGGCGGTGCAACTGGAGCGCGGACCATACCGGATCACCCTGGCAGGCAATTGCGTAATCGGCGTTGCGCGCGGGATCGAGCAGCGCCCACTCCCAATCGGGATGTTCGGCTTCGGAGATCACATGGCGTAACGGAATTCCGGCCAGCCGCAACGCCCCGGCATGCTCCGCCTCGTACATCAGCAGGGTTGCCGTTGGTGGAATCTGCACCATCACGTTGGCCAGCCCCTGCTCCTGCGCAATGCGGGCGCGCGAGTTGACTTTCGCTTCCCGCAGCGTGATGGGCGAGTCCGCATAGACAGAAATGTAACTGCCAACCACCATGGCGATCATGGCGCCCCACACGGCGATGCGCCGCGACTTCCCTGCCGTCCGGCTCACCAGATACTCCGCCAGTATGGCGATGAACACGGCGAAAACCGGCAGTAGTTCCAATCCGTATCGCACGTTGTAATAGGAGAAGGGATACCAGACCGGGATGTAGATTGGCACGCTTCCATAAGCCAGCGACAGCGCGTAAAACGCGAGCGGCAGCCAGAGTAGCAGCAGGATTCCGTACCGCCGGAATCGCCAGATGGCCACGCCGGTCCCCAGCCAGGCCAGCGCCAGCAAGAACTGCCCCCAGATCGGGCCGCCTACATTGAGTTGCGCTGCCTTCAGGAAGTACAGCGTCGCGGTGAAGATATGGTGTTGGCCCGGATACGGCGCGGCGCCTTGCGCTGTCGTTCGCAGCGCAATCGCCTTCGCCGAATACGGGCCGTTGATGAAGTCCAGCGCCCGGCCCGAAATCTCATAGGTGTAAAAAAGCCAGTGAACCGGAACCAGAGCGTTAAGCAGCAAGACCTCTGCGTAAGACTTGGCCAACCCGCCGCGCAGGGCAGCGCTAGGTTTGCGGCGCAGCCACGCGCAGAAAGCCAAGGTGAGGATAAGTCCGAAAACCGTGGCCGAGAACCAGCCATCGTAACGCGTGAACGCGCCCCCAGCCATGCAGATGCCACAGTTCTCCAGAGCGCGCGTGGCAGTTAGCTGTGCTGGAGCGGTATTTGAGCCGGAGAACGGAGGAAACAGAGCGCGCAGAAACTCGTCCAGATACACCAGCGCCCAAATGAAGAATGCCAGGAAGATGGGCTCGTTCATCGCCGTCACCTGCATGTACAGCAGGTTGGGATTTAGCGCGTAGATGCCGGCCGCTAAGTAGGCAGCGAACTGGCTGGCGCGGGCGCTGACCAGGCGGTAGATGCCCAGCGTCCCCAGCACGAACGACATCATGCCCGGGATGGCACCGGCAATGCCGCTTTGCCAGAGCGTGGTACTCCACACAAAAGGCAGCATCAGGATGTGCTGCAGCGGCAGCCACACCGTGCCCAGTTGTCCGTACGACGCAATCGGATGGCGGTTGTCGACCACGCGTCGCGCGATGTTGAGGTGCGCTACCGCGTCGCCATAGAGCAGCAGGTCCTGATGGACGTAGTACCAGAAAAGAGCGACGACCGACAGCACCCCGAGCACGAGGGTGAAGCGCGCCTCGCTGCTCTGCTGCTGAAACTGCTGCTGAAGAACGGCACGGTCAGCGCGCTTCGACATTCAAATGTCCTTGTTTGTAACGATAAAAGTGTACTTCAATTTACATTGCCGATATGCACATTTGTGCATATACTTTATCCGTGAGTTTCGAGTGGGATCCGGTGAAAGCCATGGCAAATCGCCGCAAACACGGCGTTGATTTTGCCGACGCAGCAACCGTGCTGGAGGACGACCTGGCATTGACCATTCGCGACGATACGAGAGACGAAGAAGAACGCTGGATAACGATGGGCAAGGATTCTCTCGGCAAAGTGTTGGTCGTGGTCTACACCTGGCGCGGGACAAATGTCCGCCTGGTCTCAGCGCGCATGGCGTCCACTGCTGAGCGTCGACAATATGAAGGACAACAATGAAACGTGAATACGATTTTTCCAAGGCCAAACGAGGCGCTGTGATCGAAAGTCCGGCCGGCAAGTCCCGCATCACGATTCGGCTCGACAAGGCCACCCTGGATTGGTTTCGCGAGCAGGCCCATGCAGCTGGTGGGGCAAGTTATCAGGGCCTGATCAACGAGGCGCTGAGTCAGTATGTGGCTGCAGCTCGTGAGCCGCTGGAAACTACCTTGCGGCGTGTTATCCGCGAAGAGCTACGCAAGACGGGATAAACTCTCACCGCCTTGCAGCACTCAGCCTTTCAGTCCAGGTGGGTGAGTTCGCGGAAGATGTTAAAGCGCTCATCGATCTCCTCGCGCGTCAGCGACTGCAGCCGCTCGGTGCCGAAGCGCTCCACGGCGAACGATCCCATCACGCCGCCATAGAACATGGCATGACGCAACACGCGGCGGTTCAGCTCTCCCTGGGAAGCGATGTAACCCATGAAGCCGCCGGCAAAGCTGTCGCCCGCCCCGGTGGGGTCGCGCACTTCGTCCACCGGCATGGCCGGAGCGCGAAACGGATGGGTTCCGCCGCCGAACTCTCCTTCGCCAAAAAAGATGGTCGCGCCATATTCGCCGTGTTTAATCACCAGCGCGCGCGGACCCAGCGCCATCACCTTGCGGGCGGCTACGGGCAGGCTGTTTTCGCCGGCCAGCATCTTGGCTTCGGTGTCGTTGATCAGCAGGACATCCACGCCCTTCAGCATCTTGTCCAGGTTCTCGCGATGGCCGCTAATCCAGTAGTTCATGGTGTCGCCGCCCACCAGCTTTACCTTCTGCATGGCGTCGCGCACGCGCTTCTGCAAAACCGGATCGATGTTGGCCAGGAACAGAAAGTCAGAATCGTTGTACTCCGCCGGAATCGAAGGTTGGAACGTTTCGAAAACGTTTAACTCCGTGTTCAGCGTCTTGGCTTCGTTGACGTTCTCGCCGTATTCGCCGGTCCAGTGGAAGGTCTTCCCTTTCGCATGCTGGATGCCGCGGGTATCGACCTTACGCTTGGTCATCACCGCTTCGTTTTCCGGGGTGAAGTCTTCGCCCACGACGGCGACTACGCGTACGTCGGTGAAATAGCTGGCGGAGAGAGAGAAATAAGTGGCAGCGCCGCCCAGTATCTTCTGGCGCTCGCCGAAAGGAGTTTTCAGGGTATCGAATGCGACCGAACCAACCACGAGTATGGACAAGTGCTATGTTCCCGCTTTCTTTTCGGAATCGAAATATTTGCCGACCAGCAACTGCAACCGCTCCAGCGTGGCCGCGGGTACAACATCTTTCTGGGTAATGATGGCGTTCTTCAGCGCCGAGCCGCATTTACAGCTCCGCGTTTTGGGCATGGCAGCCACCGCCTCACGCACCACGCTGCAGGCGTGTTCGGCATTCTTCAGCAGCACCGCGATGATCTGGTCGACGGTGACCGAGTCATGCTCCTGGTGCCAGCAGTCGTAGTCGGTAACCATGGCGACGGTGGCGTAGCAGAGCTCGGCTTCGCGAGCCAATCGCGCTTCCGTCAGGTTCGTCATCCCGATGACGTCAAGTCCCCAACTGCGATACAGGTTGGACTCGGCGCGGGTGGAGAACTGCGGACCTTCCATGTTGAGATACGTCCCGCCAGTCTTCACGTTCACGCCAGCGCTGCGGCAGGCTCCTGCCGCCACTTCCGCCACCTCCGCGCAAACAGGATCGCCAAAGCCGACGTGCGCCACCAGTCCGTCGCCGAAGAAGGTGTCGACGCGATGGCGAGTGCGATCGATGAACTGATCGGGCACCACGAAGTCGAGCGGGCGATGCTCTTCCTTGAGCGAGCCAACGGCCGACAGCGAAAGAATGCGCTCCACTCCGAGTTGCTTCATGCCATGGATGTTGGCGCGGTAGTTAATCTCCGTTGGGGTAAAGCGATGGCCGCGCCCATGCCGCGAGAGAAAAGCGACCTTACGGCCTTCCAGCGTGCCTAATACATAAGGATCAGAGGGTGTGCCGAACGGGGTGTCAAGCGCCACTTCGTGCGCGTCGCTGAAGCCAGGCATGGAGTACAAACCACTCCCGCCGATGATGCCAATTTCCGCCTGCTGCAAGCGGTGCTCCTTGGATGAGGTGTGCAAACCCTCGATTATACAGGGTTACATCGCCGTGTTTTCGCCCTAAGGGAGTTGGCGCATATGCCAATACGGCAGGTGACTTGACGCACCGCTCTCTCCTTATACTCACAAGATGAAACGGTTACGCGCAGGAGCTTGGGTCAATGGAAATCGACGCTGCTAACAATCTTCCACCGTGCGCTTCAAGAACAGGAAACCTAGGCGCATAGGCGGTTTCCGTGCATAATGGACTACCCTACGGCTCGAGCTAGCTATGAACCTTGTTTACTATGCGCACAGCTACCGTAAGCCAGACGCTGAAGTTGTGGGATTTTTTAGCGACTTGATGCGCAGCGAACATCTGATCGCCAGCCTCGACCCACCATCGGACCGCCTTAACTCTGCCAAACCAGAACGACATCTAGGCTCGACAGACGGCCTGGTAGCCGTGCTGACCGCGCGCGAAGGGGGAGTATCGCGCTACATCCTATACGAGATATCCCTGTGCTTACGGGCCAGAAAACCCCTGCTGGTTTTCGTCGAAGACCTGCTTCCCAGCGGCCTGATGCCAGCACGTATCTTACAGCGACGTTTTTCGCGACGAGGACTGTTTCGCCAGGTCCGCGAACATCAGCATGCATTGAGAACTCTGAAGTCGTACATCGGAGAAGATCCACCTGCCAAATATCAGCCTGACACCGATCAGCGAAAATGCCTTCTCGTCGGCCTGAACGACCTTAAGCCCGATGTTGCCGATGGCGTGCAACAACAATTGGTCTCGCTCGGCTACCTTCCAATTTCACTCGGCGGGGAGCTGACCGCAGCGTTGTACGAAAATCAGCCGCGAGAGAATTTGACGGGCGCCGACCTGTCAATTGCGTTCGTAGACGCCAGCCGGGAGCGTGCCGAGTTTTTTCTCGGAGGGGTGCACGGCAACCTGGTTCCGGCCATTCTGCTGACTGGCAATGAGCATTTCCCCTTCCACGCAGCTACTCCGCTCGAATACCAGCCTCGGATTGTGGACTATTCGAGCAGCGAGAGCCTGGCTTCTACGATTGGCACCGAAGTTGAAATCTTCGAGGAAGAATACGTTGACTTGGAGAATCAGGGAAAAGTGCAGCGCTATCAGGAATTACTGATTGGCGAAGGTTCCCGGGCGGGCAGGTACGAAGCGAAAACCCGCGAAATCTTTGTGCAGGAGCTACATATGGGCGATCAGAATATTAATTTCGGGCAGGCCGGCGCTATGGGGCGGCAGGCTCAGGGAACCATCAACAACTATGACAAGGTTTGGCAACAAATGGCTGGCTCCACTGACCTGAACGCGCTAGCTACAGAGCTTGCGCAATTGCGGGTGGCCTTGCGGCAGAAAGCCAGCACTGTCGACGAGGATAAGTCGGTGGCAGCGGTCGGAGAGGCTGAAAGTGACGCTCGAAATGGCAATGGTTCCGGAGCATTAGCCAAATTGGCGAAGGCCGGGACCTGGGCGTTGGGAGTGGCCAAAGACATCGGAGTGGGGTTAGCAGTCGAAGCTCTTAACAAGAGCATCGGCCTTTGACCTTGTCCGATGAATGACTACCGCAGCAGCGACGCCATGTGTTGCGAGCCCTGCACGATTCCCAGCGACCAGTTCACCACGTTGATGAAGAAGTTGGGGAACAGTCCAATGCCGACCGTGCCCAGCGCGGTGATGGTCAACGCCAGCCGCATGGCCGGACGAATCCGCACCGGCTCGGCTTCCGTCGGCTGGCCCATGATCATGGCATTGGCGATCCGCATGTAGTAGTACAGGCCGACCACGGCGAACAGCACCGCCACCGACGCCAGTACATAGTGACCGGTCTGAATCAGGCTCAGGAAGATGAAGTATTTGCCCCAGAATCCGGCCAGCGGCGGAATCCCAGCCAGCGACAGCAGGAAGACCAGCATCAGCATGGCTTCGGTCGGAGCCTTGAAGAACAGGCCCTCGATGTCGTCGATTTCGTCGCCGATGATGTTGCGCCGCCGCAGCGAGGTGATTACCGCGAACGCGCCCAGGTTCATGAAGGTGTACACCAGCAGGTAAATCAGGATAGCCATGATGCCGGTGGAGTTGTTCTGCCCGTCGCTGGCGACCAGCCCCAGCAGCATGTAGCCAACGTGCGCGATCGACGAGTACGCCAGCAACCGCTTCAGGTTGGTCTGCGTCATGGCGGCCAGGTTTCCCCCGGTCATGGTGGCGATGGAAACGAAGATCAGCAACGGCACGTACATCGAACGCAGCGGATAAAGCCCGAAGAGGAACACCCGCAGCAGCATTGCCCAGCCGGCAGCTTTCACCGCGACCGACATGAAGCCGGTGACGCTGGTCGGCGCGCCCTCGTAAGCGTCCGGCGCCCACTGATGAAACGGAACGGCCGCGATCTTGAACAGCAGGCCGGTGGTGGTCGCCAGCAGAGCGAAGATCACGATAGGATCGCCAGGACGGGTGGCGATAATTTTCTGCAAGCCTTGCGCAATCTGGCCAAGGTTGGTGCTGCCGGTCAATCCATAAAACAACGACAGGCCGTAAGCGAAGATTCCGGAAGAAAACGCTCCCAGCAACAGATACTTCAGGGCCGCTTCATTCGAACGCTTGTCGCGCCGCAGAAATCCCACCAGCACATAGGTTGAGATGGCCATCAGTTCCAGGCCGATGAACAGCAGCACCAGGTCGTAGCCCGCCGCCATGCACATCATGCCGACGACCGAGAACAACATGAGCGCGTAAAACTCGCCGTGGTTTTCGTGCTCCACTTCCAGGTAACGGATCGACATCAGGATGGCAATCGCCGCGCCCGCCAGAAACAAGTAAAAGAAGTACAAAGCGAACGGATCGACCAGCAGCGTGCCCATGAAGCCTGAATCAACGGCCAGCAGTCCTTGCGCCTGGGCCACGTGATACGCCCATTGCAGCTTTCCGGTCGCAACGGCGGAGAACGCCACGCCCAGCAGCGCAATGTAGGCATTGACCTGCTTCCACTCTTTGGGCAACAGCAAGTCGATCATCAGGATGCCTAGCGCAAACAGCGTCAGCAGCAACATCGGCAGCGCCAGCAGATAATCGGCACTGGAAAACGAGAACGGCAGATGGTTCAGCAAGGTGGTCACAGGTTGATCCTCACTTGCCTTTCGCGGCCGGGGCCGCAGTGAATTTCATGGTCGCCAGGTGCACCGGAGCCGGCTTTTGCGCGGATGCCACACCCGGCTTCTGCGCATCGTCTACTGCGGGCTTCGCGGTGTCCGGCGCTTTCACCGGCGCCGGTTCTGCCGCCGGAGCGGTGACCGCCGGCTGAACGGCCAGCACTGGCTTGTTCAGTCCGGGATAATCCGGACGCACGGTGGATACCAGGTTATTAATTGGCGTCGACAGTATCTGGAAGAACGGCTTGGGGTACAGACCGATCCAAAAGGCGATGAGCACCAGCGGAACCAAGGTCGCCAGCTCGCGTCCGGAAAGATCGATCAGCTTTTCGTTCTTGGGATTTTCCACCTTGCCGAAGAACACACGCTGGTAGAGCCACAGCAGGTAAGCTGCAGCCAGGATCACGCCCGGCACCGCCCATGCGGCCCAGATCTTGTTCTCCATGAATGTCCCCTGCAGGATGGTGAACTCGCCTACAAACCCATTCAGCAGAGGCAGTCCCATCGACGACATGAACATGATGAGGGTGATGGTCGCGTATACCGGCATCACGTTGGAAATGCCGCCATATTCCGCGATCTCACGGGTGTGCCGCCGCTCGTACAGAATGCCGACAATCAAGAACAGTGCGCCGGTGGAGATGCCGTGGTTGATGCCTTGCAGCACCGATCCAGTCAGCCCCAGCGGGCTGATGGCGAAGATGCCCAGGGTGCAGAATCCCAGGTGACTTACCGAGGAATACGCCACCAGTTTCTTCATGTCCTTCTGCATCAGCGACACCAGCGCGCCGTAGATGATGCCGATCAGTGACAGCGTAATCATCAATTGCCGAACCCAGGGCGTCATAGCCACCGCCGGGAAGAACGGCAGCGAGAAGCGGATGAGCCCGTACGTTCCCATCTTCAGCAGAACGCCTGCCAGGATGACCGAGCCGGCGGTGGGCGCCTCAACGTGGGCGTCCGGCAGCCAGGTGTGGAACGGGAACATCGGCACCTTGATGGCGAAGCCGAGGAAGAAAGCGAAGAACAGCCAGATGGCTGCGTGCCCGCCGATCTTCGGCGCGGTGGCGTACAGGTCGGGCAGGTAGAACGTGTACACGCCGGTCAGGGTGTGGTGATGGAAGTACAGGAACAAAATACCCAGCAGCATCAGCACCGAGCCGAACAAGGTGTACAGGAAGAACTTGATGGCCGCGTAAAGTTTGCGCGGGCCGCCCCAGATGCCGATCAGCAGATACATCGGGACCAGCATGGCTTCCCAGAAAACGAAGAACAGGAACATGTCGAGCGACATGAACACGCCGAGCATGCCGGTCTGCAGCACCAGGAACCAGATGTAATATTCCTTGACCCTGTCCTGGATGGCGTTCCACGACGACAGGATGGAGATGGCGCCCAGCAGGGTGGTCAGCATGATCAGCAGGAACGAAATGCCGTCAATGCCGATCACAAAGCCCGAGCCGATCGTGGGGATCCAGTTATTGGGCGTGCCCGCCATGAACTGGAAGCCGGCGCGGTCCTTCGCTGCCCAGAACCATGGGATCAGCGGCAGCGAAACTGCAAAACCAAGAAATCCGAAGATATTGGCGATCCAGCGGACCGCCTCTTTGTTTTCCTTGGGCACCAGCAGCAGGAGCGCAGCTCCCAGCAGCGGCGTAAATAAGATAATCAAAAGAATGTGGTTATACATTTATTAGCTCTCAGCCTTCAGCTATAACCTTCACACTCGCTGAACGGCAGTCGACGAGCCTTCGCGCTAGCCGCCATCTTGGCGTCGCAATCATCTCTGCCATCGTTTACCGGTAGAGCGAGCCTATCAGGCGTCGAACGATCCCATCGCCGCCCTGAAAGTTTTCAAGAGGAAATTCTCTTTGAAGATCCGGCCTTGACGCGAACCCGATAACTGGTTCGCTCTACCACTTCACGATGTAATAAAAGACAAACCCAACCAGGCCCGCGACCATCACCAGCGCGTACCACTGCACCAGGCCCCACTGCACCAGGCGCACCGGATACGACGCCAGCTTGGTTACCATCCCAACTCCGTTGACGAATAGCCCGTCAATGATCCACTTATCCCACCAGCTCGACACTGTGCCGCTGGTGCGCGTGATCCAGCCGGCGCCGTTCACCGTGCCGTCAATTACCTCAGCGTCGAACTTCCACAGGCCTTCGCCGAGGCCCATAGCGCCCAATCGCACGTCGCCGATCTTCTTGCGTCCGGTGACAAACCAGTCGTAGATCTCGTCGATGTACCACTTGCGGAACAGCGTCTTGTAGAACGCCGGAGCGACCTCTTTGATCGGCTCCTTGTAACCCTTGTCGGCCTTGGAGTACGAGCGCTTCGCCATCCACCAGCCCAGGCCCGCCGCTCCCACCGACGCAAACATCAACGCGTATTCCATGGGGTCGGTATGCTCCACCTGCTGCTCGCCGGCGGCCACCTGCGCCGCCGCGCCCTCGTGCTCCAGCACAACCGCTTCCTTGGCGAACACCGGCTCCAGGAATTTCTCGAACCGGTTCGATCCGCCCAGGCTATGCGGCAGTCCCAGGAAGCCCGTCGCAATGGCGCAAACCGCCAGGATGACCAGAGGTACCGTCATGGTCTTGGGGGATTCGTGAATGTGATGCTCGACTTCGTGGCTCATGCGCGGCTTGCCATAGAACGTCAGGAAAATCAGCCGGAACATGTAGAACGAGGTCATCAGCGCAGTCAGAAACGCGATGTACCACAAATAGCGATACGCCCCGCTCTCCCGTGACCATGTCTCCCACAGGATGGCGTCCTTGGAGAAGAAGCCCGCGAACCCGGGTATACCCGAGATGGCCAACGTGGCCACCAGCATGGTGCCGAAGGTGGTCTTGATCTTTCCCCGCAGCGCGCCCATGTGCTGCATTTCCTGCTCGCCGCCCATGGCGTGAATCACCGAGCCGGCGCCAAGGAAGAGCAATGCTTTGAAGAACGCGTGGGTAAATACGTGGAAGACGCCGGCGGCGAATGCGCCCACGCCCAGCGCCAGGAACATGTAGCCCAACTGCGAGACGGTGGAGTACGCCAGTACGCGCTTGATGTCGTTCTGCACCAGCCCGATCGATGCCGCGAAAATCGCCGTCAGCGCTCCGATGATGGCGACCGTCTTCATCGCATTCGGCGCCAGCACGAACAGCGCGTTCGATCGCGCCACCATGTACACACCCGCGGTCACCATGGTCGCGGCGTGGATCAGAGCGGAAACCGGCGTCGGACCTTCCATCGCGTCCGGCAGCCAGACATACAGCGGAAATTGCGCCGACTTGCCGCAGGCGCCTACGAACAGGAGCAGGCAGGCCGCAGTAATCACATGGTCGCCGATGGCAAAGCGTCCGCTACGCGCCAGGTGATTGATGGCGGTGTACTGGATCGAACCGAAGTACCAGGCGATGGTCAGCATGCCCAGCAGAAATCCCGCGTCGCCGACGCGGTTGGTGATGAATGCCTTGTTAGCGGCGGTGGACGCCGAATGCCGCTGGAAATAGAAGCCGATCAGGAGGTAGGAGCACAGGCCAACTCCCTCCCAGCCAACAAACATGACCGCGTAGTTGTTAGCCAGAATCAGCGTAAGCATGGAGAACATGAACAGGTTCAGGTAGCCGAAGAAGCGGTAGTAACCGCCCTCGTGCGCCATGTAGCCCATCGAGTAAATGTGGATGAGCATGCCCACGCCGGTCACAAACAGCAGCCAGATGCTGGAGAGCGGGTCGAGCAGGAATCCGGCATCAGCCCTAAAGGCTGCCGAACCTGCGGCCGTGGGGTAAGCCAGCGACGCACTGCCGGTGCCCAGCCAGGTGAACAGGATCTTCTCGAAGGGCTTGCCGGGCTGCGCCGCCGAATATCCCGTGTACTGGAAGACCGCGAGGCAGGAGAACAGGAACGCCAGCACAATCACGCCGACGCAGACGCCGTTTACCGCCGACTTTGACAGCTTGCGTCCAAACAAGAACATGCAAGCCGCACCGAAGACGGGAAACAACGGTATGAACCAGATGTGGTCTAGAAAAAACATGTTTAAGCTCGGGTAGAGCGAGCCTTCAGGCTCGCGTCTCTTCGCAACTTTTACGATCCTTAGCCGGCTTGAGCCGGCGGAACTCTTATAGCTAACACTAGCGACTGGCACTGGGCAGTGGGCTCTTAGCTTTTAGCCTGTGGCCCTTAACTCATAGCTCGCCGCGCTGGGCACTTCGCACAACCCAAAACTTGCCGTCATCCTGAGCGCCAGCGAAGGACCCCTATTGCCGTCAACAAACTTTGCCGCGTAAAACTTTCGGATTCATCAGCTCACTGACCACTGTTTCTCACCACTTCATCAAGTCAATCTCGTCCACGTTCACCGTCTCCTTGTTACGGAAGAAGGCGATGATGATGCCCAGGCCTACCGCGGCTTCCGCAGCCGCATCGGTAATCACGAAGATCGAGAACACCTGCCCGTGCAAGCCGTAGAGCCGCGAGAACGCGACCAGGTTCAGGTTGACCGCGTTCAGGATCAGCTCAATCGACATCAGGATGATGACCACGTTGCGCCGCGTCAGCACGCCAATGGTGCCGATGATGAACAGCGATGCCGCAACAACCAGGTAATGCAATGTGGTGATCTCGGTCATAAATTCCATTTCTTCGCTTGCAGCTTTTGGCTTTTTAGCTCTCAGCTCTCAGCTTTAGGCTCTCAGCAAACGCCTAACCTGAAGCCAGCCGCTCAAATGTCCTAACCTCAAGCCTTCGTGCCTGGCCCCTGGCCCCTAACCCCTGACCCCTGCTTCTCAAATCCTCTTCTTCGCCATGACCACCGCGCCTACAATGGCCACCAGCAGCAACAGCGAGGCCACTTCGAAGGGCAACATGTACTGCCCGTACAGCGCCAGTCCGATTTGCTGTGTGTTGTCGCCTTCCAGCCCGCGGAAGCCCTGCGAGAATGCCGCCGGGAACGTCCCGTACCCGCTGCGGAACACGAAGAGCAACAACGCGCCCAGCGCCAGCGCCGCAATCGTTCCCACCATCCACTGCTTGTTGAACTGGTACTCGCGGATGTTCTGCTCCAGGTTCACCAGCATGATCACGAACAGGAACAGCACCATGATTCCGCCGGCGTAGAGCACGATCTGTACGCCAGCCACGAACGGGGCGTACAGCATCAGGTAGAAACCGGCCAGCGACAGCAGGGTCACAATCAGCGACAGCGCCGCGTGCACCGGATTGCGTCGGGTTATCACCGCGATCGCCGAAACAACCGCCATCACCGCGAGAAAGTAAAAGAAAAACGTTGTGCCGACTGGATTCATAAATAGCCACTAGCAATCACACTTAGCCAAAACTTGTTGTCATCCTGAGCGCCAGCGAGGGACCCTACACCGGAATCCACCGCTACTTCTCGTACTTATGCGGGGTGTGCCCGTCTTCCAGCGCCTTCTGATCCAGCACCATGCCGTCGCGGGTGTAGAGCGCCATCTCGTAGTCCTGGGTCAACTCCAGCGCGTCGGTCGAGCACGCCTCGGCGCACAGTCCGCAGAACATGCAGCGGCTCAGGTCGTAGGTCCACGCCACCGGCTCTTTACGCTTGGTTACCGGATTGCGCTCGCCCTTCACCACAATCAACTTTTCCGGGCATGCCAGCGCGCACAGGTTGCAGACAATGCACTCCGACTCGCCTGTGCCTTCCTTCTTGCGCAGCCGCGGCTGCCCGCGATAGCGCTCGGCAATCTGTGGCCGCTCCAGCGGATACTGCTCGGTAATCGCCTCACTAGGCGCCTGATAGTTGAAGGTGACTTTCAATCCCTTGATCAAATCGACCAGTAGAAGTTTGCGGAGCAGTGGTTTGAAACTCACGGCAGCACCCCCACGATGGCCGACGTTAGTTGCGGCATTAATCCAATGATCGCGGTCGCAATCAGGACAGCCAATCCGGCAGGCAGCAGCACTTTCCATCCCACCTTCATCAGCTGATCGAAGCGGTAGCGCGGAAACGTGCCGCGATACCAGATGTACAGGTACATGAAGAACGCGACCTTCACCACGAACCAGTAAATGTCCTGCACCCGCTCGCGCACGCCCGGAACCAGCAGCACCAGGCCAATGAGGCCCAGCAGCAATCCGAAAATCGCCAGGCCGGTCGTCTGGATTTTCATCTGCCTTATCTTCGGCATGCGGGCCGCACCCAGCAGGCACAAGCCGGCAAGGCCGAACAGGGTCAGCGCCGGGAAGAGCGAAAACGCCGTGTCCCAGATCGATCCGCTCATCCAGTTGGGAAAGGGACGCATCCAGCCGCCCAGCCAAAGCGTGACCGCGATCGCCGAAACCGCCAGCATCGCCGCGTACTCCGCCAGGAAGAAGAGTGACCAGCGGAAGCCGCTGTACTCGGTATGAAAACCGGCTACTAACTCCGACTCAGCTTCCGGCAAATCAAACGGAGCGCGATTGGTTTCGGCCACCATCGCAATGGCGAAGATGCCGAACGCCAGGAAGCCCAGCGGGAAGAATTTGAAGATGAACCAGGTATGCTGCGCGGCCTGCGCTTCGACGATGCCGATCATGCTCAGCGTGCCCGTACCCGTCTGCAAGCTGGTCATCATGACCGCGCAGATAATCGCCAGCCCCATGGCAATTTCGTACGACACCATCTGTGCGCTGGAACGCAGCGAGCCCATCAGCGGGTAATGCGAATTCGACGACCACCCGGCCATGATGATGCCCAGCACGCCCAGCGACGACACGCCCAGCATGAACAGGATGCCGATGTTCATGTCGGTAACAGCGTGGGTGCGGCCGAACGGGATGACCAGGAACGTGGTGAATGCGGTCATGGTAACCACGACCGGCGCGCTCCAGAAGACCAGCTTGTCGGCCTCCTGCGGGATGATGTCTTCCTTGATCAGCAGCTTGAGCGAATCGGCGAACGGTTGCAGCAGGCCGTGCGGGCCAACGCGCATCGGGCCCAGGCGAATCTGCATGTGGGCCAGGATCTTGCGCTCCAGCCAGGTCATGGCCATCACGCACAGCGAGATTCCGGCAACGATGATCAGGATGTAGATGGTCGCCCACAGCATGCTGCCGGCTTCGCCCGGCGTCGCAGTAGAGCTTAGGTAGGCTTTGATGGAGTCAAACATTAGCGGTCCACCTCCCCGAGCACGATGTCGAGCGTGCCGATGACCGCGACGACGTCGGCCACCAGCAGTCCGCGCACCATCTTGTCGAGGGCTTGCAGATTGACAAACGACGGCGGCCGCACTCGCAGGCGATAAGGCTGCGTCGATCCGTCGCTCACAATGAAATATCCCAGCTCGCCCTTAGGCGCTTCGATGGAGTGATAGACCTCGCCCGGCGGCGGCTTCAGCACCTTGGGAATCTTGGCAATGATCGGCCCTTGCGGCAGTCCCTCGACCGCCTGGCGGATGATGCGCACCGACTGCCGCATCTCCTCGATGCGCACCAGGTACCGGTCGTACGTGTCGCCATTCACCCCGGTGGGAATCTCGAAATCAAACTTGCTGTAGCACTCGTACGGCTGCGCCTTGCGCAGGTCCCACTTCACGCCGCTGGCGCGCAGCACCGGCCCGGTCACGCCCAGCGCGATGCAGTCTTTGGCGTTAAGAATTCCCACGCCCTTGGTGCGCTCCATCCAGATGCGGTTGGTGGTCAGCAGCTCTTCGTACTCGTCCAGCTTGGGCAGAAACGCGGTACAGAGCTTCAAACATTCCTGCTCGAAGCCGTCGTAGGCCTCGTAGATGCAGCCGCCGATGCGAAAGGCATGGGTGGTCAGGCGGGCGCCGCAATACTTCTCGAAAATCTTCAGAATTTCTTCACGGTCGCGGAAGCAATAAAACAGCGGCGTCAGTGCGCCAATGTCGAGTGCGTGCGTACCCAGCCAGACCTGGTGGCTGGCCAGGCGGCACAACTCGGTCAGGATCACACGAATGTACTGTGCCCGCGGCGGAGCTTCCACATTCAGCAGCTTCTCCACCGCTTCGCAGTAGCCCAGCCCGTTGGAGACCGCGGCCACGTAGTCCATGCGGTCGACGTAAGGGTTGAACATCGCGTAGGTGCGGTTCTCGGCAATCTTCTCTACTCCGCGGTGCAGGTAGCCGATCACGCACTCGGTGCCCAGGACCTTCTCGCCATCGAGCTTGAGGATGACGCGCAGCACGCCGTGGGTCGACGGGTGCTGCGGCCCCATGTTGAGGACCAGCTCGTTGGCGTCGAGAAAGGTTTCGTCTTTGGTATCGAGATCGAGGTAATCAGCTTGGGTGGAATCGCTCATTGTGCACTCTCGATGCCCAGATTGTTCTTCACCCATTCCTGGTCCTGCTGCAGGATCGGGTAATCCTTGCGCAGCGGGTAACCAATCCACCCATCGGGCATCAGGATGCGCTTAAGGTCGGGATGCTCTTCAAACACAATGCCGAACATGTCGTAGACTTCGCGCTCCAGCCAGTTAGCCGTCGGCCAGATGCCGCACACGCTACGTACTGGCTCGCCCTCGTTGAATTGCGCCTTTACCCGAATCCGCTGGTTGTTGGCGAACGAATACAGGACGTAAACCAAGTCAAACTGGGCTTCCCGCTTGGGATAATGGACAGCGGTAATGTCGACGCAGTAGTCGAACTGCTGCTCGTCGCGCATGCGCAGCAGAATTTCGTATGCCAGCGAGCTGTCTACCACCAGGTAAGGCTGGCCCATGTAAGTGCAGGCCTCGCGCAGGCCTGAGCCGTACTGGCTCTTCAGCGCCCGGACGAACGGTGCCTCCCAGGGCTCCGGCTTGGGAGCTTCCGGCTTTACAGGAGCGGCTGCGGGCTTAGCTGCCGGCGGAGGGGCAGGCTTGGCTGAAACCGGAACAACCGGCTGAGTTGTGGTGGAAGTCGCGGGGTTCGGGGTAGCTGCGGTCACAGCCCTGGCCTTTTCGGCGGCGGTATCAGCGGCCTTCGGCTCGGCCGACGGCGATGGTCCCGCGGAACCTCCCACCGACCGGGGAGACTGGATTCGGCTTCTCGTTTTCCTCGGGCATTGCCATGCCTCTCTTCTGCAACGCTGGCTGCTCGCTATCGAAGTTTCAGTGTAAGCAGGGCAGGGGGTCAGAAGCTTGTGCGGGAGTCACGGCAAGCTGTGATGTCAGTCACATTCTTTCCCGCAGACGCAACATTGCACAGGGACATGGAAGGGCGTTTCCCAAAATCGGCGGAACGTTCAATTCCCCTCGAAAATCACAAATCTCGGCCAAACCTCCCGCGGCCCGGCCTCGCCGGCTAACCATGAAGGGCTGTTCACCTTTCATGGCAGGGCACCTGCACGTATTTCTACCGGCACTGTAAGCCGGGGTTTCAAACTGGCGTTGCCCTTAAGAACTTCTAAGGAACGGGAGAGACTTGTGGCGATTGACTACCAGCAAACAGGATTAACCAGGAGGGATTTCGTCAAAGGAGTGGGCATCGGCCTGGCTACGTTAAAGCTCGCCGGCTGCGGTGGCACGAATGCGCCGCAGGTCGTCTCCTGGCCCATCGCCGACCAGGTTTATACCACCGCACAACAGCAGGTGTGCCCGGTAGCGCTTAGCCCGTCCGTGCGCCAACTGCATCCCGGCGACGTCGCCCTGTATGCCCAGTACCAATACAGTGCATGGACGGTGGGCGGCCCATTGCAGCATATTGTGCGCAAAGACCTGGCACCCTCCTATACCGGGGCGCGCAAATGCGGCGCGGCTGCTCTACTACTTCTCCATCTCCGACATTCACATCGCCGACAAGGAGTCGCCAGCCCAACCGATCTACACGGGATGGATTGCTCCCTACGGGCCGGAGTCGAACGGACAGTCGTCGGCCTACTCGCCCATCCTGCTTTCGACGCCGCAGGTGCTGGACGCCGCGGTCCAGACCATCAACGCCATGCACAAAACGAAGCCCTTCGACTTCGGCATGTCGCTGGGCGACGCCTGCAATAACACGCAGTACAACGAGCTGCGCTGGTTTCTCGACACCATCGACGGCAAGGTTATTACGCCCAGCTCGGGAGCACACCTGGGGCAATACTTTATCGATTACCAGCAGCCCTTTCAGGCCGTCGGCCTCGATCCCGAAGCTGCAGTGGTATCAGGTCATGGGCAACCACGACCAGTTCTGGATGGGCTGTGCCTTTGAAGACACCAAGACGCAGAACGCCCACGTCGGCAACACCATCATCAATATTGGTATCCAAGGCGATCCGCCACCGGTGTCGATTCAACAAACGGGCGCCTACATGGGGGTGCTCGACGGAACTACGCCCTATGGCGATTTGATCAAAGCCGGGCCTGAAGCCGACTACCACAAAGCTCCAACCGTAGCCGCCGATGCCAGCCGGCATTCTCTGGCCACATCGACGTCAACCACGCTGAACTGGATGAAGGAGTTCTTCAACACCACAACGAGCCCCGTCGGGCACGGATTCACCCAGCGCAATCTCGACCAGGACTTCGCCTGTTACAGCTTTGTGCCCAAGTCCGATATTCCCATTAAGATCATCGTGCTCGACGACACCGTAAAAGGGCCGGACCAGGCGGATTACGCCGCCGGCGCGCTGGACGACCGCCGCTATCAATGGCTGGTCGATGAACTCAACGCCGGCCAGGCGGCCAACCAGTTGATGATCATCGCCGCGCATGTGCCGATCCTGCCGCAGAATACCCTTACCGATACAACGCCATTCCCCATGTGGCCCGGGCCGGAATACACCGATGATTACGTCCTGAACATGTTGCATACCTATCCCAACCTCATCCTGTGGATGGCGGGGCACCGTCATGTCAACGTGGTTACGCCCCAGCCCGGCCCCCACGGCGATCCAACCTTGGGCTTTTGGGAAGTGGAAACTTGCTCTCTACGCGATCATCCCCAACAGTTTCGTACCTTTGACATCCGGCGCAACCAGGACAACACCGTGTCGATCATCATCACCAACGTCGATCCCGCGGTGCGCCCCGGCTCGCCTGCCTACAAATCGCGCGGCTATGCCCTGGGGGCTTTTCGAATCTTCGGCGCCACTCCCAGCGTCATCGCGGACACCACCTCGCACTCCTACAACGCCGAACTGATTGTCCAACTAACCCCGGTGATGCAGTCGGTCATCGCCAACGCGGGGAAGGTATTGTAGGGAAAGGTTGTGCAGACAGATCGTGCAGGAAACTTCGTTTAGGGAAGGCTCTTAACTGGCCACTGGCAACCGCCATCGACCACCGCTTTTTGTCATCCTGAGCGCAGGTCCGCCGCTTTTGCGGACCGGAGTCGAAGGACCCCTACCCCCGGCAACCGCTTTTACGCAGTGAAGCGATACCTCACACCCACTCCAATGCGCCTTTCTTCCATATCCAGATGTACCCGACAATAAGGATCCCCAGGAACATCATCATCTCCATCAGCCCAAACAACCCCAGCAACTTGAACTGCACTGCCCAGGGAAACAGAAACACCGTCTCCACATCGAATACCACGAACAAAATGGCCACGATGTAAAAGCGCACGGTATAACGCCCGCGAGCATTATCGAAGGGAGTGATGCCGCACTCATAGGGCATCAGCTTGGTAGCGGAAGGATTTTTAGGACGGATCAGCGTGCACAGCGCCACGGTGCCGCCGGCAACCAGAAAGGCCACAAAGGCAAAAATAAAAATCGGAACATAATTCTGCGGCATAAATCAGCTCTCCCCAGGTCGGGGCGACCCGGACTGACCAATCTAGCCCCGCCGCGGCACTACATTCTGTGATTTACGTCACCAATTCGCTATCTTCGCTCGTCTGTCCTGAAGCAGCCGCCGCAACCGGCCCTAGACGTTAGTGTTACCCTGTCGCAGATGACCCGGACCGCTGCCAAGTCTGCCAAAGTCCGAGAACCCCGCTGGCCGGCGTTTGTCGCCATGGTGGCCGACGGGCTGATCCACTACGCTCTCCCCGATCGGCTCTCGGTCGGTCCGCGCTGGCTGCTGTTCGCCGTCATCTTCGCTCTCCTCATCCCCATCGCGTTCAGCTATCATCGCGAACGCTACGACATCACCAAAATCCTGACCTTCATTGCTATCGGCGTCATCACCCTGGCCCTCATCGGCTCGCTGGGGCTTCTGATCCAAGGACTTCCCAGCCACAAGGATCCGCCCAAGACCCTCTTAACTTCCGCTGTCCTGCTCTGGTTCACCAATGTTCTGGTTTTCGCCTTGTGGTATTGGAAGCTCGACGCCGGCGGCCCGATGGGCCGCGATTCCGCCGGCGGGGCCGCCGGCAGTTCATTTTTCTTTCCCCAGATGATGCGTCAGTCGGAGGCTGACCTCACCTGGTCGCCCAACTTCCTCGACTATCTCTTCCTTGCCTTCAACACCAGTACGGCCTTCTCTCCTACCGACACGGCCGTACTCTCGCGCTGGGCCAAAGTTTCCATGATGTTGCAGGCCATCATTTCCCTGTCGATCATCGCCCTGCTGGCCGCCCGCGCGGTCAACGTACTCTAATCACCGCGAATGTAGCCTGGCATCACGCTGTGGCTTCCCGAGACAAGGCCACTTCACTTTCGCGTAAGTCCAGCTCCCGCTCCAACTGACGCAGCACTTCATCGTTGATTCGCCCTCGCTCGCGCAAAGCAATGGCCGCATCCCGTTCCGCCCGCAGCAACTCCAGCGTCACATCCATCATCCGGCTGTGCACTTTGCCGGTTTCCTCGTCATTGCTCTTATCATCCAGCACCGCCAGCCGATGCAGGTAGTGCGACTCGATGTCCGAATATAACTCCGCAAACTTCTTTCCATCGGTCCCACGCATCTGCTCCAGCCTCTCCAGCGCAGCCTGCGTCATGACGCGCCGTGCCTCCCGCTCCTCGCAGTTTGGCCCGCTCAATCCCGCCAGTCCCAACTTGCGGATGAGCCACGGCAAACTCAGCCCCTGGAGCACCAGCGTCACCAGGATGACGCAGAACGTAAGGAAGATGATCAGGTTGCGTTGCGGAAACGGACTACCATCCGTCAGCGTTTCGGGCAGCGCCATCGCGGCAGCCAGCGCCACCACACCACGCATCCCCGTCCAGCCAACCACAAAAACGCCTCGCGGATTTGGCTTGCGATATTTCTGATGGAGCAGCCGCGTCCGCAACCAATAGCCGATCCTTGACCCGGGGAACGTCCACACCAGGCGCAGCACGATCAGCAGTGCGCTGAACAATGCGCCGTACACCATCAGCTCTTTACGGCTGTACGAACGCATGCCATCCATCACATAGGGCAGCTGCAAGCCGATCAGCACGAACACCAGGCCGTTCAACGCAAACGACAGCGCTTCCCATACCGACCAGGCCTGCAGGCGCACCCGCGGTGAAAAAAACCGCGCGCTCTTGCGGCTCAAGTACAGTCCGCACGCCACCACCGCCAGAACACCCGAGGCGCCCACGCGGTTCGCCGCCAGGTACGCCCCATACGGCACCAGAATACTGACGGCAATCTCAATCGGCCCATCGTCAATCTGGTTCTCGAACCATTGCACCGCAACCCCGATCAGCAATCCGATCGCGAGTCCCGCGATCGTCAAGTAGCACAGCCGACCCATCGCGCCCGCCAGCGTTGGAGTGCGCGAGTGCACCACCAGGGCCAACCCAAACTCCAGCGCCAGTAATCCGGTGGCATCGTTGACCAGGCTCTCGCCTTCCAGCAAATCGACAATGGGTTGCGGCAACCCCACCCGCCGGGCAATGGACGTGGCGGCAATGGCGTCCGTGGTCGACACCACGGCGCCCAGAACAAATCCCATCTGCCAGGTAAAGCCCGCAAACACCAGCGGCGCTGCCACGGCCACACCGGCCACGGTGAATGACACTAGCCCAAACGCCAGCAGCGTGATGCTAAACAGATTGAAGCGGAACTCCCGCCACGACGTAGTCCATGCCGCCGAGTAAAGCAACGGCGGCAGCACAAGAAGGAAGATCACGTCCGGATTGAGCTCGATCTTGGGAATGCCGGGAAGGAAGCTGACCAGCAGCCCCGCTACCACCAACACAATGGGATAGGGCGTCTTGAGTTTGGTGGCGAGCGCTGCAAACAGCACCACAAATCCCAACAACAGCAGAAACACAACCTCGACCGCGTGGACCCCACCCCCAATCATCTCTCCCCCAGTATTTCGAAGATAGCGCAACCCGGGACGAAGCGCAGGAAAACGCGGGCGAAATTTATCTCAACCATCTTGACAATCCATAACCAAACGGTTATTTATAACTCATAACCGAAAGGTTATGAGTTAGCTTATGCAGACCGCTTCCGATGTTTTGTTCAAATCCCTGGCCGATCCCACCCGGCGAGCGCTCTTCGAGCGTCTAAGCCGTGAGGGAGAGCAAACCGTGCGCATGCTGACCGACAGCTCGGGCGTCTCCCAGCCCGCGGTGTCGAAGCATCTGGGGGTCCTCAAGCACGCCGGCCTGGTGCGCGCCCGGCATAGCGGACGCGAGACCCACTACCGCGCCCAGCCGCGCGCCCTCGCGCCGCTGGTCGACTGGATGAGCTACTACAGCCGCTTCTGGCACCACCGCTTCGATCGCCTGGAAGAATTCCTCAAACGGATGGACCAATGACCGCTACACGCTCACTTGTGATTGAACGAGAACTGCCCCACCCGCCGGAAAAAATCTGGCGCGCCCTCACCCAGGGCCCGCTGATTCAGGAATGGCTGATGGAAAACGACTTCCAGCCCGTCGTTGGCCATAAGTTTAATTTCCGCACCACCCCTATGCCCAAGTGGGATGGCATCATCAGCTCGGAGGTTCTGGCGATCGAGCCCGACAGGCAGCTCTCCTATCGATGGGACGCTTTGGGGCTCGACACCATCGTGGTTTGGACTTTAACGCCCACCGCAACGGGAACGTTGTTGCGCATGGAACAGTCCGGCTTCACCGCGGACCACGAGCATGCCTACAAGGGCGCCAAGTACGGCTGGCAAAACTTTATTGGTGGCCTGGAACGGGTGCTGGCGAGACTGCAGTAACGCCTTCACTGAAGGAGACTGGACGATGAAATTAAATCTCTCTGGACGTACCCTTGTGCGCTGGATGCACATCATCCTTGCCATCCCTATCTACGGCTATCTCTATAGTCCGTTTGACAAGCTCCCTCAGTACGCCCCGCCCACCCGGTTTGTGTTCTTCCCTCTCATGGTCCTGACCGGATTATGGATGTGGAAAGGCCATCTTGTTCGCCGACTCGTTTCGAAAAGAGCTGTCCAACAACCTCGGGGCATATAAGGACAACGATATGAAGAGCACCACACGGGAAAAAGAGTTATCTACCAAACAACGCGAAGATCTGCTCCGAACCTTGCACGCCCGTTTCGACAAACATCCAAGCCGCCATGAAGGTCTGAAATGGGCCGAAATCCAAAAGCGACTGGAAGGCAATGCCGAAAAGTTGTGGTCGTTAAGCGAGATGGAAAGAACCGGCGGCGAACCCGACGTTGTGGGCCACAACCAGAAGACCGGCGAATACCTTTTCTTCGATTGTTCCGAGGAAAGCCCCAAAGGGCGTAGAAGTGTTTGCTACGACCGTGAAGCGCTGGACTCGCGCAAAGAGCACAAGCCGAAACACAGCGCCACAGGCATGGCCGCGGAGATGGGTATTGAGGTTCTGACCGAAGACCAATATCGAGAACTGCAGAAGTTCGCGCCCTTCGACACAAAGACCTCGAGTTGGTTACAAACGCCTGCCGAGATCCGGAAACTCGGCGGCGCCATCTTCGGTGATCGCCGCTTTAGCCGTGTCTTCGTCTATCACAACGGCGCCGAATCGTACTATGCCGGCCGAGCCTTCCGCGGCGCACTGCGGGTCTGAGCCGGGTTCGGGTGCCCCCCACATTCGCGCTTTTCGAATGTGTGAGATGAATCCACCCTAGTCCGACCGCAGCGCCTGCATCGGATCCAGCTTCGCCGCCCGTCGCGCTGGCAAGTAACAGGCCAGCAGCGCCACCAGGCACAGCAGTGCGGCCACAGACGCGAAGGTCAACACGTCGGTAGGCTTCACCCCAAACAGCATAGCCGACATCAGCCGCGTCAAGCCCAGCGCCGCCACCAAGCCGATGCCCACGCCTGGCAGCGTCATGCCCGCGCCGTCGCGAAGCACAGTGCGCATCACGTCGCCCCTCTGCGCGCCCAGCGCCATGCGGATGCCCACTTCCCGGGTACGCTGCCCCACAATGTAAGACAAGACACCGTAAATCCCGATACTGGCCAGCAACAGCGCTCCGGCGGCGAACACCGAGAACAGCATCATGGCGAATCGCTGCTTGGCAATCGACTCCGCCACCGTCTGCTCCATCTTTTCTTCGTCGTCCACCACCATCTGGTTGTCCAGTAGCGTCAGCACTCGCCGGATCGTGGGAAACACCGAGCCCGGGTCGACGCCGTCGCGCGTACGAACAAACGTGTCACAGCCTTCGGCCACCCGCCGCATGATCTGGTCCGGCGTCTGCTGAAACGGTTCGTACAGTTGCGCGTGCAGGCTCTGCGTGCCGTCCTTGTCCAGCCCCCACTGGTTGATGTGCCCTACCACACCGACAATCTCGTCGTCGCGCGGGCCCATCGACTCTTCCTCGGGAAAGTGCAGGTGCTTGCCGATGGGATCCTGTCCGCCGAAATACCGCTCGGCGAATTTCTCGTCGATCACCACCACTCGCGACCCGTGCTCGTTATCTGCGTCCGTGATAAACCGGCCACGCAGCAACGGAATCCGCATCGCCTTCAGATAATCCGGCTCGACGCCATAGCGCAACGCCAGCGGCAGATCGGCGCGATGCTCCGGCCGCACCATGCCATCCGCCCAGAACGACTCTTCCCAATCGCTGCGCATGGGATGTGCGCCCCAATCGAACGAAACGCTCTCCACTCCCGGCACCGCGCGGATCGTGCTCTCCATCTGCCGATACGCCGCGCGAATCGCGTCGGGCGACTGTCGCGCCAGCGACCCTGAGGGCGTCACATTAAACGTGATTACATTGTGCGGATTAAAACCAGGATTCAGGTTCATCAGCTGCACCAGGGTACGCAGCATCAACCCGGCGCCCACCAGCAGCACCAGGGCCATCGCCATCTCTACCGTTACGAACACCGCCTGCGCGCGGTGATGCGAGCCCACCAGCGACCGTCCGTTCTGGTTCAACGTCGCGCTCACCTGGGTGCGCGAGGTCCGCAGCGCCGGCGCCAGCCCAAACACAACTCCCGCTACCACCGAAATCAGGAAAGTGAAGAGCAGCACGTGGCTGTCGATTCCCACGTTCTCGGCACGCGGCAACATGTCGGGAGCTGCCGCCATGGCCGCCTTCGCGCCCCAGTAGGCCAGCAGCAATCCGAACGCACCGCCCACTATCGCCAACAGCACGCTTTCGGTCAGCACTTGCCGGATGAGTCTTCCCTGCTGCGCTCCCAGCGCCACCCGCACCGCAAACTCACGGGCCCGCGCAGTCGACCTCGCCAGTTGCAGATTGGCCACATTCACGCACGCAATCAGCAGCACAAACAGCACTGCGCCCATCAGCACCCACAACACCGGCTGAACGTCGCCCACAATTTCCTGCTTCATCGGGAGCATGTACGTCTTAATCCCGGCGTCGACGTCGGGATACGCCGTCTCCAGCCCGTGATTCACTCGCGCCATGTCCTGCTGCGCGCCAGCCAGGGTCACTCCCGGCTTCAATCGCGCAATTGCGTCCAGTCCCCAGGCCGCAGTGCGCGCGCGGAATTGCGGCTCCCGCCATTCCCCCACCGGCGTGTACGCCTCGGAGGTATGGAAGTTCCACTGCTCCAACTTAAAGCTCGCGGGCACCACGCCTACAATGGTGCGGTCTACGCCGTCGAGAATAATGCTCTGTCCCACAATGTGAGGATTCGAGCCAAATTTGCGCTTCCACAGGCCTTCCGAGATCATCACCGTCGGCTGCGCACCCAGCCGGTCCTCATTCGCCGTAAAGCTGCGCCCCGCAACCGGCCGCACACCCAGAATCTCGAAGAACCCTGCTGACACCATCTCACCCTGGACGTTCTCCGGATCGCCGGCGCCGGTCAGAGTCATGCCGCCCTGGTGCCGGTATGCCGCCATCGCCTCAAAGCTTTGGTTGTCGCGCTGCCAGTCCAGAAAATTCGGGTACGAGATCGATCCGGTCCTGAAACTCGGCTTGTCGTGAAACAACGTCACCAGGCGATCGGGCTCGGGATACGGAAGCGGGTTCAGCAACACGCCGTTCACCACCGAAAAGATCGCAGTGTTGGCGCCAATGCCGATCGCCAGCGTCAAGATCGCAATGATGGCGAAGCCCGGCGCCTTCATTAACTGGCGACCGGCGTATTGCAAATCAGTAAGCAACGTGCGCATTTGTTCCTCGGCTAACCTCAAACTTTCAGATGCAATCCGAACGCCGCTTCGGACGCATCCTAACTCTTCTACTGTCTTTTGATTATGCGGGTTCGCCTGGGCTTTGGCAGCCCCCTGTTTGTTCGCCAATGGACACTTCCGTTCTAAACTGAACACGCTGCGGCGTCGCTTGGCAGCTAAGTAGCTGAAGGCAATTGCGCCCCAATCAAAACCCCGGCGTCAACGACGGCCCGCGACGTGCATCTCGTCCCATAGGAGTCCTGCGTCCAAAGCGCTTCTGGTACTCTCCTTGATTGGAAATTCCTCGAACGGAGTTGTTCCCCTTACATGCAACATCGAACTTTGCGTCTTTCTCTCTCCCTGCTGCTCAGCTTTGCTCTTCCTCTCTCCGCCGCCGACAAGTCCAAGTCCGCCACCGCCGCCGCGCAGCCTTCCTATGCCATGCCGCAGCCCGAGCGCGAAACTTTGGATTACGCCATGTACCAGCAGATCCGCAACGAAGGCATCAATCACTCCCATGTGATGGAATACGCCTCCGCCCTCGCTGACGACATTGGCCCGCGGCTCACCGGTTCGCCGAACCTGGCGCACGCCAACGCCTGGACTCGCGATCAGTTCACCGCCATGGGCTGCAGCAACGCTCACCTGGAAGACTGGGGCGAGTTCGGCATGGGCTGGCAGCAGCTCAATACCTGGGTGCGCATGACTGCGCCTGATACCGCGGTCTTCATCGCGCAAGCCCTGCCATGGTCGCCCGCCACCAGCGGCCCCATCACCGCTTCCGCCGTCTGGATGGACATCAACGACGCCAAGGACCTCGACCAGTACAAGGGGAAAATTGCCGGCAAGATCGTTCTGCTGGGCGCTATGCGCGAAGTGCCCGAAGTCACCAAGCCTCTCTCCACCCGCTACGATGATGCCGAGCTGAAGAAGCTCACCGACTATCCGTTGAAGGCGCGCAATCAGGATTTCATGGCGCAATTCATGAAGCGTCTCGAACTGCGCCAGCAGGTGGGCAAGTTCCTCGTCGACGAGCACGCCCTCGCCGTCATCCTGCCCAGCCGCGATGGCCGCGACGGCGGCGGCTCCGGCGGTACCATCTTCGTCGACAGCAGCGGCGGCTTCGGATGGGAGTCCTACAAGCGCGAGACCGCTACACCTTTGCCCGCCGTGATCATGGCCATTGAAAACTATGGACGCATGTATCGCCTGTTGAAGGCGCACGTGCCCGTCTCCGTTGAGATGAACGTTGACACCAGGTTCACCGGCGATCACGAGCACGGTTACGACACCATCGCCGAAATACCCGGCACCGATCCCAAGCTGAAAGATGAAGTGGTGATGGTTGGTGGCCACCTGGATTCGTGGGCCTCCGCCACCGGCGCAACCGATAACGGCGCCGGCACCGTAGTTGCGATGGAAGTCATGCGCATCCTCAACACGCTGCAGGTCAAGCCGCGCCGCACCATTCGCGTCGCTCTCTGGACCGGCGAAGAAGAAGGCGAATTTGGCTCCTATGGCTACGTCAAGCAGCACTTCGGCAACGTGCCCCTGTCCACCGCGCCCGACCAGCTCAAGATGCCCGAGTGGCTGCGCAAGCCGGGCGGCCCGCTGCAGGTTAAACCCGAGCAGCAGAAGATTTCCGGCTACTTCAACGTCGACAACGGCAGCGGAAGGATTCGCGGCATTTACCTGCAGGAGAACGCGTCCGTGGGTCCTATTTTCGCGCAATGGATGGAGCCACTGAAGGACTTGGGGGTTACCACCATCACGCTGCGTAACACCGGCGGGACCGACCATGAAGCCTTCGATGGCGTGGGTATTCCCGGATTCCAGTTCATCCAGGACCCGCTCGACTACAGCTCGCGCTCCCACCACTCCAACATGGACACCTACGAGCGGCTGGTGCCGGAAGACCTGGCGCAAGCCGCCGTGGTAGAAGCCATCTTCGTCTACAACACCGCCATGCGCGACCAGATGCTGCCGCGCAAGCCGCTGCCGCGTCCCGAACTCGACGAGCCATTGAAAGCGCCGCTGAAGAACTTGATGCCCGGCGCCGAGGCTTCCGAGAAGGACGCGAAAGACCAGGTCCAGCCCGCGGCGAAGTAGTCACCACAGAGAGGCGGTGTCCCGCAAGACACCGCCTCTCCTCCCACCCCGGTTCGAGGTAGAGCTGCCCTATCAGAATTGTCATCTGAGCGGAGGTGCGCCGTCTTTGCGCACTGCCGTCGAAGGACCTGCGGTTTGTCCAGTGTGAATCCGTGGCCGCGGCCAAGCAAGGAAAGCACGGCCTCCGGTGTTTGCTTCAAGACCAACGGTAGTCAGCGGTGAAGCATACCGTTTTGAATCGCACTGGCCACTAGCCACTAGCCACTGGCCACTGCTCTTACAGACCCACCTCAATGCGCGCTCTCGGATCGAGATAGTCCCGCAGGCCGTCGCCGATGAAATTGAAGGACAGCACTGCCAGCATGACTGCGGCGGCGGGAAACAACACCAAATGCGGCGAGTCGAACAGGTGGGAGCGGGCGTCATTCAACATCGATCCCCAGCTGGCGGCCGGAGGTGGCACCCCCAGCCCCAGGAAGCTCATAGTCGCCTCGGCCAGGATCGCTCCCGCCATGCCGATCGCCGCCTGCACGATGATGGGCTGAATAATGTTCGGCAGAATGTGGCGCACGATGATCCGGGCATCGCTGGCCCCCAGCGCCCGCGCGGCCTCGACAAACTCGCGCTCGCGCACCGCTAGCACCTGGGCGCGTACCAGGCGTGCGTAGCCCACCCATCCTCCCAGCGACAGGGCGAAGATTAGGTTGAAGATGCCCGGACCGAGAAAGGCGACAAAGGCAATCGCCAACAGAATTCCCGGAAACGACATGAAGGCGTTCATCACCACCACGTTCAGCAGCCGGTCGGTAACGCCGCCATAGTAGCCGGCGATAGAGCCGAAGATGAGACCCAGCGTCAGCGACGCGGCCACCACGCATCCGCCTACCAGCATGGAAATACGAGCGCCATAGATGATGCGCGAGAGAATGTCGCGTCCCAGTTCGTCGGTACCGAACCAGTGCGCCGCCGAAGGCCCGAGCAAGCGTGACGGCAGATGAATGCTGGCCGGATCGTAAGGGGCAATCCAGGGTGCGAATAGGGCGCAGACCAGGAAAACCGCCACCATCGCTACTCCTGCCGTGGCGAGCCGGTTATAGCGGGCTGCACGACGAAACGAGCCGATCGGAACGGCGGTGGCCATGGACGCCATCTTAAACGAAAAAGCGACGCGCCTTATGAGGCAACGTCGCAGAGTAACGAATGTATGCTTGGAATTACTTCAGCGTGACGTTCCTGATCAGGTAACTGGTGACCGTCACAGCGTTTTCGACGCGTTTGTCGATGGCTTTCTGTTCTTTGCTCTTATCCCCAAAATGCTTCATTCGGAGATCAAGGACTTTCATGCCGACACCGTCGAGGGCAGCCATGTTCTTGTACGTGAGGGATACGCCGAAATCCCAGTCTTCGGGGCCGGACTTGGTCTGGTTAAAGAAGACCTGATAGCCCTCGATTATGCCCGCACTTTTTTCCGCTTCCCAGATGGGCTGAAGATTGTTCTTCATGTCCTCCATGAACGCGTTGAAGTGGCCGGGAAGGATGTGGACCAGGTTGACACGCTCGACAGCGCCCTCGGTGTACTGATCCTGAGCAACGGCTCCGGTCAGCGAGAGGAGAGAGAGAATCAACAACCCCAGGCAAAGCCGTACAGCTTTCTTCATGGATACAGCCTCCATTTGGTTTTTGTTGAAGTTGGAGGAGTGTGACCCACAAAGACTCTGTCGTAAAGAGAAAACGTTAATTCGACATATTTGCGCCCCCTGCGAGGGCTTTAGGGCCCGACCTTGGTTGCAGCCGCACCCCTCACCTACAGGTCGGATTGGGAACTTACCTGGAGACTGACCAGGTAAGGAACTTCGGATCGAATCACTGCGAAGCACCGCCGCGGCTACAGCCCAACGTTTTTGGCGATACTTGCGGACGTCCTGAAAGGTCGTCTCCTTCAAAGAATGAAGAAGTGGGCGTTTGCCCAAGTGCTTCTCGCGCGCGCGGAACAGGTCTAGAATACAGGGTTGCAACGCGGAGTTTGAAGGTCTCAGATCGTCGGCCCATGCTGCCATTCAAGCTGGTCTATAGCGAGAAGTACTTCCTGCCCATCGGCGAGCACGTCTTCCGCGCCGACAAATATCGTCTTATTCGCGAACGGCTGCTGGCGCAGCAAGTAGCCGACGAAAGCGATTTCCTCATCCCGGAAGCTGCCAGCGAATCGGACGTAATGCTGGTGCATTCACCGCACTACGTTAACAAGCTGATGGAAGGCAGCCTGACCGCGCGGGAGGAATTGCAGATGGAAATTCCCTATTCGCCGCAGGTGGTTGACGCCTTCATGTTGCACACCGGCGGCTCCATCCTGGCGGCGGAACGCGCATTGCAAGACGGCATCGCGTTCAACCTGGGCGGCGGCTTCCACCACGCCTTCCCTGATCACGGCGAAGGCTTTTGCATGATCAACGATTTCGCCGTCGCCATCCGGGCCATGCAGAAACGCGGGAAAATCCGCCGCGCCATGACCATCGACTGCGACGTGCACCAAGGGAACGGAACTGCATTTATCTTCGGCAATTCCGCCGGCAAGGCTGCGCCGCTTCCTTCCGTTCCGGCGGCGACGCTGGGTTCGGACGCCCATGTCAGCATCAGCCACGGGCCCAGCAAGGACGTCTTCACCATCTCGCTGCACCAGGAAAACAATTACCCCTTCGTCAAGCCGGCGTCGTCGATCGACGTAAACCTGCCTGATGGCTGCGGCGACGCGGAGTACCTGGCGTGGCTCGATAATGCCCTCAGTTCCGGCTTGCGGCAGTTTGAACCGGAGCTGATTTGTTATGTTGCGGGAGCCGACCCTTTCCGCGAGGACCAGCTTGGCGGCCTCACCATGTCCATCGATGGGTTAAAGACGCGGGATGAGTTGATCTTCCGGGCCGCGCGGGCGAAGAACATTCCGGTGATGACAGTCTATGCCGGCGGGTACGCCAGTCACGTGGAGGACACCGTGACGATTCACACCAACACGGTCCTAGCGGCGGCGGAAGTCTGTCGGACGGCATCGATCGCGATCTGACTCCCCCGCTCAGCCCGCTAGCGGCGGCTGTTACCACCCAGCAACGATCCCAGGACTCCTCGCACAATCTGCCGCCCAACGCTGCTTCCAATGGTGCGGGCTGCGCTCTTGGCCATCGCCGTCGCGAGGCTGTCGCCGCGACGGCCGCTTCCGCCTCCTAAACCCAGCGATTCGAGCGAAGGCAGATTGGCGTACCACGGCTGGGGCTGCCCAGTTGGCTGAGGAGGTGCGGTTGCTCCGACCTGGGGTTGAACGTTCCTCCCCTTCAACAGCTCATAGGCAGATTCACGGTCTACTACGGTGTCATACACGCCGGCGACGATGGAGCTAGCCATCAGCTGCTGGCGCTGCTCGATAGTGATGGGTCCGATCTGTCCGTGAGGCGGACAGATAAACGACCGCTGCACCATGGACGGAGCGCCTTTGTCGTCAAGAAACTGCACCAGTGCCTCGCCCACCTCCAGCTCCCCAATTACCTTCTCCACCTCAATGGCCGGGTTGGCGCGGAAGGTCTGGGCCGCAGCCTTCACCGCTTTCTGGTCTCGCGGCGAAAAGGCCCGCAGCGCATGTTGTACCCGGTTGCCCAGCTGTCCCAGGACATCGTCGGGCACGTCGATGGGATTCTGGGTGACGAAGTAAACCCCTACTCCCTTGGAGCGGATGAGGCGAACCACCTGTTTGATCTTGTCGCCCACCAAGGGTGGAAGATCGGCAAAAAGCAGGTGCGCTTCGTCGAAGAAGAAGACCAACTTGGGCTTCTCGGGATCGCCTACCTCGGGCAGGCGCTCGTACAACTCGGTCAGCAGCCAAAGCAGCAAGGTCGCGTAAACCCGGGGCGACTGGATCAGCTTGTCGGCGGCAAGTAGGTTGACCACCCCGTGTCCATTGGCGTCAGTCTGGAGCAAGTCGTCGAAATTAAGTGCGGGCTCGCCAAAGAACTTGTCGCCGCCCTCCTGGCCTAACGTGACCAGACCTCGCTGAATCGCTCCAATGCTGGCCGCAGAGATGTTGCCGTACTGCGTCTGGAATTCCTTTGCTTTTTCGCCGACGTGCTGGAGCATCGCCTGCAGGTCTTTCAGGTCAAGCAGCAGGAGTCCGTTCTCATCGGCGATCTTGAACACCAGCGACAGCACGCCACTCTGCGTGTCGTTGAGATTCAACAACCGACTGAACAGCAGCGGGCCCATTTCCGAGACCGTGGCGCGTATCGGATGCCCTTGCTCGCCGAAGACGTCCCAAAACGTGACCGGGCAGCCTGAGAAGGTGAAATTCTCCAGCTTCAATTGCTTGATGCGCTCGGCGATCTTGGGCGTTTCTTTGCCCGGCTGGCTGATGCCGGAAAGATCGCCCTTTACGTCGGCCGCGAACACCGGCACGCCGATTCGGCTGAACTGCTCGGCCATCACCTGCAGGGTAACGGTTTTGCCCGTTCCGGTGGCGCCTGCCACCAGTCCGTGACGATTCGCCATTTGCGGCAACAGGTATTGTGGTTCTTCACTCTGCGCAATCAGAAGAGGGTCGGTCATACGCGTCTCACTCGGTGAGTTGGGCGGCAATCGGTATCGGCGCCAGCCGCTATTCTAGACGCAGCGTGAGGGCTAACGCAGATTGTTTGCGTGGTATCCTGATAGTCGGTGCGGGGGCTTCCGAACTCCGCCTATCCATCCAGTTGCGGACTCCAAATAATGTTTGAGAATTTAACAGATAAGCTACAGCGGGCCTTTAAGAACCTGCGCGGTCAGGGCACCCTGACCGAAGAAAACATCGGCGAAGCGCTGCGCGAACTGCGCATGGCGCTGCTGGAAGCCGACGTGAATCTCAACGTCGTCAAAGAGCTGATTGAGCACATTCGCGAGAAGGCGCTGGGCCAGGAAGTCATGACCGCGCTGTCTCCCGCCGAGCAGGTCTTCAAGATCGTGCGCGACGAACTGATCAACCTCCTCGGCAAAGACACGGCCAAGCTGAAGTTTGCTTCGCAACCGCCGACCGTGGTGCTGATGGCCGGCTTGCAAGGTTCCGGTAAGACCACCACCTCCGGCAAGTTGGCGCACTGGCTCAAGCAGGGCGGACATCGGCCCATGCTGGTGTCGGTGGACGTGTACCGTCCGGCGGCCCGCGAGCAGTTGAAGGTCGTGGCCAACGCCATCAAGGCACAGATTTACGAAGGCAAGGTAGAAGCGTCCAACACGGCAACCGTGGAACGTCTGGTGAAAGAAGCCCGTCGCGAGGCCATCAACAATGCCTGCGATGTGCTCATCGTTGACACCGCCGGACGTCTCCACATCGACGACCAGTTGATGGAGGAGATGCAGTCGCTGAAGAAGATCCTGAACCCGCAGGAAATTCTTTTCGTGGCCGACTCTATGACCGGCCAGGACGCGGTGAAATCAGCCGACGAGTTCCACAAGAAACTGAGCCTTACCGGCGTCGTGCTTACCAAAATGGACGGCGATGCCCGCGGTGGCGCCGCCCTGTCGATTCGCCACGTGACCGGCCAGCCTATCAAGTTCATCGGCATGGGCGAGAAATACGATGCGCTGGAGCCGTTCCACCCCGATCGCATTGTCGGCCGCATCCTCGGCATGGGCGACATTCTCTCGCTGATCGAGAAGGCGGAATCCAAGCTCGACAAATCAAAGTCGGAAGAGTTTGCCCGCAAGGCGCTCAGCAGCGATGGCTTCTCGCTGGAAGATTTCCGCGGACAGCTGCGGCAGGTGAAGAAGCTGGGCTCGATGCAGAGCATCCTCAGCATGATGCCCAAGATCGGCCCCTTCGCCAACATGCAGGGAGCGGCCGACAAGGTTGACGACAAACAGCTCAACCGCGTCGAGGCCATCATCAACTCCATGACTCCCGTACGAGCGCGAGCATCACGAGTCGATCAACGGCAGCCGCCGCAAGCGCATTGCCCGCGGATCAGGTACCAGCGTGCAGGAAGTGAATAACCTGCTTGCGGCAATACGTGCAGATGCGCAAGATGTTCAAGAGCATGAGCAAGCCCAGCTTCGCCCGGCGCCTGGCGGGAATGAAAATGCCTGGGATGTAAAAGCCGTTAGCCGTTAGCCGTTAGCCGGCCTCAGCCGTTAGCCGTCAGCCTTCGCCTTTACCGCTTGCTGAAACACCCGGACGACGCAAGCTCTATATCAGGGCACGGCTTCATAGGCTGCCAAGAAACGCCTGGGACGTGAGCTTCGTATCAGGGCACGGCTTCATAGGCTGCCAGGAAACCCCTGGGAACGTGAGCTTCGTATCAGGGCACGGCTTCAGCCGTGCCGATAAAGCCTTTCTTGACCGCCGGCAGCGAGGCGGACTTCAGTCCGACGAGCCCTCCGGGCGAGCTTTTCAGCACCCCCTTTAACCACCAGCACCAGCGACGTTACTTGCCCCGGTACTTGAATGTATCGGGGCTTTTGGTCTCAATAGGGTCCCGTTTTCCCGCAATCGGCCACCACCAAGCATGGTCGCGAAAAACGGTATTTTCCAGCCGGAACTGGAACACGGCAGCCGCGTACTGCGAAAGCATCACCACTACATCGCTGTTGGTTGGAAGATCCTTCTCATCGAACGTCTCGAACTCTTTAAACGGCCTTTGCTCGCCCAGGAATCGGTTGACGCCTTCCAACAGCACATTCACCAACTTCAATTTGAACGTGTTCAGTCCGTCGTTCGCCTTTTTCTTCGACAGCTCCGACATCTCCGTCAACATGGAGTGGAGTTGCCGCTCCAGTCTATCGAACTCCTGAACCTCGGCTTCGCTCTTCACCAATCTCTCCTCAGCCCGGACATGCACGGGCGAACTCCACATACTTCTTCTGCAGGACATCGATCGGGTCGCGCTGCTTGCTCTCAAACAGGTTGACAATGAGCTCCAGGTCCTCGTCGGTCAGGGCAACAATGCACCGCCGGTGGGCGGACCACAGATCGATGGTGTTGCGGAACATGCGCGCCGGCAGCGGACGGCGAGTGAGCAGCACGCCGAAGCGCCCGAGCTGATCGGTCAGGTAACGGTTGAGCTGGCTGATATTGGCCCCATCAATCTGCCTCACGTTCTTCATTTCCATCACGATTTGCCGGCAATCGTACTTGGTCATCAATTCGTCCAGAAACGGGTGCGAGCGATTGTTGTAAAAAATGAGATCGCGAATCAGCACCCCGGAGTCGGTACGGCTCTGGGCTTCGGCAAAATCCAGTTGCGGATAAAAAGCAGAGGCCAGCAACCGCGCCATCTCGCGCTCATAGGTCCGGTCGTTGCGATCGCCCCGCCCACTCGACAAGGGCAGGCTGCGCACCGCCTCCAGGCTCCTCTTGGCCGAGCTGACAGGTATCTGAGCGAACAGCGGGTCGTTCCGGCAGTCTTCGGCGGTCCGCTCCTTCCTGGCCACGAATTCGCGCACCGCACCGTAGTTCTGGCGATTGTAAGTAAGCACCTTCACCCGCTGGTCACCTGTCGATTCCCGATGGGTATCCTTTGGGCAGGCCTCGGCAAAGTATTCATCGAAGTTGATCCATGGCGTAAAGCGCAGCCAGCGCTTGGGAACAAATAGGATCGGCCTGCCATTCTCCGGATTGATGGGCAGTTCAACGTTTTCCGACCGCAGACAGTTTTCCCTGTAGCTGTACACCGGCACATGCACCGCAGACATGGGAAAGCCGATGCTTCGGCACTGCTGGATGGTGTAATCGATCAGGAACGATTTCAGAAAACTACAGGCGAAATCGCTGATCCGGTCTTTCGAAATATGTTCGACGAAGAACTGGATCTCCTCGAAGTGGACGAATCCGGATTTGTAATACTGCGGGATATCGTGGAACAGGCCGAGAATTTTCCCCGCCGTCTGCGCCCCGATCTTGTGGCCTAGGCGTTTACGGGACAAACCCAGCCCAACTTCGTCGCATTCGCTGAGCGCAATCAGCAAGTCGGTAGCGTCCTGGCCTCGCCCTTGCTTCGCCAGGTAGCCAAGATGATTGAACGAGTTGATGAGGGATGTATGAAGCGCCTGATCTTGTTGCGACGGGGAACGCCACAGCAGGAAGGGATCGACGTAGAGCGGAATATCTTCGTCCAGGAACGGAATCGCAAAATCGGTCTCCGCCTGCGGTAGAAAGAGGTTGTGAAAGTCGCTCAGGCGTGGACGAATGAAAGACATAGCAACCAGCAATCAGTAATAGAGGCGCATCTAGGTAGGATAGTTCGCGGACGCGGATGTTGGTGTGACGTCGGGCACCGAGGCCTGTGCCGCGCCGCCAACCGCCGAAACCCCTGTCTCCACCGTGGATAGCGCGGGCTCTCCTGCCCCCCGCCCAAAATCGCTCGCAGTATCCGCCACGGACACCGCGATCCTCCCGCGCCCAAGGGCGCAACATAAGAAAGCCCATCGTTTCAATAGCAATAAAACGCTTCACGCACATGTGTTCTAGTTGGGCTGCTTCTTTGGTTCCTTCTTATTTGGAGCCCGAAAAACAGCCTTCGCCAATTGCTCAAAGTTTTCTCTTGCTTCCGGCCCTTCTTTGTATTCTGCTTTACGTTTGGTTATTGATAAAGATTATGCGCGTCTTCGCGTTGTGCGTTCTTACCGCCCTACTAGCGTCTCAGGCTATCGGCCAAAAGCGCCAACCTAATTCCAGCAGCGCCGCAAGCAATGGACAGCAGGCAGCAAACACCCAAAACCCAGCCTCCCAGGTTGTTGTCCAGTCGCAATCCAACGAGCAACCCTCCAATCAGCAAACATCCACTAGCAAAAACGAGGATCATTCCATTCTTCCCAGTCCGGAATGGGTCACGGCTGCCAGTACATTCTTTATCCTGATAGCCACGTCTGTTTACTCGGTTGTTTCGTACTGTACCCTTCAGAAGATCAAGAAACAGGCCGAGGTCATGAGTAGACAACACGTCACCATGCGCTCCCAATTGAAAGCCATGGAGGGTCAACTCTTGCAGTCGGGAAGGCAGGCTGAGGCGGCTATCAAGAATGCTAATTCGTCCGAGATAACCTCTAAGACTCTGGTTAATTCGGAAAGACCGTGGATTTTCGTAGAGGTAAGAAATAGGTCTAGGGATAACGCGGTCGAAATTGTAGCTACCAACAAAGGCAGAACTCCAGCAGCTCTTATTTCTGTATTCTGGGATCCCGTGTCGCTTGCTTCCCCTTTGGAACTTAGCCACGACCCCAAGTACGGCAATCCTCCAACACCTCCGATATGGATTGTCGATCAGCCATACATCATTGATGAAACCAACATTTCTAACCTGACCGCAAGAGCCGCCTTGTTCGGAAACACCGGAAACTGCCTCATGATCTTCGGAAGGCTCGTTTACAAGGACGCGCTCACTGAATCTAAACACGAGTCCCATTTTTGCTACCGGCACTCCAACGACAACTGGATTATGGATGGTCCCCGAGCGTACAACGAAAACACATAGCCACCCTGTAACAACTACTAAAACAGCAACAGCCAGCATGTGCGTCAACTGGGTTATAGCCGTTTCAACGGTGGGTAAGACGTCTTAAATCCGAGTGCCACGGGCACAGCATAAGACCCGACCGTTTCAACAGTCGACCCGCGAATTCTAATCTGGAAAATTAGACGCTACAGCTTGGCGTTTCGCAGGCGAAGCGCGTTCGTAATGACCGATACGGAACTGAAGCTCATGGCTGCGGCCGCGAAGACCGGGCTCAGCAGGATGCCGAACTTGGGATAGAGCACACCCGCCGCGATGGGCACACCGAGAATGTTGTAGAAGAATGCGAAAAACAGGTTCTGCTTGATGTTGCGCATCACCTCCGCGCTGAGGTGACGGGCGCGAACCAGCGCCGCCAGATCACCCTTCAGCAGGGTTATGCCGGCGCTTTCCATGGCAACGTCGGTTCCGGTTCCCATGGCGACTCCCACATTGGCCTGCGCCAGAGCGGGAGCGTCGTTGATGCCGTCACCCGCCATGCCCACCACTCTGCCCTTCTCTTGCAGCTTCTTGATTGCCTCCGCCTTGTCCTCGGGCAGAACACCGGCTTCGAAGTCGGAGATGCCGAACTGGTTGGCAACTGCGGCGGCCGTGATTGGACTGTCGCCGGTGAGCATTACAACCTTCAAGCCGAGCTCGCGAAGATCACGGATGGCTTGCGCTGCTTCCGGCTTCACCGGATCGGCTATCCCCAACAGCCCGCTGGCGTGACCGTTGATCACCGCGAAAATCACCGTTTGCCCTTCCTTGCGCAATCCCTCGGCTTTCTCCTGGAGTTCCTTGATTTCTTTCGGCTCAAAGTTGAGCTCCTGCAGCAGTGCTTCATTCCCGGCTGCCACCTTGTGCCCGCCTACGCGACCCATAACGCCACGTCCCGTCAGCGAGCGGAATTCCTCCACTGGTATCAGCGACAGCCCGTTCCCCAGCGCCGCTTCGACGACCGCCCCCGCCAGCGGGTGTTCGCTTCCCCGCTCCAGGCTGGCCACCAGTCGCACCACACGCTCTTCGCTGTCGGCGCCCACGGTCACCACCGACATGACCTCCGGTTTACCGCGCGTCAGAGTGCCTGTCTTGTCCAGAACAATGGTGTCGACCTTCTGCAAGGTCTCCAGTGCTTCGGCGTTCTTGATCAGGATTCCGGCGCGCGCACCACGCCCGGTGCCCACCATGATCGCCATGGGGGTTGCCAATCCCAGCGCACAAGGACACGCGATGATCAGGACCGCAACCGCGCTCACGATCGCGTTAGCCAAACGCGGCTCGGGTCCATACAGAAACCACACCACAAATGCTGCCGCCGCCGCCAGCAGAACGGTCGGCACAAACCACACCGCAACTTTGTCGGCCATGCGCTGAATCGGCGCGCGGCTGCGTTGCGCTTCGCTCACCATCTTCACAATCTGCGCCAGCATGGTTTCGCTGCCTACCCGCTCGGCGCGCATCAACAGCCATCCGGTGCCATTTACCGTGGCGCCAATCACCTTGTCGCCGGCATGCTTTTCGATGGGAACCGACTCACCCGTCACCATCGACTCGTCCACCGCACTCTGGCCGTCGAGGACGGCGCCGTCCACGGGAATTTTCTCGCCCGGACGCACGCGGATCTTATCGCCGACGTGGACCTGGTCGAGCGGAAGGTCATACTCGCTGCCGTCCTCGCGCATGATGCGCGCCTGCTTGGGCGAAAGGTCGAGCAGCGCCCGAATCGCGCTGCTGGTACGGCTGCGCGCGCGCAATTCCAGTACCTGCCCCAGCAGCACCAGGCAGACGATGACGGCGGCGGCTTCAAAATAGACCTCGGGCTGCCCACCCATGCCGCGCAGGTTAGGCGGAAAGACATGCGGAGCCACGGTCGCGACCGCGCTGTAGACGTACGCCACCCCCACGCCCATCGCGATCAGGGTGAACATGTTCGGGCTGAGGAACTTTACCGAGGCCCAGCCGCGCTGAAAGAACGGCCAGCCACACAGCAATACGACCGGCGTCGCCAGCGCGAATTCGATCCATGTACCCAGGCGCGGGCTCACCATGTGCATCAGCGGTCCCATGCGCAACATGGCAAACGCCACCAGCGGGACGGTGAGCAACACGCTGCTCCAGAAGCGCACGGTCATGCTGTGCAGTTCGGGATTTTCATCTGCGCCGGTCGAGACAGTTTTAGGCTCCAGCGCCATGCCGCAGATCGGGCACGCGCCGGGCTCGTCCCGCAGAATTTCGGGATGCATGGGACAAGTCCACTGCGTCTTCGACGACGCCGCCGGAATCTCAGGCTCCAGCGCCATGCCGCACTTGGGACAGGCGCCGGCATGGTCCTGACGAACTTCCGGATCCATCGGACAGACGTAGGCCGAGCCGAGAGCCTTCTTCTTGGCGGCAGGGACGGAGCTGGCGGCCGAAATGGCCTCGGGGCGTCGTGTTGCTCCGGAAGGGGCGGAGTACTTGCGCGGATCAGCCTTGAACTTCTCAGCACAGCCCATCGAGCAGAAGTAATACGTCTTGCCGTTGTCAAGAACGGTCCCCGCCGCTTTCGCGGGATCGATGCTCATGCCGCAAACCGGGTCTTTCTCCAGCTTACGGGCAGACGAAATTTGCACAGGTGCGTGGCCGATCTGCACCATGGTCTTCATCCCGGCAGGCTTGTAGGCCGGAGCCAGATACATTTTGGGATCGCGGCGGAATTTGTCCGCGCATCCTCGCGAGCAGAAGTGATAGAGCCTTCCCTCGAACTCGGCAGTGGACGCGGCATTCGCCGGATCGACGCTCATGCCGCAGACCGGATCTTTGCCTGCTTTCTTGAGGATAGGGCTAGGGACGGGCTCGCCAGCGGTCTCGTTTCCCTCTTCGCTGGCCGGCACATAGGCTGCGGGCGACGCCATGAATTTCTGCATACAGCCCGGCGAGCAGAAGAAATAGGTGTCTTCGCGGTATTGCGCTTTGCCCCGCGCCTGCAGCGAATCAATCGTCATGCCGCAGACGGGATCGATGGTCGAGAAGTCCAGACTGAAATTGTTCTCAGGCGCTTCCGGCTCGCTCATCTTGTCGCTCTCAGGCTCGATAACGTCACCCTGTTCATGACCTTCGGTCATGCTCTATATTGAACTGGAATCCTGGTAAGGCTGCGTCTCAGATTTTAACCGGGGAAGCACCATCATGGGTCCTATCATTACACGTTTGTGAAAGGTCACGCCGATGACAGCTGTGGAAGTTTTGTTTCGTTACGGATTGGCGCCGGGCGAGCCGGAAATGAACGCCATGGGGCAGTTCAATGATGTCTACGGGATCCGCCGGGTGCGTTTTAACGAGCAGGAAAAAACCATACGCGTGGAATATGACGCTACCCGCCTGAACGAAGCCACGGTGGAAAACCTGCTGCGCAACGCTGGAGTGGACGTCCGCGAAAAACTGGCCCTAGTGTAGACCGCCGTTATTTTCTTGCTGGCGGCTTCCCCGCGGGATCGAAGTCTTTGGATTGCTTCTGGGAGAAGTGTGAGAGGAAATGCCGGTTTCCGAAGTTAACTTTTGGACAATAAATAAAGGGTCACTCGAGGATGCGAACTCTGGCCGAAATTCGCTTCCGAGTGACCCCATTGCGCCACTTCGTCTGGGATTGTATATAGCATCCCGCGTGCCAAAAAGCGTTCACGGAAAACAAACGACTTACTGTGGAACAAAGTTGGGTTACCGGGTAGAACTTTCCAGGTACCTAGTAAAGTTTTCCCGTGGGACTAAAGTGGTTAGTGCTTCGCTCCATCTCCTAACGGGAGTTGTGTCTCAGAAATCCTATTGAGTCACGTCGCCGAATCCCGGTCGGTGAGTCCAATCGCTCGAATTCGACACGGCACACTATGCGAGGAATGGTCTGAGCTTCTCGCCGATCTCTGACGCGTCCAAGGCCTCTCCGCCGTTCAGTCGATCGAGAATGGCCGCGACCTCCCGCTTCCCCAACTGGCTTTCGCGATGGAGCAGAAACCCGTCGTACACGTGTTCGCCCCGCATGGCATCTTCGATCTCTTTCTCCTTGTCGTGCTCGCCCAACTCGGTGAAATACACCACCTTGTAGCCGCCGCCAAAGGCCGTGTCGCGGTAAATCTCAAACATCACCTTCTTGGAATCCGCAGGAGCATTGGTCATGGTCATAGGAAAGTGCGTCCGAGCTTCGGCCTCCCTTAGGTTATCTGCCGTCCAAACTTCCACTACTCACTAGTCATCTCCGGCGGCCGAACTGGGATGCCAGCGTTCACCGGGCTGAGGCACAAGTGGAACACTCGCAGCAACGTCTGATGCGGCTGCAGCGCCCATACGCAGTGAGCGCTCGTATTCTGCCAGTCGCCGCTCCAGTTCCTTGGCGGCATCGGCCTTCTTCAGCAGGTCCTCGCGATAACGCCGCAGGAAGTAATCGATGGTTTCGACGCGAATCTTGATGGACCCGGTCGGCTTGTTTTCGTCCAGATCCTTAAACGCGAAATACGGCGTGCCCGCGCTCTCGATGATGTCCTCAATCACGGTGTAGATGGGAGCATCATGGCCGCACTTGAAGTTGCTGATCTCCAGGGCGACGAGGTTTGGGTGACGAGCGGTGAACTTGGCCGCCCATATCTTGACGTTGGTGCTGCCCGAGTAGGCGTTCTTCCACACATCGCGGATGTCGAGCGCGTGGGCGATCTTTCCGGAGCGCACTTCCTCGCCAAAGAAGCGTTCTAACAAGTCTTCGTCCATCGGCAGATGCGACTGCGAAAACACCGGGTAGCCGAGCTTCTGGAACTCTTCCATGATCTCGTGGTTCAAGCCGGGATCGTGATGATAAACGCGGCCCAGCATCACGATGCCAAGACGGTTCTCGCGCTCCAGAGCATCCAGAACTTCGCGCGAACGCTTCCGCATATTGCGGTCGTAGTCCTCAAAAGCTTTAAAGCCGGCCTCAAGGGCGCGCTCACTCTCTTCTTCGGACAGTCCCAGGATCGGGGCCCAGGTCTGGAACATCTGGAGGCCAAGCAGCTTCTTGTCATCCACGTTCAGGATGGGGTCGAGATACTGGATGCCGTTCTCCTGGAAGACATCGCTCTCTTTGGTGAAAGCCGCTTTCACTGCGTTTGGCGTGGCGGTCACCGTGGGGCACGCATTGGAGCCGCTGCAATTCTTCAGCGGCTGATTCATGGTGTCGATCATGGGAAAGAAGATGGCGTCGAGCGGCTTCTTCGCGTGCTTCTGAAAGATCAGGTTGTACACGTGAGGAATGCCAATCTTCGACGGGAAGCAGGGATCGATGGCGCCGCGACCGGCACCCGCGCGATACATCTCCTGGCGTGGTGAATTCGGAGTAGACCAGGTTTTCCGGCTGCACCCCCAGGCTCTCCAGATAGCCGCTGAACAGCGGCGCAAACAGATACATGTTCAGCACGCGCGGCATGCCGATGCGCAGCGTCGCGCGCTTCTGCATCAGTTCGCGACGCGACGCTTTGGCGGCCGAAGTCCCAGGCGCGAGCGGGAACAGCGTCCGCAACATTCTGCGGATTACGCGAGCGCCACACCTCGTGCGCCGCCATGTCCACGAAAGTTTGGGTTTTCTTTCTTGACCGCGTCCAGTCCAGCCTTGATGCCGCGCATGGCGCTGACATCTTCGACCTGGCCCTTTTCGCAGGTCGAGATGATTAGTCGGCGCTCGCCCGCTTGCAAAGGCACCTTCGATTTGAACATCGGCAGCGGCGACGGCGCAGACGCCTCGAGCTCGCCGACGTTCACGTCGATGAAAGTGCGCAAGCAATTGTTCTTGCAGAAGTAGCACCGCGTGTCTTCGTTACGCGTGGTGCGGTAGCTGATGGTCTGCGACGCTTCCAACCCGATGAAGGTACTGCGGTGGCCGTTCTTGTAAATGCGAATCGCTTCCACACCCGCCCCAATGGCGCCTGATTCGCCGCAATGCTCGTGCACAATCACTTCCGGACCGTGCTCGACGCCGTGGAAATGCGAGCTGATGAAGTCGACCTCGGACTTCACCGCTGCCAGGTTTTTCTGCGTGCCGCCCTGGAGGATGAAGCGCGATCCCAGCTTGGCCAGGTTTGGAATTCCCGCGACGTAGAGAAAGATGTTCTTCGGCAGAACATTCGCCAGGCCGGCGAGAATTTCCTCGCCACGCCATCCCTGGCGCTGGAAGTTCACAATGTCGGACTGCATGAATACCGCGCAGCCATATCCGAAGATCGGCATGGTCTTGGCGGCGAAGGCGATGTCGGCATACTCGTCCACCTTATAGCCGAGCGACTCTGCCGTACCCTGCAGGAAGTAACCGTTTCCGGCCGAGCATTGCGTGTTCAGCTTGAAGTCCTTGACCCGCCCGTCTTTGAGGACGATGAGCTTAATATCCTGGCCGCCCACGTCGACGATCACGTCGGGATTCTTGTAGAAGCGCATGGCTGACTCGGTGTGCGCCACGGTTTCCACCAAGGCCACGTCGGCCTTCAGGACGTCTTTGAGCACGTCCTTGGCGTAGCCGGTCGTGCCGACGCCGAGAACGTCGAGGGTCGCGCCCTGCGACTCCACTTGCTCGCGCAAGGCGGTAAACATGTCAATGGTGTCCTGGATAGGATTGCCGCCGGAAAGCTGGTACGCCTTGCACAGCACATCGCCGGCTTCGGACAGCAGCACCGCCTTGGTCGAGGTTGAACCGCCGTCGATGCCGATGAAGCCGCTGACCGTCTGCCCGGAAGTGAACTTTGCGCCAATAAATTTCGGGATGGTGTATTTTTGCTTGAACTCCAGCAACTCTGCGTCAGAGGCGCTAAGGCCGGCTGCGCCTGACTTGGCCTTCTCCGCCTGGCGGCCCACCGCGATGTAGTCTTCGAGACATTCCGTACCGGTGTAAATGCCGATTTCCGGTTCTTCGTCTTTGCCAAACTCAACTGCGCCCAGCGCCGCAAAGTACTGTGCGTTCTCCGGAACCTTGATGAGGTCTTCCGGCTTGGCTCCCTCGGGCAGTTGCACCTTGCGCTCTTCCCAGCTTTTGGGGATGTTTTGCTGCCAGGCCTCCTTCATGCCTCGAATAAAGCTATTGGGACCTCCCAGCAGCAGCACGTGCGGACGCAGAGTGTGACCGCGCGTCAACACCGTCAGGTTTTGCAGCACGATCGCGTCGAACAGAGAGGCCATGAGTTGATCGGGAGGGATACCCTGTTTCTGCAGGCCGTTGATATCGGTTTCGGCGAAGACGCCGCACTTGCCGGCCACCGGATGCAGCTTGATGCCGGTGTATCCCTGGTCGCACAGATCGTCAGCAGGAATCTTTAGCTTGGCATTGATCTTGTCAATGACTGCGCCTGTGCCGCCGGCGCACTTGTCGTTCATCGACGGGATTTTCTTCTTGCGACCGGTATTTTCATCTTCCTTAAAGACGATAATCTTCGCGTCCTGACCACCAAGCTCGATTACCGAATTGACTTCGGGATGAAGCTTTTCGACTGCCAGCGATACCGCGGTGACTTCCTGCACAAACTTGGCGCCGACCAGGTTCGCCAGGGCGCCACCGCCGGAACCGGTGATAAAGATGCGGCAGTTATGCGGAGCTATACCGACTTCTTCCTGCATCCGTTTCAGGAACTCCAGCAACTTTTCGGGCTGCTTGGTTTCGTGCCGCTGGTAGTCCTGCCAGATGACCTGGTCGGTGTCGCTATCGATAATGACGGCCTTCACCGTCGTCGATCCGACGTCCATACCGACATGGTATTTCATCTTGTGGCCAGACTGGGCCACGGTCTCCCGCGACTTGGCCAGGATGCGCGCAGGCATCTCCTCGTGGCTAGCGCTCTTAAGAAGATCGCTGAGCTGAACGTCGACTTTGAGGTCGGCGCTGCTGCAAGAACCGTGCTGATGCGAGTGTGAACTCACTGAGCCTCCTGATAATCGAGCAGGAAGATGGGGCAATGCCCCCAGTTTACGTTCCAGACAGGCGGACCGAATCCAATCAGATCCGCCTCAGCTACTCAGTCTCCGAAGTTGCCAGTGACCCCCTGGAATCCGTGCTTCGCCTGCTGGAGCATCCAGCGAATGACGCGCTGGTCGTTGTAGCAGAAGGCGAGGATGTGATTCAGGGTGGAGAAGCAGTTCTTCTGGCACTCCTTTTTCATTTCCTTCAATTGCTTCTTCTCAAACTTCTGATTCTCGATGGTGCCCCAGTCGTAGCCCGCCGAGTACAACGGGAAGCAGGGGGCCAAGGTGCCATCAACGCGGACGATGAGCGAATTGTGCCCGGCGCGGCAGTTCCAGTCCTCCAGATCGCCCTTCACAAAATCTTTCATTTGCGACAGGCGCTCGGTGGAGTTCACCATCTTGTAGCCAGACTTTTGCTTGTCGACCAACCAGTCCACCAAGTCACCCACCGCATCGTGATCTTCTTCACGAATGAAGGTCGGGTTGGTGTACAGATGCTTGAAGTGTGGCTGTTCGGTCATCGGCGACTCACAAATGTGATAGTCGGTGGCGATGCCGTTATCGTGCGCCAGTTCGGTCAACTGGCGCACATCGTCCATGTTGTTATGGCAGATGTTGATGTTGAGGAACACCGAATACCCGTACTTGTACTGCTTCTTCACCAGGTAATCGAAATGATCACGGATGGGCACCATGGCTTTCGGCAAACCAGGCTTCACGTCCCAGGCGTCGACCGCCAGGTTAACCGTGGCAACTCCTGCATCGGCAACCTTGTCGATCACCTTGGGCCACAGCAGCCGGCCATTGGTGGGCAGATAGATCCAGAAGTCTTTTTTCGCCGCGTAGGCGATGATCTTATGGGCAAAGTCCGGACGAAGCAGCGGCTCGCCGCCCATCAACGCCAGCACCCGGCAACCGGTATCGTGCAGCCAGTCGACGGAGCGCTTGGCGACGTCTTCGGTCATGCCACGCACGGTGTTATCGAAGGCCCAACAGTAGTGGCAGTCGAGGTTGCACTTCCACTCATTGAACAGATAAGCAATGATGGGATGAAAGTCCCCCGGCATGAGCCGCGAACGGATAAATGGGAAGGCCCATCCCTTCATCGCCCGGTAAATGTGTTTTCCCTGGAACTTGCGCTTCCCGTCAACTGGGAAGAAGTCCTCATCACGCGCCGCCAGCAATTCCGGATGCTGCGGAAACACCGGCTCAGGAAGCTTCTGTTCGGTCCCATTCGCTGGCGGAGGCAGCAGTTTAGGCTGCTCTGGCGGCTTCATCAGCAGGTCGTGAAGCTGTACGTCCAACCGATACGCCGGCGCGGGATTACCGGGCTCCGGCGTCTGCACTTCAGGCATGCGCTAATCCTTTCTGCTCAACCTTAAGGGTTCCGTCAGCAATGCGAGCGGTTAAGCGGCTGCGGCCAAAGTCCGTACCGGCACCGAGGGCCGGGCCAAGCGTGCTTTTCCGTTCATCAGTTCGCTGACATGCAGTACGAAATTCGCCGCAACGCCGGTGACCCCGGGCCGGGTAGGCATGGGGTAGAACAGGTTCCGCAACTCCGGATGTTCGGCGACATACTCCTTGATATCTTCCAGCCGCTTCCCGGTTGACTCCAATGTCTGTTCGAACTCCATACGAGCTTTCACCTTGGCTTCGCCGAGCGCCATCTGGACCCGGCTATGGGCGTTAATCTCGCCCTCACCTGAAGTTTCGATGGGCAGGAAGATCATCTCCTTGAAGTGATTGGCGACGCCGGACTGGACGCCGTCGGACTGCGATGACGGCATGCAACCGAAAGGCTTCAGGGCCAGCACCATGTGGCAGAGACGGTTCTTGGTGTAATACACGTTCTTGCCGACTTCCAAGTGACCTTCGCCGCCGCGGGCGAACTCGTTGTAGAAGGGATTGGCCAGCTCGGCCATTTCTTTTTGATCGATCAGGTGGTGAGCGATGTTGCCCAGTCCTTCGACTACGCGGTGATACTGGCGGGCGTAGATGCGCTCGCCAACGCCCCACAACCACTGCTTCTGGCGGAACTTCAATTCGTTGGCAGCCATCTTATGCAGCTCCCACGGCTGCACTTTCTTGTAAGGAGCATCCAGTGAGCGCCGCGCCGCCGCCCGGGCCTTGGCCTGGTACATCATGTACATTACCCAGGTTCCGATGGGCTCCACCAGCACCTGCGCGCCTTCGCGCTCCAGGAATTCGAACATGTGGAAGTTGCCGTCGCCTTCCGTGATCTGCGCCCAGAACTCGCCGATGATCTTCACCACCGGCTTCACCCGCAGGCGGTCAACCTCGATGGTTGCCAGCCGTTCGCGCACCGAGCCCAGCGCTTCCTTATAGGGATTGCCGTAGAGCTGCTCGCGGACTTTGCCCAGCGAGTTGACCCAAATTTCCCATTTGGCGCCTTTGCTGGCGCGAACTTTTTTTGCCATCCATTCCGGCAGATCGTCGTGGTCCTCAAACGGCTTGCGGTCGCGCAGCATGGTACACAGCGCGTCCACGGACTCCTGGAAAACGCGGTCGGTCTTTCCTTTTTCGACTTCATAGGGGCGGATCCGGTAAATCATCTCGTTCATGATGTCGCCCAGGTTGAGCGCATTGAACATGCCCATGCCGAAATCCACCGTGAACTTCAGCCCAGCCTCGCCGGATGCGGCCTTCACTCCGTCATTCTGCTGGAACAGCAACACGCGGAACCCGTCGAAGCCGGCGTTATGCAACGCCAGCCGGTACTCCGACTCATACATGCCAAAGCGGCACGGGCCGCACGAACCGGCGGTGAAGAAAACGTGGTTATCCACGATCTGCTGCTTGGTCATGCCGCGCGATTCCAGGCCCTTGAGATATTGCACGAGATTGCCCACGGTGAAATAGGTGGGATTACATTGCCCGTTGTTGCCGTACTCCTTGCCCATCTGAAATGCGGACACGTTCGGCGTCGGCAGAATTTCGCAGCGATACCCGCAACCCTCGAAGACCGCCTGGATGACCTTCTCGTGTTTCCAGGTCAATCCGCCAAACAGGATGGTCACCTTGCCGCGTTCTTCGGCGGTAAACGGTTTTTCGGCCGGACGGCTGAAATGTCGCACCGGTCCGCTGTCGAGACCCATCATGCTGGCCAGCCGCGCGCGCTCCTGCGCGAGCTTGCGCTGGATGTCTTCCTCGTTGTGTGATTTCGTTAATTCGTCTAACGGAAAATCGATGCGAGTCACGGGCATAGTGAGCATCCTTTACACGCTGAATTTATTTTTATTGGTTATGCGTAGCCGGACAGCAAAGGGCATCAGAGGGCGCACCACACAGGCGAAAGTACATCGCGGAGCGCAACTGGACAACCATCTCACAGTAAAACCCCTACAGTGTCAGGGCGGAGAGGAATTGTTGCAAAATCGTGATCGATTGTTCACGATTTCGCGGCTCGTAAAGCTTGCAGACATTATGCCGCTGAGCTTGCTCGGCATCAAGCCCCAGAGCCCTTTTCCAGGGAGGAAATTTCGCTGCTCGCAGGTCTATAACGATGGGAGGATGGCGTTGGAAAAGAATAATAATGATGGACGTCTGATGTCAGACATACAGACTGCCGCAGCTTCGGTAAGAGAGGGGCCGGCTGAAAGAAATGGCGGCCCCGAAGGACCGCCAAATCGAAACAACCTGCGTTTTGCCTAGAACACCAACTTGCCCTGGAACTGGATGATGCGTCCGGATGGCAGGCCGGGAGCGAATGCTCCATAGGGACCGGTAGGCGGCGCGGTGGTGGTCAGCACCTTACCAAAGGTACCGCCCATCGCCGGATCGCCATCGGCGAAGTTGTTGTCCGGATTGGTGAAATTGGGGTGATTGAAGATGTTGTAGAAGTTGGCTCCAACGCCGAAGGCGAAGCGCTCGGTCAGCTTGAAGTTCTTGTTGATGGTGAAGTCCGAGTCAAAAAAGCCCGGGCCGCGGAAGCCGTTCCGCACCTGGTTGGGGAAAGCTCCAGTGGCGGTGGCGAATTGGTTGAATGCAAGGCAATTGCTCAGGCCGTTGACGCAACTCTGCTGCGCCGGTCCGAGCACCTGGGCAGGTAAGTTGAGCGGCGTATAGTTCGGGATGGTGACGTTGCCGTCGATCACGGTAAACGGCAGTCCCGAGCGGGCAAAGAAGTTCTGCGAGATCGTCCATCCTCCCAAAGCACCGTTCTCATACTTGTTGCTGAACTTGAACGGCGTCTGCCATACGAAGCTGGCGTTGAACGAGTTGCGAATGTCGTAGTCGGCGCTGCCATAGTTGTAGCAACGCAGACAGGTCGGGTTGATCTGATACTGCACGGTGGAGGGCGTTGCGCTGAAGGTAGCGTTGGAGTTGTTGTACGGCGTCGACAACACACCGCTGTTTGACACCTCGTCGATCGCGTGACTCCAGGTGTAGCTGGCCTGCACGGTGAAGCCGTAGGTCAGGCGCTGACTGAAGGACGCGGTCAAGCCGTTGTAGTTGGAGACGCCGGCGCTGGAGTATTGCTGCACGGCTCCAAAGATCGGCGTCGGTACGGTAGTCGGGAAGGGCGCAAAGCCTGCCCCAAAGGCGTTCAGGCCCTCGTTGTACACCGGCACGTGAATGCCATGATTGCCCACGTATCCCAGGCTAACGGAGCTTTTGTCTCCCAGCGCCTGCTGGATTCCGAAGCTCCATTGCTGGTACGACGGAGTATGGAAAGTACCTTCCTGGCTGCGGAACACCGGAGTGCGGAAGGCCGATCCCAGCTGATCATGCAAGCTGGCATAGGAAGCGCCGTTGGCGAATCCCGACATGATGGCCTGAGCGCTGGCCGCAGCTTGTGCCTGCGCGCCGGTTGAACTCGAGTCTGCCCACTGGACATTAGGGATACGCTCCTCCACCAGTCCGGGAAGATTCAGCATGAACTGATCGCCGATGACCGCCGGCAATGCGTCATAGAAGATACCAAAGCCGCCGCGAACGACCGTCCTGTCGCTGCCGCCCGGCGACCAGGCAAATCCGAAGCGCGGCGAGATGTTGATCCGCGTCGGTGGAACGGAAAACCTGGTGGCGATTGGCATCGATGATGGAGTTGTAAGGAGTGGTAGGGGTGAGCTGGCCGTCCGCCAGCAGGGTGTTGAAGGATGCGTCCAACAGGGCCGCGCAATCTGTTTGGCAGACGGGGTTGGAGTTGTGTTCGGCACGTAACGCCAGGGTGAGTTTCAGGCTCTTGTTGACCCGCCACTCATCCTGACCGTAGATGCCCATGCCCCACAAGGCCACTGGCTGGGTAGCACGCGAGGGAAATCGCTGGCGATATTGCACGGCGTTGCCGTTGTAAAGATCCAGCGGGCTGGAGATGAAGACCAGCGGATCGTTGAGTACGCTGAAGGTGTAATCGGTGATGTCGTAACGGCGATAGTTAACGCCGAACTTCAGGTTGTGCGCCCCCTTGGTCAGGGAGAAGTCATCCACAATCTGATACTGCGTGGTGTTGCGGCCCTGGGGGAAGTTGAAGACGGTTCCGCCGACCTGGGTCAGGTTGAAGCCGTTTCCCGTTACCGCGTACGGGAACAGGCCGGGATCGTTCTGGGTGAAGATGGCGCGGTAGTAGCTACCGGCCACGATGAACTGGTTGGTCGCGTTGGGGCTGAAGACATGGTTCCATTGCGACTGGCCGTCATACGCTGGCTGATAACTGGCCGCGCTGAAGGCGTTGTTGATGGGATCGGCGACGTGGCCTGCGTGCCGTGGTCCATGCGCACGCGCCAGAAGACGTGATCCTTGTCGGAGAAGTTCTGGTCCACCCGTCCGCTGAGGATCCACTCCGTCCCTGGCAGCGCAGGCGTGGCCTGATACTGACCGATGCAGTTGCCTACGATGGTCACGCCGCAATTGCCGCCGTCGCCCGGACCAAACGGAGTTACGTTGTAGCCGGAGCGACTGGAACAGTTGAAAGTACTTCGGGTAGAGCGGCACGTCATTGGGCGCGATTGCGGCCAGGTTCGCCAACGTCGCAGCCGCGAAGGCTGGGGCTCGGTGCGAACACCGGGGTAGTGGAAGGCACGATGTAGCGCAGTCCCTCGGTGTCGACGAAGAAGAAGGTCTTGTCCTTCTTGATGGGCCCGCCAATGGAGGCCGCCCACTCGTTGTTATTGGCGAACGGACGCGGTGTTCCGTTCAAATTGTTGAACCAGTCGTTGGCATCCATCGCCCGGCCGGTCCACCAGTATTCGGCGTTGCCGTGAAACTGGTTGGAGCCAGACTTGGTGACGTAGGAAACCTGCGCTCCGGCTTGCTGGCCGTACTGGCCCGAGTAAGCGTTGTTCACCACGGTGGCTTCTTCGATGTCGTTTTTGCCCAGGGTCAAGTTGGTGGCGCCCGAGTTGTTGAGGTTCAGGTACGGGTCCATGTCGTTTTCACCATTGATGGTGAAAAGGTTGGAAGTTGCGGGCAGGCCATAGCTGCTGAAGTTGCCGTAGCCCTGGCCGGTATTCATGGTGACGCCGGGCGCGGTTTGAGCGACATAAGTAATGTCGTTGCCGCCGTTCGGCTGGTTGTTGATCATGTTCTGGTTGAAGTTGGTGGACAGATCGGCATTGTCAGCCTGCACCAGCGGCGCCGCCGAAGTGACTTCTACCGTCTGCGAGCTGCTTCCCACGGCCATCTTCACGTCACCGGTGGTGGCTTGGCCAACCGCAACGTTCAGGGTCGTGTCTGCCTTGCTGAAGCCTTGCGCGTTGACGCTCACGCTGTAACTGCCCGGCGGCAGCAAGGAGAATCGGTAGGTACCGTTGGCATTCGTCGTGGTGGTTTGGGTCGCGCCGGTGCCGTTGTTTTTGAGCGTTACGGTAGCCCCAGCCAACACCGCACCACTAGGATCGGTGACTGTTCCGGTGAGATCGCCTGAAACCAGGGACTGTGCCATCAGTGCCGGCGCAATTCCCAGAGCGATAACCAGCAAGCTCACCATTCCGATGATCAGCTTTTTCACTCTCATGTTTCTCACTCTTCCCGTCGTGAATATGGGTGACCAACGGCGTTCCCGATGTTCGTCGTGTCCGCCCCCGAACAGCAGAAGCGATAACGAATCAGTTGTTTCACGCATGGTTGATTACCCAGGAAAGGAAAGAGCATTTGCGGTTCCCTGTTGGCGGCTGACTGATGCTGCGCGGACAGTGTGGGACGGAAGAGGCGAGGGATGGGTCGAGTTACGTGGCCTGCAGTGGCAACCGCAGGATGGATTGAGGACGCGGCTTACAGCCAGATAGAAAATTATCGAATTCCGTGCGGCACGAAATTTTCGGGCGGCATGAAGCGTTATGTTGATGGCCGTTCTTCCAGTTGTCGGCTGAACGAAAATGACTGCGGGGTATAAGGGTCCTTCGCTGACGCTCCGGATGACAGGGGTTAGTTGCAGACTGGAACGTTTTAAAGGAAGTCGCGCTTAAGTCAGCGTGCGCGGTGATCCGGTCGAGAGGGCTTGCTCAAGAAGCGATGGCGTGCGGAAGATCCTGAATGTCGGCGAGTGCGTCACGATAGTTCGGTCCGACAGGATGTTGCGAGCCATCGCTCAGAGTGACGAGGTTTGATCCAGACTCAGCCGATGCCGTCGACTTCACATGGCGCCGATTGACGATGATCGAGCGGTGAATGCGAACGAAATTGCGCGGGTCGAGTTTATCGGCCAGTGAGCGAATCGGCTCGCGCACCGTGAAGTCGCCCACCATTGTGTGAACCACCACGTGCTTACGAGCGGCAACCACTGACATGACCTGGCTCACGTCCAGTTCGAAACGTTCCCCGCCCCGTTCTACCTGGATCACCAGCCGGTATCCATTGCTGGCCGGCGAGCCGGTCACGTAGCGGCTAACCAGGTGGAGCAGCTGCTTTGCTTTGCGATCATAGACACGGCTGACTGCCTGATCCAGAGCGCGCTGGATGACGGCTGCGTCTGCGGGAACGGCGAGAAAGTCCGAGCGCCGCCCACCGAAAGTCGCGTCGGCCGCATCTCTCAAAGTCACCAGGATGGGCGCAAAGCAATCCTGCTGGTACTGATGGAGCCGTTCGGCCGGCAGCAAATCCGATCTCGCAATCAACAGGTCAGGCCCCAGCTCATCAATCTCGGCCTGACACTGCGCCCAATCGCTGCACTCGGCAACCACCGCCAACATCGAATCCAGATCAATCAACGCTCGCAGCTGAGCTCGTACGATCGCGTCGCGGTCACAAATCACGACCCGAATACTGCCCTGGTTTCTCGAACCGATGGATGCATGCGTACAAATCTGGGTCGCCATGTTGTCCCTCGAAGCTCGCCCTTCGCAGGCCGATAACCGACTGTTGCGCGACGGACGTCTGCCGGTCCGCATTCGCTAACATGTATTGGTAGACGATGCAGCAGATCAAAAGGTTCGCGTTGGAAGATGACTGCACGGCAAGGCGGGATGAATAGCTGATTTAGCGAAACAGATTTCGCAATGCCGTAACAGGTCGGCAAAAAATAAAAGCCTTCTTTGTTTCGGTGCGTGCCAATGACCGAAACCGTACACTGTCCGCGGGTGGTCACAAAGCGACTGCGGTGCCGTGACAAGTGGACTACTTGCTTCAGTCCTCCCGCAGCAATCGCAGAGGATCAATGTTGAGCGCACGCTGGGCCGGAATCCACGTTGCCAGCAGCCCCAGCAGACCCATCGCCAGTACGGCGCCGGCCAGCACGAGGGGATCGCGAGGCGATCCCAGAAATACGATGAAAGCCAGCAACCGGCTCGCCAGGATGCCGGCCAACAAGCCCGTGACCGACCCGAACGCCAGAAGCTTGAATGGACGCCCCAGCGCAGTACGCAACACTTCCTGGCGTTGCGCACCAAGCGCAATGCGGATTCCCAGTTCCTTCATCCGCTTGCTGACCGAGTAGGCAGCCATGCCGAAGATGCCAGTGACAGCCAGCATTGCACCCATGATTCCCAACACGCCCAGTGCTAATGCCGCAATCCGCGAAGCGAACAAGGCGCTCTTCAGCTTGTTATTCCAGGTCTGGATGTAAAACGGCAGGCCAGGATCGAGGCGGTGCATCGCACTCCTCATTGCCTGAGCCAGTTGCTCGGGATCGCGATCCGATCGCACCAGCATCCACGCGCTGTTCGACGGCCCCTGCAAAACCGGGAGAAACATGGCCGGATGAGGATCTTCGGTTAGATTGGTGTACTTACCGTCCTGAACGATGCCCACCACCTGTATGCGCCGCCCGTCAGGCATTTTGAAATAAGCGCCCATGGCACTGTCCATTGAACCAAATATCCGGCGGGCAAATTCCCGGTTGACCACTCCCACGCCCGGGGAATTGCTGTCGTCATGCGAGGTCAGTTCCCTTCCTGACAGTAACGCGGTACCGGCGGCCCGCAAGTAACCCGGGGAGACGACGTACTGAATCACCTCTGCCGCGGCATTCGCCGGCCGCAGATCCGTCGTCTTGTCGCTAAAGACATTCACGGGATTCCAACTGTCGTGCAGCGGGGGCTGGTCGACCATACCTACAGCGGTGACGCCGGGAATCGCCTCCAAAGCCTCGACCAAGCGCTTTTGGACGATCGGCACTTTCTCGCCACTGTATCCGCCCTGAGTAAGAGCCGTATCCATCAGCATCACATTCTGCGGCTCGAAACCGAAATTGCTGTGTTGGGTGCGTTGCAATCCGCGCACCGCGACCATGGAAGCCGTGATCAGCACGGCACAAATGGCAATCTGCGTTACCAGCAGAACATCGCGAAGGGTAAGACGCCGTCCCACCGTCGCGGTTGAGCCCGACTTGATGACTTCGTAGGGGTCGGTACGCAAAACCTGCCTGACGGGGACCGCGCCAAAGAGAAATCCGCTCGCCAAGGCCAGCAGTAAGGCAACTCCGTAAACCTTGGCATCCGGACTCACGGGCATTTCGATGGGATAACGAGGCAGCGGTTGCCACTGACTCAACCCACGCAAGAGCGCGATGCTGCCTGCCAGACCTACGGCTCCGCCCAATAGAGAATTCAGTACGGATTCGGTGAAGAGCTGGCGCATGATCCGCCGGCGGCTCGACCCCAACGCCAGTCGCAAAGCAACTTCGCGTGACCGATCCGCAGCGCGCGCGGCAAACAAGCTGCCCAGGTTGGCACAGGCAGCCAACAGGATCAAGCCCGCGAGTACCATTAGTCCACCCAAGAATGCCTTCATGGGCCGGCCAAGATAATCGCCGTATAGCCCGGGACGGGCCAGCAGAAAATCCATTCGCCCATCTTCTTTTGGATAGGTTTTTTCCAGGTACGCACCTACCGCATTCAAATCGGCGATTGCCTGCGCCGGAGTGACGCCGGCTTTCAAATGCCCCATCACCATGAAGACCCACTGGTCCGAGCGGGTGTCGAGAACGTTGACGCCCTCAATCTGTTCCTGGTTGACCATGGGCACAAATATTGCGGGGCTGAAGAACAGCAAGGTTCCCCGGAACTGAGGTGGGGCCACGCCAAGGATGGTGTAGGGGTGTTTGTTCAGCTGGACGGCGCGGCCGACTACACTGCGATCATCCTCAAAATGGCTGTGCCAGTAATCGTAGGAGAGAACGATGTACGGCGCGCTGTTAGGACCGTGTTCGTCGGAAGAGTGGAAGAAGCGGCCAAGATACGGGCGGATTCCCAGGACATCGAAATAATTCCCCGTTGCCTGTACCGCCCACACGCTGGCCGGATTGTTTCCCGTATCCAGCCCCGCTTCTCCGATGGTGTAGCCTGCCAGATCGTCGAAGCAGCGGTTGCGTTCCCGCAGGTCGCGGTAATTTGGATAGGACTGGCTGGGATCGAGAAAGCTTGCCCGGCGCTCAATAGCGTAAAGGCTCTCCGCCTGCGGCACATTCAGCGGGCGCAGGATCAACGCGTTCATCACCGCGAAGACGACAGCGTTGGCTCCGATGGCAAGCGCCAGGGTCAGGACGGCGGCGATGGTGAATCCGGGAGACTTGCACAGCAAGCGGACGGCGTAACGTAGGTCATTGAGACAGCCGTCGATGAAATTCCCACCCAGTGCTTCGTGACATTCCTCTTTGACGCTTTGATACCCGCCGAACTCGATGCGCGCCCGGCGCTCGGCTTCGGCGCGATGAAGGCCGGAACGCTCCAGATCATCAGCGCGGTGCTGGATGTGGGAACGCAACTCTTCTTCCAGTTCGTCCGCAGTTTCGTTGCGGTGAAAGAACCTGGACGCAAGCGAACGAAAGTAAGCGGGCAGCTTCATGGCAATTCTCCGGCGGCGATCCTGGCCTTGCAACACGCCGATGGTTGTGCAATTCGTTCCATCCTGTCCAACCTTCGCGAGGGCCCGCGTCAGCGACCGCAGGAAGCGGTGTTCATGCTTTTTCCGGCTGCGACGAGAGCGCCGATGCCATGGCCGTCGCCAGCCGATTCCAGCTATCGGTTTCTTCGCGCAGTCGTTTGCGGCCAGCGGCGGTTAGTTCGTAGAACTTCGCCCGGCGATTGTTCTCTGACGTTCCCCAACTGGCTTTGAGCAGCCCCTGGCGCACGAGACGAAACAGACCGGGATAGAGCGCACCCTGCTCAATCAGCAGAGCATTGCCGGAGATTTGCCCGATGCGGAGAAGAACGCCGTAGCCATGCAATGGGCCGAGCGATACGGCCCGCAGGATGAGGAGGTCGAGAGTGCCGGGAAGTAATTGGGCCTGATCGGTCATGATTCCCCTAAGATGATTAGGAGATTAGCGTCGCTCTCCTAAGCTGTCAAGGGGAATGTGATCGGAATAATCGCGTGGCTGAAAATTAGGGGGTGGCCGAGGGCCGAAAATTTCAGCCTTTGTCCCCTTCATCGGGTTGCAGCAATTGTTCGGTTGAAGGGATGAAATAGTAGGCGCCGGTAAGTGGTTTCGTGTAGCGGGTCAGGGCGTCACGTTTGCCGGTTTTTAATCCCGCCATACTTTCCAGCATCTTGGAGAGCCGTTGCTGCTCAGCGCTGAAGCCCACGAACATGGTGCCATGCTTGGTAACCGTGCCGTAGGGCATATTGCGCCGGAAGACTTTGCCGAACTTGTCCTGGTCGGTACTGGCGACGTGGGAGTCAGGCGCCTTGTGTTTAATCTCCACGCTGTCCGCTTTTATCCGTCCCATCACCGCCTGTTGCTTCTTCACGGATAGTGACTCCCACGCTGTGGTATCGTGCTCCCACTTCTGCAGAAGCAGGACTGTTCCGCCGGCGCCGGGATTCCCCTCGGATATCAACGCCACTTCCGCTGCCTCGATAAGACTGGGATTCTCGCTTCCGTCGATGAAGCCGGTGAGATCGCGATCATGCTGGTAAGGCCAGCTCGAGGTTTCTTCGGCCACGGTGGCAAGGCCTTTCAGCTTGCCGATGGCCTGGTGAGCTATGTCGAACACCACGTCGTAGGCGCTACCCGACAGCCACAGCACGGCATCGTGCTGCGTGGCCGGCATGACAAACTTCTCCACGCCAACGATGTCCTGATTGAAGCCATGAATTCCAGCGGGTGCGGCGCCCGGAACAGCTTTGTTCCAAAGCTCAGGCCGGAATCCGACCACAAGGTTGATTCCCCCGATGGTGGTTCGCGGCTCGCGCAGCGCCAGGATCGCTTGCACCAGTTCCAGCGCGCGCCTTTTGGACACAGCGTCAAATTCAAGGTAAGCGTGGGACGACGTCCCAAGGGCGAAGATCCCGCTCTGCGGTGTGTTCATCAGAACATATTATCGGGCTTTGCGGCAGGAGCAAATACGCGGTACCTGGCCTAGAACCTGATATTGTTCTCGCCCACGACTTCGAGCACCGACAAAAGGTGGGTCACGCCCAGCAAGTGACGAATCGGCTTCCCCAGGTTGTTGAGTTGCAGCACGCAGCCCGACGACTTGGCGGAGACGTACAGGCGAACCAGCGCTCCCAGCCCCATGCTGTCCATGTGGGTGAGGTCTTGCAAGTCCAACTCGATCCGGTTGTGGGATGGGATCAACTGCTTGATCTCGGCGCAGAAACCGTCGATTACGCCCGCAACCAACCTGCCGCTGCAGCGCACCACGACCAGGTCAGCGCGACGGTCAATCGTCATCGTCAGGGGATGCACTGCGGCTGCGGCTTTCTCAGACATAGAACCTCTCCTGTTGTAAGCGTTAAGTGGAAGGAATCGCGTGGCGCGATTGTCACACACTTACGCTGCCAGGGGAATAGCTCAATGCAGTTATGGCCAGATGAACAAAGCCCCATCCAGCGCAAACCGGACGGGGCCCATACTCTCACTCTTGGATAACGACTCCGCCGTTACTGCGTTAGCCGCAACAAAATCTTCGATGCGATGGTTTGGAAGACCTGCTGCAGTTCCGTGGTGCACGTCGTGGACGGGCAATCCGGAGCGAACACCGCCTCCCCTACTGGCTGGGTCGCATCGTAGGTGGAACTGGACGGATCATTGGCAATCTGTCGCAGGAATGACTGGTTGGGATCGCTACCCAACCCGATCGAGTAGACATAAATGCCTTCGGCGCGCATGGCGATTGCGGTCTGCAGCGCCCGATACTGGGCCTCTGAAGTGATGTTTACACGGGAGAAAGTCGTTGCCTTTCCCGTTTGCTGTGATGTGAAACTGGTGACCGGCTTGCAATCATACTTCGAATCATGCGGAGGATAGCCGTTGCTGTCGAGTCCCCAGCCTTGTTGCGAGTAGGTCGAGCTCAAATCGTTGCCGTTAGACGGATCGAAGAAGTCGAAATAGTTGCTCCCGCCGTTACCACTGGCGTCGTATCCGCCATAGTTATACAGCGTGTTGCCCAGCGGACTGTTGCAGGGCAGCGTGTCCTGAATGGTATTCACCAGTCCATCCGTGAAGTACACCACCACCTTCACAATGTTCTGTCCTTGCGCCGGTATGACACTGTCTTCCTGTGCCTTGGCCAGCGTGAGTCCGCCGGGGCCGAAGGTACCGCCGCTAAAATTCATATTCTTTATCAGGTTCGCGATCGGTGTCTGGAAGCTGGTGGCGATCGGGAAGTCGGTGGTCGCATTCGAAGCAAAGCTCACCATGCTTACCTGGTCGCTGGTGTTATCGAAGTAGTTGATGAATGCGGGTGCCGCGGACTGTAACGCGGTGGCGCCGCCGTCGGACGACATTGAACCTGAACGGTCCAGCACGACCGTCATCGCCAGGTAGCCACGCAGCGCCTGTGCGGTCGCTGCGACCTGGAATGTCTTCTTGCCCGGCAGCAAGCCCAGGAAGATGGTCCGTACTGTCGCCGTGGCGCTAACGCCAACAGCCTTCTGGCCGGCGTTGGTAGTGAAGGCCACGTTCACGGTGGGAGCCACTGAGTCCAGGTTCGTGGCGGGATAGTTCGCCGTGAACGTGTTGGTGGCAATGGTCTGCGCTCCTGTCTGGCCACTCTTCGCGAGGTTCTGCATGCCAGTCAGGCAAGCCGCATCCACGGCCTTCTGTAGCCGGGCCTTGGTCACGTAGGCGAATGCGATGTCTATGGCCAGAGCGGAGCACAGCATTAAACCGGTCATAACCACCGCCAACATGATCAGGACCTGTCCCCGCTCGTTCTTTCGGTCTCGTTTGCCGCTGTGAGCTTGCACGTCTTTCACTTCCTCTCAGTAATACGCCACGTCGTACAACCTCGACGGCAGCGTCCACTTCACCAGATTGCCAATCGGCGTGATGGGCTGGAAGGTGTAGAACACTTCCGCCACGTACACGGTCTGGGCGTTGGGAGGGACGGCTCCTGCCGGGAGCGCGGCAATACCGCCCTTCGTTCCCACTTTGCTGGTGGCCGTCATGCTGCCGGCCGACGCCTGGTCCGTCACCGTCACGGCGTTCGGATTGTTGTTGTTGTAGGCCGCGCTAATGATGATCTTGCCGTTCGTTCCCAGGTTCAGGTTGTTCGACTGACCGACGGCCGTGCTAGCCACCGTCGCCAAAGTCGTTCCCCGCAACGCCAGGTTGGCAGCTTGCGCCGCCACGGAGGTGATTTCCTGCTGTTGATAGATCGCCCGGCTGAAGTCGATCATGCCGAAGACCAGGCTCAACATCACAATCAGCGACAGGGCACACTCAAGAATCGCCTGGCCTGAATCGCCATCGCCCCGAAGGTCTTGCTGGTTCTCGATCTCAGTTGCTAATGCCATCGTGTTTACCTCTCTACGTGGTCAGGCTCGGCGGAAATGGTTCGTTCTTGTAGGTCGCGCTGACCGTGAACGTGCACGTCTTGTTCGGGAAAAATTGTGCGATGATCGGGGTTAAAAGCTTCACGTTGCTGGTCAGCGACACCGTTACCGTATCCAGCGGCCCGCCGGCGCTTCCGCTTCCACCCGTAGTACTGGAAATTTGTATGTTGGTAACGTTCAGCCCCAGCGCAGCCTGCTGCGCCACATACTGGATGGAAGCCACGCGCGAGAGGTTCTGTCCCTGGTTCTTCGGGTCAGCCTGATGATTACCGGTAGTCGCGTATCTTCCGGCAGCCCGCACCGCGTTCTGCAGCGTGGTCTGCTGATACATGATTCGCGAGAAGTCGGTGATGCCGCACACCATCATCAGAAAGATCGGCAGGACCAACGCGAATTCGGTGACGGTATTGCCGGCGGTCGTCGAGAAAAAATGGCGCCAGCCGCCAGCCCCGCCAGACGAGTTTTCCGTCCGGTTTGAGACTAAGACGCCAGCCGCCGTGAGGGTCTTTTGAGAGTTACTTTGCATAATCGCTGCCCGCGTCCTACCAGAGAACGCCACTTCCGGCCACAAATGCGGGCGGGGGCAATACCCCACCGCCGCCTCATCTGTTTCCCGGGAGGAGCCCAAAGTAACGGTTGCCAGAGCAGGCTTATTCCAGAAACTTGATGTATTTTCCAGAATCTTGATATTAAGTTGGGTTAACCCTGCTAGTGCTATCGACTTTGGCCATTAGCTTGCTATAAAGTGGGGGTTGTCTCCTACCCAAACTGGAGTGCCGAGTGCTACTCCATAGCCCGATTAGGCCACCACCCTCCGGGGAGTCCTTTTTCTCATGTTCTGGGTGAGCGGGTTGATTGGGGATGAAGAAATTTGCTGGGACCCACGTGCGAGGGCGGGGTTCTCGTGCTGGGGAAGAACCAGGTAAGGAGGGTAGCCCTCACGGCGCTCCCTGTTTATAAGGTGTCATCTCCTGCAAAAGGTGCACTGACTGGCTTTACGCCAGGCCAGTCATAAAAGCAATGCCCACATAGGGAACGGGGCACACTACGGCATCATTAATGCGTGGCCTGATTACTGGCACCGGATCTCGCTCTACGGTGCCTTGATCACGGGATACCCTTTGTTGACCCAGTCCGTCCCAAAGTTGTCGGCGATGTATAACACCTTCACTTTGGTAAACCCCTCTTTGTGCAACTCGAAATACGCAGGACGAACGTTGGGGCAATGGCTCCAAGGGCAGCATCCGCAATACAGCACAATGAACTGGTTGCGTGGCAGCGGCTTCACTCGCCGCTTCAGCGAGTCCATCCCCTGCGAGTCGGACACTGCCCCAATAAACTCCGACCCAGGAATGTGCGCCTGCATATAAAGAAGACTGGGACCAACGTTCAAGATCAGCGGCTTCGCTTCCTTGTTTGCCCCCAGCAGGCTCACCAACTCTTCCGGACTGATCAGCAGAGCGCCTCCCGGCGCCAGCTTGGCCGCAGTCTCGGCATCACTTTCCGAAGCGATTTTATGTCCCGACTGTGCACTGGCTAATCCCGCCGACAGGCACACCATAATAAGGACAAAGCAGCCGTACCTCATCAACGCGTTCATGACCCTACTTGGCCCCTTCCTCTTTTTCCGGTTTGGATGCGCACCGCGACCCGGCGCTGTTCGTCCGTCAAGTTGGCACCCCAAGCTTGGGCAGCAGCCACCGCGTCAGCACCAGATAGACCACGAGGAATGCGACAATCAGCAACCAGGTTGTCATAGTTTTCCAACCTCCGGCTTAGAAGCGCTCGGCAGTTCCGCTTCCAGTTTACGCAGGAATGCGATCACCAAGTACAAATTCGTCCCGACGAGTTGGGGATTCGTGCCGGCGTCGCAGCGGAGTTTCTGTGTTGCCACATATAATCTGCGTGATCAAAGTCACCAGCGCATGTGACCCGGTTTTCCGGGTTCCGCCACTTCAACCGAATTGATGTGACCTCCCTCACACCGTCCGGCACCATGCCTCACTGACGACACAACTACGGTGTCGCACAATACCAATCAACGAAGTAAGGACGGTTGACTTGCTTCCAGCGTCGCCACTTCTCAGTAGATGGACGGACCATGAGGATACCGTCATGAGGCGTGGAGGTAACGCGATGGTGGGTTCGGAGAACGATTCGATTTTTTTGGTTGTCGCCAGGGACGACCCCAGACCAAATAGCGTAGAGAACAGGCTTTCCCCACCCCGACGTAATCTCCATCGCAAGCCCTGCCGTGGGCTTCGGGCCTCGTCAATTTCGAAAAAAGGATAGTCAGCCGCCGATCGCCCTGATCTGCGCCCGTTGGGAATCAATGGCGGCAAAATTGGTAAAGGCCTCGTCGGATCGTGCGGTAAGAAGCGGAGAGCCCACATGCAGGAAGCCATCCCGTCGATAGTGCAGCTGACGCCCCAGCTGATTGAAGTGAGGGGACTGGTCATCGCTATTCAACTGCTGGGCATCGCCACTTTCCTGTTCATCCTTTACCAGCGTATTTCGCCGCTACGGCAGGCCGCCGCCGATCCCCGTTTCGAAAACCCGGGTTTACGCCTGCAGAGGACATTCCAGTTCTGGCTCGCCCAATGGAAGCAGCCGCGCTACCCACTGGCAGGAATTCTGCACATCGTCCTGTTCGCCGGATTCCTGGTCTTGTCACTTCGCTCTATTTCGCTCGTCCTGCTCGGCTTTTCCGAGCACTGGGCGCTTCCAGGCTCCGCCAGCGTTCTTTACAACGTGGTAAAGGATTACGCGGCCACGCTGGTCTTCGTGTCGGTCATCGTCGCCGCCATCCGACGCGGCATTTTCAAGCCGGCCCGCTATTCGGTACCCGCGCGTTACGGCAAGGACCACACCTCCGAGGCGCTGTTCGTGCTGGCCATGATTGCTGCATTGATGATCTCCGAAAGCCTGTTCGAAGCCAGCCAGGTCGCATTGCAGGCAAAGATCGGCCATGCCGCCGAATCGCTGCCGCCGCTCACACTGCCGTGGATGTTCGCAGCCGGTTTGCGCTCCCTGTCGCCGCAATGGCTGCAGAAGATCCACGTGTCTTCCTTCGTCATCCACGACCTGACGCTCTTTGCTTTCCTGTGCTTCCTGCCGCTGGGCAAACACTTCCACGTGGTCACGTCTCTGTTCAACGTGTATTTCGCCAAGCTCGACCACGGAACGGTCAAACCGGTTCGCTGGGACGTCCCCGAAGCGCAACTGGACCAGGTGAAATCGTTTGGGGTGAAGACCTTCGATGACTTCACCTGGAAGCATCGCCTGGACTTCTACTCGTGCGCCGACTGCGGGCGTTGCTCCGACAACTGTCCCGCCAACGCCGTCGGCCGTCCGCTGTCGCCCCGCTTCCTCACCATCAAGGCGCGCGACTACGGCTACCAGCACCACCCCATCCTGGGCAACACCACCAACGGCCAGTCACTGATCGGCAGCATTTATTCTGAGGACGAAGTCTGGTCGTGCACCACCTGCGGCGCCTGCGAAGAAGAATGTCCGCTACTGATCGAGTACATCGACAAGATCGTGGACCTGCGGCGCGGCATGATCGACGACGGCAATGTGCCCAAGTCGCTGCAGAAAGCGCTCAAGGCGCTGGAGAGCCGCGGCAACCCCTACGGCAAGATGGAAAAGAAAAAGGCCGACTGGGCCCGCAACCGGGAGTTTCAGGCCACCTGCGAAGTAAACGTCATCGAGGGCAAGGGTACGGTCAATACCCTGTACTTCGTCGACAGCATCACCGCTTACGATGACCGCATCCAGTCCATCGCCCGCGCCACTGCGCGACTGCTGGTTGATTGCAAGGAAGATTTCGCCATCCTGGGTGCGGCCGAGCGGGACAGCGGCCACGACGTGCGCCGCTTTGGCGAAGAGACGCTGTTCCTGGCGCTGCGCGATCACAACGCCGACGCGATTCGCGACTCCGGCGCGCGCCGTATCGTCACGGCCGATCCTCACGCCTACAACGCGCTAAAGCACGACTACCGCGACGTGCCGCCGGTCGAGCATATCAGCCAAGTACTGGCTCGCAAGATCGAAGCGGGCAAGCTGAATCTCAACCCGGTGCAGGGCACACATATCTACACCTATCACGACCCGTGCTACCTGGGACGCCACAACCAGATTTACGACGAACCCCGCGCGGTGCTCGATGCTATCCCCGGCATGCAGCGGGTGGAAATGGAGCGTTGCCGAGACCGCTCGTTCTGCTGCGGAGGCGGCGGCCTCATGTTGTTCTACGAGCCGACAGAAGAAAGCAGAATGGGCGTCAAGCGGGTCGAGATGGCGGCCGCGGCCGGCGCCGACGTCATCGTCACCGCCTGTCCGTTCTGCATGGTGAATATCGAGGACGCCATTAAGGTCGCCGGCATGGAAGGCAAGATGACTGTCATCGATCTGACCGAACTGGTAGACCGCCAGAGCGACCGGCCCCATCGCGCAACACAGGAGATCAGCAATACCGAACCGGCTCATGCCAACGCGTGAGCGGCGAACGCTCTTGAAGGAGACAGCAACGTGGAAATTCTGGTTTGTGCTCGTCGAGTGCCCGACACGTCGGAAAACGAAATTCAACTCAACGCCGCGGGCAACGATATCGAGCGCGACGACCTGGTGTACTCCATCAACGAATGGGACAACTACGCCGTCGAAGAAGCGTTGCAGATTGTCGCCAAGACCGGCGGCAATGTGACGGTCGCCACCGTTGGCAGCGAGGACGATGAAGAAATCCTCCGCCGCGAGATGGCCATGGGCGCCCATCACGGCGTACTGCTCACCGACGAGGCGTTCGAGGGATCCGACGGCCGAGGCATCGCTACCATCCTCGGGGCCTTCGCGCCAAAGGAAAGTACGACCTGATTCTCACCGGAGCCCAGGCCGAAGATGGCGGCGCCCAGGTCGGCGGCATGCTGGCCGCAATGCTCGATTATCCCTTCGCCTCGCTGGTGAACTCCGTCGAAGTGATCGATGACAAGAAGTTGAAGATTGGCCGCGAGATCGAAGGCGGCAATAAGGAAATCAACGAGATCGATCTTCCCTGCGTGTTGTCCATCCAGACCGGCATCAACGAACCTCGCTATGTCGGCATGCGCGGCATCCGGCAAGTGGCTTCGGTGGAGATCCCCACCTACGGGGCTTCGGACTTAGCGATCGACGCCCGCCACCGTCGGCGAAGCGGCGGCCAAGGTGAAACGTACCGACTACTTCATGCCGGCACTGGGCAAGGGCGCCGAGATGCTCTCCGGCAGCCAGGAAGAAATCGCCGACCAGCTCATTGAACTGATGAAAGCCAAAGGAGGCCTGCAATGACCGCCCGCATCTTCGCCTACATCACCCATAAGGACGGCGTGGCCGAGGATAGCGCCGCGGAAATGCTGGTCGCCGCCAAGAAGATCGACGCAGCCGTGTCTCCCACGGCGATCGTCACTGGCTCCGGCGCCGAGCTGGACACCGTCTGCGCCAGCCTCGCTTCCTCCTACGCGGAAGTCTGGAAAATCGCCAGCGACAGCCTGGCCTATCCCAACGCGGAGACTGATTCGCCAGGCGCTGGTGAAGGTCATCCCTGCCGGTAGCATCGTTCTGCTTCCCCACAATCATTTCGGCATCGACCTTGGCCCCGGCCTGTCCATCAAGCTGAATGCGGCGTTCGTCTCCGACGTCGTGGGCCTCGATAGCAATGACGGCAGAAAGCTGAAGGTCGTGCGCCAGGAATTCGGCGGACAAATCAGCTCCCATGTAGCTTGCGACATTTCATCGGGAGCTGTAGTCAGCCTGCGCCCCGGCGCGTTCAAGGCCACCGGCAACGCAGCCGTCACCGGAACCATCGTCGACAAGTCAGGCGAGGTCGGCACGCTCACCGCGAGACGCCGTTACCTGCAGACGGTCGTCGCCGAGACCGGCGATGTCGACATCAGCAAGGAAGCGTTCCTGGTCTCGATCGGCCGCGGGATCCAGGAGCAGGAGAATGTTGCCATCGCCGAGGAACTCGCCGAGGCCATGGGAGCCGTTGTCAGCTGCTCGCGGCCGGTGGTCGACGCCAAGTGGCTGCCGCAGCTCCCGCCAGGTCGGCTCTTCCGGCCAAACCGTGAAACCGAAAATCTACCTGGCGTGCGGCATGAGCGGATCGTTCCAGCACCTGGCCGGCATCAAGGGCAATCCCTTCCTGGTCGCCATCAACAAGAATCCCAAAGCTCCGATCTTCCAGGTGGCCGACATTGGTATCGTCGCCGACATCCTGGAGTTCCTGCCGGAACTCACCAACAAGATTCGCGAAGTACGCGGCGCTGCCCACTCCCGATAAGAAGAAGAGGCTCGAACATGATCAGCAAGAAGACTCTAAAGCTCAGCCTGAAATCGCTCCGCGACTTCGCCAAGAAGCGGCTGCCCGACCAGAAGTTGATCGATCTCGACGAACGCGACGAGTGTCCGCTGGAAATCGTGCGCGCACATGTGCAACCCGGATCAACTGGGCATTCAGCTGCTCTTCATTCCGGAAGAGTTTGGCGGCTTGGGCGGCGGCGCCTTCGACGTTTATTGCGTCTGCGAAGAGATGGCGCGCATGGACCTGGGTATCGCCACCGCAGTGCTCGCCACCTTCCTGGGCAGCGATCCCATCACCGTGGGCGCCACGCCGGAACAGAAGAAGACTCTGGCTGAGCCGCATCGCCAACGAAGGCATCCTCTTTGCCTACGGCGCTACCGAACCGGAAGCCGGCAGCGACCTGGCTTCGCTGAAGACAACCGCCGAGCGCGTGATGGAAGGCGACCGCGTCGTCGGCTACAAGATCAACGGCAACAAACAGTGGATCAGCAACGGCGGCATTGCCGACGCCTATCACCATTCTGGCCAACACGCCCGGGCGGTCCAGCTGGTTCGTCGTAGAGCAGGGCGCCAAGGGCTTCGCCCACGACAAGCCGGAAAACAAGCACGGCATCCGCTCTCAGTAACACCGCGGCGCTGTCGCTTGAGCTGATGTCTACGTGGACGCCGATCGGCTGATCGGCGGCGTGGAAGGCCAGGGACTGATGCAGGCGCAAGCGGTCTTTGGTTACACCCGCCTGATGGTCGCCGCCTTTGGACTGGGCGCGGGATGGGCCGCACTCGATCGCGCCATTCCTTATTCGGCCAAGCGCATCCAGGCCGGCACGCCGCTGTCGGAGAAGCAGGGCTACACCCACAAGCTGATCGTGCCCAACGTCGCGCGACTGGAAGCCGGGCGCGCCTTCATTGAGGAGACTGCCGAGCGCATCGATGCCGGCGAGGGCAGCCTGAACACCGAAGGCGCGATCGCCAAGTACATGTCGACCGAGGCCGGCAATGCCGCGGCCGAAGCCAGCATCCAGGCGCTGGGCGGCTACGGCTACACCCATGAATACATGGTGGAGAAGATCAGCCGCGACGTGCGCATCACCACGATCTACGAAGGCACCTCCGAAATCATGGAGATGACCATCAGCCGCGACCGCTGGCAGCTTCACCTCAAGACCCGCGGCCAGCACTATCACGAGGTGGCGCGCAAGGTAGAAGACCTGCACGCTGCTCATCCCGAAGTAGGCGCCGACGTTGCCGCGCTCGCCTTGCATGCCCTGGCCGAGGTCATGGAGAAAGCCCGCGTCGGCGCGGCTCACCCGCTACCAGCACATTCTGCTCCGGCTGGGAGAGCTGGCCGCTTACGCCGAGTGCGCCGCCACGCTTGGCGCGCCGCGCTGCTCTGGCCGCCGAGGGCCGGCTGAACGAGAAGGCCAACGACCGCTTTGACCCAGACGGCACTGGCAGCCATCAGCCGCATTTTCGCTCGCGACGCAGCGCTGAAAGTTGTCGAAGACGGTTTGCGCTGGATCGCCGGCGCGGCGGCGTCACGACTGCTGATCTGCCGGCGTTCGAGCAGGCGTTGGGCATAGGCCGCAATTCATCGCGCCCAAGCGGGATTGCTTGCCGACATGGACTACGTTGCCGACGTGCTCTACGGCCGTGCCAAGAAACGCGCGGCGGAAGAGCTCACCGAAGTTGCTGTTTCCCGTTAGCGAAAGACGCCGGCATCCGCCCTGCGGCACATTGATGCCGGTTTCATCGGAAGAGGTACCACCATGGAAGACACCGCTCATCGAGCGATTGCAATCGTGGGGGTGGGAGCCATCCTGCCCGACGCGCCTAACGCCTCCGCCTTCTGGAACAACGTCAAGAACAGCCGCTACAGCATCAGCGAAGTACCGGCCGACCGCTGGGACCCCGCGCTATATTTCGACGCCGACCATGGCGCCCCGGACAAGACATATTCCAAGATCGGCGGTTGGGTGCGCGAGTATGCCTGGGAGCCCATGCAGTGGAAGCTGCCTATCCCGCCGCGCGTCGCCGGCGCTATGGATGTTACCCAGCAGTGGGCCGTGGCCTGCACCCGCGAAGCGCTGGAAGATTATGGCTATCCCGAGCGGCCGCTCAACACCGATCGCACCGCGGTGATTCTGGGCAACGCCATGGCGGGTGAGAGACACTATCGCTCGTCGTTACGTGTCTTCTTTCCCGAATACGCCCGCGAGTTGGCTGAGAGCTGCCAGCTTCGCGCATTTGCCGGCGGACGTGCAGCGCGCCATTACCGAACAGTTTCACGACCGCATGGCGGGCTTTCTCGATCCCATCACGGAAGACACCATGCCGGGCGAGCTGGCCAACTGCATGGCCGGACGGATTGCCAATCTCTACAACTTCCATGGTCCCAACTATGTGTGCGACGCAGCCTGCGCTTCGGCGATGGCGGCCATCAGTTCGGCGGTCGAAGGCCTGGTGCAGCGCGACTTCGACGTCGCCGTCACTGGCGGCATCGACCGCAACATGGGCGCGCCCACCTTCGTGAAATTTTGCAAGATTGGTGCGCTGTCAGCCACCGGCACACGGCCTTATGCCGAGGGAGCTGACGGGTTCGTCATGGGCGAAGGCGGCGTGGTCTTCCTGCTGAAGCGCCTGGCTGATGCCGAACGCGACCAGGACAAAATTTACGCGGTTCTGCGCGGCATTGGCGGCGCCAGCGATGGCAAGGGCAAAGGCATCACGGCTCCCAATCCCATCGGACAAAAGCTCTGCGTGGAACGCGCCTGGCAGAATGCCGGCCTATCACCGGCAACCGCGACGTTGATCGAAGGCCATGGCACGTCGACCCGCGTCGGTGACGTCGTCGAAGCTCAGAGCATGGACTCGGTGCTCCGCAGCGCTAATCTGCCGGCCCGCTCGGTCGCCTTAGGTTCCGTAAAGTCGAACATCGGGCACCTTAAGGGAGCGGCCGGCGCGGCAGGCATCCTGAAGGCCGCCTTGGCGCTGCGCGACAAAGTGCTGCCGCCCAGCCTGCACTGCGAGCATCCCAGCCCGGACATCGATTTCTCCCACTCGCCGCTCGCGGTCAACACCGAACTCCGACCCTGGAGCGTCGCCCCTGACAATGTCAGACGAGCTGGGGTCAGCGCCTTCGGATTTGGAGGCACCAATTTTCACGTCGTGCTGGAAGAGCATTTGCCTGGCCGGCTGAACGGAAATGGCAAACGTTCCATAGCAGTTCCCGCAATACCGCCCACCGTGGCGAAGGATGTCACCATGCACGCCCAGACGATTCCCGACGCTGTTTCTACCGCAACCACCAACAAGCCGCCCCTGCGCGGCGCATTGGTAGTTGGCGCCGCCAGCCAAGCCAAGTTGATCGAGCGGCTGCGAGCCGTGCAGGCAGCAGCGCAAGCCGGCAACGCGCCCTTGCCACAACCCCCTTCCGACGCGGACCTCCACGCTGCCGAACGACTGGCCATCGACTACACCAATGCCGCCGACCTGGCCGCCAAGTCGGCGATCGCGTTGAAGGCATTCGACACCGACCAAGCTGCGTTCTGGAAAGCGCTGCGCGCCCAGGGCATCTTCCGGGGACAGGGGCCAGCGCCTAAGGTTGCCTTCCTGTACACCGGACAGGGTTCGCAATACGTCAACATGCTGCGCGAGTTGCGTGATCTGGAGCCTATCGTCGCCGAAACCTTTGCCGAAGCCGATCGCGAAATGACTCCGTTGCTGGGCAAGCCGCTCACCGACTTCGTCTTCGTCGACCGCAACGATGCTGCCGCGGTGGCCAAAGCTGAGGATGATCTGCGGCAGACCGAAATCACCCAGCCCACCGTGCTGACCATAGACTCGGCGCTAACGCGGCTGTTCGCTGCTTACGGCATCCAGCCCGATATGACGCATGGGACACAGCCTGGGCGAATACGGCGCTTTAGTCGCTTCCGGTTCACTGACCTTCGCCAACGCGCTACAAGCCGTGAGCGCGCGCGGTCGCGGGATGACCCGCGTCGCGGTAGAAGATTGCGGCAAGATGGCAGCGGTCTTCGCGCCCCTGGCCGAGGTGGAGAAGATTCTGGCCGGCATTGACGGCTATGTCGTGATTGCCAACATCAACAGTGGGCAGCAGTCGGTCATCGGCGGTGCGAGCCACGCGGTGGAGCAGGCGACAGAGCGCTTTCTCGCTGCCGGCTACAACGTTGTGCCGTTGCCCGTAAGCCACGCCTTCCACACTTCGATTGTTGCTCCAGCCAGCGAACCATTGCGCGAGATGCTGTCTCATCTCGACCTTCGGTCGCCGCAAGTACCGGTCATCGCCAACGTGAATGGCGAGTTCTATCCCACAGGCAATGACGTGGCTCCGCGCATGCTAGACCTACTGGCGCAGCAGGTGGCATCGCCAGTGCAATTCGTAAAAGGACTGAACACGCTGTATGACGCCGGAGCGCGCATCTTCGTCGAGGTCGGCCCTAAGAAAGCGTTGCAGGGATTTGCCGAGGAAGTGCTCGGCTCGCGCGGGGACGTCGTCTCGCTGTTCACCAACCATCCCAAGATTGCCGATCCGACGGCCTTCAACCAGGCGCTCTGCGGATTGTATGCAGCTGGCCTGGGAGGCAAAGCGGTTGCGGCAGCGCAGACGATAGCGGTGGGAGCGATGACGGCTGTCACTCCTCCCGCAATTCCGACGACGGCACCGATCGCGCCCGAGCCAACGGCAGCGGTCTCGCACTCGGTGACCAGTGGCGATCGTTACGCCGAACTAGGCCAGCTTCTCGCCGGCGTGCTCGATCGAGGCTGGGAAATTTATCACGGCGATCAGTCTGCGCCAGCCATCTCGCCGGTGGTCATCTCGGGCGCCGCACTGGGCCTGCCCGGAACCGACCACATCTTCGACGACGGCAACGTGGGGCGCATCCTGCGCGGCGACCAGTTCATTCGCGCCATTCCGGAGAGTTTCCGGCGCGCCATGGTCGACAAGCGCATCACCCGCCTGGTCAAGAGCGACCAGGGCGGGGCAAGCTTTGAAGCCATCGACAATGTGGTTGACGTCATCAAGCTTGCGGGACGCGGTGGCGCCTTCAACCTGGAGACCGAATTCGGTGTCTCTGCCGAGCGTGTAGCTGCGCTAGACCGCGTCACCTGCCTGGCTATCGCCGCCGGAATCGATGCCCTGCGCGACGCCGGCATCCCGCTGATCATGCGCTACAAGACCACCACCAAGGGTACGCAGCTTCCCGACCGCTGGGGCCTGCCCGACGCACTGCGCGACGATACCGGCGTGATCTTTGGCTCAGCTTTCCCCGGCTACGACGCCTACGCCCAGATTATGGGCGACTATTACGCCGACCACGCACGCCGCGAAGAGTTGGCGCGACTGGAAGACTGGCGCGCTCGCTCAGCCAACGGCCACTCGCTACTGGGGCAGGATGTGGACCGGCGCATCGCCGAATTACGCGAAACGCTGGACACCAACCCCTACGTCTTCGATCGCCGCTTCCTGTTCCGCGTATTGTCGATGGGCCACTCGCAGTTTGCCGAGTTCATCGGCGCCCGCGGGCCCAACACGCAAATCAACGCGGCCTGCGCCACGCACGACGCAAGCGGTCTCGCTGGCGGAAGACTGGATTCGTGCCGGGCGTTGCCGGCGGGTGATCGTTATCTCGGCCGATGATGTCACCTCCGATCACATGATTGAGTGGTTTGGCCCGGGTTTCCTGGCCAGCGGCGCCGCCGCCACCGATGAGAATGTTGCTGAAGCCGCTACTCCGTTTGACCGCCGGCGTCATGGCCTGATTATGGGCATGGGCGCGGCCGCGCTGGTTGTGGAAAGCGCCGAAGCCGCACGCGAGCGCGGACTGCAACCCATCTGCGAAGTGTTGGGCACGGCAACCTTCAACAGCGCGTTCCACGGCAGCCGGCTGGATGTGCAGCACATCCGCGGAGTTATGGAAGGCCTGATCGCGAAGTGCGAAGCGCGCTACGGCATCAACCGCCGCGACATCGCACCGCATACGGTGTTCGTTTCCCACGAGACCTACACCCCGGCGCGGGGCGGCAGCGCCTCGGCGGAAATCTTTGCTCTGCGCAGCGTATTTGGCGATGCGGCCGACCAGATCGTGATTGCCAACACCAAGGGCTTCACCGGACACGCCATGGCTACTGGCATTGAGGACGTAGTCGCGGTGAAGGCTCTGGAAACCGGCTGCGTTCCACCGGTAGCGAATTTCAAGGAAGTTGATCCCGAGCTGGGACCGCTGAACCTGTCGCGTGGCGGCTCGTATCCCGTCGAATACGCGCTGCGGCTGGGCGCGGGTTTCGGCTCGCAGATCAGCATGACGCTGTTGCGGCACGTTCCTACGACCACGGGCACGCGTGCCGCCGTGAATGCGCTGGGCTACGGCTATCGCATTGCCAACACCTCCGCCTGGAACGCCTGGCTGGGCAAGATCACCGGGCGTTCGGGGACCGAGCTCGAAGTCGTAAACCGTACGCTGCGGGCCCGCGATCAAGGCTTGGCGGCACACATCGCAGAAACGAATGCAGCGGCAAGGCCTGTGCCGATCGCGTCTCCTACCGCCGCAGTGACACCTGTGACTCACGTCGCTGCAACAACTTCGGCATCCCCGACGTCAGCACCAGAGCGAGCCACGCCGATCGCTGCCCCTCCTCAACCTGCAGCCGTATCGCCGAGCGATGGAGTGCCAGCAAGCGAAGCCATGGCTGCGGTCTCGCCGGTGACGGCCGCGACTCCGGCACCCGCGGCTACGCCATCCAGAACGGCCACGCAGCCCGACTCTGTGAAAGAACGCATCCTGGCATTGGCGGTGGCGAAGACCGGATACCCAGCCGACATGCTCGACCTCGACCTGGACCTGGAAGCTGACTTAGGCGTGGACACGGTAAAGCAGGCAGAGATCTTTGCCGCCATTCGCGAGATGTACGACATACCGCGGGATGACACCCGCAAGCTGCGCGACTATCCCACACTGTCGCATGTCATACGGTTTGTTTTCGAGAAGCGACCCGACCTGGCAGCAGTAACCGCCTCGACAACCGCCTACGAAGCTGCAGAAACGACCGAGACCATATCGGCGCCTGTCCCGTCTGCTCTCTCTGCCATTGCGACGCCGACGGCGAGTCGTCAGGAAGCAGTGAAGGAGTGCATCCTCGACCTGGCGGCGGAGAAGACCGGCTATCCCCGCGACATGCTAGACCTGGACCTCGACTTGGAAGCCGATCTGGGCGTAGACACGGTCAAGCAAGCAGAGATGTTTGCCGCCATTCGGGAAATCTACAGTATCCCGCGAGATGAGAACCGCAAGCTGCGTGACTATCCCACACTGTCGCATGTCATACGGTTCGTTATGGAGAGCCGTCCTGACCTGGCCACAGATTCCGTCCGGGCGGCAGTCGAGCGAGTCGCTAATCCAGCAACTCCCCCAAGCAGCGCAGCGCCCCCCTCTCCTGCGGCTCCGCCCTCACCGGCGACCGTTGGTCAGGACGAGGTCAAGGAACAAATTTTGACGCTCGCCGCGGAGAAGACCGGCTATCCGCGTGACATGCTGGATTTGGATCTCGACCTGGAAGCCGATCTGGGCGTAGACACGGTCAAGCAAGCTGAGATGTTTGCCGCCATCCGCGAAATTTACAGCATCCCGCGGGACGAGAACCGCAAGCTACGCGACTACCCCACACTGTCGCATGTCATACGGTTCGTCATGGAGAGCCGTCCTGACCTGGTGGCTCCCCAGACGACGGCTGTCACGACGCCCGCACCGGCAATTGCAGCCGTAACAACCACGCTCCCCCTCGCCGGAGAACGCTCCCATCGACATGGAGGCGATCAAGCAGACCGTGTTGGCGATCGTTGCTGATAAGACGGGCTATCCACCCGACATGCTCGACCTCGATCTCGACCTGGAAGCCGACCTCGGAGTTGACACCGTCAAGCAGGCAGAGATGTTCGCTGCTGTCCGCGCAGCCTACAACATTCCGCGCGATGAAACCCTAAAGTTGCGTGACTTCCCTACCCTGGCTCATGTGATCCAGTTTGCCCGCGACCGGCAGCCGGGTTCGAGTAATAGCAACTGCCAACCCAGCCACGAGCACCTCGCCTCCCAATGGCGCGGTGGAGGTTCCCCGTCCTCCGCTGGCCAGCTTCGACGTCACCAACCTCGTCCCGCGACGCGTGCCCGTTCCCAATCTCCGTCCTCCACTCACGCTATGCAAGCCCACGGGAGTTGTTCTCGAAGCTGGCAAACGTGTCATCGTAATGTCCGACCTTGCGGGAGTCGCTACTAACGTGACCGAGCAGCTCCGCACAAAGGGCATGGAGATTTTGACCATCGCCCCAACTGCCGACGCTAGCGCGTTAATTGACGCCGTCGAAGCGTTTGCCGCCGGGGGTCCGGTACAGGGAATTTATTGGCTACCTGCGCTGGACGACGAAGGCCCACTGTCTGCCATGGACCTCGGCGCATGGCATCGAGCGTTGGAGGTTCGCGTCAAGTCGCTCTACGCCACCATGCGCAAGCTATATGAGAAGATCGCGCAAACGGGCACGTTCCTCATCGCGGCGACCCGATTGGGCGGCCAGCACGGTTACGACGAAGCCGGAGCTTTCGCTCCCATGGGAGGCGCGGTCACCGGATTCGTCAAAACCTACAAGCGGGAGCGCCCCGATGCGACGGTGAAGGCCGTCGACTTCGCAGCGGCGGCTACGGCAGGCGAAATTGCCGATCTACTGGTGGCCGAAACCTTGCGCGACAACGGCGCCGTCGAAATCGGCTACAAGAACGGACTTCGCTGGACGGTGGGCCTGCAGGAACAACCAGCCAAAGACGGACACCCGGGCATGACGCTCGACCGCAACACCGTTTTCGTGGTGACGGGTGCGGCCGGCAGCATCGTTTCGGCCATCACCGCCGACCTGGCTGCAGCTTCCGGCGGTACCTTCTATCTGTTGGACCTGGTACCAGAGCCGGATCCACAGAACCTTGATCTGGCCCGCTTTTCCAGCGATCGCGACAACCTGAAGCGCGACTTGTTCGCGCGCATACAAGCGCGTGGAGAGCGCGCCACGCCAGCCCTGGTGGAGAAAGAGCTGGCTGCACTGGAGCGTGCCCAAGCCGCTTTGAGCGCCATCGAAGCAGTGCGCGCCGGCGGAGGAACGGCCCACTACTTCAGCGTGAATCTGGCGGACAGCGACGGCGTGGCCGCCGTTATCGAGCAAGTGCGGCAACGCAGTGGACACATCGACGTACTGTTGCACGCCGCAGGCCTGGAGCGCAGCCACTTCCTGCCCGACAAGGACCCCGCGGAATTCAATCTGGTCTTCGACGTCAAAGTCGATGGCTGGTTCAACCTCTTGCACGCGATCGGCGAGATGCCCTTGGGCGCCACTGTGGCCTTCAGTTCGGTCGCGGGGCGCTTCGGCAACGGCGGACAGACGGATTACAGCGCCGCCAACGATCTGCTTTGCAAGTACACGTCGAACTTCCGTACCACGCGTCCGACAACGCGCGGCATTGTGATCGACTGGACCGCCTGGCGGGGCATCGGCATGGCCTCTCGCGGCTCCATACCAAAGATGATGGAGCTGGCAGGGATTAGCATGCTGGCGCCTGAGGCGGGCATTCCGCTCATTCGTCGCGAACTCACCATGGGCGGGACGCGCGGGGAACTCGTCATAGGCGAACAACTGGGCGCGCTGCTCAATGAGTGGGACACCACTGGCGGACTCGACCTGGCGGCGCTGGCCGCAAGCAGCGCCCGCACCGCGGCCGGCCCGATGATAGGCAAGATCACCGGGTTGGGCATTTATCGCGGGCTCACGATGGAAACCACGCTCGACCCTACGATGCAGCCCTTCCTCAACGACCATCGCATCGACGGCACCCCGGTGCTGCCGGGGGTGATGGGGATTGAGGCGTTCGCAGAAGCGGCTCTGTGGATGCATCCCGGCTGGCACGTTGAAGCGATCGAAGAGGTCAATTTCCTTGCGCCGTTCAAGTTTTACAAAGACGAACCGCGCACGGTGACCATCCAGGCGGTCTTTTATCCGCAGGGTGACAAGCTGGCGGCGGACTGCCGGCTCATCGGCTTCCGTCAACTGCCTAACCAAGCCGCCCCGCAAGCGACCACGCACTTCACCGCGCGGGTGCGCGTGGGTAAAGGCAAGCAGGCCGGCGTGACCGTGCCTCCTCCCATCCTGTCGGCAGAGGCCATCGTCAATGCGGCGCAGATTTATCGCATCTACTTCCACGGCCCGGCGTATCAGGTGCTGGAGCGGGCGTGGTGGGACGGCACACGCATGATTGGCGAAATGGCCGCCGGCCTGCCCGACAATCACGAACCGCCAGAAAAGCCCACACTGGCAGCACCGCGGCTGCTGGAATTGTGCTTCCAGACCGCCGGTCTGTGGGAGATGGGCGTGCAGAGCCGTATGGGACTACCGCATCACGTCGCGCAAGTTTCGTGCTCCGGGGTGCCGCAGCTGGCGGAAGGTCATCTCTACGCGTTCGTCACGCCGCATCCTGAGCGCGGCAGTTTCGATGCAGAGGTGGTGGACGCCGCCGGCAATCAATATCTCAGCCTGGGAGGCTACACCACGGTGGCGCTTCCCTCCGGCCCCGACGACGAGTCGCTGCAGGCCTTGCACAATCTGGTTTCGCAGCATCCGGTCACGGTGTCGTAGAGCAGTCGTTTCGACCTTAGAAAATGGTGAACTTTATGTCCAGGGAATTTCAGCGCATCGCCATCGTCAATCGCGGAGAAGCCGCCATGCGCTTCATCCATGCGGTGCGTGAGTTCAATCAGGAGCACGGCACCGCACTGCGCACCATCGCGCTGTATAGCGAAGCCGACCGCAATGCAATGTTTGTCTGCGAGGCCGATGAAGCGGTGTTCCTCAACGGCGCGGCGTTTTCGGGAGAAGACCCCTACCTCGACTACGGCTTGCTCCGCCGTGCCCTGGCGACGGCACGCGCCGACGCAGCCTGGCCGGGATGGGGGCTGGTAGCCGAGCAGCCCGCGTTCGCCGAACTGTGCGAAGAGTTGAACCTTGTGTTTCTGGGTCCGGATGCCAATGTGCTGCGTCGCGTGGCCGACAAGATCGCGGCCAAGCAACTGGCAGAACGGGCGGGCATCGCGGTGGTGCCGTGGAGCGACTGCGCGGTGGAGACCGTGTTCGACGCCCACAAGCAGGCCGAACGGCTGGGCTATCCCGTTCTGGTGAAGCCGGCTGCCGGAAGTGGTGCTTATGGCATTCGCCGCGTAGACACGTCGGCGCAATTGGCCGATGCTTTCGAGTGCACACGCATCGATGCATGCAGGGCGTACGACGACCCAGCGGTTTACCTCGAGAAAGTGCTAAATGATGTGCGGCAGATCGAGGTGCCCATTCTTGCCGATCAGCATGGAGCGACCTGGGCGCTCGAAGTTCGTGACTGCACCGTACAGCGTGGCTATCAGAAAGTGTTGCAGGAGTCGCCGGCGCCGACGATCGGCCTTCAGCAGGCGCGAGCCATGCGTGAGGCCGCGTTGCGTTTCAGCCGGGCTGCAGGGTTCCGCGGTGCCGGCACGGTTGAATTTCTCTATCACCCTCCCACCCAGGGCTTCTATTTCCTAGAGATGAACCCGTCGCTGGCGGCAGAGCATCCCCTGACCGAACGCATCACCGGCATCGACCTGGTGAAGTTGCAAATCGAAATTGCCCGTGGCGGCAAATTGCCGGCCGAGATTCCGCAAAGCAGCGGCCACGCTATCGAAGTTCATCTGGAGGGACACAACTCCGGCCTTGCGCCCGGCACCATCGAGCGACTCAGGATCGCTGCTGGTCCCGGCGTGCGCATCGATGCGGCGGTATCGGTGGGCGATCATCTGCCGACTGGATTTCACGGCACCATCGCCAAGGTCATTGCTTTTGGGCAGAGCCGAAAAGAAGCGCTCTCCCGCCTGCAACGCGTTCTACGCGAGAGTGTGGTCGTCTTTAAGGGCGGCGTCACCAATAAGGCATTTCTGCTCGACCTGCTCGATCGCCCTGAGGTGCAGACAGCCCAGGTGGACATCGGATGGTTCGACCGCGCCCAGCAGAACGAGACTCCCTCAACCTATGCTGACGTGGCTCTGGTGCAGGCCGGAATCGAGGCTTACGCGGCTTCTCTGGCGGTGGAGAAAGCGCAGTTTTATGCCTCCGCCGTACGCGGTCGTCCGCAGGTTTCGAGCGAAGTGGGCCGCACTGTGGAGTTGCGCTGCCGCGGCCAGGTTTATTCGTTCAAGATCCGTTGCCTGGCGCACCGGCAATACCGGGTTGACGTGGAGGGCTCGTCCGTAGACGCGCACATCCATCCGCTGGGCCCGTATGAGTATTGGCTAACGGTTTTTGGGCGTCGCTTTCACATCGTGTCCATCGCCGAGGGGTTGAACTATCAGATCGAGGTGGATGGCACTTTGCACTCGATCGATCGCGGCGACGGCGGACTGGTGTATGCTCCGGGACCGTCGGTGGTGGTTTCGGTCGCCGTTAAGCCGGGCGACCAAGTCGAGTCCGGGCAAACCCTGGTTGTGCTGGAAGCCATGAAGCTGGAAATGGTTGTGACCGCCCCCTTCGCCGGCAAGGTGCGGCAGGTGATGACGATCCCGCATACCCAAGTCGACGCCGGCAACGCACTGCTGCAGATTGAAGCTGCCAGCGATACCACACTGTCAGACTCCTGCCACCGCGTGAAATTCAGCATATCGGCGGCTTCCACGGCCGAGCAGCCCAAGACCGCCCCAGGCTGGCGAGCCAAGCTGGATGCGATGCGGCAGTTCATGCTGGGCTTCGACGTCGACGCCGCTCAGGTGGCCGAGTTGCGCACCCAGTGGGAGCATTTCAAGGAAGACGAAGCAGATGGCGACGAAGTACGCCGCGGTGAAGATGAGATGCTCAATATCTTCGTGGATGTCTGTTCCCTTTTCCGCCGCAGGCCCAGCCTGCACGACCTGGCGGGTACGGAAGAGCCGAGCACGGAGAGCTACCTCTTCGCCTATTTGCGGCGGCCGGGCAGCAGCAGCGACGACTTGCCGAAGTGGTTTCTGCACGATTTGCAACGCACCTTGCGGCATTATGGCGTAACCAACCTGGAGCGCTCCGACGCACTGCAGGAAAGCCTGCTTTGGCTTTACAAATCGCACCAGCGCCTGGAGCGGCAGATACCGTTGGTGATGTGCCTGCTGGAGCGGCGACTGGCACGACTGGACACCGTGACTCTGCACCCGTCAAATGGGCTGCGCAACTTGCTGGAGCGGGTGATCACCGTGACGCAAGCGACCTTTCCGGGAGTTAGCGATCTGGCGAGGGAGATTTGCTATCTGTGCTTCGAACAGCCGGTGTTTGAGCGGGCGCGAAGCCTGGTGTATGAGCAGGTAGAGAATCAGTTAGCGTATCTCGCCGCTCATCGCGAGGCGGCGGACCGCGACCAGCGCATCCAGGCTTTGCTGGAATGCCCACAACCGCTGGCCAGCCTTTTCTCCGGCCGCATCGCGCAGGCCGATCCTGTAATGCGCGAACTGATGCTGGAGGTGGTCACCGCCCGTTACTATCGCGGGCAGACCCTGCATGGGTTCAGCACCGCGCCGCTGGACGGCCACTCGTGCGTGACGGCGGACTACGAAGAGAACGGTGCGCCGGTGCATGTTATCGCGACCCATAGCGAATATTGGCAAGCTGCCGATGTGCTGCGTGAGGTTTCCCAACATGTGCAGCAGCAGACTCCGGTGAAACGCGACATTGTGCTCGACCTGTACTTATGGAATCCCAGTTTCACCAGCGATCCCGAACTGATCCAGCAGGAATTGCACGCAGTGCTAAACCAGGCGAAGCTGCCGCCGGAACTGCGGCGGGTGGTGATTGCCATCGCCGGGCCGGGACGCGGGCCCGGGCTCGCCAACATGCAGCACTTCACCTACATGCTATCTGCCGACAGGTACATGGAGGAAAAGTTTTACCGCGGCATTCATCCCATGATGGCCGAGCGGCTGCATCTGTGGCGTCTGAAAAACTTCGATGTCGAGCGTCTGCCTTCGGTGGAAGATGTTTACCTGATGCACGCTGTCGCGCACGAGAACCCCAAGGATGAGCGGCTGTTTGCCGTAGCCGAAGTACGCGACCTGACGGCAGTGCGCGACGAAAGCGGCGGCATCGTCCAACTACCTTCGCTGGAACGGATGTTTGCCGAGGCGGTAGCGTCGATGCGGCTGGTTCAGTCGCGGCGCGCACCCAAAGACCGCCTCTTCTGGAATCGCATACTGCTGTATGTCTGGCCCACGTTCGACCTTAAGCCCGAGGAGATCAGCGCGATTGCGCACCGGTTGGCGCCTTCGACCGACGGATTGGGGCTGGAGCAAGTGGTCATTCTGGCACGAATGCCCGACCCGCAAGGCGGCGGGCCGCAGGAGATGGTGTTACGTATCTCGGCGCCGGGCGACGCCGGCTTGCTGATCACGCGGGATGCTGGCAACAAGCTGCAACCCCTAACCGCGCTGACCTCCTACGACCAGAAAGTGGTTCGCATGCGGCGGCGTGGGCTCACTTACCCTTACGAAATCATCAAGATGCTTACTGCGTCGGGCGGAACGCAGTCGGAATTTCCTCCTGGCGAATTCACTGAGTACGATCTCGACGCGGCACAACAACTGGTTCCGGTGCAACGTCCTTACGGGCAGAACAAGGTCAACATCGTTGCCGGCGTCATTCGCAACTTCACCCGCAAATATCCCGAGGGCATGACGCGGGTTCTTCTGCTGGGCGATCCCAGCCGCGACATGGGCGCGCTGGCCGAGCCGGAGTGCCGCCGGATAGAGGAGGCGTTGAACCTGGCGGAGAAGATGGAGGTGCCGCTGGAGTGGTTCTCGCTATCGGCGGGCGCGAAGATCTCCATGGACAGCGGCGTGGAAAATATGGACTGGATTTCGCGCGTACTGCGGCGGCTGATCGAGTTCACACAGGCGGGCGGCGAGGTGAATCTGGTGGTCAACGGTATCAACGTTGGCGCGCAGCCTTACTGGAATGCCGAAGCCACCATGCTGATGCACACCCGCGGCATCCTGATCATGACTCCGAAGGCGGCGATGGTGCTGACCGGCAAACGCGCGCTGGATTATTCGGGCAGCGTGTCCGCCGACGACAACGAAGGCATCGGCGGCTACGACCGCATCATGGGCCTGAACGGTCAGGCGCAATACTGGGCCCGTGATCTGGATGAGGGCTGCCGTATCCTGTTCCGCCACTACGAGCACACTTATCGCGCACCGGGCGAGCGCTTTCCACGACGCGCCGCAACCGCCGATCCCATCGAGCGCGACATCCGCAGCTATCCTCACGGCGATGGCCGCGATGGCGGCTTCGTCACCGTGGGCGAGATTTTCTCCGCCGAAACCAACGCGGGACGCAAACGGCCCTTCGAGATTCGTAAAGTGATGATGGCCGTGTCCGATCAGGACCAGCAACCGTTGGAACGCTGGCCTAGCATGCGGGGTGGAGAAACGGCCGTGGTGTGGGACGCACACCTTGGCGGCTATCCGGTGTGCCTAATCGGCATCGAGTCGCATCCGGTGTCGCGGTTGGGATTCGCGCCCGCCGATGGACCCGAGCAATGGAATGCCGGCACGCTGTTTCCTCGCTCGTCGAAGAAGGTGGCGCGCGCCATAAACGCCGCCAGCGATAACCGTCCGGTGGTCATTCTGGCGAACCTGTCCGGGTTTGACGGCTCGCCGGAGTCGATGCGGAAGTTGCAACTGGAGTATGGCGCTGAGATCGGACGCGCGGTGGTCAACTTCAAAGGGCCGATGGTGTTCTGCGGAATCTCGCGCTACCACGGCGGAGCTTACGTGGTCTTCTCGCAAGTATTGAACAAGCAACTCGAGGTGGTTGCGCTGGAAGGGACATTCGCCTCGGTGATCGGCGGCGCGCCGGCGGCGGCGGTGGTCTTCGCCAGCGAAGCCGAAGCACGCACCCGCAAGGATCCGCGCATGGAAGCGCTGAGCCAGGCAATGGCCGCGGCCGACAACAAGGAGAAGGCGCGCCTCCGCAGCCAGTGGAACGATCTGTCTAAGGTAATCCATTCGGAAAAAGTTGGTGAACTGGCAGAGGAGTTTGACTCCGTGCACAGCGTGCACCGCGCGTTGAAAGTCGGCGCACTGCACCACATTCTTCCTGCCGCGGACCTGCGGCCCTATCTGATCGACGCGGTGGCGCGCGGCATTGCCAAGACGGATGGAGTGATGCCTCCTCTCGATGGCACTCCAGGAACCAATGCGGGCAGATCGAAAGAAGAACGCAGCCTAGCAGCAGAGGCGCTGGTTACTCCTGCCGGACAATAGCGATGGACGTATATTGGATGGAGCAGCGGCAGGCCGACGTAGCGGTTGGTGAAAGGTGGCTGAGCGCGATGGAAATCGCGCGGCTGAGTGCCTTGCATATTCCCAAACGCCACGCCGACTGGCGACTGGGCCGCTGGACCGCCAAGCAAGCGGTCGCTGCTTATCTTAAGCTGGGTAGCGATGCGCATACTTTGGCCAGCATTGAAATACGTGCCTCGGATTCCGGGGCCCCCGAAGTTTTCCTCGAGGATCAGGTGGGCAACGTCGCGATCTCCATCAGCCACCGGGCGCAGATTGCCGCGTGCTCCATCGCTCCGCCCGACGTCACGCTGGGTTGCGACCTGGAAGTGATGGAGGCGCGCAGCGATGCGTTCGTAGAAGACTACTTCACCGATGCGGAGCAAGAGCTCGTCTCGTGTACTACGCCCATGGGCCGGAATCTGTTGCTGGCCCTGATGTGGAGCGCCAAGGAAAGCGCGCTGAAAGCTCTGCGCACCGGCCTGCGGATGGACACTCGCAGCGTATCGGTGGACTTTGGCGAAGATTTCACAACAGCAACTAGCGGTGCGTCCAAGCTTGGCGGCTCGCCATTTCGCTACGAGACGTCCGGTGAAAAAACTTGGAAGCCTTTGCGGGTATGCGTTGAAGGTGGGGGGATTTTTCCTGGCTGGTGGCAGCGAGCCGGCACGCTGGTGAGGACCCTAGTGGCCGATCCCGGAGCAGGAGCCCCGATCATGCTGGTCGCGGAACGCTGAACCCCACCGATCTACCACTCCTCAGCTAGCTGCGAAAAGCGCCCACCGAACCTTTGGCTGAAAGCCTTCGGTCCGATGGGCGCCTGGGTCGCTTCCTGCTATCGAATGACGTCCCTTAAGCTGGCGATTAGGTTAAAAAGAACTCAACCCGCAGCTGAGCCGAAGTTTGCCAGCCCGGCTATGGCTGTCTCTGGTTTTACGAAGCCGGGTCGTCCGGCATTTCTTTCCTCGCCTCGGGGGTGGTGCGACCCACCGGAGGGGCGCTCTCTGTAAGTTGCTATGGTGAAGACATCGTACTGATCGTCATCGACGAGGTCACATTCGTCGTTGAAGAAACCCATCCATTCATCTCATTTCCCTAGCCCTGGTAATGCGTGTTTGCCTTGAAGAAATCCTTGCCAGTCGGCCGGACTGCCAACGTTGGGCCATGTTCCCCGCACCTTCGCCTGTAGCGTAGGAACTCTGGTGCAGCTTAGGAGTGTCGCGGCCCGTAGCCGAGTTGTCCGGTCCGGCCTGCCCTATTCCTATTATCTCGCGAAACCCGGGATCACTTCTCGTTCAGGCAATATTCGCCGATCTTCTGGCTGGTGCTGGGGTCCGCCCCGGAAGGGTACAAATCCACGTTGGCACAGTCATACATGCCCCAATTCTTGGGCAAACGAACCATAACGTAGCTGCCCGGCTCGGGTGCCTTACACGCGGAAGCCCCTTTGTTGCAATGCAATGCGAGCGATCCCTTACCTTGGCCATCACCGGATTCGGTCGCCGTGATAATGATCACGCCGCCACTCACTTCGGAGCCCTTAACCGTGATGGTTGATTTGTCTTGTGCCGCCATCTGGACCGCGACCATAAGGACGAGCAAAACCATTGCCTTTTTCATATCGTAACCCTCTGAAAGGAATGTCCTTAAAGGCAATCCCCACCCTGAGCCGGGTGAAAGGCGGAAAATCTTTTTTGCGCCTTCAGGAGGCTCACAGGATGGTGATCCCTATGAACTGATCATCGCTCCCGGGAAGGCGCTTGTCTGTGACCTGTGACGCAACCCGATGTGTGGAGGTCCCTGGCCAAGGATATGAATTCAAACCGTTTAAGTGCGCAGGTTGCTAGTGGGGAGGGATCGAGAACGGCTGCGTACAGAGAGACGGCGTTGCGAAAACCTGATACCTCCCCCTTTGGAGAGGTGCCACGTTATGGACTGGGGTTTATTGACCGCTGGAGCCAAAACCCTTCGCGCCGCGAGCGGCCTCGCCTAGTTCGCCTTCGACGACTTCTCCGGCGAGAAATGGGTGCTCCAGGAGTTGTGCAATCTTGTCGCCCAGGCGGATGGCGTAGGGCTGGTCGCCGAGATTCTCCATCAGCACGATGATCTCGCCGCGGTACCCGGCGTCGATGACGCCGGCGTTGCACATGAGCCGCTTTCTAGCCAGGCCGGAGCGGGTCTTCACGATCGCGCCGGCGGTGGGCATGAACTCAATGGCGATTCCCGTGGGGATGCCGGCAGCACCGCGCGCCGGAATAGTGAGGTCTTCGGCGGAGTAGAGGTCGTAGCCGATGTCTTCTCCGGGATGAGCGACCGTTGGCAGGATGGCGCCGGGCTTCAACCGCTTCACTTTGAGCATGAGTCATTGTGCCAGATGTCGCGGCTGCGAGTCCGCCCGACAACGATTCCGATGGACGATGCCGCGCGTCGGTGCGTACATTGAGCTCTGGCTATGACCGATCTCTACCAGTCTCCCCGCTTCCTCGACGAAGAAACCCTGCGGCCGCTGTTGCGGCTGGAAGACCTGATCCCGGCGATGGAGCGCGCGCTCATTGACTTCTCCGCCGGACGAGTGGTGCATCCGGTGCGCAGCGTCATCGAGGTGGCCCGGCATCGCGGCTTCATGGGCATCATGCCGGCGGTCTATGGCGACGTGATGGGAACGAAGCTGGTGAACCTATATCCCGACAACGGAGCGCTCGGACTGCCTACCCATCTGGCAGTCATTGTCCTGTTCCGCGCCGAGACGGGCGAGATGCTAGCGGCGATGGATGGCCGGTTGATCACCGAGTTGCGCACAGCGGCGGTGTCGGCGGTGGCGACCAAGCTGTTGTCGCCGGTGAACGCGAGGAGCCTGGCGATACTGGGCAGCGGGGTACAGGCGACGGCGCACTGGCGGGCGCTATCGCTGGTGCGAAGGTTCGATGACGTGCGAGTCTGGAGTCGCAACCCGCATAATGCCGAGAAGCTGGCTGGCGAAATTGGCGCGAAAGCTATGGCAGCCGAGGATGCGGTGTGCGGCGCCGACGTAGTGGTGACCGTCACGGGAGCGGCAGAACCGGTGATCCTCGGCGAGTGGCTGAAACCCGGAGCGCTGGTAAATGCCGTCGGCGCGGTGGGACCAAAGCGGCGCGAGTTGGACAGCCACGCCATGCGAGGAGCGGTGGTTGTGGACTCGCGCGACGCGGCCCAGAAGGAGTCGGGCGACATTTTGCTGGCGGGAGCGACGGTGTACGCCGAGTTGGGTGAATTGTTAGCGGGAACAAAGCCGCTGCCGCAGGCTGTGGTTACGGTGTTCAAGTCACTCGGGCTCGCGGTAGAAGATCTGGCGGCGGCCAGGATGGTACTGGCGAAGCTGGCCCACAGCTGAAGGTTTGCTTCTGGGAAACCTGTTTATCGGCGAGCGAAGCTCTCGCCTACATCTGGGATCCTAGTCCCCCATCAGGAAGTTTGCGCCGTAGCGCCGGGCGATGCGATAGCTTAAACGGGCGTGACAGCGAAAAGCGGTTTCGCCATGCCGGCGGAACTCCAGAATAATGACGTCGCCTACGTTAAGTTCAGCGCTGCAATCGAAAGCCACGCCACCCTCGCTTAGATCGGTGCAGATGGCTTCATCGGCTTTCTCCATCAGTGGCCCGTAGCTGAGAATGCGTAAAGGAATACGAAGCGCAATTCGCTCCCTCCGTCGCCGGTCCAATGCATGTGGTGGCTCCGGGAACGCGGCGAAATGCTCGGCTTGAACAATCTTCATGCGTTACAGCCTTGTTGAAAGGATGTTTGAAGCGTGTCAGATTGTCCATCGGCGGGCGAGCGAAAAGGCTTTAGATAGCGCGGAAGATAAACGCGAGTTTTCCGGCCGCCGGAAGTTCCGGGTTGGAACTCTTCTGACGCGCACTACGGGAGGCGATAACAATCTGCACTACAATTCCAAGCATGAGCCCTAAGTCAGAAGAGCTATTGCGCCCGCGCGATGCTGCAACCGTTCTAGGCATCAGCTATGCCAGCCTGAAGCAGTGGATCTACAAAGGCAAGCTGCGTACGGTGAAAACCGCGGGCGGACATCATCGCGTGCCGCAAGGAGAAATCGACCGCTTCCTGTTCAAGTCGCTGGGCAAACAACCGGCGGAGAGCCGCGTGAACTTCCGCAACATCAGCGGGCGAAATCAACTGGTAGGACGCATTGTTGAGGTACGCATCGAAGGGCTGCTGGCGCAGGTGAAGCTGTCGATTGGGGGGCAGCACATCACCTCAATCATCACGTCCGATGCGGCACGGGAGATGCAGTTGAAACGCGGAGACAAAGCTGCAGCGTTGGTAAAGTCCACGGAAGTGATGATTGTGCGAGTCTGAGGGGGGCGTTGGGATGTTTCGTGGGGCAAGAAAAATGGGGTGACCGGTGTTGCGCCGGCCACCCTCTTTTGCTTACGGCAGATAATACCGGAAGGAGGTGAAGACCATGTTGTCGATCGCCGAGGGGTTGGAACCCACCGGTACCGGCAGCTTGGTTCCGATGCCGCTCCACGCCTGGCGCGTAAGGTACGAGTACTGCATACCAATCTGCAGGCGTCCTTTGGGACCATTGTAGGGTTTGTACCAGAAGCCAACGGTACCTTCCACAATGTCCTTGGTGTCCGCGTTGCAGTTCGACAATCCGCCCGGGCTGAAGCCGAGGTTGAAGGACGAACTGGGCAGCGTCTCGGTGCCGCAACCGGTGTTATTGAACGCCAGCGCGCCGTAACCAACCGCGACGCCCTTGGCATTCCGGAAAGCTGTACGGCCGTCATACTCGATGCCGCCATTGCCATACCAATCCCATTTCTGCGAGTGGTATTCCAAGGTCAACAAGCCCTGATAGTTGTCGATCGGGGCAATGGTGCCGTTGGGACGGACGGTTGCATCCGCCAGCCCGGCGGTACCGTAGCGACCCATGCCGCGTCCGCCCAGAGCGTGCAGGCCGAGGTCGATCCGCTTGTTGAGCATCGACCAGCGAGCATTGGCGCCACCGCCACCTGCCCAAGTCGAGCTGTTATAAGCTCCGGCAACCGTCGGGGTCGACAGGGTCTCGCCGGGATAAACGCGGTCGCGGAAGTCGGACAGGATGCCGAAGACTTCGTAGTGGCCGAAGCCCGGCTGGAAGACCAACTTGCCGATGAAGTCGGGCGAAGGATTGTACGAGTAATTGGCGTTGTTGGTGCAAGCGGTGACCGGAGCTCCGCTGGCATTCAGCGTGGTGGAGCAACCGCTGATGCTGGAGTTATACAGTCCGCCCGCCAGACCCTGCGAGCCGACTACAAAGTTGTTGGCGTTGCCGTGGGTGGTGATAGTCTCCTGCGAATCTTCCACCGAGAATCCGAACCAGACCTTGTTGTTGAAGTTCTTGGTCACGCGGAACCCGTATTGACGAGCCCAGCTGAAGCCGACGGTGTACTGCGGATCGATCGTCATGGGCAACGCTTCGGTTCGGTTGTCTTCGCCGATCTTGGTTTCCGTCACCAAGCTCCACATCTGACCACCGGTGAAGCTCCAGCCGTCATGCAGCGCGGCCTGGCCCCACGCCTGCCGCTGACGCAGAACATAGGAATTGCTCTGGTTGTTGTTGGAAGCCGTGCCCACGCCCAGGAAGTCGGTCTCGACGTAGCCGGTCATGTTCACCGAGTCCGTCTTGCCCTGCACCAGCAAGGAGATTCGCGACTGGCGGCCGGATCCATAGAACTCCGACATGTGTGCCTGCGCGGCGCCCGGGTAAGGAATGCCGTTCAGAGAAGTGTTGATGTCCGCACCCTCAGCGCGCTGACGCCACACGGTTTCAGCCGCCAGGAAGCCTCCCGGAGTAATGGTGACGCCCTTGTAGTGAATGGCCAGGGGGCTTTCCAGTCCGGAGACGCGCTTCTGGGTTTCCTGCAGTTCATTGACGGTGCTGCCGGAGACCGTCTTCAGGTCCGCAACATCGTGCTGCAAGGCGCCGATCTGGTCAGCACTAGCGGTGCTCTGCGAATTGGCCGCGGCGGCAGCAGCGGCGGCAGCTTGTTGCGCCGCGCTTTGCGCCTGGGTTACCTGGCTCTGCAAACTTTGAATAGCTTGATCACGAGTCGAAATCTGCTGTTGTAATTGCTGGATCTGCTGCTGCTGCGCCGAAATGGCGTCCTTCATGTCCTCCAGCTGTTTCGATACCGGGCTCGAAGATGTTTTTTTCGATTTCGGTTTCGAAGTTTGGGAGTCGGTTTGAGCGAAAACGCTCGTGGTGATTAACACCGAGAGCGCAAGGGCCAGTCTTCGTTTCATTTTCTCTCCTGAAAGCCAAACAGATGGGCGGAACAAATCTACATCCAAACAGCAACAACACGCACCACGACGAATCGATTAAGTTGGTAGATGACGGACAGCGAAATCGTAAGTTGAAGAAGTTACAAACTCATGAATGCAGAGTGAAAGTTCCGCGAATTAGATGTCGGAGGCATGCGGAAACCACAGAGAGCACGAGACATATGGGGGACGACGCTCGACTGGCCTAAATTGGGAAAGAATTGTCGCGGCCGACGTTTCATCTTCCTGTAATATCCCTCATCTATGCTTCCTGAGAAATCGAGCGGCTAAATTGCCGCTTGGCGCCCCGGGGGGTAGGTTGCCCGGTCGGCCTGTCCAGAAGCAGGAGAGGCCACGTCACTTCATTCACGGAGGAAGTATGCGTAAGGTTGTGCTCGATCGATTTTCATGGCTTTCCCTCGCTACTTTTCTTATGGTTGCCGCGATATTTGCCGGCCGCCCGGCCTTGGCGCAGGACAGCAGCCTGACCCCTTCTTCTCCCCAGGCCCAGGAAATAACGCAGAATGTGAAAGAGGTATATTTCCCTTTCAATATTTACAACCGGATTATCGATCCTGAGGTGCTGCGCGCCGATGCGGATTGGCTGAAGCAGCATCCCGATGGACATCTGTGGATCCAGGGCTATGCCGACATTCGCGGCGACATTTTCTACAACCTGGTGCTGTCGTACCGGCGAGCACAGTTTGTGAAATCTCAATTGGTGAAAAGCGGTATCAGCGAGTCGCAGATTCAATTCGCGACGGGATGGGGCAAGCTTTACCCAGTGTGCCAATCTACCGACGATAGCTGCTACCAGAAGCAGCGGCGCGTGGACGTGGTTCCCCCGGACGCGATGTAGGCTGGACCGCGAGACGCGATGAAGGCGTTCCGGGGTTTAGCGAGGGTTGGATTTCGCGCGAGGACCAGGTGAAAAAGCAGATTCCAGGTTCGATCGTGACGACACCCATGACTTGGCACTGGTCGGCATTCTAAGCAATGCTGCCTTCCCGAAAAGCGTTGCTTTTTGCTGCTCGCCATGAATCTCCAGTCGCGACGAGCGGGTATCTTCAGCCGATAGTGAATTCCTGCCGGTGATGACGGATGTAAAAAGTAGAGATGGGGGAGTGCGATACGAATCGTGCTCCCGCTCTGCTTGGACGTCGCGAACGAATCCATGCAGAAGTTTCAGGAAGCCTGACGGTTTGGCGCAATGCCCAAGGCCACCAATTTGGGACGTGCTGAAGGCTACCGGTTTGTCGTATCGCTACCTGCGTTGCTATAATTCATCTGCCGCAGTACCCATCACCTAGCGTTTCCCGCTCCGTGGCCAGGTAGCTCAGCTGGTAGAGCGCAGCCCTGAAAAGGCTGGCGTCGGCGGTTCGATTCCGTCCCTGGCCACCATACATTTCAATCGACTTAGCAGCAGCCAGAAACATAAGGTTTCAGTCGCGCGAACAATACGCGAACATCGTCAGCCTGTTCGCATTGTTCGCAATTCGCGGCTTCCATCAGTTTCCAGATTTCCCGCGCCGTGCTGCCGGTCCGGGCGATGTGCTTGCCGCGCCAGCTTGGCATAGCGTTCGGTCATCTTGATATTCGAGTGGCCGAGGATCTTCGCAAGCTCGTAAAGATCGCCGCCGTTCATCATGTACCAGGATGCGAACGTGTGCCGCAGATCGTGGAAGCGGAAATCCTGATGCCTGCCCGTTCCAGCAAGTCTTCAAAGCTTCCTTCAACGCGCTGCCGTCCGCTTGTCGCTCCTGGCTCCGGCGGAAAAATCCGATCTTCATCCAGTATACACGACAGGATAACCGGTCGCAGCTCGCGCGGCCAGTTCGGGAGGCATCGGGACGTAACGCATCTTGCCGCCCTTCAGCTTTGCCCGAACCGCCAGCAGCCCTTCGCCGTACATCACATCGCTCCATTTCAGGCCGAAGATTTCGGATGACCTCATTCCCGTGGTCAGCGCGATCAGAACGATCATCCGCAGGCGGATAGAACGTCTTGTTGATCACCTTCGTGCCCCAGCCCCGCGTGTTTTTCTGGTACATCTTCTCATCGAGCGCCCGTTTCAGCCTGCCAAGCTCATCTTCGCGAGAGATAACGGTCCCTCTGATCGTCCGGCCGTTTACCTCGACCTGATCCGCCGGATTCCGCTCGATACCGGTTTCCTTCGACCAGATCGTCGACGGCCTTCTCCATCATGTGGTGCATGACGTTGAAATGCCGCACGGCCGTTCCCGGCGACAGCTCCCGGACCGCACGTCAGATCTTCGTACCAGCGGCCCATCGGCGATGCCGTCAACCTCCCGAACGAACAGACGGCCCAGCTCGGACCGAATGCCTTCCAGGACGCTTTTCTCCCGGTTTGCCGAACGCTTCTTCATGCCGTAATGCGTCCGAGTACCGGTCGATCAGCGCCGACATCCGGAAATTGATCTCGCGCTTGATATCGAGATGCCGGTTCTTCATCGCGCACCGACATCTTCTTGCGTTCGATCTTCCGCGCCAGCTCATAAGCGCCGTGAACCCGCAGGCTCTTGTTCCTTCCTCCTTCCCTCCAACGGACTTCAAACAACTCCATCGCATTTCTTGTGAATAGACATTTTTGGCTTCTCCTTTCAGTCAATGGTTTCGATTGTGTGCTCTTCGATGAAGCGCTCTAGCGCTTTCACATCGAACCGCAACGCTCGACCAACCTTGACGCAGGGAACCTCCCGCAACCTGGCCTTCTTGTAGACAGTGTCCACTTCGAGGCCGAGATATTGGGCAGCCTCCCTGACATTCAGGAGCCGCCTACCGATGACACTATTTAACACCATCTCGGCTTGTCCTTTGTGAAGCATTTTCGTTTTCATTTCGCTCTCTGTCGGCGCCATTAGGCGACGAACGGCTTAGCCCAGCGGTAGGAAGAAGTGGTTGGGCATTCGCGCGGGTATTTCTATCCACCACCGCGACGGGTTCGGAACGTGAGGACATCGAGGCAATCGCCACGAGTGCCGGTTTCGGCTGCCAAAACCGAGCTGTACGAGCACGTTGGTAGTTAACGTTCAAGACTCATAGGGCTCACATCTGCCAACCTTGGCCGGTTACTGTCACCTTAAGCGCCAGAAACTCTGAACTCCAAGACTTCTTGGGAATTGATTGATAGCTGTGCGGATTGATGTGACGCCGGCGGACCGTCCGTTTACCAACACCGGAAGATCTAAGGCACTCGCGCAGGACTAAGCGACTGGAGGTGACCACACATCAAGTTCCACGCAGCGCCGCGGGGACTACCGCCACATCGCCTGTTCAAATAGCAAGAATCTGTAAGTTTAGCTTTGAATGTTCTTGCACTGACAGCTGTAAACGCTAGAATACCCATTCGACCTTCTTGCCGATCTGGCGTCCCGCTCCAGGCGCATTCTGTTTTTTGGCGACAGCCAAGCAGCGTTGTCCGTTACCGTAGTAGAGAACTCGATGGCTCCAATTCAAGCCGATTACTTACTGTGGCCGAATTACTAGCGCGATGGTTTGGACAGGTACCTTCTCTAGAAGTTGTTCCAGACAACGTGTGGAAGCAAAGCGATAACCCATTAGGGCATGTATATGGTGGGCCGATCGCCTTGAGGAGTTCTGAGTGTCGAGGAAAGACAGCACGCACGAAGCGAGCGCATCGGCAACGGGATACCTCTACCAGTGCAGAATTGCTTTGCTCTTAGGTTTGCGCGCGATCCCGCTGACGCCCGACCTATTGATCTCCGTTGAGAAGTTTGACGATGTTGCCTTTGACACCAATGGGACCCCTAGTGAACTCATCCAGACGAAGCATCACGTCGGAAGTACTGGAAACTTGAGCAACGCCAGCCCCGATCTTTGGAATACCTTGCTGATATGGGCGAAGGCAACGAAAGCCGACGTCGAAACCCCATTCAGAACAAGATTCAATCTGTTGACAACCGGAATCGCTCCCACGGGTTCGGCCGCTTCGTTCCTGCGTGCAGGCAACCGAAACGAAAACCAAGCTGACAACATCCTTTGCGAGACTGCTTCCACGTCGTCCAGCAAGGAGAACAAGGAAGCCTATTCTGAGTACACATTGCTGCCGGCGGAGAGCCGCATTAGTCTGCTCAAGGCGATTGCGATTCTCGACGGCTCACCGAACATCGTCGATGTCTTCGAGGAGATTGTTCAAGAGCTTTACTATTCAGCACCGAAGGAGCAAGTGCCCCATCTTGTAGAACGTCTTGAGGGTTGGTGGTTCTCGACCATCATCAAGGCACTCTCAACTAAACCGGTGCAGGCGATCCCGGTGCTTTCGATCGATCAGCGCGTAGATGATCTGCGGGAGGAGTTCAAACGGGAGGCCCTTCCGGTAGATCTCAAAACGGAAACACCGTCTCAGGAGGTGATTGCGGAATTGGACAAGCGGCCTTTTGTGAAGCAGCTCCGTCGAATCAAAATCGGCGCAGCACGGGTCGAATACGCAATCAGAGACTTTTATCGTGCCTCTGAACAGCGCTCCCGCTGGCTCCGTCAAGACCTACTGGTTGATGGCGAATTAGAGAAATACGAGCAGGAGCTTACCGAGGCATGGGAGCCACGGTTTGCCGGAATGGTCGATGGACTGCCGGAGCCTTGCACGCCTGACGCTAAAGTTGCTGGTGGCCAGCAGCTCTTCAAGTGGGTAGAACAGGAAGCGAGCTTTCCGTTGCGCACCGTACGCGACCGCTTCCTCACGCACGGCAGTTATCACATCTTGTCAAACCGGAGTGCCGTGGGTTGGCACCCCGAGTTTGCCTCACCGGTAGAAGAGCCCACTGACGCTGAGGAGAAGGAATAGTGAGACGTTGGTCAAATAGGATTGTCGAAGAGAAGAACCTCTTCAATCCCGCTTTCGGCGCGATGCTTGTCGCCGAGGCGGTGCACGAATTCCAGAAGAAGACAAATAAACCCTTGCCGTTTGCGGTGACATTTCTGGTCCTTCCAATCGTCCTGCATGAGGCGACTCGCGACGCGTTGCCCAACTCAACCTTGACAGCGCTCTTGCCTTGGGTGCAAGACAATCGAGAACGGCTTGTCGGATTCGCTGGCCGAGTTCAAAACCTACGAGAAATCAGCCGCGAAGCGGTTCTGTTCGGCCTGCAAAACGATATCCTCAGCTTGAGCGAAAATGGCGAATTGAACGTTGGCCCGAGCAGAAAGACTGTGACGCCGACGAGAACGCCCCTCTTCACCGATGAAGTGCGCACCTGTGTTGAGCGATCGGGTTTTATCGGACGCTGGTTCGCAGCCACTGGCACCACGGCGAATATTTTTTCGGCATGGGGTGTGACCCCATGAGCCTACAGATTTCAAAACTAGTGCTCTACAGCCGAAAGGGCGATCTGCGGGAAGTCTCCTTTCCGGAGGGCAAGTTGAGCATCATCACTGGTGCGTCCAAAACGGGGAAGTCAGCAATCATCGATATTGTTGACTACTGTTCGGGCAGGAGCGAGTGCAATGTCGCGGACGGCGTCATTCGCGAGCGCGTTGGATGGTATGGCGTCATTTTTCGCCTCGGGGAGGGAGAGATATTTATTGCTCGAAGGAATCCTCCGCTAGGTGAACGAACCAGCGGAGATGTCTATCTAGAACGAGCATCTCAGATCACCCTCCCGGCTTTTGACGCACTGAAGAAGAACACCACCGTAGACGCGGTCGAGAAGTTTCTCGGAGCGGCCTTGGGAATTAGTGAGAACGAGAATCGACCAGTCGGCTTCACTCGCCCTCCACTCGAAGCAAATTTCCGCCACTCTCTGCTGTTTTGCATTCAAGATCAAAATGATATCGACAGCAAGCAGAGACTGTTTCATCGTCAGGGCGAAGATTTCATAGGCACAGCGATAAGAGACACCCTGCCCTATTTCCTCGGGGCTTTTGACGAAGATCATCTTCTCAAGCAAGCCCATCTAGATCAGGCTCGAAAGGAGATGCGCCAGCTAGAGAGGCAGCTTCGCGATTCAGAGGCTGTCGACTCAAGCACGTTTCCCAGAGCTAGAGCGCTGATGGACGAAGCAAAGGCTGTCGGACTCATCGATGATCGGACCGCCACAACTTCATATGAAGCAACATTAGACGTGCTAAATAGGATCACCCGAGACGCACGTGTCCGCGACCAGATGGTGATCGCCGATGAAGCCGAGCTTTTAGCGAAGCTACGGAGTGAGCGGCAAGGGCTTAGATCTGAGCTCGAACGCGTCAACGCGGAGATTCGATCGACGCGGAATTTCACAACTGAAACAAGTGGCTATGAGCATGAGGTGAAGGAACAGCGAGCTCGCCTCAGTTCGGTGGGCTTGGTCAAATCGAAGGAACACGTAGCAGCTCAGTGTCCTGTGTGCAACAGCATATTGGAAACGCCAGTTCCCACGGTGCTTCAAATTGACTCCTCGCTTCAGCAGTTGAGCCAGCAACTCGAGGCTGTAGAGGCAGAGAATCCGCGTCTGCTCGCTCGCCTAGCCGGATTGGAGCGCGAAGCGGCCGCTATTCAGGAGCGACTGCGTGATAACCAGCAACAGATTGCGACCAGAATTCATGAGAACGAATTCCTGCAAGGTCAACAAGAGACTTTTGTTTTACAAGCGAGAGCGATTGGAAAAATCACGCAGTACGTAGAAACGGTAACTAGCCTTGACGCGAGTTCAACGCTCCGAGCGATGTTGGATACGGCGCGTAGCAGAGTTGCGATGCTCGAACAGGAGCTTAGATCCCGATGCCGCCAGGGAGCGGTTGGATACGTTTCTCAATATCATTGGCCGCTACATGACCGAGTATTCGGATCGACTTGACCTGGAACATCGTGGAAGCCAACTCCGTTTAGACCCGAGAGGTTTAACGGTTATTGCCGATACCTTGAATGGTCCAGTTCCGCTTTTTCGGATGGGAAGCGGGGAAAACTGGGTGGGATATCATGTTTTGGCCCATTTGGCCTTGCATAAATGGTTCCGACAAAAAGGCCGACCTGTTCCCGCTTTTCTGTTCTTGGATCAACCGTCCCAGGCTCATTATCCTCCTGAAAAAGACGCTGAGGGGTCAATTGATGCACTTGGCAACGAGGATCAAGCCGCAGTCCTGCAACTCTTTCAACTTGCTTCTGACGCGGCGACCGAACTTGCGCCTGAGCTTCAAATTATCGTTATGGACCATGCAGACCTTAAGACTGAGTGGTTTGGTGAAGCGGTGGTCGAGCGGTGGAGGAATGGTCGCAAATTGATTCCTGAGGATTGGCTTTCATGATGCAAAGTGCTCGATCGACTATTAGCCGCAAAACAGTTCGCGAATACCCGAACACTCTGACCGAAAAATGAAAAATCCAGCGGTAAGCACATCAAGACGGTGTGATCTGTTGCCAACTCCGTGTCTAAAATCCAGCTACCGACGGTCGAAGAGCTCGTGTTCGTGATCTAGCATTGGTAGGTTGTTGCGAGTTTCGAGTGGGTCGAGTAGGCCTGCCCCGCAACTATCTTACGGGTCACAAGATTGAGAATCTTTGAACGCTCCCCTGACCAACTTCCTTGATACTTCTGCAAGTTCTTAAATTCACACCAGTTGCCTCTCGCCGTAGGACACGCAAACCTCTCCTCCGACAGTCCGCAAATTACCGCAATTTGCGGGTATTTGCGTAGGTTCCGAGCACAAAACCGAGCACAACGATCCAACGCCGTTGACCCACCTTCGTTAGAGGTTACTCAACCCGTCATAAGACATCTCTTGAAACCTGCGACCAACCCAGGTCTATCTCTCGTACCGTTCTCTCAACTGCCCGGTAAGGGAAGTCAGTCTCAGCCCGTTCGCGAATGGTCTTGCCCTTGTCTAATCGTATACATGGGGAGCATAGGAAGTTCTTTTCGCGTTTTACGTGCTTACAGCCACAAGGATGAATACGGCCTCAGGATCCATGGGATCTCGCAGGCGATATTTAACTTTTGGTCATGTGTCGCAAGGGGCCAGTCTGGGTGTATAACGGGCGGCATGTCTCGTCTCCTCCAGTGTTGCGTAATCCTAATGTTCTTAGTCAGAAGTGCTCTTGGACAAGGGCTTTCTCAGGTTGACGGCTTTTGGATTGGAAGTATCACGGAAAATGGGAAATCACGCCGGATTCAGATAACCCTGAAGTCTGGCGCTCCCAATGGGGAGGTTTGCATCTACGACAGCCTGGATGAACACGCGATGGGCATGATATGCGAGAACGTTACTTTGGTCGGAGGGAAGTTTTCTTTTACCGTACCAATGCTGGCGGGCACGTATACAGGCATGGTGGCTACTGATAGGAGCACCTTGATCGGTACCTGGAAGCAAGACACCGCTGTGACGCTGAACTTCAAAAGGGAGTCGGCTGCTCTCTCGATGCCCCCGTACCCTCCCCCCAAATACGATGCGGCGATCGCGCCCGTGCCTTTAACGCAGATGCATGATCTACTCTCAAGAGAGCTGGGGGCGCAGTTAGAGAATGGAATCCTGGCGCCGACGACCGGGGTGGGAATCGCCATTGGGATCGTCGAGCACGGGCGTCGCGAAATCTACACCTACGGGACCGCAAAAAGCGATTCCATTTTTGAGATCGGTTCCGTCACCAAGACATTTACTGGCCTTGCGTTAGCACAGATGGTCCAGCAGAAGAAAGTCCGGTTCGACGAACCCGTCCGCCACTTGCTACCCCCGGGGACAGTAACGAAGCCAGCGAGTTCCGAGATCACCCTCCTCGACCTCGCAATACATCGATCCGGACTACCGTCGCTACCGGACAATTTCAAACCAAGCGACATCACGAATCTGTTCGCCGATTATCACGACCGGGATCTCTATGCCTATATGAACAAGCACGGAGTGGCAAAGCCGGCTGCTCCGGCCATGACCTACAGTAATCTGGGATTCGGGTTGTTGGGGCAAGCGCTGTCGAATCGCGCTGGCACCGGCTATGCTCAACTCATTCAGGCGGAAGTGACGGGTCCCCTCGGACTGAGCGATACCGTCATCACCCTATCTCCCGAACAGCAACAGCGCTTCATTGTCGGCTACGAGTCCCCGAGTCACCCAACGCATCATTGGGATTTGGAGGCTCTGGCAGGGGCGGGTGCGCTCCGGTCCACAGTGGCCGACTTGCTCACCTACGTCGAAGCCTACCTCCACCCCGACAAGCTATCTGCGGTGGCACGCAGTACGCCGGACGGAAGAACCCTGCCAACCGCGCTTCGTAGCAGCTTGCAGTTGCGCGATGAGGAGGTCAAGCCTGGAATGAGTCAAGCTCTGGCTTGGGGTTATAAACGTGACGGAGCAAACTACTTCCACGATGGCGGGACGGGAGGCTTCACAAGTTGTGTGATTTTCAGCCCAAAGCGTGACGACGGAGTGGTCGTTCTGATGAACGTCGAAGCCGACTACGGGATGCTCGCGGAAAACCTCTGCTGGCATGTTAGCCAACGTATCGCGGGTAAGCCTGCATTGTCTCTGAACCAGTAGGCCGCCGAGAACGGGTACTGTGGATTACACGATTCGCGGACTACTAACACAGAGTTAGGGAACAAGGATGGCTGCGGAATGAATGCAACTGCAGCTAAAACAATAACTTATAAGAACTGACGCCCGCATGGATGGCTCTTCAAGAGCGTTGGAAAAGTTGGCGAAATCGAAGCCGATCTAATTGCGCAGGACACAAAAAAGACACAGTTTCAGATTGCCGCCATCAATTGCAGCGGCGATTTGTCGAATCTAACGTTGGTTACTCTTAGGCAATCGATTTCGAAGCCGAAAGCTTGGAACCCGAAGATTGTCACCACTTCTACTTGTCTGGCCGTGCGGTAGCTTGTCGTGGACCTTCCTACAACATCGCTCGCATCCAACATAGATCGGCCGACCTGAATGGTAGAGCGCAGCCTTTTCAGACTTGGCTAATCAGTATTTACAATGACTTGGAACGCACGGACGACACTGTAAGTCATTGAAAGTCACCCCAGGTCTCGAGTTTTGTGGGCTCTTTTGTGGACTGCGAGATGTGTTGCGTTTTAGCAAATTCAACTCGCCCTGCTCCTGTTGCTCCTCTTCCAGCAACGGTCCAAACGACGGTTTTCCGTCGGGAGTCGCATGCGCGGAAGGACTCCTGTACGCTTGCTGAACGCTCTCGTCCTCTCAACTCGGAGAGCCCTGGAAAGAAGTAGGTGTGGAGCCTTTTAGATCCAGCCCGTTGTCACACGACCAAACCACAAATAGTTCCAGCGATAGACACCCCGACGGCATTACCGCGGAGACGCGATCGCCGACGCGATGATGCTCGGGATGAACGGAGTAGAACTTGCTGTCGTAGCCGAGGAGCGCTGGCCGAATGGATTCGCTCGCCGCTAATGGGAACATCAGCACCGATTTCCCGTTTTTCTGCCGAAGCCATTAAGACGTGCTAAAGAAGCTTACCGAAATGGGGCTTGGCACGTCCCAGGCACGAAGCCGGAAGGCCCTGTACGGCTACGCTGCGCGATTGTAGGCGTCGGAGCCTTGTTGTTTTACCAGCTTGTTGTAGACCCCTATAATTAAGAATGCCGGAGCCCATTGGCCGACGAATAACGACCAGTCGTCACGTCCGATGGCTTTCAAGACCGCTGACGTAGCCATGGAGCCAATGGCAAGGGCTAAGTAGCCGCTGCTTGGAATCTTTGCGGTTTGAGATTCGATGGCACCTGTGATTCGGTCTTCCCGTTCCCCGCTGGTACGCGTGGGCAATGGCATTGGAGCTCCTTTTGTTTAGTTCTCGATGTTCTACATTAGAGATCGGGAAGCAAACGATTGGATGCCCGGCACATCTACAAATTGACAGGGCTTGGAGGATTTGACCCATGACCGCCAGCCAGCCATCGACGGTTCCACTCGGAATACGCGATCAAATGGTCAAGCTTTGCGACCACGTCGCCTATTTCTGGGAATCCGAGGAGGAATTTGCTGAGGGCGTCGGCTTTCTGGAAGCCGGTCTCCGAGGCAACGATTACTGCATTATTTTCGGACATCCCGAGGCCAATCAGAAGGTGCTCGCCATTTTGGCGGAGCACGGATTTCCAAGAGAGTCGCTCGTCAATCGTGTGGCACTCTTGGGCGGCAAGCGGCTGCCGGATGAAATGTTGTCCGAGATCGGATCAACCTTCCAGAGCGCAATGAAGGGAGGCGCCAAACTGCTCCGGTTGCTTGGAAACATCGGCTGGGGCCATCCGGACTGGCCTCTTGAAAACGATATCCTGCAATTCGAGGCTCAGGTCACGGGAGCCTGCCGGACATTCCCGTGCGTCGTAGTTTGCATGTATGACGTGAAGAGCCTGTCGGGACGGGTGGTGATTAGAGGCGGGTTGCAAACCCATCCGCTGACCATGTGCGACGCGGGCGTCGAGGAGAATCGACACTTCGTGCCTGCTGCCCAGTACCTGACTCGGTACCTTAATAGAACGTAGATCTCGTCTGTAAATTGTTGAGCTCTCAGTCTGCGACTGTGACAGTTTTGTCTTCTTTGGGAATACTACCTAGCACCACACGGAATGTGGTCCCCTGGTGGGGAGCCTCCGTGCTCGTTTCCGCCATAATCGAGCCATTATGCTTCTCCGCAATCTCTCGTGCCACCCACAAACCCACCCCAGTCCCATGGGACTCTTTCGTGGTAAAGAACGGCTCGAAAAGCTTCGGCAAATGCTCGGGATCGATCCCTTTCCCGTTGTCCCTGATAGACACAACTGCTTTGGGGCCTTCTTCTTCAATCGCAATTTCGATCTTGCCATTGGTCGGAACGGCGTAAATCGCGTTGTCTAGCAAGTTCGAAAAGAGCTGGTGCAGTTCGATCTTCGTGCCGCGCACCATTACGGGCAAATCTCGGCGCAAGATCATGATTCGCTTCTCCGCAATCTTCTTCGCGAAAATCGGCAAAATGCTATCGATCAACTCGGTCAGATTCAGCGGTTCAGGGGTCACCTGTCCGCAGTAAAACGCCAAGGTTTGCTTCGTAATCTCAGCCACCCTGCCTAGCTCAGATTCGGCCAACGCGAGATACCGCGAGCCCTCAGTGCCCTGAACATGCGACCTCAGCAGGAACTGAGCGTTGGTCACGGATTCGAGCGGGTTGTTGATCTCATGAGCAAGGGTAAGCGCCATGCGTCCTGCAACCGCTAGTTTCTCAGCGCGCCGCAACGCCTCTTCCATCCTCTTCTGCGCGGTAATATCGCGAGCGATTTTGGTCGCGCCGATTACTTGCCCGCTATCATCCTTAAGCGGAGACACCGTCAACGAGATTTCAATCCGTTTGCCCGACTTAGCCAACCGGATTGTCTGGTAATGATCGACCCGTTCGCCCCGCCTGATCCGCGCCAGGATGCAATCCTCTTCCGCGTGCAATTCGGGAGGAATGATCATCTTGATGGGCTGGCCAATAATTTCTTCCGCAGTGTAGCCAAATATTCGTTCGGCGGCGGCATTCCAGCTGGTGACAATTCCATTTACGTCTTTGCTCGCGATAGCATCATCCGAGGATTCCACAATCGCGGCCAGTTTGCGCGCTGCGATTTCGGCCTGCTTGCGCCGCTCCGCCTCGGATTCGAGGGCGAGAGCCTTCTGCTGCCAGTGTGCGACGCTTCGAAGGCGCTGTTCCTCCGATGCCAGAGCGTAGCGCTCGTCCGGAGCCACAGCCGAGTGCTCGGCACAAATCTGCTGAAACACCGCACCATGCTCTTGACGATAGAAGTTGGCAAGCGGATAGGCGCACACCAAAGAAAAGGTATGCGACTGGGCAATCTGGTTCCAGAGCTGTTCCAGCCTCAAGGCCGCGTCGCTTTTCCCGGCGTCCCAAAGCAACGCAACCATTTCACCAAACAAAGCCGCCCGACCGTGCTCGTTTCCTGCTGCTGCTTTAGCTCGGGAAATCACACCGCCTAACAGTTCGACGAAGCATTTTTCATCAGGCCAGTCATCGATCATGAATTGCGAAAGTGTCTCCTCTGCATCAAGAGCTACGTAGCGTCCCTGCTCCACTGCCCGTGCAACATCTAAAGCGCGGGCCGCAAGACGCACAGCAAGCGACTCCCGATGCGCCTGCGTGGCTATGACAATCGCTGCATCGCCGGCTCCAACCGCAGCGCCCATGAACCGGCTCAGCACGTCAACCAGAAAGGTATCGTCAGAATAAAACTGCACCGAGTGTGTATGCCGGTAGAGATCAAAGTCCGGCTGCGCATCTGCACCGATATTGAAGGATGATGTCTGAGGATGATCCATTGCGGTCCCCCGGGGCTTCATTTTGCCCGTTTGCTGGTTCTATTTGGATGCCGAGTAATCGGCTGCCGTTTGTGCTAAAGTGGCTTCGGATGGGGAGCCATGCGCATCACTTTATGCGGCTGCCGGATCAGAAACGCGGGACGATTCCGGATAGCACCGCGCCCTCTTCCAAACGATGCGTGAGGCAGCCATTGCCGGTATAGCCAAACCCACACCTCAGCACTCCTGCTATTTCGCCACCGGCCATAACCGCACCAGTTTTCTTGTACCAAGCCTAGAGTTAGTCTTCGGCCGGTTTAGGTTGCAGCCGAGTACGCGGCTAGCCGCGAACTGGCTGGCGAACTCGCTTGGTGTCCTGTCATCGAGAGATCCGTGAGGACGACTCTCATTGTATTCCTGCCGCCAGGCCTCGATCAGCTGTCTTGCTTCCGCCAGAGTCCCGAACCAGTGGGTGTTCAGGCACTCCGCTCGGAAGGTTCCGTTGAACGATTCCACGAAGGCATTGTCGGTTGGCTTGCCTGGTCGGGAGAAGTCGATCTTCACTCCGTTCTGATAAGCCCACAGGTCCATGGCCTGACTGGTGAACTCGCTGCCGTTGTCGCAGAACAGCACCTTCGGAACTCCGCGCTGTGCTTTCAGTCGGTTCAGCGCTCGCACCACATCGTCTCCCTTCAGGCTCTGCCCAGCTTCGATCGCCACGCCTTCGCGCGTGTAAACATCGACGATCGTCAACGCGCGGAAGCGCGTTCCGTCCTGGAGTTGGTCGGCAACGAAGTCCATGCTCCAGGCCTGATCCGGCGCTGTCGCGTTCAAGCTCTCTTCCCGATGCCGCGCCGCTTTCCGCTTGCGTTTTGGCCGTTTCTTCAAGCGTCAGGCCTTCTTCCTTGTACAGCCGGTACACCAGATACTTGCCCACATTCCAGCCTTCGCGGTTCAACAGCACGCGGATCTTGCGATATCCGTAGCGCACTCTGCTCTGAGCGATCTCGCGGATCCGCATCCGCAACTCAGTCCATGGATCCAGGTGGCTCTGTAGCGATAGGTGCCTCGCACCATCAGAAGAACCTGGCAGGCATGCCGCTCGCTCACCCGATAGCTGATCGCGCAGATGCTCCACCATCGGACGACGCCGCGAAGGCTTCACAACTTTTTTCTGAGCACATCCTGCAACATCGTCTTGTCCAGCCTCAGCTCCGCCACCAGCTGCTTCAGCCGCCTGTTCTCCTCCTGCAGCTGCTTCATCTGCCGGACCTGGTCCGTCTCCAGGCCAACGTACTGCTTCTTCCATCGATAGAAGGTCTGCTCGCTGATCCCAACCTTCCGGATCACCTCCGCCACCGGCACACCCACCTCCGCCTGCTTCAACACAGCCACAATCTGCTCCACAGAAAAACGCTTCTTCTTCATCGCAAAATCTCCTCTTCAGATTTTGCCGAAGACTAACATTTCATTTGGTTCAAAAATACCGAGGCCGATTGCCCCGATGCCGGCTCAAAAATCATTCCGGTGTGCGCAGGGCGAAACATCGTGCGGTCGTTAAGCTCGTCGAGCACTTCCTCTGATCGCGTGATAAATCACAAGCACGACAACCGAGCCGATCACAGCTACGATTAAACTGTAAATGTTTAGTCCGGTCACGCCGTGTGCTCCAAACATGCTGAAGACGAAACCGCCGACGATCGCGCCCACAATGCCAAGGACAATATCCAGCAGCACACCTTCCCCAGTTTTGTTCACTAGCTTGCTGCCGATGAATCCAGCGATTAATCCCAAAACAATCCACGCCAGAATTGACATGCACTTTTCTCCTCACTGCTTTGGTCGAGTGTTCGAGTTGTACCTAGAGCCTAGAGAACCAACCACCGAAGCCTGTCTTCCTTATGACATGCTTTCAGAAAGCCGGCCTTTTGACACTAAGCCGCACGTCGCGACTGCTTTCGCCTTTCAAGCTGGCTCCTGCGCCTCACCTGGTTGGCCGTCACGCGGCCCGGCTATACGAATCTGAACCATGCTGCTTAACCATTTTGTTGTAGACACCCATCAGCATGAATGCCGCAGGCCACTGGCCTACGAAGAGTGCCCAATCGTGCTTGCCTAGCATTTTCAAAATGGCTGATGCAGCTATAGATCCGAATGCTGCCGCTAAATATCCCGAGCTCGGAATTCGCGAGGTCTGCGATTCTATAGCTCCGGTGATGTGATCTTCTGCGACTCCACCACGTGCTTTGTTTTCCATGATCTCCTGCTTTCGTTTCAAAATAACTTCTGGGCGCGCCGGCAGTGGTCGAAGACGCCGAATTCCAAACTGCTCAACCGGTGCTCGATCGACTCCTCATTTCCCGACGCCGATGCGCCGAATGTGCTAGTGCGTCACTGGAAATGACGGTAAGAAGCGTTAAGCTGCCCACCTGACATCCGACCATGCTACAAAAGCATAAACGCCAAGAGTCTGCGCCGGGATTGGACGGAAGCAAAAAAAAACCGAGCGTGCGGCTTTAAACTGACTTTTCCCGAGAATCAATCCGAAATTCCGCGGTTGACGTCATATCAAAACAGAGGATGGAGACCTAGCTAACCAGCGCAGCCGAGCGCGGAAGCCGAGCGGCTTTAAAAGTACTTTTGCGCTGCGACCGTTTGGGGAGGAGGGTCTGGAAAGTGAGGGTATTTTGGGACACCGTATATTGGTTGTCGATGACGAGCCTGCCGTTTTGCTTACGCTAAAGGCAATTCTGGAAATGAGTCAATACGAGGTTGAGACCGCCGCCTCCGCCGCCGATGCTACCGACCGTTTGAAAGGCTCAGCGTACGATCTCGTTATTACTGATTTGAATATGGAAACCGAAAAATCGGGTTTTGATGTTGCGCGGCTCGCCTCGAAACAGCCTCATCGGCCGGCGGTCGCCATTCTGACCGCTTACGCGGATTTGGGAGCGGATTGGAAGACGCATGGTGCCGACAGCATGCTCATTAAGCCGATGAACATCGCTGAACTGCTGGAGAAAATCAAGGTACTGATCGCGGCGCGCAGGACTGAGCCAGTCACCGAGAACGATCTGGAAACTCGCCCGTATGTTCCTAGGCAATCATTGCACCCGGATCCGCCAGGTCGCGCAACTCGTCGGCCATCAAATCTGGCTTCGGTGTGAATCGGACACGGTCAATGCGAGGAATAGACGTTCGGGGGGCGGTTCCGACCTTGACTGGCAAGCTTGCGCCCAGCACAATGTTCGTGTGGATCCACCAGCAGAAAAGAGGCTCGGGGATATTCTCTATGCCGATAAGAGGAGATTTCGTGTATCCGAGGATGAGTGGCTAAAGCTCCTCCGAGCCGTCGCCGGCGGTGACCAACGCGCACTGCATTGCCTCTACGAGCAGATGCACCGGATCGTTTTTACGTTAGTACTGCGGATCATTAAGAATCGGGAAACTGCGGAAGAAGTAACCGTGGATGTGTTCTATGATGTTTGGAGAAGAGCCTCGACCTATGATCCTGGCAACGGGTCGGTGGCGGGCTGGATCATGAATCAGGCTCGGTGCAGAGCGATTGATCGGCTGCGCTTTGATCAAAGGAAAAAGCGCGTGAACACGTATCCGGACAGCTTGGGGCCAGCCACGGACATGGCGGATCCGCAACAGGCCTGTCTGTTCGAGGAACAGCGCGACGTGCTGCAGCATGCCCTTGCAATGCTCAACCCGGAGGAGCGCAAAGCGATCGAGACCGCATTCTTTTCGGAATTGACGTATGGAGAAACGGCACAGAGATTGGCGCAACCTCTTGGCACCGTGAAGACGCGGATCCGTAGCGGGCTCAAGAAGCTGCGCGAGGCGCTGGCAGAGGGGAGGTCAAAGGCCGGATGAGCACTCACCAGCAAGAACACCTAGACCTTCTCTTTCTGTTTGCGTTGCAGGCGCTCGCGGCGCGCGAGACCGCGACGGTAGAGTCACAGATCGCTGCGTGCGAAGAATGCCGGCAGGAACTGGATTCGCTACGCCGCATCGTGCGCTCGTTCGTGGGATGGCCGACAGACGTATTGCGTCCGGCCGAGCCGCTGTGGAACCGAATCGCTGGGCGAATCGCCAGCGAGACTGGTGAGCAGCCATTCATGCGTCCACTTGAGGCGCCAGCAACACCGGCGTGGGAAGAGGCGGCGCCGGGTATCCACGTCAAGATTCTCGCGAGGAATGCCAACAATGACAGCGTGAGCATGCTGGTTCGGCTAGATCCGGGGACGGATTACCCCGGACATACGCATGCGGGCGTCGAAGAATTGCACCTTCTCCATGGCATATTGAAGGTTGACGACAGGACTCTGTATCCCGGCGATTTCATCCACAATGAAGCGGGCAGCGTTGACCATCGGGTGTGGAGTGAGACCGGCTGCACCTGCTTTCTGACGACCTCTACGGCAGACGTATTGTCCTAGTCTCTACGAGCGCGCTTGATGCACCGCAGGAGTTGCTATCCGTTATGTGTAGCGGGCAACCCGATCGGAAACCGTTCGACACCAATTTCTGCAGTATGCTGCGCAAAGTGCGTCAGCGTGCAAACAACCAAAACCGCGGCCTGACCGTGTATGGTGAGTGCGTGTCGCACTCCCATGGAAGGATGAAAAAAGCAAGCTGCTCTTACACTTGAGCGATTCTGGCACGACGTATTCCGCACTGATCGCGCGTTCCATCTGCATTGTGGGTACCCAACCTCGGCCTTCGCGGAGGAGTCGGAAATCCGCTTGATTCGAAGCTTGCACTCGCAAGTATTTCAGCAGTCATTGTCGCAAGGCTCGGTCGCTTAGCGACTGCGGCCCCCCGCCGGTGTTGACTCTTCATCTTGAATTTGGTTCCTGATAGCAGGTCAGTAGGTTGAAGATTCGATTCCTTCCCCGGCTACTTTACTCAGCCCGCGCTTTCAGCCCATGATTGAGCTATCAGTCTCGACTTAGCAGTAACTTCGGCAGCCACCTAAGACCTGTTAAGTCGTTGAAAATACTGTTTAAAGCAAAACTGAAAAGGCTGGCGTCTGCCATTCGACTTCGCCGTTGTGAGCTGACGAGATGGCGACATGAGGAGAGACTGACTGTCGGTCAGTCGCAAAGTGCCCGCGCGTTCATTTTCAGGGCTAACCTCTGTGCTTAGTATGTGCTGAAGACCGCGCGATGCACCAAATGTCCTGAGTCCTCTTCAACTCTTCGTCTCGCTCGTTGCGTCGCAAAGAACCAAATCCATTGCCCGAGGGTTCCTGAAACCCCCAGCGGGGCTCCCTAGGTCAAATCGGGAGGCCCTCCCCACAAGTACCACTCCTTAGATACCAGCGGTACTTGTCCCTCCGCTTCGCCGCCCCGCGGCACAGCTCTCCTCTCTTTTCTCCGTTCACATTCCCAGAATCGCGCTCCGCTCGCCTCCTCCTGTCAAGTGCCTCCGTGCGGCTCCAGTGCTCGCTGCGCTCCGCGCTTCGCCGTACTCGGCCGCTGAGCGCGGCGCCAAAGAACAGCGCACTTGACAGCGGCTCCCTCCGCGCAACCCAGGGCCTGCGAACGAAGAAAAAAATGTTTTTTTGAAAGGAGCAGACCGCATGAAAACCGTGGTTGCCACCCTAAAAACCGTGCTCGCCACCAAAGAAATTCCTGCCCTTGAGGGAGAGAAATTGCAGCGATACTGAAATATATGTTTGACACCGCCTAAACCCCGCTCCGCATTCGAGTTGCCGAGATCGTATTCCGCCATGAGCGCAACCATCCCAGCGCCTTCGAGCTTTTTCTCGCCTGCGTTTTGCCGTTGGCGGAGAGCAATGTCCCGCCGACAAGCGGAGAAGTTGTTTGCTCACCCTTCTGACTGACCATCGAACCCATGTATGACGGCGCCGTGAATGCCGCCATCAAGATGTTCCAGAACGAACAGCTTTCCAATCTAACCGACTTTCGCCGGGCACTTTATCGCGCCTTGCACTGTGGCGCATTGCAAGCTTTCTTTAACCGGGAGGAAAACATGCGCGTTATCGGCGTCGGATGTTCCGAAACCGTACATGCTTGCCGCCACCGTGGCGCGCGCCGAAACACCGTCGAGGAGCAAATGATTTCTAAAGAACTGCTGGACAAAATCGCCAATCTCAAAAACGCTCCCAGTAACGCCCGTAGAATTCTGCAATGCATCATGGCTCTTGGGCCGGATGCAGTGAAGCCCCGGAACCGGAGAGACCCGGAAGGCGACATTCGGCGACCGCTGATCGATCTGATTGCCGTCGGAGAAGGAATGGGAATCACACGCAAGACGGTTGACAAATATCTTGGCCAGGCCAGGGCAATCGTCCGGGAAGCATTCAATCCGGACGGAACTCTCTTTTTGCGGAAGTGCTGACCGCTCAGAAACGACAGCACGCAGGTTGAGGGGGCACGTGATGAGCGTGCTCCCTGTTCTGATCCCGGCTCCACGCCGCCAAAGGTGCGTCCCTGCGGGACGGTCCTCCCCACCACGCGTCGGCCCCGAGGTAACGTAATCAAGGCCGGTTTTGTCTGCGTCCGACCGATCTTCGTTGAACCCAACAGCGCGTGGCGGGACCCAGCGCTCGGGCCGCCCCGTTTTGTGGAGGGGAGCGCCCCTCCACACCACCCCAACAGAAAAACAATGCAGCCTGCGCGGACCAGCGCGGCGCGGAGAAACCAAGGAGCAAATACCATGAATCACGAATTTCAGCAGTATCGATTGGCGCGGATTGAGGGACACAACATCACCCGTGCCCGGCTTCAATCACAATTTGCAAACGGAATCGGCGACCCCGGCGAATTCGGGAAAGCCATTGCCGAGCAATTGGCTATGCCCCCGGGACGATTGCCGGGTGGCGCCAGTCCGAAATGGAGCAAGCCGGTTGCCGGGAGGGAATCCGCTTGGCCGCACTTGAGTTTTACTGGGAACATCGGGAAGAAATACGGGCTGCTACTCTTGCTCAGATTCGCTTGGTTTGATCTGTCCTTCCAGAAAGATGCCCAGACTTGATGACCTACTACTTGTCGAGACCGCGCACGACTACATCCATAGGAACCGAAAACAATCGGCAAATCCGAAGCAGCGTTCGAAGCGTGATCGGCTTTCCCGCTTCAATCTTCTGCCAATAGCGTACGGAGTATCTGTAGGAGAGCATGTCTTCTTGGCTGTAGCCTGCTCTCTGTCGCAACGTGCGGATGCGAGCCCCGAGGCGCTTAAAGAATTGTGCTTCGTCCTACACCCCCTAAGGTTTAGGCGCTATGGCTTGAAAGCACCACGTCCTAAAAAGGACGTGGTATTATTAGGCGCAACGAGGCCCCGACAGTCTTGGGCCGATGCGCGAATTAGCCCTTGCAAGCGCGTTAGCGCTTGGCTCAGCCAGTCTCCCGTGCTATGAATGCTTCCCTGACACTTCGACTACTTGCCGTGGCCGCCCAGGAAAAAGGCGTAGAGCTGGTCGGCACTCCACAAGAGAGCCAGATGCCAGACACCGAGGTTTCCGATGAAACCTTGATCGGGCGATTTGCGCAGGCGACAAAGAAGCGCTGGCGCTCCTGTTTTCGCCAAAAGCGGCCGCTCCCCTTTCTAAGAGAGGGTTTTCAAAACGCCTTGCTGAAAACCCCCTTGTTATCCCCCGTGAGCAAACCGCGCCTTACCGAGAGCGCCGTAGGTTTGCGAAGGGGAAAGGGCAGGGGCGGGCCATTTCTTTTCATCGGCGAATCGCGTTGACAAGTGTTAAGCTACAGGCTACAGTTCTGCTCGGTGAAAATACGGAACTTCTCGTCATAAGGGCCTGAAAAAGCTCTACGCGGAAGACAACACGAAAGGTGTCCCGCCCGACACCGTGGACAAACTCCGCAAGATGCTGGCATTTCTCGACAACATGGAAGATCCGGACGAACTGTATGCGCTCGCGGCCTGGAAGGCGCATACGCTGACCGGCGACCGTAAAGGACGTGGAGCCTCAGCGTCACCCGGAACCGGCGTCTGACGTTTCGTATCGACCCGCAGAGCACGAATCTGTGACATGAATTTGGAAGACTACCACTAGGAGAGAAGGAGAAACTGCTATGGCCATGAAGAACCCGCCCCATCCCGGAGATTTCATCCGGACGGAGATTATCATTCCCGCTGGCTTACGGTCACGGCGGCGGCGGCGGCGCTTCACGTTTCCCGGCCCGCACTTTCCAGCCTGCTGAATGGCAAAGCCGACCTTCCGGAGACATGGCGCTGCGCATCGAGAAGGCTTTCGGGGTGAAGATGGATACGCTCATGCGCATGCAATCGTCCTATGACATTGCCCAGGCCCGCAAGCGCGAGAAACAAATCCATGTTCGGCGGGTTCATCAGCCGGCCGACGCTCATGCATGAAAAACCGCGAAACGGCTAGTTCAGCTCCTGCAAAGCCTTCGCGCCGGATGAATCGGCCAAAATCTTGCTTCTCTACTCTGCCCCTGGTAGCAATGTTGGGTTGACCCATTTTTCGCAGGCTGTCAGAAAGAGGGCTTGGGCGGCTTCGAAAACGGAGAGCCTGCAAGGCGCGAAGTCTTGTTGGGAACGTCCTGGACGATCACAATAGCCCACTTCTGCGCACGAGTCAGCGCGTTGTAGAGCCGTCGTCTCTGTGATTCCAGATCGCCGCCGACGGCAAATGGCCAGAGGACGATTACTCCTTCAAATTCACGGTTCTTGGCCTGGTTGATTGTCATAGCGCGGAGGCTTCCTAGGCATGCGGTCGGTAGGAATGCGCGCCGCGACTGAAGGACCCGTTCAACTGTTGTTGTCAGCTCACCATTTGAAAACTGAGTTTGCCCCTTTATCCGCCATTTCTTTTCGGCCATTGAAACACGTCTCCCAGCGCTCCTTTGTCGTTGAAGCAAAGCTGCCGGAGTTCCGCCAGACCGATGCCCTGCGCCGAGCATCCAAGTGTTTTCAGCAGAGCCGCTTTGTCCTCCTCGACGTTCGATTCCCAAACGACACGGAACGGGCCTACATCTTTTGTAATGCCTTTGGGCTTGATCGGCTTCGAAATTAGGCGCGTCACCACATCCCGGACAAACGCACTTTTGTCCTGCGCCGGTTGGAGTGAGCATTACTGCATCCTTCGGTTTCTTCCAACAGATTGTGCGGGCAACGTGTCCCGCTGCCACATTCGCATTTAGCGCGGACAACAGCGCATTCTGCAGGATGTCGCCGCAGTCCTGTGACGATCTGAGCCGGTCGGCTGCCCGGAGCAGAGTCGTGTCGTTCGTTCTTCGGTTGCCCGACAGAATATTTTTCTTGCCCACACCCGCGTGCAGCCATTCGACAGCGGCGCTTGGGCCCGTTTGCTGAAGGTCCTGGAATTCATCTGCAGCAGCGACGACGTGACAGCACGATTCTTCTATCGACTGGATAAGACTCAGGTGGTCGCACTTGCAGTCCCTGAAGCTCATCCACCACAACGATGGGATACCGAAGTCTCAGCCAACTGGAAACGCTTGCTTTGGCTGTGACAAGCGCCGCTATATGGCAGACGATTGTAAAATCGGCCGAAACCATGAGGTTCAGACTCGGCTCGATATCCTTTGCCAGCGTTCGCCAGCGGCAAATCACGCGCCTTGCCAGGCTGTCCACGGTGCACGCGAGAAACCGGCCCCTAATGCCCGGCATTTTCGCAAGCTGATTGTGCATGCGTCGCCGTGACCCGTGCATATAGGTCAGCCCAAGAACGGCCTCTCCTCTTCCGAGCGGGCGGCCCGTCAGAAAAGTCTCCAGTGTTTTGATTAGCAGGTAGGTTTTTCCGCAGCCTGCCGGACCCTCAAAATACTCAAGGCTCAAGGGCAAGCCTCCAGACGGACGTTTTGCCGGTGCCTCGGGCCTTATCTGCCTGCAAGACTTCCGAGGAAGGCTTTCCACAGGTCATATCGACAAATGCGCCCAGAAGACTTCGCGCCCTGGATTTAGCTTTCGCGGACATCAAAATCCCGGTGGTGACGGCTTCGTAGGCAAGGAGATCCGTTTTTGCTCCTTTTTCTTTCGTCGGTTTCTTGAGCCAGGCCACAATCTCCGGCATTGTCGCAGGCGCAGTCGAAATCTCCGCCTGAACGGTCTGCAGCAGGCCAGTCTCGTTCCCCAGGACCCACCCAACCACATCTTCTATTTCCGATCCGCTGGGCCACTGTACTACGTGCTCCGGCGGCTTCGCCGCCTTGAGCAACGTTTTCACATAGTCATCCCCGGCCGCGTCACCGTCCACCAGCACGACGACGCCACTTCGTATGTCCATGATTTTTTCAACCGTATCGACGACGCACGCGTCATGCGTTGGAGCGATGCCGAAAACCGTCCCGAACGGAAGTGAATCGGCACATTCCCCGAGTTCCTCGCTCACGGCGCACAAAGAGAACAACCGCAGCCACTCGGCATCGGTCCGGCCTTCCGGGACAAGCACGAAGCGATGCATCATTGCTTCGATGAAGGACTGCCTGTTTTCCTGGAACAGCTTCCGAACCCCGTTCTTGGCTGAGGTGGGTAGGGCGGCTTTCAGCATGGGTACGACGGTCGTCGATGCGGCCCCAGCAGCCGGATTAACTATGCGGATGTCAGTCGCCGAACAGACCGCAGCGACCCGAGGCGAGTGCGTAGTGCACACCAACTGGTTTGATGAATTCCGTAGCCGATGGAGGACCTGAGCCTGCACCCCCGGAGGCATGTGCAGTTCGGGCTCTTCCACGGCGATAATCACGTTTTGATTCGCTTTACGGCGGCGCTCGGCGATCTGGAGTACTAAAAGCGCCGTCTGCAGGGACAGGAGACCCCAGCCATGACGGCCAGCGGGTAGAGAAACGCAGTTGGTATAGCGGTAGTGGGGAACCAACGCCTGTAGCAACGATTCTGTATCCGTCGCGGTCAGCCTCAACTCAAGTCCTGGACTGCCCGGCACCAGCTGTTTCAGTTGCGCGTCGATTCCCTCGCGAAGCTCCTTCAGTACACCCTGAAGATCCACACGGTGTTCATCGCAGCGCAGCCGATCCCGTTCGGCCAGCACTTCGGCGGCTTCGAGCGCCCCGCTGCTCTCCAGGATTCTTCTGAAAAGCTCGGAATTGAAGGACACTAGCCGATCCCAGGTCCGATGGGCCGGAACAAGGAAGAAACCAATTTCGGGCAGCAGGCGGAGCGGGACACTTTGCACAACTTCCTCATCGAAGGGATCGGAGATAGCATCGTCATCGTGGAAATAGCGAATCGTCTCCACATATAGCTCGCTGCGATCAAACCGCGCACAGAAGCCAAGTTGAACGCACAGGGAGTCGTTCGCGGACTTCGGTTCCGGCAAGAGCTTGCCGGATGATGCGTCCAGCCATTTGGGGACACCGCGCCGTTCCGAAAACCATTGACTATGATCTGCAGCCGTGTTCGAGCTGAACCCGGTGATGGTAGCGATGAGTCGGATGCGATCCGCCGCTTCCGGATTACTTCCGTAGAAGTCGTGCTCGGTCAATGTTCGCACAAGCCGATCTCTGCCGAATAACAGTGCGAAGGCTTCCAGCACCGTACTCTTGCCAGCGCCATTAGGCCCGACAAGCACCGTCTGGCGCTCGCCAAAATCGACCTGGGCCTTTCTTATTCCTCTGAAGTTCTCGATGTCGAGCCGGCGAATCCACATACGCTCTCACCGCGCTTTCATAATTGCTCACCGTAGCACACCACATAATGCATTGCCACGAACCTTCTGAGAGGAAGTTGCCTACGGCGCATCACCCAAGGAAAATCCGCGTCCCCATCCTCGACGCCTCTTGGCCTTGCCACCGGTACGTGATAATCCGGTTTATCGCGTCGACGGGGACCTTGGGCGATACCTTTATGCGATACTGCTGGCATCGTCTGATGCACTGACAACTTATGGCAGACGCCCGAACATTGAAAGTCGTGCCGAATCAAGCGCTTTCGACATCCGCGCAAGTTCTATCTAGCGAGGGAGTGTTAGATGCGCTGAAGATGATCCTCACCGATGCACCCCTGAACGAAGTTCTTACCGGCGTAACCCGGCTGATTGAAGCTCACAGCGACGGGATGCTGTGCTCAATTTTCCTAGTCGACAGAGACGGCTTGCACTTGCGATATGCCGCTGCGCCAAATCTTCCCGAGCTGTACCGAATAGCGACCGACGGAGCAACCATCGGTCCCGATGGCGGACCGTGCAGCATGGCCGTTTACCGTCGAAAAGCTGTCTTCGTCGCTGACTTTCTATCTGACCCGGAGTGGGCGAATTTCAGGGAGAAGCCTGTGCCGGCGGGACTGCTCGCTGGTTGGTCAAGCCCGATCATCTCTCACGACGGCAAGGTGCTAGGCACCTTTGGCATGTATTTCCGGGAAGTCCGTCATCCTGAGCCGCGCGAAATTCGGCTGATCGATTACGCCAGCCGCATCGCCGGAATCGCAATCGAGCGCGAACGATCTCAGTCAGCCCTGCGGATGGCGTTCGATGAGATTCGGACCTCGGAGGGGCAGCTGCGACAGACGGTAGATGCAATCCCTCAGATGATCGTAGTCTTGGGCGCGGATCGAAGCGTCGTTTACGCGAATCGGACTGTGCTCGATTATGTCGGCTACTCAGAGAACGAACTGATGGAATCCGACTTGCCGCGGGAAAATCTTTCATACAGAAGATTTGGAGCGACTCCGCGAGATCAGGCGTAATGGATTCTCAGGAAGAGTGCAGTGGGAAAACGAGATTCGAGTGCGGCGGAACGACGGCCAGTATCGATGGTTCTTGATTCGCTACAATCCGATCTTCGATGAGCGTGGCCACTTGCTTCGTTGGTGTGCCGCGGGCACGGATATTGAAGATCGTAAGCATGGCGAGGAGCAACTGCGTGAAGAGAACCTGGCGCTTCGTGAAGAGATCGACCGGTCTTCCATGTATGAAGAAATCGTAGGAGTCTTCGCAGGCTCTACGCGCCCTGCTTTCGCAAGTTGGCAGTGGCTCCGACCGACTCGACGGTCCTGATTTTGGGTGAGACGGGAACGGGAAAGGAGTTGATCGCCGGAGCCATTCATAAACGATCGAAACGCTCGGCAAGGGCATTCATTCGCATCAATTGTGCAGCGATCCCTCCTTCGCTAATTGCGTCTGAGCTCTTCGGCCACGAGAAAGGCGCCTTTACCGGAGCGCTCCAGCGGCGCGCCGGTCGTTTCGAATCTGCCGATGGCGGAACGATTTTCCTCGACGAAGTCGGCGATCTCTCGACTGACACGCAAGTGGCTCTGTTGCGGGTCCTCCAGGAGCGAGAATTTGAGCGAGTGGGGAGCAGTCGCCCCATATCCATTGACGTGCGAGTGCTAGCCGCCACAAACCGCGACCTGGAAGCTGCTGTGGCGGCCGGCACGTTTCGTCAGGATCTCTTCTACCGGCTCAATGTGTTTCCACTGCGAGTACCAGCGTTGCGCGAGAGGAAGGACGACATCCCCCTACTGGTGGAGTATCTCGTCGAACGCTATGCGAAAAGGGCCGGAAAGAGGATCAGTCAAATCAAAAAGAAGACACTGGATCTATTCAGAGCTATGACTGGCCCGGTAACATCCGCGAATTACAGAATGTGATTGAGCGGGCTGTCATTTTGTGCGATGAGGAAACATTCTCAGTCGACGAGGCGTGGTTGCGAGGAAGACCAAGCGAACTGTCGGGGCATGTTCATGGTTTTGCTGGTAATCTCGCGGACGCCGAGAAGGAATTTGCCGATCATGAAAGAAAACTGATCGAAGCGGCATTGCTGGCGTGTCACGGTCGAGTTTCGGGCGTCAGCGGCGCGGCCACGAAACTCGGAGTCGCGCCACAGACTTTGGATTCAAAGATCGCGAGCCTTGGCATCGACAAGCGCCGATTCAAGGTTCGAGCTTCTAAGCGAAATCCAGCTTAAGGCAACTCCCAGCTTTAAGAGTTACCGTCGATCCGCATCAATTACCACACTCCCCTACGTAGACCCATTGCCTATTCGCGATCGCTCAGATGTCCCTCATTAGGTTTCCTGAAAAAACAGGAATTCTGAAAAGTCGGGGTTTCGCAGCATGTGAGGCACTGTCGATTCAACAGAATATGTTGGCGATCAAGTTGCATTTCTCTTACGTGCCTAGCCTTCACCTGGAGTGGTGGACATTGAGGATCGAAAGGGACTCGCATCGCGAAACGACAAGGATCCACCTGATAGGTAGATTTCAATCCGAGCACATTCGCGAACTGGAAAAGCAGTTCGAGGAGTGCGGGCCGCGTTTTGTCTTGGACCTGAAGGAAGTGACGCTTGTGGATGTCGAGGTAGTGAGGTTCTTGGGAGCTTGTGAGACTGACGGGATGAAGATCGAGCACTGCTCGCAATACATACGTGAGTGGATCGTTCGGGAACGAGGAGCCCATCGGTAAAGCGCAAGTGTAACTACACGAGGCGAGTCGGGGCGGCGATAAGCGGCTAATGCCGCGCCCCGTGAATGAATCTCGCGGCACATTTTGTTTAAGGAGGATCGGTGTGAAGCAGCTTGTTCTTTGGTTATTGACGACAACATTGGCCGGATTCGCTCAAACGGCGATGCCATCCCATCCCGTAACCGACAGCGAGAAGATCGCGGACGCACTGAGGGCCGGGCCTACGTTTATCACTAAGGATGCGACGCTTCTGGATTGGCCGACGACAAAAGACGGCGACTATCGCGTGCTGCGAAAAGGCACGAATGCATGGAACTGCCTTCCGGCGTTCCCGGGGTATCCGCATGATGAGCCCGGCTGTTTTGATGCGACCTTTATGCAATGGGTCAAAGATAGCCTGGCGGGTCGCGAGCCCCATATCGACAAGATTGGGATCGCATACATGTACGCCGGGGCTTGGGTCCCGAACCTATCGAGCAAGACTGAGGCGTCGAAGACCGAGGACTTTCATGTAGGGCCGCACATCATGATCGTCAGCCCTCATCACTACCAGGACGAATTGCGGCCGTTAAGTCATGACGGCTCCAACGGAATGCCCTACGTCGCGCACCTTCCGAACGGGACCGACCTATATCTGGTGCTTCCCTTTCGTCAATCGGATGAGAAGTGAAAGGTTCATATGTCTTACGCTCCAATTCTGACCAGCTCACAGATTGAACGAATCCGTGTCTTTGCGCAGCCGCGACAGGTCGCGGCTGGAGAGGTTCTCTACGAGCCGGATGATGACACACCGCCAGTCTATGTGGTGATTTCAGGCGAAATAGGGATACTGACCGTCGGCGGAGGAGCGGATCGAACGGTTACTACCTATAAATCAGGCCAGTTTTCCGGAGAGCTCCTAATGATCTCCGGGCGGAGGTCAATCTATCGTTGTCAGGTCGTCAAAGCTGGAACTCTACTTGAACTGGCTGCCAAGGACTTGCGCAGGTTAATCGGAAAAGACGCGGAACTCAGTGACGTCTTCATGAAGGTGTTCCTGGCTCGTCGGCTCTCCTTGAGGGATGCGGGTCAAGGGAACGTGGTCGTTCTCGGTTCCCGTTACTCTGCCAGCACGCTGGCGATAAGAGAGTTCTTGACGAGAGACGGACATCCGTTTACCATCTCGATCTCGACGCCGATCAGATGACACAGGAACTTCTCGATCGGCTTGGTGTGGGTATTGGCGACATTCCGGTTGTGATCTGCAACAACGTTCAGGTCTTGCGTAAACCCTCTGCTAAAGAGGTGGCTGAATGCCTGGGATTCAACCGCAATATTGATGAATCTCAGGTTCGCGATCTGGTTGTTGTCGGGGCCGGTCCCGCAGGATTGGCGGCAGCAGTCTATGCCGCATCCGAAGGCCTTAACGTCGTTGTAGTCGAAAAGGCCGCGCCTGGAGGGCAGGCCGCTTCCAGCTCCAAGATCGAAAACTATCTGGGCTTTCCCACCGGTTTGTCTGGAGGGGAATTGGCCGCGGGCGCGATTGCGCAGGCAGAGAAGTTCGGTGCTCAGATCATGGTCGCACGGACCGTCGAGCGATTGAAGTGCACCGACCGCCCGTACAGGGTCACGCTCGACGATGGGCAGATATCCCCGCTCGTACGGTTGTCCTCGCCACCGGAGCGCAATATAACCGGCCTTCTCTCCCAACCCTGGATGCATTTACTGGGAAAGGAATCTACTACAACGCCACTTTCATGGAGGCCCAGCTTTGCAACGGCGAGCGGGTGGTTGTGATTGGTGGCGGGAATTCGGCGGGCCAAGCGGCTGTTTTTCTCGCTCAACAGTCCGCGGGCGTGGAGATGCTTGTACGGTCGAACAGCCTAGCAGACACAATGTCACGCTACCTCATACAGCGGATTGAAGAAAACCCGCTCATTCGCGTGCACTATCGGTGCGAACTCTAAGCCTCGAAGGTGACGGGCATCTCGAACGGGTGACGTGGATCGATAACGAGTCGCAGGAAATATCGAATGCGCCAATCCGGCATGTACTTCGTAATGGCGGGCGCATCGCCGAAAACAGATTGGCTCTCTGGATGTGTCTCCGTGGACAGCAAAGGGTTTGTGCTCACAGGCCGCGATCTGGAGAAGGTGGTACCTCCGATAGCATGGCCCTTGTCACGGGCGCCGTACATGCTAGAGACGAGTTTGCCTGGAGTTTTTGTTGTGGGCGATGCTCGATCGGGAAATGTGAAGCGAGTAGCGTCTGCGGTTGGCGAAGGTTCTATCGTTGTTCACTTGGTTCATCAAGCCTTAGCAGAACCATAAGGCGCCGCACTCAATTAAAGCAAGTGTTCCGAGTTTACAAATCAACGGCTTAATTGCGCCACGCGAGGGAGACGATGACGGCAAACAATAAGACTGGCCTGCGCGCGACGCAATTTAAGACCATCGATGGATTGGGGATTCGTTTTGCGGCCAACGACAAGAAAAGCGGCGATCCAATTCTTCTTTTTAGCCCTTTGCCTGAAAGCATCTTAGCTTTTCTTCCAATCTGGGATTTGTTCTCCGCGCTGGGGCCGGTTATCGCTGTGGACCTGCCCGCCTTTGGTCTCTCCGAAAGCCGCGCAGACGTGAGGGCACCCGAGCCTTTGGGAGAGTTTGTCGTTCGCATTATGGATAGTTTTTCGCTGGATCAGCCACATGTGGTTGCGCCCGACGTGGGCACTCCGGCATGCCTCTTCGCATCCGCAAACCACCCAGGCATTTTCAAGAGCTTGGTGATCGGAAGCGGCGCGACGGATCACACCGACATAGGAGGCATCCTGGACGAGATAGTCAACGCGCCTTCTCTTGAACCGTTCAAAGACTTAACCGGAGAGCAGTTCGTTCGCGGCGCGATTGAAGGCATGAAGCAGTACAAGCTTCCTGACTACGTTTTGCAGGACTATCTTGCTTCCTATGCCGGGCCTCGATTCTTCGAGGCAATGGCGTTTGTCCGGGACTATCCGGAGTCGCTCCCTCGTCTCGCCAAGCGCCTGGGGTTGATGTGCCCTGCCAGATTACCGTCGGCAGGCATGATCCGTTCGTTCCTGTGTCCAACGCGGAGGGTCTGCACAAGGCTTTGGCGAAGAGCAGACTCAATGTCCTCGACTGCGGCCATTTTGCGTGGGAAGACGCCGCTGCAGAGTACGGAAAGCTCGCCTCAGACTTTGTTAAAGGTGGCTACGCACGACTCTAGGACTGAATTCGCGACATGTCTACCGTTTTTATGACGTTCTGCTTCGAAAGAAACAACTCGCCCGGGAGGGCACAAGCATGAAAACAGCAAAGCAACTTCTCCAAGCCTACATCGACGGCTCTGCAATGGAAGCGGCAGCATTGTTCGCAGAAAAAGGTGCGCTCGAACTGCCCTATCTCGTAGATCTTGGCGTTGATCCGAGCTATGAAGGACCAGAAAACATTGGAAGCGTTCCTCACCTTCCTGCACGAGAAGATGTATCCGAACTTCAAGTTCGTCGATGTGAAGATTTACATTGACACACCGGACCAGGCCTTCGGCGAATACACCATTCACCAAGAGTCGGGGATCTCAGGCAAGCTTGTTCATCAACGTTTCTTCGGTCACTGCACGGCGGCCGACGGCAAGATCGTCCTGCTTCGGGAGGCGCTCAATGTACTCGCCGCGGCCGATGGCATGTTTCCGGGTGGCATCGCTGACATCATCAACAAGAAGCGGTAGCTGCGAGGCAGTCGGTGTCACGAGCTCTGTTTCTTGCGCGGTCCCCACGCCTCGAGGAGACCCTTAAGTTCGCGAGGAGTATAGAGCGAACGCCGCTGAGCGTTTCAAAAACCAGTTCCAATGGAGCAAAGCAATGAAAGTACTTTTTGTTATCAGTAGTTCAGACACGGCATTCTGGCTGTCCGAAGTAACACATCCCTATTGGCACCTCACCGAGCGCGACGTCGAGGTGGACTTTAGCAAGCCCAAAGGGCGGCAAGGTTGTCTTTGACCCATACAGCGATCCCTACTTCGAGAAGTCACTTGAGCCCAACGACCTGGTGAGCAAAGGCTTTCTGTCAGATGAGAAGGCCCTCGCTAAGCTCGAGTCGACGCTCAGGCTGAGGGACGTCGATTTAGGCCTTTACGATGCGATTCATGTGGCTGGCGGACGCGGGGCAACGTTTGACCTATTTCCTAATGAGGACGTCGCGAAGGCTCTCGAGCATTTCTGGGCGAAGGACAAAATCGTCGGCGCCATCTGCCACGGCGCGATTGCTCTTGGAAATATCCCAAACCGGATTCGCGGCCTTCAGGTCACCGGGTTCCCCCTGGAGGCAGACAGGCAGCTACAGGCGACGTTCGGAAGCGGCTTCCTGATTCCACATTATCCGCAGACGGTCCTCGAGGAGACCGGCGCGGTTCTACAAGAGCACCCAAGCCGTATGCTCCCAAAGTCATCATCGACGGCAAGCTGATAACTGGTCAAGACCAGGCTTCTGCGTCGGAGTACGCTCTGGCCTTCTTGCACATGATGACCGGTCATAAGTCCGGTGTCGACCGCGTAAACAGTAACTTGACTGGGAGGGAGCGACATGTTGTTCCATGTGAGTATCGCCGTCCGGATTCCGCCACGACGCTGACACACGAGAAAAAATCAAACAGCTGAGCGCTGAGAGAGCACAAGCGGGCAAACGAGCTACAGCTGCAACATAAGTGGATACATCTCTGGCGCGTCGCGGGAAAGTATGCAAACATCAGCATCTTCGATGTGGAGGGCCCTGCGGAACTCCACGACATCTTGAGTTCGCTACCGCTCTACCCATTTATGGAGGTGGAGGTAAATGCACTTTGCCACCATCCGGGGTCCCTAGGGCCCAATCCAATGAAGCTGCGGTTGCCCACATCTCTGATATCGCCATGGTCAACGCTTACCTCTCCTAATCAATCGGCCATTGGCAAAATCGACTTGGTGGGTTTACCGAGGGCGGCCGGGAAACATTTCTATCTCGGCCCAGAAACTGGTTTCCGGGAAGCGAGCGATCTTGGTGAATTTCTCGTTAAGGAACAACTCGATGATGAGAGTACGTCGCCACAAATTGTTCACGATTGCTGTCGTCAGTTGCTTTGTATTCCTGCAAGGCGGTGTTGCGACCGCTCAAAAACGGACAAAGAAAAGGAAGTGAAACGGATCTACAAGCGGCCGATTGATGCAGAAAACGAACACGACCTCAGTCGGGTGCGAGCGCTAGTATGGAATTCTCCTTCTACACTCTACGTCGCGAAGGCGCCTGTCGGCTGGCACGGATATTAGGGCGTAGAGGATATCATGCAGCACCTGCATGACATGTATCGGCAGCCTTTCCGAATTGATCCGATCTACGAAGAAGAAAGGTTGTGTTCATCACCCCCGAGATCGCGGAAACGTACGTCCCGGTTCGCATCACTGTGGCCTATGCCCGGCCAGAACCCTGTTCCTAAGCCCTTCGTAATGGTCTTGCTTTGGATCATTCACCGCAAGGCTGGAAGATGACGACCGATATCACGATTCCTGTACCGCGGATCCGGCGCCTCACTGACCTGCCGTGTTCTGACGGAAACTGGCTATACCAGTTTCAGAAGGCATACCATGACCGAGACAGAAACCGAAGTGTCGACTGGGCTGGAACCATTAGCCTTCGACCGATCGGTCCCCAGAGATCGGCTCGTGCAAAGATGCATGCCCGCCAAAAACTGATGTCTGTGGGCAAGCCAGCCGTCGGCTCGCCCACAGCCCACAAACAGGCGGTTATAGTCGTCGTTTCCTGAGGGCGATTGGGAAAGTAGTAGAACGCTCGCTGACTTTCATTATTAGTCCGCTCACAGTCCACGTAAACGCGATAATGTATTTTATCGAGTTAGGAATCAAGCAGGGAACTGGGGCAAAGTCTTTAATCGTCGTAGTGTTGCACAAATACAGTTCGATGCTACTCGAAGTTTGGTGGATATTGCCTTTCACCAGCGTACGGACACGGCCGGTAGGCCCACGAACCTAAGCCAAGCAGAAGGCTCACAATCAGCACCACACAATATCCTAGCCCACGGCCGCTCCACAGAGAAGAGCCAGGGATCTGGGAAAGAGCGACAGCTCTCTTCCAAACCAGTAGCCCTGCCGCCGGCGGAAGGAGAACGGACGTAATGAAAAGAATGCAACGGCTCAGGCGGCTGGAACTCATTCCGAGCCAAGGGACTGACAAATCCGCGTGGTCGTCGTTTTTGCGTGGTGCCGATTCCAGGCAAACGAAGTAGTAGAGCTGTATTCCGAGCAGAACCACAATTCCCCACACCGTAATCTGATTGGCGGGAAATTTGACGCCTAGCGCCTCGAAGACCTCAGATCCTTTCGAAGCATCATCATGCAGAAAAAACTCCAGCTTTGTGAGCTGGACGTTTTGATAGGGAACAGCAGCAGCCTGGAGGTCGGCAAAGGAGTCTTCGAATTTGCCTTGGGGAAGGTTATGAAACTTATCACTAATACTCTGCGGAGAGACCTTCACATGCATGACTTCGGTAACCGGTATTTCATAAGAAAATCTCTGAGTGATCCTGTTAGTGTCAAGCGCGAGGTAACTGAAGTTTCCGGTTTGGTAGTCCTGCAGAAACATAACGGGAAATCGTGCGGCGACCTTGCCCGATTCATCATTACCTACTCTGTTTCGCTTAACGCTCCAATCTCCTTGCTAAGGTCCGATCGAACCGTTTTTTGCTCCGAACTCCCTTGGGAAATCCACCTCGTAGGGAAGCTCACCAAGCTCCGTCCACCACTGCTGGAATTCAGCCAATGTCTCCGGGAACGTGGAGGGAGACCAATGCACCCCTTTAGGCCGGCTGACCTCGATCCAATTGTCGGTCGGCTGTTGGAAGGCAATCAGGTCGCTGTTATGAAAGGGAAATCCAGAGGGAGTTTCCTTCATCGTAACGCGTCGGACCAAATCGTGATCCGGTAAGTAATCAGGGTCGAAGACAATTTGCATGCCACGAAGTCTTTGCATTCTGGACTCTCCGATACCTCAAAGGCCCCAAATTCCGTGATAGAGTGCGGCGACCAAAGGGACTTCAATTCAAGGATCTCTTCCAGTTCAGCCAACGCACGCACCGGGTCGTATCTCTTCGCCGAGAGCGCAAGGACGACCAAGCCCGTGGCAACGACGATCAAAGAGTAGTACACCGCGCGCAGGTGCTCGACGTATTCTTTTGACCAGGCCATAATACGCCGCTATGCCAGAAAGCTGAACAAATTCGCAGTAGTTTACTACGCGAGAGCAAGCCTATTTTCAAGTGCAAGTGTTTCAGGGTGCCCTGACACTTGTACACCCGCCCTTCTCTGAAGAGACCGCCCCGCTTCCTCTCTTCCTGATGGCGACTTAAGCGGGTGCCGCTTGCGCGTCAATGACGAATTTTCCCCTGCCCTTCGGCATTCCTCGCGCAGCAAAATTCTATGACCCGCTCGCTGAACGCGCCCGCTTTGTCCGCGCCGTCAGCGAGATCGCGTTGGGCGGTCTCCGATCACTCGAAAAGGAGACAAGTCAGGGCTACCATTGCAACTTTGAACACGGCGGAAAGCGGCTATCCCGCCAACATCCATTCCATCGCTTCCATACCGCTCAATAAGCTCGTTCCGTGGGAGGGCAATGTCCGCAAAACCGGATCGGAGGACGGTACTCTTGGGGAATTCACCGCCTCGATTGCGGCGCATGGCGTCCTGCAATCCCTTATAGTGCGCAAGGCCAATCGCGGAAAATACTCGATTATTGCGGGCCGCAGGCGTTATCTAGCGCTCTCGGCCCTAGCGCAAGACCGAGTAATCGAGTCCGATGCTCCGGTGGCCGTTCGCGAAATCGGCGGGACTCGCTGGCCGCCGCAGCTCAGGTAGCCAGCGCCGGATGCTGCGGAGACATGGAAGAACGACCGGTATTCCGCACCTGGCGTTCACTAGATCGACCCAAGATGCGATAGAGGCTGAGATAATAGCCCGGAAAAGAGGCAGTCTACTACCGATGGAAAAACGCGAGATTTACCGATCCAGCTCCGACCTCGACAAGATTCAATCGCAGTGGAACAAAATGAGCAAGCTCCATGATCGCGATGAATGGGCTGCCGTGATTGTCCGAGCCGCGACAACAGCCGAAATCGCCACCAACTTTGCGATCCGTAAGGAGTTCGCCGCACGCAGCACCTTCGCTGTCGATTTTGTGGACAGCCTCATGCTTTGGGCAAATGGAATCGACGGGAAGCTCAATCGGTTGCTTATTCCGCTGTGCAAAGGCATCAAGGCCAAGGAACGGACGCTAATGGATCTGAAGCCCCGCGCAGCGCGTATCAGCAAAGATCGCAACGCCATCGTTCATCGGGGCGAATTCAGAAACAAGAAAGAGTCAATTGACGCCATTGCGGATATTAAAGCTTTTGTCGAGGGACTTGTCAGCCTATACGAACCGGAGTTCGAGCTCGGCAAGAAAAAGAAATGACCTGCCGGAGCAAAACGAAGGATGAGGCATGAAGTGTGTAGGGTTTGATCCCGTCGTTGATGCTGACGCACGAATCCTGATCCTCGGCACCCTACCCAGCGTTAAGTCCCTGGAGCGTCACGAGTATTACGCAAACAAGGCTAACAGCTTCTGGCGCATCATGGGCGATCTCACCGGAGCTTCGCCTGACATCGTTTATGAGGACCGTGCGGGCATACTTAGGGCAAAGGGCATCGCTTTATGGGACGTCTGCTTGTCCGCCATTCGCCCTGGGAGCCTCGACTCCAAAATCCTCTCCTCCACGATCATCCCCAACGATTTCGACGCCTTCCTTCGGAGCCACACCCGCGTCGAGCTGATCGCCTTCAACGGACAGCCGGCGGAGAAGATCTTTCGCCGCAAAGTTGCGCCTCTGCCTGAGGGCGGTTGGAGAATCGCGTTTGAGGTCCTTCCCTCCACCAGCTCCGCCCACACAATGACATACCAGGAGAAATTGTCACGTTGGCGCACCTGCCTGGGTAAGTACGTTAATCTCCCCTGAAAACCCGGTCCCCATCCCTTTCTCTGTCGCCGTCCCTGGCCTTTGCGATCGCAGCCTGAGCATCCCCTCGTCCGCTTGAAGTCCCGTTCTCCGGCTTCGGCCACATCGAACCTTCCGCCTCGACACTTAGCCGGGCGCGGCGTTCCGTCAACGGCACTGCCCGCTCCATTCGCTTCGCTCCCGTGTTGGCCGTTCCCCTTCGGTGACTGACCGCCTTATTGCGCCCGGCCCTGTTGTCCTCGGCGGTTCGAATGACCGGACCCAAAAAGGAGAACAGGACCATGAACAACGAGAAACAGGATGTCTACACGCGCATCACCGACAAGATCATCGCCGACCTGGAACAGGGCGTCCGCACCTGGATGAAACCCTGGAACGCGGGAAACACGGCGGGGCGCATCACCCGGCCGCTGCGCGCACAACGGCGTGCCCTACTCCGGAATCAACATCCTGATGCTCTGGGCGGAAGCCGTCGCGCAGGGCTTCACCGCTCCCATCTGGATGACCTTCCGCCAGGCAACCGAGCTCAATGCCCATGTCCGCAAGGGCGAGAAGGGCTCGCTGGTGGTCTATGCCAACTCCGATCACCCGCACCGAGCAGCCGACGACAAGGGCGAGGAAACCGAGCGCGAAATCCACTTCATGAAGGGCTATACCGTATTCAACGTCGAGCAGATCGAAGGCCTGCCCGAGCAGCTATTACGCGAAGCCCGAGATCACGACGACGCCGGTCGAGCGCATCAGCCACGCCGAGGCATTCTTTGCCGCAACCAAGGCCGATGTCCGCTACCGGGGCGACCGCGCCTATTACGGCGCACGACGGCGACTACATCCAGATGCCGGTGATCGAGGCATTCCGCGACGCCGAGAGCTTCTACGCGACGCTCGCGCATGAATCAGCGCACTGGACGAAGCACCCTGCCCGCCTTGACCGCGACTTCGGCCGCAAGCAGTGGGGCGACGAAGGCTATGCCCGCGAAGAACTGGTTGCCGAACTTGTCCAGCGCTTTCCTTTGCGCCGATCTGGGCATCACGCCGGAAGTGCGCGACGACCACGCTTCCTATATCGCCACCTGGCTCACGGTGCTCAAGAACGACAAGCGCGCCATCTTCAGCGCCGCGTCACACGCACAGAAGGCCGTGGATTATCTCCACGGCCTCCAGATGCGGCCGGATTAGCTCGTTTTGGTTAGCCCCGGCGAGACGCGCCGCCGAAAGGGGGATCAGACCGGCCGTGCCTCGAAGGCCTGACAGAACTCCAAACGATTAACACATTGGGCATCCCTGAGCGCATCAACAACTTCCGCCGCGCCCGGTTAGCGTTGATGGGGACCGGGTCTTTCTCACCGAAGAACGAGCGAAAGCCTTGGTTTAGCATATCCATCACCGCCTTACTCATGTGATGCTCCGTGAGGTTACAGCTCCGCCAGGAAGTTCATGAGGGCCGGGTTATCGCGCCATCGTTTCTTGCCTCGGCGCGGACTCAATTTGTCGAGCTGCGCTCGGAAGCGCTCCGGCGTCAGAGAGAGGTAGCGATTCGTCGAGCCAAGCCCTACTTGTCCTATGTAGGCAGAAAGAGCGGGAATCATGCGGCTCAGGTCAGCGCCGTGTCTTATCCATGCCGTCAGCCGATGGACCGCAAACGTGTGTCTCAGATCATGGAGGCGGGGCTGGTAGCACGCGCCATCGTCCCGAGTAATACCTGCCAAGCCACGGAGCCTCTGAAACGTCTTTTGTATCGATTGCTCCGCGATCGCATTGCCGTTCTTACTACGAAAGAACTCTGGAGCTCTCATCAGGTCCTTATGATGACTCCTCAAGTCGTATCTTCGCAGCACTTCCAGCAAGTCTGGGCAAATCGGGATCTCCCTTGAGCGACTAAATCGGTTGCTGCGGATGACAACCGTGCGCCTATCGAAATCGACATCGTCACGCAAAAGCCTGGCAGCTTCGCCGACCATGGCTCCCGTTCCATAGAGGAACAGCAACAGCGCGCGAAGCGTGAGCGCATCAATTGTGCAGGCACTCCGCTTCTGCGAGGATCGAACGGTGGTTAGGAGACGACGAATCTCAGGCCGAGAGTAAATATAAGGAACAAATGTCGAGCCCACAGGCGGCCTGCGAGCTGGCATCGGAAGTGTCCGTATCTCGTTCCGCGCCAGCCAGAACAGGAAAAAATTGGCCAGCAGGTTATATTTGTGCTGCCAGGTGAGGTCCGAGGTGCGCGGGCCGTCCAGAAAAGCTGCTACCTGTTGGACGCTTATGCTACTTAGAGGCACGTCTCCCGCGTATCGAGAGAGTGATGAGAGGCACGGAATTCCACCTACATAAGCAGCGCCTGCTGAGCGCTTTTTTTCTATGTAGACCTGAACACCTTCTTTCAGGTTCATCGCACACCTGCCAAGCTGAATGCAGCGACTTTACGCAAAGAGCGAGTGTCAAATTTGGCATAGATACTGACCGACTTGATGTTGCGGTGGCCAAGAAAGTCGGCGATTTCCTGAAGCGAACTTCCCCGCTTCAGCAGGCGTGTTGCACACGCATGTCGAAGGGAATGAGGACCAATGTGTCCTGATTGGATACCCAAGTTTTTCATCCGCCTACTGACGATTTGCCACATTGATGTGAGGCCGATCGGGCCGTAAGGTCGATGGGTGGAGATAAAAACATGGCGGCTCGAACATTGCGGCCGGCCTTTCTGCAGGTAACCGATAATCGCCTCGCCAACTTCGTATTGAATCGGATACTGCTGGACTCCACCGCGCTTCGCCCGCCGAACGGTAAAAGTCTCGTTGCGCCAATCGAAGTCGGTCAGTCGAAGCTGCGCTACCTCGCTGCTGCGCAAACCGTAAACAGCAAACAGCAAAAGGGCGGCCTTAGCGCGAAGATCGCCAGGAGTTGATCCGGTGGTAGAACTTATCAGTCTTCGGATTCGACCATGTTGGTCCTTTGGGCCTTCTTCGTATTTCGGAATTTGGGACTACGAATGCCAGGCGTGATGCCGGGAACACACCAGCCCTGAATTTCAGCGTAGGCAAAGTAGGTATCGTAGGGCCTGGCAGCCGGTCGCAAGAGTGCGAAGTGTCCAGCCTTCTTCACGTTTACTCGCCAAGAACTCGGCTGTATTTTGCAGGAAACGACTTCCAGGCTGTCGTGCCGTTCACCGTACCAGTAAAAAACGCCAGCGCCCTGAAACTTAGTCCACCGTGGCTGAAGCTAGCTGCACTACAACGCATCGCATCGGCGAACTTCGTTATCAGATGCTGAAAACGATTTTGTGCCGGCAATGCCAGTTGGTCGTGAAAACGGAACCACTTCTGCGCAATGCGAACGAACGTAATTGGCGATCCCTTTAATCTGAGCCTTTTCCGGAGTGGACCTTCATAAGCCGCCCACAGGCGCCCCGCGGCGTCGATCTCCTCTGCCCAACCGTGCGCAGGGTGCTCATGTTCATCACGCGCACGATATGAAGTAAATATGCCGCGGTCGACCGTACAACGGATCGATCAAATCCTCGCTGCAGGAGATGGGTAAGATATTGCTCCCGTTCCTTCAGTAAAGGGGCGGCTCTCATGGCGACGTTGGACACTCCGCCAGTTCGATATGGTTTCAATCATGTGATTCATTCCATCTTATCGGTTGGGCTGATCATGATACGCGCGGCAGCTGGATTCCATACCGCTATTTCTTGCTAACCCCTCTCTCTCGGGCGCGCAAGAATTCTCCCTTCATAGCCCGCGGCTATCAATCAGTGTCCCCCAAAGTCTTGGACTCTTTCGATGTGACTGCCTAAGCTCGCCAAGAACTCAATCAGCTGCGCCCCTGAAAACTGAGCTCAGAGGAGAACTTTCGAGTGAACTCGCATTTTGTGTTCCGAACCAAGAATATTGCCCACGCTCTGCGACGGCCGGTCATCGGCGTCGCCGCCGCACTGGCTCTCGCCGCACCAGCCTACGCCCAGAACGACCCGTGGGACAACGCGGTCAACGTTCTCAAGCAGGCTTTCACCGGCCCGATCGCGACCGGCCTCAGTCTGGTGGCGATCGTGGTTGGCGGTCTGATGTTTGCATTTGGCGAAGGCCAGTCCAAACGCGTCTTTCGCCGGCATTGTTTTCGGCATTGGCATGGCCATTGGTGCCGTCAACTTCATGGCCTGGCTCTTCCCGGGATAAGCAGCCGTGCGAACGAACCGGGTCCATAAGGTCATGAATCGTCCACTCACGATTCTAGGGGCGGAGCGGCGGCTGTTCTTCGTCGCTCTGCTCGCCGGAGCGGGGGTCTTCAACCTGGTGCACAGCCTGGCGGGCGGGGTCTTGTTGTTCATAGCCGGATTGATTGCGGCGCAGCGAGCCACAAAGTATGACCCCGAAATACTCCGGGTGCTACTCAACTCGGCCAAGTTCAAGTCCCGCTATGACCCTATGAAGTGGGAAGCGACGGAAATCAGGATCAAACGCCATGTTTAAGCTCAGCCGAATCGTCAAGGAATGGAAGGAATCGGGATCGCTCCAGGCGCACATCAACCTCTGCGGCCTCTGGGACGAAGAGACCTTCCTCACCAAGTCGGGCGACTTGGCGATGGTTCTCCGAGTCAAGGGCATTGATTACGAGAGCCTGGATTCGATGAGCCGCGACCATGCCGTGAAACGGCTGGAGGCAGCTCTGCGGACTTTCGATCCACGCGTCCGGGTTTATCAGGCATTGTTCAAGGCAAACCAGCCGGCAATTTCCCATGGGCAGTATGCGAATCCGTTGGTGAAAGCAGGCCGTTGAGCAGCGTATGGCCTATTTCGCAGCGCACGCCGAGGAACTGTTCGCAATTGAGATCTATTGGATCGTGCTGGTCCAGGGCAGCTACACCAAAGCCACGCTCTGGGAGGCACTGCGCAGAATGCCCACCGATGTCGGCGGCTCCTTGCGCGACATCCTGGCGTTGTTCTCCCAGGATCACCAGCGCATCTTTCTTCGCACGCAGATTGAGCGCGATCACCTGTTACTCAGGCACAAGGTCCTGAGTTTGACTGGGCAGCTCAGCGACCTCGTCGAGGTCCAGCTGCTAGGGGCCGAAGAAGCCTTCCGCGTATTGCGGCGCTTCATCAACTTCGGCCCCCTCAAACTTCTGAACGTCCCATCTTCGCGGCAGCCGGTATCTCGATTTCCAGCTCTGCGATTCGGAGATCGAGGCGAACCGCGGATACCTGCGTCTCGATGATTATTACGTGAAGGTTCTGACGCTGAAGGAGCTGCCGAGCGCGACCCGCCCGCTTCTTCTAAAGGAGTTGTTCGAGATTGCGGCCAACTTTCATGTGGTCACGGAATGGCGGTCGATCGACAATGCGCAGGCGCGCAAGGACATTGCCTCACGCCGCCGGCACTATCACAACACCAAAACCAGCTTTCTTTCGAATCTCGAAGAGAAGAAGAACCAAGGGCCTAAAGATGAGCTGGTCGACGACTCCAAGCAGGCGGCCATCGATGAACTGGGCGATTGTCTGAAAGCGATCGGCAACGAGGGAAAATATTTCGGCGAATTCACCCTCTCGCTCGTCGTCTATGACAAAGACCCGATCAAAGTCGAGGAGGCGATTACCGAGCTTCAGAGGGTCTTTACCACCCACGATGCGCTGCTCTACGAAGAGCGCTACAACCTGCTGAATGCCTTCTTTGCCACCGTTCCCGGAAACTCTGCCTTCAATCTGCGCAAGCAGCAAATGCTGAACACAAACTACGCCGACGTGTCATTTCTGTTCACCATCGATCAGGGAAAGCAGTGGAACGACCACCTGGACAAAGAGTATCTGGCGGTTCTCGAAACCGATCACTCCACTCCTTATTATTTGAACCTGCACGATCAGGATGTCGCCCACACCCTGATTCTCGGCTATACCGGCTCGGGAAAATCCTTCCTGCTCAATTTTCTGCTCCAGAGTCTGCAGAAATACGATCCGCTGACCTACATCTTCGATCTCGGCGGCAGCTACGAAAGCCTGACTCACATCTTTGGCGGTTCGTACCTGAACGTAGGGCTGGAATCGCGGACGTTCACCATTAATCCGTTCTGCCTCGATCCCAGCCGGGAGAATCTCAACTTCCTGTATCTGTTCGCCAAGGTTCTGATCGAGGCCAACGGCAAGTACGAGCTGACCAGCCAGGATGAGAAAGGCCCTCTATGCCGGGGTTGAAAGGATGTACAAGCTCGGTCCAGAGAGCCGGACGCTGACGAATTTTGCTGCGATGCTCGGCCCATTAGGCGAGCGGCTGACGCGCTGGACCCGCGCCGGACAGTTTGGCTACATCTTCGACAATGTCGACGACACCCTGACCTTCAGCCGCTTCCAGACCTTCAACTTCGACGGAATGGAGCAATATCCGGATGTGCTGGAACCATTGCTGTTCTATGTCCTGCACCGGGCTTCGAACCAAATCGATGACCCAGAGCTGACCGCTACCTTCAAGGCCTTTGTTCTCGACGAGGCTTGGATTTTCCTGCGGAATCGGACCATCCGCGATTACATCACGCGGGCCGAAAAGACCTGGCGCAAAAAGAATGCCGCCATGATTCTGGCTACCCAGTCCGTCCATGAGCTGATGCAGTCGGACATGCTGGCCGTGGTGAACGAAAGCTGCGCGACCAAGATCTTCCTGGCCAATCCCAGCATCGATCACCGGCTCTACGCCGACATCTTCCACCTGAATGACACTGAACTGGAGTTGCTTTCCACGCTCATTCCGAAGCGCGATCTGCTGTTGAAGCAACTTGGCGTGTCGAAGAAGCTTCGCCTCAACGTCGATTCGCTGTCCTACTGGATGGCGACCAACAATCCCGAAAGACAACGTCCGCAAGCGAGAGTACCTCGACCGCTATGGGGTCGTCGAAGGTCTTTCGCGGCTCGCCCAGGAGTTCCCGTTCACCCCACTGGCCACGTAACTGGAGGACTCATGAAACGCCTGCACGCTCATTGCCGCATTCCTGGCAGGGGCATCGGTGCTCAGCTCTCGCCGACAGCTCGGCCCGCATCGTCCACTACCACGCCAACGACATCGTCCCCATCCGCGCCAAGATGCGCTACACCACGCTGATCCAGGTCCCAGCGGGGGAGAAGATCATGGAAGCCGCGACCGGCGATAAAGATTTCTGGATCATCGAGGCGGTGCAGAACTACTGTTTCCTGCATCCGGCCAAGGCCGGGATTCATTCCAACCTCAATCTGATCACCGACAAGGGCAACATCTACTCCTTCACGCTGGATGATGTCGGGGAGGGCGATCCGGACCTGAAAGTCGTGGTCGAGCCGAGCGATGCCTCGATGCTGTCGGCCATCAGTTCGCCCTCGAAGTTCGTGCCGGCCACCCAGGTGGAGGTTTTCAAAGCACAGGCACAGGCGGCGCAGCTGGAAGCCAGCCGGAAGGTAGAGCAGTTCAAGAGCGACTATCCCGTCAAAGCCCTGAAGTTCGACTACGTCTACCGCGACGATAAGCCGTTCGACATCGAAGCCATCTACCACGATGCCCAGTTCACCTACATCAAGTCGTCGGCCACGGAGAAGTTTGCCGTTTACGAATTGAAAGATGGCAAGCCGAATTCGATCAGCTACGAGCTCCGCGACGGCACGTACGTCATCCCCAAGGTTGTGGATCACGGATACGTGGAAATCGGCAAGAAGCGACATGGACTTCGATCGCAAGGAGCAGTAGCGCCATGGTTGACCACAACCCCACAAACGCGCCAGAGCAATCTCCGGAGCCCACGCTCAGCGACAAGAGGCCCCTCCCCGAAGGCACGATTCCCAAGCAGGCGCAGACCTACGTCATCGTCGCAGTCTCGGTGGTAATTGTGTTGGCCGTGATGTTCTCGAAGAACCATGCACAACCACCCAAGGCTCAGCAGAAAGAGCCCACTGTCGTAATCACCGACGGCAACGACAAGAAGATCGGCGAGTTTGGCCAGGAGATGACCGAGCGTCAACGCACGGCGGAAAAGGTAAAACTCGAATCCGAGATGCAGGCGCAGGCTAATGGACTGGCCTCAGCCGCCAGCCTCGCAGCCAGCCACCGGCACCCAATCTGCTGATTCGGAGAGGTTCGGGACCACACAAAATACCGGCGCGGCGCCGGTGCCTCCGCCCGATCCGATCGTTGAGCATGAACGAGAACTGGCATACAACTCGCGGTTTGCGTCGAATTTCGCCTTCTCCGCGGAACACATTGCGCCCGCGTCAAAGTCTCCTGCTCGAACGCCGCCAGCGGCTCCGAAGCGCTTCAGAGCGCGGGCGGCAGCTTCAATCGACCAATCGACAAGAAGCCTCGGCGACGCGTCGACCGAAGAAGCGGGCCATCAACGTCAACGTGAACTCGGCAACAGGCCCGCCCTACGTGTTGTTTGAAGGAACGCAGCTGGAAACCGCTCTGATGAACCGTCTCGATGGCGATTTCTCCGGACCGGTGAAGGTCATGGTCACCAATCCGGTCTATTCCCATGACCGCCAGCATGTGCTGATTCCCGAAGGCACATTTGTTTTGGGCGAAACCAGTAGGGTGCAAGGCTTTGGACAACGGCGATTGGCCGTGGTCTTCCACCGCATGATCATGCCCGATGGCTACTCCGTCGATCTCGACCAGTTTCATGGCCTGAATCAGATCGGACAAACCGGTCTGAAAGACCAAGTCAATAACCATTACTTCCAAATCTTTGGGGCTTCGATCGCACTGGGGATCATCGCCGGAGCGGCCGAGAGCACTAACAACAATGCGGGCCTCTACCAAAGCGGCAGCGAGGCGTACAGGTCTGGCATTGCCGCAAGCTTGTCGCAGTCCAGCACTCAGGCGCTGGACCGCTTTCTGAACATCACGCCAACTATCACCATTCGCGAAGGCAATCGGATCAAAGTGTATTTCACCCAGGATCTGCTGCTGCCGGCGTACGAGAACCATACCGTTCCACCAAACATTTAGGGCATCACCATGAACCTGACAAAACTCATACCCGCGACTCTATTGCTTCTCGTTGGATGCAGTTCTGCGCCCAGACAAGCGCAAGAGCCAATTCCGGTCACCTCGAAGTCGTCTCCATCCGATGCCCAGGATATCGCGTTGGAGCGCCAGCGAGAGGCACAGATGCCGTGCTCGCCTGAGTGGTTAAAGAACGCAACAGAGGCCCAGAGGAAGGACTGCGTCAGACAAAGTTCGATCAACCAGGCGATGGACGCACTGAGCACTCGACCGTCGCCCTCGAAGAAGAATCCGAACAGCCTACCGACCAACACTAGCAACCGCTTCACGACGAAAGGAGCTCCGCGTGAAAACAACAAGATATTGTTTTCTGTTTTTCGCCACTCTCCTCACTGCCGCGCCATCCTACGCGCAGTGGGCGGTATTTGATGCCACCAATTTTGGCGAAGCCGTCAAGAATTCAAGCGATGGGGCAGATGTACACGACGGCAACCAAACCCGGGACGAAATCATTCAGGCCTATAACCTCGCCCACTACATGTCGCAAATGCCACAGAACCTGTACCAGCGATACAAAGCAGAGTTTGCGCTCTGGACGAACGTCAACTGCACCCGATACCTATGGAAACACCGGAGCCTGGGTTGGAGCACTGAATACGGGCTTTTCCGGCGAGTCACTGGCCGGCTATACCGCGCCGTTGTTCAGTCAACCCCTATCCGCAATCTGACTTCGGACAGCTCGATCCGGCTACCCAGGCGACGATCCAGAATCAGTACGCCACTTCAAACCTTGCGCAGGGATGACCACGGGCGCGTTAACCACTCTTGGCCAGATCCGCTTCCACTCCGAGTCGCTTAATCAACAGATCTCAAATCTCGAATCCGACTCGTACTCCACCGACCCGAGCCAGCAATCCGAAATGGCGGTCCTCGGCAAGATCAATGCGGCCAAGCTGGTCCAGCTGCATTCGCAGCAGGACACCAATCAGCTGCTTGCCGCCGGCATTCAACAGCAGATGGTCGTTCAGAAACAAACCATCGATGCCGAGAACCGCACCATCAACCAGGCGATTGATTTCCTGCAAAATTTCCCGCCGATATGCAGAAGATTAACAACGGCGCGAGCCAGAGCATTCACGACATTTCTTTCAGCACCAACGGACAATAACCATGTCTGTGAATCCATTTTCGTTTCTGTCCCAGGCCATCAGCGATCTGCTGAACTCCAATCTTGGGCTCTTCGAATCCCTCGGGCTCAACCTGTTCCGCGGGTTGGCCGTGATCCTGCTGGCCTGGTTTGGCGTAAAGGCCGCCCTGAGCAGCGCCCAGGGCGGCCCTGGATTCAACTTCGCCAAGTTTGCCGACCTCATCCTGGTCATTTCCTTCGGGCTGGCGATGGAGACCTACTACAGCGCCCAGTGCCGGGAATCGGCTACAGCTTCAGCGACCTCGTCACGCGTGAGGCTCAGTATCCTGTCAAACCAGATTGAAAGCAACCAGGCCGACCAGATTGCCAGCGCTATCACCACGGCAGAAGACCAGCTGGGCAGCCCCCCGGGAGTCTTCTCTTTTCACGAGGCCCTGATCTTCTTCGCCGTCTACATC
>CAWITJ010000005.1:0-4379 GCA_963838995.1 uncultured Acidobacteriaceae bacterium | reverse complement strand
CGAGAAGACGACGAACGTGTACGGCCGTCCCAGGGCAAGCTTTACAATCCACATGAGAAAACCTCATCGCGGTAGTACAAACTTTTTTGTTTAATCCCTCCGCTGTGAGAGGCGAGCCGCATCGACGTACGTCGAGGTGTTTGGAGAAGCCCGAAAGATCCAGATCTCGTGTCATCTGCTTCGAGCGTAGGCTCTTTAGCAATCGGACGATACGTTACTTCCAGCGTGAAACCAATAGCTATTTCGGGTAGGTAAAGTCCTCACATCGAACGATGCTTCCCCTGTGGGGGTCTATGTTCGCTTACTCGTCGGTAACGGCCAAGGGTTTACGAAATCCCCTCTTGACGTATGTTCCGCATCTCGCCGCTTGACAATTGCCTGAGGTTCCCAGGATCAAGATCCCCAGTCGAACGTCCTCGTCGAAATCGATGGGCTCCCGACGATCATTGCTAACGGCAATTTTTCCGCTGATTGGTGATCTGGAGCCTCACTTTAAGCAGCACTTAGGGAGGATTCATGAGAACCCAAGACCCCTCGATTGATTGACCAGCTCGGTTTCCGGTGATCCTGGTCCTCAGAGCCGGTTTCCCGTATGCACGGCACTGACTGGCAGTTAGACTGGAAACCTTTAGAAGCGGAAAACGTAAGTGTTTTCGCCCAGCGATGTCAGCAGCAGGTCGCAGAGTGTGCGGAGCGGCTTGATCGATGTTCACATGTTACCCCGGAGTACGGACCTATGAGTGACTCTGGTGAGCATTGGCGCTATGCTGTCCAATACTTGCCAGCAGTGAGGAGACTTGAAGTCAACATGAAATTCGCCAGCGTATTCGCCGCGAGATCAGGCGGAGCTTTGTCGCTCGTAGGGTTCGCATTGCTTGCTTTATTCCAGACAGGTGCTGTTGCGGCGCAGACTGCAGCGCCGGCGTGTACGGCCAACACGCAGGTCAACACCGAGAACGGTCCGATGTGCGGCGTCGTCAAAGATGGCGGTCACCTCCTATCTTGGGGTTCCCTTTGCGGCCCCGCCGGTTGGTGCTCTGCGCTGGCAGCCACCGGCGCCTGTCGCCGCGTGGACGACGGCATTCCAGGCCACCCAGCTCGGTCCGAATTGCCGCCCAGCCACCATATCCAGCTGGTTCGAATTCCACCGCGACGACGAGCGAGGACTGTTTAACTCTAAACCTGTACGTACCGGCGAACGCCGGGCCTGGGCTTCCCGTGATGGTCGAGATTCACGGCGGCGGATTCGTCATCGGCGCACCGCCGAACGGGGCGCATCTCGCCGCGTCCGGGCATGTGATCGTAGTTTCGATTCACTACCGGCTGGGAATCCTCGGGTTCCTCGTGAACAAGGCGCTGGGCGAACACTCGGGTGATTATGGGTTGCTGGATCAGTTTGCGGCGCTGCGGTGGGTGCAGCGCAACATTGCGCGCTTCGGCGGGGATCCGCACAACGTGACCCTGTTCGGCCAATCAGCCGGTGGGGCGAGCGTGTGCGACGCCCTTGTTTCCCCGGCCGCTGCCGGACTGTTCCAGAAGGGGATCAGCGAAAGCGGCTTCTACAACTACAACGTCAACACGATCTGGTCGGCTCGTGGAGACTGCAAATCGGAACTGCTGACCGAGGCCAAGGCTCTGCAGTTGGGCGCGGCGTTTGCGAATAAGGTCGGCTGCGGGACCGCCCGACTCGCAGCCTGTCTGCGTGCCCTGCCGGCACAGACCTTGATTGACAAAGGCGGTCAGGTCAGCGCTCCCGAGGCCGGCGGGACGATTGGACCGACGATCAACAGCGCCGTCCTGCCAGTCTCACCCGCGATGGCGTTCAAGACCGGCCGCTTCCCGAATAAGATCCCTCTGATCATCGGCGTGACCCGAGACGAGTTCAACGGCGGAGTTTACACGAGCCAAGTCGCGAACACACCCGGCCAGTATCAGGAGATGCTGCAGCAGCAGTTTGGCGATCGGGCATCGAAGGTGATGTCCCTCTACCCACTGGCACGTTTCCCGAATTCGTCGCCATTCATCGCCCACCGCACCGTTATGGCTGATGCCTTCTCGGTGTGCCCGGCCCTGGTCGCCGACCAACAGTTGGCCAGACATATCCCGGTCTACGCGTTTGAGAACGACAACGCTACGACGCCGCAGGGTGCCGGGGCGCGCCGCCTCGAGCTCCCGCTCGGCGCGTTCCACAATGGCGAGAACCCCTTCCTCTTCCCGTCCCCCACGCTAACCCTCGACCCGAACCAGGCGGTGTTCGGGAATCAGATTATCGCCCAATGGGCTGGATTCGCCCGCACCGGTAACCCCACAGTGGACGGCGCCCCCGACTGGCCCACGTACAACAAAGGCCAGCGCGTCATGTCGCTGGTCCCCGCGGGTAACAGCGCGCTGATACCCACAGCAACCCTCAACCTGCAACACCACTGCGACTTCTGGAACACCGTCAACCGGACCGCTCCATGGGCCAAGCCCTCAGATCGAATGAACTCCTCCCCGGAAAGCGCGACGCCCGGGTGAGCCTGTACATATTGACCAGATTAGGCATGGCAATGGCATAAGGCGGCCTCGGCAGCTTTGCGGTACCAGCTTGCGGCTTGATTGTCGTCCTTGGGCACGCCCAGCCGTTTGCATATGTGAGGCCCATGTATGTCAGGGCTCGGGATTTCTCATGGAGGCAGCCTGCTGGAACAACGGCAAAGCCTCTTGGAAGCGACTGGCCTTCAGCAGCTCTTTGGCTTGCGCAACCTGATCTGTATCCCCACGTTTTTTTTCAAATTTGAGAACGGGCTCGGGTCTTATCAGCGGCTCACCTGCATAAAGCGGTGAGTGAAACACGTACCTGCTACATAGGGCACCGTGTCCGCACCGTCGTGCGGATTGAAGTACCCCACAGTTTGTCCCCAGTTGGTTCATTCGCACCGTGACCTGAGAGGACTTCCATCTCCACCCGTCGGCAGTCGCTGTCGAGATCTGGCACAAGATCACTACTCCCTTCTTCTGCATCCCGTTCTGGTGGCTAACTGGACGTACGCCTGATTGCCTGCCAACGAGAAGACGTTTCGATACCGGTCTGCGTCGGCTTGATCTTTTCGGGCGCGTCGCTCGCGCTTGCGACCGAGATATTCACATCAAAGCCGCCGGCCGCCTCCGGTAGGCTGCCGTTTGCTGCAGGAGCCACGATGTGGGCGGTCTTATTCGGCGTGGACACCCCTCACCTCGTTGATTTAACGACGGCGTTCTCATAGATCCTCCGACCACGTCCTGCCTCGTAGGACGACGGGAGCACCCGCCGGCTAGCCGGCAATCGCATCACGTGCGACTTCCACCTCACCTGAAACCGCTATCTGTTCTAACCGCACTCCACGGCATGAATTGCGGACGTCCTGTCGCGAGTTGCAGGGGTAGGCCTGTCGAGAGGCGCTTCTACCGCAACGCGAACTGAGAAAATGTGTTCTAACTAATGCCGGACGACGACGTAACGTTTCAGCGACGAGTTTCGGATGGAATTCCGAGACCTTCTCCGGTGGAGAAGAGACATCCGACGGTTCAAGCGCGAACCTTTGCCGGCTGGGCTCCTGGAAGAGCTTCTGGATTGCACACAATTCGCTCCGTCGGTGGGCTTAAGTCAGCCATGGCGATTCCTGCGAATCAACCAGCCGGAGATCCGTTCCGCGATTCGGATGGACTTCGAACAGGCAAATGCCCAGGCCCTGGCGGGCTACTCCGGTGATCGAGCGGCTCTATATGCCCGCTTGAAATTGGCTGGTCTTGATTCCGCACCTGAGCATCTGGCAGTTTTTGCCGATCGTGCAACATCGCAAGGTTCCGGCCTCGGACAGAACACAATGCCGGAGATGTTGGAGTACTCAACCGTGGCTGCCATAGCAACGTTGTGGCTGATGGCTCGCGCCTATGGTGTGGGAATGGGTTGGATCTCCATTCTGAACCCTGCCCGCGTGAACGCAATTCTTGACGTTCCCTTAGAGTGGCGGTTAGTGGCTTATCTCTGCCTTGGCTATCCGGACCGGGAATCTCGCGTTCCCGAACTAGAACGAGCGGGATGGCAGAAGCGCCGCGAAGACATACCGCTGTTTGAGCGCTGATGGAAGGCCTGACAACATTCGGCGCGAAGCATGCTGGCCAATCGTCCAGAACTGGTCAGCATGGACCGGGCCGGCGACGACGAACATCGCGGGCTGCATTAAGCCGTTCTGCACCGCAATGCTTCAGATGGTTAAGCTTTTGATGGAGGCTGGCGCGGATGCGCGCAAAGATATCTGGCCCAATAGCGATGCCACCTCAGCGCTCTGCATTGCTAGGGATCCTGAGTACAGCGACATTGTGGCCATCATGGAAGAAGAGCGGCTGCGGCGCTAGGA
>CAWITJ010000004.1:0-628669 GCA_963838995.1 uncultured Acidobacteriaceae bacterium | reverse complement strand
AAAAGGGTAAAGAAGGGCACATGAAGACTACGTGTTTGATAGGCTGGATGTGAAAGTGCAGTAATGCATGAAGCTTACCAGTACTAATCGCCCGTTCGGCTTGACCATAAAATTTACTTGGCACACGTGTTACCCCATCGAGCGCAGAAATCGGCACTCGCGTGGGCTTACCCCGTGCACTCTGGAGAACTAGCCAGGGTGCGGACCTCGACGGAGGTCCAGCCAATAAATTCTCGACCCTGTAATTTCAATTCCTGATGCTATTCAGTTGTGAGAGATCGCCCGCAGTCGCGCGGGAGATTTGAAAGGGCATGGCTTTCGCCATGTGCCGACAAGTCTCTTAACCGACATCGGGGCTTAGCCCCGGATCTGCGGACTGTTCTTTAAAGATTGGCGTTATAGCTCCTGCGTAGCAATACGCTTGGGAGCGAGCTGCGGAGACTATCCCGCACGCGCCTGCGAAGCCGGTGATCTTACCGCGGGGGAAACACCCGTTCCCATCCCGAACACGGAAGTTAAGCCCCGCTGGGCCGATTGTACTGCACGCGAAAGTGTGTGGGAGAGTAGGTCGTCGCCGACATAAATAACGGCCATCAAGAGAAATCTTGGTGGCCGTTTCCTTTTGGGCCTGGAGATCTCTGGCATGTGAATTCGGCTGATCGGCATCCCTTTCTTTGCCGGAGCTCACTTCGACCAGATTGACGAAATCCCGGATAACCTTCTTAGGGCCTACTTGTCTCCTCACGCCCACCCCGTGATATCCCAACCGGCGTCGCCCTTCGCCTAGCGACGATACAAGCCAAGCTGCTCTGGCGCGACGTTGAAGACAATGCGCCCAGTGCGGTCTACCATGGTTCTCGCTATGGCCAGCTACCAATCAGTGGACGACTACATCGCTGCGCAGCCTGCGTCCGCGAGAGATGTGCTGCAGCGCGTTCGCAATGTGCTTCGCCAGGCCGTGCCTGCGGCCGAGGAAGCTATCTCGTACCAGATTCCCGCGTACCAGCTGAATGGCGAGCGGATCATCTATTTCGCCGGCTGGAAACAGCATTACTCGCTCTATCCCGCCACGCGTACTCTGCTCGCGGAGTTCAAGGATGATTTGGCGCCGTATGAGGTTAGGCAGAGCACCCTCCGGTTCAGGCTGTCTGAGCCAGTACCCGCGAAGCTGATCGAGCGAATCGCGAAATTTCGCGCCCAGGAAGTTGCCGGGAAAACGTTGGTTGCGGCCAAGGTGAAGAAGTCCCTGAAGCCCAAGGCAGGCGCCAAAGCCAAGACTTCGGTGAAGTCCCGGGCGTCTTCCAGGAAAAAACGCTAGCCCCTAAGCACACAATTATTCTGCTGGCGTGAATCGTGAATAAAGACACCCACGCATTCCAAAAGCCGGGATGATTGGAACACCCGACGAATCCCCGAAATACGCCCCAGCGCGTTCTCGCAAACAAAAACAACTCAATCCACACACTACATCGGGACAACATCGTGAGCCGGATTTGCCGCGCCGGCGACCTGCAGTAACGCCTTTGGTGAAGCAGCCACTCAGGAAGGCCAGACACTCAAACTCCATGAAGCGTGGCGCGGTACGATCGAACATGAGCTGGATATCAGCGGGAAACTCTTCATCGGCGTGGTAGAAGACGAGGCGTACGGGAATTTTCGGCAGGGCGGGGAAATTCCAGACCTGTCCGCGGTCGGCGGGAGCCCTTTCCGGAGTTCCGCCCAGTTTGCGGGCTGCCGCTTCAAACTTATCGTAGTCTGCGCCGAATTCGCGGATAAGGGGTCGCACGAACAATCCCTGCGCGTGGGTCTTCTGCCCGTCGATCATGCCGGTCAGCCGGCCCAAGGGAAGGAAGGAATGCGCCGGCTCCCCACGGCCGCGCGACAGGATATAGTGCGCCAGTACGCTGCGGTAGTTGACGTCCACCGGTAGACCATCAGTAGGGTCGACCCCCGCGTGGGTAATACGAAATTCGCGGCCGCAGAAGTTGGCAGCCACGTCGCCGTTGGCCCGAACCTCAAGCCCGAGACGCCGGGCGCTTTCCGCCAGATCGCATTGCGCCAATCGGGGGAGCAGATCGAGATAAATCCTGTCGTAACCGCTGCTCATAGAAAATCGTTCCCTGCCCAATTGCAATTAGTCTACGCCGGCAGGTAAGCGTGGAATTGCGTTTCTTCTGGTGTCGAACGCTGATAAAGTTGGCATCAGATGTCAAAAGCCAGCAAAACAGCACATAAGAGAAACGCAACTGCGTCTCCGACGCGAGGACGCAACCGGCTCATCGTATTCGCGGCCATTGTGGCGATTGCGCTGGTCGCCCGACTGGTGATTTCCCGCGGGAAGCTGGCCCGCGCCTCGAACGCTATCGCTGCGTCGCCCGACGCGGCATCGACAGCTCCCTCGCCCAACGCGTCGGCCATGCCCGATATGACCGCTGTCAGCTCGACCAACAGCATGGCCCCGATGGCCGGCAGCAAACCGCAATCCAAGTCAATGTTCGGCCCCACGGTCCCCAACCCGGGCCCCGCGCCCAAGATTCTGCCCAAGGGCATGGTCTGGATTCCGGGCGGCGAATTCTCCATGGGCGCCAACGATCCGCCCGACATGGATGATGTGGGCATGAAGGCCACGCGAGACGCACGTCCCGTCCACCGCGTGTACGTCGACAGCTTCTTCATGGACCAGACTGACGTGACCAACGCCGAGTTCGCCCGCTTCGTGAAGGCCACCGGCTATGTCACCGTGGCCGAGCGCAAGCCGAAGGCGGAGGATTTCCCCGGCGCGCCGCCGGAGAACCTGGTGGCCGGCTCGGTGGTCTTCGCGCCACCCGATCATCCGGTGCCGCTCGACAACTTCCTCCAGTGGTGGACCTATGTTCCCGGCGCTAACTGGCGTCACCCACTCGGCCCCAGCAGCGACATCAAGGGCAAAGACAACTATCCCGTGGTGCAAATCGCCTACGAGGATGCGCTGGCGTATGCCAAATGGGCGAATAAGCGCCTGCCTACCGAGGCGGAATGGGAATTCGCCGCCCGCGGCGGACTCGCAGGCAAGCCTTTTGTGTGGGGTGACGACTTCCGGCCCAGTGGCAAGTGGATGGCAAACACTCACCAGGGCCACTTTCCCGACAAAGATACGGGCGCTGACGGACACATCGGCATTGCGCCGGTGAACGCGTATCCACCGAACGGCTACGGTCTATACGACATGGCCGGCAACGTGTGGCAGTGGACGAGTGACTGGTATCGGCCGGACTACTATCAGACGCTAGCGACAGGAGTGGCCCGCAATCCGCACGGACCCGAGTCCGCGCTCGATCCAGAGGAGCCTACGGAACCTAAGAAGGTTCACCGCGGCGGTTCGTTCCTCTGCACCGACCAGTACTGCTCGCGTTACATTGTTGGAACTCGCGGGAAGGGCGAGGTCAGCACCGGAACCAACCATCTTGGCTTCCGCTGCGTGAGAGACGCCAAGACGCCGCCCCCGAGCGCAAGCTGAGAACTTGCACGACTGACTGAGCAACTCACTCAGCCCGTGGGCGTCCCTGAATCATTCCTACTCGAACAGATTTTCCTTGAACACCTTCTGACCCGCCAGAGCGGTGTAGCATCCCCAGACGGCGATGGCGACGACCAGCAACACGACGATCGCGGGGCCGCCGCTGTACCAGGCAGAGAAGTCCGTTGGAATTGGTATGTTGGCCATCAGGTCAGCGGTGAGCATTCCCGTCGCGAGGGCAATAAATCCGAATCGCAGCACCACGAAGGCCGCTATGCCATAGATCGCAACAATGGCGGGTAGCAACAGCCACAGATGGTGGCTGTCGTATGTCTTGATCAGCGTCCAGAACGCGACGAACATCAGCGCCGCCAGCCACGGCTTGCGGAAGATCACGCGAAACACGAACATCAGGAAGAAAAACCCAAGGGTTCCCTGCACCGACATAGCTAACTGGCTCAGGCACGCGCCGATCACCGCGCGCGGGCCCAGCAGCAAGTCCGAGGAGCCGAACGCCGGCGTAGCGCCAATACGCGTCAACGCCAGAGCCAGCAGGGTGATAATGACGCACCACACGATACCCAGGATGATTCCGAATAGAAGATCGCGGCCGACCAAGGGATCGCGGAACCTCCCTGCCATCAGCCTGCTCCACGAGATGATGGCGTGTGGCCAGTGCCGACGGATGTAAGGTTCGATGGCCATATAAATAACGTAGAAGACAGCAGCCAGGAAAAGCGCGCCGCTGGCTGCCAGGATAAACAGGCCGAAGGTTCCCAGGCTGGGCACAAAGTGCGCGGTGAACAGCCAGACCAGCATTTGCAGGGTGAAGATAAGGAAGCCCAGCCGCAATGCACCTTGCGGATCGCTCTTTTCCAGCAGGTAATTGCGCCGGGCTAACCAGATAGCACCCGCCAGCATGGTCAAAAGAAAAATTACCAACGCAATCTGTAAAGCTTTGCCGCGTGAGTTGTTGTCGCTCTGAACCATGCGGTCCGGTTTGGTCCAGTCGCTGATGAGCCGAAAGAAGACGGGCTTACCGCGCCAGCTGGCGGCTTCCACCCGCAATGGCTCGGTCGTATCCGGCCAAACACCAGTCCACGCCGCCCTCTGGTCTGAGGCCTCGAGCGAATTCCACTGTGGATCGGCGGAATGAAACTGCGACATGTCCAGCCCCGCCAAAGCGAACAACTGGCGCCAGTCGTAGGGTTGCGAAGTCGGAGGCGTCGCGTCTTTCTGAGGGGGTACTGCATGCAACTCGGTTAGTCGCCCCTGAGGATCGAGCGACACGGCAACCATCCCCGACAATGTGGGGGGCGGATCATGCAATCCGACAATGCCGGGAATCAGCAGATTGCTGTGGATGTCGGTGGCCACCAGGTAGTCCGGACTTTGTCGGCGCCAGAACGTCAACACGGAAGGCCGATGCTTCAACACCACGTTCCAATTGGGATGACTGCCCCCGGCGTGATCGAGATGGTCCAGGAAGTCGCCGTCGTAATCGAAGCCCCTTGCGGCATCCACAGGGGGTGTCGTGTATCCCAGTTGGCGCACCATGTCGCGAGCCTTCTCTGACAGCACCTCCGGTGAGTAGGGGAGGTCCATCTTGGCAATGCCGCTGGTAGGCGCGGACAAAAAGTACAGAGCCACCATCCCCACCAGGATGATGGCCAGCGATGCCAGCGCGGTGCGCACCGGAAGTCCCGCCCTCTCACCGGCAGCGGCCACCATTTGCGGCGAGGGCGTTTCGCCGGCAGCCAGAGCAGCGGCCAGCGGATCGCCTCCCGGCAACGCCGCCGCCACCATCAGGGCGGAGGATGGCCGGTTTTCCGGATCAGCTTCCAGGCAGTGCAGGATGGCGCGCTCCACCACCGGATCCATATCGCGCACCAGCGCGGAGGGCCGGCTCGGCGTGCTGCCCTTGCGAACTCGCACAATCTCTTCCAGCGTCCTGCCGTCGAACGCCGCCTTGCCGGTAAACAGCTCGTACAGCACCAGGCCCAGTGAGTAGATATCGCTGCGCGCGGTTACTTCTTTGCCCGCAAGCTGCTCGGGCGCCATGTAGGCGGGGGTTCCGCTGCGCACGTCCTCAATCTCGTGGGCAACGCCCGCCAGGCCGAAATCCATGATGAGCACTTCGCCGCGGCCATCTAGCATGATGTTGGCAGGCTTCAGGTCGCGATGCAGCACTCCCTTGTCGTGCGCGGCCGCCAACCCGGCGCAAATCTTGCGCGCAATCTCCACCGCCTTGTCCGACGGCAGCCGTCCAATACGCCGCAGTAGCGACGACAGGTCCTCGCCATCCACGTACTCCATGGAGAGAAATACCTGGTCGTTGGTCTGGCCGATATCGAACACCCGGCAGACGTTGGGATGGGAGATGCGCCGCGCAATGCGAACTTCGTTACGGAAGCGCTCTAGGGTGTCCTCGTCGGTAACGGCTTCCGGCAGGAACTTCAATGCGACCGGCTGGCCCAGGCTGAGATCGTCCGCGCGGAAGACCTCACCCATGCCGCCGCGGCCCAGGAGCGCAACAATTCGGTACCGCTCCGCTACGACGTTGCCGGGAGCAAAACGTCCTTCACTGCGGGAAACGTGCGACGACGGACGAGACGATGGTGGCCGCCGAGGGGGATAAGAGGCTGCGGTATCGTGCTGCGTGACCGCGATAGTCGCCGCATCGCCTGAATCGAAGCCGGAGCCAGATGAGGCTTTGTGCTGTGGGCTACCGCACTGCGAGCAGAATGGCGCGCCTTGCGCCAGCTCGGAGCTACATCTCTGACACTGTGACATCCCTTAACTCCCCAACCCTTGGACTATCTTACAAGCTTGTGCCATCGCTCCTTCGCCAAAAAACGAAGGTCAACATCAGACGTGACGCCGGCGGATCGCTGCCGGCGAATGGCCAAAGAAGGGTCACCCGGCGGGAGTGAAGCCAGGATTTCATCGAGCGGCTATCGGACTGGTTGGCGTCGGAGGAGCGGAGTGGAAAGAGCCCTGTTAAATCGCGTTGCCAGGAATGAAGTCGCCTACGGAAGGTGGGATCGTTGACGGACAACCGCAAGCTGTCAGCCCTTACCCCGGGCAATCTCGCCAACTAATCGCATGGGTCGCCCGGATGTAGTCCGCAGGCGCAATCAGAATCTGCGTCCCCCGCACCCCAGCTGAGATGGATATCACGTCCCATAACTCCAGGGTCTCGTCGACGTATACCGGGAACTCTTTTTTCGCTCCCAGCACCGTTACGCCGCCGCGGATATATCCGGTCAGGGGCTGCACTTCCTTCAACGAAACCAACTCCACCTTGCGATCGTTGGACAGCTTGGCCAGCGCCTTGTAATCCAGTTCAGCGTTGCCCGGAACGACGGCAAAGCAAGGCCCATTGCGGTCGCCACGTGCCAGCAGCGTTTTGAATACCTGCTCAGGAGGCATGCCAATCTTGCCGGCTACCGTCTCCGCCGCCAAGTCTTCGGGATCGACCTCATATTGACGAAGCTGGTAGGGAATGTTCAGGCTATCGAGGATTCGAACCGCGTTGGTCTTCATAGAGCGGATCTGCTGCCGGTCACCGTCACCTTCGGGCATGCCGGAACAATCGTCTGCTCCTGGCAGCCGACCACTGACCACTGTCTACGGACTACTGAACTTCTCCTTCATCTTCTGGTTGTACTGTTCACTCTGACCTTTGGGAACGCTTAGCGTCTTCCACTCGGCGCCCTTCCAGTGCTTGGCCAGCAACACGATCTGTCCAATGTGGTACGAAAGGTGGGCAATAGCGCGATTGACGGCTTGCAACACAGTGTGCGGCTGGCTGCGAATAGTAACCGTGCGACCCAGATCCTCCGCTTGCAGAGTATTGAGCACGTCAAACAGCACCTGCCAGTTCTGTTCCCACCAGCTAAGCACCTCGGCGCGTAAGGTTTTGGGCGTCAGCACGAACTCCTGATCGCGATTACGGTCCGGCTTCTCACCATCTGTGGTGAGGAAGTCGGTGAAGCGCGAGCGCAGGTTGCCGGCCACATGCTGAACAATGATGGCAACGCTGTTCGATTCCGGATCGATTGTGGCGAAGAATTGCTCGTCGCTCAGTTGTTCCATCGCCGAGTCGGCTAGACGCTTGTGACCGCGCAGGCTGCGAAAAACCTCATCAATGTATTCCGAAGCAAAGTCGGGCATAAACTAACTCTCGAAAGTTGAGATCGTGTGTCGTCTTCTAAGATTGCGAAATGAGAGCCGCCCCGCAAAGCTTAACTGGGGTAGCCCCACGCTGAAACTATACGCTGGGCGCACATTTGAAGTTCAAAACAGCTGGGCGGCCAGCCGTAATTCACGAAGCATTTACCTTGCATCGCATCCGGGATCGCCTGGGTAAGTTGTCGCATTTTCGCAACGACGAGTCATCCCGACCGCTACCGCCGCACCCAACTATCCACTACCCACTATCCACTGCTCTTCCCCCAGCCTCCTCCGCCGGGAGTTTCCACTCGCACTCGCTCTCCGCGCCGCACATGCGTGCTTGCCTTGCCTGGCAGCGCTTCCACCGATCCATTCAGATGCACAATCTCCCCTCGGCCCGCAGCGCCATCGCCTCCGCCGGAAAGTCCATAGGGCCGCGTGACGTGACGGTCGGCGAGCAGAGTCACAGTTGCGTCGGCCAACACTTCCAGTTCCCTCACGATGCCGTCGCCACCACGATGTTGGCCTTCGCCTCCACTATCGGTTCGCAGCGCGTACCGCGTGACCCGAAACGGATAGCTGTACTCCAGCGCCTCAGCCGGGGTGTTGAGAGAGTTCGTCATGTGGGTGTGGACGCCGGATACACCATCGTGAGCCGCGCTGGCGCCCGACCCGCCCGCGATCGTCTCGTAATAGGCAAACGGCACCGGTGCGGCACCGCGATCGTCCATGCCACCGATCGTCAGGTTGTTCATACTGCCGGAAGAGGCAGCCGGAATGCGCTCAGGTAGCGCCTGCGCCAGCGCCCGCAGCAGCACATCGACAATACGCTGCGAAGTCTCCACGTTGCCTCCGGCCACAGCTGCCGGCGATTCCGCGTTGACCACGCTACCCGGAGGAACGATGAGGTGAATCGGCCGCATCAACCCGGCCGTAGCCGGAACGTCATCACGCAGCAGACAACGGAAGACATAGAAGCAAGCCGAGTAGGTGATCGCCGCCACAGCATTGATACTTCCGGCGACTTGCGGCGAACTGCCGCTGAAGTCGACGGTCACCGGTCGGGACCGCGAAACCTTCGAGCCGCGTCCACCTTTGGTCGAACTCTGGCGCGGAAAGTTGATGCGTACTGCGATACGAACCGGCTGCTCGCTGACACCATCGTTATCCAGAAAATCTTCGGCAGCATACGAGCCTGGCAGAACACTGGCCAGCAACGAACGCATCATCTTCTCGGAATAATTGAGCAGCGCAACTCCCGCTCGCTGCACTCGCACCACGCCGTAACGCCCGCAAAGTTCGCGCAAGCGCGCCACCCCGGTATGACAAGCGGCCAGCTGCGCGCGCAGATCCCCCTCTCTTTCCGCCGGGGTACGAACATTACTGAGTAACAGCGCCAAAATATCGCGATCGATCTCGCCGCCGCGCACAATTTTCACCGGCGGAATGCGAAATCCTTCCTGGAAGATCTCCCGGCACGGCCCCATCGATCCCGCATAGGTGCCCCCGATATCGGCATGGTGTGCCCGCGCCGCTACAAAGAATTCGGGCACGCGTTTTCTGTTCGCACGACGCGAAACGGCGTGCTTTTCCGTGCCGAGAAACACCGGGGCTACGACGGTGATGTCCGGCAGGTGCGTGCCTCCGCGAAAGGGATCGTTCAACATCGCCACGTCGCCTGGACCCAGCGTCAACTCAGCGATTGCGGCTTGCACTGACATTGGCATGGACCCCAAATGCACCGGCATATGGTCGCCCATGGCCAGCACTTGCGCGTCGCTATTGAACAGCGCGCACGAATAATCGCGACGCTCCTTGATGTTGGGAGAAAATGCCGCTCGCCGGAGCGATGCTCCCATCTCTTCCGCGATGGAATGGAACAGGTGCTTGAAGACTTCCAACTCAATGGGATCGGTCGACGGCATGCCGAAGTTTAACTCTGCGTCAGGTCGTGAAACGAAGCCAGCTCAACTCCAACGAGGGCACCAATTCACGAAATTCCCTTCCCTGCAAGATTTTTTTTACGATTTTTGTTGACATTCCCCTTCTGTAACCGCAATATCTTGCGATAGATGTATTGCCCATGCAACATCTTGGGCAAAGAGTTCGGGCTACTGTAAAAAGTCCAAAACCTTCAAGGGGAAGGTTCCAATAAAACAAGGAGGATTTCACTATGGCAACGAAGAAAAAGGCGACCAAGAAAGCTGCTAAGAAGAAAAAGAAGTAACTTTGCGGCGAGGCAAGAGCCTCGCTATTTTTTTTGAGCAAAAAGGCTGGCCTCCGCAAAAGCTGTTCGCGGAGGCCTTTTCGTTTTGCGCCGTCCCAGTCTTGGTGCGACGCTGCCAGATTGCGCCTTCCCTAGTTCGGCGAGCCCTCCAGTCGAGGATTGCATGTTCCATTCGTCGGCTGTATTGGCAGCTGCGGAACCTGCAACATGTGCGGGGAGCTGAAGTCGAAGAAGCCGTTCTGCGGATCGGTCATGTCCTGCGTGGTCGCGTCACGCTGGGTTAGCGGCGGCACACTGAACCGGGTCTCGATCAGCTTCAGGATCGACGTGTAGTCCGTCGCCAGGTGCGAGACGTATTGCGGCTTCACCCACGGGGATATCACGACGACCGGCACACGGAAGCCGGTGACGTTGAACAGACCCTGGGTGTCGCCCGGCTTCAAGTCTTGTGGCGTCAGATCGTCAGGCGGCGTCACGATGATCGGGCCTACGTGATCGAACAGCCCACCCCCTTCGTCATAGCTCAGGATGAACGCGGAATCCGGCCAGGCTGTGCTGTTGAACAGGGCAGTGATGATGTTTTGCACGTCGGCGGCACCGGTTTGAATATTGTTGTCCGGATGCTCATCCAGGCCAGTCTGACTGGCGCGTTCGATGAAGATGACCTGGGGTAACTGAGTGTCCGCGTTCGGGCTGGCCAGGATGTTGTAGTACTCCTGGATATTACGCACGTTGGATTGAATCGCCGGATCGCTCCAGTCCGCCCAGTTGGCCAGGAACACGCTGTTGTCCTGGTAGTAGTAACGCCAGGTGATTCCCGCCTGATTTAACGCGCGGAAGAACGTGGGACGCTGCCAGGCAGGGTCATTGGGATCGGTGGGCGGAAACGCGTGCCCGTACGAAGTCGCGGCGAACAGGTACATGCGGTTGGGAACGGTGTTGGCGGCGATCGGCGAGCGCCAGGCGTCATCAGTCGCGAATTGCGTTGCCAGTTCGTAGTAGAACGGCAGATCGGTCTGGTCGTAGTAACCCAGCGGGCGCGTGTGGTTGGGATCGTACTGGTCGCCGCTGCCACCCGACAAAGTCGTGTCCAGGAAGCGGTCCATCAAATATTGCGAGTTGCTGGTCAGGTTCATCCAGTCGTTGCCGACCAGGTGCATGTCGTAGTGCGTCTCGTCCCACGACGGAGAGAGATTTTCGATGCACTCGGTTCGCTGGTGGTAAGGCGCATAAGGAACGCCGGCTGCGATTGTTGATGGTGTAGCCGGACGGCAACGTGTGCAGGTCATTCACGTCGCTGAGTTGCGCTCCCTGAATCGGAGGCTGATGGTTGACGCGATACTGCGCCAGCACCCCGAAGTAGTTATCGAAGGCCCGGTTTTCCTGCAGCATATAGATGATGTGGTTCAGGTTGGAAATCCCGCCCGTGCTGACCGTAACGGTCGCGGTAGCCGTAACCGGCGGCGTGTCAGGATAAATCGACGTCGCGGTGGCTGTGTAGGTAGTGGTCTGCGTGGGATGTACGCAGCAATAGGAGCCCATGCCCACCGGCGTTACGTTTCCTACCCCGTTGTCGATACTGACCGCGGAAGCATTGGTGGTGGTCCACGACAGCGTCACTGCTCCACCGGGCTGAACCGTGGTCGGCGATGCGGTGAAACTTAATGTTGTGGGCTGTTCCACCGTAATCGGGACTTGCGGCGAATAAGCTTGTCCGCCCGCCGTCCCGGCAGCCGAAACCTGGAAGATGGTGTTGGTGTTGAGCGGGCCCGCCGTGTAGGTACCCGTGCAAGTACTTCCCGAGCACGAATTCGGCGTGAGTGGGATCGGAGTGTTGTTGCCCACGATGGTCAGTGACCACGAACTGCCGTTGTTCGGCCCGGCGTAGCTGAGCTGAACACTTCCTCCTGCCTGGATAGTCGTCGGAGTCGCGGTTAAGGTAACAGGCACGACTGTGAGCGTCGCGTTCACCGTCGGCGAAGACAAGGTGCCGGATGTTGCCACGGCCGCGAAGGTCGTAGACTGCGTCAATCCGTTGGTGTTGTACGAATACGCCGTGGAAGATGTGGGTAGCGACTTGATCATCCTGGCTGATGGATGGCGTAACATTAAACGCCGTTGGCATTGGTAGTGGCCCAGGCAAAATTCACGAATTCGCCGGGGCCGATGATGGTAGGCGCCACCGTGAAGCTAGTTATGACCGGAGCCGGCGTACCACCCCCACTTCCGCCGCTGCCACCGCTGCCGCCGCTTCCACCACTACCTCCGCTTCCACCGCTGCCGCCACTTCCCCCACTGCCTCCGCTTCCGCCACTGCCGCACTCCGCCGCTACCACCGGTGCTGCCACCGCTGGTTCCTGTGCTGGCGCTTCCGCCGCATCCGGCGGTCATTAGCAATAAGAGAAATACTGGGACGAACAAAACCAGGGACGTGGCGCTGCGTAGCCGAGACATGATGCGATACCTACCTCTGAAATTTGGATGATCTTGCCGAATCGCGCTTGGCTGGGAGGGGAAGTCATTCGCAAATGGAGTCCGTGGCAACCGCCCCAGGACCCTCACGACCGCCCAGTGAAGCTTCTGTGGTATCGACTTGCTGTCCATCCACATCTTGCACTGAGGGTCCAACTGCTGCGAGCCTTGGAGAATCCCGACGACCAGATCGGTATCCGCTTTTCTGCGATGAGTCACTGCCCGCACTTCTTCTTGAAGTGCTTCGCTTAAGCACTAAGATTCAGGTGCTCACAATCGAGTTGTTTGAATTCTGTGCAACATATAGGGAAAAAGTGTCCACGACAGCGAGGCGCAAGTTGCGCGTCGGAGGGCTACACCTTGCTGAAAGAACGGACCTTCCCGCAGCGATCACAAGGAAAGCAGGAATTCGACACTACGTCACGGTAACCGATGAGAGACTTCATGAGAATTGACTTGCAAAGCAAGCCGACTAGAGGCAGAATTCCTCCCTTCGAGGTGCGATTATGAAGATTCGCTGCTTCGCTATTCTGTCTGTAGTCATGCTGCTGGCTTCCACTCCCGCTCTCGCCGGTGACTTGTATGACAACGGGGCGATCAACGGTCAAACTGACGCGTGGACCATCAACTTCGGCTATATCGTCAGTGATACGTTTACTCTCACAGCTAACTCGACGGTCACCGGAGTTTCCTTCGGAGCCTGGCTGTTTCCCGGCGACGTGCTCACCTCGGTCGAGGTCTCCTTCACCTCGGAAGAGTTCGGCGGCACAACCTATTTCGATCAGGTCGTGAACTTCAGCCAGAGCAATTGCTTCACCAACCAATTTGGCTACAACGTATGCACCGAGACGGGATTGATCAACAGCAACCTGGCTCCGGGTACATACTGGATGAACCTGGGGAACGCCATCGTCCCCAGCGGCGATCCGGTGTACTGGGATGAGAACTCTGGCGTAGGCTGCGGCGGGTCGAACGGCAATATGCACAATTGCCCTTCTCAGCCGTCGGAGAATGCCGATGGATCAATTCCATCAGAGTCATTCACCATTCAGGGGCAGGGTGCCGGTGGCACAACTCCCGAGCCCTCCAGCCTGCTAATGTTCACTGCCGGAGTCATCGGCGCAGGTACCATGCTTCGCCGCAAGCGTATCTGATCCTAACAACCAAAAAGGCATCGACCGTGCCACGGTCGGTGCCTTCCGTAGTTTCGCAGCCGAACGCCACTTGAGGACCGTTTCCAACCATCGAAACTCCCCCTTTTAACTGCGGCCGGATCCCCTCCACCGGCCCACGATCCTTCCGCTAGATTTGGTGCCGTACCGCCCTTCGTGCTACAACGTTGCCAGAACGCGAGGGCTTGGATGTCAGGGTTCCGCATGCGTAATTTCCTTGAAACTGGCAATCGCAAGCTAGACACTGTCTTAGCGCCGGAATAATCCGGGCTGACCCTGGCCCACGGGAAGTGAATGGCTGAGAAAAAAGCACGCCGCAAGAAAAGCGCCGCTGCCGATCCGGTGATCCCGGACAAGCTTTACTTCCGTATTGGCGAGGTGTCTGACCTCTGCCGCCTGCCCGCCTACGTCCTGCGTTTCTGGGAGACCGAGTTTCCCCAGCTCAAGCCGGTCAAAAGCAGCTCCGGCCAGCGCATGTACCGCCAGCGCGACGTGGAAAACGTCCTCCGCATCAAGAAGCTGCTTTACGACGAGGGTTACACCATCGCCGGTGCTCGCCAGTTCCTGAAGGAAGAAGCCCAACCCAAACATCGTCAGAGCGGCCTGCCCTTCCCCAAACCCAGCCCGGGAGACAATCTCAAGAAAGTTCGCCAGGGACTGCAGGAGATTCTCGGCATTCTCTCGACTCCCGCTTCTTCGCGTGCTTCCACCCGCCGAAAATCTTAGCTTCGCTTCTATCTGGTTCTGAAGCGCAGCCGCCGACGGCTACGCCACGGTTAGAAAAGTGCCGTCTGCGGTATGCTCGTTCCACCCATGAACCGGACTGACCGCCTTTATTTCGCGGTACACGTGGCCTTGACGCTGATGGTGTGCGTGTTCCACCAGCGCGTGTCGCAGTGGATGGTCTACGTGGTCTGGAACCTGTGCTCTATAGCGGCCATCTTGCTGCTGGCGCACAAGCAACGCGATGGCTCAGCCTGGGAATTTGCTCACGATTGGCTGCCGGCAATTTTTTTCATCACGGTCTTCGAGGAAGTTTCCTTCCTCTCGCTCACCCTCCGCGGCCAGTGGCAGAACCCGCACATCATTGCCTTGGAAACGATGTTCTTCGGTGTATCCCCGATGGAGTGGATGCACCAGAGCACTCGCGATTGGCTGGTCGAGTTCCTCGAGTTCGGATACTTCGCCTTCTATCCCCTGTACCCCGCTGTGGGGGGAGTGCTGTGGGGGTGGCGCAACCGACCTGGCTTTCAGGGTGCGTTTCGCCGGCTGACCGACACCCTCAGCGTCGGCTACGTCATCTGCTACGCCATCTATCTGCTGTTCCCGACTCAAAGCCCCGCCAACCGCGCCGGCGTTCAGCAGATCGGCGCCGCCCACGGGGGATTGTTCCAGCATCTGGTGCGCGCCATCCAGAATCATGCCGGAGTGCACGGCAATGCCTTCCCCAGCGCTCACATCATGCTGGCCTTCCTGGTGCTGATATTCACCTATAGGTTGTTGCCGCGCGTAGCTCCGTGGCTGCTGCTGCCCAACCTGCTGATGTGCGCCGGGGCGGTTTACGACGGCTATCACTACGCGACCGACGTGGCTGCCGGCGCGCTGTTGGGAATTGTCCTGGGGATCATCGGAACCCGAAGCCTCGGGCCGCCGGGCAGCAAGAGCGACGGTCGAGTGGCGGCGAAGGACGCTCGGTTCTAGCCGTCTTTCTTGGCCAGAGCGGGAACGCGCCAATCTGATGGGGGATCGAGCGGAAGGCAAAACAAAGCCCTCTCCCGCGGAGAGGGCTCGAAACTTATTGAGCCACTAGGCTTTCGTGACTTTACCGCTGCGCAAACAGCTGGCGCAAACGCGCATGCGCTTGCTGTTGCCGCCCTGCGCCTTGGCCTTGACCGGACGCAGGTTGACGTTCCAGCGACGACGGGTCACGTTGTGCGCGTGGCTAACATTGTTACCAAATTGCGGGCCTTTGCCGCAGACATCACAAACTTGTGCCATGACCACTCCAGAAGATTGCCAAGCTGGCTGGGTAAACATTGATTATAGCCGGATTTACCAGAATCCGGCAACCCGGGCCCTCAGCTGCCTTACCGAATGTTGGGCAGATCCCGGCTCAAGTCGTCCTCCAGCTTACGCTCATGACGAAGCCGCAAGGGACGCCAGTAAGTAATAAACCCAAACGCCGCGATCGCCGCCAGCAGCAGTCCGCTGCTGACCCCCAGGAAGAGTAACGACGCCTGGGTAGCGGCAATGCGCGCCAGCACGTCTACATTTCTAGGCGTGATGGTCAGAGCAAACGCCAAGGTCAACATGCCCATGCCCGCCAGCAGGTTGGTGATGTTCTTCGCCCACTTGCCGGTGGCAAAGTACTGCGCGATAAACATGAATCCGTACGACACCAGCGCGCCGATAAACAGAAAATTCGCCAGGATGGCAACCGACAGAACAATACCCATGAAGTGTGGGACGCACGCCAGGCTCCCCAGGTTGGAAGCCTGAGTTGCCGAATCCGCAAGTCGATTTCCTGCCAGCCTCCCCGCTCGCGGCCACGGCACCAAACAGATTAAGCTGCGGTTCAGCTTCGCCGCCGTACTATGGCGGCAGTAGGATAGAAGCGTCATGCGGGTCCTGATCGTGGAAGATGAGCGGCGGTTGGCAGAGAACATCGCCCGCAGCCTGCGCGAAAGCGCCGGTTACGCAGTTGACCTCGCCTTCGACGGCGAGGAAGGCCTCTTCCTGGCCGAGTCCAACCCTTACGACCTGATTCTGCTCGACCTCATGCTGCCCAGGATGGACGGCCTCGCCGTGCTGCACCGTCTTCGTCGCGTTGGCGCCGCCGTTCCGGTTCTCGTTCTCACTGCGCGCGATGAGAAGGAGTCGGTGGTCGCCCTGCTTAATGCCGGCGCCGACGACTACGTGGCCAAGCCTTTCGACTTGGGCGAGCTGCTGGCACGCGCTAAGGCGCTTATCCGTAGGGGCAAAGGTCAGAGCGCCGCAGTGCTCAAAGTGGGCGATGTGGAAATCAGCACCGCCGACCTCACTGTCCGCCGCCAGGGCAAGGTGGTCACCCTCACCGCGATGGAATATCGCGTCTTGGAATACTTGGCGCACCGGGCCGGCGCGGTCGTCACCAAAACCGAGTTGCTCGAACATCTTTACGATTTCAACTGGGAGCGATTCAGCAACGTCATCGAAGTCTACATCTCGGGTCTGCGCCGCAAACTCGACGACAGCGGCGAGAGCCGCTTAATCCACACTCTGCGCGGGCAGGGTTACATGTTGCGCGGCTGATGCCCAAACACTCCATCCAACGCCGCTTGATCGCAGCTGTCATCATCTCGCAATTGCTGCTGGCGGTTGGCCTGGTCGGTGTCGCCGTTTACTTCACTCGCCGCCAATTGCGCAATGCCTTCGACGCGCAACTCAACGGACGCGCCATGAGCGTCGCCGCCCTGGTGCGCTACTCGGAAGACCCTCATCCCAAGCTGGTCTTTGAAGATGACCTGGTTCCTCCGCCGCTGGAGAAAGATCACCCCGACCTGTTTGAGGTGAAATCGGGTGACGGTCAACTGATCGCACGCTCGCCCAACTGGCCGGCCGATCTTCAGCCCGTCCCTAAGCAAAACCATCAGCACACGAACTTTGAGCTGAACGGCATTCGCTATCGTGCCGTGCGCCTGGAAAATGTTCCGGTCCTCGATCGCGAAGAGGACACGCCCACCAACGGCGTTTTGACCATCACCTACGCGGCTCCCAGCGCCCAGATGTCGCGGGCCATCACCTATACGGGCATCTACATCGCGATCGCCAGCACCTTGCTGCTGCTCGTCACGGTTGGTCTCGCCGTGTGGGGCTTGCGCCGCAGCCTGCGTCCCCTGGCTGAGCTCACTGCCAGCGCCGCGGCTATCTCCACCGCCAACTGGGAACTCAACCCCAGCGAGGCCGCCCGCAGCACCACCGAGCTTGCGCCGCTCACCGCGGCCATGACCACCATGATCGACGGCCTGCACCGCGCCTTCACCCAGCAGCGCGAATTCCTGGCCAACGCTGCGCATGAGCTGAAGACGCCGGTCGCCATCCTGAAATCTACCCTGCAGTCGCTCTTGCAGCGGCCACGCGAAGCCGCAGAGTATCGCGAAGGTCTCGAGCAGGCCTTGGACGACATGGCCCGTCTGGAAAAGTTGCTGCACTCCATGCTGCGCCTGGCGCGCGCCGAGCAGTGGGCCGCCGGTAGTACGCGCCGCGATCTCGAGGTCATCGACATTGCCGCCACTTGCCGTAGCGCTATCGATCGCCTGGCGCCGCTGGCCCGCGAACGCAATGTGCTGATCGACTTTACCCACAACGGAGCCATGCCAGTGCGCGCCGATGCCGACGACCTGGAACTCGTCTGGGCAAACCTGCTGGAGAACGCGATTCGCTTTAGCCCCGATGCCGGCAGCGTCCAACTTCGCTTGCGTGCCGATGGCCGCCAGGGTTTCGTGGAAGTAGAAGACCGTGGCCCGGGAATGTCCGTCTGCCGAGCTGGAACACATCTTCGAGCGCTTCCATCGCGGAGACAGCTCGCGCGCTCGTACCACTGGCGGCTACGGCTTGGGCTTGGCCATCTCCCGGGCACTCATCGAAGCCTACGGCGGCACCATCACCCCCGAAAGCAAGCCCGGCCAGGGAACCCGCATGGTAGTGTCCATCCCGCTAAGAAACGAAATGTCTGAGTAATGGATAAGCGGCTAGGCTGAGCGAATCCATGCGTGATGGTTGTCATCACGAGCGGGCGAAGCCCGCGAGGGAACTGTTTTCCGCTCCCTGGCAGGACACGGTGCTACTTCCGAGCCGAATTCCCCAACTGTATCGGCGGCGTTCCATCGAACACGATGTGGCTGGGCGGAATCTCCGCCAATCCCGAAGTCGAAGGCGCCATCAGCGACCACACAAACACCAGCTTGTTGTAGCGTGTGGCAAAAATCGTCTGCGACATCCGCTGCTCCAGCTCTTCTCCTCGCGGCGTGGTCGCAATCGTTCCGCGAAACACCATAAACAAGTGACCCGACGTCGTGCGTAACTCGTCGGTATTGATCTGGCCGAACTCGGAAGTCTCCTCCAGGGTGGCCGCCACCGTATCCACAACCCGCTTGTCGCGTGTCGTCGTCGCTGTTCGCATCGACAGGCAATTGGGGTCCATCGCCCGCAAAACGATCACCGGCGTCGGCGTTTTAGGATTGTTGTCCGTCACACTTCCCGCGGGGACGGCTCGCAGTAAGGTCTCCGAGCAGGCATGCACGAACTGATATTCCCGCAAAGCTCGTCCATCCTGGGGAGGCTCCTGCTTGACTACCGGGACGACCTGCCATCCCTTGGGCAACTCGTAACGCAGCCCTGCATTGGGATTGCTGTAGACCCCATCGACTACCTCGCCCAAAGGAATGTTCTTTGCCGGATCGTCGCGGATCGCGGCATTCACCCGGAACGTCGGCACCGTCGGCCCCTCATACGGGGCACCTTCCACGGTCAACGTCGTGCCCTTCCTCGTCTGCAGCGTGCCATCCTCCTGCGGGCAGTAGAACCGGGCCTCCGACATCGCCTTCTTGGCCTTATGCAGAAATTCCTGATCGTTGGTGTTGATCACCACTTTCACAACGTAATTGTTGATCCGCGTCCAATACTTCGCCACGTAATTCGGGCCCTGGTGCCTCACCGAAACGTAGAAGCGGCCCGAACGCAGCATGTAGTCGGGAGTGAAAAACGGCTCATTCATGCCGCCCACCTCCGTCCCCTCCCGCGCCCAACTCTTCAACTCCGCTTCCTGCTGCTCCGGAGTATTGACCTCCGTGCCCGGCTTGGGATCGATGGCCGTCACCACAATCGAGCCGCGATGCTGTTCTTTCTCAAACTGTAAGGCCAGCAGGGCGTGTTGCGTCTCCGGCATCACCGGAAGCATGATCTCGTGTCCCTGAACCGTGAGTGGAAGGTCGAAGCCGAAACCAAAAAACTGGTTTGTGTAATGGGTCTCCGACAGGAACCCGGCCTCAGGCAGCATCGGTTCTTCATCCGCCGGTTTCTTCAACTTCGTCGAAATTCTTGGGACGTAATTAGGGTCGTCTTCGTCCTGAATGGGGCATTGTGCCTGCAGCGCAAGCGAGCAGAACACCAGCAGAAGGAGGATGCCCGGGGCGCGGCAGAAAGCAAGCACTCGACGCGCGCTGGGACCTGGGCTGGGCATGTAGGGCGACCTTCCGCTGATCGGAAGGGGTTGCGCCATCATGCCAGTATCCGGTGCGCAGGTGCAAGTCGCCATGGAGTCGCCATGCAGCCTGACATCGCGACCGGGTGATCTTGGGTGAAGCTCACCCTCACAGCTTGCTGAAAACTAGGACGACGCAAGCGTTGTGTAAAGGCACGGCTTCAGCCATGCCGATATAACTGGGTCGATGTTGTCACTGCTCCCCGGGGAGCATCGTCGACCCGGCGGCTTGTAACTCGGCAAGTGCGAACCCTCTGCCAGTCGGGGAGTCTTGAGCTACCGCCAGGCTAACTGTCTGGATAGTCGGACTAACCTTTTGGATAGTCGCGAGTCCGCCTGCTACTCCGGTTTTGGCGAGGAAGATCGGAAGGACGCGGCAAGGGTTTCCGTGGGCCATCGAGTCGGGTTAACTCACGCTAGACTTTGCAACGTCTTAGAGACGGCCTCTGGGAATATCTCTCTCGCGTTAACCCCGGATGAATTCCTGCTTTGACACCAGTTACCGCCGCGCAAGATGGCACGCAGTTTGCTACTGTTAGGGCAAGCATTCAAGACACGTGATAGCGCTGGCAAGTCGCTATCCACGAGGTCACTTCTCAGCGCGGTGCTGTTTAGGGGAGGTTGTAACCGCGCTGAGAAGATCGGTTGTCCCCAACAGCGCCCAGTCTTCCGCCGCTCGCTTCCACCGCAGTCATCCCTTACAGCGATCGTAGAAAATTCAGCAGGTCCTGTTTTTCACTCTCGCTCAGCCCGTTGTAGCGGCTAACTACGCCGTTCGCTTCCGAGCCGGAGCTGGCATGCTGTCGAATCGCATCCACCAGGTTTTGCGTTCGCCCGTCGTGCAGGAAAAACACGCGCTGTCCCAACCCCCACAGAGGCGCCGTCCGGAACTCATCCGGCCCGGCGTTCCCTTGAATGATGTCGTCCGCCAGCCCCGTCCCCATGTGATGCAGCAGCAAATCGGAGTAGAGTTTCGCCGTAGCATTGCTCAGTGCCGCACCGTAGTACGAAGCACTGGTCTTCATGGTTGGCGTGTGGCACAGCGCGCAGCCAGTCGCGCTGAACAGGTTGCGTCCATTCTGAATCGACCCTGAACATGCCGAGCCTTCGCACGCGGGCGTCGGCTGGTCCAGGTAACGCATGTAGTTGCCGAACTGCACCACGTCGCTGGGCACCGCCGACGGACTGTTCAGCCCCTGCTCCATGTTGGTTGCGTCCTCGGGGGTCGCGTTGAACTGACAGTTCGCCGGCGGCGCCGTCGGAGCATAGCCGCGCTCGCTGGGGAAGGTCTCGTTGCTCACCCCCATCTCCACGCTGTACGCCTCACCGGCGAACATCTGCAGCGACTTGTTCTGCGCCTTCCAGCCAAAGCGCGCGATGGTACCGTCGTTGGGATTGCGATTGGGATGCCCGCTGATTCCCAGCGCGTGCTTCAGGCTGGAGTCCGACGCCATGTTCGCTTCAATCGTCGCCTCGGCAATGTTCTCGATCAGCCCCGCGCCAAATACCGGCGTTGGGATGCGGTAGCTTACATTGCCCAATTCCACCATCTGCTGGAAGTCCGGCTGGCTCATCCCGCATGTCTGGATGTGTCCGGTCACCCCTCCAACGTTTGTCGCATCCACCCGCCCTTGGACGGTGAAGACGTCATGCACGCCGCCATCCCGCTGATTGCTGAGCGCGCCGCTGGTGCCGGGGAAGTATTTGAAGCGCGCTTCGCGCACTGGGCCATCCTCGCTAAGGAACGATGGGATCGTGTTGCTGGCGCCATCCAGGTTGGCAATCGCGATCTGCGGGTTCGGGCCGATAAAGGGGAACGCGGAGCGGCTCGGACTGCTTCCTCCTGTCGCCGGCTGCGAGTGGCAACTGGCGCATTGGTTGGCGTTGAACGCCGGACCCAATCCGCGCCCCGGCTCGCCCGGCAGTCGCCCGCTCACTGAATCGATTTCCTGGAAGCGCTGCTTGCCGTTGATAAAGAATTCAGCCTGCATGTCGCCTAGTCCTTGCACAGGCTGGCCCGCACCGATCGGGCCTCCCCGCGGTCCGGGATCGCGCGCCACGAACTGGGCCTCCAGGTCGTTTCGGGAAAGGAAAACAGTGCAGAAAATCGCAACCGCAATGAAGAATGCGAAGGCAAATCGTGAGTCTCTCATGTCAGGCGAATTTTCACTGAATGCCTTGGCCATCGCAAGTTAAATGTTGCCTCTGCCGCTGTCGCCGCATGTCCCACAATGTAAAGTTGCAAGTTTTCGATACTGTTTGAGCGTGCGGGCGAGCACTACTGTCGGTCAGAGTTCGCTCAACGGGCTTTAAGCAACCCGCGGGCTGGTCCGGAAAGGATCATCCCGGCATCACTCCCCTACAATCCAACGAAGTGTCATGCCGACCGTAGCGAAGGGAAGTGGAGGGACCTGCTTGCTAACGAAGCGCACAGCAGCCGCTATCCGATGGGATGGCACCCTCTAGAGGTGTTGCAGCTTCAGCGCCAAAAAAAATCGCCTCCCTTGAGGAGGCGAAAATCCTACAGCGCACCGTGCGCCCTACCCGGCTTGCCGCGGACGAATGTCATACTGCCGAATCTTGTATAGCAGCGCCTTGTAGCTGATGTTCAGCTTGGTGGCAGCGCGTTTGCGGTTCCACGCGGTTTCTTCCAGAACCTGGGCAATCACTTCCATCTCGGCGCCGTTCTTCAGATTCCGCACCATTTCTTTCAGGTCCGGACGCGTATTCGGCGTCTTCTGCTCCATGGTGATGACATCGCCGTTCTGCGTCACCTCGCGCGCCGTTCCCTTCTGGAGTTCGGAGATAGCCGACGCCTCATCGGCCAATACCAGAAAGCGCTTTACAAAGTTTTCCAGCTCGCGAATGTTGCCCGGCCAGGGATAGTTTTCGCACGCTTCCACCAGTCGCTGTGAAACGCTGATGGGCGCGCAGGCGTAACGGTCGGCCAGGCGAATCATGAAGTGCCGCAGCATCATGGGAATTTCTTCACGACGCTCCCGCAGCGAAGGCATGCGCAGCACAAAACTGTTCAGGCGGTAGTACAGATCTTCGCGGAAGGTCTTCTGCGCAATTGCCTGCGGCATGTTGATGTTAGTCGCCGCCAGCACCCGCACATCTACCTTTACCGTGTGCCGTCCGCCCAGTCGGGAGAACTGGCCATCCTGCAATACCTGCAGCAGCTTGGCTTGTAGCGCAGGCGACATTTCGCCAATTTCGTCCAACAGCAATGTACCCTTGTTGCACAGCTCGAACTTGCCCGGCTTCGCCTTGTTGGCACCGGTAAAGGCGCCCGGCTCGTAGCCGAACAGCTCGCTCTCCAGCAGCTCGCTGGGAACGGCAGCGCAGTTTACCTTCAGGAAGGTTCGATGGGCGCGGTCGGAATACTTGTGAATCAGGTGAGCCAGCACCTCTTTGCCGGTACCGCTCTCACCCAGCAGCAGGACAGGGAAGTCGAAGCGCGCGACCTGCATGGCGTGAGCCCGCAACTGGCGCATCTGCTGCGTCGCTGAGAAGAAGTACACGCCCTCGCTGACTTCGATAGCTTCGCCCGCACCTGGACCACCCGGATCGGTGTTCTCCAGGCAAAAGCGAAGGACTTCGTCCATCTCTTCCTTCTGAACCGGCTTGGAAAGATAATCTTGTGCGCCGAGGCGCATGGCCTGGGCTACCTTGCGCGTGTCGCGAACGCACGACAGCATCACCACCTTGGTCGACGGCCGCGCCTCGCGGATGCGCTGCAGCGTCTCCAGCCCATCGGCGCCCGGCATCACCATATCCAGCAGAACCAGATCGGGATTGTCGCGCTGTACCCTTTCCACTGCCTCCATTCCATTGGAAGCCGTCGATACCCGGTACGAATCCAGCTCCAGAACGGTCTGGAGATACCGCAGCATGCTCGGTTCGTCGTCCACCACAAGAATGTGGCCAGCGCTCATTGCTCCTCCACGGGATGTTTGGGTGTGGGGTTCAGCAAGACCAAGACTGAGAACTTGCTGCCCGCGCCGGGCTCACTTTCAACCCAGATCTTGCCGCCCGCCGACTGAACCAGCCGCCGCGCAATCGCCAGACCGAGCCCGTATCCTTCCGCGCGTGTGCCCTGCGGCGTCAGCCGGAAGTATTCGTCAAAAATCTCTTGCTGAAATTCAGGAGCGATTCCCGGACCGGTATCGGACACCGATATGCGACAGCAATTCGGCCCGTGAACGCGTTCTCTGCGACGCTCCACCGCCGGCGGGCGATTCGTCGTTCGCCGCTCCCAGAAGTACGGCTCCAAGTGCAGCCAAACCGTCCCGGAAGACGGGGTGTACTTCATCGCATTGTCCAGCAGGTTTGAGACGACATGCTGGATCTTATAGTAATCAAACGGAAAAGGGTCAAGCTTCTCGTTGGGAAGAAAGTAAAACGCCACCGCTTTGTCATGGAAGCGCTGCGCCCATACCTCGGCGATCTCACGCACGCAGGTATTAATGTCCCCGGTCTCGTAGTTCATCTCGAACCGGTCAACCTTTAGGGCGGTATAAGTCAGCAGGTTCTGGATGAAGTTCGACAGCCGAACCCCATTTGCCTGCATCTCGGTGAGCACTTCCATCTGCCGTGGATTCAACGGCCCCAACTTCTCCGCCAGCAGAAGATGAAGATAGCCGCCCATGATCGCCAAAGGTGTCTTCAGCTCATGCGCCGCCGACGCCAAGGCGTCACGACAGCAGCTGCAGTGCTCCTCTGTAACCAGTGCGGGCTTATCCTCTACCGGCGACGTTTCTGCAGGTTGCATGGGGACGGTTTCCTTCCTGCTCCCTTTGAGGCGTAAGGAATTCCTCGCGTTCTCAGGAACAAGTTCCGGTCTTTGTTCCACAGGCATACTCTCGACTAAAGTCAGCCTTTGGTTTAGCCAGTTACCAGTTCCTCGGGAAATGGAGCGGAAGCTTCTACAGGGGGAGACCTGATCTTACCGCAACCCCATGTATTGTCAACGCCTAACTCGCGAAAATTGCGAGAAAGTCGCAACATAGTTTCTCTTTCAGGAAGCGGTTTTCCCTGCCCGTCGGGCATTCCTCTTCTCCTGAACCGCAATGGATTGCACCGCACGGTACTATCCGGGAAACGCGTAATCACAGCGATATCTCACATAATAAGCCACTTAGCTAAGTCTCTTACTTTGGTTACCGATGTGCGCTACATATTGCCACGTAGGAGATCGCAGTGCGTCGAACCGTATCCGTCGCCGAGCGCCGCGGCTGGGACCGGCTGCCTATCTCCATCCCCTTCTTCGTTCGGGGAACGACTGCCGCCGGTGAGGAATTCCTGGAGTTCGCGACTGCGCTGAATCTTTCCGCAGGTGGCGTCCTGCTGGCCAGTCGCCGGTACCTCGACCCGGGCACCGAGATCTCGCTCGAAATCCCCGTCGCCCTGGTCAACAAAGCCCAACTCCCCCGCTCGGTCTCCATGTTCCAGGCCACTATCCTTCGCTGCACCGCCGACCGCCAGTACTTTTTGCTGGGTGTCCAGTTCAAAGAGCCCCTGCTTGCACAACAGGTCGGCCTCGAGTTCGGTCGGCAAAGACTGGCAGGGAAACTCAATTCCTCAGAGTGAAAACATTTGCACACTTTTGAGCGCAAAACGCTGCTCATTTGGACGTTCTCGGTTCACTTCCGCCTGTCGACGCAACAAATAAAATAATTACATTCATAAGCTTACGAGCAATATGCGCATTTTTTTGCGATGTGCAGGAACTTGGCGCAAGAAATGCAATTCATTGGTAACACATCCCTGAAAGGCGACGCGAGGACGAGATGCCACTGCTGGCTGGCTCGAACAATGAGAGTGCGATCACCGTCCAACAGCTTCCTCCGGAGCCGGTGATCTTCGGCCAAACGCCCGCCATGCGGGACGTTCGTCAGAAGCTGGAACGAGTCGCCGGCGCAAATCTATCTGTCCTGATCTCGGGTGAAAGTGGCACCGGAAAAGACATCATCGCCCGCCTTCTCCACTTGTACTCCCCCTGGTCTGCCGGCCCCTTCGTAAAGGTCAACTGTCCCGCTATTCCCGGAACCCTCCTCGAAAGCGAGCTGTTCGGCTATGAACGCGGAGCCTTTACTGGAGCCTTCAATCCCAAGCCGGGACGCGTCGAAATGGCCCACCGCGGCACGCTGTTCCTCGACGAAATCGCCGAACTCGATGCCATGCTGCAAGCCAAGCTTTTACAGTTGCTGCAGGACGGCCAGTTCAGCCGTATCGGCGCCCAGGAAGACAAGAAAGTAGAAGTCCGGGTCGTGTGTGCCACCAATCGCGAACTGCATGAAGAGATTGAGCACGGCAACTTCCGGCCTGACCTGTTCTATCGCATCGCGACTATGACCATCCACCTGCCCCCACTCCGGGAGCGGGCCATCGACCTACCGATCATCTGCGACTATTTGCTCCAGTACTACAACGAGAAGCTGAATGGCCGTGTGGTGATGGTCCGGCCTGCCCTGATGGCCAAGATGCAGCGTTACTCCTGGCCCGGCAACATCCGGCAACTGGAGAACCTGGTCAAGCGCTATGTCGTAATGGGAACCGAAGATGTAATTCTGAGCGAGCTGCTGGAGCCCAACGAGCGCGATACTGTCGACTCGCTTATGCTGGAGGGGCCCGTTTCCCTCAAGAAACTGACCCGGCAGACCGTTCGCAAGCTCGAAGCCCGTATTATCTTAAACGCGCTGCACGCCAATAATTGGAACCGCAAGAAAGCGGCCCGTTCGCTCGATATAAGCTATAGAGCGCTGCTGTACAAGTTGAAAGAAGTGGGAATTCCCCAGCGCCGCTCCACGTCCAGCACCAAACCCGAGGAAGATAAGGCCGAGTAACCCAGAACGAGGTGATTGATGTTTTCGCAACAAAAAGGTTTTGCCAAGCAAGTTTTCATAGTGGCCTTCATGATGCTGCTGGTTACCGCATGCGCACCAGTTGTGTTTGCCCAGGATAGCAGCGCCCAGTCCGGTTCCGATTCCACCCCGCAGGCCCAGCCGGTTCTGCCTGCGTCTTCACCCGACAATAGCGCTCCCGCGAAAGATGTGGCCAAAGCTGCCGCCCTGCCGAGTACCGACACGCCGCCCGCGCGCGTTCCCGCCGTTCGCCCCGAAAGCTACATAGTTGGTGTTGGCGACGTGCTCGATATCAACGTGTGGAAGGAAGGCGAGCTTTCCAAGGCGGTTGGGGTTCGTCCCGATGGCATGATCACCATGCCGCTGATCGGCGAAGTCAAGGCGGTCGGCCTCACCCCCAACCAGCTCCAGGATGTGATTACCGCTGCCTTGCAGAAGGTCATGTCGGACCCGGTGGTGACGGTCATCGTTACCTCCGTGAACAGTTTGAGCTTTAATATTGTCGGCGCGGTGTTGAAGCCGGGATATTATCCTCTTACCCGGCCGGTTACGGTTCTGGACGCGATTGCCCTGAGCGGCGGCTTCCGTGACTTCGCCAAAGAGAAAAAGATTTACGTACTCCGCACCGCCCCCGACGGCAAGCAGGAACGAATCAAGTTCAATTACAAAGAAGTGATCAAGGGCAAGAACATGGCGCAGAACATCACGCTTCAGCCTCACGACACGCTGGTGATTCCGTAACCGCGTGGTAAGGCGTGCAGGACCCAGGAGGATGCGATGAAACGTCAACTCGGACCGATCTTGACCGCAGTGGTGCTGTTTTGTGCGCCATTGGCGTGGACGCAGAGTTATACGGATTCACCCCTCAGTGCAACCAGTTCGTCGACTGCTTCGAATACCTCGACCGATCCTTCGCAGCCCGCTACGGCCTCGACCGGCGCGGTAATCTCCCGCGATCCGGCGCCGGCTGGTACCGGCTTCCCCCAAATCGGCGCCGGTGATCCCTCGCAGGTGGGCGCTGGCGATCCTTCTCAGGTCGGTGATCCATCGCAGATCGGCGATCCTTCGCAAATCGGCGCGGATGGCCAGCAATCTTCCGGCGGCATTCAGGCTACCTTTAGCCATCCCGAGGAATTACCTCCTCTGGACCTGCTGGGCGAATCGATTGCTCACACCGGTATCCGCCTGAACTTCGCGACCGGCAACGTTGCTCAACATGTTTCCGGTTACAACGGCAACGGCGGCTACTGGCAGGATCTCGCACTCTTCGGCGGCGGCTTGCGAATTGTCCAGATGCGCAACACCATCAACTGGGTTCTGGGTTACGACGGCGGTATCAGCCTTACCAGCGGAACGTCGAATAACTACACCACGCTGAACCAGGCGGCCAATGGGCGCGTGGTGTGGCGCATCGCCAAGCAGTGGCAGTTGCGTGTCAAGGACACCTACCTTTATACCGACGATCCTTTCAGTCCGTTCCTCACCTATGCCGGTGAACCTCAGCCCAACGATCCCAATCCGCTCATCTATTTCCCGCAGAGCGTGGTGGAACAGAATCAGGGCACCGTGGACTTGACCTATCAGTTGGGGCCGCATGACAGCATCGACTTCTCCGGCGGCGAGAGCTTCCAGAGATTCCTGCGGGGCGCAACCTCGCTGTGGAACTCGTTCACTTACTCCGGCGGCGCTTTCTATCAGCACGAGTTCAGCGAGAAGTTGTCGGCGGGCGGCGGTTATAACTTTAGCGCTCTGGATTTCGGTCACGGGCAGTCCCGCGCCGGAGTCAGCATGATTGAGACCTTTGTCTCCTACCGGATCAACTCCCACTTCCAGGTTTCCGGATGGGTTGGTCCGGAATTCACCACGACCAAGGACCTGGTGCCCATTTATTGCACCCCATACGGCTGCTTTATCGAGGAGCAGCACAACTCGTCGCTGGATGTCGCCGAGGGCGGCACTCTGACCTATGCCACCACCCACAATGCGGTACGCGGCGTGTTCAGCCACCGGGTCACCAACGGCGGCGGCGTTCTGGGAGCGGTCAGCTACTACCAGGCAACCGTTGGCTATCAGCACGCTCTGAACCGGGCGTGGAGTTTGAACTCCGCACTTATGTTCAACAAGAGCACATCGATTTCGCACTACCGTTCCGATCAGTACGTGAACGGCGAAGAAGGCACCGTAGGCGTGAGCCGCAAGGTGTCGGAGGCGTGGGCGGCCACCATGTACTACGCCTTCATCCACCAGTCGCAAAATTACTATGGCGCGCCTTCCACAATTACAACTAACGGATTCGGACTTACGCTCCGGTACGTCTGGGGCCACTCACTTGGACGGTGATTTATGATGGAAGACTTTGACGAGCAAAAATCTGCACAGGGCATCGATGAATATTGGGCGATCGTGCTCCGCCGCAAGTGGTGGATCCTGGGCCCCCTCTTTTTTGGCTGGCTGATCGTGTTCGCTTCAGCCTGGTTCCTCCCCGCAAAGTACATTTCGGAGAGCACCATCCTGGTCGAACCGCCCAAGGTTCCCAGCAACCTGGTCGCGCCTAACGTGCAAGTTGACCTGGCGGACCGCGTGCAAAGCATGAGCACCCAGGTGCTCAGCCGCACTCGCCTGCTCAACCTCATCGACCGCTTCCATCTCTATCCCAGCTATGCCAACTCGCCCGACGATCAGGTCGAGAAGATGCGTGACGACGTCAGAATGGATCTGATCCAGGCTGACTCCGCCTCCTCTTCCACCAAGGAACTCGTCGCTTTCAAGATCGCCTACAAGGCGCCCGATCCGGCTATCGCGCAGAAGGTCACCATCGCTCTGACCTCGTTCTTCGTCGACGAAAACGTGCGCGCCAGCCAGGAGCAGTCGGAAGCCACCACCCTCTTCCTCGATTCGCAGGTACACGCCTTGGGTCAGTCGCTGGCCGACCAGGAAGCCAAGGTCCGCGCCTTCGAGGCTCAGCATGATGGATCGTTGCCTCAGCAGTTGGAGAGCAACATGAAGATCCTCAGCGGCATTCAGCAGCAGTTGCAGGCCGCGCAGAGCGCTCGCGAACGCGCCATCCAGCAGCAGACCTACCTGAACTCGGTGCAGGGCCAGTACCAGACGATGAGCGACAACGCCGGCACTTCCACCAGCCTGGACACCGAATTGCAGAACGCTCGCGCCAGCCTGGCGTCGATGGAAACCAAGTACACCCCGGACCATCCGGATGTGAAGAAACTGAAAGAAACCATTGCCGGTCTGGAGAAGTTGAAGAAGGACCTGGCCGCCGAAGCCAAGGACAACATCGAGTCCAACAACGCTACGCCTTCCCAGGTGCAGGCCAGTATGCCGCTGGTTCAGTTGAAGACTCAGATGAAGGTCAACAAGATGGAGATTGAGCAGGCGGGCCAGCAAATCCAGCGTCTGGAGCAGGCGGCGCAGGTCTATCAGGCGCGCCTGAATGCCACCCCCGCGGTCGAAGCCGAAATGGGCGATATGGTCCGCGACTTCGGCAACATGAAGAAGGAATACGTCGAACTGCTGGCCAAGAAGCAGCAGTCGGCTCTGGCCACCAGTTTGGAAAAGCAGCAGCAGGGCGCACAGTTCCGCATCATCGATCCGCCCAGCATGCCTGACAAACCGACCTTCCCCGATCGCTTCAAGTTCTCGCTGGCTGCGATTGGCGCAGGATTCGCCCTGGCCGTGCTGTTCGGATTCGGCTCTGAGTTCCTCGACGACCGTATCCGCGGCGAGCAGGCTCTGAACGATGCCGTCAATCTGCCGATCCTGGCGGAAATTCCGGCTTTGTCTACGCCCAAGGAAATTCGCCGGGCTCGATGGGTGCCATGGTTGGCCGTCACCGCCACCGTGCTCATCCTGATCTTGCTGCCGTCGGGTGTCGCTTACGCTTACTTCTGGGGATAGCGCAACATGTATAAACAATTTTTCGGGTTGACGCGCAATCCCTTTGAGATCAGCCCCGACCCGTTCTTTTACCATCCGACGCCTCGCCACAACGAGGCGTTAGCCAACTTGCACTACGGCGTCGGACGGAGAAAAGGCTTCATCGTCGTAACCGGCGAGGTCGGTACCGGCAAGACCTTGCTGGTGCGCTGCCTCCTGTCGGAACTGCGCAAAAACAACATCGCCTTCGGCTACGTCTTCAATCCGTTGCTGCCGGTGGTGGAGTTTTTTCAATACATCATGGCCGACTTCGGTCTGCCCTACGCCGGCCGCACCAAAACCGAGATGCTGCTGGACCTGAATCGCTTCCTCATCCAGCGCCATGCCCGTGGACTGGTGACCGCGCTGGTGGTCGACGAAGCCCAGGCCCTGCGGCCTGAACTGCTCGAGGAGATTCGCCTGCTCACCAATCTGGAAACCTCGCAGCAAAAGCTGCTCCAGATTGTTCTCATGGGACAGCCGGAGTTGGAGATCGTTCTGGATTCTCCCGAGCTGCGCCAGTTGAAACAGCGCGTCGCGTTGCGCTGCACTTTGCAGCCGCTGGACGAAGCGCAGTGCCGGGCTTACGTGCTTGCCCGGCTGGAGCGTGCCGGAGCCCCCGCTGAGCCGCCCATTTTCTCCGACGAAGCGCTCAGCAAGATTTACGAGTATTCGCACGGAATTCCCCGCATCGTGAACAACCTTTGTGAAAACTCCATGGTGAACGGCTTTTCCACCGAGCAACGGCCCATCACCGGTGACATGATTACGGAAGTTGCCAACGACTTCCGCCTGATCGGTCCCCAGTTGCCCGAAGAAGACGTCACCCTGCCGCTATCGGCGCGCCAGGAAAACAACGAGAGCATGCTCAGATCGTTTTTCCGCCTGCTCCGCACCATGGATAACCAGGAACTTGAATCCGAGAAGAACATGCCAACCACTGCAGTGAGGAGAATCTAGCCATGAGTCGAGTGTACGAAGCATTACAGCGTTCCCAAGGTGACAGTCCTAATACCTCGCCCTTGGTTCCTGAGCAAGCGGAAGCCGCTGCAGTCGCAGGATCGGAAGCCTCACTGGCCCCCGGACAGCCGGTCGATAGCAACTGGCTGAGAGTTCCCGCCGATCGCGTGTTGCATCCCACACCCAGTCCCGAACAGCGCCTGGTCGCTCTTACCGAGCCGGAAGGTACCGGAGCCGAAATGTTCCGCGTGCTGGCCACCCGCCTGGCCCACATGCAGAACAAGCGTCGCCTGCACAAGCTGCTCATCAGCAGCGCCGTCACCGACGAAGGCAAGTCTGTCATTTCGGCGAACCTCGCCCTTACCCTGGCGCGCCGTCCCAATGAGCGCGTCCTGCTCATCGAAGCCGACCTTCGCCGGCCCACCCTCAGCGAGTTGTTCTCGTCCTCGCCGCTGAACGGTATTTCGCAGTGGAATGACGGCAAGCTGCCCATCGAAAACGCTTTCTACCAGATCAACGATCTGCCGTTGTGGTTCCTGGCCGCCGGGAAATCCATGGACGAACCGCTGCCCCTGCTCGAGTCCGAGCGCTTCGCCAAAATGCTGGAAACCATTTCCGCCAGCTTCGACTGGGTCATCATGGACTCCACGCCCATGCTCCCCATGGCCGATTCCACTTCGCTTTCCCGTCTGTGCGATGGCGTGCTCGTCGTGGTGCGCGAAGGTTACACCCGCCGCAAGATTCTCAACAAGGCGGTCGAGTCGATCGAGAAGTCCAAGTTGCTGGGCACAGTCTTCAATCAGGCTTCCATGTTGAACATCGACTACGACCACTATTACGGCGGTTACAACGGTAAGTCGAAGAAAGACGCCAAAAAAGAGGCTAAGAAGGAAGCGGATCGGGTCAAAGCGGCTTCCGCATGATTCGTTTGTTTAACGCCTACTTCCCCACCCGTACGCTGCTGCTTACGGTGACCGAGGCGTTGCTGGTAACCCTCGGTTTTGTGGCGGCGGTGATCTACTGGGCGGGTACGGCGTCTGACGCAAATATCTACCTTCTGTACGAAAATGGTTTCGGACGCATCGGACTGGTCGTCGGCATCTTTACCTTGCTGATGTACTACTTCGACCTGTACGACTCCATCGTGCTCTCCAACCGGCGGGAGGTGATTACCCGCCTGGTGGGCGTCCTCGGCTGCTCGTTCGTCAGCCTTTCCGCCCTGTACTACGTTTTCCCCGAACTCCGACTGACCGGCAGCACCCTCTGGGTCGGCGTCGCCATCGTTGGCATCACCGTACCCGCCTGGCGCAAACTGTTTTCCCTGCTGAACCGCTCCGCTCGCTTCTCCGAGCGCGCCATCCTCTACGGTGACGGCCCCCTGGCACGCCCTCTCATGGAAGAGATAGCCGCCCGTCATGAGCTCGGGGTGCGTGTGATCGGTTTCGTCGGTCAGACTACCGAACCTCTGGCCAGCATTCCGCGCTTCGACGACGAAGACCTCATTGGCATGGTCGACCAGAACAACGTCCAGCGCATCGTGGTTACCATGGGCGACCGCCGCGGCAAGATGCAGGTGGATAAGCTCCTCAAGCTCAAGACCCGCGGCGTCTATATTCAGGATGGCCCCGAATATTACGAGAGCATCACCGGCAAAATTCCTCTCGACTCCCTCCGCCTGAGCTGGCTGCTGTTTTCTCCCGGCTTCCACGTGCGTACCGCCCTGCGCCTCTACAAACGGCTCTTCTCGCTCATCCTCAGCACTCTGGCCATCATTCTCACTTCGCCCGTCATGCTGCTGGCCGCCGTCGCCATTCGCCTCAACTCCCCCGGCCCGGCCATCTTCCGCCAGAATCGCGTCGGCGAAAACGGCAAGCTGTTCACGGTTTATAAATTTCGCTCGATGTACGAAGGTTCCGACAAGAAGAAATTGACGCCCGCCCAATTTGACGACGCGCGCGTCACCAGCGTGGGCAAGTGGCTGCGGCGCACCCGCGTGGATGAGCTGCCCCAGCTGTTCAACATCGTCAAGGGCGACATGGCTTTCGTGGGTCCGCGCCCTTTTGTGCCTGAGCAAGAAGAAGAATGCGCCTCCAAGATTCCGTTCTACAAGGAGCGCTGGCTGGTGAAGCCCGGCGCTACCGGATGGGCGCAGATCAATCGCGGCTACAACGTCACCTTGGAAGACAATCGCGAAAAGCTGGCCTACGACCTCTTCTACATCAAGAACGTGTCCTTCGGGCTCGACCTGTTCATCATGTTTTCCACCATCAAGATCCTGTTGCTGGGCAGAGGTGGCCGCTAGCCGCGCTCAACTCTCCCGATCTCGATGCGATATGCTTTTAGCGAAAAGGTAGAGCTGGCCTTCACGCCAGCGTCCACGTTGTTTGTTTTTGTCATCCCGAACCGGCTTCCGCCGGTGAGGGGTCTGCTTTTTCGGTAGCCTGTTTCACCGCGTGTCCCGATTGGCGACCGCAGGCAAGGAGAATGTCATGAAGAAAGCACTGATTACCGGAATCTCCGGACAGGACGGCAGCTACCTCGCCGAATACCTGCTGCAGCAGGGCTACAGCGTCTACGGCGTCGTGCGCCGCGAATCGGGAACCATGCGCTGGCTGCGTGAGGTGGAGAGCAAGATCGAAATCCTCTACGCCGACATGCGCGACACCGTTTCTCTGGAAGTAGCTTTCGCCAAGGCCACGCCCGACGAAGTCTACAATCTCGCCGGCCAGGTCTTCGTTCCCACCAGCTGGCAGCTCCCGGCCGAAACCTTCGACATCAACGTTGGCGGCCTGTCTCGCATCCTGAACATCGTCGAACGCCTCAAGCCCGACACCCGCGTCTACCAGGCCTCCAGCTCCGAGATGTATGGAAACCTTAACGGCCTGCGCAACGAAGAAACCCCGCTGCGTCCCACGTCACCTTACGGTGTCTCCAAGACTGCGGCGCACAACCTCTGCGAAGTCTACCGCGCACGCGGTATCTTCGCCGTTGGCGGCATCCTTTTCAATCACGAGTCGCCCCGCCGCGGCCCCGAAATGGTTACCCGCAAAATCACCTTGGCCGCTGCCGACTGGGCCAAGGGCAAGAAGAACAAGGTCAAGCTGGGTAACATGCAGGCCCGTCGCGACTGGGGCTTTGCCGGCGACTACGTCCGCGCCATGCATGCCATGCTGCAGCAGGAGAAACCGGTCGACTACGTCATCGCTACCGGCCAATCCCACAGCGTCTATGAGTTCGTGGTCGAAGTCTTGCGCTGTCTCAACCTGGTCCCCAACGGCGCGAATCCTGCGGACGTGGTCAACGAGTACGTCGAAGTCGATCCCAAGCTCTTCCGCACCGGCGAAATCCACGACCTCCGCGGCGATGCTGCCTTGGCTCGCAAAGATCTTGGCTGGACACCCGCTGTCGACTTCCACGGCTTGGTCAGCATGATGGTCGAGGCCGATACCGGCGTGAAAGCCGCCAGCTCCGCCGCCAAGCCACAAATGGCCAAAAGCGGCGCATAGAGCGCGTGTCCGGCAAAATTCTGAAGTTGCACTTGTCGTGCGTCACCCAACCGTAATCCGAGGCTGACACCATGTCTGCTGACAAATCGGGAAGTCCCACCCTTCGTAGCCGCATCCTCAAGTGGGTGTTGATCGTCGTCGCCTGCCTCGTCGTTCTGGGCGCCATCGGCGTCTGGAACAACAACCACTTCCTGTCCAAGCCGTCGCGCGCCCAGTTCAACACGCAGCTCGATCGCTCCATCGAAAGCTCCACCAACTGGATCGTGCAGCACCCCGACATCTACGGCAATCCGCCGCTCATGTTCATGGTCGGCGACATGGCTACCATGTCAGGCGATCCGCGCCTCAAGAAGTTTGTTGACGGCTACCTCGTCAGCGACCGCGTCAAAATCCCCGGCCGACCTATCACCTGGTATTACGCCCACTGGGCCGATCCTAGCGTCCCCCTGCCCGTACTGTTCGGCCCTCAGGTGGCCCGTTTGGGCTGGCAGGATAGCTGGTTCGCCTACGCCACCGCCCCCGGCAAGGTTGAGCTGAGTTCCGCCGACCGCGCCAACATGTTCTCGCCCGACAAGTACAGCTGGGGCGTCCGTCTGCATCTTCAGCTCATCGCTCTCGACATATACCTGCACTTCAACGGGCCGTCGCCGCAACTCGATGCCGCCCTCAATCCGGTGACCGCGGGCGTCGCCCGCGACGCTTATTACGACTTCCGCGTCAGCGACTCCTACATGCAGCGCAGTTCGTATCTTCTGGCTGCCGCCAAGCCCGACCTCATCCAGTCACGCTGGATCGACCGCATCATGAGCAACCAGCAATCCGACGGCGCCTGGAATTACTGCTGGTATGGCTGGTGCCGCGGCATCTTCGAATTCCGCTTCGGCACCGTCGACCAGGGACACTCCACCGTCCAGGGCGCCTGGGCTCTCTATATGCTGAAGTATCGCTATCCGGAGTGGATTGCAAAGAATTATCAGTAGGGAAACATCGCCGCTGCAACCGAAAACGCAGGTCACTATGTCTGATCTCAAAGCGCCGGAAGACACGCAGTTCACGCATTACTCGCTACAGCATCGCGTCATCGCCTGGATCAGCTTGCACCTGTTCGACAACGCGGTCTACACCGTGCATCACGGCCTGCTGAAGGGCATGAAGCGCAAGGGTGGCCTGGGATGGATGCCCTCCATGTTCTCCCCCGGGATAGAAACGCCGGAACAGAAATTCTGGTCCGACCTCAATCTCTCCGGCATGACCGTCTATGATGTCGGCGCCTTTCACGGCCTGCTGACCCTGCTCTTCGCCTCGCGTGCCAAGCAGGTCCTCTGCTTCGAGCCCAACTCGCGCAACAACCGGCGCCTCACCGAGAACCTCGCCCTCAACGGTATCAAGAACGTCCAGGTGCACAAGGTCGGCGTAGGTTCGCACCGCGAAACCCTTCGCATGGTGGGCGATCCTCTCATGATGGGCGGATCAAGCCTCGACGGCAAAGCCGGCGAAGCCTTGTTGAAGTCCGGAGTTGGCGCGGTGGTCGAGGAGATTTCCGTCATCGCCCTCGATGAAGAAATTCCTCGCAACGGCTGGCCCGCGCCCGACTTCATCAAGATCGATATCGAGGGATGGGAGATTGAAGCCCTCCGCGGTGCGCGTCACACCCTCGAAGCGCACAAGCCTGTGCTATTCCTGGAAATGCACGGCCAAACCATGCGCGAGAAGACCGCCAAGGTCGCCGAGATCGTCGCCTTCCTGTGCGAGACCGGCTACCGCAACATTCGCCACGTTGAAACCGGAACCGCCATCACCCTGGACAATAGCTCCGTAGCCGCCCGCGGCCATCTCTATTGCCAGATCGCCTAAGCTTCCTCCAGATTGCCTACCTGTCTATTGAAGTGTTATCCCGACCGTAGCCCCTTTTGCGCTGTCATCCCGACCGCAGCGGAGATGCAGTCGTAGCGCACCGGAGGGACCTGCTGAGTCTGGGTAGAGCTGGCCTTCAGGCCAGCGCCCCGGCAATTCACTCTTGTCATCCCGAGGAGGACTTCAGTCCGAAGAGGGCTGCTTTCGCCCGCACTGAATCAGACACCGAGGGACAGGAACTCCCACGCACAACTCCATGCCGACCACTAACCCCTAGCCCCTAGCCCCTAAACACTGCCTTTGTAACTCTCATCCCGACCGGAGCGAAGACGCAGTCGCAGCGCAGTGGAGGGACCTGCTGTCGCTTCACCGGCGAGAAAGCTTCATGAGGAACAAACGCTCACCCACAACGCTGTCATCCTGAGCGCCAGCGAAGGACCCCTATCCCTGGTACGAACCTACCGCTGAGGAATGGACCTGGCACAGTGAAGGACGCGCGGGTGCCCACTCAAGCTGCTTTTGCTCGAGTGGGGGTTTTGACTTTCGCCGATGCTTTCCCCCAGTCATATCAGAACGCGGCGAACGCTAGATCAGGATCACGATACGGGGATTTCACGACGCTTGCCTACGAAGAAAGCCAACGGCAGTTCCGATTACGCCACCAAATGCTCCAAAGACAAGAGCATTTAGAGGGGCGAGTGCAAAAAGTGCCGTCGTCAACGAAGGGTCAACCGTCACGGTTAGCACACACGCAGGACAAAGCGAATATAGCAACCCCATCTGGGGGTGGCCCGACTGCGGCGGAATGAAGTTGATAATCACCTCCAGCAGCAACCCGATAGCAGCGAAGCTCACCAGCCATCGGGTCGGCAGATAGTGACGTCCTTCTGTGTTGTCCGAAGTGACGCGGCGAAGCCATGCGCCCGGCAACAAGGAAATGCAGATTGCGAGCACACCCACGACGAGCAACACCAACGAGAACGGCGACCAACTTATTTCATTCGTTGGCGCAAACCGCTCAAGTCTGCCGAACACACGACCGATTAGAGCGGTCATAACCCCGCAGATGAAAAACGCAATCCGCTGAATCATTTAGCGCCGAGTGTAACAGGATGGCGCTCTTGCAGGGCCAAGTGACGCTAACAGGCCATCGACTAAGTTACGTCCGCCATTCGTCAAAGAATAGATAGCCGGCCCCCTACTGGCAAGGGAAGCAGGTTGGATAAGTGGCCTTTTCGATCTCGTGTGTCGTGTACACTGCCGGCGCCGGTGGTGGGAAGCTGACCATCACGGCCTGCTGAAATTCCTCGGGCTGGCCGCAGCGCAAGTACGGCGTGAACTGGTATTGCTGGACGGCGTCAGCAGCACCGCTGCTCAATGCCGGGTCGCCACTCAGCACAGCGGTGTTCCCAACCGATCCATTTTTACTGACCGTCGCCAGCACCCAAACCCATCCATACCTGGAGTTCTTTCGGGCGAACGCGTCTCTTTTTGCCTTCACCGACTTGGCGAGGCGGGGAGGGGTGAAGCCGTCGCCCGGATCCGCACAGGACGCGACGTTGAGCGATGTGCTTTTCTCGGGAGGCTCGAAGAGTGAATCGGGAAACGGCTCACCGCGGGTGACGGAGATCTGGACGATCTCAGCCGGGATGATGATGTGCGTCGTTTTCAGATTGGTCGCGTAAGGGCCACCGTAGCGTGTGTAAGTAAAGTCATCGCCTTCAACGATGCTGGTGACGGAGCTGACCTTCACGCTCTTCGGATAGGTGTTGTTGCCGACGCTGGTGTAGTCGCTGTAGTCGAACCTGCCGAGGTCGCTGGCGGCGACGAGCAGGTGGCCGCTGGCGGGATCGATGCAGAGCGTGGTCTTGGGCTTGCCGAACGCGATGCAACGTGCCTCGACGTCGTGAATCCGTTTGCTGGAGACATGCAGCTTGTCGTTCTCCCAGGCGAGCGGTGCGAGGCGATAGGGTCCGGCGGGCGTGCCACCATCGAGGGAGGCCAGTACCGCCTGAATTTTCGTGGCGAGCCATCGCAGCTCCGGATCGCTGGTGCCCGACGACAATTTGCCATGATTGAGAACGGTGACTTGGCGCACGCCGGGAGCATTCAACTCGGCGCGCCACTTGTCGGGCCCGGCCCAGTGGACGGTGTACTCCAAGGTCCGCGGGAGCCCGCCGGGCTTGGGGGCCTCGATCTTGGCGACCAGCACTACCGGCCCGTGATTCCAGAGATCGGCTTGTGCAAACGACTTGGAAAGCAGCTCGTGGGGGTTCTCGTTCGTCTCGGCAAAGGCAACCGGAGCGAGCAGGAAAACTAAGAACACCAAGCCGCAGACGCTAAGACCCCCGCCAACAGGCCGCCAACTCACTGATCGCCTCCCTTGGGGACCAATTCAAATTCTAAATACATGCTTGTCGGCTCGGGTGTTAAGTCAAGTGAAATTATGTAAAGTTTGTTGAACTGGGAAACCGAACGAGCAGCTGACTGTCAGGAACAGACCACCATAATCGGCGGCCCATGTTTTACCCAAAGCTGCTTTTGCACGAGTGGGTGTTTTGACTTTCACCGGGTACTCTCGTCTGGCAGACCTCGCGATTCAGCGCTCTACCGCTTAGCCGCAATCAACCCTTCATAAAACTCTTCCAGCTGCCCAATCGTCTTTCCCACTTCAAAGTTCTCCACGCAACGCCGATACCCAGCCTCGCCCATCTTCACGCGAAGCCCCTCATCCCGCAACAGCCGTACCAAGGGCTCAGCGAACGCCTCCGGCGTCCTATCCGCCACCAGGAATCCCGTCTCACCTTCGATGATCGCATCCCGATTCCCCCCGACATTGATTGCCACCACCGGCATCCCGGCTGCCATGTATTCCATGATGGCGTTGGAAAACCCTTCGCTGAACGACGTAAGACATCCCACGCTCATTCGCGCCAGGTAATCCATGATGTTGCCTTCCCCTTGGGTGAAGAACACGCGCTCGCGAATCCCCAGCTCTTTCGCCAACCCGCAAAGCTCCTGGTACAACTCGCCGCGCCCTGCCAGCAGAAAAACCGCATCCTCCACTTGCTCGGCCACAATCTTGGCTGTCCGCAAGAATAGCGCGTGGTCCTTCACCGGACGCAGGTTGGCTACAATCCCCACCACACGCGCGTTTCGCGGCACCCCCAGCTTCTCCGCAGCCGTCGCATCCCCGAGCCCCCGTCGAAACCTGTCCATGTCCACGCCCTGATATACCACGTGCACTTTATCCGGCGGCAAGCCTTCCGTCTCCACCGCGATCCGCTTGGCTTCTTCGGAATTCGCCATGATGGCGTCGGTGCGTGTGTTCAACAGCCGGAAAAACCTGCGCATGGCCGGCGTGTACCAGTAGCCGGTATTCAGCCGGCTGGTGACCACGATATGGCGCGCGCCTACCGCCGACATCACGGCAAACGCCGCTGTCTTGTTCATGTATGCGTGGACGATTTGCAGCTTGTGCTGCCCAATGTAGCGGCGGAATTGCGCCGCTTGCGACACGCCTTTCAGGTTCTTGGCACTGTTGGTAGGGAATACCGCGATGTGGCAGATGCCCTTCAGGCTCTGCAATTGGGGACTATCTTCCAGGCAGACTACGTGGACATCGAAGCGATCGGCGTGCAGCCGCTTGGCCGTCTCCACTACCTGCCGCTCGGTGCCGGCGTCGAGTCCCACAGTGTCCGACAACAGGCAAACGCGTATGCGATCTCCCCGGACCGATTGGCTCCCCATTCCTGAGGCTATCCTTTGGTGATGCGAACCACGCCGCCCTGCACGCTGCCCACCGAGCGGAAGAATTCCAGCGTTTCCTGGTCGTACCACTGCAGCGCGCCATAGCGCTCAGGATTGACGTTCAATTCCAGGTGGACTACCCCGCCCTGGCGCAGATGCGACTTGGCATCTTCCACCCAGAACTGCCACTCCGCCACGCCCCATTCGTCCAGCTGACGGTGCCGGTTGAAGCAGATCCAGTACGCGGTCATCAGGTCCAGATTGCGCTGCGCCAGCCCCATCGGCACATACCGCTCAATCGACAGCGGCGACACCTGTCGGTCGCAACCCAGCGCCGCCAGCAACTCGCTGTACACCCGTGCTTCCACCGCTGTCAGGATGTTCGGCGGGGCGTCAATGCCGTAGACTTCATGCCCGCAAGCCTTCGCCGCTGCCAGGAAATATCCCGGGCCGCAACCAATGTCCAGCAGTCGCAGCGGCGGCGAACGATGCAGTGCCAGGGCACCAACCCGAACCACGTTGAAGGGAAGCCAGGAAGGATAGTCGGTGTACTTGGCCGCCGAAGTGGGATCGCGCTCGACCACCGCGGCCATCTCCGCCCCCAGCCGCTCGATGCGGGCCAGGTCCGTCGTGGCGCACACCCGCGCCGGCAAACGGCACAGCTCCAGCGAACGGTAGCTGCAAACCCGCGCCCAGGTCTTCAGCAGCTCAACCCGGCGCTCCGACGAGTTCCGCGAGGCCAGTGAGCGAGTGATCAAACTGAACAGGGACGGCGTCTGGGCGTGCGCCTCCGTCATGGGAGAGCTTCTCGCGCCTGTTCTTTCATCATGCGGGCTTCTTTGGCGACGGCTAACTGGTACGCCGCGCACATGCCAAAAATGGCATACAGCAAGCCACTGTACGCAATGCTCAGGAAGAACGCTCCCACCGCCGACATGATGACCGCGATCTGCAGATACATGGCGCCCTGGCGCACAATCCTCCTCGGATAACGGTCGCGTATCGGCGTCATTCCCTTGTAGCAGCGGAACAGCGCATAGACGAACAGACCCAGTCCCACCACGCCGGTTTCGCTGGACAGCTCGGTGTAGGAGTTGTGGGTGTAGTGCCACATGCCGCGCTTGCCGGTCATCGCCGACTCTTCGGCTTCCGCGTCCATAAACTCACCCGGACCGACGCCGAACAGCGGATGCTCAAAGCTCATCTGAATACTGCGCAGGAACAGCGCTTTTCTCGTCGCCGCCGATTCCGCCGCTTCCAGCGCAGCCGCCGAGTGCGGCTCCAGGAACGTCGTAAAGCGCTCCGTAATCCGCTGCGGCAGCAGGAAGACCGCCAGCACCAGGAACAGCATCCCGCCCACGATGATCATTGCCCGCTGTTTCGACGTGGCAAAGATGAAGTAGACCAGCAACCCGGCCAGCAGGGCCGCCAGGCCCATTCTCGATCCGGTTCGGGCCGCGCCCGCCAGCACCGGAACCATCATCAACAGCAGAGCAATCTTCTTGTAGCCCGTCTTTAATTGGGCCGCGAACCATAAGAAGGGAAGTCCGACCACCAGATGCAATGCCAGGAAGTTCGCATCAGCCAGCGTGTCGCTACCCGAACCCAGTCCCAGACGCGTATCGTGCACCCTGCCGCCGCCAACCACCAGCGACAGAACGCCTACCGCGGCCATGGCCAGCGCCACCGTCACCATCACCCGGAAGCAGTCATCCACATCGCGAATGAACGCCACCATGAAGAAGATGAGCAACAGCGCCTGCAGGGTGGTGACAAAGATCATGAAGCTGCCGCCCTTCCACACGCTGAACGGCACGCAGACGGCCACCCACACCGTGAACCACGTCATGATCCGCCCAATTTCCGTGCGGAAAATCGTCTTGGTGTGGCCGGTCATGATCATGCCCGCCAGCAGGATCGGCTGCAGCAGCAAGCCAATGTGCAGGAACGACACCATCTCCGAAAGGTGACTGCAATAAAAGAACAGGTAAACCAGCAGGATCCAGTGAAATGGCTTGTAAAACTCGGGGCCCTTGTTCCGGCGGAGGGTCTGCGGACGGCGCGCCACCGGCTTGCTGACCTGCGCCTCCGGGGTCACCGTCGCATTCGGAAAAATCAAGTATTCGTCGGCCGCCGCCGGTGTCATCTTGTTATACATCGACATATTCACTCGGATACCCCATACCCCTCAAGCTGTGGCACTGCTTCCTTGATCACTCGTGCGGGATTGCCCACCGCAACCACCTGCGCAGGAATTGGCCGGACCACCACCGCACCCGCGCCAATCGTGCTTCCGGCCCCAATTGCAGCCATTATGACGGACGAGGCCCCTATCCAGCAATCGGCCCCGATCGCAATGGCCTCAAACTCCCCGTCGTGCGCGCCCCTGATCTGTCCGCTTTCGTCCCGGCTGTGCTGCCGCCGCCCGCTTAGCACTTGTACCTGCGACGCAATCTGCGTCCTGTCGCCTATCGAGCATCGCCCCAGGATGCTGTAAGACCCGATATAAACCCCTTGCCCCAGCTCCGCATCTGCGTTGGAAAAGAACGAGCCAAACGATATCCGGCTGTACAGCGAACACCGTTTCAGCGTCAGTTTGTAGTACGCGATGCGAAAATAGTCCCCCAGAACTCCGGGAACCTGTGCCGCGGCGTGGGCCCCCATGTTGAAAGTCGCGGGCACGCGCCCAAACCCGGCCAAGGCCGCCGCCGGCAGCGCTAACGCCAGGAAAAGTGCGTGTAAACCATGCTTGAGTAGTTTTCTCATTCCCCGACGTGCGGATAGGCTGGGGGAAGCCGCGAGCCAGTATAACATCAGGCGGGCAACCAACTTAGGAAACACATCTCAACCACGGATGCTGTCATCCTGAGCGTCAGCGAAGGAACCCTACTCCCGGTACGAACCGCCGGTGCCCCAGGTTCGCGTCCCTCTTTTGGACGCTAACCTGGGAGTTCTCCCGCCTCCATTAAAGACGTGTCGTCCCGACCGAAGTGGAAGGACCTTCTCTCTCTCCCACCCGTCAAGAACACTTCATGACGAAACCCATCTCAACCACCATGCTGTCATCCTGAGCGCCAGCGAAGGACCCCTACTCCCGGTACGAACCGCCGGTGCCCCAGGTTCGCGTCCCTCTTTCGGACGCTAACCTGGGAGGCCTCTCGCCACCCTAAAGAGTGTCATCGCGACCGAAGTGGGGGAACCTGCTCTCTCTCCCACCCGTCAAGAACGCTTCATGACGAAACCCATCTCAACCACGATGCTGACATCCTGAGCGCCAGCGAAGGACCCCTACTCCCGGTACGAACCGCTGGTGCCCCAGGTTCGCGTCCCTCTTTTGGACGCTAACCTGGGATGACCAACCCCCATCGCGAAATCAGATAAACTTTCCCAGTGCGCGTCCTGTACTTCTCGCCGCGAATCTGCTGGCCGCTGGTTTCCGGGGCTCACCTCCGCGACTATTACTTCGCCCGGCAACTCGCCCGCTCGGCCCAGCTCACCTACATCGGACTCACTAACGACGACGACCGTGACGCCGCGACCCAGCTCCGCCATCGCCTGGAACCGCAGAACGGCACCCAGGTCATCGCCATCCGTCGCGATGCCGCCTATCGCCCGGCCAACGTGCTCCGTGGACTGCTCGGCCCCGTCCCACTCAACGTTCTCAACTTCACCTCGCCAGCCGTGCTGGCCCAGCTCGACCAAATCCTCCAGCAGCAAACCTTCGACACCATCCAGATCGAGAGCATGCACCTCATCGCCTACGCCCGGCACATCCGCCAGGCCCAGCCGCGAGCGCGTCTCATTCTCGACTGGCACAACATCGAGTCGGAAATCCTGGCCCGCTACGCCGACAACGACGCCAACCCGCTGCGCGCTTTGTACGCCCGCCGCACCGCTGCGCTCTCCCGCACCGTGGAGGCCGAACTTCTTCAGCTTTGCCACGCCCACACCGTCTGCAGCCAGCGCGAACGCGAAGTCCTTCACCAGCGCGCACCCCAGGCCCGCATCGAAGTGGTCGGCAATGGCGTAGATTGCGATTTCTTCGCCGCCAGCCCCGCGCCCGCAGGCCCTCGCCGCGACGTCGTCTTCCTCGGCAAAATGGATTACCACGCCAACATCGATGCCGCCCTTTACTTCGTCGACAAGATATGGCCGCAGGTTCGCACCCGCCGTCCCGACCTGCGCCTGGTCATCGTGGGAGCTCAGCCACCCAAGCAAATCCTTGCCCTGCGCGATCAGGGCATCACCGTCACTGGAACCGTGCCCGACGTACGTCCCTACTATCAGGGAGCACTCGCTTCGGTCGTTCCCCTGCGCGTCGGCGGTGGCACCCGCCTGAAAATTCTGGAAGCCATGGCCGCCGGAACGCCCGTCATCTCCACCCGGCTTGGCGCCGAAGGCCTGGAAGCCGTCGATGGCCGCGACATCCTCATCGCCGACACACCCGAAGCCATGGCCGATCGCCTGGTCTCGCTACAGGCGGACACTCCCCAGTGGCACGACCTCGTCGCCAATGCGCGCCGCGTGGTCCAGGCTAAGTATGACTGGTCGGTTGTCGGCGACATCCTGATGCGCCTGCATACCGAGCAGGTCGAAGTGGGGGCGGCATGCCAGCCCGCCAACTAGACACCCAGCCGCAAGCCGCCCCGCCGACGCCGGCGGCCCGCTACCCGCGCCTCAAGCGCTTGGTCCTTCGCGCCGTCATCGTCGCCGCTTTCCTGTATGGCGTTGTCGTTCTGCTCTCCCACGCCGGCTCGTTCCTCACCCTCAACAACCCTAAGCATTCCGACGTGATGGTTGTACTCGAGGGCGCCGACAGCTCGCGCTACGCCCACGCCATCGACCTCTATCACCAGGGCTACTCACCCCTCATCCTGCTCGACGCCGACGCCACCCACGATATTTACGGCAAGACCGAAGCCGACCTGGTCACCGACTACATCGCCCGCACCCACCAGGGCGTCACCCAAGTATGTCCCACGTTGGGGGACTCGACGTTTGCCGAAGCAGTCGACGTACAGCACTGCATGCAGCACGCCGGCGCCACCTCTGCCATCATCGTCACCTCAAACTTTCACACCCGCCGCGCCCTCTCCATCTTCCAGAAGCGCCTGCCGCAATATCAGTGGACGGTAGCCGCCGCTTCCGCCCCCTACCACTTCGCCGACGAATACTGGAAGCACCGCGCCTGGGCCAAAAGCGTCCTCGATGAGTGGGAAAAATTCCTCTGGTGGAAACTGGTCGACCAATGGCGCTCCGACGTAGTCCTTCCCGCCACCGCGAAATAACCAGCGAGCACGACGGAAGGGCGCAGCTTTACCCGCGCAAGATGAATTTGGTTTGAATTGTCATCACGAGCGCTTTTTCGCCACACCCGGAAGCCACTGTCTGCTGGGAATCACTTCAGAATTGAACTCGCCCCTGTAAGCCTGTCATCCTGAGCGCCAGCGAAGGACCCCTATCCCCGGCAAAGCTCACCGCTTCCCGCCAGCGTCCCCTGATAAAACTCCACCAGCTTCTTCCGATAAGCTTCCGGCGTGTAATCAACCGCCGCTCGATCCCGAGCCGCCCGCCCCAACCGCTCCCGCAACGACGCATCGGTCAACAGTCGCAGCAGCGCATCCGCCAGCGCCTCCGGATTCCGCGGCTCCACCATCAGCCCGGTCTCTCCCTCCACCAGGATCTCCGGAACCCCGCCTACCCGGCTCGCTGCAATCGCCAGCCCTGCCGCCATCCCCTCGAGTACCACATTGGGGGACCCTTCACTGTGGGACGGTACCGCCAGCGCCGTGGTCAGCGCGTAATACGGCCTGGTGTCGCGCTGAAATCCCGCCAGCGTGATCTCCCGGTCCACTCCCAGTTCCGATGCCAGCCGTAACAGCGGTCCTCGCTCCGGCCCATCGCCCACCACCACTACCCGAAATCGCGGCGCCCCGCTCATGCCCCGCAGCGTTGCCGCCGCCCGCACCAGCTCGGAATGGCCTTTCTCCAGCGACAACCTTCCCACCGCCAAAATCACCGCTTCGCCCGCCTCAATCTTCAGCGCGTTGCGCAGTCGCTGTACTTCCTCCGGCGGCGGCGCCGCAAAAGGCTTTACTGCGTTATGCAGAACCGAAATTCGATCTCGCCCAACTCCCATCTCCTCCAGCTTCTCCGCAAACGGCCCGCACACTGTGGCCACACGGTACGCCCCCCGCAGCGACCACCGGTCCAGCCGCGTGTAACAGCGGTCCAGAAAGCTGGTTTCCGTGTATCCGTGGTTCCACGCCACCCAGGGGTATTTCCGATTCACCCCCAGCAGCCGCACCAGGAAGTGCGACTTCACATTTCGTGTCTCCAGAATGTCTGGATCGCAGGCCGCAATTACCTGCCGCAACTGTCCAAGCACGCTCGTGTCCCACCGCCGCCGCTCGGCCACCGTCGTCACCGACAGCCCTGCCTCACGTGCCGCCGTAGCCAGCGCGCTCTCTTCCGTACCTCGTTGATAGGTGACGATGGTGACCTCGACCGCGGGCAGCTCGGCTGTGGCTTGCGCCATCATCCTGCCGTAGTCGATTACATTGCGCGCCGGGCCGGTGACGCTCGCGTTCTCGATGAGGGTCAGAACCCGTATGGTTTGGCGCGTCACGTTATCTCAGTCGATGGGGCGTGGCTTAACCCGCCCCAAAAGCATGCCTTCAGGCACGCCATCACAACTCTCTAAACCTTGTCATCCCGAGGTGGGCTTTAGCCTGACGAGGTATCGGCTTTTCTCCCCTAAACAAGCCCTTACCCCTGTGGGACCGCCGGCGCTACCGGCGCCGCCACCGTCGCGTTAATGTTCTTCACCACCACCCGCGCCGGGTTTCCCATGGCCACGCTATACGGCGGAATATCATTTACCACCACACTACCCACGCCAATGATGGCGCCCTCTCCAATGGTCACGCCCTTCATCACGAATACATTGTGCCCAATCCACGCGTACCGGCCAATCCGCACCGGCTTCACCTCGCTCGCTTCCGGCGGCAGATCGGCAATGCGTGCCATGGCATCGCGCGGATGCGAATCCGTATCCATAAACCGCACCCCCGACGCCACATTCACATCGTCTTCAATCACAATCTCCTTGTTCACAATGAAGACGACGTTGTGGCCAATGTCCACCCGGTTGCCCAGCACCAGCTTGGGCTCGTCGAAGATCCGCCCGCTGAAGATGTCCACCTTGCCAAAAAAATTAACGTTGTCGCCGATGTAAATCTTGGTGTGCCCAATGATGAAGGGCATCCGCGACATTCGGAACTTCTTGCCCACCGACACGCAGCGCCCGCGAAACATCGGCTCCGTAACGAAATAGCTCAGCCCCCAGCGAAACCCCATGCCGATGCTCTGCCGCGCGTTGAACATCATCCCCAGCAGCGGATTCAGAAACCGCGGCAAGGGAAGCGTGCTCGACTCAATTCGCCGCGCTGTATCGCGAATAGCGCGATACATCAGGCGTTTCCCCGCGACGAATCTTCAGCATCAGCGACGACATCTATCCCCGCTCTTCCTTCAGCTTCTCTTCCAGCAACTCCACCAGCAACTTCTCCGCCGTCACCACCCACGCAATGCGCCGCCCGTTAAACGCCACCGCCGGCTTGGGCCGCTTGGCAATCATCGCTCCCCGCGTCCGCATCTCGGCCAGTTGTGCTTCCAGGTCGGCGACCTCGTAGCAAAGATGATGCAGCCCGCCGCCTTTTTCCTCCAGAAAGCGTAACACCGGCGAATCCGCCGCCGCCGGTTCCACCAGCTCCACCTGTGCATCTTCCGCACGCGTGGTTAGGAACGCCACCTTTACTTTCTGCAGCGGATCTTCGATCACCCGCCCATCCCATTCCGCCTGCAGCGAGCGCACGAAGCCCGGCATCGCGTCGGCAATGCTGGCCACCACGTAGCCCACATGATGTATGCGAAGCGGCGATGCCATCAGGCTACCTGAAGGCGGCGCTGTAGGTAGGAGTAAATTTTCTCGAACGAGTCCAGCTCGGCAAGGTCATCCAGGTCCATCTCCAGGCCGAATTCATCTTCCATCACGTTCATCAGCGTGATAGCCGCTACCGAATCCCAACTGGCCACCGTCGCCGTCGAGGCGCTCGCCAGGCTCTCCTGCGGCAGGTCGGGAAACACCACCTGGAAGCAGTTCATCAGCTTTTGCCGGGTCTCATCCATGGGTTTCTGCTCTCCTCAATTCTCGTACCTGCTGATACAACGTGGGACATCCCGACTCAAACTGCTCGCGCGTCAACCGGAATGCCGCCTTGGGCTCGTCCCCCAGCAACTCCGCCAGCATCTCGCGCAGCGGAGCGTTCCGCGCCGTCGGTTCAAAGTTGAACTCCATCTCGGCCGCACCGGTGCTCTCAAACAGCGTCTTCAGCGTCTGATGTTCAATGCGCCGGGCAAACGCCCGGCAACTCATCACCCATGCTTCCACCGCCAAACTCTTTCCGCTCAGCCGCCCCTGGATCACGGCAATCGTCCCCAGTGGACCAAATTTGTCCTCGTAACTGACGGCTGCCAGCACCGCTCCGGGCTCGGCCAGCATCTTCCGCCAGTCGGCTTCGCTGTACCGCTTGCCGTTCAGGTTGAACTGGTTCGTCTTGTTCACCAGCTCCAGCACCCGCGGTTCGCTGGCCACATAATCAAAGGTCGTCGTCGCCTTCAGTTGCTCCAGAAAGCTGTCCGGCGCAGCCTCGCCCGATGCCTGCTCGCGAAACGCCGCTCCTTGCCGAATGCTCTCCAGCCGCAGCGCGTCATCCTTCGACACCTGCTCCTTGCCGCACAAATCGCGCAGCAGCCGCAGCATCGCCAGCCCTGCCGGGTAATCGTTCTTGGGGAACAGCACGCACTCCATGCCCGGATGCGCTGCCGCTACCTCCGCTAACTCCATCGGGCTGTCGTCCACAAAGATTACGCTGTCCGCGCTGATGTTCCACGTGTCCAGAATCCGCGCGACGCTGCCCGACTTGGCATTCCAGTGCACTTCAACCGGGAACACCTGCTCCGGCTTCAGCAGCAGGTCTTTCCGCTCGAACGCCTTCGCCACCACGGCCGCATCGTTCTTGCTGGCCACGCCTACCAGCGTACCGTGCTCCGCCAGCGATCCCAGCAGCTTCTGATACAGCGCGTGCAGCTGCGCATGCCCGTTCAGCTCCCAGCTCACCGCCTCCGGACCAACCTCTCCCACAATGCCGCTCCAAAGCGTATCGTCCAGATCGGTGATGATGCCTTTGCGCGGAGCCGGCGGATTAAGCGCCAGCGCCAGTTGCGCCGCCAGCTTATCGGCGTGCTGCAGGCTGTAAGGCAGCCCGTTGTAAAGCTGGCTCTTCAAATCCAGGCGTTCTCGCGCGGGAGATTCTTCCGCCAACCGCTCGCCGTTCGCAATCACCACCCGTCCGTCTTGCGCCAGCTCAGCCGCAAAGCGCAGCACATCCGCCTCCACTTGTAGCTGGTGCGCGGACGCCATCCACCCCGGAGTGTGAAACGCCGGCGGCAGCGAAATCGTCGGCAGCGATATCGCAATGCGCGGCCCCGCCGGAATTCTCCCCAGCGCTCCGGCGATCCGTTCCAGCATCACCTTTGCACTGGCCACGATGTCCTGCGCCGCGCCCGCTCCCCAGCTTCCCGAGTTCCGGTAGTCCAGCCGCGGATCCAGGTCCGCCCACTCCAGCGCCACCACCAGCCCATCCGGCAGGGAAGCAGCGTCAACCGCCTCCAGCGTTCCCACCAGGTTGCCGAAAAGCCCCGGCGTGACTCTCACGTTCCGCCCGTGCAACCGCTGCTGAAGATGCGCCGCCAGGAACGTCTGCAAATGCAGCGGCGTAAACCCGCAAGCCAGCGTCACCGCAAACGGACGCGCGTCGGCCGGCACACTTTGCGTGATCTTCAGGGCTTCTGTGATCTTCACTCGATGGCTACCTTTGCACGGGTGCCCCAAGTCTCGCGACTTTCGAGACCTGGGCCTGTTGAAACGGCACTTTGCTCAATCCAACCACACACCACTGTCATCCTGAGCGCCAGCGAAGGACCCCTATACCCGCAATATTCAGTGTCCTCCCGACACCTCCCCCTCACCCGGCGCTGCAAAGTGTTCATTTCACACAAGTGAGCGCCCAGCGAAGGGTTAACCCCTTCGGTTTCACCTCAATATATGCAATCGCCAGAGCCTCACGCAACACCGTGACCATTCCAGTCTCCCACTCCTCCACTTTTCCTTTGCCGGCCACACCAATCGGCCAATCACCCGCTAAAATGGTTACAGCATGAAAAACATCCAGAGAATCACCATCGTAGGCGGCTGCGGACACGTTGGCCTGCCCCTGGGCATCGTTCTGGCCAGCAAAGCCGGCCTGCAGGTCGACCTTCTCGACATCGACCCCAAAAAGATTGACCTCGTGAACTCCGGCGTCATGCCCTTCATGGAGCGCGGCGCCGACGAACTTCTCCGCGCCGCCGTAGGCAAGTCGCTCAACGCGACCCTCGACCCCACCGTCATTCGCAACGCCGACGTGGTCATCACCGTCGTGGGCACCCCAGTCGACCGCCATCTCAATCCCACGGTCGGTGACGTCTACCGCAGCATCGACGCCCTGCTCGACCACATGCAGGATGGCACGCTGCTCGTCCTGCGCAGCACCGTCTACCCCGGTGTCACCAAGCTGGTCCATGACCGCCTGCGCAAGCTGAAACGCAACATCCTGCTGGCCTTCTGTCCCGAGCGCATCGCCGAAGGCAACGCCGTCGAAGAGCTCATCCAGCTCCCCCAGATCGTTTCCGGATTCGAGCCCGCCGCCGTCGCCGCTGCCAGCCAGTTGTTCGGCACTCATCGCGCCTTCGCTCATCGAACTCACGCCGCCTGAAGCCGAGCTGGCCAAGCTCTTCACCAACTCCTGGCGCTATGCCAATTTCGCCATCTCGAACCAGTTCTACATGCTCGCCGAAAGCCGCGGCCTCGACTTCTACCGCATTCACGACGCCGTCACCCGCGACTATCCCCGCATGCGCAGCTTCGCCAAGGCGGGCTTCGCCGCCGGCCCCTGCCTGCTTGAAGGACACGCTGCAGCTCGCCGCCTTCTCCCAGAACAACTTCTTCCTGGGCCACGCCGCCATGCTCATCAATGAGGGCCTGCCTATGTTCCTGGTGGAGCAGGCGCGCCGCTACGACCTGGCCAACAAGAAGGTCGCCATCCTCGGCATGGCCTTCAAGGCCGAATCCGACGACAAGCGCGACAGCCTGTCTTACAAGCTGAAGAAGCTGCTCGAGGTGGAAGCGCTCGAAGTTCTCTGCACCGATCCTTACATTCACGACGAAGGCTTCGTCACCGCCGAGACCGGCCATTCGCCAAGCCGACATCGTTATCGTCGGTGCCCCGCACGCGCAGTATCGCGACCTGGACATTCCCGCCGACAAATCCATTGTCGACCCATGGAATTTCCTGCCCGCCCGCGTGCTCGCATCCACTACTGCCTGAGAGGACAGAACCGCAAGCCATCATGAAAATACTCGTCACCGGCTCCGCCGGCTTCATCAACGGATATCTGATTCAGGAACTCCTCGACGCCGGCTACACCGTCGTTGGCCTCGATAACTTCAGCAAGTACGGCCGGGTCGAAAAGAGCTACGACTCCAACCCGAAGTACAAGCTGGTTGAAGGCAACGCCAAAGACATCTCCCTGCTCAAGGACCTGCTCGACGACTGCGATCATTTCGTCGCCTCGGCGGCCATGATCGGCGGCATCAGCTACTTCCACGAATTCGCCTACGATCTGCTCTCCGAGAACGAGCGCATCACCGCCGCCGCTTTCGATGCCGCCATCCATGCCCACAAGCACGGCAAGCTGCAGAAAATCACCGTCGTCTCCTCCAGCATGGTCTTCGAGAACACCACCGAATTCCCCACGCCGGAAGGCGCCCAGCGCCGCTGCCCGCCGCCCAGTTCGACCTACGGCTTCCAGAAGCTGGCTACCGAATACTTCGCCCAGGGTGCATTTGAGCAGTACAAGCTGCCCTTCACCATCGCCCGCCCCTTCAACTGCGTCGGCGTCGGCGAAAAGCGTGCGCTCATGGATCACGACATCATGAGCGGCAACGTCAAGCTGGCCATGTCCCACGTTGTGCCCGACCTGGTCCAGAAAGTTCTCAAGGGCCAGGACCCGCTCCACATTTTGGGCACCGGCGCGCAGGTTCGCCACTACACCTACGGCGGCGATCTCGCCAAGGGCATCCGCCTTTGCATCGAGCACCCCAAGGCCCTCAACGACGACTTCAACCTCTCCACTCCGGTCCGTACCACCGCGCTGGAATTGGCCGAAGTCATCTGGACCAAGATTCACGGCGACAGCAAGCCCTTTCGCTACGTCTCCGATCCCCCGTTCGAATACGACGTCCAGGAGCGTTCGCCCATCGTCACCAAGGCCAAAGACGTTCTCGGCTTTGAAGCCCGCACTTCGTTGAGCGACATCCTCGACGAAGTCATCCCCTGGATCAAGGAACAGATCGCCGTCGGCCAGATTTAACCGGATTCCACGGATGCCGATCCAGCCCCTGCTCACTGTCGTGATCCCGGTCTACAACGAAGGCGCGAACTTCCGCGCGTTGTGGACCGAGATCGCCTCCAGCCTGAAAACCCCCTTCGCGGCCATCATCGTCTACGACTTCGACGAGGACAACACCCTGCCCGTCGCCCGCCAGGTCATCGCCGAGGGCGAGACCCGAATTACCCTGCGCCGCAACGCCTACGGACGCGGCGTCACCGGCGCCATCAAGACCGGCCTCGAAGCCGTCGACTCCGGCCCCGTCCTCGTCACCATGGCGGATCTCTCCGACGACATGACTCAGGTCGACGACATGTACCAGCTGTATCTCCAGGGTTACGACCTCATCTGCGGCAGCCGCTACATGCGCGGCGGTCAGTTGATCGGTGGTCCGTTCTTCAAGCAGGCGCTCTCCCGCGGCAGCGGTCTCAGCCTGCACTACCTGCGCGGCATCCCCACCCACGACGCCACCAACAGCTTCAAGCTCTACGACGCCGCCATGGTGCACCACCTCAAAGTCGAAAGCGTCGCCGGCTTCGAGCTGGGCCTCGAGCTGACAGTTAAGGCTTTCCTGAACGGATACCGCATCGCCGAAATTCCCAGCACCTGGCGCGACCGCACAGCAGGCACATCGCGCTTCCGCGTCTTCCACTGGATGCCGCACTATTTGAAGTGGTATTTCCACGCCTTCCGCCCCAAACAGTCGCGCACCCGTCCCGTAACCCCCCGCTCCTGACTGTCTCCTGAACGCATCGACGCTATGTTCTTAGACTTGTCATACTGAGCGCAGGTGCGCCGCTTTTGCGCACCGGAGTCGAAGGACCTGCGGTTGCTAGCAGTGTGACGCCGCTGGCCCAAGCGACCACCAGCGCAAACTGACCACTAACCCCTGACCACTGGCCACTGGTTTTTGTCATCCTGAGCGCCAGCGAAGGACCCCTATCCCCATCAACAACCTTTGCCATCCCTGAATCTCCCAAGGCACCAACTTCCAAATTGTCATCCTGAGCGCAGGTGCGCCGCTTTTGCGCACCGGAGTCGAAGGACCTGCGGTTTGCCTGCACCGGCAAGCTGTTCGCCCGACCAGGACGCATTGTCATCCTGAGCGCCAGCGAAGGACCCCTATTCCCATCAACAACCTTTGCCATCCCTGATCTCCCAAGGCACCAATCTCCAAATTGTCATCCTGAGCGCAGTGCCCTTTTGCGCACCGATTCGAACCGTGCTGAGCCCATCTCCCGTGACATAGAAACCCGCCGGATTGACTTCCAATAAAGATATGAATTTCACTTTCCGCTAAAACCGAGAACCGTCACCACTTGTCGATTACAATGACCCTACCCGTGCCAATCCGTTCCAATCCGTCTCGCCATCGTTGCCGGCGCCCGTCCCAACTTCATGAAGATTGCGCCCCTCATGAAAGCACTGGCCGCCGATCCCGACTTCGCCGTCACGCTCATCCACACCGGCCAGCATTACGACGACAACATGTCCGGCACCTTCTTCCGCGACCTCGGCATCCCGCACCCGCAATACCATCTCGAGGTCGGCTCCGGCAGCCACGCCCAGCAGACCGCGGAAATCATGAAGCGCATCGAGCCCGTGCTCGAAGAAGTCCGCCCCGCGGCTATCCTCGTCGTCGGCGACGTGAACTCCACCGCCGCCGCCGCCCTGGTCGCCAAGAAGCTCGGTATCGACGTCGTCCACGTCGAGGCCGGCCTGCGCAGCTTCGATCGCGGCATGCCCGAAGAAATCAACCGTATCGTCACCGACTCCATCACCGACCTCTTCCTCGTCACCGAGGAAAGCGGCCGCACCAACTTGCTGCATGAGGGTGTGCCCGCCGCCAAGATTCACCTGGTCGGCAACCTCATGATCGATTCGCTGCGCCAGAACCTTGATCGCGCCCGCGCCTCCGACATTGCCGACAAGCTCGGCGTGCGCGGCACCAAATACGCGCTGGTCACCTTGCACCGTCCCGCCAACGTCGACGATCCCGCGGCCCTCGACGAAATCCTGGGCGCCCTGCGCGTCGTCTCGGAAACCCTCCCGTTGCTGTGGCCCGTCCACCCTCGGGCCCGCGCTCGTCTGGAATCGAGCGGCGTTCCCCTGCCCACCAACCTGCGCCTGCTCGAACCTCTGGGCTACCTGGACTTCCTCAGCCTCGAAGCTGGCAGCGCCCTCGTCCTCACTGACTCCGGCGGCATTCAGGAAGAAACCACCGCTCTCGGCGTGAACTGCCTCACCCTGCGCGACAACACCGAACGCCCTGTCACCATCGAGTTGGGCACCAACCGCCTCGCCGGCACTAAGAAAGCGACCATCTTGGCCGCCTGGGAAGAAATGCAGCGCTCCACCGCCCCCAAGCGCATTCCCCCATTGTGGGACGGCGAAGCCGGCCTCCGCTGTCGGCAGGTTTTACACGATTTTTATGTTGGCTCCGCGCGCGGAGAAAACCGCTCCGCCTCCGCGACCTCCTGATCCCGCGTGTAATGGGTAGAGCTGACCTTCAGGTCAGCGTCCAAGCTGTTCCTTACTTCTTCGAGTCGGCTTCAGCCGACGACAGCACACGCGCAGATTTTCCAATCTGGGCCGCGCCGCAAGGGCTCGACCAAACGGGCCCCTTTTTGCGAAGCGCCTGTGTCAGGGCACGGCTTCAGCCCTGCCGACAAGCCTTCCCAAGAAAGACGAGAGCTTTAGCCCCCGCATAACCGGCCCGCGTCACGCATGCCTTCACAACCTCTTAAAAGCTCCATTTCGGCTCGATCGGAAGTAGAACTTAACGTTCCGGTTCGCGTGCGCTCGGTGGAGCACGGCTTCAGCCGTGCACAAAAGGCCGCTCTTATGCCCCCGGCTTTTAGCCGCTGAGGCAAGGGTCTCTGCCCACATTTGCCGTGATCAAATTACCTGTCGTACCATGACGCGATGCGCGCAGACTCCCGGCGGCCCATGTGCTAACCAAATCCAGTGATACCAAAGCCCCGCTCAACTCTGCGCTGCTCGCCCGGCTCACCCGCAGCTCGCATATTCCGGCACTCGACGCCGTCCGTGGCGCCGCGGCCTGGCTGGTCGTCGTCGGCCACACCCTCGGCCCGCCGGCGCTCGGTCACCTTGCCGTCTCCGTCTTCTTCGTGCTCAGCGGATTTCTCATCACCTGGCTGCTGGTTCGCGAATCCGAAACCACCGGACGCATCTCGCTGCGCGACTTCTACATTCGCCGCACCCTGCGCATCTTCCCGGCGTTCTACGTTTTTTGGTTCGTCTGCATCGGCGCTGCCATGCTTCGCCACATGGCCATCCCCTGGGGAGAAGCCTGGTCCTCGTTCTTCTACCTGGGCGACTATTACAGCGCGCTCCACTCCGTTCACTCCTATCAGATCATGGGCGTTACCTGGTCGCTGGGCGTGGAAGAAAAGTTCTACCTGCTCTGGCCGTTTATCTTCGCCACCCTGCATCAGAATCCGCGCAAGCTCTTCCGTTTCGCCATCGGCGCCATCGCCGTCATCTGGCTCTACCGCATCGTCATGTGCCTCAGCTTCTCGCTGCCGCCCGATTACCTGCGCTATGCCTTCGAATCGCGCTTCGACAACATCCTCTACGGCTGCGCCCTAGCCCTGGGATTCAAGCTGCTGAAGATCGAGCCCCTGCTCGCCATGGCAGATCGCATCAAGATTCTCCCGCTCGTCTTCGGAGCCATGCTGCTGGCCCTCGCCATGGCCGAAAGCCGCATCAGCCCTCGCTTCACCTACATCTTCGGGATGGCCCTGGGTTCGTTCCTGGTCGTGCTCATGCTCATCCAGTTGGTCTTCCTCGGCGCCCTGCGCGGCTGGACCTGGCTTGATCATCCTGTGCTCCGCTTTTTCGGGCGGATTTCGTATTCGCTTTACCTGTACCACATTGTGGTAATCGCCAGCGTGCTCCATTTCCTGCCCCACCTCCAGCTGCGCTGGGCCTACCCGCTCATGTACCTGGGATCGGCGGCCGCGGCCTACACCTCTTACCGTGTGGTAGAGAAGCCCTTCCTCCGCCTCAAGCACCGCTTCGAAGTGACGCCCAAGAACGGCGCCCTCGGAGCGCCAAGCGACCCCCAGCCCGTCCGCGTCGCCTCCGGCCACTAGCCACGAGCTAGTGACCGCGGGCCACAAGGCACAAACTATGTGACCGCGAGCCTAACCAAGAGCCACTTGTGCGAAAAAAATTCGGGCCGTAAACACTGTCAACTCCGGCCAAGAGCCGCATTCCCTTATGCCCTTGTGAGATTAGTAGTGGGCCGTAGGCAGTGAGCTACGAACCGCAAAACCCCAGCCCCGCAGGGGCGGCTATGAATTTAGCCCAGGACGAAGCGAAGCGCAGTCCTGGGTACGGTACGAGAATTTTCCCGAGCCGCAGAGCGGCGACACCCCCACTTAAGCCGGAAGGAAGAACCCACAGGCGATTCGGACGGGAAGAACCGACTGCCTTTTCGCTCCACCAAGCTGTCATCCTGAGCGCCAGCGAAGGACCCCTATCCCCGGCACGAAGCAGTCCACGCATCCAGAACTGTCATCCCGACCAAGGCCTTCGGCCCGCACGGAGGGACCTGCTTTCCGATACAGGGAAGTCGATGTCGCGTGACCCAGGAGACATTGCCGTCGTTTCCATGCCGAGGACTGACCACTAACCACTGCAGCCACTGGCTTCTTGATATAGTACTTCCAGCAATACTCAACCTACAGGCCATGCCTTCGCCACCTAAGTAGCGCCAGCCGGGGAGCCGTCGAATCATGCAATCTGCTCAAAAAGTCGTGGGAACCTTCGAAGCACTGAAAGAGAAAATCTCCACCAAGACTGCCCGTGTGGGCATCGTCGGCCTGGGCTACGTCGGCCTGCCGCTGGCCATCGAGTTTGCCAACGCCGGCTTCACCGTCACCGGCATCGATGTGCAGGAGTCCAAGGTCAACGGCCTCAACCGCGGCGAGTCCCACATCCAGGACGTCCCCTCCGCCGAAGTCGCCAAGCTGGTCAAGGGCAAGAAATTCAGCGCCACTACCGACTTCTCCGTCATCCGCGACCTCGACACCATCAACATCTGCGTCCCCACGCCGCTGCGCAAAACCAAAGATCCGGACATGAGCTTCATCGTCTCCGCCGTGGAAGAGATCGCCAAGTACTTCCACCCCGGCATGCTGGTGATCCTGGAATCCACCACCTATCCCGGCACCACCGACGAGCTGCTGCTGCCCATGTTCGAAAAACTCGGCTACAAAGTCGGCGACGACTTCTTCCTCTGCTTCTCGCCCGAGCGCGTCGATCCCGGCAACCCGAACTACCAGACCCACAACACCCCCAAGGTGGTCGGCGGCGTCACCCCGGCATGCACCGAGATGGGCGCGCTCTTCTTCTCCCAGGCGCTGGAACACGTCGTGCCCGTCCACGGCACCCGCGTCGCCGAAATGGTGAAGCTGCTGGAAAATACCTTCCGCATGATCAACATCGGCCTGGTCAACGAAATGGCCGTCATGTGCGATGGCATGGGAATCAATGTCTGGGAAGTGATCGACGCCGCCGCCACCAAGCCCTTCGGCTTCATGCCGTTTTATCCCGGCCCCGGACTCGGCGGCCATTGCATCCCCATCGATCCCTTCTATCTTTCCTGGAAGACGAAGCAGTCCGGCATCGAAGCCCGCTTCATCGAGCTGGCCGGCTACATCAACGGCAACATGCCCCACTTTGTCGTCGATAAAATCCAGAACGCGCTCAATAACCACAGCAAGCCGGTCAAGGGCTCCAAGGTCCTCGTCGCCGGCGTGGCCTACAAGCGCAACATCGACGACATGCGCGAGTCGCCCGCCCTCGACGTGATCCTCCTGCTGCAAAAGCGCGGCGCTATCGTCACCTACAGCGACCCGTTCGTGCCCTCACTGAAGTTGGACGGCACCACCATGAAGTCGCAGCCTCTGGTGAAGTCCGCCGCCGAAGCCGACTGCGTTGTTGTCATCACCGACCATACCGACTTCGATTACCAGGCGCTGCTCGATTCCTCGAAGCTCATCGTCGACACCCGCAACGCCATGAAGCGCTTCAACTCCGAAAAAATCGTCAGGCTGTAAGCCCGCTGCAAGTGAGGGCGAACGCCTTCAGGCCGGGCTAGGTTTCAGAGGGGGACGGGCTTCAGCCCGTCCATCCCAACCATCCCCGCCGATCCCACCCATTTCTAAGACTGTCATCCTGAGCGCAGGTGCGCCGCCTTTGCGCACCGGAGTCGAAGGACCTGCGGTTTGCCCGCAGGAGAGCAAGGCTGGCGCTTCTCCCCTGAACCACCGCACTGTCATCCTGAGAGAAGGTGCGCCGCCTTTGCGCACCGGAGTCGAAGGACCTGCGGTTTGCCCGATGCGAAGCCGCCGCTCCCTAACCGCTAAAATCACATAGGCAGACCCCACGCGCAAACACGACGCTCACCACTAGCCACTTGTCACCAACAAGTCCCCTCCCTCATCTAACCCAGCGGAATCAAATTACCGACCTGACTCGAGGAACATAACCAGATGACGACCAAGACCAACCTCGCTGGAAGCTTTACCTTCCCCAAAACCTCTATGACGGTTAACCGCATGGGTTACGGCGCCATGCAACTGGCCGGACCGCAAGTCTGGGGACCGCCGCGCAACATGGACGAAGCCATCGCCGTCCTGCGCGAAGCCGTTGCTGCCGGCGTCAACCACATCGATACCAGCGACTTCTACGGCCCGCATGTCACCAACCAGATCATCAAGCAGGCGCTACACCCCTATCCCAAAGACCTGGTGATCGTCACCAAGGTCGGCGCTCGCCGCCAAGCCGACAAGTCCTGGATGCCGGCCCGCTCTCCGGAAGAAATCACCGCCGGCGTCCACGACAATCTCCGCAACCTCGGCCTCGACGTCCTCGACATCGTGAACTTGCGCGTCGGCGGCTTCTCCGCGCCGGAAGAAGGCTCCATCGAAAAGCCGCTCACCGCACTGGCCGAACTACAGCAGCAGGGCCTCATCCGCCACATCGGTCTCAGCAACGTCAGTCCCAAACAACTGGCCGAAGCCCAGCCGATCGCCAACATCGTTTGCATCCAGAACTTCTACAACCTGGCCCAGCGCAGCGACGACAACTTCCTCGACGACCTCGCCCAGCAGGGAATCGCATACGTGCCCTTCTTCCCCCTCGGAGGCTTCACCCCGCTGCAGTCCTCCCAGCTCGATGCCACCGCGGCATCGCTGAACGCCAAGCCCATGCAGGTCGCGCTTGCCTGGCTGTTGCAGCGCTCACCCAACATGCTGCTCATTCCCGGCACCTCGTCGCGCGCCCACCTTCGCGAAAACCTCGAGGCCGCCTCGCTTCCTCTTCCCGCCGATGCCGTCGCCGCACTCGACTCCATCGGCCAGGCCGCACGGTAAACAGAAAGTGTCCAGGCCCCCCTTGCGAGCCTGGACACTTCTTCAGCCTTCGCCGCCCCTTTTCAGCGAAGGCCTATTCCTCCCGGTGCCATCACTCCCAGCGTGGTAAACGTCTGGTCGTAATACGCCGCCGCATTCCCGCTGGCATCCACCACCAGCGGACGCCAGTGATAAGTCGTGTTCGGCGTCAAGCCGGTAATCGTCACCGTCGTGCTGTACACATTCGGTGCCCCCACCGGGTCCCACTGATCCGTGGTCGCGCTGTTCTTCAATGACAGCGCCATGCCCGAATGATGCGCATAGCTGGCCGCCAGCATGGCCGAAAATCCAAAGCTGGGGAACGCCTGCATGCAGTACGGCGGTGCCGGATTGTTCAGGTTGCAGCTGCCCGGAGCCGCCGTCCCGTAATACACCATGCTGGTCGCCGGCTTGAAGGTGTTGAAGGTGAACGTCGCGCTGGTCGACCCCACCACCGGTGCCGGAATCGCCGGGTTCACCGTCGGATGCGGCTGCTGCTGCGACTGCGCCGCCTTCCACGTCATCTGTACCGGCGTGGTGTGGTCCGGCCACGGAGCCACGCACGGGCTGCTGTGGTTCTCGCACGGATTCGCCGCCGCCAGCACCGTCGATACCGCGGGCGATGAGCCGTCAGGATTCTGCCCCGTCCGCCAGCGCACAAAATCAAAGCTCCACTTGTAAACCTGGTTGAACTCCTTCACCGAATACGTCCACCCGCCTCCCACCAGCGTGCCCGCGCTCCCCGCGCTGTCGAACACGTGGTTGAACAGGTCGTCGCCCGCCACCCGGTACGTGCTGTTGCCCGTCTTGCTCCAGTACCAGGCATACGCCGGCGCTACCAGGTCGTTTAATTCGGTCGCCCCGTACAGTGTGCCGCTCACCAGCGTGGGATCCATCGGCAAGTCGTACACCTGGTACGCCAGCGCATGGGTCGTCGCGATGTGCTGCGTCGCCTGCCACCAGTCCAGCACCTTGCGAATTTCCAGCGGAATTCGCGCGTCCGGCACATGACCTTCGGCCCGATCCAGCTCGTAGTAGTTGATCAGCGCCTCCATCACCAGCCCCAGGGTAAAGGGATGGATGTCGAACCCCTGCTGATTGGCGTTGCTGAAGTTCAGGTTGTACGCCTGGTCCAGGATGCCCAGCAGCAGATCGGCGGTTCGCTGCTGAAACGCGGTATTACGCGCCGCACCGGCAATCTCCGCCGCTACCCGGTCGTCGAATAGGTACGCCAAGAGTCCGCGCCGGCGAGGCCGTGGCCGCCGTGCCGTAATCCAGCCCCCACGCCGGATTCTTGGCCAGGAAATTTACCGCCGAGCGCATCGTGGCATCGCCGGTTCGCAGATAGTTCATCGCCATGCCGTAGGGAAACTGATTAGGCTCGGCCACAAAGCTGCCTTGCGACGCAATCGTCGTGTCCTTGTACGGCTCCATCGCCAGCTCGGCGCAGCGTTTCCAGTTGTCGCGTGCCCCCGCGCTGAAATATCCCGGCATGCCGCGTACGTTGTAGTCGTAATCGGCAATCTGCTGATACACCCGCCCGCCGTCGTAGTTCCAGGCCTCGAAATAAATCGACGACGGCATGTCGAAGTGGCCGGTGAAGTTGCCGTTATCCAGGCCCCACCACGGATTTGTGTCGCTGTTGTTGCCGCACCACCACGCGCCCGAGCGATAGGGCAATCCCTGCCGCGAATACGCGTTGGGATTCGCCATGTTGTTCTGCCACGCCGCCAGCCCGGCGATTGCCGGAAAGGTTGTCGCCGGCGCCGGCACAAATGTCGCCGGCGGCAGCACGGTAAAGCTGTACGTCACCTGCGCCGGATTGCCGTAGTTCAAGCTGCCATATTCCGCCTGAAACTTCGCCGTGAACTGATAGTGTCCGGGCACGGCATGGGAGTTGGCCCTCAGCCGCAACGTTGTGTTGATGTTGGCTACCGTGCCGTTGTAACAGGTGCCGCTGGCCGAGTAGTCGCCGTCCCAGTTCGCCGGCGGCGGATTCGACGGTGCCGCCAGATCGCACAGATACTGCGCGCTGATGCTGTTGTCGCTTACCACCCTACCGCTGTCCAGGTTGGTGATGGTCGGGTTCTTCATCTGCACCATGCGGTCCGCCGGCCCGCTCAGCAGGTTGGCCTGCAGCGCGATATACAGGTCGTTGCACTCGCGCGAATTCTTTGCCGTCGGCGTGCACGCCGGAGACTGCGTCACGTCTCCCTGGTAAACGTTCTGTCCTCCCACCGGCCACAGGGTGAACACCAGCGGCCCGGTCGGATTCGTGGGCGCCGTCGGTAATGTGAAGGTCAGATAGGTCCCGCCGCAGCCCGGCGCCGCCGGCGATCCGCAACTCGGCGTTGCCGGACCGGGATACGTGGCCCACGTTCCATTGGTCTGGTGCGACGCCACGTAATACCCCCACGTCGCGTACGGACTGTAGGCCGGGAAGTGATCGACCACCACCATGTGCTGCGTGGTCAGCACCGGGCTGAACGCCTGCCGCATCGGTGAGTTATTGTTGCCGTGGTAATCAATGGAGTTTTCCACGATTACTGCCGAATTGCTGGGATGAAGTGTGGTCCAGCGGAAGGTAATCGACACCCCGTTGACCGGATCGATTACCGGGTTGATGGTGGCGCTAACGCTGCCGGCAACAATCTCGCCGGAATTCACGGTGGCCTGCATCGGCTGCATAGCCACCCAGACGACGCCCAGCCACACCAGAAGAAAGTAGCGAACAATGGGATGATGGCAAACTCTTCGTAAGAGATGGACTCCCGATACCATGAGTTTCTCCTTGAAACCGGGAACCCAGTCGGCCCACGCGGTCCAGCGTCGTCGCGGCCACAACGGGCCGCCGCTGACTGCAATGTCTTGAGTCGCTGAGTTCCACTGCAAAAGCAATCGACCGGAGACGTGCGGTCTTGAGAGGTTGAGAAAAATTAGTACTCAGAAAATGCGCGAAAGTAATCGATTCGGGATTACTCCGCGAAAATGGTGCTCACCACAGAGACACAGAACTTCAGAAGCACCGACGCACCGAAGCACAAGCGCACAGACGTACAGCAGCATCGACGCGCACACGTGCCAACGAACGCCGTATTTGCGAGCTGTCATCCTGAGCGCTAGCGAAGGACCCTATCTCCGCAAAGGAGCCTCATCCCGATCGAAGGGCAGCGCAGTGAACCGCCGGGTCGTCCTGAATTCCACCAACTGACCACTAACAAGTGACCACTGACCACTGGCCACTGCTCTTTGTCATCCTGAGCGCCAGCGAAGGACCCCTATAGCCGCAAAACGTCCTTCCCGTCCGAAGGGCATCCGGCGCCAGAGCCTCGGTCACTCGCAAACCACGAACTGGTTTCTCTGTGTCTCTGTGCCTCTGTGGTGACCCAACGAAAAAGAGCCAGACAAGCTCGCGCTCATCTGACCCTGCTTCTACCCTAGCAAATCCCGCACCCTAATCCGCGCCGTTTCCCGGCTCTTTATCTCTCACCCGTTCATAGCGTTACAACTAACTGTTGCATTCCACCCTATTGACATGTAAAAATTGCACTCGATTCGCCGATAGTCGTTTAACTACTATCGATTTCCTTCCCAATTCGGCAATCCCGCCCAATCCCTCCCCGGTGATCCCCCGTACCAAGGTGAATTCCTGTAGAAACCATGTGCAAACAATTGCACATGAAGGTACAAACGTCTTGCGCTTCCTCTGCAGAATTCTGCTAACATGCTGATTCCAGAATTGATATTGATGGGGCACTTTCATGCACTCGGCCAAACAATTGCACATAGCTGAATGCAACCAGAAAGCAATCGATCAAGGAGTAACCACCCCAGTGGCGCTTGCTGGCACCAAGAGAACAAGTACTGCCCTGACTTCCCCGTCTCAGGAAACACTGCCGGACAAGAGTAAGCCTTCCCAACTGGCCTCGTTCTTTTCAACGATTAAGCCTTTTGGATGGCAAGGACTCCTCCTGGTTGCGGTTTTAGCTTTCCTGTACGCCCCTATCATCAAGCTTCTGGTCTGGCAGTGGTATAACGATCCCGACTACTCCCACGGCTTTCTGGTTCCGTTTCTCTCGGCCTACTTGATCTGGGCCCGCCGCGACGTCCTGCGCGCCATCCCTCGCCGCCCTTCCGCCTGGGGCATGGTCATCGTCCTGGGCTCCCTGGGAATGTTGTTCCTCGGCAGTCTCGGCGCTGAGCTCTCCTTCACCCGCCTGTCGCTGGTCGGTTGCATGTGCGGCCTGATCGTCTATTTCGCCGGCATCAAAATTCTGAAAGCCATGGCCTTCCCCATGGCCTTCCTGCTCTTCGCTATCCCCATCCCGACGGTCGTCTACAACGAAATCGTTTTCCCGTTGCAGTTCGTAGCTTCCAAGTTCGCCACCCGCACCCTGGAAATGCTCAACCTGTTCCCGGTGATGCGCGAGGGCAACGTCCTCGATGCTGCCTCACATGACGCTGGAAGTGGTCGCCGCCTGTAGCGGTATCCGCTCCCTCATGTCGTTGCTTGCCTTGGCTGCAGGTTACGGATATCTTGTTGAACGCAGCCTCTTTGTACGCTGGTTCCTGGTTATCGCCATGGTTCCGCTGGCGATCGTCAGCAACGGTACCCGGGTCATGATCACCGCTATCATGGCGAACTACATCGGACCCAAGGCTGCAGAAGGATTTATGCACGAGTTTTCCGGATGGGTCATTTTTGTGGTTGCCACCATCTTGTTCCTGGCGCTGCACAGTCTGACCATCTTCATTCGCAAGAAAATGGGTATCTATGACGGTGGCCCCGGCCCCGCGCTTGATCCTCAGGGGGCGCGATGAAGGCGGGCGCGCGTTACTGGCTCATGATCGCCGTGCTGCTGGGTGCAACCACCGGCATGGCTTACCTCTCGCACGGCGAATCCACCCCGCCGGCCAAGCCGCTCTCCGAGTTTCCCACCAAGGTCGGCACCTACGCTTCGCTGGTCGACTGGCCGCTGGATAAAGAAACCCTCGACGTGCTCGGCCTCACTGACTACCTCAATCGCGGCTACTGGAGCCCCGGCATGGATCAGAACCTCGCCGGACTTTACATCGGATATTTTCGCAGTCAACGGACAGGCGCAAGCATCCACTCGCCCAAGAACTGCCTGCCGGGAGCCGGCTGGAACCCGGTGCAGTCGACTGTCTATCAGCTCGACTTGCCCGACGGCCGCAAAGCTCCAATCAACCTCTACGTACTCCGCAAAGGCCTGGATGAACAGATTGTCCTCTACTGGTATCAGTCCCACGGACGCATCGTGGCCAGCGAGTATTGGGGAAAATTCTATTTGGTCTACGATGCCTTGCGCCTGAACCGTACCGACGCCGCGCTGGTTCGCATCACCATGCCCGTCGATCATGGCGATGAGACTACGGCCAAAGATCGAGCCTTCGCATTTGCCAAACTAATCACCGGTGATATCGACCAGGTCATCCCTCGGTAATCCAGGAGAATTCATGCGCAATCGCTACTTCGCTTCTATCGCTATGCTGATGCTGGCCATTGTCCTGGCCGGCTGCAGCCGCAATCCCGATGTCGCCAAAAAGAAATACCTTGAGAGCGGCATGAAGTACATGGATCAACAGAAGTACGACTCTGCGGCCATTCAGTTCCGCAAAGCCATCCAGATCGATCCCAAGTACGCCGAAGCTCACTACCAGTTGGCCATGGCCGACCTCAAGCAGGATAAGAACCAGGAAGCCTTCAAGGAGATGAGCCAGGTCGTCGAACTCGACCCCAATCACCTGAAGGCCCGTGTCGCCCTCGGCGGTATGTATCTCGCCTCCGGCAAGCATTTCTACAGCAACGCCGAAGAGCAGGCCCGCTACGTCGTCGATCACGATCCCAATAACGCTGACGGTTACCTCCTGCTGGGCAACGTGCTCCTGGCGCAGCAGCACCTCGATGAAGCTCTTAGCGCCTTCAGCAAGGCCATCGCTCTCAAGCCCGACTCCGCCGACGGCTACATGAACCGCGGCGCCGTCTACGCTTACATGAAGCAGGATGAGACCGCCGAACAGGATTTCAAAAAGGCCATCTCCATCGATCCCCACAACCTTCAGGCCTACGCCAACCTGGCGCAGTTCTACCTCTACAAGAAGGACGCCAAGAAGGCCGAAGACGTTTACAACCAGGAAATCGCCAACAATCCGGATTCCCCGGTGCCCTACCTCCGCCTGGCCGGCCTGATGTTGCAGCAAGGCCGTAAGGCGGACGGCGAAGCCCTGGTGGATAAGCTCCGCATCAAGCAGCCCAGCTCGGCTGATGTGGCCGCCGCTATCGGCGACTACTACCTCGCTTCCCGTAACACCGAAGCCGCTCTCAAGGAATACCAGCGCGGCCTGAACTACGATCCCAAGAATCAGCAGCTCCAGGTACGCGTCCTGGAGACCATGATCAACAGCGGCAAAACCGAAGACGCCCAGAAGATGGTCGACCGCCTCCTCAAGGAGAACCCGGGCGACATCACCGCGCGTCTCACTAACGGCCGCCTGCTGGCCCTGAAAGGCAACACTTCCGAAGCCACCACCGTGCTGCGTGAGGTGGTGAAGGATGCACCCGAAAATCCCCAGGCCCACTTCGTTCTGGGCCAGGTACTGCGCTCCTCCGGCGATATGGCCGGTGCCAAGAGCGAGCTGCAGGAAGCCAACCGCATCCAGCCCAACAATCCCATGACCCTGCAGGCGCTGGCCGAGGTCTACCGCGACAGCCGTGACTTCGATACCGCCCGCGAATACGCCTCTCGCCTGCAGAAGCTGAACGAGAACAATCCCACCGCGCACTTCCTCAACGCCACCATCGATCTCGGCGCCAAGGATTACGACCGCGCTCTGGACGAACTGAAGGAAGCGCAGAAGACCGTCCCCAACGATCCGGTCCTCTTCGTCAACATGGCGTTCGCCTACGCCGGCCAGAAGAAGTATGCCGACGCCGAACGCATGTTCCAGTCCGCCCTCAAGCTCTATCCCACGTATGACAGTGCGTGGGCTAACTACATTGCCATGATGTTCGGCACCAACCAGGCGCCCAAGGCTTTGGCTCTGGCTACCCAGTACGCCAACGCCAATCCCAAGCGCCCGCAGGCCATCTTCATCTACGCTTCGGCTCTGGCTACCACCAAGCAGTATGACAAGGCGCTGGCCGAATACCAGAAGGCGCTGGCCATCGATCCCAAGTCCGCGGCCGCTTACATGCACATCGGCCAGATTTACGAAGTGACCGGCAAGCCGGACCAGGCGCTCGATGCTTACCAGAAGGCGCTGGCCATTCAGCCCGCGTCGTCGACCATCAACAACGCGATCGGCAACGCTTACCTGCAGAAGGGTGACTTGAAGGCCGCCGGCAAGTACTTCCAGGCCAGCCTGGCGCAGAACGCGCACGATGCCATCGCCTCCAACAACCTTGCCTGGGTCTATGCCGAACAGGGCGAGAACCTCGACATGGCTCTGAGCCTTGCCACCCAGGCCAAGCAGATCGCACCCGAAATGGACGCGGTCAACGACACCCTGGCATGGATTCAGTACAAGAAGGGCAACTACAACGTCTCGGTCTCGCTGGCTGAGGACGCGGTGAAGAAGTCGCCGGACAACGCAGACTACCGCTACCACCTGGGTATGGCGCTGACTGGCGCGGGACAGAAAGATCGCGCCCGCACCGAACTCCAGAAGGCGCTGCAACTGAACCTGAAGGGTCAGGACGCGCAGGACGCGCAGAAGACTCTGGCATCGTTGCAGTAGCTTTTTTCAAGGATGTTGCACAGTGCTCGCGGCCTGACAGGTCATCTTGTCAGGCCGCTTTTTCTTGCAGGAGGAGGGAATTCCGGTGTGAGACTTGACGACAGCGGACCCTGGACGCGAATGTGTTATTGGCCACTGACCACTAGCCACTGATAACTGACTGCTGACCGCTGACTACTGCTTCTTCGCGTACACCCACTTATTCTGCGTCGGCTTCTTCATCCCTTCGGTCTTCTGTGTCTCCACCGCCTGCAGCAGTTGGCCATCGGGCGACAAGCTGTAGGTCACCACGTCGGTGGCCTTGGTCCCGTCTCCGGCGGTGATCTTCTGGTCCAGCACCAGCGAATTGCCTTCCCAGTACATGCGAATGTTGGCGGTATAGAGCGGCGACGTCTGGACCACTTCCTTCTGTCCATCGGCCACGATGTCCAGTTTCCAGGTGTCGTTCTGATCGCCGTAGGTTTGGGTGCGAACCAGCTGGATCTGCGGATCGTTCTGCTGCACCAGCAGGGTGAGAGTGGTGGGCGCGGCCATCTTCAAACTGCTTTTCTGCGCGTCAAAAACCCACGTTCCCGACAAGTTGGGTTTGGATGGGGCGGCAGGCGCTTGGGCAGTGGCGGCCGTAAAAGAAAGCGATAGCAGGAGCGTTGCTAGCAGGAATTTCATGGCGAATTCTACCATTCAGTTTATAAAGATTTTATAAAGACGCTGGGATCAGACGCCGCCAGCCGGCGTTTTGCTGCCGAAATGACGCAGCGGATTACAGCCGGCCGCTCACCTGCCGCCGCTCACTTCCCACTCCACGCGGCGCCGGCTTCCACCTGCTCGAACACTTCTTCCGCCCGCCGCAGCGCCTCGCGCACGTTCTCGCAGATATTCTCCCGCCCAATCATCTTCTCCAGTCCGGAGTTGGCAATCAGCTCGGCCGGTTGCTCCCGGGTCCCGCACAGGATCAGCGTCCGGCTCTTGGCCATCAACTGCTGGGCCACTTCCTCCAGCGCGAACAATCCGGTAGCGTCCAGCGCCGTCATGTTGCGCAGCCGCAGAATCACGATCGGCGGCAGCGCATTGATCTTCTCCGTCACCAGCGCAATCTTCTCCGTCGCTCCAAACAAAAACGGCCCGTGGATACGGAAGATGGTCGCGTAATACGGAATATCTTTGTCCTGCAGGATGTGCACCCGGCCATCCTCAACGTAATCGTCGGTCACCTGCGTCACCGACGTCGTATCGGCGACCCGGCTGATGAACAGCAGCGCGGCCAGGATCATCCCGGCTTCCACCGCTACCGTCAGGTCGGCGAACACGGTCAGCGCAAACGTTACCAGCCAGATGCTGATGTCGGTCTTGGTCAGCTTCAGCAACTGCGGAATCTCGCGCCACTCTCCCATGTTGTAGGACACCACCATGAGGATGCCGGCCAGCACCGCCAGCGGCACAAAGCGCACCAGCGGCGCCGCAAACAGGATGATGCACAGCAGGGTGAGCGAGTGAATCATGCCCGCCACCGGCGTCTGTGCCCCGGCGCGGATGTTGGTTGCGGTGCGCGCGATGGCGCCCGTGGCCGGGCAGTCCGCCGAACAGCGGCGACACCATGTTGGCTACGCCCTGTCCGATCAGCTCCACGTTGGGATTGTGATGATCGCCGCTCATGCGGTCGGCCACTACCGCCGACATCAGCGACTCGATCGCGCCCAGCATGGCCACGGTGACCGCCGGGCCCAGCAATCCGTGAATCAGGTCGGAGCGAAACTTGGGGATCACCAGATGCGGCAGTCCGCTGGGAATTCCGCCGAAGCGGCTGCCGATCGTCTCCACCGGCAGCTTGAAGATCATCACCGCCGCAGTTCCCAGCACCAGCACCAGGATCGGGCCCGGGAATGCGATTCGATGCCACGCGGCAGGCAATCAGGATGGCGACCGTCGCCACCGCCAGCGCCGTGGTCGCGTAACTCAGGGTGAAGAAGTTCGCCGCCAGGGTTTCCATGCGCATGCCAGAACACGCTGGGGATTTTGTCGACGTGCAGCCCGAAGAAATCTTTCACCTGGGTGCTGGCGATGAGGATGGCGATGCCGTTGGTGAATCCGATGACGATGGGCCGGGGAATGAACTTCACCGCCGAACCCATGCCGGTAGCGCCCATGATGATCAGCAGCAGGCCCGCCATCACCGTGCACATGAACAGGCCGTCCACCCCGTGCGCGGCGACGATTGCGGCGATCACCACGACGAATGCGCCGGTCGGGCCGCCGATCTGCGCCCGCGATCCGCCCAGCAGAGAAATCAAAAACCCGGTGACGATAGCGCAGTAAATGCCCGCCTGCGGCGAAAGCCCCGACGCAATGGAGAACGCCATCGCCAGCGGCAGCGCGACCAGCCCGACTGTAACGCCGGCAATCAGGTCGCGGGAAAATTTCGCAGTGCTGTAGTCGCGCAGGCAGAGGACGGACTTAGGCAGCCATCGCTCCATGGGGAAAGCACTTGCCATTTCAACATTATGACCAGCCGTGCGGGGCGAGACGGTAACTTTAGTCGTACGCGCGGATGAAAAAATGGCAACGTCGGCGCGGGTTCTCGCACCAATAAAAAGGGGCGATGCCGTCATCGCCCCCTCCGGTCAAACATTGCCGAACCACCAGTGCTGTTACTTCAGCGGGTCCATCGGTCCTGCCTCGTGAACGTCGACCGCAACCGCCGCTACCTTCACGCCCGGACGGTCGCTGTTGAACAGGTCTTCCACTTCCAGCGTCTCGTACGCGTGCTCGCCGTGGATCGACTCGTCCAAGCCGATCTCCTCACTCATCATTTCGACCTTCACCGGCGTGAAGATGTCGATGATGCGCAGCATGGCATAGGTGAATCCGAAGGCCCACACCGACGAGAACAGCACCGCCACCAGTTGCTTGAAGAAGAATCCGGGATTGCCGTAGAGCCATCCGTTGGTCCCGGCGGGATTGAACGCGCTGTTGGCAAACACGCCCAGCAGCAGGATGCCGATGAATCCGCCGACGCCGTGCACGCCCCAGACATCCAGCGCGTCGTCCCAGTGCAACTTGTTCTTCATTTCCACCGCGAAGTAGCAGATCACGCCGGCAATGATGCCGATGATGACGGCTGTCGACGGCGAGACATAACCTGCCGCGGGAGTGATGGTCGCCAGTCCGGCAACCGCGCCGGTCAGCAGCCCCAGGAACTTCGGCTTGCGCTCGCGAATCCAGGCGACGATGAGCCACGCTACCGCGGCGAACGACGCCGCGATGTCGGTGTTCAGGAACGCCGTGCCCGTCACCGAGTCGACCCGCATTTCGCTGCCGGCGTTGAAGCCGTACCATCCGAACCACAGCAGGCCGGTGCCCAGCGCGACCAGCGGAATGCTGTGCGGTCCGCGATCCAGCACCCGCCGCTTGCCCACGTAAAGCACCGATGCCAGCGCCGCCAGTCCCGCGATGTTGTGCACCACGATGCCGCCGGCGAAGTCTTCCACGCCCCAACGTTGCAGAATGCCCCCGCCCCAGATCATGTGGACGAAGGGGAAGTACACCAGCGTCAGCCAGCCGGTGAGGAACAGGCAGTAAGCCTTGAAGGTCACGCGATTGGTGAAGGCGCCGGAGATCAGCGCCGGGGTGATGATCGCGAACATCATCTGGTAGGCGATGAAGACCATCGCCGGAATGGTGCTGTTGGGGGGAGAAGGCGTGCTCAGGTTGACCCCGCGCAGGCAGGCCTGGTCAAGGTTGCCGATGATGCCGTGCCAGTCGCCGCTGAAACACAGCGAATATCCGTACAGGTACCAGATTACGGTTGTCCAGCCCATGGAGACGAAGCTTTGAATCATGATGGCCAGAACGTTTTTGCGTCCTACCAGCCCGCCGTAAAAAAAGGCGAGGCCGGGCGTCATCAGCATGACCAGGCTGGTGCACAAGATCATGAAGCCGGTGTTACCGGTGTCGAGATGAAGCATGGAAACCTCCGGGTGAAACCGTGCAGCGGAGAGACGGGCCGGCGTTCCGGGAGGTGCGTGGCTCAGCCAGCCCAGGCACCAAACTGGAAATGTACAGGGAACGGAAAAGTAGGTCCTGAAGATGAATAGGCGCCGGTCGCATTGCGTTCCGGGAGGAGAACGCTAGCTGGCATGAGGTCGTACGTGCAAGCTGAGAGATCGTACTTAGCCTCGCCCTGACGTCTTGCGATCAGACGCCTGGCAACCGCGACATTAGGCTGCGCTTCGGCACTCGACAGTGTCTGTGAATCTTATCACTCAGGCAGGTGACGGACTACCCGGCCTGCGTCGCCGCCTCTCCAACCGGCACTGAAGTTTGGATGTGCGGGTCTGCTGGAAATCACCGGTGTGGGTGGAGCACGCCTTCAGGCGTGCATAAGTGCAGGCCACGATTGCAATCGCGCGGCCTTCAGCGCCTGAGGTAAATCTGAGCGCCTACCCCAGTCGGCTGAAGCCGAGATAAGAGATAGTGGTTCTATTGCACGCCTGAAGGTGTGCTCCACCCAGGATTGCCCTGACCGCAAGTTTAGCCGCCCCCCTCCAGCAAATTCGCCAAGTTTTCGCTTGAGAAACCAAGGTCGATGTGAGATTAAGTAGCCAAACGCAGCGCCCTTTTCTCTGCGGAAGGAAAATCCGACATGTCCATCCATCAACCAGCCACAAATCGTTTTCTCCGTAGCTATCTGCTGTTGCGACTGTTCTTCCTGGCGGCGCTGGCTGCCTTGCCGCCATCACCTGCCATGGCCAAACCTTGACCGTGCTGCACAGCTTCACCGGCGGGCCGGATGGCGCCAATCCTGCTACCGCCGTGACCATGGATGGCTCCGGGCGTTTGTACGGAACGGCCGAATTGGGTGGCCTGGGACACGGGACGGTCTTTCAGCTCAAGCCTTCCGGCAGTGGCTGGACCTTCGCGCCCATCTATCAATTCACCGGGGGCGTGGATGGAGGCATTCCCCTGTCGCCGCTGACCGTTGGACCCAGCGGAGCTTTGTACAGCGGCACCTATGCCGGTGGAGGAGGGGAGTGCACCGGCGGCTGCGGCGTGGAATTCAGCCTGCGACCGCCCGCGCGTCCCTGCCAACGCGTGAGCTGCTCCTGGGATGAGACGGTATTGCACGTCTTTCAACAAACTTCCCTCGACGATGGCGCCCGGGGCAGCAAAGTCGTCTTCGATCCGCAGGGGAATCTTTATGGCTTCACCGCGGCCGGCGGCCCGCGCGACATCGGCACCGCGTACGAGTTATCGCCCTCGAACGGCGTTTGGACGGAAACCATCCTGCACGTATTCACCACCGCCGACGGGCCGCCCTACGATGACATCGTCAGGGATAGCGCCGGCAACTTGTACGACACCTCGGGCGTGGTCTTCGAGTTAAGCCCAGGCGGATCGGGATGGACGGAGAGCATCCTCCATCAATTTGTCCCTTATCGCGACGGCAGTTATCCCGAGGGTCTCATTATGGACAGCGCGGGAAACTTGTACGGGGGCGCCTCGATGAATGGATATTACGGCAGCGGCACCGTCTATGAGCTGAGCCCGTCGAATGGCGGTTGGAATTTCAATGTGTTGGTGCAGGTGCCGGGCGGCATCGGGTGCGGCGTTTCCGGCCCGCTGGTGATGGACGCTTCCGGCTACCTGTATGGCACGACAACTTGCGGTGTCGGTGGAACGATTTTCAAGATGACGCCATCGTCCGGCGGCTGGACCTACACCACCCTCTACAACTTCACCGGCGGCAGCGATGGGCGATATTCCTATGGCGGACTGGCGATCGATGCCGACGGGAAACCTCTACGGCACCACCTACCAGGGCGGCATAGACTGCTATCCCTACGGCTGCGGCACGGTATGGAAGTTCACCCCGTAACCGCGGCGGCCGCTTTTCACGTATGGGTCACGGGAAGCGGCCCGCTCAGTTGATGCCGGAATTTGACTGGATGGTGGGAGCGGACTGCTTCTCCGGCGGACGCATCAATCCGAAGTTCTGCAAATACGCCACGGTGCGCTGCGCGGCGCCATCGAAGGTGAGCTGACAGTTCACGAACTGTGTATTCTCCCAGGTGACATCGCCCCCGCCGTAGATGAGCTTGCATTCGGTGAGAATGCAATTCACAAATCGCTTATCGTCCATGTAAACCGTGACACCCTTGGGCTGCCAGTTCTCCAGTACCTGCATGTAAGAAGTCCCTCGTAAGAAGATTGAACTATCAGAATAAACCGTCGGCGGCGCATGCGGGGCGCAGCCGAGGAGTTTTGTTGCAATCAACACGTCGCTCCGCTTCGCCACTCACTTTGTCATCCTGAGCGAAGATGCGTAGCACCGGAGTCGAAGGACCTGCGGTTTGTTCGCCGTGACGCCGACATTCCCGCCAACACAACAAGAAGCCGCCCCAACCGAGGCAGGTCTTTCCCTTCCGTCGGCAAACCCCGCCGCCTCCGGTCGGTGACAACCCCATAAATTGAGCGCAAAAAAATGGGCAGGAGAATCGCTCCCCTGCCCTTCCTCACGACTGTGCGTGACGAACCTAGCTGGCCTGGACCTTCTGCAGATTATCCTGCACCACGCCGGCCGCATCGTTGACCTTGTCGCGCGCCTGACCCATCGCCTTTTCGGCGGTGCCGCGGATGTTCTCGACTCCGCGCTGCACTTTGCCGCGACCCTGCTCGTACGTGTCGCGCGCCGTGTTGGCCAGGTCATTGGCGCGGTCGGCCAGGTTGGAACGGGTTTCTTCTCCGCTCATAGGAGCAAACAGCAGCGCGAGACCAACGCCCACGCCCAAGCCCACCAGAAAACTCTTCATTGTTGTCCTCCTAGGATGATCGAAATTTTGCGATACGGAATTCGCCCTTGGCCGAAGGGCAAGAATGTTGACGTCAGCCCATGAGATGCGAGGGAACACGTCCGGAGTTTTCTTATTTATTGGGGAAAAACCTGGGCTGTGGAAAAGGTGCCTTGTGTCAGGGCAGGGCTTTTAGCCGTGCCCTGACACAATCAACCCTACAGCGTCCGCTTGAACAATGCCGTCGCGATCGTAATCATCACCGCCGCCGACACCGTCAGAAAAAGCAGATCAGAGCGAATGGCCACGAAGCCGGCATCTTTCAACAGCAGCGCTTTGAAGCCGTGGACCGAGTAGCTGAAGGGATCGACGTACGCGATGCCGCGCAGCCACGGCGGAAACGCCTTGATGGGATAGATAGCGCCGCTGGGGAAGAACAGCAGTGTGTTCAGGATGCCGAAGGTGGCACGCGGCACCAGCGGATCTTCTACCCGCACCATCATCAGGAACATCATGGTATTGAACGCCAGCGACGTGGCCACGATCATCAGGAAGACCAGCAGCATGTTTTCCAGGGTGAACACCGTGCTCAGGCCCGACAGCAGCGATCCCAGCACGGTAATGACCACGCCCGCCATGATGGCTTTCAGCGCGCCCGCAATGTTCAGCCCGGCCACCAGTTCAAACTTGGTGATGGGCGTGACCAGGTAACCTTCGTGCACACCGCGCGCCTTGTCGTCGATATACAGCATGCCGCCGCCGATCATCACCGACACGAACATGGCCAGCGCGATCGAGCCCGGCAGCAGGTACTTCATGTATTCGATGTACGGATAGAGCTCGACCGTGTCGAGCGAGATCTGTTGCACGATGCGCGCCGGATCCACGTCGGGATTGTTCAGCGCCTTCACCAGGTCGCTGAACTCCTGCTCCAGTGTGGAGCTCATGAAGTTGTCGGTGTTGTCGACGATGAGCGCGATGCGCGGATGGTTCTCTTCGTACACCCGCCGCGAGTAATCCTGCGGGATGACGATGGCTCCGTCGAGCTTGCCGGTGCGCACATCTTCCATGGCGTGCTGTTCGTTGTCATATGGCACGGGATAGAACGTCTGGGCGTTGGACTCAACCGCGGCCAGCGCCTCGCGCACCTTCACCGCCTGGGTCCCATGGTCCTGGTCGACCACGCCCAGCCGCGCCTCTTTGATCTTGCCGCCGAAGGCATTGCCCAGCACGATGAGCTGCACCAGGGGAAACACCATGGCCACCAGCATCAGTGCCGGAGAACGGAAGAACTTGCGCAACTCGCGCTCGACGATGGCCCACATTCGATTCATGGGTGATTCAACCTATCTTTCAATTCGGCCCGTTCAACAACGGGAGCGATTTCCCTGGGTGCTGAAATTAAACAACGTGTGCCTTGTGTCAGGGCACGACCTTGTTCGTGCCGATGGGCGCACAAGCGTGCACGGCTTTAGCCGCTGCACACGTCGTGCAGGGGCTGAAGCCCAGTTCTTATTCAAGGTTTCGTGGCACGACTAAAAGTCGTGCCCTGATACAAACCACCGCAGCGGAAACCTCTTCGGCAACCTGCGAAGGTCGTATCCTCGAAATAATCGTGCCCATGGTCATTCGATTCATGGCCGCATCCCCGGACGGTCAGGCATGACGAAGTTGAAGGCTTTCACCTGTTCATCGCGCAGCTGCCGTCCCGTGAAGTGAACGAATACGTCGTCCAGCGTGGTGTTCTGCACCGAGAGCGATTTCACCTGCACGTTCAAACGCACCGCCAGCTCCACCAATTCCGTCGTGGTCTTCGATCCGTTACTGGTGAGGATGCGGAACATGTTGGCGGCCTCCGGCTGCACCGAGGTCACGTCGTCGAGCTTCTCCAGGTCCTGCTGCCAGTCGGCGGGCGCGTTCAGAAACTGCGCTTCGATGACGTTGGTGCCGGGCACGCTGGCTTTCAGCGCGGCGGGCGAATCCAGCGCCACCAGCTTGCCGTGATCGACGATGGCGATGCGATCGCACAGGCGGTCGGCCTCGTCCATGTAGTGCGTAGTGATGAGGATGGTCAGCGCGCGGCGGTTCTTGATCTCGGTCAGCATCTCCCACACGGCGACGCGGGAGACGGGATCGAGGCCGGTGGTGGGCTCATCGAGAAAGAAAATCTTGGGACTGTGCACCAGCCCGCGCGCAATCTCCAGCCGGCGCCGCATGCCGCCGGAGAACGTCTTGGTCTGCGCGTTGCGCCACTTGGTCAGGTCGACGGTCTCCAGCAGGTCGTCGATGTTCCGCTTGCGGTCTTCGGCGTTGACGCCATAGAGCTTGGCGTAGATGTTCAGGTTCTCTTCCACCGTCAGGTCGATGTCGCTGGTCAACGCCTGCGGGATGACGCCCATGCACTGCCGGGCTGAGTCAGGTTGTTTCGAAACATCGAAACCGTTGATGAGGGCGCGTCCGCCGGTGATGGGCAGCAGCGTGGTCATCATGCGGATGAGGGTGGACTTGCCGGCGCCGTTCGGCCCCAGCAGCCCGAAGATCTCGCCCTGCTGCACGTTGAACGAGACATCGTCCACTGCGGTGAAGTCGCCGTACTTCTTGGTGATGTGATCGACCACGATGGCGTCGCCGGTGTACGGCGCGCTGGGGTTGGCTGGTTTGGCCGTCTCGGTTTTCGGGTCGCGCTTAAACCAGTTCAAAATCCCGTTTCTTGCGACCCGGGGTTGTTACCCCTGACACTAAACTCTTCATGCCCTATCAAGATTGTCGTCCCGACCGGAGCGGAGGGATCTGCGGTACGACGCAAATGTCCGCGGGTGCCCTATCCTAGCCATCTCTTGGCTCAGGTGGGATGACGAACCTCCAAGCTGGATCGAGCCCGGCTCCCGTTCGTCACACGTCCACTTCTTCCCCTTGCCCAGGTCTTTCGGCAGCAGCACCTCGGCGGTCATGCCGGGGACCAGCGCTCCGTCGGGATTGTCGACCTTCAGCTTCAGGCCGATGGTCTTGATGTCGCGCTTGCGGCGGCTGACGTCGCGTTGGGTGGCGAAGTCGCTCTCCACCGCTTTGAAAATCACCGTGCCTTCAATCGGCTGGCCGGCCGGCAAACGCACCTTCAGCTTGTCGCCGTTGGCGATGAAGCGGCTCTCGGTTTCCGGAGCTTCGGCGCGCACCCAGGTGTCGTTGAAGTCGATGATGGTGACGATGGGCGTTCCCGGATTCACTACTTCGCCCTGACGGGTGGCCCGTACCGAAACCGTTCCGCTGACCGGGGCATAAATCCTGGTGTAGCCCAGGCGGGTGTCGGCTTGCGCCAGTTGGGCCTTGGCGTTGGCCACCTGCGCTTCGTTCGCGGCCACGTTGCTGGCCGCCGCGCCCTGGCTATGCAGACGCGCGGTCGCGGTGTTCAAGTCAGCCTGGGCGGCGTCGACGGTTTTCTGCGCGCTCTCCACCACCGCTTCCTGCGCGGTCAGTTGCTGCTCGGCGCGCACCTTGTCCTGGTCCGACTCCACCCCGGCTTTGGCCAGGGCAATCATGCGTTGCGAATCGCTCTGGATGCGGGCGAGGTCGGCTTTCGATTGCGCCAGCGTTGCCTTGGCCGCAGCCAGCCGAGCCTGCGCGTTGACCACCCCGCTGTTGGTCTCACCCAGGGTCTGCGCCTGGGTGGCCCGCAGCGACGATACTTGCGAACCGTAAGCGTCGATGGTCGCCAGCGCGGCGTTCTTCTGCGCTTCCAGTTCGGCCGAATCGATCTCGGCGATCAGATCGCCGGCCTTCACCTTCGAGCCTTCGTCAACGTAAAGCTTCTCCACGCGGCCCATGATTTTGGAACTGACGATGACCTGGTTGGCGTCGACAATGCCGATGAGCACGGTTTCGCTGGTGCGGTCGGTGGAATAGAAGTAGTAGGCGGCCGCAACGCCGAAAAGAATGAGCAGAAAGAAAAAGAATTTGTGCGGTTTCACTTCCGTTTACCTCGCTTGCTGGGCACCGCTGGTTGAGCTTGTTTCTCGGGAACTGCGTTATGATTGGGGCCTGAGGCCGCGACTTCGGCGGCCAGCCGGATACCCGCTTCGCGATCGGCAAATAAGCCCGCGGCAATGAAATCGAGCACCGCGAAGCGTCGCGCGTTGATAGCGGCCGGGCTGTGCGGATCGCCGGGAGCAAACCGGCGCCGCAACGGCGCGGTCAGGAAGTAATGCATGATGGACCCGATGGCCGAGGGTACGAACTGCATGGGATCGATGGCGCGAAACTCGCCGCTGTCCACGCCCTCCTGCAGCAGTGCGAGAACGCGCAGTCCGATGGGGCTCATGTAGCTGGCGATGAGGCGCTCCAGATGACTGGAGCCGCCTCGGCTGGCCGTGGTCAGCTCACCCATGAAGATGCGCGGGTAGAACGGCGACTCGGCCACGGCGTCGAAGTGCTCCCGGGCGTACCCGAGAAAACGTTCACCGGCGGTGCCCGGCCGGTCGCAAACCGCCATCACCCGGTCGAGCAGGGGACGGAAAAAGCTGTCGAGCACCGCGCCGTACAGAGTTTCCTTGTCGTGAAAGTAGTAGTACAGCAGCGCCTTGTTGACCCCGGCGGAGGCGGCGATGGCGTCGACCCGCGCGCCGGCCAGGCCTTCCTGGGCGAACTCCATTAACGCGGCCTGGAGGATGGCGTTGCGGCTGGCCTGCGGCTGGCGGCGGCTGCCGCGGCGGAGCTCGAGTTTGGGGGCATGCGGCATTTAATTAACTAGTTAGTTAGATTAACACCGGAGCTGATCGGGTGCAAGAAAGTAGTGGCCGGTGGTCAGTGGTTAGTGTTCAGTTGGGTGGCGTCGAAGCCGGTGAACGTTGTTGCGTCATACATCTCCGGTTCGCTGCAGGGGAAGCAGGTCCCTCCACTTCGCTTCGCTCCGGTCGGGATGACACGTTGATGGATGAGGAATAGGGCGCCGGAAGTGTCGGGCTTGACCGTGTCTCGGCATCGATCCTGCTGCTTCGCGGCGTCGATGCAACAGCAGGAGTCGTAGCGAGGGTAGGGGTCCTTCGCTGACGCTTAGGATGGCAGGAAACGGTGGCTCGTGACTGGTGGTCAGTGGCCAGTTGGCACATCGCAGGTGCGGCGCGTGACACTTTGCCATGCGGGCTTCACTGCGAACGAACCGCAGGTCCTTCGGCTACGCGTTCGCAAAAGGCGCGAACGCTTCGCTCAGGATGACAGCGGGAAACATGCAGTGAATTATAGGCCGTGCGGCCCGCTAAGGATTGAAAACAATTTGTGGAACGCTCTCGGCCTGGCGACCGAACTTTCCCTGACCCCTGACCCCTGACCCCTGACCCCTGACCCCTGACCCCTGACCCCGACCCCTGACCCCTGACCCCTGACCCCTGACCCCTGACCCCTGACCCTACCCTGACCCCTACTGACTCACCGGAATCTTGATGATCTTCTTCTGGATGGCGTAGGTCACCAGTTGCGCTTTGTTGTGGATGTCGAGCTTGCGCATCAGGTTGAACTTGTGCGCCTCGACGGTTTTCACGCTCAGGCCCAGCAGCACGGCAATCTCTTTCACCGAGTTGCCCTCGGCCAGCAGCTTCAGGATCTCGCGTTCACGTGGGGTCAGCGTCGACATGCGCGGGCGCATCTTGGTGTCGCGCACCCGGGCGCGGAAATCCTCCACCAGCTTGCCCAACACTTGCGAGCTGAGATACTTGCCGCCCTTGTACACATCGCGGACGGCGCTCACCAACTGCATGGCAGGGGTGTCCTTCAGCACGTAGCCGGCGGCGCCTACTTCGAGGCACTGCACCAGGTAGTCCTCGTCCTCGTACATGGTGAGGAAGAGCACCTTGGTTTCGGGACGGTTCTTCTTGATGTGGCGGGTGGCCTCGAACGACGACAAGCCCGGGCATGCCGATGTCCATGAGGACAACGTCGGGTCGTAGTTCGCGGGCTTTCTCGACCGCATCGCCGCCGTCGGGGGACTCACCCACCACCTCAAAATCGCTTTCCATTTCCAGCAGGCGGCGCACGCCCTGCCGGAACAACGTGTGATCGTCAACTAACAAACATCTGATTTTTGCCATGTTTTATCCGCGTAATTCAATTCTGGCGTTTACGCCGGCGCCAGTGGTCATGCGCCTTGGGCGACAACGCCAATCTGCTGGTTTCCGTTGGCGCCGCGCCGGTTCAATACCGGTGCATTTACTTCGATGCGGGTTCCCTTGCCTTTCGACGAGGTCACTGTCATCTTTCCGCCGAGATTGCCGATGCGCTCGTGCATGCCGGCAATGCCGAAGGTCTGGCGGCCGGCGGTCGGCTTGGGGGGAATGCCCACGCCGTCGTCCTCAATGCGCAGGCGGACGGTGTCGCCCTCGTGCTTCATCTCGATGGTGACGGAGCTGGCCCCGGCGTGCTTGGCCACGTTGTGCAGCGCCTCCTGCACCACGCGGTAGATGGCCGTCTCCAGTACCGGAGGCAGGCGGCCGAAGTCCGGCGGGACAGTAACTTTAGTCTTGACCCCGGCGCTCTTGGCCAGGTCTTTGGCTTCCTTGCGGACGGCGGCGATCAGGCCCAGTTCCTGCAACACCAGCGGTGACAGCCGGCCGATAATGCGGCGGATGCCTTCGATGGTGCGATCGACGACCACCAGGGTCTCCTGAATCTTGGCGCGTCCTGTCTGGGTACGGACGGTGCCTTCCAGCATGCCCAGGTAGAGACGGATCACCATCAGAGCCTGGCCGGTTTCGTCGTGCAGTTCGCGGCTGATGCGCTTGCGCTCTTCTTCCTGCGCGTGCAGCAGGTGGCCGGACAGTTCGGCGATGCGCATCTCGCGCTCGCGTAAGGCGTCGGTCATGCCGGCGCGATCGATGGCCAGCGCCGAGCGGTCGGCGACGGCGCGCAGCAGTTCGAGTTCGGTGGGAAGCCAGTCATAGGGATGGGAAAAGCCGATGACCAGCACGCCGATGACGCCGGCGGTGGAACGCAAGGGCACGCCCCACAGCGCCAGGGCCTTGTCCTGGAGGAAGGGATCCAGATTTTCCTGCGAGCTGCGCAAGTCGGCTAAGATGGCGGGCTCGCCGGTCAAGGCGATCCGTCCGGCAAAGCCTTCGCCGATGGCAGTGGGTTCTTCGAGCGCGTCGAGGCCCCCGGAAAATCCCACTTGCGCCTGCACCCGCAGCACGGGCTGCTCGCCATCCTTCAACAGGATGAGCCCCAGACTGGCATTGAAGGTGTGGGTGCCGATACGCAGCAGGCGCTCCAGCAGGGCGTTCAGATTTCCGGCGGAAAGTTCGGCGTCGAGCACCGAGAGCAGCGTTTCGGACTCGATTTTCTGGGCGTCGGAGTAGGCGGCGGAAACTGCGACATAGCTGGCCCACGAGATGGTTTCCATGGCGGCGGTGACTTCGGGCAGACGATGCGCCGGGAAGAACCGCTCCAGGTAGGGATCGATGAGCTGCTGGTAAATCTCCAGCGACCGGGCCACGGCCCTGGCGCTCACCTTGAGCTTGGCCAGCCGCTTGCCGAAGTGCTGCAGGTTGTCGTAGAAGGCGGCGAAGTTGGCCTGGGAAAAAATGGAGAATCCGGTGCCGATGGTCAGCCGCTCCAGCGCCGCCATGGCGCGCCCATCGAAGTTAAATTCGGCAAATATCTTCTGCCGCCACTCGGCGGTGATCTCCGGAAAACAGGGCTGGAGGGCGCGAGTGACCTCGACCGCAACTTCGCGCGATGTTTCCTTCATGGGCAGAAGGGACGACATGACACTCCTATCCTTAAAGAAGATGGATGCGGTTCAGCGCGTGGCAGGATGGCGTTACTACCTACTAAACTCGCCCGCGAAAACGGAGGGATCGCCTTCGCTTCCTCCATGTTACACGATTCGGTAATATCCAGAGACTACATACCTTTCGGCGGTTTGGGGGTGAGGGAAGGCGGACTGGGACAGACCGCAGCGCCGGCGATTGTGCCCGCCCCGGGTGGGCGGCGATAATGGGCTCAACATGGCGACGCGTGGGGACAATCCAGCTCTGGAACTGACCAACGACGAGGTGTTGCGCTACTCCCGCCACCTGCTGCTGCCCGAGGTAGGTATGGATGGGCAGCTTAAGCTGAAGCAGGCGCGAGTGCTGTGCATTGGCATGGGCGGCTTGGGCTCGCCGCTGGCGCTGTACCTGGCGGCGGCCGGCGTGGGAACCCTGGGTGTTGTCGATTTCGATATTGTCGATGTCAGTAATTTGCAGCGGCAAATTATTCACGGAACGAGCGATGTGGGCCGGAAAAAGCTGGATTCGGCGGCCGAGCGGATCGCGGAAATCAATCCCAACGTCGAGGTGCGGCGTTTTGAGACGCGGCTGACCAGCGCCAACGCCCTGGAGATTTTCCGCCAGTTCGACATCATCGCCGACGGCACCGACAACTTTGCCACCCGCTACCTGGTGAATGATGCCTGCGTGCTGACCGGCCGGCCGAACGTGTACGGCTCCATCTTTCGCTTCGAGGGACAGGCCAGCGTCTTCGCCACGAAAGACGGCCCGTGCTACCGATGCCTGTATCCGGAGCCGCCGCCGCCCGGGGTAGTGCCGTCGTGCGCCGAAGGCGGGGTGCTGGGAATTCTGCCCGGGCTGGTCGGCGTGATGCAGGCCACGGAGGTCATCAAGCTGATCCTGGGCGTAGGCGAGCCGCTGATCGGGCGGCTGCTGCTGGTGGACGCGCTGGCCATGCGCTTTCGCGAGCTGAAGCTGCGCAAGAATCCCGAGTGCCCGGTGTGCGGCGCCAACCCGACAGTCAAGGAACTGATGGACTATGAGGAGTTCTGCGGGGTGCGTGGCGGGGAGGTTGCGGCGGCTGCTAGCATGGGAGACATGACTCCGGAAGAATTGAAACAGCGGCTGGATGCGGGCGACGACCTGTTCGTGCTGGACGTGCGCGAGCCTAACGAGTATCAGATCTGCAACCTCGGCGGACATCTGATTCCGCTGAACGACCTGCCCAAGCGGGTGGGCGAGCTGGATGCGTCGCGCGAGATCGTGGTGCATTGCAAGATGGGCGGGCGCAGCGCGAAGGCGGTGGACTTCCTCAAGCAGAACGGCTTTGCCCGGGTACACAACCTGGCCGGCGGAATCAATGCCTGGTCGGAGCGGGTGGATCCCACGGTGCCGAAGTACTAAAGGCCGCTTTTCGCTATTCGCTTGTCGCTTTCCGCCAAATCCTTCAGCAGCGACGTCAGGTCGGTGGGCTTGCGTCGGGGCGCGACGTCAGGCCCGACGCTGGAGAGCAGGTCCCTCCGCTGCGGTCCGGGATGACACTTCTATTGGAGCTGCGTGCTTCCACAAAAACAATTGATCTGACCGGTTACGCGGGAGCGGTTGCTTCCAGTCGCACCTCGCGCAGGTAGAGGTAGAGCGGCAAGGCGAGCGACACCCCCACCAGCAGGAGAGCCACAATCGGCAGCCAACGTTGTTTTACGGGAATGCGGCGGGTTTCGATCCGCATGAAGACGACGAGCACGACACCCGACACCAGCACATCCATCCCGAAGAAGGCGCCGATGCGGTTGGCGAACAGCTGGCGTGCGAACAGCGAGAGGTTGAGCCCATTTTGCGCCAGCCAGGGAACAAATTGGCTGTAGGGCAGCAGCAATCCCAAGAGACAGAGAGCCAGGTACAGGGTCTTTGGCTTCATCGTGATGGCCTCCTGCGGGGAGAACTGTATCACTGGGCTGAATTTACGTGGGGCCGTACCGGATGAGGTGCCGCCGGCTAAAGCCGGCTCGGAAATAGGGAGGCTTTTGCGGCACGACTAAAGTCGTGCCCTGACACGAACCTGACCACGCCTGACACAAACCTCGTCACACCCCGATACGAAGCGGATCGGATCTCACGCACAAGGGGAGCGGGGTGGTAAAGTCTCCCCCATGTTCCAGCTTTTCTTTGTTCTGATGGCGGTGATCGCCGCCTCCGTTCATCTTGCCGTTTCGCCTGACCGTCGCCGCAGCGGCGCCGGGATCGCCGGAACCTATCTTGTCTATCTGCTCTTCGTCTACGTCGGCCTGATGGGTGTGCTCACCGCCTACGCGCATGTTTTTCGTCCGCTGCAAACTTCGGCGTCTATCGGATGGGCCACGAGTCCCTACGAATATGAGGTCGGCATGGCCGATCTCACTGTAGGCGTGCTGGGCCTCCTGTGCGTTTGGTTCCGGGGAAATTTCTGGCTGGCTACGGCGATTGCGAACGCGGTGTGGCTTCTGGGAGACGCGGTTGGCCACATCCGCCAGGTTGTGGAGGCCAACAATCATGCGGAAAACAACTCCGGCCTGTTTCTCTACCTGGAACTTGCCATTCCGGTGGTGATTCTGGCCCTCCTGTTCTATTACCGGCGGGCGCAGCCAGAGCGTTAAGGGCAAGCGCGTCGACGGATGTCGGTCTAAGCGTCCTGCCTTAGGCCGTTGGCGCTACCGAACATGCCCATCGGCGCGGCGCTGCGTGCCACATTCGAGGCATGCGAGCCAAATCGGGTGCATGGTAAAATCATCCTCAGAATCACTCGCGAGAGAAGCTGCTTTTGATCGAAATTGCGCCGTCCATTCTGTCGGCCGACTTCGCCCGCTTGGCTGAAGATGCCAATGCTGCGGTGCGGGGTGGGGCCACCCTCCTCCATGTGGATGTGATGGACGGCCACTTTGTGCCCAATATTACGATTGGGCCGCCGGTGGTCCGGTCGCTGCGCAAAGCAGTGGAAGTTCCCCTGGACTGCCACTTGATGATCGAACATCCCGATGAATTCATTCCTGATTTCGCCGATGCCGGCGCCAATTGGGTGACGGTCCATCAGGAAATCTGCATTCACCTGAACCGCACGCTGGAGCTGATTCGCAGCCTGGGCATGCGGCCGGGTGTGGCCATCAATCCCGCGACACCCGTGCAGACCCTCGGCGAGGTGCTCGACATTGTGGACCACGTGCTGGTGATGTCGGTGAACCCGGGTTTTGGCGGGCAGAAGTTCATTCCCGGCGCGCTGGAAAAAGTTCGCAAGCTGGCTACCATGCGGGCAGCGCGCAACGTCAACTTCCGCATTGAGATCGACGGGGGCATCGACCTGGAGACCATTGCCGGAGCCAGGCGCGCGGGAGTGGAGATTTTTGTGGCCGGCAGCCACGTCTTCGGCAAGGGCGAGCCCGGCAGGAATGTGGAAGGCCTGCTGAAGGCGGCCCAGGAAGCTACGTTACAAAACGCCTGAGCGGCAGGCGTGCATCATCCCCGGCCAGCGCCATCCCTGCGGCGGCCGGGTTATCCAGGTCAAGGTTCCCAGAGGTGGTGAGGATGTTTCGTCGCGGACTGATAACGGTTTTGATGGGATGGATGCTGCTGTCGCTGGGCGCCTTTGCCCAGGACACCAGCGCGGGCCCGGTCCAGAATTCGGGCACTACGGCGACGCCGGGTGCAAGCGGCAGCGCTACGCCGGCGGCGGCCAGCGGCCAGACCACCAGCGGGAGTTCCACCGCTGCGGCGGCTCCTACGACCAGCAGCAATAAGAAAGCCAAGAAGAGCAAGAAGGTCCAGAACCCGATTGCCAACGTCGATTCCAAGCAGCCGGACAAGGTGCTGTTCGACCGTGCCATGGAGGCGATGAAGCACGGCAAGTACGACGTGGCGCGGCTGAGCCTGCAGACCCTGATCAATACTTATCCGGACTCGGAATACGTAGCCCGCGCCAAGCTGGCGATCGGCGACTCCTGGTACGCCGAGGGTGGCACCGCCGCCATGGCCCAGGCGGAGAGCGAGTACAAGGACTTCATCACCTTCTTCCCCAACATGCTGGAAGCGGCGGAAGCGCAGATGAAGATTGCCAACATTCACTACAAAGAGATGGAGAAGTCGGACCGCGATCCGACCCACGCGCGGCGCGCCGAAGAAGAATACCGGCAGTTGATTCTGCAATTCCCGGACAGCTCGCTGGTGCCGCAGGCCAAGCAGCGCCTGCTGGAAGTGCAGGAAGTGCTGGCCCGCCGCGAGTACGAAATTGGCCGCTTCTACTATTTGCGCGACAGCTATCCGGCGGCGATTGCCCGCCTGAAGTCGGTGGCCGACACCTATCCGCTGTACAGCCAGGCGGACGAAGCGCTGTTCGATCTGGGCGGCGCGTACGAGAAGGAAATTGAAGTGATTCGGCACTCGCGCTTGCCGGAGACGGCGAAGGGTGGACTGATCAAGCAGTACACCGAAGGCGCGGCGGCGGCGTATGACCGCATCCTGACGCGCTATCCGCTGGAAGGCCGCGCGCCTGACGCCAAGAAGCGGCTGGAAGCGTTGAAGCAGCCTATTCCGAAGGCGACGCCGGAAGCGATTGCCGAGGACAAGAAAGAAATTGCCAGCCGCGGATCGATTGGAACCGTGGGCAAGGTGATGGAGAACTTCCATAAGGGGCCGGATGTTTCCGAAGCGGCCCGGGTGGGCGAGCCTACGCTGGTGGATCCTCACCAGGCGAGTGCGCCGGACATGGTTCGTGCAGCCAATGCCAGCGTGACCAGCGTGCTGGCGGGCGCGGGCATGGGCAACTCGGTTTCGGTGGAACGCGTGGGTGAAGGCGCGGCTGCCCCGGCGGCGAACGCCCCGGTGCCGCATACCGATGGCACGGCGAACCCAGCCGGCACAGCAGCGACGACTCCGGCTGCGACCGCGACCACGGCGGAAGCGGGTGGCGCGATGAGCGGAGCTCCAGCCGACGGTGCGACCAATGGTGGCGCGGGCACGGACATGAAGAATGATTTGGCGCCGGGCGGGGCTGCTCCGCCGTTGCCTCCCACGCAGGTGAACGACCTGGCCGGAGCCAACACCAGCAGCACGACGCCGGCAGCCAGCAGCACGACGCCGGCAGCCAGCAGCTCGAGCGCAACGACCTCAACTGCGGACGCTAATACGGAAAGCTCTTCGAAGAAAAAGAAGAAGAAAAAGTTGTTGCTGTTCTAGGTTGGACCCACTCGAAATTGATTGGGGTACACCAGTTCACGATCCGCACTGCCGGGTCTCGAACATCGCGAGACCCGGGGCACCCGGCACGATAGATCGCGCCGGGTATAGGGATCCTTCGCTGGCGCTCAGGATGACAGCTCACTTGTCGAGAGTCAGCCCAAACCCTCAGAATGACAGCTTCGGCAGAGCGGTGTTTGGGGGCGCAACTTGCCGCCTGGTTTGATTGTGCGCTAGAATCGAAAGCGACCGCATGACAGCGTTCGATGGCGAACGCGCTCCGCAGAATCCCCAGCCCGAAGGCCCGAGGGAGTAGCGAGTTCAAGGTCCAAAGCTCTTCGAAAGTCGTTGTAAAACCAGCTGGTTGTGCGCTTGCACGCGGCATGCCGTTATGGTAAGCTCATGGTTTGTCCCGGCTGACAGGAAGAAACATGCATCGCCCGGTCGCAAAGGCGTCGGGGAGTGCACGCTGGCGTAGCTCAGCTGGTAGAGCATCTGATTTGTAATCAGAGGGTCGGGGGTTCAAATCCCTTCGCCAGCTCCAGGATCGCAACCTTTGAGCGCGCCGCAAGGCGTAGCAGGAGCAGGCCAAACGGAACGCGCAGCTCTCCTAGAGAACTGATTCCAGCAGCAGCTTCATCAAAGTAAAACGCGCGCGGCGGCAGGGTCGCGGCTGATGCGGAGTTTTGCCGGGGTTGCAGGTTTGGCGTAGTGGTTCTTTGACAACGTCCTTTGTCAGCGTTCTGTGGCTCGCGTCATCGGCTGCGCGACTGGCGAATCCGGGCCGCGATAGCGTGAACTCTGGCGTGAGCCGGAGCGCAATGCTCGGTCGAACGTGCACAGGTGGCCGAGTGGTTAATGGCAGCAGACTGTAAATCTGCCGGTCCTAGGATCTACGGAGGTTCGAATCCTCCCCTGTGCACCAGTTTTTTCCCGGCTCTTCAGTCCCCGCGACGACGCGAACTGAGAAGTCCGCGTGCGGTGGTTGGATGAAGCGGTTATGGTTGGCGTTGGGTGTGTACGCGGTTTTAGCGGCGTTAGCGTGGAATACGCTCAGCGAGCAGAAGTTCCGGTATGCCACGGTAGCGATCCTGGCCATGTTTGCCATACGCAGCTGGACGTGGCACCGCCGACAGCAGCAGCAGGAACGCGGCGACGAGTCAGAACGATAGCAGTTCAGAGCGGTAGCAGCAGAGCGGGAGTAACTCAGTGGTAGAGTCACAGCCTTCCAAGCTGTTGGTCGCGGGTTCGATTCCCGTCTCCCGCTCCAGAGTTGAGGCGATTTGTGGGCGTGAGTGAAGCGGGAGCCCGCAGTCGAAATCCCGAACGTGAGTGAGGGATGTTTTTGAGAAGTGGTGAAAAGCTGATGTAGCTCAGTTGGTAGAGCACTCCCTTGGTAAGGGAGAGGTCATCGGTTCAATCCCGATCATCAGCTCCAGATTTTTGAACCCGCGAAGTGCGGGTAGAAACAAGAAAGGCCCGCTTTGGCGGGCATTACGGTTTTCCGTTCCTTGCAAAGTTCGATGGCACAGCCAGAGTCGCGCATCCCGTTCCAGCAGCCGGTGCTTCCGGTGGAAAAGCTGGTGGAGTTCGAGCAGTTGCAGTCGGCCATGGCGCGGGTGTTCGCGGCGGCCGGCGTTGATCGTTTTCTGCGGCTGCTGCAACGCAAGGATGTTCCCATCCGCGACTTCGACCGGGTGCTGCGCGAGAAGCTGCTGGAGCAGGCGGACCAGGGTTTGGCCAAGGGCGGAAAGACGGCGCGGCAGCTTTACGATGCGCTGACGGTGAACGACCAGGCGCAGATTCGCGAATTTTATTTGACGGCGCTGGAGGCGGTAGATCTGCCCCTGCGCGAAAAGTTCAACAAACTTTACCGGTACTACTAGGGCATAGGCAAAGAGAAGAGATATGGCGAAAGAGAAATTTGACCGCAGCAAGCCGCACGTAAACGTAGGCACGATCGGACACATCGATCATGGCAAGACGACGTTGACGGCGGCCATTACCAAGGTATTGTCGAAGCACAACCCGCACATCAAGTTCCGCTCGTTCGATTCCATCGATAACGCGCCGGAAGAGCGGGAGCGCGGCATCACCATCGCCACGGCGCACGTGGAGTATGAGACGGCCAACCGTCACTACGCCCACGTCGATTGCCCGGGCCACGCCGACTACATCAAGAACATGATTACCGGCGCGGCGCAGATGGATGGCGCGATCCTCGTTGTCGCGGCCACTGACGGCCCGATGCCGCAGACCAAGGAGCACGTGCTGCTGGCCCGCCAGGTAGGCGTGCCCTACATCGTGGTGTTCCTCAACAAGTGTGATGCGGTGGAAGATCCTGAGCTGATCGACCTGGTGGAGATGGAAGTTCGCGAGCTGCTGTCGAAGTACGGCTTCCCGGGCGACGATCTGCCGGTGGTTCGCGGCTCGGCGCTGGGCGCGCTGAACGGCGAAGCGCAGTGGGAAGCGAAGGTTGACGAGCTGATGGACGCGGTCGACAAGAGCGTGCCGCTGCCGGCGCGTGATATCGACAAGCCGTTCCTGATGCCGATTGAAGATATCTTCTCGATTCAGGGACGCGGCACGGTGGTGACCGGACGTATCGAGCGCGGCAAGGTGAAGGTGGGCGAGGATGTGGAGATCGTCGGCTTCCGCGAGACGCGCAAGACGGTGGTAACCGGCGTGGAAATGTTCAAGAAGCAGCTGGACGAAGGCATGGCGGGCGACAATGCCGGCCTGCTGCTGCGCGGCACGGCGAAGGAAGACGTGGAGCGCGGCATGGTGCTGGCCAAGGGCGGCTCGATTACGCCGCACACCAAGTTCAAGGGCGAGGTTTACATCTTGTCCAAGGACGAAGGTGGCCGTCACACGCCGTTCTTCAAGGGCTACCGGCCGCAGTTCTACTTCCGCACGACGGATGTGACGGGCGTGGCGACGTTGCCGGAAGGCGCGGAGATGGTGATGCCGGGCGATAACGTGGCTCTGGAGATCGAGCTGATTACGCCGGTGGCGATGGAAAAGGGCTTGCGGTTCGCGATTCGCGAAGGCGGACGCACCGTGGGCGCCGGCACCATCAGCGAAATCATTGCGTAGTTCTTGTCCCGCTCAAGGCCAAAAGATGGCCTTGAACGGGGCACCCGATTTTCTCGGTGGAGTGACTGGGTTGTTCCACTGATTTCCGCGCTTGGACGCGGACAAGGCTTCGCGGTACCAAGCCGCGGGGTAAACGAAAAGGAAACGCTTCATGCCTCGAGAGATTGTTACGTTGCAGTGCGAGGATTGCAAGAATCGCAATTACTCCACCACCAAGAACAAGAAGACCACAACCGGCCGGCTGGGATTCAACAAGTTCTGCCGCAAATGCCGGAAGCACACGGCGCATAAAGAGACGAAGTAAGAGGGGCGCTTTTCGCTTCTCGCCTTTCGCTATTCGCTGGATGGTTGATCGGTGCCAGGGTTTAGCGAAGGGCGAATAGCGAACAGCGGCGGTATAGGGGCGTAAGCTCAACGGTTAAACTGTCGGTCTCCAAAACCGAACTTGGGGGTTCGAATCCCTCCGCCCCTGCCAGATTCGGAAGCAGGTCCTGCGGCAGCAAAAGCAGCTGTCATAGGATGAAAAGATGACAGGCGGTAGGCGACTCAGGTCGTTCTACCGGGACGGAGCGCCGGGGTGAGGCGCGAAAGCAGTTCAGGCGCGGGAAGCGCCGGAAAAAGGTAGCAGATGGCGAAGTCGGCAGCAATCGAGACCGTTGGCAACGACAAGCTGAGCACGCTGAAGGCGTGGCCGCAACGCGCGAAGAGTTTTTACAACGACGTGCGTACGGAAATGCGCAAGGTCACAACGCCTTCGCGCAAGGAAGTGCAGGGAACGACCACGGTGGTGATCATCACGGTCTTCCTGTTCGGCGTGTATTTCTGGGTCGTCGACGCAATCATCGGCAAGAGCCTGGACCACTTGTTGAAGTACCTGACCAGCCATTAATGCGCGGAAAAATGACAGAAGAAGAAACCAAATCGGAGAAGAACGGCGCCGTCGCCGAGCCGGGTACGCCGGAGATGACGGCAGCCGACGCCGCAGCCGCTGCGGAAGCGACTCCTTCGAACCCGAATATGAAGTGGTACATCATCCACACCTATTCGGGCTTCGAGCGCAAGGTAAAAGAGTCGCTGGAATCGCGGGTGCGGGCCTATCCCGAGCTGGAGCACCGGATTGGGCGGGTGTTGATTCCGACCGAGTCGGTCACGGAAGTTCGTGGCGGCAAGAAGTACACCAGCGAGCGCATGTTCTATCCCGGCTACGTGCTGGTGGAGATGGACATGGACGACAACGTGTGGCACGTGGTGAAGGGCACGCCGCGGGTAACGGGATTTGTGGGCACGGGCCAGCAGCCTACGCCGTTGTCGGAGCAGGAAGTTCAGCAGATTGTTTACCGGGTCGCCGATAGCAAGGAAAAGCCGAAACTCAAGGTTAAGTTCGAGAAGAACGAGTCGGTGCGCATCAGCGAAGGTCCTTTTGCCAGCTTTACCGGCGTGGTGGACGAAGTGAACGAAGATCGCGAGACCCTGAAAGTGATGGTCACCATCTTCGGACGTTCGACCCCGGTGGAATTGGGATTCGGGCAGGTAGAAAAGGTTATTACGTAGAGAAGCCGCTCTTCGCTTTCAGCTCTTCGCGCTTCGCAGGGAAGGCGCGAGTGATCGGGCAAGAAGCGAACGGCCACGCAAGTTTAAGAGATGCCGCTGGTAGCTTTCGCCGTTCGCACCGCAGGTGCGACGCTTCTGGCGAAGAGCGAAAGGCGAGTAGCGAAAAGCGAGAATTTACCATGGCAAAAAAAGTTACCGGTTCAGTGAAGTTGCAGATTGCGGCGGGCAAGGCTACGCCGGCTCCCCCGGTTGGTCCGGCGCTCGGTCAGGCGCAGATCAACATCATGGAATTTTGTAAGCAGTTCAATGCCAAGACCGGCGCGAAGGAACTGGAAGGACTGATTATTCCGGTGGTGGTTTCGGTGTATACCGACCGCTCCTTCACCTTCATCACCAAGACGCCGCCGGCGGCGATTCTGTTGAAGCGCGCCGCGGGCGTGGCCAAGGGTTCGGGCACTCCCAACAAAGACAAAGTTGGCAAGGTGACCGAGAAGCAGGTGCTGGAGATCGCCAAGCAGAAGATGCCCGATCTGAACGCGGCTTCGGTGGAAGCGGCGGTAAAGAGCGTTAAGGGTACGGCGCGGTCGATGGGGATTGAAGTTACGGCGTAAGAGGGATGAGATCCCACTCAAGGCCAAAAGAAGGCCTTGAATGGGGCACCCGGCACCGGCTTCGAGCCCGCCCATTCGAAAAACGCGAATGTGTGGGGCACCCGAGACCCGATAGGTTTATCCCACGACGTGGGAGGTAAGGCGGCCGCCCAGGCCGCAATCGCAAATACCACGGCCATCCAGCAGCAACGGTTGGCGGTGGGAGATGAGGAGCAGAATGAAGAAATCAGGCAAGAACGTTGAGAAGGCCCGTGCCGCGGTAGAAGCGCGGTCTTACATGTTGCAGGACGCGGTTGCGTTGCTGCAGAAGGTCAAGTTCGCCAAGTTCGATGAGACGGTCGACCTGACGATGCGCCTGGGAGTCGATCCCAAGCATGCCGACCAGATGGTCCGCGGCACGGTGGTCTTGCCGCACGGTCTGGGCCGGTCGAAGAAGGTGCTGGTCATCGCCAGCGGCGAGAAGGTTCGCGAAGCGGAAGCGGCGGGCGCCGATTTCGTGGGCGGCGAAGACATGGTGGAGAAGATCCAGAAAGAAAACTGGACCGACTACGATGCCGTGATCGCCACGCCCGACATGATGAAGTCGGTTGGCCGTCTGGGTAAGGTGCTGGGCCCGCGTGGCCTGATGCCCAACCCCAAGACCGGCACGGTGACCCTAGACATCGCCAACGCGGTGCGGGAGACCAAGGCCGGCAAGGTGGAGTTCCGTACGGATAAGACGGCTCTGGTGCACGTGCCGGTGGGCAAGATTTCATTTACGCCGGACAAGCTGGTAGAGAATGCGACCACGGTCATTACCAGCGTGATCAAGGCGAAGCCGACGGTCGCCAAGGGCAAGTACATCAAGGGTTGCTATCTCAGCTCGACCATGGGTCCGGGAGTCGCGATCGACACCGCGCCGGTGGAAGCTGCGGCTCGCGCGGTTTAGCGCTGACCAAAATTTTGGCTGGCGCCGCCGAGCCCAGCTTCTTCAAATTGAAGACGAAATTGAAGACAAGGATCTGAAAATGGCCGTTACCAAAGCAAGAAAGATCGAGCAGGTAGGGACGCTCACCGAAGAGTTTAAGGGCGCGAACCACGCCATCGTTGGCACCTTTGCCAAGATGACGGTGGGCAAGGATTTCGAACTGCGCAAGGCGGTACGCGGCGCCGGTGGCCACTATCGCGTGGTCAAGAACACGCTGGCCGAGCTGGCAGCCAAGGGCACCGCGGTTGAGGAAGCCTTGAAAGGCCTCGCCGGCGTGACCTCGATTGCCTACACCGACGGCGACCCGGTGGCGCTGGCCAAGGCGCTGAGCAAGTACGCCAAGGACAATCCGGAGTACACCTTCAAGGCCGGCGTGGTCGATGGCAAAGTCATTGCTATCAAAGAGATCGATGCCCTGGCGGCGTTGCCGTCGAAGGAAGAGATTTACTCCAAGCTGCTGTTCCTGATGAGCGCTCCGGCGCAGCGTCTGGTGACCGTGGTGAACGCCATTGGCCGCGATCTGGCGGTGGTCATCAACCAGGGCGTGGAGAAGGGCAAGTTTGGCGGCGCGGCAGAAGCGGCGGCTCCGGCGGCAGTGGTAGAAGCTCCGGCAGAAGCGGCTCCGGCGGAAGCGTCGGCTTAGGTTCTGGTCCCACCCTGTCGCCGAAAGCGGGCGACGAGGATGGGGCACCCGGAGTTCCTGACGGGAATAAGGGTCCTTCGCTGGCGCTCAGGATGACAGCGATTTTTGAGGTTCGGGCAAGTTTTCAGTAACAACGGGTTTGAAGTACGAGCAGGTTTGGGAGCGCAAGCCTCCTGAGAGATTGAGTTATCCGGTTGTGAGGGGTGCTTCGCTGCGCGGGTCTGGCGTGACGGAAAGCACATTGGAAACCTCGGCGGCCGGGAACGAAATCAACAAAACGACTAACGAATAGGTGGGAAAAGACATGGCGGATCTGCAGCAGTTGGAAGAGTCAATCGTAGGTTTGTCGCTGTTGGATGCGGCAGCCCTGGTAAAGAAACTGGAAGAGCGTCTTGGCGTGTCGGCGGCGGCAGCGGCTCCGGTGATGGTTGCCGGCGGCGGTGCGGGTGCGGCGGCAGCGGCTCCGGCGGAAGAGAAGACCGAGTTCACGGTGGTTCTGACCGCGGTGGGCGCCAACAAGATCAACGTGATTAAGGCTGTCCGTGAAGTCACCAGCCTGGGCTTGAAAGAAGCCAAGGACCTGGTCGATGGCGCGCCCAAGACGGTCAAAGAGGGCGTGAACAAGGAAGAAGCCGAGACCATCAAGAAGAAGTTTGCCGAGGCGGGCGCAACCGTCGAGGTGAAGTAGTTTTTCCGCTGCGACCCGCGGCGGGTACCGCCGGCAAGGGCTCCTTTTGGCGCTTGCTGACGTATCGGCCGCGGGATGTGGCGAATCCACTCCGGGCGCGCTGACCGGAGTTCTGGCTGCTGCTGTCCGGTCGGCGTCCTATCCGGGACGGCGGCTATGTTCTTCTTCATGTCGGAGCGGTCGTGGAGAGGCGCGGTGCAGGCGAGGAAGCAAGCGATTCTCTCAGCGGGGGATCGCGGAATTCCCGGGCATCGTTGAGAACCCGATTCTTTTTGAGAGTTGGGGCATCAAAACATATAGTGGCGGGCGGCTGGCTTCGCCGGAATCGCGTCAGGCTCGGACGTGACGGCAGGCTGGACGAGAACAAGGCCTGAACATACTGGCGCGGGAAGCTAACAACATCGCGGCACGAAATGTGCCGATATCCCAGGCGAATTGGTTATGGGATTGCACGACGCGCGAAGCGGCGCTTGCGGGGACGTCTGTCTCTGCGGGCGCAATTGTATTTGTGCGCATAAATCCAGTGTCAGGCTCTTCTTACCCCCAACCTGTCTCTGTGGGACGGACTCTGTACCGTCGCACACCCGCATTGTGTTCTACACGGCCACCGAGAGCGACGCTGGCCGGCACTGATTAGGAGCTTTATACATGGCGAAACAGAAAACTGCCAACCGAAATCGGTTCGATTTCTCAAAAATTCCGGCGACCATCCAGATTCCTAACCTCATCGAGGTGCAGAAGCGTTCGTACGATCGCTTTCTGCAGATGGACGCCCTGCCGAGCGAACGCGATGATGCCGGATTGCAGGCGGTATTCCAGTCGGTGTTCCCGATTACCGACTTCCGCAACGTCTCGCAGCTGGACTTCGTCGAGTTTGCCATTGGCAACTGGGAGTGCAAGTGCGGCCACCTCAAGGGGCTGAATCACCTGCGCACCACCTGCCGCAATTGCGGCTCGACGGTGAAGACCGACCCGTTCCACCTGGGCGATGTGCTGTGCACCAAGTGCGGCACCTACAACGCCAACACCCCGGATTTCTGTAACAAGTGCGGCGATCCCGTGGGATTGCAGCTGAAGTACGACGTGGCCGAGTGCGAAGAGCGGGGCATGACCTACTCCGCGCCGCTGAAGGTCACCATGCGGCTCACGATTTTCGACAAGGACCCGGAGACCGGCAACCGCTCCATCCGCGACATGAAGGAGCAGGAAGTCTTCTTTGGCGACATCCCGCTGATGACCGCCAACGGCACCTTCATCATCAACGGCACCGAGCGCGTGATCGTCAGCCAGTTGCACCGTTCGCCGGGCGTGTTCTTTGAGACCGCCAACAACCGGACGTATTTCCTGGGCAAGATCATTCCGTACCGTGGTTCGTGGGTCGAGTTTGAATACGACCAGAAGAACATCCTGTACGTGCGTATCGATCGCAAGCGCAAGTTCCTGGGAACCATCTTCCTGCGCGCCCTGGGCCTGCGTTCCGATGAAGAAATTCTGCGGACGTTCTACACCGTCGATCGCATTGCGATTCGCGACAACAAGATGTTCTGGACGCTGGAGCCGGGGATCGAGAAGCCGACCAACCTGCTGGGCATGAAGCTGGCCAAGGCGATCACCACCAAGAGCGGCGAAGAGGTTGCGCACTCCGGCCGCAAGGTTACGGCGGCGGTGATGAAGGAAATCCAGAAGCACCGGATCTGCCGAGATCGAAGCCGACACTACCGACCTGGAAGGCGCGTTTGTGGCGGCCGATGTCATCGACATCAACACCGGCGAAATGCTGCTGGAAGCCAACTCGGAGCTGACGGCCGACAAGCTGTCGAAGATGATGGAAGCCGGGCGTGACCGAAGTGCACGTGTTCTTCCCCGAGCGCGACGATGTGGGCACGGTCATCAGCGCCACGCTGCGCCGCGATTCGGTGAAGACGCCGCAGGAAGCGCTGATCGAGATCTACCGCAAACTGCGCCCGGGCGATCCGCCGACGCTGGACACGGCGACGTCGCTGTTCCACGGCATGTTCTTCGATCCGCGGAAGTACGACTTCTCGCGCGTAGGCCGGCTGAAGTTCAACATCAAGCTGTTCGAGAGCGAAGATGCCACCAACCTCGACAACCGCACGCTGGAGCCGGATGATTTCTACGGGACCATCCGGTACCTGCTGAAGCTGCGCCGGAACATCGGCTCGGTGGACGACATCGATCACCTTGGCAACCGCCGCGTGCGCGCGGTCGGCGAGCTGCTGGAGAACCAGTTCCGCATCGGACTGGTTCGCATGGAACGCGCCATCAAGGAAAAGATGAGCGTGTACCAGGAAATGTCGACGGCGATGCCGCACGACCTGGTCAACGCCAAGCCGGTGATGGCTGCGATCCGCGAATTCTTCGGATCGTCGCAGTTGTCGCAGTTCATGGACCAGACCAACCCGCTGTCGGAGATCACCCACAAGCGCCGCCTGTCGGCCCTTGGCCCGGGCGGTCTGTCGCGCGAGCGCGCCGGATTCGAAGTCCGCGACGTTCACCCGACGCACTACGGACGTATCTGCCCGATTGAAACGCCGGAAGGTCCGAACATCGGACTGATCTCGTCGTTGAGCTGCTATGCGCGGATCAACGACTACGGCTTCATCGAGTCGCCGTACCGCAAGGTGAAGAACGGCCGGGTGCTGGACTTCGTCAGCGTGGTGAATGCGGGCGACGCCGAATTCCGCGTCGGCGATCACCTGGAGAAGTCGGAAGCGCTGAAGATCAATGCCGATCTGAAAGAGCGCAAGAAGAAGCTGATCGATTTCGAGCCGTACTCGTTCTACCTGTCGGCCTGGGAAGAAGATCGCCACGTGATCGCGCAGGCGAACGCGGAGATCGACGACAAGGGCCGCATCGTGCAGGAGCTGGTGAACGCCCGCAAGGCCGGCAACTTTGTGCTGGTGAGCCGCGACGAAGTGGACTACATCGACGTCAGCCCGAAACAGCTGGTGTCGGTAGCCGCCTCGCTGGTGCCCTTCCTGGAGCATGACGACGCCAACCGCGCCCTGATGGGTGCGAACATGCAGCGTCAGTCGGTACCGTTGTTGCGCGCGCAGGCGCCCATCGTCGGTACGGGAATGGAAGGCGTGACGGCGCGCGACTCGGGAGCCGTGGTTCTGGCTCGCCGCTCCGGCATCATCGACTCGGTCGACTCCGAGCGCATCATTGTGCGCGTCGAAGGCGAACATCATCCCATGCAGCTGTCGCGTGAAGTGGGCAGCGACATTTACCAGCTGACCAAGTTCAAGCGTTCCAACCAGAACACTTGCATTAATCAGCGGCCGATCGTGAAGAAGGGTGACCGGGTTGCCAAGGGGCAGGTCATTGCGGACGGTCCCTGCACCGACATGGGCGAGCTGGCGCTCGGCCGTAACGTGCTGGTGGCCTTCATGCCGTGGCGCGGTTACAACTTCGAGGACGCGATCCTGGTCTCGGAAAAGATGGTGAAGGACGACTATTACACCTCGGTGCACATCGAGGAGTTTGAAATTGAGTCGCGCGACACCAAGCTGGGACCGGAAGAAGTGACGCGGGACATTCCCAACGTGAGCGAGTCGGCGCTGCGCGATCTGGACGAGAGCGGCATCATCCGCATCGGCGCGACGGTGAAGGCGGGCGACATCCTGGTGGGCAAAGTAACGCCGAAGGGCGAAACCCAGCTCACTCCGGAAGAGAAGCTGCTGCGCGCGATCTTCGGCGAAAAGGCCGGTGACGTACGCGACGCTTCGCTGACCTGTCCCCCGGGCATCGAAGGCACGGTGGTGGACGTGAAGATCTTCTCCCGCAAGGGCCAGGAGAAGGACGAGCGTGCCAAGTTCATTGAGTCGGAGCAGATTGCCAAGCTGGAAAAGAACCTGGCTGACGAAATCCGAATCCTGACCGATGAGCGGTTGAAGCGTCTGGAAGCGTTGCTGGGCGGCAAGGAAGTTCTGGCCGACCTGCACGACGAACGCACCAACAAGCGCCTGCTGACCAAGGGCGTGCTGCTGGACCGCGACACCATCGAGCGGATCTCGACGCGCAACTTGAAGCGCATCAAGTTCCCCGACAAGGACCCGCGCATCAACGAGCAGATCGACGAAATCGAAGAGATGACTTCGCGGCAGATCGATGTGCTGCGCAAGATCGTCCGCGAGAAAGTCGACAAGCTGCAGAAGGGCGACGAACTGCCTCCCGGCGTAATCAAGCTGGTGAAGGTATACATCGCCATGAAGCGCAAGCTGAGCGTGGGCGACAAGATGGCCGGCCGCCACGGGAACAAGGGCGTCATCGCGCGCATCCTGCCGGAAGAGGACATGCCGTACCTCGAGGATGGAACGCCGATGGAGATCGTCCTGAACCCTCTGGGCGTACCCAGCCGTATGAACGTGGGACAGATCCTGGAGACGCACCTAGGTTGGGCGGGCTTCGCCCTGGGCCAGAAGATCGGCGAGCTGCTGAAGGAAAACTCGAAGGCGGAATTCATGCGCAAGGAGCTGAAGGCCTTGTTCAAGGACACGCCGTTCGTCGGCAACCTGGTGGCGCTGGACGACGAGACGCTGGAAAAAGTAGCGGACGGCATGAAGGACAACGTGTACTTCGCGTCGCCGGTCTTCGACGGATCGAAGGAAGAAGAGATCAAGTCGCTGCTGGAGCAGGGTGGCTTGCCCACGTCGGGCAAGGCGAGCCTGTACGACGGCATGACGGGTGAGAAGTTCGAGCAGCCGGTAACGGTTGGTTATATCTACATGCTCAAGCTGTCGCACCTGGTTGATGACAAGATCCACGCGCGTTCCATCGGGCCATACTCGCTGATTACCCAGCAGCCGCTGGGCGGCAAGGCTCAGTTCGGTGGCCAGCGCTTCGGCGAAATGGAAGTGTGGGCGCTGGAAGCCTACGGCGCAGCTTACATCCTGCAGGAGCTGCTCACCGCGAAGTCCGATGACGTCTATGGCCGCACCAAGATTTACGAGGCCATCGTCAAAGGCGAAGCGGCGATTGAGCCTGGCGTACCTGAATCGTTCAACGTGCTGATTCGCGAGTTGCAGTCCTTGTGTCTCGACGTGGAGCTGATCAAGGTCGGCGATCGCAAGACCATCGTTGCCCCGGAAGCCCCGGTCGCGGCCGATTAAGGCGGGTGGAGCGGGCCTTTGGCTTCGCTCTTAACCGGCTAGAGATTTAGAGTTCCCGCCCGCCGTCAAGTGGCGGGCGGGAACTCAGGAAAAAAAGAAGTGCGGTAACGCGACGCTAAAGCGCTGCTCTACCGATAGCCGTCGGTTTCGAGAACCGACAACCGATAACTGAGGACTAACTATGTACCGCTCGAGTCCATTTGATCTCGGAAACGCCATTGCCGACTTCGACGCCATTCGCATCAGTCTGGCTTCGCCGGAAAAGATCCGCAGCTGGTCGCACGGTGAGGTAACCAAGCCGGAGACGATCAACTACCGTACGTTCAAGCCGGAACGCGACGGCCTGTTCTGCGCCCGCATCTTTGGGCCGGTCACCGACTGGGAGTGCTTGTGCGGCAAGTACAAGCGCATGAAGCACCGCGGAGTGATCTGCGACAAGTGCGGCGTGGAAGTCACCCTGTCCAAGGTCCGCCGCGAACGGCTGGGCCACATTGAGCTGGCCTCGCCCTGCTCGCACGTGTGGTTCTTCAAGGGACTGCCCAGCCGCATCGGGCACATCCTGGACATCTCGCTGCGCGACCTGGAGTCGGTGCTGTATTTCGAAGCGTATGTCGTGGTCGAGCCCGGCGACGCTCCGGTAAAAGAACGCGAAGTCATCAAGGACGAAACCAAGTACCGCGAACTCGATGTCGAGTTCCGGGCCTCGGGCTTCAAGGCCATGATGGGCGCTGAGGCCATCAAGGAACTGCTGAAGCGGGTGGAAGTGGAGTCGCTCTCGGTGGAACTGCGCGAGAAGATGCGCACGGAAACCTCGGTGCAGAAGCGGTTGAAGTATGCCAAGCGCCTGAAGGTGACGGAAGCCTTCCGCAAGAGCGGCAACAAGCCGAACTGGATGATCCTGGATGTGATCCCGGTCATTCCGCCGGAGCTGCGCCCGCTGGTTCCACTGGATGGCGGCCGCTTCGCCACCTCTGACCTGAATGATCTGTACCGTCGCGTCATCAACCGCAACAACCGGTTGAAGAAGCTGATGGACCTGCACGCTCCGGAAGTCATCGTGCGCAACGAAAAGCGCATGCTGCAGGAAGCGGTGGACGCACTGTTCGACAACGGCCGCCGTGGCCGGGTGCTGCGTGGCGCCAACAACCGCCCGCTGAAGTCGCTGTCTGACACGCTGAAGGGCAAGCAGGGACGCTTCCGCCAGAACCTGCTGGGCAAGCGCGTGGACTACTCGGGCCGTTCGGTGATCGTGGTCGGTCCCGATCTGAAGCTGCACCAGTGCGGCCTGCCCAAGAAGATGGCGCTGGAACTGTTCAAGCCGTTTATCTATCACCGGCTGGAGCAGACCGGACATTGCACCACCATCAAGCAGGCGAAGGAAATGGTGGAACAGCAGGAGCCCATCGTGTGGGACATCCTGGAAGAGGTGATTAAAGATCACCCGGTCCTGCTGAACCGCGCTCCCACGCTGCACCGCCTGGGCATTCAGGCTTTCGAGCCGGTGCTGGTGGAAGGCAAGGCCATCAAGATCCACCCGCTGGTCTGCACCGCGTTCAACGCGGACTTTGACGGCGATCAGATGGCGGTACATATTCCGCTGTCGCCGGAAGCGCAGGTGGAAGCCAGCGTCCTGATGCTGGCCTCGCACAACATCCTGTCGCCCGCTTCGGGTCAGCCGATCACGGTGCCGACGCAGGACATGGTGCTGGGTATCTATTACCTGACCAAAGCGAAGCCGGGCGCCAAGGGTGAAGGCCGCGCGTTCGCCAACATCGACGAAGTGATCCTGGCGAAGGAAGCCGGCGAAGTGGAAACGCTGACCCCGATCCGTCTGCGCTATACCGGTGAGGTCATCGACCTCAACACGGCGTACGACGATCAGGACGTGATCCACACTGAGCCGACCAACTTCGACCGGCAGTTCATTGCGACGACCGTGGGTCGCGCAATCATGAACGACCATTTGAAGCGCGGCGCTCCGGAAATGCCGTACATCAACGGCCTGCTGAAGAAGAAGGGCAGCGGCAACCTGGTGAACTACTGCTACCTGCGTTTCGGACTGGAAACGACGGTGCGGTTGCTCGACGGGATCAAGCAGCTCGGCTTCCAGTACGCCACCCGCGCGGGCCTGTCGATCGGTATCGACGACATGGTCATCCCGGTGGGCAAAGCTGGCCTGGTGCGTGACGCCGAGAAGCTGGCGATCGCGGTCCAGCAGCAGTACCTGGACGGCGCCATCACCAACGGCGAGCGTTACAACAAGGTGGTGGAAATCTGGTCGGGCATTACGGAAAAGGTTGCCGATGAGATGTTCGGCGACATGCAGCAGCAGGACAAGGCCGGCGAGATGAATCCGATTTACGTCATGGCCGACTCCGGCGCTCGCGGATCGAAACAGCAGATCCGGCAGCTGTCGGGTATGCGCGGATTGATGGCCAAGCCTTCGGGCGAAATCATCGAGACGCCGATCACGGCGAACTTCCGTGAAGGTCTGACGGTGTTGGAATACTTTATTTCGACGCACGGCGCCCGTAAGGGACTGGCCGATACCGCTCTGAAGACGGCGGACTCGGGCTACCTGACGCGGCGGCTGGTCGACGTGGCGCAGGACGTGATCATCAGCGAATACGATTGCGGCACGGTCGATGGCATCTACGTGACTTCCATCGTGGAGTCGGGCGAGATCATCGAGCCGTTGCGCGACCGTATCGTGGGCCGCGTTTCGCTGGAGAAGATCAAGGACTACGAAGGCAACATCATCGTCGACATCAACCAGGAAGTTACCGAAGACCTGGCGGGTGCGGTGCAGGCTGCGGGTATCGAGCGGGTGAAGATTCGTTCGGTGCTGACCTGCGAGTCCAAGCGCGGAGTTTGCGTGATGTGCTACGGCCGTAACCTGGCCTCGGGCCGTCTGGTTGAGCTGGGTGAAGCCACCGGCGTCATCGCAGCGCAGTCCATCGGCGAGCCGGGAACGCAGCTCACCATGCGTACCTTCCACATCGGCGGTACGGCGTCACGAGTCAGCGAGCAGTCGCGCCTGGATGCTAAGAACAACGGCACGGTGCGCTTCATCAACCTGATCACGGTGCGTTCGAAAGAAGGACACCTGGTGGTGATGAACCGCAACGGTTCGATTGCCGTCACCGACGACAAGGGCCGCGAAAAGGAACGGTACGCGGTGGTCTACGGCGCCAAGGTCAAGGTGGAAGAAGGCACGCAGGTTTCGCTCGGCGATGTGATGGTCGAGTGGGATCCGTACACCTTCGCCATCCTGACGGAAATTGGCGGCACGGTGCAGTTCAAGGACCTGCAGGAAGGCCTGACGCTGCACGAGGAAGTAGACGAAGTGACGGGTCTGTCCCGCCACGTCGTCATCGACTCGCCGGACGAGAAGCGCCAGCCGGCCATCGTGATGAAGGGTGCGAAGGGCAACAAGCGTTACCTGATGCCGTCGCGCGCTCACTTGATGGTGCAGGATGGCGACGTGGTCACGCCGGGCGACGTGCTGGCGAAGATCCCGCGCGAAACCACCAAGACGAAAGACATCACCGGTGGTCTGCCGCGTGTGCAGGAGCTGTTCGAGGCGCGCAAGCCGCATGAAACCGCGGTCATCAGCGAAATCGATGGCGTGGTGAAGTTCGGCGACGTGGCCAAGGGGCAGCGCAAGATCTACGTGGTGGCCGACAACGGTACCGAGAAGGAATACCAGGTACCGCGCGGCGTTCACGTCAATGTGCAGGAAGGCGAGCGCATTCGCGCTGGCGAGCCCCTGATGGACGGCCCGCTCAACCCGCACGACATTCTGGCCGTGCTGGGAGAGAAAGAGCTGCAGTCTTACCTGGTGAACGAAATCCAGGAAGTCTACCGCTTGCAGGGTGTGAACATCAGCGACAAGCACATCGAGGTGATTGTTCGCCAGATGATGCGTTGGGTGAAAGTGGAGGACGTGGGCGATACGCCGTTCCTGCTGGAACAGCAGATCGACAAGTTCCGCTTCCGCGAAGAGAACGAGAAGGCGATTGCCAACGGCGGCAAGCCGGCTACCGGCCGTCCGCTGCTGCTGGGCATCACCAAGGCGTCTCTGTCGACCGACTCGTTCATCTCGGCGGCATCGTTCCAGGAGACCACGCGTGTGTTGACGGAAGCTTCCATCCAGGGAGCGGTCGATCACCTGCGCGGGTTGAAGGAGAACGTCATCGTGGGCCGTCTGATTCCGGCGGGCACGGGCATGGAGTACTACCGCAATGTCCGGCTGTCGCAGGAAATGGAAGAGGCTGCCAGCAAGGTGCAGGAGGAAGTGACGGCGGCGTACGAAGAAGCCGAACGCGCACTGGAACTGCTGCGCCACGAAGGCGAGAACGAACCGGAAGAACTGACCACCGAAGGGTAATCGGGGTAAGTCTGACCATCAGCCCGGGGCGAAAGCTCCGGGCTTTTTTTGTCTCCTGAAAGTTATGACGTCAGTGAAATCCGGGTGCCGGGTCTTAAGGCACTGCGAACGAAAATCCCCACTCAAGGCCAAAAGAAGGCCTTGAATGGGGCACCCGGCGACCCGCGGGTACGGGTCGCCTGAGGAAAGACGCTACGGTACCAGTTGCCAGACTACGCCGTAGTTGTGGGTTCCGCCCTGGTAGGCGGTGCCGTAGAGGTTGCCCACGCTGTCGAGGGTGACAGTGCTGGCCGGATACCCTCCATCACTGCCGCCGGTGAAGTCGTACAGGTCGATATAGGTGAAGCTGCTGCCGGAGCGGCGCAGTTCAAAGATGGCTCCGTAGTTGTGAGCGCCGCCGGCATAGATGGTTCCGTAGAGGTTGCCACTGGCATCCGCGGTCAAAACGCCTTGCGGGCCAGGGTTGGCGCCGGAGCCGTTAAAGCTTTGCAGAACGCTGAAGTTCCAGCCTCCACCCGAAGGCGACATTTCGTAGACCGAGCCGCCGCCGTCGATACCGTCGCGAGAGGTGCCGCCGAAGAGATTGCCGGAGCTATCAATGAGCACGCCAGTCCAGGGATTGTCTCCATCCGTGGACGCGATGAACTGGTGGATGGTGGTTTCGTTGTAACCTCCGCCGGAGGGGGCCAACTGGATGACGGTTCCGCCGTTGTTGGTTCCTCCCTGGTAGGCCGTGGTGTAGAGGTTGCCGGAGTGATCGATGGCGACGGCTGCGATGGGGAACGCGCCATCGGTGCCGGCGGTGAAGGCGTACAGCGGGCTCTCGGTATAGTTGCTACCCGAGCGTGTCAACTTGTAGACCACGCCGCATCCCACATGGCCGGGGCAATTGTTGATTCCGCCTTGGCTGCCGGTGTTGTAGATATTGCCGGCCGCGTCGAAGGCGATATCGCCATAGCCGGGGTAGGCGCCGTCGGTGGATCCCTGGAAGCTGTAGAGCACGGTTTCGTTCCACGGCGTCAGGGGAGAGGGCGGAATAGCAGGGCGGGGACGGAGGTTGAAGACCAGGCCGCATCCCTGCATGCAATTCTGTACGCCGCCACGGTTGACGGTGCCGTAAAGGGTGCCGTTGGAGCCGAGCACCACGCGAGCGAGAGGGTAGGCACCGTCGTTGCCTCCGGTGAAGTCGTAGAGCGGGCTGAACAGCCAGGCGCCATTGTGCGGCTTCAGGCGGAACACGCTTCCATAGGAGGGGCCGCTGGTGTAGATGAGGCCTGCCGTGGTTCCGTAAAGCGAACCGGCGGAGTCGATGGTGAGGCCAGCGACCGGATAGAGGCCGTCGGACGTGCCGGCAAAACTGTGCAGCACGTTCAATGTCTGGGCTTGCAGTTGGGGCGCGACGAGTGCCGCCAGTAACAGTGTGGCCAGTCCGTAGCTCAAGATCCGAGTAAGGGCCTGCGGCGTTTTGTTCAAAAGCATTGCGTTTCCCTCCGATGGGGTGCGTGGTTAAGCCGCTCTGCTTGCTGTGGCGGCAACATTCGGTTGTGGGCTGCGATTGCGAAGTGGCGCAGCGGCGGGACAGTTCGTACGTTCATCCTTGTCTAGCTTCGACTTGCGGGGAAGTGGTGTGACGGGGCAATTCGGGACATTTTGCGGTGAATGGCGATAGCGGGGAGAATTGAGCCGGGTTTTTTCCGTGGCGAATTAAGATCCCCACGCGAGGCTAAAGGAGGGCCCTGAATGGGGCATCCGGCAACATCCAAGCGCACCGCCTCAGGCCGCTGGTGATTGACTGCCGATTGCACCCGCCCTATCATCAGAGGACTCTTACCCACTCCGACATGATCGACTCCACGATCTCCCACTACCGCGTCGTCGCAAAGATTGGCGGCGGGGGAATGGGCGTGGTTTACAAGGCGGAAGACACCCGCCTGGGGCGCTTCGTGGCGCTCAAGTTTCTGCCGGACAAAGTGGCCCGCGATCCGCTGGTGCTGGAGCGCTTTCGGCGCGAGGCACGGGCCGCGTCAGCGCTGAACCATCCCAACATCTGCACCATTTACGACATCGGGGAAGACAACGGGCGCGCCTTCATCGCCATGGAGTTTCTGGACGGCATGACGTTGAAGCACCGCATTGCGGGCAAGCCGCTGGACGACGAGACGCTGCTGAACGTGGGGGTGGAGATTGCCGATGCGCTGGATGCGGCACACTCACAGGGCATCGTGCACCGCGACATCAAGCCGTCGAACATTTTCGTCACTCGGCGTGGGCACGCCAAGATCCTCGACTTCGGTTTGGCCAAGGTGACGGGCAAAGCGGCCGGCAGCGGCGAATCCATGACCATGGTGGCGGAACGGGATGAGGCGCACCTGACCAGTCCGGGGGCGATGCTGGGAACGGTGGCGTATATGTCGCCGGAGCAGGTTCGCGCCAAGGAACTGGATGCGCGCACCGATTTGTTTTCGTTCGGGGCGGTGCTGTACGAGATGGCGACGGGCAAGATGCCGTTCGATGGATCGAGTTCGGGCGAAATTTGCAGCGCGATTCTGCGCGACACGCCGCCGCCGGCATCGCAATTCAATCTGGAGGTGACGCCGGACCTGGACAGCGTGATTCGCAAGGCGCTGGAGAAGGACCGCAACCTGCGGTATCAGCATGCGGCGGACATTCGCACCGACTTGCAGCGGCTGAAGCGCGACACGGTGAGCGGGCGGTACTCGGGCGTAAGTTCCAGCGCGGTGAAAAGTGCGACAGCGAAGGAAGAACGAGCCGGAAAGAAAAAGCGCTGGGTGCTGGCGATTTCGGTGGCGATTCTGCTGGCGCCGGCGCTGGTGACGGCGGTGCTGTACTATCGCGCGAAGGTGGGACACCGGCTGACCGACAAGGACACGATTGTGATCGCGGACTTCGCCAACAGCACGGGGGATGCGGTGTTCGACGACACGCTGAAGACGGCGCTGACGGTGGCGCTTAACCAATCGCCATTTCTCAACGTGATTTCGGAGAACAAAGTAGCGGCGACATTGAAGCTGATGACGCGTCCCGCGGACACGAAGCTGACGCCGGAAGTGACGCGCGAGTTGTGCGAGCGGGCGGGGAGCAAGGCGTACATCAGCGGGGCGATTGCCAGCCTGGGCACGGAATACGTGCTGGCGCTGAAAGCGGTGAACTGCCAGACCGGCGACCGGCTGGCGGAAGAGCAGGTGACGGCCGATCGCAAGGAGAAAGTGCTGAATGCGCTGGGCGAGGCGGCGGCCAAGTTGCGCAGCCAGTTGGGTGAGTCGCTGGCCACGGTGCAGAAGTTCGATGTGCCGCTGGAGCAGGCGACGACCTCTTCGCTGGAAGCGCTGCAGGCCTACAGCCTGGGCCGGAAGGCGCAATACGAACAGGGCGCGGAGGCGGCGGTGCCCTATGAGCTGCGCGCTATCAAGCTCGATCCGAACTTCGCCATGGGATACCAGTCGGTGGGCACCAGCTACGACAGCCTGGGACAGCCGGGGCGGGCGAGTGAGTACGTCAGCAAGGCATTCGATTTGCGCGATCATGCCAGCGAGCGCGAGAAGCTCATCATCACCGCGCATTACTACGAGAACGTGACCGGCGAGCTGGACAAGGCGGCCCGCACCCTGCGGGAGCTGATCGAGAGCTATCCGCGGGATGCAGATGCGCTGCTGCGGTTGGGGATTGTGTACACGCTGGAGGGGCAGTACGAGCAGGCGGCGGAAGTGACGCGGCAGGCGCAGCAATTGGCGCCGGAGCGGCTGGGCACCTATGCCAACCTGGCGAATTACATGCTCGCCTTGCAGCGCTTCGATGACGCGCAAAAGATGGTGAACGAGGCGCGGGCGCGGAAGCTGGACGATGCGCAGTTGCGCAACGCGATGTACGCGCTGGCGTTCCTGGCAGGGAACTCGGCAGGCATGGCGGAGCAGCAGCAGTGGTTCGTGGGCAAGCCGGAGGTGGAGACGTATGGGCTGTCGCTGGCGTCCGACACCGAAGCCTATGCGGGACGGATGACGAAGGCGCGCGAGCTGACGCAGCGGGCGATCGACGCTGCGCTGAAGAGCGGCGACAAAGAGACGGCAGCCATCTGGTGGGAGAATGCCGCGTTGCGCGAGGCGGCGTTCGGCAACCTGGCCGAGGCGCGAAAGGCAGCAACTGCCGGGGTGAAGCTGGATGCCGGCAGCCAGGCGGTGCAAGTGGAAGCGGCCTTGGCGCACGCCATGACCGGAGACGCGGCTCTGGCGCAACCGTTGGTGCAACAGCTCAACACCAGCTATCCGCTGAACACGCAGGTGCAGTCGCTATGGCTGCCGGCGACGCGGGCGCAGATGGCGATCAACGCGAAGGACGCGGCGGCTGCGATCAGCGATCTGCAAAGCGCGATGCCGCCGGTGGAGTACGGGCAGATCGGCTTCGTGGCCAACATCACCTGTTTATATCCCACCTACATTCGCGGGCAGGCGTACCTGGCGGCGGGACAGGGCAAGCAGGCAGCGGCGGAGTTCCAGAAGATCATCGACCACAGCGGCGTGGTGTGGAGCTGCTGGACGGGTGCGCTGGCGCGGCTGGGCGTGGCGCGGGCGGAGGCATTGCAGGCCAAGGGCTCGCAAGGGACGGAGGCCGACGCAGCTCGAGTTAAGGCGGATGCAGCGTGCAAAGATTTTCTGCTGCGGTGGAAAGATGCCGATCCGGGGCTGCCCGTTTTTAAACAAGCCCAAGCTGAATGTCTGAAAGGCACTGGCTAGTGGTTGGGGCCAGGGGTTAGTTGGTTTGCATTGAAACTAGGGCGTGTTTCTTGTGTCGCGGGGCAGTGGCTTTACGGGAAAGCCGGTCACTCCCCTACGCTTCGCTTCGGTCGTGATGACCCGTCTACCTTGGGATGGGAGGCAGGCCGCTTTCTTTCACCAACTGTTCTGCCGAGGACAGGGGTCTTTCGCTTACGCTCAGAATGACAGCGTTAACTTTGACTTCTCGGTGTCATGCCAAGGCCAAGCGAAGTGCCTCTGCACTTGCCATTCCCGGGCCCGGACCCGCCGAACGCATTGACTCTGCGGCGTGGGCACCCTATCATCAGGTTCCGTTCTGGCCGACATGATTGACAGCACGATCTCGCACTACCGCATTGTCGCCAAGCTTGGCGGCGGTGGCATGGGCGTGGTTTACAAGGCGGAAGACACCCGCCTGCGCCGCTTCGTCGCTCTGAAGTTCCTTCCCGATGAGGTCGCCCGCGATCCGCAGGCGCTGGAGCGGTTCCGCCGCGAGGCGCGCGCCGCGTCGGCGCTGAATCATCCGAACATCTGCACCATTTACGACATTGGCGAGGAAGACGGGCGCGCGTTCATCGCGATGGAGTTTCTCGAGGGCGTCGACCCTGAAGCACCAGATCGCCGGGCGTCCGCTGGACACGGAACTGGTGCTCGACCTGGGGATCGAGATTGCCGATGCGCTGGATGCGGCGCACGCGCAGGGCATCGTGCATCGCGACATCAAGCCGGCCAATATTTTCGTGACCAGTCGCGGGCACGCCAAGATTCTCGACTTCGGGCTGGCGAAGATGACGCCGGCGGAGCACGGCGTCGGCGGATTGCCGAAACGAAAATCGCCGACTCGAACGCCGAGCACCTGACCAGCCCGGGCGCGATGATGGGCACCGTGGCGTACATGTCGCCCGAGCAGGTGCGGGCGCAAGGATCTCGACGCGCGCACCGATCTGTTCTCGTTTGGCGCGGTGCTGTACGAGATGGCTGACCGGGACGCTGCCTTTCCACGGCGAGAGTTCGGCGATGATCTGCGAGGCCATTGTGAACCGCGCGCCGGTGACGGTGGTGCGGCTGAATCCGGATGTGCCGGCCGAGCTGGAACGGATCATCAACAAGGCGCTGGAGAAAGACCGCAACCTGCGATACCAGCATGCGTCGGAGATGCGCAGCGACTTGCAGCGGCTGAAACGCGACACCGACAGCGGACGTTTCACGGCGATGGCGGCGGGAGCGGAAGAACCAGGAAGCTCAGCTGGGCCGCGAAGCTTCGGGACAGCACATCGCGATGCAGGCGGCCAGCGGGATTGCAGCGCCGGCGCCGAGTCGTCATTACGCCAAGATGATTGGCGTGGCTGCCGCTGTGGTGCTGCTGGGGTTGGTGGTGTACTTCTGGCAGGCGAAGCGGCAGGGCGCGCCCACGTCAGTGGCGGCGAGCTCGACGACGGTGGCCGTGCTGCCGTTGCAGGATTTGGGCGCCGACAAGAATACGGACTACCTGCGGCTGGCACTGGCGGACGAGATCGCTAACGCGCTGAGCTATTCGCGCTCGCTGTCGATACGTCCGTTTGCCACCACCAGCAAGTACACCCAGGCCGGGCTGGATTTGCAGCAGGTGGGCCGGGAGATGAAGGTGAGTGACATCGTCACCGGGCATTATCTGAAGGAAGGCGACCAGCTGCAGATTACGCTGGAAGCGGTGGACGTGGAGAACAACCGCACCTTGTGGCGCGACACGCTGAATGTGGCGGCGCCCGACATGATCGCGATGCGCAGTAAGGTGACCGATGCGGTGCGGGAGCAGTTGCTGCCGGCGCTGGGCGCGGGCACCGACACCACGGAGGCGAGCACGCGTCCCAAGAGCGAAGAAGCCTACGATCTTTATCTGCGCAGCCTGGCGCTGCCGCATGATCCAGGCCCTAATAAGGAAGCGATTCCGATGCTGGAGCGGGCGGTGGGATTGGACCCGACGTACGCGCCGGCGTGGGGCAACCTGGGTCGCCGCTATTACCTGGATTCGCAGTATGGCGGCGGCGGCGAGGCGATGTTCCAGAAGTCAAACGCGGCTTTGGACCGCGCACTGGCGCTGGACCCCAATTTTAGCCTTGCGATAGGGCAAACCGTCGCCAACCTGACCGAGAGTGGAGAACTGGTCAAGGCTTACCAGAGAGCTCAGGATCTTATCGCGCGCCAGCCCAAGAATCCGATGGGGCACTTCGTGATGGGCTATGTGCTGCGCTATGCAGGACAACTGGAAGAGTCGGCCAAGGCATGCAATGAGGCGATGGCGCTCGACTCCGGCAATTACGTCTTCCGTGCCTGTTCGTTTACCTTCAGCCAGATGGGAAATCCGCAGCGGGCCCTGGATTTTCTGAACCTGGATGCTGGGTCGAACTTCTACAAGAAGAACGTAGTGCGGGTCTACTTGCGCGAAGGCAAATTGGCGGAAGCCAAGGAAGCGGCGAAGGCCCTGCCGGACGGTTTTTACACCGCTTGCGTGGAGCGAGACTCACCCACACAGCCGCTACCTGCCGAGGTGGAAAAGAACATCCGCGATCATGAGGCGGAGATGCTGGCCAACCACGATCCGGAAAACCGTTACCTGTATGCGACGGACATTACCTATTGTGGCGAGAAGACGCTGCCTTTGCAGCTGCTGAAGTCGGCCATCGAGAGCAAATACTGCATTTACGAAGCGCTGCAAAAAGACCCGATGCTGGAGCCGCTGCGCAGTGCGCCGGAATTTCCGCAATTGCTGAACGAAGCCAAGGAATGCCAGGACAAGTTCCTGGCGGAGCGGGCCCAGCTTTCCCACTAAAGCTTTTTTGCCCGTCTGGCTGCGCCTTACCTCAGCGGCTAAAGCCAGCCTTTGGAAGGCTGTTCTCTGTCGCACGCCTGAAGGCGTGCTCTACCCTCCCGGTGCGGAATTGCAATTTATGGCGCGACTAAAGACGTGCTCCAGCCTGCGGTGCGGAATTGAAATTGGACTGTAACAGGCGGCGGATTCCATTCGTCGGTTCCTCAGCCGGGTGTGTAAACTTCTCTTGACCCTCCTATGGAACGGTTCTTCCGGCATTTTCGGATGGCGCTGTGGCGCGCCTTTGAGCACGACGCGTTTGCCGTCGCGAAGGCGGCCGCCTTTTCTGCGATTCTGACCATCTTTCCCGCCATTCTGGTGCTGGCGTCGATCCTGTCGGTGTCGCACACCACCGAGGCATTGTTTCGCGAGATGAATCACGCCCTGGGGCGACTGCTGCCGGAGGGCACCAGTTCGGCGGTGCTGCAGTTCTTCACCGGCGGCAAACCATTCGAGCTGAAGTTTCTGCTGACCACGGTGGCCATCACGTTGTGGACCGGATCGGGCGTGATGATTTCGTGGATGGAAGGCTTCCGCAATGCCTACCAGATGCCGAAGATCTGGGGCCTGCTGCAGGAACGCATGGTGGCTTTTCTGCTGGTGGTAATGGCGGGCGTGCCGCTGGTGTTTGCGTCGTTCCTGCTGATGTTCGGCAACCAGATTGAAGGCTGGATCATGTATCGCGTGGGCCATGAACTGGGACCGTACATCCTGGGGCTGTGGACGTCGCTGCGCTGGATCATTGCGGCGCTGACCAGCATTGCGGTGATCGGGCTGATTTATCACCATGGCGTGCCGCGGACGCAGCCGTGGCATCGAGTGCTGCCGGGATCGGTGCTGGCGACGGTGCTGTGGTTCGTGTCGACGGTGGGCTTCGGAGTGTACCTGCGACGGTTTGGGAACTACGACGTGATTTACGGGTCGGTGGCGACGGCGGTAGCGCTTGCTGATCTGGCTGTACCTGGTGTCGATGGTGGTGTTGATTGGAGCGGAGTTCAATGCGGTGCGGTATCCGCGGTTCCTGTTCGGGGCGCATTCGGACATTGCTGAGGAGAAGAAGCGGGTGCGGGCGTGAGTAAAAATCAGTGGCCAGTGGCCAGTGGTTAGTGGCCAGTTTGCGGAGTTCGTCTGGCCCGTGCTGCATGGCTGCCGCGGAACAGCAGGTCCCTTCGCTCCGGTCGGGATGACAAGAGAGTTAGCGGCAAGAGGGTTTGTCTCGCTGCCGGGAATCGCGGATTCTTCGGTTTCACTGCGCTGCGTTCAGAATGACAATAAAGAGTGATGCGATTATGACCGGCACGAGGAAGCGGCGGGCGAAGATTGTTTGCACCATTGGGCCGGCCAGCAACTCGGAAGAGATGATCCGGCAGCTGATGCTGAGCGGCATGGACGTAGCGCGGCTGAATTTTTCGCACGGCGCGCACGACGAGCACGCGGTCGTGATCCAGCGTCTGCGAACAGTGGCTGCCGAGCTGGGGCGCACCATCTGTATTCTGCAAGACCTGCAAGGGCCGAAGATTCGCACCGGGCGGCTGAAAGACCGCATGCCGATCGCGCTGCAAAAGGGACAGACTGTCACCATCACAGCGCATGATGTGATGGGCGGCGACGGGTTGATTGCCACCACTTACCAGGCGCTGGCACAGGACGTGAAGCCGGGCGAACCCATCCTGCTGTCGGATGGACGCATTGAACTGGTGGTGCGCGAGGTGCGAGACGGCGATGTGATCTGCGAGGTGCTGAACGGGGGTATGCTGGGCGAGCACCAGGGCATTAACCTGCCGGGAACCAATGTCAGTATCCCGTCGTTCACGCCGAAGGATGAGGCGGACCTCGAGTTCGGGATGAAGCAGAGCGTGGACGTGGTAGCGCTTTCCTTCGTGCGCACGGCGGAGGATGTGGAGCGAGTGCAGCGGGCCATGGCGGAGCGCGGCACGCAGATCCCGGTGGTGGCCAAACTGGAGAAGCCGCAAGCCATCGAGAATCTGGATGCCATCCTGGAGATCACCGCCGGGGTGATGGTGGCGCGCGGCGATTTGGGAGTTGAGGTAGCGCCGGAGAAGGTGCCGCTGATTCAGAAGCGGGTGATTCGGCGGGCGCTGGACTTCCGGCGGCCGGTAATTACGGCGACGCAGATGCTGGAGTCGATGATCGAGAACCCGCGGCCCACGCGGGCGGAGGCCAGCGACGTGGCCAACGCGGTGCTCGATGGGACCGACGCGGTGATGCTGTCGGGCGAGAGCGCGGTGGGGAAGTATCCGCGGGAAGCGGTGGAGATGATGGCGCGCATCGTGGTGGAGGCGGAGAGCAATCCGTTGCTGCCGCTGCGGCCGGAGCATGGGGCGGAGCGGCTGTCGATTGCGGAGACGATTTGCGAGTCGATGGCGCATGCGGCGCGCGACCTGAACGTGCGGGCGATTGCGGTGTTCACCGAGACGGCGACCACGGCGCGGATGCTGTCGAAGTACCGGCCGAGCGCGGGAATTTATGCCTTTACTCAGTACGCGGCGGTGTGCAACCGTATGAACTTGCTGTGGGGCGTAACTCCGTTGATGTGTCCGGCGGACCTGTCGGTGGAGAGGATGGCCGAGTTTGCCGAGGCGGAGTTGATGCGGCTGCGGGCGCTGGCGCCCGGCGACGTGTTCGGTTTGATTGCGGGGATGACGCGGACGGCGGGCGCGACGAACTTCTTGCGGCTGCTGACAGCCGGCAACGCCTGGGCCTGAGCCAGGCAGCGGTAACATCGTAGCGCCCAAATCCAGAAGAGAGGCGATACCTGAATGGGTCAGGAAATCTTATCGTTGGCGGTTCTAGAAGCGTTGCCGGGCGAGGAAGAAGCGCTGTTGCGCACCCTGCGCGAGCTCTACACCTTGATGCACGGCAAGGGATATTGCCGGGACACGCTGCATCGCGATGCCTCAAGACCCGACCGGTTACTGCATCTGCGGTATTGGACGTCGGAGGAGATGCGCGCCGAGGCGCAGGCCGATCCGGAAGTGCATCGCTATTGGCAGAGGCTGCCGGAGATGTGCAACATTCCGATTGTGTATGAGAGCTTGGAGAAGGTGTTTGAGAGTTAGAGGGTGGTGGCCGGTCGACGGTCCGCGCGATCGCGCCCGAGCTGCCGCGGTACGCAGGGAAAGCAAATCTCTCGTCGGGCTGAAGCTCTCCTGTTTGGGTGATGGGCACATGTACGGCTGTGCCGCCGCGAGGAAACCGCAGGTCCTTCGACTCCGCTGCGCTGCGCTCAGGATGACAGTCAAGAATAAGAGCAGGGTCCCTCCGCTCCGCTTTGGATCGCAGTCAAGAATAAGAGCAGGTCCCTCCACTCCCTGCGCTGCGCTCAGGATGACAGTCAAAAAAAGTGAACGATGACGGCGTCCCTGAAGGTACGACCTTTCGTGACTAGCTACTAGCCACTAACCACTGGCCACTGGCTTCTCAATTCACCCATGGCCCACGGCTGTCGCCGTTTTTCTTGCGGGGCTCGTTCGAGCTCGGGTCGCGGAAGTTGCCCAGCTCGTCGAAGTAGTCTTCGTGACGGTAGTCCGCTATCGTCGTGCTTGCGCATGTAGACCTCGAACTTGCGGGCGGCGCGTTTGCGCTTCCAGCGGTAGTACGAGTTGCGCAGGCCGAAGGCACGCTCCGAAGCGGCGTAGCCGAATCCCCGTCGCGGCATGAACTTCAGCCAGATATAGCCGAACAACAGGCCGCCGAGGTGGGCCATGTAGGCGATGGACTGGCCTCCGCCGTGGGCGGACGACAGCGCCCCATACAGTGCGAGGAAGATGATGCCGATGACGAAATACTTGGCCTTGATGAGGAACGGCAGAGGAAAGAGCATGACTTCCGATTCGCCGTGCAGCATGCCGAAGGCCAGCAGCAATCCGTAGATACCGCCTGATGCGCCGACGGTAAGAGTTCGAGGCGAGACGCCCAGCAGTCCGGTGAAGGAGATGGCCACGGTGACCAGCGCCGCTCCCACTACGCAGAAGAAGTAGAACTGGAGGAAGAGGTTGTAGCCCCAGTCCTGTTCGAGCTGCGCGCCGAACATCCAGAGGGCGAGCATGTTGAACAGCAGATGCAGCACGCCGTAGTGGAGGAACGAATAGGTGATGAGCTGCCAGAGTTCGCCGTGGACGACGGCAGTACCTTCCAGTCCCAGGTGGTTGTAAACCCAGGTGGCGAACAGCGCGGTACTGTCGAATGCGCCGAAGAGCCAGAACAGCAGAAACACGATGCCGTTGGCGATGAGCAACTGCTTCACCGCGCGGGTGAACGGCGGGAAACTGAGAGACATGGTGGAACCGCGTGGCATGGCTTGCTCCGTTCTTGCTTGGCCGAACTCAGCGTTGCGGCTGCGGGACGACGGCCACACTGGCATGACCCCTGGCGTCGAGCGCGCGTACCGCAAAGATTACATTGTCCTTGGACGCAGGCAAGGTGATGCGAGTCACATTGCCAACCGGCTTGACCTGCTCCCAGTCGGAGGCCGTGGTGTCGCGCCACAAGACTTCGTATCCGGTGGCCAGACCGCCCGGCGAAGCGTCCCACTGTAGAGTGGACTCGTTTTGCAGCTCCTTCGTCAACAGGCGAACGTTGGCGGGGGGCGCCGGGGCGGACGCCAGCGACGCCAGGGTACCGGCGTTGAGGCGGGCGACGTTGGCCACATAATCGTAGTCCACGAACTTGGGCAGGTCTCCGTATTCGATGCCGTTCTCGGTGCGCACGTTCTGGTGCTGATGGTTGAAGTTTTCGCGGAACTCGGTAAGACGCACCGCGGAATAGCCGTGTTCGTTGAAGGAGAAATGGTCACCGCCGCGCAGGTAGCGGTCGTGTCGATTCACCAGCATGACGTGGAAATCGCCCGGCGCGAAATATTCGCGGGCGACGCCGGCCACGTAACGGGCAAGCTGGCGCGAGGGGCCGTCGTTTTCTCCGCCCATCGAGCGAATGCGCTTCAGCTCGTCGTCGGTGGCGGTGGTGGGAATGCCTTCGGAGAAGACACGTACGACGTGGGCATCCTGCTGAGTATCGCCGGGAGTACGGTCGCCTCCCACAATGTCGTTGTTCAGCACGGCCTCGATATCCCAGTTGACCGACTTGGCCATCTTGGCGAAATGTCCGCTACCGTACAGACCTTGCTCTTCTCCGGCCACAGCTAAGAAGATGATGGTGGCGGGAAAACGATGCTGGCTGAGCACGCGGGCGCACTCCAGGCTGACGGCAGTGCCGCTGGCATCGTCATTGGCACCGGGAGCTGCGCCGACGGCGTGGGTCCAGTCGCTGTTGAAGGAATCGTAGTGTCCGCTGACCAGGTAAATGCGGGCGGCGTTGGCGGGATCGGTGCCCCGCAGGATAGCGTAGACGTTGGTAATCTTAGTGGGCTGCGGAATGCGCGGTCCGGGCTGCTGAATGAACTGGTCGGTGCGGACTTCGAGGCAATCGCCGCACTTGCTGGAGTATTGTTGAAACTCGCTTAGCAGCCAGTCGGCAGCAGCATTGATGCCGTGCTCGCTCAGGGGCGGCGCGTCGGAGGAGAGTGTCTGGCGAGTGTAGAAGCCGACCAGGGTTTCGATGTTGTGCTGAATGCGGGTGGATGAGACTTCCTGAAGGGCGGCGGCGATTTGGGGATCGGCTGTAGCCGCAGGCGCAGCGGGCGCGGTTTGCGCGGCGGTTCCCAGAGCGAACAAAATTACCATCATGCCGAGCCCGGTTCCCGCAAGAGTAAATTTTCGCAGGTTCATAAAAACTTCGCGAAACCTCTCGAAATTAGCGGCGTCTATGACTTGACGCTGCCGCCAAGAGATTCTAAATATAAATGCAGGCACGGTGCGCAGTCGCTACCGTGAACGGGGAAGGAAGAGTTAAGGGAGGCCATCATGGTGATTTGTCCGGAATGTGAAAGCGATCTAGATATTGAAGAAGATGAAGTGGACGAAGGCGAAATTGTTTCGTGCGTGGAGTGTGGCAGCGACTTTGAAGTGGTAGCGATTGAGCCGCTGGAGTTGACGCGCATTGCCGACGAGGACGACGACGAGGAAGAAGAGGAAGAAAAAGAGGACGAGGATGGGTACTGACGGGCCCGGCAGGTATTGGTTCCGGGCCAGTGTTGCGGTTGTTCTGCTCTGGTTTGCGACTTCCCCGTTCGTTCTCGCGCGCAATCCCTTTCTCCCGCAAAGTTCCAAAGACGCCAAGAAAGACTATGCTCTGATCTACGGTACGGTTTGGGGGCCGGACAATCATCCGGTGGGCGGCGTTCCCATCAAGATACGCAGAAGCGGCGACAAGAAGCCGAAGTGGGAGCTGGTGTCAGACCACAGCGGCGAGTTCGCCCAGCGCGTGCCTCCGGGTGAGGACGACTACATCATCCAAGCTGACATTAAAGTTCCCAAGGGTGAGCCCAAGCCCGAGGTCAGCGTGCACATCGACGGCAACGAGCGCCGGGACGTGGGCATACATCTAACCAAGTGACACCGGCCCGGGTGCGGGCAGAAGGCGATGCAATGAAGTGGGTGTGGGGAACGTTGTTCGTGATGGCGATGGCACTGAGTTGTAGCGCGCAGTTAACGATTCCCATGGGTGGGACATCGTCGGGCGGCGACAGTCAGAAGCCCATCCGCAGCACCACGCGTCTGCTGACGGGAACGGTACTCGACAAAGGCGACAAGCCGATTCCCAACGCGATTGTGTATCTGAAGAACACCAAGTCGCTGGCGGTGAAGACCTACATTGCCCAGCAGGATGGGACGTATCGCTTTCCTGAGTTGTCGCCCAACCTGGACTACGAGGTTTACGCCGAGAAGGATGGCAAGAAAAGCGGCACCAAGACGATCAGCCAGTTTGACGATCGCCAGAAGCCTAATGTGAACCTGGTGATTGATGTGGGGAAATGATCGCAGTAATCAGTGGCCAGTGGGTCGGCGCTTAAACTGGTGAACGTTTCTTGTGCCATGGGAATGTGCGTCGGCTTGACGCTTAGGCCAACCGCAGGTCCTTCGACTCCGCTTCGCTGGCGCTCAGGATGAGAGCTGCAAAAACAACAAGGCCGCCATTGCTGGCGGCCTCGGTCGTTCAAGGAGTGGTTGCTAGTTGTTTTCGCTGCTGGCGCGCTTCCATGACATGAATTCGCCGATGGTAGAGCCGCTGCCCGAAGAGGTAGAGGTTGCCGCCGGAGCCTTGTACGACTCCACATCGGCGCGGGTGGCTTCTTCGCCTACCGCACGAATGCTGAGTCCCACTTTCTTCTCCGCCGGGTTCATCTTGATGATCTTGAACTCGTGCTCCTGATCGGTTTCCAGCTTGATGGGTGCGCCGTGGGCGTCCACCGCTTCCGAGTTGTGGCACAGGCCTTCGACACCGTCCGCGATTTCCACGAACGCTCCGAAGCTGGCCAGGCGCAGGACCTTGCCGTGAATGACATCGCCCACGCGATGGTTCTCGAAGAAGGTATCCCATACGTCGGGCTGAAGCTGCTTCACGCCCAGGGACAGGCGGCGCTGGTCGGGCTCGATCGCGAGAACGATGGCCTTCACCTTGTCGCCCTTCTTCAGGACTTCCGAGGGATGCTTCACGCGCTTGGTCCAGCTCAGGTTGCTGACGTGGACCAGTCCGTCGATACCGTCTTCGATCTCGATGAACGCGCCGAAGTCGGTAAGGTTGCGGACCTTGCCTTCCACGATGGCGCCCACCGGGAACTTCTCGTGCAGGCTCTCCCAGGGATTGGTTTCGAGCTGCTTCAAGCCGAGGCTGATGCGGCGCTCGGTCGGGTTCACGTTGAGCACGACTGCTTCGACATGATCGCCGACGTTGACCATCTTGGAGGGATGCTTCATGCGCTTCGACCAGGTCATCTCGCTGACATGGACCAGGCCTTCGATGCCCTGTTCGAGTTCGATGAATGCACCGTAGTCGGTGACGCTGATGACGCGGCCGCTGACATGCGCGCCGATGGGATAACGCTCGGAGGCGTCAAGCCACGGATCGGGAGTGAGCTGCTTGAAGCCGAGCGAGACGCGCTGCTTCTCACGGTCGAACTTCAGCACCTTCACCTGGATCTGATCGCCGACCTGGACCAGGTCGCGCGGATGGGTCAGGCGTCCCCAAGACATGTCGGTGATGTGCAGCAGGCCGTCAATGCCGCCGAGGTCGACGAACGCGCCGTAGTCGGTGAGGTTCTTGACGGTGCCGGTCAGGATGGCGTCTTCGTGCAACTGCTCAAGCGTCTTGGCGCGCTTCTCGGACTGATCTTCTTCGAGAAGCTGCTTGCGCGAGGCGACGATGTTGCCGCGCTTCTTATTCAGCTTGATGATGCGGACTTCGATTTCCTGGCCCTTCAAGGCGTCAAGATTGCGGACCGGCCGCAGGTCCACCTGCGATCCCGGCAGGAAAGCGCGGGCGCCGAGGATATCGACGGTCAGGCCTCCCTTGATGCGATCGATGACGCGAGCCTTGACCGAGGCTTTGTCGTTGAACGCCTTCTCGATGTCGTCCCAGGCCTTGAGGCGCTGCGCCTTTTCGTGCGAGAGGTGGATGTATCCCTCTTCGGTGTGGCCGGGTTCGCGCATGACGGCGATTTCGTCGCCGCGCTGCACCGAGACGTTGCCCTCGTGATCCTGGAATTCCGCGACTGGAACGACGCCTTCGGACTTGTAGCCGATGTCCACGACAACGTATTGTGCCGTGACCTTCAGGACGGTGCCGGAGACGATCTGATCTTCGTTGAGCGCGGCTTCGGTTTGAGCCTGTTCCTGCTCGAAGGTTTCAAGAGCGGTAGCAAAATCTTCCATGCTGTCGGTTTTGGCAGCAACGGGTGTTTCAGCGGTATGAGTGCTGGAAGCAGAAGAAGCTGGCTCGGGTTGAGGCTGGGCAACGGCTGGCGTACCAGTGTGCTCGGCGTTGGCGGTTTCGGGCTGCTGGGCAGCGCCGGAATCAGTGGTTTGGGGAGTCGGAACGTTGTGGGTTTCTTCGAAGGACATTGGGTTGCGTAATCACACTCGCGCGCCTTGGAAAACGCGCAGAGAGCCTAGAGAAAATACGGACTGCTGGCTTGAGTCTTCGGGTAAGATTTCCGCTTTTCAGTGCGGTTTGGACAACCCAGCGGCCGGATTCGATGGAGCGGGCTGTGCATCCATGAACCTCTTCGACTATAGCAACCGGTGGGGGGTGTGTCAAACACGCAAGTGCAAGAGTAGGCCTGATTTTGCAGGGTTTTTGCGAACTTTTCACACAGAAGTCAAGGGCCTCCGATCACCTGTCATTGTGACAGAAACTCGCCCCTCTTGGGCAGGCAGGATGCGAGTGGTACTCTGCCCAAGATATGGATTATTTGTGGACTCCCTGGCGCTATGCGTATATCACCACGGCCGATGTGTCGAGCAGTGGACAGACCTGTATTTTTTGCGAGCTGCTGCGCTCGGGCGACGACCGCAAGGCCCTGATCGTCCACCGCGGGGAACACAACTTCGTCGTTCTCAACGCATTTCCGTACACTTCCGGACATAGCATGGTTGTGCCATACGAGCATGTCGACCGGCTGCACAAGCTGCCGGAGGCGGGCGCGATGGAGATGATGACGCTGGTCCGCCGGCTGGAGACGGCGCTGCTAGAGCTGTATCGCCCGGACGGGGTGAATATCGGGATGAACGTGGGCAAAGCGGCGGGAGCGGGGATCGCCGGCCACATCCACATGCACGCTTTGCCGCGCTGGGTGGCGGACGCAAATTTCATGACCGTGATCGGCGAGACGCGAGTGCTGCCGGAGTTGCTGGAGACGACGTACGAGAGGTTGAAGGGGAAGTTTTAGAGGCAGGGGTCAGTGGTCAGTGGTCAGTGGTCAGTGGTCAGTGGTCAGTGGTCAGTGGTCAGTGGTCAGTGGTCAGTGGTCAGTGGTCAGTGGTCAGTGGTCAGTGGTCAGTGGTCAGTGGTCAGTGGTCAGTGGTCAGTGGTCAGTGGTCAGTGGTCAGTGGTCAGTGGTCAGTGGTCAGTGGTCAGTGGTCAGTGGTCAGTGGTCAGTGGTCAGTGGTCAGCGCGATGCGGGTTACTTGGCTTAAGCCGCCCGCGTGCTGACAATACGTTTGATGGCTGATGGACGGCGACCTGAAGGCACGCCCCTTCGCGAAGCAGATCGCGACCCGCCAAGTTTTCAGCCCACCCGACTTCGCAAGTTCGGCATCTCAACCCTCGGCAGGAAGAAAATCAAGACTGCGAGGAGTTCCATGGCTCATTACGGGATGTTGCGTGATTTCCGGTTCCAGGGCGAGGACGTTGACGATATTCGCGGGTCGGCGCTGTATGGAATCGACGATGACAAGCTGGGCAAAATTGACGACGTGATTTTCGATCACGCCACCGGCGCGATCGAGTACGCCGTGGTCGACACCGGCGGATGGCTCAGCAGCAAGAAGTTTCTGGTACCGGCGGAGCAGATCCATCCGTATGCCAACAACACCGATGACTTCGCGATTGACGCGACCAAGCAGCAGATTGAGGCGCTGCCCAAGTACGACGAAGACGCGATGAAAACCGATACGGACTGGAAGGGTTACGACCAGCGCTATCGCGAGGCGTGGAGCAGCGGGCCGGTGATGCACAAAGAAGGCAGCACGCACAGCATCACCCCCGAGGCCAACGAGATGCCGGCCGGGAGCGGTTCGGGCGCCGGCGACGCTGCGTTGATGCCGGAGCGCATGGCTGGGGTATTTACGTCGACCAGCCCCGATCCGGGAAAGTTGCGCATGCGTCCAGCAGGCACAGCGGCGAAGGCGGAAGATGGACGGATGCCGGGAGCGTTCGAGCCGGGGGACATTCCGACGGCAGCGGGCGAGGTGGCGGATGACCGGGTGAACGAAGACCCGTTGCTGGCGCAGCGCGATCACTTGACCGACCCGGAGGAGTTGTATGTTTCCGAGCGGCAGCGGCACAGCCGGCTGACGGCGTTCGAGGATCATCTGCGGCGCAACCGCGTGGACGTGACCGCGAAATGCGGCAGTTGCGGCACGGCGCGCGACAAGGTTGCGTAGCTAAGAAAAGAAGTGCATGGACGTTGGTGCGGAGGGCTTAGGGCCTTCCGCATTTTTTTGTTTCGGGGATGGTCGAGAAAATCGTTGCAGCCGTTCCCGTATTGGAACACGGACTTTACTTGAGCTCGCAATCTGCTAGGGTTTCGCCTCCGGCAGTAGCATCCTGAAGTCGTCGGAAAAGTTGCTGCGCCTCGGCGTGCAATCGCCGCAGTTCATCCGGGTTAGTACGGCATCCTCTCGCCGTCAGCGCAGTCGCCAGTCGCCCAGTTTCCCAACATCGAATCCAGTTCACAGCTTTTTTCCTGCGTGAGGCCCTTATGAATTTCAGAAATCCGTGGTGGGTTTTGGTTTTATTGGCAGCGGTGTCGTTCGCGGCGATGCCGGCGGCGGCGGACATCTACAACAACGGTCCGATCAACGGGAACACCGATGCATGGACCATCAATTTCGGCTACGCGGTGAGCGACACGTTTTTCACTGCCTCTCCCACTGAAGTTGTCGGCTATGTCGTTTGGCGCGTGGCTGTTCCCCGGGGATGTTCTGACCAGCGCTGAAGTTTCCATTACCTCCGCCGAGTTTGGGGGGACGACGTACTTCGACGGGATGGTGAAGTTCTCGCAGGGCAGTTGCTTCCTGAACTCGTACGGATACAACGTTTGCGAGGAGTGGGGCAGCTTTGGCCGGCGTCGACCTGGACGCGGGAACGTACTGGCTGAATATGCAGAATGCCAGCGTTCCCAGCGGCGATCCGGTGTATTGGGATGAGAACTCGGGTCCCTCGCAGGCGTCGGAGAGTTCGCTGGGGACCATTCCATCGGAGCCTTTCACTCTCTAGGGCTACTGCGACGGGCACTACAGTTCTCCCGGATTGCGGACCGCCGCCGACCACGCCGGAGCCGGGGAGCTGGCTGCTGTTTGGATCGGGGGCGATGGCGCTGCTCGGCGGCTGGTGGCGCCGCTATCGCTAGAAATCAGGCGAAGGAGCCTATCGGGCTGGATTCAAAAAGGAGAAGCCATGCGATTGCGCATTTTCACCTTGGCAGTCTTGATCATGGCGCTGACAGCTATTCCGGCGGAGGCGCAAAGCGACATATATGACAACGGTCCCACCAACGGCAACACGGATGCCTGGCAAATCAATAACGGCTACGTGGTGAGCAACAGCTTTCCCTTTGTGAACAACAACAACTGCGCGTGGTGGGGATACCAGCCGTGCAGCGTGAACGGCCTTGTCTTCGCCACCTGGATGTATCCCGGTGACTACCTAGACTCGGCTGAAGTGTCGATCACCTCGCAGGAGTTCGGCGGTACAACGTATTTCGACCAGACCATCAACTTTACCCAAAGCAATTGCTACACGAATAGTTACGGCTACAGCATCTGCCTGGAGACGGGCACATTCCAGGATGTCTATCTGTCGACCGGCACGTACTGGCTGAACTTGCAAAACGCGAATGTCCCTAGCGGCGATCCGGTGTATTGGGATGAGAACTCCGGCCCTTCGCTGGCTTCGGATAGTGACGTGGGAACGATACCTTCCGAGTCGTTTACCTTGCTGGGCACGATGTCGACCTACTGCTGGTGGTGCGGCGACCACGCCTGAGCCGGGAAGCTCAGTCTTGTTCGGCTCAGGCGTGGTCACGATCTTCGCGTTCCTGGGATTGCTGCGGCGAAAGTTGTTTTAGCAAGTTGCGTCCGCGATCGGCACCGCCTGGTACAGATCGCGGACGACCATCTGCCCTCATGACTGGCAGTTCTGCGCATAGGAGGCGTTTATGAAAGCATTTAAAACTCTTCTTCTGGTGGCGGCGATGTGCCTAACGCTGGGGAGTTTCGCCATCGCGAATGACCTTTATGACAACGGGCCGATCAACGGCAACACCGACGCGTGGACCATCAACTTTGGTTACGCAGTCAGCGACACCTTCACAGTCAGTGACTACTACACGCCCATCACCGGGGTGAGTTTTGCCGCGTGGTTGTTTCCCGGCGACACCCTCACCTCGGCGGAAGTATCGATCACGTCGCAGGAATTCGGAGGCACGACGTACTTCGATCAATTGGTGAACTTCACCCAGGGCAGTTGCTTCGGCAATAACTTCGGCTACAACGTGTGCGAGGAAAGCGGCGCCATCAACGTTACCGTCAACCCGGGAACCTATTGGCTGACCTTGCAAAATGCGACGGTTGCCAGCGGCAATCCGGTGTATTGGGACGAGAACTCCGGACCATCGCTAGCTTCGGAGAGTTCGCTGGGAACGATTCCGTCGGAAGCGTTCACCGTTTTTGGCGGCAACATTACCTGCGGAGGGAATGGGATGAATTGCGGACCGCCGAGTCCCGAGCCCACCAGCCTGCTGCTGTTTGCAACGGGGGGGCTGGCGCTGCTGGGAGTTTTGCGGCGGAGACTCTTCTAGGAGGCGCGAGACACATATGAAAGCAATCTTCTTATCGTTGGTACTGGGCGTTTGTCTGGGGCAGAGTGTTTCTGCGGTAGCAGACGACCTTTATGACAATGGGCCCTCAAACAGCAACACCTATGCGTGGACCATCAACTTCGGCTACGAAGTCAGCAATAATCTGAACCTGAGTAATTGCCAGGGGTATCCATGGAATCCAGTCTGCACCGTAAACGGGGTTATGTTCCTGGCGTGGCTATATCCGGGGGACGCACTACAGTCGGTGGAGGTGTCGATCACCTCGGACGAATTCGGAGGCACGACGTATTTTGATCAGGTGGTCAACTTCAGCCAAGGGAGCTGTCTTCTGGGAAATGATTACGGATACAACGTGTGCCAGGAAACCGGCAATTTTCCGTCGTTCACCCTGGCCAACGGCAGCTACTGGCTGAACCTGCAGAACGCCCTGGTCAGCAACGGCGATCCCGTCTACTGGGACGAGAACGATGGTCCATCCCTAGCTTCGGAAAACACAATTGGGACACTACCTTCCGAGTCGTTCACCCTGCTGGGGACGAGTACCACCTGGTGCTGGTGGTGCGGCACCACGCCTGAGCCGGGAAGTTCAGTGTTGTTTGGTTCCGGCGCGGTGACGATTTTCGCGTTCCTGGGATTGCTGCGCCGGAAGCTGTTCTAACCATGAAAGTCCGCGATCTGGGCAAGACGGCTCGCTCCAGATCGCGGACCGCTCTTCAGCGCCCTACCGGATAGTGAGTCTTCACTCGGAGGCATTATGAAAGCACTTCCTACCTTACTTCTTGCGATAGTCGTAGGCTTGGTAACCGTCACTGTTGCCGCGGCCGACGACATCTACGATAACGGCGCCATCAATGGGAGCACCGACGCCTGGACCATTAACTTTGGCTATATCGTGAGCGACAGCTTCACCCTGAGCGCAGGCACTTCGGCAACGGGTCTGAGTTTTGGCGCCTGGCTGTTTCCGGGCGACACGCTGACGTCCGCGGAAGTTTCCATCACCTCGGAGGAGTTTGGCGGGACCACCTACTTTGACGGGATCGTCAATTTCTACCAAAACGGTGATTGCATCACCAATGGTTTTGGCTACAACGTGTGCACCGAGACCGGGACCATCAATGGCGTTACGTTGCAGGCAGGGACCTATTGGCTGAACCTGCAGAATGCCAGTGTGCCCAATGGCGATCCGGTGTACTGGGATGAAAACTCCGGTCCGTCGCTGGCCTCGGAGAACTCGCTGGGGACGCTTCCCTCTGAGGCATTCACGCTTTTCGGTTCGGAACGACCACGACCACCTGTAATGGCTGCTGGTGCGGATCCGATTCTGGCTGCACTCCTGAGCCGAGCACGCTGGTCCTCTTCGGCTCGGGCGGTGTGCTGTCGTTGATCGGTTCGGGAGTGTTGGGCTTGCTGGGGGCGGTGCGGAAGAGGCTGCTGTAGTTTCAGCGGATGGCGGGCGGCGGTATCCCCGGGAGACGGTACCGTCCCTACGGGACTCAGGGAATTCCCCGCCCTACCCAGGACTCCGCTTCGGTGGGTGCAGGGCTAACTACATGGCCATCCCCAAGGGCCGGATTTTCATGGGTCAAACTCCAGTGCTGAGAACGAGGTTTTTGTCATCCTGACGGTAAATTGGGAGCCCTATCCAAACGGTAGCTGGGGCGGCCATCTTCTGTCACAACAGAATTGTTATTGTGATTTTGAGGGTTAGGAAGCTCGGCTTCGCAGCGGATAAACCGCAGGTCCTTCGACTCCGGTGCGCAAAGGCGACGCACCTCCGCTCAGGATGACAGTTCTGGACAATGCTTAAGCTGCGCCCGGAGGAATCCTCTGGTGAATTGGTTCGCTACGCGCGTTGCGGCTGCGGGCGCGCTTTGCCCTTGAGCGCGAAGAACAGGATGTAGAGGTAGCACACTACCGGCAATACGAAGGCGTGATGCAGTCCGATGCGATCGGCCAGCAGGCCTTGCAATTCGGGGATGATGGCGCCGCCGACGATGGCCATGATGAGCAGGCCGGAACCTTCGCCGGTCAACGGGCCCAGCCCTTCGATGCCCAGGGTGAAGATGCTGGGGAACATGATGGAGTTGAACAAACCCACCAGCAGCAGTGCCCACATGGCGGTGTGTCCGATGGTAAGCATCGACAGGCATACCAGCGCGGTGGCGACGATGGCATTGAATGCCAGCACGGAGCGGGTGGGGACTTTCTGCAGTACGGCCTGATCCGATGAAGCGGCCGCACATGGCACCGCCCCAATAGAAAGTCAGATACTTGGCGGCCACGTCGGGTGTCAGGTTGCCGATCTCGGGCAGGTTCATGTAATTGACCAGGAAGCTGCCGATGGAAACCTCCGCGCCGACGTAAGCAAAAATTCCACGGTCCCCAGGATAAGGTTACGGTGCTGCCAGACGCTGTCGTTGGCGACGGCGTGTCCGCCCTCGGCTTCCGGGATGTGCGGCAGCTTGAACTTGCCAATGACTACGCCCAGCAGGACAAGCGCAATCGCGATCAGCAGGTAAGGCAGCTTGACCGAGGAGGCTTCCTGCAAGCGATAGGCGTGCAGGGCTGCGGGCGACATGGCGTGTAACTCTTCGGGCGTCTTGGCGGCGGCGGCCGCGCCGAGAATCAGCAGACCGCCGAAGAAGGGAGCAACGGTTGTCCCCAGCGAGTTGAAAGCCTGGGTGAGGTTCAGGCGGCTGGAGGCGGTGCGCGCCGGTCCCAGCACGGCGACGTACGGGTTGGCGGAAACCTGCAACGCGGTGATGCCGGCGGCCAGAATGATGAGCGCGGCGAGGAACAGCGGGAACGACGGCACGCTGGCGGCGGGGATGAAACAGGCAGCGCGCCGAGACCCATGGTCAGCAAGCCGCCGACCATGGTTTTCTGATAGCCGATGCTCTCGATGATTTTGCCCGACGGGATGGAGAAGACGAAGTAAGCCGAGAAGAAACAGAACTGGACCAGCATGACCTCGGCATAATTGAGGTCGAAGATGGATTTGAGGTGCGGGACCAGGATGTCGTTGAGGCAGGTGAGAAAGCCCCACATGAAGAACAGCGTGGTCACCATGGCCAGCGGGCCAGTGTAATTCCGGACGGGGTCGGCGGTGGTGACGGTAGTGGTGTGCTGCGGCGCGCCTGGTGCCATGATCACCTGCGAAAGTTAGATGCCGGAAACCGGCTTACCACGTCTTGCGAATCGGATGCGCCTCGGTATTAAAGACCACCTGATGAAGGTCGAGGGTGGACTTCGGCGCATACAGCAAATAAAGATACTTCAGCGTCTCGGCGAGGAAGAAGCTTTCCATGTCGTCGCGCCTGGCCTTGGTCTCCACGTTCAGCAGCGCGGCAAAGCCGGCATCGGTGCGGCAATACTTGTCGAGGCTGTCGGCGAAGGTTTTGCCCATGTCGAGATAGTGGGGCTCGCCGGTGAAATAGTACAGGTAATAGGTGGACTCGATGATCTCCGGCCGCAGTTCGTAGTTGGGGTAGGTAATCTTCATAGTGGTGTAGTCGAACTCTTCCGGTTCGATGCCCCACGTGGTCCACATCTTGTAGCTCGACTCCTGAAGCTGGCGGGCGCGATCGAGATCGCCGGAGAGCGCCAGCACGGCGGGGAAGAAGGCATCGAGCGCGCCGTAGTGGGTGGAGATGCGCTCGCCGGTGTTCATGTTGACCTGGGCATACCACAGGCCACTGGGCGTGGGGTCAGCCACGTACTTGTTGACGGCGGCGATGCTGGTCTCCCACATGCGGCGGCAATCCTTGTCGTCGAATAGGATGGAGCACTTCAGCAGGTATTCGTAATAGGAGTCGATGCCGCCGCTGATGTGGCTGGCGGGATCGATCCACTTGCCGGTTTCCACGTTGATGGTGGAGCCGACGAGTCCGATGGGCGAGCGGCGATTGTAGACCTGGACGAGCGCGTTCTTTGCCTTGTCGAAATAGACGGGCTTACCGGTCAGCTTGCTGAGGGTGCCGAACTCGATCAGCAGCGATCCGATTTCTGCCGGGTTGCTCTCCACGCCTTTCACCATGCCCGTGCGCAGATTCACGAATACGTAGGGCATGCCGGTGGGCGAGTTGAACGCCGGCAGCAGGCGCGAGCCCAGGTCGTCGGCCAACTCTAGCAGGCGTTTGTCGCCGGTGAGCTGATAGCCGCTGAGCAGGCCTCCGAGCAGGCGAATGGTGATCTCGAAATTCTTGACGTAAATGTCCTGGTCGAACGAGAGCTGCTTGTCGATGAGCTCGCGGTTGGCTTTGGCTTCGTCCTTGAGGCCCATCAGGACCATGGTGTCGAGGGCGTCGACCGGCGTCATCAACAGCGAGCCGGCGTACCAGTCGCGATAGCTTTTGCTGAGAGGCTGGAGCTCATCGTGTCCCCAGGCGTATTGGCGGTAGCCGTTCCAGGCGTGCAGAAAGTCGTGGCGGACGGCATCGGCCATGGCGGCTTTCTGCTGGTCGGTCCATGGCGTGGAAGGCTTGTCTGCCGTGGGTTTTGCGGGAGCCGGTTGTTGCGCGACAAGGGGGACGGCGAGGGCCAACAGCAACAGCGGGGTGGAAAGAAGGCGCGCCAACGACCGATTGAATCTCGCGATTTGGTCCAATATTTTTTTCGTCATCGCCAACCTTCCGTTACAGCCATTGCACAAGGGCTGCGGCGTCTACGTGAGAAGCGTGTCGTCCCTGCGGGGCTAGAGCTTCGAAGGATGCCAGTCCCTACCCAACATGGAGACATCCACCGGCCCGAGACGGATGCTCGCTTCCTTGCACGACTCAGCCCGCGACCGCTGCTTTCGTTTCTTCTCTCATCCGGCGAACATAATCACGATCGGTCAACTGAAATACGGTTTCGTTCGGACCATTGTCGGCCCCAAACCTGATGTCCGGATTGGCCAGCGTGGAACTATCGCAATGATCTGCGAATGCGGTCAGGTGAATTTGCGTGCAGCCGGTATCGGTGACAAACTGGCGGGCGTTGTTGACGTCGATGCCGGCTCCGGGCAGCACTTCAATGCGGCCGTCAGCCTTCTCGATCAGGCGCCGGATCAGCGCCGCACCTTCGGGTGCGCCATTTTTCTGGCCGCTGGTGAGCACGCGGGTGATGTTGAGATCGATCAGCTCTTCCAGGGCGCGAAAAGGGTCGGGCGTGACGTCGAAGGCGCGATGAAACACCGCCTGGCGCGGGCCGATGCGATGGCGAAGGGCGCGGCTGCGCTCGAGGTCCACCGTGCCATCGGGGTGCAGGATGCCGAAGACGATGCCGTCGGCGCCCTGCTCCAGCAACAGGTCGGCATCGCGTTCCATCACGGCAAACTCGGTGGCGGAGTAGCAGAAACCTGCCTGGCGCGGACGGTCCATCGCCATCACCGGAATTCTTGTCTGCTGCTTGACCTGAAGCAGCGAGCCCAGCGACGGCGTGAGGCCGCCGAGAAACAAAGCGGAGCAGAGCTCCACGCGATCGGCGCCGCCAGACGCCGCTTCGAGGGCGTCTTCGGCCGATCCGCAACAAATTTCCAGCAGTACGTTTCCCATGAGATGAAGGCCCAGCCGGAACTGTCCCGGCTGGGATTCTATCGCAATTGACTAGCGGTTAAGGGTTGCGAGTTCCCGGTCATCGGCCTCGTCCTCATCGCGATCGAGGTTGCGTCGCGCATGGAAGCCTGCCGGCTTAGCCGAGGAAATTGGCAGAATATCGATCGCCAACTCCTCCATCTGCTTCCAGGTCGGCCGATTGCGGTCCAGGTAGCTCGAGCATTCGTACACCTTGAAAGGCACGACCAGCGCCGGTCCGTAGGTGACGGTGCAGTAGGCGAGTTCTTCGCTCTCGCGGAAGCCTCGCACGATGTGGGCATGCAGGCACGAAGCGCACTTGGATTGCGCATCGGCGGGCGTGCCATTCTTTACGTAAATCGTGGTCATGGCTGCTTTCCAGTCGGCGGGGCCGACGCGCAAGAACGATCTTGCGCAAGTAAAAGGAGCGCGTCGTCACGAGGGGCTTCCCTGCAGCCTGCAGCAAAGCAGATCCCTCGCTGCGCTCGTGATGACAAACAAGGACGAGATGGCGTCGGCCATTTCGAGAGTCGACCAGGGTGAGGCAGACTCAAGCCGAGTTGGTCAGCCACGCTCTAGCCAAACTTGATGATGGTGACTTTCGGTTTTTGGGGCTCAGCGGGGGGCGCAAATCCCACGCGACGCACCGGTGCCGGAATACGAGAGTCGACATACGCGGTGCACTCGCACACCGCGAACTTCAACTCGCGCATTCCACCGGAGAGGTTGCAGGAGGTGAGCTCTTCACCCTGGAAGCCCATCTGCCGAACCGCGTAGACGCAGGTTGGGCAGAGCGCCTCGCGACGCTGGGCTACTCCGAGAATGTTCAAGGTCAACATGACTTCACCTCAACTGCTGCAATACTTCGACAAGGTCTCCCAGCCAAAGTGCAGGCGACCTCCGCTGGCGGAAATAATTTTGATCCCAGTCCGCAAAGCTGCGAGCGCGCAGCAATAGGTCCTGACTCGATACTCGTTTGCTGGATGTTTACCGGACTAGACGAAAAGGTCTGGGCACATAGGCAGAGATAGTCCGGCGGGTCGTCGCAAGCCAATTGTGGCTGCGATCTCCTGCGCATCGAGTTTGCTGGAATGCGGTCATCGGACTTCTCCAAACGAAGAGTGTCTAAGATGCCACAGGTTTGGTAGGTGATTGCAAGCAGGAACTTTGGGTGGGCATACGGCAAATTTCTTAACGGGTATAGGATCCTTCGCTGTCGCTCAGGATGACAAGAGGCGGTGGTCAGTGGCTAGTGGTCAGTGGCCAGCTCAAGGCGTGCGCGTTTCTTGTGTCACGGGAATGCTGTCAGGCATAGAGGTCCTTCGCCGCGCTCAGGATGACAGAAAGATTTGGTGAAGGCCCTTCGCTGCGCTCAGGATGACAGACAAGCTGACACGGATGATCATCAGGATGACAACGGCTGGCGGCGTTGCTCGGAGCGTATTTCTTCCCAGCGCACCCAGCCGATGTAGAGCACGACGAGGACGTTGATGCCTAACACGATCCAGTGAAGCTCGTTGGGGTGACGTATCAGCTTATACAGCTCGAAGGGCAGATAGACACATCCCGAGATGATGGCCAGCCACTCCGCCCAAACCCGGTGGCGCCACAGTCCATAGCCCTCGATGAAGCGCAGGGCAGCGTAGGCGATGGCGATGCCGGCAACCATGGCGATGCTGGTGTCGGACATTTTATCGGCGGCGTTCAGGAACTGCTGCGACAGGCGATGATGGGGGTTGATATGCAGGAAGAAGAGAACGTGCTCGGCGGCCTCTTCGAAGTCGACGTCGCGGCGGATCAGCGTGATGAAGACGTAGGCGCCAATCATTGCCAGAATGCCCTTGAGCACTTCGACGAACGCGACCGTGCGTAATCCTGCGCGGTGAGAGTAGCGCATGGTGCATTTCGTTTCGGGCGTGGTTGTCGTAGTGCTCATTACCGGGAGCAAACGTTCCGGGCGATTGGTACAGCGTACACTATCAAATCTTATGGCAACGGACTGCGTCTTTTTCATGGTGCTGGCAGTTGGATTCGCTGCCGGGAGCCTGCTGTTGGCTTGAGACCAGACGATGTTTTCTCGCGGTGAAGCGCAGCGGCGTCCCGCTAGGCCGGCTTTAGCTGGCTCGCATGGGCCGCATGGAGCATCTCGTTGGTGCTACGGAACTTGTCGCGGCAGCGCGCTTCTCCGGCGCCGGGCCAGCTCGGCAGCATCGATGCGCCGCCATCCCGCGTAGTCGATCCAGCTCACGTGGCGCTCTTCCAGCAATCTTCGCAGGCCATCGCCGCCCGGTCGTTGCCCGTCAGCAACTTCGTGCGCGATTTTGGTAGCAACCTGTTGCGCCTCGGTGCGGTTGGTAGGAATCGTGCCGGACGGACCGCGCTTGGCCCAGCCTACGACGTAGAGGCGGTCGTCGATTTTGCCGTCCTGGTTGGCGAAGACGCCGTTGGTGGGATTTGCGGTGCAACAGGCGATGCTCTGGTAGCCGATGCAGGTGACGGCGAGTTGCGCCGGTAATTCAATGGTGTCGCCAGCAGGTTTGCGGAACTGGACCGCGCTGAGTTGCTCGCCGCCGACGAACGCCGTCGGGGCCAGGTTGAAGTGGAAGTGGATGGTGACCGGCGTATTGCGGCTGGCGTGATCGGCAAAGCCACGCAGCGTGGTCACGAGTTCAGTGTCGCCGGTGAGATCTGCGTCGATCAGCGACGGCCTGGCGCGTTGCAGTGTGCCCAGTTCGGCGAGTTCGTGGGGATTGAACCTGGCTTCAGCAGCGCTGCGGCGTCCCACAATGTGCACGTCTTGCAGTGGCTGGGCGGCGAGCCACTCGACGACTTCGCGGGACAGATCGGAACCGGCAAGTTCGTCGGGACCCTTGGCGAGAATGCGGGCGACGTCGAGCGCGACGTTGCCGTTGCCGATAACCACGGCGGAGCGAACACCATTCACCGCGGGGGCTTCCTGATGAGGATGGCCGTTGTACCAGCCGACAAACACTCCTGAACCGAGCACGCCGGGCAGGTCTTCTCCCGGGATGCCGAGACGGCGATCGCAGGAAGCGCCGGTAGCCAGTACCACTGCGTCGTAGAAGGTTTGCAGCTCGGCCAGACGAACATCGCGGCCGACTTCCACGTTGCCGAAGAAACTGATGCGGTCACGCGAGAGCACACGATCGAAGAGGCGGGCGACGCCTTTCGTGCTCTGATGATCGGGGGCGACGCCGTAGCGAATGAGGCCGAACGGTACCGGAAGCTTTTCCAGCACGTCGATCGAAGCGTCGGGCACGAGGCGCAGCAGGTGGTCGGCGAGATAGCATCCCGCCGGACCGCTGCCGATGATGGCGATTTGGGGCATAAAGGCGGCAGTTCGCTAATCGCCTTTCGCTCTCTGCATGGTGCTTAGGCCATGCCTGGCGAAACGCGAATCTCGAAGAGCGAAAAGCGTCTTTCTAGTGCAGCTTTACGTACTCGTAGTCGACGGGGTTGTTGTTGATGCCGCGGTCGGGAGGCGCGATCCAGGCGGCCATCTTGGCCGGCTGGTGCACGCCGTTCATCAAGCTCATGACGTAGGCGCGATCGCCTTCGCTGGGTAGCCAACTGCCGATACGAGCGTTGAACTCCTCCTGCGTGATCGGCTTGCCGGTGGGATCGGTGGGCACGCCGGCCCAAGTCCCAATGTTGCGGCGGAAGCGCGTGCTGGGAAGCGTCAGGCGGAACGAATGGCCGGCTTTCTCGATCAGGCGGTTCCAGCGGATCACGCCCATCTCGCAATCTTTCACGTAGGAGCCGCGGGTTACATCGTTCATGGCGTTGCGCATGGGAATCTCTTCCGTACGCGTGCCGCCGTTACCGTCGGGAACCTCGAGCGTGTAAGCCTGCTCCAGCGCGATGTGGTCTTCGTAGCGTCCTTCGTCGGGACGACCCTTCAATCCGTTGGCGAAATAGGAGGCGGCGTTCGACGAGCTCTCCGAGCCAAACAGATCGAGCGACGAGCTGAACCAGAAATTCAGGTAGCGCTGAATGGTCGGCAGGTCGATGGCGCCGTGATTGCGAATGGCGATGGGATCGTCGGTGTTGAGCTCTTTCATCACTTCGAGGCAGCGACGAATGACGCGGTTGATGCCGGTGTCGCCCACGAACATGTGGTGCGCTTCCTCGGTCAGCATGAACTGGCAGGTGCGGGCGAGCGGGTCAAAGCTCGACTCGGCCAGCGACTTCAACTGGAACTTGCCATCGCGATCGGTGAAGTAGGTGAACATGAAGAAGCTGAGCCAATCGCTGATGGGCTCATTGAAGGTGCCCAGGATGCGCGGCTTGTCGGCATCGCCGGAGTGTCGTTCCAGCAACTCTTCGGCTTCCTCGCGGCCATCGCGGCCGAAATAAGCGTGCAGCAGGTAGACCATGGCCCACAGATGGCGACCTTCCTCGACGTTTACCTGGAACAGATTGCGCAGGTCATACAAGGAGGGAGCCGTGTGTCCCAGCATGCGCTGCTGCTCAACCGACGCGGGCTCAGTGTCGCCCTGGGTCACGATGAGACGGCGCAGCGTGGCGCGATATTCGCCGGGAATCTGCTGCCACACTTCCTGACCATAGCTGTCGCCAAAGCCGATGCGGCGTTCCTGATCGCGGTCGGCAAGGAAGATGCCCCAGCGATAGTCCGGCATGCGGACGAAGCCGTAGGTCGCCCAGCCCTTGGCGTCGACCGAGGTCGCGGTGCGGAGGTAAACGTCGGCTACCTGGAAGTCGCGCGGGCCGAGCTCCTGCCACCAGTTGAGGAACTCCGGCTGCCAATGTTCCAGCGCGCGCTGCAAGGTGCGGTTCGATCCCAGGTCAACGTTGTTAGGAATGCGGTCCTGATAATTAATCGGCATGATCGTGACTCCAGATTCTGTGTGAGTTTCGCCGTTCGCTCTTCACTTTTCGCTCTTCGTCAAATCGCTCTTCGCAATCCGCCAGCCGCAGCGCCGATTTTTTTGGCGAAAAGCGAAAGGCGAAAAGCGAGAAGCGTTTCCCGAAAGGCGGTTGTCCTTACACTCTTTCCCAATTGAACTTGGCTTTGCTTCCGGTGCCGAACAGCTTTAACGCGCCGTTTTCGCCGGTGGAGTTGGGACGGATGAAGACCCAGTTCTGCCACGCCGACAAGCGGCCGAAGACCTTGGTCTCCAGCGTTTCGTTGCCGGGGAAGCGCAAGCTGGCTTCCAGCCCGGTAAGTGCGTCGGGCGAGAGGCTGGACGCGTTCCTCAATAGCGATACGCACTTCGTCTTCCCAGTCGAGATCGTCAGGGGCAACCGTGATGAGGCCGAGTTGCAAAGCGGTTTCCGGGCCCAGCAGCTTGCCCTTCGCCTCGATGGCGCCGGCCAATGCAGTGGCGTCGCCACTGAAGCGCGTTTGCAAGCGGCTGCGATGGTTGACCGTGGGAAGCAGGTCGAAGCTGAAGTCGTCCACCGCGATCCTGGGCGCGTCACCTTCTTCTTCCGGCAGCGCCAGCATATAGCTGCGGTCGGCAGCCAGCGCCAGCTCGAAGAGCAGCCCGGCAAAGCAGGAGCCGGGTTCGATGATGGCGTACAGGCTGCGCGAGGTGACGTCGAGGCGGGCGAAGGTCCGGCGCAACATGCCGATGGTCTCGCGCACCAGCCAGTCACTCTGATTCGCCAGCATGACGGCGTCGCAGGCCAGAACCGCTTGCGGATCGCCGGAGGTCTTCAGCAGCCAAAGGCCAAGCTCAAGTTCGTTGACCCGCAGCATAAGGATGGCGTCATCCAGTTCGCGAGCCATGGCCAACGGCCACCATTGATCGCCGGCGGCGTGAATTTCCGCGATGGTCCTGGGCTGGTCGCCCTCGGGCGCCTTCACCGTCAGCGTGGCCGTGCGCGCGCCGCGGTCGAAGCTGACGTCTACGTGCTTATAGTGATAGCCGTGGTCGTCGATGGTGCGATCGAGCGGGTTCAGCTTGATGCCCTTGGCGTCAGCGGCGCGGGTGGAATCGGCTACCAGCTTCTGGGCGCGGGTGCGGGCGGCTTCCTGAAACTTTGCGGGTACGGCGATGTCGTCGACCAAGCCCCACTCTTTGGCTCGCTCGCCCTTGACGCCATCGGGATTGGTGCAGAACATGTCGGCCAGGTCGCGGCGCACCTTGCGTTTGTCGACCACGCGAGTAAGGCCGCCGGTTCCCGGCAAAACGCCGAGCAGCGGAACTTCCGGCAGGCTGACGGCGCTGGAGCGGTCGTCGATGAGGAGGATCTCGTCGCAGGCCAAAGCAACTTCGTAGCCGCCGCCGGCGGTGGTCCCGTTGAGCGCGGCGAGGAACCTCAGCCCGTCATGCTGGCTGGAGTCTTCCATGCCGTTTCGCGTCTCGTTGGTGAACTTGCAGAAGTTGACCTTCCACGCGTGGGTGGAGGTGCCCAGCATATAGATGTTGGCCCCGGCGCAGAACATGCGGTCGCGGGCGCTGGTCAGCACCACACAGGCGACTTCCGGATGCTCAAAGCGAATGCTCTGCAGAACGTTATAAAGCTCGATGTCGACGCCCAGGTCGTACGAGTTGAGCTTCAGCTTGTAGCCGGGACGAAGGCCGGCATCCTCATTGACGTCCATGGCCAAAGTCGCGATGCGACCGTCGATGGTCAGCCGCCAGTGACGGCAATCTCCGGGAGCCACGTCAAACGTGACCAGCTCCGCTTCCTTCAAATTAGACATGCAGGTTGAACTCTCCTCAGAACTGCGCCAGGACGGCGGTCAAACCCCACAAATGTATGGATGCATTATAGTGCATCTTGGGAAGCGAGCGCTACGCATTATTATGCATTTTTCGGTCTTAATCAGGTTCTCGCGAACAAAAGTGATGAGCGACTCCACGCTTTCCTCGATGGCTGAAGCGCCTGTGTCCAAAGTCACGTCGGCCTTGCGGTAGAGCGGCTCGCGGACTTCCAGGATGCGCTTGAGGTCCGACATGGATTCGCGATTGTCGGCCATGGGGCGCATGTCGCCCTGGGCGATGACGCGCTGCATGTGCTCTTCCGGGGTAGAGCGCAGCCAGACGGTGAAGCACATGGTCAGCAGGCGCTCGAACGTGGCCGGCTCGGAGACCAGGCTGCCGCCGGTGGCCAGCACGAAGCGCGGGTAGCGCTCAATGACCTGGTCGAGGCAGCGGCGCTCCAGGCGGCGGAAGCCGCTTTGTCCGTAGAGATCGAAGATGGCGCTCAGGCTCACGCCGCTTTCCTGCTCGATGAGACGGTCCAGCTCGAGGAAGGGAACTTCAAGGCGCTCCGCCAGGACGGCGCCCAGCGTGGATTTTCCGGCGCCGCGCAAGCCGATAAGCGCAATGCGTCCACGACGCGCTTCCAGGTCGACGCCGCCAAAGTGCTGCACCAGCAGGCGGCGGGCTTCCGCCATTTCCGCGGCAGGAAGGCGACGAAGGAACTCTGTGGTGTGGACCAGGTCAACCGGCGGCTCGGGACCGGCGAGCACCAGGGCTTCCACAGGGATGTCGAGTGCGTTGGCGATCTGCCGCAGCAGCAGGATAGAGATGTTGCCCTGGCCGGTTTCCAGCTGCGCCAGGTAGCGCTCGGAAACTCCCGAGTCGCGGGCCAGCAACTTACGCGTCATGCCGCGGCGGGCGCGGGTCTGGCGCACGCGTTCGCCGAGCAGCTTAAGATAGTCCGACTCGGCGGCGGTGTTCTGCGCTTCCGGCACGGGAGAGGAATCGGCCGCAATGTCCGGCGGATCATTCTCCTCGATATGCACTATGTCGCGCTTTCGGCCCACAGTGGATGCATTATACTTCCGAGACCGCACGTATAATAGTGCCAAGGTGAGGAGACGACAGGTGCGACAAGCCAGCCTCGGCGTGGGGACGAAGCTATGGGCGTAGACATCAAAATCCTGGTAGGAACGATGACCGGCACCGCCGAAATGGTGGCGCAGGAGGTCCAACTGGCGCTGGAAACGGCCGGCCACGGGGCCAGTATCCAGGTTATGGACAACCTGGATGCCAGCGTGTTCCAGGGCGGTGGCATCTTCCTCATCTGTACCTCGACCTATGGCAGCGGCGACGTGCCCGACAACGCCCAGGCATTGTTTAGCAGTCTGGAAACTGAGAAACCAAATTTGAGCAACGTTACCTACGGCGTGATCGCGCTGGGGGATACGACGTACAAAGACACGTTCTGCCACGGCGGCATACGTTTCGACAAACTATTGACGGAGCTGGGCGCCAGACGGGCAGGCGACATGATGCTGCACGACGCCGGTTCCGGCACCTTACCGGAAGAGCTGGCGGCGCAGTGGATTGTGCCGTGGGTGGAGCAGTACCTGACGCCTTCCTCGGAGATGGCATAAATCTTATGGCTACTACATCGGAAAGTCGTACGGCAGCGGACGCCAAAGTGCTGCACAGCTACCTGGGCGGCAAGTGGCAGGCGGGCAGCGAGACTGGTGCCGCGCTGGTGAATCCCACAACAGGGGACACGGTTGCGTTTGCCAGCTCAAAGGGACTGGACTTAAAGGCTGCGCTGGACTACTCCCGCAATGTGGGAGGCGTGGAGCTGCGCAAATTGAGCTATGGCCAGCGGGCCGAGCTGCTGGGCAAGGTTGCCGATGCCCTGGCGGCGCGACGCGACGAGTGGTTCGAGATCGCGCGCAAGAATTCCGGCAATACCAAGGCGGATGCATCGATCGACGTGGATGGTGCGATCGGCACGCTGAAGTTTTTTGCCAAGATCGGCGGCAAACTGGGCGATGCGCACATCCTGCGCGACGGCGCTGCCATGCGTCTGGCGCGTGATGCCAACTTCCAGGGGCTACACGTGGGAGTGCCGCTGGAAGGAGTTGCGGTCCACATCAACGCTTTCAACTTCCCTTCGTGGGGATTGTGGGAGAAAGCGGCGGTCAGTTTGCTGGCGGGGGTTCCGGTGCTGGCGAAGCCGGCGACTTCGACGGCATGGCTGGCGCAGGAGATGGTGAGCGCGGTGATCGAGGCGGGAGTTCTGCCGCCGGGGGTGTTGTCGATTCTGTGCGGCTCGCCGAGCGATTTGCTGGACCACCTGCAATGGGGCGATGTGGTGGCGTTCACCGGATCGGCCGATACCGGTGAGAGCATTCGCCAGAACGCTAACGTTCGCAAGCAGAACGTGCGGGTGAACATCGAGGCGGACAGCCTGAACGCGGCGTTGATGGGACCGGATGTGACGCCCGACTCGCCGTCGTTCGCGTTCTTCGTGCGCGAAGTGATGCGCGAGATGACGACCAAGGCAGGCCAGAAGTGCACCGCGATCCGGCGGGTGCTGGTTCCGGCAGAACAGGCTGGGGCGACGATTGATGCGATCGCTGCGGCGTTGCGCACCATCGTGGTTGGCGATCCGGCGAACGCGGCGGTGAACATGGGGCCGCTGGTGAACGTGGCGCAGCGCAAATCGGTAGAGCAAGGCATTCGTTCGCTGGCCGAACAGGCCGAGATGGCGTACTTCCCCGAGCACTTTGCGCCGCTGGACGCGGGCCTGGACCAGGGTGCGTTTGTTGCGCCGACGTTGCTGAAGGCGCGCGGGACCGACTCCGACATTATCAATGAGCTGGAAGTTTTCGGGCCGGTGGCGACGGTCATTCCTTATCGCGATAAACACAGCGCGTTTGCGGTGGCCAAGCGCGGCGGCGGATCGCTGGCCGCGTCGGTTTTCAGCGGCGATACGGCGTTTCTAGCCGAGGCGGGGATCGCACTGGGGACGTCCCATGGCCGACTCCTGCTGGTCGATCCATCGATTGGCGACAGTCATACGGGCCACGGCATCGTGCTGCCGTCCTTGCTGCATGGCGGCCCGGGCCGCGCCGGCGGCGGCGAAGAACTTGGCGGGTTACACGGGCTGTGGTTCTATCACAACCGCGTGGCCATGCAGGGTTCGACGGCAACCCTGACGGCGCTGAGCGAAAAGTCGGCCGATCCGCGGGAGTAATTCGGGCGGCTGCTGGTTGGTCGCAGATCCTATGGCGGACGCCCGCTAGGATGACAGCGGCTGTAGTATTGCACCATTTGGCAGAGATCCGACACAGTGGGACTTGATTTCTACAACGCGGCGGTGGACCTCATCGACCGCAACCTGACTCCTGACCGCGCGAGCCGCATCGCCGTCATCGATGAAACCGGTTCGCACAGTTATGCCGAACTGGCGGAGCGGGTCAATCGCTGTGCCAACGCCCTGCGCGATCTTGGACTTCAGCCGGAGCAGCGTGTCTTACTCTGCCTGTACGACAGCATCGATTTCCCCGCGTGTTTTCTGGGAGCGATCAAGGCCGGCCTGGTCCCGGTTCCCCTCAACACCATGTGGTTGGCGAGTGATTATGCCTTCGTGCTCAACGACAGCCGGGCCAGGGCCGTCATCGTGTCGGAGGCGCGATTGCCGTCGATGCTGGAAGGCGCGCAGATGAGCGGCTGGAGCGGTCCGATCGTGGTGTCGGGTAGCGGCGGCGGTCGTCACGCAGAGCTGGCCGGGTTGATGAGTTCGGCGGCGGCAGCGTGTGAGACGCACCCCACGCGGCGCGATGATGCCTGCTTCTGGCTTTATTCGTCGGGTTCGACCGGCCGTCCCAAGGGCGCGGTGCATGTGCAGACCAGCCTGGCGCAGACGGCGGAGCTGTTTGGGCAGGGCGTGCTGGGCATCACCTCCGAGGACGTGGTGTACTCCGCACCCAAACTTTTTTTCGCGTACGGATTGGGAAATGGACTGACCTTCCCCATTTCAGTGGGAGCGACGGCGATCCTGTTTGCGGGTCGGCCGAAGCCGCCAGCGGTTTGCGCCATACTGCGGGAGCAGCGGCCGACTCTCTTCTTCGGCGTGCCGACGCTGTTCAGTTCGCTGCTGGCGTCGCCCGACTTGCCGCGCCAGGGCGAGCATAATTTGCGATTGTGCAGTTCGGCCGGAGAGGCTCTGCCCGAGCCAGTTGGCGCAGCCTGGACCGCGCACACCGGCGTGGAGATCGTCGACGGCATCGGCTCGACCGAGATGTTGCATACTTTCGTGTCGAACCGCGAGGGCCAGGTACGCTACGGAACGGCGGGACTTCCGGTGCCGGGATACCGGGTGCGACTGGTCGATGAGAATGGCGCCGAGGTCCCACAAGGTGAGATGGGCGAGTTGCAGGTGGCGGGGCCGACGACGGCTGCGTATTACTGGAACAATCGCGAAAAGACGCGCGCGACCTTTGTGGGCGAGTGGATGCGCACCGGCGACAAGTTTCGCGAGGATGGCGATGGTTACCTGATCCACTGCGGGCGCAACGATGAGATGCTGAAGGTCAACGGCCAGTGGGTGTCGCCCATGGAAGTGGAGTCGGCGCTGATCGCGCACCCGGAGGTGCTGGAAGCGGCGGTGGTTGCGTCCGAAGATGAGAACGGCCTGGTGAAACCGAAGGCGTTTGTGGTGCTCAAGAACGGCACGGCAGCCGACGAAGTACTGCAAAACAATGTGGCGGATTTTGTGAAGGCGCGATTGGCGCCTTATAAATGTCCGCGCAGCATTGAGTTTGTTGGGGAACTGCCCAAGACGGCCACCGGCAAATTGCAGCGTTATCTGCTGGTGCGGCGCGAGAAAGAACGGCAAGAGGAGAAACGCAAGAGGTGAGTTCGGAAGCACAGCGTGGAGAAGTGGTCGCGGGAGGCAAGCGGCTGGAGACCTTGTGGATCGGCGCCGCAGAGAGTGGCCGGCCGACGATCGTGATGCTGCACGAAGGCCTCGGATCGATCGCGCTGTGGAAGGACTTTCCGCAGCAACTGGCGGCGGTTACAGGATGCGGCGTGCTGGCGTATTCACGTTACGGGCATGGCAATTCCGATGAGCTGCTGGAGAAGCGGCCGGTGCGGTTCATGCATTATGAAGGCGAAGTGGTGCTTCCGGAACTGCTGGACAAGCTGAGCTATTGTGCAGCCGATTTTACTGGGCCACAGCGATGGCGGCTCGATCTCGCTGATCTTCGCCGGGAAGTATCCGGAGGCAGTACGGGCGCTCATTCTGGAAGCACCGCATGTTTTCGTGGAGGACCTGACGGTGGCCAGCATTGAACAGGCCAAGGTGTCGTACCAGACGACCGACCTGGCGCGGAAGCTGGGGCGATATCATGCTCACGGTGAAGCGACGTTTTGGGGATGGAATGATATCTGGCTAAATCCGGATTTCCGCGGTTGGAACATCGAGGAATACGTGCCGGCGATCAAGTGTCCGGTGCTATGCATTCAGGGTGAGGACGATGAATATGGGACGATTGAGCAGGTGAAGGCAATTCAAGCCGCAGCGCCGCAAACGGAAATCGTGATGCTCCCACAATGTAGGCATTCGCCGCACCGCGATCAGGCAGAGCAGGCGCTGGAATGTATGGCGGCGTTCGTGGAGCGGGTTGAGCTGTCGATTTCCTCGCGGGAGAACCGCAGGTCCTTCCGCTCGGGCTGACAGAATAGCTTTCAGCTCTTAGCTTTCAGCTTGTAACGGCTAACGGCTGAGAACCAAGAGTTAACGCCGGAGAGCAAAACGCCAGCACGGCGATCGGGCGAAAACGTACAGCGCAAACGGTGCGGCGCACCGCGACGCATTTCCAGAAAGGTTCAACATGGCGGAATGGGTTCACACATTTAAGGGTGCGGTACTGGCTGCGGAGTACGACTTTGCCAGCCACATGAATTCGCGCATGTACGTTTCGCGCTTCGACCAGGCAACGTGGTTTCTGCTGCACGCCATAGGGGTGACGCCGCTGTTGATGAAGCAGCAGAACCTGCGCGTGGCCATTGTGCGGCAGAACTACCAGTTCCTGGAAGAACTGCGCGGCGGCGAACTGGTGGAGATCAAGAGCGGCTTTCTGGCGGTAGGCGAGAAATACTTCCGCTTCCTGCATCAGATGTACGACTTTGAGACCGGCAAGATGGTGGCGACGTGCGACAGCGTTGCGGTGCAGGCCAGCATGGAGTCGGGCAAGAGTGTGCCGCTTACCCGAGAGTTGCAGGAGCGGGCCAAGCGTCACCTGTTGAATTCCAACGTGGCGGTCGATCCGCAGGCCGACTGATCGGGAGCAGGATCAACGGGAAAGCCCGGGGCTCACGGCTCCGGGCTTATTTTTGGTTACGAGTTGTGGTGGTGATGGGAGCTGTGGTGATGTCCCGAATGATGGTGATGATGGTGGTGGCTGGCGAACGCGGGCATGGACATCGCCACCATCATGATGAGAAGCAGCGGCAGTAGCTTTTTCATGGCAGGATTTTATGTCAGTTGCGCAGGTGTGCAACTGTCAGTTGAAGAAGAGAACCATGACGGGAAACCTTAGGAGCGAAAGCAGAGCTGGTTCCCGCGCAGACCGTGAAGGCCGTTCTCTGGTCCGTGATTCAAGCCTTGGACATTAGTGGGCGGGCGCCTTCTTGGCGGGTATAGGGGTCCTTCGCTGGCGCTCAGGATGATAAAACAACGGCGGTCGGTCGCCATTCGGGTACCGTGCGAGGTTCCCGATGCGAGGGACATCGGCTTCCCAACGGGCCAACCGCAGGTCCTTCGACTCCGGTGCTACGCACCTCCGCTCAGGATGACAAGCTCATTGGGTGAAACATAATACCTGGTGCGCGGCGGCTTCCCTCTAGGACAGGTCGGGTTGGCCGGTTGCGGTTACGACTGCGGCCCACTCCTGGCTGGAGAGGCGCTTGCGCTGCTTGGTCGCCATGGGGATTGGCACATGGATGAAGACCCCGTGCTGCAAGCCGATGAGCAGGTCGGTTTTGCCTGCCATCGCGGCGTGCACGGCGTGGCGTGCGAAGGAATCGCACATGACCGAGTCGACGGTTGAGGCTGGCACGCTGCGAATGTAGTAGCTGGGGTCGAGGTAGCGGATGACCACGGGAAGCCGCTGGGCGGCGAAGTGGTCGCGGATCTTGTGGCGGAGGAACAGCCCGATATCGCGATGCAGCAGGTTGCCGGAGGCGTCGCGCTCCTCGGTGGGGGGCATGAGGTGCTGGCCTGCGCCCTCGGCTACCACGAGGACGGCGTGATGGCGTTCCAGCAGGCGGCGATGCAACATGGCGAGCAAGCCAGTCTCGCCTTCCAGCTTGAAGGGAACTTCGGGGACCAGCGTGAAGTTCACTTCCTGGCTGGCTAGGGTGGCGCCGGCGGCGATAAAGCCGGAATCGCGGCCCATCACCTTCACAATGCTGATGCCGTTGTGCACGCAATGGGCTTCGACGTGGGCGGAGTCGATGACCTCTTTGGCCTTCTCGATGGCGGTGAAGTAGCCGAAGGAGCGGCTGACGAACTGCACGTCATCATCGATGGTCTTGGGAATGCCCATGATGGCGATTTTCAGGTTGCGCCGTTGCACTTCCGTGGCGATGTCGTGCGCGCCCCGCTGGGTGCCGTCGCCGCCCAGGGTGAACAGCACGCCGATACCGCGCTGCTCCAGGAAATCGACAACGATGTCGGCGCTGATGGGGCCGCGCGAGGTACCCAGCAGCGTGCCGCCTAGCTGGTGAATGTTGTTGACGATCTCGGCGTTGAGCCACATGGGCGAAACGGTCGCTTCCGACGAAAAGCCGGAGTAGCCGTAGCGGATGCCCATTACCGCAGGCACGCCGTAGTGGTAATGCAGCTGGAGGTAGAGGGAGCGAATGACGTTATTGAGGCCGGGACACAGGCCGCCGCAGGTAACGATGGCAACCTTGGTTTTAGCGCCCTCAAAGTACAGGTGCTCGCGCGGGCCGGCGCGTTCGAAGAGCTGACCTTCGGCCTCCAGTGGATTGCGATAGTACATGCCATCGTGGATGAAGGTGCTCTGGATGGAGCCGACCGAATCCAGCCGCAACGGCGAAGGGAGGGTGCGCGGGCCGAGATCGGAGATAAGGACTTTTTCGCTCATGCGAATGTCGGATGGCTCGGTGCACTGATGGCGCGCATTGGCGAGGTTCCGTAAATTCTGTCGGCGGGCATTAGTCGCGTCGTTACTCCGGCTTAGACTTTTTGGGCTTCATCATCTCCCAGGCGGCGTCAGGCATGCGGCGGCCGATCATGCTGAAGGTGCTGGCCCCAGCCAGCATTTCGCCTCCGTCCATGTATACCATCTCGCCGTTAATGTACCCGGCCTGGTCGCTGATGAGGAACGCGCCCAGATTGGCGATCTCCTCCAGCGTACCAAAGCGGTGCAGCGGGTTGTGGGCGAGCAGTTCCTTCTCCAGTTGCGGCGTAGGCAGCAGGCGAGAAAAAGCGCCTTCGGTGCGGATGGCCCCGGGAGCGATGGCGACGAAGCGAATGCCGCGGCCGCCCCACTCGACAGCCAGGCTGCGCATGAGGGCGACCACACCGGCCTTGGCGACCGCGCTGGGGACAACGAAGGCGGAGCCGGTGTCGGCGTAGGTGGTGGCCACGTCGAGCACCACGGCTTTGTGGCCGGCGGCCAGCCAGCGGCGTCCGCAGGCCATGGTCATGTTGATGGTGCCGTGGAGCACGATGCCCAGCACGGATTCAAAGGCACGCGGCGACAGCTCCTCGGTGCGCGCCAGGAAGTTGCCGGCAGCGTTGTTGATCAAGATATCGAGCGGAGCCTTGGCGAACAGTTGCTCGATAAGCTGCTCGACGGCTTCGCGATCGCGGACGTCGCAGGCGAAGCCTTCGATGCTGCCTCCGGTGGAGGCGCCCAGCTCTTTCGCCGTCTGTTGCACCACTTCGGCGCGGCGGCCGCAGATGTACACCTTGGCTCCGAGTTGCAGGTAGCGTTCGGCCATGGCGCGTCCGATGCCGGTGCCGCCGCCGGTGATGAGGATGCGTTTGCCTTGCAGAAGATCGTTGGTGAACATGATGGGGTTCCGGAAGGTTACCGTATCATGCGTGCGGTCGCGGTGTCAGTGAGAGGGGCAGCTCCTGGCAGTTAGCCTTTAGCAGTTAGCAAGAACGTCTCCGGTACTTTCTTGGACGGTTCGGAGTCAAGAAGCTCCCCGCCCAAGAAGAAGCCTGACCAGCACCCGATACGTTGGAGCCTTGGGCTAATAGCTCAGAGCTAAAAACTAAAAGTAAAAGCCACTGTGCTGGTACGAGTTGTCTGCAGCTTGCGGTCAAACCTACCTTGCAGTATCTGACCCTTCGAGCGAATCGTCGGGCGAGCCACCCGAGGTGACGGTGAACGTATGCTGCGAGGAGAAGTAGTTGCCGCTGGAATCCCAGGCGCGAATCACCAACTGGTATTGACCGGGACTCAAAGCCACCGTGGCGTTCAGTATTGCATTGTTGCTCTGCGCGATCACTTGGCCATTAGCGTAAGCGACCATCCCGGTGATTTGGTACTGGTTGTCCTTGGCAGCGGAGACGATCTGGAAGGGCGAACCGACGCTGCCGTTTTGCACCGGCGTACAGATGGAAACCGAACGGTCACGGGTGGCGCGGCAGTTTGGAGTGCCCTGAAAGAATTCCGTCATGGGCACGGAACTGGCGCCATCGCCCGGGCAGCTGGTGAGTCCAAGTAAATCGCAGAAGAGCCGCAGTTGGCTGCCCTGCTTAAAGTGGGTGTCCGACTGATAGGCCTGATTGACCTGCGGCCCGATCACGACCTGCCAGATGTGGCCGCCGCAGTTGTTGGGATCAGGATAGCCGCCGCAATGGTTGTCGCCGCTGAGTTCTCCCTCATCGAAGGTGACCAGGAGCACGCCGTCGCCGCCGGCCTGGAATGGCGGAGAGTTCAACAACTGAGGAACAAAGGTTTGCAGGTAGGCGTCGGCGGCAGCCAGGGCCTGCTGGTCGCTGCTGCCATTATGGGCGTCATGTTCGAGGTCAGGACTGATCCAGGTAAAGTTTGCCAGCCGGTTGTTTTCAATGTCCTGGAGCATGTAGGGATCGGCGGGAAACATGTTCCATTGCTCCGGCAGCTGATATACCACGTCGCTGTAAAAGGCGAAGGGATTGTGTCGGCGAACATAAAGTCCCGATTGATACCCCAAGTAGCCGATGGAAGGCATGGATTGGAAATAGCCCCGCCAGCTCTTGTGTTGGGCCGCCAAATGGCGCACCAGGTTGTCGATGGTGATGGTTTGGGAGCAGCCATCGCCGTTGCAGATTCCGCCATCGCCTTCTCCGCCCGCGGGCGCCATGCCTGAGGTCAGTTCCCCGTAAGCCAGCCACGAACCGTGTGAGTCGGAATAGACCTGCATGCCCTCCGAGTACTGCGAGGCGAGCGACGCCAGGTAGGGCATATAGGCCAGCGCGTAGTTGATGCTGCGGTTCTCTTCCATGACCACAACCACATGGTTGGAGTGAAGACCCAGGCCGGAGCTTCCCGCCGGGGCAGGGGAAGCGGGCGCCTCCTGGGCTGAGGCAAAACAAGTCAAGGACAGAACAACTACAAGCAGCAAACTCCCACAACGTGGCATGAATACTCCTAAATGTTTTGTGTAGCAACGGCCGATCCGCGACTGATCCAGTCGAACGGAAGCGATTTCCGATCAGAGGGTCTGCCTAGCTGGAGAGACTGCAAACGGAGTAATCGAGCTCCGCGCGAGCGTTACGCGAGCTTTCGCGTGTGTTGCAAGGAGGGTACCGCGATTGTGCGCCGGAGTATCATGGTCGGAAACCCTAGTACTTGGCGGTTAATCACCTTAGCTGAAAACGGCTGAAGGATTGAGCGAGAGGCGAAGAGCAAAACCCATTTCCAATGTTACGCTCCGGCCCCGACCGCTTGGGCCTGCGCTGCCGTCAGCCTGCGAAACTCACTCACCAGCCACTCCGCCTCGCGCTTGTTGCGCAGCATGGTGCGCAAATTGATCGAGCTGCCGTCCCGGATTCGCAGCACGAGGTCGTAGTAGGGCGTTTCCGTCGCCCGCCCTTGCTGGGTGGTGATCTGGTCGTCGATGGAGACAATGGCGGCGAAAGGGATTTCCTGTAGCGTGCCGCCGCCCAGCATTCCCGATTGGATCTTCAAATTGGCGCCCACGATAACCCGCGTGGTTCCCAGCCATTGCCGAAGCGAAAAGTAGAGCAGGGCGCAGGCAAAGAGCCCGAAGACGATGGGAAAAATCTTGGGAAAGTGTGCCGAAGCCATCGAGAACGTAACTCCGCTGACGACCACCGTGATGATGGTGGCCGTGGTTGCAGCGCCAGGATTTCGGGCCGCGGGAAAGTAGAATTCCTTGCCATCCGCCGTGTCGGAAATCCTGACGGTGAGATGTTCGGGCTGCGTGGCGGCCGGGATGGCGAAGACGCGGCTTTCGGTTGCGGCGGCTTCCTGCGGCGTGGGGCTGGCGGCGGTGCGAAACACAGGAATTTCGAAGATGTCGTGATAGTTGATGCCGGGCAGATCAGCCAGAGCTTCCAGGATCCAGACGTATTCGTCCCGCGTGGTGATGCTCTCGGTGGGATGAACGTCAAGCGGAATGACAAACGTCACCGGAATGGTGGTGCCTGCCGGACCGGCACATAACTGTCCGGCATTGATGTCGGTTTCGTCGCGCCACAGGATGGACTCCGTGGTTTGCTGCGAGCGTCCTTCGCCGGTCGTCACCCGGTGCACACACGACAAGCGAAGGTGCACGCCATGAGCGGGAGTATGGGAAAAGGAAGCCTCGATGGATCCTTTCAGCTCGCGCCCCAAAACGCCCGGCACGCTCGCCATGTCGAAGCGGGTTTTGCCGAACTTGAACGACGCAATGGTCGCCCGGATGGAACGGGAAAGCAGGTACAGTCCCGCGACCGGAAACAACAACGCGATGACCGCCGCCGGTTGTTTCAACATGCTGGCGCCGTGCAGCAGGTTCCAATAGAAAGGCAAAGAAACGGCGTTAAAGGCGAAGCTGAGGAACCACCCCGCGACCAGGTTGCTGCGCGTTTTAGATTTCACCCGTCCTTGCGCCCAATCGGCCCGGCACAGCCAAGGTTCGTTGGGGTGTTCCATCCGCAGCTGTTGTTGCTGCTCGTATTTCTTCTTGCCAAGAAACGCAAGAGCGATGAAGCCGAAACCTACGGCGCTGAAGGCCAGCCCGAAGATCAGCGGATACCAGAATGGCGTGGTGCCGGACCCGGTGCGTGCGATCTGCCAAGCCTGGCTGAGCGCATAGAGTCCGAAGAGCGCGAACGGCGCGCAGAACAGGCACCAGATGGCCATGCCAATCTTGCCCTTGCGGGTCATAGCTGGTATTTACGCACCGCCGGACACCTGCGGCAATAGCCGGGAGGTGGAGTGTCGCGCGGGGTAAGGGCCGAGAACTGAAACCGAAGCGCGAAGAGCCAATAGCGGGTCTTCTACGCCTTGGCCAGGCGGACTTCAGCGCTGCTGCGGCGGCCGGCGGGAACCGGCGTCATCGGCAGGCGCAACTCCACCGCCAAGCCATGCGGCGAGACGTTGGCAGCCGACACGCTTCCGCCGTGGAGGGCGACTGCGTTCCGGACGATGGCCAATCCCAGGCCCATGCCTCCGGTGGTGGTGCCGCGCGAATCGTCAACCCGATAAAACGGCTTGAACAGGAGGGGTAGCGCGCTTTCGGGAACTCCGGGGCCGTTGTCGCGCACCGTGATAACAGCCGCGTCGCTGGTCTTTTCCAGGCGAACGTCAATGCGGCCATCGCGTCCGGAATAGAAGATGGCATTGCGCACCACATTTTCGATGGCGCTATGCAGCAGAGTGATGTCGCCTTTGAGTTCGACGTTGGGGGCACCCTGATAGCTGACGGTAGCGCCCAGCGCGGTGGCTTCGAAGGTGGCGTCGTGCAAGACATCATCGACGACGTCATTCAGGGAAAGCTGGTCGAAATTGGCCTGCTGCTGACCGCTCTCCAGGCGGGCGACGGTCAGGATGCGCTCCAGCATGGAGTCCAGCTGAATGCTGTCCTGCTCGATGCGGTCGAGCATTTCGGTGCGCTCTTCCGGGCCGGCATTGCGCGCCAGGGTGAGCGCCAGCCGAATGCGAGCGATGGGCGAACGCAGTTCGTGCGATACGCCGCTGAGCAGGTTGCGTTCGCTCTGGATCTGGTTGCGTAGCTCTCCCGCCATGATGTCGAAGTCGCGCACCAGGTCGGCAATTTCATCCTGGCGATTGCCTAGCTCATCACCGGCGCGGATGTCGAGATTGCCGCGGGCCAGCTCATGGGTGGCGTCGCGCATGCGCTCGATGGGCTTGGTCAGGTAGTGAGCGATGAGTAGGCAGATCAGCGCGGAGAACACCGTGCCCAGCTTCAGGGTCCATAGCAGGTCGCCGGGAATGCGCTCGGAGATGGGTGGCGGCGTAAGCTCGGCGATCAGCAGGTACTGCCCGTGCCGGGTGAAGGTGCGCGCGGCCAGCACATTGGCTTCATAGGAGTGGGCGAGGCCTTCCTGGCGTTCGGCGGCGGCCGCGCTGCGAACAATGTTGTCGGGGATGGGCTGGCCGGAAAGTTCGCGGCCATCGCCGTCCAGCAGCCAGAAACGCGAACGGTGAGGCAGGGAAAGCGTGGTCAGCAGCTGCGTGAGTCCGGCCTGGCCGTCCTGTTCGAAGCGCAAGGCGGCATCGTTGGCCAGCACCGGCATTTCTCGGCGCTCAGGCTGGATCCACCAGGGATGTTCGGAGGAGATGCGGTAGTGAACGCGAAGATAAAGAGCGCCCAGCAGAAGCGCCTGCGCTGCCCAGAAAGGAAGAAAGATCTTCCAGAACAGGCGGCGGCTCATAGACGGCTCTTCTCGTGGGCCTCGGCGGCAAGGAAGTAGCCAATGCCGCGGATGGGACGAATCAACTCGTCGGTTCCGGGACAGGATCCCAGCTTCTTGCGCAAGCGGCTGACGTGCACATCCACGCTGCGGTCGAAAGCATTCAGCGGACGGCCCAGCGCAACCTCGGCAATCTGCTCGCGCGTGACTACGCTACCGGCATTCCGCAGCAGAAGCTCCAGGACGTTGAACTCCACCGAGGTCAGATCGACCGGGTCATCGACGCAGGTGACGGTGCGCGAACCCAGCGACATGGTGATATCGCCGACGGTCAATACTTCGTCGTGATCGTTGCGCGGAGCGGCCGGCGTGGTGTCACGGGTGCGGCGGAAGATGGCGCGCACGCGGGCCACCAGCTCGCGGGGATCGAAAGGCTTGGCGAGATAATCGTCGGCGCCGATTTCCAGGCCGAGGATGCGGTCGACCGCCTCGCCGCGGGCGGTCAGCAGAAGCACCGGAACGGAAGACTGCTGGCGCAAAGCCTTCAATAACTCGAACCCGGAGCCCCCGGGAAGCATCACATCGAGGATAATCAGCTCGTGTTCGCCGGAAAGAGCCGAGTTCAGACCGGAGGCGTGGTCGTAAGCCGCATCGACCTGAAAGCCTTCGCCTTCGAGGAAGCGCTTAATCAGGTTGACCAGGCCGCGGTCGTCATCGACGATAAGGAGGCGGTTCACGGCATTTATTTTGCCTTTTCCCGCGCGACCCTGCGGTGAAGAATTGTTTCGAGATGTGCCGCTGGCCTTCACACTTCTTAACCTTCCTTCACCCTCTCTTAACGGCTGTCGCGACCCCTATCCGGTCTAATAGTATGGATGGATGTAATACTACTGCAACCGGTTCTTGGGGTTGCGGTTAGGAACGGCAGGATCGACGGCGATAACGCTTGCGTCCGGCGTTCGTCCGTAAGGGTTGACGAGGAGGAGTTCGTGAAGAGTGGAACCTTGGGTTCTCCCGGAGGGCAGGTTAGCGGCGCGTTCCGGGGACGCCGCCTAGCACTGGCAGGCGTGCTCGCGATCTGCGCGGTGCTGGCAGGCTGTAGCGCCCAGCCGGCCAAGAACGCGAAAGCCAGTGGGCCGCCCCCGGCGGTTCCGGTGGGCGTGGCCACGGTCAAAGAAGGCAACTTCGATGTTTATCTGAACGGGTTAGGTTCGGTCGAAGCATATTACACAGTTTCCTTAAAGACCCGTATCGATGGCCAGATCATGCAGGTGAACTTCCGCGAAGGGCAGGACGTGAAGAAGGGACAGTTGCTGCTGGTGATCGATCCCCGTCCCTACGAAGTCGCATTAGCGCAAGCTCAAGCCAATCTGCAGAAAGACGAAGCGCAGCTCACCAACGCCAAGGCGCAGTACGATCGCAACAAAGTTCTGTACGACCAGGGCGTGATTGCCAAGCAGGACCTGGACACGCTGCAGGCGTCGTTCGGCAATTTTGAAGGCACCATCGCCGCGGACAAGGCGGCCATCGACAGCGCCAAGCTGAACCTGACGTACTGCCGCATCATTTCTCCCGTGGACGGACGCGTCGGCCTGCGGCAAGTCGATCCCGGCAACTATGTGACCGCAGCCGGTGGAACCCCGATGCTGGTCATCACCCAGCTACATCCCATCGCGGTCGTGTTTACTCTCCCCGAAGACCAGTTGCAGGAAGTATTGCAGCAGATGAAGAAAGGTCCGCTGGAAGTTGACGCCTACAGCCGCGACGACCAGACCAAGCTGGCCACCGGCAAACTGGAGACTATCGATAATCAGATCGACCAGACCACCGGCACGGCCAAGCTGAAGGCGGTATTCGACAACCAGGACAACTCGCTCTGGCCGAATCAATTCGTGAACGCGCACCTGCTGCTTGAGGTTCGCAAGGACGCCATCACCGCCCCGGCCAGCGCCATGCAGCGCGGACCGGAGGGGACGTTCACTTACGTAGTCGACGGCAACAACACCGTACAGATGCGTAACGTGCAGGTAGCTTTGACCCAGGGGAACACGGTAGTGATCGCCTCCGGCCTCAAGGGCGGCGAGAAAGTCGTAACCGATGGCCAGGAGAAATTGCAGGCCGGCATGAAGGTAGCGCCGCAGGCCCCCAACCGGCAAAAAGGGGGGACGGCCACCGCTAATATTGGATCGCAGTCATGAGTATTTCGCGGCCGTTCATTCTGCGGCCCATCGCGACGTCGCTGTTGATGGTGGGATTGCTTCTGGTGGGCATTGTTGCCTATCGCCAGTTGCCCATCTCCGCCCTGCCCCAGGTGGACTACCCCACCATCCAGGTAGTGACCTTCTATCCCGGCGCCAGTCCTGACGTTACGGCGTCGTCGATCACGGCTCCGCTGGAGCGGCAGTTCGGCGAACTACCCGGCCTGAGCCAGATGACGTCGAGCAGTTCGTTCGGCGCATCGGTCATCACCCTGCAGTTCACCCTGGAAGAAAATATTGATGTGGCCGAGCAGGAAGTGCAGGCCGCCATCAATTCTGCGCAAACCTTCCTGCCTAACGATCTGCCAACGCCGCCGATCTACAGCAAAGTCAATCCGGCGGACGCCCCGATCCTGACCCTGGCCATGACCTCGGACAGCATGCCGCTGCCCCAGGTGGAGGATTTGGCCGATACCACCTTCGCGCAGAAGATCTCGCAGCTTCCCGGCGTAGGACTGGTGAGCATCAGCGGTGGCCAGAAGCCGGCCGTGCGCATCATGGCCAATCCCACGGCGCTGGCCTCCTATGGCATGAGCCTGGAGCAGTTGCGCAGCGTCATCGCGCAGGTCAACGTCGACCAAGCCAAAGGGCAGCTACAGGACAACCGGCAGTCGTTCACCATCGGCGCCAACGATCAGTTGTTGAGCCCGCAAGGCTACGCCGATACCATCGTCGCCTACAAGAATGGCAACCCGGTGCGGATGTCGGACGTGGCCTCCGTGGTGATGGGTGCGGAGAACGTGAACCAGGCAGCGTGGATGAACACCACGCCCGCGGTCATTCTCAATATCCAGCGCCAGCCGGGCGCCAACATCATTAAAGTTGTCGACAGCATCAAGCTGCGCCTGAAGCAGTTGCAGGCCAACCTGCCGGCCTCGGTTAAGGTCACGGTGCTGACCGACCGCACCAACACCATCCGCGCCAGCGTCAAGGACGTGCAGTTCGAAATGATGCTGACCATCGCGCTGGTGGTGATGGTGATCTTCCTCTTCCTGCGAACGCTGGCGGCGACCATTATCCCCAGTGTTGCGGTGCCGCTGTCTCTGGTGGGCACCTTCGCTGTGATGTACCTGCTGGGCTACTCGCTCGACAACCTCTCACTGATGGCGCTGACCATCTCCACCGGTTTCGTGGTGGACGATGCCATCGTGATGATCGAGAACATCGATCGCTATATCGAAGAGGGCCACACGCCGCTGGACGCCGCATTGCGCGGTGCCGGACAAATCGGCTTCACCATCGTGTCGTTGACGGTTTCGCTGATCGCCGTGCTGATTCCGCTGCTGTTCATGGGCGACATCGTGGGCCGCCTGTTCCGCGAATTTGCGGTTACCCTGAGCGTCACCATTCTGTTATCGGCCGTCATCTCGCTGACCCTGACGCCGATGATGTGCTCGCTGCTGCTGCGTCAAACGCGACGAAGAAGCATCGCGGCCGCCTCTACGAGTGGTCGGAACGCGCTTTCAACAACACCATCGCCTTCTACGGGCGCACGGTGAAGTTCGTTCTGAACCACCAGACCATCACGCTGCTGGTGACGGTTGCCACCCTGATCGCGACCATCTTCCTCTACATCGTCGTGCCCAAGGGCTTCTTCCCGGTGCAGGATACCGGCGTGATCATGGGCATTTCCGACGCGCCGGAGAGCATCTCGTTCGCCGCGATGGCGCAGCGCCAGCAGACCATGGCCGCGGCCATCCTGAAAGACAAGGACGTCGAGAGCCTGTCGTCGTTCATCGGCGTTGACGGCACCAACACCACTCCCAACAGCGGACGCATTCAGATCAACCTGAAGTCGCGCGACGAGCGCTGACGACGATGTCACCACGGTCATGAAGCGGTTGCAGCAGGAGGTTGCCGGGGTCGAAGGCATCACGCTGTACATGCAGCCGGTGCAGGACCTGACGGTGGAAGACCGCGTCAGCCGCACGCAGTATCAGTTCAGCCTGGAAGATGCCGATCCCAAGGAACTGGCGACCTGGACGGCGAAGCTGGTGGCCAAGCTGAAGACTTTGCCGGAGTTGCGCGATGTCGCAACCGACCAGCAGAACCAGGCGTCGCAGGCCAACCTGGTCATCGACCGCGATACCGCCTCGCGTCTGGGCATCACCACCAGCGCTATCGACAACACCCTGTATGACGCCTTCGGGCAGCGGCTGGTGTCGATCATGTTTACCCAGCTCAACCAGTATCACGTGGTGCTGGAGGTGGACCCGAGCTTCCGCGCCGACCCCGATTCGCTGAAGAGCATTTACGTGCCGGCCAACGGTTCGCAAAGTCCGCGCATCGGCAGCGGGCAACGCTCCCGCTACGCCGGCCCAGTCGACCGGAGTGCTGGGCGCGACCGCCTCGCAGGTTCCGCTGAGCGCCATCGCGCACTTCGAAACCACCACCGGCCCGCTCACCATCAGCCACCAGGGACAGTTCCCCTCGGTGACCATCTCGTTCAATCTCGGCGGCAACGCGTCGCTGGGGGAAGCGGTGAAGGCGATTCAGAAAGCCAGTGATGAAATCGGCATGCCGCCCAGCATCCAGGCCACCTTCCAGGGAACGGCGCGCGCCTTCCAGGCCTCGCTGGCCAATGAAGGCTGGCTGATCCTGGCCGCCATTATCACCGTCTACATCGTGCTGGGAGTGCTGTACGAAAGCTACATCCATCCCATCACCATCCTGTCGACTCTGCCGTCCGCCGGAGTGGGCGCCATTCTCGCCCTTACGCTGTTCCACATGGACTTGAGCGTGATGGCCTTGATCGGCATCATCCTGCTGATCGGCATCGTGAAGAAGAACGCCATCATGATGATCGACTTCGCCCTGGAAGCGGAGCGCAAGGAAGGCAAGCCGCCGGTGGAAGCCATTTACGAAGCCTGCCTGCTGCGCTTCCGTCCCATCATGATGACCACGTTTGCCGCGCTGTTCGGCGCGGTGCCGCTGGCGCTGGGTTCGGGCACCGGCTCAGAGCTGCGGCGTCCACTGGGTATCACCATCATCGGCGGACTGATCTTCAGCCAGCTGCTGACGCTGTACACCACGCCGGTGGTTTACCTGTGGTTCGATCGCCTGGCGGTAGCGCTGCGCGGACACAAAGCGCCGGAACCGGCTCCGGCGACCGGGGATTGAGGAATGCTGGCATGTGGCCGATCGCCAGTGTCTAGAGAAGATCACTGGCCACTGAGCAACTGGCAACTGAATTTATGAATGTTTCTTCCCCAGCGATCGCCCGGCCAGTAGCAACTTCGCTGCTGACCTTCGCCCTGCTTCTGGCAGGCGGGCTGGCTTACACGCGTCTGCCGGTGGCGCCGCTGCCACAAATCGATTTCCCGGTTATCTCCGTCGGCGCATCGCTGCCCGGCGCCAGTCCGGAGACGATGGCATCGGCGGTCGCTACTCCGCTGGAGCGGCAGTTCGGCCGCATTGCCGGTATCAACCAGATGACCTCGTCGAGCCAGTTGGGTTCGACCGGCATCACCATGCAGTTCGACCTGGACCGCAACATCGACGCCGCCGCGCGCGATGTGCAGGCCGCCATCAACGCCGCCCGCGGATACCTGCCGGCCGACCTGCCCAGCAACCCGACCTATCGCAAAATCAATCCTGCCGATGCCCCCGTCATCATTCTGGAGATGACCTCCGAGGCCATGACGCAGGACCAGATGTATGACGTTGCCGACTCCATCATGGGGCAGAAGTTGTCGCAGGTGGAGGGCGTGGGCCAGGTCTTCGTCTGGGGATCGTCGCAGCCGGCAGTACGCATCGAGGCGAATCCCAACGCGCTGAACAAGCTGAACCTGGGGTTGGAAGCGGTACGCACTGCAGTCGCCGCCCAGAACGCCAACCAAGCCAAGGGCTCCCTGGAGAGCGACGGCAAGACCTGGATCATCCGGGCCAATGACCAGCTTAAGAAGGCGGCGGACTACAAAAACCTTGTCATCGCTTACCGCAATGGCGCGCCGGTGCGCCTGAGCGATGTGGCGGACGTCCAGGACTCGTACTCCAACGTCAACAACGCGGGCAGCTTCAACGGCAAGCCCAGCGTGCTCATCGTCATCTTCCGGCAGCCGGGAGCGAACATCATCGCCACCGCCGACCGCGTAATTGACGCGCTGCCGTTCCTGCGGGCCTCGCTGCCGCCGGCCATCCATCTGGAAGTAGCCCTGGATCGCACTACCACCGTGCGCGCCTCGGTCAGCGACGTGGAGCGCACCCTCATCATCTCGGTGTTCCTGGTGGTGATGGTGGTGTTCGTCTTCCTGCGTGAAGTGCGCGCCACCCTGATTCCCAGCGTGGCCGTGCCGCTGGCCATCGTCGGCACCTTTGGCATTATGTATCTGTTCGGCTACTCGCTGAACAACCTCTCGCTGATGGCGCTCACCATCTCGACGGGCTTCGTGGTCGACGACGCCATCGTGGTGCTGGAAAACGTAATGCGCCACGTCGAAGCCGGCATGCAGCCGCACCAGGCGGCGGTGCTGGGCGCGCGCGAGATCGGCTTCACCGTGGTCTCCATGAGCACTTCGCTCATGGCCGTGTTCATTCCCATCCTGCTGATGGGCGGACTGGTGGGCCGGCTCTTTCACGAATTTGCCGTGACCCTGAGCGCCGCGATTGCGGTGTCCATGGTGGTCTCGCTCACCACCACGCCCGATGCTATGCGCGCGCTTCCTGAAGCCGCACGATCCTGCCAGCCATGGCCGCATGTACCGCTTGAGCGAGCAGGGCTTCCTATGGCTCAACCGGGGCTACAAACATTCGCTGGGATGGGTGCTGCGCCATAAGCGGCTGATCCTGGCGGTGGCCATCCTGATGGTCTTCGTGAACGTCGGGCTGTACGTTGTCGTGCCCAAGGGGTTCTTCCCCCAGCAGGACACCGGACGCCTGTCAGGCATGGTGATGGGCGACCAGGACGTGTCGTTCCTGGCGATGAAGACCAAGACCGACGAGCTGATGAGCATCGTGAGAAAAGATCCCGCGGTGCAGAACGTACTGGCATTCGTCGGCGGCAACGGCGCGCATGAACCAGGGCCGCGCGTTCGTCGTCCTGAAGCCGCTGGCCGAGCGCAAAATCAGCGCCGACCAGGTGATTGCCCGCCTGCGTCCCAAGCTCTCCCATGTGCCGGGAGCGACGCTGTTCCTGCAGTCGGTGCAGGATTTGCAAATCGGCGGCCGCATGGCGAACGCGCAATACCAGTACACGCTGTCGGGCGAAGACCTGGACGAGCTGTACGAGTGGGCGCCGAAGCTGCTGGACTCGTTGCGCAAGATTCCGCAGCTGAAGGACGTGAACAGCGACCAGCAGGTCAGCGGCCTGGAGGAGAACGTGGTCATCGATCGCGATACTGCGTCGCGCCTGGGCATCACGCCGCAGCAGATCGATGCGGTGCTGTACGACGCCTTCGGGCAGGAGCAGATTTCGACCATCTACCAGACGCTGAACCAGTATCACGTGGTGCTGGAGGTCGATCCGCAAGTACCAGCTGAACCCCGACGCGCTGAAGAGCGTGTACGTCATCACTAGCCGCCGGCGCAGCAGGTGCCGCTGTCGGCGTTCGCGCATTTCGCCCCGACCAACACCGCCTTGTCGGTGAATCACCAGGGTCAATTTCCGGCAGTGACCCTCTCGTTCAACCTGGCTCCCGGGCGGCGACCTGGGCACGGCCACCCGCGCCATCGATCACCGCCGAATTGCGAAATGCGGATGCCGGCAACCATCCACGGCAGCTTTCAGGGAACCGCAGCCGCCTTCCAGGATTCGCTTTCGTCCGAGCCGATGTTGATTCTGGCTGCGCTGGTGGCGGTGTACATCGTGCTGGGCATGCTGTACGAAAGCTACATCCATCCCATTACGATTCTGTCCACGCTGCCCTCGGCAGGAACCGGCGCGTTGCTGGCGCTGCTGCTCTTCCACATGCAGCTCGACGTCATCGGCTTGATCGGCATCATCCTGCTGATCGGCATTGTGAAGAAGAACGCCATCATGATGATCGACTTCGCGCTTGGAAGTGGAACGCACCGGCAAGTCGGCCGAGGAGGCGATCTACGAGGCGGCCCTGATGCGCTTCCGCCCCATCATGATGACCACGGCGGCCGCCCTGCTGGGCGCGTTGCCGCTGGCCGTTCGGGCGAGGCGTGGGATCGGAAATTCGCCGCCCGCTGGGCATCGCCATCGTCGGCGGACTGATCGTCAGCCAGATGCTGACGCTCTACACCACCCCGGTGGTCTATCTCTACATGGATAAGTTCAAGGATTGGGTGCTTGGCCACCTGCCGTGGAGAAAGAAGAGCAGGGAACCAGAGCAGGCCCCGGTCTTCGCGGACTAGGCCTGTCCCACTATAGAAGTGTCATCCCGACTGTAGCGAAGCGGAGTGGAGGGACCTGCTGTCCTTCCCCCGGCAAAATCCCGTTCCCTTAGGTAGCCTTGCACCCAGGTGAGAAGAATCTCACCCGGCGGGCTTTTCGTCCCTTACTTCTTCTGGAACGTCGCAAAATGCCCGAACTTTTCTAAATCCACCCGCAGGGTGCATTGGTCGGGCGCGGTGTGCCCAAACGACACCATCAAGTCCGCCTGCGAGTTGGGCAGTTCGCCCGATTCCATCGGTACCCTCACCAGGTCCTGCTGCTGATCGTAAGCGCCGCTCATGTCCGTGCTCTTGGAAACAATCAGCGTCCACTGCTTCGCGTTGGGGATCACGAACATGGTGTAGGCCCCGATGGCCAGCGCACGCGAGCCGATCTGGATGGGCGTGTTGGTGAACAAGGTCATGGGCTTGCCGCCGGGCGCCCACGGCTTACCCATGGGGACCTGGATACTCAGAGGCTTCTTGGGGCTGGTGGCGACGTGCTGGTACTGCACCACCAGCTGTTTCTCGTCGTCGTAGTTGCAGGTTGCGCTGGCTGAGTTAGGGTCGTCCTGCGCAAAAACCAGGCAGGCACTAAGGACGCAAGTCAAAAGAATAAAGGACGAAATGACACGGTGCATTGCCGAGCCTCCGAGCACAAAAGTTTAACCCCATGGCCATCATAAGTCTGTGATCTTACCCTGCCAGCCGCAAAATACGCCATGCCGCTTAGGCGTGATCCCCATCTGGAACTGGTTCTTGCAACTTGTTCTCTGAAACCGGGCGTGCAGCCGCAGCCCGCGAGCCCGCGATCCGCCTACCCCATGGTCCAGCTAACTCCAACGGCGGCCGATGAAACTGCCTGAGCCATTTCCGCATCTCTCCATCAGTAGCTTCTTCCGGGAGCACAATCCTCTATAGTTAAGGCAGGGAAATATCGCCCGATGCGGCCGGATCGGGCGAGTGCGCGAGCCGATGGAACAGGGAGCCAAAACCTTTCGGAGTGCCTGGCAGGAGCGCTTAGGAGCGCTGCGCAACCTCCCGCCTGTGCTCAAGATCGTGTGGGATTCGGGCCCGGCTGTGGTGGTCCTGGGCTTCGTTTTCCGCTTGCTGGCTGCGCTCCAGCCGGTGGGCCTGCTCTACGTCAGCAAGCTGATCATCGACTCCATCGTTGCCATCCTGGCCAGGCATCAGCCCATTCCGCACCGCCTGTGGTGGCTGGTGGTGGTCGAGTTCGTTATCGCGGTCCTGGGCAACATCTTTGCGCGCAGCATCGACTACACCGATTCGCTGCTGGCGGATAAGTACACCCGTCACGTCAGCATCCAGGTCATGAAGCACGCGGCCGAGCTGGACGTGCTGGCCTACGAGAACCCGGTCTTCTACGACCGGCTGGACCGTGCCCGGGTACAGGCTACCGACCGGCTGGCCATGATCCAGATGCTGGGACGGCTGGTGCAGCAGGTCATCACCACCATCACGCTGTCGGTTTCCATCGTTTACTTCTCGCCGTGGCTATTGCTGCTTCTGATTGCCGGCGTCATCCCGGCCTTCCTGGGCGAGAGCCATTTCGCCTTCCTGGGCTATGCCAAGAATTTTCGCCAGACGCCCATCCGCCGGCAGCTCGATTACCTGCGCGATATCGGCGGCAGCAAGGACGCTGCCAAGGAGCTGAAACTTTTCGGGCTGAGTCAGTTCCTCACCGACCGCTTTACCCGGCTGTCGGACCAGGTTTACGAAGAAAACGTCGCGCTGTCGAAGCGCAAGCTGACCGCGGGAGTGTTCCTGTCGATCATCGGCTCGCTGGGGTACTACTCGGCGTATGTGTACGTGATCTGGCGGACAGTGATGGGCGCGCTGTCCATCGGCTCGCTGTACTTTCTGGCCGGCGCGATTTTGCAGGCCAGCGCCAACATCCAGCTCATCTTCTCCACCCTGTCCGGAGTGGCTGATCAGGCGCTCTTCCTCACTGACCTGCTGGCGTTCTTCGAGATGCAACCCACTATCCGGTCGAAGCCCAACGCGCTGCCGGCGCCGCGGCCCATCCGCCGCGGCTTCGAGTTCCGCAACGTGTCGTTCGCCTATCCCGGCAGCCCGCGGAAGATCCTCGATAACCTGAATTTCACCCTGCATCCCGGCGAACGGGTGGCCCTGATCGGCGAAAACGGGCAGGGTAAGACCACCATCGTGAAGCTGATTACCCGGCTCTATGACCCCACGGAGGGGCAAGTGCTGCTCGACGGTATCGACCTGCGGGACTACAGCCTGGAAGACCTGTACCGGGAAATCGGCGTAATTTTTCAGGATTTTATGCGATATGAGATGACGGCCCGCGAAAATGTAGCCGTGGGACGCATCGAAGAATTAGGGAACCTTGACGACATTGTGACTGCGTCCCATAAGAGCCTGGCCGACGAGGTCATTGCCAAGCTGCCCAACAAGTACGACCAGATGTTGGGCCGGCGCTTTGACGGCGGAGTGGACCTGTCGGGCGGCGAGTGGCAGAAGCTGGCTTTGGCGCGAGCCTACCTGCGCGATGCCCAGTTGCTGATTCTCGACGAGCCCACGGCGGCGCTGGACGCGCGCAGCGAGTTTGAGGTGTTCGAGCGCTTTGCCGAGCTGACGGGCGGGAAGATGGCGTTGTTCATCTCGCACCGCTTCTCGACCGTGCGTATGGCCGACCGCATCGTGGTTCTGTCGCAGGGACAGATTATCGAGGACGGCAGTCACCCCCAGTTAATGGCGTTGGGCGGCCAGTACGCCGGCATGTTCGAGTTGCAGGCCGCCAGCTACCGCTGAGGAAATAGGTAGAGCGGTTAAGGTAGAGCGGACCTTCAGGTCCGCGTTGGAGAGTAGAGCCGACCGTCAAGTCCGCGTTGGAGATCGGATAATAGAATTGCCGGCTTTAGCCGGCGACGGGCCGATAAGACGGTTACCGCGGCTTCGCAGATTGCCAAGAATTGTCGGGTTCGGCGAGCTTTGAAAAGGGGCGCACCTTTAGAACGAGCGCTGAGGGTTTGAGTTGCCATCCCGAGGAGGCCTTTAGTCCTACGAGGGTTTTTTGATCCAGGGCCGCTTACGCAGGCGGAAGCTTCACACAATGACGAGCAACAATCACAGAGACGTACTGGTGGAAATGGCGGACCGCGCGGAGACTTCCGCGGTGCTCGCTCCCCAGCACGATAAGGCGCTGGCCGAACGTGCTCGCCAGTGGGCGCGAACTCTGGCGTGGCTCCCCGGCACCAAGGAATCTCCCTACTTCACCGAGCGGGTGGCCGCGGTCAATCGCAAGCTGGAGCCAATCTTTGCCGAGTTAGACTTCACCCTGCCTCCCGACGAGCACCTGCCGGAAGACCTGCAGTGGATGTACGACAACGTGCGGCTGGTACGGATGACCCTCACTGGCGTGCGTCAGTCGGTCTCGTCGTTGCGCAAGGTCCCGCACGTTCGCACTCCGGACAAGACGGTCATGCCGCGGGTGCTGGCTATCGCCCAGGATTTCCTGGAGGCGACTGAGTACCGCTATTCCGACCGCGCCTTCTCCACCTACATGGAGTCGTTCCAGACCGTGACCGGCCTCAATATGGCCGAGCTGTCACTGCTGATCGCGGCCCTGAAGCTCATCGTTCTGGAGGAGTACGCTCGTCGCGGCAAGGAAGTTCTGGCTGAGCCCAACCAACTGCGCGATATCAGCGACCTGATCGGCAGCATGCGCGACCTGTCAGAAGCCCCTTGGCAGGAGTTGCTCGAACCGCTGATCGTCTTCGATCGCATCCTGGCGCAGGACCCGGCCAGGGCTTACGCGCGCATGGATTTCCAGAGCCGCGAGCTCTATCGCCACCGCGTCGCCCATCTGGCGGAGCACTCGGATTGTTCCGAACTGGAGATTGCCAAGCTCGTCATCGAATTGACGGGTGAATCCTCGCAGCATCCGGCCAGCGATCCGCGCCTGGCGTGGCGCAAGTCGCATGTCGGCTATTACCTGATCGAAGAAGGAGCCAGGCAGCTTCACGCCCGCGCCGGCGTGCGCCTGCCTTTCGGCGAGCGAGTGCAGGATTTCCTGCGCCGCCATCCGGAAGAGTTTTACCTGGGCGGCGTGGAAGTGCTGACCTTGCTCATCGTGCTGGCGATCATGACGCCGGTGTTCAACGGCTTCAACAGCTTCCTGAGCCGCATTGCGGCGATCCTGCTTCTCCTGCTGCCCGCCAGCCAGAGCGCCGTCGAGGTCATGAATTACCTCACCACGGCGCTGCTCCATCCGCGTATCCTGCCCAAGCTCGACTTTGAAGACGGTATCCCCGAAGACTGCGTGACCATGGTGGTGATTCCCACCCTGCTGCTTAGCGAGAAGCAGGTGCATCACCTGGTCGACGACCTGGAAGTCCGCTACCTGGGCAACAGCAGTCGCAACCTGCACTTCGCGTTGCTCACCGACATGCCCGATTCCGCCGAAGCGCCCAACGAGGAAGACCCTCTGGTCGCCTTGTGCGGAAAGCTGATCGAAGACCTCAACCGGAAATACGCCGGCGAGGGCTTGGGCAGCTTCGCACTCTTTCATCGCCACCGCATCTACAACCCGCGGGAAGGCGTGTGGATGGGTTGGGAGCGTAAGCGCGGCAAGCTACTCGACTTCAACCGCCTCATCAAGGGCAAGTACGACAGCTTCCCGGTAAAGGTCGGCGATCTCTCGCTGCTTCCCACGGTGCGCTTCGTGGTCACTCTCGATACCGACACCGAACTGCCCCGCGGTACGGCGCACCGGCTGGTCGGCGCGATGGCCCATCCGCTGAACCAGGCCATCGTCGATCCCTACGAAAACATCGTGGTGGCGGGCTACGGCATTTTGCAGCCGCGCGTCGGCATCAGCGTGCAGAGCGCGTCGCTCTCCCGGCTGGCCAGCATTTACTCCGGCCAAACCGGCTTCGACATCTACACTCGCGCCACCTCGGATGTTTATCAGGACCTGAAGGGCGAAGGCATCTTCACCGGCAAGGGAATCTATGAAGTCGACACCCTGAGCAAGGTGCTGGAACATCGCTTCCCGCGCAACGCGCTGCTCAGCCATGACCTCATCGAGGGCGCTTACGCGCGCGCCGGTCTGGTGAGCGATGTCGAAGTCATCGACGACTATCCTTCGCACTACAGCGCTTACAATCGCCGCAAGCATCGCTGGCTGCGCGGCGACTGGCAGATTGTCAGCTGGCTCTTCTCGCGCGTGCCCGACGAAACCGGGCGTCGCGTTCCCAATCCGATTTCGTTTCTGTCGCGCTGGAAGATCTTCGATAACCTGCGGCGCAGCCTGGTTGAGCCCGGCATCTTCCTGCTGTTTGTGCTGGGATGGACGGTGCTGCCTGGCAGCCCGCTCTACTGGACGCTGGTGACCATTGCGATTCTGTTTGTGCCGCCCTGGTTCCAGTTCGCCTTCTCCGCGGTGCGGGAGTTGGCCGGATTGCGTTTCGCTGCGCTCGGCGAAGCCGCTGCCGGATTAGGCAAAGCTATGGTCAGCGTCTTCCTGACCATGACGTTCCTGGCCCATCAGACACTCATCTCCGCCGACGCGGTATTTCGCACCTTCTATCGCCGCCTGGTTTCGCGGCAACGTTTGCTGGAGTGGGAGACTGCCGCGGAAGCCGAGTTGGAAATCGGCAAGCGCACCTTCGTCGACATCCTGCTGAATTGGACGCCGGTGGTCGCCATACTGGTGGGCGCGATCGTCTACCTGGCGCGGCCCCACGCCATTTACGTCGCGCTGCCGATTCTGTTGCTGTGGGCTTTCGGCAAGCCGGTGTCGCTGTGGCTGAATCGTCCCCCGCGTCCTGTTCATAAAGCTGTCACCGCGCAGGACCAGCGCTTCCTGCGCCGCGCTGCCCTGTATATCTGGCGCTACTTCGCCACCTTCAGCAATGAAGAGCACCATTGGCTCATCCCGGATAACGTGCAGCAGGAACCGGCCCGCGTGGCAGCACGGCTCTCGCCTACCAATCTAGGCTTCCTGTTCAACGCGCGCCAGGTCGCCTGCGAGCTCGGCTACCTTACGGTTCCGGAATTTGTGGCTCTCAGCAATCGCACTCTGGACACCATGGCGCGACTGCCGATGGAACGCGGCCATCTCTACAACTGGTACGACACCCATACGCTGGAGGCGCTGAGCCCGCGCTTTATCTCTACCGTCGACAGCGGCAACCTGGCTGCATCACTGCTGGCGCTGAAGGGCGGATGCCTTGATCTGCTGCAACGTCCTTTGCTGAACCCCGTGCTGCTGGAGGGATATAGCGACCATCTGTGCGCGCTGGCGGAGCTGCAGGTTGTTTCCAGCAAGGTCGTGCGCTCGTTCGAAAAGCCCAGCGACGTGCCATGGATCGATCGCCTGCTTGCCACCGTCGAAGTGCCTGAGGCAACCGCGAGCGCCGAACACGCCGAAGATGCCGCGTGGTTTCTCGATCAGAGCAAGCACCTGATCGCCCAAGTCCGGCAGACGGTCGAGAACTACATGCCATGGCTGCTGCCTGAGTTTGAGAGCTTGCGCGGCGACGAGAGCCTTGCGCCACTGATGAAGTGCGACACCGGCCCGCTGGCGCGGCTGCCGGAGTGCATTGAGCAACTACGCATCAAGCTGGAAGTATCCATCTCGCTGGGCATGGAGGGCGCGGACGCGCGCAAGCAACTGCTGCAGCGTTTGTCCGAGGCCCGTCTGAACGCGCTAAGCCTCATCGAGCAATTGCGCAGCATCGCGGTGCAATCGGAACGGCTGGTGCGCGACATGGACTTCGCCTTCCTGCTCGATCGCCGCCGCAAGCTATTGTCCATCGGCTATGACGCGGAAGCCGGCAAGGTGCACGCCGCCTGTTACGACCTGCTGGCATCGGAAGCCCGCATCGCCGCCTTCATCTCCGTGGCCAAAGGCGACATCCCGCAGGAAAGCTGGTTCCTTCTCAGCCGCTCGCACGTGCTCATCAACGGCCGTCCCGTGCTGATTTCGTGGACCGGCACCATGTTCGAATACCTCATGCCTATGCTGTGGATGCGCTCCTATCCCGAAACCATGCTGGAGAACAGCAAGGAAGCCTCGGTACTGGCACAGCAGATTTACGCCGAGGACAAAGGAATTCCGTGGGGCATCTCCGAGTGCGCTTTCGCCAAGGTGGAAGAGAGCGGTGCTTACGGTTATCGTGCCTTCGGCGTGCCCCAGTTGGCGTTGCAGCAGGACGAAGACCGGCTGGTCGTCGCCCCTTACGCCACCATGCTGGCGTTGGCTATCGATCCTGCCGAGGCCATCCGCAACCTCCGCTGGATGACGAAGAAACAATGGTTCGGCACCTACGGCTATTACGAATCGGCAGACTTCACCCCCGATGTGCGTCCTTCCCGCAAGCAGCGTTACGCCCTGGTGCGCTCGTGGATGGTGCATCATCAGGGCATGAGCCTGCTGGCTATCGCCAACTTCCTCAAAGGGGAGCTCGTCCAGCAGTGGTTCCGGCGCGATGCTCGCGTGCAGGCCACCGAGCTCCTGCTGCAGGAACGTCCCGCGGGCAGGGTAGCCGCCAAGCCTCAGAAAAAACGGACTTCCAAATCGAATGGCCGCAAACCTCCTGTAACCACTGGAGTTAGCGCATAAACGAACTCCTGAAAAGCTCTGCCGCGAGTGGTTGCGGTAGAGCCATCCTTCAAGCCACCGCTAAGTCGTTTGTTTAGTTTCCGGAGAGACGGCCTTTAATCCGACGAGCCCACGCATTTAGTCGACAAAACCGGCTCTCAAGGCGCCTTCGCCATCTGGCAGGCAACGGCTTCTGCGAGCTGTCTTTCTAATCAATTACACATTTCGAATCCAGTTGAAATTGATACAGAACCGTATCGCTCGCGATACCATGTCAACTTATGGAGGCTGACCTTATGCATGACGACGATGACATGAATGAATATGCCAACCAGGGAGATTATCGTTCCTCCGACAGCAATCTCAGTCTCGGATTGACCCTGCTGTGCGTCGGCTTGGCGATTGGCGCGTTCGCCGCTTTGCTGATGGCGCCTAAGACCGGCAAGCAGATGCGCCGCACCCTCCGCCGCAAATACGAAGATGCGCGCGATGCGATGGACGACATCAGCGACCAGGCAGGCGATTGGATGGACAAAGGGTCGGAGTGGGCCGACAAGGCCAAGAGCCGCGTGGCGCCGCTGACCAAAAATTTCCGCAAGTAGCTTGGCGGCCATCTGCTGTCCCTGATCCTGCGTACCGGGGCCGCATGATATAAAATCGTGCGGCATCAGTACTTGGGTCGAAGTGCCCACTCCCCGGGAATCTTGCGCCTGCGAATCAAACTCGCCGTAATCGTATTCCTGGCTGTCGTCGCAACCTTTGCGTGCGCGGAAAAAGTCTCTGACATCCGCGCCCAGGGCTATGTCACCGATCTCGCTGGGGTCATCGAACCAGCCACCAAAGCCAAAATTGAAACCCTTTGCGCCGAGGTGCAGCAGAAAACCGGCGCGCAGATTGCCTTGGTCACCGTGAAATCGCTCGACGGCCAGACCAAGGAAGACTTTTCCGCCGACCTCTACAAGCAATTAGGCGTTGGGTCCAAGACCGACAACCGCGGCGTGCTGTTGCTGATAGCGCCCAACGATCGCCAGTACCGGATCGAAGTAGGCTACGGACTGGAGCCGGTGATCAACGATGCGCGCGCCGGAGACATTGGCCGCACCATGGTTCCCGCGCTGCGCAACAACGACTTCAGCGCGGCAGCTTACCTGGGCGTTTCCGGCTTGGCGCAATTGATTGCCGCCGATAAAGGCGTCACCCTCAACGGCATCCCGCTCCAGCAGGCCGCGCCCAAGACGCACTGGCCGTGGTGGCTCCGCATCCTGGCGCTGGTGGCGATCTTCTATTTCATCCGCCTGGTCGCCCGCGGCATGCGCGGCGGTGGTGGCGGCCCGGGCTCCGGCATTCGTCGCGGCTACGGGCCGGGCATGGTCTTCCTGCCGCCCATGGGGGGCGGCTGGGGCGGCGGCGGATTCGGCGGCAGCTCCGGTGGTTTTGGTGGCGGAGGCGGAGGCGGCGGATTTGGTGGCTTTGGCGGATTCGGCGGCGGCATGAGCGGCGGCGGTGGCGCGGGGGGTAGTTGGTGAACGCCGCGGCAAGGAGATGGCGATGAAAAAACCCGAGGGCAAACTCCAGGAACTGGTGGGACGCTTGCAGCAGGCGAGTGCCGACAATCTGCTGTCCGTGGTGCTCTACGGCTCGGCTGCGCGCGAAGATTTCCACGAGCAATACTCCGATGTCAACCTCCTCGTGGTCTTCAACGATCTCGGGCCGCATGAACTTTCTGCCATCACGCCGGTCATTCACTGGTGGGCCGAGGAAGAGCGCTTTTCGGCGCCGCTGGTCATGACGGCCGCAGAATTGCGTGAGTCGGCCGACGTCTTTGCCATCGAGCTGCTCGATATTCAGCACACCCATCGCACCATTTTTGGCGAGGACATGGTCAGCGCCATTCATGTGCCCATGAACCTGCACCGCGTCGAGGTTGAGCACGAGCTGCGCACGGCCTTATTACGCCTGCGTCAGCACTGGCTGCTGCATCCCGCCGAGTCAACCGAGCTGCGGCTGCTTGCTGGCCAAGTCGGTCAGCACCATCCTCACCCTGTTCCGCCATGCGCTCATGATCGTGGGAGAGGATCCGCCGCGGGACAAGCCCAAGGTGGTGGAGCATGCCGCGCGCACGTTCGCCTTCGATCCTAAGCCGGTCGAGGCCATTCTGGCCTTCCGGCACGATCCGTTGTATCCGGTCGACATCAACCAGACATACGTCGCTTACCTGGGCGTGATCGGGCACGTCGCCCACGAGTTGGATGCGCGCGCGCCCAAGCGTCATCTGCAAAAGGTGACCGGCGCGGCGTGATTGCCAAATTGAAAGTGAGATTCGTATGAAAAAAGGACTGATCGTAATTGTTGTGCTCGTGCTGTTGGTCATCTGGATTGGCAGCGTTTTTGTAGGCCATCGCAATGAGATGGTGCGTAAGCGCGAGACGGTGAACGCCGCCTGGTCGCAGGTGGATGTGGTACTGCAACGCCGCGCCGACCTTATCCCCAACCTGGTGGAGACGGTAAAGGGCTTTGCCGCTCACGAGGAAAAAGTCTTCGGCGACATCGCCGCAGCCCGCGCCGCCTTGATCGGCGCCAAGAACCCTCAGGAGAAGATTGCCGCAAACGGCCAACTGGATTCGGCCTTGGGAAGACTTCTGGTGGTGGTGGAGAACTATCCGCAACTACGTTCTAACGAGAATTTCCTGCGCCTGCAGGATGAGTTGGCGGGCACGGAAAACCGCATCGCGGTTGAACGTCGCCGCTACAACGAAACCGTGCAGGACTACAACACGTACATAAGCCTGTTCCCCAACAATATAGTTGCCAGCATGTCGGGCTTTACCCGTAATGACGCCTATTTCAAGGCCGACGAAGGTTCCCGGCAGGCGCCCAAGGTAAACTTTGGAACCCCGGCGCCGCAGTCCGCTCCGGCTCCCGCTCAGTAGAAAGCTACATCGAAGCTATCCCGGCGGCAGGCTCACTACCTGCCGCTTTCTATTTGGCACCGCACCTTCCGGCCAAGTTTGCCCTCGCTAAGATGTGCCGTCCTTAACTACTTCTGTTTTCATGCCTGTAATGAAGCTATAATCCGGCCACTAGGTCCGCTCTCGTAGTTCGACTCGACCCCTCGGAGTGGTGCAACATGGCGGCCGGCTGCCCCTATCTTCCAATACGCTGCTCACGACCGCGAGACTTCTCTGTCCAATCGACAGGCCAAAGATTCTCACGTCGAGGGTATCTATGGTTCCCAGCCTCCAGCCAGGCGACAAGGGCGTACTTATGATGCCCGAACCGCGCCGCGATCCGGAAGCCACTGTCGACCTGGAACGTCCCATCTTTTCGCCGGGCGAAATCATCAGCGAGCGCTATCGTGTGCTGCGCTTTATCGCCCGCGGCGGCATGGGCGAAGTCTACGAAGTAGAGGACACCGAGCTGAGCGCCAAGGTCGCCCTCAAGACCGTTGCCGATTCCTCGGCATCGTCTTCGCGACAGCTAAGCCGCTTCCGGCAGGAGATCCAGCTGGCCCGCAAGGTCACCCATCCCAATGTGTGCCGGGTGTACGACCTGCACCACCACTTGCACGATATGCGCGGCGACGTTGTGTACCTGACCATGGAGCTGATCGAGGGCCAGACGCTCTCCGCCTACCTTCATCAGCACGGCTCCATGTCCTGCGACCAGGCGCTTCCGCTGGTGCGCCAGATGGTTGCCGGACTTTCCGCCGCCCACCAGTTGGGCATCGTGCATCGCGACTTCAAGCCCGGCAACGTCATGCTGCTGGAGACGACCAATCACACGGTTGTGAAGATCACCGACTTCGGCTTGGCCACGAATCCTGAAGCCCAGGAGACTATGAGCTCGTCGCACACCGAGGTCGTCGGCACGCCCGCCTATATGGCGCCGGAACAGTTTCGTGGCCAGTGCAGCACCCGCACCGACGTTTACGCCCTCGGCGTGACTACCTTCCACATGCTGGTAGGGAAGCTGCCCGCCTCGTACGGTGCGCCCTTCGACGGGATGGGCGGCGGCAGCAATCAGCCCATCGGCCGGAGCTGGCAGGAAGCCGTCACCAAATCGCTTTCGGTAAGCCCGTCAGACCGCTTCGCCAGCGTAGAAGACTACTGGCAACACCTGTCCGGAGAAAGCCTGGTCAAGCCAACCGGATGGGCCGCCGTCATCGCAGGCGTGAAGAAGTATCGCCTCGCCGTGGCTGCCGTGGCGGTGTTGATCGTAGCCGCGGGCATCGCCATGTGGGCTGGACTTATCCCAAATCCCTTCAAGACGCTTCCCAAAGAAAAGCACATTGCGGTGCTGCCCTTCCAGAACATCGGCAATGACGCCGCCAACCAGGCCTTTACCGAAGGCGTGGCCGACAGCCTTACCAGCAAGCTCTCGCAACTGGAGCGCTACCAGAAATCCTTCTGGGTCGTTCCCGCCACCGACACCCGCAACGTCAAGAGCCTCGACGAAGCCTACCGCAACCTCAACATTACCTTGGCGGTCACGGGCAGCATTCAACACACGCCCGACGGCGTAGACCTCACCGTCAACGTAGTCAACCCCAAGGACCACCGGCAAATCTCTTCGCGGTCAGTCCACGTAGCCTCCGCCGATTTAAACGAAATGCAGCAGCGGGTATGGGAATCCGTAGCCGACATGCTGGACTTGGAAGTCAGCCAGCAAGCTGCTCGCACCGTGAACGCCGGTCAAACCCTCCAGCCGGGAGCCTACGAACTGTATGAGCAGGGAAATGGATATCTACAGCGCGGAAACGCCCCCGATACCGATCTAGCCGTCGAACTGTTCAACAAGGCTGTCGCTAAAGATCCCCAATATGTCTTGGCCTACGCCGGTCTGGGCAGGGCCTACGCCGCCAAGTTCAAACAGACTAAGGACCCCAAATGGATAGAGCTGGCTACCGAAAATGCGGTCGCGCAGTGCAGATGAACGACAAGCTGCTCCCGGTGAGGCTGGCCTTAGGATCCGTCTACCAAAAACCGGACAAATCGACAAAGCTTTGGCGGAATACCAGAGGTTCTGCAGCAAGACCCATCTCTGGTCGAGGCCGAATATCACATCGGCGAGCTCCACGAATCAAGGGGGGAATTACATCGCCGCCGCAGATGCTTATAAGCGTGCCATCGCGAGGCGGCCGAGCGACTGGGAAGGCTACAGCGAGCTGGGAGAAATTTACTATTCAAGCGGAAAATTTGCCGAAGCAGCCGAACAGTTCAAATCGGTCATCGAACTTGCCCCGGATAGTCCGAACGGTTATTACAACCTCGGGGCTGCCTATCTCGGAGTGGGACGCAACGAAGATGCCATCCAGATTCTCAACAAGGGTCTTAGCCTCGCTCCCGACGCAAACGCCTGGGCCAATCTCGGTTCTGCATATATGTACGTGGGCAAGAATGAAGAAGCCATCGCCGCCATGCAGAAAGCAGTCCAGTTACTCCCGCATAATCATGTGGTATGGCGGGACCTAGGCGATAGCTACGACCAGGTTCCGTCGCATTTGGCAGACGCCAGCCGCACCTATCAAAAAGCCCTTGATGTGGCTTTGGCTCAACTCAAGGTAAATCCCAATGATCCGGACGTGCTAAGCGGAATTGGACTCTACTATGCTCACTTAAAGCAGCCTCAGCTAGCCGAGCAATATATTCAACGCGCTTTGCAGGCATCCCCGAAGAACAGCGACTCGTTATTTACAGCGGCACTGATTTATGAGATTATCGGCCACCGCGATAAAGCAATTGGGGCACTAGGCCAGGCAGTGAAAGAGGGTTATTCCTTTGTATTCGTGGAAGAGGAACCTGAGCTAAGAAAACTGCGCTCCGATCAACGGTATCGTCACTGGATTCAAAGTCGGAGCGCCAACCCCAACTATTTCCCAAACTAAGATTGTTTGGAGGCGCTCAGTGACGATTCATCCCCTTAAGGCTTTAGTTTCTGCTCGGTTCTTCAAAGTGCGCTATCTCTTGTGGCTCTTGGTTACAATGCTAGCCTGTTCCGTAGCTGCCAGAGCCGGAGATTGCACCGTCGACGACACTTACGCGAAGGTCTGTGAAGGTCACCACGACGATTGTGGTTCAGTATCAAAACCCTGTGAGGTTCACATCTCTTACGCGGCGGCGGCCAAGGTTTCTCCAAATCCTGTCTGCATCGAACAAGGAACCAAGATCACATGGATCGAAGACACCGATAAGTACAAGTTCGAGGCACATTTCAAGACGTCGCCATTCGTAAAGGGTAAGAAAGACTTCTACGGTAACCATGGCAATCCAGTCACGTCGCATCCTGTAGACGGGCACGCTAAGGATTGCTATTACTACGCTGCACAAGAATGCCTAGGCTCTGTCTGCTATCCGATCGATCCGAAAGTGATAGTGAATGGTGGCGGCTCGCCCACTCCAACAGGGATGAAAAAGAAGAAGTAGTCGGCTGATAATTCTGGAGGTCGGAACATGCACCCAAACAACGTAAGGAAGTATGCATGCGTGACAGTTGTGCTCCTGGGGTTTCTTTCTTTCAATGCCTTTGCCACTACGCCCGCCAAGTGTGGCCACACTGATAATGAATGCAGCAGGGCGAACACCTGCACGGCCGCTGGTTACGATTCCAGCAAGTGTCAGATTGGAATCGTCCGGTCTAACCTAGGTTCGGACCAGGTATCGCCGACCATCGATGGCCTGGCAACACCTTTAGATTTCTTCTGTATCGCGCAAGGTGCCCAAGTGACTTGGGCTACGGTGGATGCCGATTCTTTCGGCGATGTCAGGTTTGACGGAAATCTGCCGTTTGCGCAGACCTCGTTCGGCGTTGACACCACCACTTCTTTCCAGCACACCGCTAGCAACGGTGCTCCCGATTCGGTTTGCTACACCTTTGCTGTTTCCGATTGCAAGTACGTCGTTAAGGGCGCCAATGACTGCGGCTCGACCGATCCCAAGGTGATCGTTGTCGGGGGGCCAGGATTAACCGCCCTAAAGAAACGGCTCAAGCATCCTGACACCAAGTGAGGTTTGCTTAGTACAACCGGAAGTTCACTTCCACATTAATCTGCACGGGGACGGCCTGGCCGTCCTTCTTGGCAGGTTCGAAGCGCCACTGGCGCACCGCCTCGATTGCCTTCTCATCCAGACCCATGCCCAGCGAGCGCTGGACCCGAATCTGCTGTGGCTTGCCGTCCGCGCTCACCACCAGCCATAGCACCACCGTTCCCTGATACTTGGCTTTGCGGGCTTCTTCCGAGTACTCCGGATCAGGCTCGTACAAGACTTTGGGCGCGCTGACGCCGCCGCCCACGCGGTACGCGCCACCACCGTAACCGCCGCCATGTCCCGGACCCAACGCCCGGCCCGGTTCCCGAACCCACGCCGCCACCCGTGCCGCTGCCAATGCCTCCGCCCGAGCCTGTCCCGTTCGACGGCGGACCCACTACGCGCGACAGCGGATCGCCCAACGCGCCCACCGTCGGCAGCTTGATCTCCGGAGGCACCACCACCGTCGGCGGCACCGGCAACTTGGGATTATCGTTGCGCACCACAATCGCCGGAGGCGTGATCTGTTCCTTGGATAGTTTGGGCAGAGCGCCCTTGGGAGCCTTCAACTTGTCGCGGTCGCCGCCGCCGCCACCGCCGCCCGCCCGCGTCTTCGAAACCTGCATCGGCAGGTACGGGCTGATATCGGTTACCACCCCAATCACCTGCTGCTTGATCTCGTCGCTATGCTGAAACACCCAGTGGGTCGACCAGATCAGCAGGCCCACCGCCAGCATGTGCACGATAAAGGAGTAAAGAAACGTCTCCTTGCGCCGGGGGTAAAGCCCTTCCCCTTCGCCAAACAGCGCGGGAATGACCTGATCTTCAGGCGCAACCTGGGGAACCGTATCGTGCGACGGTTTTTCAACTGCAGGCGTGGACATTGGCTCTATCCGACAGTATAGACCCGATGCCCAGAGAGAAGTTCCAGAAAAACATAGCTTACCGGGGAGGAATCAGCCTTGCCGAAACCGCACGCAACGACTTTCCTAGGATGGAACGATGACCCGCAACGCCTTGCGGCGCACCCCAATTTCTACCGGCGTATTGCCAATGAATTCGCCGTCGGCGAAGACCTCGGTGATGGGCTCGGTCGCCAGCCGCAACCGATCCACCTGAAAATATTGCACTTCCTTCATCCCAATATGAGCGCCTTGGTAGACCACCCGGAACAGCCGCAGCAGTCGCAACTTGCTCAAGGTGCGCACAAAGCACAGTTCCAGCAGGCCATCGTCCATGCGCGCCCGGTGGGCCAGGCGCATGCCGTTTCCATATTGCGGACCATTTCCCGCGGCCACCAGAAATCCCGGCTCGTCTATGCGGTTCTGCCACTTTCCGCCTGTCTCCACCGAGACCTTGATGCGCGGAGGCTTAAAGCCGCCCAGTATCTGCAACAGCGCCAGGACGTAGCCGCCATGGCTGCGCAGCCAGCGCGGCTGCCGCAGGGTCACGCGGTTGATCGCGGCGTCAATGCCCGTGCCCGCAATACAGCAGAAGAACGTGGTGCGCGCCTGCTCGCGCTCGGCTTCGGCGGCGCGTCGCAACTGCGACTGCATGATGCGCGCACCCATCTGCGGCAAATCGCGCCGCGGCCCATCGGGCACAAAGTGCATCTTCTCCAGCGAGTCGCCGCTCCAGGGCGTTGCGCCGCCATCGTCGCCCGTGTGCGCTTCCTCCAGTGGTTGGATCGTTCCCAGGTCGATGGCCTTAACGTTGTCGCGCGCAATGCAGAAGCGTTGCCATGCCGCCACGGCCTTGTCGACGGTCGTCAGCCCAATGGACTGCGCGAAATCGTTGGCGCTTCCGATAGGAACAATGAGCGTGGGGATCTGCTTCAACGCGAGCCCGGCCAGATGCCGATGAATGGTGCCGTCGCCACCGAAGATCAGCGCCGCATCCGGCTGATCCGTAGGATCCAGTTCGTTGCCCGAGAAGATGTTGACGCCCGGCAGTTCGAAGGCCTGCAGGTGATGTTCTTTCGCGTAAGGACCGAACAGGGCAACGGCGCGCACCGCGATACTTTCGCACAGGTGGGGGAAAAAGCAAAATCAGCAGGCAGGCGGCACCGTGTCAATTCGCAATTGGCGACAAGGACGTTGGGTGGAGCACACCTTTAGGTGTGCATCTGAGGTCCTCAGAATGTTCCGGCTTCAGCCGCTGAGGTGAGGAGAGACTAACTCCGGCTCGAAACTGCACGTCGATAGGGGACGCAAGATGCGCTCCTTGAAGGCGTGATCCACCCAATACCGTGTAAGCGTATGAGGTTCTAGACTGCCCGCATCAGCAGCGGCCATCCTCTATTTTTCCGGATTGGATGTCAGCAGCTTGATCCGCCGCCCGTTGGCCGAGTCCTCGATCAACTGCTCCAGCCTGCGCCGGCGTGTCTCTTCGCGTTTGGCGCTTACCACCCACCAGCACGACGTCCGCCGGTACCACGGCGCCTGCGCTTGGTAGAACTCCCACGCCTTTCGGTTGGCCCCGAATTCCTTCGCGTAAACACCCTCCAGCCGGCACGTGGCCCGCTCATAGGAATAGAGCTTCGACCTCTTCGCGTCCCTCTCCTCGAAGACCTTCTTCCCGGCCGCGTGCATCTTGCCCAGCGAGATAAGTTCGCCGACGCGTTTCGTATTGACCGCGCTCCAAATGCTTCTCACTTTTCGCGGCGTGAAGCGAACCGTGTAACTCGATTCGTCGAACCGTCGCCGCAATCCATCGATCCAGCCGAAGCATAGCGCCTCATCCAATGCTTCGTGATAGGTCAGGCCGCCCTTTCCGGAGTCCGTACGGTAGAAGCCGATCAGCAACTCGGACGATTGATTGTGGTTCTTCTTCAACCATGTCCGGAAGGCTGCTGCCGATTTGAAGAAAGTCGGATCCATTGCGCTCACTTTCCATGGAGCATGCATAATATGGTGCCATCCCGGCTCAGAGGAGGACAGCTCTCATGGCCCCAGCGAAGATCGAGGCGATTTCACCATTCTTCATCGTCAGCAACGTCGACCAAACCATCGCCTTCTATTGCGAAAAGCTTGGCTTTGAAACCAGGTTCCAGCAGCCGGCTCGCAATCCCTTTTTTGCCATTATCGGTCGCGATGGCGCGCAGCTCTTCGTCAAATCGGAGCAAGACGTCTCACCCCAGCCCAACTCCCAGCGTCATCCTCATCTGAAGTGGGACGCCTACCTTGATGCTCCTGATCCCGATGCGCTGGCCGCCGAATTCACCGATCGTGGCGCGGCCTTCAGCACGCCGCTCCAGGATACCCATGACGGCCTGCGCGGCTTCGAAATCAGCGACCCCGACGGGTACATTCTGTTTTTCGGACGGCCACGATAGTCGCGCGCCGGCCCCTCTTGCCGCCCGTCTCTGATGATAAGATCAAACGCTTCGAGAGGCGCTTGAGACCGCGCTCTCCTGCGGATGGTTTCGTGCGATACGACTCAGCTCACCTTCTTCTCACCATCGACCTTATCGGCACCTTCGTCTTCGCTGTCGAAGGCGCGACCGCGGCTATCCAGGGCGACCTCGATCTGCTGGGACTGATGGTGCTTTCGTTTGCCACCGCGCTTGCCGGCGGCATCATCCGCGATCTACTGATCGGCGCCATTCCTCCCGGGGCCATCCGCGACTGGCGTTATGCAGCCGTAGCCTTCTTCGCCGGCGCCGTCGTCTTCTTCTGGCATCGTTATGTCAGCCAGGTTCCCCAGAGCTTTATCGTGGTGGTGGACGCCGCCGGGCTCGGACTCTTCGCCGTTGCCGGAGCCGCTAAGGCGCTCGATTACGGCATCCATCCATTCATGGCCGTATTGATGGGCGGCATCACCGGTGTGGGCGGCGGCACCGTGCGCGACATTCTGCTGGCCCGCATTCCCACCGTCCTGCGATCGGATATCTACGCCGTCGCGGCCCTGGTGGGCGCCGCCGTCATGGTCATAGGCCTTAGCGCAGGCTTGCCTCCCACCCTGATGACCATCGCCGGCATCGTCTCCTGTTTCGTGCTGCGGGTGGTGGCCGTCTGGCGGCATTGGAACCTGCCCAAGGTCGTGCAACATTAATGCACCGCCCCGTCGCACCTGGGTCGCTGAAGGCAGCATGACCACTACCTACAACCAGATTGCCGGACGCAGCGTGGAGCGGCTGGCCGCCCTCAGCGATGGCATCTTCGCCGTCGCCATGACGCTGCTGGTCCTCGACCTGCGCGCGCCGGCGGTGGAAGCGGTGCACAGCGAGCACGATCTGTGGCGCGCCTTGCTGGCGCTGGCGCCACGGCTGGTCATGTACATGATGAGTTTCATGACGCTGGGAATTTTCTGGCTCGGCCAGCAGACTCAGCTCAATCATCTGGAGCGCAGCGACCGCAGCCTCTCCTGGATTCACTTGGCTTTTCTGTTCCTGGTGTCGCTCACTCCGTTCTCCACGCGCGCTGCTGGCGGAGTTCATTCGCTACCGGCCCGCCGCTGCTGCTCTATTGGCTGAACATTCTTCTGCTGGGGGTCACCCTCTACTTCAGCTGGGTCTGCGCCCTGGGAGCGCGACTGGTTAAGAGCGATCTGCCGCAAGAGGTGACGGCGGCCATCAAGCGCCGTATCGTGGTAGCCCAATCGCTGTATGCCATCGGAGCGCTGCTCTGCATCTTCAGCGACCTACTGGAGTATCGGCTTTATCGTCCTGGTGCAGCTCAACTACGTCATCGCGCCGCGCTTTACGCGGCGAACCACAGCCTGAGACACGCCTTCGTCCCTGCGCCGCAGCTGCAATTTCTCACTTGGCACTTCGCTATACAATGGCTTGGCTGACCGCCGCCAACTATTAAGATTTGTCCGCCACACCGCACCGCTAGAAACCATGATGCGCATCGCGTTGATATCGATAACCGCACTACTTGCATTGGCTGCTCTCCTTCCTGCGCAAGAGCAAGCCACCGCCGATCCCCAAGCCTGCCCGGGAAGCACCGTCGACTCGCAAGGCGCAGAGTTCGCGCAGAAATCGCGAGCCTTTCTGGCCAGCCTGCAGGCTGCGGTGAAGAGCGGCGACAAGGCTGCCGTCGCCGACATGGCGTCGTATCCCCTTACCGTGATTCACGGCTCGCAGCGCACGCGCATCAAGTCGAAGTCACTGCTCATCAGCCAATACGACAGCGTCTTCGACGGCCGCATCCGCCGCGCCATCGAGCAGCAAACCGCCAAGTGTCTCTTCGGCAACTACCAGGGCGCCATGGTCGGCAATGGTGAAGTGTGGTTCGCTGAACAACCCGGTGGGGCCATGAAGATCATCAGCATCAACGCCCGCACCGGCAAATAAAGATCGGTTTGGAGGCAGCCATGTCAGAGCAGCAGGACTTCACCGGCATCAAGGCGCGCATGAAGGCGATGTGGATGGCCGCCGACTTCGAGCAGATCGCGCAATTCACCCGTCCGGAAGCGCAACAATTCATTTCGCGCCTGCAATTACCGCGCGGCGCCAGCCTGCTCGACGTCGCTTGCGGTACTGGCAATCTCTCCATCCCCGCAGCCCAGGCCGGAGCCACCGTGGAAGGCGTCGACATCGATTCCAACTCTCTCGCAACCGCGCGAACCCGGGCCGAGCGCGAGGGTCTAACCATTCGCTTCCAGGAGGGAGATGCCGAAGCGCTGCCCTTCCCCGACGAACAATTCGACGTAGTGGTTAGCATGTTCGGCGCCATGTTCGCTCCCCGTCCGGAACTCGCCGCCTCCGAAATGGCCCGTGTCTGCCGCCAGGGCGGACTCATCGCGATGGCCAACTGGACGCCCGACGGCTTTGTCGGCAAGACTTTTCAACTCACCACCAGCTACGCTCCCATGCCGCCCGGCTTGTATCCTCCCGTCCTCTGGGGAGACGACCGGGTTGCTCGCCAGCGCTTCGGTGATAAAGCCAGTTCCTTCGAGACCCATCGCCGTGAGTTGCTCTTCGACTATCCTTTCGGCCCCGCCGAAGCCGTAGCTTTCCATCGCGAATACCTTGGCCCTACCCGCGCCGCCTTTGCCCGGCTGGACGAAGAAGGCCAGCGCAAACTTGCCGCCGACATGCTAAAGCTCTATACCGACAAGAATGAAGGTGACGATAGTCACACCAAAATTAAGAGTGAATATCTGGAAGTCCGTGTAATTAAAGCCTAGCGGTAACAATTGTCATGGAAACACCGGTTTAAGAAAGGTGTCATCCTTAGCGCCAAGCGAAGGACCCCTATACCCGCCAAGACGTGTCACCCCTCCCGAACGGGTCTATTCCTAGCCGCTTGTACTGACCACTGGCCACCGGCCACCGTTCTTTGTCATCCTGATCGCCATCGAAGGACCCCTATCCCTGAATCTAGTCCCACGAAGATTTATCCAGGTGTTTATCCAGCATTTGCAACAGTTCTTAACTATGTGTTGCTTGACTTGCCCCTGGCCTAGCATAAGAATACTTCCGTGAAGCGTATCTTCTCGGAGTACCTATTTATGGAGCGTGCGATGAGTCGATTTCTACGGACAGCAATCTTTATTTTGTTAGCCACAACTGCTGGCTTGGCGCAGGATGCCACCCCCGCTCAACCCGCCGCCTCGGACACCTCCGCGGCCAGCGCAACAACCCAACTTCGCGGCGTCATTCCTACCACCTTGGCGAAGTCGATCGATTCCAAGAAGCTGAAGGAAGGTGACGAGGTCACCGTCAAGACCACCGCAGCCCTGCAAACCAGCAGCGGCATCATGATGCCCACCGGCACCAAAATCGTCGGCCATGTTACCCAGGCCAAGGCGCGTTCCAAGGGAGATCCGGAATCGTCGCTTGGTATCGCTTTCGATAAAGTGCAGGTCGGCGGCAAAGACATTCCCATCAAGGGAACCTTGCAAGCGGTAGGCCTGAATCCCAATGAAAGCGGCCCCGACACGGGCGCCGCCGGCGGAGGAACCATGGCCGCTCATGGCGGCGATCCCACCACTATGGCGTCGCCGGTTTCCAGCGCCGGACCCAACGCTGGACAACAACAGTCGGGCAAGCAATCGGGAACCATGCTGAATGGACACTCCACCGGCGTCGTCGGTATCAAGAACATGCAACTCGAAAACTCCGTGCTGATTTCCTCGGGTAAAGAAGTGAAGCTCGATCAGGGCGCGCAGATGTTGATTAAGGCAGAGTAAGTGGAGGCGAATTGTTTTCTAGCTGGCGAATCAGGCCTGCAAGCATGCGGGCCTTTTTTTCTTGTGTCGGTCACCGTGCATTCGATGCTCACATACACATCCGGCACGACCCATCTATACTCTTTTTGGTCAGCCCAAGCTGACAGCTAAAGCAAGTTTCTGGCAATCATCCGATTTCGTGATTTACAAGGAGCGATGTATGAAGCGATTGGTCCTGGCTATTTTGTTCACTCTGCTGGTCACGTCCCTGTCCTTCGCCCAGGAAACCACAACTCCTCCAGCCGCACCGGCAGCCCAGGCTGGCGCTGCCCAGCCCAACACCATTCGTGGAGTATTTCCCATTACGCCGGTGAAGGGCCTCGACTCCAAGAAGCTGAAGGAAGGCGATGCTATCGTCTGCACTACCATCGCGCCCGTACGTTTGGGCAGCGGCATGTTGATTCCCACCGGCGCCAAGGTCTTCGGCCACATCACCGTCGCCAAGGCTCGCTCCAAGGGCGATCCCGACTCCTCGCTGGCTATGACCTTCGACAAAATCCAGGTTTCGTCCAGCAAGGAAATCGATATGAAGGGAACGCTTCTCGCGGTCGCTCCCAAGCTGGGCGGCACTACCGGTCCTGACACCGGAGCCGGCGGTCCCGGCACCATGCCCGGACACGGAGGAGAAACCCAGTCCGCACCCGGCACCGACAACGCGGTCTACGGCCCCAACTCCGGCTATCATCCGCTCAGCGGCGGCGGCATTTCGCATCCCATCCTCACCTCGCAGTCGCGCGGCGTACTCGGCTATCGCAACATGCAAATGGGCAAAGACTCCGTCCTCACCTCCACCGACAAAGAGCTGAAGCTCGATGCTGGGGCCCAGATGTTGATTCAGGCAGAAATGGCGCCCCCGTCGTCGTAGCGCCACAGGCTCGCTTTACGATGGTTTGTGTCCCGGCCGGAGCGAAACCACCTTCCGGCAAGCGTGGCTGTTGCGCTTGGTAGAGTGGAAGCGTGGTGGAGGAACCGGTTGTCCTCCACCAGCCACAACCTCAATCGCAGCGTAGTCGGGTCGCATTGTCATCACGATCGGGTTTCCGCCCGACGAAGGATCTGCCGTTTCCGAAAGCAGCTTCGACCGCGCTCCCTTCACACTTCAATCGCAATCACCGTTTGCCTGCGCCCCAGAACTCGTGTGCTGATGAAGTCGCCTACGATTTTGATCAAGCCATACTTGCTGCGCAGCAACTTCTGCCCGTGCGCCGCCTCGTCGCCCTCGCAGACGCGTGCCTGCCCATCTACCCAGGCTCCTCGCAACTCCCCGCGAATCGAACAGGGAGCAACCCGCACCTTGGGATTGTTGCGAATACGCTTCAGCTTGCCCGCATCCGGCGCGGAGTACACGTAGAACACCGTACCGCCTGGGCTCTTTGCCGCCCCGGAATCCTCCGCGAACCACACCGGAGTTCGCACCCCCACGCCGGTCTTGCGGAATGTTTCCAGGCTCAGATACTTCGCCTGGGCAAATTGTGCGATCGCATCGGGCATAGCCGTTGTCTCCTGTCCCACGAGCTTATCGCATCCTGACCAACCCCGAACTTCCGGTATTTGAATAGCGACGATCTCAGGTAGAGCGGGCCTTTAGGCCGGCGTCTAAGCACTTGTTCCTGTCACCGAATCGCATTCAGCCGACGGCACCGCAGGTGAAAAGCGAGTTTTGCAGCAGCCCGTTTAGTCCTGTCGAAGACACTCTGCCTCTTTTCGCAGCCGGCTTATCCGTCGACACCTCCACCGCTGGCTTCCATCGTGCCCTAAGCCAGCGAGAAGTGCGTCTGCTGCCGCGAGTCCTCCACCTCCATTCCTGCGGCCTCCGCGCCATAAGCCACCTTGACGCTTTGCGGCGGCTTCCTGCCCAGCGCTGCCACCTCCGCCGGCAGTCGGCCATGCTGCATTTGCCGCCGGTCCGGCCGGTCTTCCGTCAGCAAGCGCGCCCGCAGAAAAATTTCCGTCAGCGCATCCAACGCGTCCAGAAACTCCTCGCGAATCTTCGTGCTTGAGCGATGGAGGATTTCTGCCGCCTCGTCATGCGAGAAGCGATAGAGCCCAATCAGCGCAATCAACTGCGCATGGTCATCGCGCAGTCGCGCCAGGCAGCGCTCCACGTCGCACACAAACACCGCCTGCTCCTCGAAGCTGGGGATGGCGTGATGGCTCACCCGCGCGCGAAAAAACTCGCGCCCCAGCAGCGACGGTAATCGCCCCACCTGGCTCGACAGTTCGAAGAAATGCCGCACCAGCGCCAGCGTCTGGCGGCGGAAGCACAACATTTCTGGTCGTGGATCCGGATCCCTTTGCGGCGGAGCCTCAACCGCGGGCGCTTCCAGCTGCAGTAGCAACAACTTCGCTTTTTGGGCGGCCAGCTTCGAGAATCGCCTCATTGCGCTCTCCCCATTCCTGCAACCTGCTGCGCTGCGGCAGGGAATCTCAACACTGCCGGCAATGGCGGCTTCGGTTTGCCGAACAGCGGCTTGCCCGCCGCACGACTGGGCATCGAATAATTCAGCAGCACATCGGCACACGCTTCGCAGTAGCTTTCCAGCGATTGCGAGCGGCGCAATCCCAACGCTCCGCAACGTTCGCAGTACTTCAATTCGTAGATAGTCCGTTCCATCCCAAACCCTTTCGCTTATGATTGACGGCAATAACAAAAGCCCTGCGGCGTGCCTGCCGAAAAGGAAGGCCCGAACGCAGGGCTCGTTTCATTTACGATGACCTGCTACTACTGGTTATTGGTTGCGTGTCGAACGGTGGTCAACAGAACCGCTGCGAGAAAAGTACGATGAGGACTGAAGAAATCTCTCGCGATGCTGCCGCCCGCCGGAGTTCAAGGTATCATCCGCTCATCCTGCTGACGGGTGAAATAGCCCTCTTCATATCCGGATTTCAAAATGCTCCCATTCTTCACTACCAGGCTGAGCCGCCCCGAAAAACGCAGGCTGCGGAGAAGTTTTTCCGTGCCCTCGGAGAGTAAATCGGCTTGCCTTATCTTTCGCCTCAATTCGGCGAAGCTGTTGTCGTTAACGGCTGGTTCCGGTTGCTTCATTCGTTTGCTTATCCTCGGCCAGAACCACCAAACCGGGAAACAACTCAAATCTGGCACAGGGGAATCTTGGCAGTCAATAAAAATATTGCTTTACAGGTATTACTAAAGTACATGTATTGCTTTCAGAAAATATTCCCAAAATGAACATTCAAGACTTGCAGGACCATCTCCGCGCCCACATCCGCCTCCGCATCGGACGAGGCGAATTGACCGGCAGCGGCCTCGCCCACGCCGCTCAATTTCCCCAGGGCCACCTCTCCAACTTCCTGCACCATCGCCGCGGCCTCAGCACCGAATCCCTGGACCGCCTTCTGGAAGCGTTAGGCATCGGCTTGCTTGACCTCATCGATGTGGACGAGATTCGCGATCGCGCCATCCCCATCGAATCCGGCACCGATAACGTAGCCGTGGTGGCCGCGGAAAACGCCGGCCTCGCCCGCTTCGCTCCCGAACAGATTCTGGAAACACGCAGCTTTAGCCGCGCTTTCCTTCGCCGCTTGAAGCCGCGCAACAGCGAAGACCGCCGCGATTGGCAGCGCTTCGTGATGGTGAAGCTCGATGCGCGTCCCATGTTTCCCCCGCAAGAGTCTTCCGCGGCTCTGCTCATCGACCGGCATTACAACTCACTGGAACCTTATCGCCGCCTGCGACCCAACATTTACGCGGTCAGCTTCTCCGGACGATGCCTCATGGGGTATCTCTCGCTCTTCGACGGCCACCTGCTGCTGCGTACCCGCGATCCCGAAGCGGAAGTCGAGACCCTGCGCGTAGAACGCGGGCGTGCCTATTCGCAATACATCATCGGACGTGTCTGTCACGTGGGGCTCGAAGTCTAAGCTCCCAGGTCTCTGCTATGATTTCGCTAGAAAATCGAGGAGGCCAGCTGGTATGGAGGAACATGGCGCACCAACTCCGGGCACACGCCGGAATGAGGACATCGCGCTGGACATGATGAAGTTTATTGCCGTCACCACCGGATACGGACGGGCCAGCGCCCCGGGCGCCGGGTTCCAGGCAGGAGGAGAATCCAAGGCCGAAGACTACGCCCGCCATCTGCTGGAACTGTATGGCCAGTGCCTGACGGCGGTGCAAGGCAAGAAGTAATCCGCATAGCCCGCCACCCGCAACACCGGAGCTTGTCGCTCCGGTTTTTCTTTGTCACCCATGCCTGTGACCGTTGCTGTTGCCCTGACTGGGGCGGCGGGCCCACCATTCCTGCGTCGAGGTATTTATGGCGAGCCTGGACCCCAATTTTCATCAAGAATCCGTCAGCCTGCAACGGGAGCACGAAGAGCTCCAGATGCATCTGGATGAACTGGAATCCACCCTGGAGCAGATCATCTGCTACTCCGAAATCGTCACCGATCTGGCGACGGCTAACCAGGCGCTGGTTCACGAAAGGTGGATCGCCGAGTTCCTGCCCCGGCATTACGCTCATGAAGAAACCACGGTGCTGGCCACCATCGCCCGCATGAGTCCCGAACTGGCCGCGTTCGCCCGCGAAATGCAGCGGCAGCACGAAGAACTGCGCGTGCGCCTGGAAAGCTTGCATCAGCACATCGCTCATCTGGGTGAAAACCGCGACATCGAAACCGCGGTGGAGGAACTTAAGCGCGAGGGCAAAGACCTGACCCGCATGATGCGGCGCCACATGGCGATCGAGGACCAGAAGCTGGCTGGCCTGGAAAACTAGCTGCCTGCGTCAGGCTGCCAGCCATCTGCCCAGCTTGATAAGCAAAACCCGCACTCCCCATAAGAACTTCTGATGCGTAAAGCTGCGCCTTGTCGCCGTTTGCCGTGATCTACTGCAGCAGGCCTGCGGGGTTCGGTTGCCGCTCGCCTGGAGTTTGCGATGGCGCCCACACCTCGACCCGCCACTTGGAAAGTTCTGCTGGCCTTCAGCATCGTCTATTTCGTTTGGGGATCAACCTACCTCGCCATTCGCGTCTGCGTGCGTGAGATTCCTCCGTTGCTGGCGGCCGGCATTCGTTTTTTCCTGGCCGGCATCGCCCTGTATGCCTGGATGCGGGCCAAGGGCGAAGCCTCACCCACGCGTAAGCAGTGGGTCTCGGTTTCCCTGCTGGCGGTGCTGATCTTCGTCATCGATTACGGGCTGGTGTTCTGGGCGGAGCAGCGCGTGCCTTCCGGCATAACCGCCCTGATGATGGCAACCATTCCGGTGTTTATGGCGCTGTCGGAAATTCTCGTGTTGGGGACGCAGAAGCTCACCTTGCGGCTGGGTATCGCGCTGCTGGTCGGACTCGGCGGCGTCGCGGTACTCGTCAGCCATAGCTTGAGTCTCGGGGAAACCGCCATCGACACCTCAGGAGCGGTAGCTCTGCTGCTCGGCGCCATCGCGTGGGCGATTGGATCGGCGCTCACCCGCAAGCTCCCGTTGCCTTCCTCCAAGCCCATGAGCTCGGGAGCGCAGATGATGACCGGAGGTGTGTTGTTGCTGCTCATCTCCAGCGCGCTGGGAGAATATCGCGGCTTTCATCCCCAGACCGTCTCTCGCCAGGCCTGGATGGCGCTGCTCTACCTCATTGTCGCCGGATCCATCGTCGCCTTCACCGCGTACCTATGGCTCATTCATCATGAATCGCCGACCAAGGTAGGAACTTACGCCTACGTCAATCCCGTGGTGGCCGTCGTGCTGGGATATTTTCTCGCCGGCGAGGCAGTAGGCCCCAGAACTCTGCTGGGCATGCTGATGATTCTGGTCAGCGTGATCGTCATAACGACCACGCCGGCGAAGAAACCGGCGCACACCTGGGTGGAGGAAGCCGCGCGCCTGGCTGAGCCTTCCGAAGGTTGACCGGTGGCGTTATTGCAAGACGCGCCGCACTCCCCACACCTGGCTGCGATAGAAACAACCGGTGAAGGCGCGATAGTCCGGCCCCTGATAATGGCTGTCCATGATGACGTACGTGCCCACGTTATTTTCCGGCTTCCACACGTCGCGGCTGCAACCGCCGTACTGGTAGTGGACATCGGTCTGCGGCGCAATCTGCTCGTTGGCAATCACGCCGTCCCCAACTTTTTGCCCAGTCCAGATCACCACATGCGTCACGTGTCTTGAGCGTCCCGCGCTGCCGGCAATGAACAGCAAATCTCCCGGACGCAACTGGGCCAGCATCGCGTCGGTCACCGCCTCAGGATTGAATTTTCCGCTGGCGTCGAACACCGAGATGTAACCGCCGTGCGAAGCGCACCGGTCTCCGCCATCGACCGAGCCATCGCCGCAAACCAGCTTGCCCGCCGCGCCTGTGTCCGGACCACCCACGTCGGACCGTTCGCGAAACGACGGCATGTTGGGAGCAACCTCGCGCTGCGCCGGATCGCGCGTATCTTGTCCTGCCTGCCACGACACATCGCTGGAGAAGCGAATCCCGAATCCCCAGTTGTAGACCAGCGCGGTGAAGTTGCTGCAATCGGAGCCATTGCCGAAGCGGCCGCGCATGCCGTCCCGCGTGCGATGCATCCAGGCATCGGCTGTCTCGTCGCCGGAGCCGCTGTAGTTCCAGCGAATCGCTTCGCCAGTAGGCGCCGGACTGTAGTTGCAGACCTCGGGACGCTCCGCATCGTTGGGCTTGGGATAGCCGAACCCGTGCGGGAAGGTGGGCGTCCACGTCGGCAGATGATGGTGGCAGTAATTGAACTTCTGCTGGATCCAATAGTTGGTCGAGCTCACCACCCGCCGTTCGGTCCATGCCTGGTCGCGGCGGCAAGCCTGCATTCCTTCGCCGTAGGGAATGGTTTCCTGCTGCGCGCCCCACATCTCGCGTGGGTTTTCGTGGAAAGGCTTTTCCAGCCGATGCTCTTTGGCGAACGAGAAGTTGTCGTAACCAATACCGCAATCGTCACCGGCGCGGGCAGGCGCAAAGATTCCCGCGACCAGAACACAGCACAACAGCAGGCGAAGGAACATGGCGCTCCGTTTGTCGGCCCTAAGCGGCCAGCCCGGCCGAACAATGAAAAACATCTTACAGCCACCCGCAAGTACCGGGGAGAGACCCCTTTCATCAGCGGAGTACCTGCATCTAACCGTGAGTCTGTGTCAGGAGAGTAATGCCAGCCAGGAACGAACCGACTTCGCGCCGAACCGCCCAGGAGATCTTCGAGAAGGTAGAGGACAGCGCCCATGACGAGCTCAAGCGTTCGCCCCACGCGCTCGCCTTCTCCGGCCTCGCCGGCGGCCTGTCCATGGGACTTACCGGCATTGCCGTAGCGTCCGCCATGGTTGCGCTGGGCAATATCCCGGGACATGAATTTATCGCCTACATGCTTTATCCCGTCGGCTTCATCGCGGTCATCATTGGGCGAGCCCAATTGTTTACCGAGAACACGCTTTATCCGGTAGCGCTCATCCTAAGCGAACGGCGGCACCTGGTTGACACGGTACGGCTTTGGACCGTGGTCTTCGTCTTCAACGTCCTGGGCGCCATCGCCTTCGCCGCCCTGGCGATCAAGACCGGAGCCCTGACCGACGGAGTGCACGACACCCTGGTCCGTCTGGGCACGCAAGCGGCGCAGGGCAGCAGTTCGCATATTTTCTGGAGCGCCATCATCGGCGGATGGATCATAGCCCTGGTGGCGTGGCTGGTCACCGCCAGCCACTGGACCATCGGCCAGCTTGCGGTTATCTGGCTGCTGACCTTCGTGGTAGGCATCGGGCATTTCGCTCACTGCATCGCTAGTACAGGCGAGATTATTTCCGCCGTATTCGCTGGATCAGTGCCGTTTACGCGTTACCTCACATGGCTCGGGCTGGCCACCTCAGGAAATATCCTGGGCGGCGTCACCATCGTGACCGTGCTGAACTTCGGCCAGGTCAAAGCCGGAGAAGACTAGCTCCGGAAATTCAGCCAATCGTTATTTCACAGAATCAGCACCACCGGGAGATTTCAATGCGCTTGAAAAATGCTTTGCTGGCGTCCGCCGCGGGAATGAGTGTAGCGGGAACCGTTGCCGGAGTTGGAGCGGCCATGCTGGGCCGCGCCTTGTGGAAGCGGGCTCGCGAGGTGCCAGGCTTCGCCGGACATACCGTGGTCATCACCGGCGGCTCGCGCGGTTTGGGCTTTGCCCTGGCGCAGGAGTTTGCCCTGCGCGGCGCCAACCTCGTCATCTGCGGCCGCGAGGAAGAGATTCTGCGCGAAGCCGAGGCGCGGCTGCGTGCACTTCGCGTCGAGGTGCTGGCCATTCAATGCGACATCTCCGATCGCAGCCAGGCGGAACGGTTGATCGAGCAGGCGACCGAGCGCTTCGGCCGTATCGACGTGCTGGTGAACAACGCCGGCCAGATCGCTGTCGGCTCGCTCGAATCGCAAACCGTGGCCGACTTCGAAGAAGCCATGGGCACGATGTTCTGGGGAATGGTCTACACCAGCCTGGCGGTGCTGCCGCAGATGCGGCAACGCCATGGCGGACGCATCGTCAACATCACTTCCATCGGCGGCAAGGTAGCGATCCCGCATTTGATCCGCTACGTTTGCGCCAAGTTTGCAGCCGTGGGCTTCAGTGAGGGCATTCATGCTGAGGTGGCGAAAGACAACATCAAGGTGACCACGGTCGTTCCCGGGCTGATGCGCACCGGCTCGCACGCCAACGCGGTTTTCAAGGGCGACCATCGCAAGGAGTACAGTTGGTTTTCGCTGGGAGCGAGCCTGCCGCTCAGTTCCATGGACGCGCACCGGGCGGCACGCAGAATTGTCGACGCTGCCGCACGCGGCAAAGCGGAATTGGTGCTGACGCCGCAAGCGGAATTGCTGGCGCTGGCCCATGGTGTTGCGCCGGGAACCGTCGCCGATCTGCTGGGTATCGCTAACCGTTTCATGCCCGGTACCGGCGATGGCCGTCGTCAGCGTTTCAGCGGCAAGGAGAGCGAAACGCCGCTCACGCGGTCGTTTCTCACCAGCCTGGGTCGCGCCGCCGGCCGTGACCTCAATCAGCATCCCGAGCGTGGGCCGGTGGGCGGAGATGCCGACGCCAGCTCGCAATCAGGGCCGCAGGCAACCGGTACGCATGCCGCGATGTTGTTGGCGGATTAACCTGTCCGCAATCCCGGTAGCGCGTAAATAAACGGATAGCCGCGCGCGTGCATCTTACCTGGGTAGACAACCAGAGTTTGCTAGGGAGCTGACCAATGTCACCACGTACCACTTCGCGAGTGACCACCGATCACGACCAGATCCTCTGCTGGGCGGAGCAGCGCGGCGCCAAGCCGGCCACGGTGGCCCATGCGGAACGAGTCGGCGACAGCGACGTCATTCGGTTGACCTTCCCGGGAGAAAGGCAACCGCGGGTTATTGGCTGGCCGGAATGGTTCCGGCAATTCGAGAAATACAAACTCGCATTGCTGTACCAGGAAGAGTTGGCTGCGGGGGAGTTGAGCAGGTTCCACCAGATTATCAGCCGGGGACTGATCGACAAAGTGGCCAGCGCAGTAGGCGGCCGCGGCCGCAGCGCTACCAGCAAAAGTACGCCCGCCGTCTCCGGAAAAGAACCGACGGCGCCCAAAGAACTGCAGGCGAAGAAGAGCAAGATGGCACGAACACCGCCCCTGGCGGGAAACCGTGCAGTGGCAACCAGGACCTCGATGGTGCGCGGCCGTCCCGATACTGGATCGTCCGGTACCGGCAACCCGCGCCGTTCCTCATAATCCAATTGTGAAACAGGAGATTACTTTGACCGCAATCAACCAGGAAATTCCTCAGACCATGCGCAGCGACGAAGATCCGCCAATCCCTATCCCGCCGGGCGAAGATCCTCCGCCTCCGGTCAAGGAACCACCCGACACGCCAGTTGTCGCGCCCGACTCCCCGGTGCGTGAGCCCGGGCCGGCGGAACCGCGTCGGCTATAGTCGCAACCGCCGGTTCCACCTGGCTTCGGCGAGTATCACGGAAATAAAAAGGCGACCCTTAGGGGCCGCCTTTTTGCATTGCGATAGTTTTCGCTTACTTCTGGGGGGTAGTGCTGGAGCCGGAGCCCGAGCCCGAGTTCGAACCCGATCCCATCGAACCGCTGCTGGAACCGCTGCCCGAGGTCGAGCCGGAGCCCATCGAACCACCGGAGCTGGAGGTTCCGCTGCCGGTGGAGTCCGTGCTGGTGCTCTTCTTGTTCTTCTTATGTTTGGTGGTGCCCGACTGGCCGGTGCTGCCCGACTGGCCCATGCTGGAGTCCGAGCTGCCGGACTGCCCCATCGTGCTTCCCGATTGTCCCGACGACGAGCTGCCGGATTGACCCATGGAGCTGCCGCTATTCGAACCAGACTGCGCGAAGGCAGACATCGAGGCGGTCAACATCAGAGCAAATGCAAGTGTCAAAAGTTTTTTCATAAAATCAAGGGTCCCCAATTCTGTTTAGTTTTTGCGAGTGGCGCTTCTCGACTGACGACAGTTGGAGCGCAACTGGGGGCGGCGTGTTGCTTCGACTCGCCCCGTTTTCGCTGTTTCCCGCCACAACCTCGCGGCTGCTGCTCGTCCCATATAATCGAAGCTTTCCTCGTCGCCCCATGAGCTCTCCTTCAGCAACTCAGCCCGCGCATCCGGCCACTCCCGAAAACTATCCGAACGCTCGCCCTTCGCGGCGCTGGCTATGGATTGTGCTGCTCTGGGCAATCATCTACATTCCGGGTCTATTCACTCCTCCGCTGCTGGACGACGCTGATTCGATCCATGCCGAGGCCGCTCGCGAGCTGGTGGTCCGCCACAACTGGACCACGCTCTACATCGACGGCATCCGTTACCTGGAAAAAGCGCCGCTGATGTACTGGGGCGATGGCTGCCAGCTACAAAATCTTCGGAGTGAAGGACTGGGCAGCGCGGCTGCCGGTCATCCTCGGCGTGCTGGCGATGTTGCTGGCGACCTATTCGCTGGGCAAGCGCGCCATGGGCGAGAAGGCCGGCTTCTGGGCGGGAATGGTGCTGACCGTCGCGGTAGGGCCATACCTGTTCAGCCGCATCCTGATCCCCGATCTGTTGATCGGGCTATGGCTCACCTTGGGCTTCGACTTCTTCCTGCGTACGCTGGACGAAGATCCGCCGTCAATTGCCGCCTGCTGGGGATTGGCGGCCACGGCCGCGCTCAACGTGCTCACCAAGGGGCTCATCGGGATTGTTTTCCCGGCGGCGATCATCGGCATCTACCTGATTCTCACTGGCAATCTCAAGCACCTGCTGCGCATGCGGCTGATCTCCAGCACGCTGGTACTGCTGGCCATCGCTGCGCCCTGGCACATTGCTGCGGCCATCGAAAATCCCGCCGCCGGACAGTCGCGCGGCTTCCTGTGGTTTTATTTCGTCAACGAGCATTTCCTGCGCTACCTGGGCAAGCGCATCCCGCATGATTACGACACGGTGCCTCTGCTGGTCTTTTGGGGACTGATGTTGGTTTGGATGTTTCCCTGGTCGGCTTTTATGGTGCAGTCGCTGGCCGGCATTCCTCACCGCTGGAACGAAATTCGTGGCGCCATGAATCGCCGGCAGCGCGCGCTGCTTCTGTGCGCAGTATGGGCTGCGGTCATCCTGCTGTTCTTCAGCTTCTCCACCCGCCAGGAGTATTACGCAATACCCGCGCTGCCGGCATTGGCGTTGCTCCTCGGCGGCTGGCTGCAACAGGAAGACGAATCGGACGAGCACGCTTCGCTGCGGCGTCAAGGCCGGATCGGGTCGATGGTGCTGGTCGGGCTCGGCGTGTTGGTTTTCGCGGCGGCCATATTCCTGCTGGCGCAGAGTACCAGCGTTCCCGCCGACACCGATCTTGCCGACCTGCTCAAGAAAAATCCCAACGAGTATGCGCTGGCCTTTGGACACATCTTCGACCTCACTCCGCGCGCGCTGGGATTATTTCGTGTGCCGCTGGCGACATTCTCGATCGCGCTGCTGGTCGGCTCTGTCCTGAACCTGCTCTACCGCCGCCGAGGCTTTGCCATCGCCGCCAACTGGGTGCTCGCCATCATGATGGTGTTCGTGCTGTTCGCAGTGCACCAGGGGCTGGTGATGTTCTCTCCCATCCTGTCGTCGAAGAAGCTGGCGGACGCGGTCGAGCAGGAATTCCATCCCGGCGATCTCATCGTCTCCTACGGAACCTACGAAGACGCTTCGACTCTGAACTTCTACGTGCGCCAACCTGTCCACGTGGTCAACACGCGCACCGAGGGCGACATGTATTACGGCTCGCTTTTTCCCGACGCGCCAGCGATCTTCGAGGACGATGCTTCGCTGATGGCTCTGTGGAAGGGGCCGCGCCGCGTCTTCCTGTGGGTGGAAGACGACAAGGTTCCGCCCTATATTCGGCAGAGCGGCAGCTTTCAACTGGCGCGCAGTGGCGGCAAGCTCATCCTGATGAATCGCGCTGTGGCCGGCCACCCGTAACTTCCACCCAAAAAACGCCGTGCCGCGACCGGTTAGCCTAGGGGGTAAGGGCGGCTGGTCAGCGGCACGACGCGAGCGGTTACAAAGCCATCCTACGCATTGCTCCGCCGTTCGCGCAGGGACGCAGGTCACGTTGCTAGGTGCTATGTGGGCGGATAACAGGTGAGCCATGTCTCTGAACGAAGTGCGGCGCGGAAGGATTTGCCGGGGTATAGGGATCCTTCGCTGGCGCTCAGGATGACACCGTTTTATTAAGAGCACTTGGTTAAATTATGCAGCGCAAAACGGTTTAGGCAAGAAACACCAAAGAGCTAAGAGCTAAGAGCTAAGGGCTAAGGGCTGAAGGCTGAATTGCAAAGCAAAAGCCGCGGCAGAAACCGCGGCTTTGGTTCAGCAACATAGGTTAAGGAACGATACGGTTAGCGACGGCCCTTCTTCTTGGCAGCCTTCTTTTTCGCGGGAGCTTTTTTGGCTGCTTTCTTCGCCGGCTTGCTGGCTTTCTTCTTGGTAGCTTTCTTCTTAGCCGGCGCTTGCTTTTTCGCCGGCGCCTTCTTCGCGGCCTTTTTGGCAGCTTTCTTTTTGGCGGGAGCTTTCTTGGCTGCCTTCTTCACCGCTTTTTTGACAGCCTTCTTGGCCGGCGCTTGCTTCTTGGCGGGCGCCTTCTTGGCTGCCGGTTTCTTTGCAGCAGGAGGAGGCGGTGACGTGACGGGTTCGTCGGGTTCGTCGTCAGTCTCGACGTCTTCTTCCACGATCGTTACCGATTCGGGTTCTTCTTCCTCTTCCTCTTCTTCCTCGTATTCTTCTTCTTCGACGGAGTCTCCGTAGGCGCCGTCTCCGTAATCGTCCATTTCGTCCTCTCTGCGGCCGTAGAGCGTTTCATCGTAGGTCATAAGCTTGTCCTCCTGATGGTGCCGGACTCCGCATGACAAAACGGAGGCAGCGCGCAAGGCAAAATCGGTTTATACCAAAGAAAAAACCGCACAATAGGCGCGCGATTATAGCACAGGCAAACTGCCTGCCCGCTGCCTCACGGCCCAGGAATAATACCGCAACGGGCCTGTTGTAACAGATCACCCGCGGGAAGGGAAGAGTTGCCGTCACAAATGGTGGCGTGCGCGGATCAGGTGGGAATTACTTGCGGATGAGCAGCACTTCGCCGGCCCGAACATTCGCCGTGCAGACTGGGATTGTCGCGTTTCAGGGCAGCCACCGAGGTGTGGTTCGACTCGGCAATGCTGCTCAGGGTCTCGCCCTTCTTAACCTTGTGATATTTCGCGGCTTCCTCTGCGGTCGCTTTATGCGCCTTGGTGGGGCGGCTGGCGCTGCTCTCCGATGACGTGCTCTTGCTGGCGGGCAGGATCGGCGTCGGCGCTGGCCGTGTCTGAGTTCGCCGGCTTGTAAATGACCAGCGTCCTGCCCGGAACCAGGGTCGTGCCTTTCAGGTGGTTCCATTTGCGCAGCTTATCGGTCGGAACCTCGAAATCGTCGGCCACAGAGGTCACGGTGTCGCCCTTGCGGACCCTGTAATGCGTCGCCTTGCTGGAGAATGAGGCCGTCTGGGTTTCGTGCCGTCCAGGAGAAATCGGAATGATCAGCTTGGCGCCCGCCTGCAGATCATCGCCCGTCAGGTTATTGGCCTCGGCGATCGACGAGGGCGAAGTGTGATACTTACGCGCAATCGACGGCAGCGTGTCTCCGTATTCCACCCGGTGATAGCGCCAGTAGGTGCGCATGTCCTGGGGAATGACGGCGATGGCAGTTCGTACTTGGCTTGCGATCCGGCCGGCAAATACAGGGTGAAGGGCATGTCCTTGGGAGTGGTCATCCGCAGCAGGCTGGGATTGAGCTCCTGCAGGTAATCCACGGAAGTGTCCACGCACTCGGCCACCAGCCGCAGGTCCACGGGATAGTTGATGGAAACCTGGTCGACTTGGCGGCGCAGGTTCGGGGGTGACACGCTCCAGCCCATACTGCTCGGGATTCTTGGCGATGATGGTCACGGCCACGATGATGGGTACGTAGTTGCGCGTTTCCTGGGGCAGCACGCCGCGCCGGTACAGCTCCCAGAAGTCGGCGTAGCCGGTGCGCTCCACCGCATGCTGCACTGTGCTGGCGCCGGAGTTGTAGGCAGCCATGGCCAGATACCAGTCGCCGAATTGGTTATACAGATCCTTCAGGTGATGGGCCGCCGCGCGAGTAGACTTCTCCGGATCCTGGCGATCGTCGACCCACCAGGTTCGTTGCAGGCCGTAGAGTTCGCCCGAGGCCGCCATGAACTGCCACATGCCGCGAGCGCCCGCCCGCGACAGCGCCAGCGGCTGGAAGCCCGATTCCGCCTGCGCCAGATAGATCAAGTCCTGGGGAACGCCTTCTTCTTTCAGCACCTGCTGGATCATGCTGCGGTAGCGGCCTGAGCGCGCCCAGGCGTGTTCCAGGGTAGCCTTGCCGCGCGGGTTGGAGAAGTAGTTGACGAACATGGCCACCTGGTCGTTCATCACCAGCGGCAGATCGGACTTGGTGGTCTTGATCTCGGCTTCCGCCTTCGCCCGGACGTTGGGATCGACCGGGAAGGTTACGTCGTTGGCTTCGTCGATCGGGGCCGGTTCCGAGCGCTGCTCGGTGAACCCGTCCCCCTGCTTCAGGGCGGTCATCTCCAGCTCGTGCACCGCCTCCACGATCTTCTCGAACTCGCGTTCCAACCGCTCGTCGTTGCGAATGTCCAGGTTGCTGGCCAGCAGCGTGTTGAAAGCCTGGTCGAAGCTGGCCTTGGCCGCTTCCAGATGTCCCGCCTGATAGTTGGCTTGTCCGGCGGCGTATTGCTTGTCCGCCTGGGCGATCAGGGCGTCAGCCGGATCGTTGGTCGGCTTGGGGGTTACCGTTTCCTGGATCTTCGGATTTGGTTGCTGGGATTTTTGTGCAGTCGGCGAGGTGATGGTCGGAGCGCTGGCCTGCGCGGGGACGGTGGCAGTTTTCTTAGGTTCGTCGGTTTCGCATCCGGTGAGGAGGGCAAAAAACAGCAACACCGAAGCCGGAATTGTAACGCGAAGCATTCTCATCGTTGCGACTATCCCGAAACAACCCTTCCAGCGTTCCACCCGGTTGCTGTGATGTTACTACGTGCCGAAATTTACGGTCAACGAAGCGGCGGCAAACAAGAACAACTGCTTACCGGTTAACGGTTTGACGGCCGTTGCGGAATGTCGTTGGCCTCAAGCCCGCGCCAGCGCCTGTTCCAGATCGGCCAGCAGGTCGTCCGCCTCCTCGATCCCCGCCGACAACCGGACCGTCGACGGAGAAACGCCCAGCAGCTTCAATTGCTTTGCCGTCAGCCCCAGGTGGGACGAGAGGACAGGGTAAGACACCGTCGATTCCACGCCGCCCAGGCTGGGAGCGAGGTACCACAGCTTGAGGCTGTCGATGAAGCGCTCCGCCGACTTGCCGCCGCCGCGCAGGTCGAAAGAAACCATCATGCCGAAACCGCCCATCTGCCGCCGGGCCAGCTGGTGGGCCTCGTCATGCTCCAGGCCGGGGTAGTAGACATGCGCCACCTTGGGATGATGCTCGAGAGCGTCGGCAATGCGGGCGGCGTTCTTGCAGGCCTTCTCGACGCGGACGTGCAGCGTCTTGAGCCCGCGCAACAGCAGGTAGGCACACCCCGGATCGAGGCATCCGCCGGTGAGCACCATCAGCGGCCGGGCCAGGTCCATCCATTTCTGCGACCCAGCCAGCACTCCGGCGGTGAGATCGCTGTGGCCACCCAGGTATTTGGTGGCGGAATGGATGACGATGTCGGCGCCCATCTCCAGCGGTTTCTGCAGGATTGGGGTGGCGAACGTGTTGTCCACCACGACGCAGGCTTTGTGCTGGCGTCCGACTTTGCTGAGCGCGGCCAGGTCGACGCAGCGCAGCGTGGGATTGGTGGGCGATTCCAGAAAAAGCATGCGGGTCTTGCGGGTGAAGTAGCGCTCGATGTTGGCGAGGTCGTTATAGGGGACGAAGCGGACCTTGATGCCACAGCGTGGCAGCACCTGCTGGAACAGCTTCACCGTGCCGCCGTAGATGTCGAGCATGGAGACGATTTCGTCGCCGGCCTGGCAGGCGGCCAGGACCGCGACCATCTCGGCGGCCATGCCGCTGGCGGTGGCGATGGCGGCGTCGGCGCCCTCCAGTTCGGCGACCTTCTGCTCCACGGCGGTGATGGTCGGGTTGCCGTAGCGCGTGTAGAGATACATGCCTTTGCTGTCCTGGGCGTAGCGCCGCAGGGCGTCAACGTTAGGCAGCACCCAGACCGCGGTTTGCTCGATGGGCGTAGCCAGCGGGGCCAGTTGTCCATGGCGTTCTTCGCCGGAATGAATGCAGCGGGTGGCGTCGTCGGAAAAAGCTTGGTGATCTTTGGATTTGGCGCTGCGAGGCTTGCTCATGCGAACACCTTCGGATGGGACATTCGATTGTAGCGGATGCTGGAAAGCACCTTATGCAGGCGCCCGTCTCGGCCAGCCACTTGGCTTTGGAATTAATGCCCGCGCACCTCGGAGCGCGCCCGGCAAATAGTCCGAATGGCAACCTCTATTTCATTTGACGGCCAATTGAGTTCACGATAAATTCCCCTCGTCCGAGAAGTCTGATTGCGTGCCATCATCGGGCGGTCTGGACCATCCCTGCTGTCCCATAGCATTCTGCCTTGGCTTCCCGGTCGCGGTATTCCTGAAGTGACGGACGATCTCTTATCAAAGGAGCTCACGATGAGCAGACAGGGCGCATTGTTGGCGATTGTCGTGGTTTGTTTGTTCTCTTTGTCCACCCTTGCCCAGGAGCAGACCAACTGGATCTACAACCTTGCCGACACCTGTACCTTACCTGCTCCAATGTGTGGAACTCCCGACGACGGATTTGTCGGGCGGCCCGCCAGTGGCAACGCCGACTTCACGCAATTCGGCACTGCGCTGACCTACTCCTTCCAGACGGCGGCTCCGCTGTCCTGGACGAACGGGGAAAATGGCTACTTCGCCAACTTCGGTTACGGTGGTACCTTCCTTCTTTCCAGTCCTGACGGCACATTCAGTGGTGTAGTAACTTCCGGATCGTCGCAGGAAGGAGAAGGCGGAACCGACGAGGAATCTGTGACCGTCACTTTCGACGGATATTGGACCAGTGGGAAATACGATGGCAAGTTTTCCGCCGGCTTCGCACAGATTGCCGGCAACTATGACGAACCTGGAGATCCAACCTCGATAACACTCCAGATAAGCACCACGCCCGAGCCTGCCAGCCTGGTGTTGTTCGGATCAGGGTTGTTCGGCCTCGCGGCCGTGCGCCGATGGCGAAGCTGAATTCCGAATCAGAGTTGCCGAGTCCCATAAGCTAGGCCGGCACATGATGGCAAAGGAGTAATTATGAGGGTTCAGCGCAGTCCTGTTCGCTCGATCATCTATTCGGGTGGATTCTTCGGCATCTTAACCGCGGTATTTGCCGTCATGCTTACGGTGTCTCTTGCTCCTGCGGCTGACGCACAGGTCTTCCAAGTAATTCATAACTTCACCGGGGGCGGCGACGGGAGTAGCCCGGGTTCCGTAACGTTTGATCGGCAGGGAAACATTTATGGCAATGAACTGAAAGGGGGAGTGGGCGGAGCAAGCGGAGCAATCTTTCGAATGAAGCATTCCGGCGCAAGCTGGCTCTTCACTCCGCTTGCCTCTTTCAGCCCCGGCAGCAGTGCGGGCGGGTATCCCAGTGCCGTGACGATAGGACCAAATGGCAGTCTTTACATTACGAATCGATTCGGCGGCGACACCGGCGGTCAATGTGATCCTTATGGTTGCGGAACCATTGTCAACCTGATGCCGCCGGTCAGCGCCTGCAAAACCGCTATCTGCCCATGGAACATTATCGTGCTGTATACGTTCGGCGCGGGAGGCGCGAGCGACGGCACGACTCCGAACTGCTGCGTCGCTTTTGATCGGGCTGGAAATTTCTTTGGAACCACCGCGGGTGGGGGCACCGAAGGTTATGGCACGGTGTACAAAATGGCGCCATCCAATGGTGGCTGGACCGAAACGATCCTGCATAATTTCCTATCAGGAAGCAACGGAGGCATTCCTACCAGTGGAGTCGTGATCGACCAAGTCGGAAATATGTATGGGACGACGGACGACGGTGGGTCGGGTGGTTGTGGCACGCTCTATGAGTTGACTCCCTCCGGCTCTGGCTGGACAGAGACGACCCTGTATAACTTTCAGGGTCTTGATGACGGATGCGACCCTTTGGGACAACTGATAATAGACGCCGCCGGCAATCTTTATGGTACGACCGACTACAACGGCTCAGGGAATGGCGGAACGGTGTTCGAGTTATCGCCCTCCGGCGGTAGTTGGGCCTTTCAGACGCTCTACGGGATTCATGGGACTCGGTCCCGAAGGCCCCGAGGCGGGTGTAATCATGGATGCGGCGGGAAACCTCTACGGGACAACGCTTACCGACGGCGTTTTCGGATTGGGCTCCGTCTTTAAGCTTACCCATTCCGGAGGAACCTGGACATACAGTGGCCTGCATGATTTCAGCGGTGGGATCGACGGGGGGCACCCTGTGGGCATTGCCATTGGCCCCGATAACAATATTTACGGCGCTGCAGGCGATGGAGGAGCCTATCCCTGCGATGGCAGCGGCTGCGGGGTGGTGTTTGAAATCACGCAATAATTGGTTCGCTGTATAGCCGGCGACGCACTTTGCGCTACGTGTGCCAGCGCTTCGTGTTGTTCGAGACCCACGAATTTCGGGGACGCTTGTCGCAAGATTGGCTCTGAGCCCCCCGATTTGCGCGCTTTTTGCACGCTAAGCTGTGATTGTCGACAGCCCTTGGGATTGTCCCTCGGGGATGTTCCAGTCCTCTCAGCTCAGCATCGGCCGTTGGTACCCCGGCCGCGGCGCTCAAAGCACTACAATGGAGCGCAATCAGTCTGCGGAGGTCGGCGGTGCGACAAGCTGCACCTCGACCGTTTGGCCATCAAGTCGCGGAGACAACTACCAACAGGAGAAACCATGTCACAGCCATCTCATCAGAGGGCAGCCGAGCTTCATAATCTCGCCGCTCACGCGCATGCCGCCGCTGCCGCCGCTCATGACAAGCAAGACCACTTGACGGCTCACGAACTTTCCAAGCAGGCTCATGAGCACTCCGCCAACGCTCGCAAGCTCTCGGAAGAACTCCTCGATAAGGGCGCCAAGGAATAAAGGCTCGCTTCGGGTCTCTTCTCTCCAGTGCGCTGACCGGAGCCGGATGCTCCGGCCTTGCGGTATTCGAGACCTGCGAATCGAATCGGCTCGATTGTTGTAGGCTAGCCGATCCCGGGCCATGGCGAATACACGCTACCGTGCGATCGACCGAGAAGAACGACCCGTACTCGGGCGATTTCTGCGAGGTCCTGTTCCCTCCCGGGTCTCGAACATCGCGAGACCCGGGGCACCCCGCTCATTCGGACACCGCAAACTTTAATGACGAACGCATTTTCCGGTCTTGACCCCGCGGAATTGTAGTTGTACTCTGATCGCTCTTTTCGACCCGGGATAAAGCAAAGAACAGGAGACTCAGTGGAAAGACAATTCGTGTTTCCAGATCGAGTTGTGGTTGGCGCTGCCGCCAGCAAAGAGTGGCCGGAACTGGAACGTGTCACGATCTCAGGCGAGCAGCTTGCGGCTGCGTTTGAAGAGGTGCAGGCGAAAGTGATGCCCGCCTTCCGCGAAGATTCTCAACTGGGCCGGTTTGCCATCGCCCATCGCAACGAGATTGTTGATTTCTACAATGCGGTAGTGGCCGACGGGCGTTACCTGCAGGAATTGCCGACGCATCCCGCAGAAGTTGCCAAGAAACTGAACCTGCAAGTGTCGGACGAGGCGGTGTACTTGATCGCCACCGTAGGCTCGCGGCTGGTTCGAGAACTGGAAGCTGGGAACATAAAGCGTACCAGCGAACACAGCACGCATGCGGGTGGGCCAAAAGCGCCGCCTCCCAAGGTCGATGTTATCTGGGGCCCCGTGATCATCGTCGGCAGCATGGTGGGAGTTGCCGTCGGAGTTGCCTACGTGAAAGCCACCGAGCCCCATCCTCCGGATCCCCCGCCCGAAGAGCAGATCATTGTCATGGACGAATCCGGCATCCTCAAGATCGGATGATGGGAGAACATGACCCATTGCTAGAGCCGAACCCCGCGGGTTTTCCTTTTGGAGCGACCCCACGGCAGAGCAACTCCGCACCCAGGGTTGCTTTGGTCAGCATGCCGTGGGCATCGCTGCAGGAGCCGTCCCTTGGCCTTGCCATCCTCAAAGCCCAACTCGCTGCACAAGGGATTGAGGCCAGAGTCTTCCACGCCAATCTCCAGCTTCTTCGGCATGTCACTTCGAACCTGTACCGCGATGTTGCCGAATGTTACGGCCTGAACGAATTCGTCTTCACCTCCATTCTGGATCAGGGACTGGACCAGGCTCAGGTCGACTGCCTGATGGAGCGATGCATCGCCCACGTGTTGACGAACCTTCGTCATACGTTGCGCGATCCTGCTGATTTTGGGCGGGCGCTCATCCGGATGCGTCACGAAGCCGTTCCCAAGTACCTGAGTGAGTGCGCCGACCAGATCCTGGCCTATGAGCCGACAATGGTTGGCTTCACCTGCTTGTTTGACCAGGTGGCGGCGTCGGCTGCGCTGGCTACGTTGCTTCGTGCCCGACGGCCTGACCTGCTGATCGTGTTCGGCGGATATGCGCTGGAAGGGCCTCCGGGTCTGGAAGCGCTGCGGGCTTGCCCGGCGATGGATGCCGTCGTCTTAGGCGATGGTGAACCTGTCATCAGCGCCCTCGCCCAGACATCGATTGGCAGGCAACGGCTGAACGAGATTCCAGGCGTGCTCACCCGGGAGAATCCGAAGGGATTGCCCAGGGCGAAGTATGAAGTGGATGCCAGTCCGCCGCCGGATTACAGCGACTGGTTCGATGACCTGGCTCGACTGAAAGAGCAGGACAAAATCACCGTTCGTACCTTCAATCTTCCCATTGAGAGTTCGCGAGGCTGCTGGTGGGGGCAAAAGCAGCATTGCACGTTCTGCGGTATCGACGATGCCACACTGCAATACCGGCAGAAACGGCCGGCAACCGTACTGGACTTGCTGGCTGAAATGCGGCGGCGCCATGGAGTGAGTTATTCCTTCCGATTCTCGGATTACATTCTGCCGCACAGCTACTGGCAGGACCTGCTTCCTTCGTTGGCGCAGCAGGATCCACGGTTTGTGCTGAGTTGCGAAATCAAGGCCAATCAGAATGAAGCGCGCATGAAGGGGCTGGCGGACGCTGGATTCGTAGCGGTGCAGCCGGGAGTTGAGTCGTTCGATTCCAATGTGCTGAAGCTGATGAAGAAAGGCGTCACCGGCATTCATAACGTGCTGTGCATCAAGCTGGGATATCTGCACCGGGTCGACATTATCTACAACATCCTGGTCGGCTTCCCGGGTGAAAAACCGGAGTGGTATCGCGCCATGACCAGCCGGTTGCCGCACATTCATCACCTCATTCCGCCCGTAGGCCGGACCGAGGTGGTGGTGACGCGCTTCGCTCCGTTGCACGAAGATACGGGATTGGTTGGAATCCGCAACGCGCCAAAGCACCATCGCGGTTACGACGTAATGTTCTCCGAGGAATTTCTGCAGCGTACGGGGTTTTCCCTGGACGACTATGCCTATTACTTCGAACGCCACTATGATGTTTCGCCTGAGTTGACGAACCTGCACTGGGAGCTGGTGTACGCGGTCGATGGATGGAAACGGGAACATTTGCTGCGCGACGTATTTCTAACCTGGGAAAGAACGGAAGAGTCTTCGGAAGAAGCGCCCGGGCTGGTGATTCGAGACTCCAGGTTGGGGGAACCCCGCGAGTTCGGGCTTAACGAATTCCAATCGCGTGTCTACCTGGCTTGTGACGGTGCTCCTCGTACGGTCGCATGGCTGGCTGACGAGCTGCTGAAAGCGGACGCGACAGATGGTGATCTGGAAGAGACGTTGTCGTTTCTGGAGCAGGAGCGCTTGATCTGGCGTGAAGAGGAGCAGGTGCTGGGGCTGGCGGTTCCTGAGGCGGTGGCGCAGAGGCACGCAGCAAGCGGGTGGAAGAGAAACTGGACCGCGTTGAACCCGTGATGTGCGCCGGGCGCATCGTAACGGATGGCTATCCGGCTCTGCGAATCGGGTGAGCCTCACTTACGGCTGAGACGGCCGGCGAGACGTGGCTCCACTGACGGCGGAGATATGTCGAAGCGTCGTGGACGATAGGGGCACCATGCCCGAACCCAGCGCTATCGAACGAAAGGCTGGCGAGCCTGCGCTGGCTGGCACGACCTTCCTGCAAGTTCTCAAAACCGATGGGATCGCCGAGGCCCATGATGTTCATGCCCGCATCGGCCGCGAATAGCATTTTCCCAGCGCGCCAGAGGAGAGCAACCTGTCCGGCGCAGTGTCCAGGAGTGTGAATCACGTCCATGCCGCCCGCAATGGGTAGCGGTTCGCCATCCTTCAAACGTTGATTGATAGCTACCGGTTCCACGCGCTCATTGGGATGGAAGAGAAGTTTGCACAGCACACGCCGTAACAGCCCGGGCGCCGGGTTCATAGGCCGGAAAGGACCTCCGCTTTCGACCAGGGAGACGTCGAGCGGGTGCATGTATGTCCGGGCACCGGTCTCCCGCACGATGGCAGCGGCGCTCCCAATATGATCGGGGTGGCCGTGAGTAAGAATCAAATGCCTGAGCTCATGCAGCGAGCGGCCAAGCCTGCGGATCGCCCCGAAAACTTCTGCCTCTTTATGTGGGTAGCCAGCGTCGATCAGCGTCAACCCATCCTCGCCCTCGATCAGGTATGCATTTGCCATCCCCATGGGAATGAGTTGAACGCCTTTGATTACGGGTTTTACCGACATAAGCAACTCCTTGGCTGTAAAAGACAATTGGATGCGAAATCCGTGGAACAAGGCCCGCTGTTTGGGGGGACGAAGATGATCGGCGACCCTGGTTTAGGTCGGTCATCATGTCGCATCTGCACCTAAATTAGTCTCGCGAAAACTCAGAGTCGTGCTAACATGCGCCGGCGTTTTCAAATGGCGAAAACATGTCCACGAAATCACCACGCGAAGGAGACCGCGATGACAAAAAACTGGTTCTCGGGCCTGTTGTTTATGCTGGCCATCGCCTTCGCGCTGGCAGCCGGTGCTCCGGCATCGGCGCAAGTTCTCTACACCAACGGTCCGATCAACGGCGAGACCGATGCCTGGACCATCAACTTCGGCTATGTAGTCAACGATAGCTTCAACATCACGTCTGCCACTGGCACCATCAGCGGCTTATCTTTCGGCGCTTGGATTTCTCCGGGCGACACGGTCCAGTCCGTCGAAGTAGTTATCGCCACCGAACCCTCCGGCGGAACGGTTTACTACGATGAGCAGGTAAACCTGGTTCAGTCCGGCTGCTACCTGAACAACTACTCATACGACGTGTGCACGGAAACGGCCAGCTTCCACGGCCCGACGCTGAACAATGGAATGTACTGGATCAGCCTGCAAAACGCGGTGTCGGCCGGCGGCAATCCGGTGTATTGGGACGAAAACAGCGGTCCTTCGGAAGCCTGTGGATCGAGCTGCCTGGGAACGATTCCCTCGGAGTCCTTCACCATCTTCGGCAACGGCAGTACCACCGGCACCACTCCCGAACCGAGCAGCCTCGTGCTCCTCTCGAGTGGGCTTTTGGGCGCAGTGGGGATTTTGCGTCGCAAGAATGCCTGAAGATCAAAAAGGGCCAGCCTCCAACGTTCGCTGTGCAGCTGCGAGCCCGGCGATTGAGTTCAGGTGTTCTGCGGCGCCCAGTGGAAGGGTGAGTGCATTTGAGTCGGCGTGCGGGATCGGCGAGGCCTCCATTCGAGACATGAAATTGCGCAACCCAGACCAGCCGTTGCCCGCCGAATCGAAGATCGTTCTCGCGAGAGTAGGGGTCCTTCGCTGACGCTCAGGATGACAACCAAAATTCAAGGCCGTCTTTGCTAGTCGGCGTACTCTGACTTCCGCAATCTTTGACGAAAACGTTACAGAATGCTGACAACTTCGACCGGCTGCAGGTCTGTACTCGCCGAAGCGGGGTTGGCGGAGAAGGCTCTGACTCACCAACAACCCTCCCCAGACGTCCGCGACTTCCCTTCGACATTGAGGAGAACTTCCATGACACTATTCGCCGGCAAGGAAAGGTATTCGCTCACTCGGATTGGCCTCACCTGGAACGTATTGAGCGCGAGCCCCAGGCTGATAATGCTTGCGGCTGTTCTGGTCCTGGCTGCGTCAACCTTTGCGGCGGCCCAGGCGGGCCATCTCGATTCGACCTTTGGAACCGGCGGTATTTTCACCACCAGCTTCAATCAATACGACACGACGATCGACTCCGCAGCGGCGATTCAAAGTGACGGCAAGATCGTGCTGGGCGGAACCATACCTAACGGCACTTCGCAAATCGCGGCCCTGATTCGTTTGAACACCAATGGAACGCTCGACTCCAGCTTCGGCAGCGGCGGTATCGTGACCAGCACTTTTGGCATCACCGATGGCGCTGCGGTCACGGCGATCGTCATCCAGCCTAACGGGCAGATTCTGGCGGCGGCGGTGGGAGATTTCGTGATCGACAGTTCGGTAGGTCGCTTCAATTCCGACGGTACGGTCGACACCAGCTTTGGCACGGGCGGCTTCGCCATCTCCCGATCCCTGTCTTCGGGTGCGGGGGCGTTGAGCCTGATGGCGCTGCAATCCGACGGCAAGATCCTGGTGACCGGGGGTGGTCTGATCGGCCGCTATACCAGCACCGGCCAACTCGATTCCAACTTCGGCAGCGAGGGATTGGCCCCGCTGACGTCGGCGTTCGCCACCGCAATGACACTGCAGTCGGATGGCAAAATCCTGATCACCAGCGGCGTTGGAGCACCCACGACCCTCACCACCGCGCCATTTCTGCCGGTTCCACAAGCCGGTTCGATTGCCCGCTATAACATCAACGGCAGCCTGGACACGAACTTCGGCATCGCAGGTCAAGCGGCTTGCGTGGCCTCAGCCGCTGCCGTAGCGGTGCAAAGCAACGGCAAGATTGTTGTGGCGGGCACCATCACCAGTGGCCTGGGCTTCGCCAACAATCAGAGCGGCTTCGGAGTCGTCCGCTATAACGTCAATGGGAGCATCGACACCACCTTCAATCCTGGCGGCGGTCCGGGAAGCGGCGGAGGGGTCATTACCGGATTCGGCAACTCCTTCCCCGCGTCGTCTGCTTTCGCGCTGGCGATTCAATCCAATGGTGACATCGTGGTCGGTGGGCAGGCGGGAATCGGCAACCAATATTTCTCTTCGTCGTCGTTCGTCTTGGCCCGCTACACCGGCACCGGACATCTGGACACCAATTTTGGATCGAACGGTACGGTGATCACCACCCTGACGCAGGGTTCCATCTCCTCCGTCAGCGTGGTGTTGGTGCAGAGTGACGGCAAGATCGTAGCTGCCGGGAACACCGGAACTCCAGCGCAGCGAGGCTTCTTCCTGAATAATTTTGCGGTTGCGCGTTACCTGGCACAGTGAAGCTTCGGCGGGCGGTTGGCACGGGTCTCGCGAGGAAGGTTGATTGCCCAACTTCCTCCCGGGTCTCGAACACCGCGAGACCCGGGGCAGCCAGCACCCAGCTTTTTTGGCCAACAAGAGCATTATGTCGTTGGTCTAAGCCTTGATCTCGACGCCGGAAGACTTCTTTGCAGCGCTGCACAGCGCCCAGGCCATCCGCGGCGTGTTGTGGGCCAGGCCGATGCGGCCCCGGGTGTCGAGCAGAATCATGCCGCCGTGGCCGTTGAGGCGGGTCTTCATGTAGAAGAGGGCTTGTTGCACGGCGTCTTGCGGAGACGTGCCGTTTTCGACCCGATCGGCCGCCCACTTGGCAATGACCAGCTTCATCATGGGCTCGCCCCATCCCGTAGTCGAAACGGCGGCGCTGCGGTTGTCGGCGTAGCAGCCGCAGCCGATGAGCGAAGAGTCGCCCACGCGTCCGGGAGCCTTGTTCAGCGTGCCTCCGGTCGAAGTCGCAGCGGAGATGTTGCCTTGCGCATCGAGCGCGACCGCGCCCACGGTGTCGTGCGAGCGGCAGGGGCCGAACTCATCGGGCATCTGCAGGTAGCCTTGCTTCTTGGCTTCGCGCAGGCGTTCCACCTCGCGTTCGATGATGAGGTCGTCGTTGGCACACAACTCGATGCCGTGCTCCTGGGCAAAACGTTCGGCGCCGGTTCCCACGAAATAGACGTGCGGGCTTTCGGTCAGGATCTTCTTGGCCGCGCGCACCGGGTTGCGGATGTGCTCCACGCAGCCGACGCCTCCGGCGCGCAGGGTGGCGCCATCCATGATGAGGGCGTCGAGTTGCACCCGGCCGTCCATGTTGAGGAATGAGCCGCGGCCGGCGTCGAAGGTTTCGTCTTCTTCCATGGCGACCACGGCTGCCTCGATGGCATCGAGCGAGCTGCCGCCGCCTTGCAAAATCTGCCAGCCGGCGGCCGCCGCGGCTTCCACGCCGCGCTGGTGCGCCTCAACCATGTCGTCGGGGATGGCCCACGCTCCACCGTGAACCAGAATTACCGGATCAACTGCCAAGTTCGAGCCTTTCGAAAAAGAGTGGCCTCCATGTTAAGAGGCAAACGGGAAAGCATACCAGAAGTCGCCATCCTGACCGAGCGCGCCGGTGAACCGTCCAGCCACAATGTAAAAGCTCGATGACAACCTGACACCGGGTGGTGCGCCCCGGCGGGTTCGTGATACAACTCACGGGTTATGAACTCCAAACTGGCAATGCGCGCGCTTATTGCTGCTGTCGTGACGGTCTGCCCGGTTCCGGCTTCAGCCCACGCCAAGGCGAAGAAAACCACCGTTGAAATGAAGGATGCGAAAGGCAATTCCGTAGGTACGGCGGTCATCGAACCGCACGGCACCGGCGTAGAAGTGAAGCTGGATCTGAAAGGTCTGCCGGCGGGTGTACACGCGGTGCACTTCCACCAGAACCCGAAGTGTGACGCGCCCGACTTCAAGTCGGCGGGCGGTCACTTCAATCCCGGCAGCAAGCAGCATGGCTTCGACAATCCGCAGGGCCATCACGCCGGCGACATGATGAACTTCACGGTGAAGGACAACGGCACGGCCAAGGCCACCGCGAAGGACGCCGAGGTGGTTCTGGGCACGGGAGCCGAGCCCAACTCGCTGCTGGCCAACGGCGGCAGCTCGCTGATGATCCACGCCAAGGCTGACGATTACAAGACCGACCCTTCCGGCAACTCCGGCGACCGCATCGCCTGCGGGACGATCACGCCGTAGATACCGCCATTCAGCCGGGTGCTCTAGACTGTAGCCATGGGCGACCTTGGCCGGATGCTGGTGTTTCTCGGTGGACTACTGCTGGTCGTTGGGCTGATTTTCATCCTGGCCGGCAAGATGAACCTGCCCATCGGACGCCTGCCCGGCGATATTGTTTATCGCGGAAAGAACACGACGTTCTATTTTCCCTTGGCGACGTCGATTCTGTTGAGCGTGATTCTGTCGCTGGTGTTGTATGTGGTGAACCGGATGAGGCGGTAGAGAATTCGGAGAAAATCCCCACTCAAGACCAAAGGAAGGTCTTGAATGGGGCACCCGGGGTTTCGCTATTCGCTATTCGCTATTCGCCAGAGCGACCGCGACATTTGGCGCTAAGCACTTGGCCTTCGGCACTCGGCACTCAGTCGTCAGTCGCCCGGGTATCCCGCCACAATCGGCCTACCGGCGAAGAGCGAAGAGCCAAAAGCGAACCGCGTCTCTCCCCCTTGATACACTGCCTGCAGACCTCTCTCCATGTCCAGCTCGGAACAACTCGGGCTCATGTTTCAGGCTCCGGCGCGCAAGGTTTATCCGGTGCGCGAGCTGGTGGGCGCAGTGCGCACGCAAGTGGAGCGCAGTTTCACCGACGTCTACGTGGAAGGCGAAATTTCCAACTACCGCCCGGCTGAGTCCGGCCACCTGTACTTCACCTTGAAGGACGGAACCGCCCAGCTCCGCATGGTGATGTGGCGGACGCAGGCCCGACTGCTGCGCTTCCGTCCCGAGAACGGCCAGCAGGTCATCGCCCGGGGACGGGTGACGGTTTATGACGAGCGCGGCGACTTGCAGTTCCAGGCCGAACATCTGGAGCCGAAGGGCGCCGGGGCGTTGCAGATTGCCTTCGAGCAGCTCAAGGCCAAGCTGGCCGCCGAAGGCCTGTTCGAGCAGGGGCGCAAGCAGCCTATTCCGGTGCTGCCTCGCACCATCGGCGTGGTGACTTCGCCGCGAGGCGCGGCGCTGCAGGACATTCTGAACATTCTGCGCCGCCGTCACGAGTCGGTGAACGTGTTGATCTATCCGGCGCAGGTGCAGGGCGAAGTGGCCGCGTCCGAAGTGACCGCCGGAGTGCGCTACTTCAGCCGCAACGGACAGGTGGACGTCGTCATTGTAGCGCGCGGCGGCGGCTCGTTTGAGGACCTGTTCGCTTTCAACGACGAAGGACTGGCACGGGCGATTGCCGCCTGTGAAATCCCCGTCATCTCCGCCGTTGGCCACGAGACCGACTTCACCATCTGCGACTTTGTCTCTGACCTGCGGGCTCCCACGCCGTCGGCCGCGGCCGAGCTGGTCATTCGTTCCAAGCACGAGCTGTCGGAAAAGCTGCAGAGCTTTCATAGGCGCCTGGCGCAAGCCATGGGTTACAAGCTGTTGCGGGCCGGCACGGCACTGTCGAAGCTGGCGCAGAACGCGGTGTTCGCGCGCATGCAGGATTCCATCGCCCGCCGCCAGCAGCGGGTGGACGACCTGGCTTACCGCCTGGCGCAAGCCCAGGCACGCATCCTGAAAGCGCAGTTGCGACGCGTCGAAACCCTGGAAGCGCAGCTTCGCCATCACGATCTGCGGGTGCGAACCGGCCTGATGCGGCGCCAGCTAGAGTCGCGTGGAGCGGAGCTGACGACAGCGATGGCGCGCCTGCTGGTGACGCGCCGCACCGAGCTCAATCGCCTGACGGTGGCGCTGGCCAGCGCGCAGGAGACGGTGCTGTTGCGCCGGCGCTCGCGCTGGGAGAGGGTGAACAGCAGCCTGGAAGCCCTGTCGCCCAAAGCCATCCTGGCTCGCGGCTACGCCCTGGTCTTCGATGCCGAAGGCCACCTGGTGAAGCAGGCGTCGCAACTGAGCCCGGGCGCGCAGGTGCGCACACAACTGGGGCGCGGCGAATTTACATCCAAAGTAGACCGCATCCAGGACGACGATCCGTCGAGCTAGTAGCGGCTAGTTGGCGAGTGGATTTCGACACGACAATTTCGCCGATTATCCTACTTTGCTAACTACCAGATATAAGAATTCCGTCTGGAAGCTATCCGGGCTCTCTATCCGTCATGCATTAGAATAAAAGTACTTTCCCGTGTGCGCAGCGCAGGCTGAGGATCAGGATGCTACAGAATTTAGGCCACATTCCGCAATTATCGGTGATCTCAGTCATCGACATTCTGGTTGTGGCCTTCCTCATCTACGAATTCCTGAAACTGATTAAAGGTACGCGCGCCATACCTATGCTGGTGGCGGTCATTTTGCTGGTGGGCGCCTTCTGGCTGGCCCACATCGAGCAACTGAAGACGGTTGACTGGCTCATTACCACGCTATTTCCTTACGCGGTGTTTGCCTTGATCGTGGTGTTCGGCGCGGAGATTCGTCACGCGCTGGCCCGGCTGGGACGCCGGCTCTCGACCACGCGCGGCGGCGTCTTCAGCGGCACCGACAGTTACGAAGACATTGTGCTGGCGGCCGATCATTTTTCCCAGACCGCGACCGGTGCGCTGATCGTCATCGAACGCGAGATAGGCTTGCGGACGTTTATCGAGAGCGGTGTGCCGCTGGATGCCAATCTCTCTTACGATCTGCTGACCACGATCTTTCGGCCCAGTGCGCCGCTGCATGACGGAGCCGTCATCGTGCAGAAGGGCCGTATCGCCGCCGCTGCCTGCTTCCTGCCCCTGTCGATGAACCCGGTTCTGTCGACGCAATACGGTACCCGCCACCGCGCGGCCATCGGCATTACCGAGGAAACCGACGCCATCTCGGTGGTAGTGTCGGAAGAAACCGCGTCGATCAGCATCGCGGTGGGAGGCGCGATCGAGCGTGACATTACGGTGGAGTATCTGCGGGAGCGGCTGAGTGAATTGCTGCGCCGCTACCTACCGACGGCCACCTTGCCCACGACGGTGACCGACCACGAGATGGCCAGCGAGGAGCGGGAAGTAGAGCGGCACGCCCACGAGAAAGACCTGGCGGAAGGGGCGGAGCGCTAATCCATGGGCGGACTGCTGAATTTCTTTCGCAACTACGTACTGAAAAACCTGCCGTTCAAGCTGGTGTCGCTGGCGATCGCCATCATGTTGTGGTGGGCCGTGGGCCGCGATCAGCCGATCGAGATCCCCATGACTGTGCCGCTGGAATTTCAGCATGCGCCCGGCAGCCTGGAGATCAACTCCGACTATCCCTTTGAGGCGCGGGTTACGTTGCGCGGGCCGGAACGCCTGCTGCAAGGCATGAATCCATCGTCGGTACACGCCATTCTCGATTTGCGGGGAGCGGTGCCGGGCGAGCGAACTTTCGATCTTACGGCGGAGAACATTCGCGTGCCGCGCAACGTAAAGGTGGTCCAGATTGTGCCGTCGCAATTTCACATCACCTTTGACCGCGGCGCGACGCGCTCGGTGCCGGTGCAGCCGCGGGTGATTGGCACTCTTTTGAGCGGATACGGTGTGACTCAGGCTGTAGCGGATCCGGCAACCGTGACCGTGGCCGGGCCGGAACGCAGGGTGGAGGCGATCCGCACGGCCATGACCGACCCGGTGGATGCCACCGGCACGGTGGGCAAGGCGACGTTCACTACGCATGCGTACGTGTCCGACCCGCTGGTGCGAGTACAGACGACGGGGCCGATTCACGTGACAGTCGATACAGAAAAACTTTCAGGGAAGGCAGGACAACCTTGAGCGTTGCTCCGGGAAAAACCAGGCAGCTTTTTGGAACCGATGGGATTCGTGGCGTGGCCGGCGAGTATCCGCTGGACCAGAGGACGATTGTCGCCATAGGACGCGCGCTGGGCCAGCGGTTGGCAGCACGCGACAGAGATGCCCGGGTGATGATCGGCCAGGACACTCGGGAGTCGAGCGCCTGGATTGGTTCGGCGCTGGCAGCGGGACTGGAGTCGGCCAAGGTCACGGTGGTGAGCGCGGGGATTATCACCACGCCGGGCGTGGCCTACCTGACTCGCAAAAATGGCTTCGCGGCCGGCATCGTGATTTCGGCTTCGCATAATCCCTGGCAGGACAACGGCATCAAGATTTTCGCCGCCGACGGCTACAAGCTTTCGGACGACTTGGAACACGAAATTGAGACCGACATTTTCGCCCATCTGGAGCAACTGACCGACGCTGTCCCTCACAATGTGGTACCCAGCGCCGTCATGCTTCCGGGCGATGACAAGCTGCGGGAGCAATACGCTCATTCGCTGGCGGATTTCGTGGCCGGCACCGACTTCAGCAAGCTGCGTGTGCTGGTGGATTGCGCCAACGGGGCCGCCAGCAATCTTGCGCCCATGGTTTTCGCCGAAGGCGGCATCACGGCGGATTTCCTGCATGTCGAGCCCACTGGGCGCAACATCAATGACGGTTGCGGAGCGCTGCATCCCGAGCACGTGGCGAAAGCGGTGGCCGCGGCCCCGGGAAAGTATGACCTGGGGATCACCTTCGACGGGGATGCCGACCGTGCATTGTTCTCCGACGCTGTGGGACATGTGGTCAACGGTGATGCGGTGCTGCTGCTGGCAGCCCGCGATATGAAGACGCACGTTACGCTGCACAATGACACCGTGGTAGCGACCACCATGTCGAACATGGGGCTGGAGGCGGCGCTAAAGCAGAGCGGCATCCAGATGTTGCGGGCCCCGGTGGGCGACAAGTACGTGCTGGAACAGATGCTGAAGACGGGCGCGACGCTGGGTGGAGAGCAGTCGGGACACATCCTGTTCCGCGACATGGAAACCACCACCGGCGACGGCATCCTGACCGCGCTGCGGGTGCTGGAAGTGATGGCCCGCACCGGCCAGTCGCTGGCCGAGCTGGTGGCCGACATGAAGGTGTTTCCCCAGGAGATCAAGAACGTCCACGTGCGCGAGAAACTACCGATGGAACAACTGACGGAAGTCATGCGAACCATTCGCGCCGCGGAAGACGAACTGGGCGAAAATGGTCGCGTAGTGGTGCGCTACTCGGGGACAGAAAAGCTGGCGCGGGTGATGATCGAGGCCGCTTCGGAGCAGGCGATGCGCCGGCATAGCGACGCTATTGCGAACGCGATCCAGCAGGCAATTGGGGTTTAAAAAACACTGGCTAGGGTTGGGGGTCAGGGACTAGAGACTGGGGATGACGTTCCAGCCGCAAGGGCGACATGCGCGCACAGGAAGGCACATTGCCTACGGGCATAACCGCGTTCCCTCGTCGAGCTAACGGCCTCCGCCTGATGACAACCCGCTGAAGTTTGCCTGGTATGCACGGCTATCGCGAGTCACGAGCACGAACCACAAGCACGCCCTGTCGACACGAACAATGAGCACGAATCACTTGCCGCTAACCTCTAGACCCTAGCCCCTGCCCTTCAAAACCTGCCTTCCGTAATCCACGCCTGCACTTCGTCTTGCACCTGGAACGCTCCAGTGCCTTTGGAGAATTTTGAGTCGAGCTCGTAGGCGCAGATTTCCAGGGGAGTTCCGGCATATCCCGCATTGAGGTACCCCTGCACGTAGAGTCGGGCGAATTCATTGATGCCCAGCAGACGATACTGCAGCACGTGCACCATTTCGTGAAAGATGAGCTGCGGCGTCAGCGGATGGTGGAAGACCACTACGTCGTCGAAGGTAATGGCCGGCATGGTGGTGAAGTTGGGCAGTCCGGTGAAGCCCATCTTTTCCAGTTCGGTGTAGAACGGCGGATTGGGTACGCGGACCTGGCCGGGCTGCAGAACCCGCACCCGTTGCAGATCTTCGGCAGGGAAGAAGTCCAGCCAGACTTCGCTGAAGGTCAGCGGAGCTGCCTGGGCGCAATAGTGATTGCGCCGTTCGCGGATGTATTCGGCCACCGCGTGGGAGAGCGCGGCCGCCTCCTCCGGCGACAACTGTACCTGCGGCCGCGGTTGAGGCGGTTGATTGAAGGAGGACAAGCTTACTCCAGGTCTCGCCAGTTCAACCCGGTTCCCACGTCCACCTTCAGTGGGACCTTCAGTTCGTGCGCGTGCTCCATGCGCTCGATGACGAGGCGCTTCATGGTATCAACTTCTTCGACGGGAACCTCAAAAACTAATTCATCATGTACCTGAAGTAACATCCGCGAGCGAAGTTTCTGCTCGCGCAGGTCGGTATCGATACGGATCATGGCCAGCTTGATGAGGTCAGCCGCGGTGCCTTGCAGGGGGGTGTTGACTGCGGTGCGCTCGGCAAAGCCCCGCAGATTGAAATTCTTGCTGTGAATGTCGGGAATGGGGCGAACGCGTCCGAACAGCGTCGTCACCTTCTGGTCACGGCGCGCCTGGTCCAGCGTGCGGTCGATGAACTCGCGCACTCCGCTGTACTTTTCGAAGTAGGCATCGATGAAACGCTTAGCTTCCTTGGTGTCGATGCCCAGCTGCTGGGAAAGGCCGAACGGCGACAGCCCATAGACGATGCCGAAGTTTACGGCCTTGGCTCGGCGGCGATGTTCGGCGTCAACCATGAGCGGCGGTACGCCGAAGACCTGCGAGGCGGTCAGGGTGTGAATGTCCTCGCCGGTGCGGTAAGCCTCGGTCAGCAGCTTATCGCCGGAGTAGTGCGCCAGCAGTCGCAGCTCGATTTGCGAGTAATCGGCCTTCAGCAGGACGTGGCCCGGCTCGGCGATGAAGGCGGCACGAATCTCGCGGCCCAGTTCGGTGCGGATAGGAATGTTCTGCAGGTTGGGGTTGACCGAAGACAGGCGTCCGGTGGCCGATCCCGCCATGTTGAAGGTGGTGTGCAGCCGCAGGGTGCAGGAGTTCAGCAGCACCGGCAGTGCATCCACGTAGGTGGACTTCAGCTTGGAAAGCTGGCGATAGTCGAGCACCATGCGCGGAACTTCGTGCTCGCCGGCCAGGCCTTCCAGCACCTCCACGGCGGTCGAAATAGTTTTGCCCTTACCGTACTTGATGGGCTTGGGCAGGTTCAGCTTATTGAAGAGCACGTCGCCTAGCTGCTTGGGCGAGTTCACGTTGAACTCGTGGCCAGACTTGTCGTAGATCTCGCGGGCCTTAGCGTGAATTTCGCGCTCCAGCCGCAGTGACATTTCGGCGAGCACTTCGCAATCCAGCTTGACGCCGGCTTCTTCCATGCGCGCCAGTACCGGCACCAAGGGAAGGTCGATCTCGTCGTAAACCTGGCGCAGGCCCGCCTGGTCCACATCGGCGCTGGTCTTCTGGGTGAGCCGCAGGGTGATGTCGGCGGCCTCAGCCGGCGATGGGCCGAGCTTCAGGTTGAAGGTTCGATAAGCCGTTTCGGCCAAGCCGTAGGTGGAGTAAGTCGGGTCGAGTAGATACGCGTAGAGCAGGGGGTCGTGCTGCACACCGGCCAGCGCGATGCCGGCTTCGCGCAAAACGTGGGTGGCGGACTTGTAATCGTGAACCGCCTTGGGCAGCGACTCATCGGCCAGGGCTTTCTTCAGCGGTGCAGCCGTCTTCGTGTCGTCGAGAGAGACGACGAGAGATTTGCCCGGCTCGGATGAAATCGCGATGCGGTGGCTGGGCGGCGCCACGGCGGGTGCAGTCTGCGGAGCCTCGGTGAGCGACATCTGCGCGTCATCCGGCGCTTCGGTCTCATCGGCATCGGCGTCGGCAGGAATGACGGATTGCGACGACGCTTCGAGCGCAATGGCCAGGAAACCATTTTTCTTTGCTCGCGCGATCACCGCTTCCACTTCGGCGGCGGTCTTGGCGTCGCGATAATCGGTCTCGCCCAGCTCCATGCTTTCGCTGAGGAACTCCTGAACGAGTGTGTTGAACTCCAACTCGGTGAACAGGGCGCGCGCGGCAGCGGGGTCAGGATCCTGCGCCCGCATCGTTTCCGGATGGAAGTCCACCGCGACATGCTGGTCGATGGTCACCAGCTTTTTGCTGACCAGGATGGTCTCGCGATTGTTTTGCAGCGACTCGCGATAGGTCTTGCGTTCGACCTCGGCAGCGCGCTCCAGTGCACCCTCCACGCTGCCGAAGCGCTGGATCAACTCCACCGAGCCTTTGTCGCCGATTCCGGGGGCACCGGGAATGTTGTCAATGGAGTCGCCGCGCAGGGCCATCACGTCGACAACTTTCTCCGGCGGCACACCCAGAATTTCTTCCACCTTGGCGGCGTCGCAGATCAGGTTGTCCTTGGGCGGGTTCAGCACGCAGATGCGGTCGCTGACTAACTGCATCATGTCCTTGTCACTGGAGACGACGAACACGGAATAGCCCTGGTCCACAGCCTGGCGCGCCAGGGTGCCAATGACATCGTCGGCCTCGAAGCCGGAGGCCTCGATCATGGGGATGCGATAAGCCTGGAGCGCGCGCCGGATGTAGGGCACCTGCTGCGCCAGGTCGTCGGGCATGGCAGAGCGGTTAGCCTTGTAGCCGCCATAGGCGGTGTCGACGTAGGTCTGGGTCTTGCTGTCGAACTTGCGGACGCTGGTGATCTCGGCTGCCTGCTCGTCGCGGAAGGTGGGAGCGGCCACGTCGAACACGGCCGCCAGGTATTGCGGCGCGAAGTCGGCGCGCAACTTGCGCAACATGTTGACGAAAACGAAGGTCGCGCTAGTGGGAATGCCGGTCTTGGTCGACATGGGCCGCTGCCGCGCCATGGCGTGATAGGCGCGGAAGATGAACGACATGGTGTCGATGAGGTAAATGCGGCCTTTGGAACCGGCAGGCTCGGCTGGCACGGCGATGGCCGACTTGCCTGGGCTGTCTTTAGCGGCACTGGCCGGCTTGGCAGCGCTGGAGACCGTGGCGGACTTCGGGGTTTTCTTGGTGGACGGCAAGGGAAAAGTCTAACAAGTCGGGGTAAATGGTGCCACACGGTGCGGGTGCCCCATTTAACCTTCTTTTGCTTGAGTGGGGATTTTGGATCTCGTGATCAGGGGAAAGACTTCATGACAGCGTCTTGTGTGCGACTGAGGGTCAAAGACCCAGGCAAGCAGAAACGGCTTACCTGGGGCAGCCGCAAAGGCAGCTTACCTGGGGCAGCCGGCTGCCTGGGCGAAACGTCGGGCGTCCCCAATCCATCCATCAACTGGTACACTTTTTCCCTGTTCCGCAGCCGCGGGCGGAAAGTCCAATGAACCTCCGTGTCCTGATACTCGCACTTCTCCTGGTTCCCGCAGTCTACGGCCAGCAGCCTGCCAAAGGAGGCAGCATGTCGCACCACGCCACCGGAACTTTTGATCCAATTATTAAGCCGGTGCCTCCCGATTTTCCGGCCGCGCCCCTGCTGGGCCGCATGACCATCGACAAGACCTTTCACGGAGGAATTGAAGCCACCAGCGTAGGACAGATGCTGACGGCCATGACGGACGTGAAAGGATCAGCGGGATACGTGGCGGTCGAATTCGTCACCGGCAAAGTCGAGGGACGCTCGGGCAGCTTTTCCCTGGTTCACCGGGGAATCATGGATCACGGCAAGCCGGAACTCAGCGTCACGGTTGTCCCGGACTCGGGTACGGGAGAGCTGTCGGGCCTGACCGGAAGCTTAACCATCGACATTGCCGCCGACGGGAAGCACTCCTACACTTTCGATTACTCGCTGCCGGCCAAACCGTAACTGGAACGTGTGAAGAATCCGGATGCCCCACTCAAGGCCGGGCGCCCCATTCAAGCTTCTTTTGCTTGAGTGGGGATTTTGAATTTTGTGGTCGGGAAATTAGTGCAGGGATGAAAGTCAAAAGACCCAGGTAAGCAAAAGGCGCTTACCTGGGGCACCCGAATTACCTGGGGCACCCGAATTATCGGGGACAACCGAATTACCTGGGACAGCGTTATGACTCCACGAACATGCAATCCCCATAAGAGTAAAAGCGGTAGCGCTGGTCGACGGCATGCCGGTAGGCATGCAGGACGCGCTCGCGCCCGGCCAGGGCGGATACCAGCATCAGGAGCGTCGACTTGGGCAGGTGGAAGTTGGTCAGCATGGCTCCGACTACCCGAAACTGAAATCCGGGATAGATGAAGATGTCCGCCTCGCCGGACTGGGCGACGACTGTGTCGCCGGAAGTTTGCTGGGCGGCGAACTCCAGCGTCCGCACGGTCGTGGTGCCCACCGCGACGATCCTTCTGCCCGCATCGCGCGCGCGCTGGATTTTTTCGGCTGCTTCTTCTGAAATCTCATACCACTCTTTGTGGAGCGTGTGCTGTTCTACCTCGTCAACGCGCACCGGCTGGAAGGTTCCCAAGCCGACATGCAGGGTGAGTTCGGCAGTATCGATACCGCGCCGATGGATGCGGTCCAGAATCTCCGGCGTGAAGTGCAAGCCTGCAGTGGGCGCAGCCACGGAACCCAGCGGCTTGGCGTAGACGGTTTGATACTGCTCGCGGTCTTCCGGCGTGTCGGGACGGTCGATGTACGGGGGCAGGGGAATGTGGCCAATACGATTCAACACGGCGAAGAAGTCGTCGACCGGATCGAAGCGCAGATGGCGCTCGCCGAAGGTGCCGCGGCCGGTGATCTCCGCGGCCAAGTCGTGTGAGGCCTCGCCGGCATCGCCGCCGAAGTAAACGCGCTCACCAATGCCAAGCTTGCGTCCGGGATGGACCAATGCCTCCCACACCATGGGCGAGGAAGAAATCTGCCGGGTCAGCAGAACTTCGACTTTGCCGCGCAGAAATTCACGGGCGGCAGGATTTTCCGCCGACACCGGTTGCGCACGCGAGCCGCTGCGATGACCGTACAGCCGCGCTGGAAGAACTTTTGTGTTGTTGAAGACCAGGAGATCGTCGGGCCGAAGCAGGTCGGGGAACTGGCGGAACTGCCGGTCTTCCAGCAGATCGCGGCTGACGTGCAGCATACGCGAGGCGGCGCGGTCGGCCAGCGGTCGGCGCGCAATCAGTTCGTCGGGCAGGTGGAAGTCGAAGTCGGAGACCAGCACTCTGACATTTTCGCCGATTCTTAGGGGAAGCGGGTTTCCTTGGAGTATAGGGGTCCTTCGCTGACGCTCAGGACGACAACTTGTCGTGGGTGCGGCTTTCTGAAGTCTGGTTGCATTGGGGAGAAGAGCAGGTCCCTCCGCTACGCTTCGCTCCGGTCGGGATGACACAGTAAATAGAACTGCGGGTCGGTGTACCTGACGGTACGCCAGTTCGGGTCCAGCTATGCTCCTTCTAAAAGCAGCTACGTGCCTCCACGAATCAGCTATGCCACTTCTTTTATCTCCTCTTTCCGGGCGGGCAAGACCTGCGATAACATGAGGTATTCGTTTCCAAGAGGCAGGGTTCCGCGTTATCCCATGAAGACCGAGCAGAAGCACCGGGAAGAAATTGTTCGTTTCGGCAAACTGCTGCACCAGACTGGACTGGTGGCAGCCACCGACGGCAATCTTTCGGTGCGCCTGGAGAACGGCAACATTCTGTGCACGCCCACGCTGATGAGCAAGGGCCTCATCGAAGTCGATGACCTGGTGCTGGTGGACGGCACTGGAAGAAAGCTGAGCGGTTCGCGCGATGTTTCCAGTGAACTGGCCATGCACCTGTTCATCTACGGCCGTCGGCCGGATGTGGGTGCGGTGGTGCATGCTCACCCGCCTACGGCGACCGGTTATGCCGCGGCCGGCTTAGCGCTGGACCGCGCACTGTGCTCCGAGATCATCGTGACCCTGGGCTCAGTGCCGCTGGCCACCTATGGCACGCCTGGCACGGTGGAGCTGGTGGATGCGCTGGCGCCGCTGGTGGCCGACCACGATGCCATCCTGATGGCCAACCACGGGGTGGTGACCTACGGCGCGGACCTGGTGCATGCCTATATGAACATGGAAACGGTGGAGCACTTCGCCAAGATCTCTCTCGTCACCCACATGCTGGGTACGCCAGCGCCGCTGAGTGATCAGCACGTGGACAAGCTGCGCGCCATTCGCACGAAGTATCAGACGCAAACCCACGCCATGGCGCAGGGCAAAGACTAACCCGTCCGCCGGGTTACTTCCGTCGCAGATCCCCGACATTCCTGAAGTGACGCAGACGACTCGCGAGGCGAACTTTCGCGTGGACAAAAGGTGTCCAGTATCGGACACTCTAATCCGTGACGGAACACAGTCGGTCCTCGGCGGCTTTTTTGGAGCCCCTGCAAGTCGCTGAGAGCAAGTCAATTAAGCGGGTTGACGAATGGCTTCCCGCTTGCACCTAGGAAGGCGCAATGGATATCGCCCGCCCCGAACTCAAACGTCAGAAACGCCGCCGCCAAATTCTGTGGTCGATTGTCGCGCTGGTAGTGCTGGTCGGCGTCTCCGTCGGCATCTCGCGGCTGAAGCCGGCAGCGCCCACGGTCGATCGCAGCACCATCTGGACCGACACGGTGAAGCGCGGCTCCATGCTGCGGCAGGTTCGCGGGCTGGGCTCGCTGATTCCCAGCCACGAAGATGTCCGCCAGATCCCGGCCGAAACCGAAGCTACCGTCATACGCATTGATAAGCTGCCCGGCTCGCAGGTGCAGGCCGATACCGTGCTGGTGGAGATGAGCAATCCGCAACTGGAGCAGGAGGCACTGGATGCGCAGCTTCAGGTGAAGGCGGCTGAGGCCGAGTACCAGAGCCTGAAGGTGAAGCTGGACAGTGACCTGATGACGCAGAAAGCGGGGGCGGCAACCGTGAGCGCGGATTACAACGAGGCCCAGCGCCAGGCACAGACCGACAAGTCGCTGTATGACCTGGGCGTGATCTCCGGGCTGGCAGCCAAGGCGTCGGCGGGCAAGGCCCAGGAGCTGACCACTCGCGACAAGATTGAAGACGACCGGCTGAAGATCAACGAGAAGGCGATTGTCTCGCAACTGGCGGTGCAGCAGGCCAAGGTTGACGAGATGCGCGCGCTGGCCGAACTGAAGCAGAAGCAGCTGGGGCGCTTAAGAGTCCAGGCCGGGGTGGATGGCGTGCTGGTCGATCTGCCGCTGCAGGTAGGGCAACACGTATTGCCCGGCACCGAGCTGGCGAAGATTGTGCAGCCCAATCACCTGATGGCGGAGTTAAAGATTCCCGAAACCCAGGCGCGTGACGTGCAGATTGGCGAGCCTGCGTCGGTGGACACGCATAACGGCGTAATCGCCGGCGAAGTGAGCCGCGTCGATCCCGCGGTACAGAACGGAACGGTGACGGTGGACATTAAGCTGACCGGTGAGTTGCCGAAGGGCGCCCGGCCCGACCTGAGCGTGGATGGCACCATCGACCTGGAAAAGCTGGAAAACGTGTTGTACGTAGGCCGCCCGGCATTTGGTCAGGAGAGCAGCACCATCTCGATGTTCAAGCTTGATCCGACGGGGAATGGCGCCGCCCGGGTGCAGGTGAAGACCGGACGCGCGTCGGTGAACCTGATCCAGATTGATTCAGGATTGAAAGAAGGCGACACGGTGATTCTGTCGGACATGTCGCGCTGGGATAACACCGACCGGGTGCGGCTGGAGTAGGGGAGCCGCCGTTCGGTAGTCGCTGTTCGCTAGTCGCTGTTCGCTCTTCGCTTTTCGCGAGAGCCAATGGAAGATGTCCGGCAAGAAGGATTGCATGCGCAATTTTGAAGAATTAGAAGTTTGGCAAAAGTCTCATGCACTCACAGTGAAGCTGTACAGGATGACGGAGACGTTTCCGCGATCGGAAATGTTCGGCTTAACCTCACAGATACGAAGGCCGCGGTCGGTGGGCGCGACCTAGCCGAGGGGTGCGGCCGTTGGGGCGACGGCGAACTCGCGCGGTTCGTTCAGATCGCAATGGGTTCGGCGAGCGAGCTGCAGAATCACATTCGACTTGCCAGAGACCTCGACTTTTTGAACTCGGATGATTACCAAAACGTACTTAAAGAAGTGACTGGCGTGCGCCAAATGCTTACCCCATTCTTGCAAGCGGTTCGCGGTGTACGTCCTACAAAATCCAAGCAGACGATCACCTCTGGCGAAAAGCGAAGAGCGAACGGCGAATAGCGGAGAGCGGAAAAATCATGAGCGATGCAGGAACTGCGCTGATCGAAATCGAAAACATGACCAAGGTGTTCTACACCGACGAGGTCGAAACCCACGCGCTGTCCGGCGTGCACCTGATGATTCGCAAGGGCGAATACGTGGCGATGTCGGGGCCATCGGGCTGCGGCAAGTCAACGCTGCTTTCCATCATTGGCCTGCTGGATACGCCGACGACCGGCGACTACAAGCTGAATGGCGCGCCGGTGGCGAACCTGGATTTCGGCGACCGTTCGCGCATCCGCAATCGCGAGATCGGCTTCATTTTCCAGAGCTTCAACCTTATCGGCGATTTGACGGTGTACGAAAATGTCGAGCTGCCGCTGACCTATCGCGACGGCATGCCGGCGGCCGAGCGCAAGCGCCGCGTGCTGGAGTCGCTGGAACGCGTCGGCATGGCGCACCGGTTGCGGCACTATCCTTCGCAACTCTCCGGCGGTCAGCAGCAGCGTGTCGCGGTGGCGCGCGCGCTGGCGGGATCGCCGTCGATCCTGCTGGCTGACGAGCCGACGGGAAACCTGGACTCACGCAACGGCGAAGCGGTGATGGAGTTGCTGCAGAAGCTGCATCGCGAAGGCGCGACCATCTGCATGGTGACCCACGATCCCCGCTTCGCGGCGCATGCGCAGCGCGAAGTCCATCTGTTCGATGGCAAGGTGGTGGCGGAAGAGGAGTTGCGCCGGTTGATGCAGGAGCAGTAGAGAAGCCGCTCTTCGCCTTTCGCTTTTCGCGGAAACTACACGGGATGACGCTTTGAGCCGCAGTTCGGCGGAGCGCGACTTTCACGCCTGGCGGCGAGACGAAAAGCAAAGGGTTAAAAGCGAATCGCAATGCGAACGCTCAGCACAAGTAGCGAATAGCAACTGCGAATAGCGAGAAGCGAAAAGCGAAAAGCGAAAAGCGAGTAGCGAGAGCGATCAACGATCAGAACAACGGAACGCCGTCCGCACCACGGCGATCTTCGAAGCAGAAAACAGCGAGTACCCATGACCGGCATCTTCCAAGACCTTCGTTACGCATTTCGGCAACTGCGCAAGAATCCCGGCTTCACTGCCGTGACGGTGCTGACGCTGGCGCTGGGCATTGGGGTGAACGCTGCCATGTTTGCGGTCATCGATGCCGTACTGTTGCGGCCATTCCCGTTTCCCCAGCCGAACCAGGTCGTGCAGATGAGCGAGGCGCGGCCGGAGGACGTGGCGGCTTCTTCGTCTTCGCTGCCAGACATCCGCGATTGGCGCGCCCAGGCGCACTCCTTCCAGGACATCGCCTGGTACAACACCGGCATTCGCAGCATAGATATCCCTGGCTTCTCCGACTTCATCCCGGTGATCTACAGCAGTTCGAATCTACTGACGACACTGCAGGTCGAACCGCAACTAGGGCGCGGCTTCATGCCGGCTGAAGACCAGCCTGGTCACGGCGACGTGGTGCTGCTCAATACGGTGGCGTGGGAGAAATTCTTCAATCGCAGTCCGCAAACCGTAGGGAGCTCACTGAAGCTGGGCAACAAGATCTATACGGTCATCGGCGTCATGCCGGCGGGATTCGAATTTCCCGACATCGGAGACGGACCGGCGGTGTGGAGTCCGCTGGTACCGGTGAAGGAAAACGAAGAGCGCGATTCCCGCTCTCTGGTCGCAGTCGGCAGATTGAAAGCCGGCGTGTCGATGGGAGCGGCCCAGGCCGAGCTGAGCGGCATCCAGGCAAATATCGCGAAGGCGAATTCCGCACTCGAGCTTGACAGTCGCGTGTTGGTGAAGAGTTACCGCGAAGTGGTGACCGGCAACGTGCGTCCTGCGCTGCTAGCGCTGCAGTTTGCCGTACTGGCGGTATGGCTGATCGCCTGCGCCAATGTGGCCAGCCTTTTGCTGTCGCGGACAACGGGCCGCCGTCGTGAAATCGCCATCCGCAGCGCTATCGGCGCTGCCCGGACCCGGCTGATCCGGCAGTTCCTGACCGAAAGCCTGGTGCTTGCCTTGACCGGAGCTGCCATTGGGTTGGGGCTCGCCTATGGCTGCGTGCGGCTGCTGAAGTTTTATCTGGATCTTTATCTGCCTCTGTCACACCACATCCAGGTTGATGTTCGGGTGGCTTCTGCGCTGGTTGGGTTTTCTGTGCTGTCGGCGGTTCTCTTCGGGCTGGTGCCGGCCATTCAGGCCGCGCGCGCGCCGGCGCAGGAAGCCTTGCGCGACGGCACACCCGCAGCGGGCGCCGGGCGACGGCAAAAACGTTTCCGCGATGCCCTGGTGGTGGGTGAGATTGCGCTTTCGCTGGTCCTGCTGGTATCGGCCGGCCTGCTCTTGCGGAGCCTGCTGGCGCTGCGCAGCTTGCCGCTGGGATTTGTCCCCCACAATGTGGTAACGACCTCGGTCTTTCTTCCGCAGTCGGGCGGAGGGATGGTGGGACAGACCGGAAAATATGCCGGCAAAGACATAGCCCAGGTTCTCTATTCACCACTGCTGGATCGCCTGGCGCATCTTCCCGGCGTTGACTCGGCTGCACTCGCCAGCATTCTTCCGCTGTCGCCAAACTTCCAGGCGGGCGGCTCGTTCGATATCGTGGGCCGGCCGAAGGATCCGGCGAACAAGGTTACGGGAGCGATTCGAGCGGTCAGCCCAAGCCTGTATTCCACGCTGGGCATACGCCTGTTGCAGGGCCGCCTTTTCAGCGACTCAGATGGACCGCAAGCCGCTGCCGCCGCGGTGGTCAACCGGGCGTTCGCGCAAAAGTATTTTCGTAATCAAAATCCGCTGGGCCAGCAGTTGAAAATCAGCGAGAAGGGGCCACATGCCGTCGTCACCATCGTGGGCGTGGTGGAGGACACTCACCAGACGGCGATGTCGGACGACGTCAAACCGGAGATCAATGTTTCTTACCTGCAATTGTCTCCGGACGACGAACTGACGCCCTACATCCTGGCATCGTTTACCAATTTTGCGGTGCGCACGCATGTCGACCCGGCGAGCGTGATTCCGGGCGTGCGTACCACATTGCGGGATGTCGATCCTGACCTGGCGGTTGTGGATGTGCGCACCATGCAGGAGGTAGTGGACACGTCGCTGGGCAGCCAGACGCTGGCGGTGCGACTGCTGTGGATCTTTGCGGGAGCGGCGCTGCTGATTTCGATTGCCGGGATTTACGGGCTACTGGCTTACAACGTGAGCCAGCGCACCCGCGATCTGGGGTTACGGATGGCGCTGGGCGCCCCGCGCAGCAATGTGATCGGCCTGATCCTGAAACATGCCGTGCTACTGCTGGCGGTTGGAGTAGGTATTGGGGTGGTAGCGGCTATCGCGGTTGGCGGTGTGCTGCGCAGCTTCCTTTACGGAGTGGTGCCTTACGACGTAGGAACCATCGTCGCGGTATCGCTGTTGCTGCTGGCCTGCGGACTGTTCGCCAGCTACATTCCGGCGCGGCGGGCCTCGCGCATTGACCCGATCAAGGCGCTGCGGTGGGAGTGAGACGGCATTTGGTGGTTAGCGTTTAGCAGTTGGCAAAACCGGTTGACCGAGCGTTTTGGCCAAATGCCACATGTCAAGTGCCAGAGGCCAAGTGCCAACAGACCAGGCTTTGCAGGGAAACAATCTTCATCATGATTCAACTCAAGAACGTTGAACGCAGTTACAAAACCGGGGCGGGGCAGACGTGGGTCTTGCGTCGCGTGGACCTCACCATACAAGAAGGCGAGTTCATCACCATCATGGGCCCGTCGGGCGCGGGGAAATCGTCGCTGCTGAATGTGCTGGCCCTGCTCGATGACCAGTGGGGTGGCGAGTATTGGTTTGGCGAGCAACCGGTGCACCTGATGAAGCGCAAGGACCGGGCTGAGCTGGCCAAGCGCAAGATCGGCATGGTTTTCCAGAGCTATCACCTGCTGGACGATTTGACGGTGCAGGAGAACATCGACCTGCCGTTGTCGTACAAAGACATCCCACGCGCTCAGAGGCAGGGGATGGTGGCCGAGACGCTCGACCATTTCCAGATTGTCGCCAAGAAAGATCTGTATCCCAATCAACTTTCCGGCGGACAGCAGCAACTGGTGGGCATTGCGCGGGCCGTGATTCACAAGCCGGCGCTGCTGCTGGCCGATGAGCCGACGGGCAACCTGCATTCCAGTCAGGCCAAAGAGATCATGGAACTGTTTAGTCAACTGAATCGCGAAGGCACGACGATCGTGCAAGTGACGCACTCGGAGGTCAACGCGTCGTACGGTTCGCGCACCATCCAGATGCGCGATGGGTGGATGGTGGGCGACACGGCCAATCCGGCCCTGTCGGCCAACGGGGAGGCGGTCCGCTCATGATGGCGCGCCCGTCCCGGTCTCCGCTACTAGTTTTGGTGTTGTGCAGCCTGCTGGTGGGCGCGCAGGCGCAGCAGGAGATGCCGAATGCGCCGGCCCCCCAACAGGCAACGCCGAGCCAACCTGTTCCTCAGCCGCCGGTTTCGATACGCACTCCGCCGAGCCTGGCCATTCCGCACTCGCACAATCCGTTTGACGCTTACGCGCCCAGCCGGGTGCCCAAGCCGGATTTGGGCAACTCGCCGCGGCTGCAACAGCTGATCCGCGACGGCAAACTCTACATCTCACTGCAGGACGCGATTGCGCTGGCGCTGGAGAATAATCTCGACCTGGCGATCGCCCGCTACAACCTGCCGATTGCCGATACCGACATCCAGCGCACCAAGGCCGGCGGATCGTTCCGCGGCGTAAATACCGGCGTGGTGCAGGGAACACCGGGCGGCGGCGTAGGCGGCTTCGGTACGGGCGCTCCAGGCGCGGGCGCCGGTGGTACGACGGGCGGCGCGGGTGGCGCAGGAGCCGGTGCGTCGGGCCTGGTGCAATCCACTCTGGGTATTGGTACCGCGGTGCAGTCCTACGATCCCATCATTAGCGGTATCAGCGGTGTGGAACATCTGACGACGCCGCTGGGCAACTTGCAGATTTACGGCGTGCCCGCGCTGCGGCTAAACACCACCACCGCGAACTTCAACTACAGCCAGGCGTTTCCCACCGGCACCAGCGTCAGCTTCGAGGTCGATAACAATCGCCAGACCGCGAACAGCATTTACAACAGCCTGAATCCCACGCTGAATTCGTACTATCGCTTCACGATCCAGCAGCAGTTGCTGGCGGGCTTCGGCACCGGGCCGAACCTGCGTTTTTTGCGCATCGCCCGGAACAACAAGAAGATTTCCGATATCGCCTTCAAGACCCAGGTGATCGCCACCATGACGCAGATCGCCAACATTTATTGGGACCTGGTGAGCGCCTACCAGGAGGAAAAGGTCAACGAGCAGTCGTATGCGTTCGCTGGGCAAAGCTTGAGTAACGCGCAAAAGCAGCTGCAACTGGAGGCGATTCCGGCGATGGACGTGATGCGCGCCGAAGCGGAAGTATCGCGCCGCGCCCAGGATTTGACGGTCGCGAAGACGAATCTGCAGTTGCAGGAATCGTTGATCAAGAACGCGCTGACCAAGAACCTGGACGATCCTACCCTGGAAGCGATGCCGGTGATACCGACCGACCGGCTGGATGCGATTGAGATGATTCCGGAGAAGCCGACGCAAGACCTGATCGCGCAGGCATTGCTGGACCGGCCGGAGCTTTCGGAGTCGAATATCGATTTGCAGAATCGCGAGATCAGCCGCAAAGCCGCGAGCAATGCGTTGCTGCCGACACTGGCGCTGGTGGGCTTTTACGGCGGCACGGGACTGGCCGGCGATCTGAATCCGTTCTATTACACCCAGAACAGCACAACGGTTCCCACCAACTGGTGGGGAAGCTTTCAGGATGCGTTCAACAATTCCTCGCCGGATTACTTCGTCGGACTGAACCTCAACATCCCGATCCGCAATCGCGTAGCGAAGGCGGACCAGTATCGTTCGGAGCTGGAATATCGCCAGGCGGAGATGCGTGAGCAGCAACTGAAAAAGCAGATCCGCATCGAGGTTCGCAACGCCGAGTATGCCCTGGAGCAAGGACGTTCGCGGGTGGAAGCGGCCAAGAAAGGCCGCGACCTGGCGGAGAAGACGTTCACCATCATGCAAAAGGAACAGACGCTGGGAGCAGGCTCGAGTTTCCAGACGCTGACGGCACAGCGCGACCTGGCGCTGGCGGAACTTGACCTGGTGAATGCCAGCACGGCCTATCAGAAGTCGAAGCTCGAACTGCAACGAGCCACGGGAACGACCTTAGAAGACAACGGAATTCAAATCCAGGATGCCGTGGACGGCACTGCGCATTAAGGGAGAAAGAATTTGCCACGGACACAGACCCCAGCAAACACGGCGACCACGCGAGACGCGGCCAGCGAAGCGCGCGACCGCCAGCGTACGGGGCGCATCCTCGCAGCCGACGATCAGCCGCACATTCTGGAAGCCATTGAGCTGTTGTTGCGCCCGGCAGGCTTTGTGGTGGATACCGCGAAGTCTCCCGCGGCGGTTCGCGAGTCGCTGGCCAGCGAGTTCTACGATGCCGTGCTGATCGACTTGAACTACACCCGGGACACGACTTCGGGACAGGAAGGCCTCGACCTGCTGTCGGAGATCGTCGCCCAGGACAGCAGCATCCCGGTCATCGTGATGACCGCGTGGGGCAACGTTGGCCTGGCGGTAGAAGCCATGCGGCGCGGGGCGCGCGACTTCATCCAGAAGCCGTGGGAGAACGAGCGGCTGCTGGCCATTCTGCGGACGCAGGTGGAGCTGCATCGCGCCTTGCAGCGCACACAACAACTGGAGGCGGAAGCACGCTTGTTGCGCGCCGAGGGCCGGCCGGAATTTATTGCTGCCGCGCCGGCCATGCAGCCGGTCTTGCAGACCATCGCGCGCATCGGTCCGTCGGATGCGAACGTGCTTGTCACCGGCGAACATGGCACAGGCAAGGAAGTGGTGGCGCAAACGCTGCATGCGCTGTCGGCGCGCGCGTCGATGCCGCTGGTCGCCGTCAATACCGGCGCACTGCCGGAAGGCACCTTTGAGAGCGAGCTGTTCGGCCATGTGAAAGGCGCCTTTACCGACGCGCGCATGGACCGCATCGGCCGCTTCGAGTTGGCCGACAACGGCACCATCTTCCTAGATGAGATTGGCAACGTGCCCATACGGCAGCAGGCCAAGTTGCTGCGGGTGCTGGAGACCGGCGAAATCGAGCGGGTTGGTTCTTCGCGGACGAAGCGGGTCAACGTGCGGGTCATCTCGGCGACCAACACAAGCCTGCAGGATGCCATTGCCGCCGGCAATTTTCGCGAGGACCTGCTGTTCCGCCTGAACACGGTGGAGATTCACATCCCTGCACTGCGCGAGCGTCGCGAAGACATCGCTGCCCTGGCGGCACACTTCCTGCAGCGCTATGCTTCCCGCTATCGCATGGCGGTAACCGGATTCGCTCCCGCGGCGTTGCAATCCATGATGCAATATGCGTGGCCGGGCAACGTGCGCGAGCTGGAGCATACCCTGGAGCGCGCGGTGTTGATGTGCCAGTCCGGCGAAATCCAGGTTTCCGACCTGGGACTGAACGTGCAGCAACGCTCTGGCGGGCAAAATCTGGAAGAGCTCAGCATTGAAGAAGTGGAGGGCATCCTGGTGCGCAAGGCGCTACAGCGGTTCCACGGCAACGTGAGCCAGGCGGCAGAAGCGCTGGGCCTAAGCCGCGGCGCACTCTACCGCCGAATGGAACGCTATGGACTCTAGTTCAGGCGGCGACCCCAAGCCTCCTGTCCCATCGATTGCGGAAGCGGCGCTCGGTGGGGGCCAAGATGCCATCACGCCCACCCGGGCGAGGAAGCGGCCCGGTCCGCGGCACGGCTCGGCCGACCAGATGGAACACGCCGGCTCCAGCCGGACCCGGCTGCTTTATGAAAAACGTATCGCGTTGTTCGCGATCCTGGCAGCGCTGCCTGGCGTTGCCTTCGGCACTATCCTGATCTGGACCCACAACTGGAACCAGGACGTAAAGATCTCGCTCACAGTGCTGGAGGCGTTTCTGTGGATTGTCCTGACGCTGGTGCTGCTGGACCAGGTGGTACGTCCCCTGCAAACCTTGACCAACGTGGTAGGCGCCTTGCGCGAGGAGGACTATTCCTTTCGCGCCCGCGGAGCTGCGCCTAACGACGCGCTGGGCGAGTTAGCGCTGGAGGTCAACGCGCTGGCCGATATCCTCACCGAGCAGCGGCTGGAATCGATTGAGGCGACGGCGCTGCTGCGGCGCGTGGTGGAAGAGATTGACGCTCCCCTATTCACCTTTGATCCCAATCACATCCTGCGCTTGATGAACGCCGCCGGCGAGCGCCTGTTGCAGCAACCGGCGGCGCGTTTGCTGGGGAAGACGGCGACGGAGCTGGAGCTGGATGTCTGCTTCGAGGCTGCCAATGAGACGCTGGTGGAGCTGCCATACTCCGCGCCCAACGCCCGCTGGCTGGTGCGCAAGAGTTCGTTCCGGCAGAACGGCATTCCGCATACCCTGATTGTACTGTCGGATGTAAGCCGCGCGCTGCGCGAGGAAGAACGCAGCGCCTGGCAGAAGTTGATCCGGGTGCTGGGCCACGAGCTGAACAATTCGCTCGCGCCTATCATCTCCATCGCGGGAAGTTTGTCGTCGCGGCTGCCGCTGGAAGAGCTGCCGGACGCGCAAAATGCCGATTTTCAGCGCGGCTTGAACATCATTGAATCGCGGACCGCGTCGCTGCACCGCTTCCTTCAGTCGTATCGCCGGCTGGCGCAGATGCCTTCGCCGACGCTGAAGCCCGTCGATTTACGTCCGCTACTCGAACGGGTGGCGGCGCTGGAAACTCGACTGAAAGTTGAAATTCAACCGGGGCCGGACCAGGTGCTGATGATCGACCCCGACCTGATGGAGCAGATGCTGATCAACCTGGTGCGCAATGCGGTGGATGCGGCGCTCGAGCAGGCGCAATCTCCACAGGCGGGCAGCGAGCCGGCCGAACCGAAGGTCACGATGCGCTGGGAGCTGGGCGAGCGCCGGGTTGCGCTGATGGTGGAAGACAACGGCATCGGCTTGCTGAATCCGAGCAACACGTTTGTTCCGTTCTACACCACCAAGCCCGGAGGCTCGGGCATCGGCCTGGTGCTGTCGCAGCAAATCGCCGAAGCGCACGGCGGATCGATCGAGCTGACCAATCGCGACGATGCGCGCGGCTGCCGGGTGAAGGTGACGCTGCCGAACCGCGCGGCATGAAGGTTATTCCTTCGCCTTGCCCGCGGTGGCTGCGGGCTTCTCCGGGTTGGGCTTAGCGTCTGGAGTGGTTGCGGGAGGCTCGCCGTCAGCCGCAGTCTTGTGTTCCAGGTATTGCACGATAAGAGAGACCCGGCGGTTCGAGGAATCGCTGGCGTCGGTATTCTTGCGCGGCTGCTGGTCGGCAAAGCCGCGCACCTGCGCTACCTGATCGACCCTCAGCCCATGTTCCTGCATCAGCCGGCGGCTGGCGTTGGCGCGGTCGGCAGAGAGCTCCCAGTTGGTGTAGTTGGCCGGGCCGGTGAACGGCTGCGAGTCGGTGTGACCCTCGATGGAAACCTTGTTAGGCAGCTTGCCGATTTGCTCGGCCAGCGTCATCAGCAGTTCGCGGCCGTTGGGCGAGGGATCGGGACGGCCGCTTTCGAAGAACGTTCCGGTCTTGGACTCCATCATCTCGATACGGAGGCCTTCGTCAGTCACGGTGACCTCGATCTGGCTTTTCAGCTTCTCGAAGTCCGCCATCTTCTGGATGGCCTTTTCCATTTCCTGCTTCAGCTGCGCCATGTTTTCCTTGGTGATGGTGACGCTGTTGCCGGTGCCTTCCCTGGTCGAACCTTTCAGGCTGCCCGTGCCCATCGGGTCTTTGAAGTAGCCGCTGATGGCTTCCTGCACCGGCTTGCTGGTGTTCATCAGCCAGAGCACGATGAACAGCGCCATCATGGCGGTAACGAAATCGGCGTAGGCGACCTTCCATGCGCCTCCGTGATGGCCGCTGTGGGCAACCTTTTTCTTGATAACGATGATTGGTTTGGCTGCGGCCATGGATGCAGGTCTAAGCGGCGGCGCCCGGTTCGGCAGCCGGAGCGGCGTCGGCAGCAGGGGCGGCTGCGGCGGACGATTGCTTGCAGTGCTTTTCGAACTCGGCGAAGCTGGGCCGCAAGTGCGCGGGTATGGCGCGCCGTCCCATCTCTACCGCCAGCAGCGGCGAGATACCTTTCATGAAAGCGATCATGGTCACCCGCAGCACGCCGAGGTATTCGTGCTCCTCGTGGGCCAGCTTGGCAAGGTTGGCGGAGATGGGGCCGATCATGCCATAGCACATCAGGATGCCGAGAAAGGTGCCGACCAGCGCGGCGGCGACCTTCCGGCCAATTTCCTCCGGCGGTCCGCCGAGTGCGCCCATGGTGAGCACGACCCCGAGGACGGCGGCGACGATGCCCAATCCCGGCAGTGAATCGGCAACGGTGCTTAACGCTCCCACGGCCTGTTCGGCCTGATGGGTGTGGACCTCCATGTCCGCTTCGATCATCTGATCGACATCGAAGGGCTCGACGCCTCCCATGATGACCATACGCATGGTGTCGCAGACGAAGTCACGCAAGTGGTGGTCCTTGACGAAAGCGGGAAAGGCGGCGAAGAACTTGCTCTTTTCCGGCGCTTCAATGTCGGCTTCGACGGCGTTGGGCCCGTCGCGGCGGATGCGATTGAAGATTTCGTACATCATCTTCAGGGAATCGAGATAACGCTTCTTATTGAACTTTGATCCCTTGAGAACGCCCAGGATGCCGCCCACCACTCCTTTCAGGGTGTGCAGCGGGTTGGCGGTCAGCAAGGTGCCGAGAGCCGCACCGCCGATGATGATCAGCTCGGCGGGCTGAACCAGCACCATGAGCTTTCCGTGTTCCATGAGGTAGCCGCCGACCACGGCCCCCAAAACCACCAGTATTCCGACAATGGCAAACATTTCCGGCTGACTTCCTCAGGCTGTGGTGACCGAAATGACGGCCACGGGAGGGATGACGACACCGGCCGCGGCGCCTGACGGCTGCGGCAGGGCTCCTCGCTCTGGAGTCAAAGGACATAACTTCCCTTTGTTTCTATCGGCAGGGGAGGGGAAATCTTGTGGCGGAAGGACGCCGGCGCTGCTGACGCGACAACACCTCATCTGGTCGGCTACACTGACTTACAACCCCATGGCATGGTTTAAGCGAGAACCCGTCGAACTCGATACCTCAGGCGAAAAGCGCGTCAAAACCGAGGGACTCTGGGTCAAGTGTGACCAGTGTCGCCAGATTATCTGGAAGAAAGACCTCGACCAGAATTTCAACGTTTGCCCTAAGTGCGATCGTCACTTCCGCATCGACGCCCGCACCCGGCTGAGCTACCTGCTGGACGACGGCAAGTACGAAGTGGCCGATAACAATATCGTCTCGACCGATCCGCTGAAGTTTACCGACCTGAAGCCCTACGGCGACCGGCTGACCCGCTCGCGGCAGGAGACCGGGCTGAACGACGCGGTGATCAATGCCTCCGGGAAACTCGACGGCAAGCCGGTGCTGGTGAGCGCGATGGAGTACGGCTTCATCGGAGGCTCCATGGGCACGGTGATGGGCGAGATGATTACCCGCGCCATTGAGAAAGCTACGGAAGAGAAGCTGCCGCTGATCGTGGTGTCGTCGTCGGGTGGGGCCCGCATGATGGAAGGTGTCATCAGCCTGATGCAGATGGCGAAGATCTCGGCCGCGCTGGCGCGCATGGACGATGCCAAGGTGCCCTATATTTCGCTGATGACCGATCCTACGACCGGTGGCGTCACCGCTTCGTTTGCCATGCTGGGCGATCTGAACATTGCCGAGCCGGGCGCGCTGATTGGATTTGCCGGCCCGCGCGTCATCGAGCAGACCATCCGCCAGAAGTTGCCGGAAGGCTTCCAGCGCAGCGAGTTTCTGCTGGAGCACGGCATGCTGGACGCGGTAGTGCGCCGGCACGAACTTAAGGCGTATATCTCGCGCGCCCTGGACTTTATGAAGACCCCCGCCCTTGAAACAGCCTGAGCGGCATGCGCGCAAACCACTTTTCCTGAGTGGCTGGACGCGAACCTGAACGTTCGCCAAACAGAACTTCGCCCGCTATAAAGCGGGGGTATTACCCCGCGATTCTTGCGCGCTCTCGCCCAAGCCGTACAATCGAAATCACTATGAAAGCCGTTCTCGTCACTCGTCTGGGTGGTCCTGAAGTTCTCGAAGTGCGCGACGTTCCAGAGCCCCAGCCCGGGCCGGGCGAAGTCATCGTCCGGGTGGAGGCGGTCGGCATCAACTTTGCCGACACCATGAGCACCCAGGGCAGCTACAGCGGCACACCGCCTCCGCCCTTTGTTACCGGAAGGGAGTTTGCCGGCGTGGTGGAGGGGACTGGCGAGCGGGTGATGGGATACCTGCAATGGGGCGCTGCCGCGGAGAAAATCTCGGTCAAGCCTTCGCAGCTGTGGCCCCAGCCCAAGGGTTGGACGTCAGCAGAGTCGGCGGCGTTTCCGGTGGTTTTTCTTACCGCCTACTTAGCGTACTGGAAGGCGGGGCTGACGGCGGATGCCTTTGAGCCGATCCGGTGGGAGGACAACCACCAGCGGCGGGTGCTGATTCACGCGGCAGCCGGAGGAGTGGGCACGGCAGCGGTGCAGATTGGCAAGATGCTGGGTAATGAGACCTACGGGACGGCGTCGTCTGACGAGAAACTGGAGCGGGTGAAGAAGCTGGGGCTCGACCACGCGATCAACTATCGCAAAGTCGACTACGAACTCCGGGTGAAGGAATTGACCAAGGGCGAAGGCGTGGACGCGGTCTTCGAGATGCTGGGCGGCGAGCATACGGCCAAGAGCCTGCGCTGCTGCCGGCACTTTGGCCGGGTCATCATCTACGGAACGGCCACCGGGCAGCGGCACCAGTTCGATACCGGGATCATGCTGGCGAGAAGCTTGAGCGCGCATGGGTTATGGCTAAGCGTGCTGGCCGAAGGATCGCAAGCTGATCACCCAAAGCCTGCAGGCCATGCAGCCGTGGATTGAGCAGGGCAAGATTCATCCCGAGATTGGCCATACTTTGACCATGGAACAGGCAGGTGAGGCCCACCGGTTGATGTTGAGCAGGGAGAACTACGGCAAGATTGTGTTGCGGATTGACTAAATTTTTTGGGCTGGGCCACCGTGAGTGGGTTTCCGCAATCCAAGTAGCTCATGGATGGCAGGCTCCTACTGAAACGGTGGTTGACGGTGTTCCTGGCGGCGCTGGGAATTATGGTCTTCTTCAACGTTGTGGACGCGCGCGCGATGGATATCCATCAGGCGTCGACTGCATCCGTCAGCTTTCAGCAAATCGCTGACCTCACAAACTGCGCACGATAGTCAACGGTTAAGCTTCCCGCATGCGATTTGGCTGAGCGCTGACGGCTGAGAGCTGAAACCTTCCTTCCCGCTACAATGCTGTTGTGGCCGCAAAACCCTGGCTCATGCTGATTATGTTCTTCGCCATCTGCCTTGGCGCAGGAGGGGTCGGCTCGTTTTTCACCGCCAATAGCGTGCGCGATTGGTATCCGAGCCTGCGCAAGCCGGCAGGAACGCCGCCCAGTTGGGTGTTTGGGCCGGTGTGGACCACGCTCTATGTGCTGATGGCGATATCGGCCTGGCTGGTGTGGCGAGAGTATGGATGGGGCAGCCGGCCGGCGTTGTTCATCTTCTTTGCGCAACTGGCACTGAACGTGGCGTGGTCGGGAATTTTCTTTGGTTCGCGCCTGCCCGGGGTAGCCTTCGCCGAAATTGCCATCCTGTGGTTCGCCATCCTGTTCAACGTGGTGATCTTCTACTGGCTGGTGCCGCTATCGGCGTGGCTGCTGGCGCCGTATCTGCTCTGGGTTACCTATGCGGCGTATCTCAATTTCGGCATCTGGCGGCTGAACCGGCAGTGAGCTTTGACTGTGTTTATCGCCCCGCAACCGCGCGGTGATAGGCTGGAAGCATGGCCTACGCATCGATAACCGGCTTCGCCGCAGGCGCCTTCTGTACCTTCGCCTACTTGCCCCAGGCGATCAAATCGTTCCGCACGCGCTCGGTTCGAGACCTGTCGCTGCTGATGCTGATCTCGCTCAACCTGGGACTGATGCTGTGGGTGGCGTATGGAGTGATGATTCAGTCGCTGCCGATTATCCTGCCGAACTCGGTCACGTTGCTGCTGAGTGCGCCGCTGCTGGTGATGAAGATTGTGTCGCGCAACCATGCAGGACAGAATGCCGAAGTAAATGTCGCTGCGCACGTACGCTAGCGCCAGCTCTCACGGGCGAAGGCGTTACAGTCCGAACTGCCGGGCGAAGAAGTAGGCGGTCAACGCAAAGCCAATGACGATGACAATCATGCGTACATGTTCCGGCTTGGTGCGCTGCGCGAAGTAAGCTCCAAAGTAGCCACCCAGGATGGCGCCCACAATCATCAGGATGGCCTGCCGCCAGTACACCACGTGCGGCGTAATCACGAACAGTACCATGGCCACGCCATTGGACACGGTGGTGAGCCATGCTTTCAGCGCGTTCATGGTGTGGATCTGGTCCATACCCAGCAGGGCCAGCATGGCAAGAATCAGAATGCCCGCGCCAGCGCCGAAGTATCCGATATAAAACGCAATGAAGAGTTGCAGAAAAACGCCGCGGCCGGTGGCGAACTCGGCGTGCTCAGCGTGGGCAGCGCGTTGGCGGACCCAGCGGCTGATGCGGCCGCTCAACATGAAGATGACCGTGGCGATGAGAAGCAGCCACGGCACCAGCCGCATGAACGTCGACTGCGGCGTCTTTAGCAGGACATAAGCCCCGGCGATGCCGCCGATAATTCCGGTGACGGTCAGCGGCACAATCGCTTTACGGGGCAGATGGCGCAGCTCGCCGCGATAGGCCCATACGCTGGCCGGCTGCCCGGGCCACAGGGCAACCGTATTGGTGGCGTTGGCGTTCACCGGCGGAATGCCGAGGAAGAGAAGCGCGGGGAAGGAGACGAAGCTGCCGCCTCCAGCTACGGAATTAATGCCGCCTGCAACCAGCGCGGCAAAGAAAAGAATGCAGGCTTGAGAAATATGCATGACAACGTTTGGAGATACTATCACCGGCGCTTTACCTGGCAAGAATAACGGGTGGCAGGGTTAGCGCCCAGTGATGAGCGTCACTCGCCCGAGCTTCTGGCGGGCTGCGCTGTTCTCTACGGCAGGATGATGCGGCTGCCTTCGGCGGCCGCGGTTTCGCCCGGGGCGCTTGTTTCCGGAAAGCGGGAGTGCAGGAAGTCGATGAAGCCGCGGGCGCGGGGTCGGCCTGAAGTGTGCAGGTGCACCAGGCGCAGCGCGAACACCAGGCACTTCAGTACATCGTGGTCCGTCAAGGTGGTGCGGCCGATGTTCTTCTGCTCGACCTCGCGGAATTCCTGCAGCAGGTTTTGCAGGATGGCTACGACCGTGCGTTGCGCAGGATTCGTCAGTTCCTCCTGGTAGAGCAATCCTGACGCGGCTTTGGTCTGATAGGTGTTGGCCAAATTGGCCAGCACGCCAATCAGTTCGCGGTCGGTGAGGCTGCGGTCGGCTCGTGACACCGCGCCCAGCGTCTGCAAAAGCCCGGCAATCAACTGCTCGTGCTGGTCGAGAAATTCTTCGCCAATGGCGATGGCAGGGAAGGTTTCCGACGCCGGCATCTCCGACAGGTTGCGAGGTTTTTCGTGCTGACGAGCTTGCTGGAGATAGGTGCATTCGGCGGGGCAGTCGAGCGTGACCTCGCGCTGCTCGCCGCAACACTGCGGGCAGATGCGCTCATGAAGCGCGAGACAAAAGCGTTTTTCCTTGCGGCTGTGGCACAGCGAACAGCTCAAAGCGCAACCCCTTTAGTGGACAAAAAAGCTGTAAAACTCTCCCATTATGGCATCTTTGTGCATGCAAGGTCGGTGAGACCCGCATGGATGTTGACTATTTGAGCGCCCCTGTGGAAAAAACCGCATAAAATCTGGCGGAAATGCTTTGCGCGGGTAGAGGGTTCGGTATAGGATTACGCACGAGTCGAGCATTCTTACCGCTCACCTTCAAGGAGGATTTACGAATGGCAACAGGCATGACCAAGACCCAGCTCGTCCGTCTCATGGCCGAGAAGCATGAACTTAACAACCGGCAAGCCGCTGCGTTTCTCGAGTCGCTGGCGGAAGTAGCGATCAAGGAAACCAAGAAGAACGGCGTATTTGTCGTGCCGGGTCTGGGCCGTCTGGTGAAGTCCGCTCGCAAAGCCCGCATGGGCCGCAATCCGCAAACCGGAGAAGCGATCAAGATCCCGGCCAAGACCGTGGTGAAGTTCCGCGTGGCCAAGGCTGCGAAGGACGCGATCGCCCCCAAGAAGTAGTTTGCAGGATGCTTCAGGATCCAGGCCGGCCATGGGCCGGCCTTTTCTTTTGCGGCAGTGTTTGGTGGATCGTGATCCACGTCTGGCGAGTGCGAACCATTCTTCTAAGGCCAGTCCGCTATCCACTCTTCACTGCCTCTCCACTACGGCGGCGAAGAAGCCGTCGCAGGGATGCACTCCGGGGAGGGTTCGTAGAAACTTGCCGCTGAGCAACGAGTCGAGGTCGGGCCATACTAACTCGCCGCTAGCTCGCATCCGCTCCAGGTCTTCGCGGGCATCACGCAGTCGATAACCTTCAGCGTCCCGTAACACTTCTTCAACTACCGCTTCATTCTCTTCGCGCTCCAGCGAGCAGGTGGAATAGACGGCGTGTCCTCCGGGGGCGAGCTGCGCTAAAGCCGCGCGAAGGATGGCGACTTGCCGGGCGTGCAGATCGGTGAGGTCCTCAGGCTTGAGTCGCCACTTGATTTCCGGATTGCGCGCGAGGGTTCCCGTTCCTGAGCATGGCACGTCAGCCAGAACGCGGTCGAAACCCGCGGAAGTTGGCAGGTCTAGCGCGTCGGCCTGGATAACTTGCACGTTGGCGGCGCGCACGCGTTTGCGAAGCAGGTCGGCGCGGTGAGCATGCAGTTCGGCGGCGATGATTTCCGCGGTAGGATTGCGCGCGGCGATGGCAGCGGTCTTGCCCCCCGGAGCTGCGCAGCAGTCGAGCAGGCGCGAGCCGGTGCCGACCAGCGCTGCCACCAGTTGCGAGGCCTCGTCCTGAATGAAAACGCGGCCATCTTTGAACGCCTGGGTACGAGTGACCTCGCCACCGGTGACGATGCGTGCCGACGAAAGCAGCGCTCCAGGCACAAGTTCCACGCCGTCGGCGCGCATTTGGGCTTCGTCTTCTGCGTTGTCGAGGCGGATGGCGACGGCGGGGATTTGCTGATCGTGAGCGCAGATGTGATGCGCGCGTTCGGTACCGAAAGCAGCTACCCAGCGTTCGATCAGCCATTGGGGGTGGGCGAAGTCGCGAGCCAGGGAACCAGCTGTCTCCTCACTCGGTTCAGGCTGCGGCTCAATGTTTGTTGCGGCAATCTTGCGCAGCACAGCATTGGCGAATGGCGCGGCGGAACGCTTCTGCGCTCGTTTCACCAGATCGACGCTGTCATTGATGACGGCATGCGCCGGTACGCGGCTGAGATAGCGAAGCTGGTAGGTAGCGAGGCGCAGGGCGGTCAGCACTTCGGGGTCGAGCTTGGTGAGGGAGCGCGCGGCGGCCGCAGCGATGATTTCGTCCAGACGGGAGCGCCAGCGCAGCACACCCATAACAATTTCCGTGGCGAGCCCGTGGTCCGCAAGGCTGAGCTTATTCAGCCGCTCCACATGCAGCAGTTCGCTGGCGTAGGCGCCCTGCTGGTCGACGCGTAGCAGGATGTCGAAGGCGGCGACGCGTGCGGGAGAAATTGGCATGGGAAGGCGGCCTTTAGCAATCAGCAATTAGGATTTGGCAACTGGCACTTGGCCGACTCAGCGACAGGAATCAGTGGCTCAGCCGCTGGCCTGAAGGCCAGCTCTACCTGAAATCGCCGCTTCGCGGACCGTTTCAGCGGCCTCTTGAATTTATGCCCTGACGCAAACCACCAGTACTTCCTGCCAAATGCCAAGTGCTAACTGCCAAATGCTTCGGCTTCGCCCACATCTCATCCGCCCTCGGCCGGTAGCCGTTGATGAAATCCCGCGCGGTCATCCGCTTTTTCCCTTCCACCTGAAGCTCCTGAATTTCCAGCGCGGTGTCGTGCGCGAAGCCCAGCAGCAGGCGCTCGTTGTCGACGGTGAAACGTGCGACGGGAGCGATGGTGCCGTCTGGCGCGGGCGCGGCGGCGTGAACGTGCAGTCCTTTGCCGCGAAAGCTTGGTGAACGCACCCGGCCACGGCTGAAATCCGCGCAGCCGGTTCCAGGTGTCGGTCGCGGTACGGGCGAAATCAATCATGCCGTCTTCGCGCTTCAGGATGGGCGCGAGCGTGGCCTGGAGATTGTCCTGTGGTTGCGGCGTGATGCTGCCGTTCGCTAGCCCAGCCAGGGTTGAGATCATGAGTTCGGCCCCGGCCTGCGCCAGCCGCGGCGCCAGGGTAACCGCCGTGTCTTCCGGCAGGATGCGCTCTTCCACTTGCTGCAGAATGTCGCCGGTATCGAGGCCGGCATCGATGCGCATGGTGGTGACGCCGGTGATGGTCTCTCCGCATAGCGATCGCCCACTGGATCGGCGCCGCGCCGCGATATTTCGGCAAGAGCGATCCGTGCAGGTTGATGTTGCCCAGCGGCGGGCAGGTCGATCATCCACTGCGGGATGATGCGGCCGTAGCCGACGACGATGATTGCCTCGGGCGCGATGCTTTCCAGTTGTTGGCGGAATTCGTCGTTGTTCTTGATCTTCGCCGGTTGGGTGACTGGGAGATCGAGTTCCAGGGCGGACGCGTTTGACCGGCGACGCCGCCAGTTCCATGCCGCGGCCGCTGGGGCGGTCGGGTTGGGTGACGACCAGCTTCACGCGAAAGCCCGCGGCCACCAGTTTCTCCAGCGTGGGGACGGCGAACATCGGCGTTCCGCAGAACACCAGGTCCATCATGACGGGGCTACCATTCTCCCTGCTTCACCAGCTTGCGGATTTTGCGCCGCATGATGTCGCGCTTCAGGGCGCTGATGTGGCTGATGTAGAGTTTGCCGTTGAGGTGATCGGTTTCGTGGAGCAGCGCTCGCGCCAGCAGGTCTTCGCCGGTCACTTCGATGGTCTTGCCTGTGAGGTCCTGCGCCCTCGCGGTAACGGTACGCGCCCGGGTCACCTTCTCGCGGAAGTCGGGCAGGCTGAGGCAGCCTTCGTTGGAGGTGATTTTGCCTTCGGTGTGGACGATCTCGGGATTGACCAGCACGATGCGCGCCTCCGGGTCTTCCTTGAAGGTCACGTCGATGACCGCGATGCGCTTGGCGATACCGATCTGCGGTGCGGCCAGTCCGACGCCCTGCGCAGCATACATGCTCTCGAACATGTCGTCGGCCAGCTTGCGGAGTTCGTCGTCGAACACGGTGATGGGGGCGGACGGTTTTTCCAGGACCGGATCGCCGAATTTCACGATGGGATAGATCATTTAGAAGTTTCGCAACTGTTGGCAGTAGCCGTCGTAATTCCGTTTCAATTCCAGCAGGGAATCGCCGCCGAACTTTTCCAGCGCGCAACGCGCCAGGGTCAGCGCCACCATGGCTTCGGCAGCAACGCCGGCCGCCGGAACGACGCAAACATCGGAACGCTCGTAGGCGGCTTTCACCGGCTCGCGGCTGGTGAAGTCCACCGAACCCAGCGGGCGGCGCAAGGTCGAAATGGGCTTCAGGTAGCCACGCACGCGAATGTCTTCGCCGTTCGAGATGCCGCCCTCCAGGCCGCCGGCGTGGTTGGAGCGACGAGTGAAGCCGGTGAACGTGTCTTTCGAGTCCCGCTCGTATCCTATTTCATCATGCACGGCCGAGCCGAGTGAAGCCGCTGCCTCGACGGCGTCGCCAATCTCCACGGCTTTGACCGCCTGCAACGACATCACTGCGGCGGCGAGTTGTGCATCCAGGCGCTCATCCCAGTTGACGTAGGTTCCCAAGCCGGGCGGCACATTGTGGGCCACGACCTCGAAGACCCCGCCCACCGAGTCCCCGGTACGCAGGGCGATATCGACCTGCTCCTTCATGCGGGCTTCGGCCTCGGGATCGGCGCAGCCGAGCAGGACTTCTTCCCTGGTGGCGAGGCGGCAATCGCGTCCCACGAAACGGGCTTGTCCAGGCGCGCACTTCCCACGGCGATGGCGTGGCTGAGGACCTCGATGCCTAATTCGCGCAGAAGAAGTTTGGCCAGGGCGCCACCGGCAACGCGGGCGGCGGATTCGCGCGCCGAGGCGCGCTCCAGCACGTAGCGGGCTTCGGTAAAGTTGTATTTCACCGCTCCGGCGAGATCGGCATGGCCGGGGCGCGGAGAGGCAACGCGCTTGTGCTTGGCCGGATCGCCTTCTTCCACCGGCAGCGACTCGGTCCAATTCTGCCAGTCCTTGTTGGCCAGCAGCATGGCGATGGGGGAGCCGATAGTTTTGCCATGGCGCACCCCGCTGAGGATGTGGGCGGTGTCGCGCTCGATGCGCATGCGTCCGCCGCGGCCGTAGCCCTGCTGGCGACGCCACAGTTCGTGGTTCACGAAGGCGAGGTCGACCGCGACCCCGGCGGGCATGCCCGAAAGCATGGCCACCAGCGCCTCTCCGTGGGACTCACCAGCTGTAGAAAAGCGGAGCATAGAAGGAACAGAGATTGTAGCTGATAAAGGCCGCAATTCGCTGTTGGCGGTCAGAGTCAGCTATCAGCAGTCAGTAGTCAGGTGTCAGCAACCGGTACAGAGTTTGGGGGGGAACGTCCCGGCTGATTGCTCACCTTGGCCAAATGCCAAGTGCCAACTGCTTAGCACTGATCTCCCCTACGGCTCTATGACCAATTCCTCTTCAACCAGCGCCTTGTCTTCTTCTGTCGTTCCCTTCAGCGCGAACGATCTGGTTTCGGCAGCCTTGCCCTTTTCTATGCTGGTGATGACGTACGAGCAGCCGATCCAGTGAGCGTTCTCCAGGTCGGTTGGCGACCATTGCGGCGGGTGGTCGGGGTGGGAGTGGTAGAAGCCTACGATGTCCAGGCCATCTTCGCGACCATCGCGCTGGGCACGCACCAGCTCCCGGGGATCGATTTCGTAGCGGCTTTGCGGCGAGTGCGCGCAAATGTTGGTGCAGCGCACGGTGCGTTTCACTACACGAACCTCTCTTTCAGCGATGCCGAGCAGGATCCCGCAGCATTCGTTGGGATAGGCTTCTTCGCCGTGGTGGCGGATGGCTTCGTAATGGGAGACGTTGAGTTGCAGCATGGGAGTGGAAGCGATTCACCACAGAGGCACAGAAGACACGGAGAAAATCTCTTTGGTCCTGCAATGCAACGGCGACTAACAACCTGCTCTCACTGCCCATTGGACGGCGGGGGCAGGTCGCACTTTGGGTTCGACGGGGTGTAGTCCGACTTGTTTTGCTGGAAGCACCAATTCACCTGCTCCTGGGTATATTCGTTGACCACGCTGGCCGGGACGTCGGTTTGCTTGACCTCTCGGAATTGGAAGTCAATCGTTCCATCCGGGCTCACCGTGCCCAGCAAGTACCCGTAGACGTCGGTCTTGTCGATAGTCGAGAGCCGGCGATCGGGAGGCAGGCGATAACGCACCGCCCCGGCGCTACCCATGATCCAGCCGGGCAAGAACGTCGTCTTTGTGGCACGCCGTGTTGTAGGCGTCATTCATCACGAAGTGCGAGTGGCTGGCCAGCACGTAGACCTTCTTGCTGGTGTTCTTGCGGAAAGCCGATAGCTGGGCGTAGACCTTGCGGCCGGTTACCGTCTGCTGGGGAGAATCGTTCATGCTGTGGCCGGCCGATGAGCTGTCGGGCAGCGCGGCATGCATGCCCAACACAACGGCCCGCACCGCCGGGTTCTTGGCGTCGTTGCCTAGCACCATCTTGAACCACGACATCTGCGCCGAATCGAACATGTCACTGGAGGCGTTGTCTAGGCTGATGAAATCGACCCCGCGATCGATCCAGTGGTAGTAGGTCTTGAGTTCATGATCGCTGGGATTGTCCGCCAGTCGCTGTTTTTGCAGGACAGGCTGGTTCAACCAATCGGCAAACTGGGAAATGTATTGCTCCCGCGTCTTGGGCGCGACCAGTTCGTGGTTACCGATTTCCAGATAAACTGGCAGATCGCCGAAAGGGACGAGTTGGTGCTGGATGAAGTCGGGCCAGGCGTCGTTGAAGTATTGCGCGATGCTGGCCTGGGGATGGGTGCGGCGGTAGTCTTCGTCGAAGTTCGACATCGCGCGGTAGTCGCCGAGGTGCCAGTAGAACTCGGCGCCGTCGGAGCGAACCTGCGCGGCAATGGCCGGCATCACGATGTCGCCGCAGTTGCGCGAATCGCCGGAGATAGCGAACTTCCATGTAGTAGCGGTGACGGCAGGCGCCTTCTTGCTTTGCGCGTCGAGAACGGCAGTCAGGCTGAGGAGAAGTGCGCCCCAGGTGAGCAGGCGGCTGGCGAATCGCACAGCGTAGGTAGGCATGATGTGGGTCCCCAAGCGCATGATGATAAAGGACGGGTACGCCGTCAGCAATGGAAAGCGCAGCCCGCGCGCCGATTGCATTTCGCGCAGCAACTGATAAGCTGCTGCCTTCTACCCGGTGGCTCAGAATTTGGAGGACAACATGCGCTCGGCACTTCGTATCTTGATCGGCTGTGGGCTTGGGTTATTGATTTTCGGCGCGACGGCGATGGCCGGTTCCAAGCAGGATGCTGCCAAGGCGGATGACGCGCGGCTGAAGGCGGCCTATCGCTTCGAGCGCGGAGGCTGGGTGTATGTGCACCTGGAGGGCTCGCCCAGCGACGTGGGCTACCAGCATGGCTACCTGCTGACCCCCGAGATCGAAGACGGCTTCCGGGTGGTGCAGTTCAACGATGTTCGCCGGACCAAGCGGGAATGGGCGTTTTATCGCGCCACCGCACAGAACATTTTGTGGCCGCACATTGAAGCCGAATATCAGCAGGAGCTGCAGGGCATTGCTGATGGCCTGAAGGCGCACGGCTCCACCCTGGATGTTTGGGACGTGGTGGCGCTCAATGCGATGGAAGAAGTCCCCGACTACTACGTTCCGTGGCTCGACCGTCAGGAAAAGCGGGCCAATGCTCCCGATTTGAAAGCGCCGGGCAATTGCAGCGCCTTCGTCGCCACGGGGTCGTGGACTAAGGACCACAAGCCGGTCATCGCCCACAGCAACTGGACCAGCATCTCCGTCGGCAAGCGCTGGACCATGATCTTCGACGTCGTGCCGGAGCATGGCTTTCACATGCTGTACGACGGCTTCCCGGGGATCATCGTCAGCGATGACGACTTCGGCATCAATTCTTCCGGGCTGATGGTGACCGAGACCACCATCACCGGCTTCGCCCTGTTCGATCCCAACGGCAAGCCGGAGTTTGTGCGCGCCCGCAAGGCACTGCAGTACGGCAGCTCCATCGACGAGTATGTGCAGATCATGCTGGACGGCAACAACGGCGGCTATGCGAATGATTGGCTGCTGGCCGATAACAAGACCGGCGAGGTGGCGCGCTTTGAAATTGGATTGAAGCTGCATCGCGTGTGGCGCACCAAGGACGGCTATTTCGAGGGAGCGAACTATCCCAGCGATCCCAAGCTGACCAAGGAAGAAACGGATTTCGATCCCACGGTGATGTCCAACTCGCCGAACGCGCGCCGGGTGCGCTGGGAACAGGTGTTGCCTCCGGCCAAAGGGCAAATCGACGTGACCATGGCGCAAAAGTTCCTGGCCGATCACTGGGACACCTTCGAAGGCAAGGACGACCGTAACTTCCGGGGACTGTGCGGCCACGGCACGAACTCGCCCACCGGCGAGCCGTCATGGTCCGAGCCGCCCTATAACCCCTCCGGAGCGGTGACCGCCCAGGCGGCCGACGCCACCATGGCGAAGAACATGATGCTGCAGGCGCGGGCCGGGCGCCCGTGCGGTGAGGATTTCATCGCCGACACATTCCTGAAAGAGCATCCCGAGTTTGAGTGGCAGCGTTCGGTGCTGGGGGACATGAAAGGTCATCCCTGGACGGCGTTCAAGGCGTCGGACACAGCGGCGGGCAGCCCGGCAAAATAAATCTGCAACTTGCGTGTTGCAACACTCATCTTCCAATAGGCGGGATTTGATTATGGAAGATGCAGTTCGCGAAACGACCGCTCCGGCAGTGTTTATTTCCCATGGCTCCCCCATGGTCGTGCTGGAGCGGGGACCCTACCAGGATGCGCTGGCCAGCTTCGGCCGACGCGTACGGCCCCAAGCCATCGTCGCCATTTCGGCTCACTGGGACAGCACGACGTCCTTCGCCGTCAGCCGTGCCGATGGCTACCAGGCGGCTTACGATTTCGGCGGATTTCCCCACCAACTATATGAAGTGAAGTACGCACCCCCAGGCGAGCCTGCACTGGCAAAGCGTGTCTCAGGGCTGCTGAAGGCCGGGGGGTGGACCTCCGAGTTGGTCGCGGATCATGAGCTGGACCATGGACTATGGGGGCCGTTGCGGTTGATGTATCCCGACGCCTCAATTCCCGTAGTGCAGCTTTCGCTACCGCTCCGCCTGACGCCACAACAACTTTACGACGCGGGCCGGGCGCTGCACCCTCTGCGCTCGGAGAACATCCTGATTCTTGGCAGCGGTGGCATTGTTCACAACTTGCGGATGTTTCGGGGTGGCCCCATCGATCAGCCGGTGGAACCCTGGGCGAAGCAATTTGACGACTGGTTCGGGGCAAAGCTGGAGCAGCACGACATCGCCAGCCTGGTGAACTACCGCAAACTGGCATCCCATGCCGAGCTGGCGGTGCCGACTTTTGAGCATTTTGCTCCCGTGTTTTTTGCCCTGGGCGCGGCGGGAAACGGCGGGGCGATCAGTCACATTTTTGAGGGATTTCAGTATGGGGCCCTTTCTATGCGCAGCTTCGCCATCGCCTGAGGGCGGTGCATTCGAGGAGGATTATTTTGCGAAAGCTTTTGGCAACTTCTAACGATTTGACCTTGACCGTGGTACGCCTGATCCTGGGCATCGTGTTCTTCGCCCATGGCGCGCAGAAGATGCTGGGCTGGTTCGGCGGCTACGGCTTCCACGGCACCATGGGCTTCCTCACGGCGAAGCTGGGGATCCCTGCCCCGCTGGCGTTCCTCGCGATTGCAGCAGAGTTCTTCGGCGGTCTGGGGCTGATCGTTGGCCTGCTGGGACGCATCGCCGCGTTTGGCATCGCGGTCAACATGCTGGTGGCGATCGTGACCGTTCACATGGCGAACGGGCTGTTCATGAACTGGACGGGCCAGCAGAAGGGCGAGGGCTTTGAATATCACTTGCTGGCGATAGCCTTGTGCCTGCTGATTATGGTGAAGGGTTCGGGTGCGCTGTCGCTCGACCGGGCATTGAGTGGCGCGGAAAAGTAAGCCGGAAAGCAAAGAAAAGCCTCCGCCGTTCAGCGGAGGCTTGTAATTTCAAGTTGGCCGCAGTTAATTCTTGGCGGCGGCTTCGTTCTTGGCCGCTTCGGCCTTGCCGGCGTCGGACTTGGCGTACTTGCGGCGGAAGCGCTCGACGCGTCCGGCGGTGTCCATCAGCTTCTGCTTGCCGGTGAAGAACGGGTGGCAGGCGGAGCAGATTTCCACGTTGATATCGGACTTGTTGGTCGAACGGGTGCTAAAGGTGTTGCCGCACGCACAGTGCACGCGTACTTCATCGTAAGCCGGATGGATGGCTGCCTTCATAGGAACTCCTAACTCGCTGGTCGCAAAGAATTAATTTTACCGGAATCGCTCGATCCCAGCAAACGCGACTGGAGCGAACTGCGCTGACAGGGGTTTGATTCACCTAACCCCCAAAAGGACTCATGGGCGTGATTCTGGCTGCGAGAAGCCATGGCCAGGTGCGAGTTTCTCTACCCCGAAGCGACGGTTTATGATGCAAGGTCACCATCATGAACAACTTGGGCATACTCCTCTCGGGGCGGGGATCGAATTTCGAGGCCATCGCCGATAACGTTGCCGCCGGTAAGCTCCAGGCCAACATTGCCGTGGTTATCTCCAACCGGACGGACGCCGGGGGCATCGCCACGGCTCGCCAGCGGGGCCTCAACGCGCTGGTCATCCCCTCCAAGGGCAAAGTGCGGGAAGATCACGACCGCGAGGTGGTGGGGGCGCTGCGCGAGGCTAAAGTGGACCTGGTGTGCCTGGCGGGGTACATGCGACTGCTTTCGCCGTGGTTTGTGCAGCAGTTTCCCAACCGCATCCTGAATATCCATCCTTCGCTGCTGCCGGCGTTTCCCGGGCTCGAGGCCCAGAAGCAGGCCTTCGACTATGGGGTGAAGGTGTCGGGCTGCACGGTGCACTTTGTGGACGAAAACCTGGACCACGGAGCGATCATCGTGCAGAAGACGGTACCCGTGCTGGATACGGACGACGACCACACGCTGGCGGCGCGCATCCTGGAGCAGGAACACGTCGCGTATTCGGAAGGCATCCGAATGGTGCTGGAGGGAAGCCTGAAGTTTGAGGGCCGCCGGGTGCTTCGCGGCAGCGGGTCAAAGTGACCGTGTTGAAATGACCATGGTCAAGACGCTCTGGTGAACCCGCGTCGCTGAACAAGGGAAACTGCTGCCCTACATCTCGTAGTGCAGCAGCGAAAACACGTCGTAGTCCTTCAGCTTGTCGCGGCCATGCAGGCCGTCGAGTTCCACCACGAAAGCCATACCGCAGATGCTTCCGCCGAGTTGTTTCACCATGTCGGCAGTGGCCTTGGCGGTGCCGCCGGTGGCCAGCAGATCGTCGCAGATAAGCACTCGCTGGCCGGGCTGGATGGCGTCCCGGTGGATCTCCAAGGTGTCGTGCCCATACTCCAGTTCATACTTCCACTGCAGCACGTCAGAGGGCAGCTTCTTTGGCTTGCGCACGGGAACGAAGCCGGCGTTCAGGCGATAGGCGAGGGCCGGCCCAAAGATGAAGCCGCGCGCCTCGATGCCCAGCACCAGGTCGATGTCCTGGCCGATGTAGCGCTCGGTGAGCGCATCGATGAGTCGGGCAAAACCGCGGCGGTCTTTCAGCAGGGTAGTGATGTCGTAGAAGAGAATGCCGGGCTTGGGGAAATCGGGAACTTCGCGGATAAGCTGCTTCAGATCGGCGCAATTGGGAACCGGCTTAGTTTGGGTCAATTACCAGACTCCTTCGATACGGAATGAGGGCGCTTCCAGAAACGGCGCCTGAGATTCGCCTACGTGGTCGACCCGCGAGGCGCGCGGACCCTGCTGCAACTTCTGCCGCAGGGTTCGGTGCTGGTCGCGCGTGCCAGTGGCCATGACTTCGACATCGCCGTCGGGGCGATTGCGAACCCAGCCGGTCAGTCCCAGCTGCACGGCTTCGCGCTCCACGAACCAGCGGAAGCCGACGCCTTGCACGCGTCCGGTTACGACATAGCGGCGGGTTTCCAGATCAGGCATGGCGGTTGGAGGTCAAACCTCGATGCTAAACAAAAGCTGGCCCGCAGGCCAGCCCCTATTCCAACATCGAATTGTCGTTGGTCCCAAAACAAACTACATGTGCTTGGGAGACATGCGGTTAAGCAGCGAAACCAGCGGCTTGCCGGCGGCCGGTGTCTTGACGGCGTGTTCCATGATGATCTGCTTGGCGTTCAGTTCCTTGCCGTACAGATTTTTGTTGGCGTCGTCATCCGAGCGCAAGGTGGAACCCTGGAGGGAAATGCCGGCAAAGATACCGCGATTGCGCGACCAGGACAGAATTTCCGCCTTCATCACGATGTCGGTTTCCGCCGAGGTAGCCCGGCCGACGGGACCGGCTGCCACGGAAGCGTCGCCGCCCAGCTTGACTTTGCTGGACATCAGCGACTGGGCGCCGCGTTCGTTCATGACCAGCAGCACGTAATCGGTAGCCTGGCCGCCAGCCTGCAATCCGAAGCTGCCGCCTTCAATAGCGTAAAACGCAGGAGCGCTCCAGGGACCACGGAACTCAGTGCCGGTGCGGCAGGTCATGACGCCGCGGCCATAGCTGGCGCCAACGACGAATGCCGCTTTCTTCACCGAGGGCACCACCACCACGCACTCTGCCTTATTGAGCAGATCGCGCGGAATACCCTTGTCCGGCATGCCGATGACCGCTTTCAGCACGTCGTAGGAATCTTTCAGCCGGGCCGCTTCTTTTTCCTGAGCTACAACGGGAAGCGCGAAACATAGGCACAAGGTCAAGGACATCAATTTCTTCATTGTTGCGTTCTCCGAACATGAGATAGAACTGCCGCGGCGAAACGGGCCGCACCGCCCTGTTCCGGGCAGTTCCATCCGGTCAGGCGCGCGACAAATAGGCGCCTTCGGAGGTATCTACCCGGATCTTTTCCCCTTCGTTGATGAAGGGTGGAACCTGAACTACCAGACCGGTTTCGGTGGTCGCAGGCTTGGTTACGCTGCTGGCCGTCGCCGACTTCAAGCCGGGTTCGGTTTGCACCACGGTAAGTTCGACCGTCTGGGGTAACTCCACACCCACAGGCTTTTCGTCGAAAAACTCTACCTTGATAGCCAAATTCGGGATCAGGTAGTCGACCGCATCGCCAAGGATGTCTTTGGTTAGATGCAGTTGTTCGTAGTTTTCGGTGTTCATGAAGTAATAATCGTCACCGTCGGCATAGAGAAACTCCATGGAAACCTCATCGACGGTGATCTTCTCGATGGCGTCACCGGAGCGGAAACGGTGCTCGAACATGGCGCCGGTGCGCAGATTACGCAGCTTGGCCTGGATGAACGCCCGCAGGTTGCCCGGGGTGCGGTGTTCCACGCTGAACACCGAATGCAAATCGTTGTTGTGCTTAATCACCATGCCGGGACGCAGTTGGGTGGCTGGAATCGCCATTTCTTAAGGCTCCTTACATTAAGTGCAAATATGGTGCTCGGGAGAGCCGAGGACCAGGTACGCCAGCTTGCGGCGATTTGCGGGCCTGTGCCGTGGAAAGCACTCCATTGCACCATGCTTGTGCTGGGACCCGCCTGGAACGCGGCTCGAAGGATAAACATCTGATTTTACACGGGCTGGCGTGTGGTTGGGAAATCCGCTAGCAAGGCGGTAGCCCGGGTTGCGCCGGTTCAGGTCCAACTCCGAGATGTGATCCGTTGTTCCCTCCGTCCATTTCCGGACAGGGCTTTTGCGATTGTGGGCGAAGCGACTGGAGAATCTGCACGCATGTTATTGAGATGCCTCGAGATACAGGCAGTATGAGGCTGGCATCCGGTCTGCAATATCAATGTGCGGGACACATTATGCGAGCTGGTGACGACCAACCGAACATCCTGATTGCCGAAGACCAGGAGCACGTCCGCGAAGCGCTGGCTATGCTGCTGCGCGGCAAGGGTTACACGGTAACGCTGTGCGCCTCGCCGAACGAAGCGCTGACGGCGGCGCAGGCCGATCCGCCGGCGATTGCCCTGCTGGATATGAACTACCAGCGTGACAGCACCTCAGGCATCGAAGGGCTGGAGCTGATCCAGCAGCTCCGCGAGCTGGACGCGGCGGTGCCGATCATTGCGCTGACGGCGTGGGGGAACGTGGACCTGGCGGTCAGTGCCATGAAGCACGGCGCGTCGGACTTCATCGAGAAGCCGTGGCGGAACGATGCCTTGCTGGAGAAGGTGCAATCGCTGATACGGAGGGCGGAGGAGATTCGGTCGTCGCAGCGGGTTTCCGATTTCGAGCGGCAGGATGCGCAGCAGTTGCAGACCCGCATTGTGCCGCAGCGCCACGTGGAGGCCCACGGAGTTGAACTGTTTGGCGACAGTGTGCCGGCGGGCGTAGTGGGAGGAGATTATTTCGGCGTCTGGCAGCCCACGGCCGACATGCTGCACTTCTGCGTGGCTGACGTTTCCGGCAAAGGAACGCCGGGAGCGCTGATTGCGGCCATGCTGTATGCCTCGGTCAGCACGCTGTCGTCGTCGAGCAACAGTCCCGAGGTGGTGCTGGCGCAGGTGGAGACCACGCTGCGTAACCAGCTGGGCGAAGGGCACTACATTACCATCTTCTACGGTGTGCTCGACCTGACGACCCGGGTACTGCACTTTGTGAATGCCGGGCACTGTCCGCCGATTCTGCGGCGGCAGAACGGGACGCTGGAAGTGCTGGACCCAACCAGGCCGGTGCTGGGATTTCTGTTGGAGCAGGAGTTTCGCTCGGAACGCGTCACCCTCACGCCCGGTGACGGCCTGCTGCTCTATACGGACGGGGTCAGTGAGGCGGCGAATGATTCCGGAGAGGAGTTTGGCCCGGAACGCTTGCAGGCTTTGGCGGCAGACGGTGCAAAAGCTACGTTGCCCGAGCGCTATGCACAAATCATGAACCGAGTGCGCGCCCATGCCAGCCACTTCACCGACGACGCTACGCTGCTGCTGATCTCGGTTGGCGACGCCGCGCCCGCACACGCCGCGACCACGCAAGGTTCGATGCGCAGCAGCGCGTAAAACCCGCAAAGAAAAATCTGGATACGGCTGCCGTTCCAGAGCCAGCCCTTCTGCCGAATCCTCGTCACAGGCCAGTCAGAAGTTGTGGTCAAGTGATCTTCGGTCGGCACGCCTTCAGGTGTGCAGTTGAGATCTTCTTCCTGAGAATTCGGCTTCGGCCGCTGAGTAACGGGTAGCTTTACCTCAGGCGCTAAAGCGCGCATTGAACTGATTGCTGCAACAGGCACACCTGAAGGCGCGCTCCACCCTACACCGGTGATTTTAAAACTGACCCACCTTCGGCTTTGACAAGCGGCGCTGCAAAACCGGAAACTCGTGACTTGCTCACCGAAACCTATGACGTGATTGTACTGGGCGCAGGCGCTGCCGGGCTGATGTGCGCCATCGAAGCCGGCAAGCGGGGCCGCCGGGCGGTGGTGCTTGAGCGCGCCGAGCGTATCGGCAAAAAGATCCTTATTTCGGGCGGAGGACGCTGCAACTTCACCAACCTGCACTACCGCCCGGAAAACTTCCTGTCGTCGAATCCGCACTTCTGCAAGTCGGCGCTGGCGCGCTACACGCCCGCCGACTTTATCGCGCTCCTCGAGAAGCACGGCATTCCGTATCACGAGAAGAAGTTGGGGCAATTGTTCTGCGACCGCTCGGCGCAGGACGTGGTGAGCATGCTGGAAAAAGAGTGCGCCGCAGCCGGAGTAACGATTCTTACGAAGATCCAGGTGCAGTCGGTCGAGCGTGAGTCGGAGTTCGTAGTGCAGTCGGAGACAGGAGAGTTTCGTGCGCCCGCGCTGGTGGTGGCGACCGGTGGACTATCGATTCCGAAGATTGGCGCGACCGCGTTCGGGTATGAACTGGCGAAGCAGTTTGGCATCGGGATTCGGCCGTGCCGCCCGGCGCTGGTGCCGCTGACCTTCGGCGCGGACGATCGCAAGCGCTACTGTGACTTGGCAGGAGTTTCTACGGAGGTTGTGGCCAGGATCGGCCGGCAGCAATTCCGCGAGAAGATGCTGATCACCCACCGTGGACTGAGTGGGCCGGCCATCTTGCAGATTTCGTCTTACTGGGACGGCAAGCAGCCGATTGAGTTGGACCTTGCGCCCGGGCGGGAGATTACGGAAACCCTGCGGCGCGAGCCGCGACGTGACGTTGCCGCCGCGAAGGCTGCCTTGCGCAGCGCGTTGCCGATTCGCCTGGCCGAGCGCTGGGTGGAGGTGCATCCTCCGCCGGGATGGGCCAACGCCGATCTCGACGTGATGGAGAAGCAGCTTCACGATTGGCAGGTGCGGCCCAACGGAACTGAGGGCTACGAAAAGGCGGAGGTCACTGCCGGCGGGGTCGACACGGATGAACTTTCGGCCAGGACAATGGAGAGCCGCAAGGTGCCGGGACTCTACTTTGTCGGAGAAGTAGTGGACGTGACCGGGCAACTGGGGGGATTTAACTTTCAGTGGGCGTGGGCGTCGGGCTTCAGCGCGGGACAAGCGGTGTGAGGCGGGAGAAAGAATATTCTGCAATTCGAGATTCCTCGACCCGAAAATTAAATCTATAGCAAGGTCGTCAACGACGCCCAACTGGGGGCGCGACATTGCGCCCGAGTTGGTCTCGTTTTTGCCTTGGCTTTCGGCCCACTTCTGAATTCCTTCTGGAGGATTGCAATGCGCCGAACGGCTCTGATTCTGCTCGTATTCAGCCTCATGCTCTTGCTATGCGCCGTATTGGCTTCGCATCGAATTTCCGCACAGGTCGGGGGTTCGGCTGATAACAAGATTCCGAAATCCATGGATAAGGAAATCTCCCGGGTTGAGGCGCAGATGGACCAGATTGAGTCCGATACGTTGAGCGCCATGGGGCAGACTGCGCTGGACCGCGCCGGACAGATTCGCACCCTGGGCAAGCTGTTGCTTTTTGACAAGAATCTTTCGGTCCACCGCAACGAGGCGTGCAGCTTTTGTCACACTCCGGAGACTGGATTTACCGGCCCGATCGAGGCCTTAAACCGGACCACCGTGGCCTATCCGGGATCAGTACGGAATCGCTACAGCCAGCGCAAGCCGCAAAGCTACATGTACGCGACCTTTGCTCCGGTGCTGCACTACAATGCGCTGCAAGGAGACTTCGTCGGCGGGAATTTCTGGGACATGCGGGCCAGCGGGTATCGGTTGCAGAGCCCGGCGGCGGAACAAGCTCAGGGCCCGCCTACCAACCCGGTGGAAATGGGATTGCCGGACTCGGCTTGCGTCGCCTATCGATTGTCGCAATCGCCTTACCGCTCGCTGTTTGAAAAAGTGTGGGGGGCGGCATCCTTCGACATCACCTGGCCCGCCAACGCGGAGAAGGTCTGCGCCACTTCCGCTCCGCCGCCCGCGAACGATCAATATCCGGTGCACCTTTCTGCAAGCGGCCGGCAACGAGCCGATCGGGACTATGACGGCATGGGCCTGGCCATCGCAGCCTACGAAGCCTCGCCCGAAGTGGACCCCTTCACTTCGAAGTTCGACAACGTGCAAGCCGGGAAGGCCCAGTTCACTCCACAGGAAGACGAAGGATATAAGCTGTTTCGCGGCAAGGCAGGCTGCAATGCGTGCCATCGTGACGGGGGCCCGGGAGAAGAACCACTGTTCACCGACTTTACTGCCAGCAACCTGGGTGTTCCGAGGAACCCGGCATTGCCGTACTACGACGAGAGCCAGCCCGACGCGCAGGGATATCGTGCCAATCCGGATGGCGCGGCGTTCGAAGATGAAGGTGTGGGATTTTTCCTGCGCAAGTTGAAGAGCCTGAGCGGTCAGCTCAATCCGGACTCACAGTGGATCCAGTACGCTCCCAAGTTTGACTACAAGTTTCAGGTGCCTACCTTGCGCAACGTCGACATGCGGCCACGCGCCGACTTCGTGAAAGCCTACATGCACAATGGATATTTCAAGAGCCTGAAGGAAGTGGTCCACTTCTACAACACGCGCGATACCCTGGCCCGCTGCAAGCCCAACGATCCAGGCGAAAAGGTGTCGTGCTGGCCGGCTCCGGAGAACGCCACCAATCTCAATACGCGGCAATTGGGCAATCTCCATCTGACGCCAGCGGAAGAAGACGCGGTCGTCGCCTTTCTGCAGACGCTGACTGACGGATACAAAGTGCCGCAATCGGCCGCGAAAGCTTCGCGTCCTGCGATCACGAAAGCCGGAGCGAGTGCGAGAACAACCCTTCAGCAGGATGCCATCGCGCGCTGACAACTCGCGGATGGCGCCCCTGCTGACGGATAGAAAAGACGGCTTATTGATTAGGCGTGGGTCCGCAACACATCGTCCACGGTGTTGATGTCTACCATCCCGTAGCAGCCGTAGATGGCGGGAAGCACGCGTTCGGGCGGGAACTTCCGCCGCAAGGCCGCAACTTTGTCGGTACCTGCGCGATAGGCAGGCAAATACATCCTGCCCAGCAGCGGATGGCGTCCCCATGCGCCGGAGAGTTTATCGGCGCGCTCTTCGCTGACCAGGAAATCGCGCCGGAGAGCCGTGGCTATCTCCGCCTGCGGCTTGCCTTCGCCCCAGGTCAGGTACGAGGACTGGTTCTTGGCGTCATCCTGCAGTAAAGCCAGAAGCACGCCGATCTGCATGTCTTCGTCGGGCAACTGCTCGATCTCGGTGACGCCGTGCGCCATCAGGATGGCGTTGTTGGCGAGGCCTTCGAAGAGCGTGGCCGCACGGGTGTTCATGGTCAGCACGGTGGCTTCGAACCCGGCCTGGCCGCGGGCGTACAAATTCTGCAGATAGGCGAACGTAGTGACGTGGCCGGGCACGACCTCATGGCTCACCAGCTGCTGGAATTCGGGGAAGCTGATCTGGAGCGAAGCGTTGATCTCGTAGCTGGCTTCGTATTGCGGCGAACCATCGGGATTGCGCGCATGGCCCAGGTAGTTCATCGAACCGGAGAACCAGGCGTCCTTGATGGGCAGGAATTCAATGTTGGCGCGCGGGACGGAGGCCAGTTCTTTAGGGAGATACGGCAGCAGGTTGGCGGCGCTGAGGTTGTCGAAGTAGGCGATGACCGCTGCGCCCATGGCGCGCACCGAACCCATCGGCGTCACGCGCTCTTTCCGCCACGCGTCGACCGCGCTTAGCAATCCCCCATTTTGCGAGGTAGAGTAGCCGCCACGATTCAGCAACTCAGCAACCCGGTCGCGCTTGGCTTCGGGCTTGGACGGCTCCGGCGGGCGGCCGGTAGAAGCTTCGACGCATTTCGCATACGGTACGGCCGGACCTTTGCCCAGGATTTCCATAGCGAGGTCCCACATCACTTGCAGGCAGTTGGCCATGCCCGACAGATATTGGCCGCGAAGGCCGCCCAGTTTTTCCGCTGACTGCTTCACGCCAGTGATGGCGGCGGGGAGGTCGACTTCGCCAAGGTATTTCTCTACCGCTTCGCGATCGACGGTTTTGCCGCCGACGCCGCCGGTTTCGCGCACTCGAGCGGCGGCAGGCGTGGTGTAGGCCGCGGGCAAAGGCTCATCGGAGAACCACGAGTCGGCGATGAAGCGCCCCGTGCCTGAAGGACACATCACGTCTCCGCCCCAAAGGGTGTCGATACCCAAAACCGCGTCAGCAACATACTTTCCTGTTTGATCCATAACGATGCTCCTATTATTACCGCCGGTTAAAGCCGGCTCAACACTTTGTGAAATTGTCGATCTGCATGACTAGAAAGCTGTCGAAAAACTCGATCTTCACCTGCGGTTTCGTGGGCTGAAGCCGACTCGGCAACAGAAATCAACGGCTTCGACGCTGGCCTAAAGGCCAGCTCTACCTGAAATCGCCGCTATGCGGACTTTTTCAGCAGCCTGTAACGTCGGGCCCAGCCACAATCTTATGCGGCCTCTTTCCCTCGTACCGAGGCGAACCACAAATATAGGCAGATCCCAATAAACATGATGGCGGACAGGGTCTGCGAGACGGGTTCGTTGCTATAGAACGGGGTTTGAATCAGTCCTTCGCTGTATTTTGGCAGCAGTCGCAAACCAGCTCCGAAGACACCGCCCAGCGCTCCTCCGGCCATGAGACCTCCGGCAACAATCACACCGCGCTCGCGAATGGAGCGGCCAGCCTCCTCGCCGGTCTTGTCGGCGCGCTTGTTCACCAGGTGCGAGATAAAGCCACCGGCCAAAATGGGCGTGGTCAACTGCAACGGCAGATAAATGCCAAGAGCGAAGACCATCGACGAAAGGCCAAGCATCTCCAGCACGACGGTTATCATGGCGCCGATGCCGAACAGAACATAGGCGACGGGCTGACCGCTCATGAATCCTTCGACGATTGCTTTCAAGGCGGAGGCCTGTGGTGCTACCAGCACCTGGCGCAGGTCTCCCGGTGCGGCCTCGCCGAACTGGAAGGCCTTGGCCAGCAGAACGATAGTCAATCCGGCGGTAATGGCTGACGCAGCTACGCCGATGAATTTCACCTTCTCCTGCGCGGATGGAGTCGAGCCGATCCAGTAACCCGCCTTCAGGTCGGTAATGAATTGTCCCGAGACGCAGAGGGCAACGCACACCATGCCGGCGAGGGCCATCACGAAGAACATGCCGGTGGTGCCGGAGAGCCCGAACTTCAGCAGCACCACCGCCGAGACAATGACGGTCAGCAGCGTCATGCCGGAAGCGGGATTGTTGGCGGTGGCGGCAATGGCGTTGGCGGCCACGGTGGTGAAGAAGAAGCAGAACAGCAGGGTGAGCGCCAATCCCATCGCCAGAACGGTCCAGCTGACGTGCAACTGCCCATAGAAGATACCTACGCAAAGCGCCGATACCAGCACCCCGAGCAAAATGGCAATGATGGGGACGTCGCGATCGGTTCGCTCGGTGTGGGCGGCTTCGCCGTGGCGGAAGGCATGAAGGGCAATGCCGAACGATCCGGCCACCACGCGCAACGACTTGAGAATGCCCACCAGTCCGGCGGCAGCGATGGCGCCCACGCCGATATAGCGCACGTAGAAGCGATAAATTTCCGCCGCCGACATGTGCGAGATGGGAATGGTTGCGGGGTAAACCGCGACGTCGGCCATGTGATTGCCGATGAACCAGATGACAGGGACCAGGACGAAGTTCACCAGCACGCCGCCGGCGCAGAAGATCATGGCGATGCGCAGGCCCATGATGTAACCCAGGCCGAGAATGAATCCGATGGCGTCGAAGTTGAACACCATGCGGTGGCGATCGACCAGCGTCTTCATGACGGGCACGAACTGGAAGTTCAGGTATTCCTTCCAGACGTGGAATGAGGTCACGAAAAAGTCATAGATGGCGGCAATGATGGTGGCCTGAAGCAGCAGTTTGGCTTGCGATCCGCCCTTCTCGCCGGTGACCAGTACCTCGGTGATGGCAGTGGCTTCAGGAAACGGCAGCTTGCCGTGCTGTTCGGCCACGAAATAACGGCGCAAGGGAATGAGGAACAGAACGCCGAGGCAGCCCCCAGCCAGGCAGATGAAGATGGTCTGCACCGGATGGGGATCCAGATGGAGGATGTACAGCGCGGGCAGGGTAAATACTGCTCCGGCCACCACGCTTCCGGAGGCGCCCCCGATTCCGGTGATGATGACGTTTTCCAGTACGGTGGAGCGGCGCTTATAGATACGCGCCAGGCCGATGGCAAGGATGGAGATGGGAATCGCCGCTTCCATGCCCTGACCGACCTTCAGGGCGGAGTAGGCCGAAGCCACGCTGAAAATGATGCACAGCAATGTGCCCCAGAGCACCGCGCGCCAAGTGACTTCGGGCACGCTTACTGTGGTGGGCACTAGAGGAACGTAGACTTCACCCGCCTTTAGCAGTTGATAGGCGTTCTCAGGCAGGGACTTGGTCTCGAGCCCGGTTTCAGCCGTGGCCATGAATACAGCCTCCTGGCAGTTTTGCAGCCGCACGAATTGTAACGTGCCGGGTCAAACCGGACTGTGACGGGCGCGGGGGTGGTGAGTGATGGTTGATGGAAACAGAGCAGATCTCTCGCTGTGCTCGAGGTGATACTTCCTCTGAATGATCCGTTTTACTGGCGGTGGGTGGGCCTTTCGATGAGTCTGGCAGGACGGGGGTCGGAATATTGCAACAATAGGGGTCCTTCGCTGGCGCCCAAGATGACAGCTTGCGGGATGGAAAGTTCGCCTGTCGTGGAGCTTGGTTGTGGTGTGGCTAGCAGGTCCTCCATCCCGCTCCCCACTCCAAAAGCGCATGCGTCCGTTGCCGGGAGCCCGCTACGTTCCTGTCGGGATGACACTTCAGCAAAGAGGCGGGGGACTTCCGCAGCGAATTCGACGTTAAGGCTGCACATAGACCGGATTGTTGGGTGAAGGTGGCTCGTAGTCCTGGCCGTACTTGTTCTTGTGTGGCGTGGAGGAGGGCTTGGTGACCTGTACGGAAATTGTGCCCAGCGAGTGGGAGGTGTCGCTCACCTGCACTTCGCGGGACAGAGCCTGCAGCGTGGCCGGCAGGGCAGACTCGTTCCAGACGTGCACCGTGTAGCGGCCGGCAGGAACGCCGGCTATGGTGAAGTCCCCCTGCTTATTGGGTTGGGCGAAGTACGGGCTGCCCAGAACAACGACGATGGCGCTCATCTCGGGATGAATATTGCAAAAGATGAACGACACTCCTTCGCGGTCGAAGTGCACGGTGCGCGACGTGCCCGCCTCGTAGAGTCCGAGGTCGAAGCGCTTGCCGTTAAACAGGGAAAACACGTTGTGGAACCAGGGGTCGCGGTTGGGAAACTCGACGCTGGAGCCGCGCGTGATCACCAGCAGGTGAGGATCGAACATCTTGTCCTTCTGCGTGAGCACGGCGTGCATGGGCTGAAGGTCAGGGTAGCCCCCGACGGGCGCCAACCAGACCACGCTCGACGAAGAGGTTTTCCCGGTCCCCACCAGGACGATTTTGCCGCTGACGGCGACGCCCGACTGGGCACGGCAGATGGTCACCAACAGTAGCAGCGTGGTGATCGTCGCTGCCTGCACTGCTGATCTCGCAAATTTTGCCGGAAACCTCAGAACATCACCCCCATCGACAGGTTGATCTGGTTGGCCTCGTAACTATTGTCGTAGATGGTGAACGTTCGCAGGCGCCGGTACTCCATCGAGAAGAGCAGGTCAGAGCGCGGACGATAGATTACGTTGCCGAAGTATCCGCGGTTCGCGGTGTAGGCAGAGTTGGAATAGCTCTGCGACTGGTCGCCATAGTAGAGAACGTCGGAGGTGAACGGGCTGTCCTGTCCGAAGGCCACATTGAACTCAAGTTTGGGATTGGCGCGGTACTTCAGCTGGCCCCATCCGCCGACCACCCCCAGCGGAGTGACATTGGTGTCCGGGTTGCTCAGCGGCCCGTCGAAGATCACACTGCGTCCCAGAGCAGCGCCCAAACCTCCAATGGCGGCGCCGCGATAGAAGGCGCTGCTCAGGGCGAACCGCCGGCCCAGGGGAAGGTTGATGTCCATCATCCCTGCCCATCCGTCGACGTTACGGTCATAGCCCCAGTTCTGACGGCTGTAATAGGCGGCCGCGCCCAGAGTGAAAGTCTGGCCGAAGAGCGGATGGGAGTAGGCAACGCGAGTGGCGTAGGCGGGCTGGCGCGACTGTTCGCCGGCGGTCGCGGTGCGATACCAGGTGTAGTGATAAGCATCAGGAGGCTCGCCGGTAAGCGAATCGAGAAATCCGGCCTGCAGCGTGATGCGGGAATCGTCCGCTAGCTTGAAGCGATGCTCGATCCGCAGCTGCGGCGTCCAGGCCCACAGATTGCCTGCATAAGAGAGTGCCGGAACGATGACCGAAGCGAACGACGTCGGGCTGAGGGGCGAGATAAAGAGCTGGTCCTGACCGGCAATGACCGAAGTATCTTTCCAGTCCAGCCGAACCGCCGCGGTGCGCAGTCGCACCAGGCCGGAATCGACGCCGTTATAAGTGGCTGGGAAGCCGCCGCCAAAATCGAAGTTGACGTTGGCGCTGGTGCGCGCGCCCCAGACCGTTGGACCGAAGGTTTCGAAGCCGAGGATGGATTGGCGAAGCGTACCGCCGACGGATCCCGACGATGCCCCTGGGTTGGCACGGGCGGCCCAGGTGGGCACATCGGCGTTATCCACCGCACCGCTGTTGCCGAACAGGTTGAACAGCACAATTCCGGAGAAGCGGACACGATACTTGGAAGCGCTTTCCAGCTTGGTCTGGTATTGATCGTTGACTTTGTCGGAGAGTAACTGTTGTTCTTCGTCGACATGGTCCAGATGCTGTGCCAGCTGTGCCGTAGTGTTGCCGCTGTACGAGGGCGACGCTTCGTCGATGGTTGAGGCTTCAACCGGTGATTCGGCCGAGTTGCGACGGGTCTCTAACTCCTCGCGAAGGCGGGTGATTTCTGCACGGCTGGCAACGGTCTGCTGCTGAAGCTGCAACACCATGTCTTTCAACTCGCGGACCTGGGACTGCAACTCTCCCAGCGCTGCGGCGTCGTTCCCGGCTGGCGGCTGAGACTGCGCCATGCACGATGACGCCAGAAGAGTGCCCAGTTGCAATGCGAACACGGCACACAGGAGCACGCCGACGGAGCGCCTGAAAACGCTTATCGGAAAGGCGATCGCGGAGACGCGAGCGTCCTCGTTTTCGGCTGAAGCTGCTGTCCGGACCACCTGGCGAAAATTCCGGCAGAAGCGTTGGTAGCTGGAGCATCTCATGTCGCACCTCTCTGCAACCCCGTGATGGGCTTACGGCAGTGACGGCCACACTACCTCATGCTGAGTACGGTTTTGAAGCGTCGGTAACCCAGCCGTCGTCGGCTGTTCGCTTGCTGCCTGCGCGGGGCAGCAAAATCTCCATCACGGTGCGTCCCGCCTGCGAGCTTTCCAGCAACAGGCTGCCGTGATGGTCCTGAACAATTTTCTGGGCGATGGTCAGACCCAGTCCGGTACCGTTCTCTTTGCCGAAGCTGACGAACGGCTGGAACAGTTTGTCGCGGATGGAGGATTCTACGCCAGGACCATCGTCGGTAATTTGAATTTTTAGGTCGCCGTTCTGATCGGCCACGGTGACGGCGACGTGGCTGCCGCCGCTTTGCGCTGCCTGGCAGCCGTTGAGCAGCAGGTTGTAGAAAACGCGCTCCATCTTCCTTGGATCGAACTGCGCGCTGTGCAGCCCGGCAGAATCGATAGCGACGGTCACCTTGTGGAACTGGCGATGGGCCCGCACCAGTTCGATGGCGCGGCTGATGCTGCGCTCCACCGGAGTATCAATCACGTTCAGCGATTCAGCCGGACGGGAAAGCTCCAGCAGGGAATCGATCAAGTCGGTGAGCCGGTTCACGGCCACCCTTATTTCCAGGTACAGCTCCTCTCTCTGGATGGGGCTGAGGTCGGCGTCCGCCAGGAATTCGGCGTTGGCCAGAACTGCAGTGAGAGGATGCCGCAGATCGTGCGAGATCGAACTGGCCATTCTGCCGATGGTGGCGAGACGCTCGGCATCCAGCAGCTTCTGCTGGGCCTGGCGAAGACTGTCGCGCATACGGGTGAAGGCATCGGTCAACTGTGCGACCTCGCCCGCAGCCGGCGCGTGTAACGGATAGCGGAAGTCGCCGCCGCCGAGCGCCCGCACACCATCCACCAGCTTCTCCAGCGGGCGGGTGAAGGTTCCGGCGATGAGGTACACCAGCAGGCTGCCGCCCAGCACCGCTCCCAAGCCGACTGCCAGCAGAAGATGGCGAAGGTGATTCAGAAATGCGGTCGCCTCATCATATGACTTCATCACCAGGATGCTAACCCGCGGGCTCTGGTCCGGATTCAGGGTGAGTGCCGAGACGATGAAGCTTTCCTTCTCCAGCTTCCAGTCGGTGGGCCCGGTGGTCATGGGCTCTTTATCCAACTGGGAGCGCAGGGCTGAGGTCTGCTCGGAGTTGAGAGTAGTCACGACGACGGTGTCGCCGCACACGATGGCAACCTGGCTGGCAGCAACCTGGCTTACTTCGCGGGCCACCGTGGCGTTCATGTCGTAGCCAACCGCCACCACGCCGAGCAGTGCGTTGTTGGAGCGGGGACCAAAGTAGATGGGCGCCAACACTACCTGGTAGAGATGTCCACCGGCAAACCACCATTGCACCGGCTCATCCAGCGAGCTATGGCGGTCGAGCAGAGGCTGGGCCTGCTCGCGGGTGATACCCGGCGACTTGGTATGGAAACCGACGAACTGGTTGCTGGTATCGAGCAGCGCGAACAAGTCGCCACCGGACAGATGAAACATTTCGCGGGAGACATCCTGGATGGTCGGCGCATGATGCGAAGTCATCAGCGCTTTCAGATTGGGCAAATCGGCCATGAGTTCGGCCGAGCGGGCCAGGTCGGCTTCGCGTTCCCGCTGCAGGTTGCGAAAGGTTTCCACGGAGTCGGCTAGGTCGCTGGTCAGCCCGCGCCGGACGTGATTGGCCACCGTGTGCTGGACGATCAGCAGCGACACCGCGGTCAATCCCGCGGAGGTCAATAGCATGGCGATGAGAAACTTTGTCCTCAGCCGTAATCTTCCCATCGCCTTCTCCTTGTTGAGCCCATTTACCGGACGAACTTATAACCCGTGCCATGGACGGTACGAAAATGCGCCGGATCGGTCGGATCTTTCTCCAGTTTCTGGCGCAGCCTGAGAATGTGAGTATCGACCGTCCGGGTGGTGGGATAGTTGTGGTATCCCCAGACCTCGTTGAGCAGTTCGGTGCGGGAGATCACTCGCTCCGGATTATTCAAGAAGAAGCGAAGCATCTTGAACTCTTGCGGAGTGAGCGGGATCAACTCGCCGGCGCGGTGCAACTCCATGCGCGAGAAGTTGACCTCCACATCATCGAAGCTGAAGCTCTCTACCTTGTCGGAAGCCTGGTTCAGCCGGCGGAGCGAAGCCCGCACCCGGGCCAGCAGTTCCCGGGGGCTGAAGGGTTTGGTGACGTAGTCGTCGGCGCCCAACTCCAGCAACAGCACCTTGTCGAGTACGTCGCTGGCGGCGCTCAAGACCAGGATAGGCACGTTGGAGGATTCCTGCTTGATTTCGCGACACAGGTCCTGGCCGGATTTTCCGGGCAGCCGCAGGTCGAGGATGACGATGCGCGGCATGGTGGCGCGGAAGGTTTCCATCGCCACTCCCCCGTCGGGAGCGATGGCGACCTCGAATCCGGCGGATTCAAACGTCCTCCGCAGGGCCCGTTGAACCGCCAGATCGTCTTCGATGACCAGGATCTTTTCCATATTCATGGAGAGCTACATCCGCATTTCTGACGTTGGTTGCTGACTACAGGTAATAGCACGGGCACTTTAGGGTCAATGGCATGTTCACAAATCTGTGACAAAAGCCTGCAATCACAGGCTTTTTCGAGAAACAAAAGTTGTCAACAAGTTTTGACAAGATGGACACGCCCATAAGACAACTCAGTGTTTTCACTTGGGTAGAGTGCAGGAAGCTTATGGCAGCAGCGATTCAGGGACGAAGCGTTGCCGGAAGCCATCCATTCCGACATTCAGAGGAGAAACGAATGCTGAGCACCAAGAAAACACAAACTGCCTCCCACCTGGGCGCACTGGCGTTGTTGTCGCTGCTGGCGATTTCATTGCTGAGCTTGCCCGCTGCTGCACAGAAGGTAAACGTTACCTACCTTACTTCCGACATCCCGGCGGTGTCCGCCAATACCGACGCCAACCTGGTCAACCCGTGGGGCATGTCGATCAGCCCGGTGGGACCGTGGTGGATTTCCGACAACGCCACCGGCCTGTCCACTCTGTACAACTCCAGCGGCCAGATTCAGGGATTGGTGGTGACCATTCCTTCCGGCACAACCGGTACCGGAACGCCCAGCGGCACGGTGTTCAACGGCAACTCCAACAACTTCAAGATCAACGGCACTTCGGCCAGCTTCTTGTTCTGCACCGAAGACGGAACCATCTCCGGATGGAGTTCTGGTACGACCGCCAACATCGCGATCAACAACAACAGCAACGGAGCGGTGTACAAGGGAATGACCATCGCGACGGCGGGCGGCGCCAGCTACCTGTATGTGGCCAACTTCCATTCCAACGCGATTGAGGTGTACGACGCCAACTTTGCCACCCACTCCTTCGGATCGGGCGCTTTTGTCGACTCCACCATCCCTTCGGGCTACGCGCCCTTCAACGTGCAGCTCATCGGAACCACTCAGATCGTGGTGACTTACGCCAAGCAGGACGCGGCCAAGCATGACGACGTCCCTGGCGCCGGCAACGGCTACGTCGACGTCTATGACACGCAGGGCAACTTGCAGTTCCGCCTGGCGCACAACCTGTACTTCAACGCGCCCTGGGGCGTGGCCCTGGCGCCGGCCTCCGGCTTCAACGGATTCAACGGCGACATTCTGATTGGCAACTTCGGCAGCGGCTCCATCATGGCGTTCAATCCCACGACTGGCGTGTGGATTGGCAACATGTTCGACGTGAACAGCCTGACGTTGAGGATTGACGGATTGTGGGGGCTGACCTTCGGTAACGGTCACTCCGGCGGTCCGGCTAACACCCTGTTCTTCACCGCAGGACCCTACGGCGAAGTGCACGGCCTCTTTGGATCCATCACTCCTCACCCGGGAATGGACTAGTTCCGGGACCGCAGCGAGCAGTGAAAAGAGGAGGGCACGGGCCCTCCTCATTGTTTTGCGCAGACGAACGGTTGTCGATGGAAGCCGGGCGATGCGATCCGCAGCTGACTGTGAACCTGGTTTACAGCTTTCGCAGCGCCTCGAAGATTTCGTCGTTGTTGGGGACCTGGCCCAGGGGATAGACCTTGGCGAAGGCCAGCTTGCCGTCCTTACCCACGATAAAAATCGCCCGCTCGTTGATGCCGGGGATGGGATCGCCCTCGCGCAGGATCCCGAATTTCCTGGCGACGTCGCCGTGGGGATAGAAATCGCTGGCCAGCGGATAGCTGAGAATCCCTATCTCTTTCTTCTGCCAGGCAGTGTGGCTGGGAATGGAATCGACGCTGACCCCGACCACCACCGCGTCATAGGCTCCGAAGCGCTCCAGATCGTTATTCAACGCGGGTAACTGCGAAGCGCAGACCGGCGTCCAGTCGGCCGGATAGAACGCCAGGACCACATTCTTCTTGCCATGGTAGTCGCTGAGCTTGAACTGGGACTTGATGTTGCCCATTACCGCCGGCAGTTCAAAGTCCGGCGCGGCCTCTCCAACTTTCAGAATAGCCATTCTTCCTCCACTTGCTGGTTCTGTTTGTCCTTGGCGATTCTAGAGGCGATGCTGTAGAGCGGGCAAGCTGAGGCGGCTCCCCAAATGTTAATGATTGATGAAAGCGCGAGGGCAGTTACCGCTTCCTCTGATAACGAACGCTAGCGTTGAGCCTGTGGAAGGGCCAAGGCTCAGCAGGATTTGGACAACGTCGGAGACCACTCGAGTGCGGCGGCGAGAGGGTCGGGCGCAAGCGCGCTCGCCAATCCGATTCGCAGAGCGCGAGCGGCGGGAACCTTTTCGGCGGTCAGAAACATTTGCAGCGAGCGCGCCTTGCCGACCAGGCGAGGCAGGCGCTGTGTGCCTCCCCAACCGGTGATCAGTCCCAGCGCAGCGCCGCGGTGACCGAAGATCGCATGTGGCCCAGCGATGCGGCGATCGCAGGCCAGCGCGAGGTCGAGCCCGCCTCCCATGCAGTAGCCGTGAACCGCTGCCACCGTGGGCGCCGGAAAGCCGGCAACGGCGGCCATCAGCCGCTGGCCCGCGAGGGCAAAGTCCAATGCCTCAGGACCCGTCAGGGCGGCGATTTCGTGGAGGTCGGCCCCGGCGGAGAAAAAGTGCTGGTTGCCGGTAAGGATCAGACGCGAGGGAGGCTGACCGGCCAACTCCTCAACTGCCGCGGTGACTGCGCGTACGCGTGCGCGGGTCAGGCGGTTGGTACCGTCTTCCGAGATGAGGCGCAGAACGACTGCATTCCCGTGATGTTCCAGTTGATAGAAGTTTGTTTCCGTGCAGTGCACCCTAATGCTGATCAGAAGATCTTGAGGTGAATGGTCAGGTACTTCTTGGGATCCTGCCGGACCGCCTTGATGAGGCTCTGGGTTTCGGTCAGCAGGTTGTTGGCATTGTTGTAGAGCGCGGGATCTTTGAGGAACTTGCCGGCGGTGCCTTCACCCTTGTCGAGCCCCGAGGTGATGTTGTCCAGGTGGGTGACGGTGCTGTCGATCTTGCGGCCCAATGCCTCATCCTTCACCAGGCGGCCCAGCGTGCCCTTGCCGGCGTTGATGTCGTCGATCAGCTTATTGGCGTTATTGATGGTCTTGTTGGCGTTGTCGTAGAGCGACGGGTCTTTCAGGAACTTGCCGGCAGTGCCATTGCCGTTGTTGATGTCGGCCACAATCTTGTTCAGGGTGTCGACCGTGCTGTTGGCTTTCTGGTAGAGGTCGTCGCTGTTGAGCAGCTTGCCGATGGTGCCGTTCGGCGAGTTGATCTGGGTCATGATCTGCTGCAACTGGGTCACCGCGGAGTTGGCGCGGTCAAACAGTGACGGATCGTAGATGACCTTGCCGATTGAACCCTGGCCACTCTGGATGAAGGCCACGATGTCGTTCAACTTCTTGATCAGGACATCCAAGTTTTCCAAGGTTCCCTGGCTGGCGCGGACCACGTCCTGCAACTGCGGCACGTCGCGGGTGGGCAGCTCAGCGCCATTCTGCAGCGGAGCGCCCTTGGCCTGTCGGCAGTCCATGTCGACGAACACTTCACCCAGCACGCCTGCGGTAGTGAGCTCAACCTGGCAGTCGTTACGCATGGTGTCAGCGTACTTGGTGGTGATCTTCATGACGATTTCCACCGGCGCCACCCGCCGCCGGGGATCGTTCACCACGCCAATGCCGGTGACGTTGCCGATGTCGACGCCCTCCAGGCGCACCGGAGCGCCCACGCGCAAACCGCCGGCGTTATCGACGAAACAGCGAACGATGTATTTCTTGGTGAACAGACCGGTGGTTCCGGTCATGAGGAAAATGAGAATAGCCAGCGTGATGAGAGCGACCAGGACAGTGATGCCGACCCGCAGTTGGGACCAACGAACCTGTTTTTCGCTCGGCACGCTCTAACGATCGCCCCTTGAACCCGCCCGCTGCCAACCGTGTCCTACCCGGCGTTGGATCCGCGGGAGAGATAGACTTCTTCCGACGGATGGTACAGCTCGCGCCAGACAAGACTTTCCGGCCACAACGATGCCACCGTCCCACTTCACTTCTGGGAGTTCCGAATCATACCATGCCCGCCGGGATTTGCCATGGGACTGGCATCCGCAGGGAAGTTGGCGTCGCGCACGACGACCGTGAGACAAAAACCGGGCAGCCTGCCCATGCCGGCTGCCCGATCGTGTTCGTTGCGCGGACCTGCTTTACAAGTTCAGCTCAGCGCGGATCATGTTGTCTTCCAGGCTGGAGGACATTTCAAATCCGAGCTTGGTGCAGATGGCGCGCATCTCGCGATTTTCCGGAAGCATGTTGGAGATGACCTTGGTCAGCTTCTGGTCGCGAGCAATCTGGATGAGCCGGCGATACAACTCCGAACCCAATCCCTGATGCTGCGCGTCGTCGGTGGCGACCGCAGCCATTTCGGCTTCGTCGCGGCCGTGCAGCTTGCTGAGACGGCCAACCGCCAGCAGTTGCTTCTCACCGTTGACCTGGCGCTCGGCTACCAGCGCCATCTCACGGTCATAGTCGATGAAGCAGGCGCGGGTCAGGCGCTCATGAGCGGTGCGTTGCGTCAGTTTCAGCGGCTGGAAGTAACGCAGGTAAACGCTGCGCTCGGAGAGCTTCTTATGGAAGTCGATCATAATAGGCTCGTCTTCCGGGCGGATGGGACGAATGGTGACGGAGGTTCCGTCCTTCATCGTCCACTCTTTGACCAGGTGAATCGGATAAGGACGAATGGCGGAAGTGGGCAGTTTGTCTTCGGTGACCTCGAGACCGTGCACCACCACGCGCGCGTCCAAAGCGAGCAGACGATCCGGGGATGCCAGTAGCGGGTTGATATCGATCTCCTTGATCCAGGGTTGCTCCACCACCAGCTGGCTGAAGCGGACCAGCAGATCGGCCAGGGCGGTGAGGTCGATGGGCTTGCGTCCGCGAACGCCTTTCAGCGCCTTCAGGATCTTGGTCTGCTCCATCATGCGCAGGGCCAGAGTGGAGTTAAGAGGAGGTAATGCGAGGGCGCGGTCTTTGAATACCTCGACCAGTTGTCCACCGGTGCCGAACAGAATGACCGGGCCGAACTGCGTATCGAGGCTGCTGCCGATGATCAGCTCGTAGCCGTCCAGCTTGGCCATGGGCTGTACGGTGACGCCTTGGAAATGCTCGGCGCCGACCTTTTCGGTGACGGCCTGCTTGATGGTCTGGAACGCGGTCTTCACAGCATTTGCATCGCGCAGGTTGAGTTGCACGCCGCCCACATCCGTCTTGTGGGTGATGGTGAGCGAGTACAACTTCAGCACGATGGGATAGCCGAGTTCTTGGGCGATCTTCAGCGCTTCCTGCTCGGTGGTGGCGACGCGGGTCTCGACCGTGGGAATGTCATAGGCCTTCAGCAGCTACTTGGATTCGTACTCGGTGAGGATAGTGCGGCCCGAGTCGCGAACATCGTTGATGATCTTGGCGGCGACGGTGCGCTGCACGGCGGCGTCGGCGTGTTGCGGCATGCGCCGGCGTCTCGTAGATGCCCTTCAGGTTGTAGGCGTAGCGCCACATGTAGTTGAAGGCGCGCACGGCGCTGTCGGGGAACTGGAAGGTGGGAATGCCTGCCTGGTTGAGGATGTTCTCGCCGGCAGCAACTTCCGAGCCGCCCATCCAGCTGGCCAGCACCGGCTTGCCCAAACCCTTGGCGTAGGGCTTCAGCTTCTCGGCGATCAGCGTGGGATTGGTCATCTCCTGCGGAGTCGAGCACGACCAGCATGCCATCGATGTTCGAATCCTTGGCGGCGATTTCCAGCGACTTCGCGTAACGCTCCGGCTCGGCGTCGCCCAGGATGTCGACCGGGTTGTTGTGGCTCCACTGGGCGGGAAGGATCTCGTCGAAAGCCTTCATGGTCTCAGGCGAGAGCTCGGCCAGTTCGCCGCCACCGGCAACCAGCGCGTCGGTTGCCAGAACGCCAGGGCCGCCGGCGTTGGTCACGATGCACATGCGGTTGCCGCGGGGACGCGGCTGCTTGGCCAGCACGTCGGACATGAAGAAAATGTCGGCGATGCTGTTGACGCGCAGAACGCCGGAACGGCGGAAGGCTGCGTCCAGAACTTCGTCGCTGCCGGTGAGCGCGCCGGTGTGGGAAGCGGCGGCTTTGGCGGCGGCGGCGGTGCGTCCGGCCTTGATGACGATGACCGGCTTGGTGAGCGAAACTTCGCGGGCGGCCGACAGGAACGAGCGCGCGTCGCCGATCGATTCCATGTAGATGACGATGCTGTGGGTGCGGGGATCGCTGCCGAAGTAATCGATCAGGTCGCCCCAATTCACGTCCAGCATGGAGCCGATGGAGACGAAAGCGCTGAAGCCGACGTTCTCGCTGCAGGCTCCAGTCGAGGACCGCGGTGCACAGCGCGCCGCTCTGGCTGATGAAGGCCACGTTGCCGGGACGCGCGATGGTGTGAGCGAAGGTGGCGTTCAGGCCGCACAGCGGATTCATCACGCCCAGGCAGTTGGGGCCGATGAGCCGCATCTTGCCTTTGATCAACTGGGAAATGCGGCGCTCCAGCTCTTTACCATGTTCGCCAAACTCTTTGAAGCCGGCGGAGATCACGATGCCGCTGGGGATGCCCAGCTCGACGGATTCCGCGATGAGGTCGGGCACGCTGTCGGCGGGAGTGGTCATGACCACCAGGTCAGGCCGCTCAGGCAGTTCGCTGACGCTGGGGTACGCCTTGATTCCCAGGACGTTGGGGCGCTTGGGGTTGACCGGATACACGGTGCCGCCGAAGGGGCTGCTCAACAGGTTCCACAGCACGGAACGGCCGACGCTGCCGGTACGCTCGGAAGCTCCGATGAGCGCTACGCTCTTGGGCATAAACAGCGAGTCAAGCGGGTGAGTTTCCGAGCGATAAACGTCGGAAGAAGGATCACGTTTCAGGGGGCTTGCAACGGGTTTTGGTGCGGTAAGGGTAGTAGTCATGAGTCCTCGATATAGAAATGAAACTTCAGTCTAAGCTCTTGGACTGGGGAGAGTTGAGCAAGAAGTCACAAAGAGCTGTGACCCCACGCACAAATTGGCCTTCTTCGGAACTCTGTCACACGGGTATGTGTTAGCAGATTCTGGATTGTCAGCCATGGCTTTATTTTTGTGGAAAAAATCGCGGCACCCCGGCGATTTGTGGAACCGATCGTGCTGGTTAGCGTCTAAACAGATGTAGCCAAACCAATTGGCGATTTTTATGACATGTGACCAAGTAACCGAGCCTCCGAGTAACCGGAGGACAGAAATTCTCGGCTCCGCGTATCGTCCCGCCTTGCTCGCCTGAGCGCTGCATCGCTTGTTCGGTCGCGAAGTATGACGCGAACCCGAGCGAGTGAATCCTGCCATCTTTCAGGACCACCCTCCACTGCCGCGCACCTACTGCGCCCGCCAAAGGAGGCACCACCATGCAGTACAAAGACAGAATCAAGAACCTGGTCGATCTCTATCCTCACCTGTCGCGGGTGTGGATCAAGACTGGCGATGCCAGGCTGCCCTTGAAGAGCGTGTGGATGGACGAGTCGAAGTTCCACGCTGTGGTCAACGATTGCCGTTGTCACGCCGCTCACGAAGGCGAAGCCGCCGAATGCGCGGAGGGCCATTTAGCTCTGCTTTCCTTCCATGCGGCGTGAGTGAGCTCTATGGAAGCGCAGTTGCGACAGCGTCCTGGACAATGACCAGCAAAGCCGGGTATTCAGCCCGGCTTTGCTTGATTGACACGAGTTGCTGAAAAGCTTGCCAGCAGCAGCTCTCCACGCTTTCGACGCTAGCGCAAACCCTTGGGCGCGTCCCGCATCCCACCACCAGCAATTCCAATAGCGAGGCGACGCATGTATTCGAGAAATTCCGGTTTCAAGAGGGTGAGCGAAGGCGGTGCGAAGCTCCAGTCGGTTGCGCCGTGGGCGGCGATTGTGGGCGGCAGTGCCTTGGCAGTTTACGGGCTATCGCGAAAGTCACTGAGCGGCGCGGCACTGGCAGCCGTCGGCACGGCTGGTGCGGTCATGGGAGTCAAGAGCACGACGGCTTCCTCCGACCCGATACGTGTCCAAAAAACCTTCACCATCGACCGTCCGGTCGAAGAACTCTACAACTACTGGCACAATTTTCAAAACTTGCCGCGTTTCATGAAGCACCTGAAGAGCGTGGGCCTGAAAGATGGCAGCTACTCCCACTGGGTGGCACAAGGTCCCATGGGTGTTCCCATTGAGTGGGACGCGGAGCTGGTGGACGAGCAGCCCAACCAATACCTGATCTGGCGCTCGTTGCCGGGATCGGTGGTCAACAATCGCGGATCGGTGGAGTTTCGTCCAGCGCTGAATGGAGCCGGCACCGAAGTTACCGTTTCGCTGACATATCAAAATCCTGCCGGCAAGGCGGGAGCAGTGTTGGCGAAAATGTTCGGCCGTGAGCCGGAGCAGCAGGTGCGCGAAGATCTGCGGCGATTCAAGGCGCTGATGGAAGCGGGAGAGATTCCGACGGTCGTGGGCCAGTCGTCCGGACGGCGTTCGAAGCTGGTGTCGGCGATGCACGCAGTGAAGGAGCCGGAGGCTACCCAGCGCGTACGTAAACGCGCCGGCCGTCAGACTAAACCCGCTGCGTTGCAGCCAGTTCAATCGTTGCGGACCGGAACCGATGGAGGTGCTCGATGAAAGCGCTCTGCTGGTTCGGCAAACATGATGTCCGCGTGGAAAACGTTCCCGATCCCGTCATCCTTAACCCGCATGACTGCGTAGTGAAGGTAACTCGGACTGCGATTTGCGGTTCCGACCTGCATTTGTATGACGGCTACATTCCGACCATGGAGCAGGGCGACATCCTGGGCCACGAGTTCATGGGCGAAGTGGTGGAAGTAGGCCGGGAGGTCAAGAAGCGCAAGGTGGGGGACCGGGTGGTGGTACCGTTCACCATCGCCTGCGGCAATTGCTTCTTCTGCAAGCAGAAGCTGTGGTCCCTGTGCGACAACAGTAATCCCAACGCGCATGTGGCTGAAGCGCTGTACGGATACTCCGGCTCGGGCCTATTCGGCTATTCGCATATGTATGGCGGGTACGCCGGTGGCCAGGCGCAATACGTGCGCGTACCCTTCGCCGATGTGGGTCCGCTGAAGATTGAGAGCGATTTGCAGGACGACCAGGTCCTGTTCCTCAGCGACATCTTCCCCACCGGCTACATGGCGGCGGAGAACTGCAACATCAAGGGCGGCGAGGTGATTGCTGTGTGGGGCTGCGGGCCGGTGGGACAGTTCGCCATTCGCAGCGCGCGGCTGCTTAACGCGGGAAAGGTCATCGCTATCGACAACGTTCCGGAGCGTCTGCGGTTGGCACAAGACGGCGGAGCGGAAGTGGTGGATTACTCCCGCACGCCTGACTTGATCGAGACGCTGAAAGACCTGACCGGCGGGCGCGGACCCGACGCCTGCATCGACGCTGTCGGCATGGAAGCTCACGGCCACGGCATCGACTGGTACAGCGATCGCGCCAAGCAGATGATGGGCATCAGCTTCGACCGGCCGTTCGCGTTGCGCCAATGCATCCAGGCGTGCCGCAAGGGAGGGGTGGTATCGGTTCCCGGCGTTTACGGCGGATTCCTCGACAACTTCCCCTTTGGCGCGGCCTTTGGCAAGGGCCTGACCTTCAAGATGGGCCAGACCAACATGCATACCTACATGCCGAAGCTGCTTGACCACATTCAGAAGGGTGACATCGAGCCCAGCGAAATCATCACGCATCGCCTGTCATTGCAGGACGCACCGGACGCCTACAACACCTTCCTCAAAAAAGAGGAGGGTTGCATTAAGGTTGTGCTGGATCCGTGGGGCGAGGGCAGAAGCGCCTAAGAACGTATGAGCACAGAGGCACGGAGAAGTCTTTTGGTTCAGTCTTCGACTGCGCTAACGGGTTCTCCGTTTCCTCTTTGCGCATCTCTGCCGGGCGTCAAACCAGCTTCTTGCAGCGACAACCAAGCGTTCTCTTCTGTGCCTGAGCGCCCTTGTGGTGAGCCGGGGCCCTAGGTTTGAAGATGGTACAATGAGGCTTCCGCGAAACAATTCTGCGGCAACGCGCCCTCTGGACGGGACTCCAACCTTTGGCACAGACGACAGAAGCACGCAGCATCACGTACGCCGATTCCGGCGTGGACATCGAGCGCGCCAACCGCACCAAGCTGCGCATCAAGTATCTCGCCCATAAGACTTTCAACCGTGGCGTGTTAAGCGAAATTGGCGGCTTTGGCGGCCTGTTTTCCATCGATAAGAAGAAATATGCCGACCCGGTGCTGGTTTCCAGCGTGGATGGCGTGGGTACCAAGCTAAAAATTGCTTTCGAGATGAACCTGCACCACACCATTGGCGCAGACCTGGTGAATCATTGCGTCAACGACATCGCTGTGCAGGGTGCCGCCCCCATGTTCTTCATGGACTACTTCGCCACCGGCCAACTTGAACCGGAAATTGCGGAGAAAGTCGTGGCTGGTATCGCCGATGCCTGTAAGCAGAACGGCTGCGCGCTGATTGGCGGCGAGACCGCCGAGATGCCCGGGTTCTACGGCAACGGGGAGTATGACCTGGCGGGCTTCATCGTCGGCGTGGTCGATCGCGAGAAGATCATTACCGGCAAGGCTGTGGTGCCGGGCGATGTCCTCATCGGGCTGCCGTCGACCGGACTGCACACCAACGGCTACTCGCTGGCCCGCAAGCTGTTCTTCAACACCGCCCACTACACGCCCGATTCCTACGTCAACGAGATCAAGGGCAAAGTCGGCACCGAGCTGATGAAGACCCACAAGAGCTACTGGCCTATCGTGCGGCGCATGATCGAAGCCGACGCGGTTTCAGCCATGGCCCACATCACCGGCGGCGGTATTACTGAGAATCTGCCGCGTGTGCTTCCCAAGGGCACGGGCGCCATCGTGGAGATCAACTCCTGGCCTGTATTGCCCATCTTCGAGCACCTGCAGAAGATCGGCAACGTTCCCCAGGACGAAATGCTGCGCACCTTCAACATGGGAATTGGCATGATCCTGGTGGTGCCGGCGAAGAAGTTCAAGAAAGCCCAGACCATTCTGGAACGCTGCGGCGAAAAAGGCTTCACCATCGGACGGATCGTCAAGGGCGAGAAGAAAGTCACCTACCAGTAAGGCAGCTGCTAGCTTTAAGCCGTCAGCTCTCAGGTTAGAGACGCATAGAACGGCATCCATCCTCGATTGGAACCCAATTCCTCAAACAGAATTTGTCGTTATGGTGACCCGGCAGACAGACGCCAAGTCTCAATTCTGCCATCATCGGCGCCATGCGTGCAGAGGTTATCGCCGTGGACCGGGTTAGCGGAGGCGTGATTGTGGACTTCAGTGATGGAACCTCGGCTTTCTACGATGTCGAGTTTCTTCATGAGCACCGTACCTCGAAGGGCAATAATCTTTTGCCCAGCGAGAATGTGCAGAAGAAAGCCACGAAGGGTCGCGAGACTCCGCGCTAGCTCCGGGGGTGGAAAGTGCTCAGGCACACGCTCTTGCCGGCTCCGAGTGCGAGCAATGGTGGGAGTTTTCCCAATCTTCCAGGCAAGAGTCGCGGGCCGAACACTCCTGGGTAGCCCCACAATGTTCGCAGGTCGAGCGGATGAGGGTGATATTCGCCAACTGGACGATTTTGTGAAAAAAGCTGCGCTCCCCGTGCGGCTGGATGGCATGCATCGTACTAACTCCAATGTGTTGACAGGAAGAAAGCCCGGGAGCGGGATGGGTTGCGGCTGGGTTCCTGGGTAGGCATGGTTTCACTCCAGGAAAGAGAATGGCGCCGGTCTGTTTGTTCAAACCGCGGTGCGACAGGCTCAGGCGAGGGCTTTAGGTTTCCTGTGCTACGGCTCGGCGAATCAACTCCGTGGACAAAGCGGCAACCCGGCGTAACTGCTGGTCGGCCTGGAACAGGGCCCGGTCAACTGCGGGCGGCAGCTCCTGCACGCAGGAAGCGTAGCTAAGCGCGAGCATGGCTCCTTGCAACGGGTTGTTGATCTGGTGGGCCATGGAATCGATGGCCTCCTTGGCAGCCGCAGCCCGTCCCGCAAGCTGCAGGGTTTGCTTCAGGCCGATAGCCCCGCAGGCGAAAGCCGTAAGGCAGCCCATCAACCGGACGTCCTGCCGGTCGAACTTTCGGCGGTCGCTATGGGCTACGATCCACAACGTTCCGGCCGGCCCATTGGGTACTTCCCAGGGAATCAGCAGGGCTTCGACAAAGGGCCGCGGAGCATCTGCAAAGTAGGGGTAGAAGCGATCCAGCTGGTTCATGAGAAGCGGTTCGTTTTGATCCACGCACACGCCACAGGGGCTGAAATCGCGCGGGGTTGTTCCCCCAACCAGATGCTTCAACTCGCCCGCCATGGCCGCCCAGCGGAAGATCTTCTCGCCAGAGGCACTGGTCTCTTCCACGCTGATGCCGGCGGTGTCGGCGTGGCACAACACGAGTGCCACGTCTACCAGCCGGTCAAGGAAAGTTTCCGCGTCACTGATGAGGTAGTTGCTCAATTCGCGAAAAGCCAGGTTTTCCTTCTGCAAGTCGAACTCACGAACCGGCCTGTGCTCCAGTTGCGGGGTGATGACCACGTCCTCGAGCGCGACCGCCCGGGCCCTTGCAGGTGCCTGGCCCTGACTCGACATGGTATAGCTCCTTCTCATGGCGAACTTCTCAACCAGAGTACCTTTGTCCGTGGAACAGGTCTGTTCAAATTTGCTCAGGCGGACACCCGGGGCCCCGCCGGGAACTCCCCTACGACTGACGCGGGCGCAAACCTCGATGGACCGCCCAGCCGTTTCCTGCCGCGCTGGGGAATGTTAGTCTGGCGGCCAGCATGTTCTCCGAGATCCTGACCAGTCGTCTCGCGCTGCGCGATCTTGAAGCCAACGATGGCCCGAGGATTTTTTCCTACCACAAGCATCCCGACGTCGCGCGCTTCCAATCGTGGGGGACGGAGTCTGTCGATGTGATTCAGTCTTATATCCGGCGACTGGCGGCGATCGAGCCCGGCACGCCCGGAGACTGGTACCAGGTCGGCATCTATCTTCTGGCCGGCGGCAAGCTGATTGGCGATTGCGGTTTTCGCGTGCTGAAAGATGAACCGGAGCAGGCGGAGGTGGGAGTTACCATCGCGCCGGAATTCCAGAAGCAGGGCTACGCTACCGAAGCGTTGCGGGCGCTGCTGGATTATCTGTTCGTCAGGCTCAACAAGCATCGCGTGTTCGGATCGGTCGATCCGCGCAATCATTCCTCGATGGCGTTACAGCGACGCGTGGGAATGCGACAGGAGGCGCACTTTGTGCAAAGCCTGTGGTTCCGCGGTGAGTGGGTGGACGACGTGATCTTCGCGATGCTGGGCAGTGAATGGAAAGCTAACGACGGCGAGGCGAGTTAATACTAAGCTTCGCCGGAAGTCTTGGAGTCGGCCGCAGCTTTCTTCTTGGCCTTGGCCAGTTGCGCGCTGGCCAGTGTCTTGCGTGAGAGATGGGAATCCGACAGCACGCTGCCATTCTCCCGGCAGCAAGGTTTGCCCGGCGCGGCGTCGCAGGTGGGGCATTGGACATCTTGAGCTTTATCGTTCACGGCAATCAGTGTATGCGATAACCCGCAAAACGTCTGCCGGATGGTTGTTGCTTTATGGTCCCAAATTGGGAATCGATGGTTGCGTTGACCCTGACCGGAGTCCCTTATATTCCACAGTACTAAAGTAATGGAGGTACGGTTACGCGGTTAGACACCGTTTTTTCGTTGGCTCGATGACAGACCTGTGAATGCTCCGCGTTGCGCGTATTGCTCCCCCTGCTTTATCGTGGAATGTTTGCAGCAACCAACCATGACTGACCATCCAGCGCCCAGCGGAATGCCTGCCCCTTTCCAGACTAAGGTAAAGAACGATTCGCCGCGCTTTGAGCGCAACCAGAAAGCCGTGGTGGAACTGGTCACCCAGATTCGCAACCAGGAAGACATTATCCGCCGTGGGGGCGGTGAGAAGGCCATTGAGGCGCAGCACAAGAAAGGCCGCCTGACCGCGAGGGAGCGTATTGGGCTGCTGATCGATCCGGGGACGGAGTTTTTCGAGCTGGGCTCCTACGTCGCCTGGGGCATGTACGAAGAGTGGGGCGGCGCGCCGTCGGCTGGGGTGGTTACCGGCCTCGCACGGGTGCAGGGCCGCCTGATGATGCTGATCGTGAACGATGCCACAGTCAAGGCGGGCGCGTTTTTTCCGATGACGGCCAAGAAAGTCATTCGGGCGCAGAACATCGCCATCGAGAACCGCATCCCGACGATCTACCTGGTGGATTCGGCGGGCGTGTTTCTGCCGCTCCAGGAAGATGTGTTTCCTGACACCGACGACTTCGGGCGCGTCTTCCGCAATAATGCGGTCATGTCGGCCATGGGGATTCCGCAGATTGCCGCCATCATGGGCATGTGCGTCGCCGGGGGAGCGTACCTGCCGCTGATGTGTGACCACATCCTGATGACCGAGGGCAGCGGATTGTTCCTGGCGGGACCGGCGCTGGTGCAGGCGGCCATTGGCGCGAAATACACGGCCGAAGAATTGGGCGGGGCGAAGATGCACTCGCAGATCAGCGGCACGGTCGACTTCCGCGAACCCGACGATCAGTCCTGCCTGGCGCGCATACGCCAACTGGTGGACAAAATGGGCAACCGGCAACTCGGCGTCTTCGACCGCAAGCCTGCGGTGCAGCCGCGGTACGCCGCCGATGAGATCTACGGCGTCTTCGACAGCGATCCTTCCCGGCAGTACGACATGAAGGAGATCATCGCGCGCATCGTTGACGACAGCGAGTTCAGCGAATACAAGGCCGAGTACGGGGAGACGGTGCTGTGCGGCTACGCGCGCATTGGCGGCTTCGCCGTCGGCATCGTCGCCAACCAGAAGACCCACGTGCAGCAGGTGGATCACGCCGGCAACAGTCGCATGGAATTCGGCGGCGTGATTTATACCGAGTCGGCGGAAAAGGCGGCGCGCTTCATCATGGACTGCAATCAGAACCTGGTGCCGCTGATTTTTCTGCACGATGTGAATGGATTCATGGTGGGCCGCGATGCGGAGTGGAGCGGCATTATCCGTGCCGGCGCCAAGATGGTGAACGCGGTGTCGAATTCGGTGGTGCCGAAGATCACGGTGATTGTCGGCGGGTCATTCGGCGCAGGACATTACGCCATGTGCGGCAAGGCGTATGATCCGCGGTTCGTGTTCGCGTGGCCGACGGCGAAATATGCGGTGATGGGCGGCGCGGCGGCAGCGAATACGCTGGTGGAAATCAAGATCAAGCAACTGGAGCGCGGCGGCAAGAAGCTGGGCGAAGAGGACCGCAAGAAGCTGTACGACGAAGTGAAGGCTTCCTACGATGAGCAGATGGATCCGCGGTATGGCGCGGCCAGGCTGTGGATCGACAAGATTATCGATCCGGCGGATACGCGGGAAGCGATCGTGACCGCGCTGGAGGCGGCGGCGCTGAATCCCGAGATGCCGAAGTTCAACGTGGGAGTGTTGCAGACGTAAAGGCTGCTGTTCGCCTTTCGCTTTTCGCCAGAACCAGTCCGTTGTGCAGTGAGGAACCGCAGGTCCCTCCGCTCCGCTTCGATCCGGTCGAGATGACACATTTCGAAGAATGCTGAATGCTACTCGCTACTTGCTCACAATGAGAGCTCATGGCTGAAACAATCAAACTGATCGAATGTCCCCGGGACGCGTGGCAAGGGCTGCGCGGGCAGATTCCGTCGGCCCTTAAGGCCGAATACCTCAAGGCGTTGGTGGCCGCCGGATTCAAGCATATTGACGCGGCTTCGTTCGTCTCGCCTAAGGCCGTGCCGCAGATGGCCGATTCGGAAACCGTGATGAGCGAGCTCGATCCGCCGGATGATGTGGAGATCATCGCCATCGTGGTCAACGAGCGCGGCGTGGAGCGCGCCATCGCCACCGACTCGGTGCAGACCGTGGGCTTTCCCTATTCGCTGTCGCCTACTTTTCTGAAGAACAATCAGAACCAGACGCTGGAAGAGAATTTGGACACGCTGGAGAAGGTGAAACAGAAGGCCGATAGCGGCGGCCTCGATACCATTGCCTATATTTCAATGGCGTTCGGCAATCCGTATGGCGATCTATGGAATTCGGAGGAGCTGATCGAAGGCGTAAGCTTGCTGGCCGATATGGATCTGCAGGCGATCTCCCTGGCCGACACGGTTGGCCTGGCAACTCCGCAGCAGATTGCCGACCTGCTGGGGCCGGTGCTGGAGCGGTTTGATGGGACCGAGATCGGAGTTCATCTCCACAGCCGTCCGGACGACGCCGCGGCCAAAGTTCTGGCCGCCTACGATGTGGGGTGCCGCCGGTTTGACTCGGCCATTGGCGGGCTGGGCGGGTGTCCGTTCGCCCAGGATGTGCTGGTGGGAAACATTCCCACCGAGACGTTGCTGGCGGCGCTGCGCAGCCGTGGTGTTGAGCTGCCGATTCGCAAGCCCATCACCGATTTGCTGCGGATGGCCGCCGAGATCGGCGACAAATATAGCGGTCCGAAGATGTGAGGAAGACCCTTTTCGCTTTTGGCTCTTCGCTGAAGTGCTTCCACTTTGAATTTTGATTAGGAATCAATGGCTGCTTATTCCACTCTTACTCTGGCTTACGAAGGTGCTCTCGCGCTGGTCACGCTCAATCGGCCGGACAAGCGCAATGCCATCAGCTATGAGCTGATCGATGACGTACTGGGCGCACTGGCCGAAGTCGAGAAATCTGACGCCCAGATACTGATTCTGACGGGCGCGGGCAAGGCGTTTTGCTCCGGCATGGATCTGGACAATCTGCGTTCCATCACCGGACGGACGGCGGAGGAGAATCAGTCCGACTCGGAGACCATGGCCCGGCTGTTCCGCCGGCTGTATGAGTTTCCCAAGGTCACGATCGCGGCGGTGAACGGGCCGGCGGTGGCCGGCGGCTGCGGTCTGGCGACGCTGTGTGACTTCACGCTGGCGTCGGCGGACGCGAAGTTCGGCTACACCGAAGTGCGAATAGGGTTTGTGCCGGCCATTGTTTCGACCTTCCTGCTGCGGCAGGTGGGGGAGAAGCAGGCGCGCGACCTGCTGCTTACCGGCAGGATCATCAGTGCGGAAGAGGCGTACCGGCTGGGGCTGGCCAACGAAGTGGTTACCGCCGATGAGTTGATGGAGCGTACTCGCGAACTGGCGGCTGGCCTGCTGGAAAACAGTCCGGCGTCGCTGCTGGCGACCAAGCGTCTGTTGAAGAAATACTCGTCGGCGGAGCTGGATCAGCAAATTGCGACGGCGGTGGAGGAAAACGCCGAGATCCGTACCACCGAGGACTTCCGGGAGGGTGTCAGTTCGTTCCTGGAGAAGCGAAAGCCGCGCTGGACGGGGCGATAGGCGGAAAACAAAGCTGCAAGGGACAGGGATTACTGCCTTGAATTTTGTCCCGAGATGGGGCTGAGCTAATTTTGTGTAAGCTATTGGGAAGACTAGGTCAGCAGCACTCCCCCAACTCTTGTTACAATGCCTCTCTTCGAGGATTAGGGGCGCAACTCGTTCGCATAGGACGGCGGCCAGGAAGTTACGGCTGTCGTAAGGGATAGGCCCGGGTTGGGGAAGAACGGTCGCGGTAGCGGCGGTTCTGGCTGAGCGGGGCGAAGCGCAGTGAACACTAGGGAGAAAATGATGAGATTTCGTCTGCATTCCACGGTTGCCGTACTTGGTGCAATCTTATTGTTATCCATGCTGGCGATGGCCCAGGACCCATCCGCTTCGGCCCCGGCCACACCGGCAGCGTCAGCCCAGGACCAGGCAGCGCCTCAGGAAGCAACACCGGCGCCTCCGATTGAGCCGGTCATGAGCGGGCCGTACCCGGTGATGAGCAAGGCCGCCGAGCAGCGCGGGAAGCAGATTTACGAGATGTTCAATCATCTGCAGACGAGCGAGATGTGGGCCTCTCTTTCCGAAGGCCTGCGAAAGCAGTCAGGCAAGGAAGAACGTTTCACCGAGGTCAATAAGAAGCTGCGCCAGCGGCTGGGTCCCGAACAGCAGACCTTGAACGAGAACATGGTTCCTTACGTATTCGCGCCCGACACGGTGTATTCACGGCTGGTTACCTTTGCCGGCGCAAAAGTACCCGTCATTTTCGTCATCACCATCAACCAGCGCGGCCAGATCGACAATTTCGTGATCAATCCCATGCCTACGGTTGCCGAGGGCAAGTACGCGGGTTACCAGGACGCCACCAAACTGAAGCTGCCCTTTTCCGGGGAGTGGCTGGTGTACCAGGGCGGACGCAGTCCTTTTGAGAACGCGTATGCCATGTCGGACGATGGCCGCTTCTCCATCGATTTCGTGCCGTTGAAAGACGGGCGTATGTTCTCCGGCAAGGGCGGGCTGTTCAGCAAGAACGAAGATTACTACTGCTGGGGCAAACAGATTCTGGCGCCTGCCGACGGCACCGTGGTGAAGGCGGAGGGTGGATACAACGACAATCCCCCGGGACGTCCGACCGGCGATCCTTCCGACGGAAATATTGTGGTGATTTCGCATGGCGATGGCGAATCATCGGTGGTCAACCATTTGAAACAGAACAGCCTGAAGGTAAAGCGCGGGGACAAGGTGAAGCAGGGAGATGTGCTGGCTGAGTGCGGCAATAGCGGCGCCGGCCCGGTTCCTTACCTGCACTACGTGCTGAACAAAGGTGCGGGCGCGCAGGTGCCGGCGCAGTTCAACGACTACATCGCCGATGGGAAGCCGGTGGCGACGGGCGAGCCCAAGCGCGGACAGTTCGTGAAGAACGGATCGTCTGCGGCTGCTGCCAGCGCCCCACACGCCGGCTGCTAAAACGGCACCAGCCAAGAAGTAGCTGTCAGCAACCTAGTCGAAATGATTTTGCGGGCGCGTGGCAAACTTGCTGTGCGCCCGTTTTTGCGATGGGTGAGTAGCGATTTTGAAGTCTGACGACAGTCCGTCCCTGCGAGCACCGCAGATCTACGAAGCCAAGCTGCGCGTTCGCTACGCCGAAACCGATCAGATGGGCGTGGTTTATCACGCCAACTACATCATCTGGTTTGAGGTGGGACGAGTGGAAATGCTGCGGCAACTGGGTTTCCGCTACAGCGATATGGAAAAGGCGGAGGGCACCCACATCGTGGTAGTGGATGCCCGCTGCCGGTACAAAGCGCCCGCGTTGTACGATGATCTGGTTACGGTGCGCACCCGCCTGCTGAACGTCCGCGACAGCCTGTTGCACTACGGCTATGAAGTGGTGCGGGACGCGGATGGGGTACTGCTGGCGGAAGGCGAAACGGTTCACCTGGTGGTGGATGCCGGGTTAAAGCGCGTGCCTCTGCCTGACCGGTATCTTTCGATCCTGCTGAAGGCCGCGGGAAAAGCCTAAACTGGTTGCGCGGTGACGGACGCCCTGCCCATTCTGCGCTCCGCTGTGGCACACTGAGGAAATCATGCAAGCTCTTCATATCAACGGCAATGATCTGACATTGGAGGACGTACGGCAGGTCGTGTACGAGCGCCGTCCCGTCCTGCTGCAACCGCAAGCCCGCCTGGCCGTGGAGCGCGCGCGCGCCATCGTCGATGACCTGGTGGAAAACGAACGGGTGGCTTACGCGGTGAACACCGGGGTTGGTCATCTGGCCGATCTCCGCATCTCGCGTCCCGATATCCGCAAGTTGCAGGTGAACCTGCTGCGCTCCCACGCCGTGGGAGTGGGTGATCCGCTGGCCGAGGACGTGACCCGCGCCATGATGCTGCTGCGAGCCAACTCGCTGGCTAAGGGCTTCTCCGGGGTACGAGCCGTCATCATCGACACACTGTGCGAGATGTTGAACCGCGGGGTGCATCCGGTCATCCCGTCGCAGGGCAGTGTGGGGGCGAGCGGCGACCTGGCTCCGCTGGCTCATCTGGCGTTGACCCTGATTGGCGAAGGCGACGCGGTCTTCGAAGGCAAGGCGATGGCGTCAGCCGATGCGCTGAAACGTACCGACATCAAGCCGCTGGTGCTGGAGGCGAAGGAGTCGATCTCGCTGATCAACGGCACCCAGGGCATGCTGGCGATTGGGCTGCTCAGCGTTCTGCAGGTGGAAATTCTGGCCGATTCGGCCGATGTGATTGGGACGCTCACGCTGGACGCGCTGAAAGGTACAGACGTTGCCTTCGATGAGCGCATACACCAGGCGCGTCCGCACTCCGGGCAAATTTTGGTGGCGCAGAACCTGCGCCGGATGCTGGAGGGCAGCGTCATTCGCGAATCGCACCTGGATTGCCAGAAGGTGCAGGACGCCTATTGCCTGCGCTGCATGCCCCAGGTTCACGGCGCGGTGCGCGACACGCTGGCGTACTGCCGTCATGTCTTCGAGATCGAGATGAACTCGGCGGTGGATAATCCGCTGGTATTTCCGGAAGAACGCAAAGTAGGTGCGCCTAAGCGCACCGTGGGTACATCTGTGCCGGGGGTGATTTTGTCTGGCGGCAATTTCCATGGCGAGCCGCTGGCCTTCGCTCTCGACTTTCTGGCCATTGCGCTGAGTGCGCTGGCGGGGATTTCCGAACGCCGGCTGGAGCGGTTGGTGAATCCCGCGCTGAACGAAGGGCTGCCGCCGTTCCTGGCACCGGGCGCGGGTTTGAATTCGGGCTTCATGATGCCGCAGGTCACGGCGGCGGCGCTGGTCAGCGAAAACAAAGTGCTATCTCATCCGGCGTCGGTGGACTCGATCAGCACCTCGGGCAACAAGGAAGATTTCGTTTCGATGGGAATGACGGCCGCCAATAAACTTCTGCGGGTGGTGACGAACACGCGAAACGTGCTGGCGATCGAGGCGCTGGCGGCTGCCCAGGCGCTGGACTTCCGCGCGCCGCTCGATCCCGGAAAGCGCGGACAAGCAGCGGTTGCCGCGATCCGCTCGGTTTCGCCGCCGATCACCGAAGATCGAATCTTCGCGCCCGACTTCGTGAAAGTTTCCGACCTGATCGCCCGCGGAAAGATAGCCCAAGTGCTGCGCTAGCTCTTCCGGGCAGGTCACAGCAGCTTATGCTCAAGCCTAGGGAAGGTTAAGCATGGCTCCTTCCATCACCGACGTGTTATTGCGCCGACCCTGGAACTGGTAAACGACGTTAAGGGTCTTGCTGGTTCCGTGGATAGGGTCGCCACCCATGTTCTGCGGCGTGACCTTCACCGACAGCCGGTTGTTGCGAATCATGCCTTGCAGCCGGCTGGTAACGTCCATCCAACGCGATCCGGCGCCCCACCTGGCGTTGGTGATGACCAGCGCGTAGTTGTTGTTGCCGCCTCCATTGCCCCAACCCGGCCGGCCGGAGTTAGGGCCGCCCATGAACATGGCGGAGGGCACCATGCTGTATTCCTTGTAATAAAAGTCTTTGATTTTGCCGTATCGGTCTTTGGCGACGATGCGCAGGGTTTTGTCCGCACCCACGAAGGGATCAGTACCCAGAGTCGTGTTGTTGACCTTGAAGTTAGGGCCGTTGACCAACCGGCGCACCGTGTTGGTTACGTCCTGGCGCCGATTGCCGGCACCGTAGTCGGCGCTCTGCACCCACCAGGTGTCCTGCGCGATGGCGCTGGCCGCAACCAGCACGATAAATAGCGTGAGAATGAAGACGTTCTTCGGATTTCTGACTGGGCGCATGAGTTTACCTTCCCGGACCAAAGTCGTTACCCACAGCACAAACGCCGACATATTACTACTTTCTCGCTTCGGTTGGCACCCAAGGGCGCCGATTCGCCAAGGAAGAAGGCACGAAGATGGTGCTTTCAGACGCAATCGTCGCTATGTATCTGCGTAATCAGCTTTGTAGGAAGAGATGGCCGGGCTTGCGGCCCTCCGGAGTTGGGAACAGATGGCTGACGGGGCGCAATCGCCTGCTTTACAATAAGACTTGCTTTGGCCTGACTCTTTTCCTGGTTCTCGTTTGTTCCGGTGCAGGAGGATTTGCATCCGAGCTTTGTCGCCACAACGGCAGGCGAAGGTTCCGAGGATTACCGCTGGCTCAGCGGCATCTAACGTAGCATCTCAGATAACCAGAGAGGCCACTTTGCCGTCTTATCCTCGAGACCCTAGCGGTATCTCTGCGTACTCATAAAACGTGGCAATTAAAGTCAAAGTACCCGATCGCAGGCCGGCCCCCCGTTCGACCAGGGGAGTGGCCCGTCCTCCCGCCAACCGGGCCAAGGTCCGGCATTTTTCTTTCCGCGACCCCTTGGTCAAACTGTTCTTTACCGTCTTCCTGATTGCCTGTGTCCTGGTGATGGGCCTGGTTACGTACTTCTACGTCAAGTATGAGCGGGTGGTCGATCGCCGCATGGCGGGTGGTGTCTTCAGCAATGCTGCGAAGATCTACGCTCGCCCACGGACCCTGGTGGTAGGGGAGAGCGCGACCGCCGCAGAAGTTGCGGCGGAGTTGCGCCGGGCAGGCTATAGCGAAGGCGGCGACTCGCCCCTGGGCCATTACACCTACAGCCGCGACGGGCTGCAGATCGTGCCGGGGCCGCAATCGTTCCATGGATCGGACACCGCGGTGATCCGCTTCCAGTCGGGCAAGGTCGCTTCCATCACCGAAAGCGGCGACAACACCCAGGACCTGGCGGCTTACGAACTCGAGCCGCAGCTGGTCACCGCGCTGTTTGAAGGCCAGGACCGCTCCAAGCGCGAGCTGATCAAGTTCCAGGACATTCCTCCGGTACTGATCAACGCGGTGCTGGCCATTGAAGACCGCCGCTTCTTCCAGCACAGCGGGGTGAACTATTACCGCCTGATGGAAGCTGCCGTGGTCGACGTCCGCGAGGGGCGTCACGGGCAGGGTGGATCGACGCTGACCATGCAGCTGTCGCGCGGTTTCTTCCTGAGTCCGGAAAAGACCTTCAAGCGCAAGCTGACGGAGATGATGATCGCGATCGAGCTGGAGCAAAAGTTCTCCAAGCAGCGCATCTTCGAGATGTATGCCAACGAGGTGTACCTGGGGCAGCGCGGCTCGTTCACCATCAATGGATTTGGCGAAGCCGCCCACGCGTACTTCAACAAGGACGTCAAGAACCTGACGCTGCCGGAAGCGGCCCTGCTGGCCGGGATGATCCAGCGGCCGAACTACCTGTCGCCGTACAAGAACCCCAAGCGCGCGCTGGAGCGCCGCAACCTGGTGCTGGACTCCATGGTGGAAACGGGAGCGATTACCCGCGACCAGGCGGATCACGCCAAGGCCAGTCCACTGAAGATAGCGGCGCCCAACGTAGAAGCCAGCGATGCTCCCTACTTTGTCGACCTGGTGAAGGACCAGCTCTCCAGCCAGTTCAGCGAAGGTGAGCTGAACGACCAGTCGCTGCGCATCTACACCACGCTTGATCCCGACCTGCAGCGCGCAGCGGCCGAGGCAGTCGACGTCGGCATGAAGCTGGTGGACGAACAGGTGGAGAAGCGGCGTACCCACAAGACCAAGATCGGCACGGGCAAGGATGCGCAGACCGAAGTAAAGGTCGAGTCCGGTCCCATGCCACAGGTCGCGCTGGTGGCCATCGATCCGCATACGGGCGAGGTGCTGGCGCTGGTGGGCGGCAGAAATTACGGCATGAGCCAGTTGAACCACGCCATTGCCAAGCGCCCCACTGGCTCAATCTTCAAGCCGTTCGTTTACGCTGCCGCGGTCAACACCGCGGTCACCGGCCAGACGCTGTTCGCCAATACCAGCACCGATCCCAATACGGGTGTGGTCACCAGTAACGATGGCGTGTTCACTCCGGCCAGCCTGATCGACGACTCGCAGGTCAGCATCGAGAGCAACAACGGGGTTTACGAACCCCGCAACTATCACGAGAACTTCCATGGCGAAGTCACGGCGCGTTACGCGCTGGCCGAGTCGCTGAACAACGCGACGGTGCGGCTGGGGCAGGAAGTGGGCTTCGAGAAAGTGGCTTCGCTCGCCAAGGCCGCAGGTATCACCAGCGTGCGGGCTACGCCGGCGATTGCGCTGGGCGCCTACGATGCTACGCCTCTGGAAATGTCAGGCGCCTACACGGTGTTTGCCAACGGGGGAACGCGGCTGACACCGCTGATGGTGAAGTCGGTGCGCGACGCGTCGGGGTAAAGTCCTGGACAACTACCACAACGACAGCAAAGGCGTACTCGATCCGCGGGTGGCTTATGTGCTGACGACGATGATGGAAGCGGTAGTGAACAGCGGGACGGGTTATCCGGTGCGCGCGCGGGGCTTCGCAGCTCCGGCGGCAGGCAAGACCGGCACCTCGCACGACGCCTGGTTTGCCGGATACACCACCAACCTGCTGTGCATCGTGTGGGTGGGCAACGACGACTACTCCGACATCAAGCTGGCAGGTGGCGCGGCCGCTGCGCCTATCTGGGCCGAGTTCATGAAGCGGGCGATCAAGCTGCCGCAGTACAGCAATCCCAAGGACTTCACCCAGCCGTCGGGAGTGGTCACGGTAAGCCTGGATAAGGTGACCAATCGCCTGGCCACGCCCTCATGCCCGCAGGACTACTCGGTTGCGTTTATCGCCGGGACCGAGCCGAAGGAAACCTGCGACCAGGCTTCTGGAGATCATCGCGGCATGTTCAGCAAGATCTTCGGCCTGGGTTCGCCTACGGTGGAAGGTCCGCCCGCCACGACCAACGGTCCGGTTCAGCCTGGGGCCAACGCTCCGCCTGGCGCAGTGGTTTCCAACGGCGACCCCAATTCGGCACAGGAGCAGAGGTCGAAAAAGAAGAAGGGGTTCTTCAGCCGGCTGTTTGGTAAAGGCGACAACGGGGACGAAGAGCAAAATAGCGGGACGAACGCTGCCCCCGCGGGGAACAATACCAGCCCGAAATAGGTCTAATATTGTTCAGTAAGGGGCCCTCGATACCGTTACAGCGGAGCGACGGGTAGGATGGGTGTCCCATAGCTTCTTGCTGATGCCGCGTATGCCACAGACGCGCTGCGGAAGTGAAGCTGGAGGTTGGCCATGGCTCGTCTCCGAACACCGAGCACGTTTCTGCTGAACGCAATCTGCCTATCCCTGGTTTTGCCATTCCTTTGCGTACTGGCTTCGCGAGCGCAGGAAGCCCAAATACCCGCCGTTCCCGATGGCAGTTCGAACGCTGCCGAACTTGAGGCGCAGGGCGATGCGCTGCGCGCGCAAAAGCGCTTCCTTGACTCCATCGACTACTACAATTCTGCAATTGCCAAGCAGCCGAGCGCGATGCTGTGGAACAAGGAAGGCATGTCGTACCTGCTGCTGCAACGTCCCGATCAGGCCTCGCGCTGTTTCGATCACGCCATTCGGCTCGATAAACATGCCCCGGAAGGCTACAACAACCGCGGTTACATCGAGCAGATGAAGAAGAAGTACGACAAGGCCATCAAGTACTACCAGAAAGCCATCAAGCTGCGGGCGAACGATGCGGTTTTCTACTTCAACATCGGATCGTCCTACTTCGGAAAGCATGATTATCCGCAGGCTGCCAAGTCGTACAAGCAGGCGTTCGCCATCGATCCCGATATCTTCAACCGGGCGTCACGCACGGGGGTGATGGCGCGCGCGACTTCGCCTGAAGATCGCGCTGCCTTCTCGTTCATGGTGGCGCGGATGTACGCTCAGGCCGGAAACCTGGACCAGTCGCTGGAATATCTGCGCAAGGCGATGGAAGACGGCTACAAGGACATCAACAAGGTGTACACCGAATCGGAGTTCGCCACCCTGCGTACGGATAAGCGGTTTGAAGAGTTGATGTCGCAGAGGCCGCAGTCAATTCCGTAATATCCAGTCAACAGAGACTCGACTTCACGAGTCCAAAGAATTCGGCCCGCCACATTGCAGGCGGGCCGGTAGAGGTTCACTCGTCGAACGACAAGCTAGCCGTCGGTGCGCTTCCGCATGAACGCCGGAATTTCCAGATCGTCCGAATTGTACTGGATGTCCACAGCGCTGGTGACCGTGTCCATCGGTGCCGGCTCCTGCTGGATCCCCTGCCGCCGCAAGGTATCTTCCAGCGGCTCGGCGTGGCGCACGATCTCCGACTCGATATCGCCGAGATTCTCCAGGTAAGGTGCAGGCTGCGGCCGCTCCGGGATGCGCATTTCCGGCTCGGACTGAACGGTCTCCATGCTGATCGACGGCCGGGCTTCACGGCTCGGCGCGACTTCATACGTTGAGTGCGAATTGGCCCTGACATTCTGCAGCACGGCGGCCGACTCGGAATGATCGCGACGCGAGCGTACTTCCTTGAAGCCGGTGGCAATTACCGTGATCTTCACTTCGTCCTTCATCTTCTCGTCCAGCACCGCGCCGAAGATGATGTTGGCGTCCTCGTGGGCAGCGCTCTGGATGATGGTGGAGGCCTCGTTCACCTCCGCCAGCCGGAGTGAGCTGGCGCCGGTGATGTTGATGAGGATGCCGCGCGCCCCGTCGATGGCGCCAGCTTCGAGCAGCGGGGAAGCGATGGCCGCCTGCGCCGCCAAAGTGGCGCGTCCTTCGCCGCTGGCGGTAGCGGTGCCCATCACCGCATAGCCCATGCCGGCCATGATGGTTTTCACGTCGGCGAAGTCGCGGTTGATGATGCCCGGAATGGTGATGATGTCCGAGATGCCCTGCACCGCCTGGCGCAGGATGTCGTCGGCCACGCGGAACGACTCGAAGAAACCTGCATCCTTAGCGACGGCGAGCAGTTTCTCGTTGGGTATAACGACGGTGGTGTCGACCGAATCGATCAGGTCCTGCAGGCCGCGCTCGGCCTGGTTCAGGCGGCGCTTGCCTTCGAAGGCGAACGGCTTGGTGACGACCGCGACGGTCAGTGCGCCCATTTCACTGGCCAGCGAGGCAATGATCGGCGCGGCGCCCGTTCCGGTACCGCCGCCGAGGCCGGTGGTCACGAAGACCATGTCCGCGCCTTCCAGGGCTTCGATGATTTTGTCGGCGTCTTCCAGCGCAGCTTTGCGGCCAACGTCGGGATTCGCACCTGCACCCAGGCCGTTGGTCAGCTTCACGCCGAGCTGGATTTTCACCGGCGCTTTGGAGCCCTTCAACGCCTGCAGATCGGTGTTGGCCACCACGAACTCGACGCCTTCCAGGCGCGATTCGATCATGCGGTTCACGGCGTTGCCGCCGCCGCCGCCCACGCCTATGACCTTGATTTTGGCGCTGTTCAGCAGTTCTTCGTTGAAGTGAATACGAATATCGTTTTCCGGCTGATTCTTCTCGTTGAAGTCTTCAATCATCGCTACCCCAGTGTGCGCCGCCGAGACGGTGCTGGCATTCTGAATTGTGATTTACGCGCCCTGCCTGGCGAACAGAGCTTTAATCCTGGCACCCAGTCCGCGATCCAGATTCATGCGCGCCTGCCGCGCTCGATGTCCGTACAACACCATTCCAATTGCGGTTCCGAACTCCGGTTCCAGCATGTCCGACGGCAGCTTGGCAATCGGCACAGGATATCCCTGGCGCACCGGCCGGCGCATGATGTCGTCGGCCACTTCCAGCAAGCCATTCAGCCGCGATCCGCCGCCGGTGAAGACCAGGCCTGCGCCCAGCAATTCGTCCATGCCGGCCTGCCGCAGGTGATCGCGCAGCAACTCCATCAACTCGCGGGCTCGCGGCTCCAGGATTTCGCCCAGCATGCGCTGTTGCATCAGCCGCGCCGGACGGTCGCCCACCGACGGAACCTCGATCTCGTTGCCGGGAGGAATGCGGGTGACGATGGCGCAGCCGAACATCTTCTTGATGCTTTCGGCATCGGGAATCGGGGTCTGGAAGCCGACGCCCACGTCGTTGGTGAAGTGATCGCCACCGATGGGAATTGCTCCGGTGTGGATGACCACGCCTTCGAAGTAAACGATGATATCGGTAGATCCCGCTCCGATATCGACCAGGCAAACGCCGAGCTCACGCTCGTCGGTCTGAAGCACCGAGTCGGCGCAGGCCAGGCCTTCGAACACGGTGTCGTCCACGTGAATGCCGGCGCGGTTTACTGCTGAGATGACGTTCTGCGTCGCCGTCGCACCGCCGGTCACGATGTGGACGCGGACTTCTAGCTTCTTCCCCATCAGCCCGGCAGGATCGCGCACTCCGCCTTGCCCATCGAGAATGAACTCCTGAGGCAGGAGGTGCAGGGCTTCGCGGTCTTCCGGAAGGTTGATGCTGCGGGCTTTTTCCACCGCCAGGCGCACGTCGTCGCGGCTGATTTCGCGCGAGCGCGATCCCAGAGTGATGCCTCCATGACTGTTGACGCCGCGGATGTGCGAGCCGCCAACTCCGACCACGGCATGCTCCACCGGAGCCTGGGCCACGTTCTCCGCAGCCTCCACGGCTTTCTTGATGGAGTACACGGCCTTGTCGAGGTCGGCGATCACGCCCTTACGCAGGCCTCGCGAGTCGGAGATGCCATGCCCGCGATAGCGCAAGGCGTAGTCATTCACTTCGGCGACGATCACGCACGTCTTGGCGCTTCCGACGTCGATTACCGTGAGCAGGTTCTCTGTTTGGCTTCCCATGGTTTAAGTATGTTTTTTTACTTTAGCCGCCGGCTTCTTGTGATCTGCCGCGGCTTTGCCTGGCCCGGAACTGCTAACCGCTGGTTGCTTTACCGTAGTTTCCCTCGCCACCACTCTCGCCGAGTCCGGATTGACGATCACCTGGTGGTCGTAACGCAGGTCCACCGAATCGAGCTTCTGGAACTGGGTACGCCACTCCTGCACGTGGGCTACATAAACCTTGAAATGCTCCAGGAAATTCGCCGAGCCCAAGTGCACCAGGACCGCGCCATGCGGATCGGTGACCGTAGCTTTCACATCGTCGGGGTCGGAAACATCCACGTCGCTCAAATCGCCGGAGTAGTGACGCGCCGCTGGAGTCGAGTTCCTTTACCAGCTGCGAGTAAATCTTCATGCGGGCTACGCGGGTGGAAAGCGGATCGGTATCCGAGATGCCGATGATGACCGGGAACGAGTAGCGGGAAGTGCCGCCGGCAGGCATTTCCATGATCACGCCGTTAGGGTCGATCAATTGGATATGTGAATTGACCTGGACGAAGGCGACCGGAACTCGCTCGGTGATGACGATCTTCAGCCGATTGGGCAACAGGCGCATGACGGACGCCGACTGCACCCAGGGAATTTGCTCCAGTTGCGCCTTGCGCTGCTCGAGCGGTACGAAGAAGATGTTGCGGTCGATATCACTGGCGAGCACGTCCAAAACCTGGTTGCGGCTGACATTGCTGACGCCGCTGATGCTGACGTTGTCGCTGGAATCCAGCCGGAAGCGCCACGACTGGGTGCCGTACTTTTGCAACGCAAACCAGACCCCGGCCACGGCAACCATAACCAGCGCGATGAGCAGGACACGCTTGACCCGGCCGGCGGTTTTGCGGGGCAGCGTTCCGCGGCGTACCGGAACCCGTTTCTGGCCGCGCAGAAAGGGAGATTCGGCTTCATCGTCGAGGTCGAGCATGCGCGCGTCCAGCGGCGATTCGGAATCGCTGCGTGGGCGACCACCCGACTCGTTGGACGTTAGTTCAAACTCTTCGTCCGATACCGCTGATGAGTTTTTGCGCGCCATGAAAACCGGGCGAAACCCCCAAAACTTCCGTTATTCGCCTCACTATAACTGTTTTCGAATGGATTGCGGAGACGCAATTGCTCTTAGTGGACTGCAGGAGAGAACAGGTACCATGAAGGTAAACCTATTGAGGACATCCGCGCAGAAATTATCGTAGGGTAGGTCTCGAATAGACTTTGCGCTATGATTTAACAGCCATGTTTGAGATCGTCCAGAATCGCCATGAAGAGTTGAGGCGCCTTTGCTCCCGTTACGGAGTGCTTAGCCTGGCCCTATTCGGTTCAGCTGCACGTGATGACTTTGAATCGACCAGCGACCTGGATTTTGCAGTTGAGTTCGCAGCGATGACCCCTGACGACCATGCCCGCAATTACTTTGGTCTTCTAAAGGATCTGCAAGGACTGTTTCAGCGTAAGATCGACTTAGTCGAAGTTTCCGCTGTGCGCAATCCTTATATCCGCCGCAACATCGAAGCTTCTCAGGTTTCGCTCTATGCAGCGTGATCAGAGAGCCTATCTCTGGGACATTTGCAACGCTGCCGAACTAATCCGCAATTTCGTGGAAGGCCGGACGATATCGGACTACAAGCAAGATGCAATGCTGCGCTCGGCAGTTGAGCGGCAATTTGAGATTGTAGGCGAGGCTTTGGCTCAGCTTGACCGGCGATTTCCCCAAATGGCTGGCCGTATCAGTCAGCATGTGGACATAATTTCGTTCCGGAATTTTCTAATCCACGGGTACAACGTCATCAACGACGAAATAGTGTGGAGTACGGTTCACACGTTCTTGCCAACGCTCGAAGCAGAAGTTAAAGGTCTGTTGACGGAGCTGGGTGACTGATCGTGTCAGCTCACCGTATTGTCTTCGCAGTCCGGCTCTCCAGCGCCTCCAACACCTGCGGACCCAACTGCCAGACGCTGCCTGCGCCCAGCGTCAGGATCAAGTCTCCGGCTTGCGCGGCGCCGATGGCCATCTCCGCCGCTTGCTCGAACGAAGAGACATACAAAGCTTCTTGACCGCCAGCTTCCGTGATGCGGTTTGCCAGGAACTCGCCCGTGATGCCGGGGATGGGCGCTTCGCTGGCAGCGTAGATGTCCAGCACTAGAACGGAGTCGGCATCGCGGAATGCGGTAGCGAAATCGTCGATCAGCAGCTTGGTGCGGCTGTAGCGATGGGGCTGAAAGATGACGTGAACGCGCTCGAAGCCGCATTGCTGGGCCGCCGCGAGAGTCGCCCGAATTTCCGTAGGGTGGTGCCCATAATCGTCAATCACGGAAACGCCACCGGCATTGCCGATGAGTTGGAAGCGACGGTCCACACCGTTGAAGTCTGCCAAGCCGCGACGAATCTGCGCTACCGGGACGTCCAGGCCGATGCCGACCGCAATCGCCGCTGTCGCGTTGCGGACGTTGTGCGTGCCAGGCACGCGCAGCTCGAATCCGCCAAGGTCGGCGCCGCGGTAGCTGATTTTGAAGCGGCACAGCGCTTGTGTGCCGGGTATCGGGCCACATTGCATCTGGGTGATGTGGAAGTCGGAACCCTCGCGCGTGCCATACGTCACAGTCCGACGCCGGACGCCTTCCAGCAGCCGCCGCAAATCGTCGTTGTCGGCACAGGCCACCACCATGCCGTAGAACGGCACCGCGTTCATGAACTGTAGAAAGGTGCGCTCCACGTCCTCCATATCGCGGTAGCAATCCATGTGCTCGCGATCGATGTTGGTCACTACGGACAGAATGGGCGAGAGCTTGAGGAAGGAACGGTCGCTTTCGTCGGCTTCGGCCACTAGGTATTGCGACTTGCCCAACCGGGCGTTGGAGCCCATGGCGTCGACCCGGCCGCCGACAACCACCGTGGGATCGAGCCCACCAGCCGCCAGCACGGAGGCCACCATCGAGGTGGTCGTGGTTTTACCATGCATGCCGGCGACGGCAATTCCGTATTTCAGGCGCATCAACTCGGCCAGCATCTCGGCCCGTTGGATCACCGGGATATGCTGCTCGTGAGCGGCCATCACCTCGGGATTGTCGACACCGATGGCTGAACTGACGATGACCACATCGGCGCCGCTTATATTTTCCGCGGCATGCCCCTCCCCGATGACGGCTCCCAGGGCGCCGAGCCGTGCGGTCACGGCCGACTGCCGGCGGTCTGACCCGGAAACCTTGTAGCCCAGGTTGAGCAGCACCTCGGCAATGCCGCTCATGCCGATACCGCCAATACCCACAAAATGTACGCGCTGAATTTTTGCAAACATGGAAGAGATATCTCTAGGCTATCGCGTGCCGGCTTTGGATGCCAGCGACCCGCGCCGCGAGAGACGCAATCTTAGCAGCTGCGTCGGAGTGGGCAAAGCTGTGTGCCGCTTGCGACATGCGGGCCAAGGCGGGGCAGTCGCCCAGCAGGGAGGCCACGTCGGTGACCAGTCGTCGAGGGGAAAGTTCGCCTTGCGGTAGGAGTCGAGCAGCTCCGCCGTTAGCCAGCGTCTCGGCATTGTGCCGCTGATGATCGTCCGCCGCCGTGGGCAGGGGGATGAAGATGGCGGGCTTGCCGGCGGCGGCGATCTCGGCCACCGTGCTGGCGCCGGAGCGGCAGAGCAGCAAGTCGGCCCGGGCGAAGGCCGCGGGCATGTCGTCGATGAAGGGCGAAACCTCGGCCGGAACCATGGTCTTCAAGTACGCGGCCTGTGCGGCTTCGTAATCTGCCTGGCCCGTCTGGTGAATGATGTGAATATTCGGAACCGCCTCCAGCAGTTGCGGCAGCGCATCAATCACGGCTTGATTGAGGGCGTGAGCCCCCTGGCTGCCGCCGAACACCAGCAGGACCAGGCGACCGTCTTCAGGGCGGGGCGGCACGCTGAAGAACTCACGCCGCACCGGAACGCCCGTGACCTCGCAATTGGTGAAGTAACGGCAGGTCTGCTCGAAGTGGACGGCTGCGGCCTTCACCCGGTGGGCCACCAGTCGATTGGCGAAGCCGGGAACGACGTTGGGTTCAAAAGCAACGGTCGGAACGCCAAGCAGGGACGCGGCCAACATCGCCGGACCAGAGGCATAGCCGCCCACCCCTATCATCACGTCAGGCCGGAACTTGCGGATGAGTTTGATCGAAGCCAGGATGGCCAATGGCATGTCCTGCACCGTTTTCAAGCGCGTTGCCAGGCTTACACGGTTGAGGGCGCCGATCCGTATGAGTTCCAGGTCGAAGCCTGCCGCGGGAACCAGTCGAGTCTCGATGCCGCGCTGGGTGCCGACGAAAACGATTTCTGCCTGGTAGCTGGAGCGGAGTTCCTGCGCGATGGCCAGGGCGGGAATGACGTGTCCGCCGGTGCCACCGCCTGCCAGAATCACCCGCATGGCTATTCCGCTTGCTGGGAGACGTTCAGCAGGACTCCTACGCTGGCTAAGGTGATAAACAACGAGGAACCGCCGTACGAGATAAAGGGAAGAGGAATGCCTTTGGCCGGAACCATGGCCAGGACGACGCTGATGTTGAACAGCGCCTGCACCACCACCATGGCTGTTACGCCTGTGGCCAGGAACTTGCCGAACATATCATCCGTGCGCAGCGCAGTGCGGATGCCGCGGTAGAGGAAAATTCCGAACAGCGTGACCACCAGCAGCGAGCCCCACAGTCCCAACTCCTCCGCCGTGACCGCAAAGATGAAGTCAGTATGCGGTTCCGGGAGGTAGAAGAGCTTTTGCTTGCCTTCCATCAGGCCGAGTCCGGTCAAGCCGCCGGTGCTCACTGCAATCATCGACTGGATGATGTGGAAGCCTTTGCCCTGCGGATCTTTGAAGGGATCGAGGAACGCCTGCATGCGGGCCCAGCGCCACGGAACCCGAACGATCAGGAAATACAGGGGCAGCAGCGAGCCTAGCAGCGCATACCCGAGGTAACGCATGTTCATGCCGGCCACGAACAGGATGGAAGCCGAGATGGCGGTGCAGGCAATCGCCGTGCCCAGGTCAGGCTCTTTCACGATCAGCAGCGCGAACAGCAGCGTGGGCGCGGCCGCGGGGATCAACACGTTTTTCCAGTCGGTGATGTCCTGCCAACGCGACTCCAGAAAGTAAGCCAAGTACAGAATGAGCGCCGGTTTCGCAACTTCTGACGGCTGGAAAGACAACCCGCCAAACTTGATCCAGCGATGGGTATTGTGCGAATCGCGGAACAGGAAAACCGCAATCAGAAGTAGCGAAGTGATACCAAGGAACGTGAATACCACCGGAGGCCGGCGGAACTTTTTGTAATCCACGTTCATGATCAGGATCATGGCGGCCAGGCCGGCCACGGCCCACGCCATCTGCCGCACCAGGAAGCCATACGGCGAACCGAAGCGCTCCTTGGCCATTACCGCCGAGGCGCTGAACACCATCACTAGTCCGATGAAGACCAGCAGCAGCGTTACCGTGAACAGCCATTTATCGACGCTGACCTGTTTGGCCATCTACTCGTTGCCTCCAGGTGCGCTTCCCACCGGTTCGCGCTCCTGCTTTCTCGCTGCTAACTGTTGCACCAGTCCCTTGAATACCTGGCCGCGTTGTTCGTAGCTGTCAAACTGATCGAAGCTGGCGCAGGCTGGAGCCAGCAGAACGATGTCGCCCAATGTTGCGGATTCGCTGGCGCGCCGCACCGCATTTTCCAGGGTTCCCGCACTGATGATTTCGGTGCCGCTGGCCTGCGATTCGATCTTAGCTGCGGCTGCGCCGATGGTGTAGACACGTTTCACCCGTTGCTTCAGCAGGTCGTTGAGCACGGCGTAATCGCTGCCCTTGTCCTTGCCGCCAAGAATGAGGTGGATGCGTCCGGGAAAGGATTCCAGCGCCTTGATGGTCGCGTCGACGTTGGTCGCCTTGGAGTCGTTGTAGTATTCGACGCCGCGAACGGTTGCGACATATTCCAGGCGATGCTCGACCGCCTTGAAGTTGGCCACCGCTTGCCTGATTTTCTCCAGGCCGATGCCTGCCAGGATCCCGACGCTGACGGCGGCCAGCACGTTCTCGACGTTGTGCGCGCCCTTCAGCGAAATCTCGCTCACCGGCATAACCGCGCGCTCGCCCTGTTTGATCGCGCCAGATAATCTGGTCGCTCCGGACGAAGGCTCCATTCTCTACTTCTTTCAGCCGGCTAAACCAGCGTATGGCCGCCTTACACTTGCTCGCCATCTCAACCGCCGGTTGATTGTCGGCGTTCAGAACGGCAAAATCTTTGGCCGTCTGATTTTCGAAGATGCGGGCCTTGGCCGCGGCGTAGTTGTCGAAGGTGTGATGGCGGTCGAGATGGTCCGGCGTGACATTCAACACCACGGCAATCTGCGGGTGGAAGCTGTCGATGGTCTCCAACTGAAAGCTGCTGATCTCCAAAACCAACCACGAATCGTCTGTCGCGCGATCGACAAAGGTGATGACCGGCGTTCCGATGTTCCCGCCCACCAGCGCAGTGCGTCCGCCGGCAGCGATGATCTCGCCCGCCAAGGCCGTCGTGGTGGTTTTGCCGTTCGACCCTGTGATGGCGACGATGTGGCCCTTCAGGTAGCGCGCGGCCAGCTCAACTTCGCCGATCACGGGAATCCCTTGCGCGCGGGCATGCACCAGCTGCGGAACATCAACGGGTACGCCGGGGCTGACGACGATCAGGTCCTGATCGCGAAAGGTGCGCTCGCCATGCTGCCCGGTTTCCACGCTGATACCGTGATCCAGCAGCAGGGGGATCTCTTCGCGAAGTTGCTCCTGCGACTTGGCGTCGGAGACGGCCACGGTTGCGCCATGCTCGCGTCAGGAACAGAGCGCTGGCCACGCCGGACTTGCCCAGTCCCACAACCAGCACGCGTTTGCCTTTAACATCCATGATTGGCAGCCAATTTTCTTTCGCCCAGCGCCATTGTGCCACGTTCCCGCGCGCCTAGCGCAACTTCAAGGTGGTGAGAGCAAAGAGTGCAAACACCAGCGACGCAATCCAGAAGCGCACAATGACCTTGGACTCGCTCCAGCCCATCAACTCGAAGTGATGATGAATGGGCGCCATCTTGAAAATGCGCTTCTTGCGCAGCTTGTAGGAGCCAACCTGCAAGATCACCGACAGAGCTTCAATGACGAAAACGCCGCCGATGAACGGCAGAAGCAATTCCTGCTTGATGATGACGGCCACCGTGCCAATAGCTCCACCCAGCGCCAGCGAGCCGACGTCGCCCATAAAGATCTCTGCCGGATGGGTGTTGTACCAGAGAAACCCGATTGCCGATCCCACCATGGAGCCGCAGAAGATGGTGACCTCGGATACCTGCGGCATTTTCGACAGTTCCAGATAGTCGGCAAACACGGCGTGGCCGCTGACGTAGGTGAGGACGGTCAGCGCTCCCGCCGCGATGACGGTACAGCCAATCGCCAGGCCATCCAGTCCGTCGGTAAGATTCACGGCGTTACTGGAGCCCACAATGATGATGGCCACAAAGGCCACGAAGGGCAGAAATGCGAGCGGCGACAGGTAGCCATGATGCAAGCGGCTGATGACCAGGTCCGGCCGGAAATGCTTCAAAAAGGGCACGATCAGCCGGGTCGAATACAGGCCGTGGGTCTCCAGTCCGCTCAGCGTGGCTGCCACGGCGATGGCCGCGAGAAACTGGTAGAACAGCTTGGCGCGCGCGGTCAGGCCCAGGTTGCGGCGGTGGACGACCTTCAAATAGTCGTCGGCAAACCCGATGGCGCCGAAGGCCAGCGTCGCGACTACCGCGATCCAAACGAAGCGGTTCGTCAGGTCAGCCCACAGCAGGGTGGGGATCAACATTCCCACCACGATCAGGATTCCGCCCATGGTGGGCGTGCCCGCCTTCTGCTGGTGGCTCTTCGGGCCATCCTCGCGGATGTACTGGCCGATCTGGAATTCGCGCAGGCGATGAATGACCGCCGGGCCGATGATGAGTCCGATAAAGAGGGCGGTGAGGCTGGCGAAAACGGTGCGAAACGTAAGATAGCGGAAAATTCGGAACGGGCCGATATGAAGAACGACGAATCCCTTCTGATACAGCAACCAATAGAGCAAATTCTTCCCCGTTCCTAGTATTGCAGCTAATGAGTGCCTTGCGGCGCCTTACCCGTCCATGCTTCCAGCGCCCGTTCCAATCTGACCCCGCGTGACGCCTTCAACAAAATCACGTCGCCGGGCTTGACCTCACTTTTCAGCCATGCGCCGGCTTCTTCCGGAGTGCTCACGAACTCGGCCCGCATCCCCGCTTTCTTGGCACCGTCGACTATCGCCTGTGCTAAACCACGAACACCCAGCAGAAGGTCGATTCCGGCCTGGGCCATGTACTGGCCCGATGCGCGATGCATGGCTTCGCCAGCGGTGCCCAACTCCAGCATCTCGCCGGCCACTACAATTCGCCGCTTGGCCGGCATCTGCGACAGCGATTGCACCATGCTGTCGAGCGCCTTCGGATTCGAATTGTAGCAATCGTTGATGACGGTGGCTCCGGCTATTTCCAGGATTTCTCCCCGCTTGTCACCAGCTGATAACGAGGCCAGCGACTCCGTCGCCGTCTTAAGAGGAACCCCGAATTGCAGGCCTACGGCGACCCCGGCAAGCGCGTTGTAGATGTTGTGCTCGCCCAGCAGAGGCAGACTGGCGCGGACATGCGCCCCTTCAAACATGACTTCGAAGCTCGATCCCAGCGGACCCAGCGACTCGATCTTGTGGGCCGTCACGTCGGCCGGCTTCTGCACGCCAAAGGTGATGACCTTCCCGTGGAAGTCACGGCCAAACTGCGAGACGTATTCATCGTCGGCATTGAGCACAGCGATGCCGCCGGCATGAAGCGACGCGATCAGCTCGTACTTGGCGCGGGCAATGCCGGCGATCGAGTCGAAGAACTCCAGGTGCACCGGCGCGACCATGGTGACCACGCCGCAGTCGGGCTCGGCAAGTTCGGCTAGCGCTGCAATCTCGCCAGCGTGCGACATTCCCATCTCAATGACGGCGATGTCGTGCCCGGGTTCCAGTTTGAGCAACTGCAGCGGCATGCCGAAATGATTATTCAGATTGCCTTGCGACTTCAGCACGTGGTGCCGCGTCGCCAGCACATGGGCGATAGCTTCCTTGGTAGTGGTCTTGCCGGCGGAACCGGTCACGCCGATGAGCGGCTTGGCCCACAGCCGCCGGACGGCCGCACCCAGACGTTGCAGCGCCGTCAAGGAGTCGTCGACGATCAGCAGTTGCTTCTTGTTGGCGAAGCGCGACACCTGGGTGCTCTCCACCACCGCAGCCACGGCTCCCTTGGCCAGTGCAGCTTCCACATAGTCATGACCATCGAGCCGTTCGCCGCTTACGGCGAAGAACAAGTCGCCCGGCCGCAAGGTCCGAGAATCGATGGAATAGCCGCTGGCTACCGCTTCGGGATCGAACTCTCCGGTGGCGGGCATGAATTCGGCGGCACGCGCGAGGCTGAGCTTCATGGCTTGGCTGCCTGGGCTTCCACCGCGCCGTATCCCGCCGCGTGCAGAGCTTTCACCGCTTCTTCCATGTCGTCAAACGGCGCCGAGCCCGTGCTGGTAACCTGCGTCTTTTCGTGACCCTTGCCGGCAATCAGAACAATGTCACCGCTCTGCGCTTCGTTGATCGCCAGCGTGATGGCCCTGCGACGATCGGGTTCCAGGCTGTAGCTGGTGCCGCTGCGCTGCAAGCCCGGCATGGCGTCATTCATGATGTCGAGCGGGTTCTCGCTGCGCGGGTTGTCGCTGGTGAGGATGACGAAATCGCTGCCTGACCCGGCGGCTTCGCCCATGAGCGGGCGCTTGCTTCGATCGCGGTCGCCGCCACAACCGAACACGGTGATCACCCGTCCGGAACCGCCGCGCTGCTGGAGAAAATCGCGGGCCACGGCGGTCAGGTTGCGCAGAGCATCGTCCGTGTGCGCGTAGTCCACAATCACGCTGAAAGGCTGGCCCACATCCACGCGCTCAAAGCGGCCGGCGACGCGGTCCAGATGGAAAGCGGCATCGGCAATTGCCCTGGGCTCGATGTTGCGCGCGTAAGCCGCGGCGGCAGCGGCAATCAGGTTGAAGACATTCACCCGTCCCAGCAGCGGGCTCCAGATGGGCAGCTCGCCCGAAGGCGTGATCAGGTTGAAACGCGTCCCGTTCTGCTCGATGCTGAGACTCTTGGCGTGAAAATCGCCGCTGTCCACGCCGTAGGTGACAATGTCCTGCTTCTTGCAGAGCTTCAGCAGCCGCTTGCCGTATTCGTCTTCGATGTTGATGACGGCTACCCGCGGGGGCTCCGTCCCCAGTCCCTTGAAGAGCAGCGCCTTCGATGCGAAGTACTCCTCCATGGTCTTGTGGTAGTCCAGATGGTCGCGAGTGAGGTTGGTGAAGACGGCCACGTCGAACGGCACGCCGAACACTCGCTGCTGTTCCAGGGCGTGGGACGAGACCTCCATCACCGTCTCGGTGCAGCCGCCATCGATGGCGCGGGCGAAGAACTGATTCAGCTCCAGCGCTTCCGGCGTGGTATGCGGTGAAGGGAAGACGTCATCCTCGATGCGGTATTCCACCGTCCCTACCAGAGCGGTCTTGCGTCCGCCGGCGCGCAGCATGGCATTCAGGATGAAGGAGGTGGTGGTCTTGCCGTTGGTGCCGGTGATGCCGGTGATGGCGAGCTTTTCCGCAGGGCGTCCGTAGAAGTTGGCGCTGAGCCGCGCCAGCGCCCGGCGTCCATGCTGCACCTGCGCCCACGGAACATCGCTGTGCGGGGGCAGCGAATCGCTGACCACCGCAACCGCTCCCGCCTGCAACGCAGTATCGATGTAGCGATTACCGTCGGTGGACTCGCCGTGCATGGCTACGAAACACCAGCCCGGCTTTACCCGCCGGCTGTCGTAATCCAAACCGGCAATGGGCGGATTGCCTTGTTGCGCGACATACTCCGCACCATCCAACAGCTCAAGAAAGTTCATTCTACCCGCATTATAACTGGGTTATTTGCACACTTCGACCGGCACACTATGCCATCATGAGCGGTTTGCATGATCTGTCCCAGACTTCTAGTGCGTGAATTTGACGGTGATGTGCTGGCCTGACGGCAAGTGGCTGCCGGGCGCCGGCCACTGTTCCCGCGCCACGCCACTGCCGATCGCCGTGATCTCCAGGCCCGACTGCTGCGCCGTCTCTACGGCCGATCGCAGAGGCTTGCCCAGGAAAGAAGGCACCACCACGCCGCTGTCTACATCCAGCACCACGGTTCCGTTGCCGGCGGTGGCCCGGCGGGCGCCATCGGAGGAGGCGCCGCGTTAGCCTGGGCCAACTCGGTTCCGCTTGCAGGCTTAGCGCCACTGGAGTTGCGCAGCTGCCGCGGGCTGGCTGCCTTTGCTCGTGAGACTGGCGATGGCTGGCGCGGATACTCGCGCTGGAAGCCGTGGTTCGAATCCGCCGGCAACGGCGCGCCCAGATGGTCCGGCGATTCGTCGGTCAGATCGCTGTCTTTGGCCGGCCACCAGAGTCTGCTTCTGCGGACTCTTCACGTCCACGTCGTGCGGGACGTGCAGATACTCCAGCACCTGCTGCGCCACGCGTTTGAAGATGGGGGCCGAAACCTGGCCGCCCTGGTGCAATCCGATGGGCGAATCCAGAATGACCGCGATGGTGATCGCCGGATTGTTTACCGGCGTGAACCCGACGAACGACGCCACATATTTCGTCTTGGAATACACTCCCGTCGCCGGATCGACTTTCTGCGCCGTTCCCGTCTTGCCTGCGATGGTGTAGCCGTTCAGCACGGCGCGCTGGGCGGTCCCGAACAGCACCACGCCTTCCAGCATCTTCTTCATGGTCACTGCGGTTTCGGCCGTTACCACGCGATGCTGCGCCGCCGGATGAAAAACTACGGGTAACGCTTTGCTATCAGGAGGAAGCTCGCCGGCCACGATCCGCGGCGGCGTATACACGCCGTCATTGGCGATGGTCGAAACCAGGGAGATGGCCTGCAGCGGCGTGACGCCAATTTCCTGCCCCATCGAGATGGCGCCGATCGAAACCTTCGACCAGCGAGCTACCGGCTTCGCCAGGCCACGAGTTTCGCCCGGCAGTTCAATACCTGTCTGCTGTCCGAAGCCGTAGTTGTGTAGATAGCTGTACAGCCGCTGGTCGCCCGAGCTTCATGCCAACCTTGATGGCAGCGACGTCGCTGGAGTGGGCCAGCGCTTCGGCGATAGTCACTACGCCCAGGCTCTCATGATCATGGATCTTCATGCCAAACACATCGATTGCGCCGTGCTGGCAATCGATGGGATCGTCAGGCTTCACCAGGTGCTGATCAATCGCGGCCGAGTACGTGACGATCTTGAATACCGAGCCCGGCTCATAAATGTCGCTGACCGCGCGGTCCTTCAGCGCCTCGGGAGGAACGCTGTTGAACGAGTTAGGATTGAACGTGGGCCGGCTTGCCAAGGCGAGAATCTCGCCCGTGCGGGGATTTTCCACCACTACCGTTCCGGCAATGGCCTTGGTATCCTCCATGCCCTGGTCCAGTTCTTTTTCAGCGATGTACTGGATGGTCTGATCGATGGTCAGAACCAGGTTCTGACCGGGATCAGCGGGCTTCTCGGTCCGACTGTAGTATTTGTGGCGGGCGTCAACCTGGACCAGGTCCTGTCCCGGAATCCCGCGCAGGTCGTCATCGAACTGGCGCTCCAGGCCGCCTAGTCCTTCGTCGTCCATGCCGACATAGCCAAGCACCTGCGACGCCAGTTCACGCTTGGGATAGAACCGCTTGGGCTCCTTGCGGAAGTAGATGCCGCGAAGATTCAGTTCCTTCACCCGATTCGCTGTCTCGGCATCGATCTTGCGTTTGATGTAAACGAAGTTGCGCGACGCCTGCATGCGCGCCACGATGTCGCGCGGATCCATGTCCAGCACTTTGCTCAGGATGACGGCGGTCGTTTCCTGGTCATGGATTTCGCTGGGGACGGCGAACACCGAGTCGACGTCAATCGACATGGCCAGTTCGTAGCCGTTGCGATCGTAGATATTTCCGCGGCGCGGCTGGGTGGGGACGGAACGATTGTGCTGGTTCTCGGCGCGCTTCAGGAACTCGTCGTATTTCACGACCTGCAAGCGCACCAGACGGAAGCCGATCGCCAACATCCACAGGAAAAGCAGCGCGGCGAAGATATAGAGTCTTCGACTTGGCGTTTGGGGAGCGCTCGCCCGCATTCCCGGTACTCCGTTCTGCTGATCTCCGGCTTCTTACGAGCCGTTAAACGTTGTGCCAGCCTGGTTGGCTTATGTGGAGAAGGCGGTCCGTGGTTGGCGGACCGCCGTGAAGAGCCGTTGGTTTTGCTGCGTTGTCCGTGCGCCCGACGTTACTGCGCGCCCGACGTCGCGGTGCTGCCGATTTACTGCAGTCCCGAGACCACCGAGATCAAGTTCGGATTGGCTTTCGCCATCACCGGCGTGGCCGGATCAGCGGATGCGTTATCCATCGGCTGCCACTGGCCGTCGCCCGGCCGCTGCATGCCCAACTCGCGGGCCAGACGGTCGATGCGTGGCAAATCGCGCAGCGAAGCTTCTTCCAGGCTCAACGCGCGGCTCGACTCCGCGATGGCGTCGCGCTGGGCCTTCAGCTGTTCGATCTTGTAGCCGTACTCGATGGCGCTGAAATGCTGCCACAGGTAGACCATCACCAGCATGAACAGCACGCTCAGCATGATGCCGAAGGTGGTCATCTCGCGGCGGCGCTTGGGGTCGGTCACCTTGGCGACACGCGAGTTGTCGATGCGCTTGGAGAAATAGATCTCCGGCGTTCCCAGGAACATGCCGCGCGGCTGCGGTGCCGGCTGCGGCTCGTTCCACTCAGTGGCTTGTTCGACGGTGGGGTAAAGAACTCCGGCTGCCATCACTCTTCTCCTAACCGGACGGCTTCGCAGTGCGCGCCCGGGGCCAGACTTTTGAACGAACGGACCGAATTTCAGGGGCCCTGAACTTATCCACATTCCCCACAGCTTTTTCCGCAGCTTCTGTGGAATTGCCTGTGGGAACAGTTAATAACTTTCGCAATCGTTTTACTGTTACACCCGTTCCGCTGCCCGCAGCTTCGCACTGCGCGACCGCGGGTTGCGATCAATCTCCTCTTGGTCAGCGATCACCGGCTTTTTGGTCAGCACGCGGTACGTACCGTCGTGCGCTCCATCCCGCAGCGCATCTTTCACGATGCGATCTTCCAGCGAGTGGAAGCTGATGATCACCAACCTGCCGTTCGGCTTCAGTACCTGCGGCGCCGCGTTCGCGCTCAGCAGGGTCCGCAAATCGTCGAGCTCTCGGTTCACCAGAATTCGGAGTGCCTGGAAAGTCTTGGTCGCCGGATGAATCCGTCTTTCCGCCTGGTTCATTGGCCGGGCCGCGGCCGAGATCACACCCGCAAGTTGTGCGGTGGTGTGAATCGGCCGCGCCCGACAAATGGCTCTGGCGATTCTCCGCGACCTCCTTTCCTCACCGAATTCGTAAATCACATCGGCCAGCTCGCGCTCGTCGAAGCGATTTACCACTTGTTCGGCAGTCAGCCCCGATTGCGTGTTCATCCGCATATCCAGGGGACCGTCTGCCTGAAAACTAAATCCGCGCTCGGCGTTCTCCAGTTGCATGGAGCTGACACCCAGGTCGGCCAGCAAGCCGTCTACCGACTTGGCCGCCACATGCTCGGCCACTTCGGCGAAGGAGGCATGCACCAACTCAACCTTCGGCCAGTCGTCCGCCTTGTCTGCCGGCGGGGTCGTTAACCGTTCGCGGGCTCGCTCCAGCGCCGCCGGGATCCTTATCGAAGGCAATCAAGCGACCTTGCGCTCCCAGGCGGCTGGCAATCTCCCAGCTATGTCCGCCCAGGCCCAAAGTCCCGTCGATATAGGTCCCGTCCGCGCCGTACGGCCAGGAATTCGATCGCTGGTTGTAAAAGAACTGGCACATGGCTGAATCTGCTTTGGCCATGTGCGCGCCCAGGGGCGCTGTTCGCATCTGCAAACTCGTTGTCCACTCACTCCCAATCCGAGATCGCGAATGGAACCGAAACTCTTGCCGGGCTAAATGCCCAGCCCGCTCAAAATCGTCTCGTCGTCCTCGGTGAATGGCTCCGCGATCGACTTGCGAAGCTCCTCGGCATTGCGCACCACCAGGTGCTTCAAGTTGCCCATCACCGCCACCTCGCCTTTGAGGTTGGCCGATTCCCGCAGGATCGCCGGCATCAACAGGCGGCCCGCGCTATCAAACTCCACCACCTGGCCGTAATAACTGGTGCGCTCCAGCAATTTCTGCTTGGTTTTGTGCATTTCCGGCAGCGCCGCCAGCTTCCGTTCGATCTCTTCCCAGGCCTGCATGGGATACACCTTGGCACTCTTGCCATCCCAACTGGTGATATAGAATTGAGCGCTGTAGTTCTCGTCGATTTCGCGCTTGAATTCCGCGGGCATTTTTAAACGCCCTTTGTCGTCCAGCCGGGTTAAATGGGTGCCGCGAAACATAGCGTTCGGCCTTAACTGCAACTTTCATTGGGGAGGGAAACATTGGCGACCCTGAGAGCGAAATCGCTCTTTGTGCAAACCGAATTGGGAATAAATCCATCTCGCATGGCATACTTCCGTCAGGGTTGAGGGTTTGTACCACTGCCTCCCACTTTGTCCCACTTAGGACGTATCCTACTCCTAAACCGTTGCCTGTCAAGCGCAATTTCCAGATTCTTGCGGCTTTCCTGTATCTATTAGGCCCAACACAATTCGTGGTGGCTGCCGAACCCGATCAGCCCAAGGAAAAGGGTTTACCAGGAAGGTTCGCTCCAGGATTTCTGAAAAGGGAATCACGGGGAATTGTTCGTCACGTGCAAAGGGGCAGAAGTCCCCGCCGATCTATGATCGGAATAGCAGCAGCGCCCGCACTGAGAGCAGGTCTTCGTGGCCTTTGAAGAAGCCATTCTGGAATCCCTCAAGCAGCAACTGACAGATTTTGTGCTCACCAGTCCGCAGAATTTCGTGGCCGGCCAAGACAACATGCAGATTTACGAAGGTCCACTGTTCGCAGTGGCGGATGCCGAGGATGTATTTTGGGAAACCCTCAAGGCGCCTTCGATCGTAGGGGACCAGCACCTGTCGCCAGTGGAGTGGCTGGGGGAGGCCAAGTCGGTTGTTTCCTATTTCCTTCCCTTCACCGAAGGGGTCCGGTCGGCTAATCGCGGCGACGGCTTGCCGGCTTCAGAGTGGCTTTACGGAAGGTACGAGGGAGGGGCGTTCAACGATACGGTGTGCGCCCGGTTGTCGGAGTTGCTTCGAGAGGCGGGAGGGCGCACGGTGATTCCCGCCCAGGATCCGCGCTTCGCCATTTTCAACCTGCGCAGCAACTGGTCCGAGCGCCATGTCGCCTTTATCGCCGGACTAGGCACGCTGGGCCGCAACAGTTCGCTCATCACGCGCAGAGGCTCCGCGGGACGATTTGCGAGCGTTGTCACTGACCTGCCGCTGGCGCCGACGGCCCGCCCCTATACCGAACTGGAGGAGTACTGCAACCAGTGCGGCGCCTGCGACCAGCGCTGCCCGGCCCATGCCATCGATGAAAATGGCAAAGACCATCAGGCTTGCTACCAGTACATGCAGGCAATCCGGGTGCAAACCCAGCCTCGCTACGGATGCGGCAAGTGCCAGACCGCTGTACCTTGCGAGTGCGGCATTCCCGTCTAGATCCTGCGACAAGTCCCGGCACCCGTGCGCTTGTCGTTGAGCTACCAAAGCATCTGGGATAAAGTGCCCCCATGCCCAGACGCGTGCTCTCATTTTTCGCCTCTTGCGCGCTCACAGCCGTTTTCGGCAGCGTTCTGTGCGCAGCCTTCCCGCCTACCGTTTTAGGCCAGACGGCTTCCCCCAAGGCTTCTCAAGCCACCGCGGAGCGCATCCGCAAAGTGGAGAGCGACGTCGTGTCGATTCCGCTCAGCGGCGGACAACCGCCATTGCAGATGAATCTGCAGCAAGTGATGCAGGCGCTGAATGTCCCGGGGCTCAGCGTAGCGGTGATCGACGATTTCAGAATTGCCTGGACGAAAGCCTACGGCGTGACCGAGGCCGGAACCACAACTCCCGTGACGCCGAGAACGTTGTTTCAGGCCGGCTCCATCAGCAAGTCGGTGACGGCGGCCGGCGCTCTTTTTCTGGTAGACCAGGGAAAGCTGTCACTGGACGCGAACGTCAACCAGCAACTGACCACGTGGAAGGTGCCGGACAACGATTTCACCGCGACGCAAAAGGTCACCTTGCGGCGCATTCTCGATCACAGCGCCGGGCTCACCGTGCATGGCTTTCCCGGCTATGCCGTCGGCGATACGATTCCTACTCTGGTCCAGATTTTCAACGGCGAGAAGCCAGCCAACACTGCACCGATTCGCGTGGACTTTGTGCCGGGAACCAAGCATCGCTACTCGGGTGGCGGGACGACCATCGAGCAGCAGCTCATCCTCGACGTAACCCGCAAGCCGTTTCCGCAATTCATGCGCGAGACGGTGCTGGCTCCGATTGGCATGACCGAAAGCACATTCGAGCAGCCGCTTCCGCCCGCTTTGGCTGCCAAGGCTGCCAGCGGAACCAGGCCTGATGGGAGCTTGCTTCCGGGAAAATGGCATATCTATCCCGAGATGGCGGCCGCCGGCTTGTGGACGACGCCTACCGACTTGGCGAAGTTCGCCATCGAGATTGCTCTTTCGAAGAACGGAAAATCCAATCGCGTGCTGACCGAAGCCATGACCAGGCAGATGTTGACGCCGCAGATCGAGCAATCGGGGCTGGGAGTTTTCCTGGGTATGGGCGGAAATCCCGACGCCTTCGGCCACAACGGCGCCGACGAAGGTTTCCAGGCTGACCTGATCATGATCAGCGATACCGGCAAGGGGATGGCCGTGATGGCCAATTCCGATAATGGCCTCGAGGCGGAGATTTACCTCCTCGACAGCATCGCCAAAGAGTATGGCTGGCGATGGACGCCGCCTAAGAGCAGCACGGCTTCCGCCCTTGGGCTGGTCCAGAAAGTGAAAGGAACCAAAGCGGCGCTTGAGGAATACTCCTACCTGAAGGAAAACTTTGCCGCGAAGTACGACTTCGACGAAAGCACGCTCAACCAACTTGGGTACCAGGTCCTTGGAGCGGGCCAGCCGGAAGAAGCTATCCAGGTTTTTCAACTTAACGTGCAGGAGTATCCCAAATCCTGGAATACGTACGACAGTTTGGGCGAGGCGTACATGAAGGCGGGGAAGAAAAACTTGGCCATCCAGAACTACGAGATGTCAGTGAAACTCAATCCCGACAACCAGAACGGGATCGAGGCGCTGCAGAAGCTGAAGGCGAAATAGTTCGTGATGCGACCGCAGCCGGACGTCAAGGCAAGTCAATTGTCGTTGCAGCCGCCACCGCCCATGCGGCAGCAATTCGACTGGCCGCAACCCATCGCCGGGACTGCCCCGCCGCTGCCTTTGCTAACCGCGAACGTCGACAACTGTTGCTCCAGCTTTTCAGTGTGACATTTCGGACATTCCGCGGTTTGACTCCCCAACAGAATCGCCTCAAAGCTGTGGCCACAGGATTCGCACTTATATTCGAAGATTGGCATCTAAACCTCTTACCCGAGCGTAAACGTAAGCTTTATGGAACCGGGCCGAGCCGCCGGCAAAGCCTATTATAGTGGCAGGAGTGTGAGCTATTCCGGAGAACGACCAATCTTCTTCTTCCCGTCTCAAGCCCGGCTTTCGCTCCGCTGAATCCGCACGACCATCCGATTTCTTCGGCGAGACTTTTCGACCGCGCCGCCCCTTTCTCGATGGACACCTGCAGACCATCGCCGGCAACTTCCTGCCGCGACGCAACCTGCTGCCTCCGCCCGACGAACGCCTGATTACCGTCGAACCCGGCGTACAGGTGCTGTGCCACTGCCACTGGCAAGCCGTTCGTGCTCCCGCGATGACGCTCATCATCGTGCATGGACTGGAAGGCTCCAGCGATTCGCAGTACGTCATTGGAACCGGCAGCAAGGCCTGGGCCGCGGGAATGAATGTTGTCCGCATGAACATGCGCAACTGCGGCGATACCGAGCATCTTGGTCCTACGCTGTACAACTCCAGCATGTCGGGCGACGTAGGCGCGGTGGCTGAGTCGTTGATCGCTGCGGACGGGCTGCAGAAGCTGTCGTTCGTCGGCTATTCCATGGGGGGCAACCTGATACTGAAGCTGCTGGGAGAATGGGGCGCGCAGGCGCCTCCCCAGGTGAAAGCGGGGGTGGGGGTTTCACCGGCGATGGATCTCGCGCCCTCGGCCGATGCACTTCACCATCGCGTGAATCGCCTGTACGAGTGGAAATTTCTCCGCGGCCTGCGGCGTCGCATGCTGCGCAAGGCTGCTCTGTATCCCGACCGGTATGATGTTCGCCATCTGCAAGGCATGCGCAGCCTGCGTGACTTCGACGATCAAATCACTGCGCGCTATTCCGGTTTCCGCGATGCCCAGGACTATTACACTCGGGCTGCGGCGGCCCGCGTCGCCGACCAGATTGCTGTGCCCACCCTGATTCTTCATGCCGAAGACGATCCCTTTATCCGCGTGCTGCCCGAGACTCGCGAGAAGCTGGCGCGCAATCCGCACATCACCTTCATCGAAACCGAACGCGGAGGGCATTGCGCCTTCCTGGCTCCGGCCAACGGATACGACGGCCGCTGGGCCGAACGCCAAGCCATCGCTTTCATCGAGCGGGTCGATGAGGGCCGATCCGTTAATCCTGCCAGCGTGTAACCCTGCCGATACCACCTCTTCGTCATCCGCGCAATTGTTAATATTTCGTAGACTTTTCCTGCCCGCCATGTCCCACACTGTGGGCTGGATTTGATGGTTTGATTTGTTTCCGGTTTGCGCTAAAATGTGCCGCACTCATCCTTATCAACTGCTTTACTGTCCAACGAACCTGCTCCGAACCGGTTAGCGCGGAACTCGTGGCAGCTATCGCTGCACACAACGAAAAGAGATATCGGCGATGATTCCACAACAGGCGCGCGAGAAATCCCTTAGCGAACTCGATCAACTTGCCATCAACACCATCCGCACCCTAGCTATCGACGGCGTGCAGAAGGCAAACTCCGGCCATCCCGGAACGCCCTTGGGGGCTGCGCCCACCGCCTACACACTGTGGCAAAAGGTACTTCGTTACGATCCCCAGCGCCCCGCATGGCCGAATCGCGATCGCTTCGTGCTTTCCAGTGGTCACGCCTCGATCATGCTCTACGCCCTGATCCACCTGGCTGGAATCAAGGCCGACAATCCGAGCTACGAAACGCTCGACCGCCTGGCCGTCACGCTTGACGACATCAAGACCTTCCGCCAGGCAGGCAGCCGCTGCCCCGGCCATCCGGAATATGGCTGGACCTCGGGCGTGGAAAGCACCACCGGCCCGCTGGGACAAGGTGTCTCCACCAGCGTGGGCATGGCGATCGCCAGCGCCTGGTTGGCCGCCACCTATAACCGCCCGGGCTTTGATCTTTTCGACTTCAACGTCTACGCACTTTGCGGCGATGGCGACATGATGGAAGGTGTCTCCAGCGAAGCCGCCTCGCTCGCCGGCCACCTTAAGCTGCCTAACCTGTGCTGGATCTATGACAGCAACCGCGTCACCATCGAAGGCCATACCGACCTGGCATTCACCGAGGATGTGGCGGCGCGCTTCCTGGCCTATGGCTGGGAGGTCACGCGGGTCAGCGACCCCAACGACATTGAGCTGGTCGAACGCGCGTCTCAAACGCTTTCACGCCACGAAAGATCGTCCCACGCTGATCATCGTGCACAGCCACATCGGCTACGGCGCTCCCCACAAGCAGGACACCGCCGCTGCTCACGGTGAGCCGCTGGGTCCGGAAGAAGTTCGTCTGACCAAGGAGTTCTTTGGTTTCTCGCCGGATGAATCGTTCGTGGTGCCGGCCGGCGTACGCGAGCACTTCGCCTCGCAAATGGGCGCGCGCGGAGCCAAGCTGAGCAAGGAATGGGACGCGATGTTCGCAGCGCTACAAGGCGCAATATCCCGACTTGGCGGACAATCTGGAGCGCATGCACAAGCGCGAGATGCCTGCCGATTGGGAGAAATCGCTGCCGACCTTCGCGGCCAGCGCCAGCGGCATGTCAACGCGCGACGCCTCCGGCAAGGTGTTGAACGCAGTAGCGCAGAAGGTGCCGTGGGTCGTAGGCGGCGCGGCCGATCTTTATCCCAGCACCAAGACGCGGCTGGAATTTGAGTTCGCCGGGGACTTTCAGCCCGAAGGCGAGCTGGGTAACTACAAGGGACGCAACTTCCACTTCGGCATTCGCGAACATGCCATGTGCGCCATCGTGAATGGCATGGTGCTGACTGGCCTGCGTGCCTTTGGCTCCGGCTTCCTCATCTTTACCGACTACGCTCGCGGCGCTATCCGCCTGTCGTCGCTGATGGACATTCCCGCTCTCCACATCTGGACGCACGACACCATCAGCCTGGGAGAGGACGGTCCCACGCATCAGCCGGTCGAGCAACTGGTGTCGCTCCGCGCTGTTCCCGGCATGGTCGTGATTCGGCCGGCGGACGCCAACGAGATGGTGGAAGCCTACCGCGTGGCGATGTTGTCAAAAGCACCGGCCGGTCGAGTTGATCTGCAGCCGTCAGGCGCTCCCTATTTACGATCGCAGCAAATTTGCCGCTGCCAGTGGACTGGCGAAAGGAGCCTACGTGATGGTCGACGCGCCTGATGGCAAGCCGGACGTGATCCTGATCGGCTGCGGCAGCGAAGTTGGGCTGTGCGTGCAGGCGTGGGAGAAATTGACCTCGCAGGGCATCAATACCCGTGTCGTCAGCATGCCGAGCTGGGCGTTGTTCGAGGCGCAGGACCAGGCTTATCGTGACGGTGTGTTGCCTCCGACGGTGGCCGCGCGGGTGACGGTGGAGGAAGCCTCGCCCATCGGCTGGGATCGCTACGCGGGACGCGCGGGAGTGGTTCTTGGCATGCGCACCTTTGGCATGTCCGCACCGATGAAGGTTGTAATGGAACATTTCGGCTTTACCGTGGACCACGTAGTGTCGGCGGCAAAGGAGTCGATGGCGCAGGCTAAGGGAAGCAATTAGCGCCGTAGGCGCGACCTGCGCAACGAACCCAAACAGCGGACAAAGTGCCGCCTAAGGTTGTTTGAACGCCCGATCCTGTTCAACGGCGGCATATCGGGAGAGAGAAGATTCATGTCGAACGGAATGTCGGATGCCTTTGTGTTTTTCGGAGCCACGGGCGATCTTGCCTACAAGCAAATCTTTCCCTCGCTCCAGGACCTGATTCGCTATGAGGGATTCAACATCCCGATCATCGGCGTTGCCAAAGCCGGATGGAACCTCGACCAACTTAAGGCTCGCGCCAAAGCCAGCTTGGAAGAACATGGTGGTCTGGAACAGGCAGCGTTCGACAAGTTGAGCAGCCTTCTGCACTACGTCGATGGCGACTACGCCGACGCCGCCACTTTTACCGAGCTGCGCAAGCAACTGGGCGATGCCAAAGCGCCACTGCACTATCTGGCCGTGCCACCCAGTCTGTTTGGAACGGTGGCCGAGGGCCTGGCGAAATCAGGCTGCGCCGAAAATGCCCGCGTCGTCATCGAGAAGCCTTTCGGCCATGACCTTCCCACGGCAGAAGAACTCAACCGCACCCTGCACAAGTATTTCCCGGAACAGAATATCTTACCGCATCGATCACTACCTGGGCAAAGAGCCGGTACAAAACATCCTCTACACTCGCTTCGCCAATCCGGTCTTCGAGCCCATCTGGAATCGCCAGTACGTGCGCAGTATCCAACTCACCATGGCGGAAAATTTCGGGGTCAGCGATCGCGGCAAATTCTACGACGAGACCGGCGCGCTGCGCGACGTAGTGCAGAACCACATGCTGCAGGTGCTCGGCAATCTCGCCATGGATCCGCCCACCGGCGAAGATCACGAAGCGGAACGCGATTCGAAATCGGCACTGCTGAAAGCGGTTCGTCCCCTGAAGCCGGAGGATGTCGTTCGCGGTCAATACAAAGGCTACAAGCAAGTCGCCGGCGTTGCTCCGGGTTCCACCGTAGAGACGTTCATCGCCGTGAAGCTGTACATCGATAGCTGGCGATGGGCCGATGTGCCCATCTACATTCGCGCCGGCAAGATGATGCCCGAAACCTGCATGGAGGCGACCGTCGAGTTCCGTCGGCCGCCGCGCGAGACCTTCCACGAGATTGTTCCCCTGCGCTCCTCCCACATGCGCATGCGCATCAGTCCCGACATCAGCATCGGATTGGGGGTGCGTGTGAAGGTGCCGGGCGAGCGTATGGTGGGTCAGGACGTTGAGCTGAATCTGAAGAGCCACGCCACCAACGAAATGCCGCCCTACCAGCGGCTTCTGGGCGACGCCATGCGCGGTAACGGCGAACTCTTCGCGCGTCAGGACCTGGTGGAAGCGCAGTGGCGCGTTGTGCAACCCATCCTCGACAACGTCACCCCGGTTTATGAATACGATCCGGGGACGTGGGGTCCTGACGAAGCCAATCGCCTCATTGGATCGGACGGTCCATGGATCGACCCTAAGCCGCCACAACCAGAGGAAAAATGAGCGAGAAGTCCAAGTCTTCAGCGAACTTCAAACGTTCCGCCCCGCAGAAGAGCGTGAAGGACCTCGTCTTCCTGTTCGACGTGGACAACACTCTGCTGGACAACGACCGCTTGCAGAACGATCTGTTCCGCCATATCGAACATGAGTTCGGCAAGAAGGCGTTGGCGCGTTATCAGGCGATCTTTGAGGAATTGCGTAGCCAGCTGGGTTATGCCGACTATCTCGGAGCGCTCGAACGGTACCGCATCGAGAACATGCACGACCCGCGTTTACTTCACATGGCGAATTGGCTGGTGGAATATCCTTTCGCCGCGCGCCTGTATCCCAAGGCCCTCGACGTAGTGAAGCGCGCCAGGCGCTGGGGGCAGGTGGCCATACTCTCCGACGGCGACGCCGTCTTTCAACCGCGCAAGGTGGAACGCTCCGGCTTGTGGAAGGCTTTCGGCGGCCACGTGCTCATCTTCATCCACAAGGAGCAGGAACTGAAAGCGGTTGAACGCTTCTATCCGGCGAAACACTACGTCATGGTCGACGACAAATTGCGCCTCTTGCAAGCCATCAAAGATGTTTGGGGGAAGCGCGTTACCACGGTCTTTGTGAAGCAGGGACACTATGCCCGCGATAAAAAGGCAATCGCCGAGTACCGGCCCGCGGACATGACGGTGCGGCATATCGGCGACCTGCTCGAATTAAAACGAACTGCATTCATCGGCGCCTGAAGGCGGAGGTATCAGGATGAAAGCTACCCAGCAGCTACATGATCTCGGTCAGAGCCTATGGCTCGACAACATCACTCGCGAGATGCTCGACAGCGGCACACTCAAGCGCTATATCGACGAGCTCTCGGTCACCGGCCTCACGTCGAATCCCACAATTTTTGACCAGGCAATCAGCCGCAGTAACAGTTACGACGCGGCAATTGGCAAGCTGATGAAGTCCGGAGGCACCACGGAAGACGCATTCTTCGAGTTGGCGGTCGAGGATCTGCGTCGCGCCGCCGACTTGTTCGCCCCCATTCACCAGCGCACCGCTACCGTCGACGGCTGGGTCTCGCTGGAAGTCTCTCCCCTGCTGGCCTACGACGCCGATACCACCGTGAAAGTCGCTAAGGCATTGCACGCCAAGGCGGCGCGTCCCAACCTGTTCATTAAGATTCCGGGTACCAAGGAAGGCCGCACGGCCATCGAGGAAGCTATCTTTGCCGGCGTCTCGGTGAACGTGACCTTGCTCTTCGATCGTGACCATTATGTCGGCGCCGCGGAAGCCTACATGCGCGGGCTGGAACGGCGGGTCGAGGCCGGGTTGAGCCCCGATGTGCGCTCCGTCGCCTCTCTGTTCGTGAGCCGCTGGGACAAGGCCACCATGGACAAGGTTCCCGCGGAGCTCCGCGACAAGCTAGGCCCCGCGATCGGCCAGCAGGCGTACAAGGCCTATCGTGATGTGCTGGAGTCCGATCGCTGGCAGCGCCTGGCGAATCTCGGCGCTCGCGCTCAGCGGCTGCTTTTCGCCAGCACTGGCACCAAGGATCCCAAGGCATCGGATGTACTTTATATCGGTGCGTTGGCCGCGCCCAACACGGTCGATACCATGCCGGAGGAAACCCTGCTGGCCTTCGGTGAGCACGGCAAGGTCGGCAAGCCGATCGCCCGCGACGGCGGCGATTGCGAGCCGACTCTGGCTGCCTTTACCAAGGCGGGCATCGACCTGAAAAAGCTGGCTGCCGATCTGCAATCGGAAGGCGCGAAGTCCTTCGATCAGTCGTGGCAGGAACTGATGACCTCCATCGAAACCAAGAGCAAAGCACTGAAGTAGGAAGAGGAGCAAGCCAATGGCCGAGCCGACGAAAAACTCGCAGCGACCGATCGACACCCCCGCCTGGAAGGCCCTGCAGGCGCACTACGAGAAGATCAAAGACGTCCAACTGCGACAGCTTTTTGCCGATGACCCACAACGTGGGACACGTCTTACCGCCGAGGGCCCGGGCTTGTACCTCGACTATTCCAAGAACCGCGTCACCGACGAGACTATGAGCCTGCTGCTCCAGTTGGCCCGCGAGCGCGGCGTGGAAGCCCGTCGCGACGCTATGTTCCGTGGTGACAAGATCAATATCACCGAAAAGCGTGCGGTATTGCACGTCGCTCTGCGCGCCCCCCGCGGCACGAAGATCGAAGTCGATGGCAAAGATGTAGTCGCCGATGTCCACGCGGTACTCGACAAGATGGCGGCGTTTTCCGATCGCGTGCGCAGCGGGGAATGGAAGGGCTTTACCGGCAAGCCGATCAAGAACGTCATCAACATCGGGATTGGCGGCTCGTACCTTGGTCCGGAGATGGCGTACGACGCACTCCGCGATTTCGCTGACCCCAAAATGAGGTTCCGCTTCGTCGCCAACGTGGATGGTGCCGCTTTCGTCGACGCCACCCACGATCTTGATGCTGAAGAAACGCTGTTCATTCTCTCCTCCAAGACCTTCACTACCCTGGAGACCATGACCAACGCGGCTACGGCACGCAAGTGGATTGTCGACTCGCTGAAGAGCGACTCTGCGGTGGCCAAGCACTTCGTCGCTGTTTCCACCAACGCCGAGGGCGTGGCCAAGTTCGGCATCGACACCGCCAACATGTTCGGCTTCTGGGATTGGGTCGGTGGCCGCTACTCCATGGATTCGGCCATCGGCCTGTCCACCATGATTGCTATCGGCCCCAAGAACTACGAGGAAATGCTGGCCGGCTTCCATGACATGGACGAGCATTTCCGGACCACTCCGCTGGAGAAGAACCTGCCCGCGCTGATGGGACTTCTGACAGTGTGGTACAACAACTTTTTTGGCGCGCAAACCGTCGGCATCATGCCTTATTCCGACAACATGAAGCGCTTCCCGGCTTACCTGCAGCAATTGCAGATGGAGAGCAACGGCAAGCACGTTGACCTGGAGGGCAAGCATGTCGAGTGGCAGACCGGTCCCATCATTTGGGGAGAGCCCGGCACCGACGGACAGCACTCGTTCTACCAGCTCATTCACCAGGGAACTAAGCTCATTCCTTGTGACTTCATCGGCTTCTGCCAACCGCTGAGCCCGCTTACCACCATGCATGATTACCTGATGGCTAACGTCTTCGCGCAGGCCGAAGCCCTGGCCTTCGGCAAGACTGCGGAAGAACTAAAGGCCGAAGGCTCTCCGGACTTCCAGACGCCGTTTCGGGTTTGCGAGGGTAATCGGCCTACCAACACCATCCTGGCCGACAAACTTACCCCGCGCACGTTGGGTACGCTGGTCGCGCTCTACGAGCACAACGTCTTCACCCAGGGAACCGTGTGGAATATCGACTCGTTCGACCAGTGGGGCGTCGAGTTGGGCAAGGTTCTGGCCAAGCGCATCATCCCCGAGTTGGAGAGCGCATCAGCGCCAGCCCTCAAGCACGACAGCTCCACCAACACGCTCATCACCCGCTACCGTAAAGCGCTGGGGCGCAAGAACTGACTATGAATGCCGCCACCGGGAAGACTGATCCCAATGCTGCCTTAAAGCAGGCCGCGGCCGAATTTGCCGTCCGCTATGTCGAGTCCGGCATGACTGTCGGGCTCGGCACCGGCTCCACGGCCATCTTCGCCATTCGCCACATCGGCGCTCTGCTAAAGAGCGGGCAACTGAAGAACATCGTGGGTTTCGCGACCTCTCAGGCATCGTGGGATGCCGCGGTGGAACTCAACATTCCCATGCTGACCGAAGATCTGCCGCAGAACCTGGACGTCACCATTGACGGCGCCGATGAAGTCGATCCCAATCTGAATCTGATCAAGGGCGGAGGCGGCGCTCTGCTGCGGGAAAAACTGGTCGCTCAGGCCACCACCCGCGAAATCATCGTGGTGGATGAGAGCAAGCTGTCGCCCCGGCTGGGCACCCTGCATGTGCTGCCCATCGAAGTGCTCCCGTTTGGCTGGCGTTCACAGGCGCGGTTCCTGGAGTCGCTGGGTGCGAAGATCGTGGTGCGCCAGACGCAGGATGGCAAGCAGTACCACACCGATCAGGGCAATCTGATTCTCGACTGCGACTTCGGCCCGATCGCCGATCCCGAAAGGCTGGCGCTCGCGTTGCAAGCTCGTGCCGGAATCGTCGAACACGGGCTGTTTCTCAACATGACCCACGCTGTGGTAGTAAGCAGTGCAAGCGGTGTTCGCGAGATCACGCGGAAGTAGATGTCGCTACCAACTCGCTATCGTGTTGTGTTCTTGAACAACCATGCCCTCTACCGCGCAGCCCGCCGCTTCCAACCCCGCCGTGAATGCCGAAAAGAACCGCCTCGACGAGGCTGCTCGCAAGACCAGGTGCTGGCGGCAATGGGGCACATATCTGAGCGAGCGGCAGTGGGGCACGGTTCGCGAGGACTACAGTGCTGACGGCTCGGCGTGGGAATACTTTTCCCATGACCACGCACGCAGCCGCGCCTATCGCTGGGGGGAAGACGGGATTGCAGGGTTTTGCGATGAAAAAGAGACCCTGTGCCTGGCCATCGGGCTGTGGAATGGCAAAGACCCTATCCTTAAGGAACGACTCTTTGGCCTGACCAACGGGCAAGGCAACCACGGCGAGGATGTCAAAGAACTCTACTACTACCTTGACGCAACGCCGACGTGTTCGTACGCGCGCATGCTGTACAAGTATCCGCAGGCGGCTTTTCCCTACCAGCAACTGATCGATGAGAATGCGCGCCGCGGATTGTCCGACCCGGAATTCGAATTGATGGACACCGGCATCTTCGATAGCGACCGCTACTTTGATGTGTTCGTTGAGTACGCCAAGGCTGACACCGAAGATATCCTGCTGCGAATTGACGTTTACAATCGCGGGCCCGAAGCCGCCAGCTTGGTCGTGCTCCCACAAATCTGGTATCGCAACACCTGGAGTTGGGGGCGCGACCCGCAAAAGCCCGTCGCTCTGCCTGTCTGGCAAGGCCGCGATTCTTGCCGCCCATCCCACCTTTGGCAGTTACCGGCTGGATTGTGACTCGCCGCAGGAACTGCTCTTCTGCGAGAACGAAACCAACACCCAACGTGTCTTCGGCAGCGGCAGTTCCGCCGGATACTTCAAGGATGCGTTCCACGACTACATCATCCAAGGCGTAAAAGGCGCTATCAATCCCTCACAAAGTGGGACAAAAGCTGCGGCCCTTTATCGCTTGACCGTGGCCGCCGGTGGAAGTGCAACCATCAAACTGCGATTGCGGCCCATGAACGCCACGGCGGACGCCTTTGCCGGCTTTGACCAGGTCTTTACCGACCGCATTCGCGAAGCCGACGAATTCTACGCGGAAATCCATTCCGGCCTCAACGACGACGACGCACGGAGTGTACAACGGCAAGCCTTGGCGGGCATGCTGTGGAATCGCCAGTGTTATCACTACAACGTGTATGACTGGTTGCAGGGCGATCCTAACCAGCCTGCTCCTCCCCCACAACGTCAGACCGGCCGAAACCACGATTGGGTTCACTTCAATGGCGACGAAGTATTGTCCATGCCCGACAAGTGGGAGTATCCATGGTTCGCGGCCTGGGACCTGGGATTTCACTGTGTGGCGCTGGCCTTGGTTGACCCGGAATTCGCCAAGCACCAGTTGGTTTTGCTGGGGCGCGAATGGTACATGCATCCTAACGGCCAGTTTCCCGCCTACGAATGGAATTTCGCGGACGTCAATCCACCAGTCCATGCCATCGCTGCCTGGCGGATCTATCGCCTGGAACAGTTGCGCAACGGCGGCAAGGGCGACCGCTTCTTCCTGGAGCGCATGTTCCACAAGCTCATCATGAACTTCACTTGGTGGGTGAACCGGCTGGACGAGCAGGGCCGCAACATCTTCCAGGGCGGCTTTTTGGGCCTGGACAATATCGGCGTCTTCGATCGATCGGCGCCTTTGCCGGCCGGGGGTTGCATCAACCAGTCGGATGGTACAGCCTGGATGGCGATGTACGCGCTCAACTTGATGCGCATCGCGCTGGAGTTGGCGCGCGAAGACTACATCTATCAGGATGTGGCCAGCAAGTTTTTCGAGCACTTTCTTTACATTGCTCGCGCGATGTCTGACATTGCGGGACAAGGCATTGGTTTATGGGATGAGCAGGACAATTTCTACTACAGCGTGCTCTCCCTCCCAGGTGGGGAGAATATTCCCCTGCGCACTCGCTCCATGGTCGGGCTGATTCCCTTGTTTGCGGTTGAAGTGATCGAGCAGGAGTTGATGGATAGCATGCCGCACTTCCAGGAGCGGCTGGAATGGTTTCTGCAAAAACGCCCCGACCTTGCAGACCTGGTCTCGCGCTGGACCGAACCCGGATTCGGCAGCCGGCGCCTGCTGTCCCTGGCTCGTGCCTTCCGCATGAAGAAGATATTGGCGAGAATGCTCGACGAAAACGAATTTCTGTCGCCCTACGGTATCCGCGCTCTTTCCCGCTATCACCTCGACCATCCCTACATCATCGATCTGCAAGGCACGAATTACGAGGTTCACTACGATCCGGCTGAGTCCACATCGCGGATGTATGGCGGCAACTCCAACTGGCGCGGCCCCGTCTGGATGCCGGCCAACTACCTCATCGTCGAAAGCTTGCGGCGCCTGTACGATTATTACGGCGATGACTTTAAGGTGGAGTGCCCCACTGGCTCAGGGAAATATCTCACGTTGTGGGAGATTGCGGAAGAACTGGCTTGCCGCTTGCTGCGGCTGTGCCTGCGCGACGAAACCGGGCGCCGGGCCTCGTTCGGCGACGACCAAAAGTTGCAAACCGATCCCAACTTTCGCGATTACCTTCAGTTTTACGAATACTTTCACGGCGACAACGGCCGTGGTCTGGGCGCCAATCACCAGACTGGATGGACTGGCCTGATTGCCAGCCTCATCGCGGAACATGGCCGGGCACGCTCGAAAAATCCTACGTCCTGAAGCGCGTCCCGCCACCCTTCTCGTCGCGGCGCCGCTGTACGGCCGCCCGGTTAACGGCTGGTTGGTTAGCGGCTGTGCTCAAGTCTCCACTCGCCCAAGATAGAAAATGATTCGGAATGAATCTGCGATACGGGGCCGGTACCATCCTGGTCGACTGGCTGATAATAGGCCGAAGATACACCGTCGCCACTCTCAGCCCAGAAGGCCCAGGTGTCCCACAGTGTCGTCACATCCTGAATCTGGAGGTAGTAGGTACCCGCAGGCAACGCAACGCGCGGCATACTGAACGCGACAGGCCAGGCGAAGAACAGAAACTTGGTGATGTATGGATTCCCGAGGCTGTAGAAGTTGGTGAAGCCGCTCGCCACAATACTTCCACCCAGCGGTTCCGTCGTCACTGTCCACTTGAGGCGCTGAGGATAATTGCCGTCGTCGACCGTGTAGATAGTCAACGCAACATTGGTAAGCGTCGCCGGGGCTCGAAGGACGAAGGAGTTGGTGACGACCGATCCGAAATTGGTGTGGTAGTAACCGATGTCTCCGTCCGGTCCGTTGTCGTACAGAGTCTGCTGCTGCGCCGCGGCCGGCATCGTGACCAGCAGGGTAGCCGCAAAGAACAGGCTGGCAAAGATCGCGCAGCAAACCTTCCGTTTAGACACAGACCACCCCCGCTATATCCTGCTCGGATCTGCCAGCATCAGCACCTGGATGCTGTGGTGACAAGATCGTTACAAGCTACAGGGAATCTCGCGATGCTGCTTCTATTTTCTTCTGTATTGTCGAAATGCGGTGGTTACGTATCGTTAAACAGGCTGGCCCACGATTCGTCGAGGTTGTCCCAGCGGTCGCGCTCCAGCCAGTTGGCTTGCGAGTCGGGGAGATACAAAATCCCGTGGCCCTCGACGCAAACCATTTCGGTGCCTGACCAATTCAGCAAGACGTAGCCAGGAACCCCAATCGCGACGGGCGTTCCCAGGCGTTTAAGGCAAACGCGGCAACGCCTCTGTTGATCGCGAATCGCCCACGAGAGCGGTGCCAGCGAGAGGATAAGGAATGCCCAGAGTGCGACTCCGTTGGTCATGGGGGCCACCGATCCCATAAGGTAAACCACCGCGTGGCGCACGATCGTCCAGGCCAATAAGCCGGTGGTCAGCAACAGTAGGGTCGCCTTGGCGATGAAGAAGGACCACCACCGCACGCGATCGCGCCGCTTTAACGGAGCGCGCGATAAACCCGCTCCCGAGCGGCCGGCAACAATCAGCAAGGCGCAGCCCACTGCCAACCCGAGGAAGATGGCATACGATTCGAGATAGAGTCGTGTCTCGGCTTGCCCGGAGCTGACCGTCAGCAGGGAAGCGGGGAAAACGTATCCTGCGTTCTGGGTTAGATCCACCAACTCCGCTTCGATCTGCCGCTGGCTCGCACTTGGCTTCCGGCGCGCGACCGCCCCAATGCGCTCCAGCAGGTTGCTAAACTGCGGCGAACCTGAGTCCAGCAAGCTCCACACAGCGATCTCCGGCGACAGCAAATGGAAGTTCGCAGGCAAGACGCCAATGATGGTGCGCGGACGGCCATCAAGCCTGACTTCTGAGCCGATAGCCTTAAGATCGGCGTGGAACTGCAACCGCCAGATTTCATCGCTCAAGACCACACAGCCGGTGCAGTTCTGCTCGTCACCCGGATGGAAGGTGCGTCCTACCGAGGCACCGAGCTGCAACATCGGAAAAAAGTCTGGCGCAACTTCCGCCGAGAGGACAGAAACCGTCCGCTGGGGAGCGGCAAGTTCCGCAGGCCCCCATGAGTAGGGCGCAACCGCGTCGAGGCGCGTGCTGCCTTTCCATGCTGCGGCAAGGTTCAGAAGCGTCTCCGATCGTATGCGCCAGTACTTCCCGCTTAAGTTGATGAGGCACACGCGGTCAGGCTGGGGAATCGCAGACGACCAGAACGACCGCGCGGCCGTCAGAATGCCGCTGGTGAGAAGCACAATTACGAGGGCCAATGCTATGGCGCCCAGACATACCGCCGGGGACCTACGCAACCGCCCTAATCGTTTCAGGAACCGCTCGCGATCGAACCGCAGCCAGAACGCCGACGGGAAGGCGCTCCAGCAGAAGCGCGCCAGTTCCAGCTTCTTGTCTCGATTGAGCTGACCGGATTCGGCCAGAAAGCTACACCAGTGCCAAGCTTGACTGCTCAGTTGGGAGCGCCATTTTTTGCGTTGTTCGGCAGGCACAATCCAGCTTGCCAGCCAGATGATCGACCGGCAGTTGGCGAACGTCCGCTGCAGTGGACCAGGGAAACGCATGATCCTCTCACACTGAGATGATCAGAATTCCATACCGTTGCAACGAAATTTGCGGGATGGTCAAAAATCGCGGTGCGATCAGGGTATGGCGTGCTGCGCCCGGATGCCACTCGTCGAATGGTCCCCCTCGGATTAAGTTTCCGAAGGTCTGGAGCCCGCATTCCACGCAAACTGGGCTTCAGTTCCAAGGGCACTACAAGCCCTCGTTGTCGCAACCTGGACGAGCTTCAAACTACCGACAATGAACTATTGCAAATCCGTCCCAATAACGATATAAACCGAAGCATTCTCTCTATTTGCGAGCAGGCCATAGAGGTCAGCCCGTCGTGCTCTCAGTTCCGAGGTTGGGGTGGAATCGGCCCATGATGCCCCGCTCTGAATCGCGGACGTGATCGGCTCCGCGGCCGAAATGTCTTCGCGGCGTCGTACGTACCGCCATGGTGCGGGGAAGCCATTCAACCGTTGGTATAACCGTCAGTCAGGTGTTCTCAGTCAGATGCGATTGCGGATCACGAACTGCGAACGACGTAACGTGACTTGGCTGGTGAGCTCGGCAGCCCGGTTGTGTCGGATGGCCATGGTTCCGGCAACCCTTCGGTTGTTGGCCGTCGTCGCATGCCTGCCGTCGTTCGCCATGGCGACCGGTCCCTCGCCGACGCCGTCCATCTTCAACCCGGCTTCCACTCCGGCGCACGACATCTACCACCTGTCGCTGTTCGTGCTTGCGATTTGTCTGGCGATCTTCGTGGTGGTCTTCAGCCTTATTGTTTATGCCGCGGTAAAATTCCGCCGCCGGCCCACCGACGACGATTGCGAGCCGGCGCAGATTTACGGCAGCAACCAGGTCGAGCTGGCCTGGACGGTCATCCCGATCCTGATTGTGGTTGTGCTCTTTCTCGCTGCGGCCCGCGTGATTCACGCCGTGGAAGATGCGAAGTTCCCGGCCAACGCGGTCGAGGTTACCGCCATCGGCCACCAGTTCTGGTGGGAGTTCCAGTATCCCGGCTACGGTTTTGTCACTGCCAATGAACTGCATGTCCCACTGAGTGACACCGGCCATCCCACCCCGACCCATATCACCCTACTGTCGGCGGACACCGACCACAGTTTCTGGGTGCCGCAACTGGCAGGCAAAATCGACTTGATCCCCAATCGCCGCAACGAGATTTGGGTGGATCCCCACGATGCGGGCACCTATGTCGGGCAGTGCGCCCAATATTGCGGCACGCAGCACGCCAAGATGCTTCTCTCGGTGATGGTGCAGTCGCCGGAGGACTTTCAGCAATGGGTACAGCAGCAGAAGACACCTGCTACAGTGTCAGACCAGGTTGCCGACGGCCGTAAAGTCTTCGAACAGAACGCCTGCATGAACTGCCATACGGTGACGGGTACGATTGCCAATGGAAAGTTCGGTCCCGATCTGACGCACCTGATGAGCCGAACCACCATCGCCTCCGGGGCCGCGCCCAACACGAAAGAGAACTTGAAGCTGTGGGTGAATACCCCCGACGCCATAAAGCCCGGCTGCCTGATGCCGGCCATGCAACTGGAAGAGCAGGACGTGGATGCGCTGGTGGCGTATCTCATGAGCCTGCACTAGGAGCCAGGAGAAACCGATGTCGCACGCCGAGCCCATGCCGCGGCCGATGATCACTTCCCCCGAGCGGGAGGCCTTCCGGCCGCTGGTCCAGGTGATGCATGACTGGATCGTCACCGTCGATCACAAGAAGCTGGGCCTGATGTATTTCCTGTACGGCATCGTCTTCCTGGTCATTGGCGGGGTAGAAGCCTCTATCATGCGCGCCCAGCTGGCGGTGGCCAACAATCACCTGGTTTCCCCCGAAACCTTCAACCGGTTGTTCACCATGCATGGCACGACGATGATTTTCTTCGCTGCCATGCCCATTGTCTTCGGCTTCGCCAACTACCTTGTGCCGCTGATGATCGGCGCGCGCGACATGGCTTTCCCCCGTCTCAATGCGTGGAGCTTCTGGATGAGCGCCCTGGGCGGCATCATTCTGTATTTCAGCTTCATTGGCGGGTTTGGACTCTATGGTGCCGGCAGTGCCCCCGACGTGGGCTGGTTCGCCTACGCCCCGCTCACCTCGCCGTCCTTCTCCGTGGGACACAGCACCGACTACTGGATCATCGGTATCCTGGTCAGCGGATTCGGCAGCATTGGGACCTCGCTCAACATTCTTACCACCATCCTCTGCATGCGCTGTCCCGGCATGACCTTGAACCGCATGCCGCTGCTGGCCTGGATGAACACCGTGATGGCCGGCCTGGTGCTGGTTGCTATCGGCCCGCTCACTGCCGCGCAGATCATGCTGCTCATCGACCGCTACCTGGGCGGGCACTTCTTCGACACCCAGGCCGGAGGCTCGGCCGTCATCTGGATGCACTTCTTCTGGATCTTCGGCCACCCGGAGGTCTACATCCTGGTGCTGCCGGCGTTTGCCATCATCTCGGAAGTCATTCCCGTGTTCTCGCGCAAGCCGATCTTCGGCTACTCCATCATGGTGGCAGCCACGGTTTCCATCGGCTTTATCAGCCTGGGCGTGTGGGCGCACCACATGTTTACCATCGGCATGACGTCGTACGCCAACGCCTTCTTCGTGGCGTCTACTGCGGCCATCGCCGTTCCCACCGGGATCAAGATCTTCAACTGGCTGGGAACCATGTGGGGCGGAAAAATCCGCTACACCGTGCCCATGATGTTCTGCGTGGCCTTCCTCTGTCAGTTCCTCATTGCCGGATTGACCGGCATCATGCTCGCCGTCGGCGCCGTTTGACTGGCAGCTGGGCAACTCCTACTTTGTGGTAGCTCACTTCCACTACGTCATTCTGGGTGGAATCGTGATGGCCGTGTTCGCCGGCGTGTATTACTGGTTCCCCAAGGTCACGGGCAGGATGCTGAATGAGACGCTGGGCAAATGGCATTTCTGGCTCTTTGTCATCGGCTTTCATCTGACCTTCGACTTCATGCACATCCCCGGCATTCTGGGCATGCCGCGCCGCATTTACACCTACGACGCCAGCCGCGGATGGGAGATATGGAACCTAATCGTCACCATCGGCGTCGTCTTCCAGATACTCGGCATTCTGGTGTGGGTAATCGATGTGCTCTGGTCGACTGTACAAGGGGCCGCTCGCCGGCAACGATCCCTGGGATGCCTGGACGCTGGAGTGGCACACCAGTTCGCCGCCTCCCGACTATAACTTTGCCGAGATTCCGGTGATCCGCAGCCGCCGTCCGTTGTGGGATTTGAAACATCCCGAGGATCCCGACTGGAAGTACGAGTGAACTACAGGTAAGGAAGCGGGGTCCCTGTTCTGGCCTTCTTTTGGCCAAGTTGGAAAGTAGATTCGGGTAAGGAGAAACAGGTTGGCAGCGTCGACCATTACCGTTCCGCCGAGTGAAATGCCGTTGTCTCCGCATCTGCGAGGCAAGGTCGGCATGTGGTGCCTGATCATCGCGGAATCGGCCATCTTCAGTATCTTCGTCGTGGCTTATCTGTATTACGCGGGCAAGAGTCTTAACGGCCCAACCCCGGCCCAGGTGCTGGAGATCCCCATCCTTACTTCGATCTGCCTGTTTTCCAGCAGTCTCACCATCCTGATGGCGGAGAAGGCCCTGCACGTCGGCAACATTAAGCGCTTCGGCGCCTTCTGGCTGCTCACCATCGTTTTAGGCGTGATCTTCCTGCTGGGCACGGCGCGTGAGTGGTACCACCTTATCTACGACAAGGGCTTGACCATCAGCAGCAGCCTGTTCGGCACAACGTTTTACTCCCTGGTGGGATTGCACGCATTTCACGTGATCGTCGGGGTCACCGGGCTGACCATCATTATGATTTTCACCGCCATGGGCTTGGTGAAACACGAACATTCTGATCGCATCGGCGTCTTTGCCATGTACTGGCACTTTGTCGACGCCATCTGGGTAGTGGTGCTGTCGGTGGTTTACATCATTACGCGATAGGAAACTGGATTCGGGATTCGATGCATGAGTGACGAATTGCAAGTGAAGGACAGTTCCGGAAAGCCTGGCATCATAATGCCGGCGCCCACCGCGTGGCCATTCGCCATGGCGATGGGGACCGCGCTGACCTTCTCCGGCCTGCTGACCAACGCGTCGGTTAGCGTGCTGGGCGCCATCCTCACCATCTTTGGCGCAGTCGGCTGGTTCCGGCAGGTGCTGCCGCACGAGCATCATGAGATTGTGCCGGTGGATGCCTGCGAGCCCGAACCGGTGCTGCCGCCACGCGAAGTCGCGCGCATCGAACTCGAGCCCCAGGTGCGCGCTTACCTGCCGCTCAAAATTTATCCCGTCTCAGCCGGAGTCAAGGGCGGACTGGCAGGCGGCGTGGCCATGGCGGTACTGGCCGCCATTTACGGCATCATCTTCTACCACAGCGTGTGGTATCCCATTAACCTGCTCGCCGGCACGTTGTATGCGCCCTCGGCTACTCCCACAGTGGAGGAGATGCTCCATTTCAGCATGGGCTGGTTCCTCTTCGCCCTGGCCATGCACATCACCATGTGCCTGCTGGTCGGCCTGCTTTACGGCGCCATGCTTCCTTTGCTGCCCAACCACCCCATCGTCCTGGGAGGTATCATCGGCCCCTTGCTGTGGACCGGGTTGCTGTATCACATCATCGGCTTCGTCAATCCGCTGATGGACGCCCGCATCAACTGGTGGTGGTTCGCTGCCTCGCAAGTGGCGTTTGGCGTGGTGGCCGGGCTGGTCGTGGCTCGACAAAGCAAGGTTTTGACTGCGCAGAACATTCCTTTCGCTCTGCGGGCGGGTATTGAAGCGCCCGGCCTGATGCACGAGCGCGACGGCGAGGACCATAAACGATGACGCCTCGCTTCGTCTACGCCGGACTTATGTTGGCCGGATTGATGGCCCTGGCTGGATGCAATCTGCCAGGCAAGCCTACTCCTGCCGATATCGTCAAACGTCCCAGCGACATTCTCGATCCGGTGGTGCTCTTCAAGCAGAACTGTGCCGGATGCCACGGCGCCGACGGCAAGATGGGCCCCGCGCCCCCCATTGGCGATGCCGTTTACCTCGCCCTGGTGAGCGACGACGAACTGCGAAGTGCGATTTCCAAGGGCAGAGCCGGGACGGCGATGTCAGCTTTCGCCGAGAGCTCCGGCGGCATGCTCACCGATAAGCAGGTGGATGCCATCATCCAGGGCATGCGCCAGCGCTGGGGGAAAGCAGATGTCCTACAGGGTGTGACCCCGCCTCCGTACGCTGCCAAGGCGCCCGGCAATGCGCAACAGGGAAGCGCTGCCTACGCCACCTTCTGTGCTTCGTGTCACGGACCTGAAGGCAAGGGCGGCGCGAAGGTCGGCTCTATCGTTGATCCCCGTTATCTCAGCCTCATTACCGATCAGGGATTGCGCACCATCGTCATGGTTGGACGTCCCGACTTCAGCGCGCCGGACTGGCGCAACAATGTACCCGGTCATCCCATGAGTGACGAGGACATCACCAACGTTGTGGCGTGGCTGGTGGCGCAACGCCCGGCAGGTGCGGCGATCGCCGCCGCTTCCGCGACACCACCATCATCCGCAATGACCACTTCCACGCCTGGAGGCCAGCAGTGAGCGACGACCAGAATGTTTCCCGACGCCAGATGTTCGTCAAGCTGGGCGTTCTGCTGAACGGCGCTGCCGCCCTGGTGCTGGCTACCCCAGTAGTTGGCTATTTGCTGGCGCCTATCCTGCGCGGGGAAGGCGGGCGTTATCGCAAGTGGATTTCGCTGGGCGAACTCGATGAATTTCCCGAAGGCCAGACACGGCTCGCCAAGTACAAGAATCCCCTCTCCAACGCGTGGGACGGCGAGACCGACAACATTCCCTGCTGGGTGCGTCGCCTCAAAGGCGACAAGTTCCAGGTCTTCGCCATCAACTGCGCCCACTTGGGCTGCCCGGTGCGCTGGTTCCCGCAGTCGGGCTTGTTCATGTGCCCCTGCCACGGCGGCGTGTACTACCAGGATGGCGGCCGCGCCTCCGGACCGCCGGAGCGTGGATTGTTTGAGTATCCCTACAAAGTCGAAGGTGGCCACCTGATGATCGAGGCCGGACAATTGCCGACGTTGTCCACCAGCGCCAGCCTGCAAACGAGGAGCAAGGGATGTCAAGGCTAACCCAGATCGGCGACTGGTTCGAGCAGCGGCTGAAGATCGGGCCGGCGATTCGCGAAACTGCCACCCACCGTGTCCCCACCAAGTCAGCCAGTTGGTTCTACGTCTTCGGCAGTGCCGCGCTCACCGTTTTCATGCTGCAGATTTTCACCGGCATCATGCTGGCGCTCATCTACGTGCCCTCGGCGCAAGGCGCGTGGGACAGCCTGCAGTACTCTGAATCACGGCGTCACCCTCGGATGGTTTCTGCGCGCCGCGCATGGCTGGGGATCGAACTTCATGGTCGCCATCGTGCTTATTCACATGGTGCAGGTCGCACTGTTCGGCGCCTATAAATTCCCCCGCGAGCTCACCTGGATTGTCGGCGTCTTCCTCCTGCTGATGACGCTGGGCATGGCCTTCACCGGCCAGGTGATGCGCTTTGACCAGGACGCCTACTGGGGACTGGGCATCGGTGCTTCCATCTGCGGCCGCGTACCGTTTATCGGAGCGTGGATCGTTCACCTGCTGCTGGGTGGTCCCATCATTGCCGGCGATACTTTGTCGCGCTTTTTCGCGTTTCATGTTTTCGTAATCCCCGGCTTGCTGATCGGACTGGTCTCGCTTCACCTGCTGATGGTGCTGAAGCTGGGCATCAATGAGTGGCCCATGCCCGGCCGCCTGGTGCGCCGCTCCACCTATGTGCAGGAATATGAGGAGGTGACGCAGAAAGACGGCATGCCTTTCGTCCCCGACGCGGTATGGAAGGACATGTTCTTCGCCGCCATCGTCATCTTCAGCGTGCTGGCGTGCGCGGCCTACTTCGGTCCCTTCGGCCCTAACGGGCAGCCGGATCCGACGATCGTGCAGACCGTTCCCAAGCCGGATTTCTTCTTCCAGTGGCTCTACGCTTTATTGGCCTTCCTGCCGCCGGCCATGGAAACCCCGGCGCTGCTGATCGGCCCCGTCGTCATCATCGGCTTCCTGGTCCTGCTGCCGTTCTTTGCCGGTGAGGGAGAAAAGAGCTGGAAGCGCCGCCCCATCGCGGTGGTGACGATTCTGCTTACCGCGGTCGCGCTGGGTACGCTCACCCACCTGGCCGGCTACACCCCGTGGAGTCCCATCATGGACGCCTGGAGCGGCGATCCTGTGCCGGTGCAATATCTCGAGGGGCGTTCCCCGCTCGAACGCCAGGGCGCAGCCGTTTTTCAGGGCAAGCAATGCCGCAACTGCCACTCCATCGGGGGATCGGGCGGACTGCGTGGTCCGGAACTGGATAGCGTGGCCGTCCGCATGACGCACGATCAACTGGTCCGCCAGGTAGTGCAGGGCGGCGGCAATATGCCGGCCTACGGCAAGCAGCTGAATCCTTCCGAGGTTGCTGCGCTGGTGGCGTTCCTCGACACGCTGCATCCCGCCAACCAGCCCGCGGCGCGCGACGCGGCCCGGCAACTGGCTTCGCCCGACGCCCACTTCGCCACCGGAACCGGCAAAGACTAGACCAGTTCCGCGGCTCTAACCCCTAAACCGTTCGCTCACACAGCCCGTGGCGATGTTCGCGATGGGTCGTTTGTGATTCAGCTCACCCGCTCGCGTGATTTTCCTGCCAGACAGCCCGGGTTGGCGCGTTCCATAGTGTTAGTACGGATTACCCGCTGCCACCGACTGTAACCGTGGCGTTCAGGAATTCGCAACGCGCCATGCCTTTTCGTCTTGATTATTTGTCTTGTGTCCTGACCGTCCTCTCCACCGTTCTCATCGGGCGCCGCATGTGGCAGGGATGGATCGTTGCTTCCGCCAACAGCGCTATCATCTGCGTCATCGCAGTGCGAACCGCACAGGTGGGCTTCGTGCCCGCCAACCTGTTCTGTCTCGCCATCTACGGCTATAACATTGCCAAGTGGCGAACGCCGGCCGCCCTGCGATAGTCGCGCGTAGAGCTGTTCCTTGGCCAAGAACTGTGGAACCATTACTCTCGCGTTCCCTTTTTCATTGAGCATGCGCGGGTACAATAGAGAAACGGATTTTGCGCGAGAGCTCACATTCGAGCGGCACCAGCCTTCGCCCAGATTTTCCCCGCAGTCGTTTCGACCTGCGCACATCTCATACCATGATTCCCTGGAGGTAATAGATATGTCGGAACCCAGTTATGACGAACTCAAAGCTAAGTTGGCAGAGTTAGAAAAGCAGGTTCAGGGCGGCCGCGCTCGCGGCACGCTGCAATACAAGGTGAGCGAAAAAGGTGGGGTCAGCGTCTACGGTCTCGGCCGCTTTCCGGTAACCCTATACTACGAGCAGTGGGTCCGGTTGCTCGATCAGGCTGAGCAGATCCGCGAGTTCCTGGAAGAGAACAAGGGCAGCCTGAAACTTAAGGGCGCAGAAAGCTAGAACCATCTCTGTTCCGCACTGCGGAGCGTCACATCGTTCCGCTTTGTTCTGCGGCCTCACAGAAGTTCCGGCTCTGACTTACTCGGCGAACTTCTGCGGCGCTGTTGGCGGCGGCTTGACGCTGGCGCTCTGGATGCGGGCGATGTCGCCGCGCACATGGTCGGCCCGCGGTCCCTTGGGCTCTTCTTTCAGAAACGCCTGAAACTCTCCCAGCGCCGCCTGTTGTTGGTTCTGTTGTTGATAAGCGCGGGCAGCTATGTAATGCACAAATGACGGGTGCTCGCGCGCCGTATGTACCTGGCGTGCGCTGAGGATGGCTGCCTCGAAGTGCCGGTTCATGTACTCCGCGTCGGCCAGCAGAAATAGCGCTTCCACATTTGCAGGATCGACCGATGCCGACCTTTGCAGCATGGTTTCCGCCTGCGGGAAATTCTTCTGCATCAGGCACAGCTTCCCGTAGTTCAGCATGGCAGGGCCGAAGTGGTCGTCCAGGGCGATTGCCTTCTTCAGCGCTTCCTCTTCATGGGGAATATCGCCGGTCTTGGCGTATAGCACGCCCAGGTTGTTATAGGCCGTCGCGTACTGCGGATACAGCACCAGCGCCTTGTCCAGGTGCTCCTTCGCCTTCTTCCAATTCTGCATGGCCATGGCTTCGTTGGCCTTGTCCAGTTCCTTGGCAGCCTTCGGCGGAACATTCAGATCGTTGGCTGAAATCATTCCCGAGTGGGACGACACCGGCCTCGGCCCGCTCTCTTCCACTCGGCGTACAACTACATATTGCGACTGCGACACCTTGCGATTGTCCACTTCGAACGTGTCGCTCTCCGTGGTTTGGATACCGTCGCCGCTAACCTCGACGTGGTAATCGCCAATGGGAACACCAACGAAATCCGCCTGCCCGATGTCGTTCGTGTAGGTCATAGTGATGACCTCGCTGCTGGAACCTGCCATCAGTTTCACCTGCAGGAATGGCCCGGCATTACGATCGTTACCCAAAACCACGCGAACATGAACGTTACCCGCCCCGGTGGCGGCACCGCCTAATCCGCCTCGCAGTTGAGCCTGCATGTTGGGAACAAGGAGAACTGCGAGGATGGGAGCGAACCAACGGCCGTACTGCATAGTAGCCTCCCGAAACCGGCCAGGAGTCAAACCTGTGGATGCCTGGACCACGCCGCAACTGGCGCCGTTGCGTAACATGTCCTGTTTCGTTTGCACATCGTGAGGCGAGGAGGTTAGTCGAGCGGTCGCGCCACGACTTGCGGCAGTGGCCAGATTGTATACCCGTGGTCAACGACGGCAGCCGGAAAATTTGTCAACATTCTGTCAGCGATCTGTCAGGAACCCAGCCAGGTCCTCTCATCCCACGAGAATGCCCCGGCCGGAACCGGGGCATTGTGGGCGAATCCAGAGCTGGATTCGCTACCTTGATGAGCGAGCGATCGACCTACGCTCCGGTTTGCGGACGTTGGCACATCTTTCCGCCGCAGCAACCCTTGCCGGCTTTATCGCCCTTTTCCTTGGATGACATCATCGGGCACTTTCCCTCGCCACAGCAACTCATGCCGCCGTCTTTGTTCTTCGACATCATTGCGCAGCTCTTGCCGTCTTTGCCCTGGCAGCAGCCATCTTTCGCGCACGCGCCGCCTTTGCCGCAGCACATCATCTTGCTGTCGGTTTTGTCGCCCGCAGCCTGATCATGATTGCAGCAGGCGCACATCTTGGCGTTGTCCGCGGGAGCGGCAGGTGTCGTCGGGGTGGTACTCTGCGCCATCAGCGCCAGAGCCATCGCAAGGGTAGTAAAAAGCAGTATGCCTTTTGATTTCATGGTGTCCTCGAAAGTTCGGTTAAGCCGGATACAAGCTCCGGTGCAACTCGGTTCGCGACGGCACGGATGCCGTCAACGGGATGCTTTGGACCGATTCGAGGGCGGCTAGATTCGAAGGTCTGCCTTCTTGTCGAAGACAGCTTGCGTGACCAGCGGCGATTTCGCCAGCCGTCGTGCGTCAGCCCGCGAGCGCGCAGGCAAATTCTTTCCCCCCACGCGCGTAGTTTCGAGCTCCACCGTATAGGACTGACCTTGGCGGGTGACAAAAGTTACCGGATGCACCGGTTGTTGGCTTACTTGGCAGCAGTCACCACGATGCACCGACGCAGCAGACACCGCCGGATGCGACGGGCAGGTGTGTTTCGCAACGGCATGTCCAGGGCAGCACCCGGAAGACATCGCGTGCATGGACGAGTCGCCCGGTTGCATGGGCGCCATGTGGTGCTGGCACTGCGGGCCATGTCCCGTGGAGGGAATCATCGCCAGACCAGCTTGGGCCCATAGCATCACGCAGAATCCTAGCATCAGGGCTGCGGATCGCCGGGTTGGCTCACGCCAATTCATCCTGTTGCTATTGTTGCAACCGCCGAGCCAGGAGTCTGTGATGAAGATCACGGCTTGCGAACTTTATACGTTGCGGCCAGCGGGCGAGAAACTATGGCTGCGTAGTCGAATTGACGTCTCCCAGCCTAAATAGGGATACTAGTGCGCTGCTGTATCTTCGTACTTTCAGCCTGAGAAACGCACCCTCGAAAAGAAAAAGGACGAAACCGGTGAGACGTTCGCTGTCGTTGGCAACATCGATTTTCGCTGTTCTAAGTACCTTGCACGCGGTCCCGCAAACCGCTCCTCAAACTGCCCTTAGTAATACGCCCGGAAAGGTCGGCGCTTCGGCGGTATGGCAGCCTCCACAGGACTTCGTCACCAAGGCACACGACGTTTGTGATAAAGGTGCGGGACCCGCCGGTTCCGGGGTCTGCTTCATCAACCAGATGTCCGTCGCCGGCGCGCCGGCCGACGCCGTCGCCTTCACCCGTATGCTTTCCGCCAAGACTGACGGCCAGGTCGGCATCATGGTCGCCTTTAAGAACTTCGGACCGGTGGACGCCGCTCAGGTCCTCTATCCGTTGCGCGCTAACGACAATTACGGACTCCTGCTCGTCAACGGCGATCCTGCTGTACTCGATGTCGACGACTTGAAGAAACTCGACCGCGCCGCTATGGAAGCCAATCCCATGTACGTTGCGGTGAAGCAGAAATTCCCTGAGAGTGATGTGTGGCCCGGCGATCGCAGTGGTACGGAGATTTGGCCGAAGGTGCAACCCCTGCCCGCGGGAGGAACCGAGTTTGTCGTGAGCTACCCGCTCATCAACGGCTGCCATGCATGCCGGCATACTGGCGTGGCGCGCTTCGGCTGGGATTTCGACGCCAACGGGAAGTTCCTCCACACGACGTTCATTCCTACGCCCCCGCCGCCGCGGCTCCTGCACCATCCGCCACAGGGACCGAGGGTTCCGCCGCCTCCGTCAGCCGATCAGCCGCCCCCAGCTCCGTCTGCTCCGCCTGCGCAGTAAGCAGAACCCGGTGCAAAGAAACGACGCCCCATCCCGACCTTTGATGTCTGGGCTGGGGCGCTCGCCCGACGGGGCGTTCCGCAGCTCGCAGCCATTCTGCTAAACTCCACTCACAACCAGCAATTTGCAGGGGGAAGCATGCGTCGGTCATTCTTATGTCTCGTCGTAATCGCACTTGTCGGCTCGGCGCTGGCGCAGTCCGCGCCCACACCCATTGGCCAGTCCGCGGTCTGGACGCCGGGCAGCGATTTCGTCGCCAAGGCGCACACGGCCTGCGACAAGGTAACTCCCTCGCCCAAGTTCAATGAGTGCGTCATCAACCAGATGTCCGCCGCCGGAGCGCCTGCCGATGCCGTCAGTTTCTCCCGGGAGTATTACAAGGCCACCGCCGGTGAAGTTGCCATTATGGCCGGATTCAACAAAGTCGGCCCCGTCGACATCGCCTGGGTGAAGTACCCCTTGCGCTCTACCAACGGATTACTGCTGGTCAATGGCAAGCCGCGCATCCTGAATGCCGAAGACACCAAGCGCCTCGACCAGAAGAGCATGCAGCAGAGCTTCCAGTACCAGGACTTGCTTAACCAGTTCCCCAACGTTTCTTTGTGGCCGGGCGATCGCGACGGCAAGACCTGGCCCAACTCGCAGACCGGATCCAAGGGCGGCCTGCAGTTCGTCATCGGCTATCCCCTGCGCAATGGCTGCGAAACCTGCGCCCACGCCGGCTTCGCGCTCTTCACCTGGAACTTCAATCCCGATGGACGCTTCATGGGCACCAGCTTCATGGGCCTGACCCCAGCCCCCATCTCAAGCCCTGCGACTTCCGGCGCCACTCCGCAGTAATCCCGACCGGGGGACACGAGACGTATTTTTCAGCTGTCATTCCGAGCGCGAGCGAAGGAACCCTTATCGGCAAGCACGATCTACCGTGAGGACCACCGACCACTGCATCTTGTACCCATCCTCTGCATCATTGGCCGACGCAAAGGATGGGGCACCCAGCGAACGAGGGGAGGTTCTTTCGTCGCCGGGGAACTTACGATGGGAGCTACGGGTAGGAAGGCTTTACGCTGCGGCTCGCCATCAGCCGGGCAATCTCAGCCAGAAATTCTTCCGGCTTCATTCCCTTGGTGAGCACCAGGTCGACATGCTCGGACCCAGCCGGCAGATCGTTGGACCCGCTTAGCAGCACGATCGGCACATTCGGTTTCAGCAGCTTCATCGCTCCGGCAATGTCCGTGCCGCTGCGTCCGGGCAACAATTGCTCGGCAATCACCAGGTCCACGCGGTGGTTGGCAAAAATTTCCATCGCCTCGGCACCGCTGCCGGCCGTCAACACGCTGTATCCCGCGATGGAAAGTACCAACTGCCGCAGCATCAGGATGGTCGGCTGATCATCGAGGCACAAGGCCACCATTTGATTGGAAGAAAACACCTGACACGCACCCTTTCGCGTTCCGACGCCACGGCAACACTTGCGCGTAGGCCTTGGCGCATCGCAGGCGCAACCTTCCTCCTGCCTTCAAGAATCTGCGACTTGGGACAGGAGGAAGGAGCCTTGCTTCAGCGCTGTTCGCACAACATGGGAGGATTTCCCGTCAGTGACGGGCGTTCTGGCCGTCTAGGAACACTATGCCAGTGCAGAGTGGCCACGTCGTTGCGCTGGAGCAACTAGGAGAGATAGAAGGGGCGTCCAGCGTCTGCCTGAGGACAGATCTTGGTTTTCTGTAATCTCCTGCCCGCTGAAAACACCGTAGAGATTTGTTCCTTTGTGTAAGCAAGAAAGGGCGCGTCTTCCACGAAGCAACAAGGGGCGCCTCAGCGTCTGCGCGAGAACTAGCGATAGCTTCGGTACGGAGTTTGACCCCGCGAAATTCAAGCCCCGAAAGGGTGGCCGCGCAGTTACCCCAGGCGCAGCGAAGCGGAGTCCGGGATAGAGTGGAAATCACTAACCAAGTCCCGTGGGGACGGCCCAACCTTCACCAGATGCTGACAGCCGATAGCTGATAGCGGCCTCCGGTAACTATGCCGCCGCATCCGTAGTATTTTGTAGTCTCATGCTCCCTGCAGCGACAATTCCTGCGGTGAGCGCACCAGCAGCTTACCCCGGCTCTTCACCACCAGCCCTTTGCGTTGCCACTCATTCAGCAGACGACTGGCGGTAAACGGAGTGACATTGGCTTCGTTGGCCAACTCTTCGTTCATCACATCCAACTCCACCCCGGCCTCTACCTGCTGGCCCATTCCGCTCGCCAGATTCGCCAGCACCTTGGCCAGTCGCTGCCGGGCGGTGTGGCAAAGCAGGGAAGTGTGCACCGCGCGATAGGCAATCAGGTAATCGAAGCCGATCAGCATGGCATTCTCCAGCAGCAGCGGATAGCGCCGCGCCAGCCCACGAATGCTGTCACGGTTCCAGGCCAGGACAGTGCTGTCCTTGATGGCTTCGGTATCGACCATGTAGACCTGCGGCTTCGACAATATCGCAGCTCCGCCAGTCACCTCGCCCGGCGGCAGCCACAACAGCACAACCTTCTGGCCATCGGGAGTGGTAAAGCAGTACCGTCCCCTGCCTTCCAGGATCAGAAAGATGTGGTTGGCGGGATCGCCCTGGCGAACCATCAGCGAGGTCGCCGGGAAGCGCCGCAGCCTGGCCGGCGCCAGAATTTCGCTGAGTTCGGACGGCGCAAATCCTTCCAGAAATCTCGGCTTCAACTCCCTGACCGCAGCCTCAACCTCGCTAGCGTTCATTGTCGATCCTTGTTTACAGAAGCGGGTGGCCAGGGCTCAGGCAGAGAGATCGTTCTCTTCACCCTCGTCCAGGCGGATGGAATTGTCACGGTCGAAGGTCCAGATGAGATGCAGGACCATCGCCTCCCACTCGGCTGCCGTCAGCGAACCGATTTTCTTGAACAGGCTTGCCTTGCGCACGGACTGGATGTGTCCTAACAGCACCAGGCTCTCGCTTTTCAATCCGTTTTCCGGGCTGGGCTCAACCGGAAAATCGGCGGCATCTTTCAGATCGACCCGATGGGTGGTGGGCGCGATGCTCACGATCGGGTACAGCGGATCCTCGCAGAAAATATTGTTCGACAGCACCACGCAGGTGCGCCCGTGAGGGTGATACTTCCTATCGCCCTCCTTGCGCTCGGGGATCACTACGTCGCTGTCTTCCACCAGGTAGACGTCGCCACATTGACCGTCAAACTTCGACACCCCGGCATGTTTCAGCACGTCGCCCAGGTTCGTCACTCAGATGCCTTCTTGCGGTGAGTCCGCCAGTCATCCAGCGTTTCCGCCTGATGGGAATTGCGTTCCTCCTGGTCTCCCCGCACCGCTCGGTTCACCTCGGCATAGCGCGCACGAAACCGCTCCAGCAACTCCTTGGAGCTTCGGTCAGCCGGCTTCTTGGGTGGCATGGTCATCGAGTGATGTCCTTCAGTGTACCTGCCATGTCAAGAAACTGTGGCTAGTGGCTAGTAGTCAGCACTCAGCACTCAGCATTCAGCATTCAGAATTCGCCATCAGTGAGAAGTAGGAGTAAGCGATGGACGCCAATCCGAAGCCATATCCAGCTTGTCATCCTGACCGGAGGCGGCCGCTTTTGCCGCCGGAGCGGAAGGACCTGCGGTTTAGCTGGGCGGCGGAAGGGTCCACCGCCGGCACTCAAAATGCCCACTAACTGATTCCTGGCCACTGGCCACTGACCACTAGCCCACTGCCTTACGGCTTGAACCCCACGCTCTCCCACAACGGCGCCGGTTCGTACAAGATCCCGTTAGCCAGCACCGACCGCACGGTACGAATGTTATGAATGTCGTCCAGAGGATTCGCGTCCAGCACGTCCAGATCGGCGCGCTTGCCCACTTCCAGGCTGCCACTATCGCTCTCCACCTTCATGGCGCGCGCCGGTACGATGGTCGCCGACTGCAAAGCCTCCATGGGCGTAAATCCCGCCTCCGTGTATAGCTCGATCTCGCGATAGACCGAGATCGCCCGGCACCGACTGGTCCGTGCCGGCCACAATCGGCACGCCTGCCTTATGCAGCGCTTCGATCAGTTCCAGATCGTGCTTCCGCATCTTCTGCGCCAGCGGGGCCATCTCTGCCGGAACCCCGCCGCTCACCAGCTGCTCACGCAATTCCGGCGCAACTTTCGCGATCCCGGGTTCCATCTCCGTTGGCGACTTGTCCGCTGGCCGCAACTGCATTTCCATCAACGCCATCGTCGGATCGATGACCGTGTGATGTTCCGCAAAGAACGCAATCGCTTTCTTGCCTTCCGGAGAGTTCACATCAGCCGACGCCATCGCCTCCCAGCGTTGCTGACGCGTGGCCTTTTTCAGGATCAAAATCCTTGGGCATCAGCAGGTCGGAGATGTAGTGGATGTGGTTGATCATGTCCATCCCATCCTCGACGCCTTCGTACGCGTTCATCCCGATAGGGATATGCCCGGTCACGGTCATGCCTACCTTGTGCGCATCGGCGCAAATTGCCTTCACGTTGTCCGGCTTCACCGAGCTGTAAATCTTGATCTGCTGGAAGTCCGAATCGTGGTAGCGCTTTACCCACATCTCCGCATCGGCCGGCGAGTTCACCCGCGTGATGCCAATCGCATACGGCCCATCGCCATCCACGATGCCCGCCAGCAGCATGTGCGGCCCCAGCGCCTTGCCGCTATTGACCGCATTGCGTACCTGCGGTGATGAAGTCGTACTCGTTGCCCACATCGCGCACCGTGGTCACGCCCGCCGCCAGGTAAATCGGCCCCCACTCTACCTGCTCATAGTGAGCGTGCATGTCCCACAGGCCGGGGATGAGGTACTTGCCTTTGACATCAATGCGCTGTGCGTCCGCCGGAACCTTTACTTTGTTGCTCGGCCCCACGGCCACAATCTTTCCGTTGCTGGTGACCACCGTGGCGTTCGCGAATCGGCGGCTTGCCCGTGCCGTCAATCACCGTTCCCCCGACGAAGGCGAACGTCCCCGTCTTCCGCCCCGGCAGCTTCTGACTCATCTCGGTGAGCGCGGCCATCTCGTCGCTGGCGGCGCTGGCCACAAACTTCGCCAGCCCGGCTTCGTACTCCTCGCGCACCGCCTCAAAGTGGTCAAACTCCGCGTCCGTCGAAACCAGCGCCGCAAGGTTGTTGGAGCCATCCATCCACAGCGTCTCCATCCCCCAGATGAGCCCCTGCACCGTGTAGCGCTCCACTTTCACGCTGTGCCCGTCGATGTCCATGGTCTCCGTGCCCCGGTCCTGAATCCTGACCGCCCCTTGGGGCAGCGTGGTCATCTCCGCCGGCTTGCCGTGGGTCAGCCAGTAGCGCATCATCTCCATCTGCACCGTCACCGGCGCGTAGCCCGAAATGGTGAAGAACGTCGCCGGAGCCGCCATGGTGCGCGTGTCTTTGCCCTGCTTAATCGACGCCTGCCCGTTGCTGATGGTCACCTCGGTCGCGATCTCCGACATGCGCGAGGTCTTGCCCCCGATGGTGAAGGCCTGCGGCATGTAGTTGTCCGCTGTGCGCAGCGTGGCTGTCAGCGGGACCGGCGTGCCGCGATCGGTGAACTTGAAGTCCGCCTTCATCATCAGCGATCCGCTGTCGGGCGTGATGGAGTAAGTTTCCTCCCCGATAGGCTGCTCAAACTTGTGCAGGCGAAACTTGCCCGACTCGGGCACAGCAGCGGATTGCGAAAACAGGGCGGGCGAAAGGGCAAGCAGGACGACAGCCAGACGGCAAACAAGACTCACGCGGAATGCTCCTTAAATGGCACGAACGATTACACCATAATTAAACGTAGAGGAGGGCCCGCCGGTTCCATGGAACGGGTGAGGGCGGAGGCTTAGCTTGTCTCAGGAGCAAGCCGGAATGAACCGGCAGCCAGACATACTGACCAGCTGCCCGCTACTTACTGCTTTTCTTCGCCTTCAGCGTCTTGGCGTAGGCGTAGCTTATCGCCAGATACGGGGCCAGTTCCTTCGTCCGAGCCAGCAATTCGTCGGGTACGGCGACATACTCCTGCATCACCGCGCCATAGGCTTCAAACAGCCTGGTCTTGTACTTCTTCAGGAACTTTTCGCGCTCGGCGGCGGGCAGCCGGATGGCCAGCTCGCCTTTTGGAGGATTCAGCAGGGTAAACATATTGCCGTTCAGCGACGTGTAAGGATTATTAGCGCCCTTGCGCTCGATCTCGGGAATGGTCGCGATCAGCTTTTCGTAAAGCTCCACCCGCTCGGATGGGATGACGGTCTTCTTCTTCGCCGTGGCCATGTTCCTCCTCAACCCACGATGGCCCCAAAGCATACAATACTTCCCTCCGGCGTTGTCACCGGCCCCGTCCGGCTCGCATGATAGAGTTAACGCCAATTGCCACCGGAGGCCCGTCAATGGGAGTACCTATCAAGGTTGAGTGCCCCAAGTGCCACGCCGACCGCACCATGCTCGACACCAGCTTCGGCGTGCCCGCCGTCGCCGCCTCGCCTGACGCGAATCCCGCCGCCCCCGCCATCAACCCCAACTGCGCCTTCCCCATCCGCCTGATCCTCTGTCCCCGCTGCCACTACCTGGAGCTCTACCACGACGTAGGACTCGACAAGCTCAGCCACTGCTGACGGAGAACTCAGGTCCGGCACTCCTTTTGCCGTCTGGCCAAAGCTCACGCTTCAGGAAGTCCGGTTCGGTCGATCCGGGTTCGGGTGCCCCATTCAAGACCTTCTTTCGGTCTTGAGTGGGGATTTTCCAACACAGAACCAGATTTGGCAGTCAGGGAAAGACCCACTCAAGCTGCGCTTGTTAGCCTGCCCTGAGCGCATCCGAAGGGGGGCACCCGGTCTGTTCACATTCTTGGGTGCCACAAGTCACCGCTTTCTCCACCCTCGACATCTATCCTCTACCCATGCCTTGGAGACTAGAGCGGCGCCAGGACTCCGGCGACCTCCACTTTGTCACGTTCAGTTGCTACCAGCGGCGGCCATTACTGGAAACCTCTGGCGCATTCCAGTTGTTCGAACGGGCCCTGGAACAGGCACGGCTCGACTATGGGTTTTATGTTTGCGGCTACGTTCTAATGCCGGAGCACGTTCACCTGCTCGTGAGTGAGCCGGAGCGGTCAACGCTGGCGCAAGCCTTAAAGGCCATCAAGCAGTCTGTCGCCCGCCGAATGGTCGGTAGTGGCGCACATTTCTGGCAGGCCCGCTATTACGACTTCAACGTCCGGACAGCCAAGAAACAAGTCGAGAAGCTACGTTACATGCATCGCAACCCGGTGAAGCGCGGACTGGTGGAGAAACCCGAGGACTGGCAGTGGAGTAGTTTCCGAAACTACGCTACCGGAGAGGAAGGGACCGTCGAGATTGAGTCGCCATGGACAGCACGAAAGCGGGAGCGGATGGGCATTGTGCCGACGGTCAAAATCAGAGAGACCACGTAACGGACCCGATAGTAAGAAAGCCGATCGGCCAAGAAACGCCTCCCACCAGACAATTCGGGTGCCCCATTCAAGATCTTCTTTTGGTCTTGAGTGGGGATTCTCCGACACAGAACCCGATTTGGGAGTCATGGGAAAAAGACCCGCTCAAGCTGCGCTTGTTAGCCTTCCCTGAGCGTAGCCGGCGGGCACCCGGGTTACCTACCTGGGCCATCCGCCCACGAACGAATGGGGATTCTACCGACCGTCTAAATTAGAGAGGCCACGTAACGAACCCGATTAGTAAGAAGAGTCGATCGGTCAAAAAACGCCTACCGACAGAGGATTCGGGTGCCCCATTCAAGACCTTCTTTTGGTCTTGAGTGGGATTTTCCAACGCAGAACCGGATTTGGGAGTCATGGGAAAAGACCCGCTCAAGCTGCGCTTGAACGGGGCACCCGAATTACTTACCTGGGCCACCCGAGCCAAGCCGAGGGACCTGCTGTTTCTTGTCGGCTGCGAAAGGCTAAACGCACCGACCTTTACGATCGCACCTGCGCCAGAATGGATTGGACGACATTCAACGTCGATTGTGCAGAAAGAATTTCCTTCAGCTTCGCCTTGAATTCGTCCTCGGTTGGAATCGAAGTGTCCTTCATTCAGGTGACGGACGACCAGCGGATAAAAGCTGATTTTATGCGTAACTCGAAACAGCTCGTACTTGTAACTTAGAGTGGGCGCAGAAATGTTGAAAACATGAACGAAGAAAGCCCCGTTAATGAGGGTTGCTACCTCTCCCGTCACCCTCTGCTTTGTCTTCTGACCCAGTAGCCTTGCTTGCTCCTTCAGAATAGAAACGGGACTTACCAGGCTCGACTCGCCGATACTTTCCGGCCAAAGGTCTTCCGCGTCGGGCATAAAACCTCCTCAGAAATTCAATTCCAGCACCACCGGCAGGTGGTCCGACGCCATCTCTTTGTCGGGACGGCCATCATCCTGCAGCAACGACACCCCGCGCACCTCGCTCACAATCCGCACCTGCTCCGGCTCAAACCCATCCAGCAGATCAGGACGGAGCAGCACCTGGTCATACATGTTCCAGAAGTAGCAAACCGGCTCCGAGTTCTCGTAGTAAAACGTTCCGCCCGTGTTTCCGCTGTCGCCCAGGTGGTTCCACATCGGATTGTAGAAAAACGGATACTTCTCGCTCTGCACCGTGCGCTCGCTGCGCGCCGCTACCCGCCGGCTCATCACCGCGTGCAGCCCGCCTCGCGCGCCCACCATCCCCGCCTCAAACGGATTCATGTTCAGATCGCCCATCAGGATCGTGCGCCGGTGCCCCTCCCGCGCCTCCACCTCATCGATCATCCTCGACAGGTGTACCGACTCCTGTATCTGGCTGTCTTCGAGTAACCCATCTTGCTGGGCAGATGCGCCGCCGCAATCAGCAGGCTCTGCCGCGCCGGCAGCGTCAGCCGCCGGATAGACACGCGCGGGCTTTCCGACAGTGGATTGAGAAACTTCGAGTCGAACCGGGTGAAGAAGACCAGGTGCCCGCACACGCCCCAGGCATATTGATAGTCTGGCCGCTCGGCGTTCAACTCCTCCAGCATGGCAGCCAGCGGAATCCGGCACTCGGCCAGAATCAGGACGTCGACATCTTCCTGCCGGACGAGGTTCCCCACAAAGCCGCACAGATTGCGCTTCGCCAGGTTCCAGAAGAGAAAACGGGGCATGGGTACAGTTTCGAGTTTCTAACGTCGAGTTTCAACTGGAAACGCATGGGGCCCCTTGCAAGACCTTCTTTTGGTCTTGAGTGGGGATTTTCCAACACGGAACCGGATTTGGGAGTCAGGGAAAGAGACCCGCTCTAGCTGCGGTTGTTAGCCTTCCCTGAGCGTAGCCGGGGGCACCCGGGTTACCTACCTGGGCCATCCGCCCACGAACGAATGGGGATTGTACCGACCGTCTAAATTAGAGAGGCCACGTAACGAACCCGATTAGTAAGAAGAGTCGATCGGTCAAGAAACGCCTACCGACAGAGGATTCGGGTGCCCCATTCAAGACCCTCTTTTGGTCTTGAGTGGGGATTTTCCAGCACAGAACCGGATTTGGGAGTCAGGGGAAAAAGATCCGCTCAAGCTGCGCTTGAACGGGCCACCCGAATTACTTACTTGGGCGGCCCGCCTTCTGTTACCCCGCAAGAATCTGTAACCGAAAACGCTAATCTGGATTAATACATGAGTCAAACGTGAAAAACTTTCTGGTAAGGGAAGGTGCATTCTCCAATGCGAAGAGTCATGGTATATCTGTTAGCTCTATTTTTATGCTCCGCGTTATCTTTCGCTCAGAGTCAAGCACTACCGCCGCCGGTCGGTGGCATCACAGTTTGGCAAGTAATAAGGCTTTCGCAGTCGGGGCTGAGCGATGACAGCATCATTGCCCAAATCAGAATGCGTCCTCATCCTTTCAAGCTTTCGCTCGATCAAATTCTTCAACTGAAAGACGCTCGGGTAAGCAATGCCGTTATTGAAGCGATGATGGGGGCAGCGCCCCCTGCCGACTGAGCCTTCGGCGGTAGTTACAGCGGCGCCTGACCCGTCCCAAGGCCCCGTAAGAAGTAGTCTTAAGAGCGACTCTTCGTCAGTTATCGTTCTGCCGACTCCGGCTCACGACTCTGTTACACAGCCTGCCACTGCTCCAACTCCAGCAACCGCTTCTGTACTGCAACAAACCGCCAAACAGACTCCGACTCCAGTCGAAGCAGTATCCAGGGCGGCCGATGGAAAATTACGAGTGTATGTCACGGATCGGCCCATTACGGAAGTCATTTCCATGATTCAGGGCGGATCGTATGGCTCCGCACATGCTTCCGGGTACGCTAACGGCACGTCGGCCTCGTACTCCGCTTCGGCACGACAGGGGTCGCATCTAAGCGGAATCAGCAATGACCAACGGGGCGGCGCGGATCCTCGTACACTAGAAGTGTCGGGAGATTTAGGAACTGAATGCCACATTTCGAATCTCGTAGTGACGAGTAATCCTGATACCGCCGACTACATCTTAGACTTCCGGCGGCGGGGGAGGAGCACGATCTACTTGGTTTGCATTTGGGGGACTAAGCGGATTGGCACTGTCTGCCACCATCAAAGTTGACCATGCAGGCCTTTATAGACCGAACGGTGACTTGATAGTCGCTGCCAAGGCCCGAACCGTCGGCGGGGCTGTAAACGAAATCTGCCCATATCTCCGACAGTAAGGCGGGCGCCCGAATCATATCTTCTCTTAGTTTTAAGTGGGGATTTTCCGGCGCACAACCAATGTTATGGACACTCAAAAGACCCGAATTACTTACCCTGCCTACCCGTCTACATGATATGAATCTATCGAGAGTCTTTGTTTAACGCGTGGAAGGGCTAACCTTCGATGGCTTTCGATCTGACATGCTCCGCAGCCCCAAGTGTTAATTATCGCAGTAGGGCCCAGATCGCACGCGTTGTGACCGAGAACTGGTGCGCAACAAGCATGTATTGCCCGGCGTGCAGTTCCAACGCGCTAGCTTCTACAGCAAACAATTGCCCTGGCATCGATTTCAACTGCCCAAAGTGTGGATTGGCATACCAACTAAAAAGCAGCAAAACAGCTTTCAAGAATCGAGTTGTCGACGCGGGCTACGATGCGATGATCAATGCTGTACGGTCCGCACAGGTACCTAATCTGCTCTTGCTTCATTATTCCGCCGGCTGGTCGATCATAGATCTTTTCTTGATTCCGAGCTTTTTTTTCACCGAGTCATCCATTGAAAAACGTAAGCCTCTTTCGGTCAACGCGCGGCGAGCCGGATGGATCGGATGCAATATTTTGCTGGACAAAATTCCAGTTGATGGACGCATCGCGATCGTCTCTTCAGGAGTTATAACGAGTCCGTCAGAGGTTAGGCGAGAGTATCGACGTATCAAGCCGCTGAAGGACTTGAATATCGATACCAGGGGATGGACATTAGTCGTGTTGAATCTTGTGCGAAAGTTAGGTACGCAGGTCGTGCTACTTTCGGATATTTACGCATTTGAGCCCTATTTGCAGAGCATTCATCCGCAGAATAAAAACATTCGCGCCAAGATTCGACAGCAACTTCAAATCCTGAGAGACATGGGGCTTCTCGCCTTCGAGGGTAATGGGCGATACCGTGTCTTGCAGTAAAGCATTCATTGCGCAAGTGCCTGCAGAAATGGGCACGGGATTTTTCTCCGTGCCCTCTGCGTCTCTGTGGTGAACAAGCCTTTAGCTACACCCGCTCGTACTGCCGCATTCATTGCATCTGTAGCAACTTCCATTCCGCGTCATGATCGCCCCGCAGACATGGCAGGTCGGGGCATCGCCCAGGTCGATCAGCTCTTTCAGTGCGTCGGACGCGTGGACGTGGGCGGTGCCGGCGGTCCTGCCGGAGTAGGGGTCCTTCGACTCCGGTGCGCCAGAAGCGGGCGCACCTCCGCTCAGGATGACAGACATTTGAGGGTCAGGGGCAATATCGCCGAACGACTTCTGCCCATAGCTCTCATCCGGCACGCCGGCGGCCGGCGGATTGATGTACTTGGGACGCAGGCCGTCGAACAGCGCCTGCTGCTGTCCGGTCAGGAAGCGCAGCTGCAGCCAGCGGAAGACGTAATCCATGATCGACTTGGCAAAGCCGATGTCCTGGTTATGGCTCCAGCCGCTGGGCTCAAAGCGGGTGTGCGCGAACTTCTCGCACAGCAGCTTCAGCGGCACGCCGTGCTGTAACCCGATCGACACCGCGCAGGCAAAGCTGTCCATCAGGCCGCTGACGGTCGAGCCTTCCTTCGCCATGGTGATGAAGATCTCGCCCGGCACGCCATCTTTGTACAGTCCCACGGTGAGGTAGCCTTCGTGGCCGCCCACGCTGAACTTGTGGGTGATCGACAGCCGCTCGTCGGGCAGGCGATGACGTACCGCGCGCGGCGGGGCCGCACACTCGTCCACTACCTCGACGATCGGCGCCGGGGCCGCGGTCGCCAGTCCCACCGACGTTCCGCCCTTCGACGTAGCCGAGCCCATCGAGCTCAGCGGCTGCGCCTTCTTCGATCCATCGCGATAAACGGCCACCGCCTTCAGGCCCAGCTTCCACGCCTGGATGTAGGCTTCCGTGATGTCTTCCACGGTCGCGTTCTCCGGCATGTTGATGGTCTTGGAGATAGCGCCGGAGATGAACGGCTGCGCCGCCGCCATCATGCGCAGATGTCCGAGGTAGTGAATGGTGCGGGTGCCCTTCGACGGCTTGAAGGAGCAGTCGAAGACCGCGCAGGTGCTCGTCCTTGATGGCCGGCGCGCCTTCAATGGTGCCGGTCGCGTCAATGTAGCTGACGATGGCGTTGGCCTGGTCCGACGTATAGCCCAGCTTGAACAGCGCGGCCGGCACGGTGTTGTTCACGATCTTGATCATGCCGCCGCCTACCAGCTTCTTGTACTTCACCAGCGCCAGGTCGGGCTCGATGCCGGTGGTGTCGCAGTCCATCATGAAGCCGATGGTGCCCGTCGGCGCCAGCACCGTCACCTGCGCGTTGCGATAGCCGAACTTCTCGCCATGCTGCAGGGCTTCGTCCCAGGTGTCCTTGCTGGCCTCGTACAGCGAGGCGGGAACGTTGGTGCGGTTGATGTTGTTGACCGACGCGCGATGCATGCGGATCACATCGAGGAACGGCTCGCGGTTGATGTACCAGCCGGGGCAGGCCGCGCCGGTAATCTCGCCCGAGGCGGTCGCATCGGTCGCCGGGGTCAGCGGCTGGCACAGCTCGGCAATCTTCGACGACTGCAGGTACGCCTCGCCGCACATGATGGCGGTAACGCAGGCCGCGTAGTCGCGTCCGGCGTCGGAGTCGTAGGGCAGGCCCGCGGCCATCAGCAGCGCGCCCAGGTTGGCATAGCCCAGTCCCAGCGGACGGTAGTCGTGCGAGTTCTTGCCGATCGCTTCGGTCGGGTAGCCGCTGTTGTCCACCAGGATCTCCTGCGCGGTGATCATGACGGCGCAGGCGTGGCGGTAAGCCTCCACGTCGAAGTTGCCGTTGGGCGCGAACTTCATCAGGTTCAGGCTGGCCAGGTTGCAGGCCGAGTCGTCGAGGAACATGTACTCGCTGCACGGGTTCGACGCGTTGATCCGCGACGTGTTCTTCGAAGTGTGCCAGCGGTTGACCGTGGTGTCGTACTGCATGCCGGGATCGCCGCAATGCCACGTGGCTTCGGAGATCTTGCTGCATCAGCGCGCGCGCCTTGTAGCGTCTGCACCGGGCGGCCGTCCTTCACCGCGCGGGTGGAGAAGTCGCCATCGCGCAGCACGGCATACATGAAGTCGTCGGTCACGCGCACCGAGTTGTTGGCGTTCTGGAAGAAGATGGACGAGTAGGCGTCGCTGTCCGGCCCATTGCCGTCGTAGCCCATCTCGATCAGCGCCCACGCCTTGGCTTCTTCCTTCTGCTTGCACTCGATGAACTCGTTGATGTCCGGATGGTCGACGTTGAGGATGACCATCTTGGCAGCGCGGCGGGTCTTGCCGCCCGACTTGATGACGCCGGCGAAGGCGTCAAAGCCCTTCATGAAGCTGAGCGGGCCGGAAGCGGTGCCGCCACCGGAGAGCGACTCGGTGGAGGAGCGCAGCGGCGACAGGTTAGTGCCCGTGCCCGATCCCCACTTGAACAGCATGCCCTCGGTCTTGGCCAGCGTCAGGATGGAGTCCAGCGAATCGTGTACCGAGTTGATGAAGCACGCCGAGCACTGCGGCGTCTTGTAGCCGGTCACGCTGAATTCCACCCGCTGCGCCTGCGGATTCCAGTGCCAGTTCTGCGCATCGGAGTTGGGCTCGATGCGGTCGCAGCCCACGTTGAACCACACCGGCGAATTGAAGGCCGCTTTCTGCTGCAACAGCAGGTGCGCCAGTTCGTCGTGGAAGATGCCCGCGTCTTCGGCGCTGCGGAAGTAGCCGCCGGCCATGCCCCAGTCGCGAATGGTCTCAGCCACGCGAGTCACCAGGGCGCGGACGCCGCTCTCGCGCTCCGGCGTGTCCAGCTGGCCGTGCAGATACTTGCTGGCGACAATGTTGGTCGCCGTCATCGACCAGTCCTTGGGGACCTCGACATCCTTCTGCTCGAAGATGGTGCCGCCCTGCGAGTCGGTGATCTGCGCCGTGCGCAGCTCCCACTCCAACTCGTCATAAGGCGAAACTCCAGCCGTGGTGAAAAAACGCTTAAAGGTCAGGCCGGGCGCTCTTTTCGTGGTCGTGGTGACTGCGGCGCTCGTAGTGGTCTTATTGGTAGTGACTTCGGCCATGTGTCTTGCTCCCTGAAAAATATGGATACCGTTAGGAATGCTGTAATGCCTAATGAATGTTGTGATGTCTAAGTGTTTACGACTGCTTATTCCTGCTGATCAATCAATGCTGAAAACGGTTAGTCATCGAACGAGCAACCCCTGACATACGACTCATGTATCGGAACTAACGCCGGTTGAGAAGTGTTCGCCCCAAGAGTCACGGGGGCCTCTTCTCCGGCCTGCGTATCGTCGGCAGAGAAGAAGCCCCCGGTTTCATTGTCACCGCAAACAGCTTCCGCCAGACAGCCTTTCGGCTGCACAGCGGGCTAAGTGGACTTGGAAAGAACACCGCAGATGCCATCGCCATTGCGATGACTTCGTCGGGTCGTTGCTGCTCCCACCAAAGGCAGGGAGCGGGGCCCGTGGACTCTCTCTAACCGTTTGCTACCCAGGGTCGGTAACCAGGTTCGTCTAACTAGGTTCGCTTGCCTGCTATTCCATCGAGCCAAAGGAGAATTTTGCTTCTCGTGAGCCCGACATTGCGGCGCCAGAGCACCCCTCTCCGCGTCGCTACCCAGGCCCGGACAGCGCTTGCTCCACTGCCTGGCCTTGGGGGAGGAAAAACCGGGGGAGGAGGCATCCAACCCCAATTTTCGCCTGCTGTGGGACGAACATTACGCCCGATATCTTGTGGATGTCAATAGGCGAATACCACATATTGTTATTTTACCATCTCCAGACCGAACCAACTCGGTTAAGTAACCGCCTCCCCTGAACACTTCTGTTGAGGGGTAACAGCCCCCTTGGTGGTTAAATTCCGGTGACAATCTGCCCACGCTTTCTGGACTCTAGGCTTGCTCAGGGGCGCATTCAACGCCCATTCTTGGTGCAGCGAAGTGAATTGCTGTGAATCGTGAGGAAAAGCCGTCCGGATGCCACCAATCGACGCCCATGGAGGGTGCGGTTTGATAATCTACGGTCCGGGTTGGAGGCCACGATGAATCACGGGCATATTTACTTCGAAATTCACGTAGGCGATACGCAACGGGCAATCGACTTTTATACCAAGGTGTTTGGCTGGAAGTTTTCCGAGGTCAAAGGGCTGCCGATCGCCTATTGGACGATCGAAACCGGCGGATCGCGAGGTGGATTGCTGCAACGTCCAGTTCCGGCGCCGCCTCCGCAGAGCGGCACCAACGCCTTCATCTGCTCGTTCGAGACGGCAAATTTCGATGCGGTTGCGGAGAAGGCGCTGCAAGCCGGTGGAATTGTCGCCATGGAAAAATTTGCTGTGCCTCGTACCTGCTGGCAGGGATACTTTCTTGATACCGAGGGAAACACGTTCGGAGTTTTTCAGGTCGACGAAAACGCCGGGGTTTAGGGACTTTCATTCCCCGCTCGCTGAGGGAGGACGCATTGCACATCGTCATCATGGTTTTGATCGGCTGGGTGGTTGGCATGTGCGCCAAGTTGCTGCTGCCGGGCCCGTCGCCCCGAGGATTCGTATCGACGACCCTCATCGGTGTGGGCGGAGCGATCCTTGCGGCCCTGGTAGGCCGGCAATTCGGCTGGTGGCATCGCGGCGACTTCCCGGGGTTCATGCTCTCGCTGGCGGGCGCGATCCTGCTGCTTTTCCTGTATCGCAGGTTTTCCAGTAAGCCGGCGAGTGCGACAGGAAGCCGCTAGTCAGCTTTTGTCAATTTTCTGGAAATCGCTGGAGTCTGTCCCGGCGTTACGCGTTTATGGCCAGCTAATTTCGACCAGCAGCACGGCCACGTGAGCAATGGCGGCGTGGTCGGTTCCCATACCTTCAGGGGTTTTGGCCTTGATGCCGACGCGCGAGGGATCAATGCCGAGCAGGTCGGCGACCTTCTGCTGAATTGCCTTGGCATGGGGACCAATCTTGGGCGCGGCCAAGATCAGCGTGCTATCGACATTGCCGATGGCGTATCCCGCCTCGTCTACCAGTCGCAGGGCCTCACGAACGAACGTCGCGGAATTGGCGCCCTTCCAATTGGCATCGGTGGGAGGAAAGTAGGTACCGATATCGCCGGCGGCAATGGCGCCCAGCAGCGCGTCGGTGATGGCGTGCAGCAGGACATCGCCATCGGAGTGCCCAGCCAGGCCGCTGTGGTGAGGCAGGGTCACCCCGCCGATTTTCAGCGGAATGCCGGGCTTGAACTCGTGCGAGTCCCAGCCATAGCCGATGCGCGGAATGCGGGATATCTGTGGGTTCGACAAAGTTCGAAGTCCGAAGTCCGATGATGCCTAACCGCTGAGGCTGACGTCGCGGCGGCTTTCCAGCGACAGAAAGAATTCTGCCAACTCCAGGTCGGCAGGCGTGGTGATTTTCACGTTGCGTGGTGAGCCCATGACAACGTGCACTGTTCCCCCGGCGCGCTCAATCAGCGACGCTTCATCGGTTCCCATGAAGCCGTCTGCCGTCGCTTCGTCAAAGGCTTTCTTCAGCAGACCGAAGCGAAAACCCTGCGGCGTTTGCGCCAGCACCATGCGCTCGCGCGGCACGGTGGCAATCACGACTGCGCCGTCGGAGGTCCGCTCCACCTGCTTGACCGTGTCGACCGCGGGGACGCCCGCAATCGCAGCCTGATATTTCTTGACCGCTTCAATCACGCCCATGATCGTGTCCTGGTCGACGAAGGGGCGGACCGCGTCATGTACCAGCACAATGTCGTCGTCGGCGGCTTCGATGGCGGCCAGCGCGTTGGCAACGGAATTCTGACGATGCTCGCCGCCTTCCACCACGCGCAGCGGTTTGCCGAATTTTTCCTTCTCCGCCTGCTTCTGAAAGGTTGCGGTTTCGTTCTTGCGAAGCGCCACCACCATCTCGCTGACGGCGTCGCACTGCGCGAACTTGCGCAGGGTGTGCACCAGGATGGGCGTACCCTGCAACTCGAAGAACTGTTTACTTTTGCTGGATGGGCTGCCGGAAACTGCGGACATTCGCGTTCCCAGTCCGGCGGCCGGAATAATGACGACAACTTTCATAATGGGGAGCCGAGTATAAATGCCGCACTCGGTTCAATACAAATCGCGAGTGCCAGGTCTTATTCGGGCTTGGCAGCTTCCGGAATTACGGGTATCACCGCACCCGATTTGCGCAGCTCCGGCCTGGGTTCCACGGGGCGCTGCGGCGCCATGCTTCCGCGCTCGTCGAACTTGCCGAAGATCATCTTCCCGGCCGTCGTCTGCAGCACCGACGTTACCGAGATGTCGATGTTTTTGCCGATCATCTTGCGGGCGTTGTCCACCACCACCATGGTCCCGTCGTCCAGATAAGCCACGCCCTGGTTGTATTCCTTGCCTTCTTTCAGGATGAACACCTTCATGATTTCGCCGGGCAACACGATGGGCTTCAGCGAATTGGCCAGCTCGTTGATATTGAGCACGGCCACACCCTGAAGTTGCGCGACTTTATTCAGATTGAAATCGTTGGTGACGATCTTGCCTTCATAGACCTTGGCCAGTTCGATGAGCTTGAGATCGACTTCGCGTACCGCAGGGAAGTCGTCTTCCACAATCTGGACCGTCAGGGTGGCAATCTTCTGAATGCGCTGCAGGATGTCGAGACCGCGGCGCCCGCGGTTGCGCTTCATGGAGTCGGCGGAGTCGGCCACCAGCTGCAACTCGCGCAACACGAATTGTGGAATCACGATTATGCCGTCGAGAAAGCCGGTTTCGGCGATGTCGGCGATTCGGCCATCGATAATCACGCTGGTATCGAGAATTTTGTAGCTGCGCTTGGATTGTTTCTCTCCGCCGAAGATCCCGCCCAGCGCCGCCAGGTTGAGCAAGTCGCCTTTGCCGGCGCCCACCACCAGGCCGACGTAGGCCATGATGAGCATGACGAACAGTTGCAGGAAACTCTGGGTAGCGCCCGGCGGCAGATACTATTGCGGATGACCAGGCTGAAGAGATAAGCGCCGACGATGCCGAGGATGCTGCCAATGACGGCGCCGATGAGCCGTTTGAGACTGACTTGGCGAAGCCGTAGTTCGAAGAGTACGACCGCCACCCCGGCGACCACGCCCGCGCCGGCTGCCGGTATAGGTCCCAACCCAAGCGGTTGCAGTTCGTAGCATGCCAGGGCGGTTATGAATACGAATAAGACACGTATAACAATCAGATCCACGCCACACCTCCCATGGCCAGTCCTGGGGGTCTGCGGTCGGACTAATGCACGCCGGGGATATAAGAGCTAAGTTCATGCCGGCGACTTGGTCCTGTCCATAGACACGACAAGCGGCCTCGACTCAATCGTTACCTATATGAATCTCGGGGCGTATAAATGTGGAGCGTTCCCCGCTCCGCCGCAAAATTGGCGGGAATTATTAAAATATGAAAGCAGTCGAAGTATATATCAGTTCCGCTCCACAGCCAGAATACAACCTCAGGCCCGTCCGGAGGACCGATTTCGGGTGATAAAGGGGCGGAAAGGCAAAAACGGGCCAGCGTCTGCAGGGAAGTGCCGGCCCGGTTCCGCCTCAAGCACTAGGAGAAGGCCGCGCTGAATGCCGCACCAACCAGGACAAGGACCGCCCACCAGCCGAAAATAACCGCCATGCAGGTAGCACGCTTCACTTTGGTCAGGCAGGCAAAGCCGATGCCCGCCAGCACCAGTGTCCAAATGGCGAAGATGTCCAAAGACGTGGCAATGGAGTAAAGGAAGTGCGACGAGGGATCGACGAGGCCGCCGAGGTTACTGGCGACCGGGTTCTGGAAGGTGAATGCCTCTCCGCCCCCGACGGAAATGGCCAGGATGGCAATTAGCGCCTTGATGATGGCTGGCAGGGAGGCGTACATGTTGACCGCCAGGCACTGGGTAAACGTAAGCTCCGCGCCGAAGCCGAAATTGAACGTCGCCAGTTGCACGCCGGCTACGATAGCGAGGAAGATGACAATCGTAATCGGGAAGGAGTAAGCGATAATTCGGGTCCACTTGATGACCACTTCCATTTGAGCAGCGCGCTTGTCCGGCGGCAACTTGTCCAATGCGGCCGTCTGCTTGGGCTGCAGCGCCAGTTGGTTCTCCGCCGCCTTATCCATTCCCAACTTCTTGTCGACCACGAACACCATGGCGCAGGTGACGATCGTCATCAGCAGCCACGGGACCAGCCAGTTGGAACTACGCCGCAGGTCGGTGAAGGTCTTGCTGGGGGCGATGAACGTATCGACGACGCGTTCCACTTCCGACAGGGGCTTCGGCTCAGGAGGCGTAGCCAGGGCGGCAGAACTCATGCGATGCTCCTCAGGCGGCAGGCGTCCTGAAGGCGACGCAGCCGCGAACGAACACAAGGATCAGGGGAGTTGCGGCGAAATTGTACCACTGGGCTGCATCTACAGCCTTGTTTAAGTGAACGAGCGAACGTGGCAGCGATGAGGAATTCTAACCACTACCCACCATCCACTTACTACAGCCCCTCCTACACCCCCGCCGCGGCGATGCCCTCGTAATGCCGTTCGGTGCGTGGAAGCCGCTGCGCATATCCCAGAGAGAAAAAGAATGCCGTGGAGATGAGACACACTGCCAGGCGAACGTGGGCCAGCGGCAGCGGCGCCAGGTCCATGAATTTGCCGAAGCGCCACGCGCCCCAGTTGATGACCTGGGTGGGCACGACCGTCCAGATAGCCACATAGAACCAGGCACGCTCCGCGCCTTCGCCGAAAGTGTCGCGCCGCGCGCGAGGCGTCCAGTCGAGGAAAGTTCCCAGGATGACCGCCAGGGCCAGCGGATAGTACACGTATTCGTATAGCTCCTTGAGCATCCAGCGGCCGTTGATGGAGGCGATGATGAGGCCTACGAGGTTCAAGACGTAAGGAACGATAATGTCGATCCAGGCGGCGGTGTAGCAAACTACACGATATGCCAGGTTCGGCTGATGCACGCCGTAGTGCGTGATGTAAGGCCGGGGTTCGCAGCCCGGTAGGCGGCCCACTAGACCACGCCACGCCACAAAGACAAGAATGATGGCCAGCCAGATCCAATGGCGGTGGTCCGGCCCGTGCGCGTAAAGGTCGTAGGTGAGCGGAAATCCGGGGAGCACCCAGAAAACCCAAATCCAGATAGGAGTATGCAGGACGCGATAGTAACGCTTGTTACGCTCGCGGAAGACGGCCTGTTTCATGAGCTATTGATGTTAGCAGATACAGGGGTAGCACTCCGCACTCAGCCGTCAGCACTCAATGGTGTGAGGATCGTTGCTAGTGACTTAAGCTCGGCGTCCCGTATTAAGCGCTGACGACCGGCCTGCTCTCACGATGCACGCGTCCGTGGGCGACCTGCCAGGAAGCAACGATTTGGAAGAATTGCGGACTGAAGACTGACAGCTGAATGCTGAGTGCTGAGTGCTGAGTGCTCGACTGCTGCACTGCTGCCTCTAAAACAACTCCTGCGCGTTGTACAGCAATCGCCCATCCACCAGGTGCGCCTCGGCCATCAGCTTGTGCTCTCGCAACGCCCGCTTGTCATCGTCGATGTGCAAGACGATGTGATCGTGGGCGGTCAGGTAGTCGCTGACCAGCATGCGATGACATTGGAAGTACATCCTCTCGGCGCACATGATGGCGGTCTTGCCGTGCTCGGCGAGCTTCAGCAGGCGCTCGATTGCCTCGGCGAATTCGGGCGTGAGCATGTAGTCGGCATAGTTGCGGAAGGAGTCGTTGCGCAGGCCAGTGTTAGGCGAATCGTCGCGTATTTTGCGGCGACGTCCGCCCAACTCCTTCATCCAGACATACTCAATGTCTCGCAGGGGAAGTTCCGCTTCCAGAGACTCGCGGTTGAAATGGGGCAGGCGGCGAGATGCCGGGAAGGCGCGAATGTCCACCAACGTTCGAATGCCGTGCGCCCGCAGCGCGCTGACCAGTTCGTCGAACGTGCGGGTAGAGTGTCCGATGGTGTAAACCGTAGCCATGAAAACGGGTCGGTGCTGCGGTCCGAGTTGTTACGTGGTTGCGGACGATTTGGTCGGGTCTTCCGCTCCTGCAAAGCTTTCGATGGCGGCGACCAGCTTCGCGTCATCGCCGGGCCCAACCGTTCGCAGATCGAGCAGCACCCGATCATCTTCTACGCGAGCGACGATCGGCGTCTGCCACGCACGCAACCGCGTGAGGACAGAGTCCGCCGATGCGGTCGTGCTCTTGAGCGCCAAGGCACGCGACGGCAGCGTTGCACCGGGTGCGGAGCCGCCACCGATCACCGATTGGCACTCGACAACTTCCAGTTCGAGGCCTGAGCAGCTCACGCGCAACTGTCGAGCAATATTTTCCACGCGATACTGCAATTCGTCGAGGGAGAGGCGCATCATGCGTAGCGTTGGGATGGAATCGTAATCCTCGCGCAGGTAAGCCAGCAACGTGGCCTCCAGCGCGGCATAAAACATCTTGTCGACCCGCAGCGCGCGGAAAAGGGGATTGGAGCGAAGCTTGGCCACCAGCGCGGGATCGCCGCTGATGAGGCCAGCCTGCGGGCCGCCCAGCAACTTGTCGCCGCTGTAGGTGACCAGGTTGACGCCGGCGCGCAGACTGTCGGCGATCGTGGGCTCGCCCCGCACCGCAACCTGGTTGAGGTCGAAGATGTCGCCGCTGCCCAGATCTTCCAGCACCGGGATATTACCCTTGCGGCCGAGTTCGGCCAGTTCGGCGAGCGTGGGCTGTTCGGTGAAGCCGACGATCTGGAAGTTGGAGCGATGAACGCGCAAGATCAGGCGGGTGCGGTCGGTGATGGCGGCGGCGTAATCGGCGATGCGCGTGCGATTGGTGGTGCCCACTTCGCGCAGCACCGCGCCGGACTTTGCCATAACGTCGGGAATGCGGAACGAGCCGCCGATTTCGACCAGCTCACCGCGCGAAACGATGACTTCTCCGCCGTCGGCCAACGAGTTGAGCGCCAGCAGGACAGCAGCGGCGTTGTTGTTTACCACGATGGTGGAGATATCGCGCTGCGCGAGGTTCAACAGTTTCGCAAGCAGTTGACTGACGTGAACGTCGCGCTTGCCCCGTTCGCCCGTGGCGAGATCGAATTCCAGGTTGGAATAGCTCTGCGCGACTTCGGTAACGTGTAGTAAAGCGGCCTGGCTCAAAGGCGCGCGCCCCAGATTGGTATGCAGGATAACGCCGGTGGCGTTGATGACCGGGCGCAAAGAGTACGACAGGGACGTATGGAGCCGCCCTTCTGTCTCGTATAGAAGTTCGTTGACGGCCGCGCGCAGCGACGATTCACTGTCGATCTCGCCAGCTGCGATTCTGCCACGTAGAACTTCCACGGACGCGCGCAGGGCAATCAAGGTAGACGCGTGGCCAAAGTTCTTCTCCATGGCCCGCACGGTTTCATGGCGCAGCAGTTGGTCGACGGAGGGTAGCAGCCGGAAGAGGTCGGGCTTGGTGGTCACGGTTGAGATAGTGTGCTCCGCGGCTACGGTAGTTTCAAGTTCGACCCCGCACGCTTGTTGTGCTGTTACCGCCTCCAGCGTAGCGCTCGCCGCAGAAGCAGACCAATCACGATGCCGCCTGCGATCAGCTTGCCGGCCATTTGCGGGTCGAAGAAACGGATGAAGCGCGTGCCCGTGTCGGTGACTTCGATCACGCCGATGGGAGCGACTTTCACGCCGCCTCCGCCGCCGGAACCGCCAACGGCATCTTCGGCTTGCGATTTATTTTCTCCGCCTCCACCCGCGCCCAGGCCGTATTGCACGCGAGCGACCGGAATGATAGTTCGGCCGTGCGCTTCGATCGGCTCGCCGAATACATTCTGGACTTTCCCCGTAGTAGCGAAGCGCTCGGCCATTGACGTCAAGAGTTCTTTTGGGTCAAGCATGGGTCCTCCTCCTGTAGAAATTGGATGCCCGGTTTTCAGCGGTGAAGCTTGTTCGCCCCATACCGCTTCGCTGGCAGACTATCGAAGTGTATCCCGGCCAAGGGCTTCAGTCCGCGTGGAGGGACCAGCTCGCAGCGGACTACGAACCCCCTCGCGTACAAAGAAAATTCGAGAGTAAAGGTGCAAATTGGACAAATGACGTTCTGCCTCTATCCCACTTCTACTAACCCATACCGCCGGTTCCAGTGAGTTCGCAGATGCTGCACAGCGCGCTCAATTTCCTCTTTGGCCAGGTCAGCGTTGGGGCCGGCCAGCACGTAGCGCGCTTCTTTGCGGGCTGCTTCCAGCAGGTCGCGATCGCGCAGCAGATTGGCTACACGGAAGTTCGGCATGCCGGCCTGGCGCGTGCCGAAAAATTCTCCCGGCCCGCGTTGCTGTAAATCCAACTCGGCAATCTCGAAGCCATTCTGGGTGCGGACCATCGCGTCCAGTCGTTCTTCGGCTTCCACCGACACTTTACCGCCGGTCATCAGGATGCAGTACGACTTGGCAGCGCCGCGGCCAATGCGCCCGCGCAGCTGATGCAGTTGCGAAAGGCCGAAGCGCTCGGCATGCTCGATGACCATGACGTTGGCGTTGGGCACATCCACGCCAACTTCGATCACCGTGGTGGCGACCAGCACGTGAATTTCGCCGCGCTTGAAGCTGGCCATGGTGGCGTCTTTCTCGTCGGCGCTCATGCGTCCGTGCAGTAGTCCCACGCGCAAGCTGCGGAATTCGTTGCTGCGCAGGCGGTCGTGCATCTTGATGGCGGCCTTGAGTTCTCCTTCCATGGCCCCCTCTTCAATGACGGGATAGACCACGTAAGCCTGATGTCCGGCAGACACCTGCTTCTTTACGAACGTCCACACTTCATCCGCACGCTCGTCGCTCACGCGGCGGGTGGTAATCGGCGTGCGTCCGGGCGGCAGTTCGTCGAGCACGCTGGTGTCGAGATCTCCGTAGATGGTGAGCGCCAAAGTGCGCGGGATGGGCGTCGCGGTCATCACCAGCACGTCAGGCTCGGCTTCGTCAGCTTTCTTCATCAGCCGGAAGCGCTGCATCACGCCGAAGCGGTGCTGCTCGTCGACGATCACCAGGCCCAGCTTGTCGAACTCAACCGACTCCTGGATGAGCGCATGCGTGCCGATCACCAACTGCGCGTTACCCTGGGCGATGTGGTGGCGCACCTGTTTCTTGCGCGCCGACTCCTGCGAACCGGTAAGGAACACGATGCGGTATCCGGCGGCCTCGAGAATGTGGCGCGCCGATAAATAATGCTGCGTGGCCAGAATCTCCGTCGGCGCCATCAGCGCCACCTGGTAGCCGTTCTCGATGGCAATGACCGCGGCTTCGAAGGCAACGATGGTTTTGCCTGAGCCAACGTCCCCTTGCAGCAGGCGACGCATGGGCGCGGGTTCGGCCATGTCGGCGGCGATCTCCTTCAGTACGCGCTTTTGCGCCGCGGTGGGATGGAAGGGAAGGATGCGCTTGATGGCATCGCGCACCCGGTCGTTGATCTGGAAGGCAATGCCGGTCTGGGCTCGCATCTTGCGGCGCTTGAGCTCCAGGCCGAGTTCCAGAAAGAACAGTTCTTCGAAGATGAGGCGGATATGCGCCGGCGTGCGAGCGGCTTGCAGTTGCGCCAGGCTCTCGCCAACTTCCGGCCAATGCGCCTGCCAGATGGCGCGGCGGCGATCAATGAGGTCCATGCGACCGCGGACGGTAGCCGGGATGGCGTCAGGAATGTCCTGATCGAGGTTTTCCAGCATGCCGTGAATGATTCGGCGAAACCAGCGTGCGGTAAGCCGTCCGTTGCCGGCGCCTTCGTAGATGGGGACGATCCGTCCCACCTCCAGCGACTTCAGCTTTTGCTCTTCACTCGACTCGCCGCTGCCCGTGGTCGTCTCGCCCGGATCGTGCAGCACCTCGAACTGCGGCTGCAGAATCTGAAAGCGATGGCCGCCGCGATCGCCGGCCTCGACCTTGCCGTACAAAGCGACCAGCATGCCGGCGCGGAATTTGTCTTGCAGGTAGGTGGCGTTAAACCAGATGCACTTGAGCGTGTCGCGTCCCTGCCCGACGGTCATTTCGAATAGCGGCATGCGGCGGGTACGAAACAAACCGAAGGTACGGACCTCGGCGATGACGCTGGCCATTTCCCCCACGCGCAGCTCGCCAATGCCGCGCGGGTTCAGCCGGTCTTCGTAGCGGAAGGGCAGATAGTACAGCAAGTCTTCGACGGTGCTGATGCCCTTCTCCAGCAGAATCTGGGCAAACCTGGGGCCGATACCCTTGACGTACTGGACGTTGGTGGAGAGGTCGAGCACAGGTAATGATGGTAAATGAAGCGAAGGCCGCTATTCGCTCTTCGCCTTTCGCTCTTCGCTTTTCGCCAGAAGTGGAGGCGCTGCTCTGGTTGCGTATCAAATTCTGTTCTCGGGGATGTCGGGGAACGTGATTCTAGGTTCGCGCCAGCTTTTCACCTATTAGAAGAATGATCCGCGATTCTGGCGAAGAGCGATTGGCGAAGAGCGAATAGCGAATGGCGAAGAGCGAAAACCGGCCTGCCCATGGCATCGAAACGAGCCTTGCCGGTGTCAAAGGTAGTAGGTGCTGCGACGACTCCTCAAACAGACGCTGGCCGTTGTTGGCGGCAATCTCTTTTACTTCTTCGTCATGACGCCGCATTTACCGGCGGCCGGACGGCATCATCCCGGACAGTTCGACCTTGGGTTGCTGGTGGATTTCTGGGTGTGCGTGGTGGCGTACGGTTTGGTGGAGTTGGTAGATCGGCTGTGGAATAGCAAATAGCAATCAGCCCACAGCCGTCAGCAATCAGCCGTCAGCAATCAGCCGTCAGTCAAAGACCTCGATCCGCCTTCCAAAGTATCATCCCGACCGAAGCGAAGCGCAGGGGAGGAACCTCCTTCCGTTTCGACGCGGTATTTCAGTGCACAACGGCGAGCTCTGTGGTCCTATGTGCGCGCGGAATTGCGGTTTGTAAGGCTAGTAGCAATCAGCTTACGGTTTGAGGGCCTTGGCTGACTACTGAGTGCTGATTACTGAGTGCTGACAGCTGCTTTTAAAATTCACTCGCGAGGGAACGCCTGCAGCATCTGCTGCATGTCTTGCTTTTGCTGCTCCATCTGCTTTTTCAGCTTTTCCATCTCTTGCTGCATTTGCGGAGTCCAGCTTTTCATCGAGCTTTGAATCTGGTTGCGCATGTCGTCGAGCTCTTTTTGGCTGGGCACGGATGCCTGAACCTTATTTGACATTTCGTTCAGCTCTTTCTGGCTGGGCATCGACTGCTCGATCTTGGCGTTTCATCTCGTCGAAATCTTTCTGAGAGGGCAGGGAGGCATGGAGCGCTGGATGTCCTGGCGCATCTTCTCCATTTCCTCCTGCGTAGGTTTGGCCGAGGCGGCCAATTCACGCGACATCTTTTCCATTTCCCTGGTCTGCGCCTTCATTGCTTTTTCCATCTCGCGGCGCATCTTCTCCATGTCTTTGTCGCTGAAGCCGTTCTGCGCCAGCAATTCCTGCTGGCTGCGTTCCATTTCCGGCACTATCTGCTCGCCAACTCAGTTGCGCATCGGTATCGAAGTCGAGCCAGTCGCCCGGCATCAGGCGGGAAGTGTCGCCCGGCATAGCCACGGTCATCACGAAGTTCTGTTCCTTCTTGTCACGCCAGATCACGATCCATATCTTGCTGGTGGAGGCATGCATGCCACGTTGCCAGTCGGCCATGTCGTGGACGACCTCGCTATTCACCTTCAGCACGATATCGCCCGCCTTGATGCCGGCGGTAGCAGCGGGGCTTCCGCCTTCGACCGAGCGCACCAGCACCCCCTGGCCGCCGTGTACACCGAAGAACTCAGACAGCTGCGGGCTCAGGCTCTCGACCACCAAACCGTGGCGAGCTGAGATGACGGTGAAGGAGGGAATTTCCAGGTCGGGCGGATAACCGTGCGGCGGCGGAGGCGGCGATGCCAGCGCACCACCCGAGGTGAAGGCGCGAGCATGCGACATCACGTTCCAGCTTCCCAGCGTGACCTTCACATCTTTGCGCTGGCCATTGCGGACGATGGTGAGGGTGACAACCTTCTGCGCCGGAGTGCCGTGAATGAGACCTTGCAACTGCACGGGATCGGTAATTTTCGATCCATCAAAAGCCACGACCACATCGTTTTCGATCAGGCCTGCGCGGCAAGCCGGACCATCCTGATCGACGTAGGTGATCATGGCGCCGGCGGGATCGCTTAACTTCAAGGCGGATGCTTGCTGCGGGGTGACCGCGGTCATCCCTACGCCAAGGTAAGCGCCGGAATGGGCCTCAGGCCATCCTGCGGGCACAGGTTCGGCCACGGCAGAAACGATGGTGATAACGGTGAAGATTGCAATCAGCGAAACTGTGTTGCGTTTACGCATACGTCCAACCCCAAGCTACAGCGGCTCCGGCGTCGTCCGGAGCGCTCTCAGTGACATCTGTGAAACACGATCTGCCCGATGGTGGTACGAATCCGCAGAGCCGGGCCGCCGCCGTTCAAAGCGCCTTCCGCACTGGCGGAACGCGGTGTGAACTCGCCACTCTGCTTGCTGATATTCAGCCCCGAAAAATCCGACCATATCCCTTGTCCGCTGGCCAGGTCCGAAGTGGCATGTACGCTGACCGGCAGGTTGTTGTTGAAGCACACGGTCACATCGCCGGACGCGGTATGCAGGTACGAATCGGTGAAGCCGTGATTGCCAAGGAACTCCACCGTGATGGGCCCGGCTCCGGTTTCCACCTGCGCTCCGCGGGCCAGCTTGTAGAGTTCAACGCTGCCGCCACCGGTGGTGACGCGTACTGGTCCGCCCGCACTAGCCAATTTCACGCTGCCGCCTTCGGTTTCCGCCTGCACCGAGCCGTCAACATCGCCCAGATACAGGTTTCCGCCGCCGCTGGTCACATGCAGGTCGCCAAAGCATTTCTGCACCTGCACGCTGCCGGCGCCGGTCTGGATGGTAGACGCGTGAGAGGTGCCGATGTAAACCCGGCCGCCGCCAAGGTTCACCTGGGTAACCCCGCCAATGTTGGCTACGCGAACATCGGCCGCACCGCTGGAAAAGGTGAGATCGCTGCCCAGGTTGCCGGCTTCCACATTGCCGCCGCCGCTGTTGATCTTCACCGGGCCAGCCAGATCGTCAAGCTTGATGAGGCCTGATCCGGTGTAGGCCACGATGTTGGCGGCAATGGAACTGAAGGTCAGCGATCCACCGCGCGTCTGGACCCTCACGGCTGCCAGGTCGCGCGGCACCTGCACCAGGAACTCGGCCCCAAACTGCTGCAGGTTCTTGCTGGCTAATTTACCTTCCAGGATGTCGCTGTCGCCGTTCTTGCCGCTGGAAATGCGCAATTGCTCAAACTGGCGGCGGGCCGCTTCCTGGCTGGGAGCGTACGACCGCTTGCGAATGATGTAGGAGACGTGCGGCGAATTGCCTTGCACCTGCACCGAACCGAGGTCGGTGGTCACATGCAGCTCGCGGGCCGCGGGTAGCGTGCCGGTGATTTCTTCTACCCAGGAATTGCCGTCGCGATAGATGCGCGACTGTTGCGCCAGTACGGGAAGGGCGACGGAAACCATCACGACACAAGCCCAGACACACAGAGAGGATCGTTCAACGATCGTTCTCTCCGGCAGTGCAGCTCGAGGTTGATGGTGTTGTTCCTTCTTCGTGCAGTCGCCCATTGCTCGGTAACTTAGCTTCCTTCCTGATTAATCGAGGTTCGGCATCGAGGCCAGCTCGCGCTGGGACTCGTTACGAATGTAAGTCGCTGGGATCTTCCTTGGCCAACTGCTGAAGCGCCATGCGCACGCTGGTGTCGGCGCGGACCGGATCCAGCGCTTTCAACGCTCCCCCGCGCACGCCCAGGTTGCTGTCGTTGAGCAAAGCTTCCAGTACAGCGTTGCGGACGCGGATGTCCTGCTTGACGTAGTTACCCAGGCCCTCCAGAGTCTTGAGGCGCACGCCGGGGTTGCTGTCGTAACGCAAGGCGTAAGTCAGGGTTTCGCGCACGGTAGGATCATCGGCTTTCCCAATCAGAGCCTCGATCGAATCCAAACGGACGCCGGAATTGTTGTAGTTGTTCTTGGCGGCGTAGTTCAGCAGATCCTGAATTTTCTGATCGTTAAGGCTGCCTTCGGCGGAGTCGGGAATGACCCGGTTGTAATTGATCTGAACTTTGTCGGAATTGGGCTGGCGCTGGATGGAGGTGACGCCGCCGATGGAGGAAAGTCTGCACGTCGGTGTCTTGAGCGGGAGTGACTGTTGCCGCCGAGCGCGCTGTACATTGTGCCCAGACCGCCGCCGAAGCCGGCGATGAGCAGCACCGCGGCGAGCGCGGGCGAGAAGCGAATCTGACGCAGCCATGCCGTGGGATCGAAGGCGAAGCGGTGATACCAGGCGCGGTTCTGCTGCACGCCTTCCAGCGATTCCTGCAGGCGCATGCGCGCCGAGGCCAGGAAGCTGGCCGAAGGCTCTTCCACCGGCAGCAGATTCATCTGGGCCTGAAATTCCTGCTGGGCGGCGAGTTCGCCGGCGCAGTCGTGGCAGCGCTGGATGTGCTGCTCGAATTCATGCCGCGCGTCGTCCGGCAACTCGTTGTACAGGTACAGGGCTACGTTTTCTTGTACCCAATCGCAATTCATGATGACAACCTCGTAAAAAACGCACTTAGCATTCGGCACTTAGCACTTGGTAAAACCTCGAGCAGCCCGGCCGGTGCCAAATGCCAACCGCCAACTGCCAACTGCCTTGTTCCTACGTCCGCATGTCTTTCAATGCGGCACGCAACTTCTGGGTGCCGCGGAACAACGTGTTCTTTGCCGTCTCTTCCGTCGTATTCAAAATTTCGCCGATGGTACGCAGTTTCAGCCCCTGGTAATGCTTCATCTCGAAGACCATGCGCTCCCGCGGCGTGAGCTTAGTCAGGGCCTTGGCGATGCGCGAACCTAACTCGCGGCGCATCAGGTCGCGTTCCGGGCTAGCGCCGGAGCGCTGATCGGCCACCTGGTCCAGCAGATCGTAGGTGCCCCCCTCTGAGTCCGACGCAATGCCGGAATCTTCCTTGCGCACCTGCCGCTTGCGCAGCAGATCGAGGCACAGATTGGTCACGATGCGGTAGATCCAGGTATAGAAAGAGCACTCGAAGCGGAAGTTCCCGATGTTGCGGTAGGCCTTCAGGAAGGCTTCCTGGTAAATGTCCTGAGCGTCCTGTTCAGAGCGTGTCAGGTGGTAGGCGAGACGGAGCACGGCACCGTCGTACTGACGTACGAGGTCCTCGAACGCGGCGTGATTGCCACGTTGTGCTTCCCGGATCAGCTCCGTGTCGTTCATTCGGCTCTGGGCCTGCCCCACTGCGCTTCCTCGTTCGGAGGAAGTTGAGGACGCTTTTTCCGTCTCCTGCCACGCTTCAGGACGACGACGCGCCGGGGTTCCCAACGCGCGCCCCTTGGCGCGGATTGAGGTGCAAGTCCCGGGCCAACCGTGAGAGGAACTGCTACCGCTTCGGCCGGCATGCTGGTTTCTACCTACTTTGCAATTACAGAACAATTGTTGTGTCTGCAACTACATAGACGAGCGCGGGGAGAAACCGTGAGCGAATTATAGACGCTCCTCTCTGCTTTACGCGGGAAGGGGAGGTGGGGTTCCGAGATGGGAGTTATTAACCGGTCGCGTGGAGGCACGATTGGCAGCGCCAAAGGTTGATACTAATGCCTCTGTTTGCGACTCCTTTGAATACCGTGGCTGATTCTGTGTTGACGGGCTCAACTTAGCTAAATAAAATTAGCTAATGTCGTATACGGTACATCAGGCAAAGACCACCTTATCCAAACTGATCAAGGAAGCCGAAAGCGGGAAAGAGGTCATCATCACCCGCGGCAAGACACCGGTGGCGAAGCTGGTGCCCATCGAGAGCAAGGCGGCCAAGAAACGCGTCCCCGACATCCTGAAGGGCCAGATATGGTCGGCGCCCGATGCCTTCGATCCTCTAACGGATCAAGAAATGCATGATATAGGGTTTGAATGATCGCGCTGCTTGATACCCACGCCTTGCGATGGTGGCTGGACGGTTCCGAACGGCTATCTCCGGCGGCCCGGGGCGCAATCGGTGATATCTCCAACTCGATGGTCATCTCGGCAGTCGTGCCGTGGGAGCTATCCATTAAGACCCGAATAGGCAAGTTCGATTCTGAAGTCCTGTTGGAGCAATGGGACGAAATTCTTACAGCGCAAGGGTTCAGCGAGCTCCCGATTGATTCTGGACATGCGATACGTGCTGGTCTTTTGCCACGACATCACAATGACCCTTTTGATCGCATGCTCGCGGCACAGGCCCAGGCGACCGGTTGGCCCATCGTGAGTGCCGATCCTGTGTTCGACGCGTATGGGGTTCGGCGAATCTGGTAGCGGCGATCCCTGCGACGGGCTGACATAATCCGGGAAAAATCGGTATCAGCGGCGCGGCCTGGTTCCGCTATGATTTCCCGGTGAGGAGTAAATTTTGAAAGCGGCGTCGCGAAGTCGCTGGATATTTTGGCTGCTGCTTCTGCCATCGCTGGCCTGGGCGGCCAAGCCCAACTGGGCGAGGAAGGCCGCGGGCTTCGCCGGAGAATGCAAGGGCGACTGCCGGCCGGTGCGGGTCGTGGCTCCCGACAAGGTCAGCGCGGTTGAGGTGCTCTACCACGACGGCAACGCGTACCTCCGGGTGACGGGCCCGGACAAGAAGGAACGCGAAATCCACGATGTCTTCAGCAGCCCGCACAATGACCTGATGTGGGCGCCCGACTCGAAGGCCTTCTTCATCGACGGTGGCGAAGGCATGACCTCTCCTGCCTTTGTGCAGGTCTACCAGGTGGACGATCCTCAACTACGTCCGCTGGACGTGACCGCCCTAGCCGAACGAGACATGGTCAAGAGCTTTCCTCCCTGCAAAGCGCTGTACCTGGAGCAGCCGGGCTGTCACAAAATCGAACGCGATCCGGGATACAACATGACGGCCGTCGATTGGGGCGACGATTCATCGGCGATCGTCGTCATGGCCCAGATACCCTGCACGTCGATTTATGGCGGGATTAACTGCCAGGTACTGGGTTATGAGCTGGAGGTGCCGAGCGGGAAAATCCTGAAGAGGATGGAACCGGCGGAGTTCAAGTCCGCGTGGCAAAAGAGCCTGGTGGAGCGCTTCCAGGTACCGGTGGCGCCGCAATATCAGTGAGGTTTGTGCTGGTAAGCGACAGTGAGGTGTTCTGAGAAACCTGATACGACGCGGGCGAAAGCAGGTCCGCTGCGCTCGTGATGACAATTCCGAAAGCGCCAATCGTACGGAATGGGGCAGACTGCGGCGTTGCAAACGTTGACGCGGTCTGCCCCGTGGCTCTTAAGCTTCGGCGCCGGCTTCTTCCGGGGCGGTGGCGGGAGCGGCTTCTTCCGAACCGGCTTCCTTGCGAATGCTTACCTTCACTGGCACGATGACGTCCTTGTGCAGCTTGATCGGCACATCGAAGTCGCCGATGGCCTTCAGTGGCTCATCCAGTTGGATCTTGCGGCGGTCGACGCTCACGCCCTTGCGCTCCAGTTCCTGGGCGATGTCGGCGGAGGTCACCGAGCCGAAGAGCTGATTGTGCTCGCCCGACTTGCGGGTGAAGGTCAGCTCCACGCCGACGAACTGCTTGGCCAGGGTTTCGGCATCGCCCTTCTCGCGAGCAACGCGGCGCACTGCGGCAGCCTTCATCTGCTCGATGACGGCGCGATTGGCAGCGGTAGCTTCGATGGCCAGCTTCTTGGGCAGAAGATAGTTGCGTCCGTAGCCCTCGGCAACCTTTACCACGTCGCCGCGGGAGCCCAGCTTGCCTACGTCTTCTTTCAGTATCACTTCCATGAGGAAAACTCCGTTCGCTGGGGTTCGGGGCTAAAGCCCTTCACCGCCGATATCGTCCCGGAAGGGACTCGAAATTGTTTTTGCGCTCCGTCCGAACCTCCGTCTCTACGGGACCTGGTTCGGCCTCAAACGCACCCAGCGCTGAAGCGCTGGGCTAAGCTATTCCATCCCGCTGCGCGGGAGTCGGGTCACGCGGGCCCGGATCAGCGACCAACCCCTGATCCCTAACCTCCAGCCCCTGACGCTGCCGTACTACCGCGAGCCGAAGGGCAGCAGGGCGATGTTGCGGGCCTGCTTGATGGCTTCGGCCAGGCGGCGCTGATGGGGCGTGCAAACGCCGGTCAGGCGCCGGGGAACGATCTTGCCGCTCTCGGCGACGAAGCCGGAAAGCAGGCGCACGTCCTTGTAGTTGATGGCGTCAATCTTCTCGACGCAGAACTTGCAAACCTTCTTGCGGCGGAAAAATTTCCGGCCGCCTTCACGCGGGCCGCCAGGGCCGCCGCCGGGACGGGGTCCGGGACGAGGTCCACGCGGGGGGCCGCCGCCTTCGCGCGGGCCGCTGTCAGAACGGGGCGCGGGAGCGTCGCTGGTTGCGGCGCCGCCTGCGGGAGCCGATGTCTTGATTGCTTCGTCTGCCATGATTCTCCTTCAAATGCCTCGCTTGAGGCCTGGTCAGCGCGGCCTGGGAGCGTCCCCTACCGCGGCTGACTCGAAAATGTTCGGGCCTGGCCCGTCAATGCAACGCTGGAGGTGAACCGGGACAGCCATTTTCCGTTCACCACAGCGCGAGAAATCCGCAACCGCCGACTACGCGCTGACTGGCGCGGTCTCCGCACCTTCAGCCGGGGCAGCTTCGGAAGTCGCTTCGGCGGCCGCAGCCGCGGTAGCGGCGTTGGCAGCAGCTTCGGCGGCAGCGGCTTCGGCAGCCGCAGCCCGTGTGCCCTTGCCGCGAACTTTGGTGTCGCGCAGCGCCTTCACCTTGGCCAACCGTTTCTGCTCTTCGTCAACCCGCACGGTGATGAACTTGATCACCGGCTCGGTTACACGCAGGCGGCGCTCCACTTCCTTCACCATGCCGCCTTCGCCTTCCAGAACCATCAACATGTAAATGCCGTCCTGGAATTTGCGGACGGTGTAGGCCAGACGGCGCTTCCCCATGCGCTCCATGCTCTTCAGGGTGCCGCCCGCATTGGTTACCTGGGTTTCCAGGCTGGAGATCAGCTTGTCCTGATCCTCCTCCGGCATGTCGGGACGGACGATGAACATCAATTCGTAAGTACGTTGCATTGTTTCTCCTAAGCTGGCGGCCGCAGCCGCTTTGCTCTTCGCTTTTCGCTATTCGCCTTTCGCCTAAGGCGATCAGCTTTCAGCGTGAAATGTTTTAGCTCTCGAAAAACCAGCCATCCCACTTCGCGTGAGACTCGATTCATTCAGCTCTTTGCCGCATCTCGGTCGCGGATGATCCGGAGTCCAGTTCTGGAATATGCGTTCGAACGCAGAACCTACGTTCCAGTTCCTAACGCCTAATCCCCAGGCTCTCACCCCTCGTCTTTCTCATCTTTCTCATCTTCCACCTTGCGGTTGAAGCGGTTCATCGCCGCCTGCACCCCTTCGGTGAGAATCAACCGCACCGCATCTGCCGCCTGGTCAATCACTTCATCCACGATCGTCAACTGCGGCTTCTTGAACTGCGACAGTACGTACCGCGCACCATCGCCAATCGGATGGCCCGGATCGATGCCCATGCGAATCCGGGTAAATTCCTGCGTACCCAGGGCGCCGATCACCGATTCCACCCCGTTGTGTCCCGCCGAGCGGCCCCGTGGCCGTACTCGCAGCGACCCGAACGGTAAAGCCAGCTCGTCGTACAGCAGGATCAAGTCCTGCCCGGGTTGGGCCTCGTACTCGCGCACCAACTCGCTTACCGAAGCACCGCTCAGGTTCATGAAGGTTTCCGGCTTGGCCAGAACCACTTCGTGTCCCGCGATGCGGGCCCGCGCAGTCTGTGCCCGGCAGTGGCGATTGTTGACCCGCACGCCACATTGCTCGGCGATACGGTCCACTGCCAGGAACCCCAGATTGTGCGGCGTGAACTGGTACTCGATGCCCGGATTGCCGAGCCCGACGATCAGTTTCACGAGCCCTACTTCTTCTTCTCGGCCTTTTCGCCGCCGGCAGCTTCGCCTTCGCGCCTCGGCATCCTGCTTGCCCTTCTTGATGACTTCGGGCTCGGCCGTGGTCGCGGCAACATCCACTCCCTCGGCGGGAGTAGCTGCGGCAACTTCCTTCACCGCTACTACGTGGGCGACGGTCTGGTTCTCGTCGGTGATGAACTTGATCGAGCCGGTCTGCGGCAGATCGGAGACGCGAATCAGGTCGCCGAATTTCAACTGGCTGACATCGGCATCGATGTGGCCGGGAATGTCGGCCGGCAAGCACTCGATTTCGACCTCGCGCAGTACCTGCTCCATGATGCCGCCCTCGGCTTTGACGCCCGGTGCTTCACCTTTGAGCACAATCGGCACGCGGACACGCAACGCCTTGTCCATGGCGATGCGCTTCAGATCGACGTGCAACAGGGCGCTCTTGATGGGCTCGAACTGCCAGTCCACGATCATTACCTTGGCGGCGCTGCCGTCCAAGGCGAGGTCGAAAATAGAGTTGTGGCCCGACTCGGAGTTAAGGATGCGGCGCATCTGCTTGGGATCGACGGCGATCGCCTTCGCTTCCTGCCCGGCGCCGTACACCACCGCCGGAATCATGCCGCTCTGCCGCAGCCGGCGTGCGTCATTCTTGCCGCCACCCTGCCGTGGCTTGGCTTCTACACTCTTGTCGTTCTTCTCGGTGTTCTTGTCTGCTGTTGCGGTAGCCATAATCTCGTTCCTTTACAAAAACAGTCTGCTGACGGAAGTCTCTTCATGAATCGACTGAATGGCGCGTCCGATGAGACCGGCGATGGATCGCACGATGATCTTCGGTTCGTTGCGCCCCGCATCAGTCAGCGGGATCGTGTCGGTTACAACCACTTCGGCCAAACCCGATTTCGAAATCCGCTCGATCGCCGGGCCCGACAGCACGGCGTGAGTGGCGCAAGCATGCACCTGGCGCGCACCCGCATCGAGCAACGCCTGGCAGGTCTTCACCAGCGTACCGGCGGTGTCGATAATGTCGTCGAGGATCAAACACGTCCGGCCCTTTACATCACCGATGACGTGCATCACCTCGGTTACATCCATTTCGACGCGGCGCTTATCGACGATGGCCAGCGCCGAGTCCATTTTCTTGGCGAAGAAGCGCGCGCGCTCCACGCCGCCCGCATCGGGCGAAACCACGGTTAAATCCGGCAACTGCTTTTTGCGGAAGTAATCCACCAGCACCGGCGACGCGAACAGATGGTCCACCGGGATGTTGAAAAACCCCTGAATCTGCGGCGCGTGAAGATCGACGACTAATGCGCGATCGGCTCCCGCCGTGGTCAACAAATCCGCCACCAGTTTCGACGATATAGGTACCCGCGGCTTGTCCTTACGGTCCTGCCGGGCGTAACCGAAGTACGGAATCACCACCGTGATGCGGCGCGCCGATGCGCGCTTCAGCGCGTCGATCAGCAGCAGCAACTGCATCAGGTGCACGTCGACCGGGTCACAAGTGGGCTGCACCATGAAGACATCGGCGCCGCGCACGTTCTCCTCGATCTGCACGTAGGTCTCGCCGTCGGAAAACTTGGTGATGCACGCCTGTCCGATCGGCAATCCCAGAAACTCGCAAACATCCTTGGCCAACGCGTCATTGGCGGTACCGGAGAAGATCTTCCACTTGTCGTCCTGGCGCGCCCGTACTGGCTTGCGTTCGGACTTCTGCTCCGTACCGGCTTGCTGGTGGCCGCCCGCGCCGTCGCCCGGCGTTGTCGCCGGAGGAATTACGCTCGTCTTGGCTGCTGTGTCCATTGCGCTTAACACCCCGCTTCACCTGGTTTGGTTACACGCTGTGTTTCGTAAAAACCGCGAATCGCAATTCGCTCTGACAACTCCCTACTAGCCACTGACAACTGGTTCTTGGCTGGGCGGCTAGGATTCGAACCTAGACAAAGTGCTCCAAAGGCACTTGACCTACCATTAGTCGACCGCCCAGTGATGGTGCTTACACTTGATCGATCTTCGTGACGCGGTCACCACACGTGCGCCGCCTTTGCGCTGGCGTGGTCGGAAAGGCACTTGACCTACCATTCGTCGACCGCCCAGTGATTTGAGCTGTCAGCTTTCAGCCATCAGCCTTCAGCTCGCGACTCGCCAAGTGCCGCTTCTCTGCGGGTCGGCGAGGTCGAGTCAACCCTTACCGCGCGCCAGCAGCGCCTTGTGATACTCATCCCGCGTCAGCGTCGTGGTCGCTACCGCCGCATGTCCATCCGCTTGCATATGTTCAGCAGCGGTCTGCGCCGCTCCCGAAGAAGCAAACAGTCCATACAGCGTGGAACCGGAACCCGACAAGGAAGCGTAACGCGCGCCTTCGCGCTCCAACCCTTGTTTGACTGCACTCAACTCGGGATACTCAGGAAAGACGACGTGTTCGAAGTCGTTGTCAATCCCGGCTCGGACGAGGTCGAGAAGCGGTGTCTCGGCCCGGTTCCCGCCCTTTGCGGGAACACCGGATGCAGGCCACGCCTGCGGGTAAAAACTGTCACTCAGCCAGGAAAACACACTCCGGCCGAACTCGTTTATTGTACCTGCGGCTTCCGTCCCGGTCAATGCGGCCCGCTCGTCCCACCGCGCGAAGGCCTTGGGGGTCGAGACCCCAACCGTCGGCGTGACCACGACTACGTGCATCGTGGGAAGGTCCAGTAGAGGATAAACCTCTTCGCCCCGTCCGACGCCAAGCACGGTTCCTCCTATGAGAAACAGGGGCAGATCGCTGCCGACTTCAGCGGCAATGCGCAGCTTTTCGCCGGGTGGCAGGCTTACGTCCAGCGCGCGCTCCAAGCCCAGCATCGTGGCCACGGCATTCGACGAGGCCGCGCCCATGCCTCCCTGGACGGGCAAATGTTTCTCAATCTCGATGACTACCTTGGCCGTCTTGCCTGCGGATCTTAGGACGCGCTCGGCGATCCTGTGGCAGGTGTTGGACTCATCCAGCGGCACGCGCGGTCGTCGCAACGAATCTCGATGCCCGAGCCCGGCTGCACCTCCACGCGAATGATGTCGTGCAGGGCCAGGGTCTGGTAGATAGTCCGCAGCCCGTGAAAGCCATCAGGCCGGCGGTCGCCGATCTTGAGACCAAAATTGATTTTCGCGTACGAAGGGATGGCGAGCATAGGGCGGTGGTCAGTGATCGGTTGTCGGTGGTGGCACCGTCTAGTGTAGCAACTTGCGGAGAGCTTCTTAGTGGCGCAAGGCTGGCCTACAGCAACCTGCGAGTATATACTTTTAATATATACTTATGCTTTTGAGGCGACGCTATGGCAAAGACCGCAAAGTTATTTCGGAACGGTAACAGCCAGGCTGTCCGCCTGCCGCAGGAGTTCCGGTTCAAAGGTGATCGGGTTCGTATCCGCAAGGTAGGCGATGCTGTCGTGCTGGAGCCGATGTTCACCGATGTCAAGGAGTGGTTTGCGGCCATGGACCGGCATTCAGCAGCGGACGCCTTCGAGGGCGACTGGCGTGACCAGCCCGAGGCGCCCGAGCGCAAGGTGTTCGAATGAACTACATGCTGGACACAAACGCCTGTGTCGCGATGCTCCGCAAGCAGCCGCCCACAGTCAGGCAGCATGCGGACAGGCAGCTTGCCCGGGGAGCGCGCCTGCTGATTTCGTCCATTGCACTTCACGAATTGTGGTACGGAGTGTTCAAGAGTTCGCGGGTCGAGGAAGGTCGGTGGCAACTTAACACCTTTCTCGTTGGCGCTCTCGAAGTACTTGGCGTTCGACGAGGAAGATGCGCGAGTTTCCGGTCAGATCCGTGCCGAGTTGGAGGCTGGAGGAAGGAAGATAGGGGCCTACGACACGCTGATCGGGGGCCAATGCTTGCGACACGGGTTCACGTTAGTCACGAATAAGCTGTCCGAGTTCACGCGCATTCGGGACCTAAAGTGCGAGGATTGGAACAAGTAGCTACTTCTTCCGGACCGCCACCACGCGCGGTATTCCTTGCAGATCAGGGGTAACGTGAGGCTCCTCCCAGAGCGTAGTATGCAGCAGGGCGATCACGGCGTCGCTCATCGAGTAGCCAATTTCCATCGCCAGCCAGCCGCCGGGCTTTCAACGCGACGTGGGCTTGTTCCACCAGCCTGACAAAGATATCCAGTCCATGTTCCCCACCGAAGACCGCCATATGCGGCTCATAGTCGCGCACCGACTTCTGCACCTTGTCGGCTTCATCCAGTCCGACATACGGGGGATTGCTGACAACGAAATCCAGGTTATGGAAGGGAGTAGCACTTCCTGCATCAACCGGTTGCAGCACGTCGCACTGCAGGAACTGCACCCGCTTCTCCAGTTGCAAGCGCACCGCATTGGCTCGCGCCACCTCCAGTGCCTCGGCGGAAAGGTCGGTAGCGTGAACCTTGGCTCCCTTCAAGTCGTGGGCCAGAGCCAGGGCAATGCAGCCAGAACCGGTGCCCACGTCCACCAGATGCGGATGAAGCAGGCCCTTCGCCAACTCCAGTACCGTCTCCACCAGGTGCTCAGTTTCGGGACGCGGAATCAGCACCGCAGGTGTAACCACGAAGTCCAGTCCCCAAAATTCCTGATGGCCTGTGATGTACTGCGATGGCATGCCACTCTCGCGCTGCTCCAGCGCCTCGTAGAAGCGGGCGGCCTCTTCACCGGAAACTTCGCGTTCCGGATGAGCGTAAAGGTAGGCGCGGTCCACGCCGAGGGTGAACATCAGCAGGACCTCGGCGTTCATGCGGGGCGAGCCTACGCCGGCAGCTTCCAGATACTCCACCGCGGATGCGAGAGTTTCTTTCAGTTGCATGACGTGGATGGTCCAGGATCAGACGGCGACCGACTCCTGCTTCATTTTTTCTGATTGGAAGTGGGTAATCAGGGCATCGATCATCGGCTGGATGCGGCCGTCCATGAACTCCGGCAGTTGGTGCGCGGTGAACCCGATACGGTGGTCGGTCACGCGATTCTGCGGGAAGTTGTAGGTGCGGATCTTTTCGCTGCGATCGCCGGAGCCCACCATGGCTTTGCGTTCCTTGGCCAGCGCGTCGGCCTGCTTCTGCTGCTCCATCTCGTAGAGCCGGGCGCGCAGAACACGCATGCCTTTCTCGCGATTCTTGATCTGCGACTTCTCGTCCTGGCAGCTGACCACGGTGTTGGTCGGCAGGTGCGTGATGCGCACAGCTGAGTACGTGGTGTTTACCGACTGGCCGCCCGGGCCGGACGAGCAGAACGTGTCAATGCGGATGTCTTTGGCTTCAATCTTGATGTCGACATCTTCGGCTTCCGGCAGCACCGCAACGGTCACGGCTGAGGTGTGGACACGGCCCTGGGTTTCGGTGGCGGGAACACGTTGTACGCGGTGTACGCCGCTTTCATACTTCATGCGCGAGAAGACGCGTTGACCTTCGATGATGGCGATGACTTCCTTCAGGCCGCCAACGCTGGAGTCGGACGAGGAGAGCACTTCCACTTTCCAGCGGTTCGATTCGGCGAAGCGGGTGTACATGCGGAAGATTTCGGCGGCAAACAGCGTGGCTTCGTCGCCGCCGGTGCCGGCGCGGATTTCCAGAATGACGTTCTTCTCGTCATTGGGATCCTTGGGTAGCAGCAGAACCTTGATCTCGGACTCGACTTCGGCGACCCGCTCTTCCAGTTTATGCAGCTCGTCCTTGGCGTAGGCCAGCATCTCGGGATCGGTTTCGTCTTCCGCCAGCGCCTTGCTCTCCGCGATGCCGCGGGTCAGGTCTTTGTACTCGCGATATTTTTCTACGACCGGAGCCAGTTCGCTGTGAGCCTTGGCGGTCTTCTGGTAGCGCTGCGAGTCGGAGACGATGTCCGGCGAAGCGAGAGCCTGATTCAGCTCCTCGTATTTAATTTCGATTTGTTCTAAACGTTCAAACATGAGATTTCAACCCTATTGTACGGAAACTGTGTTTTGAAGGGCCAAGCTTCAACTACCTCGACGGTTTCTGAGACTTTGTGGTCCCCAGAAAGCGGTCAGGCCGGCAAGCGGTCTGCTTGCTCAGAGCGTCGGCCCGCCGTCCTGAAAGACGCGGGATCGGCAGCAAAACGAATTGGAATTACGGTTCGTAGCGGCGGGCGCCGCTAGGCAATCACCAGTTCGCCGCCACGCTGTTTCTCCAGTTCCATGGCTTCATTCAGGGCGGCGATAGCGGTCTCCACCTGGTCGTCCGCGGGAGGCTGGGTGGTGATCCGTTGCAGCCACAGGCCGGGCTTGGTCAACACGGCGAACAGCGACGATCCGTGTTTGGCGGCGAAGCGAATCATCTCGTACGAAACCGCGGCAATCACGGGCAGCAGCGCGATGCGTGAGGCAAAGCGCGCCCAAAAGGTCGTTGCCGGAACCAGCATGTAGACCACCATCGAAATCAGCATCACGGTCATCAGGAAGCTGGTGCCACAGCGCGGATGGAAGGTGGTGAACTTCTGTGCGTTGTTTACGGTCAGGGGATCGCTGGACTCGAAGGCAAAAACGGTCTTGTGCTCGGCGCCATGGTACTGGTAGACCCGGCGAATGTCGGCCCAGAACGAGATGCCCCAGATGAACAGCAGGAAGATCGCAATGCGGATGACGCCATCCACCACATTGAACAGGATCTGGTTACCGAACGCGGGATAGTGGTTCTTCAGCTTGGTGGCCGCCAGCAGCGGCACAAACTTGTACATGAAGATGAAGAAACCCAGCGACACGATGAGGTTCCCGGCGATCATCCAGCCGCTGATTTCAGCCTTTTTCTCGTTTTCCTTGCGGGGAATCTCATCCAGCGCAACGTCGGCGGAATAGCGCAAGGCGCGGAAGCCCAGCGACATCGCCTGACCCAGGGTTACCAGGCCGCGCATCAGCGGCCAGCCCATCCACTTGTGCTTGTCAGACAACTTCTCCAGCGGTTCCGAGTGCGTCGCCAGCGTGCCATCCGGGCGGCGAATGCAGATGCCCCAGGCGTGGGGCGAACGCATCATGACTCCCTCGAGCACAGCCTGGCCGCCAACCAGCGTGGCTTCCTCGCCGCTTTCCAGGGCTGGAAGGAGTTGGACCGCGACTAAAAACCGCAGGTGACGAAGCAAGGATCGCATAAGAATTGGATGTTCCTCGAGCAGGCAAGGCTCACAATTGCGCTGACTTAGGGTAAGCAGCCGGGTAGGCTGGTGTCAATCAGGCGATTTCCGGAGAGTCGTTTCAACGCGGCAGAGTGGTTTGCGACCAAATCGAGAAAAATTTTCCCGGTGATCTGGTCGGGTCGAGGCGTTTATCGCTCGGAGCATCATGGCTAAGCCTTGTGTTTCGTGGCAGGTTCGCGTCCAACTGGCGGATGGAATGCCGAATGCTTCTACTACCTACGAAGTAGCGGAGGACCTGGCCATATGCCCTACCTGCGGCTTTACTCGGACAAAGTACCGGTCGAACAGAAACGCGTTGTTGCCAAGGAACTGATCGACATTACCCTGCGCACATTTCACCTGAGTCCGGAGGAGCGGAGTCGTATCACGATTCAGTTCGTTCCCCTGCGCCAGTTGCGCGAGAGTGAGGACCTGGAGCCGGCAACGCTGACGCCTTCTGACCTGGCAATTGAAGTCAGCGGAAGCGATTTGACCGAGGAGAAGAAGAAGGCGTTCGCCGAAGAGGTGGTTCCCATGTTGACCCAGTCCGTTCCGGCAAGACCGTTAGGCCGGCTCGCGCGTTTGCTGCGAAAGAAGGCCGACGCGTCACGGCAAGTTGCGGTTCAGTTCCATGAGCTTCAATCCGGCGCCATCGGCGATAGTTGGTTGGCACCCGGCCAAATTCGTCGTGCTGCATAAATCCCAGCTCCAGGATAGTCACGACGAGCACAAGCCCGGTACGGCAGACCTTCGAAACTGCCAGCCGGGCTTTTGCTTTGCCTTTTCGCTTATCGGACCCCCGCTTGCGGGCTACATCGTGGTGAGACCATAGGCGACAATCTTCCACTCGCCTCCTTCTTTCCCCCACAACAGCGTCAGCGCGGCCGGATGATCGCCCGGTGTACGAAAAGCGAACATCGTCGCGTAGTAGTTGCCGTAGACCTTCCCCTGCGAAGCCTCACCCGGCTGATACGGATGTGCGGGTGAAGTCTTCACGCACAGGAAGCTGTCAGCCAGGCCGTCGGGAACGGCCACCACCGTATAGGCACCTTCGCCCGCGTGGCTGAGGGTACGCAGATCGTCATGATCGGGCTGTACCGGTTCCAGTGCGTCGTGCAGGTGCTGCACCTTACCCACTTCCTTGCCGACGTTGGTAAGGGCGTTGCGTAGATACGCTGAGTACTCCGCCTGCGTGGATGGCCGCTTCACTCCTTCGCCGGCGTACAGGTCAACGCAATCGTTACAGCGCGGAGCAATGTAAGTTGCGGCGTGATCGAAGTTGTCGGCCACCAGCCAGGAATGCAGAAAGTCATGCGATGCTCGCAGGAATTCCGGGTCGGCCTGCACTTTCGCCTTGCCGGCTGCCGTCAGCGCCGCGACTTTGCGGCGGCGCGTATCGGGCATAGAGCCAGGCAGCCTCTCTTCCGGATCGATCTCCCACGCCACGACCTTCCAATACTTGCCTTCCTTCGCCCATAGCAGCGTGACAGTGTCGCTCTTGCCCTTAGGAGCGTTCAGGCGAAACACCGCGGCGAAGTAACGGCCGTACTTGCCTCCGTTGCCGGAGGTACGAAGCTTATCGAACTCGTCGTACGCCTGCTCAGGATCACACTCGAACTCCGTCGCCGCCGCATTCGACAGTTGATAGAGCGAGTAGCCCGATGTAGAGTTCTGCTTGATCAGCTTGATGCCCGGGGCGTCCAGGCTCGCCGGCTTGACCGCTGCTTCGACGCTTGGGACTTTGCCGATGACGGCATTGGTTGCTGCCATGTCCTTGGCTGCCAGGTAGGGAGCAACGCCCGCGTTGATAACCTGTCCCGACTGTGGACCGTATTGCTGCAAGCAGTAGAAGGACCGCGGCGACAAGTACGCGGCCGAGAGCTCGGGTTTTTGTTCCACCAGCCACGAACTCAGGAAATCCTGAATGGCGTCCTCGAGTTTGCCTTCCGCCTTGCGGGGAATCGTAGGGACATCGCCGGCCTTGGCTCCAGCATCGGGCTCATCCGATGAGCCGGACAAACCGAAAAGATTGCGCCACCAGTCCGGCAGGCCCTGCCAGCGTTGGTTGTGCTTTTGCGTGTTGTTGCCCGCGCGCACATCGGAGTTGGCGGCCGACAGGTGACCGTTGAACAGCGCCGAAGGAAACTGCGAGGAGCGATAATCCACATCGATATCGGCGTGGCGGCCATCCTTGGCGATCGAAATCTGGATGGAGGGGGCGCCACCGTCCTGGCGATAGTTCAGAGGATACCCCTGGTGATAGACCGTATTGTCGCGGTCGCGAAAGAATTCGCTGGAGTCCTTGAGCTTCTGCAATGCGTCCGGCTTCAGCAGAACATAAATTCGGAATTGCAGATCGCCGCGCGCCCGTGGAACCTTTCCGTTGATAGCCTCGATGCCCTGCACCAGCTCCAGCGCATTGCCCAGCGACTTGCCACTCTTGTCGGTGAGATTGGTGGTCATCAACGCATGGGTGACGGCTTCGAACGTAGTGCGGGTGGAAAGTGAGAAGTCGTTGTACTCAGCAGGCAGCGAATGATCGTTGGCCAGGCGGTTGTACTCCGCGTACCAGTCGTCGATGAGCTGCTTCTGCGCCGGCTTCAACTCCTCGTAGGTTCCGTGAAACTGCACCGGTTCCGCGGGTTTCTGGGCCTGCCCGGCGACAAACAAGGGGAGTAGAAGCAATAAAGACAGCGACCAGAGGGTGAGCCGACAAATCATTCTTCTTCCTCCGCAGCGGTTATCGAAGCAATGACCGGCCAGCAATTCGTAACCTGGTATCCGTGGCAAGCAGCAGCTTGACGGAACGCGTCCAGCATACATCGGAGCGCTTTCCGTAGCTAGGACGGAGCGGGAAATCGCTTGCTATCGACGCAGTGCCCCGGCATGATGGTCGGGCTTTGCGAGGAAAGCCTGGGAGGCGTGCTGATGGGCCGGATCGGGGCAGTCGTTTGGGTGGTGTTGTTGCTGGCTTCAGTTGTTCAAGCGCAGTCGGCAGGCTCGTTCATCACCGGCAGCAAGGAGGATGAGACCGTGATCCGCCAGATTGTGCAGGCGGAAGCCGCGGACAAGCCTGAGCCGCGAGTGGCGGCGGATCTCGATTGGGAGAACGCTTTTGGCATTCGTTATAACGACCTGAAAAAGATGCGAGCGTTTTACGGTGAGGTAGTTTCGCCGCTACAAAAGGACGATACCGACTCCACGCTGGAGGTGAAGGTAAAATTTCTGACGCCCGAGGTCGCTGTGGCCGACGAGTATTGGCACATTGTGGGACAGCTTGACGTCAAGACCAAAGAGGCGGGTCCTGATCGGTGGGGCCGCACGACCTACATCTTCAAGAAAGAAAACGGCACGTGGACGGATGTGATGGAGCGCGTCGCCGACCTGCGCAGCCCGTACTACAAACACTACGACGAATTACCAGCAGCCGCGGTGCTTCCGGCGGGAACGCTGGCGTCGTACACCGGCGTTTATGAGCGGAAAGCGGGAGATAAGCTGGCCACCATAACCGTCAGCGGTGATCACCTTACGCTGGCGACTAAGCGGCACTCGCAGGTATTGATTCCCACAGCGGCAACACAGTTCCTGCTGTTCGATCCCGAGGATCTGGCCGAATACGGCAAGGTGACCTTCATTCCCGCGAAAGACGGCGGCATGACGCTGTCGACCAGCGATGCTTCCGGCGAACACTTGGAAGACTTGACCAGGATCAAATAGCACGGGCGGAAACCGACGAACCTCCTCCGGGCGCTGCTCCACGCCATGAGCGATGAACGAATTTCTGGCATCTTGGACGCGGCGCGCGATGCCAAGCCACAATTGCCATTCAGCGCATCCTAGTGTGGTTGCTGACTTATGCAAGGACTGTCCGAGCTCTGCGAGCGAATCGCCGCCACCACCAGGAAGACCGAGAAGGTCGCCATGGTGGCGGAATACCTCCGCTCGCGTGATTTGCCTGATGCAGCGATCTCAGCGGTATTCCTTGCGGGACGGGCCTTTCCCGCGTTCGACGAACGCACGCTGCAAATTGGCGGGTCGCTGCTATGGAAGCTGGTGGGCGAATTGGCGGGTGCACCGGACGCCAAGCTGACGGCAGCCTATCGACAGCGCGGCGATCTGGGAGCAGCGGCCTATGACGTGCTGCTGGCAAAGTTGCCGAAAACCGCAAGCGTCACGCTGCAGCGATGTTCGCGAGTCGTTCGACCAGATTGCGGCAACGCGCACGGCCACGGCAAAAGCGGCGGTGCTGAAATCCCTGCTGCAACGCAACACCGCGCTGGAAGCCAAGTACATCCTGAAGATCATCACCGGCGACCTGCGCATCGGGCTGAAAGAAAGCCTGGTGGAAGAGGCCATTGCTAAAGCCTACGAGGAACCCGCGGCCAGGGTGCAGCGCGCCAATATGCTGCTCGGTGACATTGGCGGAACGTTGTTGCTGGCGGCCGAACATCGGCTCGACGAAGCGCGCATGCGGCTGTTTCATCCCATCGGCTTCATGCTGGCGAGCCCGGCGGCAGATGCGGAAGAGGCGTTCCAGTACTTCGAGCATGCCCAGGTGGAGGACAAATATGACGGCATCCGGGCCCAGGCGCACTGCGGCGGAGGACAGGTGCGGCTGTTCTCGCGCACGCTCGATGAAGTGACCCCGGCATTCCCGGAATTGCTGGGCGCGCTCAGCGAATTCAGCGGCGAGGTCATTCTGGATGGCGAGATCGTGGCCTGGCGCGACAATGAAGAAGGTGGCCACGCCATGCCGTTCTCCGGCATCCAGAAGCGGCTGGGCCGCAAGCAGGTGAGCCGGCAACTCATGAGCGAGGTGCCCGTGGCCTACGTCGTCTTTGACGTCATGTACGCCGAGGGCGAGCTCACGCTGGACAAGCCGCTTTCGCAACGCACACCAATTCTCGACCGTATCTTCACCGGGGCCAACCGGGTGGCACCACGCCCGGTGATCAACTCGCAAGGCAATCTGCTCTTCGAGCCGGAGATCGCCGAGGAGTCAGCGATATCGGGATGGGTGCTGCGCGCGCCGTCCATGCGCGCCGACTCACCCGGGCAACTCGAGCAATACTTCGAGCAGGCCATGGCCCGCGGCAATGAGGGCCTGATGATTAAAGACCTGGAATCGCCCTACATGCCGGGACGGCGCGGCCGGTGGTGGCTGAAGCTGAAGCGGGAGCTGGCGACACTGGACGTGGTGGTGACGGCGGCGGAATTCGGCCACGGCAAACGCATCCACGTGCTCAGCGACTACACCTTCGCGGTGCGCAAAGGCGAAGAACTGGTAAACATCGGCAAGGCATACTCGGGACTGACCGACAAAGAGATTGCCGAGCTGACGCCGTGGTTCCTGGAGCACACCACCGCCGACCACGGACACTTGCGTGAAGTGGAACCGGAGATTGTGCTGGAGGTGGCGTTCAACGCCATCATGCGTTCAGAGCGGCACGATAGCGGCTTCGCGCTCCGTTTCCCGCGCATCCTGCGGGTGAGGGAAGACAAGCTGCCCAAGGACATCGACACCGTGGAAGAGGTGGAGCGAATCTACAAATTGCAGCACGGGCGGGAAAGTGAATAGCTGTCAGCAGTCAGCAGATCGTTAGCGCGGTTAGTCGTAGACCACAACGTCGAAGCTCTGTTTCATCTGCTTGCTGCCCTGGGTTGCTTCCACGGCGACGCTCCACGGCCCCGACATGTCCAAGCTCTTCAGAGTGGCTTGGTAATCGCCATTTCCCTTTGGCTCAAACTTCAATTGCGTCGCACCCATGTCCATCAGCTTCATGGTCAGCGAGCCCGTGGCCTGCGCGTCGCTCACCGGTCGTCCTTGCTGGTCGGCGATGTGCAAAGCAAATGTAATCGGCTTGGTCATGCTGGGATGGTTGGGCAGCAGCTTCAACTCCATCCTCCAGAGTCCCACGGTGGCACGGCCGCGGCTGCAGACTGCGAGCCGGGATTGAGCTGAGCCGCTTCCTTCTTGCTGCAGCCCAGGGATGCCGACAGCACGGAAAGGATCAGGACGCAAAGCAGAACTCGGTGGGAGTGACGCAAGCGGGTCTCCTAGGTTAGTGAGGATGGCTGTGTCCGTGGTGATGATGGCCGCTGCTGACCTGGATCACGCAGCCGTCAGCCACTTCGCAGGCGTTCAATTCAAACTGAATGGTGGTGTGGTGGATCTGGAAGTTCTGCTCCAACTCCCCGCGAATTGCCGCCAGAATGTTGGCGCTTTCGGAGGCGGGCATGTCCTCAATGGCGACGTGGCAGGAGAGGGAATGGGTATCGCTGCCGATGCTCCAGACGTGCAGGTCGTGGACCGAGCACACGCCGGGAATGTCGCAGATCGCGCGTTGTATTCGATCCAGTTCCATGCCGTTGGGGGTGCCCTCCAGCAGAATGTTCAGGCTCTCGCGGATGATGCCGAACGAGGACCACAGGATCATCACGCCAATGCCGAGCGACAGCGCAGGGTCGATCCACTGATGGCCGGTGTAGGCGATGGCGATGGCGCCGATGATGACCACCGCGGTCGACAACGTATCGCCGACCTCGTGCAGCAGCGCGCTGCGCACGTTGATGTCGCGGTGGCCGCGCATCAGCAGCAAGGCAATGCCGCCGTTCATCACTACGCCCGCGGCGGCGACCCAGATCATGATGCCGGCATCGACGGTGACCGGCTGCTGCAAACGCCGGAACGCTTCATACACGATATAGAAAGAAATGAAGACCAGGGTGAGGCCGTTGATGAAGGCGGCCAACACGCCGGCGCGATTATAGCCAAATGTCTTGCGGGCGCTGGGCGGCCGGGTCTGGAGGTATACCGCGCCCCACGACATAAGCAGGGCGACAAAGTCGGTTAGGTTATGACCTGCTTCCGACAGCAGCGCCAGGCTATGTGCCTTAATTCCGGCAATTACCAGCAGGGCGATGTACAGCAGCGTGACGGCGAGGGAAATTCGCAGCACTCGCGAAGTTTTCGCATTGCGCATGTCGCCGGCGTGGACGTGCATGCTTACAGTCTAGAAGGGCCGACGCCGCGGTTCAACTGCCACGGCATTTTGTCCAGGATGTGACACCCCTATCGTGACGATTCACATCTTAGTAACGGAAGGAGTCTCTTATGAAGATCAAGACGATTGTGCTGGCGTTTCTATTGACCTTGGGCTCCGGCTGGCTTACGGCGCAGAGTTCCAGCCAATCGGCCACCGCGCCCGATCCGCAAAAGACGCCGGAAGATTCGGCGAACTCGGCAGCGCAGAACAACAGCGCCGCGCTGCAGTCGCGGATTCAGGATGCGCTGCGCAACGAGCCTACCCTGGGCAGCAGTCATGTAACGGTGAACGTGACGGAGAGCACTATCGAATTAGCCGGCACGGTAGGTTCAGGCAAGGACAAGCAGACCGCCGAGCGCGTGGCGCAGTCCTTCGACGGTAATCGGCAGATGAAGGACAACCTGGTGGTCACCGGCCACGGACACTCCGACATGGCGCCGGAGCATCCTGCGATGAATAACGGGGGCACCGGGAACGCGCCCAACCCGGCCATGAATCCGGGCACGGACAACGCGGGCAGTTCATCACCGCAGAAGTAGTCCCTACAGTTGGGCTGCGCGCTTCAGTCGACTGGCGGTGCGCTCCTGTCCCAGGTTGGCCATGACGGCGAACAGGCTGGGAGCCACGCCCTGGCCGGTGAGTGCCACGCGTGCGCCGTTGATGAGCCCTCCAGCCTTCACGTTTTTCTCCGCCGCAAAGTCGCGCAGGATTTGCTCTGTGCCGGCCTCAGAGAATACTTCGGCCTGCTCGTATCGCGCCGCGAGTTCCACCAGCATCTCGCGCACGGCCGGATCCTTCAGAAATTTCTCCGCTGCGGCGGCATCGGTCGCGAAGGAATCGCTGAAGTAGCCGCGGAACAAGGTCGCGAAATCCCTCAGGTTGCGCGCCCGCGATTTCACCAGGTCGACGGTTGACTCCATGGCCCCACGACTGGTCTGGAAGGGAATCAGATTAACCTTCTTCCACTCTTCTTCAATCAGCGGCAGCAACTGCGCGGCGGGCGTTGCGCGGATATATTCCGTGTTGAACCAGTCGAGCTTGCCGCGATCGAAGACGGCATTGGATTTCTGGATGCCGCTTAGATCGAACAGGTCGATCAGTTCACGATCGTGCAGGATCTCTTGCGTGGAGTCGTCCGGCGTCCAGCCCAGCAGCGCCAGGAAATTGCGAAACGCCTCGGGTACGATGCCTTCTTCTTTGTAGGCAATGACGCTGGTGGCGCCGTGGCGCTTGCTGAGGCGCGTTTTGTCCGGCCCCAAAATCAGCGGCACATGGGCGAATACCGGCAGAGGCTTGCCCAGTGCCGCGTATAGCAACACCTGCTTGGGCGTGTTGGAAAGGTGATCGGCGCCCCGCAGGATGTGGGTCATGCGCATGTCGATGTCGTCCACCACCACGCTGAGGTGATAGGTGGGGACGCCGTCGGAGCGCAGCAGTACGAAGTCTTCGATTTCGGAGTTGGCGAACTCGACGCGGCCGAAGACGGCATCGTCAAAGCCGGTGCTTCCGCCTTCGGGCACGGAAAAGCGAATCGCCGCGGCCTCGCCACTTTCGCGGCGGCGATGCGCGTCGTCGCGCCCCAGGCTGCGGCATTCGACGTCGCGGGGCACGCGGCCCTCGGCGATGCCCTGGGCGCGCTGCTCTTCCAGTTGCTCTTTGCTGCAGAAACAGTAGTAGGCGTGGCCGGTGTTGATCAGGTGCCCGGCGGCGGCGCGATACAGATCCATGCGCTGCGTCTGGAAGAACGGACCTTCGTCCCAGTCGATGCCCAGCCAGCGCAAACCGGTGAGGATGCCTTCCACCATCTCCGGCGTGGAGCGCTCGAGATCGGTGTCTTCGATGCGCAGTACGAGTGTGCCCTGGTGATGGCGGGCGTAGAGCCAGCAGAATAGAGCGGTGCGCGCTCCGCCGACGTGCAGGTAGCCGGTCGGGGAGGGAGCAAAGCGCAAACGGGGAGCGGATGGATTTTGTTTGTCGAATGTCATGTTTTGATTGCTAACTCAGTCTCGCGCAGCGTGCCGTCCCAGCCCACACGACATACATTCATCTTCTGAGCCGAAGTAGGCCTGGCAATTTGGACAACGGACAGCACGAATACGAATCACGAACGACAGCCCGTATACGCAAACGGACACCGCCCAGACTAGCGACAGAGAGGTGGTCGCGACAAGCCACACACTGTCCGACTTCGGAAAGAATCGCTGGGTGATGAAGACAGTGATTGCGAATGGCAGAATCGCAGCCATATACCAGTACCGTTGCACCATCTTTTGCGCATGGCACAGTTCGGCGTAAGGTTTCCATTCATCAAGACAGCCTGCCGGCCGAGTCTTCTCGCCAGCCTGGGATGGTTTGGGACATTGCCATGAAGCTTCAACGAAAATCCAATCAGACAATCTGCAGAACACGAAACCCGATCGATTGAGCGGCCTCAGAGAGGCGCGTGTCTCCAGAAATAAAGTGCCGATTGAAAGGACGCCGCATGCTCCATGTATAGGCGGCGGAAAGTTGTAAAGCGTCCGCAGCTCTCAGCGGGTATCGCTCAAGCAGTTCTTCCGCTACGGTGCGCAACGATTCGCTGGGCTGCACCTCACGCCACTTGCGCTTCAATCGACTCAAGTACTCCAGCGCGCGAACATGCTCTTCCTCAGTTAGAGCGCCTGCTCGTAATTCCCTGGCAAACGCACTATGCGCTTCAACCGAAGTAGCCCACCATACGACCGGCAGATAGCGCCGAGCCAACTGGTGAAGAACGGGGGTTGCCTGATTCGGAATGCACAGCGGTACAAGGGCGCTGGTGTCCCAAAAGGCAGCCTCCACTTACCATCCCTCCTCGCGTTCGTCGACCACGGCCTGAATAATAACGTTCTGGCTGACGCGGGCGCCCGGAAGCGCGAAAAACTCGTCCCAGAAATCTTCCCAATTGGCGGTCTCTTCCTCCGGCATCTTGAGCGCGCCCGAGGCAACCAGTTCACGTTCGTCATCGGACAACTCAGTCTGCTTGTATGGCGAGATTCGAGCAATCGGCTGGTTTCGATCTTTGACGAGAATCTCTTCGCCTTCGCGCACGAGTTGTAAATAGGCACTGAGCCGGTTCTTGAGTTCAGCAACGTTCGCGGTTTTCACAATAGCCATATTCTATGGCGACATAGCTATATAGACAAGTCATGTATAAGTTATTTTATATGTGTAGTTTATGCCTTGCCGCGCTTCTCGATTTTCGCCCAGGTGTCCCGCAGCGGAACGGTCCGGTTGAACACCAGCGCGCCGGGCTTCGAGTCGGGATCGACGGCAAAGTAGCCTAACCGCTCGAACTGGAAGCGATCGCCGGGCTTGGCGCTGGCCAGTGACGGCTCCAGCTTGGCGTTGGTCAGTATCTTCCAGCGAATTCGGATTCAGGTTCGCGGTGAAGTCCTGCCCCTCGGGTGCCTCGCCCGGATTCTCGTTGAGGAACAGATTCTCGTAAACGCGAACTTCGGCATTCACCGCGTGCTGCGCCGAAACCCAGTGAATGGTGGCCTTCACCTTGCGATTGTCGGGCGCGTTGCCGCTGCGGGTTTCCGGATCGTAGGTGCAATGCACCTCAACTACTTCGCCTTTGTCGTTTTTCACTACGCTGGTGCAGGTAATGAAGTAGCCGCCACGGAGGCGAACCTCCTGCCCGGGCGAGAGCCGAAAGAACTTTTTGGGCGGATCTTCGCGGAAGTCGTCCTGCTCAATGTAGAGCACACGCGAGAACGGCACTTTGCGCGTGCCGGCCGCGGGATCTTCAGGATTGTTGACCGCTTCGAACTCGTCGGTCTGGTCCTCGGGATAATTGTCGATGATCACCTTCAGCGGCCGAAGCACGGCCATGGCGCGCAGCGAAGTCCGGTTCAAATCTTCGCGGACGAAATGCTCCAGCATGGCCAGCTCGATACTGCCGTTGGTCTTGGAAAGCCCGATAGCCGCGCAGAAGTTGCGAATGGCCTGGGCGGTAAAGCCGCGGCGGCGAATGCCGGAGATGGTGGGCATGCGGGGATCGTCCCAGCCGCGCACCCGGCCTTCCTGTACCAGTTGCAACAGCTTGCGTTTGCTCAACAGGGTGTAAGTCAGGTTCAGCCGGTCAAACTCGATCTGCTGCGAGGGGAAGATGCCCAGCTGCTGGATGAACCAGTTGTACAGCGGCCGGTGATCTTCGAACTCCAGGGTGCAGATGGAATGGGTGATCTGCTCGATGGAGTCAGACTGGCCGTGGGCGAAATCGTACATCGGGTAGATGCACCACTTGTTGCCGGTGCGGTGATGCTCGGCGTGCAGGATGCGATACATCACCGGATCGCGCATGTTCAGATTGGGCGAGGCCATATCGATCTTGGCGCGCAAGGTGCGTGACCCGTCCGGAAATTCGCCCGCTCGCATGCGCTCAAACAGCGCCAGGTTCTCTTCCACCGAGCGATTGCGATAAGGGCTTTCCTTGCCCGGCTCCGTTAGCGAGCCGCGATACTTGCGCACTTCCTCCGCGCCCAGGTCGTCGACATACGCCTTGCCGGCCTGGATGAGCTGCACCGCGAAGGCGTGCAACTGGTCGAAGTAATCGGAGGCGTAGAACATGCGGTCGCCCCAGTCCGCTCCCAGCCAGCGCGCATCGGTGATGATGGAGTCGACGTATTCCTGTTCTTCCTTCTCGGGATTGGTGTCGTCGAAGCGCAGGTTGGTCTTGCCGCCGAACTCGATGCCCAGTCCGAAGTTCAGGCAGATGGACTTGGCGTGGCCGATGTGCAGGTAGCCGTTGGGCTCGGGAGGAAAGCGGGTATGGACACGTCCGCCGTACTTGTTGGTCTTGAGGTCTTCCAGAATGATATCGCGGACAAAATTGGACGGCCGCTCGGTGGACTCGTTGGATGCGGCGGCAGTTTCTTCGTCGCGGGTTGATGTCGACATGATGGCGTAGCCTCACTTCCGGAGGGCAAGGGGCGCGGAAACGGCCAAGTGCCCAAAAACTATATTTTACGCGTGCCGCAGGCGTAGAAACACGACAAGCAGGGAATTTACGGGCCAATAGGGGAGGACGCGTTTCACGATAGCGGAAGCAAGAGGGCTAATCCCCTGATCAGAAACCACGGTGGGCATTTTGGTTCTGGCAGCTCGTCCAGGCAGAAATTCGACAATTACCTGAAATTCAGACCAAGGCGGCACTAAGGTAACTAAACCACACTTTCTTTTCTTGACTTGAGCGTGTCCCCAACGTAAACGGAAGCTAGGAGCGGCTGCATAGTCTTGGGCCCGCGGGTGCCGCCATGAATCGCAATCGACTGCCGTCTTCGAGTTTTCGTCTACGCTGTTTTCTATTCCTGATTGCTGTGCTGGGATTGCCGGCGGTTTGTCCCGTGCTGGCGCATGCTGCGACCTTTCCCTGCACTACGTCCACCTTGATTCTCTCCGCACAAAACGGTGTGCTGAGCAATCCTTCTACCTGGGTTGGCGGTACCGTTCCCACTGATGGCAACTGCGTCGTCGTTCGCCACCATGTGAGGGTCGATCGCGATTGGGGCAGCGACGACGCGGGAATGGGCTGGATCCGCATTGAGAATGGGGGCACGCTCGATTCCGACTGCGCGTCGCCGCATACCATCTATTTTGGTTCGACGGGTACGGATCCAATCGGTTCGGGCTCCTACCTGAACCCCGGCGCCAACGCTAGCATGTTCGGTTTCTTTGTCAGCTACGGAACCGTCAACCTCTCGTGCGCCGCCCCCAATAACTTCAGGGTCACCAGTACCGATGAAAGCCATCCGTGGTATCTGCACCACAAAGGCGGCGACTACGCCGGGTGCAACGCCATTACCGGCAACGTTTGTAACGGTTCCAGCGCCATCCATGGCGCCGTGCTCAACCTGCAGAACGCGGCGCTTAGTCACATGGGTACCGGCGTCCAATATTTCTTCGGGATCGATTGGGATATGACCGCCGGGAGCGTGCCGGCGAACTCCCTCACCCTTTCCCACAATCACCTGGTCGATTTGTATGAGATCGCGGCCGTTGGCGGCGCCAGCCAGGCGGGCAACTGGTCCATCACGTTCAACTGGTTTGACCAGCCCCGGCCCAACCCGGCGCAAGGGGCGATTTTTTTCTCCCTGGGTACACCGACCAACTGGGTGGTAACGGATAACACTGTGACCGGAAGCATAACTGCGAGCTATCTGCTGGGCGCGAATAGCGGTGCAGCCGGACTGCAGCTGCTGCGGAATGCCGTGCTGGGCTCGTCGTCCATCCCGTTTGGTGTCGCCAATCTGACGGGCGGAGGCGGGAACGGCGGAAACATCATTAACTACAACCTGTGCGTCGAACCCGAAGCGCTGCTGGCGGCAGCGAACGCCTGCCTGATGATCGGAGGGGCGGCCACCGACACCACCACCACGATTTCGTACAACGTGTTGCAGGGTGGGCACAGCGGGATTTCGCAACTGGGCCGCATAGGTTTCTCGCCAACCATTAACTACAACTGGATTTCGCAGTGGAAAGAGGATTACGAGGCCCAGGGCGCCATTGTCTCCCGTACGGGAGTTGTGACCGAGAAATACAACGTGATGGTGATGGAGAATTCGTCTCCCCATCAATACATGATCGGTAACCTGGCCTACAGCGGGGGCGTGAGCGCGTGCGGCGCCACCATCCAGCAGGACCACAACACGGCTTATGGCGTGTCTAACCAGAGCGGCGATGCCGATATCAACTTCAACTGGGGCGACGTGCGCACCAACTCAGGGACCTGCATCACCAACAGCTACGTGCGCTCGAACATTTCGTATGGAGCGAATCTCGGCTTCATGAATGAGAACAACGACAACACCTGGAATCTAAGTCCCGGTATCGCCTATGGAGGAGCGGCAGTCCACCATAACCTGTCGTATGCGGCGACCACGGCATACTACCTGAACATTCAGACCACGCCGGGCTTCGACAACGGGGTGGTCCCACATCCCAGTCAAACGCAGTACGGCGACCTGATCGTGGACCCGCAGTTCCTCGATCCTACGCGCCGTCCGGCGGGATTCGACACGGTCTGCGGAGGTCCCGGCACCAACACTGACCTGTTTCTGAACCTGGCGATGCGCAGCGGGTTTGGCGGCATCTACAACCGCTGTTACAACATCCCATCCTTGTGGACGTGGATACGGCAGGGCTGGGCACCGCGCAACAAGCGGCTCAACGGCGCAGCTCATGATGGAACGTTTATCGGAGCGGTCGCTCCCATCGGTTCCGGGCCGCCGCAATAGCGCAGATGACGTTCGACAACCGGAGCTCCCCGCCGCGCGATGCTATAATTTTGGCTGGGTTATGGTGGGTGTAGTTCAGTGGTAGAACTCCGGACTGTGGCTCCGGCTGTCGAGGGTTCGAATCCCTCCACCCACCCCATCTGACTTACCTGTTCACAATGCGTTGCAGAAATGACCGTCTCTGTGTACGCCGGACGTTACGTGGGATCGGCCTTCTGGCTGTAAACGCTGCCTTTTGTCGCCTTTGAGCAAACAGTCTCCATTCTTGGCATTATCGTTCCTGCCGTTCAGCGATGCGTTTGGATTCTGCAGCGGCTCGTTCTTTACCCTGCTCCTTAACAGGTAGCGCTGAAATCAAATAGTTCATCGGCCCGTCGGATCGCTGCAAAGACCGGGAACAGATACCAAAATTGTTTTCGCAAATTTCTCCAGCTACCGATTGCCGCCGAATGGCGCTTCGGCCAGGTCCAGCCAGCGCTCTCCAATACCCTTCACGAAGGTGAGCGACCGAATGTGCACCACGCGCGACTCCGCGAAAAAGCGCCAGCGCTCTTCGGAGATCTTCAGCACCTTGCGGGCTTCTTCGGTGGTGTCCATCTTGGCGATGGTGAGATGAGGCATGTACGGCCAGGGCTCGACGAACTCCAACGCGCCAACGTTGAAGCGGTCGTGCAGTTCGCGCAGGCGGTAGGCGCCGCGGGCAACTCGCAAGAACACCGTGGGGGTCAGCGGGATGAACGTCTCAACGTCGCCCATGGTGACTTCAAAGGGAGCAACGCTCTGGCAGCTTTGGGTGAGGGAGGCAATGGCTTCTTCTTCGGTGCCGCGCAGGGGGCGAGGGGGCAGGATCGTCACGTGTGCGTCCGCGTGGGTGTGCGCGGGATGCAGTTCGCGGCGCAATTCCTCTACGAAGATGCCCACCGGATCACGGATGTACGCGACCGCGGCATACACGAGGCCAGCCATGAACTTCCCATTATAGCGGTGAGTGGTCGAGCGCGTTGCCCCGGAAATTGGGCTGGTCAAAACTGCAACGAGCGGATGTCTTTGTCCAGGACGCGCTGGACGTCGTGAGCTACAGCGCTTTCTTGCGGCGCGATCGGCGCGCAGATTAGTTTGCAGCCTCAGTTCCGCGCTGCGCGAGGGGGTTAGCGCGCACTGAACCCTGCTCAACAGCTATAATCGATGTGAGTCGGGGCGTAGCGCAGCCTGGTAGCGCACCTGCCTTGGGCGCAGGGGGTCGCTGGTTCGAATCCAGTCGCCCCGACCAGTACTTTCCCTTGCTTGCGGCAGTTAGCCTCTCGCTGTTTTGTCTGCTTCACTTGGATGTTCCACGCTCAAGCCCCGTATTTGAACTCCGCTGCTAAACGAGCTTCCTGCGGGTCTCAATCGATCACCGGACAGGCTGTTGCTCAAAGGCCGCGCCCCCGGTGTTCGAAAAATTAAGAGCTGCTGGACATCGATGCGTGGTTCAACGGCATCCTAGACGGGACATGTGCTTAGTAGGTTGGGACCAACCGCTGAGTAAACCGACGCAATCGCCACGATAACGCGCCCTTCTGTTTTAGAACTCGTCGTTCCGACGTTTCCTGTTGTTGCCGATGTCCTGCGAAGGACCTTGCGAAATGGTTCTGTTGCCATCGGTGTGCGCAGAGGTTCGTGCATCCGGCGGCCTTCTCGCTTGGGTATTTGGTGGTGATGAGATGAGAAGCCGAGGTTGAGAAGTTGCCTTCGAAACGATTGGGCTTCTCAATCGCGTAAATGGGCCCCCTCTTTATTGGGAACTCGATCATAAAAGTCAGGCGTTTGGACTCGAAAGTAGAGGTCTGGGATGCGTAAGCCATTGAACAGCCGCACTTCGGTGCGGGCCAGGGCTTGGTTCTTTGGAATTCTCACCGTTGTCGCAATCGTAGGCGGGGCATTGCCGCTCCAGTTGTCGGCCGCTTCCACCGTCAGCTATGTGCAAGGCAATTACGCGACGCCGCAATCGCCGCAGAGCTCAGTTCAAGTTACGTTCACCTCTGCGCAAACTGCCGGAGATCTGAACGTCGTAGTGGCCGGATGGAATGACGGCACGGCCCTGGTGAGTTCCGTTACAGACTCCAAAGGCAATGTGTATACCCGTGCCGTAGGTCCAACCGTAGTCAGCGGCAAGCTGTCGCAATCTATTTATTACGCCAAGAACATCGTGGCTGCGCCTGCCGGCTCCAACTCGGTGACCGTGTCGTTCTCGCGCGCAGCCGTATCACCGGACATACGCATACTGGAATACTCCGGCGCGGACCTGGTAACGCCTGTCGATGTGATTGCGGCCAATACCGGCAGCAACAACAACAGCAGCAGCGGTTCAGCGACAACCACCTACGCCAATGACCTGATCTTCGGCGCCAACATTGTTTACACATCCACCAGCGGACCGGGCAGCGGCTTCACCAAGCGGCTGCTCACCTCACCCGATGGCGACATTGCACAAGACCAAATGGTCAGCGCCACCGGAAGTTACAGCTCCACCGCGCCGCTGTCGTCGTCCGGTTCATGGATCATGCAGATGGTGGCGTTCCGCGCCGCCTCCGGCGGTCCCACCTTGACGTCAATCGCTGTAACTCCGGCGAACGCGTCCATTGTGGCGGGAACCCAGCAGCAGTACATGGCGACGGGAACCTACAGCGACGGCAGCCATCAGAACCTGACGAACTCCGCCACCTGGACGTCGAGTGTCACGACGGTGGCAACCGTCAGCAGCACGGCTCTGGCTACGGGGGTTGCCGCCGGGACAACGACCATCCAGGCGAACTACGCCTCTGTCAATGGGTCTACCCCGCTGACCGTCACGCCGCAGTCGACCTACACCATTACCGCTTCCCCTTCGTCGCTTAGCGTTGCGCAAGGTCATCAGGGCACGTCGACCATCACCACGGCGGTAAGGGGAAATTTCAATAGCGCAATCAGTCTTTCCGCTACAGGAGCGCCGTCAGGTACGACAGTTAGTTTCAACCCGACCACGATCCCCGCGCCGGGCTCGGGAAGCTCGACCATGACGATTACGGTGGGCACGAGCACGCCAGTTGGGACGTATCCCATTACGGTGACCGGCAACGGAGGAGGGGTTCAGCGGACCGCGACGGTGACGCTCACCGTGACTGCGCCCGCAAGCTTCACGCTTACGGCGTCGCCAACTACGCTCAGCGTTGCGCAGGGCAGCCAGGGGAGTTCGACGCTGACCACGGCGATCAGCGGCGGCTTTAACAGCTCCATCAGCCTTTCAGCGGCTGGCCTGCCCACGGGGACAACGGCGAGCTTTAGCCCCGCTACCATCCCAGCGCCAGGCAATGGCAGCTCGACGATGACACTCACCGTTGGATCAAGCACGACGATAGGCTCGTATCCCGTCACGGTCACTGCCAGCGGCGGCGGGATCCAGCAGAATGCGGTGATCACGCTGACCGTTACCGCACAGTCGAGCGGGACCATCAGCTACGTGCAGAGCAATTACGCGACGCCGCAGTCACCGCAGTCGAGCGTGAACGTCACATTCAACTCGGCGCAGGTGGCCGGAGATCTGAATGTGATCGCGGTCGGATGGAACGACAGTACCAGCACGGTCAGCTCGGTCACCGATTCAAAGGGTAATGCTTACGTGCGCGCGGTTGGGCCCACCGTGGTGAGTGGTTACCTGTCCCAGTCGATTTACTACGCCAAGAACATTGCGTCGGCCGGCGCGGGCGCCAACGTCGTGACCGTAGCGTTTTCCGGAGCTGCCGTCGCGTCTGACATCAGGATCCTCGAATACTCCGGCGCCGACACCAGCACGCCTTTGGATGTAACCGCGGCCGGCAACGGCAACAGCTCCACCAGCAGCAGCGGCACGGCCACTACCACCACGGCCAACGATCTGCTGTTCGGAGCCAACATGGTTTACACCTCCACCAGTGGGCCGGGCAGCGGGTTTACCCAGCGCATGATCACTTCCCCTGATGGCGACATTGCGGAAGACCAGATGGTCGCAGCAGTCGGCAGCTATAGTGCGACGGCTCCGCTGTCTTCTTCCGGGGTGTGGATCATGCAGATGGCGGCTTTCCGCGCGGGCGGTGGTCCATCCTTGGTGTCGATAGCGGTGACGCCGGCGAATCCGTCGATTGCGGCCGGAACGCAACAGCAATTCACGGCGACAGGAACCTACAGTGACGGTACTCATCGGGACCTGACCAGTTCCGCCACCTGGACGTCAAGTACTACTTCCGTGGCCACCATTAACAGCGCGGGGTTAGCCACTGGTGTGAACGTGGGCTCAACCACCATCCAGGCAAGCTCCGGCTCGATTAATGGGTCGACCACGCTAACGGTTACGGCAGCGACACCGAACTTCACGGTCACGGCTTCACCGGCTTCGCTGACAGTCGCGCAGGGCAGCCAGGGAAGCTCGACCATTACCACGACCATTAGCGGGGGATTCAACAGTTCCATCAGTTTGTCCGCTGCAGGCGCCCCATCAGGGACGACAGTCAGCTTCAACCCGGCGACGATTGCTGCACCGGGTAGTGGAAGCTCGACCATGACGATCACCGTAGGTTCGAGCACGGCGGTAGGTACGTACTCCATCGTGGTGACCGGCAACGGCGGCGGCATTCAACGCACTGCGACGATAAGCCTGACTGTCAGCTCGACTTCAACCTTCGTGTTGCCGCTCAAGAATAGTTCGAACGGACGCTATCTGGTCGACCAGAACGGGTCGCCCTTCCTGGTGATGGGTGACGCACCACAATCGATGATCGGAAACCTGAGCTCCTCGCAGATCTCCACGTACCTGGCGGATCGAGAGGCGATGGGATTCAATTCGCTGTGGGTGAACCTGTTATGCGCGGCTTACACCTACTGCAACGCCAACGGAACGACCTATGACGGGGTGGCGCCGTTCACCTCAGGCAACAGTCCTTCGACCTACGATATATCGACCCCGAACAACGTTTATTTCTCGCGGGTCGACAGCATGCTGAACGCAGCGGCCACCTATCACCTGGTGGTGTTCCTCGATCCCATTGAGACTGGCGGATGGTTGGGCACGCTGAACAACGCCGGAACGACGAAGGCTTATAACTACGGCGTGTACCTGGGGAACCGCTACAAGAGCTTCACTAACATTATTTGGATCCATGGCAACGACTTCCAGTCGTGGACCAATGGCTCGGATAATAACCTTGTGAAGCAAGTCATGGCCGGCATCGCCAGTGTCGATTCCAATCACCTGCAGACAATCGAGTTGAACTTCGACAGTAGCTACTCCAATCAGGACACGGCGCTGGGTTCGTTGCTGACGCTGGATTCCGCATATTCATATTACGAAACCTACGACATGGTTCTGCAGTCGTACAACAGTTCGCCAACAAAGCCGACATACCTAGTCGAGGCTAACTACGAATACGAGAACGATACCGGCTATCTGCCGGGCGCAGCCGGACCTTACGTATTGCGAGAGCAGGCGTATTGGACGATGTTAAGCGGGGCGACCGGTCAACTGTATGGAAGCCATTACACTGTGGCCTTCCCCTCGGGTTGGCAGTCGTACCTGGATAGTCCGGGTGCGCAGGAGATCCAGTACATCAACAAATTGTTCGATAGCGTCGCATGGTGGAACCTGGTACCTGACGCATCGCACACGGTGGTCACAGCGGGATACGGAACCTACAACGGCTCCAATCTGAATCTGACGACTGCCACCTACTGCACCACAAGCTGGATCACCAGCGGCAGTCTGTCCATGACGTATTGCCCGAACGCGGCAACGCTTACGGTCAACATGGCGAAGTTCTCCAACCAGGTGACGGCGGAGTGGTATGACCCGTCGAATGGAACCTACACCGCAATATCAGGATCGCCATTTCCAAACTCGGGTACGCAGCGCTTCACGACGCCGGGAAACAACCACGATGGAAATCCAGACTGGGTGTTGGTGCTGCATATCTAAAGCGAACTTGGATCTGACGGGTCCGAAAAGGATCGCGGGCTGAGCGGTGTCAACCGGCTTAGCCCGCACGAACCGATCTCGACGTTTAGCGGGTGGCCGAGGATTTTGCGGCGGATAACTTTTCCAAGCCGCCGTCGACCTTCTGGAACCGGTGTCCGCAGGAGCACACCAGCGATGCTGGGAGCTTCTCGCCGCACTCGCACATGAATCCGATCGGCTTGGCGGGATTGCCCACGATCAGTGTGTACGGCGGAACATCGCGAATAACGACCGTGCCCGCGCCGACGAAGGCATACTGGCCGAGCGTGACGCCGCAAACGATGGTCGCATTGGCTCCGATGCTCACGCCTTGTTCCACCTTGGTAGACACGAACTGTTCGCGGGTTTTTTTCACCTGCGCGCGGGGATTCATGTCGTTGGTGAAGACGGCATTGGGGCCGACGAACACGTTATCGCCAAGCGACACGCCATCCCACACCGAAACACTGTTCTTGATGGTGACCCCATCGCCGATCTTGACATTCGACTCCACAAAGGCGTGATCGCAAATATTGCAATGCTTGCCGATGACGGCCCCGGACATCACGTGGGCGAAAGCCCAGATCCGGGTACCCTCACCGATTTCGTTACTTTCCACCAGAGCTTTTGGATGTACAAAATACGAATCAGAACTCATCAATCCCCCTGCGGTGCTTTCAACCGATAGCTATTACCCTCTACATCTTAATCGCAAAATCTGGTGCCGGCGCTGCTTAGTGGGTTGCAAGCGATTGCAACTGGTCGCAAGAATTATCAGCCTTGACGACCCAACCCTTTGGCACCAAGCTGATGAGACAACGGTTTTGGTCCGTCGATGCCACGACGACAATGCGCTGCCAATTTTTGTTTTGGCGAACCGGTTAGGCAATAAATGTGGCGATACGTTCTGGCGATGCAGCTTGGTTTGTCGCGCGGGCTGCCCATATCGTTTCGACCCCCGGATCATCTTGCTTATCCAAGGGGTTTAGGCGCGAAGGTTTCGGTGATCGATACGCGCACCTTGACGCGGCACCACGCATCCAAAAAGAGTAGATAATGGCTTTCGAGGCTATGTCCCCAACCGTGGGAGAAGGAATCTCAATGCAGGGACCGACAACCAAAGTGATAATTTTCGAAGCATCGGAGATGGGATGCCAACTCCTTTCGCACGAACTCGAAAAGTCGATCTATGGGGTACAAATCGTCGGCCATTCCAGCTCTGCGCTTGAGGTGGACACGGCGCTGGCTCAAACCGCCGATGTGGCCTTGATCAGCTCGAATCTCAGAGAAGGTCCCGACTCAGGCTTTAGCGTCTTGCGACTGCTGCAGGCTTACAAGAATTCTCTGCGCTGCGTGATGTTGCTGGATCGCGACGAGCCGGGAGCGGTGATTGAGGCTTTCCGCTGGGGCGCCTCAGGTATCTGCGAGCGCAATGACTCCTGCGAAACACTGTGCAAGTGCATCCATCGGGTTCACGAAGGACAGGTCTGGGCCAACAGCCAGCAACTGCGATACCTGTTACAGGCTTTGGGCGAAGATGGTCCCCGGGCAAAAAAATATGGCCGCCTGCACGTATCTCTGACGGCGCGAGAAGAGGAAATTGTCACCCTGGTGATCGAGGGAAAAACCAATCGCGATATCGCTCTTCGCCTGACCCTGAGCGAACATACCATCAAGAATCATCTCTTCCGTGTCTTCAAGAAGCTGGGCGTCTCCAGCCGTTCGGAACTGATGGCTTACTCCATCCAGCAGAAACGGCTCGCGTCGCACCAGGCGTCGGCCTGAGGGCGGCAAATCCGCTTTCGCCAATCTTGTCATGCCCGTTTTTTCCGCCTTATAAAGAAAGCAGCCTTAGGTCGAAACGCTATGGCACTTTTTGCTTACTTTTCATTGCAGAAAAGTGGTGTACGCTCCCGAAGGCGGACTAATTCAGCTTCGCTGCAACGGAAGAAACGAAGAAGCAGTGGCGCGAGACAGGGCCAATAAGGTACCCTCCTAGAAAAGACGGCTCAAGATAAGCCTTGAGCAGATCGTTCCTCCCCTGCCGATTCAAATGTAACTGGAGCCGTTCGGTACGTTGCCGGCAAGGCCATGCTCTGGTTCGCTCGCTCCCGACTTTATGTGCGGATATCCGCGCGCAACCTGTGATTCTCGGACGAGGTTAGGTAAAGCTAATGGAGCAACCGAAACCAACTACGGCGCACAATCCCATTCGGGTGATGATTTTCGACTCGACCCGGATGGGTTGCCAGTTGCTGTCTCATATGCTGGAGGGCTCTTCCTACGACGTGAGGGTCGTGGGTTGTTCCACGGAAACGACCGTGATGGGAGGCTCGCCGCTGGAAGATTTTGACATCGGATTGATCACGTCCAACGCGAGCGACTCCCCGGGAACGAGGATGAAACTGCTGCGCGAGATCCGGCAGAGCAAGCCCCTGGTTCGTTGCGTGATGTTGCTGGATGAATGCGTGAAAGAGCAGGTTATCGAGGCTTTCACGTCGGGCGTCATGGGGGTCTGCGGGCGGCACGAGTCCTGCGAAGTCCTGTGCAAGTGCATTGATCGGGTGCACCATGGCCAGATTTGGGCCAACAGCGAACAACTGCATTACGTGCTGGAAACCTTATGGACCGGGAATCGCGTTCGCCTGACCGATGCGCGCGGAAACACCCTGTTAACCCGTCGCGAGGAAGACATTGTTTACCTGGTAGCCGAAGGGCTGCGCAACCGGGAGGTCGCTGAGCAACTTAAACTCAGCGAACATACGGTCAGAAACTATCTCTTCCGTATTTTTGAGAAGCTGGGCATTTCCAGCCGGTCGGAACTCATTCTGTACTCGCTGGAGCAGCGGCGGAAAGCCGCGTCGGGATAGGCAAACCGCAGGCTGGCATCCGATTGTGGAGCCACTTCCGTCATTTGGCCTCGCCATTTAGCTCCTAATCGCCACGCTCCGCCAACTCCCACTCCGTAGGAGCCAGTCTGGCTTCGTTGCGGCCCCTGCCCTCTACCAAGGTACTCAACACAAGAGTACCGCCCATCAACAAAACGTTACTATGGCACGTCGGCGTCCAGGCGCACGCAAGCCGATGTTCGCCTAAGTCATTGATAAAATTAAGGTTTCTTTTACGGCGGTAATGGGCCCCGGCTCTATTTCACCGTGGCTGGAGGTTACTTTTTTGTTACTTTAGTGTCGATTTGCGACAGGTTTCAGCCCTAAATCTCAGGGTTACTGAGTAACCTGAACTTGTCCCGTAGACGTTTATACGCTGCGAAGCGGCGGGGCAATTCGAGGAAAAGGGGCCCCCTTTGAAAGCCAACGTTGCCGCCGCCCGTCTTTCTTCTGCCTATGTTGTCCTATTTGCACTCTTAATCACGGTATCTGCTCTGCCGCTGCAGGCTCAAACTCCTGTAGGGTACTGGAAATTCGACGAAGGCGCCGGGGTCCATGCCAGCGACGCTTCGGGGCACGGTCACGCCGCATGGTTGTCGAGCCAAGTCACATGGGTTCAAGGCATCAGGGGACGCGCGATCTCGGTTAGCCCCGGGGAACGGGGGTATGCCAGCATCTCCCCAGTCGACTTGAGCGGAACCCATGCGGTTACGATTTCCTTTTGGACAAAACGAACCTACTCGACAAGTGGCGGAGGCGCGCTGTTCGAATCGGGAAGGGATTCCTCGAACTCGACCACCAGCTTTGCACTTCTTCCCGACGACGAAGCCTGTCATGGAATTCAAGCGGTGCTGCGCGGCAACGAAGGGAAGGCTGCTAATTGCTACAGCCAGCCGTCCTCGGGGGTTTGGCATCATCTGGCACTGGTGCTCGATAAAAGTCAGACCGGAGCTGCATCGGTAGCGTTTTATGTCGACGGCGAGTTGCAATCGCCGAACTGGAGCCTGTCGGCTGCCACCAACACCAACAACTTTGGCAACGACCCGATTTCCCTGTTCTCGCAAGGCGGTGGTGCGCAGTACAGTTCCGGCGCGATCGACGATCTCAGGATTTACGACAGTGCCCTGTCTGCGGGTCAGATCCAGCAGATTTTCCAAGGGCTGGGAAACTCGCCTGCCGGTCTCATCAGCTACGTCCAATCCAACTACGCCACCCCTCAGTCACCCCAGACAACGGTCAGTGTGCCGTTCATGTCGACACAGGTAGCGGGAGACCTCAACGTGGTGGCGGTGGGCTGGAACGACAGCACAGCCACGGTTAATTCTGTAACGGACTCGGCTGGGAACACCTACACCCGCGCGGTGGGCCCTACGGTGCAGGCTGGTTATGGTACCCAGTCGATTTATTATGCCAAGAATATTCTGGCATCGGCCGCCGGCGCCAACTTCGTTAAGGTCACGTTCTCCCGGGCTGCGGTGTCGCCCGACATCCGCATTCTCGAATACAGCGGCGTCGATCACAACAATCCGGTGGACGTGACCGCGGCGGCCATGGGCAACAGTTCCACCAGCAGCAGCGGTTCGGCTACCACTACGACTCCTACGGACCTGATTTTCGGGGCAAACCTGGTTCAGACCTCGACCACCGGCACCGGCACCGGCTTCACCCGGCGAATCCTGACGCAGCCGGACGGAGACATCGCTGAAGATCGCATGGTCTCGGCTGTGGGAAGCTACAGCGCAATGGCCAGCCTGACACCCGCGGGCCCGTGGATCATGCAAATGGTGGCTTTCCGAACTCCGGTCACACTGGTTTCGATCGCCGTGACGCCGGCTAACCCTTCGATCGCCGCAGGAGCCCATCAACAGTTCACCGCTACCGGAACCTATAGCGACGGAAGTCATCAGGACCTGACCTCTTCTGCGACGTGGTCTTCGAGCGTCACATCGGTTGCCACCATCACGACTACTGGACTGGCCACCGGCGTGGCAGCCGGCACGACCACCATCAAAGCAGCGAGCGGAACCATCTCCGGAACGACTACTTTGACGGTAACCTCGGCCGGGACCTTCACCATCTCCGCCGCGCCGGCCTCGTTGAGTGTTGCCCAGGGCAACCGGGGAACTTCCACCATCACTACTGCGGTGAGTGGCGGCTTCAACAGCGCAATCGCCCTGACGGTGTCCGGCGCGCCGTCCGGCGTCACCGTGGCTTTGAATCCCACGACGATTCCCGCGCCCGGTAACGGAAGCTCGGTTATGACCATCACCGTGGGATCGGGGACGGCTCTTGGGACTTATCCCATTGTCGTGACCGGCAACGGAGGAGGAGTCCAGCTCTCCACCACGGTAACTTTGACGGTGACCGGGATACCGAATTTCGTGCTCACAGCGTCGCCAACCTCGCTGACTATTGGCCAAGGCAGCCTGGGAACGTCGACGATGACCACGGTCATCAGCGGAGGGTTCAACAGCGCGATCAGCTTGTCGGCCACAGGCGCTCCCACGGGCGCTAGCGTCAGCTTTAGTCCAAATCCCATTCCGGCTCCGGGGTCGGGCACCTCGACGATGTCAGTGACCGTGGGATCTGCTACACCGACGGGAACCTACACGCTGGTCATAACCGCCAGCGGCGGAGGAGTTCAGCAGAACGCTGTAGTGACGTTGACAGTTACGGCCGCCTCCACCATCAGCTATGTGCAGAGCAACTATGCAACCCCGCAAACGCCGCAGATGTCGGTGAGCGTTGCCTATAGCACAGCGCAGACTGCGGGCGACCTTAACGTGATTGCGGTGGGATGGAACGACAGCACCTCGACGGTACGTTCGGTAACGGACTCGGCGGGAAACACCTACACGCTGGCGGTTGGTCCCACGGTCCAGTCCGGATTTGGATCGCAGTCCATTTATTACGCGAAGAATATAGTAGCGTCGGCTGCGGGCGCGAACTCAGTGGTAGTTACGTTTTCGACTGCTGCCACGGCGCCTGATATTCGCATCTTTGAGTACAGCGGAGCCGATCGCAATAATCCCGTCGACGTCACGGCTGCCAGTTCCGGCAACAGCGGAGCCAGCAACAGCGGTTCGGCCACGACAACCACTGCCGCCGATCTTCTCTTCAGCGCCAACCTTGTCTTCACCTCGACCACCGGCCCCGGAAGCGGCTTCACGCAAAGGTTGTTGACCCAGCCGGACGGTGACATTGGCGAAGATGAGATGGTCATGAACACCGGCAGCTACAGCGGTTCCGCACCGCTGAACGGCTCCGGGCCGTGGATCATGCAGATGGTCGCCTTCCGTACGCCATCGGGTCCGTCGCTAGTGTCGATCGCGGTAACGCCTGCAAATCCGTCCATTGCGGTGGGAGCACATCAGCAATTCACCGCCACCGGAACCTACAGCGACGGTAGCCACCAGGACTTGACCAGCACGGCAACCTGGACATCGAGCGTAGCTTCGGTGGCGACGATCAGCAGCGGAGGCTTGGCTACCGGAGTATCCGCCGGGGCTTCGACTATCCAGGCAACGTCCGGCGCCATCTATGGCACCACGACCTTGACGGTTACGACCGGCGGGAGTTTTACGATATCGGCTTCGCCGGCGTCGCTGACCGTGGGGCAAGGCAATCAAGGAACATCAACCATTACCTCTACGGTGAGCGGCGGTTTTAACGGAGCCATCACGTTGTCAGCATCAGGAGCTCCGTCGGGAACGACGATTACTCTAAATCCCACGATTATCTCGGCGCCGGGTTCGGGCACTTCGGCCATGACCATCGCGGTGGGAGCAAGCACGCCGGTGGGCACGTATCCGATTACCGTGACCGCCAACGGAGGCAGCCTACGGCAAACCACGACGGTGACGTTAACGGTGACAGCAGTAGCGACCTTCACCATGTCGGCTTCCCCGGCTTCGCTCAGCATCATGCAAGGGAACCAGGGAACGTCTGCGATCACCACGACGATCAGCGGAGGCTTCAACAGCGCCATCAGCCTGTCTGCCACCGGAGCACCTACGGGCGCAACCATCAGCTTCAATCCGGCTAGCATTCCGGCACCCGGATCGGGAACTTCGACAATGACAATTACCGTGGGTGGCAGCACACCGATGGGAACGTACAACATCGTGGTAACTGGCTCGGGTGGCGGCGTCCGGCAGACAGTCACGTTGAGCCTGACGGTGACCGCACAGGTAGTCACGACGTGGACCGCCAGCGGCGGCGGGGGTATCGCCGGTTACAACGTGTATCGCAGCGCGACGTCAGGTGGACCGTATAACAAGATCAACTCCAGCCTGGTTTCCGGTACGACCTATAACGACCAAGCCGTACAGGACGGCCACACGTACTACTATGTGACGACAGCCGTTACCAACCAGGGTATGGAGAGCGGATACTCGAATCAAGCCTCGGCGTATGTGCCATAGCGTTGCGTGCAAGGCATCGGCGTGCGGCGGGAAGGGATAGAGCTCGCCTGCCGCATTATCGAAGCGAACGAACTTCGGGCGTCGCGCTGAAAGACCGGAATAACGGGAGCCGCGTGCTTGCCCGATACAACATTAGCCCGAGCCATGTGCCAGTGGTGTTGGTGATGAGGTCGGTCACGCCGGAGTAGCGAGTCGGAAGGAAGGCTTGGAGAACTTCGATTGTCAGGCTTACAGCGGCGCCAATCAGGACAGTGACCAGCGTGGCATTCCTCATCCTGCCGCTGGCTGCGAAATACAAGCCGAGGCAAAACCCCAGAGGCACGAATCCGGCAATGTTAATGAGGATGTTCTTTACGAAGTTATGCTGGGTGCGGCGCTCCATCGCTGGAGATTCGAAGAAGATCTGATCGACGACCCGAAAACGGCGCGGAATCTCCAGATTGGCTTCCGGGTTTGCCCGGTTGTGAACGACGTTTCCCGCGCGTTCATCAAACAGATACAGCGCTAATGGCTGTACGGCTGCCGAACGCGGCGGCGGCTTCTGCCGCCAGTCGGTGAAGTGTTGTTCTACCTCCGGCGCACTGAATTCCTCCCCATATAGAGCGATCGCATTAAGCCGACCTGACCAGCTGCTGCTTTGCAGCGGCGAGTTGGCGAGAATCAACCGGCCTGAGAGATCGGACAGCGAAAGCCCGAACGACGAGGATTGTTTGGCCAACACTCCATCGAGATAGACGGATGTGCTGCGGCCGTCAGAGGTGATCGTGATGAAGGCCTGGGGTCTTCGGAACACGTCTGCAATCCGCATTCGCGTCTGGCGGCTGCCGTCCGGATGTTCTTCCGTACCCAGGTGCAAGACCAAGTCTGCATAATCCTGCTCGACTGAGAACTGCTGGCCGCTGGCTGAATCGTAAAAAGAAAGAACGGTGCCCCGCGACCAGAGCTTAGCAGGTGACTCCGATAACTCCAGCGTGAAAGCCGACCCTGCGGATGGGGAAAAAGCGAACGAGCCCGAAGTGATAGCTGTTCCGTGATCGCCGAAGCGCAAGGAGTTCTCGTCCTTGCTCCAGGAGACCTGGTTGATAGGGGCGTGGAAGGGCCATAGTCCGGCCGTCAGCATGGCGCAGACCAACACCACGCACACTAATCCAATTACGAGTGGAGCCGCACGATGCGAGGAAAAACGGTCCGTTTTCGTGAGAGGCATAGCTGCGGAATTCTTGGGTTCTTATGACGGTTGACCAACGGCCGCTACGATTTCAAACTGTCTAGCTGTTTCTTGATGTCCGGTGCGGCGCTGTAGTTAGGGTCGATCTTCAGCGCTCGTTCGAGATGCTGGCGCGCCAAAGCGGGCTGTTCCGTCTTCGCGTAAGCCAGACCCAGATGATAGTGAAGGTCGGCGGTATCGGGCGCATTGGCTTTATGCTGCAGCTTGAGGGCTTGTTCGAAGAGATTGATCGCCAGAGGATAGGTACCCTTCTGGTAGTAAGCCCAGCCCAGCATGTCCGCGGCTTCGGCAGAGTCGGGCATGGCGCGATGAGCGGTCTGGGCCAGCGAGAGCGCCACGTCCACATTGCCGCCACTTTGCAGCAGCACGCCGGCAAGACTTAAGGAGGCGATGGGATCGCCCGGATTGAGGTTAAGCGCAGTTTGATAAGCGTCACGAGCAGCGTTCCAATCCTGCTTTCTCTGATAAAGCTGACCGAGCAGTAGGTAGAACTGGAAAGCGCGCGGCTGGTCTTTCACCGCCTGCTGGTAGGTAGCGAGGGCCTGGTCTACTTCTCCCTTGGCTACTTGAGTTTGCCCCAACTTGGCCACCGCATCGGAATTGTTACGGTCAAGCTGAATGGCCCTGGTGAAGGCAGCTTGCGCGCCGTTCAAGTCTTTCTTGCTTCTTAAGAGCACGGTTCCATAGAGATCGTAGAAGCTGCTGTTGTTGGGAGCTTTGGCGATCTGGTCTGTGGCTGCGTTCAACGCTTTGTCGATCAGATTTTGCGACAAGTACGCATTCATCAGGCCGCGGAGGGCGTCGGTGGAGTTCGGATCGCGCTCGAGCGCGGACTGGAAGGCTTGGGCTGCTTCGGCGTACTGTTTCTGGACGAGTTTGAGATTTCCCATCTGCACATAGCCGAGTTGGCTGCGGGGAGCAATCTCGATGGTCTTCTGGATGTCGGCTTGCGCCGCCGGAAACTGCTTGCGGTTGATGTACGAAATGGCGCGCAGAGCGTAGCCATCGGGAGCTTCCGGCCGCAGGTTGATGATCTGGGTAGCTGATTGCTCGAGCGTGGTCATATCGCCCTTGCGCATGGCGAGCAGGGCCAGGGAACGTTGCGCGTCCAGCAAGTCCGGACGCAGCTTGAGTGCTTCTCTCCATTCGGTCTCAGCACCGCTAAAGTTGCCTTGCTTCTGGAAGGCCAAACCAAGTTGATAGTGCGCGTCAGCATCTTTGGGGTCGTTCTTAATCAGCGTCTGAAACAGCTCAATCGCGTGGTTCGTGTCTCCCGCGATTACCTCTAATTGTCCGCGATAGAGCAGCGCGCCACTGTCGTTGGGATTGACTTTCAGGAGGGCGTCATCGATCTTGCGAGCGTCGTCGAGGCGATTCTGCAAGATGAGAAGCTGAATGTAGTTCTTGCCGACTTCCAGATCCTTCGGGTGGGCCTGATAGAGCGCGTCGTACTCGGTGGTGGCTTTATCTATCTGACCGGTGCGGAAGTAGAGGTCGCCGAGCATGCGGTACCCGTTGGAGTCGTCGGGGAAATCGGTTTGGACCTGTTTCAGCAACGCTTCGGCATCAGCGGTTTTGCGCTGGGCGAGATAGAGACGGGCAAGCGCGGCGCGCGGCTCCAGGCTCTTAGGCTCAAGTTGCATCGCTGTGCGAAATTGCTGCTCGGCATCGCCGAAGTGACCGCGTGACTGGTAGTAGGTGCCCAGCATCAGGCGCGCGGTGAAAGACTTGGGATTCAACTCGACTGCTTTCTTGAAGTTGGTCTCGGCCACGTCCGGCTGGTTACTCTTCATCTGCATCAGGGCAAGGTTGAGATACAGATCCCAGTTGGTGGGGTCGAGCGCTATGGCTCGCTGGATCTCCGCCAGGGCGGCAGGGAAGTCGTTGCGAGCGGCTGAGATGCTGGCGGCCACGAAATGCGACTGGGCGTTGAGGGGCTGCGCTTTTAGAAGCCAGTCTGCCTGATCCTGCGCTCCCTGCAAATTGCCGGTGGAGATGAGCAGCTTGGCCAAGTCGAGGTGAGCGGCGTAGTTCTGCGGCTGCAGCTCGATGACGCGGGTCAGCTCCTGATAGGCGCTGGGCCACTTCTGGGTCTTGAGATCGACTTGCGCCAACTGGTAGTGGGCGTCGGCGAAGTTTGGGTCGATTTTGAGTGCGTTCTGGAACTCGATGGCGGCTTCCAGATACTTGGACTGCTGCAAGAATTGTTGACCGCTCTGCAGGTACTTCTGCTTGCGTACATTGGGATCGCGGGAGCAACCGACGAGTCCGGCAATCAAAATGAGACACACCAACCCACGACAAGCGAGGAACAATTTCACCAGGCAATCTCCCGACGGAAAACTACTAAGTCTGCTGACGGCTGTATGTGGAAGCATTATAAGGTACGTGCTGCAACCCGCCCGGGACGGCCGAGGGACTCGGTTAGCTCTTGACTACGTCCATTTTTTGGGTGCTTGCGATGGCGTGAAATCGCCTGCATCTAGCTACAAATAAACCGCTTAATGGGATGTTGCAAGCCGCTGCAACCGGTCGCAGAAATTATCAGTCTTGACGGTTCATAGGTTTGAACAGAACCTATGGCAAGTAATTGAGCATAGTGTGGCGAGGTATGACCTCGTGCCGGGTACTGACAGCGAGCCCGGGGGGAGACTGAGAATGAGACTGAACATCCGATCTTTTTGCGGATTGTTGATGCTATTGCTGCTGTTGGGGTGCATGGCGCCTGCTGCCCTGGCCGGGACTGTGACCGCGCAGCTGAACAACCCACCCTCCAATAACGTTCTGGACGGCATTTATGTTGGGCCGTATAGCGCGACCAACACCCAGACCGGCGGCTCGATGCAGATCATCTGCGACGATTTTAAGGACGAGTCGGATTACAACCCGGCGACCTACACGACGAACAGCTTCAGTTCTCTGGGCAGTACCCTTTGGGGAGCACAGTTGCTGGGTTCGCACGGCATGAACTACGTGACTACGCTCTACGAGCAGGCGGGGTGGCTTGCCATCGGCATGGTCAATGCTACCGGCGCGCAACAAGGCTACTATTCTTATGCGTTATGGGCGGTGTTTGATGCGAGCGACGTCCTCTCATGGCTGAAGAACGCCAACGATATGGCCGCTTGCAATGCCATTTTCGGCAACAACTGCACCAGTGCGAATGCTTCGGCTGGGAGCCTGTTGTACAACGCCGAGAACAACTACATGAATGGGAACTACTCGAACCTGCTGATTCTTACTCCGACCAATTGCTCCGGTCCGGGTAGCTGCGCTGAGCAGGAATTCTTCGAGTTTGTGCCCGTGCCCGAGGGCGGAACGGCGCTACTGTATCTCGCGTTGACTGGTATCGCCTGCTTTGGCGCGATCTGGTACACGCGTCGTCGCAACGCGGCAGCAACGGCAGCGTAACGTAGTTCGACAATTCGACAGAAATAAGAATGGAGCCTGATGAATGAAATCAGGCTCCATTTTATTGTGCGTGACGATTTCTCAAAGGTTCTGCCGGCTTACGATTAGGAACCGACAGCAGCCAGCAGGTGAGTTGAGTTTTCCCGCGTCCGCTTGGAAGTCGCGGGCGGGTTTTTCCGCTTACGCATTCGCTCGGACGCCATCTGCTCAGCCTGGAGCAATTGATCCATGGTGAGGCCTTTGGTCGCGTTCTTGTATCCCCGCGAAACTTGTTCGCTGGCGATGGAATACCACATGTAAGCCTGGAGAGCGTTGTTCAGATCGCTCCGATGCGCCGAGTAAAACTGAGCGAGGGCAAGCTGCGCCGCCAGAACCCCATCATCGGCGGCTTTGGTGCAGGCCATCAGGGTAGCTTCATCTTCCAGGCTTTCATAGACGTTCTCGTCCAGGAAGTGCTGGAAGACCGATTGCGCGTGCCGTTCCTGGCTGAGGGTCATGAACAGCAGTTCAACCCGGCTGGAAACGCCGACCTTGTCGAAGATGCGGAACAGGCAATTCTTAATGGTGTGCTGGCTCAGGTGCAGCCGTTCGGCGATTTCGCGGTTTGACAAGCCTTGCGCAACGCTGCGCACAACTTCCATCTCGCGCTTGGACAGCAGATCCAACCCGCGAGCGTCCACCGCGTGAATGTTATGCGAGGAAGCCAAGGCCTGCACCAGGGTCGCGATCTGTTGGCTGTTGGCCCAGATCTGCCCTTCATGGACCTTATGCAAGCACTTGCTCAGCGTGTCGACAGAGTCGTCCTTGCTGAACACGCCCCGTGCGCCGGCACGGAAAGCTTCCAGGATGGTCTCGCCTTTGGACGAGTCCAGAAGAACGACGGCCCTAAGGTCGGCATGCGTAGCGCGAAGTCCACGAAGAACTTCGAAACCGCGGCCAGGCCGCTCATCCAGGTTTGAGCTGATGAGAAGAACGTCGATATCACGCATCGTGGGACGCGTGGTTAGGCTTTCAGAACCGGAAGCGGAAGTTGTCACCTGCAGACAACCGTCGCGTTTCAGCGCATCGGCGAGCAATTCCGTATGGACTCGGGTGTCATCACTGACAAGGACACGAATTGATTCAGCAGCAGATTGGTGGCGCATTTGTGCTCCAAACGAAGGGTTACGGCAAGTACTTTGGGAAACCTCTGACTCTGCAAAAGGGTCTCCGGCCAGGAGAATTGCTTTCACAGATGACCAGTCATGGCTCCTCTTGGTGTGCACTTAAGCTATAACAGTCCCGATAGCCGCACAAGACGACATAGGTGTTGCCACCTTGCACATTAGATAGTGTGGTAGAGGTGCACTATGGTGGCAGCGAATTACTATAGCTATCGTTAGATGTTAATGAGTTGTTAAGTGTTTGAATACAAACGAACTCCAGAAATTGGCGTCCGATTTTAGAATAGAGAATACCGTCTCTGAGTACGCCAACTCGGACAGGGGAGACCACGGTCTCCGTCAGTACAGAGTCAAGCGTCGCGGAGACTGTGTGCCTCTTGCGACCGTGTGCAACCTGCCTTACAGTCCACTCACTGCTGGACATAACAACCCCCTTGTAAAAGAACGTCGCAATCGCGGGCGTTAGCGCGCGCGTTGAGCGGCGGGATGACGGTAAGGATTGCAAGAAGCCTCTCGTGGGCCCGCGTCTCGGCAACATCAGGACGTGGTTACAAGCCCCGAATTCACGGTTAGGCAAATCCGATTAGAAGTCGCGAATGTGACTCAGAGGGCGAAGCTATGTGTGCCAGTCAACAATCTTGGGTAGGTTATGAGCCGCCGGCGTTCCCGGTTCTGGGGCCGGCGGTTGAAGCAGAGAAGTGGTTTGCGGTTCATACCCGCTCGCGGCACGAGAAAGTCGTTGCCCAGGAAGTCCACGATCTTGGCTTGACCGCGTTTCTGCCGCTGGTAAAGGAAGAGCGCCGCTGGAGCGACCGGAAGAAGATTATCGAGTCGCCCTTGTTCAGCTGCTACGTGTTTGTCCGGATTGTTCCGACCAACGAGGAGCGGGTACGAGTTCTACAGGTCAATGGGGTTTTGGGATTTGTTGGAATACACGGCGGCGGCGATCCAATTCCTGAAGAGCAGATTCACGCTGTCCGCACCGTAGTGGAAGGACAGCTTCCCTTCAGTTCTCATCCTTTGCTGCAGATTGGGCAGCGGGTTCGCATTCGCAGCGGCGCCATGAAGGGTGTCGAAGGCGTTCTGGTATCCAGAAGCGGCGAACAAAAACTTGTCATCACTCTCGATGCGATTCAACGATCATTGAGCCTCAGCATTGAAGGCTACGACGTCGAGCCAGTCTAGAAGATCCATCCATACCTTTTATCTACTACGCCTATGCTAGGAGTCACCAAACCGGTGTCGGGAAAAGCAACCGAAATACTACGTTTGTTAGTAGTAAGCCGGGAATCCGCGGTTCTGCGTCCTTTCTGGTCTGTCGGAGAGTCGAACTATTGGCAGCTGGAAAGCGCAACCAACGGTTGGGGCGCCATGGAACGAGTGCAGTCGGGGGTAACGCCCGACATGCTCATCCTGGACTTGCCGCGGATCGACAGCGACGGCCTCCACTTCCTGCGTTGGCTGCGCCGGATACGGCCCGAGCTGCCCATCATCGTCATTTGCGATCAGGACGATGTGGCTACCCGGCAGGAAGCGCTACGCCTCGGGGCCCGCGACTGCATCATCCGGCCAGTGGAAGACCAGGGGCTGGAAAGAGTGATCCGGCGGCACCTTTTCACCGAAGACGACGGTCTGGACGTGGCCATCACGAGCGATGACGTCGAGGCGGTTGGTACTGACTCATTCTTCATCGGCGCCAGCCCGGTTATGCGGAAGCTTCGGGCGCAGGCGGAATTGCTGGCCGAAACCGATGCTCCCGTGCTGATCATGGGAGAGAACGGCAGCGGCAAAGAGACGACCGCACGGCTCATACATCAGATGTCGGTGCGGTCTGGATTTAACTTCGCCAAAATCAATTGTGCTGCCTTGCCCAGTGACCTGCTGGAAGCTGAACTGTTCGGCTTCGAGAAGAATGGAGTGGGGCTACCGCAACTAAAGCCGGGAAAACTCGAGCTATGCGACAAAGGCACGATTCTTCTCGACGAAGTTACGGAAATGCCGATGATGTTGCAGACCAAGCTGTTGGAGGTCCTGCTGTCGAAGCAATTCTCCCGGCCGGGAAGTGGAGCGATCGTACCCGTCGATGTTCGGGTTCTGACCGCCAGCACGGGTAACGTGGAACCAGCAGTTTCGGAAAACAAGCTCAGAGAAGATCTTTTCTACCGTCTCAGCACCTACACGCTTCGGGTGCCTCCGTTGCGCGAGCGTCGGGAAGAAGTACCGCTGCTGTTGCACGGCTTCATGCGTCAACTGGCGAAACAATACGTACTTTCACCCCGCACTTTTTCTCCTGCTGTCCTCGAGGCTTGCCGGTCGCACAACTGGCCGGGCAACCTGCGCGAGCTGGAAAACTTTGTGAAGCGCTATCTCTTGGCGGGCGGAAAAGAAATGGCCTTCGGAAGGGAAACCGACTCGAAGGGCGCTGCTGCGTACGAAGCATTCACCCAGCGTTATTCCACGAGCCAGCAGACAGTCAGCACCGATCAGCCGCAAGTCAACAATCCCGGCACGGCCTCACTCAAATCGCTAGTGCAGACAGTGAAGCTGGAAGCCGAGCGCAACGCGATTGGCGCGGCGCTGGAGCGGACGGGATGGAACCGCAAGGCGGCGGCGCGGCTGCTCAAAGTCAGTTATCGAACCTTGTTGTACAAGATCGAGCAATACCAGATGAGGTCGCCTGAGTCTTCCCAAATTTCGGGCGGAACAGGGATACGCGGAAACGGAAGCGGGCTCAGAGGTAGTGGTCGCGCCGACTGAGCGATGCAGGACAGATCCGCGGAGAGGCATATATGAAAAATGTTTTGATTCGCACGTGGCACAAAGGATTGGGTGGGGCGCTGGCTTGCGTTGTACTTGCCGGCGGCGTTGCCGCTCAATCGCAGGTGGGAAGCCCGGCCGGTTCGCAGGTAGCGACGAACGAGATGACTTCGATTGCTTCGCCCTCGAAGGTATCTCCCAGCAAGGGGCACGATGACGGCTTTGTGATCGGCAATGGAGATGTACTGGCCATCAGCGTTTGGAAGCAGCCTGACGTTTCGCGCTCAGTGCCGGTTCGCTCCGATGGGCGAGTTTCGCTGCCGCTGATTGGAGAAGTGCAGGCGACAGGCCGCACTCCTTTGAAGCTGGAGGAAGAAATCACCGCCAAGCTGCAACCGTTTCTGGCCGAGCCGGAAGTTACGGTGATCGTCGAGCAGATCAACAGCCAGAAATTCAACATTCTTGGTCGAGTTGCCAAGCCGGGTTCTTATCCGCTCAGCAATCCGACATCAGTGCTGGATGCGATCGCGTTGGCCGGTGGCTGCCGTGACTTCGCCAAACGCAAGGCAATCTATGTCCTGCGGATCACACCTGAGGGCACGGAAGTACGGATGCCGTTCGACTACCAGGAAGTGATCAAAGGCAAGAACCTGGCCCAGAACGTAACGCTTCAACCCCGTGACACGATCGTTGTTCCGTAGGAAGACCTATGCGCGCACGACTTTGCTTAGGACTGCTTCTCCTGGTATGTGCCTCGGCATGGGCCCAGGAAGAGGCCACCAACTCGCAAACGAGCACTGACCCTAGCGAGGATGTGCAACTGCGCACGCCTCCTCCGGTGAGCGCCGACCCATTTCCGTCGGAGTTTGCCGGGGTAACGCGAAGCAAATTACTGGCGGATCGGATCACCCAGACGAGCTGCGTATTCCAGTGACGTAAGTGGAGTTGCGCCCATCCGGTGAGGATGTCAGCTATTCGCTCTGGCCGACTTTCGGATTTGATAAATCTCTTCCTCGACTGCATCTGACGGCTAAGTATAGTCCTGGCTTCACTGTGTACCAACACACGAGCGCTTACAACCAATTTGATCAGAGCCTCGGCCTGAATGCCCTATTTAGCTTGAGCCCGAACATGACGCTCAGTGTGCAAGAGGGCTTCTTCAGAACTTCTAACGTCTTCAATCAACCAAATCCCCAGCCCGGGACGTCGGTGTCCGGCTCAGTCCCGGTGCCGCGGGCCGCTCTCATTATCCCGGTAGCGGACCAGATCAATAACGGGACAAGCGGACAATATACCTATCAAACTAGTGCGAACGGCATGCTGGGCGGGAACGCGAACTTCAACACTTTGTATTACCCAAACGCCAGTGTGGGGTCTGGTATCTATAACTCGCGCTCTTCGGGGGCCTCCTTGTTTTTTTCTTACCGCTTGGGCGATAGGTATTATGCCGGCGGAACGTATCAGTTTCAGGACGTCTTAAGCTCTGAGGGCTCAACCTCGAACCAATTGTCGCCTTCGCAAACGCGAATGCAGACGCAGACGATTTTTGGCTTTGTGTCCATTTACCTTAAACCCACGCTGTCCCTATCAATTTCAGCCGGTCCGCAGCATTACAGTGCAGTCCAAATGCCGCTGCCGTCATCGCAGTCGTGGACACCGATGACAATGGTCAGCCTGGGCTGGCAAGGCGAACGAACGACATTAGGTTTGAGTTATTCGCAGAATCGTGACGGGTGGTGGAGGGCTGAACGGAGCTTTCCACTCTAATAGCGCCTGGTGCTTCAGCGAACTTGGCAGATGAGCCGTACTGGACGGCTGGACCGCGCCAGCTATGCAAATTACACAGACATTTGACGCCGCTTTTCATTTCGTCAAGCCCAGGGGGCCCACGCTCGACTGGCACGGTTTCATTGCAACGTACGCTGACCGATCATCTAAATCTGCAGTTCGGTTATAACTGGGTACAGCAAAAGTACGCTGACATCACAAGCCCCGCAACACCTAACATCAATCGCGCTTTCTTCTCCATCAGCTATCAACTTTCCCGGCCTTTGCAAAGGTAGTTATGCCACCAACAGTCGATAAACACGTTACCGAGGGTCAATCGATCCAGTACTACCTGGAGATCGTGCGCCGTCGCCACCTTCATTTCCTAATTCCGATGTTCGTGATCTGGCTTGCGGTTTGGGGTTCAAGCTGGTTTTTGCCCGTGAAGTACAAGTCAGGGACCCTGATTCTGGTGGAACAGCCCACCATGCCCAAGGACTACGTAACGCCCAACGTGGTGGACACGCTGCAGGAACGCATGCAGAGCATCACGCAGCAAATCCTGAGCCGCTCGCGCCTGCTGCAGATTGTTGATGAGCTGCACCTTTATGCGGCGGACCGCACCCGTCTGACTCCCGACGAAATCGTGGAGCGGATGCGCAAGGACATCGAGATTGAACTGGTCCGCGGAGCGGACAATCGCATCAGCGCATTCAACGTCTACTACTCGGCGCACGATCCGCTGGTAGCGCAGCAGGTGACCAGCAAGCTGACCAACCTGTTCATCAACGAGAACCTGGAAGTTCGTCAGCAGCAATCCGAAGGCAATACCAAGTTCCTGGAGAACCAACTGGATACGGCTCGCCAGAGCCTGGAAGCCCAGGAAGAAAAGATTCGGGAATTCAAGGGGCAGCATGTGGGAGAACTGCCCACCCAGGTGACCAGCAATCTGCAGATTCTCGGAGGGCTGCAATCGCAGTTGCAAGCCGAGTCAGACGCGCTGAACACCACTCAGCAGCAACATGTTTATCTGGAAACGCTATTGAACCAGTACCGTGCGCTGCAAGGTTCTTCCAAGAGCCCAGAGGGTACGCGACTCGGGCTCGACGCCATCGACCAGAAGCTAGACAAGCTGAAGTCGGACCTGCGTGACCTGAGTTCCACTTACGGAGACCAGTATCCGGAGGTACGCAAGGTGAAAGACCAGATTGCGAAGACGCAAGCGCAGCGTGACCAGTTCGTGGCGGACATGAAGACGAAAGGCACCGCGGCCGATGCGAAGCCGGCGGCAACTAGCATCGAGAGCAGCGCAGCGAAGGATCCTTCACAGTTTCCGCAATTGCAGAGCCAACTGGAAGCGAACCAGATTGAAATCAAGAATCGTGAGCAGTCGATTGCCGCACTCAAGGCGCGAATTGCCGATTATCAGGCGCGGCTGAACACTGAGCCGGTTCGGGAGCAGGAGCTTTCCGACCTGACCCGCGGGTACGATCAGTCCAAGGCGTCGTACGACGATCTGCTCAAGAAGAAGAATGACTCGGCCATGGCGACCAGTATGGAACTGGTGCAGCAAGGCGAACGTTTCCGGATTCTCGATCCCCCGAGCCTTCCGGTGAAGCCCAGTTTTCCTGACCGCCTGAAGTTCTGCGGCATCGGGCTGCTGGCCGGGCTGGTACTTGGTTCAGCTGTAACCTGGGCCTTCGAAATGACGGACGACCGGGTCTACAGCGAATCGGACCTGAGAAAGTTGCTGCCGGTTGCCGTGATTTCGGAGCTGCCGGTGATCATCACCGAGCCGCAAGAAGGCACTCCAAAAAAGCGTGCCTGGTTTGGGTGGACAGCCGCTTCGCTGGTACTCCCGTTCATTCTGATGGGATCAACCTTTAGTTCTTTGGGACGCTAGTCAGGCCGCGATGTATAAATCCTTCTACAAATTAAAGCGCAATCCGTTCGACATCAGTCCGGATCCGTCGTTCCTGTTTGCTACCCCTCGCCACAACGAGGCAATGGCGGCGTTGTATCACGGGGTCCGCGGACACAAGGGTTTTGTCGTGCTCACCGGAGAGGTGGGGACAGGGAAGACCCTGCTGCTGCGTTGCTTGCTGGATCTGTTTAAGGGAAGCGACGATGTGGCCTACGCCTATGTCTTTAACGGCCGGCTGACCCCTTGTGAGTTCCTGCAATATGTTGCCAGCGATTTTGGCTTATCCGTCTCCGGCAAGAACAAGAGCGAGATACTGACCGAGTTCAGCAATTTCGTGGTTGCTCGCGGCTCGAAGGGGCTGACGACTGTATTGATCGTCGATGAAGCTCACCACCTGTCAGAGGACATTCTGGAAGAGATACGCCTTCTGACAAATCTGGAAACGCCCCGCGAGAAGCTGCTGCAGATTCTGCTGGTTGGGCAACCGGAACTGGACGACAAGCTGGATTCGCCCACCCTGCGGCAATTGAAGCAGCGCGTGGCGCACCGGGCGCAGTTGACTCCACTGGATTTCGACGAGACCAAGGGGTACATTGAGCGGCGGTTGCGAATCGCCGGGGCGGAGTCTGAATCCGGGCTCTTTCCCGAAGAAGCGGTCGCGACGGTGTATCGCCATTCGCACGGCATACCGCGACTGATCAATACGCTTTGCGAGAACGCGCTGATTTCCGCCTTTGCCCGTAAGCTACGCAGCGTGACTCCGGAAATCGTTCATAACGCGGCGTGCGATCTTCGCCTGGATGTAGTGCACCTTCCACCTGCGGAGCCCGAGTTGGTATTCGACGAAACGCTCGCACGGCGAGCCTCGAAGACCTTGCTCGAGCTGTTTACCTACTTAAGAAAGGGGTCGGTCCGGGAAATTGAACCCGAGCGGCCATAACAACCGGGATCAGCAGAGATGAGCCAAATATTTGACGCATTAAATCAGACGGAAGCCGAACGTTCCGGGAGCAGAATGGCCGGCGCGAAAGAGCTTCTGGAGATCGTGGAACGCAAGGCTGGTCACTCCGCGCCTCAAAGCGAGCAGACCGTGCCCAGCGTCGAAACTGCGAACCAATCGCAATTTCAGAAAGCCCGCGTGGCGATCGCTCCGCAAAGCAAGCTGGTGTGCATTCTCGACACCGAAAGCCTGGCCGCGGAAAAGTTTCGCTTCCTCAACATTCGCCTGCGGCACCTGCAGCAGAAGCGCTCGTTGAAACGGATTCTTGTCACCAGTTCGGTCGCCGGAGAAGGCAAGAGCACCATCGCCGGCAATCTGGCCTGCGCTCTAGCCGGCAGCAAGCAGCAGAGAGTTCTGCTGGTTGAAGGTGATCTGCGGCGGCCATCGCTGTCGAAGCAACTCGGCTTGGAAGGACTGCCGGGGCTGAGCGACCTGCTGGAAACCGATGCCAAAGCGAGCAAGTACATCTACCAGCTCGAAAGCCTGGGACTCTGGATCTTGCCGTGTGGCACCCCGCTGTCGAATCCGCTGGAATTTATGCAGCCGGCAAAACTCGGCGCGCTGATGGATGAGCTTTCCGCTTCCTTCGACTGGATCCTAATTGACTCTCCGCCGGTGCTGCCTTTTGCCGATACCAGTATCTGGATGCGGCTGGCAGACGGAATTCTGCTGGTGACGCGGCCGGGAACGACGGCGAAGCGTCAGTTACAGCGCAGCCTGGAAACCATAGAGCAGTCCAAGCTGATTGGCGCCATCATGAATGGTTCGAAAGAAGCCACCAACAACAACTACAAGTACTATTCGACCCGAGTGGTGCCGCTCCAGCCTGCCGATTCTTCAGCAAGACCAGTAGTTTCCATTCAAAGCTAGTTTTTCCGGCCCCGACGATTCCATTCCAATTGGCTGACGCACAGATTTGCGTCTTACAGCGAAATCGAAACGCGTGCTCGCGGAGAGACCGGAGCGACGAATCTGCGGAGGATGTTGTGACGCTACAAAACGATAATGGTTCCGGCCGGGATCCGCTTTTGGTGCAGTCGGTATCCGGCGACGAGCGCGAAATCCTGCAGGAAGAAGCTTTCAAGCGGATGATCGCCATCGAGCGCAAGCGGACGGAGCGTTCTGCCAAGCCCTTCCTGCTGATGCTGCTGGAAACGGGCGAGTGCCTGAGTGAAGAACGCGCCAGCCAAGTGCTGACCAATGTGATTGCGGCATTGATTCCCGTGACTCGCGAAACCGACGTCGTCGGTTGGTACAAGAACCGCACCGCAGTTGGGGTAATGTTCACCCAACTCGTGATCTACGATCAGAAGTCGATTCTGAGCGCGATGCTGACCAGGATGGGCGGCATCCTGCGCGAGAATCTGACCTTCGATCAGTTCAACCAGGTGCGTATCGCGTTTCACCTGTTCCCTGACAAGTGGGACCAGGACCACCCGGAACGGCCCAGCAATCCGACGCTTTATCCCGATCTGGGGAGGGACGGCAAGGTGACGCAGTTCTTCTCCATCACCAAGCGCACTATGGACATAGTGGGCAGCCTGCTCATGCTGGTTCTGTTTGCGCCGGTGTTTCTGGTTTTGGCCGCGGCGGTGAAAGTTACGTCCAAGGGACCGATCTTCTTCCGGCAGCAACGCGTCGGACAGTACGGCAAGCCATTCACCTTTCTCAAGTTTCGCTCGATGTACGTCGACAACGACTCCAACATTCATCGAGAGTATGTGACCCAGTTGATCGCCGATCAGGCGCAGCAACAGGTGACGAAAAACGGTGACGGCGTCTACAAGCTTACGAATGATAAGCGAATCACCGCGGTGGGCTGGATCTTACGGCGCACCAGTCTGGATGAGCTGCCGCAATTCCTGAATGTTCTGCGAGGAGAGATGTCGCTGGTCGGACCTCGACCCGCGATCCCCTACGAAGTAGCTGCTTATCAAACCTGGCATCGCCGTCGCGTGCTGGAAGTAAAGCCCGGTATCACCGGACTGTGGCAGGTGAATGGCCGAGGCCGCGTCAAGTTCGACGAGATGGTCCGCCTGGATATCCGGTACGCCAAGAACTGGTCGCCTTGGCTGGACCTGAAGATTCTGTTGCAAACGCCGCGCGCTGTTGTCGTCGGCGAAGGTTCTTACTAGTAAGTCGCCACGCCGTCACGCTCCATATCCCAAAGAAACTTAATCTGGCCGCCGCTCCATAGCGAGGTATGTCACTTGTCTACTGGTACTCGAAAATTACCCGTCAAAAGTTCGTCGTCAGCAAGTAAACCGTCCGTGATCAATTTCGGCGTCATTGGGTACGGTTATTGGGGACCCAATGTGGTCAGGAACCTGGAAGGGCTGCAAGGCGCCCGGGTTCTGGCTATCGCGGACAGCTCCCAGGGTGCGCGGGAGCGTGCTCAGAAAGCCACTCACGGAATCAAGATCATTGCGGATGCGAAGGAAGTTATCACGTCGACTGAAATCGACGCAGTCGCCATCATTACTCCGGTTTGGACCCACTTTGAACTGGCCAAGAGCGCGCTGCTGAACGGCAAGCACGTGTTCGTCGAAAAGCCTTTCACCAGCAACGCGTCGCAGGCGCAGGAGTTGATCGACATTGCCGATCGCAACAACCTGCAGATCATGGTGGACCACACGTTCCTGTTCACCGGCGCGGTCCGGAAGATTAAGCAGTTGCTCCAGGAAGACGCGCTGGGCAAACTGTATTACTACGATTCGACCCGCGTGAACCTGGGCTTGTTTCAACACGACGTCAACGTGGTGTGGGACCTCGCCCCGCATGACCTCGCCATCATGGATCACCTGATTGAAGGCGACGTGGAGGAGATTGTTGCCACCGGGCAGACGCACCTGAATGGACACGAAGACGTCGCGTTCATCACGCTGTATTACCCGAACCAGGTCATTGCGCACATCAACGTCAACTGGCTGTCGCCGGTCAAAGTCCGGACGACTCTAATCGGCGGCGAGAAGAAGATGCTGGTGTGGAACGACCTGGAAGCCGACGAGAAGATCAAGATTTACGACAAGGGCGTGCAGATCACCAATCGTGAGGGTCTGTACAATCTGCTGGTCAACTATCGTTCCGGCGACATGTATTCCCCGCATCTGGAACAGGTGGAAGCGCTGCGGATGGAGTTGGGCTACTTTGTGGAGTGCATCGTCAATGACCAGACCCCGTTCAACAACGGCCTGGCGGGTCTCCGGGTAGTCAAGATGCTGGAAGCTGCCGATCAGTCGCTGCGTAACCGCGGAGCTGCGGTGCCTATCCGGCCGCTGACCTTGACGCGCAAAGCCGCCGTCGCGGGCTAAGCCCGAAACCTCAGCAACCATCTGAAACAAATTAACGCTGGACCGAACTTCGTCACTTCGCGGAAGAGGAGCCGCGCGCAATGAGCAGCAGCAATATCCCGTTTCTTGATCTGATTACCCCTCATGTGGAGATGGAAGAAGAGTTAGTCGCTTTCTTCCGTAAATCCCTGCACACCGCAGGATTCATCGGCGGAAAGCCTGTCCAAGACTTCGAGGAGGCATTCGCCGCTTTCTGCGATGCCGACTATTGTGTTGGGGTAGGCAGTGGAACGGATGCTCTGCGTTTTGCGCTGATGGCCGCCGGCATCCAGCCAGGCGATGGCGTCCTGACGGTTTCCAACACGTTTATTGCGACAACCGAGGCCATTTCGCAGGCCGGAGCATATCCGGAGTTCGTCGACATCGACGAGCGTACCTACAACCTCGATCCGGAAAAGCTGCGCGAATATCTGGAAGATCAGTGCGATCGCGATACGGACACTGGACGTCCGGTGTCGAAGCGCAGCGGACGGACCATCACCGCGGTCGTGCCGGTTCACCTGTACGGACAGGTGGCCGACATGGATCCGATCCTGAAGCTGGCCAAGATTTACAACCTGATCGTAGTGGAAGACGCCTGCCAGGCACACGGAGCAGAGTACTTCTCGCAGGAAGAGAAGCGCTGGCGCAAGGCCGGAACGATGGGCAAGGCGGCTGCCTTCAGCTTCTATCCCGGCAAGAACCTGGGTGCTTGCGGCGAGGCCGGAGCGGTCACGACCAACGACAAAGCTATTGCGCAGCGTATCGTGCAGCTACGCGATCATGGCCAAGCGGAAAAGTATTACCACGATATGGAAGGCTACAATGGTCGGCTCGATACCATTCAGGCTGGACTCCTCCACTTGAAGCTGGCTCATCTGGCCAAGTGGAACAGCCTGCGCCGCGAGCGGGCCGGGACTTACAACGAACTGCTCTCCGGCGAAGAAGGTGTGATCATTCCCTTTGAGCCGAAAGATTCCCGCGCGATTTATCACTTGTATGTCGTTCGGGTTCAAGATCGCGAAGGTCTGCAAGCCAGCTTGAAAGCCGCTGGCGTCGGCACGGGAATTCACTATCCGATCCCGCTTCACTTGCAGAAAGCCTATCGGCATTTGGGTTATCGCCAGGGCGACCTGCCAGTCACCGAACGCGTGTCGGCTGAGATCTTGTCCTTGCCAATGTACCCGCAGCTAAAGCATAGCGATCAGATACGAGTCGTTGGCGCATTGAAAGAATGTTTGACAGTTGTGAGCAGCGCATCTTAGACGGAGACGCGACTGGACGCAAGGCCGAGAAGCGAGAATGAAAGTTTACGAAACCGATCCTTTGGCGGATGAGCGCTGGGCGAACCTGCTCGACACCCATCCCCAGGCTTCGATCTTTCATTCTCGCGGTTGGCTTCAGGCCTTGCAGAAGACTTACAACTACCTACCAACCGCGTTCACATGCAGTGCGCCGGGCGAGCCGTTAACCAGCGCCATTGCATTTTGCCGGATCGCTGATTGGGTTGGCGGGCGCAGGCTGGTTTCGTTGCCGTTTTCAGACCACTGCGCAATGCTGACGGAGAATGCCGGGCAGATAAATTTCTTGCTTGGCTATCTCGAGAGCGAACTCGAACCCGGTTCGTTCCGCTACATCGAGGTGCGAGATTCACGGGCGGCGACGGCGGATGGCGGGGTGTGCGGACCGGACAGTGCGTACTCGCTTCACAAACTGGATCTGCGGCCTGATGAGGATGAGATTTTCCGTGGTTTGCACGAAAGCTGTGTCCAGCGAAAGATCAAGCGAGCCACGCGCGAAGGGATTGTTATTCGGCGAGGAAATACGGAGTCGCTGCTGCAAGACTTCTACCGGCTCCTGGTGATTACGCGTCGCCGGCACGGCTTACCACCGCAACCCATTGAGTGGTTCCGAAATCTGATTACGCAGCTGGCGGACAAGGTTGCCGTATGGGTGGCGTACAAAAATGAGCACGCGATCGCCAGCATCCTTACCCTGAAGTTTAGGCAAACCTTCACTTACAAGTACGGCGCTTCGGATCACCGAATCAACGAGCTTGGAGCGACGCAGCTTCTTCTGTGGAACGCGATCCAAGCTGGGAAGCAAGAGGGCGCTTCGGAGTTCGACATGGGGCGCAGCGATGCGGACGACTTTGGGCTGGTGAGCTTCAAGGATCGATGGGGCGCTAAGAAAACGCCGTTGTCCTACTGGCGGCCTTCTTTGCAAACCAGGCGAGACAAGGCCCCAGCGAGTAGGCACTCCAGCATTCGCAAGTATGTGTTCTCTCACGCTCCTGACAACGCTCTGATTGCGGCCGGAAAACTGCTGTACCGATACATGGGCTAAGTCTTTGGTTGTAGGCCAACCCACCAAGAAGGGCCGTAAGGCATCATCGTGGCAAAGAAAATCTGGATTGATCTGGACAATTCGCCGCACGTCCCGCTGTTCAAGCCGATCATTGAGGAGTTGCGCGGGCGAGGCTACTCGGTATTGGTCACGGCGCGCGACGCTTTTCAGGTGTGCGATCTGGCGGACGCCGCTGGCTTGAGCTATCAGCGCATCGGGCGTCACTTTGGCAAACACAAGCTGCTGAAGATTGCCGGACTGGGAGTACGAGCTCTTCAACTTGCCCCAGTGATTGCGAAAGAGCGGCCTGACATCGCGGTTTCGCATGGATCGCGCGCCCAGATCGTAGCCTGCACCCTGGCGCGAGTGCCGTCGGTCCTGCTGATGGATTACGAATTTGCCCGGGGCCTCGTGCTGGCCCGACCGGATTGGGTGATGGTGGCCGAACCGATCGAAGCGAGCGCAATCCCGATCAAGCGCGAACGGCTTCTGAAATATCCCGGAATCAAAGAAGACGTCTATGTGCCGCAGTTTAAGCCGGACGCGTCGATAAGAAAGTATTTTGGGCTGGACGATACCGACCTGCTGGTGACCTTACGACCGCCGGCCAACGAAGCGCACTACCACAATCCCGAAAGCGACAAGCTGTTCTCCGCGGTTTTGGAAATGCTGAGCCGGGAGCCGCAAGTTAAGACAGTGTTGCTGCCGCGCAATCACGCGCAGGAGATGGCGATTCGTAAGTCGTGGCCGCATCTGTTCGCGAGCCGCAAGCTGATTGTGCCGGAACACGCGGTAGACGGTCTAAATCTTATCTGGCATTCGGAGCTGGTCATCAGCGGCGGCGGCACTATGAACCGGGAAGCGGCTGCGTTGCGTGTGCCAGTGTACAGCATCTTCCGCGGGAAGATAGGCGGAGTCGACCGGTTCCTGGAAGCGACAGGCCGCCTGGTGCTGCTGCAAAGCGTGGAAGATGTCAAAACGAAGATTGCTCTGAAACGCCGAAATGTCGAATCGATGGAAGAGATCGGCAGCAACGGTGCGCTGGAAGCCATAGTGAACAACATTATCGCCATCGCCGAAGGACATGACGCGACAGCCGTGCAGCACTCCCCCGTTGGCATCGGCGGCGTTCCCGTAGAGAGATAGCCGTACTCTGAGTACAACCACCGCCAATCGGCGGCGCCCGCAAGGCCAATCAACAATTCACGAAATACAAAATGACCGGCGCGTTGCCGCCGGCCAGATGAGTTCATATGCCTGAAACCGCCCCACAGCTACAGACGACGCCACAATTTATTGGCCGCCCCGAACGGCGAAGCTCGCGCCGGCCTGACGTTCCTCGCCTGTGTGAAGTATCGCTAAACGGCCTGGTGCCAATGTTCGACCCCAACACCAAGCTGTTCTGCCACCGGCGGGTGCGCACCGCGGAGGGACTGGTGCGCGAGGGAGCATCGCCGCGCTACACCATGATCACGCTGCTTGGGCTGCTGGAGTGTGCGGCCGCGGGGATGGCGGTTCCCTTCGACGTCGAGAACATTCTTGATGCTTTGTTGGCCGACCTGACCTGGATAGAAGGCGTCGGCGACCTGGGCCTGCTTCTGTGGCTGTCGGCTTCGGCATCCTCTCGGCACTTGGGGAAGCTGTGTGCCAGCATCGATATAAAAGATGCATTGCATCGCTTTGCTGACGCGCGGGAAGGCAGCACCACCGAGGTTGCGTGGTTTCTTGCCGGACTGTCGCATGCCATCATGGCCGACGCGCACTGCCGCGATAAGTTCGCCGGCGTGGCATTTCAGACCTATGAACTGCTGATGCGCAACCAGGGTAAAGGCGGCATCTTCGGTCACCTGGCAAAGGGTCGCACGTTGAAAGCAGCTCTGCGCAGCCACATCGGCTGCTTCGCGGACCAGGTCTATCCGATCTACGCGCTTACTCGTTTCGGCGAAGCCTTCGACAAACAGGCGTCCTTTGCCGCGGCCTACAACTGTGCAGAGTCGATCTGCCGGTTGCAGGGAAAGCTTGGCCAGTGGTGGTGGCATTACGATTCCAACACGGGCGAAGTGCTGGGAAAGTATCCGGTGTTTTCGGTTCACCAGGATGGCATGGCGCCGATGGCCCTGTTCGCGCTGAGCGATGCCACTGGCTGGGATTTCCGTGGACCGGTCTACCGAGGACTGCAGTGGATCACCGGCGCTAACGAGCTGGAGTACGACATGCAGCACTGGTCGGACGACATGATCTGGAGAAGCATTCACCGGGGAAGCAAGTACAAGACGTACCTGGCAGGCGCTCTGAGATCGTTCGGCTATGGCGGCAAGGTCAAGCTGCTGGAGCAACTGCGGGTTCGCTTCGAATGCCGTCCCTATCATTTTGGCTGGTTGCTCTTTGCATTTGCCACCCGGCAGGCGTCCAAACCAAGGAGCGCAAACGGGAACGAGCCTGGGGTAACGCAGATCTATCAGACAAAGTGGAGTCCGCTGTGAACGCCAACGTCCAACAACCGGCGCTGTCGATCGTCATCCTCTGCTGGAACGACCTGAAGGTTATCTCCGATTGCCTGCAGTCGATCTTTGCCCATACGCACGAGATAACGTTCGAAGTCATCGTCTCCGACAACGGATCGACCGACGAATCCGTGGGCTTCATCCGGAAGAACTTTCCCCAAGTCCACGTCATCGAGAACGGCGCCAACCTGAGGTTCGCCAAGGGTAACAACGTTGGCATCGAGGCCAGCAAGGGCGAATACGTGCTGATCCTGAATCCGGACACCATCATTCACGACGGTGCTCTGGACCGGTTTGTGCAGTTCGCCCAGCGGCATCCGGAAGCCGGCGGGTTTGGTTGCAAAGTCTTAAATCGCGATGGTTCGTATCAAGGGCCGGCGCGTCCGTTTCCCACGGTGTGGCGCGATTGGATTGCCGCTCTGTATCTCCGCCCGCTGGGCTATCTGTCGGATGCGTTCGTGGCCGACAAGTACGTGCGCTGGCAGGGCGATACCGAGCGTGAAATCGACTGGCAGTCTGGCTGCTGCGTGATGGTTCGAGCCACCCTGCTCAAGCAGATCGGCGGCTTCGATGAGCGCTTCTATTACTACTACGAGGACGTCGACCTCTGTCACAAGATCTGGGACGCAGGCTACCCCATCCTTTACACCCCGGAAGCGACGATTACCCACCTGGTGGGACAGTCGGTCAAGTCATTCCGCGTAGCGTTTGAGCTGGACAAGCACCGCAACCGGTACCGTTACTTCTACAAGCATTTTGGTAAGAAGGGCGCGCGCCGTTCGCGGCTTCCAGCCGTAGCATGGCTGCGGATTCGACAGGCGGGTTATAGCTGCGTTGGCCTTCTCAAGGGGTCAGAGAGACTCAAGCAGCAAATCGCAATGTACCGTGTAACCGCTGAATGGAATGAACGCGTTGATCCGATCGCCCTGGTTGAGCTTGGGGTAGAGCCGGAAATGAGCCTGGAAGTCCCCCTCCAAGTCCCACAGTAAGTCCCAAGAATTATCTCAACCTAAGGATTGTTACGTGGATATCAGAGTTGAATCACGGCCACTGGATGGCATGGTCGTTCTCGTGCCCGATATTTTTCAAGACCCTCGCGGTTTCTTCATGGAGACCTTTCGTGAAGATCAGTTCAAGGAAATCGGGATACCGCACCAGTTCGTGCAGGACAATCACTCCCGCTCGACCAAAGGGGTGCTGCGCGGCTTGCACTTTCAGTGGGAGCCGCCGATGGGCAAGTTGATGCGGGTTACGGTGGGCAGCGCCTTTCTAGTTGCGGTCGATATTCGGAAAGGTTCGCCGACACTCGGGCAGTGGACCGGGCTTGAGGTTTCCACCGAGAATCGCCGGCAAGTGTATGCTCCGGCGGGTTTCGCGCGCGGCTTTTGTGTGCTCTCCGAGGTTGCCGAGATTCAGTACAAATGCACCGGGCTTTACAGCAACAAGGCGGAGTCGGGAATTCGCTGGGACGATCCGAAAATTGGCGTGAAGTGGCCGATCAGCGACCCCATCCTCTCCGATAAAGACAAGAAAGCCCAGTCGCTGGACGAGTGGCTGGCGACGGAAGAGTCCAATCAGTTTCGTTATTAAACAGTGGGGAACAGGGTCTGCAAGATGAGCGAACCGCAAAGCATTGGAGGAGGAACCGTGAAGCTGTTGATTGCTGGTGGTGGAGGATATGTCGGGTCGGTATTGATACCGAAGCTGCTCAATCGCGGCTACAAAGTCGATGTCGTCGATCTTTTCTGGTTTGGCAATCATCTGCCGCACCAGACCGGCATCCTGAAGAAAGACATCTTTCATCTGACGCAGGAAGATCTTGAGCCCTACGACCAGGTGATGTTCCTGGCGGGATTGTCGAACGATCCCATGGCCGAGTATTCGCCTAGCAAGAACTTCGTGTTCAACGCTGCCGCGCCGGCTTACCTGGCGTACACCGCCAAGATGGCGGGCGTTAAGCGGTTCATCTACGCTTCTTCCTGCTCGGTCTACGGCTACACGGAAAACGAGCTTTACGACGAGACCCGTCCAGTGAGCTCCAGCTACCCGTACGGCATTTCGAAGCTGCAGGGCGAGCAGGCGGCGATGCAACTGGCCAGCGATACCTTCTCGGTTATCTCGCTGCGCAAAGGCACGATCTCGGGTTACAGCCCGCGCATGCGCTTCGACCTGATCATCAACACCATGTTCAAGACGGCGATGAAGAACAAGGTGATCACGGTTAACAATCCGTCGATCTGGCGCCCGATCTTGAGCATTGAAGACGCGGCCACGGCCTATATTCGGGCGGTTGAAGCGAACCCCAGCATCTCGGGAATCTTCAATGTCGCGTCGGGCAACTACACCGTCGGCGAGATTGGCGACCTGGTGAAGGAAGCCATTGAGAGCCGGTTGTCGATGCGGGTCAACCTCTGCATCAAGCACATGGAAGACTTCCGTAATTACAAGGTCAGCACAGAGAAGGCGGCCAACATGCTGAGCTTCCATCCCAGTGCCGATGTGAAGTCGATTGCCTTCAGCCTTATCGAGAACATGGATCGCTACGACGGCTGGGACAATCCGATGTACTCCAACATTGAGGCTTTCAAGGCCTTGGAGAATGAAGTCGAGATTCCAGAGATGGTAGGAGCGGCAAGCCGATGAAGGTAGCGGTTATTGGTGCTAACGGACAGCTTGGTTGCGATGTAGTGGCGGCGTTCGCTGCCGCCGGTCACGACGTCGTCGGCGTGAATCACGGTGACATGGAGATCGCCAAGGCCGAGTCCGTTACCGGATTGCTGAGTGCGGTGCGGCCGGAACTGGTAATCAACACCGCTGCCATGCATCACGTCGAAAAGTGCGAAGCCGAAGCCGAAAAGGCATACGCGGTCAACGGGATGGGGACGAAAAACCTCGCTCTTGCGGCGCGGGACTCAGGTGCAGCTTTGATGCACGTCAGTACCGACTACGTCTTCGACGGGACCAAGTACTCGCCCTATGTGGAGAGCGATGCTCCGATGCCGTTGAACGTGTATGGCAATACCAAGCTGGCGGGGGAGCATTTCGTCCGCGCCACGCTGGAGAAGCACTTCGTACTACGCACTTCGGCAATCTACGGAGTTCATCCTTGTCGCGCTAAGGGCATGAATTTTATCGAGTTGATGCTGAAGCTGGCGCGCGAGCGTGGCGAAGTTCATGTGGTCGACGATGAGTTCGTCACCCCGACCTCGACCTCAGAGTTGGCAAAGCAGATGCTGGTACTGGCCGACACGCAAGCTTACGGGCTCTACCATGCGTCGGGAGAAGGCAGTTGTTCGTGGTTTGAGTTTGCCGAAGCCATCTTCGAACAAACGCAAACCAAAGTTGTGCTCAAGCCGGCAGCGCCGGGCGAATTCCCGATCAAGGTCGCGCGGCCCAAGTACTCGGTTATGGAAAATCAGCAGTTGAACAGTCGTGGCCTGAATGCCTTCGGACCGTGGCAAAACGGCCTGGCCGAATACCTTCAGCAAACCGTAGCCGTCAGCAAGTAAGCAGTTTCGATTGCGCCGAAAAGTAAAACATGAGCCACAGCGAAAAATACGTCGTCATCACGCCGGTGCGGGATGAAGAACGGCACATCGAAGCCACCATCCAGTCGATGATCGATCAGACGGTCACGCCGGTGGAATGGGTGATCGTCAACGACGGGTCGTCCGACGGTACCGACGAGATCATCGAGCGATACGCCACTCAGTTCCCCTGGATTCATGCGGTACACCGTTCCAATCGCGGCTTTCGCAAATCCGGTGGCGGCGTGGTGGAAGCGTTTTACGCAGGCTACGAAACCCTGCGAGCCGAGGACTGGAATTTCCTGGTGAAGCTGGACGGTGATTTAAGTTTCGCCCCGAATTACTTCGAGAGATGCTTCCAGCACTTCGATGAGCAACCCAGCCTGGGCATTGGCGGTGGAAGCATCTACCATGACGTTGATGGTGCGCTGAAGATCGAGGCCAATCCCAAGTTCCACGTGCGCGGGGCGACGAAAATTTATCGCAAGGCTTGCTGGGAAGCGATTGGCGGATTATGGACTGCCGCGGGGTGGGACACGATCGACGAAGTGAAGGCAAACATGTTGGGTTGGAAGACCTGCGCCTTCGACGAACTTCAAGTTTGCCACCATCGTCCCACGGGCGAAGCTGAGGGAAGCTGGCGCGACCGGGTGAAACATGGACTTGCCTGCTACATCTCGGGATATCATCCGTTGTTCGTAGCGGCAAGCTGTGCCTACAGGCTAGTTCGAAAGCCCTATCTTCTGGGCTCTGCCGCCGTCGGGTACGGCTTTCTCAAAGGCTACTTTGTGCATCCACCGCGGGTGACGGACCCGCGACTCATCCGGTACATGCGGACGCAGCAACTGAGACGCCTGTGCGGACTAGAAACCATCTGGAAATGATGCAGCGTTGTGGAGTGTGGGCAACCTAGATGTGCGGAATTTGCGGAAAACTTAACTTTGAAGCCGGAGCAAACGTGGACGGTGGGCTCATCAAGAGCATGCTGAGCACGATCCGGCACCGCGGCCCCGATGATGAAGGCGTCTACCTCGGCTCCGGAGTCGGGCTTGGCCACCGCCGTCTGTCGATTATCGATTTGAACAGCGGGCACCAGCCGATCTCGAATGAAGACGGCACCATCTGGATCGTATTCAACGGAGAGATATACAACTACAAGGAACTCCGGCACTTTCTCCTGAGCAAGGGCCACATTTTCAAGACGCAGACTGACACTGAAGTAATCGTGCATCTGTACGAGGAACTCGGGCCTGAATGTGTACAGAAGCTGCGAGGCATGTTTGCCTTCGCCATTTGGGATGAGAAGAAGCATAGCCTGCTGCTCGCCCGAGACCGGGTCGGCATTAAGCCCCTGTATTACGTTCTGAACGACAAGACCCTGGTCTTCGGTTCGGAGATCAAGGCGATCCTCGCCGACCCTGCGGTCGAGCAGGCGGTTGCTCCGGAAATGATCGACAGGTTTCTTACCTTTCTCTATCTTCCAGGGGAAGAAACTCTGCTGAAGAGCGTACGTAAGCTTAGTCCGGGGTCGTACCTGACGGTTAAGAATGGTCAGGCAGAAGTTAAGCAGTATTGGGACCTGACTTTCTCCAAGCCCTCCGAGACGATGGGCGAGCAAGAGGCAGAAGCGAAACTGCTGGATTTGCTGGGCGAGGCGGTGGAGCAGCACATGATTGCCGACGTTCCGGTCGGCGTCTTGCTGAGCGGCGGACTGGACTCAACGGCCGTCCTGAGCTTTGCCAAGGAAAGAACGAACCAGGAGATCAGCAGCTTCACGGTTGGGTTTGCCGGCGAAGGCTTCGCTGACGAAAGGCCGTACGCTCGGCTGGCTGCGAAACGGTTCGGAACCTCGCATCACGAGATGAGCATTACCGCCACCGACTTTGCGGATTTTATGCCGCAATATGTCTGGCACATGGAGGAGCCTGTCTGCGAACCGCCGGCGATCGCTCTTTACTATGTATCGAAGCTGGCGAGCCAATCGGTGAAGGTGCTGCTCTCGGGTGAGGGTGGGGACGAGGCCTTCGCGGGTTACAGCAATTATCGCAACCTGCTCTGGCTGGAACGTGTGAAGCGCGGTCTCGCTCCGTTCAACAGCAGCGTTTCACGAGGGCTGACCTTCGCTGACTCGTTGTTCCCGATGCCTCGGGTTGCGAAGTATGCGCCCCTGATGAATGCGCAATTTCCCGGATATTATTTCAGCCGCACGGCCAACCCATATCGCTACTCTGGGAACGGGATCGGAAAGCTGTACTCAAGCAATTTCGCCGGGTCGATTGACCGCGAGCATAGCCTAGCGCCGGTGCGGCGACTGCAAGAGCGGGCCGCCGGTCAGGATGCGCTGGATGCGATGCTCTATATCGACACCAAGACCTGGCTGCCCGACGATCTGCTGATCAAGGCAGACAAAATGACGATGGCCAACTCGGTTGAGCTACGCGTTCCCCTGCTTGACCACAAGATTCTGGAGTTCGCTTTCGCCCTGCCTTCCAGCATGAAAGTGCGCGGTTTTACCACGAAATATCTTGCCAAAAAGGCCTTGGCCCAACGCGTTCCCAGCGAGATTGTGCAGCGCAAGAAAGTGGGTTTTCCCGTGCCGTACGAGTCGTGGCTGCGGGGTGGCCTAAGCGGTTGGGTGAAAGACATTTTGCTGGATCCCCAAGCTACGAACCGGGGATATTTCAGCCCTAATGGAATGGAAAAGCTGCTGTCCTCCAGCGCGACAGCAGGCGGGTACTCCAAAGAGATTTTCTCGTTGCTGACACTGGAACTGTGGCACCGAGCCTTTGCTAAGCCATAAACCTTAATCTGGTACTTTGCATCATTACCAAAGTAATCAGATTTTGCCATTACGAAGGTTACCGAAGTGGGTACAGTAGCCCTATCAAATTGACCACCTCCGAGCCTCGCTGTCATCCTGAATACAGGCCATGAGCCGCACATGCAGCTTTTGGACACGCCCAGGGGAGGTAACGTGAGGCGAGCAAGTTCGGTCATCTGCAATATGGGTCTCGGTTTGGGGTTGGTGATTACCTCGGTAAGTGCCTTGGCTCAGCACACTTACTACATAGCAGCCAATGGTTCGGACGGAAATACAGCGACGCAGGCCCGGAACAAGAGTACTCCGTGGCTGCATGCCCCGGGGATGAGCGGTTGTTCTTCGAATTGTGCCTCCTATGCCCCGGTTCCAGGCGATCAGTTTGTCCTAAGGGGTGGAGACGCTTGGCATTTTTCCGGCGGAGGGACGCCCGTAGGATTACCGTGGACTTGGTCCGCTAGCGGCACATCCACTAGCCGCATTTACGTCGGCGTTGACAAATCGTGGTATGTGGGAAGCGCATGGACGCGCCCGATTCTGACCGGCGACAATCCCTTGTCCACGAACCCGGTTGCTTCCTGTTCGAACACGAACAGCGGATTTCTCACCCAAAATGGCAATTATGTGGATTTTGACGACTTAGAGTTCACGGGGATGTGCTTTGCGGGTGCGGATGGGCACGGTGCGTCAAGCTGCAGCAGCAATTGCGACGACGCGCAGGCGACTATGAATCAGGGTACTCACAACAGCACCTTCGAGAACCTTTATTTTCACGGCTGGACGCACAAGACTTTCAGTTGCAGCTACACGACGCAACTAAACGGGAATTGCGATACTGGACTCGCGATCCTGACCGATTCGCATTCCACCGGCGATGTAAATAATCAATATATAGGTATCGTGGTGGATGGTGTGGACAGCGACCCGCTCAAGCTTTGGCTGTATTGCGTATGGCGGATTCGACATTCATCAAAGCGTCTGCAGGTACAACTCGCAGGGCTTTGTTTCCAACAATAATGAATATTTTCACGACAATCTGATCGAGTACATCAACGAGAGTGGCGACGGGGTCAAGCACTCGAATTCCTATGAATTGAATGGCAATAACACCGCGCTTTTCTGGTACAACAATCTAGTCCGCCACATTGGTTTGACGTCAGCGATGGGAGTCAACCTTTGGTTTAACCCAAGTTCTGGCTTATTTGCGTACAATAATCTCGTCTATGATATTCATGCGGGAGGTAATTATTGGGACATAGCTGGAACGGGGGGGACATATTATCTCTATAACAACACTTTGCAGGATCCGACAATCGCGAACAACACATTTCAACCGCCCATCGTCTCCTACAATAATCATTTCATCGGGGCGACCTCCCAGAGCGGCGTATTCCTGAGTCCTACGAACTTAACGGACGGTCATTCAGTCTATCAAACAGATGCACAAGCAAATGCGCAGGGTTACACGGCCGCTGACCAGTACGCACCGACAAGTTCGAGCGGCGCTACGGTAGGAGCGGGAAGCAATCTGACAAGCTCTTGCAGTTCTAATTTCGCGCAACTCTGCTCGGACACGACGCTAGCTTGTTTATACGACTCTACCAACCATTTAGTCAGTTGCCCCTCAAAAATACCCACAGCACGGCCGACAACAGGCGTATGGGACAGTGGCGCTTATGAGTTTGGCGGCTCTGGAGCCCCTCCTCCCCCTTCAAACTTGGTCGCTATTCCTCAATAAATTGCCTAACGTGTTCGGCTGGGGTCGGAGATGTTCCGTGGAAGGCCCGACCCTCTTAGGCTGGCGCTTACCAACGAAACTGTAGTTTGTCCTGATTGGCGCCCATCCCCAGATCTCAGCGTAGCTAAGAACAGAAAACAAACTTTACGATTCTTGTTGTTAGAATCTGACGCGCGCCGGCAGCCTCCTGCTCGGCTGAGTAGTACTGCTGAACTGGACCAGGTCAGCTATACACGGAGAACCACGTTGGCTTTAGAATCGATAACATTCGTCGTCGCAGTAAATGACCACAAGATACTTGGGGACAACTTCTTGGCGTCCCCTTGTTTTATCGGCGATCACAACCACGAGATCTTGGTACAGGAACACTGGGAATCGGCAGCAAAGGCTTATAACGAGGCGATTGATCGCGCAACTAACGATCTAATAGTCTTCTGCCATCAAGATATAATTCTTCCTCGACCTTGGGTTGGTCAAGTGTTGGAGGCTGTTGACTATTTACATACGAACAGTCCTCGCTGGGGCGTATTGGGCTGCTACGGGGTAACTGCCAGCGATCAGGCGCGGGGCTATGTATATTCTTCCGGCATCGGCCTAATGGGAGAACCTCTCCCGCGCCCCGCCCCTGTGCAGACTCTTGATGAGATTGTGCTGGTCCTGCGAAAATCTGCCGATTTGCGGTTTGACGAGACACTTCCGAACTTCCGATTTCTACGGCGCTGACATTTGTTTGAGGGCGGCTAAAAAAGGAATGACGAATTACGCCATCTCAGCATTTTGCATTCATAACACGTTCCAGAGTCTAATTCTGCCTAAGGAGTTCTATGATTGCTGTGAACATATTAGGCAAGTCTGGAACGATTCATTGCCGGTCCAGACCACCTGTATCAGGGTGACCAGGTCGAACATTCCGATCTATGCCCGCAGGTTACGAGAAGTCTATCTTCAATACATCCGCCGCAAACGAGTTGGCGGTACCCGTAGCCAAGACGTTCAACAGTTACTACAGCAATATGAAAGTATTTCTTCCGGTCGTATCTGACCAGGATACCTGCGCGACAATACCGCATTCTTTCAGCAATGTGCCGGACTGCAAGAACAAGGTTCTCTTGCTGCATGCTGGCGCTTGCAAATGACCGTCACACGCACCCGCTGTTTCCTGAGCACGAAATAAGAGATTACGTGGAACCAACCAATATTAGATTCGGCGGCGGTAGTGCAGAGACCATGCTGCATCCAGTGATAGCCGTGGTAATGCTGCTTGCGACGGCACTGATAATTGTTCTTCCAAGGAAATATGCAGTTGTACCTCTATTAGTCACAGCATTCCTTGTTCCGGCTGGTCAAGTAGTAGTAGTCGCAGGAATTCATTTTACGGGTGTATCGGATTCTGACGATGTGCGGACTGGCTCGGTTTGTAATAATCAAAATGCCGTCACTCGGCCGGAGCATTCCAGGCGGATTCAATTCCATCGACCGCGTCTTTGCGCTATGCGCACTCTTTTCGGCGGTAACATTTTCCGTCTTGTGGATGGAGTCACAAGCCTTAATCAAGGAACTTGGATCACTACTAGATGCGATCGGGGGCTATTTCCTGTTGAGGATGTTGATACGCAACAGCGAAGATATAAACCGCGTCATAAAAGTGTTCGCGATAATTGCGTCGATTGTAGCGGGTTGCATGTTGATGGAACAACTTACGGGACACAACATGTTCAGCGTATTCGGGGGAATTGCTAGCTCGTCGGCTGTGCGGGAGGGAAAACTCCGTGCGCAGGGACCGTTTGAAGTTTACATAACGGCGGGTGTCTTTGGGGCTACATTGCTACCGTTGTTTGCTTGGCTGTGGAAGGCCGGGAGCGACAGGCTCTATGCTTTCGTAGGGTTGGTCTCTGCAACAGTTATCACGGTAACCTCAAACTCGAGCACGCCGCTCTTGGCTTACACTGCAGGGATAGTTGGCCTTGCCTTCTGGCCTCTGCGTGGCCGCATGCGGGCGTTCCGGTGGGGCCTGGTGTTTACTCTGGTTGGTTTGCACCTTGTTATGAAAGCCCCTGTGTGGGCCCTCATTGCACGTATAGATCTGACGGGTTCGTCTTCCGGCTACCACCGTTTTATGCTGGTCGATAACTGCATAAGGCATTTCGGTGAGTGGTGGTTGATTGGGGTTAAGGATTACGACAGCTGGGGTTGGGATATGTGGGATCTATCTAACCAATATGTAGCCTACGCGGTTACTGGCGGGCTTGTTACCTTACGTTTTCTTCATTGCGACGATCTCGCGGAGCTTTGGGCAACTTGGGATCAGAAGAAAATGGGCGCAGGCGACCGTCGGCAGGAATGGTTCTTCTGGTGCCTCGAGCTCAGCCCTGTTCGCTCATGTGGTCGCCTATTTCGGTATTGGGACTTTGACCAAATGCAGGCTGCCTGGTACACACTACTGGCGATCATCTGTGCCGCGAGCGCCGAAAGTCCGTCCGATGCCGGCCCAGCTGATGAGTTGCTGCTATCGGGTAGCCAGTCGGGAATCGTGATCGACGGTTGGGCATGGGAGGTGGATCGATGACCTATCAGGGCAACCACATAAGGGTGCTGTATAGTTTTCCTCATCAGCTCGGCGCCGAACGAATTTGTTATACGGCCTGGCAGCAGGTAAATGGTCTCGCGCTGGCAGGGGCTGACGTCCTGGTCTGTCCAGGAGCATTGCGCAGGCCGGTAGCACCAGAGGTGAGCGTGTGGCCTACTCTTGCCAAAGGCCGCTTGCGCATTCCTTATAAGCTGATCGGGAGTAATCGAGCTTTCGCCCTGCACGATGCCATCGTCTCGCGACGGCTGGAGAGACTGGCGGGAAAAGTGGACATTGTCCATGCTTGGCCGCTCGGCGCACTGCAGACGCTAAAGACAGCTTCCCGACTTGGAATTCCCACTGTGTTGGAACGTCCCAACGCCCATACGGAGTTTGCGATGGAGGTGGTACGGCGTGAGTGCGACCGTTTAGGTGTGTGTTTACCTGCTGATCACGAACATGCACAAAATGCGAAGAAGCTCCTCAAGGAAGAAGAGGAATATCGTTGGGCCGATCGACTCCTCTGCCCTTCAGAGTTTGTGCTGGCGACCTTCCGAGACAAAGGATTTCCGATGTCAAAGCTGATACGCCATCAGTATGGCTTTGATGAAGGGGTCTACTTCCCTGACAACAAGAAGCCTGACGGAAAGCGGCGATTCACAATGCTGTTCGCCGGCGGCTGTGCGCCGCGAAAAGGCGTTCACTATGCTCTTGAAGCTTGGCTCCAATCTCCGGCCCATCGCGATGGCAAGTTCCTCATAGCGGGCGAGTTCCTGCCGGCCTACGCCAACAAGCTGTCCAAGATGATGGCAGATCCAAGTGTAAATATACTAGGGCATCGCAACGACTTGCCGGAGTTGATGCGCCGAAGTGACGTCTTGATTCTTCCCAGCGTCGAGGAGGGGAGCGCCTTGGTTACCTCGGAGGCCAGAGGAAGCGGATGTGTACTGCTGGTCTCGCAAGCTTCAGGTGCAACTTGTGAGCATCTAAAAAATGCGCTAGTTCACAACCCAGGAGATGTCGGAGCCCTGAGCCGTCATATCACCATGCTGTATGAAGACCATGAGCTCCTGCTCAGGCTGCGGGAAGAATCGATAAGGACTATGCACGAGATCACCTGGTCTGCAGCAGGAAGGAAACTCCTTCAGGTCTATCAGGACGTTGTCGCATCGGGCCGTGACACAGGCGTTCCGGTACTTTGCGCATGAGCGCTCTTGACGCGATTCAAACGTACTATCAGCTGTTCGGAGCTCGCGGTGTAATGGCCGTCGCTAAGGCGCGCTTTCTGCATGAAACGACGGAAGCCCCAATCGCCGTCCCCGGTTTAGAGCACCCCGTATACCTCAGGTTAAGAACTACCGACGTCTCAGTCTTCAGGCAGGTCTTTGTCACTCGCGAGTACGACAGCGAGTTTTCGATGCCTCCTCGGGTAATCGTGGACGCGGGCGCTAACATCGGGCTGACGTCACTTTTCTATTTGAGCAAGTATCCGGAGGCAATGATAATCGCGATTGAGCCGGAGAGCTCAAACTTTCGAATGCTGACCAAGAATATAGAGCCTTATCCCAATATCGTTGCAATCCAAGCCGCGCTATGGAAGGAAAACGGCTCAATAACCCTAGTGGATCCGGGATTTGGAAACTATGGATTCCAAACATTGGAGGGCGTAGGCCCCATTGACCTAAGTTGCCAACGGCCAACACGAGCCCTGACCTTAGATAGCCTGATGTCAGATCTGCACCTTGATTCTATCGATATCCTAAAAGTTGACATCGAAGGGTCGGAGAAAGAGGTCTTTGCAACGTCGACTGCTTGGATAGACCGGGTTGGTGTAATTGTCGTCGAGCTTCACGACCATCTGAGAGAAGGCTGTACCAACACGGTTTTGTCGGCGACTAGGCGCTTTGGCCGTCAGTGGAGGGTCGGAGAGACGGTATTTTTCGCACACAATGACGAACCGACGAAAACACAACAACGTCAAGATCGTGCAAGGAATGCCGTGGGATCAATCTCCCCAGGTGTAAGCCGGATCTTCAGAATACTCGAATAGCTCCGTGCGGCGAGGGCTGGACAGTTGATCCTCAACGGGACCTATCAGCCATACATTCTCTTCCATCTCAGTAGTGTGGCTGCGCTCTCACTCGTCGATGCAAGGTGGCTCTTCCCGCACACCAAACTGCCGGCCGCAAGAGGCTTGCCTAAGATCCCTAGGGAAGATGTAATTATTGTGGCCACGACAGAAAGTAATGAGGACATGTTGTGAGAGTGTGCTTCGTGACAAATTCAGCCGATCTCGGCGGGGCCGAACGGGTACTTCTAGAAACGATTGATGCTTTTAGAGGAAGAGGCATCGAATGCCGAGTCTTGCTGCCCGGTCCGGGTCCATTGATGCGAGAATTCGACCAGATGAACGTTCCTTATGCATTTCTCGACGGGGGGTCTTGGGTCACGTGGACGAAGCCATCCTGCTGGTGCCGCGTGAAGGCCGCCTTAAAAATCTCAGGCATGATAGCCGCAGGAGTGCGAACTGTTAGTAAGTGGAAATGCGACGTAATCTATAGCAACACGATCACGGTGTGCAATGCGAGCATCATCGCTAAGTTGCTCAAACTTCCTCATATTTGGCATATTCATGAATTCGGTCGAGAAGATCACGGCGTCTCCTATAAGTTTGGCGAAGCATTCTCGAATTCTGCCGTCGGCGTGTTATCGTCGGCGTGTGTTGTAGTGTCGAAGGCTTTAGCTGCGAAGTACGGCCGACATATCGCCGCGTCCAAGCTGACCGTAGTCTACCCGTCAATGCACAGAGCCAGAGCTGCATCCGAAGGTGGATCCGAATGCACAGACGCCCGGTTCGCCAGAACTGGACGCTTTCGGATGCTGGTTGTCGGCGGAGTGGTGGAGGGCAAGGGTCAGATAGACGCAATACGTGCGCTCGCTCGCCTTGTTCGCGAAGGAATCGACGCCGAGCTGTTTATAGTGGGCGAATCGTTTCCCGGATATCGAGACCGGTTGGACGAAGTCGTCAGGGTCAACAATCTGGAAGCTCGAGTGTGTTTTGTGGGAAGGGTCGACAACGCCTCGGACCTTATGAGTGCCGCCGATATGCTGGTAGTATGCTCTCGTTCGGAGGCATTCGGTAGGGTAACGGTCGAGGCTATGTTTGCGGGAAGGCCCGTGGTTGGCGCGGCGTCCGGTGCCACGCCCGAGTTAGTGCGGGAAGGCTTCAATGGTCTTCTTTATGAGACTGGCAACGACGCGGACCTTGCAAGCAAGGTGCGCTTCCTCCATCAACACCCCGAGTTCGCCCAAGAGTTAGGTGATAACGGAAGGAGCTGGGCTCTGAAATATTTTACGAAGGCTCGATATGCCGAGGAGATGCTCGACGTCCTCCAATCTGTTGTTTCCTTCCATGCTCGAAATGAGATATCCTGTGCCGCTTCGGCACGCTAACCTAATATGTCCCAGAATTCATCGCCCTTAGTGTCAGTGGTGACGCCTGTGTACAACGGCGCCAAGTTCCTGGCGGAATGCATCACCAGTGTTCTTTGCCAACGCTATGGTCAGTTTGATTACACGATCGTCAACAATTGCAGCACTGACGAGACGCTGGAAATTGCTCATCAATTTCAGAGGCAGGACAAAAGAATCACCATAGTTAGCAATCCCAAATTTGTCGGAGCCATAGATAACCACAACATTGCGCTCCGCTACATTTCAAAAGAGAGTAAATATTGTAAGGTCGTTTCAGCTGACGACTGGCTTTATCCGGAATGCCTCGAAAAACTCGCTGGGTTGGCCGAGACCAGCCCGTCGGTCGGAATTCTTCAGGGATATGTCATTAACAGCAGTGGAGTGCGGTGGCCCGGTCTGCCAGTTGAAAAGTCTGTTTTTGATGGCCGCACTATTGCTCGCCTTTACCTTCTAGGCGATATACGCTTCACAGGTATCCCGTCATCGAATCTATATCGATCTTCCCTGGTGAGAGGAACTGGGGACTTTTTCCCCGGACAGCGGCCGAGCGCAGATGCAGCCGCTTGTCTGCGGTGCCTTCAGCACTGCGACTTCGGCATTGTGCACCAGATACTCTCTTTTGAGCGTGTCCACGACCAGACGATCACTGCGCAAGTGCAGTCATTCGACAGCTACCTGTTGGACCGGATTGAGCTTGTGTTGGAGTACGGAGGACTATTCCTGACGCGTGATGAGATGGACGCTCGCATCGAACGAATGCTGCGAAACTACTATGACGTCCTTGCATCGGCAGTTCTGAACGCGCGCGAAAGGGAATACTGGCGATATCACGAGGGACGACTCGCCGAGCTCGGGAGAAAACTGTACGGAGCGGCGCTAGGAAAGGCTTTACTGTCGAAAATAGCAGACTTATGCATGAACCCGAAACAGACGATTACCAAGGGGTTGCGACGTTTAACGCTAGCCTAACCAAAAAGATCATGAATGTGTTGGCAACAAGTGGTTGCGCCCGGACGGGGGCACGAAACATCTTAATGGAGATGTCCAGACCAACAACCAAAAAGAAAAAGCTCGTGTTTTTTGGGCATTTTGGGCGAGGGAATTTTGGTAACGAAAGCACCTTGCAAGCTGCCCTCGACAACATTGGGCGTAGGGCACCAGACGCCGAGCTCATGTGCATCTGCACGGGCCCTGCCAAGGTTGAGGAGGACTATGCCATTCGCGCCGTTGCAATCAGCACTGCACTTGTCCAGCCGTGGAAGTGGGATAACACAATCGTCAGGATGTTACGAAAAGTGGCGATAGGCATCCCGAGCGAATGTTACCGCTGGCTACAAGGGTTAATGATGCTCCGCGATGCGAAGGCGTTCATTGTTCCAGGTACAGGCTTGCTGACGGATGCGTACAGCCTGGTGGGATGGGGCCCTTACAGCACTTTCAAATGGGTTACGATTGCCAAGTTATGTCGATGTAGAGTGATGTTCGTTGGCGTCGGTGCTGGACCCCTGTATAGTCGGGCCGGAAGGTTTTTTGTTATATCGTCACTAGCCTTGGCGGATTTCAGATCATACAGAGACAAGTCTACCGTGGAGTATCTTGAAGGGATTGGATTTCCGGCTAGCCGCGACAAGGTGTGCCCGGATTTGGCGTTCAGTCTCGCCGATTATAAGTCCCACAAGTCAGGCCAAAATGATAGACCCGTGGTGGGTGTGGGGGTAATGGAGTATGCCGGACGGTACAGCGTAGATAGTCCATCGAGCAAAATTTATCGTAATTATCTCGAGGCTTTGGTGGGTTTGGCGGGGTGGCTGCTAGCTCACGATTATGATGTCAGAGTGTTGATAGGCGACGTATATGACAGAGCTGTAGTGCGAGACTTTCGAGAGTTATTAAAGGCTCGCGCAGGTAAGTACGACGAAGACCGCATCGTAGAGTTCCCTATCGATTCTGTGCCTGACGTGATGGCACAGATCGCGAACTGCGAGTTTGTAGTCGCAACCCGCTTTCACAATGTTCTGTTGGCACTTCTCCTCAACAAGCCGACAATCGCTGTTGCATTCCATCATAAGTGTGTGTCGCTAATGGACGATATGGGGCTCTCGCGGTATTGTATGGATATCAATAATCTCGATGGCGATAGTATGATCGAATGTTTTCAGGATCTGGAAACCAACGGAAATGCGCTCAGGCACGTCATTCAGAGACGGTCGGATGAGTATGAAGTAGTGCTAGACGACCAGTATGATGTAATCGTAAGCGGCGTCTAGACGGGGTGCAGGCGCGCATATTGCGTATTCAGTGGGTAGTACTAAGTGCAATGATCGAGAGCAGACATTATGTCGAAACTAGCCGAGACGTACTTGAAGAAAGAGTTCTGGGCAAAAGAGAACCTGAACTACGTGGAGCCCCACTTTCGTTTGCAGAAGGCTGCACGACTGGTGAATAAGATTGCTGGTGGAAAGGAGTGCGACCTTCTTGATCTCGGCTGTGGGCCGGCGGCCTTGAAGCCGCTCACTGCCAGCAATATCCGTTATCACGGAATCGACATTGCTATCCAGCAGCCTGCACCTTACCTGCTCGAGGCCGACTTTGTAGAGGCCCCGATCAATTTTGCCGGCAAGCATTTCGATATCATTCTGGCCCAGGGCGTATTCGAGTACATGGGCGGCCATCAGGCTAAGAAGCTGGAAGAGATACACGGTCTACTCAAGGACGGCGGGAAATTTGTCGTGTCGTACGTTAACTTCGACCACAGGAACAAGCACATCTACTGGCCATACAACAATATTCAGTCTTTCGATACATTCCTGAATAGCCTCGCGAGGGTGTTTCGGGTTGAGCGGTACTTCCCAACGTCGCACCGCTGGTATCACGATGAGCCTCGGAGCCGCGCCATGAAGGCGATTCAGAAGCACATCAACGTAAACCTTCCGCTGATCAGCCGCCACTTTGCCGTGGAGTATTTCTTCATCTGCTCCAAGTAACTGCGAACGCCCGGTAGTCATTCCAAACATGATCTTCAAGGAATCAAAGCTCAAAGGGGTGTTTGAGATTGACATTGAGCCCCACTCGGATGAGCGCGGTTTCTTTGCGCGCACCTGGTGTCAGGAAGAATTTGAAGACCACGGGCTGGACCCGAAGCTGGTGCAGTGCAACGTCTCGTTCAACACGCGCAAGGGAACACTTCGCGGCATGCACTACCAGGAGCAGCCGTATGCCGAAGCGAAGGTTGTTCGATGTACGAAAGGCGCGGTGTACGACGTGGTGCTCGACCTGCGCACCGAATCGCCGACCTACCGGCAATGGATAGCGGTGGTGCTGACGGCGGAGAAGCGGAACATGGTTTACGTGCCGCAAGGTTGCGCGCACGGCTTCATGACCTTGGAAGACGAGACCGAGGTCTTCTATCAGATGTCAGAGTTCTACAGTGCGACAGCAGCACGTGGCGTGCGTTGGAATGACCCTGCCTTTCAGATTATTTGGCCCGGACAGGTGGAAGTAATTTCGGCACGTGATCAGAACTATCCCGACAGTGATATAGCGGAATGAGCTTGCTGCAACAATTCGACCAGATGGATGTGACGGCGGTTGGCAAGGACCTGCACAACTTCGCCGCCGAACTCTATCCCATCTGTCGCAGCATTACGGGAGACGGTATTCGGCGTACGCTGGCGATGATCAGTGAGCGAGCGCCTCTGCAGATCTCGGAAGTGCCGAGCGGCGCGCCTGTATTCGACTGGACGGTTCCCAAGGAATGGAACATTCGGGATGCCTATATTGCGACGCCAGACGGCAAGCGTGTTGTCGACTTCCGCGCCTGTAATCTGCACGTGATGAATTACAGCGTTGCGGTGAATGCACGCATGACGCTGGATGAGTTGGAGCCGCACCTGTTTACGATTCCGGAGCGACCGGACTGGATTCCGTATCGGACGTCCTACTACAAAGAGGATTGGGGATTCTGTCTTTCGCAGAATCAGAAGGCGCAGTTAGATCCGAGCGCGAAATACGATGTTTGCATCGACTCGTCGCTGGAGGACGGGCAGCTGACCTACGGGGAATGCTACATCCCGGGGCGCTCGAGCGAAGAAGTCCTTATCTCGTGCCATGCCTGCCACCCGTCGTTGGCGAACGATAATCTCTCAGGCCTGACGGTTGCCAGTTCCTTGGCAAAGTTTTTCGCCGGGCGGGACCTGCGGTACTCCTATCGCTTCCTGTTCCTTCCCGGAACTATCGGCGCTATTACATGGCTGGCGAGGAACGCGGAAAACGCAGGCCGAATCCGCCATGGCCTGGTGCTGACATGCATTGGCGATGCAGGCAGCTTTCACTACAAGAAAAGCCGGCGGGGAAATGCCCTGATCGACCGCGCCGCCGCTCATGTCCTCAAGCATCAGGATGAAGGCGCCGCGGTGCTCGAGTTTTCTCCCTACGGGTATGACGAGCGGCAGTATTGCTCACCGGGTTTTAATCTTCCGGTGGGATGCCTCATGCGCAGTGTGTGGGGAACGTTTCCGGAGTACCACACATCGGCTGACAACCTGGACTTCATTCGTCCTGAAAAGCTGGCTGAATCGCTGCGGGCGTGCGTTTCTATCGTGGATGTCCTGGAAGGCAATCGGCGGTATCGCAATCTGAATCCGTACTGCGAACCTCAGTTGGGACGCCGCGGACTCTACCGTTCAACCGGCGGCCACGCTATCGGAGAGGAAATCAACGCTCGCCTGTGGGTGTTGAACTTGTCGGACGGCGAGCACACACTACTGGACATCGCAGAACGTTCGGGAGTGACGTTTCCGCTGATTCGAGACGCCGCTGATTTGCTTTGCCAGGGTGGGCTGCTGGCTGAAATACAGGAATCGGCAGCCGACGAAGACGCCCAAGCTGATGCTTCGCCCGAGCCAAGCGTAGCGACCCGGTAGTTCCTCTCTTTCGAATCGCAATCTTCAATCCAAACCTTTCAAGGAAGTTACCAGAGCATGAGAATACTTTTGACTGGACACAAGGGCTATATTGGCGCGGTCGCGGCTCCTATGCTGCGCAACGCCGGCCACGACGTCACCGGACTTGACGCGGACCTGTTTGCGGGTTGCGACTTCGGTCACGGCACGGCGGAGATTCCGAACATCCAGAAGGACATTCGCGACCTCGCCGTATCTGATCTGGAAGGCTTCGATGCGGTCGTACATCTGGCCGCCCTGTCAAATGACCCGTTGGGAAATCTCGACAGCAGCCTGACCTACGGCATTAACCATCTGGCCTCGGTACGGTTGGCGGAACTGGCGAAGAAGGCGGGCGTAAAGCGCTTCGTGTTCTCGTCGTCCTGCAGCACATATGGCGCGGCGGGAGACGTGTTTCACGATGAGACGTCTGCTCTGAATCCGGTGACCGCTTATGGCGAGTCCAAAGTCCTGGTCGAACGCGATATCGCCGGATTAGCCAATGATCGGTTCAGCCCCACTTACATGCGCAACGCTACGGCTTACGGCGTCTCTCCGCGGCTGCGCTTGGACATCGTGCTGAACGACCTGGTCGCGGCGGCGTTCACCACCGGCGTGATCCTCATCAAGAGCGACGGTACGCCGTGGCGCCCGATCGCCCATGTGCGCGACATCGTCGGCGCGATGATTGCCGCCCTGGAAGCTCCGCAGGAAGCCATCCACAACCAGATTTTCAACGTTGGGCGGACGGAAGAGAACTACCGCATCAGCGAGCTGGCGGCGATCGTGGCCGAGACAGTTCCCGGAGCGCGCGTGGAGTACGCCCCTGACGGCGGCCCGGACAAGCGTTGCTATCGCATCAATTGCGACAAGATTCAACGGCATCTTCCCGGATTCCAGCCCCAGTGGACCGCTCGTAAAGGCGCTCAGGAGCTTTACGACGCCTATCAAGCAGCAGGGCTGTCTCGTGATGAAGTCGAAGGCGGCCGCTACATCCGCATCCGCCAGATTCAAAAGCTGCAGAACGCCGGGCGAGTTGACGCTTCTTTGCGTTGGACTTCCCGTCCGGTGGAAGCAGCGGTTTGCGCCTGATTTCTCAATTCAAAAAAGGTTAAACATGAGCACAATGACTATGCCCGTTGACGTGCAGCAACAAACGGCCACCAAGCCGTGCCGCTTTTGCGGCGCTGAGTTGCTGCAGAGTTTTGTGGACCTGGGGATGTCTCCGCTTTGCGAGACGTATCCTTCTGCCGCCGACATCAATCGTGGAGAGATTTACTATCCTCTGCACGCTTATGTCTGCTCGCAATGTTTTCTTGTTCAACTGGAAGAGTACGAGAGCGGCGAGAACATCTTCAGCGACTACGCCTACTTCTCTTCGTATTCCGACTCTTGGCTGAAGCATTGCGAAAAGTATTGCGAGCAGATGACCAAGCGTTTCGGCCTGAACGGCAGCAGCTTTGTTGTCGAGGTGGCCAGCAACGACGGTTACCTTCTGCAATATTTCGTCGAGCGCAACGTTCCGGTGCTGGGCATTGAGCCGGCGGCGAACGTAGCCAAAGTTGCCGTAGAAAAGGGCGTACCGACTCTGGTGCGCTTCTTCGGAGCGGAACTCGCACAGGAATTGGCGGACGAAGGCCGTCGTGCTGACGTGATTGCGGGTAACAATGTTCTGGCCCAGGTGCCCGACCTGAACGACTTTGTCGAAGGTCTAAAGATCCTGCTGAAGCCAGAAGGCGTTCTGACCCTGGAATTTCCGCACCTGCTGCGGTTGATGGAACGCAACGAGTTCGACACCATCTACCACGAACACTTCTCCTACTTTTCGATGCTTACGACCGTGCGCATTCTGGAAGAGCACGGTCTGCGAGTGTTCGATGTCGACGAGCTCGCATCGCATGGCGGTTCGCTGCGCGTTTATGCCTGCCGCACGGAAAGCCGGAAGCACGCGCGAGCAGCCGGCGGTCCGCAAGGTTCTAGCCGACGAAGAGAACGCCGGCCTGGATACGGTTGAGGGCTACAAGGCCTTCTGCGCCCAAGTGAGGGAGACGAAGTTTGCTCTGCTGAACTTCCTGCTTGAGGCAGCCAGAGAAGGCAAGTCGGTGGCAGGTTATGGCGCACCGGGCAAAAGCGCAACCTTGCTGCACTACTGCGGCATTGGCAAGGACCTGATCGAGTACACGGTCGACCGGAGCCCACACAAGCAAGGCAGGTTCCTGCCGGGAAGTCACATTCCCATCTATCATCCCGACCGCATCCGGCAGACGAAGCCGGACTACGTTGTGATTCTGCCCTGGAACTTGAAAACCGAAATCATGCAGCAACTGCAGTTTATCCGGGAGTGGGGCGGCCGTTTTGTAGTGCCGATTCCCGAAGTAACGGTTGACTAAGAGACGAGACGGAGCGGAGGTGAGCCAATGAAGGTCGTTCTATTTTGTGGTGGCGCTGGAATGCGTTTGCGCGGGTACGCCGATGATGTGCCGAAGCCGATGGTGACGATCGGCTCGCGGCCCGTCCTGTGGCATGTGATGAAGTACTACGCCCACTTCGGGCACAAGGACTTCATCCTGTGCCTGGGACACAAAGGCAACGCGATCAAAGACTACTTCCTGAACTATGACGAGTCGGTTTCCAACGACTTCGTATGGTCGCAGGGTGGAAAGAAAATCCAGTTCATGAATCGCGATATCGATGACTGGACGATCACCTTCGTCGAGACGGGCGCTACCGCCACTATCGGCGAGCGCCTGAAGGCTGTCGAGCCGTATCTGGAAGGCGAGGAAATGTTCCTGGCCAACTACGGTGACGGGCTGAGCGATGTGCCGCTCCCCGACATGCTGGAGAAGTTTCGCCACAGCGATGCCATTGCGTCTCTTCTGCTGATCCAGCCTACCGCCAGCTTTGACATTGTGTCGGCCGGCTCCGATGGGTTGGTGAGCGAAGTGCTCCCCTTGACGCGCAGCGATATCTGGATCAACGGCGGATTCTTCCTGCTTCGCAAGCAGATTTTCAATTACATCAACCCCGGCGATGAACTGGTGCGCGAACCATTCCAACGGTTGATCGAACAGCGTGCCCTGCTGGCTTACCGGTACAGCGGGTTCTGGCAATGCATGGATACCTTCAAGGACAAGCAGCACCTGGAAGAGCTTAATCTGGGTACCGCGCCGTGGAAGGTGTGGAATGGTCACCCGGTGGCGAGCCGGAATTCTCTGGAATTGGTGGCAACGGCTCGATGATTGATCTGAGACTCAAAGATTCGAGCGGCGGCCCACTGACGGTGCTTTGCCTCGGAGCTCATTCCGATGACATCGAAATTGGCTGTGGCGGCACCATCCTGAGTTTGGCGCAGAAGTATCCGGGAACCAAATTTCACTGGGTCGTGTTCAACGCCATCGGGGTCAGGGAAGGAGAAGCCCGCCGCGGGGCGGCTTTGTTCGCAGGTGCTGGTTTAGCCGGAGAACCACTGCTGAAGGCTTTCCCCGACGGTTTCATGCCGTATGTTGGAGCGGACGTCAAGGCGGTGTTCGAAGAGTTGAAACAGAGAGCCTCGCCCGACCTGGTTTTGTGCACTTCGCGCAAAGACGCTCACCAGGACCATCGCTTGATTTCGGAACTGACGTGGAACACGTTTCGTAACCACCTGATTCTGGAATATGAAATTCCCAAGTACGACGGAGACATGGGACAGCCGAACGTCTTCGTGCCGCTTTCCGAAGATATGTACCGAAAGAAGATTCGGTACCTCACGGAAGCTTTTCAATCGCAGCATTCGAGGTCGTGGTTTGAAGAGAGTACCTTCCTGGCTCTGATGCGGCTGCGCGGGATGGAGTGCAATGCCCCGAGCGGACACGCCGAAGCTTTCTACTGCCGCAAGCTGGTTCTGTAGACGACCTAATAATCTGTTTGAAAACGAGACGGCAGGCCGAAATCTGCTTGGAAGCTTCACCTCACGATGAAAGACTTAAAAGAAAAAACAGTTCGCGGCGGCTTTGCAAGGTTGTGCGCGCAAGCAGCCAACTTCGGGTTGCGCCTTGGATCCCTGATGGTACTGGCGCGGCTGCTTGGTCCTAAGGATTTTGGACTGGTTGGCATGGTCACGGCATTCACTGGAGTGCTGACCCTGTTTCGCGATTTCGGACTATCGTCGGCGGCCGTTCAACGCGCCAACGTGACCGACGAACAAATATCGACTTTGTTCTGGATCAACGTGGTCGTGGGCGTGTTTCTCACCCTCCTTTCCGTGGCATTGGCGCCATTCATCGCCAGCTTTTATCACGAGCCGCGCCTGGTACGTGTGACTATGGCCCTGGCGATCGGGTTTTTCCTGAACGCCATCGGTGTGCAGCATAGCGTTCAGCTACAACGTCAGATGCGATTTACCGCATTGGCCATCATCAATACGGTTGCGCTGGTCGTGAGCACGGCCATTGGAATTGCGGGGGCGAAAGCGGGATACGGTTACTGGTCGCTGGTCGCAATGACTCTGGCTTTTCCCTTGATCAATACCATCGGGCTATGGGTGGCAGCGGGCTGGATTCCGGGACTTCCGCAGCGGGGAGCGGGCATACGCTCCATGGTGCATTTCGGCGGCACCCTAACCTTGAATGGCTTGATCGTCTACGTAGCGACTAATTTTGAGAAGGTGCTGCTTGGCCGCTTCTGGGGAGCCGATGCGATCGGTCTTTATGGACGCGCCTACCAGCTCATCAACATTCCCACCGATAATCTGAACTCGGCGGCGGGAGAAGTGGCTTTCGCTGCGCTTTCGCGACTGCAAGACCAGCCGGCACGCCTGAAGAGCTACTTCCTGAAGGGCTACTCGCTGGTCCTTGCGATGACGCTGCCCTTGACCTTTGCCTGCGCGCTTTTTGCCGACGACATTATCCTGGTTTGCCTGGGGCCAAAGTGGAAAGAAGCAGTGCCGATCTTCCGGCTGCTGGCTCCGACGATCCTGGTATTTGCGATTGCCAATCCGTTGTCGTGGCTGCTCTCTTCGATCGGAATGGTCGGCAGGTTAATGAAGATGGGCCTGGTGATCGCTCCGCTGATGATCGTGGGTTACTTCATCGGGCTACCTTATGGCCCGCGTGGCGTCGCGCTGTCGTATTCCACGGTGATGACGCTATGGATCATTCCGCTGATCGCATGGGCCGTACACGACACCGTGGTTTCGTTCCGCGACATCGTGCAAGTGGTGATGCGGCCGCTGGCTGCGACCCTGGTGGCCGGAGCAGCGGCGTATGCCGTGCATGTGGCTTGCGGACAGTCGGTCATTTCGTTAGTGCGCTTGCTGATGGAAAGCTTCACGCTTCTGGGAGTGTTCCTCGGAATGCTGCTGTTCGTAACCGGGCAGCGCGGCTTCTATCTAGACCTGCTTAAGACTCTGAAGAGAAGCCAGTCAACGGAAGAAAGCCTTCTGGCGTCAGCCTAAGACCAACCGTGAAACTCATCGAGCACGAAACGATAAACAAGAAAATGGCTGCGACATTCGACAAAATCGCGCTGATGGACCACATGGGCTACGGCAACATGGGTGATGCCGCAATCCAGGAGTCGTTTATCTCGAATATCAGAAAAAGACTCCCAGCCGTGGAGTTGATCGCGTTCTCGCTGAATCCTGGAGACACGGAGCAAAGACACGGACTGCAGGCCTATCCGATCCGCTGGTCGCACCCAGGGTACAAAGCCATGGCAGTCAAAGGCGAGAGTTCCGAATCTCGTGATTCTAAGCTCAAGAAATTTCTGAAGAATCGCCGTTTTCTGTATCCCGTGCTGAAGGCAGGGCACGATTGCTGGCGAGAAGTTGCACACCTGCGCCGTTCTTTCAGGATACTCAAAGGAGTAGACGCCCTGGTGATTGCCGGGGGCGGTCAACTTTGCGAGTTGTGGAGCGACCTGCCCTACAACGTATTCAAGTTTTGCGTTCTGGCGAAACTGGCAGGGAAGCGAATCATGATTGTCGGTGTGGGAGCCGATCTGCTAGAGCGCCGGGAAAACAAGTTCTTCGCCAGATGGTCGGTTCGTCTCGCTAGTCGCGTTTCATTGCGATCCGCAGAGTCGCGCGAAAGACTCCGCGCGATCGGGGTCCGGAAAGAGATGATGGTTTGCCCGGATCCAGCCTACGGACTCGATCTTGAAACTTACGTTAAGTCTCGGACGCCCGGTTTGTTAGAGAGGTCGGATTGGAAAATGCTGCCCGTTCGCGGTAACGCGCCGAAAAAGGTTGGCATCAATCCCATGGGCTTTTGCGATCCCCGGCGCTGGATGCGGGGCAACGACACAGCCTATCTTCAGTATCTCGAGAAGCTCGAGACAGTAATCACCTGGCTTCTGGGGAGCAGCTATGAGGTAGAGGTATTCACCAGCGATATGAGTGGAGACATCTCTGCCATACAGGACCTCAAGCAGCGCCTCAACGATCGGCTCAGCACGGAGGCCTTGAACCGGGTAGCGTTCCGGCCGCAGCCAACTCTCGAGGAAGTTCTTCAGCAGATGGCGAGCTATGAGTACGTTATCACCTCCAAATTTCATGGAGTGATTTTCGCGCATATGCTGGGCAAGCCGGTGATTGCCCTAAGCTATCTTCCCAAGATCGACCATCTGATGCAGGCGGTAGGACACGAGCGATATTGTCTGGACATCGAGCAGTTCGACGCCGAGTGGCTGATCGGGACCTTCCGATCGATGGTGAAAGAACAGGAGCAACTCAGGGCCCGCTTCGAGAAAACCAGTGACCGGTACAACGGCGCGATACAGGCACACTTTGACGAGTTGTTCGGCACAGTAGTACGACAGCAAGCTCCATTGGCGATCGCGCAGTCAAAGGCAACCGTCCTCGGGGCAGGCGAGCAGCGGCAATTGGCCAGCATCGGCAGAGAGCTATAGGAGCCACGATGGATTCAACAAACATGCCGTTGGTCAGCGTGGTTACGCCGCTCTATAACAACCGGGAATTTCTCGAAGAATGTATCGAGATCGTCCGGGCGCAGACGTACCAGAATTGGGACTACACCATCGTCAACAACTGCAGCACGGATGGTTCGGCTGAGATTGCCTATACGCTGCGCGCGACCCGCGAATCAAGGTTTACGACAACCAGCAGTTTCTGCGCGCCGTTCCCAACCACAATGTCGCCTTGCGGCAGATCTCTCCCGCCAGTAAATACTGCAAGATTGTCTTTGCGGATGATTGGTTGTTCCCGCAGTGCCTGGAGGAGATGGTGAAGGTTGCGGAGAAGCATCCGTCGGTCGGGATTATCGGCGCTTACGGATTGCAGGAGGAAGAAGTCGTTTGGACCGGCCTGCCGTATCCCAGCAACCTCGTTCCGGGCCGCGATGTCTGCCGCCGCCTTTCTAAATAATACGTATGTGTTTGGCACGTCGACGTCGGTTATGTACCGGTCTGACCTGGTGAGAAGTCAAGGCCCTTTCTACAACGAAGCCAATCTTCACGCCGATATGGAATCGTGTCTGGTATCGTTGAAAAATTGCGACTTCGGCTTTGTGCATCAGGTGTTGACGTTCAAGCGATGGAGGCCGGAATCGCTTGGCACCTTCACTGCGGAAATACAGACGATCGTTGCCGGACGGCTGCACAGCCTGGTGACTCATGGCAAAGACTTCCTGTCCGAACAAGAGTATGAGAAGTGTCTCGATGACCTGTTGGCGGAATACTATAATCTGCTGGCGGTCAATCTGGCGCGATTGCGCCGCGACAATCAATTTTGGAAGTACCATAAGTTAAAGCTTACCGACGCGGGCTGTTTCAGTTGGAAACGCCTGGCTTCGGCGGTAGTTTCACGGGCATGCCGGGCAGTGCTGAATCCGTATGAGACGTTTCAGAAGATGCGAGAAGGATTTGGCAACGCCAGGCAGAACACGCCAACTTCCGCGCCGGCGGTTACGAGCGTCACAGGAAATGGGTCCAATGGAATTGAGCCGCGCAGAGCGTGACGCAACTTCAGATATAAAGGATATCTTCGTGGTGTTGCGAAACCTGACTAGCGCCGCGAGGCAGACCTGCGATGCTTGACAGGGAGGATACCCGTAACTTGTCGGGACAAAGTGTCGTCGTCACAGGAGCTTCTAGTGGAATTGGACGGGCGATTGCCGTCGCGCTAGCGCGCCATGGGACGCAAATCTGTGCGGTCGGACGGAGCTTAGAAGGGCTCACCGAAACCGTGGCGGCTGTTCGAGAATTCTCCACGGCCACTGCGTTTCAGATTGATCTTACTGCTGAGGCGAACTTTGAGTCTCTGGTTCGTCATCTTAAAGACACGGGTAGACTTGACATACTTATCCACAGTGCCGGCGCCATCAAGCTGGGCCGCATGGAAGATGCCGCGGTTTCTGACCTCGATCTGCAATACGCCACGAACGTTCGAGCCCCCTACGCTCTCACCAAACAGCTACTTCCATTCTTGACCGCAGCACGCGGTCAAGTCGTTTTTATCAACTCCAGTGCCGGACTGACTGCAGGACGCGCTGAGACCGGGCAATACGCCGCGACGAAGCATGCGCTGCGGGCCCTTGCCGACAGTCTACGTGAAGAGTTGAATCCCAGCGGAGTGCGAGTGACGTCCCTGTATCTCGGGCGCACCGCAACTCCGATGCAGCAAGCGCTTTTCCAGCGAGAAGGAAAGACGTACCATCCGGAGCTGCTCCTGCAAGCCGAAGATGTAGCTGCGACGGTCGTCCACGCGCTGACTCTAGCGGAAACGGCCGAAATCACCGATATCAGTATTCGTCCTATGCGTAAATCGTACTAACCCCCCTGATCGCCAGTTAATTCACATTACCAGCGCTGGTTTGAGCGGACTGTCCCCGGCAGCCCGCCGCTTCTGTTTGCAGAGGCCGCGAGTTGTGGCGCTGCGACGGCGCACGCTCGCTGGCGACGGTGAATGGGGAAGCCAATCGGTTCCAGTTAAGGCAAAGCTCGAAACATGAATCAATATTTTGCGGAGTGGAAGATGAAGCAAGCCCTGTCTCGTAACAATTCTGTCTATCGCCAGACGACACGCGTTGTGTTGTTCGCCATGCTGACGGCCATTTTGTGGCTGCATCCGGCGACTCTACTGGCAGCCTCGACCATTTCGTATGTGCAGGGGAACTATGCCGTTCCGCAGACTCCGCAGACAACGGTAAATGTCACCTATACCATCGCACAGGTCGCTGGAGACCTGAACGTCGTCGTCGTCGGCTGGAATGACAGTACGGCCACGGTTACGTCCGTGCACGATACCAAGGGCAACGTGTATACCCGCGCCATCGGTCCCACGGTGGTCAGCGGCGCTTTATCGCAGTCCATCTACTACGCCAAGAACATTGTGGCCGCACCGGCAGGGTCCAACGTTGTCACCGTGACGTTCTCCACCGCCGCAGCTTACCCTGACATTCGCATCGCGGAGTACATCGGCGCAGATCCGAACAATCCGGTTGACGTGGCCGTCGCGGCTTCGGGCAGCAGCAACGCCGCCAACAGCGGATCGGTAACCACCACGACCGCGACCGATTTGATCTTTGGCGCTGATACGGTCGCCACCACTACCGGCGCCGCCGGCACCGGCTTTACTAAGCGCATCCTTACTATTCCCGACGCCGACATAGTGGAAGACAAAATGGTGACGGCGACTGGAAGCTACAACGCCACAGCTACTATTCTGCCCACCGGGAAGTGGATCATGCAGATGGTCGCTTTCCGCACCGGTGCGAACTTCGCTTTGTCGGCCTCACCGGCGTCGCTCAGCATCGTGCAAGGCAACCAGGGCACGTCAACTATCACCAGTACGGTAAGCGGCGGATTCAATAGTGCCGTGGCCTTGACGGCATCAGGCGCGCCCACGGGCACTACCGTGAGCTTTAACCCGACATCCATTCCCGCACCAGGTTCTGGCACTTCGGTCATGACCATCACCGTGGGGGCCAGTACGCCCGTCGGGACATATCCCATCACGGTAACGGGCACAGGTGGAGGCGTTCAGCAAACTACAACCGTTACCCTGACCATAACGGCGCCCGCCAACTTCGCGCTTTCAGCCTCGCCAACCTCTGTGAGCATTGCAGAGGGAAGTCAGGGAACTTCGACCATCACGGCTGCCATCAGCGGTGGATTTAACAGCGCGATTGCGCTGTCAGCTACGGGAGCACCTACCGGGACGACCGTGAGCTTCAATCCCAGCACCATCCCCGCTCCGGGTTCGGGCACATCCGTCATGACCATCACAGTCGGATCGAGCACGCCGGTCGGGACCTATCCCATCACGGTAACCGGCATTGGTGGGGGAATACAGCGCACTACCACCGTCACTTTGACGGTGACTGCGCCTGCCAACTACACGATCTCGGCATCGCCGGCTTCGCTTAGCGTAGTGCAAGGCAACCAGGGCACGTCGACCATCACGACCGCTGTCAGCGGAGGATTCAACAGCGCCATCGCGTTGTCCGCGACCGGAGCGCCCACAGGTACGACGGTCAGTTTCAACCCCACTTCAATTCCGGCCCCCGGCTCGGGCAGTTCGACCATGACGATCACCGTCGGGTCGAGCACGGCCGTCGGTACGTATCCCATCACGGTAACCGGTAACGGCGGCGGGATTCAGCACACCACGACCGTCACCTTGACGGTGACCGCGCCGGCCACGTTTACCATCTCGGCCTCGCCGGCTTCGGTTAGTGTAGTTCAGGGCAATCAGGGCACCTCGACGATTACCACTGCGATCAGCGGTGGGTTCAACAGCGCCATCGCCCTGTCCGCTACGGGCGCGCCAACTGGAACAACCATCAGCTTTAACCCAACGTCGATTCCTGCTCCCGGTTCGGGCAGTTCGGCAATGACGATTACTGTCGGCTCGAGCACGCCGGTTGGAACGTATCCCATCACCGTGACCGGTAACGGCGGCGGAGTTCAGCAGAGCACTACGGTGACGCTCACAGTTACCGCGACTCCCAGCTTTACGATCGCGGCCTCGCCGGCTTCGGTCAGCGTGGTGCAGGGAAACCAGGGAAGTTCGACGATCACTACCACGATCAGTAACGGCTTCAACAGCTCTATCGCGCTGTCCGCTACGGGCGCACCAACCGGCACGACCATTAGCTTCAACCCGACGTCGATTCCGGCTCCCGGTTCAGGCAGTTCGGCGATGACGATTACTGTCGGCTCGAGCACGCCGGTCGGAACGTATCCCATAACGGTGACCGGCAACGGTGGCGGGGTTCAGCAAAGCACCACGGTGACACTTGACGGTGACGGCGCCTGCCACGTTCACCATCTCGGCCTCGCCGGCTTCGGTCAGCGTGGTACAGGGTAATCAGGGCACATCGACGATTACCACTACGATCAGCAATGGCTTCAACAGTTCGATCGCCCTGTCCGCTACGGGCGCACCAACCGGCACGACCATCGGCTTCAACCCAACGTCGATTCCTGCTCCCGGTTCGGGTAGCTCGACGATGACGATCACTGTCGGCGCAAGCACGCCGGTCGGCACGTATCCCATCACGGTAACCGGGAACGGTGGCGGGGTGCAGCAAAGCACCACGGTGACATTGACGGTGACGGCACCGGCCACGTTCACCATCTCGGCCTCGCCGGCTTCGGTAAGCGTGGTACAGGGTAATCAGGGCACGTCGACGATTACCACGGCGATCAGCGGGGGGTTCAACAGTTCCATCGCACTGTCGGCAACCGGTGCACCGACTGGAACTACCATCAGTTTCAATCCAACGTCGATTCCTGCTCCCGGTTCGGGCAGCTCGACGATGACGATTACCGTCGGCACGAATACCGCGGTTGGTACGTATCCCATCACGGTGACGGGTAACGGTGGCGGGGTGCAGCAAACCACTACGGTGACGTTGACGGTGACGGCGCCGGCCAGCTTCACGATCTCGGCTTCGCCTGCGTCTATCAGCATTGCGCAGAACAGCCAGGGCGGGGTGTCGATTACCACCGCGATCACTAACGGCTTTAACAGCTCAATTGCACTCTCGGCAAGCGGCGCGCCGACGGGTACGACGGTGAGTTTCAACCCAACCACAATTCCTGCGCCGGGTTCCGGCAGTTCCGCGATGACCATCACTGTTGGCTCCAGCACTCCGGCGGGAACCTATCCCATTACGGTCACTGGCAACGGCGGCGGCGTCCAACAGAGCACCATAGTTTCTCTGACAGTCACGCAATCGGGAGTTCCAACGGCACCGACCAACGTCGTAGTGTCGGATGGCGGTCCCGCACCCATTGTTCAAGCAGTACAGAGCTACATCAATCCAACCTACTTAACGGTTCACACCACGGCCCCGTTCGATAGCTCTGGAGGCGACATGATCGTCATGTACGGCTCATCGCACGCCGGAGTGACCATGACGCCCAGCGACAGCTTAGGCAACACCTGGGTAACGATCGCAGGACCTACGAACACCAGCGTCGGGTTCGACCTTCGCTCGCAGATCTGGTACGTCGCCAATCCCATCGTCGGCCCGAATGAGACGGTCAGCTTGACGCTCTCCGCGCCTCAATCGCTGGTGATGTCAATCTTCGTCATCAAGGGGACGAACATCTCCTCGCCGATCGATGCTATCTCGCTGATCGGCAGTGACAACGGCACCCAGACCATCAACGTGGTCAGCCCAACCATAACCACGACCACCGCCAATGACTTGCTCATGGGATGGGTCAAGGTTTCTGCTGGCGCCACCTTTACCTCGGGTCCGGGATTTGTCCAGCAGCCTGGTGGGTCTTCCAACTTCCTCGATGCCGAGACCGGTATCGCCTCCACGCCGGGTCTCTACGCCGCAACGTTCACGCTCAACAACCAGCAAACTTGGCAGTCTGCGGTTGTGGCGGCCAATAACAATTCCAACCAGACGTCGATGACCTGGACGGCATCCACCGAAAACGGCGGCACGATCGCCCAATATCTGGTCGAGCGTTGCCAAGGTGCGAGTTGCAGTAACTTTGTGCAGATCGGCACCACCACCACCACCAGTTACAACGACACCGGACTAAGCCCGGCCACCGGGTACAGCTACCGGGTGCGCGCTCAGGACACCCAAGGCAATCTCGGACCGTACTCCTCTGTCGTATCGTTGACGACGCCGCCTACGATCCCGTCACTGCCGGGCAATCTGACAGCGACGACCGCGTCCACCTCTGAGATCGACCTGGCCTGGGTCGCTTCCACCGAGAACAACGGCGGAATCAGCCAGTACAGGGTCGAGCGCTGCCAGGGTACCGGCTGCACCAACTACACCCAGGTTGGTACCGCGCCAGGAGTGACCTACCACGACACGGGTTTGCCGTCGGGAACCGTCTTCAACTACAGGGTGCGGGCGCAGGACCTGGGCGGAAATCTTGGTCCCTACTCGAACCTGGTTAGCGGGGCTACGGCCACCGGAGGCACCTTCACGATCGCTGCCTCTCCTAGTTCGATCAACGTCTCGCAGGGGAACCAGGGAACTTCGACCATCACGACCGCCATCAGCGGCGGATTCAATAACTCGATCACGCTCTCCGCGGCTGGCTTGCCTACCGGAGCGACGGCAACCTTTAACCCGGGCACCATTGCGGCACCCGGAGCAGGCAGCTCGACGATGACCATCACGGTCGGGTCGTCCACTCCAACCGGGACCTATCCCATTACCGTTACTGGAACCGGAGGAGGCATTCAGCAAAACGCCACGGTTTCCCTGACGGTCATGGCCAGCTCCTCGACCGTTGCCTACGTGCAGGGCAATTACGCCACGCCGCAGTCACCCCAAACCACCGTGAGTGTCGGCTACACCATCGCGCAGGTCGCCGGCGACATGAACGTAGTTGTCGTGGGCTGGAATGACAGCACCGCCACCGTCAGCTCGGTCACGGATACCAAGGGCAACACCTACGCGTTGGCCGTAGGCCCAACCATCATTAGCGGCACTCTGTCGCAGTCGATTTATTACGCCAAGAACATCGCGTCCGCACCGGCAGGCGGGAACACCGTCACGGTGACGTTCTCGACGGCCGCGGTCTACCCTGACATTCGCATTCTGGAATACATCGGAGCTGACCCGAACACCCCAGTTGATGTTACGGCTGCCGCCACTGGCAACAGCTCGACCAGCAGTAGCGGTGCGGCCACAACAACCAATCCGCTCGACCTGATCTTCGGCGCGAATATCGTTTCGACGGCGACCATTGGACCGGGCAGCGGCTTCACCAGCCGGCTGCTCACCATTCCCGATGCCGACATTGCCGAAGACCAGATGGTATCGGCGACCGGCAGTTACACCGCAACCGCGCCGCTCAACTCCGCTGGACCATGGATCATGCAGATGGTGGCCTTCCGCGCCACTTCGGGCGGCGGCGGTGGCCCGGTGCTGACGTCGATCACCGTGACCCCAGCCAATCCCTCGATAGCGGTCGGGACACCCCAGCAGTTCACGGCTACCGGCAATTACAGCGATGGCAGCCATCAGAATCTCACCACCACGGCGACGTGGACCTCGAGTATTCCTTCGGTGGCAACGATAAACAGCTCTGGTGTAGCCACGGGCGTGGCGGCGGGCGCAACGACGATTCAGGCGGCTTCGGGAGCCATCAACGGTTCCACGACGCTAACCGTCACGGCCGGCTTTACCGTCAGTCCGCGGGCGGCTGTCGTCACCTCAACTCAGACGCAGCAGTTCAACGCGACGTCGGGCTTCGGCACAGTGACGTGGCTGGTGGACGGCGTTGTAGGCGGAGCTCCGGCGACGGGCACGATCACGACCGGCGGCTTGTACACGCCTCCGGCTGCCGCGGGTTCGCACACCGTTACCGCAACTACCAACCAGCAGCAATCGGCCAACGCTACCGTGTACGTCAGTAATTATCCCGGAACGTACACCTATCACAATGACAACCTGCGGACCGGACAGAACAGCAATGAAGCTGTGCTGAACACGTCCAACGTCAATCACAACCAGTTCGGAAAGCTGTACTCATACTCACTGGACGGCATTGCTTTCGCCTCTCCCCTGTATGTGGCCAGCGTGAACATTCCTGGCAAGGGCTACCACAATGTCGTCTACGTAGCTACCGAGCACGATAGCCTCTACGCTTTCGATGCGGATGGTCTGACCACCACGCCGTTATGGCACGTGAGCTACTTGAGTTCAGGTGTAACCACGATTCCCTGTGGGGACACCGGAGAATGCGGCGATCTGCCGGTAGAAGTCGGTATAACCGGAACGCCAGTCATCGACCCCAGCACCAATACTATGTACCTGGTGGTCAACACGAAAGAAAACGGGGCGAACTACTTCCAGCGGCTACATGCCGTCGACATCACCACGGGCGCGGAGAAGTTTGGCGGCCCGGTGACGATTTCCGGAAGCGTTCCCGGAACGGGTGACGGTTCCACCGGAACGACAGTTCCGTTCGATCCGCTGCATGAGTGCCAGCGCGCTGGACTACTGCTCAATAACGGAGTGATCTACATCGGCTTCGGATCTCACGGCGATAACCATCCGTACCACGGCTGGGTCATCGGGTACAACGCTGCCAACCTGCACCAAACCATGATCTCCAACATGACCCCGAATGGTTATGGTGGCGGCGTCTGGCAAGGCGGTGGAGGCCTGGCCACGGATGCTTCCGGTGACATCTTCTTCACCACCAGCAATGGACCCTTCGACGCGAACACCGGTGGAGTGGACTATGGAGACACAGTCGCCAAGCTGTCTCCCAGCGGTGTCATGGTCGACTACTTCACGCCCTACGATCAGCAGAATATGGATGTGAACAACCTGGATCTGGGCGCCGGTGGCCCGGTCCTGCTGGTTGACCAACCCTCGAGTCCATACCCGCACGAGCTGATCAGTGCAGGCAAGAGTGGAACCATCTACGTCGTGAATCGCGACAACATGGGCCACTACAACTCAGGCAGCGACAACCAGATCATCCAATCGCTGCCCGGCGTCTTGCCTCACGGCGACCAGGAGATCGGCAACTTCAGCACGCCGGTTTACTTCAACGGCTACATCTACTACGGCGCGGTGAACGACACGCTCAAGGCATTCCAGATCACCAACGGATTGCTGTCGACTTCACCCACGTCGCAGTCAGCCGTGCTCTACCCCATTCGCGGTGCGTCGTTCGCCATATCGGCGAATGGCAACAGCAATGGAATCCTGTGGGCGCTGCAGAATAACGGTCAGGCACCGGACAACGACATCGGTGCCCCCGGCGTGCTGTACGCCTACGACGCCACCAACCTGTCGAATGAGCTATATGACACCAGCCAGGCCGGAACACGTGACACACTCGATTTCGCGGCTAAGTTTTCGATCCCTCTGGTAGCGAATGGCAAAGTCTTCGTTGCCGGCCAAAGTCAGCTGACTGTCCTAGGTCTGCTGCCGTAAGTCTGCGGCGGCCGTACCGCCTAATAACAACCAATCCCCATAACGGCCGAACAGAGTCATGGTGACGTGGGCCCTTGCCGACTACGTTGACAGAAAACTTATTCGATTGGGGAATTACCAGCCTTGCTTACAACTCGACGCTCCCACTCTTCCGGCCGCGCCGGATCTGTATGTGCAGCCGCGTCTCAAGCGGTTCGCGCTATGTTACTGTGCATGAGTGCCGCCCTGGTTGTTGGCGCTCATGCCCAGACGTTCACCGTTATTCACAACTTCACGGGTGGAGAAGATGGTGGCGCGCCTTATGCCGGCTTAACCATAGACAGGTCGGGGCAGCTCTATGGAACCACCACCAAAGGCGGTGCCGGCTATGGCGGCGTCTATCGCCTAAAACATTCCAATTCAGGCTGGATTTTCAGCCCTCTCTACAACTTCACCGGGGGTACGGATGGCGCCGGGCCAGCCGCCAGGGTGATGATCAGCCCCAGCGGCGTGCTTTACGGCACCACCATTGGCGGAGGCGGTGCGACGGGATGCAGCAATTTCCTTGGCTATCAAGGATGCGGCACCGTGTACTTCGTCAGACCCGGCCTGTCCGCGTGCGCCTCCATCCGGTGTCCATTCCAGAAAACAGTCGTCTATCGTTTCACCGGGGGCGCCGATGGCGCTGCCCCGTGGTTGGGTGATGTCGCCTTCGACGCGGCAGGTAATGTCTACGGCACGGCCTCGGCGGGAGGTCAGAATGGTAACGGCTGCCCAAGCGGCTGTGGCGTGGCTTTCGAAGTAACCCACTCCGGAAACAGTTGGACAGAAAGTACCCTGCACAGCTTCACGGGAAGTCCGGACGGCTATGCGCCCTTTGGCGGTCTGACTTTCGACTCCTCGGGAAACCTGTATGGAACCACCTCGGCCGGCGGAACGGCCAACTATGGAACGGTCTTTAAGCTGACACCCTCAACATCCGGCTTGACCGAAAACATCCTCTATAACTTCCAGGGTGCCAGCGACGGAGGTACAGCCATCGCCGGCTTGACCCTTGACAATTCCGGCAACTTGAACGGAGTTACAACCTACAAGGGCGTCGGAGGCGGAGGCACTGCGTTCCAGCTTGTGCCAGGGAATGGTAGCTGGACATTTAACCTGCTCGGTGGACTTGGTACCGGTAGCGAGGGACCGGTTGCCGATCTGGTGCACGACAGCGTCGGAAGCTTGTACGGCACGACATGGGGCGACGGCTCGTTTGGTTACGGAACGGTCTTCAAGCTGACCAACTCAGGTGGTACCTGGACCTATTCGGTCATTCACGAATTTACGGGTGGTCAGGATGGCGGTAACCCGGCAAGTACCCTGGTGGTCGATTCCACCGACAAGGTTTACGGCACCACCTCCATCGGCGGATCCCGTAGCTCGGGCACTGTCTTTGAGTTGACGCCGGTAGCCCCTGGCCCGGCCTTTCCCATTAAGGCCAGCGCTAACGATCGATACCTCATCGATCAAAGCGGTGCGCCTTTTCTGTTAGTAGGCGATGCACCTCACACTATGTTCGCCAATATTGGGTTGCAGGAGGCATCGGACTACATTGCAGACCGTGCATCCCATGGCTTTACGGCGCTATGGTGTGAATTACTGGTTAATACCTATGTTGGGGGCAGAGCGGACGGAGGTACTTATGATGGAATATTGCCATTTACCAGTACTTTGCCAAGCGTCTACTACGACCTGACTACGCCAAATCCGCCGTATTTCGCACGCGTCGACGCGATGATTAATCTCGCGGCGTCGTATAACATGGTCATCCTATTGGATTCGGCAGAGACCGGCGGCTGGATGACTACCTTCGAAGCCAATGGAAACGCCAATGCCAATAGCTGGGGCCAGTACATAGGCAACCGCTATAAGAATTTCCCCAACGTCATCTGGATAACTGGGAATGACTTCCAGACCTGGAGCACCAGTAATCAAGACAACACTTTGATCGAAAATGTTATGCAGGGGATAGCTTCGACTGATGCGAATCACCTGCAAACTACAGAATTGAATTACGACATAAGTGGCTCGCTGGATGACTCGCTCTTAGTGCCCTACACGAGCATGGCGGGGGCTTACACCTACTATCCAACTTATTACGAGGTGCTGAAGGAGTACAACAGCAGCGCCGCGACCGTGCCGGCGTTTCTTGAGGAAGGTTTCTACGACGGCGTGGGCGCCATAGGGCAGACCCCGACGCCCCTTATGTTGCGGAAGCAAGCCTACTGGACGGTTCCAGCCGGGGGACTCGGCGGATACATGGGCGGAACCCAATATTACGATTTCCATGGTGGCTGGCAGCTAGGTATCGATGATGTCGTCGCTACGCAGTTGGGTTATTGGTCAACCTTCACTCACGCCTTCGCCTGGTACAACCTGGTGCCGGATCAGACGCACTCGGTGGTGACGGCTGGCTATGGAACACCGAGCGGTGACGGCACCGGAAACATCCAGACGGACGATTATGTCACCACGGGTCGCGCTTCGGATGGCTCGCTCGTCGAGTCCTACTGTCCCGAGAGCACGGCGCAAATTCTGCCGGGGATTATGACTGGGTTCTGGTGCTGACCAACTAGCGCTGACGGGCTACTTAAACCAGCACCTCTGTGGTCGAGTGAAGAGTCTCCGAACCGGTCGTCCCGTAGCGTTCTTCAACCCATCGTAGTATTACTTTTTATAATTCGAAGGTTGAATCTGCACGCTACTTTCAAGCGAATCCGTGGGCCAGTCACGAGTGCAGTCTGCCTGATCTTAGGAGTAAGAGCCCGATCTCACACCATGGCACTCGGAGCGATAAAACTAACTCAAGACCGCGACTTGTTCGCCGATAACAAGACTGGGAGCCGGATGGTTTCAGCCCTGGTCGACCACTACCGTTGCTCCGATCATTTGTTGGACTTCGGCCTCAGCGGGCGATTGTCCGGTGATCGCGGATTTTTCCGGTTCGGTCCCCACACGGTTTGCTATGGGCGCTCTGTCTCTGGTTATCGAACTGCCGACGCACACTCACTGCTCTACGGAACCTTCCAGGATCTGAAATTCGAAGGCTCTACGGTTTTGTTGCCGTTCGACCCAACCGAGGTTATCGACAATCTGCGCCTTGAACGCTACGCACACCGCAGCGATACCGCCGATCTCGACTCCTGGGCGCGCTCGCTGCGAAATTTGTACTATTTCGTGCGGCCTCTGCTGGGCGTAAACGTCCGTAAGCATCTTCAACGTTGGCACGTCAGAGGATGGCAGAAAATCACCTTTCCTCGCTGGCCGGTGGATACCACGGTTGAAACGCTGAGCGAGCAGCTGCTGTTATGCACCATGAAAGCTCAGGGCCTGGATACGATTCCGTTCGTATGGTTCTGGCCAGACGGCGCGCACAGTTCGGTCGTAATGTCCCACGACGTGGAGACGGCGCAAGGCCACGACTTCTGCAGCGAGATGATGGGCATCGAAGAGTCTTACGGAATCAAGGCTGCGTTTCACATGGTGCCCGAAGGCTCGTACCGGGTTTCTCCAGCCCTTCTGCAGGAAATTCGTGACCGGGGCTTCGAGATCAACATTCAGGATCTAAATCACGACGGCCACCTCTTTAATAACCGCGCTGAGTTCTTGCGCCGGGTGAAAAAGATTAATGAGTATGGCCGCAATTATGGCGCCAGGGGTTTTCGCTCCGCCGTGTTGTATCGCAACCTGAATTGGTTTGACGCACTGGACTTCGCATTTGACATGTCGGTACCAAACGTCGCCCATGTAGATCCACAGCGTGGTGGATGCGCTACGGTAATGCCGTACTTCATCGGCGACATCCTGGAAATTCCGGTGACGACCACACAGGACTACACGCTTTTCCAATTGCTCAACGACTATTCCCTGGATTTGTGGAAAGCCCAGAGCGAAACCATCCTCGCTAAGCACGGGTTGCTCAACTTCCTGATTCATCCTGACTACGTGATCGAACGCCGGGCGCGAAACTCCTATCACGGATTGCTGGATTATTTGCGCGACTTGGGTTCCAGGCTGCCGCTGTGGTTTGCTCTTCCTGGCGAAGTGGACGAATGGTGGCGGCTACGGAGTCAGATGCACGTCGTAAACCGTGGCGGGCAGTGGCGGGTTGAGGGACCAGGCGCCGAGCGCGCAGTGGTGGCTTTCGCCAGAAGTGCCGGAGATCACATCGAGTACGAATTCGAAACGCCGTTGCGGGTGGTGGACGCAAGCGCTTCCCTAACGGCCCTGCGCGTAGAAGGGTAGCTGTAATGCGTTCATCCTCTTCCTATCGCGCATTCGGCGCTCTATTTGTGGCGTCTCTCGCCATCTGGTGGCGTCCTCTGCTCGCCACGGCCGGACTTGCGCTGAGCGAGGATACTTGTACACAGATTTCGCTCATTCTGCCTATCAGCGTGGCGTTGATAACCACAGCATGGCGACAGAAGCACTGGAAGCCGCTTCCCAAACCGGCTACCGGTCTGCCTCTCTTATTTCTGGCGGTCGTGGTGAGTGCTGCAGCGTGGAGCCTGCGTAGAGGCGAAATTATTACTGCCGACGTGAGCCTCTCCTTGCAAATGTTCGGCCTCGTTACGTGGTGGATTGGATCCTTCCTTGCTTGCTTCGGTGCCGGCATCGGCCGGGGCTGCATTTTTCCGCTCGGTTTCCTGCTTTGGATGATTCCGATTCCCGAATTTGTGCTGAATCGACTGGTCCAGTTTCTGCAGGTGAGTTCCGCGACTGCGGCGCGGCTGTTTTTCGGGCTCGCTCACATCCCCGTCAGCCAGGACGGCACCATGCTGGCACTTCCCGGTTTGACCATCGAGGTTGCCCGTGAGTGCAGCAGCATTCGCTCCAGCCTGATGCTCATGATCATCACCATGGTCACAGCCCACCTGCTGCTTCGTTCTGGCTGGGGAAAAACCCTGGTGATTCTTGCCGCGATTCCCTTGTCGATTGCCAAGAACGGTCTGCGGATCTTTACTTTAGCGACGCTGTCGGTTTATGTCGATCCCAGCTATATGAACGGCCAGCTGCATCATCAGGGAGGCGTACTTTTTCTGCTCGTCTCGCTGGCGGTTCTGGCCGTGGTGCTTGCGTCGACGGCGTGGCTGGAAGGCAAGTCGGACCGCAAGCCTCGCGTCCCCATGAGCTCTCTGGTTCACGCGGCTCATCACCCCAATTCCTGAGCAGGATAGCTCGCAATCGACGAATAGGAACGCCACTAGCAACCTACATGCGAACCCATTAGTACTATTGCCTCCAGCTAGTTCCAATCGTCAGGCGCAATGCTCCGATGCATCCGACGTCAACCTCCACCAGGCCCCAGATCAAATATGCACTCCGATCGAGGGACATCTGTTTACCACATCAAAAGCATCCCAAAATCTAACTTCGGGCCAGCGAGTAGGCCGCTTGACGAACGGTTCGTCAAGACGAGATCAACCATTGCTCATGCATAGAGTTGAACCATTTCTTCGCGTATCCAACTGGCGAGTGCGCAGGCATCGCCGCTTCAATCTGGAATTCCCCATTCTGCTTAAAGTACAGGCCCTCGACATTCCCGCTGAAATTGAAACGGTTAGCAAGAACATCAGTGTAGGTGGCCTGTTAGTACGAAGCACACACAAGATCCCGCAGAACACGCCAGTGGCTTTCGTGCTGAGTGTCCACGGCGAGCGTGCTGTCCGCCCCATCCACCTAGTAGGTGAGGGTGAGGTCATACGTGTCGAAAGCGAAGGCGACAACGCAACGTTTTCGCTTGCCGTGAAGTGCAACAGTCCGGTTACCCAGTTGGAGGACTACTTGAACTGAAGCGCAACACTCTGCCTGAAGCGCACGTTGCCCTTGCCGATTGATCAGGCGTTATCGAAGAATCTATCCGGCAAAACAAATCATCCGCATAAGCGTCCTCGAAATCGAGGGCGCTTTTTTTATGCGCGGATGTTTTGCTCGGCCGCCTAACGAACGTAGTCGAGCGGCATGAAGGGCGACCGAGGCCGGTTCTCGCACGTCATTTTTGCCGTATGGACGGTGAAATCCAGCTTGGGCGTCAGTCCGGTCAGCGTAAACACCTTGTACCCGTCGCCGGTGGTTTCGGTGCGGCGAAACGCGCCAGGTTCCGTCTCAATCACTTCGCGGTTTCCAGACAGGCGATCGAGAAAGCGCTGTGCAGTTTTCTGGTCGGCCTCACCCTTGCCGCTCACCGTGGTTAGCGACTCGGCAGCATAGGAGCGAATCAGTTTCTCCCAGTACTTGGATAACAGGTCGTCACTGGCGAAAAGATCGGCCCACTCGATATTTCCATTAATCGCCACCACGACACCCTTTGCACCGGACTTTCGCAAGTCCCCGAGAATGTTTTCGTAATGGCCGGCCACGGTGTCGATCCTCTCCTGCACCCTCGGTGCTGCCATGGTTGCCGCATAAGAGCTCGTGCTATGAGAACCTCCTGACGCCGCCGCTCTGTCGTTCAGAACGATGGCGTCGCGAGCCGCTCCTACCTGATTCCAGACCTCCTGCTGATTTCGTGCTGCCATGGCCGGTACCCGAACGCTGGGTTGCGCCATCTGTGACTTCATGCTGCCGAATTGTGCTGTCTGCCCGGTCCAGCGGCCCGGTTCTACGCAGAACACCGCGAGGTCGATCGGATCGGATTTCGCCGGTACCAGGCGGTCGGCGCCAATCACCCGATCCTGCTTGCCGCCGGTGACAATCTCTCCAGCCAACAGCAGCAGAGGGCGATCGGATTTGTTGATTAACACCAGACGGTTTACTTCAGCTTCCGACCTGGGCGCCTGCCAATCGTTGCCTCGTACCAATCCCTGCAGCGAGCCTTTCTCGGTGATGATTACGGTTCCGGCTCGCACACCCTCGTCGAGGGTAATCAGGCGCGAAGTGTCGTAATCCGTGCCGCCGACTACGGGGAAAATGCTGAGATTGCCGCGCGTAATAGGCGGCAGGACATGTAACGCCTCGTTCGCAGGCGCTCCCGAAACGGCCGCTAGTGTGCCAAGAACAACGAAAGCCAGGGTGGCCAGAATTATGTGCTTCATGGTTGACCTCCGGAGACGGTTTAGCGTCTCAATGGATAAGGAACGCAAGGCCGTGTCTTTCTTGCAGACGAATTGATACGATTCGCACATATGGCGTCGGCTCCCACCTCACGGCTCGCGCAGCAACCATCGGCAATGCTGTTGGCATTTGCCCAGGCGCGTTATGAGGAAAGCGGCGCCGTGCGCTTCGATATCGATGTGCCTGGTTTGGCGGCCATGTTGGCCGAAGTGCTTGCTCAGCGTTTTCCTGCGGAGCACGAATCCGAAGTCAAAGCTGCACTGGAGACGTTGCACCTGGAAGAATTGGTCCTGGCGCGGGCCTGTATCGCCGGACATGACGCAGCGTGGGAAATTTTTCTGACCCGATATCGTGTCGCGATGTACGAGGCGGCCTGCAAGATTGCCCACGATGAAACGTCGGCCCGCGCCTTGGCCGATTCGCTTTACGCCGATTTGTACGGAGTCAACGACCGCGCCCAGCAGCGCACTTCGAAGCTGCAGTACTACCTGGGCCGGGGATCGCTCGCCGGATGGCTGCGATCCGTGGTGGCACAGGAATACGTCAACCAGTACCGGCGCACTCGACGTGAAACCAGCCTGGAAGCCGCGATGGAGGAAGGGCAGCAGTTTGCCGCGCCAGAGCCGACCAATGTCGCGGCTGACAGCCGCGTAGCTACCGCCACCATGGCTGAGTTGACAGCAACACCGGCGGACGAGCGGTTTCTGCTGGCGTCCTACTATCTCGATCGGCGCACTTTGGCTGAAATTGCGCGACTGCTTGGCGTTCACGAATCAACCGTGAGCCGCAAACTCGATCGGGCAGCTGAAAGCTTGCGTAAGCGGATTTGCAAACGCCTGCTGCAGATGGGTATGTCAGTCCGGCAGGCGGAGGAAGCGATGGCTGATGTGGATGTGCGCGACCTTCAGGTGCGTGTGGGCGAAAGTTTAAGGCAAGATCGGCCCGCCGCGCCGTTCTGTAAAGAGAAGAGCGGGGAAGGATGAATCAGGGAATTCCAAAATCGGCGCTCGACGCATTGGCCCGGCAAGTTCCGGCGGACGAGCATCCTTCTGCGGACCTGCTGAACGCCTATGCCGAGCGGGCGCTGACACCTGGTGAAAAAGACCGAGTGTCCACCCACCTGTCCGCCTGCGTCGAGTGCCGCGAGATTCATGTTTCTTGCCGGTGGGGTCCTCGACGAACCCGCCGCAAAAGTTGTCACCAGGCCGCAGGTGTCCGCTGGGCGTTGGTGGTCGTGGAAGTGGGCAATTCCCCTGGCGGCAGGCTTGGCGCTTGTCTTCGGAGGACTGGTCGAGCACGAGAATCTGAGCAGAACTGCCGCGCCTGTGGCTGTTCAGAGCGCGAGCGACAAACTAGCGCGCGTACAAGGCAGTCCGGGTACTTCGGAAGGAAGCAGCTCGTCGAACGCGAGTAGCGTCCAGCTTTCTCCGTCGCCGAGTTCCCAGTCTTCAGGCCAAACGGGATCGCCGGCAGACGCGCTCGCTTACAGCCGCAGAACGCTTGCCACTCCGAATTCGCAACTGGCCCAGCTTTCGCGTCCCAAGCCGGAGACTCAGTCCGCCGTGCCCGATGTAGTCGGCGGCACGCCTGCTCCACCGGTAGCTGCTCAACCGAACAGGGAAGTCGCGTCTGACTCTCCGCTCCTGGTCGCACCGGAGAAAGTTTTGCAGCAGGACCTGGCGCAACAAGCCGCTGCCAAAGCTCTTGCGGGAAGCAGCTTTGCCGGATCGAACACCTCTACTGCCTTCATTAAGGCCATGCCGCCAAGGTCTCGCTGGCGCGTGACCTCCGAGGGACACCTGGAACACGGGCTCTCGGGCGATATCTGGGTGCAGGCGTTGCCCAACGAGGCAGTCAAATTCCGCGCCGTAGGGACGGTTCGCAACAACGTCTGGGCGGGGGGTGATGGAGGCGCGCTCTTCCACTCCCCTGATGGCGGGCTTCACTGGAGTAAGGTGGCCCTGGGCACGGGCGACGAAAACGAACACGCAGCCATTACCTCGGTCAGCTTCGATAGTGCACTGCAAGGCAGTGTTACCACCGAGTCCGGCGCGTCATGGACCACTTCCGACGGCGGCCAAACCTGGACGAAGCAATAATCAGCCAGCGTGGGCAGGCCCGTCCGACTATCCGCTCGACGAACATCGGCATTCTTCCCAGGGTATTCTCTAGCGGACATTTATCGGGTATGCTCTGCTATCCAGAATTAATTGAATATTGATCGTGCTAGAGAGGTAAACGCCATGGCTCGCGCCGACTCGTCGAAAGGGAAGAAGAAAAACAAGAAAGGCGTGGCTTCGGCCGCTCCCGATGGCACGCCGGTAACGGCTGCCGACGGTCCGCGCACGCTGGCGGTCGACATCGGAGGCAGCGGCGTGAAGACCATGATGCTCGATGCCAACGGCAAAGCGCTCACCGACCGTCTGCGTGCCAAGACGCCCGCTCGGCCAACGCCCAAGGCTATCAGTGCCATCATTGCCGACTTCGCCGCGCAGCTTGGCTCATTCGACCATGTATCCGTCGGCTTCCCCGGCGTCATCAAGAAAGGCGTGGTCTACACCGCCGCCAACCTCGACAAGAAGTGGATCAAGTATCCCTTCGCGGAGAAGTTGTCGCAGCAACTAGGCAAGCCGGTGCGCGTGGCCAACGATGCCGTGGTCCAGGGACTGGGCGCGGTCAGCGGCATCGGCGTGGAATTAGTGATTACGCTCGGCACGGGCATGGGTGCTGCGCTTTACCTCGACGGCGTGCCTATTCCGTCACTGGAGATGGGACATCATCCCTTCCGCAACGGAATGACCTATGAAGATTGCCTGGGACGCCGGGCACTGGAAAAAGAAGGCCGCAAGAAGTGGAACAAACGGTTGGCCGAGGCGATCGATCAACTATACGACGTCTTCTATTACGACCGGCTCTACATCGGCGGCGGTAATGCAGCCAAGATCACCATCAAGCTGCCGGCTAACGCCAAAACCATCTCTAACGAAGACGGCATCCTCGGCGGCATCAAGCTTTGGGAGAAAAACCTGGACGAACTGCAGGACTAAATCGCTGCTCGGGTTCCATGGCCCACGGTCGTTTTGTCCTCATGTTCTCAGCATTTTGGGCGGCTGGCCGTAACCTGCCGATTTCTCCCATCGCTGTCCCGTGTGTTATAACCGCCTGTTTCGACTTTCTGTACGATTTCCACCCAGCCGCCTTGCCCTTGCTGCCGCATCGCGCCTTATTTCTTGGAGGATTGTTTGGATTTCCAGCTTTCCGATGAACAGCTTCACCTGAAGAAGATGGTCCGCGACTTCGCCGAGCGCGAGATCGCGCCCAACGTCATGAAGTGGGACGAACCCGGGACCTTCCCTCTGGAGATCGTCAAGGAACTCGGCAAGCTCGGCCTGCTGGGTACCATCTTCCCCGCGGAATACGGTGGCGCCGGCATGGGCTACATCGAGTACGTGACCGCCATCGAAGAGCTTTCTCGCGTCGACGGCTCCGTCGGCATCATTGTGGCGGCGCACACGTCGCTCTGCTCGAACCACATCTTCATCGCCGGCAATGAGGAGCAGAAGCGGGCTTACGTTCCCAAGCTGGCTACCGGCGAATTCATCGGCGCCTGGGGGCTGACCGAGCCGGGCTCCGGTTCCGACGCAGGCGGTGCCCGCTGCCAGGCGGTCCGCAAGGGAAACAAGTGGGTACTGAACGGCACCAAGACCTTCATCACCAACGGTCGTTATGCCGACGTGATGGTCGTTATCGCTGTTACCGACCGGAAGGCCAACACTCATGGACTTTCGGCGTTTGTTGTAGAGAAGGGAACCAAGGGTTTCCGCGCCGGCAAGAAAGAAGACAAGCTTGGCCTGCGCGCCAGCGACACCTCGGAGATGATCTTCGAGGACTGCGAAATTCCCGCTGAGAACCTGCTGGGCCACGAGGGCGAAGGCTTCATAGACGCCATGAAGGTGCTCGACGGCGGCCGCATCTCCATTGCGGCGCTGGGTTTGGGCATGGCGCAGGGAGCTTATGAAGCCGCTTTGAATTATTCCAAGGAGCGCAAGCAGTTCGGTAAGCCCATCAGCGACTTCCAGGCCATCGCCTTTAAGCTGGCCGACCTGGCGACGGAGATCGATGCTGCCCGCCTGCTGACCTATCGCGCTGCCACCATGAAGGACGCGGGCATGAAGACCACGCTCGAGTCGTCGATGGCGAAGCTGTACACCAGCGAAGTGGCTGTGAAGGCTGCCAACGAGGGTGTGCAGATTCACGGTGGCTACGGTTTCATCAAGGACTATCCGGCGGAAAAGTTCTATCGCGACGTGAAGCTGTGCACCATCGGCGAAGGCACCAGCGAGATCCAGCGCCTGGTGATTGCGCGCCAGTTGCTGAAAGATTAAGAGTGCGTGAGCAGCGCGGTACAATCGTGAAAGGGTCGTAGCGTTAGCCGCGCGCCTTGCCGCTCAATTTGTCATCACGAGTGGGCTTCAGCCCGCGAGGATCTGCGTGAAGAGCTGCGCGGCAGTCTGCTTACCGTGCGCTGAAAAGATCCATAGCAGTCCAGATCACCGTGACCGAAACCAACCACATCCAGGAATTCGCCAACAGGATTCGCGCCGGCGATGTCCGCGCTCTGTCACGCGCTATCTCCCTGGTCGAAGATCACGCTCCCGAGTCAACCAGGCTGCTGAAGGCGTTATTCCCCTACAGCGGCAATGCCATGTTGCTGGGCATGACGGGCGCTCCGGGAGCCGGCAAGAGCACGCTGGTCGACCAGGTCGCGCGTGCCTATCGCAAGCAGGATAAGACCGTTGGCATAGTCGCGGTCGATCCCACCAGCCCGTTCAGCGGAGGGGCAATTCTGGGCGATCGCATTCGTATGCAGGCCCACCACGCCGACCCTGGGATATTTATTCGCAGCATGGCTACCCGGGGTTCGCTGGGAGGACTGGCCAGCACCACTGCTGATGTCGCTACCGTCCTCGACGCCAGCGGCCGCGACGTGGTCGTAATCGAAACCGTCGGTGTCGGTCAGGATGAAGTCGACATCGTTCGCCTGGCGGACGTCACCATCGTCGTGCTGGTGCCCGGCATGGGCGACGATGTGCAGACCATCAAGGCCGGCATCATGGAGATCGCCGACATTTTCGTCATCAATAAAGCCGACCGCGATGGCGCCGAGCGGGTGGAGCGCGAGATTCGCGCCATGCAGACCCTCGCCATCCGTCACGACGATTGGACCCCGCCGATTGTGAAGACCGTGGCCAATGATGGAACGGGCATCGACGAGCTGCTACAGGCAATCGACAGCTATCTGGGGTATCTCAGACAAGGCGACCGCGCGAAGACCCGGCGCATCGAAAACTGGCGAGGGCGGATAGCGGAGATGTTGCGCGATGCTTTGTTCCAGCGGGTGCTGCAGTATTACCTCAGCGAAGGCGAGGCGACGCGCTTTGCCACCGAGGTTGCCGAACACAAACGCGATCCGTATTCTCTGGTAGAAAGAATCGTGGAAGGATTGGGGAAGCCTGATGAGCGAAATTGACCATCTCGGCATCGCGGTGAAGTCGCTGGCCGAAGCTAAGAAGTTTTACGAGAACCTCGGCTTGCAGTGCCTGCCGGAAGAGACGGTCGAAGCCGAACAGGTACGCCTGGCCATGATTCCCGTCGGCGAAAGCCGCATCGAGTTGCTGGAACCCACGTCTCCGGACTCGCCGATTGCCAAGTTTCTTGAGAAGCGCGGCCCTGGACTGCACCACATCGCGTTGCACGTGGAAGATTTATCCGGCACGGTAGAGCGCCTGAAGGCCAAGCGGCACGCGCCTGATCTCCGACGACATTAAGATCGGCGCCGGCGGACACCTTTACATTTTCGTGCATCCTGCCAGCACCGGCGGCGTTCTGCTGGAATTGGTAGAAGACGCGCCGCAAGGAGTTTGAAACTCGCACTTGGCACCTGGCACTTGGCGGATCTCAAGGCGCGGGTTGGCCGAGTGCCAACTGCTAAGCGGCAAATTTATGAAGCGGCAAACCTGTGTTTGCGCCGCTAGTTGCTTTTGTGTGAGTGGGCTTTAGCCCGCGACATCCCACATGCTACTCATCGCCATCGACACCTCGGGCCGTAAAGGGAGTCTGGCTCTGTGTCGCGGCGATCAGCACAGTTTCGAACTTCTGCAACTCACCTCGCTCGAGGGCGGCAACTATTCTGCCGATTTGATGCCACACGTCGCCGGAGTTCTCGAGCGGCATAACCTCCCCAGGTCAGAGGTCGATGCCTTTGTGGTTGTCTCTGGCCCCGGTTCGTTCACCGGACTACGCGTAGGACTAGCCACCGTCAAAGGCCTCTGCGAAGTCCTCCAGAAACCACTGGTAGCCGTTTCCATGCTGGAAGCCCTGGCAGTTGCCTATGGATCTTCCGGAGAAACCACGACCGCCCTGCTCGATGCCGGCCGTGGCGAGATTTACGTCGGCGAATACCAGGTTTCTGCGGACAAGGCTACCCCGCTACGCGAGTACACCACCAAACTGGCCGACTTCGCCGGGCTGCCGGAAATCAACGATCGACGAATCATCACGCCGGAGCCGGCCATCGCCGACTTCCTGCAATCCCACAATGTGGAAATTAAAGCCTTGGCACCGGTTCAAGCCGACAAGATCGCCCGCATCGGCCTGCGCAAACTGCTCGCCGGCGATGTAGCCGACGCCGCATCGGTGGACGTCAACTACATCCGCCGTTCCGATGCGGAGCTGTACTCCGCGCCGAAACGCTAGCCGTGCCGATTCGTCACGCCACGCCCGCCGACGTCCCGTGCATCCGCGCGCTCGAGCAGCAGGCGGAAACTGCCGCTCATTGGAGCGCGCGCGAGTATGAAGCGCTCTTCGCCAGCGATGCACCGCAGCGCGTTGCCCTGGTCGCGACGGCGGAGAGCGATCTTCATCAACCGCACGGCTTCCTGGTCGCGCGCCGCGCATTGGACGAGTGGGAGATCGAAAATGTGGTCGTCGCGGCTGGCCAGCGACGCCAAGGCATCGGCTCCGCCCTGGTTCGCAGTTTCTTGCGGGAAGCCGCATCCCTCGGTGCGGCTTCGGCCTTACTTGAAGTGCGCGAGTCCAATATGGCAGCCAGGCAACTGTATGAAAATGCTGGATTTAAACAAGTCGGCCGACGACTGGGCTACTATAGCAACCCTCCCGAAGATGCGCTTCTGTTCAAAATTTCTATTGCAGTCCTGTGACAAAAGCGCTTGAAGCCGAGTAGGCCGTGTGCTAGCGTTTTGAGGGTCGTAATCTTTTCGGAGGTCCACTGAATGGCAACTCAGGTACGCGATCAGCTTCTTGCGAGCAATGAGGAATTCCGCCGCTTGTGCGACGAGCACACGCAATATTCCCAGCGCCTCGAGTCACTGATTCAGAAGAAGTATCTGTCCGAGGATGAAAAGGTTGAGGAAGTCCGCCTGAAGAAGCTGAAGCTCCGCCTGAAGGATCAGATGGAAGACCTGGAACAGAAGTTCCGCGTCGCCGGTCCGGTCATTTAGTCGCTAGCAACCGCTCTTTCGCGGCGGAAAAGACCGCATCTTTACCGCCCAACGCCTAGTGTGCGCCCAGCTACTCTCATTTTCCCCTTCATTGCATTGCTGTATCCTGACTCCGAGGCGGTGAATATCTTCCCGCCGGAGTGTCGCTTGCCTACTTTTCGCTTCCTCCGCCTGTCTGCGATCGTCCTCCTGCTCTGTTGCTGTGTGCCGTTGTTGGCGCAAAACCTTGCGCCGAAAAAGTCTGCGTTTCCGGTCGGGCAGTGGGATGGCACCATCCAAAGTCGTGCCGGCGAGGTGAACTTCAATATCGAGCTGGTTGCTCAGCCGGGTGGCGCTCTTCAGGCAACGCTGGTCAATGCGACTGACCGTCAGCCGTTCAGTAGTGCGATATGGAAGGACAATGTTCTTACCCTGCGGCTCGATTACTACGACGGGACTCTGACCCTACACTCAGTTTCTCCCCAGAGAATGGAGGGTGAGTACTCCCGGCTAACCAGCAAGGGCAGCAACCACATTCCCGTGGTCCTGGTGCCTCATCGGGAAGTCGGCGACGGCAAGCCGTGGTCAGGTCCCACGCTTGACGGCGATTGGGCGTTCACCTGGTCTGACGGAGAAGGCGCGGAGAAGGTCACGCTAGGCAGCTTTCAGCAGCGAAATATGGCGAACGCCGAAGGCAGGGCGCCGGTCACGGGAACGCTGCAGCCAGTGAGCGGCGACAGCGGGTTGCTGCACGGCACGGTCTTACACTGCGCCGGACGGGCAGACCCATTTCCACCTTAGCCGTTTCGATGGCATTCACGTGTCTGCGCTCGACGGCCAGTTTCTGCCGGACGGCACGCTAAAAGGCGAAGAGGGTGGCATTGCTGCGCTTTCATCCTTCACTGCCGAGCGTGGTAAGAGCGCCGCCAAGGTCGATCCCAATGTGCTGGCGGAAACGCTGACCCGGGTGAAGGATCCCAACGAACCGTTTCGCTTCAGTGGCGTGAACGCCGAAGGGAAAACCGTCACCCAGGACAGCTCCGAGTTCAAGGGCAAGCCGCTCATCATCGACATCTTCGGCACGTGGTGCCCCAACTGCCACGACGAAGCCCCCGTGCTCCAAAACCTCTACCGCAAGTACCACGACCAGGGCCTGGAAGTAGTGGGCCTGGCTTACGAATACGTCGACGACCAGCCACGCAATCTCCGTCAGATCGCCATCTATCGCGCCAAGTACGGTCTCACCTTTCCATTACTGTTAACCGGCACGACGGACAAGGGGCAGATCGCCAAGACTCTCCCGCAATTGGACAATTTCGGCGCTTTCCCCACCTCGATCTTTGTTGATCGCAACGGCCACGTGCATGCCATCCTGGCAGGATTTTCCGGCCCGTCCACGGGCAGCAAGTATCAGGAAGTTCAACGGCGGATGGACGAACTGGCGCAGGAAATCGTCAAAAGTGCGAATTAGGGCAGCCGCATCTCAGGCTCTATAATCAAATAACCCATGGTTCGTGACGGAATCTATTACGGGCTGGCGTTGGTCCTGGTGGCGGCGCTGGTTGCCTGGCTGACGGTCCCTGCTCTGGCCGCCATTCCGTTGCTGCTGGCCGCATTTTTCCTGTGGTTTTTCCGCGATCCCGAGCGCCGAATCCCCGCCATCCAGGGGGCCATCGTTTCCCCAGCTGACGGCAAAGTAACCGACATCTCCACGGTGCTGGAAAATGGCGAAGCCCGCACCCGTATCAGCATCTTTCTGAATGTTTTCAACGTGCACGTCAATCGCTCGCCCATCACCGGCGTGATTGAAGAGGTCCGTTACCAGAAGGGAAAGTTCGGCAACGCCATGGGAGCGGTTTCAGCCGAGCAGAACGAGCAGAACATCGTCACCCTTCGTGGCGACGCCGGCACGGTGGTGTTTAAGCAGATTGCGGGGCTCCTGGCGCGACGCATCGTCTTCCATTGCAAGGTTGGCGACGTCGTGGAGCGCGGCCAGCGCGTTGGACTCATTAAGTTCGGATCCCGCACCGACGTGATCTTCCCGGCCAATGCCGAAATGCGGGTGCGCGTGGGCGAGAACGTGAAGGGCGGCTCGACCGTGCTGGCCGTCGCTGAGCCTATTCCGGTGACAACACGCCTGCGCGATGTAGCGGAGGTGCGATGAACGAACCTGCGCATGAAGCCGGCAGCACGGCACGCCAGCCGGTCCGCAAAGGCCTGTATCTCCTGCCGTCGATGTTCACTGCGGGAAACATGGCCGCAGGCTACTATGCCATTTCCCAGGCCATCCAGGGCACGGCAGCCGATCCCTGGCACTTCGATCAGGCCGCCAAGGCCATCGGATTTGCCATCGTCTTCGACTTCTTTGATGGTGGCATCGCCCGGCTCACGAATACCGCCAGTGCCTTCGGCGGCGAACTGGATTCGCTGGCCGACGTGATTGCTTTCGGCGTGGCGCCCGCCATCCTGGCTTGGATCTGGGGCTTCCGCATGTTGCCGCAGGAAGGCAACCTCGACCTGCGGGCCCGGGTTATTCAACTGGGGGCAATCGCTACTTTCGCTTTTCTGTTGGCCGGCGCATCCCGCCTGGCGCGCTTCAACATCCAGAAGAACCCTCAGCCGTCGAATCCGGGGCGTCCCGGACGCAAGTATTTTGTCGGCATGCCCATTCCTGCCGGCGCAGGTGCGCTGGTAGCCATCGTCCACCTGGTGCAGGGCAACCCGCTGCAAATCTGGTGGCTTTCCGTCGGTTGGGCGGTCTTTGTCATTGCCATCGGTTTTCTGATGGTCAGCACATGGAGGTTCTTCAGCTTCAAGGGGATTAATTTCCGACAGCCGCAGAATTTTCGCTGGCTGATCGTGATCGGCGTAGTGATCGCCCTGATATGGTTTTCCTCGCAGTACGTGCTGTTCGGCATCGCGCTAATCTACATTTTGTCGGGGGTAATCGCCCGGCTCTCGTTTGTCTTTCGCCGGCCTACTGTGCCGCCTCCACCGCCGCAAGATGAGGCATCCCACGCTTGATGAAAAATGATGCGAAGATCCCGTCTGCGGCTCGCAGTGAGGGAGTAAATTGGGGCGGCCTTTTCCGCGTGGCCATTGTGGGCGCTGCCACCCTCAAGGGTCGCGAGCTTAAGGAAGTCCTTACCGATCGCAACTTTCCTGCTCAGGACACGCGGCTGCTCGACGACGAAGAATCGCTGGGCCAACTGGAAGCTGTGGGCGAGGAACCGACGTTCATCCAGAGTGTGCTGCCGGAACACCTGGAAAACGTTGACTTCACTTTTTTCGCCACCGAAGAAACGTTCACCCGCAACTCCTGGCAGATGGCCCGCAAAGCGGGCAGCGACATCATCGACCTGTCGTATGCGCTGGAAAACGAGCCCGGAGCGGTGCTGCGCGCTCCCTGGATTGAGCGCGAGCTGGGCACCGCGCCGCCGCTCGACTTTACCGAAGCCCCCGTCGTCACCGCTCATCCGGCCGCCGTCGTACTGGCCCTGCTGATCTTGCGGGCGCAGAAAATCGGCAAGATCGCTCACGCTGCGGCCACGGTTTTCGAGCCCGCATCCGAGCATGGCCGCCGCGGCATGGATGAACTCCATGAGCAGACGGTGAACCTGCTCTCCTTCCAGCAGCTACCCAAAGCAGTCTTCGATACGCAGGTTGCGTTCAACCTGCTGGATCGCTATGGCGAGAAGTCCGCACGTACCTTGGCGTCGGTGGAGAGCCGCATCCTGCGTCATTTCCAGGCCATCGTGCAGGGCAAGGCGGCGGTACCTTCGCTGATGCTGCTGCAAGCCCCCATCTTCCACGGACATGCCTTCTCGCTTTACATTGAACTGGATACTCCGGCACAACTCGAAGAGCTGACGGCTGCCATCTCCGGCGAGCACGTCGACGTGCTGCAGGGCGCGGACGAATCGCCCAGCAACGTCAACGCGGCCGGGCAGGAGCAAGTGCAAGTCTTCGTCCGGAGCGATGCGCAACATCCCAACGGATTCTGGATATGGGCTGCATCCGACAACCTGCGAATCGCGGCCCTCTCCGCAGTGGAGTGTGCCGAGAACCTGATCGCCTCGCGTCCGCGGGGTACCGTCCAGTGATCCTGCGCTCGTGGCAACGCGGCTTGCTACTAGGATTGGTGGCAGCGCTACTGCTGTTGACCACGGCCTGCGGCTACCACACGGCCGGCTCCGCGGTGCGTCTACCGTCGGACATTCATACCATCTACGTCCCCGGAATCTTGAACGCGTCCCAGGCCTACCGTATCGGCCAGACCTTCACCGAAGCCCTGGTGCGCGAGCTGCGCATGCGCACCAACTACCGCATCGCCATTACCAATGACGGTACGGCCGACGCTACGCTTTCCGGAACTATCACCAGCGTCTTCATCGCTCCTCTTACCTACGACTCGGTCACCGGCCGCATCTCCTCGTCCATCGTCGTGGTGACGATGAATGCCAAGCTGGTGGCCAAGAATGGCAACGTGCTGTGGGCCAATCCCAACTTCCTCTATCGTGAGCAGTACCAGGAGTCGCGCGATGCAGCCAGTTTCTTTGAGGAAGAAGCGCCGGCGGTGGAACGCATGGCCAACACCTTCGCCAAGAATCTGGTTTCCGACATCCTGGAGGCCTACTAGATGCGCAGCTTCGCCGCCTCCGATCGCTTTGTAGCCGATGTGAAAGCGCGCAAGCTGGCGCCCGGCTACGTCTTTATCGGCGATGAAGCATTCTTCCGCAAACGCTGCCGCGAAGCCATCCTGCAACATCTTGTGCCTGCCGACGTCCGTGAATTGAGCCTCTACGACATGGACTTGGCCGAAACCGACTTGCAGGAAGTGCTGGATAAGGCCCGCACGCCGTCGCTAATGTCGCCTTTCCAGGTCTTCTTCGTGCGCGGGATCAAGAACCTTTATGGCCGCGGCAAGCACGAGGAAGAATTCGCCGCCATCCAGGACTACTTCAAGAATCCTAATCCCGACGCGTTACTGGTGTTCGTCGCTGACTACATCAGTATTCCCGCCGATGCCCGCCGCATGGACCTCACCGACAAAGATCGCTACGAACGCATTCGCGAAACCTTGGGAGAATATTGCCCGGTACTCGAGTTTGCCCGGGTGGAAGAAGGCGACGCGGTGAAGTGGGCTACCGAAACGGCCAACGCGGAGAGCGTAAAGCTTGATACTGACGCCGCGCGCGAACTGGTGGACTCCCTCGGCGGCGACATGATGATGGTGGCCAACGAACTGGAAAAACTAATCCTGTTCGTCGGCGACAAGAAGCGCGTTACCCTGGGCGACGTTGAGACCCTGGTGCTGGCCGCTAAGCAGCGGTCGTTTTACGAGCTGACCGACGCCATCTCCTCACGCGATCGCGGCCGTGCTCTCGCCGTGCTGGACGCTATCCTTAACACGGGCGATGGCGACGAAGCCGCCATTGGCCATCTCTACATGCTGCAGCGTACCTTCCGCCAGATGCTGGTCATCCTGGAGCGCAATGTTCGCGACTCTCGCGCCTTGTGGCAGGCGTTGTGGCAAGGCTTCCGCATTCCGCCGTTCGCGGCCGAAGACATTATTCGCCAGGCGCGTCGCTACAAATCACGTCGCGAGCTGACCGCTGCTATCCGGCGCGTCGCCCGGGCCGACCTGGCGTTGCGCTCCAATCCTCCCAGCAAGCGCCTGATCCTGGAAAATCTCGTCCTCGATCTGACCGCCGAGCCCAAGCTGCAGGAAGCAACCTGGATGCAGGACGAACTGCCGGTCTGAGCATGGATGTAGGCGCCTATTTGCGGCGTATCGGCTACGACGGGCCGCGCGAACCTTCAGCGACGACACTGGCGGATTTGCACCGCCAGCACCTCCTCACCGTCCCCTTCGAAAATCTGGATATACATTTGGGCACGCCAATTCGGCTTGCCCCGACGGCGCTCTACGACAAGATTGTCATTCGCCGCCGTGGTGGCTTTTGCTACGAGCTGAACGGCTTGTTTGCCGACTTGTTGACCGCTATGGGTTTCCGGGTACAAATGCTTTCGGCACAGGTTCGTCAGGAGGACGGCGGTCTTAGTCCCGAGTTCGATCACATGTTGCTGAAGGTGGATTTGCGGGAGCCTTGGCTGGTAGATGTCGGCTTCGGAGACTCGTTTGTCGAGCCCATTGTCCTTTGCGGAGGTGGCGCCACCCAGGTGAATGGCTGTCGCTATAGCGTGCTGCCCGTGGGCGACGTTTGGCAGCTCTCACGCAACGACGGTAGCGAGCAGGCGGTGTTATACCAGTTTCGCGATGTTTCACGGAACCTTACCGACTACTACGACAGATGCAGCTTCCACCAAACCTCACCCGACTCGCACTTCCAGAAGAGTTGGGTATGCAGCCGGGCAACCGCGACTGGCCGTGTGACCATATCCGGCATGCGCCTGATCGTGACCGGCAACGGCAAGCGCCAAGAGACGCAACTGAACGGCGAGTCAGAGTTGCGCCAGTCGTTGCACGAGCAAATGGATATCGACTTCGACGAAACAGTTCCAATTTCGAAACTGGTAACTCGAGTGCCGTCGTCGACCCCGTAGTCGTTATGTCCAGAAAGCTAGGGCACGCTTGACCTTTGCCGGGCTGCCGACGGGCATCGGAGTTCCGGTTGGTTGGGTCAACGTCGTCGCCCACTTCCGCATATGCTTGGAGAACTCCGAAGTTCCTCCCGGCCCCAGCGGCTTGCCTGAGTTCATCGCGTCGATCAATTCACTCGAGCTGTTCGGAATGGTAACCGCCACCGGCTGCTTCACCGCTTTGCCTATTTCGTCCAGCGTGACTTCGCCCTTCGAACGGTACCGGTTGATGGCCACGTTCAGCTTGCCCGGAGGGAAGTTGTATTGCGAGAGACGGTTGATATAGCGCGAAAGATCGCGCAGCGCAGGAATGTCCGGTGTCGCTACCACAAACAATTGATCGCAATCGTCAATGGTGGCCACATTATGCCGCCCCAGCCCGTGGGGACAGTCGACCAGCACAAATTCGTAAATGCTCCGGAGGAATTTCAATGTGTTGTGAACGTCGTCCACCGTGGCCTCGGTCATGGCGAACAGGTCGTCGGGCGCCGCAATCACGTCCACTCCGTTCGGCGCGTGCAGCAGGAAGGTGCGCAGCAGGTCTTCGTCCAGCCGCTCCACGTTCCTTACCAGGTCATAGAAGTGATACTTCGGCGTCTGTAGCCCCATGTAGAGAGCTACGTGTCCCAATTGCCGTTGCTGGTCGATGATCAGGGTTTTCTTCCCGCACATCTGCGTCAGGAAGGCCGCCAAATGAATAGCGATCGTTGTCGCGCCAGCTCCCCCACGAGCACCCAGGAAGGCCAGCAGACGGCCCGTAGCCTCAGCGCTGGCGGGAGGTGCGCACCGCAGCCGCAATCTCACCAGCGCCTGGCTCAGTTGTTCGGCCTCAACCGGCTTGCTCAGGTATTCCACGCACCCGGCCCGCATGGCATCGATGATCAGGCTGGAATTGGTCTTCCGCGAGACCGCAATTTGCAGGACCTTCGCCCCCAGCATCTGCTGGAGCGAGGTAGCGGTTTCCAGGGCCATGTCACGGTCCACATCGAAGTCGATAATGGCGATGCAGGTGTCCGCCCGCTTCATCTCCTGCAGCATGCCGCCATCTTGATTTTGTGCGAGGTAGCTCGCCATTGTCCCCACCACGGGGCTGGAAAATAGCCGGGACGCCACTCGTGAAGTGGTATTGATCGTCTCCACGTCGGCACAGATCGCCACCACGCAGACTTTGCCAATGGGAAGCTGCGACTGTCCGTTTCCGTTACCGTTACTGCTGGTCATTTACGTCTCCTGCCACGAGCGACGGCATAAACGCCGGATTCAGGCGGCGAATCGAACCTCGCTGGGATAGATACCCTCCAGACTAGCGTTGCGGAAGAACGAAGGTATTCCACGAACCGGCAGGCGTTTGCAGAATCCTTCCCAAAGGCTTCAGCGGATTTTGGCACTTGGCCTGGTGGGCGAGAAAACGGCCACGGTTTGGCAGGAAAGTTGCTAAAAGCAACGACCGCTGTCGGGTGATTGACAGCGGTCGTGACGACCTGGATTCGTCTGTTTTTGCGGTCGGTAACTGGCCGACCGGGCCCTACTTCGCTTCCTTCACATCGACACTGGCCAGGGTGTTCTCCCACTCCAATTGCAACGTGGCAGACGTCCCGCTGGTCTTCTTGAAGGAAATGGTGAACAGCTCCAGCCCAGAGGGGCGCTGCGTCACTTTCATGGGAATGCGCGCCAAATCCTGTGCCTGGTTGTACTCGGTTCCCCACTGGCCGGTCTGCTTGTTGACGATCAGCTGCCAGTTGTTCATTCCCGGCAGGGTGTAGAGCGTGTAGCTGCCGGCGGGGACCCTGGTGTCGCCGATCATCAGGTCAACATCGGTCTTCAGGCTGGTGGCGGCGTTGGCTCCGGTGCGCCAAACCTGGTCATAGGGCACCAGCCCGCCGAAAATCTTGCGGCTGCGCATCGAAGGCCGGCTGTAGTTGATGGTTACGGTGTGCCCATCGGCAAAGGTCAGGGTTGCGTCCCCCGGCGGGCTGGCCGGCGGCTTTTTGTCCTGCGCCATGAGGCTGGCTGTCAGAAGGGTCAGGGCTGTCAGGATGAGGATCCAAGAACGATTCTTGTACATTGAGCGCTCCCAAAAATTGATGTTACTCAAGCTGTGTTGCGGTTAGTGTTCCTGTGCCTCGATTTGGTTCGGCTTCCCACTGAAAGCAGAGAAGATAGCCATCAGGGTCGGCGACGTAGAGCTGCTTCATTCCATAGGGCGCCATCTTTGGTGGCTGCAATTCGATGCCTTTTGCCCGCAAGTGATCATAAACCGCGTCGACGTCCGGACTCCCGAAATACAGGCCGATATCCCGATGGGCGGCGACGCGTGCCGGCTCTGGTTTGGACGGGCGGTCTGGCGCTTCGTATGCCGTGTTCAGCATAAGTTCCACGCCGTTCAATCTGAGCAGCATCCAGTCGCAATCCGGCACAGGCTTGCCGTCGGTGGCCACAATCTCGCACCCCAGCACGTCACAGTAGAATTTTACCGAGGTCGGCATGTCGAACACCTGAAACAAAGGCGCCATGCCCCGAACGTCAATCATGGGTTCTCTCCCGCGCGGCTCTGTTGCCGGTCCATTATTCACGTCCCAGGCCAACAGTACAATTGACACCATGAGCGTTCTGGACGAGAAGCGGGAAGAACTGGATCAATATGAGTTCATGATGGGGATGCCTCGAGGCCGACTGGCGGTGGCCCTCGACGTTCTGACCGATGCGTTGACCTTGGTCGGGCAGCACGGCGTCTACTGCCAGAGCGCTCGCCAGCCCGGCAGACCTGCTATGGACATCCAGATCGTGGTAAAGGGAATAACCGATGCTAAGGAGCTGATCTCGTCGGTGATGGAAGAGTTGCGCAGGCAGAAAGAGGCCGTTTAGTGGGCATTGGATCGCCTTCGCCCGAAAGCAAAAACCCAGCCAGATGGGCCGGATTTCTCACTGGAAATGAATGTGCTTACCCGTTACTCGCGCCGTCGCCGGGCGTAGGAATGGGAGCAGCCTGGGCTTGCTGCGGCGGCGGCTCGATGAAGGAGTTCACCATATCCTTCAACTCCTTGCTGGGCTTGAAGAAGGGAATTTTCTTGGCGGGCACTTCCACCCGGTCGCCGGTCTTGGGATTGCGTCCTACGCGCGGTTTGCGCTGGCGGGTGCGGAAGCTGCCAAAGCCGCGAATCTCGATCTTGTCGCCGGCGCGCAATGAGCGCACCACGCTCTCAAAGATTGTCTCGACGATGACCTCGCTGTCTTTCCGGGTGAGTTCCGTCAGTCGGGAAACTTCATCGATTAAGTCTGCCTTGGTCATCCCGCACGCCCCTTGCGATAGGAATACAGCGAACCAGCACAACGGATACTCTCAAATTGCTAGGTTATTGGCAAGTATAAGTTTACAGAGCATTTCCGGGCCACCCACTGACCCTGGAAAACTTACTTCCAAAGGTAGTAAAACCCCACGTTGGTCTCCATTAATTTCGCCCGGCTGGGCAAATAATCGGAAATATCGCCAAACATGAGGTCCAGCATGCTCTTGCGCTCTTTTTCCGGATGCACCAGCGTAGGTTCGCCTTTGATCCCTACCGACTTGGCGGTGTCCTCAATGGCCGCGCGAAAATCTCCAATCTGATCGATCAGCTTGAGCGGCTTGGCCTGCTCTCCGGTCCATACTTTACCGTCAGCCAGCACCCGTACGTCATCGTCTTTCATGTTGCGGCCGACTGCCACGCAATGAATGAACTGGGTGTGCATGTTGTCGATCAGACTCTGCATGTAAGCTCGCTCGGCGGGAGTCATTGGCCGCGTCGGCGAACCAGTGTCTTTGAATTCGCCTGCCTTGATGGTGATCTGCTGCAACTTCGCCCATTTCATCAATTCTTCGTAGTTGTACCACTCAGCTATCACGCCGATGGATCCGACGATGCTGGCATCATCGGCGAAAATCTTGCTGGTTGCGGACGACACAAAGTACGCACCGCTGGCGCCCACCGTTTCGATCGACGCTACAATCCGCTTCTTCTTCTCGTCGCGGACCCGCAGCACTTCGCGATAAATTTCCTCCGAGGCCGCGGCGCCGCCGCCGGGCGAGTTCACGTGCAGCACGATCGCTTTAATCGAGTTGTCATCTCCAAACTTCCGGATCTGCTCGACCGCGTCTTTGGGCGAAACGATCACGCCCTCCAGATCGACCACGCCGATCTTGTCGCCGAATCCGCTGAAGGTGTCTTTCTGCTGCGAGCGAACCGAGAAATAAACCAGCGCGAAGATAGCAACCAGAAAGAGGAAAAAGGCTCCTCCTCCAAGTAAGACCCAGAGGAAGAATCGGGAACGCGGCTGGTCAGTCATAGGAGAAGGTAAAGTTTAGCAGACGCGGGAAGATTGGCTTTCAGCCGTCAGTAAAGCGGCGCCTTTTGCTCTTCGCCTTTCGCTGTTGGCTGACGGCCTCGCGACCCTGTTCCTTGGAAGCACCTTGCTGACCCTGCGTACACGAGCGTTCGGCTAGCCCACTCATCCTGGGCTATGCGCCGCTGGTGTCCTTGTTTTGCTTTAGCGAACAGCGAATAGCAAACTCTGACTGGCTAGCGCGGGACGCAGACGCCCTGTGAAAAGCTGACAGCTGAGTGCTGACGCCTGCTTCTAGTGAAATATCGATCCGAACCAGGCGCCAATTTTGCTGAAGAAACCTGTCGAGGGCTTGCCTGCCGGTTGCTGCGAGGTGGCCTGAACTTTCTTCTTGTCGGGCGGCGGCAACACCGTTGGTTCCAGCTGGATCATCTTGGTATTGTCCAGCTTTAACGTCGCGATATTCGGGCTGAGGTCGGGAGTGGGGTCGTCCGCCCGGTACACGAACGGTGCTTCCACCATGACGTGCTGCTCCGCAGCTGGAGGCGACATGGCCATCGTTTGCGCTGGTGCTGGTTGGATAGGTGGTGGAGCAGGCGGCGGAATCGCTTTCGCCACCTGCGTTACCGGCGCGGCCGGACATCCGCAGTTCTGCTTCGTGCGGCTTGCCTGGCTAAGATGGCCGCCCTTGAACAGCACCGCCTCGTCCAGTTTTACCTGGTAGGTGGCGTCCCCCATGCTTTCCGACACCACGATGGACGAGACGTTCGCGGCTAACGCTTGCACGCAGGTATCGCCCTCTGGGGTGACGCGCACCGCAACGTGGACCGTCCCCGGCCCCGGCAGCAACAGGCGGAAGTCTGGCGTGAGCAGCGTGTCGGCCTCCGCGCCCAACGGATAATTCATCTCCACGTTGCCGCTGTTCAGGCTGAACAGCAACTCGCGTCCACTCGCCGACGTGGCCACCGAAAGCCTGGTGCCTTCGCATACCTGCAGGCTGCCGCCGCGGTCCAGTTTGAGTGTGGCAGATTGCAAGCCCGCCTGGATCGACGAGCCGCTCAGAATGCTGGTGCCTGAGCCTGCCAACACCACCGAACCCTTAACGCTGGCATCGGCGGCGTACAGTTCGCCGACCGGTTGCTGGGCCGCAACTCTGCCATGCATCGCGCAAACGAGCAGGATTGGCAAGAGCGAAAAGAGGCGACGGCGGGACAGCATGATTCGTGATGACAACCGAAGAAATCGGGGCAAGAAAACGATAACATCATCCCGGCGGCTCAACAATGTTCGGAGAGGCCGCTTTCCACCGTCGGCCGTTACTCGCTTTTCGCCGTTCGCCCTTCGCCAGAAACCTGAACCTTTTCGGTTGCGATCCGTTCCGCGTTTTGAGCACTGTACGACGAAACGACTTCGGGGGGCTCTGTTTTATCGGCGCCCACATCCCGCCGCTTTGGGGTCTGGCGAAAAGCGAAGAGCGAAGAGCGAACGGCCAAAGGCGCATGGCAAAATGCGCCATCTCCTGACGCCTGACGGGTGAGCGCGCCCACAGCTTCTTTCCCCAAATTGAAGCGGCGCGGCAGAAAGATTACTCTAACCTTCAGGCATGCCCGGCAAAGCTAAGACGGCCCGTCCGTACTCCCAGAGCACATTCGGCGAGATGCTGCGCGTTGCGGTGGAGACTTTCCGCGTCAGCAAGGTAAGGTTCATTCTCACCTCCCTGGGTATGGTTATTGGAACCGCCTCGCTCATCCTGGTGGTCACTATCGGCCTTACCGGAAAGCAATATCTGCTGCAACAGATTCAAAACATCGGTTCCAACATGATGGCCGCCGAGTATACCGGCGGTGGCATTTTCGGCCGCGACGCCGCCAGCGACTTCCTCACCCTCGAGGACCTGAATGCGGTACGCAAGCAGGTCCCCGGCATCAGTAACGCTTCGCCCATGATCGAGTTTCACGATCGCATCGTGGTTCCGGGCGGCAAGGAGCGCGATGTCCTCGCGCTCGGCGTTTCCTGGCAGTACTTGTTTGTACGCAATCTCGAAATTCTTTCCGGGCGCTTCTTCGACGACTCCGACACCCAGGCGCGCAACAAGGTAGCGGTCATCACCCAGAAGCTGGCCATCACGCTTTATGGATCGGTGGACCAGGCCGTGGGCCAGCAGATCAAGTTGAGCGGGCTACCGTTCACCGTGATTGGGGTATTTCGCGAACGGGTCGACACCTTCGGCCAGACGGAAATTTCCGAAGACACGCTGCTGGTTCCGTACACGGTGGCCCGATACTTCACCAACAGCGACGAGGTGAAGCAGCTTTTCTTCTCCGTGGGCGACTCCAACGAAGTCCCGCGCGCGTCCCAGCAAATCCTCAAGGTCTTACAGGCGCGGCATCGTCCGGAATCGGTTTATCGCGTGGATAATCTCACCCAGTTGCTGCAGGTCGCTTCGCAGACGGCCAACACGCTTACCACCGTACTGCTGCTGATTTCGGTGCTCACCTTGATCGTGAGTGGCGTCGGCATCATGAACATTATGCTGGCCACGGTGAACTCCCGCATCCGCGAGATCGGCGTGCGCAAAGCTGTGGGCGCCACCAACGCAGAAATTCGCGCCCAGTTTCTGATGGAAGCGGTTCTCATTTCGCTATCAGGCGGATTCGTCGGCATCCTGGTAGGACTGGCACTGCCATTCTCCGTGCGCTTCATTACCGACTACCGCGTGCCAATTTCCGGTTGGTCGGTGATCATCGCGGTGCTGGTGTCGAGCCTGGTGGGCGTTATTTTCGGTACAGCCCCCGCCGCCCGCGCGGCGCATTTCGACCCTATCGAAAGCCTGCGCTACGAGTGAGACAGTCTCGCCTGCAACTTCCGAATGCCCACGTCATCGAAAACAGAGTGTGGCGGGCGCGCCCCACGAACCTACTTTTTTGCTCGAATTTCTGACGCGGACGTGATTCATCGCCATACCGTAATTCATAGGAGAGAGTCATCATCATGCAATTGAACGAGTACGTAACCCTGGGACGCTCCGGGCTGAAGGTCAGTCCCCTGGCGCTCGGCACCATGACCTTCGGCAACGACCGTTGGGGTTCTGACGACGCCGAATCGAAACGAATTTTCGACGCCTATCTGGAGAAGGGCGGGAACTTCATCGACACAGCCGACGGCTATGCCGAGGGTAAGAGCGAAGAGGTCGTGGGCCGCTTCGTAGCTGAAGGCAAGTTGCACGACCGCCTGGTGATCGCCACCAAGTTCACCTTCAACGCGCAGGAAGGCAATCCCAACGCCGGCGGCAACGGCCGCAAGAACATCTATCGGGCGCTGGAAGGCTCATTGCGCCGTCTCAAACTGGACTACGTCGACTTCTACTGGATGCACGTCTGGGATACCCTCACGCCGGTGGAAGAGGTGGTTAGCACGCTGACCGACCTGGTGCGCGAAGGCAAAATCCGCTACTACGGATTTTCCGATGTGCCGGCGTGGTATGCGGCGCGCGCCTACACCTTGGCAGAGCTGCAGGGTCTGGAGCGGCCGATCGGGCTGCAACTGGAATATTCCCTGGTAGAACGCAGCATTGAACGCGAACACATTCCCGCTGCTCTCGAGTTCGGTATGGGCGTGTGCCCGTGGAGCCCGCTGGCCAGCGGCTTCCTCGCCGGTAAGTACACCAAGGAGGGACCCTCGAGCAGTAAGGGCAGTCGCCTGGAAGTGTTGTCGGGCTCGCCCAATCCCGTGTTCAACAAGTTCACCGATCGCAATTGGAAGATTCTGGATGCCGTGCAGGAAGTCGCCAGACAGATGGGCAAACCCGCGGCGGAGATCGCTTTGAACTGGGTCGCCACCCAGCCTGGAGTGACCTCAACTATCATCGGCGCCACCAAGTTGAAACAACTGGAAAGCAACTTGGCGTCCATCACCTTCGAGATTCCCGCAGAGCTGCGCAAGAAGTTGGACGACGCCAGCGCGATTGAGCTGATTCACCCCTACATGTTCTTCGGAGAAGTCCTGCAGGACCGCGTACGTGGTGGGGTCAAAGTTCGCAAGTGGAGCTAAGGAGGGAATGGGGCTTCAGCTGATGAGACCACCTGAGGGCATCCGCGAGCGCCGGGCCACCTACACGGCCACGACAAAAAGCCCGGGATGTTTTGCCCGGGCTCTTCTCTCTCGCTTCGGATTACGTTACGTCGAGGTTCTGGCGCTTACCGCATTCCGTTCCATTTTTCAGGCAAGCGAATCTTGTCACCGCTGACCAGATTGCATCACCGTTACTACATCACCAGAGCAATGCTCTCCAGTTCCTGCTGGAAAGCCTCCAGCGTGGCACCCATCATTCCTACTCTACTCACCGCGTTGCGCGCCTCCTCAGCCGACACCCCATACCCGTGTCCGGCCAGGAACATCTGGACCAGTTCGGCTGCGTCCTTGGAGTCGAATCCGTGGAGCAGCTCGGTCCGCAGCGCCGTAAGTTCCGGGACAGAAAACTTTTCTGCCATATCGACCTCACCTCCGACCCTTCCAAGTCTTTGCATGTTAGACTCGCCAACCAGCTATTTAGTTGCAGGCAATTTCGGTGCCGAATCGTCGTTCTAACTGCTTCCACTCCGCCTTTTACTCACTTCTAACCCGTTTTTTGCAGATTAGTTGCCGATTCGGGATAGTAAGCACAAATTGAGCCGGCGTCTCTCCCACCCATGTGGTATCACCGCAAGATTCTGGAAACCGCTTTCTGTCCAAGAAGGCATTTCGATTTGAGACGCAGCCTGCTTTTTCCTACAGAACTTGAGCGATATCCATCACGGGAGCAGGGTCGTGGGCAAAATCACGCATGCAGAGCTGATTGGCCAATAAGTTGTCGCGCTGACTTGGTGATGAGGAGGTTAGAACTGCTCGATGGTGGCTTCCGGCTCCAGCAGTATGGGAATGCCGTTGCGGATCGGATACACCCGGTGGCACTCATTGCACTTCAGGCTCTCTTCGCCGCGTAGTACCAACGGCTTGCGGCAAACCGGGCAAGCGATAATTTCCAGCAGGTCAGGGGAGAGCATGCGGTATTGTAGCGCGGGTGAGGCTGCGCTTCGCTCGGCGCCTTTCGCTCTTGCTCTTCGCTTTCGCCCAACCTCGTTGGCGAACTTGCCTCTTCACCCTTTTCTTCCAGGAACAGATTCACAAGCTTCGGATTTAAGAACACAACTCGGAGACGGGGCTTTTCTGGCGAAGAGCCGAGAGCGAAAGGCGAACAGCGAACAGCGGCTAAAACAACGATCGGCCCCGTCGCGATAAACTATATCTTCATCGTCAATCCATCCAGGGGAACATCATGCCAGCTATCATTCTCGACGGTACGAAAATCGCAGCCCAGATCAAGGCGGAAGTTGGCGAAGAAGTGAAGGACCTCACCGCCGCCGGCCTGCGTCCCGGCCTTGCCGTCGTGCTCGCCGGACACGATCCGGCGTCGGAGATTTACGTCCGCAACAAGGTGAAGAGCTGCGAGCAGCTCGGCATCTACAGTGAGAAGCACACTCCTTCGGACGACGTTACCACCGAGCAGTTGCTGGCGCTGGTTGACGAACTCAATCGCCGCGATGAAATCGATGGCATCCTGGTGCAACTTCCGCTGCCCAGGCAGGTAGACGCGAAAAAAGTTCTGCTGGCCGTCTCGCCCGAGAAAGATGTCGACGGCTTTCATCCCATGAACGTAGGCTATCTTTCGACGCAACGTCCCGGGCTGGTGCCGTGCACCCCGGCCGGCATCATCGAGATCCTGAAGCGAAGCGGAATCCCCATTGCTGGTGCAGAGGCGGTCGTCGTGGGGCGTAGCGACATCGTCGGAAAACCCGTCGCCATGCTGCTGCTGAACGCCAACGCCACCGTCACCGTCTGCCACTCCAAGACGCGCGATCTGCCCGCGGTGTGTCGTCGCGCCGATATCCTGGTCGCCGCTATCGGCAAGGCGGGCATGATCACGCCAGATTTTGTGAAGCCGGGCGCCAGCGTTATTGACGTGGGCATGAACACCGTGACCGATCCTGCTGAGTTCAGGGAGTGCTTCGCCGGAAATGAGAAGCGCGAGCGCGATTTCGCCGCCAAGGGTTCCAGCCTGATGGGCGACGTTCATCCCAAGGTTGCCGAAGTTGCTGGAGCCATGACGCCAGTCCCGGGCGGCGTGGGTCCACTCACCATCGCTATGCTGATGAGCAATACCGTGAAGGCCGCCAAGCTGCGCCGCGGACACAAAGTAGGCGCGGTCGCGACGCGATAGCGTGCGAGGCGTTGAGCGCGTCTCGATGCCTCCCAGGTAACTCGTCCGCTGCTGTGCGTCGCTCGTCAAGATGCTGCAGGATGTAACTTGTTTCAACGCAGCTCCATGGAATAAGTTGTCATCACTCGCGAAGCGAGGAACCTGCTTTCCGCGCTCTCTGTAGTAACCGTTGCCAACACAATCAGACCCCGGATCTTCTGACCTGCCTACGCCCAGCAGTCCACACCGTCAGTGCTATTCTTCCCATCCGAGGAAATTCCATGAGAATTGGCCGGATCGTCGTCATCCTTCTCTCACTGAGCACCGTCACCGCCTTTACCCAGACCGCGTCGATCGATTCCGCCAACGCTCTCTTCAAGCAAGGTAAGTTCGACGACGCAGGCAAACTCTATGCCCAGATCGTCAGCAAGAACCCGAAAGACGTCTACGCGACTCAACAATTGGGATACATCGCACTCCTCGGCAATCAACTCGCCGACGCGCAGAAATGGCTGGAGAAAGCCATCGCTCTGAAGCCCGACAACTCCGAAGCCCGGATCATGCTGGCCGAGGCGGTCTATCGTCGCGACGACTTCACCAAGGCCGCGGCTCTGCTCAACCAGATTGGGCCGTCTTACACCACCATGACTCAGAATTACCCCACACTGCTCGCTCCCAAGCTGGAGGCCTTTCAAGGACTCAAGCCGTATGACCTCCACGGCCACGGCCAGGTCACCGCCCTGAAGTTCGTGAAGACCGAGCCGCTGCCCGTAGTGACCGTTCGCATCAACGGCACTACTGACGTCACCTTCTTCATCGACACCGGAAACTCCGAGATTTTGCTCGATACTGATTTTGCTCACGAGTTGGGGGTGAAACCGCTGGGCTCCGTGCAAGGCACCTTCTCCGGCGGGCAACACGCGGCGGTGATGGGCGGCAAGATCGACTCCCTCACCATGGGCGATTGGACGTTGTACAACGTGCCCGTTGGCATGATTCCCCTGCGGCAGTTATCCGAAGGCTTCGGCATCAAGCATCTCGACGGCTGCATCGGAACCAACGTGCTCTACCATTTCCTGGCGACCATGGACTATCCCCACGGCCAGCTCATCCTGCGAAAGCGGACGGCGAAAAACCTAAAGGTCTTCCAGAAAGCCACTGCCGGCAAAGCCACCACCGTCCCTTTCTGGCTCGCGGGCGACCACTTCATGGTGGCTTGGGGACAGATCAACACCGTTCCACCCGCGCTGCTGTTTATCGATAGCGGATTGGCCGGAGCGGGCGTGAAGCTGTCGGAAACCATGATCAAGCAGGCCAATATCAAGTTAGAGGAAGACAAAGCCAGCGAGGGCGCCGGAGGAGCCGGCAATCTGAAGATCGTGCCCTATGTGGTTCAGCAAGTTTCGCTGGGAACCATCAAGGAAGAGAACGTTGCCGGTCTCTTCGACGGACCGCTGGCCTGGGGCGAGAATTACGGCTTCAATTTGCCCGGCATGGTAGGCCACGACTTCCTGAAGCCTTACGCCGTCACCTTCGACTTCGACGACATGCAGGTGGTCCTCCAGAAGTGATGCCGGATTCATACACCAAGGGTGGAAGACAAGAGAGAATCTCACCTTACTTGGAATTGCAAGGCGCGATTCCCAGTTTCAGACTATGGAGTTATCTCCCACACAACTCCGCGATTGTACCGTCCACCGGTCGACGCTGTACCGTATATATTCCCATTAGCGTCTATCGCCACTCCACCGACTGGAAAGCCTCCGTCACTGCCGCCGGTGAAATCGTGTAGCGAGGTGTAAGTCCACGTTCCGCCGACGTTGGTCAGTTTGAACACCGCTCCCTGTGCATAAAGTCCTGGGCCGTAACTCGTGCCGTAAAGATTGCCGCTTCCGTCTATCACGAATTGGCCCAATGGGCCATCCGGACCGCCACCAAATCCGTCGTAAGTGAGGCCATAAGTCCATCCACCATCCGACGGCGTAAGTTGGAAAGCCGCTCCTGATCCGTTCCTGCCTCCGCCAAGAGTATTGCCGTACAGATTTCCGGCCGCATCGAAAGTCAAGCCGCTGAAAGGGTTATCTCCGTCAGGGTATCCGTTAAAAGAGTGAAGGATGGTCATTACCCAGCCTGATCCGGAGGGAGATAATTCGAACACATTGCCAAACTCGTTTTCTCCGGTACCATCCGCAGTCGTTCCGTAAATATTGCCCGCGCGGTCGAAAATGAGCGAACTGGCAGGCCGTGATCCATCGGAGCCAACAAAGCTGTGAATTGAGCTTTCGGTCCAGCCGCTGGTTGACGGAGTAAGTTCAAAAACAGTTCCCGATCCGCCGGATCCTGCAGACTGCGTGGTACCGTACAGATTGCCCGCGTTATCAAACACGGGATCAACATACCCGGGCTGCTCTCCGTCGGCGCCTCCGGTGAACTTGTAAAGAATTGACTCATTCCAGTTACAAATGGCTGTCTGGCATGCGCGGACAGGTGGGCTTAACCGGTAGACCACACCATAGTTGCTTATTCCTCCGTACTCAGTCGTCCCGTAAAGTGTTCCATCCGGACCAAAAACTACTCGTCCCGAGGGGCATGCGCCGTCGCCATTTTGCGGAGTGAATTGGTGAAGTGCATTAAGGAACCAGGTGCCGTTGGAGCGCTTCCTTAGCTGAAAGACCGTGCCTCCGAGGCCCTGGCTAGTAAGGCAGGTATTGCCATACAGATTTCCGCCTCTGTCCAACGTCACACCCGTCAAAGGTTGCCATCCGTCTGCGCCTGCGCCGAACGAGTAAATGACACTGAAGGTTTGCGCGTGCGCTCGCTGGCTCACGCTAGCAAATAAAAACGTGGCCGCACAAGCAATCAACGCCGTCTTCGCGACGGAAGTGATGGAAAATACTTGCGTCCGCTTCATTCCTGTCACGGAAATCCTCCCCGACCTGACATGGCAGTCTACGCCCTGCGAGGCAGAGTACTAGCGCGTTGAAGCCTTGGATACGAAAAAGTGACCTTAGTCGTTCCTTTGTCCGAATCTGGCTTTTCTAGCCGTACAAGGGTATGGCAGTAACATTCAGGAATTCGTAACCGGCGCGAACTCGTTGCCTTTGTCCATCGCTAGGCCACAATCTGCCTTCCGCTGATTTTTGCCATGCCGCTCCCTTTACTGCTGAACGATGTACGTCATGCCATGCGGGCTCACCATTCCGGTGACGACGGGCGTGAGCACACCGGTTTCAAAATCCAACTTACCTACAAAGCCACCACTATCGCTGGCTGAATAAGCCGAACCCGGCGACAGGAACGGTGCGGTGATGGAGTAAACCGTTTCCCCATCGCGATCGGCCACCAGCATGGTGCCGGCGGACGATTGCAGGAACACCGTGTCATCTACTGTGGTCGAGGCGCCGTTTGCCGTGAGCAGGACACGGTAGACGCTCTGGTTAGCGGTGCCGGGATTGCGTACTGCCACCAGTTCTCCATCGCCCTGGCTGTCCAGTACGATGTCCCCGCCGGGATTGAAAGTCATGGAATCCGGATCCTGTAAGTTCAGCGTCACGCCGCTGCCCGTCGGGATGTCGATGGCCGCCGCGTTGCCCATCAGCACCGGCATCAACGTGAAGTTGCTGCCGCTGCTGGTGAACTGCATGATGGCCGGCTTGTTGTTGGGATTGAACTGAGGATTCGACGCACTGAAGTACACGTTGCCGTTCAGGAATACGATGTCGTCGTAACCCCCGCCATGCGGCCCGGTACCCAGAAAGAACCGCTGTTTGGTCGCCAGATTCTCAGGATTCAAGATGAGCAGGTAGGCATTGGCATCTTCGTTTTCGATCGCCCACAGGTCACCCGTCACCGGATTGATCTTCAACCCATCGTTGTGACCGATGAGGTTCACTCGATTGAGAATATGACCGGCGAAATCGTATTCGACAATGGTCGATGGAATTGCCGAATTCCCATTCGGCGATCCGTTATTGCCGTACCCGATGAAAACTCCTGTGTTGTTGTAGGTGATGGAGTCAGGTTGGGTATATTCGCCGGGAACACTTTGCGCAAAGACCGCAACCGTGTAAGGAAGTTGCGCCTGCACCGCCGGTGGCAGAACGTGGGATGAGGGAGTGATGCGTTGGGCTGAAAGAAAAGCGGGATACATCAGCAGGGCGCTTAACGCCGCTGAAACAGCGCATGTAAGCTGGACTCGGTTATGCTTGGAAAACTTGAAAGTCATACTGTTCTCCTGAACCAATCGATATCCAGCCAGCCTAGTCCGGGCTGGAGGGCAGGTGGTTAACACTGAATGAATACTTGGAGACGTTGGTGATCCGCCATCGCATCTGGAGCCAAAGTAGTACTCGCATCGTCACCCAAGCCGCCTTGGCGCTCAGCCTGATCTTCTGCTTTTCGGCGCACAATGCCCAGGCGCAATCGCTGCCGCCCCGTCTGGCCAGCCGTCCGGAAGTCGTCGCCATGTTGCGACAGCGCGTCGATGTACAGCACCACGGAAACGCCATCGTAGTGGGGGTGATCAACAAGAAGGGCCGCGAGATCATCGCCTACGGCCAGTTCGACAAGGCCGATCCCCGTGTTCCCAACGGAGAAACCGTTTACGAAATCGGCTCCATCACCAAGGTCTTCACGTCGCTGTTGCTATGCGACATGGTGGTGAAGGGCGAGGTGAGCCTGAACGACCCTGTCGCTAAGTATCTGCCTGCATCAGTCCACATGCCCACCCGCAACGGCAAGCAGATCACTTTGCTCAATCTCGCCACCCATCATTCCGGTCTGCCCCGCATGCCCGACAATTTCGGCCGGAACATGCTGAACCCGCTCGCCAATTACAGTGTGCAGCAGTTGTACGATTTTCTGTCCAACTACCAACTCACCCGCGATCCGGGAGCGAAGTATGAATACTCCAACCTGGGCGTCGGCCTGCTGGGCCACGTGCTGGCGCTCCGCGCCGGCACCGACTACGAAACCCTGCTGCGGACCCGTATCACCGGTCCGCTTCACATGGACCACACCGCCATCACGCTCACCCCGGAGATGAAGGAACGGCTGCCGCCTGGCCACAACGATGGAAACACCAACACGCCGGCCTGGGAGGTGCCCGTGCTCGACGGCGCCGGTGGCATTCGTTCCACCGCCAATGACATGCTCACTTTTGTCGCCGCCAACCTGGGCTTGATCCCCTCTCCGCTCCAGCCGGCCATGAAGAAAATGCTGAGCGTCCGCCAAGAGGCCTCGCCGGGAGTCGATATCGCGCTGGGCTGGCACATCTTCACCAGTCCCAACGAGATGGTCTGGCATAACGGAGCAACCGGCGGCTTTCACACCTTTGCCGGCTTCGAGCCACACCGCAAACTTGGGGTGGTTGTGCTTTCCAACTCCGTCGACTGGATTGACGACATCGCGCGCAAGACTCTTGACGGCAACGTAACCGTTCCAGCCGAACTGCCCGTCGGCCCGCACTACGCTCAGTAGCGCAACTCGAAGTCGGTCGCAAGTTGGTCGCGTGCGATCTCGATCGCAGCTACCCGGTATACTGCCTGAGGTTTGCTGCTTCCCATGACAAGTCGGGCAGTGTTCGCAATGCGAGGTCAGCTGTGCTTCGCCTAGGACTTACCGGCGGGATCGCTTGCGGTAAATCCACGGTCGGCGAAATGTTCGCCCGCCGCGGCGCTCACTATCTTCAAGCCGACGCTCTGGCGCATCAGCTCTATGCCCCCGGCACCGCAACCTACCACGATGTGGTACGCAGCTTCGGGCGCGAAATCCTCAACCCGGATGGATTCATCAACCGCAGCCGCCTGGCGAACGTAGCCTTTCCCGACCGCATCGACGAGCTGAACGCCATCGTCCATCCCGGGGTGATCCAGGCGCAGAAGGACTGGATGGCCAGGGCCACACGCGACGATCCCGGCGGCATTGCGGTGGTGGAAGCTGCGCTTATCCTCGAAGCCGGCGCCGAAGTGGACTTCGACAAAATCGTGGTCGTGACCTGCAACTTTGAGCAGCGCGTCGAGCGCTATGCTGGACGGACGGGCATCTCCCTCGAAGCCGCCCGTGCGGAAGTCCTGCGCCGCAGCGCCGCCCAACTTCCAGAAGAGGAGAAAGCCCGTCGCGCCGACTACCTCATCGACAACTCCGGGCCGGTAGAAGCCACCGAGCGCCAGGTAGAAAAGTTGTGGCGGCACTTACTCACTGGCCTCCGATGACCCAGCTTTCTCCCTTCCGGATGCACAGACCTGCCCATTTCGTTACACTTTCCAGTAGGAAACGTCTATTTCCTGTCGACAACCTGAGCTGATTGGAACCTCATTACCGTCATGAAATTTGTTAGGCCGTTCATCCTTGGCGTCCTGCTGGCCAGCGCCTTCTATTGGGTTACCACCCATCATCACGATACGGGCGCGAGCAGCGCCGCCGACTTCATTTCCCGTCCGACCCACGTGGAGCTTACCGAGGCAGCTGGTCCGGAGAAGCTCGACCCCGAAGAGCAGAACAATATCGAGGTCTACCATCGCGTAATCCCGTCCGTGGTGAACATCACTACCAAGACCATGGCCTATGACTTCTTCTACGGTCCGGTTCCCCAGGAAGGCCAGGGCTCGGGCTTCATCATCGACAAAGAAGGACACATCCTCACCAACTATCACGTGCTGGGCGATTCCAACCAGGTTGATGTGACCCTGCACAACAAGAAGACGTACCACGCCAAGGTCATTGGTCGCGATCGCGCCCACGACTTGGCAGTCATTCAGATCAGCGCGCCCGAAGTGGTTCCGGTGACCCTGGGCGAGTCCAAGAACTTGCAGGTCGGTCAGAAGGTCTTCGCCATCGGCAATCCCTTCGGACTGGCGGGCACCATGACCCGCGGCATCATCAGTTCCATGCGTCCCATACGCAGTCCTGAGGGCGCCTACATTGAAGAAGCCATCCAGACCGACGCCGCCATCAACCCCGGCAACTCGGGCGGTCCGCTGCTCAATTCCCACGGTGAGGTCATCGGTATCAACAGCATGATCGCCACTGGCGGCTCCAACCAGAGCGCGGGCATTGGCTTTGCCATCCCCATCGCTACCGCGAAGGCCGTGCTGAACGACCTCATCACCCTGGGTACCGTGCGCCGGCCCTCGCTGGGCATTGTCTCGCTGCCTATCGGGCCGGAACTCGCGCAGGAAATGGGTTTGCCCGCCGACTACGGCATCCTGATCGTTAAAGTGCTGGAGGGGGGCGCGGCTGACCGAGCTGGACTTCGGGGCGGCAACCAGCGAGCCTACCTGGGGGCTACCTCCATAATGATCGGCGGCGACCTGATCGTGGCCATCAATGGCGAGCGGGTCGGCGATGCTCAGGACCTGGCCAGCATGATGAACAAGCATCGCGCCGGCGACTCCGTCACCGTAACCTTCTATCGCGGCCAGAAGAAGATGAACGCTACCGTCCAGCTGGGCGAGGCTCGCGGGCAAGCCTAGTCTCCCGGAAGGGCGCAGCTCTGGCTGCGCCTTCTACAGGTCCCATCAGGTGGCGTCCCCCGGCTACCTTCCACGCCGTCCTGGGGAGCCAATCCAGGCTCATTACACTCTTCCGTTGCCCCTATCCATAACTCTCGGATATGATTTCTAGATATGTATGACGACTTCCAGGCAATAGACCGCTGGACGGGCGAGCCCGTGCACTGTCGCTATCAGGCCCTGATTGTTGCTATCGCCACGCGACATGCCGATGCGGTCGACATCAAGTTTCTGGCGGATCAGCGCCCGGTATGGATTGCGCTTCCTCATATGGCATGGGTGGAGTACAACCAGCAATCCGGCAAAGTCCTTACGGACCCGATGGCGGTACAGATTGCCGGACATTATTTGAAGTGGGCCATTGAATCAGGCGAGGACAATGGCCGCGAGATGTATACATTGACGGTGCAGGAAACGCTCGACCATCTCAAACTGGTGATGGACGAAGCCCTTCAACCTGCCACCCGCTGACCTCTCCTAAGCGCGAGCAGTACCCAAAACTCCGTTAGAAGTCTGAATTCGCTGTGCAGCGCAGGTCCCTCTTGAGGGGCCAGGTTTTTTGCAGGCAAGTTGATCGGCTTAATTTCCAAGGAGTCCTTATCATGTCTACCGTCTTACAAACTCCCGAGGTCTCGCAACTCCTCGGACAAAATAACGTACATCGCAATCTTTATCCGCCCCAGTTGGCCGAAGCCGCCATTCGTCGCGGCGAAGCCGAGTTGGCCGCTCGCGGCTCTCTGGTCGCCTCTACCGGCAAGCGCACCGGCCGTTCCCCAAAAGACAAGTTCACCGTCAAGGACTCGCTCACCGAAAACAAGGTCGATTGGGGCACCGTGAACCAGCCTGTCTCGCCGGAAGTCTTCGACGCCCTCTACGAGCGCGTCCTTGACTACCTTAAGGGCAAGGAACTTTTCGTGCAGGACCTGTTCTGCGGCGCCGATCCCAAGTACCGGCTTCCCATCCAGGTGGTGAATGAATATGCCTGGCACAACCTGTTCGTGCGGCAGTTGTTTCTCCGGCCTACTCCCGAAGAGCTGAAGTCCCATAAGCCTGAGTTCACCATCGTCAGCGCTCCCGGCTTTCTGGCCGATCCCAAACGCGACGGCACCAACTCCGAAGTCTTCGTGATGGTCAACTTCACCAAGAAGATGGTCATCATAGGCGGCACGCAGTACGCCGGCGAGATGAAGAAGTCCATCTTCGGCGTCATGAATTTCCTGCTTCCGCAGCGCAACGTTTTCCCCATGCACTGCTCGGCCAATATCGGGCAGGACGACGTCACCGCCCTCTTCTTCGGCCTGTCGGGCACCGGCAAGACCACGCTCTCTGCCGATCCCGACTCGCCGCCTGATTGGCGACGATGAGCATGGCTGGAGCGCCACCGGGGTCTTCAACTTTGAGGGCGGCTGCTACGCCAAGTGCATCCATCTCTCACCCGAAACTGAGCCCCAGATTTACAACGCGCTGCACTTCGGCTCCGTGCTGGAGAACGTGGTCCTCGATCCGGTCACCCGCGTCCCCGACTACGACAACGACAGCAAGACCGAGAACACCCGCGCCGCTTATCCCGTCGACTTCATCGACAACGCCGTCATCCCCGGTTTCGGCGGGCATCCCAAGAATGTAGTCTTCCTCACAGCCGATGCCTTCGGCGTGCTGCCCCCGGTATCGAAGCTGACGCCTGAGCAGGCCATGTATCACTTCATGTCGGGCTACACTGCCAAGGTTGCCGGCACAGAAGCTGGCGTCACCGAACCGCAAGCTACCTTCTCCACCTGCTTCGGCGCTCCCTTCATGCCGCTGCCTCCCAAGGTTTACGCCGAGATGCTGCGCAGCCGCCTCAACCAGCATGGAGCACAATGCTGGCTGGTCAACACCGGCTGGCAGGGAGGCGGCTACGGCGTCGGCAAGCGCATGAGCCTGCCCTACACCCGTGCCATGGTTGACGCGCTGGTGGAAGGGAAACTGGCCAATGCCGAATTCGAAATCGAGCCGGCCTTCGGACTCAGCATTCCGAAATCCTGTCCCGGAGTTCCCTCGGAGCTGCTGGCTCCCCGTAATTCCTGGAAGGACAAGGCTGCCTACGACAAGATGGCGGCTGATCTATCGGCCCGCTTCGCCAAGAACTTTGAGAAGTTCGACGCTCCCGCCGAAGTGAAGGCCGCCGGCCCGAAACCGGTGAAGTAGCTTCCAGCTTTACCCGTCGCCCCCGGTTCGCTCCGGATCCCCGTCCAAGCTGCTTTTGCCTGGGTGGGGATTTTTCTTGCTCGGAAAATTCTGTCTACCGTTTGTCCATCCAACCCCGGACTAACTTCCGCTGTCTGATGGAACGAAAGATAACCTCCGGAGGAATGAATCATGGGCGATTACCAGCGCACTGCCAATGTGAAAGCTTCACCCGATGCACTCTTCAACTACCTGTCCGACATTCGCAACCTTCCCAAATACTTCAGCAGCATGACCAGCGCCGAAGCCGCCGGTCCCAATGAAGTCAGCGTCACCGCCAAAGTTCACGGTGAGGAAAAGAAAGGCAAGGCCGAGTTCCACGTCGATAAGGCCGCCCGAAAAATTCGTTGGAGCTCCGAGGGGCCGAACAACTATCACGGCGAACTTGAAGTTACCGGGCAGGGAAGCAGCTCTGAGGTGGCGGTGAAGCTGCACACCGAGCGCGTCGAAGGAGATCAGATCGAACAAGGATTGCAGAAGACGGTCGACAATATTGTTCGGCTGGTGGAAGAAGACTCAGCGAGAGCCGCGTAAAAGCGCGGTTGTAAATCGATTCGCGCCGGGAACAGCTTTAGGGGCTAACTCATTCAACCTGGCTGAGTGGGGTTTTCTCAGCGGTCCAACCTCAGAATGGCGACTGGATGTGCTGTTCACCCAGAGCTTTCCCTGCGTGATCGAACCAGACCACCTCGTACTGCGGCTGGAAAATTTTGTACCAGTACTTATACACGTACTCTTCGGTACAGTTCTTAGGCGCGGCGGCCAGCGCGCCGCACGGTCCCTGGCTACTAGGGTCGCCCAATAACTCCCGCACCATTTCATTAGGGTCGCCAATGGTCACCTGCGCAGCGTTCTTGCTCAGCTTTTCGTCGTGGTTGTAGGCCCACAGGCCTGCGCCAACCAGCACCAGCGCAATGACGATAAATACGATGCGGGTTCCCATGCAGAGTTAGATTACAAGGCCGTCGTTAGGGTGCGGTCAGTTTGAGCATGTCGAGTGATTCCCTTCGACAATACTGTCGCCGTCGAATATCCGACAGCTGCGTACACCGGACCAGTGATATGAAGCTGAGCGATACCGCGGGCCATGTCGGGTGTCCATCGAGAGAAGAGGTCGCGATAACTGTAAAATTCCGGGACCACGAATCCGCCGCCGAAGTAATAATGCAGAGCCACCGCCCAATGGTTCTGGAAGGCTGTGGTCGGAAACACGCAAAGATCAAAGAGCAAAACGCTCACCGGAACAATCCACACAAACAGCGCAACACGGTGTCGGTGCTTTGAGTTGATCAATCCAACAATCAGGCCGGGAACAAACGTGAACGAAAAGATGTGAGAGAACATAAACTCCATATGGCTTCCGCTCGGACCGCCATTCACTGGCGGCAATATCCAATCGAAAAAACGTCCCGCCACCCACGGTGTCACGTACCATACCGTTAGATAGACCGCGGCCAAATGGATAAGGAACTGCAAAACCTGCCGGCCCATCGAAGGGCTGCTGGTTGGCTGCGAATCACGATCCTCAATCTTGGTTAACGGAATCATCGAGAGTTTCGGGGAAACAATTTCTTACGCGGTGACGGCTTTCGTTGCCAAATTGCGCTGCTTGAAAATCCTGGGCGACAGTATGAGCAGCAAAGCGACGATGATGGCGTAGCAAGCCACCACCGGCAGCGCAGCGGCGGCGTGCATGTATTGTCCCGAGAGCAAGAGGGCGAGTCCCACATGGCGATTGGCGTTGCTCACCGCCAGCGTGCGCACATCCACCGCACTCGTTCGCATTAGCAGGTGCATCGAGCCCACCGACGTCACTAGCACTAGCAGGCACGACACGATGATCCAGATGGTCACCAGCTTCAGCTCCGGCCCCAATTTCCATAACATAAAGACCAGCACCAGAGTCAGCGTGGCGTTGCCCAGCAAGTTCAGCGCGCGCTGGGCCTTGTGCGAGAAGACCGGCGCGAAGTGCACCAGCATTACGCCCACCAGCAGTGGCACCAGTTCCTTCTCCAGGATCTGTAGCGCTACCACGCGCGGCGGAATCCAGATGTTGCGGTTATATAGCTTTGCTGAGAAATACACGACCACAGGAATGACGATGGGCGTCATCACCGCACACCACACCTGGTAGCTCGCTGCCAGGTTCATGTCGAAGCCGCGCCGCGCCAGATTGCGCGTCAGCAGCGGCGCGCCGGGAGTGGCTGCCACCAGGAACAGACCGCCGATTTGCGGCAGGGTCAGCGGGAAGATGCGCGCCAGGATCAGCGCCGCCACCGGTGGCAGGATGAAGGTCGCCAGCACCAATCGCAACCATCCGCTCCAAGTATGCCTGCCCCAGTTTTCCACCAGCTCCGGCAAGCGCAGGCTCATGCCCACGGACATCATCAGTACGAAGACCGCGGCTGGCAGAAGAAGCTTCATGGTTTGTTCGTTGCATTCAGCATAAGGCCCATGTCAATGAAGCGAATGCCGCAAAGGTCGTAGTTTGGGTACGCCGTTCGCGGCCGCAGGCGTACTCCGACGCAAACGAACGGCGACCCACTCGAAACCGCCCCCGCCGACCTCCTATAATTAAACCTTATGTCCTCATTCCCCGAGATCGACGAGCAACTGGCGTACCTGCGCAAAGGTGCAGCCGAAATCATTCGCGAGAGCGACCTGCGCGAGCGGCTGGAAAAGTCGCGCCAGTCCGGCAAACCCATGCGCGTCAAAGCCGGCTTCGACCCTACCGCCCCCGACCTGCACCTGGGCCACACGGTCCTCATGCGCAAGCTGAAGCACTTCCAGGACATGGGCCACACCGTCATCTTCCTGATCGGCGACTTCACCGGACTCATCGGCGATCCCACTGGCCGCTCCGCCACGCGCCCGCCGCTTACCCGCGAGCAGATCGACCAGAACGCCGAAACCTACAAGTCGCAGGTCTTCAAAATTCTCGACCGCGAGAAGACGGAAGTCCGCTTCAACAGCCAGTGGCTCGACAAGCTTGGCTTCGAGGGCCTCATCCGCCTGGCGGCCAAGTTCACCGTCTCCCAGATGCTGGAGCGCGAAGACTTCCACAAGCGCTTCATGGAAGAGAAACCCATCGCGCTGCACGAAATGCTGTATCCCCTTGCGCAAGGCTACGACTCGGTGGCGCTCGAGGCCGACGTCGAGCTCGGTGGCACCGACCAGAAGTTCAATCTGCTGATGGGCCGGGAACTGCAGCGCCACTACGGCCAGCCGCCACAAATCGTCCTCACCACGCCCTTGCTGGAAGGCACCGACGGGGTGCAGAAGATGTCGAAGTCCTACGGCAACTACATCGGAATCACGGAAGCGCCGCAGCAGATGTTCGGCAAGGTCATGTCGATCTCCGATGAGCTGATGTGGCGTTATTACGAGCTCGTCACCGACGTCAGCGTCGTCGATATCGAGCGCATGAAGGCCGACGTCGCCGCCGGCGTCGCGCACCCCATGAAGCTGAAGCAGGAGTTAGGCAAGCGCATCGTCGCCGACTTCCATTCGCCGGAAGCGGCCGAACAGGCGGCGCAGGACTGGTCGCGAATGTTTCAGAAGGATGAAGTGCCGGATGACTTGCCGGTCGTAAACGTCAGCTTCGACGAAGTCTCAGCCCCCAATGCTTCGCATAGCGACGGCACCGCGCAAGTGAAGCTCGACAAGCTGCTGGCACGCACCGGTCTGGCCACCTCCGTGACCGATGGTTTGCGCAAGGTGAAGCAGAGCGCGGTAAAGGTAGATGGCGAACTCAAGACCGAGCTAGTAATCACGGTCAAACTGGGAACTGAATTCACTCTGCGCGCCGGAAAGAAGATGGTGAAGGTATCGGTGCAATCAGGTAAGTAATTCTCTTCCGCCATTATTCGTCTTTTGATACTCAGTTTCATTTTGATACTAGGAATTCTCCTCGACCTAATCTGTATTCTTGCCTCCGATTGATTTCCCAAATCAGAACTACTCGAGTTTTTGTCTACTACCTACTGGTAGTAGGTCTCGTTAGGAACTACTTTTAGCCCGAGCGCATCGGGCTGAGGGCGCTGATACCCCTATTGTTTAAGAGGCTATCTTCCAATGCTCGACCACACGATTCATCTGGGGTCGAATTTTACCCACGCGCCCTGCCCTATTTGCGGGGCGACGTTCTCCAAATGCGGCTTGCCGAACCATATTCGACGGCATAGCAAGGCACTTGCAGCCAAAGCCACCAAAGCCAAGCCGGGTACCGACCCGGTCAATCGCAGGTCTCCCGCATGGTGGGATGGGTGGAAGGAAGGCTACAAGCTTGGCGTTCGCGATGGCAGTAATCGTGCACGTAAGAAAACTGGTTCGATAGAAGGAACCCGGCAGTAGTCAGAACACCGGTTGCAAACTCTTGGGCTAGTTGCAACAGCTGGCCTCATCCTCCAACAGCAGACTTGCATAGTTCTCATCGGTCGAGCGGTACTTTGGATTGAGCGATCTTCGGATACGCCCAGTTTAATTACCGTATGACCGGCGTGGACTTTCAGTCATTTCACAGTCTTTTAAGCACTGGGAGTGCTTGGTTTCCCCTCAGGGCAGCCCCGATCGTTGAAGCTATTTTCCTCATTCGGCCTTAAGGCCTGCAGGCTTTCGGTGGCTCTGAGTACTCCTCAACGACGAGAATTCGAAGGCCGTACTCTGCCAACGGTCATCGTAATCACCCATCATGAATGAAGGAGAAGCAGATGAAGAGAAGTACATTCCTAGTAGTCGCCGCCTTGGTGATTCTTGTTGTGGCGATTAGTGGTTTTGCCCAGGACTTGTCCAGTCCGGCCAAGGGTACGACCATTGCTCCCTACAGTACCCTGAACCGCGTTCCCGGCAAGGTACATACTCCGCTATTTGTTTTTATCCCGGAGGGTGGAATCGATCCCAGCACCCCGGCGGGTGAGAACCCCGCTTCCATCGCCTGCATTTACGGCGTAACCCCGCCCACCAGCGGCTGCCTGAAGTCCAGCACCGTGGTCCCCAGCGGCGGCACGAAAGCCATCGCCGTGGTCGAATACGGCAGGTACTCGGCGATGCAGAGTGACTTCAACATTTTCAATACGCAGTGGGGACTTCCCACCCAGACCATCGTCGAGATCTGCACTCCGGGACCGCCGCCGTGCCCGTCGAACAATGGGACCGGATGGGACTTGGAGACCGCTCTTGACGTGCAGTACGCTCACGCCATGGCTCCCAACGCCCAGATCATCGTGGCCGAATTCACCAACGACCCGCTGCTGGATGGCGCCGAAAACCAGGCCGCTCAGTACATTGTCAACAACTTCGGCGCCGGCGAAATCTCCAACAGCTGGACGTACAACGGAGGAGAGTTCTCGGGCGAACTGGCGTATGACAGCCACTACTTTGCGACCCACGGTATCGTTTACTTCGGTTCCGCGGACGACTCCGGCCTGGGCCCGGTGTATCCCAGCGTTTCGCCCAATATCGTATCCGCCGGCGGTACGCGTATTCACCGCGACAGCAGCGGCAACTTCACCACCGAAAGCTGCTGGAGCGGCAGCGGCGGCGGCATCAGCCATTATGAGCCCCTGCCTAACTACCAGCTGATCATCGGCAACCGGACCGGTACCGCATCGCGGCACGCCTGACTGGGCTGCGGATGCCGATCCCGCCAGCGGTGTCGCAGTTTACAGCTCGACCTACTGCCGTGGCTGGTGCCCTGTGGGCGGGACCAGCGCCTCCTCGCCAATCCTGGCTGGCATCGTCAACCAGGCTGGCGGCTTTGTTCAGGCAACCGCCGCGGAACTGGGCAAAACTTACGCTTGGTATAGAAACCCCGGTACCTATCGCACCAACATGTTCGACGTGACCACTGGCAACAATGGTGCGCCGGCTGGCCCGGGATGGGATCAGTGCACCGGTCTGGGTTCGCCCAGAAAGGCCTCCCAGTTCTAGACGTCTTTGCCTGATTGGATAGCGTGTTCGACTCCTGGCCCTGCCCTCAAAGGCAGGGCTTTTTTCGCGCTGGCAGCTACTCTCCTGCTGAGTATTTGCAACGTCCGATCACCCGCATCCCGCTTGGCACAACGGTTCGACCGCGCGTCATTTCTGCAAACTATTGCCATTCGTATTACAAAATGTGCAATAAATTGCACTTGGGGAAATTCCCGGCTAACCTTAGTCCTGTCAAGGCCAGCAGGTGCAGAAATTTGCATCTCGTTCTGGGCGAAAGGAAAAACTTTGGTAATTCCGAGTTCTTGGAAATATGCAGCTGACCGTTTCCGAGTGGCGGGCGAACTGCTACAATACTGGCAACATCGTCCTTACCTCTCTACATTGCCTGCTAGCCTTTCTGCGACTCAATGGCTAATCGGCCGCAAGTAATGGGACAGCTTTGTGTGGGGTTTCTCTGCTTAGGATGTAAAGGCCAGTCCAAACAAACTAGAACTAACTTGAGGAGAATCAAAGTTAATGAAGACACGTTTTGCAGGCCTGTGTCAGGTGATGGCCCTGACACTTTTGGTATGCTGCTGCTTGTCTGCCCTGAGTGTGGCAGCCGACAGCACCTCCGGTAATGAAAAGGTAACCCCTCGGTATGTGGTGATTCCTCCGAAGCCGGCCGCCCCGGGCACTCCGTTGCCCACCACGACCTTGCAGACCTGGAATGGCTCGTTCACCTACAACAGCCACAACTATCCCTACATCATGGTTGGTCAGGATCCTTCCACCGGCCAGGGCACCATCGTCACCACCTACGTAATCCCGGTGAAGATCGTTCTCTCCACCGGTCAGACGTTTGATCCTCTTGCTGGCGGCCCCACCGGTCCTCTGGCTCGCACCATCCTGTCCCCCATCTTCGACTCCACCACCAACTACACGCAGGGTGGCGTCAATGTGGGTACGACCCAGTATGTTGACGCATTCCAGCGCGGCAACTTCTGGAGCGAAGTGCAGGGCACCAACTATCACGTCCTGCTCGGTGGCCCTACGGCCCGCATCGCCGTGCTGCCTGAGATCACCATGAACGTCCCCTCTCAGTACGGTCACGTTGCGTCCCCGTTCGGACATCAGGTTGCTGAAGTTGACATCAACTACTGGGATGCCCAGATCAGCACCTACATGACCCAGACCCCCAGATCCAGCCCAACACGTTGCCCATCTTCATGGCGACCGACACCTACTGGACCCAGGGCGGATGCTGCATCGGCGGCTACCACAGCGCTAACGGCCAGCAGAGCTACTCGGTCTTCACCTACATCGATCACCCGGGCGACTTCGCGCAGGACGTTTCTGCTCTGTCGCACGAAATCGGCGAGTGGATGGACGATCCGTTGACCAACGGTGGTAACGGCACTCCTTGCGGCATCCTGGAAGTCGGCGATCCGCTGGAAGCGACCCGCAACTACGGTGGCTACCCGTACGTTCTGCATGGCTTCACCTACAACCTGCAGGACATGACGTTCATTGGCTACTTCGGTGCGCCTCTGAGCACGTCCGTCAACAGCTGGTACAGCTTCCAGAACTACCCGTTCACCCGCATCTGCCAGAACGGCTCCTAGTTCGTAAGCAAGTTGCTGTAATGAGCCCGCCTCGCAAGGGGCGGGCTTTTTGCTGCGCTTCTGACGTCACAGCCGGCCCCCTCACGCGCGCGCTATGGGCCTGTTTGAAGTGTCATCCCGACCAAAGCGTAGACGAAGTCGACGCGCAGCGGAGGGACCTGCTTTTGCGCCGCGAAACGAGCATCTTGGTCTGAACTGTTATCGCGGGCGAGGAGCAGACGAAGTCGCCACCGGGAAGCCTGGACTACGTTTGGCGTCCCATACCACCCCCACGCGCGGCCAGGAATCGAATCATGCTGATCTCGGGATGCGAAAGGACAAAAACATGAAAGCACCTTTCTTGCTCGGTCGGCTCATCTTTGGCGGCTTCTTCCTCTACAGCGGGATCCATCACTTCCAGGAAAAGAAGTCGATGGCGCAATTCACTGCTTCCAAGAACGTGCCTCTGCCCGAGTTGGCGGTGACCGCTTCCGGAGCGTTGCTCATAGCCGGCGGCGTGAGCGTTCTATTGGGAGTGAAGCCAAAGCTGGGCACCCTGGCCATCATGGGATTTCTGGCCGGCGTGACGCCCGTGATGCACGACTTCTGGAAGGCCAAAGATCCGATGCAGAAGCAGAGCGACGCAGCTCACTTCATGAAGAACGTAGCCATGCTGGGAGCAGCCATGGCGTTAATGGGCGTGGACGAACCTTGGCCGGTCAGCGTGCCCATCGGAAAGCGGGACCGACTGGAGCCGATCCGCCGTTTCGCGCGCCAAGTGGCCGCGTAGGTATCTCAGGCGGTTGCAGAACTAACCGGTTCATCACTTCTTTAGGATGTACGTGTACTGTTCCCACGGGCCCACGCAGTGAGCGTACTGCTTAGCCGTGACCCGCGCAATCTGCGACAGGTGCTGCATATCGTGCACCATCCAGGTCGATATCAGCTGCTCCATCGTCACCGTCCCCAGTTCAGGATGCGTGCCTCGTCGCGACAAGTCAGCGTCGGTGAGTTTCATGTTCTGCAGCGCCGTCACGTTTTCCGCCCGCAAAAAGGCAAATTGATCGAGCAGGGCATGGATAGGCCGGCTCTGGTCCTCGCGGAATTGCGCAAACCGGTCGAAGGGGACGAACGCCCGCGACTCGCCATGCTCCAGGATAATGCGGGCTCTTGGGATCCAGTCGGTCAGCTCGCCGTGGATCAAATGTCCCACTACGTCATAGCAGCTGAACGTCCCAACGCCTTCGTTGCACTTCAGCCAGCCCTGGGGAATCGCTCCAACCATGGCGGTAAGGGTGACTGGTGTCTGCTTAAGAATCTGGGTGGCTTCTGCCAGGTTGAACTGCATGGTCTCCTCGCGAATGCACGCATCACGGGCGCAAGCCGGATTGCTTACATATACGAGCTCGCCGCAGGGAAGTTCCCTCCAAATGCTCTTGGCGATGTTGCCAGGCGCGGTCGAGCGGGGTTGGGAGTTAGGGCGGCGGTCAGTGCGTGATATTAGTGTTCTTGCTTTCCGAAAGCTGGCATTCCGCGACTCCCCACATCACCTCTACCCGGCTTCGAGTACTGACCTTTAAGCCGGGATTGCCGGCAAGTGCGGCAAATTAGGTTCCACGCCCAGGTGTTTCGTGGCCCAGCGGCACATGGCCTCCATGACCGGGATGAGTTCCTTGCCCGCGTCACTCAGCATGTAATCCACTCGCGGCGGGACCGTGTTGGCAGATTGCCGTTTTAACACGCCGTCACGCTCCAACTCGCGCAGTTGTGTGGTCAGAACCTTTTCGGTGACGCCCGGCAGCAGATCACGGATTTCGGCAAATCGCCGGGAGCCAAAAGACAAATGCCACACGATCAAAACCTTCCACTTTCCTGCCAGAAGGTTTGACGTAGCCTGTACAGGACATCCGAAATGATCCTTCACACTCTGCCCTCGATCAGCCCAGGCCGGGCTTACAAAATTGTGCGTACTTCCGGCAACGCCGGACCCAAGCTATCTTGTAATTGGTCTCCGGCGCGAAGATAACTTGGGCTTCGCCAGTCGCTGTGGTCCTCGAAAAGACCGTTAAGAACGTTCATCGTAACTGCAGGAGTAAAGCCGTGGCAACCAGTCTTACCGCAGAGCAAATGAAACAGTTGGTCCGAGATCATTTCGAAGAATTCGTCAATCGCCGCAATGCCGGTGTGATCCAAAAGAACATGAGCCCGGATTTCTACGACCATGACGGCCCCGGGGGGAAGCCTACCGGTGTCGACGGCGACGAGCAGATGATGCTCGGCATGTACAAGGCTATGCCGGACCTGCGGCTGACCATCGAGGACATGGTTGCCGAAGGCGACAAGGTTGTGTGCCGCAATATTTGGCGATGGACCGACCCCATCTCCGGCACGAAGATGCAATTTCAAGGCTTCGTACTCTGGCGGATTGAGGGAGACAAAATTGCCGAACGGTGGGCCACCGTAACGCCACCATCGCAAGCGACCGGGTGGTCTGCGAGTTAAGAAGCGATGATACAGCGTCGCAGGCTTGGGGAGGGCGGCAGGCAAGGTTTGGTGACGATCCCTCGCGCTCAAAAGAACGTAATGCAGGCGGCATGGAGGGTGTCATGATTCTGATCACCGGTGCCAGCGGCAACGTCGGCAAGGAAGTGCTTAAGCAAATCGTGGAAACAGGATCGGAGGTGCGAGCAGCTTACCAGTCGCTCGACAAAGCAGCGGCACTTGCGAAAGTCGACACGGTAAAAGTTGATTTCAACCAGCCCGAAACTTTGCGAGCCGCGCTCAAAGGCGTGGATCGCGTCTTTCTGGTAGGGCCGCCGACCCAAGAGCTTCCCATGCTGGAGCGCAAGGCCATCGACGTTATCAAGCAGTCCGACGTGCAGCGGGTGGTGAAGCTGTCGGCAATGGGCGGACGCGACGCAATATTTCCCAGGCAGCACGCCGAATCAGAAGATTACATTCAGGCTTCGGGCGTGCCTTACACCTTTCTGCGACCAAACGGCTTCATGCAGAACATGGTGACCTACAACGCTCATACCATTCGGGCGCAGGGGGCGTTTTACGGAAGTGAAGGCGAGGGAAAGATCAGCCAGATCGATATCAGGAACATAGCAGCGGTCGCGGTGAGGGTCTTGATCGAAGAAGGCCACGTCGGGAAAGCCTACACCTTGACCGGCCCGGAGGCACTCACCAATAGCCAGGTTGCGCAGATCCTCTCGGCCGAACTTGGCCGCCAGATTAGGTTTATCAATCTCAGCCCCGAGCAGTTCAAGCAAGGCCTGCTATCGGCGGGCGTCCCGGAGTGGAACGCAAACGCTTTGGTGGATCTCCAGAGGCTGTATCGTGAAGGAGGAGCAGCGCTGGTGACTGCCGACGTGGAGCAGATTCTCCGACGCAAGCCCATCCCCCTTGCGCAATTTTTTCACGAATACCACAACGCATTTGCCGCGTCAGAGTAAGTCGAACCGCATGCTGGAATCTGATGGGGACGACTTGCGAGAGGGAGAAAATACGACTCAGACCACGGGGTCACGGAAAACCGCAAAAGAAAAGAGAAAGTTGGTCGGGACGGGCAGATTTGAACTGCCGACCCCTCGCACCCCAAGCGAGTGCTCTACCAGGCTGAGCCACGTCCCGACTGGGCGGTGAGACCGATTCGTACGAACCGGCAGGGTTTCGAGGTCAACATCAGTTTATCACCACACGAGCTCTTCGGGGTGCTGCTCCAACAGCAATTCGGCTTGGCGAAAATCCAACCTTACTTCTTCTCCTTGTACCGCTTCGCCAGCGTTTCCGCTTCAAACGTGCGCTCGTCCACCTTGTCCAGCCGGTTAATCTGCGCGCGGGTCAGCAGCTTGTAATGATGAATCTCCAGCAGGTAATACACGATGAACCAGATTGGCTTCTCCGTGGTCATCCATTGCTGGTCATCGAAGCGTTTCAGATTCACCGGCCGCGAGAAGGTGCGCATGGTGCGGCGGCGGCGCAGGTTGAAGTAGGTGTCGAAGTAGCTCATGGCCAACTCGCGTAGCGAGCGGTAGACCGGTTGGCGTCCGCGGCAACTGGTGTAATTCGATTTCGCCAGCGATCCCCAGCAACCTTTGATCTGATACACCGCAACCACGTGATCGGTATCGTTCTCGGCCTCGAAGTCGAGGATCAGCGGCTGGTAACCCAGGGCGCGTAGCGCCGCCGCGGCGAAAATAGCGCCTTCAAAGCAGTGGGCGGTGTTCTCGCGCAGAACCCGGCGCGGCGACCAGGCGGTGTCGCCCAGGTGATAGGGCATCTCGTCGAGCAGTCGCTGTATGCCGTGGGGATCTTTCAAGCTGCGCAGCTTGCGAAGCTCCGCCGGGGTTAAGCCGAAGTCATCTCTGGCCATGATGAAAAAGAAAAGGGCAGTGTACCGCATCTCGCCCGCGCCAGGGGCCGGTGCGCCTCGCCGTGCCTCAGGACAAGCGGCCGGCGTCGCATGGTTTCGTCCATTGCGCTCCGTCGCGCGCCGTAATTAGTCTTTCTGGATCATGACCTCAGTCGACTTCACGATGGCGCGGACCGAATCGCCCTTCTTCAGATTCATAGCTTCCGCACTGGCGCGGGTGATCACGCTCTCGACCTGCTGATCGCCGACGCGGATAACGACATGCGCCATGATGTCGCCCAGGGTTACGGCTTCAATGGTCCCGGCAAGATGGTTGCGCAGAAAGTGTCATGGCAACAGCCTAAGACCCCAGGATGGCGACGGTCAAACCGCTTGGCTATTCGTTGCGCAGGGCGATCATGGGGTCAACTTCCGTGGCCCGGCGGGCCGGAACATACGACGCCACCAGCGAGACCAGAAGCAGAAGCAAGGACACGGAGGCAAAGGTGAGCCAGTCCGTGGAGGTGATTCCGTAGAGGATGCTGGCCATCACCCGCGTCAGAATCAGCCCGGCGATCAGGCCGATCACTACGCCAACCAGGGTTGCGGTTACGCCTTGCCGAATTACCAGCTTCAGAATGTCCGACCGCTGCGCACCCAATGCCATGCGAATGCCTATCTCTCGCGTCCGTTGCAGTACCGAGTACGAGATCAGGCCGTACAAGCCGATCATAGCCAGGATCACCGCCAGGCCGGCGAAGCAGCCGATCAGGTAAAAGGGATAGCGCCGCAGGAAGACTGCCGGCGAGCGGTTCACGAACTCGTCCATCGTCTGCGGCTGGATGAATGCCAGCTGCGGGTCGATGGAGCGCATGGTCGAGCGGACCGCGCTCAACATCTGCGCCGGATCACCGCTGGTCCGAATCACGTAATTGAGATACGAGGTGTATCCCGAATCCTGGTCCACCGGAAAGTACATCACCGGCGGCGAAGGTACGGCCAGGTTGTCTTCCGCTGCGTCGCCCACCACGCCCACGATCTCGCGGAACGGGTCTTCCGCTGCGTTGGTCAGCCGGATGCGCTTGCCGATAGGGTTCTCACCATTGGGGAACTGCCGTTTCACCCACGCCTCGTTCACAATGGCGACGCGTGGGCTGTCAGGCGTGTCCGCCGCCGAGAATAACCGTCCCTTGGCCAGGGGCATTCTCATCACGTTGAAGTAGTCGGCTTCGATCCGGCGCGAGATGGCCGACTCTTCTTCCCCGGGTGCGACCGCCCGGCCCTCCACCACAAAGCGATTGGTGCTGCGGTTCCCGGCTACGGGCAGGGCGCTGGTCGCCGACGCGCCCCGCACCCCAGGCACCCCCCGCAGACGATCGAGGAACTCGTGCTCCAGGCGCAGTCCGTTCGGGTTGCTGTACGGCCACGTCTTCGACACCGGATACGAAGCGCTGGGTAAGTTGACCAGGAAGGTCAGCACGCGGCCCGAATCGAAGCCGGGGTTCTGCTTCAACAAGGTTCGGAGGCTCTGCATCATGAGCCCACCGCCCGCCAGCAGGACGAGGGAGATTGCGATCTCACCAATGACCAGGGTCTTCCGCAAACGCGCCTGCGATCCGCTGGTGCCGCCGCGCGATTCGTCCTTCAGCACTTCGGTGATAGGAGTGGCCGGAACCGAAAGCCCCGGACCGAGGCCGAACAGCACTGCCGTCAGTACGGTTATGCCCGCGACGAACAACAACACCGGGAAGCTGATGCCGGCATCGTTCAAATACGGCATGGCAACCAGCTGCGCCTCTGGGACAGAGCGCACCAGCGCCCAGACTCCCACGGCCGCGCCCAGAAATCCGATCACCGCGCCGGCGAAGGAGAGAATCAGGCTCTCAATCAGCAACTGCAACACCAGATGAAACTGGCTCGCTCCCAGAGCGGCGCGGATGGCGAACTCCCGGCGGCGATCAATGGACCGAGTCATCAGCAGATTGGCGACGTTGGCGCAGGCGATCAGCAGCACGAAGCCCACCGCTACGAATAGAACAATCAACAGGGAACGAACATCGCCAACGATCTCGTCTCGCAGCGGCGCGACGCTCACCGAAACCGCAGCGTTCTGCTGGGGATACTCCCGCGACAACTGGGAATTGATGGCGTCCATCTCCGAGCGTGCCTGGGATATCGTCACCCCGGGCGCCAGCCTGGCAATGGGACTGATCCAGCGACTGCCGCGGGTTTCCGCCTCATACGGGTTCAGGTGAATCGGCACCCAAATGGGCACAACCCCTGCCGGACCCAGTTCGAAGTCCTTGGGAAGCACGCCCACTACCGTGACCGGCCGATTATCCAGGCGAAGCACCCGTCCTATGATGTTGGGATCGCCCGCGAAATCGCTGCGCCAGAAACGATAGCTGAGCATTGCCACCGTGGGACCGGCGCCCTCAGGAAGGTCCTCGCCGGCAGCGAAATCACGCCCCAGCGCAGGGGTCACGCCCAGCGTCGTGAAGAAGTTGGTGGTGACCATGGCGCAGAACATGGTCTTGGGATCGCCATTGCCGGTGAGGGTGAAGGCGTCGGAGGAATAGCCGGCAATGGACTGGAAACTCTTGGCTGCGCGCCTCCAGTCGACAAAGTCAGGATAAGAGGCGAGGTAGGAACAACATCCCACCAGGTGACGGCCTTCGCCCAAAGTGACCAGTTGATCAGGACTACGGAATGGCAGCGGTCGTAGCAGGACGGGATAAAGGACCGAGAAAATCGCTGTGTTGGCGCCAATGGCCAGCGCCAGGGTAATGATGGCCACGGCCGTGAAGCTCGGACTCTTCCGTAGCATCCGCAGGCCGTAGCGAAAATCCTGGCTTAGGGTTCCCATGTAGTCGAGTGACCGCAGTCGTCAACCGCCGCTGGTTGGAATGGCAAGTAGAGAAGGGTCATTGCGCATCATAACGTAGTTACTGACTATCTGACAGCGTCGTAGACACCGACGCGACGCGCCGAGTCTCGCTGAAATCAGACTTCGGAATTGCAGTTTTGATTGACAACCGCCATCGTCAAGGTCAATATGGAAGGCATTCGATTCCTACCAACCGTTTGGTTGGTCCGCTCACTATATCGCCGGGCATGGAGCCCTCCCGGCATCACGATTACAGAGGAGAAACCATGACTTTGGTGAAACTCATGGACCCCGCCGATATGTCGCCCGATTTGCGGCAATATATGGACGGCTACCGCGAGATGGTCGGCGATACCGCGTTCTCGCGCATGATGGCCAACGTCCCCGACATTTTCGTGAAGTTCAACGATCTTTACCTGGCGACCTTAAACGGCAACGTGGAACCGGCGCTGAAGGAATTGGGACGGCTGCGGCTGTCCACTCTTAACGGTTGCGAGAACTGTCGTTACGGCAACGCTTTCTTTGCCAGGAAGAACAACATTTCCCAGCGCAAGATTGACGAGATCACCAAGTACGCCACCTCGGACGCCTTCTCTGAACGCGAGCGAGCCGCCCTCTCGCTGGCCGACCGCTACATTCAATTGGTCGCTCCCAAGCCGCTGGAGCCGGAATTTTTGGCCAACCTGCGCAAGCATTTCAGCGACCCCGACATCCTGGAACTGTGCTCATTCTTTGCCCTGACCATGGGCTTCCAGCGCACCAACGCCATTCTTGATCTGGAATATAGCTGCGCCTTGCCGGCTCCAGCCGAGTTAACGGCGACCTAGTCTTCGGGCCACCAGCGGCGCCGCTTCTTTCTACAGTCGCGGCGCCGTCGGAAAACTTTCTGCATCACCCGCCACTCGTCCTGCCCTGCAAGGTTGCGCCTTTCGTCGAAGCACACCGAAAAGCAGCGAGGCGTCTGTACTAGGACCGCCGTTGTCGCACCTGCGCCCTGCTTTTTGCCTGGACTGAAAAAAGCTTACCGCCACTCGTGTTTTCACAATGCAGGGCGTTGATCCTGGCATATACTCGCACGCACAAAGAGGAGGGTGGCTGTGAACAAATACATAGCAGAGATGGTGGGGACCTTCGTGTTGGTGTTCGGTGGCGTCGGCAGCGCAGTGCTCGCCGGAAGTCATATCGGGTTCGAAGGGGTATCGTTCGCCTTCGGCCTGTCCCTGTTGGCCATGGTTTACACCATCGGTCCAATCTCGGGGTGTCACATCAACCCAGCCGTGACCTGCGGAGTCTTGATGGCGAAAAAGATTGGCGCCAAAGACGCCGGCATGTATGTGGTCGCGCAAATCGTGGGCGCAGTGATCGCGTCGGCGCTAATTCTGTTCATAGCGCGTTCAACCCCGGCAGGCTACGATCCCGCCGTTGCCGGAATGGGCGCCAACGGATTCGGCATTCACTCGCCCGGCGGATACTCCATGGGCGCGGCCTTCGTGGCGGAAATCATTCTCACCATGTTTCTGGTTCTCACCGTGCTGGGAGCCACCGACATCAAAGCGCCCGTGGGTTTTGCCGGCGTGGCCATCGGCCTGGTGCTGACCCTCATCCACCTGGTTGGTATTCCCATCACCAACACTTCGGTGAATCCCGCCCGCAGTATCGGACCGGCGCTCTTCGTCGGAGGCTGGGCCCTGCAGCAGTTATGGTTGTTTATCCTCGCGCCGCTGGTGGGCGCCGTGGTCGCCGCCCTGGTTTACAACGTGATTCGCGTTCCGGCTGAGCTCATCAGCACGCCGCAAGCGGAACGTGCGCTGGCCAGCCAGCAGGCGGAACGGGGACGCACAAAAACCAATCGATAGGCTGACCGTATGCAAGTCGTGACATGTCCAGTCGCGGCTGCGTGCGCGGTCGCTATGGTCCTCGGGGAACAAGCGCCGGAAGCAGGAATCGTTCTCTGCTTCCGGCGCATCTGTACTTATTTCCGGATTGCTTCCGTGTTGGGGATTTCTGATCCCAGCCTTCGCATCCTGCAGTACGCCGGACCATACCAACTTTAGCTAGGAAGATGAATGGCAAGCACAACCATGGCTGGATCGCCGGGCATGACCATGAGCCGCCCCACTTCCAGTCCGTGGCTCATTGCGGTCTCGGTGATGCTGGCAACGTTCATGGAAGTGCTCGACACTTCCATCGCGTCGGTGGCGCTGCCTTACATCGCCGGTAGTTTGTCGGCCACCAACGACGAAGCCACCTGGGTGCTGACCAGCTACCTGGTAGCCAACGCCATCATTCTTCCGGCCAGCTCCTGGTTCTCCCTGCGCTTCGGCCGCAAACGCTTTCTGATCACTTGCATCGTCATCTTCACGGTTTCCTCGTTCGCCTGCGGCGCCGCCACCAGCCTGGGCGATGATCCTGCTGGCGCGCGCCGTACAAGGCGCCGGCGGCGGCGCGCTGCAGCCGCTTTCGCAGGCCATCCTGCTGGAAAGCTTTCCCCCGGATAAGCGCGGCATGGCGATGGCGGTCTTTGCGCTCGGCGTGGTCGTCGCGCCGGTGCTTGGGCCCACGCTGGGCGGCTATCTCACCGACACGTATTCCTGGCGCTGGGCGTTCTACATCAACATCCCCATCGGCATCGTCGCCATCTTCATGATCATTCGCTTCGTGCGAGGATCCGCCCTACATCAAGAACGCCAAGCCCGGAAGGATCGACGGCATCGGCCTCGGCCTGCTGGCGGTTTGGCTCGGCGCTCTGCAGATCATCCTCGACAAAGGCCAGGAAGACGACTGGTTCGGCGCCAACTGGATTCGCTGGACCTCGGCCTGCTGGTGGTCACCTTCGTCGCCTTCCTTATTCGCGAGTTTACCGCCAAGAAACCCTTGGTGGATCTGCGCGTCTTTCGACACCGAAACTTTCTGCTCGGCTGTCTCCTCATCGCGCTGTTTGGCGCCATGCTCTATGGGCTTGTGACTTTGTTGCCGCTGTTTTACCAGGAGCTGCTGGGATACACGGCGCTCGCCGCGGGCTGGGCGGTGAGTCCGCGCGGCATCGGCGCCATCCTGGCCATGCCGGTCATCGGCATCCTGACCAGCAAGCTCGATAACCGCTGGCTGATTGCCTCCGGCTTCTTGATGTTCGGCATCAGCAGCCTGTGGTTCGGTCACGTCGACCCTCGAAATTTCGCAGTGGTCGTTCCTGTGGGCCATCATCCTCAGCGGATTTGGCTCCGGGTCGATCTTCGTCCCGCTGTCGACGACCACCATGGCCGGCTTGCCGAACGAGGAGATCGGCAATGCCAGCGGACTCTACAACCTGTGCCGCAACGTTGGCGGCAGCGTCGGAATTTCCGTCGTTAACACTATCGTAGCCCGGCATGAGCAACTGCATCGTACCGAGATGGTGCACTCGCTGGGAGCGACTGGGCCTGCGTTCCAGAGCCAGCTTCATCAGTTGCAGCAGTATCTGATTACCCAGGGTTACGATTCGGTAACGGCCATGCAAAAGGCCTATGGACTGATCGGCGGAGAGCTTTCGGCGCAGGCGCGGCTGTGGTCCTACGTAGACGATTTCCGCTACATGGCGTTGGTGTGTTTTGCCTGTGTTCCGATTGTTTTTATGCTGAAGAAGGCGGTCAGCCGCAAAGGAGCCCAGCCGGTCGGGCATTGACACCAGGGCTATTGAGGAACAAAGCCCTTCGGCCTGAGCCTCAACACAGGACTGCCATAGCTGGCACTCGTGCAAGAAGAGGGGTCCTTCGCTAGCGCCTACGATGACAGTCACTTTTAGAAGTGTCATCCTGAGCGTGAGCGAAGGACCCCTATCTTTGAATCTCAATTTCCCCAACCAACGAAGAAGCGCCTTGCACCGGTCTTACTGGCTGGCGACTCGCAGGGGACTCACGGCTACGCTGTTGACTGCCGGAATCAGCATCTCCAGCACCCGGCGCACGTCGTCGAAGCTGTAATCGGCGCGCAGTTCCGATCGCTTCGCCACAACGCGATCGCACAGCAGCCCTTCCGTCATGCCGATGAGGGCGGCACGCATTGCGTCCAGGTTGCTGTTCGCATCGATCTGCCCCTGGCTGCGCATCTCGCCCAGTAGTTGGTCGACCAGGTCGGCAAACTGCTGATAGCCGCGGCTCATCAGCACATCGCGGTTGTCTTTGCGGACGCGGCGCGCTTCCAGAGTCATCAATTCCATCAGGTCGGAGTCGTTCTCCACGGTGATGACCATGGCTTCCAGTACGGCAAACAGCCGGTCTGCCGGCGATCCGGCTGCCGGCGAAGCCTGGATACGCTCGATAATGAGCGCCCAACCCCGGTCGAAAATGGCCGCCAGCAATCCCTGCTTGCTGCCAAAATGCTTCATCAGCTGCGATTCGCTGGTGCCGGCATCGCGAGCGATGGCCACCGTACTGGTGTTCTCATAGCCGTTGCGCGCAAATAAGCGCTTGGCCGCCTGCAAGATGCGGTCGTGAGAAGAAACTATAGGCATGGGTTTCACCGCGGCGTGATCGAGGATGGTAGCTTCAGGCATAGTTGGGGTTCCCGTCATAGCAACCCGACCGTTCTAAGGAAGTTGCGCGGTGTTGCAAATCTGTTGCAGGGATTACCGGTTCTGGTCAAATTGTTGCGATAACCTGCCCTGTATCTGTCACCTGGCAGTGACAAGGTGAACGAGCCTGCGCTCGGCGGGCCAGCCAAGAGCGTCGTAAATCAATCAGGAAGTATTGTTGGGAAATGAAAAACGCGGCAAGCATCGCCAAGCCTTGCCGCGCCCTTAACCAAAATAACTATTTCACATGCGTGGCTGTGGCTTTCCCGCCCGATGCCTTGTGAGTGGACGCCGTCGTAGCCGTTCCCACTTCCTTCATGACCTGGTCAATAGTTTGATACAACTGGCTGACGTCGGTCACCTCGGTCACCGGCGCGCCGTGTCCGCTGCTGTTCACAATGTAGATGGTCGGCGTGTGGTCCAGAGGAATCCGATTGCCCATCGTGCGGTCAGCCTCCACCTTCGCCGCCAGGGCTCCTGAGGGATCCACGACGAATGGCAATACTACCTTGTGATCTTCCGCCCACTTCTCCGTGATCCCGCGCAGGTTCTGCTTGGTGATCAGGTTCTGGTTCTGAAAGATGTACAGGCGGTAGTCATCACCCAGCTTGGCCGACTTGGTATCAAAATAGCGGGCGTTGATTGCCGCTTCCAGCGACCAGGGATGCTGCTTGAGCGGAAAATCATACTGCACCAGCGGGATGTTGTATTTCTTGGCCGCATCATGCATCAGCGGCGCCGCCTTGGCGCATTGCGGGCACTCCAGGTCTTCGAAGGCGATAATCGCTACTTTCGATCCTGGTGGCGGATGCAGCATCGACGTGTCGCCGCACCATCCCAGGGTGCTGGCCAACAGCACAACCGCGGCCGAAACGAACTGGATCAGAGAAGAACGCTTCATTACGTGAGTTATCCTTTGCGCCGGGTCCGCCGGCTGGTCAGCAGGGAATACAGACCAATTATAGTAGCGGATTCTCCGCTTTTCAGTCTCGAGCCCGCACCGCGAAGGCCTGTAAAAGTCCAGGTTCCTCGCCCCAGGACAAGAGACTCGCCAATTTCCAAAAAGTGAGGAGTGCTTTGCCAAAAGCGTCGTTCCTGCTGAGTTCTAAGAATGGCTGGAAGCGCCACTGGCTTACCAGAAAAACCGTCGCCCTGTCGCGTCTGGCGGCCCAGATTCAGGGTCGTGGCGGCCCAATTCGGGAGCGTTATATTACGGGTTTGAGCCCCGCAAACCCCCTGTGCTAGCATTTCAGCTTTGTTAATAGCTTCACCATGCGCAGGCCGGCATGGTGCCCCGCCATTCTGGGGTCCGCCGAAGACGCCATTGCAACTTCTGCGGTAACTCATTGCCTCACCGGCATCCTCGGGCTTTCGCAAGCACCGTTAGGCGCCTGCTGCCGGGGGTCCTCGACCACGCCATCATGGCGTTCGCCGGGGTGTAACATCGCCTCTGAGACCTTCGCGGAGTCACCATCCGGTTCCTCAGCAAGCGCAGCGTTTGCGTGAGTTGGGAGTGGATTGAGCGGCCTCTCGCGGGTGTTGCACTCGTATCAAGGAGTCCTAGGTGAAGAATTACGAAGGCGCAAACATTCGCAACGTTGCCCTCATCGGGCATTCGCACTCAGGTAAAACCTCCCTTGCTTCCTCCATGCTGTTCACCGCCGGTGCTACCCAGCGCTTAGGGCGCGTCGACGAAGGCAACACCGTTACCGACTACGACGACGAAGAAATCTCTCGCTCCATGTCGGTCACCGCTGCTACCGCTCCCTTGGAGTGGGGCAAAACCAAGATCAACCTTATCGACACTCCCGGCTTCAACATGTTCATCCATGAAGCCGAGATGGTACTGCCTGCCGTCGAAGCTGGCATCGTGGTAGTCGACGCCGTCAGCGGCGTGGAAGTCGTTACCGAGCGCATCTGGCACTACTGCGACAACTTCCTTCTCCCCCGCGTCATCGTTTGCACCCGCATGGACCGCGAGCGCGCCGACTTCAATCGCGTGATGGAATCGCTCACCAACGCCTTCGGCCGTACCGTCGTGCCTGTGCAGCTTCCCATTGGCTCCGAGAAAAGCTTTACCGGTGTTGTCGACCTGGTGAAAATGCAGGCTTACACCTACACCATGGGCGGCAACGGTAAGTCCACCGTCGGACCCATCCCCGAGAACCTGGCCGAACAGGCCAAGGCCGCGCACGAGCGCCTGGTCGAGCTGGTCGCCGAGGGCGACGACACTCTGATGGAAGAGTTCTTCGAGAAGGGCACCATCGACGAAGAGCACATCGTCGCCGGGCTGCACAACGCCATCCGCGAAGACAAAATCTTCCCCGTACTCTTTGCCTCCGGCCTGGGCAATGTCGGCACCGACGAAATCCTCGACTTCATCGTCGATTACATGCCCACGGCGATCGAACGCGAGACCGTGGCCGCCGCTCCCACACCTAACAATGGCGAGCCGGCAAAGCGCAAGATCAGCGACAGCGAACCGCTTTCGCTGTTTGTCTTCAAGACCATCAGCGACCCGTTCTCCGGCCGCATCTCCTTCTTTAAGGTCTACTCCGGTGTGCTGAAGAACGATGCCACGGTGCAGAATTTCAATCGCAGCAGCTCCGAAAAATTCGCTCACCTCTCCGTCATGCTAGGCAAGACGGCCATCCCGGTGAATGAGCTTCATGCCGGCGACATCGGTGCAGTGGCCAAGTTGAAAGACACCCTGACCGGCGACTCGCTGGGTGATAAAGCGTCGCCCGTCCAGTATCCGGCAGTCACCTTCGAGGAGCCGGCGATTACCTTCGCCATCGAGCCCAAGACGCGCGCCGATGAAGACAAGCTGAGCAGCGGCATCCACAAGCTGATGGAAGAAGATGCCATGCTGCGCTTCTTCCGCGATCCGCAGACCAAGGAATTTCTCATCGCCGGCACCGGCCAGCAGCACATTGAGGTCGTGGTCTCCAAGCTGAAAAACCGCTACCACACTGAAGTGAACCTCAAAGCGCCCAAGGTGCCTTACCGTGAAACCATCCGCGGCAAGGCTGACGTGCAGGGCCGCCACAAGAAGCAGTCTGGCGGACATGGTCAGTTCGGCGATTGCAAAATCAAGATGGAGCCCCTGCCGCGCGGTGGCAACTTCGAGTTCTCCAACGAAATCTTCGGTGGCGCCATTCCCAAGAACTTCATCCCGGCAGTGGAGAAGGGAATTGTCGAGGCAGCGCAGCGCGGCTTCCTGGCCGGATTCCCCGTCGTCGACTTCAAAGTCATCCTTTATGACGGTTCGTACCACGACGTCGACTCCAACGAAATGTCGTTCAAAACGGCGGGACGCATCGCCTTCCGCAAGGCCATGGAGCAGGCCAAGCCCACGCTGCTGGAGCCGGTGATGAACGTTGAAATCACCATCCCCGACGAGTTCGCTGGCGCCATCATGGGCGACCTCAACAGCCGTCGCGGCCGCATCCAGGGTATGGACAACAAGGCCGGCAAGACCGTCGTAAAGGCTGAAGTTCCCATGGCGGAAATGCTGACCTACGGCACCGACCTCACCTCTATGACCCAGGGTCGCGGCAGCTTCTCCATGGAGATGGGCCACTACGACGTAGTCCCCGCCGTCCAGCAGGAAAAAATCATCGCGGCGGCCAAGGCCGAGCGCGGCGAAGAAGTGGAAGTGGAAGAGTAGCGTCGTCGCCACAGCGCAGGGGTTGTGTCAGGGCACGATTTCAATCGTGCCGTTCCAGCCATCCCGCAAGAAAGGGCTTTAGCCCCTGCTCACATTTTGGCAGGGGCTAAAGCCCTCAAGTTTTTATCAGCTTGGTCGGCATGCTGGGTAGAGCTGACCTTCAGGTCAGCGTCTAAGCTGTCTTCTGCGTTTTCGAGTCGGCTTTAGCCGACGACATCCCATACCGATTTCGAGAGTCTCGCAGGCTGCTCAATCGTGCCGTCCCACATCTCCAGGAAAACGGGCAGACAACTACTACCACAAGCGAAGAGTCTTTCCTTGTCAGACATTTTTTTCAATCCAGATAGCCTGAAATCGAAATCGTCCCGACAAAAAGTTATGGTAGACTCCCGCAAGACCCTGCGAGATGCGGTCGATAGCGATCTGAGAGCCTGAGCATCCTGGCGGCCGACATCGCGAGTTCCGCTAGTTGAATCTCGCTACACGTGGGCGCTCCGTTTTCTGCTTCCTCTCTGGACCGTGCGCCGCTTTCTCGACATCCCGATCATCCCGCATTTGAGGCCCTGCCATGAGAAAAGCGATCCTTCCCTTGATAGCTGCGTTGGTCATGTTCTTGTCCGCCTGCGGTGGAGGCGGCGGCAATAATCCCAACAACACGCCCACGGTAACCGTATCGCCGGCGACCGCGAACGTACAGGAAGGATCGACGCAACAGTTCACCGCAACCGTGACTAACACCAGCAGCACCGCCGTGAACTGGTCGGTGAATAACGTTGCTGGGGGTAATTCCACGGTAGGCACCATCAGCAGCACCGGACTCTACACTGCACCCCTGGTCGTTCCCAGTCCGGCCAGTGTCACCGTGACCGCTGCCCTTCAGTCGGCGCCCAGCATCTCCGGTAACTCGATTGTCACGGTCACCGCTGTACAATTCGGCAACTCGTCGCTGAAGGGCAACTACATCTTCAGCCTCAGCGGTATTGACACCTCCGGCTACGCTTTCTACGCCGTGGGTGAAGTCACGGCCGACGGCAACGGCAACATCACCGGCGGGGAAGAAGACCTGAACGACGTAGCCTCGGGATATTTCAAAGCCACTTCGGTCGTAGGGTCCTACAACGTGGGATCAGACGGCCGCGGCACTCTCACCCTCAATAGCTCCATCGGCAGCTTCGCCTACGCCTTCGCCATGAAGGCCCTGAGCAATGCCGGCCTGAACGAGATCGACAACAACGTCATCAACGCCACCGGCAACCTCGAACAGCAGACTAGCTCCGGCGTTACCGCGCCGTCGGGTAACTACGCCTTTGGCTTCTCCGGCAGTGGACTGGGCTGCGGCGGCGTCAATTCCAACGGTATCTTCGCCCTCAACGGCACCACCGTGGGCGGCGTGCAGGACATCAACTGCGGCAGGACTATCTCGCAGAGCCAGGCTCTGACCGGCAGTTACGCCGGCATCGACAGCCTGGGTCGCGGTACCGGATCCTTCTCGGCCAGCACCGGCACCTCCAACTTCGTGTACTACGTTGTGTCAGCCAACCGTTATCGCTTCATGTGTCCTGACCCGGCCACGTTCTTCCTGGGCAGCGCCGACCTCCAGACCCAGGCCTCGTTCGCCAACACCGACTTCAACGGCAGCTATGTTGTCAGCACCTCGGCCAACACCGCCGCCGGAGTCTCCTACACGCTCATCCAGATGAACGCCTCCGGAGGCAGCGTCTCCAGCGGCTACTACGACGTGAACGACACCGGCACCGTCGGGCAAGCCTCGTTGAGCGGCGCTTATAGCCTGTCGCCCAACGGGCGCATCAGCGGCTCGTTCACCGTGAACGGCGTCTCGCTGCCTTTCGCCATGTACCTGGTATCGCCCACGCAGGCCTACTACCTCGACGAACGTAACACCGCCGTCGGCGGCGGCAATGTCTATGCGCAGAGCGGATCGGTGACCACTAACGCCGCCTGGGCAGGCAGCTACGCCACCAAACAGTTCGGCTACTTCGTCACCAACGGCGGATTCATCACGCCGGGTAACAGCACCAGCGTGAGCGGCCAAATTTCCGCCGACGGCAATGGCAACCTCGCGGGCACGCTCGACTTCAACGACCCCAGCAGCGTCTACACCGGGCAAACGCTGCAAGGAGCGTACAGTGTGGGTAATGTCGCGCCGGGACGCACCACGTTGACGATCACTACCCAGGTGGAGGGCACGCGCAGCTATGTCGCGTACATCGTCAGTCCGGGACAGGTGCAGTTGCTGGAAGTCGATACCAACCTGACCGGAGCCGGCGACGCGATCCGGCAGTTCTGAGCGCACGGGCTGGCAGGTTTGCATTTGGCCGTTAGCAGTTAGCACTTGGCGATTTGCGCTCAGCAATTAGCGGCAAGCGACTGGCGTCAGCAAAAAAAATCCCCATCCAAGCAAGAACTTGGATGGGGAATCACATCTCAACGCTACCGATTGCAGTCAGCTAACTGCCAACTGCCGCACTTTACTTCTTGCCATGCATCTTGGTCTCAACACCTAGCGTGCAATCGGCATTCACGTTCTGGATGTAAATATCGTTTTCGCCGTTGCGATCGTCCTGCCACGCCAGCGCCGACAATCCTGATGACGCCAGCCCGGCAGCCAGCCGCCCTTTGTCCGACGACGCCGTCGATACACCGAACTGCGGACACACCGTCGCTCCGGTGCCATCCAGTTTGATCGCCTGGATAGTGCCCGCGCCGTAGCCCGGCGAATCGACCCAGTAGACCAGAGTGCCGGTGCCAATCTGCACGTTTTCTACCCACGTCTCGGTGTCGTTATTCAGCGGCACAATCGGCAATCCGGCTGTGCCCCACTGCCGCGCGCCTGCCGAGTTGAATTTCTGCCCGGACACGCCGTTCACCGTCTGGTTGGCATCTTCTTCCGTCCAGAACAGGAAGGTCTCCTGCGTCGTCGGGTTATAGGAAGACGAGGGCTCTACCTGCACATTGAACGTATTGGTCGAGCCCAGCGAGCCGTTGTGCCCGAAGGCCTCGGTGCCGTCTGTCAGGATATGCTGCGCATACACCTGCAGCGCCGGGCTGTTGGTGTACCACGAGAAGACTGCGCCGCCGCTGCCATCAGCGGTGAAGTAGGGGAACTCGCCGAACTGCAGCGAGCCGCCGTCGTAAACCTTCACGTGTCCCGAGCCCCACATCAGTTGGCCGCCGGCTGAAATCTTGTTGGCATAAAGATAGTTGTTGCTGCCGAAGCCGTGATTGCGCACCCACGATACGATGACCGATCCGTTATCCGCCGCGTGCAAATCGGCCACGGTGTAGTCGTATCCCGATTCCTGCAAGATCACGCCATAGCTGGATGCCGTTGGGCCCACCCACTGCGGCACGCCGTTCGGATCGAGCTTCTGCAGGACGACCTCGTTGTTCGTCGTCCAGGCAACCACCACGTATCCATCGCTGGTGACAGCGATCTTCGGATTCGCATGGAAGCCGGAGTCAAAGGTCAACGCTACTCCGCCTGCTCCCCATAGCGGCTGTCCCGTGGGGCTCATCTTGGCGGCCGTGATCTGCGGATTGTTGGGATCGCGCCGGTCATCCTGGAACGCCAGCAGGGCATTGCCCGCCGCATCGATGGCCAGGCCGTAATCTTCGGTCGAGCTCAACGTGAGCTGCGCAACTTTCACGCCGTCGTGCGCAAACTGCTCCACGCCATTCGCGCTCAGCAACTGGTAATAAACGTCGTAACCACCCGGAGGCGGATCGTTGGGATTGTTGTTGAACCAGCTCACATACCAGTCGTTATTGGGTAGGGGCAGCAGTTTGGGCTGCACCTGGTCGGCGCCGGCAATGTTCGACAGGGCAAGATTTTGCGAGGGATCGGACGACCACTGCGCCGCGGCGCTGGTCACCAGGGCCAGCCCCGTCGCGCACAACAACGCAATACGAATAGCGTATTTCATACCGTCTCCTTGGCTTGTAGGGAGTGCGTACGAATTTTACAGAGCCGCGACCCCAAAGTCGCGCACAAAGATTGCTCCCGGGTGGGAACCTTTTTGTTTATCGAAAATCGGGAGGGTGCCCCGCCCAACTCGTTTGGTTAAGCGGGATTTTGGTGACCCTCCCTTTTCATCGGTGATGCAGAAAGAAATGCCGTCACGAAGCCAGTCTGCGCGGCACGTTCGCGGACGCACGCTTCGGACCGCGCTTGCGTATCAGCAACACCCGGATCCGCTCCAGCAATTCCATGGGAGCGAACTCTCCCTTCGGCAGCCAGGCATCCGCGAGATTGTCTTCGCTGCAGCAGGTTACGGCGCCGGAGAATAGCAACGCCGGAGTGTCGGGCGATATCGCTTTTAGTTGGTCAATCAGTTTGGCTCCGTTGATCTTGGGCATCATCAGATCGGCAATGATCAGATCGACGCCGCCGGCCTTTACGATCTCAAGGGCGCACTCGGGATCGTGGCAGGTGATCACGCGGTAGCCGCGGGTTTGTAGCAGTACTTTTCGGATGGAGAGAGCGCGTTCATCATCGTCGACGCAGAGAATCGTGCGTTTTGGTTTCATTTACCCCCGCTGTGCCTTCTCTGGGGTGCTGTACAGCTGCGTCCGGGCAAACCTGTTAGGCCGGTCCGCGTGCGGCAGTCACCAAGTGGCAGTTTTCTTTTACGCCAGAGCAATAGCGTGTTCCGGATGGTACGTCCGCCGCGCACGCTGCACAAGTATTGCAGTGGTCAAATGTAGAGAATATTTTTGCCGCTGGGAAAAAAAGAAACTGCCCCGGGAACAGGGTTTCACTCGCCGGGCAATGCAGCAGAGAACCGCGCTGGTCAGGGCTTTCCAGCACTCACAGGATTTCCTCAGAAAAATCACATCGTAACTGCTCCGTCAATCACGTGCACCACATGTCCGCCCACCCGGACGTTGGTAACCTTCCCTTCCGTCTTCCCCGCGCGGATAAAAATGAAACTGGGACGCCGCGTCTCCATCCCTTGCTCGATCATGCCCTGCGTTTCCGGTGCCAGCACTCCATGCTGCACCGCCCACGCCGTGCAACACCCCGCGGCCGACCCCGTTGCCGGGTCCTCGCCGTTATAGAAGATCATGCGCGCATGCAGCGTCGACTTCGGGTCCACTGTCTCGCGCGACACAAAGTAAAAAAACGCCGGGCTGCCGATGCTCGCCAGATACGGCGCCATCTGGTTCCAGCCAATGCTCAAGTTCTGTAACGTGGCCAGCGAGCGAAACGGCACAATGGTAAACGGCATTCCCGTCGACACGGTCTGGATGGGCAGCCGCTCGTCCAGTTCCGCCACCGGTACGCCCAGCACGTTGGCGATGACATCATGCGGATGCGTCGCGCCAAATTGCGGCTCTGCCTGCCGCATCTCTCCGAACTGCATGCCGTCCCGCTGCTCGAAGCGCACCGGAATCTTGCCCACTTTCAGATCGAGCACAACTTCGTCTGTGCTGCCCGGCTGCTGCCGCAGGTACCATGCCGTACCCAGCGTAGGATGCCCCGCAAACGGCAGTTCTTCATTCACGGTGAAGATGCGGACCTTGTGCCCCTCAGCCCGCTCCACCTGCGGCTCGCGCGGCAGGATGAACGTGGTCTCACACAGATTGGTCTCGCGCGCCAGCTTCTGCATCTCGTCGTCGCTCAACCCGCGCGCATCGGTGAACACGGCCAGCTGATTGCCCTCGAGCGGCCGCGAAGTGAACACGTCCAGTTGAACCAGCGGGAATTTGCGTTTGGTCATCAGCCTCTCCGCCTCCAGAGTAACAGGACGTGGCACGCTGGGTGTCTTACCTCTGACCACGCGCACCGATCCGTGACCAGCCGCAATTCCGCCGGGCCAACCTGACCGAGCAAACTCTAATCAACGTGCATAGGAACTGGTGAAAGGCTGGGTGCTTATGCAAGTGCCACCGCCCGATCTCCGTTAGAATGCAAACTGGCCAACGGAAGCGAAGGGGGTCCGGTGACTCTCCCGGTCTTCAAAACCGGCGATTGGCGTCTTTGACGTCAATGGTGCGTTCGACTCGCACACGCTTCCGCCACATTCTTCCGCCTTCTCGCCTAGACTTCGCCCACTCGCTTCGACCGCGCTCGGCGTTTGTGCTTAACCCGAAATTAACCCCTTGCCTTGGCGTTTCCCAGTCCCCGCAACCCGTTCTCCCGTGATACGGGTCACAGACCCGCGGTGCAGTACCACGTAGCCTGTACCTTCTGGTTGCGAGCCTCGATCTGGCGCGGTGGCGGCCATTCGCTGCCGCGGTTTTTCGTCTTTCCGGCAAGTCTCGTGATCAGGCCGTGCCACGATCGAAGCCACTCCTCCTGAGCTGTGGAGCAGGGGGCGGTGAACGCCAGTTCGCAAGCATCAGGAGAAGCCGCATGGAGCCGGCCTCATGCTTCGCAGCCATCGAAGCGCAGCTCACGACTGCCTCGCAACCACGATTTCAATCTGCACCAGGAGGGAAGCAAAACATCATGAGTCTCAGTCAGCTCGCTCATTCCATAAAGGAGTCGGCGACTCTCAAGTTGAACGAAACGGCCTCCCAGCTTCGCGAAAAGGGAGAGCCGATCATTCACTTGGGAGGCGGCGAACCCAAGAGCAAGGCCCCCCTTGATGCGGTCATCAACTGCGCTGCGTTGTTGAACACCGGAGAAGTCCGCTACACCGCGCCCGACGGAATCCCCGCCCTGAAGAAAGCCGTCGTCCGCTACACGGAAGAGCATTACCGCAAGGTCGTCTCGGCGCACAACGTGATTGTTTCGGGAGGCGCCAAGCAAGCTCTGATGGTCCTGCTCCAGGCCATACTCGACCCCAAGGAAGAGGTCATCTTCCCGGCGCCATACTGGGTGAGTTATCCGGAGATGATCAAGCTGGCCGGCGGCGTTCCGGTTCCCGTGACCGCAGAGGATGGCACCTTCACTCCCACCGTGGAAGAGATCACCAGCATGGTCGGCTCCTACACCAAGGCCATCATCCTGAACAGTCCTAACAATCCCTGTGGCGTGATGTACTCCCGGGATTTCATCCAGGAGATGATCGAGTTCTGTGAGAGCAAAAGCATTTATCTCATCATGGACGACATCTACAACCGGCTGGTGTTCGATGGCAAGAGCGCGCCAAACTGCTACGACTTCACCCGCGAGCCAATCGAGCAGTCGAAGCTGGTAGTGATCAACGGTGTGTCGAAGATGTACGCCATGACAGGCTTCCGCATCGGCTGGGCCATCGCCAACCAGCAACTGATCGAGGCCATGGCGACCATCCAGTCGCAGCAGACCTCGGGGCCCTCCTCACCCGGCCAGTGGGCGGCGGTGGGCGCACTCAACGGCGTGCAGTCGTCGATTGAGACCCTGCGGGTAACCCTGGAGAACAATCGCAATGTGATGGTCGACCGCCTGAAGGCCTTCGATGGCGTGAAATTGCACGTGCCCGATGGAACCTTCTATTGCTTCCCCGACTTCAGCGCTTACATGAAAGACTCCCAGAAGCTCAGCCAGTTGCTCCTCGACAAAGTGCGGGTCGTCACCGTCCCGGGGAAGGAATTCGGCTTCGAAGGCCACCTGCGGCTTAGCTACTGCGGAACCATGAAGGACATAACCGAGGGACTGGACCGCATCAAGTGGGCGCTCGATCCCAATTCGCCCAACGAACTCTATCTTGGCGACCACAAGCTGGTAAGGGAGTGGCTATGAACATCTATCTCGATGTCCAATCTCCCGCTGTCAAGCAAGCCGGTAAATTGGCCAGCAACTATGGTCTGCAGAACCACGGTCTCACCAACCTGCGGCGGGTCTACTGGAACCTGCCCACGCCGGCGCTGTACGAGGAGAGCATTTTCCGCTCTGAAGGCAGCCTGTCGCACCTTGGACCGCTGGTGGTCGGTACCGGCAAACACACCGCCCGTGCGGCGGCCGACAAATTTGTGGTGCGCCAGCAGTCCACCGAAAACAAAATTTGGTGGGGTACCTACAATCGGCCCTTCACCGAGCGAGAGCTTCAGCGCACTGCTGGCCCGCCTGCAAGGCTACCTGCAGGGTCGCGACGTCTTTGTGCAGGACTGCTACGCCGGGGCCGACCAGGAATACCGGCTCCCCATCCGCATCATCACCCAAAAGGCGTGGCACAGCCTGTTTGCCCGCACCATGTTCTCCAAAATCCACAGCCAGGATGCGTCTGCAGCACCACGTACCGGAATTTACCGTCATTGCTGCCCCGTCGTTCCAGGCTTCCCCGATGGTCGATGGCACCCGGTCCGAGACGTTCATCATCATCAACTTCCAGGAACGGCTGGCCATCATCGGCGGCACCAGCTATGCCGGCGAGATCAAGAAGACCATCTTCACCGTCCTGAACTTCCTGCTGCCGCTGCAAGGCGTGCTGTCCATGCACTGCTCCGCCAACGTAGGCGCGGACGGCGACGTCGCCATCTTCTTCGGACTCTCCGGCACCGGCAAGACCACGCTTTCGGCCGACCCTAAGCGCCACCTCATCGGCGATGACGAGCACGGCTGGAGCGACAATGGAGTGTTCAACTTCGAAGACGGCTGTTACGCCAAGGTCATTCGCCTGTCGCCCGATGCCGAACCCCAGATCCACGCCTGCACCCAGATGTTCGGCACCGTGCTGGAAAACGTTACCTTCGATCCCCTGTCGCGTCATCTGGACTTGAACGACTGCACCGTAACCGAGAACACCCGCGCGGCTTATCCGCTCTCGTACATCAGTAACTCTCTGCCGGAGAAAGCTGCCGGCCATCCGAAGAATGTCATCTTCCTAACCTGTGACGCCTCGGGAGTGATGCCTCCTATTTCCAGGCTGAGCCCCGATCAGGCCATCTATCACTTCATCTCCGGCTACACCAGCAAGATCGCGGGCACCGAGATCGGTCTGGGCGTGGAGCCGGAGATCACCTTCAGCACCTGTTTCGGCGGGCCCTTCATGGTCCATCATCCTCTCGCCTATGCCGAGTTATTGAAGGAGAAGATCAGGAAGCATGGCGCCAACGTCTGGCTGGTGAACACCGGCTGGACCGGCGGACCGTTTGGTGTCGGCAAGCGCATCAGCATCCAGCACACCCGGGCCTTGCTGAACGCGGCGCTCAACGGCTCTCTGCTGAAGGTGGAGTACAAGAAAGATCCGGTCTTCGGCTTCGAGGTACCCATGCAATGCGAAGGCGTGCCCTCGCAGATTCTCGATCCCGCCAATACCTGGCCGTCACGGGAGCAGTACTTCAGCAAGTACGATGCTCTCGCGGCCCGCTTCATCGATAACTTCAAGCTGATGATGGCCGAGTGCCCCGAACACATCCGCGAAGCCGGCCCCAGGCGCATCACCGCAGCGCGTTCGCCTGAAGCGGCGGAAAGTGTAGTAACCGACGAGTCCCGGGTGCCCCACTCACTCGCGGCTTCGAACGAGTGGGATCGCGGGCCGGTTGACCGATCTTGATAGATCCTCAAGGTCGTCATGCTCGCGATACTCGCTTCGATCCGAGCGCATCGCCGGATTAAACACCGCATCTAACGGACAGCGATAAAGCAGCAACGAACGAAGTCTCCGGATCACCCTGTGAGCCAACCGAGAGCGGTAAAAGACACCAAGACAATGAAGCTGATTGCGATCGAAGAGCACTTCCTGACCGCTGAAATCCGAGCCGCCTGGGCATCGTCCGCCATCGGGCAGGAGGGCACCGCCGCGTTCGACCGGGGCGAGATCGAAGAACGGCTCGACGACCTCGGGCAAGGGCCGCATCGCTCTCATGGACGAAAGCGGCGTCGATGTTCAGGTCCTCTCCGTGACCACGCCGGCCCTGCACAACCTCGAACCGGAAGAGAGCGTCGACTCTCGCGCAACGCACCAACGATCTGGTCGCCGCCACCATCGCGAAACATCCCACACGCTTCCAGGGCTTCGCCACTCTGCCCACCGCCGCGCCGGCAAGCGCTGCGCTCGAACTTGAACGCAGCGTGCGGACGCCTCGGCTTCGCGGGCGCCATGCTCTGCGGCCGCACGCGCGACAAGAACCTCGATCACCCCGACTTCCTGCCCATCTTCGAGACCGCCGCAAAGCTCGGCGTTCCGGTCTTCATCCATCCTCAGATCCCGCAGCGCGCCGTCCGGGAGCGTCTATTACTCCGGCTTCGGAGACCCGATCGACACCGCGTTCGCGACCTTCGGGCTGGGCTGGCACTACGAGGCCGGCATCCAGTTCGTACGGTTGATCCTGGCCGGAGTCTTCGACAAATATCCTGATCTGCAGATCATCCTCGGCCACTGGGGCGAGGTCATCCTCTTCTATCTCGAACGGCTCAACTCACTCGCGCGTGTCGCCAAGCTCCAACGGCCCAGTCGCCGACTACTTCCGGCAGAATCTCTACGTGACCGCCAGTGGGATGTGGAGCCAGTCCTACCTGCAACGCACCCTGGAAATCGTCGGGCCCGAGCGCATCCTCTTCTCCACTGATTATCCCTACCAGTACCGGCCCGGGCGGCGCGCCACGTTCTTTCCTGCACGAAACGGCTCTCTCGCCCGATGACAAGGACCTGTTTGCCCACGGCAATTGGGATCGCCTCACTCAGTCAGTTCCTCGGCAAGAGCTGACCCGATAGCTCAAGTCGAACGAATCCACAACGACCGGGAATTCGTTTTTAGAAGGAAGGCATTCAAGCGCGCTGGTGAACAATTCGAACGTCAGTTTGTGCGGTAGCAACCAGTTTGGGTGCCCCATTCATTCGCGGGTTTCGAGTGACTGGGATCGCGGGCAGACAGGTGACTGGGTTAAGGTCAGGATTTCGGTCGCGATGCTACAGCCGCTCTCCCGCTGCGCCTAGTAGTCCGCCGGCAACCCGTGCAGTTGGGCCATGGTCAGCACCGGCCCTTCTTTGCACAGATAAAACGCTCCCACGTTGCAGCGTCCGCACTTGCCTACACCACACTTCATGCGGTTTTCCAGGCTGGTGTACACCGACTCAGGCGTAACCCCCATCTTGTCGAGTACGGGAAGCGTGTTCTTGATCATGATGGGCGGCCCGATGACCAGGGCCACCGGATTGGCGGACTCGACGTGCGCGGCCTCGAAAACGTGAGGCACAAACCCAATCTCGCCCGTCCAGTCGGCTGTTTCGCCACCCGGATCGACGCAGCGCACGATGCGTACCCGGTCATACTTCGCCCAGGCATCGAGCTCGTCGGCGTACACCAGATCGCCCACGGTGCGGGCGCCGTACACTACGGTGACGTCTCCGTAGTCGGCGCGATTTTCCAGTACATACCACACCGCGCAACGGATGGGAGGCATGGCGATGCCGCCGCCCAGGAAGATGAGGTTGCGTCCCTTCCAGGATTCGGTGGGATAGCCGTTCCCGTAAGGACCGCGAAAGCCCATGATGTCGCCGGCTTCCAGTCGCCACAGGGCTTCGGTTACGCGCCCCACTTTACGGAAGCAGAATTCGATATGGTCTTTCCAGTTCGAGCTGGAGCAGATGTTGAAGGTCGATTCGCCGTAACCGAAGACGGAGAAGATGCCGAACTGCCCCACGCGAAAGTCGAACTTGGCGGCCCGCGCCGGGTCCAGAAAGCGTAATGATACCGACTTCACGTCCGAAGTCTGCTGGCGGATCTCCACAACTTCCATCAGATCGGGTTGGTAGATGTTATCCATGATCAATTTCCGTGGCCATGCTCAGGACCCCCAAACCCACCGGGCAGTTGCGGGTACAGTTTCCGCATCCCGTACAGAGAATCTCGCCAAACTTCTCCGGATACACAGCGAACTTGTGCAGGATGCGCTGGCGCTGCCGGCTGGGCTGCGTAGGCCGCGGGTTATGCCCCGAGGCGTGTACCGTGAAAGTGGAGAACTGGCACGAGTCCCAGGTCCTCATCCGGCCATTTTCCGTAGTCACACCCGCGTCCACAATGTCGAAGCAATGGCAGGTAGGACAGGTAAACGCGCAGGCCCCGCATCCCATGCAGGTGAGAGCATGTTCCTCCCAGAAGGGCGACGCGAAGTTGCCGGTGGCGAATTTGCCCACGCTGCCGGAGTCGAAGCGGCGATCTGGCCCGGTATAAGCCTTGCTCTCAACGTTGGACTTTTCCGTCTTGCCTTGGAAGAGCGCGCGGCCTTTATCGGTCAGGCAGCGCACTTCATACTTGCCATTGCCAACCGCCAGCAGCATAGCGTCCGATCCCCGCTCGGCCGCTGGTCCCAGTCCTACCGAGGTGCAGAAGCACGATTCGTCGTGCGTGGTGCAGGCCAGGGTGACGACGGTCGAGGCGGCCCGACGATAGTTATAGAACTCGTCGTGGAAGTCCCAGTTGAACAGCGGATCGAGAATGGGCAGAGAAGCAGCGTCGCAGGGCCGGGCAGCCACTACGATCTGTCGGAACTCAGGCAGGTCGGCTTCTACCAGCGCGATCTGGTTTCCCTCGATGCGGTAGCCGTACAGCTTCTCCGCCTTGGGGAAGAAAAACTCCTTGATGGAATTGGCCGGCCGCACAAAGCCCTCGGTCAGCAGCTGTTCGGGCGATTCCAGCACGTCGTAAAGCACCAGGTCCGCGGCCTTCCGGCATGGTCCCACGACACGAGTGCCCGCCGCAATCCATTCGCCGATCTGGCGCCGTAATTCGGTCTCAGCGGTCATTTCACTCACCGGATGAAGTTCTCCTTGTCTTGGAGGGAGTAGCTGCCCAGCACCGGTTCCGCCGCCGGATCCACTCCCGGCTCGTATCCGAAGTTGGCGTTCACTGCGTTGTGCAGGCAAATATTCAGCAGGGCCATGTCGATGCCGGCCGGACAGGCCCGCGAACACTCGCCACATCCGATGCAGCGCCCCGCCTCGTGAAATGCCCGCGCGATGTGCCAGGCGAAATTGCCCTTGGTGCTGGCGGCCGGATCGATCACTGTCGGCCGGTTCTGATCGACTATGCAACGTTCGCAATAGCACAGCGGGCACACCTGGCGGCAGGCATAACACTTCACGCAGCGGTCGAACTGGTCTGCCCAGAACGCCATGCGCTCCTCAGCCGGCAGCGCCATCAGCGCGGCCAGGCGGTTGACGGGCGGCGTGGCTGGAGGCTCGGGTCCGGCCGGCTCGCCAAAGCTCTGGTCCGCCCGGCGCGGCGTGCGCGCGGTGCAGAAAGTACACTTGGGCTCGCCCACGCCTTCACAGGCCATGCCGATGACGTAAATGTCGTCGCGTTCCAGTTGCGATTCCTTCTCCAGCACCAGCAGCGTTTTCTCGTCGCACGGCTTCACCACGATAGCGGCCTTGCCCAACGCGCGAATTTCCTTGTGCTTGAGATACCCCGTCAGGTTGTGGACGCAGCGGTTATTCCACACCAGCCGTGCCGCGTCCTCCGGACGTTTGACGAGGATGGGCCCGCGCTCGCCATACCCGATGACGACCTTCACCGTTTCCTCGGCCAGCAGTTTGCGGCAGTGCTCGCGCAAGTCGTTTTCGCTGGCAAGAGTCTTGAACGGCAGCTTTGCGCCCACCGGATCGGGAACTTTTGCCTCCGGCTTCTTGCCGGAATAAAGTCCCGCGTACGGCCCCAACTGCTTGGTCTGCGCCGTGATCTCGGTAATCACCTGCTGCCAGCGTTTGCCTTCCGCCGCCGAAATCCACGTGAAGTGGATCCGCCGCATGTCGAAGCCCAGGGTGTCCAGCAACTCGCGGAAGAGGATCCAGCGCCGCCGCGCATGATAGTTGCCCGCCGTGTAATGGCAATCCCCCGGATGACAGCCGGACACTAGCACCGCATCGGCGCCAATCTCAAACGCCTTCACGATCAGGTTGAAATCGATGCGTCCGGTGCAGGGCAGGCGCAGGATGCGCACATTCGGCGGATACTCCAGCCGGGTGGTGCCTGCAAGATCGGCCCCCAGGTAGGTGCACCAGTTGCAGACGTAAGCTACGATCTTCGGTTCGAATTCACTCTCGTTACTCATGCCAGACTTTCGACCATCGCGTAAACTTGCTGCTCGGTGAACCCCAACAGGTCCGCGCTCTTCGAAGGACACACGCAAACGCAGGTCCCGCATCCCATGCACAGCCCGGCATTCACCCGGGCCGTGCGCTTCACGAACGCGCCGCGGGGCGTTCGCACTTCGGCTTTTTCCAGCGCGTGATACGGACAGGTGCGCACGCAGGTGAAGCACGCCGCACAAGTTGTCTCGTTGACCTTGGCGATCTCCGGCTCGCGCGTCAGTTCGGCAGCCGACAACATCACCTGCACCTTACTCGCCGCCGCCGACGCCTGCGCCACCGACTCGGGAATGTCTTTCGGCGCCTGACACGCGCCCGCGATGAAGATGCCCGCGGTGTTGGTTTCTACTGGACGCAGCTTGGGGTGCGACTCCATCAGGAAGCCAAATCCATCGGTGCCGATGTTCAGCTTCTGCGCCAGTTGCTCCACGCCTGACGATGGACGCATAGCCGCGGCCAGCACCACCAGGTCAGCCTCAATGGTTACCGGCATCCCCGCTAGTGTGTCGGCTCCGCGCACGATGAGCTTGCCGTTCTGCTCGGTAATTTTTGATACCCGGCCACGGTAGTACTTGGCGCCATCCTGCTCGATCGCCCGGCGCACAAACTCGTCGTACCCCTTGCCGCCCGAGCGGATGTCCATGTAGAAGACGTGGGCCTGCCCCTCGTGCACCTTGTGCTTGTAAAGCATGGCGTGCTTGGCGGTGTACATGCAGCAGATCTTGCTGCAGTAGCTCAGGCCTTTGGCGTTATCGCGCGATCCCACGCAGCTGATAAAGACCACATGCTTCGGCGTAGCTCCATCCGAGGGCCGTTTCAGCACGCCGCCGGTCGGACCGGAAGCCGAGATTAGCCGCTCGAACTGCAGCGAGTCGATGACGTCCTTGTACTTGCCGTAGCCGTATTCGCCATAACCGGACAGCGAAGCTTTCGACTGCTGCTTGCCGATGTCGTAGAGCTGGTAGCCGGTCGCGACCACAACCGCGCCGACGTTCTCCTCCACCAGCTTGTCTTCATCCTTGAAGTTGATCGCCTGCGCCTTGCACTTCTTCTCGCACAACCCGCAACCATTGCGCAGGATCTTGGCGCAGACCTTGTTGTCGATCACCGGGCGCGCCGGCACCGCCTGCGGGAAAGGCGTGTAGATCGCGGTCCGCGTGCCCATGCCGTAGTCGAACTCGCTGGGCTGCTTCTTCAGCGGACACACGCTCCAGCAATCGCCGCAGCCGGTGCATTTGCTCATGTCGACGTAGCGCGCCTTCTGCCGGATGGTGACCTTGAAGTTGCCGACAAACCCGTCCACCGCCTCCACTTCGGAGTAGCTGTACAGCTTGATGCGGGGATGCTGCCCCACTTCCACCATGCGTGGCGTCAGAATGCACTGGGAGCAGTCCAGCGTAGGGAACGTCTCTGACAGGCCGGCCATCTTGCCGCCGATGGAAGGCTCGCGCTCCACCATCACCACTTCGCAGCCGGAGTCGGCGATGTCCAGCGCCGCCTGGATGCCCGCCACTCCGCCGCCAATGACCAGCGCACGGCGTGTTACCGGAACCCGCACCGGTTGCAGCGCAGCGTTGTGCCGCACTTTGGCTACCGACAATCCGATGATGTCGATGGCTTTCTTCGTGGCTTCGTCGCGATTGGGGTGCACCCACGAACAGTGTTCGCGAATGTTGGCCATCTCCACCAGGTAAGGATTCAGCCCGGCTCTCTCCGCCGCTTTGCGAAAGGTCTTCAGGTGCATGTGGGGAGAACACGACGCCACCACCACACCGTCCAGGCGGTCGGCGGCAATCTTGTCGCGCACCATCGCCTGACCGGGGTCCGAGCACATGTATTTGTAGTGCACGGTACAGCGCACTCCGGGAAGCCGACTTACCTGCCTGGTGACTTCCTCGACATCCACGGTGCGGGCGATGTTCTCGCCGCACCAGCACGTGAAAATTCCAATTCTGGCCATCGCCTACACTTTCGTTACAAAATGCCGGTTCATGCCTAACTGTTCGCCGGTGTAACCCAGCGCCAAACCCACCAGGTCCGACAGGTAATAAATCACCAGTCCCAATTTCTCGCCGTAGCGCTGCTCCACCGCCGCCTGCTTCATGTCCAGATTGACGTGGCACATGGGACAGGCGACCACCACGCAATTGGCGCCATGATCGGCGGCGTCGCGCAGGATTTTGTGCGACAGCTCCAGCACCGTGTCCTCATCTGCCATGGTCATGCCCGCGCCGCAACATTCCGTCTTGTAGTTCCAGTGCACGGTCTTGGCCCCGAGTGAGGCGATCACCGCTTCCATCATCTGCGGTTGCTCGAAGTCGTCGAACTGAACTACGCTGGGCGGACGCGTCAGCAGGCAGCCGTAGTAGCAGGCTGCAACCACGTCCTTCAGCGGCTCCTTCACGGCGCTCTTCAGCCGATCCAGTCCGACGTTCTGCAAAAGCTGAACCAGGTTCAGGACTTCGCTGCGGCCGTTCAAGTCGATCTCGACAATCTGGCTCAACTCCTGCCGGACCGCGTCATCGGCCACCGCCTGCTTCGCTTTCATCAGTTGCATGGAGCACAACGGGCAGGGCGCAAACACCTGGTCTAACTTCTCGCGTTCGGCCAGGGCAAGGTTGCGCGCCGGGAGCGCCAGCGAGAGCTTGTGATTCAGCGCATGGGCCGCGGTTGCGCCGCAGCAGATCCAGTCCGGCACTTCCTGTAGCTCGACATCCAGCCCCGACAGGCACGCGCGCAGCGACTGTTCGTAGTCATTGGACGAGCCATGCAGGGCACAACCGGGGTAGTAGCCAACGTTCATGATGTGGACCCGTTCGCGCAGCGTGAGAAAATCCGTTCCACGACGGCGCTGTCGCGCGTTCTTTCCGGAAAGAAGTGCAGCTTCTTGCGTTTTTGCAGTTGCGGTCCCAGCGCCGCATCCTTGAACAGAACTCCCAGGCGGCCGGTCTGCCGCGCCGCTCCCAGCTTGAAACGCGCAATCAATTCCAGCTCGTACAGCCGGCCGTTGTTCCGGATGCTCTCCAGAAACGCCTGCTGGAACGCCACCACCTGCCGCGCCGCCGGAGAGATACAGTTCTCCTCCAGCGCCGCTTCGCGCACGGCGTCAATGATCGCGGCGCAATCCACTTCCTGCGGGCAGCGGCTGCTGCACGTCTGGCACGACACGCAACGCCACGGCGCCTGGGCGCGTAACGCTGTCGCCGTCTCGCCTAGCTGAAGAAGCCGTAGGATCTGGTTGGGAGCCATATCCATGTGCCCGGACACAGGACACCCCGCCGTGCACTTACCGCATTGGTAACAGTTCTGGAGATGGCTTTTGTCGAGGAGTGCGACCAGGAAAGACTCTGAAGTGGTTACCGCTACAGCTCTGTCATCCACGGGCTCACGTTCTCCAAATTCACTTGGCCTGGTGCCCGACGGTCCCAGCACCGGAGAACAATGACTTCTGCCGTAGTCTCCGCAGGCCTGCGAAACAGGTGATCCTAAACCCTGATGACCGGGAACTCTGTGACGAAGAACTAAATAATCATATGATAAGACCAATTCAGGAATTTGCAGTCGGTACGATGAGAATGGCTTGCAGCATGCTTCGAACTATCGCTGGCAGGGCAAGGAGAAGCGGAATACGGTGCCGTGGTGGCGTCCGTCCTGGCTACTGCGAACGTGGATCCGTCCTCCGTGACGGGTTGCCACTTCCTTGCTCACCCAAAGTCCCAGGCCATTTCCGTTCAGGCCCTTGGTGGTGAAGAAGGCTTCGAAGATTCGTCGTATCGATTGCCGGCTAATGCCCGAGCCGGTATCCGCCACCGTGAAGACTGTGTTCTTCCGCTGCGTCTTCCAGTTCGTGATGGTGCGCGTCTTCAGGCACAACCGTCCGCCGGCGCTCATCGCATCAATGGCATTGCCCACCAGGTTGCTGAGCACCTGCCGTATGTCTCCCTCGAAACACATCAGCGGCTGCGTCGCGCGGTAATCCAGCTCCACCGAAATTCCCATCATCTTCAGGCGGCGTTCGTACATGGTGAGCACCGTGGCCAACAAATACTCCGGCGCAATTTCCGTTGGGCTCGACGCCTGCTTGTGGAAGCGTAAAGTCTGATTGGCAATCACCGACACCCGCCGGAGTTCATGCTCCGCAGTGGTCAGCAATTCACGTGCTTCCTGCGAAATCGGCTGCCGCGTGGCCAGGTACATCAGGTTGGTGACGGCTTCCAGCGGATTGTTGATCTCGTGCGCGATCGAGCTGGCCAGTCGTCCTACCGCCGCAATCTTCTCGCTTTCCAGCAGCGCCCGCTCCGTCTCTTTACGCGCCGTAATATCAATCGTCACCCCGGTAAAGCGCAGCGGGGTGCCATTCTCTGCCATGGTGCAGCGGCCAACCGCCAGCACGTGCTTCACCGATTCGTCCGGTTGAATCAGCCGGTACTCGGAAGAGAAGTCACCTTCCCCGCGCAACGTCGCCGCAATTTGTTCCTGCACCGGCGCTATGTCGTCGGGATGGATATTGCGAGTGTAATCGGCAATCGGCGCACCCTCGCCCGCAAAGGCCGGATTTACACCGTAGATTCGGGCAAAATTAGGATCGGCGTAGACCCGATCGTTCACCACATCCCAATCGTAAATCCCCACGCCCTGCGCCGCGGCCAGCGCCATCCGCAACCGCTCCTCGCTGATTTTCATTCTTTCGCCGGCGATACGCTCCTGGGTAACATCCTGGCAAATGACCATGATCCCGGCTACGTCGCCACTCGCTTCGAAGATAGGGCTGTAGCTGTAGTCCCAGTAAATGTCTTGAACTTCGCCGCCGCGCAGGATAGGCACCAGTACGCGTGTATGCGAGACCGTTTCGCCCCGTTCGAGAACCGCCGTCAACTGCGGCTCGATAATGCTCCACGCCTCGACCCACGACTCTTCCGCTGTCTGCCCCAGGCTCAGAGGATGTTTCTCCCCGATGAGCGGCTGGAAGCTGTCGTTGTAGAGTTGCACCATCTCTGGTCCCCAGAAGATGAGGCAGGGAAAAGCGCAGCCCAGCATCAGGTTCACCGAACACACCAGGACGTCCGGCCATGTCGCCTGAGGTCCAAGGGGAGTCGCCGCCCAGTCGCGTGCCCGAATCAGCCGGGCCATTTCTCCGCTGCCCACAATGCGGCGCAGCGCTTCCGTTTTTTGTTCAATTCTTATCTGGCGATCGAGTAAAGCCACTGCCCATCCTTGAGATGGGATCGCGCCGCGTGCTGGCAACGCCTCTAATCTCTCATGGCTAAGATGCAGGAACCTTGTCCTGTGCAAGTCCAGTCTACTGCCAGGAACGAACTAAGTCGGACTTTGGGGTAGTATAAGCCCACGAAAATCGAGCCCCGAAGGGGTGGCTGCTGCGGTTAGCCCAGGACGGAGCGAAGCGTGCAGCAAGAGGAATAACCGAGTCCCGGCAGTGACGGCACGACTCTCACGCTGGTACGTTAGGCCGATCAGACCTGCGTATTCCCGTAAACCCCAACTTCAAAGACCCACGGCGATCGGATTTTGCACTCCTACCCGCCGTTAAGTGTTAAATTGTCTGGGCACAGGAGTGGCCCATGATGTCCTCGCCTTTCCCGCCCAGCCCTTGCGTTGCTAACCTTGTTCTTTGTCGCCACGTTCGTCATGGCGAAAGAATCCACGCCTCAACCGCAGGACAGCCCGGCGCCCGGCACAGTTAACGTCAACGTCACGCTCGACGTTCTCACCAACCGGCACGCCATCAGCGCCTATGTGTACGGAGGCGCTTATCCCAAGGACGCACCCACCATCACCGATAGCGGCATGACCGTCGTGCGCTGGGGAGGCAACGCCACCTCGCGCTACAACTGGAAGACCTTCACCTACAACGCGGCCAACGATTGGTATTTCGAAGACTTTGGCTACACCGAGATCGGCGACGCCGACTCGACGCAATACATCCGCGATGTGAAGGCCGCCGGCAGCAATCCGCTGATGACTATGGTCATGCTGCCTTGGGTGGCTAAGAGTTCCGGCTGGAGCTTCTCGGTCAACAAGTACGGTTCGCAGTGCTACACCGATCCCTATAACAATGACGCGGGCAATGGGGTCCACACCGACTGCAGTACCGTCATCACCGGCAACAATCCCAACGATGCCAACGTGCCCCTGCTCGACAAGCCGAGCAATGGGGATCCTGCCGGGAAGCGTTTATCGCAACCAATGGGCCGCCGCGCTGGCTACCGCCTTCGGCACCGCGCCCCACTTCTACAACATGGACAACGAAATGGATATCTGGGGCGGAACCCACCGCGATGTCCATCCCAACCCATCGGCCTATAACGAGCTAAGCACCACCTACCTGGCAGAAGCCCGCGCGCTGAAAGGCTGGGACGCCAGCGCCATCCGCCTGGGCCCAGTGAGTTGCTGCTGGTGGTTTTACTGGAACGGCGCCAACAACAACGACAAAGCCGCCCATGCCGGCGACGATTTCATCCCCTGGTGGCTCAACGAAGTTTATTGGCAGGACAAAATTGCCGTCCCGCAAACCCGCTCCATCGACGTCTTCGATATCCACGCCTATCCCGACGGTCCCGACACTTCGGGCTGGACGCAGGCCCAGAAGCAGGCGCTCACCGCACGCATTTACCGCGACTACTGGGACCCGACCTATGTCAGCGAATCGGGCGACATCAACCAGTACTGGACCACGTTTCTCCAACCCAACAAGACCATTCCGTTCCGCCTGCCGCGGCTGCGCGCCATCGTCAACATGATCTATCCCCAAACCCCGCTCAGCGTAACCGAGTGGAGCGCGGCCTTCGCCGGCGAATCCGATTTCTCCACCGCCCTGGCCGATGCTGACGCCTACGGCATCCTGGGACGCGAACGCGCTTACCTGGCCTCCCGCTGGGTCGCGCCCGATCCCGCTAACCCCAACTACCTCGCCCTGAAGCTCTATCGCAACTACGACGGCCAGCACAGCGCGTTTCAGGCCATCTCGACTTCGGCCTCCAACAACGGCGATCCCAATTTGTTCAGCAGCTATGCTTCGCTGAACGCCACCGGCACCACCCTCACCGCCATGGTTCTGAACAAGGATCCGGCAAACACCGCGCAAGTCCAGTTCGCGCTGCACGGATTTACCCCATCGCAAGTGACGACCTACACGCTGTCCTCGGCCAATCCCACGCAGATTGTCGCTTCGCCGTCGCAGTCATGGTCTTCGACCCTCAGCTTCGCCCCGTACTCGGCGACGCTTCTGGTGGTCACCGGCACGGCGCAGGTTCCGGGCGCGGAGTGGGACCTGAATCCTGACACCACCATGCTGCCCGCCGGCGGTACGGTTCTGCTGAGCCCGAAGGTCACCTCCGGCACAGCGATCGTCACCCTGGGCACGCCGCAGTCCGACAGCGGAATCACCGTTACGGTCACCCAGCCCACGCTGCGCTTCGGCCTGCCCGGAAGTATCACGGTCACGGCTGGCTCCAATCCCGGCTTCTATCACTACTCCGTCCCCAGCACCGACAGCGCCGGAGTCGCGCAAACGCAGGGAGGATGGATTCTCGTCGGCAATCCGCCGGCAACCTTTACTAAGACGGGAGACAATCAGCGCGGCACGCGCGGATCGCATTTGAACCTCTCGGTCACGCTTAACCCCGGTCAGTCAGGCGGCAGCGCCGCGGGAGGTACGGTCTTGTTTACCGCGACGTCAGGAACGCTGTCGCATCGCACCGTGGTCACCGACTCCAACGGCAAAGCCGCGGTTGTGCTGACGTTGCCCACCAGCCCGGGCACGGTGCATGTCAACGCCGAGGGCGAATACGGCCTCGGTCATCCGGTGGTGACCTTCACCGAAACATCGCAGTAAGCCGCACCGCACGAAGGTACGACAAGCGGGGCTTCTACCGCTCGGTGCTTCGCATCCGGATGAGCTATGCGGTCATCCTTCGGCGTTACAGGTAGAGCCGGCCTTTAGGCCAGCGTCAAAAGCCGTTAATTCCTGTCCCCGAGTCGGCTTCAGCCGACGAGACGCTGGTGAAGAGTGCCAAAGCCACGTCCGTCACCTGACCTCAAAGTGATAGGTCCCGGACCCCACACGCACCACTCGGCTTCCATTCTCGTTCGCAGCCTGCACGGCTTTACCTGACTCGGTCACTTGCCGGTTGGCGATCACCGGAAGATACACGCTCGCCGTTGTGTTCGCGGGAATCACTACATCCAGCTTGAACGGTCCCGCCGCCGTGCCCGTCCAGTCGCTCACAATCTCCCCATACACCGAGTCGTATTCACCGCGCGCGTGCGTCACCCGCGAATCCAGCAGAGGATGGATCACAATCTCCTGGAACCCCGGATGGTCTATGCTGGTGTCGATGCCCGCAACCGAGCGATACACCCACGACACCACCGATCCGAATGCGTAGTGGTTGAATGAATTCATGCTGGGATCGCCGCTGTCGCCGTTCCATCGCTCCCACCACGTCGTCGCCCCCTTCGACAGCATGTAGCCCCACGAAGGATAGGTCTCCGTCAGCAGAAGCTGATACGCAATGTCCGCTCGTCCATGATTCGCCAGCGTGAACAGCAGGAACGGCGTTCCCAGAAATCCGGTCGACAGGTGCCCGCCGCGCGACTGGATGTCCGCCACCAGGTTATTCACCATGGCCGGTTCCAGCGCTGGCGGCGCCAGGCCAACGTACAGCGCCAGCACATACGACGTCTGCGTCCCCGCCCCGACTTTTCCATCCGCCGCTACATACGTCCTTCTGAAACGCTGCGCGAATGTGGTTGTACAGCGCATCGTAGGCCTGCGCCTCCTGCTCCTTGCCGATGGCGTGGCCCATCTGCGACATCATGTGCGCGATCAGCGCCCAATACGCCGTCGCCACCAGTTCCTTCGACGTTCGCTCGTCCGGCGCCAGCCAATCGGAGAAGTTCGGTCCCACTCCGTTCTTGCGCAGGAAGTCCGGATTCCGGCTCTGGATAAAATTCATCCAGCGCTGCATGGCGTCCCAGCTCCGCTCGATAACTTCCGCGTCGCCATATTGCAGCCACGTCGTCCACGGCACAATCACCCCGGCATCGCCCCATCCCGGCGCGCCTTCGCTCATGTAAGGACGAATCACGTCAGGCGACACATTGGTGAACGCACCGTCCGTGGTCTGCGCATCCGTGACGTCATTCACCCACTTCTGCGAGAACGCCGCTACGTCGAAGTTGTAGCTTCCCGTGCGCCAGAACACGCCCGCATCGCCCATCCACCCCAGCCGCTCATCCCGCTGCGGGCAGTCCGTCGGCACGCTGAGGTAGTTGCCCCGCTGCCCCCACAAGCCAATCGACCACATCCGGTTCACCAGCTCACTCGAAGTCGTCAGCCGCCCTGACGGGCTGGTTCCGACGCTGCTGGCCGCCTCTCCGGTCACGCTGTCGACGCCCGGCACGCCCGGATACCCGCTCAACTCGACATAACGAAATCCATGAAACGTGAAATGCGGCGTGAACGTCTCCGTGCCCGCCCCGCGCAGGATGTAGAGGTCGGTGGCGTCGGCGTCCCGCAGGTTCTCCGTGTAGATCGTGCCATCGGGGTTCAGGATCTCGGCGAACCTCATGCGGACCGCCGTTCCCGCCGGACCATTCACCTTCAACTTCACCCAGCCGACCATGTTCTGCCCCAGGTCGAGTACATAGTCGCCGTTCGCAAGCCGCTTCACTGTCTTCGGGGTGATCGCGTCGATGATGTGCACCGGCGCAGAAATCTGGCTCACCACCGGGGTCGTCGGAGCTTCCCCCACCGCGGCTGCCTGCCAGCCTGCATCGTCAAAGCCGGGCTTGTCCCGGCCCGGTTGCTCTTGCCGCGCATCGTAAACTTCACCGGCATAAATCTCCGAGCGCAGGATCGCCGACTGCGCCGCCTTCCACTGGCCATCGCTGGCCACCGTCTCGCGCGTGCCGTCTTTGTACTCCAGCTCCAGCTGCGCCAGCAGACGGGTTGGCGGCGACAAAAACAGAAATGGCTGGCCCGCCCATGTCAGCCCGCTACCAAACCACCCATCGCCCAGCATCGCGCCAAGAGTGTTGCCTCCACGCCGAATCAGACGGGTCACATCGTAGGTCTGATAAAGCACGCGCTTGCGATAGTCGGTGAAATCGGGAGTCAGAACGTCATCCCCCACGCGCTGACCGTCCACAAACAGCCGATAGCTGCCCAGCGCCGTGACGTACAGTCGCGCCGCCCGCACCTCTTTCTTCACCGCAAAGTCGCGGCGGAACAGCGCCGCCGGTTGCGGCAGAGGCGGAACCTCTCCGAATCCGCGATCGCCCAACTGCCCAACCACGGCCGCGGCTTGCCAGGTCACCGCCGAGTCCTGCCGCGCTACCCAGTTCGCATCGCTGCCGACGCGTGTGATCGTTCCATCCTGCCCGGTGATCTTCAGCAGCGCCGCCAGCCCGCCCTTCGGTGAGCCACCCGCGTCAGGTCCAAAATCCGATGGCTTCTCCACCGTTACCGTCACTTCGATCGTGTTCTGTCCGGGTACCAGATGGCCGGCGATATCTTCGCGATCAAACTCGTGCCAGGTCTGCTTCGCCCCCACCACGTGCCCGTTAACGCTCGCCTGGAAATCTCCCCGCCCCAGGACGAACAGCGCTGCATTCTTCGGCTTGGCGCCAACCTCGAAGTGCAGTTGAAAGACCGCCTTACTCTTCGGCGCAGCCTTCAGCGCATCGACTCCCGGCGCCCATATCCAGCGCATCGCCGATCGGTCCGCTTCCGCCTCGGGATTTTTCCACGTGATCCACTGCGCCTTCCAATCTGCCTGGTCCAGCAGCCCCATCTCCCACCACGCAGGCGCCGCCCAACGCGACTGCTTTCCGCCCGCGTCCCACACTCGCACCGTCCAGTAGTACCGCCTGCGCGACTCCAGCTTGGGCCCGCCATAGACCAGGCCCACCGACTGCGCGCCAGCTTGCTTGCCGCTCTCCCAAACATCGGCCTTGCCCAGCCGCAGCTTCGCCGGCGTCGTCGCCACCAGCAACTCATAGCCTGACTGCTTCCAGTTGCGCTCGCGGTTGTCGATCTGCCACGACAGCCGCGGCTTGGCGACATCGATCCCCAGCGGGTTCTCGACGTACTCACAACGCAGATGAACGGGATTGGCATATGCCGCGGATGACAGCAAGAGCCACAAGGGCAGGCACAAAGCAACGCGTCGAGCGATCCGCACTACGGTTCTCCTCGGGACTATCCTTACGCCACCCCAATCTTTCGTGGCCGGACAAAGAGGGAAGGCCTTGAGGTAAGCGTCACTGCAATCGGGAAAGCTAACCGCAACGATACGCAGAAAAATTCTGCGCTGCAAAACGATCGCCGCGTCCGAATCGTCCTTGCTTACGCCCGGGGAAACCAGTAAGCTCCGACTTCTTGACGGGCCCCTCGGCTCCTGCCCGGTGGACGCCATCGCGAATAAGGGATGCTTTGCTGATATCGCTTTTCATCACCTGCTACAACGACACGCTCTTCCCGGAAACCGGAAAAGCCGTCGTCACTGTGCTCGAACGCCTCGGCCACACCGTCGAGTTTCGCCAGGCGCAGGCGTGCTGCGGGCAGATGCACTACAACAGCGGCTACCAGAACGAAGCCTTGCCCATGATGCTCAACTTCCTCCGCGTATTTCGCGATGCCGAAGTTATTTGCATTCCATCTTCCTCCTGCGTGTCGATGATGCGCGACCACTATCCCAAACTGGCCGCCGCTGCCGGCGATCCCGACATCGAACTCCAGGTTAGCCAGATCCTTCCCCGCATCTTCGAGTTCTCCGAGCTGCTCATCGACAAACTGGGCATGCCGGACGTCGGCGCGTTCTTCCCGCATACCGTCACCCTGCACACCTCCTGTCACGCGCTTCGCTCCTTGCATCTCGGCACCGTGCCGGTCGAACTGCTGCGCCACGTCGAAGGCCTGACTCTCATCGATCTCGAGCAGCCAAACGAATGCTGCGGCTTCGGCGGCACCTTCTCCATCAAGAATCCCGAAGTGTCCGTCGCCATGGGCGCCGACAAAGTTGGCTGCATCCTCAACACCGGCGCCGAAGTCTGCACCGCCGTCGACAACTCCTGCCTCATGCACATCGGCGGTTTGCTCAGCCGCCAGCGCGCCAGCGTCCGCACCCTGCATCTGGCGGAAATCCTCGCCTCCCGCAAGCCGGGAGAGGCGACATGAGCATTCGCGTCGGCAAAGCTGCCCAGGCGCCGGACTTTCCCGACGCCGCCAGAACGCTGGTCAAAGACGCCCAGTTGCGCCACAACGTTCGCCGTGCCACCGACACCATTCGCGGCAAACGCGGCCGCGTGGTCGCCGAAATGCCCGACTGGGAGCAGCTTCGCGACGCCGCTCACGCCATCAAAGACCACACCCTGCGCCACCTGGATACCTACCTGTTGCAGTTTGAGGAGAACTGCCGCCGCGCCGGCGGACAAGTCCACTGGGCGCGCGATGCCGACGAAGCCAACCGCATCGTCATCGACCTGATGCGGGCGCGCGGCCGCACCGAAGTCATCAAGGTCAAGACCATGACCTCCGACGAAATCCAGTTGAATCCCGCGTTGGAGGCCGCCGGCATCACGCCCTACGAGACCGATCTCGCCGACATGATCGTCCAGCTGGGCGAGGACGAGCCCTCCCACATCGTCGTACCGGCGCTGCACCGGAACCGCAGCGAGATCCGCGAGCTCTTCCTCCGAGAAGATGCACCTCGCCGAACTGGGCGAGCAGCCCCAAGACCTCGCCGCCGCCGCCCGCACCTACCTCCGCGAAAAATTTCTCCGCGTCGACACCGGCATCAGCGGCGCCAACTTCGCTATCGCCGATACCGGCTCGGTCTGCGTGGTGGAGTCCGAAGGCAACGGCCGCATGTGCGTCACGCTGCCGCACCTGCTCATCACCCTCGTCGGGCATCGAAAAGGTCATTCCGCAGCTTCGATGACCTTGAAGTCTTCCTGCAACTGCTGCCCCGCTCGGCCACCGGCGAGCGCATGAATCCGTACAACTCCATCTGGACCGGCGTCACTCCCGGCGATGGCCCGCAAGAATTTCACGTCATCCTGCTGGACAACGGCCGCACCCACATCCTGGCCCAGGAGCGCTCTCGCGAAACCCTCGACTGCATTCGCTGCGGCGCTTGCCTCAACGCCTGCCCGGTCTACCGCGAGACCGGCGGCCACGCCTACGGCTCCATCTACTGCCGGTCCCATCGGCGCGATCCTTTCGCCGCAATTGCAATCCATGCAGCACTCGCAATCGCTGCCCTACGCGTCCTCGCTGTGCGGTGCCTGCTATGAAGTTTGCCCGGTGAAGATCAATATCCCGGAAATTCTGATCCACCTGCGCCGCGAACTCGTGAATAACGGTTCGGCACCGTTGTCCGAAAGGCTGGCCATGCGTGTCGCGGCTTTTTCCTTCGCCGGAGGCGATCGCCTGGCCCTCGCGCAGAAGCTTGGCCGCATCGGCCAGCGCCCCTTCGAGCACGACGGCATGTTGCACAAGCTGCCGGGCGTGCTTTCCGGATGGACCTCCGCCCGCGACTTGCAGGCCATCCCGAAGGAGTCCTTCCGCGACTGGTGGCAGCAGCGAAAGGCGAAGGAGCCGGCATGAGCACCGCCAAGGACGACATTCTGGCCGCCATTCGCCAAGCCAACACGACCGCCCCCAGCGGCGCTGCCGACGAATACGCCGCACTCCCGCGCGAATATCGCAGCGCTCTAGCCGCCACGCCGGAAGAACGCATCGCGCTGTTCGTCGATCGACTGATCGACTACGACGCCAAGGTATACCGCTGCCGCGAGCAGGATATCGCCGCCACCGTCGCGCAAGCCCTCACCGCGTCCGCCAGGACCCAGATGCTCATTCCGCAGGCGCTATCGCCAGCGTGGCTGCCACCGGGCTTCGCATTTCTTGTCGGCGACAAATTGTCGTATGCGGATTTGGATCGCAGCCAGGGCGTGCTGACCGGGTGCGCTTTGGCAATTGCCATGACCGGAACCATCCTGCTGCGCCATCCGCGCCAGGAAGGCCCGCGTGCGCTGACCCTCATCCCCGACTATCACCTGTGCGTTGTCTTTGCCCATCAGGTAGTCGATACCGTGCCCGAAGGCATTCGCGCCATACGCGCAGCGGGAGCGCCCGCCATAACTACCGTCTCCGGGCCCTCGGCCACCGCCGACATCGAAATGACTCGCGTGAAAGGCGTGCACGGTCCCAGGTTTGTTGAAGTCATCCTCGTGGACGGCTGATCTCACTTGCAGCGCTCACGCCAACTCCGCGATGCCCACGGTCGCCGACGAATTTAGAAATCTCGCCCATCCCCCTTTTTCTTTTTCTGGCCATGTCTTGCAGCAATACATTGGCTTAAACTCGTTTAGCACCTCGTAGCCATGTCCGGCTGTTTCGCATTCCGAATGCAACACTTCGGAGAATGTTTTTTAGTGACTACGCGGCGAGGGGATGTGTAACCTCACTTTCCGGAGAAGGTCATGGGGCCACTTGCGTCAGACGTCATAGCGAAAGTTTTAGATTCTTTCCGCATTGAGGTCCCATCGTGGGGCTTTGCCAACACGGGTACGCGCTTCGGAAAATTCATTCAGCCGGCCGCCGCCACCACCACGGAAGAGAAGTTCAGCGATGCCGGTCAAGTCCATCTGCTCACCGGCATCTGTCCCACCATGGCGCTGCACGTACTGTGGGACTGTCCCGACGGCGTTCGCAGCAGCGACACCATTCTGCAATTCGCCCGCAAGTACGGAGTGCAGCCGGGCTCCATCAATCCCAATCTCTTCCAGTCGCAAAGTTATAAGTACGGGTCCTTCGGCAATCCCGACAAAGCGATTCGTGCCGAAGCCTTGCAGCACACCCGCGACAGCATCGAGATAGGCAAGCGCCTCAACAGCCGCGACATCTCCCTGTGGTTTGCCGACGGTTCCAACTATCCCGGCACCGCCAACATCCGCCAGCGCAAGCAGTGGTTTGCCGAATGCCTGCAGGCGGCCCATGACCACCTCTCGCCCGATCAGCGAATGCTGGTGGAATACAAACCTTTCGAGCCCGCCTTCTACCACACCGACATCGCCGACTGGGGAATGTCGTTGCTGCTGTCGAAAGCTGCCGGCCCCCAGGCAAAAGTCCTGGTCGATACCGGCCATCACTACCAGGGTCAGAACATCGAGCAGATCGTCGCCTGGCTGCTCTCGGAAAATATGCTCGGCGGCTTCCACTTCAACGATCGCCGCTATGCTGACGACGACCTGACGCTCGGCTCCATCGATCCCTATCAGCTCTTCCGCATCTTCCACGAGATCCTGTGCTTCGAATGGGAAACCGGCAAGCCGCGCCGACATCGCCTACATGATCGATCAGAGCCACAATCTCAAGGGCAAGATCGAAGCCATGATCCAAAGCGTCTGCATGGCGCAACAGCTCGTTGCCAAGGCCGCGCTGGTCGACCATGAAGAGCTTGCCTCCGCGCAAGCCGCCACCGATTTGGTTCGCGCCGAGTCCGTCCTGCAGAACGCCTTTGCCACCGACGTCCGCCCCGTGCTGGAAGAGTGGCGCAAGTCGAAGGGCTTGCCTGCCGATCCATTGCAGGCCTTTCGCCAGAGTGGCTACCTTGAGCGTGTCACCGTCGAACGGGCCGCGCGCAATTCGCAGAGTGTCACGTCCTATGCCTAGCCGCGAGGCCAAGTCCTACCTCGCCTTCGATCTCGGCGCTGAAAGCGGGCGTGCGGTGTTGGCCCACCTCAATGGCGATGTCGTCACCATCGAGGAAATCCATCGCTTCGCCAACGAGCCGGTGGAGTACGGCGGCTCGCTGCATTGGGATGTCGCGCGCCTGTGGCTTGAGGTGCGGCGCGCTCTCACCAAATTGGAAGGAGCGAAACCCACGAGCATCGGCGTCGATGCCTGGGGCGTGGACTACGCCCTGCTGGGCGAGCGCGGCCAGCTTCTCCAGAATCCCTATCACTACCGCGACCGCCGTACTGACGGCGTCATGGAGGAAGTCTTTCGCATCGTTCCCCGCGCAGAAATCTACCGCGCTACCGGCATCCAGTTCCTGCCGATTAACACTCTCTACCAGCTCTTCGCCGCCAAGCGGCACACACCCCGCCTGCTGAATTCCGCCGACCGCCTGCTCACCATCCCCGACCTGTTCCACTACTGGCTTACCGGCAACGCGGTCTGCGAATTCACCAACGCCACCACCACCCAGTTAATCGATCCCGTCGCCCGCACCTGGTCGCGTGATTTGGTGGAGCGCCTGGATCTGCCCGCACGATTGCTTCCTCCGGTGATCGAAGCCGGAACCCGCATGGGATCTCTGCTGCCGGAACTCGGCGGTGACTCGTCGCTCGCCGGAACCTGCGTTATCGCGCCTGCTTCGCATGACACCGGCTCGGCCGTCGCATCCATCGCCGCCCGCGACGGCACCGCCTTCCTCAGCACCGGAACCTGGTCGCTGCTGGGCATTGAGATCGATGCTCCTCTCATCAATGCCGACACCCTTCGCATGAACTTCACCAACGAAGGCGGCGTCAACGGTACCACCCGCCTGCTCAAGAACGTCATGGGCCTGTGGATGCTGCAACGCTGTCGTCTCTCTTGGTCAGCCCATGCAATGAACTCGGACTACCAGGCGCTGCTGGAGTCGGCTGCGCACGAAAAAGCCTTTGCCCATCTGGTCGATCCCGATCACAACTCGTTTCTTCATCCCGCGAATATGCCCGCAGCCATCGACGACTTTTGCCGTCACACGGACCAGCCGCATCCCGCTTCTGCCGCGGCCTACGTGCGCTGCATTCTCGAAAGCCTCGCTCTGAAGTACCGGCTGGTGCTGGAGTGGCTGGAAGCGCTGACCGGCGAAGCCATCCACACCCTGCGCGTGATTGGAGGGGGATCGAAGAACCGCTTGCTGAACCAGTTCACCGCCGACGCCACCGGCCGCAACGTAATAGCCGGCCCGGCGGAAGCTACCGCCCTGGGCAACGTCGCCATGCAGATTCTCGCCACCGGCGGCGCTTCTTCCTTGCACCAGGTCCGCGAGATCGTCGACCGCTCTTTCCCGACCGAAGTCTTTCAACCCCGTAACACCGATCAATGGACCCGCGAAGCCACCCGCTTCCGGCAATACTGTGAGTTGACTTATGCCTGACCTGAAAGAAATGACGCAATTAAAAGATCTGTGGAACGAGCGCGAGGCGGCTGCCCTCGGCAACGACCAGCTCGCACTCCTGCGCTACCGTTCCAATCTGCTGGGCGCCGACCTGCGCATCACCAACTTCGGCGGCGGCAACACCAGTTCCAAGATCGATCTGCCCGACCCCTTCACCGGCAAGCCCGTCCGCGTGTCTCGCGGTAAAGGGCAGCGGCGGCGACATCGGCTCCATCAAGGAATCGGGATTTGCCCTGCTCTACCTCGACCGCCTCGAACAGCTCAAAGGGTCTCTATCGCGGCGAGCCGCACGAAGACGAGATGGTCGGATACTATCCGCTTTCCGCCTTCGGCCAGAACCGCGTTGCCGCCTCCATTGACACGCCGCTGCACGCCTTCCTGCCCTACGACCACGTCGATCATCTGCATCCCGACTGGGCCATCGCTATCGCGGCCAGCGCCAACGGCCAACGCAAGCTGGAAGAATTCAACCGCCAGTTCGGACGCAAAATTCGTGTGGCTGCCATGGCAGCGCCCCGGTTTCGAGCTGGCCATGCTGCTGGAGAACGCCGTGAAAGAAAATCCCGGCCGCCGAAGGAATTCTTCTCGGCAGCCACGGCCTCTTCACCTGGGGCAACACCCAGCGCGACTGCTATCGAAACAGCATCCGCACCATCGACCAGATGGGCGAATTCCTCCAGGAGCATCAGGCGCGCAAGGGAACGCAGTTCGGCGGCTGGGAATTCCAGCCGCTCCGCGACCGCCGCCAGATCGCCGCCCAGATTCTCCCCCTGCTGCGCGGAGCGCTGTCGTCCAATCGCCGCGTCATCGCCCACTACGCCGACCATCCGGATGCGCTGCAATTTTCCGGTTCGCGGTGGTCCACCGAGCTGGCCAATCTCGGCACCAGTTGTCCCGATCATTTTCTCCGCACCAGGATTTGTCCGCTGTTCGTGCGCTGGGATCCGGAGCGCGAAGGTCTGAACGTGCTGAAGAGCAACATTCGCGAGAAAGTCGAGGTCTACCGCCAGGACTACCAGAAGTATTACGAATGTTGGGCCGTGCCCGACTCGCCCAAGCTGCGCGACTCCAATCCCTCCGTCGTCATCATCCCCGGGTTAGGCTTGTTCGGCTTCGGCAAGAACAAGAAGGAAGCGCGCATCACCACCGAATTCTTCGTCAACGCCATCCACGTCATGGCTGGCGCTAATGCGCTGGAGGATGGTGAGCCGGTCGCGCATCCCCTGCCGCATGCGCGCCGTCCCGAGCAGTCGAAAGGCTTCGAGTTCTTCCATAACTACGTGGCGCTGCCCCGCTCGGAAGCTTTCCGCATCGAATACTGGGCGCTGGAAGAAGCCAAGCTGCAGCGCATGCCTCCCGAAGCGGAGTTCAGCCGCAAGATCTTCCTCGTCGTGGGAGGCGCCAGCGGCATCGGCCGCATGGTCGCGTTGCAGTTGGCGCAGAAGGGCGCCCACGTTGTCGTGGCCGACGCCGATCAGGAAGGCGCGCACGCCGTTGCCGCCGAAGCCGCCGCCCTCTCATCGTCCGACCAGGTCGTGCACACCACGGTCGACCTCCGCTCCAGCGAAAGCCTGGCCGAAACCGTGAACTTCACTGTCATGCAGTACGGCGGCATCGACGGCATCATCAACACCGCGGCCATTTATCCCGTGCCCGGCGCCGATGGCCAACTGACCGAAGCGCAGTGGGCCAAAACCTTCCAGGTCAACGTCACCGGCAACTACCTGCTGGCCCGTGAAGCCGAGTGGGTCTTCCACGACCAGGACCTTCCGTCCGCCATCGTCTTGACCGCATCCGCCAACGCCGTCGTGCCCAAGCGCGGCAGCGAAGCCTATGACACCAGCAAAGCCGCGCTGACTCATCTCATCCGCGAACTGGCCATCAGCATGGGACCACTTGTGCGGGTTAACGGCATCGCCCCGGCAACCGTCATCGCCGGCTCAGCCATGTTTCCCCGCGACCGCGTCATCCAGTCGCTGCAGAAATATAAAATCGACTTTGCCGAGAGCGACACCACCGAGGAGTTGCGCGGCAAGCTGGCCGGCTTCTACGCCCAGCGCACCCTTACCCGTCGCCCCATCCTGCCCGAAGATTGCGCCAACGCCATCATCTGGCTGGCCGGCGAGCAAAGCGCCAAAACCACGGGGCATGTCATCCCCATCGACGGCGGCTTGCCGGAAGCCTTCCTGCGCTAGAGGAACGCTATGACTCGAATCTGCTTTGTGTTGCAAGTGAAACCCGAACGCCTCGAAGAGTACAAACTGCGTCACCGCAGCGTGTGGCCCGAGATGCAGGACGCGCTGCGCGAAACCGGCTGGGGCAATTACTCGTTGTTTCTTCGTCCCGATGGCTTGCTGGTCGGCTACCTGGAGACCAACGACTTCGAGCGCGCCCGCGCCGGTATGGCCGGGCGCGAAGTCAACCAGCGCTGGCAGCGCGAGATGGCCGACTTTTTCGTGCAGCCGGAAGGTGTCCTGCCCGACCAGGCCATGAAGCCGCTGGAAGAAGTTTTTCATCTTTAAATCCCCCATCTGCGTTGAGGTGCGATGACTCCAAATCCCGTGCTGGGCGTGCTGTTCCACTGGTTGGGCGGTCTCGCCTCCGGCAGCTTCTACGTTCCCTATCGCGGCGTGAAGAACTGGTCGTGGGAGACATATTGGCTCGCTGGCGGCGTCTTCAGTTGGATCATTGCCCCTTGGGCGCTCGCCCTGCTGATGACTCGGGACCTGACGCAGGTGTTGGCCGAAGCGCCGGCAGGCAATCTTTTTTGGGCGTTCTTCTTCGGATTACTGTGGGGTGTTGGCGGACTCACCTTCGGCTTGACCATGCGCTATCTCGGCCTCTCGCTCGGCATGGCGGTGGTGCTCGGGCTCTGCGCCGCCTTCGGCACCTTGATCCCGCCCATCTTCCGCGGCGAATTCATGACTCAGGTGGTCGGAACTTCATCCGGCCGCGTCATCCTGCTCGGCATCGTCATCTGCCTGCTTGGCATCGCCGCCGCCGGACTGGCCGGCATCTACAAAGAACGCGCCATGTCCCCTGCGCAGCAGAAAGCCGTCATCAAAGAGTTCAGCCTGAACAAGGGACTTGCGGTCGCCACCTTGTCAGGCGTGATGAGCGCCTGCTTCGCCTACGGCCTCGCCGCCGGCGATCCCATCAAGGCGCTCACCTTAAAGCACGGCACGCCGGTGCTGTGGCAAGGCCTGCCGGTGCTTGTCGTCGTCCTCATCGGCGGCTTCACCACCAACTTCATCTGGTGCCTCATCCTCAACCTCCGCAACCAGACCGGATACGAATACTTTAGCTCCCGCCCGCGGCGCTCAACCGCCAGCGTCTCCGGCGAAATCATCATCGAGACCGCCCTCGACGCGCCCGCGCGTGAGATGGTCGAGCACATTCCCGACCACAAACAGAATTGCCTGCAACAAACGCCCATGCTGCGCAACTATCTGCTATGCGCGCTCGCCGGCACTACCTGGTACTTCCAGTTTTTCTTCTACACCATGGGCGAAACCCAGATGGGCCGCTTCAAATTCTCCAGTTGGACGCTGCACATGGCCAGCATCATCATCTTCAGCAGCCTGTGGGGAATCGGATTGAAGGAATGGAAGGGCGCCGGTCCGAAGTCGGCGCGCATGCTGGCGCTGGCTCTGCTGCTGCTGGTGGCCTCTACCGCCATTGTCGGATGGGGCAACTACATGGCCTTGCAGCATTAGCCCGGCAACACCGTTTGCTCATCGCCGCCCATCGCGTTAACAATAGAACATGACTCTCCATGCAGCTTCCGGCGCCGTGGTCAGCGAGGCGCGTTTGCGGGTCCGCTATGCCGAAACCGACAAGATGGGTGTCGTCTATAACGCAAACTATCTCATCTGGTTTGAGATTGGCCGCGTGGAATTAATGCGCGACCTCGGCCACAGCTACCGCGAAATCGAAGCCGACGGATACCTCTTCCCGGTGGCCGAGGTGACCTGCCGCTTCAAAGATTCGGCCTCCTACGATGACGAGATTCTGCTCGAAACCAGTATCCTTCGCCTGCGCCGCAACCTCATCGAGTTCGGCTACAAGGTCTACCGTGAGGCGGATCGCAAGCTGCTCGCGACCGGATCGTCCTGCCACTTCGTGTTGAGTCGCGACAAGCAGCGCAAACCGCTCTCCGACAAATACATGATTCCGTTCGCCCGCGCCATGGGCGCTTCCTGACCTTATCGCTACCTTATCGCTTAAATCGCTGTCATCCTGAGCGCAGCGAAGGACCCCCTTATAACAACCGACGCACCAGCGTTCCACGACGAAGCAGGAGCGCTCAGTATCCCACAATGTGAGACCAAGGCGCTCCTGTTCCCGGCAACAGTTTCCCCCTACTGTGCCGGAGTCGTGAAGGTCTGGTCGTGATACGCCGCCATATTCCCGCTCGCATCCGTCGTCAGCGGACGCCAGTGGTACGTGGTGTTAGGCATCAGCCCGGTGATGGTCACCGTCTCGTTGTAGATGTTGGTGACCCCTTGCGCCAGCGCGTTCGGGTCCTGCACTCCCATCACCGTATTGGACTGGTTGGCATAGTTCGCCGTCAGCATTTGCTGCACTCCGAAATTAGGGAAGGCCTGCATGCAATTCGGCGGTTGCGGGTTGTTGAGGTTACACGTACCCGGGGCGCTGGTCCCGTAGTAGATGGTCGCGGTGGTATTCGGCTTGAAGACGTCGAACCAGAACGTCGCGCTGGTCGCCGTCAAGGTAGGAGCCGCAACATAAGTTGCATTTAGCGATGGCAGGCCGCTGCCCTGTCCCGGCAGCCACTCGAACTGCACCGGTGTGGTGTAGTCCGTCCAGGGAGCGTTACACGGGTTGCTGCCGTTATCGCACGGGTTCGACCCTGCCTGCACTGTACCGGTCGCCGGCGAGCCGTCCGGGTTCTGCCCGGTTCTGAACCGCACAAAATCGAAGCTCGCTTTGTAGACCTGGTTGAATTCCTTTACCGACCATGTCCAGCCGCCGCCCACCAGGGTGCCCGCACCTCCGGCGCTGTCGAACACATGATTGAACAGGTCGTCGCCTTCCGCCTGGTAGGTGCTGTTGTTGGTCTTGTACCAGTACCACGCAAACGGAGTAGCCAACAGATCGTTCATTTCCGTTCCCTGGTACAGCGTCCCGCCCACCAGCGTGGGATCCGCCGGCACATCGTAGGCCTGGTAAGCGAACATGTGCGTCGAGGCAATGTATTGCGTCGATTCCAGCCAGTCCAGGGTCTTCTTGATCTCCAGCGGAATTCTCGCGTCAGGAATATTTCCCTCGGCGACATCCAGGTCGTAATACGTCTCCAGGCCTTCCATGATCAAGCCCAGGGTGAAGGGATGGATGTCGTAGCTCTGCTGGTTAGGATTGCTGAAATTCAGGTTGTAGGCCTGATCGAGATAGCCGATCAGAACGTCCACCGTCCGCTGCAGGAAGGCCGGGTTGCGCGCATCCCCCATGATCTCCGCCGCCAGACGGTCATCCAGCATGTAGGCGGTCACCCGCGCGCTGGTGTCATAGGCGCTTCCGGAGTACGTCAGGTTCCATGCCTTGTTGTGCGCCAGCATCTCCACCGCCGCCTGATCGGTAGCGTCACCTGTACGCAGGTAATTCATCGCCAGGCCGAACGCGAACTGGTTCGGCTCCTGCACAAAGCCGCTCTTGGTAGCCAGCGCCGTATCTTTGTATGGCTCCATGGCCATCTCGGCGCAGCGCTTCCAATGGTCGCGCTGGCTTGCATCCTGGTAGCCCGGCATGCCCGGCGTGTAATAGTCGTAGTCGGCTACCTGCTGATACACCCGGCCGCCGTCATAGTTCCAGGCCTGGAAGTAGTTGTTCCCGGGAATCTCGAAATAGCCGGTGAAACTGCTGTTGTCCAGGCTCCACCATGGGTTCGTGTCGCTGTTGTTGGTGCACCACCACTCTGCCGAGCGATAGGGAAGTCCCTGCCGCGAATACGGAGTGGAATTCACCATGTTGTTCTGCCACGCCGCCAGGTTCGCTATCGGAGGAAATGTGGTTGGCGGTGTCGCGGTGAAGCTGGCGGTCGGCAACACCGTGAAGTTGTAGTTCACCGTCACCGGATTTCCATAATTGTTCCCGCCGTACTGCCCCTGGAAGGTTGCCGCGAACTGATAGTGTCCCGGAATCGCCTGCGAGTTCACCCGCAACCGCGCCATCGTATTCTGGCTGTACACCGTGCCGTTACTGCAGAACTTGTTGCTGGGGTTGTAGTCCCCATCCCAGCCCGACGGAGGAGGATTGGACGGCGCCGTCATGCTGCACAGGTATTGCGCGCTCACGCTATTGTCCGTCACCACCTGGCCCGTATCGGTGTTGGTGATAACTACGTTCTGCATTTGCACAATTCGGTTGTTCGGGCCGCTCAACAAATTCGGTTGCAGCAGAACATACAGGTCATTGCATTCGTCGGAACTCTTCAGCACCGGGCTGCACGCCGGCGATATCGCCGGATTGCCCTGGTATACATTCTGGCCACCGATGGGCCACATGCTGAATACCAGGTTGCCGCTGGGGTTGGTGGGACTGGTGGGAAGCGTGAACGTGTTGTAGCTGCCTCCGCAACCGGGCGCTGCCGGCGAGCCGCACGCAGCCGTGGCTGGCCCTGGATAGGTGGCCCACTGCGCACACCGGAACTGGCGTGGCGAGCAACTTCCGCTGGAGAGATGAGTCGCCACGTAGTAGCCCCAGGTGGGATACGGGCTGTACGCCGGAAAATGATCGACCACCACTACATGGTTCGTCGTGTTGTCGTTTTGTACAATCTGCCGCGTCGGACTGTTGTTGCCCCCTTGGTAATCGACGGAATTTTCAACAATGACGATAGAAGTACCGGGATGGACCGTGGTCCAGCGGAAGGTGATGGACACCCCATTCACTGGATCAATCGTGCTGCCGATCGTGGCCGAAACGCTCCCAGGGACGATCTCGCCGGGATTCACCGTGGCAGACAACGGCATTCCCAGGGTAACCGCGAGAACGAAGCCTAAGAGCAATCGCACCGGTTTTCCCTTGGAGGTAACCAAAGAAAGTAACTGGCTCGAAACCGCGCATCCAGTAGGCATGATGTACTCCTTCAAACTTATAAGTGGCAGGTTGGCGGGAACTTAGGCAAGAACCGACGACCTTGTTCCTGATTGCGTAACACAATAGGATTAAGGTAACTATCGCCGAATTGGTCACCTTGCGGCTAGTCGAAAGTACCTAGCAATGACACTAAGGTAACATTTGACGATAGTACTTTGGGGCCAAAAATCGGGGTCTTCGGACTGTTTTGGCTGGACGAGTAGCGGTCCGGCTGCCCCCGGAAACCGAGGTGAACAGGGCTGAAATATCGCCTTAGCCGTGTAGAGGTCGTCACCCCAAAGAGGGTGCAACGGGTTGGAACTGGAGTGGACTGCGAACAAGGGTCTTCAGAAACGGCGGCGGGTGGCCCGGGTAAGTCATTCGGGCGGCGGATAACCCGGGTAAGTCATCGGGTGCCCCGTTCAAGCGCAGCTTGAGCGGGTCTTTTCAATGTGAAGCGGGTGGCCAGCTCTCCGGCCCGTCGTCTTGGTTTATATCTCCCAGCAGTCAGACGTGGGTGCCCCGGGTTTCGCGGTGTTCGAAACCCGGGAGAGTACGATGTGTGTCGGCGAGAATAGGTTCGGCTCCTGACAAGGCGGGTAGCCCGGGTAAGTCATTCGGGTGCCCCGTTCAAGCGCAGCTTGAGCGGGTCTTTTCAATGTTAGGCAGATGGCTCACGTCTCCGGCAGGTCGTTTTGGTTTATACCTGCCAGCAGTCAGAGGTGGGTGCCCGGGTTTCGCGGTGTTCGAAACCTGGGAGAGTACGATCTGTACCGGCGAGAATAGGCTCGGCTCCCGACAAACTCCGGTGACTATCCCAAGTCTCGAAACCTCGAGACCTGAGGCCCCCGGCATACCCACCGACAAGCGACTCTCCTCTCGTCACCTTCAGCCGAAGAAGGGGCACACCGTTTTCCCAGAACGGTGACGTAACCTGACTCCTGAGGCAAAAGCAGTTGACCCCACTTTGCTCTGTCTGTACATTGCAAGCCGCTATCCATAACATCGCTCAACCAAAGGGAGCACGCCGATGCCGGGCAAAATTTCTAGCGCCTGTAGTTATGCTCTTCTACTTTTCCTCATAATGCTGGGGATCGGGTTACAGTTCGCCGACGCCCAGACCTTTCAAGTCATTCACACCTTCAGCGGGTATAACGACGGCGCCAACCCCTACGCAACCGTCACCATAGACCGCGCAGGAAACTTGTACGGAACGACCGGGCAAGGAGGGGCAAACTGGGGCGTTGTGTTCAAACTCACCCATAAGAATTCCAGTTGGCTTCTGACCACCCTGCATATCTTCAACGGAACCGACGATGGAGTTCAACCCCTGACGCCGGTGTTGATTGCTCCCAACGGTACCCTTTACGGGACAACCCTCGAAGGCGGAAGTTACAACTACGGTACGGTTTTCGAGTTGAGGCCGCCGATCAGGGCGTGTACCGCGGTTCAGTGCCCTTGGATCGAAACTGTCGTGTACCGCTTTACCGGCGATAACAACGGCCAAAATCCCAGGTCCGGACTGCTGATGGACGCCGCCGGAAATCTCTACGGCGAAGCCCAAGGAGGCACTACCACTTTCGGCGTGGTCTACAAACTCCAGCTGTCGGGCAGCAACTGGACTCCCAGCGTGGTCCACGCTTTCAACTTGCAAAGTGACGGCGGCTTTCCCCAGGGCGGGTTAGTCGCGGACCCCGCCGGCAATCTGTATGGCACCACTGCCGTCGGCGGGGCTCACCGCCAAGGCACCGTCTTCCAACTCGCGCCATCGGGTTCGACCTGGATCGACAACACCCAGTACTCCTTCACCGGAGGAAATTCCATTGCCGGGCTAATCTTCGATCGATCGGGCAACTTGTTCGGGAACACAGAGTACGGTGGTTGTTGCTATTCCGGAGTCATCTTCGAGATGTCGCCGGCGGGTGGAAGCTGGACTTACAACGAACTGTATGATTTCGACGGCCTCTCAAGTGACGAGACAGGTCCAACTAGCACCCTGGCTATGGATTCGCAGGGGAACTTGTATGGAACCTTGGAATTCGTTGGCGCCCATAACCAGGGCAGCGTCTTCAAGCTGTCGCCTTCAGGGTCCGGTTGGATTTACACCGATCTCCACGATTTCACAGGTGGCGCTGACGGCGGGATTCCGCTGGGAGGAGTAACCCTCGACGCCGCCGGTAACATCTACGGCACAACGGCGATTGGCGGAAACTACAACTGCGCCGGTGGCTGTGGTGTCGTCTTCGAGATCACACCATAGCGGCGGGTGACGGGGGCCCCACACATTCGCGGTTTCCGAATGTGTGGGAGCGCATCGAAGCGGCGGTTTCTATTTCCCCGGCGCCAGAATCGCGTCGAGGCTGTCGGTCGTGCCTTCCACTCTTTCAAGGTGCGGATACCGCAACCCACCGCGATAGTCCAGCGTGACGGTGGAGAACTGATCCTCGCGCTTCAGCAGCAACTTGATCGGCGTACCGCTCTTCTCGGCCGCCAGAACCGCCTGCCGCAAATTCTCCACGCTGAATTTCTGGTCGTTCACCGCCTGGATCGACATGTCGGGCGTGATGCCCGCCTTGAAAGCCGGACCGTCCCAGGTCACGCCGGTGAATTCCCCGTCGTTCTTCACCGCGAATCCCAGCGATGTCGAGAAGTTGCTGGCCTGCTGCGGATCCATGTGCTTCAGCCACTCCGGCTGATCGTCGTTGTACACCAGCTTGTAGCCGCCCTGGGTAATGCCGTTCTCCGGCACCTGCGGCGCAACGTCGTACACCCGCGCCCGCAGAAAGCCGGCCCAGTCGTACGGCTGCACCTTGTTCAACGCGGCCACCAGGTCGTCGAAGTTGTAAGTCACGGTCACGTAGCTGCCGTTGTCGATGCCGTAGAACAGCTTGGCAAAGTCGTCCAGCGATTTCTTGCCATCGCTCAGCTCGCGGATCTTGCGTATCCGCATCCAGCCAGATCAGGTCCGACTCCGGATAATAGTCGTACGAGCGCTGCCAGCTTGGCCAAACCTCCGGCGTTGCGCCGTGCGAGCCGATGATGGGCTGATTGGTCGTATCCACCAGCGGACGCCATGTGCGTCCCGGGCTGGCTTCAAAGCCGGCGGCAATCTGCGCGAAGGTGTCGCGCGCCTGCTCCGGCGTACGCATCCCCGAACGCGCCGTCAGCACATTGCCGTAATAATCCGTCAGGCCCTCATACACCCACAGCAGATCGTTCTGCATGGGCACGTTGAAGTTGGGCGTCCACAGGTCGGCCGGACGGCGAAACTTGCCGTTCCACGAATGCGTGTACTCGTGCGGCAGCAGGTCGCGGCCGCGCGACGCCGCCGCCCAGTCGGTAAAGTAGTTGGCCCGCGTGCCGTCTTCGCTCGACTGATGATGCTCCAGTCCCTTGCCGCTGACCGTGTCGCTCAGCGAAAACAGAAAATCGTAGTGATCGTAATGGTGCGAGGCGAACAGCTTCTGCGCCTCGCGTCACCAGGTTCCGGTGAAACTGCAACTCCTCCGGCGTGATCTCCAAATCGGCCGGCTTGTCGGCGAAAATATCGAGGAACACCTGGTTGTCCGCGCCGCTGGAGATGTCGACCCGTTTGAAATTCACTCCCGCGTATAGCGGCGAATCGATGAACGTGTTCAGCGTCGTGTCCTTGAACTGCACCACGCTGCCCTCCTGCGACTTTACTTCCAGCGAACAGGCAAACTTCCATCCTTCGGGTAGCCGGATCGACGGCGAAAACACGATGCGCCGCGAAAAATATCCTGCCGGATACAGCAGCACGCTGTTCCAGGTCACGTCGGCGAACTTCGACGAGATGCGCCCCTGCTGCGGCTTGATCGGCGCCAGATACTGGAAGCTCACGTCCAGCGTCTTCGCATCCGCCGGAGCGGTCAGATGAAAGGCGTACATGTTCACCCGGTCGCGCACCCAGTCCACGCGCTTCCCGTTCGCCATCACCACCAGCCCCGCCATGTTCGAGATCGGGTTCGATGGCGAATGCGTTCCCGGCAGCCATTCCGGATAAAGCAACGTCACCTTTCCCGGCTTCACCGGAATGCTTTCCTTCACCGTGAGGATGCGGTCATTCACGTTGGTGATATCAACCGCCAAAGTGATGGTGCCCGGGTAGGGAATGTCGAGCGGCGCGGCCACCGGAGGCGGCAACGGAACCGGCTGCGGGCCAGCCGATGACGTCTTCTGCCCAACGGCAACTGTAGTGAAAGCGAAACAAACTGCGGCAAGAAACAGTCCTGCTATAGGACGGCGGTAGAACGAGGAATGTGTCAAAACGGCTCTCCAGAAATATCGGACAATACTCTACATCACCCGGGCCAGTCTCCGCGATTCGCTAGCCGACGTCCCGCCATGACGTTAGCCCCTTACTCCGAGCGTAACGTGTTTGCCGGATCCACCGCGGCCGCGCGCCGCGATGGCAAATAGCATGCCAGGTAAGCGCTGGCCATCACGCACACCGTAATTGCCGCATAGGTCACCGGGTCGCTGGGACTTACGTTAAACAGCAGCGACGACATCAGCCGCATGGCGATGAACGCGATCACCAGCCCGCACCCAATGCCGATGCCCGTCAACACCAATCCCTGGCGCACAAACATCGCGGTCAGCGAGGCCCGTTGCGCGCCCAGCGCCATGCGAATGCCAATCTCGCGCGTCCGCTGCGAAACCGAATACGAGATCACGCCATAGATCCCAATGATCCCCAGCAGCAGCGCCATGCCTCCCGCCACGCACAGCATCACCAGCGTGAACGAAGTCCGCGCCATCGACTTGTGTAGTACATCTCGCCCAGCGTCGACACATCGGCTAGTGGCACGTCGGGATTGACCGACCACACCGCCTGCTGCACCTCCTTCACGAACGCCTGCGAGCCCGCCCGCGGACTGCGAATCGCAAACGCGATGTTACGGCGCAAGATCTGCTTCTGCCCCTCGAAGCGCTCCTGCATGATGGGCCAGTACACGGTCTGCGGCGCCGGATGGCTCTACCCCATCGTCATACACGTCCCGCGCCACGCCCACAATCTCACGCCAGTCGTCGGTGCCGGCTACGCGAATCCGCTTGCCCAGCGCGCTGCTCGCATCGTGCCAGTACTCGCGCGCGAAATTCTCCGAAATGATGGCCACCGGCCGCTTCTGATAGATGTCCGTCCAGGTAAGATCGCGGCCCGCCACCATGGGCGTCCCCAGCGTGCCAAACAATCCCGGCGCGATGAACTTGAATCGCCGGATCGGCGGCATCTGGCCTTCGTTATAGCTGTGGTCTTCGGCGAACAGCACATCGTTCGAGTCGTACCCGTCCATCGGAACGCCGCTGGCGAAGCTCACAGAAGTCACCCCCGGAATCGCCGCCAGCTTGTCCTGGATCTCCTGTTCCATGCGCACCACGCGTTCGGGCTGCGTCTCCGGAATCTGCGTCTCCGGAATGTAGAAGCGGAACGTCTGCAGCTTGTCGGGCTCAGCGAATCCCGGCGGCACATGCATCAGCGCCAGGAACGTGCGAATCATCAGTCCCGAGCAGATCAGCAGCACCAGCGCCAGCGCCACCTGCACCACCACCAGCGCCTTGCGCGCGCGATGCTGCTCGCGGCTCTGGCTCAGCGCCCGCCCACCCTCGCGCAGCCCGCTGTTCAACCTGCGCCCCGCATACTTGAACACCGGGATCGACCCGATCAGCAGGCTGGTGAACAACGCCAGCCCCAGCGTGAACAGCAGCACCGGCAGATCGATGCCAATCTCATGAATGCGCGGCAGTCCGGTGGGCGCCATCGCCACCAGCACGCGCAGCGCGGCGTAGGCCAGCGCCAGTCCGAGCAGGCTGCCCGCGACACCCAGCACCACGCTCTCGAACAGCAACTCCCCCGCAATCCTGCCCCAGCCCGCACCCAGCGCCGCGCGAATCGCCAGCTCCTGCCGCCGCCCCTCCACCCGCACCAGCAGCAGATTCGCCACGTTCGCGCAGGCAATCAGCAGCACCATGCCGATCGAGCCCATCAGCACCCACAACACGTTGCCCACATCGCCCACCACGTCCTGCTTCAGCGGCCGCAGGTTGGGCGTGATTTTCGCCTTCTCAAACAGCTCAGCGCTGAATCCTTCCGGCGCCGGAAAGCTGCGCAGCACCATCGGCAGCAGCCGCGCCATGTCCGGCATCGGCCTGCGCCATGGTCACGCCCGGCTTCAGCCGCGCCAGCGCGCGCTGGCTGAAGTTCCCCAGCTTGGTCTTGTTGCGGTCCCACTGGAACGGCAGGACCAGCGCGGCATCCTGGCTCATCAAGAAAATGAAATCCCCTGGGCAGCACGCCGATAATCTGCCGCGGCTTGCCGTCCACCGTGATCGAATTGCCCAATCACGGACGTCGCGCCGCCAAACTTCTGCTGCCAGTATCCGTACGAGAGCACCACCGTCGCCGGCGCTCCCGGCGAATCATCCTGCCGCGTAAACAGCCGCCCCAGCGCCGGCGTCACGCCCAGCACCGGCAGCGTTCCGTCGGTCACATCCAGCCCGCGCACATGCTCCGGCTCGCCCACCCCGGTCACGCTCAGCGAATCAGCGATCGTACGCGCCGATATCCTCCAGCGTGGTGTTCTGCTCGCGGTCCATGAAGTAGACCGACGGCGACATGTTCAGTTCCTTGATGCCGATCCCCGGCGCGGTGTGCCACACCCCGATCAGCTGCTCGGGATGCGAGTAGGGCAGCGGCTTCAGCAGCACGCCTTCCACCACGCTGAAGATCACGGTGTTCGCGCCAATGCCGACCGCGAGCGTGAGCAGCGTGATGGTGGTGAACAGCGGCGCGCGGCTGAGCCGGCGCAAAACTTGTTTGATCTGGTTCAACATCCGCGTACCCACTTCCCGCTAAGCCTGGTGGATTCGCCGCCAGACGAGGCTCTGGCGGCTAGGGTTTGGTACGCGAAAGAATCGGGGATTGTTCCGTGCTTCCGATCAGGACTGCATGGTCACCACAGAGGCACAGAGGCACAGAGGAAATCGCCAGAATTATGTAGGTCACGGCTGGTGTGCGCTGCCGTCGCAGCTTCGAGTCGGCCCACTCCGCAGCAACTGTTTTTGAAGATCAAAATCTCTGTGCCTCTGTGTCCCTGTGGTGCACCTCTGCCGGCAGACTACGGTGTGACTTCGAACAGCACGCCTCCCCCGTATTGCCCGCCGAAGCCGGTGGTTCCGTACAGATTTCCCGCCGAATCCATCGCCAGCCCGCCGTAGGGAATCGCGCCGTCGTTGCCACCCTGGAACTGGTAGAGGATGGTTTCCGTCCACGGACCGTTGGAAGTTGGCGTCAACTTGTATACCGTCCCGAAGCTGCCGCTGTGTCCCGTGGTGGTGCCATACAGGTTGCCGCTACTGTCGACGATCACGCCGCCGTAGGGATGCCCGCCGTCCTGTCCATCGTGGAAGGTGTACAGCACCGACTCGGTGTAGGTTCCGTCGCCGTTGGGCGCCAGCTTGAATACGGTGCCCACGGACGACGCGCCGCCGTAGTCGGTCGCGCCATACAGATTTCCGGCGGCATCCATCACCACGCCGGCCACCGGGTTGGCGCCGTCGGCGCCGCCGCCAAAAGGCTGGCCCTGGAAGACGTACAGGATTTTCTCGTTCCAGTGCGCGCCGCTTCCGCGGGTCAGCTTGTACACCGTGCCAGTCAGGCGCGGACCGCCTTCGTAGGTGGTTCCGTAGATGCTGCCGCTGTCATCGAAAATCACATTGCCCGCAGGCGCGTTGCCGTCGTTGTTGCCGCCGGCAAAGGCGTGCACCACAATCTCGAACCAGCTGTGGATGTTCAAGGGGCTCAGGCTGAAGACGACTCCATCGCCATACAGTCCGGCTTCGTAGGCAGTGCCGTAAAGATGCCCGGTCTTGTCGAGGCTCACGCCGTACGACGAGCCTCCATCGTTTCCGCAAGTGAAGGCGTGCAACGTGTTCTGCGTCCAGTTGCCCTGCGAGCCCGACAACTGAAACGCCGTGCCGCAACCGGCGGGGCCGTAATAAAGGTTGGTGCCATACAACGCCCCCCGGCCGTCAATCGCAATCGTGGAATAAGGATTGCCTCCCTCGCTCTGAATGAACTTGTGCAATACGTTCTCCGACCAGGCGCCACCCTGCCCGGGGACGAGCTGGTAAACCACGCCGCAACCCTTCTGGCCGCATCCCGACAGAATGCCGCCTGACGAGAGGGTGCCGTACAAATTTCCATCGGCACCCAGCGTCGGGCCGGCGAAGGGAGTATTGCCGTCGCCGCTCGCGCCAAAACTGTGCAGTACTTTGAAGGTGCTGGCGCCCCACGCGGGAGCTGCAAGCAACAGGCTCGCAAGAAAAATTGCGCCTACGAATTTCAGTCCCGGACTTGACTTGCTATAGGTCATCGTTGATCTCCTGATGGCTGGCGTTATGCCTGGCATCGTTTTTCAGGCCTGGCGATTTCCAAGTCAACTGAATTTGATATTACGGCGCAAGCTGCTGAAGCCATGTCGCTTACCGGATGTCAACATTTGGTGACGAGCGGTTGCGATCGTCCCATGCAGGCTGCCGGTGTCCACGCAGGGCCGGAAACCGGGTCCGCAAACGTCCGCTCCGCCCAGGCGGAGAACGTTATGTTGAACATAAAACCAACTGGGCCAGTAGCAGCGAGTGGGCTTGTCCAGGACGCCGCGAGACGAGTTGGAGTTACGCCGGCAACCTACGATCAGGGGTGAATCATGGGAGACATTGCGATGAATTGGAGTTCGAAAGCCTGCCGTAGACGTGGGCCGTCCAAATGGAACATAGCGTCAGCCGTCTGGCGGCGGATGGCGCTGCTCAGCCTGTTGCTCTTCGTCTCTGTCCCTCGAGCCCTGACCTCGTCCTCGCCGGCCTTGACCCAATCTGCGCCCGCGCCCTGCTCCGCTCCCGAATACCGGCAATTCGACTTCTGGCTGGGTGACTGGGAGACACAGGAAGTAGGCGAAAAGACCAAGGACGCTCACGTCCGCGTCGATCGCATCCTTGACGGGTGCGTCATCTGGGAGCGCTACGATGCCACCACCGGACATCAGGGGCAAAGCTTCAGCATCTACGATGCGACCCGCAAGGTGTGGCACCAGACCTGGGTCACCAACAAAGGCCAGCTCCTGGTGATCGAGGGCGGTCTGCACAATGGCGAGATGGTACTGAACGGAGAGGACCTCGGCCCCGACGGCAAGCCGCGACTCATTCACGGCGTGTGGAAGCCGGTGGAGGGCGGAGTGCGGGAGACCGCCGCTCGTTCAACCGATGGCGGCAAAACCTGGCAGCCCTGGTTCGACCTGATGTTTCGTCCGGTGACGAAGTAGCGAGCTACGAAAGCTACTGGTCGGGGTCCAAAATCAATCGGCCGCTCCAGGCGTATCATCAAGGTACTGCGACCCGGTCCCAGCCCAAATCCTATGCCGAATACCTATAGCTTCTGTGTCATATCGGGCAATCCTCCCGCTTGGGGATGTACGCGTTGTCAGTGGACGTTTACGCTGACACAATGTGATCCAGAGTCTCACCTCTTCCGCTACCAGCAGGCCAGAAAGGCCCACTTAGTGCACAAGTGTCCAAGGACCCCTGTCCCGGCCACTAAAGTCCAACAGGTTAATTAGCCGGGTAAGCGCCCGCGTATGGCGATTTCTTCGAATTGCTGCGCCCAAACCCTTTCCCCGGCAATCTATTGCAGAAGCGTTTCTGGAATCGGCAAGGCCACGCCACCCGTCTTGGAAAACGAAATGTCCTCCATGGAATCCTTTGTTCCGGCTGTCACGGCCGAGCGATACCGCACGCTGCTGGAATTGTCGCGGGCGATGGCGGCGCACTCCAGCATCGACGAACTGGTGCGCGGACTCGCCACCCGGCTGCACGATCTGCTGGATTTCACTTACCTCACCTTGATGATTCGCGACGACGAGCGTGACGTGATGCGGGCGCACACGGTGCACAGCTTTCTGCCCGGCCCGGTCGCCGCTCCGGAATACTCCATGCAAGAGTCGCCCTCCGCGGAGGTGTGGCGGACGCAGCAGCCCATGGTAGTCACCGACCTGTCGCACGAAGATAGCTTTCCTACGGTGATGAAGTTCTTCCGGCAAAACGGCGTCAACTCGTTCTGCATTGTCCCGCTGACTACCGCGACGCGGCGCGTGGGCGCGTTGACCTTCGGCAGCTCGCACCTGAATGCCTATCAATTGAACGATCTGGAACTGCCCCGGCTGATCGGCGCGCAGATCGCGGTCGCGGTGGAGAACGCGCTCAACTACCAGGAAGCTCGCGAGCTGCAAAGCGATCTGCTGCACGAGCGCGATCGCCTGAAAATGCTGCTGGAGATCAACAACGCGGTGACTTCCAACCTTGCGCTGAACGATTTGCTGCGCGCCATCGCCACCAGCGTGCGGCGGGCCATCCAGTGCGATGCCACCTACGTTTCCATGCAGGACGGCAAAGATCACCTTCGGGTGTGCGGCCTGGACTATCCCGATTCGCGTGGCATGCTGACCGAAGGCACCCTGATCCCGGTGGAGAATTCCATTTCCGGCCGCACTTTCCAGGGTGGACGAACCTTTCTGTTTCACAGCGTTCCGGAAGGACTGGGCCGGGAAGCGCAAATGATCATCCAGGTGGAGCAGTTCCAGTCGGGATGCTTCGTGCCCATCCAACAGGATGGCCGCACGCTGGGCCTGCTGCACCTGCTGGATCGTTCGCAGGATTTCTTTCGCGAGGAGGACACCGAACTGTTCGAGCAGATTGCGCGCCAGGTGGTGATCGGCTTTGAGAACGCGTTGAAGTATGAAGAGGCCGAGAGTTCGCGCAGCCGCATTGCCGAGCAGGCGCGCTATCTGCGCGATGAACTGCGCAATGAGCGCAACTTTGACGAGATCCTGGGCGAAAGCCCCCGGCTCAAGAAAGTCCTGAGCGACGTGAGGACAGTGGCGCCGACCGGATCGACCGTGCTCATCCAGGGCGAGACCGGAACCGGTAAAGAACTCATCGCCCGCGCCATTCACAATCTGGGTTCGAACCGCGAGAACATTTTCGTCAAGTTGAATTGTGCTGCGATTCCGTCCGGCTTGCTGGAAAGCGAACTGTTCGGGCACGAGCGCGGCGCCTTCACCGGAGCGATCGCGCAGAAGAAGGGCCGCTTCGAATTGGCCGACCGCGGAACGCTCTTCCTCGATGAGATTGGCGACATCCCGCTGGAGCTGCAACCGAAATTGCTGCGCGTACTGCAGGAGCAGGAATTCGAGCGCCTGGGCAGCAACCGGTCGATCCAGGTAAATGTGCGGCTGGTGGCGGCCACCAACCGCGACCTGGCGAAGATGGTGGAGGAGGGCAAGTTTCCGGGCCGATCTTTATTACCGGCTCAATGTATTTCCCATTTCGCTGCCACCGCTGCGCGAGCGGCGCGAAGATATTCCTTTGCTGGTGCGCAGCTTTGTGGAGACCCAGTCGCGGCGCATGGGCAAATCCAACCAGGTTATTTCGGATGAGGTGATGGATTCGCTGGTGCGCTATTCCTGGCCGGGAAACATTCGCGAGTTGCAGAACGTAATTGAGCGCGCGGTAATTCTTTCCAAAGATGGGGTACTGCGTCCGCCGGAATTGCCGCGCAACGAAGAGTCGCCCGTGCCTGCGCCGACGAACGGCAGTACGCAATCCGCCGAGAGGGAAGTCGCGCCCGACCCTTCGCGGCCGAAGACGCTGGTGGAGGCCGAACGCGAGCACATCAGCGCCGTTCTGCGCAAATCCAACTGGGTGCTGAGCGGCCGCGACGGCGCAGCGGTCAAGCTGGGCTTGCCGCGCACCACCTTGCTCTACAAGATGCGCCAGCTCGGCATCCCCCGCCGCCCGCAGTAGGTGAGCTAACGTCACTTCTGACGCGCGAATCCGCCGCGGCGGTGCCCTAAGAAATTTCTTGCCTGCTGAGTCGGCGATGGCTATTCTCTCCACTATGTAACCGAGGAGAATGCAGCCATGAAATTCGCCGTCTGTCTCACCCTGCTCATGGTTATAGCCGCTGTTTCCGCCTTCGCCGGCGACCTGTATGACAACGGTCCGCTCGGCGGCAAGGACAGTGCATGGAACATCAACTTCGGCTCAGCCGCCACCGACAGCATGACGGTACAGGGCACGGTCACCAGCCTGAGCTTCTACGCGTGGCTGTTCCTTGGCGATCAGCTTTCCAGCGTCGAAATTTCGATCGGGTCGCAGCCCTTCGGGACCAATCTGTTCGACGGTTTCGTGAATGTCACGCAGTCGTCCCACTGCACGCTCAACGAATTCCAGGACTTCGACATTTGCCTGGAAACGGCGACGTTTAGCGGACCAACGCTGAATGGCCCGGCGTGGCTGACGTTACAAAACGGAAGTACGGCGATGGGCGACCCGGTTTTCTGGGACGAAAACTCCGGCATCGGTTGCACTTCTCCGGGCTGTCCCTCGCAGGCACAGTTCCTGGGACTGGGAACCATTCCGTCGGAGTCGTTCACCATCTACGGAAACGCGAACGGGACGACACCGGAGCCCGGCAGCATTCTGTTGCTGGGGTCGGGACTTGTGGGACTGGCCGGCTTGGTGCGACGCGGCAAGCGTTAATCGAGAGCTGTCAGCAATCAGCAATCAGCAATCAGTTGTCCTCTCGAGGTGGCCTTGTTCAGGGAGCGATTGATTCCACGTCCGGCGAGAACGGATGCCGCTATGCTCGTGATGACAATCGCGCGGGTGATGCCGATTCCTGTCGCCTAGGCTGCGTTGCTTCGCGACAGCGGCAGATCGCGGGTACGTTTGCCGGTGGCCGCGAACAGGGCGTTGCAAAAGGCGGCAACGAAGGGCGGAACTCCGGGTTCGCCCACGCCTGCCGGAGGGGCGTCGCTTTCCACTAGATATACGTTTACCGCGTAGGGCGCGTCGTTCATGCGAGCTACCGGATAGTCGTGAAAGTTCGACTGCTGAATGATGCCATCCCTGGCGGTGATCTCCCCGCTGCGCACGATGCTGGTACCGAAGACGGCCGCGCCTTCGAATTGCGCACGAGTCACCTCGGGATTCACGATGAGTCCCGCGTCCACGGCGGTGTCGACCCGCGGAATGGTGATGGTGCCATTGGCGTCTACCTTCACTTCGACCACCGTTGCCACGTAGGTAAGAAAGCTGCGATGCACGGCGATGCCGAAGCCGGTACCGGGGGCGGCTTTGCGGTCGTGCCAGCCTGATTTTTCCGCGACGACTTGCAGAACGTTGCGCAGTCGGCCCACGTCGACGGGATAGGCCTGGTACGACGCACCGTAATTGGGATAGTTGATGTTCGCAAAATCGAGGATGCGTGGCGGGCCGAGCAGTTCCATCAGGTTGTCATAGGGATCGCGGCCGCCGGCGTGGGCGATCTCGTCGGCAAAACACTGCACCGCGAAGGCGTGATAAATGTTGGCCACCGAGCGCAACCATCCAATGCGGACGTGGGCTTTCGCCGGACCATTCTCGATGCGCAGGTTGGGGATGTCGAAGGGCATGTCGGTCCATCCCTGGCCCACGTGGCCGGGATCGCCGTATACCGCGTTTACATCGAAGATAGAAGTGATGGGCGGAAAGACCGAGCGTTGCAGCCACGCGGTGGGCTTGGCGTCGGGACCGAGCGAGGCTTTCATATACATGGCGGCGACGGCGTTGTAGTAATCGAACTTAATGTCATCTTCTCGAGTCCAGACCACCTTAACCGGACGCCCCACTTTCTTGGACAGCACCGCCGCTTCGGCGACATAGTCCGGCTTGGACTTGCGGCCGAAGCCGCCACCCAGCAGGGTGACGTGGCAGGTGACGTTTTCTTTGGGAATGCCGAGTTCGGTGGCTATTATGGCTTGCGCTGCCTGCGGATTCTGGGTGGGCGCCCAGGCCGTGACCTTGCCGTCTTTGTATTCCGCAAGAGCAACCATGGGTTCCATGGAGGCATGGGCCAACAGCGGCACGTAGTAATCGGCTTCCAGGATTTTTCCGCCGCGGGCAAACACGCTATCGACATCGCCCTGGGCACGAATAACTTTGCAGGGCGCATGCGCGGTCTGCTGTAGTTCCTTCTTGTAATCCTCGGAGTCGTATGTCTCGTTGGGGCCGTTGTCCCACGTGACCTTCAACTTCTTGCGCCCCTGAAACGCTGCCCAGGTGTTATTGGCGATGACGGCGACTCCGCCCAGGGGCTGGAAGGCTGCCGGCGGTTTGAAGGGATCGATGGCCACGGTCTGTTGCACGCCAGTGATCTGGAGAGCGGCCGAATTGTCGAGCGACTTCACCTTGCCGCCGTAGACCGGCGGGCGCTCGATGGAGGCAAAGACCATGCCGTCGACGCGCGCGTCCATGCCATAGATGGCCTTACCCGAGCACAAGTCCCGCAGGTCGTAGCTCTTCATGCCTTTGCCGATGTAGCGCCATTGGTCCTTCGACTTCAAGTGGACGTCTTCTTTTTTGGGGACAGGAAGGTTGGCGGCGGCGGTCACCAGCTCGCCGTAACCCAGGCGGCGATTGCCGTCGGCGTACACCACGACGTGCAGATCGGTATGGCATTCGGAAGCGGGAACGTTCCATTGCTGGGCAGCAGCCTGAATCAGCATGAGGCGGGCGGTGGCTCCAGCCACGCGCATGGTGTCGTAAAAGCTGCGGATGGAGCGCGAGCCGTCGGTGTTCTGGTCGCCATAGCGGGCGTCGCCAATGGCTTGCTCGATACGCACGCGCTGCCAGTCGGCGTCGAGCTCGTCGGCGACCACGAGGGGAAGGGAAGTGCGGATGATGGTACCCATCTCTGAGCGATGGGCGATGATGAGGACGGTGCCGTCGGGATTGATGCCGACCCAAATGTTGGGATGAAGGGTTGCGCGGTCAACCGCGGTGATTTTGACCATGGCCGCGCCCGCGGATTCCTGCTCGCGCATGAGTGCAGGCAGATAGCGGACGCCGAGCACGAGCGCACCGGTTGCGAAAGTGCCCTTAAGAAAACTGCGCCGGCTGACATTGGAGATTTCGCTCATGGTTTCCCGCCCGGAGTTGAGATTCTGACAGAGATGCACGGGCAGAGACCGACGCAGCAAAGATTCGGCGCGAAAGATTTCGCCAACGAGTGCTGCTGCGGGGTTGCCTGTTCTAAGTACCGGAATCGTAGAAAAAATCGGCAACCGGAAATGGCCGGTTTCGGCAGAAGCGGCATCTCAGTATGTACCTCGATGATGAAGCGGCCAAACGGGCGATTCGTTACGAGTGGGAATGGAAGTTAAATAAGGAGAATGGAATATGACAACGAAGCCTTTGGCGTTTGTATGTGGGGGAATTCTGGCGATGGGCCTGACCCTTTCGGCCGCCGCGCAGTCGCAGAGCACAACCACGACGACCACACAGGATCCGTCGGCGATGTCGCAGAGCCAGAGCACCACGACCTCTTCGACCACGCAGGCTGCTCCGGCGGCCACCCAGACCACCGAAACCAACACCACCACGAAGACCAAGCATCATCATCAGAAGGTGACGCAGCAGACGGACAGCACTACGACGACCGCAACGCCGGCCCCGCAGCAGCGCACGGACTCGACCACCACTACCAGTTCTCCGAGTGGCAGCTCGAGCACCACGACGACCACCACTTCGCCTAACTAGTTAGGTTGCAGAGGTTGAAGGCCGGAGCGTTCCTTCGCAGGAGGGAACGCTCGACGCGCCGTCGAAGGGCGGCATTTGGCAGTTAGCAGTTGGCATTTGGATCTCTGCCGAAGACGTTGTTTTCCCCGGGCGATAACGATCGAGTTTGGAATCAGGTGGCGGCTCCGCAGCTGACCTCACCACAGCGACACCCTGCATCAAGCTGAGCGAAAAGTACGTCTCCGCACTACGCCTCGAATCCCCATGGTTCGACTTTTGTCTCCGCTCCGGTCAGCATGACTCTTCTTTGTTACCAAAATTTTTCCTGTAGTGTTTGATATTTCTGGCAGCAGCTAGCTGCTGATCGAAAACAACCAACCGCGGACCGCCATCACCCAGCTAGAACCAAGCCTTAATCCTCGATAGAAGCATTCTGACCTGTCCGCCGGAGAGCCGTTTCGCCGATGTATCTGGGTCGAGTACCGGACAGGGGAGGGGCGCCGGAGGGCCGGGGCGCGGCGAACTCATAGGGAGTTGCCGGAGCCGGTTGACGGAAGTGTTCCTGATGGTAGATGTGATGGGCAACGCGGACGACATGTCGGCGCTCGCTAAGCTGGCAGACATGGCGGAACTCAAGGTCCATGAGGTCTACCCGCCGGGAGGCGCGGCCTATGGTAAGCCGGCAGCGGTTGCAGACTGAGGTGAGCGTTTCGTCCTCGTTCTGGCTGCGAGTGCAATCCGGAACGTTTGTAGTTAGCTGGCGCATACTTACCTACAAAGGGGAGAGTGTCGAAATTTTGTCAGTGGACAGGGAGTTGCACAAGAGGCTAAAAGTGCCTAGGGGATGTACACGAGTAGGCCGAAGACGAATGTCACGCCTGAATTAGTACTTTTCTCCCGTTGGTCCCATGACATACCCGTCCCTCCAGTCACACCGATTGGGACTTTTCCCGATGGAAAAGGCAGGACGTTTCCGCCCTGCCCAGACCGCTCTGCGGGCGGTTTAGAAGAAACCCAGTGCATTGGGGCTGTAGCTAACCAGCAAGTTCTTGGTCTGTTGATAGTGATCGAGCATCATCTTATGAGTTTCACGTCCGAAGCCCGACTGCTTGTAGCCGCCGAAGGCTGCGCCCGCCGGATACAGGTGATAGCAATTGGTCCACACGCGGCCGGCTTTGATTTCGCGGCCGACGCGGTAGGCGGTTGAGCCATTGCGTGACCAGACACCAGCGCCCAGTCCATAGACCGTATCGTTGCCGATCTCGATGGCCTCTTCCATGGTCTTGAATTTTGTGACTGAGAGTACCGGGTCCGAAGATTTCTTCCTGGAAGATGCGCATCTTGTTGTGGCCGGAGAAGACGGTCGGCTCAACGTAGTAGCCGTTCTCGAACTCCGGTCCGGGATGGGCCTGGTTGCCGCCGGTGAGGCAGCGAGCGCCTTCCTGCTTGCCTACGTCGATGTAGCCCAGGATTTTCTCCAGCTGATCCCGGGAAGCCTGCGCACCCATCATGGTCGTGGGATCGAGCGGGTTGCCGACCTTAATTTTCTTCACGCGAGCTACGGCGCGGGCCATGAACTCGTCGAAAATGGAGTCCTGCACCAGAGCGCGCGACGGGCAGGTGCAGACCTCGCCCTTATTGAAGGCGAAGAGGGCGAAGCCTTCCAGGGCTTTGTCGAAGAAGGCGTCGTTCTGGTCCATGACGTCGGCGAAGAAAATGTTGGGCGACTTGCCACCGAGTTCGAGCGTCTGGGGAACGATGGGTTCGGAGGCGTACTGCATGATGAGGCGGCCGGTGGTGGTTTCGCCGGTGAAGGCGATCTTGGCGATGCGCGGGTTGCTGGCCAGCGCCTTGCCGATTTCGCCGCCCGGCCCGGTGATGACGTTGAGCACGCCCGGCGGCAGCACTTCGCCGATGAGGCCGGCCAGCACCAGCAGGCTCAAGGGAGTGTTGGAGGCCGGCTTGATGACGGTGCAGTTGCCGGCGCCGATGGCGGGCGCCAGTTTCCAGGCGGCCATCAGCAGCGGGAAGTTCCAGGGGATGATCTGGCCGACGACGCCCAGCGGTTCCTTGAAGTGATAGGCGACGGTGTCGTTGTCGATTTCGCCCAGGGCGCCTTCCTCGGCGCGAATGCAGGAAGCGAAATAACGGAAGTGATCGATGGAGAGAGGGACGTCGGCATTGCGCGTCTCGCGGATGGGTTTGCCGTTGTCGATGGTCTCGGCGAGGGCAAGAATTTCCAGGTTCTCCTGCATGACGTCGGCGACCTGGTTGAGCAGGGCGGCACGCGCGGTGGGCGAGGTGTGTCCCCAGGCTTCCCTGGCGGCGTGGGCGGCGTCGAGAGCTTTCTCCACGTCTTCCGGAGTGGACTTGGCGATTTCGGCGATGGGCTCGCCGTTGATGGGGCTGTGGTCGGTGAAGTATTTGCCCTTGATCGGCGGGGACCACTTGCCACCGATGAAGTTGTCGTAGCGGGCGCGTACTTTCCCGTTCTTGCGGATGGTTTCGAGGGCTTCGCTGACGGAAGACTTTACAAGTTCTGCAACTGCCATGATGTTCTCCTTACGGCTGGATAGCTACGGGCGATGCTATGCCGGGACGGACAAGGGGTCAGTGACCGCTCTCACGTGGGGGCGTGCGCTGGTGGGACAGGTGGACTTCTAAGTGCATAACGAAAATCCCCGTGCAAGCAACGAAAGGTTGGCGAAGCACCCCGGAACATCTGTGCAGACAACTTGCCGGGAATAGGGGTCCTTCGCTGGCGCTCAGGATGACAGGGGTTGATGGTGGGGGGGAAGCTTTGCTACCGATAGCAAATCCCCGCCCAGCCAAAGGCGCTTGAACGGAGTACTACGGACGCGAGAGTTTGAGATGCGAGGTTGGTTGGGACGGTTTGATCAGGCCGAAGCGGTATGGGTGAATCGGAAATGTCCTCTGCGAATTTCCCGAATCGGGCAGGAAATGAGGTTGAGTTGCGCCGGGAAGTTTTTACATGTCAATAGGGCTTTGCCTAAAAGGAGCGCGAAATGACGCGCTTTAAGGGCAAACGCCACAGTTTTTGGGCAGCTTTAGTCTTAGTCGCTGTGGTTGTATGCGGGGGGCGCGGAAACCAGCAACTGAAAATGCTCCCCGCCTTCGTTCAGGGGAACGCGGTGATGGCAAAACCGGGTTTCTCGGGCGTTCCCAAAATTATCAAGATATTTCACAAACCCATGAGCGATCATGGTCAATTTCCCGTCCGCGATTCTAAAAACTTCGTCTTTGGTGAACTCTTCGCCGTCTTCAACCAGCCAAGTAACCTCGATAGAGTCTCCGGGAACGATAACCACTCTGTTCATAGAGACAGACCTACTTCCCGGATAGTGAGGCTCGGGCGGCAGTTTTTGCAGGTCGCCATATTCAATCCTGAACATAACGGCGTCGGTTTCGAGGATTCGCGCAGGAGTTCTTCCGGCGTTTGTAATAACCCATTTGAACGCCAACGCGCCATGCTTACCAGTGGGCTGAAGCCCTCCGATAATAACTGGTTTTGCGACAAGCCAAGCACGCTCACTGTTAATGATGGCGTTGGCGTTGAGGAGCGCAGCATCGGCAGACTTTCTCGCGAGGACAGCCTGTACTCCGAGGAAGAAAAGCGTAGGGAATCCAAGAATTACCAGCCACCATTCCGGGGATGCGTACCAGCGTCGCGGATTATCGTCGGTACGGCTTGTATCTGGGGCGCTTGCTTGATTGTTTACAAGAGTAACTGTCGGAGAGCTTGGTTGATCGCTGCCTTGCTGCTCGGCAACCTTGGAAGCTTGGTTTGGTTTACCGGAAAGAGAAATTGCACAGAAAACGAAAATCAAACCAGCAATGGTAGTAGGAAGTCTCACACCCTTTTGCAGTCCCAGAACATCGGGTCGATGCCGAGTTCGTACATCGCGTGGATAAGCACGACCAGATTATGACACAGCACTTTACAGAGCGTCTCGTTAGTCATGGCGGTGTCGGTCTTGCTGCGCAGCGAGTCACCGAACTTGCGCTTCATCATAGAGAAGGTCGATTCCACATTCGACCGCTTGTGATAGTGCTGCAAGAACTCCTCTTTGCGGAACATGAAGTAGTGGAACATCTGCTCAAAGGTTCCGCCAGCCTTGCCAGTCGCGGAACCTTTGAAGGCGATAAATGGAGTACCGCCAACTTTGGTCACTGCGTCAGTATTGGACAGGCTGCCGTATGCCTTATCTGCCGATACTTCAGCGATAGCGAAGTTGGCAGCGGTCGTTCTAACCATCGGGGCGAACATCAGAGTATCGTTCGTGTACATCTCCTCAATTTCCACGGCGGTAATGATGTTGGTTTTGACTCCGCACATGATGTGGCACTTTACCCAATCCTGTTTGACGCGCTCTTTGCCGTACTTCACATCAAACCAGCGGGTGAAGCGCGACGTAGTGAAGCCAGAGGAATCAACTGCGAAGTCGGTCTCCACATGCCGCAACGGCAGACTGCTTTTCGCAACGAGGTCGCGCAGCACAGGAGTCATGGCGGGGTTTTCCAGGTAGTTGAAAATCGAGTTGTAATGAGGAGCGGAGGCGATGAAACCTTTGCCTTGCGCGTCCCGCAAATCGCTCATAAAGCGGCGTCCGCTCACTGTCGAGTAGACCTTGAACACAGCACTGAACACGGCGTCGGAAAGCGGCAACCTGGGGCGTCCCGCTTTCTTCTCCGTGGGCTCTGCGATTCCCCGGCACAGATCGAACAGGAGGGACTGGAACCTGTCTTTCTCGTTTACCTGTGCCGTGTTGTAAGCGGGCCACTCTTGGGAGTAAGTAGTCCGCTGTCTGGTGAGGGCTATGGTTTCCGTCACGGTTGTGGTTCCGTCAGCGTTATGCTCTCGCCGCGAAACGAAGATCGCAGCGTAGATGTGCTTGCAGTTCTGGCGGCGAGCCTCGTAGTCGGGGCAAGAGCACTCAGGGTTGGTCTTGCCAAGGTGCCTGACGGCGTAGACGCCAACGCCATATTGCGAGGGAACAATCCAGCAATCTCCGTGTTGGTGAATCTGCTTTGTGGCTGCAAGTACGATTCCGCGCTGTTCTCTCAGGTCTTCCATAGCAACCTCGCTTACCTGAGATGTATATTACTAATTAGGTATATATCTGTCAAGGAAAATATATCCCTTGACAGTATATTCCTAACTGGTATATGCTTCGTCCCGTATGGCACTCACAACGATCAAAGTCAAAGGCTATCGCTGTACTCGGTGCGAGCACGAATGGGTGCCGCGCAAGAACAGCAAAACCGAACCGCGTGTCTGTCCCAAGTGCAAGTCTCCGTACTGGAATCGACCGCGCCGGGAGATAATAGCGAAGGTATAATCACAAAGTTGGCGGAGGAAGGGGGATTCGAACCCCCGGGTGCTCACACACCTGCGGTTTTGCAGACCGTCGCAATCGGCCACTCTGCCATTCCTCCGCTATACGGGCCTGGCGGGAAGATCGCCTCGAAAACGTTTACTTCCCGTTCGGCTTACGCATCCCTACGAAATCCACGGTCGTTAGTTCTTCTTTGTACCTCCGGATATTTGCTGCGTTCTTTCCGCAGTGGCAATCACTTCATTACTGTTTCGCCGCTTTCGACGTGTTGCCGCGTAGTTTGTGGATGGCAGCGGCAAGAGTGTGTCGAGCCCTCTGCGCTCACCAGTCGCCCGCGCAATATCTGCGAGAGTCCGTTTCGCCGCATAGCCAATCTTGCCATCCCTAGTCGTGGCTTTTTCAAGTTCATTGTCGATGCGAGTCAAGACAGTGTGCACGTTGATAAGCAAAGTCTTGGGCGAGCTTGCCTGAACTCCGGAAGCCTGCAACGCATCTCGGATTTGGGTAGGAACCAAGGGGATAGATGTGTTTCTCAGAATCTGCCGGATTCTGTCGGTAAAGCCGATGGGCTCTGCTTCTATGGGAAAATCCCCTTCTGCAAATTCCAGCCCCTCGATGATCTGCTCCAGTCCGATCATTTCCCGCTTCACCTGTTCTCGCTCGGAGAGCAGCTTGGCGATCTCCTCACCTATTTGCTCTTGGCGTTTGCTCAGTTGTTCTTGGCGCTGTGCAACATCGTCACGGGTTTTCCTGTAGTCCATAATGAACTCTCAATGTTGGAGGTTATACACTGTGCCTAACCGTGTCAATACAAAAGTTACACGCTCGTCTAACTCTTCATGGGAGGCCCCTCTGGCCGACGTGCGGGAGAAGCTCAATAACGCACGCCAGCGAGTTCGTTGCCTACAAAAGGTTCTCAAGAACTGGCAGAAGTTGCGCGACCAAGGAATGCCGTGGCCGGGCGCGGCAGAAAGTAAACCCTCCAAGGAATTAGAGGCCAGTCGTGGATAAGTGTCCCGGTTTTTATAGGGTTTTTGGGCAGGACTTGGGATTTATGGGCAGAACGGCATTGTTGGGCAAAGCCATGTCAATAGTGAGAAATGCAACAATAAGGCGTAATGGATTGAGTGAGCAGGTAGATATAAATGTCGAAAAAGGCGCGGAAATAGGGGCTGAAAATGCTATAGTCGAAGTAGAGTCAGATGAGCGAAAAGCTTGTCTGGCTCTTTTGCATTGGGGCTATTTTTTTATTTTGGGAGAGAGTATGCCTTCGAAACCGCGCAAGCCTAAGCCGTTTAGTGCCGCGTCGGCGGTGAAGGCGGCGGCGCGTGAGGCGATCGGGACGCCGCCTCCGACGCGCGCCGAGCCTGCCGATAAGAAGCGCAAGAGCAAAACGGAAAAGCACAAGCCGACACTGGGGGAATTGCTGGAGGGCGAGTGACCCGAGGTTGGGAGGTTGTTTCGTCCACATTGAATGACGTGCGAGCCTGGGGATCTGGTTACGGTTCGTTGCAAGCTGTGTGGGATTCCACACATTCGCAAAAGACGCGAATGTATGGGGCCCCCGGGGGCTTGCCGACGGTCAAAATGCTTGCACAGGAAGGTGGGGGCAATGGAACATCGGAGCCGAATCGGTGACATCAAGGTGCGGATGACAGCTGCGGCAGTGTTGCTTGCAATGCTGTGCTCCGTGGCTGCGACGAAGGAAGCGCACGGGCAGAGCTTTACGGTCATCCACAATTTCAATGGCACCGCGGGATCTCAACCTATGGCTGGTCTGGCCACCGATGCGGCCGGCAACTTCTACGGCACCACGGAATATGGGGGGATACTGAATTGCGATAGCGGCGGCGTGCCTGGTTGCGGGGTGGCCTACAAGCTCAGGCGGGTCAACTCAGCCTGGATCTTTTCCGTCTTGTACGAGTTTCCCGGCTTCGACAACAACTTCCTTCCCACGGATCCCGGCAACCTCACGATAGCTCCCAACGGCAGTCCCTTCGGGACGCAACTGTTCTATCCAGGAGATTCGTCCCAGAGTATTTACAACCTTCTACCTCCGGCGACGCGACCGGTTTCCATCAACACGCCATGGCTCTATAAGTTGGATTACGAGTTCGAGGGTGGAAATGGCGGTACCCACCCTAGCCAGGTGACGTTCGATGCGCAAGGCAATATGTGGGGAACAGCGTCTTACGATGGCATTGACGGTAACGGACTGGTTTTCGAGATGACTCCGTCGAATGGGCGCTGGACCGAAACCGTTATCTACAACTTCCTTGGCGGCAGCGATGGCGCCGGACCTGTGGGCATCGCATTTGACCGGTCGGGCAACATCTTTGGCGTTACCAGTGCCGGCGGCAACCAGGGATGCTACGACAATCTCGGCTGTGGAACGATCTATGAACTGTCGCATTCGGGCTCGGGCTGGACGAAAACCACGCTTCATGTCTTCCAGGAAGACACGGAGGGCGCGTATCCCGGCCCGCTGGTGCGCGATGATGCCGGCAATCTCTACGGCGTGACCGCGGTCGGCACATCGAATGCGGGCACCATCTGGGAATTGTCACCGTCCGATGGCGGGTGGGTCTTCCACGTACTGTACGACTTGCCCGGGCTGCCGAACATCTACTCTGATACCTTTCCCCTGGTCCTGGACACCGCTGGCGCTTTATACGGTGTCAATAATTACATCGGGGTGAACAATATGGGCAGCGCTTTCAAGGTTGCGCCTTCGAGTGGTGGATGGACTTATACAGATCTGCATGACTTCGGCAGTTTGCCAAATCAGCAGGACGGCTGCTTTCCCTTTGGTCCAGTGGCGCTGGATGCTGCCGGCAATGTTTATGGCACGACACAGCAGTGTGGTGGCGGTGCGGGCGTGATTTACGAAATAACGCCGTAGGAGATCGCGCACCTTCGCAAAAGAGACGGATGATGGGCATCCGGGGCTCGGATGGATTTGTCGACAACGTGAGGTCAAAAGACCCACTCAAGCAAAGGCAGCTTGCGTGGGGGGACCGGCGCCTTACATCAATTGTTGACGGAGAAGGCCGTATGGCCAGAATAGTTGGCGATAAATCCCCATTACCTCATTGACCGCTGGCGGGGTTTTGAGGGTAATCGCCTGATAGCGACAGTTACATCTTTTTCAGAACGTCCATCACGGTTTCGGTGTAAATTATCCCCGCCTGAAGAACGGTGCATCGCGAACGGCTCATTTAGGTAAGAGGAGATCGTTATGACGAACCGGCCGGCGTCTATAACTAAGACTTTGCGCAGCCATTTTCGATTGCTGGCTTTTGTAGCAGCGCTGTTCTGCGCGTTGACAGTCATCGCAACGCCATCAATGCAGGCACAAACGCTGCATGTTCTGTTTACCAACTCTTACCCACCAGGCGGCGACTTATCTGGGATAACTCTCGACACAGCTGGCAACTTATACGGAACCATCTACTATGGCACTCCCGAATCCGTGTTTGAGCTCAAACGCGATTCTCCAAACTGGGTCTTTCAGCCTCTCTACTACTTTCACTACCTGAACGATGGCCACGCTCCCTACGCTCCCCTTGTGTTTGGCCCGGATGGCGCGCTGTATGGGACGACGATTCAGGGAGGCTACTATGGCTATCTGGGAGAAGGTACGGTTTTCAGCGTGCGGCCTTCGCATAATCCTTGCGAGAGCACTATTTGTCTCGGGAGTGAAATCCCCGTCTATTGGTTTGGAGGAGCCAAGAACGCCAACGACGGCTATTTCCCCAACGAGGTCATGTTCGACTCCTCAGGGAATCTCTATGGTACAACCCTGCACGGCGGCCGCTATCAATTGGGCACGGCGTATGAGTTGACTCCGACCCAGAATGGGTGGACGGAAGTCATTATCGACAACTTCAGTGGGAATGGCGGACCCGAGAACCCATCTTCCGGCCTCACCTTCGACGCAGCGGGAAACCTTTACGGCACTGCCGCCGGCGGCGCGTACGGAGTCGTGTACGAGTTAGTACGCTCCGGCCAAGGATGGACTGAAAAGACGCTCTACAGCTTTCAGGGCGGCAACGATGGCGCGTATCCCGTCGGCGGTCTGGTCTTTGATGCAGCCGGCAATGCCTACGGGACTACAGCTGGCTTCTACCAGTCGCAACCGGGCACTGTTTTTGAGCTGTCGCCGCAATCTGACGGCTCGTGGAGTGAGACCGTACTGTACGTCTTCCCGGGAAACGGTCCAGTCGCGGACCTGGTCAAGGACTCTGCCGGAAATCTCTACGGCACGACGCCTGGCATGCCGGGCACCAATCCTGACCACAACGGGATGGCGTTCAAACTGTCGCAGACCGGGGGTGTATGGAATTTCACGCAACTTTATGAGTTCACAGGCGGCGCCGACGGTGCGTTCCCCGGCGGACGCGTGGCGATCGATTCAGCCGGCAATATCTACGGGGAATGCGTCGCTTCGCCAGGTACGATTTGGGAGCTCACGCCGTAGCCTAGTCCTGAGCAATCTTCGCACCACTCAGTTGGCGATAAATCGCCATTGCACAAATAAGGGTGTCGGGCGTTCCCTATTCAGGGATGATGAGTGAGAACCGTGGCGATGGTCGCGTTCGCTATGTTCACAGCCAGTCTCACGATTGTCCCAGCGGCGCAGGCGCAAACTCTGAACGTCTTGCACACATTTACCGGAGCCGCGGATGGCGGTCAGCCATTCGCCGGCTTAACCCAGGACGCTGCCGGGAACCTCTACGGTACGACCGCCAATGGTGGCTCGGGCGGATACGGCATCGTTTTCAAGATGACGCACCGGTCCTACGGACGGGTGTTTTCTACGCTGTATAGCTTTCACGGCGGGGCCGATGGCGCGCTCCCCGAAAGCAGGGTTGTCTTCGGTCCGGACGGGACGCTTTACGGCACCACGAACGAGGGCGGGGAGATCCCGTGCGGAGGCTATAACACCGGCTGCCGCGTCGTCTTTAATCTCAGGCCCCCAGCAACAGACTGCAAGACCTCCGTCTGTTACTGGACCGAAAAGGTTATCTACACATTCACCGGAGACCAAAACGCTGCGTTTCCGTTTGGAGACATTGCGTTCGATGATCGAGGCAATCTCTACGGAGGGGCTGGCCTAGTTTATGAACTATTGCCTTCGAACGGACAGTGGACGCTGACTGCCATCGGCAACGCAAACCTGGGTACGAGCGGCGTGGTTCTGGATGCTGTGGGCAATGTCTACTCGACCAGTTCTCCAAATGTTGCCGACAGGTGAGGCTGGTGCTGGAGGAATAACCCATCCGGGTGTAAAGTGCGGTACACACGAACCGTAACCTGCAAGCGTCGATTCCCCACAAAGGAGCCCATCATGAGGAAGCACCCTGAACATTTCCGGGCGAACTTCTCCTGCAGTCTGTCGAAATCAGCTTTGGCGCTGGGCTTGCTTTTTGCGGTGACGATGGTGGTGATGCCAACCGCGAAAGCGCAAACCTACCGGGTCATTCACAGTTTTACCGGGTCACAGGATGGCGAATATCCGGTGGCCGGAGTGACAGTGGACAGTCATGGCAATTTATACGGCACGACCGACATTGGAGGTTCGGGAACCAGTTGCTACGAGGGATGCGGCGCCGCATTCAAAATAGCTCACGCAGGTTCGGGCTGGGTGTTCACTCCCCTGTATGACTTCGTTGGAGGCAACGATGGCGGGAACCCATTTGCCCGGCTGATCGTTGGCCCGGACGGCAGCCTTTACGGCACGACGTCCCAGGGTGGGGGGAGCGGGTGCGAAAGCGGCGCCGGGTGCGGAACCGTTTTCAATCTGCGACCACCAGCTCACTTTGCGGGCCACGTTTTTGGCGGCTGGACAGAAACCGTTCTCTATCGCTTCACGGGAGGCGTTGACGGGGACTCCCCGCGCAATGCCGATCTGCTGTTCGACAACGCAGGGAATCTTTACGGCACAACTACCTTCGGCGGGGGAGGCGCTTGCCAGGATGGTTGCGGTACCGCCTTCAAACTGACTGGCTCCGGCAGCAATTGGACGGAAAGCGTTATTCATACCTTCAGTGCAAGTGGTGATGGGCAGCAACCCTGGGCTGGTCTGATCCTCGACCAGGCCGGCGACCTCTACGGCACAACGGTTCAAGGGGGTATCTACCGCTACGGCACGGTTTATCAGTTGACACCGTCAGGCTCCGGATTTGCGGAGCATCTTCTCTACAGCTTCCACGGTGCAAGCGACGGTGGAATCATGTACGGGGGACTTATCTTTGACCAAGCAGGTAACCTTTACGGTGCGACCTGCTGCAATCCCACTGGTGGAGATCTTACGATTTTCGAATTAACCCGTTCGCAAGACTGGGCGTTTTCGGCGCTCTACAATTCCTCCTCATGGGGATCAGACGGCAACTTAGTTATGGATCGCGCGGGGAACCTTTACGGCACGATAAAATCGGGGGGCGCCTATGGTTTTGGCCAGGTTTATAAGCTGACGCCGTCAGCCCACGGCTGGACGTACACATCGGTTTACGATTTCTGCCCGGCCGGCTGGCCTTGCACCGACGGTGCCACTCCTCCCAGCGGTTTGGCGCTCGACTCCGAAGGTAATCTCTACGGCACAACGTCGAACGGCGGAGCAACTGGCGGGGGAGTCGTCTTCGAGATCACGCCGTAGCGGATACAACGCCGAGCGTTCCTACGGAACCGGGTGTATCGTTTGCGGTAACTTGCGCTATCGCCTGTTCTCGCCAACGACGCTGTCGGCTCAGCTACAATATCTTGCATGTCATTGGACTTAAAGCTCATCGAGGCGCAGCTAACATTGGAGTTGCTTGCGCCCGAAGACATGCCGCAAGTCGGGTGGGATGCTCTGGAAGCGGGTTTTGACGGCCCTGCGATTAGGCGCTTAGCTGCGCTCGAACAACCCACATACTTCGAGATAGCGGACGTTCTTCCTCGCGCCAGACAAGAGCTTGGATTGTCTGACATCTCAGTCGAGCAAGCTGCCGCACGTATCTCAAAGCGAATTGCCGAAAAGATTCTCGCCAGTGGCGATGACCCGATGGCGCACCTGCGCGATTTTGAGCAACTGTGGTTTCGCACAAACTACTCGCACAGCATGGCTGCATTGGGCACCCTTTATTATGATGTCTCTATCGCACAAATTGATGGAACGTCAGATTCGGAGATTCGCAATTGGGTGACCGCTATTCTCTCCAACTTCGTTCGGTCGCAAAATGATTATGCGTAACTGTTGATAAATCGCCATAGCGTAAGTTACCGGTTCGGGTGTACCTTTTCGGCGTAATCTTGTGCAATTGCCTGTGGGTGTTGAAGACTTTCCCGGCCTCTTAGTCGCGAAAACTCGACCCGTTAGGATGCCCTATGAACGATTTTCTCCACGTCGGGATGCATTTCCGGTTATCTGATTTCGGTGGTTTCTGCCCTGGCAGGGACGTTTTCAACAGCCACGCCTGATTACAACAAGTATTCCGACGAAGAATCGCAGTTTGCCACCAGGGTGTTGTTGGCAATTACTGGGTGTTCCCAGAAGAGTTTTTATGGGCACTTCATCCAGGACGACTTTGCGGGCGGCCGCGGGACCGTTATCGGTCACTGGAGAGGTTGCGTCTCTTGCCTGCTTCGAAAAGTATTGTTTGTTTCTGTGCATCCTTCTGGTCGCTGCTGGGTGTGTACGCATTGTCTCGACGTACGACGCCTTGAGCCTGACGGTTGACGAACCATTTCATCTGGCATGTGCTATCGGGTATTGGTCGATGCATAGCACCACGCTGGACGTAGAGAACCCTCCCATCGCTCGCGCGGTGGAAGCTATCGGGCCATACTTGGCTGGGGCACGCCTCACGGGTCTCAGCACCAACCCGGGGGTGGAAGGCGCTGCTATCCTGGCGAGTTCCAAGAATTCCGAGCACTTACTATTCCTGTACCGGCTAGGTACATTGCCTTTTTTCGTCCTAGCGTGCCTGGTAGTTGGCTATTGGTCCTACCATTTCTTTGGCAAACCCGTCGCCGTTTTCGCAGTAGGTCTGTTTACGCTGCTGCCAACTACATTGTCCGATGCCGGGTTAGGCACGACTGACATGGCTTTAGCTTCGGCGACGGGCGCGGCATTTGTCACTACGATCCTCTGGGCTGAAAAGCCGACCTGGGGAAGAGCGGTACTGACGGGAGGGTGTACCGCTCTCGCATCCCTGTCGAAATTCAGCGCCTTGGGATACTTGACGGTATCGTTATCGCTTGCGGTTCTGTGTTATTGGAGCGTCTCTCACGTCGCGCCGCATGAGCTGATTCGAGATGCTGCGCAGCGTCTGCGGACTTTCCTGTTGGCAGCCGCCACTTTCCTTCTGTTGATTTGGGCCGCCTACTGGTTTTCCGTTGAACCGGTACACCGGTTGGGAATCAGCCTGCCTGCTCCGGGACTCTTTCATGGGTTCGTGGTCCTCCTTAAACACAATAGGGCGGGCCATCTCGCCTTTCTACTCGGGCGGACCAGGCAGACGGGTTGGTGGTATTACTTCCCAGTTGCGCTGGCGGTGAAGACGCCAATCGCTTTTCTTATTCTGGCGGCGTTGGGAATTGTGGAGTGTTTTCGACGGCGCGAGCGGCTTGGGTACCTGCTGCCTCTGGTATTCATCTTTGGTGTTTTGCTTCCAGCCATGACCAGCCGAATCAATATTGGAATTCGTCACATTGCGCCCATTTATCTTGGCCTATCTATCGTTGGAGCGTTGGGCCTCAAGAATCTTATCGAAGTAAAACGTTGTCGACTGGCGGGCAATGCCGTGGCTGTCGCGCTGGTCGGTTGGATGACGATTTCCGTCGCCTTACATCATCCCGACTACCTGGCATACTTTAATGAATTTGCCGGGAAGCATCCTGAGAATATTTTGGTGGATTCCAACTATGACTGGGGACAGGACCTGAAATTCCTCTCCAGGCGGCTGGGTCAACTCGGGGCGCAGCACATCGCGCTGGGCGCGTTCGACGGCGGCCTCGACAATGCCAACATAGAGTCATGGTACGGGGTACCTGAAGTCCGCAAACTCGACGATTCCGTGCCTTCGTCCGGATGGACGGCAATTAGTTCTACGTTTGATAAGTTACGATACCCCAATTCAAAAGTTAAGATCGCATGGTACGACCGAGTCGCTCCCACCGAGCGGGTTGGGACGTTTTTCCTTTATTACCTGCCTCCTGCGGGGCGCGGTCCTTCGACTGATGCCCCGTCACCACTGCATGAGACGACACGTCCGCCGGCTCCGGCAAGCAAGTAGGTGAAGGCTGAGAGCTGATGGGTTAAACAATGTGCGACCCGAGGCCAGCCACCTCGGGCCGCGATGGAGACATAGCTGAACGTCTTGCAGACGTAAACGCGGCTTCCTCGCTCAGCCCAGAGCAATGGCAATGAACACCCGCGTGTTGCGCAGTCGCACGCTTTGGAGGTACGGACCCGGAGGAACGCGCTCGAACTCTTGTCCGAGCGTAGTCCGTACAAAGCCACGCAAGGCCCAAACTGCCTCATCGGTTGCAACGACTTGGTTTGCGGCAACGTCCGTAACGCAAGGAATTGCGTCCGAAAATGATTCGGGCCGTTACCGGCTCGAATCGCCTCTCATCGCCGAATGGCCGTTCCCAACCGGGAAGTAACACGTCATTCACTATGTCTCGATTGCGTGACAGGATGCCTGAAAGCGCAGCAACTCACAAGTACAAAAGTTGTACGGCTGTGCATTTTGTGTGCAAGCTGCACATTTGTTGTGCAAATCAGGTCCTGGGGGTGGGAATGGATGTCTGGCTTGGCGTTTGAAGCTGGAGCAGCGGGGTCGTTTCGGTGATAGAAATCAGTGGCCAGTGGTTAGTGGCCAGTGGTTAGTTGCGCTGATGATCGGTTGGGCCACCGGTGTTGCCAGTGCCACCAACCGCAGGTCCTTCGGCTCCGCTGCGCTCAGGATGACAGGCTGTGAGTGTTGGTGACGGGATGCTAATGGGCTTGCCGGGTATAGGGGTCCTTCTCTGGCGCTCAGGATGACAAAGATCAGTGGTCAGTGGTCCGTGGCCGGTGGTCAGTGGCTAGTGGCCATGGTCAGTTGCGCTGCTGATCGGTTGGGCCAGCGGCGTTGCCACTGCGGGCAACCGCAGGTCCTTCGACTCCGCTGCGCAAAACAGGCGCAGCTGCGCTCAGGATGACAGGCTGTGAGTGTTGGTGACGGGATGCTAATAAGCTTGCCGGGTATAGGGGTCCTTCGCTGGCGCTCAGGATGACAAAGATCAGTGGTCAGGGGTTAGAGGTTAGGGGTTAGTGGTCAGTGGTCAGTGGTCAGTTGCGCTGGTGATCGGTTGGGCCAGCGGTGTTGCCACTGCGGACAACCGCAGGTCCTTCGACTCCGCTCAGATGACAAACGGAGCGAGGGATTGGCGGTATGGAAAGCATCCCGGCGTCCTGCGTTTCTTCCATTCTGTGCCTGAGGGACGATGATTGGGTCCCGGCTGCGCTTTGATGGGTCGAGTCTTCCACAGCAGTTAACGACTTTGTTACTACCGCTGCCGGCGGGTTCCGTTTATGCTCGCGGTTATGGCAGTGTCGGTCACGGTGTTGGCAAGCGGAAGTAAAGGGAACTGCACCATGGTTTCCAGCTCCAGCACCCGGCTGCTGATTGACGCGGGACTGTCGTGCCGCGAGTTGCTGAAGCGGCTGGTGGCTTGCGGTGGGGATCCCGACTGCATTGACGCCATCCTGATTACGCACGAGCATTCGGACCACGTGGGCGGCCTGCGGGTGCTGGCGCGGCGGCTGAAGATTCCGGTGTACCTGACGGGGGCGACCTACCAGGCGTACCAGAAGTCGGTGCGCGACGCGAACGGCAACCGGGTAAACCTGGAGCGGCATGAGCGGTTCAACTCTGGTTCGTGCTTTCAGATTGGCGATATCACGGTGACGCCGTTTACCATCCCGCACGATGCGGTGGACCCGGTGGGCTTCACCTTTCGCAGTGAAGGGATCAAAGTGGGCATTTGTACCGATCTGGGGTACATGCCGTCGAGTATTCGCGATCATCTGCGGGGCTGCCACGTGCTGATGATCGAATCGAACCATGACCTGGAGTTGCTGCGCGGCGGTCCGTATCCGTGGAGCGTGAAGCAGCGAGTGATGAGCCGGGTGGGTCACCTGTCGAATGACGCACTCGCGGATTTCCTGACGAGCGACTATGATGGAGGAGCCGAGTTCCTCATTCTGGCGCATCTTTCGGAGCAGAATAATCATCCAGAGATTGCGCGCATGACAGCGGAACGTGCCTTGGGCGGACAGCGCAGCTTGTTCTTACAGAACAGGCTAATTCTGGCCGGCCAGCACGAGCCGTTGCCGGCGGTTCGACTGTAGGAAGCGTCTCAGAGGTCACCCTTCCGGGCGCACTCGGCTTTTCATCGATGGCAAAATGCATTGACCCAGTCGTGGGCAAGATCCTCGCCGGATGGCGCTACGACATTTCCGGCCTGGCTCCCGAAATGCGTGAAGATTACGAGGCACACTTTCGCGAGTGTGCTTTCTGCCGCTCGCGCCAGAAACTGCATCGCGGTATCGACATTGGCCTGATGGCGCTGGCCTCGGGGTCGATGGTGGTTTTCCTGCTGGCCTACGGTGTGATTCGCCACTTCCATCCCAGTCATGCGTTCTGGCTGGAGATTGGAGCGCTGGGCGGATTTCTGCTTTCCATGCTGCTGTGGCTGCTGGTGGCGGTGGCGACGCCTGCGCCGCTGGTGGTGAAGGATGTGGCGCTGTTTGGTGCGCGGGTGGGACTGGAAAAACTGCCGGACGAGATTCGGGATCGGATTCCGGAAGATTTGCGGTTGAAGATTTCGGGGAGTGGATAGACAGTTAGTGGTTATGGTTAGTGGCTAGTGGCTAGTAGGAAAAGGCCTATCCTCACGGGACTCGGTTATGTTTCGCTTCGCTGAGTCCTGGGCTCGGAAGGTCCTGCCGGATTAAGTAACTTTCCACCACAAACAAGAACATTGCCCCGCTCAGATAATGTGCCGGGGATAGGGTTCCTTCGCTGGCGCTCAGGATGACAGTGGTTGATGAGTGGTGAAGAACCTTCCGCGCCGTCCCTTTCGAAGAAGTACCTGATTGGAGAAAGGCAAAATCCCCACTCAACCAAAAGACGGTTGAAGGGGGCACCCGGGGGTGAACGGGACACCCGTTTTTTAATACGAATACGTGTTGGTGAGATGGCTGGGATATACGGACCCACGTCTACGAACAGGCGGACGTGGGCACCCTACGGTCCTCTTCGATTGTTGATCCAGAAAGTCAAAAGACCCGCTCAAGCCAAAAGACGCTTGAACGGGGCACCCGTGGGACTGTCGATCGCTCGCGCACTTTGTCACCTTCGGTGACTATCCTAGCCTGCCTAGGCCCTTTCTCTCTGGGATTCACCGACAGTAATCAACAAGTTAAGGAAAGCGGCAGTACACGAAAATAAATGCGCAGCACATTTCCAGTATTGATGTACAGTGTGGCACGCTCGGCAGCCTGGACTATGGATTCGAGTACCTGCCTGGCCGCAAAAAAGTAGCAAAGAAACTCTGACGTCAGCGCTCCCCTGGAAAGGACTTCCTGTGCTCCACAAAACACTTTCGATTCTGTTCAAGACTGCGTTGGCGATCATGACCGCAAGCCTGCTGGTAGCCAGTTGCTGGGCCACGGTGAATGAAACCGTGCTGCATACGTTCAGCCCTGCTGGCGCGGAAGCATTTCCGTACGCCGGCCTGATTGCCGATTCCGCCGGGAATCTTTACGGCACTACTTACTATGGCGGCGACTACAACGATGGGACGGTCTATGAGTTGATGCCCACGCAGGGCGGAGGCTGGACGCAGAAGGTTCTGCACAGCTTCAAATTCAATGGCACGGACGGAGCCTTTCCTTACGCCGGTGTAGTTTTCGATAGCGCCGGCAATCTCTACACCACGACACAGAACGGCGGCGCGTATTACGGCGGTACGGTCGTTGAATTGTCGCCAAACCAGGGTGGAGGCTGGACGGAGAAGGTGCTGCATGACTTCAATCCGTCCACGACGGACGGCGTCAATCCTCTTGCCGGACTGGTGATCGACCGCGCCGGCAATCTTTATGGCACAACCTACGAAGGCGGCGCTCATTACTCCGGGACGGTGTTTGAGGTGTCGCCCAATGGCGGCAACTGGACGGAGACCGTGCTGTACCGGTTCACCGCCGGCAGTGGCACGGACGGCTCTCATCCCGAGGCAAATCTGATCCTCGATGGCGCCGGCAATCTTTATGGCACCACCAGCAGCGGTGGCACGCACGGCAGCGGAATCGCGTTCAAGCTGTCGCCGAACCACAACGGAGGATGGACGGAGAAGGTACTGCACAACTTCAACAATGACGGCTCGGACGGATCGAATCCGTTCTATTCGCCGCTGACCTCCGATAGCGCCGGCAACTTATACGGGACTACCGATCAAGGCGGCACGTATGGCGCCGGCACAGTGTTCAAGCTGTCGCCCAATGGCTCCAGTTGGACGGAGAGCGTGCTGTACAGCTTTAACCGCAACGGGGTGGATGCAGCGTATCCGTTCAGTGGCGTTGTGTTCGACGCCGCCGTCAATCTCTACGGCGCCACCTGGTCGGGAGGTACGCACTACTACGGCGCGGTGTTTGAGCTATCGCCCAGCGGCGTGGAGGGTGGAGCGAAAAGGTTCTGCACAGCTTCGTCCACGGTGCCTTTGACGGCTTCGAGCCGGAAGGCGCTCTGTTCGCGGACGCTGCCGGCAATCTGTTCGGCACTACCACGTATGGTGGAAGCTACAGCGTCGGGACCATGTTCAAGCTGTCGAACGATGGGAACGGCAATTGGAGCGAAAAAGTTTACAGCTTCAATTTTGCCGGCAGCGACGGGGCAAATCCCGAAGCCAGTCTCATTTCCGATGCCGCCGGCAATTTTTACGGCACCACCGTCGCAGGCGGTAACTACGCCGCCGGGTCCGTCTTTGAGATGTCGCCTGACGGCAGGGAAGGCTAGACAGAGAAGCTGCTCTATAGTTTCGGCGCAGGTCTGGACGGAGCCTCACCCCAGGCCGCTCTGGTTTTCGATGGGCAGGGAAATCTGTACGGCACCACGACCGCAGGCGGCCTTCTTGGGGTGGGGATGGTCTTCAAATTGTCGCCCAATGGCCAGTGGACTGGACGGAAAGCGTGCTCCACACCTTTGACCAAACCACCGGCTACGATTCAGTCGCGGGGCTTATCCTCGATGGCTCCGGCAATCTCTACGGCGTCACCGTCGACGGGGGCGACAACTTCTACGGAACTGCGTTCGAATTATCGCCCAACGGCCGAGGTGGCTGGACGCAAACCGTGCTCCACAGTTTCGGCGCGGGTACCGACGGAGCGTATCCCGAGGGCACTCTGATTTGGGATGGCGCCGGCAATCTTTACGGCACGACGACCTACGGAGGCACGAATAACGTGGGCTCGGTTTTTGAGTTGTCGCCCAATGGAAGTGGTGGGTGGACGGAAGCGCTACTGTATAGCTTCAACAACAATGGTCTGGACGGAACGTATCCCTATGCCGGCGTTACCTTCGACAGCGCCGGCAATCTCTATGGCACCACCTTCAACGGCGGCACTTACCACTACGGTTCGCTGTTCGAACTGACTCCAATTGTCGGCGAGAGCTGGACGGAAACCGTGCTGCATCATTTCAACCTTGCGTATCCCTACACGGACGGGATATCTCCCAGGCGGGAGTGATTTTCGACGGCGCCGGCAACCTGTTCGGCACCACGGTCAATGGGGGCACGGGCTTCTACGGGACAGCCTACGAGTTTTCGCCAGACGGCAGAGGTGGGTGGACCGAAACCGTGTTGCACGACTTTAGCGAGGCTTCGGATGGGGGGGTGCCGGACGGTGGATTGATCATGGACCACGCCGGCAATCTTTATGGCACCACGGCCGTAGGAGGAATCGGGGGCCCGGTTGTGGGAACTGTCTTCGAGATCACCCGTTAGGCGGGAGAGGGTTCGGGTTAGAGATTGCCCAAGTCTCGAAAAGCCGAGACCTGGGGCGGGCGGCCGACTAAAGCCATCTCTTCAAGAAAAGCCACGTTACGGCACGACTGAAGCCGTGCCCTGACACGGGCGGTGAGTTTCTGCTTAACCCAGGTCTCGAAAATCGCGAGACCTGGGGCACCCGGCACCGGGCGTGGGGTACCCGTGCCGCGTCTCGTACAGCGCAAGACGTGGGCACCCGATTCCTGTTCCAGACAGTCAAAAGACCCGCTCAAGCGAAAGACGCTTGAACGGGGCACCCGTGGTCTGATGGAATGCGTGGGATTTTACGGCCCGAGGTCTCGAAAATCGCGAGACCTGGGGCACGCAGTCAACGAAACACTCGCCGCTCGGCTGGCTGCTGATTCAGTCTACCGCTACTGGCTACCGACTACTGATTGCTGAGTGCTGACTGTTGACTGCTGATTCTTACTACTAACCGCTGCCTACTTTTTCCATCCCACCTGCTTGCCCTTGTTCTGTTCGTCGAGCCATTTCTTGAGGGGGGCGAAGTATTCCATCATGGCGCCGGCGTCCATCTGCTTTTCGCCGGTGAGGACGTAGAGGGCGTCGGGCCAGGGCTTGCTCTGACCCATCTCCAGCATGGCGTTCAGCTTGTCGCCGGCAGCCTTGTTGCCGTAGAAGGAGCACTTATAGAGCGGCCCGGTGAAGCCGGCTTCGCGGCACATGGCGCGGTAGAACTGGAATTGCAAAATCCGCGCCAGGAAGTAGCGGGTGTAGGGCACGTTAGCCGGGACGTGATATTTGGCGCCGGGATCGAAGTCGGCTTCGGTGCGTTCGACCGGCGGGAAGATGCCCTGGTATTTCTCGCGCATCTGCCACCATGCCTTGTTGTAGTCGGCGGGCTTGATCTGGCCGCTGAAGACCTGCCAGCGCCACTGGTCGATGAGCAGGCCGAAGGGCAGGAAGGCGACCTTGTCGAGGGCGGCATGCAGCAGGTAGCCGGTGTCGTCGCTTTGCGGGATGGTGGTGAGCAGGCCAACCTTGTTGAGGTATTCGGGGGTGATGGCCAGGGCGATGCTATCGCCGATAGCCTCGTGGAATCCGTCGTTGGCGCCGTTCTTAAAGAGGAACGGCTGGTGCTGATAGGCCCGCTGGTACATGTTGTGGCCAAGTTCGTGGTGGACGGTGACGAAGTCTTCGCCGCGAACCTGGATGCACATCTTGAGGCGGAGGTCCTCGAAGTTATCGATGTCCCAGGCGCTGGCGTGGCAGACGACGTCGCGGTCGCGCGGCTTGACGAACAGTGAACGCTCCCAAAAGGTTTTGGGAAGGGGCGCGAAGCCCATGGAGCCGAAGAAGCCTTCGCCATACTTCACCATGCCGATGGCGTCGACGTTCTTGGCCTTCAGCAGGTCGGTGATGTCATAGGGCGGTTTCTGCTGCGGCGGAGCGACGAGGGGGAAGATGTTGCCCCACTCCTGCGCCCAGGGATTGCCCAGCAGATCGGCGCGAATGCGGCCATCGGCATCAACCGCGGTGGGCCCGTACTTTTCGACCAGCTTGGTGCGGACGTAGGCGTGCAGGGATTCGTAGAGCGGCTGAACCTGCTGCCAGAGGCGCTCGACCTCGGCGCTGAACTGGTCGGGGGTCATATCGTAGCCGGCGCGCCACATGGCTCCCAGGTCTTTGAAGCCCATTTCCTTGGCGCCCTTGTTGCCCAGCTCGACCCAGCGGGCATAGCGATCGCGCATAGGCGGACCGACGGTGCTCCAGCCGACCCAGAGGTCTTTGAGTTCGTCGGGATCGGTGCTGGTGGCCATGATGGTCTGGATGGTGCCGATGTCGAGGCACTCACCCTTGTGCTTGCCGGTGGTGGGGCAGTACTTGCCTTTGCCGTAGTCGGCTTCGAGCGAGGTACCGATGCGGGCGAGTTCGGCCAGCTCTTTGGGGTCGTTGGGCGCAGGTGCGGGAACGGCCGCGGAGAGCTTGAGCAGCAGCATCTTGCGGGTAAGTTCGGGCGAGAGCTTCAGATTGTCGAAGCGGGTGGCCTGCTTGGCGAGCTCGGTGGTGGCGCCGATAAGGACTTCGTTGGCGTCGGCCGACATCTGTTCGGTGTCATCGGTGATGAAGTTGGACTGGACCCACGAGGCGCGGCTGGCTTTGACGCCGAGATCGTTGAGCCGGAATTCGGCGGCGCGCATGAATTCTTCGGCTTCGGCGACGGTGGGTGCGGATTGGGTGGCGGTGCTTTGAGCATTCATGGGGATACCTGGGATGAAGGTGCAACAAAGGGCTAGGAGTAGAGCGAACCGTTGGCGCATGAGGAAGCGACCTCCGGACTGACATTGTAAACGTAGCAGGGAAAGCAGGGATTAGGGGCCAGAAGTTAGGGGTTAGTGAGCCCTGCTATCGCACGTGCGAGCGCTGTGCCTCTGCCCGCTAACTGCAGGTCCCTCCGCGCGGGCTGAAGCCCTTGGTCGGTAAGACAGAGTAACTAGTGGATCGTCCCTTTTATAATTGCCGGTTGGAGGAACGATGCCGCCTACTTTGATTACGCAACCTACCCGCGTTACTGCCGCCGGGAACAAACCTAAACTGATTGATGAGTACATTGGCCGCGTCAACTCGAAGGATGACGCGGTGAGTGTGGCGCACATGCGCAGTCCGCAGGGATGGGTTGAGCCGGGGCAGACGCCGGAGTTCGAGGAATTTACCGTGGTGCTGCGGGGGCTGCTGCGGGTTACGACGAGGGTTGGCGAGCTGGACGTACGCGGCGGGCAGGCAGTGGTGACGCATGCGGGGGAGTGGGTGCAGTATTCGACGCCCGAGCCTGAGGGAGCGGAGTACATTGCGGTGTGCCTGCCGGCGTTTTCGATGGAGACGGTGCATCGAGATGAGGGGTAGGGGATAGAGGCTAGGGACGAGTTGGTACAGCGCCGGCATTTTTGTGCGCTCGATCGAAGACTTCGCTACGGTGCGTCCCGGGCTAACTGCGGAGTCGCGCCTTTCGGGGCTTGAGTTTCTTGGGTCAAACTGTTGGTGGGAGGACAGCTCTTTTCCGGGGATAGGGGTCCTTCGCTGGCGCTCAGGATGACAGTGGTTGATGGTGGGGGGAAAGGCGTCCGCTCGAATAACAAAATCCCCGCCCAATTAAAGACGGTTGAACGGGGCACCCGCGGATTCGTATAGACCCACGTCTCGAAAGGCGCGAGACGTGGGGCACCCGGCGACTGCCTTGGTCAGGATTTTCCTAACACCTAGCCCCTGGCACCTAATCCCTAACCCCTGACCCCTCGCCCCTGCCTCTAAAACTTCTTCGGGGTGATGCGGTCGGCGCCTATGTAGGGCCGCAGGACTTCGGGAACCAGCACGCTGCCGTCGGCCTGCTGGTAGTTCTCGACGATGGCGACCCAGGTGCGGCCGATGGCGAGGCCGCTGCCGTTGAGCGTGTGCACCAGTTCCGTCTTCTTGCCGCCTTCGGGGCGATAGCGAATGTTGGCGCGACGCGCCTGGTAGTCGAGTGAAATTCGAGCAGGAAGAGATCTCGCGGAAGAGTTGCTGCCCGGGAAGCCAGACTTCGAGGTCGTAGGTCTTCGCGGCCGACCATCCCATATCGCCGGTGCGAAAGCGCCATCACGCGGTAGTGCAGGCCGAGCTTCTGCAGCACTGTCTTCGGCGTTGCGCGTGAGTTTCTCGTGCTCGTCCCAGGATTGCTCGGGCTTGGTGAACTTCACCAGCTCCACTTTCTGGAACTGGTGCTGGCGGATGATGCCGCGCACGTCTTTGCCGTAGGAGCCGGCTTCGCTGCGGAAGCAGGGCGTGTAGGCGGCGAGCGAGATCGGCAGGCGAGCGCCGTCGAGGGTTTCGTCGCGATAGAGGTTGGTGACCGGCACTTCGGCGGTGGGAATCAGGTAGAGGTTCTTGTCGCCGTGCGGAACCTTGAAGAGATCGGCTTCGAACTTGGGCAGCTGGCCGGTGCCGTACATGGAGTCGGCGTTGACCAGGAACGGCGGCAGGACCTCGGTGTAGCCGTGCTCGCGGGTGTGCAGGTCGAGCATGAAGTTCATGAGGGCGCGTTCGAGGCGCGCGCCGAGGTCCCAATAGACGGCGAAGCGGGCGCCGGTGAGCTTGGCGGCGCGCTCGAGGTCGAGGATGCCGAGTTCTTCGCCGAGTTCCCAGTGGGGCTTGGGGGTGAAGTCGAACTGCGGCGGCGTGCCCCAGCGGCGGACTTCGACGTTGTCCTCCTCGCTCTGGCCGACGGGGACGCTGTCGTCGGGCAGGTTGGGGATGTTGAGCAGGATGGCACGCAGGCGGGCGTCAGCTTCTTCGGCGACTTTTTCGGCGGCGGCGATCTTCTCGCGCAGCTCCTTGGTTCGTCGATGAGTGCGGTGGCGTCCTGCTTGTTCTTCTTAAGCTTCTGGATTTCTTCTGTAGCCTTGTTGCGGCGGGCCTTCAGGGTTTCGGCTTCGGTGATGGCGGCGCGGCGCTCGACGTCGATGGAGGCGAAGTCTTTGAGGATGACGTCAGGGTTCATGTTGCGCTGACGCAGTTTTTCTTCGACCAGAGGGAGATGATCGCGAACAAAGGCTAGATCGAGCATAAGAGATCAGGGTAATTGATGCGGGGTTGCGGAGCAAAACGGCGAACATCGTGTTCACCACAGAGGCAAGGAGAACACGGAGGAAAACCGGCACTGGTGAGAATCAAGTGTTGAAAACTCCTTGGTCTCGGTGTCTCTGTGGTGAATCAGCTTTTTCTTACCGACTCGAAGTCTTGTTGTTTGTTGGCGAGTTGCGTGTGCCAGCGGGCGGCGGCCTGGATGAAGGCGCGGAACATAGCGCGGGAGGCGGGTTCGGTGTCGTAGGTGCGCTCGGGATGCCATTGCACGGCGAGCACGAAATGGTCGGGCGAGGTGCCTTCCACGGCTTCTTTCACGTCGTCGTCGGGCGACCAGGCGACCAGACGCAGGCCGTCGCCTACAACCTCGGCGGCCTGATGATGGCTGGAGTTGACCGGGATGGTGGTTGCGTCGTCCTGGGGCAACGCGCCGGCGTCGTGCAGTATGGCTGCCAGCTTGGATTGGGGATCGAGTTGCACGCTGTGCGCCTGGAGCACATTGCGTCCGGGCTTGTGGTTGATGCCTGGGGGCAGTTGCTGGTCGAGGGTGCCGGTACGCCAGACATTCAGAGATTGCAGGCCGTAGCAGATGCCGAAGACGGGCTTGCGCATGTTGAAGGCGTCCTGGAGCAGAAGCTCGTCGGTGTTGTCGCGGGGCGGATCGGCGGGAGCGGTGTCGGGGTGCCGGGTTGCGCCATACTTTTCGGGATCGACATCGGCGGGACTGCCGGGCAGGAGGACGCCGTCGCAAGCCTTCACCGCCTGAGCGATTTGTGCGGGCGTGGATTTGACGTCGATGAGGACAGGCTCGCCGCCTGCGAGGCGCACGGCGCGCTCGTACTGGGGCAGGGAGACCTTCACGTAGAGAGGTCGCCTGGAGTGCGGCACCGGGATGGCGATACGCGGCTTCATAGGGGTGGGATGCGGCAATCAGACATTCAGTGCCGGATTGGTTTCGCCCTGGCCGCTGACCGTGGGCAGGGCCATGCGCTTGGCATGAGCATCGTACATGCCGGCGATGATTTGGCGCACCTGGGCGGCGAGTTTTTCCATGTCGCGCAGGCGAAGGCCGGCAGTAGGGATAGGCTCACCGAAAACCAGGGTGACGTCGCCCGGCAAGACATGAAAACTGTTGATGGGCAGAAGCTCGTAGGTGCCGACGATGGCTACGGGGACAACCGGGGCCTGGGCGCGGATGGCAGCGTAGAAGGCGCCGCCCATGAAATCCTGCAGCTGTCCGGTGAAGGAACGGCCGCCCTCAGGGAAGACGACGAGCGGGGTGCCCTTGCGAAGGGCGTCGCCGGCGCGGCTTAAGCTGCGCAGTGAGGCGTGCGGGTCGCCGGTAACAATGGGGATTTGGCCGGAGCGCGTGAGGTACCAGCCGAGGAACGGGTAGCGAAAGAGCTCGCGCTTGGCCATGATGCGGAATTGCAGCGGCACACAGGCGTAGAGCACGGGAATGTCGGCTGCCGATAGATGGTTAGCAGTGTAGATGGCGGCTTGCGTGTGGTCGATGTTCTCGAGGCCTTCCACGTGGACGCGGATGCCGATGGTTTTGAGGATGAGCGTGGCCCAGGTGCGGGCAAACCAGTGCAGCACGCGGCCGTTGCGGTCGAAGAGCGAGACGATAAGCGCACCGGTACCGAGGATGCCGGTGTACAGGTAGACGATGGGAACAAAGAGGAAGTAGGAGCGCAGGCGGCTGAGCAGCGAGTTGCGTCGCTGGTCGAGGGTCGCGGGTTGGGGCGTGTCAGACAATGTTGTTCGTTGAAATGCTAATTCACCAGGGAGACACAGAGGACACGGAGAAAGTCGCTTTTCAGCCATTAGCTTTCAGCCGCCAGTTGTCAGCAATTCGCAGTCAGCAAACAGCAATCAGCAAAATCGAACCCCCGTTTATCCAATCTCTCGTGTTGCCGCAGGCTATCTTCGTCCCCGCGGAAACTCGCGTGTCGGCCAGTGTGCAGTCCTGCCGCAGTACAACAGGTTGCCGGAGCGTCACGCTGCGATTCCCATGGTCTTCATGGCCTCGCCTACCAGGAAGATTGAGCCGGTGACGACGATGAGACTGTCGGGCTCGCTGACTTCGCGGGCGCGGGCCAAGGCTTGCGAAACGGCGGCTTCCGCGTAGAGCAGGGCCCCGGTGCGCGTGCCGGCCTGGCGCAATTCCTCGACGGTTGAGGAGCGTGGATTGTCGACTTGGGTCACCACGACCTGCTCGGCGACGGGAAACAGGATGTCGGCGATTTCCTGGACGGCTTTGTCGCGCATAGCGGCGAAGACCAGCGTCAGCTTGCGGTCGGGAAAATTCTCCGACAACGCGGAGCGCAACGCCCAGGCGCCCGCGGGATTGTGAGCGACGTCAAGCACCATCTCGCGGTGGTGGGTTGCGTCGGAAGGCGGCAGCACCTGGAAGCGGCCCGGCCAATGGGTCTGGCGAATGCCTTGCTCGATTTGTTGGGGCGTGACCTTGAAGCCGAAGTGGGCCAGTTCCTCTGCCGTGGTGATGGCCAAGGCAATATTGCGCAACTGATGGCGGCCGACCAGCGGCGAATCGATGGCGATCTCTTCCTCCATCACGCTGAGGGGATAACGATTGCGGCCGGCGACGGGAGGCATGCGTCCGGCAAGGAGGGCTGCGGCTCCTGGCGACATGGGCGGAACGTGTTTTGCGGCGCTGACGGCGCGGGCTTCGCGGTCTTGCATGACGTGTCCCAGAACGTCGTTGGCCTGGGGATGCTGCGGCAGAGTGACGACCACACCGTGTTTGCGGATGATGCCGGCCTTTTCGCCGGCGATTTCGCCGATGGTTTCGCCGAGGTATTTCTGGTGGTCGAGCGAGATGTCGGCAATGACCGAGATGACGGGATCGACGACATTGGTGGCGTCGAGGCGGCCGCCCATGCCGACTTCCAGCACGGCGATGTCGACGCCTATGCTGGCGAAATATTCGAAGGCCATGGCGGTGAGCATCTCGAAGAAGCTGGGATGCCAGGGCAGTTTGCCGGCGTCGAGAAGCTGCTGGGCGGCCTGTTCCACGCGCTCGTGGATGGCGCCGAACTCCACGTTGGAGATGGCTTCGCCGTTTACCCGAATGCGTTCGTTGATGCTGACCAGGTGGGGAGAGCTGTAGAGGGCGGTGCGGTATCCGGCGGCTTGCAGGATGGCGGCCAGAGTGGCGGCGGTGGAACCCTTGCCGTTGGTGCCGGCGATGAGCACGCTGGCGAAGCGGCGTTCGGGATGGCCGAGCGCGTCGAGCATCTCGCGCATGTAGGCCAAGTCGAACTTGTGCGAGGGCGTGCTGGCCAGCTCGTGCCCCAGCGCGTAAAGCTGTTCCACTGTGCGTTGGTACGACATCAGGACTGATTTCAAGATTACAACATTTCGGGAGATTTCCGGGATGACAGGTCTTTGCGGGGATAGGGGTCCTTCGCAGGCGCTCAGGATGACAGAGAACAGTGGCCAGTGGTCGGTGGTCGGTGGCCAGTGGTTGTAGATTGTGGCGGCGTGTAGTGCGCGAAGTCAGCGGACGTCGGCTTTTGGTGTGACCAAAGCAGGTCCCTCCGCTACGCTCCGACTTCGTCTACGCTTCGGTCGGGATGACACTTCAACGGAGAGCAGGGAGTAACAACTGGATAATAGTTCGATGCCGGAATTCGCCGACACGGGCAGGGCGGTTTTGCCGGGTGATAGGGGTCCTTCGCTGGCGCTCAGGATGACAGAGAACAGAGAACAGTGGTCAGTGGTCAGTGGTCAGTGGCCGGTGGCCAGTGGTTGTAGATTGTGGCGGCGTGCAGTGCTCGAAGTCAGCGGACGTCGGCTTCTGGTGTGACCACAGCAGGTCCCTCCGCTACGCTCCGACTTCGTCTACGCTTCGGTCGGGATGGCACTTCTTTGAGTGCTGAGTGCTGAATGCTGAATGCTGAATGCTTAGTGCTGACTACTCAGTGCTGAATGCTGGGTGCTAAATGCTAATTGCTGTAGCTAAGCGCTAAGCGCCTTTTTCACAGCCTCGCTGACCAGCTTGCCGTCGACTCTCGCGCCGCCGAATTTGGCCATCACGTTTTTCATGACTGCGCCCATGTCTTTCATTGTGGGAGAGCCCATTTCAGCGACGACGGCCTGGACCGCGGCAGTGATTTCGGCTTCGCCGACCGCCTGAGGCATGTAGGCCTCGATGATGGCGATCTCCTGGCCTTCTTTCACGGCTAGTTCATGGCGGTTGCCCTTCTCGAACTGCTCGACCGAGTCCTTGCGCTGCTTGATCATGGTGGTGAAGACCTGCAGCTCTTCCTTTTCGTCGAGGTCGGCGCGCTTTTCGATGCGCTTGTTCTGGAGGGCGGCTTTCATCATGCGCAGGGTGGAGAGGCGGAGCTCTTCTTTTTTGCGCATGGCGTCGACCATGTCTTTTTGCACGCGTTCGGTAAGGCTCATGGCGCAATTATAAGGGGACGGACGGGATTCAGAGAGCGGGTTCAGACGAAGCGATGATGGAATCGCCGTTGGCGGCGGCGCCTGCGACGACGAGTTGCTCGGCGAGTTGCAGGGCGTCCACCGGCCAATAGCAACTGGGACGGGGATGCTGAACGTCAGGATTGGCTGCATCGGGACGGCAACTGAGTACGGCTTTCATCCATTGCTGAGGAACCGCGTCGATCCCGTAGACCGCGCCAAACAAGGCTCCGGCGATGGCGGCGTTGGTGTCAGTATCGCCGCCGCGCATGACGGTGTCGACCACGCCTTCTTCCAGGTTGCGGGCATGCAGCAGTTGGTAGAGAGCGTTTTGGAAAGCGATCAAAACCCATCCCTGCTGGGAGAGGTAGTCGCGGGGGCGAGCGTCGAAGGAGTCGGCGATGGCGTCGAGCAGCACGGGAGTGACGGCCATGCTCTTGGCCCAGGCGTCGATCTCGGTGACCAATCGCCAGGCGGTGACCTTGGTGGATACGGCATAGGCGACGGCCATGGCGAACAGAGCGTTCACCTGCTGGCAGAGCAGATGGGGATGGGTGATGGCCGCGTCCTGTTCGGCCCAACGGGCGACCTGCTGCAGATCGGAATGGGCGCCGTAGATGCCGAGGGGGCTGACGCGCATAAGCGCTCCGTTGGCCTGGCTGTGTTGATTGGGCCGTCCGCTGAGACCGCAGAGAATAGTGGTGCCGCAATCGAAAGGCTGGGACTCGAGCCAGGTGACGTAGGCGGCGCGGGCGCGATCGGGGTCGTAGGTAGAGCGTTCCACGAGGGTGCGGGCGAGCGCCAGAGCCATCTCGGAGTCGTCGGTGGGCTGGCCGGCGATGGTGTTCCAGGTGCCTCCGGCGGCGAGTTCGCGGACGCCGGTGGGATATTCCTGGCGGATCTCGTCGGGGCTCTGGAATTCGACCAGGCTGCCCAGGGCGTCACCAGACAACTGGCCTAATAGACAGCCCTGAGCGCGGGATAGGAGACTGGGGCTTATGTCCTTAACGGGCATCGGTTTATTGTGCCATGATCGCAGCCGGTCCGGGGTCACAGCAACGGGTGACAGGCGGCACAGCGGGCGTGCCAGCCTGCGCTAGCTTGCTTGCCCGGGGAGTTCTATATTGGTACGTCGGCATTTTCCATGCCGGCAATCTACGAGCAGGTGAATTGTATGCTTCGTAAGACAAGGTTATTCACTCCCGGTCCTACTCCTCTCCTTCCGGCAGCGCAGAACGCGATAGCAGCCGCGGACATGCATCACCGCACCGCAGAATTCCGTGAAATTTTTCAGCCGCACCCTGGCTGATCTCAAGACTTTTATCGGCACCAAGAACGATGTACTGATCCTGGCCTCCTCGGGCACCGGCGCGATGGAAGCAGCGGTATCGAACCTTACGTCGCCGGGCGAGAAGGTGCTCGTGCTGAGCGCCGGCAAGTTTGGCGAGCGGTGGCGCGATCTGGCCAAGGCGTATGGCTGCCAGATCGAGCTGCTGTCGGTTCCTTATGGCCAGACCTTTAACCTGGCGGAAGTCAAAGTCGAAGCTGGATGGCGTGAGTGTGCGTGTACATGCAGGCGACGGAAACCTCGACCGGCGCGCGACATGATGTGAAGGCGATCGCAGCGCTGCTGAAGGGCACCGACACGCTGCTGGTCGTCGACGGCATCACCGGCCTGGGCACCACGCACTTCGAAGTCGACGACTGGGGCATCGACGTTCTGATCGGCGGCTCGCAGAAAGCCGTCATGATTCCTCCCGGGCTGGCCTATCTCAGCGTGAGCGAGCGGGCGTGGCAGCGGATGGAAACGGCCAAGCAGCCGCGGTTTTACTTCGATCTGCGCAAGGAGCGCAAGTCGCAGACCAAGGGCGAGTCGGCGTTCACCCCGGCGGTGGCACTGATTGCGGACTGGCGGCGGCGCTGGATTACATTCGCAAGATCGGGCGGCGGCAATCTGGCGGATGGACGCGATGCGCTCATCCACAACGCGGAAACTTCGGCGGCCATGGTACGCGCGGGCGTGCAGGCGCTGGGCCTGGGGCTTGTTCGCCGGCACCTGTCCGGCGGCGGCGGTCACGGCAGTGCTGGCTCCCAAGGGCGTGGATTCCAGCGCGATCGTGAAGGAATTCCGCGAGCGGTTTGCCATGGTCGTGGCCAACGGCCAGGGCGAGATGAAGGGGCAAGTTGTTCCGCATCGCTCATCTTGGCTACTACGACTATCTGGACGCGATTGGCGTAATCGGGGCGCTGGAGCATGTGCTGCTGAAGGTCGCGCCATCGCATAACTTCGAACTGGGCGCTGGCGTGCGCGCCGTGCAAGAGGCCTTTGCCGGTCAATTCGCCGAGGCGGCTAAAGTATGAAAGTCGTGATTGCCGATAAAGTATCTCCGTCCACGCTTGAAGGTCTTCGGCGAGAGCGGTGACTGGACAGTGGTAAGTCCGGACAAGGAATCGCTGGCCGGAGAACTGGCCAACGCGGATGCCATCCTGGTGCGCTCGGCGACGTTTGTCGACGCGGCCATGATGGACAAGGCTCCCAAGCTGCGCGTCATTGGGCGCGCGGGCGTGGGCGTCGACAACGTCGATCTCGAAGCCGCCACCAAGCGCGGCATCGTGGTGATGAACACGCCCGGAGGCAATGCGGTAGCGGTCGCCGAGCACACGTTTGCCCTGATGCTGGCGCTGGCGCGGTCAACTGGTACGTGCCGATGTCACGATGCACGCCGGCAAATGGGAGAAGAAGACGCTGCAAGGCACGGAACTGCGGGGCAAGACGCTGGGCATCGTGGGACTGGGACGCGTGGGCGTCGAGGTCTCGCGGCGTGCACTGGCCTTCGGGATGAAGGTGGTCGCGCACGATCCGTATGTCGCACCCAGCTTTGCGCAGCAGCTTAACGTGACCATGGCTCCGCTGGACGAGTTGTATGCCCAGTCGGACTACATCACGCTGCACGTTGGCCTGACACCGCAGACGCAGGGCATGATTAACGCCGAAGCCATCCGCAAGATGAAGAAGGGTGTGCGGCTGGTGAACTGCGCTCGCGGCGAGTTGTCGAATGACGCAGCGGTGATCGCGGCGCTGGAGTCCGGGACAGTTCGGCGGAGCGGGACTGGATGTCTACAGCAACGAGCCGCTGAAAGACTCGCCGCTGATGGCGATGGCCAACGTCATCCTGACACCGCACATCGCGGGTTCGACCCACGAAGCGCAGGAAGCCGTAGGCGTGCAGATTGCGCAGCAAGTACGCGAGTACCTGACCAAGGGCGTGATCCAGAACGCGGTCAACGTGCCTTCGATCAGCGAGGAGGAGTACCAGAGATGCTGCCCTACATTGCGTTGGGCGAGCGGCTGGGAACTTTCCTGGCGCAAGTCGGGCGAAGGCGGCGTGGAGGAGATTGGTCTGACCTACAGCGGCGCATTGGCCGACTGGAAAACTGCGCTCATCCGCAATGCCGCGGTGGCCGGCGCGCTGAACCAGTTGGCCCACGCGCACGAGCGGGCGAACCTGGTGAACGCGGCTTCGGTGGCCGAGGAGCGGGGCATCCGCGCTGACGGAGCGCAAGAATGCGCGCGACGCGGGGACATCGGCAGCCAATGTTCTGCGGGTGACGTTCAAGAGCGGGCAGAGGAGAACACGGTGGCGGGATGCGTGCAGCCCGGAGGCCAGCCCAGGCTGCTGGAGATCGACGGCATCCACGTGGAGGCGCCGCTGGAAGGCAACGTGATTTACCTGCGCAACCTGGATGTGCCCGGCGTGATTGGCCGGGTGGGCACGGCACTGGGCCAGCACAACATCAACATCGCGAACTTCTCGCTGGGGCGCGGAAGAGCGCGGATGCGGCGTCGGCCGTTGCCGTGGTGCAGGTGGACGGCGACGTGACGGAGCCGGTGCTGGAAGCGCTGCGTGGGATCGAGACCATCCTGCTGGCGAAAGCGGTGCGGTTTGGCGCGCCGCAACCGAAAGCGGTAGCGTCGGCGTAACGCAGTGACATCAGTTGTTTTCCCGGCAGCGTTGCGAAGCGTTGCCGGGATTTTTTTGGTTTGTAGAACATTGCTCGCGAGTAGCGAAAGCAGGTCCCTCCGCTGCGACTCGGGTTCGTTTCGGTCGGGATGACAAAGTGCAGTGATTAGTGGCCAGTGGCTAGTGGTCAGTTAAACCCACGGCTGCGGCGACTTGCCTGGGGTTTGGGGAAGCCGGTCCCTCCGCTGCGCTGCGACTTCGTCTGCGCTTCGGTCGGGAGGACACTTCGTTGAGGGGGTAGGGGTCCTTCGCTGGCGCTCAGGATGACAAATGTGAGTGGTCAGTTGTCGGTGCTCAGTGGCAGTTGCCGGTGCGACAGTTGTTCGTTAATACTTTGCGGGCGTGAAGACCTTGCCAGTGTGGGCAAACCGCAGGTCCTTCGACTTCGGTGCGCAAAAGCGGCGCACCTGCGCTCAGGATGACAAAGTGCAGGGGTTAGTGGCCAGTGGCTGGCGGTCAGTTAAACCCACCGCTTTGGAGGGGTTGCTTTCGGGATGGGAAAGCAGGTCCCTCCACTGCGCTGCGACTTCGGGTTCGCTTCGGTCGGGATGGCACTTCCTTTCGGGGGTAGGGGTCCTTCGCTGGCGCTCAGGATGACAGCTTTGGGGGCGACGATTAATGGACGTTGCTCGGCGATGCGAGAGCCATCAATCGCTTCTCACCGTGTTCTCTCCGTTGTCTTTATTCTCCGTGTTCTTTGTGTTCTCCGTGCCTCTGTGGTGAACAGCTTTGTTACCACTACTGCACTTGCACTTTGATCTGGAGCTTGCCTTCCACGGGGACCTCCACCGGTTCGCCTTTTGCAAGGTAGGGCTGGAGAACCGTGGGATTGGCCCACTCCAGGTCCCAACCGTTGGCGATGGCGATAGCGGTGTAGTGTCCGGGGACCACGTTAGCGAGGGTAAAGGTACCGTCGGTGTCGCTTTGGTCGCGGCGGAAGAGCGGCGAATTATGGGCCGGGTCCTGGGGGATGAGCACGATCATGGCGCCGGCGAAGGGCTCGCCTTCGCGCATGGCGGTGCCTTCCACTTGTGCGGCTCCGCGCGAGGCGACGGCGATGATGCGAACCGAAGCGGCGGCGCCGATATCGATGGTACGGCCGATAATGCGGGCGCCGGTGGCAGAAAGTTTCCTCAGGTAGAAACCGTTGGCGTTTTCCAGCAGCACGGTGTAGCGACCGGGGCGGACGTCGTCGGCGTGAAAGTCGAAGTCACCACGTTCGGTCAAGTCGCTGCGGAAGGCCTCGCCGGTTTCGGGGTTGGAGAGCTGGATGGAGGCATCGTGGGGCACACGCGGCAAACCTTCAAACAGGATGGTGCCGCCGACGGAGGTGAAAGAGGGGCCGTCGGAGGCGTTGATCTCAGCGTCGCCCGCCAAGTCGATCTCCTTATACCAGCCGCGCGATCCGCCCTTGTCACCCGAGCCGGAAGAGGGTGGAAACTCGATCACATAGTGACCGGGAGCGAGGCCCGCAATCTCGATCACGCCGGGTCCGACCCAGGAGTCAGGCGCGTTGAAGACGGAGTCGAGGTAGCCTTCGAAGACGCGCTGCGAGACGTGCGGGAAAACCATTCTACCCAGGACTTCATTGGGCGCCGAGCCGCCGAGATGGATGCGCAGATGGAGCGAAGGAACAGCGCGCAGGACGACATCGGCAGAGGCCTTCTCGCCGGGCGTCAACTGAAGCGGGGAGGCGCTGGCGGAATCGGCGGCCTGCGGATAGAAGGTTAGCGGATAGGTGACGTCGAGAGACGTAGTGGCGGACGCCGCGTCGGAATTATTGTTAGGTCCGTGATTGCCGGGACGGGTGTTTTGCGCATACCAGGGGCGCGATGAGACGGCGAGGTAATAGGTGCCGGGCGCGAGATGTCCGATGTGATAGCGGCCCTGATCGTCGGTCTGCGACTGGTTCACGGGCAAGGTCTTCTGCTCACCGCCGTCGGTATTTTTCTGGAAGAGCCGCACCAGCGCGTTTTGGACCGGATCGTTGTTCTCGTCGGTGACCGCGCCTTCGATGGAGGCATCGGGCTCAAGACGAAAGACGATTTGCGCGGTCTCGAGATCGGGGCCGACCGCGACGGCGGAGGCGTAGGGATCGTGGTGCTCGAAGTATTGCAGCGAGAAGCCGCGGGCTTCCGCCATCAGGGAGTATTTGCCGCGGCTAAGGCCGGAGAAAACGAAGCGTCCATCGGGGCCGGTGGTGTAGGACTTGGATATCTCGCGATCGGCGCCCTGGATAGTGGGCGCGATGGCGACCGACGCCGAGGCAACGGGTTGGCCGGTGAGCGAGTTCACGACAGTGCCGGCGATGCGGTTGGTTGTCGCGGACGGCGAACCGGAAGGAGCTTTCGGCGGCGGAGCAGGGCTGGATTGCTGGCCGAGCAGCGCAGCGGCGAACAGCAGAACGATGGCGAAGCGAGCCAGCACAGTTGGTCAGTCTCCCTTTCCAACGTGGATGAGATCGACGGTGACTTGCGCTTTCTGGCCGGCAGTCAAGGTGACGTGAGCGGCTTGGGAAGCGTAAGGCTGAAGCGTTTCCGGGTTGGTGTATTCCATGCCATCCACCCGATCGAGCGCGTACACCAGGTAATCGCCCGGGGCGAGCCCGCGCACGCTGAAGCTGCCACCGACGGCCTGCGCCATGCGAGGCCCAACCCGGGAAGCCGCTTGGGGAGCGACCAGCACGGTTGCCTGCGGCGGCGGGGTTGCGTCGGCGGACTTCAAGGTGCCGGTCAGGGTCGCGCTGTCGCTGCGCAAGACCAGATCCAAAGGATAGCTCTGGCTGCCGGAGGCGATGGATATGTCGTCAGCCAGCACGTTGGTTTGCGCGTAGGTGGCCGACTGCACATACCAGGGGGGATGAGCGATGACGTCAACGGTATAGGTACCGCTGTCGACACTCTGCAGCAGCATGGTGTCATGCCCGGAACCGTGCGACTCGATGGCAGAGTACACCTCGTTGGCGGCCGGTTCGGTCGGCACCAGGTGCACGGAAACGGGCGGATGATCGGGATCGAAGGCGGGCGAAGTGGTATTGGAAGAATCGCGCGAATCGGTGCGAGCGACGATGGGGATGGAGACGGTCGGCGCCAGCGCGAGGCGGACGTTGTCGAGGTTGGAGGCGATGTTTAGCCGGACGTCGGCTCGTAACTGCTGGCCGCCAGCCTGGCCCAGTGCACGCAAAAGATAAGTACCTGCGGGAGCGCCTTCCAAGTGGAAGATTCCGGTTTCGGAGTTGAAGGTGGTAGGAAGGGAAAGCTCGTCGCCAGACGGAGTGAGTACCTGGAAGCCGACGCCCTGCTCGGGAAGATAGCCGCTGACCGAGCCGGATACTTCATACAGTGGAACCGAGGCGAGGGAGAAGTCGGCCTCGCTCTGCTGACCGGCGATGAGTTGAATAGTGGACGCTGAGGAAATGTCGGGCGAGCCGGGGTAATACAGGTGGGGATAGCCGAGGTGAGGCTTTTCCTGGGCGGCCAGCAGGCGGTTTTCCTCGGCCATGGGCCCTGCGGCTAAGTAGTACGTACCGGCCATCAGATTGGAAAAGCGGAAGTGGCCGTCTTCATCGGTTTCGGTCATGCCGTGCGATTCCCAATGCCTTCGGCCATTGCGCAAGCTGCGACTGGTAAGACGCACTCCGATGTGCTCGATAGGCTGGCCGGCGGCGTCGGTGACACGTCCGGAGATGGCGCTCTGCGGGACCAACTTCACAACCTGAGGGCCGGTGTTAGGGCCAATGTCGATCCAGCCGGAGGACGACACCTCCATGTCCTGCTCGGTGTTGAAGCCGGGTTTCTGCGCCGACAGGCCGACGCGGCCGGAGGGCAGGCCCTCCATTTGGAAATGTCCCTCCGTGTCGCTAAAGGCGGTGCGTTGGGTTCTGCCCGCGGTGCGCACCAGCGCTCGCGGGATAGGTTCACCCGTGGCGGAATTGATGACAGTGCCACTGAGGACGTAGGTGTCGTTGGTTTTCGACGAAGAAGGAGAACTCTGGGCAGGCATTTTCAGGCTGGCCAGAAGGAGGCAGGCGGCGAAAAGCAACGCCGAATAGGGTCGACGCGAGCCCGATCGACGGGCGATGCGCGTTGGCTCTTCCGGGATGATGCGCGGCCAATTGCCCATGTAACTCCAATGACGCGGCAAGACGGGTTCCGTTACCCTGCGCTGTGTCTATGGTACCGCTCAGCGGGAGAGTTGGAGTTTTGATCGTCCCAGGTCAGCCCAACACCGGGGCGAACCTGGGGCACAAGCCAATAACCCCCAATCGTGGATGGAAAGTGCTTAGACTTTGCCGCGGAGCAGAGCTTCCTTGGCCTGACGTTTGGCGGCACGGGCGAGGAAGGTTTCCTGGCTGTTCAGCGCGTCCTTCTTGTTGTAGTTGGAGTCGCGCACATACTTGCCATCCGAGGTCATGTGCCGGGCTTTGGCTTGTTCCTTCAAATAGGTGCCCAGTATTTCGTCGCGAATCATGCGGACCAGCGGCTTCTCCAGCACGGGGAAGTCGACTTCGACGCGGCGGTTGAGGTTGCGCGGCATGAAGTCGGCGCTGCCCAGGTACACCTCGTCCTGCCCACCATTGGCGAAGTAGAAGATGCGGCTGTGCTCGAGGAAGCGGCCGACGATGCTGGTGACGGTGATGTTTTCGCTGACGCCCTTGACCCCCGGCAGCAGGCAGCAGATGCCGCGAACCAGTAACTGTACTTTCACGCCCGCCTGCGACGCCTGATAGAGCAACTGGATCATCTTGCGGTCGACCAGGGCGTTCATCTTAAGAATCATGTGGCCGTCGTGGCCCTTCTTCTGGTGTTCGATCTCACGCAGGATGAGTTGCTCGAGCCCGGCGCGCAAGGTGACGGGCGATACCAGCAGGCTTGCGATAGGAACTCTTGGCGGAATAGCCGGTGAGGAAGTTGAACAGATCGGTGCCGTCGGCCCCAATCTCCGGATCGCAGGTAAACATGCCGATGTCGGTGTAGAGCTGCGCGGTCACGCTGTTGTAGTTGCCGGTGGACAGGTGAGCGTAGCGGCGGATGACGTCGCCTTCTTTGCGGACGATCAGCGCAGCCTTGCAGTGGACCTTCAAGCCCATGAGGCCATAGACCACGTGGACGCCGTATTCTTCCAGTTTGCGCGCCCACTCGATGTTGCTCTCTTCGTCGAAGCGGGCTTTCAGTTCCAAAAGGACGGCGACCTGCTTGCCGTTCTCCACGGCTTCCAGCAAGGCGTCGACAACCGGGGCGTTGTGGCCAACGCGATACAAAGTGATCTTGATGGCCAGTACGTTGGGATCGCGAGCTGCCTGTTGCAGCAGTCCGACGACCGGCTGAAACGAATCGAACGGATGGTGCAGCAGGATGTCGCCGCGCTGGATGGTGGCGAAGATGTTCTCGTCATCGCTGTCTTTGGACAAGGCCACCGGAATGGCGGGGACAAAGGGAGGGAACTTTAGATCGGGGCGATCGATCTTGGTCAGAGTGCGCACGCGGACCAGGGAAAGCGGACCGCCGCTGACCTTGTAAATGTCTTCCCGCTCGAGCTCCAGATTCTTGATGAGGATGTCCTGGATGAGTGCCGGCATGGCCTCGTCGACTTCAACCCGGACCACATCGGCAAAGCGGCGCTGCCACACGCCTTCTTCCACCGATTCCAGCAGGTCGCCGGCTTCCAGGTCCTGAATTTCGCTGTCGGCGTCGCGCGTGATGTGGAAGGGGTGCGCCTCCAGGATCGTCATGCCGGGGAAGAGGTCGGCAAGGTTGGCCGTCACCAATTGCTCCAGCCAGACGAAGGACTGCTCTTTGGCTGGGACCTTGGTGCGGCTCTTCGGCTTGCCGGCGCCAGAAAGCGGAACCAGTTGCGGCAGAGTGTCAGGAATTTTGACGCGAGCGAAGTGCTCCTCGCCTTCGCCGGCGCGCAGCAGCACGGCCAGGTTCAGACTGAGGTTGGAGATGTGCGGAAACGGCCGGCCGGGATCGAAGGCCAGCGGCGTGAGAGTGGGGAAGACCGCTGCCTGGAAATAGGCGTTCGCGGTGGCGCGCTGCTCGTCGGTCAGATCGGCGTAGTTCAGGATGTGAATACCGCCTTCGTCGAGGGCGGGAATCAACTCTTTAGTCCAGCAGTCGTGGGCGCTGCGGAAGAGTCGGATGACCGAGGCGCGGATGGCGCGCAGTTGCTCGGCCGGCGTCATGCCGTCGGGGCCGGTGTCGAGCACGCCGTTCTCGATCTGCCGCTTGAGCCCGGCCACACGCACCATGAAGAACTCGTCGATGTTGGAGCCGACGAAGGACAGGAACATCAGGCGCTCCAGCACCGGGTTCAGGCTGTCCTGGGCTTCCTCGAGGACACGGCGCTGGAAGTCGAGCAGGCTCAGCTCGCGATTGACGTAAAGCGAGGGATCGTCAAGCTCGAGTACGGAGGAAGTGGCGGCCTGATTTTGCGGCGTGGCGGCGTTGGCGCGGGCGGACGTCCGTCTTCCCTTGGGGGCGGGTTTGGGCAATGAGCTCATAAAAGTTCTGGATGCGGAAATCGAGGTTCATTGTAATGCGGTGATCCGCTTGGAGCAGGTTAGAAGAACCTCGCCAGCCTTGATTTTAACGATTCTTCACGGAATATTCATGTTTTTGCGGGTCTGCGGGGATCGAGGGATGGGGTCGCGGTTTCGTGTCGCAAGCGCCGTTCGTTTGTTTGCCGGAAAACTCACGGAGCAGCAGGTGCGTTCTCGAGTTGGAAGAGTCGGCCGTAGAATTGGTGTTTCGCAGCGCGCTGCCGGCAAGCGGGGCGCTAAGCAGGGGTTGGGAGGTGCGTTAAGGCTGTGCTAACCTGAAAAGGCCTTCCTTCGCCGGGATGGCGGAACTGGCAGACGCAGCGGACTCAAAATCCGCCGACCTTCGGGTCATGGGGGTTCGACCCCCCCTCCCGGCACCAAGCCTGAAAAGTCAAAGCCCGCCCGCTTACGACGCCATGGGCGGTCCGAACCAGGTGGTTAGAGCGTCGGCGAACCCCAATTGACTCTCGCCTCCCACCCAAGCCACATAGCCGTCGGGCCGAATCAGTACAGCGGAGGGAGCTGCGACTGGCCCGATCGCCGGAAGCTCCCACTTTCCCACATATTTCGCGTCGATCAAGCGAACGCGGTTCGCCCACGGAGTGATGTCGAACCTGCCAGATTCGGCGAAGTTGATCAACAGTGGCCAGGCCTGGTGCAGCAGGGTGAAGACACGTAGAGTTCGGTCAGCGGTGATGAGATCGAGATCGGGCATGCGGCGTCCGAGCAATGGGTGCCCGTCGCCGAGACCGTAGTGGACGTCCAATCCGGACATCTCGGCCGCAAGTCGTTTGCGAACCTCGTCCACTGTGAGGAACTCGGCAAAGGTGTCAGCCAAGGCCTTGGTGCGGTCGTCTGGCCGGCGAAGCGCGACTTGCGCCATCGTGTTGCGCAGCACGCGGGATGCGACGGGGTGGCGCTCGCCGTGATAAGTGTCGAGGAGGCATTCTGGTGAGGTCCGCTTGACCACCTGCGCCAGCTTCCATCCCAGGTTCACCGCATCCTGCACGCCGATGTTGAGACCCTGTCCACCCATCGGGGGATGCACGTGCGCAGCGTCGCCTGCGAGCAAGACCCGCCGTTCGCGGTAGGCGGAGGCTTGGCGCGTCACGTCCGTGAATCTGGAGATCCAGATGGGACTGTGGATGCCGAAATCGGTCCCGTAAACGGCGATGAGGGCCGCGCGGACATCATCCAGTGTCGGTTCGCCGGCGGTGTTAAGTTGCGATTCGGTCAGCACTGCCGCCATGGCACGGCCATCTTCCAACTTGCCGATCGCGTGGGTACCAGTGGCGTCCTCGCGAAAGCCCCACGGCGGCTCCTCGGACATATGGACCTCGGCGATCAACCAGCTCGTTGTCGGATCCCAGCCGGCGAACTCGATGCCCGTGACTTTTCGGACGACGCTGCGCCCTCCATCGCAGCCGACGAGGTATTCGGCGCGGAGCGACGTGCCGTCGGAGAGTTCGACGTCGACGCCGGTTTCGTCCTGGGCACAGCCAGACACTTCGCCTCCGCGATAGATCCGCACCTTAAGCTCGCCGACCCAGCCGGCGAGGATGCGCTCGATGTGTTTCTGCCGCAGTGCGAGCAGGCAGTTGTGGCGGGTGGGGAAATCGGCGATGTCCAGATGGATCCGGTGGAAGCTTACGAACGGATGGAGCTGTCCGAGGGAGAGGAAGCGTTCGGCAATGCCGCGCTGATCGAGGAGCTCGATGGTCCGTGGGTGCAAACCGCCAGCCCGCGAGCCGACGAGCTCCTGGTTGGTGCGGCGCTCGACAATGGCAACATCAATATCTGCCAGTGCCAGCTCGGCTGCCAGCATCAACCCGGTAGGGCCCCCTCCGGCAATGACCACAGCATGCTGTTTCATCGTGCCTCCCGGGTCAGGGTTCGTGCTCCGTCGACGATGATGCAACATGGTCGGGATCTTGCGGCAAGCCCCCTTGGTGCGGAATAATCTAGAAGTAGAGAAGGGTCTTCTCCCCGACTGGCGGATTTCTTCGCGACGCCCTGGCGCGAGTTCTTTCTTTGGGTAAAGACCTGGCGGGCCAGATGGCACCTGTTCAAACTCCGGTTGTTCCAGGCGAAGTACAAACCGCAAATTCAGCCATAGAGCAGGCCGTGATCCTGCCCCGGCACCAAACCCGAAAAGTCCATTCATTAAACTGTTAGCGCGACCTGCCGAGATCGGAACTGCGACGATAGACATCCGGTCCAGAAGGTTCAGATCCGGGCGTGAGCTGATGCGTTTGCCGGGGTAATGATTCTCCCATGGGAGTGATGCCGGCAATCACACTGGTGTCCGGGCCTCATAAAACGACCGTGAAGAACACGCATCCC
>CAWITJ010000003.1:0-399692 GCA_963838995.1 uncultured Acidobacteriaceae bacterium | reverse complement strand
ATGCTTCGTCTCGGCGGCTCCTTCCATGGAGCCGCCGTTTTTTTGCGCGCACGATCAGCTACTCACGATCCGGTATTTTGCCCATCCCTTTGATACACTGCATCCTTCGGTATGCGGTGAAGTCGCCGACTGAAATGACAGCGCCAGCCCTGTCATCCGGCGCCTGAAATGACAAACCGACTACCGGCACAGGTCCGAGGTAACGATGACGAATCCTACGCAACCAGCTATCCAGTTAACGACCACGCAGGATTACCGCGAAAGCTATGCCAACAGCGTGCAGGTGCGGGTGAATGTTTGGGACTTCTTTCTGGTCTTCGGCACCCTTCAGCAGCAGGATGAGGCCCATGTGGACGTACGCAACTTCCAGGGAATCTATCTGAGTCCGCAGCAGGCCAAGGCGCTGCTCACCATCCTGCAGCAGAACTTGATCAACTACGAAAACACATTTGGCGAGATCAAACTCGACCCGCGAGTGGGTCCCGGCTCGGGCCCAATTCACTAGTCGAAAGGTGGGATCGCGGCTAAGGGCTTAGGACGCGGTGTATTTTCTCGGCATCGCGGTGCTGCTTAAATGTCGGTTGTTTCCCGACAAGCTACGTGCCCGCCAGATTAGCTGACGTTCGCAAATTGTGAGACTCTCCAGGCATAACCCTCCGCTGACATTACAAAATACAGCGCTCCATCGCGTCGCGTTGCGACGGGCCGATGAACTGCTCGTGTATGCGGGAATTTTCTTCGCCCTGGTTGTGACTCATGCGCCCCTGCTTCGGTTGCCGTATTTCTGGGATGAGGCGGGGTATTTCATTCCCGCGGCACGCGACCTGCTTCTAACCGGATCGCTGGTACCAAGCACCACGCTGTCGAATGCGCATCCGCCCCTGGTGATGATGTGGCTGGCTTTGTGGTGGAAGGCGTCGGTGTTTGCGCCGGCGGTGACCCGGACCTCCATGTTGGCGATCGCCGCGTTTGCGCTGCTGGGCTTGTGGCGGCTTTCACAGGATGTAGCTGGTCGAGCGGTCGCCGCGGCTACCGTCCTGTGTACCGCCCTGTACCCGGTCTTCTTCACCCAGAGTTCGTTGGCGCAACTCGACACGCTGGCTGCAGCCCTGACATTGTGGGGGCTAGCCATGTACGTGGAACGACGGCCTGTCGCAACCATCGTCTTTGTCTCGCTGGCGCCGCTGGCCAAGGAAACAGCGATCGCCACACCCGTTGCATTGCTTGTCTGGGAGATGCTCTCCCTGGTAATCGCGTCGACCGAAAAGTCGCGGGCTGAGCGGCTGTTGTTTTATCGGAGCAAGAAGCACGCTTTATCATTCTTGCTTTGCCTTGTACCGCTTGCGCTATGGTTTGCGTACCACCATCACCGCACGGGATTTTACCTGGGCAATCCGGGATACCTTCGCTATAACCTGCTGGCGACACTCAGTCCATTACGCATTTTATTAGCTTTGCTGATCCGGCTTTGGCACGTCTGCGGCTACTTGAACCTCTTTGTTTTAACCGGGGGAGCGGCCTATGCCATGTTCTTACCTGCCTTGCCGGAAACTGGGGGGAGCTATCGTCCGCGGATCGCCATCAACGTGCAACTTGTCTTCGCGGCTGTGTTGTTCGCCAACGTAGTTGCGGGATCGGTGCTGGGCGGCGCGGTGCTGGCGCGCTACATGCTGCCCGTCGTTCCCCTGGTAATCCTGGTCTCTGTCTCCACCATGCGACGGCGCGTGCGACGCTGGACCTGGTGGATTGCCGTGACTTGCACTGCTTTTGTCGCGCAACTCTTCATCCCCCCACCGTATCGCGTGGCTCCCGAGGACACGCTGCTGTACCGTGACTACATTCTCCTTCACCAGAAGGCGGCCGACGAATTGTCGGCCAGGTATCCCAGGGCGCGAGTGCTCACCGCGTGGCCGGCGTCCGATGAACTCACACGGCCTTTTCTCGGATATGTCAGGCATCCGCTCACCATCGTGCGCATGGAAAATTTCTCGCCGCCGGAAATAGCGCGCGCGGCGCAAGCGACCGATCAGTTCGATGTCGCCTATCTCTTCAGTACGAAGTGGGAGCCTCCTCATCCGCTGCTGCAGAATCTCTCCTTCGGAAAGGTGCTGCAGGAGCGGTTCTTCGATTATCACCAGGATTTGACGCCAGAGCAGGCAGCCGGAATCCTGGGGGACGCGTCACGGATTATCAGAATCGCAACAATGAATGGATAGGATTCGTAGCCATCGAGAAGGTCGAAGACGCCAGGGCGCGGTCTGTGTGGACCACTTCTCAGCAGTTCCAGGTATCTGCCTGGGCAGGCCCATTTTCGGTCGGGCTTCCAACCAAATAGTCGCCGGCACGCTCACAGGCTTCCCACCTGAGGGGCTTTGTCGGCATCCCACTTAAAGCAACCGGCGGATTATTGTCGGCGCACATTTCAGTCGCAATCCTCAGGAGGACATTCTTATGGCAGAGAAGAAGTTGGAAGGCTATCGTGTGGCGATCCTCGCAACCGATTTGTTTGAAGAGGCGGAACTTATCGAACCTCGAAAAGCGCTACAGGATGCCGGCGCCAAAACCACCGTCATCAGTGTGAAGCCTGGCGAAATTCAGGCCGTGCAACATGACAAAAAGACGCAGAAGGTGAAGGTCGAAATGACGCTGGATGAAGCCAAGCCCGGGGACTTCGACGCGGTCCTCTTGCCGGGAGGCGCGATGAATGCTGACGCTCTGCGCATTGAACCCAAGGCGCAGAAGTTCGTGCAGCAGATCGATGGCGAAGGCAAGCCAATCGCCGTGATCTGCCACGGTCCGTGGCTGCTTATCTCGGCGGGACTGGTGAAGGGGCGTCACCTCACCAGTTACAAAACGATTCAGGATGACCTGAAGAATGCCGGCGCGAAGTGGAGTGATGAAACGAGTGTGCGCGACCGCAACTGGGTCAGCAGTCGTCAGCCGACCGACATCCCTCAGTTCAATAAAGACATGATCGAAGTCTTCTCCGAGTCAGCGCAGAAGACTCACAAGGCAGCGTAGCGTTTCGACTCGGGAGTGCGCGCCTAAAGTGCGCGCTCCTGGGTCTTCTTGCTCCATCAGCCGCCTTCCCGCTACGCCGAGCTCCGCTTATCATAGGCGGGGAGCCACGCATCTGGAGTCGATAGCGCCCAACCCGAAGCAGGCATTTCGAATCCGCGATTATCGTGCGGCGGACTTCGACCGGCTGTGGCAAATCGATCAGCTTTGCTTTCCTCCCGGTATCGCTTATACCCAAATGGACCTGAACGGCTTCATCATGAAGCGCAGCGCCATCACGTTGGTGGGCGAGCTGCAAGCAAGCGATGCAGGAACAGACCCCGGGATTGCCGGATTTATTGTGAGCCACTCCATCCGGCGCCAGTACGGACGCATTCTTACTTTGGACATTCTGTCGGAGGCAAGGCGCTCCGGTCTGGCTACCGCGCTGATGAATGCGGCGGAGGATCGGCTGCGGTCGCTGGGCTGCCAGGAGATTTACCTCGAGACCGCTGTCGACAACGAACCCGCGTTGCGCCTGTATCACAAGCTCGGCTACACGATTCTCCGTACTTTGCCCGAATATTATTCCAGCCATGGGCTCGATGCATTCCAGATGGGGAAGCAGCTGTAGCCGCCGGTCGCTGCAGTTGCTCAGATGGCGTTCTAAGCACAAAGGGCGTCACCTAATCTGCATGCTAAAATCAGCCATTTCCGCGCCGTTGCCGAGCAATATGGCCGCCTCGTCCTCCGAAAAACCGAAACCTACGGTGCGTGTTGCCGTCGATACCGGCGGAACGTTTACCGACTGTGTCTGGCTGGAGCGTGGGCGTCTGCGGATGGTCAAAGTCTTTTCCACACCTGCCGATCCATCGCAAGCCATCGCCGAAGCGCTAGCCCAGACGGGCCAACCGTCCGACCTCATTCTGCTGCACGGTACAACCGTCGGAACCAATACACTGCTGCAGCGCAAGGGAGCGCGGGTGGCGTTCGTCACCACTGCCGGCTTTGAGGACAGCATCGAGATTGGACGACAGAACCGTGGGGCACTCTACGACCTGACCTTCAAGCGAATACCTCCGCTGGTGGAGCGCGGCATGCGGTTTGGCGTACCCGAGCGCGTTGATTGTGAAGGAAAGATCCTTCAGAAACCTTCGCGCGAGGATCTGAAATTCCTGACTCGCGACGTTCACAACAGCGGAGCCGAAGCCATCGCGGTGTCAACGCTGTTCTCGTTCGCCAATCCGGAAAATGAACGCGCCATTGGCCGGGTCCTGGAGGAACTGGGATTGCCGCTTTCGCTATCGCATCTGATTCTGCCCGAGTTTCGCGAGTACGAACGCGCCAGCACCATCGTGGTAAATGCCTACTTGCAGCCGGTCATGCAAGGCTACTTGCAGCGGCTGGAATCGCGCATGCGCCAATTCTCAAACGCAAAGGCTAAGTCGCCGCGCGTGCTTGTCATGCAGTCGAATGGCGGCATAACCTCGCTGGAAGAGGCGTCGCGTCAGCCCGTCAGGACGGTCCTATCCGGGCCGGCAGGAGGAGTGGTGGGTGCGGCTGCCGTGGCGAAGCTGAGCGGCTACGAGCGAGTCATCACCTTCGACATGGGAGGAACATCCACCGACGTGGCTCTGGTGGACGGCGACTTGAAGCCCGGAAGCGAGGGCGAAGTTGCGGGGTTGCCGGTGCGCGTGCCAACGCTCGACATCCACACTGTGGGCGCGGGCGGAGGTTCGCTGGCCCGCCTGGATGATGGGGGAGCACTGCGGGTTGGGCCCGAATCGGCGGGCGCGGATCCCGGACCCATCTGCTACGGACGTGGAAACTTGCCTACCGTGACCGATGCCAATTTGATTTTGGGACGTCTGCAGCCCGACAAGTTTCTAGGCGGCACAGTGACTCTGGATGTGGAGCGTACGCGGAGGCTGACGGCGGAATGGCTCAAGACTCAAGGATTGCGGCTTTCGTTGGAACAGTTCGCGGAAGGCGTCGTTCGGGTGGTGAACGCGAACATGGAGCGGGCTCTACGGGTGGTGTCGGTAGAGCGAGGCTACGATCCTCGCGATTTCACGCTGGTGGCGTTCGGCGGAGCGGGAGGCCTGCACGCCGCAGAATTGGCTGCCGCCTTGGGCATTCCGCGGGTCATTGTGCCCACGTTGCCTGGCGGGCTGTCGGCCTGCGGCATTCTGGCCAGCGACATCGTCAAAGACTATTCGCGGACGATGGTTAAGCGGATCGACTCGCCGGCCCAAGTAGCAGCCATGAGAGGACAGTTTGCAGATCTCGAACAGCGCGCGGAGCGCGAGTTTCGTGGAGAAGGCTGGACTGACCAACTACGTTTCGAGCGTAGCGTCGACCTGCGCTATCAGGGCCAGGGGTTTGAGCTGAACGTCCCCTTCAATTCGCATACGGTGCAGGAGTTTCACGTCCAGCATCAGCGTCGCTATGGGTACAAACAATCAGATCGGGTCATTGAGATGGTCACGTTGCGACTTCGCGCCAAGGTAAAATCGCCCCGCTTGCCGGCGGCAAAACAGCTCAAAGCCGCCGTGCCAAGTCGAGTAGAGCAGCGCAGGGTATGGCTGGGTGGCAGGTCGACTAGGACAACCATCTATGATCGGGAGCTGCTGGTTAAAGGACTGAGACTGCCAGGACCCGCCGTCGTGACGGAATACAGTGCGACGACTGTGATTCCGCCGGGTTGGGGTATCTCCGTCGACAAGGTTGGAAACCTTATCGTCGAGATGCGGGCAAGCAAAAAGCGCCCAGGTTCGGGCGCCTCTTGAGTTGATACCGGCTAACTTGCCGGCAAATTTTAAGCGACGTCTTCGCGCTTTCGCTCGTTTTCGATCTCGCGATTGTCGTCATGTTTGTTCTTCATGTCGTTCGTTGCATCACGGACAGCATCCTTGGTATTGCCCCAAGCCTTTTCGACCTTGCCCTTCACTTGCTGGGCGGCACCTTCGGCCTGGGTTTTGGAATCACCCGTCCATTCGCCTACCTGACGTTTAGCGCGTCCGGCTGCGTCGTCGAGCGTACCTTTCACGGTATCCTTATCCATCACTGGCCTCCTGTTGATTCGGAATCCAAATGGCTTCGCGGTGGTCGCATACGCGAACCATTACCGCAAATTTACGAACGTTAGACTACTGGCCTACGTCCTGAGATGAGCTGGAAGATCAAGGCCACGACGGCCAATACCAGCAGAATGTGGATAAATCCACCAAGTGTGTAGCTGGAAACTACGCCCAGCAACCATAGAACCAGCAGTACTACGAAAATTGTCCAAAGCATCTCGTCACCTCTCCTAGTTTCGCTCCGCTGCGAAAACCTATATGCGACCAACAACTACTTGGACGAGGAGCCGGGAGAGAATGGTTGTTTGGGATAAACGGATTTGAATCGCAAGCGGCGCACTAAATTTGTAGCGATCAGGCAACCCGGTCTCGCTGCCTGGTGGTGCTCTGATATTCTCAGCCGTAGGTTATGAAAGTTGCCATCCAAGGTGAGTTCGGCTCGTTTAGTCACGAAGCTGCGGGGCGAATGCTTCCCGCTGCGTCGGTTGTGCCTTGCGCACGGGCGGCAGAGGTCTTTGACCGTTTGCAGAGTGGTTCGGTTAATGTTGCCGTATTGCCGATCGAGAATTCACTCGCCGGCTCGGTCGCTGAGCACTTCGATTTGCTGATGGCGCGGGACGCTTTCATCCACGGCGAGTTCTATCTGAGGATTCGCCATAACCTGATTGCCCCGCCAGGCGTCGCCCTGAGGCAAGTTCGTCGCGTGTTCTCTCATCCGGTAGCGCTCGATCAATGCCGCAATTTCTTTCGCACTAATCCGAAGATACAGTCGGTGCCTTTCTATGACACAGCCGGCAGCGTTCGTCACGTCATAGCCGAAGGGTGGAAGGATGCAGCTGCGATTGCTCCCAGACAAGCCGCGGCCGAGTACGGCGGCTCAATTCTACTGGCGGGAATGGAAGACGATCAGCAGAACTACACGCGCTTCCTATTGCTGAAGAAATCGCGGAGGCTGGGTAAGGGCGTCAATAAGACGTCCATTGGCTTCGCTCTAAAGAACGTGCCAGGTGCGCTTTTCAAGGCTCTGAGTGTCTTTGCCCTGCGCGACATCAGCTTAAGCAAGATCGAGTCGCGGCCAATGCGCGGACGGCCTTGGGAGTACGTATTCTTTGTGGATATTCTGGGCGGCGACGATGAGCCTACCCGCAACGCTCTACGTCACTTGAGCGAGATCGCGGAGTTCGTGAAGGTGTTGGGAATTTATCCTGCGGCAAAGCCTGTAGCGAAGCTCGCCTCGAAGTAGGTAGAAGTGGAAAGTTACCGTTCCGCTACGGCCGTATCGTGGCGCGCCTTCATGCGGCTGCTATGCTCGGCTGCCGACAGGTAGGCGCCTCCCAGCAGCAGCATGCCGCTCCAGAACGACCAGAACATCAGCGTCACCGACACTGAGAAAGGTCCATAGACTTCCTGAAAGTTGAGATGGGGTAACACGAGGATGTAGAGGTACTTCGCTCCCTCGGACAGCACCCCGGTAATGATGGCGGCCGGCAAGACAGCACGCGCCGGAACTTTTCCGTTCGGCAGCAGCCAGTAAATCAGGAAGTAAATGGCGATCGTCGCCACGAATGGCGGAGGCTTTCATGATCACGAAGCCCACGCCCTGGAAGACGAAATCCTGATCGGCGACCACGAAACCCATCATGCGCAGGTTCTGCGCGGTCAAAGCAATCGACAACATGGCCAGGCATCCGCAGGCCGTGATCAGCCCCAGCGCGACCAGCAGATTCATCAGGTAAGAGCGGTTTTTCTTGAATCCCCAAATGCTGTTGAGGGCGACCTCGAGCGGAAGGAAAATCCCCGTCGAGGTGATGAGCAACATGATGAACGACAGGATCTGGCCGCGCCCTTTCACGCTGGCCAGAAACTGCAGATTGCGGATGACGAAGTCCTTGTTGCTGGGCAGATAGTCGCGCAACAATTCCAGCACTACGTTGTACATCGCAGGCGAGTGGAAGACGCGATGAACCAGCGTCAGCACCAACACAATGAACGGAAAGAACGACAGGATGGCGTTGGCGGCGACGGAGAATGCATAGGTATGCACCTCGGTCTGCATCAGGAAGCGCAGGGTTGACCAGCCATGCCGCCTCAGGCGATGGGAGACGCTATAGGTCTCCGGCAGGTGCTGAAACAGTTCCGGTCATCGTCTTCGGCCAGAACGCGCTGGGCAGTCGGGCCAGGCGACAGCGGAGTTTCAGGTAACTTACTTGCTTCGTTAGACTTAGACTCGCTTGTGGAAACGGTGGCAGGGGCTGCAGGCGGGTGGACCGAGGGTTGGTTTCCCTTCTTTCCGGCGGATATTCCGGGGCTGCTGCTTGCCATCTCTCAATCGTACCAGAGCCACCCAGCCAGTTGGCCGCGGGTAGGACATGACTCTCAAATCGCCACTCCTCCCACTACGGGAATTGGTGGAAGTTGCTCTGCAAGAAACACTTGCCAAATTTTAGAGTTCCTGTAATTATCTTTTGCTCCCCTCTGAATGGGCGGAGGGAGCCTTTCGGTTTTACCGAAACGCGGATTTGGGTTGATGTTTCTGTCAGCAGTCGAATTTCAGGCATTGCGCGGGCTTCAAGAATCTGCTCCGGCGCAGCAGTAGTGCTCCGTCGTGGCGAATTCGTGGGCCTTTTTTCTTTGCAGGAAAGCTGCGAACCGAGCCGCAACCCTCGTTTCCCGGCGACGATGAGACGTCCTCCAGGCGGTTTCCGGGCTATTGTCGGAGCACGCAAGTGTGTTTCGATGATCGACCCGCTAGCATTCTGGAACGTCCGCGAAGCAGGGTTGTTTCCAAGTTCTATCGTTGAAAGGAGCGGGTTGTGAGAGAGAAAGGTACAGTAAAGTGGTTTAACGGAGCCAAAGGTTACGGATTCATTCAACGGTCCACGGGGGAGGACGTTTTCGTGCATTTTTCCGCTATCCAGGAGAACGGATACCGGAGCCTGAACGAGGGCGAGACAGTAGAGTTTGACCTCACCCAGGGTCCAAAGGGCTTCCAGGCCGCAAACGTCGTGCGCGTATAGGACGTCTCCGCCACGCAGTAGTTCTTGCCGCCGGTCACGGCATGAGCTCCTGAGTTTCGGCTAGACCACTCGAACCCTCCCCCGCGGGAGGGTTCTCTCTTTCCACCAAAGTTACACGGTGGCTGACAAGTGCTCAGTGCAGGTGCTGGCTACTGCGGTCAGTTGTTCCAAAGCTTTGTCCACCGATTGCTGGGCTACTTCACTGCCCATCGCTTGCCGGTCTGCCTCAATCACGGTGAGGTTGGTCAGACCAATGAAAGCCAGCATGTGCTTCAGGTAGGGAACCTGGAAGTCGGCCGGCGAGCCTTCGCCATAGACGCCGCCGCGTGAGATCACGGCTACAACTTTCTTGTTCGAGGGAATCAGTCCCTTGGGTCCATCCGCGCCATAGCTGAAAGTCTTGCCAGCGCGTGTGACCAGGTCGATCCACGCCTTAAAATTGGCCGGAATGGAGAAGTTGTGCATCGGGACACCCAGCACAATCAGGTCGGCGGCAAACATCTCGTCAATCAGCGTCTCGGAGAGCGCCAACGCCTGGGTCTGCTCCGCAGTCCGCTGTTCCGCCGGTGTGTATGCCGCTTGGATCCAAGTCTCGGTCAGGAACGGAAGCGTGCTGGCTGCCAGGTCACGCTCCACGATGCGGCTGTCGGGATTCTTGGCCGTCCACTGCTCGGCTACGTGGCGCGTCAATCGCCGGGAAACAGAGTTGCTGCGGGGACTGGAATTGATAATCAGCACCGTATTCATTTGCGTACCTCCGGGTTATATGCCCAGCCTTCTAAATTCGTGTTGCAACCCATAAAGTATGTGTCGCAACACGTATTAAGATGTGGGTCGGGGCTGGAGGATTCAAATTTCGAGCCAGGGTCAGAATTCCTGGGGAAGAGCTTCGATGATAAGGGCACAGAGCCGGCTTAGCTCGTGGCAGTCATTTTCGCTGAGCCTGGCGAACAAGTTTGCCGTGGTCTCGTCGATTTCGGGCTGCATATCGTCCAGCAGCTTCAACCCTTTGGCGGTGATGACGGTCAAAGCTTGCCGCTGATCTTGGCTGCCCCGGGTGCGTTTCACCAGATGGCGGAGCTGAAGTCGGTCTACCAGGCGGGTGACGTCGGGAGCGCGATCCACCATGCGGCGGGCAATCGCGCAGCGCGCGTGTCCTTCAGGATGAACTCCGCGAAGGATGCGCAGAACGTTGTACTGGGCGCGCGTAATGCCATACCGTTCGCAGAGCTGGTCCATCAGGTCATTCAGAGCGCTGGCAGCCACGGAGACACTCAGCAACGCTTCATGGGTAGCCGTGGCGAATCGTTCTTGTTGAAGGCGCCGACTTAGGGCCTCGGTCATGTTCCCTGTTATAGCGGGAATTGCGGTAGCTGTCACGGAAGCGACAGCGAATTGAGGTGGGCCGACGGGAGTGTCACGTAGGTAAGCAAAAAAAGCCTCCCTGTCCCGAGACAGGAAGGCCGTGATGCCCCGGGGGTGTTGGGAGCCCCGAGCTGGGAACGTTGGGCATCAAATCGCGCGCCGGGGAGGGGATAACCGCCACGCAGAATCTAAAAAAACGCGACGCCATGGCGGGTAGCGGGATCACTCACCTGTCTTCCACTCACGGCGCCGCTTGTAACTGGGCTGAGTCTAAAATTTGCTCCAGCGCCCTGTCCGACGCTGGAGGCTTTCACTACTGGTTCGCTTCGCTTCGCACTTTTACCTGTTGCAATAGACGTGCCAGATCCAAATCGGTGAGTTGGCTGAGGGTTTCGCGGTCGGGTGTGTGTGGGTGCATGTAATTCCTACGCGAAGTAGGAAAGCATGTGCAGTAGCAGAATCTCTGGCTTTGGCTTGCAGCAAACGCCTGTATTTCCTTGCGAATCAATAGCTACTCGGGACCCATATCCTGCAGGCGTTTGGCCGCCCACCTTGCATGCTCCGCAACGAGCGCTTCGGAGTCCTCTCTAAGTTGTTGAAGTATGGGTAAGAAGCGCCTGTCCCCGCTGTTGCCCATGGCCACCGCCAAGTTGCGCAGCAGTCCGCTGTGTTTCGTTCGCTTGACGGGAGATGCGCGAAATACCTCGCGAAATTCCTCAGCGCTAAGGCGGGCCAACCACTCCAGATCGGGATTGACCAACTGCGGCCTCGGCTGCAACTCCGGGATCGGGGTCGTGGGTGCTTGCCGGTTCCAAGGGCAAACGTCTTGACAGATATCGCAGCCGTAGACTTGGCGGCCGATCGCGGTGCGGAGCTTCTCTGGAATTGGGCCACGCAGCTCGATCGTCAAATAAGAGATGCACTTGGTAGCGTCGAGTTGGTACGGTGCAGGAAAGGCGTGTGTGGGGCAAGCGTCGAGACACCGAGTGCAGGAGCCGCAGCCGTCAGGAGGCGGCAGGTCGGGAGTGAGTTCGAGCGAGGTCAGCATTACGCCGAGGAAGAGCCATGAGCCGAGTTGCTGGTTCAGCACGCAGGTGTTCTTCCCGATCCAGCCAATACCGGCATACTTGGCAAAGATGCGCTCGATAACTGGGCCGGTGTCGACGTAGCAACAAGTGCGCGGCGCGGGGATGCCATGGTCCGTACACGAAGACACAAAGCGGGATTCCAGAGAGCGGAGTTTCTCCAGAAGAACGTCGTGATAGTCGCGCTGTGACCAGGCGTAGCGCGAGATCCATCCCTGGGTAGCGTTGCCGGCGTGGGTGGAGTATGGAGCGTCAGTGTTGTAGTTAAGGGCGCAGACCACAACGGACCTTGCCCACGGAGCAGCGTTGGCCAGCGCCGCCCGCTTCAGATTGCCGGCGTCGTTACGCGCTTCCAGGTATTTCATCTCGCCGGCGTGGCCTTCCGCGATCCACCCAGGAAAGAAGTTGTGCTCGGGAGTGTCAGCGACTCCCGCAACGCCGGCCAGGTCGAAGCCAGCCTCCAGGGCGAGGCGTTTGAATTCATCCTTCAGATTGGAGGTAGGCAGCACAGGCAAGGCTCGCGCTGATTATACGAGGTGGACTCTCGACCGATCGTTCATCCCGGCACGCACGAAGGATGGATGTGCCGGCGGTTTGCGGCAGGCTTGGCATTGCCGTAAGCTGACGGTTCATGTTTCGACGTTGGCTTTTTCTCGTCATATTGCTGTGCGCGGTCACGACGCCGGTCCTCGCGGCACCTCCCGCCGCCGATCACGCTGACAGCTATCAAGTGGTCCACGTGTATCCGCACGACCGCAACGCCTTCACGCAAGGTTTGATTTACCTGGATGGGCACCTCTACGAAAGTACCGGCCTCAAGGGCAGGTCGTCGCTCCGCATGGTGGATTTAGCGACCGGCCGGGTTTTACAAAAGTACGACTTGCCCAGCGAGTATTTTGGCGAAGGACTAACGGATTGGGGCAGCACCTTGATCCAGCTGACCTGGATGGCGCACAAGGGCTTCGTCTACGACCGGTTTACTTTCTCATTGTTACGGACATTTGCGTACGAAGGAGAGGGATGGGGACTGACGCACGACGAAAAGCACCTGATCATGAGCGATGGGTCGTCGTATTTGCGTTTTCTCGACTCAAAATCGTTTCGCGAGACCAAACGTCTACACGTGGTCGGCGATAGCGGCCGCGGAGTCGATGACCTGAACGAACTGGAATATGTTCATGGCGAGATCTACGCCAACATCTGGCACGCCGATAAGATCATCCGCATTAATCCTCGCACCGGGAAGGTTGTGGGATGGATTGATCTCAGCGGCCTGATCGATAAACGCGAACTGGAGAACTCCGACGCCGTCCTCAACGGCATAGCCTACGATCCTGGCAGTGACAGCCTTTTCGTCACTGGCAAGCTCTGGCCGAAGTTGTTCGAGATCAAACTGCAGCTTGCGAAGTGAAGGTATGTTAACCCCAAGCCGCCCACACTAGGAGGACCGATGGCAAAATCTCAAAAACTGGCGCCGATTCATCCCGGTGAGATCCGGCGGGCGGACTTTATGGCGCCGCTGGGAATAACAAGAGCCGGTTGGCGCTCGACCTGCGCGTTCCGGTCACGCGGATCGCCGAGATTGTGCATGAGCGTCGCAGCATCACTCCGGATACGGCCATGAGGTTGGGACGGTATTTCAATACCAGCGCGCGATTCTGGGTGAACGCGCAGTCCAGCTACGACCTTGAAGTCGCACAAGATGCCCTACAGGAAATTGTGGAACGAGATGTGCGGCCCCTGGTCGCGTGAAGCAACCCCGTCGAATGGGGTTTACAGGCCCAGGAATGTGAAGAGAAGATTTGAGCTAGACACTTACCGCCAGCCACTATCCGAAGTTTTTAAATTCCCAGCTTCTTCACTTCTTCGTTGTAATACTTGCGGTAGAGGATGTCCCACTCCTGGGAGCCTTCCAGGATAGTGCGGCGCTGGCTTTCGATCTTCTGCCGGGCCGCAGCGTCGATGCGCGCTTCCTGGGTCATCAGGTTTTCCAGCAGGCGGCGGGCCTCCAGGCGGATGCTATTGCGGTCCTCGATGAAGTCGACGCTTGGCGTGTCGGCCAGGGAGTCAGCTACGGCGTGCGCCAGTTTGTTGATTTTTTCGCGGCTGATTCTCACAACACCGCCTTGTATTTGCGCACCAGTTCGTTCTTGATCTTCTTGAACATTTCCTGGTAGTTGGCGCCGCTGCGCGTCATCTCGTCGGCGTAGGTGTCGAGGATGATGCGGACTTCGTCGTTAATGCGGTCTTCCAGAGTGAGCTCGTCGAGCAGCGCCGCGTGGACACGCTCGTTCACCACTCCCTTGTCGGGAGCTTCGATGAACTCACCCTCAATCAGCTTGTTGGTGATTTCGCGGGCCAGGTAGCCCACATATTCTTTGGAGAAGAGCATGCTTGTTCGAATCGATCAGGAAAACAGCTAAGTTTATCACAAAGAATTCGCCCCGCTACGGCCGGCGCACGACGTTGCCCGCGTTTTGCCCGACATAGCCGTGTCAGCCCGGCGCTATGGGAGTATGATGATTTTCGCCGCGGGCCCAATTTTGCCCGCCGGCGCGAGAGAGCTTATGTCAGACGATCTATCCAGCCTGAAAGACGACATGAACGGCGTTCATCCTGGGGCACGGCTTAAGCCGCTTCCAAGGCTATGTCACCGAAGAAGTGCACAGCGTCATGTGGGATCCGCAGGGACAACCCGGAAAGCTGGAAGGATTTTGTCGAGTTGGCGAAGAAAGCCGGCGCCCAGTTCCTCTCGATGGACGAAGAGGTCCTCCAGCGTGACGAACTCGACTACCTGATTCAGCGCCTGCAGCACGCCAACATTCCCCAGCGACGAAGATCTGGAAGAAGCCCGCTGGCTGAAACCTACATCGGCAAGACGGGCTTTATTCAACTCGGCTGGCCGCACGAGGGCATCATGTTTCTGTTTGAAGTGACTACTGAATGGTACGAGCGCTATCAGCATTTGCTCGACCTGGTGGAAGACTTCGGCAGTATGGCGATCGACGACAACGATCAGGACGACGAACGCTGACGTGCGCTGGGCCCTACGCAGTGCCGATTCGCAGCGGGTACAACGGTTGGCGTTGGAGACGGGATTACCCGTCTCGCTGGCCCGGCTGCTGACCGTACGCGGGATTCCGACCGCTGAACCAGCGCACAAGTTTCTCTCGCCTCTCTGCAGGATCTTCATTATCCCTACTTGATGACTGGGACTTCGCGCTGCCGTGGAGCGGCTGAAGGCGGCCATCGAGCGCGGCGAAACGGTGCTCATCTACGGCGACTACGACGTGGACGGCACCACCGCGATCGTCATCCTGAAAACCGCGCTTGAACTCTGCGGCGGCAAAGTGGACTACCACGTGCCGCACCGCATCCGCGAAGGCTACGGCATGCGGGATGAGGTCATTGAGCAGGCCGCCGATCGCGGCATCCGGCTCATCATCAGCGTCGATACCGGCATCCGCGCCTTTGCCGCGGCGGAAACCGCCGCAGCGGCGCGGAATCGACCTGATCGTCACCGACCATCACCTGCCGCAAGCAGAGGGCGTGCCCAAAGCGCTGGCGGTAGTCAATCCCAACCAGCAAGGATGCGACTACCCGTGCAAGTCGCTGTGCGGCGCGGGAGTCGCGTTCAAGATTGCGCAGGCATTGCTGGTAGAGAGCGGGCGCGAGCGCCTGCTGCCATCTTTTCTGAAGATGGTGGCGATCGCGACGATTGCCGACGCAGTGCCCCTGATCGGCGAGAATCGCGTCTTCGCCAAGCTTGGCCTGGAGGGACTTCGCAAACCTGTGAATGCCGGGCTGCGAGCGCTGCTAGCGAACTGCCAGCTGGATGGCTCGCGTCCGCTGAGCGCCGGCGACATTGCCTTTCGCGTAGCGCCCCGATTGAATGCCGCCGGACGCATGGACATTGCCGAGCGCGTGATTCGAGCTGTTCACCGAGAAGGACGCGGCCAAGACCGCCGAGATGGCGATGGAACTCGACCAGTTGAATGGCGATCGCCAGCAGGAAGAGCAGCGCATCCTGGATGAGATCAAGAAGAAGATCGACATCTTCATCGGAGTTCAAAGACGCTACCTGCCTGGTGGTCGATGGCGAAGGCTGGCATCGCGGCGTGATTGGCATCTGCGCCACGCGGATTGTCGAGCGCTACTACCGGCCGACGCTGATCTTTGCCTGTGACGGCGGAGAAGCGCACGGCTCAGGTCGCTCGATCAGCGCCATTTCACTTGCTGGAAGCGCTGGAATCGTGCCCGGAGCTGTTTACGCGCTTCGGCGGGCACTCGCATGCCGTGGGCTGCTCGTTGCCGGTGGAGCGTATTCCCGAGCTGCGCTCGCGGCTCGACGCCTACGCCCGGGCGAAGCTGACGGCGGCAGACTTTATCCCGGTGCTGGAATACGACGCCGAAGTTGCGCTGGGCGAAATCGATCGCGATTTCTGGCTGGCGCTGCAGAAACTAGAGCCGTTCGGCGTAGGCAACGCGACCCCGGTATTCGTGGCGCGCAACAGCAAGCTGATTCAGCCCGCCCGCCTCATGAAGGAGAAGCACTTGAAGCTGCGGGCGGTAGCTGGCGAGGCCACCACGAATGGCGGCCGGTACCAGCGTCCGATGGATGTGTTGGGTTGGCGAATGGCCGACCGCGTGGCGGAGAATCCGCTGCTGGCGGGTGATGTTCTGGACCTGGCCTTTACGGTGGAATACAACCAGCATCCCGACTTCGGCGGGGTGCAGCTCAGCCTGGTCGACTTCGCGCGCGTAGCTCCTATGGCAGTGGCTGCCAGTACAGCAGAACCCTAACGTCGTCACCCAGGCGCCAGCCTATTGACCTGACGTCGCCGGAGTTGCGCAGAACTTCTCAAACGCGTTCTTCAACTCCAAGGCGATTTCCGGGGCTTCGCGACGCTCAATGTCGCTACGCTGCATCATGTACACCAGCTTGCCATCTCGCAGAAGGGCAATCGAGGGGGAAGAAGGCGGATAGCCGGTGAAGTAGCTGCGGGCGCGCTCGGTGGCTTCTGCGTCCTGGCCGGCGAAGACCGAGAACACTTTGTCCGGACGAGCTGCATTTTGCAGGGCCGCGCGCACGGCAGGACGCATGCGGCCTGCGGCGCATCCGCAAATCGAGTTGACTACCACCATCGCGGTGCCAGGTTGGGTGGGAATCGTCTGGTCAACTTCTTCGGCAGTGCGTAATTCCTGAGCGCCCACGCTAGTCAGTTCTTCGCGCATGGGTGCAAGCATGATTTCCGGGTACATTGGCTCTCCTCACAAGGTGCTGTGACATTAGCCTAACAGAAATCGAGCCCAGACTATTGCGCCAAGGTTCTCTACTGTGGAGGTTGTTCAGTCGTGAGTGGTCAGTTGGGGACTGGGCTGCTTGGCGGCTGAGCGAACCTTCTTATGACGCTGGGCTCTCAGATCCGACACCAGATCGTGTTGATCGCCGACGATGTTGAACATCTCGCTGGTGGTCCAGGCAAAAGCGAACAGCCCGGCGATAGCGATGATCGGGCTGAGTTCGTGCCAACTGTGGGGCAATGCCATGGATCCCATGCCCAGCGTGGTGTAAGCGTTGGCGCTGAAGTAGAACGCCTCATGAATGTTGCGAACCAAGCCTCCGGTAAACAGCAAGGTGCCCCAGAAACCAATCTCGATCAAATGGAGGACAAGCATGCGGAAAATTGTTCCGGCAAAGATGAACACCGCAAACCGTGGATGCCCGTGTCCCTCACGCATCCTGGTTGCTTTCTTCTTGTAGCGCCCAACGATCAAGTCAAGCCCGAAGCCGTGAACAAGAATGACGATGACCAGCATGGCCCCACCGAGGAGCAGGACGGCCAACGGTATCAGGTATTCGGGAATTCGCATCAGCATGGGGATCTGCTTCGGGCTTCGGGTCCCAGCCCTTCCAAACGGCGCACTTCCAAGGACCGGCTATTTCTTGGCCACTGCCGGTCCTAATGGTCAACTGTCAGCTTCTGGCGCGGCGTACAGTATGTCTGTGATTTGTGACACCGGGTAATGTGTCGGGACGAAGTCGCCGGGTTCGGCAGCATGCGTCGAAGGACGTGTCGAAACTGGGCAGTCTAGAGCGACGGCAAGTTGTCGATGGACGAGAAAAAGCCGGAATCTCGCGATTCCGGCTTTTTCGCTTGCCCCAAAGGAGGGCGGCGTTACAACTTGCGACGGCGAAGCATGGCACCGATTCCCAATATGCCGCTGCTCATCAGCAGCAGGCTGCTTGGCTCAGGCGCGGTGTTGAACGATCCTGAGAAGCTGGCTCCGTTGGGATCTCCGCCAGTGAAGAAAATGTTCACGAAGAACGGGTCGCCCGTCGTCAGGAAGTTGCCGGGAGTCGCCGTGAACAGCAGGGTGTTGGTGCCGATCAAGGTCGCGGTCCAGGGCTGGGTGTAAGGCTGGGCGCAAAATGCTGTGCCGCCCGCCGCGCCGCCGACGCAATCGCCTATCTGTCCCTGGGCAACCATGGCCGGGTCAATCACCACTCCGGCGGGAAGATTGAAGGTGATCTCGAAGCTGCCGATTTCTGTGCCGCTCCACGTGGCGGTACCACCGCCCACGCCAGGGATGCCCCAGTCGGGTTCGAAGGTGCCGTTGTCGAAGTTGTAGGCGAAGGGCTGGCCGGTCTGGATGGTGCCGCTGGAGCCTGAGCCGCTGAACGGAATGCTGCCGGCGAAAGCTGCCGCAGGCAGTAACGCCATGAGACAAAGAGCCATGCATGCTTTGCGGATCATCGGCTCGTTCCTCCCCGTTTACCGGGATTACATATATGGTCGAATTTGGGATGGAAAATCCCAGCAAGTACTATGCACTCAGGCTGCCACGAACTCAAGCGGCAAATATTTGAAACAGAAAAGGTCATGGAAGGCGAGCGCTAATCGAGTGTGCAAAGTTTTGCACGTTTGGCTGCAAGATCTTGTCCACGCCGGTTATGGGGCTGTCAACGCACGTCTGGCGGCAGCCGCTGCACTTTACAGCGAAACGGTGCGGGCGTAGTATTCCCATCCGATGGAGATGGTGCTCGATCAGGTATGCGCCAGTTGTGGCAACAGCCGTCTACCCGACGGGAGCTTTTGTCTCTTCTGCGGCGATGTGCTGACTGAGGCGCACTCGAAGACGGCAGTACAGCAGACTGACAGGCGGCTCCCAAACTCTGTGTCTTCTACGGCCGATCAAGTCGAGTATGCAGGTTTTTGGCTTCGCGTCTGGGCGGGGGTAATTGATGTCTGCCTTGAAGTACTGGGCGCGTTGCTGCTGACTTTCTTCATCGACCTGGTCTTGCGCCGCGCCGGCCGACCGCTCGGAATCTCGCCGTTCGTTTCGAAGGTCTTCACCGGCATGGCCTTCATCCTGATCTTGTCAGTAGGTTCGTGGCTGTACTGCTCGTTCATGGAGAGCTCGCCGTGGCGAGCCACCGTGGGCAAGCGACTGCTTGGGCTGCAAGTCATCACAGCTGACGGAGGCCGCTGCTCCTTCGGTGCAGCCACCGTACGCCACCTGATGAAGTTCCTTTCCCTGTTCTGCCTTACGATCGGCTTCATGATGTCCGGTTGGACTAAGCGCCGCCAGGCGCTGCACGATATGCCCTGCGATTGTCTCGTCATTCGCGTGCCCCGCGAGAGCTTCTGCCTGCTCGGCCGGTGAGTTGGGTGAGGCCATAAGTCCTGGCGTAATATCGAAGCAGATGTTCCAATCTTTAGCTCAGGTACGTAAGTGGCTGGTGGTCGGCGTGTGTGTGCTGGTCGTCGTTGTCACTTTGTCGTACTGGGTGGCCCGCTCTCGGGTTCAGCCTGTCCTGCACAACGTTCCCCAGCGGCTCGGCTTGGATATTCAGCAGACCAGCGATGGTTTTTCGCTCTCGAAATCGGAGGCTGGCCGCACCCTGTACACCATCCGCGCTTCCAAGGCGGTGCAGTTTAAGGCCGGGGGCCACGCCGATCTTCGCAACGTGCACATTGTGGTTTATGGCAAGAACCACGACCGATACGACCAGATCTACGGCGACCAGTTCACCTACGATCCGCAGAGCGGCGACATCGTGGCCGTTGGCGAAGTTCATATCGACTTGCAGGGTAACGCTTCGGGGCCCACCAAGCCGGACCAGGCCCCGCCGGATGAGCTGAAAAATCCCCTGCACTTGGTGACGCACTCGCTGAGTTTCAATCAGAAAACAGGTACCGCGCAAACGAATGAGCTAGTGCAATTCCAGACCGAGCAGGCCAATGGCTCGGCGGTTGGGGCTTATTACGACTCCAAGGACAACCAGCTGCAGCTGAAGTCGAATGTTCACATCGTGACGACGGGGGACCATCCGGCGGTCATTACCGGCAGCTCCGGGACCATGCAGAAGGAGCCGCGACAGGCGGTGCTGTTGAATGCCCAGATCGAGCAGCCCGATCGGACCTTGACGGCCGACAAAGGAACCCTGCTGTTCGAGCCTGACAACACGGTGCAGCACGTGGTCGCCGAGGGCAACGTTCACATCCAGACGCGCGGCGCATCGGTAATCGATATCAGCGGTCCGCGCGGCGATCTGGACATGGGCCCGCATAACTCCATCCAGAAGGCCACCATTTCGGGTGGAGCAAAGTTCGATACTCACGGCTCCAGCGTGGCTCACGGTTCGGCCGATACGTTCATCCTCGATTTTGTGGACCAGAACCAGCCTTCGCTGTTCCATATGGTGAAGAACGCCCGCATGAAGCAGGATCCCCAGCCCGGCAAGTCGGGGACCAGCGGACAGCCGATGGAAATCAATGCCGATCAGCTCGACTTCGTGCTGGCTGAAGGGAACAAGCTGAAGACCGGCGACACGGTGGGCAAGGCGTCCATCACCATCCTGCCTTCGCCGCCGGGATCGAAGCCGAAGACGCCTCCCAGCAACGGCCAGGACTTCGGAGGCGGCAACTCCACCACGGTGGCCACGGCGGGCAAGTTCCACGCGATCTTCGACGACAACAATCGTATTCAGACGCTGCACGGCTGGCCTAACTCGCACATTGTTTCGACGACGCCTGGCGAGCAGGACAAGGTGAGCACGGCCGACAAGCTGGACGTGACGTTCCTTCCCGATGGCGGCGTGCAAAAGCTGATCCAGACGGGGAATTTCGAATATCACGAAGCGTCCTCCAATCCCAACAGCGGCGGGAGGGCGGCCTATGGTGACGTCGCTACATATACGCCGGACGATGAAATGCTGGTATTGACCGGATCGCCGCGGGTGATCGACGGCGGCATGACCACCACCGCAGTGCACGTGCGGATGAATCGCAAAACAGGTGAGGGCTTCTTCGACGACGATGTAAAGACGACTTACAGCGACTTGAAGCCGCAGCCGAACGGGGCGCTGCTGGCGGCGTCGGACCCGATCCACGTTACGGCGCAGCACATGACCGCGCACAAACAGCCGGGAATAGCACACTATACCGGTAACGTACGGCTGTGGCAGACCGCCAACGTGGTGCGCGCGCCCAAGATCGATTTCGACAACGAGAAACGGGCAATCTACGCATACTCGGACAAGACGCAGAACATCTCCAGCTTGTTTATGCAGCAGTCGCAGGACGGAAAGCAAACACCGGTGGACATAACTGCCGACAAGCTGACCTACGTGGATGAGGAGCGGCGGGCGCGGTACACCGGCAACGTTCTGGCTAAAACCACGACCGGAACGGTAACAACAGAGCTGCTGGATGTCTTTCTGAAGGAGGCCGACCCTGGTAATAAGGACGCGGCCAACGGGAAGGACGGGAACTCCTCGCAGAAGCCGGCCCAGGCCAAGGGGCCGTCGATGCCGGGCTCGGATGCGCCGAGCAAGATCGACCACATGGTTGCTCTGGGCAAGGTTGTCGTTACGGAACCGAACCGTCGCGCGGTGGGCGACAAGCTGGTTTATACCGCAGATGACGGCAAATATCTCTTGACAGGGAAATCCCCTAGCATTTTTGATGCCGAACACGGAACTGTGTGGGGCGATTCGTTGACTTTCTACAGTCACGATGATAGGGTTCTGGTAGAGAGTAAACGCTCCTCCCCCACCATCACTCGCGCTCGTACCACGAAGTAAATGCAGACTTTATCGGCGGAAGAGATCGGCAAAAGCTACCGCGGTCGCAGGGTCGTCAGCGGCGTCTCCGTCCATGTAAAACAGGGTGAAGTAGTTGGACTGCTGGGCCCCAACGGAGCCGGCAAAACCACCAGTTTTTACATCATTGTGGGACTGATTCCGGCGGAAACCGGACGGGTAGTGATTGACGGGCACGATATCACCGATGTTCCGATGTATCTGCGGGCGCGCAATCATGGCATCAGCTATCTGCCGCAGGAGCCGTCGATCTTCCGCAAGCTGACGGTCGAGGACAACATCCTGGCGGTACTGGAAGCGCAGTCCATGTCGTGGCACGAACGCCGCGAGCGCATGGAGCGGCTGATCGACCAGCTAGGGTTGCAGGTCATCCGGAAGAACCGGGGGTATGCCCTTTCGGGAGGCGAGCGGCGCAGGGTGGAGATCGCGCGCTGCCTGTGTATTTCGCCGTCGTTCATTTTGCTGGACGAGCCCTTTTCCGGAATCGATCCCATTGCGGTATTGGATTTGCAGAAGATTATCTCAACATTAAAAACCAGTGGTATCGGGGTGCTGGTAACGGACCATAATGTACGTGAGACGCTGTCGGTGACCGACCGGGCGTACATCATTAACGAAGGAAAAATATTCCGGACAGGTACGCCGGAACAGCTTGGAAATGATGCGGAAGTGAAGCGAGTTTACTTAGGCGAGAGCTTCTCGTTGGTTTAAAATTTAAGGCGAGGAGCGACGCTCCCCAGGGTTTCGTCGAATGGTTTTACTGCAGCCCAAACTAAACCTCAAAGTCTCCCAGAAGCAGATTCTGACGCCGGGGCTTGTGCAGATGGTCAGCGTCCTGGCGCTCAACAAGCTGGAGCTGGCGGACATGATTAATGCCGAGCTGACGGAAAATCCCGTGCTCGAGGAACTGGATAATTCGGTTCCGCTGCTCGATGAGGTTTCGGCTCGCGAAGAGAAGTTGGAGCGCGACAGCACGCTGGCCACGCAGGACCAGCCGGCGGCCACCACCGAAGAAAAAGATCCCTTCGAAGAAATCGATTTTGGCTCGTTCTTCTCTGAGTATCTCGATCCGGGTCTGCGCACCTCAATTGAGATGGAGGAGAGCGAAAAGCCTTCGTTTGAGAATTTCCTCTCCCGCCCCAGCACCCTGACCGACCACCTTACGTGGCAACTGGGTTCGCTGCACGTCAATGAAGATGTTTATCGTGCGGCTGAGCTGGTGATTGGCAATCTGAACGAGGAAGGCTACCTCATCGCGACCGACGATGAGCTATTAGGCCTCGCCCGTGATGAGATGGGCGCCATGGAGCAGCCCGTGATTCCGGCTGTCCCTGAGCCCTCGGACGTAGTCGATACGGCAGAGGCGATGCCCGCGACGCCGGCATCGCCGGAAGAAGAGCAGATAGAAGCCTCAGATCTCGGTTTTGCCACCAGCGATTTCTTGGCGAACGAGGAAGAATCGATGGCGGATGTCGTGCCGGGGCTGGAAGCCGAGTCTGAATCAGCATCCGAGCCATTCGAACCTCAGCCTGCTCCTGTGGCTGCTCCTCGTCCCACGCTCGTTCCGCCTCGTACCACCCCGGCCCGTGTGCCGTTCAGCCGCGACGCTTTGCGGGAAGCTATCGACCTCATCAAGCAGATGGATCCGATCGGCGTGGGCGCCCGCGACCTGCGCGAATGCCTGCTGGCGCAGTTGTACGACTTGAAGCGGGTCAACCGCAAGAACGCGAACGGCAATCATCTAGCTGAGTTGGAAGCGCTCGACGACGCCATCGTGCTGGTCGATCAACACCTGCACGCGCTGCAGAATAAGCATTACAAGGAAGTGGCCAAGGCCATGAACCGCCCGCTGGAAGCGGTCATGACGGCGATGGACTTCATCCGCACGCTCGATCCGCGCCCCGGCCTGCGTTACAACAAGGCTGAGACCCGGCTGATCGAGCCGGATGTGGCCTTCGTCAAACAAGGCGATGAATACCTGGTCCTGATGAACGACGAGGAAGTCCCGCAGTTGCGGCTGAATTCGTCGTATCGCCGGCTGTTGAACCGCGAAGTGGCGGAGAAGGACGTCCGCAACTACGTGAAGGAGCGGTACAAGTCGGCCATCCAGCTGATCAAGAACATCGAGCAGCGCAAGCAGACGATTCTGCGAGTGTGCTATTCGATCCTGGAACGCCAGCGCGATTTTCTTGACCAGGGAATCGATCAACTGAAGCCGATGATGATCAAGGAAGTGGCGGAGGAGATCGGGGTCCATCCCTCGACCGTCAGCCGCGCTGTGGCCAATAAGTATGCTCACACACCGCAAGGAGTCTTCGAACTTCGATACTTCTTCAGCGAGAGCGTCAATGGGCCTGAGGGCGGCGGCACGTCGCTGCTGATCCTCAAGCGCAGAGTCAAGAAGCTCATCGAGGAGGAGGATCCCGCCAGGCCGTTAACGGACGAGCAGATCACCCGCATCCTCCAGTCGCAGGGAATCCAGGTCACTCGCCGCACGGTAGCGAAGTACAGGGAAGATATGCGCATCCCCAGCACCCACCAGCGCAGAGTTAAGAACTAGCTGCTGTACCAGCGGACGATCCGGCTGCCGAAGCAAAATACCGCTTCGCGGCATCCAAACGGAGCAGACGCTGTAGTGGTGAAAAAGCCGCAGCGAAACGAAGGACAAGTCGACTGCGGCAGGAGGGAGCTTAATGACCGTAGAGTATTTTGGCAAACAGTACGAAATAACTCCCAAAGTCCGCAAGGAAATTGAATCTGGCCTCGACAAGCTCACCAAAATTCTGGGTGAGAACTTCAAAAGCAAAGTTATTCTGACGGTGGAGAAGCACCGGAACATCGCGGAAATCACGGTGTCGCGGCGCCGCGGCCATCTGGTCGGACTGGCGGAGGCGACAGACATGAAAGCCGCCATCAGCCAGGCGCTGGAGCACATCGAGACCCAGGCCCTGAAGTACAACGGCCGCCGCCGCAGCACCAACCGCAAGCCGAAGGAGAAGGGCTGGAAGGAGCCAGTGGAAGGCGACGCCGAGACCCAGATCGCGGTTGGCTCGACCTCTGCAACCGCCGTGCCGGTGGTGGTGCACAAGTTTCCCTCCATCGCTCGCACCACGGAGGCCCATCTGGTGCATTCGACCGACTCCATCGCCATGCGGCCCATGACCATTGAGGAAGCGGTGAAGGAATGCGAATTTCGCGACCGCGACGTCTTTGTGTTTCGCGACGCCAAGGGCAAGGTCAAGGTGCTGCATCGTCGTAAGGACGGCAAGATCGAGCTGATTGAGGTTCCCTAGGGCCTAAGGCTTTTCCTGAGGCGCCGGCATTCTCCGGCGCCTTTTGCCGTTTTGGACATTTTCCCTCCCGCAACCTCCACGACAATGTTTTCAAAAAGTTGACTATTCAGTAAGCCGTCGCGCAGCCACTCAGGATCATCCAATACTTCCAGAGCAGTTAAGTTCGGGTCGAAGGCGATTGAATCTCTCGACATAACAGTGATGAAACAACTAAGTGGGCTCAGCTTCCATCTCACTGATACGCTCGGACGCGTTGTGACAGCCCGGGCAGCAAGTTGGCACTCATTATGAAAACCGGTTTGAACGCAACTCTGGATCCTACGCGGCGAAGCAGTGACGCTTTAGATTTCGAAACTGCTTTGCGCAAGAAAATTGTCGGGCAGGATGCCGCTGTTGAGAAGATGGCTGAAATCTACCAGATGTTCCTGGCCGGGTTGAATGCGCCCGGACGTCCGGTAGGCAATCTTCTTTTCCTGGGCCCAACCGGTTCGGGCAAGACTCGCGTGGTGGAAGCCATGGCGGAATCGCTGTTCGGCGATGCCCACGCCTGCATCAAGATCGACTGTGCCGAGTTTCAGCACTCGCACGAGATCGCCAAGCTGATCGGCTCGCCCCCCGGATACCTGGGGCATCGCGAGACCCATCCTCTGCTGACCCAGGAAGCGCTGAACCAGTACCATACCGAAAAGCTGAAGCTGTCGATTCTGCTGTTCGACGAAATCGAGAAGGCTTCGGACTCGTTGTGGCAGCTTCTGCTCGGCATCCTGGACAAAGCTACGTTGACTCTGGGCGACAACCGCCGGGTCGACCTCTCGCAATGCGTTATCGTGATGACTTCGAACCTGGGTGCTGCCGAAATGAACGAAATGATCAACGGCACCCTGGGATTCGCCCAAACCCCGGCCCAAGTCGATGCCAAGCTCGATCAGAAGATCGATCGTATGGCGGTGGAAGCGGCGCGGCGCAAGTTCTCGCCCGAATTCATGAACCGCATCGACAAGGCGGTAGTATTCCGCACCTTGCGGAGCGAGCACTTGGAGCAGATTCTCGAGATCGAACTAGGCTTGGTGCAGCAGCGCATTCTGCAGGCGACGGGCAACAACCAGTTCGTTTTCAGTTGCACCCCTCCGGTGAAACAGTTCCTGCTGAAAGAAGGTACGGACCTACGTTACGGAGCGCGCCACCTGAAGCGGGCCATCGAGCGTAACATCGTATTTCCGCTGGCCAACCTGGTCGCTACGGGCCAAGTTAAGCTCGGCGACTTTATCCGCATCGACATTGACGGCAAGGGCAAGATGACGTTCGTTAAGGAAGCCGAAGGCGCGTTGGTTCCTGTACTGCTTGGAACGCTACGGTCCAGAGGGCAGTGCGCATGCGGCAGCGGCCGGCAAGGCGGGCAGAAGCACGGTTTCCACGCGGGGTCGTGATTTTGGCACCGCGCTCGAGCGGAAGTAGAAAGCAGCGACTGGCAACTTGCAGCTAGTCAACCGCCAGCAGAAGTTTCGAGTCGGTTAGCTCTTGCAATTTCAGTCAGCATCAAGGCGCGGCGATCTTGATGATCGTTCCGCGCCTTATTCTTTGCTTGCCAGCCCTAATTCCCGCTTGGTGGGCGGCGGTGGCCGGTGGGGGATTTCTCCAGGGGAGCCGCCCGAGGCGGGGACCGCTCGCTGTGGAGGCAGAGGATAGTAGCCGTGCTTGGCAAAAACCTCGAGCCCGGGCCGCTTCACGCGAACTTCGATGTCGCGGTAGTTGCTGGAAGGCTTCTGCGCCGTGTTATATCCCAGGGTGTACTGGTTACGGGCTTCCATGGTGATGCGCTGGTAGGCGCTTTCGATCGATTCCTTGGAGAACTCGTCGAGCACATCGCCACCGGTCGCATTGGTGTAGCGCGGAAGGATGTCGCTGTAACCGAAGCCGGGAATGCGGGCCTTGGCGACCTTGTTATAAACCGGCATGGCCGCGGTATCCACGCCGATGGCATAGACCGCGATACCGTCCGTCAGCAGCACCTTCAACACCTGAGCGTAGCTGGCGCGGCTGCCATATTCCTGGCCGTTGCTGATGACGAAGATGATCTTGCGGCTGGCCGGTGAGCGGCGCGCAAGTTCCTGGGCTGCCATCAGGATGGCATCGTTGAGGACGTGATACTCCGGTGCCGGCGTGATGACCGGGTTGGTGCCGGGCATTGGCTTGCTGTTGGTTTGCGGCCCTGATCCAAAAGGCCCACCCACCACCGACGACCCGGCATTCGCTCCGCTTTCATCGCGAATACGCTGAAGAGCCAAAGCCATGCGCGTGGTATTGCCGAAGTCCTGGCGCTTGTTCACCGTGTTGCCGTAGGTGAATACGGCTACCTCGTCGAACGGACCAAAAGCCCCGCCCAGTGCGCCGAATGTCTGGTTCACTTTCTTCAATACCGGGTCGGGCAGGCCCTGATCGACGATCAGAGCCGCAGAGAGCGGGAAGGGATCGCTGGTGAAGAAAGTCAGTTTCTGGGGAATGCCGTCCTCATAAATGCTGAAGTCCTGGGCCAGCAAACCTTCTACCAGCTTGCCTCCGTCTTCCTTCACGGTGACCGGCACAGCGACAAAACTTACCGTCTTGGACAGGGTCAGCAGCTGATCGCTGCCGCTTTCGTCATTGGTGGCGCTGCCGGCCGGAACCGTCTTGATCTCGCGTGAACCCGGAGGCGGTTCCTGCGGGTTAACCGGGCCGGTGGAAGGTTGATCACCCGGCGCGCGAGTGTTTGCCGGCTGATCCGGGTTTGCACCCGATGACGAAGAACCCTGATCGTCCGAAGCACCTGGAGTTGGCACGTTGACGTTGGGTAGAGGCGCGTTGTTCTGGGGTGCCGGCGCATCCGGCAACTTCTGCTGCTGGGAATAAGCAGAAATGGCAGTGAGCGCAAGAACCGCCGTAAGAAAGACACCTAGAATGCGCGGGCTCAATCGGCGATCAAACATGATTCTATGTTGTCTCCAGGATTTGCCGGAACTCTGCCAGTATAAACGGACTGGGGCCTGTCGGCAGCTTTCATCGCTGTTTCCCCCGCCATGCTCTAGAATGGATGCATCCGACACGAAAGAGAAGCTATGTCGTTCCCAAGGTTTCGCCAGATTTCCGTCATCGTGTGTCTTGTCCTGAGCTGCTGCCTGTGGTCGCAGGCGCAATCGCAGGACTCCCCCGCGCCGTCACAGGACCAGCAAGGTCAGCAGGGCTCGAACGACGACCTGCAGACGTTTAAGGCCCAGGTCAACGTGGTGAACCTGTTCTTCAACGTGAAGGACAAGCACGGCATGCTGATTCCCGGCCTCACCAAGGACGACTTCCAGGTTACGGAAGATGGCAAGCCGCAGACCATTAAGTACTTCTCGGCCGAGTCGAACCAGCCTTTGACGCTGGGCATCATGATCGATACAAGCGCCAGCCAGACGCGGGTACTGGAGCTGGAGCAGCAGGCGTGCGCCGAGTTTCTGCGGGCGGTGCTGCGCGATAAGGATCTGGCCTTCGTCATCAATTTCGATGTTGACGTCGATCTGGACCAGGACTTCACCAACAACACTCACGACCTGACCCGGGCGCTGAATAAGGTACAGATCAACGCTGGCATGGGCGGTGGCCCTCCCGGACTGGGCGGCGGCCCGGTGCCCACCACGCCACGCGGAACCTTGTTGTACGACGCGATTTATCTGGGCGCCAATGAAAAGCTGAAGAACGAAGTGGGCCGCAAGGCGATGATCGTGTTTACGGACGGCGAAGACCAAGGCAGCCGGTTGAAGATACAGGATGCGATTGAATCAGCACAGAAGGCCGACACCATCTGCTACGTCATTCTGATTGCCGACCGCGGGTTCTACGGCGGCTTTGGCTACAGTGGCGACTACGACATGCGCAAGCTGGCAGAACAGACCGGCGGCCGCGTGATTGAAGTCGGCAACAAGCAGGACAAGTTGAAACAGGCCTTCGACCAGATCCAGAACGAACTGCGCAGCCAGTACAACATCGGCTACACCCCGACCAACAGCAAGCTCGACGGCAGCTATCGCAAGATCCAGATCAAGGCGAAGAACGGCGAAGACAAGGTTCAGGCCCGCCAGGGCTACTACGCGATGGGAAAAGACTAATAGCAGTGGTTTACCGAACGGCATCTGCTGCATTCCGTGTAATTTACTGAAAATAAACAGATTATGCTGCTTGCCAGCGAGCTCCTGGGCTCACTTTTACCTTCTGAGCGGATGGCAGAGTAGTCACGCAAACGTCATGCTCGGCCGCTCTGATTTGATTTATGGTGGGAACTTCTTCGGCCGGAACTCACGCATACGCACCCGAAGAACTTAGGGAGTCGCGTCCAAAGCAGAGGCGCGAGTCCCTTTTTTCCTTGGCCTGGGAGCGGGACTCGGTTGGGGACGAAGCCGTGGTTCACTGAACCGTCGACGAGACGTCGGATTCGCTTTCCGACAATTCTTCCAAGCGGCCGTATAGGTAATTCCAATCCGGACGAAATGCATTTCTTTCGCCCTGCGCCCGCTCCGCGGCACGCTTTTCTTCGTAGCCGGCCCGCCACCACAAGAAGAAGGAAAACAGCGATAGGAACGTGCATAGATAGTAGCTGGGATAGCCAAGGTAGGCACTGAAGGCGGCCAGGCACATCACCAGCCACGATCCGAAGTAGCGTCGGTAGCGAAGTTCCGCGCGAGACTTCGCCTCTTCCAGTTGATTCCACTCCCACAGTTCGGCCTTGGCCATTTCCAGTCGCAGACGCTCGGCCTCCGCGGGAGGCAACGGGATCGGTGCCACGACGTTTTCGGCTGAACTGGAGATGGAAAGCGAGTCGTCCTCCAGGCAGAGGCCAAGACCGCGAACCTCGGTACGGACGATGCTGCATTGTGCGGGCATGATGACCTCCGGAATTCGGCGAAACACCTGCTACTGCTTCTTCGCTACCACGCCGATGCCCAACTCTTTCAACTGGCGGTCGCTGACCGGCGTAGGCGCGTCCATCATTAAATCGACGGCCTTGGCGGTCTTGGGGAACGGGATGACCTCGCGCAGGCTGTCGGCTCCTGCCAGGATCATGACGATGCGGTCCAGTCCCAGGGCGATACCGCCGTGGGGAGGCGTGCCGTATTGCAGCGCTTCCAGGAAGAAGCCGAAGCGGGCCTGCTGCTCCTCGGGAGACATGCCCAGCGCTTTGAATATCTGGCTCTGGATATCCTGGCGATGAATACGGATGGAGCCCGGAGCCCAGCTCGGTGCCGTTCAGCACGACGTCGTAGGCCAGTGCGCGGACAGCGCCGGGGTCGCTCTCCAGCTTGTCCATGTCCTCGTCGTGGGGGGAGGTGAATGGATGATGCGCGGCGTTCCAGCGCTGATCAGTTTCATCCCACTCAAACATGGGGAAGTCGGTGACCCAAAGCAGGCGAAAGTTGCCATGGGCGAAAGCGCCGTGACGCTCGGCGTATTTCTGGCCCAAGGCCAGGCGTAGTTGGCCGGCGGCGGCGTAGATTGCGTAAGCCTGCTGGCGCTCGATGATAGCGCTGACCGCTTCAGCGCGCTTGGCACCGGCGACGATCACCAGCAGGTCTTCCGGATTCGGTTTCGCCAGTGTCGCGAATTTTGGTGACCGCTTCGGGAAAGGACTTCTCCAGACGCTTGATGTCCTCGAACACCTTGGCTTCTTTGCGATCGCCGAACAGCGTCTTGATCTCGTCGCGCTCTTTGCGCGAAAGCTCGCCAACCTTGGGGATGATGATGGCGACGACAGGAAGCGTGGGATCGACCTGCAGCGTGGCCAGATTTTCCGGCGCGAAAGCTTCGCGCACGTCGGCCATGGCGGGCAGGCGGAGGTCAGGTTTGTCGATGCCGTAGAGGCGAATGGCCTGGTCGTAGCTCATCTGCGGGAACGGAGCTTGCAGATCGACGCCGATGGTAGAGAAGGCAGCCTTCAGGAAGCCTTCGACGACGTGGAACACCATCTCCGGCCGGGCGAAGCTGATCTCGAGATCGATTTGGGTGAACTCCGGCTGGCGATCGGCGCGCAGGTCTTCATCGCGGAAGCAACGCACGATCTGGAAGTACTTGTCGAATCCGGAGATCATCAGGATCTGCTTGAAGATCTGGGGCGATTGCGGCAGGGCATAGAACTCGCCGGGATACACACGGCTGGGGACGAGGTAGTCGCGCGCGCCTTCCGGGCGTGGAGCGGGTCATGAACGGCGTCTCAATTTCGTAGAAGCCTTGCGCGTTCAGGTACTCGCGGATGGCGATCGCCACCTTGTGACGCAGGGCTGGATGTTGTGCTGCATGTCCGGCCGGCGCAGGTCGATATAACGATACTTCAGGCGCACTTCTTCATTAGCCAGAGTGGTGTCGGCGGGCGTGAAGGGCAGCGGCTTGCAGTCGTTCAGCAGGCGCAGTTCGTCGGCGACCACCTCGATTTCGCCGGTGGGGATGTTTCTTGTTGATGGTGCCGGTGTCGCGCAGCTTGACGTGGCCGATGACGGCGACCACGAATTCGGAGCGCAAGGCATTGGCCTTGTCGTGGATTGCGGCACCCGCGTCGGCGGTGACCACCGCCTGGGTAATGCCGCTGCGGTCGCGCAGATCGAGGAAGATGAGGTTGCCGAGGTCGCGCCGCTTGTTCACCCATCCCATGAGAACAACTTTGGAGCCGGCGTCGGAGGCGCGCAGCTCACCACACATATGAGTACGTTTCAGATCACCGAGAAAATCGAGCATGATGTTCCTTATGAGTGCTACTCAGTCAATATGATATGGGAAACGGCGGGATTGCAGGTAATCGCGCGAGTGGATTCTTGAGGTGGCCGGAGATTGCCGCGCTGACGAGACGGTTTGCGGTGCGCGGGAAAGCAGATCCCTCGTTGCGCTCGTGATGACAAGCCGAAAGGTTTCGTAACGTCCCAGGTCACTTCCGAATGCATGGAGTTATTCCGGCTGTTGACGCAGATGCTTTGCCAGATCGGCGCGCGGCACCGTCACCTGTTGGCTGCTAGTCAAGTTCTTTCACCGCGAACTGGTCGGCGGCCACTTCATTCTCTCCAACGATCACGATGAACTGCGCTCCAGCTTTCTCGGCCAGCTCGAACGACTTCTTCAGCCGGAAGCTTTCGTCGCCGAGGTCGGCGGTGACGCCGGCGCGGCGCAATTCGCGCGACAGCTTCAAAGCGCGGCCGTTCATTCCAGCACCAAGCGGTGCGACGAAGGCCTGAATCACGGCCGCCGGCTGCTTCACCCTGCGACTGCAGCGCAAGGATCAGCCGATCTTCGCCGATGGCGAAGCCGATTCCCGGCGCCTTGGGTCCATCAAGCGATTCAGACAGCCCGTCGTAACGTCCGCCCCCAAGCACGGCGCTTTGCGCGCCCAAGCCGCCGTGGGTGAACTCAAATGTGGTGCGGGTGTAGTAATCCAGACCGCGGACCATGCGCTCGTTGATGGTGTAGGCCACACCGACCGCGTCGAGCATGGCTCGTACCGCGGCAAAGTGCTGGCGGCAGGGCTCGTCGAGATACTGGCTGATCTTAGGTAGTTTCTCGATGATCGGCTGATCTTCGGGAACCTTGCAGTCGAGCACCCGCAGCGGATTGGTTTCCGCCCGGCGCTGGCAATCGGCGCACATCAGGTGCACTACCGGCTGCAAAGCTTCCCGCAGAGCCTGGTTGTAGCGGGCGCGGTCTTCGGCGCAGCCTACGGAGTTCAGCAACAGTTTGCAGTCGCGCAGTCCGACCTCGTCCAGCAATGTCGACAACATCTCCAGGACTTCGGCATCGCGTGCCGGAGACTCGCTGCCCGCACTGGGAGGGCCGATGATCTCCGCGCCGATCTGAAAAAACTGGCGATAGCGGCCCTTCTGCGGACGCTCGCGGCGGAACTGCGGGCCAATGTAATACAGCTTTTGTAGAGTGCCCTTCTTGTCGAAGCCATGCTCGATATAGGCGCGGACCACGCCGGCGGTGTTCTCCGGGCGAAGGGTCAGCGACTGAGCCTTCTCGCTCTGGGCGCGGGCTTTGTCCTCCCAGGTAAACATCTCCTTGGAGACGATGTCGGTCTCCTCGCCGACGCTGCGGGAGAAGAGCTGGGTATCCTCGAAAATGGGTGTCCGGATTTCGTGATAGTTGTAACGTGCGAAGACGTCTCGCACGGTGGCCTCTACCCGGTTCCATAGGTCGGTGTCGGGAGGGAGAAGGTCACGAGTTCCACGAACAGCTTTAATCATGAGAGTCAGTTGCCAGTTGCCGGTGATCAGTGGTCAGTTGAAAATCAAAATCGCGAGAATCTTGTCCGCGCCTTAGTTGCTGGCCGCTGATCGCTGCCCACTGGGCATTATTTTTTCATTTCCGTCAGATATTGCTCTTTGTAGCCCAGGTAATTCCGGCCATAGCGAAGGATTGTTTCCTGGTCATCGTCGTTGAGTTGCTTGCGCAGCTTGCCGGGCACGCCCATCCACAGCGAACGGGGCTCCACGACGGTGCCCTCCGGAATCAACGTGCCCGCGGCGATGATGGAGCCGGCGCCGATACGCGCGCCATTCAGGATCACCACTCCCATACCGATGAGGCAGCGGTCTTCGACGACGCAGCCGTGCAAGGTGACGGAATGGCCGACCGTAACCCAGTCGCCGACAATGACCGGCCATTGGTTCAGCATGCCATGCAGGACGCTGCAATCCTGGATGTTGCTGTTGGCGCCAATGCGAATGGAATTCACGTCGCCGCGCACTACGGCATTCATCCAGATGCTGGTGTTCTCCGCCAGCACGACGTCGCCGATGACCTGTGCCGACGCGTCCACATAACAAGACGGGGGCACGGTTGGAGTTATTCCCTTGTAGGAGCGGAGCATTCCTTCCTCAATCTACAGAATGGGTAAAGCACGTGATCTGCAGTGCCGATGGCATGGCCATCTGCCGTGAAACGCCGGGATCGCTTTCGACGGCAGGAAATTCACGGCCATCAGCTCTAAGTCTTTGAAAGTAACACGTTGGACAACTCTGCGAAAGGACAGCTACCCACCCGCGCCAGCAGCAGACCACGCTTGACGATTTGTCGTCCGACTCGAGACTTTATCCAGCTCTGCCGCGCAGCTACTTCGCAAGTTGTTCATTCCATTATGCGAGCGACGAACTACGACTTTGTCGGTATGGGCGTGACCGAAGAGGTGCGCTAAACTCCTCGAAAAGCAAGTCACCAACGAGACATCCGATATTCAAAAAGAAGAAGTAGTCATGGCGGCCGTAATGTCGCAAAATAGCAGTTCGCCGATGGGCTTAGGGCCGCAGTTGGAAGCTATGGTTGGCAAGATGCAAGCTTCAGGTCCGAAGACTGTATTGTGTGTCGACGACGAGAAGATCGGTCTGCGCGTGCGCAAGATCATTCTCGAGAACCATGGGTTCAAGGTGCTGACCGCGCAAAGCGGAGAGCAGGGCCTGGCGGTCTTCGACAGCAATGAGATCGACCTGGTGGTGTTGGATTACTACATGCCGGGTTTGAACGGTGGCGATGTTGCGGCTGAGATGAGGAAGCGCAGGCCTGAAGTTCCCATCATCTTTCTTTCTGCGTACTTTTCACTGCCGATTAGCGCTCTCGAGCTGGCCAATGCCTTCATCACCAAAGGTGACCCACCCGACGTGCTCATTGAGAAGATTCAGCAGTTGATGTAGTGGGACTTCCCCCGTTCCCCTCACTTAGCCCGGAGAAGCAGGACCGGCACACTGATGCTGTGTTGCACTCGGCTGGCGGTAGTTCCGAGAAACAGGTCGGCTAGAAAGCGGTGACCGTGGGTGCTCATGGCTACCAGGTCGCAGCCTTTCTGCTTTACCCACTGAATAATTTCATTGACCGGGTCCCCGTAAGCAAGCTCCGCCTGTGCGGGAATGCCCAAGGCATCAAATTCTAAGCGCACTTTTTCCAGGTAAGCCGTGTCTTCGGTGATCTCGGGACTGACGGCGTCGCGGCCATAAGTGCGGGCTGCCCAGCCATCCGCCACGTGCAGCAGGACCAGGCGACTACCGGCCAGTTTTGCCAGGAGTTTAACGTGCTCGATGATCGCCCGGTCGGTTGAAGTGCCGTCCAACGTCAGCAGAATTTTGTCGTACATGATTCATCCGTTTCGGCAGTGTCTATCGGCCGGCCATGACGCGCCACGCTGCCCTGAGCGAATCTGGTAAGCCGTAGAAGTCCATCGCGGTGATGATTACGGCACTGGTCCAGCCGGCCGTCAGCAGAAGCCATCCATTCCTCCACTGGCCCATCACCTTGCGAGAACTGGTGAAGTGCAGCAGCGGAAACATGGCAAAGGGCAATTGTAGAGCTAATACCACCTGGCTGAGGGTCAAGAGGTCGGTAACGCTACTGTTGCCTCGTATGCCGATAACCAGTATCGCCGGCAGGATGGCCATGCTGCGCGTGATCAAGCGCCGCACCCACGGTTGAATGCGCCAGCGCATGAAACCTTCCATCACCACCTGCCCGGCGAGCGTTCCGGTAATGGTGCTGCTCTGGCCGCTGGCCAGCAGCGCGACCGCAAACAGGGTACTGGCAGCGACTGTGCCCAGAAGAGGCGCCAGGGTTAAATAAGCAACGCGAATCCAATCGCTATCGGGGCTGAAGCGGACAAGGTGCCCGCCCGAGACGGTAACGCTTTCCTTGCCGAAGAAAACCGTGGCGGCAAGCACGAGAATCGCCGCGTTGATGAAGAAGGCGATGGTCAGGGCTACGGCGGAGTCGATGGTATTGAAGTGGATCGCACGTCGGATTGAGGGCTCGTCCTTCTGCAACTGGCGGCTTTGCACCAGCGCCGAGTGCAGGTAGAGATTGTGGGGCATCACGGTTGCGCCAATGATGCCGATGGCAACGTAAGCCATCCCCGCCTGGCGAAACTGCGGCGAGATCAGGGCCCGCCCCATCTCCAGAAAGCTGGGCTGAGTTTGCGGAAGTACAAATATCTCGATGAAATAGCAGACCGCGATGGTCGCGACCAGAACCAGCACGATAGCTTCGATGGTCCGCACCCCGAAATGCTGTAACCCCAGAAGCAGCAACACGTCCAGGCCAGTAATGATGACGGCCCAGAGCAGTGGGATGTGGAACAGAAGATTCAGCGCGACGGCGCTGCCCAGCACTTCAGCCAGGTCGCAGGCGGCGATGGCGCTCTCGCTCAGCATCCAGTTGGGCCAGCGCGTCCACTGCGGATACCAATCGCGGCAACACTGCGCCAGATCTTTGCCGGTCACAACCCCGAGCCGAGCGGAGATGACTTGCATAAAGATGGCCATCAGGCTGGCCATGCCAACCACCCACAGCAATCCGTACTTGAATTGCGCTCCGGCCTGGAGGTCAGTGCCCCAGTTTCCCGGATCCATATAGCCGACGCTGACCAGGATTGCCGGGCCTACGAAGGCACGCCACTGCTCCCAGAACCCAGCCTGATGGTGAGGCACGGCGACTGTGCTATGCATGCCTTCCAGAGACCGATGGCCGGCAACAGCCGGCGTGGTCTTATCGGAATTGGCAGCTTCGCGATTCAGTCCCGAATTACTCATAGCGCACCATGGAGCCCCACTCTGGCAAACGCACTGGCCGCGACCGCAGCACAGGGTTAAGGTGGGCGCGCCGCTGGGAACGAGCGACCACCTAGTTGATTAACCTTACCATACTACCGCAGGTTAACTAGTGTTAAGTCAATTTTTGTCAGACTGTTTTCGCGACCCAGACTTTGCTGGCCACAGGGCCGCCCAGTTCGACGTCGTTCTTGTCGATGGCGAGGGACAGGGTGCCATCGTAGTTGCGGGAGCGAACTCGGATGCTCGTACCGGGGCGAATCGACTTTAGTTCCAGGAATTCCAACAGTCGGCGGTCGCGCTCGTAGACACTTTGCACCGCGTAGCTGCCGCCAGGTTCGGCTTCCGACAACAGCAGTAAGCCACGCTTCCGTTTTGAGTTGGGCGCCTCCGGAGTTGCCGCATTTCCATGCGGGCATGGCCGAACATTGCCCAGCTTGCGCGACAACAAAGCCTCAAAGTCGCTGGATACGGCATGTTCCAGCCTCTCCGCTTCGTCGTGAACCTTGAACCACTCCATACCGAAAACCTCGTGCAGCATGCGCTCGATCAGGTGATGGCGGGTAGCCAGTTGGCGGGCAATCCGGCGACCTTCAGCGGTGAGTTGCACCCGGCCATCCTTGCGAACGGAAATCAGGCGATCGCGTTTCAGACGCCGCAGGGCCATGGTCACGGCTGGCGCGGACACTTCGAGCCACTGGGCCAGGCGAGCCGCGATGACCTGCTCGCCCTCGCCTTCTCCTTCGAGGATGGCCTTGAGATAATCTTCCTTGGAGACGGTTATCATGATATTTACTGCCAGTAGTTAACCTTGGTTAACGAAAAATTGCAAGATTCGAATGAGCCGGAAAGCGAGATGAAGAAGTTCTTCGGCCATCGGCTTTCGGTTGCAGCCCTCTTTCTCTAAGACGAGCTGCCGAGGTCCGTGGTTTGACATTGTCAGGGCCGCCACCCTACTCTTTTCTTTCGCTCTACGTCCAATTCTGTAAGCGGATCATCGGTGCGGAATTCCCCATGAAAGTGCTGGTTCTAGGCAGTGGCGGTCGCGAGCACGCAATCATCTGGAAGCTGCGGCAATCGCCGCGAGTGAAGAAGCTGTATTGCGCGCCGGGCAATGGCGGTATCGCCGCGGATGCCGAGTGCGTTGCGGTCGATCTCAAGAGCATCGACTCCATGGTGCAACTGGCCACACGGCTCAGCCCGGACCTCACCGTGGTGGGACCTGAGCTTCCGCTGACTCTCGGTGTAGTGGATGAATTCGAGCGGCGGGGATGGCCGGTATTTGGTCCGACACGCGCAGCCGCGCAATTGGAGTCAAGCAAGATTTTCGCCAAGGAGTTCATGCAGCGCCACCGCATCCCCACGGCGAAGTATTCGGTCTGCACCACTAAGGAAGGGGTTCAGGAGGCCCTGAAGCTGTTCCACGCGCCGATTGTGGTAAAGGCCGACGGACTGGCCGCCGGCAAAGGTGTGGTCATCGCGCAAACCAAGGAAGAAGCTCAGCGCGCCGCCGAGGAGATGCTGACTGGCAAGATGGTGGGCGACGCCGGACGGCAAGTGGTGCTGGAAGAATGTTTGAAGGGCGAAGAGTTATCGTTCCTGGTGATGAGCGATGGCGAACGCGTGGTTCCGTTGGTTGCCACCCAGGACCACAAGCGCGTCTTCGATGCCGATCAGGGTCCTAACACGGGCGGCATGGGTGCCTATTCCACCGATCAGATTATCGATTCCCAGATGCGCGACTGGCTGGTCACGCATATTGCGCAGCCGGTGATTGCCGGCATGCGGGCCGAGGGCGCCGAGTACAAAGGTATCCTGTATTGCGGCATCATGATGACCGCGCGTGGGCCGATGGTGCTGGAGTTCAATTGCCGCTTCGGCGATCCGGAGACGCAGCCCATTATGATGCGCATGGACAGCGATCTTTTGGAAGCGATGGAATCGTCCATCGCGGGCCGGGTGAGTGCCGGAGACTTTCGCTGGTCCGCCGATCCCGCGGTCTGCGTGGTAATGAGCTCCGGCGGCTATCCGGGCGCGTTTGAGGCGGGTAAGGTGATCACCGGAATCGAAGACGCCGACCGCATGTACGGGGTCAAGGTCTTCCACGCCGGGACCAACCGCCGGGATGGTTCTTATTACACTTCGGGTGGCCGGGTGCTGGGCGTGACCGCGCGTGGCAAAGACCTGCCCGATGCCGTGGAGCGCGCCTATGACGCGGTCATGAAGATTCGTTTCGAGGGAATGCATTACCGCAAAGACATCGCCGCGCGCGGGTTGAAGCATCTGCATGAAGGAAGATAATCTGGCTGATCGTCGCGGGTTTAAAAAGTCGCCGCGAGAACAAGCTTTCGTAGACGTCCTGACGGACGACATCCTCCATAAGGAATAACTAGCAAGCATGAACAAAGATCCTCTTGTCTCCATCGTTATGGGCAGCGACTCCGACCTCGACATCATGAATGAGGCCGCGAAGGCGCTGACTGAATTCGGCGTGCCCTATGAAATCGACATCACGTCGGCCCACCGCTCGCCGGCGCGCACCAGTGAATACTCGCGCGGACTGAAAGCGCGTGGGGTGAAAGTTGTGATCGCCGGCGCAGGCGGCGCGGCCCATCTGGCGGGCGTCATCGCTGCCGAAACCACGCTGCCGGTCATCGCCGTGCCGATTCCATCGACGGCGCTGCTGGGCCTGGATTCCCTACTTGCCATGGTGCAGATGCCGGCGGGTATTCCAGTGGCGACGGTAGCGATTGGCAAGCCGGGAGCCACCAATGCCGGCATTCTTGCGGCGCAGATGATCGGGCTGTTTGATGATGGCGTCGCCAAGAAGCTGGACGAACATAAAGACAAGCTGGCCAAGGGCGTGGAAGCCAAGTCGCGCAAGCTGAAGGAAAGCCACAAGGCCTGAGCCAGGAATCTGACTCGGAGATAAACTTGACAGCGACAGTTGGTCTTTGTCACCAGTCTGTCAGAAGGAGTTGTCGTCGTGGGTAGATACCGGGTGAAGGTCTTTTTGATTTGGTTCTTGTTGATTGCGTCAGCTTGTTTCGCGCAGAAGTATCCTGAGGGCATTTGGCAGGGATACGACGGTGAGTGGAAGCATGTCTCGCAGCAACTGGTAGCGCTGGCCGAGGCGACGCCCGCCGACAAGTTCGCGTGGCGTCCCGCTCCCGGTGTCCGTTCCACCAGCCAGGTCTACATGCACATCGTCGAGGCAAACTTCTATCTTCTCAGCATCACGGGTCCTAAAATGCCCGCCGACCTGCCCGAGGACCCGGACAAGAAGATCACTTCCAAGGCCGAAGTGATCGCATGGCTGAAGCGCTCGCTGGAGGCCGTGAAAGAAGCTCATCTGGCCGAGACACCAGCGGACCTACAGCGCAAGGTGCACATCGCCGATCGGGACGCGACAGTCGACGGGATGTATCTGCGCATCCTGGTTCACGCCAACGAGCACATGGGACAACTCGTTGCGTATGCCCGGATGACCGGGGTTGCACCGCCGTGGTCCAAGAACTGAAACTTACAGCGCCTGGACCGCCGTGATTTTCGTCGTGTGAAACTTGTGAATGCGTCGACGGTTACTGCGGTCAGTCTTCTCTCTTTGTACCCGGCTTGGCGTCTGAGTTGTGATATGGCCTGTTATCGCCAGTCATGACCGACTTCCGTCGTTAAACTCGGAATCAATGATTCTGCAGATGGAAGGCGTACACCTTACGGTCATCGGCCCCAACGTACACCACTCCATTGGCCACCGCCGGCGAAGAATATGAAACACCGAACTCCGTCGTGTACTTCCACAGGAGTGCTCCCGTGCTGGCGTTCAAGGCGTATACGTTATTGTCATAGGACCCAACGTACACCACTCCATTGGCCACCGCCGGCGAAGTCATGACAGTGTTACCCGTCGTGTACTTCCATAGGAGTGCTCCCGTGCTGGCGTTCAAGGCGTACACGTTAAGGTCATTGGACCCGATGTATACCACTCCGTTGGCCACCGCCGGCGAAGAATAGACAGCGTTCCCCGTCGTGTACTTCCACAGGAGTGCTCCCGTGCTGGCGTTCAAGGCGTACACGTTATAGTCAAAGGACCCAACGTACACCACTCCGTTGGCCACCGCCGGCGAAGACTCGACATCGTACCCCGTCGTGTACTTCCATAGGAGTGCTCCCGTGCTGGCGTGCAAGGCATACACGTTACCGTCTGCGGACCCAACGTACACCACGCCATTGGCCACCGCCGGCGAAGAACGGACATATCTCTCCGTCTTGTACTGCCACAGGAGTGCTCCCGTGCTGCCATTCAAGGCGTACACGTAATTGTCATCGGAGGCGACGTACACCACGCCGTCGGCCACCGCTGGCGACGAATCGACGCTGCTCCCAGTCTTGTACTGCCATAGGAGCGCTCCGCTGCTGGCGTTCAAGGCGTACACGTTGTAGTCCTCGGACCCAACGTACACCACGCCATTGGCCACCGCCGGCGAAGAAAAGACAGTGTACCCCGTGGTGTACTTCCACAGGAGTGCTCCCGTGCTGACGTTCAAGGCGTATACGTTACCGTCCTCGGACCCAACGTACACCACGCCATTGGCCACCGCCGGCGAAGAGAAGACCTCTAACTCCGTCGTGTACTGCCACTTTAGAACGAGGTTTCCGACCGTGGCGGGGCTCAGAACAAACTCATACGGGTTGAAACCCGTGTGGCAGGGCGCAAAACGATACTGCACCCAATCGATACTGGCCTTTGCAGGTGGCCCGCTGCTGCAGGGTTGTTGTGCTGTGGCTGTCGAACCAATGACAAGGAGTAGTAGCACAAGACAGCTGGCCGTCGTCTTCATCTCCGCACCCCAGATCTGAATTTGGCCTGCAAGCAGCGCGACTATACACCCAATTCACGTAACATCGCCTTATCACAAGCAACCCACAGCTTAGGCCGGCCTTCGGGTTATAAGATCCGCCTTTTAAAGTTTCAGCGTCTTGAGATATTCGCGAAACTCCTTGCCCAGATCCTCGCGCTTGAGGGCGAATTCTACCGTGGCTTTCAGGAAGCCCATCTTGTCGCCAGTATCGTGGCGCTTGCCTTCGAAGGTAAAGCCGTAAATCTTCTCCTTCTTCAATAACTGCTTCATGCCGTCGGTCAACTGCAATTCGCCGCCAGCTCCCAGCGGAGTGGAGGCCAGCATCTCGAAGACCGCCGGGGTGAGGATGTAGCGGCCGATGATGGCCAAGTTCGAGGGAGCGTCCTCCAGCTTGGGCTTCTCCACCAGATTCGATATCTCGAAGAGCCGGCCGTCCCACTTGCCCGGCACCGCCTTGGCATCGAGCACGCCATAAGCCGAGATCGCGCTGCCTTCGACGACCTGGGTCGCAATCACCGAACATCCTGTCTCGTTGTACACCTCGATCATCTGCTTCAGGCAGGGGACATCGGCGTCGATAATGTCGTCGGCCAGGATGACGCCGAACGGTTCGTCGCCGACCAGGTCGCGCGCCATCAAAACCGCGTGTCCCAGGCCTTTGGCTTCCTTCTGCCGGACCGAGGCTACGTGGGTCATGCTGGAAATCTGCCGGGCGACGGCCAACAGTTCCGTCTTGCCGCGCTCCTCCAGCGTTTTTTCGAGCTCATAGCTGACGTCGAAGTGATCTTCAATGGCAGTCTTGCCGCGGCCGGTGATGAGGATGATCTGATCGCATCCCGACGCGATTGCCTCTTCCACGCCGTACTGGATGACTGGTTTATCGACCAGCGGCATCATCTCTTTCGGCACCGTCTTGGTTGCGGGGAGAAAGCGTGTGCCAAGACCGGCGGCGGGAAATACCGCTTTGCGAACTGGTTTTCTAGCCATGAGCCCTCGTTCTAAGAATCGCGTTAACGATGAATGATTGCGGTTACAGCACCGGGCTGTCGTTGCCCAGCATTTTCTCCCGAATAATCTTGATGGGAGGATAGCCCTGCTTCATGAACTCGTTGTGAAACTGTTCCAGGCTGAAGGCGTCGCCCATCTTCGCTTTGTAATCGGCGCGCAGCTTCATGATTTCCAGCTTGCCCAGCGTGTAGACCAGGTAGGTGGGATCGGAGGTGCCGCGCTTGGCTTCGCGCTCGGATACCGCGGGTGTCTGGTGGCCTTCCTTGATGAAGAAGTCGGTCGCCTGCGCCAGCGTCATGTTGCCGGTGTGCATTTGGATGCCGACGATGAAGCGCGCGTTACGCAGTAAGGCATCTTGCAGTTGTCCGATGCGCAGTTTCAGGTCGCCGTTGCCGTAACCCTCGTCCAGCATCATCTGCTCGGTGTAGTGGGCCCAGCCTTCGGAGTTGGAGCCGCAACCGATGAGCTTGCGGACCTTCGACGGTGCCTGCTTCACCCACAGAAATTGGGTGTAGTGGCCGGGATAGGCCTCATGCACGGCAGTGCTGGTAATGACGCCGCCGGTTGAAACCCTCCATCCATTCCTTGGTCTGCTGCGCGGGCCAGGTCGGCTCCGGCAAGGTCACGTTGAAATACGCCTCGGTGGCCTTGTTCTCATAAGGGCCGGGTGTGTCCATGGATGCCGAACTCAGGGCGCGTCCGAAGGGAGGCGTTTCTTCCACGATGGGCCGAACCGGCGAGGGAAGCGTAATAATCTGTTTTTGCTGGATGAACTGCACTAAGCCGTTGAAAGTGTCGCGGAAACTCTGCAGAAGTTGATCGGGCTGGGGATGGTCCTGCTCCAACTGCTCCAGAATCTGCTCAGGCGTCTTGCTGGGATCGATGAGTGCGGCAACTCGCTTGAGTTCGGCCTGGTTTTTATGCAGATCGGCGTAGCCAATCTCCAGCAGGCGATCCAGCGGGATGTCGACCATTTCTTCATAGAGCAGCTTCTTGCGATACTCGTCCGCGCCCAGGCGGAAGTCGCCGTGCGAAACCGGCAGCAGATCGTTCTTCAGAAATTTCTGATAGCTCTGCAGCTCGGCGATAACAGTATCGTTCGACGCCTTGAAGTCGGTCTGGAGCTTAGGGTCGGCCACACTCTTAAAGGCCAGCGGAACATCGTTCTGAAAGAAGCTGATGATGCCCGGCATCTGCTCCAGGGCGATCTCGGTATAAATCTTGGGAACGTTCTTCAGGTTGGTGCGGGCCGCGGCAAAGTTGGCCGGCATCAAGCGCTCGCGGGCAATCACAGCCTTAAGACGGTCATCCAAGGAAGCAAAGTTGCGGCTCATCAGGATGAAGATGCTATAGGTGGGACCGCTGGAGTAAACGTCGGGATTGCGCTGCCAGAAGCGCACCACCTGCAACTCCAGCAGGCGTGCATCAATCGCGCTGGCAACGATCTTGATGTCGGCTTTCTGATCTTCGCTCAGATTGGCGGTGGAGAAGTTGCCAAAGACCTGCTTTTGCGTCGTCATGAAGGCGATCTCGGCATCAATCGCTTTCTGCGAAAGATCTTCGAACTTCAGATCGTATTGATGAAATCCGTCGGCGGTGGCTTCGGAGGGGTGGAATTGGAAATAGCCGTCGAAATATTGATCAATCAGCGCTGAGTAAGTGGAGGGCTCTGCGCCACCACGGGAAGCTGCGGCTTGTGCTGCGGGAGTTTGGCAAGCAGCTGCGGTCAGAAGAAACGCTGAAAACAGCGCTGCGAATAACGGTTTGATCAAAGCAAAATCCTTCGTACGAAAATGTGAAGCACGGCCGGTGCGGACGAGGGTTAGATTACGCTACCGGTTGCTGCTCTCCCGCCAGTTGTTCGAGTAATGCCTTCAGTCGCGCCAAAACTTGCTCCGGCTGCTTCTCTTTCAGGGTGAACTTCAGTACGCCGGCGGGAGTGAACTGGCTGCCCGCTTCGCTGGCGACAAATCGCGCCAGGCGTTCCGGGTCGACCGCGGCCTTCTCGGTGAAGCGAATGCTCACCGCGTCCCGGCGCCGCTCGATCTGCGCCACGCCGATCTGCTGCGATAACAACTTCAGCGTCGCATAGTCCAGCAGATTGCGCACGGGCGGTGGAGGCGCTCCGTAACGGTCGCCCAACTCGCCAGCGACATCTGCCAGCTGCTTTTCGGACTCGACTCCGGCGACCAGCTTGTACATTCGCAGCCGCTGGTTCTCCTCGCGAATATAGTCGGCAGGAATGCGGATGTTCAGCCCCAGATTCAATTGTGCCTCGGGGACGTCTTCCTCGACTTCGCCCTTCAGCTCGCGGACCGTCCGCTCCAGCATGGTGGTGTAGAGCTCGAAGCCCACGGCTTCCACGTGTCCGCTCTGTTCGCCTCCCAATAAATTTCCTGCACCACGCAGCTCAAGGTCGAGTGCGGCAATCTTGAACCCGGCGCCCAGGTCGCTGAATTCCTTCAACGCTGCTAATCGACGCCGCGCCAGGTCGCTCAGGTCGCGATCGGGCGGGATCAGTAAGTAAGCGTAGGCGCGACGGTCCGAGCGTCCCACGCGTCCGCGCAACTGATAGAGCTCGGACAGGCCGTGCCGGTCGGCACGATTGATAATGATGGTGTTACAGAGTGGGATATCCAGCCCGTTCTCGATAATCGTGGTCGCCACCAGGATGTCTGCTTCGTGGCGCATGAAGGCGAGCATCACGCGCTCCAGTTCGGCCTCGGACATCTGCCCGTGACCCACCAGCACACGGGCCTGCGGCGCCATCTCGCGCAGCTTGCCGGCAATGTCGTAAATGCTCTCCACCCGGTTGTGGACAAAGTAAATCTGGCCGCCGCGCTCCAGTTCTTTCTCGATCGCCGAGCGCAGTAGCTTCTCCTCCCACGCGGCCACCACGGTCTGGATTGCCATGCGGTCTTTGGGCGGAGTTTCGATGACGCTCATGTCGCGCAATCCCAGCAGGGACATGTGCAGGGTGCGCGGGATGGGCGTGGCCGACATGGTGAGGACGTCCACTTCGCGGCGCAATTGTTTGAGCCGTTCCTTGTGACGGACGCCGAAGCGCTGTTCTTCGTCGACGATGACCAGTCCCAGGTCGGTAAACTTCACGTCCTTGGAGAGTACGCGGTGGGTGCCGATGACGATGTCCACGCCGCCGGCTTCGATCTTGGCAATCGTTTCCTTCTGCTGTTTCGCGGTGCGGAAACGGCTGAGCATGTCAATCTTGATGGGAAACGCAGCGAAGCGCTGGCGGAAGGTATTGTAGTGCTGGAAGGCTAAAACGGTAGTAGGCGCCAGCACGGCGACCTGGCGATTGTCGCTTACCGCCTTAAATGCCGCACGCATGGCCACTTCTGTCTTGCCGTAACCAACATCGCCGCAAAGCAGGCGATCCATGGGAGTCGGCGATTCCATGTCGCGTTTCAGGTCGGCGATTGCGCTGATCTGGTCTTCCGTCTCGTTGAACTCGAAGCTGTCCTCAAACTCGCGCTGCCATTCGGTATCCGGCGCAAACGCGTGACCTTCGCCGTTTTGCGCTGGGCGTAGAGCTTCAGCAACTCCTCCGCCATGTCCTTCATCGCCTTCTTGACACGCGCCTTGGTCTTTTGCCACTGCTGCGTGCCCAGTCGGTTGAGGACGGGCTTCACACCCTCTGACGAGCGATATTTCTGCACGAGGTCGAGCCGGGTGAGCGGGACGTAGAGTCTGGCGCCCTCCGCGTACTCAAGGATCATGAACTCGGCGGTGCCCCCGTCCTCTTGTGGAATTTCCTTCAGGCCCTGGTACTGGCCGATGCCGTGCTCCATGTGAACCACGTAGTCGCCGACGGCGAGATCGCGGAAATCGGATAAAAACGCCGACACCTTCGACTTCTGCCGCTGAGGCCGACCGAGGGAAACTTCGGCTTCATCGAACAGATCGCGGGCACCAAACAGCACAAGGTTGGCTTCCGGGACCACCAAGCCTTCGGGAATGTACGCCTTGACGATGATGGCGGCCGCTACCTCTTCGGTGAAGTAGCTCGACTCGTCGACAAACACCTCGTTGCCCGGCTTCGGCGTACGGCTGCCGATACGGAACGAAAGGTTGTACTCGTTGAAGACGTCCGCCAGTCGCTCGACTTCACCGGTACTGGAGACGGCGAACATCACGCGTTTACCCTCGCGCGACAGCCGTCCCACTTCCTCCGTCATGGCTGCCACGGCACCGTGAAACCGGGTCGCAGGTTGAGTCTGCAGCGTGAGGTGCTCGCTTTCGTCGCTGCTTTCGATGCCGAGTTGCTCGACCGCAACCACCGTCTGTTGCGAGATGCGGGCCTGCCACTGCTCCGGCTCAAGGAAGAGTTCTTCCGGCCTGACCAGATTTCCGACCAGGCTGCGCTCGTGGGCGTCGGTGACCTTTGTCCACCAGGCGTCGTGAGCTTCGCTAAGAGCGTCGGGCTCGTCCATGATCACGGTTGCCGCGGGGAGCAAATCGAAGAAGCTTTCCTTTGCGCCGGCCACGGGCGCGTACAACTCCCACCCGGGAAAAACGGTGACACCGGTAGCGCGAGCCGTACTTTGCAGCAACTCGTCGCTCCCGGCTAGTCGTTCGCCGGTGAGGCGCGCATTGATCGCCGCCAAGGTTTCTTCGTCCACGGGGGTTTCGGTCAGAGGCAGCAGGACAACTTCTTCGGCCACAGTGGCCGAGCGCTGGGTGCCAGGATCGAACTTGCGGATTGATTCAACCTCGTCGCCGAAAAGCTCGATGCGCACCGGGCGGTCGAGTTCCGGCGGATACACATCGAGTAATCCACCGCGATGTGAGAATTCCCCAGGCATCTCGACCACATCGACCTGGTTGTAGCCGACCAGACGAAGGTGCTCAACCAGCCGGTCGGGATCGATCATCTCGCCGCGCCGCACAATCTTAGCGAGGTTGGCATAGAAGCCGGCTTCCCGCAGACGCATCGCTGAGGCCGGCAGTGTTGTCAGGATGATTTCCGCGCTACCAGTGGCGATCTTCCATAATGCTGTTGCCCGGGCCTCCTGGATTTCGGGGTGTGGCGAGAGGTTTTCGAACGGCAGCACATCGTAGCCGGGCAGGCACACCACCGAATCAGGAGAGGTCGCGCCGGTCAGTTCCACCAGCGAACGGACCACGGGCTGCAATTCATCCACCGCCCGGTTGTCGCTCACGATGACGACCAATGGCCTGGAGGTGGAATGGTGCAGCAATGCATAAAACAGCGCTTTGCCGGTGGGGGTTAGTCCAGAGACACGTATCCGCCCCGCGCCGCCTTTTACCTGGGCTACTGCGCGTGCAAAAGCGGGTACTTTCTCTACGTCCGCGAAGAATTCGCGAACGAATGGGAGGATCATCGCTTGATTAGTTTACCAGTCAATCCGGCACCAGACGGCGTCACTGCTGTTCGAGAGTTGCCGGATAGCGCCGGCGTTTCCTGGCCGCTCAACAGGAGGAAAGGCTGTCGAAACTTAGGGTCAGAACTCTAAATGGAGGCGTATGCCGGGAACCGTAAGGGGCCCGCGGGCGCGGTTCATGCCGGGGTTGTTGATATGCTGTACGTCACCGGCAAGAAACACGCCGCGCCAAATGTGGGCGGTGTAGAACACTTCCTCGATATTCTCGCGCCCGTAATTGAGGCCGCCGTCTCCAAGCAAGAATCCTAAGCCGCCGTTGGCCAGGTACGCCTGGTGCGCCTTAGAAAGTCCGCTGGTCACGAAGGCAGCTCCGGCACGATCGAGTCCGCGATGCCACTTTGTACCCAAGGCATAGAAACCGCCCAGTTCGCCTTCATTGTCTTCCGTATAGCAGAAAGACTCGTGCTTGCCCTCGTTCCATCCCCAACGGGCAAAAGCATACGTGTCCTTCCATAACTCCTGTTCCAGATTGACGCCAAAGCCGTACTTGATAGTGCCCTGCTGGGCCGTATCGCCGACAACGGGCGTCGAAGTCACGTGCTCCTGGTAGAGTTTCACCGCCTCTTCGTAGTCGCCCATGTTGCCATGATTGACATAGCTCAGCAGGCGGAGCATGGTGTCTTTCTTCTGGAATAGTTGGGGACGAAGTTCCAGTTCGATATTTTCGGCGCGCGCGCGAGCGACGTCGGCGTCCAGGTTGGGACCGTTCGCCACTTTGGGCATCAGAGTTTCGGCGAAACGCAGCGCCCAGTTGCGTTCTTCCAGTTCGATGATCGCCCCGATCGTGTACCCGCGAGTGTCCGCCGCATAATCGTAGGCGCCGTTGTTGTCGATCACCCAGTTCAGGAATTGAAGATGGCTGTCGGTGCCGCCGATGTTGTTGTCAAAGAAATCCGCCAGGGAAAATTTTCCAAAGCGAATATCCAGGCGCTTCACCGGAACCTGGGTCGGCAGCGAGAAAGGAGTACGCTCCGACTCGATCTTCTCCGTCGTCAAGGGGATGATCTGCTGGAAGAACAGTCGCGCGACGTAAGGCGCCTGCCCGATCGTTGGGTTACGAACAACATCCAGATTGACAAACCCCGCCAGGCCTAGAGCTGAGCTCAGACCGCTGCCGCCTGACTCCTCGATGTCGAGGTACAACTGCGAGTTAGGCGTGAATTCATACCCGGTAAACAAGGTCAGCACCCGGGAGAGAGCGTTTTCCGGAACGTTCTTGAAACTGTTGGGACCGCTATATTGCGCATAGAAGCCTCCGTTAGCCTGGAAGACGAAATTGGCCTGGCCGGAAACCCACCACTTTGAGGTCTGAGAATGATCGAAAATTGTAGCGGCGGGCAGAGGAGCATCGGGTGGAGTGTCGGAGGGAGTCGCAACCTGCCCAGCAGCGGTTACGGCTGCGATGGTAGTCAGCAGCAGCAGGCGGCACAGGGCTAGGAGGGTTGAGCGGGGCATGGGATAGGAATTCGTTTCGGTGCTGCAAGTTAAGCTACACGCAAGCTGTCCAGCGCGGGCTGTAACGCTAGTCTCCCTCCCGGTGATGATTGCCCGAAGGACCTCATTTTTCGACCTCGCAGAGTCAGCGCCGCAACATATCTCGTTGGCAAAGCGGGCGATGGGAAAAAGATGAAATCCCGTAGCCTATGACTGGAACAGGAAGTTTCCCATGTTCCAGTTACGGGAAGGTTACAACCGGCAGATTTTCCCCCAGATCTCGTATATATACCGGGGTGGAGTATCAATCCTCCCCTATGCAGTGCTAGGCCCAGATCTCGCCGCCGGTCATTTGAGATAGGCGCGGACCAAGCCGATCAAGTCTTCCCCAAGTTCCTCGGGAGCGTCCATCTTTTGGTCCGGATTCATCATGTGCAGGCGGATATGATCTTCCAGAATTTCCGCCATGAGGCCGTTAACTCCGCCACGAATGGCCGCCAGGAGCATGAGAATGTCAGCGCACTCGTCGCCTGCCGTGAGGGCCCGTTCCACCGCGGCAAACTGGCCGCGCAGTCGTGCGATGCGGTTACTAAGCTTCTGCTTCTCGCGGGACGTATTGCCTATCTTGTCTTTCATATAGGGTACTGGGGTATGCTATCGGAAATGGATGGAGAAATCCAGCAGGCGGCGCCACGCTCCGGAATATTTTGGGCAGCTGGCGTATGCGACAAAGTTCGAAAACTCGCGAACGGAGTTTGGCTGCATTGCGAAATAGACTTACTCGTCTGCTCCATCGAGGATTCGCTCAAAGTGACGGGTGGGAAATCGGCAGCCGGGTTTGACAGTCCGCAAGGCCAACTCTAGAATCGATACAAGGCTGGACGCAGTCACGTCCGGCCTTTCTCTTGACGAGGCGATTCAGTCGTTCCGCCCGTGCCCAGCAGGTCTTTGGCTGAGCGTCCTCAAGAAGCGGCATCCGTGCCGCATCCGACCGTTGGCGGTGTAGCTCAGGTGGTTAGAGCGACGGTCTCATAATCCGTAGGTCGTAGGTTCGAGTCCTACCGCCGCCACCAATCAAATCAATAAGTTCCGGGGGAATCGCATCCTCCCTTCGCGGTGCAGTTGCGCGGGGTTTGCGGATTGTTGCGGACTTGTTTCGGCCTTCTGCGCGGAAACTGCATCCAGGCGATCGACAAACGCCACGTCTGCACTTGGAATGAGGTGCCCGTAGGTGTCGACCGTGACTTGAATACTGCTGTGTCCCATCTGGTCCCTGACATACACCAGGGAGGCCCCCGCCTTGGATCAGGAGCGATCCAAAGGTGTGGCGGAGATCGTGCAGCCGTATTTTCCGGATGCCGGCCTTGGCGAGCACCGGCAGAAAGTAACGATGGTAAAGATTGTCGGGATCGAGAATGCCGCCTTCCGGTGAAGGGAAGATGAGTTCGGCAGAAATGTCCGTCTTGCCTTTCAGGTACGCCTGCAGAAGGCAGGCGTCGCGAAGTTCCAACAGAGTGGCGCGAAGTTCGCGTGACATATCGACCCGACGGGATTTCTTGCTCTTTGTGGTCGTGTGCTCACGATGCACGTAGTTGTGGGCAACCAGGATGAAGCGGTTGGGGTCGTTGTCGTTCTTGCCGAACTGGAGGTCTCCCCACTGCAGGGCGACCAATTCGCCCCGCCGCAAGCCGGCTCGCAGTGCCACCATAAAGAGAGCGTGATATTCGGGGCAGACTTCTTTTGCCGCGGCTAGAAACTCCTCAGCTTCACTGACGGTGAGCGAAATTCCCTTCGAGTCGGGTGATTTCGCTGTGCGCGTGAATCTCCCGATGCGTGCCGCTGGGTTGGTGGTGACCAAGCCAAGCTCGATGGCTTCGTTGAGCATGCCACGGAGCACACAGATCATGTTCCGGATTGTGTTACGGGAAAGGCCTTTTTCGACCAAGTCGCCGATCAGTCCCTTGACTCGGTCTCTGGTTATTTCACTCAGCAGTTGACCGCCGAAGCGCGGACGAAGGTACTGACGGAGCACACCTTCATAACCTTTAGCCGTGGATTTCTTGCACTCCACTCCGGCGTAGTTTTTTAGCCATTCGTCTGCGTACGCATTGAAGGTCGGCATTCGCGGTTCATCGAAACCGAAAATTCCCACATCCCCCAGGACCAACTTGGCTTCGAGTTGTCGTTTGACTTCCTCCGCAAGCTTGCGGGATGAGCCCACGCACTTCGCCTTCCGCTTCCCGTGGAAGTCGATGTACACGTACCAGCGTCCCTTGGTTTTGCGAATTCGAACGCCCATCAGTTCCTCTGTGCTCCCAGGCTGGAGAGAATCTCGCTGACAGTGTTGGCGACTTCCTTCTCGTCGAAGGATTGTACGGCATGCCGTTCAAGCCACCGGTCGAAGGCGCTTCGACGCACCAGAATTTTCTTTCCCACCTGGCACGCCGGTAGCGGATCGACAACGCGGTGTATCCATTCACGTAACGTCCTCTCGGAAAGTGAGGCGTACTTGGTCAACGCCCTCAGATCCAGCCACTCCAACGCGACTGAGAGACCTCTCTCGCCAGCGGTCGAGCTCTGTGGTGTGGTAGATGCCTTCATAGGGTCGTGCTGCGACGTTCCACTTCATGCAGATTCGACTTTGCAGGCGAAGTCTGGGTTGCGGTGCCTGGACGTTCAAAGTGAGACGGAGTGCCTACGGTCATGATCATGGCGAAGCTCAACCTCTGTTACCGTGATATCACGCTGTCGGCTTAGGGTCGAAATCAGGTCCTCGTCTTTGGGGTTGGCGCCATCGCAAACGGGTATCTCTGGCATTTTCTCGGCTCAGCTGCCGTGAGGGCCAGAGGCGCGGCCGCAAAGCCGCCCATAGCCTTTTGGACCGGCTTAGCGCCGTGGTCTGCTACCGCTCCTGGGTGGAAAGGCCGTTTGAGGGCCGGCCCCCCAGACGATAATGAGCGATTCGAGGCTTTTCCTGGTTGCGTCATGGCGTTTTTCGTCACAATGAGCCAGAGCTGCAGCGTACAGACCAGCCAGCGTTGGCCGCTCCGACTGCAAGGCGAGAGTTGACTTCTTGGCTCGACGCGAACGCTGGGCGTATTGGGCCGCCGCTTGCAGGAGTAGCTCTCTGGCCGACGCAGGCTTGCCATCAACCACGGCCATGCAGGCCAACCGAAGAACCGACTCAAGGTCTCCTGGCGCCTCGGTATCCAGGGATCGGGCGACGCTTTGAACCTCGCGCCGACCACTTGGCGTTAGCGAAAATTCTCGACGTCCTCTAGGCCCCTTTTTCGCCTCTTTTATCAGCCCATTAGAGAGCAGGCGACGTATGGAAGGCAGGGTGGCTCCCGTCGAGATATTGGCTCGCACTTGCATATCGTATGGAGTGGAGACTCCGTCCCGGATCAGCATCAGTACGAACAGGTCGAGGGTTGTGATCATTTCTGAGGATACGGTAGCAGTCCAGGATGTGAGGAGCAACGCGGTTTTTCAGGGCGACTCTTGGCCAGGAGCGCAGCTAGCGCTGACGGGGTGAGGCTCTTCGCGACCTTTTGGATATCTGTCGTGAGAGGTTCCAGCCTGAGTATCACCTGCTTCATCTTGAGAATGGCCGCATTACGGACACTCTTGAGGGGTTCGAGCATAAGGATGAGATTCACCATCCACTGGATCGCGGTTTCGAAAGGAATCCAGTCAGGATCCGGCTTAGGGCGGGCCATCTCGATCACACGCCGCAACGGATACGCAGGGTCTACAGGCTTAGGCATAATCACCGGACGGGCCTTCGAACTGAGGAACGGCCTCACGTCGAGCTCTCCAGCAACTTCCTCCAGAAAGAGTTCAACATATCCACCTCGGCAGAGGTCGGGGAACTCGGTTAAGGCAAACCACGTCATCTTATCCGCGAGCTCGCTGCTCGAGGTACCATCAAGGCGCTCATGTTCCAGCCGTCGGTTAGCTTCTTCGTTCAAGACCAGGCCACGTTTTCCCCTCAAGTAGGGTCTTGGATTAGCTCCACTCTGTATTTTCTTTCGCGCTTGCTCAGGCAGTTTGGCTATTGCGATGGCACGTCGTATGCTCCCGTCGTCAAGCCCTAAATCCCTCGCTAAACCCCGAACTGTACAGCCGGCAGAGACTAACATGATGAGTCGGTCACCGCGTTCGACGTAGTTACACGTGCGCCAGTCATTCTTTAGGCTTTTAATTTGTTCATGGATCTCGGCGTTGGAGATTGCGTTGAGGTGTTGCTTCGCGTGACATTGTGAATGTGAATGCCTGGTTTTCATTTTATTTCTCCTGAACAGATGGTGGAGACCGTTTGGGTGTGGTTTCGTGATGTCATCAGATTGGAAACGTCGAAGAGGAGAACTACTAGTAGTTCATGGAGAGTGGGTTTGATCAGGAGATCCTTTCTGCGGCTTGAACGTTTCTCGCCTCTCTTTTTTTGCCCAAGTCGCAAGCACCAAGGATGATAGGTAAGCTCGTGCTAGGTCGTCGTGTCCAGCGAGATCACGCAAACCAAAGTATTCTCGTCCACGACGCCTATAGCGCAGGCACCTTTGGATAATCTTCCGCACATCCTTTACGACGGGATCGAAAACGCCTGCTGCGCTGAGGCCCTCAACGGCCAGAACGGTGAACCTGTTTACGGCTCGTTTCAACATGCGACGGCGGGAATTCGGAATCTTGATATTGCGGGGGAATAACTCGTTGCGGAGCTGTTCGCGGTACGCGGACAAGTGGCGGACGAATTCTTGCTTCATTGCCTGTTCGTTATCCCGTCTCCGAGCTCGACGGATATGGTTCTCCAAGCGATGAAGGAGCTGAGTTCGGCAATGCGATCCTCGCGGCGCTTGGACAAGACCAATGACAAGTCTGGATCGCCGCTGGCGCGCACCGATTCTTAGGGCCAATACGCAGATCTCGGCTTCGAACATATCTAGGCCCAGTCGAAACCTCCCTTGGGTTGCGGAGCCGATAGCATTAAGCCTGCGCCAGAGGACAACCAAGCGTTGGTGACAATTGGTCAAGTCTTGTGGCGGAGAGAGCCAGGGTGCCTTTGGCAAAGAATCGATCCCATCGCGAATGCTGAGCGACGCCGAGACAGCCACGTTAAGGTCTGCGAGCAGCACATTCAGCTGTGCGCGGCTAAGACGAGTCGGAAGAGAATGTAAAACCAGACTTTCGAAATTCATGGTAGGAACCAATTGGCTTTGGGAGGTCCGAGAGACTGTGAGAACGGATGGTGTAACTGGGTGAGTGTCGAGAATTCCTCCCTTCAGACTGAGTAATATAGGGTTTTTGGGAATCACCTATCATTTTGAAGCGAGTTATTAACAGAGTTTTTGAACACTACACCCCTCTAAGCTTTTTAAAATCAGTGGCATAGCGTGCTAGAAAATATTTTGGTCAAAAGGTCGATCTAGCCACAACCCCTCGGCAATTGGTGCCCGACAGTCAGAACGCAGAAGAAGATAGAGTCGATAAGATTCCGCGCATTTGAAGCGTTGAGCAATCGGATTCCGCACTTTTGTTTTTTGGACGAAGCCCGATTTCAGCCAGCACCGTAGCGCATTCGAAGGAGTTGCGGTGGATTGCGGCGAGGATTGATGGGGGTGGAGAGGATGGCATGGCGCTGAAACGCAATAAAAAGCCGTAAGGGACGATCACGTGGTGTTTGGGACGCGCCCCTCAGGCGCGGTGCGGGATGGTCGAAGTGGCAATTGATTTCCGCTTGAGAGCCTGGTGTTAATGGAAGGGGCGGGCGGAAAGAGAGTTACCCCTTACCTGGTAGAGGTCTTTCCTCTTCGCTCTACGAGCTCTTCCCTCTCAAGGACAGAGCATCGTCCTCAGAACAAGACCCGGCCCCAGTAAATACCCATCCAGTTCCATCCGACTTAGATGTATCGTCAGTAGCTCTATCCTGACCCGTTCCGATATTGACATCTCGTTTCCCGGCACAGCAACCGCACCGCTGCGGAGACAAAACTCACCCCGTGCCGGAGGCGCACCAGCACCCGCGCATCGGCCCAGCAGCGTGGTATGGCTAACTGGTTTAGCGGAGGTGAGTTGGTAGCTATTAGCGGGTAGACGATGGCGACGGATTGCGGTGGTGGCAATGTGGCCGTGGAGCGGCAGAACCCAGGTCTAAAGGGATTCCGCGAGGCACTTATGCCACAGCGGGCTGGCACCGTCCACCTGGATGGTGGAGATATCCTCGTAGGTCGAGCCGGCTTCGCTGAGGTTGAACACCGTGCGGGCGGGCATGACGAACTCGTTGGGGCGCACTTTGACGTTGCGCGCCACGGCGATCGCCTGACCTTCGTTGATGATGCCGAAGCCATATTCCTCGTCGATGGCCATGTTCTGAATGTTGTAGGGCTGTTCTTCCCAGTTCTTCACTTCAGGATCTTTCTTCACGATCATGGCTCCCAGGTTCTGGCTGTTGAACATGAGGATATCGGTCTGGCGGGTGCGGGTAGGTGTGGCGATTTCGACCTCTACCTAGCTGAGTGATATAACTAAGCTATGTCAAGGTATTTTGAACACGGGGCGCCTGTCCCGTTTCAGGAAGGCTACCGCATCATGAAGACTCGTAAAGCTACCCGCCCTGGCCTCCATTTGGTTTCTACGCCGGCCGCGCCCCTACCCTCCGACCCCGAGACCGACCACTTAATCGCGGAGGGCGTAAAGGCCCTCCAGACCCTACAGCAGCAGTTTGACGCCGAGATGTTCTCGCCCACACCTGATCTGGACGAGTTGGGAAGACTTCTGGTCCACATGCATCATCTGCGTGATCGGCTCGCCGCTCATGGCGTAAGGGTACGGGCGTGAAGCGCGCCGCTGTTTACCTGCGCGTATCAACTCTCGATCAGCATCCGGAGACTCAGCTGCATGATCTGGAGCAGATGGCCCTGCAGCGCGACTACAAAATCGTGCAGCGGTATACCGATCGCATCACCGGCACCCGCGCCCGCCGACCAAGTTTGGACCAGTTGCTGATTGACGCCCGGCGCGCACGGTTCGATGTCGTACTGGTTTGGGCCAGCGATAGGCTGGCCCGCTCAGTTCGTCACTTTTTGGAAGTCCTCGACGAACTGAATCGCTTGGGCATCGAGTACGTTTCGTTCCGGGAAAACATCGATACCGGCGGCCGGCTGGGCCGGGCCGTAATCGTGATCATCGGCGCGGTCGCTGAACTGGAACGCAACCTTATCGTTGAACGCGTCAGGGCCGGCATGCGCCGCGCCCGCTTGGACGGGCAGCGGCTCGGACGTCCGCCCTTAACATCGACCGGGAAGCTTTGTTGCGGATCGGGCCCGCGGTTGCAGCCTGCGCGAGTTGGCGAAGCTGCACTCGATCTCCCGTACGTCGGTCATTCGCTGCTTACAGCAGCCCACACCGTCAGGAGCCCAGCTATGAGTAACGCCCAGTTCACCTGGCTCCTCGCACCACAGGCGCTCTTGCTCTTGGCCGTCCTTGCGACTTGGACAAAACGCCGATTCGAGGACTGGACCTCGCGGCTGCGTTACGACTGCACCGCTCACGTTCATGATCTTCGCGTCCGCCTGGACACCCTTCAGCGCGGCCAGGACCACCTGCAGGACGGCATCGACGACCTCAAACGTCGGAAATAACCCTGGTCCAAAATGGGTGATTCCACCGCCCTCGTAACTCACAGAAAACAGGCGGCCAGAAACGGCCGCCTGTCGTGGTCCTAAAGCTATGGGCTGCGGGTCACAACGCGCGTCAGAGCTATAGCCCGCAGCGGCTGGCTAGGAAGAACTGTCGGGCCTAGATTTAAGAGGTACGACGGCCGCCACTCGCAGTTTTCCCCGTCGCTCAACTCCAGCGACCTGAACTCGTTCAGAGTAGCTTACTAACGAAAGCATCTCATCAGCCAAACTTTCATCGAACGCACCCCGACGATCCTGATTATCTGAAGTATCGCGGAGTATGAAGCTGAAATTATCTGTATCAATTTCGGCTATTCTTCCTTCGTATACGACAACCCTGTCGGAATCGACATCGCGCAATTCCTGGCGCACGCGTCTCGTGGAATCTCTTGTAAGAACAATCGTCTTCTTGGAATCCAACGGCCCGATACCTCAATTTCACCTATAGGTCCCGACAGTGGTGGGCTCAGACAAAGAGCTGCATGCAGAATGGCTTCACGCTCTTCGGACGAGGTGGTCGGGCTCGACATTCACCGAACTGGCCCAACACAGACCGCGATATAGATGGCCTATGATCGTGCGCATCTGATCCGGTCCGAAAAGAGTAGCTTCCGGTGGTCCAAAGCCCAGTTCGAAGCTTGCGAAGGCAAAACTTCGAACGGGCAAGTCGTACAGAGCGCGATGCTCTTCTGGTGGTCGTCCGCCACTGGGTGCTGTGAGATAGAAATCCAGTAACGTCTTGACCGCCTTGCGGGTCGAATCTGCAACAAACGCGACTACACTCGCCGGAATCTGCCCTAGCACCACCTTCTCGCCAATGGCGCGGGTCCGCAGAACAGGTTCTTGGTCTGAGAGTAAAGGCGTTCCTGGCATCGGAAGGAAGCCAACAGGTAAATGCTCGAGATCAACGGCCCATGCACCAACGTTCTGCCCACGAACGTGGAGCCACGCGCAGGACGACGTCAGTGCGTCTCTTACCGACATCGCACCGGATTCAAGTGCAGCTAAAGTACGCTCCGACAACGGAGCAACTATCGTGAAGGTTCCCAGTTCGCTTTCGTCTGCCACGTAGGCCAGTAGCTGCTGGCCCTGGGGAGTCCTAGTCGTATACACAATCGGCATCTCAGCATCGTAAAGAATCCGTTCCAAGACGAGTCGCTGAGGAAGGAAACCTTCGGGCATGCGGTCACTTGTCGGTATCCTCAGATGCATGCTTTCGGCTCCTTGAAAAGTAGTGCTCTAGTCACTTCCGAGTTGTACCCACCAGCTAATGTGACCGGAGTTCCCGCCAGGTTTGATCTTCCCGTGCTCGGCCTGAAGCTGGCCTTCTGAGATAGCACTTCCGAGGCGAGGGCTTAAACGGAGCCGATGCAGCGCGCGATCGAACGAATCGAATACCGACAGTGCACAGCGTAGACATGCTGGGGCATCGGGTGCGAGCCCCAATTCAGCGTTAGTGGCAAAGTCCGCATCTTTCAGCGTTTCGCCGGAGACAATTCGGTAAACCGAGCCGCAGGCGTCGACCGCATCAGCGGGCGGACAATTCGGTGGAAGCTCCGGCGGAAACCGGGGCATGGTTTTCTTTGGCGGCGGCACCTAACCGAGTGCTATTCGCGGTTGTAAACCACGGACTGATAATTATCAACAGTTCCGACGAATATGGTCCACTTCGTTACCCAAGGCATAAAGTCGTCAGGCGGTTCGAAGGCCTTATAAGACACAGGGTTAAGCTTGGTTAAAGTCGGAGGCGCACCTCACACCGTCACAACAAATCAACTAATCGACAATCACACACCCGTGACGGCATATTTCTGAAGGCTGCCCGGAGGAACAGCGCCGCCAAGCCATTCCTTGTACTCGTTCTTCTCGTCAATCAGCGGGAGCACTCCGCCTATGGCCACAGCCAACTGCGGGTATTCGCGTTGGAAGTCAGCATCGAAATTATTTTCGATCAACTGCGGCAAGGATTTCGCCCTTGAAAAGCTGACGGACTTACTGCCGAGCTTCCAAGTTCGATCCGCTAGCTCCTGAACAAAAGGGACATTGGCACTCCCGCCAGTCAACACCATCATTGGTGAATCAGTAGCTCTTTCCCAGGAATGGTCAACCTTTGACAAGAACATCTGAATCTTCGAATGGAATTGCTCGGCTAGGTTCTGCATCTGCGGATATGCCTCAAAAGCTTCTTTCATCACCGTCACCAGCTGGTCGGTGACGAGGGGTACGTCCACCTTTCCTCGATTGAACAATTGCTCCTTTGTAAAGCGGACGCCAGTCATCCTCAGGGCAGCTTCTATTCTTCTACGCGTGTTCTCGTCAGGGTGTCCGTGCGCCTGCTCCAGTATGTATTTCACCAATATGTCGTCGATAAAGTCGCGAGCCATTCGAAACGCATCGCTCACTCGGATGCACTGGAAATGCTCGGCGCAAACCCGTGGAAGGACTTTGAACGATCCAAAAGAGGGAAAAGTCGGTAGTCCCGGCACCTACATCGAGCACAAGCATCAAACTCCTGGCATTCTTGTCCGCCCATATCCGACCAGAACCAGCAGCCAGAGGTTCGAGTACGCCTTGCGCAGACGAAGAACTGTGCATCAGATGATCCAGCTGTCCAACGTATGCACGCGTCTGCTCCACTGCTTCCTTGAATTCGGCGACTGATACTCCGTTTGCCCACTTACCTGAAAACGTATCCGCCAATACCTGCGCCCTCTTGAGGCAAACGTGAAGGGTGCGCCCGGCCCAAGCTCGTTGTGTCGGGTGCCAAGCTGGAAGGGTAAACCGACGTCGAACATACCGTGACAGCCCGTGCCGGTGTTCGAGGTCGAACCCAGTTAAATCGGTCAAAAAAGCTAGATAGAAGCAGAGTGCGTCCTCATACGTCAAGGGAACATTTGTTGGATTGGTCGCCTTATCGAGCAATCGGGACCGAAGGTCACGTTCGGGCGTTGCTCAGATTAAGCTCCTGTTTAATCGAATCGAGACGCCTTCTGGGCAAATCGTTGTTTAATGACACCTGACTCTCGCGAATCGCACCCGAACCGGCGAACAACAAACGTCTGGTCCCACATCCAGATGGATGAATGCACGTTAGGAACGGCATTATTATCGTCTTTGTCCAATTGGCCGAGTCCCAGTTCGTACATAGGAGGGTCAGGGTTTTCCTCATCATCCGCCGCACCGGCGAACGCCTTTGACTTCGCAGTTCCGAAGTCAAAGCAAACAACTGTCCTATCGTCAGCGATCGGGTTGAGTGCGCTCAGATCTAACGCCACCTTTGTCCGGAGTGGCGGAGCGATCGCTGTCGGAACGTGCTCTGCGGCCTGACCACTGGGTCTGATCAGCGCGGGAGTTGCGATGTCCGAAGCCAGCGCCGGCTCCAAGAACTCTTCAAACAGCGAGCGAAGGGCAGTGCGCTCGTCTTTGGTCACGACACCGGCAAACTTCGGTACGTCCGTCGCAGCGTCTGCCTCTAGACGCTCGAGGAGATTACGGACGAGCACATTTCGAATTAACTGTTCCATCGATACTCCCTGTCAATAAGGTTCCACTAAAGCTTTTCGGACTATCCGTCGGCGATCTCCGTCCCCATTGGCGACAACCATCGGCCGAAGAATACGTACTAGTCGCGCACCAAAGCTTGTGGCATCGGCTAACTGATGTTCGGCCGGCGAGTACTCTAGAGCTTGACCAATCGACCCCACAATGCGTAACCCCCTCAGATCCGCCAATATCTGAATCGTGCTTTCGATCGCCTGCACCTTCGCCATCCAAGCCGATACTATTGTCGCAGCCTGTTTCTCCAACCACCTTGAGCCGTGGTAGAGCATCATTATCTATCTGGGCGTGGGCAAATCCAAGAGCATTCTGCTGGATTAGGAGGTCTGCAATAAGTTCGTCCGCCTTGTTGGAAGATGCTCGAAGTTGCAAGCGTCGTGAACTTCTTCTTGGACTGACAACCACGAAGCCAATCGCTAACTTCTTCACTAAGACTTGGATTTCGCACAGCTATCGCTGCAGCGCGTTCACGAGCTTCACGCGAATCTCCGACAAGGACTATCAACCACTCGTACAACATGCTGTCGGCTATCCCAGCCCGAGCTAGCACTTCAATGGCACTCTCTACGTCCGAAGTTAAAGAACGAGCAGCCGCGTGACCTGTCACAAAGGCTTCCCAGTCGGGCTTGCAAAGCCATTGTTTCACAGTTCCTGCGGCAGCATAGGTAACCGAGATGGTTGCGAGCGAAAATTTCAGTCGAATAATGTCATGTATAAACCAAAGACATTCATCGGCAAGTTCTTCGGCTGCCTTTTGCGGAGTCTGGTTACGGAAGCTGGAAAGTAAGAGATCGCGCAATTCAGCGCCAACGCCTTCGCCAGGTTCAGGCCTCACCACCGCAACAGCTTCTCGCAGCGCCGCTAAACTTCTACGGAGCCTTCTCGCTTTTGAGTCTGCGGGCGACTCCGTTGTGAAGCTTAGGCTTTTGATTGACGGAGTGAGTTGACTGAGAGCGACCGCAATAGAGGGCGCTACCTTGCAGAGTCCCTCGCAGCATTCGCGCCGGAAGTTCTCTGCATTTTCTTCGAGTACCGCGCCCCTTGCAAGTTCAGCAGCGGTCCACGTTGGAATAGCGAAACGCCAAAATGTTGCGGCATAGTAACGCTCATCAGCAGATTCCAACGCAAGCAGGTCAATTCTCGAATCGTCAGATAACGATCCGAACGCCGAGACTAGTTCCGGTGACCGGCGGCGGACTAAGTTTGCAATCTTGCCGAGAGTAGCCAGGGAGACCGCACGTTCAAGGGAGTTTTCCGAACGCAGCCCGGCGGAAAGAGTCAAGAGAATCTCTCGCAAGGATCCCTCGCGTAAGCTCTTGGACAGTTCTTTCGATTTTACGAGAGCGGAAATATATTCCGCACTTTGGTAAACGCCCAACCGCTCGCCATTTGCCCTAGGACCTTCCATGCAACTGATTGTACGCAACTGTCGCACGCTTGCCGCTTACGGAACAGGGCTAGCAGAAGAGCAAGGGCCGGATGGTCACAAACTCCTGATTTTGAATCTCCGAACGACTGGGCGGCTCAATCAAGACTCACGTTCACCCCGGACGCTACAGATCATTCGCAAGTACAATAAAATACAAAAAGTGAATTTTAGAGTTGACATGACAAATGACTAAGCTTTAGACTGAACAGAAGTGAAAAGTCTAAAATCTAATTATAGCGCACTTCGAAGGCTTGGGGATATCGCTGACGTGCGTACCGGGTATACCTTTCGGGAGAAGCTCCACGAAGAACGTGACGGCGATTTGGCGGTGATCCAGATGAAGGACATTGACGAGTCTAATCTTCTCTACTTTGGAGCATTGGTACGCCTGAGGATGCCGAACTTGTCCGACCGGCACGTGGTTCGAAAGGGCGACGTGCTCTTTCGGTCTCGTGGAAGCTCGTATGGCACGGCAGTTGTGACCCAGGATTTAGGACGGGCAGTGCTGTCGGCTCCCATGCTGATCATTCGACCGAACACGGACGTGGTCGATCCAGGCTACTTGCAGTGGTTCATCAATCACCCCGAGACTCAGGTTGAATTAACAAATCGTGCTGCGGGAAGCGCGGTGAAGATGATCAGCAAGGCGGTACTGGAGCACTTTCCAATTTCGATTCCAGAACTTTCAACCCAACGAAAGATTGCCGAACTGGGACGGCTGGTGCAGGAAGAGGCGACTTTATCCGGGAGACTGCTAGAGAAACGCAGGCAGCTGATGGAACGCATTCTTATGTTGCACGTTGAAGGGCACATGACAAACGACGGGGGAAAGACGATATGAGCGTCCGTCGGACCAAGGAAGCAGGACAGGGGTGAAAAATGGCTGACAATATCACACAGCAAGAAATCAGTGCGACCGCATGGGCTGCCTGCGACACTTTCCGTGGAGCAGTTGATCCCGCCCAGTACAAGGACTACATCCTTGTCATGCTCTTCCTCAAGTACATCAGCGACCAGTGGAATGAGCATTACCGTGAATATCAGAAGCAGTATGGTGACGATGAGCAGCGCATCCGTCGCAAGCTCGAGCGCGAACGCTTTGTTCTGCCTTACATCGAGATGAAAGACGAAGGCACCGGCAAGGTCACCGACCGTTTTCTCGCCGATTTCAACAGTCTCTTCGAGCGTAGAAACGAGTCGAACCTCGGCGAGCTGATCAACATCGTGCTCGACCATATCGAGGAAGCGAACAAAGCCAAGCTTGAGGGCGTCTTCCGCAACATCGACTTCAATTCCGAGGCCAATCTCGGAAAAACGAAGGACCGCAATCGCCGCCTTATGAACGTATTGGAAGATTTCGCCAAGATTGATCTGAGCCCCTCGCGAGTATCTGAAGACGTCATCGGAAACACCTACATCTACTTGATCGAGCGGTTCGCATCAGATGCGGGCAAGAAAGCCGGCGAGTTCTACACACCGCTCCAAGTGTCCAGGCTGCTTGCTCGTTTGGTCAGACCCAAACCAGGCGACCGCATCTGCGACCCCGCTTGCGGGTCAGGAGGATTGTTGATCGAGGCCGGGGCCCTCATTGAAAACACCGGTAGTCGCGACTTTGCTCTTTTCGGCCAGGAGGCCAACGGCAGTACCTGGGCGCTTGCGAGGATGAATATGTTCCTCCACCGCAAGGATGGCAGCCGGATCGAATGGTGCGACACCCTGAACAGCCCAGGCCCTCGTCGAAGGCGATCGACTAATGAAGTTCAATGTGGTCGTGGCGAATCCACCTTTCTCGCTGGACAAGTGGGGTGCCGAGCACGCTGAGAACGATCAATTTAAGCGATTTTGGCGAGGAGTTCCCCGAAATCCAAGGGCGATTATGCCTTTATTACCCACATGATGGAGATCGCGTTGCCTCGCGAAGGACGGGTCGCGGTCGTCGTGCCTCACGGTGTTTTATTTCGCGCGGGCGCGGAGTTGCGGATTCGACAGAAGCTCATCGAAGAGAACTTACTTGATGCGGTGATTGGGTTGCCCGCAAACATGTTCCCGACTACGGGTATCCCTGTCGCAATTCTCGTATTCGACAGATCACGCGAAAAAGGCGGGGAGCGCGAACAAGTTCGTGATGTCCTATTCATCGACGCGAGTCGCGAATTCGTCTCTGGAAAGAACCAGAACACCCTATCTAATCAACACTTCGACAAGATTATCGCGACGTTTGAAGCAAGACAAGGTGTCGATAAGTACGCTCATCTAGCAACAGTTCAAGAAGTAGCCGAGAACGACTTTAATCTGAATCTTCCTCGCTACATTGAGAGTTTCGCGGATGACCAGGTGATCGATGTCGCCGCCATAGAAAACGACATTGTTCGCCTAGAAGAGGATTTAGCTGATGTTCGGCTAAAGATCAAACAGCATCTAAGGGAGTTAGGGTTATGAATCAGCGCCCCATGGATCCGGGTCGATGCCGTGCACGTGAGGTTATCGAGGTGGCAGGCAACAACGTTACGGGCATGAAGACGACAGCCAACTTGCCACTCGGATGGAAGATTGAAGCTGTTGGGAGGGCATGCTCTATCCGTAACGACTTACGGCTTCCAATCTCACGCAGTCAACGGATTGGACGCGCTGGAGAATACCCGTATTACGGCCCAACAGGTGTACTCGATTATATAAATGACTTTCGGCTAACCGGGACATATGCCCTGATCGGTGAAGACGGCGACCACTTTCTCGAGTACGACAGAAAGCCGCAAACACTGCTTGTCTCAGGCCGTTTCAATGTTAACAATCACGCGCACGTAATCGAGTCAACCGAGATCTGTGAAGCGGAATGGTTTTATAACTACTTCCAACATAGGAATATTCGTCGATATCTCACACGTCAAGGGGCGGGTCGATACAAACTTAACAAAGAGACCCTTGAGCGCTTGGAAATCCTGCTTCCACCAAAAGATGAACAGCTGAGGATAAACAAGTTGATCAGATCTTGGAGTCGAGCAATTGAGCGAACCGACGCGCTGCTGCTGGCCAAGAGTAGGCTACGACGCGCTCATGAACTTCATCTCCTTGGCGCCAGAAAACAAACTCAGCCCAACTTGCAGCGCGCAGACAGTCTGTTTGATGTTGTTAGCGAGAAGGGACGCGCGGATCTGGAGCTCCTATCCGTGACCCAAGATCGAGGGGTGATTCCGCGCCGAATGCTTGAAAAGCAGATCCTGATGGCGTCGTCGAACCCAAATTCTTTCAAAGTCGTGAGAGAGGGCGACTTCGTTATCAGTCTGAGATCTTTTCAGGGAGGCCTAGAGTACTCCCCATATGAAGGAGTCGTGAGTCCGGCATATACAGTCTTGCGCCCGAGATCACACGTAGTGCCCAGTTACTTCAGGCACTACTTGAAATCAGGAGACTTTTTGAAGCGACTATCCGTCGCGGTAATCGGTATCCGCGACGGGAAGCAGATCAGCTTCACCGATTTCGCTTCAATCAAGCTACCGTTGCCCCCCCGCGGAGATCAGGAAAGCACTGCACTCTTCTTCGACAGTTTAGAGCGCGAGATCGACATCCTCAAGGAGCTAAGGGCGGCCTTGCAGAAACAGAAGCTGGGGCTCATGCAGAAGTTGCTCGTCGGCCAGTGGCGCGTTGCTCCCGCCAAGAACTCGGGCGTGTAGAGTGATGGACTCTTTCCCCTTTGATGAGAAGTACCTCTCGCAAATCCCAGCGATCCAGTTGCTTGTTAAGCTGGGGTTCACGTATTTGCAGCCGCAGAGAACACTAGCGTTGCGCGGCGGGAAGTTGAGTAGCGTGCTCCTAGAGAGCATCCTCCGCGAAAGACTCAAGACCAATAACCGAATTCAATACAAAGGACAGACCTATCTTTTCTCAGAAGAGAACATCCAGGCAGCGATCCAGCGGCTGAAAAACGTCAAATACGATGGCCTGCTCAGGACCAATGAAACCGTCTATGACCTGTTGATTCTAGGTGTGTCGCTGGAACAAAACGTTGATGGAGACAATAGGAGCTTCACGCTGAACTACCTCGACTGGAAGAATCCGGCGAACAACGACTTCCATGTCGCCGCCGAATTCCCGGTCGAGCGAAGCCGCAGTATCGAAACGGTGCGGCCAGACATTGTGCTCTTCGTTAATGGAATTCCCTTCGCGGTTATCGAATGCAAGGCTCCACATATTGAAGTCCAACAAGCGGTCTCGCAGACAATTCGCAATCAGCGCGACGATTACATCCCGCGCCTGTTCTCATATGTACAGATGGTTTCTGGCGTCAGTAAAAACGCCGCGAAATACGCCACGGTTGGAACGCCGTCAAAATTCTGGGCTGTGTGGCGCGAGCGGTTAGACAAGCCCGACCAAGTTTCACAGCTCGTTAACGCTCCCCTTTCGAACGAGCAGAAAGCTGCCCTTTTTTCCGGTGAATTCGCCGCGACTCGGTCTTTTTTTGACAGCTTCGAAAGCGAGGGCAACCGCGAGATCACAGAGCAGGACAAGGCGATCTACAGTCTTTGCCGCCCGGAACGGCTGCTGGATCTTGCGTTGCGGTTCACCGTGTTTGATGGCGGCATCCGCAAGATTGCGCGATACCAACAGTATTTCGCTGTTCTGCGCATGCTGGGGCGCGTGAAAGAGTTTGACGAAGTTGGACGCCGGCGCGGCGGCATCGTGTGGCACACGCAGGGGTCGGGCAAGTCCCTCACGATGGTCATGTTGGCCCGCGCCCTTGCCCTCGACCCCTCGATTCGAAATCCCCGGATTGTGCTCGTAACAGACCGCGTTGATTTGGATAAGCAACTCGGCAATACGTTCGCAGCCTGTGGTCTATGTCCGGAGCGCGCGGACAGCGCTCGTCGCCTACTGGAGCTCGTAGCCGAGAACAAAACCCACATCATCACTACGTTGATTCACAAGTTTTCCCGCGCGATCGCGATCAATAAGCACGTCGAGAACTCACCGAACGTGTTCGTGCTGGTTGACGAGAGCCATAGGACAAACTTTGGGAGCTTTGCGGCCCGCAGTTGGCAAATGTTTCCCATGGCATGTGACCTGGGATTCACCGGTACGCCGCTCATCAAGAAAGAAAAGAACAATTTCGTCAAGTTCGGCGGCCTGATCGACGCCTATTCGATCGATCAAGCGGTGAAAGACAAGGCAGTGGTTCCGCTGCTGTATGAAGCCAGGCATGTCGAGATCGAGCAGAACGACAAGGCGATCGATACGTGGTTCGAGCCAGACACTCAGGGGTTGACAGACACGCAAAGAGCCGACTTGAAGAAAAAGTACAGCCGGGCGGAGATGTCGAACAAAAGACCGAGTCATCTACATGCGAGGGTTCGACATTAATGGGCACTTCCGGCAGAACTGGCAGGGGACGGGTTTCAAGTCTCAATTGGTTGCACCAAGCAAAGCTGCTGCACTCAAATACAAGAAGTTTCTCGACGAGATCGGGCATGTGACCTCAGAGGTCGTAATATCTCCGCCCGACTTGCGGAGGGAAACGAGGAAGTGACAACAATCCGGAGGACGAAGTCGTAGCGTTCTGGGAAAGGATGATGAAACGGTACGGCTCGGAAGATGAATACAACAAGCAGATCGTCAGCCGGTTCAAATACGGGGAGGAGCCTGAAGTTCTGATCGTCGTTGACAAGCTCATCACGGGATCGACGCACCCCGCAACACAGTCATGTATTTGACTCGAAAGCTGACTGGCCACACTCTGTTGCAGGCGATTGCGCGTGTAAACCGCCTTTATGACGACGATGAAGTAAAGCAGCCGAAGGAATTTGGGTACATCATCGATTACGCTGGAGTACTGGGGGAATTGGACAAGGCTCTAACTGCATACAGCGCGCTGGAAGGCTACGACGAGCAGGATCTGACGAACGCGCTCACCAGCATTAACGATGAAGTGCGTAAGCTGCCGCAGCGACACGGCGATCTGTTGGACATCTTCAAAGAGGTGAAAAACAAGCACGACGAAGAGGCCTGCGAGGTTCTCCTGGCTGACGGGAAGTTGCGGAACACGTTCTATGAGCGGCTTACCGATTACGCCAAGACCCTGGCGATTGCCATGTCCTCAGAGCAGTTCATAACGGCGACCCCTGAAAAGAAGCTGCAGATGTACAAGAATGACCTCAAGCGATTTTCTTACCTGCGAGCGTCCGTCAACTGCGGTACGCAGAAGCGATTGATTACAAGGAGTTTGAGCCGAAAATCAAGAAACTGCTCGACACGCATATCACTGCGAGCGAAGTAATCAGACTCAACGAGCCAGTCAACATATTCGATGAGGATGCTTTCAACAAGGTTGTCGATGGCAGCGGTGCCGGAAAGTCTGTCGCTGCCAAGGCGGATACCATCGCGCACGCCACCAAAAAGGTGATCAATGAACGGCTTGAGCAAGATCCTGCGTTCTACCTGAAGTTCTTGAGATTAATCCAGCAGGCTATCGATGACTACCGGGCTAAGCGGTTTTCCGAGCTCGAATACCTCAAGGTGTCGAGATACGGAAGGCCGTCGTGTGTCGGAAGTACGATGACGTACCTCAAGTTCTGCAGGGGAACGAAGACGCAGCCGCACTTTTCGGCGTTCTAAAGCCGTTTATCGCGGCACACGTGAGCGAGGATGGCAAGTTGGACGGCGTCGCTGCAGACACAGCGATCGCCATTTGGAGATTATCAAGCGCAATCGCAAGGTCGGCTTCTGGGATGATTTGGACGCGCAGCGAAGGACCGTCAACGAAATCGATGACTACCTGTACGACGACGTCAAGGATGGTAAGCGCATCGCCCTGACAATTGAAGATATGGACGCCATAATCGAGCGGACGATGCAGTTGGCTCGTCACCGTATGGTGAACTAGCGATGGAAAGACGGACGCTGAAATATGGCTCGGAATACATCCGCTATTCGGTTGCGGTTCGACCGAAGAGACGAACCCTTGGGATTGAGGTACATCCGGACGGCAGCGTCGTGGTCCTAGTTCCCGAATCCTGCAGCGAATCTACAATTAAGGAGAGAGCCCGATTGCGGGCGGCGTGGATTAGCCGGCAGTTAGCTCAATTCTCCCGATATGAACGCCGGAGCAAACCGCGCCAGTATCTGAGCGGCGAGTCTCATCTTTATCTTGGCCGTCAATACCGATTGCTCGTTATACCACAAGACGCTAGCGTGAATTCGACTCGAGTAAAACTAACACGTGGCCTACTTGTCGTATCGAGCCCGAAGCAATTACCCCGAGAGAAAGTCAGAGATGTGTTGCGCTTTTGGTATTCGGAACGTGCGGCTGAGGTTTTCGACAATATTCTTGATGGGGTCTATCCCACATTCGGTCTCCTCGGATGCCCCAAACCATCGGTTTCTGTTCGGCAAATGAAGCGACGATGGGGAAGCTTGTCAAAGAAGCAACGAATGACTTTGAATCTGAAGTTGATTCAGGTGCCCCGGAGTTGCATCGAGTATGTGATTGTGCACGAACTGTGCCACTTAATACATCACAGCCACGGCTTGCACTTCCTCAGACTGTTGCGGAAGACCATGCCAGATTGGGAGAAAAGGAAGTGTCGATTGGAGCAATGTCAGGTGTGACTTGGTCTGGGACCAAAGTGTTTTTTGATAAGAACGTTTCGCAAGTGGCGTGGCATTTGTCGGCTTCTCAGGGCAGACAAGGGTGAGCTTTGGATTAAATTGGACAGATTGAAGGAAGTAATTGAAGGGTGCTGGGACGCGGTGGGGGCAAATTGCTCCGTGTAATCGCCCGGAAACACCCAGATCCGTCGGAAGAGTGCATCACGGAACTTCTGGCGGGCGAACTCCGACCAGGAGGTTTCTCGCGCGAGCAGTACTCGGAGGGTTGAATCTGCATATCTGGATGATCTCTGTTCGCAGATCACAAACGTTAGTTTCAGTGATGCCCATCAATTCATTGGACTTGTAGCCAATGTAAATCCTCACCGAAAGTTTCACGAAGGTAACGTGAGCGGGGCGGATTTGGGACTTGTTGTCGTCCGTCCCCAGGTTCTGCTGAACGAGTGGGTCGGCGACACTATTCAATGCAGCCGGGATCACGCTACTGGGCTTCTTGCACAAGCCAAGCTCGGGCACAACAAGAAGCGTCGCAAAGGATACAGTTGGGGGAAGCTGCAAGAAAGGCAGGAAGTGTTCTATCCTGAACGACGTCCTTATTACTCGCTGCTGTTATACCGTTTGCAGGGTGGAAAGTTGAGCGAGCTGGACGCCTTGCGCTGGCAGCTTTGTCAGGAGGTTCTCTCGAAGACGTATAAGCGTGGTTGCGGGCAGATCGTTTCCCAAAAGAGAGAACCTCAGCGGATGTTGTGAGGATGTTATTCGATGGGGAGGTTGGTACTGATGACAGCAACGTTATAAAATCTGTCATTTTTCCCGATGAGGAAGATCCTCGCGTCATAGCGGTTCGAGTATTCTGGCCAGATGGGTCCGGCCCCCCTCCCTCGCTACAGCTGCACCATCAAAACCCCATGTTCATGTCCAGCAGGCTCGCCGATGACTAACCATCGGTACCAACTAGTCGGTTTTGCCGCAGTGAGCTTGCTCCGCGGTTCAGGCCTGCACATAGTGACACTTTCCAAAAGGACAGGCATCGGCTTATCTCAGCTTCCAGCGGGAGCAATGATATCGCCAACACGATTGGTGCTGGCGCAACTAAACACTACGCCACGGTTTATCAATTCGTGGCGCCAAGATGTAGGCCGTTATTAAGCTAGCCCTAGGCCTTTGGTCGTTCATAACCCATAGCTTTAGGACCACGACAGGCGGCCGTTTCTGGCCGCCTGTTTTCTGTGAGTTACGAGGGCGGTGGAATCACCCATTTTGGACCAGGGTTATTTCCGACGTTTGAGGTCGTCGATGCCGTCCTGCAGGTGGTCCTGGCCGCGCTGAAGGGTGTCCAGGCGGACGCGAAGATCATGAACGTGAGCGGTGCAGTCGTAACGCAGCCGCGAGGTCCAGTCCTCGAATCGGCGTTTTGTCCAAGTCGCAAGGACGGCCAAGAGCAAGAGCGCCTGTGGTGCGAGGAGCCAGGTGAACTGGGCGTTACTCATAGCTGGGCTCCTGACGGTGTGGGCTGCTGTAAGCAGCGAATGACCGACGTACGGGAGATCGAGTGCAGCTTCGCCAACTCGCGCAGGCTGCAACCGCGGGCCCGATCCCGCAACAAAGCTTCCCGGTCGATGTGTAAGGGCGGACGTCCGAGCCGCTGCCCGTCCAAGCGGGCGCGGCGCATGCCGGCCCTGACGCGTTCAACGATAAGGTTGCGTTCCAGTTCAGCGACCGCGCCGATGATCACGATTACGGCCCGGCCCAGCGGGCCGCCGGTATCGATGTTTTCCCGGAACGAAACGTACTCGATGCCCAAGCGATTCAGTTCGTCGAGGACTTCCAAAAAGTGACGAACTGAGCGGGCCAGCCTATCGCTGGCCCAAACCAGTACGACATCGAACCGTGCGCGCCGGGCGTCAATCAGCAACTGGTCCAAACCTGGTCGGCGGGCGCGGGTGCCGGTGATGCGATCGGTATACCGCTGCACGATTTTGTAGTCGCGCTGCAGGGCCATCTGCTCCAGATCATGCAGCTGAGTCTCCGGATGCTGATCGAGAGTTGATACGCGCAGGTAAACAGCGGCGCGCTTCACGCCCGTACCCTTACGCCATGAGCGGCGAGCCGATCACGCAGATGATGCATGTGGACCAGAAGTCTTCCCAACTCGTCCAGATCAGGTGTGGGCGAGAACATCTCGGCGTCAAACTGCTGCTGTAGGGTCTGGAGGGCCTTTACGCCCTCCGCGATTAAGTGGTCGGTCTCGGGGTCGGAGGGTAGGGGCGCGGCCGGCGTAGAAACCAAATGGAGGCCAGGGCGGGTAGCTTTACGAGTCTTCATGATGCGGTAGCCTTCCTGAAACGGGACAGGCGCCCCGTGTTCAAAATACCTTGACATAGCTTAGTTATATCACTCAGCTAGGTAGAGGTCGAAATCGCCACACCTACCCGCACCCGCCAGACCGATATCCTCATGTTCAACAGCCAGAACCTGGGAGCCATGATCGTGAAGAAAGATCCTGAAGTGAAGAACTGGGAAGAACAGCCCTACAACATTCAGAACATGGCCATCGACGAGGAATATGGCTTCGGCATCATCAACGAAGGTCAGGCGATCGCCGTGGCGCGCAACGTCAAAGTGCGCCCCAACGAGTTCGTCATGCCCGCCCGCACGGTGTTCAACCTCAGCGAAGCCGGCTCGACCTACGAGGATATCTCCACCATCCAGGTGGACGGTGCCAGCCCGCTGTGGCATAAGTGCCTCGCGGAATCCCTTTAGACCTGGGTTCTGCCGCTCCACGGCCACATTGCCACCACCGCAATCCGTCGCCATCGTCTACCCGCTAATAGCTACCAACTCACCTCCGCTAAACCAGTTAGCCATACCACGCTGCTGGGCCGATGCGCGGGTGCTGGTGCGCCTCCGGCACGGGGTGAGTTTTTGTCTCCGCAGCGGTGCGGTTGCTGTGCCGGGAAACGAGATGTCAATATCGGAACGGGTCAGGATAGAGCTACTGACGATACATCTAAGTCGGATGGAACTGGATGGGTATTTACTGGGGCCGGGTCTTGTTCTGAGGACGATGCTCTGTCCTTGAGAGGGAGGAGCTAGTAGAGCGAAGAGGAAATACCTCTACGGGTAAGGGGGATCATCCTGTTTCCGCCCACCCCTCCCATTAAGACAAGGCTCTCAAGCGGAAATCAACTAGCCACAGCAACCTTCCTGGTCAGCGCCTCACCGGCGCGTCCCAAACACCACCTGATTGTCCTTTACGGCTTTTTATTGCGCTTCAGCGCTATCCCACCCTCTCCACCCCCATCAATCCTCACCGCAATCCACCCCTACCCTCTCGCATATGCTTCCATAAGGCGTGCCATCAGCTTCAGCTCCAAAGTCACATGTGCGGAATCCCGAAAACAATGCTTTGAAATATCAATCGTGGAAGTTTAAGCCAATCGCTGATCACGGAGAATTCCGATTCCGGCTTTGTCTGCAGTCATCCTCATTGTGCCGGACCTCACCTATGGAAGGATAATCCCTTGCTGGCCCTAACTCGATAAAAGAACGTTATCGCGTGTGCTGATGATAACGTCCTTTGTCACCCGAAACTTCTGATCTTCGGACACAGGAAAGATTTAAATTAATCAACCCTGCCGCAATTCGAGTTTCGCAATCAACCCAACATAAAGGGCGTCCGAAATCATACTCCCTTGCTTGCGTATGTTAGGCCAACAGTCACGAGCCACGCCATGTTGTTATTCTGCCAATGTGATCCGCTCCGGGAAGGCTCGCCGCAGACAGGTTCCATCTCGCTCAGCTTGGGATAGCCGTTACGGCGTTTCAGCAATCTGAGACGAGCTGCCTCGCTTCAGTAAACTTGCGGGGGGCATATCAGCTGATTGCTGTTGTTAGGATGAGTACAGTCCGGCTTAATAACAAACAACGTTGTCGTCAAGCTGCTACCGAACTCAGCTGCGAGACTGGCTGCACGCTCTAATGTCTGAGTTATGAATGCGTCCATCCCGTCACAAGTCGCACCTGTGCCGTTAGGGCCCGTCACGCCGACCCCGCCGCCGCCTCCGCCCGCAGGACCTCCAGGCATAGGTGGTCCTGGTGGCTCGGGAGGCGGGCCTCCAGGAACAGGTTCTGGAGGCTCGGGAGCTCGGAAGGGAGGTTCGGGAGGATCAGGTGTCCCCTCGGTTGGCGTGCCTGTTGGACGGTCCGCAGCCCAATACTCGCCATGCAGTTTCGCCACCGCGGCCAGAAGCATGCCCCAAAAGCCCTGTGGTAAGAGGCCTGTTCGGTCAGTCGAGTAAATGGGGCTGTCGAGTACATAAGGATAAAGGTTAGTGCCTCGGGACACCCACGCCGAATGGTTTGAAGCCTGTCTAATGATGCCATCTTCGCTGGCGGCAGGGTCCCTGGACAACCATCTGCCGCTTGCAGGGTCGTATGCCCGATATTTCGCGAGGTACAAAGTGTCTTGCTGATCGTAAACCAGCCCAGCATAGCGCAACTCTGTCGTATCACCTCCGTCATCTCGAGTGGGATTGCCGTAGGGATCGTAGTCGTACGAGGCGCCACGGCTTCCATTCTGAAGCAAAACGTCGCGCACCGAACCAAGTTGGTCTTGCGCGTAGTAAAATTTTCGTCCATTCTGGGGAAGAACTTCGCCTTCGGGATAATACAGGCGCACAGTGTTACCTACGGCATCCCCAGACCAGCATAGAGTGTCGCCACACCAGAGATACCGCTTCTCAGAGCTGCTGCCGTCAGCCGTCGAACGCATACTACTACGTCGAGACAACCCGTCATACTGAATGGTAGTACTTTGCGAAGGGTCTGAAATAGACGATATCTTTATCAAACGGTTCTCAGCATCCCACTGAAATGTCCGTATACCGTCATTAAGAACATTCCCATTCGCGTCGTAGAGCACAGGGAGCCGGTTCACAGACAATATTCTATCCACATTATTGTAGGACACATGCGTCGTCTTCGCCGGCGTCTGAATATAGGTGATATTGTTCGACAAATCATATTTGTATCGGTATGGCGCGTTAGACACTTCAGAGGCCGTCAACAGCCTATCCACTTTGTCATAACTATAGCTCCAACTTTGCGGGGGCCAGACACCGCCGTTCGGTGTAGTCTCGCGATCCTTGGTGATCAATCTTCCCGACGTCATTCTAAACTCGTAGCTGCGTGCCGTATTCTTATGGCCGATCGCGAACAGGCGGCGATCCGCGATATTAGTGTTGTACGTCCATATCGTCCCAATAATTTGAAACGGCAGCATGCGGCTCGTCATCTGCCGAGTCTCTCCCAAATATCCCAGCGTAAAGTTACCTAAAGGGCTAGTATGTGAGATAGTCCGTCCAAGCTTGTCGTAGCTGAAGTTTTCGCTAGTTGTGCCCACGGAACGAACAGTGACTCGTCCTAATGCATCATAACGATATGTGATGGGGGTGCGGGCCGGACCGATTCGCTGAGCAATTGCGGACACCCGGCGACCCAATGGGTACATGCTGATAGAGCGTCGTTCCTGAGCCGTCGGTCATCGACGCCAAGCGCCCCAAATCGTCATAGGTGAAGGCAACGTTCAGAATCGGAATGACCGTGCTACTGTAGCTAATTCCGGAAAGAGAGTCGTCGATAGTGTAACTATATTGCTTCACCTGTCCCAGAGCGTCGGTCGTAGCCTTAAGTCGGCTGGTTGCCTTCTCATATGTATACTGTATTATTGTCCCGTCTGCATACTGCTTCTCGATGACGCGGCTTTCCAGGTCAACTCTCCATGTCGTAGCCTTCTTCAGCGGGTCAATAACCTTTGCTAACCCCCCATTTTCATAGTATCTAAACCGCGTTACCCGACCTAGAGGATGCGTCACGGAGACAAGATTGCATTTCGGTCATAGGCGTACTTGGTTGCCTTGCCTTCGCGATCGGTTATGCTCGAGAGGTCAAGTCTATTCCAGCTGTACCTGCGCGCCGTGCCGTAGGAAAAGTTTCTGTCGTTATGCGATCCAATGGATCATAATTGTACCTAACGGTGTAGCCCTCGGAGTCCGTTAACGTCGCCACACGATCAAAAGAGTCGTAGGTGAGAGAAACGCCTGCCTTACCGTTAGCATCACAATATTCAGCAGATCGCCAGTCTTCGGGTCATATCCAAATCCAGATGTCTCGATTAATGGATTCGTGATGTCTTTGACTTGCTGATTGGAGTTGTAACCGAAGGAAGTGGTTTTGCCGGCGGCGTCGGTGTACGAGGCCGGACGATGAAAGGATGTATTAGTGAAGATCGCGAGTGTAGAGAGATAGCTTGGGTTGAATCTGCGCACTACGCGCACTAAGTCGATCTGGTTGGCGGCATACAAAAACTGCATCTCGCGTCCGGCTGGATCGATGACGTCGATAGGATGTCCAGCGTCGTTGTAAGTTAGCTGAGACAGTTGAGTAGATCCGTCATCCAAGCGGCGTCCTATCCCGCTAGGTTTGTTTAACGTACCTGTCTCACCGGCAAAGACAGTGGATCCTGGATAGTTGTGCCCGATCCGATTTTCGAGGGGATACTTGATGCTTTCTAGGACCGGGGAGGCAATGTTGTGATTCGACGCGAGATGTGTCCAGTGCCTGATCACAGCCTTCGTGTAGTCTCCAGCTGCTAAAGCGTAAGCATGCTTTTCCCAGTAAAATGTATTACGGCCGTCGAGAAACTGATTATATAAGGCCACCATGCCCTCCGGCTCTGTACTTGGGGGGTCTGAGAAGGGTATTCCTGGAACGGATATTCCTGTTCCGGCCTGTCGCCATTCAAGTCGTTCCGTATAGCCGAGAGGGTCGGTTGCCTGAAGAAAACGCTGGTCGCCATTGTCGCCATAGCTGAACTGCGTGGTGCAATGCGCCGTCCTCATCGAATTGACCAATGACGCCAAGTCATAGGTGAACTGTGAAGTCAGGCCGATCACGTCTGTGATCTGGATCAGGCGCCCGCTGGAATCGTAATCGAGCTTGGCGCTACGAAGGAATGGATCTGTAATGTATATTGAGCAAAGGGTTGTTGGCTAGATTGTCAGAAAATGTCGTGCTCCGACCGAAAGCATCAATCAGAGAGATAAGGCGTCGCTGATTGTCATACTTGAGAGTTATCGCATTGCCGGCTTCGTCGCGGACTTCCGTGAGAAATATTCGACGGAATGATTGGTGCCATTCTACCTCGGAATAGAGCTCAGCGCCCCCATCAGGCAAGTGCCGGATGTCAGAGGGTGGATTCGTGGTTGACATTTCTAGAACTGATCCATCGCTTTCCTCGGGGGTTTTAGTCGGATAGATTGCCTGGAATGTGTGTGACGATGTGTTATAACCCGAGTAGTTTACCATCCGCCGCCTCTGACATAACGTGAAACGAATGCACCGGGCATAAGGGGGTCATCTTGTATGTAAGAAAGCCAGTTGAGGGTCCACTTCGGACTGACATTGAAGAAAGAAAAAACTGCCGGTTGAGATCTTCCCGCTGATTGTAGCTGACAGTCACATATACAGAGGGACCGATCGGTGGCCTATATCCCCCCGGCGTGTCGTTGAGATTCAGGCTCACGACCATGTCCGTGAAGGAGTAATTGCACATTCCTTCGCCTGGTCCTCCGCTCCCGCCTGGGCCCCCGCTGCCGCCCGAGCCACCGCAATTCGGCTTGGGACAATCCGGACCGGTGCAATTTGGGTCGTTGCCGCCGGTATAGCCTCTCCCCCTCACGCCGCCCGCCTCGGTCACGTTGACTTGGCGCCAGGTCGAATCTGGTCCTGCAGTTGGGACAAGGAAATAGCCGCTAGACTCCTTGTCGAGAGCCTCACGCGTGACCCAAAGGTCCCTTCCGAAAGTGGGATCCTGAAGATGGAAGCGGTCGCCGTCTTGGCCGACAATGGCCGCATAATGACTTAGCTTCCAGTGGACGATGGACGGCACGGGAATCGGCTGGTCGGCATCTCGAAAAATCAACGCGTGGGGAAGGCAGGCCTTGTCGGCTAGGTCCGAAACCTGAGCCAAGGTCACACCGTTTGGTCCCGACCGGTAATCATCCAAGAACGACAGTCCACTTGGTCGTGCACCTAACGAGAGCAAGAGGTTCTTGAGCGCCATAGGGCCGCACAGGTAAGCAAGCCCTGGGTTATTGTTCATGATCCAAAGGCCCTGCCTCGCTCCGTCCACGTCCTCGGTAGCAGGTCCCGTTACTCCTCTGCTTCCGATATCCTTGAGAAGAGCTGCAACTTGATCAGCATGACCAAGACGAGCATGCATTCGGATCAATTCGCCAACAGCACGATCCACTAGCGCTCTTGCGCGGGGCTCACTTACGCTCCTTCCAGCTTGCCATGCGCCTTCCCAAGCTGCGATGGCTTTCGAGAAATAACCGAAGTGGTAGTAAGCCAATCCAAGGTTGGTAAGCAGTGCCACTCGCCACGCAGATTCAGGAGAGCTCGATAAAAAGGCTTCTAATAGATGGAAGTCGTCCGGCACGGTCTGGTGCTGGTATGCCTGGATGGCGTCGACCATTGCCTGAGTTTCCTTTGAAAAGGTCGGGCCTATCGCAATTAAGGGCTCTTCAAAGGTAAATGCCAAAATCTGCGACTGGGAATCCTCAGTCGCAGAACCGTGCGCCATGGGAGCAGCCGGTCCGTCCGCACCTGAGTGACTGATTGGCCGCGCAAATGATTGTAGTGATAGCACGTGCGTCGCCAGCACGAACACCATCAATTTCGGACAGATGACTCTCAGCTGAAACGGGAGAACGGCAACGAAACGAGAATGATGTAGGTACATCTCGCGCCTCCACGACAAAGTCGACGACGAGAAGCGATGGAATTAACCCGGGATTTCCATCTTGCCCCCGGCGGTAAGCAATTTTGGCGCCGGTTCTTTAAAATTACAAGATCTTTCTCGTGTGGGTGAGACTCTTCTTTTGAGTACACGGAAGAGCGTAAGGGAGTCATATCGCGGCGCACGGGGTGATCCGCTTCGACAGCCTTTTCAGGGCTCGCTCTGGATAAATAGTAAATGAGGCGGAGGAAAACCTACAGTTCGACCTTGTGCATTAAGGATGTTACCATTCGCCATGGAAAGCATAGCACGAGAGCCAGAAGGCTGAGCTCAAGAATTCTCTGATTCATCAGAGTGGGCGAAAAGATACGAAAACATACTATCCTTTAGTTGTGCATAGATCCTACCCGTTCTCGCCGAGTTGATTCTCCCGTAACTCGGAAATTGCATAAGAAAGTCTTGCAGGTCCATCAGCATATCTTCATCTCGCACTGCCTTGTGGTGAAGAGCGTACACGAAATCGAAGTCTCCGCCCTCCGCCGAATCGATCATTGTCTCCAGTTCGCTGATGTTGACCACATTCAGGGAGCGCACTATCGTTCCCGGACTAAGCTTATATTTTTGAAGCTCTTCCTGAAATATCTGGTTTAGATACCAGTTGAGAAGGGGTGCCCGCAAGATATGATCTTGCAGGACGAGCACAGGTACGATGGCGGTAATGTGATCCACTGGAATACCCTGAAGGCGCTTGCGAATTCGTGGATCGTCGCCCCAAACCGAATGGATGCCCGAAGCTAACTGTCTGCACCCGACCTGGAACTTCTTGCTCATGTCGCTCGCGAAGTCCGAGACGGAACCAGAATAGCGGGCCTTGCGAGCCAAGAACCCGCCTTTATACTCCATCAGCACAGCCACATTGTTACTTAGAAGAAGCCCGTCAAAGGCTTCATGTCCTCCAATCCAGCGCGCAGACCGGAAATATTTATAGGGAAAGCTGACATCCATACCTTCCAGCAGCCAGTGCGCATATTCCTCAAAGAGCACGCCCCACGCTCTGAAAAGATCATCCCTCTTTGCTGGCACGTGGACGAAGCCATCGTGCATCGTCCAGTGAACACCTGTATGGAGTTTTTCGAGAAGCAATGCCGTATCGAGACAGGCAAGGCTATTCTCTGCGCATTGAGCAGGGGATCGGACCGGAAAACAAGAAAGTCGTAGCGCGGATTGGTGCTGCCCTCACCTGACAAGTCGGCCTTCATTTCGCCTATGGTTCCGGTGCAAGTTTGCAACACCAATTGTGCATCACTCTCGGGGACGGAAGACTGATCGAAGAACGTCGTTGGATCAATCAGCGAAAACTCTGGATGTGGATCAAAGATGTTTCCACCGCGCAGGTAGTAGCTGTAGATGGCAAAAATCACGTGCAACCACTTTTCGAGGTCGATACGGGCTATTTGATTGAATTCCAGCTCAAAATCGAATCCGCGGCATTCTTGCGCTATGCGACGACGAACGGCGGGATGTCGCAAAAGCGTGCAGTACATGACCGCATAGCGATGCATCAGGTGATGCGCGGCTGGTGGGTTCGCGATTTCGAACGGCGCTAGCAGATGGACGAGTAACGAACTCCGGAGGTTGTGACTGCCACTCGGCATCCCTTTGATCACATCGTCTACCGAGAGAAGGTCATTCATCATTAGGAACGCCAGCCCAAGTCGTTGTCGAAACTCCGGGCTTTCCGGAAGGAGGACGGACTGCCCGTTACCGGCATGCACGAGCACGAGCCGGATGAGGTTCAGTAAACTGATGGAAAGGAAGATGGGGCGTCGTTCTTGCCGAACTGGAGGTCTCCCCTCTCCCACATGCTTCAATACGGTCTTCCCTCAGCTTCAGCCCCAAAGTCACATGTGCGGAATCCCGAAAAGTCCTCACTCAAATCCGCGGATCCAGGATCGCGTAACGTTCAGCGCGTTCGGGGGTGGAGGTGTGGTGGATGAATGTCAGAATCACAAGCCGGTATCTCGGGAATCTGCAAGCGAATGGAAGTTTGCCGGTCTGCCGACCATACGTCCTAATAACTTTCCCGACGAGAATTCTGGGGACCATTAATCTTACCGTTCATGAGTAACATTGCAATTCCATTCTGCCTTTTGCACAGCTTTAGGCTCAACAGTGATTCGTTCAGGGCAGCATGTGTCCTCCCTGCGATACCGCGAAACACATAGTGGTACCGGATTTGCTATCGTTATTGAACCACCGAATCCCCACACCCGGCACTTTCGCAATACGTTCGGAATACATGATGCACAGGCCTAAGGCGGCGCCAATCTATGGCGGATCTTTTCGTCTCGATCTTCCTGAGCGGCGCTGGAAACGTCACCGAAGAGGAAGGCGAAGAAGGAAGGCAGGTATGCGGAGGAGCATCGGCCGCACTGACCGTCATTTCACACGGCAAGGATACGTGGTCACGCTATAAGTCACTCGCGATTCAACTATTCCGTCGGCATCAGACCTCGACCTACACACACTGATCCGTGATGCCGCTCACAGACATTAACCCGAAATGTGTCGATACTTCGACCAACGCACAAGTAGTGGGTCCGGTCATCCGCCTCTCACCTTCCTCTTCTTTTACATCGTCGACGACTTTCAACAAGATATTGCAAACGACTCTGAGTTCCTGAAATACAAAGCCGCAATCAACGTTCTATCCTCCGGCCGGGAGGCATCTATATGCAACCAGAGCATGACCTCTGGGCGATACAGATCCTGGGGACACTTCTGTCTGGGGATGCTGAACACCATGTCATGATGTGGCGCTAGGTGGTTGTGCATTATGAAACACATCGTGGCGACTAACTACTCACCTAGAGGAGTCATCAGGGTTCCGTCTGATAGCTAGAGGCCAGTAAGGGATAGTAGAGATCTAGCGTACTGACGATTCTTGTCGAACAAAATCACCAAGTCTACATTGCTGACGAAGAGCACTGATAGACAACGCTAATCGCGGTTCGCTTTGCGCCCTCAGAACGCAACCGGTCAAGACATATCAGAAAGAAGACATCATGAACAGACAGCCTTCCGTTTACATCTTCACCCTGATTTACCTGACCCTGATCACCTGTGCGGCTGCTCAGGCACGGGATCCGCTTTCGTCGTGGAATCCCGGACCCGCAAAGCAGGCAATCCTTAACTTCGTCAAGGTTACAACAGACCTTGCCAGTCCGGACTTTGTCCCACTCGACCAACGCATCGCAGCCTTCGACCAGGACGGGACCACGTGGGTCGAACATCCCATGTACACGCAGTTTGTGTTTGCCTTTGATAGGGTTGCCGAGCTTGCGCCACAGCACCAGGAATGGAAGGTTACTCAGCCCTTCCAAGCAGTCCTATCTGGCGATAAGACTGCCATAGCGCAATTCACCGCGAAGGACCTCGAGACCATCCTGGTTGCCACCCACACAGGTATGACCGTCGATCAATTCCAAGCCATCGTCAAAGACTGGCTGGGCAGGGCGAAGGATCCTCGCTGGAAGCGGCCTTACACCGACCTCACTTACAAGCCCATGTTAGAAGTGATGCAGTATCTGCGTGACAACGGATACAAGACTTACATTGTTACCGGCGGTGGTCAAGACTTTGTTCGTGCCTATGGTGAGAAGATATATGGCGTTCCGCCAGAGCAGATCATCGGCTCAGCCCTGGAGACACAATACACCTATAACAAGCAAAACCAGGGAATTCTGATGCGGGCCCCCAAACTGCTGCTGAACGACGACTTCTCCGGGAAGCCGGAAGATATTTATCTTTTTATCGGACGGCGCTCCCGGATCACATTCGGCAACTCCACCGGCGACCAGCAGATGCTGGAATACACGCAGGCAAGCGCCGGCGCAACCCTCATGATGATCGTGCTGCATGACGACGCGGGACGCGAGTACGCCTACGGCCCGGCCCGAGGGCTTCCCGAAACCAAGGTTGGAACCTTCACACAGGCGCTTTACGACGAAGCCAAGGCAAAGGGATGGTTTGTCATCAGCATGAAGAACGATTGGAAGCAGATTTTTGCCTGGGAAATGTAAGTCGACACTCGAGAGATCAAGCGATCTGTACCCAAGAGGAGAAATGCCTCGCTATGAACATGTCCAAGAATCCAGCGACTGAGGGTCCAATCTCCGAACACGTGGGAGGCTACATTTCTGAGGAGGCAATCCGCGAGCGAGCCTATGAGCGCTACATGCAGCGCCGGGGTATCGACGGACTCGAGGTGGAAGATTGGCTGGGCGGGGAAGCGGAGTTACTCCTCAGCACGCTAGCATAATGGCCACACAGCACCATTACAGCTCCAGTTTAGGGACCTAGGCGAATTGACACATCAGTCGCTGATATTGCGCGATAGAGCCGCGGTATAAGTAACCCTACTAAAGGGGACACAAATGAAAGCAGCGTTTAGCGCCAATGTATGTCGATATCGAGTCGAGGGCACATAACGGCAATGGCAATGATAATGGATTTTACATGGAGCTTGGCAGCGGCCTAAATATTCCAGCAGCGCAGACATTTCAGATTCGACCGGTCGAAGTGGATTACCTGGGAACCGGCTTTGGTTCCAATCATGTCACTAGCTACTCCGCGTGGCAGGAGAACTATTAAGTATGTGGCTCGGCAAAGTTCATGTGTGGCAAAAAGTGAAAAGCTACCGGAATCGGTCCGGTCTCGAGAACATACCCGGCGCATAAGCCTGCGCGGTCTTGCTTGGGGAGAAACAAAGGCCAGGAGGAGGACAGGTATGAACAAAAGAGGGAAGACCGAGCGTGAAGACAGTAGATGGGAGATTGTTCAGCGCGCCCGTCGCCACCAGTTGCGGAACGAAGTGTCTAAGAGAATGCGTAGGCCGGGCGCCATTGCGGATGACGTCAAAGCTCAGGTGGTGCAGTTAGGATTCAGCCCCCGGGAAGTATACGCCGAGATTCTTCGGCAATCTTAGCTTGATTGCGATTCTCCTCGTGTTGGTACTTATCTACTAGGCGGGTCAGAGCAGGAAGATGCCGCGAGCATATTCCATTCCTCGACCGGAGAGGGCGGCGGAGACGATAAAAGAGAAAAGACCCGCCGAGTATGGAAGATCTAGGAGTGGTGCCAACGGACGCAGGCGAGCCGCCGCACTTTCTGGGAGCGCAAAGACGGAGGATTTCATGAATGCACGCAAATGGTTTCTAGCCTGGGTCGCAACAGGTTACCTATTCGTAGCTATGAACGCGCAGGCCCAGTGGGTGATGGTGGCTCGGGCCGTGGCGGGGCGTATCGAACGGATGAGCAACAAGTCGTCAACGGGCAGCGGTTACGACGTCGCTACCGTAGTTTTGCAAGCTGACGCCTCGAAGGTCTATCAGACGGCGCTGCAGGCAATGGCGGCGCGTCCCGACATTACCGTAACCAGCAAGGACGTGCGGAAACTCGCAAGAAAGTTTTCTAAGGGCGACCAAGTAGCCAGTCTTTAGGTACCGTCCTTGGGCGATAACGTCAGCCAGTTAGTGGTCGCATCGAGTCTTAACGGCGCAAGCGACGACGGCACGTCCACGGTTGTGCAAGGGATTATGAAGATGTGCGGCCAGATGAGCGTGGTATGCACCTTGTCGTCCCAATAAGAAAATCTTTTACTGGGCAGTTAAAGGATCCACACGGTGATGGAAGAGTATGGCTTCCGGCCACACCTATTCATAAGGAGTGGCGAACCAGGAGTAACTTTCCCAGGCAAGAGGTAATTAGAGATACCTGAAGGAGGAATTATGGACTCGGGCGGAACTTTTCAAAAAACCTTAGTCGGGGCGCTTTCTATATCAAGTTTCTTGATGGCAGGAGGAGCCACCCCAAGTGCTGCACAAACTGAAAAACCCAACATCGTTGTGCTGATGACTGATGACACTGGCTGGAGCGATTTCGGTGCGTACCCGGGTGGAGGTCAGGCGCTCGGCCATCCCACACCCAACGTTGATCGCATGGCCAGGGAAGGCGCGCTTTTTACCAGTTGGTACGGACAGGCAAGCTGCACGGCTGGGCGCGCGTCGTTCATGACCGGCCGCATTCCCATCCGTTCGGCGCTGTCCATCGTGGTCGCCCCAGGGGACGAAAACTACCTTCGTCCGGAGACGCCGACCATCGCCGAGTTCTTCCAGAAGAACGGCTACTCTACCTATTTCTCCGGCAAGTGGCACATGGGGGATATCCCAGACTCTTATCCCACCGTGCATGGCTTCGACGAGATGAAGCATTTCGCCGCCTATTATGCCGGCGTATATGCCTACAACGACACTTCCAAGTGGTTCCATCCCTGGTTTCCGTCGTTCAATCCTCAGTTCAGCAAGATGTATGACGATATCGTTAACCTGGGAGAGTGGGAAGGCATAGCCGGCCAGCCGGCCAAGATGGTCGGAACAATCACTTATGACTCCCTGGCAACATTTGACATCCAACAGACCGATTCGGCAGTTGCCTACATCAAACAGCATGCTACCGGCGGCAAACCGTTCTTCATGGACATCAACTTCATCAAGATGCACAATCCGACAAATGCTGCCCCGGCATTTAGAGGCCGATCGCATTTGGGAGATTACTCGGATTCCCTCATGGAACTGGACAGCAACATCGGCCGGATCATGGACGCCATCCGCGCCGTGGCGCCAAATACGATCGTGATCGTGACCGCTGACAACGGCGCCTGGTTGGATGCTTATCCCGACGCTGGGACCACACCCTTCCGGGGTGAGAAAGGCTCAGCGTTCGAAGGTGGCTGGCGCGTGCCAGGCATTATGTGGTGGCCAAGCCACATTCCTGCTGGTGCTCAATATGGGGAGATGATGTCGCACATCGATTGCTGGTCTACGCTGTCCACAATGGCCGGCATAGCTCCGCCGCCACACGGAGAATGGAAAGGTAACGACGGCAAACCGATCTATTTTGACAGTATTGATAACAGTGCCTACATCCTGGGGAAGGCGCCGCATTCGGCGCGAACCTCCTGGATCTACATTGATGGGGAGACCTTTGAGGGGATTCGTACCGACATTGGTGGTGATCCTAAGGAACCCTGGGTTAATATCGCGTGGAAGTACCTTTATACGGCGAAGGACTCTTGGCTTGGTTCGCAAGCAAACCTGGGCGCCATTGGCGCGCTCTACAACCTCACCATGGACCCATTTGAGAAGTACGACATGATCTTCAATGGGGCGGCGCCGGCTCGTGTGCTCACAACATCGCCGGGCAGGTATTCTGGTCAAGATAACGGCTGGGCTGGGGCTCTGGTAGGCTCGGTCATGCTCGAATTTGATCAGTCCGTTATGAAGTATCCGAGCATTAGACGCTTTCCAGGCGGCGGCTCAACAGACCTTATTCCTAATCTTCAAAATCCTGATAACCCGGCTCCCCTGCTGAATCCAAAAAACATGCCGAAGGCCACACCGGCGGCCGACGACTAGGATGGCATCCGCCAAACGGGACGTGCAACGACCGCACGTTCCGTTCGCTACTCATGACGGTGCCGTACGCAGCCAACTATCGCTATATGCCATCGTTTTATGAAGACTGCAAGAACGCGCCCAGCTACCCGGGGAGTGGTGTTACTGCAGCGGTTCTATCGCCGGACCGACAGAACAGGTCAGAGTATTTGCTTGTCTTGCTTCCGCACCGTCAAAGCTAAAAGGGTCGGGTTTGGAACGGGCCGAGGACGAGCACCGCAGAGAGTGCTCTGATGACCCGAGGGTTCCAGGGAAAATGAACGAATTTCGCCGGGCCATGCTAACGCGTAAGTTGCCATGTATGGCGGACTTCCAGCACAGGATAAGGACCCATTGTAATCAGGTCAGCATGACGTTGCCCGTCACGACCAAGAATAAAAAGAAAGCCAAAGCTAGTACGGTGCAGGACTGCGTCGTAACCAATAGTAGTCATGCGACAGGGTAGTGCGTCAGTTAACTGACGCACTACCTGCGACAGCATTTGTTTGACATCCCGACGAAAGTAGGTACACTTCTCTGCTCTGAGCGAAAACCAAATATCTCTTCATGTTCCTGATCTTTCAGGACGGCATAATTCTCCTTTGTTAGGTCTCTCTGACCCGGCCCCAGTTCGAACCTGAACCCAATTCAACGGCAATCCCGCATGAAAGGCGGTCTTCGATGATGCGCAAGACCTTGGGATTAGTTTTTATGGCGATTTTCGCCTGCTTCGTGAGTGCACAAGCTCCCAGCGGCGCCATTCAGGGTACGGTGGCAGACCCATCCGGAGCAGCCGTTGCCAACGTCCAGGTGCAGGCCGTCAATCAGGACACAGGTCTCCAGAACACTGTCACAACCAGCGGTGATGGCCAGTATTCTTTCCAGAACCTTCCGGTGGGGAGCTACACGGTCACCTTTACGGCACAGGGTTTCCAAGCCGACGAAGAAGCCGATATCCAGGTAACGGATGGGTCCACCTCTAATCTGCCGGTCTCGCTTGAAGTGGCAGAGGGAGATGGATCGGCAGCGGGCAACCAGGGAACAAATCCGGCCCCAGCCCAAGCGCCACAAGAAACATCCCAACCCGCTGCAAATCCCCAACCCAGCCCCTCAACTTCCAACGTTGCCGCCGGGAACCAGTCGGCTCCGCCGGGGATGATTGACCTGGGCGCTTCCCCACTGTCTCCGGATGAAATGAATGCCGTGATGACATGGATCGCCGCCCAAGTTGCCGCTATCAATTTGCCCTACTGTTACAGGCAAAGCTACGGAAACGGCGCCGGCGAACCTTACACCTGCAGGGACGGCTACGACAGGAACGGCCTGCTCTGTTATCCCAAATGTCGAGATGGATTTGCCGGAAATGGGCCCGTATGCTGGGGAGTTTGTCCGGCGGACTTCCGTGATGACGGAGGCTACTGCGGCAAACCAGGCTCCTATGGAAGAGGCGGGGGGTACGTGATTTGGCAAGGCGACCAATGCAACAAAGACAATCCTCAAGGTTGCGAGCAAAGTGCGGCGATGTGGTATCCCAAGTGTAAGCCTAACTTCCACGCCGCCGGTTGTTGTGTCTGTTCTCCCGATTGTCCGTCGGGCATGAACGACATTGGCGTCTCTTGTCAAAAGCCTAGCTATGGTCGTGGCGCGGGCGAGCCGCTTGAAATGGGCGTATGCGCGCCTGGTCTGCAAAAAGACCCGACCGGAGCGCTCTGCTACCCACCTTGCAAGGCTGACTTCCATATGGTGGGACCGGTTTGCTGGCAGAATTGTCCCTCCCAACAACAATTCGACTGTGGCGTGGGTTGTTCGATGAACCAGAAGGAGTGCGCTACTGGAACGCTCGACATGGTGCTTGCGCCGATTGAGCTGGCGGCAAGCCTGATTCCGTATGCCGGGGAAATAGCCGGGGCCGCACACGGCGCTACCGCGGCTGTCGAGACTTCTGTGAAAGCTGGAGAGATGGGAGCCGCTGCTGCCAGGATCGCAAAAGCCGCCGCAAAGCTGAAGGACGCCTACGGAAATTTGCAGGGTTCACTGAAAGCGATCGGGAAAGGGGATTTTGCGAAGGTAGTCGACGCAGAAAGTCTGGCTAAGCTAACGGGGCAGCGGCTGGCGATGAAGGCGGGCGGCCAAATTTTCACTCTTGGCACAGACGCCAACAAGCAGATTGACCTCTATTCCAGGGAGTACGCTGATAATTTCGACCAGCTAACCAGCCCTGAGATCGCCGCCCAAATTGACCAGCGTTTCGGACCGGTAGGGGCTTATCAGGTGAAGCGGCAGTGGGGTGTCCGGCACCTGCTTCTGGCGCTGAACAGCGACGGGTACGCAGACTCACTAAACAAGCTATCCATGGTGTCAACTGCCGATTTCACCGGCGTATTAAGTGTGGTGAGTGCCTACGTGAAACCGATTTGTGCGAATAACACGGTGTTTCCAGCGGTACACCCGCTTTACGATTACTGAGATTTAAGCAGACGTGGGGCGATTGCTCCTGTTGGTCAACCAAATCGTGCGGCCTGATATATCGGGAGCCGATCCCCAGGGTGGGGATGGAAGCCCCACCCGCCAAAACGACGCAGCCTGCGATGGGGACATGCCGCGTCAGCGAGGACTCCGTACCCTTTCGCTTCAAAGCGGTGAACAGGCGGTCTGGCACAAGAAGCTCCGACTGGAGCTGTTTGCGCTGTAACTGTTGTAATCAGGCAAACTCGCACCCTATCTGAACCGGATGGAATATGTTCCTCGGGAGTCGGCCAGCATTCCGGCAACCGCATTGGCACCCCCACTTGGCCGTATAACGCCCGAGTCGTAGAAGTGCAGCCCTGACTCCCTGGAAGCCCGCTTCTGGGAGATCTGGCCGGACCGGTACCGGCCAGCGCGGCAGCGTCCAGGGATGCCCATTGGGCGAGCGGCCATCCGTTAGAGCAGATGATTTGCTATCCCCGGCAAGTGCCCCAGAAACCTGTGCGAGTCTGCCGTGAGAACCCGAGCTAGAGGGGCAGACAAAAAGCGGACAAGACGTATAGAGAATCTCTTGGCACTGTTGAATCGAAGTGGGAACGGGGATTGAAGGTATGCAAATCCTTACATAGCGCTTTGTGGCTATCAACGCGGTTTCGTCTTGCGCGGGGGTTGCGAATCCTGCTTGATTCTGCCGTCTTCTTCCGAGCTAAGCCCTTTATTTTCTTTAGGCTCAACATTGGTTTCATTTCTCATAATCCGTAGGTCGTAGGTTCGAGTCCTACCGCCGCCACCAATCAAATCAACAAGTTCCGGAGGAAGAGCATTATTTCTTCCAGGCCATCGAAGTGGAGCGCGTCCAGTGCTCCGTGGTTTGCGTTTCGATACTTCGCTCACTACTCCCACGGTCTTCGCCTAACGCGCGTTGACTGGAAGCTCCTGCAGCCGAGCGGGGCTCTATAGTAGGAGCATGATGCCACGCGACCTTGATGATCTTTCCGGTAACAACCTCGTCAGAGTCGCCGTCGATATGGACGAGGTGATTGCCGACTACTTCGGCGAACAGCTTGCCCGCTATCAAGCATGGAGCGGCGTTGAGGTAGACGTTCCGGCGACGGAAGGGAAGCGATTGCGCGAGTGCGTGCCGACCGAGCACCAGGAATTCATCAGCAGAATTCCGCGCACACCCGGTTTCTTCGCCAGCCTCAAGATGATCGAAGGGAGCCGCACGGCGCTTGAGTTGCTGGCGCAACACTGCCGGATCTACATCGTTAGCGCAGCGACTGAATATCCCAACTCCTTATGCGAGAAGTATGACTGGCTGGCCGCGAATTTCCCGTTCATCGACTGGCGACAGATTGTGCTGTGTGGCGACAAGTCAATCATTCGCGCCGAATACATGATCGACGACAACATCTACCACCTGAGGCGATTTGAGGGAGAAAAGATACTGTTCGATTCGCCGCACAATCGGAAGGTCTCCGATGTCATACACCGCGTGCACAACTGGGATGACGTGCTGGTCTTCTTTCGTGCCCAGGGAGTGCTTCCGGTCAGCTAGCGGTCGTGCCTAACACGTTGTGGAACGAGGCGGGGCGCTGCCACCTTGCGGTGGCCTCATCAGATTGCCCCAGGACCTGGCGACACGATTCACCTCTAAGTCTGAGTATTGGGCTGGAACTCTTCTCGCGCTGACGGTTTCGTGTTATCTTCGCCTTCGATGGGCGGCTGGGAAATCCCGAAAGAGACGTTGAATTCCGCGGCGCTGCGGCGGGAAATCAGCGCGCGTAATCTTCTGCTTGCGGAAGGGTTGGCCCACGAATCGACGTTCGGCGTAACGCCCAGCGTCCTATATCAAGACGCCGATGGTGGGCACGGCAACTTCCTGCCGGCATCGTATCGTCGCATCTGCGCTCATCCGGAGTGGAAGCGCCGACTTCTGAAGCGCTACAGCTCCAGCCGGCGTGTGGCTCGCTCCCTAGATCGGACTCGCCGAGAACTGGACTGCGCTAACAGTTCCGATGCATTGCTGATGAATGTTTTCTGCTATCCCGGCGTGCTGAAGCGGAAGCAGGTTTGCGATCTTTTGGGGATAGAGCACGGGTTGAATCCCGAGTTTGGGGTTCGGCCGAATGCGCCGCTGATCAACGGACACGTCGATCGAACCGAAGTTGACATGAGCGTAGGCGAACTGTTTGTGGAAGCGAAGCTCACCGAAAGCGGGTTTCAGAGTGCCCGGCGGGACTTGGTCTGCCGTTATGCGGATTTCGAAGCGGTTTTCGAAACCGAGGACCTTCCTTCTTCCAACGGCAAATACTACTCCTACCAACTCATCCGGGGAGTGATCGCGGCCCATCACCGGCAGCGCCGTTTTGTTGTGTTGTGCGATGGCCGACGCGCCGACCTGGTCGAAGCTTGGTATCACGTTCTTCGTGCGGTACGAAGCGCGGAACTGCGGTCTAGGCTGGCCCTACTGACCTGGCAGGAGTTGGCTGCCACGCTACCTGGCACATTGCAGACTTTTCTCAGGGACAAGTACGGAATTAACCGGTAGGCGACGGAAGTGCGCGGGCTAACTTCCAGGGTCGTGTTGCGAGCACGGCGACCACTCAGTTCTCTCCACGTGGTCAAACTTTTCGGTTTCACCTAGTTGCCTCTCATAGTTAGACCATTTCGGGAATTGGCACACTCTTAGGATTTTTCCTGGTAGCGTCGAACCAGTGGGGGGGTGACCATGAGATGGCGGAGTGCTGCCAGCTTGGCCGCGCTCCGTTGTCCGGGCGATCCACAGGTCCACCATTGCAGCGGGGCGGCATGGGTGGAATTTCACGGCAGAAGAAGAATCAACCTGTGAACGGCGAAGGCGGCAGCAAGATTGATGCTACCCGCAGCGATGTTCGCACTGGCGGCGAAATAAAGGAGAAGTGCGCGAACATTCACTTCGTCCCTCAGAGTATGACCTCTAGCGAGCAGAGCGAAGTGATCGACGAGATCCAGGTAAAGGGACAGGCGCGCAATCCTCCGGCGCCAAAGAAGAAAGCGACGAAGGAGGCGGCGCAGGCCGCTCCTGCACAAGTAAGAGAACGCACACTACACAAGGCACCAATCAAGATACCGATTGGTCGCTATGTCTTGCGTCAGACAAATCTGGAGGCTCGAAACGAAGTGCGGATGGCACTTTTTGGTAGCGGACATTAAACATAACCAACGTTCGAGGTGTTACTTATGGGGCAAGGACGCGCTGGTACCGGAAAACACAGGAGATCTTGAACGAAGAGGCTTCCAGTCCGCTGATCTCTCAGATAAACTTTAGCGACCGGGGGGCGACCTCCGACCACCGACAATTTGTTTGCTTTATCGCGAGATGTCACGGTTCAGGTGAAGCACCGGGTCTTCTTCATCGCTCCATGCCCGGCGCCCAAATGATCGATCATCGCTTGCGGTTGGATTATTGCCGCCGCGATGCGTAGGTGAAACGCGACTCAACCAGGTTGAGTTTGCGAGCACCGGCGGAGGTGAACCAGGCAGAGGATGTAACCAAGCCGGGGCAGCGGAGATCCGTAGCGCCGGCAACGCTGGACGAAACAGCCCGGGCCACGGGAAACCACCGCCGGTGAGAAGACAGAGGTCGCCGTCGAGTTCTACTTGGTGAATGGGAGTTTGGTGTGTCTTGTTTTCTTGTCAGACTTGGGCGCTGCCGTCCTTCGTATCGGACGCTGTGCTGTGCTGTTTTCTTGTTTGCCGGTTGCGCATGCCTTTGGAGCCAGGCTGCTGAACCTGACCCGCCGAATGCGGCCCTGTTGGCCCATCAAGATAGCAACCTTCTCGACTCCGGATTGGCGGAGGGCAGCAAGCCCGCTGACACCAACCACCTAACCGCGGCCGTTCCTGCTCTGCCGTCCGAGTCCTCCAGTCGTCCTCCCGCGGTTGCGTCTACCTCTACCGGAACGTCGAGCTCTCACAATCCGGACGATGAAAAATTTAACTTTAAGCGCGCTTTCATTCAGACTTTCAACGAGAACTTGTTCTTCGACGTGTGGCGGGTCGCTTTCGATCCCTTCATGCGCTACAACCTGTCGCACAAGCCGTTCTTTCACGATTGGTTTGCGTCATACGGCGGCTATGACATGCACCGCTGGGGTGATGGTGACGACTTTATCGTGAATGACGTCGGCCATCCGCTGGAAGGTGCGGTGTTTGGACGGACCTACCTGATGAACGATCCCAAGAGCTGGGTCGTCATTGGTAAGAACCGCCGCTATTGGATGAGCCGACTCAAGGGGCTGGGATGGGCAGCCGCCTGGTCTACCCAGTTGGAGATTGGTCCGATCAGCGAAACGGACTTCGGCAACCAGGGCGGATACACCTACCTTCCAGGTTGCGGCCTGGCGTTGTCCTGTCTGAACAACCCCAAGTACCACAAGCCGCCTACTAACAACACCGGCTGGACCGATTTCGTGGTGACGCCACTGGTCGGTACGGCCTGGATTCTGGGTGAGGATACGATTGATAAGTACATCGTTTCTCCCGTGGCCGTGAACCATAAGATTCTTGGGGGCAGAATTTTGCGTTCTGCACTGGAGCCCAGCCGCAGCTTTGCTGCGCTGTTCTCGGGGAGGTTCCCATGGCAGTTGCCAGCTGCGGAGAACAATTTTGTTGTGGCTGCCAAAGCGCATCCGCCCAAGCCGCCTGACACTCGGCCCCCGCTTCCTCGCTGGGAAATCGGTACGCAATACACCAACGTCAGCTTGCCGGTGCTTAGCAATAGCTGCGAGAGCGGAGGCTGTCGCAAGAACCTGTCGGGTGCCGGATTCAATTTTGACTACAACTTCACCCGGCTGATCGCGTTCGACAGCACCATGAATCTCATCCCCGGCCAGCAGGGCAGCAAGGCCATGGCAGAGGGCCTCTTCGGAATACGCATCGGCGAACGCTATCAGCACTTCGGTATCTTCGGCAAAGTCCGTCCTGGGTTCATTTATTATGAAAGCGCCATGCCGGGTGGAGGGTCGACAACTCCGACCAGTCTTACCCGTTTCGCGGCCGACTTTGGCGGAATCGTCGAGCTTTATCCAGCGCGGAATTCGACCGTACGATTTGACGTAGGAACAACGCTGGTGCGCTACCTCAGCGACTATCCCGATCACGTGCAGTATCCGCTTGGCAGTCTTCTTTCGACCCAATACATCGTGACCCAGGGCAATCTGCAGGTATCGACGTCGTACGTTTACCGCTTCTAGAACTTCCGCAATTGTTTTTGGACATCGGATTCCACCCCGGTATCGGTCATCGGGGTCGTCGGAATTCAAACCCAGAGCTCCAGACCACGTTCGCGGCTGCCGCTGCCGATGCAAGGGGCCGTCGTCCTGCCGTAACCAGAAATTCATCTAGGCGAGCCCGGCACTCGCCGTTTCAAGAGAATAGGATTGTAGAACGCTACAGGAGAGCCATCCTTATGAGTTCTGTCGCCTCCGCCGATGTCGCTAACGCCAAAGCTTCCAGCCAGCCATTAACTGCCGAAGAGTTGCAGAAGATTAACGCCTACTGGCGTGCCGCGAACTATTTGTCCGTGGGACAAATTTACCTTTACAGGAATCCGCTGCTGCGCGAGCCGCTCAAGATCGAGCATGTGAAGCCGCGCCTGTTAGGCCATTGGGGCACCACCCCTGGACTCAATTTTGTCTATGTGCACTTCAACCGGCTGATTAAGAAGTACGACTTGAACGTGATCAATATCACGGGGCCGGGGCACGGCGGCCCAGGCATAGTTGCCAACACTTACCTCGAAGGCACGTACACCGAACTGTATCCAGACATTCAGCAGAATGAAGAAGGCATGCAGAAGCTGTTCAAGCAGTTTTCTTTTCCGGGTGGGATTCCCAGCCACGCTGCCCCGGAGACGCCGGGATCGATCAACGAGGGCGGAGAGCTAGGTTACTCTCTGGCGCATGCGTACGGAGCGGTGTTCGACAATCCCGACCTGCTGGCTTGTTGTGTTGTGGGGGATGGCGAGTCGGAGACGGCCAGCCTCGCCACCAGCTGGCATTCCAACAAGTTCCTGAATCCGGCGCGCGATGGCGCGGTGCTGCCCATTCTGCATTTGAACGGCTACAAGATAGCCAACCCGACGATTCTTGGTCGCCTGAGCGATGAGGAACTGACCCACCTGTTCAACGGGTATGGTTACAAGCCGTACTTCGTCGAAGGCCACGAGCCTGAGCTGATGCACCAGTTGATGGCATCGACACTGGAAGAAATCCTGGTAGAGATCAAGGCCATTCAGGCCAAGGCGCGCTCGGGTGGCGATATGGAGCGGCCGCAGTGGCCCATGATGGTGATGCGTACGCCGAAGGGCTGGACCGGCCCGAAGGTCGTCGATGGAAAGCCGGTGGAAGGGACGTGGCGCGCGCATCAGGTTCCTGTGACCGACCTGGCAACCAAGCCCGGCCATCTGAAAATCCTGGAAGACTGGATGAAGGGCTACCATGCCGAAGAGCTCTTTGACGAGAACGGCACATTCCGGGCCGATCTTGCCGAACTGGCGCCGAAGGGCGATCGCCGCATGGGCGCTAATCCACACGCCAATGGCGGCCTGCTGCTGAAGAATCTCCTGATGCCGGACTTCTGCGAATACGGGATCAAAGTGCCCAAGCCGGGTACGGAATCGGCCGAAGCTACTCGCATCCTGGGCACCTTCCTGCGCGACATCATGAAGCGGAACATGGACAGCAAGAACTTCCGTGTCTTCGGGCCGGACGAGACTGCATCGAATCGTTTGGACGCGCTGTACGAGGTAACCGGCAAAGTTTGGATGGAGCCGGTTCTGCCTACCGATGAGAATGAGTCGCCGAGCGGCCGTGTGATGGAGATCCTAAGCGAGAACATGTGCCAGGGCTGGCTCGAGGGATACCTGCTGACCGGGCGACACGGCCTTTTCTCTTGCTACGAGGCGTTCATCCACGTGGTTGATTCCATGTTCAACCAGCATGCCAAGTGGCTAAAGGTGACGCGGCATATTCCGTGGCGGCGACCCATCGCATCGCTGAATTATCTGCTGACGTCGCATGTCTGGCGACAGGACCATAATGGCTTCAGCCACCAGGATCCCGGATTCATCGATTACGTGATGAATAAGAAAGCGGACATCGTGCGCGTGTATCTTCCGCCCGATGCCAATACGTTGTTGTCAGTGGCGGATCACTGCCTGCGTAGCAAGAATTACGTCAACGTGATCGTGGCCGGTAAGCAGCCTGCTTTGCAGTACCTCGATATGGACGCCGCCATAGAGCATTGCACCGACGGTCTGGGCATTTGGGGTTGGGCCAGTACCGATGGCGACAACGAGCCCGACGCGGTGATGGCATGTGCCGGTGATGTTCCAACGCTGGAGGCGCTGGCTGCCGTAGACCTGTTGCGCCAGCATTTTCCCGACATCAAGATACGCTTCGTAAACGTCGTGGATCTCATGACGCTGCAAACCCCGTCGGAGCACCCCCATGGCATCTCAGATCGCGAGTTCGATTCGATGTTTACCGCGGACAAGCCGGTCATCTTCGCCTATCACGGCTATCCGTGGCTGGTTCACCGGCTGACCTACCGTCGCACGAACCACGACAATTTTCACGTTCACGGCTACAAGGAAGAGGGCACCACGACCACGCCGTTCGACATGACGGTGCTGAACGAGTTGGACCGCTATCACCTCGCCGGCGATGTGGTTGACCGCGTGCCGCGCCTGCAGCGCGTGGGCGCGCACTTCAAGCAGATGCTTCGCAATAAGCTAGTGGAGCACACTCGATACGTGCACGAGCACGGCGACGATATTCCCGAGGTGCGTGACTGGACATGGCCGTATTAGCCTATGAAGATACTGGTTCTGAACTCAGGCTCCAGCAGCCAGAAGAGCTGCGTGTACGAAATCGGTGATGCGCTGCCTGATAATCCACCCGCTTGTCTGTGGCAGGGCAAGATTGAGTGGGAAGGCGAGACGGCGAAAGAGGAAATTAAGTCTGCTCAAATGCCGGCGCGTAAGGAGCAGATCAAGTTCTCTTCCCGGGCCGATGCCACATCGCATCTGCTGGACACGCTGTGGAAGGGCGATCAACGCGCGATCAACTCTCCGTCTGACATTGATGTCGTTGGTCATCGCGTAGTGCACGGTGGACCGGACTATGAAGATCCGGTGCTGCTTACTGCGGACGTGAAGAAGGCAATCGCCGGCGTCTCCGCCTTTGCCCCTTTACACAACCGAGCTGAGCTGGAAGGAATGGAGACCGTTGCCAAGTTGTTAGGCGACGTTCCCCAAGTGGCCGTCTTCGATACCGGCTTCCACAAGAAAATGCCGCTTGCTGCCGCGGTCTATCCCGGACCATATGAGTGGTATGCGGCGGGCATCCGGCGTTACGGGTTCCACGGCATCAATCACAAGTACTGCGGGCGGCGCGCGGCGCACCTGCTGAAGCGTGACACGAAGGAGTTGAAGCTGGTGAGTTGCCACCTTGGCAATGGCTGTTCGCTGGCTGCGGTTCAAAATGGACGAAGCGTCGATACCACCATGGGATTCACTCCCTTAGAAGGATTGATGATGGGTACCCGCTCCGGTTCCGTCGATCCGGGAATTCTGACGTACCTAATGCGCCAAAACGGTGTCACCGGAGAGCAACTCGACGACATATTGAACCAAAAGTCGGGCCTGCTGGGAATTTCGGGCGTATCGGGCGATATGCGCGAAATTCTGGCCGCCGTAAAAAACGAAAACCGAACGGGCCAAGCTGGCTTTCGACATCTACGTTCACCGGCTACGCGCTGGCATCGGGTCCATGGTCGCAGTGTTGGGCGGCATCGACGCGATGGTGTTCACCGCTGGCGTTGGGGAGAATTCGGCGGATGTACGCGCGGCGGCCTGCGAAAGCTTGGCTTACGCAGGCGTCAAACTCGATCCCGGACGCAACGCGCAATCTCCCCCCGACCAGGACATCTCCGATCCCGCGTCGCCGGTGCGAATCCTCATCATCGCCGCCGGGGAAGACTGGGAGATCGCTCGGGACTGCTGGACGATCATGAAGAAAACACAGGCCTAGCTCCAGCCTAAACTCGGGAACAATCCTCCGCCGTTCCGATCGCAACTCGCCCTACGTCACCGTCCTCAGCCCAGCAGCCGCCAGCAGACTCCGGCGACGACTTTCCCGAAACAGGCCTACCCTATTTCCTCCCGCCGGAGTGTGAATTAACGTGGAAGGTTGGGTGTCAATAATGTTACATTTCGAAGGTAACTGTAATGGCGTATGAGCCCCGGTTGAGGCAACAAACCGCGGGTAGATTGCAGCCAGCCGTGGCCCGCTTACGGCGCCAGCCAAAGTTTTCAGCCATATTCGAACGCAAAGGATTTTAGCGATTGGTCCTCGGGCCTCATTCGGCAAGCCGAGGAACGATAGGTGTTTTCGCTCATCCTTAATAGCCTGACAAGGAGACGGACTCCATGAAATCGCTGTTGCAGGACCTGACGATGAGTTCCTTCGAAGAAAGAGTTCGAGAGGTAAAAGACTGGTTTGACGGCAGCCGGTTCAAGGGCATCATTCGCCTGTACTCCCCCCGGCAAGTGGTCGAGCAACGCGGCACCATCACCACCGACTATCCGGTGGCGCGCCAGGCTGCCGAAGGTTTTTACGCACGGCTGCGAGAATTGTTTGATAGTGGCAAGTCCATCACTACCTTTGGCCCCTACTCGCCTGGCCAGGCGGTGACCATCAAGCGCCTTGGGATTGAAGGCATCTATCTCGGGGGGTGGGCAACGTCGGCGAAGGGGAGCATCACGGAAGATCCGGGCGCCGATTTGGCCAGCTACCCGCTGAGCCAAGTGCCGGATGAGGCAGAAACCATCGTCCGCGCCCTGTTAACTGCCGACCGCAACCAGCATTTCGCACGTTCGCGCATGACGGCGGAGCAGTTGAGCTCGACCCCGGAGGTCGACTACCGCCCGTTCATCATCGCCGACGCTGATACCGGACATGGAGGTGATGCCCACGTCCGCAACCTGATTCGCCGCTTCGTGGAAGCCGGTGTCCCGGGATACCACATCGAAGACCAGAAGCCCGGCGTGAAGAAGTGCGGCCACCAGGGCGGGAAAGTGCTGGTATCTGAGAACGAGCAGGTACAACGGCTCAACGCGGCGCGCTTCCAACTCGATGTGATGCGGGTTCCGGGCATCATCGTCGCTCGCACCGACGCCGAGGCTGCCAGCCTGCTCGACGGATGTGCCGACGAGCGCGATCAGCCCTTCATCCTGGGAGTTACAAACCTCGACGTGCCCAGCTACAAGGCCGTCGTGTTGTCGTTGCATCGCCGGTTCTACAACGCGGGAGTCGAAGAGATCCGCGGCCACCTGATGTTTGCCATGTCCGAAGAGGAGTACGCCGCAGCAGATGCTTGGTTCGAAGGAACCGGCCTGATGCCGGTATTCGAAGAAACCGCCGGCAAGTTCAAGAAGAGCTCTGAGGGAGTGGTGGAGAGCGTACTGGACAAAGCCATGTCGAAGTTCCTCGACGCATGGCAGGAAGCGGCCGGTCTAAAAACCTATCGCCAGACGGTTGCCGATGCCATTGTCTTCCGCGTGAGCGGAGGTGAGTCGTTCGACATGACCGCCGAGGAATGGCTGGCTGCCACCAAGAGCGCATCGTGGTACAAGGCACGCGAGAAAGCGCTGTCGCTGGGAATCGATGTCGAGTGGGATTGCGAGCTGGCAAAGACCACGGAAGGCTATTACCAGGTCCAAGGCGGATTGGAGTTTGCCGTAGCGAAGTCGCTGGCAGCCGCGCCATTCGCCGACATCCTGTGGATGGAAACGGCAACTGCGAACCTGGAGGAAGCCAGGGAATTCGCCGAAGCCATTCACGCGGTCTTTCCCGACAAAATGCTGGCCTACAACTTGTCGCCGTCGTTCAGTTGGGACACCACCGGCATGACCGACGAGCAGATGAAGCAGTTTCCGGAGGAGTTGGGCAAGCTCGGCTTTGTCTTCAACTTCATCACCTACGGCGGCCATCAGATTGACGGTCTGGCTGCGGAGGAGTTCGCCTCAGCTCTCCGGCAGGACGGCATGTTGTCGCTGGCACGGTTGCAACGCAAGTTCCGTCTGTTGGAATCTCCCTATCGCACGCCGCAGACGCTGGTGGGTGGCCCACGGCTGGATGCCGCGCTCATGGCGGTTTCTGGGCGAATCGCGACGACCAAGGCGATGGGCAAAGGGTCGACGCAGCATCAACACCTGGCGCAGACCGAGGTCCCGCCCAAGGTGCTGGAAGACTGGCTCAAAATCTGGGCGGAGCACAACAGCCTGCCGCTCGACTACCGTGTTCAGTTGCGTCCTGTGGCTTCGGGCTCTGACTTCCTGGAGCTGAGCATCTGGAACGAATCGAAAGAGAAGGTCGGCAACGTCATCTTTGCCGATGTGCATGATCGCCACGGACACAAGCTGCTGTCCATCCGCGACATGAATACTTACGATCCGTCGCTTCAGAAGAAGCGCCTAATGACCCTGGCGCATTTATTCCTGATTCACCGCTACAAGACCAGCCTGGTGCATTACCTGAGCCCGACGGACGACAATCAGCACCAGGCGCTGAAGATGAAGCGGCTGGGAATTTTCAACACGGTGAATACCGAAGCCGACCTGATCATTGTGGCGGGCGTGAGCGCGGCCCGTATCGCCGAGCTACTTAACCCGGATCGGGTTGCGTTGCGGAAGCTGATCACCAAGCAGGACTCGTAACGACGGTAAGGATGGACTGGAGTTGTCGGTTCGAGGATGGTTTACTCGACTTTCGACTCCAGCTCTGTCCAACGCGCGTAGAGTTCGTCCACTTGGCGCTGTGCTTCTTCCAACGCAGATTGCGTACGCAACAGCTCCGCGCCGTCACTGGCGATGCCAGGATCCTCGTGAGCTTCGCGCTTCAGGCGAAGCGTCTTCTCGGCCTCAGCAATCCGCTGCTCGATGGTGGCGTACTCGCGCGATTCCATGTAAGACAGCTTCTTCTTCGCCGGTGCACTTGCTGCGATTTCGCGCTGACGAGTCTTTGGGGCCTCGGGCTTCGGGGCTTCTCTGCGTTCCCGCTGCCAAACTTCCCATTGCGAATAATCGGCAAAGCTGCCGATGGCGCCTTCGCCATCCAGTCCTAAAACTATGTTGGATACCCGATCGAGAAGATAGCGGTCGTGGGTCACCAGTAACAGTGCTCCTCGAAATTCCAGCAGGCTCTCCTCCAGCACCTCCAGAGTTGGGATGTCCAAGTCGTTGGTGGGCTCGTCTAGCAACAGCAGGTCGGCAGGTTGCAGCATAAGCTTGGCGATCAGCACGCGCGCCCGCTCACCTCCCGACAAGCTGCCCACGGGCTGATTGAGCTGTTCGCCGCTAAACAGAAATCGCGAAGCCCACGAGGCCACGTGGATGACGCGGTCCTGGTAGATGACCGAATCGCTATCAGGCGCGAGCGCTCGTCGCAGGGTGACGTTGGGATCGAGAACCCGATCCTGATCGAAATGGACAATTCGCAGCGAGTCGGCCGTGCGAACCTCGCCGGAAGCCGGTACGAGTTCGCCAGACAGGATACGCAGCAGAGTGGTCTTGCCGCTTCCGTTCGCGCCTACCAGCCCAACCCGCATGCCGGCGGTGATGTTGAAATCCAAATCCTGGAAGAGCATTCGGCCGTCGATAGCGTACGAGAGATGTTCAATCTCCACCAATCGTTTGGTCTGGCGATCGGTCGCGGCGAAGTCGATGCCGGCATCGGCCGTGCGGCTGCGCGTCTTGATGTCCGCCAGTTCGCCGATTAGCTTATTCGCATTCTGGATCCGTGCCTTCGACTTCGTGGTGCGAGCCTTGGGTCCGCGGCGCAGCCAGTCAATCTCGGTGCGCACGCGGTTCTCCAGCGCCTCCTGCCGGCGCTGCTGAGCGTGCAGAAACGCCCCTTTCTCTTCCAGCAGCTTGCTGTAGTTGCCCTCAACGCGCAGCAGCCCGTCGGGATAGACTCGGTTCAGCTCAACCACGGCGGTGGCGAAGTTCTCCAGAAAGTACCGGTCATGGCTCACCACGATCGAGGCAAACGACGCGGATTCCAGCAAGTCCTCCAGCCACTCGATGGCGGCGAGATCAAGATGGTTGGTGGGCTCGTCGAGTAGCAGGACATCGGGTTTTTGCACCAGGGCTTCGGCAATGGCCAGACGCTTTCGCCAGCCACCGGACAGGGAACTGGCCTGCGCGTTGAAATCCTCAAAGCCGGCTTTGCCCAGGGTTTCAGCGGCGAGCGCTTGCCGGTCGGCCTCGGGGATGCCGGCGCGCTGCAGGGCGCTGTCCATCACCGCGCCGACTGTCTGCCCGGCAGGGAATTCCGATTCCTGCCGAACCAGGCTGAGTCGCGCTCTCTTTTTGGCGGCCACCTCTCCCTCATCCGGCGCGACCTCGCCGGCAAGGATCTGCAGCAATGTCGATTTACCTGAGCCATTCGGTCCGATTAGCCCGATGCGGTCACCGTCGGACACAGTGAACGCGACGTCATTGAAGAGCGGAGCGACCCCGTACGTCTTCGAGAGGCCTTGGGCATTAAGGATTGGAGGCAATTACACAAACGTCCTTTGGCGAAGTAGCTTTGAGGATAGCAGCATGGCAGGACAGTTTGAAGGCAGAGCTCGGCGTGAGACTGTGCGCCGCCATCCTTCTCGAAGCACCGCTTTTATCAGCAGTAGTTTTCCATCTCCGTCACGCTGACTTGCGAACGGTCCGCAAAGACGAACGTCATGGCCGTCGACGCGTACGGTATCTCCTCGGAAGATGAGGATTGAACGCGTCCGAACGGGTACGTGTGGTCATTGCCGGGCCGGCGCAAAATCGCCAAGGATGGTTTAAAGGTGACGTGACCCGATATTCTGTCGCCGCCGCCGGCTACCCAGATTGTCCCGTCAGCCGCGAAGTGCAATTTCCCCTCGACCGTCGCCGACAGACTTGGACTTCCCCCGACCGACATCACCACCTGTACGGTCGTCATCTTGTTGATTAGCATATGTAGAAAGTCAAACGCCTCGCGAGCGCTTAATTCGATTATGGTATGCGATGACAACATGGTTGGCCTTTGCTGAGCCCCATCTGCGGAGCCCCCACAAACTTTGTTGGTCACAACGCGGGCATGTCTGCAAGGGAAACGTGGCGGATGGAAAAATTGCCATGCGCATAAGCATTGGTTCACTCACGCGCATGGCTGGCCAGTTCCGATGTCAAAGGCAAGCTGGATTCCAGTCTCCAGCTTCCCTCACTCGTAGACAGTTCGTAATCCGACAACACCTAAGGAGCGGAGTTCCCGATGAGTTGAACCTGAGCATCTCCCACGATGATGTCCAATCCGATGGGTAGGCCATAGGTATTGTTCTGATTAACGACCAGCTCCAGGCTGCGAACTTCGACCGAATGCGGATTCGGGTAGTTATTAATGATCCGCTTTACGTACAAAGTTCCCAGACCGGCAAGCGAGATGCTGGTGTTATTGGGTACTTGATCGGTGATCTCCGGATGGCCCGCGACCGATATACCAACAAACGTATCGAAGCCGTTCAGGATGTAGTTATAGCTATCGTTAACTGCTGCGTTGACCTGCGCCCGGATTACGCTGGCTGTGACTAATCCGTTTAGCAGGTTCAGGCCTTGGACCGTTGAGGTGTTTTGCCCAGAGGACATGGGAATGGTCAGGTTCGATTCCACCGTATCCGTGACCGTTCCTGAATTGAGGATGCCGGCTAGGTTGACGCTACCCAGCGTCGCGGTACGCACCGCACCACCCGTACCCAGGCACGGCAAGACTTCCGGCGCGGTGGGACTGGACGACAGGATGGGCCCCAGCACCTCGGTTCCAAACGATTGGCCGCTCAGAATAGCAGGAGCAAATACATGAATCATGCCACTGGTCGCGCTCGAAACTGTTATGTCTGTGCCGACCTGGAGCCCGAGAATGTTCAGTCCGGTGACGTGGATGTGAATCATGTTAACCGTGAGGTTGGCCATCGCGTTGGTCAGGTTTGAGGTTTGTTCATTGAGCACCACATATCCCAGTAACGGCAGGCTCACGCGGGTGTTGGCGGGTACCGACCCGTTGTAAATGTGGCCGAGGATGTTCAGGTTGTTGAACGTTGAGCCAGCCGAGCTCACGTGGAATGTTCCATTGCTATCGATGGTGGTAGTACTGACGGCCTTGATCTCCTGGGCGGTAATCAGCCCGGCAATCAGGCTTACGCTGGCTGTGTCGGAGACCGACTGGGCTGTATTGGTAGAACTGGAAACCACCGTATTGACGGCGCCTCCCGTGATAATGGGAGGCAGGTTCACTCCGGCGGCGGTTCCGGACACCTGGAGAGGTTGCCGTGAAGTGCCGCAAGTCCCGCCCAGTGAGACTGGTGCGGTTTGATTGACCAGTATGGTATTGCCTACGAAAGCGTAGGTTCCATAAGCCGTGCCCAGGTACGTCTGGGTATCAACGCTGCTGGCATAGCTATTGGCCGATGTGACCACTGCTATCAGAACCAGCAAGACACTGGCTGTGCTGAGAAAACGAAAAGCCGATTGGCGGGCAGACATAGTTCCAGTTGTTCGCAACATTCTTTTTCCTCCCTTTTTTTGAAAAAAGGACCCCGGACTCGACACGCAAGTTGAGGCGGCGCCTTGACCGACCGCCAGAGCACCTCGTGTACGAGGCTTGTGAGTTACGAGTGATTGGTTGAGGCTGCGGTGTCGCCGGGGGGCAGCAACAACAGCCGAAGGCTGTTTTGGTACCCGTCGATGGATGGCGCATATCAAGTTTCTGCAATCGACGGGTCGTGAACATACTTCCTAATAGTGCAATCGACCTACCAAGAGAACTTCGTACTCATCAATGGAGATAACTGCTGCTGTCGAAGTGAGAAGTGCAACTCAATGCCACTTTGTGGTATGAGAGGGTGAATAGGAAGCGAACGCTATTCTGCGGAAAGTGTTGAATACAGATGACTAGTAACCATTCATGAATGGATAGTCCCGGTACAAATCTTAAGGGTTTCCCGGATGGCTTAAAGTTGGGAAGACCCCGATAGATGGGTAGATGATCTGTGTAAGGTGGCTGGCTTTTGGAGGTCGGTTGCCGTCCTGGGTTTAGCCGGGGAAGCCGTAGCTTAGATCCGGGTGGATGTTTACGCTTTGCATATTGGACCAAGTCACTGGACCTGGTGGCGGCCGAATATTGGTTGAGCCTTCACCGTAGCATTCCAACCGCTTAGTCCGAGCCGCAAACGAGCCCGGAGACTCATCGGATATGAGAAGCCTGCTGGAAAACGGCTCGATCCTCCAAGCTGTGATCGGATCGACTGTGTCGTCGCGAGTGCTCAGAAATCTTACACTCGCCATTGTCTGTCTCCAGACAGACCCAAAAGAACTAATATGCTAACTTCTCCCGCCGTTGGGCCCGTAGGAGGTGTGCGATGTCGGTGCTGCCTGAGGCTAAGTTCTATCACCAAATCATTCGTGAAGGCGACCGCACCATGATTCTCTCGGTTTGCATGAACTGCCGGTCCCAGGCGCGGTGTTCAGCAGCAGATGGTTCGGTCCAAACGTGGGAAGAGTCGCATACTTGCGAAGTGACCGGACCCTCTACTCACCAGATTTATTCGCAAAGGAGCGTGCGGAGAGACGCTGGCAAATAATAGAGAAGAACGACAAGTCGGCCAAATGGCGGGCATCAGCTAATGAATCAAGATGAAGGATGGGTAACTATAGCTGGAATCCAGCCAGAGAGTCGGCTTGCCCATGTAATGTTCATCAGGGCAAACCGAGCTCTGGCTAGAAGTTTGAGCACTATGGATTAGCGGTGGAATGCTTGTCGGACTTAACTTCGATCTCGTTAACAACTTCTTTGACGTTGGGAATGTTCTTGGCGAGCGTATTAGCTTCGTTCCGCTGAGCTGCAGTCTTTACGCTACCTTTAAGTACCAGGGTTCCATTCTTAGCGTCGTAAGAAATGCTCTGGTCGTCCAAGCTCTTGTGCGCTTTTAGGGCTGCCTTGTAGTTGTCCTGTATTGCGCTGTCGAGGTTGGAATCGACCGCCTTTGCCTGGCTTTCAGCTCCGATCGGGCGAACACCAATCTCGTCGGAGATCGCGTAACCCGGTGCAGCTTGCTTAGCAACACTTTCGGCTTGGGCTTTCTGATCCGCGTTTTCGACGTCACCGCTTAGCGTAATCACACCCTTGTCGCGGTCTTGCGCTACCTTAACCACGCCGAGATTGTTGCGGGTCATGGCGTTGTTTACGTCATCCTTGACGTCAGGGTGCTGGGCATCGCGGTTACAACCGGCGAGCGCGATGAGACCCAACATGCAAACGGCAACGAGCAGAGTACCCACACCCCGCTTCACTGAATTGTTGCGCTTTACCATATTCACCTCTAGCTTAATTGTTTTATTCCAAGGGCTTCCTAGATCGGTTTGCCCAATCTGGTTAGCCCTATCGTCAACTACAGTCGTTCACTGCCCATAGGGATAGGACGATCAGACTTTTCGAAGTCTGCACTCGCCTCCCCGGTTGATGCGATATCCTGAGCGCCAGTCTGTTCAAGAATCAGCTTGGCTTTCTTCGTCCAGTCGGAGTTGTCGCAGTGAACCGACAGCAGAGTGCCGCCGTCTTTGATTCTTCCTTCATAACGCTTGGCTTCGTACTCCGGGATGCCGACGCCAACCAGCGCGCCCGTCAATCCGCCTAACGCGCCACCTGCGCCCACGCCTGCCAAGGCCGCCATGATGGGACCAGCCGCAATGAAGGGGCCGACACCGGGAATCGCCAGCGCTCCAATTCCGACCAGCCATCCCATAACGCCGCCCACGACTGCTCCGGTAGTGGCACCGGTGGCCGCGCCTTCCGGAGCCTTGGTGTTCTTCTCGTGAGCAAATTCTTTTGAGCCCTCGTTGTCAGAGAACAGAACGGAAATGTCCTCATTTCGGAAGTCAGAGGCCTTGAGTTGATCTACGCCCCGCTCTAACTCGGATAGATTGCGATAAATTCCGTAAACTGCTGTGTTCTTGCCTGCCATGGTGGTTTCCTTTTTGTTGTCTCGGTTAAGTGATCTAATTCTTGGGAACGACGGTCATTTCGTCGCTGACATTTCCTTGCCCAGCCACGCTTGTGGCTTTGGCCAGAATGGCGCTCTTTTCGTCATACGGAACGGACGGGTCCCTTTAAGGTGACCTTGCCATTTTGAGCGATGATCTTCACGTTGTGGGCGTAGGTCGACATCGACTTGTCTGCCATCAGGGAACGCCGAATATTCCGGGTCAGAGCGAGATCGGAAGTGTTGTTCTTTTGTTGATCTGCCGTGGTTGCTGACGGTTGGCGGTCCATCTGGTTGGTCTTCGAGTTGTCCCCGCTCGCTTGGGCGCTGGGCGATGTACTTTGTGCCCAGACCGGAATTACCGACAGAAAGAGCAGAGACACGCCCAAGCATCGGCGCAGCTCTTTACATCCACTCAATTGCATTCAGCCTCCAGCCCGATAGTAGTCTCATAACTATGTGGGTAGATGCGGCTCTCGAATTGCGGTTTGTACCGGCACTCTGTTTATTTTGAAATGCAGATTTAGGGAGCTCCGCCTTGGAATGATGTGAGTTCCTGGTCAGGCGTTGTAGACGGTTATGAGTGTGCCGTCGGGCATCTGGCAGCCTTGAATCGGACTTTCACCGGCGCAAAGTAAAAGGCGAGCCACCTATGCCCTTATTGCGGGACAGAAGGTGACTCGCCCAGATACAGCTATTACGGAACTAGGCTCGCGCGTTTGCGGGAACGGCCGCTCCGCTCATGACCTCACGTGTGGCCGAGAGCACTTTGTCTACGTCGGGAATGACGTAGTTCTCCATCGCAGGGCTGAAGGGAATGGGAACGTCCAGACTGCAAACCCGGCGGATGGGCGCTTTTAAAGCTTCGAACGCCTCTTCCGCAACCGTCGCCGAAATCTCCGAGGCGACGCTACCAGTCTTGTGAGCCTCATCAACGATGACCAGCCTTCCGGTTTTCTTCACGGATTTGAGAATAGCTTCCTTGTCCCACGGAACAATCGTGCGCAGGTCGATGACTTCCGCAGAGATACCTTCTGCCGCAAGCTTTTCGGCCGCCTGCAGAGCGACGTCTACGGTCCACGAAATGCCGACCATGGTGACGTCTTTGCCCTCGCGCACTATGTTGGCTTTGCCAAGCGGAATCAGGTATTCCTCGGTGGGGACTTCGCCCTTCTTGCCGCCCAACTTGAGGTGCTCAAATACCAGGACAGGATTGTTATCGCGAATAGCCGACTTCAGCATTCCCTTACAGTCATACGGTGTGCTGGCTGCGATGATCTTCAATCCCGGCGTGTTTAGAAAGTTGGCGTACATCGTCTCCGAGTGCTGCGCCGCGCCGGACCCAATGGCTCCGCATACGGTGCGCAGCGTGATCGGCAGGGAGGCTTGTCCGCCCGACATGTAACGGAGCTTAGAGGCCTGGTTGCAAATCTGGTCCATGGCGACCCAGAAGAATGTAGCGATTTGGACCTCGACTACCGGCCGGTAGCCGGTAATCGCTGCGCCGATCCCGGCGCCCACGAAGCCTTCTTCGCTGATGGGCGTGTTGCGTACCCGCTCCACCCCAAAGCGCTTAGCCAGTCCTCCCGTGGTGCCGAAGGCCGACAGTTTGACGTCCTCACCCATGACGAACACCTTCTCGTCACGTGCCATCTCTTCTGCGATAGCTTCGTTGATTGCCTGCAGAAACGTAATTTCTCGCATAATGACTCCAATTCGTTGTGCCTGCCGAAGCGGCGATTCAAAGTTAGGAACTAAACGCTTGCAGCGGGAGCGTAGACATCGTCCAGCGCAGCTTCCGGCTTGGGAAATGGACTGGCCTTAGCGAACGCGACCGCTGCGTCTACTTCGGCCTGAGCTTCGTCGCGCAACGCTTCAGCTTCCTCGATAGTAAGTACATTGTCGTCCACCAGTTTTTTTGTGAAGCGGGCGATGGGGCAAACGTCCTTCCACTTATCGATTTCGGCTTTATCGCGGTAGGCCTGAGTACCCAGCATGGCCTCTTCGCCGTGGAAGTGACCATGATGGCGATACGTGAGGCACTCCAGCAGGGTCGGCCCATTTCCCTCACGAGCGTGAGCAACCGCTTGGCTGGCGGCATCGTAAACGGCTTCAATGTCGTTACCGTCGACCGTGACGCCCGGCATGTTGTATGCGGCAGCACGCTTGGCAATAACCGGCTGGGCCGTGGACTCGGCAATGGGCGTGAATTCACCGTACTGGTTGTTCTCGCAAACGTAGACGGCAGGCAACTTCCACACCGCAGCCAGGTTCAACGACTCGTGGAAGGCACCTTCGTTGGTAGCGCCATCGCCGAAGAAAGCGACGGCCACGCCACCCTTGCCGTCAAACTTCGCTGATAACGCTCCGCCAGTGAGGATCGGGATGCCACCACCTACGATTCCATTGGCCCCCAGTACGCCCTTCTTCTTGTCGAAGACGTGCATCGAGCCGCCCTTGCCTTTGCAGAAGCCGTCGACGCGGCCGAAGATTTCGGCCATCATGCCATTCAGATCGACGCCCTTGGCGATAATGTGCCCGTGGCCGCGGTGAGTGGTGCCGATGTAGTCGCTGTCTTTCAGAGCTGCACAAACCCCAACTGAGGTGGCTTCCTGCCCCGACGAGAGATGGAGAAAGCCGGGAATCTGGCCCTTGTAAAACAGTTTCCCGATGGTCTCTTCGAAGGCACGCACCAGCATCATGCGTTTCAGTAAAGTTTTCTTCAATGCGTTGTCCATATACAAATCCTCTCTAAGTAGAACCGGTTAGGAAGCGGTCAGGCCGCCATCAATTAGCAGTGCCGTTCCGTGCACGGAACGCGATTCGTCACTGGCGAGGTACACCGCCATGAGGGCAATGTCTTCCGGTTTGCACCAGCCGCCAAGATGCATGTTGCTGAACGCCGCGATATCGATACCACGCTTGCCGAACTCTTCGGTCAGGTAGTCGAGCATCGCCGTCTGCACCCCACCGGGAGCGATAGCGTTCACCCTGATGTTGGACGAGGTACATTCCACCGCCAGCGCTTTGGTCAACTGATGCACGGCACCCTTGGAGGCACAGTAGACCGTCTGGAACGGCGCGCCGATATAGCCGGCCGAAGATCCCATGTTGACGATGGTGCCTTTGGCCTGCTTCTTGAACTGGATAACGCCGTGCTTGCAGCACAGGAAGACACCTTTGACGTTCACCGCAAACACCCGCTCGAAGTCTTCCACTTCGGTTTCTTCGATCGACTTAAGGACCTCCACGCCGGCGTTGTTCACCAGGATGTCGAGCTTACCGCCGAACTGCTTGACGGCGCTGTCGAACATGGCTTTCACGCTGTCTTCTTTGGTTACGTCGACCTTGTCGCCGAACGCCTTGCCGCCTTCTTTGGTGATCTCATCAGCGACTGACTTGGCGCGCTCGGGGAAGTAGTCGGCAATCCACACCGTAGCTCCTTCGCGGGCAAATGCCAAAGCTATGCCGCGACCAATTCCTTGACCCCCGCCGGTAACGATGGCAGTTTTTCCTTCTAGCCGGTTCATCTTCTCTCCTCTGGGCATAAATACTGATTGAGGGTTCTACGCTGGATCGATGTATCCGATGACTGCGGCCACGGCAGCAACTGTGCCCTCGGGCACAACGATCTCGCGCAAGGTGCCGCTGGCCGGAGCTTCCACTTCGCAGGTAATCTTCTCGGTCTCGATCTCCAGCAACGCCTCGCCTAACGTGACGGTGTCGCCCGGCTGCTTCAGCCACTTAACCACCGTGGCTTCCTGCATCGTGAGGCCGAGTTTCGGGATGGTTACTTCAACTGCCATTCGTGTCCCCCAATTTGAATTTCTCCTAATTCTTCGCAGTAGGCGCAGCCTTCGCGGTCGCTGCGCCTGCTTTGTCGGACGGCCCAAAAGCCAGCAAAACATCGCCTGGCATGCCCAATCCGAAGGCTGCATAGCCCGAGGTCTGATACACCATGCCGTTCGCCACCGTCGGCCCTGAGCCACTGAGAGAGCCACCGTGTCCGCTGATGCGATTGACGCCGTCGTAGGCGCGATCGGTATCGAAATCCCAAAGAATCTTTCCGGTCTCTGTGTCGTAGGCTCGCAGGTGTCCGTCGAACGATCCGCTGAAGACCACTCCGGGAACCAGCGTGGCCGGCGCTGTCTCCGCCATCGAGCAGAATTCATGATGCTGGCTGCAGGCGTCCGCCGGATCGGGAGTTCTCCAGACCAGTTTCCCGGTGCCCAGATCGACGGCAGTCATCGAGCCATTCGCGTCAAAGCTGTCCACGTTGCGATCAGAGATGGGAACATAGGCACGCTTGCCATCGGCGGCGAGTCCCCACTGAATACCGCCAAACGATCCGCCTGCTCCCAGCCGTAGTTGCCACAGGATGTTTCCGTTGTCGGGATCCAAGGCAAAGAACATTCCCGACTTCTGCCCGGCCAGCACCAGGTCACGTCCGTCCGGTCCCGTCACCAGCACAGGAGACGCACCGAAATCGTAGTCGGGAGCGTTCTCTATGGGGCAGTTGGCAACTTCCTGGCCTTTCATACACCCCGCATTCCAGGCGTCGTTAATATGCAGTTGCCGTGTCCACTTCTTCTTGCCGGTAGCCAAGTCGTAAGCCAGGATGGCATCGCTATTCTTGTCGGGAGGATCGCTGTAGTTGTTTCCATCCGCAACATACAGAGTTCCTCGTTTGGCGTCGACGGTGGGTGTGTTCCACACCGAGCCGCCCGACGGACCAAATTGCGCGGTACCCAATTTATTGGCCCCGATGCGCTTGGGTTCGGTTTCGATGGTGAATCCCTTCCATATCTGCTTGCCGTCCCACAGACTTAGCGCCACGATACTTCCGCGGAAAGTGCAGCATTCATAGTTGGGATCGGCAGCCGTGCCTTCTTCCAGCGAGGAAACCGGCACGTAGACCTTGTCCTCCCACACCGTGGGGGCAGCGGTAAGGCGAGTTTGGGAATGATCCTCCACCTTGGTTTTCCACGACAACTTGCCGTTCTGGAGATTCACTGCATACACGGTGCCTTTGAAGTCGCCAAAAATCCCCAATCCCTTCGCAAGCACGACCGCGGTTCTCACTCCGGCATCTGCCTTGAAGCTCCAGTACGAACACCCGGAGGCGGCGTCCAGCGCGTACACCGCCCCGTCCCAGCTTCCGATGTAGAGCCGACCGTTGGCGATGGTCGGTTGATTAGCCGCAGTATTGACTCCCGGAAACACGAACGCCCAGCGCAGCGCCAGCTTGGAGGCATCGGTTGCGGTCAGGCCCGCAGCTTGGGCCTGTTGGAAGCGAGCGTTGCGTTCATCCGGAGACCAGCCCGTCCACGACGCACCGCCAGTCGCCGCGGGTCGTGCCGAGCAAGGATTCGTGTCTGCGCGCTGTGCGGGCTTGCTTTTGTCCATGCCCAGGTAATCGGCGATCGCACGCTTCTCGGCATCGGAAAGGGAAATAGCTTGCACTTTCATCTCCCCGGTTGTCATCACCTCGTAGATATGCTGCGCCGTCAGCTTCTTCAGCATTTCGATTTGCGGAGCGCGGCTTCCCGTCGCGTGGCACATCATGCACTTGCTAGTGAACAGCGTTTCCCCGTTCGGGTTCTGCGATGGCACCGCACACGTGCCAACTCCAGGCGTGAGGAGAATGACAGCCATCACCGTCAGCGCGGCAGCCCATGCTTCGAGTTGGTTGCCTCTACGAATTCGATACATTCTGATGACCCACTTCTGTGACACCGCGACCAAACTTGTATGCGCTAACGTTTCCCGCGTTTGCTGCTCGGTTTCCGATCAGTATGCGTTGGCGGGGTGTAGACGCCTTTCTGCTGCAGGCTCTCGATCGTCCCGCGCAGAATTTCGCCTTCCGTGTTGTAGAGCTGCGCCGCCGACGGCATTTTCCCCTTGGTGCGTTTGTTCTTGGGATAGATAGGATCTTCGTAAATCAGTCGATACTGTTCAGTTCGCAGGTCCTTCAGGAAGTTGCCAATGCCGAGGTTGTTCTCGCGATACTGGCGCAGTGCTTCGATATCGATAGTCGCCCCCACGAAGGAGTCATCTGTCGTCTGGTGGCGTCCGATGATGTTGCCCTTGTAGTCGGCAATCAGGTTCACTCCCCCGCAAATGTCGAAGGGGGCGTCAAAAGAAGGAAACTTGTATGATCCGGAATTGGGACTAATCAGGTACGTGGTGTTCTCGAACGCACGAGTGCGAACGATCGACTCGTATATGCCGGTCCCCACATATGGCTCATGGTAGGTGGCCATGTAGATGACCTCGGCGCCGTTCATTGCCAGGCCACGCGTCACCTCGGGATAGCCGCGCTCCATGCAAACCGCGCAACCAAGCTTCCCGATGCTGGTGTCGACTACGGGGTAGAAGGCGTCCAGATCATCGCCGTATTCCTTCACCCACAGGTCCCAGACATCATGGGGAACGGTCGTCCATTGCGCTTCAATGCGCTCCAGTTGCGTCTTAGCGCGCCAATAAATAACTTCGCCTTCATCGTTGACGATGAACAAACAGTTGAAGACACGGTCATCGGGTATGCCTTTCAGCTTCACAAACAGCAACTGCCCGATGATGTAAGTTTTGAGCGCTTTGGCTTTAGCCCCGAAGAAATCGGTCTCCGGACCGGGGATGGTGGTGATTGGCGGATCGCCCAGTGGAAATCCCTGGATCGCCGATTCAGGCAGGCACACCAGCTTCACCGGCAACTCCTGCGAGGCCAGCGTGTGGGCCATATCAATGCAATTGGAAAGATGGCGAAGGTTGGTCGCTACATCACAGAATTGCCTGCACTGCAAGCCGATCGCGTTGTATTGCTTAATCATCAAAATCCCTTCAGGCTGCTAGGTAAGACGTGCCCGGCGTTACGCGCACAATACCCGCATGATCAGGTCGGTATCGTTGTATTCCGTGAATTTATCGATCTTCCCGTCTTTCACGTGCCACAAGTGGCAATAGTGATTGTTGTAGTCCTGGCCTTTCTTGGTAACGCCGTGTCCATCAGCCTCGGTGACCACCCAGTCGCCGCACGAAATGAAGTTCGTGACGCGGATGGTGATCAGCACGTCCAGGTATTCGGCTACCCCGGTGACGACCTTGACGAAGTTATCTAAACCTTTGGTTTCGCCCGAGACCGGCGTGGTGCCCGGCATGCGAAAGTGCAAGTCATCTGAGAACGCCCCGAGGAAGCCCTCAGCATCGCCCTTGTTCAACGCGTCGATAGCGGCTTGTACCACCTCGGTTGCGGTCTTCGACTTCTGTTCTGTGTTGCTCATTGTGCTGGCTGCTCCTGTCTTTCTGCGCGAAACATCTTTCCGCCGTCAAAACTTCGCAGCCGGTCGATGTGGGCGATGAGCACCACCCGATCCGGACTTAAATAGCGCTGCAGCGACAAAGCGCGCTCTTGTTCGGTCATGCTGCGCTCGAAAGTCGCCATGTGTTCCACTGCCCAGCGGCGCACCAACTCTGCATCGGCGCTAATTTCGATCTTGCCGCGGGCCGTCACCTGCTTCATCCCTTTGCCTTCGAAGCACAACGACGCCGCAGGATTACGGCGAAACGCGCGAACCTTATCGCGGTTTTCGGTCGAACTCAACATCACCTTGCCGTTCAGCATGGCGTAGGCGGCAGCACACGCCACCGGCTCGCAATTCCTGGTCACCCACGCAATCACGCAATACCACGGCGGGCTATTGATCAACTGCCACGACTCCTCATCGCTCATGGAGTACGGTTCAAGATACTGCCGAGTCCACCAGATCGGACGTGACTGCTTTTCCTCCGCCATAAGAAACCAGCTACGCTGCCCCTACGGAAGCTTTCAGCGTGCGCCCCATCGGCTACGACTTCCAGTTGCTTGGGCAAGGTGTGCAGGCATTCGGCCCCGTTCTCCTTGATCAAATAGCTGCTCTCGATGTGGAACGGTCCAACCACGTGTCCGAAGTAGAGGAACTCGAAGTTCATGATCATGCCCGGCTCCAGATCGAAATTCTTGATCAGACCGAACGACGGATAGCCCGAAGGCAACTCGATGATGTCGAGCCCGATGCTGTGGAAGAAGATCAGCAGTTTATCGGGAGTTTCGATCCCGCTCTTCTTAATGATCTTGCTGCCCGCTTTGAAAATGTCGTGAGTGGAGACGCCGGCGCGCAGCATGGCCTCGGTTTCCTGCTGCATTTCGTAAATACGTGCGCATTGGTCGGCATAAGCCTGGCTGGGCTTGCCAACATGCACGGTACGCGAGCAATCGAACGTGTAATTCTGGTACGCACCCCAAGACTCGTAAATGATGATCTGCTGATCGCGGACAATCCAGTCGTTGTCGCGGAACATCAGGTCGGGGAAGTACTCGCCGCCGTACTCCGCACCGAACTGCAAGCCTTTCTGTGAGGCCAGCAACACAGCATCCTGGCGCATTACCGATTCGCGGAAGCGGTCGATGACGTCACGCCAAACCACGCCAGGCTTGATCAGCGGGGTAATCTCGCGTAGCGCCGTCTCATTGATCATGGCACCGTGCCGCAGAATCTTTTGCTCCTCGGCCGACTTCACCTTGCGCACATCGAGCCAATAGTCGTGCGCATCGGCGACCGTAAGCTTGGGAAAGCCTTTCTGAACGTGCTGCGCCAGCCGCAAATCATCAAAGCCGACACGAGCGCCGGAAAGCCCCAGGTCGGTCAGTGCCTGGCCGAGCGCAACAATCAAGTTGTCGGCCATCTTGGCGACGACCTTCTCGCTGTAGAGTTTCTCGGCATCGGCCTGCAATGGGTCGAGGCGTACCGACTCCGGCGCATTGCCGATGTATGACATGTTCAGAAATTCGATGGGCCTGATCTGCGGGACCCATGTGGGCTGCTCCAGCAATGCCACAATCGACCAGTCGGGAATCAGAAGCGTGGCCTGTTTCTGATCGCGGGTCAGAAGTACGGCGGCAAAATTTTCCTGAAAGAACCACTCGGACATGCGGGTCCAATAGCCCGAGGCGTAATAGACGTTGCGTGGCGCGGCGGCAATTACCGCGTCCAGCCCGTATTCATCCATCTTCTTGACGGCGCGATCCCAATTCAACAGCATGACAACTTCTCCTACCGAACTAGTTCTTTGATCACGTGCCGGCGAGAGAGCATGTCCACCGACTGCGAATGGTCGATGAACTTTTTCTCGTCTTCGTACGATTCCTGCGAGGCCAGGGGAGACATCACCAGGGCCTTGAACTTGGCGACGCTATCGAAGTACGCGGTGACCACACCGTCGAAGGGTTCGCTCCCATCACCCAGACCCTCAGCTGTACCTTCGTCACCGATCAGGGTGTGGTTCTGGATGTATCCCATGAGCAAACCCATCTCGTGCGCTTTGCGGCCAATGTGCGCATGATGTGACCACAGCTCCGAGAAGCGCTTGCGATCGATATCGGCACGGCGTTTCAGGCATTCCAGTAGAACGTAATTGCCCGGCGCCACCGGTTCGACCACGATGTGCTCATCAGCAATGCACGCCGTGGTGCGGGAGTGATCGATAAAGTATTTCTCGTCCTCCAACGCGGCTTTCACGTGCGGATCCTCGGCCAACCCGCTCTTCAACGATTGCAGATCGTCGAACCACGCGATCGCAATGCCGTCGAAGGGATCCACCTTGCTGACGCCCGCCTGCGCCATGGCTTCGCGAATGGGATCGTCGACCAGCACGTGATATTGCACGTAACGCCGAATGGCCCTCACTCTCGGCCCGTATTGCGAGTGGTGCTCCAGCCAGTGCTGCTGGAACTCAGGCATGGATAAGTGCGGTAAGCGACGAACGCAATAAATGAGCTTGATCATAGTAAAAGCGAAATGAACTCTCGCTACCCCTGGGGAACCTCGTACTTAATCGACTCGTGATACTGAATGCAGAGCCAGGCCCCTCCAGTGCGGCGAAGCAGGAAGGTGGCTCTAGGGAAAACTATGTATTCGTTGCCTGCTACTTTGAAGCCGATCTCGATATCGCAGAACGCCGATGCAACGTCTCCAAACAGTTCGATCTCAACGTTGCTGATTTCCATCTTGGTAATCGGATACACTGCCAGTGCATCCTTGTAATAACTTTCGATTGCAGAGTATCCTCGCAGCGGTGCCGGCTTTTCCGACGCCAGATACATGCTGTTGTAGTCCGGATCCCACGTACTGATCAGTACGGGAACGTCCGCTGTTCTCCATCCCAGGGCATATCGGTCCAGGAGCTGCCGGATCAGGGCGTCGTCGTTGTGTGGTTCGAATTCCATCGCTACTTCCTCGCCGCCGGCTTAACGTTCTGGTTGAAGTGGAAGAAGTTGGTCGGGTCGTACTTCGCTTTCACCGCCGCCAGCCGCTGGTAGTTATTCCCGAAAGTCCCGCGGATCAGTTCATCGTCGCTATCGTTGCTCAGATAATTGACGTAGCCGCCGCTGGAAGAGTGCGGCAGCATAGAGTTCCAATGCTTGCGCGCAAACTCGATGTGAGTCGCGGCTTCCGGCGGATTCACCCAGGTCGACATGGTGGTGAAATTAAACTTGGCATCGCGATGCGGAAACGCCGTAGCGTCGTTCGGCACACGATTGACGGCGCCGTGCAGATGCTCGAGAAACACGAAGGAATAAGGCGAGGTCATTCCTTCGAACGCTTCTTCCACGATGGCAAGAGCTCCATCGCTCAGTTCCGGCATCAGGTTGGTCTTCCAGTACTGGTGCATACCCGACGGACTTCCCGCGTCAAAATATTTCTGGAAGTCGACGTAGGGCATGGGTCCGACCGTGTCCGCCAGAGGAGTACCAAAATCCCGAATCGGCTTCAGAATCGCCTCCGCATCCTTCTTCGGGCCCAGGTAGCACACCACCAGCACGATCGCCGGCGTGCCGTCGGGAAGGCACATACGAACCGCATATACGGTCAGATCATCGTTGGCAGTCGCGGTGTAATCACGATAAAAGTGCAGAAGCTCGTGCGTCTTGGACTGCGGGTACACCACGAATCCGGCCGTGACGTTTTTCACCGGATGAAGCTTGAACTCAAACGAAGTGACGATTCCAAAGTTGCCGCCGCCGCCGCGCAGGGCCCAGAAAAGGTCTGAATTGTCTTGCTCATTCGCCGTGACAAAGCTACCGTCGGCCAGCACAACGTCAGCCGAAATCAGGTTGTCGCAGGTGAGCCCGTACTTCGGCATCAACCAGCCGAAGCCGCCGCCCAGCGTCAATCCCGCCACGCCGGTCATCGATACTGTACCGCCCGTGGTTGCCAGATCGAACGCGGCGGTTTCCAAGTCAAACTCCCGCCAAATGCAGCCGGCTTGCGCTTGCGCCGTCTTGTTCCCTGGGATCGACCCTGATGCCTTTCATCAGCGCCAGGTCGATCATCAGGCCGCCATCGCACACGGCATTGCCGGCGACATTGTGCCCCCCGCCTTTCACGGAGACAACCAGGTCATGATGTCGCGCATATTCCAGCGCCTGCCGGATGTCCGACACGCCGGCACACTGCACGATGAGTGCTGGACGCCGATCAATGCTGCCATTCCAAACCGTGCGCGACTGATCGTAGGCGGTGCAATCCGGTTGTAAAACCTTGCCTCTCAGCCGGGTGCCCAACTGCTCGATCGGACTGGTGGTTGCCGCTTGCTCTTCACCGTGAATCATGGGCGCGTTCTTCCTGACGGCGCTGTTCTAGGCCAGGCTGAAGAAACGAGTCTTCGCCCAACCCTCATCCAGCGGAGAAATATAGGTGAGTGTTGCTTTACGTGATGTGACTTTCCAAACGCTATCCACCAGCACGAACTCGTCAAAATATCGTCCCGCGCTTACCAGCGACTTGCCTCGCAACTCCAGGTCGGCTCTCCAGTAGCAGCGCGCCGAGGCTCGCTCGCCTTTGACCTGAATCATTTCGTTGCTGCTGCGGTGCATCCTCATGCTGAAAGTTCCCACCACCTCTTCGTAAAACTTCCGCAGAGCTGGCTTATCGTGGAACACCGCCATGCCTTCCACTTCATAGAAAAGCTCGTCTGTGTACTGGGCCAGCAACTCGTCGAGTTGATTGTCGTCGCTCAACCAGTTCAGCAAGTGAATCAGTTCGCGAAGCTGGCCCCGATGTTGCAACTCAACCAACATGGCGTCCGCATTGACGGGCGGGGCAGCGAAACGAGTTTTTGAATCACGGGCAGGCATAACTCTCAATTCAATTGCCAACGTTGACGACAATCTTGATGTTTTGGTTTTCCGGCGAAGAGAACGGCTCGAAGCCCCGGGAAACGATGTCTTCCAGTTCAATGCGCGAGGTGATCAGTGGCTGCGCGTTGATACGCCCGTCTGCAACCAGATCCATGCAAATCTCGAATTCGCCGAAATAGCCGGCGGTTCCGCAGATCTCACGCTCGTTCAGCAGGATGTCGAGGAAGCTGAAGGGTTGAGGCTCAACACTGACTCCGACCACGACGGTACGTCCCTGGACTCGAGTGGAACGGGTGGCGATCGCAACCGTGTTCGTGCTGCCCACACACTCAAACGCCACGTCGACACCTTTGCCGTTGGTGGCTTCTTTGATCTTTTCCGCCGGATCTCCATCACTTGGGTCGATGGCCATTGCGGCACCCATTGCCAAAGCTTTCTCACGTTTGGTCGCAACCCGATCGACGGTATAAACGTGAGTGGCTCCTGCTGCGCGGGCACACAGCAGGGTCGACAGGCCGATCGTTCCCGTTCCTATGATGGCGACGGTTTGTCCTACTTCCACGCGTCCGCGCCGGACAGCGTGCATCGCGGAAGCCAATGGCTCGATCAGCACTGCGTCCTGACTCTTCAGGTGATCGGGAATCTTGTGGCAGATTGCCGCCGGAACGGTACACGAGTCGGCAAAGGCGCCATCCCACGCAAATCCCAAGTAAGCCGGATTGCGGCACAGGATGTATTGTCCGCTCGCGCAATAAGCACAGTTGCCGCAGGGCAGGCTGGCTTCACTGACAATGCGGTCGCCTTCGCGAAAGTCTTTGACATCCGCTCCGACGGCATCAACCACGCCGGTGAATTCATGCCCCATGGTTACGGGAGCGCTGCGACCGGTTCGCGGGTGAGGAACGGTCGGAATGAATTGTGGTCCGTGAGTGTACTCGTGCAGGTCGGTGGCACAAATGCCCGCGCAATCGACGCGGATGCGAACTTCACCAGCGGAGGGCTGACGCGGGTCGACTTCCTCTACTCGGATATCCCGCTGGCCGTACCACCGCGCTGCCCGCATTTGTTTGACCTTCTGCTTCGGTAAGGGTGAAAGGGGAGGGGAGGCGGCAGGTTCTCCGCCTCCCGATGACAGCTAGAAGCTAAGCTTCAACGCGAACTGAATCTGCCGGGGTGCGCCCACGGTGCTGGTGATAACGCCGGCCTGCGGGTTACAGGAGACCGTCTGGGACTCGGTCGCTGTCAGGGTGCAAGGCAGCGCATTCAGCTGCGCCTGGGTCGGAAGATAAGGCTTGCCGTTGGCGTCGATAAACTGCGCGCCAGGTGTGTAGAGCTGGTTCGCCGGCAGGTTGAAGTTCGGGTGATTAAAGATGTTGAACATGTCGGCGCGGAACTGCAGACCGAAACGCTCGCTCAGCCGCCACGCCTTGGAAAGTCCAAAGTCCAGTTCGTTATAGCCAGGACCTACGACGGAGTTGCGAGGAGCGTTGCCCAGCAAGCCCGGGGTCTGAAGATAGTAAGCCTTGGCATTGAACCAGTTGTTGACGTTTCCAATGACCGGGTTAGGAGTTGACAGGTTGGTGCGGTCCGGGAAGGTCAGGTTGTCGCCTACGCCCGTGATGCCGAAGCCGGCCAGGACGGAGAACGGAGCGCCGGAGCGGTCCTGGTTGAGGACGTTGATGCTCCACCCACCGACGATGGCGTCTTCCCACCCCTTCATGTTTCCGCCGTATTTCTGGTTCTTGCCGAAGGGCAGGTCATACACCATGTTCGCCACGAAACGATTACGGAAGCTGATCAGAGATTCGGACCAGTCCACCATCGGCACCGCAGGATACTCATAGTGCGAGGCGTTGCCCAACAGGATGGCGCCGGAGTTGTTGGTGTCCACATCCGACATTGCCTTCGCCCAGGTGTAGCTGGCGTCGAAGGTGAAGCCGTTGGAGAATTTGCGGTTAAAGTCAGCAGTTCCGGCGTTGTAGTTCGAACGGCCGTTGAAAGCCACCGAGTACAAGCTGAACAGCTGAGCCTTAAGAGCCGCAGATGCTGCTCCGCCGCTGTTAGGAATGAAATACGGTTGACCGTTCGGCAGGTAGCCGCCAGGCAAGTTGTAGTTTCCTTCAAAGCCGCCCATCAGGTTCCAGCTGTGGCTGCCGACATACGACAGGGTCATAGTGACCTTGCCGGGAAGTTCCTGAGCGAACTGCACGTTCCATTGTCCGGTCGTGGGCGGGTTCACCGGGCCGGCGACGCTGGTCAGCAGGCCCGGGAAGTTGGTGTGCTGCACCACCTGCGTGGACTGGTTCCACGGAATAGGCGCTCCGCCATCGGGCGCACCGAAGAACGAGTTGAGGGTGGGATTCGGATCGTTGTAGGTCAGCTCGCCCGCGACGGCCTGGAAAGGAATGAAGTCGTAAAAGATCCCGGCGCCGGCGCGGACTACGGTCTTGCCGTCTCCTTTGGGGTCCCACGCGAAACCAAGCCGTGGAGAGACCTGCTTGAATGAGTAGTTGTTGTACGGGGTTTTCGCAATCGTCAGGCCCGACGCCTGGTTGCTGATTACGTTTCCGAATAGCTGTTTGTTTTCCAGTACGGGAACCTGGAAGCCGTAACGCAGTCCCAAGGTCAGGGTCAGATTGCGACGCGCTTTCCACGTGTCTTCCACGTACATGTCGATGGGGTGAGTGGTGACGTTCCACTGCGTGACCGTGTTGTTCTGACGGATGATCAACACGCCGACCTGTCCCGCCAGCAAATCGTTCAAGCTATTGAAGGTCCAGCCGCCACCAATCAGGCCGCCCTTCGACCAGTTGTAACCAACCGATGACCAGCCTCCGCCGATATGCAGGGTGTGTTTGCCCTTGCTCCAGACGAAGTCGTCAACGACCGAGTAGGTGTCGTCGCCGGCTACGAATGGGCCCCAGTTATCAGTGCCGATCGTGGACAGAGCGCCGCTGGTGTTGCCGGAGGTTGCCGAACCTACGGAAATGGTTCCCACTACCTGCCGCGCCGGATCGCCCGTGTACTGGCTGGGAGAGATGGGTACCGTTGGCGAAACCGAAGTTGCCAGGTAAGAGCGGTTGAAGCCAAAGCTCAGGGTGTTGACCTTGTCGGAGCCGAAGGTGTGGGTCCACTTGGTCATGAAGTTCTGCAGGCGGTCGTACTTAACCAAACCGAAGGTCGGCAGCTGGTAAGCGTTCGATCCGGACGCGTCGGTGATGGAGTACCGGCCCGTGATGGTGTCTTTGTTGCTGACGTATTGGTCGATACGAATCAGACCAAACTGCTGGCTAATCGGTTGCGAATCAGGGAAGAGCAACTGAGCGATGCCGTTGCCGTAGTCGCGTCCATTCGGCAGAGGATACAGCGGCAAAATCGCTTGCGTGCCGGCTGCGATAGGAACCGGAACCGGGCCGCCTGGCAGGTAGTTGTTGGTTACCAGGAAGGGAATGCCGCCCGGACAGCCTATGCCGCTGCCGCCCACGCCACCGTTACGGGCGCAGACGCTGGGAACGTTGCCGACTTCTGTCGTAGTGTAGGCCTGCTGCAGACCTTCGTAGTTGGCGAAGAAGAACGTCTTATCTTTCTTGATCGGTCCGCCGATGGTGCCACCGAACTGGTTGCGGTGGTAGGGGAACTTGCCGGTGTCGAAATAGCTTTCTGCGTCTACCTTGTCGTTACGGAGATACTCGTACAGGTTGCCGTGGAAGTTGTTGGTGCCGCTCTTGGTTGCGAAACTCACTACTGCGCCGGCCGAACCGCCGTAGGCCGCGCTGTAATCGGCGCTAAGAACCTGAAATTCCTGAATGGACTCGACACCCGGTACGTCGCCGCCGGCCGCGGTGCCGGGAGCTCCGAATCCGCCGTTGCCAAAGTTCACGCCGTCAATCAGGTAGGCCATCGACTGCGAATTCTGACCGTTGGCGCTGATTTGAGAACCTTGCGAGAATGCCAGGTTGGTAGGCGTCTGGCCGGAGTTAGCTGAGGTATTGGTCAACTGTACCAATCCCGGCTGCTGGGTCACCAGAGAGGTGAAGCTGCGTTGATTCAGAGGCAGCTGTTGCACCTGAGTCTGTGAGATAACGTCGCTGACTTCGCTCTTTTCGGTGTCAACCACCGCCACCGACTCGCCCGTCACCTGGACCGTTTCCGTGTTCTGTCCTACTTCCAGCGTAGAGCGGAGCTGCTGGTTGGTGCCGACGTTGATTTGAACGTCGTTGTATTCGGCACGCTTGAAACCTTCTTTCGTGACCGCTACGGTGTAGGTGCCAGGAGGTAACTGCTGGATCGTAAACTCGCCACTGGATGCACTGGTGGTCGACTGCGAAAAGGCGGTGGTGGGGTTCTTGATCGTGATCGTGGCACCCGGAACCACGGCTCCCGTGTTGTCAGTCACCACGCCGGAAAGCGAACCGTTGGTGACCGAGCCTTGTCCTGCGGCAAGGGTTACACAGACGAAAAGGAAGATTGTGCAAGCGAGCACACGGAGCAAATGCTGCGGGAGGTTCCTGTACCAATTCATGGCAGTCCTCTTTCAAAAATCGCGATGGCCGGAGGTTTTCTGGATTGCTGGCAGCGTGTCGGAGGGGAGTTTCTGGGCATCCCGTTAAGACAATCGTCGCCAACCAAACAATCGTTTGGTCGGCGAGCAGATTAGTATGGTGGCGAACACATTGTCAAGGGAAAACAAACGCTTGTTTGGGATGCCGCGCGCGGTAGACGTAAATGTGGGAACCGCCCGCCCGAATCGTGGGGGCTGCCGCTGCTTCTGAAGGCACGTCCGGGACGCAAAATACTGATGGGTTCCATCAAAAATATGAATTGGCCGGAGCGCCGATAAGCGGGTTAAGGTGAAGTCCAGGTGGTGAGATGCAGAGCCAACCGCAGGGCAAAAAACCGGAAATCTTACGCGCGGCGGCCAAGTTTTTCCTCACAGACGGATACCGCGCCAGTTCAATCGAGAAGATCGCGTGCGAAGTGGGAATCCTTAAGGGATCGCTTTACTACCACATTCGCTCCAAAGACGATCTGCTGTGCCAGGTGATTCAGGACGCATTGCTGCGTGCGGAACACAATCTGCTGCAAGGGGCGGCGCTGGTGGAAAGTCCGGCCGGCATTCGGAAACGCCTGGAGTCTCATTTCGACTACATCTGCCTGAACTGCTCCGGCCTGGCAGCCTTAATACGCGAGGCCGAGCATCTGCCTGCCTCTTTCGAGGTAGTGATCAGGGCCCAGGTCGAACGCTATGAACGCTTGCTGACGCAAGCGCTGCGCTCAGGGCAGCGACTTGGAGTTGTAACCGATGGCGATGCGGCAGTCCTGACCCAGATGATGATCGGGGCTTGCGCCTGGCCTTCGTGGATGGATCGCGAACCTGCCCGACAGTCGCAGATACGCAAGGGGATTTTCCGGTTGCTGCTGCCATCCCCTGAGGCGCGCGGGGGCGCCCAAATCCCAGTCAAGATAAGCTCCTGGAACGACGCCTCGGAAACTCGCGGTCGACAGAAAGCGCTGTAGTTTGCCGCAGCCAATGAGAGCGGTGTCCAGTTAACTCGCTCCCTAAGGGTGAGGACTACCATTCTTGCTCGCCAGCGCGCACCTGGTTGCCAGATCCGCGACTACATGTTGCTCATCTTGATATAACGGCCCACATCGGGGATCGAGGTCACGATTACATAAGCTGCCAGCACCAACCCGGCTACTCCGATGATATTTCTTGCGGTTACGAAGGTCTTCTTCAATGCAGCCTCCTATCCTGTATTCCCGGTAAGATGTTGGAATCGGGAAAAGGGAAGCTTTTAATCTCCGGACTGCCTCTTCCGAGTTTAAGCAAAGAACCTCTGGCCCTCTGGCCTCAGCAATCCTACCACCGGCAAACGTCAAGTTTCTGGAAAGCCTTCTACAACTTAAGGAGTACAATCTCCGCAATCTACGGCGTTCGGGTATGCCGGGCGCTTACATGGGGTGGAATAGAGCACGGCTTGAATCCGGTTTGGCCGCCGAGCAGAGCACGTTTCAGCTCTATTCGCACTAGGTAGTCAAAAAACGCCGACAGTGGCGCACCTTCGGGCGTGCGTCTGCAAGTGGCGAGCACCTTCGCCTGCCGGGGAGCGTTTTCATGGCAGAGCCCACTGGTAATAACGGGAACTCAGGCGCAATCCGCGAGATCGACGTGCTCTGGGTGACCGCTGGCCTGGGCTGCGACGGCGACACCATCGCCATGACCGCGGCCACACAGCCCAGCATCGAAGACATAGTGTTGGGCGGTATTCCGTGGATCCCGAAAGTCAATTTCCATAATCCATTTCTGTCGGCGGCCAACGGAGACGATTTCCTCCGCCCGTTCCACCAGGCGGTGAAGGGGAAACTCGGCCCTTACATCCTGGTTATCGAAGGTTCGGTCCCGGACGAGACCAATAAGCCCGAAGGCTACTGGGCGTCGATGGGGACGGATGAAGCCACCGGACAGCCCATCCTGACCTGCGACTGGATTGACCGGCTAGCGCCTGGAGCTTGGGCCGTAGTCGCTGCGGGGACCTGCGCGACCTACGGCGGAATTCATGCGATGGAAGGCAATCCCACCGGTGCCATGGGATTGGCCGATTATCTTGGCTGGCAATGGAAGTCAAAAGCCGGCATCCCCATCGTGTGCGTTCCCGGCTGTCCGGTTCAGCCGGACAACATGATGGAGACACTGCTTTATTTGTTTTACATGGCGGCGGGCCGCGCTCCCATGATTCTCGCTCGACGCACAACTGCGTCCCACATGGCTCTTCGGGCAAACCGTGCACGAAGGTTGCGATCGAGGAGGCTACTACGAGCAGGCCGAGTTTGCCGACCAGTACGGTTCTCCGCTATGCATCGTCAAACTGGGATGTTGGGGACCGGTTGTGCAGTGCAACGTTGGGAAGCGGGGCTGGATGGGAGGAATTGGCGGTTGCCCTAACGTCGGAGGCATCTGCATCGGATGCACCATGCCGGGCTTTCCTGACAAATTCATGCCGTTCATGAATCAGCCTCCAGGATCGTTGCTTTCGGCGGCTGCCGTGCAGACCTATGGTCGCGCCATTCACGCGCTGCGGAGGTTTACTCAGGCTTCGCTCAATAACGAGCCGGCCTGGCGTCGTCGCCGTGACCTTGCCAGATCGGAGAGGCTTAACCCCAGCAACCCCCAGGTGGTTGAGTCATAGAAAGGTGCCCCAGCGTAGAGGTGAGTTTGTGGCTTCATGGTTCGATAGTCAGTCGATCCTGAACGGGAATATCCCGGGCGTGGCCGCGCTTGCCGAGGCTAAGTCCTACGCCGAAGCGGAAGCTGTGCTGCAGGACCTGGCAAACGTTTTCCTCGAGAACACGAGCCTGCTGGCCAGCGAACTTACCCGGCCCTGCTGAACCGTCCAGCTTCTACGATCACCACCCAGCTTCCTAACTTGGAGGCCAAATACCGCGCTCTGGTTGAACAAATTCCCGCCGTGGTTTTCATGGCCTACCTGGATGAAGGGGTGGGCGAGGCTTACGTCAGCCCACAAATCGAGAAGGTCTTGGGATTTACCCAGGAGGAATGGCTGCAAGACCCGGTGCGCTGGTACTCGCAGGTTCATCCCGATGATAAGCAGCGCTGGAGCACGGAAGCCGCGCAGTTATTCCTGTCAGGCAAGCCGCTGCGCTCCCCCTATCGCATCTTGTCCCGTGATAAGCGCGTGATCTGGCTGCACTGCGAAGCCAAGATGATCCGTCGCGAAGACGGAAGGCCCTGGTTCATCCATGGGGTGGGATTCGACATTACGGACTTGAAGCGCACCGAGGAAGCGCTGGAGGAGGAGCGCAACGTGGTGACGGCCATCCTCGACACCGTCGGCGCGCTGGTGGTCGTGCTGGATTCCGAAGGCCGGATTGTTCGCTTCAATCGCGCTTGTGAACGTAATTCCGGCTACTCGTCCACCGAGGTCTCCGGACGGCACATGTGGGAGTTGTGCATCCCCGAAGAGGATATCGACGAATTCCAGCTTCGCTTCCAGCAGATGCGCGAAGGCAAGCTGCACGACGGATACGAGTGCCCTTGGGTCGCGCGCGATGGTATTCGTCGGGTCATTGCCTGGTCGGGAACATCGCTTCCCGCCGGCAAAGGGCGGCCTGCTTACGTCATCGCCACCGGCACCGACATCACCGAGCGCAAGCATCTGGAGAAGGCCATCCTTGAGGTCAGCACGCGGGAACAGCGCCGCATTGGCCAGGACTTGCATGACGGATTAGGCCAGCACCTTACCGGCATTGCCTTCATGACGAAAGTGCAAGAGCAAAAGCTCACGGAAAAGGGCCTTCCCTACGCCGAGGACGCCGCCAAAATCGTAAAGCTGGTCAACGAAGCCATTCACAAAACCCGCGAACTGGCGCGCGGACTGAGTCCGGTGGTCTCGGAGTCGCACGGTTTGATGTCGGCTCTGCGCCAGTTGAGTGCCGATGTGGAAGACGTTTTCGGCGTCTCCTGCAAACTGCATTGCGAAGCACCGGTTCTGGTGGAAGACGTCAGCGTAGCTACGCACCTCTACAACATCTCGCAGGAAGCCATCAATAACGCCATCAAGCACGGCAAGGCGCGCAAAATCGAAGTCGGGCTATCCAGTCACGAGAACCGCGCCATTCTCACCATTCGGGATGACGGCTCAGGCTGCAAGAACACTCTGGGGGCCGGCAATGGGATGGGTCTCCATATCATGAGCCATCGCGCCCGGATGATCGGTGGAACCCTGGACATTCAAGGCTGTGACCCGCACGGCACCGTGGTGACTTGTGTTTTTCCATTAAGCAATCGAGGCGATTTGTAACCCAACCGAACACCGAGGCAAAGATCGGCATGCCCAACGAAGAATCCGCGACCAAACCCAAAACCCGAATCTTTATCGTCGATGATCACCCAGTAGTGCGCGAAGGCCTGGCCCTGATGATGAATCGGGAGCCAGACTTGACCGTCTGCGGCGAAGCCGAGGAAGCTTCGGCTGCTTTGCAGGCGGTCTCGTCGCTCAAGCCTGATTTGTTGATCGTGGACATTTCCCTCAACGGACCCGATGGCCTGGATTTGCTGAAGACGCATCCGCGTCCGCTCCCCCAATCTTCCTGTGCTGGTTCTGTCGATGCATGACGAAACCATTTACGCCGAGCGCGCTCTGCGGGCCGGCGCCAACGGCTACATCATGAAGCAGGAAGCGACGGACAGGGTTCTGGTCGCGGTGCGTCAGATTCTCAGCAAGAAGGTGTATGTCAGCGATCGCATTGCCAATCGCATGCTGCAGCAGTACATCAACGGTTCTGCCAGCGAGAACCACTCCCCGATTGCCGAGCTGTCAGATCGCGAACTGGAAGTTTTCCGACTTATCGGCGAAGGTCACAGCACCCGCATGATTGCCGAGGAGTTGCACTTGAGTGTAAAGACTGTCGAGTCTTACCAGGCGCACATCAAAGACAAGCTTTCTCTGAAGAACGGACGAGAGCTGGTTCAGCGCGCCATTCAGTGGAACGTGAGTGAACGCATTGCCAGTTAGAGTTGCGGAAGGTCTGTGAGTCCGTTCGCTGGGCCTCCTATCGGGATTTCCCTGAGGGACGGACGGGCGTTGTCTCCTAATGGAAATCAGGTTGTCAAAGCACTAGGACGGGACGATTCTATCGCCAAGGTGCGTGGGGCACCGGTACGGCTTTCAAGCGAACTCCTGTTCTGGATCTCGAAAACATCGGTTCATCGTAGCCGCATTTCCCGTCGTGCATAAAACAACCAGGTGCACGACACTCACGCACGCCGTTTTTCGCATCCATGCTTTATTGCATTTCACTCACGCGAGGTAAGCCGATTCCGCGATCTTGAAAGGAGTGTTCGCCTATGACAGCGCAAGCCGCGGTACCCCACGGCCGGTCAACCCAGAAAGCACCTCCAGTCGCCGAAGTACACATCATCTGGATCACCGCCGGCTTAGGCTGCGATGGCGATTCGGTTTCCATCACCGCCGCCATGCAGCCCAGCATTGAAGATGTTTTGCTGGGAGCCATTCCCGGCCTTCCCAAAGTTCATCTCCACAATCCTGTTCTCGCTTACGAAGTCGGCGACGACTTCCTGAAGCCGTTCTATCTTGCGCAGGAAGGGAAACTCGATCCCTTCGTGCTGGTGGTAGAAGGCTCCATTCCCAACGAAAAAATTCACGGTAAAGAAGGCTACTGGGCGGCGATGGGCACCGACAGCCTCACGGGTCAGCCCATCAAGACCACGGAGTGGATTGACAAGCTGGCCCCCAAGGCATTAGCGGTCGTGGCCATCGGTACTTGCGCCACTTATGGCGGCATTCACGCCATGCAAGGTAATCCCACGGGCTGCATGGGCATGGCGGACTACCTTGGCTGGGGTTGGCGGTCCAAAGCCGGCCTGCCCATCGTCAACGTCCCCGGATGCCCGGTCCAGCCCGACAACTTCATGGAAACTCTGCTCTACCTCCTCTACCAGGTTTCAGGTCTCGCTCCCATGATTCCGCTCGACGATCAGCTCCGTCCCACGTGGCTGTTTGGCCCGACCGTTCATGAAGGTTGTGACCGCGCCGGCTATTACGAGCAAGGTGACTTCGCGCAGGAATATGGCTCCCCGAAATGCATCGTGAAGCTCGGGTGTTGGGGTCCGGTCGTCAATTGCAATGTCCCGAAGCGGGGATGGATGGCCGGAATCGGAGGCTGTCCCAACGTTGGCGGCATTTGCATTGGCTGCACCATGCCCGGCTTCCCCGACAAGTTCATGCCCTTCATGGATGAACCTCCGGGCGCGCACGTTTCAACCGGCAGCTCGGCCATGTATGGCCGGGCCATCCGAGCGCTGCGCTCCATTACCCAGAACACCGTCAACAAGGAACCGAAGTGGCGGCACAATCGGGCCGAGTTAACCACCGGCTATTACGGCAGATCCTAATTTCAGGCTGAAGGAGCGATCTCGATGGGCACAACTACCTCAACCGAACTGGAAGCCCTTGCCAAGAAACAGCAGATCGTGGAGATGAATTGGGATCCGATTACCCGCATTGTCGGAAGCCTGGGCATTTTCACCAAAATTGATTTCGCCAACCGGCACGTTGTCGAGTGCCACAGCACGTCGTCGATCTTCCGCGGATACAGCATCTTCATGAAGGGCAAAGACCCGCGGGACGCGCACTTCATTACCAGCCGCATCTGCGGCATCTGCGGCGATAACCATGCCACCTGCGCCAACTATGCGCAGAACATGGCGTTCGGCGTTCGTCCTCCCGACATGGCGGAGTGGATCGTCAACCTCGGCGAAGCCGCTGAGTATATGTTCGATCACAACATCTTCCAGGACAATCTGGTCGGCGTCGACTTCTGCGAGCAGATGGTGAAGGAAACCAATCCCGGCGTCCTCGCCAAAGCTGAGAAGACGCAGTCGCCCAACGGGAACCTGCACGGCTACAAGACCATTGCCGACATCATGCGCGCGCTGAACCCGTTCACCGGCTCGTTCTATCGTGAAGCTCTGCAAATGAGCCGCATGACGCGCGAAATGTTCTGCCTGATGGAAGGCCGCCACGTTCATCCGTCTACGCTGTATCCCGGCGGAGTCGGTACCGTTCCCACCATCCAGCTCTTCACCGACTACCTGGTTCGCTTGATGAAGTACGTTGAGTTCATGAAGAAAGTTGTGCCCCTGCACGACGATCTCTTCGACTTCTTCTATGAGGCTCTTCCGGGCTACGAGCAGGTGGGCCAGCGTCGCATTCTGCTGGGTTGTTGGGGATCGTTCCAGGACCCGCAGTACTGCGATTACAACTACAAAAACATGACCGAGTGGGGTCGCAAGATGTTTGTCACCCCCGGCGTTGTGGTGGATGGCGAGTTGGTGACCACCGATCTGGTCGACATTAACCTGAACATTCGCATCCTGCTGGGCAGTTCCTACTACGACGATTGGGAGGAAGGCGAAACCTTCGTTACCAAGGATCCGTTGGGCAACCCGGTCGACAAGCGCCATCCCTGGAACCAGACGACCATCCCCAAACCGCAGAAGCGCGACTTCGGCGGCAAGTACACCTGGGTCATGTCGCCACGCTGGTATCACAAGGGTGAGTACCTCGCGCTCGACACTGGCGGCGGCCCCATCGCTCGATTCTGGGCGACGGCCAAGGCTGGCTTGGTCGATACCGGCTACATGAAGGCCACCGGACACAGCGTGAAGATTTACCTCCCGAAGACGACCTCTCTGCCCGAGGTCGAGTTCGAGTGGAAAATTCCCAAGTGGAGCAATGCCATCGAACGCGATCGCGCCCGGACCTACTTCCAGGCGTACTCGGCCGCGGCCGCCTTGCACTTCGTGGAGAAGGCGCTGGGCGAACTGCACGCCGGACGCACCAAGACGTGGTCCGACTTCAAAGTGCCGGAGGAGTCCATCGGTTGCGGCTTCCATGAGGCAGTACGCGGCGTCCTGTCGCATCACGTTGTGATTCGTGAGGGCAAGATCGCCAACTACCACCCGTATCCGCCGACGCCGTGGAACGCCAATCCGCGCGACATCTACGGAACCCCCGGTCCCTACGAAGATGCGATCCAGAACACGCCCATCTTCGAAGAGAACGGGCCGGACAAGTTCAAGGGCATCGACATCATGAGGGCAGTGCGCAGCTTCGATCCGTGCCTGCCTTGTGGCGTGCACATGTACCTTGGCAACGGCAAGGTGTTGGAAACCAAACACTCGCCCATGTTCGGGATTCAGAAATAAAGAACGTCCCAACCCGCAGTGGGAGTGAGAAAAGCGTTGCAAGCCACGGGTTGAATTTCGTACCTTAGCAACCCTGACCTCACTCCTTTCTGCATTCAAGGAACCAGCCTAAGGAAACGGCGTACTTATGGCAGACGACAAGGACATCCGCCAGCGGGTAGAACGAATCGGTGCCCTAGTGGATGAGATCGAAGGCATTGCCGATCCCGCCATACGGGCTTCCACTCGGCAACTGGTACAGCTCATCATGGAGCTCCATGGCACTGGCCTTGACCGTATGCTGGAGATTCTTGCCAACGGTGGCGAGCCGGGAATGGCGTTCATCGAGCAACTGGGTCGCGATTCGGTAGTGAGCAGCCTCCTGGTGTTGTACGGCCTGCATCCGGACACGCTGGAAACTCGAGTCGCCAAAGCGGTGGAACGGCTGGAGCCGAAGCTGCGACGCGATGGAGCGCAGATTCAATTGATCGCTTGTGAAGATGGCGCTGTTCGGATTCAGGTGACGCCAGGCGCCCACACTTGCGGCTCGACGACCAAGGCGTTGCAGGCGACGGTTGAAGATGCGATTTACGAAGCCGCTCCTGACGTCGTTTCGTTGTCGGTTATGGGCTTAGAGGGACAACCGGCAAACGGTTTCGTCTCGCTCGACAAAATAGCCAGCGCTCAGCCGATTACCTCGAATCACAAAGTTCCAGCCTCGCAGCCCGCGGCTCATTATGGCGACTAACGAAACTTCAACCCCCGCCAGTGCCTTTGGAGTGCTGCGCCAGTTCGCGCGACGGCCTCGCGCGGTAGAACGATGTGAGCTGTGCGGGGCCGAAGTCGCCAAGGTGCATCCCCACCTCATGGATCCAACCGTACGCAAGCTGGTTTGCTCGTGCGACGCCTGCTCCCTGCTGTTTAGCGGTCGCGCCGATGCCCGCTTCAGGCGCGTGCCTCGCCTGGTGCGGCTGCTGGAGAATTTTCAGATGACCGATGGCCAATGGGACGGTCTCATGATTCCCATCAACATGGCCTTCTTCTTCCACAGCAGCCCCGATTCGAAAATGCTGGCTATGTATCCCAGCCCGGCGGGAGCGACCGAGTCTCTGTTATCGCTTGAGTCCTGGAACGACATCACGCGCGCCAATCCAATTCTCGAAAAGATGGAGCCCGACGTGGAAGCTTTGCTGGTGAACCGCATCGGGCACGCTCGCGGCTACAGCAAGCCGGAATATTATCTGTTGCCCATCGATCATTGCTTCAAGCTGGTGGGGCTTATCCGCAGCCACTGGCGCGGTTTCTCCGGCGGCACCGAAGTTTGGCAGGAGATCGCTCAATTCTTCGGCGACCTGCGGAACTCGGCCACCGTGCTGGGAGGACAGCCCAATGCCTGAGCTGCAATTCCAGCTCGACAAGGCCGAAGTGGAACCTTTCGCCATCGCTCCGCAGTTGTCATTTCTGCTGCGCATTAGCAACAACGACCCGGAAGAATTGATTCACACCGTTGTGCTACGTGCTCAGGTGCAAATCGAAGCCCCGCGCCGTGCTTACAGTTCGACCGAGCAGGCAAACCTTGGTGATCTTTTCGGCGCTCCGGAACGTTGGGGCCAGACGCTGCGGACCTTCCTGTGGACGCATACCAGCGTCATCGTGCCCGCCTTTCAGGGCAGTACCGACACCAAGCTGCCGGTGCCATGCACCTTCGATTTCAACGTTGCCGCCACCAAGTATTTCGCAGGACTCGCCGACGGCGAAGTTCCGGTGTGCGTCCAGTTCAGTGGCACCGTTTTTTACGCCGCAGAACGGCGGACCCTTGCAGGTGATGCCGATCCCGTGGGACAGGGAAGTGCACTTCCGCCTGCCGGTGAAACTTTGGAAAGACCTGATGGACACCTATTACCCCGGTGTGGCGTGGCTATGCCTGGAGCGCGGCGTCTTTGAACAACTAAATCGGTACAAGGTCGAGCGCGGCATTCCGACGTGGGAAAAAGCGATGGAAGGCCTGCTGAGTGGAGCCACCGAGGAAGTGAAGCGATGAACACCGCTGCTGCCGATCGCATTGCCAAAGCTGTGCTTTACGAGGGATACATGCTCTATCCCTACCGGCCCTCGGCGGTAAAGAATCAGCAGCGCTTTAACTTTGGCGTGGTTTATCCGCAGGCTTTCAGCGAAGCACAAAAGGGAATGGAACCTTGGACCATGTTCACCGAATGCCTGGTCCGGGGAAATCCGCAGAGCAAAATCGAAGCCCAGGTTCGCTTTCTTCAGTTAGTGGAGCGATCGGTAGAAGAAGTCGTAGCCGGTTCGTCCGGGACTAGCGCCAAGTTTTCCCCAGTGAGAAACCTCGCAGTCGACGATCGCAACTTCCACTCCTGGCAGGAGGCGGTTGAGTGCCAGGTGGATATTGCACCCACCGATCTTGAGACTCTCGCCCGCGATCCCATCCAGCGTCCTTTCCAACTGGCGACCAGCACCACGGAAGAGCCGATCCACGACGCCAGCGGCGTGTTGCGCGGCCGAATCGTGAGAAGCCAGTACTCCATCGACGGCTCAGTGCATGTCGCGACCCATCCCGTTTCCGAAGGCGTGTCCAAGATCGTGGTCCGTGTCCAGAACGTGACGGAAGAATCGCCGATCGTGAACCGCGAGCATGCCCTGGCACGCTCACTGGTTTCCGCCCACGTTGTTATTGGAGTCGAAAGTGGCGAGTTTATCTCGTTGCTCGACCCGCCTGACACGCTCCGTGCAGCAGCAGAAGGTTGTCATAACCAGGGCGTCTATCCTGTGCTAGTCGGTGAAGAAGGCCGGCGCGACACAATTTTGGCTTCCCCCATCATTCTGTACGACTATCCGCAAATTGCTCCAGAAAGCGCCGGCGATCTCTTCGACGGAACGGAGATCGACGAGATTCTTTCGCTGCGCATCATGACCATGACCGACGAGGAAAAGCGCGAGATGCGCGAGTCCGACGAGCGCGCCCGCCAGATGCTGGAGCGGACGGAGAACATGCCGACCGAGCAATTTATGAAGCTGCACGGCGCCCTGCGTGGGCTGAAACCGGTGAAGGAGGAGGCGCGGTGAACGAGTGGGAGTGGCAGCTTCTGGAAGATAAGTCCCCTCTGACGCAGGTGGAGGTAGGCGGCACTCCCGTGCGCGTTGGTGATCGGGTTCGCCTGCGGCCCCGGCAGGGCGGTGACGTGTTCGACCTCGCCCTCGCCGGGCAAATTGCCTGCATTGAGTCGCTGGAACAGGATTACGAGAACAAGGTCCATGTCTGCGTAGTGCTGGACGACGACCCCGGGCGCGATCTGGGCCTCATGCGTCAACCGGGCCATCGGTTTTTCTTCGACATTGGAGAAGTGGAACTGCTACCTCCCGAGCAGCAAGCCCAACACCAGGTGATCGTTAAGCCGACCATCCTGGTCGCGGGTATCGGCAATATTTTCATGGGAGACGACGCCTTCGGTGTGGAGGTCGCGCGCCGCCTGGCAGAACGTAAATTGCCGGCCGAGGTGAAGGTCGGCGACTTCGGCATCCGCGGATTCGACCTGGCTTACGCGCTTCAGGACAACTACGAAACCACCATCCTGATCGACGCTTATCCCCACGGCGAAACGCCGGGAACGCTTTACGTGGTTGAACCAGACTTGGCGTCGCTAAACACCACGCAATCCGAAGGCGCCGCCGTCGATGCCCATGGCATGGATCCGGTGCAAATCCTGCGACTGGCAGCCTCGATGGGTGGCCCGCTGAAGCGCATTCTGCTGGTCGGATGTGAGCCTCTGACCTTAGGCCCCGAAGAAGGTCTCATGGGATTGAGCGAACCCGTTGGGGCAGCCATCGATGAGGCCGTGAACCTGGTGGAGTCGGTGATCAAACGGATCCTGGCAGGAGAATGGCCAGGCTCGGACAACAAACCAGTGTCTTAGGAGGACACGACTATGGCAACCGCAGCGCTGGCACGCGAAACCAACGGACACGACAGCGATCGCGACACGTTGTTCATGTTGAGTGGCATCGCCCTCATGGTTTTCGGCGCGGGACTGATTCTGTCGAATCCCGTGGCCCAGAAGTATCTCGGCCGTCTCGGTGTGGGAAACCTGGCACAAGGTGCGCTTCCTGACATCGAACGATATCTGCGCCTGCGTGCGATGTAAGCTCGCACCTTGAATGCTGGTCCACCGCTTTCCTTGAGGAGGGAGCTTTTGCTTGCCTGAAACTTTGAGCACCAGCCCGAATCCCGGCTCGCCGGACGCCCCGCAGGCGACTGCGCGCGGAGACCTCTACGTTATTAACCCGATGGTGAGCCGGTTTACTGTGAAGGCGTTCGCCAGCGGTCTGCTTTCGGCCTTTGGCCACAATCCCACGATCGCCATCCGCGACGTGAAGGGCGAGGCGCGTTTCAACCCGGCGGCCGTCGAACAGTCATCCCTCCACTTGGTGGTGCGAGCCGATTCCCTCAGCCTGACCGACAACGTCAGTGACAAAGATCGCCGCGACATCGAGACGGAGATGCGCGATAACGTGCTGCAAACCTCGAAATATCGCGAGATCATCTATGACTCGTCCAGCGCCGCTGTCCAGAACAACGCCGACGGCCAGATCGACGTCATATTGCAGGGCGAACTTACGCTGCGTGGCGTGACCCATTCTCAGAAGGTGCCAGCCCGGATTGTGGTGACGGGAGATATGCTGCGCGCCTTTGGAGAATTTTCGCTGCGGCAGACAGATTACGGCATCAAGCCGGTTTCCGCGGTTGGCGGCGGGCTCAAGGTGAAGGATGAGGTAAAGTTTTCCTTCGACATTGTGGCCCGAAAACAGGGTTGAATTCTGTGCCCGGAAGCATCCGATACAGCCGTAGCAGGCGAAAGAGGTAGACAATGTGTTTAGCGATCCCCGGCAAGGTGATTGAGCTATTCCCCGGAATGCCCTACCTGGCGACGGTGGAAGTTGCTGGCGTACGCCGCAAAGTTGATCTAGGCTTGCTGGAGAGCGATATGCCGGTCTCCGGCGACTGGGTGCTGATCCACGTGGGCTTTGCCATGAGCAAGATCAGCGAGCACGATGCGCTGGAGCAGATGCAGACGTTGATCATGCTGGGCGAAAGCGAGCAGGCTATGCAGGAGGTTCGCGGCTACGGCCTGGAAGAAGAGGCTACCGACGAGCCCAAACCCTCATGATCGATTCAACTCGCCTGAACCGGACGAGGCGCTAGCTGCACGGTTCCGAGGTTGATGATGAAATTTGTAGACGAGTTCCGGGACCCCGACGTGATTAATAAGACCGCCGACGAGATCCGCCGACTGGCGGATACCGGCCGGCACTACCGCATGATGGAAGTCTGCGGTGGTCACACTCACGCCATCTACCGCTTCGGTCTAAAAGACATCCTCCCGGAAAATATCGAACTGATCCACGGTCCCGGATGCCCGGTCTGCGTGCTGCCTATGGGCCGCATCGACGACGGTTTGGCGTTGGCAAACGATCCCAATGTCATTTTCACCGCTTTCGGCGACATGATGCGCGTCCCCGGGATGAATGGCAGTCCGCTGGAACACAAAGCGCGCGGCATGGACGTTCGCATCGTCTACTCACCGTCGGACGCGCTTAAAATTGCCAAGTCCCATCCCGACCGGCACGTAATGTTTTTCGCCATCGGCTTTGAGACTACGGCCCCTTCCACCGCGCTGACCATCATGCGCGCCAAGGCGGAAGGCATTCACAACTTCTCCGTGTTCTGTAACCACGTGACCATCATCCCGGCCATACGTGCGATTCTTGATTCGCCGGATATGCGTCTGGACGCGTTCATAGGCCCGGGCCACGTTTCGACCGTCATCGGTTGCCGTCCTTATGAGTGGATTGCCGCCGACGAGCACAAGCCAATCGTCGTCTCCGGCTTCGAGCCACTGGATCTTCTGCAATCCATTGTGATGCTGTTGCAACAACTAAACGCCAACGAGGCGAAGGTCGAGAACCAGTACAAGCGGGTCGTTCCCTGGGAGGGCAATATTGCCGCCCTTAAGGCGATGAACGAGGTCTTTCAGTTGCGTCCTTACTTCGAGTGGCGCGGCTTGGGTTTTATCTCCCAGTCGGCCCTGCGGGTTCGCGACAGCTATGGCGAATTCGACGCCGAGCAGCGCTTCAACATCCCCGGCATCCGCGTTACCGATCCCAAGGCGGCCCAGTGTGGCGAGGTGTTGAAGGGCGTTCTGAAGCCGGCGCAGTGCAAGCTGTTCGGCAAGGAATGCACTCCCGAACAGCCGGTGGGAGCTCTTATGGTGTCGTCCGAAGGATCGTGCGCGGCCTACTATAATTACGAACATCGCAAAGCGATGGCGGGAAACCTGGCATGGCCGGCATAAAAACTCCCCCGGTGTCTGAGAGTCCGACTCCCAAGATTCGATTTCGCGAGAAGCAAATCGAGATGGCTCACGGTGCCGGCGGCATCGCCAGCCGTCGTCTTGTAGAAGGTCTGTTCGCCCCGCTGCTTTATCGCTCAGCCCATCCCAGTTTGAACGACGCCGCCTCACTTGAAATTGGCGGTGTTCGGCTGGCCATGACCACCGACAGTTTCGTGGTGAAGCCGCTAACCTTCGCCGGCGGTTCAATCGGTGAACTGGCGATCAACGGTACCGTCAACGATCTGGCGGTTTCTGGCGCCCGTCCGGAGGCGGTCGTCGTCAGCTTTATCCTCGAAGCCGGGCTTCCCACCGAAATGCTGGAAGCGCAGGTTCGCTCCATGAGTGCAGCAGCGCAACTAGCTGGCGTCTCCGTGGTAGGCGGCGACACCAAAGTTGTCGAGCATGGCAAAGCCGACCGCATGTACATCTCGACCGCCGGAGTCGGAACCTATCTGCCCGGAATTCAGCTCGACGCCACGAAGGTCGAAGTTGGCGATAAGATTCTGCTCTCCGGTCCTATTGGCGACCATGGCATCACCATTCTGCTGGCTCGCGGAGAATTGGATTTCGAAGCCGACTTGCGCTCCGATAGCCGCTCCGTCTTCCCCCTAGTTGAGGCGATGGCGCGCGAGGCCGCTCCGGGTATCCGCTGGATGCGCGATCCTACCCGCGGTGGCGTGGCGACCTCTCTGAATGAGCTTGCTCGCGATTGCGGGCTCGGTATCCATCTCTTCGAAGAGGAGATCCCGGTTCACGATGCCGTGCGCGGCGCCTGTGAGTTGCTGGGTCTCGATCCGCTGCATATCGCCAACGAAGGCCAGTTCCTTGCAGTCGTTTCGCCGGAATACGCAGACGTCGCGTTCAACGCTCTCTGCCAGACGCCGGGCGGAGAAGGCGCTGTGATGATCGGCGAGGTCCATCAGCAACCGGCAGGTTCGGTGCTGGTGACCACCCGCTACGGCGGCAGTAGAATTGTCGACATGCTTGTGGGCGATCCTCTTCCCAGGATCTGCTGACAGGACCCTGTCATGCCGGCCGGCCTTGAACTCGCAACCCTGGTGGAAGAGCGTCTGCTCTCCCGCAATCGCCTGTGCGAAGAGTTCTTCGCCCGCGAAGCCCATCGTCTAGCCGAAGCCTGCCATGAGATGTCGGAGCGTTTCCTGCGCGGGGGACGCCTCCTCGCCTTTGGCCGCGGCCCCTACTGCACCGATGCCCAGCACGTGTCCGTGGAATTCGTTCATCCCGTGATTGTGGGTAAGCGCGCCCTTCCTGCTCTCGATCTCTCGCTGATCTACCGTCCCTGGCTACGCAGCATCCTTCGTCCCGACGACATGGTGATGGGCTTTGGCCCTCCTCTGGGTGATACCGACGTCATCGATACGTTACGTGAGGCCAAAGCACGCGGCGCGATGACGTTCGCCTTGCCGGGAACTGAGGGATCGTATGCGGTCGAAGCCACCACCTCCGATCCCTTCGCGCACCAGGAAATCATCGAGATGCTCTATCACACACTGTGGGAGACGGTACACGTCTTTTTCGAGCATCGCGAACTGGGCCACGACGTGGGCGAATCGGGATTTCTCTATCCCTTCCTGGGCAATGCCAAGCAGCAGACCGGCGATATCACAGCACAGGTTGCTGCCTCCATTGTCATGAAAGTTCAGGACGACACCCGACTGCGTGCCCAGGTCGCCGAAGAACAGGCCGAAGCGATCGCCGAAACCACTCACGCCATCCATGACCGGGTGCAGCGCGGCGGCAAGCTGATTCTCTTTGGCAATGGAGGATCGGCCACCGACGCCAACGACTGGGCCATCGACTGCGTCCTGCCGCCTGAAGGTTACGCCCCAGTCCCCGCAGTTTCGCTTTCGATGGAACCTGCCAACATCACCGCGGTCGCCAACGATATCGGTACGGAGGCCATCTTCCTGCGGCAGCTAATAGCCCAGGCGCAACCGGAGGACATTGCCATTGGAATCTCCACCAGCGGCGGCTCGCGTAACATCATCATGGCGCTCGAAGAAGCGCGCCGTCGCGGCATGTTGACCGTCGCCCTGCTGGGTTATGACGGCGGAGAAATCAAGCGGCGCGGCATTGCCGACCTGACCATGGTGGTGAACTGCGATTACATCCCGCGCATCCAGGAAGTGCAGGCGTCCATTTACCACATTATTCGCGATTTGCAGGAGGTCCTGACTCGTGGCCAAGTTTGAGCTGTTCGGAACGGCGAGCTGCCCGTACACCCAGGAAATGCGGGAGTGGCTGGAGTGGAAGCGATGTGAATTTGTGGAGTACGACGTAGACGTTGACAGCCAGGCCCGCGAGCGGCTGCTGGCGCTAGCAAACGGTCAACGCACCGTACCGGTGCTGGTGGAGGAAGGAAAAGTCGTACAGATTGGCTGGCAGGGAAGAGGTTGCGTCATCGGATGACCGGAGTTGAAGATCGCGACCTTCCCGCCCGCGTGGTTACTGCTTCACCGTCTTAGCTGATTGGCCCGTCCCAGCGCACTTCTTCCCAACCCACTTGACTCCAAGGGCGTGGAGGATCAATCTATCTCCCTCAGTTAACTTGTCGGCGTCCAATACTGCTTCGTAGGCGTAGAGGACGTTTGCGCTTTGAGTGACACACCATTCTTCGTGGCGAACCACCCCTTCACAATGTTCGCAAGCCGTATCCGCACTATAACGATTGCTATGACGCCATACGGCCGTTTGTTGGGTAATCATGACCTTAACTCCTGGATGCAGCCTACCGCCGGGCACTTTTGGCCGCATCCCACGGTAGGGCCAGCCCAATACGTCTTTCGGGGTGCATGGAAAGCAGACGAAATTTTGCAATTTGGTGAGGAAGAGATGTCGATTCGCAGCCTTGCCGTTCGTCTATACAATGACGCCAACCTGGCAGAGTTGTGTCTCGCCGGGTGGGGAAAATTTCCAGAGGAGTGAACGTATGAGCCGAGTGCGAGTGTTGGTGGGGACGCGTAAGGGAGCTTTCATCATGGAATCGGATGGAAAGCGCGAGAAATGGGACATCAGCGGCCCTCACTTCGCAGGCTGGGAGATCTACCACCTCAAAGGATCGCCCTCTGATCCCAACCGGATTTACGCGTCGCAATCCAGCGGCTGGTTCGGACAGGTCATCCAGCGCTCGAGCGACGGCGGCAAGACCTGGGAGACGCCTGGTGGTGGAATGGAAAAATCACCCGAGGGTTTCCCCTCCGGCGAGAGCAACAAGTTCGTCTATGACACGTCCGAACAGGCCGGCTCGCCGCTCACCACGCATCAGTGGTACGACGGCACCCAGCATCCGTGGGAGTTCAAGCGCGTCTGGCATCTGGAACCGTCGCTGACCGATCCCGATACGGTTTATGCCGGGGTGGAAGACGCGGCACTCTTTCGGTCGCAGGATGGGGGCCGCAGCTGGCACGAACTGTCGGGATTGCGCGGCCACGGCACCGGCCCGCGCTGGCAGCCTGGCGCGGGGGGAATGTGCCTGCACACCATCATCCTCGACCCTAAAGATCCGGAGCGGATCTATATTGCGATCTCCGCCGCGGGAGCGTTCCGCACCGACGATGGTGGCAAGACCTGGAAGCCAATCAATCGCGGACTACGTTCGCAGTTCTTGCCAGACCGAAGACGCCGAAGTCGGACACTGCGTTCACCATGTCGCCATGCATCCGGCACGTCCCGAGACTTTGTTCATGCAGAAGCATTGGGACGTGATGCGCAGCGACAACGCCGGTGATTCGTGGCACGAGGTGAGCGGAAACCTGCCGACCGATTTCGGTTTCGTGATCGATGTCCATGCCCACGAGCCCGAGACCATCTACGTCGTCCCGATCAAGAGCGATGGTGAGCATTACCCGCCCGACGGCAAACTCCGCGTGTACCGCAGTCGCTCCGGCGGCAACGAATGGGAGGCGCTCACCAAGGGACTGCCCCAGGAAAATTGCTACGTGAATGTCCTGCGCGATGCCATGACCGTCGACCGGCTGGATTCCTGTGGAGTTTATTTTGGCACCACCGGGGGGCAGGTCTATGCCTCCACCGACGGAGGTGATCACTGGTCAGCCATTGTCCGCGACCTGCCTGCGGTACTCTCGGTCGAGGTGCAGACCCTGCCATGAAGATCCGGGTCGTGCTGCCAGCGCATCTGCGGACGCTGGCGCAACTTGGCGGCGAAGTCGAAGTGGAAGTCGAGGGCCGGGTGACCCAACGCTCGGTCCTCGACGCCCTTGAGGCCCGCTACCCCATGCTTCGGGGAACCATCCGCGACCACACTACCCAGCAGCGTCGTGCCTTCTTGCGCTTCTTCGCCTGCGAGGAAGACCTCTCTCACCAATCTCCCGACGAGCCGCTGCCCGATGAGGTCGCATCGGGCAAGGAGCCGTTTCTGATCATCGGCGCCATTGCCGGCGGCTAAATCGTGTCCAGCTTTTGCAAAGCCCGCTACTAAGCAAGCCCTCCTAGTCCTTCACTAAGGCTTTCGCCGGGGTCCGTCTAAGGTTAAAACCTTGCGAAAACTACACCTAACCGCTGGTTTCTTCAGAGTAGAAGCATCCCTAGTCTGCCAACAGTGCGGTACGCACGACTATTCATCAGGAGGCAGTATTGAGAAAGGTAGTTGGGATCGCAGCGTTCCTTTTCACGCTGACAACACTCTCCCTGGCCGGAGTCACCGTTACTTCACCAACATCAGGCAGTCAGGACTCATCTCCAGTCCATTTCGTCGCATCCGCCAGCGGAAGCTATCCCATTACCTGGATGACTGTGTACTCCGACAACCAAGGGGTATACAGCGTAGGTTCAAGCAACATCAACACCAACATCACCCTGGGCAGCGGTAATCACTGGATCGTGGTGCAGGCCTGGGATTCTCACGGCAACGTCTACAAGGCGCCGGGGTTCCAGATCACCGTGACCGGCAATGGCGGGGGCGGTGGTGGGGGAGGCAACCCCACCTACACCATGATTCAGGCGATGTCCGGCTGGACCACCTGCGATTCCTGCGCCGGCAGCGGACCAACCCAGCATTCCATGACCCAGCACATCAGCAATCCCTCGATGACTGGCAATTCCACGCAGTATTGGCTGGGCGGCAATGCGCCCTACCACAACGCACTCTGGTGGAAGCAGCTGGGAGCGAATCCCAACGCCAGCCATTTTGTCTACGACCTGTATTTCTATCTGACCACGCCCGGAGCCGCGCAAGGACTTGAGTTCGACATGAACCAGTCCGTCAACGGCCGCAAGTACATCTTCGGAACCCAATGCAATATCCGCAACGGGGCGCAATGGGACGTGTGGGATACCGCAGGCGGTCACTGGGTGCACACCGGTATCGGGTGCTCCACTCCTCCCGCCTATACCTGGAACCACGTGGTTCTCGAGTTCCAGCGCGTTGGAACCCAGACCAGCTTCATCTCAGTCACGCTCAATGGAAACAAGAGTTACATCAATCGCAACTTCAACACCATCAGTTCAGGAGTCTCTGAGCTGAACGCCGCCGTGCAGCTCGATGGCGATTACAACCAGCAGAATTACTCCATGTGGGTGGACAAGATGCAGGTGACCGCTTACTAAATTCTCCTCCCGCAGCAGCAGCAAAAGAGAGGCACTTCGCCAGGAGTGCCTCTCTTTTTTTGTGCAGAATCCCCGTCTTTCAGCCCTTTCACTCTCCAGTAAGAGACTTCCGCCAGAATCCGAGTCAACAACGAATCGCAAACTCGGTCACCTTCTCAAGATTCCTGTTAGGTCCTTCTCTAGTCAGAGTGGTCTTAAGGTAATCGAAGGTGTGATGGGTCCGGAATACCACCGGCCTGCCCTGGGTCAGCCCTGCTAACCGGCCTAACGGGTCATCTGACAGCCGAATGGAACGGAGCCAGAGTCGCTCGACACTCTTCAATTAGAGTGATTAACGCTTAGTTTTCTACAGCTTCCGCTTTACCAGAAGTGTCGTTCGACATTCATGATGCAGCCAAGCTGGAGAATTGGGCGCACGACCGAACAAGCCCGAAATGGAAAACGTAACATGAACTAAAGTAACTAAATTATGATTACCTTCGTGTTTTGGCAAGGTACTTTGCCATTCTAAAACCACCCTCCTCGAAGCGATACTGCACTTAATCCTATTGTGCTACGCACGGCAACAGGACTGGCTCTCGTCCCCAGGGCCACAACTGTTCGTTCCAGTCGAGAAGGAGGTTCTCCATGACAACCGGTCGCACGTTCTTTACTTCGCTGCGCACACAAATCTTGCCCAGCAAGCTGGCCCTCACGTTTTTGGGCATGCTCGTCGTGGCGATGGCAGCCACACCGTTGTTTGCAACAGTGGGCGGACTAGAAATTGTTCCGAGCAGCGTCACGGCGACCGTGGGAACAACCTTCGATCCGGTCAACGGCGTCTCCGTTACCTTCCGCTGGACCACCCAACACCCGGGTAATTCCATTGTCATCATTGAAAATTCCGTAGATTACTGGGCGAACAATAACAGTCCGGTGCGTCAAGTGGTACAGAACGACAACGTTACCAGTCATGTGGTGGTTGTCGATCACTTCCCGGCTTACAGCTCATACGCCACCTGGGGCTATTACGTGGCTACCCATGCCTCCACCGGAACTTGGGCCAGCTATCCTGGGCCCGCGACCGCTGCTTGCGGCGTTCCTCCGGCGCCTGGCTGCGGCGGGAGCTACAAGACGTTCACGATGCCGACTGCTCCTACCAATCCCAACGGGAGCTTGGTTTTCACTATGTGGCCCATCGGCGGCCAGAACGTTTACCAGGGCAACCCGACGATGTCTCCGGCCTGCTCGCCAGTCTTGAAGAGCTCCGATGAGTGCAACGACCTTTACATTGCCTTGCAGCCGAACTTGTTGAGCGGCCCCGCCAACCGGCTGGTGCAAATGCAGACCCCGGTTGTCACCAACACCGATACCGGCCAGGTCGTGACCGACAACAGCATCACGTCTCAATATCTCTGTAGCGTAACCGCTCCCTCTAATCCACCTCCTTCCGGTTGGGATGGGGATTACACCAGCAGCAGCGTTTGCAGTAACGGCACCGTTGGTTCTGTAAACACCATGCTCAGGCTGCGGGTGAACTCGCAGGCGGTCCCGGGCCATTACCAATTCACCGGAAAGTTCCAGGCGCAGTACGGCGGCAGCAACTATGGCAATCCGGTTTCGGTGAAATACAACTTCACCGTGCTGCCTACGGCTGCCTTCACATCCACCAACCCCACGACGTTCCCGCCGATCGTGAACCTGGCGGCATGGCAAAGCAACATGGTGAACCTCAACCCCTATTCGCGCCAGGGACTGCCTTATCGCTCGGCGGAATGGTGGTGCTCCAACAACACCGACACCAATCCCTGGTGGAGCCTGGATAACGGCAACTTCACCGGTTATTTCGATATCCCGTCGTCCAACTATTTCGTTGGATGGAATTACGACGGCGGCCGCGTCTATCAGCAGATCGCCGACTATGACTACAACACGCCGGGCATGCAGGGTTACCTGAATCAGAACGAGCGCGAAGGCTGGAAGCGTTGCGCCGAACTGGCCATGGAGCCGTACAAAGACACGGCATTGGCAACCAAGGGCGGATTCCTCCTGGAGCCGAACCAGTTTGCTTACGGGCTGGCGATGAATTACCTGCGAACCGGCGATCCCACAGACCAGGCGGCCGTTGAGGTGCTGGCCCACAACAAGACTTGGAACTTCAGCTATAGCGGCAGCGTCTATGCCCAAAGCATGCGCGTTACTGCCTACATGCTGGACGATCGCCTGGCCGCGGAGATCGCTGGCGAGGCTCGCAACAACGCATTTGTTCCCCGAACCGTCGACATCCTGCTGGGCTACCTGGATCAGGCCTACAACCTGAGCGTCAATAATCCTAACCAGCAGTCGTTCGACACCCACCCCTTCCAGCTCGGGCTGGTGATGGAAGCGCTCATCACTTACTATGAGCTCGATAAAGCTGAGGGCAATGTTCCTGACGCCCGAATCCCGCTGGAAATCCAGAAGACTCTGGACTGGCTGGAGTCGACGCAGTACATCCCCTCCACCCACTTATTCGCGTACCAAGTCTATGACTTGCCGGCAAACCCGGCTTTAGTGGCCGGAACTCTGTATCAGGCTTCCGAGCTGAACGATTTGGTTTCGAACCCCTTTGCCTGGCTCTGGTACAACACCAACAACAGCACCTATCAGACCGAAGGCGATGATCTGTTTAACCATGTCTTCGACAGCGCGGGTGGATCGGGAGTTCTGGTCGGCAGTGGCTGGACCTGGTCGGTCAAGGAGTTTAATCAGGTCTACAAGGGAAGCTTCGACTACGTGCGCTGGAGAACCGGTCATAACCCGGACGGCTCACCAGCCACGGAAACGGTACAGGCAGCTTCCAATCCGTGCGATAACGGGACCAACCCGTGCAATGCTCCCTGGACGGATTACACCGCGCCGGTGCAGTTCGAGTGGTGGCCGGGATTTGGTTCGACCCTTCCCGTGGTCTACCCCTATACGGTTCAGGCTCCCAGCTTGAAAGCTACCAGCGCGACCTTCTGGTTCAACACGTTCAAGCCCAACACTACCGTCACCATCTACTACGGAACCAGCGCGCCGGGTACGTGCAATCTCAATAACCCGCAGCCTCCGAACTGCATGCAGGCTTATCCGAACTTCGGCTTCCAACAGATGTTGAGCGCCAACTATGCGAACCACTCCGGCGCCGTGATGGGAGTCCAGGATCAGACTGCGATGCTGCAAGGCGTGACGAATATTTACGATGAAGCCATTACCATTACCGGGCTGGCTCCCAACACCACGTACCACTGGCGGCCGTTGACCACGGACGCGAACGGGAACCAGGCCGCTTACCACGACCAGACGTTCACTACGCCGGCGCACTAGACTCGTCGCCGCCGTGTAAAATTCGGGGTGAGCTGGTTATCTGCAACCACAGATAACCGGCTCATCCCGTCTCTTTTCTGCTGTTTGGGCAGTTCTGCAACCTTGACACTGCCGGGCAATAACTTTATCCTTAATCTTTGCCTTTAGAACGATCCCGCCCGTCTGTACCTGCCAGTGTTTCTCTATAGGAGCTTGGCCTGCCAAACGGGGCCCCCGGGCCCGTGCCGGTTCTGCATGGGATGGGGCTGAGGGCCGGTTACGGCCGGAGCGTTTGGCTATGTTGGGCGCGTTCGTGCGCGGGCTAAGGCCGGTGCTGCTATGCTGATTCGGGTTCGGGATTTAGAGCTCCACAAGGTGGAGTTTGACGAAAATTTTCAGCCAGGAGCCATCGAGTTCGGACCGGATTTTCGCCAGGTTGGCCCGCTGCACGGCGTGGGTCATGCCGAGCTCATCGTCGAACATCGCGGGCATAATCAGGATGTGGAAGACATCCGGATGGTGGGCCGGGTAGCGGCAAAACTCGAGTTCAGCTGTGCTCGCTGTCTCGACCCCGTGGGGCACGATGTCGATAAGACATTCGACCTGATCTACCGTCCCTTGGGCGTGGATCGACGGGCGGACGAGGTCGCCATCAGCGAGGCGGACACCGAAATCGGCTATTATCAGGGCGAAGGCCTGATGCTGGAAGACGTACTGCGCGAGCAGATGCTGCTCGACACTCCAGTGAGGGCTTTGTGCCGGGAAGATTGCAAGGGTTTGTGTCCGGTTTGTGGCCGCAACCTGAATCTTGAGCAGTGCAATTGTGAGCAGCATCTCAGCGATCCTCGCTGGGACGCGTTGAACGAGATTAAGAAGAAGCTGAAAAGCTAAAGTTTAAAGTTCCGACCGCCGCAAAGCTGGCGGTCTGGTTGTGAGGTTCTCATGCCTAATCCGAAACGGCGTCATTCTCAGGCGCGTACTTCCAAGCGCCGCTCCCACGATCACCTGACGAATCCGGGGCTCTCCGAGTGTCCCAACTGTCACGAGCGCAAGCTGCCGCATCGTGCCTGCAGCAAGTGCGGTTTCTACAAGGGCCGCGAAGTCATCGAGATTGAAGAGGCTACCAGCTAGCTTGGTTGCTCCGCGACCATCCTCCGGCAACCCGCGGCTGCGGCGGAGTGCGCAGCGGAGGCTGAGAGAGCACGGTTCTGCTCCTGGCTTCCTGGTTAGCGAAAGTTGCGACTGACAAGCAAGCATGCCCACCATCATCGCTGTTGACGCCATGGGCGCCGATCGCGCGCCCAAACCCGAAGTGGAAGGCGCCATTCTCGCCGCACGCCACTTGACGTGGAAGTCGTGCTGGTCGGGAAAGAAGACGTGATTCGCGGTGAGCTCGACCTGCATCGCTTCTGGCGCAGGCTTCCCATCAGCATTGTCCCTGCCCGTGAAGTCATCGGCATGCAGGAGAAGGCTGCCCAGGCGGTGCGCAGCAAGCGCGACTCCTCCATGCGGGTGGGACTGCGCATGGTGCGCGACGGCAAAGCTGCTGGCTTCGTTTCTGCCGGCAACACCGGCGCTGCCATGGCCACGGCCAAGATGGTTCTGGGAGCCATTCCCGGTGTCGACCGCCCGGCGCTGGCAGCGGTTTTCCCCACCGCGCAAGGTACCGCTACCATCCTCATCGATGTCGGCGCCAACGTCGATTCCAAGCCGCAAAATCTGCAGCAGTTCGCCATCATGGGCGACGTCTACTTCCGCAACATCTTCGCCGGCAAGTTTCCCAGTGCGGAGCATCCTCGCGTGGGCGTGCTCTCTATCGGCGAAGAAGAGAACAAAGGCAACGAACTTACCAAGGAAGCCTACAAGCTCATCAAGGAGCTGCCGATGAACTTCGTCGGCAATGTCGAGGGCCGCGACCTGTACAACGGCAAGGCCGATGTTCTGGTGTGCGATGGTTTCGTGGGCAACGTGGCGCTAAAGATCTCGGAGGGCATGGTAGAAACTGTGCGCTTCCTGCTGAAGCAGTCCCTGCAGGCCACCATCAGCAGCCAGGTGGGATATTTGCTTTCACGGAAAGCCTTTGCCGACTTCAAGAAGCGGCTGGACTACTCCGAATACGGTGGCGCACCGCTGCTGGGTATCAAGGGTGTTTGCATCGTGAGCCACGGATCGTCAAACGCCAATGCCATGAAGAATGCCATCCGCGTGGCCATGGAATTCGCCAACAGTAGTTTGAATCGCACCATCGAAGAACGTATCGCCGGCGCCAGCAAAAGCCTGAATCACGACCCAGCCCGCCCCGCTCAGTCCGGCCAGGCCGGCCCGGTGGGCACCGGATTGTTGTAGCAGTTCGGCAATAGTCACAAGCGAGACCTGGCGTGAAAATGCGCTGCGATCGCAGCATTCCGTTTCGGCATCAACACCTTATAAAGTCGATCAGTCATGACCTCACACTCCTCTCCTATTGCGTTTCTCTTTCCCGGACAAGGTTCACAGTCGGTTGGCATGGGCAAGGAACTGGCCGCCCTGTATCCCGTGGCGCGCGAGACCTTTGACGAAGCCGACGAAGCCCTCGGCTACAAGCTGTCGCAGCTCTGTTTCGAGGGTCCCGAAGACCAGCTCAAGCTGACCGAAATCACCCAGCCCGCCATCCTTACGGTTTCCATAGCAGCGTGGCGCGTTCTGCAATCCAAGGGAATTACCCCGTCCTACGTTGCCGGACACAGCCTGGGCGAGTATTCGGCGAACGTAGCCGCGGGAACGCTATCGTTCAGCGATGCCGTGAAGACCGTACGCAATCGCGGCAAGTACATGCAGGAAGCCGTGCCGGTCGGAGTTGGAGCGATGGCCGCGGTGCTGGCGCTGGCCAGCGACAAAGTGCACCTGGTGTGCGAAGAGTCGGCCCAAGGCGAAGTCTGCTGCGCCGCTAATCTAAACTCCCCCGATCAGACGGTCATTTCCGGCAGCAAAGCTGCGGTCGAGCGGGCCGCGGAGTTGGCCAAGCAGCGCGGCGCAAAGCGCGCCATCATGCTTCCGGTAAGCGCTCCCTTCCACTGCGCGTTGATGCAGCCGGCACAGGATCGCCTGGCCGCCGATTTGGAAGCGCTCACCTTTCACACGCCGGAGGTTCCCATCCTGTGTAATGTCGACGCCACGCTGGTGACCACCGCAGAGCAGGCCCGGGACGCGCTCATCCGCCAAGTCACGGGAGCCGTGCAGTGGGACAGATCGATGCGTGCTCTCATCGCGTTGGGAGTGGAGAACTTCGTCGAAGTGGGTCCTGGGAAGGTGCTTTGCGGCCTGATGAAGCAGATTGATCGCTCGCGCACCTGCGTTAACGTGGAGGACGAGGCCTCCCTGCAAAAGACGGTGACGCACTTCAGCGCGGCCTCAGCCAAGCCCGACTGAGTAGCGTCCATCGACTGGCCCACCTCGGCAGACGCCGAAACATCGCATCGCAACCGCGCCTCTCCGACGCCTTTGCCGATGCTTTGATGGCCGCGGGCCGACTGGACTTCTTCGCCGCCCACGGCTGTCCCTATGCACTTAGGCGGGCATCAGACTGCCGATCTGCGCCTTCAGTTTCCGTGACAGGGTTTCACAGGCCTTGACCACCTCGGGATGATCCTCAAAGTTCTGGAACATATCCGGCTTTATCTCGGTGAAGCCTGCGAACTCCTCCGGGGACATCCACCGAGCCGGGCCGCCATATTCACATGTTGTTCCGTATCCACAGATAAAACAGGGCGGGGTGGCGCTGTTAAAGCAAACTGTATCCACCTGCTGATAGCAGAAATAGCTCTCCAGGCGATTTTTAATCGCGGCTGCAGCCGGTTCGGCCTCGTTGCCCCCCACCGACACCACGGCGGCCAGCTTGCCTTCGGTAACCGGGTGGATGTGACGCAGCGGGAATAGTCTTTCCAGAAAGGTGTGAGTGAATGCGTTAGCGTGTCCAAAGTACACCGGGAAGCCGACAATCAAAGCGTCGGCGGCCACGATTTTGTCGTATAGCGCAGCCATGTCGTCGTGCTGGACGCAACGATTGTTGTCGGCACACTTCACGCACCCGCTACAAGGATTGATCTTCAGGGTCGAGAGGCGGACCATCTCGTAAGGTTCGCCGATGCCGGCTGCGATCTTTTCCAGCATGCGATGTACGTTTCCATTCGGCTTGGGACTTCCATTAATCAGCAAGATCACTGCAATGTCCTTTCCTGCAACGCCTGGCTGCGATGGGGCGAGGGTGTCCAACCTCGACAGTCTCAGCCATGGTAATGGCGTCGGTGGATGACCTCCCGTGACCCAAGTCATGCCTCGATGTGATGTAGTCGGTGTTACACCCGGCAGTTCACCAGAGATAACTCCTATGAAGAACGCGCCTGACTTGTACTGACCAAGCCTCGCTCGTCCCTTACCGTTCTGCTCTAGAATGAAGCTGCATGTCCGACAGCAAAAAGCCGCGTCTCACGGAGATGGTGAAAGCCGCAGGTTGAGCCAGCAAGCTAAGTCCGGCGGTGCTGGACTCAGTGCTTGGGAAATTAGCCCGGCAACACGATCCCAATGTTCTGGTCGGCTTCGACACAGCCGACGACGCCGGCGTGTATCAACTCACGCCCGAGCTGGCGCTCGTCCAGACGGTAGACTTCTTCACCCCCATCGTCGACGATCCATACGTCTTCGGACAGATTGCCGCTACCAACGCGCTCAGCGATGTTTACGCCATGGGCGGCCGTCCCATCACGGCTCTCGCTCTCGTCTGCTTTCCCGACGGCGGCGATCCCAAAGTGTTGGAGGAGATGCTGGCGGGCGGCCTCTCGAAAATGGTGGAAGCCGGATGCACCGTGATCGGCGGCCACAGCATTCGCGATGAGGAGATCAAACTCGGCTACTCAGTCACCGGCACCGTTCACCCCCAGAAGATCATGGCCAACAGCGCTGCTCAGGCCGGCGACCGGCTGATCTTCACCAAGGCGATCGGCACCGGTGTCATCTCGACCGCCATCAAGCGCGGCAAGGCCGATTTCGCCTGGATTCGCGCCGCGGTTCATTCCATGACGACACTCAACAAGGCAGCCGCCGAGGTGGTCATTTCGGGCGGATTCAACGTGCATAGCGTAACCGACATCACCGGCTTCGGCTTGATCGGTCACGCGCGCGAGATGGCCATTGGCTCCAAGGTCAGCATTCGCATCGTCGCTTCGCGTGTCCCGTTGCTGCCCGGCGCGTTGGAGTGCGTCCGCGCCGGTCATGTTCCGGGAGGCCTCAAGTCAAACCGGCAATTCACCGAAGGCTGCGTCACCGCGGCTGACGTGGTGCCCCAGGATTTATTGACTTTGCTCTACGATCCCCAGACGGCCGGCGGCTTGCTAATTGCGGTTGCCGCAAGCGATGCTTCCAGGCTGGTCGCCAGCCTGCAGAATGCGGGTGTGGAAGCGATTGAGATTGGCGAAGTCGTCCCGAGCCAACATCCACTGATTGAGGTAACTGCGTAGCAGGCTGGCGGATTTCCCAGTTGGGTCTGCAAGCGCAGCGCCCAATGGGATTAAGGGTAAAATCCTCTCGCACGAGTGCCGGTTCGGAGGTAACATAATCGGCAACTCTGAGCGAAAGGCCGCGTACCCTTGCGAAAGTCACAGCGGGGACGTTCCAGCCGGCCGGCACGATCGCTAATGGAGACGGTAAGAGTTTCTAATCATTCGAGTTAACCAAGTCACCCAGCTTCACGTTCACGAGGAGATACGATGAGGTCGTTGAGGATTCTTGCGTTATCAGGTCTTGCACTGTTCCTGGCGGTGTCACTGATAGCTTGCGGCGGCGGCGGTTCCAAGCCGGTAACTCCGGTTTCGCCCCCGGTGGTTACGTCAACGGTCATTCCCTCGGGTACGGTCAATGTTCCCTACGTATTCGTCTTCACAGCGACTGGAGGATCCGGCACCTATACTTGGTCGATTTCTGCGGGAAGCCTCCCTCCCGGACTGAGTCTCAATAGCGTTAACGCCAACCTCACTGGCACGCCCACCCAATTAGGCAGCTACAACTACACCATCCAGGTTACCGATGGCGCCGGCCGGGTGGGCACGGCAGCGGTTACGCAAACTATCAGCGGCGCAATTCTCATCACTTGTAACTCGTGCTACGCGGGAACCAATACGCTTCCAGCCGCCAACCCAGGAGTGCCTTATCCTCCTGCCGGCACCCCTCCCACGCTTACCGCCTCCTCCGGGACTGCCCCCTATACCTGGTGCGCCGTGGAAACCAGCGGGACCTGCGACAACGGAAGTCAGGGCGCGCTGCCTCCCGGCTTGACCATCAGCACCGACAGCAACGGTAACGGCATCATCTCCGGTACGCCCACCACGCCTGGCACGCCGTCGCAATTCTCCATCCAGGTCACGGACTCAGAGAAAATTCCGACGCGGGCCACGATTGCTCTGCAACTTACGGTCTTCGGAATTTCCAACACCACGCTGCCCGACGGCGTTGCCGACACGAACTACAGTCAGAACGTGGTTGCCGTGGGCGGTATCGCTCGCTACAACTGGAGCGTCACCTCCGGTAGTCTGCCACCTGGCCTATCCCTCAACAACCAGTACTGTCAGAACAGCAACACTCCGATCTGCAAGATTCAGGGCATTCCCACCCAGACGGGCACCTTCAACTTCACCATGCAGGCGAGCGACGGCGAGAAACCAGCTGCGACGGCCAGTGCCGCCCTGAGCATCACGGTCGATCCTCGAATCTCCAATTCTGCCCTGACCGGCAACTATGCCTTCACCATGACCGGTTCCAAGAACGGCAATCCTTACATCATGGCCGGCGCCATGATCATGGATGGCAACGGGAACATTACCAGCGGCTTCCTCGACTTCAACGATGGCAGCGGCGAGCCGATTGACGGCAGCACGCACCGGGTAACTCCGCAAACCATCAATCCTTCCGGATCGGTGTACAACCTTGGCTCGAACGGTTTGGGGACGATGACCATTGTCACCAACCTAAAGACCTACAACTTCTCCGTGGTACTGGCGTCGCAAGCCGCTTGCGTTGCTAACCCAACCGTCTCCACTTGCGGCCGAATGATCGAAAGCGACGCGGCGATGCCGGGATCCGGCGTCCTCAAAGTGCAGCAACCCGCCGTGTTCGGGCTAAGCTCTTTCTTCCCGGCCAATCTCGCGTTCTTGTATCGGGGCACCGATCCCAATGGCAAGCGCTACGCCGGAGCCGGCGCCATGGGTACTAATTCCTCCACCTTGGTCGACATCGACTGTAGCTCCAGTAACGGCGGCAACGGTTGGGGGCTGGACGGCTGCCCGTCCGACGCCAACTATGCCAGTAACCCGGGACTGTTCAACAACGTCATCAAGGGGACGTTCTCTTCCACCATCGACAGCAACTGCAGCAACGGAAATCCCTGCACCGGCCGCGGAGACTTCGTCAACCTGAAGTTTGCCAACGATCCCAACGGATACTGCCTGGGAACGCTGAGCAGTCCGTCCTGCAACTACGCCTACTACATCGTCGACAAGCAGGAGATGATCATCATTTCCGCCGATCCCATCACCAAGCCGGCCAACCTGACCCTCTGGCAGCTCTATCGCCAGCAATCCAGCGCCACGGGTTGGTCGCTGACCTCCTTGCAGGGAACCAACGTCGTTGAGTTAAACGGCGTGAATCCTAACAGCGGAAATCCGCAAGCAGCGGTTCAGGCGGGCCTGTTCGTCGGTAACGGAACTGGCGGAGCCACCTTCAACTCCGACGAAAACGTTGGTGGCACGCTGAGTCAGGTCCAGTCTCCCAGCGGCACCTACGCGCTTGACACGGCCGACAACGGAACGAAATCGGGTAAATACAACTTGAGCGGCTTCACTCAATTCGGAGCCAACGGAGCCGCACTGTACATGAGCTCGCCCGATCAAGCTTCCACCGGCGCCGGCTACATCATCGGCTCGGACGCCAATGTCACGGCGGGAGTGATGGAGCAGCAAATTGGCTCTCCGTTCTCGAATGGTTCCGTCGCGGGTGGCTATGGCGGCGGTACCTCATCACCTGTGGTGTCAGGAACGACTGATTCGGCTACCTTCCTGTACGCGGATGGCGGCGGAAATATCACTGCCAATCAAGACACCAATGGCCCTGGCGGTCCGGGTAGCGGCAACCTAACCTTGACGTATTCGGTGGACAGCACCGGCCGGGCAGTTGTACAGAATGGTGGTCAGCCCTACGGCGTCCTGTACATCGTGAGTCCGGGCAAGTTCGTCATGGTGCCCGACGATAGCGCCCCAGCGCTCAACGTCTTCAGTTCGGGTCCGTCCAACAACTAGGCGAACACGAGAGCGACCAAAAAAGAACGGGCGGCAAATTGCCGTCCGTTCTCTTTTTGCGTGTTGATGGTGCAGAAATCTGGCTAGGTCGCCGCTGCGGCGGCTGCTTGTCCGGTCGCTTGGAAGCCGACCAGCTTCATGGCTTTGCGCGCCTCGCGACCTTTCATGAACTCTTCCCAGATAAATCCGGTGCGCTGGTTTTCCACCATCATCATAGTGATGCCCTGGTTGATACCAATTACATCGAGATCAGTCCACGGCCCGCGCGGATTGAACGCATCCACGAAGCCGTAGTGCTTCCAGGCGCGCAAGCCGTACTGCTCATAAAGGTTAGCCAGACAAGCGATGGTTTCCTTTGGCATAAAAGGTAGAGAGCCTCCTGCGGCGCAGGGAACAACGGTGCCATCGATGTAGCCAATCTCGGGCGGCCCTCCCCACGCCTGATAGCCCAGCCGCGAGTCCGACGCCGTGATGCCCCAGGTGTTTTCGTTGTAGTCAGGGAAGCGCCAGCGTATCGATTGGCAGAATTGCTTGTGAACGTAAGTTGCCATCGCCGAGTTTTGGAAGTAGTTGGCATAGCGGTCGCGCTGATTTCGGAAGTCGAACCACGCGTGCGAATACTGGTGCACGAAAAGTGGGTCAGGCGCGCTGATGTAGGAATAACCTTCGAACTCCATGGTCGGTCGCGAGAATGCGTTCCACGCCGAAGGAGGGATGTTGTTGCTGGGGGCGCCGATGGCCAGCAGATACATCATCATGAGCTCGCAGTAGGTGTCCCAGCGCGCACCGATGAACTTGTATTCCGGCGTCCAGCCCATAGCGAACGTCTGACCGCCATTCAACATCCAGCGCCAGTTGATGCGCCCATAAATCTGGTTGGCCAGATCGGAAATCTGACTGTCGTGGAAGTACTCCCGCGCTGCCAGCACACCGCACAGCAGAATCGCGGTATCGATAGGCGATACCTCCGACATGCGAACGCGCTTCCCAGTGTAGATATCGATGAAGTGATAGAAGAAGCCGTTGACCTGCTCCACGTGGTTGAGCAGGAACCGCAACGTGACCACCACACGCGCGCCGATTTGATGCGGCGGAAGATAGCCTCGCTTGTGCCCAATGCACAGTGCGGCCAGCCCAAAGCCCGTGGCAGCGATACTGGCAACCCGGCGCGGATCGGGTCCGCCATCAGCCAGGGCGCGATCCCGCACCAAACCGGTACGGGGACCTGCTTCGTTCCAGAAAAACAGGAACGCGCGGCTAACAATTTCTTCGAGAAGTTCGTCGTCGCTGAGCCGCCACTCCGGCGGTACGGCTTGCGACTGCTGCGCTTTCACCGTGTGCGCGGTCGCTTCCGCCATAGCGGACGAGGCAAAAGGCAGGCAAGCTGCACCCTTCGCCAAAATTTCCAACATTTCCCGTCGGGTCAGGCCGGACTCTCGCGACCGCGAACCCTGGGCACGGCTCACTCGGCCGCGCCTTGCTTTATCCAACGTGCCTCCGAATACCAATCGTGACGCTAATGTACTAAGTTTACCGATTGCGTGGGCAGGGAACAAACGGCGGAAAGGGCCGCCGGATGCCACTTTGCGGAATGGAAAGCTGGGGCGGCACTGTTGCCGCCCCAACCCGTTATGCACTTAGAACTGGAAGCGGCCTTCCAACTCAAGCACCCGTCCCGAGGTGGCCGAAATAGCCCGGCCAAACGTGGGATCGCTGATGTTGGTGTTGGAGTCGCCGAAGTTGAACGACGTCAGGTTGAGAATGTTGAACACGTTATAGGCGTTCATCTTCAACTGAAGCAGTGACCCTTCGGGCATGCCAAACGTATCCAGCCGGAAGTTCTTCGCCAAACTCAAGTCCACCGATTTAAAGTCGGGCCCGCGGAAGCTATTGCGGCCAATCGCCGGCAGCGTCGTTCCCGGCGGCGAGGTGAAGTACGCGGCGCCCCCACCAGGAAAGTTGACGCCGTTGGTAGTCAAAGCGCTTCCTGGGTGATGGTGACAGTTGCTCCCGGAATGACCGCCCCGGTGGAATCCATAACCGTGCCTTGGAGCGAAGCCTTGAACTGGCCTGACGCTGGAAGGGAAAGGGTGGCCAGGGTGGCAAGGATCAGGATTGCTAGACGGCATCCTGAGACGTGCATACTCAACCTCTATCTGGGCCGAAGGCTCGCTGGGATTAGCTGAAGCGGCGCCTGCTACAAACGAGGAAATAGAGTTCAATTCGGGGGCGATGTTGTCTTCCAGTGCTGTTTTTTCTCACCCTTGAGCCAAGGGTTTGCGGCCGGTTGGGCGAAATAACGGCTAAAGACATCCCGGTGGCGCCTGATTGCCGAGGTCGCAAACTCTTGGTTTTCAGGCCCAAACGGGGAAAACTTTGGGAACTCAGTTGCAAGCCGTTGCACCTATGCTTCTACAAAGCCATGCAGGATCAGCAACTTACGTCGGAAGTCGGATTGCAACAACTTTTACTGTCTAGGCCTGTGGTGGAGTGTTCTCCGGGCACGGACTTGTTGGGCAAGGTTGGAGCTTGGCAAGTTGGGCGTCAACTTTGTACGGGCCCGCGGTAGAACACCCTAAGATGTTCCGTTGGAAACGGAGGAGGAACCCCTTGAGCAAGAAATTTGCGTGGTCATTCTGTGTCCTGGCGCTTGCCCTTTGCGTCAGCAGCTTGCCGGCCATGGCTGGCTCAACAACATTCTTCAGCGATCTCGGCCCGTCGGGCGACGTTTACCAGTGCTGCACCGGCTGGACAGTCTCCGGATCCGGGACACTCGGCACCAGCTTCACCGCTGCCAATGAGTTCACTGCTATGGCCAGCGGCAGCGTTTCGCAGATCGACATCGGTATCGGCTATGTCACCGGCGTGAACTCGTTCTACGCCGCTCTGTACACCAACAACGGCGGAGTCCCGGGCACCCTGCTGGATCAGTGGAACAACCTGAGCAGCAGCCAGAACTTCGGCGGATGCTGCGGCCTGGTCACCATCAGCGGTATTTCCGGCCTGAGCTTGACCGCTGGACAGGCGTATTTCCTGGTCCTCGGTCCGATGGACATCAACGACACCAGCTGGCTGGCATGGAACGAAAACAGCACGGGCGCGACTGGCCTGGACCTGTATTCGACCGACGGCGGCCACACCTGGAATTCGAATGGCCAGACCACCATCGGCGCGTTTGACATCGTCGGCGGCGGCGGCGGCGGCACGACCCCTGAGCCCTCCTCCCTGCTTCTTCTGGGAACCGGCTTGGTCGGCGCCTTCGGCACCATTCGTCGCAAGATGATGAAGTAAACTTCCGAAAACTGTTTCAAAGAAGAAGCCGGAGCCTGTGCTCCGGCTTTCTTCTTGCTCGCGACGTCCGAAGAACCCACCCGTAAGCCGCGATTCCTGCTGCCACACGCCCACCTCCAGCCGCGCTCTGCCCGGGCTCGTGCGAGCCACCAGGCTGCAGAGCGAAAGCCCTACCTCGGAGCGTACTGTGGGTGATGAGACCCAGCTGCGACAATCCCGAACACACCAACGGAAAAAGGCCGGAGCGTGAGCCCCGGCCCTGCACGCTTGCTGCGTGCTTCCTAGTGTGGCTGCGTCTGGTCCGGCGCAGGGCTGGCTGGGGTAGCTTGCGGTAGCGGGTTCTGGTCCACCGGAACTCCGTTTGGCTGTACCGCTGGAGGAACGCTGGTGATCCCCTGCCCGTTGTCCGGCACCACGCCCTTCACCAGTGGCATGTGCTTTACCTGTCCTGCCTCGGCGTCCGCGATATCAATGCCCAGCTTCGACAAGGTTTCCGCCGTGTAGAAGTCCAAGGTCACCTTCGATTTCTCGTAATTCGAAGCGGCATTCAGCACGTTCGACTCCGCCTGCGCCAAATTGCTCGACGCCTGCAGCACCAAGGTCGGCGTCGAGGCGCCATACTTGAACTTCTTCTGTTCGGCGGTAAGGCTTTCGTTGGCGTAGTCGCGGGCAGCGATGGCCGCCTGCAACGCAGCGTAATTCTGTTGCATGGCGAATTGCGCCTGCCGCACCTGGAGCGAAATGCTGTTCTCCAGCTGTTGCAGAGCCACCTGGGTCTGGCGATATTCCAGATCACCTCGGACCTGGTTGGCCTGCGCCGCGCGGTTACGCAAAGGAATGTTCAGGTTGACACCCACGCCCTTATCCGGCGCTGAGCTGTTGAACATATTGTTGAATGCCGGTCCATAGTGCACCGGAATCGTGCCCGGCTGGTAGCAGTTTCCCCCGAAATTATTGTCCGGCGTACACGTTGGAATCTGCGGGTTTTGATCGCCTGGCCAGACCCGAAGCTCCATAGAACGCGAACGCATCCAGGGTCGGCAGCAAGGCGTTCTTCAGCGATTTCCGCGTGATCTCCAGGTTGGTCAGGTTGATGCGGGCGGAGGCGATCTCCGGGCGCGCCTGCAGCGCCTCCTGAATCAGGTCGTCGACCGGCCGCACATCGTATTGCTCGTTGGTCTGCAATGTGTCGGTAGGAATTACGGCAGCCGTCGCCAATACCGGGTCAAGCATGTTCTTGGTGATGGCATTCTTCATCAACAGCTGCTGCAATTGAAGATTGGTTTGCGAAACGATCAGGTTCTGCTTCGACGAAGCCACACCGCTCTGCGCCTGCACCAGCGTGATTGGCGCCAAGGTCCCGATTTTCACCTGTTCCTGGTCATCGGAAAGCGTCTTGTCAGCCAGCTGCAGAGCGCGCTCATTAACTTTTACCGCCTCATACGCGGTCACCAGGTCCCAGTAAATGTTTTCAATCTGCGAAACCGTGGTGATGATCTGCTGGCGGAACACCACGTCGCTGATTTCGCGGTTGTTGCGCGCAATGCGGATCCATCGCAAGTTGGGATCGAATCCAAAGCCCTGCAACAGATGCTGCCGCAACTGGAAGCGAAACGCTGGCGTAAGTTGCGGTGTGACCAGGGCGTACAACGCGTTGGTGCTGACGCGGCTGTTATCGAAGGTCACCGTCGCCAGCGTGCCGGTGGAGAAACCTTGCGAATACCCGAAGTTATAGGTGTTGGTGTTCTGGAGGAGGCTGGTGGTACCGGTGAACACCGTGTTCGACTGCGGCAGAATCGCGTGCTCGCCGGAGAGCGTGCCGCTAATGACTGGATCGAAGTTATCGATTGGCGGTCCGGATCCCAGCGTCGAGGCTACGATGCCTCCCACGCCAGCGCCCGCTCCTCCTTGACCGATCTGTGTGCCACCGGCGCCCGTTCCACTGGCTCCCGTGGAAGCGCTGCCCGTGCCGCCGGCTGAGGTCGCTCCTATCGCTCCTCCCGGCGTTCCTTGCACCACGCTGCTATTGGTGCCGCGGGCGGGCGAACCCGTGTTGGTCAGCAGGATGTCCGTGTCGGCAATCGACAGGTTATAACGCTGCAACGTGATATCGAGATTGTTCTCTAGCGCCATCGCCACGGCATCGTTGATCGACAGGTAGATCTTGCCGTCGCGGAACAATTGGTCGGTACGTGCGGAATTCGTCAGATTGGCTGTCGGTACGCGGCGAGAGGTGTAGGGAGCAATGATATTCGGGAATCCCGACTTCGGCTTGGAGTAATTCTGATCGGAATACAGAGTGGCATTGTGTTGCGGTGCGGGAGCCTGCGGCAACGGCGTTAAGGGCGGCGTGCTCGTCTGGGTGGCTGGCGCTGCGGCCGATTGCGGCGCGGCCTCCTGCGCAAAGCCGGCAGTAGCCAGCAAACCCACGAGTCCTATCGTCAGCGCTTTTCTTGCCGCGGACCTCACATACATGGCGACCAACATTTCCTGTCTCCTCGAACGCCTGTACATCCGTTCGCAATTTCTACTGCTGGTGTTGTTTTCTGGAGCCTTAGCTTAATACGCACAAAAGTGCCGAAAAGTTCCTTGTCCCGGCCCAATCCTTGCGGTGGTTTGCATACTGATTCTAACCTTCCGCGAAGCCAATACGCCTCGGCCTATCCCAGAACCTTGCTGCTCATGGGGGGGCGGCCAGCTGAGCGGTCTAACGGCTTCCGCGTCCGGAAATCACGAACCCCCCTTCCAGTGTGGCACAAGCGAGGCGGCGCCGCTCCGTCGAGCAAGCCTTCGTCGAGGCGGCGGCTGGTCCGTGGGCAAAAGAAAAGGCCGTCAGCTGTTACGCCGACGGCCGGTGGAACCACTAACCTGAAACTAGTCCTTCTCGTGAGGGGGAATAGCCGTCGAGGGATGAGCCGGGTGCTCGTTGTCCAGATCGAAGTAGGTTCTCGCTGGATGGTCCGACTTGATGCCGGGGATGATTTTGTCGCCCGCGGAACTCATCATGGGTTCGGTCATTTCAGACAGCGTGTAACCGAACGACGAGGTATACGTCGACTGATGATACGTGCCGCTCGTAGGAGCAAAGGCTACTTCGTAGATGGGGAAGGCGCGGCCACCCGCCGGGTATACGGTGGCAACATAGTCAGCCACCATCCTGCCCGAGAAGGTGTTCGGCAGCCAGCTCAACTGCATCGGCTGCGATAGTGCGCGGCCGGCGCTCCAGGTCTGCCCGCCATCGTTAGAGAGCGAGAAGCCGGGAACCAACTGGCAGCTGTTTCCGCAGTTGGAAACCGGGTAGTAGTAATAGGTCATCGCCATGTGCGCCGAGGTTCCCGAGGTGCGGATATCGATGCCCATGCCGTTGATGAAGTGGTCGACGCCACTGCCGATTGGATCCGACGGAATACGTACCTTCTGGGTCCAGTGAACGCCGTCCGTCGAGCTGCTGTAGACGATGTCATTCGCCGCACAGTTGCTCTCGAAGCTGCAATCGGGCCACGACAGGTAAACTGTGCCGGCGCCGTCGATGGCAGCCGAGGGCAGTCCGGCGCTGCGCATTCCGCCTGCTTCTCCGTGGCTGGGAGCGCTGGCAATGCTTACCGCAGCGGTCCAGCTCTGTCCGCCATTGGTGGACATGAAAGCCGACATGCCGCCGTTGAAGTCGGCGAACGTCACCACTACGTGGCCGTTGGGCTGCACGATGGGATTGCCGCCAATGCCGTAGTCATTACCACCGGTCGTCTTGGGCGAGCCCCAGGTCAGTCCGCCATCGCTGGAGGTGCTCATGTACAGCAGATCGCCCACGTCCGGGTTGTCCCACTCGACATAGCAGTTCCCGTAGTAGGGGCTGCTGGGCGAGTTGTCGCAGGCAATCCAGTTCTTGTCGGCGTCCTGGTTCGTGATCACGTAGATGGGATTACCCCAGTGCAGGCCGTCGCTCGAACGGCTTACCGCGACCGTGTCGTAGTTGCCGATCGGCAGGGTGCAAATGATCCACTGTCCGTGCTTCGCGTCGTAGGCTACCGCTGCATCGCTGACTGCGCTGTTCGGTCCGCCGCCTTCCCATTGGGTAATACCCGGCAGATAGCCGTTGGTCCACGAGATCCCGCCGTTCGTGGAAGTAGCCCAGCCGATGTCCGCACCGCCGCCGCCGCTGATACGGGCGACCTGAAAGGCGGCCACAATCGTCGGTCCGACTGCAAAGGCACTCGGCTCAACCTCGGTCTGATGCTGGCTGCTCTGGTTGGTGAAGCTGTCCTGGCTGATCTGCCGGAAAAGGCTCTGGGCATTGCCGGGAAGGGCGCCAAACAGGCTCATGGCCGCTCCCAGGGCAAGGGTCAACAACGTCCGGCTGCCGCCAGAACGGGAAAACGAGTGCATTGATTTCATCAGTAACGTTCCTTCTTTAAGATGGGTTCAGAGTGAGGCCAATGGACGCATCGGCGAGTTTTGCGCAGGACAGCAGAAGGTTTAGAGCCACCGTCAAGGGCGATAAAACTGTAACTTGCAGTAACATAGCGTGTCAACGAAAACGATAGTAGTTGGCGATTCCGGATCTAAAACGGTCCCATTTTTGGACATTCAGCCCGCCGCAAACCCATCACGCAAGCGCCCTCCGAAGCTTGTGCCGAAACTGCGTGCTACACTTTCTGGCTGTTTACTACCACGGTGGTACGGCCAGCGGGACGCTGCTTTTTGCTGTCGTTACTCATTCGTTCAGTTCCTATCATTCGAGGAAAATCCAGTGCCAAGCCTTCGACCCATCTGTCATCTTCCTGTGCGTTTCCTGTTGGTTCCCCTCGCGTTGCTGGTCGCTGGGACGTTTCCCTGCGAGGCCCAGCACACCGTAACCCAGGATGCAGGCGGGGGCAGAAAGATCGAGTTGCACTACAACGCCGCCGGGCAGATCACCGAGACGCGTACCCTGGGGCCCGACGGCAAAGTGCTGCAGAAGGACGTGTTGGACTATTCGCCCGGCTACTACGTTCCGCAGGCCACGGCTACCTCGTACTGGCCGGATGGAACTATCCATCGCTACTCTAAGAACACCTACGACAAAAATTCCAATTTCACTGGCGAGTTCATTCAGGTCTTCGATGAATCGGGAAAGCAGATTGCCGGTCACCGGCTTACCCACGATCCGCAGACCAATGTCTACCATTGCGCTGACTGGAACATAGCGGCCCAGGATTACAAAACCATCACCTGCCCTGCGGGCGAAGAAGCCTCCGGGCCGCCTGAGACGGTGAAGAAGTTCACCCCGGCCGAAGTGGCGCAGCAATTGGCCAAAGCCCACGAGTCCGCGCAAAAGCCCGCCACTACCGCTCCGTCCAGAGCACCTTCCGGCACAGGAACAAATGTCAGGGAAGTCGGCTTCATTCTGCCGGCGCGAGTTCGTGCCGGAGAGCGTGTCTCCGGCAGCGTGGTGGAAGATCCCGCTAACTATGAAGGCATGCCCGAACTGATGGTTACCCGGGTGGCGCTGCCATTCGCGCCGTCCGGTGCCGGCTCAACCTTGGCTGGCTGGACCCTGGAGATGTCCGGCGAGACGCCGCAACCCGCCAACGGCTCCATCGGCCTGACTTTTCCTCCCGGCCAGGTGGATCTGGCCATCATGTTCCGGCAGGTAGGAAACGAGGGCGCTCCTGTTTCCAAGGCCATCTCCGTGCCTCGGACCCCGCGCAATAAGGCGAAACCTTCCGCGTCGTACATCGCCCCGCCGATCTGTTTAAAAGGCCAGCTATGCGTTGTTCACGGCGCCTTCAGCGGCGACAGCCGTAAGACTTTCGCGGCATTTGAGGATCGTGCCGCAAAGATTGTCGCTGAGACTGCCGATTCAGCTTACATCGCCATTCCGGCGAAGACCGACGCCGGACCACGTGCGCTGGCCATCAGCGAAGGTTCGAAGAATATCGTCTTTCCCATGGTGGTTGGAGCCGTGACCGTAACTCCCGATCAGCGTGATCTAAAGCCTGACGATCCCGTGGTGATGACTGCTGGACTTTACGGCGCTGAAGAAGTGCCCGATCTCGAATGGCTGCCCGGTAACTATCCAGCTTCCAATCTGGACGCAGCCCGCAAACTGGTTCCTGGATTCCAGGTAGGCGCCGGCGGCCACGAGGCCAAAGAACGGCGTGAAGCCCAGGAGAAGCGCGAGGCGGAACAGAAGCGCGAGTCCAAGGGCAAAGACGCCAGCGCCAAGCCTGATGAGGACGAAGACCTGGGCGGCGAAATCCTGCTGGTCATTAAGAACCTCACGCCCGACGTGGCCAACTTCCGCGAGTCCGATAACGGCCAGTATGTTTTTCGTCTGAAGGCTGCAGCCTTCAAAATGGGAGAGTTCAAGTACAAGTTTGTGGTAGAGGGAAAGAAGGCGGGAACCTTCGCCGTGCAGGCTTCGGCGATCCCGTTCCTGGCGCCGGTCACCGCGCAGGTATTTCCGGCAGAAGCGTCGGCGCCCGCGAAATAAACCCCACCCTACTACTGTATTAGGGCGCGAAGTAGCTGGAGATATCCAGGATAAGCTGCGTCACACCGTAGGCGTAGGCGTTGATCTCCCCGTCGAGATTGCCCACGATCGCCATGTTCGACGTCAACTTTCCGTCCGACGCGTTCAGCGTCGACACGATTGGCAGCGAATCGCCATCGGCCCACAATGTGAGATAGCCCAACGAGCCAGTGGGCACCACCGTCGCGTTGAACACATAACTCTGTGCCGAGTTCGGGATCCCACACCCGCTTCCCACCACATTCACCGGGGGATTGCGCTGCCCACTGAACGTCCCTCCCGAACTGCGCGTATCAATCACTCGGCAGGGTGACACCGAATAGAGGGACAGCCCGCCGGGACCCGCCGCCGCGAAATATCCGTCGATGTCAGCAATCAGGTCCGTGTCCTGATCGGCAAAGACCGCGATCGCACCTTCATATCCCGCGGGCACAATCGCCGCGTTCGCCACCACCGTCGCGGCTGGATTATTCAGCGTCGACACCACGGGTTGGGTTTGTCCCGCCGGCCATACCGTAAGATATCCCAGAGGCCGACCGCGCACCGGAACCACCGTGAAGTTCATGGAGTAGGCCTGCGCATTCTCTGGGATCTGGCAATTGCTCGCAAGTAAGGGAAAGTCGCGTTCCCGCGACGCCTGCAAAGCCGGGCCGCCCAGGTTTCCGATTTGCTGTCGGGTGTCGAACGCTCGGCAGGGGACCAGCGGATAAAGCTCCAGCGATTGCCCGGTCGCTGGCTGAAAGTATCCGTCGATGTCCACGATCACATCGGTCGCGTCGGTGACGTAGATGCTGACCGCCCCGGCCGCACCAGCGGGCACGATGGCCGCGTTCGCCTTCACCCGTCCATCTGGCGAGTTCAGCGTCGAAACCACCGGCTGCGCTTCGCCTGTCGGCCAGATGGTGAGAAATCCTAGCGGCCCGCCGGCCACCGGAACCACCGTCACGTTAAGAGAGTACGTTGCTGCCGTGGAGGGAATGCCGCAAGCGCTCTGCGGAATGGCAAAGCTCCGCGTCGTTCCGCCTCCCATGGACGGACCGCCGAAGGCGCCGGATGGCCCTCTCGTGTCCAACACCCGGCACGGCGTCACAGGCACAAACTGTAAGGATGGCGGACCTCCGCCACCCAGCACCGATACGGTGTTATCGCCGTTGTTGACCACGTACACCCGGTTGGTCAACGGATTCACCCTGACTGCAACAGGGTAGACACCTGCGTTGATTGTGGACGTTGAATCGTCCGCACCACTCACGGCGGTAACCGTTCCATACCACAACAAGTTGCTGAAGTAGGCCTGGTTGGTCGCGGGATTCACGTCAACTGCATCGGGGAAGTCGCCGACCGCTACGGTTGCGGTGGTCAACGTCGCGCCATTGATGATGCTGGCGCTGCCGTCCCCGTTGTTGGCGACGTACACCAAGTTGTGAATGGCGTCGACCGCCAGCGCTGATGGATACTTTCCTACGGTGACCGAGCTCACTGCGTTGCTGGCCCCGTCAATGACCGATACATTGCCGGAGTAGAAGTTCACCACGTAAATTTGGTTGGTCATCGGGTTGACGGCGACCGCCCGCGGATCCCTCCCACCGAGACGCTTGTCGTTGCGTTGCTCGCACCGTCGATCACCGTGACGTTGTCGCCGACGGAGTTCGCCACGTAAATCTTGTTGGTGGCGGCATTCACCGCGATCGCGTAAGGACGCTGGCTCGCCTGCAACTCCGCCGTGCCGTTGGACGAGCCGTCTATCACTGTCACATCATTGGAAAAGAAGTTCGCTGTGTAAATCTTGTTGGTCGCGGCGTTCACCGCAATTGCCACCGGACAGCTTCCTACTGCGACCGTCGTCGTCGCGTTCGTGGCGCCATCGATCACGGTCACGCTGTTACTGTTTTCATTGGCGACGTAGATTTTGTTGGTGGCCGAGTTGATCGCGAGCGCGGCGGGTGCGGTTCCCGTCGCAACGGTGACGGTGCTGTTCGTCCAACCGTCAATCACCGTCAGGTTGTTGCTGTTCTGGTTGATGACGTAAATCTTGTTAGTGACCGAATTCACCGCTACTGCCACGGGATAGCTTCCGGTCGAAACCGTTGCGATAAGATTCTGGGCCGCCGCAGATGGCTGAACAGCTAAAAGAATTGTGGATACAACAAGGACGGCAACGCTGCCTACCCTAACGCGGAACTCCTCAAAGATCACCGGTACATCTCCCGAATCGCACGTGCAATGGCCGACGCAAGACGCGCAAAGTGGATAGTCCGAGCGTGTGCGAGGGCAATCGATCGATGGGAGGGCCTTGCTGATTTGCTGGCGTGCGCGCCAGTCGGGAGGGGTCGCGACCTACCTGATGTAAAGTTCAAGTTAGCTGACGAAAATCCGTTCCACAACCTATGCCCACCAAATTATTGCCGCGAAGTTTCGGAACGGGAACCAGGCGCCCGCCCTCGTCAGCCTCACCTTGGCCGCTGTACGATGGGAGTGCACTTATGGAGCGTGTTATGAAGTCTGTCCTCGCCGATATTGAACCGAAGCCAGTTTGGAAGCATTTTTACGCCTTGACGCAAATTCCCCGGCCCTCGACCAAGGAAGCAGCCGCGCGCGACTACGTTCTGTCCATCGCCAAGAAGCACAACCTCGAAGCCGTGCAGGACAAGGTGGGCAACACCGTCGTCCGCAAGCCCGCTCGTCCCGGCCGCGAATCTGCTCCCATGGCGCTGCTGCAAGGCCATCTCGACATGGTTTGCGAGAAGAATGAAGGCACCGAGTTCAACTTCGACACCGACGCCATCAAGGTCTTTCGCGATGGCGATTGGCTGAAGGCCGAAGGCACCACCCTGGGCTCCGACAATGGCGTTGGCGTGGCCGCCGCTCTGGCCGTCATGGAGAGCGACGACATTGCTCACGGCCCGCTGGAATTCGTCTTCACCATCGATGAGGAAACCGGCTTGACCGGCGCTGCCGAATTCCCCGGCGGCATGCTGAAGTCGGAGTACTTCCTCAACCTGGACAACGAAGAGGAAGACACCATCTGCATTGGCTGCGCCGGCGGCGTCAAGACCACCGCCAGCCGTAAGGTCAAGTTGCAACCAGCCAAGGGCGACACCGGCTACCGCATCAAGATCTTTGGCCTTAAAGGCGGGCATTCCGGCGTCGACATTCATCAGGGTCGCGGTAACGCCCTGCGCATCCTCGGCCTCGCCGTCCAAACGATTCTGGAGCAGATGCCGGCCGAAGTTGCTGCCCTGAACGGTGGCAGCGCCCAAAATGCCATCCCGCGTGAGGCCTCGGTGCTTATCGCCCTGGACGGCAAACACGAGAAAGAGCTGAAAGCCTTGGCGGCCAAGCTGCAAAGTGAGTTTGTCGCCGACCTCGGCGCGTTCGACCACGAACTGCAGATCTCGGTGGAAAGAGTGGATCGCCCGAAAGAGGTTTTCAGTGCCGACGACACCACCCGCATCGTCAGTTTGCTGGTGAGCCTGCCGCATGGCGTTCTGGCCATGAGCCCCGACGTCCCGGAGCTGGTGCAGAACTCCACTAACCTGGCGATCATCACCACCAAGGGCGACGTGGTCGACATCATTACCAGCCAGCGCAGCGCTATCGAAAGCAGCAAACTCAACGCGGCTCGCATGGTAGCGACGGCCCTTCGCCTGGGCGGATTCGAAGTCGAACAGTCCGGCGGCTATCCCGGCTGGAAGCCCGAGCCCGGCAGCGAGATCGTTCGCAAGCTGCAGTCGGTGCATGAGAAAGTCTTCGGCCATCCCGCCAAGCTGATCGCCATGCACGCGGGTCTGGAATGCGGTGTGATCGGTGAAAAGTACCCCGGCATGCAGATGGCGTCATTCGGCCCCACCATCGTCGCGCCGCACAGCCCTCACGAGCGTGTGGATATTCCCTCGGTCGACGGCTTCTGGAAGTATCTCAAAGCGGTATTGGAAGCCATCTAAGCATCCTGCTCAGCAGCCCATCGAGAGACCGGCCTTTTGCCCCGCCGGTCTCTTTTCTTTTTGTAGCTTCCCGCCCGTCGCACGAACGAACATTCCGCCCGACCGTTCCACCGACAAATGGCGCGCGTTCTCGTTGCCCGCGCCACAGCTCATCGGTGCGCATCGTCTGCTATTCCCAATCCGGGCCTACGTGCCTTTTGAGGAACGTCTCAGCACAAATACCTATTGGGAAGTCTTGATTCAGGAGGTACTCAGGTGTATGTTCAACTACCACAAAAGTCTGTAAACAGTTCCAAATCTGGCCGATTACAGCTTGTTTGCTGGAATTGCGCTGGCCTTTGTGTGCCTGCGCCAGCCTATCGCCGCCTCAACGGAAACCATGGAGTGGGAAAGGGAACTCGATATGCGTGCTACCCGTTACTCGTTCTTGTTTGTACTGGCTCTCGTACTGGTTGCAGCAGGTAACGCTTTTGCGCAGAGCGGCGCTCTGCAGTTCGTCGCGGTTGATCCTCCTTGCCGCCTGATCGATACCCGTAGCGGTTCACCTTTGCAGGGAGGAGTGGCACAGAACTTCCAGGTGGGCGGCAATTGTGGCGTCCCTGCCGACGCGGCAGCCTACTCCATGAACGTAACCGTCCAGCCCCACGGAACCCTGAACTACCTCACCATCTGGCCTGCCGGCGAATCGCAGCCCGTGGTTTCTACCCTGAACTCTTACGACGGACGCATCAAGGCCAACGCCGCTATCGTCCCCGCGGGCGATAATCCCGCCGGCGCCGTCAGCGCGTACGCCACCAATACCACTGACCTCATTCTCGATATCGACGGCTACTTCACCACTTCCACCACGTCCAGCATGGCGTTTTACCCGCTGCCTCCCTGCCGTCTGGCCGACACTCGCCAGGGCAGTCCGTTGCAAGGTGGAGTGCCGCAGAATTTCTCCATCGGCGGCGTGTGCGGCATCCCGGCGAACGCGCAGGCGTTTTCGCTTAACGTGACTGCGGTTCCCATCAACAACGCTCCGGTTGGCTATGTGACCGCCTGGCCTGCGGGACAATCGCAGCCCGCGACCTCCACGTTGAACGCTCCCACCGGAACCGTCACCGCCAACGCCGCCCTCGTCCAGTCGGGAACCGGCGGACAGATTTCCGTCTTCGCCTACAACACCACCAATCTTCTGCTCGATACCAACGGCTACTTCGCGCCCCCGGGATCGGCATCGCAACTCGCGCTCTATACGTTGACGCCCTGTCGCGTGCTCGACACCCGTCCTCCGCAAGGAAACGGGGCTTTCAACGGAACCCTAAGTCCGCCCATCAATGTGGTTGGCAGCCCGTGCAGCGTTCCTCAGGGCGCCGGCGCCTACATCATGAATGCCACGGTGGTGCCGCAAGGCTCCCTGGGATATCTCACCTTGTGGCCCGACGGCCAGGGCCTGCCAGTGGTCTCCACTCTCAATGCCTATGACGGCGCTGTGACCTCGAACATGGCGATCGTGCCCACTACCAACGGCTCCATCGACGCCTATGCCGCCGGCACAACCAACCTGATCGTCGATATCTTCAGCTACATGGCGCCCGCGCCCCTCACCGTCACCACCACATCGCTGCCCGGTGGATCGACCGGTATGCCTTACAACGCGCAACTGGCCGCCTCCGGGGGAGAGCCGCCTTATAGCTGGACACTCAACGCCGGCAGCGGACCGCTGCCTCCCGGCCTTTCGCTAAGCGATACCGGTGTGATCTCTGGCACTCCGACGGTCGGCGGAACTTTCAGCTTCACCGTCAAGGTAACGGATACCCAATCTACTTCGGTCACTGCCAACCTCAGCATCACCATCTCCGCTGGCGGCCTGGTCATCACCACCACCCAGCTTCCCACGGGTACGCAAAACAGTTCTTACAGCGCGACCTTGGGAGTTGCCGGTGGAACGCCGCCCTACACCTGGAGTCTCGCGTTAGGAACCCTGCCGACGGGCCTGAACCTCGCCCCGACCACGGGCGTTATCTCCGGTACCCCAACCGGTCTCGGAACCTCGAATTTCACCGTACAGGTGCAGGACTCCTTAGGCGTCCAAGCTCAGGCCACGCTGTCGATCACCATTAATCCCTCCACCAGCGATGGCGCCCTTTCCGGCAACTATGCTTTCTCGTTTAACGGTTTCAGCAATGGGCAACCGGTATTCATGGCGGGAAGCTTTATCTCTGATGGACAGGGCAACATCACCAGTGGCGTTCTCGACCTGAACATCGGACACGGCACTCCGCAGTCCGGGTCGCCCTTCACCGGAACCTACGACATCACCTCCGATCACAACGGGTTGGGAACCATGACCTTCAACGTTCCCAGCCTGCCGGGGCTGACCTTCAACTTTCACATCGCGGTTTCCAGCGGAGGAAACGGGCAGCTCATCCAGGACAACACTGATCCGGCAACCCGCGGGTCGGGCGCGTTCTACGTGCAGAACGCCAACGATTTCGGTCTTCCGCCGAGCGGTAAGACCTTTACCGAAGGTACCATCGGCGCTGACCAGGCCTTCGCTCGTTACGCCAAGGCCGGCGTGTTTACCGTCGCTACTGCCGGTGCGGTCACCGGGGGGACAGAAGATGTTAACGACAATGGAACTTTGACGAACCGCCAGTTCACCGGTCAATTTCTACCCCCGAATCTACAAACTGGCCGTGGACAGGTTGCGTTCGACTTCCCCAACGGCGTCACCAATAACTACGCCTACTATGTCGTATTTAAGGGCCAGTACATCATTCTCGGAACCGATCCCGTGAATGCCAACGATCCGTTAACTCTGGGTACGGTGTTGGTTCAGACCGGAAGTGGCTTCTCCAATGGCTCGTTGAGCGGCAACTCGATCTACGAGGCCAGCGCACTCGCTCCGAACAATGGCAGTCCCCAGGCGGTTGTCACTCTAGGCCTGTTGGACGTCCTTAGTGCGGGCTCCGCGCAGATCAGCCTCGACCAGAACCAGGGCGGGACTTTGACCCAGCAGCAGGTATCGCAGGGAACCTTCAACATTGCTTCCAACGGCAAAGTGACCCTTAGCGGCTTCGGAGGAACTCCTCCGATCATTTACCTCTACAACACGAACCAAGGCTTCGCCGTGGGTCAGGACAGTTCGGTGGCGCAGGGAATTCTGGAACCTCAAACTGCGATTCCGCCGTACAGCAACTTCTCGATTTTCGGCACCTATCTGGGTGGCACCATCGGCCCGGTTGAAGTTCCCGTGGAGGACGCTGTCAGCTATGTACTGGCAGACGGAAACGGAAACCTGAACGGAGTGCAGTTCTATAGCGGAACGTCAGGATCGGGCAATCGGCCGATTTCGGACACCTACTTGGTTGACAACACTGGGCGCGCTGTCCTCTCTTCCGGAGGTAACCAGGTGGGAGTCATGTACGTCGTCTCCGGCAAGAAGGTCGTCCTGCTGCCGACTGGTTCCTACCCGGTACTCAGCAGCTTCTCGCTGGGCGTCACCAACTAATCATCCTCCAGCGAAAAGCCCCGGCCGCGGCCGGGGCTTTCCTTTGCGATGTTGTTCGGTTACGGCAAAATACTTCGCGCTCTATGCCACCCTCTGCGGGGTGACTTGAGTTGGAGCGCCCGCGGTGCGAACCGCCGAGGTCGGTGGTCGCACCAGAATCGGCAGAATCGCCGACACCGCCATCACCCCGGCGATTACGTGCAGCGCGCCGCGATAAGTTCCCTCGGTTTGCCGCATGTGCGCAATCAGTAGCGGACCAAACGCGCTGGCAAAGCCCCACGCGGTCAGCATCAGCCCATAAATCGGCCCCACGTTCTTCGATCCGAAATAGTCCGCTGCAAACGCCGGCATAGTGCCGAAACCGCCGCCGTAGCACATGAGAATAATGAACGCTACGACCGTCAGCGCCAGCTCCGACGATAAGGTTGGGAAGAACCAGAACAGGGCCACCTGCAACAGGAACATTACGAAAAATGTCGCCTTGCGGGTGATCATGTCCGACGCCCACGCCCAGAAGACGCGCCCGAACGCGTTGCCGATGCTCACCACTCCTACCATGCCCGCAGCCACTACCGCGGTCAGTTTTCCCAGTTCCTGGAACATCGGCGACTCCTGCGAGATCAGCGAAATGCCGGCCGAGGTATTCAGGAACAGCAACAGCCACAGGGCCCACCACTGCCATGTCTTCAACGCCTCAGACAACGTGTAGTCGCAGGTGGCGCGCTGCTTGTTTTCCGTCGCAGTGGGATTCCATCCGGCAGGTTTGTAGCCTTCGGGTGGATTCTGCATGAAGTAGCCGGCAATCACCGTGACGATAAGAAACGCAATCCCCAGGTAGGCGAACGTGCTCAGTACCCCAACGGTCTGGATCAGCCGCGTAGCCACCGGCGCGGTGATCAGCGCACCCGCGCCGAAGCCGCCGACCGCAATGCCGGTGATCAAGCCGCGACGATCAGGAAACCACTTCACCAGTACCGCCACCGGAACAATGTAGCCGAAACCCAAACCGATGCCGCCAATCAATCCGTAGCTAAGGTACAGCCACCACAGTCCGTGATTGGAAAAACTGGCGAGGAAGACGCCCAGACCGTACAGAGCACCGCCCGTGATCGCGACAATCCTTGGCCCTGTGCGGTTCAGCCACAACCCGCCGAAGAACGCCGCAAACCCCAGCACGAAGATACAGATGGTGAACGTTAGCGTAACTTCCGAGATGGTCCAGCCGAATTGTTTCGACAGCGGGGTACGGAACACGCTCCAGGCATATACTGCGCCCAGCGCAATTTGCAGGAAGATGCCGGCCAGCGCAATGCCCCAACGCTTACTGCCCAGCGAATCGTGTGTGGCAAGGTCGTCTTTCATGACTGTTTCTCCACTGGAAGATTGCGGCCGAAGGCTTCAATCAGGCTATTTATCAGCACCAATCCACGGCGAAACGATTTCGTCCGGAACTGATTTATGATGGCCCACATCCCCGGAGGATCGCCCTTCTGCACTTTGGCGGTCGTCAGCGCTTCATGAAATGCCACGCCGAAGCTCTCCAACAACTGCGGCTCCAGCGTACCCATAATCTTGGCCGCGACCAGCAAGTTCCGCAGTCCGCGCACCGCCTCTTGACTCTTGCTGGCATCCACCAGCGTCTCCACGATTTTGTCGCTGGCGCCTAACCCACCGCGCACCAGGTCCAGGACACCCTTGTCCTGCAAGCCTTGCAGGATCTCGTACACCGCCAGCAGCGCTTCGGCATGCTCTGCCGGCGCGGCCTCAAGCTTGGACAGCAACTCGCGCTGCGGATCGCGCAGCGGAACCTCGAACACAATTGGTTTGGCCACGGTGATCTCTCCTCGTTCTTAATGGGTTTGGATCTGCACCAGTTGTTTTCCCGGCTCGCGATAGTCAGCGCGTTTCCACTTGCGCTCTACCTCCACACCACGTTGCGGCGTGGGATGCCCGAAGCGTGGATTATTCCTGGGCAGCGGACTTGTCCCTACTTCGCCCAGCACCTCAGCATGTACCGCGACTTCCTTGTACGCTGGCGTATGCGTCACCGGATCGGTGAAGCTGCTGGTCAGCCGATTTACCGGACTGGTGCTGGAATTCATCGGCATGTATAACTCCTTGCCCTGCACCCGATCGGTGACCAGAGCCCGGACGCGTACCTGTCCGTAACGCGACTTCAAGATTAGCCACGTGCCGCTCTGGATGCCGCGCTCTCCCGCAAGCTGCGGTGACACCTCCACAAACGTGTCCGGCGTCTTCTCGCGAATCCCTTCCGTGCGGTAGGTCATGTTGCCTTCGTGGAAGTGCTCCAGCAGGCGGCCGTTGTTCAGGTGAAGATCGAATTGCTCGTCGGGCAGTTCCGTCAGCTTCGGCGGGGGTACGGGGAACAAGCGCGCTTTGCCGTCGGGGAAAGCGAATCGCTTGGTGTAGAGCAATGGCTGATCGCTGCCATCCGCTGCCACGGGCCATTGCAACGAGTGGTAACCCTCAAGCCGCGGATAAATCACGCCTGCAAACATTGGCGTCAGCGCCGCAATCTCATCCATGACTTCCGACGGATGCTGATACTGCCAGTTCGCCCCCATGCGGTTGGCAACATCCTGAACAATCCGCCAGTCGGGACGGCACCCGGGCAAAGGCTCAAACACCTGGTACAGCCGCTGCACCCGGCGCTCGGTGCTGGTGAAGGTCCCTTCCTTCTCCAGGCTCGGCGTGGCCGGCAGCACCACATCGGCAAATTCGCAAGTGGTGCTGAAGAAGATGTCCTGCACCACGAAGAACTCCAGCTTGGAGAACGCGTCGCCCACGTAGTTGGCGTTCGAATCCACCAGGCTCATTTCTTCGCCGATCAGGTACAGAGACTTCAGCTTGCCTTGCTGGATCGCGTCCACCATCTGGTGATTGTCCAGGCCCTTGGTCTTGGGTAACGGCTTGCCCCAGGCTTTTTCGAAGCGCGCGCGCACTTCCGGATCGTCCACCGACTGGTAGCCGGGCAGGAAGTTCGGCATGGATCCGTGATCGCTGGCGCCTTGCACATTGTTGTGCCCGCGCAACGGGTACGACCCGGTACCGGTGCGCATGTAGTTGCCCGACACCAGCAACATGTTGGAGATGGCCGTGGAAGTATCGGACCCCGCGGAATGCTGGGTCACGCCCATGGCCCACAGCACGCAGACTCCGCTGGCCTCTGCCACCATCTGCGCCACCTGCTTCAGCGTCTCGATCGGAATGCCGCACACCTGCGAGGTGAACTCCATGGTGAACGCTTCCAGGCTCTTTCTGTAAGCCTCGACATCGTTGACCCATTGCTTCAGGAAGTCGGTCTTGGCCAGGTTGTTGTCGAATAGATACCGCGACACCGCCGACAGCCACACCAGGTCCGTGCCCGGTTCAGGATGAAGGAAAATGTCGGCGCGATGCGCCATCTCATGCTTGCGCAGGTCGGACACAATCAGCTTTTGCCCGTGCAACTTGTGGGCTCGCTTAACCCGTGTGGCCAGCACCGGATGGCTCTCGGCCGTATTGCTGCCAATGATGATCACCAGCCCGGCGTTTTCGATGTCCTTGATCGAGCCCGAATCCCCGCCGTATCCCACGGTGCGGAACAAGCCGGTTGTCGCCGGCGCCTGGCAGTAACGCGAGCAGTTGTCGATGTTGTTGGTGTCCATCACCGCGCGCGACAACTTCTGCATCAGGTAGCTCTCTTCGTTGGTGCACTTCGACGACGCGATGAACCCCAGCGAATCCGGTCCATTTTGCACTTTGATTTCGCTGAACTTGCGCGCGATCAGGTCGAGCGCCTCATCCCACGTGGCTTCGCGGAACTTATCGTCCTCTCGGATGAGCGGAGTGGTCAGGCGGTCTGGACTGTTGGCATAGTCCCATCCGAACTTACCTTTGACGCACGTGGAAACGCCATTCGTTGGGCCCTCCGACGGCTCAACTTTCAGGATGTGCCGGTCCTTGGTCCACATATCGAAGCTGCATCCGACGCCGCAATAAGTGCATACCGTCTTGGTGCGGCGTATGCGTGCTTCGCGCATGACGGACTCAACCTCGGAAACCTGCATGATGCCGCGATAGCCGGTTTCGGGTTCAATGTCCTTCACCACCTCGATCATGCCATCCAGCGCGGGCTTCGGCAGGTTGGTCAGGTAGCCGGCATGGCCGAGCATCGACTTCTCCATCAGCGCATTACACGGACACACCGACACGCAGTGCCCGCAGGAAACACAACTTGATTCGCCGATGGGGGAGCCGCCATCCCACAGCACTCGCGGATGTTCATCCTCCCAGCGAATCGACAGCGTCTCGTTGACCTGCAAGTCCTGGCAGGCCGCAACGCAACGCCCACACAAAATGCACTGATTGGGATCGTAGCGATAGAAAGGATTGGAGTGGTCCTCCGGATAGGGCTTGGTCTTGAACGGAATATTCTGATGGTCGATGTCCAGCAGCTTGGTGGTGTTGTGGATGGTGCAGTTGCCATTGTTGTTGTCGCAGACCGTGCAGTACAGCAGGTGGTTGCTGAGAATGTGGTCGAACGCCTCGCGCTGCGCCGCGCCGGCCTTAGCGGAAGCGGTGGCCACGGTCATCCCGTCCGCTGCAAGCGTTGCGCACGCCCGTTGCAGCGTGCCATTTACTTCCACCATGCAGGTGTCGCAGGTCTGAATGGGTCCGAGTTGGTGGTGATAGCACACCTGTGGGACCTTGCCACCTACCCGATTGATCAGGTCGACCAGACGCTCGTCCTGTGCTGCCTGCTGTACTACCCCGTCAATCGTTACATTCACCATCGTTCCACTCCTCCCAACTCCGTCTCAGATGTTCAACCCGGGCATTGGCTTCAGAAAACTCGAATCTCGAACGATAAGACTCTGGCCAGACAATCTACCTCACCGGGCCGCCGCCTGTATGTAGGATTTAAGTATTGGGTCCGGTGCCCACCAATTGCACCAGCCCGGCAAAGTGATGCACCTTTCGCGCCATATCCTGTGTCTATTGACGGGCTGATTTCCGTGGCTCCAGCGCCTCAGGGCATTCGTTAGAGGTGTCGACTGGTCGGCACGCGTCGCTGGGTAGACAGAACCCGGTGTCGGCGAGATATCTGGCAGGGAAGCCCTAATGGCTGACATTGCTCCGTCGGCCGGGCTATAAGACGGAAGTGGGCCATGGAGTTACGACTCCAGCGGCGTGCCTCCAGGAACTGCCATGCCTGTATGCTATCTGCGGGTAGAATTGAGCACGCAACACTAGGGGGAACTACATGCGGCTATTGTTGAACTGGCTGTTGAGCGCCATCAGCCTGCTCATTGTCTCCAGGCTGGTACCGGGGTTTTTCGTGCACGGCTTTACCGCCGCCCTCATCGCGGCCCTGGTCATTGGTCTGGTCAACGCCACCATCGGTGTACTGCTCAAAATCATCACTTTGCCCCTTACGTTCCTCACCCTCGGTCTGTTCTGGTGGGTCATCAATGCCATCATGTTGATGTTCGCTTCCGCCTTGCTGGCCCCGGATTTCATGGTCAGAGGCTTCTGGCCCGCCTTTTGGGGCGCCATCGTTCTGGCCCTGATCAACATGCTGCTGAAAGCCGTTGCCCGCGACGTAGAGGGCAAGTAAAGCCTTTAGCGGGGGTAGGTATCAGGAGCCACTTCGACATTTCGTAAAGGGTACGGCATTCATCACAGCATGGCGGCGCCGCACCGTCCACCCCGCGAAGAGCACTGTAATCCTCAGCGCCAGCGAAGGACCCCTACCGCCAATACGTCACAGGCATCCAAACGTCATTGTTCTCGCCACGACGGTTCGCCATGCGGCCTACAACCCCCGCAACCGCCGTACTGTTTCCCGCATATCCCCGCTCTGAAAAATACGTATCCCGGCAATTCCCGCCGCCCCCACCCGCCTGCAAGCCGCGGCATTGCCTAGACTTCACCCCACCCAGGGCCAGCACCGCGAATCGTCCCGCATAAGGCGCCTCGACGTTACCCGGCGCAGCCAACGAAGCGCACGCCTCGCGCAGCGCATCCAGCCCAATTGCCGGGACTGGCGTCTGCGCCTTCTCAAAAACCGGCGCCAGCACGGCAAAGTTCGCGCCATGCGCCTCGGCATATCGCACCTCGTCCAGCGAATGAGCTGACACCCCAACTACCGGCGTTCGCTCGCTCGCCTTGCTCCACAGCGCACGAACCTCCGATGCGGGAAGCTCACCCGCAGGCAGATGCACGCCGTCGGCGTCGCAGGCCAGGGCAACATCAGCCCGGCCATTCACCAGCAGCTTGGAAGCGCCGCCGTTGTCGCGTATTGCTTGCATGCTCTCGTGGGTCAGCCTCTCCAGTGCCCGCGCCGAAAGGTCTTTTTCTCGCAACTGGATGTACTCCACCCCAGCCCCAGCGGCCGCCGATATCGTACGCAGCAGCGAGCTGCGCTGCTCCGCCTCCCCCCGGCGAAACCCTTGCGATCGGTGATGTAGTACAACAGCATCGGTTCGATTGTAGCGGCTGACCTTCGGCTAGAATCAGTAGGTGCCCGTAACTCAACGTAAATCCAAACCTTCGTCCAAGAAAATCGCCCGGCGGCGTCCCCCCGCCGCGACGCCTCTGGAGATTCTCACCGCTCCCAGCTTTTCCGGCGTGCCTTGGCTGATCCACGGTTTCAGCACCCGGCAGGGAGGCGTTTCCAGCTGTTACGGTGGCAAAACCCTTAACCTGGGCTCGACGGAACACGACACCAAGCGAAACATCGAGCACAATCGCAATGCCTTCCTCGCCGCGGTCGGCGCTACCGACGCCCACTGCGGCCCGTGGCCTCTGCTCCAGGTCAAGCAGATTCATTCTGCGATTGTGCATCGGATGGCCGAATCCAGCGAGAAGCCCCCAGCCGGCGATGGCATGATCACCAGTACGCCCGGCCTGCTGCTGGCCATCAAGACCGCAGACTGCGTGCCCGTGCTCATTGCCGACATGAAACGTCGCGTCGTAGGGGCATTCCACGCGGGCTGGCGTGGCACCGCCGCACGCATCGTCGAAAAAGCCGTGGGTGAAATGCGCCACCAGTTCGGCAGCTCACCCCGCGACCTGCGCGCCGCCATTGGCCCCTGCATTCGGCGCTGCTGCTACAGCGTCGGCTCCGAAGTGCGCGAAGAGTTCGAGTCCCAATTCACCTACGCCCCCGAGCTCTTCGAAGAAGTCTTCGACTCCAACGCCATTCACATTCGCTATCCGCTGCTGTTCCTTAACCAACGCGCTCCCGGCCACGGCGATCTCGGTCCCGAAATTCATCTTGATTTGGTCGCCGCCAACCGCCGCCAACTGGAAGATGCCGGCGTGCGCCCGACCCACATCAGCGTGATCGAAGGATGCACCGCCTGCGATCGCACCCGCTTCTTCTCGCACCGCCAGGAGTTCGGCAAGACCGGACGCATGATGGCGGTCATCGGCATCCGTCCCTAAAGTCCCATGAGCCCGCCCGAATGAAATACCGGCCAACAAAAAGAGAGCGGAGATGTTGCACTCCGCTCTCGCTGGCACTGCGCAGAATGTTGCTGTTGAAAGTTACACGGTAACGTACTTGCCGGTTTCGATCACCCGGGCGGCAATCTTCTCCTGCAAGGCAATCACGTTCACCGGCTCGTGCTTCGCCAGGCGGCGGACGATTGCCATCTGGGTACGCAGCATGTCGCCCTCGGCCACCGCGGCAATCACCTTCTTTGCCGACGCCTCCAGCCGGTTGAACGCGCCCTCCAGATACACTTGGGTCATCGCGATCACCAGCCCGGCCTTCTCTTCGCCGTTCGCCTCTGTATGCTTGCGTGCCCGCAGCAGCGCCGAATCCATGGCAAACGCCTCGATCACCATATCGGCAATCGCGCCCATCACCTCCTGCTGATCGGCCAGTTTCTGCATGTACTTCTGCGAAGCCGCACCGGCCACCAGCATGGCCAGCTTCTTGGCGTTGTCCACCAGCTTGCGCTCGGCTGCCAGCGTGCCCTCAAGTTCCTCACCGGACGGTCCGGCCATCACTTCGTCCATGGTTTTCTTGATGGCCGGCAGCAACGCCAGTTGTCCGCTCATGGCCCGTTTCAGCAGCCACCCGGTAATGATCAGCCGGTTGATTTCATTGGTGCCTTCAAAGATGCGGTTCACGCGCGAGTCGCGATAGGCACGCTCCGCCGGATACTCCTCCACAAAGCCGTAGCCGCCGTACACCTGCACCGTCTCGTCGACCACCTTGTCCAGCATCTCCGAACCCCACACCTTGATGATGGAGCACTCGACCGCATACTCTTCGATCGATTTACGGATGGTCTCGGGATTCTTCTCGCCCTCGCCCAGCGCCGTGTCCATCATGCCGACCGTGCGATACACCATCGCTTCGCCGGTGTAAATGCCCACCGCCATCTGCGCCAGCTTCTCGCGAATCAGCCCGAAACTGGAGATGCTCTTGTTGAAAGCCTTGCGGTCCTTGGCGTACGCAATGGCATTCTGCAGCGACGTCCGCGCGCCGCCCACGCAGCCCGCGCCCAGTTTGAAGCGGCCCACGTTCAGAATGTTGAACGCGATGATGTGCCCCTTGCCAATTTCGCCAAGAACGTTCTCCACCGGTACCTTGCAGTCGTTCAGAATCAGGGGCGCCGTGGACGATCCGCGGATGCCCATCTTCTTCTCTTCCGCGCCCACCGAGAAGCCGGGGAAATCCTTCTCGATAAGAAACGCGGTGAACTTCTCGCCGTCCACCTTGGCGAACACGGTGAACAAATCGGCGAAGTGCGCGTTGGTGATCCACATCTTCTCGCCGTTCAGGATGTAATGCTTGCCGTCGGGCGACAGCACTGCGCGGGTCCGGCTGTTCATCGCATCCGAGCCGCTGGTGCCCTCCGACAACGCATATGCGCCAATCATTTCGGCCGACGCCAGCTTAGGCAGATATTTTTTCTTCTGCTCCTCGGTGCCAAAGAACACGATCGGGAGCGTGCCGATGCCGGCGTGCCCGCCCATCGACACCACGAAGCTGCCCGACTTGGCCATGCGATCGGCAATGATGGCCGACGAAACCTTATCCATCTCCGAGCCGCCATATTCCGCCGGCACATCGGCGTTGGTCAGCCCCGCTTCGCTGGCCTTCTGCAGCAGCCCGCGCGTCACGTCCCACTCTTTGTGCTCAATCTTCTCCACGTTGGGCAGAAGCTCGTTGATGGCGAATTCTTCCGCCAGCTTCGCCACCATTTGGTGATCTTCGTTAAAGTCTTCCGGGGTGAAGACGTTATCCAGGTTGTGATCTTCGAGCAGAAAGCTTCCGCCCGTGGTTTTCATCTTGGGAGCTGCGGTGGTCGTTGCCATAAAGTCCTCGTTTATCGCTCTTCGCCTTTCGCCCTTCGCGTCGGGCCTCATCTTTCGGATATCGTCACCGTCTGCTTCTGGCGAATTGCGAAAAGCGAACGGCGAACAGCGTGTCTACTGCAAATTCTCGAAAATTCCCGCGGCGCCCATGCCGCCGCCGACGCACATGGTCACCATGCCGTAGCGTCCGTTACGGCGTTTCAGCTCGCGGATAATGGTCGCCGTCAGCTTCGCGCCGGTGCACCCCAGCGGATGGCCCAGCGCGATGGCGCCGCCGTTTACATTGATGCGCGACGCGTCCAGTTTGCCCTCCTGGATCACCGCCAGCGACTGCGCCGCGAAGGCTTCATTCAACTCGATGACGTCCATGTCTTCCAGCTTCAGCCCAGCCAGCTTCAGAACTTTCGGAATCGCGAACACCGGCCCCAGTCCCATCTCCTCCGGCTTATAGCCTGCCGTCGCGTAGCCCACATACCGCGCCAGCGGTTTCAGCCCCAGCGCCTTCGCCCGCTCGGCCGACATCACAATCGCCGCCGCCGCTCCGTCCGACATCTGCGACGAGTTGCCCGCGGTCACCGTTCCCTTCACGTGAAACGCCGGTTTTAACGCCAGCAGCGCTTCCAGCGACGTGTCGGCCCTCGGACCCTCGTCCATTTTGAACACGCTGTCGGTGCGCTTTGGTTTGCTGCCGTTGGGCGTAGTGAAGCTCACCGGAACCGGCACCAGTTCGTCGTCGAACCGGCCTGCCTCGATGGCAGCTATTGCCTTCTGGTGGCTCTCCACCGAAAACTGGTCAGCCTGCTCGCGGGTGATGTTAAAGCGCTTGGCCAGCCGCTCCGCGGTCAGGCCCATGGTCAAGTACGCGTCAGGATAATTTGCCACCAGCCACGGGTTTGCCGACACCTTGTTGCCGCCCATGGGAATCATCGTCATGGACTCGACGCCGCCCGCTACGACGATCTCGGCGCCGCCTGCCATGATGCGCTCGGCCGCCATGGCAATCGCCTGCAGCCCCGACGAGCAGAACCGGTTGATGGTCATGGCCGAAACTTCTACCGGCAGCCCCGCCCGCAGCGATGCGATGCGCGCTACGTTCATCCCCTGTTCCGCCTCCGGCATGGCGCAGCCCAGAATCACGTCCTCGATCTCCTTGGGATCCACCTGCGGCACCCGCTCCAGCGCGCCCTTGATGGCCACCGCGGCCAGATCGTCAGGACGTGTCGCCCGCAACGTTCCCTTGTAGGCCTGTCCCACCGGCGTCCGCACCGAACTTACGATTACGACATCTCGCATAAAAACGCTCCTAGCAATTAGCTGTTAGCTCCTGCAGTCAGCTTTCGGCCCGGCCATCCGCTCTCGGCCATCCGCCGTCAGCTAAACCTAATTCCACTTCCATTCCTATTCCGACGTGTCATCCTGAGCGCAGATGCGCGCTGTTTGCGCACCGGAGTCGAAGGGCCCTACCCCGCTCGCCTATGTCGTCTGTTCTTGCCCCTAAACATTGTCATCCCGACCGAGGGCTTCAGCCCGAGCCGAGGGACCTGCGGCTCTGGCGTCCCGCAAGGGACTCACGCTTTGCCATCCACTTACCCAGCACTGAAGCGCTGGGCTAAGCTCTTCCGCCCCTTTGGGACTTGTTTCAATCGCGCTCGTCCGTACTCGCAAATTCTAGTTTCCGCAGCGGATTTGACTTCAACTAATCCCTAACCCTGCCTCTAATTCCTCAACGTCTTCCCCGTCTTCAGCGTGTACTGAATGCGCTCCTGCGTCTTCTTCTCGCCGCACAGCGACTTGAACGCCTCGCGCTCCAGGTCCAGCAGATACTGCTCACTCACCGGCGTTCCCGGATTCACCGCGCCCCCGCACAGCACCTCGGCCACTTTGTTGGCGATCTTCACCTCGTGGTCGCTGATGTACTCGCCCTGGCGCATGATGTGCACGCCCAGCTTCAGCGTCGCCAGAATGCTCTCGCCCGGCGCGGGAATATCCATCCGCGGCACCGGCGCGCGATAGCCTTCATGCACCAGCTCCAGTGCGCGTTCTTTTGCATCCGTCAGCACCCGTTCGCGGTTCATGGTGATGTCATCTCCAGTGGAGAGGAATCCCAAATTCTTCGCTTCGGCCGCTGACATCGAAACTTTCGCCATGGCGACCGTCTCGAATGCCTGCTTCATCGCTTCCATCAGCTCGACGCTCTCGCCGCGACCCGCAGGCCGCACGTGGTACGCCTTGTCCAACGCCCGCAGCGTGATCTCCTTGCACCCTCCGCCACCGGGCAGCAGGCCAACACCCACTTCCACCAGCCCGGTATACAACTCGGCATGCGGCTGGCGCGCAGCGCCGTGCAGCGTGATCTCACAACCCCCGCCCAGGGTCATGCCGAACGGGGCTACTACCACCGGCTTGGGCGAAAACTTGATAGCCTGCGTCATCCCCTGGAACTGCCGGATGGCCAGGTCAACTTCGTCCCACTCTTCTTCCTGCACCGCCATCAGCAACATCATGATGTTGGCGCCAACCGAGAAGTTCGCCGCGTCGTTGGTAATGACGAACGCATCGAAGTTGTCGCCCGGTCCACCGCGCTTCAGCGTCTGGGTGATCATCTGCACGATGTCGCCGCCCAGCGAATTCATCTTGGAGTGGAACTCGATGCACGCCACGCCGTCGCCGATATCGATGAGCGACGCGCCAGCGTTCTTCTTCACCACCAGCCCCGACTTCTTCGCCACTGCCACCGACCACACACCCGCGGGAACTACTTCCGAGATGTAGTGGCCACTCTTCAAGTCGAAGTACGCCCGTCCGCTGGGCGCCTTGGGATCGTCGGCATACCACTTGTCATGGCCCGAGGCCAGCAACTTCTCCACGTTTGGCGAAACCGGCTTGCCTTCCACTTGCATGCGCTTCACGGTCTTGGCTACGCCCGCGGCATCCCACAACTCGAACGGACCTAGTTCCCAGTTGAAGCCCAGCTTCAGCGCGCGATCAATCTCCACCACCGAGTCGGCAATCTCGCCGATGCGGTTCGCTGCGTAGGTCCACAAATCCGACAGAGCCGACCACAGAAATACGCTGGCCTTGTCCTTCGAGGGCGCCAGCAGCATGTTCAGCCGCTCTGGCAGGTCTTCCACCGTCTTGGCCATCTCCAGGGAAGGGAACTTCGGCCGTCTCGACGTGCGATATTCCAGCGTCTTCCAGTCGATTGCCTGGTACTCGGTCTTTCCGTCGGCTCCCTTGCTCTTGCGATAGAAGCCGCCCTTGGTTTTGTCGCCCAGCCACTTGCGCTCCAGCATCTGCAGGAAGAAATCGGGCAGCTTTAAATCGCTGCGCTCGTCCTGGATGTTGGTCATGGCATTGCGCACCACGTGCCCCAAAATGTCGAGGCCGACCATGTCCGTCAGCCGGAAGGTTGCCGTCTTCGGCCAGCCCACCGCCGTGCCGGTCAGCGCGTCCACATCCTCAATGCTGAAGTCCATGTCCTGCATCAACCGCATGACATTCAAAGCGGAGAACGTTCCGATGCGGTTGGCGATGAAGTTTGGTGTGTCCTTGGCGTGCACCACGCCCTTGCCCAGGTGCAGATCGCAGAAATGCGCGATGGTCTCCATCGCCGCCGGATCGGCGTCAGGCGTGGGGATCAATTCCAGCAGGCGCATGTAGCGCGGCGGATTGAAGAAGTGCGTGCCAAACCAGTTGCGCCGGAAGTCGTCGGAGAATCCCTCGACAATCTTCGCCACCGGCAGACCGCTGGTGTTGGTGGTGATAATCGATCCCGGCTTGCGAATCGCTTCGATCTTCCGCAGCAGGGTCCGCTTGATCTCCAGGTCTTCGACCACCGCTTCGATGATCCAGTCCACGTCGGCCAGCTTCGGCAAATCGTCTTCGAAGTTGCCCACTGTCACCAGTCGCGCCAGCGAGGGCTTGAAGAACGCAGCCGGCTTCGACTTCACGGCAGCGTCCAGTCCGGCAGCAGCATAACGATTGCGCGCCTCGCCATCAGCGTCGGGAGGAACAATGTCCAACAAATAGGAGGCCACACCGGCATTGGCCAGGTGCGCAGAGATGCGGGCGCCCATGGTGCCCGCGCCTAGAACGGCGACTTTCTCAATCCGTCTTTGCATGAGGTATGGATGACTCCGGCTCGGAACCCGGCAAACGGTCCCGGCTCAGTTGCTGCTTACGTCGTTATCCTTCACGGCAAATGGCTTGGTTCGTATGTTTGTTTTGATTGAGGTAAACGCAGAATGGCTGCTGTGCTTTCATCAAATTCCCGCGAAACAACGCTCCCCTTAGCGATCAACGGCATATCCAACGGCCCACAAACACAAGGAGCGCGCGTCGTAAGATGTGGGGTGAGGATGGCAACGACGCGCGCCGTATTAAGTTGAATTGATCCTACTGAATGAATCCTCATTCAGTCAACAAGTATTTACATAAATCTTTTTCCCATAATGGGTTATGAGATCAGGCGCGCCAGCAGGAACGCCGCTCCGGCGGCAAGTCCACCGATCACAACAGTTTGCATTGCCGAACGTAGTGCCCGAGAGCCGGTGAACCGTCCCTTGATGTAGCCAAAAACTCCCAACGCGATCAGCGTCACCACCACCGACCAGCTCAGCGCCATCCGCGAACTGTGCAAAACCATGTACGGCGACAGGGGAATAATCCCACCCGCAATGTACGACGCGGCAATCGTCCCCGCACTGCGCATGGCACGCTTGGGGTCCGGCTCTTCCAGTCCCAGCTCAAAGCGCATCATGAAGTCGACCCACTCCTTCGGCTTCCGCATCAGCGCTTGTACCACCGGAACACTCTCCTCCGGCGACAGGCCGTAATCGGCAAACACCTTCTGCACCTCGCGAGCTTCCTCGTCGGGGATCTCCTGCACCTCGCGCGTCTCACGGTCCAGTTCGCTGGCGTAATGCTCCACATCGCTTTTCGCGGCCAGGTAGCCGCCCAGTCCCATGGCAATTGATCCGGCTGCGATCTCGGCCAGCCCGGCCACCACCACGATATGGCTGTTATCCACCGCGCCCGACAAGCCTGCTGCCAGCGCAAAGGGAACCGTCAGTCCGTCCGACATTCCGATGACGACGTCGCGTACGACTTCGCCGGCCGTGAAGTGACGCTCAACGTGTGGAGTCTGGGGCATGGTCTCCTAGCTCGGGATGGTCCGTGACGTACTGCAGGGCTAACTCGGCGACCTGGCGCTCACCCTTATAGCTGAGAACCGCAGGCGCGTTTTCCAGCGGAATCCAGAATGCCTTCTGCACTTCGACCCGCATCTCCGGCACGATGTTGTCGATCCGTCCCGCACGATAGAGCAGCAGGTAGAAGCTGACAATCTTGAAGACCCGCGCCTTGTCGCCCCAGTTGCGCACGTAAACGTACTTCACGTCGGTCAGCTTGGCGACCATCTCGGCTTCCAGGCCAGTCTCCTCGTTCACCTCTCGCAGCGCCGTCTGTTCCGGCTTCTCGCCATCGTCGATGGCGCCCTTGGGCAGCGCGCGGATGGCCGGCGTCGCTTTCTTCGCGGCAGCGGCAGCCTTTCCCGCCGCCTTCTTGGGACGCTCCATGTGCGGCTCGATGATGGCCAGAAACCAGCGGCCGCGCATCTTGCGCAACACCACACCTCCAGCCGAAAACTCGCGCGCCATGTCCTCTCCGGGGGAAACGTTAGTTTGGCAGACTCAGGCGCGGGTGACAACCGCCGGGCCGCACCCTCGCAAGCCTCCACCTCATTAGCTGCTCTCGGCATGGGTTGCAAATCGTTGTACAATCCTGCCACTCAATTCGGAGAAAAAATTGAAAGCTCTCGTTTTAGCTCTGGCGGTGTTGGCCGGAAACTTGGTTCTTTGCGCGCAAGATCATCACGCTTCGCCAGAAGCCAAGCCCATTGAGTTGATGGACGGCCTGGGAAACCTGAATCACCCCATCGCCGTCTCCACTTCCCAGGCCCAGCACTTTTTCGATCAGGGACTCACGCTTATCTACGCGTTCAATCACCAGGATGCCGAGCGCTCGTTCCGCCGGGCCGCTGAGTTGGACCCGAACGCTCCCATGCCGTGGTGGGGCGTGGCCATGGCGGTCGGCCCCAATTACAACCTTGACGTCGATCCCGAGCGCGAGAAGATTGCTTACGATGCCATCCAGAAAGCTCTGGCCCTGTCGAAACATGCCCCTCCCAGCGAGCAGGCATACATTGAAGCGCTGGCCCAGCGCTACTCCAACGCCCCCAAGCCCGACTATCACCAGCTGGCCGTCGCCTACAGCCAGGCGATGCGCAAGGTGGCCGACCGCTTTCTTGACGATCCTGATGCCGGCACGTTGTATGCCGAGAGCTTGATGGATCTCCGCCCGTGGCTTTTGTGGACCAACGACGGCAAGCCCGCGCCCGACACCGAAGAAATCCTGGCGCGCCTGGAGACCGTGCTGCGCGCCTATCCCAACCACGTGGGCGCCAACCATTACTACATCCACGCGCAGGAAGCTTCTCCCCACCCCGAGCGAGCGCTGCCCAGTGCCGACCGCCTGGGCTCGATGGTTCCCGCTGCCGGGCACCTGGTACATATGCCTTCGCACATCTATGCCCGCACCGGCGACTTCAACGATGCCGCGGCTGCCAATGTGGCCGCGGTGAAAGCCGACGGCGCGTACGTGGAGAGAACCGGCAGCCAGGACTCCATGTACAGCCTGATGTACTACAGCCACAACCTCCATTTCCTGTCAGCGGCCTGCGCCATGGAAGGGAACTCAGCTTGCGCAATCGCCAATGCCGGCCAACTCGTCCAGCACGTAGCCCCCGGCCTGAAGCAGATGCCCATGGTGGAGACCTTTCTGCCCTATCAGCCGTTTATGCTGGTGCGGTTCGGGCATTGGGACGCCGTTTTGCAAGCGCCGCTTCCTGATTCTGCCCTGTTGATCGATAGCGCTGCCTGGCATTACGCCCGCGGCATGGCTTACGCCCACGCTAGCGATGTTGCCAGGCTGACCGCGGAGCGCGCGGGGCTGGTTGCCACCATCGACAAGATTCCCGCCGAGACGTTTTTCGGACTCAACCCCGCGAAGTCTGTGCTGGCTGTCGCGGTCGAGATTCTCGATGCCAAGATCGCCGTCTTGAAGGGCGACGCCAACGGGGCCGAGGCGCACTATCGCAAGGCCGTCGCCTTGCAGGATCAACTCAATTACGACGAGCCCGCCGACTGGTACTACCCGGTGCGCGAATCGTTGGGCGCCGCGTTGCTCAGCGAAGGCGACGCTGCCGGCGCCGAGATGGTCTTCCGCCGCGACCTGGAACTCAATCCCCGTAACGGTCGCTCCCTCTACGGCCTATGGAAAGCTCTCGATCTGCAACAACGCACCACGGAAGCCGGCTGGGCCAAGACCCAGTTCGAGCAGGCTTGGGCGCACGCCGACGTTCAACTCAATCTGGCCGATTACTAGAAGCCGGTGGACTCAGGCCTTCCGCACGCCGCTCCTGACCGCCCCCATGATGTAATCTTCTAAGTCGCAGGTGGATCGCCGCGTAGCCTCGCGCATCCGCCGAAGGAGAGCCACATTGTTTCGTTCGGCCATCGCTATCCTGAGCTGTTTTCTGCCTGTCCTGCCCGTCGCCACATCCCAACAGACCACCGCTCCCGCCGGACAGAATCCCGCGACCGCGCAGCAAGCTCAGCCTGTCCAGAAGCCGATGACCCCGGTTGCCCCGTCAACCGCCGTGACTCCAGCCGCCCCGCCAACCTCCGCATTCACGCCGCCCGACAAAATCTTCGGCTATCGCGATCCGGCGGCTGAGTTGAAGGCCGAGAAAATGTTCCTCGACGTTCCCGACCCGGAACTAGCCAGGAAACATTTACAGACCTTGACCGCCGTGCCTCATGTTGCGGGCTCGCTGGAAGATCGCAAGACTGCCGACTACGTGCTCTCCAAGTACAAAGCCGCCGGCCTCGATGCTTACATCCAGGAATACAAAGTGTGGATGGGAATCCCGCTCGACATCCGCGTTGATGTGGTCGCACCCGAAGGCGTCACCATGCATGGCCCATCGCCCGAGCGGGTCAGCGAAGATCCTTACCAGGACGATCCGCGTATCCTGCCGGCGTTCAATCAATATTCAGCTTCGGGTGATGTGACCGCCGAGGTTGTCTACGCCAATTATGGCCGGCCGGAAGATTTCAAGAAGCTGAAAGAGTTGGGCATCGACTTGAAAGGAAAGTTGGTCCTGGTGCGCTATGGCGAGAACTTCCGCGGCGTAAAGCCATTCATGGCGGCACAGTACGGAGCCGCCGGCGTCATCATCTACTCCGATCCCATCGATGATGGCTACTTCAAGGGCGACAAGTATCCCAAGGGCCCGTGGCGGCCCGACACCGCCGTGCAGCGAGGATCGGTGCAATACCTCTTTCGCTATCCCGGCGATCCCACCACGCCGGGCGTCGCTTCCACGCCCGACCTGCCCGAGAGCCAGCGCGTCCCTCCTGGCAAAGCTACTGATCTGACTTCGCATTCCGGTAACCCCCATCTCTTACGCCGACGCCACGCCCATCCTGTCGCACCTGGGTGGCCCCGAGTCACCGCGTCCCTGGCAGGGCGCATTGCCCTTCACTTACCACGTCGGACCGGGCCCGGTGAAAGTCCACCTCACGGTGAAGATCGACTACCGCTACGTCACCATCTGGGACGTCGTCGGCATGGTGAAGGGATCATTGCTTCCCAACGAATGGGTGGTCAGCGGCAATCATCGCGACGCCTGGGTCTTCGGCGCGGTCGATCCCAACAGCGGCACCGCGGCGCAGTTGGAAGCTGTGCACGGTATCGGTGAACTGATGAAAACAGGATGGCATCCCAAGCGCACGCTGGTCTTTTGCAGTTGGGATGCGGAAGAAGAAGGCCTCATCGGCTCCACCGAATTCGCCGAACAGCACGCCAAAGATCTCTCGCGTGCCATCGCCTACTTCAACATGGATGTTGCCGTCGCCGGCCCAGACTTTGGCGCGTCGTCCGTCCCCAGCCTGAAGGAGTACATGCGCGAGGTCACCAAGTCGGTGCCCAGCCCCAAAGGCGGCAGCGTTTACGACCAGTGGAAGGCCACGCAGGAGAAGCGGGAGCAGGAACGGGCCAAGGAAGGGGCGCCAGCCATCTCCGGGGCAGCCAGCCGCGAGCCGGAAGTGGCCACGCGCGATGTGAAAGTGGGCGACCTGGGCAGTGGCTCCGATTACACCGCCTTCCTTCAGCACCTGGGCGTGCCTTCGGCCGATATTGGCTCGCATGGTCCATACGGCGTCTACCACTCCGCCTTCGACAATTTCGCCTGGTTCACCAAGTTCGGCGACCCGAGCTTCGTCTATGAGCAGCAGATGGCCCGCGTCTACGGACTGGAAGCTATGCGCATGGCCTCGGTCGACGTACTCCCGCTGGACTACGAGCAGTACGGCAAGGAGATCGCCGAGTACCTGAAGGCGGCCGACCAGAAATCCAAGACTGCCTTCGGCGCGCAGGCGCCGTCTTTTGCCGACGCCGCCAAGGCAGCCGCGCGGCTTCAAACTGCCGGGGCCAATTTAATGAAGCTGCAGATGAATCCGACCGGCGATATGGGAGGCTTGAACCTGGTGCTGCGCAGCGCCGAGCGCGCCTTCCTGATCGATGGCCTGCCCGATCGCCCCTGGTACAAGCACTCCATCTACGCCCCGGGCGAGCACACCGGTTACGCGGCAGTGGTGATTCCCGGCGTGAACGAAGCGATCGAGAACCAGAATCTCGAGCGGATGAAGCAGCAGTTGCAGTTGCTGACCGCGGCGTTAAACCGGGCTGCTGGCGCGCTGGAGTTGGGGAAGTGAAGAGCCAGGGGTTAGGGACTAGAGGTTAGGGAGTAGGGGCACGGGCTAGACGTTAGCGTTTTGGTGTATTTGCCGGGTAAGCCTTGGGAATGCCCGGAGTAATGGATATTTTTATTGCGGCTTCGTCGATGTAACCGCTAATGCCGTAGCAATCCTAGAACTGTAACCGATAGACACCGGCCGACTTGCTGACGCGTAGGCCGAAATGACATTCTGGACGCTGAAACCCTGCAGAGTCAGATCTCTCCTGACGCCCTGACCTCTAACCCCTAGTCTCTGTCTTTTACCTTTTTCTCCGGTACCGGTTGAACTGATGATCTCCCGCCTTGTGGCAGCTCATCCATTTCCATCGCGTCATCTTCTCTCGTGTAAATCCAAAGCCGCCGAACACTGTAGGCCGCATCAGAATCGGAATGTCCTGCTCGGAGGGAAGTCGCTCCTGCTCGGGCGGCACCAATTGCCCTATCTCGAACGGCGAAACCGTCAGGAACTTTTCATCCACCAAGTCGGCCCGCGCCAGGCTGCCATACAATGTGGGACCACCCTCGCACAGGAGATGCTGCACTCCCAACTCACTCCGCAACTTCCGGACTGCGCTCCCCAGGACGAAGCGCTCTCCCTCGCCTGCCGCGATAATTGCGACATGAGGATTCTTCCCCTGCGCCCGCAACCGTTCCGCACCCTTCGGTGAAGTCAGGATGGCGGCATCCAGCAGATCGCCGTCGAAGACCTTAAATCGAGAAAGATCAAAATCAGCGGCGCCGGTGACGAAGATGTTCCGCTCGCGCGCTCTGCCCAGCCGCAGCCGCAACTCTCGCATAGCGGGATCAACCACCTGGAATACAATGCCCCGGCTGTCCGGTCCTCGTAGCCGCTGCTCTTCCCGCAGAGTGTTCATTCCCATCAACAGCCCGTCAGCGTGGGCGCGCAGCAGATCCATCAACCAGCGGTCATCGCTCGATTGCGAAATGTCGCCGCCGGACGCATGCTCCCCCAATAGCGTCGTAACACCGTCCAACGACTGCACAAAGTTGGTATAGATCCACGGCCGGTCCGACGGTGCAGCCGGAAACCCGAGGCGGCCGTACGGCTTATAAGCAGGGTCGTCGATCTGGCTAGGTTCCGCGTAATCGAACAGAACGTCAAAGCGGCGATTAGGTTGGGCAGTATCCAGGGCAAACTCCTGCGAGGATTCTACGATAGCGGTATTGGGCATTTAGCGATGAGCTCTTAACCTCTAGTCGCGCTCAGTCGGCCGCTATTCAATTGCCAAGCGCTAAGTGCCAAGTGCTAACTTCCCGCCAGCCTTCCCCGCACAAACTCAACCAGCTCCGGCGTCACATAGCGTGGTGGCCTGATATAAAACCGCGGCCGTCCCGCCACCGGCTTCAACGAAACATTTTTCCAGGCAATCTCGTCAGTTTCGTCATGCAGGATCACCGCATCCGCGCGATCAAGAAATTGCTGCGCCGACACTTTGAAGTCCGCCGTTGCCGCGTCGAGCACCGTGAGATACAGGTCAGGTCGCAGAAAACGCATCACGCTATTGGATTCCAGGATGGCATTTTCAGCGGCCGCCAGTTCCTTGCGCACCCGCGGCATGGCCTCGGCCAGCATGCCCTGGCGCGTCCGCACCCACAGCGATCGCGACGCGCCCGACACCAGGAAGCGCGAGGTGTCGCTCTCGCCGCTGCGGTCGCGTTCCTCGCTCACCGCCAGCGTGTGATCGTCGGTGGCGCAGTCACATGCCTCGCCATTGGCCGAGCAGATACCGTGGCCGTACTGCGTGATCTTCATCGCGGTCCAGTGAAACTCCGGCAGGGCCGCGATCAGCCCAGCCACTACGCTGGTCTTACCCACGCTCCGGGAATGTCCGCCGACAACAATGATGGCCATAAGAAACAACTGGCGATCAGCTTTCAGCCCATTAGCTTGAGCCTCAGCCCTCAGACCAGGTACCCCCGCGTATGCGCGACCAATGCGCGTTCTTATTCTCTGACGCCTTTTTTCCGCGCCAGCCGCGCTAACGCCGCCAACTCCTTCAAATACTGACGCAGCGGGCGCGCCGGTGTGCCCCAATACACCTCGCCTTTGCCCTGCAGATTCTTGTGCGGCAGCACGCCGGACTGTCCACCCAACAACGTGCCTGGCCCCACCGTCGCGTGATCGCCAATACCCGCCTGTCCGCCAATGACGCAGCCATCGCCGATCTCCGAGCTGCCCGATATGCCGGTCTGCGCGGCAATCACCACGTTGGCTCCCACAATGTCGTTGTGCCCAATGTGCACCAGGTTGTCCAGTTTCGTGCCTGGCCCAATCACCGTCTTGTCGAGCGCGCCCCGATCGATGGCGCAGTTGGCGCCAATCTCAACGTAGTCCCCTATCACCAGCTCGCCCACCTGGGGAAACTTCTGGTAGCGGCCGTACGCTTCATCGCGTACAAATCCAAAGCCGTCGGAGCCCAGCACAGCGCCGCCATGCACGATCACGCGCCGTCCCAGCGTCGTCCCCTGATAGATGACCACGCAAGGGTACAGGTCGCAGTCGTCGCCGATTACCACTCCCTCGCCGATGCTGCAGTTCGCGCCCACATGCGTACGCTCGCCGATCACCACGTTGGCCTCAATCACCGCGTGCGCATCCACCGACGCGGTAGCCGCCAACTTGGCCGTGACATGAACCACGGCACTGGGATGCACGCCGGCAGGATAGGTTTTCTGGGGATGTAGCAGAGCGCCCGCGCGGGCAAACGCCAATCGCGGATTGGTGGACAACAGCAGCGGCTTGCCCGAGCCGGTAGCCGTGGTGAAGGTGTCCACGATGACGGCGGTTGCCGGCGAAGCCAGCGCGCCCGCCAGGTCTTTTTCATCCTGGACGAAAACCAAATCGCCGGGTTGGGCTTGCGCGATGCTGGCGACCTTCGCGACTTCGGTGCTGCCGTCGCCAATCAGGCTGGAGCCGGTGAAGTCGGCCAGCGCTTGCAGGGTGTGGGACATGCAGTTGTTATAGCAGTGGAAGCCGACGTTCGCTATTCGCGATTCGCTTTTTCGCCCTTCGCTATTGGCTCTTCGCTTAAGGCTTTGCCGCTGGCTCCTGCGCTGAGAAGGTTAAGCAGCCGCTGCGACCGGCACGACGCTGGTACCTCAGGAGTTGTCTTAAGCGAAAAGCGAAAAGCGAAAAGCGAAGGGCGAAGGGCGAAGGGCGAATCGCGATTAGCGAAAAGCGGCCTTCTTAGTACAGCGCCGCTTCACCCGGTGGCCGCGCCTTCCACCGACGATGCACCCACAGCCATTGGTCGGGATAGCGACGCACGTGCGCCTCGATCACCTTGGTGAACAGCGCGGTGTTAGCTACGGCATCGGCTTCGTCGTCGCCGGTGCGCACCAGGTTGACCGGCTTGTCGAACTCCACCCGATACCGTCGTATCACCGGATCCCATATGGTGAATGCGGGAACCACCGTGGCTCCGGTATGCAGCGCCACGCGCGCCAGGCCGCTGGCGGTGCAGGCGGGAATGCCGAAGAAGTCGACAAACACGCCTTGCGGTGGCGTCATGTTGGTGTCCATCAGGATGCCGACCGTCTGGTTCTTGCGCATGGCGGCGATCAGCCCGCGCGCAAATTCCTGCTTGCCGATCATGGTGTTGCCATGCAGACCGCGATAGCGCATGACCATCGCATCGACATACGGATTGTCCAGCGGCCGCACCACGATCTGCATGGGGTGGCCTTGCAGTGAGTGGAAGAACGAGCCCACTTCCCATCCGCCGAAGTGGCCGGTGAGCAGCAGCACGCCCTTGCCACGCTTCTCCGCCGCTTCAAAATTCTCGATGCCCTGATACACCGCGATGCTGGCAGCATTCTCCCTGGTGTACTTGGGAAACAGGCATGCCTCGCCGAGCAGTCGTCCTAGCGAGAGGTACACACCACGCAGTATTTTGCGGCGCTCTGCAACGGATTTCTCCGGGAAGGCCAGTTCGAGGTTGCGCAAGCCCACCCGCCGCAGCCGCGGGTGGAGGTGATAGACCAGCCCGCCCACCATCATCCCCAGGCCGTGGGCCAGGGGACGCGGTAATGCGCCGATGAGGCGCACGATCAGCGCAACCGGCCAGTATTGCAACTTGGAACTCATCAGGGTTGTCGATTTCGACGGTAGCACCGCGCAAAATCAAGGTCAAACGCGAGCGAGGGAAGAACGCAGGTTGGAGAAAGGAATTGCGAGATAACGAGCACTGACTGGTGGGCTGTGTGAGTGATGATGCGCGTTGACGGACGAGCAACGGTACTCATCCGTCAGGAACTACGCAGTTTTTCGTGTCCCCGCGATCAGCAACACTGCGCCCACCGCGCAAAGTATTCCGCCCACCACCGGTGGCAGCTTCTCGTCATGGTGGGTGGTCACGGACAACGTGGCGTCGACCGCTTTAATCGAGTGCGTCTTGCTGGTCGGGACCGGCACCACAAACGACAGGATCCCGAGCAGCAACACGACAATGCCGATCACGCTAAGAGGGCGCATGCTTCTCTCCCGCAGACTGCCGTATTACTACGGCGTCTCGCCGGGCAGTTCGCTAGACGCGCCGACCGGTGACCAGGTTGATGATAAGAACTACCACCGCCAGCACCAGCAGCAAGTGAATCAAGCTGCCCGCGACGTGAAAGCCGAATCCCAGCAACCACAGGATCAGCAGGATTACGAAAATTGTCCAAAGCATAATGTCTCCAGTCTCGTTGTGAATCTCAGTTCAAACTCGCGCGGCACGACAGGCGCATCGCACGGACTTCTTAAATTCGTCCCACCAGCAACAGCACCAGTACGATGATCAGTACCAGGCCAAGTCCTCCGCTGGGGTAGTAGCCCCAATTGCGGCTGTGCGGCCAACTGGGCAGTGCACCCACCAGCATCAGGACCAGCACCACAATCAAAATTGTTCCTAGCATGCGATTCTCCCTTCACTCGTTGGGGCCGGACGCTCAACAGCAAATCCATTTGGCTTTGCCGTGGTTGGCATCAGGTATGTGACTCAGCCGGAATCTTGTCGCCAACTCTTCGCGCCAGCAGCTCTCAATAAGAGGCCAACTATCAGGTAAAGGTTGTACAGACACGCTGCTGGCGCGCCTTTCCCGTTCCTTGCTCATGTCGCAAATCAGCGCAGAAAAATCCTGTGCCGGAACCAACTTGCAGGTGGTACATCTAAAAAGTATGAGCATGCGCAAAGTTAAGCTTGGTTCGCAAGGCGCAGTCGTCTCCCGCATGGGACTCGGCTGCATGGGCATGAGTGAGTTCTACGGCGACCGCAACGATGAGGAGTCGGCCGCAACCCTGCTGCGTGCCCTCGATCTGGGCGTGACCTTCCTCGACACCGCTGACACCTACGGTATCGGCGACAACGAAGAGCTGGTGGGCAAGACCATTCGCGGCCGCCGCGACGAAGTCTTTCTCGCCACCAAGTTTGCCAACATCCGCAAGAAAGACGATCCCACCTACTGGGTGGTCAGCGGCAAGCCGGAATATGTGAAGTCGGCCTGCGACGCTTCCCTCAAGCGGTTGGGTGTCGACTACATCGACCTGTATTACCAGCATCGCGTCGACCAGGAAACCCCGATCGAAGAGACCGTGGGCGCCATGGCCGAACTGGTGCAGGCGGGCAAGGTGAAGTACCTCGGCCTATCGGAAGCTTCGCCGGCCACCATTCGCCGCGCGCACAAGGTCCACCCCATCACCGCTCTGCAAACTGAGTATTCGCTGTGGGAGCGGCACGTGGAAGATGAAATTCTGCCCACGGTGCGCGAGTTGGGCATCGGCTTCGTGGCTTACAGTCCGCTGGGCCGTGGCTTTCTAACCGGCGCCATTACCAGCAAGGGCGATCTGCCCAGCAACGACTCACGCGCCAGCCGCTATCCGCGATTTGCCGGCGAGAACTTTGACCACAACCAGAAGCTGGTTGATCGGGTACGCGCCATCGCCGAACGCAAAGGGGTGAAGCCCGGACAACTGGCGCTGGCATGGGTCATGGCGCAGGGCGACGACATCGTGCCGATTCCCGGAACCAAGCGCAGGAAGTATCTGGAAGAGAACGCGGCAGCGGTTGACATTCAGTTGTCAGCGGACGAAGTTGCCGAACTGGAAGCCGCCATGCCGCAGCACGCCATCGCCGGCGATCGCTACGCCGCCGGCAGCATGAAGGCCATCGACCGGTAAGGGATGCGGACATTACGAACGGGTGGGTTTCAGGGCACGGCTTGCACGTGCTCATGGGCTTCGATGACGGTTGTGTCAGGCACAGTTTGTGTGCTTCAAGATGAGGTCAATGTCGATCGTGTCAGGGGCACAGTTTGCGAGTACTCAAGATGAGCTCAACGCCGGTTGTGTGAGGGCACGACTTCAGTCGTGCCGCTCAGCGCTCCACAAGCTTCAGGGCTTTAGCCCTGCACACGTTTTGCAGGGGCTAAAGCCCCATCCTCTACTGCCCATAATCGGCCCGTGTAAAGACGTGGCCTGACACAACCAACCCCCCTGTCACGACATGCCCTGACACAACCAACGCCGCATCACGACGTGCTCATTTCACGCAACGCGACCCCGGTTTGCGCAACGTGACATGCTCAACCGCACATCGCTCCACCGCAGGCTACGCCATCACTCACTGCAACAGCCCAAATACTGCGACACCGGTTTGTGTTCCCACAAACACTCGTCCATTCGACACGATCGGCGTGATGAACTTGTTGCCGGGGCCGAACTGATCGCGTCCGCCAGATGCCTGGTTGGTGTTGTACAACTCGTGCGCCAGGTTGGTCGCGTCGTAGGCGTGCAGTACCGCCGGATTGCTGTTGGCGACAGCCCACACAATCCCGTTCGTCGATCCCGACGCCGAGACGCTGGGAATTGCGCCGGGGAACGGGAACGTGTTGGTCGACTGCGAGGTCGGCGTGGTCGACAGCTTTGCGTTAGAGATGGTGAACGCCTTCAAGTTGTCGCCTACATCGCCGTAGAACACCGTGTTGTTGAAGTACGCTGGCTTGGCCCACACTCCGCCCGGCAACACGCCGTCAATTTCCTGATAGATAGCGCTGTCGTTGCTGGGATTAAATTTTCCCATGTTGTCGCGGTTCACCACGTAGATATTGGTGTCCTTGCCGGCGCCCACCGCCAGGTGATGCACCGCGCCATTGTTGTCGGTCAAGTCGGGCAGCACCATCACGCCGCCGGAGCCCAGATCCTCATCGGAATTCGACTCCTGCACCGTGTTGTGCATGTTGAAGTAGTCGGCCACCGCCAGCGTTCCGCCGGAGTTGGTCAGCTTCATAAACGCGTTACCGTAGTCGCCGTTCACCGGGAAACCTTGTGCGTTCAGCGTGGTGTCGAACGTCCCGTTGCCGTCGAGGAAGTAGATGTTGCCCGACGCGTCAGCGGCCAGCCCATCACCCGCCATCCATATGGCGCCTTCGCTGCCGTTCGGCGTCACGTCGATGACCGAAGTCTGCGCCAGAGTGCGCGCGTTATAAGCCATCACCCATCCCGTGTATGGTCGCGCATCGCAGTGCGAGGTGAAGGTCAGGTAGATCGTCCCGCCGTATTCCAACAGACCGGCGCGCTCGGCAAACTGCGCCGGGTTGAAGATGACCTGGCCGTTCTGGCTGCCGTCACCGGTTCCCGGATAGGTTGCCGCAATTTCTTTCGGGCCGCCCAGCACCTCGGCGCCCGTGGTCAGGTCGAGGGCGTGCAGCCGCTGGTGATAACTGCCGGAAGAATCCTTCGTCATCGCAACAAAGAAAATGGTTCCGTTCGGTCCAACCGCTTTGTCGACGACTGGCGTATCGGTGATGCCGATCTGTGGCGAGATCTGGCCGCAGCCATGGTTGTCGCTCGGCGTCTCGCCGTTGGTGAGCACGGAAATCTGCCAGAACAGCCGTCCACTGCTGGCGCTGATAGGCGTACACGCTGTCGTTCTCGGTCACCACGAACACCGTGTTGTTCAATCCGCCGCCGATGTTGACCTTGTTCACGTAGATCGGCTGCGCGTCCACCTTGCCGTCCGTGGCAAGAAATCCAACCTTGCCGAAAGTAGTGGAGTTCACGTTGCTGGGAGTCAGGGTCGTCTCCTGCAGAGTCGCGCCCTGGCGAAAGACGTTGTAGTGGTAAGTGATGACGTCGGTGGGGTATTGAATGCCCAGATACTGACCATTCATTTCATCTTGCGCTTGTGGCTTGCCGGCAACTGCGGGATTACCCGCCGCGCAACAAAGTGATGTGAGGCTGGCAAACAGAAAGAGGCAGAACATTAGTCTGGCTGGAGCTGGATTTCGCACGTGTCACCCCGGAGGTGGATTCTCGGCCTTGGGTGAACTAGATGCGCCGGACCACACTTGTGGTGCGAAATATCCACAGAAAGCGCTATTCCAGAGTAGCTCCTTCGTGGCTACTGAGCCGGGTCTGGATCGTTGGAGGCATAGTAACCTTCGCGCGTCTGCACGACGTAGTCCTTATTCGGGGTGGTTAGGCTGATCTTGTGATAGCCGGTCGCGGTCAAGGCCTTGTCCGGCGAGTAGCCCAGGCTGTACTGGTTGCGGAGCTCGTCCTCAATCTGCGTATAAATCTGGTCGATGGGCAGCTTCTTCGAAACTTCGAAGAAGCGTCCGCCGGTTTCCTTCGAAATACGCTGCAAAACTCTCTTGCCGTCGGGAACGATCGGCTGAGGATAGCCACCGCCGCCGCCTCCCGGCCAACCGCCATGACGTCCCATGCCCCCGCCTCCCATGTGGCCGAAGCCGCCGCCATAAGCATCCGGATCGGCGTACAGGATGGAATACACCAGCGTGTTGGCGCGCTGCGCCGCTTCCACCGCGCGGTCCAAGGTGAGCTTGGACCCTTCATCCACGCCGTCGGTCAGCAGGATCAGCGCCTTGCGTCCTTCCTGCTTCTGCATCAGCTCGTCCGACGCCAAAAAGATGGCGTCATACAATGTGGTACCCCCGCCGCTGCGATGGTGACCGCCTCCCTGATCAATCTGGGGCATGTCCACTTTCTCCAGCGCTACCTCCAACTTGTCGCGCTTGGTGGTGGTGTCTTGCAGCAGTTCAATCTCCCAATCGAAGTGGATGACGAAGGCCTTGTCTTTCTCTGGGCGCATCAGGTCGTTGAGGAAGCCATAGCTGGCGGTGCGCTCCTGGTTGATCACGCGCCGCTGGCTCATGCTGGTGTCGACCAGTAGGCCTAGAGTCAGCGGCAGGTCGCTTTCCTTGGCGAAGTAGCGGATGTTCTGTGGATGGCCATCCTGCGACAACTTGAAGTCGTCCTTGGTGAGGCTGTTGATGATATGGCCTTGCTTGTCGCGCACCGTGGCGAGAACGTTTACTACCTTCACGTCCGAAGAAAACGTGGGCGTGTCTTTGTCCTGGATCTGATCCTGAATTTTCTCCTGGCTGGGCAAACAGAGGCTCGCCAGTAACAGAATCATAGTCAGCGCCACTCCACGCTGGATGGAGGCTAAGCACGATGCAGCCCGCACGGATCTCCTTGACCGGAAGTTGTCAGATGCTGAGGCGAAGAAAGCCACCAGCAAGAACCCTATCAAATCACGGAAGTTGCCCAAGGTCGATAGGCGAGAAAAACTGGAACCGCAACCGCGGAAACGAGGAAAGGGGGCGAACTGCCCGTGATTGCCGATCCGCGGAAGCCTGAGTTAGTGATGCCGCCGCGCGTAGACGATCGCCATGCCCACATCGAACATGATGAACACGATCACCGAATAGGCGTAGTACAGCAGTTGCACTTTGGGCCACAGCCAACGGGGAAAGATGTCAGCGAACTTGTCGCCTAGCGTCTGATTAAGCCGAGGCGGCAACGCCGCTTCTTCCGAATCTGGGCTCCACGTCGCGGCGATCCAGGTGGCGCGCACGTTCGACAGCAGCAGCGCTGCGAACAATAATTTCACCACGCTGATGCTGGAGAACAGCATTTCGACCGTGAACAGAATGAACACCGCGAAGGCCGCGTACCGGCTGCGCTCCCGCACCCCGACACCGCCCAGGTAATAGAAGAGCATCAGCATGATGCCACCCGTCCATTGCCGCAGGCTCAGTCCCATGATGAGCGACCCTATTGCAATCAGGGTGCAGACCCAGTAGCCCTGCGCTCCCAGGTAGTCCACATCCGCGCCGCTCTCTACCGATGGCCAGAACAAACTCTTGAGGCGGTTTTCGCTGCGTGGTGTCGAGTCGGAAAGCCCCAAGGTTTCCATAGGTCGCATTACAGCGCATTCCCTCACCACAATCCAGCAAAATTCTGCGCCGGGTGGATTGATCGATCGACGTCGGGTGAGTGGCCGATTCGGCCCCATGAGTGGTCGATTTCTGCCGTATTTACCCTAAAAGCAACGTTTTGCTGTGCTAGTCTCTGGTGGTACTCTGATCGCACGCGAAACAGGGCTGGTCCAGCGGTTTTCCCCGGAATACAACCTGCGAATCGGCTGGACTACGACATTCCATGGAGTGCGCTCCTGCCCCGCTGTGGCTTACACTGTTAACACCGCCTCATACTAGAAAGAATTAGCACGTCCATGTCATCAAACGGCTTTCATAGCAGTTCCTCGCGTTTCAGCAACATGCGCTCGCTGTTCAGCGTATTTTCCAGCGACCTTGCCATCGATCTGGGAACAGCGAACACCCTGGTTTACGCCCGCGGCAAAGGCATCGTGGTCAACGAGCCCTCCATCGTGGCCATCAACAAGAACACCGGTGAGGTAGAAGCCGTCGGTAAAGAGGCCAAGGAAATGCTGGGCCGCACTCCCGGCAACATCGTTGCAATTAAGCCGATGAAAGACGGCGTCATCGCCGACTTCAAAGTCACCGAGAAGATGCTGAACTACTTCATCCAGAAGGCGCACAACCGCAAGATGCTGGTGCATCCCCGCATTGTCATCGGCGTGCCTTCGGAGATTACGCAGGTAGAAAAGCGCGCGGTCATGGATTCCGCCTATCGCGCCAAGGCCAGCGAAGTGCACCTGGTGGAACAAGCCATGGTGGCTGCCATTGGCGCGGGCCTGCCCATCACCGAGCCCAGCGGCAACATGGTGGTCGACATCGGCGGCGGCACCACGGACATCGCCGTGATTTCGCTGAGCGGCATCGTCTATTCGCGCTCGGTCCGCATGGCCGGCAACCAGATGGACGAGTCGATCATGAATTACCTGAAGCGCAAGTACAACCTGCTGATCGGCGAGCGCACCGCGGAACAGATCAAGATTGAAATCGGCTCGGCCTACCCCCTGGAAAAGCCGCTGACCATGGAGATCAAGGGCCGCAACCTGATCGAAGGCGTGCCCAAGACGATCACCATTGACGACAGCGAGATTCGCGAGTCACTGGGCGAATGTGTGTCGACCATCATGAACGCGATTCGCGTAGCGCTGGAGCGCACTCCACCGGAGTTGTCGGCCGACATCAGCGACCGCGGCATCGTGCTGACCGGCGGCGGTGCACTCCTGAAGAACCTGGATAAGCGCATCCGCGAAGAAACCGGCTTGCCGGTCTCGATTGCCGACGATCCGCTGTGCAGCGTGGTGCTGGGCACGGGAAAGATGCTCAGCGACTTCAAGCTGCTGAGGAAGATTTCGATCGACTAGGGGTGCCGGTAGCGGACCACTACAGTTCGAATCGCAAACTCCGCTTCTTCGATGCGTCAGTTGTGCCAGCCGTCGGAGCGTTTACAATAGACCCTCTGGCCAGCGAAGCAGCGTAGCGTATGGATACATTCCTCGGCCGCTATAAGAACCTAATCGTGCTGGCGGCCATCCTGTTCGCCCAGATCATCGCGCTGGCAGTGCAGGTTCGCCGCCCCACCGACGAGGGCGAAACCCGCCTGGTCCGTCTTTGGGCCATTTCCGCCGTCACCCCGTTTGAAAAAGCTGCGGTTCACAGCCAGGAGTGGGTCCACAACGTCTGGAACACCTACATCTATCTGCACGGCGTGCGTCGCGAGAATCGCGAACTGAAAGACCAGATTGCGCAAATGAAGATTGAAGAAGCGCGCCTGGCCGAGGATGCTCGCATGGCGCGCCGCGTCCAGGCCCTGCTCGGCTTCAAGGAACAGTATGTCGACTCCACCGTGGCGGCTCAGGTCATCGGCACCAGCGGCAGTGAGCAGTCGCGCGTTCTCTACATCGACAAGGGCTCCAGCGACGGCATTCAGCCCGACATGGCGGTCATCACCCCAACCGGAATCGTCGGCAAAATCGCCCAGGTTTATCCCGACTCGGCCCAGGTTCTACCCATCAACGACCAGTTCAGCGGCGTCGGCGCCGCGCTCAAGGATTCGCGGCTGCAGGGCATTCTGAAGGGCGCTGCCAACGGGGCGACCACGCTGCAGTACATCATGAGCGACGAGAAGGTTGTGCCCGGGGAAGAAGTTGTCACCAGCGGCGGCGATCGCATCTTCCCTAAAGGCCTGCCGGTGGGCAAGGTGGTCTCGGTCGAACCCGGCAAGGATTTGTTCCTCAACATTCGGGTAGTACCGTCGTCGCGGCTCGATCAACTGGAAGAAGTGCTGGTGGTCACCAGGATCACCGAGAAGATGCCGGACACCAAGGACCTGGGACCGCTGCGCGCCTCTGACATCCTTGCCGAGCGACTGCCGTCTGTTCCGAAGAAAGATGAAGTAGACGCCGCCGGCAACCCGGTTAAGCCCGGGACCCCCGGTGCTGTACCGTCGGGAGCTGCGGCTGGATCCACAACCAAGCCCGCAACAAATGGAACGCTCGCCAAGCCGGGAACTGCTGCCGCGACAGCAACCACCAAGCCCGGAACTGCTGCCGCGACCGGGACCGCCAAGTCCGCCACCGGCACCGCAACGAGTAAGCTTGCGACCGGAACGACAACCCCGCGCTCGACAACCCCCGGTGCGACCGCGGGAACCCCCATCGTAGCCAAGCCGAAGCCCGTGACTACCACGGGAACCTCGACGACGGGCACCACTGCCGCGCCAGCGAACGGAGACACAACGCGGCCGCCGGTGAAGATCCGTATTGTGGATAACGGCGACACCAGCGCGCCCGCTCCCAAGAAGGCCAAGCCGGTGCAGCCCGCGCCCAGCGACACTTCTGACGAGCCCGCCCCTGCGACTCAGGGAGCGTCGCCTCAGCCATGAGCACCCGGGTGATGCCATTCCGCGGCAGCCTCACCTCGCGCGAGCAGGTTTCCGTTTACGAATTCGGTTGGGGAGCCATCATCCTCATCCCGCTGCTGACGGTCGCAATCCAGATTTTCGTCCTGGGCAAGATCCGCTTCCTGTCCAGCATTGACCTGCCGTTCATGGTCACCATCTTCTTTGCCGTGGCGCGGCGCAATCCGGTCAGCGGCTGCATCACCGGCTGCATCATCGGCCTGATGCAGGACCTCTTTCTCGGCCCTATCGCGATGCACCCACTCGGCATGTATGGGATCACGTTAACCGTGATCGGCTATATGGCTTCGTCGTTGGGGCTGAAGATCGATGTCGAAAATCCCGGCTCCCGTTTCCTCATCACCTACGTCTTCTTCGTGATTCACCAGGCGATTTACTACGGGGTGGCCCATGGTTTGTTGCGCCAGACGCTGGGCTGGAGTTGGAGCCACATTGCCCTCGCCGCCCTGGCCAATGCCGTGGTCGGCATCTTCGTGTTCAAGTTCCTGGACAGGTTCAAACGGAATTAGACAGGCCTCGTCCCCCCGGGGCCATTAATAATCAGGCTTCCTGACCAGCGACAACCCATGATCCCGCACCACTTTCCCCGTTCACGGCGCCGCAAATCGGTCTACAATACCTAAAGAATTCCGACCCGTTTCTGGCCCTACAATCGAGGCTTTACCGCGAACCACGGCGGTTGCCTCCAGCCGGGCGACTGTCTCGTTGGGGTGGCTGGTCACGCGTCAGTTTACAAACTGCGCAACTGTCGTACTCCGGAAAGATGTAGTTCTTGATGTTAGGTCGCGACGAAAAAGTCTCCCAGCTCCGGCTCACCGCAGTGCAATACGTGCTGCTGGGAATTTTTCTCATTCTTGCCTTCGGTTTATGGCGGCTGCAAGTCGCCCGTAGCGACTACTACAACACCCTCGCCGAGCAGAATCGCATCAAGCAGGTGCCTATCCTGGCGCCGCGCGGCAAAATTCTCGATCGCGAAGGCCGCATCATCGTCGATAACTATCCGTCGTTCTCGGTGCTGCTGCTGCGCGATCAGAAGCGCGATCTCGCAGCCGACGCCGACAAGATTGCCGTCGGCTTGCATATGCCGCCGGATGAGCTGCGCGCCCGCCTGAAGCGCATGGCTGCCGTGCCGGGCTATCAGCCGCTGTTTCTCAAAGACGACATTACGCCCGACGAGCTGGCTTTCATCGAGTCCCATCGCGCCGAGCTTCCGGAGCTCGATACCATCACCGTGCATCGCCGCCTGTATCCCCGCAACGGATTTATGGCGCATGTCATCGGGTATGTCGGGCAGGTCAGCGAAGACATGCTGACCCAGCCGCAATGGGAGCTCTACAATCCGGGAGACATCGTCGGGATGTCGGGAGTTGAGCAGTATTACAACGATATGCTCATGGGCAAGAACGGCTCGCGCCAGGTGCTGGTCAACAGCCGTGGCCGCGAAGTCGGGACGCTCAGCGACGTGCCCGCCGTTCCCGGCAAGCAGCTCAAGCTCACCATCGATCTTGACTTGCAGATCGCCGCCGAAGAAGCGCTGGAAGGCAAATCAGGCGCTATCGTGGCGATGGATCCCCGCAGCGGGGAAATCCTGGCAATGGTCAGCCGCCCGGCCTTTGACCCTAACGAGTTCGCCGTGCGCATTACCCGCGCGGAATGGAACACGCTGGTCAACGATCCTGATAAGCCGCTGCTGAACAAAGCTATCCAGGCGCAGCTTGCTCCCGGGTCGACTTTCAAGATCCTGATGTCCGTAGCCGGATTGCAGGAAGGCATCGCGCAGGACCTGATAGTCAACTGCGGTGGCGGCGGCACGTTCTACGGCCGCTTCTTCAAGTGCGACACCAAGCATGGACGGGTCGACATTTCCAAGGGCATCTACGCCTCGTGCGACACGTACTACTACACCTTGGGTGAGAAGCTGGGCATCGGCAAGATTGCCAAGTACGCCACCGAATTCGGCTTCGGACAGAAGACCGGCATCGACCTGCCCCAGGAAGTTTCCGGCGTCATGCCGTCGGAAGAGTGGAAGATCAAGAACTTCAAGCAGAAATGGTATGCCGGCGAAACCATCTCGGTGAGTATCGGTCAGGGAGCGGTGGCGGCTACGCCCATTCAGTTGGCGCGCGCTCTCGGATCCATAGCCAGCGATGGCCTCATGGTCCATCCTCATGTAGCTTTCCCCGACGAGTTTCCTCCCGGCTTCAAACAGGTGTCTACCTACAACGACCATTCGCGGGTTGCGATGGATGACGAGACCTGGACGACGATCACCAACGCCATGGCGCAGGTGCCAACCATCGGAACTGCGTCTCCCGCTCACATTCACATTGAGGGCGCCGACTTCGCAGGCAAGACGGGCACGCGCGCAGACCATCTCGTTGGAGGCGCGCAACAAGATGGGCGGGAGCGGCAAGGCGAAGTTCAACGACAATTCGTGGTTTGTCGGAATGACCCCGCGGCGCAATCCGGAAATCGTAGTTGCAGTGCTTACCCAAGGCGGCGGTTGGGGATGGCGTTCGGCTTCGCTGGCCGCGGATGTGATCAAGGTCTACGTGGACAAGCAGCGCAAGATAAAAATGGATCTCGCCAAAGCGAATGCCGGTTCCGCAGCAGGCAACAAGCAGGCTGAAGTCGCCGCGGTGTGGCATGACGGCGATCCCAAGAATCCCGACAAGGCTACAGGCCGGGCACTTCACCATTCCGGTGGGCGATGCAGCCAAGTCAGCCACCAGCGCTCCCGGCGTGCAAGCTTCTGACAAGGGAAGTCGTGCTGCTGACCTGCGCGCCAACGAGTCTCATCCGGAGATGGCGCAGCCGGAAATTCCCGCCCCTACTCCCCCCGAGCCTGATCCGGCAGACGGTAATCCTACCGGTCCGCCCGTGCAGCACGAGAAGAAGAAGCCGCAGGGAACCGACCAGCCGGTCGCTCCTCCGGCGGTTGCGCTTCCCCCTCGGAGCGAACCTTGAGTCGCTACGTTTCCTTCCGCGATTTCGATTGGGTGCTGTTGATTCTGGTGCTGATGATTTGCGCCCTGGGCGTGGTGGAAATTTACAGCGCTACCCTGAGCACCAAGTTCGCAGGCGTGCACATCAAGCAGATTTACTGGATCGTCGGCGGTGTGGGACTGATGTTCCTGGTCAGCATGCTGAACTACCAGATGCTGCTGGAACGTGTTCCCCTGATGTACCTGCTGTCGATTGCTTCGCTGCTGGCGGTTGAACTGTTCGGCAAGAAATATCTGGGCGCGCGGCGCTGGGTGCAATTTGGGCTCGTTCCACTTCCAGCCGTCGGAGTGGGTGAAGCTGGTGCTGATCCTGGCCATGGCCAAATATTTTGCCGACACCAAGACAGAGTGTACCGGGCAGGACATCGTGAAGGCGGGAGCCTTGGTCGGAATTCCGATGCTGATGGTGCTGGCGCAGCCCGACCTGGGTACCGCGCTGACCTACCTGCCGATCGCTATCATGGGGTTGTTCCTCGGCGGCATGAAGGCCAAGCACGCATTGCTGGTTCTGGCTATCGGGGCATTGCTGGCCCCGGTGGGGTGGCATGTCCTGAAGCCGTACCAGCGCAATCGCCTGACCAGCTTTATCCAGCCCGAGGCCGACGCCCAGGGCCATGGCTACCAGGTGATGCAGTCGCTGGTGGCGGTGGGTTCCGGCGGCATCTTCGGCAAGGGTACGGCGCACGGCAGCCAGACCCAGGGCCAGTTCCTGCCGGTGCCCCATACCGACTTCATTTTCGCTGCTTTTGCCGAGGAGCACGGATTCATCGGCGCAATGGGCTTACTCCTGCTATACTTTATCGTGCTGATGCGTCTGATACAGAACGCTCAGACGGCCCCCGACCGGGCTGGAGCCTTCGTGGTCATGGGAGTGGTTGCGGTGCTCGCATTCCATCTCCTGGTCAACGTGGGGATGGTGGTAGGGTTCATGCCGGTCACGGGAATTCCCTTACCGTTAATGAGTTATGGGGGATCATCGGTACTGTTCATTTTTCTGGCGCTGGGTATCGTCATGAACGTGCGTATGCGCCGGTTTGTGAACTGAAAACCGAAACGCTACCTGCGCCGCTGGCGGCGCGAGTCAATCAAGACCGGCCGTATCCGCCGGGAAGCCATGGCAGACGAAAACTCTGGTTTCCGAAGGATGACAAAAGATTACGAGATTACGCCAGCCCTCACGTACGAGGGCATAGCCGGCCGCAAGCAGAGACAGAGCCGGACAGGATTGCAAGGTACATCGCTCAAGGCGGGAAACGGCCCCTCGGTAAACTGCCGGGTGTGACGCCACAAACTTTGATCGCTGTGCTTGATACGGTGCTTACGATTCCACAAAGTGTTGCTTTACGAATCAGGTCTGGGTACGCGCCCGGACCCGAGTCCAGGTACGCGCTCCGCTTAGCCACCGCTCAGTTTTCCTGTCTCCTGCCTCGCGTGCGTCCGGTTGAACCGGAGCATCCATGAACAAAGAACTTTACGTGTCCTCTACGCCGCACGAAACCAAAGTGGCGTTGATCGAGGACGATCAACTCGCAGAAGTATTTCTTCGAGCGGGAAAATGAATACACCCTGGCAGGATCCATCTACAAAGGAAGAGTTACCCGCGTGCTTCCCGGCATGCAGTCGGCCTTCGTCGACATCGGACTGGAGCGCGATGCCTTCCTCTACGTTTCCGACTTTCTGGAACTTACCGGCGATGAAGATGAAGACGAGGAGTTCGGTGACATTCCCGCTCCCCGCGGCGCCATCGACGTAGGCAAGCCACAGCCTCCGCAGGAAGCACGGCCCGCCGAGGCGCGCAACGCTTTCGTCGAATCCGAAGACGAAGAAGAAACCGAAAACTTTACCGAAGATCCGTCCGCTAACGGCCAGGAGCAATCCGCCGCCGAAGGCGAAGAGGAAGGCGAGTCCGCCTCTGCCGAAGGAGGCGAGTCGGCTGAGGGCGCCCGCCGCTGGCGCGGACGTCGTCGCCGTCGTGGAGGCCGCCGTAGTGGCCGTCCCGAAGAACGTGAGTCGCGTCCCGAGGCCGTGACCGAGCTGCTGCGCCGGTGATGGAAGATGTTCCCGCCCGCACCTCCGCCGCCGCCGTCGCGTCCGAATTTCACTCTGAGCCGCGTCACGAATCGCGTGAACCTCGCCACGAGTCGCGTGAGTCGCGCTACGAATCGCGCTCGCGCCATGAGTCGCCCCGCGAATCGCGTTCCGACTACGGACCGCCCGCCGGATATCAGCCGATCATCCTGCCGGGCGAGTCGATCTCCAAATATCGCAACCTGGCGCCTGTAGCCGAGACCAAGGCCGCAGCCGAAATGGAAGCCGAACACGCTCCGCACGGCACCGGTCGAAGACTTCGCGCCCATCGCGGTCAGCGAGTCGCAGCCCGGAAGTCGCACAGGAAATCCCGGAAGAAGCCGCGCATCTCGATCAGGGCTTTGACGTCACCGAAACCGAAACCACCGAAGCGGTAGCAGAAGTTGCTGTCGAAGCGCCGCCGGTGGTCGAAGGACGGCCCCGCTCCAAGCGCGGTTGGTTCACCTCGCGCCGCAAGCAGCCCACTCCGGTCGAAGCCGCTCCCGAGCAGGTAGAGGAAAAGCCGGCCGAAGTCGCGTCGACGGAAGAGCATCACCCTGAGGGTGAGTCCGCCAGCGTCGAGTCCTCGCCGGCCATCCTGCGCTACGAAGCGCGCGATAACAGCGAAGCAGCCGGGCACGGCAACATTGCGACCGAAGAAGCTCCCGCGCCTCACGCCGAGCATTCCGACGACGTGAACGGCAACGTTGCCGATACGGTTCACGATCGCCAGCCGTCCTGGATGCAAAAGGAACAGCACGCTGCTCCGGAACAGCATTTCAGAGAAGCCAACGTCTTCACCGGCGGTCATCCTCACGAAGTCGAAGTTGCCTCGCACGAAGAGCAGCAGCACGATCACGAATCGGGCGAGAGCTTCGAGCGGCAGGCCCAGATGTCCGCGCCCTCCGAAGCTCCCGCAGGACACACCCTGGAGCACGAGGTCCTCGACGAAGAGGAGATGGAATTCCATCCCGTGCCTGCCGACCTGGGCGCGATGAAGGAAGTCGCCGGCGACGAAGAACTCGTCCTGGAGGAAGAAACGCTCGACGCCGGTGCCGGCTACAACGACCGCTGGATTCCCAAGATTGAGGAAGTGGACGAAGACGAAGTGGTCGCCGCCGAAGAGCGGGGCGAGAACATCTTCGGTGCCGACGACGAAGAAGAGGACGACGAGAGCGAGGAAGGCGACGAGGCCAACGGACAAGCCGAGCTTCGCACTGTGGCTCCTACCGCCGCTTACCAGCAGCGCCAGACCGAGCGTCCGGGCTACGATCGCCGTCCCAATCGCGATCGCAACGACCGGGACCGCGGTCGCCGAGGTGGCGGACCGCGCCGCAACAATGTGCGCGGGCGCAACAACAATACCCGCAATCAGCCCCTCATCACCGACCTGCTGAAGGAAGGGCAGGAAGTGCTGATCCAGATTGCCAAGGAGCCGCTGGGCAAGAAGGGCGCGCGCATTACCAGCCACATCGCGCTACCCGGCCGCTTCCTGGTCTACATGCCGACGGTCAACCACGTCGGCGTCTCGCGCAAGATCGCCTCCGACGAGGAGCGGCAGCGCCTGAAGCGCATCGTGACCAGCGAGCGCGAGAACGGCATCGGCGGCTTCATTGTTCGCACCGCCGCCGCCAACATCAAGGAAGACGAGCTTCGCGCCGACATTCGCTTCCTGAAGCATCTGTGGGCCGAGATCAAGACCCGCGCCGAAAACAGCAAGTCGCCGGCGCTGATCTATCACGACCTCAACCTGGTCGAGCGCGTGCTGCGCGACCAGGTCAACGCCGACTTCTCGCAGATCTGGGTCGACACCGAAGACGAGTACGAGCGCGTGGTGCGTTTCGCCAACCGCTTCCAGCCTTCGCTGGTGCGCCGCATCAAGCTCTACACCAAAGAGACGCCGCTGTTCGAGCAGTTCGGCATCCAGGACGAGATCAACCGCTCGCTCAAGTCGAAGGTATGGCTGAAGAGCGGCGGCCACATCGTCATCAACCAGACCGAAGCGCTGGTGGCCATCGACGTCAACACCGGCAAGTATGTCGGCAAGACGCAGCGGCTGGAAGACACCATCGTGAAGACCAACGTCGACGCCATCAAGGAGATCGTGCGGCAGATCCGGCTGCGCGACCTGGGCGGCATCATCGTCATCGACTTCATCGACATGGACGAGCGCAAGAACCGGCAGAAGGTCATGATGGCGCTGGAAGAGGCGCTGCGCAACGATCGCGCCCCGTCGAAGGTTCTCCAGTTCAACGATTTCGGACTGGTCGCCATCACCCGCAAGCGCGTCAAGCAGTCGCTGGAGCGCACGCTGGGCGAGTCTTGCCCGTACTGCACCGGCGCCGGCTTCGTGAAGTCGGTGCCCACCGTCTGCAACGAGCTCTACATCGAGATGCGCAAGATGGCCAAGGTCCACGACAAGGACGACATCACCATGCGCGTGAACCCCGAAGTCGCCAAGGCGCTGAAGGCCAACAACGGCAAGCTCATCACCGAACTGGAAGAGCTGACCGGCAAGAGCCGTTCTGGTAAAGAGCGACCCCGCGCTGCACCAGGAGATGTTCGACATTCACTAGACGGCAGAGCTGGCCTTCAGGCCAGCGTACGCCGCTCACTCCATCATGCTGCGGGCTTCAGCCCGCCAACCAAGCCGGGCTTCATTGCCCGGCTTTTTGTTTTGAAGGGTCCACGCGACTCGCATGCGCGGACTTAGCCCTTCCGCCGTTCGGCGCTGGTTCGGTGCTCACCATAGCATGCCAGAGCATCAGATTGGCTTTTGCCTGGTAACCCGGTCCATAACTCTTCAACCAATCGGGGACGTCGGGAGCATTGATCAAAACGCAACACCCCTCAGCGCCTGGACGGCAGCGCTCCCGCAATGACCTGCGCAATCAATTTGTGGCCAGACTGGCTGGGATGGTCGTCGCACGACGGCGGGTCAGTCTGCGGATTGCTCGGATTCAACAAGCCGGCAACACACGTTTGCCCTTGCGCGAACCGGCTGGAAGCGACCGCCAGGAAGGCCGAATAAACGTCGGCAACCACGGCACCGTAAGCCGGTGCAGGTGCGCTCATCGCCTCATTCAACCCTTGTACCAGCGCGGTCTCAAACTGGTTCGAGTAATCCGGCGAGTAATAATTCACGATCATGATGGTTCCGGTGTATCCCGTGGCGCGCAGCGCCGCCAGCGAAGCCTGCATGTTGGCTTCTACCGTGGCCAGCACTTGCGGAGCACCGTTGGTAATGCAGGTTGGATCGTCATTGCACTGCTGCTCCAGCAGAATCAAGTCGTTCGCGCCGAACTGAATGGTCACCAGCCCCGCACCACGGTTCCGCAGGTAGCTGGTGGCGAAACCCAACTGTGTGGAATTGACCGACGGATACAGCACATGAAGAGGAAAAAGCGAACGATACTCCCGGCAGCCGTTGTCGGGCGCGGTGCGCGACAGGAAGCTGCCGCTGGTCTCTCCCGGACAGCCGCCGTTCACCGGGTTCATGCTCACCGTCAATCCGGTCCAGTCGGCATAGCCCACAAAGTTGACCGGGTTGTAGTATTCGTACGCCGCCTGCACGATATACCCGAATACCGCACTGTCCCCCAGTGCGAGGTAGTCGTTGGAATTGCCGGCAGGCTCTTTTGCCGAAGCGGACCCGATTGCCAAAATAGCAATCATCAACCACACCATTGCGATCAGGCGTATCTTCATCGCGGTCTCCTAGGAAAGGTTTTGGGCCGCCAGAGTAGCAGAGAACGGAGCGAAGCGCCCGCTAAATTAGAGGTGTGGGAAGTAGGGATGGAGCAGTCCGCGCTCCGGCAGATCAGCCCTGTACGGCGCAGTGCAGTGATGGCGGGTGCTCCAGGTTCGCCCCGTAGTTGAGCTAACCTGGGATTCCAAAAAAACCGCTCGCGAGAACGGTATTAGCACTCACCAGGAAATCAAGACGCCCGTTCCGGCAGATAGCTCCGTGTGACCTTCGGTAGCGTCATCACGATAATCACGCAGACCAGCGCCAGCACTGCCACGACGAAGATGCTGCCTTCCGGTCCCGTCGTGCCTCCACTGAGAAGTGGCTTGCCCACAGGATGCGTGGCCAGCAGGCGATGTTCCACCATCGTTCCGCTATCGGCTACGCCGTACAGGAACGACTGCGCCCAATCCCATGAGGTGTGAAATCCTATGGCCCACCACAGCGAGCCCGTGCGCCACAAGCTCAGGCAGAACACCAGCCCGGCCATCCCGGCGGCCAGCAGGCCGATTGGCGATTCGCCCGGATTGCCGCTGTGCCCCAGTCCGAAGAGGATGGAAAAGAAAAGCCCCGCCGTCCAAAATCCCAACGTCGCGCTGTGCCGGGTTTTGAACAGCCACTCGTAGAGGCCGGCCATGCCGCGCGTCAGCGTGAACTGCATGTACCCGCGGGTGAGGTATTCCTCCAGCAAGCCCACGATCAGAAAGCCCAGCAGCCACAGCGCACCGTAGCGCAGGATGCCGGCACCAAACAGTAGGCGCCCGTCGAACACCAGCAGCCCGCTCTTCCACAAAATACCCACCAGAAGCGAGAGACACGCGAATCCCCAAGCCAGGCCGCCGGAAAACAGCGACAGCTTGCGGCCTCCGCCCAGCCCGTAAACCGAGCTAGGCCGCCGCTCAATCTTCGACATGATCCAGGCCACCAGCAGCACGGACAGGAAGGGAATACCCTCTTCAATCAGCGTGTGCGTGACCGACATTTCCGTTACCGTCTGCCCTCGGGGATGCGTCGGCGTATGAATCTTGTGGGCGATGAAGTATGCACACGTCAGCAGCGCCGCTACCATTAGGATGAAGACCAGCAGGCTCCAGCCGGCTCGCAGGCCGTCTTTGCCGACGAAGATCCAGCGCAGCGTCGAAAGTGGTGTCCTAGCGGGCGGCGTGATCGACTCGTCCTGATAAAGCAGGTGGGCAGGCTCTGAGCTCATGGTCATCTCCTTGCAGCTACAGCTAAAGGTACGTAAGAAGCTGCAGGATAGTTTCATGGCAATGCGCGGAACGCAACATCGCGGAGGAGGGGCTTTGGGAGCAGACGCTCTGGCGCTATGCGGTCAGCGTGCTGCCGCCGGTGCCTTGCCTGCCGGCCCAAACGCCAACAGCACATTCCCTGGCATGCCCAGCCCATACAACGAGTAGCCCGAGGTCTGGTAGACAAAGCCGTTCACCACGGTGGGTCCGGATGAGCCTATCGAGCCGCCGTGTCCCTGAACCTTGTTGACGCCTTCGTAGGAGCGGTCGGTGTCGTAGTCCCACACGATGCTGCCGTTCCCCGGATCGTAGGCGCGCAAGTGCCCGTCCATCGATGCGCTGAACACCGCGCCGGGAATCAGGGTCGGCGCCGCCGATTGCGTTGCGGAGCACAACTCCACGTGGGCTTTGCAAGTGTCGACGGGATTCGCTGTGCGCCACAGTACTTTGCCGGTCTTTAAGTCTACGGCGTTGATCGCGCCATCGCCGGTCATTTTGTACACGTCGAGATCGGAGACCGGTATGTACGCCACCTTCCCGTCGGTGGCAAAACCAAACTCGATGCCGCCGAACACGCCGCCCTTACCCAGCTTCACCTTCCACAACAGATCGCCGCTCTCGGGATTCAGTGCGTAGAACGTTCCTGACTTCTGCCCAGCCAGCAGCAGATCGGTACCATCGCCCAGCGTCGTCAGTACCGGTGAAGCGCCGAAGTCATAGTCCGGACCTTCTGCCGCTGGGCAGTTCGAATTGTCCTTGCCCTTCATGCAGGCGGCGTTCCACACATCATTGTTGTTCAGTTGCTTAGCCCAGCGTCGCTTGCCGGTCTCCAGATCGAAGGCCAGCACCGCTTCCGAGGTTGTCGCCTCGGGAGAGGTGTAGCTGTTGCCGTCGCCAACGTACACCAGGTTGCGCCCAGCATCGATGGTCGGCGCGCTCCAGATGGCTCCGCCTGCCGGACCCATTTGCGGCGTTCCTACGTGATTGGTGCCTGTCGGATGCGGCGCTTCCTCGATGGTGTAGCTCTTCCACACCTGCGTGCCGTCGTCGATGCGCAGCGCTACCAGGCTTCCCCGGAAACTACAGCAGTGATACTTAGGATCGGCGGCCATGCCTTCTTCCAGAGACGATACCGGCACATACACGCGGTCGTGCCACGCCACCGGCGATCCGGTGATGCGCGCCTGCGCGTGATCGTCCACCTTGGTCTTCCAGCGCAGCTTGCCGGTCGCCAGGTCGACCCCGTACACGTTGGCTTTGAAGTCGCCGAAGATGCCCGTGCTGCCTTCAATCACGATGGCCGTGCGCACCGCGGCGGCTGCTTTGTAGGTCCAGTAGGAACATCCCGTCTCGGCGTTCAGCGCGTAGACCGTTCCGTCCCAGCTACCGATATACAGGCGCTTGCCGGCAACCGTGGGCTGGCCGGCGGCGGCGGTAACTCCCGGGAAAGCAAACGCCCATTTCAACTCCAGGTGAGGAACATCCTTCGCGTCCAACGCCGCTACCGGCGCGGACTGCTTGCGCGTGTTGCGCTCGTCCACCGACCAGCCGCGCCAAGTCACCGGAGTCAGGCTGGTATCGCCTGCGTTCGCGCAGGGATTCAGGTCGGCGCGTTGCACCTCGCGGCCTCCACCGTTGCCCAGGTAGTCAGACACCGCGTGCTTTTCCGCATCGGATAAGCCGGCGCCCTGGGCCTGCATCGCCCCAGCGGTCAGCGTGTGATAGATGTGTTCGGCCGAAAGCCCCTGCAAGGCTTCAACCAGCGGGGCTCTTCCGCCCGCGCTGTGGCACGTCGCGCAACGCTTATTGAAGATGACTTCGCCGTTGGGTTGCTCCGGCGCCGGGGCCGCGTTCACGCCCACGAGAGCTACGAGACCGAGAGCCACCACCGCCGCACCGGTCAGCACGGCCGTCCACAGCGAGCGAGTCGTTCTCATGAGCGGTCCATCGGCCTGGTCGGCATCCAGTTCACCTTTCGCGGGCAAGTTCTGAGCGCGGTCACGATCTTCTTTTGGTGGCAGGGGGCTCCACTTCCAAGGAACGCTTGCCGGGAGGTCACGCCGGGGGCCATAGAGGCAAGTACGCAACCCGATCGGACCGCGCCAACCAAACAAACGTTTGGCAGAATGGATGCTAGCTTGCCCCTCGGCTAACGTCAAGACGAAAACCAGAGTACAAACCCGCACCGGTCCGAATGCAGATTTCCGCCACCCTTCCGCCCCTCTTCCGCTCTCAATTCTTCTAGTTTTTTCATGCTTCCATTGGCCGAAATGGATGTACTATTTTCTCCGTTTCTCGACTCGCTTAACGAGGGATCGAAGTCCGGAGGTTGAACCTGCATGCGCCTCACAAAGTCCGTTGCCAACATTGCTTTTTGCGCGGTGATACTGCTGGCCGCGGTGGTTTGCACCACCCAAGCCGCAGCCCAGACCTTCAAGGTTCTTCACCAGTTTGGCGCCCTGGGCGATGGAGCCAGCCCCACTGGCCCGTTGGTTTTCGATTCCAGCGGCAGCCTGTACGGAGCGACCTACTTCGGCCCAACCTCCTCAGGATGCTCCCACGGCTGTGGAACCGTGTACCAGGCTCATCCCAGCAGCGGCGGCAACTGGAGCGAATCGGTCATTTTCGCATTCAACGGCTCCGACGGTGCTTATCCTGGTGGCCGGATCCTGATGGACGCGCAAGCAAACCTCTACGGCACTACCGCCTGCGATGAGGATTATTGCTACAACCAGGGATTCGTCTACGAGTTGAGCCCCGGCTCAGGTGGCAGCTGGACGGAGACGGTCGTGCATCGCTTCTTTGAACCATGGGAGGGCGGGGAACCGCACGGGCTGCTCTTCGATCACAACGGCAACCTGAACGGCGTTACCTACTACGGTGGTCTGAATAACACCGGAACCGCCTTCACCCTTTATCGCTCCCTGGGATGGAAGGAGCGCCTGGCGTACGTCTTCGGCAATGCCGAATCCAGCCAGGACGGCAACTACCCCGCGCAAGAGACTGCCCTGGATGTTCACGGCAATCTGTATGGCGCCACCAACCTGGGCGGGGCCGATTCCGCGGGAATCGTCTTTCGAGCTGAAAGCCGGCACCGGGACCGTCTTCTGGCCGGAGCAGGTGCTGTACACCTTTACCGGTCTCGCTGACGGCTACTATCCCAATGGCGTTATCTTTGGGCCGGACGGCAATCTCTATGGCACAACCGAGGCAGGCGGCGCGAACGGGGATGGTGAGGTATTCGAGTTGGCGTCCAACGGCGACGGAACCTGGACCCAGTCAGTCATCTACTCGTTCCAGGGAGGAAGCGACGGTTCCGGTCCAACGGCGGGCATTACCTTTGACGCCGCCGGAAATATTTTTGGCTCGACACCTCTAGGTGGCGGCATGGGCTGCGATCCCTTTGGCTGTGGCACCATCTACAAACTCACCCGCGGTTCCACCGGATGGTCAGAGACGGTTTTGTATCGCTTCAACGGCGTAAGCGACGGCGCCTATCCGTCCGGTCCGGTCACCCTCGATGCCGCCGGTAACATTTTCGATGTGGCCGAGGCGGGAGGTCCCTACGGCAACTACGGCGGAATCTTGTTCGAAGTCACTCCGTAATCAGGCACTGCAACAGGAGAACCTCATGAGTCCCCAAACCACTCGAATGCGCAGCGCCTTAACCTTGTCGCTGCTTACCATGGCGCTGACCCTCGCCACCGTGCAGACCTCGCAAGCGCAAACCTTGCGCGTGCTTCACGCCTTCACCGGCGATCAGGACGGAGGGCAGCCCTTCACCGGATTGACCTTTGACCAGCGCGGCAACATCTATGGCACTACGAATTCCGGCGACTTCGGCTATGGCATGGTCTTCCAGATGAAGCCGAAGAATGGCCAATGGACTTTCCAGGTCCTGCATACGTTCTTCGGAGGACCGAACGACGGTGCGGGTCCGGCGGGTGCAGTAACCATCGGGCCTAACGGGTCAGCCTACGTGCTTACCTTCGGCGGTGGAAGCCCTGCCTGCGGCAACGGATGCGGCACAGTTTACAACGTCCGACCGCCCCGCACCGCCTGTAAAACCGCGCTTTGTGATTGGGACGGAGGTATTCTTTATGGCTTTCAAGGCGGACTGGACGGCGACGCTCCGGCCGGAAGTGCTCTGTTCGACAGCGCGGGCAATCTGTACGGGGTGACCGACCGCGGGGGCTCCACCAATGTCGGAACAGTCTTCGAGTTGACGCACACCAGCAGCGGGTGGGCAAAGAGCACGATCCACTCATTCATCGACCAGGATGGAGCGGGTCCAACTGGTCTGGCCTGGGACGCGGCGGGCAACCTGTACGGTTCTTGCCAGGCTGGAGGAATCGAGAACGGCGGAACGGTGTACCAGTTGGCGCCGTCGAACGGCGGTTGGACCGAAAACACCCTCTACAAGTTCGCCAGCCTGGATGTTGGTTTGCCGGGCCCCGTTACACTCGACCCGGCAGGCAATATCTATGGCTCGACCAGCAATGGGCAGGGCACCATCTGGGAGTTGTCACCGTCCGCTGGACAGTGGAACTACAAACTGCTGGAAAACTTCGCCGCAAGTGAGTTTGCCCTTGATGCCGCCGGCAATCTTTATGGTTTTACCTGGGGCGGTAGTCACCAGTATGGCGCGGTCCTTAAGCTCACCCCTTCGGGCAACGGCTGGACGGTTACCGATCTTTACGACTTCCAGGGCGGGAGCGACGGATATTTTCCGGTAGGCAAGCCGCTGCTGGATGCCTCGGGCAATATCTACGGAGTGGCGTCAAGCGGCGGCCAATACGGCTGGGGCACAGTATGGGAGCTAACACCGTAAGGAAAGACTAAAAGCAGGAACGGCCATCAACCGCGCATCGCAGAAGGCCGAGTTGATGGCCGTCTCAGCCGGAAAACGCGAGCAGATTTTGCCAACTGCTAAAGGCCAAGGGCAGACTTGCTGACCGCTAGCAGAGTGCCGACTGCGCAGGCAGTCAGAGACCCGCCAGTCTAAAATCCCATAATGTTGTACCCGCAATCGACGTAGATCGTCTCACCGGTAATGCCGCTGCCCCCGTCGCTGGCCAGGAACACCGCCGTCGCAGCCACTTCGTTTACGTCGATGTTGCGTTGCAGTGGAGCACGCTCGGCGCCTGTCTTCAGCATCTCACCCAATCCGGAGATGCCGCGCGCCGCCAGGGTCTTGATCGGGCCCGGCCGAGATGGCGTTCACCCGAATCTTGTTCTTGCCCAGGTCGTACGCAAGGTAGCGGACGCAGGCCTCCAGCGCGGCCTTGGCAACACCCATCACGTTGTACTTGGGCACGACTTTTTCCGCGCCGTAGTAGGTCATGGTGATGATGCTGCCGCCGTCGGTCATCAGCGGACGGGCGGCACGCGAAACCGCCACCAGCGAGTAGGCGCTGATGTCGAGGGCCACCCCGAATCCGGCGCGGCTGGTATCGACGAAGTCGCCCTTCAGGTCATCGGAGGGGGCGAAGGCCACGCTGTGCACCACAGCGTCCAGTTTGCCGTAGCGCTCTTTCAGTTGCTCGAACAGTTGCGCGATGGCCTCGTCGCTGGAGACGTCGCACTGGAAGGCCTGCGAATTAGGCAGAGCGGCGATGAGGTCATCGGCTTCCTGCTTCAGGCGCTCGTTCTGGTAGGTGATGGCGAGTTGCGCTCCGGCCTGCTGCATCTGCTGCGCAATGGCCCATGCAATGCTGCGCTTGTTGGCCACGCCAAACACCACCACCGTCCGCCCCTGCAAACTATTCGACACTGCGCTCGTCCTCCCGGCTTACTTAGTCAAACGATTGAGAATATCAGCCTTGGCACGGGAATGTCTTGTGGTAGAACCGCTTTCGGGCTACCGTTGCCGAACGCGCCCGCCGGCGGGTTTCATCCTTTCCCTCATTGTCATCACCAGCGCCGCAAGGTAGCCGCTGTTTCCCGCACGGGCGCTAGCGCAGATAAACCTAAGCCTGATCCCCACAATCCCTTCCCGCCACTCTCAATTCCTCTTCCCATCGCTCTCCGGTTCGGTCTATACTCGCCCCCTCCACGCTTGCGGGGTCAGAGCTGGCCAATCCTGTCACTCGTCTCATGTGAGGCTTGCGATGCACCGGAACGCGGAGGTCCAGGGACTCGACTGCGCTGCGCCCTTCCGTCTCACGCTCCACAGGAGGCACCATGGCGACGATCCGGGATCTCATCAGCAACCGCACCATTCACTACGTTCAACCCAGCCAGACCGTGTTTGAGGCTGCCGGCTACATGGTGGCGTGCAATGTTGGCGCCGTCCCCGTACTCGATGACACCGAGTTGGTCGGCATCTTCTCCGAACGCGACATCATGCGCCGCGTGGTCACCGAGGCGCGCGATCCACATGTCACGCGAATCGCCGACGTGATGTCCACCGACCTGCGAACCGTCACGCCGGGCTCCACTTCGGAGGAGGCAATGTGCCTCATGCAGACCCACGGCGTCCGCCACCTGCCGGTGTGCGAAGGTCGCGTCCTGGTGGGGTTCCTGTCGCTGCGCGACCTGCTGCGCTGCCACCTTGACGAGAAGTCCGCCGACGCTGACATGATGCGCGCCTACATCCAGACCTCGACGTAGACTGCGGTCAGAGTTCCGCTTTGGAACTGCCTGCAGCCGATTTCGGACGCCCAACGAAGCGCCTGCGCGGCGGTGCTACACTGAGCCGGAGCCTTCATGAGCTTGCTCGGAGTCATCGCCGATCTCCGCAAGATTGCCGGACGCGACGCGGTTCTCGACCGTCCTGAAGACCTGATGCTGTACGAGTACGACGCCGGCGTTCGCAGGAGCACGCCCGGCGCAGTCGTCTTCCCGCAAAATACCCAGCAGGTTTCTGACATCATGCGCGTGGCCTCGGCTGCCCGCATCTCGGTGGTGGCTCGCGGCGCCGGAACCGGACTCAGCGGCGGCGCCATCTCGCTGGTGGGCGGCATCGTTATCGCCATGTCGCGCATGAACCGCATCCTGGAAATCGATGGCGACAACCTGCGCGCCGTGGTGCAGCCCGGCGTGGTGAATCTTCAGCTCTCCGAACGCGTGGCGCATCTCGGGTTGTACTTCGCGCCCGATCCTTCCAGTCAGAAAGCCTGCACCATCGGCGGCAACGTCGCGGAAAATTCCGGGGGCCCGCACACCCTGCTGCACGGCGTCACCGTCAATCATGTGACCGGAGTGGAAGTCGTGCTCCCCAGCGGTGAGATCGTGAACTTCGGCGGCAAGGCTGCCGAGTCCTTCGGCTACGACATGACCGGGTTCTTCGTCGGCTCCGAAGGCACCGTCGGCATAACCACCGCTATTACCGTAAAGTTGCTGCGCAAGCCGGAAGCCGTGGCCACGCTGCTGGGCGTCTTCGAGTCGGTGGACGACGCCGCGCGCACCGTCTCCGCCATCACCGCCGCCGGCATTACGCCCGGCGCGCTGGAGATGCTCGACGGCTGGATGCTGCGCACCATCGAGGCTTTCTGCCACGCAGGCTATCCGCTGGATGCCGGAGCGGTGCTGCTGATCGAATTGGAAGGCCTGCGGGAAGTGGTAGAGGAACAGGCGTTGGCGGTGCGCGAAGTCTGCCTGCAGCAGAAAGCGCGCGAGGTACGCCGCGCCCAGAATGAAGAAGAGCGCGCGCTGCTGTGGAAGGGCCGCAAGATGGCCTTTGCCGCGCTCGGCCGCGTCACCCCGTCGTACTACACGCAGGATGGCGTAGTGCCGCGCAGCAAGATTCCCGCCGTGCTGGCGCACATCGGCAACGTCGCGAAAGAGCAAAACCTTATCATCGGCAACGTTTTTCACGCGGGCGATGGCAACCTGCATCCGCTGATTCTGTTCGATATGCGCGATGCGGCGATGTTCCAGCGGGTGCTGGTCGCAAGCCAATCCATCATGCAGTACTGCATCGACGTCGGCGGCTCCATCACCGGCGAGCACGGTGTTGGCCTGGAGAAGCGCGACATGATGCCGCTGCTGTTCACCGAAGACGACCTCGACGTAATGAGCAGCCTGCGCGACGCGTTTAATGGCAGCGAGATTCTTAACCCGCAGAAGATGCTGCCCATGCCGCGCATGTGCCGGGAAATCACCGGCCCGTCGCAGAATGCCGTCCTGGCGCGGGAGGGCATGTGAGCACCACCAGCGCCGGACTGCGCTTTGGGCGCGAGCTGCGCGATATCTGCACCGCCGGGCACGTCATCGAAGATCCCGCTGAGTTAAGCCGCGTGCGAATCCTGGGCGTTGCTCCGGCGATTGCGGTCGAACCGGCCTCGCCCGAAGAGGTCGCCGCGGTGTTGCGCTTTGCTAATGCAGCACGACCTCAACGTGGTTCCCGCGGGAGGCCTTACCCAGCAGGCGGCGGGCAATGCGCCGCCGCCAATCGACATTCTGCTGTCCACGGCGCGGCTTACCGCGGTCGAGCATTATGATCCCGGTGACCTCACCGTCGGCGTCGGTGCCGGTTGCACAGTTGCGCAACTGTGTTCCATGGTGGGCGCCGATGGGCTGCTGTTTGCCGGCGATCCCGCCCTGCCCGAGCGCGCCACGGTTGGCGGACTGCTGGCCACCGGCATGGTCGGTCCCCGCCGCCAGGGCTACGGCGGGCTGCGCGATTACACCATCGGCATCAAGTTTGTGACTGGCGATGGCCGCCTGGCCAAAGGCGGCGGCCGCGTGGTAAAGAACGTTGCCGGCTACGACCTGATGAAGCTGCTCATCGGCAGCCAGGGAACGCTCGCGGTGATAACCGGCGCCAGCTTCAAGTTATTTCCCGGATTCCGCCAGACGCGGACATTTATCTCGGAGTTTTCCACCGCGACCGAGGCCATCGATTTCCGCGATCGGGTGCTGCGATCGCCGCTCTCGCCGATATGCCTGGAATTGGTATCGCCGCAGGCTGCCGCGCTGCTGCCGGGCTCGGAAGCCTCTCTCGGCTGGTCGATTTATGTGCGCGCGGCGGGCAGTGATCCGGTGCTGGTGCGTTACCGCTCGGAGTTGGGCACGACGGTCTCGCGGGAAATTGCCGATGTCGACGAGACTGCGGCTTGGCGCGCGCTGACCGACTTCTCGGATCGGATGAGCCAGGCCAATCCTCATTCTCTGCTGGTGGCGCTGTCGCTGCCGCTCACCGAAGTTAAGAACGTGGTCAACGATCTGGTGGCGGTGGCCGCCTCGCACAGTTTGCGCTTGGCCGCCATTGGGCGGGTAGGCGTCGGACATCTGCTGGCTGGACTTTGGCCGGCCTCCGAGGCGCAAGCCGATTTCGCCGGGGCAGTGTCCGAATTGCGCAACCGTTTATCGCGCGACGGCAGCCTGGCGGTGCTGCGCGGCGCGCGCGAAGCGCAACTGGACGCCGTAGCCTGGGGCCGGACCCCGACCCACCTCGACAGCATGCGCGCCGTGAAGCGGGCGCTCGATCCGAAAGACATTTTGAATCGCGGGAGGTTCCTCTTCTGAGCTTCGAAACTCCCACCGTCGAGAAAGCTGTTTCCAACTTCACGCCAGGCGAAAAGCCGAGCTGGGAGTTGTACTCCAAGTGCGTGCACTGCGGCCTGTGTCTCGACCAGTGCCCCACCTACCGCGTGCTGGGCACCGAGATGGATTCTCCGCGCGGCCGCATCTACCAGATGCTGCAAGTCGACGAGGGCCGTCTATCGCTGGGCGAATCGTTCGTCACCCACATCAATCGCTGCCTCGGCTGCCTGAATTGCCAGACCGCGTGCCCTTCGGGCGTCAAATATGGCAGCCTGCTGGAGCGGAGCCGCGCACAGATCGAGCAGAATTATCCGCGATCTTGGCTACAGCGCAAGCTGCGCCATCACTTTTACGGAACGGTGCTGCCATCGTTCAGCAAGCTCGCGAGCTCGGCGAAGCTGGTGCGCTTCTATCAGCGGTCGGGTTTGCAAGCCCTGGCGCGTTCGACCGGGTTGCTGAAGTTGATGGGCGTCGCCGAGTTGGACGCGTTGTCGCCGCGCATCGAAAGTGACTTCTCCTTCCGGCGATCTAGGCCAGGTATTTCCTGCCGAAGGCGCGCAGCGCGGCCGCGTGGCGCTTCTCATCGGCTGTATTAGCAGCGTGGCCTTCGCGGAGTTGAATCGCGCGACCATCCGGGTGCTGACCAGGAACGGCATCGAAGTCCACATCCCCAAGTCACAGGGATGCTGTGGTGCGCTGCACGCCCATGCCGGCCTGCTGGAGTCGGCCCGCGCCCAGGCGCGCAAGAACATTGACGCGATGCTCCGTCCCGACTTCGACGCGATCGTGAGTAACGCTGCCGGTTGCGGCGCCACCATGAAGGAATACGGCGAGTTGCTGGAGCACGACGCGCCCTACGCCGACCGTGCCCGCCAGTTCGCGACCAGGGTCCGCGATGTTACGGAATATTTAGCCGAGGTTGGCCTGGTCTCTCCGAAGCGCAAGCTGACCGCGCGCGTTACCTACTCCGATCCATGCCACCTGGCCCACGCGCAAGGCGTCCGCAAGCAGCCGCGCGATCTGCTGAAAGCTGTAGGTGTAACGCTGGTGGAAATGCCGCGCGCCGACTCCTGTTGCGGCAGTGCCGGCGTCTACAACGTGGTGCAGAACGAAATCTCCATGAAGATTCTCGACGAAAAGATGGACTATGTGGCCATGGTCGAACCCGAGATTGTCGTCACCGCCAACGTGGGTTGCATGTTGCAACTGGCAGCCGGCGCCAGGCGCAAAGGCATGAAGACGGAAGTGAAGCACGTAATCGAAGTGCTGGACCGGGCCTACTGAAAGTTATGAGTTTCACCACGGAGGCACGGAGGACTGCGATTTCCCTGCGGCGTAGTCATTCACCCCTAAGAACTGTTATTAGCAGGAACTCTACGGGTCCAGATCAGCTTTCGCAGACAGCAGAGGTCATGCAGGCTGATAGCAGGTCCCTCCACGCAGGCTAAAGCCTTTGGTCGGGATGACAACTCGACAAGGCGGGAACTCTCGAATCCGCAAAAGCCCAGAAAATCTCTGTATTCTCCGTGTCTCTGTGATGACAACCTTTTTGCCTGCGGTCGAAAAGCGAAAAGCGGCCTCACTTCCCGGCGATGGTCTCGCGCAGAGTTTTCGTCAACTCTTCCGGCGACGTCATCGGCGGCTGGCACGCGAAGTTCGTGCATACAATCGCGATCGACTTCTTCTGCTTCAGGGCAGGAAGATTCGGGACGGTTTCCGCCAGCACTGGCGGCAAGTTCTGCGCTACGGCCTCGCTGTCGGTGAGGTGCACCACCGACTTATTCACCGCAAACGGAGCCTGCGCCGCCTTCAGCAGCGCCGCGGCATCTTCGTCTTCGCCCACCACCACAACCTGAGTGTGTGGACGCGACAGCCAAGTCGCCGCTATTCCGAACGTTCCGGCGTAAATGCCGAACTGCTCCGCCGCCCCGGCAAACACCTCAAGCGTGTCCTGCGCTTTGTCGCGATATTTCGCGTCATTGGTGTAGGCAAACAGCCGCAGCAGGGCAATCGCCGCGCTGGGATTTCCCGCCGGAGTAGGTGCATCCTGAAACGGCTTGCGCCGCGCTGACAAAGCCCCCAGTTGCAGCTTTTCTTCCAGCGACGCCTCGGTATCGAAAAATCCGCCGGATGTCGGATCGCCGAAGCGCCGTATCATTTCATCGGCAATGTTCTGCGCGAACTTGAAGTAGCTCATCGCGCCGGTGACCTCGTAAGCGTCGAGGCAGGCCAGCACGGTGTAGGCGTAGTCGTCCAGCAGGCCGCGCACGAAGCGCTTGCCGGCCGTCGGGTCGGAATAGGCGATCACGTGCGCCAGCCCGCGCTCCTTGTCCCATGCCTGCGACAGGATGCGGTCCAGCGAGCGCAGCGCGAACTTGCGCGCCTCCTCGATTCCCAAAACCTGCGCCGCCTGCAGGTAAGCCGAAATGCACATCGCATTCCAGTTCACGTACACCGTCTTGTCGACGAACGGCGTCGGTCGCTTCAGGCGCGCAGCATACAGCTTCAGTTTGGCTGAGGCGATCAGGTCGAGGGCCGTCGTGATGTCGATACCCATGCGCGAAGCGACTTCTTCGGGCAGCGCGCGCACCCACAGAACGTTCTTGGCCGGGTTGTGATGCATCTCGCCGGCGGCCTCAATGTCGAAGTGCAGCTGCGCGGCTTCCAACTCCTGCTCACTCAGCACGGCCTTGGCCTCATCCAGCGTCCAGGTGAAGTAGTCGCCATCGTCGTCGAGATTGATGTCCGCATCCTGCGAGGCGTAGAAGCCGCCATGCTCGCGGTCGCTGAGCCACTCGTCCATCCAGCGAATGATGTCGCGCGCCACCAGCGCGTAAAACTCGAAGCCGAAGACCTGGTAACCGTGTACGTAATTCTTCAGCAGCTCCGAGTTGTCGTAGGCCATCTTCTCGAAGTGCGGCACCGTCCAGTGTTCGTCAACCGAGTAGCGATGAAAACCGCCCGCCAACTGGTCGTAGACGCCGCCGCGCGCCATCTTGGTCAACGTGGTGGTCACCACCGTGGCGACGCGCTCCTCGCGCGTGCGCGCGTACCAGTCCATCAGCAGATCGAGCGAGGCGGGATGAGGAAACTTGGGCGCGCTGCCGAAGCCGCCATTCTTCTCGTCGAAGATAGGCATCGCCGATTGCACCATCACGCCCACCAGTCGCGGAGAAAAATCGCTCTGATGTCCGGCAAAGTTCTCCGCGTTGGTCAGCACCAGCATGGCGTCTTCCGCCGACTTCAGCACTTCGTCGCGGCGATCGCGGTAGGCATCGGAAATGGCCAGCAAAATCTTCTTGAAACTGGGCCGTCCATACTGGTCCGACGGCGGGAAATATGTGCCGCCGTAAAACGGACGGCCGTCGGGCGTCAGAAACACCGTCAGTGGCCAGCCACCGGTGCCCGAGATAGCGGACACGGCAAGCTGATAGCGGCTGTCAACGTCCGGGCGCTCGTCGCGGTCGACCTTCACGGCGATGAAGCGCTGGTTGATGAGCGCGGCGGTTTCGGCGCTCTCGTACGACTCGCGGTCCATCACGTGGCACCAGTGGCACCACACCGCACCGATGTCGAGCAGGATGGGCTTGTTCTCGCGCGCGGCGGCGGCGAAGGCCTCTTCGCCCCATTCATGCCACTGGATAGGCTGGTGCATGGCCGAACGGAGGTAAGCGGAGGACGCGTGCGACAGGGAATTCGTGGCTTCCGACATGAGATTTCAGTCTAGCAAGGAATCGCGAGTACGTTGCGATGCCGTCGATCCCACTTATCCGAAAATCCTCGACTAACTTCAGCGGTGGCAGAGCCCACTCGACGGCTCCAATCACGCGCGGGTACACTGTCCCGGGCCCTGTACTTGCCCCACCTGGAGCCGACGTTGAACAGTCAGGAAGCTTTGGCCGAAAATTACGCAGGGCGTGCTGAAGTTCCGGCGCGAGGTTTATCCCGCGCAGCGCGAGATGTTCGAGCAACTGAAGCACGGGCAGCATCCCATCGCCATGTTCTTCACCTGTGCCGACTCGCGCATCGTGCCTAACGTCCTCATGCAGACTGGGCCGGGCGAGATTTTCACCGAGCGCACCCCGGGCAACATCGTTCCCAAGTACAGCGACCATGTCGGAGGGATTACCGCCAGCGTGGAGTTCGCCATCCTGGCGCTGCGTATTCCGCTCATCATCATTTGCGGTCACACCGATTGCGGCGTGGTCAAGGCGATGGCCAATCCGGAAAACGCCGCCGGAATGCCCGCCCTGCAAAGCTGGATGCGGCATGCCTCCGACGCCCGTGAACGGCTACTGCGCGATCGTCCCGGGCTGTCGCCGGAGGAGACGATCCGCCGCCTCACCGAATACAACGTGCTTTGCCAACTGGAAAACCTGAAGGGTCATCCCACCGTTGCCTCACGGCTGCATACCGGCGAGATTGAGTTGCAAGGCTGGGTCTACGACATTGGCGACGGCACGGTTTCCGTTGCCGATATGGACAGCGGTCGTTTCCAACTTCTCGGCGACAACGCCACCAAATAAAACCAGGGCCGCAGCTCCGTCACCTTAACGGAAACCACTGGCCCTGATCTTCAACTTCTTTGGTTACCACTACAAACTTACGGCAGCACTGACACCAGGTTTGGCGGCGTCGTGTTGCCATTGGAGTCAGTCAGGTTCACCGCAATCTGCGCCGTGTCGGACAGCGTCGATACGGAGATCAGGTGCACCGTGTTGTCGCTGGCGCCCAGGTAAACGTTGGCACCATCCTGGGTAACACCGCCGTTGAACGCCGTAGCTCCGTTCGCCAGCGGAATGATGTTGGTAGCCAGCGAGGGCAGGTAGAAGTGGATCAGCTCGGGCAGATTAGTGACCAGCCACACCCGGTTGCTATCGCTGCTGAGGAAGATTTGCTGTGCGGTGAACCCTCCCGCTCCCAGGTTGTAGCTGTTGATGGTGCTCTGGGTGACGGTTGGGCATCCGGCGTTCAGCAGGGCAGGGGTCGAGATCACGTCGAGGTTCGGCGAGTCGGCGGCGACTGCGCCAGCTCCGTTGGGAATCGCCTTGATCAGCGTTGGCGCCATCGCCGTCATGGTCTGCTGCAGGCTCTCGTTGCAGGTGGAGTAGGCGTAGATTTGCTGGCCGCTGGCGCTGGTGACAAAGCTCAGCCCACCTTCGGCGATGAAGTCGAGCGCATTGCCCGTGTTCGGCAGTGTCGCGCTACCGGACACTCCGCTGGGCAAGCCGACGGCAAGCTCGGTACCGCTTACCCACTCGTTGTACTTGCTGTCCGGCGTGTAGGCACTGGACGTAGTAACGGTGCCGACCACGCTGGTGAGAATGGCGCCCGAGGTGATGCTGTAGTAGTTCAGGCTGCCGGTCACCGTATCGGAGAACAGCAGGTATTGTCCGTCGGGCGAAATGGCAATGATCGTCCCATTGACCGGGAAGGTCGTCACCGTCGTGCCGCTGGTCTGTACCGCCATCATGCCCGAGGCTGAGCCGAGGTAGACCGCCTTGCCGGCGGGATCGGCGATGATTGAGTTGGGATAGTTGGGCAGCGTGATGGCTGTCCCGGCGGTGTTGGCGGACGTGCTGATGGGCACCAGCGTCTTTGAGTTGGTGCTGGCCGCATACACCGTGGTCGGGCTGCTGCCGGTGACCGTCATGGTCACAACGTTCTGGCTGTATTGGGCCGGGACATTCTTGTTGCAATCCGGATAGCTGCAAGACGCCGTGATGTAAGCATTGCCGCCGGCCACTGCGGTGATGGTTGCCGGATTGTTGACTGTTCCGGTGGCTGCCACCGTCGCCGTCGCTATCGAGGACGAACCCCAGGTCAGGGTTGGCTTCACGTATTGCCCGTTGATGTCGTATACGTCGGCGGTGAGAGTTTCCGTGCCGCCGGCGCTCTGGGTAAACGCCGTGGCGTTGCTCACCGAACTATGAATCTGGATGGTGGCGACGGGGCAGGTGAGATAAGGCACACCCACGCTATTGACACCGGAAACACTGGCGAACACCGAGGTCGCTCCCGGAGCGCCTGCGAACAGAACCGAGCTGCTGTTGAGCGCCGCAATCGAGGTGTCGTTGGAGCCGAAGCTGAACGGTCCTACCGTCGAAGTAATGTCGCACGGAGATGCGGTCGAACACCCCGGCGCGGTGGTGCTGAAGGCTTTGCCGGCAATGTCGACCTGCGTGCCCGACGTGGTGCAGTTGGCACCCAGGACGGCCTGTACCTGGTCAACCGTTTCGTGCACGTACACGGTTGCGGTAGCGGTCACAGTGCCGGACGTCGCCGTGATGGTCGACTGTCCTACGCCGCCGCTCCCGTTGGTGGCGTTGCAGTTGATAAAACTGGAATCCCATACGCCGCCGCACACCAGTCCGCCGCTGGAGACGGTGGCGATGCCGGTGTTGCTGCTGGTAAAGCTGATATCGGCGGCGACCGTGCCCCCGGCGGCGTTTTCCGCAATCGCCGAAAGCGTCACCACGCCGCCTTCATTCACCGAAATCGAGGTTGGCGACAAAACAATCTGGGTGACCGTGTTGGTGGTATTGCTGCTGCCGCCGCCGCACGCGGCTAGAAATAGAAGTGAGAGAACTGCTAAGAACGCAGCCAAGACAGGGACCGCTGAAACCCGCTGCATGTATCCTCCCCGCCAGCCACACGTGCCAGCGGATGCGCCAACCGAATTATGACAATAGGAAAGCCCTAAGTGTAGAGGCTGGTTACGGCTTTCCGCAAGCAAAGTACCGACAAGGAACGTCTCAGCTTCAGCCGCGATCATCCTTGTGCGGCGAAGAGGCCTTTGGGCACTCCTGCTGACAGCGAACGTGACCGGCGCCGCCTGCTGGAAACCCCTGGCGCGTGACCGAGTTGCGGATTCGCCTTGTGGGCTGCCTTGACTTTGTCCGCCCGTCGCTTACACTTTGGGTATGGTTCTCGCCGCCCACTGCGTAACTCCGGCCATGGCTATGTGTAGCCAAGCCCATCTGTGGGTAGGCGAAGCAGCGGCCGAATTCTAAGTAGCAAGCCAGCCGCAGAGTTCTCGACCGACCCACAGTCCAGGCGATTGTGGGTCGTATTGTTTTCAGCCGAATCATTAAGAAGCACCGCAAAGCAGGAGAGGAGCAGCGATGAGCACTACCGACGGAAAGCCGGACTTTAACTTCAATACGCTCGCCATCCATGGTGGTCAGGAAGTGGATCCAACTACCAAGTCGCGCGCCGTCCCCATCTACCAGACTTCGTCCTACGTCTTCGACGATGCCGACCATGCCGCCCGCCTCTTCGCCCTGCAGGAGTTCGGCAACATCTACACCCGCATCATGAACCCCACCACCGACGTCTTCGAGAAACGCATTGCGGCGCTGGAAGGTGGCGTTGCCGGTCTCGCGGTGGCTTCGGGCCAGGCGGCGGAGACGCTTACCCTCCTCACCCTGGCATCGGCGGGTGATGAAATCGTCTCCACCACGTCGCTGTATGGCGGGACTTACAACCTGTTTCATTACACCTTCCCTAAGCTCGGGGTGAAGGTGAAGTTTGCCGATCCGGATGACCTGAAGGGTCTGCGCGCGGCCATTACCGGCAAGACCAAGGCGGTCTTTGCCGAAACCCTGGGCAATCCCAAGCTTGACATCGTCGACATCGAGGAGCTTGCCCACATTGCGCACGACCAGGGCGTGCCGCTCATCGTCGATAACACTGCGGCCAGCCCGGCGCTGTGCCGCCCCATCGCCTGGGGCGCCGACATCGTCATCAACTCCGCCACCAAGTTCATTGGCGGCCATGGCAATTCCATTGGCGGCGTCATCGTCGACAGCGGCAAGTTCGACTGGGAGGCCTCTGGACGCTTCCCGTCTTTCGTCGAACCCGACCCGTCGTATCACGGCATTTCCTACACCAAGGCCTTCGGTAATCTGGCGTTCATTCTCAAGGCGCGAGTGCAGGGACTGCGCGATACCGGCGCGTGCCTGTCGCCGTTCAATGCCTTCCTGCTGTTACAGGGCGCGGAAACGCTGCCGCTGCGCATGGAGCGCCATTCGGAGAACGCCCTCAAGGTCGCGGAATTTCTGGCCAGCCACGCCGACGTGGAATGGGTCAACTATCCCGGGCTGCCCACCAGCAAGTACTTTCAGTTAGGACGCAAGTATCTGCCGCACGGCGCGGGGGCGCTCATTACTTTCGGCATTCGCGGCGGGTTCGAGGCGGGCAAGCGATTCATCAACTCGCTGCAACTGTTCAGCCTGCTGGCGAACATTGGCGATGCCAAGTCGCTAGTGATTCATCCAGCATCGACCACGCACCAGCAACTGAACGAAGCTGAGCAGCGCGACACCGGGGTGACGCCGGAGTTGATTCGACTTTCGGTGGGCATCGAGGACATTCGCGACATCCTCGCCGACCTCGACCGTGGGCTGGGCATGGCTACAGGCAAGATTCCAGCAGCCAGCGCAGGTGACGCCAGCCAGCGCTCCGGAAACTGAGGCGGACATGACGCTGGAGCCCACCCGTGAAGGCGACGTGTTGCTGGCGCAGGAGTCGCCGTTCCGTCTCGAGGCCGGCGGCTCGCTGCAGCCCGTTTCCATTCGCTACGCCATGTATGGCGAGCTGAATCGGGAGCGCAGCAACGTGGTGCTCATCTGCCATGCGCTGTCGGGATCGGCGCGCGCTGCCGATTGGTGGCCGGAAATGTTCGGCAGCGTCTTTGATCTCGAGCGCGACTGCGTGCTGTGTACCAACATTCTGGGATCGTGTTACGGTTCGAGCGGTCCAGCGTCGGTGAATTCGGCGACTGGCAAGCCGTACGGCCCGGACTTCCCGCTGGTCACCATTCGCGATGTGGTTCGCTCCCAGGCCCTGGCGCTCGACCAGTTGGGTATCGACCGGCTGCAGGTGGTGATTGGCGCTTCCATTGGCGGCATGCAGGCGTTGCAGTGGGCGGTGGACTTTCCCCGGCGGGTGGGGCACTCGATTGCGATCGGCACTGCCCCTCTGTCGGCCATGGGCCTCGCTCTCAATCACCTGCAACGGCAAGCCATACAGCTCGATCCCGAATTCCACGACGGCCGCTATCCCGCGGACAAGCAGCCCGTTGCCGGCTTGGGGTTGGCCCGCGCCCTGGCCATGTGCTCCTACAAATCGGCTGAGCTGTTTGGCGAGCGCTACGGCCGACGCCCTAACCGCAACGGCGAGGACCCCCTCACGTCGCTGGCCCATCGCTATGATGTGGCTGGCTACCTGGACTACCAGGGCGAGAAGTTCGTGCAGCGCTTCGACGCCAACACGTACCTGACCATCTCCAAGATGATGGACAACTTCGATCTGGCGCAGGGCTATGCGTCGGAAGAGGAAGCTCTACGGCGTATCCGGGCGCGGGTCTCCCTGGTAGGGATCAGCTCAGACTGGCTCTTTCCCCCGGCCGACGTGCGGTCGCTGGCCGGTCGCATCCAGGCGGCGGGCGCCACCTGCGACTACACCGAGTTCGAGTCCGCCCATGGCCATGACGGCTTCCTGGCCGAGGTGGAGGCCATCGCCGCGGTGGTCTCCGGGAGCGTAGAGTGGAAGCATGAGTAAATACGAGGATCGCGCGCGTCAGAAATTTTCCGACAAGATGAGGACCACCACCGACCGGAATAAGGCCGCCGCGGCCGCTTCCGAGGCCCGGAAACAGGCTGAGCCGGCCGCTGCGGTGGAGACCATGCCGGACGAGGCTGCTGCTAAGGGAAGCGGTCCGGCTGTTCAAAAGGCGTCGCAGAACACGCGCGCCTTCTAACTTCTGGATGGCTCCGCAACCCGGGTAGGTAACGCCGGCGAAATCTACCGGAAGTGGTTGACGGAGGGGAACCTGGTTGCTATATTTAAAAGGTTCTGCGAGTCATGTTTGGACTGCCTGTTGTGTCTGGCTGTGCTCTTGATCTCAAATCCTGTAAGATGAATTTGCAGGATCCTCGCTGAAACGTGTCTGCGCTTCCGCTGGACTTTCCGGTGGGTATGCAGGCCGAGGCAACGAAACGGAGTGCCCTCGTTTTTGATCTCCGCATCCGGCTTCTAAAGCTGGATTCCGGAACGACCACGGCGCCACCGTCGCTAGCCTAACCAGATCGGAAACCAAAATTCTCCGGCCATTGCGCCGGAGAAGTATGGGCGAGATGGCCTTGAGCCATCGAACGGCTTTTTGCCCAGTCCCAGAGATGGGATCAGAACTTCTGCGCCGCTGGCCGGCGCCATTGCGGCGGTATGGCCAGGTTGAAGCAGGTTGCGGCATTGTGCGGCCGCAGTAACACTGGAATGCGGCGTACCGCCGCGGTTGCCAGGCCAAGGGCTGGGGCCATGAACGAAGTGGTTCGTTAAGGAGCTGCAAAGAGTGCCTACTTTTAATCAACTGGTGCGCAAGGGCCGGAAGGCGCCGAACTACAAGACGGCCAGCCCGGCGCTGCAGTCCTGCCCGCAGAAGCGCGGCGTCTGCACCCGCGTGTACACCCAGACGCCGAAGAAGCCGAACTCCGCGCTTGCGCAAAGTCGCGCGTGTTCGTCTGACCAACGGAATCGAAGTGACGACCTACATTCCCGGTGTCGGCCACAACCTGCAGGAGCACTCGATTGTGCTGATCCGCGGCGGCCGTGTGAAGGACCTGCCGGGCGTGCGTTATCACGTGGTGCGCGGCACGCTGGATTCCGTGGGCGTCGCCAACCGCAAGCAGAGCCGCTCCAAGTACGGAGCCAAGCGGCCCAAGGCCTAGAGGGTAGAGCTGACCTTCAGGTCAGCGTTGAGGAAGCAACTGAGCTTCCTCAAGCCGGCTTAAGCCGGCGACAGCATTCGAGGTTTGAGGATTTATGCCGAGAAAAGGACATATCGCGAAGCGTGAACCGCTGGCCGACCCGGTCTACCAGTCCACGCTGGTCAACAAGTTTGTGAACTCCATGATGTGGGACGGCAAGAAGTCGACCGCCCAGGGCATCTTCTACAGCGCGATGAAGAAGCTGGAAGAAAAAGGCGGCGACGAGGCCATCAAGCTGTTCAAGAAGGCCGTCGAGAACGCCAAGCCGCGTCCTGGAAGTGAAGACCCGCCGCGTCGGCGGCGCCAACTACCAGGTTCCGGTCGAGGTCAATGCCGACCGCCGCACGTCGCTGGCTATCCGCTGGATTCTGCCAGTACAGCCGCAGCCGTGGCGAGAAGGGCATGATCGACAAGCTGCCAATGAGCTGCTCGACGCTGCCAACGGGCGTGGCGCGGCCATTAAGAAGAAGGAAGACGTGCACCGCATGGCCGAAGCCAACAAGGCCTTTGCCCACTACCGCTGGTAAGCAGCGGCAGGCGCTCCGAAGCCGGATGGCGTAGCGCGGAAAACTGAACCCTTCGCTCCGAGGAGACCGGAGCTAAAGCGAGAAACGGAAAAGATTGTGCCCAGACAAGTCCCATTAGAGCGTTGCAGGAACATCGGCATCATGGCCCACATCGATGCCGGTAAGACCACCACGACGGAGCGCATCCTGTTCTATACAGGACGCACCCACCGCATCGGTGAAGTCCATGAAGGCACCGCGACGATGGACTGGATGGCGCAGGAGCAGGAGCGCGGCATCACCATCACCTCGGCGGCCACGACCTGCGTCTGGAAAGATATTCGCATCAACATCATCGACACCCCCGGCCACGTGGATTTCACGGCCGAAGTGGAGCGCTCGCTGCGCGTCCTCGACGGCGCCTGCGCGGTGTTCGATGCTGTGCACGGGGTCGAGCCGCAGTCGGAGACAGTGTGGCGCCAGGCCGACAAGTACGGCGTTCCCCGCATCTGCTTCATCAATAAGATCGACAAGATGGGTGCCGATTTTGAGCACGCCGTCGATACCATCCGCAAGCGTCTCAATGCCAAGCCCGTTGCCATCCAGCTGCCTATCGGCGCAGGAAGACAAGTTCAAGGGCGTCGTCGACCTGATGACCATGAAGGCCATCATCTGGAAAGACGAGACCATGGGCGCCGAGTACGTCATCGAGGAGATCCCCGAAGAGCTGAAGAAGAAGGCCCAGGCTTACCACCAGATTCTGGTGGAAACGGTTGTCGAAAACGACGATCAGGACGAGCTGATGCAGAAGTACATCGAAGGCGAAACCATTGGCGAAGCCGAACTGAAAGCCGCCCTGCGCCGCGCCACCCTGAAGATGAAGGTGTTCCCGGTGATCTGCGGAACCGCCTTCAAGAACAAGGGTGTGCAGCCGCTGCTCGACGCGGTGGTCGATTACCTGCCTTCGCCGCTCGACGTGCCCCCTGTGATGGGCATCAATCCGGACACTGGGCTGGAAGAAGCGCGGCCCGCCGACGACAAAGCTCCATTCTCGGCGCTGGCGTTCAAGATCATGAGCGACCCGTTTGTGGGCCAGCTGACCTTTATCCGCATCTACTCCGGACAGTCTGAAGCAGGGCGACAGCGTGCCACATCAGCGGACGCTCCCGCACCGAGCGCATCGGCCGCCTGCTGAAGATGCACGCCAACAAGCGCGAAGACATTACCGAGATTTATGCCGGCGACATCTGCGCTTGCGTCGGACTGAAGAACATCACCACCGGCGACACCATCTGCGACGAAGATCACCCCGATCATGCTGGAGTCGATCGAGTTCCCGGCGCCGGTGATCGCGGTTGCGGTTGAGCCGAAGACCAAGAGCGATCAGGAAAAGATGGGCATTGCGCTGAGCAAGCTGGCGCAGGAAGACCCCACGTTCAGGGTCAGCACCGACCCCGACAGCGGCCAGACCATCATTGAGGGTATGGGCGAGCTCCACCTGGAAATCATCGTCGACCGCATGATGCGCGAGTTCAACGTGCAGGCCAACGTCGGCAAGCCGCAGGTGGCCTATCGCGAAACCATCCGCAAGGAATCGAAGGCGGAAGGCAAGTACATCCGCCAGACCGGTGGCAGCGGCCAGTACGGTCACGTGCGCATCCGCCTGGAGCCGAACGAGCCGGGCAAGGGCTACGAGTTCGTCAATGAAGTTGTGGGCGGCGTGATTCCGAAGGAATTCATTAAGCCGGTCGACCAGGGTATCAAGGAAGCCATGGAAGGCGGCGTACTCGCCGGCTACGAAATGGTGGACGTGAAAGCCATCCTGTACGACGGCAGCTATCACGATGTCGATTCCAACGAAATGGCCTTCAAGATCGCCGGCTCGATGGCGTTCAAGGAAGCGGCCCGCAAGGCCAGCCCGGTTCTGCTGGAGCCGGTCATGTCGGTAGAAGTGGTTGTGCCCGAGGAATACATGGGCACCATCATCGGCGACCTGAGCAGCCGCCGCGGCCGCATCGAGGCGCTGGAGCATCGCGCCGGATCGCAGGTCATCAAGGCGATGGTGCCGCTGGCTGAAATGTTCGGCTACGCCACCAACATGCGTTCGAACACCCAGGGCCGCGCGACCTTCAGCATGCACTTCTCGCGCTACGAAGAAGCGCCCCGCGCGGTAGCGGAAGAGATTGTGGCCAAGGTGCAGGGCAAGAGCCCGGCCGGAACCAAGTGAGTATGGCCGTGTTTGATGACGACTGGTCAGATTTGACCTGAGTTTGTAGTTGATTCGTATCAGGGCACGACTTTAGTCGTGCCGATAAGAGCAATTAAAAGATCGGGGCTTTAGCCCCTGCAAGAGACATTACGGAGCTCCAATGGCGAAAGAGAAATTTGACCGCAGCAAGCCGCACGTAAACGTAGGCACGATCGGGCACATCGATCACGGCAAGACGACGTTGACGGCGGCCATTACCAAGGTATTGTCGAAGCACAACCCGCACATCAAGTTCCGCTCGTTCGATTCCATCGACAACGCGCCGGAAGAGCGGGAGCGCGGCATCACCATCGCCACGGCGCACGTGGAGTATGAGACGGCCAACCGTCACTACGCCCACGTCGATTGCCCGGGCCACGCCGACTACATCAAGAACATGATTACCGGCGCGGCGCAGATGGATGGCGCGATCCTCGTAGTCGCGGCCACCGACGGCCCCATGCCGCAGACCAAGGAGCACGTGCTGCTGGCCCGCCAGGTGGGCGTGCCCTACATCGTGGTGTTCCTCAACAAGTGCGATGCGGTGGAAGATCCTGAGCTGATCGACCTGGTGGAGATGGAAGTTCGCGAGCTGCTGTCGAAGTACGGCTTCCCGGGCGACGATCTGCCGGTGGTTCGCGGCTCGGCGCTGGGCGCGTTGAACGGCGAAGCGCAGTGGGAAGCGAAGGTCGACGAGCTGATGGACGCGGTCGACAAGAGCGTGCCGCTGCCGGCGCGTGATATCGACAAGCCGTTCCTGATGCCGATTGAAGATATCTTCTCGATTCAGGGACGCGGCACGGTGGTGACCGGACGTATCGAGCGCGGCAAGGTGAAGGTGGGCGAGGATGTGGAGATCGTCGGCTTCCGCGAGACGCGCAAGACGGTGGTAACCGGCGTGGAAATGTTCAAGAAGCAGCTGGACGAAGGCATGGCGGGCGACAATGCCGGCCTGCTGCTGCGCGGCACGGCGAAGGAAGACGTGGAGCGCGGCATGGTGCTGGCCAAGGGCGGCTCGATTACGCCGCACACCAAGTTCAAGGGCGAGGTTTACATCTTGTCCAAGGACGAAGGTGGCCGTCACACGCCGTTCTTCAAGGGCTACCGGCCGCAGTTCTACTTCCGCACGACGGATGTCACGGGCGTGGCGACGTTGCCGGAAGGCGCGGAGATGGTGATGCCGGGCGATAACGTGGCTCTGGAGATCGAGCTGATTACGCCGGTGGCGATGGAAAAGGGCTTGCGGTTCGCGATTCGCGAAGGCGGACGCACTGTGGGCGCCGGCACCATCAGCGAAATCATTGCGTAAAGATTCGCCCCACTCACTCCAGAAGGCGGAATGAGTGGGGCACCCGAATAATCGCGGCACACGCCGCAGGACGCGGAGCGGAGACGCGGACCGGTCCTAACAAAAAGATCTTTGAGAGAAGCTAACGTGATTGGCAAAGAACGAATTCGCATCCGGTTGAAAGCTTACGACTATCGCATTCTCGACCAGTCCACCGGCGAGATCGTCGACACGGCGCGGCGCACGGGAGCGCAGATTGCGGGACCGATTCCGCTCCCTACGGTGAAGAACAAGTACTGCGTGCTGCGTTCTCCCCACGTCGACAAGAAATCGCGCGAGCAGTTTGAGATTCGCACCCACAAGCGCCTGCTCGACATTCTGGAGCCGACGCAGCAGACGGTTGACGCTCTGATGAAACTGGAACTTCCCGCCGGTGTGGACGTCGAGATCAAGGCTTTCGGCAAGGAACATAAGTAAACCGCGATTCGCTTCTCGCTGTTCGCTCTTCGCCAGAAACAAGTCTGATTCGGACATGCGGTCTGGCGAAAAGCGAATAGCGAACGGCGAAGAGCGATAAGAACAAAGCTTCCGCGGCGCGAGCCCCCGGTTCAACGAACCGGAAACGAAAGGAAGCGGAGTTGAGGACAAGAACATGGCAGTCAGTGGAATTCTCGGTAAAAAAGTCGGTATGACGCAGCTGTTCGATGACAAGGGTGACGTTCACCCGGTCACGATCCTGAAGGCCGGCCCCTGCGTTGTGACCCAGCGCAAGACGGTGACGCGGGACGGCTACGATGCCGCCCAGATCGGCCTGGTTGAATTCGTGAAGGAGTCCCGCCTGACCAAGGCGATGAAGGGCCACTTCGCCAAGAACAACCTGCCGCCGCTTCGCTTCCTGCGGGAAGTGCCCATCATCATCGATCCGGAGACCAAGGAAGACAGCACCAAGGTCGGCGACAAGATCATGGTCGATATGTTCGACGGCGAAAAGTTTGTCGATATCGCCGGAACCAGCAAGGGACGCGGCTTTGCCGGTGTGGTGAAGCGCCACAAGTTTGCCGGCGGCGCGGCCTCGCACGGCTCGATGTTCCAGATCACCGGCTCCATCGGCTCGTCGGCATTTCCCTCGCGCGTGTTCAAGGGTATGCGCATGTCGGGACACATGGGCGTGGAGCGGGTAACCGTCCGCAACCTTCGCCTGCTGGGCGTCGACAAGGAAGAAAACCTGCTGGTGGTGGAAGGCGCGGTCCCGGGACACAATGACGGGTTCGTCATCATCACCAAGGCCAAGAAGCCACCCAGAGAGCGTCGCGGATTCAGCGGCTCGGGTACGGTCGATCCGTTGAAGGCTTCGAAGCGCGCAGTAGCGAAGAAGAAATAGGGACTAGGGGTCAGGAGCCAGGGTTAGCTGCTCTGGCTGAAAGCTGACAGCTGATGGCTGACAGCCCAATGCAGTAACTGACAACCGATTGGAAGAGATTATGGCGAAGATTGATGTAGTGAATCTGGGCGGCGAAAAAGTAGGCTCCCTCGAACTGGCTGAAGAAGTCTTCGGCGCGGTGAATGAGGACCTGCTCTGGGAAGCGGTGAAGCATTACCGCGCCGGGCAGCGGGCCGGTACGCACGCCACCAAGAACAAGAAGCTGGTCAGCGGTGCGGGCAAGAAGCTGTGGAAGCAGAAGGGCACCGGACGCGCCCGTGTGGGCTCCATCCGCTCTCCTCTGTGGCGTCATGGCGGCACGGTCCACGGACCGCAGCCCCGCTCCTATGACTTCTCGTTCCCCCGCAAGAAGCTGCTGGGCGCGCTGCGCTCGGCGCTGGCGGCCAAGCTGGCGGACGGAAACCTGGTGGTGGTGGAAAGCTTCGAGCTGAAGGACGCCAAGACCAAGGAATTCCGCAAGACGCTGGACAAGCTGAAGGCCAAGCGCACCACCCTGCTGGTAGAGAGCGCGGCCACGGAGAACACCAACCTGCATCTGAGCTCGCGCAACCTGGAAGGGGTCGAGCTGCTGGCAGGCAACCAGATTCATCCTTATCACCTGCTGCGCTACGAATGCGCCATCTTCGCCCGCCCCGCGCTGGAGAAGTTGCAGGACACGCTGAAGGCCTCGGCCTCCAAGCGTAAGCACGCGGAGGTGGCGTAATGAAGTCGGCTTATCAGATCATCCGCCGCCCGGTGATCACGGAAAAGGGTCTCGGGGTCAAGGAAACGGAAGCCACGCTGGTCTTCGAAGTTGCGGTCAAGTCGACCAAGACCGAGATCAAGAACGCGGTGCAGAGCATTTTCAAGGTGAAGGTGGATTCGGTTCGCACTTCGACCTTCGCCGGCAAGGAACGCCGCCGGGGCAAGTTTACCGGCTACCGTCCCGACTGGAAGAAGGCCTACGTACGGTTGAAGGCCGGACAGAAAATGCCCGAGTACGCAGAGAATCTGTAGCCACGAGCACCTGGCGATCAGCAACCGGTAAGAGCCTGGCAAGGGCGGTTATCGAAACCTGAGAGCTAAGGGCCAAGAGCTAGAAGCCAGGGACAGTAAGAATCCTGGCAAATAGCGAAGAGCGAAAAGCGAAGAGCGCATTATGGCAATCAAGACTTACCGACCGACAACTCCGACGCGGCGCTTTACCACGTCGACGGTGAACGACGACCTGACGACCAACCGGCCGTACAAGCCGCTGACCGAGGTCAAGCAGCGCACCGGCGGACGCCGCAATGCCGGCGACGTGACCATGTGGCATCGCGGTGGCGGCCACAAGCGCAAACTGCGCATCATCGACTTCAAGCGCGACAAGGCCGGCATTCCCGCCACCGTCGCCTCCATCGAGTACGATCCCAACCGCTCGGCTCGCATCGCCCTGCTGAATTACGCGGACGGCGAGAAGCGCTACATCGTCTACCCCGTGGGCCTGAAGGTGGGCGCCAAGATCGTCAGCGGTCCTGATGCCGACATCCTGGTAGGCAATGCCCTGCCGCTGCGCAACATTCCTCCCGGCACCACGGTGCATAACATCGAGCTGAAGCCGGGAAGGGCGCGCAGATGGCGCGCTCGGCCGGAGCCCAGGCGCAGCTGGTGGCCAAGGAAGGCGATTACGCCCTGCTGAAGCTGCCTTCCGGCGAAACCCGCAAGGTGCTGGTGGATTGCATGGCGACGGTCGGCCAGGTAGGCAACGTCGACCACGAAAACATTTCTCTCGGCAAGGCCGGGCGCACCCGCTGGATGGGCATTCGTCCCACCAACCGCGGCGTGGTCATGAACCCGGTCGACCATCCCCACGGCGGCGGCGAAGGTAAAACCAGTGGCGGACGCCACCCGGTGACTCCCTGGGGCCAGCCGACCCGCGGCTACAAGACTCGTAACAATAAGCGGACCGATAAGTTCATCGTGAACCGCAGACAGAAGTAGGACTGAGACGATATGGCACGTTCAACCAAAAAGGGCGCATTCATCGATTCGCACCTGCAAGTGAAGATTGACCTGATGAACGCGCGCAACGAGAAGAAGGTCGTGCGCACCTGGTCGCGCCGCTCCACGGTGATCCCGGAGATGGTGGGACACACCTTGGCGGTGCACAACGGCAAGAAGTTCATCCCGGTGTATGTCACCGAAAACATGGTGGGCCACAAGCTGGGCGAGTTCAGCATGACTCGTACCTTCAAGGGCCACTCGGTTCGCGCCGCTACGGAAAGCGCGGCCAAGCCGGCGGGCCGGTAGGAGGACGACATGGAATTCACAGCTAAATTGAATTACGTGCGCGTCTCGCCGCAGAAAGCACGCCTGGTGCTGGACCTGATCAAGGGCCGCCGGGTGGAGCAGGCGCTGGACACGCTGATGTTCACCAAGAAGGGCATCGCCCCGCAGTTGCACAAACTGCTGCGCTCGGCGATTGAGAACGCCAACTACGTGAGCGCCGAGAAGGGTCTGGATGTCGATCTCGACCGCCTGATCGTGAAGCGGGCGATTGCCAACGACGGGCCCCGCATGAAGCGCATCCGTCCGGCCCCGATGGGACGTGCCTTCCGCTACCAGCGGCGCATCTCGCACATTGAGATTGCCCTGGCCGAGAAGGTGAACCCCAACGGTAAGGAAGATCTGGCGCACACGGTTGAGGCAGGCGCCGCGTCGGCCAAGAAGTCGGCCAAGAAAGCACCGGCGAAGCGGCCGGTGGCCAAGAAGAAGGCTCCAGCAAAGAAGTCGGCGGCTAAGAAGCCCGCCAAGAAAAAGTAGGAGATTATGGGACAGAAGGTCCATCCATACGGATTTCGCCTCGGCATCACCAAGCCGTGGAGGTCGCGCTGGTTCGTGGTGCGCGACTACGACAAACTGCTGCTGGAAGACGTCAAGCTGAAGGCTGAGCTGAAGGAAAAGCTCAAGTCGGCCGGCGTCAGCTCGATCGAGATCGAGCGCCCGGGCAACAAGCTGCGCATCATTATCCGCACCGCGCGTCCGGGCATCATCATCGGCCGCAAGGGTACGGAGATCGACAAGCTGAAGCAGGACATCCAGAAGCGCACCAACCGCGAGGTGTATGTCGACATCCAGGAAGTGCACAAGCCTGAGCTTGACGCGCAACTGGTGGCCGAAAACATCGCTCTGCAGCTGGAAAAGCGTGTCGGCTTCCGCCGCGCCATGCGTAAGGCGGTTGATTCCGCGCTGCGCTTCGGTTGCAAGGGAATCAAGGTGCGGGTCAGCGGCCGTCTGAACGGCAATGAAATCGCCCGCTCGGAGTGGTACCTGCAGGGACGTCTGCCGCTGCACACGCTGCGCGCCGACATCGACTACGGCTTTGCCGAAGCACACACCACGTACGGCATCATCGGCGTGAAGTGCTGGGTCTACAAGGGCGAGATCTTCAAGGAGAAGCGCCGCGAGCCCCAGGCTGTAACTTCGGGAGCGTTTTAAGAACAGTGGTTAGTGGCCAGTGGCCGGTGACCAGTTAAGAACAGGCACGAGGAACGTTGTTAGCAAAATGGAGAGACGCTAATGGGAGTTGGTCAGTCGGATTTTCTGACCACTGATCACTGCCCACTAGCCACTGATTTCTATGTTGATGCCAAAGAAAGTTAAGTACCGCAAGCAGCAGCGCGGTCGTATGTGCGGCAAGGCGTGGCGCGGCGGCGAATTGTCCTTCGGCGATTTCGGCTTGAAGGTGCTGGAGCCGGGTTGGGTTACCGACCGCCAGATTGAAGCCAGCCGTGTGGCCATGACTCGTTTCGTGAAGCGTGGCGGCAAGATCTGGATTCGCCTGTTCCCGGACAAGCCGGTCACCAAGAAGCCGGCCGAAACCCGTATGGGTAAGGGCAAGGGCGCTCCCGATCACTGGGTCGCCGTGGTCAAGCCGGGCAAGATCCTCTTCGAGATGGAAGGGGTGTCGGCAGCCGATGCGGCCGAAGCTATGCGCCTGGCTTCGCACAAACTGCCCTTGCGCACCAAGTTCGTGCAGCGCGAAGGCGTGCACTAGAGAGCTGTCAGCCGTCAGCTACCAACTTTCAGCCAGGATAATTGGCCGTGGATGGCGGGTGAGGATGAGGCCGGCGAATTGCTCGAACCAGAAGAAATAAGCTGAAAGCTGATAGCTGACGGCTGAGAGCTAACCAATGAATGTAGACAAGATTCGTAACCTGACCGATGTCGAGCTGGCCCATCAGCAGCGCGAGCTGTCCGATCAGCTGTTCAAGATGAAGTTTCAGCTGAAGATGGGGCAGACCGAGAGCCTCAAGAAGATCCGCGAGATGAAGAAAGACATTGCGCGGATCAATACCGTCGCGCGGGAAAAGCAAATCGCCGCCGGTAACGGAACGGGAGCGGCCAAGGTGGCTGCGCCCAGCCCGGCGAAGGCTGCCAAAAAGGCTGCCAAGGAGCCTGCCAGAACGGCAAAAGCCAAGAAGCCGGTAGCGGCGAAGAAAGCGGCCAAGAAAAAGGCCGCGACGGAGAAAAAGTAACCCATGGCCGAAACGAAAGCAGCAACTACGGAAAAGACCGCCGGCCGGCGCAAGATCCTGATTGGCAAAGTGGTCTCGACCAAGATGGCCAAGACCATCGTGGTGGAGGTACGGCGGCAGAAGGCCCATCCCTTCTACAAGCGCGTGGTCACGCGCAGCCGGAAGTTCTATGCGCACGACGAAGAAGGCACGGCGCACATGGGCGATTTCGTGAAGATCGAAGAGACCCGTCCGCTGTCCAAGCTGAAGCGCTGGCAGTTGAAGGAAATCGTGCAGCGTTCGGCCCTGGCCGGCGCGCCACCGATCGAGGAGCCTGCGGTCTAGGTCCATAGCCGTCGCCAGCCGGAAGAGGCGATTGGCGCACCCTCTGGGTGTGCGTGGTAAGGAGAAAAGTTATGGCAGTGATGATGAGAAGCATGCTCGAGGTCGCCGACAACTCCGGCGCGCGCAAGCTGCAGATGATTCTGCCGCTGGGCGGCTCGACCGGCCTGGTGGCCGGACTGGGCGACGTGATTACCGCAGCGGTGAAGGAAGCTTCGCCGGACGGCACCGCCAAGAAGGGCACGGTAGTGAAGGCTGTGATCGTGCGCACCCGCAAAGAGCATCGCCGCCGCGACGGTACGTACATTCGCTTCGACCAGAACGCTGCGGTGCTGATCAATGACCAGCACGAGCCGGTCGGCACCCGCGTCTTCGGACCGGTGGCCCGCGAGCTGCGCGACAAAAAGTTTTTGAAGATTGTTTCCCTGGCGCCGGAAGTACTCTAAAGCGGCAGTTGGCAATTAGCACTTGGCAGTTAGCCAAAACTGAACCGTGCGAGTTGGCAAACAGGATTGATGCACAAGCGATTTAGCTAAGTGCCAGATGCCAAGTGCTAAAAAGCCGGCGCTGGCCACCTAGAAGGATTTAATAACCATGCAGAAGAGCGTAGATATCCGTCGTAACGATCAGGTCCGGGTGATTACCGGACGAGACAAGGGCAAGGAAGGCCGCGTTCTGCGCGTCATGCCGGACGAAGGCAAGGTGTTGGTTGAGCACGTCATGATGGTCAAGAAGAACGTGCGTCCCAACCCGCAGAAAAACATCAAGGGCGGCATCGCCGAGCAGGAGAGCGCAATCTCCATCAGCAACGTGATGCTGATGTGCAAGTCGTGCAATCGTCCGGTACGCGTCGCCCACGAACATCGCGGCGACCAGACCGTGCGCGCCTGCAAGAAGTGCGGCTCGCCGCTGGAGAAGTAACCCACGGCGGTTAGCCCTTGGCCGTTAGCCAGGGCAGTCGACGTCAACAAAGGATCCGGGCAGCTGGTTTGAACGCCTTAGCCAAATGCTAATTGACAAATACCGAGTGGCCCAATTGAACACCTCACGAACCGGACTCGATCCGAAACCGTGAGAAAGGTAAAGACAAGAGATGGCAGACGAGAAGAAGCAGAAGGCGCCGAAAGACGGACAGGCCCAGGCGAAGCCGCAGAAGAAAGCCAAGGGCGAGCCGGTAGAAGCCGCCAGCGATCAGCCGGGCAGCAAGCCCTCGCGGCCCAAAGCCACCAACCGCGCAACCGCGCGCCTGCGCGAGAAGTACTACAAGGAAGTTTTGCCGGCGCTGATGAAGGAATTCGACCTCAAGAACCCGATGGCCGCTCCCAAAGTGGAGAAGATCATCGTGAACATGGGTGTCGGCGAAGCCACGCAGAACGCCAAGCTGATCGATCCGGCAGCCACCGAAGTCGGCCAGATCACCGGCCAGAAGCCGGTCATCACCAAGGCCCGCAAGTCGATCGCGGCCTTCAAGGTTCGCGAGGGCATGCCTATCGGTGTGATGGTCACGCTGCGCGGCGACCGCATGTACGAGTTCATGGACCGCCTGCTGAACGTGGCGCTGCCCCGTGTGCGCGACTTCCGCGGCGTGCCGACCAAGTCGTTTGACGGCCGCGGCAATTACACGCTGGGTGTGCGCGACCAGTTGATCTTCCCGGAAATCGATTACTCGAAGGTCGAGAAGATGAAAGGCATGAACATCACGATCGTGACCTCGGCCCAAAGCGATGACCAGGCGCGTTCGCTGCTTGAAGCTGATGGGTATGCCGTTCCGCACGCCGGAAACCGCGGCGCGGTAGGACATAACAAGAAATTAGCAATCAGCAGTTAGCGACTGGTTAAAGCAAATAGCAAGTCTCGACCGGAAGCGTCGAGCGAAAAGCGAATCGCCAACAGCGAAGCGCGGAATTAAAAAGGAAACGATGGCCAGAACATCACAAATCGCCAAGACGCATAAGAAACTGAAGTTCTCGACCCGGCAGCACAATCGCTGCAAGATCTGCGGACGTTCGCGCGCCTACTTGCGCAAGTTCGGCCTGTGCCGCCTGCACTTCCGCGATCTGGCGCTGCGGGGCGAGATCCCTGGCGTAGCCAAGTCGAGTTGGTAGATCCGCCCCAACCCGCGTCAAAGCGGGTGGCAGGGTTCCGGAAACGACGGGTTGTGGTTTCCGGTTGGTAGCAGTGAGTACGTCGCGGCTGGTTCTTACCACCACCTCGGGGGCGCATTGGCGCCGGGTGGGTAAGCTAACGGGCGACGATTTGAGGAGAAGCAAAGCATGAGTTTGACCGATCCGGTCTCGGATTTTCTGACCCGAGTTCGTAACGCCATCAAGGCCCGGCAGCAGAAGGTGGACATTCCCCACTCCAAGCTGAAAGTGGAAATCGCCCGCATCCTGAAGGAAGAGGGCTACATTTCGAACTTCAAGCCGACGGAAGAAGAAGGCCGCAAGTTTCTGCGGGTGTACCTGAAGTACAGCCCCGACAGCACCTCGCCCATCTCCGACCTGAAGCGGATTTCGCGCCCCGGCTGCCGCGTCTATGTAGGCCACACCGAGATTCCGCGAGTTCTGGGAGGGCTGGGTATCAACATCCTGACTACCCCCCGGGGCGTGATGACCGGTCGCCAGGCGCGCAAAGAAGGCGTAGGCGGCGAAGTCCTGTGCGAGATTTACTAACCCTGATTCGGGATTAGGGGTCCTTCGACTCCGGCGCCCAAAAGATGGCGCCTCCGCTCAGGATGACAACAGCTTTTATGCGTGTTTGCTAAAAGCTAAGAGCTAATTGCTAAAGGCTAATACTATGTCTCGAATTGGAAAGAAACCGATTCCGTTGCCCAAGGGCGTGACCTACGCCGTGGAAGGCAACACGGTCCGCGTGAAGGGCCCCAAGGGCGAAGTCGTCACCCACATGCCGGGCGGCGTCAAACTGGAACAGACTGACGGTGTGCTGAACATCGTGCGCGAAGACGATTCCAAGGCCGCGGTCCATGGCCTGGTGCGCGCCCTGGTGTTCAATTCGGTGGAAGGCGTTACCAAGGGCTGGACGAAAGAACTGGATATCGTCGGCATCGGCTATCGCGCCGAAATGAAGGGCAAGGGCACGGTGGTGTTCACCCTGGGCTACTCCCACCCGATCGAGTATCCCCTGCCTGCGGGCATCGATGTCACTATCGATCCCAAGCAGACTCACCTGACGGTTGCGGGCATCGACCGGCAGAAGGTTGGCTTTGTCGCCGCCGAAATGCGCGACCTGCGTCCCCCTGATCCGTACAAGAACAAGGGTGTGCGCTATACCGGCGAGCGCCTGAAGAAGAAGGTCGGCAAGACGGGAGCAAAATAACGGCGTTTTGCGGGCGTGTGCTGTAGCCGGAGCCCGCAGCCGATATCCCGAGCGTAGCCGAGGGATCTTACAAGTTGTCAGTAGCCAGTGGTCAGTTTCGGCAAAGGACCTCTGGCGAAACGCGAATAGCGAAAAGCGAGTAGACGGTATCGCGCAGCAGCGCACCGTTGCCCGGTTCAGAAACCCGGGGTGAGGAAGAAAACGATGATTGCAAAGACTTCAAAAGACCAGACGCGGCAGAAGGTACATACCCGCATCCGCAAAAAGATTTCCGGCACGCCCGAGCGTCCGCGGCTCAATATCTACCGCTCGGTGAACCACATCTATGCCCAGGTCATTGATGACGCCAAGGGCACCACGCTGGTCGCCGCCACCTCGGTGGAGAAGGGCAAGGGCATCAAGGGCGACAAGCGTCCTACCGGCGGCAACGTTGGATCGGCCAAGGAAGTGGGCAAGCTGATCGCCGAGCGCGCCAAGGAGAAGGGCATCAAGAAGGTGGTCTTCGATCGCGGCGGCTATCTGTATCACGGCCGGGTGAAGGCGCTGGCTGATGCGGCGCGCGAAGCCGGATTAGAATTCTAGTTTTTACACTGTCCAGTCGCTGAAAGCGGGCGACGAGGATAGGCCACCCGGGAGTGCCCGGACAAAGAGATTCGAGGCACCGGAGACGGCGCCAGGAGAAATAACGGGAATGCCAATTATTAAGAAGAGGCTTGATGCTGGCCAGTACCAGCTGAAGGACCAGGTAGTCTCTATCAACCGCGTCACCAAGGTCGTTAAGGGCGGCAAGAACATGTCGTTCGCGGCGTTGGTGGTGGTGGGCGATCCGGGCTCCGCGGTCGTGGGCTACGGCTCCGGCAAGGCGAAGGAAGTTCCGCAGGCCATCCGCAAAGGGATTGAATCGGCCAAGAAGAATCTGCTGCGGGTTAACATGACGCAGACCACGATTCCTCACCAGGTGCTGGGTCGTTACGGCTCCGGCATGGTGTTGCTGAAGCCCGCCCCGGAAGGCACCGGCGTTATCGCCGGCGGCGCGGTCCGCGCGGTCATGACTTCGGCCGGAATCCAGAACGTGCTGACCAAGTCCATTGGAACCACCAACCCGCACAACGTGATCAAGGCTACCTTCAACGCGCTGGGTAAACTGCGCGACCGTAAGGAAGTGGCGGCGATGCGCGGCAAATCGGTCGAGGAGCTGTAATCATGGCACGCATTCGTAAAAAAGCAGTCGTCGAGGCCGCCAAGCCAGGCACCAAGATGCAGCTGAAGTGGATTCGCTCGGCGATTTGCGCTCCGGTGAAGCAGAAGCTGGTGATCAAGGGCCTGGGCTTCACCCGCCTGAACCAGGTGGTGGAGCGCGAAGACACGCCGTCGATCCGCGGCATGGTCGCCAAGGTGCCGCATTTGGTCGAGATATTGAAGTAGTGCCGAGCAGGCACTTGGCATTTGGCCATTAGCACTTGGCCAAAAGCCCGCATGACATTCGCAGTGGCCAGGTGCTAATCGCTAAAATGCCAACTGCTGAAGTGATAAGGTATCGAAAAATGAATTTAAGCAATCTACGTGCACCCCGCAAGTCTTCAGAGAATCGCAAGCGCGTGGGCCGCGGTATGGGCTCGGGTATGGGCAAGACCTCGACTCGCGGCCACAAAGGCCAGCGGTCGCGCAGCGGTTCGCGCAGCATGCGCGGTTTTGAAGGCGGCCAGATGCCGCTGCATCGCCGCCTGCCCAAGCGCGGCTTCACCAACATCTTCCGGGTGGAATATGAAGTGGTGAACCTGTCGCGGCTGGCGAGCTTGGGTATCACCGAGATCACGCCCGCGTCGCTGCGCAAGGCCGGCGTGGTGAGCTCCAAAAACACGCTGGTGAAGGTGCTGGGCCAGGGAGAGTTGTCCACCGCTCTCACGGTTCATGCCCACAAGTTCTCCAAGTCGGCGCAGGAAAAGATCGAAAAGGCCGGAGGCACGGTAACCGTAGTCAGCAGCCTGCCGGCCAAGGCAGTCGCCAGTTAGGCGGATGTCTTCGGTGTGGTGACATGCTGCGCGTACGTTGCTGGCTTGTTCAGTTGCCGTTACTGACGACAACTGATAACTGACAACTAACCACTGGTTTTAGAGGTCTTATGCTCGAGAAGTTCGCCAACGTATTCCGCGTTCCCGATCTGCGAAAGCGAATTCTGTTCACGCTTGGGCTGCTGGCGGTCTACCGCTTTGGCGGCCACGTTCCGACGCCGGGTATCAACGCCGACAAGCTGGCGCAGTTCTTCGATCAGAACCGGGGCAGCTTCCTGGGCTTTGTTGACCTGTTCAGCGGCGGCCAGTTGCGCCGGCTGACCATCTTCGCCCTCGGCATCATGCCGTACATCACAGCGTCCATCATTCTGCAGTTGATGACCGTGGTCTACGAGCCACTGGCCAAGCTGCAGAAGGAAGGCGAGCTGGGCCGCAAGAAGATCACCCAGTGGACGCGCTACCTGACCCTGGGCCTCAGCGCGGTGCAGTCGCTGGGCATCGCCTACACGCTGCAGAAGCAGCCTGACTTCGTGGTCAACCCGGGCTACAAGTTTGTCCTCATGACCATGCTGACCCTCACCACGGGCAGTGTGTTCATCATGTGGCTGGGTGAACAGATTACCGAGCGCGGCGTCGGCAACGGCATGTCGCTGCTGATCTTTGCCGGCATCGTCGTGGGCCTGCCCCGCGGCGTCATGGACATGGCCGAGAAGGTCCGCACCCAGGCTTGGGGCGCTTTCACGGTTCCCGCCATGCTGATGCTGGTTGTGCTGATGGTTTCCGTGGTCGCCTTCATCGTCTTCGTGGAACGAAGCGAGCGGCGTATTCCGGTGCAGTACGCCAAGCGCGTCGTGGGCCGCAAGATCATGGGTGGGCAGTCGACCCACCTGCCGTTGCGGGTCAACTCCGGCGGCGTTATGCCGGTCATCTTCGCTTCGTCGGTGCTGACCTTGCCGCAGACCGCGGGCGCGCTGTTCAAGGACAACCGGTATTTCGGTCCGATGTTGCGGGCGTTGCAGTGGGGCGAGCCGCTGTACACCCTGCTGTATGCCGTCGGCATCATCTTCTTCGCTTACTTCTACGTGTCGATCGTGTTCAACCCCACCGAGGTTGCCGACAACATGCGGAAGTATGGCGGGTTCATCCCGGGCATCCGGCCGGGCGCGCGTACGGCGAACTACATCAACGACATTCTGACCCGCATCACCCTGGTAGGCGCGCTGTACCTGATTCTGATTTCGTTCATCCCCGAGTGGATGATCGCCGGTATCCGCCTCAACCACCTGTGGGGTCCGGTCGGCGCGTTCTTCGAGCGCTTGCCGAACTGGGTAACCAACGGTCTGGGGGTGAACTTCTACTTCGGCGGCACGTCGCTGCTGATTGTGGTCGGTGTGGCGATGGACACCATCAACCAGGTGGAGTCACAGTTGGTCATGCGGCATTACGAAGGATTCACCCCGCGCAGCGGACGAATCCGCGGCCGCCGGTCAACGTGGTAAGGCAGGGACGAGGGACTAGAGGTTAGGGATTACTTGGGCGGTTTATGGTGAGTGGTTGATGGTGGACGGAGGCTCGATCGGGCGGGGCTTGGTTTTACGTACCCCTCGCCACTAGCCCCTAGCCACTGTTTTCCGGAGTACCGGGAGCTCCAACCCGTCTAGCGGCGGGGAGAAAGGCCAGACGTTCGGCGGCATTGCGCTCAGGGGTGTCAGCCACCGAAACGCGATCAGGGTAAACGACATGGAAGCGCAGACTTCCTCGGCGGTGGGCGTAAAAACCGAAGCAACAGTCACGGGCCCGATCATCCTGTTAGGGCCACCGGCGGCCGGCAAAGGGACGCAGGCCAAGCGGATCGCGGCCACTTACGGGATCCCGCAGATCTCCACCGGAGACATCTTGCGGGCGAATGTGGCCGGGAACACAGAACTGGGCAGGCAGGCCAAAGCGATCATGGATCGCGGCGACCTGGTGCCGGACGAGCTGGTTTGCGACATGGTCGCCAGCCGGTTGGAGCAGGCGGATTGCCGGCGAGGGTTTATTCTCGACGGATTTCCGCGGACAGTGCGTCAGGCCGAGTGGCTGGACGCGCAATTGGCGAAGATGAGGGAAGGCAGGAAGGGTGATGCGCTGGCCCAGCAGGCCTGCGCGCCTCCGGTTGTGATCCGGCTGGTGGTGAGTTATAATACTCTACTGCAACGGATTACCGGACGTCGTTCTTGTCCCACCTGCGGGCGGATTTATAACGTCTTCCTCCAGCCTCCCCAAGTCCAGGGTATCTGTGATGTTGATGGCACGCCGTTAGTGGCGCGCCCGGACGATGCAGAAGACGTTTTCGTCGAACGCATGAAGGCGTACGACCAGCTTACTTTGCCCTTGGTGGATTACTACCGCGCCCAGGGGCGCCTGACGGAAGTCGATGGCGAACAACCGGTGGAAGCAGTAATGGCGCAGACGTTTAGCGCAATTGAGAATGTCAATCGTTTGTAAGTCGTCTTCCGAGATCGAGAAAATGCGCCGCAGCGGACACATCGTCCGCCAGGTACTGGAAGCGACCAGAGAAGCTGTGGCTCCGGGACGTTCGACCATGGACTTGGAGCGGGTGGCGGAGCGCAAGATCCGCGATCTGGGAGCCAAGCCGGCGTTCAAGGGTTATTACGACTACCCTTGCGTACTGTGTACCTCGGTGAACAACGAGATCGTGCACGGTATCCCGTCGGACAAGCGGGTGCTTCAGGCAGGAGACATCGTCTCCATCGACTGCGGGGTCGTGCTGGACGGCTATTACGGCGATTCGGCCATCACGGTTCCGGTGGGCGATTCGGTTACCCCGGACCTGCAGAAGTTGCTGGATGTGACCCGTGAATCGCTGGCGCTGGGAATTGAAGCTGCCCGCGTGGGCAACACAGTCGGCGACGTGGGCTCGGCAGTACAGAAGCTGGTAGAAGCCAACGGCTTCAGCGTGGTGCGGGAGTTCGTAGGCCACGGCATCGGTACCCGGTTGCACGAAGATCCGCAGGTTCCGAATTACGGGACGCCTGGACACGGACCTAAGCTGCGCGACGGCATGGTCATCGCCATCGAGCCGATGGTGAATGTAGGCGGACCGGGAACGCGGGTCCTGGACGACAAGTGGACCGCGGTGACCGAAGACGGAAGCTATAGTGCCCACTTCGAGCACTGCATCGCAGTCACGAAGAATGGGCCGGTGATTCTAACGGAATAGTGGCTAGTGGTCAGTGACTAGTGGTTAGTCAATGACTGCAAGCAACGACACAAGGGACCGAAAACTGGCCACTGGCTAACTAGCCACTGGCAACTGGGTGTGAATGAGTAAAGAAGACGCGATTGAAGTAATGGCAGTGGTGGTTGAGCCCCTGCCGAATGCCATGTTCAAGGTCGAGCTGGAGAACAAGCATCAGGTGCTGGCGCACGTCTCCGGCAAGATGCGCAAGAACTTCATTCGTATTCTTCCCGGCGATCGCGTAGCGGTGGAGTTGTCGCCCTACGATTTGACGCGCGGCCGCATCGTATATCGCTACAAATAGTAGAGTTCGGGCAGAGCTGACCTTCAGGCCAGCGTTAGAGAGTTTCAACAGCCAGGCTTTAGCCTCTGTCACCGGCTGAAGCCGGATTGGGTTGACGGAAGAAGAGAGTGGTACGCGGTGCTGTAGCGCCGTTCTACCGAAGTTTTTGAAGGGATTTGAAGGCATCATGAAGGTACGGGCATCGGTAAAGAAAATCTGTGACAAGTGCAAGGTGATTCGCCGCCACGGCGTGGTCCGCGTGATCTGCGAAAACTCCAAGCATAAACAAAGACAAGGGTAATCAGCACTCTCGCCTTTCGCGCCAAGCGAAAAGCGAAAAGCTGAGAGCGAAAAGCCAGAGGCTGGCCGCTCCAAACAAAGTTTTTTCGGAGTAAACATGGCACGTATCGCAGGCGTGGATCTTCCGCGCAACAAGCACATCAAGATCGCGCTGACGTACATCTTCGGTATCGGCAACTCGCGCGCGGCCAGCATTCTTGGAACGGCGGATGTCGAGCCTACCAAGAAGGTCAGCGACCTCAACGAAGAAGAGGTCAACCGCATCCGCCAGGTCATCGAAGAAGGCGGCAACGTGGAAGGTGATCTGCGCAAAGATGTTTCCATGCACATCAAGCGCCTGATCGAAATCGGTTCGTATCGCGGGTACCGCCACCGCCGCAGCCTCCCGGTTCGCGGCCAGCGTACCCATACCAATGCCCGCACCCGTAAGGGACCGCGCAAGGGCACGGTAGCTAATAAGAAGAAAGCAGCGGGGAAGACATAATCCATGGCTAAACCAGCAGGTTCCGCCGCAGGCGACAAGAAGGGCAAGAACAAGAAGTTCAAGAAAAAGGAGCGCAAGCACATTCCTCATGGAGTGGTGCACGTGCAGGCTTCCTTCAACAACACCATCGTCACCATCTCCGACCCGAACGGCAACACCGTGTCGTGGAAGAGCTCGGGGTCGTTGGGTTTCCGCGGATCGCGTAAAGGCACGCCGTTCGCGGCGCAGCAGGCCGCCAGCAACGCCGCCGGCCAGGCGCGCGATCACGGCATGCGCAGCGTGGAAGTGCGGGTCAGCGGTCCGGGTTCGGGCCGTGAGTCGGCCGTGCGCGCCTTGGCTGCCGCCGGCCTCGACGTTCGCTCCATCAAGGACGTCACGCCGGTTCCACACAACGGATGCCGCCCGCCCAAGCGTAGAAGGGTTTAGGGATTTGAGGCTAGCAGCCGGAAAGCCGGCCACCAGCCCATCCCGGTAACTAACTGGGTGTTGGATCGAAAGGGTGAGTAGCGACATCTAACTACTAACCCCCAGACCCTAGCCCCTGACAACTGAATTTCGATCGGGATGAAGGGACGCCAAGTCCTGTAAACCGATCATCAGCAAGTGCGACAGTAGCAGGCGATGGAGCACGGACGATGCGAGTTTCGCTAGTCCCTAACCCCTAATCCCTGGCCCCTGTTTCACCAGGAGAACGTAACTTGGCTCGTTATAAAGATGCAGTCTGCCGCCTTTGCCGTCGTGAAGGCATGAAGTTGTTCCTCAAGGGCTCCAAGTGCTTTACGGACAAATGTCCGATCGAAAAGCGCAATTTCCCTCCCGGCCAGCACGGCAAAGATCGCAAAGCGAAAATCGTGGGTTACGGACTTCAGCTTCGCGAGAAGCAGAAGGCCAAGCGCATGTATTTCGCCCAGGAAGGCCAGTTCCGCAACTACTTCGAAGCTGCCGCCAAGGGTAAGGGCGTAACCGGCGAAGTCCTGCTCCAGCAACTGGAGCGGCGCCTGGACAGCGTGGTGTACCGCCTCGGCTTTGCCGTCGCGCGTCGTCAGGCCCGCCAGTTGGTGCGTCACGGACACATTGCGGTCAACGGCCGCAAGGTCGACATTCCTTCCTTCCAGGTGCACGCCGGCGATGAGATCACGGTGCGCGAGGCGAGCAACAAGCTCGTGATCCTGGAGACTGCCAAGGAGTTCGCCAGCCACCAGCCGCCGCCGAACTGGCTGGAAGTCGATCGCGACGGTTACAAGGGCAAGGTCCTGGCGCTGCCGAAGCGCGAAGACATCAACCTGCCCATCAATGAGCAGCTGATCGTCGAACTTTACAGCAAGTAGTCACCATTCCCCGCGCACGTCATGGCGGCGTGGGCGGGGAACTTGTATTGCACGGCGGAACAGCGCGGCGCCATCGACAGCGCGCGTTCCCACAGACTTCGCGCCAGATCAGCCGGAAGCCGCTTCCCGTAAGCGCTTCCGAGCAGCACGGCCGAAGAGAAACAGGAGCAATAAATGCTTTGGAAGGGCTTTCAAAAACCGAAACGACTGGCTACCGATACGGAAACACTGACCGACAAGTACGGTCATTTTTGGGCACAGCCGTTCGAACGTGGATTTGGTACCACCATTGGCAACGCGCTGCGCCGCGTGTTGCTGTCTTCGATTGAAGGAGCTGCCGTAACGGCGGTCAAGATTGAAGGCGTTCTGCACGAGTTTCAGTCGATTCCCGGCGTGGTCGAGGATGCGACCGACATCATCCTGAACCTGAAGCAGATTCCGTTTCGCCTCAACGGCGATGCGCCCAAGGCGATTTACCTGCGCGCCGATCAGCCTGGGGTCATCACCTCCGGCATGATCGAAGCCGATGGCGACGTCGAAGTGCTTGACAAGGACGTCTACATTGCCACCATCAGCGAGGGCGGCAAGCTCGATATGGAAATGCGGCTGAAGAAGGGCCGCGGCTACGTTTCCGCCGACAAGAATTTCGACGAGGATCTCGGCCTGGGATTCATTCCCATCGATTCGGTGCACTCGCCCGTCCGCAAGTGCAACTACTCGGTGGAAGCCGCTCGTCTCGGTCAGATTACCGACTACGACAAGCTGGCGATTGAAATCTGGACCAACGGATCGGTCACCCCGGCGGATGCTCTGGGCCTGGCGGCGAAGCTGCTGAAAGATCACATGAACATCTTCATCAACTTTGAAGAGGAGCTCGAGGCACAGGCCGCGGGCGCCTCCGATAAGCCGGAGATCCGCAACGAGAACCTGAACCGCTCGGTCGAAGAACTGGAGCTTTCGGTACGCAGCTACAACTGCCTGAAGAACGCGAATATCCAGACCATCGGCGAGCTGGTGCAGAAGACCGAAGCCGAAATGCTGAAGACCAAGAACTTTGGCCGCAAGTCGCTGAACGAGATCAAGGAGATCTTGTCGTCGATGGGCCTGGGTCTGGGCATGAAGATCGACGAGCACGGCAACGCGGTTCCGGGAAGTGGCACTAGCGCCGCCCCGGGCTTGAGTTCCGCCAACTACGGCATGGAGCCCACGTACTAAGGCAGTGGTTAGTGGCCAGTTGTCCGCATAGGGCGACTCAGGTAGAGCTGGCCTTTAGGCCAGTGTTGAAGCCCTTATTCCTGTCGCTGAGTCGGCTTTCAGCCGACGAAACCGCAGGCGCAGGCCGAGTTTGTCGGCAGTTGTTGAGCCGTGCTGATGCGGTGCGAAACAAAGCCTGGGGCTTTAGCCCCGGGCATTCATTGAGGGGCTTCGGCTCCTGGTTCCCGCGGCCGCCGGGCCGCGAAATTTGAAACCCAATAAGGAAAACGGAAATGCGTCATCGTAGAGCAGGATGGAAATTAGGCCGTAACACCTCACACCGGCGGGCGCTGCTGCGCAACCTGGTTACCTCGTTGATCGTGGACGAGCGCATCGAGACCACGCTCACCAAGGCCAAGGCCATGCGCCCCCACGTGGAGAAGATGATTACGCTGGGCAAGCGCGGCGATGTTGCGGCCCGCCGCCTGGCAGCGTCGTACCTGATGACGCGCGACGCAGTCGATAAACTGTTCGATACCATCTCGCCGCGCTATGGCGACCGCGCAGGGCGGATATCTGCGCATCATTCATGGCGGCTTCCGCCAGGGCGATGGCGGCGATATCGCTTTCGTCGAGTTGCTGGGTAGCGAGAAGACGCTCGACGAGAAGCGCCAGAAGCGCGCCGAAATGCGTGCCAAGCGCGCCGAGGAAACCCGTAAGGCGATGGAGTCGGCCGAGGAAGAAAACAAGGCCATGCGCGACCAGCAGGCCGCCAACGACTCCGCGCCCGAAGAAGACGAAAAGAAGTAACGTCGTCGAGGCTTAACACCCTCGAGACAATTTGAAACAAATGGGTGCCCCGTCCAAGCTCTTTTGCTTGGGCGGGGCTTTTGACTTTTTACCTCAGCACGAAAAACCCCACCCAGGCACAAAGCCTGAGTGGGGCAACTTGTAGTTCAATTCGGCGTTAAGCGATACGGTCCGAAGATCAACTCGGGAACTTGCTTACTGCGCCGGCGACACCGACACGATATGGATCTTGTTCTGGTCGGCGTTGAACTGGAACTTGATCATGACGCTCTGATCGTTGTAGGCCTTCAGCGTATGCGGATTGTTCACGATGTAGCTCTTGTTGTCGCTGGTGAACGTCTGTCCGTTATTGCTGACCATGCCGGTCATCGAGTGCTGAGGCAGCGTACTGCTGCCGTTTTCAGCGACTTCTGCGGACTGGTTTGCCTTCTGCTGGTCAGCCTTGTCCGCCGACTGGGTGTCCTGCTGGGCGAATGCCAGCACCGGGATGCTCAACGCACCGGCTAGCAATGCAATCATAACTTTCTTCATATACCCCTCCTAGTTACGCTCGACAGGAACTGCCTAACCCTGCGTGTATTAGGTAAGAGGGCAATTTCGCCCGCAAGGTTTTCCGCTCGATGAAAAGGGGTAGATACGTGCGCGTTCGCAGTCTGCGCGACTCGTTTCGGCCCAGCTTCAAGTTGTAGATAGCAGGCGGCTTGCTGGCAAAGGGCCGCTTATCCCACAACGCGGTAGTGGCTCTTGACCAGCCCCGTGGCATACGCCTGGGTGGCGATATGCTCCAGCTTCACGTCGTGCGGCAGACTGCCAAACAGCGGAATGCCTTCTCCGATGAGAACCGGCACGCGTGTAACGGTAAGCTGCTGGATCTGTCCGGCGCGCAGAAATTCCTGGATGGTGATTCCTCCGTCGACGTAGAGATGCTGCGCGCCGCTGGCGGCGAGCTGGGCCACAATGTCGGCAGGACGGCCAGCCATATGCTCCACCTTCCCGCGCACGCCGGACATATCGAGCGGCCGCGAGCTAAGCACCACTACGCGCTTGCTGCCGTACGGCCACCCGGGAAAAGCCTTCACGGTTTCGAGCGTCTTGCGGCCGATGACCAGCGTATCCACACTGGCGAAAAATTCCTCGAAGCCGTGAGGCTCGCCGTCATCCGCCGGCAGGAAGTCGAAGGTGCCGTCCCGTCGCGCCATGAACCCATCGACGCTGACTCCGACAAAACCAGATGCGATCATGGTGACCTCCCATGGAGCGCTGCCGAAGCAACCAGCGCCGTGTTGTTTGCGAAGAGGAGCTAAGACGACGGGGCATAATGTTCAGTCGTCGCAGCCGGCAGCTGAGAGCTGATCACTGCCTTACTTCAGCGACTGCAGGTACGCCACCACCGCCTCGGCGTCCGCGCGGTTCATCTTGTACTGTGGCATGGGAGGCCGGGCAGGCATGCCGTTGGGCGCCAGCCCTGTCATGAAGAACTGGATGGCTTTGTCCTTGTCCCATCCGGCAAGACCGGCGATGTTCGGCGAAGTCGCGGCCCACACCGGCATGGGAACCAGCGGCCCGAACTCCAGCTTCTTGCCTTGCAGCCACTTGTCCATCACGTAGTCGCCCGTGGTGTTGAACGGCGTGTGGCAGTCGCCGCACTGGCCGATCGACTTCACCAGGTATTCGCCGCGCGCAATTTGCGAGTCGGACTTTCCGCCGGCCGGCGGTGCCGCCGCTCCTTGGGTTACCACCACCAGTCCCAACCCCGCTGCTGCGATTGCTGCAATCCAATGTTTCCCCATTCGTCCTCTGTCCCCCTGAGATACGCAAGTTCGGTGGGACGCACTTGCGCCCGTTCCAATCCGAACCAACATTTGTAGCGTTAGACCTCGATGAGATCCTGAGATTTCCGTGTTGCGTGCGATTTTGCCGGAACCGTGCCAAAGTGTCAACGAACAGCTAACCAGCCTCACTAAACTCGGATTTCCCACAGAAATAAGAGCTGAGAATAGCAAGGTTTTGGGTTTGCTTTCGCTGACTGCTGACTGCTGACTGCTGACTGCTGACTACTGACTGCTGACTACTGACGGCCGGCCACTGCCACTGATTTTCCCTGCCCCCTACAATATTTCCACCCTCTCATTCGTCTACAGCAGTGGATGGACGACGCAGCGAGCCTGGAGCGCATGGCACTGGAACAGGACCAGCGGATCTCCGATGTGGTCAAGCAGCAGCAATCCCGGCTGCGCAACTTCATTCGCCGGCGCGTGCCCGATCCGCGCGATGCCGAGGACGTGTTGCAGGAGGTTTTCTCCGAACTGGTGGAAGCGAACCGCCTGCTCATGCCCATCGAGCACATAACCGGCTGGCTGTTTCGCGTGGCGCGCAATCGCATCACCGACCTGTTCCGCAAGCGGAAGCCGGAGAATTTCAGGGACGCGGCGATGACCGATGAAGATGGTGAGCTGCTGCAGTTGGAAGACCTGCTGCCCTCGCCCGACGCTGGGCCGGACGCCCTTTACGCCCGCAGCGTGATGCTGGAGGAGCTGGAGTTTGCCTTGGACGAGCTTCCCGAGGAGCAGCGCGAGGTGTTCGTGGCGCATGAGATTGACGGCTACAGCTTCAAGGAAATTGCAGCGGAAACCGGCGTGAGTTTGAACACGCTGCTCTCGCGCAAGCGGTACGCGGTGCTCCACCTGCGGCGAAGGCTGCAGGCCATGTATGACGAATTTACGAAAGCATGAGGTACAAACTATGATCGGCCGTGCAATTACGCGAGGATTGAAGATCGTACTGGGAATTTTTATCGCTGTGATCGTCATCGGCGCTATTGGCGTGGGAATTCAGCAATTGTGGAACTGGCTCTTGCCCTCGCTCTTTGGCTGGCGTCAGATTACCTACTGGCAAGCCGTCGGCGTGCTCGTCCTCTGCCGCCTTCTGTTTGGCAGCTGGGGTGGTCACGGCTTTCACCGCTCCAACTATCGCCGCCGCATGGCGGAGCGGTGGGAGAGCATGACTCCCGAAGAGCGCGAGAAGTTCCGCGGCGGCATGCGCGGACGCTGCGGCCACTTCGCGTCTCGCAATGAGGCTACGGCCACGCAAGGAAAGCAGTAATGGCGACGACGTTGGCCGTTCCTAGGACGCTGCCGCTTTATCCCGGGCTGATTGGCAAGGTGGCATTACTGAGTGGCGCCTCCAGCCGCATGGGAAGCGAAACCGCTCGCTATCTGGCTGCCAACTTGGTGCAGGTAATCGTGAGCGGCAGAAATCGCGAGGCCCTCAATCGCCTGGTGGAGAAAATCGAAGCCGCAGGCGGGAGCGCCATGGCAATCGTTGCCGACTGCAACGACCCGGCCCAGGTTGAGGCCATGCGGCACACGCTGGAACAGCGCTTTGGCGGCGTCGATCTCTTGATAGCGTATGCCGGTGGCGGCAGCCGCTTCGAGCCGGTGGTAGATTTGCCGGAAGAGAAGTGGGACCAGGTGATGGACCCGAATCTGAAGTCGAAATTTCTGATGGTGAAGAGTTTTCTGCCGGGAATGAAGAGGCGCGGCGGGGGAGCGATTGTGCTGAAAGGTACCAGTTCGGCGCGTGCCGACAGCGGAGCCACACTGCCATTCTCGTGCTCCAGGCCCGGGATCACGAATCTCATCCGGAAACTCGCGCGGCAACTCGGGCCGGACCGGATTCGGGTGAATGCCATCGCCCCGTCGGTCGCCGTCAACGAAAAGATGGAGCCGTTCCTGACCGAGGAACAGCGCGAACCGATGATGCAGTCGTTTTCGACTCCCCGGATTGGCAAGCCGTTTGACGTTGCCGCAGCTACCTTGTTTCTGTGCTCGGAAGCTTCGTCGTGGATTACCGGGAAAACGCTCTACATCGCGGGCGGCGAGGTGATGGGCTAAGAGACTGACGGCTGACGGCTTTTGTTAGCTCGAAGCCTGCACTCCCGTCACATTTCGCAGCCGTACGGCCGTATCCAAAATCTTCCGTGCGACGTCCAGCTTGCTGGCTTCCGGCACTTGAATCGTGTCTCCCGCGGTAAGGATGGTGACTTCGTTCAGGTCCGAGTTGAAGCCGATATCACTCCGCGAAACATCATTCAGCACAATCGCGTCCACGCGCTTTTTGGCCAGCTTGGCACGCGCGTTCTCTAACAGGTTCTGCGTCTCGGCAGCAAAGCCAATCAGCACGGGCGACGTTTTTCCGCTGGCATGACGCAGGCTGCCTAAATCAGCCAGGATGTCGGGGTTTGGTTCGAGTTGCAATTCCAGCGAACCGTTGCGCTTGATCTTCTCCGGCGAGACATTCTTCACGTGATAATCGGCCACGGCAGCCGCCATGATGATGTAGCTCGCCTGCTCCCAGCGATCCAGCACCGCGGTGCGCATCTGCTGCGCCGTCTCCACAAAAATCGTCTCGGCGGCGCCAGGCGGCTTCAATGCCGTCGGACCGCTGACCAGAACAACTTTCGCTCCCCGGCGCAGCGCGGCTTCGGCCAGCGCATAGCCCATCTTCCCGCTGGATCGATTCCCCAGATAGCGTACCGGATCGACCGGCTCATGGGTTGGCCCGGCGGTGACCAGCACGGTCTGGCCCGCCAGGTCCTGCGCCACGCCCAACCGCTCGAGCGTGGCCGCAACAATCTGCTGCGGCTCTGCCAGCCGTCCTTCGCCCACCATGCCGCAAGCCAGGTATCCGCTACCCGGCTCAATGATGAACACTCCACGCTGGCGAAGGATCTCCAGGTTCGTTTTCGTGGCCGGATGTTCCCACATGTTCACGTTCATGGCAGGAGCGACGACGACCGGCGCGGTGGTCGCCAGATACAGGGTGCTGAGGAAGTCGTTGGCAATGCCTTGCGCGAACTTGGCGAGCGTGTCGGCCGTGGCCGGGGCAACCAGCAGACAGTCAATTGATTGCGCAACCGAAATGTGCTCGACCGCCGAATCGAGATTGGGCTGCTCGGCCGAAGAGCCGAACATGCTGGTGACGACTTTTTCTCCGGTCAGGGCGGCGAAGGTGAGCGGGCGAATGAACTCCTGGGCAGCGGCGGTCATGATGACCTGCACGCGCGCGCCACGCTCCTGCAAGTGGCGGACGACTTCAGCGGCTTTGTAGGCGGCAATCCCGCCACAGACGCCCAAGGCGATTCTCATTGCCCCTTAAGTATAGCTTCGCCGGGGGCAAACCTGCAGCGGGAGTTAGCCAAGGGTCAGGCTCGTCTGCCAAATGTAGGAATCCGGTACCACTTTTTTGCATGCGATCGTCCGAGCGCAGGCGCGGCGCAGGAAACTTCTCTCAGGACGTTCAACTCTGCCTTGGCCACACAGTTGCCTGATCCTCATCCAGTTCTGCTGTTTCCCCCGAGACAACCTAGGAGTGTGTGTATGAAAAGAACTATCCTTGCCCTCGCATTCTGCGCTGCGACTTTCCTCTCTACCCCAGCTTTTGCCAACTGTCCCGCTCCGGTCAATCCGGGTGCGGTCATTTGTTTTCCCAGCAACAACTCCACCGCCACCTATCCCATGAACATTGAGGGAGCCGCAACCGGCAGGAATGGCGCGCCGATCGTGCAGATGATCCTCTACTCCGACAATCAGAAAATTTACCAGGTGCAGAACACCAATACCTTCCTTTTCAGCGATCCTAACGACATTTACAACCAGAGGTATCACCTGGTCTTGAACGCCTGGGATTCGGAAGGGAACTTGTTCCAGTATTCGACGTCGGTAACCCAGATCGGTGGCGAGTATCCCTGCACTCATCCTGCGTCGGGCATTAATTTGTGCTCGCCGACCAACGGTTCCTACCAGCCGAGCAACGGCGTGCAGATCACTGCCGATGGCAGCTCCAATGTCACGTCAATGAATGCGTGGCTAAACGGAAGCTTGATCGACACGGTTACCGGGAACACGCTGCAAGCGATTACCGGCGGGACCGTCAACAACAACTGGCAGACCGTGACCGTGAAAGCCTATAACGGGTCCCACCTGCTCTACACCAGCAATTCAAGTTTCAAGATGTATTACGTCTATCAGTGCGGAAGGAACGGTTGCTCACCGGGTATCGTCATCCAGCAGCCCAGCAACTACCAGGACACCAACTCGCCCTTCACGGTAGTGGCGGATGTCGAGAACAACACGCTGCAAATCACAGCCATGAAGGTTTACCTCGACAACACGGTGGTAGCGACTTCTACCGGACCGACCATCCGGGCCAGCGTGAACGCAGCCGCCGGCACGCACCTGCTCACCGTGCAGGCGTGGGACACCTCCGGCGTGTTGTACAAGTCAGACCAAACCGTCAATATCTATTGAGCTAACAGGAGTAAGGGCCGGTGCGACGCTGCTTTGGCAGGCGCACCGGCAAGTTTCTAGTCGTCGGCTTCGCCGCCCACCGGCTGGTTCTGCAGTTCCTCGATGGTGTCGAGCGAGCCCTTGGCGACCATGGGCGGAATTTCCCACTTCACTTTGCCGGCCTGCAGTTCTTCTTCGGCAATGCGGCAGGGCTTGCGCGAATGCGGTTCCACGACTGGGCGAGCGCCATTCTGGATCTGGCGGGCGCGACGGGCGGCCACCAGGACATAACGATAGTTGCTATCGAATCCTTCAACCAGCTTCATAGGTCACTCCGTAACGGTGGGTAAACGGGAAACGTCAAACGTTGCCAGAATCGTCTCAACCTGGTGCATCATCTGTTCGCGCAAGGCTCGTTCGGCAACCGCCAGCACTTGCTCATCTTTCGCGGTCGAAGCGCCATGGTCACGCTTCAGCCGTTCGGCTTCCACAATCGACTGCAGGATGTCGATGGACTCCTCCAGCCGGTCGTTGACCAGAATATAGTCGTACTGCCGGAAATTCTCAATCTCGTGGGAGGCGGTCCGGAGCCGCCGCTGCAGGATTTCCTCGGTATTGAACAACCGCGCCCCGTCCCCCATCAACTGCCGCTGTAGAGCGTCATCGGCCTCGGCACGGCGGCGCAAACGGCGTTCCAGCTCTTCCCGCGAGGGCGGCAGCACAAAGATGGTCACCGCCTCCGGGGCTTTCTGCTTCACCTGGGCCGCGCCCTGCACATCGATGTCCAGCAGTAAGTCGTGGCCGCGCGCCGCCGCCTCCCGCAAGAACGACTTGGCCGTGCCGTAGTAATTGCCGAAAACCTCCGCCCACTCCAGAAACTCGTCTTCGGCAATCATCTTCTCGAACGTGTCGCGGCTCACGAAAAAGTATTCCCGGCCCGATTGCTCGCTGCCCCGCGGCGGCCGGGTGGTGTAGCTGATGGAAAATTCCAGGTTGGCGACGGTACGGCGCAGCTCATTGGTGAGCGTGGATTTTCCCGAGCCCGACGGTGCCGAAATGATGTAAATAATTCCGCTCATGGGCCTTTCGTACGCCGCTATTCTAAGTTCTGGACCTGCTCGCGCGCCTTCTCAATTTCCGACTTCATGGCCAGGCCCAACGCGGTAATGCGCATGGCCTCCCCGGCCACGCCGGTGGTCTTCGACATCATGGTGTTGGCTTCGCGGTTCATTTCCTGCAGCAGGAAGTCCAGCTTCTTCCCCACTTCGCCGCCGCCATCCAGAAGCGAAAGAAAATGCTGGATGTGGTTCTTCATCCGCACCAGCTCTTCCTGAATGTCGCTACGCTCGGCCAGCATCGCCGCCTCCTGCAGGATGCGGTCCTGGTCCACGTGCATGCCCAGCAACTCCTGCATGCGGCCGTGCAGTTTTTCCTGGTGCGCCTTCAGCACCCGGCCGCGTAACTGGTCGACCTCGTGGGTCGCGGACGAGAGGTGCGTCATACGGGTGCGCAGTTCGGCCACCGCGCCGCGGCCTTCTTCTTCGCGCATCACGTTCAGCCGGTCAATGCACTCTTCCAACGTTGCGGTTACCTGGGCTTCCAGTGCGGCGATCCCGTCGCCGGTGTCGGCGGCGTTCAGCGCCCCAGGCATCTTGAGCACCAGGTTCAGATCCGGCTCGGCGCTCACCCCAAATTCCTCGGCCACCTCGCGGAAGGTCTGCAGGTAGCCGCCCACCAGGGCGCGATTTACCGAGAAGGCCGCGTCGCCGCTCCGTTCCACGCCGAAGGTGACTTCCACGTGCCCGCGATGCAGCTTCTCTTTCAGCACCCGCCGCACTTTCATCTCCAGCGGATCAAACTCATTCGCCATCCGCAGATGGAGATCGAGGAAGCGATGGTTCACCGATTTCAGGCTGAGCGACAGCGTGAGCTGATCGCTGAGGTGGGCTTTCACCTGAGCGTAGCCGGTCATGGAACGAATTGTCATGGCGCTTTACTCCGTTCCGGTCGGGGTTTCGATGTCTTCGAACTGCAAATCATACAGCCGGCGATAGGTTCCTGCATGTGCGATTAAACATTCGTGCGAACCTTCGTCGGTGATCACGCCGCTCTCCAGCACCAGGATGCGGTCGGCGCGGCGCACGGTAGACAGCCGATGAGCGATGACGAAAACCGTGCGCCCGGCCATCAGGTTCTGCAAGGCCGTCTGCACCAGCGACTCGCTCTCGGTGTCCAGCGCCGAAGTAGCTTCGTCCAGAATCAGGATGGGCGCGTTCTTCAGGATGGCGCGGGCGATGGATAGCCGCTGGCGCTCGCCGCCGCTCAGTCGCAGGCCGCGCTCTCCCACAATGGAGTCGTACCCGTTGGGCAACGCCATGATGAAGTCATGCGCCAGCGCCGCGCGGGCTGCTTCTTCCACCGTAGCCTGCGGGATCTCCGGCTGGCCGTAGGCGATGTTGTTGCGCACCGTGTCGTTGAACAGAATGGTGTCCTGGGTGACGATGGCGATCTGCGAACGCAGCGACTTCACCGTCAGTTCGCGGACATCCTGGCCGTCGATCAGCAGGCGCCCGCGCGTGACGTCGAAGAAGCGTGGCAGCAGGTGCACCAGCGTGGTCTTGCCCGATCCGCTGGAACCCACGATGGCGACCACCTCGCCCGGAGCCACATCCAGGTTGATGTCGTGCAGTACCTCGCGCTCGTCGTCGCCCTGGCCGTACCCGAAGTGAACATGCTCAAAGCGCACGCCCTTGTGGAACGGAGCCAATTGGATGGCGCCGGTCTTCTCGCGCACATCGTCGTGCGCGTCGAGGAAGGTGAAAATTTGCTCCGATGCGCCCAGGGCCTGCTGGAAATTGTTATTGAACTGGCCAAACTTGCGCACCGGCTCGTACAGCTTGAACACCGCGATGATGAACGCGATGAAGACGCCTTCGCTGAAGAATCCGGACTTGATGTACTCGCGCCCCAGCAGGATCAGCATGGCGATGGCAATCGCCCCGAAGATGTCCATCATCGGCGAGCTGATGGCGAAAGCGCTGGTCGAACGCAGGTTGGCCTTGAACAGCCGGCGGGCGGCGTCCTTGAACCGGCGCGTCTCCCAGGCTTCCATGCAGAACGCCTTTACGATGCGCACGCCGGTGATGGTCTCATGCAGGATGTTCTGGATGTCCGCCAGATTGTCCTGCCCTTTGCGCGTGGTGGCGCGCACCCGATGGCCGATGCGGCGCCCTGCGAAAATGACCACTGGTACGAAGATAATGAGCACCCACACCAGCTTGCGTCCCAGCAGGACCACCACCACGCCGGTGAACAGGAAGGTGAAGAACTGCTGCAGGAACTCCGCCATCACGCTCGACATGGCGAACTGCACCCGCTCAATGTCGTTGATGATGGCTGACAGCAGCGTGCCGGTGGAGTACTTCTGGAAGAAGGCGACCGAGCGGCGCAGCGTCGCGGTGTAGAGCTCGTTACGCAGGTCGGTGACCATGCCGAAGCCGGCGTAGTTAGCCAGATAGGTGCCGCCGTAGTCCAGCAGGCCCTTCAAGACGGTGGAAGCCACCAGCGCGAAGGCCACGATGGTCCAGACGTTGTGGAAGTGCTCCGGGACGAACCAGCTCAACTCGACCGGTTTGCCGGTAATGGGCATGCGGAACAGGGGCAGCTCGCGCGACTGCGATGCCGGGTTCAGCACTTTGTCCAGGATGGGGCCGATCAGCAGCAGGCGGAAGGCGTCGAGCAGCCCAACCAAGGCCATCGAAATAACCGATGCCAGCAGGTAGAACCAGTAGGGCTTGAAGTACCGTACGAGACGGCTCAGTCGACTCATAGTTTCCGCAGGTTACGGCGGAACGCTGGGGAGCTCAGCGCAGGCCAGGACGTTTTCACAATAGTAAGGAACAACATCGATTCTACTGGATTTACGGGTGGGAAGAAACGTAGCTGTAACGTAGTGGTGCTGCTTCCGTAATTCCGTGGCAGCCTAAACCTTGCCCCGCAGTAGGAACTGGCTTCTGACAACTAACTAGTGGCCACTAACACTGGCCACTGGGCTCTGTCATCCCGAGCGCCAGCGAAGACCCCTATTCCCATGCAGAAGTGTCATCCCGACCGAAGCGAAGCCGGGCCCCCATCGAGCGCCGCTCGTTCCGCTTGATGGGGTGGGAAGCGAAGTGGAGGGACCTGCTTTCGCCATCGGCCAAGATCAACCGCAGAGCATGAGCTATCCGTTCTACAAATGAATCCTGTCATCCTGAGCGCCAGCGAAGGACCCCTATACCCAGAAAGAACCCCGCGCAAACTACCCGTTCTTCCCACGCGACAACGCCCGCTTGATGGTCTCATCCAGCGCCGCCTTCGCCTTGGCGTATTCTTCGGTGGAAACCTTGCCCTCTTGCCGGTCGATCTCCAACTGGAACAGTTCTTCCTTCATCGCCTCCAGCAGCATGGCGTTGCGGTCGCGCACCGGCGCCGCCGGTTCGGCGTAGTCTGTTCCCGGCGAATCGACATCTACCGTGCTCGCACCACCCGCCGCCACCGTCGCTGGATGCGGACGATTGGAGCGCGACACCACGTACGCTCCGCCCATCACCAGCACCAGCGCAAACGCTCCCAGGATATAGGCCCGATAATCATGCAGCGCATCCGGCGCGTCGATCGGAGCACCCAGGCCTCCACCCGGACGGCTGTCGTTCGCCGCCGCCTGTCCTCCGCCCATCGCTCCACCGCCGGCTGCACCCGCTCCACCCGCTGCCTGGCCGTCCTGCGCGCTGCCCTGCGCCGTTTCTGCCTGGAAGATGCCCGAACCCGCGATCCGGTAGCTCAGGTCCTGCCCCGGCTTCACGTTGGTAGCCACCATGATCACCGAATTCGGATCGCTCATCGGCTGAAATTGCTTCTCGTCCTTCGCCGTGAACGTCATGCCCTTGGGCATCATCACCACGAAGTGCTGCACGTCGCGCGTCGGCTTGGGCGCAAAGCTCGCCTCGCCGCTGTACGGCATGTGATACGAAACCTGAAACTGCGTTTCTCCCGGACGCAACGGATAGCTCAACTGGTAATGATTCTTCTCTGCGCCGGGCGTGGTATCGACGGCAATCGGCTGTCCTCCCGGCCCCTTGGCCTGGGCCGATTCCACCTCGGCGCCTTCGGGCAGCACCACCTCGAACGTCCCTTTGTCGTTGGCCACCGTGCGCGGCGGATCAGATTTATTGGTCACCGCATACAACGTGATGGCCTGCAGTTGCTTGCCATCGCTCTGCAACCGGTCAACTTCCACCGTCTGGCTCACCCCGTCAACTTTCTTGGCCGAGTCATACACTGTCAGATCGGCGGTGGTCGAGCCCGGCATCAGCGGGCCCGCCCTGCGGGAAGTAGCCCACCCCCTGGTGCGTCACCCGCACCATGTGCGGCGCTTGCTTGTCCGCAGGCGCCGGAAACGAGAACTTGCCCTGGGCATCGCTCTTGGTATGACCCACTTCCTGCATGCCTTGCGATAGCGCCAGCAGCGCCACGTCATCGCCCGCCGCAGGTTTGCCGGTGGTGCCGTTGGTGACCGTGCCCGTGATGTTCTGGGCGGTCGCGACGGAAGTGAGCAGAAGTAAACTGAAAGCCAGGCGCAGCAGACCGTTCCTCAAGCGCGGCCTCCATTGGGACGCACGCCCGCCGGCCGTGTCCCACGTCGTAGGACAGCCCGCGCTTTCTCAATCGATTCCATCTCCGCCAGGATCGCTGCCGCTTCGTCTTCCAGCGACGTCTGCTGTCCGGCATAATCGCGCTCGCTCAGCTTGCCCGCCTTGTACTCAAAGCTCAAGTCGCGCAGATTTTCGTAGGTCGCTTCCTTGCGCTCCTGCAGATACATCAGTCGCGTCTTCTCCTCGCCGGCTTCCACTTCACCCGGCTGGTAAAACACGTAAACGAACAGCGCGGCAGCAAACAGCGTGCAGCCAAACAACGCGAACACGGTGTCCTGCCCCAGTACAACCAATGCGATAAGGGCGTGCATTAGAACTCTGTCTCCTCCACCCCACCAAGTCCAACCGCGGAACTCGTCGGGGATCCCGGCCGCACCACAGCTTGGCCCAGCGCTAATTTAGAACTCTGTCTCCTGACGAGCTTTCTTGCGCAACTCGTCCAGTTCTTCAGGTGCAAATTCGGACGCGCTACTGTCTGGGCCACTGCGCGCGACTTCCACAGCCGCACCAGCCACACGGTCAGAAACGACGCCAGCGCGAACACCGCAAATGGCATGATCCACGCAATCCGGTTGAAGCCGGTGCTCGACGGCGCCGACAGCACCGTGTTGCCGTACTTCTGCACAAAGCTTTGCAGGATGAGTGAATCGTTGTCGCCGCGCTCGATGCCGGCCGTCAACTCGTTGCGCATCCGTTCGGAGTAAGTGCAGCCCACGTGATTGCATTCCAGCAACACTTGGCTGCAACCGCAGGCGCACATCAGCCCATGGCCCAGCTTGTTGAACCGCGCATCCGCGTCGGCGCCCAGAAATGCGATGGCCAGCACCGCTATTAACGCCAACTGCAGCAAGCGCTTGCGAATATGTTTCGAATTTCCCATTTCGAGTTTCAAAATGTCCTTATCCGTGCATTTCCCGACCAGGACTTGTCATCCTGAGCGCAGGCGGCCCGCTTTTGGCCGCCGGAGTCGAAGGACCTGCGGTTCCCATGCGTCGGAAAACAGCCTGCCAAGATATCGCTCTGACTGCAAGCTACCAGGCACCGACCACTGCCTCAACCCACTTCCACCGCGCTGCCTCGCACCTTCTCGCCTCCGACGCGGTCCTTCTCCCGCACGTTCGTCTTCCCCGGCTTCATGTTCGGGATCAGCGCAATCAGCGTGCCCACTACCACCACCTGCACGCCAAACCAGATCCACATCACCAGCGGATTTACGTGCGCCTTGATAATCGGCTTGCCCGTATCCTGGTTGCGCCCGGTGTACACCAGGTATAAATCCTCGTTCGGTCGCGAACGGTTGGCCACAATCGTTGCCGTCTGCTCGCTGGCTTTGTAAAACCGTCGCTCCGGATACATGGTGTCAATCAGCTTGCCGTTGCGGTACACATCCATCACCGCCCACTCGCTGCTGTAGTTCGGCTTGTCGTCCTGCGTGTACGACTCGCACACCAGCGTGTAGTGACTGATCTGCATCTTGTCGCCGAAGCCCAACTCCTTCTCCGTGTCCTGGCTGAACGGCCGGCCGGCAAAGCCGATGATGATGAAGATCACGCCGATGTGAACCAGGTAGCCGCCATAGCGCCGCGTGTTGCGCCGCGTGATGGTCACCATGCCGGAAAAAATATTCGCCCCGGTCTGCCGCGCAATCACCCGTCCGCCGCGCCAAAACTCGCCAAAGACCGTAGCCAGCACCATTGCCGACAGCGAAATCGCAATCAGCGAGTAGAAGTACGCCACGTCCTCCCACGGCTTCATGCCGCCCACCATCAGCACAATCGCGGTCACGATAGCAAACACCGTTGGCCACAGCAAATTACGCTTCAGGCTGTCGAGCGACGTCTTGCGCCATGCCAGCAGAGGACCCACGCCGGTCAGGAACACCAGGAAAATCGCAATCGGCACATTCACCCGGTTGAAGAACGGCGGCCCCACCGTGACCTTCGATCCGGTCACCCACTCCGACAGCACCGGGAACAGTGTGCCCCACAACACCGCGAAGCACGACACCAGCAGCACCAGGTTGTTGAACAGGAAACTCGACTCGCGCGACACCAGCGACTCCAGCCGGTGCTCGCTCTTCAGCGTCTCACGGTTGCGCACAAAGAAAAATACGCACGTCGCTAACGCAATCGCCAGGAACCACACGAACCATGTGCCGATACTCGACTGCGCGAACGCGTGTACCGAACTCACCACCCCGCTGCGCGTCAGGAACGTTCCAAAAATCGCCAGCAGGAACGTGGTGAAGATCAGCCACATGTTCCACATCTTCATCATGCCGCGCTTTTCCTGCATCATCACCGAATGCAGGAACGCCGTCATGGTCAGCCACGGCAGCAGCGACGCATTCTCCACCGCGTCCCATCCCCAGTACCCGCCCCAGCCCAGTACCGCGTATGCCCAGTGTGCTCCCAGGAAGATGCCCACCGTCAGGAACATCCACGCCACCATCGTCCAGCGCCGCGTAATGTGGATCCATTTCTCGCCGGGATACTTCATGATCAGCGCGCCCAGCGCAAAGGCGAACGGCACCGTCACGCCCACGTAGCCCAGGTACAGCATCGGCGGATGGATCACCATCTCGGGATACTGCAGCAACGGATTCAATCCATTGCCATCGGCCGGGATCGTTCCCGCCACCAGCCCAAACGGGTTCGCCGCAAAGTTGATCAGCAGCAGGAAGAACACCTGCACCGCCGCAATGATGGCGGAGGCGTAAGCGAATAACTGCGGATCGACCTTGTAACGCAGCCGCAACACCAGGGCATAGCTGGACAGTAGCCACGCCCAGAACAGCAGCGAGCCTTCCTGTCCCGACCATAACGCGGCGAACTTATAGGCCACCGGCAGGTCGCGGTTGCTGTGGTGCAGGATGTACGCCACTGAGAAGTCGTTTCCCAGCGCCGCCATTACCAACGCCAATCCGGCGACAGTTACGGCTGCCCAGGAGGCGATGCCGGCGCGCCGCGCCGTCTCCCCGAGTCGGTCATCCTTGCGGAACAGGCCCAGTACACCCGCGATAAACGAATAGGCTGCGAGCGCCAGGGCAAGCAGGAGTGTAAAACTTCCAATTTGCGGCATGAAGGATCAGTACCTGTAAACGGTTCAAGGCCGGATGATTCCGGCGACGGTCGCCATCCCCGATTGCTGCAATTTTACTCGCAATTCTGAGACCGGACTGGAATTGTACTCGCCCGGAATACAACTTTGCGGGAGCACCCTAAAGCAGCGCAAGGACTTATTCCCACTTCGCCGGCGGTCCAAACGTGGCTGGCGGATCGCCGCCGCCTAGTCGCCAGTGTCCGGTGTGCGCGTTTCCACGCCCCAACCAGGCCGCCACTCGCAACTGGTTCAAGCCGACGGGCGCCAGTAGAGCGGACATTCAGGTCCGCGTCGCAGGGCCACTCCGTAATGAGTGCCTTCAGGCGCGACACGAGCCGGGCGGTGCGCTCTGGCTGAAGCAACTGCTTCGGTAGAGCGGGCCTTCAGGCCCGCGTCTCGGCATCCTCACCGAGTAATGAGTGCCTTCAGGCACGAACAGCAGGGTCCCAGACCGCACGGGTCTTCCTAAGCGGCACACGGTCCGGCCTCGCCGGGAAACCTCGGCACCGGCTCAAAGTCTCTGTTAATAAAGGGTTGAAGCGGACGCCCTCGTAAAAGCGCAGGGCAAAAAAAATGGAGAGCCAGGAAGGAGGCGATGGATCTCTCCTGACTCTCTGCTACCAATATAGCACATTCCGGTAGACAATCCGCGGGTTTTCGACAATTTATATTAACGATTATATATTTGACCTAGGTTGAGTACGGGGTTATAAGAGATTCATGGAAACCGATGTCAAACAGCTATTGACGAAGGTGGTTGAGTTGCTAGATCGCGTCCATCAAGAGGTTGCGGTTGTCTGCCAAAAGCTGGAACCGCAGACGACTTCCGAAGAGCTAGTCGCCGTTCGACGGCGGATGGACCATATTCGTCAAGAACTTCAATCATTTCGCAAACAATTGAAGTTAGCTGAGTAACAAATTTCCGTTCGGAGTCAGTCATGAATCTCCTTAAGGTCGCACAAACATTTGCCACCGAAGATATGGCGCTGGCCTACCTGATAACGCAGCGCTGGCCCAATGGCGTTCACTGCCTGTCCTGTGACTGCGCCAAGGTCTACGCGATCACGACGAAGGGCAAGACAGGACGCAAGGCCCATCTGTTTGAATGCTCCGACTGCGGACTACACTTCAGCGCCACGACTGGCACCCTGTTCCACGACTCGCACTTGCCGCTGACCAAGTGGTTCGCAGCAATGGCGCTCATGGCCGAAGCCAAGAAAGGCATCTCGGCCAATCAGGTTGCACGGCACATCGGTTGCTCTTACAAGACAGCGTGGTATCTCTGTCACCGCATCCGCAAGGCAATGGAAGAGTTGAACGCTCCCGCGATTGGCGGCCCTGGCAAGATCGTTGAAGTTGACGAAACCTTTGTAGGTGGCAAGATGAAACGCAAGGGCGTAAAGGCTGGCAAAGACGCCAAGATTGCCGTCCTGGGCCTTGCTGAACGCGGTGGACGCATCCACCTGCAAACCATCGAAAACACTAAGGCGCTGGCAATCCGGCCCGTACTGGACGCCAAGCTGCATCCGGAAACTGACAAGGTAGTTACCGACTCGAACCCGGTCTACAACTGGTCGATTCCGAAAGAGAAGCACGAAACCCACAGCCACAAGGATGAGATTCGCGACAACGATGTGATTTGGTCAACCCGATCTATCGAAACGGCGTTTAGCTTATTCAAGCGCGGATTGGTAGGCTCGTATCACAAGATGAGCCGCGACCATATGGACGCCTACTTACAGGAATTCTGCTGGCGCTTCAATCGCCGCCACATGCAGCCGTGGATGTTCGACATCCTCTTGCGCGAAGTGGCGAACGGTAAGCCTCTTCCCTTTAAGAAACTTACTCGGGAGATTTTCTAGCCAGTCCACCTTAAGGCCATTCTCAAAAGACACCTCGACATAGAACAATTAGGCATCCCGCTAGGCTCCAGAAAAGCCTAGACGGAGGCGCCTGACCTCTGGAGAGAAAACCGGGGGACTACAAATTCGAGGAAGTGCAGAAATGCAAAACACCCATGTTGTCCGCTCCAAAGCGGAACTAGCCACCACGTCTCTCGTCTCTCTAGCTGTGATCGTTAAGGCCTTGACGGCCCTGATCCTCGCCATCTTCTTTGGCAAATAAGAGACTAGGCCATTAACCTCTCCACTTCTGTGCAAGCAGAGGTGGGGAGTCTACTCGCTAGATTTCTTGGTTTTCCGCTTCTTGGGTGAGACCTTTACTTCCGAGTGTGGGGTTGGTGGCGTGGCGATCATCTTTCGCAACAGTGCGTCGAACTTGGCTTTCTCAACCATTTTTATAGTTTAGCAAGGCGTTCTTTCAGGTCCGCCAACACCCCTATTTCCGCACGAATAGAATTTGCGATCTCCAACGCCGGATTTATCTGGAGTGCCTCAATGTCGCCATCCTCAAGAAGTTTGATATCTCCGACTGGCTGCGTGTGGAGAATGCTATGCCCCTGTCTGTAAATTTCACGCTCCGGTGCTCGTTTAAGGCGATTACCAAAGTCAATGATTCTGTTGGCGCGCGCCGTGGCTTTTTCCCGAAGGGCATGAAGTCGCTTTTGTGAATCTTCGACCTGAATCGTTAGGTCAACCTTTTGCCGCCTAATCTCATCGTCACTCATAAAATAGTATCTCCCAGACTGATAACTTACCGAAAAGTCTGGCGATTCGATATGGCAGTTTTGTGTCATAAATATATGAGTGAACGCTACTCATCCTAAGTCAAGTAAGTGATCGTTTTTATATTTCCATTATTATCATAATCTTACAGAGAATTAGGCCCATTAGTGGGACTTGACAAGCCTTTCCCGAATCGAGAATTTCCTCGTTTCACCCCAGTTCACGCCGCCCTTTGAGGCACAGGAGAGGCGGTGGCGGAGCCGGCTCCTGTGCCGGGGTGTCGGGTTTGGGCTCATCCGCCTTTGGAGTATCCGAAGCGGAAGCAGCAGCTGCGGAGTCGTCAGATTTCGGCTGCTCCGCCGGGCTGGCGTCAGGTTTCGGCGGCTCCGCTGGAGCGGCGTCCGCTGGCGGCGGTTGCGCTGGTGCGTCACCCGGCTTGGCCTCCTCCGCCTTCGGAGCGTCAGGCTTCGGTTCAGCCGAGGCTGGCTCGGCGGGCGCTGCTTCGCCCGCCTTCGGTGCTTCCGGAGTCGGCTCGGCAGCCTTACTGTCAGTAGGGGCTGCCTCAGCGGGCTTGGCCTCCTCGGTCTTGGCCGGCTTGCTCTCATCAGCCTTGCACGGCACGATCTCCGGATCCTGCGCCTGGTTGTCGACCGGCGGCGGCCAGTTCGCCAGATAGCAGCCGGTATCGCTGTACTGACCCTCGGCGTAGTGATATACGGCCAGGCTGCTCTGGCGCGCCGTCACGTGAGTCATCAGCACCAGGTCCGACAGCGTTCCCTCGGCGGGCTGCAAAGTGTAGCTGGCGGCCTCCGCATCCAGCAGCGGCAGATATCCTTCCTTGGTGTGGCGGAAGATCCACAACGGACAATTGCCCATCCCGTCGCAGCCGCCCTCCAGTCCCAGCGACGTCGCGAACACCACCGGCTTGCCGTCGCCCAGGTCAACGAACAGCACCCGCGAAGTGGAAGCGATCTCACGAATGCGGTCATCGTCGTAGCCGCGCTCGCTCATCGGCTTCTGCAGCCGCTGCACGATCATGTCGATCAGCGCCGTGCGGTCCGCTTCTTTCAACTTGGAGGTGTTGCCCACACTGGGATCGTTGCGCCCCACGACCTGCTGGTTACGCCAGTTCCAATCGAAGTCCTCCGCTGCAGCCACCGCTGCCAGCAACAGCGCCACCAGCAGCCCAGCGAAAAATAAAAAGTGCGACACGCATAGCCCGCTTTTACGCCAGAACCCATTCTCCTGTCCAGAGGCAGCGTGACGTTGGAAGTTTCAGGCCTCTCACGTTGGAGCCTCGGGCCTCTCACTCACCTCGCGAGGGGGCTCTTGTCCTCGCGAGCTAAGTCGACGCAGCTGCTTTCGCGCGCACAGACAAAGAAACCCGTGTCATCCTGAGCGCAGCGAAGGACCCCTATCCCGGCAAAGAGGTGTCATCCCGACCGAGAACGCCGCTAATTTCCCAGTCCGCTCAGAACGGTCCACGTCGGCTGCGACGAGGCGCTGGTCATCATGGTGATCCGCCCGATACGCAATCCGGAGTGCGTAGGCGAGAACGTCACGGTGACGTAACAGGTGCCACCCGCCGGCAGGCTTGCGCAGTTATTGGTCTGCGAGTAGTCCCCGCTGGTCTAGTGTCCCGGGGCAACTAACACCTCGTCGCCATTTGACGCGGCATCAATGCCCGCCTGGATACTCGGCGCATCGCCCGGTACGTGAATGATTCTGGCGCTCGCCAGGTTGGCTGTCGCAAAGATGGAGAGATACAGCACCGTAACCAAGTAAACGGACCGATGGCGCGTGGCTGCCTCTAAACGCGAGATATCAGCTTGTCTTGGCGCGCGATGCTAAAAGCCACTTTCAGCGAAGTCAATCATGTTCTTGCGGAAACATTTCCTCGCATTGCGGAAGGATTTCCGCGCAGATAACTGACGCTGTTTTTCGGACGCTGTCATCCTGAGCGCCAGCCCGCGACCTTCATGCGGGGCGATGCATCATTTCCCAACTCGCTTGGCATACAAATCATCCAGCGAGTGCCCGATATTCTCCACCGCGACCAACCGGCCCAGCGACGCCTGCAGCCGACGCTGTATTTCCTCAAGTTGGCGGTCATCCATCTTCGCCGGATCGGTACCTAACGGATCGAACGCCGACGTCATATCCAGCCAGGTGTCTTCCAGCGAGAAGACCAGCCGGTTCAGCATAGTCTGCACATCGTAATAGCCGGCCCACTCCTGCGCCTGCTGGTAGTTCATCAGTGCCAGGGCGCCGGTCGCCTGTGCTGTCCGCCAACTGGTGTCGCTGAGCAAGAAGAAATTCAGGTTTAGGTTGATGTCCCCAATCTTGGTTTTACGGTCCGCTTGCAGTTTGCGGACATCGGTCAGCGTCTGCTCCAGCAGTCGCTCATTCTCTTTCAGCTTGGGAAGGTTGTCGTCGAGGGTGTGTTTGTTTTCGCCCATCTCGGCCATCAGGTTTTCTCTAGCTTCAGCCACGATGTGCCGGTTATGAATGTGCTCGACAATGCCTTCCGCGCCCAGCGCGATCAGCACGCCCAGGGCAATCATCATCAGGTGGATCACAAAGTCGCGAAACGAATGCACGGGAGCTTCCGGAGGATGAATTTCCATGCTATCTGCCGCCGCCGGCGATGCCTGCGATAGTACCGAATCTTCACGCCTTTGCAACAGTTCCGATGAGCCGCAACCGTTACCCGCCACATCAAACTTGATGTGAACTTTCGGCTGACGCCGGACGCGCAAGTCTGGTACTCTCGCCGCAAAGGGAAGCAGGATAATGCGCTCCGTCAAAGGCCCCAGGAAGTCCGTTCGCGGCAAGACCCCTGCTGCGGAAACTAAGTCCATTACGCCGCCCCGCGCTCGCGACTCGCACGAGTTGGTGATCATCTCCGGCATGAGCGGCGCCGGCAAGGCGTCGGCCCTCAAAACCTTCGAAGACCTCGGCTACTACTGCGTCGATAATCTGCCCGTCGGTCTCATCAGCAACTTTGCCGAGCTGGTGCTCGACACCATGGAAATTCAGCGCGCCGCGTTGGTGGTCGACATCCGCGAGGGCGCCCGTCTCGACAAGCTGCCCCAGGTGCTGGGCTCCCTGCGCCGCCTGGTGAAGACCACGGTGCTCTTCCTGGAAGCCGATGAGGACGCGCTGCTCCGCCGTTACAGCGAGACCCGCCGCCCGCACCCGCTGGGTCGCAACAACTCGGTAAAGGCTTCGCTCATCGCCGAGCGCCGCCGGCTCCAGCCGTTGAAGGCGCTGGCCGATCTCGTCGTCGACACTACCAAGTTTAATGTCCATGAGCTGCGCTCGATGCTGACCGAGCGCTTCCAGGGCGGCAACAAAGACAAGAACATTCTTATCTCTTGCGTCAGCTTTGGCTATCGTGAGGGCGTGCCCGAAGACGCCGACCTGGTCTTCGATGTGCGCTTTCTGCCTAACCCGCACTTCATCCCCAAGTACCGTCCGTTCACCGGGCGCCATCCGGCCGTGGCCAAATACATTCGCTCGTTTCCCCAGACCAAGGAATTCATCCGCCGCATCTCTGAGCTGCTGGTCTACCTCATTCCGCACTACATTCGCGAGGGCAAAAGCTACCTGACCATCGCCTTCGGCTGCACCGGCGGCAAGCACCGTTCGGTGATGATCGCCGAAGACGTGCAGAAGCGCCTGGCCAAATCCGGCTACAACGTGAAGGTGGTCCACCGCGACTCGCCGGTGGAAGGATGAGTCGCCAAGGCGATGAACCGCCACCACACAATCAGGTCCATAAATCCGGGTAGTTACGTATAGCTATCTGTCCGCGACGGATCGCATGAGCCGGCTCTCCCGTCTCGCGCAGCGAGACTGCTGCATTTCCGAGGCGACCTCCTCGGCTTCCCAGCAGGGTACGGCTCCACTTTGCATTCGCCTGTGCGCCAACTCTTCCATGGCTCACGGCATCTTTAACCCAGCGGCGTACAATCGTCCCGCATAACATTCCTCGAGGTTTCCCATGCTTCTCTGGCAGCAGGGTGTACGGTTTGCCGCGCGCAGAATGCCCAAGGTGGTTACGCCCACCGCTCACGCAACCCTGGACTACGCCGTCGCCGGCATATTTCTGTTGATGGCCGCTCGCATGTGGCGGCGCAATCGCCGGGCCGCTGTAGGCTCGCTGCTTTGCGGAGGAGCGGTGGCCGCCAATGCGCTGGTGACGGACTATCCCGGCGGCGCGGTGGACCTGATCGACTACAGGACCCACGGTCGCGTGGACGCGGCCCTTGCCGGATTGACCGCGGCCACTCCGCGGTTGCTGGGCTTTTCCGACGATGAAGAAGCGGCGTTCTTTAATGTGCAGTCGCTGGCGGAAACGGTGGTCATCAGCGCCACCGATTATGAGTATTACGCGGAAGAGTAGGTTGCGCCGCTAGCTACACTTCGCGGGCGAAGTTCGCCCCGTCGGAATGACATCTCTTCGTGGGGGCAGCGGTCCTTCGCTGGCGCTCAGCATGACACCGCAAGTGCATCGAGTTCACTTGCGCACCTACGCCGCGAAGGCTTTGGCCAGGAAGCGTGAAATGTGCCAGGCGTCCATGTACTTGTACGGGGTTTCGCCCAGCGAGTAGTGGCCGCAGGGCAACGCCTTGATGGTCGTGTCCAGGCCATGACGCAGGAACTCGCTGGCGGCCTGCATGGAAAATTCCGGCAGGAAGGTCAGGTCGTAGCGTCCATAGATCATCAGCGACTTCTTCGGCCAGCGGTGATATTTCTCAAAATAAACAATCGGGCTGATGCACAGCCACACCTGCCGCAACTCTTCCTGCGACAGCACGCCTTCCAGGCCCTGCCGTATGTGCTGGGTTGATTGGCCCGTCCAAACCACATCGCCGAACGCCGTCGACGCGTGATTGAAGACGTTGACCCGGATACGCTCGTCGTGGGCGCTGGCCAGGAACGCGTGGCACGGAACCCAAGCTGGTCCCGACGATACCCAATCGTGAATAGCCTTTCTGTTCGAGCCAGTCCATGCAGGAGCGTATGTCGGCGACCGCCTGGCGGGTGGCATCGATCGTCCGTCCCACATTGGCGGATACGGCGTAATCAGCCCGCGTCAGCCCGTTGGGGCGGCGGATGTCGTGATACGGCATGCTCAGCCGCAGGGCGGCAATGCCCAGCAGGTTGAAGATGCGGCATAGCGCGTTCTGGCTGACGCCGTCGGCATTCCATTGCGGCAACAGCACCACGGCGCGATGTCCTTTGGCGGGGAACCAGCGGGCGTTGACCAGGTTGTTTTCCGGATAAGGCGACGGCACCGCCGAGGTGAAGCGCAGGAACTGTCCCCACTCATCTTTCGGCAGCTTCTTAGGCGGCTCGCTGCCGGTGTGAAAGAGTTCGACTTTGCGGCGCTCGATATGGAAGTCTTTGGGCTTGTCGTAGGCGAAGAACTCGTCGCTGTTTTCCGCCAGGTGATTATTCAGCGCCACTATGTACGCCAGCATGGCGTCGCGGTCGCTCTGGTCCTGGGGAACGGCGAAACGCTCGATGCCGGGCCAGCGGGTGGTCCAGTCCAGGCCCCAGTCAAACGGACGCACCACGCGATTGTTGTCGCGCGAGGTCATTTGCTGTTCCCAGTTGTGTATCCAGCGCCGGTAGTGGTCTCGCATTACCTATGATGGTAACGCAGGGTGGCGTCTGGATTGGAGCGGAACACGGCCAACCTCGAAGATTCAGGGTCGAATGGTGAGGAGGCCCGTCTGACCGGGACGCCCGCCGAGGCCTGTTTCGCGTCAGTGATGAGGCAACAGGCTCAAGGAGCAGGTGGGAGTAGCTGTCTTGTCCACGTCGTCGAGTTTTCGCTTGGTCATTTGCTGGTACCAGTCGAGAAGCTGTTTCATGGCCAGCGTGTTGTAGATGCTCTTGGCGCCTCCGCGGACCGACAGTTCGGGATTCTGGGTGGAAGAGTTGGCGAAGTGGAGCACCTGCTGGTGGTCGCCGCGGTAGATGGAAATCTGCCAGATTTCGCCTCCCGGCGGGATTCGTTTTGCTGCTACCGGCCGGGACAGCGATAGGACCGCCGGATCATTCAGTAGGTCGTTCAGGTGTCCTCGTTGCTCGAAAGTCAGTGTGCCTACGCGAATTTTGGACGGCCCGGGTTGGCCGGAGTCGACGGGCGTACGTTCGTAGCGAAAGGCGCCGGTGGTATTCACATCGATACATTCGCTGAGCTCTGCGGTGGGCGACGTGGCCGAGACGCGCTGGATGAGCAGGAGCTGGTGGCCTTGCGCGTGAGCCAGCCCGGCGAAAAGGAAGAGGACAGCGATGGTGAAACGCATCGAGGGATGATCTCATTACGGGGGAGCGACGACAAGGGACCATCGTGATCGGTCATTTGAATAGCGAGTAAAGTCAAAAGACCCACTCAAGCAAAGGCGGCTTGAGTGAGGCACCCGGTGCTGCATGTGGGGTATCGCGGGAGCGGAGTGGGCAGGTAGATACTTGTCAGGCAGCGGATTGGGGTGGATGCTGGCGGTGGTTAGTCATGGGGCATGCGAGCGATCTTCCGGCGCGTGGTCACACACATCGATTCGCCTTCGTCGGGATCGGCGTTTGTGGTATAGGGGTCCTTCGCTGGCGCTCACGATGACATGCTTTATTTTGCTGGTTGAGTTTACGTTACAACAGGAGACCAGATGACCTCACTGCTTGGGTTGGTGATGCAGAGGAGCGGTACACCGGACTTTAGCCGGCTGTTCACCGGGCCCGTGCTGCTGGTGATACTCGCGTTTACTGTGCTGGGCATCGCCGCGGGTTGGATGGTGTTCACCAAGGCCGGACAGCCGGGGTGGGCCATCCTTATTCCGATATACAACGCCTACATCGTTCTCAAGATCGCCGGCCGACCCGGGTGCTGGCTGCTGCTCTATCTGATACCCGTGGTCAATATTGTGATCACGGCCATCGTGAGCGTGGACATCGCGCGCTCGTTTGGACAGAGCGCACTGTTCGGGATCGTGATGATCTTCCTGTTTTGCGGCCTGGGATACTTGATCCTGGGTTTTGGAAGCGCTACTTATCTGGGACCGGCAGGCGATCCCACGGCCAAGTCGTTCGCCGCGTCTGCCTAATCGGCGTGGCCGACGATGACGATGACGTTGCCGTCGCTAGCCGGTGTAGTCGTTGTCGGAAGCCAGGTTTTCAAAGCGGGTGAAGCGCTTGATGAACGCCATTCGTATCGTGTCGGTCGGGCCGTTGCGCTGCTTGGCGATGATGAGCTCGGCGATACCGTCGAGGTCGGGATCGTCTTTCTTGTAAACCTCTTCGCGGAAGATGAAAGCCACCAGGTCGGCGTCCTGCTCGATGGATCCTGACTCGCGCAGGTCGGAGAGCTGTGGGCGATGATCGCCGCCGCGGCTTTCCGGAGCGCGACTGAGCTGGGAGAGCGCGATGACCGGTACCTTCAACTCCTTGGCCAGCGCTTTCAGTCCTCGCGATATAGCAGACACTTCCTGGGTGCGGTTTTCGAAGCGCTTGCCGCCGATCGGGGACCGCCGACATGAGCTGCAGATAATCGACGATGATGAGGTCGAGCCCTTCCTGCTGGCGCAGGCGGCGCGCCTTGGCGCGCATCTCGCTGACCGAGATGCCCGGGGTGTCGTCGATGTGAATCTTGGACTGGGTGAGCTGCTCGACCGCCTGGGTCAGCTTGCGCATGTCGTCTTTGGTGAGGAAGCCCTGCCGCAGGTTCTTGGAATCGACCTGGGCGTGGGAGGCGAGCATGCGCATCAGCAGCGCTTCACGCGACATTTCCAGGGAGAAGACGCCGACCACCTTGCCGTCAATCACGGCGGCATTCTCGGCAATGTTCATGGCGAAGGCGGTCTTGCCCATCGACGGGCGGGCGGCAACGATGACCAGATCGGACGGCTGCAGGCCGCTGGTCAACTTGTCGAGCAGGGTGTAATGCGTCGCCAGGCCGGTGATCTCCTGGCCGCGGGCGTAAAGCTCTTCCAGCGAGCCGAACGACGACTTGATGATGCCGGGGATGTCCATGAATCCCTGGCCAATGCGGTTTTCGGAGAGCTGGAAGATAGCTTGCTCGGCGCGGCCCAGAACTTCTTCGGCTTCGTCGGTGTGCTCGATGGCTTCGGCGATGGCGTTCTGGGCAACATTGATGAGGCCGCGCAGCAGCGCCTTGTTGCGAACAATGCGGACGTAGTGCTCGATGGACGGGCGATCAGGCACGCCATCAATGAGCGACGAGAGATAGGCCACGCCGCCGATGGCTTCCACTTCCTTGCGGCGGTCGAGTTCCTCGACCAGGGTGATCATGTCGACAGGGCGGCCGGTCTCCTGCAGATCGCGCATGCGGGAGTAAATGCGGCGGTGGGCGTCGAGCGAGAAGTGGTCGGGAACCAGGTTTTCCGCGGCCTGGTCGTAGAGAGAGTTGTCGAGCAGGATAGCGCCGAGGATCGAGCGCTCAGCTTCCATGCTGACCGGCAGTCCGCGTTCCAGGCTGTAATCGGTAGTTGCCATCGGTGTCGTTCAGTCATTGTAGACACCGGGGACGAAGCCGGGTCAATGGCCAATAAGGTACGGCTTGGCGATGTCGGTGGATAAACGAAAAAAGTTGTGGGAGGCTGTGCAAGATCGCGCTGAATTGCGGTGGTCAAATGGAGAAGCCAATTGCCGAAGCCAGAAGCAGTCCAAAACGGGACCCCGGCCCGATTCATCGCGGTGCTACTTGCCGGCGGTGGCGGGTGTGGGGGCTTGCCTGGTGAGGGGGATGGTCACCGAGCCGATGCGGCCGGTATTGTTGTCGCGAATGACGTAGCGCACGCCGGTCATGGAGGACAGCTCAGGCCACGACTCGTTGATCCGCCAACCCTTTGCCATCGCTTCCTGGCTCTGCTCGGCATTCAAGTTGAATGGAACGATCTGCACCGCGTTGACCGGCTCGCCTTTTTCCGAGAGGGCCACGGTGGCAATCTGGTAGCTAAGTTTCTGCAAGCCGGTTTGCATCAGGATGCTGTCGGCGGGAACCCTGATGCGCACATTGATGGGATCGTCGGCGGGACGCGGGCTGTCCGGCAGGCGCTCAACGGTAAAGGCGAGGCCACCGTAGCTGATACTGGCCTTAGCCGCGGCCATCATGTCGGCACGGATGTCTGCGTCGCCCGGCTCCTGGGTAGTGGGCATGAAGTAGCGGGTGCGGGAGCGAACTTTGCTGCCGGGAGATGTGGTGGTGATTTCCAACTTGCGCCAGCCGCTCTTGCGCGACTGCGCGGGGACGTAGAAACCGACCAGGTAATAATGTGCGCTGTCGTCGGCGATTGCCTGGACGCAGGTCTTTAATTCGGCGGTGATGCTGCACGGCCGTCCCCCAGTATCGGCGGCGAACAGCCTTAAGCCATCGTTGATTTCGCCGCGGGCGATAACGACGTGCATCGCGGTGTCCAGTCCGGGAACGTAGCCGGCGGGCGGGTTCGCCAGATAAATTTTGCCGCTCTTCATAACCTTCAAGTCAACCGGGTAGACGGCGATGTCGGTGGTATTGAGCAGACGCAGAGCACTATCGTAAGCGGCACGCAGTTGCGGGTCGGTCTTGAGCGGCGACTTGGTTTGAAATTGGAACGATCCGCCGGGCATGCTGGTGGCATCGGGGTCGGTGCCCATCACGCGGACGCCGGCGGCGAGCCAGATGACGGACTTGCGGCCCGGCACACCGGCGTAGGCTTCGATCAGTTGGCGGAGCGCGATGAGGCTGGCGCGCGCGCCGATTTCCCAGGCGTATTGGTCATGGATGGGGCCGGCACGAAGAGCGGTCGCAAGGCGCGAGTATTCGCTAGAGGCCGTGGGGTCGAAGGACAGTGCGCCCTTATCCATGCCGTCGGCAGCTCGCAGCAGGGCTTGTTGCAGAACGGTGCGGTCGGCGGAGAAGGAGTGGATCTGGAGCAGCCCGTCGCGCGTGACGGCGACCAGTTCGAACGGCCGGTCAGGCAGATTTTCTGCGAGGTACGTGAGCAATTGCTGTTGAGCTTCTCCATGTCCGAGGAAGCCGGTGTTGACCAGATCGAGGGCGAGGATCAGGAGTTGTTGGGGCATTCCTCCGTCGGGCACGCTGCTGAAAAGAAGGCCGGCGCTGTCGGATTTCGTTGGGAAGGTCGCGTTGGTGTTGCCAGTCTCTATCAAGAGGCTTACGGGTTGTGGTTTGCCGTCGCTCTGAATAAGGAAGTCGGCTGCCTTGAGGCCGGAGACGGGCTGGCCGCTGGCGCCAAGGACCTGCACGGGTACGAGGATGAGTTCGTTGTCGGCTGCGGCAGTGGCGTTTGCGCAGAGGGACAGAACGAGCGTGAGCACCGCAAAGAGCGTGAACTTGGATTTCATTGGTCTGACATTATTTTCTGACAGGATGCGGGATTGGGGTAGGAGGAAATCGCATTGATGTGTTCCGTGGGGGAGGGCAGAGCTGACTCGCGGTCGATCGCCGAAAGATGAGAGAGCAGATCACTCGCTGCGCTCAGGATGACAATTCAGTGCAGGGATGAGATGGATTCAGCGTGTGACAGAACAGCGGGTCCCTCCACTTCGCTTCGCTGCGGTCGGATGACTCCCCTTTTTGTTGGTGGTAGTCACCGAGTGCCAAATAGAAAACCCCGCGCCTCAGAAATTGGGGCGGTCCAGGGGCGGCTCCCAGGCCAGGAACTCGGTGCGCATGCGGGCTACGTAGTTTTGCAGCAGCTCTTGTACGCGCTTAGGGTCGGGAGATTTCACGATCAGGCCGACGTGATGTTTTTTCTCGTTCATTCGCCAGACGACCTCCGGGTCGTTGTAGGCGGACGTGTCAGGATGTTCCTGGCGGGCGAGTGAAACCAGCAGTCCGGCACAATTTTTCTCGGGAACCGGTGCCTGATAGGGCGCTTTGCCGCCAGCGATTTCCACCTTAGCCCATTCTGCCCACATGTTGATGCCGGTGGCGGCCTGGATGAGGTCGACGATGTGGGCGCCGCCAACGCGTGCCGAGGTTTCCAGGAAGTAAAGCTGGCCGTCGTCGCGGCCGCGGATGAATTCGCTGTGCGAAACGCCACGCACCATGCCGAAGGCGCGCATGGTGGTCTGGTTCATGTCGATGAGCGGCTGGGCTTCGGCCGACCCGAGGGGGAGCGTGCTGGTGCTGAAGATGTCGCCTTGCTGGGAGACGTCCATGGGCGGCCGGCCGTAACGGCTGGCGATGGAGAAGAGCAGTTCGTGCTCGTAGAAGATGCTGTCGACGTGGAAGATGTCTCCCGCGATGTATTTCTCCAGCAGGTAGAACGATTGCTGGTCGCCAAGCAGGTCCAGTGCGGGCCACAGTTCGTCGGAGGAATTCACTTTCTTGATGCCCATGGAGCCAGCCAGCGAGCGCGGCTTCAGCACCCAGGGCGGCGGCACGCGCTGCATGAATTCGCGCAAGCGATCGTAGTTGAGGATGTGAATGAATTCGGGAACGAGCAAACCTTCGTCGCGGGCCTTGGTGCGCATGGCCAGCTTGTCGCGGAAGTAGCGGGCGGTGCTGTCGCCCATGCCGGGAGTGCGGAGATGCTCGCGGAGCATGGCGGCGGTTTCGACATCAAAGTCGTCGAGGGCGACGATGCGGCCGATGTCTTCGGTGCGCGCCATGAAGCTGACACCGAGCAGCGCGTCCTCCATCTTCCAGGCCTTCTGGATGTCGGGCATATAGAAGACTTCGTCGAGGCTTTCGCGCGGCCAGGGTTCGTCTTTCAGACTGTGCGAGGTGAGCAGCAGCGTGCGGCAGCCCTGGCGGTGACATTCGCGGATGAAGTCCGTGCCTTTGTAGTAGCTGGCGAGGCAGAGGACGGTGAGCTGCTGGTTCGGCAACGACATCGATATCTCCCTGCGGCGAAGCCTCTCGCAGTTTCGCAACACTATAGCAGTTGGAGGCGGAGGAGGGAGCGGGGCGCGCGCGGATTGGGTATGCGATGGGTTTCACCTCGGAGGCACGGAGTGCACGGAGGTTCGTCCGGCAAAAAGCGGGGCGTTCACTGCCAACTGCCAGGTGCCAAGCCCGCAGAACAGAAAACGGCGCCCCGTGGTTGCGGGACGCCGCTTTCCTCTTTCAACGTCGTGCGAGCGATTAGAACTGGGTCGCGGGCAGAACCGCAGTGCCTTCGATCTGGACCGATTGCAACTGGCTGGGCTCGAGTCCTAACGCTTTCAGAACGGTGGGCGCCACCTGCATGGTCTGCACCGGGGTGTTGACCTGGCTGGCGGTGAAGCTGGGATTGGACAGCAGCATGATGACGTTGGTGTCGTCATGCGAGAAGCCGCCGTGCTCGGCCAGTTTCTTGCTGCTGCCGGTGTAGACCACGCCGTAGTTCGGGGTGACGATGATGTCCGGAGTGCGGGGATCGCCGGCCGGAGGAATTCCCGGAGCGTTGAACATGGTGGTGATCGACGGTCCGTAGAAAATTTCGCCGAGTCCGGCAGCGGCCGCGTTGGCTTCAAGGATGGACACGGCGTTCTGGGTCTGGGTGGAAGAGGTGAGCCAGAGCAGCGAGACGTCATCTTCCGTGGGGCCGATGCCGTTGGGGTTCAGCGGCGATTCCGAGTAAGGCAGCAGCGAGGCAATCAGGTTGGCCGGGCTGGTGCCGTTGTTGCCGTTCGGTCCCGGGATGGGGAAGAAGCGGTTGGGATCGATGGGCGACTGGCCGTGCTTGGCGGTGATGATGATGAGGGTGGAGTCGAACAGACCCTTGGACTTGAGTTCGTTGACCCACTCGCCGATGGAGGCATCGACAAACTGGATTTCGCCGAGCAATTCGGCGGACGGAGTTCCGGCCGCATCAACGTATCCACCGGTGGCGACGTTTTTCTCAATCAGCTTCTGGCCGACGCTGACCACCTGGAAGTTCATGCCGAACAAAACCGGAACCTGAGCGCTGCCCTGGCCGTTGTGGGTTTTACCATCGATCTGGTTGAGGACGGCGTTGACCTTCAGCGTGTCATAGCACTGAATGTTCTGGAAGCTGTCGGTCCAGGCGCCCACTTGCGAAGGATCGGGAATCGGGCTGCACGGCAGGCCGAGGGGCGTGACCACGCCAGGCAAAGCGACGACGGCGGAGTTGATTTCCGGGGAGTAGTAGTCGTCGATGTTGGTGCCGTTACCCGGACCAGAGACGGACGAGTACGAAGGATGCTTGTCGGTCCAGGCGGTATAACCGCCGGCGGCATGGATAACGCCGAAAATGGTGTTGGTGCGGACGAAGTTCCAGGGATAGACGGGCGCGCATCCCTGCTTGGGATCGCGTTCCAGACGATCGGGATCGATGGAGGCGATGCCACCGTCGCCGGAGGGAGCGCCGCCGTTCAGTTTACTCTGGTCGATATCGATGCCTTCGTCAAATTCGGTGGTGGTTCCGTTGGATCCGACGGTGACGCCGCAAGGTCCGCCCGCAACGCCGTTGCCGGTGGTGACCTTGGGAGGCGCCAGCGAGCGGTCATAGGCGACATCGTAGAAAGCGCCGACGCTGCGCGGCGAACCGCCGCTCATCAGGGCCATCAGGCCGGGAAAGGAATCGGAAGGCTTGGAGGTAGTGGCGTTGAGGTAGTTGGTTCCGGTAGCGCCGAGCGCGGCGAGATTAGGACAGTAGGGCGCGCCGTTGTTGACGCCGGCAATGCCGTTGGCGCAATTTACGAAGTCAAGCGAATGCATGCCGTCGACGCTGATCAGCAACACGCGCTGGATCAGGTTGTGCTGCGGCGTGGTTCTTGGATTTGGTTGCGGCCGCGAGGTCCAGCGGCGCCGTGGCGACGGCGAACGCCAGCAAGGATGTAAGCAGGGATTTCATTTTGCGATTTCCTCCATATCTACTACCGCGGATAGAACTGTAGCGACCGCGGTAGGGGAGGTGGTGAAAGCACAATGAAAACTCGGTAACAGTACGGTGACTGCGGAGGCAGATTGCAGTGCAATTACATGGAGATGACATAGTTGCAAACTTCTGTAACTGTGGTCGGCGGTTCCGGTTTATAAACTTGCCAGAAATTCTAAAAGCAGGGAGAGTTGTTTGCCGCGTGACACTTATGAACATCGTTTTCGGTTGGGTGGGGTGGTTCGGGGTAAGTCTGGGGTTGTTAGCGGTCGCAGCCAGGGCGCAGACGCTGCCGGCGATTCAGGGTACGAGCCTGAACAACCAGAAGGTCACGGTGCCGGAGGCGGGGAAGTATAAGGCGCTGGTGCTGGTGGTGGGCTTCTCGCATAAGTCCGGCCGATCAGGATGAGGCGTGGGCCAAGCGGCTGGCGCAGGACTTCCATTCGCGGCCGGAAGTGGCGTACTACGAGATGCCGGAGCTGCAGGGAGTGCCGGGGATGGTGAAGCCCATGATCCTGCATGGCATGCGGAAGCAGGTTCCGGAGGCGGAGCAGGGACACTTTGTGCCCATCTATGAGCACGAAGAGGAGTTGAAGAAAGTTGCCGGTTTCAACGATGAGGACGAGGCGTATGTGATGGTCGCGGGTCCCGACGGAAAAGTTGTGTGGCACACGCATGGAGCGATCAGTGAAGCGAAGTATGAAGAGTTGAAACAGGCGGTAAGGTCGTTGGTGAAGTAGGCAGGTTCCGGCATACCAAGGGTGCGAGCGTGGAGAGATGCAGGAAAGCAGATCCCTCGCTGCGCCCGTGATGACGAACTAGTTCAGAAATAGGGAAAGAGAAGCAGAGAAAGAGAAAAAGAGAATAAGAAAGGCGACCCGAAGGCCGCCTACTTTTGTTACGTTGAGCTCGAGATCTACAGAACCTGTACGTTCTCTGCCTGCCAGCCCTTGGGCCCTTTGACTACGTTGAACTGAACCCCCTGGCCTTCCTGCAAGCTGCGGAAGCCGTTCGACTGGATCGCAGAATAGTGTACGAAAACGTCCTCGCCATTCTGACGGCTGATGAAGCCGTAGCCCTTCGCGTCATTGAACCACTTAACTGTTCCTTGTTCCATGTGATGCAAATTCCTTCGAAATTGATATAGCTACAATTCGATCGGGATGTGAAGCAGGCAGGGAAAACCGCCAAGGCAGAAAACTGCTGCGTACAACGTCGATCAATCGAGCGGGGTACATCATAGCAAGGAGTATTTAAAATTCCCAAACCATTTTGGGGATGGTATGACGGTAGTTATTGGGTGGTAATGGAAGAGCGGATCCCTCGTCAGAATGAAGTGCCCGTCGTGATGACAAGTCGAATTGCCTTGTCATAGCGCCTGAAGGTAGGGGCCGTTCAAGACCTGCCAGTTTCGGCTCTTCGCAACCGTGAGGTGCGCGCCCTGGTGAGTATGCTACCTTCGGCTTGCTGGATGGTTTCTTATGATTGTCGGGACGGGCATTGATATTGCGGAAGTCGATCGCATCGCCAATTCGATTGAGCGTTTTGGGCGGCGATTTACGGAGCGCGTCTTCACCGCAGACGAGATTCGTTATTGCGAGTCGAAGGCCAACAAGGCGGAACGTTACGCGGGGCGGTTTGCCGCGAAAGAAGCCGGCATGAAGGCGATTGGCACGGGATGGAAGCGGGGCGTGACCTGGCGGGACGTGGAAGTGCAGCGCGCGCCCGGTGGCCGGCCGACCGTGGTATTCCATAACCAGGCCAGGGAATTCTTTCGCAGCTTGGGCGCGACCAGGGCGCACTTGTCGATCACCCACACCAAAGACACGGCGATGGCACAGGTGATTCTGGAATCGGAAATCTGAGTTAGAACGCATGGGGGAACGCAATGCCGCCTACTTTGGGCAATGGGAAGATTTGTTATCTGGAGATTCCAGCGCTGGATGTGGCGCGCTCTGCGGAATTCTACCAACGCGTCTTCGGTTGGAGCATTCGTAAGCGAGGCGCCGGCTCGACGGCGTTCGATGACGGGGTGGGCCAAGTAAGCGGCTCTTGGGTGTTGGGGCGACCGCCTGCATCCTCGCCGGGATTGATGGTCTACATCATGGTCGACAGCGTAGCCGAAGCCATGGAAGCGGTGGTTGCCGCGGGCGGCGAGATTGTGCAACCGATCGGCGCGGATGCTCCGGAAATCACTGCCCGTTTTCGCGATCTCGCGGGCAATGTGTTGGGCTTATACCAGGAGCCTGAATAGAAAAAAATGGAAGGCGACCGCGGCCGCCCTCCCGGGTGAAGTTCGACGGCTACGCATTCAGCAGGCGATCGAAGAAAGTGCGATACCGGCGGAAGGCCACGCGCAAATCCTCGGTCGAGACGCTGTCGCCTTTGTCCCACTGCTTCTCCAGGTTGGAGCGTTCGCTGGCAAAACCTTGTGCCAGGCGCTCCATTACGCTGGCCACCAGCTTGTCGGCCTCTTCCACCGCGTGGCGAGGTTCGTCGACGAAGCCGGTCTGCACCGAGCTCCAGCGGCCGCGCAAATCGGTCACATCCGAATCAGAAAACAGATGAGTAGCCGTATCGTCCGTGCCGGCGTTGGCGATCTGAGCGGTGCCGGCGGGCATGGTGCGCTCGGCCGCTGCCACGGGCAAAGGTTTGTCGCGCTGCAGATCGTCGCCGGGGCCGACCCTGATCGGCATGGGGCGAACCTTCTCGGTGGTGTCGATGTTGTCGCGGACTTCGTTGTCACGAATATCGCGATCACGAATGTCGCGCATCTCGCGGTTGCGTTCCTGCATGCGGCCGGCCAAGTCAGCCGTGGTCAATTCTTTCTTGAGTGGTTCTGCCATTACGCTGCCTCTCTTCGGGGGGTTGTGGGTGACTGGAGTAGTTCGTCGAATAGGGAACGGTAATAAATCAGTGCGTTGCGCAAGTCTTCGGTGGTGGCTTCACCACGGCGATGGCGCAGTGCGATCTCGTGCCCGGCGCGGTAGTTATCGACCACGCGTGGGTGATCAACCGAGATGTCGGCAGCGCGCTGTTCGAAGTCGCTGGTGGGGTAGCCACGGGCTTCCATCAAGCGTCCGACCAGCACATCGGCATCGTTGACGGTGCCGTTAGGATCGTCGACGAAGCGCGACTGCACGGTACGCCACTCGGTCACGAAGCGCTCGCGCTCCGAGGCGGAAAGTTCGCGGATTTTGAATTTCTCGACGCGCTTCTGGCGGTCGAGCAGAACGGCTTCGGTGCGGGCCGGGCCTTGCTCGCGCAAGGTTCGGTCGTACTCGGGGCCGAAACGTTGTTTGAGAGCTGCGGTCCTGCGCTGGCGCATCACCGCCCAGGCGATTAACGCCACGGCAACCACAGCCACGGCAATCACGATGATCATTTTGATCTGAGGATCCATTACTACCTCCGGCTAAGGAAGAGAGATGCGGAGGGGTGGGACGGCGTTGTGCTTCTAAGGTCGTTGGTAATCGAACGTTAAGGAAGCAGCAGCACAGGTCGGAGATTTCGTAGTAGTCTCAAATTTCTTCCTTACCATGATTGATACCAGTGAAACATCCGCCGCCGTTTCCTCAAGGGCGAAGCCGTCCCCGTGGAGCGCGACGATTGCGGTAGCGCTCATGAGTTTTGCCGCGCTGTTGCTGGAACTTAGCCTGACGCGGCTGTTTTCCGTGGTGCTCTTTTATCACTTTGCCTTCCTGGCGATTTCGATTGCGCTGCTCGGGTTGGGGGCGGGCGCGGTGTTCGCTTACCTGCGACGCGAGTGGCTGAGTCAGTGGACGGTGGAGCAGCTTGGGTCGTGGCTGTGCGCGGCCAATGCGGTGCTGATTTTTGCCGTGTTGGAAGTGGTGCTGCACACGGCCGTGTCGTTGCACCTGGACTGGACGAATTTCTGGCGGCTTACGGCGCTGTACCTGGCAGCGGCGGTGCCATTCGTGGTCACAGGATTGCTGTTCTCGGTGGTGTTCGCGCGGCACACCGGGCGGATCACGCAGCTTTACGGCGCGGACCTGCTGGGCGGATCGATGGCTTGCCTGGCGCTGGTTCCGCTGCTGAACGTGATTGGCGCGCCCAACACCATTCTGTTTGCCGGAGTTGCGGTGGCCGCGGCGGGCGTGGCCTGGGCAGGGCGACGAAAGAGCGCGGCGCCGGCGATGTGCGCGATCCTACTGCTATTGATGATCGGAGTGAACTTTCACAACCGGCTCATCGACATTGTTTATGCCAAGGGCATGAAGCGCGATGCTCCGGTTTATGCCAAGTGGAACGCCCTGTCGCGGGTGGAAGTGGACAACGTGGGTGATGGCAAGGCGGTAGTGATCGACGCCGATGCCAACACCTACATCATGGACACTGACCCCTATCACTGGAACGAGGTTTACCGGAAGAACTTGATGTCGGCAGCGCCGTCGGTGGCGAACGTCCTGCGGCCGCACGGGGATTTTGCCATCATCGGGCCGGGCGGCGGCGTGGATGTGCTGCGGGCGGTAGCGAACGGAAGCAAAAACGTGACCGGCATCGAGATCAATCCCATTATCGCCACCGATATCATGCGGGACCGCTTTGCGGATTATGCCTTTCACCTCTACCAGATTCCCGAGGTGCACATGCATGTGAGCGATGGGCGGTCATTCGTGCGCAACAGCAGCGACCAGTATGACGTGGTGCAGATGACGCTGGTGGATACCTGGGCATCGACCGCGGCGGGCGCTTTCGCGTTGAGCGAGAACAATCTCTATACGGTGGAAGCGTTCAAGGAGTATTTCGAGCACCTGAAGCCTGATGGCATGATCGCCATCACGCGATGGGAGTTTGCCAAGCCGCGCGAGGCACTGCGGGTGGTGTCGCAGGCGATGGAAGCGCTTCGCGAGCTGGGCGTGCAGGACACGTCGCAGAACTTCATCGTGATCAGCGACGGGCCGCTGGATACCGATGGGCGGCCGGTGGTGGTGCTGGCCAAGAAGTCGGCCTTCACGCTGGAGGAGCAGCACACGGTACTGAACCACATCCAGGGCAGCGATGGCGGCGGCGCGAACCTGAACCTGCATGTGCTGTACATGCCGGCGACGGGCGGCTTGCCGGGAATGGCGAATGCGGCATTCGCGGAGTTGATTCGCGGGCAGGATGCGGCGCGATTTTCGGCGAAGTACGAGTACAACGTGACGCCGGTGACGGACAACGCGCCGTTTTTCTTCTTCACCCTGAAGCCGGAGCAGGTGTTAGCCGGCGGCAGCGGCGGGATCGACTGGAAGGTAAACGTGGGCATCGCGATCCTGGGGATCGTGTTGCTGGTGTCGATCCTGGCGGTGGTTGCGTTCCTGGTGCTGCCGCTGGCGCTGTCGCACGAAGCGCGCTCGGGGCGCAGCCTGCGGGTGCTGTACTTCGTGGCCATCGGACTCGGCTACATCATGGTGGAGATCGCGTTCATCCAGCGCTTCGTGCTGTTCCTGGGATATCCGACCTATGCGCTGACGGTAGTGGTGTTCCTGATGCTGCTGTCGAGCGGAGCGGGGAGCTTGCTGTCGCGGCGCTGGTTCCGCGAGCCGACGCGGGTGGTGCTGGCACTGGGATTGATCGTGGCTGCGTTGCTCGTTTATGCGTTTGTGTTGCCGCGGTTGCTGGAATCGCTGATCGGCGCGGCGTTTGCGCTGAAGTTGGTGGTGAGCGCGCTGGTGCTGGTGCCGCTGGGTATGGCGATGGGTATGCCGTTTCCCAGTGGGCTGCGCGCGCTGGGGGACGCGAAGCATGGCGCGGTGGAGTGGGCGTGGGCGATGAATGCTGCTTCCAGCGTGCTGGGGTCGGTGCTGGCCATCGTGATTGCGATTCAATTTGGGTTGACCGTCACGTTGTTGTGCGGGGCAGCGGCGTACCTGGCGGCGATTGGGCTGATGGGGAGGTTCAGAAGGGCGGCAGTTGGCCATTAGCACTTGGGCTTGTGGCTTGGCCGCTCCACATCGGCAATTCTTCTGTCATGGACATCTGGCGCGGGTTTCAGACGAATTTGTGTAGTGTTTTGCAACAGACATTTGCTCGCGAGATGCCGAGCTGCAAAATTTTGTTGGCAGAAGAGCAGCTCACTTGCATGAATACCAACCTCACTTGTTATAATCACTCGCTTGGGTGATGTGCGTCACACCCAACCGAGATCTAGACGCCGCACCACCGCACGAACCCTGGGTCCCGGAGCAAGCGGAACCCGAACCCGCAAGAGTGGAAAGCTTCACAAATAAATGGCCCAGATCTTCCATCGTAGTGCGAACTCAATTGCGCGGCTTTCGATCATCGGAGTCGTGGTAATCGTGTCGGTGGTGCTGTGGGCGGCATTGGAGATGCAGCGTTCACCCTATGCCACCTACCAGAACATTCACCAGGCGCAGCCGGTTCCGTTCAGCCACGAGCATCATGCGGCGGGTGACGGCATCGATTGCCGCTACTGTCACACCTCGGTGGAGAATTCCAGCTTTGCCGGAATTCCTCCCACCAAGACCTGCATGAACTGCCACTCGCAGATCTGGACGAACGCTCCCATGCTGGAGCCGGTACGGGCGAGCTATCGCAGCGGCGAATCCCTGATCTGGACGCGGGTGAACGATCTGCCCGACTTCGTGTACTTCAATCACAGCATTCACGTGAACAAAGGCGTAGGTTGCGCGAGCTGCCATGGTCCGGTGGACAAGATGCCGCTGACGTATGCGGCCAACTCGCTGCAGATGGAGTGGTGCCTGAACTGCCACCGCGCGCCGGAGAAGTTCCTGCGGCCGCGCGACCAGGTGTTCAACATGAGCTATCAGCAGCCGAGCAGGACACGCCGGTGAAGCTGGCGGATGGCACGGTGTTCACCGACCAGGATGCCCTGGGCAACGAACTGAAGCACCGCTACAACATTCGCACCGTGCAAGACATTACGAGTTGTTCTACCTGCCACCGCTAGTCGTGGTTACTGGCGTACTGGTGCAGTTTTACGACATGAGTTGTCCGGAACCGGGGTCCCCAAGGGGAGCCGCTGTGACGGGAGTTCCATTGGCAGCCGGAATGGCAGACAGTGGCATGGCCCGCGGCTCGATGGGGTGAGGAAGCTACCAGAAGATGGAAAACGAGAGTCAGAAAAGGTCCGAAGCAGTTTGTCCCAGCAAGATGGAATTGGCTGAGGTGCAGGACAAGCTGTCGCGCGCCAAGAGCGGTCCGCAGTATTGGCGGAGCCTGGAAGAGCTGTCGCAGACCGACGGCTTCTTCGAGATGCTGCATCGCGAATTCCCGCGCTACGCTTCGGTGCTGCCGGAGAACGCATCGCGCCGCAACTTCCTGAAGCTGATGAGCGCTTCGATGGCGCTGGCGGGCCTGTCGGCCTGCGTGAAGCAGCCGCTGGAGCCCATTGTTCCTTACGTGCGGCAGCCCAGCGAAATCGTTTTAGGCAATCCGCTGTACTTTGCCAGCGCCATGCCGTTTGGCGCTTATGTAACGCCGGTGCTGGTGGAGAGCCACGAAGGACGGCCGACCAAGGTGGACGGCAATCCCGACCACCCTGCAGGGCTGGGTGGCAGCGATGTGTTTGTGCAGGCTTCCATCCTGGACATGTACGATCCCGACCGTTCGCAGACCGTGAACAACATGGGCGAACTGCGGGGGTGGAGCGATTTTGTCGGCGCCGTGCGGGGTCCGCTGAATTCCCAGCGGGCGGTGAAGGGCGGGGGGCTGCGCATTCTGAGCCGGCCGACCAGCTCGCCTACCATGGCTTCGCTGATGGAGCAGGTGCAGACGGCGTATCCCGATTCGAAGTGGATCCAGTGGGAGCCGGTGAACCGCGACAACGTGCGGGCCGGCGCCAAGATGGCCTTCGGGGAGTACGTGGACACGCGCTACAACCTGGACAAGGCGGACATCATTCTGTCGCTGGACGGCGATTTCCTGTCGAGCGGCTTCCCGGGATTTCTGAACAATGCACGGCAGTTCGCAGCGCGGCGCAGTCCTGATCTGAAAGAGAAGATGTCGCGCTTCTATTCCATCCAGAGCACGCCGACCAACACCAGCGGCAAGGCCGATCATCGGCTGCCGGTGCGGGCTTCGGAAGTGGAGCAGTTGGCGCGCGCGGTGGCTGCGGGGCTGGGCGTGGGCGGTGGTGGCGGGAACCTGAAGCCGGAATACCAGAAGTTTGTCGCCGCGGTCGTGAAAGACCTGCAGGCGCATAAGGGCGCGGCGGTGGTGATTCCCGGCGACAACCAGCCGGCGGCGGTGCATGCGCTGGCACACGCCATGAACGGCGTGCTGGGCGCGGGCGGCGGTGTCGTCAGCTACAGCGAGCCGGTAGAAGTGAAACCGGGTGACCAGACGGCGGCCCTGAAGGACCTGGTTGGCGAGATGAACGCGGGCAAGGTGGATTTGCTGATCATCATGGGCAGCAATCCGGTGTACGACGCGCCTGCGGATTTCGGTTTCGCCGACGCGATGGACAAGGTTCCGTTGCGGGTGCAGCACAGCCTGTACCAGGACGAGACCTACGATCACGTGCACTGGCATGTGAACGCCACGCATTACCTGGAGCAGTGGGGCGACGGGCGGGCATTCGATGGAACGGCGTCGATCACGCAGCCGCTGATTGCTCCGCTGTACAACGGCAAGAGCGAGTACGAATTCATCTTCGCGCTGGTGGGCTCGCCGGAGACGGCGGGATACGACATCATCCGCAAATACTGGCAGGGCGAGATGAAGGGCGACTTCGACACCACGTGGCGGAAGTCGCTGAATGATGGATTTATTGCGGGCACGCGCGTCGGCGGCGAAGTCGGCCAGCGGCAAGGGTGGCGCGATTCCGCCCACCAACAGCGTGAGCCCGGAAGTGATGGAAGTGATCTTCCGGCGCGATCCGATGATCTATGACGGCAGCCGCGCCAACAATGGCTGGCTGCAGGAAACGCCGAAGCCCATCACGAATTTGTGCTGGGACAATGCGGTGCTGATGAGTCCCAATCAGGCGAAGAAGTCGGGCCTGGAGACGGGCGACGTGGTGGAGATCGACGTCAACGGCCGCAAGGTGAATGGCCCGATCTGGCCGCAGCCGGGCCATCCCGACAACAGCATCACGGTGTTCCTGGGATACGGACGCACCAAGGCTGGACGGGTGGGCACCAACGTCGGCTTCAGCGGCTACAAGATTCGCAGCAGCGACACGCCGTGGGTAGCGGAAGCCAAGATCAAGAAAGTGGACAGCGGTTTCGGCTTCGCTCATCCCCAGGGCTTCCAGTACATCGACTACTCCGATCTGCCCAAGGGAACGGAGCCGCTGAGCAACCGGCACATCATCCGCAAGGCGACGTTGGAAGACTTCATGAAGAATCCCAACTTCGCGCATGAGGGCATGGAATCGCCCGGGCCGGAGATGACGCTGTACACGAATTACCAGTACACCGAGCTGAAGTGGGGCATGACGATCGACATGAACTCCTGCATCGGCTGCAAGACGTGCATCGTGGCCTGCCAGGCGGAGAACAACATTCCCGTCGTGGGCAAAGAGCAGACGATGCGCGGCCGCCAGATGCAGTGGCTGCGGGTCGATGTGTATTACGAAGGCGGCACAGAAAATCCCACCATGTATTACCAGCCGGTCCCGTGCCAGCAGTGCGAGAACGCGCCCTGCGAAGTGGTTTGCCCGGTGGGCGCCACGGTGCACAGCACCGAAGGCCTGAACGACATGGTTTACAACCGCTGCGTGGGCACGCGGTATTGCTCGAACAACTGTCCTTACAAGGTGCGCCGGTTCAACTTCCTGCTGTTCCAGGATTTCACCACGCCGCAGTTCAAGATGATGCGCAATCCGGAAGTGAGCGTGCGCAGCCGCGGCGTGATGGAGAAGTGCACCTACTGCGTGCAGCGCATTACCCATGGCCGCATCACGGCGGAGAAAGAGAACCGCAAGGTGCGCGATGGGGAAGTGATTACGGCGTGCCAGCAGGCGTGCCCGGCGGGGGCCATTGTCTTCGGCGACCTGAACGATCCGGAGAGCAAGGTGTCGAAGCTGAAGGCGCAGCAGCGGAATTACCAGTTGCTGGAAGATCTGAATACGCGTCCACGCACTACTTATATGGCGGTGGTGCAGAACATCAATCCGGAACTTGAAGAGTCGGAGCCCAGTTAGCGATGCAGCAGGGACCAGAAGAAAAAACGATTCTGCAGGACGTGCCCTGGCCGGATGAGCCACCGGTTATAGGCCCGGGGCAGACGTTCGGCAGCGTAACCGACACCATCGCCGATGCGGTGCTGACCCGGCCGATCGGACTGGGATGGTTGTTTGGCCTGTTCGTCGGCATGACCCTGTTGGGCGTGCTGATGGCGGCGGTCACCTATTTGTTCCTGGTGGGCGTCGGCATCTGGGGCATTGAAGTTCCGGTTGCCTGGGGCTTCGCCATCATCAACTTTGTGTGGTGGATCGGTATCGGCCACGCGGGGACGCTGATTTCGGCCATTCTGCTGCTGTTGAAGCAGACCTGGCGCAACTCGATTAACCGATTTGCCGAAGCCATGACGCTGTTTGCGGTGGCTTGCGCCGGCATGTTCCCGCTGTTGCACATGGGCCGTCCGTGGCTGGCGTACTGGATGTTCCCGTATCCCAGCAGCATGGGCGTGTGGCCGCAGTTCCGCAGCCCGCTGGTGTGGGACGTGTTCGCGGTTTCGACGTACGCGACGATTTCGGCGGTGTTCTGGTACGTGGGCCTGGTGCCTGACTTCGCCACCATGCGCGAGAAGGCAACGCATCCGGCAGCCAAGAAGCTGTACGGCCTGCTGGCGCATGGGCTGGCGCGGTTCGGCGCGGCACTGGAAGAATTACGAAGCGCTGTACATCCTGCTGGCCGGCCTGGCGACGCCGCTGGTGCTGTCGGTACACACCGTCGTCAGCTTCGATTTCGCCGTGGCCATCATGCCCGGCTGGCACACGACCATCTTCCCGCCGTACTTCGTGGCGGGCGCGATTTACTCCGGCTTTGCCATGGTGCTGGTGCTGGCGATTCCGATCCGCAAGTACTACCACCTGGAAGACTTGATCACCATGCGCCACCTGCAGAACTCGGCGAAGATCATGCTGGCGACCGGGTTGATTGTGGCTTACGGCTACTTCGTTCGAAGCATTCATCGCGTTCTACAGCGGCTCGACCTATGAGCGCTTCATGATGCAGAACCGGTGGTTCGGCCAGTACTCGTTCTTCTACTGGTGCCTGATCTCTGTTCAACATTCTGATTCCGCAGGTGCTGTGGTTCCCCAAGATCCGCGCCAAGACGTCATGGCTGTTCTGCATCTCGCTGGTGATCCTGCTGGGTATGTGGCTGGAGCGCTTCGTGATCATCGTGACCAGCCTGTCGCGCGATTACCTGCCATCGTCGTGGGGCCATTACACGGCGACGCGCTGGGACTACGCGGTTTTCTTCGGGACCATCGGACTGTTTACCACGGCGATGTTTATCTTCATGCGAATCATGCCCGCGATTTCGATCTTCGAAATGCGGACGCTGCTGCCTGAGGCGGAGGTGAAGGCGAAATGAGTCACGCGCAGCTAGCCTCACCGATTTACGGATTGCTGGCGGAGTTCGACACTCCCACCGAACTGGTGGATGCGACCGAAGCGGCCTATGCCGCGGGGTATCGCAAGATGGACGCCTACAGCCCGTTTCCGATTGAAGAAGCCAGTGAGGCGTTGGGCTTTCACAAGAGCCGGGTGCCGCTGATCGTGTTGCTGGGCGGATTGCTGGGCGGCTCGTCGGGCTTCGGCCTGCAGTACTGGATCAACTGCATTTCGTATCCGCTGAACATCGGCGGCAAGCCGTACCTGTCGTGGCCGGCGTTCATTGTTCCGACGTTCGAGCTGACGATTCTTTTTGCCGGACTGTGCGGGGTGTTCGGGATGTTCGCCCTGAACGGGCTGCCGATGCCGCATCATCCGCTGTTCAACGTCGATCGTTTTTCCCTGGTGACCCGGGACAAGTTCTTTCTGTGCGTGGAGGCGGCCGATCCGAAGTTCGATCTGGATGGGACGCAGCGTTTCATGCAGAGCTTGCAGCCGGCGTCGATCTCGGAGGTGCCGCATTAATCGGCTAGCGCAAGTTCAGAATCAATGCCCTCCGCCGGGGTGCGCTCGCAAGAGCGGCCACGCTGGGCAGGCAAAGCGGCGGCGTTCTGTTCTGCTGTCGTCGGCCCTGCTGATGCTGGCGGGCTGCCGCGAAGACATGCAGAACCAGCCGTACTATCGGCCGCTGCGGGAGAGCGATTTCTACGCCGACAAGCGTTCGGCACGGCCTATTGTTGCGGGCACGGTAGCCCGGGGACATCTGGATGCGGATTCGTACTTCTATACCGGCAAGGTCGGGGCAGAACGATGGCGACTATCTACCGTTTCCGGTGACCGCCGACGTATCTGGCCCGCGGCCAGCAGCGCTTCAATATCTACTGCGCGCCCTGCCATGGCGAAGTGGGCGACGGCAACGGGATGATCGTGCAGCGCGGCTATAAGCGGCCGCCGTCGTATCACATCGATCGCTTGCGGCGCGCGCCGATCGGCTACTTCTTTGACGTCATGAGCAACGGCTTCGGCGCCATGCCCGACTATTCGCAGCAGGTGGAACCGGCGGACCGCTGGGCGATTGCGGCCTACATTCGGGCGTTGCAGTTGAGCCAGCATGCGACCGAGGCGGATGTAGCTCGGGTTCGCAGGTAGCGAGCGCACCGCCGCCGGGCGTGATGATCATGCCTCCTTATGACACGCAGGGCGCCACCACGGCAGCCTCAGCCGCGCAGAAGACGGACGCGGCGCAGGCTGCAGCGGCTGCCCAGGGAGGCGCAACAGAAATAATGAGTAAAGAAACTCTTACGTACCGCGCTTCTGATTTTGTCGTACCGGCGGAAGTGGGCAGTGGCAGCAGCGCTGGATGATTGTTGGCGTGATTGGCGCCGTGGTCTGCGTCGCGGGCCTGTTCATGCAGCGCGAACAGTTCATGCGCGGCTACCTGATCGCTTTCATGTTCTGGCTGGGACTGAGCCTGGGCTGCATGGGACTGCTGATGGTGCAGCACCTGTCAGGCGGCCTGTGGGGCCTGTCGATCCGCCGCAGTCCTGGAAGCTTCGGTCAAGGGCCTGCCGCTGATGGCGGTGTTGTTCCTGCCCATCGTGTTCTTCCGCATGGACCTGTACGAGTGGATGCGCGATCCGTCGCATCATCACGCGCAACGGCTGGTACCTGCACTTTGGCGGCCTGGGCGGATGGCTGGCTCGCGCCATCATTTACTTCGCGATCTGGATTGGGTTGTCGACGGTCCTGATCAAGCGCGGCGACCTGCAGGACAATCCGCTGGCGGTGCAGCCGCGTTTCCAGGGGCTGAGTGGACTGGGATGCGTGCTGTACGCGCTGACCATCTCGTTTGCCGCGGTGGATTGGGTCATGTCGCTCGATCCGCACTGGGGCTCGACGATCTACGGCCTGATCTTCATCGCGGGACAGGGCCTTTCGACGCTGGCCTTCTGCGTGATCATGCTGACGCTGCTGGCGCGCTACAGCCCGTATCGCGAGATCATCCAGCCGATGCAGTTTCACGATCTGGGCAAGCTGATGTTTGCCTTCGTGATGCTGTTTGCCTACTTCTCGTTCTCGCAGTGGCTGATCATCTGGGCGGGCAATTTGCCGGAAGAGATTGGCTGGTACCTGAACCGCATCCACGGCGGGTGGGGCGCGGTCGCGCTGGCCATCATCCTGTTCCACTTCGCGTTGCCGTTCTGCCTGCTGCTTTCGCGGCGAGCGCAAGCGGCGGGCAGCCGCCTGATCTGGATTGCGGTGTTCCTGATGTTCATGCGGGTGGTGGACATCTACTGGTACGTGGTGCCCAACTTCGCGCACGAGCAGGGGCATTTCTACCTGAGCATCTGGTATCGTGCTGGCACCGATCGCCATTGGCGGAATCTGGCTGACGTACTTCTTCTATCAATTTCCGGAAGCGGCCGTTGCTGCCCTTCTATGAACCGCAGGTTCCCCAGTTCTTGCACCAAGGAGTCGGGACATGGCCACTGATCACGCCAATCACGATCCGTTGCGGAATCCGCAGGTTGATTACGACCGCTCCGATCTGAGCCCGAAGGGCATTCTGTGGTTCCTGGTCGGGCTGGTCATCACCGGCGTCTTCATCGAGGTGGTGGTCTGGGGAATGTTCCACTTTATGGCGCGCAGCGAGGCGCTGTTTCCCCAGCCGAAGCTGAACCCGATGATGGCGAAGCAGAAGCCGGGAGCGGCTGGACCACGTCCGCGGTCGGTACTGGAGAATACCCCGGGCGCCGAATCTGGACGCTTTTCCTGAGCCGCGCCTGCAGACCAACGACGCCGACGACATGGAGCAATACCTGGCGTGCGGAGCAGACAGCTTCTGAATCCTCCCCAGCCGTTTGCGGATTCGACGGGCGCGATTCACATTCCGATTACGCAGGCGATGAAGTCTGATTGAAGAGCGCGGGTCTGCCGGTGCGGCCGAATGCTCCGCCGCCGACCGTCGAGCAGTTGACGGGAATGAGTTCGCGAAGAACGAACGATGCGCCGGGCGTGATCGACGCCGGGCGGTCAGCGGGAATACGCGCGATCACCAAGCCAGCGACGGGAAGAACCCATTCGCCCAAGCCGGCGGTGGGTGCTCCGCCGCAACAGTAGTTCGAAGGAAACGGAAGCAGCGAAGTGACAGTGGCAATTACAAATCGCGAAGGCGTTGCTGGTTGCTGGCGATGGCGACGTTCCTTCGCCGTGGCGCAGCCGCCTTCAGCTTTCCGGGATCGGTCAGCGTCGGCACCGACGTCGCAGCAGACGCCGGCGGACCTGGCGAATGTAGGCATCGAGCAGCGGCTGAACCAGCAAGTGCCGCTGGACCTGCAATTCAAGGATGAGACAGGAAAGACCGTAAGGCTGGGCGATTACTTCCAGAGCGGACGGCCGGTAATTCTGAACCTGGTGTATTACACCTGCCCGATGCTGTGCGGCGAAGAGCTGGCGGGTGAGGCCAGCGCGCTGAGCATGCTGAAGTTCACGCCGGGCAAAGAGTACGAAGTGGTTTCGGTCAGCTTCAATCCCGACGAGACCCCGGCGGACGCCAGCAAGGCGAAGCAGGTTTACCTGGCGCGGGTGAACGAGCACCTGGACCACAAGAACGATGGCGACGGCTGGCACTTTCTGACCGGGCAGCCGCAGGAAATCAAGAAGCTGGCGAACGCGGTGGGATTTCACTATCGCCGCGATGCCAGCACCGGGCAGTACATCCATGCCACGGCCATCATGCTGGTAACGCCGGCGGGCAAGCTGGCTCAGTACTACTACGGAGTGGAATATTCTCCGAAGGACATTCGCCTCGGGCTGATCGAGGCTTCACGCGGCAATATTGGAACCGTAGTGGACGAGGTGCTGTTGTACTGCTATCACTATGACCCGAAAACCGGGCGATACGGCGCCGTGGTCACTAACATTATGCGTTTGGCCGGAGCTGCCACCATGCTGATTCTGGGCGGATTTCTGATTGTGATGTTCCGCCGCGAATCGCACGGCAGCGACAAGGGAACAGGACGGGCCTGATCGATATGTGGAAGAACCTCCCACTTTTTCCGGAGCGCGCCTCGTCATTGGCATGGCAGGTGGACGGACTTTATTTCCTGCTGGTGGCGGTGTCGGCGTTCTTTACGGTGCTGGTCTTCGCACTGGTGTTTTACTTCGCGGTCAAGTATCGCCGTTCGGTGCATCCGCACGCGGTGCAGATCGAAGGCTCGCTTCCGCTGGAGCTGACGTGGACGCTGATCCCGCTGGGCATCTGCATGATCTTCTTTGCCTGGGGCTCGTTGATTTTCTTCCAGGAAGCGCGTCCGCCTAAGGGCGCCATGGAAGTTTATGCGGTAGGCAAGCAGTGGATGTGGAAGTTTGAGCACGAGACCGGACAGCGCGAGATCAACGAGCTGCACGTTCCGGTGGGCGCCGATGTAAAGATGATCATGAGCTCGCAGGACGCGATCCACAGCTTCTACGTGCCGGCATTCCGGGTAAAGGCTGACGTGTCTGCCGGGCCGCTACACCCAGACGTGGTTCCATACGACGAAAGCGGGAACGTATCACCTGTTCTGCGCGGAGTATTGCGGCACGGACCACTCGGGGATGATCGGGGAAGTGATTGTGATGGAGCCGACGGCCTACCAGGCGTGGCTGGCGGGCGGCGGAGCAACCGGCTCGCTGGCGTCAAATGGCCAGCAGTTGTTCCAGCAGTTGGGATGCGCGACCTGCCATCGGTTTGACACGCAGGGCCGCGGCCCGAATTTGACTGGGGTGTTTGGCAAGCCGGTGCTGCTGGAAGATGGGCGCACGGTGGTGGCGGATGAGAATTACATTCGCGAGTCCATCCTGGTGCCGACGGCGAAAATTGTTTCCGGATTCAAGCCGATCATGCCGAGTTTCCAGGGGCAGGTATCGGAGGAGAACCTGATGGCGCTGGTGGCGTATGTCAAGTCGCTGGCGCAACCGCAAACGGGCGCGTCGACTGGCAACCAGGCGAGCGCAGAGACATCGAACGCGCAGTAAGGTTCTAGAACCCAGAAGGTGTGTGACATGGCAACGGCTGTACTACCCGTCGAACGCGAGAACTACCTGAATTCGAACTACGGCATCAAGTCGTGGCTGCTGACGACAGACCACAAGCGTATCGCGATGCTGTACCTGATCTCGATCACAGCCATGTTCTGGATTGGCGGCTTCTTCGCCATGATGATCCGGCTGGAGTTGCTGACGCCGGCGGGTGACCTGGTCTCGTCCGACACCTACAACAAGCTGTTCACGATGCACGGGATCATCATGGTGTTCTTCTTCCTGATCCCATCGGTGCCGGCGGTGCTGGGCAATTTCCTGATCCCGCTGATGGTGGGCGCGAAGGACCTGGCGTTCCCGCGCATTAACCTGCTGAGCTGGTACATCTACATGGTGGGCGCGGTGTTCGCGCTGGTTTCGATGATTACCGGCGGCGTGGACACAGGCTGGACCTTCTACACGCCGTTCAGCACCACGTACTCGAACACGCACGTTATCGGCACGGCCCTGGGCATCTTTATTGCCGGCTTCTCGTCCATCTTTACCGGACTGAATTTCATTGTCACCATCCACCGCATGCGCGCGCCCGGCCTGACCTGGCGGCGGTTGCCGCTGTTCTGCTGGTCGAACTACGCGGCCGCGCTGATCATGGTGCTGGGAACCCCGGTGGTGGCCATCACGCTGCTGCTGGTGGCGCTGGAGCGGGCCTTCAACATCGGCGTGTTCAATCCGCAACTGGGCGGCGATCCGCTGTTGTTCCAGCACTTGTTCTGGTTCTACTCACACCCGGCGGTGTACATCATGATTCTGCCGGGCATGGGCGTGATCAGCGAGATCGTGACCTGCTTCTCGCGCAAGCGCGTGTTCGGCTACGAGTTCGTAGCGCTGGCGTCGATTTCCATTGCGGTACTGGGCTTCCTGGTGTGGGCACACCACATGTTCGTGGCCGGCATTTCGGTATATGCCGCACTGGTGTTCTCGCTGCTGAGCTACCTGGTGGCGATCCCGTCGGCGGTGAAGATCTTTAACTGGACGGCCACCACTGTATAAAGGATCGATACGCTACGAGACGCCGATGCTGTATGCCTTCGGCTTCATGGGGCTGTTCACCATCGGCGGACTGACCGGCGTGTTCCTGGCTTCGCTGGGCATCGACGTCCACGTGACCGACACCTACTTTGTGGTAGCTCACTTCCACTACGTGATGGTGGGCGGCATGGTGATGGCGTACATGGCGGGACTGCACTTCTGGTGGCCGAAGATCACCGGACGAATGTATCCCGAGGGATGGGCCAAGCTGTCGGCGCTGCTGGTATTCGTCGGATTCAATACCACGTTCTTCCCGCAGTTCATCCTGGGCTACATGGGTATCGCCGCGGCGCTATCATGCATATCCGCCGGAGTTCCAGGTGCTGAACGTGCTGTCGACCGCGGGCGCTTCGATTCTGGCTGTGGGCTACGTTCTGCCGATGATTTATTTCCTGTGGTCGCTGCGTTACGGAGAGCCGGCGCCGCCGAACCCGTGGAACGCGGTGGGCCTGGAGTGGATGACGCAATCTCCGCCGACCGACGTACAACTTCGATGAGACGCCGATTGTGACCTGGGAAGCTTACGACTACGAACATCAGCCGCAAGAGGAGGTCACCGTTGGCCACTAGCGATATCCAGATCGCTGAGCACAACCTGCAGCACCATTTCGCTGACATCGAGCAGCAGCGGGAGACGTCCACCTTCGGCATGTGGATGTTCCTGGTGACGGAGATCATGTTCTTCGGCGGGCTGTTCTGCACCTACCTGGTGTACCGGGCCTCGTACTACCAGGCGTTCGTGGAAGGCAGCCAGAAGATGAACATCTGGCTGGGGGCGACGAATACCGCGGTGCTGATTTGCAGCTCGCTGAGCATGGCGCTGGCGGTGCGCGCGGCGCAGACCGCCAAGCCCAAGCTGATGGCGATCCTGCTGCTGATCACGATTGTCTTTGGCTTCGGATTCCTGGGAATCAAGGGAATCGAGTATCACGAGCACTGGGTGAACCACGAGTTTCCGGGACCGAACTTCCATTTCCAGACGGGCGATCCCGAGCATCCGGCAACCGATCCGGTGCACACGCAGATTTACTTCTCGATTTACTGGGCGATGACCGGGCTGCACGCGCTGCATATGATCATCGGCATCGGGCTGGTGGCGTGGATCATGATTGCCGGCATGAGGGGAGCGTATACCCCGTTGTATTACAGTCCGGTGGAAAACGTCGGCTTGTACTGGCACTTTGTCGACTTGATCTGGATTTATCTGTTTCCGCTGCTCTATTTGATCAGCAAGAAACACGGGGGCTAGCGAGGAAGTTATGAGAACAGTCATCCAGTTGGAACAAAAACGAGCACCTGGATTTCCGTCCGGGAACAGTGCAGGAGCACTTTGACCCCTCGTCGCACATAGCCCCGATCAGCATGTACGTAGGGATATGGGCCACGTTGATGATCTTCACCGGGCTTACGGTTTTTGCGGCCTCGGTGGAATTGCACGTGTTCAATATCGTGGTGGCGCTGGTAATCGCTTCCATCAAGGGAACGCTGGTGGTGCTGTTCTTTATGCACCTGCGCTACAGTACGAAGCTGACCATGGTGACGGTGGTGGCGGCGATATTCTTCCTGCTCATCTTGTTTGCCATGAGCATGACGGATTATTTGACGCGCGCCTGGCTGACCAGCGCGCATTGATCCCTCGATGTGGGACAGGAGCGGAGCCGGTTAGCGGCTCCGTTTTTTTGTGGGCAACATGCGAGTTTAGGGAGTAGCAGCTTCTGGCGCGCGAGTCGCAGGTTCTTCGCCTCCGGTGCGCATAGGCAGCGCGGCTGTACTCAGGATCACCAGCAAAACTGGGCATACTCGATCGCACATTGGAGATTTGGTCCTGCGAGGAAAAGCAGGTCCCTCCACGCGGGCTGAAGCCCTTGGTCGGGATGACACTTCTTAGAGAAGGCCGAAGGAGCACGGCTCCCGCTGCGCCGAAGCCCACCTTTAGATTTCGTATACCTCGTTGTGGGACTGGGTACCATTCTTTCTGACAGCGATATGCCACGTTGTGGGGGGTCGCCGACCTGCCGCGGCGGGACGGAATTGGTGATTACCTGGAGTCACTTTAATCACCCTGTAACAATGGTGGATGTAACCTAAGGGCTGTGATCCCCTCATACGACAGTCCCCTTCCTGCCGTCGGCTACAATACAGCCGTGAAGCAAACTATCTTTGCCGTGGAAGACGACACGGATATTTCCCGTCTTGTCCGGCATCATCTGGAAGCCGCCGGTTACGGCGTGCGCACGTTTTCCGCCACTGCCGGGGTAATTACCGAAGCGGAGAAGCAACTTCCCGCGCTGTTCCTGCTGGACATCATGGTGCCGGGAGGAGACGGGCTGGAGCTTGTGCCGGCGTATCCGCCAGACATCTTCGCTGGCCATGATTCCGGTCATCTTTCTCACCGCCAAGACCAGCGAGTCCGACCGCGTGATCGGCCTGGAGTTGGGCGCGGACGATTACATTCCCAAGCCTTTAGTCCGCGCGAACTGGTGGCCCGGGTACGCGCGGTGTTGCGGCGTTTCGAGCGCCCGCTGGCGCCGGCGATTGTGAAGGCCGGCGACATCGAGATCGACAGCGGCGGCATGACCTTGATGGTCCGCGGCCAGTTGACGCAAACTACCGCGACGGAATTCCGCCTGCTGGAATATCTGGCGCGGCATCCGGGACGCGTGTTCACCCGCGACCAGGTGCTGGATGCGGTATGGCGCGATACCCATTATGTCACGCCGCGTTCGGTGGATGTCTATGTGCGGCGCATCCGTGAGAAAATCGAGGAGAATCCGGACGAGCCGCGCTACCTGAAGACGGTGCGGGGAGCAGGATATCGCTTTGAAATTCCCAAGGCGTAAAGAGCTGCATCCGTGAAGAGTCGCATCTTCGTTAAGCTGTTCTCGCGGCCCTGGTAGTTATCGCGGCCTGTACCATCTCCCTGGATCTGCTGATCATCAAGCGTGGGAAAGCATGCTGCGCAGTGAGATCGACACCTCGCTGCGGCAGAAGACCGCAATGTTCGCCATCGCGGGTACAAGACACTCCTGCTGAGACCTGCAAAAGATAACCGATCAATCGGCCCGTGCCGCCGGCACGCGCATCACCGTGATCGACACCAGCGGTAAGGTGCTGGCCGATTCGCAGGCCAATGCCGGTGAGATGGAGAATCATGCCACCCGTCCGGAATTTGTGGCGGCGCTGAACGGCCAGGTGGGCAGCGCCACCCGCATGAGCAAGACGGCCGCGGTGGAGTTGTTGTATGTCGCAGTACCGATATCCGGCGGCGCGGTGCGAATGGCGTATCCGTTGCAGTCGATACAGGAAGCCAATCGGCAGATTCGGCGCGACCTGGCTCGAAGGGTCGGCGGTGGCCGGGCTGCTGGCTCTGCTGCTGGCGTTCATCGCCACGCAATCGATTGGGCGGCGGCTGCTGCGCATAACGGATTTTGCGGAGCGGGTGGCGGCGGGAGATTTTCTGCCCGAATTCAAGAGGCTCAGGCGACGAGATCGCCGCGGTGGCGTCGGCGCTGGATAAAACGGCGCGCAAACTGGAGGAGGGCTTCAACGCGGTAGAGGCAGCCGGCAGACCTTGGAGACGCTGCTGAACTCGATGCAGGAAGCGGTGATCGCGGTGTCGGAAGATGAGCGCGTACTGTGGGCAAACCAGCGCATGGAGCGGTTGTTGCCCAGCGGCATCCGGCTGAACGCGCCGCTGGTGCAGTCGGTGCGCGATCCTGAGATTCTGGCGTCGCTGAAAGCGGCCTTGACCACGCGCGATGTGACGCGGGCACATGCCGCCAAAATTTTCTCCGGCCGAGTCTTCGATGTGACGGCGGCGCCTATGCCCGGCGGCGGCGCGGTAGCGGTGCTGCATGATCAGACTGAGATTGAGCGGGTAGAGAAGACCCGGCGGGATTTCATCGCCAACGTGTCGCATGAGCTGCGCACGCCGTTGACGTCCATCCAAGGCTATTCGGAGACGCTGCTGGACAGCGGGGATCTGCCGGAGAACTTGCGCGAGTTTGTGGAGATCATCCGCAAGAACTCGATGCGCATGGCGCGGCTGACGGAAGACCTGCTGGTGCTGGCGCGGGTGGAATCGGGCGAGCAGAAGTTGAACTTCCAGCTGGCAACTCCGCAGGAACTGCTGGAAGACGCGGTGCAGACATTCCAGGAACTGGCCTCGAGCCGGAATGTCGAGCTGGCGATGATGAACACGGCGAGCTCGTTGGTGCGGGTGGACCGCGATGCCATTCACCAGGTATTTGCCAACCTGATCGACAATGCGCTGAAGTATGGCGGCCAGGGCGGAAAGGTGCTGATGGGGGCCTGCGAGTCGGAAGATGGCGTGCAGTTTTATGTGCGCGACTTCGGCGGAGGCATCCCCAGCGAACACTTGTCGCGGCTGTTCGAGCGGTTTTACCGGGTGGACAAGGCGCGCTCGCGCGAGTCAGGCGGGACTGGCCTGGGGTTGGCGATTGCCAAGCACGTGGTCCGAGTGCACTCCGGCAGCATCCGGGCGGAGAGCGAACTGAATCACGGTTCAACGTTTTACTTCACGCTGCCACGGCAGGTGGCTCCGGTGCCCGCTGCGAGTGTTTTGTCGTAGCAATTCAGCTGCATCCTGCCTGTGAATTCAAGCGAACTTCACCCAGATTTCATTGAGAATTTACCTCGCACGATTATTCTGGCTTTTAACTCGCCAGCGAGCGGTGAGGTTCGTCTAAACGAAAACAGCCAGACGCCGCGAGGCCAAGTCCGTGAGGGTCAATGAGTTCTATTGAAGTCGCTGCCACCAATCCTGACGCCATCTGTGTCCAGTTGCGGGAACAAACCCTGCAGGCGTGCAAGGTGGCGCGTAACGCAGCGGGGATTGTGGCGGAGGGAATCGCAACCGGTGTTTCGTCGGTATTGGATGCGGTGCGCGAGCGCGAGAAGGAATTGGACACGCTGGACCGGCTGATCGACCAGGGCGTGACCTCGATCATCACGCAAGTCAGCGAAGTGCAGGCGCGGGAGTTGCTGGCGTGCCTGAAGTTCATCATCGACCTGGAGCGAATCGGCGACTTGCTGCTGAACTGCAGCAATCGAGCGTCAGCGGTGGGGCATCGGATCGATCTGCAGGACATTCGCGACCTGACGCAGATGGCGTCGCGGTTGGAGAAGATGCTGGGCGACGTGCATGATTCGTTCAGCTTGCGGGACCTGAACCGGGCGCTGACGGTGTTGCGGTCGGATGCCGAGCTGGATCGGGTGCGAAACCTGGTGTTTCTGCGGCACCTGGAAAATCACGATGGGGCTCCGCGGCAGGAGAGCTTCCATGTGCTGTTTATGACGCAGTCGCTGGAGCGCGCCGGGGACCACGCGAAAAACCTGGCGGAAGAGGTCTGCCACCTGGTGAGCGGGCAGAGCGTGCGGCACGTGCTGCGATCGTATGACCGGCCGGTGGAGCAGATGTTTATCGACGATTTGAAGCGGCAGCATAAGACGGCGAAGTAGGGCCAGGCGCAGGTTTCATTGCGGTATAGGGGTCCTTCGCTGGCGCTCAGGATGACAAAATGCATTGGTCAGTAAGAGGGCAATGAGGACTGGTCACGACCATTCTGCTGGCAGTCGTGCTACGGCTAATGCCAACCTGTCGTTTTTCACGAACTTAACCTGCTAGAAAATTACTACCGCCCACGTTCGTGCTGTCTTCATCCGAAATTCACTCGCATGTAACCAGACTGTAACAATCGCCGCGTAGAACCACTATTGGACTAATTTTGCTTAAATCCAGGAGGAACTACGTGATTCGCTCTCTCAGGGTGATTCTCTGTGTCGCCGTGTTGGCGAGCTGCGCGATGGCGCAGACGACGTTGAATGGCGCCGGTGCGACTTTTCCGTACCCCATTTATTCCAAGTGGTTCAACGAGTATCACAACGAGCATTCGAACATCCAGATCAACTACCAGTCGATCGGCAGCGGCGGCGGCATTCGCCAGGTGCAGGCGGGTACGGTGGATTTCGGCGCCAGCGATGGCCCGATGAGTGATGAGCAAATTGCGCAGTCGAAGGTGAAAGTGTTGCACGTTCCCACGGTATTGGGAGCGGTGGTGCCGGCATACAACGTTCCGGGCATCAGCGGCGAAATCAAGTTCACGCCCGATGTCCTGGCCGACATCTACCTGGGCAAGATCAACAAGTGGAACGACGCCCGCATCACCAAGGTGAATCCGGGAGTGAACTTTCCCGACCAGAACATCACCGTGGTACACCGTTCGGATGGCAGCGGCACCACCTACATCTTCACCGACTACCTGTCGAAGGTGAGCCCGGAGTGGAAAGGTGGAGCGGGCAAGGGAACGTCGGTGAAATGGCCGGTAGGCATCGGCGGCAAAGGCAATGAAGGCGTGGCGGGTTCCATCCGTCAGCTGCCGGGTTCGATTGGCTATATCGAGCTGATTTATGCGCTGCAGAACAAGATTCCGTTTGGCAGCGTGCAGAACTCATCGAAAAACTTTATTAAGGCGAGCCTGGAAAGCACGACCGCCGCGGCGGAAGGCGTGAAGATGCCGGCTGACTTCCGCGTGTCGATCACCAATCCTCCGGGCAAGAATGCCTACCCGATTGCCAGCTTCACTTGGCTGTTGATTCCCACCAACCCCGCGGACGCCAGCAAGGGGAAGATCCTGAAAGATTTTCTATTCTGGATGATGGACAAGGGTCAGACCATGACCCAGGCGCTGTCCTACGCTCCGCTGCCCAAGGAAGTTGTGGAGAAGGAAAAGGCTGCGGTCACGTCGCAGATTCACTAGAGGCGAGCAACTAGCATTATTGGCAGTTAGCAATTGGCCTGGGCTGAACCCAAGTGTCGAGTGCTAATTGCCTGTCTCTGCCATTTACCAGGCTGTCATCCATGTCTGATAGTGTCGACCCAATGAATTCGTCATCACCTCTTGGACAACTTCCCAAGCCAAATACTGCCATGCCCTCGCTGGCGAAGGTGGATGCGGGGCGCACTGGCGGAAAGCCCATGGCTGCGCTGGCGAAGATCCGGAATACCTACCCGGCGAGCAGCCGGATGCCGGATGCGGTTTTCGGCGTCGTCATTTTGTTGAGCGCGATCTCGGTGTTCGCCATCGTGGTGCTGGTGGTATATGAGCTGGTGACCAAGTCGCAGCTATCGCTGCACCAGTTCGGCATCAAGTTTTTCTTTGGAAGCGATTGGGACCCGGTGAACGGCAATTTCGGTGCGCTGCCGTTTATCTTCGGCACGCTGGTGTCGTCATTCCTTGCGCTGGCGCTGGCGGTCCCGCTCTCGGTTGGGGTCGCCGTGTACATCACGGAGATGTGTCCGCAATCGATGCGGGCGATTATCTCGTTCCTGGTGGAGTTGCTGGCTGCGATTCCCAGCGTGATTTATGGATTGTGGGGCATCTTCGTTCTGGCTCCGTTATTGCGTGAATATGTAGAGCCCTTTCTGGCGAAGACGCTGGGCTGGACGGGATTGTTTACCGGTACGCCGTATGGTTTGGGCATGCTGGCGGCGGGAATCATCCTGGCGATCATGGTGGTGCCCATCGTGGCTTCCATTACGCGCGAGGTGCTGACCGCGGTGCCGCAGAACCAGCGTGAGGCGGTGCTGGCGCTGGGCGCAACGCGCTGGGAGATGATCCGCATGGGCGTGTTGCGGAATGCCCGGATTGGTATTGTCGGCGGAATCATCCTGGGGCTGGGGCGCGCTTTGGGCGAGACCATGGCTGTGACCATGGTCATTGGCAACACGCCGCAGATTCAGAAGTCACTATTTGCGCCGGGCTACACCATGGCGAGCGTGATCGCCAACGAGTTCAGCGAAGCCACCGGCGACCTGTACCTGAGCGCGCTGGTGGAAATTGGGCTGGCGCTGTTCCTAGTGACGCTGGTAGTGAATGCGCTGGCGCGTCTGCTGGTGTGGAGCATCACGGGCGGGACTGCGAGGGTGCGTGCCTAGTCCCTCGGTGGAAGCGACATTGAAGCTGGGCTGGTACCGGCGACTGGCCGACCACGGGGCAACGGCGTTCGCGGTGCTGGCTGCGATCCTGGTGCTGGTTCCGCTGCTGGCGATTTTTGTCTACCTGGTGATCAAGGGTGTCGGCTCGATCAATATTGCATTCTTGACGCAGACGCCGAAGCCTCCCGGAGAGGCAGGCGGCGGTATGGCGAACGCGATCGTCGGCACCGGCTTGATTCTGGCGATTGCCAGCCTGATCGGGATGCCGCTCGGGATTGGCTCGGGTATCTACCTGGCGGAGTATGGACGCAACCGCTTTGGCGACCTGATACGGTTTACCGCCGATGTGTTGAATGGCGTGCCGTCGATCGTGATTGGTATAGCCGTGTATTCGCTGATTGTGATGCGGCAGAAACATTTCTCGGCGCTGTCGGGCGGCGTGGCGTTAGGGATCATGATGATTCCCACGGTAGCTCGCGCCACGGAAGAGATGCTGCTGATGGTGCCCAACGTGGTGCGCGAGGCAGCGTATGGGCTGGGCATTCCCAAGTGGCGGACCACGCTTTCCATCTCGTTGCGCACGGCCTCGGCGGGCGTGATCACGGGCTGCATGCTGGCATTTGCGCGCGTAGCGGGTGAGACGGCCCCGCTGCTGTTTACGGCATTCGGCAACCAGTTCTGGAATCTGAAATTGAACCAGCCAACAGCGGCGCTGTCATTGCAGGTGTTCACGTATGCCATCTCTCCTTACGATGACTGGCACAAGCAGGCGTGGGCGGGAGCGCTGATCCTGATTGTGCTGATCGTGGGCGCGGTGGCGGCGGTTCGCATTACCACCAGCCGCGGACGATTGAAGGGAGCGTAAGTACCCGTATGGGTGTGGGAATTGAAGTGCGTGGACTGAACGCCTGGTACGGCAAGAACCAGTCGTTGAACTCCATCGACATGACCGTGCCGGCCAACCACGTGACGGCGGTGATTGGGCCGTCAGGCTGCGGAAAGAGTACGTTCGTGCGCTGCCTGAATCGCATGCACGAGACGATTCCGGAAGCGCACGCAGAGGGCTCGGTCAAAGTTGGAGAGATGGATGTGTACGGCAGCGGGTCGGATCCGGTGGAAGTGCGGCGGCGAATCGGCATGGTGTTCCAGAAGCCGAATCCGTTTCCTACTATGTCGATTTACGACAATGTGGCAGCCGGCCTGCGGCTAAACGGGTTCCGCAATCGCAAGCAGACCAGCGAACTGGTAGAGCGTTCACTGAAGCTGGCAGCGTTGTGGGATGAAGTGAAAGACAATCTGCACAAGAAGTCGGGTGCAAGTTTGTCGGGTGGCCAGCAACAGCGGTTGTGCATTGCCCGGGCCTTGGCAGTTGAGCCGGAAGTACTGTTGATGGACGAGCCAGCGTCCGCCCTGGACCCGATTTCCACCAGCAAGATTGAAGAACTCATATTTCAATTGAAGCAGCACTACACGGTAGTTATTGTTACGCATAACATGCAGCAGGCAGCGCGTGTTGCCGAGCTTACCGGCTTCTTTCTGATGGGCAGTCTGATTGAGTACGACAAGACGGAGAAGATATTCACCACCCCCGCCGATAAGCGGACGGAAGACTACGTAACAGGCAGGTTTGGATGATGCGGAGCCGCTTTCAACAGGGACTGGACGAGCTGAAGGAAAAACTTCTGCGGATGGGAGGCCTCGCGGAGCAGGCCATCGACCGCGCAACCGAGGCCTATCGCACTCGTGACAGCAAGTTCTGCCAGATGGTGTTGACCGGCGAGCCGGCCATCAATGACGCGGAGCGGGAGATCGACGAGCTGTCACTCGACCTGCTGGCGATGCAGCAACCGATGGCGGTAGATCTGCGCTTCATCCTGGCAGTGCTGAAGATCAATGCCGACCTGGAGCGCGTGGGCGACCAGGCGGTAAACATCGCGCAGCGCGTGCTCGACCTCATCAGTGAGCCGCAGGTTGATTTGCCGGTGGACATTCCGCGCATGGCAGATGGCGTGAGCACGATGGTACAGCGCGCGCTGGAATCGTTCCTGGACGGCAAGGCCGAGGTGGCCGAGGCCGTGCTGCAGATGGATGGGATCGTCGACCGGATGAAGGATGAAGCGTTCGTCATCCTGGTGCAGAAGATGCATGACAATCCGGCCTGCACGCGGCAGGCGCTGGACGTGCTGTTGATCGCGCGCAACCTGGAACGGATTGCGGATCACGCGACGAACATTGCGGAAGATGTAATCTTCTGGGTGCGCGGTGCGGATGTACGGCATGGCGGCGCGCACTATCGCGAATAGGTAAATCCAGCTGGTTGCAAAGTTAATGCGCGGGAGGCAGACGCCTTCCGCGCAATTGTTTTTTGGATCGCAATGCGCTGTTGTCCTGGACACGGTACGAAGAAATAGAAATATGGTGCCGCCGCAACGCACCGTTCACTTTCTCTGCTCATCTACTTACTAGCCTTAAACGAAAGTGAATTTTCTGGGTGGAGAATTGGCATGCAGAAAAAATGGATTGCGATTATGTGTTTTGCGCTCGCAGCAGCTTTTAGCTTGCCAGCGCAAACAAACTCTAGCGCTGATTCCAAGCCTTCGGTGTATCGCAGCATCGAGGGATGCCTGGCGTACAACGGGGTGAGTTACGTGCTGGCAGTGGTAAGTAACGGTCCCAAGCAATATCGCGTGGTGGGCGGCGACACTGCGGCGCTGCGCGGAAAGCTGGGCCACACGGTAGAGATTGATGGAATGGCCGGGACCAACGATCCGCGGGAGATGATTATGAACTGGGACATGCGTGAAGCTACGACAGGGGTGGGCTGGAACACCATCACCGCTGATCATGTGCACGATGTGACCAGCAACTGCAGCTATCCGGGATTCGAGCGGCCGTTAAGTCACGTAGTCCCGGATTAGCGGATGTGATGTTCGGAAGGTAGTTGGCAAATCGTTATCAAACAAAAAGCCCCGTGCCTTCTGGCCTGGGGCTTTCCAATAACAACCAGACTGATTAAGCCTGTTTGCGGGTCTGATCCTGAGACTGATCCCAGTTCTGCTTGTCCGACTGCGGGTTCTTCTGGCCCTGCTGGTTCTGCTGATCGGACTGACCCTGCTGTTTCTTCTGGTTGGGATCGTTCTGCTGATTCTGCTGGCTGCCGCTCTGGTTCTGCTTATTTTGATCGTTCATGTCATGCTCCCTTTGGTTCGGTCTCTAGTTACTGACTTCCAAACACGGTAAGTTGGATGGGGAGGGTATTGACCGGGATGCCCATATGCGCATGGAATCGAGAGTACAAATGTTGCCAGTGCGGTAAGGATAGATAAGAGGTGCGAAGCAGAGCTGCGGTTCAGCTCACGTGCGGAGTTTTTGGTCTTTCGACTTGGCGGCATGCCGTAGATCCCGCTACAAAGATTTCTGCTCATTCCAGGCCTGTGGGGTTAACATAGCCCGAGCTAGTCACCTCCGGGGGTGATAGCAATCACTGCGAAAATCCCAGGCAAGGGCTCCAATAATGCCGGCCTCAAATTAAGTTCGTCTTCTATACGACGAACGGTGTTTATACCTCGTTATCGGCCCTAACCAATGTGAAGGTTCGAGGAGGACCTGTATGAGTGCTGGACTTAACACTACCGCCGGCATCAAAACACCGGCCAATTACATCAACGACGTCATGGCGCTGGTAAAGGCCAAAAACCCTGCGGAACCGGAATTTCATCAAGCGGTTCAGGAAGTGCTCGAGTCGTTGCGGCTCGTGCTGGAGCGCCACCCGGAATACATTTCAGCCCGTATCCTGGAGCGCATCACTGAACCTGAGCGTTTGATCATGTTCCGTGTTCCCTGGTTCGACGATCAGGGCAACATTCAAGTCAATCGTGGTTTCCGTATCGAGATGAACAGCGCGATCGGCCCATACAAGGGCGGCCTGCGCTTTCATCCGTCAGTCAATCTCGGCATCCTGAAGTTCCTGGCTTTCGAGCAGGTATTCAAGAACTCGCTGACCACGCTGCCCATGGGCGGCGGCAAGGGAGGGTCGGACTTCGATCCCAAGGGCAAGAGCGACAACGAAGTAATGCGCTTCTGCCAGAGCTTCATGACCGAACTCTGCCGTCACATTGGGCCGGACACCGACGTACCCGCGGGAGACATTGGAGTAGGCGGACGCGAGATCGGCTTTATGTTCGGGCAGTACAAGCGCATTCGGAATGAGTTCACCGGAGTGCTGACGGGCAAAGGGCTGAACTGGGGCGGATCGCTGATTCGTCCGGAAGCGACCGGCTATGGCTGCGTGTACTTTGCGGAAGAGATGCTGAAGTCGCGCAAGGACAGCCTGGACGGCAAGCTCTGCCTGGTGTCGGGAAGCGGCAACGTCTCGCAGTACACGGTGGAGAAGCTGCTGGATCTGGGTGCGAAGCCGGTGACGTTCTCCGACTCTGACGGCGCGATCTACGATCCGGACGGCATCGACCGCGAGAAGCTGGCCTGGGTGATGGAGCTGAAGAACGTGAAGCGCGGCCGCATTCGCGACTACGCCGATCAATACAAGAAGGCCATCTTCATGCCGACCGACCTGAAGCTGGGACACAACCCGCTGTGGAACATCAAGGCGGATTGCGCGTTCCCGAGCGCCACGCAGAACGAGATCAACGCCAAGGATGCGACCAACCTGATCAACAACGGATGCAAGGTGGTGGCCGAGGGCGCCAACATGCCGAGCACGCTGGAAGCTACCAAGCTGTTCCTGGAAGCAAAGACCCTCTATGGTCCGGCGAAGGCGGCCAATGCGGGCGGTGTGGCCACGTCAGGCCTGGAAATGTCGCAGAACAGCGCACGGCTGAGCTGGACACGGGAAGAAGTTGACGACCGGCTGCACAAGATCATGATTGCGATTCACAGGACCTGCTTCGAGACTGCCGAGACCTACGGCACCCCGGGCAATCTGGTGAATGGCGCCAACATCGGCGGCTTCCTGAAGGTCGCCAATTCCATGCTGGACCAGGGACTTGTGTAGTCGCTAACGGCAGGGCTGAGTATCATGCGGGGTGGAGAGATCCACCCCGTGTTTTGGTGGGCGATTTAGTGGAGAGCTTTGGGATATACTATTGTATATGCCAACGGGAGTGGCACAGCATGCGCCGAACCGCGAAAATCTTCCTGAACAATCGCAGTCAGGCAGTTCGCTTACCGAAAGACTTTCAGTTCAATACCTCCGAGGTCTTCATCAGGAAAGAAGGCAGTGACGTGGTTTTATCGCCTCGGCCGACCGATTGGGGATCCTATCTGGAGCAAGGGCCGGTGGCCTCCGACAGTTTCATGCGCGAGGTAGATGACCTCCCGGTGCAGGAGCGCGAGCGCTAATGCCGCGCTTCATGCTGGACACTGACACTTGTTCCTACATCATGAAGCGCTCGAATGACGCACTCCTCCGGCGCTTGCGAAAGACTCCGGTCAGTGACGTTTGTATTTCCGTTGTAACCAACGCGGAGCTCTTATACGGGGTCGAGGTTTCGCCACGACAACAGCAGGATGGGATCGCTTTGGAGGCATTGCTGCAGTATGTGGAAGTCATGGACTTTCCCGGCGAAGCAGCCAAGGACTACGCGGAGATTCGCGCGCATTTGAAAACGCGTGGCACCATGATTGGCGCCAACGACTTGTTTATTGCCGCTCACGCTCGCAGTCTTGGTCTCACGCTTGTCACTAACAATACCCGTGAGTTTGCCCGCGTTCCAAAACTGAAAATCGACAATTGGACGCGAAGCCAGTAGCCTGGCGCGGGCTGTTCGCGAGTAGAATCACTTTCCAGGCAGCAGCCCTTGATCAGCGCGTCTTCAGCCCCCGATCCCGCCGCAAGCTCCGAGCGCCTGTTTGAAGGCTTCGAGAACTTAATGCCGTTCCGCGTCAATAACATCCTGCTGGTTTCCAGCCTCTACGATTCTTTCATCCTGCGCGAAGACGGTCGGCTCAACGAGTTGCTGCTGGGCGAGTCCATCGAGTTGAACCTGCACCAGGTGCCGGGGATCACGCATGTGTCGAGCGGGCGGGAAGCGGTCGAGTTGGCACGGTCGCAGTCGCGCTTCAACCTGATCGTCACCAACCTGCAACTGGGGGACATGGACGCAGCCGAACTGGCGCGCGACATCAAAGCTGCCGGCCTGGATGTGCCAGTGATTGTGCTGGCGTACGACTATCGTGAGATTCAGAACTTCATCGCCAGAAACCCACACACTGAAATTGACCGCATCTTCCTGTGGCAGGGCAACGCGCGCATTCTCATTTCGATGGTGAAGTACATCGAGGACAAGCGCAACGTTCTGCACGATACCCACGCGATGAGCGTCCCGGTTTTGCTGGTGGTCGAGGATGACATTCGGTATTACTCGCAGTTCCTGCCGGTGATTTATACCGAGTTGATCAGCCAGTCGCGGCGGTTGCTGAACGATGCGCTCAATCTGGCGCATAAGCTGGTGCGGCTGCAGGCGCGTCCCAAGATTCTGCTGTGTTCGAACTACGAGGATGCGGAACGCGAGGTGTTGAAGTATCGCGACTACCTGCTGGGGGTGGTTTCGGACGTGGAGTTTCCGCGCGGGGGAGTGCTGACGCCGGAAGCGGGGTTCGAGTTGGCGCGCATGGTTCGCGAGACGGTACGCGATATTCCCATCGTGTTGCAGTCCGAGCCGGACGGAGTTCATGGAGCGCGCGCACGAGGAGGGTTTCTCGTTCCTGCAAAAGCGTTCGCCTACGCTGCTGGGAGATTTGCGGCACATTCTGCTGGAGGAGATGGGCTTTGGCGATTTTGTTTTTCGCATGCCGGATGGCAAAACGGAAGTAGCACGGGCGACTGATCTGAATGAGCTGGAAACGCTGCTGCTGACGATTCCGGCAGAGAGCCTGGCGTACCACGGCGAGCGCAATCACTTTTCGCATTGGCTGATGGCGCGCACAGAATTTGCCCTGGCGCAGAGGCTGCGGCCGCGCACGGTGGAAGAGTTTGGAACGCTGGAAACGTTGCGTCGCGACCTCATTGAGTCCATTGCGGAGTATCGTCGCGATCAAAGCCAGACGCTGATCGGCGAATTCAATCCGGCGACCTTCCAGGCGAGCGAAGCGTTTTTCCTGCAAATCGGCGGGGGTTCGCTGGGCGGCAAGGCGCGCGGACTGGCGTTCATCCGGCATATCCTGCGGCAGCGCGGTGTTGCCCGTGGCTTTACCGGGTGTACGCATTGGCGTGCCTCCCACGCTGGTGTTGACCACGGAGATATTCGACCGCTTCCTGCGGGAGAACAGCCTGCTGGATTTCGCCATACACAGCAACGACGATGACGAGATCACGCGCCGCTTTCTGGAAGCGCCGTTTTCCATTTCGCTGCTCGACAGCCTGCTGGCATTTCTGGAGAATGTGCGCTACCCGCTGGCGGTGCGCTCGTCGAGCTTGCTGGAGGACTCGCAGTATCAGCCGTTCTCCGGCGTGTACGAGACGTTTATGCTGGCCAACCGGCATCCCGACATCAATGTGCGGCTGGAGCAATTGCTGGAGGCCATCAAGCTGGTGTACGCGTCGACGTTCAGCCAGCACGCCAAGGCGTATGTGCGGGCGACGCCGTACCGCCTGGAAGAAGAGAAGATGGCGGTGGTGCTGCAGCAGGTGGTGGGGGCGGAGCATGGACATCGTTTCTATCCCAACTTTTCCGGTGTGCTGCGGTCGCGCAACTTCTATCCGGTTGAGCCGGTGAAGGTGGATGATGGGTTTGCGGCGGTAGCGATGGGACTGGGGCGTGCGGTGGTGGGCGGAGGCCGCTGCCTGACGTTCAGCCCGCGACATCCACGGCACCTGGTGCAGTTCTCGTCGGTGGAAGACATGCTGGCGAACTCGCAAAACGAGTTCTGGGCGCTCAACCTGGAACAAGGTACGGAAGACGACGCAGCCACGAACTTGAGGGAAGCGCCATTTGATCTGAGTGTGGCCGAGCGGGATGGTGTGCTGCAGATGCTGGGGTCAACCTACTCGTTGGATAATCACGCGGTGTACGACGGCCTGAGCCGCAAGGGGCCGCGCGTAGTCAGCTTTGCGCCGATCCTGAAGCATGGCATGTTCCCGCTGCCGCAGATTTTGAGTCAACTGATGAAGATTGGTGAGGAGTCGCTGGGACGGCCAGTGGAAATTGAGTTTGCGGTAAGGCTGCCGCAGCAGGAGAGCGAGGTGGCGGAATTCGGCTTCCTGCAATTACGTCCGCTGGTAATGTCGCGCGAGGGGGAAGATATCCGGCTGGAAGATGTCGCGGCGGAACGGCTTGTCTGCCAGAGTTCGATGGTGCTGGGTCACGGCCGACTACAGGACGTGCGCGATGTGATCGTCGTGGACTCGCAACGCTTCGAGCGGCACACGCAGCCGTGAGGTAGCGGAACGAGTAGCGCATTTCAATGCCCAGCTGAACGAAGCGAACCGGCCATACTTGCTGATTGGCGTGGGGCGATGGGGGTCGACCGATCCCTGGCTGGGGATTCCGGTGGCGTGGGACCAGATTTCGGGCGCGCGGGTGATTGTGGAATCGGGATTCAAAGACTTCCGCGTGGCGCCGTCGCAGGGGAGTCACTTCTTCCAGAATTTGACGGCGTTTCAAATCGGCTACTTCACGGTGAATCCTGATGCCGGCGATGGCTTCATCGATTGGGCGTGGCTCTCCGAGCAGGCTGCGCTGGAAGAGCATGACTGTGTACGGCATCTGCGGTTTGCGTCGCCGCTGGTGGTAGCGATGAACGGCAAGACCAGCCGGGGGATGATCTTCAAACCCCAGCCGTGATTCTTGTTAAATGCCGAAGCGGGTTCCCCACATAGGCAAGGACATAGAGAAAACGCTTGAATTTTGAGAACTTCCTCGGTGATCTCCGTGCCTCTGTGGTGAATACGGACCCGCTTGGACAGGATGTGTCCGCGTCGCTGGAAGGCTTCTGTGGAGCGGCCAGGTCGACTTATTGCCGGGCGAGATTTTCTGCGATTGGCCCGGCGATGGGGACCATGAACCGCGAACCGGTTCCTGCCTTGATCATGCAGACAATCCATAGGATGAAACTCACCAGGCCGACCAGGCTCAGCAGCGCGATGCCGATTCCAAAACTCCCCCACGAGCCGTAGCCGTAGTGCCGGTAGCCGCCGAAGGCGAAGCCCAGGCCGAACATCATGCCGAGAACGATGCGGACCAGGTGCAGGATTCCGAAGGTGACGATGGATTGGGCGGCGTGGAAGCGAACGTACGGGCGCTTGTCGATCAGAAAGAAAATGATGCCGGTAATCCAGCCCAGGGCATAACTGAGAGCAGCGGCTGCATTCTCGGACAGGCCTCCGGCGTTGGCGGTGGGTGCGGGTTGCCATGACGCCGGCGGAGCGGCAGTGGCAGCGGGTTGCGGCTGGCCACAGGTTTGGCAGAACTGCGCATTGGCGGCCACTTCCGCGCCACACTTGGTGCAATGAGCCATGCTTCCTCCTCGGTAGCCTGACATCCTAGCATTAAACGTGGGCGATGGAAGAATCCGGTGCGGTGAACAGCCGGTCCGAGCCCTGGCCCTGCAAATCAGGCCGACAGGGATTCGGGCTCGCTTACTTCCGGAAGAGGCACCGGCGCTGGGTCGGCGTGATTCATCAGCGCGTCGAAGAAGCGATCGACGGCGTCGAGGATTTCGGGGCCGGTTTTGGCTTCATAGACGGCTTTGCGGAGTTGCGCGCCGCGCGGTACGCCGTGGGTGAACCAGGCGGCGAACTGCTTCATCTTGCCTTCGGCGCCGCCGACGCGCTCCTCCACCAGCATGGCGAAGTAAGTGCGGATCATGGCGTAGCGGTCGGCATTGCTGGGATGATCGTACGCACCGGTCAGGGTGAACTGTTCGATCTGGCGGAAGATCCAGGGATTGCAGGGCGCGCTGCGTCCGATCATAACGGCATCGCATCCGGTTTGGGCGACCATGGCGGCGGCGTCCTCTGGCGAGCGAACATCGCCGTTGCCGATCACGGGAATCTTGACCGCGTCCTTCACGGCGGCGATCCACTCCCAATGCGCCGCTCCGCTGTAGCCTTGCTCGCGAGTGCGGGCGTGAAGGGCGACGCCGGCCAGTCCGCATTCCTGGGCCATTTTGGCCAGATTCACGTGAACGATTTCTTTGTCGCTCCAGCCGGCGCGGAACTTCACGGTGAACGGGACGGTCACGGCGGCGCGCACCGATTCGAAGATGGTCTGGATCAGCGGCAGATCGCGCAGCAGGCCGGAGCCGCCATTGCACTTCACAACTTTCTTGGCTGGGCAGCCCAGGTTGAGATCGACGAGATCGAAGCCCAGGCCCTCGACGACGCGCGCGGCTTCGGCCAGCGTCTTAGGATCGCTGCCAAAAAGCTGCGCCGAGATAGGGTGCTCGTTGCCGTAGAACGTGAGGTACTGTTTGGCCTTCTTATCTTTGTGGCGAATGATGCCGTCGGCTGAGGTGAACTCGGTCATCATCAGGCCGCAGCCGCCGAGGTTGCGGATGAAGCGGCGAAAGACCGTATCGGTGACGCCCGCCATGGGGGCAAGTACCGTCGCGGGACGGATCACTACGCCGCCGAGCGAGACGGAGGCGGGCACACGAGCACCAGCCGGGGCAAACCGATCCGCCGGGTTGTCGAAAAACTTATGCACATCCTGATTGTAAATGTTCGGGGCGAAATCCAGGAGACAGGAGGTGGAAGGCGTGCCTGACAAGGCCTTACGGGAGCGCGGAGGGTACGCTGTTGGGTGCGGCGGTTGGCTCTTCAGGCGCGGACGTCGACGGGATCGCCGAGTTCTTCGGCTTCGTCTGTGATGCCGGAACCTTGAACTCCATGCCGCGGTCCTCGTTAGCCTTGACGGTGGCAGGGATGTTGAGATCGGTGAGCGCGATCTTCTTCCGGCCCTCGTCGAAAACGTACAAGGTGTCTCCCATGATGGCGTAGTTGGTGACTTCCTGACGCTTACCGTTGCTGAAGACCAGGACGGTCGGATCGCCGGGCTTGATCTCAACCGGTGGCGCCGATGGCCTGGGCGCAGGTGTGGCGTACGCCTGATACTCTGGCGGGTCGTCACCATAGACACGCACTGGAGGTTGTTCGGCCAGCATGTGCATGGCCTGATCGTTTGGGCCCAATGGCGGGCCGGAGTACAGGTCCGGACCTCCATCGCCGCCGCCTACATAGTCATAGCCGTAGGCGGAGTTGTCGGCCGGGTAATAGTAGTAATAGGGAACGGCGTAGGCCCATCCGCCGTTGCGATGTCCTCCGCTGTAATGCCCGTTGTAATAGGCGCCGTGGCCATTCTGGTGGCCGAAATTCGGAATGGAGGTCACGCTGGGCGCGGCGTTGGGCGTGTGACGCGCGGCCGTCGAGGTGGCACTGGGAGGCGGAGCCAGAAAATGTCCACCGACCGTCGTGGTCGTGGGCGGTCCGCCAGACATTTGGGCTGCAGAAGTGAGAGCGCTGGTCAGGACGAGCGCGGCGACTGCCGGGAAGCGGTGGCGCGATTCCTCGCGCGGCCTTTGCCGTACGGATTGGCGTGTGGCCCGCATCGGTCCTCAGTTTACTTCAACCCGTTAGATGCGGCAAAGTTCTTCGCAGGTGCTGGAAGTCAAATTCTGCGGGAGGTCATGTTGAGCAGGCCGTAGACGTCGATCATGGCGTTGGCGATCAGCACGCCGAAGACGACAGCGTTGGCGACGAGGGCGTACTGGCTTTCCAGCAAGTCGGTGGCGACGCCGGACATGAAGAGCAGGAGAAACGGCAGTGCCAGGAAGAGGAACGAGTAGGCGGAGAAGTGCATGCGCAGGGCGAGGCTGAAGACCAGTACAGCGACGATCAACGGCGCGGCGGTGCCGAAAAATCGCGTCCGCTTCCAGACAACGAACGTGACCAGGGTGACGGCGATCAGGACCAGCATGCCCAGGCCATTTTCCAGGAAGAAGCTGGAGAGCAGCCAGGAAGCGCCCGGCGACACAAAATCGTGAGAGGCAATTTCCAGCCACTCGGCGCCACGGAGCGCCTTGGCGAACGTAACCAAGTGGAAGTTGTACAGGCTGGACATCAGCAACAGCGCAGCCACGCAGGCAGCGCTGAAGATAACGAGGGCGGCCCCGCGACGGACGTGTCCCACCCACAGCATGAAGAGCAGGGTGGGCAGCAGGACGATCCAGAAGGAAAACTGGGCGCCGACGCAGATGGCGATCGAGAGGGCCATGAGGAGGATGCGACGCCAGTTCCAGAGTACGACCTCGCGCGGCGCGTAGAGGGTGTGGGCGACGGCAATGCCGGTGAAAACCAGGCCGAAGGCGCCCCATGCTCCCACGACGGCCGGGCCTATTTGGCTGGCCGAGTTGACGACGACCGGCGAGAAACAGAAAAGACCAAGCGCGACATAGCCGCCGATGTTGCCATAGAGGCGGCGAGCGACATACCACAGGGAAGCGCCCAGCAGCAGACCGACCATCATGAAGGGCAGTCGCATGATCATGCGATATTTGTTGAACTCGTCGACGTGCTTCTCGGCGCCGCTCAGGCGGGCGGCGATTCCGGCCATCAGCGGAACCAGGGCGGTGTGCTGTGCGACGTTAGCGTTGGAATAGCCCTCCAGATGGAGCAGTCCCGCCTCGACGTAGACCCCTTCCAAGGCCGACAAGGGCTGGTGCGCGGAGAACCATACACATTGCAGCGCGAAGAGAACGAGCAGCAGCAGCGCGACCAGTTGCGGCGCACCCAGGCGCGAGGAAAGAGAGGAAATCGACATTAGCTTTTGTTGTAACACGTCGACTGGAAATTGAGTGACGCCAACTAAAAAGGGGACGCAGTCGACGTCCCCTTTTTAACCAAACTGAATTGCAGGTTAAATGTCCAGGTTCTTCACTTCCAGGGCATTGTCTTCGATGAACTTGCGGCGCGCCTCGACATCTTCGCCCATCAGGGTAGTGAAGATGTTTTCGGTTTCGGCAATGTCCTCGAGCTTCACCGAAAGCAGCGTACGTTTTTCGGGATCCATGGTGGTTTCCCAAAGCTGCTGCGAACTCATCTCGCCCAGTCCTTTGTAGCGCTGGATGGTGTAGTCCTTGCGGCCTTCGTTGACCACGTAGTCGAAAAGTTCACGGGGAGACGATTTTTCCACCGTCTCGGCTTCGGACTTGCGCTTGGAAGACTTGGGGCTCTTCTGCTCCACCTTCTCCTGATCGGCGCGCTCGGCGTCGCTCAGTTCTTCCTTGGCGTTGGCCGCAGCATCTTTTTCCTTCTTCACGGTTTCGATGAAGTAGGGCGGCTGCATGTAGGTTTCGATCAGCTTGTACTTCGACATCATCTGGCGGTATTCGGGGGTAGAGGCCAGTTCCCAGTTGATGACGTGTTCCGCGCCCTGCGAGTTGACGAAGGAAAGCTCCCACAGGCTGTGCTCTTCTTCGAAGTGCGGCTCCTTCACTTCCTTGATCTCGCGCTCCTTGGCGATGGACTGTAAGGCCTTTCTGAGAGCTATGAGCTTGGCCGGTGCTTTCTTGCTGTCGCCTTCGAAGTCGGCACGCTTGGAAAGGTCAGCCTTGGGTAGCAGTTCAGAGATCTTCTCATCGCGGATGCGCTTGTTCACCTTGTCGAAGAAGCCGATGAAATCATTCAAGGTGGTCATGAACTTGGTGAGCGGGGTGCCTTCCAGGATGGCCGCGCCTTCTCCATAGCGGACGACAATGCCGTCGGCGGCGCGCTTCACCATGACCTTGACGAACTCGGCATCATTCTTGATGTACTGCTCGAACTTGCCCTTCTTGATGCGGTAGAGCGGCGGCTGCGCAATGTAAACGTTGCCGCGCTTGATGAGCTCCTGCATGTGACGAAAGAAGAAGGTCAGCAGCAGAGTACGGATGTGCGAACCGTCGACGTCGGCGTCCGTCATCAGGATGATTTTTCCGTAGCGAAGTTTGGAAATGTCGAAATCGTCCTTGCCGATGCCGGTGCCCATCGCCGTGATCATGGCGCGGATTTCTTCGTGGCCCAGCATCTTGTCGTAGCGGGCCTTCTCCACGTTCAGGATTTTTCCCTTGAGCGGCAGGATGGCCTGGAAGCGACGGTCGCGTCCCTGCTTGGCGGTGCCACCGGCGCTCTCTCCCTCGACCAGGTAAACCTCGCAGCGGTCGGGATTGCGTTCGGAACAATCGGCAAGCTTGCCGGGCAGACCGCCTCCGTCGAGCGCCCCTTTGCGGCGGGTGAGGTCGCGGGCCTTGCGGGCGGCTTCGCGCGCGCGCGAGGCTTCGATCGCCTTGTTGATGATCTTGCGGGCGACCGGGGGATTCTGATCGAAGAAAGCGCCCAAGCGTTCGTTGACGAAGGCCTGCACGGTTCCGGCGATATCGGAGTTGAGCTTGCCCTTGGTCTGGCCTTCGAACTGCGGTTGCGGCAACTTCACGCTGATGACCGCGACCAGTCCTTCGCGAACGTCGTCACCGCTGAGGTTTTCTTTTACGTCCTTGAACAGTCCGAGTTGCTGGCCGGCGCTGTTGATGGTGCGGGTCAGTGAGGTGCGGAATCCGGACAGGTGCGTGCCGCCGTCGACGGTGTTGATATTGTTGGCAAAGCTGAATACGGTCTCGGAGTAAGCGTCGTTGTATTGCAGCGCAATTTCCATGGCCACGCCGTCGCGTTCGGCTTCCATGTAGATCGGCTTGTCGTGGAGCACGGCCTTGCCGCGGTTCAGGTGCTTGATGAACTCGGCGATGCCGCCGTTGTATTTGAACTCCGCCTTCTTGGGCTCGCCCGTCTTCTGATCGGTAGTGCGCTCGTCGGTGAGGGTGATGAGCAGGCCCTTGTTGAGGAATGCCATCTCGCGCAGGCGCTGGGCCAGCGTGTCGTAGTTGTACTCGGAGACGGTAAAGATTTTGTTGTCGGGCAGGAAGTGTACCTTGGTGCCGCGCTTCTTGGTGGTGCCCGTCTTCTTCAGCTTAGAGGTCGGCACGCCTTCCGAGTAGCTTTGCTCGAAGACGGCGCCGTCGCGCCAGATCTCTAGTTCCAAGAGATGGCTGAGGGCGTTCACGCAAGAGACGCCGACGCCATGCAATCCGCCGGAAACTTTGTAAGTCGAGCTATCGAACTTTCCGCCGGCATGCAGCACGGTCATCACGACCTGGGCTGCGGGGAGACGTTCACCATCGAAATCCATCTCATCGGTAGGGATGCCGCGCCCGTTGTCGACCACGGTGATGGAGTTATCGATATGAATGGTGATATCGATGCGATCGGCGAAACCGGCCAACGCTTCGTCCACCGAGTTGTCGACAACTTCATAGACAAGGTGATGCAGACCCATCTCGCCGGTGGAACCGATGTACATGGCGGGACGTTTGCGAACGGCCTCCATGCCGCCAAGAACTTTAATGGAGTCGGCGGTGTAATCTCCGTCCGATTGGCCGTTGCCATTCTTGCCGTTCTTGTGGGGAGTTTTTTCGTCGGCGAGTTCAGAGGACTTGTTGTTTTCAGTCGCCGCCGCAGCGGCAGTTTGGGAATCTTTCGAGGCCATCCTGCTCCATTTCACCGGTCAGCCGCACGGGCGGTAAACTGCTCTGGCGCTGCCGTTGTCGGAGCGCTCTCAAGCCCTGCGGCAGATACTGGTATCTACCAATTATTTCAGTAACTTAGGCGCTCTACGACCTACATTGATTGTACCACAATCCGGGACGAAATCGGGCCCGGGAAAGATGCCTCTAACCGTTGTCGAAACAGGCACTTGCAGCCCGCCGGGATATTCACAGGCAGATACACGCAACTCTGTTGGCGCGTCGCGGAATCCTATCGAGGTAGTCACACTCCTTTAACAAAACTCAATGGCGAATTTGACCGACAAAATCGAGAACGTGCTGAATGAGAGCCGGATTCTGGTGCTGGGCATGCAGATTCTGATCGGCTTCGACTTCAGGACATTCTTCGAGCCGGGATACCTCAAGATGGCGCCATGGGCCCAGCAGACGCAGTTAGCGGCGCTGGCACTTATGCTGGTAGGCCTCGGCGTGCTGCTCGTCCCGCCTCCTTATCACCGTATCGTGCTGCACGGTCGAAACACGGCAGGCTTGCATCGCCTGGCAACGATGACGGTGTCGCTGGGACTGCTTCCGTTTGCCCTGGCGATGGGACTGAGCTTCTTCCTGGGGGCACGCTGGGCGGTGGGCAATGTTGTGGCCGGAACGATCAGCGGAGTTGTGCTGGTTCTGGCGTTGCTGCTGTGGTACGGAGTGGAGTGGTTAGCGAGACGGCGAAAGGCGGGCCACGTGAGCCTCTACGAGCTGGTGGATCCGCTGCGAGGAATTGATATGCGCCAGGAACAGGACACCAGCATTTCGACGAGAATCAAGCAGGTGCTGATTGAATGCCGGGTGGTGCTGCCCGGTGCGCAGGCGTTGCTGGGCTTTCAGTTGATCATCATGTGGATGACGGCGTTCTATGGCATTCCGCAGGTATGGAAATTGTTGCACCTGGCCAGCCTGACCTCAGTGGCCATTTGTACTATCCTGCTGATCATGCCGGCTGCCTACCATCGCATTGTGGAGCACGGTGAGGACAGCGAGAGGCTGCACCGGGTAACCGCCCACGCGTTGCTGTGGGCCATGGGCTTCCTGGCGCTGGGAGTGTGCGGCGATTTCTACGTGGTTTCGCGCATGACCGGCATTGGAATGCCGGTGAGCGCGGGCTTGTCGGTGGCATTGCTGCTGTTTTTCTTTGGCGCGTGGTACGGCTTCGCGCTGTGGAGCAGGGAGAAATTGCAGCCACGCGCTTCGTCGTCGCAACTGGAGCCGCGCCAAGCGGCATAGTGTTATGCAGCTACCGGTTGAGTGCAGAAGGCGCAGCGGTGGGCGTCAATGGGAATGTCGCTCTGGCATTCCGGACACTTCTTCTTGTCGGGAAGCGCCTGCTTCTCGAAGCGTTTCATCAGGGTATTCACCGGGAGCACAACGAAGTAGTACACCGCGGCGGCGATCAACAGGAAAGAAATCACCGCATTGATGAAGTCGCCATAGAGGAACTTGGATCCGTTCAGCTCGAAGTACAGGTTGGAGAAGTCCGGCTTCCGGACGATGGCGGCGATGATGGGAGTCAGCAGGTCTTTCACGAAAGCCGTGACCACCGTGCCGAAGGCGGCGCCGATCACCACGCCGATTGCCAGGTCGACTACATTGCCACGCAGAACGAATTCACGGAACCCCTTAAACATGCGAGCCTCCAAGGTCTTTTAGCGCATTTTGCGCCGTTGGCTGGAAATCGAAGATCACAGCGCACGGCAAAGCGCAGCCGCCGCTGACTTGTGTCTGGAAAGTATCGTCGCTCAAGCGGCGGTTCGCAACTTTAAATGTAATTGGGTAAGAAGGGGTGAGTTGCTGAGTACCGGGATGCGGGTCCTTCGCTGGCGCTCAGGACGACACACGTTCTGGCGCTTCGTTCTGGTGCCGCGCTTCCTATATGCGGCGAACGACAACTCGACGCTGAGGAATTTCTTCGACCTCCGCCAGAGGTTGCAACGGAGAAATGCGGACGGTGGTCCCCGGTCTGCGGCTTTCGACAGGTTCGTGTTCTTCGGGACGGCCGACGGGCGCAACCGCCAGGGCGCACATCACAAAAAAGAGCGCCGCGTTCGCCGGGATGTGCAGATTGAAGTCGGAGGCGCTGTGAACCAGGATGCCGCTGACGGAAATCATCGCCGCCATAGTCAGCCCGCGGTCCCAGGTATTTTGACCCTTCTGCAGATTTCTCCAGCCTTCGCGAAAAACTACGAAGAGGAACCACAGTGCGATCAGGCCACCGACGACGCCGGCCTCCACCAGGAGCTGCATGTAATCGTCGTGCGCTTCATCGATGGGGACATCGTCGTAGAACGAACGAAACTGGGGATAGACGGTGGGAAACGTTCCGAAGCCCCAGCCCAGCAAGGGTTTCGCTCGTACCATGGCCAGGCTATCGCGATTGAGACGCATTCTCCAGCCGGCAACGTCGGCGCGTCCGGGCTCGCGCAGGGAGTTGATGCGAGCCACAACGTTGCTGTCCGCGAGCACCGCCAGAAGAATTGCCATCGCTGCCAGCAGCGCGAAGAGAGCGACAGGGGCTCCGCGTTTGCGCTTGGCGAATTGCCCGATCGCGATCAGGACCACGACTTGGCAGGCGAGAGCGATGCAGCCGCCGCGCGATCCGCTTTCGACCACCGACACGCCCATGATGATTGCGGCAAAACCGAAGAACAACCGCCTGGCGCCGCTGACCGTGCTCTGGGTGGCGAAGACCAGAGGATAGGGAATCAGCATCTCCATCTGGCCAGCGTAATGGTTATGGTTTACGTAGGGGCCAAAGACCAGCACGTCCGGCGGCACGTCCATCATCCAGTAGAGCTTGCCGTTGGCGGTGAAGTATTGGGTCAGGGCGAAGATGGCGACGAGCAGGCCGAATAGGCTGAAACAGAACGCCAACATCCTTGCCGAGTGCGTGTCTCGCACCGCCTGCAGCATGACGAACGCGAGCAAGCCATATGACGCGTAGTTCAGGAATTCAACCAGCGTGGCGTGACGGTAGGCGCTTGAGCCCAGTGAAAGCTGGAACAAGATCAGAGCCGCAAAAGCCAGCGCGGGTTGATAGATGTTGCTGGAGGTAATCCGCACTTCGCCCAGGTAAACCTGCGTGGCAGCCCACAGAAGAAACAGGAGAAGCTGCGAGGCTGCGCAACAGGAAGAGGGATCCCGGCAACACCGCTCCCAATGCCAGGACGCCGAACGCCAACGCCAGGCAGACTCCGCCGATGAGCGAATGGTCCAGGCGGGGCGCAAGTTCGGGCGAACGCGGCAAATCTCCGATAACGACGTAATGGGATTGCACTAGGGGGCGTCCTCCTCGGTAAGGGAAACGTCGTCGAGCCAGAGATGACCCTTGATGGGATCGAACGGCGGATCGCGCAGCAGCACGACGGCCACCATGTGGGTGTCGGGGCCAGTGGTGAAGCTGCCTTCCTCCGAAGACCAGAGCGCGGTACCGAGAATGTCGTCGCTGGTATAGAAACGTTTGGCGAAGCTAAACGGGTTGGTGACGGCGAGGCGCGGACCGCTGGAACCGAGGATGTTGTCGGCGCGCACCGCAGCTCGCAAAACGTAATGCGTGTTCGGTTTTACCGGAACATACTGGTAAACGCCGAAGTCCTCAATGTCGCCACCGTCGAAGGCCACGGAGAGGGAGCGGGAATCGCTATGGAAGACGCCGTTCTCCTGCGCGACGCTGACGTTGTTACGCTTGGCATACTGCCAGTCGAACCCCCAACCTAGAACGTCGCGCTCGAATCCTCCATTGGTAACCTGATTGTCGGTGCGGGCGTAGTCGGCCATGTCGGGGTTGACGGCGAGGAAATCGCGCCATACACGTTGGGCCTGGTTTACCTGGGGATTGTCGTAGGCCAGAAGCACCGACAGGTAGTTGCGCACGTAGTCAGGATCGAGCGGCTGATGGAGCGAAGCCAGATTGTCCCAAACTATGGCCGCGTCGGTGAGACGGCGCTGCTCGTACAGGACCTGAAGCAGGTTCGAAAGCGTATCGGCCCTTCGCGGAATGTACGGTAGCAACTGGTTGACGTCCGGTTGAACGTGCAAGCTCAACTCGACGGCTTGCTTTCTAAGCTGGGTCGAATATTGTTCCACCGTGGCGAAGTTGCGGAAAGCCTTAGGAAGATCGCCGCGCAACAGATAGAGATTGGCAACCTCCCACGATACCTGGGGCATGGTGGGTTCGGCAGCCTGGGCTCGTTCCAGGTCGACTTCTTCGGATTGGGGATCGCCGGTAACCTGCTCCACGTTGGCCAGGTCGAGCCAGTAGCGCGCATCGTGCTGGTTCAGTTCAATGGCCTTGCGGAAGGCAGTCCGCGACGCGACGAAGTCCTGTTCCTGGTAAAGATAGGTACGCCCCAGCAAGTGAAGGTACTCGGAATTGAGGGGATCGAGCCGAATCGCTGCTTGCAAGCCGGCCACGGTCAGGCTGGTAAACGCGCGATAGGCCAGGTATTGCCGCACATTGCAGATTTCCACGAAGGCCGTCAGCAAAAGACAGGCGGAGGCGAAGATCGCTTTTGATCCCGCCGATTTGAGGCGCCATTCCATGGTGATGGTCGAGCGGTCTCTGGTCAGCAATGCCCTTAATTAGGTTGTAGCCTGCTTCTCGGGCGTCTCTTCGTAATACTGACCCTTGTCGTAATAACCATAGCCGGCGTAGTAGCTGCGTCCGTAAGCCGAGTTATGGTCGGTCTCCACCGAATTCAGGATCACGCCACACACGCGGGCGTTGGCCTGGTCCAGGATTTCCCGCACCTGCTTCAGGGCCTGCCTGGTAGTTTGCGCGAAACGCACGACGAGTACGACCGCATCGACTTCAGCCGACAACAGCACCGCATCAGTCACCGAAAGGACCGGTGGAGTGTCGATGATGACGTGGTCGTAGTTCAGCCGCAGCGACTTGATCAAGGCCTTCATGCGATTCGATCCCAGCAATTCCGCTGGGTAGGGAGGCTTGGGCCCGGCCGGCATGATGTAAAAGTTGGGAAGCTTGGCCGACGGAACGATGACGTCGTCTTCGGTGTCCTTGCCGATGAGGACGGTGCTGAGGCCGCCCGCATTTGCGGGAAGGCCGAGATATTCGCTGATTTTTGGGCGACGCATGTCAGCGTCGATCAACAGCACTCTCCGACCCATCTGAGCCAGGGCTGCGGCAAGGTTGCAGCTGATGGTCGTCTTGCCTTCCTCGGGGAGTGCGCTGCTGACCAACATGGTCTTGGGTGGCGCATCGATCGAAGACAGCAGAATAGAAGTGCGCACCGCGCGGAACGACTCGGCCACCTTGGAGCGCGGGCGCGACACCACGACCAACGGTGTGGACGCGTCCATCTCCTTCGATGGCAGGGCGAGGTCGCCGCCCTTGCGCAATCCCTTGGAACTGCCGGTAGTGGAGGGAATAATGCCCAGCGAAGGCCATCCGCTGATGGCATCGATCATTTCCGGGCTGGTAATGGAGTTGTTCATCCGGTCAACGAAGAACACGGCCACGGTGCCAAGCATGAGGCTGGCGAAAAACGCCGCGCCGATGTTGATGGGGATGTTGGGCTTGGACGGGCTGTCCGGCGGAACGGCCTGGTCCACAACCTGGATGTTCCCGGAGCGCAGACCGGCGGAGACTCCCGCCTCTTTCATCTTCTGCAGCAAACCGTCATAGAGTTCGCGATTGGAATCCGCTTCGCGCTTGAGGATTTCGTATTGAATTGCGCTTTCGTTGAGCTTGTTGGCTTCCTGCTTCTGCTCGTCCAGGGCAGAGCGCAGCAAGGATTCGCGTTGTTCGGCAGCGCGATACTCGTTGCGTATGCGCGATACCAGTTGGCCGCCCTCGGCCTGGATCGCCGCCTCGGTTTGCTGCAACTGATTATGCACCGTAATCACCTTGGGGTGGGCAGGCCCGAGCTGGCTGTCGAGCAGCGCGTACTGGTTCCTCAGGTCGGCTTCCTGCTGTTTCAGGTGGAGGATGATTTCGCTGCTGGCCATGGCGGGGATGGATTCCACGCCGCCGGACTGCGTCTGCTTGTAGGCAGCTTCTTTCTGGATGCGCTCGCTCTGTGCCAGGGTTAATTGCTGGTTCAGTTCGTTCAGCTTCGAGGTGGTGATGTTCTGCTTTTCGTCCAGCCCCAGAATGTTGTTGCTGGTTTGATACTTCACCAGGTTTTCCTGCGAGCTCGCCACTTTCATCTTCAGGTCGGATAGCTGCTTGGACAGCCAGTCCGAGGTCTGCATCGTTGCCTGGAACTTGGTTTCGAAGTTGTGCTCGATGAAAGAAGAGACCAGGGTATTGACGATCTCGGCTGAGAGATTGGGATCGGGACTGGTGCAATGGATCTCGATGACGCGTGTTTTGGGGACCTTGTCGATCTTCACCCAACCGTGAAAGGTGTCAATTAAGTGACGGAGATTGCGCGGCCCGGTGGTAGGGAACGCTCCGGCAGGGCTGGTTGACCCTGCCTTGCTGGCAGAAGCGCCGGCAAACTTGGGATTCGTATCCAGACGGAGCTTGCGAATTACGTCCAGGGCGAGTGTGTCGCTCTGTAGGACCTGCACCTGGGTATCAAGTGCAACGTTGTAGTCGTAGTCTTCCAGCGTATTCGCGGCGGCGTCCTTGAAGCCCAGAACGTCGGAGTTCTCGCGATTGATGGTAATCCTGCCGGTAGCCGAATACTGCTTGGTCATATGGAACGAGACCAGCGCAGCCAGCACAACTCCCGCAAACACCGTGGTCAGGATGATCCAGCGATGACGGAGAATTGTTCGCCAGTAATCGAGGAAAATTGCGTCGGAGTTGGCATTGGGGTTGTAACCGTTGACCAGGGGAGTGAATGACGCAGTCTCCAACCGCGGCGACTCCCAGCGCTTCAACTGAACTCTCGTTTCCAAGCGGGTCCTCCTGCCGAATTGAGGGAGGCCTTGTCCGGGCGGCCTGGCCTATGGATTACGTGAACTGCAGTCCTGATTACTTATGAGAATGGGGCTGATAATAGCACAAACATGCAGCATGTAAAGCAAGTTTGTGCCATATATTTATCTTCCAATTCAAGCTTTTTGTGCTATAGATATACTCCACTAATGGGGATGGCATCGGTTGTGACAGCTTCCGGGCAGCGACAAAGTAGCAATCTTTTCGCCTGAGAGAAAGCGCCACCATGTGCGGAATTGTTGGGGTTATGTCGTTTGAAAGCAGTAACTACGCGGTCAGCGAGACGCTGTTGACCGAGATGCGCGACACTATGGCGCATCGCGGGCCAGATGGCGCTGACGTGTGGCTCTCTGACTCCCGTAAGGTGGGGCTGGGTCATCGCCGGCTATCGATCATCGATCTGTCAACCTCCGCGTCACAGCCCATGTGTAACGAAGATGGTTCGCTGTGGGTCGTCTTTAACGGCGAGATTTATAACCATGATGAAATCCGCCGCGAACTGGAAACCTTGGGCGGCCACTCGTGGAAGACGGATCACTCCGATACGGAGATGATTCTCCACGCTTTTGAGCAATGGGGAATCGACGCGATCCATCGATTCCGCGGGATGTTCGCCATCGCGCTGTGGGATGAACGCAAGCGTGAGTTATGGCTGATTCGCGATCGCATCGGCATCAAGCCGCTTTACTACAGCATTCATCACGGCCGAATCACCTTCGCCTCCGAGATCAAGGCACTGCTGAAGGATCCGGACCAGGAACGCGCGGTCAATGAAGAAGGCCTGTTCCACTACCTGAGCTTCCTCACCACCCCCGCGCCGCAGACCCTATTTGCCGGTATTCAGAAGCTGACCAACGGGACGTGGATGCGGATCGATCATCGGGGATCGATTCGCACGCAGAAGTACTGGGACGTGCTGGACCATACCTCGCCGTTGACCGGAGTTTCCGAAGAAGACGTCTCGCAGATGCTGATGGCCGAGCTGCGCACTGCGGTGAAGCTGCGCAAGGTGAGCGACGTGCCGGTGGGAGTCTTCCTCTCCGGCGGCATCGACTCCAGTACGAATGCGGCACTGTTCTCCGAGGGCGAGGGCCGTCCGGTGCGCACGTTCTCGGTGGGATATGACGAGGACTACAAGGGCTGCGTCAGCGAGTTGCCGCATGCGCGCGAGTTTGCGCGAAGCCTGGGAGCCGAGCATCAGGACCGGGTGTTGACCCAGGAAGATTTTCTGGACTTCCTTCCGCGCATGATCCAGTTGCAGGATGAGCCGATCGCTGATCCGGTGTGTATGCCGATCTTCTATGTTTCGAAGCTGGCCCGCGAGGCGCAGGTCATCGTGTGCCAGGTGGGCGAAGGCTCCGATGAGTTGTTTTGGGGCTATGGCTACTGGGAGCAGATGTTGCAGTTGCAGCGCTGGAACCGGTTGCCGGTTCCTCGGTCCATGCGCGCGATGGGTTTAGCGGCGCTGGCGGCCGGCGGCCACAAGACGGGCCGGGCTTACGAAATGCTGCGACGCTCCGCACACGGGCAGCCGCTGTTCTGGGGCGGAGCCGAGGCCATGACGCAAGAGCTGAAAATGCAAGTCCTGTCGCCCCGCTTGCGCCGGCAATTCAAGGGCTTCACCTCATGGGAGGCGATCCGTCCCATTCACGCCAACTTCGCAGAGAAGGCGTGGGAGAAGACGCCGGTGAAGTGGATGACCTATCTCGATCTGAATCTGCGGCTGCCGGAGCTGCTGCTAATGCGGGTGGACAAAATGAGCATGGGCGTCAGCCTGGAGGCTCGTGTTCCATTTCTTGATCACAAGTTTGTGCAATTGGCCATGAGCATTCCGGAGTCGCTCATCACCCGAGGCGGGGAACGTAAGCACGTGCTGAAGCGCGCGGTGTCGGGCGTTATTCCCGATGAAATCATCCATCGCAAGAAGCAGGGCTTCGGCGTTCCCATCTACGAATGGTTCTTCGACCGGTTGGGCACCTACACCCGCCGGGAGCTGGCCGAGTTCTGCGAAGCGACAGACTTTCTGGATTGCGACGCGGTGATGAAGATGGCCGAGGACAAACAGCAGGGATGGAATTCGTGGTACCTGCTGAACTTTGTTTTGTGGTGGAGAGAATACGTCGGGAGCACGACCAGCCATCCGACACTCACGATGGCGAACAGTCAGTAGCTGAGGATTTTGGGACCCATGTCTGGCCGAAACAAAGTGTATCTGCATGTCTGGACCGGAGACGCTGGCCGCGCCCGCGAACTGGCAGCCGCACGTTATCCGGGGGCGGAACTGGTGGAGCTCTCCCATCGCGCGCTGCGGGAAGGTGGATGGAGAGGCCAACTGAAGGCGTTTCGCGAGCTGCGCGGGCAGGCGCTGGTCATCTACTTCGATGCCTTTACCGACTCGAAGCAGACCGAGCTCATACGCTGGTCCGGCTTGCTGCATCGCTGCCGCGAGACGGCGATGGTCGACAAGACGGGAGACTGGAAAGCCTATCGGCGGCGCGATTGGTTCTGGATGCTGCCGCGTACCGGGTTCAGTCTGCTTACCGATCTCTGTGTGTTTGCATTCTGGTTTGGCTACCTGCATTTTTTGAAGCTGACGGGCAAACCGGAAACGCAACGCGGGCCTGACGCGCCCGGGATCGCCTACCTGTTTCCTTATCCTTTAAATGCGGTGATTGCCGGCGGAGCGGTCAGCCACATTCGGGGCTTTCTGGGCGGCCTGTCGGCCAATCGTAACCGCTGCCGCATCTTCTCCGGCACATCGCTGCCGGTGGAAGTTTACCCAGTGGAACTTGTGCCTCAACGACGCAAGGCCTTCATCTTCTGGGAAAGCCTGATGTTGTCGTACAACCTGGCTTTTGCGCGCGAGGTGCGAAAGCTGCTTGGGAACGGTCGTCCCACCATGTTGTATCAGCGGCATGGACGTTTCTCCGTGGCTGGCGCGGTGCTTTCGCGCAAGTTACGAATTCCCCTGGTTCTGGAATACAACGGCTCGGAACTTTGGATGGCGGATTACTGGGATCCGACACGGTTCCGGACCTGGCTGCGGCTCTGCGAAGAAGTGATGCTGCGCAGCGCTTCGTTGATCGTGGTGGTGTCGGAGCCGTTGAAGCAGGAACTGATGGAGCGAGGCGTTTCGCAAGATCGCGTCCTGGTGAACCCCAATGCGGTGGATCCGGAATACTTCCATCCCGGCTGCGGCGGCGATGCGGTTCGCAAAGAGTTTGGATTTACTCCCCGGCATGTGGTGGTGGAGTTCGTGGGAACGTTCAGTCACTGGCACGGTGTCGGCGTGCTGCAGGAAGCCATCGTAAAGCTTTCGCATGGGGATGAGAAAGACCGACTCCGCTTTCTGCTGATCGGCGATGGTCCTCTACATGGCGAAATGCGCGAGCACCTCAAGGGATTAGAGACGGCCGGCAAAGTGATTTTCACCGGATTGGTGGCGCATGGAAAAGTCCGCTCGTATCTGGATGCAGCGGACGTGCTGGTTTCTCCGCATGTACCCATGCCCGACGGACGGCCGTTCTTCGGATCACCCACCAAGCTGTTTGAGTACATGTCGATGGGCAAGGCCATCGCTGCCAGCAATCTCGACCAATTGGCCAAGGTGCTCACCCACGGCGAAACCGCCGTGCTGTCGGAGCCGGGCAACGTGGACGAGTTTGTCGCGGCAGTGCACCTTCTGTCGGCCGATCTGGCGGTGCGAGAAGCGCTGGGGAAGCGAGCCCGGGAGGCGGCGATCGAGAGGCATACATGGGCACGCAACGCGGGCAATGTGCTGCGCGCGATAGAGCGCATCCAGGCGCAGGCGGTAACCGTTACCACAGGCGGAAAGAAAATGCCGTTGACCTCCGGTCATCCGGTGCCTTGATCGCAAGGGCGTTGACTGGCAGGTCCTGAGTTTTGCTGATGAGCATGGTTCACTCCCAATCCGAGATCGACATCGCCATGGTTGCGGCTCCCGCGCCCGCAGGGACGGGTTGGCGCGGCGTGCTGCAGGGCGCGATGGGATCGGACCTGGTGCGCAAGGTAGGAGAAACCTATGCCACGCAGATTGGCCTGATCCTGATCGGATTGGTGACGACCATCGCCGTTGCCCGGGCACTGGGCCCGAGCGGCCGTGGACTGTACGCCGTGGCGCTGGCTGTCGGACAGATCGGCGTGCAGTTCGGGCACTTCGGATACGTCGCTTCCAATACCTACTATCTGGGACAAGACCGCGGACTGCTGCCGCGATTGATCGCCAATTCGCTGCTGGTGAGCGGTGCCGTAGGCGTGGTCGCGCTGCTGAGCGCAGGCCTCATCTTCGGTCTTCGTCCTGAACTTGCGCCCGTCCACGGATGGCTGCTGGTGCTGGGATTTCTCTACATTCCGCTGGGGCTGGGCTTCCTGTTCAGCGAGAACCTGCTGCTGGCGCTCCATCAGGTGCGCTCCTACAACCAGCTGGAACTGATGAACCGGCTGCTGATCCTGCTGCTGGTAGGCGCGGTCATTCTGCTGCATAGGGTAAGTGCGCAGAGCGTGTTTGCCGCCGTCCTGGCTGTCATGCTGCTGAGCAATGTAGCTGGGCTGTTCGTTCTGCGGCCGTTTCTGCGCGAGCTTCCGCGGGTTTCGTTTTCGCTACTGCGCGAACACTTCGGATTGGGCGTTAAGGCCTACCTGATCATTCTGTTCAGCTATCTGCTGCTGCGCATCGATTTGCTGATGGTGAAGTACCTGCTCGGCGCCGAGCAGGCAGGGTATTACTCGGTTGCCTCCAGCATGGGCGACTACGTGTTAATGCTGCCCGGCGTTATTGGAATGATCCTGTTTCCCAAGCTGAGTTCGATGCAGGGCTGGCGCGAGAAGCTGCGGTTGTCGCGGAAGGCGGCCTGGGGAATGATGGCTGCCATGCTGCCGTTGCTCCTGATCGCAGGAATGGCCGCTCATCTCGGAGTGAAGCTGCTGTTCGGTAGCGCATTTCTGCCGGCTGCGGCGGCCTTCATCTGGCTGCTTCCGGGGATTTTCACTCTGGGCGTGGAGACGGTTGCGGTGCAGTTTCTGAATGCCATGGGCTATCCGCGAATTGTGGTTGCCATCTGGGCCGTGTCGGTGGCGCTGAACGTGGTGGGAAACCTGTGGGCAATTCCCCATCTCGGCATCAAGGGCGCCTCGATCATGTCGTCCATCTCCTACACCCTGACGCTCGGGGCAGTTCTTCTGGTGGTTCGTTTTACGGAAAGGAAGTTGGTTGAGGCAGATGGTCGCTAAGGTCCAACGCATCGCGCGAGCTGTTCGTGAAGATTCCGTCGGTGTCCTGGCGCGTGAAGCCCTGCTGCGAGTCTCCAAGCGGTTCAACTTGTCGCGATTTCAGGCGGCCATCGGCGACGCTCCCGATGTGAGCTATCGCTTCCTGGGCTATTACACTCCTCTGCCGGCTTCGCAGTCGGAGCATGACCGGGAATCGATTGTCCGCTTTGCCGAATTGGTGGTGGAGGGAAAGTTCCCGCTGATGGGATACGGAAATGTGAAGCTGGGATCGACTCCCGACTGGAGCAAGGATTGGGTCTCCGGCAAGAGTTGGTCCGACGCTCCCTCCAGTTCTCTGGTCGTGGTTCGGCACGATGGCTCGGATGTGAAGGCGCCATGGGAGCTGTCGCGCTTACAGTTCCTTCCAGTGCTGGCGAAAGCACACGTGCTGACCGGCGACGAGGTCTTTCGCGAGACGGCGAAAGCGCTGGCTGCCGACTGGATTGACCGCAATGCAGTTGGGACGGGAGTGAATTGGACGCTGGCCATGGAAGCGGCCCTGCGCGGCGTGAGCCTGTGCCTGCTGCTTGAACTCTTGTGGCCGTTGCGCGATGACGAATCGGCCTGGCTGGCAAAGATAACGAGGTCGTTGTGGGAGCACCTGCTGTTCATCGAAGCCCACAACGAATTCTCGCACCTGATTCGCAGCAATCATTACTTGAGCAACATCGTCGGTCTGACTACGTTGAGCGCCGCGCTCCGCGGGCCAGATACCGAGAAGCGTTTCCACCGGTACGCTCGCGCCGTGCAGCAGGAGATTGTGCTGCAGACGTATGCCGATGGCGGAGATTGGGAAGCTTCCACCGGCTATCACGCGTTCGTGTCGCAAATGTTCCTGCACTCCTATCGGGTGCAGAAGGCGCACGGAGTGGCGATCGACGAGTCGTTCGAGCAGCGCCTGATGGCGATGTTTCGCTGGATGGCAACGCTGGCCGACGACAGCGGTGCGCTGCCTCACCTGGGCGACTGCGACGACGGGCGGGTTGAGCTTTTACTCGACGACATACGCCAGGCGCCATTGCCGGTGGAACAGCGCAACTCGCTGAAGTTGTCCAGCTACCTGGGCTTGGGTGCGCACTTCTTCCGGCAGCCGTTCGGGGGCAACAGCGGAGAAGTTGCCTGGTTCGGTGGCACACCGAGGCCTACGGCGGTGAGGAACAAGAAGCGCGTGGACTTGTTAAGCGACTCCGGGCTGGCGGTCGCTCGCATGGCGGCGGCCGAGGTGATTTTCTGCGCCATGCCCAACGGGATCAACGGACGAGGCAGCCACACCCACTCCGACAAGCTGAGCTTCGTGCTGCGACTTGGCGACAGCGAAGTGTTTTGCGACAGCGGCACGCGTGGCTACACTCGCGATTTCAAGCTGCGAAACCGCTATCGCTCCGCCTTGGCACACAACGTGGTAGCCGTGGACTATCAGGAACACAACTCCATCAGCCAGGACAAGGACCATCTGTTTCACGCCGGCAATGAGGCGGTGCCGACGGCCATCGACGTTCATGAGCAGGACGAATCCATCGCCCTGCACGCTGCCCATTCAGGATACGAACGCTTCGGCGTGCAGTGTGCCAGAACGCTGCGGCTGGAGAGGGGCCGGCTCATTATTCAGGACGAGATTAGCGGGCCGGGCAACCGTGCCTTCAGCTTGTACTTCCAGGTAGCGCCGGAGTGGATTGTTTCCGATCAGCGCTCCGGAGGGAATCAGGTCACTTGCCAACTATCCGGCAGAGGGTCGGTTGGGCTGACGTGCTGTGCTGGCCGCGAATTGCGACTGCAGGTGGAGAACAGCGAACTCTCCCGAGCCTACGGGGCTGCCTCACCGGCTACGCGTATTTCCATCCACACCGCGGGCGCCATGCCCTTAACTCTGGTCACCACAATTGAATGGGCGGGCTAAGCATGAACTACGGAATGGCGGGCGAGAGCATCGTGTGCTTTGCGGGAGAGGATTGGTGGTATCACCATCCGCATTCGAAGAACCACATCCTGAAGCGCCTGGCGGCCGAGAACAAGGTGCTGTTCGTTAACTCCATCACTATGGGCTTTCCTTCGGTCTCGAATCCGGACTTCTTTCTGAAGGTCCGCCGCAAACTGAAGAGTTATGCCAAGTGGCTGCGGAAGGCCCCGGAAGGCTTGTGGGTGATGACGCCGATCAATCTGCCGTTCTACGGCTCCAGCCTCGCCCGCAAGCTGAACTTCTGGTTGCTGACCATACAGGTGCGGCTGGCGATGCTGATGATTGGAATTCGCAAGCCGGTGTTGTGGGTGGCGATTCCCTCGGCTGCGGACCTCGCGGGGCATCTCGGCGAGAGCATGCTGCTGTACCAGGTCAGCGATAAGTATGAGGCCAATGAGGACAGCGCTCTTTCGGCTGAAGTGATTCGCTCCTTCGACCGCAAGCTGAAGCAGTCGGCGGATGTGGTGATGTATTCCGGCCGCAAGCTCTTTCAGGAGTCGACGGAGCCGCACCGTTTTTTCCTGGAGCAGGCAGTGGACTTCGAACACTTCGCCAACGAAGCCGAGGAGCCCGCGGCCGACATCGCCAATATTCCACGCCCCATCCTGGGCTACTTCGGTGCGATGGATTACGTGATGGACACCGACCTGATGGCCGAAGTGTCGCGGCTGCGGCCGGAGTGGCATTGGGTGATGCTGGGTCTGAAGTCGAACCTGGTCCGGATTTCCGCTCCCAACGTGCACTTTCTGGGCTCTCGTCCTTACGCCGAGCTGCCAAAGTTCGTGAAGTGTTTCGACGTGTGCGTCCTGCCCTGGAGACAGGACAACGCCTTCACCAGTTATGGCAGCGCGATCAAGGTGCGCGAATATCTCGCCACGGGCAAGCCGGTCATCATCTCGCCGCTTTACGAATATTTGAACACTCCCGGGGTCCGAATCTATTACTCGGTCGAAGAGTTCATCGACTTGGTCGAAGACGCTTTGCAGAATGACACGCCGGAAGCCCGGGAGCAGAGACAGGCCGTGGTTCGGGGTAATGACTGGAACGCGCGTACGCGGCAGGTAGCGTCACTGATTCAGAGCCTGAAGAGAGGCGAGAAGTACGCCTTCGAGACCGCCGTTGGTTCGGTCCCGCGGCCTATCGCCGATGAGGCTGGGAACTATTCACTCAAGGATGCGTTGAAAGCATGACCGTCCAAAGCCTCACCTACATCCTGTTCGTGCCGCTGATATGGGTGCTGTGGCGGCTTCTGCCGTCGCGCCTGGGGCGTCAGATTGTCCTGCTGTGTGCCAGCTACTTCTTCTATGCCACGTGGGGCGTCGGCTTTCTTGGGCTGCTCATTTTCAGCTCACTGGTGAATTACGCGCTGGGAGAGTATCTGCGCCGCCGCCCGGACAAGACGCGGCTTTGGATCGGTATCAGCTTCAACCTGCTGGTGTTGGCGCTGTTCAAGTATGTGCCAGGCACCGCAGCGGCAAATCATTCGTCGCTGCTGCATAGCCTGGTCGTTCCGATTGGGGTGTCGTTCTGGACCTTCCAGGCGCTGAGCTATCTGTTCGACCTGTATCGCGAAGAGGAACTCGACCCAACGATGTTGGAGTTCTGCCTCTACATGGCGTTCTGGCCGACCGTGCTGTCCGGCCCGGTTTGTCGTTTGCCCGAGATGTTGCCGCAGTTTCGCGGCTCCGATCCGGGATGGGACGACATCGCCGAAGGCAGCCGACGCATCCTGATCGGGCTGTTCATGAAGGTGGTGCTGGCTCACATCCTGGCCTCCGGTCTACAGGCGGGCGAGGGAGTTGACGCCGGTTTCGATCAGTTCAGCGGATGGGGCGGCCTGGATGTCTGGGCGCTTGCGTTCGGATATGGCTTCCAACTGTTCTTCGACTTCGCGGGCTACTCCAACATTGTGATCGGCACGGCGCGACTGTTCGGCATTCACCTGGCCGAGAATTTCGACCGTCCCTACCTGTCGACATCGCCGTCGCAGTTCTGGACTCGCTGGCACATGTCGCTATCGTTCTGGATTCGCGATTATGTTTTCCTGCCGCTGGCGATGTTGCGCAGCAGTCTGGTTTGGCGGTACGCCGCCCTGATGCTGGCCATGGTCCTGTTTGGCTTCTGGCATGGGGCCACGATCCTGTACGTGCTCTGGGGTGCCTACCACGGCGTGCTTCTGGTGGGACATCGTCAACTTCAAAGCTTGCTTCGTCGCACTGGCTACTCCCTTCCGGAAGGCCGGTCGAATTTCATGGGCTGGGCGATCACGTTTCCGCTGATGTGCCTGGGGTGGATTCTATTTCGCGCCAACACTCTGCAGCAGGCGACGCGCATGCTGGCGGCGGTGTTTCATCCCGCAAGCTATCGGCACCTGGCACTCAAGCCAAACTTCTACCTGATTCTGGCCATGATGATTTGCAGTTACTTTGCGGTCTGCGGATTCGCTTGGCTGAACGAGAAATGGGAGCAGCACGCGCTATGGAAGCGGACGTCGTGGCTGCTATCCCCCTTGGTGTATTCGTTGCTGATCGTCGGCGTCATCATCTGGAGTAATCAGAAATCGGTCTTCGTCTACATGCAGTTTTGAAACAGCGCAGTCGGCAGTCGCCGACTGGGCGGCCAACCATTTGTCGGAAGCACGTTGAACTCGGAGAAGGGAACCATGAGAGCTGTTCTTGAGGACATGAAGTCGGGCGATGTGTCTTGTTACGAGGTGCCGGCGCCAGAAGTGCAGCCGGGCGGCATCCTCGTCCGTACCGCATTTTCCGCTATCAGCGCCGGCACTGAGCGGGTGAAGGTAGAAGCGGGCAAGAAATCTCTGGTTGCCAAAGCGATGGCACGCCCCGACCTGGTGAAACAAGTGCTCGATTACGCCAAGGGGAACGGAATTCGTGCGGCCTATCAGAAAGTTCAGGCTCGGCTGGACACGCTGTCGACCATCGGCTATTCCTGCTCGGGCTATGTTCTGGAGGTAGGGAATGGAGTCACCGAGTTCAAGCCAGGGGACCGCGTGGCTTGCGCCGGCGGAGGCTACGCCAACCACTGCGAGATCAACTTCGTTCCGCGCAATCTGGCGATCCGTGTGCCTGACAATGTCGGGCTGGGACGCAGCTGCGCTTACCACCATCGGCGCCATTGCCATGCAGGGCATGCGCCAGGCCAACGTCACCTTCGGCGAAACCGTAGCGGTGATTGGCGCAGGGCTGGTCGGCGTTCTAACCATGCAGATTGCGCGTGCCGCAGGTTGCCGCGTGATTGCCATCGATCTCTCGCCGAGCGGGCGGCGCGCGCGGTGGAATTCGGAGCGCACCTCGGCCTCACTTCCAATGACCCCAACCTGCTGCCCGCTATCACTGCGTTCTCGCGTTATGGGGTTGACGCGGCGCTCATCACGGCGGCGACTCCGTCGGCGGAGCCGCTGGAGTTGGCGGCCAAATTAATGCGCGATCGCGGGCGCGTCGTCATTGTGGGCGACGTGGGCATGGGGGTCTCACGGGGCAACATGTACATGAAGGAGTTGTCGCTTTCCATGTCGCGGTCGTACGGACCGGGCCGCTACGATCCCAACTACGAGGAGTACGGCGAGGACTATCCCATCGGCTACGTGCGCTGGACGGAGCGTCGCAACATGGAAGCGTTCCTGGACCTCGTGTCTACCGGCGCAATCAACGTGAGCCAACTGGCGGCGGTGAAGTACGCGGTGGAGAGCGGCGGCAAAGCCTATGACGATCTGCGCACGGGTATTTACACGGCGATTATCGATTACGGTGCGCCTGCGGATGGCAAAGTCACGAAGCCTGCGTTGAAGATTGCGACGCCCGAACCACGGCCTCTCGGCGAGCTACGGGTGGGCTGCATCGGCGCCGGTGGCTTTGCGCGGAGCATGATCTTCCCTAATCTTCAGGCCCAGAAGGGCGTGGTCTTCGAATCGGTTGCCACCGGATCGGGCGTGGTGGCCGAAAGCACCCGCAAAGGCTTCAAGTTCAATCGTGCCCAGGCTCCGGCGGAGCTGCTGCTGGATCCTAACGTCGATGCGGTCTTCATTGCCACGCGTCACGACAGTCACGCCCAGTACGTCGCCTCGGCGTTGCGCGGCGGCAAAGCGGTGTTCGTGGAGAAGCCGCTGGCCATGAGTCGCGAACAACTTTACGACATTCGCGATGTCTACGAGGAGCTATTGCAAGCCGGGAAAGCTCCGTTTGTCATGGTTGGCTTTAACCGGCGTTTCGCTCCGCTGTCGAAGAAGATCATGCAGTTTTTCGGGCAGCGTACCGAACCCATGATGGTGCATGCGCGCTGCAATGCCGGATTTATTCCACGGGACCACTGGATCCAGAAGGGTGAAGGCGGCGGCAGGATCGTCGGCGAGTTCTGTCATTTTGTGGATTGGGCGCGAGCCATCGTCGGATCGCCCATCGAGAGTGTCACCGCTTCCGCTCTGCCGGATGCCGGTGCTACCAGCGCGACAACATTAGCGTGACCCTCAGCTTCCGCGACGGGTCAATTGCTAACCTGCTCTACCTTTCCACGGCGGCAGGGCGGTGAACAAGGAGTACTTCGAAGTCTTCTGTCAGGGAAAGATCGCTCGCCTCGATGATTTTCGTAAGCTGCAACTTTCCACCGGCGGCAAGACGGAAGAGGGTCGTCGAAGTTCGAAAAGGGCCACAGTCAGGAAATCCAGCTCACGGCCGAAGCCATGCGCACCGGCGGTCCTTCCCCTATTCCGTTCGAAGAGCTGCTGGAAGCGACCGAGTGCTGCTTCGCGGTGGAGAGTCATACAGAGGAACACACGGTGATACTTGCGCAAGAACCCGTCCTATCCACCGCAAGCTGAGGGGTGAAAAAATGTCCATGCTTATGCCGATCGCTAAATGGTATTTGAGCCTTATGCCGGTGGACCTTCCCTCGTACTACGTTCACCGCAGACCCTTAGAGAGAGCGCACATGGAGTACACCGACGAGTGCGGTCCGCAAGGGTTCTGTTCTTTTTTCAATGATTTAGAACTGGAGAATAAGGACGTTCTCGATTTTGGGTGCGGATTCGGTGGCCGAACAATACGGTTCAGAGAACTTGGAGCCAGATCGGTCACTGGCATAGAAGTTGGCTCAGACATGGTTGATGAGGCCAGGGACTTCGCGGCCTCGAAGGGTGAACGCGCCATCCAGTTTGTGCTTGCCGAGGGAGAGGATTTACCGTTCGCGGACCAGACCTTCGATGTCGTTTGCTCCTACGACGTTTTCGAGCACGTTGCCGACTTAAGCGTCTGCTTGCAGGAATGCTATAGGGTACTCCGTCCAGGAGGAGTGCTATACGGTGTCTTCCCCCCGTTTCACCATCCAACAGGTGGTAGCCACCTTCACGGCTACATTTCACGATCACCTGCTCCCAATGTCTTATTTCCGTGCTCCGTGATAATGAGGGCTGTCGAACAACTGCTACGCGAGCGCGGCCAGAGCTACAAACCCCCAGTGATACGGCCCAGCGACCCTCTATGGAGCGTGAACGGGACGACTATCCGCGGATTCAAGAATATGCTGGCGCCTGTTCCTTTCCGCGATAAGCAAGTTCGGTTGTTACCCATGATTTCACCCGCGCGAGCCAAGTGGGAACAATGGCATATGAAGTACTGGGCCTTTCCTTTTGAGCTCGCAGTGAGAATACCGATCCTCAATGAGGTTTTAACCGAGAGAATCGTCATGCGGCTGGGTCGCTAAACGTAGAATCAGAACTCTGGACAATTCTAGGCCTAGTTGAAAACGCCCTTAGCTTGATTTTACGTATGCTCCACGACTCGGATAGTCGCGTTGAAACCATTCAAGATACCGCCTGACCTAGGACCAATCATCCGAGGCTGTTTGCCGAGTATCGCGGCCGAGTCTATTCCCAAATCGATCTGCACAAACAGACCCTCGCTTCTTAATAGCCATAAAGTGGTCTATTTCTGGCTAACACATATCAACAAAAGTGTTGCATTGCTAGCATATAATGGCTATATTAGTCCTCCAAAGCTTACGTTTCGTGGAGGATTTCGGGTGATGACTAGGACAACACCGCTGCACCCTCCTTCCGGTAGGAATTTAACAGGTGGGACTTATCTACTTGGGCTCATTGCCGTAATCTTGCTGTCAAGCGCGGCTTGTTTTGCTGACAGTAATTGCGCAGTTGCTGACTCCACAGAACGGGAGACAGGTGCCGGGCTACCCCGCTATTCAGTTCAGTTGGACGAGCGTCCCCGGCGCTCTGACCTACGTCCTGTGGGTAGGCAGTCTCCCCGGACAATACGATGTTCTGTTTGTTAACACTCAGTCCACCAGTACGTCTGCTCTCATACCGCCAGCCCAGACGTACTACGTGCGTATGTGGACCCAGAAGAGTACGGGCTGGTACTACCAGGACACCACATTCAGTACTGTTGCCACCGCCTACCTGACGACGCCAACCAACGGCGCGACCGGCATCGATCCTCGAGTGCAGAACTTCAGCTGGACATCGATTCCAAACGTATCTGGTACCAGCTTTATATCGGCACGACCCCGGGCGCCAATGACGTCTACAACAGCTGGGGTGTGACGGTCACTTCGCTGACGTTACCTGAGTCTGAACTCTAACCAGACGTACTACGCCCGGCTGTTCACCGACGTCGGAGGGGTGTGGACTCATACCACCACCAGCTTCACAACCGGCTTAGGCATCGCCCACCTGATCACTCCACAGAACGGATCGTCAAGTGGCGGGATATCCCGCGGTGCAGTTCAGTTGGAATGGAGTACCCGGGCGCGACCACTTATGTCCTGTGGGTGGGAACCTCACCTGGTACTTACAACGAGCTGTACAAGAACACGACGTCGACGAATACGTCAGCAGCCATCCCGCCGGGACAGACGTATTACGTTCGCATGTGGACGGAAATCGGCAGTACCTGGTACTACGCAGACACTACCTTCAGCACGATCTCGGTCTCGTACATGCTTTCTCCGCCCAACGGAGCCACCGGCATCGACCCGACGCTGCCTATTACTTTCAACTGGACGTCGGTCCCGCAAGCCATCTGGTACCAGATTTACATCGGTACATCGCCGGGTGCTAACAACGTTTATAACAGCTGGGGAGTCACAGTACCACCACCCTGACTGTGCACGTCTAACTGGCAGTCGAACTTCACATATTATGCCCGCCTGTTCACCGATGTTGGCGGAGCAATGGCGGTACACGGACTCCACTTTCACCACGGCACCGGCATTGCTCACCTTCTCAGCCCCACTGAACGGCGCGACCGGAGTGAGCCAATTTCAGGCATTTACCTGGAGTCAGATAGCAGTGTTCCGCAATGTACTCGCTCATTGTCAGTCCAACCGGCTACGGGATTCGCGACATGTTCGCGGACGTGGAAAGCTACCGTCTCCAGTCGATACGTCTGGGGTCTGGAGCCCAACACCTTCTATTACGCCGACATGTGTACGCAGAAGGTTGGCGGGTGGACTTGCTCAAAAGCACGCTTTACCACTGGGCCGGCCGGCGCGCTGCCCAATCGCCAGGCTTTTTACAACGCGGTGCAGAGCTTCACCTCCCAGGTCAGCTCATGACCCAGGGCATGACAAATCATGCAACTCCGGGTACGCCGCTGTATCAGGAAATGCTGGACCACGGACAAAATCCCAACCAGGTTAGCTGTGGTTACTACACCATAACGTTGCTCGACCAGATGACTCCCAACCAGATCTACTTAGGCCGCTACCGGCAAATCACGGTTGACGGAGTGGATGGCCACGTCATCGCCGAGTATTGGGACCCGTTCAACAACAAGTGGCAGATAGCCGATTCGACCTTCGGACTGGTCTACTTCGATCCCAATACGGAGATGGGACAAGGTGCAGAAGACGTTAACGCGTTGCTGCTGGCGGGCAATCTTTCCGACATCGATTTCCTGTGGGTCACCAGTAACGGTTCGTCTTACATGACGAATTACTACCTCGACCCGATCACGATGTACAACAACGTCTATCCTTTTGGGAACTTAACCATTTCCTCGCTGGTTCTCAATTATGTCCCCAACTCTCCGCTGCCATTCCTTAACACGTCGTCGCTGGGCGCTCAGGGCACGCTGGGTATCTATATCTTCCAGTTCGCCAATCAGAGTGACCAGCTAACCGTGAACAATGCCGGCACGCTGGTGACCGATAACTCCGGGAAACACTGAGGGGTGGGCCGTCGCCATCAAGCTATGGCAGGGTTGGTCGATCACCTCGCAAGTACCGCCCGGAATGAATATGTACACCTTTAAACGGATCATGTTTTGAGCAAGCAGGTAGAGGAAATGCGAGTTGCGACCGACAGACTAAACGCTGGGCCGAAGCCTCCCCTGGTGGTGTATTCCACTGCCCGCGAGCTAGACCTGGCCTTGCAGACTACCTGTGAATGGTTGACCGCCCGAGACTATTCCGGCTACGAGCCCTACGACATACTGAACTCGCCTTACCTTGCGCCCAGTATCTTACGTCGGCCGCCGTTCAGTTTCGCTCTGATCCAGTTTGGCCGCAGGGTCGGTGGACTTGGCTTGCGAAGACGGCTGCACGTCCCGCCGAGCAAGAACCCCAAAGCCCTTGGTCTGGCGCTGGCCGCGTTTTGCGATATGACTCGCTGCGGCGAGGACTATTGGGAGCAGGCAAAGTATCTGAAGTCGGAGTTGAAACGGCTGCGCTCTCCCAACGAAGAAGAATACTGCTGGGGCTACGACTGGGACTATATGTCGCTGCGCGGTACCCGGCTGCCGTCCTTCAGCGCGAACTGTATCGCCTCGTATTTCTGCGGAGAAGCGCTGCTGGACATGGCCGAAACCTTCGGCGACGACGAAGCTGCGGAAATGGGGGAATCGGTGGGCCGGTTCCTGGTGAAACGGCTGAACCGGTCAGTCGATACTCGGGAAAATCTTTGCTTCAGCTACACGCCGTCCGATCGAACTTTGATCTATAACAACAGCGCCCTGGCCGGCGCGTATCTGGCTCGCCTGGCCAGACGCAAATTCAACGGGGAGTATCTGTCGCTGGCTCGCCGGGCAATGAACTACGTGCAGAGTGAGCAACTGCCGAGCGGCGCGTGGTATTACGGAGCGAAGCGCCGCCAGCGCTGGATCGACAGTTTCCATACCTCGTACGTCTTGTGTGCTCTCAACGCCTATCGCGAGTACACCGAAGATCGCGCTTTTGACCAGTGCATTCTCCGCGGTCACGACTACTACAAAACGACAATGCTCACCCCGGGTGGCGCGCCGAGGTATTTCGATCACCAGCTTTATCCCATCGATATCCATGCCTGCTCGCAGGCCATCCTGCATCATTGTGCGTTCGCCGGAGAAGATCCCCAGGCCAGCGAACAGGCAGTAGCCATGTTTCGTTGGACGCAACAAAACATGACCTCTCCCGACGGAGCCTACTACTTCCAGCGTCATCGCACCTGGACCAATCGAACTCCATACGTGCGTTGGGGGCAAGCCTGGATGTTTCGTGCCATGGCCCGCCTGAAGTTGCTTTTGCTGGGCGACCAAAAGACCAAGTCTGACCCGCTGGCCATTGCCGTGGGAAGGAACTAAACGATGTGCGGCATTGCGGGCATGGCCGGGGTGGAAGACCAACATTTGCTGGATGCGATGCTGGAAGTTACGCGGCACCGCGGGCCGGATGATTGGGGCACCTACCTGGCTGGCGGCACAACGCCGGCAGCCAAGCTTGCCTTTGGCAACAACCGGCTGAAGGTCCTTGACCTCAGCGCCGCCGGCCATCAGCCCATGGCCACCCCCGACAGCTCAGTCTGGGTGGTTTTCAACGGTGAGATCTTCAACTTCCCTGAATTGCGCCAGGAACTGGAAAGCGACGGCATCCGCTTCCGCTCCCATACCGACACCGAGGTGCTCGGCTATCTCTATTTAAAGTACGGCCCCGCCATGGTGGAGCGTTTGAACGGAATGTTCGCGTTCGCCCTGTGGGATACGAGGCAGCGCACGCTGATGGTGGCCCGCGATCGCATGGGCATCAAGCCGTTGTATTACACGCTGGTTCGCGACCGTCTGTACTTCGCCTCCGAGATCAAGGCATTGCTGGCTTGCGATGAGGTGGAAGCCGAACTCGATCCGGCGGCGCTGCGCGACTACCTGTCGTTGCTCTACGTTCCCAACCCGCACACGCTGTTCGAAAACATTCTGAAGCTGCCGCCCGCGCATCTGCTTTTCTGGCATGCCGGTGATACACGCCTGGAGAGGTATTGGGACAGCTCGCGGCCGGTGGAATATTCACGCGCCTCGGAAGCCGAGTTGACCGAGCAATGTCGTCAAGCGCTGCAGAATTCGGTGCGACGCCAGCTGATCAGCGATGTGCCGGTGGGCTTCTTCCTGTCGGGCGGCCTGGACTCCAGCGCGTTGGTAGCGTGTGCTTCGCAAGTGCATCAAGGTGCGCTCAAGTGCTACAGCATCGGGTTCAGCAACGAACACGGCAGGCTGGAGCAGTCGGATGAGGACGCTCACTACGCTGGAGTTGTCGCCACGCACTTCGGTGCGGAATGGCATCCGATCGTCGCCCAGCCAGACGTAGTCGACCTGCTTCCCAAAGTCGTGTGGCACCTGGATGATGCGGTTGCCGATCCCGCGGCGATAGCGTCGTATCTGATTTGCCGCGACGCGAAGGAGAACGTCACCGTGATGCTGAGTGGCCAGGGTGGCGATGAGGTGTTTGCCGGTTATCGTGTCCACCTGGTAAACCGCATCACCCGCTGGCTGAAGCTGATTCCGGCCGGGCTGCGCCGGCAAGTCATTACGAAATGCCTGCGTTCTCTGTCCAATCATCCTGGTGTTTTACCGGGAGTGCGACCCGGCCTGGTTCTCGCCTACTCGCGTTTCCTGCAGAAGCTGCTGACTTTGAGTGATATGGGACGCATCGACCAGTACGTAGCGATGCGCTCCTACCTGGACGATGGAGAAGTCGATGAACTGCTGAGTCCTGCGTTGCAACATTCCTCGCCGGGACGCGCCGGCGATACGTTGCGCGCTCATTTCGATCAAGCCCGGGGCCTGGACTTCGTCAATCAGATGCTCTACGTCGATCAGCAGACGTTCCTGCCTGATCTCAATCTGGACTACTCCGACAAGCTCAGCATGGCAGCGTCCATTGAGGCGCGGGTACCCTTCCTGGATAACGAAGTGGTGGACTTCATGCGCACTGTGCCTCCGCGCTTCAAGCTGCACGGTCATACGCAGAAATATTTGTTGAAGCAAGCGATGACCGGGCTGCTTCCGCGCGAGGTCATTCATCGCCGCAAAGCCGGCTTCGGCTTGCCGGTGCGGTCGTGGCTACGGGGAGAGCTGCGGGAGATGGTCGGCGATTTATTGTCGCCCGCGCGTTTGCGGCAGCGCGGCATTCTGGATCCGGCCGCGGTTGGCCGGTTGCTGGCGCAAAACGAGTCAGGCGAGCGCGATTGTCCTTTGCAGATATGGGCTCTGTTGACGTTGGAAGTCTGGCAGCAGGTGATGATCGACCAGCGGAAGGTCCTCGCCGCGTAGAGACCGTAAAAGGTTTGCAGGAAGAGGTTGCTCGACATGGAAGTCTGGATTGATTTCGACAACTCGCCGCACGTGCACTTTTTCGCGCCCCTGATTCAAGCGCTGGAGCGAAACGGCATGCACGTGACGGTGACCGTCCGATCGTTCGGACAGACCGAGGAACTGGCGCGCTCCTATGGCATTCCGTACGTCGTCATTGGAGAACATCGTACCCCGAAATTCTTCCTGACGCGGGTCACTGCAACCTTTCGCCGCGCGATCGCCCTGGCGCTTTTTGCCCGGCGGAAGAAACCGAATCTGGCCATCAGTCACGGCTCCCGCGCCTTGGTGCTGGCTTCATGGATGCTGCGCATTCCGTCCATGACCATTTACGACTACGAGTTTGTCTCGTCGAATTTCTTCTCCAAAGTGTCGGAGAAAATCATGGTGCCGGAAACCATTCCGACCGACCGGCTGCAGCATCAGGGAATCAACCTGAAGAAAGTCATACGCTATCCCGGCTTTAAAGAAGAGGCATACGTTTACGATCTGTCGCTTTCCTCCGACATTCTGGCGGAATTGAATCTCGATCCGAATCGACTGATTGTGACCGTGCGTCCGCCGGCGACATGGGCCCACTATCACAACCCAAAATCAGAAGTCCTGTTTCGCGCGTTGATCGATCGGCTGGCGCGCGAGCCGCAAGCGCAAGTGGTCATCCTTCCGCGCATGAAGGCGCAAGGTGAGCAGCTCAAGACGGAATACGGAATGGATCGGGCTCCCTTCCGCATATTGGAGAAATCGGTCGATGCGTTGAGCCTGATGAGCTACTCCGACGCCGTCTTCAGCGGAGGCGGAACCATGATCCGCGAAGCGGCTCTTCTGGGAGTCAACGCCTACAGCATCTTCGCCGGTACAACCGGCGCGGCCGACGAGAATCTGGAAAAAGCCGGGAAGCTTCGCATTCTGCGCGAACCTGCGGAGATCGAGCAATTACAGCTGAGTAAGTCTCACGCATTTACGCGAACCTTCCATCAGCGAACCACCCGCGACTTCCTGTGCCAGCAAGTCCTTAACTTCTGTCAGCAACATAGTCGCGCATAGCCTGATTTTATTTTTCTAATTGAGAGGGCCGATCGAATGTCCAGTCATGCCGCCGTGTCCGCCAAGGTTCAGGTGCCGTTTCTCGACCTCAAACAACAGTACGCAAATCTTAAAGCTGAACTGGCGCCGGCCGTCCTGGAAAGCCTGGACCATGCTTTTTACATTGACGGCCCCGCCGTGAAGCAGTTTGAGTCCGACTTCGCCCGCTACTGTGGGACAAAGGAATGCGTGGCACTCGATTCGGGCACGGCCGCCTTGCAACTTACTTTGTTGGCGCTCGACGTTGGACGAGGCGATGAAGTAATCGTCCCCACCAACACCTTCATCGCCAGTGCGTCGGCAGTAGCGATGACCGGCGCTACCGTCGTGCCGGTAGATTCGGACGACCAGACCTGGCTGATGGACTTGACCCAGGTTGAAGATAAAATCACCGACCGCACCAAAGTCATCATCGCCGTGCATCTCTATGGACAGCCCGTCCAGATGGCTCAACTGCGCGAGATGTGCGCTCGCAAGGGAGTGCACCTGATTGAAGACGCTGCCCAGGCCCATGGAGCACGTTACCGCGGCGAGCCCGCCGGCAGTCTGGCGGAAGTCGGATGTTTCAGCTTTTATCCGGGCAAAAACCTGGGAGCCTATGGCGATGGCGGAGCGATCACCACCAACAATACCAAGTTGGCGGACCGCGTTCGCCGCCTGTCCAACCACGCGCGCGTCAATAAGTATGAGCACGACGAGGTTGGATGGAACTTTCGTATGGACGAGCTGCAGGGCGTGGTGTTGGGACATAAACTTACCAAGCTGAACGCCTGGAATGCTCGACGCCGTGAGTTAGCTGAGGAGTATCGTCTGCGTCTTGCTCACCTGCCGCTGCGAATGTATATCGTGCCGCCGGAGTGCGAAGCTGTGTATCACCTGATGGTCATCCGCCTGCAAGACCCGCAGGGCCTGGCGCAATACTTGCGCGAGCGTGGCATCGAGACCGGCTTCCACTACCCCATCCCGGTTCATCTGCAACCTTCCTTCTCCTCTCTCGGATATAAGCCGGGTGACTTCCCGGTGGCCGAGTCCATTTGTCGGCAATCCCTCTCCATTCCGGTCTTCCCGGAGATGACGCCGGGCCAACAAGACTTGGTCTGCGAAAGCATCGGTGCATTTTTTGAATAGCACTAAAGTCTTCATAAATTAACTATAATTATTGCACTATAGTCTTAATTTTGCTTTGCTATTACTACCACATTGAGGTAGTATGCAACCAAGCTATAGTGCTATCAGATCGTGGGGAAGCAACGTTTATAAGCCTTTTTACTCCCATAGCTGAGCCCTATACTTCTGCGGTTTCTAAGAATTTCACAGCGCCAGTGAAAGAGAGACATGCCATGAAAGTGGGGGTAGTAGGATGCGGATATTGGGGTCCTAACCTCATTCGCAATCTGATCGAAACCAATCGCTGTGAGGCGATCTATTGTCACGATTCGAATCCTCGATCGGTGCAGAAGGTCACCAACCGTTACCCCTCCTTATCGGTAGCTGACAGCCTGGAGCAATTGGTGGACGCCTGCGATGCGGTCATGGTCGCAACCCCGGTGTGCAGTCACCATTCGGTAGCGAAGGCTGCGCTTGAGCGGGGCAAAGGGGTCTTCGTGGAGAAGCCCCTGGCAGCATCGTCCCGTGAATGCGAGGACTTGATCCGCCTGGCGGAAAAGAACAGCGCCACGCTCATGGTTGGACACACCTTCGTTTATAGCCCACCGGTCCGCAAGATCCGGGAATACTGCGATCGCGGTCTGCTGGGGCGACTGTACTTTCTGAGCTCGTACCGGGTAAACCTGGGCATTCACCGGCGTGATGTCGACGTGATGTGGGACTTGGCTCCGCATGATCTCTCCATGTTCCTGCTACTGGATGCAGGAAAGCCCCACCCGGGTTTCGGCCGCGGGAAGGGCGTGCGTAGGTGATCGCCTGGACATTGCGTCCCTGCGTCTTGAGTTTCCTTCCGGCGCCATCGCCAATCTCGAAGTCAGTTGGCTGGCTCCCAGCAAATTGCGGCGCACCGTCGTGGTCGGCAGCAAGAGCATGGCGCTCTATGACGACATGGACGTGGAGAAGTTGAAACTCTACGATCGCGGCGTCTTGCTGGACGACCCCAATAGCTTTGGTGAGTATCAGCTGACCTATCGGTCAGGCGACATCGTTTCGCCCAATCTGGATGCTACCGAACCCCTGTTCACGCAGACTCATCATTTTCTGGATTGTGTAGAGACGGGTGCACGCCCGGAGACGGACGGCCGTCTGGGCCTGGAGATTGTTCGCATTCTGGAAGCAGCGTCGCTGTCGGTGAGCCGTGGGGGTGCACTGGTCAACGTGGACGCGGATACGTCCGAGCCTGCCGCCGTGTACTTGCGGGCCGCTGTCTAGTTCTCAAGCAGTCAAGTCGTTTCTTGCCGAATTCACGAAGGGAGGGGTGCCCGGATGCTGGCAACTGCCGAAAAAGATCTGAAACTGTGCAGCATCGTTTCTGACCAGGTTGCGTTGGCGTTGTCGATCGTCCTGGCAATCGTCATTCGTTTTTACTTGCCCGGATTGGCCAGCATGTCACCGCGTGCGTTGGTGAGCCCGGCAAACTTGCTGCGCTATCTGGCGCTGATGGCGTTGTGGTACTGGTGCATGCAAGGCACCGGCAACTACAACGTAGGCGACGACCGCAATCGCCGTATGACCTGGTCGGTCATTCAAGGTACGCTGCTGTTCACCGTTATCGTCCTGGCGATGGCGTTCTTCCAGTGGTCACTGTTCTCACGAGCCGCGGTGGTGCTGTTTGTTATCACGGCTTCCATGGCGACCATCTTCCTGCGCAAAAGTATCCCTCCGGCTCTGCTGCGGATGGTCCGCCGGCAAAATACGATCAAAGTGTTGCTGATTGGCGAAGGCCCGGTCGCCGCCCATATTGCTGCGCTGCTCGACCAAAGCTACGGGCACACAGTTTTGCACTTCTCTTCGTTGACCGCGGAGGGAACGCCCTCCACCGCCGAAAGCGATCGCGAGGGTCTGGAGTCATTGCTGAAGCAGTACAGTCCCGACGAAGTCATTCTGGCGCGCGAAGGGCGCCCGGCGGGAACCATCAGCGAGCTGTTGAACCTTTGCAATACCTACCGCATACCCTGGCATTTCGTGCCCACGCTCGATCAGTTGGTGTTCTCCAACGTCCGCACCCATCTGCTGGGTGGTCTGCCGCTGATTGGCCAGCAAAGCTGTGCCATGTCCGGCCTTGATCTGACGGTGAAGCGGATCATCGACATCGTGGTCGCCGCTACCCTGATGGCGTTAGTGGCGCCGTTCTTCGTGGCTATCTGGCTTGCGGTCAGGCTCACCTCTGACGGCCCGGCGATTTATGTGCAAAAGCGAGTCGGTCACAGAGGGCGGGCCTTCGACTTCTACAAGTTCCGCACCATGTACGTGAGCCGCGACGACAAAAGCCACCGTGAGTACGTGGCTAAATGGATATCGAACCAGGCCTATGCCGCTACCGAGCAGCAGCAGAAAACTTTCAAGATCGTCAACGATCCGCGCATTACGCCGATAGGCCGCCTGCTGCGTCGTTACAGTCTGGATGAACTGCCGCAACTGTTGAACGTCCTGAAGGGTGACATGAGCCTGGTGGGACCGCGGCCGGCTCTCGCGTATGAAATCGAGATGTACAAAGAATGGCACAAGGAGCGACTGGAGGGCCTGCCCGGACTTACTGGCCTCTGGCAGGTGGCCGGGCGCAACGAATTGTCGTTCGACGAGATGGTGCAGCTTGACCTGCAATATCTGCGTAACTGGTCTCCATCGCAGGACCTTAAGCTGATTCTGCGAACGGTACCCACTGTCTTGCTGGGTACGGGGCACTAGCTCGACCCATGAGTTACAAGGTTCGCATCGTGATCGGTCGCGACACGCTGGGGAGATATCCAGTGGCTCGTTCGTTGTTGCCCGGTTCTTACCCGCTGAAGCTCGGCACGGCCATGTTGTTACTGTTGACGCTGCTGCCGTCCTCTTTCTTCCCAAGATTTATGTTGCCGAGGCCGTCGGCCTGCTGGCCATTTCCTGCGTAGCGATGTTCCTGATCGCCACCACCATGCACGCACGGGTGAATGGAATTCTCCTCACCTGGCTGCTGATTTCGCCGTTGGCGTATTACTTCCTCTCGATTCCGGCGGAAAAGCCCATCTTTACGTTCGACCGTTTTGTCATCCTGATGCTGACGGGAGCCATTCTTTTCGCGGCGTCCGACCAGGTCTTCCCGGTTCCCCATGAAATGAAGATGGCCGCTGTTGCCTGGGTCGTCTTCATCCTGTTCGCGTTTACGTCGCTGGTCCAGGTGTGGGGCGACCTCGGCGTGGCCGGAACACGGTTGATCGTAGAGGCATTTATTTTTCCCGCGCTGCTGGCACTGTTCGTCATTCGGGTCTTTCCCGCACACCGGTACATCCGTCCGCTGCACACGCTCATCGGGCTAACTTCTATTTACTGTGCGGCCATCGGACTCATCGAGATACTGACTGACACAGATTTGCTCCCCATCCCGGGGGCTGTCTTTTACGGAGGCGATCAGACGGGAGGCTTACCGCGCGTCAACGGACCCTTTGATGCGAACTACTGCCTCGCAATGATCGGGGCGATTTGCTTTTTCCTGCTGCTCTTCCTCAAGGGAGCAATGCCCGGCCCCATCAGCCGAGGCCGCAGGATGTTTCATTGGACGGCCGTGGCATCGGCCATCACCATGGCCCTGCTGCCACAGTTTCGGACGCTGGTGATTGCGATGACCATCGTCGCTCTGCTCGAGCTTTACCAGAATCGCCGCATCAATGCGCGTCTCACGGCTTTGGGTGTGGTAGCTCTCATTGTGCTGGCGATTGTATCCCTGCCGGTATTCGCTCCCACTTTTTTTGAGAATCGCGTAGCCGATCCGTCGAACTTTTACGCCCGCATCGCCCAGCAGCAGCAAACCTGGGAGCTGTTTCGCGACCATCCCGTTAACGGTGTTGGGTTTGCCAACTTCATGCAAGCTATTCAAAGCGTTTCGCTCACCAGCTTTCATGGCATCGACGCCGTGAACTCGGCGCATAACTCCCTGGCATCGCTTATGGCAGAAACCGGCGTCACCGGAACGCTTCCCTTCATCATTGCCAATGTGCTCTGGTTTGTTGCCTTCTTTCGTCTGCGCAGAAGAAACACCCCACGCGCCAATATTTCTTATCGATATTTTTTGGCAATCTTCATTTGTTATTGGGCGATGGCGTTCACCCTGACCTCGGCCTACGAGCGCGACCTGAATCTCTGGTATATGTTCGCCTGCGCCATCATCTACAAGCTGGCTGACCTCGACCAGGTTTCCGGTCCAGCGGCAATGCCTGCCGTTGTCCGGTCTCGCTAAGGTGATTATGTCGCCCACAGGTCAAGCGCGACCATGGAGGCTGGCAAGTTTGTATGTGCCGGTCGCAACCTTCCTGCTGGTTCTGGGCCTGTCATCGTGGCTGGTCAAAATTAGTAAGGACGATCAACCGGAATCCGCCGGCGGCAAACTAAGCCCCACCATCGAGCTACCCGGCCCCGATTCGGCAAGCTCATCCACTCTCCTCGTCTTAGGAAATTCGCAGACGTTCTCCATACCAGACGCTGCGCCCGGTGACCTGGCTACGCCTCAGTGGCTCCAGGCTTTCCTGACGCAACGGCAATCGAATGCGGTGCAAGTCCAACTCGGCTCCCTGGGCGGCATCACTGCGGAAGAAATGCTGGTTCGCGCCGTCCAATGGGAATCCACGCAGCAACGACCCAGACAGTTGTTGATTTCCGTTCAGCCGTCGGAGCTGAGTCAGGTAGCACTGCGTGCCGAGTTAGAGCGAGCCGTACAAAGGAAACATCTGCAGCAGAGTTTTGCCGACCTGATGCAGCAAAACCCTGACCTGACACTCATTCAGCCAGAGCTGAAGCATCTGACCCAAGTGCGCGAAGACCCTAAGTTGAGTTGGCCTGAAGCGTTGGAAAATCACCTGCAGCAACGCGCCGCAAGTGCGCTGCCGCTCTTCGAGCATCGCGACGACGCGCTGTCCCTCGGCTACCTGGTGTTCATCCGCGAACGGAATAGAGTTGCCGGCGTCGATACACTCAACCGCAAACCGCTCCAGCCCGCTAGTTACCGCGCCAGTCTTCAGTTTCTCACCTTGATCCTGCGCAGTGCCCGGGATCGAGGTATCCCAATCTACATCTATATGGCGCCCGTCCGTGCGCAAGGCGAGAGCATCTATTCCGACTCCGATGTCGAGCAGATGACGGTAGACTTGCGCGCTCTGGCGACGCGCTATGGAGCGCAATTTGCTGACTACCGGCAGTTGTTCGCGCCCAAATACTGGACCAACTATCCCGATACCGCGCACAACCGGGTGGAAAACATCGTCGGTCAGCCTGATCCGGCCCACTTTCGCGAGGCGGCCCACAAACTTCTCGCCCAGGAAATCGATCGCGCGTGGGGAGACTTGATCATCAACCGGGCAGAGGCGGACAGTAAGAGCGCCAGCCTGAACCACAACTGAGGCCGTAAGCTGTTCTCCAACCGACTCCCGCCTCCGGGGTCAAGAGCACATACCAAATGATGGTTCGCGTCCAAGGCTTCTTTCTTATCATCGTTGCTGTCGTTGTAACGGCAATCGGGCTGCAATGCGTCGCGCTCGACATCCCGCTTGCAGGCTTGCATCCCGGCGTGGTGGTTCTCGACCCCAACGGCGACGCAACGATTAAGTCAGAGAATGTTCGCTTTCCCGACGGCAGTTCGCACTCGGCCTTGATTTTGAAAAACCAGCTTCGCTTAACCTACGACATTCCCCCCGGCCAACAATCCTTTCACGCGACGTTGCTGAGAGCGGATGGCGGAACAGTGGGCACAGCGGCCGTCGACCTCAATCGCATTTACGTTCGCTTTCTGTTGGACGGAACCGAAGCCTACGAGACGGTATTGGATGTGACGATGCCGCCGGAGCAACTCACATTTCCCATCCAATCGGCTAAGAAGCTCACCATCGCCGTCGATCAGATGTTGGCCGGCGGATCGCTGTATCTCGCCGACGCTGCGTTTTCGCCTGAGGAGGTTTCGCGCGCGAGTTCGCAGCATCTCCTGGCCGCTGGAGCAGCCTACGCCAACCTTGGTGCGGGTGTGCGCCAAGTCGCGTTTCGAACCTATCGTCCCGGGGAGGCTGTTCCGTTGCAGGCAGAAGTCGGGGGTTCCGCGACCGCTGCCTCCGTCGTCCTGACCGTCACCAGTCGTCAACAAACCAGACCGGCCGTCCTGACCATTCCTGTAACGCTGCGCGCCGGGTCAGCATCCTCGGTCGGCGAGGCAACCTGGCAAGTACCCTCCGTTCTGGGCCCGGCGACGCTCGACCTGCAACTCACCCTCAACGGAAAAGCCGCCTACCACCGCGCAATTGCCGTCGCCATCGCTCGCAATGTCGATCCGGCCAAAGACACTGCCGACAGTACATTCGGCGTGCATCTTTCTTCTGCCGGCATTCCTTACCTGGCCGATTCGGTCGCTAACATTTGGGGCGCCAACTGGGGGAGGGTGTTCTTGCGATGGGATGTCATCGAGTTCACCCGGGGCCAATACGATTGGAGCCGAATCGACGAAATCATCAATTTGTATCGCAGCCAGAACATCCAGATCCTGGGCGTTCTTGGCGAAGTCCCACCGCGGTGGTCCACCAGCCCGGACGCCGCGACCATTGCGGCTTTTCAGCAATTCGTTCGCGCCGCCGTTCAGCACTTTCAGGGTAGGATCCGATACTGGGATGTTTACAACGAGGTCGATTCCAAGTATCACGGCGGCATAGGGCTGGACAAGACCGACCCCTCCGCCGACATCCACGTGCTTCGCGATGAGATGGCCATCATCCGCGGCGCGCAAGCGGACTCTCGCCTGGTGTGTTGCTCCACCGGCACCAGCTATTGGCTGGCTTACGACAAGCGGCTTTATGACAACGGGTTGCTCAACTCCATCGACATACTCTCCCTCCATCCTTACCAGATCGGTCCGCCTGAGCAGAGGGACGGCGTCATGAACTACGTAGAGATGGTCAACGGGCTCCGCACCTTGGAGCGCGGTTACGGATCCAGTAAACCGGTGTGGAGTACCGAAGCCAATTGGCTCATTGGACCCGAAGGGCAGAAAGGGGTGCTGGCTCCTGACGTGACCGAACATCAGCAGTCGCAGTATGTCGTGCGGGTCAACCTGCTTTCGATGGCACTCGCCGCGCCCTACTTCCTGCACTCCCCCTGGTCAACGCCGTTTCACCGTGACCTGCTGCTGGATGTGGTAGCGTCCTACGCCAACATGACGTACAACTTCGGCCCGTCCATGAATGCCAAAGCGCTCACGTTGCCGGCCGGCCTGTACGGAGTCGTCGCTACGTCGGGCGCCAAGACAATTTGCGCTTTGTGGACGACGCGAGAGTCGGCGCGGGTAAAAGTGTCGGGAATGAACGGCGTCCATCTTCAGGACATGTACGGCAACGCAGTAGCATATGAGTTATCGAGCGTTCCGTTAAGCGGCGATCCTGTCTACCTTGTCGGCAGTGGGTCGCCGTCGATCACAGCGGTTGAAGTCGCTCCCGGCCCGATCGCCAGGTCTCTTCCCAATCCCTGGACATGGGAGAAGTCGTTGCTCCGAAAGTATGCGCAAACGCCAGAAGGTGTTCGCGTGACCTCTCCCTTGACCAACTACGGAAATCTTCTGAAGTCGCCCAAGATCGACGTGGCTCCCAACGCTTGCTACGTCGTGAGCATGACCCTGCATACGTACAGCGGAGGAGTTGCCATCGTCGCGGTAGATAGCGCGACTGGGAAGCGAGTAGGCAGCACGGTGGATGTATTCAATGTGACCGGCCACGAGGTCTACCAGCCGGAATTGAAGCTCGATACCAAAGCAACTTCGCAGATTCAGATTGTGCTGATTGCCGACAACCCCGACGCGCAGCAGATTACCGACTTTGAAGTGTCCCACTCACAGATTTCCCCATGCGGCGGCCCATAGCGAGCGCGACTGGTCTGGCTTGCTTCGCCGAGCGCTAGAGTGGCCATCTACGTTGAGGTTCTACGATTCGGGAGCCAGTTCGGGATGCTCTTGCAGTAGTTTCTGGCGAGTCGTCGAACGCGCCGCTTTGCCCGCCGTGCTTTTCACTATCCACTTGGGAGGCTTCAGGAAAATCGTTCGTGGAGCTACGCCCATGCTGGCGACAACTTTGCTGCGGATCTCGCGCTCGATGTCGTCGGCGGCCGCTAAATCAGCGGCATCCTCTACTTCCGCGACGACCACGATATCTTCGGTGCCAAGGTCGGCATTGTAAAGCCCGAGCGCGATCGCGCGTCCATCGTGAATCTTGGGATGGCTGCAAACAATACCCTCAATGTCCTGGGGATAGATATTTTCGCCGCCAATGATCAACAGGTCTTTCTTCCGCCCCACGATGAACAGTTCGTCGTCATACAAGAACCCCAGATCTCCCGTGAAATACCATCCGTCGCGAATGGCTTTCTTGGTCAGGTCCGGCCGATTGTAGTAGCCCTCAAACAAAGAATCGCTCTGTATGGCGATCTCCCCGACCCAGCCCTGCGCCAGATCGTCACCGGCGTCGGATACGATGCGAACTGCATTATTCGGCAGGAGCTCGCCGGACGACGTGAACGAGATCGCTCCGGCTTCGCCCTCCGCGGTCACGGCAATGTAGTGCTCGCTGCGAAAACGTTGAGCGTCGGCCCACACCACGGCCGGACCCGGTCTGCCCTGCATCCCCGACTGGGTGATGGCGAAAACGTTCTCCGCCATGGCGTACGACGCTTGCAGGGCTGTGCGTTTCAGACCACAACCCGCAAACGCCTCGTAGAACTCGTTCATGCTGGAGGCACGCACCGGCTCGGAGCAGTTGATAAGCGCCCGCGCCGACGACATGTCGTAGCCTGACCAGCGTTCCTTCGGCGTGCGCCGCGGGACGAACTGATAGGCGAAATTCGGCAGCCACGCTAGCGTGCAGCGATGGTCAGTGAAGATTTGCAGCATGCTGTCCGGATGCATCACCCAGTCCAGCGGCGACTGCATCACCACCGGCAGATGGCAGACCATGGGCATCATGAAGCAGGCAATCAGCCCCATGTCGTGATAAAGCGGCAACCAGCTGTAAACCGAGTCCCGCTCCTCGTCGATCTTCAGTACGTTGGAAAGATGCTCGAGGTGCCGCAGCACCGCGGTGTGCGTCAGCGCTACACCTTTTTGAAGACCGGTGGTGCCGGCGGAGTGCTGAATGAACGCCAGCGCGTCAGGCTTATAGCTGGGTTCGGGCAGCGTTACGCTGTCAGGGTTCGTTTCTACACCAGCGGCTCGAAGCACTCGGGTTTCGTCGCTGAAGGCGATATGGGCCAGCAATTCATCGGGGAATTCGCTGTCGATCACTACCGCCTTGGCGCCGAGATTGGCGGTTACGCCGGCCAGTCCAAAGCGGTATTTCGATGGTTCAACTTTGAAATTGGGATACGCCAGAATGGCGGGCACTGCATCCAGAATCATCGCCCCGGCAAAGGCCGTCATCAGCGGAATGCCCTGCGGCATAATCAGGATGACCCGATCACCCGCCGTAACCCCGTTCCGCGCAAGAATCGCACCCTGAAGTTGCGCCTGGCGCCGGAATTCGCCAAAGGTAATCGTCCGTTGTTCGTCTTCGTCGATCCAGTCCGTCACAAACAGGCGATCGGACGGAGCCGAATACAGTGCATCTACTATCGTGCGGTATTTAGTCGTGACCATCGGGCGATCGCTCTGGCTCATCCTTCGCTAACGTCTGGTGGCTCTGATTGTAATGCTAAGGCCAATTCAGAAGATTGTGGCTGAATCGCCATACATCCGAACCGGCGATTGCCGTGGCAGACTCATCAAGGTTTGTAAATCGCCGCTCCGACCGCAATCTGCATGACGGACTGCATCGTCGACATCATTACCGTCCGTCCCACGGAGGTCGGAATGAAAACGATATCTTCGCTCTGCAATGCCATGTCAGGTTTCTTGGCTTTCAGCATGTCGTTCAAAGGGAGGGGAACTTCCTGGTACTGCCCATCACCCGTCTTGCGGATGATCCGTGCCGCACTCAGCTTGGCTTCCTTGGTAGTGCCTTGGGCGAGTGCTATGGCCTGCAGCACGGTCATACGCTCGCCATTTTCCATCACTAACCCACTCGGCCGCTGAACTTCTCCCACCACATAAACCAGCGGAGCCTTGCTGACGACAATCGTGTCACCCGGATAGATCGCGACATTGGTGCTCGGATCCTGGCCGTTCTGGGTGAGTCTGATTTTGACAACCTGGTCGGGAGCGTCGCGCCTGGTAAGGTTTACCGTATTACCGGCCTTGTTGGTCACTCCTCCGGCAGCGGAAATTACCTCCAGCAAATGACGCTTGCCTTCCAGTTGATAGATGCCCGGTTTGGCGACTTCGCCGAGGACGGAAACACCGCCCTGCACATCTTCACGAACGAAGACCGCGAAGTGGGGATCTTTGAGAATGCCTTTTTCAACCGAGAGCTTGACCAGTTGCTTCTCAGCCTGCTCGGCGGTCAGACCGCCGACGTGCACCTCGCCCAGCAGTTGCAGAGAGACATTACCGGTGCTGTCGACCCGCACCTTCTGCGACATGTCGTCCACGCCGTAGACGGTAACTTCCAGCAAGTCGCCGCTGGCGATGAACACTTGTGACGCGTCGGTCTGCGTCGATGTCGGGGGATTGGAAGCGATGCTGGCTTGATCCACCGCCTGCTTGGCTGCCAGGGCATCCTGCTTGGTCAGGGGAGCCGTACCGGCGGGTGCCTGAGCGACCGCCGGAGCGGCCGCCAGGAACAACCCCACCAACATTGCATAGACGAAGCGGGAAAAATGTTCGTGCATCACGTTAGGCACCAGGCTTCCAGGGTTAAGGCTTAGAATGCCCGGCATATTTCGCCGTGCCGGAAAGGCCAGTATTCCCAACTACCGGCAAGTGCAAGGCTGCGTCAGGGAAGCACCGCCATGGCCGAAGCAGTACTTGACGCTGGGACAGATCGGCAGGCCGGGTTGCATTGCCGTCTCGTAAGTATGAATTGGATCTTTGGCGAGATTCTCGCCGGCGCCTTGCTGTGACGAAACCGCCGGAGCGAACATCTTGCTGACGCCCGGTTGCAGGCTGACGGTGTTGTTGCCGTCATGCACTACCAGCGCGCCTTCACGCGGCGTAACCACGGTGCCCGCGCTCGACTGCACGATGTCAAACTTCGCCGTCCCATCCTTGGGAGTGATCGTGACTTGGCCAGCCTGAGCCGACATGCCCGTCAGCGTGCTGACTCGCGCCGTACCGCTCATAACCTCGATCGACGATTGCGTGTATTGCACCGACGAGTTCGGATTGACGACCACGGACGATCCGATCCGGTTGATGGTGGCCACCGATGAGTCGGCAGTGGTCAGTCGATCTCCAGCGAAGATGCTGCTGGATTGACCTAGCGCTGCACCATTTAAGGTCACATTGCCATGCGCGTACAGCATTGCGCCATTGTTTTGCCCGGTGAGCGCGGCTGCGGATAAAAGCACGGCGCAACACAGGCTAGCGATCATTCGAATTCCCCGCATCTCTGCCTCCTCACTGCCACTTAAAAGCTACTTGCAGTGATGGAATACTAGCCCTAGTAGGCTATGCAAGTCAACGTAAAACTACCCTAAAAGTTTTCACAGAATAGTCATATTAGTGCTAGTTATCACAAGGTTAACTTGGCAAAGGCGGGGCATAGCCCCAAACCTGCAATCATGTTGGCTAGCCCCAGTAAGCCCCAACTTTCAACTACTTGCGGTTCGCACAGAACGATCCGGTGGGCAACGTTGAGTAGAAACACATACCCGCCTTGCCTTGGGACGCGGCTGTGAACGACACATTCCACTGAGGATTGTCGGGGAAGCATTGTGCCGACGGAGGCGCCTGGTCGTTGGCAACGAAGTCAGAGGGTAGTGTCACGCCAAATCCGTAACACCCGCCGGCCGGGCAATCCACCGTCTTGGTCGCCCAGTTCGAGCACGCGTTCTGACATTCTGCGTAGCCGCCGTCTTTCGTGCTAAGGGCGCAGCCGCAACTCTTGCTGGAAGCGTTCCAGCTGCAATAACTCTGCGGCATGCACTTGTCTTCGATCTCCGCGTTGTAGTTGGTCTGGAAATCGGAGAAGTTCATGCTCATGCTCACCGTCAGAACCCCATTCTGAAAGCTGTAGCACCAGGGGAACGCCGCGTTCTTGCCGGCAGAGCAAGCCGAGATAGTGTTGGTATCCGTAGTAAACGTTACCGGGACGTTCCCCTGATTGGCTCGCGTCACCCACAGCTGCGAGGGATTGCTCGGATCGAAATCCGGACCAACGTACATCTGGTAGGTCTGCGTCGTGGTCGGTTTGGCAAACAGCAGGAAGGTGTAATAACTCTGGCCGCCCTGGATAGACATTCGGTTGCGTCGTGCAGGATATGCCGCCGTTGTTGTTGGTGCACCATGGGGCCTGCGTTGCTGCCGACACGGCCGAGTCGATGTAGTACGTGGCGTTGTTGACCGTCAGGCTGCTGCGCTGTCCGGTGGACTGTCCCGCCATGCGGATGAAGGCCGGCTTGGTTTTGTCCTGGTTGGGATTGGAGTCCTCGCGATAGAGCGGCACACCGAAGCACTGGAAGTTCTCGCACCCGGTAGCCCAGACGCTCTGATCGCAGCCCGTGCCGCACCCGGGATACACCACCGTCGACACGTAGTCATAGGGACTGGTCTTGGCGGTTCCGCATAACGGAGAGGACGGGTCACAGGTTGGCGGAAGGTTATTCGCAATGTCAGACTCGCACTCGGTGGTCTCGACGGGAGCGTCGAAGAAGTGGTCCTTATTGACGGAAATTGTGTTGACCAGTCCGGTAAGCGATCCGTCGTCGTCGTTGAGTTCGGTTTGCCGGTCGATATCGGTGAAGCCCGTGAACAGCGCGGAGTTTGGCGTGCAATAGCGTTGCCCGCTCAACGTGGTATCGGTGTTGTAGGTGCCCGGCGAGAACAGTGGTTCGATAACAAAGTGCCGGATGGTGACGTTTCCGAAGTACAGATTGCTGGAATGGAAGGCCGGCGGATAATAAAACGCGTTAGGCTGCTTCCATCCGATGGCGGCGTTAGGCAGATAACACTGCGCGGTTCCCCCATTCGGATCCAGCGGCATGCCTTGCGAGTTGCCGTACATCCATCCGCTTTCCTGGCAGGCCAGCCCTCCGCCCGGCGTGCAGCCGGTTAGCGTCGTCGGCGTTATGTTCAGGTAGGCATTCGAATCTTCAAACGATGGTCCGTCGTAAATGTTGAACAGCCGCTGGTTGAGTGCGAAGTTATCCAGCGACATGGATATTCCCTGGTTGGCGTTCATGCAGAACGAGGCGTTTACTGCGCCGTTGTCAGTCCGCTTGGCGCAGGTCACGCCCGAGCTGGGATTGAAAGGCCCGGCGTTCAACGCGAACGGATTGCCGGTTTGCGTGTTGCCAATGAAAACGTCTTTGTGCGCCAGCGCCCAGTATCCCGGTATCTCGTCGGAATAGGAATACCCGCCACCGCTGACAAAGGTCAGTCCCCCATTCTGCACGTCGGTGATGGCACTGTTCGAGAGCAGATACCACTGGCTGCGCAGCCAGATCGCCGAAAGGTTGGTCTGCGCCCAGTTATAGGACGTGGTGTAGTGGTCGATCGTCGTGACCGCGCAGTTGGCTTCCTGTCCATTCGCGCACGTCGGCACTGCGGCGCAGTTCTGGCCGCTCGGACACAGCGTGGGAGTTCGATATCCCGAACTGTTGATCTTGGGATAGTAGGCGTCGGCTTGCGGACTCAGCGTTGTGCTGGGCGGTGTGGGAGGCGTGGGCGCCAGCGGATTCGGCACCACGGTCATGATGGGTGCGCCGCTATCGCTGTTGGCAACTACGCCGAAGCAGGGTGCGGTGTTGCCCACCGTGATCAGCGAATTTTGCGCGCTGACGCACGAGTTCCCCACAAACTTCTGTAGCGGACTGGTGCCGGCGCGAGCATAGTTGTCGTTGCCCGGAGAAGTCTGGGTCATCTGCTGCTCGGCGGGATAGCCGGTACCCCAGTATTCGTAGCGCGACATACCGCTGTTGCCTCCCGGCGTCAGCCAGTAGCACATGCCGCATGTGCCCGCTCCCGCTGCCATGTTGTATTCAAAATCGTTCCAGCCGTTCATCATCCAGAACACGGTCGGATGATCAACGTCGGTGTGGAAGGGAACCAGGTCGGTGTTCGTTTGGGTATAGGTGCCGGCCAGAATGCCGGGCACGTTGCGCGGGTTTTCGTCGTTCTGTACTGCCGCGCGCGCAAAGATGCCGATGTTCGCATAAAGCTTATTGCTGGTTTCCGTTCCGTCCTCGAGGTAATAGCCATTGCCGATCGAGAGATACCCCACATTGCGCTGCAAGGTCACGCCACCGGTCGCATGCAGCGTGTACCAGCGCGTCATCGAATCGTGCACCGAAGAGTCGGCCACAAACGTGTTCGCGGGTACGGTCCTCGCCATGTGGAAGTGCACCGGGTAATGCATGATGCGTCCGCCTTGTCCCAGGTGGTAGAACTCAACTCCCTGTACCTGGAAGGACTGGAATCCCTGACGCACCAGGGTGTGCCCGCCGAAGTAATAGCTGGGAGTCGCGGTCTGCGAGGGAAAAGGCTTTTCCAGGGAGTCGCCTTCCGACACGATCTGTATGTTTCGCGTCAGTAACGCCACCGCAGCGCGCGTCTCTACCGTTCGCGCCGAAGACGATGGCAGCAGCGGATCGGGGTCCGGTCCAATGCCCTTGGGTACGCCGCTTAAGCTGAAAGTCGACCCGTTGTGCGGGTACTGCGCTGCGTTCGAGGTGGTGATGGCCGTGACGCCCTTCGACACGGAGACCGAGGCTATTGTTAATTGTTCCGAATGCCCGGGAAGATAGTCGGTGGTGGTCACCACAATCTGGTCGCCAGGCACCCAATTGACCGCGCGGTCTAATACCAGGGAGCTCCCGCCCGCAGCCAGCGGGCTGTTCAGCCGCGCCCAGCTGGTGCCCGAGTTCGAAGGGAGAAGAGTGGTGTACGTCGCTCCCTTCTTGCCAAACAGATGCAGTGTCCCACCGTAAGAAACAGCCAGCACCTTGTATCCAAAATATCCGGGAGTCGTGCCTCCGCCATCAAAAACCAACGGCTCATATTGATAGAAGCAATCCGTCACGCCACCGGGCAGCTGGGAGGTAGTGCACGACGACGGATTCATCGTGCTCATCGTGTTCGACGTCCAGATGCTGGAGGGAACGCCGCAGGTGCCGCCGGGCGATTGGCAGATAATGCCCTGACCGCCCTTGCCCGCTGTGCCCTGGTCCTTGCCGTAAAGATGAAAAATGACGACACCTCCAGCGGTGCCGATCGGAGCGGCGGTAGTTCCAGCAATCAGGCTGCCGCTCGCCTCCACCAGGATAGACTTCGCCCAAAAGTCGATCTTCGCATCCGTGAACACCAGCGATCCGCCGCCATAGATGTTCACGTTGCCGTAAAGATATTTGCCCGCGCCTACCGTGCAGGTTCCCGTGTTGACGATGAGGTCGCCGCCATCGCCCGTAGGCAACGCACCAGTAGTGCAAGTCGTCGTCGATGCGCGAGCGGTGTGGCTGAACCCGCCGCAGAATAAAACGGTGCCCAGCGACAGGGCCGCAACACAGCGGGCGATCGAGTTGAGCGTTGGAGTGGGAAAGCAGACGAAGAGCTTACGGACAGAATCCATCAAGGATCTCCTGCGCTGGCGCAGCGCTGAACCGCTAGATTGAAGTCGGGATGCTTCTCCCCGAAGGTTTTCTCATGCTATCGGTAAGTCCCACACTGTCCAAGTAACCACTTCGCCATTAAAAGCACGATAACTAATCTTGGGTGGAGCAGGCCTTCACAGACTGTTGAAAGAGTCCGCGTGGCGGCGATTTCAGGTATAGCTGGCCTTTAGGCCAGCGTCTAAGCCAGATTCCCTCGCTGAATGGGCATCAGCCGACGACACCGCAGGTGGAGAGCGAGTTCTCAGCAGCCCGAAGCCTTGGTTTCCTTCTCCCGTGATTTTCAGAGCTGACCCAAGACGGGTGAGGCGCGGGCAAAGAAAAACGCGCTCTTTCTTTCGAAGGAGCGCGCTCTAACCTGTCTCTACTTGCAAGTGGACTACTTGATGACGTTCTTGCCCCAGCTGAATTTCGTTCCGATGGTCACACGGACACTGTTGCGGCCACCGTCCAATAGGTCCGAAAAGAAGTTGTAGTGGACCATATCAGCCGCTGCGCGGATACCGAAGTTCCGGTTAATCTCCCAGGTCACGCCGCCGCCGAAACCGTAAAAGACCACCGTATCCGTCTTTCCCAGGCTGGGCCCCACCAGGCCGGCAACAATCTCTTGCAGGATAGGATTACCCGGATTCGCTTGGAAGCTGGCGTGCAGTGCACCAAGTGCCGGACGAGCAAATAGTGTCACATGTTTGAAATGCCGGTAATTGAATTGCGGTCCAGCCTCGTAGGTATAAGTGTTGGAATTGTAAGGAACCGCCAAGAGGAAGCCGGGAGGAAGCAAAGGCAGGTAGGGCGCAAGTTTTGCCTTCGCCGAGTTGGACAGATCATTGGGGAACAGCGTCGAGTGTCCGCCGTTATAGCTGAAATCGCCACCCAGCGTTAGCCAACTATTAATGTTGACGCCAAAATCGCCGTCGAATCCGCGTTGCGTCAAATTCAAAGACGGAGTGCTGAGGTAGGAAAACGCCGAATAAGCGCTGTAACGGGCCACATCGGTTTGCTGTGAGAAGCACGTGAAAGATGCCAGAACGATAAACAGGATCGCTACAAGAACTGTCCTAGGCCGCATAAAAATTCTCCTAGCCACTCGCCCTGGGATCGGGGAAGTCGGCCGATTGATAAGTTGGTATCTGGATTTGTATCGCGAGCGTTCCGTCCAAGACGCTTACGCCCTGCCGTCGACCAGTACCACTGCGATTCAGTGTGCTCCTTTTTGGGAATTACCTATGTGACGTGAGGCACACCTTTTGCGGCGTTCCCGAATCGGCACATGCCAAATTGGCGCAAACTTTGGCAAGACTACAGCACGTGTAACCTCTCTGCAACCTAAGCCAGCCCTTCAAAATGCGACTTTCTAGGTACATTGGCCTAGTTCGGGGCTTGCTTTTCTTAGTTCTTCAGGAATGCTTTTGCGCTACCGCCAGACGCTTGGCGATGACGGTGTACGCTGAGGAGTTGAAGGCCAACCCAATGTGAGTACCCGGCACTTCAAAATCGTTCTTAGGATTGCCGGTCATGCAGTAGCGCCAGTCGGTGACGCCATCATTGCGGGTATAGATTGCCGTCTCCAGTACCGAAGCGGGCAGTTTCTTACGCAAGGAAGACAGAAAATCGCAGGTGCAGTGTCCGGTGTAACACAAAGGCAGAACGCCCCGGCCATGTTCCTCCAGGATGCGTTGGCGCACCACTTCGGCCGCTCGCAAGACCGTCGGGTGAACCACCGTGCCGCGAAACGGTGATGCCAGCGTGGTGACCGAGGCAACATCGTTTGGCCGCTGGTTGGCAATCGCGCGCGCGATCACTCCCCCCAAGCTGTGCCCCACCAGGTGAATCTTCTCCCCGGTGTCCATCAGAGCTTTGTCGATGTTGTCGTTGAGGCGGCGCTGGATCAGGAGGTTGGGACACTCTGCGTTGAGGCCGATGCCGGAAAAATAAGGCCGGTAGCCGATACGCGAGATCCACGAATGCAATTGCGCCAGGTAGGAGTCGGTGCCGAGAAAGCCCGGAACCAGCACAACCGCCGATCCGTCACCCCGCGGTATGCCCAGACCGTAATAAACCGGGGAAGCATGAAGCAGCAAAACGTCCGCGCCAAAAAGAGCTTCCTTCCAAATGGGTAAATCGATTGTCGCGGTGTCGGATTGGAAGGTGAAGGCTGGCGGCGGGGCCATAGATGAGTCTGCGCTCTCCCTGTTGCTGTCACTGGAAGCGCCGCCTCGGGAACGTCCCGTAAAACTGTACCCATGTCGATCCGCTGGCAAACAGCTTCCGGGAAGTTAGTGTATCCAGAGTAGCTGCGGGTTGCCAACAAAGATCGTCGAAGCCGGAAGTTTGAGCAGTCGTTCCAGCGGATGCCAGGCGCTGTCCCGAACTCTCGTCTCACGGTTCACTAAATAGCGGCTAAAACAGAAGACGTGCCGCCACGCCCGGCGGCACGTCCACGAGGTGCTGGGTAACTCCTGGTTGGAAGTTAGCGGAACACCTTACACCTTGATTCACCTCCGGCTACGCAGTGGCGGCTGCCACCTTAATCGTCCGGCGAGCACGTTTGCGAGCTACCGGCCTGGCGGCGCGCTTGGTCTCCTTCCGCTGGATTACGGTGTCCATCAGGGCTTTCTCCGCGCTGACGAAGCTCTTAAATCCTTCCCGCGTCAGATCGGGTATCGGAACGAACGGGAAGGGAGCGACCATCTTCGCGGTCCGTCCGGCTGCCCGCACACCGGCGCTTACCTGCTTGCCGGCAACGTCGATCAGTTTCTTCTGCGCTTCCAGGAAGGCATCGGTCGCCTCGCTGGCAAGCTGCGACAGATCGGTCGTCCTCATTCTCTTGCCCGGCTCTTTGCCGCTGGTCGCCCGCAGCGTCTCTTCGGTAATCACGTCGAGGAATTTCTTCTGCGTGCGGACGAAAATCTCAACCGCATCCCGCGCGCTCTCCACCAGGCCGTCGGTCTCATAGCCCTTGCCGGCTTTTACCGCCGCCAGCCAGGTATGCGTCTGCTTGCTGGTGATCTTCAGGAACTCCTGCTGCATTTCGACGTAGGTATCAAATCCGCGACGCGCCAGATCGGTCATGGCGACGGCCGCCGTGTTGCCAGACACCCGCTCTTTGACCCCGGTGGTCAGGATTTCGTACTCCCTCTGGGCCAGGCTCAGCAGCAGTTTTTGGCCATCGACAAAGTTCGCCATGAACTCACCCGCCAACTCCGTGGCAACTGCGGCCGGGCAAAAATCCGGGTCCGCAAAGCGATTGCGAATCAGGGTCATGGCATTGGCATTCTGGCTCATCGCCAGATCGACAAGAATGCGTTGGGTAGCGAATAAATTTTCAACCCCCTGCTGCACCCATCCTGACAGCAGAGAAACAAAGGATGAATCCCCGTTGTGGACTGTGGAGGATTCGGGCTTACCGTTCCTAGGCATTATAACCTCCGTTTTGCTGCGATGCAGCATCAACTAGAATGTAGTATTGCTGGTAGCACGTGTCAAGCAATTCATAAATGTTTTTGCGTTGCAACAGAGGAGCACGACGATGAATCCCGCCACGATTGTCATCAAGAAATACGCAAACCGCAGACTCTACGACACTTCCAACAGTCGCTACATCAATCTCGAAGACATCGGAGCCATGGTCCGAAATGGGAAAGACGTAAAAGTCGTCGACGCCAGCAACGGGGAAGATATAACCCGCGTCACCTTGACCCAAATCATCGTCGAAGATGCCAAGGGTCAGCCTTCCGGGCTGCCGCTGGAACTGCTGCGGCAACTGATCGTGGCCTCTGACCGGGTGGGTCAGGAATTCATCATGTGGTATCTGAAGTCGGCCTTCGAAGCCTACCAGAACGTGCAGAGTTCTCTCCAGACCCGCCTCAGCGACATGCAGACCGCCGCTCTGTCGCCGCTGCAGATGATGAAGAGCCTCCTGGCGAACTCGCCGGCAGACAAACCCAAGAGCGCAGAGCAGGAATTGCAGGAACTCCGCCGGCGCGTTGCCGAGATGGAAGCGCGCCAGGCGAAGCCTAAAGTCGCGGCAAAAAAGAAAACGGTCCGCAAGAAAAAGGTCTAGCTCGTTACCGCCATCCTGCTACGTGAGCAGGCTGGCACGTTTCACTTCGGCGGCTCCTTTTCGACCAGCAACTTCAATCTGCCCAGAGCCAGATCCCACTGCGCGGAAACCAGGTCCAGATACTCCCGCAGCTCCATCACCGGCTTGGGATCGAACTCGAATAGCCGTTCCCGCCCCGAACGCACGCAGCGCGCGATCCGGACTTTCTCCAGCACCCGCAGGTGCTTGGTGACGGCCTGCCGCGTCAGTCGCGAACCTTCCGTGAGTTGCGTGATGGAGAAGCGCTCCCCGCTGCTTAGCCGTGCCACCAGCGACAAACGAGTTTCATCGCCCAGTGCGGCAAACACCGGGGCAGGCGTGGGGCTGCGCCTCGCGGTTCGCTTCGGTTTACGCGACATAGGTCTCGATGTTCTTCATCTGTTGGGCCCATCCTCCGTCGTTGCGCAGGAACGCTTCCGCCCGGCGGTGGCTGGGGATCTGCTCGAAACCCGATTCGGTGACCGAAAGCGATGTCCCCGTCGCCGTCGGCTGCAACCGGAACTCGACCAGCGTGGGCGTTTCCGTCGAGTAGTCGACATCGGGGTCGACGGCGTACGGATGCCAGGTGAACGAGAAGAAGTGCTCCGGTTCCATCTTCTGCACCGTGGCATGCCACTTCACATGCTCGTATCCGGGATGGGTAATATTGCCGCGCGATACCTGGCCGGCGACGAACGGACCGTCCAGTTTTACTTTGAACCATTCTCCGAACTCGCGATGGTCAGTGAGGGCGCGCCAGACGCGCGAGACCGGGGCATTCAACTCAATTTGTTTCTCAATAACGTTCTTGTCCATTATGCAACCTCCAAGTTGCATAATAAGGCGCGGGCCAGTATAATATGCAACCAAAAAGTTGCCTATCGATTCTGGAACCGTCTTCGACAGGAAATCCCTGGGCCATCTTGCTGACGCGCCGTAACCTCGCCGCGGCTGACGTCAGCGCTACGCTTCCCCTGTGTCCGGAACAGCACCCACACCTGTGTCGCGTTACCTTGACAATCCAGCAGCCAGGATTCACGATTCGCCTTGGGCCGGCGGTGTGGGTTAACGGACGCACCTGCCGCGGAGTCGCGGGGGCACGAGGGCTCGCCTCATGCCGCAGTCCTCGCGAATCACGAGCCACGGAGATCGGAACCTCCGGTCCTCGTGCCGCTCGGCTTTCAAGAGGGACCATGGCAAGAGTGCTGGGTTTGGCTATGACCGGCGGTGGCGCTCGGGGAGCCTATCAGGCAGGGGTTCTAAAGCGTATCGGAGAGATCAGGCAGGCGCAAAAGCAGGGCAATCCCTTTCCCATCATAGGTGGAGCGTCTGCCGGGGCAATCAATGGTGCCGCCCTCGCTGCCGGCGCTGACGATGTTCCCGGCGCGACCCGGCGGCTGGCCGAACTCTGGTCGCAGCTGAAACCTTCCGACGTCTTTCGCTGCGACCTGGTATCGCAGGCCCACAACTCGCTGATCTGGATCCTCGACCTCTCGTTTGGCGGTATGTTCGGCGGAGGCAACGCCCGATCGCTGCTGGACGCCACCCCCCTGCGTCATTACTTGAATACTCATCTCGACTGCAGCCGCATCCAGGCCAACATCAAGAAAGGCGATCTCTTTGCGCTGGCCATCTCCGCCACCAACTACAGCTCGGGGAAGAGCTACCTGTTCATACAGGGTGCGAAAGGGCATCCCATGTGGAACCGGAGCCGTCGCGTGACTCTCGCCACCAAGATCACGGTCGACCACATCTGTGCGTCGGCTGCCATACCCATGGTCTTTCAGCCGGTGCGGCTCGATACCGCGCGCGGCTCAGCCTTCTTCGGCGATGGCTGCCTTCGATTGCAGCAGCCGCTGAGTCCCATCATCCGTCTGGGTGCGGAAAAGATTCTTGCCATCGGGGTGCGCTGCGAAAATCTGGAGCACCAGGAGGAATCCGACAACCAGAAAGACCCCTCAGTGGCGCAAGTTATGGGCGTTTTATTCAACGTGATGTTCCTCGACCACCTGGCTACCGATGTCGAGCACCTGGAACGCCTCAATCAACTGTTGATCAGCGGACACATCACCCAGTTGGGCATCGAAGGATGTGAAAGGATGCGGCCGCTGACGGTGATGTCGATTGCGCCCTCGGTAAACCTGACCGATGTCGCCGCCCGCCATCAGAAGGACATGCCGTATCTCATCCAGTATTTCGTCAACAGCCTGGGTCGCGATGCCGACTCGTGCTCCGATCTGATGAGCTATCTGCTGTTCACGCCCAAGTACACCCGCGAACTGATTAACCTGGGTTATCACGATGCCGAGGCCCGTATCGACGAGATTGAGAGCTACCTGTTTTCACAAAGCGACGAGGACGCATCGGTCGTTACTGCCGGCAGTGGCGAGAAAACACGAAGGGAGCCTGCGGCCTCCAGGCGATCCACCGGCGAAAGCAAAGGCCGCAGTTGACCGAGGAACTCGCCAGTCGTCGAACCTGGCGCGGCTTGACATTGATGCGCTCCCGAGACGACGATTTCTTCAGATTGGATGGTTCATGACGCAGTCCGCCAATGTGGTACAGCTGAAGCCCCGAACCCTGCAGGCGTTCGAGGCCTATATTCGCGAGGCGGAAGTGAAGATGGACCCATCGCTGCATGGCCACGGCGCCTTCCTCTGGTCCGACGGTAACCCCGAACGCGCCCAACAAGTGCGCCAGGGGCAGATAGTCGCCCAGCTATGGTCCGGAGACGGCGCCGTCAAAGTCACCAACGGTCTGATCCATGACTGGGTGGGCGCGGCCTTCGTTCCCGAGGCCACGGTGGAACAAGCCCTGGCGGTCGTGCAGAACTACGACCATCACCACGACATCTACCAGCCCGACGTTATGGCCTCCCGGTTGATCAGCCGCGACGGCAACGACTTCAAAATCTTCCTGCGCCTGCTCAAGAAGAAAATCATCACCGTCGTTCTCGACACCGATCATGATGTTCACTACCAGAAAGTCGACGCAAACGCGCTGGTTCTGCCGCTCCTACACCACCCGCATCGCCGAGGTGGAAGGCGTCGGTACGCCTGACGAACGGGTGTTGCCGCCCGATTCCGGCTATGGCTTCCTTTGGCGCTTGTATTCGTACTGGAGATTTGACGAGAAGAAAGCCACCGCCGCCGGCCTGGAACGCGGAGTCAATGCGCAACGGGGCGAGGGCGTTTATATCGAATGCCGCGCCATCTCGTTGACCCGCGACATACCGCTGGGCTTGGGTTGGATCATCGAGCCTATCATTCGCAATCTGCCGCAGGAATCGCTGGTCCATACCCTGGAAGCCACGCGCCGGGCGCTTGCCAAGACGGAATGAAGCGCTAATCTCCGGTCGCCGCCAGTGCTTTCTCCGGCTCCTGCTCCGGCACCTGCATTCTTTCCGGCGCGCTTTCGGGTGACCTGCGTTCCGGTATCGGCTCCGCATGGGTAGCCGGCAGCGTTGATGCCGGACGCTTCGTTGCCTTCTTGATCTTGTTGACGACCGGCTTCGGCTTCGCACGCTTGGCCGTAGCTTTTGCCTTGGGTTTCACTTCCTTGATGGGCTGGCTCGCCAGTGGAATCTCCCGGTTCGGTCGTTGGCGCTGTCTGCGCTCCGGCTCTTTTGTTTCCACCGGCTTCTTCACTTTGCCGCTCCCGCGACTGGCGTGCAATTCGGCAAAGCTCGTTCGCACAAATTTTTCCAGCTGTTCGGCATCCGGCACGGCATGAATGTCGCAGCTGAATCCGAAATACGCTGTGCCGTTATAGGTCAGGATGGCGCAGTTCACGCCCATCTCGCCGCCAATCGGCACGTACGGATACCACGCCAGCATCTTGCGGCCGAGAAGGTAGAGCGCCATCGGCGGACCAGGAACGTTGGTGCAGATGATATTGCACAGGCTCAGCGGCAACTGGCTGGCGACCGGGCCCACCGCAGCCCAGATCGGTGTGGGGATGGTGGAGAACAATCCTCCGGCAAAACCAACGAACTCTGCCGCGCGTGCTCGTTTCAGGTACTCCATGCGCTCGCGCACAAAGCTAAATAGCTTTTGCGGATCGCGTATGTCGAGCGGAATGGTGACCGGCAGGAACGAAATGTGGTTGCCCAGTGCGCTGGCGCTCTGGTCGTCCCGCACGTTCACCGGGATGATGATTCTTACCGAACGCCCCTTCAGCCGCACCTTGTGCAGCTCCGAATAGCGGCGAATGGCGGCCGCCACTACCGTCAGGATGACGTCGTTCACCGTTCCGCCAACGCTCTCACGGATCGCCTTGATTTCCGCCATGGAAATTTCGGTCCAGGCAAACCTCTGCGGCCCCTGGCAGACAATGTTGAACGGAAGACGCTCGGCCGGGCTGGCCAGTTCAGGCATCACGTTCATCAGATCGGAGAGCGGCCCGGTGGGATTGCCAAATGCTTCCTGCGCGATATTAAGCGCCTCCGAATGGATGGTCAGCGCGCCCTTCACTGCCGAGAAATACGATTTCATCAGGCTGTCGAGCAACACCGCACCGCTGTCGCGGGGAGGCGGCGGCTTGACTGCCGGCTGCTTGCGTGGCGGTGGCGCTGCAATGGGGCTGGGATCCATCAGCACGTTCATGATGCCGACTCCCGCCAATCCGTCGGCCAGGCAATGATGAATGCGCACCACCAGGGCAGAGCGGTCGCCTTCCAGACCGCGCACCAGGGTCAGGTGCCACAGCGGTTTCTGCCGGTCCAGGCTCTGGCTGATGATCTTCGAAGCCAGTGCCTTCAGTTCGTTTTCCGTGCCCCGCTTCAGGCTGACCTGCTCGATGTGATTGCGGATGTCGAAGTTGGGATCAATCTGCCAGCTGGGAAGACCAAGGTTGAACGGCGGAAATACCACGTGCTGGCGGTAGCGGGGAATCAGGTCCAGTCTCGACTCGACGAATTCGCGGCAGACCTTCAGTGGGATCGGCCCGTCGAAAGTGCAGACACAGGCAATATTCAAAGGCTGGCCGGGGCGCTCAATGTAGAGAAACAGCGCATCCCCCCAGGAAAAAGAATTACTATGCCGCAGCTCCGCCATGATCGTCTCCTGCTGGGTGCCCGCCAGACAGTCCGGCCCCAGCGTCTCATGATGACCGTCCGACGACCACGCCCGCAGTGATGCGTGACCTTTTTGGCAGTGATTCCCAATTTGGGAGAACTTTCGGGCGCTCTCTTAGCTGTCACCGTTCCTTCGACTTTTTTGTGAGAAGGTGAAAGAAACAGCCCCAGGAGCCCGTCCGCATGTCCAGCCCCATTCGTGAGTACGATTTCGACTTCATCGTGGTCGGTTCCGGATTTGGAGGCAGCGTCAGCGCTCTACGGCTTGCCGAAAAGGGCTACCGGGTCGCCGTCATGGAGATGGGCCTCCGCTGGACTCCGGAGAACTTGCCCAAGACCAGTTGGTCGCTCAGTCGCTGGTTCTGGCGTCCCAGTCTGTCCCTGCGCGGCTTCTTCAGCATGCGTTTCTTCCGCCACGTCACCATCCTGCACGGTTGCGCTGTAGGTGGAGGCTCCATCACCTACGCATCCACCCTGCTGCGCCCGCCCAACCGGATATGGAACAACGGATCGTGGAAAGGCCTGGCCGACTGGCAGGAGCAGATGCCGCAGCACTACGACACCGCTTCCCGCATGTTGGGTGTCGCCGAAAACAGAATTCTCGGGCCGGCGGATCGCCTGCTGAAGAGGGTGGCGGAAGACGTGGGGGTCGGCGACAGCTTCTATCGCACCCATGTCGCTATCTTCCAGGCGGCCGAGGGCGAACCTTCCGGCCAGACGGTTCCCGACCCCTACTTTGGCGGCGAGGGCCCCGACCGGACCACCTGCAAGGGCTGCGGCGGCTGCATGATGGGCTGCCGGCACGGCGCCAAGAACACGCTCGACCTGAACTATCTCTACTTGGCCGAGAAGCGTGGTACGAAAGTCTTCCCTGAAACCAAGGTCGTTGATGTGCGTCCGCTGGACGGCGCGGCCGACGGCACCGCGGGATACGAAGTCAGAACGGTGAAGTCCACCGCGCGATTCGCCCGTCATCCGCAGCGCTTCACCTGCCGCGGCGTAGTCTTCTCCGCTTCGTCGCTCGGGACCATGGAGTTGCTGTTCAGCCTGAAGGACAAAGGCTCGCTGCCGTCGATTAGCGATCAATTGGGAAAGTACGTGCGCACCAACTCGGAATCGCTCATCGGCGTGCGCGTGCCTCGCTCGGCTGACGATCTGTCGAAGGGCGTGGCCATCGGTTCGGGCGTGTACATCGATGAGCACACCCACATCGAAGCGGTGCGCTATCCCGACGGCTCCGACACCATGGGCATGCTGGCCACGATCCTGACCGGAGGACGTCCCGGCCCCGGACGTATCGGTCTATGGCTGCGCAATCTGGTAACTTCGATGATCACCCATCCGCTACGGACTCTCCGAGTGGTGCAGCCCCTCAGGTGGGCGCGCGAGTCGGTCATCCTGCTCTGCATGCAGGCGCTGGAAGGCCACATCGACATGCGTTATGAGCGGCACATCTATTGGCCTTTCCGGAAGTTTTTGGTGAGCCGCGGACAGCGGGTGCCCACCTTCATTCCCGAAGCCAATGACTTTGCCGAGAAATTCGCCAGGATGGCGGGCGGCACTGCCATGAGCATGCTGCCGGAGATCCTGTTCAACGTTCCGGGCACCGCGCACTGTCTGGGAGGCTGCGTTATCGGCGCGACCCCTGAGCAAGGCGTTGTCGACCACCACCACCGCGTCTTCGGCTACAAGAACATGTACGTGTGCGATGGCTCGGTAGTGGCGGCCAACCTGGGAGTGAATCCCAGTCTGACGATAACGGCGCTGACCGAGCGCGCCATGAGCTTCATTCCTACGGCATCCACCACAGAGTGGAGTGACTGCGCCGAGCTGGTCCTTCAACACCGCTAACTCTTACGCGTCTACCCGCGCAACCAGGCCACCCCCTCGCGTGACGCCGGGCGCTTCCCCGTATTACCCTTTCTGCATATGGGGAGGGGAAATGCCAAAATCCTACGACGCAATCATCATCGGCACGGGACAAGCTGGTCCGTTCCTTGCCATTCGCATGGCGCAGATGGGACGCAAGGTCGCCATCATTGAGCGCGGGCTGTTCGGCGGAACCTGTGTAAACACAGGCTGCATCCCGACCAAGACGCTGGTGGCCAGCGCTCGCGTCGCCTACATGGCGCGGCGCGCGGCCGAGTTCGGTATCAACACCGGCGACGTCCGTGTCGACATGAAGAAGGTGAAAGCGCGCAAGGATGAAATTCAGGCGCCATCGAAGCAAGGCGCCGAAAGCCGACTGCGTGAGCAGAAGAACTGCGACGTTTACAAGGGACAGGCGCGCTTTGAGTCGCCCAAGGTAGTCGCGGTGGGCGACGAGCAACTTACCTCCGACCAGATTTTCATCAATGTGGGCGGCCGCGCCATTGTGCCGGAATTCCCCGGCGTGGACGAGATTCCCTACTTCACGAATTCCTCCATGATGGATGTCGACTTTCTTCCCGAACATCTGATCGTGGTGGGCGGCAGCTACATCGGTTTGGAGTTCGGCCAGATGTACCGCCGTTTTGGCAGCAAAGTGACCATCATCGAGAAGGCTCCACGGCTGGTGTCGCACGAAGATGAGGATGTCTCTGCCGCGGTGAAAGGGATCGTCGAGAACGAAGGCATTACCGTCCGCCTGAACGCAACCTGTATCGGTTTCGAAAAAAAAGGCGACCGCATTCTTGCCAACGTGAATTGCGAAGAAGACTCCAATCCGGCGGACGGCACGCATGTGCTGCTGGCGGTGGGGCGGCGTCCCAACACCGACGACCTCGGTTTGGACAAGGCCGGCATTGCGCACGATGAGCGTGGTTACATCACAGTGGACGATCACCTCCGCACCAACGTACGGGGAATCTGGGCGCTGGGCGACTGCAACGGACGGGGCGCGTTTACCCATACCTCATATAACGATTACGAGATCGTTGCCGCCAATCTCTTCGACCACGATGACCGCAAGCTCAGCGATCGCATCCAGGCGTACAACCTGTACATCGATCCACCGCTGGGCCGCGCCGGAATGACCGAAACCGACGTACGCAAGTCCGGCAGGAAAGCGCTTATCGGTACTTACCCGATGACCAGCGTCGGCCGTGCCAAAGAAAAGAGCGAAACCCAAGGCTTCATGAAGGTGCTGGTCGACGCCGAAACCAAGCGCATCCTGGGCGCCTCGATCCTGGGTACAGGAGGGGATGAAGTCATTCACACGCTGCTCGACGTCATGTACGCCAAGGCGCCGTACACCGTGGTATCGCGCGCCATGCATATTCATCCCACAGTGTCGGAGCTGATTCCAACCATGTTGCAAGACCTGAAGCCCCTGCAGTGAGCCATTTCGGAATTGCTCGGCTGCCGCAGCAACTCTCAATTCTCCAGTATGATTCCTGTGTATGGAGACCGCCATCGAATGCCGCGATCTGCGGAAAACCTACGATGAAAAGGTGGAAGCCGTCCGCGGCCTCGATCTAACCATCCTTGCGGGCGAGTGTTTTGGCCTGCTGGGACCGAATGGAGCCGGGAAGACCACCACCATCGAGATTCTGGAAGGGCTGCTGGCACCTACCTCCGGCGAAGTGAAGATCCTGGGTCGGACATGGCAGGCGAATGAGCGTGAGTTGCGGGAGTGGCTGGGCGTTTCCCTGCAGGAGACGCGCCTCTCCGAGAAGCTGACGGTTCGCGAAACGTTGCAATTGTTCGCCAGTTTCTACCGCCAGCCTCGCTCCATTGACGAAGTGATGGAGGAGTTATCGCTGCAGGAAAAAGCCGACAGCATGGTTGGTAAGCTCTCCGGCGGTCAGAAGCAGCGGCTCGCCGTGGCCACGGCTCTGGTAGCCAATCCGCGGATTTTGTTTCTGGACGAGCCCACCACCGGCCTTGATCCGCAAAGCCGCCGCCAGTTGTGGGACATTGTCCGGCAATTCCAGAAGCGCAACGGGACCGTCCTGCTCACCACCCATTACATGGACGAAGCGGAGCGGTTGTGCGACCGCCTGGCCATCATCGATCATGGCCAGATCATTGCCGCCGGCACGCCCGCCGAGCTGATCGAGCGGCTCACCGGCCATCACGTGGTGGAGTTCGCCATCGCCAGCGACACTCCGGTCAGCGAATCCGCGTGGACACACCTTCCCGGCGTGCAATCCGTCCGCGGCGATGATGGCCTTTTCGCGCTGCAGGTGAACGAGCCGCATGAAACCATTCCAGCTTTGCTGGCCGAGTTGCAAAAGCAGCGCGCCAAGCTGGTGCATCTCACCACGCGACAGGCCAGCCTGGAAGACGTGTTCGTGCAACTTACCGGCCGACACCTGCGGGAGGATTAATGGCAACCTTGGAATCACCGCCGCCCGTGATGTCGCAGCCCAAGCAGCCGCCTAGTGTGAATGGACGATGGTCGGGCTATCTCCGCCTGCTGCAAATGCGGATGCTGGAGCTGTGGCGCGAACCGGAAGTCATCTTTTGGGTCTTCGTCTTCCCGCTGCTGCTGGCACTTGGCCTGGGCATCGCGTTTCGCGGCAAGCCGGCTGACGTCACGCCGGTGGCTGTGGTGGAGAATGCCAAGGCGCAGGACATCGTCAGCCTGCTGCAGAACTCGCCCGATCACGCCGCAATTCATGTCGATGTAGTGAGCGCCGCGGCGGCAGTAGACGGCTTTCGCCTGGGCAAGTATTCGCTGGTGGTGACCGCCGACGACGCGGGCGTCCATTATCGTTACGACCCGGCGCGGCCGGAAAGCGTGCTGGCCCGCAGCCAGGTCGACGACGTCTTGCAGACTGCTGCCGGGCGCAAAGACCCCATGAAGGCCACCGCGACTGCCTCCAGCGAGCCGGGTGCGCGCTACATTGACTTCCTCATCCCCGGCCTGCTGGGCATGAACTTGATGAACTCCGGCATGTGGGGCATCGGCTTCGCGCTGGTGGAGATGCGGCAGCGCAAATTGCTCAAGCGTTTCGTGGCCACGCCGATGCGGCGCTCGGACTTTCTGCTGGCGCTGGTCAGCAGCCGCCTGGTGTTGATGCTGGTAGAGGTCGGGCTGTTGCTGGTCTTCGGCATGCTGGTGTTTCATGTGCGCGTGGAAGGCGCATTGTTGTCGATTCTGCTGGTGGGGGCGCTGGGAGCAATCTCCTTCGGCGGCATAGGCTTGTTGACGGCGAGCCGGGCGCAGAAAATCGAAAGCGTCAGCGGATTGATCAACCTGGTCATGATGCCGATGTGGATTTTCTCCGGGGTCTTCTTCTCCTATGAGCGATTTCCCAAGCTGTTGCTGCCGGTCATCCGGGCGCTGCCGCTGACCGCGCTGAATGACGCGCTGCGGGCCATTATCCTGCAAGGTGATTCGCTGGCCTCGCAGTTCAGCCGCATCGCCGTGCTGCTGATATGGGGTGGCGTGTCGTTCGTGCTGGCGTTGCGGTGGTTCCGATGGAGCTAGGGGAAGGCTACAATCGGCCGGTGACCGATTCTGCTTTGCAACGCGTGCAGCAGCACCTGAAGCTCTACGAGCATCCGCTGGTGGAGTTTGCCGCCCGCGCCAAGGGCGACGCCGTGGAAGTGATGCTACGGCCTCGCTTCAACGAACCGGTGGTCCATACCTACTACTTCGAGTTGCACCCTCGCGATCTCGACAATCCTCAGTTCGAGTGGACCTTGCAGCACCAGATCTTCGACTGTCTGCACGACTACATGGTCGAGATGTTCATTCGCACGCCGCAGCATGTAAAAGAAAACCGGCAGATGGAGCGCGAGGGCAAACTGTGACCGTTGCGCCCGGCGCTCCGTCGAGTCTGCGCCAGCGCATTGCCGACGAGATACGCCGCGACGGTCCCATCCCGTTCTCCCGCTACATGGAGTTATGCCTGTATGAGCCGGAGCTCGGCTACTACTCGCGAGCGAATGAGAAATTTGGCAGGGCAGGCGACTTCTACACCTCCAGCGACGTGCATGCGGTTTTTGGACGCCTGCTGGCCCGGCAATTGGAAGAAATGTGGAGAGCCTTGGGCTCGCCGTCGCGGATTGATGTGATCGAATTGGGGCCAGGGCGAGGGCTGTTTGCCCGCGATGTGCTGGACTGGTCCGTCAAGCAGTTCCCAGAATTCGCGGCGGCGTTGCACTATGCGCTGGTAGAGCAGTCGGAGAATCTGCGCAGCAAGTTGCAGGAGCGGCTGGCCGAAACCATCGCGGCAGGGAAGGCGAGGGTATTTGATTCGCTGGAGGCAGCAGCTGCCCAGGCTGGCGAACACGTCATCGTCTTCGGAAACGAATTCTTTGACGCGCTTCCGGTGGAGATCGTCGACCATCGCGGCGCAGTTCGCGTTGATGTACGCGACGGCAGGTTCGTCGAGGGCTTCGCCGCTGTTTCTACCGGGGAAAATGAGTTTCTCGATCGTTACGGCGTTCATCCCGAGCCGGGCGAGCGGGTGGAAGCGCCGTTGTTGTCGCTCGATTGGACGGACCGCATTGTCGCAGTCTTCGCCGGGCGTCGAGGGTTTCTATTGCTCATCGACTACGGCTACACCCGCGAGCAGCAGCTTGCCGGCCGTCATCGCGATACGCTGATGACCTACCGGCGGCACACCGCTGGTCATTCGCCTTACGAAGCGCCCGGCGAGCAGGACATCACCGCCCACGTCAACTTTACGGCGTTGCGTTCGCGGGCAATGGAAGGTGGTCTCGATCCGCTTGGCCTGCTAACCCAGTCGCAATTTCTCATCGGCATTGGCGAGGCCACAGAGTTTGCCGACGCCTTCCAGGATTGCAAGCTGCCGCAGGAACGGGCCAAGGTCGCGCTTCAGTTGAAGCACCTGATCGCGCCCGATGGCATGGGCGAAGTCTTCCAGGTGCTGCTGATGTCTCACGGCGTGGCAAGAGAAAAGGCCACCCGATTGGGTGGCCTGAAGCTGGCTCGCGAAGCCTGATTACTGCATGGGCTTAGCTTCACTGCTCTGCGGCTGATAGGGACTCTGCAAATACTTCCGCGCCGTGTCCAGCGCGCCCTGGGTGTTGTCGTTGGTCTGCAAGGCCTGCCGGTATTCGTTGGTGGCGCGCTCGCGCTGTCCGGTCAGGTCGAAAATCATTCCCAACTGGATGTGGCTCCAAACCTCGGTCCAGCGCGGCTCTCCGTCGCCGTTCAGCGATTCGCGGTAAGCGTTCGCCGCCGACTGATAGTTGTGCTGCAGGAAGAACACTTCGGCGATGCGATAGTGCGCCAGCGAGCTGTTCTTGTTAATGTCCAGCGCTTTCTGGAATTCCTTTAGCGCCTCGGTCAGGTCGCCCTGCTCCACGTCCTGCTGCCCGCGCATAATCGAGGTGCGCACCTGCAGGTCAATGGAATTTTGCAGCACCTGGTTGTTGGGGTCGATGCTGATGCGGCGTGGTTTGCCGAATGTATCGACCGCGTAGGCCGAGTTCGTGCCTTCCACTTCGATGCGCTTGGTTTCGGTTTTGCCGTCGGTATCGATGCGCAACTGTACCGGCATGCGGAACAGGTCCATGTCCTGCGAAATTTCGCCGACGACGCGGAAGCCCTTCTGGGTACGGTAAACCGTGTACTTGTTCTTAAACTCCGGCGCACCGGTGGAGTTGAGCCATTGGGTAAAGAACCAGGCCAATTGCTGTCCTGAGATTTGCTCGGCAATCTTGCGCAGGTCGTCGACCGTCGCTGTCTTGCCGGCGTACTGCGAGACGAAAGTACGCATGGTCTTGTCGAACGGCTCCTCGCCGATGACCCAGCGCAGCATGGCAAAAATCATGCCACCCTTGTCGGTGACCAGCGACTGGAACTCCGGCGAGAACGTGTCGAGCCGGCCAACATCGGCCAGCGGCACCGAAACGTACGCCAGCGCGCCCACCGACATGTCTTTGGTAACTTCCTGGAAGCCGGCTTCTCCCGCTACGTGCTCCACGTACAGCGCTTCGGAGTAGCGCGCCGCGCCATCATTCAGCCACCAGTCGTTCTTGGTGGCCGGACTGACCATGGTGCCGAACCACTGGTGCCCAATGGTATTGGCCAGCAGCCGGTAATTTCCTTTTTCGTTGAAATGGCGGGCCGCCAGCCCGGCGATCTCCGGAGCCCACGCGGCCGGAACGGTGTCGTTGGGCAACTCAACTACATTCAGCTTCTGCCCGAACGGAGGTCCATACAGGGTGGTGAAGAAGAAAAATTCCTTTACCGCGGTGTCGGCGTACTGGGTGGCGAAAGCTTTGTGTTCCGCCGTGGTGTAGACATTGATGTTCAGGCCGCCTTCGGAGCTCTTGGTTTGCTCGTACTTGCCGATGATGATGGTTCCGGGAAAGCTGGAATGTTCCTGGTAGTTGAAGGTGTAGGTCTTGCCGCCCGCCGGAGTCGCCAGGCGAGTCAGGTCCTTCTGCGAGCCTTTGCGCGCCGCGGGCTTCTCTTCTTCCACATCGCCGCCCGCGCCCGTGCTCTCCTTGCCGCTGCCAATCACGGTGTATCCGGCGGGAACGCTAACGCTGATGGTGGAGGTGAAGCGGTTGATTCCATAGCCAACCATGGGAAACCAGCGTCCGGCGTAAAGCAGATACGAAATCGGATCGCCAATGTAGGCGAGTTTCAGACCTTGCACCGGGCTGTCGTCCCCGGTTTGCAGCGCGCCTTCGTATTCGAAGATCAGCGTATCGGACGAACCCTTGGTAAGCGTGCTGGGAAGCGAGATGCGGACGGTCGAGTCCTGGCTGACGCGTTCCACCTGCATCACCTGTCCAGCGGTGTCGATGACCCGGGTCGGCCGCAACGCGTTATGCAGCTCAAAGGTCGCGATGTTGACATCGTCCAGAGCGGTGAACTTGACCCGGGCCTGTGCTTTGATCTGGTGGTTCTGCGGCGTGACTGCTACGTGAATGATGTAGTCGTCGACCTGTATGCGGGTTTTGTCCGCCGCGAAACAGGTGGTAACCAGGGCCAACACACCAACGACCAGAACACGTCCAATGGACCTTGCCGCATTGCACATTAGGGGAAGAGCTCCTGCTCTGCTGTTGCTCACTATAAATGATGGAAAATCCGCAGGGAAAGGGCGCGACTCCCTGGTGGTCACGAATTCACCGGCGCCTTCAGCACAGATCACCCTTGGCCTTTTACGATAGAGAGTACGGCCTGCGCCGCGCGTTCGGATGCACTGCCGCCCGTTTCGCTGGTCGCCAACATCTGCCTCACCTGGGAAAAACCCTCAATCATGGCGTCTCTCGCCGGCCCGTCGGGAGCCAGCCGGCGCAGTTCCTGGCACACTCGTTCCGCGGTAAAGTCCTCCTGCACCAGTTCGGGCACGACGTCGCGCTCCGCGATCAAGTTCACCATCGCGAAGCGGTCAACCTTTACTAGACGGCGGCCGAGGCTCCAGGTAAGCGGCGCAACCCGGTAGACCATGGTGAAAGGGGTGCCGATCAGCGCGGCTTCCAGGGTCGAAGTGCCGCTGGCCACGGCGGCCACGCGGGCATGCAACAACGTGGCCCTGGCATCGCGGGTGAACGTGATAGGCGGGCCGGAATAGCTGCGCAGGAACGATTCGACCCAGTCCCGGCTAAGAGTCGAGGCGATGGGTACTGTGTAAACGTAATCCGGCCCCAGAAGTTGCGCGGCTTGCAGAAGGATGGGGAAGATTCGCGAGACCTCGCCGTGCCGACTGCCGGGCAGCAGCGCAATCCACCTGCGGTCGGGATCGAGCTTATATTCGTCGGCAAATTGCTGGCGCGTCGTGGTGGGAGCGGGGAGATCGGCCAGAGGGTGTCCCACAAACTTCGCGGCAATGCCGCGTGCGCGGTAGAACTTCTCCTCAAAGGGAAAGATCACCAGCATCTCACGAACGTACTTGCGGACTTTCTCGATGCGGCCCTGCTTCCACGCCCACAGTTGCGGGCTGACATAGTAGATGACGGGCACGCCCAGCTTGTGCATCTCGCGCGCCAGCCGCAGGTTGAAGTCGGGAAAGTCGATGAGCACGGCGGCGTCGGGACGGCGCTGTTCGGCGGCGCGAACTACCTGGCGGAATCGCCGGTAGATGGTGGGGATGTGCTTGATGACCTCAACGATGCCAACTTCGGCGATCTCGCGAGCGTCGACCAGGAGTTCGCAGCCGGCCTGCCGCATCTGCTCGCCGCCCACGCCGAAGAACTCGACGTCCTGCGACGGAACCCGGCGGCGGAGAGCCCGAATCAGCTCTGCGCCATAAAACTCGCCAGAGGCCTCTCCTGCGGAGATCAGAATGCGCACCTGTCGATTATGACAGGTTACTTATTACCAGAGACGTGTGCGGTGCGGCCGTCACAGGCTCTTGTGGCAATCGATGCATAGCGAACAACTCTTGCAGAGGGCCATCTGCGGGTCGGGCGGAGTTTTGGGCAGCAGATGAGCGTAGTTGGAAGCATGCGGCCGATGGCAAGACAGGCAGCTCATCGGCGGAGCTTGCGGGCCAAGGGCGGTGTTCGGTCCCGACACCGGGTGCCCGGCGACGGGATGGTCGGCGGTCAGGCTATCGTTCAGGTTGAGGTACTTCCAGCCCTTCATCTGATCGAAGGTCAAGGTAACGCCCCAGGGTACGGTGACGGTCTTCTTCTTGGCGTTGACTTTCAGGCGAGCGCGGGCGTGGCAGCCCAGGCAGGTGTCTTGCGTGGAAACCCAGGTGTGACCGGGAAAGTCGCTGGCGTGCGGCGAGTGGCAAACCATGCAGTCCCCCAGTTGGTACGGGCGATGGAGAACCTTATCGGTCGAGAGCGGATGGCAGGTTAAGCAGAGCTGAGTGGGAGGCGAGACCAGATTGACGAGGGTTGTGCCTCCCTGGTTCTTGACGACATGGCAGGTCTTGCAGCCCATCGACAAGGCGGTATGGACGAATTTTCCCTCGCCGATCGTGCTGTGGCAGCCGGCGCAGGTGGCGTCGTCGGTGTTAGCCTGCAGTTGAAGTGGATGAGCGCCGCCGCTTGACCACACGTTTGGCGCTTGGGCGCTAACGTGGTTTGCGCTGGCCAGCGCCAGCAGAACGAACGCCAGACAATCCATCGACGCATGCCAAATCCTCCATCGGCAGAACCAACCTACGTGTTAGGCCTAACCTGTCGGTCAAGGATCGGTCAGTGAGATTGGTCATGCAGGAGAGTGACTTGAGTCGGAGCGACTCGGGCGCGACTCGATCGCAGCTCAGTCTAGTCGTCAGCCGCGACGGTCACGCCGGGAGGCGGAATAGGCATTGCTTGCGTCCGCCGGCGGCGCAGTAATTTCCTGATCTTTGTATTGCAACTGATACAGCTTCCAATAGATACCGCGTTGTCCGAGTAACTGCTGATGCGAGCCGATCTCGCGCACTTTCCCCTTGTGCATGACGATGATCTTGTTGGCGCGCTGAATGGTGCTGAGTCGATGGGCGATGATGATCGAGGTGCGGCCGGCGACCATGCGGGTCAACGCTTCGCGCACGCGGAACTCGGTCTCGGTGTCCACGCTCGACGTCGCTTCATCGAGAATCAGGATCTTGGGATTGTGGGCCAGTGCGCGGGCAAAGGAGATGAGCTGTTTCTGGCCAGTCGAAAGCGTGCTGCCGCGTTCGCGAACTTCCTCGGCAAAGCCGCCCGGCAGGGAACGAATGAAGTCGGCAACGTTCACCTGTTCGGCAGCTTCCTCCACCGACGCGTCTTCGATCCAGCGCGAGCCCAAGCGGATATTGGCGGAGATCGTTCCCGAGAAGAGAAACGGGTCTTGCAGGACCACGCCATAGCGGCGGCGCAAGTCGTTTAACTCCATGTCGCGAACATCGACGCCGTCGATGCGGATGGCGCCCTTCTGCACGTCGTAGAAGCGCAGTAGCAAGGAGATGATGGTGGTCTTGCCCGCGCCGGTGTGGCCTACGATGGCGACGGTTTCTCCCGGCTCGATGATGAACGAGACGTCCCGCAGCACCCAGTCATATTCCCGAGTCGGATCGCCATTGCCGGCCTCGGCCTCGATCTTCAGCTTCTCGCCCTTGCTGGCAGCTTCGGCTTCGGCCTGCGCCAGGGTGCGATAGGCAAACCAAACATGATCGAACTCGATGCGGCCGGCGCCTTGCGGCACCTTGGGCACGGCGGGCGAAACGATGTCCGGCTGGGTGTCCAGCAGTTTGAAGATGCGTTCGCTGGAAGCCATGGCGGATTGCAGGATGTTGTACTTCTCGCTGAGGTCCTGGATGGGGCGGAAGAAGCGTTGCGCGTACTGCATGAACGCCACCAGCACGCCTAGGGTCACGAAATTGCGGATGACTTCGTTGCCGCCGAACCACACTACGCAGGCAATGGCCACGGCCGACAAGACTTCCACGATGGGGTAGTACACCGCGTGGGCCATGATCGCGTCCTTGAACGCATCCATGTGCACCTGGTTGATCTCTTCGAAGCGGTGGTACGCCTTCTTCTCGCGATTGAAAAGCTGCAGGACGATGATGCCGGTCACATGCTCCTGCAGGTAAGAGTTAATCCGGGCGATGGCGATGCGAATACGCCGGTAGCTGTCGCGCACTTTGCGGCGGAAAACCGAAGTGGCATACAGGATGAACGGCATCACGGCGTAGGTGATGAGCGCCAGCCGCCAGCTCATGTTCAGCATGATGGCGATAATGCCGATCAGCACGAAGACGTCTTCCACGATGGAGACGACCCCGGCGGTGAACATCTCGTTCAGCGCGTCCACGTCACTGGTCACGCGGGTCACCAGTCGGCCTACCGGATTGTGATCGAAGAAGCCGATATGCAGGCGCTGCAAGTGGCGGAAGATCTGGGCCCGCAGGTCGAACATCACCTTCTGGCCGGTCCACTGCATGATGTAGGTTTGGGCGAATTCCAGCAGGAAGCTGAACAGCAGCAAGCCGACATACATGCCGGCGATCTGCGCGATGCCGGTCAGCGGGTTGGGACTGAGAAAGCGGTCGAGCAGGGAATGCGCTTCGGTGTGGCTGGCCAGGTACTTGTCGATGGCGACTTTAGTGAGGTATGGGCCGAGTACGTCGGCGCCCGCCTTTAACACGATGGCGACCAGCGCCACCGAAACCTGCCAGCGGTAGGTGTGCAGGTAGGTCAGCAGGCGCTTCATCAGCCTGGCGTCGTATGCCTTACCTAGTACGTCTTCTTCCTGCATTCCTGCTATGAGCCCTTGATTGATTGTAAATGTTGGAAGTCATATAGACGAGGAAGGGCGGGGAAGGGATGGAAAAGGTTGCGGGCGGTCCCCAATGTTGCTTGTCGCCAACTCTCTAGTCTGTAACCTTGCAGTGGTAACAACGATGCGGTGGCCCGAAACACCGCTTAAGCGACCAGTGTTTTACTCGACCTTGCGCAACACGAGGGCGGAGTTCTTGGAGCCGAAGGCGATGCAGTTGCAAACCGCGTGCTCGATCTCGGCACGGCGTCCCGCCTCAGGAACGTAGTCCAGATCACATTCCGGGTCAGGGTTTTCCAGGTTGATAGTGGGCGGAATCTGACGGTGGTGCATGGCGATCAGCGTTGCCGCAATGCCTGCCGCGCCGCATGCCCCCTGGGGATGGCCGATCTGCGACTTCAGGCTCGACATCGGCGTGTGATAGGCCTTATCGCCCAGAGCAAGCTTCAGTGCGCGGGTCTCGATGCGGTCGTTTAGCTGGGTGGAGGTTCCATGCAGGTTGACGTAGTCCACGTCGCTGGCCGCAATGCCGGCATCCTGCATGGCCATCTGGATGGCGCGTGCCGGTTCTTCGCCACATTCCTGCAGGCGAACGCGATGGAAAGCCTCGCAGGTAGAGCCGTATCCCGAGACCTCGGCGAGAATGCGGGCGCCGCGGGCCCGCGCATGCTCATACTCTTCCAGGAAGAACATCCACGAGCCCTCGGCGACGACAAACCCGTCACGGTCGGCCGAAAATGGCCGCGAGGCGCGTTCCGGCTGGTCGTTCCACGAAGAGGTCATGATCTTCATCAAAGTGAAGCCCTTCATGATGCCGGGCGCAATGGGCGCATCCACGCCGCCGACCAGCATCATGGGCAGGAAGCCGAACTGGATTTGCCGCAGCGCGTACCCGAAGGCGTCGGTCGAGGAGGTACAGCCGGTGGTGATCACGTGGCTCATGCCGCGCAGGCCGAAGCGCATGCTGACTTCGCTGGAAAGCGTGCCCATGGTCCCGCTGGGAATGCAGAACAGGCTGACCTGTTTCACCTTTCCCGTCAGCCACAGGCGTACCTGTTCTTCGGAAAACTCCTGCGCTCCTCCACCCGAGCCGAGGACCACGCCGATCTCGCGCTGCTGTTCCAGCGAGAGCTGCGAAGTGTCGATGCCGGCATCGCGCAACGCTTCGCTGGACGCGGCGATGGCCAGCGGCACTACCCGCGACACATGCTTGCGCTCGTGAGCGTCCACCCACGCCAGTTCGTCGAAGCCCTGCAACTCTCCGGCGATTTGCACCGGAAGATCGCTGGCGTCGAAGCTGCTGACCCGCCGCACGCCGCTGGTGCCTGCCAGCGCAGCCCGGCAAAAAGCCTCATTGCCCAGGCCATTCGGGCTGATAGCGCCCATTCCTGTGATAACTACGCGTTTTTTCATGAGGAAGAGAGGTAGCAATTAGAAACTAGCAGCTAGCGATTCGCTATCAACTATGTCTGACGCAGAACAAAGACATCTCATCTTATCAGCAATGAGATTTCAGCAATGAGATTTCAACGTACGTGCGCGTCCAGTACATGCCGAACATCGGACGCTCACTCGTAACTGCCAAGGGCTAGCCGCCAATCGCCAATTGCCGGCTCCTGGCTGCCAGTCGGTCGTTCGACTGCTACTCTAATAGTCGAAAGGTGTTTCCGCGAGCCGCTTGTCACAAGGTGTATACATCTCGGTACCGTTTTGCCGCAGCAAGTGCAGCTTCTGCAACTTCGCCTCGGGCGTGTTTTCCCAACGTGTCTTCGACCGTTATGTTCAGCACTTGTGCTCCGACATCGATCTGGCGCGCGAGACCACCGCGCAACTCGGCGGAACGCTCCACCGATCGGTTGACTCGATCTATCTCGGAGGCGGTACCCCCTCTATCCTTACGGGCGAGCAGCTGGAACGGATTTTCCAGGCCGTGCGGAATAACTTTGATGTCGATCGCGCGGCCGAGATTACGGTGGAGTGCGCTCCGGGCGCAATAAGCGCAAGTTGTCCTGGACAGCCTGCAACGCTGCGGCGTCAATCGCGTCAGCCTTGGGGTGCAATCGTTCGTTGATCAGGAGTCGTCGGCGGTTGGCCGCCTGCACACACGGGCGATCACGCTGGACGATATCGCGCGTTTGCGAGCCCGAGGCATCGGGAATATTTCCATTGACCTGATTGCCGGCCTGCCGCACCAAACCGAGGAGAGCTGGAACCAGTCGCTGAGCGAAACGCTGGGGACCGGTGCGCCCCACGCGAGCGTGTACATGCTGGAGGTCGACGAAGATTCGCGCCTGGGCACAGAACTGATCGCGGGCGGCAGCCGCTATCACGCGCACCATGTTCCGAATGACGATCTCACCGCCGACCTTTACCTTACGGCCTGCGAGCGATTGGCGAACGGCGGTGTGCAGCAGTATGAGATATCGAATTTCGCGCGCCCGGTTACGCACGGCATCGGTCTGCGCGAGTCGCGGCACAATCTGAAGTATTGGACTCGCCAGCCGTACCTGGGATTTGGCGTCGATGCCCACTCCATGTTGCCGGCCGTTGCGGAACTGCAAGCGCAAGGGGTGCAAGCGGTGCGTTTCGCGACGCCGAATTCCCTGGAGGCGTACTCGGACGCAGGTGGTCACCTTGAGGGCTCCGCAGGCCGGGTAACGCGGCTTCTGGAGTCCCGCGTGCTGATTGACGCGCAGGCAGCTCTGGAGGAATCGTTCTTCCGGCGTTTCCCTTAATTGCGGCGTCGCACTGGATTCGCTCACCCAGCAGTTTGGGCAGACGCGGTCGAGGGTTCGTTCTGCCATTATTGATACGTAACTGAACGAAGAGACGATAACAGAACA
>CAWITJ010000002.1:0-492976 GCA_963838995.1 uncultured Acidobacteriaceae bacterium | reverse complement strand
CTCAACTAGATAGTCGGAACAGACGGGACAACGGAGAGGGTTAGTGGGAGTAGCCCCGCGGAGCGGCTCGGGCGCAGAAGCGACGCGGGGCTTTGATCGCGCAATCCGGGACCTGATGCCACAAAATGCCGGACATCCAATCGCCAACAAGTGCTACAAAAGGCGTGGCCTGGCGGAGCGCCCACAAATCCAAGCCGTTTCGCTGTAGCCTCCCTCAAGAATGAATAGCAGTGCTGCGCCCGGCACACTTCGAATGCATGTTCCTCGCCGACCCTATCGAGCAGATATTTGATCCACCAAGCAGCGAATAACCCGGTTGCGCGGGAAACACGAAGGCCGTCCTCGCGTCATTTGTAGTAGGCAACGACTTTCCGAGCTGCACTCTCTCAGTCACAACTCATTTCCCAGTAGTATACTGCCCGATCCATTACCCTTGCTTTTCGCTGCAAATGTCAGATTACTAGGGACCTGGCCCATCACCACCGCCCATTAACAATCGCCTTCAGCCTATTGCCGACGGCAAACGCCTCCAGTCTCGTTAACTTGACGTGAAATAGGTGATCGACCGATCCATCGGTCAAATCTTCCGCTAACAATCTGAGCTCCAGGTGCCTCATTGGAACACCCACGATTGTTTTGCCGACCGCGGGCTTTATCGCGACGGCGAACGAAAGGTTGTCGCTAGACCCAATCCAGATGGTCGTGGAGTCGTTTACAGCAATATCCGCTTCCATACATAAATTCAGATGCGGAGTGACGCATTTATCAGAACACCTTTTTAATAATCTGCTCTTCCTTTGATCGGGGGCTGACCTCAGGTTAACGCAATTGCAGACAAGTGCGACCAACGAGTTTCATCGAAGAAGTGAATGCCAACGTGAGCAAGCTATTCAGGGCGGAGCAGAGGCATCGAGGGCTCAAGTCTACCGCAGACATCACGAATCGGTTCATTATTGACGGCCGATACGGTTGTAAGGTAACGAATGAATCGCAGGGCGAGGCGCGGCGGTGCCACTGAATTAAAACATCCGATGAAGTGTTAATGTTGCTCCGCTATCCAGCCGGAAGTTTGGCAGATTTACCTCATTGACACCCGGTGCGGCTGCGTGAGATCGATGGCCTCAACGAAGATCTGGAACAAATCGCCAGCAGCGACCAGCCTGCGTTCGGCTGCAGAAATTCCGGGAGTAGGCCCACTGATAGCGACCGCCGTCGTTTCAGCGATCGGCAACGGCGCTGCGTTCCGAAAAGGACGAGAGTTTGCCGCCTGGGTGGGCTTGGTACCACGACAATGGTCAACCGGAGGCAAGGCGAAGTAGTTGGGCATCAGTAAGAGAGGAAATCCCTATCTGCGAAAGATGTTTATCCATGGAGCACGAGCAGCCGTCTTACGAGTCAAACGCGAAGGTTCGAGCCTAGGCAAGTGGATGGGGCAGCTTGAAACCAGAACTCCTCGCAATGTGGTGATCGTGGCGACCGCGAATAAGTTAGCCAGGATTGCTTGGGCTGTTTTAGGCAATGGCAACAACCATCATCCGCTGTACAGAGCATCTTTTTCCAACTAGACGAAGTGGGGCTCTGAGATTCGCTTCTGAAAAGTTCTGCAAAGATTGGAACGACGAAAACACAGTCAAACGCTATTGCCTTCAATGAAAAGGACGGTTGGAATCAATCAGGATATTTACCCATCCTTATTCATAAGCAAGATTTTTCTCCGCCGAGTTAGTACTGTCGCCACCCTCCCATCCGCACTCTTGATGAGCGATTCTGCGCTCGGTGCAAGTTGGGCGTTGCCCTCTCTTATTGCCTTCGGCGTCGTGCCCACCTTCTGCTCACCGATCACATCACCCACTTCATCGAGCGCCAGTGCCAGTTGGCGATCTCCAAGATTAAACCGATAGTCAGCCTGCCCTGCAGATTCTTGTGGCTCTGTTTCGCCACTGTGCTAGTCTTCTTCATGCGCTGGCCTCCTTACCTGTTCGCGTTTTGAGCGCCTCAATAACCTGGGAGCGCGTTTACCATCGCCGGGAGACCGGCCTTTCATTCCGTCTGTTATCGCCAACTGATTTAACTTCCAGTTTGGCCGCCGCTTGTAGTGGAGTCCTTGCCCGCGACGCCCCAGATTTCCGCCGGCTCCGTTGATCAAGCGTCCATACAAGTTTGAGTCGGCCTCAACGCCCGCAGCGTCAAGCAGCGGCACCTGTCGATACTGAAGCGAAGAGGACGAGTCGACAGGATCCGCCGTCGAGGGCACAATTGTCGTCACCGTCGAATTGAGTCTCGTGATGTTGTACAGCGCTCCATCGAACCGACGCCATCTGTCACCTGAATGTTCCCCCTGTGCAGGTTGAAGGCTCCTAAGATAGTGATGACAAAGTCCGTACCAAGCGGTCCGGTCAGTGTGAATATTGCTCCACTATCAAGTCGGAAGTTTGGCAGAGTTACCACATTGACGCCCGGTGCGCCTGCCCCCCGTCAAGTTCTGAGTGAACTGTCCGTTGGCCGGAAACTGCGACTGGACACTCGCAGTCGAAGCGGTCCCTTCAACAGGCGCTCTCCTCAAACTAAGCACCGGAAAAATTGAGCTCTATCATCTTAGCCGCATATTTTCTGGTCTCAAATTTCGCGGAACAAATTCACATAGCTCAGAGGTGTATCATCCTTCATCGCCCGGTACTCCGCCAGCAAACTCTAAGTCGACGCTGCATCTGTACGCGCAAACCACGGTTGCGGGTAAACGCGAGGCACAAGCCGGGCGATTGATTGAGCCACGACAGTTTCCCGCTGCGGGTATTGTAGCTGGCTGCCTCAGCGCTGCAGCGCTCTGACGAGCAACCTTGGAGACCAACGATCCGAAATAAGGCACAGGGCTGCTGCATCACGGGCTGGATTCTTCTGCTGAGCTGCCGCTCGGAGCCTTGTACTCCACAATGCGGCTGCGAGCGTGCCACAGCCCGCCATATGGCTGAGAGACGCAATTTGCGGTAAGAACCCCGTCCAGCTTGAACCCTTCTTCTGTATGACCGGACCATCTCTAACCAAAAGGGCTCGTTGTACGCAGACCCCGGGCGCAGTATCGAGAGGAATGGGCTGCTCAGGCTGAAACCCTGCTGCCAAACCCTTAGGTGAAAGCGCACACAGAGCCCGTGGTGTTTGAGCGGACATTCTCGTTCGACCACCAGGTTCCTCGTAATCGGCCTGAGTACCGCCCCACTTAGCGAAAAACTGCTTACTCGCTTTTCGTGCAGCCTCATATCACCGCAGGTACAAGGCAGTTCGATGGCGCGCCTCCTGCAAAGCTCTTGAGGAGATCCCTCCGCGCTCGCGGCGGTGCTTTGAAATCCAGGATGGCTGCAAGAGGGACGGGTGGTAGAATCTTGGTGTGTTCTCTTGTTAGGGATTTGCCGGTGGCATCTGAGCCTTGAAGGAGCGCAAAGCACTCCATCGGCAAGAAGATGAGAAATGACTTGCATAAATTCGCGGATGCTTTCACACTTTGTTGCACAGTTACACATTTGTCTCCCTTGAGCGCGAAGGCACACCAAGTGAGAAACTTCTTAGTATAAGGCACTTACACCAAAAGCCGGGATGGCGGAACTGGCAGACGCAGCGGACTCAAAATCCGCCGACCTTCGGGTCATGGGGGTTCGACCCCCCCTCCCGGCACCACATGCAAGACCCCGTCGGTGACAAAAGTTAAAGGGGCTTTGCACCGCATTGCCGTAGAAATTCTGCGGTTTCATCAAGAAGTTTTGGGCTGCGCGTGTGATCGGAGCCATCCCCTTCAGGTACCCACAGAATGAGGCCTTCTCTGGCGCGAGTCAGCAGTACTCGATAAGAGTTGACGAGGAAACGCCGTGCTTCATCGGCGCGCACCTGCTGCCATTGATTTCCTGACAACCGCGCGGTTACCCAGGAGTTGGACTGTGCACTCCAGGTGAAATCTCCACCCAACATACGCAGGTGAAATCAAGCTCAAGTCCCTGGCAAGTGTACTCATTTGCTGGAACTTCCAGCGCATAAGAAGAACGTATATCACCGCGCTTGTTAAGATACCATTGAGCAATTTCTTCGCCTGAGGTAGCGTTCAACGTCATGCCAAGCCCATCTGCGCGAAGCCGTCGAGCGCCAGAGCATGCGGTGAGTCCGTAGCGCCGCTCTCCTCTGCCGTTTTTGTCTAGCCAAATCTTCGCGTCAGCAAGCGATCGTGTTAAGAATATTGGATAATTCTCCATCCCTTTCGTGGTCGTATGCGCTGCTATGTTGTCGCCCCTGAGCACCTCCTCTACCCACTTAGTCAATTCTGGCGAGCGAAAGCTTCTTTGTGGGACGTAAAGTTCCAGGTGGGGTTCTGTATTGACGAACATTCCCGAGGGTAATTCTCCCAGCACCGAACCGGGGGATAAATCGTTTGTGCCGAAGACGCTAGGTGGGCCGAAGACGTTCCACTTACCACGGCTTTGCTTGTCTATCGTCCAAAGAGCTTTTCCCCAGCCTCGCAAGCCCTCTTCTCCTACATTGATTTCCTGACCATTCCCGACGAGGCAGATACAGACACACCAATCGGAATGCCGCGACATAAGCTCAAGCAAAATTGCTGGCTCAGATGCGGACCTCTCGAATTTCTTGAAACCCTGCCTCTCGTCCCATGCACGTTGCGCCTCGTCGAATACGATGACATGTTCGTGAGGAGGTACATCAGACGCCCCTCGGAGGCTCTCTTGGAGAAAGTCGTTGATGTGTTGAATTCGGGTGCGGACTTGGCGCCTAATATCTCCAATTTTTATTCGAACGCCTGCGTCGGTACTCCGCTGATGTTCATCACGTGCCAAAGCCTCCCGAAGTACAACCACCAGAGGAGTGTTTCCCGACAGATAAACTATGTCCCCTTGGTTCTCAACTCCTGTTGCAACTGCACTATGAACGACATCGAGACCGGCTAGGGTTTTTCCGGATCCAGGAACTCCGGTCAGAAGGAGCAGATATCGTCGCTCTTCGCGGCGAGCCTGGGCGATCAATTCCAGCAACCGCGTAGCAGCGGCTCGCAGATTCTCCGCATCAGCATTAGCTATGCTTCGAGCGCCGTGTCCGGCGAAAATGTTGGTTGCCGCCTCGATAATGTTGGGGACAGGTTTATAACTAGATTTGTCCCATCTGTCAGCAATCAGAGCGGTTGTATCAGAGGGAATGACGATGTTCGACAAAAATCGCGTCAGCCCTTCGCTTCCGACACGGATAACGCAGCCGACGCCAACAGCACTGCCAGCAGACGAGTTGTCGATCGGCGGGTCGTAAACCTGCCTCGCCGCGGTACACCAGAGAATGGGGATGATATGTCGCCCATGACTCTCGGCATGAAAATCTCGCAAATCGAGCGCATATTCCTCGACCTGTCTCGCGTCTTCCCTTTTGAAGGTAAGTTCGCCGACCTTGCACTCTACGACGAGAAGTAGGCCTCCAGCGAGAATTACGATGTCTATGCGACGCCGAAGTCGATATAGGGGATACTCAAGAAGGATTGACCAATTCGAAGCTAGAGGTCGCAGCCCTAATAGGGCTGAAAAGGACTCCTGTAGATCGGGCACTAGGCGGACCCACGCTTTTGTCTGTCGCGTGTACTGCGAGGAGAATCCGTCGTTCGCGTATGCGCTTTCTAACTCGCCAATGATTTCGCTAGGGCTAGACTGAATGAACTCGACGAGGCTGGCTTTCTTGTAGGCAGGCATGAATCGTTAAAACATACAGGACCAGAAGGCTTGTGTGCCTCACAAATTTGCATGCGTGTTGGCGAACCACGCTTCATTAACGAAGTCTGACATTCAGGCTAAGACATGTTTAGGCATGCGACAGCGATGGTCCCAACTGACTCTGGGGAGTTTTTAGAACCTCGGAAACGAGTTCCTTGAGATTTTGTATCATCGGGTTTCCGATTTAACTAGATGGTGCTAGATGACGGGCAACTCGCGCCCGCACAACTGCGAAAGACGCGCTTATGAAGCCTAACCCGCCAGCAGAAAGTTTGTGGGAGCGGTTAGGGGTGCGCGTTGCGCTGGCGGCGGGGGCGTTTCTGGCGGTGTGGGTGATGGTCAATCGGGAGATGTTTCGCCGGGCCATGATTGCCAACGGCGATGTGGCGACCATCCTGTTGCAGGTGCATGATGCCAAGCACTTTCACGAACTGCTGGGGAATTACTCGCGCTGGCACTTTCATCACCCGGGGCCCGGATTTATGTATGTGCTCGCGCTGGGCGATGGAGGGTTGCGGGACCTGCTGCACGTGGTGCCGGCGCCGTTGAATGCGGCGGCTCTGACTCTGCTGGCGCTGTATACGTGCTGCCTGTTTGGGAGCATCTGGATTTTCCAGCAGCACTGCGACTCGCCATTGTTTTTGCCGGCGGCGGTAGGGGCGAGCCTGTGGTTTCTATACGTGGTTGACCGCACGTTTCCGGGCTCGGCCAGCGGCGGGGTGTGGATGCCGTATGTGCTGATGTTCAGCTTCCTGCTGTTTCTTACCGCGTGCGCTTCGCTGGCGGACGGCAACGCCAGACATTTGCCGCTCGTCACGTTGAGCGGGATGTTCCTGATTCATGGTCACGTCGCGCAGGCGATGTTTGCAGGCGTGTTGGCGACGGCTGCCGTGGCAACGTGGTTTGTGCCGCTGGCGCGAGAGAGGGGGCCGGGTGTGGTACTGAAATATTATCGACGGCCGCTACTCATCAGCGCAGGAATCGCGGCCCTGTTGGCGTTGCCGATGCTGCTGGAGCTGGGAGTCCATTCTCCGAATAACCTGCAAAACATTCTGGCCTACGGCCACGCGCATCGCGGGCCGCAGAACAGCTGGCTGAACAGCGTGAAGTATGTGGCCAGCTTCGTAACGTTCACGGCGAAACCGGAAGAAATCCTGCTGAACCCAAAGGCGCACTTGATCGCCCGCGCGATGGCACTGCCTTACGTTGTAGGTTACTGGACGCTGTTTCTGTTTCTATCGGCTGCGGCGGCCGGGGCGTGGTGGAAGTGTGGAGCCAGGATTTCGCGCTTCCTGCAATACGTCCTCTTCGAGCTGGGGGCGACCGTGATCCTGGTGGTTTTCTGGGCGCGCCACATTGCCGGCGGCCTGTTCAACTTCAACGCATATTTCTTCTTCGCCACGTTTCTGCTGGCCAGCTTTGTCTTATTGGCATTTGTGCTGGGTCAAGGCTCGCTGGCGCGATCGAGTGGATGGACGTTGCTGGTCGCCTGTCTGCTGCCGCTGGCGATGCTGGCAGCGCCGTATCAATATGCGGCGCTACAGGACCCAGATCAAGAGCGAGAAGCAAGAATGCATGCGAGGATAGCGGGCATGGTGGCGAATCTCCCTGGTGGAAGTGAGAAGCTGCGAATCACGTGGCCGCAAGAGGGCGATTGGCCGACTGCAGCCGGCGTTGCCAGCTGGCTACAGGACCGACACCGCTACTTCTGCGTGCAGGACACGTGGGGATTCATGTTTGGACAACGGCACGTCTGTCCGGCGCTGGAGGGACTGGACACGCTGGCGATCGTGCGGTTGCCGCATGCTTGTGAAGCGCCGTGCAGGCGGATCTTTCAGGACCAGGAGGTTGCCGCTGAAATCACCCCGGCTGCGCCTAGCGTGCTGCCTTTCACGTTGAAGACGGACGATCCCGCCAGTCTCACGACAGGCTTCTATGAGCCGGAGGGAGAGCATGGGCCCATGTGGTCAATGCACCAGGGGTCGGTGCACTTTGTGCTGGCGAAGGATTGGCATGCCACGCCGCTGGTGCGAGTGAAAATCACGGGAGTGGTACTGGCGGGCCGTCCCGTTGCATCCAGCCTGAATGGACATCCCCTAGGGACGTCAGAGCTGCCCGGGCTGGTTTCGGCGGAGTTCAAGGTGCCGCAGTCCTACTTCCGCAGTGGTGCCGAAAACGAGCTACAGTTTCAGGTGGACCGGGCCGCGCCAGTGGAGAAAGATCCCCGGACGCTCGGCTTCCAAGTACATCAGATCGAGTTCCTGCCGGAACCCTGACGCTGTGGTAGTCCTACAGACGGTCAACCGCCTTCAGGCCGAGAGTCTTTTCCTGTGCCATAGCCTGGTCTTTGGGCTGGGATTTGTCGCGCAGCGCGAAGCTGATGGCATGTCTCCCTTGCGGATGTACAAGGCGGTACCGAATTCGGTGGTGGCATAAAACGCTTCGTCGCCGATACCGCTGAGCGGCGTGATAACGACATTGCCGGTAGCCGCTTTTTCCTTCTGGAAGGCCGCCATGGTGTTGAAGTGCAGGATGAGCTTGGTGCCTGCTTCTCCGGTCATGCCGTTCTGTGACCAGGCGCACATGATCTGGCTGGAGGCAGGGATGTGGACGCCCTCGTCGATGGGCACGCCGAGTACGGCGCTGATTTCAGCCGGAGTAAGAACCTTACAGGCGTCGGTGACGGCGGCTTCGACCTTGGGCGGCGAGGCATGGCACCCGCTTAGCAGGAAGGCGATGGCAAAGAGAAGGACGGCGAAGATGCGAGCGGCCAGGTTCACAAGTTTTCCGCAGTCGCGCAAGGTTGGCTCATTTCTCAAAGCCGATGAGGCTTTGGCAGTGGCGATCCCGGGGTAGACGGGAGTGTACGCATCTTTGTGCCAGGCGGCAATGGTTTCGTTTGCAGGATTAGGACAAAATCGTGAGGAAGAGGTTCAGCTTTGCGGTTGGCGCGCGGTTTTCTCTTCTGTGGTGCAGAGTGCGAGTGCTAAACTCGCATTCAGCGTAGCTCAATCGCGACTCTTCTACGTGGTTCCGGTCTAACAGTGCGCCAGTTTGAGCAGAGGCCTCTCGACTGGCGAGTCATCACGAAGTCATAGGACTATGGTGCAGTCATTCGGTTCAGGCCCATGCGCGTTGTCAGCTAGATTTGATGTACGCCGCACTATTCCTTCCAAGTCTGGATGGTTCACTCCTACAACATCATGCGTCAGCGGTCGACGGCTGGGCGTGGGTTCTGCGCTGTCTCGAATAAGGAGTTAAGGATGAAAGCTGGGTGGTTGGTTCTAATTGTCCTTCTCAGTCAAATTGCTTTTGGGGCTTCGTACACCTCGACGCAAAGTGGAGACTTCAACACGAACTCAACCTGGGGAGGCTCGGGGCATCCGCAGCTGGGTGATACGTGGACGATCAGCAACGGCAACGTTGTGACCTGCTCGGGCGCGTGCGCGTCGGGTAAAGCGTCTCCGACTACCTGCTCCGTCGACGGAATGGTGAATGCCGGAGGAACGCTGACGGTGGCGGCGGGAGCGACGTTGACTCATAGCGGCGAACTGGATGTGCAGCACAGCGGGACGGTGAACGTGAACGCCACCGCGGCGGCGGGTTCAGGGACATTAGCGATTGCCCCCGGGAGTGGTGCGAGCTGCAAGCTGAGTTTCATTAACGTTTCCACGGGAGCGCCGAACCTGAATCTGACAGGCGCGGCGGGAAGTCCGGGGCATAACTATCCGGCGATTTTGAACTGCAACACGACGCTGAATGGGGGCGCCGGGTGCTCGCTAAGCCCGGAGGCCGGCGGGGTCAACGTCAACGTGAATTTCAACTATTTCAAGGTAAGCGGCTTCGGAAATGCGACCTTGAAGGCATTTGTGGTGTTCACGGCGAATTCCGTCAACCTGCAAAATGGATTATTCGACCGGAACGGAGACGTTCACCTCACGATTGGCGCCTGCAGCAACTGTAACTTCGTGGTGCAGAACGTAGCCTTCACTAATCCTACGGATGTCACCGGCAGCGGAAACCACTACACGGTCTTTGAGTTTTACGGGGCGGCACGGCCTACGGGAGGCACGCGGTCGATCTTGAATGTCACAGCTGCGAATCGCAGTCAGACGCTGCACTACATCGCGACCATCGGCATTGCAGGCGCGCAGACCGGGCAGAGCGTGTTGGGCGGCGACCCGGTCAACACCAACGGCTTCGTGGGATACAACGTGGGACTGGGGCAAAGCCAGGCAACCTCGGTGGCGGAGATCTTCCGCAGCAACGCTGTTTTTCTGGATGTTGGCGCGATGGGAACGACCTGCTACACCATGCTGTACAACGGCACGCTTACCTTTCAGGACAGCTTGTGCCTGGACCGTCTTCCCAATCCGCACGAAATCATTGCAGGCACTCCCGCGCTGGGCGGATCGGCAAACCTGTATCAACGATTTCTCTGCGACGGGGATGGCTTCTTCAAGTACGACACAGGAGATCTGATACAGGATTGGGGCACGTACACGCTGAAGAACAGCCTGGGCATCAACTATTGCGGCACGATGACGACGATCAGTAACCCTTCGACCGAAGTGGCCACGGTGATTCAGAACACCAACTTCAATAACTTCGGCGAAACGTACTGCGAAACCCTTTGCTATGACGGCGTGCATCCGGTGTTCCGCGACAACCTGATGGTGAAGCCGTCGGACGTTGGCGGTACGGGAGTTCGGGGCGATGATGGCGTGCACGCGGCCACCGCGTTTTACGGCAAACCAACTTTTCGCTCGACTACAACGGGTTCTACCAGATGCCGGGCAGCGGCGATCCGGGAGCGGAACTGCAACCTCCGGTGCCGGCATTGCTGCCAAATCCTGCCTTAGGCGGCATCATCAGCTACCTCAACCTTCCGGGCTCAAACGTCGGGGGGCAGGTGAACCTGTTCATCACCACGGTGACGGACTCCACGCATATCAGTTGCGCCTCGTGCAACTTCACCCAGGCGGGTGCGGCCGGAGTGAAGGCCGGAGACTACTTCGAGGACAACGCGCTGATGAAGGTGGCGACAGTCGCGAGCGTCACGGATTCCACCCACCTGGTCCTGACCAGCCCGGGGATTGCCGGCATGCGGTCGGGCTCGGACACGCTGACCATTTACACCAGCTATTGGAACCATCCGGGATGGTATTACGGCGACAGCAACAATGGTTCGCATGACATTCACGCCAATCCTCTGTTCGTGGATTCCACGCGCACACTGTGCGGCTGGTACAAGAGCAACAGCGGGGCGACGCTCTCCTGTCCGACGTATGGCAGCATCATGAGCCCGCGGGGAATGTTCCTCTCCAGTCCCGGCACGGGAGGAGTCACGATCGTCTGCACGCAGTGCAACTTTACGGCGAATGGCGTGACCACGGCCGACGTGGTGCGTGTCTTCATAGGCGGAGGGACGGTGATGCGTGGTTGGTCCAACATCTCGGCGGTGACACAGACCACGCTGACGCTGACGACGACTATTCCCGGGCTAGGGACGAAGGATTCGTTCGACTTCATCACCGGGTCGCAAGGGATAGGCAAAACGATGGTGCAATCCGCAGGGTTCGACTGGAACGGCAATCCCGTCGTTCCCCCGACCTGGGCGAACGTGGCCGGAGCTATGCAGTACATCTATGGAGGATTTACTCCGCAAAACCTCATCTACCACGGCGCAGGATCGCCGGCCGATGGCTTTCCCGATATCGGAGCGATCAGCGTACGGGTGCACTGAGCTAGTGGAACGCGACGGCGTCAGGCGGAGCGGGATAATCGGTCAACTCGTTGGAATGTTGCTGGGCGCGTTGGAACTGGGCTTCGTGGTCCGCCTTGGCCTGCTCGCCGGCGACGGTGGGCGGGCGATGCTTCATGGCTTCGAAGCTCATACGTCCCAGGTCGTAGGCTCCGTAAATGATGTTGGCGCGCCAAATGTCGCTGCGGAAAGTCAGAATCTGGCGACGGAAGTAACGGAAGACGTGGTTGCCTGCCTTAAAGTTGGGGGGCGTGCTTACCGAAGCCAATTCCGGCACCACTGGCTGGCATGGCTTCAACTCCACGACAGCTATCGATCCGTCTGTACGAATCAGATCGCCGTTTGCATTCTGGGTAAAGCTCGGCATACCGGCGCGAGGTACAAGATGCACTGCCTGCACGCATCCGGCGGCGGAGAGGTCGCGAATGATCTTGCTGCGCTCGTCGTCGATGTCGGGCGCGATGTGGTGCACGAACTGGCGATGCTTCAGGGAGAGGGCCGCGCCGGTGTCGTGGGTAGAGGAGCTTAGCCAAACGGTGTCGGAGTTCGTACCCGACCACCGCCAAATCCGAAGGTGGTCACGCCGGGCGTAGCTGTTCAGGCTCTTCTCCAGGTTCAAATCCGACGGCTGGCCGTTCAGCAGAAACGGCCGCATGGGCGCCTGGGCGTAGCCGCTGTTGTTCAGGAACGCATAGAAATCGCGCATGAACGAATGCCGGGTGAAGGTGTCGCTGGCGACCCATCCGGCTTGCTGGAAGGCAGACTCCATCTCTTCGCGCGAACCGATAAATGCCAGGTTCACAATGTCGGCGTCAACCAGCGTGGGCGTGGTGGATCGCCGGGGCAACGCCTGCGCCGACTCTTCCAGTTCCAGACTGTCGGCGTCGTTCAGCGAAGCGGGGACCGGACCGGAATCGGCGTCGGGCGACGAAGTTATGGCCGAGGTTAACTTCAGGCGGAGATCGGCTCCGGCAGGTAGATAGATTTCCGGCTCAGGAAAGATGGGGAAGCTGGCCTTGAAGACGATGAGGCCCACGTCGGAGTACGGGTTCCAGGTGGGCAGATGGCGCAGGCGGCTGTTGATGCGGCCTTGCGGCGAGTCGCTGCTGCGAATGCCTTGAATCGTCCCCTTGGAAACCTGCTCACGAGCGTTTTCGACTTCGACCACGGAAGCCGAGATTGCCACCGGCGCGCCCTCTGGAGCTTGCACCCGGTCGAACTGGATTCCCAGCGCAGCGGTTTCGTGAAGGATTCCCCAGCCGACTTTGCGGACGGAGTGCACGACTCCCTGGACATTGGTGCCAACGGGAAAGACCACCCGGTTGTCGCACTCAATGGCTTCGGTCAGAACCGCGTTTACCGTGTCCCCGGGTTTGGCGGTGTAGGTGGAAACCGGTGACGTGAGGCGGGCCCAGACGGTCTGCCCAACCGGAATCGTATCGCATCCATGGCCCACAGCAGGGAGCAGAAACATGAGAGAAGCGACAAGTGTCCGACTGCCTGCTGAGGTAAGAAATTTCATGAAAGAGCGAAAAAGGTCCTTGGGTGACTGGATGTAATGGGCAGCGTCCATGATAAACGATCAGGGCGGAAATCCGGGTGCAAACTCGTGGTTGACCCGTGTAAAGCGCTGTCGGCTCTGGTTCTCCTGCCGGGGCGCCAACATGAATAGAATGTAACTTTGATAAAAGCGGTTCCGCTTTTACGATGAACTGTCTAAGGCGATTCCGTGCAGCAACAGCCGGGAGCCGCCGAGGGGCGGATGCAGCGCTCAGACAACATTTATCCTGCAAATTCGACCTACGAAAAGACGGGAACTCCGCCGGGACGTTCACCCTGTACACGGGACAAGAGGCAAGCGTGCGACTGCTGGTGGTAGAAGACGATCAGGCAATCCGGGAATTTCTCCAACGCAGTTTGAGTGAAGCGGGCTATCAGGTAGACACGGCGATAGATGCCAAGTCGGCGCTGGCGCTGGCGGGCGAAGAGATCTACGACGGCTTTATCATCGATCTGGGCCTGCCTGACATGGATGGCCTGGACCTGATCAGCCGGTGTCGCGCCCAGGGGCACAAAGCTCCAGTGCTGATCTTATCGGCCCGCCGTTCGGTGGATGAACGGGTTCGCGGTCTGGAACAGGGTGGGGACGATTATCTTACTAAGCCTTTTGCGCTGGCCGAGTTGCTGGCCCGGGTGCGCAATCTGTTGCGGCGCACCACCCCGGGGCAGCCGGAAACGGTGCGCTTGCGGCTGGCCGATTTAGAACTTGACCTGGTGCGGCGGGAGGCGAGGCGAGGAGCCGAACTGCTGCAACTGACCACCCAGGAGTTCTCGCTGTTAGAGTACCTGGTTCGCAACGCTGGACGTGTGGTGACCCGTACGATGATACTAGACCGGGTGTGGCGGATGCGCATCGACCCGGCAACGAACGTCGTTGACGTCCAGATTTATCGCTTGCGAAACAAAGTTGACACCAGCGGTAAGCCGGCGCTGATCCACACCATTCGCGGCGTTGGTTATGTTCTCAAGGAAACCTAAATCGTCGGGACATTCGGCAGCATGGCGCATCGCCATCTGGCCGACGGCGGCGTTTGCCGTGGGCAGTGCGGTCGCGTTCGTGATCATGTACCTGCTGATTGCCGGAGACATCCGGCAGCGCAGCGATGCATGGCTCAGCGGAGAAGCGGAAACTTTGGCCGACGTCTCAGCCAATACTCCCAGCAATGCTTTGCACGATCGTCTGATGGGCGAGGTGGCGGAGTTGGCTTCGCGTGAAGTCCCCGACGACGATGATGGATCGACTGGCAAGAAACAGACGTCGGTTTTCTTCCTGCAGACGGAACCGGGACAAGAGCCCATATGGGTTGGTCCCAGTCCCAAAGAGCAGTTCATTCCCGCCGTTCTCAGTGCGCAGCTACTTCCCAGCTCTCCTGCCGACGTTCATGTGCAGGGATGGAAGCAGGCGTTTCGCGTGGTCTACAAGCAGCGTGGCAACTCAGGCGGAATGTACCTGGGCTTCGCGGATGTCAGCGGCGCGCACATGCTGGATCGGCTGACTGAGCGCTGCCTGCTGGCGTGGGGAGTGACGGTTGCTCTCGGTTTTCTTATCACCTGGCTGGCGGCTTACCGGACGTTGACGCGCGTGGACGCCATCAGCGACACCGTTTCGCGTATGGGGAGCGACGACCTGAGCAGCCGCCTGCCGGAAGGTCCGCATCCCGACGAGATTACGCGGCTGTCGCGGACATTCAATCGCATGCTGGATCGCATTCAGTCGTCAGTGCACCAGATGCGAATCCTAACCGACTCGGTGGCGCACGACCTGAAGAGCCCGGTGACGTCGATTCGCGGCAGCCTGGAAGTTGCGCTGTCGGACGGGGCACAAGGGCTGTGGCGGGAGCGCATGGCAGAAGCGATCGAGGGGTTGGATCGGCTGTCGCAGCTCCTCAATACCACTTTGGATGTCGCCGAGGCCGATGCCGGGGCTTTGCAGTTGCGCAAAGAGCTAATCGATCTTTCGGAGATGGTAAGCCAGTTATTGGATTTATATCAGCCGGCGCTGGCCGAGCATCGTCACGAACTGGTCACAGATTTGGAACCGGTTTTTGTCCAGGCTGATACGTCGTTGTTACACCGCACTATCGCCAACCTGTTAGACAATGAGATATCGCACTTGCCGCCCGGATGCCGCATCACGGTTTCCGTACATCCACGCAACGGTGAGGCAGAGCTGGTGGTGGCCGACAACGGCCCGGGATTTTCCCCAGAGCTGCGTAGCCGAGCGTTGGAGCGCTTTGTTAAGGGCAGTCAGTCGACCGGTCACGGGCTGGGGCTGGCCTTCGTGGGAGCTGCGATTCAGGCGCACGGCGGACAGGTTGAGATAGGCGATCGCCCCGGCGGCGGGGCCATGATCGTGCTGAGGTTGCCGCCGGCGGAGGTCCTCAGCGAGAAGGTGTAGCGGTGGAGTTATTGCGACGGGTACGGGAGCCGTCGTGCCCGCGGGACTGGGGAAGGAATTTCCCGGTAACCAACTCTACGTGGCGGAGCTGGCGCGGATCCAGTAGCGATTCGGCGCGGCAGCCAGACGATATAATTCAATCCCCATGGACTGGGCTCCCGCTTCCGTTGTCCGCTGGCTCTTCGACTCGGAGAATGGCGCCCAGAACCGGCTCATCCCGCGATGGATTGTGCTGCGGGGCCTGGGACTCATCTACTTCTCCGCGTTTTATTCCCTGGTATTTCAGATCCGCGGCCTGATTGGCCCCGACGGAATCTCGCCTGCGGGCGAGTACCTGCAAGCGGTGTCACGGCAGTTCGGCGTGGCTCGATTTTGGTTCGCTCCCACGCTGCTTTGGTTGTCGAGCAGCGGGCACATGCTTACCGCGATGTGCTGGGTCGGCATGATCGGGTCTTTACTGCTGGTTTTGAATGTGTGGCCGCGGGCAGCGCTGCTGGTGTGCTTTGCCTGCTTTTTGTCGTTCGTGGCGGCAGCCCAGGATTTCTCCGGGTATCAGTCCGACGGAATGTTGTTGGAAGCAGGATTCATCGCGCTGTTCTTTGCGCCTGCGGGCGTTCTGCCGGGCTTGGGGAAGTCGAGCCCGCCAGCGCGAGCCAGCCTGTTCCTGCTGCAGTGGGAATGGTTTCGGATTTACTTCGAGTCGGGCATCGTCAAGCTGGCCAGCGGCGATCCGCAGTGGCGAAACTATACCGCCATGGACGAGTACTACCAGAACGGCCCCCTGCCCACGTGGATAGGCTGGTACGTGCAGCATTTGCCGCACTGGGTGCATGCCTTCGCCACCGGCGCGACCCTGGTTCTGGAGCTGGGACTGGTGTTGTTATTTTTTCTGCCACGGCGGTTCCGCATCGCCTGCTTCTTTATTGTGACGTTGTGGCAGATCCCGGTCATCCTGACCGCGAACTATACGTTTCTGAATTACCTGGTGCTATTGCTGGGATTTCTGCTGCTGGACGATCGCTTCATCGCGCGATTTCTACCAGAGCGCTGGCGTCAGCGATGGGGACTGGAGAACGCTGCCTCGCCGACCGACGTGGTGGATGCGCCAGCCGAGAGTGGCTATGCCGTGCCCGCCCGCCGCAGCCCGCATCCCTTGAAGGCGTTCCGGCTGGCCGTGACCAGCGTCATGCTGCTTTGGATTTTCTATGCCACAACGGTGCAGATGGTGTGGATGCTGTTTCCGCGCTTGCCCTTTCCGTTGTCTCCGGTGGCGGCGCTGGAGCCATTTCGAATCGCTAACCGCTACGGGCTGTTTGCGGTGATGACGCGCGGGCGGTACGAGATTGAGTTTCAAGGCTCCAACGATGGGCAGAACTGGACGGCGTATCCCTTCCGGTACAAGCCGCAAGAACTGCAACAGTATCCGCGCATCTACGCTCCCTACCAGCCGCGCTTTGACTGGAACCTGTGGTTCGCCTCGCTGGGATCGTGGCGCGAGAACGTCATTGTGCCGAGTACGGAAGAGCGACTGCTGAACAATGCGCCGGATGTGTTAGCCCTGTTCGCCGGCAATCCGTTTCCGCAAGCGCCGCCGAAGCAGGTGCGCGCGGTGATTTGGCAGTACTGGTTCACCTCGATGGCGGAGAAGCGCGCGACCGGCAACTGGTGGCGGCGCGAGTTCATGGGCTTGTACGCGCCGGTGCTGGAGCGCGAGCCGGATGGCAAGATCGTCGCGCTGCAGTGGCCCGAGAACACGCAGCCGCGTCAATAACTTTCTCGCCATGGCGTCGTGTTAGTGTGAAGGTGCTCCCGCTTCGCGGGACCCTGCTCGAATGCGACGGCTCTTCCTTATCCTTGGTGTTCTTATCGCGGCAGCGGCGCTCTTCTTCTTCCTGGCGGGCGGCTACCTGATCGTGAACAATGCTCAGAAGTCCGACGCGCTGGTGGTGCTGGCTGGTGGCCAGGGCGACACGCGCTACGGACATGGCATGGAGTTGTTGCGCGCCGGGTATGGGCAATACCTCATTCTGGATGCCACCACGGGGATGGTGTACGGACATTCGCTGGACGACTTGGCTGCGGATTTCGTGCACCGCACGGCCGGCCAGAACGCGGCCCAGGTCAGCGTTTGTGCCATCGATGGCGATTCGACGAACTACGAAACCATCCGGGTGAACCAGTGCCTGCAGAGCCTGCGGCCAGCCCCGCACTCGGTCATCCTGGTGACCGACGATTACCACACCCGCCGGGCGCTGGCGATTTTCCGCGACCGTTTGCCGCAATATCAATGGACTGCGGCAGCGGCGCGCAACGACTTCCTGTTTGGACTTCCCTGGTGGAAGAACCGCGAGTGGGCGAAGACCTACCTGCTGGAGTGGCAGAAGCTGCTGTGGTGGGAGTTATTCGATCGCTGGCGGAAGTAAGGGTTGCCGGAATTGCCGACCGCAAGAGTCGACGGGAATCGGGAAATCTCGGAGCCGCCTCTGGCTCATCTATCCATGATGTGAGTTGAGGAGAACCCATGGCTGCCACGAAGAAGAAGTCCGCCACGAGCACGAAGACAAAATCGGCAAAGAGCACCAAGACAAAAGCCACGAGCAGGAAGACGAATCGCTGGTCGGCATCGGTGACGACCGACTCCACCCATCCTCCGCAAGACCTGTTCAACCAGAGCGCGGCGACCATCGCGCGGACCCTGGCTTCGAAGAAGGTCTCGCCCAAGGGTCCCGGTTCCGGCATGAGGATGCTGACGTTTTATATCAACCGGGCCGGCCACAACCTGAGTGCCGCTCGCAAAGCCGAATTGGAGAAAGCCAAAGGATTGCTCTCGAAGCGCATCGCAAGCGAGAAAGCTGGCAGCGCGTCCAAAGAAAAGTGAGTGGGGAGGGAGCGGCTATCGGCTGGTTTCGCTGGGCACCTTAGGTTCGGTGGGATTGGCCTTTTCGGCGATGGAAGGCCGATACGTCGCTTCCTTCCACAGGCTGGTGGGCTGAGACGAAGTAGACGCGCACGGCAGCAAGGGAAGCTGCCATCAGCACAACGAAGGTCCGGATAGGAGCGGTGAGACGTTTCAGTTTGGCGCCATCGGGCACGATGCCATCCAGAGCCGCCAATCCATAAAACAGAACCTGACCCCAGGCAGCGATCGCTCTCCAGTAAGGCGGCAACCCAAAGGTCGCCAGAGCCACGGCAATCAGGCAATACGGGATGACGATTCGCCCATACTTTGCCGAAAGAAAGTGCAGCCGCATGCGATTGCGGGAGCTCAAGAGCTGCGGCATGATCTTCAGCATTTGATACAGGCCGGCCTGGAGCCGCACCTTACGGCGAAACTCGGAATGCAGCACGGTGGGGAAGTCATACATTGTGGCAGTCGGTTCCATCAGGATGCGATAACCCTTGAAAGAAGGCCACCATAGGCTCGTACACGTCATCCAGCAGCGTGCCGGGAGGCAGAGGGGTCCATAGCGAACGGCGTAACGCGGCAAAAGCCCCACTGTAGCCGAAGGTCGAATCGATACGCGTCATACGCTGGCGAATCCACAGTTCATAGCGCCAGTAGAGGCTGGTGGTGGTTTCCTCGTGAGTTTCGCCCTGCACGATGATGGTCTGCGGGCTGACGGCGCCGACCTTGGGATCACCGAAGCAGGCGATGACATTGCGCAGGCAGTCGGGATCGAGCGTTTGACGGACATCGTTCAGCACCAGTATTTCGCCGGAGACGAGCGGGACAGCGGCGTTGAGGGCGGCGGCTTTGCCGCCATGCGGCACGCGGAGGAACTTCACCCCCTGGTTGGCGAAGCTGCGGGCGATGTCGTCGGTGCGGTCGGTGGAACCGTCGGAGACGATCAGGATTTCCATCAACTCGCGGGGATAATTGAGCGCGAAGATGGCTCGTAGCTTACGCTCGAGAAATTTCTCGCCGTTGTAAACCGCGATGACGAAGGAAACGCGGCGGAGCTGGTCGTCTTTGTGGACCGGATTATGGGAGCGGTTGGCCAGCCAGTGCAGCAGCAGGGGATAGCCGAACAGCGCGTAAAACATGACGCCACAGGCCAGCGTGAACACCGCAACACTGATGATTTGAGTGGGAGCCAACATGGTTGTCGCCGAACCGCAGCTAATAAGATACAGGATCGAGATTGCGGAATGTCCGGTTCCGTTCCGGACAGCCGACGTGCCGCCGCCGGGTCATCCTGTATCGTTTGGCCGATTCGACTCATCACATACTGTGTTGATGGCAATCCTGTTGTTGCGAATGTTCAGCTAACACAGTGGAGAGCGAGTTGTATCACGCGTGCGGTCGTGCGGGACTGCCCCGAGCACGATATAACGATATAATTGTGAGTTTGCTGCACCGTTCAGTTTCAGCTGGAAATCCCGGAAGGAAAATATGCCCACAGACGTAATCATGCCCCAGATGGGGGAGTCGATTTTTGAAGGAACCATTACCAAGTGGTTGAAGCAGCCTGGCGAGAAAGTTCAGCGTGACGAACCGTTGTTCGAAATCTCGACCGACAAGGTTGATGCCGAAATCCCCGCGCCCGCGTCGGGTACATTGCAGGACATCAAGGTGCAGGCGGGCGCGACGGTACAGGTCAACACGGTAGTTGGCACCATCGCTGAGGAAGGCGCGGCGGCAACGTCAGCGGCAGCGCAGGCGGCGGCAGCGCCGGCCAAGCCCGCTGCGGGCGACGGAAGCAACGCGCCAGCGAAGCAAGCGGCTGCTCCCGCCCAGACGGAACAGCCCAAGGCTGCGCAGAAGATTCCGGCCGACCTTGCCGAAGACGAGAAGGATGGTTTGGAGCGCCAAGGTCAGGGCCGCGTGACTGAGACGGCTGACGCGAGCGAACAGGACCGCGTTCGGTCCAGCCCGCTGGTTCGGCGCATTGCCAAGGACAACAACGTCGATCTCAGCAAAGTTTCCGGCACAGGTTTGGGTGGGCGCATCACCAAGGAAGATATCGAGGCTTTTGTCGGCAAGCACGGAGCTGGGGCTCCGGCCGTTGCGGCCCCGTCCGTCCCGTCTGCTCCGGTGCCCACACCTGCTTCTGCTGCTCCGGCTGCAACTTCCGCACCTGCGGTGGTGGCTCCGCTGCAGGCCGTCGGCGGGGTTACGCCAGGGGACATCGTTCCCATGACCACCATGCGCAAGAAGATAGCCGAGCACATGATCATGTCGAAGCGGACTTCGGCGCACGTGCATGGCATCTTCGAAGTCGACGTGACGCGCATCGTGAAGATCCGCGAGAGCCAGAAGCACAAGTTCGAGCAGGCGACGGGCAACAAGCTGACCTACACGCCGTTTTTTGCTCGCGCAGTCATTCACGGCATCCGCAAGTGGCCCATCATCAACTCGTCGGTGGAAGGCGACAACATCCACTATCACTCGTCGATCAACCTGGGCATCGCGGTAGCGCTGGATTGGGGATTGATTGTGCCGGTGGTGAAGAACGCCGAGGAGCGCAGCTTTGTGGGATTGCAGCGCGCCATCAGCGATCTGGGCGAGCGCGCCCGCACCAAAAAGCTGAAGCCGGATGATGTGCAGGGTGGAACGTTCACCATCACCAATCCAGGCATCTTCGGCGCGAAGTTTGGTTTGCCGATCATCAATCAGCCGCAGGTGGCGATCATGGGCGTCGGCGGCATCACCAAGAAGCCGGTGGTGTTGACCGACAAAGAGGGCAACGACTCCATCGCGATTCGCTCAATGATGCACCTGAGCATCGGATACGATCATCGCGTGATCGACGGTGCGGTGGCCGACCAGTTCATGGACGAAGTGAAGAAGTTCCTGCAGAACTGGAACGAGGAGTTGCTGTAGAGGCGGCAGTTAGCAATTAGCTTAAAGCATGGCGGCGGGACCTTCCGGTCCTGCCGCTTTTGTTTTGGCATTACATCTGTGGATTGCGCACATCGTTCCGCTGCGGAGAGACCGCAGGTCCCTCGGCTTCGCTCGGGTTGACAGGTCAACGAAAACAATTCAAGAGATACAGGCTTCGCCAGGGATGACAGTTGGAGAAATGCACGGTTCAGGACCACGATCACAGAGCGGCGGCGACGCTACTCCAGGCGGTTGATGATGGACGCCACGTATCCTGCGCCGAAACCGTTGTCGATGTTGACCACGGTCACGTTTGACGCGCAGGAGTTCAGCATCCCCAGCAGAGCCGCGATGCCCTGATAGGACGCACCGTAGCCGACGCTGGTGGGGACGGCAATCACCGGCACGCCAACCAGGCCTCCGACGACGCTGGGCAGGGCGCCCTCCATTCCCGCACAGACGATAATGACCCGCGCGCCGGTCAACGCATCCCGCCGCGCCAGCAGGCGGTGGATGCCCGCTACGCCCACGTCGTAGACGTGCTGCACGTCATTGCCCATGATTTTCGCCGTCACTACGGCTTCCTCGGCGACGGGAATGTCGCTGGTGCCGGCGGAGACGACCACGATTTTTCCTTTGCCGTACACCGTCTCGTCGCGTGACAGGGTGAGGGCCCGCGCCAGCTCATGAAACTCGACTTTGCGGAATTTGCGTTTTACCGCCCGGACCTGCTCGGGCGAAACTCGCGTGGCCAGCACGTTGCGGCCGTGCTTGGCGAGGCGGACGAAGATTTCCGCCAGATGCTGCGGGTCTTTTCCCGGCCCGAAGATGATCTCCGGCATGCCCACGCGAAGGGCGCGATGATGATCGACGTTGGCGAAGCCCAGGTCCTCGAAGGGAAGATGGCGCAGCTTCTGTACCGCTTCGTCGGATGAAAGCTTGCCGCGCTTTACCTGTTCGAACAGTTCCTTGATGGATTTGGGATTCATGAAGAAGCTAGTTTCAGGTTTCGAGTGCCAAGTTTCAAGTTCCAGAAATGCCGGTGTACGATGAAGGAGCATTGCCGTCCAGGCGCACTTGATGGTTGCAGCGGCCGGCCGCCTACTTAGATGCTCGTCGAAGCCAATATCGCTCCGCGCACTTTGACCGTCGCCATCACAGGTGCGAGTGGGTCGATTTTCGCCAAACACCTTCTGGATGCGCTGGAGGATGACGCCCGCGTGGGCACAGTCAACCTCATCCTCTCCGACAGCGGGCTTCGGGTGATGGCGGAAGAGCTGGGAGTCAGCGGTCGCAGTGAAATCCTCGCCAAACTCCTTGGCCGGCCGGCCACCAAGGTACAGCAGCAGAACAACGCCGACATCGGCGCCAACGTGGCCAGCGGTTCGTATCAAACGGACGCGATGATCGTCTTGCCGTGCAGCATGGGCACACTGGCTCGCATTGCCAATGGCATGGCGATTAATCTTATCGAACGGGCTGCCGATGTCTGCTTGAAAGAGAGTCGTCCCCTGATGCTTTGCGTCCGGGAGACGCCATTCAATCGCATCCATCTGCGCAACATGACGTTTGCGGCCGAAGCGGGAGCGACCATCTTCCCGGTCATCCCCGCGTTCTACTTCCAACCTGCGTCGACTGACGAGATCGCGCGCGAGTTCGTAAACCGCGTGTTGGCGCATGTTGGCCTGCCCCAGTCCGGCGCTTATCACTGGAAGGCTAAATAGCTCAGAGCTTTGCTTTTCAATAACATAGCCCTGTGATACAGCGCACCATTCAATGTGAGATTGTCCCGCTGAGGTGCTAAAAGCGCCCGTTTAGCCCATCCTGCTTGGCCCTTTCGGGCTTGGGTTATTACCTTATAAACATAGCGAAGTGTGGGGGCATCCCTTCCTGGGGTGTCGCACCTTTATTTTGAACTCGAGAGGCGTAAATGCACAAACCGATTAAGTATGTTGAAAAGGCTGTCACTGTTGCCGCCAAAGGCGCGTGGGTGGTCTTCGACAAACTGAACAGTGTTAAACCCAATCCCTCGTTTACGCCGAAGTGGTCTGACAAACCCCTGTTGAAGTCGTATCAAAAGTCGAAGCCGCCGCTGGGTTGGCCGCGCGCGACCGACTCGCTGTGCCCCAAGTGCGTGCCGGAAATCCGCCAGCAGATCCTCGACGGAAAACTGCCGGTCGAAGTTCTGATGAACGAGAAGGCCGGCGAAATCAAAGCCCAGATCATTGAGCGCGACGGCAAGATCCTGATGGTGAAGGATTGCCCCATCCACGGCCACTTTGAAGACGTGATGGCGATGGATACCGCGTTCTTCAAGCATCTGGAAGAGGTTTTCCCGGGCCGCGATATTCGCGCCCACAACGATGAGAAGCTGCATCATCACGGCACCAGCACCGTGCTGCACGGCCGCGGATCGGTGCTGACCATCGACCTTACGAACCGCTGCAACATGATGTGCGATCCCTGCTTCATGGACGCCAACCAGGTTGGCTTTGTCCATGAATTGACGTGGGACGAGATCAAGACGATGCTCGACAACGCCATCACCATCAAGCCGCGCCGCCAGATGTCGGTGCAGTTCTCCGGCGGTGAGCCCACGCTGTCGCCGTACTTCCTTGACGCGGTGGCTTACGCCCGCAAGGTTGGCTACAACAGCGTGCAGGCGGCGACCAACGGCATCGAGTTCGCCAAGAGCCCTGAGTTCGCCAAGCAGGCGTTTGAAGCGGGTCTGCGTTACGCCTACCTGCAGTTTGACGGCATCGGCAACGCTGCCAACTCGCATCGCCTGGTCGGTAACCTGTTCGACGTAAAGCTGCAGGCGATTGAGAACCTGCACAACGCGGGCGTGGATATCGTTCCCGTCGTGACCATCGTCAACGACCTGAACAACGAGCAGGTCGGCCGCATCATCCAGTTCGCGTTGGACAATCCTAAGCGCATCTCGTTCCTGTCGTTCCAGCCGGTCTCGTTTACCGGCCGCGATGAAGCGATCACCGACGAACGCCGCCAGGCGCAGCGTTACACGCTGTCTCATTTGGCGCACGATGTGAAGAATCAGACCGGACTGGGCGAGCCCACCCGCGACTGGTTCCCCATCTCGTTCATGAGCACCTTCTCCGACTGGGCCGACCTGGTTCACGGGCCGGACAAGGATTGGGGCTCCCTGAGCTGCGGCTGCCACCCGAATTGCGGCGTGGGCATGGCGCTGATGATCGACAAGGAGACCAAGGAAGCGGTGCCGGTGACGGCCTTCCTGAACGGCGACACCATTGCCAAGGACATTGCGAAGGTCAACGACGCAGCCCGCGGCAAGTGGATGTCGATTGCCGGCATGACCCTGGCACTGCTGAAGAATTACGATCCGTTCAAGTCGCCGACGCACTTCCGGTTCACCGACCTGCTGAAGAAGTTCGACAAGACCTTCGGCGCGACCGGCACGGACTACGGAAAGGTAAGCGGCGACCGCACGGAGACCGATATCGAGAAGCGCCGCCGCGATCGCTGGAACTTCCTGTTTGTCGCGGGAATGTGGTTCCAGGATCTGTTCAACTACGATTTCCGCCGCACCGAGCAGTGCATCATTCCTTACGCCACGCAGGAAGGCGAAATCAGCTTCTGCGCGTACAACACCGGCGTGGGCTGGCGCAATATCGTCGAGAAGATGCACATGACCGCGACTCTGACAAAGTGGTACGAAGAGCACGGCCGTCATGAAATCTTTGCCGGCGGCAAAAAGGTGGGACTGGAAACCACCGCGCACAGCTTGAACCTGGTAGACGAGCACGTGAACGCCGAGGCCAATCACACGCTGGACGATCTGGGCATCGCCAAGAACGCGCGCCAGGAGAAGTTCAAGGCGCGCGAAGAGAAGGTGAAGGCGGAAGCCGAGAAGGCGCGCATGCTGGCCCTGTACAAGGAGCACGTACTGGGTGAGAAGCCGGTCAGCCAGGAGGGCTTCATTCCTCTGGGCAACATCGGTGGAATCAAGCCGGCGGAGCCGGTTACGGAAGTGCGGGAAGAAGTCTACGGAGACTAATTTCGTACCGAGTCAATGAGCACGAAAATCGGCTGCGCAAGCAGCCGATTTCTTTTGGTAGAAAGGTTCGCGGCGGTGTCGTCCGGACGGTTTTGCTAGGCCCCCTGCCGGCGGTGAGCGCGGGTAACGGCCCTTGTCATATTGCGCAGCAGGGTCGCCGTCTCCCTCACCTCGGGCATCGAAATTCCGCAATACAAATGCTTGCCCTCGCGCTGTGTTGACACCACTCCGGCCGCGCGCAGCACGGAGAGATGCTGGGACAAGTTGGCTTTGGAGATACCGAGACCTTCCTGCAACTCAGAAGCCCAGCGCTCCTTACGTCCCAAGAGCTCGAGCAACTGAAGACGGGTGGGGTTGGCAAAGGCCTTGCAGATGGCGGCTTGACGCTCGTACGTACCCTGGCCAGAGTTTGCGTTCTTCTTCATCTCGATCACGTCCTGAAGTTCCAGCTGTAGCACACCTGCCAGCCGGGCAGCGGAACAATGCTCGACCGACAATTTGGTGTCGCGATGCGCCGCGACAAAAAGACCGTTACCACAGCGGTTACAGAGTTGCTGAACTGTGAAAGTAGCACTACGGGAGTCAGCAGCACATCCCACGAATTGGGGCTATCTGAAAGGTAACTATTGCCGGCTGGTGCGGTATCCGACCGGTAGCTTATTGGGACAGGCATAGGATGGTGTGGAGGATGGAGCGCGACCCACATTTCGTATCGGCTGATGAACTGGAGTCCCTGCTGGCTGGCCTGGTTGAGACATTGCCTGGACGGTCGCACATCTTTGGTCCCGCGTCCGTCAGCTGGAAGGTCAACCGGGAGTCGGCTTTGTTTTTGGCGGCCGGGCGGGCGGCGCTGCTGCAACTAGCGCATCCGTGGGTGGCGGCGGCCATCGCCCAGCATTCCACTACGCTCCACGACCCCATCGGTCGATTTCATCACACCTTCCGCGTCATATTCACAATGGTGTTCGGCAGGACGGAGCAGGCTATTGCAGCGTCCCGGCACTTGCACCGCAGGCACCAGACGATTCGCGGCACATTGCCGGAGACGACGGGAAAATTCGTGCAGGGCTCGGCGTACGAGGCCAACGAAATCGACGGCTTGCGTTGGGTGTACGCGACGTTGGTGGATAGTGCTCTGCTGGCTTATGAGTTGGTGCTGCCTGCCTTGAGCGAGGAGGAACGGGAGTGCTATTACCAGGAGAGCCTGCGAACCGCAACACTGTTTGGTATCGGCCGCGAATATCTTCCGCGAGACTGGGGTGGGTTCCGAAAATACATGGGGTCCATGCTGGCGTCAGACACCCTCTGCGTGACCTCTGGCGCCCGGTTGATGGCGCATGAGCTACAGGCGGGGGCAGGGCTCAAGGTAGCTCCGCCGTTCTGGTATCGAGCGTTCACGGTCGAATTACTGCCGGCTCGTTTGCGCGAGGAGATTGGCTTCCGCTATGGCGACAGGGAGCGGCAAGCGACTGAGCGCGCACTGCGGAGATTGCGCCGCATTTATCCCCACTTGCCGGCGACGTTGCGGTTCGTTGGTCCTTACAATGAGGCGCAAGCTTTACTGAAGGGAAACTCCGGGCCAAGTCTGCTGGTTCGGCTGAGCAACAAGTTTTGGACAGGGCAGGCTTCTCTGCTGAATCCTGACGATCTGCGGTGATGCCTCGGGCTGGTACTTCGTTGCTCTTGAATTGTCACGGTTAGCTGGTTCGCCGATAAAATCTGGCTCGGATTTCGGTGTAGGATGTAGGACAAAGCTGTTCCGGTTCGTGGGGGACCGCCGTCAAAGTTGCAGGAGCGCTTTCATGAATGTTCTGCTGCTTTCCATGCCTGATTCGTTCGAGCACATGCCCACCGTGGCGGTGCGGATGCCGAACGGCGCCTTGTGCTCGCTGGCAGGAAATCTCGATGAGCATCACAACGTGGCTGTCGCCGACCTGATTCTGGTTCAGCAGTCGGTGCGGGAGACGGTCGAGCAGCTTGTCCGCGAACACCAGCCTGACATTGTAGGGCTGTCGGTGATGACGTTCCAACGCAAGACCTCGTTTCGAATCATCCAACTAATTCGTTCGTTGCGCCCGGGCGTGAAGATTGTCGTCGGAGGGTACGATCCTAGCCTGGCGCCGCAGGCCTACATGGAAAGCGGCACGGGCGTGGATTACATCGTGCGCGGCGAAGGCGAAGTCACGTTTCGCGAAGTGCTGCGGGCGATCGAGTCGGGCGACGGGTTTCGGCAACATCCTGGGCCTTTCCTGGCGGACCGAGGACGGCTGGCGCGAGAACCTTCCGCGTCCGGTACATAGTTTGGAGGATGGTCAGGTCCGCTTGCCCAAACGCAGCGCCCGGGTGCTGAGCGGCTACACCATGATGGGCCGCCAGGTCGACGTGGTGGAAACTTCGCGCGGCTGCACCTTCGACTGCGGGTTCTGCTCGATCATCGAGATGCGCGGCCGTAACTTTCACACCTACTCGTTCGATCGGGTGATCGCCGACATACGCGATGCGCGCGACCACGGCGCGCGGGCCATCTTCATCGTTGACGACAATATCAGCCTGAACATCAAGCGGTTCGAAGCGCTGTGTCGCGCCATCATCGATGCCGGACTGAACGACATCACCTACACGGTGCAGGCCATGACCTCGCCGATTGCCATGCATGGCGACACGCTGGCTCCCCTTATGCGGCAGGCGGGGTTCCGCTATGTTTTTCTGGGCATTGAAAACATTCTGGAAAGCGATCTCGACTTCCTAAATGCGGCGGCCAAGAACGAGTTCCGCGAAGCCGGGCGCAAGACAGGCAATGCGACCTTACGCGCCATCGAATATTTGCACGACAACAAGATGTATGTAGTCGGTGGCCTGATCGTGGGCAATCCAGATGACACTCGTGAGTCGATCAGGACGAACCTGGAATTTGCGCGCAAGTACGTCGATTGGCCCTATATCCAGCACCCCACGCCGTATCCCGGGACCCCTATGACCAAAGAGTTTCGGGCCAAGAACCTGATCATGATTGAGCGGTTGGAGGAATATGACGGCACGACGGCGGTGGTGGCTACGCAGCACCTGCAACCCGAGGAGATTGAATTTGAGCGGTGGCGTGCCGAACGCTGGATGAAGACCCGTCACATGCCGGCCGTGATCGCCCACGACCCGTGGTTCGTATTTCGCAACTGGTGGAAGATGCTGCACCACACATTCCGCGGCAGCAGCCTGAAGTCGGTGCTGGGGCTGGAGAGTGACGACAAAGTTTTCCAGCGCTATCGAGCGATCCGTAGCGCGGAGCGGGTCTACCTCTAGCTCGGTCCAATCCCTGTGCTTGGGAGCGCTGCGCGGTTCCTTCCTGCCGGGACTCGCGGTATAACTTCTACAGGCACCTTTCATGATGACAATCTCGGATTCGAACGAAAAGAAGGCGGGGCTCGCCTATTGGGCCGGGCGTGTGCTGGAGGAGTGCGATAACGCCAGCGCCGGCTTTGCCGCCGATCCCGTACACGATCTGCGGGTGGCAATTCGGCGCTGCCGTTCCATGGCGGATGGCTTTCTGTCGGTCGATCCAGACCCGGCCTGGAAGCAGATGAAGCGGTTGGCCAAGCCCTTGTTCAGCAGCCTGGGCGATCTGCGCGACACGCAGGTAATGTTGGAGTGGGTAGAGAAACTAGCGCCGCACGACGATCCGGTAAAGGAAAGCCTGACTGCGGGCCTGACTGAGAAAGAGACCCTCCTCAAGAGTGCTGCACAGGAAACCCTGGCCGAGTTTGATCGCGAGCGCTGGGCTGAACTGAATGAACATCTGGCGAAGCGTACCGGCATCATTCCACCGGAAGGTCTGGTGTTTCAGCATTTGGCGCTGGAGCGCTGGACGGATGCGCACGAGTTGCATCGCCGGGCCTTGCGCAATCGCAGCGGCGTGGCATATCACCAGCTGCGAATCGGGATCAAACGCTTCCGCTACACGATAGAGAACTTTTTGCCGGAACGTCACACGAAATGGTCCAAGGCGTTGCGCGATTTGCAGGACGATCTGGGCGAGGTGCATGACTTTGACGTCCTGCGGGCGATGATCCGCGCCCATCGCAACCTGCCCCCCGACGCGCAGAGAAGCTGGCTGTCGCGAATTGCCGGAGAGCGGCAAAAAAGGCTGGACTTCTACCGGCAGCGAATGATGGGCAAGGAGTCGCTGTGGCCGGTGTGGCGTGCCGAGCTGCCCAGTGGCGAGGAATTGGAACAGGCTGGCCTGGAAAAGCTGCGGAGTTGGGGGGCGTTTCTCGATCCCGATGTTACCCATTCCACGCACGTGGCTCGCCTGGCGTTGCAGATTTACGACGGACTCTCACAATGTGGCATACCTATCGGGAGACCCGGAGACCGCCGTATTTTGCAGGTTGCCGCGCTCCTGCATGAAGTCGGCCGACGCAAGCCGGAGGACAAACATGGCAACGGACATCTGCAACGATCGTTTCGCCGGATTAGCAAACTGAATCCCCCGCTCACCTGGAGCGAAGAAGATATGCGATGCGTGGCCGCGGCAGCACGCTATCATCGTGGAAAATTACCGGTCTCCAGCAACTCTCACTTTGTGGGACTAAGCGCGAAGCGGCGGTCTGATCTGCTGCCCATCATCGGAGCGCTGCGACTGGCCGATGCGCTCGACGACAACCATGATGAATCTGTTACCCAGATTGCCGCGGAACGAGCCGGAGAGAGCGTCGTGCTGCACGCGGAAGGGTTGCAGGAAATGAGCCCGCTAGCCGCGAATGTCGCCCGGGCGCGATATGTTCTCGAGGCCAGCTGCGGATTGCCGATGATGGTGCGGGGACTTTCGGCGAAGGTGCCAGCAGTTCGCTCCGCCCCGCCGTCGAGGAAGACGACGCTCAAACGCTCTTAAGCGGCTGAGTTCTTCCTTTTTTTCTTGTAGGGATCACCGACGAAGACAAAGGGATATTTGCCCAGCGCCTTGAAGTCGCCGGCAGCGGCATAGCGTTCCACTTCTTCCATCAAATTCGCCGCTTCATCTTTGGGCATGTGTTTGGTGGCTTGCCAGAATTTGTCGGGAAAAAACCAAATACGTTCACGATGATCAGATTCTGCGGTACTGTCACAATTCAGCGCCATACAACTCCTCCCACATTGTGGGGTATACAGTTTGAGTTGAAAATGAGGACCATGTCAGACGATTAGGGAAGCACTATTATCAACCCACGGCGGAGGGTTGTAAACCAGCTTTAGGTCAGGGATGGAAAGGCCTTGCCTTTGCGACTTCCGTATTGCGCGCAAGCTCATGAAAGGACGGGACATGTCTTTGGGTGAGGTGCATTGCCCATTCTTGCCCTAAAAAATGAATGGTCGACGAATTGCCGTGCGAGCTTTTGTCGGCATCCGGAAAGCCGGTTTCGGGACAGAATTTGTCAGCCGGGTTTCCGAGGTACGACATTGTGGGACTTGTTCGCCAACGAGTCGCGTCGTCAGTGCGAGTGCGGGGATTGAGATGACGCGGTCAAGCTTTATGCTCGGGCAAGAAAGCCGGTCCATTCCAAGAACGAACTTGATGGCACTGCATTCGATTTGAGCTCATCTGTCCCGCCATTAACGACAAACATCGTCCCAGATATGGCAACGCAGCCGTGCTTGCGCAAGGTTCCCCGCGGCCGGTCCGCAACCTGGCTTAGTATTTGATCGAAGAGCACAGACGAGAGCTGCTTCCGCAACCCGTGCACGCCCGGGGCTTTCGTTCGTGGCGTTCTGATCGCGCACGATTCCGGGACGGATGGCGTGAGGCTCGCGGGACGCCCGGTGGATCAAGCGCGCGTCAGGACGGACTGCGGAGTCCATTGTGCTCCAGGTGGGTCTCACTTGCAGCCATCATAGCGATGGGCTCGCTATGGCTCGAATACACACGACGCAACGCCCCTGACTGGTTTCTGGCTGTCGCCGGCAGGCAAGGGGTTCCGCCACGCCGTACCAACGCCGGAAGCCATTCCGGGCCATGTCATTGGGCATTCAGCTCGTGTTAATGGATAAGACAGGTGGGTATGCCTGACCCGGCAGGAAGCGGAGCGCTTATCGCCAGCGTAGGGCGGCGCGAGTAGACCCGGTAGCGGATCTCCGGCGAGCAAAGAAAAACCGCCATCTCAAAGATGGCGGTTGGAGAATCTCAAAGGCTGGGTCAGACCACAAAGCAGTTTGACCCTTGGATCTGAAACACGCTCTCACGCTAGAAGGTATACAGCAGCCCTCTTCCCTACCTTGGCGCGCGGAGAATGCTCGGTTCAAACTACAGGCGGAATTTGCGGCGAGCGATACCAGCCAGACCAAGCGCTCCGCTGCCGAACAGAACCAGCGTTCCCGGCTCAGGGGTAGTTCCCTGGCCGCCCTGGGTTACGCTAACGTTATCCAGGAACCAATACGCCGGATCATTACGGAAGGTGAAGGACAGGGGAGTGGAAGTGCCGGTGGCCTGCGTCGTCAGATCAAATTCCTGCCAACCGAATGCCACGCCGAAGTTGCTGAGGCTAAAAGTCGTGTTCCCGAAGGTGACGGAGAAGTAATTCGGTGTTCCGCCCACCGGGTTAGCCAGAAAGAACTTCAGGGTGTAGAGGTCACCAGGGGTTGTGGTGATATTTTGCGAGATTGTCGCAGTATCACCAACAGGGCCAAAATAGGCGGCGTAGGTGCCTTCTTCGGGTGCGAAGCCTCCAGGACAGGTGGAAACGTCGCACACGCCAATCAGCGAGGTGTCGCCGGTAACGGTCCAACCGCTAAAAGTACCGGACTCGAAGCCCCCGTTGGTGACCGTGCCGTCGGCATGAGCCAGAACGGATGTCCCGAGCGTGAGCAGCGCAATAGCAAGCGAGAGACGAACCAATTTGTTGATCAAGCGAAGAGCCCTCCTTTGGATTCTTACGGAAAGGGGCTGACATAGGTATCGCAATTCTGTTGCCACTCGGGCTTCAGACTAACGCTATTAGGGATAACGGCTTAGGTAACGGGGTCCAAGTTGAGTGTGCAAGGAATTGCGACTGGCAGGAACTTGGTTTCCCCAAAACGACCGCAATGGTCACCAAGTGAGGATGATCGGGAGAATCATAAGGGTTCCGTTCTAGAAAGAGCGGAACCCTCACGGGAGGTTAAAGCACGTTTGTCACCGCGCCTCTTGCGAGGAGGGGTTACAGACGGAATTTGCGACGAGCGATGCCAGCCAGACCAAGCGCTCCGCTGCCGAACAGAACCAGCGTTCCCGGCTCAGGAGTAGTTCCCTGGCCGCCCTGGGTCACGCTAACGTTATCCAGGAACCAATACGCCGGATCATTACGGAAGGTGAAGGACAGGGGAGTGGAAGTGCCGGTGGCCTGCGTCGTCAGATCAAATTCCTGCCAACCGAATGCCACGCCGAAGTTGCTGAGGCTAAAAGTCGTGTTCCCGAAGGTGACGGAGAAGTAATTCGGTGTTCCGCCCACCGGGTTAGCCAGAAAGAACTTCAGAGTGTACAGATCGCCCGTGGTGGTTGCGATATTCTGCGATATCGTCGAAGTATCACCCACGGGGCCAAAGTATGCAGCGTACGTACCTTCCTCGGGGGCGAAACCTCCGGGGCAGGTAGAAACGTCACATACGCCTGTGAAAGACGAGTCACCGGAAACGGTCCAACCGGTGAAATCTCCCGTTTCGAAGCCCCCATTTGTGACTAGGTTACCGGCGTGAGCCAGAACCGACGTCCCGAACGCGAGCAGCGCAACAGCAAGCGAAATGCGAACCAGTTTAGACATCAGGGAAAGTGGCCTCCTGGAGAGTAGCGTCTGGATCTCCAGAGACTGAGAGTGCAAGCCAGTCACCAAAGAATCTCCCCTGAATACATAATGTTATGTTGCAGATACAAGAGCGCTGTTTCAAGACATGTGAAATAGATTGCAGTATTTTTGCCTAAATCATTTCCCTCCGACCACTAAAGTGTGCACCAATGAAATGTGTAGTTTAGGAGCGATCGCAGGGCCAGTTCCCCGAGGAAGGTTATCCATGGCGCGCACGATCGTGGCGGCGTATGGGCAAGGCTCGAGGCGTGACCACCATCTTGGTGTAGTGGCGCTGGCAGGTGAGACTGGTTCAGTACTCCAGCTCAGCCGGTCGACCGGTCAAGCGCTCGATACGCTTGGCGATGGGCGGATGGGTCGAGAACAGGTTGGAGAAGCTAACACCCCCAAGGAGCGGAGCCACGATGAACAAATGGGCGGTCGACGGCGAAGCCTGCATGGGAAGGCGCTTGGAGTAGGCATCGAGCTTCCTAGTGCGCTGGCCAGCGCATAAGGGTTCCCAGTGAGCTGCGCGCCGGTGGCGTCTGCCTGATACTCCCTCGATCGCGATACTGCCAACTGAATCAATGTGGCGGCGATAGGGGCTAGAATCAGCATCAACAGCCCCACCAGGCCACCACCACCACGATCGCGATCGTTCCGGTCGCCCATGCCTCCGAACAACGATGCCCAATAGCCCATTCTCGCCAGCAACGTGATGGCTCCTGCCAAAGTAGCGGCGACGGAGCTGATGAGGATATCGCGGTTGCGGACATGCCCGAGCTCGTGGGCCAGCACGCCTTCCAGCTCTTCGTCGTTCAGCAGATCCAGGATGCCCTGAGTTACCGCGACGGAAGCATGATTGGGATTACGCCCGGTGGCAAACGCGTTCGGCGAGTCGGTGGGGATGACGTACATCTTAGGCATGGGAATGCCCATCTTTTGCGTAAGGCGCTCGACGACCTCATAGGCGCGGGGCAACTGCTCGCGCGTGACCGGCTGCGCGCGATACGTCGCCAAGGCAATCTTGTCGCTGTAAAAGTACGAAACGAAATTCATGACGATGGCCAAGCCGAAAGCCATCACCAGTCCCCGCTGCCCGCCGAAGACCTGGCCCATGAACAGCAGAAACAGAGTCAATGCGGTCAGTAAGAATGCTGTCTTAAAGGTGTTTCCCATACAAGTGAGTAGATGATACCGGGAGGGCGCGGTTGCGGAAAATGGGCACCGGTCGACGGTCCATGCGTACGAAACGGGAAGAAGAATCAAGGCCAACGGCGACCGAACCTCAAGAATTAGCCGGCCGCCGGATGAGAGTCGCCTTGGTAGCTACCGCCAGTAGCCTGCGACCCAAACGTAACCGCCGTGGCGAGGAACCCACCGTCCGGGCACCCAAACCACTTGCGGACGAGGAGGAATGACATAGCGGCCCGGAACCCAAACGTAACCGTGTCCGCCGTAACGGTAATACCCGCCGGTCCACACGTAGCGAGGGCCAGGAGAAACCGCAATCACTTCGCGCCGGGGCGGTGGAGGGCCAACCCGGATTACGGTTTGAGCCTGAACCACTCCCAGGAAAAGCAAAGTTGCAGCCGCAGTTTTTATCAAGAATCTTTTCATTGATGTCATCTCCACTTGTTTATGTATTAACGCGAAAACTGCACCGAGGTTGCGTTTGGCGCGCGCAAGAAGTGGCTTACACGGCCAAGCTGGAGCATGTAGTATTTCCCCATGTCCGAAGAGTTGGTGCTGGTTGGTTTTCGGTTAGACAGCAAGAGCGAAGGTCCGCAGTTCTACACGCTGCTGGCCGTGGGCGGCGACAATGAACGACCCATCGCCAACGGCGGGCATATCCTGTTTTTCCCCCGTCTGGAGCTGGCGGCCAAAGCGCTGGTGAGTGATTCCAGTCTTGCGCACCTAGGCCCGGCACCTACCGAGATGGAAACCTTCTGCGACATTGCCGAAGCGCTGTTTCTGGTGAACTCGCAGAACGCCGATCCCGACGGCGTGATCCTCGACTGCCTGCTGGTGTTCGACGACCTGGTGCGCGCGAGCAAGCTGCACATGCCGGACCGTTACCAGGGACTGCTGACTGAGTTGGCGGCACGACTGACCGAGCGTTCGCTGCTGCGCGACATCTTTACCAGTACCTCATTGCGCGAGCATGTGGAAGATGCCTTGTTGTGGTGCGTTGGAGCGGTCACCGTGAAGTCGCGGATCATCAGCGAGTGATGGTGGAAGACCCATTCCTGCGAAGAAGCCACAGCTTCGCAGCTACAGCGTCCTCGATCCTGTCGTATCTCATTTGCCTTGGCGGAATGATTACCGTGGGCGTCGCCGTTTACATGGTGGTGATCAGCTACACGGCGCTGCCGTACTCGGACGCGTGGACGGAAGTGACCGCGGCCGCGCGCGGCGTAAATCTGCTCTCGCCGCAGTGGCTCTGGGCGCAGCACAACGAACATCGGATTGTTCTACCAAAACTATTTCTAGCAATCGATCTCCTGCTCTTCCGGGGACGCCAGATTTTCCCGTTGGCCAGCATTTTAATCATTCAGTTAGCGCTGCTGGTACTGCTCGGCTGGAGCCTGCGAGTTCTGGGCGGATGGCGGGGAGCTGTTTGGCGCACCGGTTTGGGGCTCATCGCGTTCGGACTATTTTGTCCCTCGCAGTGGGAGAACTTTGTCTGGCCGTTTCAGACCTGCTTTGTGCTTCCCGGATTGTGCGCCACGTTGTCGTTTGCGGGATTGCTGGTGTATTGGAGGACTCCTACGGAGTGGGAGGCAAGGCACAGATGGATGCTGTTGCTCCTGTCGATCGCCGCAGCACTAGGGGCGACCTGCTCGCTGGCAAATGGGAATCTGGTGTGGCCGCTGCTGGTGGTGGCTGCGATCTGCGTTCGGCTGCCGGTAAAGGTCGTGCTGATTTATGTATCGAGCGCGATGCTCAGTACATTGGCTTTTTTTCATCATTACGCGTTGCCGTCGCAACCAGCGCGTTTGTTGAGCTCGTTTGATTCGATGAGAAGAGTAGGTGTATTTGCGCTGGCGTATTTGGGTAGCGCATGGGTCAACACTGCTCCGGCGGCAGAGACGGTCGGTGGTCTAGCGATTTCGGCTGCGTTGCTGGCAGCGATCCTCCTGTTCAGGAAAAAGACGCTTGCCGAGCCGCTTCCTTTGCTGGCCATTCTCGTGATGTTGTTCGTTTCCGCGACAGCCGTCATCACGGGACTTGCCAGGTTGCATCTGGGCATCGAACAGGCCTTTACCTCCCGCTATCAGACGCCGGTGCTGTTGTTCTGGTGCGGTTTCGGTGTCCTGCTTCTGCTGGCGCTGAGGGAGATAAAGTCGTTTGCAGTTCTTCTCGTGCTGGCGCAGATTTGCCTGCTGGCTGTTTTCGTCCGCGGAGCCGTGCTGGCGCGCTATCCACTGCGGCAGGCCATGTGGCACGGGTTTCAAGTCAACGCGGCAGCTGCGGCGCTGATGACAGACGTGAAGGATCCCGAGCGGTTCGGCTACGCAAATGTGGACGAACACATTGGGGAGGACCGTGACTATCTCGAGCAGCGGCGGTTGTCGGTGTTTGCGGGGGTACCGTACTCAAAGCTAGGCAAGGCTTTGGCAGCGGAGTTCCAGGTGAGGTCGCCGGAGAGCTGTGTTGGAGAGTTGCAGGCGGTCACGCGCTTGCAGGGAACGGGAGGAGAGGATGACGTGAGCGTCTCGGGCTGGGCTTGGGACCTGGCCCGCCGAGAACCGCCATCCTACATTGTGACAGTCGCCGACGGACGGGTTGCCGGCCTGGGCGCCGTAGGGGATTGGCGTCCCACAGTTCGCGCCGCTCACCGATACCTGAGGACCAGCTTCGTCGGATTCACGGCCTATGTAAAGAACGAAAAAGGCGATCCTCCGGCGGAGGTGTATGCGGTGTCGCGCTCCAATCCCCCGGAGGCATGTCGCATCGCGACCGGTTCCTACTCCGACGTGAAGTAGTCCACGGTAATCGGATTCTCGAACAGCGAGTGATCACGGGTCACGACGGTGATGCCGCTGTCGGTGACGTGATATTTCTGGCGGTCGGCCTCGGTGTCGTAGCCAATCACCGTGCCCTCAGGAATCTCCACGTCACGATCGATGATGGCCTTGCGTATGCGGCAATGGCGGCCGATGCTGACGTGCGAGCACAGAATACTGCTATCGACGTGGGCGTAGGAATTCACACGCACATCGGGGGAGAGCACGCTGCTTTTCACCGTGCCGCCGGAAACAATGCAGCCCATGGATACGATGGAATCGTGCGCTTCACCGGTACGGCCGGGATCGTTAAAGACGAACTTCGCCGGCGGATACTGGCGCATGTGAGTGCGGATGGGCCACGCACGGTCATACAAGTTGAACACCGGAGCCACCGACACCAGGTCCATGTTGGCTTCGTAGTAGGCTTCCAGTGTGCCGACGTCACGCCAATACAGCGCTTCTTTCCGGTTCTCGTCGATGAAGTTGAAAGAATAGACCTTGTAGTCGTCCACCATCTTGGGAAGAACGTTGTGTCCGAAGTCGTGACGCGAGGTCGGATCTTCCGCATCTTTCAGGAGAGCCGGAATGAGCACGTCGGTATTGAACAGATAGATGCCCATGGACGCGGACACCATGCGCGGGTTGTAGGGCGAGCGAAGATCGGTGTGCTCAGGCTTCTCGCGGAATCCTACGACGCGACCGGTGCGGTCGATTTCGACCACGCCAAAGTGCTTCGTCTCGGCTGGATCGATGAGAATGGTTGCCAGCGTGACGTCGGCGCCCGAATCCTTATGTTGCCGCAGCATAAGGTCGTAATTCATTTTGTAGATGTGGTCGCCCGACAAGATTAGAACGTGACGCGGCTGCTCAGAACCGATGGAGTAGATGTTCTGGTATACCGCGTCGGCGGTGCCCATATACCAGTTCTCGCTGACGCGCTTCATGGGCGGCAGAATCTCGATAAACTCGCCCAGTTCCTGGCCGACGATGTTCCCCCAGCCTTCGCGTATGTGGCGGTTTAGCGAGAGGGCTTTGTATTGTGTGAGGATGTAAACATTTCGCAGGTCAGAGTTGATGCAGTTGGAGAGCGTGATATCGATGATGCGGTAAATGCCGCCGAAGGTGACGGCTGGTTTAGCGCGATCGCGCGTTAGCGGGTACAAACGTTCGCCCGCCCCTCCTGCCAGTAACACTCCCAGGGTGTCTCTCATCGAGTGATTTCCCGAACGTCAGCTTCTCCAAGAACCCTTGATTTCCAGACTACTTCCATAAGATCAGTGCCCAAGTGAGGCATACTAACACGCTTATGCTGAACGCATATGAATGGAGGCAGAGCAGGTTGGGCTCACTTGTCCTCCTCGACCCGAATGCGCAGTGACTTCAGAAACTTCAAATCCTGCGACGTCATTTCGTAATCTCCGGTTGCATCCGCCTTAGTGGACAGATCGGCAGCCTCTTCGGCTTCATCGTGCTGGTTGAAACCGATGGTGGCCTCGAGCACCACAAACACGTCATATCCACCGGCTTTGATGCGCGAGATTACTTCGGCGATATGTTCGGAATCGGAAAGCGAATCGTTGATTGCGTCTCCCAACTCGTTCAGCATGCTCTTTAATCGCTTGTCCACGATGCGTCACCTGCGCTTTTTGCGGGTCTTGCGGATACCTAATGTTCGCATACCTGCTATCCGCGACGGAAAGATTTTCCGCCTTCGCGAACCCGCGTTTGTAACAGATTGGATGCGGCTAACCTTAAGGAAGTTTGCGGCTTAGAGGTGCTACCCCGGAGCATTGCCTGCCCTGGCTGACTGTTAAAATATGATTTGTACGATCTAAGAGGTATTAATTGCCATCCCGCGGTTTCGGTACGCAAGGCCGCGCCGTTTTGCGCGTGGCGGGAAGAAAAACCGGCGAAAATCGCTGGGTCAGGGCCTTTTATAAGGCCGGCAGCGTAACCGCCCGCAATTTTGGGCGGATTTTGCATGTGCTGTGGTTGGAAGTTGCGGGATTGCTCTTTCTGTTCCTGGCCTTGGTGGGATCGGCTGCCGCCATTCGCGAATATCACCGCCACGGTGCTGGGCACGGTTCCACCGAAAAGATGGTTTTGGCGGCCGCGTTCGCCGTCGCCTTCGCCTACTTTGGCGTGAGTTCATTCTGGCGCTCGCGACGGCACCGGTAAACTTCGCCGCGAAGCATTGCTGCCTGATTCACCCAAATCCCTGTGACTTGAATCACACAGCAGGCCCTTTGCACGGTTCATAATGTGTTATCACCCGAAATGAGGCCCACACTCATGGCCGAGGCCAAGCAGATAAGCGGCGTTGCCACCAAACCCTCCGATACTCAGGAAACGTCCTCCCACATCAACGTCCATTCGCTTTACACCGCGGCTGATCTCGACGGATGGGACAGTGTCACGGAACTGGGGACGCCGGGGCAGTTTCCCTACACGCGCGGCGTCCAGGCCACTATGTACCGCGGCCGTTTGTGGACCATGCGGCAATACGCGGGGATGGGCGATGCCGACGAATCGAACCGGCGTTACAAGTACTTGTTGAGCCAGGGCACAACGGGATTAAGCGTGGCGTTCGACCTGCCGACACAAATAGGGCTGGATTCCGATAACCCGCTGGCGATGGGCGAAGTCGGCAAAGTAGGTGTAGCCATCGACTCCATTGAAGACATGATGCGCCTGTTTGACGGCATCAACATGGAAAAGGTGTCGACGTCGATGACCATCAATGCGACGGCATCGATTCTGCTGGCGCTATATATTGTCGCGGCTCGTCGAACCGGACGCGATATCAGCAAGCTTTCCGGGACGATCCAGAATGACGTGCTGAAGGAGTACATTGCGCGCGGGACGTACATCTATCCGCCAGCGCAGGCGATGCGCATCATCACCGACATCTTCTCCTATGCCAATGACCATGTGCCGGAGTGGAACACCATTTCCATCTCGGGATATCACATGCGCGAGGCGGGATCGACCGCAGTGCAGGAAGTGGCCTTCACCCTGGCGAATGGCATGACCTACGTGCAGGCAGCCATCGACGCTGGCTTGGACGTGGATAAGTTTGCGCCGCGGTTGTCGTTTTTCTTCAATGCGCACAGCAATTTCCTGGAAGAGGTGGCGAAGTTCCGAGCCGCCCGGCGTATGTGGGCTCGGATCATGCGCGACCATTTCGGGGCGAAAAATCCCAAGTCGCAGATGCTCCGCTTCCATACCCAAACGGCGGGTTCCACACTGACCGCACAGCAGCCGGAAAACAACATTGTGCGCACTTCCCTGGAAGCGATGGCAGCCGTGCTGGGCGGGACACAGTCGCTGCACACCAACTCGTTTGACGAGGCGTTGGCGCTGCCGACCGAGCAGTCTGCCCGCATTGCGCTGCGCACGCAGCAGATCATCGCTTATGAGTCGGGAGCGACTCAGACCATCGATCCGCTGGCGGGTTCGTACTACATCGAGTCGCTCACCAACCAGATTGAGAGCAACGCGCTGGTCTATCTGGAGAAGATTGCAGCAATGGGCGGGATGTTGAAGGCTATCGAGCGAGGGTTTGTGCAGCAGGAAATTCAGAACGCTGCCTACATTTATCAGCAGGCAGTGGATCGCAAGGACGCGATCGTGGTCGGAGTTAACGCCTTCGGTTTGGATCAAGAAAAGTCCATCCCGCTGCAACGGATCGATGAGTCGCTGGAGCGCAAGCAGGTGGAACGCTTGCAAGCCTTGCGCGCCAAGCGAGATCGCGCGAAATGCCAGGCGACACTGCAACGAATTGAAGAAGCCGCCCGTGGCACCGACAACCTGATGCCGGTAATCGTGGAAGCGGTCGAGGCCAACGCTACCGTTGGTGAGATTTCCGACGCTATGCGGCACATCTACGGTGAATACAAGGAGACTGTGGTCATCTAGCCAGATCGCTACGGCTTGATCGCTGTTCCATGTCGCATCGACAGCGCTTCTTTTATCTTTAGTTAGGCCAATTAGCGTGCTCGCGTTCTTCTTGGTAAGTTAGGTGCTTACGAGGAACGCATGCCCAAACCACCAATCAGAGAAGTTGAGAAGAGAGCGCAAGCAGGCGAGCCGCTATCGCGCCGCGAGTTTGCACGACGGACAGCCTTGGCGGCAACGGCGGCCGCGGTAGCGCCTGGCGCGATGTTATCCCAAGAGACGGAGTCCAAGCCGACCACTTCTCCCGCCAAGCCGGAGCAACCTGCATCTGGCCTTTCGGCTGAGCTACAGGCCGAGGGCGAACTTAAGTATCAGTGGGTGATCGATAAGTATGGCAGCCGCTTGTCGGAGGCGGAGAAGCAGGATGTTCATCGATCGATCATGGAAGGGCAGAAGCCCCTGGCGGTGTTTCGAGCTTTTCCGCTGGATAACGCGGACCAGCCGGCGACAGTGCTCAAGTTCACCGATGTCGAATTGGATGGTGGCGGGAGCCGGCAATGATCGGCGCAGAGGTTCTTTATCTGTCGGTGCGCGAATTGGGTGAGCGAATTCGCACCCGGCAGCTCTCACCCGTTGAGCTCACCCAGGCGTATCTAGACCGGGACAAAGAGTATGGGCATAAGCTGAACGCGTTCGCAATGATTCTGGCCGACCTGGCGCTGGAACAAGCGGCGCAGGCGGAAGCGGAAATCAAGCAGGGTCACTATCGCGGACCGCTGCATGGCATACCGTATGCAGCCAAAGATCTGCTCGCGGTGAAGGACTATCCCACGACGTGGGGGGCACTGCCGTTGCGTCGTCAAGTGTTTCATTACGACGCCACCGTAATCCGCAAGCTCAACGAGGCGGGAGCGATTCTGTTGGGCAAAGCTGCCATGATCGAGCTGGCCGGTGGCTTGGGGTATCGCTTTGCGTCGGCCGCCTGGACCAAGGCAGCCAAGAATCCCTGGAACCTCGAGTGCTGGACCTGTGGCTCGTCGAGCGGCTCGGGCGCGATTGTCGCTGCCGGGCTGGCGGCTTTTGCCATCGGCACTGAAACCTGGGGCTCGATCGTGTGTCCGTCGGCGTTCTGCGGCGTATCCGGATTGCGTCCCACGTTCGGCCGGGTGGGCCGCGGTGGCGCCATGGCGCTCTCCTACTCCATGGATAAAATCGGCCCGATGTGCCGCACGGCGGACGACTGCGCGCTGGTGTTGGCCGCGATCAGCGGACATGATTCCAGCGATGCGGGATCGCTGCCGGAATCCGAAGCGAGCTTCACCTACAGTGCTCCCGCCAAGCCGCTCCGCATCGCGCGCATCGAGAACGCCTGGGAGAAGCCGGATCCCGAAGTTGCTTCCGCCTTCGAGCAAGCGATGAGCGTACTGCAACAGGCTGGCGCGAAGATCACCAGCGTGAAGTTGCCCGAAGGGCCATATGAAACCGCCGGGGGTATCATCATCAATGTCGAGGGCGCATCGGCGTTTTCGGGCCTGATCGATTCGGGTGATGTTGCCTATCTGAATGACCCGTTGGCCCGCGTCGGCGGCTACATCGCTCAAACGGTTTCTGGACAGGATTTTCTGCGCGCGCAGCGAATCCGGCGGGTGTTACAGGAGAAGATGGATGGGGTGTTCCAGCAATGCGACGTGCTGGTAGCACCGTCGCTGCCGGTTCCGGCTTCCAGGCTCGATGCTAACCTGGAAACCAGCCTGTCGTTTGCCGATCCAGTCGGGGGAATCGGCAACTTGTGCGGGCTGCCGGCGCAAAGCGTGCCCTGCGGATTTACCAAGGGTGGATTGCCGATCGGCATGCAATTTCTGGCGCCCGCGCTGCGAGACAGCGATGTGATCGCCGTGGCGCAAATGTTCCAGGCCAAAACCGACTGGAACCGCAAGCACCCGAAGCTCAACATCGATACCGACGGGCGATAACGGCCCCTCGCTGCTTTCAAGCTTAGGCCTTGAAGACCCGCCGGAAGATTTTGTCCACGTTACGCAGCGGCCGCTGGAGGTCGAAGGCGTGTTCCAGCGTCTCGCGTTTTACCTTCGAGGTGATCTCCGGATCGTTCATGATCAGTTCGCGGAAGTTTAGGTCTTCCTTCCATGCCCGCATGGCGTTCGACTGCACCAGTCGGTAAGCGTCTTCGCGCAGCACGCCGGCCTCGACCAGGTCCAGCAGCAACTGCCCGCTGAATACGAGTCCGCCGGTCGACTCCAGGTTCTTCAGCATGCGCTTGGGGTAAACCAACAGGGTATCGATAAGATTGGTGGTCTTGTTCAGCAGGTAGTCGACGAGGATCGTCGAGTCGGGCAGGATGACCCGCTCCACCGAGGAGTGAGAGATGTCGCGCTCGTGCCACAGGGCGACGTTTTCCAGCGCAGCCTGAGCATTTGAGCGCACCACGCGCGCCAGGCCGCTGATCTGCTCGCAAGTAACCGGGTTGCGTTTGTGCGGCATGGCCGAGGAGCCCTTCTGCTTCTCGCTGAAGAACTCTTCCGCTTCGCGGACCTCGGTGCGCTGCAGGTGGCGAATTTCGGTGGCGATCTTGTCCAGGGTTGACGCAATCACGGCCAAGGTAGCGATATAAAAAGCATGCCGGTCGCGCTGGATCACCTGCGACGAAACTGCGGCGACGTTCAAGCCCAGGCGCTGGCAGATGGCCTCTTCGTATTCCGGTTCGAGGTGAGCGGCATTGCCAACCGCGCCGGAAAGCTTGCCCACGCGCATCTGCTCCGAAGCCATCTCGAAGCGCTCGATATCTCGCTCCATCTCGGAGTACCAATTCGCCAGCTTCAATCCGAAGGTGATGGGCTCGGCGTGAATTCCATGGGTGCGGCCGATGGCGGGCGTGTCCTTGAACTCCAGGGCACGTCGCTTTAACACGTCACGCAGCTTCTTCAGGTCTTCGCGAATGATCGCCGATGCCTGCTTGACGAGCAGCGCCTGCGCGGTGTCCACCACGTCGTTGGAGGTTAGGCCGTAGTGTAGCCAGCGCGATTCCGGGCCAACTTTTTCCGCGACCGCCGTGGTGAAGGCGATGACGTCGTGCTTCACTTCTGCTTCAATCTGGTTGATGCGGGCCACATCGATGCCGCCCTTCTCGCGAATGGCCTTGGCGGCCGATTGCGGCACCAGTCCGGCTTCGGCCAGGGTCTCGGTGGCGGCCAACTCAACGTCGAGCCAGGTACGGAACTTATTCTCGTCACTCCAGATGCGGCCCATCTCGGGGCGGGTATAGCGTGCGATCAAGCGGAACTCCTTTAGGCGGCGAAAGTCTTCACAGGGAAACCCTCTATTGTACTAGGAGGCCGCCTTTCGCTCTTCCCGTAACACCTGCCGTTGAAATCACCCTTTCTCAACGTCCCTTCCGATGTCGCTAACCTGAGCAGTAAAACGCCTTAGCAGCTACTTTCTACCGGCAAGCGAAGAGCGAAGAGTAAACGACCGCTTTTGTATCGTAATACGATATAATTGCATCTAACTATTTATGCCCAACCAGCAGCAGTTGAAGCAGTCGGATTATCAGGCCCTAGCCGAATTTCGCTATCAGATACGCCGTTACATCCGGGTCAGTGAAGAGGCCGCACGGGAAGCCGGCATCGAGCCGCAACATCACCAGATGATGCTCGCCATTAAAGGTAAGCCCGACAAGGAAGATCCCAGCATCGCCTATCTGGCTGAGCGGCTGCAGTTGCAGCATCACAGCGCGGTTGAGTTGGTAGACCGTCTGGAGAAGAAGGGGCTGATCGAGCGCCAGCGTAGCGAAGCGGACCGTCGGCAGGTCTGGGTTCGACTGACAGAAAGCGGCGAGCACATCCTGGCGGAACTGACCCGGCAAATGCGGTCGGAAATGCAAACGGCAGCCCCGGCATTAGCAGCCACGTTGCGCAAGCTGACCACCCGAGCCAAGCCGTCCGCCGCGAGCGGCGACCAGCGGTCCCGAACCGCCATCGCTAAGAGGTCCAGCAAATGAATCATCCTGACGAAACCCTGGGAGTTGACGGCCTAAGTCCGCTGCATCCAGATACCTCTGGCGAAGGCACGGAAGCAAGGTTTCGCACCGGGCTGATGTCGTTGCTGGCGGCGGCGATCGGCGTTCTGGCCGGCATCATTGCCTACCTGCTTTACAACCTGATCGGGCTGTTTACCAACATTTTCTTCTACCACCGCATTTCGTTTGCGTTTGTCAGCGCCCGCGGCAACCACCTTGGCTGGTGGGTGATCGTGACGCCGGTGATTGGCGGCCTACTGGTGGGCATCATGGCGCGCTACGGTTCCGACAAGATTCGCGGTCATGGCATTCCTGAAGCCATGGAGGCGGTACTCATCAACCGCAGCCGCATCGCACCCAAAGTTGCCATTCTGAAACCAATTTCGGCTGCCATCGCCATCGGTACAGGCGGACCATTTGGCGCGGAAGGTCCCATTATCCAGACGGGCGGTGCCGTGGGATCGCTGGTTGGGCAGTTGCTGCACATGACGGCCGCAGAGAGAAAAGTCCTGCTGGCGTGCGGAGCCGCAGCCGGCATGGCAGCCACGTTCAGCACCCCCATCGCTGGAGTGATCCTGGCGATTGAGCTGCTGCTGTTCGAGTTCAAGTCGCGCTCTTTCATCCCGCTGGTGATTGCCAGCACGCTGGCCACGACCGTCCACATACGGTTGATGGGGCCGGGCCCGATGTTCCAGGTGGGCGCACTCGACTTTGGTTTGCCGCACGCGTTGCCGTTCTATCTGATTCTTGGGCTGCTTTGCGGCGGAGCTGCGCTGGGTTTCAGCAAGCTCCTGTATTGGGTGGAGGATCAATTCGAAAAGCTGCCTATCCACGACATGTGGTGGCCGGCAATAGGTGCGCTGGGTCTGGGCATCATCGGCTACTTTGTGCCGCGCGTGCTGGGGGTGGGATACGACACGATCTCCGACATTCTGACCGCGAAGATGCTGCTGGGGGGCTTGCTGGCGGTAATCGTCTTCAAGTCGGCGGCGCTGGTGATCTCACTGGGATCGGGAACGTCGGGTGGCTTGCTGGCGCCCATGTTCATGGTCAGTGCAGCTATGGGTTCGGCCTTCGCCCTCGTGGTCGACAAGATCTGGCCGGCCGCCCATCTTGCGCCGGGCGCGTTCGCGCTGGTAGCCATGGGAGCGGTGTTTGGCGCGGCGTCGCGGGCAGCGTTCACCTTCATCATCTTTGCTTTCGAGATTACCCGCGACTATAACGCGGTGCTGCCGCTGATGCTGGTAACGGTGATCGCCGATGCCATTGCTGTGCATTACGCGAAAAATTCCATCATGACGGAAAAGCTTGCCCGGCGCGGCTTGCGCATCCATCAGGACTACGAACCGGATGTTCTGCAGCAAGTCACCGTTGGCCAGACAATGTCCAAGGAGTTCGATGTCGTCCCGGCCAGCCTGCGGGTGGTGGAATTGATGGAGCGAATCACCCGGCACGATCCGTCGGTGACGAAACATCAGGGATTGCTACTGGTGGATGAACAGGGCAAACTGGCGGGTATCATCACGCGGGCGGACATGATGAGGGTGCTGGCGGAGGATGCCTCCGGCAACATGACCGTCCTGGAAGCGGGCACTCGCAAACCAGTGGTGAGCTATCCGGATGAGATTCTTTACGACGCGGCGGCGAGAATGCTACGTGCCAACGTGGGCCGACTGCCGGTGATCAGCAGGGCCGAGCCTGGGAGGATCGTAGGATATCTCGGCCGTTCGGAAATTATGGCGGCGCGGATGAAGCGGCTGGACGAAGAGTTTGTGCGCGAGCCAGGCTGGGTGAAGGAACGGAAACTTCGGACAATCGCGGGTTAATACCGTACGGGGATTTGTGCATCATCGGGGCGCAGTTGAACTGCGCCCTTCGCCGCGTCTAGCCTTCGTCAACCAAACCTAACAACGCCGACATCTCTTCATAGAGGAAACCTTCACCTGGGCGATAAGGCTGCACCCACTGGCCATCAATCACAAATTGCGGGATGGCGCGTTTGCCAGTGCGGCGAACGACCTCGTCGGCCGCGCCGGGGGTCTTCTCGATGTCAACTTCGGTGAAGGGAATGTTATTCTGCGCGAGAAAGCGCTTGGCAGTACGGCAGTCGGGGCACCACGGGGCCGAATAAACGATCAACTCCATGTGGTTATTCTATGACACTTGCGTAGCCAATTCGTCTGTGATCAAGTCCCCAATGCTGCCATCGGCAAGTCGCGTCCGGCTCGGCGAACCCAATAACGAAGGGAGGGCGTTTCCGCCCTCCCTTTGAGTGTATTCGCGTGGTTTCAGACTAAGCGCTGTACAACAGCACGCCTTCGGTCTTCTCTTCGCCAACCGGCCGGTAGAAAAGCTGGTCCTTGTCGAGATAGACCTCGATGAAGGTGGGCCGCTGGGCGAAGGTGCCCTGGATGAGCGCCTCCGATAGCGGGTCTTCGATGTACTTCTGCAGAGCGCGCCGCAACGGACGAGCGCCGTAGGTGCGATCCACGACGGTTTTGTCGAGAATCCACTTGCGAGCGTCTTCGGTCACGGTCACGGTGATGGAGCGCTGAGCCAGGTTGGTGTTCAACTGCTGCACCATTAGCTCGACGATCTGGATCAGGTCGACTTCCGTCAACGCGTTGAAGATAATCACCTCGTCCAGACGGTTGAGGAACTCGGGGTTGAAGGTGCGCTTCACCTCGTTGCGCACCATGTCCTCGACCTTGGTGGAGTTGTGCTCGTCCAGTTCGGCCTGGAAACCCAGCCCAGTGCGCTTCTGCAAATGCCGCGCGCCAATGTTCGAAGTCATGATGATGATGGCGTTCTTGAAATCCACCGTATTGCCCAGGCCATCGGTCAGCTGACCGTCTTCAAACACCTGCAACAGGATGTTAAAGAGATCGGGGTGCGCCTTCTCCACTTCGTCGAGCAGCACGACGGAGTAGGGTGCGCGCTTCACGCGCTCGGTCAACTGGCCACCCTCTTCGTAGCCTACGTATCCCGGAGGCGAACCAATCAGCTTGGAGACGGAATGCTTCTCCATGAACTCCGACATGTCGAAGCGCACCAGAGCTTTCTCGCTGCCGAACATGAACTGCGCCAGGGTGCGGGCGACTTCAGTTTTGCCGACGCCGGTCGGACCCAGGAAGAGGAACGAACCGATAGGCCGGTTGGGGCTCTTCAAGCCAGCACGCGAGCGGCGAATCGCGCGGGCCAGCGCCGAGATAGCGCGGTCCTGCGATATGACCCGACGGTGCAGCTCCTCCTCGATGCGGAGAAGCTTCTGGCTCTCTTCTTCCTTGATCGAGGCGATGGGCACGCCAGTCCAGCGCGAAACCACGTCTTCGATGTCCTCGCGGCCAACGACGCCGGTTGAGGACTCGTCGAGATGGTACTTCTCACGCAGGGCGCGCAGGTTTTCGCGCTCTTTACGCTCCTCGTCGGAGTAGAAGCGGGCCTTCTCGAACTCGTGGTTCGCAATGGCGTTTTCCATGCGGTGCACGATGAACTTGATGCGCTTCTGCACCTCGGTCACGTCCTCGGGCAGGGAAGTCTGCCGCAGCTTGACGCGCGCGCCGGCTTCATCGACCAGGTCGATGGCCTTGTCGGGCAGGAAGCGGTCCGGGAGATACCGGTTCGAGTGCGAAACCGAGAAGGTGATCGCTTCGTCGGTATAGCTGACGGCGTGGAACTTCTCGTAGCGCTCCTTGATGCCAAAGAGAATCTTGACTGCGTCGGCCTCGTTCGGCGGAGGAACTTTTACCGCCTGGAAGCGGCGCTCGAGCGAACGGTCCTTTTCGATGGACTTGCGATATTCACCGGGCGTAGTGGCGCCGATGCACTGGATTTCACCACGCGACAACGCCGGCTTCAGGATGTTGGCCGCATCGAGCGAGCCCTCAGCCGAGCCTGCGCCCACCAGGGTGTGCAATTCGTCGATAAAGATGATGGAGTTCTGCGACTCCATCAGTTCTTTCATGATCGTTTTCAGCCGCTCTTCGAACTGGCCACGGTACTTGGTGCCCGCCACGATGAGCGACAGATCCAAGGCAAGGATGCGCTTATCTGCCAGGAAGGAAGGTACCTCACCGTCAGCGATGCGCTGAGCCAGGCCTTCGACGATGGCAGTCTTGCCCACGCCGGGTTCGCCGATCAGCACCGGATTATTCTTGGTGCGGCGGCAAAGGATCTGAATGACGCGCTCCAGTTCGCCATCGCGGCCCACCAGCGGATCGAGCTGATTGTCCATCGCGGCTTGGGTTAGATCGCGCGAAAACTCGGACAGCAAGGACGACTCGCGCGAGCGTTGCGAGGGCGCTGCTTTTTCCTGCGAGGTGCGAGCCAGTTCTTCCCGAATGGTGGAAAGCCGTAAGCCGCGCTCGTGCAGAATTTCAGCCGCGAAGCACTTCTCTTCGCGCAACAGCCCCAGCAACAGATGCTCCGTACCGATGTGCTTATGCGACAACCGCTCCGCCTCTTCGGCGGCATACGCCAGCACGCGCTTGCATTCGTTACTCAGAGGCAGGTCCACGGAAGTGGAGACCTTCTCCCGAATGGTCGTGTGTCCCTCAATCTGCTTGCGGATGGATTCCACCGAAGCATGCGATCGGAGGAATCGATTGGTGAGTGCCTTGTCCTCGCGCAGAAGCCCCAGCAGCAGGTGCTCCGTCTCGATGTACGGCGAACCAAACTGGCTGGCTTCATAGCGCGCGAAGAAGATTACTCGCCGGGCCTTTTCCGTGTACCGTTCAAACATGGAACCTCTCCAAGGATACGGCCGGATTTGTTTTTCCTGCCGACTCCCGTCTCCTGACTCTCCCGTCACCGGCGACCCCGACAGGCAATCTGTCAGAGCCGATTTCAGGGCCGCTTAGGCCCCTTTTACTGCAAACCCGCCAAACCCGCGGAGGTTGTCTTAGGCGGACAACGACTGCGGAGACACCTCGGCCACCCGGCCACGCTCCAATCGCAAAACGCGGTCGCACTGACGCGCAAACCCAAGATTGTGAGTAACAATGAGCGAGGTCAGACGATAGTCGCGATGTAACCTGGCGATCAAATTAAAAACCGCTTCCGCTGTCCGGTTGTCGAGGTCCCCTGTGGGCTCGTCTGCCATCAGAATCTTCGGCTGGTTATCAGGGCGCGGGCCAACGCTACCCGCTGCTGTTCCCCTCCAGACAACTCGCCGGACCGATGACTGGCACGGTCCGCCAAACCAACTTCCTGCAGCCATTGCAGGCCCTGCTGCTCAGCTTCGCGCCCGGCGCATGCCCCGCATCAGCAACGGCATAGCGACGTTCTCCAGGGCGGTAAATTCGGGCAGCAGATAGTGAAACTGCCACACAAATCCAAGCTCACGGCTGCGAAATTCAGCGGCACCTTCTTCAGAGAGTTGCCCCAACTCAAGTTGGGCGAAGTATACGTCACCTTCGGAAGCGCTATCAAGCGCTCCAAGTATGTGAAGTAAGGTACTTTTCCCGGTACCCGACTCCCCGACAATCGCCAGCATTTCGCCGGTTTGCACCTGCAACGACAGATTCTCAAAGAGCACCAAATCTGAATTGCCCGAGCGAAAAACCTTCTTCAAGTTATACGGCTCGTAACAACACGTCTTGAATAGTTTGATGCAGGTGTGCTCCCTGCGCGACACAAATTCCGGCCAACTCATTGCATCCATGCCCATTTCGGGAGCCGGAGGCCAAAGTTAGCCTGCAAGAATTAGAACATGTTCAGAGCGGGAAGTCAGCGACTTTGCTGCGGAAAGCTTAGGAAAAAGCGGGTTTATTTGTTGTAGACCGCTTTGGGAATGGCGACCTGGACAAACGCTGTCCAGCAACGTCAGTTTGGCGGCGTGACGTTGCTGGTTCGCGTCCACTTTTCTTTTCCTACCAGATCCGTACGCGTTCGTCCGGAGCCAGGTACAGTGTTTCTCCTGGCTTGACGTCGAACGCCTTATACCACCCGTCGATGTTCCGGACAGTGTCGGCTCGATACTCGGCTGGCGAGTGCGAGTCCACCGCCACCTGCTGACGTAACGCAGCCTCCCGCGACCTCGACGCGTAATTCTGGCCAAAGGCGATGAAGAATTGCTGGTCGCCGCTGAAGCCACTCTGCTCAGGAGCAGGCTTGCCCGCCAGCGAAGCCCGATAGCCGTCATACGCGGCGGCAATTCCTGCAACATCAGCAATGTTCTCCGCCAACGTCTGCTTGCCGTTCACCGACAAATCCGGGAAGGGCTTGTAGGTGTCATACTGCGCGGCCAGCTTGGCCGCGGCTGCCTCGAAATGCGACAGGTCCGCCGGCGTCCACCAGTTGCGCACGCGGCCCTTGGAGTCGAACGCGCTGCCCTCGGTGTCGAAGGTGTGACTGATCTCGTGACCGATCACTGAGCCGATGGCTCCGTAATTGGCGGCGGCGGGAGCCTGGGGATCGAAGAACGGCGGCTGAAGAATAGCGGCGGGGAAGTTCAGGGCATTCTGCAGCGGGAGATTGACCGCGTTGACCGTCTGCGGCGTCATCGACCACTCTTTGCGATCAACCGGAGCCCCCAGGCGCGCGACCTCGCGATGATAGTCGAAGAGGTTGCCGCGCCAGATGTTGCCGAAGATGTCGTCGGCCTTCACCTCGTAGGCCGAGTAATCAATCCAGGTCTCGGGATAGCCGATGCCGACATATAGCGTGGTCAACTTGGCCTGGGCTTCAGCCTTGGTCGAAGGGTCCATCCACGAGAGCGCCTCGATGCGCTTGCGGAACGCCTCGATGATGTTGGCCACCATGGCCTGCGCCTGCGCTTTGGCTTCGGGCGGGAAGTAGCGCTGGGCATAAAGCTGTGCCAACGTCGTCGCCTAAAAGGCGGTTGACGATAACTGACGCCGCGCTGCCAACGGGGCCGCTGCTGCGGTGCGCCTTGCAGTTCTTTGCCGAAGAAGGCGATAGCGCTCGTCGGCGAAAGCCTTGGGCAGGTAGGGCGCGTACTCTTCGATGGTGTGATAGGCGAGCCAGTCTTTCCAGGTTTCCAGCGGAGTCGACTCCACCAGCGCGGACTCACCGGCAAATGCCGTAGGCTGCCACACGATAAAGCTGGACTGCTTGGTCAGTCCTGCACCGCGGAAGTACTCCCCCCAGTCGAGGCCGGGCGCGTTCTTGCTGAAATCGGCCTGCTTCCAGGTGTTATTGGCTTTGTGGATGTCGTCGTTATCCGACAGGCTGAGATGCTTCTCTGCGATGGCGTGCTCAAGGGCGACGATGCGCTCCGCGCGGGCGTCGGTCTCGGTATACCCCGCGAGCTTTAGCATCGCCGAGACGTGCGCCTGATACTTGGTGCGAATGTCTTTCATGTGCTCACTGTCCGACAGGTAGTAATCGCGGTCGGGCAACTGAACGCCGCCCTGCAACAAGTACGCGGCGTAGTGGTCGGAGTCGTTGAATCCGGGAGCAACCCACAATCCGAACAGGTGCGGGGAGTGGAAGTTGGTGTTGTTCAGCGCGTCTTCGTCCGCCCGCAGCGTCTGGCCCAACGCGTACGCCAGTTCCTTCTTGTTCTGAATGGCGGCAATCGCCTTCAGGTGGGGATCGAGCGGCTTGGTACCTGCGGCCTCGATGCCGGCTTCGTCCATGTACGAGTTGTAAAGGTTAGCGATCTTGCGCGCGCCCGCTCCCGAACCCGCAGTGCCTTTGGCGGTCTCTTCAATGAGCTCCGAGGTGCGCTTGTCGCTCAGATCGGCCAGCGAGGAAAACACGCCGATGCGACTACGATCCGGCGGAATCTCGGTGCGCTTGATCCAGTCGCCGTTGCAATACAGATAGAAGTTGTCACCGGGTTTGATCGAACGTTCCATGTTCGCCACGGAGATACCGTGCGTTACCGGCGCGGGGGCGTCTTGCGCGAAGGCTGGAAGCATCGCCACACCTAGGGAACAAATTGTCAGAGAATTGAGAATTGACTTTACGGATAGCGGAAGGAAACTCATTCAGGAACTCCAAGGGTGCTGCGGAGGCAGCAACTGTTCTAGACGATAAGCAAACTAAAAAGGGTAGCACGACGACACGGTCAATTGCGGCGGCGCAAGAAGCGGTTGGTCCCACGTGTCCGGAGTTGGACAGTGTTGTCGTTGCTGCTGACACACCGCCTATTCGTAGCGCAGGGCTTCAGCGGGTAAAACGCCGGCCGCCGACCAGGACGGATATAGCGTGGCGATGAACGAAACCCCGATAGCGACTGCGGCTACCAGCAGGCCGTCTATCGCGCGAGGTGCGAACGGCACGTAGTCAATGGAGTAGACCTCGGCGGAGAGCGATACCAAGTGATAGTGTCCCGCCGCCAGGGAGACGGCATAGCCCGCGATCAGGCCCAACACCGTTCCGATCACGCCGATGAGAATTCCCTGGTACATGAAAATGCGTCGGATCTGCCAGCGCTTGGCTCCCATGGAAACCAGCACGGCGATGTCGCGCGTCTTCTCCATCACCATCATGATGAGCGAGATAAGAATGTTGAGGGCAGCGACAAAAACGATCAGGCCAATGGTGATGAAAGTAACGACGCGCTCCAGTCGCAGCGCGTGGAACAGGGCGCGGTTCTGCTCCATCCAGTTGGTCGACATGAAGCCTTTGCCGGCTTCGTTTTCAAGCTGCTGACCGATGGCGCCTGCCTGATAAATATCATCAACCTTAAATTCCAGAACCGAGACGACATCGCTAAGATCGAAGAGTCGCTGGGCGTCGGCCAAGCGAATAAAAGCCCAGGTGTTGTCGTAATCAAAGAAGCCGGAAGCGAAGACGCCCGTCACCTTGAAGCGCTTGTACTTGGGGACGATGCCGAAGGGAGTGAGTTCGCCTTGCGGGCTGGTAATGGTGACGATCGACCCGACGTTCGCCCCCAATTGGTCGGCCATGTCTTTGCCGAGGATGATGGGAGGCAGCGAAGCCGCGCCGGCGGAATTTTGATTGGCGTCCTCATCGTCAGCCGGCGCGGGCGGTGCGGGGGTCGGAGCTTGCTCTAATGACGACGCCGAACCCTGCTTCACTGAGTCGAGAATGGCGCTGACCTTGCGCTCGTCCTCCGGGATGATGCCCTTTAGAATTCCGCCTTGCGCACGCGCTCCGCGAGAGATGAGCACCTGCTCGTAGATGGCCGGAGCTCCGGCAACCACGTGAGGCTGCTTCTCCAGGCGCGAGAGCAGCGACTCCCAATTGCGGATGCCGTCGCTTTGCACGCGCATCAGGTTGATGTGCGAGGTCGAGCCCAGCAGGCGGTCCTGCAAGTCCTGGCGAAAGCCGTTGTTGATGGCCAGGGCGACCACCAGCGAAGCCACGCCTGCCGCGACTCCGATGATGGAGATCACGGTGATGACGCCTATGACGGCCTGGCGTCGCTTGGCCCGCAAGTAGCGCGCGGCTACGAAAAGTTCAAATTGCATGCTGAGCGCTCGACGAACCTCATTGTAGCGAAGTTAAAAGCAGGACTAAATTCCGAGGCGCGGCAGGATGGCGGGAACGCTTCGCCGATAGGCAGCGTAGCCAGCCCCGAAGCGAGCTTCGAGTTCGCGATCTTCGATGCGAATCATCACCCCACCGGTCAGGACGGCTAAGATGGCAAGAACGCAGAGCGCGACGAGTCCGGTGCCGACGCACCATCCGAGGATCTCGCAAAGGTGAGCCAGGTAAATAGGATGGCGCACCTGCGAGCGGATGCCTGTGGTCACCAACTCCTGCCGATGTTTGCCTGGCTCCAGCTCCGCCAACCCCGACACCTGCACGCGGTCGAACTTTTTGAACGCCGCGGCATAGATCGAGAAACCAGCCAGGAAGAAGATCGCGGCTGGCGCCCAGGCAAACCAGTTGGAATAGAAGTGAGTTAAGCGAAACGGCCATAGCAGCGCGAACGTCGCGGCGATGAAGGCTGTCCAGATGGGAAGGATAAAGCCGTAGGCGCGGCGTCCGCGTTCGCGCCAGCGCGCAATGAAAGGATGCACAACCAGCCAGAACAGTGGGATGGTGCAGTAAACGGAACAGACCAGCAGGGCGAGAACGTCCATGGCGGAACGCAACGTCATGCGGTCATGCTCCTGTCGTCAGATTCACTCATCGACCGGCCGGCACATTGACCACGACTTTGCCGCTGCCCACGTTGTCAAAGCGGTCGTAGGCGCGAACGATGACAGTATGTTCGCCCGAAGCCGAGCGGGCGATAGCTTTGCCCGCTGCACCTTCCCCGGCGCTGACCGGGACCGTGAGCTTGAAGTCGTACTCCTCGGTCTTAGAGTCTGAAATCTGTCCCACCGGCTCGACCAATTGCCAGTCGTTTGCATCGATGGAGTATTCGGCGCGGCTGATGGGCGAGAAGCTGTCGACCGCACGGAACTCGACGTGAATCTGGCTGCCGTCGACCGTGGCATGTAGCGAGTCGACGCTGGGCGGAGTGTTGTCCACTTCGAAGCGGGGACTGATGGCGTCGCCCGTGAGGGCGTCGTCGACGGAGTGAGACGGCGCGTCCGAGGCAACCACGCGGATCGTGTAGCCTCCGTCAGGGAAGAGGTCGGAATCAAGATTCACGAAACGCTCGTCCAACCCCTCTCGTACTAGCTTCCACTGCGTCTCGCCGTCGCCACGATAGTAGAGGTCATAGACAAGGGCATCGTCGTTGGCGTCTCGGGCCTTCCACTTCACCGCAATCGCACCTTTATCTTTAACGGTGGGCAGGGCGGCTTGGTACGACGGCGTGTCGGAGCTCTCAACCTCGCTGCGAACGCCAGCCGGGACGCGGGCCCCAACGGCCACGGTCACATTGTCTACCTCCGGCGCGACGTTCTTCGGCAGGTAGTTGACCAACACGCTATCGATGACCGGGCTTGCCGCCGCGGTTTGCAGTACGGCCTTCCACTGGATGAAGCGAGCCGGTGGCGCATCGACGCGTGAATTTTTCCTGAGGTCGATGGGCTTCCACGAACTCCAGTTGCGATCGGGATTGTCGACGTTGCCACTGCGGGCGAAGAGTTGGAAGTTGCCCGTGCCGCGTATCTCAACTCGGCCCCAGCGGGAAAAGTTCTTGGCGTCGAAGACGTCGCTTTCGTAGGCGCCTTCTGTGACGGTCTGCGGGCCTAAGACGAAAACCTTGCCCAGATTGCTGGTGGCGGCGTACAAGCCGCCGTTTGGAGCGGGAGCGAAGGCTGTGACCTGGCTCGCACTGGCTTCGACCAGATCGGCGTACTGACTGCCATCGATGGAGTAGATCTTTCCGCGATTGCCGGTTCCCGCCAGCAGTTGTCCTCGGCGGTCGAAAGCCAGGGCGTAGACCAGATCTTCGTGCGACGTCCAGATTGTTTTGGGCGAGCCGTCGGGCGAGAGCCGGTAGATTTCTGAACCGCCAACATTTGTGATGTTTGGATAGGGAATGGCGGTGAACGAAGAGCCGCCCGAGGGCGACCCCGGCGCGGTCGTCTGCGCAGTGCCTCCCTGAACGGGCGGAGCCACGACTATGACACTCGAAGTCGCAGCGGTAGGGTTGAGCGCCGGTGTGCTGGCGTGCTTTTCTCCCGCTCCCGCCGCATAAATGTTGCCCTGGCGGTCGACAGCCAGGGCGGTGATCTCTTTCTTGGGCGCGCTGTAGAGAACGAAGGCTTCACCCTGCGGCGAAATGCGGTATATCAGGCCACTGCCGTCCGTGCCGGCGATCAAATTACCTTTGGCGTCGAGTTCCAGGGCGCGAATCTGGGCTTCATCGCTCTTAAAGAAGAGGCTGCCACGACCCTTAGGATCAACGCGAAAAATCTCGCCACGATCGCCCGTGCCGATGTAAAGCTGTCCTTGGTGATCAAGAGCCAGCGCCCAGATGTATTTCGTCCTGGGGTCGTAATAGACACTGGCGCTATAGGAAGGATCCACGGCGACGGACACGCGTGGGTTCTCGCCTTCAGGGCCGGGCTTGGCGCCTTCCTGGGCGGCCGCAATCTCGGCCGTGGTGTGGGAGCCTTCAGGAGTCTTGCCGGGCGCCGGGCCACCGTGGACCAGTTTGTACACTTTGCCGTCCGGAGAAGTTGCCGCGTAGATCGCGCCCGCAGAGTCGACGGCCAGCGACTGCACCTGCAATTCCTGGGGAGCGAAGATGATCACAGCCTTGCCGTCGGGCGTGAGTTTGTACACGCGCGCGGGAGAACCAGCCGCCGCGTAAACGTTTCCCTGCAGGTCGGAGGCGATGTCCCAAACGTAGGTAGACGGCGACGTGTAGAGAGCGTTGAAGGCCGGAGCCAGCGTAAGACTGCCCTGGTTGCTGATGGCGATTCCGTGGGCCGTACCTTTTTCGAAGTCGTCGTACTTAGCTTGTTCCCAGGTGCGCGTGGCTTGTGCCCAGCACGTTGCCATAAGCAACGGGCACAAGAGCGCCAGACGATGCAATTTCATCATGAGTCCTGAAGGCGTTGCCGCAGAGGCAAGAAAAGCGTACCACAGGGTTCGTGAACCCCAGAGATGCAAGGGAACCGCTGAAAACTCAGGGCCAAGGCTTGTGGCTAAACGCTTCCTTACTTAATGTTCACCGTGATGACCTGCGAGCCGGAGACCACGTAGTCCACGGGTGTGGCTGCTTCATCCACTGCGGATTCGGCGACCACGATCATGTCCTGCGTGCCACGCAGCCCATCCATGACGTTCATTACCGACAGGGGCAGGGTCGGCATCACTTTGTCTTCCACCATGGCTTGCGGGTTGGCCTCCAACAGAGAGACGTACACTTCGGAGTTGGTGTGCTCTTTGTTGAGCATGGCGATGGTCGAGCCTAAATCAAGGTGGCGAATCATCGGCGCCGATACTCGGTGCATTTTATCCAACGTTTCGCCGTCGCTGACCAGGATGCGCAAAGTACCCTTCGGGGTCGAGGTGGGAATCTTGACCGGAATTTGACGCAGAATGCCTTCGCCGCGGTACGGCCGCAACAGGGCCTCAATTGTGATCTCGTCGCCGGGGCGAGCCTCGGTCACATCGGTGCGGACCGTTTCCAGCCGTGCCGATCGACGGTCTGGCACTAAATCAAAATTCAACTCCACACCTTCGATCTTGGGCGTCTCGTAAGGATTCTCGAAGATGCGGCTGAAGTGTTCGCCAATCGACAGCGCGATGCCATACGCTGTCGGCGTTGAGCCATCCAGCGGAGCATACATATTCTTCACGCTCAACTTGGGATAGCCAAGTACCGAGATGTTGCCTTGCAGGCGATAGGTGGTGTCCTCGCCGTAGTCATTCATGCCCTGGATGGCGTTGAAAACGGTGGCCATCATCGCGGCTGGTGTGATCTTGGCGTTGTTCAGAACTTCGTAATGGAACTGCTTGGGGTTTGAAACCCCGTGGAACGTCAGGGTCACCGGGATCATGTGTGGTTCCTGGTTGAAGCGTCCCATGATGCCTGCCCGGCGGTCCTGTACGAAGGCACCAACCGGTTCGGTGGTATTGACGATCTTGAAAGAGTTTTCCGGCGAAGCCAGAGTGGCGAGTACGGTGGCCTTCGTCATCGGCATGTCGATGCTGCCGGACTGCAACAGCGGATGCCCACAAGCCAGCAGGTGGGAGTCGTCGAGATAGGTGACCGTGCAGGTCCCGGCAATGTTCATGTCCCCGCGCACCAGGATGGCGCTGACGGCCGATCCGGGTTGCAGGGGTTCAGGCTGCTTATCGTTGCTGACCGAGCCGACTCCCATCACGGGGACCACTCCGGCGGAGGCGAAATCCCTGGAGAACAGTTTCATGGTTTCCTGGCTGAAACCGCTGAACACCAGAGGAGTTTCGATGGGATGTAGCAGGTTGGCATAGCCCGACTGATCGTCGCGCGAAGTGGGCAGACCCGGTCCGGAGGTACGGCTGATCACGCGCTTTTCGCCCGAGTTTCCTTGAGCCACGTCGGGCTCAGGCCGCTTGTCCATGGCATCGATCTCCATCATCGAAGCCACGGGCGTAATGCCGGCAATGGGCTCCTTAGAGAATTCGCCGATGCGGTACGCGATAGCGCCCACCAGCTTGCCGTCGATGTAGACCGGACTGCCGCTCATGCCGGCGACCACCCCGGTGTACTCGACTTTCTTCCCGTGCAGGCGCACCAGGATCACGTCGGCCTGCGGTCCGGCCATGTCGCGCAGCACACCCAGAACTTCGACGTCCATCGACTCTGGAGTGGTGCCTTCAAAGACCGTGTAAGCCAAGCCGTGCATTCCGGCTTTCACCTGGTCTTCGGGCATGATTTGGACTTTGTGTTCAACGCAGTAAGCGCCGAGCGATACAAGGCAGACGAGAGCAGACGAAATAGCGCGCTGGAGCATGCTTTCTGTTCCTTAGCCGCGACTCTTTGGCTCCGCAACCGGAAATCGCGGCGCCTGTCGATTCCCATGTGCAGGCAGGCGCGTCCAACAGCAAGCAGGTTTTCTGCTGCCCCACACCGAAACAGATAGGCTGAAATTGCATTTATACTAGCAGACAGTCTGGCCGATGAGGCACCCGATGTATTCTGAGAAACACCTTAAGTTACTGAAAAAATTACCTGTGTTTGCTCGTCCCACGAATGTGGCACTCGCAGGCTTGCTGGCCGTTCAGCTCCTATGCGGCTCTCCCCAGCCGTGCCCAATCGAGCGGCAGCGATCAAAGCCAATCGCAGCCCACAAAGAGCCAGCAGGACCAGATGCCGGCTGCCGCCGGCGGGCCGACCAGCGATTCCGGACCGATCGCGGTGCCTAAGAAGAGCGGGTCGGAAGAGCCGCCTCCACCGCCCAAGCCTAAGCAGCAACGACACTCCGGAATACTCGCTGCACGTTGACGTTCCGCTGGTGACAGTTGACGCTCACGTCCTGCAAAAGGACGGACGCCCGCTGTCGCTGCCGCTCGATGTCGCCGAGCAGCACTTCAAGGTGTGGGAAGACGGAGTGCCGCAAAAGATACAGAGCGTCACCATCAGCAAAGCCCCAATTACGGCGGTGATGCTGGTGGAGTTCGCCGCCACGAACTACAACTTCATGTACGACGCGCTGAACTCTTCCTACGTGTTCGCCTCCAACCTGCAGCCGCAGGACTGGGTCGCGGTGGTTGAGTTTGATATGAAGACGCACATCCTGGTGGACTTTACCCAGGACAAGCAGGCCATCTTCGGCGCGTTGAATTCGCTGCGTGTTCCGGGGTTCAGCGAAACCAATATCTTCGACGCGATGTACGACACGCTGGACCGGCTCGATCGCATTCCCGGCCATAAAGAACTGGTGATCATCGCCAGCGGCCGTGACACCTTCAGCAAACTCACGCTGGACAAGATTCTGAAGAAGATTAAAGCCACGCCGAATGTGACCATCTACACCATCTGCACCGGCGAAGCCTTTCTGGAGCGGGTGGACGCAGCGGCGCGGAATCCCAATGTTTCGGCGCAACTCTCATGATGGATTATGCGCAGGCCAAGAATCAGATGAACGCCTTTGCCCGGATGACCGGTGGCCGCAGCTATGCTCCCCGGTTGATGGGCGAGTTGCCGGACATCTTCCGCGAAGTGGCACAGTCGATCCGCGACCAGTACACCATCACCTACAAGCCGACGAATGCCAAGCAGGACGGGACATATCGCAAACTGAGGGTGGAGTTGGTGGGCCCTGACGACAAGCCACTCATTATCAAAGACCAGAAGAATAAGGACATCAAATACACAGTTTCGGCGCGAGACGGTTACACCGCCAAGCACGAGGTGGATTGAAGGCAGGCAGCTGCTTTCCGAGGAAATAAAAATAAAAAAGGCGGCCTCGGCCGCCTTTCCCTTTTGGTGTCGCGAAGACCTAGTGCATGTCGCTCATGCCGCTGCCGGTTCCACCGCTCTGAGAGAGCATTTTGACGCTGTCGACATGCAGCGACCCGCCGCTGGTCATGTTGCCCGTCACCTGGACGTGATGTCCGAGGTGGTCCTGCAACGCATCGGGATTATCGACCTGCACGACCTTCTGGTCTTTGTCGGTCACGAACACCGGCTTCTCGCCGCCGGCCACGCACTTCTTGGCGCAGGCTTCGTGGGCCGCGTTGGCGCCCTTGACGCCGCACTTGGAGTCGCTGATCCATCCATCCCATTTCTGATCCTTGGCTGCGGCAAAAGCCGTCATGCAGCAAAGATATAGACCAATTACCAGGAGCGCTTTCGTTTTCATTTTCAATCTCCTCATGGTTTGCCGGCAGCTGGCCGGTCAGATTGCGTGACCCAGACCTGATGAACCACTCGCTGAAGTACGAACGCCATCACCACGTTGGATGCGGCATTTGGCGATTAAAGCCGATTTTCTACAAATATAGCCCCACAATGTCGGCCCTACCGTGCAGATGTCGACCAGTGTAGTCCTGTGCGGTGCCATTGCCAATGAGGAGGGAACGCTCTGAAATAAGACGCAGGGGGGGTGGATCCCGCAGTGCGATAGGGACGGACTGCCGTTGCGCCGGGCTTATTTCTGGTCTGTGTTCTGGGCGACGGCCGAGGGGTGCTGCTGATCAGGCTTGGACCTTTGTTCAAATAATACGACTTCGCCCGGCTTGACGTACCCGAGTTGTTCGCGGGCTTCCTTCTCAATCACGCTGGGGTCGCCACGCTGCAGGGCGTCGACGTGGCGTTGGAGCGCTTCGTGTTGACATTTGCTGCGTTCGATTTCCTGCTCAAGGCGCTCGACCTCGGCACGTTTGCTCTGCCAGACCTTCATGCCGTTAGCTCCGAAGACTACCCTGTAGCCAATCAGAACGGTGAGTAATGCAATACACATAGTCGCCAGTACGCGGCGCATGCGATAGATCCAACGACCTGCGATATGAACTGTTACCTGCATGACAAATTCCAATTGCCGGTTGTAGCCGGCCGGCCTCGGGCTACTGTCTTTTCGGCGCAGAGCGGGTAAGTGCCAGTATCCAGTGAACTTCGCTTCCGGCAGACAGTCAAGAAGTTCGAAACCAAAAAAGCGGGAGCGAACCAAGATTGACATTGGGCGGCCGCGCAAGCGAACAATCAAGGGCGGCGGACGGGATCAGCGGTGTACACGCGCCACAGTTCGGGCGAAAATCGAGGTGGAGGGTGGATGACGGGTGCCTGCATAGTTCTAACCACGGTTGGCTCGAAGGACGTTGCCGACAAGATGGCCCGCGAGCTAGTCGATGGTCGCTTGGCTGCGTGCGTCAACATCGTGGGGCCGATACGGTCGATCTATCGCTGGAAGGAGCAGGTGGAAAACGAAGAGGAGTACCTGCTGCTTATCAAGACCACTGCCACCTGTCTCGACAAGCTGCGACAGGCGATGGAAGCCATGCACCCCTACGAACTGCCGGAGTTCGTGCACATCCCCATCGAGGGCGGTAGCGAGGCTTATCTGGCTTGGTTGTCAGCCGCGGTTGGCGATAGCTGCTGAGACCGAGACTTGACCCACCACCGCGCCGGAATGATCCGGCCATTTGCACTGGGCATCCGCATCTCTGGTTGGCCGTGCTCATCGAATGAACTGTCTATTTGCTACAATATTTCACGAGCGCTGGGATGAGGAAAGGCGTTCGCTGCAATTCTTTACGCCGCAATTCTGCTGAACCATTGAACAGCTCCGAGCCCCGGTAATCGGGAGGGTCGGATGAACCATTGCCCCACAAGCGACACCATCGCTTTGCGCGGACGCAACGTTGTAGGGAGCATGTTCTGACGTCGCGATCTGATTTCATCGCATACAATCCGGCGCACCATCGGTTTGCTGTCATTCTCGCTTGCGCAACGTTTTTGCTTATTGTGGCTGGGGCACTCGTCACCAGCAACGACGCCGGACTCTCGGTCCCTGATTGGCCGACCTCGTTCGGTTCGCTGTACCGGATTCCTCCCATGGTCGGCGGGGTGAAGTACGAGCATACTCACCGCATGATCGCCGAGTTCATCGGCCTGCTGATCATCGTGATGGCGGTGTGGACGCAACGGGTGGAAAGCCGTAGGTGGATGCGAGTCCTGGGCTGGACGGCGCTGGGCGCGGTTGTAGGACAGGGGGTCTTGGGCGGTATCACCGTGCTGCACTTCCTGCCGTGGACTATTTCAACGGCTCATGCCACCTTGGGCCAGACGATTTTCTGCATTGTGGTGGCGATGGCGCTGTTTACCAGCCGCGCCTGGCTGCAGGACGGCGAGCCGCTCGTCGAGCGTGACGCCTGGCCCAGCACCCCGGTTTTGACAATGATTGCGGCAGGTTGCGTGTGGGTGCAGTTAATCCTGGGTGCGGCGTTTCGCCATTCGGGAATCAAGCTCCTGCCGCATCTGATTGGGGCCTGCGTGGTCACTGCGATGTTGTGCTGGACGATCGCTCGCGTGCTTTCCCGCTACGGCAAGATCGATCATCTGCGCAAGCCCACACAACTCCTGCTGGGCCTGCTCGATGATCCAACTCGGACTTGGCTTCTGCTCTTATCTCACCCGCCTGACCTTCGGGCATGATGCGGTCCAGCCCATGCCGATCATGGTGGTGAGCACAGTATCGCATGTCGCCGGCGGCGCCCTGGTTCTGGCTGCCTCTGTGGTACTGGCGATGCAATCATGGCGTATGATCGACGCTCACGCTACCCAGCCGGCAGGTCATGCCACTCCCCGAAAGGCCGCTATCGCATGAGCAGCGCCACTCAACCATTGGCTGTTCCCCGCGAAGGCCTGGCCTCGCTGTTGCGCGACTACGCCACGCTAACCAAAGCGCGCGTCACCACCTTGATTGTCATGACCGCCTGGGCGGGTGCGTACTTTGCCGCCGCCAAGTCGGGGGTAACGTCGTTGTCCTGGACGTTGTTGCATGCGCTGGTTGGTATCGGCCTGGTCAGTGGAGGAACGGCTGCCATCAATGAGGTGGTGGAGCGCGACGTGGATGCGCTGATGCGCCGCACCGCGCGCCGTCCGCTGGTCACGGGAACGCTTTCGCTGATGCACGCGTCGATCGTTGCCTTTGGTATGACGATTGGCGGCGTCCTTTATTTGTGGATCACCACGAACTGGCTCACGGCTGCCTTGACGGCGCTGACCTCCATCAGCTATTTGCTGGTCTACACGCCGATGAAACGCATCCATCCCATCTGCACGTTCCTGGGCGCATTTCCAGGGGCGATGCCACCGGTGTTGGGTTGGACCGCTATTCGCGGCCGCCTGGACGCTGAAGCGCTGGTGTTGTTCGCCATCCTGTTCTTCTGGCAGTTCCCCCATTTTCATTCCATTGCCTGGCTCTATCGCGAAGATTACGAGAACGCACGCATACGCATGCTGCCTGTGGTGGAGAGCGATGGCCGCTCCACAGCCTTTGCGATCGTGATGTACGCCCTGGCGCTGGTTCCGGTTTCCCTCGCTCCCACATTAATGGGCATGTCGGGCTGGACGTATTTCTACGGCGCGTTGATTTTGGGCATGGGAATGCTTTGGTTCAGCGTGCGCATGTGGACGATGAAGCTGACGCCGATTGCTCCCGAGTCGAAATTGCGTGCCCGGCACGTGTTACAGGCATCGGTCATTTACCTACCACTATTGTTCGCTCTCATGATGATTAACCGCGCCGGGTAGTAAACTGAGCCGTGGCTTCCCGTTCAACGATCTCGAGTTCGGAACTGCAATCGCCGGCCTACGGCCTATCCGATGCCGCCGCTCAACCTGTCATTCAGCTGCAAGGGTTGCGCCACCAGTACGGCGACCGAGTTGCCCTGGCAGGCGTGTCCTTCGATGTCCGCCCAGCCGAAATTTTCGGGCTCCTGGGTCCCAACGGCAGCGGCAAGACCACTACCTTCCGCATCCTTTCGACCTTGATGCTGCCTTCGGGTGGCCGCACCCTGATCATGGGGCACGACGTGGCCCGCGAGCCGGCGCTGGTACGGCGCAACATCGGAGTGGTCTTCCAGGCGCAGAGCATCGATCTGAAACTGTCGGCGCGAGGAAAACCTGATGCTGATCGGCCATATTTACGGCCTGAGCGGCGCGGCGCTGAAGAAGCGCGTCGAGGAGATGCTCAACCGGGTTGGCCTGGCGGATCGCGCGAAAGAGAAAGCCGAGACGTTTTCCGGGGGTATGCAGCGTCGTTTGGAATTGGCGAAGGGACTACTGCATCACCCGTCCGTGCTGTTGCTGGACGAGCCTACGACCGGACTCGATCCGGGGGCGCGTCGCGACCTTTGGCAATATCTGCAAATTCTGCGCGATGAAGAACGCGTGACGGTGCTGGTGACGACTCACCTGATGGAAGAAGCTGAGCGCTGCGACCGGCTGGCGATTTATGCCGAAGGCAATGTGGTGGCATTAGGAACGCCGGCTGAACTGAAGAGCGAAATCGGTGGCGACGTCATCCTGCTGGAGGCGAACGAACCCGCGATCTTGGCGCAGCATATCGAACAACGCTTCGGGCTGCGGCCCACGGTGCTTGACCGGCAGGTGCGGCTGGAGATCGAAAGCGGTCACCGCTTTGTGACCGATGTGGTGGAGGCCTTCCCGGGCGAGATCGAAGGCGTTTCGGTGCACAAGCCCAGCCTGGAAGATGTCTTCATTCGCCGGACAGGGCACCGCTTCTGGACCCAAAAGACCGGCTCCGACGCAGAAAGTGATTCACCGCAGAGCCGCTGAGAACACAAGAGGCTTCGCTTTCTCCGGCTGGTGAAAACCGGCAACTGACAACTGATTATGGCTACTGGCACACAAGTTTTACCGGCAGCAATCGCTCCCAGCAAATCAGGCATGATGTTGCCTGCGCTCAGTCTGTGGTGGCGCGAAGTGGTGCGCTTCTATCGGCAGAGGGCGCGCGTGGTTGGTGTCATCGCCTCGCCGCTGTTGTTCTGGGTCGTGATTGGATCGGGTTTTGGAACGTCGTTCCGCTCCGGCGGTGCCGACGGGCAACACTACCTAAACTTCTTCTTCCCCGGCGCACTGATTATGATCGTGCTCTTCACCGCCATCTTCACCATGATGTCGGTGATCGAAGACCGTAAGGAAGGCTTTCTGCTTTCCGTGCTGGTAGCGCCGGTCAGCCGCTCGGTAATCGTACTCGGCAAAGTTCTTGGCGGTGCGACGCTGGCAACGCTGCAAGGCATGATCTTCCTGGTGTTCGCCCCCGCCGTTGGTGTGCACTTCACACTAGCCAGTTTTGGGCTGACGGTATTGACCATCTTCCTGGTCGCATTTTCCCTGACGGCCTTGGGCTTCATTATTGCGTGGCCCATGGATTCCACGCAGGCGTTTCACGCCATCATTAACCTGTTCCTGATTCCGTTGTGGCTGCTGTCGGGCTCGCTTTTCCCTCTGTCGGGAGCGTCGATGTGGATCCGTGTGCTTATGCGGATCAATCCCCTGACCTACGGCACCGAAGCGCTGCGTTCGCTGTTGTTTCCCACTGCGGCTTCGACTGACTTGCCGCTGAGCGGGAACCTCGCTGTCCTCGGACTGTTTACCCTGGTGATGTTTGCGCTGTCGTTCCTGGTGGCTAACCGGCGCTCCACCAAGCCGGCGGCCTGATGCAGCTCAGCCCAACCTTCTTTCCTGCGCTAGACGCAGTGCTTAATGGTTCGAGTGCTGTCCTCATTGGGACTGGACTGTACCTCATCAAGCGCGGCCATGAGGAAGCGCACAAACGGACTATGCTGGCGGCGTTCGTCACCTCGACGCTGTTCCTGATTTCCTACCTTTATTACCATCTTGTGCTGCGTGCGGGAGTGACGCACTTCCGCGGACAAGGCTTCTCGCGTCCGCTGTACTTCACCCTGCTGATCTCCCATACGATCCTCGCCGTGGTTGTGGTGCCGTTTATTCTGATCACGCTGGCCCGCGCCCTGAAGGGAAAGTTTGCGCGCCACAAGGCAATCGCGCCGTACACGTTCGCTATCTGGATGTATGTTTCGGTGACCGGCGTGGTGATTTATGTTCTGCTCTACAAAGTCTTCGCCCCTTAGCTGCTCACCATTCTCAAACCGCAACGCTTATGAAGAATGGACTTCGCCTAAAGCGGTGATTCGCGCGATAATGCCCCGGGGCAAATGCTATGGCAGAAGCTTTCGTTAACGTCGAACCGGGCGAAGCGCCGGTTCACGGATACATTCATTCGACAAAGTCCGGCTCGGGATTTCTCGTGCTCACTCATGGAGCAGGCGGGAACTGCAATGCGCCCTTGCTGGTCGCGTTGGCAGACGCCTTTGCCGCCGAGGGGCTGAGCACGCTGCGGTGCGATCTACCGTTCCGCCAGAGACGTCCTAAAGGGCCGCCTTCGCCGTCCGACGCCAAGCAGGATCAGGAAGGACTGCGCCGTGCCGTGGCTCTGATGCGCACGCGCTTTGAGGGGCGAGCTTTTCTTGGAGGAGTATCGTACGGAGGACGACAGGCCAGCATGCTGGTTGCAGGCGATTCGTCCCTGGTCGCAGGACTGCTGCTCCTGTCCTATCCTCTGCATCCTCCGGGGCGTCCCCAGCAGTTACGGACGGCGCACCTGGCTGAGTTGAAGACGCCTGTCGTCTTCGTCAGCGGGACCCGCGATGCATTCGGTTCGACCGAAGAACTACAGACTGCGATCAAACTGATACCTGCGCCCGCGAAGTTGGTGTCCATCGAAGGCGCAGGTCACGGCCTGTTGCAGAAGTCCAATCGAGAGTCGCTTCCAGCCCAAATCGTGAGCAGCTTCAACTCTTTTTTCACCCAGCCGTAGAGTTACTTCTTCTGCTGGCTTTCGTGTGAGTTGGAACTCGGATGCGGAGCTGGTGGCACCGGAGCAGGCCGCACCGGTCCGGCGTGCGGGGGATACTCCTTATCCTGCATGGGGCCCGGCGGCTTTCCCGCGTAAACATTGGCCCGTTGCTGCGGTTCCAGCGGACGTCCCGGATGGTCGGCCATGGCAGGGGCCCGTTGCTGATAAGACGGGGGCGGCGTCGGCACCGGTGTTCTCGCGACCAAGGCCGGGCGATTCACGGGGGCCGGAGCCGGCCGATTATTCACCGCCGGAGGCTGCGGCCGCGGAGGATTGTTCGGCTCCGTCGGCCGGTTGTTGGCGACCGCGGGAGGATTTTCATGCGCAGGCGGTGCCGCCGGCGGGCTTTCCCGTGGAGGAGCTACTGCCGTCTTGTTCGGTTCAGGGGCCGGAGGAGTCCGTGCCTCGGTTGGGTTCGGATGAGAAGCTTCATTCGGGCGTACGGGTTCGTTCGGCCGCACTGCTTCATTCGGCCGAGGCGCCTGGTTAGGACGATTGGCCGGCGCGGTTGGGTTGTGAGCGGTTGGCGGAGGTGGTGCAGCATGCAGGTTCGCCACCGGAGGATGCATAACAACGGCTGGTCGCTGTGCCTGCACTGGCGGACGCGTGGGTCTGGCTCCAGCAGCAATCGCCTGGGGCGTGGGATTGATCTGCGGATGCGGAATGACCTGCGCTCGCGCGAGTTCCTGCGGATTCACGCGGACCAGGTTGTGCATGACCGGTTCAGCGCTGCGGAACGTGTTCGAGGAAACTGCCGTGGTGCCCACCGTCTGGTTCCGATAGTGAACGTTGGTGATGTTGGTGACGTTGGTAATGTTCGTCACGCTGATGTTGCGAACGTTGGTGACGTTGACCTGGCGGAGATAGTTGTCGCTGTGGTGGTACCAGGGATAGAACGGCTCACCTGGACCCAGCGGGAACCATGCCGCAACGCCACCCGTGCCAAAGGCAACCGAGAATCCCGGGCCGCCGACGAAGGCGACGAATGCCGGTCCGTAGACAGGCGCGACCGCAACCGGTCCAGGCAGCCATCCCCAGCGCGGTCCAATCTGCACCCAGCGGCCGTAGTGGAAGGGAGCGAATCCCCAAGGCTCGCTTTCGACCCACGTCCAGCCCCACGGCTCGACCCAAACCCAACGTCCATTGCGGTACGGAGTCCAGCCGACCTCAACGTTTGAGGGATACCAAACCGGACCATATTGCGCGGCGTTGTCCCAACTGCCGTAGCCATCGAGATCGTAATAACCCGGTACTTCGGGGCTTACGTATTGACGCGCTTGAGCGCGGAGATAGCGTTGGTCGCGCTGGTTCGACCATTGATCGAAATCGTCGGTACCGGGAGGCTGAACCCAATTGATCTGAACGGGATTCGATCCGGTTAATTCCACGGACTGGCCAGGCTCCACCATCTGGTTGATGTCGTTGCCCGTGACCTGCACGGAGCCGCTGTTTACCGTCACCAGGCTCATGTTTTGGTCAGGATAGGCATCGATGCGGTAGCTGCCCGCCTGAACCACGGTGACCGCGCCGTTGGGGGTGTCGATTTCAATACTGTGTCCGGCACGGAGGTCGTACACGCGAACTCGCAGTGATCCTTGCGCCAAACCAAACTGCATCAACTGGTCGCTGAGGTTGGTCGCAGTCAGATCAGTCTGCTGTGACATGCGGAAGGCGACATTGCCGGTTTCCAGTTCAGCGCGCGCACCGTTGTCGGTCCACAAGCGGTCGCCGGTGGTGAGGGGATAGTTCAGGCTGGCTTGGCTCCAGTCGTTTTCACCCGACGGCTCAAAGGAAACGGCGCCATCCATGTAACTCAGTCGGGCTACACGGTTAGGCGGATCACCTTCATCGCCAAACATCGGCAGGGCAAACACCATCGCTAACAGGAATAGTGCTGCAACAAGCCACGCAGATTTCTTCACGTTCTTCTCCTTCACGGTCCTTGCAATATCACTACGCGCGCACCTTGGAAAGTAAGTTGCTGAAAAGTTGGATGCCCAAATGCCGGGGAATGGCATGACGTGGGGGAAGCGAACGACAAAGGTTATGGAACCGCAACCCTTGCCAACAACCTCGTGAACTGGTTCGCCGGTGTCATTACTTGTACGAACCCGCTGCCGGGAAAAGGTTTCGCCAAGGAAAAAGAAGTTGCTGTCCATCGTGGGTGCCAAGGCGGCGAAGTGGTTCGCCGCCTCCGTTAAGACAAGCGCCCGTCAGATACCTACTGCTGTGGAGGATGCATGCCCTGCGTTATGTTGCCCATGTCCATCTTCTGGTAACCGGTTGGTATCTCGAAAAGGCTGGCCTCGGGCTCGCCCTCTTTGATGTTGGTCAGAGTCCAGGATGAGTCCTGCGAAGCGCTCTTGATGGGGAAGTGAATCTTCTGATCGATCCAGACATTCGTGACTGTGCCGTCCTTGTTGGTCATCTGCCAGTGATCGCAGGTGCGGCCGTCTATCTGCTCTACGCCCAGGTTCTTGCACATCATTCCTTCTTCCGAAGCGCAAGGATTGCCGGGGTCGGACAAAGGCTTGATGCCCGGCGTCCCGGACCTACCGGCCATTGCATCCGCCGCGTTGAATTCCATGTACATGTGTTGCTCAGGCATCAGCGTGTCGGTGGTCTTGGTGGTGAAGTTGGTAATCATGATGGCGCCGCCGTTCGGACCGCCCTCCATGTCCATTCGCATGTGCTGCGGGCCCATATAGATTTTGCCGTTCATTTTGTGGGAGTCCGTGCCGTGAGCAGTGGAATTGAACTGCATATCAGCCGAGAAAGGCGTCGGTTGTACCGGGGTTTGGGCGAGCCCAAACGGTGATAACAAGAGAGAGCTGAGTAAGACGGCAAAAATCGTTCGGACGTGCAGTTTCACGAGTATCTCCTTGACCGGTTCAGGGTGGGATGGCGCATCAGCCGGCCATCAGTTTACGACGGGGCTTGAGTTGCGTTATGCGGAAATGGGGGGCGACAACAACGATATGCCCCAATTGAAATGTCCCGGCAGAGGGGCGGAACAACAGTAGATGCCGCAAAGCCCTTTAGACTATAGTTCTACCTACATAAGGCGATCGCAAGAACCCCTAGGAAACGCGAAGGAGACACGGCTCATGGGTGCTACTGGCATGTGGATGCGCAAACAGGATACCGCCTCCACAGGAGACCCGCTGGTCCTGGTGGTGGTGGAAGGTACCGACCGACGCACCCTGGTGCTGGACCACTTTCCTTTCACCGTAGGCCGGCGTACAGACCGCGACTTGGTGATGGCCGATCCACGCGTGTCGCGCGAGCACGCCCATTTCGTCCGCGAGCCCGACGGCACCTACATCGTCGACCAAGCCAGCCGGCATGGCACCTTCGTCAACGGAGAGCGCGTCAATCGCCGCAAGTTGGGACGCAACGACCGGGTCGAATTTGGAGTGCAAGGGGCGGCGTATGTTCTCTTCAGTCCCGATCGTTCTCCTTCGAGCGCAGCGCAACAGTTCTTGAGCCAGTTCTCCACCTGGAAGCCGGCCAGCGGGGCGGGTTCCGACCTCGAGATGCTGAACGTTTTCCTGGAGGCCGCCCGCAAACTGAATACCAGTGGCGTGCTGGACGACGTTCTGCAAACTTTGCTGGAAGCAGCTCTCCGCCTGACTTCTGCCGAGCGCGGTTTTGTTTTCTTGCGGCACCCCGACGGAGAGCTTCGCCTCGCCGCAGGCCGCGACAAGACCGGCGAAAGCATTACCGATGACAGCACCATCTCTCGTTCAGTGTTGCGCGATGCTGCCAAGAGTGCGTCGGAGTTTCTGGTCACCGACACGGATGACTCGGCCAAGTTGGCGGGACGGGAGAGCGTGGTGGCGCATAACCTGCACAGCGTGATCTGCATTCCACTGCGCAAGACGGTGATTCAAGAGAAGTTGAAGGACGAGACCAAGCCCGGCGAAGGCAGCGACGTGCAAGGAGTTCTCTACCTGGACGCGCACTTCCTGTCAGGCAAGCTTTCGTCGGTCAGCCACGATATTCTGCGCACCATCGCCAATGGCGCCGCCACCCTGGTGGAGAACGCTTCGCTGGTGCAGGCGGAAGACGCGGCCAAACGCGATCGCCAGGAACTGGCGATCGCCGCTGAGATTCAGCAGCGCCTGATGAAGGTGACCGTTCCCGATGTCCCGTTTGCCAAAGTGAACGCGGTTAGCTATGCCTGCAAGGACATTGGTGGAGATTTCTTCGACCTCGTCTACACGGACAAAGGACTGTCGCTGATCGTGGCCGACGTTTCCGGCAAGGGCGTGTCGGCGGCGGTGGTCGCTTCCATTCTGCAGGGCATGTTGTATTCGCAGTTAGCCCGCGACTCGTCGCTGCCGGAGATGGTCGGTACGGTAAACCGCTTTCTGTGCGAGAAGGTTGGGGGCCAGAAGTACGCAACCTTAGTTGTGGCTCGCTTGGTCGGCGACGGCCAACTCGAACTCATCAATTGTGGCCACGTGCCTCCATTGCTGGTGTCAGGCGATAAGGTGAGGGTGTTGGAGGAAGGTAATTTGCCGGTTGGGCTGGTGCCGATGGCGCAATTCGAAGCGCAAACCATCAAGTTGAATGCGGGCGACCGTCTGCTGCTGGTGACAGATGGCGTCACCGAGGCGGAAGATGTCGACGGAGAGTTCTTCGGTACTGAACGTTTGGAGGCGTGCTGTCACCTGGGGTTAGTGGAAGTCGAAAAGACGGTGACGGCGTTCCGCTGCGGGACACCACTAACCGACGACTTCACCATCACGGAAATGATCTATCGAGGACAAAGTTAGCCGGTAAATCCAGAGTTCCTGCTGGTTTTTCGCATCCGACCACTCCCCCACCTTTTGGGGCAGAAGCCTCGCAGATAACTTGGTGGGATCCCGCTTCTGTGTTGTAATAGATCATTAGTTTTCAGGCAGGGTTTCACTTCAGGATATGCATTTGTTGCCATTTCTTAGCATTTATTCGTCGGGTCGAATCGGGTCGCAATTCGTGTCGAACGTGCCTCAGCGCCGTCTGGGGTATGCGTTGTTGTTCTTTGCCCTCGCCATGATGGCGAGCTTGCCTGCTATGGCGGTTAGCCGGACGGTCGCTCACGCCCGGATACATCACACCCGTCACACCATGCTGCGCACCGCTTTTGTCGCTCGTCCGGGCCGCTACTCCCACGCCCAAGTAGGGCTGGGACGTTGGAGTCCGATGTTCCCGGGTTCGCACGACATGTTGGTCCGGCAGAACGAAGAGCTCGATCGACTGCAGTTGCCGCGTATTGCCGATGATTACGAGCTGACACGTTACGAGCTTTCGCATGACCTGGTGGAAGTGCCGGAAACCGACGCGCTGAAGATTGCCGCTGACATCCAGGAAAACCGGCGCTACTGCCGGCCATGGACCCGCGATTTCCTTCAGGACTTCAGCCAGGCCTACTACGAGCAGTTCCACTCGCCCCTGCAAATCAATTCGCTGGTTCGCACGGTGGAGCAGCAACATCGGCTGCGTCGCTGGAACCGCTTTGCGGCGCCCGAGTTTGGCGACACCGCTTCGACGCACCTGACCGGCACCACTTTCGACATGTCGCGTCGCGGATTGACCTACGAGCAATACGAGTGGATCCGCAGCTACCTGCTGCCGCTGCAGGCGCAAGGCATGGTCGACCCTATTGAAGAGCGGCAGCCGGTTCTGCATGTAATGGTGTTTGAGAGATACTCCGGCCGGAATGACCAGAAGGCTGCGTGGTCGGAAGCTAACGAGCCGACCGAGATGCCGCCTTACGGAAGCGCATCGGTAAGCGATAGCGCGCCGATCAGCGGTGCCCAGCCCATAGCCAGCAACCAGCAGTAACAGTTTCGATTCCAAGAAGGCGGCGCGGCAGGTACGCGCCGTTTTTTGTTGCGGGCGAGTATTTGAGAAATGTCACCTCTCCGCTAGCCACTAACCACTAACTACATCCCTGCCTTTCTATCGCAACGCCATCACCAGAAGTTTTCGTTCGGTCATGTCTTCGATGGAATAACGCAGACCTTCGCGTCCCAAGCCCGAGTCCTTTACTCCGCCGTAGGGCATTTGATCCACCCGGAAGCTGGGGACATCGCCGGCAATGACGCCGCCGACATCCAGCCTTTCGAAGGCCATCTCAATCAAACCCGCGTCGCGAGTAAACACCCCTGCCTGAAGTCCATAGGACGTTTGGTTGACCCGGTCAAGCGCGTCGTTGAAGTTGTCGTACGGCTCCACGGTCACCACGGGACCAAAAACCTCTGCCGAGTTTACCCGCATGTCCGGGGTCGTATCAGTGAGAACTGTAGGCGGTACGATCGATCCCTGGCGTGTACCACCGCACAGAAGCTTGGCTCCGACATCCACTGCTTCCTGTACCCACTCGGCTACCCGAACCGCATCCTGCTCACGTATGAGAGGGGGGACGTCCGTGGCATCCGACAGCGGGTCGCCACATTTCAACGCCTTGGCTCCCTCGACGAGCAGCCTGGTGAACTGGTCGAAGACTGACTGATGCACCAGGATGCGTTGCACGGAAATGCAGGTCTGTCCCGCATAGGAGAAGCCACCGGCGACGCATCGTTGGGCGGCATATGCTATGTCCGCGTCGTTGTGCACGATGACTGCGGCGTTGCCACCAAGTTCGAGAGTGACCCGCTTCTTGCCCGCGTGGGTTTTGAGCTGCCATCCCACGGCCGCGCTACCGGTGAAGGTGAGCAATTTGATCCGGTCGTCGGCGACCAGGCCCCCTGCGTTCTCGTTAGAGAGCGGCATGACAGCCATCGCGCCCTCGGGCCAGCCCGCTTCCTGCACGACCTCTGACAGGAGCAGGGCGGAGATAGGTGTCTGCGGAGCCGGCTTCAAGATGATGGGACACCCTGCAGCCAAGGCTGGGGCCACCTTGTGCGCAACCAGGTTCAACGGGAAATTGAATGGCGTTATCGCAAAGACCGGACCCAGCGGAAACCGGCGCAGCAAACCCCATCTTCCGGCGGTGGCTTCCAGCGTGTCCAGGGGAATGTATTCGCCATAAATTCGGGTGGCTTCCGCAGCGGCAATTTCAAAGGTGTTGATGGAGCGGTCCACTTCGAGTCGGGCGGTCTTGATGGGCTTGCCGGCTTCCTGGCAAATGGTGCGGGCAAATTCCTCGTGACGCGATGTGAGACCGTCGACGATCTTCCGGAGCACGACAGCGCGTTGGTATGACGACATTTTTCGCGTGACCGTGAACGCCTGCACAGCCGATTCGACCGCAGTTTCCACATCGTTGCTGTCGGCTTCGTACACTACTCCTAGAACACTGCGGTTGTACGGCGAGGTTATGACTGTCTCGCTGCCGCGGGTATTCCAGCCGCCATTCAGAAAGAAACCATAGTTGCGAATCGTAGAAGTGGCCTGGCTCATGATCCGTCCTCTTCGCCCAAATGCTTGGATGCCGCCAGCGCCCCTCTCGGCAGCCGCGCGTATCGCTGAGGCAAAGGTACGGAATCAGAGCAGGGAATTCAATGCGGTAGGACGTAGCATGCCTGCACCATTCGGCTTTTCGACAGGGAGCGCAGTAGATCAGTCTCGGTCGCTCCTGCCTTACTGCACCCGGTAGATCACGAGATTCTCTCCGGGAAGGCGCAACGACAACCGCCCGTCCACAATCTGTGCCGGAGTGTTGCCGAAAATGGGCGTCAGGTTTTGGGCATCAGCGATTGACGTATCGGCTAACGGGATAGTGATGTTTTCGCCGGTCGAGCCGTGGTGAAAAACGATCAGCAGCCGCTCGCCATTTGCTTCTCGTGTGAAGGCATAGAAACTGTCAGCGACAGCCAGATGTTTTTGCGTACCTGTACGAAGGGCCGCGTGCTCCCGTCGCAACTTCAGCAGGGCTTGCACGTGGGAGAACACGTCCTGCTCGGCAGCCGTTCTGCCGGAGCGGGTGAAGGCATTGTGTTGATCGCCTGGAAATCCTCCGGGGAAGTCGTGCCGGTCATCCGGATCGTCGCCGCCCGCCATCGCGACTTCGTCACCGTAATACATCTGCGGAATTCCCCGGAGCGTAGCCAGCAGTGAGAACGCCAGCTTTAGTTTTTCCGTCGAGCCACCGGCCTCCGTCAGGAAGCGCTTTTTGTCGTGGTTGTCGATGAACGTGACCAGCAGCTCCGGGTGCGGATAAAAGCGGTCTTGGCGCAGGACGTCGACGAGCTTGTGTGCTGAAGCCCCTCGCGCCACTACGTTCAAGATCGCGTCATACATCGGAAAGTCGAATGGCGTGGAAAGGCCGGTATCGATTCCGTCAAAGCCGGTCTGACCGCCCGCCCAGTAAGAGGTAATGGAGGGGTCGGTGTTGGCAACCTCTCCCACGGTGAAAAAGTGCGGATACGTTGAGAACAGGCCTTGGTGGTAGTAAGCCCAGAACGAACGCGGCACATATGGAAAAGTGTCGATACGGAAGCCGTCGATGCCGCTGTTTTCGGTCCACCAGTAAGCGTTCTGCAGGAGATAGCTGGCGACCAGCGGATTTTCCTGGGCAAGATCGGGAAGCTTGTTGACGAACCACCCGTCGAGCGCTGCGCGATAGTTCGCGGAAACGGCATGCGGATCGCTGATGGGTGGGAAGTCGTAATCGGCGTTGTCGATGTGGTGTTCGACGGTGCCGTGCAACCAGTGCGGTGCCGGTTCGGAGTAAGCCCACGGATGCTTCGGGCCAACGTGGTTGGGGACCATGTCCAGCAAAACTTTTATACCGAGTTGATGGGCCGCGGCCACTAGGTTTTGAAAGTCCTGCATGTTGCCAAAGTGGTCTTCCACGGCGTATTCGTCGACCGCACCATAACCGTGATAGTCCGAGCTGCTGTTGTCATTTTCGTACAGTGGGGTGAGCCAGATGGCAGTAATGCCTAAGTCTTTCAGGTAGGGCAGGTGTTGTTGCAGGCCCTTCAAATCCCCACCGTGATATGCCATGGCCGCGTTGCGGTCGTAGGTGCTGGGAGCGGCTCCTCGCGGCTGGTTGTTGCCGGGATCGCCATCCGCAAAGCGGTCTGGCATGATGAGATAGATCACGTCGTCGGGCGTAATTCCCTGATACTTGCCTTCGACGGATGGACGTTGCAGCAGGGTCATGTGAGTCACCGCCTTGCCGCCAGGCGTCTTCAACGTGAAGGTGAGGGTTCCCGGCTTGATGTCGGGATCCAGCTTGACCCAAACGAAAGCGTGCTTCCCGTCGGGCTCTGCCTGGACTCGGTCGATGTGCGCGCCCGGATAGTCGAGCGAGATGTCCGCACCGTTCAGGTTCTCGCCGTAAAGCAGAACCATCACCGGAGAGACATATCCAGCCCACCAGTTGGGAGGCTCTACCTTGTTGATCTGCGGCTGGCTGCCCAGTAGCGCCGATGAGCTGGCGCTCAGGCAAAGTGCCAGGGCAAACGTGAGCAAGAAAGTGCGCAGCACAGAACGGAGAAAACGTCTGTTTGGCATAGCAGTCTCTGAAATGGAAAGGGGAACAGGGTTGAGCCCTGCTCCCCCGGCTGATGGTCTAGAAGTTGACCTTCAGAGCGAATTGAATCTGCCGCTGCGAATTGAGACGAGTGCTCGTGAGCTTGCCGAAATTGCCATCGCTGAAGTTGTAATCCGGCTGCACGAACTCTGGGTGGTTTAGGAGATTGTAGAACTCAGCCCGGAACTGGGTAACGACTCTCTCTCCAAACTTGAAATTCTTGAAAGTGGAGAAGTCGACGTTGGTAAGTCCAGGGCCGACCAGGGTATTGCGTCCAAAGTCACCTGCACGCAACGCCACGCCGGAACTGTTGCTGGGAACGGCGGCAAATGCTGCCGGGTTGAAGTAATAGAGAGGAGCCAGCCCGCCATAAGGATTCCCCACCAGGTCAGGACGGACGGTGGGGTTCGCAGGCTCAATCACGTCGAAGGGCGTCCCGCTGGAGGCGATGAAGATCAAGTTTGTCTGCCAGCCGCCCAGGAAGGCGTTGGTGACGCCATTCCAGTGGGCGCCGTAGTGCTCGCCGTGGCCAAAAGGCAGTTCATACAGTCCATTCAGCACGAAGCGATTCCGGGTATCCAGGTTTGAGTTGGCATGTTCAGCGGCCAAATCAAGGTAATTGACGGGCGAACCGCCATTGGCTGTGTAGGTGTCGAAAGCGCCCGGCGAATCGTCAATGGCATGCGACCAGGTGTAGGAGGCCCCGAATTGCAAGCCGTTCGTAAAGCGGCGGTTCAAGCTGGCCTGCAAGGCGTTGTAGCTTGAATTGCCGATTGTAGCCTGGGTGTTAATGGGCGAACTGCATCCCAGTCCGGGGAAATTCACCGTGCACGTTGGTGAGTTATAGGCCTGCCGGTTGTAGTTGTAGTAGGTGGTCAGATGCGTGCCTTTATCGCCCACGTAAGCCAGGCTAAGGACGGTCGTAGGCGTAATCTGGCGCTCGAACTGCAAGTTCCACTCCTGGACGCTGGGCGTTTCATTGGTAGGCAGTGTCGCGATGGAGATGGCTACATTGGTTGGGTCATTCAGGTTCACTTGGATGGGACCTTTGGAGGGCAGCGCTCCAGTCGCTCCTGCCGCGTTGCAACTGGTCAAGCAGATGCCGTTAGCGGTCTGCGTGCCCGGGGCAGCCTGTCCCGTGAAGGTGATTCTGTAACCGTTGTTGTAACCGTAGCTGACCTGTCCGCTATAGGGAGGATTCTGCGCCAGTTGGTTGCTGATGCCACCGCGGTCAACGAAGTAGAAGATGCCGTAGCCCCCGCTGATCTTTGTGGTTCCGTCGCCCGTTAAGTCATAGGCGAATCCGATGCGCGGTGCGAAATTGTGGTACGAGACAGGGATAAAGCTGCGCGAGTTGCCGTCGACGCCCGCCAGCAGAATCTGGCCCGTGTTGATGTCAAAGTTGGCCTGGCGGTTGAACTTCTCCACCGGCCAAGTCAGCAAGTCCCAACGCAGACCAAGGTTCAAGGTCAGTCTGCGGGTCACGCGCCATTGGTCCTGGCCGTAGAAGCCAGCTTCCCAGTTGCGGGTTTCGGAATCACCCAGTACCGGTCCAACCTGATAGTTATTGGTAAAGCCGATCAGCAGGTCGGTGATTTCGTAACCCGACATCGGGACGTTGGATCCGTCAGCCTTCTGTGGACCATTGTCGGTGGTGCCGTTGCCCAATAGATTGAAGAAGCCCTTGCCGGTCAGCGGCCGGAAGAAATTCACCTGCCGGCGTAAGACGTTAACGCCGAACTTCATGGTGTGCTTGCCCTTGACCCACGAGAGGTTATCGGCTTCCTGCCATGTGTTCTGAGGCACCAGGTACGGACCGTAGTCGCCTGTGTACTCCAACTGGTTATTGAAGCCGCCGATCAAGGCGCCGCCGCCAAGTTGCGGATCGGGCTGACCGTTGGCGTTCACGTTGGCATTCACAATCCCCAGGTTGGCGGAGAGAGGAACGTTATCAAACGGCGGCGTGTAGCCAAACTGAGTGTGGATGTATCCAAAGCGGAACTCATTGATCAAGTTCGGCGTGAACAGGTGGGTCTCTTCCATTACCGCTGACCAGGGCTTGGTCGGATTGGTGCCGGATCCGAAGCCGGCGGGAAGATCCGGCAGCCGGGAACTGGTGGTCAGATTGTCGCTGCCATAGCTGTAACGGAAGAACGCGCTATCTTTTGGAGCGATATTCCAGTCACCGCGGATGTCGAAGTCATTGATGGTTTGCGTGCTGGTTCGCGTAACTGCATAGTTCTGGGTGATGAAGTGACAGTTGGGATTGACGTTGTTGTTGCAGTTCGGTACGGGATAGGCGTTCAGATAATTGACCGCTGCCGGGTTCAGGGGCGTGGTGATGATGTTGCCCGGAAACGGCGTATGCGTGACCGGGTTGTAAATCAAAATCCCCGAACTCAGCGTGTCGGAGAAGTTAGTGAAACCGCTATTGCGCTCAGCCAAGGTCGGCACCGACGCGTAGTCCGTGGACAGCGGGAACGAGCTGCGGAATCCCTGGTAATCGCCGAAGATGAAAAGCTTGTTCTTAATGATGGGAGCGCCGGCGCTACCGCCAAACTGGTTCTGGTGGAAAGGATTCTTCTTGGGATTCTGCGCCGTGGTCCACACGTTAGCGTCCAGCGCGCTGTTGCGGAAGAACTCGTACACGGTGCCGTGGATTTCGTTGGTCCCTGACTTGATGGCGGTATTGATGACACCTCCGCCAGCACGACCAAACTCTGCGGGCGCAACGTTGGTTTCGACCCGGAATTCCTGGATGGCGTCTGGGGCCGAAAAGAAGATGATGGTGTTGACCAGCGACTCGTTATTGTCGAAGCCGTCCAGCAGGAAATTGTTCGCCTGCGGACGAAGCCCGTTCACCGCCAGTGACGCGCCACCACTGCTGTTGTAGCGGTAGGTTTCCGCGTTCCCGGAGGCGCCGGTGGCGTCACCGTTGGTGTTATTGCCGCGGGTCACGCCGGGCACCAGTGTGGCCAAGGTGGTGAAGTTGCGAGCATTGATGGGAAGATCAATAACCTGGCGTCCCTGAATCACAGCACCTAAATCGGAACTGTCCGTCGCAACTTGGGGGGGGGCGCTGGACACTTCCACCGTCTCGGTTGTGGACCCCGGCGGCAGGCTGAAGTCCAGTGGCAGCACTTGGCCGACCTGCAGGTCCACTTCCTGGGTCACCGACTTGAAATTCGCCGCCTTCACATCGATTTTGTAATGCCCGGGGTTCAACGCCGGCACCGAAAACTCGCCAGCGCCTCCCGTCTGTACTGTGACGGTTCTGTCTTTGCCCACGTTAGTGACGGATACGGTTGCTCCAGCCACGACGGCGCCTGAAGGATCGGTGACTGTGCCTGAGATCTGCCCGGTGTCAGACTGAGCAGACGCAAATATCGCGCAGCCAAGTACGCACAGCAAAGTCAACCAGCGGGGTAGGGGAGAGTACTTCATGATCGTCTTGCCTCCGTCGTGCTGCGAGATATGTTTCGCATTTTGTGGTAAGGCCCGTCACTTGATCGAGCGGTGACGGCGAAACGGTTTCATGAGCTGGCCAGACCCAGACTTCTTCTAGGTGTCGATGACCACCGGTGACACTTAAGTAGTGCATGCAAGAAGTTTGGTGAAAGAATTGAATCGCCCGTGAACAGTCAGTGTCGACCTATTCGAAAGCGGGTTGAAGTTTCAAACGGTTTCGCGACCGTTACATCGCAAAACCCCCGCCTTGCAGGGAGTTCGCGGCTTTGTTACCTTGTGTTACAGAGCTGTAACCGGTGTTTCCCAATGTCCGAACAGGACCAATTCTCAAAGCAAATTGACTTGCTGGTTGGCAGTGCCACGTTGCACGGGTCAGAGTCGCTGTGCAAATTGCTGCGTTATCTCGGCCAGCATGCCATTGAGGAGCCCGGTGTACGACTGAAGGAATACCAGATCGCGACAGAGGTCTTTGGACGCCGCCCCGATTTCGATCCCCAGTCCGATTCTATGATCCGTGTCCAAGCCGGACGCCTCCGCGCAAAGTTGAGTGAATATTACTCAGCAGAGGGCGCGAACGACGGCTTGGTTGTCGAGTTACCCAAGGGAACATACCAGCTTCAGTTCCACCGGCGAGCGTCGGTTGAAAGCAAAGATGGACCTCCGGCCCCCATTGGTAGTCGAATGCCCGAAGTCCCACAAGGTAAGTCGTCGCCGAACTGGAAATTGGCGACGGTCATGCTGAGTTTGCTATGTGTGGTTCTGTTGATCGGTCTTGCCTCGTTGGAAACCAGCCGCAAAATGTCTCCCACGGTTTTGGCTGGGGCGGTCGACTCCCCGCCGCCGGAGTTCCTCCAGCTCTGGAAGCCGTTCGTCACTGGACCTCAGGAGCCATGGCTGGTGTTCAGTAATGCCGCTTTCACCGGACGTCCCGAGACCGGCATGCGGTACTACAACCCGGCCCGTGACCCTGCCGGCCCGGTCTGGGACCACTACACCGGAGTAGGCGAGGTGCTGGCAGTCCACGAGTTGGACCAAGTGTTCGGAACTCTTCACCGTCAGATGAGGGTCAAGCGCGGCAGCCTGTTTTCTCTGGACGATGTGAAGAACAACGATCTGATCTTCCTGGGCTCGCCGGCTGAAAACTTGACGCTTACGGAGATCCCGAGTACCCGCCAGTTCGTCTTTCAGCGAATGGCCGATGGTCCTCGGAAGGGGGACTTGGCGTTGGTCAACACTCATCCCCAGGGCGACGAGCCCAAGACATTTCTGGCGACGCCTTCAGGAAGTCCATTGACGGAAGACTACGCCGTAGTTGCCCTCATGCCCGGTCTGGATCCCTCCCGGTCGGTCATGATCATCGCCGGCACAACTACCTTCGGCACGCAGGGCGCCGTTGAATATCTTTGCCGCCGCAACACCCTGGCACAGTTGCTGCCACAACTGCCCGTCTCCAGGACAGGCGAGCTCAATCCTTTCGAAGCGCTCTTGCGCGTTAAGGTCACTCACGGCGTGCCGGTGGAGGCGGAGTTGGTTGCCGTCCGCCACTAGGTCGATCGGGTTTTGGTTCAATACTCCCTCTGTCGTTCGCATCAAATTCCTTCGAATCTTCAGTACCGGAATCCAGCACACTCAGGTATGGTGACTGGAGTCTTTAGCTTACTGTCACTCGCCCAGTGGCGGTGACTTCCCGAGACGAACGCAGAGAAGAGCGAAATGCGAAAGCCGCCCAAAAGCTTCTGGCAAATCTGGAACATGAGTTTCGGTTTCCTCGGGATTCAGTTTGGCTGGGGCTTGCAGATGGCGAATATGAGCGCCATCTACGAATACCTGGGGGCTCGCGCCGACCAGATCCCGATACTGTGGTTGGCCGCGCCGCTCACTGGACTCATCGTCCAACCCATCATCGGCAATGCCAGCGATCACACCTGGACTCGTTTGGGACGCCGCCGTCCATATTTCCTGGCCGGGGCGCTGCTGAGCTCGATGGCGCTCATCCTGATGCCTCGGTGCTCGGCGCTGTGGATGGCCGCGGGACTGCTCTGGATTCTGGACACCTCTATCAATATCAGCATGGAACCGTTTCGCGCCTTCGTTGCTGACTTGCTGCCGGAGGAACAGCGTACGCAGGGCTTTGCCATGCAGAGCCTGTTCATCGGACTGGGAGCCGTTGTCGCATCGGCACTGCCGTGGCTGCTGACGAACGTGTTTCATGCCGCTCAGCAGCGCTCGACGAATGCCATTCCCAGCACAGTTCGGTTGTCGTTCTACCTGGGAGCGGCAGCGTTTCTGGTGGCTGTGTTGTGGACGGTGATATCGACCTCCGAATATCCGCCGGAGGACGCCGAAGCGCTACGCCGCACAGAGCATGGGCGCGGGGTCGCAGCTCAAGCCACGGAGATAATGGCTGCTATCCGTCAAATGCCTTCTACCATGCGGCAACTCGCTCCGGTGCAGCTGCTCACGTGGCTTGGCCTGTTCTGCATGTGGCTGTACTTTCCTGTAGCCGTGGCGCGCAACATCTTCGGGGCTGCCGACCAGAGCGCGCCGTCCTACACCGCCGGCGTTGCCTGGGGCGGGGTTTGTTTTGGGATGTACTCGGCGGTGTGCTTTCTGTATTCGTTGATTCTTCCGGAGGTGGCCAAACTGGTTGGGCGCAAGTGGGCCCACAGTCTAAGCCTGCTTTGCGGAGCGGCCGGCCTGCTGTCGGTGGCGGTGATTCACGACAAGAATTACCTGTTGCTGTCCATGACCGGCGTAGGAATAGCCTGGGCGAGCACGTTATCGATGCCTTACTCAGTATTAGCAGGCTCGCTGCCGGAAGGCCGCATCGGCGTTTACATGGGCATCTTTAACTTCTTCATCGTACTGCCGGAGATCATTGCCTCGCTGGGGTTTGGCTGGATTATGTCGCACTTGTTGCACAACAATCGGCTCGCCGCGGTGGTCGCCGGAGGAGTCTTTATGGGCCTGGCCGCCCTGTTGATGCAACGGGTCGACGACCCCGCCGAACATCCGGTCTACCGATTGGAAGAGCGCCCAGCGGATGTGGGAGCAGCCTAACGCGTGAAGTCGCTGACGCCTCATGCCGAGTTTGAAATCTAGCCGCAAGGAGGCAATGTGAGGGATTCTGAAACGGAATACATCGTTGAACTGCAGCCAAAGATTGTGGACCGGCTTGCAGAAGTCGGGTTTAAAGATACGGCTCACGCTGCCATCCTGGTGCACAGCCTGGCCGAGCTTGCTTCCCGGAGCCGCACCTTCGAGCAGGAGGCCCTGCCGTTGTTTCTTTCGCTCGACAGCGCCCACCGGTTGCAGTTAGCCGAAGTGACGGTCGCTTTGAAGAATCATCTGGACGCGATGCAGGACGCTATCACCGACGTGCGCTCTTCATTGAGTGCTCTGGCGGATTTCCTGGTCAGAGACCAAACGCAGCTCTGACGACTGGTTTTGCCGTCTCATCGCTCGATGGAAAAGCACGATGACAGTCCAGCCAGCTTGAGCACCTTGTATATGTTGACGTTAAGACCGCGCAATGTAATCGTGGCGGCTCCCTTCGATGACCTTCGCGCCAGGGTTTCCAGTGCGGCAATTGCGCGGGGATCGATGCGTTGCACATCGGAGAAATCCAGCACGACTTCAGCGCTTGTGGTATCCCGTTTGCCGCAGATTTCCTGCAAGTCCTGAGCTGCGCGTTCGCCGTCGATTGCGAACAATTGGAGAGTCGAGATATTTGTCATACGAACTGCTCTTCCTTGCTTCTATGTCTTTTGCGCGTCGGGGGCGGCTCCGCTGCATTGCGCCCCTGGTATGCGCTCCTGTAGAGTTCGGTCAACTCGCTGAGCAGCGGCATGCGGGGATTCGAGCGCCACGAGGGATCGTCAAAGGCGTTCTTGGTCAGCTCGGGCATGGCCAGCGCGAACTCTTCCTTGGAAATTCCCAACTCGGCGATCGAACGTGGGATCTGGAGGCGATCAAGTAGTCCTTCGATCGCAACAATCAGGTTTTTCACTTTCTCTTCCACAGTTATTCCGCCCAGGCCAAGCAAATCGGTGATGGTGGCGTATTTCTTGTGGGCCACATAACCCCGCTGATTAGGGGACGGCATGAACTTCGTGGGAACGGCAGCGTTGTATGCAATCACGTGCGGCAACATCAGGGCGTTGGCCCGGCCGTGGGCGACGCCAAAGCGCGCTCCGAAAGCGTGGGCAAGGGCGTGATTCACCCCGACCGATGCGTTGGAGAATGCGATGGCCGCAATGCAGGCCGCATTGTGCATCGTACTGCGCGCCTCTTCGTTGGCAGGATTTTCGAAAGATTCGGGAAGGTGCTCGAACACCAGTCGAATCGCCTGCATGGCGTTGGAGTCGGTATAGGGCGACGCATAAATTGAGACTGCGGCTTCCAGTGCGTGGGTAAGGCAGTCGATGCCGGTATCCGCCGTCAGACCTTTCGGCATCGTCATAACGAACTGGGGGTCAACGATGGCGACGTCGGGCGTTAGCGAATAGTCGGCTAGCGTGACTTTCACGCCGCGCTCCTTGTCGGTGAGGACCGCGAAGGGAGTGACCTCGCTACCGGTGCCGCTGGTGGTAGGGATAGCAATCAAACGGGAACGGTTCGCCTTGTCATGCTCGGAGGGATAACGCACGACGCGCTTGCGCAGATCTAAAAACGGCGCAGCCAGTTCTTCCAGGTCAGCTTCGGGCGCCTCGTACTTGAGCTTCATGATTTTCGCGGCATCGATCACCGAGCCGCCGCCTAACGCGATAATCTGGTCCGACTTGCAGAAGTTCAGCGTTTCCACGCCCTGCTTCACTACCTTGATATCCGGCTCGGCGTCGGGAATGACCTCTACGTGAACCGAGGTCTGCGCTGGCAGATGGCGGCGGAGGATATCCACGTAGCCCATCTTCTCCAATGCTGGATTGGTAATGATCAGGGTTGAGCGCGAAGGCATTGCGCGCAGATTCTCTACCGCATTTCGGTTGAAATAAATTTGGTTGGGAATTCGGAACCACATATGCGCTTGTGTCCTGCGCGCCAGGCGCTTGATATTCAGGTAGTGGTAAATGTTGACGTTGTCGGTGGTGCTGTTGCCGCCGGCAGTACCGCACCCGAAAGAAAACGTCGGCACCATGTCGTTGTAGACGCCACCCAGCGCACCAATCGAACCCGGCGAATTGACGATGATGCGCCCGGCATTGATCAAGTCGCCGAACCGCCGCACGATTTCATCATTGTTGGAGAAGATGACCGCTGTGTGGCCAATTCCTCCCGCGTGGTTCACGTCCAGGCAAACCTGCAGAGCTTCGTCAACGGATTTGGCGCGATAAACAGCAAGTACCGGAAAGAGTTTTTCCACCGATAAGGGATGGTCGCGGCCAACACCGTGGATGGGGGCGATCAGTAACTTTGTGTCTGGCTTGACCGAGAGCCCTATCATGCGGGCGATGTCCGTCGCTTTCTGTCCGACGGCCATAGGTTGCATATGGCCGGTCTTCGGATCGATGACCGTCGCGCCAAGCAACTGCGCTTCCTTCTCGTTACAGATGTGCGCACCCAGCGAGGCAAACTTCCTCAGCGTTGCGTCATAAATCTCATCGTCGATGACGATGGTTTGCTCGGAGGCGCAGATGGTGCCGTTGTCGAAAGTTTTCGACGTGATGATATCGACCACCGCCATACCCAGGTCAGCAGTCTTCTCCAGATAGACCGGCGTGTTGCCCGCTCCGACTCCCAGCGCGGGCTTGCCTGAACTGTAGGCAGCCTTGACGGCGCCGGGGCCGCCGGTGGCATCGATCAAGCCGACGTCCTTGTGATGCATCAGGTAGGCGTTGTCATCCAGTGTGTGCGATTCCAGGCAGGTGAAGACTCCTTCAGGAGCACCGTGCTTGACCGCTGTTTCATACATGATCCTGACGGCTTCAGCGCAGCAGCGCCAGGCGCCGGGATGCGGACTGAAGATCACCGCATTGCGCGTCTTGATCGCCATGATGCATTTGAAGAGTACGGTCGAGGTAGGGTTTGTGATCGGCGTTAGCGAAAAGATCACACCGATGGGCTCGGCCAACTCAACCAATCCCCGCTCGGGAAACTCGCGGATGACGCCAACCGTCCGCTTGTCTCTGACATAGTTGTAGACGAACTCGGTGGCCACCATGTTCTTGATGGCCTTGTCTTCCAGCACGCCAATCTTGGTCTCTTCGATGGCCATGCGCGCCAGGCAGTTGCGCTTGCCGCAGACCGGCCACCACCATGGGTTCGACGATGCGATCGACGTCCTCTTGCGTAAATTGGGAAAAGGCGGCAGCGGCAGTTCTTGCCTGACCGATCAGTCCTTCCAAATAGTCGACCCGTTCGTGACTTAGGCTCGAGGGGATATCAGCCATGCTTCCTTCTTTCGCATTCCGCTGCAACTCTCTGGATCGTGTAGACAGATTGCCGACACTGGCCGAGGTCAGTCGTTCCGCGCCTGCCGATTCGCAGCGCTTCTCAGAAGCCAGCTCAGCGTCCTGAATCCATCTGATTTCAGTATCGTCCCGGCGTAAACCCAGGGGCGGTGAGGTGTGTCACTACGACGTGTGAGTGTCGGCCCGACGCAACCCCATCCCGGACGTGTCGGAAGTTCGTCGCGCGCGTATTCAGCCCCATTTCGCTCACTCGGAAAAACAACTTTGGGAAGGGATGAAGAAAGACCAATTACTACCAATGGTAGTACGTCGGACTGCAGAGTACTTTAACAATTCCGTACCCTTCGAATTTGCAAGGCAGCCTGTTTTGTCCCAGCCCGGAGGAATGGTCACATGCAGTCTCACCGCAATTCTGTCTTCCTGTCATTAAGGTCTTTCGTCGCGTTGGTAGCCGTTTTGTTGCTGTCCGTAGCCATGTACGGACAAAACTCGACCGGCACGTTATTGGGCGAAGTGCAGGATGCCAAGGGTGGTCGCGTCCAGGCTGCGTCCGTGGCCATCAACACCCCCGATCAATCGATCAGCCGCGAGGCAACCACCAACAGCAGGGGCGAGTTTCGATTCGAGGGTTTGCTCCCTGGCAGGTATCAAGTGAAGGTGAAGGCCACAGGGTTCGCCGATGCGGCGTCAGACGTTACCGTGTACATCACGTCAGCGCAAGACATCCTGGTAACGTTGCGTCCCGCCGCAGCAAGTGAAACCGTAACCGTCAAGGGCGAGGTTTCTTCGATTACCACCGAGGCCTTGAACACCACCAGCGCCGTTCACGAGGGCGTGGTTACTGCGAAAGACTTGCAAGACATTCCGCTGGCAGCTCGCAGCTTCGCTAACATCGCTTACCTGGTACCTGGTACCGAACCGGTTGAGCCGTCTGATCCCACAAAGGCGCGCATCACCGCCGTTTCCTTTGGCGGCAGCTCGGGACTGAACGATACGCTCACGGTTGACGGCGGCGACAATTCCGACGATTACATTGGCGGCTTTTTGCAGAACTTCTCAGTTGACGCCCTGCAGGAGTTCGCGGTGCAGACTTCACAACAGAATGCCGATGTCGGCCGGACTACTGGCGGCGCTGTGGTCATCAGCACCAAGACCGGTACGAACGAATGGCACGGCGATTTCGCGGTGTTCGAGCGCGCGGCTGGTTTGAATGCGCGCTTCCCCATCGAAAACCCCGCTCCTGAGCCAAAGCAGCCCTTCTCCCGGCAGAATTATGTAGCGACGCTCGGTGGCCCGATCGTGAAAGACAAGCTGTGGACCTTCACTTCGTTCGAGATGGTGAATGAGCACGCCAGCATCAACTACAGCCCCGCCAATCTTACCCAGTTCAACGCGTTGTCGCAGTTGGCATCCATGGGGCTGGTCCCTAACACCACGTCTATCTCGGTCCCCGGCTACGTTCCCGTACCGTACCAGGACTACCTGGCATTGCAGCGCTTCGATTGGTCGCCATCGACCAAATCGCACTGGTTCCTGCGTGCGGCCATCGACAACTCCACCCAGGCAAATTCCCTGGTGGCGCAAGGCACGCTGCCCTCTACCGGCGCGCTGACTCACTACAACTACCAGAATTTGGTGGTCAGCAACCAATACGCATTTTCTCCAAGCTGGCTGGGATCGTTTACCTTTGACGCCAGCTACCTTCATGCAACAGCGGCTCGTAACAGTGACTTGGGCTTCGCCCTGGCTTTCCCATTCAGTTCGACATCGAAGACCATCTCCGGCTTTGAGACCTATGGCGACAATCAATTCGTGACCCCGATCACGGCGTTCCCCATCCTCCGCAATCAGGAGAAATATCAATTCAAGTACGATGTGAGCCATTCCTCCGGTACGCACGCCCCTCGCTTCGGCGTCGACTTCATCCACGAGCCCGTGCTTAGCGGAGCGCTGCCGGGTAATCCGGAAACGCTGTACGTCCTCACCGAAAATCCGACCTACTACCTCACCAACCCGGCGCAGTTTACCGCTGAATTGAACTGCCTGCCGCCATTCGACGGGGCAAATTGCCAGACCACTTCAACTCCGGCGCCAGCAACGGAAACTTCAACCAGAATGTGCAGCGACTGGGACTCTACGCCATGGATTCATGGCGCGTTACCCCCAACCTGACGGTGAACTACGGCTTGCGCTGGGACACGACGTTCGGATTATTTAATGCCACCGGAGTAAGCCAGCTGCTGAATCCCGCCGTGCAGACCATTCGAGCCTACGATCTTCCTATCCCGACTGGCATTCCGCAGGATTACCGCAAAGCCTTCGCCCCGCGCCTGGGTATCGCGTGGTCTCCCGACGCGATTGAAGATCTCGTGATTCGCGCCGGCATCGGTCTGTACTACAACGATCTGGCGCAGAATGGCTGGGTAACCGCGTTTCAGGCAGTGAACACTCCGTCCGCGTTCCAGCCTTGCGTGCATCCCGGAGATCCCGGTTGCCTGCCGGGCGCGGCAAACGGCGGCGCCGGAGCCGTCATTGATCCCAACTACCACACGCCATACGCCATGCATGTCAGCGCCGGCGTGCAATATGCGCTCAACTCGAGGTGGACCACCAGCGCCGACTTCGTCCTGGAACAGGGCATGCACGGTTATCGTCGCTACGACTACACCTCCGGCTTCACGTTGTCATCACCGCTGTTTGCTCCCGACCAGACAACGCAGATGAATAACGTTCCCGACATCGCGGTGTTCAAGTCGGACAACCGCTCCAGTTACAAGGCCCTCATGCTGCACGTGCAGGGAAATGTATCCAAGCGGTTTAACCTGACCGCGAACTACGTCCTATCGAGCGCTAACACGTGGGGATGTGTGCTGGGAGAGTTGTTCGACTACGTGAATGGTGTCTGCAACCCACTCCACCCGTTTGCTCCCGGAGACTACGGCCCCTCGGGAGAGGACGTTATCAGCCGCTTCACGCTAGGCGGCATTGTTTACGTGCCTGGCGGGTTCGAACTCACCACGCTGATCCAGGCGGAGAGCGCGCGTCCCATCACGCTGACGACGCCGGTCGACGTGAACGGTTTAGGTGATCCTACCAACGATCGTGCCGTGATCAATGGGGTGCAGACGACCATGGACCAGTTTCGCGGAACGCCATACGTTCAGGTTGACCTGCGCGTAACCCGTCCGTTCAACGTTGGCGATCGCTGGAAGATCATGCCCTTCATCGAGTTCTTCAACCTGTTCAATCGGAACAATCCCGGGGCCAATTATGTGACCGATATTTCGGCGCTGCCGGTACCGGTGAACAATTTGTATAACGCGACAGCGCTCTGTCCGACTCCGGCCTGCAATGTGCCGATTACCAGTCCGAATCAGCTTCTGGTGCCGGCCGGCGCCTTGGGCGACTTCTTTGGACCGGGCACGACGGTGGGAATTCCGTTCGCCGCGCAGTTGGGGGTGCGCGTAACCTTCTAGACTTCGACCTGCACTTTGACGCAACGGAAAAGCCGGCCGCAAAAGGCCGGCTTTCTTCGTGATGACGGTAAGTTACTTCTTCAGCGTCGCAACGTAAGTAGCAACGGCAGTGGCCTGGTCGGCCGTCAAACCGCTGATGCCCTTGGCATGCGGAGCTTTCTTGCCGGCAGCGCCGTTGGTCAGAACATCGGCAATCTGCTTCTCGTTCAGAGCGGTCTTCTGGAGGGAGGGACCAATTTTGCCTTCGCCAGCCGCTCCGTGGCAGGCAGCGCATTTGGCTTTGTAGATCGCAGCTCCATCTTCTGCTGCCCAGGACAAGCTGGAAACCATAGCAATCGCAACCAACAGCATCGTAATACGTTTCATGAAAACTCTCCTTGAGTGAGTAAGAATAGCGACGCAGGAATTGCGTACAGGCGGACTTCAGCCGGATAGCCCTGCATCTGCAGTGGAGGTGTGGGGCGTCACTTTCCACAACGGCTCGTATTGTAGAGCGATTTTGCCAGCTTGCAATAGGACATGAATCACAAGTCAAGCGGAAGATTTTGTGCGGCTGCGCTGGTAGAAGAAGGAGACAGCAAGCAAAATCGCGCCCAGCACAATGAAGGCTACGATCCGGTAGCCCCGCTCTAACGTGCTGATATCAAATAAGAAAACCTTCGCTGCGGTCGCCGCCAGCAGCACGATGGCCTGCCACCGCAGGAACGCCGAACGCCTCCAAAACCCCATCAGCATGAGGCCGCTGCCATAGAGCATCCAGACGGTGGAGTAGGTAAAGTCTCGCAACGTAGTTGCAGTTTGCCGCGATGCTTCGGAGTAAGCGGCCCCGAATTGCGGCTGAAAGTACTGAATGATCTCGAAATGTAAAGCTAACAGCGCCAAAATATTCATGGCGATAATGGCTGCGCCGCACCATTGTCGTTCGACCTCCGTGCTGCCTCCACGAGTGTTGTAGGCCAACACTGCCAGGGCGGCGATAGCGACCATGTACAAACCAAAGCGTGGATTCACTAGAAGAGTGGTGCGATCGAAGCTGTCGACGGCGATCAGGCGGGCGACTCCAAGGACCAAGGCGACCGTTCCCAGCAACCTCAAGAGTAAACCTCGGCCAGCCCGCGACGCCCCGAACAGCGCTCCCGCCTCTACCAGCCAGCCGAGGGTAATCCAGTAGCCGTCTAACTTGAGAGGCAGAGCGATGGTCAAGAAACCTATTCCCAAAGCCAAGTGCAGCGGGGCATACTCCGCGCGCGAGATGGTCCCGGTTTTCTGCAGCAGCCGCGCCATCACGAAGAACAGCACTGCGATACCGAACGACAGCCACGCCAACTCATCCCGGTAGCGCGCCACCAGCATCAGGTAGCTGGTGGCGAAGTAAAAACCGGCATTCAATACCGCCAAAGTAAACAGTACGATTGCCGACGTGGGATTGCCCGAATCTCGGCGATGCAGAAAGGGCGCACCCGCGTAAAGCAGGAAAAAGAACGTCGCGAATCCTAAGCCGATAGCCAGTTGCGATTCGTTGTAATAGCTGGAAGCCCACGCTCCGAATAGTGTCGCTGTGCCGGCAAAGCTCCCCAGCAGAAGCCGGTGCCACCCGTTGATCGAAACCACCCACAGCGTTCCCAAATCAAGCAGGGCCAGGTAGCAGAACAGTGCAAACGGGTGATTTTCGCCAGTCGAAACCAACACCGGTGTGAGGAAACCCCCAAGCAGCGCGAGCGCGGCCAGCAACTCCGCGTTCTGGCGCAGCGATAGCCCGGCAGTCATGAGCGTGACCATGACCATCCCGAAGAAGGCCACCGACGGCGGCACCAGGTGGTAATACTGCGACGCAGCCCAAAGCGAGAGATAGAGCGCTCCTACTGCGACTGCTTTCAGCGAGTAGGCGAAGCCAGCATAGCCGTTACGCCGGAAGCGCTCGCTCCAAAAAAGAACGCCCAATCCCGCGACGATCCCAACGAGAACCTGGGTCGCAGGGCCAATCCAGTTGTTGTCGAAGGCAAGCTTCAGGAAGTATGACGAGCCGACCAGGACCGCGACGATGCCAACCCGATTGAGCCACTGCCCTCCGATGCGCGCTTCGAGCCCGGGTTTCGGCTTCTCCTGTTCGGAGACATAGGAAGAGAATGCCGTCGTGACCTGGGCTGGCGTTTCGGAGGCTGGCAGAGACTTCGTCGCTTCGGCCGAGATCACGCCTGGCTCGGGCGCACGAGCCGTCTGTGATGTCACGGTAGAAATAACTGTCGATTGTTCGGATACCGTAGTTTGGGGCGTGGTCGAACGCAACAACTCTTCCAATCGGTACACGCGACGGGTAAGCTGCGCCAGTTGTTCACGCAGCTGCTGCAATTCTCCGGACTGCTCGGGATGCGTCATTCAGGCGTGGTCGGCAAGCGCTTACAATACGCGAAAGTCTGCAGCCAAGCAAAGCTGCCAGGGAGACAGCCAGCGTGAACTTTCATACGGAATATCTGACCTTCAACACCAGGAAACATCGCGAGTACATCCACATCACACCGCAGGTGGAAGACGCTCTCCGCAAGAGCGGAATCAAGGAAGGGATGATTCTGGTCTCGGCCATGCACATTACCGCGGGCGTCTACGTGAATGACAACGAGAGCGGGCTGATTCACGACATAGACAAGTGGCTGGAGGAGATGGCGCCGTTTCGTCAGGACTACCAGCATCACAACACCGGCGAAACCAACGGTGACTCCCATCTAAAGTCGATGCTGGTGCACCACGAAGTCATTGTGCCGGTGACAGCGGGCAGGCTCGACCTCGGCCCGTGGCAAAGGATTTTCTACGCAGAGTTCGATGGCCAACGCAGCAAGCGTTTGATTATCAAAGTAATGGGTGAATAGTTCTGCCGGCTCAGACGCAGGCGAGAGGTTATCCAATCTGCGTGGTGCTCTCCCGCGCCCAGCGGGCTGCGCGACGGAAGGCTTCCGGCAGGGCGTCGAGCAGATCGGTCGCCACCAGGGAATGTTCGCCTTGGGTCTCGGCGGCTACATCTCCGGCCAGTCCGTGCAGGTAAACCGCGGCGATGGCGGCGCGGGCATAATCATTTGGCATCTGCGCGACGATACCTGCGGTCATGCCGGTGAGAATGTCGCCGGTTCCGCCGGTGGCCATACCTGGATTTCCGGTGGGATTGACCCACGCTTTTCCGTCGGGCAGCGCTACGATGGTCCGGTCACCCTTCAGCACCAGAACCAGATGGTGTTCGCGTGCGAAGCTGCGCGCCACGTTCAGCCGGTCCGCCTGCACCGCTTTGATGGAGATGCCCGCCAGTCGAGACATTTCGCCAGGATGAGGAGTCAACACCAGCGGACGTCGCTTGCCGTCGAGAAGATGAGTCTGTCCGTCAAAGGCGTTCAATCCGTCTGCGTCAACCACCAGTGGAACCTTGGTCTGATGTACCGCCTCGTGAATAAACTGCACGGTCTCCGCATTTCCACCAAGTCCCGGGCCGATAGCAACCACCGTCATCGGCTTCGTCAGATTCATGAAGCGCCCGCTTTCCGCTGCCGTCAGCGCGATCGATCCGACGTTGGTCTCCGGCAACGGTTCGGTCATTAACTCCGCCGCGAAAGCGGCCACACTGGATAGCACACGGGTAGGAATGGCCACCGTGCTGAGCCCCGCGCCTGCTCGCAGGGCTGCCATGCCGGCCATGGCTGCGGCTCCGGACTTGCCAAACGAGCCCCCAACAATCAGCGCGTGACCGTACATCCCCTTGTTGCTGTCACGGGTCCGAGGCGCGAGGAACGCGGCGAAATCGCGAGGCGTCGTAACTTCAAGGTTCAGGCTTGAGATGATCGCTTCCGGAGGCGAACCAATGGGCGCGACCACCAGCGGCCCACGGGTAAGATTGCCGAAGATGTGAGCCGGCCGTGGCGCCGTGAAGGTAACGATGGCGTCCGGGTGAATCATTCCCTCGCCCGATTGCGGCTTCATCGAGTCTGAGTCGGCACCTGACGGGATGTCGACGGCAACGACCGGCATGGCACTGCGGTTCATCAGCGCGATTGTGTTGGCGTAGAGTTCGGCTACCGGAGGCCGGAAGCCTGTCCCCAGAATCGCATCGATGATCAGGTCGCAGTTGCCCAGGCTGCGCGAGGATTCGGCTTCCAGTTCCTGCGGAGTCGTGACCTCGATCGGCCGCAGCGGCAGGCGCTCGAACATAGCCAACGCATCGCCCTTCAACTCGGTTCGGGGCGCGAGCAGCAGTACTTCCACCACCCGTCCTGCGCGATGCAGCTTGCGGGCAACGACAAACCCGTCACCACCATTGTTGCCTTTGCCGCAAACGACCGTGATGCGATTGGCCCCTGCGTAATCGCGCAGGACAAAGTCAGCCACAGCGCTGCCGGCATTCTCCATCAGCGTGAGCGAGGGAACGGCGAAACGCTCCGTGGTCGCACGGTCGATGGCGCGCATCTCTTCGGCGGTGGTGATCTTCATGCTGGCTCCGTTGCATAGTGTTCCAAACGGCGCAGTCCGTCCGGTTCGCCCATGGCGATGAGGTGGTCGCCCTGGTGAATTACCTCGTCAGGAGCAGGATTGAAGCGCATATGAGAATCTTCACCCTTGATGGCCAGCACGATGACGCCCATCTCCTGCCGTATTCGCGAGCCCTCCAGCGTCTGGCCGGACACTCTCGACCCCGCTTGCACCTGGACCTCTTCAATTTCCAAGGGAAGCTGCTGGTTCATGGTTGTGTCGAAAAAATCGACGACATGCGGCCGCATGAAGGTTTGGGCGATGCGGTATCCAGCAAACGTGTACGGGGACACAACCCGATTCGCCCCTGCGGTGAGCAGATGCTTCTCGGCTTCTTCTTCGCTAGCGCGGGCAATAATTTGAAGCCTTGGATTGAGGCTGCGCGCAGTGAGGATAATGTAAACGTTGGTCGCGTCGGTAGTGGTGGAGGCGACCAGCCCGCGGGCTTTCTCGATGTTCGCCTGCCGTAAGACCTGTGCGTGCGTGGCATCGCCCAGCAGCGAAAGCCAGCCTTCGTCGGAATACCGCGCCAGCTTGGCCGGGTCGTTATCGATCACGACAAAAGGAAGGGGTTTGCGGGCCAGTTCGCGCGCCGCGCTGCGGCCTACCCGTCCCGCGCCACAGAGGATGAAGTGCTCCGACAATCGGCTGATCTCGCGGTCCATACGCCTCCTGCCGAAGACCGATTGTAGCTCGAATTCCAGTAAAGCCTGGGTGGCGCCACCAAAGAACAACAGCACCAGTCCGACACCGGTAACGATGATGAAGGTGTTAAAGATTCGACCGGGTGCGAGAGGGGATGCACCTCACCGTAGCCGATAGTGGTGATCGTGGTCAGCACCATGTAGAAGCCATCGAACCACGACCAGCCCTCAAGGAAGTGAAATCCGACTACGCCGACCAGGACAAGAGCGATCAAAGCCCCGAAAATGATTTTTAGATTGAGGAAGGATTTCACTGCAGTCATTGTGGCAACCCGTCCCGCAAAGTGCAATCTTTTCAGTTCAATGCGGTCAGTTGCCGTCGGCAGACCCAAGGCCTGACAGCGAGACGGACTGTCAGCTTCCGGGTAATTCTGTCCCCCTTGGCCGGGTTCCATGAGGCTTTACATCGGCTTAACAACCTCTTTACGCTGCGAGTTTCCCCTTTCGGGTCTAATTCTTTAAACACCACTTCGACCTAGGCCGATTGCATAGCGGCCGCAAAACTCGAGCCGGATAGGCGAAAAGGGAGCACAACATCATGATCAGGGTAGCGACGTACCTCTTAACCATTGCACTTTCTTTCGGAGCAGGTGCTGCAGTTTCTAACCGCGTCAGCAGCGTTGACGGAAATACCGCCGCCATTCAAGCTCAGGCCGGGAACGCTGCTTTCCGCGACGGCCTCTATCTCGGGAAACTGACCGCCAGTCAGGGCAAGGATGCGCACATCAGCGAGGGCCGCTGGAGCCAACCGGCCGACCGCGCTTCGTTTGTCCGGGGATATCAGCAGGGCTACCGGTCACAGTTGTAATCGCAAGTTGTAGCCGCGCGGTTCACATTCATCCCGTCATACCATCCGCCGGAGACAAGCACGCCCTTCCGCAGGGGGAAGGGCGTTTGCTTTGGTACACGCTGAGAACCGGCTAAGGCAGGCGACTCACTTGGAAACCGTCACCTTATCCGGAACCGTGTGCTGCACCCGGCTGTGATGCCGTCCATAGCCGAAGTAGATCGCCATGCCAATGACCAGCCATACTGCCAGCCGAATCCAGGTGTCGATGGGCAAGCTGTACATCAGGCCAAACGAAATCAGGATCCCCAGAATCGGTACCAGAGGCACCATGGGGGTCCTGAAAGGACGATGAAGTTCCGGACGCCGGACACGCAGCACCCAGACGCCCGCGCAGACGATAACGAACGCCAGCAGCGTGCCAATACTCACCAGTTCACCCAGGATGCCGATGGGAATCAGGGCGGCGAATACAGCTACGAAGAGTCCGACGGTGATGGTCGAAATCCACGGGGTGCGGAACTTGGGATGAACTGCGCCGGCCCACTCAGGAAGCAATCCATCGCGCGACATGGAGTAGAAGACGCGCGACTGCCCCAGCAACATGACCAACATCACGCTGCCCAGACCGGCGATAGCGCCGAGTTTCACCAGGATGGAACCCCAGCGAATGCCTGCCGCATCGATACCCACGGCAACCGGATCCGCAACGTTCAGCGCGGTATAGGGAACCATTCCGGTGAGCAGGCCGGAGACCAGGATGTAAAGAATGGTGCAGATAACCAATGATCCCAGAATGCCCAGCGGCATGTCTTTCTGCGGATTCTTGGCTTCCTGAGCTGCGGTCGAAACCGCGTCAAAGCCGATGTAGGCGAAGAAAATCACCCCAGCAGCTCGCGCGATACCCGACCATCCATACTCACCATAGGATCCCTGGTTCGGCGGAATGAAGGGATGCCAGTTGTGCGCGGCCATCGCGGGATGCCGAAGCACGTACATTCCTGCGATGCCGATGAAGACCAGGACAATCGTCACTTTGACGATAACCACGGCGGAGTTGAAGTTGGCCGACTCCTTGATGCCAATAACCAGAATGGTGGTGATCACCAGGATCGCGAGAAAAGCGATCAGGTTGAACATGCCGTATACGTGCGGGAGAGTAGTGGCGTCGATTCCGTTCTGCTTCAAAATCGGAGCCATTGTAGTCAGCAGTTCCCATCGCCCGTTGTAAAGCACAATCACATTCCGTACCCAGTGATCGCCGGTGTAGGTATACGGGGTCGCGGTTAACTGCGGAGGAAGGCGAATGCCGAAGTCCTGGAGGAAGCTGACGAAGTATCCCGCCCACCCCGAAGCGACGGTGGATGCGCCGAAAGCGTATTCCAGGATCAAGTCCCAGCCGATGATCCAGGCAAAAATCTCACCCAGAGTCGCGTAACCGTAGGTATAAGCCGATCCGGCAATGGGTATGAGTGACGCGAATTCGGAGTAGCACAAGCCGGCGAAGACGCAACCTGCGCCTGCCAGGATGAACGAAAGCACGATGGCCGGACCGGCATACTGAGCCGCAGCCGATCCGGTGAGCACGAAAATCCCGGCTCCTATAATGGCGCCAATTCCAAGGGTAATAAGGTTGACCGGACCCAGGGCCCGCTTAAGACTATGTTCCCCCGTCTCGGATGCTTCTTGCATGAGCATGTCGAGAGGTTTGCACTTCAGAAGATCAGCCATTCTATGATTTGCCTCTTTTGCCGGATCTACCCGCGCACCTGCGTGCCGCGCTTAGACCATAGGAAATAAACGGGAATCCCGAGTAAGACGATGATCAGGCCGGGCCACGTGTATTGCGGCTTATAACGCAACAAGACTACATCAATAAAGGTAGCGATCAAAATATACATCGCCGGCAGGACGGGATAGCCGATGGCGCGATAGGGCCGCGGCTCATCCGGACGCTTCACGCGAAGTACGAACAATCCTGCGATGGTGAGGATGTAAAACACCAGCACAGCAAAGATGATGTAGTCGAGCAGTTGCCCGTAGCTGCCCGAGATACACAGCACGCAAGTCCACATGCACTGCATGACGAGCGAGTGCGCCGGCGTGTGGTACTTGGGATGAAGCTTGGCCGCGCCCCGGAAGAAGAGTCCATCCTTGGCCATGGCGTAGTAAACGCGCGCACCCGCCAGAATCAGCCCGTTATTGCAGCCGAAGGTCGAGATCAAAATGGCAAAAGCCATGATCTTAGCGCCGGCCGCGCCGAAGATCTGCTCCACCACCGCGGTCGCCACGCGGTCTTCCGAAGCGTGCTGGATGCCCCGCGCCAGGACTGTCGTGCCATGAGCGTCGCCTGGCAAGAGGCAGCACCGTCAGGTAGACGACGTTGGCCAGAACATAAATCAACGTTACTGCGCCAGCCCCCAACGCCAGGGCCAGCGGCAGATTGCGCTTGGGATTGCGAACTTCGGCAGCGGTGAAGGTGATGTTGTTCCATGCGTCGGACGAGAACAGCGAACCGACCTGGGCCACTGCCAGGATGGTGAATGTCCCGACCAGCGCGATCGGGCCTCCGACTCCTACCTGCACGGGGTGCAGTGCGTGCCAGCCTGCGTTCCGCCAGAAGTTTGCTCCGAAGTTAGCGGCGATTGCCTGCGCGTTCCGTCCGACGAAAATGCCGAGGACCACCAGTCCCAGCAGCGCCGCCGTCTTGGCAATGGTGAAGACGTTCTGCACGATCGCGCCGGTGCGCACGCCGAAAATGTTAAGCACCGAGAGGAAAACCACCACCAGGATCGCGGCGAGGTTTTGGGTGTTCAGCCCGACGTCCATGTTGCCCAGGACCATCGGACCGATGGGGATTGGCGGCACGTGGGCGATGTGGATCAGCCAATGGGTGGACGAAACGGAATGGAAGAAGATTCCGAGAAACTTGCCGAACGCGATGCCGACGGCGGCAATTGTGCCCGTCTGAACGACCAGGAATAGTGTCCAGCCGTAGAGAAATCCCCAAAGGGAGCCCAGCGATTCCCGCAGGTAGACATACTGTCCGCCCGCGTGCGGCATCATGGCCGCGAGTTCGCCGTAGGCCAAAGCTCCAGTAATCGTCAAGAAGCCTGTCAAGACCCACGCGCCGATTAACAGCACCGGCGAATCGACCAGGCGGGAGATTTCCGCCGAGACGATAAAAATGCCCGAGCCGATCATCGAGCCCATCACCAGCGTGGTGGCGCTGGTCAGGCCCAGTCCCTTCACAAATTCGCTTTCGCTGGAGGCGACGGAGAGAGGTTTCGTTTCTGTGCCCAATGGACCTCTTTACGGCTTACACATTGCTCGCAAGCATTTATACCAAGAGGCGCAGGAATTCCGCAGTAACTTTGGTAGGCGAGCTCAAAAGGTCGGAAATGACGGCAACCGAGTCGGCGCCAGCCTCGATCACGGATTTGGCATTGGCGCGGGTTATGCCGCCGATGGCTACGAGCGGTTTCTTCGTGGCTGCGCGTGCGGCGCGGATCCCGTCGAGCCCGACAATCGGATCGGGATTGCGCTTCGACGAAGTACTGAATACTCGGTCCAAAAGCAATGTAGTCGGCCGGCCCGGCATCCGCTTCCTGCAGCTGTTCGAGGTTGTGAGTGGAAGCTCCGAGGATGCGTTCGGACCCGATGACCAGGCGCGCGCCTTCAGGCGACAGGTCGTCCTGTCCGACGTGCACTCCGTTGTAATTGGCTGCCAGGCAAATGTCGGCGCGATCGTTCATGATCAGGGTTACGCCATCACCCAACGCGCGGCGGATTTCCCGTGCGTGGCTCAGCATCTCGCGTGTGCTGCCAACCTTGTTGCGATATTGGATCAGCGTGGCTCCGCCAGCAGCGAGCTCGCTGGCGTAGTCGACAATGGCCGCAGTTGTACGAAGGGGAGCTGCAAAGCAGGAAACATCAACAATTGCGTAGAGCTTGGGTAGGGTCATTGGGTGATCGTCAGATGTCTTATGCAACACGCAGAGCACAGAGAATTTCGAAACTTAAAACTCTGAATTCCCGGTGCCTGTGTGGTGAAAACTACTTTCCTCCGCCGTGCTGGGTGAGGAACCTCTCCATGAACTTGGTATCGAAGTTGCCGGCGCGGAAGTCGGGATCGCGCATGATGCGCTGGTGCAGCGGAATACTGGTATGGATTCCTTCCACCACGAACATCTCCAGCGCCCGCGACATCCGTGAGATGGCTTCGCCACGGTCGCGGCCACGCACGATCAGCTTGGCAATCAGGGAGTCGTAATAGGGCGGAATTACACCCTCAGCGTAAGCGGCGGTGTCCACGCGCACCCCGGTGCCTCCCGGCATGTTGAACACCGTAATTTTCCCCGCCGAGGGTGTAAATCGCTCAGGGTGCTCGGCGTTGATGCGGCACTCGATGGCGTGTCCGCGGAAACTGACTGGACTGGTGATGATGTTGCTGAGCTTCTCGCCCGCGGCAATCAGGATCTGCGACTTTACCAGATCGACATCAGTGGTCATTTCCGTGACCGGATGCTCCACCTGGATGCGGGTGTTCATCTCGATGAAGTGCAGGCTGTCGTCTTCATCCATCAGGAACTCGATGGTGCCGGCGTTCATGTAACCGATACTGCTGAGCGTCTTAACCAGGATGCCGCCAATGCGATCACGCAGCTCCTGAGTCACTTTGACCGACGGCGCTTCCTCAACCAGCTTTTGATGGCGGCGCTGGATGCTGCACTCGCGCTCGCCCAGGCTCATCACGTGGCCATATTCGTCGGCGAGAACCTGAAACTCGATGTGGCGCGGACGCTCGATAAACTTCTCCATGTAGAGATCGCCGTTGCCGAAGGCGGCTGCCGCCTCCGACTGGGCCGCGTGAAACATGTTGGGAAGTTCCTGCTCGTCGCGGATCACGCGCATGCCGCGTCCGCCGCCGCCCGCCGAAGCCTTCACGATGACCGGAAATCCGACGCTGCGCGCCCACTCGATGGCCTCATCGGCCGAGCCGATAATGCCGTCCGAGCCCGGCAGAATCGGCACCCCTTCGCGCTTCATGGTGGCGCGGGCTTTCTCTTTTTCGCCCATCATGCGGGTGATTTCCGGCGGAGGCCCGATGAACTTGATGCCGCAGGCCTGGCAAACTTCGGCGAAGTTGGCGTTCTCGCTCAGCAGACCATAGCCGGGATGGATGGCGTCAACATTGGCGATTTCGGCGGCGCTGATGACTGCCGGGATGTTGAGGTAGCTTTCCTGCAAACGCGGAGGGCCAATACAGATCGCTTCGTCGGCGAAGCGGACGTGCAGGGAGTTACGGTCGGCCTCGCTATAAATTGCTACGGCCGTAATGCCGAGTTCTTTGCAGGCACAAATGACTCGCAGGGCGATTTCCCCGCGATTCGCAATTAAGATTTTCTTGAACATGAAATATGGTCTGCCGTGGCTGAGCTATTGTCTGCGAATGCTGAACAACGGCATCCCGTACTCTACCGGGCTTCCGTTGCCGACGAGCATCTTGGCGATAACACCATCCACCTCGGCCTCGATCTCGTTCATCAGCTTCATGGCTTCGATGATGCACAGCACCTGACCCTCTTTCACCGTGTCGCCTACTTTCACGAAAGGCGGAGTGCCGGGGGACGGCGCCTCGTAGTAGGTGCCCACAATGGGAGACTTAACGATGAACAAACCTTCGTCAGCGTCGGCGGCAGGCGTCGGGGCAGGAGAAGATCGCGGTAGCCGGAGCAGGTGCCGGCGATTGTGGTGCCGGCGCCACATGAACCGGAGCTGCCGGGGCGGCTATCACCGCCGGCGACATCTGCACCACCGGGGCTGCCGAACTGCCGCGCCGCACGTGCACTTTCATATCGCCGCGTTCCAATTGGAACTCGGTAATGTCTTTCTCCACCAGGAGATCAATGAGCTCTTTAATTTCTTTCTGATTCATCGGATGTGCCGTAACCTGCTAAGTAGTCAGATTTGAAGCAGTTGCCTGGACTTACACACAACGGACGGGAACCCTTGCGCTGACCCTTGGTTTAGACGTGGAAACGCACGCAATCAGCCATTATGAACGCTCTGCTCGAAATTGGGAAGCGGGCCGGTGAACCTAAGTAGCCTCCCTTTTCGTCTTATCTGTGGACGCCTTCTAGTACCTGATTCCAGGCGTCGCCAGTCCGGTACCTGAATGACGAGGAACAAATAAACATAATGAAGGAAAACCTGAAAGCTTCGTCGTCATTAGGAAAAATTGGAATCTGGACCGGCGCTTTCGAGCACCATCCCGCCAGTAAGATCCAGGAAACCGCCGGCGAGTTGGAAGAGCTTGGCTATGGTGCCATCTGGTACAGCGAAGCCATGGGCCGGGAATCGTTAACTCAGGCCGGCCTGCTGCTGGCTAAGACATCGCGCATCGTGATCGCTACCGGCATCGCCAACATCTATGGACGCGACCCTTTTGCTATGGCCAGCGGACAGAAGACATTGAGCGAGGCTCATCCCAATCGCTTTCTGCTTGGGTTGGGCGTCAGTCACATTCCGCTGGTGGAGCAGCTGCGCGGTCACGCCTACTCCAAGCCGGTTGCCAAGATGACCAGCTATCTCGACGCTATGGATCAGGCCGCCTACGACAGCGTGCCTCCTCCCTCCACGTCGAGAGTGCTGGCGGCGCTTGGTCCCAAGATGTTGCAACTGGCAGCTACCCGCGCTGATGGCGCTCATCCTTACAACGTTCCTCCGGAGCACACGGCAGAGGCGCGGCGGATTCTGGGTTCCGGGCCGGTGTTGTGTCCCGAACAAGCCGTGGTTCTTGAGACCGATCCCGCCAAGGCTCGCCAGATCGCCCGCAAGTTTCTGGAGATTTACCTGGGCCTACCGAACTACACCAATAACTTCCTGCGTTATGGGTTCACGGAGGAAGATTGCAGGAATGGTGGCAGCGACCGCTTAGTCGACCGGATTGTCGCGTGGGGCGATATGGAAGCCATTCGCGGGCGTATTCAGGCGCACCAGCACGCGGGTGCTGATCACGTATGCCTGCAGGTGCTCACGGCAGATGCGCGGGCCCTGCCTTTGAAGGAATGGCGCGAGTTTGCCGACGCGCTGATCGAGCGATAGTTTTGGCGAGTTAAGTGGGCTCGGTTACGCCGGCGGCCGGCATCGGCAGCCCAGCCTAAATCTCGACGAGTTCCTTGGTCACGGGCGTCAGGATCTGGCAACCTCGGTCCGTCACCAATACCATATCTTCAATACGAATGCCGCCCTTGCCGGGAACGTAAATTCCGGGCTCGACGGTGATGACCATCCCCGGCTGCAGCTTTTCGTCCTGTCCTTTTCCCAAACGCGGCGGTTCGTGGATTTCCAGCCCGACGCCGTGACCGGTGGAGTGAGTAAAATACTGGTCCAGCTTATAGCGCCGCAAAGTACCGCGAGTCGCCTGATCGACGTCGGCAGCAACATTGCCAGGTTTCACCGCGGCGATGCCCGCCAGCTGAGCTTCCAGCACCGCCTTGTACCACTCACGGCCTTCCTGTCCGATCCGTCCAACGTGCACGGTGCGGGTCATATCAGAGCAATAGCCATCGAATACGACGCCGGAATCGACCACAACAAAGCCGCGGCTTGGGATTGCTTGCCTGGAGGCCCTTCCGTGCGGCAGAGCGCCCCGCTTGCCGGCAGCCACGATGGTGTCGAAAGACATGCCCTCGGCTCCAGCCAGGCGGGCGGCAAATTCTAAGTGTCCGGCAACCTCTGACTCCTTCACTCCGGGGCGAAGGGTCTTGAGCGCTTTGAGGTATACCGCCGCTCCCATCTTGACTGCCGCCCGCAGCACGCGCACCTCGTCAGTGTCTTTGATCATGCGCTGGCCCAGCAGAATGCCGGAGGTCGGCTTCCACGAGATCTTCCGCTGGACTAGCTTGCGCATCGTCGCGGCCGCAGTCACTGAAGTAAGGTCGGCCTCAAACCCAATCGCGGCGGCCTTGCTGGCGTTCAGTCGTTCGGCTGCGGCATCAAACAACGGCCCCTTAGCGATCACGATCCGCGCCCCCACGATTTCTTGGCGAGCTTGCTGGGTGTAGCGTCCATCGGTGAAGAAGATGGGGTGTCCATCCAAAAACAAAAGCAGCCCGTTACTGCCGGTGTATCCGCACAGGTAGCGCAGGTTCGCCGGATGGGTGACCACAAAGCCGTCCAACTCGCGCTCGTGGAGCGCGGTCTGAAACTTCTTCTGCCGCGAAAGGTGGTCCAAAGTATGCTCCAGTCCGATGATGTTGCTGAATACTGAGTGCTGACTGCTGATTCCTGGCAATTGGCAACTGGGCTTCAGAATTGTGTCAGATTGATCGGGTTCGTCGTTTGCTTACTGGCGCGATACACATGCTGATGGCCGGGCCGATGCGCGACTGCGTCCACCCGCACGTAGTAAGTACCTAATCCCGGATTTGAACTAAACGGAATCACCGGGCTGTTCGTTTGCGGCGCTAACTTGAAATGCTGGTAGCCGAGGGTCGTGGCCCGCCCAATCTTATTCACCGCGACGATCACCACCGTTAAGTCGAAATCGTTGGGCGTCTGGTTGACCACGACAGCAGAGCCGGAGATCGCCGTCCCGTGCACCGCCGGGGCTTCCTTCCAGTCCACGTCCAGACCCGCAATGACGCGAACTGTGAAATCGCGCTGTGCTTGCAATTGCGGGACGTTGGAATCGCTTGCCGAGATGGTGAAGTGATACTCCCCCGGCGTGGTGGGAACACCAGTGATTTTGCCGGAATGAGGCTTCAGTACCAGTCCGGGAGGCAGATCGCCGGTAACCAACTGAAAGGTGTAAGGCGCAGCGCCGCCGATCACCGCCATCGGCAAAGTGTAATTCTCGCCAACAACCGCGCCCTGCGAGGGTATCGCCTGGATCTGCAGAGTCTGACCCACGGCGAAGCAACTTGCGAAGAACAGCACAACCATGGTTGTGAGCAGGGAAATACGCATGGGGGACATTATAGGTCTCGTGTTTAGTCTTAGATGCCCGGCCCCGATCCTGGGGCCAAGTCATTTGTGCGGTCGCTCACTTACGAAAATCCGGCTGAAGGTTTATCATCGCTAGTTCGGTGGGAAGGAACGGCGCAACCACAAACCTCCCGACCGGGACCAATTCCTCGCCCGACGGGGCAAAAAGCGAACAGAAACCATGGCCACTGACCGCAAAATCCGTGTACTCGTCGCCAAACCGGGCCTTGATGGCCATGACCGTGGCGCCAAAGTGATTGCCCGCGCCCTGCGCGATGCCGGCATGGAGGTAATCTATACCGGCCTGCGCCAGACCCCCGAGATGATTGTCAACGCATCGTTACAGGAGGATGTGGACGTCATCGGCCTCAGCATTCTGTCCGGTGCGCACAATGCCATCGTGCCTCGAGTGATGGACCTGCTCAAACAGAACCATATGGACGACGTGTTGCTGTTGGTCGGCGGTATCATCCCCGATCAGGACGTCGAGGCTCTCAAGGGGCAAGGCGTAGCCGCGGTCTTTCAGCCGGGCACTCCCATGGACTCCATCATCGAGTTCATCCGCACCAACGTGAAACCCCGCGGAGTTACCGCCAACCCCTGATCAGAAGGGCGCGATTCACCTCGCAGCATCCGTGTAGTAGTGTGTTCTGTGGACTGGCTCCTGCTCCCGGCAATAACGTCCAGCCTCCCGTCTTCGTACGACCTCGCTCCGGCGGCCATGAGAGGCGAGGCGAATTTATCCCAGTGAGGTACCCATGTGGATCCGATTTTCCTGTTGTGCCGGGCTGCTGCTGGCAGCCGTTCTCTCCGTAGCCCAGACGGCATCTTCTCAGTCAACTTCTTCGGCGCAGGCCCCCAAACTAGTTCCCAGCTTCGATCTCACCGCAATTGATAAGACGGTCGATCCCTGTGTCGACTTTTACCAGTATGCCTGCGGCACCTGGATGAAGAACAATCCCATCCCTGCCGACAAGTCGCGCTGGGGCCGCTTCAATCAACTGGACGAGCATAATCTTTACGTGCTGCGTGACATCCTCGAACAAGCACAAGCTTCCGGTAACCATAGCCCCTTGGAGCAGAAGGTCGGCGACTACTACTCGGCCTGCATGAACGAGAGCGCCATCGAGAAGCGCGGTACAGAGCCCCTGACGCCGACCATGCAAGCCATTGCTGCCATCAAGACCCGGCAAGAGTTGTTGACCGAAGTTGGCGCGCTGCATCGCAATGGAGTCGCCGTGCTGTTTTCCTTCGGACAGATGCCTGACATGCACGACTCGCGCCTGACGATTGCCAATCTGGACCAGGGTGGCATGACGCTGCCGGACCGCGATTACTACCTGAAAGAAGACGCCAAGTCGGTGGAAACGCGTCAGAAGTATCTTGAGCACGTTCAGAAGATGTTCGAGCTGGCCGGCGACAAGCCCGAGGTGGCAGCCGCTGAAGCCAAAACGGTGCTGGCGGTTGAAACCGGTCTGGCGAAATCTTCCATGGACCGTACCGCCCGTCGCGATCCCAAGGTGCGCGACCACATAATGCAGACGACCGAAATCGTCGCTCTCGCTCCGAACTTCGATCTGACCGAATACTTCGTAGACAGCGGTGCTCCCAAGTTCAGCACCCTGAACGTCACCAATCCCGATTTCTTCAAGACGGTAAACGATCAGCTCAACTCGGTTGCGCTCGACGACTGGAAAACCTATCTCCGCTGGCGCGCACTCGACACCTACGCTCCGGCGCTGCCGAAGGCATTTGTCGACGAGGACTTCCGTTTCAACAGCGCTTACATGTCTGGCCAGAAAGAGATTGAGCCGCGCTGGAAGCGCTGCGTGCAGTCCACCGATCGCAATCTTGGCATGGCGCTCGGGCAGCTCTATGTGGACAAGACCTTCGGCCCCGAAGGCAAAGAGCGCACGCTGAAAATGGTGCAGGCCATCGAGTCGGCCATGCATCAGGATGTTGCGCAGCTTACCTGGATGTCGGACACGACCAAGCAAAAGGCCTATGAGAAACTCAACACCATCGTCAACAACATCGGCTATCCCGACAAGTGGCGCGACTACAGCACCGTGATCGTCGTGCGCGACGACTACGCCGGCAATTTGACCCGCGCCAGTGCCTTCGAGGTGCAGCGTCAGCGTAATAAAATCGCCAGGCCCACCGACAAGAAGGACTGGGGCATGACGCCGCCGACGGTGAACGCCTACTACCGCTCCAACATGAACGACATCAATTTTCCCGCCGGCATTCTGCAGCCGCCGTTTTATGCGCAGAGCATGGATGACGCGGTCAACTACGGCGGCATCGGGGTGGTGATCGGCCACGAACTGACCCACGGCTTCGACGACCAGGGCCGCAAGTTCGACGCCGACGGCAATCTGAAGGATTGGTGGACGGCCGAAGATGGCAAGGCCTTCGAAGAGCGCGCCACCTGTACCGCCGACGAATATTCCGGCTTTGTCGCTGTGAAGGATGACAAAGGCGAAGTGAAACTGAACGGGCGCCTGACTCTGGGCGAAAACACCGCCGACAACGGCGGCGTCAAACTCGCCTACATGGCGCTGATGAACATCATCGGCAACACGCCTGTGAAGCCAATTGACGGTTACACGGCTCCGCAGCGGTTCTTCATCTCGTACGGGCAGATCTGGTGCCAGAACGTGACCGACCAGCAGGCGCGGAAGTTGGCGATCATCGATCCGCACTCCCCGGGCCGGTGGCGCGTCAACGGCGTGGTACAGAACTCGGCCGCCTTCCAGGAAGCTTTCGGCTGTAAGGCAGGACAGCCGATGGTTCGTGAGAACGCCTGTCGCGTGTGGTAACAGAAGAAACCGCAACGTAAGGAGAGCAGCATCGCAGAACGAGAAGACCATTGCGCGCACGGCTCGCGCCTGACGATGTGGCTCTCCTATTGTGTCTTGCTCGGTGGCGTGGCCAGCGCGGTCGCCTCGGCCTACCTGGTTATCTCGACATACTCCAGCCTGCCCCACTGGGACGAGTGGGCCCTCTTCGATCATCTTGCTCGCAACCAGGGCTGGTCATTGAACTGGCTCTGGGCACAACACAACGAGCACCGGATTCTGCTGCCCAAGATTTTCTTCCTGCTCGATGTTTATTGGTTTCGCGGCACACAGACCTTCCTGCTGCTCAGCATCTTCCTCGTCCAGCTCTTGCAGATCACGCTATTAAGCGCCAGTCTGAGGATATTGGTAGGGTTGCGCGACGCTGCGTGGCGTATCGGCACCGGCTTCATCGGGTTCTGCATTGCGTGTCCCACGCAGTACGAAAACCTGGTCTGGGGATTTCAGTTGCAGTTCGTCATTCCCGCCGCGATGGCCACGCTGGCTATTTTGAGCTTACTGATGTTCTACCATTCGTCGGACGACGACCGGGGAAATGCCCGCTGGGTTTGGCTGTTACTCTGCGTCGTTGCGGCAATGGCTGCCACATGGTCATTGGCCAACGGAATGTTGCTCTGGCCGCTGCTATTATTCACGGCTCTTATCTTGCGAATGCGCCGGTCTACGGTTGCTGCTCTGTTGATAGCCGGAGCGGCGAACGTCGGACTGTATTTCTTCCATTACCATCGGCCAGCCCCCGACAGCGGAACCATCCCCGCCCTGCACTCTCTGGGCAACAGCATGGAATACGTCGCGGTCTATTTCGGGAGTACATTTGTCCGGCATTCCAGCGGGAAGATCGCGTTGATCGCGGGATCGGTTGGCATCGCGGTTGCTTTTGTTATCATCGCGCGCGCGTTTCGACGACGCAGAAACGGATCGCTGTTCCAGTTGCAACTCTCCCTGCTGATGGCCTTATGTATCGCGACCGCAGCTATCACAGCGTCCGGTCGTTTGCATCTGGGACTGGAGCAGGCCTCCGCCTCGCGGTACCAAACTTTCGCGCTGCTCTTCTGGTGCTGCCTGGGCCTATCACTGTTAAGCGGCCTTGCGCAACGGGCAACGTTGAATGGAGGACTCACGGCGTATGCCGGATTCTGTTTGCTCTTGATGCTTGGCTTCGGCACACAGTTCCGCTTGCCTCTCACGGACGCACAGTGGCATCAACTGCGGCTCAAGCAGGTATCGCTTGCTCTGATGACTGGCGTGCACGACCCGGTGGTCCTGGCCGATGCCTACCCTTATCCAGACGTGGTGATACGCAGTGCGGAGTACATGAAGCGGCAGCGACTGTCGATCTTCGCGGGCAAGCAATATTCGCAACTCGGCCAGCCGATTACGTCCGCGTATCAGCTGCCGGCACCCAGCACCTGCTCCGGCTACGTTTCATCCTCGCAACTGTTGCCCTCTGACCGCGGCCAGGGCCTGCGGCTTACCGGCTTCGCATGGGATGGCGAATCGCAGAGGCCGGCCAAAAATGTCATCGCAGTCGAAGACGGCGTTATTGCCGGGTTCGGTACAAGCGTCTCAATACCGCTCGGTGCAAACCACGTCACGCCACAGGCGGACCCTACACGTTATGGCTGGGCGGCCTTCGTCCGCGATGTTCATGCAGGAGAGCGAGTCGATCTGTACGTCGTGGAGGGCGATCGATCTCATTCACTATGCCAGTTTGCCGAGGCTAACCCGTAAGCCGGCCACACTGTAGGATAGAAAGTTCGGTTTACCCGGCTTTGCAGCTGCATCGGGTTACCTGCCTTAGCCGCCAGGAGTGCGCCATTCCCGATTCTGCTTTAGCATTACCGGTACTTCACACGAGGGTATAGCATGCGACGTTTCCCGCTCTTCTTGTGCCTTTTGACGATGGCTGCCCTGTCCGTCCAGGCGCAGACCGCCGGTGGTTCGCCTTCTCCATCTCAGGCCAAACCGATGGTCAGCTTTGACGTCAACGCGATGGACAAGTCCGTCGACCCCTGCAACGACTTCTACCAGTTCGCCTGCGGCAACTGGATTAAGAACAATCCAATTCCCGCTGATCAGCCGGCGTGGGGCCGCTTCGACGAACTGCACGACCACAACCAGCTCGTGCTGCGCGGCATCCTCGACAAGCAATCGGCCGACAACCCCAATCGCAGCTCCACTAACCAGAAAATTGGCGACTATTACTACTCCTGCATGGACGAGTCAGGTATCAACGCCAAAGGTGCTGCTTCGCTCAAGCCCGTGATCGATCGCATCGACGCGATCAAGGACAAGAGTGAGTTGCCGTCACTCGTCGGCTACTTGCACGGCAACGGCGTGAACGCGATGTTTGCCTTTGGTTCTGAGCCTGACGCCAAAGACTCCATGATGGAAATTGCCGGAACCGACCAGGGCGGATTGGGTCTGCCTGATCGCGATTACTACCTGAAGACCGACGAGAAATCGGTCGCCCTGCGCCAGGCTTATGTCGGCCACATTACCAACATGTTCGTTCTGATGGGGGAATCTCCGGGTAAAGCCGCTGCCGACGCCAAGGTCGTGCTGGCGCTGGAAACGGAGCTGGCCAAGGCTGCGATGGACCGTGTCGAACGCCGCGATCCCAACAAGGTCTACCACAAGATGACTACCGCCCAGCTTCAGGACCTGAGCCCAGCTTTCATGTGGAAGGACTACTTTGCCGCTGTGCAGGGTCCCAGCTTCACCAGCCTCGATGTTTCCGTACCGGATTTCGTGAAAGGCATGAACCAGTTGGTCGCCAGCACGAACCTTGACGACCTCAAGACTTACCTGCGCTGGCACGCGGTTCACAGCTCTGCGCCCTACCTTCCGACGGACTTCGTAAACGAGAATTTCAGCTTCTTCGGCAAAACCCTGACCGGCAGCAAGGAAATTCGTCCTCGCTGGAAGCGCTGTGTTCAGTCCACCGACCGCGATCTGGGAGAAGCCCTTGGTCAGGCGTACGTAGCCGAGGAGTTTCCTCCGGCCAGCAAAGCAGCCACGCTGACCATGGTTCACGAGCTCGAAGCGGCGCTGAAGAGTGACATCTCCGAGCTCTCCTGGATGACGGCTGACACCAAGAAGCAGGCCCTCGACAAGCTGGCCCACATCGAGAACAAAATCGGCTATCCCGACAAGTGGCGCGACTATAGCACCCTGAACATCGTTCGCGGAGATGCCCTGGGTAATTCCCTGCGGGCTCACGCCTTCGAGTTCAAGCGCGATCTCAACAAGATCGGCAAACCAGTCGACCGCAGCGAGTGGGGAATGTCGCCGCCCACTGTTAACGCTTACTACAACCCGCAGATGAATAACATCAATTTTCCGGCCGGAATTCTGCAGCCGCCGTTCTACGATCCCAAGATCGATAACGCGGTGAACTTCGGCGGCATCGGAGCCGTCATTGGCCACGAACTCACTCACGGTTTCGACGACTCGGGCAGCCAGTTCGACGCCCAGGGCAACCTGCGCAACTGGTGGACCGAAAAGGATCGCCAGCAGTTCGACCAGCAGGAGTCGTGCTTCGTGAACGAGTACGACAGCTTCGTCGCAGTCGACGACGTACACGTGCGCGGCAAGTTGACGCTGGGCGAGAATACCGCCGACAACGGTGGCCTGCGGATCGCCCACATGGCGCTGCTGGATGTGCTGACCAATACCCAGGAGAAGTCGAACGATGGTTACACCCCCGACCAGCGCTTCTTCGTGGGCTGGGCCCAGGTGTGGTGCGAGAGCGAGCGTCCTGAGTTTGCCCGGATGATGGCTCAGGTCAACGAGCACTCACCGGGCAAGTATCGCGTCAATGGCGTGGTTGGCAACATGCCTGAGTTCCAGAAGGCCTACGGATGCAAAGCCGACGCACCTATGATGCGGAAGCCGGAGTGCCGCGTCTGGTAAGCACTGCTTAGTCATACCGGAGGCACGGGGAGAAGGAAGCCGGGCGGAATCGCCTCCGGAATTCCTCCCCGTGCCTTTTTAGTCTCTGCGATTGAGCTTTGTGCACCCGGATTGCCACTATCCGCCGGCCACCACGCACGAACCACTGCGTTATAGTGGTCTGTGCCACGGTGAAATTCTTCCACCCACATTTGAACCGATTCTTGCTGGCTGCCACGCTGCTTCTGCTGGCGCTGAGTCCTGCCTGCAAGCGCCACGGACTGGAACATCACGAGTACATGTACGTCTCCGCCCCGGAGACTAGCCTGCGCGATCGCGTGGCCACCATGTACAACAAGATGGGCACGGTCCAGAACGGCGAGCGAGTGGAGGTTCTGGAGAAGCAGCGGCGGTTCGTCCGCGTGCGAACCAGCAAAGGCCAGGAAGGATGGATTGAGGAGCGCAGTCTCGTGCCGCAGGAGATTTACGACGGCTTCCAGAAGCTGGCGCAGGACGATGTTAAAACGCCGGCTCAGGGCCACGGTACCACCCGCGCCGAACTCAACATGCACCTCACGCCGTCACGTGACGGCGAGCATCTGTATCAGCTCAAAGACGGGGAGAAAATCGAAGTTCTGAAACGCGCCACGGCAGAGAAGAATCCCCCGAAAGCGCCTAAGCCGGCGAAGCCTGTGGCAGCAAGTGCCAACAAGCCTTCCGCTCCGCCAACGAAAGATGCGGCAGGTCAATCGGCTACCGTGACTCCTCCCGAGGAAAAAAAGCCAACGCCCCCGGCTCCAAAGCCAACTCCAGCGGCACTTTCACCGAAATCGGGCACCGCGAAGAAGAAGGGAAGGCACGCCGTTGAAGTGCCTGTACCGGGCGAGCCGCCCAAGCCGGTGATGGAGGATTGGTACCTGGTGCGCACGTCGTCGGGTCGCGTGGGCTGGGTATTGCTCCGCATGGTCGATCTCGACATCCCGCTGGATATCGCCCAATATGCCGAAGGCCAGCGCATCACCGGATACTTCGTCCTCAACCAGGTCGACGAAGATGGCAAGCCTATACCGCAGTACCTCGTCCTGCTGAATGAACCGAAAGACGGCCTGGTGTGGGACTACAACCAGATACGCGTCTTCAGTCGCAATCGAGCCAAGCATCGCTACGAGACGGCCTACCGCGAGCGCGATCTGGAGGGGTACCTGCCCGTTACTGTGGGGCATCGCGACTTTGGCAAAGAGGGCGATCTGCCCATCTTTACCATCCGCAAGAAGACCGAAGACGGCCAGACGGTGGACGTGACCTATAAGATGAATGGGCCGATCGTGCGCCGGGTGCTGTCGCCTGAGGAAGAGGCAGCCGAAAAAGCCCGGCACGATGCTGCGCTTGCCGCCCATATGAAGGAAGTCAACGCGCGGCGCGCCGCGCGTGGCAATCAACCTCCCGCCAAAACTCACCACAAACACTAGCCGCCGTCGCCGCTCGACTACGATTCGTAGGATTTCGTGTCGCTTGCGCTCTTTTTCCAGGACAAAGCCAGAGCGTCAGGCAGCAGCGGGCTTGTGCGGCCCATCCAAGTACCTGGAGGCTGAATGGCCGAAAAAGTAAAAACCCTGAATTTACAACGTGATTATAAGTCTTATCTCTACTTCCTGGACGGGGACGGAAACGTCTGCCAGAAGCCCAAATCCGGCGAAGGTGAGGCGAAGATTCTGGTGCAAAACGCCGTTACCCGCGACAACCAATACTTGTATTTCATCGATAAAGACGGCGATATCTCCCGTTCGCCGCGCGGGTCGAGGGGTCCGGCCAAAAAGGCGGCTTGAGCTTGGGTCGCTCCCGCGGTTTTGCTGGAAATTGACTCCACGCTGGTTGAGGCGGCGAGCACGACAACAGAGTTCCACATTTTTCGCGAGGAGCGGCGCCTCACGTCCGCGGGGTCGCTTGTCGCCCATCTGCGTTCAGACTTGCTCTCGTCGGCAAAAGCGGGCGCAGACCGCGCTATCCGGTTACTTTTACGAGCGGGAGAGTTGGAATGCGCCCTCTCCGATGCCGGCGCATCACTCACTGAATCTACCCACCCCGCTGAGCTGACCGATCGCCTTGCCGCATATGCCGTGCGTTGCCACGCCAACGAATCGTCCGGTGAGGCCGCCAGGCTGGTGACGCCTGCCTCCGAAACTCTGGACAACATCAATCCTGCACGTCCGCTGTCCGTCACCACTCCTGAGGGTTTTGCGCATTACGCTCTGCACCCGTTGGACTACGCCGATCTGGTCTGCCGCCTGAAGCTGGAGTCACGGCGCGCATTCATCATTGGAATTCGCAGTATCGGGACCACCCTCAGCGCCGTCGTAACTGCCCAACTGAAGCAACTGGGAATTTCAGCAGAGCGCACTACAGTCCGCCCAAACGGACATCCCTATGGGCGGAGTTGCGAGTTCTTGGCGAACCAAAGACCAGGCATTTCCCTCGCCTTGGCGAAAGGGGCCCAGTTCCTGGTGTGCGACGAAGGCCCCGGGCGAAGCGGTTCGTCTCTGCTATCCGTGGCTGAGGCATTGGAACGCGAGGACGTTCCACCCCATCGCATTACGCTGCTTTGCTCGCATCATCCGGATGCAGCCAGCCTTTGTGCACCCGACGCCGCTCGGCGCTGGAGCCGCTATCTCTGCGCTGCCACCGGAAAGACCAGGCGCTTGCCAGCGGAGGCAGGAGAGTTCCTGGGCGGAGGAGCCTGGCGGCAGAAGTTTATTGGCACAGGCGCCGCCTGGCCCGCCGTCTGGCCCCAGATGGAGCGACTCAAGTATCTGTCGACCGACGAGCGGGAGATGCTGACTTTCGACGGGTACGGGCACTACGGCGCCCGCGTAGGCGCGCGCCATCAGTTGCTGTCGGATGCGGGCTTCACTTTGAGATACCTGGGCCATGCGCAAGGGTTTGGCCGGCACGGAGTGACGCCAGGTCGCCTCAGCAAGCGCTCCGACCTCACACCGGCACGAATGCGGCACATGGCCGACTACTGCGCTTGGCGAACGCAGCACTTTTCAGGGCAGGATGTTGCGGTTGGCGGTCTGCTTGAGATGTTCCGCGTCAATTTCGAGCGTGAGTTTGGCGGCCGGTGCAACGAGATCGTTCTGCCGTTAGAGCGCCCGACGATCTGCGATGCGCGCATGGCTCCGCATGAATGGCTTCTCGCCGAAGACGGGCGCTTCCTCAAGCTGAATGCCGCGATTCATGGAGACGATCACTTTTTTCCCGGACCTTGCGACATTGCTTGGGACTTGGCCGGAGTGATCGTGGAGTGGGAGTTGTCAGCCGACGCGCGAGAGTTCTTCCTCGCAGCGTATCTTCAGGCTAGCGGCGATGATGCCCGGCTGAGAATCCGCAACTACGAATTGGCCTACGCCACGTTCCGTCTCGCTTGGTCGAAGATGGCGGCCGCTTCGGTCGACGATCCTGCTGAAGAGCGAAGACTACTGCTCGATTACGGTCGCTATCGGCACTGGGTTGAAGCGCTCGTTGATAGATCAGACCTGCGCAGAAGCGCATAGTGAGCTTGGCCAACGCATTTAGCCGGCCACCAACTTCTGCCGTCTTACTTGCTGTAGAAATCCGCTATGGCCGCGACCACACGTTGCTGCTCGTCCTCGCGCAGTTCCGGGAAAATCGGCAGCGCCAGCACTTCCTGCGCGGCCCGCTCTGATTCCGGCAGGTCTCCCTGCTTATATCCCAAGTAGGCGAAACATTCCTGCAGGTGCAGCGGAACAGGGTAGTAGATTTCACTCCCAATCCCCCGCGCGGTTAGAAAGTTTCGCAGCTCGTCACGTCTCCACGCCCGGACCACGAACTGGTGATAGATGTGGAACGCATCGGGAAGCGCCGAAAGCAGTGCAATGGGGGCCTTTTGAGTGACGGTCTGAGAGTCGGCTTGCACCAGACCCGCGGTCGCGAACAAGCCGTGGTAACGGCAAGCGACCATCCGCCGCTGCTGGTTCCAAGTATCGATGTGCTTCAGCTTCACGCGCAAGACGGCGGCCTGCATCGCATCCAAGCGGCTATTCCAGCCAATTTCTTCGTGGTAGTAGCGCTTGTGGCTGCCGTGGTTCCGCAGGCGGCGCACATGTTCGGCCAAGTCTTCATCATTGGTGGTCACGCAGCCGCCGTCACCAGCCGCGCTCAGATTTTTCGTGGGATAGAAGCTGAACCCGGCAGCTTTGCCTAGCCCTCCTGCCTTCTTGCCCTTCCAGGACCCACCAAAGGCCTGCGCCGCATCTTCGACGATGGCCAAGCCGTACTCCTTAGCCAATCGATCAAAACCATCCATGTCGGCGCATTGTCCATATAAGTGAACCGGCATCACTGCGCTGACCCTGTCGGAACGCTTCTGCTTCAAAGCAACGTCGACCTTCGCCGGGTCGAGATTCAGGGTAGCTGGATCGACATCCGCCAGGATGGGCGTCGCTCCGCAGCGGACAATGGAGCTTACCGAAGCAAAAAAGCTGAATGGAGTGGTGACAACGCTGCTGCCAGCGCTAACTCCGCTGGCCAGTAAGGCAAGCCATAGCGCGTCAGTTCCGGACGCGCAGCCCACGCTGGCCTTGACGCCGAGATATTCGGCCGATTCCTGCTCGAATCCGCTGAGCTGCGGTCCGCCAATGTAATACTGCGAGGCCAGCACCTGCTCCACCGCCGGGGCGAGCTCGTCCTTGATGCTCTCGTACTGCCGCTTAAGGTCGAGCATCGGAACGGGCTCATGCGGTTGAGAAACAGGGGGAATCGGCGGGGACTTGCGCTGTATTGAGAGCCATGATCGAACTTCAATTCTAGCAGCGCAGACCCACAAAAATCGCCAATCAGCGGCTGGCGAACATGATGTAGTGACTAGCCGCACCCATGAAAAACAGCATTGGAAATGACAGCCAGAAGTTCACCCGCGAGCACAGAAAGCTCAGGCGCGCAGCCTTGGCCGCCTCCGGAGGCATCGCCGTGCCTTTAGCTACACTCTCTTCGGTCCAGCGGATGATTTTCTTCTGCATACGCCAGATAAGGCCCCAGACGTTCAGCATCATGAACCAGCCCAACCCGCCGCCAATGCCGATGGCCAGGGCGCGGTTACTTTCCCAGCCCTGCTGGTTCAGGCTCAGGAAGAGATACGCCGCAGCCACAATCACCACAGCCATGATGACTCCCAGCACCGGGCCTTTTTTCAGGACCTCTGCCGGAGACATCAGCAGCCCCATCTCGATCACATAGGCCAGCGTCCAGATCAGGAAGAAGCTGCCCACCATCCCGCCAACCGAGGCCGTCTGACCCAGGCTGATGGCGTTGCGGGCGTCCGTGGCCACAATGTGGTTCCAGTATCCGATGCCCGCCAGCACGGTTACCACCGAGCTCCAACGGAACCACCACAGGGCCTTTGGCATCAGTTTGGGCACCACAAGACCCTTCTGTTGGGCATTTAGCTCTTGCAGGAAGGGGACGTTCACCAGGTTGAAGAAGTACAACAGCCCCACCCAGGTGATACCGGCCACGAGGTGGATCCAGCGAAAAACCATGAAGACGGCCTGTTCGCCTCCGGGCAGGTCGATTTGCGGCGCGGCAATAACAGCCATCGGGTCAACGGTCATTCGTGGTCTCCAGGCATGGATTCCCCTTTTGGGCGACTCGCGAATTCTACATCACCGCACGCTGTGCTCGTTTCTGTTGAAATCCCTTAGGCTACGCCTTATGGTTAGATTGTCAGTAGTTGTTGTTCATGTCCCGTGCATATTTGTGCCGGGACGGAGCCAGTCACTGCAAGCTTTTTGGTTCGCGTGGGGCCTCGAACCGAAAGGTTGTGCTGTTTTTTGCGTGTTGCCAGAGAGGGACCTATGGAAAACAAGCCAGCACAGAACATTCAGGATTCGTTTCTGAACACGGCCCGCAAAGACAAATCTGTTATTACGATCTATCTTCTAAGTGGGGTCAAGCTGACGGGCCGGATTCGTTCGTTCGACAAGTACTCCGTAGTCCTTGAAACCAACAACCAGGAGCAGTTGATCTTCAAGCACGCTATTTCAACCGTGGTCATGTCCCGAGTGGTGCATCCCGAACGCCACTCGGATTCGCGTGCCTCTGGGGAAGTCACGTCCGCGGCATCGGCCGGCGGCGCCAACTCAGGGTCGGAGGGCTAACGTATTTCTGGCCCGCGGAAACCGAAGTCCAGCATGACGGAACGCTCCTGGCAAACAGGACGCAACCAGCCGGAGCGAGCCTTCCTGGTGGGAGTGGAGTTTTCTTCCCGAGGGCCAGCCAAGCCTGAAGCGAAACGCAGCCCGGACGCCAGCGACCCTGAACCCGAAAAACGGGCGGGCGGATCACGCACGCCCTTCGGTACGGTGCCTCCGGGTGCCCGCGTGGCCCGCGGCGCCGCCTCCGGCGCCCCCTTGCACGACGCCGATCAGCAGCATGAGGACTTTTCCGGGGATGAGTCTCTAGCCGAGCTGCGCGAATTGGCTGCCAGTGCGGGAGCGACCGTCGCCGGCGAAATCATGCAGCGCCGCCCAAAGCCCGATTCCGCCACGCTGATCGGCAGCGGCAAACTGGAAGAGCTGAAAGGGGCCATCGCTTCCACGGAACCCGACCTGGTCATCTTTGACCACGAGCTGACACCTTCGCAGCAACGTAACCTGGAGCGTGAACTCGACGCCCGCGTTCTGGATCGCACCCAGTTGATCCTGGACATCTTTGCCCGGCACGCTCGCACCAGGGAAGGGCAGATGCAGGTCGAGCTGGCGCAGTTGCAATACCTGCTGCCGAGGCTGGCAGGTCGAGGCGCGCAGATGTCGCAGCTGGGCGGCGGCATCGGCACTCGCGGTCCCGGCGAAACCCAGCTGGAAACCGATCGCCGCAAAATCTATCGCCGCATCCGCCACGTTGAACAACAACTGGAGAATGTGCGCCGGATTCGCGGACAGCAACGCCAGCGCCGCGAGTCCGTACCCATGGCGACCGTGGCCCTCGTGGGCTACACCAATGCCGGCAAGTCGACGCTCTTTAACGCACTAACCAAGGCCGGAGTGCTGGAGAGCGCGCGCATGTTCGCCACCCTCGACCCGACTCTGCGCCATGTCGTCCTACCATCAAAGCGGGAAGTGCTGTTATCCGACACCGTGGGGTTCATTCGGAATCTGCCTCACACCCTGGTGAAGGCCTTCCGCGCTACCTTGGAAGAAGTGCAGCGAGCGTCGCTGCTACTGCACGTCTCAGACGTCACCAGCCCTACCGCTGCTGAACAGCAGGCCCAGGTGGAAGATGTGCTTCGCGAACTCGACTCGCAGGACAAACCGCGCATTTACGTCATGAACAAAATCGACCTGCTGCCGGAAAAGAAGCGCGAGAGCCTGCGCGACACCGACACCGTGGCGCACGTATCCGCCGCAAAGGGAACGGGCTTGGCTGAGTTGCTGGAGTTGATCGACGCGAAAATCGAGCAGGATCCGTTGCAGCGCGTGCATTTGCGCGTTCCACAATCAGAAGGCAAGGTGCTGGCGTCACTCGAGGCCAGGGCGCTGATTCTTTCTCGTGTCTATCGCGAGGGACTGGTCGATCTGGAAGTACAGCTGCCGGAATCGCTGCTGCGCCGGGTCAAGCGGTTTGTCACAAAGTAGCCAGCGACAACCGAACGTCAGATTACCGGGGTGCCGGCGTCTGCCTGCTCGTGCGCATGGTAGCTGGAACGCACCAATGGGCCGGACTCCACGTGGCGGAATCCCATCTTCAGCGACTCTTCTTTCAGGAAGCGGAATTCTTCCGGCGGATACAGCCGCGCGACCGGCAAGTGGTCTTTTGAAGGCCGCAGATACTGGCCAATGGTGAGGATGTCGACCTTTCGGGCCGCAAGGTCACGAAACACCTCCAGCAACTCGTCCGTGCTCTCGCCCAGACCGACCATGACACCGGTCTTGGTCGGGATTGCGGAATTCATCTCTTTGGCGCGTTCCAGCAGGCGCAGAGTACGCTCGTAGCGGGCACCGGAGCGGGCCACGCGGTAGAGCCGCGGCACCGTTTCGGTGTTGTGATTCAGGATATTGGGCTTCGCGTCCATCACGATCTGCAGCGGCTCATCGAGCCCTTGAAAATCGGGGATCAGCACTTCGACCCGACAATCGGGCACGCGTTCGCGGATCTCGCGGATGGTGTCAGCGAAGACGCGGGCGCCGCCGACGTTATCGTCATCACGATTGACGCTGGTGACGACCGCAAACTTTAAGGCGAGCGTTTCCACAGCCTCGGCAACACGGCGAGGCTCGCCAAAGTCGATAGGCTGGGGACGTCCCTTGGGTACGGCGCAGAAGCCGCAGCGCCGTGTACACAGATTGCCCAACAACATGAAGGTTGCGGTGCGGTGGTTCCAGCACTCGCCGATGTTGGGGCAGTGAGCCGACTCACAGACCGTGTGCAACTCCAACTTGCGGGCCAGAGCCTTGAGGTTGTGGTAGTTGTCGCCCATCGGCGCGCGCGCCTTCAGCCACTCCGGCTTGGATGCCGGCCGGCGTGAACCAAGGTCGATTTGAATGAGTTCAGGAGCAGTCGCCATGGGAAGTAACTATTGTATCGCGTCGAATGAGCAGGACAGCAATCAGCAACTAAGATACTGATGCACAAGGCCGGCTTTCGATTCTGAAAGCAGATATTCAACAACTTACAGGCCGGAACTCGAGCGTTGACTCAACTGAAGCTGAATGCTGACAGCTACAACGTATGTAGATAAGCCATGAGGTCGTCCATCTGCTGCTGGGTAAGCTTTTGCTGGAAGGCTGGCATCTTGGGCCGGCCGAGCAGAATGACGTCGGCAACGCGATCGTCGTTGGCCGGAATTCCGTTCTTCATGAATGGCTTCTTGAACAGCCCATGCAGGCTAGGCCCGCGCAAGTCGTGCGTACTGTAGCCGTAATGGCAGTCGCCACAGCGGCTGTCGTAAACCGCCCTGCCGCGCGCCTGTTGCTCGTTCAGCCCCAGTTCGGCGTTGCTCTTGCGTACTTCGCCGGTGCAAGCGGAGAGAATTGCCAGCGCGATCAGTGAAGTGAGCGACGAGAGAAAAAGATAAGTTTGCTTTGGTTTCAACGGTCTATTCCAGATTGCTTTCGATCCGTAGGCTGGCGCAGGTTTCCACCTTACTGCTAACAAAGGGCTAGAATACACCTCTCGTGACCATCCTTCTCAAACGCGTGTATCAGCCGCCATCGGCGGACGATGGCGCCCGGGTGCTGGTCGACCGCCTTTGGCCCCGCGGGATGAAGAAGGAATCGGCCGCGCTCGATGCCTGGCTGAAGGACCTGGCTCCCTCCAACGAACTTCGTAAATGGTTTCACGCCCATCCCCAGCAGTGGAGCAAGTTTCGCCAGAAGTACCTCAGGGAATTGTCCGCCGAAAAAGCTACCGAGGCGTTGCAGCAGCTCTACGCCATCCGAAAGGACCACTACCGCGTTACGCTACTGTTCTCGTCCAAAGACGAAGAGCGCAATAATGCCGTCGTGCTAAAGCAATTGGTGGACGGCGGACGAAAGCCACCTACGGGAACTGGACCAATGCGCGCGGCCAAAGCCGGTCGCGCTCGTGCCGCCCAGCGGAGATAGCTGTCAATTGAATTGAGTCTTGGGTAGGTGCCCGGCTACTCGGTTTCCTGCTGCTTCCTCAATCGCCGGGTCTCGGCCAGCAGTGCCATGCTGTGCATCAGATTTTGCATGCTGACAATGCCCACCAGCCATTGCTGATCGACTACTGGAATCATGTTCATGCCTCGAACGCCAATCTTCCGAAAGGCCGATGCCAGCGAGTCGGAACGCTGCGCAATGTCGAAGACCCGTACCATCGCGGACTGCACGTAGCCGTTGCCGCCGACGCGCAGGGCCTCGACAATGCCCTGCTTACTGATCACCCCGACCATGTCGCTGCCGCGGACCACCGGAAAGTCGTCCTGCAAGGTGTGGACGGCCTTGTGCAAAGCATCCTCCAGCGTGTCTGCCGGAGATAGCGTGGCAAAGCCGGTAAGCATGACGTCTTCCATGCGTACGCTTTCCAGCACGGACTGGAATACGACCGAACGGTCCTCCAGTTGCGCGCCCACGAACAGGAAAAACCCAATCAGCATGAACCAGGTATTCCAGATGCCCAGGAAGATGAACACCATGGCAAAGCCCTGGCCGACGGTGACCGCTCGGCGGGTGGCGCGAACATAGTCCATGCGCTCCGCCAGTAGCGCGCGCAGGATGCGGCCGCCGTCCATGGGGTAAGCTGGCAGCAGGTTGAATCCGCCGAGGAATACGTTGCCCCAGAACAAAGCTCGTGGCAGATTGCCGGGGTGTACCAAGGGATGTCCCCACAGCTTCACTTGTGGCAGGAGCAGGAGAATCGCGATCCCGGACACTGCGGCGATTGCCAGGTTGATCAGCGGACCCGCCAGGGCGATGCGGATGTCGCGTGCCGAGTCGGCATCGCGCTGCCCCACGTCTTCCATCAGCGTTACGCCGCCGATGGGCAGCAGAATGATCGATCGCACGGCCACGCCGCTGTGCTGCGCAACTACCGCATGTCCCAGTTCATGCAGCACCACCGAGCCGAAGATGATGGCCACCAGCGCTACTCCGCGCAGGGCGCCAGCCGTTCCCATCTCCACCGATTGTGTGAACCACACGAAAGCCAGCAGAAAAAGAAATGTGAGGTGGATGCGGATATCCACTCCAAACAATCGTCCCGCAGGTACCGACCAGCTTCTCATTGCTCCGCATGACCCTCTGGATTCATTCTATACACTTTAAGCAGGCCAGCGATGGCTGCGGAAATCGCTTCGAGCGAGGCGATTGGCGTAAAGTCAGATTCTCTGGGTGGGTGGTTCGTGTCTATAAATTTGCGAGTCGCCGGACTGCTCATGCTCGTGGTGACGTTAGCGCTTGCGGCGATCGCGGGCGAGCCTCTTACGCATGGCCGGGTAGTGCAAGTCGTTGTGCATAGCCGTGCGCTTGAGCACAACCACGCCGGCGACTCTCCCGATCGCGACGTTTCCATTTATCTGCCGCCGGACTATGACCGCGCAACCATCCGCTATCCGGTCCTGTACCTCCTGCACGGCTATACCGGAACGGATCGAGGCTGGATGAACCCAGCCTATGTCGGAATCGCCGAGCTCATGGGGCACCTGCTCGACAAACATGCCGTCGAGCCGATGATCATCGTCATGCCAAACTGCTTCAACCGCTTCGGCGGCAGCTTCTACACCAACTCTGCGCTGTCGGGCGATTGGGAAGATTTCATCGTTCGCGACCTGGTCGGCTATGTGGACGCGCACTACCGCACCATAGCTAAAGCTCACAGCCGCGGCATCGCCGGTCACTCGATGGGCGGCTATGGCGCTCTGCGGCTTGGGATGGAGCATCCCGAAGTATTTACCGCGGCTTATGGCATGAGTCCTTGTTGCAGCTATTGGGACGAGCAGGAGGATCGCGCCGACGTGATGAAAGCTTCTCGGGCGAAATCCCTCGATGAAATCGTGAAAGCTGGCATGGGACCGCAGTCTGAGCTGGCGCTGGCCGCGGCATTTTCGCCTAACCTCCACAACCCGCCCCTTGGTGTTGATTGGCCATTCGATGCCAATGGTCAGCCGCAGCCCGCCGTCATTGCAAAATGGAAAGCGAATCTGCTGGATGCGATCGCGGTTCGCTATGCCAACGGAACGGAACGCTTGCAGGTTCTTGGCTTCGACGTAGGTCGACAAGATCAAGATGAAGATATCCTGACCGGAGCAAGGCGACTCGATCAAGAGATGACCAAACTGGGCATCGAACACCAATTCATGGAGTACAACGGCACCCACAGCAGCGGCATCGCGCAGCAGATGCAAAAGGTTGTTTTGCCCCTTGTGTCGAAGAACGTTTGCAGCGTCGAAGGCCGAGGACGGCGGCAGCGTGGGAGTCCGCTGATGCGCGTGATCGCCGGTCAGTATCGCAGCCGCCCCCTCAAGTCAATGCCCGGGTTCGACCTGCGTCCCACCAGCGATCGCCTGCGGGAGACTTTGTTCGACGTGCTCTCGGCGCTCCGCGATACGGCGGACACTGTCTGGCTTGATCTCTTCGCCGGAACCGGCGCCGTCGGTATCGAGGCGCTCAGTCGCGGCGCTCGCCAGGTTTATTTCGTCGAGTCGGCAAAAAAGCATGCCCGGCTGTTGCGCGAAAATCTTGCAGCGTTGGGCATCACGGAGGGATACGAAGTGCAGGAGCGCGAAGTAGCCAAGGCTTTGCAGCTCCTTGACAGCACCGGCGTGGTTTGCGATTACTGCTTTCTTGACCCGCCCTATCAGCGCAGAGGCGCCTACGAACAGACTTTGGGATACCTCGCGCAGTCGCGTTTGTTGCAGCCAAACAGCGTGGTCATCGCCGAGCACGAAAAGAAATTCGATCCCGGTGAGCGCTTCGGTGCGCTACTGCGCTATCGGCGGCTCGATCAGGGAGACGCTTCGATTAGCTTTTACAGATTGAGCTAAAATCCAAAGTCGTCTCCCGCCCTAACGAATTTACAGGAGCGAATTATGCCGTCCACCTCATCTCCGAAGAAGTGGAAGTACGATCCGCACCCCAGCCTTCGCATGGTGCAGTCGGTCTCGGCCGGCATGAAGGAGAAAACCGGCCGCTCGCTCGAGCAGTGGCTGAAGCTCGCGCAAAAGCAAGGTCCTTCCACTGAGAAAGAGCGCACCGCGTGGTTGAAGTCAGAGTTTGGCCTTGGCACGAATTACGCTTCCTGGATTGCCGCCCGTTCGCTGGGGAACAGTGAGGGGGTTGATGCCGATGAGTATCTGAAGCACGCGGAAGACTACGTGGAGAAGATGTACGCTGGGCCGAAAGCGCATCTTCGCGCTATCTACGATGAGATCCTGACCTTCGCCAAAGGGATGGGCAAGGACATTCGCATCTCACCTTGCCGGACTATCGTTCCCATTTATCGCAATCATGTCATCGGGCAAGTCAAGCCAACGACGCGAACTAGAATCGACCTCGGCCTGGCCTTGGGTGATACCAAGGTTCCCAAGCGACTCGTTAATACTGGAGGCTTGGAGAAGAAGGACCGCATTACCCACCGCATGGAGATTGCAAAACCGGAAGATTTTGATGAGGACGCGAAGCGCTGGCTGCGTGTTGCTTACGACAAAGACAAGTAGGACTTATTCGGCGTGGCGGCGCGGGACGCGCTTGGAAAGATTACACAAGGTCTCATAGACCACGGTGTCCGATGCGTGCGCCAGTTCCCATGCGCTGATTCGCTGATCGCCGCTGCGTCCGATGAGCACGACTTCGTCGCCGATGGATGCGCCCGCCACCCGGGTCGCATCGATCAGCGTCAAGTCCATCGAAATGCGGCCGACCATCGGCGCCCGTTGACCGCGTAGCAGTACTTCGCCGCGGCCCATCGAGAGATCATCATCGCAGGCGGTTACGGGCAGCCCGGCGTGGCTCGAAACCTTGCGCGACAGGCCATCTCCGTAACCCACCGACACGACGGCAATGCGCGCCGGTGCGGGCGTGACGTAAGCGCCGTTATATCCCAGCGCCTGACCCGCGGGCACATCGCGTAAGCCAATGACGTGTGTCTTCCACGAGAGCACCTGTTTCAACGGCAGGGAATTGACCCGCGCCGCCGAACCGTCCATGTGGTGCCATTCCTGCTCGTAGCCATACAAAGCAAGCCCGGGTCGCACGAAGTTGTGCCAGGTGTCGGGACGTGCCACAACGGCGCCGCTGTTAGCCAAGTGACGCAGCGGCGGATGAAATCCGTGCTCCGCAAGCGTGCGCAGCGCGTCCTGATAGCGGCTGATCTGGCGAGCCGTGTCCGTATCGTCCAAAACCTCTGACGAAGCCAAATGGCTGAAAACGCCTTCCAACTCAATCTGCGGCAAGCTCTTTAATGCTTCGGCGAAGGACGCGACTTCGGACAACGGAATGCCCAGTCGCGCCATGCCAGTGTCGATCTTCAGATGGATCGGGGACGGCCGTTTCAAGCCCAGTCGTGTGGCCGCCAAGGCCAGAGCCTGTGCCTGCTCGAGGCGAAATACCGAAGGAGTCAGAGAGTGTCGCAGCGCCTCTTCTTCCTCGCCGGGATACAGTCCGCACATGACCAAAATGCGCCCGGTGATGCCGCACTCGCGGAGCACAATGCCTTCGTCGGTCGAGGTCACGCCGAACCAGGTTGCACCACCCTGCTGCAGTGCCGGTGCGCATTCCTCCACCCCGTGACCATAGGCATTGCACTTCACGACCGCACAGATGGTCACATCCGCTCCCACATGCTGCTGGACGGTGCGGAAGTTGTGGCGCAAGGCAGATAGCGAAACTTCTGCCCAATTTGGCCTTGTTTCGATTCGGGAAGATGTTAGTGTGGTAGCCAAACTCCGATGATACTAGCCTTGCGTGAGGCATGACGAGGGGCTGCAGGTTAACTGGAAAGACCCCTATGCGCCTTACGGCTTGGCGGCTCAGACCCTGGTGCACTGTTAACTACTGGTACAATAATACTGTCTTGGAGTTTGTCCCCAGTCGTGACTAATGTGGCACTTCTGTTGCAGGAAACGAACTAAAGAGCTATTTGCCCAGTAGACATCCGTGTTATAAACCGGGTTACGGAGGACGCCGCAGAGAAACGTCGGCAAGGGCGGTCAGGTTGACCCGGTCCGACGGACGGTCCTAAACCCGAAAGCTCCTAGGACAGGCTTCTCGAACCGCACCTATGATCAACGTTATCATCGCGGACCATCAAGCGATCTTTCGTGCAGGCATTGCCAAGGTACTGGCAGTCGAAGAAGACATCCGTATCGTTGGCCAACCTCAGTCCCCCGAACAGCTACTCAATGCAATGGAGAAGCTCCGCCCCCGGGTCCTGGTGCTTTCTTCGTTCTTTCTGCCGCATTTGTCCGAGTTGCGAGAAGTCGCTCAGAAGAACCAGATCACCCTCCTCATGCTCTGCGACAACTCCGAGACGGCATCTGATTTCATGCGCATGGGCGTTCAGGGCGTAATCTACCGCTCGGCCAGCAGTAGCACAGTGCTGGAGGCCGTCAGGCGGTTGGCGCAAGGCCAGTCGTTCCTGCAAGGACCGCATGCCGCCGAGGCGGAAGCCAACGAAGACCTGGTAGGGGCAAGGGTAAGAAAACGGCTCTCCGACCGCGAGTTGCGCATCATTGGGGCCATCGTGCAGGGATACAAGAATCGCGAGATAGCTGACCAGCTCTTCACCACCGAGCAGGTCATCAAGAACGCGCTACGTAATATCTTCGACAAAATTGGAGTGTCAGACCGCTTGGAACTGGCGCTCTTCGTGGTTCATCACCGTATCCTCGCTCAGGCCACTGCAACCCTGGCAGTCAATCCGGCGCGTAATCGGCTGTCGCCGCCGGGCAAGACGCGCGAAGAAAATCCGATCACGATTTCCCGGCCCACCATCAACTGACGCCAATCTGAACGTGGTTGAACTGGCGACACGCAGGAATTCGCGTCACGCTTATAAAACAGGCGTGCCAACTCACCCCTCTTCTGAAAATCTCGGATGGAATGCCGATTACTGTGCGGGATGATCGCTGGTCTTCAACAGCTCGTTGACGATTGTGACCAGCTCCTCTGGATTGACCGGCTTCTCCAGATAAAGGTCGGCGAGCGGCTCAGCCGCTTGAAAGGCTTCGGCTACGTAGCCGGAAACTACAACCACAGGCATGGCCGAGTGGGTTTTCGCTGCCTGCACGATGGAGCGACCGTTGGCATCGCCCAGGCGCCAATCAGTAACCACGGCGTCATAGCTATTTTTCGAGAGCTTTTCAATCGCGTCCTGGGCGGAAGTCGAGGAAGTGACTTCATGCCCGGCAGCCTGAAGAATTGCAGCCTTCAGGGTCACAATGTTCGGTTCGTCGTCTACGCAGAGGATTTTTGCCATACGGTGTTCTATCCTTGGACGGCTGGGAATTGCGGGGTCCAAGCGGGTCTGAGTAGTTGCGTTTCAATCACATCCAGCTTGCCCGCTATTGTTATGCGCGCTTGTCCTGCTTGTCAAATATCTACTATCGGCTCCGTTGTAGTTCGCGATAAGCCGCGCTTTTGGACAGGCCAAATTCCTTAGCGGCCTGCTTAAGAGCTGCCTTCTCATCAAGTTGTTCGTCTCGAAGCAGCTCCTGCACGCGGCGCGCGACGTTCTTGACCGGAGTAACCGCCTGAGCCGATTCGTTCGCCCTGCCGATCAAGAGAGTAATTTCGCCCTTCACGTCGCCGCGCTGCTCCAGTTGCGCCAGAACGTCGACTGCTGGCCCGCGCAGAAATTCCTCATGGAGCTTGGTAACCTCGCGGGCAATCACCACCGGCCGCTCCGCTCCCAGAATCTCCACCACGTCGCGGATGCTATCCACAATTCGATGCGGCGCGTCGTAATAGATTTCCGGGTGCGGCGAATTGCGGATGGCTTCCAGCGTGGTTCGCCTTGCACCTGACTTGGCGGGCAGGAAACCGCTGAAATGGAAAGAGTCGGTTGGCATGCCGCTGGCGACGAGCGCGGACAGAAACGCTGACGCGCCGGGTATCGGCTCGACCCGAATGCCATGCTCAATGGCCAATCCCACAAGGCGATACCCCGGATCGCTCACTCCGGGCATGCCGGCGTCGGTGACCACGGCGATATTGTCTCCCCGCTCCAGTCGCAGCACCAGTTCCGCCGCGCGGCTCTGCTCGTTGTGGTCGTGATAGCTGATGGTGGGCTTGTTGACGCTGTAGTGGTTCAGCAACTTGGCGGTTTGACGGGTGTCCTCGCAGGCGATCAGGTCTACTTCCTTAAGAATCCGCAGGGCGCGCAAGGTAATGTCTTCCAGGTTGCCGATCGGCGTGCCCACCAGGTAAAGCGTTCCTGGCTTTACCTCACGATCTGCAATATTGACGAAAGTTTCCATAGTCGTCGCGGCTTGGGCAAGTCTAGCACCGCTGCTGCGTTGCTCAGCGCTGTGGCAGGATCACCATCGTCGCGGCGGAAAATCGTGACTGGTGCCCTGGAGCTGGGTTGTCGATGGAGTACTCAGGCTCCGCTCGCGGAGTCTGGAGGACAAATGCGCTACCTGCTATGTGGGCTGCTCTTCTTTGGCCGGCTATTGGCCTTGGATCAATCGGCTGCTCCCCCCAAAATAAGCTATGCGCCGGCCAACTTCTATGTCGAAGGAATTGTCTACCAGTACGCCGCAGGCGCCGACTCCTTGGTGGTTGCCGCGGCGCACTCGGCCATCAACCACAAGTTCCTGGCGGTGAAGGTTCGGATCTACAACATGAGCGAGAAGTCGGTTACGGTGAAACCTGCCGACATTGTGGTAGAGGATGCCGTGAATGCTCGTCTGCTCACCGCCGTCGCCGGAGCGGACCTTGCCAATCGAATGCGCCGTGCCTACAACACGGCGCGTTATGCTGTCGGCTCGTCTCCCGGCGATGGGCAGGACTCTCCCGTCATGGGCGACATGACCGGCGCGCAATTCATGGCGATGATGCGCGCCATGGCAGCCCGCACCAATAGCGCGGGAAGTTCAATCGCCGGTAAGAGCGTCCTTTACACCGATACGCAGGGCGCGCTCGATCCACACAATGTTGAGGCGCCGCCCTTGGCTGAATGTGACCAGGTGTGCCATCTGCGTAACCGCGAAACGGACGGGGTCGATGCGTTAGCGCAACTCCAGCGGCAGAACTCGCCAGAGTACGTGGAGCAGTGCAGCTTTCGCGCCAACACCATCCCTCCGCGCGCCAATACCGTGGGCGTTCTCTACTATCCATTTAGCAAACTGGCAGAGTCGCGCAATACGGGCGAAAGCAAAAAGTCGCGCGAGGTGAGGGTGACGGTCAACGTCAATGGTGAGAGCTTTGTTTTTGAATTGCCGGTGCAGTGAGCAAGAAGCTACTACGAAAAAGAGGGCGAGCCTGAAGCACGACTCGCCCTGAAAACTGACGGCTGATGGCTGACAGCTTCAACTACGCGAACGCTGTCTCCTCATACGTCCCGTAAACCTCGCGCAGCGCGTCGCAGATTTCTCCCACGGTCGCGTAGGCCTTCACAGCCTCCACAATGAACGGCATGGTGTTGACCGGGGAAATCTGTCCGTCGGTACCCGCCTTGGGTTCCTGGGCTGCGGCTTTCTTCAGTGCGTCCAGGCGCCGCTTTACCTCGTCATTCGAGCGGCGGGCGCGAAGCGCGTTCAACTTTTTGGTCTGGGCCTGCGCGACTTCTTCACCAATGTAGAGAATGCTGGGCGACGGCTCATCGACCACAAACTCGTTGGCGCCGACGGTGATTTTTTCCTTTGCCTCGTTGGCCCGCTGGAACTGGTAGCTGGCTTCGGCAATTTCTTTTTGCGGGTAGCCTTTTTCGATGGCGGCAACCATCCCGCCCATGGCATCGAGTTTGTCGAAATAGTCGAACGCTCCATTCTCCATGTCTAACGTCAGCCGCTCGACAAAATACGAGCCGCCCAACGGATCGACAGTCTGCGCGACGCCTGATTCGTAAGCGATGATCTGCTGAGAGCGCAGCGCAATACGCACCGCCTCCTCCGTGGGCAGCGCCAGCGCTTCGTCGTAGCTGTCGGTGTGCAGCGACTGGGTTCCACCCAGCACGCCGGCCAGCGCCTGAATGGCCACGCGGGCGATGTTGTTCATTGGCTGCTGCGCGGTGAGGGACACGCCTGCCGTCTGGGTATGGAAGCGCAGCAGCCAGGTGCGAGCGTTCTTGGCGCCAAAGCGGTCCTTCATCAGCCGGTACCAGATTTTGCGCGATGCGCGGTACTTGGCAATCTCTTCGAAGAAGTCGTTGTGCGCATTGAAAAAGAAGCTGAGACGAGGCCCAAACTCATCGACGTCAAGGCCGCGGCGGCGCGCCCACTCGACATATTCCACCCCGTCGTAGATGGTGAATGCTAGCTCCTGTAGCGCGGTTGAGCCCGCTTCGCGAATGTGGTAACCCGAGATCGAGATGGTGTTGAAGCGCGGCGTGAACTTCGAGCCGAACTCGAAGGTGTCGATTACCAGACGCATCGACGGCGCCGGCGGATAAATGTATTCCTTCTGCGCGATGTATTCCTTCAGGATGTCGTTTTGGATGGTGCCGGAAATCTTCTTCCAGTCCGCGCCCTGCTTCTCTGCGACCGCCAGGTACATAGCCCACAGGATCGACGCCGGGGAATTGATGGTCATCGAAACCGTGGTCTTCTCCAGATCGATGCCGTCAAACAGGATCTCCATGTCCTCAAGCGAATCGATAGCCACGCCGCATTTGCCAACCTCGCCTTCGGCGAACGGATGATCGCTGTCATAGCCCATCAACGTCGGCAGATCGAAAGCCACAGACAGGCCCTGGCCGCCGTGGGCCAGCAGGTACTTGTAGCGCTGGTTGGTTTCCTCCGGCGAAGCAAAGCCGGAGAATTGGCGCATGGTCCACATCTTGCCGCGATAGCCGGAGGCGTGAATGCCACGCGTAAACGGTTCCTGGCCGGGATAGTTCAGATAGTTGTCGTAGTTCCAGTCCTCGGGCAGATCGGCAGGCGTGTAAAGCCGCCGGATCGGCAGTCCAGAGATGGTGGTGAACCGCGCCTGTCCATGTTCGTCAAGATTGGTGCCTGTCGGCGCGCCGATCGGCTTCTCCGGAGCTTTCTCCAGGGAAGGCGCGAGCGTCTTCTCCGCCCACTGCTGCTCAGACTCGGAAGGATGACGTCCGGCTTCGAACAGATCGGTAACCGGTGATTCGGGCACAACTTTCCCGTTGGACTTGCGGCTGCTTGCCATGATCTACCCCACAATGTGCGAACCCTACATGCTAGTAGATGCGGGTGATAGGAGCAAGGGAGACGAGTCGCCTATCCGATCGACTCATACGATCGAGAGCGGCTAAATTCCCACGCCTTGGCGTACTTCCAGCTCACGTAGTTGGCGTGATACAGATGTAGCAGCAAGCCCTCGCGGCCGTCGAGAAAGCCGCCACGCAGAAGGTAATTGTAGAAAAACGTCAGCCGCGGGCGGACCACTATGTCGAGAAAGCTAAAACCGGTGACGCCTTTGGCTGCGGCCATCTCCGCGCCCAGCGAGGAGTAGCGATTCATGTGCTCCAGGTAGCTGTCGAGCGTGGGGTAGGCGTGATGCAGCAGGTGATTGGTCAGGTTTCCGGTTGGGCCGCGCATTTGCAGGTCTTCGTGGACCAGTCGCTCCTCAAACCGCGCCGCACCACGGCGAAAGAGCCGCAGCTTGGGATCGGGGTAGAAGCCACCGTGTCGAATCCAGCGCCCCAGGAAGAAATTTTTTCGCGGAATCCAGTAGCCCACAACCGATGGACTTGTCGCCAGCGTTCGCTGGATTTCGTCAGCCAGCGCGGGTTCGACTTCCTCGTCCGCGTCCAATGATAAAATCCAGTCGCCGCTCGTCCTCTGCAATGCTGAATTCTTCTGAGCAGCGAAGCCTTTCCACGCCTCCACAAAAAATTTGGCACCAAATGATTCTGCGATTTCGCGGGTGCGGTCGGTAGACCCCGAATCGACAATCACGATTTCGTCCGCCCAGGCCACGCTCTGCAAGGTGCGAGCCAGGTTGGCTTCCTCGTTCAACGTGATGATGGCGACGGAGAGGCTCAAGCTCACCATGCTAACCGCTGGCGGGAGTAGCGGAAAGCAGAAACGCCGTCCATCGAGGACGGCGTTTTCACCAGGCAGCAATTTAACCGGCAGTAAGTTTACGGCTGGGCTGGAGGTGCCGGTTGCTGCTGTTGAGGCTGCACCTGACCGGGATTTTGCGATGGCGTCGTGGTTTGAGGTGTCGTCGACGGAGTCGCTCCCGGAACGCCCGGTCCCAGTGGCTGGAACTTCGGCGTCGTCAGGTCGTTAGTATCAGCGGGTACCACGCCCTGCACCTTGGGCTCATGCTTCACCTGCGCCGCTTCGGCGTCCATTACGTCGATGCCGAGCCGGGTCAGGGTGTCCGCGGTGTAGAGGTCGAGCTGCACTTTCGACTTCTCGTAGTTGGTAGCCGCCGTAAGCACATTGGACTCGGCCTGCGTCAGGTTGCTGGAAGCCTGCAAAACCAGCGTTCCGGTGGACGCGCCCATGCGCAGCTTCTTCTGCTCAGCGTCCAGGCTCTGCGCGGCGTAGTCGCGGGCTGCAATTCCGGCTTGCAAGGCCACCCAATTCTCCTGCAACGCAAACTGCGCCTGCCGAACCTGCAACTGGATGGTGTTCTCCGTCTGCTGCAAGCTCATCTGGGCCTGGCGGTATTCCAGGTCAGAGCGCACCTGGTCGGCCTGTACTTGGCGGTTCCGCAAAGGAATGTTCAGGTTGACGCCAACTCCCTTATCGGGAGCGCTGCTGTTGAACAGGTTGGTGAACGCGCCGCCGTATCCCGGCGGAAATCCCGGGGACGTGCACTGCGTGGGATCCGTGCATAGCGGGTTTTGCGGCCCTGCCAGAGCCGACGCGCCGTAGAAAGCGTAGAGATCCAGCGCAGGTCTGAGCTCGTTACGAAGCGACTTCTTGGTCACCTCGCTGTTGGTGAGATTTAGCCGCGCCGTAGCGATCTCCGGACGCTTCTGTAGGGCCGCGGCAATCAGGTCTTCCACCGGTGGCTCGGCATATTCGTCCGTAGTGTTGAGCGTGTCCGTGGGAATAACCGGTGCCACCGCCAGCATGGGATCCGCCATGTTGCGGGTGATGGCGTTTTTCATCAGCAACTGTTCAAGCTGCAGGTTGACTTGCGCCGCAATCAGGTTCTGCTTGGCGGTTGCGACGGCGCTCTGCGACTGCACAACCGTCAGCGGCGCCAGTGTCCCGGCCGCAACCTGTTTCTGATTGTCAGAGAGCGTTTTGTCAGCCAAGTCGAGGGCACGCTGTTGCACGTTGACGTTTTCGTAGGCATTGACCAAGTCCCAGTAGATGTTCTCAATCTGCGAAACCGTCGTCAGAAGCTGGTTGCGGAAGGTGATTTCGCTAATCTGCCGGTTGTTGCGGGCGATGCGGATGTAGCGCAAGTTGGGATCGAATCCGAAGCCCTGCAACAGGTGCTGGCGCAACTGGAAACGAAAGCTAGGCGTAAGGCTCGGGTCCAGCGTGTTGAACAAGGCGTTCGATGAAGAACGCGTATTGTTGAATCCGACGGTCATCAGGGTTCCGGTGGGAAAGCCCTGGGTATAAAGAAAATTGCCGGTGGTGGTGTTCTGGCTTAATTCGTTGGTGCCGGTGATGATGGTGTTGGATTCGGGAATGATGGCTCGCTCAAAAGCGACGTTTCCCGTTAGCACTGGATCGTAGTTATCCAAGGCAGGGCCTTCGCCCTGGGTCGAGGCCACGATGCCCGCCGCGCCCGAACCTGCTCCCCCCACACCAATGCTCGTTCCTCCCGCGCCGCCGCCGGTAGAGCCGGTGGTCGAAGTTCCCGTGCCCCCGGCAGACGTCGTGCCCGTGGTGCCGCCGGGCGTTCCAGAGACCAATCCGGCGTTGACGCCAAGCGCCACAGCTCCGGATGAAGTCCGCAGAATGTCAGTATCGGCGATCGACAAGTTATAGCGCTGGATCCCGATGTCGAGGTTGTTCTCCAGAGCCAGGGCGACCGCATCGTTGATCGACAAGTAGATCTTGCCGTCGCGGAAGACTTGGTCGATGCGCGAGGAATTGGTCACATTCAGCGGCGCAATATCCCTGGTCGTATAAATGACGAAAGGATTCGGCCACTGGCGCTTTCCCCGGCTGAAATCCTGATCGGAGTAGGGATGCGCATTGTGCTGCGGAGCAGGCGCTTGGGGCAACGGCGTCAGCAGGGACTCGTCAGGCTTGGTGGTCGCAGTCTGGGGACTTGCATTTTGTGCGACGCCATTGGATGCAGCCAGCAGGCAGACCATAAGCACGGACAAGAGTCGCGAGGTGACCGGGAAGCGATTCGAACTTGGACTTACAAGAGACATACTTTCGTTCTCCTAGAAAGGACGCTAAGAGCTCTCCATGTGCCTTTGCGGCATTTTTCTGTCGCCTGATTCTGCTGCCGGGACAGTCGGGGAGATTCGATCTCAAGATGACGTCGCAGGGGGACGGAAATTGATCTCAACCTCGTACGTTGCAGGAGATTAGTATAGCTGACACGTAGGCGTGACAAATGAGTGCTTTACATACCTTTACACTGCTTAACAGATCGAAAACATTGGGCATTTTTGAGGGCGGGGAGGAACCGAGTGGGCCGCAATCTGAAGATCACCCTGGCATACGACGGCGCCGAATTTCATGGCTGGCAGGTCCAGCCGGGACTGCGCACGGTGCAGGGTACCCTGGCCGAGTGCCTGAAGCGGCTGACCGGTGAGGATGTTCTTCCCCAGGGTTCTGGCCGTACCGACGCCGGAGTGCATGCGCTGGCGCAAGTCGCCTCGGTTAGCCTGGAAACTCCCATACCGGAGCGCAACCTGGTAGTCGCGCTCAACGATCTGCTGCCGCCGGCGATACGGGTGACCGCGGTGGAAGCGGTGGCGGAAGATTTTCATGCGCGGCACTCGGCCAAGGCCAAAACCTATCGCTATCGCATCTACCGCGCGGACATTTGCCCGCCGTTTCTAGCGAAGTACGTGTATCACGACCCGTACCCGATGAACGAAGAAGCTGTCATGCGCTGCTCTGAAGCAGTGGTTGGGACGCACGACTTCACTTCTTTCGCGGCTTCCGACCCCGAACGCAACGCGCGTATGGCGGGCGGGCAGGAGGATGATGGTTCCCCTTTCGGGAGCGTGACCAACGTCCGAACGATTCATTCGTCGCAGTGGATGCGCACCGACGACGAGCTGATCTACACTGTGCGCGGTGAGGGGTTTCTCCACCACATGGTACGCAACCTGGTGGGTACCTTCCTGCTCGTCGGCAAGGGTTCGCTGAAGATTGGCGACGTGCCAAGCATCCTCCAAGCCCGCAATCGCAGTGCTGCCGGACCCACGGCCGCCGCTTGCGGCCTGTACCTGGTCAACGTTGAGTACTAAACGTGGCAAGCGAAACAACATCTGCCGGGATCGCGACGATCGTCACTAGCAACCCCGCAACCGGGGAGGTGCTGGCGGAGCTGAATTGCGTAGCTGCGGATGACGTGCGCGCTGCCGTGCTGCGAGCCAAGGCGGCCCAGCCTGAATGGCAGGCGACGCCGGTGGGCGAACGGATCGATGTGCTGCGGCGCTTCCAGCGCCTGCTGAACGAGCAGCGCGATGCTGTGGCGACGTTGGTGTGCCGTGAAGCGGGGAAGCCCACGGCCGAAGCGCTGGCCACCGAGGTCATGGTGGTGCTCGACGCGGCGGAGTTCTGCATACGCAACGCCTACAGATTTCTGCGCGATCGGCCTCTACCCCACGCCAACCTGGCCATGAAGACCAAGCGCGGCAAACTTGTGCGCGAACCCTATGGCGTCATCGGCATTGTGGCTCCTTGGAATTATCCCTTCTCCATTCCTGCCATTGAAACGCTGGGTGCGCTAGTGACCGGCAACGCCGTCGTGCTCAAGCCGTCAGAGCTTACCCCGCTGGTTGGGCTCGAATTGCAACGGCTGTTGTTGGCGGCGGGGCTACGTCCTGACCTGATGCAGGTGGTCGTCGGCGAAGGACCTGCTGGTGCGGCACTGGTGGAGTCGCCGATCGATAAGCTGGTTTTCACTGGGAGTGTCGCGACCGGAAAGCGAGTCGGGGAAGCGGCCGCACGTCGCTTGCTGCCGGTCGTACTTGAGCTGGGCGGCAAAGATCCTATGATCGTGCTCGACGACGCCGACCTGGATGTGGCGTCGAGCGGTGCGGTTTGGGGCGCACTGATGAATGCCGGCCAGACCTGCCTGTCGGTGGAGCGCTGCTATGTCCATCGCAGCCTGTATGAAAAATTTCTGGCGCTGTGCGGCGAGAAGATCGGCAAGCTGCGCGTGGGAAATGGAATCGACTCGGAAGCGGAGATCGGGCCGATGATTCACGAGCGCCAGGTGAAGATCGTGGACGACCAGGTCCAGGACGCGATCCAGCACGGGGCTCGTCTGCTGGCAGGCGGCAAGCGACTTACGAATCTTGGGGCAAATTTCTACGCTCCCACCTTGCTGGCAGACGTCACCCACGACATGAAGCTAATGCAGGAGGAGACATTCGGGCCGGTCCTGCCGGTCGCGCCCTTCGACACCGAGGAAGAAGCCATTCGGTTGGCCAACGACAGCGACTTCGGACTCGCGGCCAGCGTATGGACGGGCAGCCGCTCGCGTGGTGAAGCCGTCGCTGCACGCATCAAGGTCGGCACGGTGATGCTCAACGACATGATCTCCTGCTTCGGGATCGCGGAAGCACCGCACGGAGGTTTCAAGCAGAGTGGCATCGGGCGTACCCACGGCGAGTTGGGACTGCAGGAGATGGTTCAGGAAAAATATGTCGATGTTGACTTGATGCCGCGTTTCCCCAAAGTATGGTGGTTTGGTTACGGTCAACAGTACAAACAGTCGATAAGCGGATTCATCGATTTGCTGTTTGCCCGAAGCTGGGCCACAAAGCTGAAAGGCGCATTCCGGTCGACCGGACTGCTTCGTCGCGGCAATAAACTCTAGGCCAAAGTCTCTGAAAAAGGAACTTGTCGCCGCGGGAGCGGGTAGTGCTTTCCCCTCGAATGTTTTTTCGTCCAATCTGTGGCTAAACAAAAAATCAACAATCGGCTGGGTTTGGGCGATAATCTCATCTGAAGCGGGGCAATTCCCGCATTACTTCCAGTGGCCCGACGCTGTGGGGGTGTCGGCCAGAAGTTTCCAGAGGTCGCCCGTCCGGCGTACCTCGGGCTGGAAATTGGGGTGTCGAACGAAGTGTCTGCCAATCTTGATGAGCTGATTTACGACTGGAACACGATCTATGCCCGATCGATGGTTCCTGCCGGCAAAGTTTTACTGAACGACGAATCGCTGCGCGATGGTTTGCAATCGCCCTCGGTGCGCGACCCAACCATTGAAGAGAAGATCGAAATCCTGCACTTGATGGAGGATGTCGGCATCAATATGCTCGACATCGGGCTGCCCGGCGCCGGACCGCGTGCCGTGGAGCACTGCGAAGCGCTGGCGCGTGAGATTGGCCGCGCCAAAATGAAAATCAAACCCAACTGCGCGGCCCGCACGCACCAGAACGACATTCGCCCAATCGCGGAAATTGTCGAGCGGACGGGTGTTCCCATCGAAGCAGCGACGTTCATTGGATCAAGTCCCATCCGCCGTTACACGGAAGATTGGACTGACGAGTTTCTGCTGCGCACCACCGAGAATGCGGTGAAATATGCCGTCTCCCTCGGGCTGAGCGTGATGTATGTCACCGAAGACACCACGCGTTGCGATCCGGAAACCATCAAGCGGCTTTACACCACGGCAATCAACTGCGGCGCAAAAGCCATTGTGATCTGCGACACCTGCGGGCACGCCACACCGATGGGCGTGGTCGCGCTCATGAAGTTCGTCATGGACGAAGTGGTCAAGCCATCCGGCGAAAATATTCGCGTCGAGTGGCATGGCCACTGCGACCGCGGATTGGCGGTCGCCAATTCCATCGCCGCGCTGGTCGCCGGCGCCGAGGTCGTCCACGCAACAGCGGTGGGCATCGGTGAGCGGGTCGGCAATACCCAGATGGACCAGATGCTGGTGAACCTGAAGCTGCTGGGAATTGAGCCGTGGAAGAGTCAGGACCTGACCAAGCTGAAGGCCTATTGCGAAGCGGTTTCCAAAGCGACCGGCGTGCCTATCCCCAAGAATTATCCGGTGATGGGCGACGATGCCTTCCGCACCGGAACCGGAGTTCACGCGGCGGCCGTCATCAAGGCATACCGCAAGAACGACACCATGCTGGCGAACAGCATTTATTCCGGTGTACCGTCTCACTTCTTCGGTATGGAGCAGGTCATCGAGGTTGGGCCGATGAGCGGCAAGTCGAACGTGCAGTTCTGGCTGGAGCGCCACAAGATTCCCGCAACCGACGAATTGGTCGACCGGATTTTCCAGCGCGCCAAAGAATCGAACCACACGCTGACCGACGCCGAGATCATGGAATGCGTACACGCGGCCAACGGCTGCAGTCGTAGTTGGCGTCGTAAGGGCAGTGAGTTCTTTGTTCCCGGATTTGTCTTGGGTTTGTGGCAGGGCACGCGAGTAAAGTCGTGCACTTCTGCAAGGCTGTTGATCCTTCGTATTTTTCGCTGTTTCAAGTTCGCCGCGACGGGCGGCCTTCATGGCTGCGATTGTCTGCTTGTTCGGCTTGCCGAACTCGAACGGTAGAGTTTTCTCGGCCGCTATCCGAACCAGCAGCAATCGAAACGCGTCAGAACCGTCAGTCCCATCGACCGCAGGACGGTGGTCGCCTGATTCTTGACTCCTTCATCAATGCGGGCTCTCACTACAGCATTGGCGAGCATTTGAATCTCCTGAGCTACATTGTAGCCCACAGCATTAGATGCTTGCGCTTCCCGTTCATCCGAATCGATCTCACGCCAGCAGATCCCAACCTCTCCTTCTCCCCCTCGCCGTATTACCATGGAATCCTCATGGGCCCAAGTCCTCCAGTGCGCGCCTCCTCCAGTCAGGCAATCCGCCGAGCGAATCGCAGCGGCTCGCGCGGCGCAGCAGCGGGTTGCGCAGATTGCGGAGCTTCGCTCTGTTCACGGAGCCTTCACCTGGTTCCGGGCGCATGCCCGTGAACTGGAAGAACTGCAGTTGCAAGTCACTTCTATCGCGGCTCCGCCGTGGGCAGAAGACGAGCGCAGCCAGTGGATGGCTGAGCGTTTCTCCCAACTGAATTTGTCGGACGTTCATCGCGACGATTTGGGCAACGTCTTCGCCATCCGTCCCGGCACCGATCCTAGCGCTCCCTTTATCGCGCTCAGCGCCCACATCGACACCGTATTTCCTGCCGGCACAGATGTTCGCGCTAGACGGGACGGTGACAAACTCTACGGCCCCGGGATTTCCGACAACTCCTCCGGCCTGATTGCCTTGCTGGCCATTGCCGGTGCATTGCAGGCTGGCGCCATCACCACCACGGCTCCCTTGCTGTTCATCGGGGATGTCGGCGAGGAGGGCGAAGGCGATCTGCGCGGAATGCGGTACATCTATCAGCAGCCGCGCTGGTCAGCGACCATTGCTTCGCTGATCGTCCTCGACGGTGCCGGCACGGACACCATCATCGCGGAGGGCTTGGGCAGCCGCCGCTACGAGGTCACGGTGCGCGGCCACGGTGGACATTCCTGGAGTGATTTCGGCAGCGCCAATCCGATTGTCGCCCTGGCGCGCATCATTGACCGATTCACTCGTACCCCCGTGCCGGTGTCCCCCAAGACGACCTACAACGTAGGCATCATCCAGGGCGGCACTTCCGTTAACTCGATCCCGGAATCGGCCACCATGCGGGTCGATACGCGTTCGGCTTCGGTGGAAGAGTTGGACCGGCTGGAGAAAGCTTTGCATGAAGCGGTCGACAGGGTGATTCCTGAGCTGACCGGCCGTAAGAAGCAAGAGTTGCTCGCACCTGAAGTCCGCGTAATCGGCAATCGGCCGGCAGCAGATTTGCCCGCAGACTCCCAGCTCCTGAAGACGATCCGCGCCGTTGATGCTCAACTCAGTAACACCGCGCGCATTCAACGCGCGTCGACTGACGCTAACATTCCGCTTTCTCTGGGCAAGGAAGCGATCGCCATCGGCGCCGGCGGCAGCGGAGGCGGTGCTCATACCATCCACGAGTGGTACGACCCGGCTGGCCGCGATCTTGGGCTGAAACGGATCCTGCTGCTGGCCCTGGCTCTGGCCGGAGTTGCCACCGAATGAAGCCGGTGTTGCTGCTGCTGCTTTCCCTCATGACCTTAAACGCAAATTCGTTCGGCAATTCCTCCACCTCGCCAACCGATCCAGCAAAGAAGCTCCTGACTTCATATTTGTGAACGGCGATATCTACACCCAGGCCACTCCTGCTCGCGTGCAGGCCATGGCCATTCGCGGATGGCCGCGTGGTCGCCATCGGGTCGAATGACGAGATACGCAAGCTCAAGCGTGCGCACACCCAGGTTGTCGATCTGGGCGGCCACTTCGTGATGCCCGGCTTCAACGATGCGCACCTGCATCTGGCGGGCGGCGGGCAGGCCATGCTGGAAATTCATCTGGTCGGCGTGAAATCGCTGGCCGAGATGCAGCAGCGGATTGCCGAGCAGGCGAAGACCGCTCCTGCCGGCGATTGGATCATTGGACGCGGCTGGGACCACACGCTGTGGCCTGGCGAAACGCTGCCGACGCGGCAGGATATGGATGCCGTCACCGCCAATCATCCGGCCTTGTTCGTCAGAGTGGATGGCCACATCGCCGTGGCCAACACGGCAGCGCTCGAAGCTGGTGGCCTGATGGTCAAGGTTGCTGACCCTCCGGGTGGAAAGGTCGACCGCGATGCTGCCGGGGCTCCCACCGGAATTATTCGCGAAACCGCCAAGGACAATTTGTTGGCGAGGATTCCGAAGCCATCGCTGGCCATGCGCCGACGCGGCATCGAATTGGCTCTTGCCGAGGCTGCCCGCTGGGGACTTACATCGATTCAGGACAACTCCGAGTGGGAAGACTTTCTGGTCTACCAAGAGCTCGAGCGGCAAGGCAAGCTCACGGTGCGCGTCAGCGAGTGGCTGATGTTTAACCAGCCGATTGACTTGCTGCTGAAGCACCGCGCGGCTCATCCCGCTGACGATCCCATGCTGCATACCGCCATGTTGAAAGGCTTCATGGACGGTTCCCTGGGTTCGCGTACCGCCGCTCTGCTGGCGCCGTATGCCGACGATCCGGGAAACTCCGGCTTGCCTCAGTATGAGCAAGGTGCTTTGAATCGCATGGCGCTGGAGCGGTCGGCGGCAGGATTTCAGTTGGGTTTCCACGCCATCGGTGATCGTGCGGCGCAAATGGCACTTGACGCGTTTGCCGAAGCTGCCCGGGACGCCCGCGAAAGAAACCGGACGAGGGATTTTCGCTTCCGCATCGAGCATGACCAAATGATCGCACCCAGCCAGCTTGCGCAGTATCGCGAGTTGGGCGTAATCGCCTCAGTCCAGCCCAATCACTTGCTCACCGACATGCACTGGGCCGTCGACCGTATGGGGCCGGAGCGCGCGAAGACGTCCTACCCGTGGAAGCAGTTCCTTGACAACGGGATTCGTATAGCGTTCGGCACCGACTTTCCGGTTGAGCCCATCACGCCTTTTCGAGGGATATACTCGGCGATAACGCGCAAGGACGAAGCCGGGACCAAGGAATATTTCCCCGAGCAGAAACTGACTATCGAGCAAGCACTTGCGGCCTACACCACTGGTGCCGCCTACGCCCAGTTCGCCGAGAAAGAAAAAGGCACGCTCGCGCCCGGCATGCTGGCTGACTTTGTGGTTCTGGATCGCGATCTGACCAAGGTAGCGCCGCCGGAGATCCTGAAAACCCAGGTTCTGCGCACGGTGGTTGGAGGCAAAACCGTATATTCAGTCCAATGAAAGGTCCAACAGACGTCTCAGTCCCGTATAGGGAACGCTTTTCGACCCGCGCCAAGGCTTCCAGAGCACTTTTGGTGACGAAATGCAGTAGTGTCTCGTCTAATGGCCTGAGAACCCCCAGTGATTCCCCTCACAACACAGTCTAAGTTGCGGCGACTGTATAATTTCCATGTGGCTCGTTAGCCGGAGGATACTGCATGGATTCGCAAGCTTCAGGTTTCAGGCAAAGATTCAAAGCCAATCGCTTTGCCTCGACCATGGTAATCCTGGCGACACTTACGCTAGGTATTCTGATTGGCACGGTTGTTTCTGGAGCCGTTAAAGGGAAAGAGCAGAATCCTTCTGCTGATGCCACACCGCTGAAGGTTCCCTCGCCCGTCCAGATGTCGAATCAGTTTTCGACCATCGCTCGCCAGCTCGAGCCGACAGTGGTCAACATCAATACCGAATCGACCATCAAGAACCCGCACCAGCGGATGGGCGGCCAGGGCCAGGGACAAGGTCAGGGCCAGGAGGAAGGGCCCGGCGCCGGTGGCGACGAAGACAATCCCTTCCAGGATTTCTTTAACCGCTTCTTTGGTGGGCAGGGCGGTGGTCAGGGCGGCCCAGGGTGGCTCGCCCGACATGCGCGAGCGCTCGCTCGGATCCGGCTTCATCGTCGATTCCAAGGGCTACATCCTCACCAATAATCACGTGGTCGACAAGGCGGATCGCATTCGCGTCAACCTGATGGGCGATCCCGAGACCGTGACCTACAACGCAACCGTGGTTGGCGTGGACGCTGAGACCGATCTCGCGGTCATCAAGATTGATGCCAAGAAGCCCCTGCCTGCAGCCAAGCTGGGCAATTCGGAAAGCATGCAGGTCGGTGACTGGGTTCTCGCCATCGGCAGCCCGTTCGGCTTGAATGAAACCGTCACCGCGGGAATCGTGTCCGCGATCGGGCGTAACATCGTCCCCGGCCGTCAGTTTGAGTCGTTCATCCAAACCGATGCCGCCATCAATCCCGGCAACTCCGGCGGTCCGCTGGTCAACATGAACGGCGAGGTCATCGGCATTAACACCGCCATCTACACCAGCGGCGGCGGCTATCAGGGCGTCGGATTCGCGATGCCTTCCAACACCATCGCGTCCGTGTACAACCAGCTGATCGGACCCGATCACAAGGTTTCGCGCGGTTCTATCGGTGTACAGTTCAACGCCGTCGCGAATCCAGCAGTTGCGCGCGTCTATGGTGTAAGCAGCGGTGTGACCATCGCCAGCATTACCCCCGGCGGACCGGCCGAGAAAGCTGGCCTGAAAACCGGCGATACCATCATCTCGGTCAACGGCAAGCAGGTGAAGAACGGTGACGAGCTAGTTGCCGAAATCTCCGCCCTCAAGCCGGGCACGCAGGCCAAGGTCGGTTACATCCGCGGCGGCAAGGAATCGAGCGTGGAAGTGACCATCGCCGATCGCGCCAAGCTGTTCGCCGCCCGTCTCGGTGGTGAGCAGGAAGACCAGGAGCAGGGCCAGCCGCAGGAAAGTAAGTTCGGAGTCGTGGTCCGCGGCATCACCCAGGACATGGCCGACCGTTACAAGCTGCCGAACACCAAGGGCGTCATCGTGCAAGATGTGAAGCCCGACGGCTTCGGCGAAACCGCTGGACTGAGCCGCGGCGACATCATCCTCGAAATCAACAAGCAACCGGTGAACAGCGAGGACGATTTCCGCCGTATCGAAGCCCAGAGCAAGAGTGGGCAGGACGTCGTCTTCCTGGTGCGGCCGCGCGGCAGCCGAGACAACACGACGGTTTTCATGGGAGGAACTCTGCCGTAATCGCGAGTCGCAATTCCGCCGGAATTTGCGAATCAGTAACAATCCCGGCAGCGGCGCTGACGCATCACAAATGTGAGGTCAGCGCCGCCCTGATTTAGGGCAGTTTTATTTAGGGAACGAAAGCCGCATTATTGTTCCCGTAAGCGTGAATGCTTCATTACAATGGGGGAACAATTTGCTACTAATTAACTTGTCAGAGAGGTGGTCGTTGCCTATCGCGAACCGAACATTTCAGCTCATCGGTATTTTCCTCTTAGCGTTGACATTGACCGGAATGGCCCAGGCGGCCACCAGCACCAAGACCAAGACAAAACACGGGCAGATTTCCAGCACGCACCATAGTTCGTCCAGCCATCATTCTTCGTATCTGCGGGCGACGAAATCCACCCCCAAGTCTCATGGTCAGCACACCATCGATGAGGACCGCACCCGCGCCATTCAAGAGGCTTTGATCCACGAGCACTATTTGGACGGCGAAGCCACTGGTACCTGGGATGCCGCTTCGAAAGAAGCTATGACCCGTTACCAGGCGGCAAACGGATGGCAGACCAAGATTACCCCTGACTCCCGCGCTCTGATCAAGCTGGGACTGGGACCGGACCACAAGGGCCTTCTGAATCCTGAGACGGCGAACATCCCGTCACCCCACGAATTAGGTGTTGATAGCGCGACCCAGCCCGGCGGGGCGGCCGACGCTCAGTAATCGTTCTGGCAGCCTCAAGACCCAGAAAAGCGCGGATCTCCCGCGCTTTTTGCTGTTTACCGTCCAGATTCCTGCAGTGTCGAGAAACTGTGCTAGTCTGCGGAGTGATTTCCTGTGTGAGGCGTTGTCATGAGTCAGAAAGAACAGAATTTCCGGATAGACTATATCGAGTTTCCGGCAACAGATATCGAGGCGACCAAGCGTTTTTACCACCAGGTTTTCGGCTGGGATTTTCAGGACTTCGGCCCCACCTACACCAGCTTCCACGATGGCCGGCTGGCCGGAGGATTCACCACCGAAGCACAACCTGCCAGTGCCAGCGGTGAAACCACACGCGGCGTGCTGGTCGTCCTCTACGCGGCTGCATTGGAAGATGCGTACGCCAAGGTCACTGCGGCAGGCGGAAAGATCGTGCGCGAGACCTTCGATTTCCCCGGAGGCCGCCGCTTCCACTTCAGCGATCCCAATGGCAATGAGCTAGCAGTCTGGAGCGAGTAACCGGCTGAGCCGCATAAGCGACTAGAAGGAAAGCGCCTTGGCCTTGGCCAGGGCGTTTCTTTTGCCGACGGCGTAGAGCACCATACCGCTGCCCACCAGCACCGCGCTGAGGACGAGGGTCTTGATCACAGCCAGGGTCTTGTGCGGTTCGCTTGGGTCGGGAATTGCCGAGCCTATAATTACCGCGATCGTCGCCACAAACCCAAGCAGTCCCACGCCAATAGCTGCCGGTTTGCCTCCGGGAATACGTACCACACCAGTTTCCACTGGCTCGCGTTGCAGCCGAATCAGCGCCGCAAACATGAAGAGATAGGGCACAAACGTCGTGATGATCGTCATGCTCACCAGCAGTTCGTAAGCAGCGTGTACCGTGCTTCCCAACTGTCCCATGAGAATAAACACGACGCAGGATATGGACTGCGCAATCAGCGAGATGTGCGGTGTTCCCCACTTGGGATGAATCCTTCCGAAGGCTGCCGGCAGAAAGCGGTCGATACCCACAACGAACGGGATGCGCGACATGGCCGCCAGGTACGCCCCGACGGTTCCCAAATTTGCGACGCAGATTAACAGCGCTACCATCGGTCCCAGATTGTGCCAGCCGATTCGTTCCGCGCTGCTGGAGATTGCCTGCATGATGCCCTCCAGTCCGTTGAGCTGTTCACGGGGAAGAACCACCAGGATCGCTATGGTCCCCAGCAGGTAGGCCGCGGTGATGAGAATCCCCGCGATCAGCAAAGCTCGGGGAATGGTGCGCCGCGGACTCTTGATCTCTGATCCGAGGCACGAGGCCGACTCGGCGCCCGAGAACGCGGACAGGAGTGTCGCCCAGATGGCGAAGTTCGCAACTTGAAACGAAGGCCTCAGTGTTGGCGGCGAGAAGCTGGTTGCCGATCCGAACTTTCGCCACGCAATCGTACCCACCACACAAAGCAGCGCCACGGGAATCCACCCGCCGATTGCGCCAAGATTATTGAGCCACTTGCCGATGTTCAAGCCGACAATATTAAGCAGTAGGGCCAATCCCAATCCCAGGAGCGAGAAGGTAATGAAAAATGTCGGACTGCCCTGCATCCCCTTCCAGCGGTTCCCGCCAACGTACAGGGCGCTGCTGGCGGCGAAGTAAAGGATGGCGGGAAAGTAAGGCAGGTTGCTGACCCAGTAAATCCACCCGGTCAAGTAGCCGCTAAAGTCGCCGAAAGCGTGCTTGCTCCAGATGTACACGCCCCCTTCCTGTGGGTAGCGTGATGACAACTCCATAACGCACAGCGCCAGCGGGAGAAAAACCGTGACCAGCCCCAGCAGCCAGATGATGATCGTGCTGGGACCCGCAGCGGCCGCTACGGCAATCCATCGCACGCTCATGGTGGTGACGATGTAGAACATCACCAGGTCGCGAACGCCCAGTACCCGCTTGGGTTGCGGTTGCGCTCCGTGCTCGGCGGGCAATGAGTCAAGCGTGGCCGACGGCGTCTCCATGCCCTTCCTTAAACCGGCAGACTGTAGCGGTAGAATTCGCGGTCTCGTTCCCATCCCAGGCCTTCATAAAGCCGTTGCGCGGGAAGGTTGTCGGCGGCGGTTTCCAGCGTCAGGCAGTTGGCTTGCGTGCTTTCAGCCAGTTGACGGGCGCGCTCCATCAGGGCGCGGCCCACGCCCAGTTTCCTCACCTCAGGCACAACATAAATGTCGTTCAGGATCCACTGGCGGGTCATCGCCACCGAAGAAAAGACGGGATACAGATGAACGAAGCCAACGGCCCGCGCGCCGTGGCGGGCCAGAAAGAGTACGGACTCCTCGCGGCTTAGCCGCGCGAAAAGAAATCGCCGGGCAGCTTCCAGGTCGGCAGGCTTCTGGTAGAACTGGCGATACGCGTCGAAGAGCTGTGCCGCTTCTCCCACATCGGCGGGCGTGGCCTGCACAATTTCCAGAGCGGCTTCGCTAGATGTCATGAGACAAGGGAACACGACCGTCGCTGGCCGTCAACTTTTTTCCTGCAATCGCCTGCTATCATCGTCGGCACAACCACACTTGGAGCTCGGCCCATGGACTCTCTGCACGACATTGTTGCGTCCTACAACGATCAGGCCCCGCTGGAGCAGGCCCACACCATCCCCGCCTCGTGGTACGTGGACGAGCGCGTTGCCGAACTGGAGCGCCAGAATGTTTTCGGCGCCACCTGGCAGGTCGTCGCGCGCGCCGACCAGGTTGAGAAGCCCGGAGATTTCGTTACGGCCGATTTGGCGGGCGAGCCGCTGGTGGTGGTTCGTGGCGCCGACAACCAGCTGCGGGCTTTTTATAATGTGTGCCGCCATCATGCCGCGGCCGTCGTGACCGAGGAGCAGGGAACCGCTCACCTTTTTCGCTGCCCTTACCATGGCTGGAGCTATGGGCTGGACGGTGCATTGAAAGGTGCGCCCGAGTTCGAAGGTGTCTGCGCGTTTGACCGCTCGCAGAATGGATTGCTTCCTGTACAGGTCGAGTCGTGGAAGCAGTTCGTTTTCGTCAATCTTGCCCCGAAAGCCTTGCCCCTGGCGGATTTCCTGGGAAGGCTTCCGCAACGGGTGGCGCCGTTGAACCTTAAGGCATTGCACTTTTTCGAGCGCCGCACCTATAGCCTGAATTGCAACTGGAAGGTTTTTGTCGACAACTATCTCGACGGCGGCTACCACGTGCCGCACCTGCACAAGGCGTTGAACAGCGTGCTGGAGTACAAGCATTACACCATCGAGAACCAGGACCGTTATTGCCTCCAATCGAGTCCGATGGTGGCGTCGAACGAGGACGCGGCGACCTCGGCCAGCCGCACCGGCGATCGTGCCTGGTACTTCTGGCAATATCCCAACTTCATGCTCAACCTGTATAGCGGTTACATGGACACGAACCTGGTGCTTCCCGATGGCGTTGATCGATGCACAGTGGTCTTCGATTTCTACTTCAGCGATGTCAGCGAAGCGGCAGCTGAACGCAACCGCCAGAGCATCGCCGTCGGCGAGCGAGTGAATGACGAGGACGTTGGCATCTGTGAAGCGGTGCAGCGTGGTCTGCACTCGCGCGCGTACGGTACAGGCCGCCTATCCGTGCGCCGCGAGGCCGGAGAGCACCTGTTTCACCGCCTGCTGGCGGCAGACTTGAAACGATCTGCGGACCAAATCTGACCGGAAACCGCGAAGGAGCGGAGAACCGGGATTACTTGTGCAGATAGGTCGGACTCTGGGGCCAGGCCGGGCGCCCCACACAACGTGACTTTCGTTGTGTGGGGCTTTTCAAAAACGCGGGTCGCCTCGTTGCCTGACCATCCGTAACAGGCTCCGCCCAACGAACTAGGACGGCTTGCGACGCAGGAAGCCGACAAGGCCAAGAATTCCAGAACCCACCAGCATGATGCTGCTAGGCTCAGGCGTGGACCTGGTAGTGGTGGTAGTGAACCAGTTATTGATGGTGAACGCTTCCGAAGGAATCGTTCCTAACTCGTTCTCAGAAGCTCGCGAAGGACCAGAGTTTTCGTCCCAGTAAACCGGGTTGCCGCTGGGAACCTGGGCATTTTGCATGTTCAGCCAATAGGTGCCAACTGACAGGCCCACCGGAGAGAAACTGCCTGTTTCTCGGCAGACATTGTAGCCAAAAGAGTCGGTGAAGCACCTTCCCTGGCTGAAGTTGACGGTGCCGTCGAAGTAGCTTGTGCCGCCGAGTTCCGACGAGGTGATGGACACTTCAGCCGAGGTCAGTTGGTCGTCAGGGAATAGCCACGCGCCAAACGAAACGCCGCCCACCACCGAGTCTTCGCTCAGCGTGAAGGTATCGCTGACGGCGTAGCCGAAGTTGATGGCCCACGCATATGCGTTACCGTTGATGGGACCGTTATCGTACAGGTCATTGTCATCACCCATGGCGGGAACGGCAGGCAATGTCAGGAACATTGCGAGCAGTGCCATGGCAACAATATAACTTTTCGACATCCCACCCCTCCTCTGTTTTCGACACAACATAATTCCGGCAGCATAAAGGTGGCGCAACATGAATATTGCACTTTCCAGCAAGTCGGCTCGAAGAACCGCTCGGCGCACGGTTAGAACAGGTTGCGGCGGAGCAAGCCGACAACGCAAAGGATTCCAGAACCGAACAACATGATGCTGCCGGGTTCAGGAGTCGTTCCGGTGGAGGTAGTCGTCGTCTCGCCTCCGATGATGGTGAACGCCTCCGATGGAATCGTGCCGAGAATGGTTTCGGAAGCTTGCGAAGGACCGGAGTTTTCATCCCATAAAACAGGATTACCGCTGGGAACACTGGCGTTCTCAAGGTTCAGCCAGTAGGTGCCGGCATTGAGGTTCACCCCAGCGAAGCTGCCGGTCTCGGTGCAAACGTTATAGCCGAACGAGTTGGTGAAACAGGCACCCTGGCCGAAGCTGACGGTGCCGTCAAAATAGGTGGTTCCACCGAATTCACCCGAGGTGATGGACACTTCAGCCGACGTTAAAGTATCGCCCGGGAACAACCACGCGCCGAACGAAACGCCGTTGACCGTCGAGGCGGAGCTGAGTGTGAAGGTATCGCTGCCAACGTAGGGGGTGTTGACAGGCCAGGCGTCGACGTTACCGTTGATGGGTCCATTGTCGTATAAATCGCCAGCCACGGAGGGAACAGCAGCCAATATCAGGCACAGTGCGAGCATCGAAAGCGCAATGATACGGATTTTCAACATCCGACCTCCTCTTCACACAGCGGAAGAAAATCACCACAGCTTCAGAGCGTGCATGCTGCGCTCTCCTTTCGAGCAAGTCAAGCGATTCTCGCCGGCGAGCAAGAAGTTGTGCGGCGTGCCACACGAAACAGCCTGAAGCCAGGTTCGTTAGCTTCGATTAGAATGACAGGACAATAAGCTCGCCGCCCGTCGGAGATCTAGGCTTGATCCATCCATGGCGAATCCTGCTCGTGCTACTGGTCCTCGTTTCCTGTTCGTTTTCGTCTGCGCAGGAAATGCATGAGCACGGCGTGCCGGAGAAACTGGGAACGGTATCATTTCCGACTTCGTGCACCCCGGCCGTTCAGAAACAATTCGATCGAGGCGTGGCCCTGCTTCACTCATTCGCCTATTCCGCGGCGGCGGAAGCGTTCAGGCAAGTGGCCGAACTGGATCCCAAGTGCGCCATGGCGCATTGGGGTGTTGCCATGTCGTACTACCACCAACTCTGGGAGCCTCCCATTTCACCCGCCGTGATGGCGAGCGCACTGGTGGAGATTCAACGCGCCCAGCAGATCGGGGCAGCGACTGCGCGTGAGCGCGAGTTTATCCAGGCATTGGCTTTGATTTACCAGGACGTCGGCACGGTTCCCTACCACACCCGGGCGCTGAAGTATGAGCAGGCGATGAGCCGTCTGGCCGCGGCGAACCGGACCGACGTGGAAGCGCAGGTGTTCTACGCGCTCGCCCTGCTGGCCAATGCGTCTCCTTCCGACAAGACGCATGACCGGCAGAAGGAGGCGGCCGCTTTGCTGGAGCCGCTCGATGTCACCTACCCGCGGCATCCGGGAATCCCGCACTACCTCATCCACGCTTACGACAACGCCGAGCTCGCGCCCCAGGGCCTCTCCGCGGCGAGGGCCTACGCGCAGATTGCCCCTTCCGCGCCGCATGCTCTGCACATGCCGTCGCACATCTTCACGCGGCTCGGCCTCTGGGACGACTCCATCGCTTCCAATCTAGCCGCGAAACAGGCGGCAGAGCAGCAAGGCGAGACGGGAGAAGAGCTCCACAGCATGGATTATCTGGTGTACGCCTACCTTCAGACCGGCCACGACCAGGAGGCGGCTGCGGTCATTCAGCAATTGATCACGATGTCGGCATCGAAGGGATACGACTTCAAGGGCGCGTACGCCGCCACGGCGATGCCGGTTCGCTATGCGGTGGAGCGTGCGCAGTGGGCCGATGCCGCCGCCATCACTCCTCCGACGGGTGCCCCGCCTCATGTCATGGCTGTGGCGGTTTGGGCCCGCGGTATTGGATTGGCCCACAGCGGGCATACCAGCGAAGCCGATGCCGAAATGAAGACTTTGCAACAAATCGAGAAGCAGCTTCGCGCAGCGGGCAATGAATACTGGGCTATGCAGGTGGGGATTCAGGCGCAGGAGGTCGCGGCGTGGTCGGCCATGGCGAAGAAGCAGCCGGAACAAGCCGTGGCGCTGATGCGCGCAGCCGCCGACGCGGAAGACGCGGTCGAGAAGCTGCCGGTTACACCCGGGCCGATTCTTCCGGCGCGTGAGCAGCTAGGCTATTTGCTCCTGGAGCAGAATCGACCGGATCTGGCATTGAAAGAATTCCAGACAGCCCTAGTAAATGCGCCTGGGAGGCGGGCCGCGCTGCAAGGAATAGCGGTAGCGTCCGCGAGTTCCAGAGCAAAATTCTGAAATCCGGCGGCGCCGCCTAAGTCGATTTTCGTTGCGTGGCGACTGTTAACTACGCCGTTCGCCCCGTTGTGAGGTCCATTCTCTGCGGTCGGTCGGCTCCATTTTGTATCTCTAAGCGCAAGTGGCCCGGCTCTCGGCAGCTATTTTTGACCGAAAAATCATTTGTTATCAGTTATTTAAGCCGTAATGCAAGATTAAGTTGACCCTAGCTTACCGATGGAGGAATATTCGTGCCGCGACCGAGACGGCCAAACGGATACCTCCGCAAGCTAGGGCCGGCGGTCAGAAAGGAGCGCGTCATGATTACCCGCCCTCGCTTCACCGTTCGCCTGGGGTTTCTGTTAAATGCGCCTCTGCTGCTGGCTTTGCTGATAACCTCCGCGACGCTACCGGCGGTGGCTCAGACATTCTCCGCCATTCACACCTTCACCGGGGGAGCGGACGGCGGCAATCCCTCGAGCGGGCTGACCATGGATCGGCAGGGGAACCTTTACGGCACAACCTTCGCCGGTGGCCTGGGTTATGGAACGGTTTTCAAGCTCGCCCGTTCGGGCTCAGGATGGATCATTAGGCCCATCTACAATTTTCATGGATCGGATGGCTCCGGTCCCTACGCACGCGTGGTTTTTGGTCCGGATGGGAACCTTTACGGGACAACCGCCACGGGCGGCGGGGGTAACTGTAGCTACGCGGGATATCAGGGATGTGGAACCGTCTTTCGTCTTCAGCCTCCGGCTTCGGCATGCAAATCTTTCTTATGTCCATGGACCGAAACCGTTCTCTACAGGGCCCAGCAGGACGGCGGCGCTTCGCTCTTTGGCGACGTGGTCTTCGATCAGGTTGGCAATTTGTATACGACCGTCTTCAACGGTGGACTTGAGGCGGGCTATGTACTGGAATTGACGCCTCACGGAAGTTACTGGGTCAGCCAGATTCTTTATAAGTTCAACCCCCGGAACGGGGACGGAGCCGGACCGAATGCAGGCGTCATCCTCGACGCATCCGGTAATCTCTACGGCACCACCGTCAACGCCGGACGGGGCGGGTGTGGCACCGTCTACGAGTTGTCGCCCAACGGTTCCGGCTGGACGGAAGCCAACCTGCATAGCTTCATGGCAGAGACGGATGGCTGCTCGCCTTACGCCCCGCTGATCTTCGACGCGCATGGCAATTTGTACGGGACTACAGCCAATGTCGGTCCAAAAAATGGAGGAACGGTTTTCGAGTTGAGCCCCAACGGAGGAGGTTGGACATTCTCCGTCCAGTGGGCGTTTAACGCGCAAGGCGGGTACGGCGATTACCCGACTGGACCGGTGACCTTCGACGCGAGCGGCAACATCTGGGGGACTACCGGCGGGACCGGATGCTGCGGATTTGGCACCGTCTTCGAACTGACGCCTGCCAGCGGAGGCGGCTGGTCACAAACCGTGGTGTACTACTTCGAGGAGAGCGGCGATGGCGCCAACCCCGATACCGGCCTGATTTTCGATGTCCAGGGAAATGCCTATGGCACAACCCTGCGTGGCGGCAACCTTTCGGATTGCTCTGACTTTCCCGGTTGCGGCGTGGTCTGGGAACTCACCCCGCAGGCACGCTCTGTAGCCTCGGGTGCGTTTGACTTCTAGAGGGGTTGTCACAAGCAATCCGGGTCTTCATCTGTGCGATGCTCCGGAACAAGTACGGAGTATCGCTCGGTAGAACGATTTGCGCGACGGGGGCAAATCGGCTGAGACGGTCTGCCTCAACTTCGCAACTCAGCACGGGTGCCGCAGGTTCCGCTGCACGATCACTTTTTCACCTGGTCTGCGGCTTCACTTCTTGCCCTGCAACACACTGTCTAATGCGTGCTTGTAGAGAGCATTCTTGTCGACCAGGGCGTTTGCAGAATATTTCAAAGGCGGCTGCGAAGCGGAGTCGTAAGTCGCCTTAAAAAGTTCTTTCTGATCCATGGAATAGATCATTGCCCCCGCGCTAGCACCGCAGTTATGTGGCGCACATCCCGACATCACTAGGACCGTGTCGCCATTAACCATCGACTGAATCTCGGGACCACCGCTGCTCATCACCAGCAAATCCTTCGGCAGGACTCCAGATCGCCAATCCAGCTTTAAATCCGCGTGCCCGGATCTATGAGAATTATCTCGAAGCACAAGTATTTCAGCATGGCCGTCCGCTGCCCCGCCATATACCAGAATGTACTCGGACTTAGGAGTTTCAAAAGTCTGCAACTTGAAGACTTTCTCAATACCTGCGTTTCGTAGTGCGGCCTTCAGATCTTCGGGAGAGAAGCTTATTGCATGCGCAGTTGTCGCGGTCGAGATCGACAACATTGTCACCATGATCACGGCTCGCACAAGAGTGGAGTGCAGACCATGCTGGTTCACTTCCTCAGTTCCTTCACAAGTTCGCGCGCCGCGTTGGCCCCCGAAATTCCGTTCAGCCCCGTCCCCGGATGTGTTCCTGACCCGCACAGATACAGGTTCTCGATGGGAGTGCGATACTGCGCCCAGTCCAGCAGGGGACGCATGGTGAACAACTGGTCCAGCGCTAACTCGCCGTGGAAGATGTGTCCGCCCGTCAGTCCATAAGTCCGCTCCAGGTCCTTGGGCGTGATGACCTCGCGTCCCTCGATCAGCGACGGCAGGTCGGGAGCATACACCGCGAGTGTATTTACCACCACATCTCCCAGGGCATCCCGTTGCGAATCCCAGTCGGCATCGCGCAACTTGTAGGGCGCGTACTGCATGTAAATCGACATCACGTGCTTGCCGGCGGGAGCGAGGGAGTTATCCCACAATGTGGGAATCGTTGCTTCGAGATAAGGATGCTGCGAGAACTCGCCATACTTCGACGCGTCGAAGGCGCGCTCCAGGTAGTCGATCTCGGGTGAAATCTGGATTTTTCCGGACAGCCGCGCAGTAATGTCTCCCTCAACGCCATTGAACCTGGGCAGCCCGCCGAGCGCGAGATTCACTTTGGCAACCGTGCCGTTCATGCGATAGTGCAGCAGATGCTGCAGGAAGGTAGGCTGCAGATGCTGCGAGTCAACCAGGCCAAGCAACGTGCGTTTGGGGTCCGCATTCGATACCACTGCGCGCGCTTCCAACTCGTCGCCATTTGACAGCACAACCCCGGTAGCCTTGCCGTCGACGACTTTTATCTGCGCGACTTCGGCCGAAGTTCGAATTTCCGCGCCCGCCGCCCGCGCCGCTACCGCCATCGCCGTAGTCAAAGCGCCCAAACCTCCTGCGACGTAAGACGTAGCTCCTGCTAAGTTGCTGTCCGAGGCGGCGCGGAGCAGCAACGTGGCGCTCGATCCCGCAGACCACGGGCCCAGGAACGTTCCGAAGATGCCGTGTGCGGCAATGGTTCCACGCAGCAGTTCGCTATCAAACCACTCCGCCACCAGATCGGCGACGGCCATCGGCCCCCACCGCAGAACCCGATAGATGTCCTTCTCGCCGAGCCCTCGAATCTTGCGTCCGGTGTTCAACAACTCCCACAGATTTCCTGCGGCAGGCTCGTCGATGTCGGGAGGCGTGATGTTCAACAGCAGCGCGGCAATCTCGCCGATGCGGCTCACCGACTGCTGGAACTCGGCGTACTTCGTCGCGTCCTTCTGTGAAATCCTGGCGATCTCCTGCTGCGACCGGGTCGTGTCGCCGTACAAAGCCAGGTTGCCCCCCGCCGCCAACGACAACGTTCGGATGGTCGGCGTGTAGGTCTTCAGCCCGTGCTTGGCCAGTTCCATGTCGCCGACAATGCTGGGCATAATTGGACCGGTGCCGTGCGCCAGGCGAGAACATTGAAAGCCGGGGTGAAACTGCTCGGTGATCGCACAGCCACCGACCACGTCGCGGCGCTCCAGTACCAGGGGTTTGAAGCCAGCCTTGGCGAGATAGAATGCTGTAACCAGGCCGTTGTGGCCTGCGCCGAGAATGACGACATCGCGCTTCTCTGCCATGGCTAGCTGCTCCCCTTGGATTGTTTCAGGATCTCCAGCGCAGCCAGCCGACCCGGCGCTCCCATGATGCCGCCTCCGGGATGCGTCGCCGAGCCACACATCCAGAGATTCTTGACCGGCGTCCGGTAGTTCGCCCATCCGGGCACAGGCCGCAGAAAGAACAACTGCTCCAGCGATAGTTCCCCTTGGAAGATGTTGCCCTCCGTTAAACCCCATTCGCGCTCGAGATCGAGCGGCGTCACCACCTGCCGCCCGAGGATGATGTCCTTCAGGTTCGGAGCGTACTCCGCGATGGTGTTGATCACGGTGTCGCCGAACGCTTCGCGCTTATCGTCCCAGTTGCCTTCCTTCAGCTTGTAAGGCGCGTATTGCACAAAGCAGGACATGACGTGCTTGCCGGGAGGCGCCAGCGACGGATCGGTGAGGCTGGGAATCACCATGTCGATGTAAGGCCGGCGCGAGTAATCGCCGTACTTGGCATCGTCGTAAGCTCGTTCCATGTAGTCCACGCTGGGCGAAATCGAGATGGCCCCGCGCAAATGATGCCCTTCGCCGGGCATGCAGGTGAAGTTGGGCAGCCCATCCAGCGCCAGGTTCACCTTGCCCGACGATCCACGGTACTTGTAGCGTTTCACTTCATCGCGGAACTCGTCGGAGAGATGCTTCGGCTCAATCATCTTGAGAAACGTCAGATTGGGATCGACGCTGGAGGAAATTACCGGGGCGAAATACTCGTCGCCCGTTGTAGTTGCGACCCCAACCGCTTTTCCATCCTTGATGAGAATCTGGGCAATGGCGGTTTGCGTCTTGATCTCAACGCCCAGCTCGCGCGCAGCGTCGGCGATGGCATTCGAGATAGCGCCGGTCCCCCCGCGGGCAAAGCCCCAGGCGCGAAATGCGCCATCAATTTCTCCCATGTAGTGGTGCAGCAGAACGTAAGCAGTTCCCGGCGATCGCACGCCGAGGAAGGTCCCGATAATCCCCGACGCCGACATAGTCGCTTTGAGGACATCGGTCTCGAACCACTGGTCCAGAAAGTCGATGGCGCTCATGGTCATGAGCTGTATCTGGTTGTATTTGTCCTCGCCGCTGAGACCTTGAAACCGCCGGCCGAGAAAAAGCAGCTTGAACAGGTCTTTGGGATTCAATGTAGTCGGATCGGGAGGAACCATACCCAGGATTGGCTTCACGAAGCGGCACATCTGCAACATGGCCTTGCCGAACTCCTCGTAGGCCTCGGCATCGTAACGGGAATGACGCCGCAACTCCCGCATTGTTTGTCCGTGGTCGTTCACGCGCCACAAGTGATCGCCGTTGGGCATAGGAGTAAACGTGCCATCGAGGGGCAGAATTTCCAGTCCGTGGCGTGGAAGGTCGAGGTCGCGGATGATTTCCGGCCGCAATAGCGAGACCACGTACGAACAAACGGAAAACTTGAATCCGGGAAAGATTTCTTCGGTAACCGCAGCGCCACCCACCAGGTGCCGCCGCTCCATTACCAGGACCTTTTTTCCGGCCCTCGCCAAGTAGGCTGCGTTTACTAGTCCGTTATGACCGCCGCCGATAACAATGGCGTCGTAGCGTGCTGAACCATTGGTGCCCATGTGTCCTCGTGACCGATTGGGTCTTCCCAGCGACGAGCTGCCGCTGAATGAGCTATCGGGTAGTGGGGCTCATTCTAAAGCCTAAGCGAGCTTTAGAGAAGCAAGCGCGCCATAAGCGGAAAGCATATTCGGTGGTTGTGTTCCGCTCTGATCGGACACCTTGCCGATGCCTCATTGCGCTAGCTATAATCCGCGCACGTCGACGCAAGCGAGGAAAACGACACCGTGCCCATTGGAACTGCACTTCACGAAAGAACGCTGCCACTCTGCCAGAGCCTGAATTTTCGCGAATGGGCGGGCTACTACGCGGTTAGCGTCTACGAGTCCCATCACGAGCACGAGTACAACGCTATCCGCAATGCCGCGGCGCTAATCGACGTTACGCCGCTGTTCAAGTACGTCATTACCGGTACGGATGCCACTCGCTTTGTCAATCGCGTCATCGCTCGCGATATCAATAAGGTTCGCGTCAACCAGGTGATCTACTGCTGCTGGTGTGACGAAGACGGCAAGATCATTGACGATGGCACCATTACCCGGCTGGAAGAGAATCGTTATCGCTGGACCGCCGCGGATCCCAACTTTCGCTGGTTCCGGCAGAACGCCATTGGCCTCGACGTGCAGATCGAAGAGGTCACGGAACATCTGGCGGCGCTGGCTCTGCAGGGACCGACCTCGGGAAACCTGCTGCAAAGCGTGGCGGATGCCGACATCACAAACCTGAAATATTTCCGCAGAACGGCTGGGACCATAGGCGGCGTGAACGTGGATATCTCGCGTACCGGCTACACCGGCGACTTGGGATACGAGATCTGGATTCCATGGCAAGACGCGGTGACGGTTTGGGACGCGCTGATGTCGGCTGGTAAGCGGTTCGACATTCATCCTGCCGGAATGCTGGCCTTGGACGTCGCCCGCATCGAAGCCGGACTGATCCTGGCCGACGTTGATTACATCAGCAGCAAGAAGGCGCTGATACCGTCGCAAAAATTCAGTCCCAGCGAAGTTGGGTTGGAGAAGCTCATTCACTTTGAGAAGGAAAACTTCATCGGCCGGTCAGCTCTGCTTGAAGAGCGCAAGAATGGCCCCAAACGCTTGTTAGTGGGCCTGGAGATCGACTGGAACGAAGTCGAAGCCATGTTCGACCGGATAGGGCTCGCTCCGCAAACCCCCGCTACCGCATCCCGCGTTCATGTGCCCGTATACAAGGGGCGGGACCAAGTAGGAAAAGCCACTTCAACCACGTGGTCGCCACTGATGAAGAAGCTGATCGCTTTGGCCAGCGTGGAAGCAAAACATGCTGAAGTTGGCGAAAAACTCCACGTGGAAATGACCGTGGAAGCGGTCCGGCACCCAGTGGGGGCGAGAGTTGTCCCACTGCCGTTCTTCAATCCGGCACGTAAGACACAAACCCCAATCTAGCTTCACCCGGGCCCTGCCGCTCACCTCACGCGCAAAAGAAAACCGCCGGAAATCCGGCGGCTGATTCTTGTCATAGTTGGGGCCGATCACCCTCGTCCCGGCGAAGGCCTGGGGTGAGGATCGTCTGGGGGATATAGGAGCCGCTCAACCGTCATTTCCATCGAGTCCAGCAAGCTTTCGGCCGGTCCCGGAACGCGAGCTTCAATCAGCGCTAGATTGCCATCGGTAGCCCGTGGCGTAACCGGCTGCGGAACCTTGCTCGCCGAGGGAGCCGCTATCAGCGTGTAACCAAACCAGATCCCTACCGATAACAGGTAAGCCGCGCTGTTAATCTTGCTCAGCGTGCTGTGCTTCAGGAGCCCATTGTTGCCCATGCCGGTAGCCACCAGCATGTTGATCGCGGCAAATAAGCCGAATCCCAGCGAAATTCCGAACAGCAGGCTGCGGCGCGCAATCCCCAGGTATTCGCTAAAGAGAAGGAGGAAGAACACCAGCCCGCATTGCATCAACCGAACCGCGCGTTCGGCAAGCAGGATTGAATCGGTCACTCCATTCTCAGGCTTGTGGGCGGCGTTAATCGCCCACATTACGCCAACCAGGAACACAACCAGCGCTGACCAGCGAAACAGAATAACGCTTAGATCGCGCAAAGCCTCGTAAGGTCGGAATGCGTCTTTAAAGATTTCCTGCAGTACGGCAAACGAAATCAGGACGCTGAGTCCCAGGTTTACGTAGTAGACGTAGTAATAGACGTTGTATTGGACCTGCAGAATGATTGCCAGAACGGGTACAGAGATAACCTGGAGAACTGTGTAGTTGAAAAAATACGGATAGTCGCGGTGCAGTCCCCGCTTAAACATCAGCACCAGTACGCCCAGTTGCAACACGGGCGCAGCAAACCACAGAACATACGCTGTCGGAGTCAGGTGCATGGCTTCGTGTAAAAGAATATCCGCGAAGTCAGCGCATTACAAGCAGGAATTTTTTTCGGCAAGTAACCAATCGCCGATTACTTCCTACTTAGACAACAGCTTAGACACTCCCCGCCCGTGAGCTCAGGCTACAGGACGACCAGCGTTTGCTCCTGTTCATTGCAGCTGTGGCCAGGTTGGCAAAGAGGCATAGGCGAGCCTTCACCGGCAATCTGACGCAGCTGGTCACCGCAGTTGTGTCCGGGAGGGCAGATAGGCATGGGCGAACCTTCACCGGCAATCTGGCGCAGCTGGTCACCGCAGTTGTGTCCGGGAGGGCAGATGGGCATAGGCGAGCCTTCGCCGGCGATCTGGCGCAGCTGGTCACCGCAGTTATGTCCGGGAGGGCAGATGGGCATAGGCGAGCCTTCACCGGCGATCTGGCGCAGCTGGTCACCGCAGTTGTGTCCGGGAGGGCAGATAGGCATAGGCGAGCCTTCACCGGCGATCTGACGCAGCTGGTCACCGCAGTTGTGTCCGGGAGGGCAGATGGGCATAGGCGAGCCTTCACCGGCGATCTGGCGCAGCTGGTCACCGCAGTTGTGTCCGGGAGGGCAGATAGGCATGGGCGAACCTTCGCCGGCAATCTGGCGCAGCTGGTCACCGCAGTTGTGTCCGGGAGGGCAGATAGGCATAGGCGAGCCTTCACCGGCGATCTGACGCAGCTGGTCACCGCAGTTGTGTCCGGGAGGGCAGATGGGCATAGGCGAGCCTTCACCGGCGATCTGACGCAGCTGGTCACCGCAGTTGTGTCCGGGAGGGCAGATAGGCATAGGCGAGCCTTCACCGGCAATCTGGCGCAGCTGGTCACCGCAGTTGTGTCCGGGAGGGCAGATGGGCATAGGCGAGCCTTCACCGGCGATCTGGCGGATCTGGTCATCGCAGTGATGACCGGGCTGGCAAAGTGGCATGGGCGAGCCTTCGCCCGGAGCAAACGCAGTAACGTTCGACGATGACACTTGAGCGGCGACCGGAGCAGTGGCGCTGGCAACCGGCTGGGAGTTCGTGGCGGCACAAGCTACGCCAGTTAGGAGCAGGCTGGCGATAGTAACGGTCAACAGGTTCTTCATGGGATTTCTCCTTGGCCTCAGGGACCACAGCAAAATTTTGTGAATCAGAATCGATTACTACCGGGAGCGTTTTCGTTATCGGGGGCACCGGAAGACAGCATCGTGGGAAATGGTGACGATCCCTCGCCGACAAGTACGACAGAATGAAGCGACGTTATCGAAGTGGCACTGCTGATGGCGCTAAGAGCACCGGCTAACATCAGAGCGGCGAGAACTGCGGTCATCAATCTCTTCACGACAAACCCTCCAACCTTCAAATCTTGTGAATCTAATCTCGGTTTAAGCCTGCTAAATATCTGCATACGGCGCGCCTTGTAGCCAGGCGGTTCAAACTTCGTAAGGCACGAGAGCTTCAAAACATCTAGTTACCTGGATCCCAAATCAGAAAGGGCAATTTCGCCGCACTTCCTGGGGTCCCATCGAGCCATAACAAGTGCTATTAACTAAGTAGTAAACATCGATACTTCAGCTTTCCGGCCCGGGCTGTATCACTTTTTCAAAAACAAGGCAGTTAAACGAACAGCCGCGCCCGCACGCGGCTCTCCACTAATTAAACTGCCCCAGTTAGCATTATAGATGCGCGTCTGGAGACGTCTAGACAAATGTACATAATGTGTGCACTCAGGTACATGTACTCTTGGGGGAATAACCATAGTGCACCGTTCCTAGTGCTGTCGTGCAAACTGGAGATAAAAAAGTCGACGATCCTGTACTTGGTTTATGCTGTGAGGACTCTCGTAGTCATCCCATGAATCCCATTTCGCCAGAGAAAGAGAACCACGCTTCCGATCCCGGAACCCAGGCGGGCGCGCACCGATCTGAAGTTGAGCACGTTATGCAAGTTTGTCCGAACTGCTCGGAGGCTCTTCGACAAAATCATTGCAAGCTCATCTGTCCACGGTGCGGATACTTCCTCAGTTGTTCCGACTTCTATTGACCTGGCGCAATTTCATCGCCCCAACGGTTGGGTCTTTCTCATAAAAAAGGAAAACCGAAGAGGGCTTCAGCGTCCACTGAATCGTCAAGTAGCCTAACAAGTAAATTAATTTTCTTTAGGAGGACAGCAATGCAACGCACGGCAAGCGCACACTGGGCAGGCGGACTGAAGGACGGGAAGGGTACTGTTTCCACCCAGAGTGGAGTCTTAAACCAGACCCCTTATTCCTTCAGCACGCGCTTCGAAAATGGAACGGGAACCAATCCCGAAGAGTTAATCGCCGCGGCTCACGCTGGATGCTTCTCCATGGCCCTCTCAGCTCAACTGGGCGAAGCGGGCATGAAAGCCGACAGCATCGACACCAAAGCAACCCTTACGCTGGAAAAGACGGATGCGGGATTCACCATTACGGCTATCCATCTGGACGTGAAAGTGAAGATTCCCGGCGCCGACCAGGCAAAGTTTGACACAGCTGCGCAGAATGCCAAGAAGGGCTGCCCCGTGTCGCGCGTCCTCAACACGAATATCACGATGGACGCTCAATTGGTCTCCTAGTCTGGCCATGGCTGCCTACCTCGCAAGGTGAGGCAGCCAACACTACTCCGCTTCGCTCCATCGAAGGTAAGTAGGTTTCATCCCATTTTGGGATGACGAATCCAGGCCTGCCGGTGAGCGATTGAAGATTACGATTTTCGGATTGACGCTGTCGTCTTCATGGGGCAACGGCCACGCAACTCCTTATCGAGCAATTCTCCGCGCCCTGCATCGCCGGGGCGTTAGCGTAGCTTTCTACGAAAAAGACGTACCCTACTACTGTTCCCATCGCGACTTCAGCGCGAGCGATTACTGCCGGCTCGAAATCTACCCCAGTTGGGATTTCGTGCGAGAGCGAGCTTTGCGCGAAGCTCGCGACAGCGACATTGTCATCAGCGCCAGCTACTGTCCCGGCGGAGCTCGCATCAACGACGAGCTTTTGGATCTCGATGGCCCACTGCATGTCTTCTACGATCTGGACACTCCGGTAACGCTCAACGCTCTTTCCTCCGGCCCGCTCGATTACCTGCGCCGCGAGCAGATTCCGGAGTTCGACCTATATCTGTCGTTTACCGGCGGCTCCGTGCTGCGCCGCTTGCAAGCCGAGTACGGCGCGAGGGTGGTCCGCGCTTTGTACGGATGTGTCGATCCTGATGTTTATGTTCGCGTACCGAGCCGCCTCGACTTCAACTGCGCCCTCAGCTATCTGGGAACCTATGCGGCCGACCGGCAGCACAAATTGGAGGGGTTGTTTCTGGAATCGGCGCGCCGCCGGCCCGGCCTGCAATTTCTGTTGGGAGGCTCGCTGTACCCGGCAGGCTGCATCTGGCCGCGAAATGTCTCTCACCGGGAGCACGTCGCCCCAGCCGAACATCCTGCGTTGTATTCGTCCTCGGAAGCGACGCTGAATCTCACGCGTCGGGAGATGGCCGACTCCGGCTATTGTCCGTCCGGCAGGCTCTTTGAGGCTGCGGCCTGCGGCACGCCGATCTTGAGTGACTGGTGGGAAGGGCTCGACTCCTTCTTTGATCCAAGCAACCAATTGAGCATCGTAGAAACTGCCGAGGATGTCCTCGCTTTACTGCGCTCGACCGGCGACCTGCAGACGGGGGCATGGCGGGCGCGCCAGCGCACCTTGGAAGAACACTCCGGCGACCGTCGGGCTGGCGAATTGCTCTCGCATTGCGAAGCCGCGAGGCACGTGTCGAATTCACCGAGAAAAGAGGTCATCGCATGATCGGAATCGTTCCCGCCGCCGGCGCTGGGCAGCGCATTCAACCCTTAGGATGTTCAAAGGAACTATTGCCGGTCGGCTCGCGCCTTGTGGATGGAATCGAGCGACCCAAGGCCGTTTCGGAATACCTGGTCGAGCGCATGATTGCGGCTGGCGCCACCCAGATATGCATGGTCATCTCGGCCGAGAAGAGCGATATTGTCCGCTACTATGCCGAACGCAGCTACCCGGCTGAGATTTTTTATGTTGTGCAGCAGCGCCCCCTGGGTCTTTGCGACGCGCTATTTCGCGCCGAACCATTTACCCGAGCGCACGAGCAAGTCCTGATTGGATTGCCGGACACAATCTGGTTTCCCGAAAATGCCTACCGGTCGGCTCTTGAGCAGCAAATGGCTGACGTGAATCTCATTCTCTTTCCGGTGAATAACCCTTCCGTTTTCGACGCCGTGGTTTGCGACACCCAGAACTACGTCAAACAGGTTGAGGTAAAGAAACCGAACCCTCATTCGCAATGGATCTGGGGAGCCATCACCGCCACCGGGGAAGCGTTTCATGCGCTGAAGCTCCTGTGGGAATCACGCCACCGCGACGATCAATATCTTGGCACTTTGTTGAACGCCTCGATCCAGGCAGGAAATTCTATCCGCGCACACCATCACGGCGATGCCTACATCGATGTCGGAACCATGGAAGGCTATCGCGCGGCGCAAACTTATTTGCTCGAGCGCCTCCGCCCTTTTTTGAAGGAACCTGCTGCCTAGCTGAACAAGTGGACGCGAACGGCACGTACAGTGTGACCGTCAGCTCTGCGAGCGCAGGATTTCGCGTATCTCGCGATTGATACGTGCAGCATCCTGCGAAGCCTTGTCGATCAGCTCCAGCCACTTCTTATTGTCATCTTCCAGCTTTCCCTGTGCCAGCAGGTAAGAGGCCTGCATAATGGTCTCGATGTAGTTGCTGAGATCGTGCGACAAGGTACGAAGATTGGTGACTGTCTCGGCGGGCAGTTTCTTTGCCGCTTCAGTGGCGGGTTCGGACACGTCTTACTCTCCTGCGACCATGCTTTGTGGTCTGCGCTGCTTCATCTTCCAAGTACCTGCCGGTTAGACGTCAATTTGCGGTTTTACGTTGTTTCCGGCTCCTTGACCCCTCCAGCAACGATAGCGCTTCAGAGCACTGCCATTATGCTCGGCACAGCCTGCGGACGCAACTTTCGGCGGCTCCAACTCCCGTGAAAAACATTGAGGGGAAATGAGTTCCGCCGTTCCGTGGCGCTGCCAAGGCTGATATTATTCCGGGAACAGTACAGCAGCCGGTTTTTCCCAAGGGTGGAATGCGCTTAAAGACCAAACTGGTGCTCGCCATCAGCGGCATGGTGTTCGCCCTCGTCGCCATGTTTTCCTATCTGTACGTGTCGCACCTCATGCGGCAGCGGACGACGGAAGCCTACGATAGCGCCGACTTTGTCGCCAAGGAGATTCGTGAAAGCGCCCGCGAAGCCACCCAGATTGACCTGAGCAGCGCTTTCGTCAGCCAGAACGATCCCAAGCATGTAGAAGAAGTGCTGGAAGAGGCGTTGCAAGCCGACCCGGGCCTCAGTACCCTTCTGCAATCGATTATCGGGTACCTGCCCACGGTTTCCGACGCAGCTATTGCCGACGTCAATGGACGCGCCATCGTCCACACCGATCCCCAACAGATCGGCAAGCAATTGCCGCAACGGGCGGACTTCCTGAAGGTGCGAAACGGCGACTTCCTGGAACAATTGAAGGTGATATTTGGCGCGCCCCGGGTCTATGACTTGTATATGCCCATCCAGCGCGAGGGTCAGCCGTTCGGGGATATCCGAGTAGGCATCTCGACGGTTTTTCTGAGGGATGCAGTTGAACCGCAATTGCGCCGCGGGCTCATCTTTTCGTTCTTCGCCATCTTGATTTCCCTTGTGTTGGCCGCTGGCGTCTCGAATATCGCCCTGCGTCCCTTGGAGGCAATCGGCCGGCGCCTCGATCAAATGACGGTGGGCGTGCCCGACACCACGCCCGAGCCTGACCCCCGGCGCATCGACGAATACGGTCTGGTGAACACCAAGATCGATCGACTGGGCCGCCAAATCCGCGATGTAAAAGAGGTGTTCAGCGCCCTGAAGGAAAACCTCGATCAGATCATGGGAACCCTACAGGACGGCTTGGTCTTGTTCACCCGTGACACCCGCGTAGTGCTGGTCAGTGCCTCGGCTGAGCGCTTCGTCGGCCGTCCCCGCGGAGAAATCCTGGGTAGCGTGGTGGAAGAAGTCTTCAGCGACGCCAACAAACTCGGTCGCATCGTTCTAGACGCCTTTGCCCTGCACCAACCCATTCCGCAGCGCGAAATCGAGTTGGAAAACGGCCGCCGGGTCCAGATTGCGCTGGATTTTATTGCCGAGCGTGGCGAACGCATTGGGGCGCTGCTGACCATGCGCGATGCCGAGTCGGTGCGCCGCATTGAAAATGAAATCGAACTGTCCCGCCGGCTGGCGGCCATCGGGCGGCTTACCTCTGGTGTGGCGCACGAGGTCAAGAACCCCATCAATGCCATCGTGGTCCACCTGGAACTGCTCCGGGAAAAAATGCGGGAGATCGATCCCGACACCTGGCGTCACCTCGACATCATCGGGCGCGAGATTCATCGCCTGGACCGGGTCGTGCAGATGCTGGTCGACTTCAATCGTCCGCTCGAGCTGCGACTGGTAGATTTTGACCTTCGCCGCTTGGTCGAGGATGTCGCCCTGCTTGCTACCCCGGAGGCCGCTCGCCAAGGGGTCAAGCTCGAGACTCATCTGGACAGCCAGAAGCTCCCTGTCAGGGCCGATGCCGATCTGGTCAAGCAGGCGCTGCTGAACGTCGTGCTGAACGGCGTTCAGTCGATGAGCGAAGGCGGAGTGTTGCGACTCTTGGCGCGGCAGTACGAAATGGCCGCCAGCATTGAGGTGCAGGACCAGGGTGGTGGCATTCCGCCCGAGGTTCGCGACAAGGTCTTTAATCTGTACTTCACCACCAAAAAGACGGGCAGCGGTATTGGACTGGCGATGAGCTACCGAGTCTTACAGCTGCACAACGGTACCCTCGACTTCGTGACCGAGATGGGTCAAGGCACAACCTTTCGCCTGCGGCTACCCATGGCGGGAGCTCAGGAGCAGCAAAGCTCCGAAGTCACGACCAAAATGTAATGGACCGGCAGAATGACCGGCGACAAGGTCGCCAAACTGCATTTTTCGGGGTTGAGTGTTTATGATGTGGATACGGGCTGCCCTCGTATCCCTGGCCACTTGAGCTTGCGGTAAGATTGCGCCGTCACAGAATTGCGTACTTCGACATGAGATTTGGCCACCAACTCGTCGCTCCGGTGTTGGCTTTCGGGCTGCTGTGGAATGTCGGTTGCGCCAATAAAACCAGCCAGCTTCCGCGCCAGGCGACGGCGCCGGCCGAAACCATTCCGGCCAACCTGGATCCCGAGATCTCGGAAGCGACCGTACCGGTGAACCTTCCCCCTCCCGCGCCGAACCTGCCTCCGCCGCCCGAGCCCAAGCCCCAAGTCGCCAAGAAGCGCAAGCGGAAGACCACTGTTTCTCCAGGCGGGACAACTGCGGCCAACAGCGGAACCCCGACTGCCACCGGTACCGGCGCACCAGTCGCCAGTGGCGGAAGCAATAACGCCATAGCGGTTGCTCATCCGCCGGCAAATCCCGCCGCAGAAGCGCCTGCCGATACTGCTATTGCGGCCAACGTTTCCAATGCGCAATTGGTACAGCAAAAGCAAACCACCAGCCAGCTTCTGGATGCCACTGAGAAGACCCTGAACAGTCTTAATCGAACCCTTTCGCACGACGAGGAAGAAAGCGTCGCCCAGGTTCGGTCGTACGTCGCGCAGTCGCGGAAGGCTACGAATGACGGGGACTTCGAACGTGCGTACAACCTCGCCACCAAAGCCCACCTGCTCTCCGACGCTCTAGTGAAGAAATAGTCCCGGCCTCACTATTTGTGACCGACAGCGTTGATCTTTGCCAACATCTCTTTGGCGGGAGTCTGGTAGGGACCCTGGATGGCTGCTGCCTTTTGCAAAGCTGCCACCGAGTCGGCCTTACGGTTCTGCTTGGCGTAGGCGTATCCCAGGCGAAACAACGCTGCCTGCAAAGCCTGGGGATCATCCTGCAACATACCTGTCGCTGTCTTCAGTTCGCTGACCGCTCCCGCCAGGTTGTTCTGCTTCAGGTCGGCGTATCCCAAGGTAGAGTGAGCCACGCCCGCCGACAGCCTCGCGTTCTTGTCGGTACTGGTCGCGGTCAGCGATATCACCTTGTTCGCGTAGGCAGCTGCTTTCGCTGCTTGCTTGGGATCTTCCGCGTAAGCGTTTGCCAGCATCAACAGCGTCGGAATGCTGTCGGGGTTCGCCGCCAGCGCCTTCTCCCCGTAGGCTTCCAGCCGTTGTGGCTGGTTTAATTGTTGCAGGCTGTAGAGCGCCATCTGCGATACCGGCTGATCGAACTTTGACTTGGGAAACGCGGGCGTGAATTTCTCGATGTAGCTCATGCGCTTCGACGGGTCCTGCTCGGCGGCGATGGCGTTGTAGGCCGCCGTCTCCACGAATTCGTAACTGGGGCGGGCCGCATCCTGCTCCTGCGCGATCTGAGTTGTCCAGTCGGCGTCGGCTACGCCAGCCGGCTTCGCTGCGGTCGCGATGGAGGCGAAGATTTCCGCCCCGCGCTCCGCGTAGTCGACCACCTTGCCGTTGTCCTTCATGGCTTGCGCCACGCTTACCTGTGAGGCAACGATGTCCAGGTCGTTGGGATACAGTTCCAGAGCTTTGTCGCCATATTCCAACGCTTTGGCAGGGTCGTTGGAGGACAGATACTGCTGAGAGATTTGCCAGTCGGCGTAGGCTACGGCGGCTTTGTTGTCGGCGAACTTCCTGGCGAAGTCCTCGTAGAGTACGATGCGTTTCTGTCCGTCGGCTTCGGCGGCGACGGCGACCAGGTCTTTATCTTCAGCAGTGCCCGCCGGAATCACGATCTTGGTGTTCTGTGTCCACGCCCCCATCGCACTGAGGATGACTACGCAGAGAGTCAACAGCCGTGTAGTACGCATACCGCACCTCCCGGACTGGACCGAACCAAAGCCTGCAGAGGTGGCAACGGTTCGTCGTTGGTTGTTTGTTTGCCGGAATGCTAGCGCTTTTTGGCGGGAGAAGCCATCGGATATATCGCGGAATGCAGCAGCTATTGTTGCCGCTTGCCGGCTTGGACGGAGGCCGCTGCCACGAAGGCCGCGATCAGTGGATGCCGATCTCCCCGCAGTGCAGAGCGCTCCGGCTGGAACAGCGTGGCGAAGAAGAAAGGGTGCGAGGGCAATTCCACCGCTCTCGCTTCGTCCGCGGACCCGGTTACTCCAACCCGTAGGCCGGCTTCGCTCAGGCGGGCAATATAGTCGGGATTCAGTCCATAGCTGCAATGGTATGTCTCGCGAATCTCGTCGGCACCGTAGACTTCGCGAAGCCGGCTTCCTGCGACCGTGTGCAGTGTCTCCTCGGCTTCAATCAACGCGCACGAAAGGTTCGTGATCACCGGCTCTGAGGTTGAGGGATCATTCTCTTTGTGTCCAGCGGCCTCGATGCCCGCAACATTCCGGGCAAACTCCAGCACCGCGTGCTGGCAGCCTCCGCAGGTCCCGAGGAATGGACGCTGCTTCTCACGCGCGTACCGGACGGCGTGCAGCGCACCCTCGGCGGAGCGGTAAGGGCTGGCGGGCACACACCAGAAGGCGTCGTAGACATCGAGATCGGTGCCGAGGACAGATTCGGTGGCCACCCATTCCTGCTGCATGTCGTTGCCGCCGGCGTTGATGGTCAGGGCTTTCGGAATCGCTTGATGGGCAACCACCTCGGCGTTGTAGTCGCCGATTAGCGCAATACGAACCACACGCACCTCCTGCTTGTCGATTACGTTGAGCAGGTTTACTTGCGGCCCTCGCGCTTCTGGGCCACCACCAGGCCACGCGGCGTGGGCAGGAGGACAACTGAAATCAGCCCGTCACGTTCCAGTTTCAGTGCCGCGTCGCGCACCTGCTTCAGGTGCGAACTGGCATCGTGCATCAGGATAATTCCGATACGGCGAAATCTGCGGCAGGTAGCGTCGTACTTCCTGCTCGCGAATCGGCATGTCGCTGTCGCTGAAGAATAAATCGATGGTGCCGGGAACGTTCATCTCCAGGCTGGACTCGTTGCGCAGGTCGATCAGGTCGCGAAATTCGGAGGCATCGATCTTCTGCTTCGCCGTCTCGAAGACCTTGGGGTCGTACTCACAACTGACGATGCGTCCAAAGCCGTTCAGGCGCAGGGCCTCGGCGATCCATAGCGTGCTGACGCCCATGAACGTTCCGGTCTCGACCACAAGATTGGGCTTGATGGTCGTAACCAGCGTGCGCAGGAATTCCAGTACCTCGACCTCGGCGGTCATCGAGTCGTACATACTCCAGCGCTCGGGATGAGGACACTCGGGCGTAGCCCGGTGATATTCCGGCACCAGTTGCCCGGAGCGCTCGGTGGCCTCGCGCATAATGCGATGTTCTTGTTTTTCTTTTTTGAATAAGCGACGAAGACCCAACGGAATCCTTTCGAAGGAGCATTTGGCAGCTGGCACTTGGCTTGGCAAAAGCTTCCATAGTCAACGTCTTGGCCAAATGCTAACTGCCAACCGCCAAATGCCGCCTTATTGAACCGCCATTCACCCGCAATCCGCGCAGTTCAGCAGCGATGTTTGCTCTCTCAGTATATGTGAGCAGCTTTGCTGAGGGGGACTGCGGTAGAGTTGAAACAGAATGAGGGAGATGTGGCAGCACCGTGGGATGAGGCTGATTTTTCTGGCCAATCTCATCTCCATGGTTGGCAGTGGCATGAATGCCGCAGCGGTGATCTGGTACATCCTGCAGACGACCCACTCGGAAGTCTCGCTGGGAACCTTGATTGCCCTGCAGACCCTGCCCTCGTTGCTGTTGTTGCCCTTCACCGGTGTTCTCATCGATCGCGAAGATCGTCGCCACCTGATGTTGTGGCTCGACGCCGCGCGCGGCCTCATCATCTTTGCCGTCGCCATCCTGGTGTTCACCCACCACGTGCGGCTATGGCATGTCTACCTGATGAACATCCTGGTCGCCATCGGCTTCTGGATGTTTTTCCCGACGGTCAATGCGCTTATCCAGGAGTTGACGCCCGACGGCAAGATGCTCGATTCCAACTCCCTGCTGCTGGCCGCGCTGCAGGGCGGATGGCTGATGGCCGGTGCGCTGGTCGGCTTCACCTACAACCACATTGGGTTGGGTGGAGTGCTGCTCATCGACTGCGCCACCTACGTCGTGTCGCTGGCCTGTGTCTTCAACGTGCGCAAAGGGCGCGTCACCGTGCCGCGTCCGGAAGGTGAGATTGACCCAGGCGGTGCCGGCGTCGGGAGCAATCGCGCGCTACCTGCATGAACTGGGTGAGGGTTATCGCTACGTCCGCGATAACCGGCCTGTACTGTGGATTGGCATTGCCTGGGCGCTCTTTGTCGCTGCCATGATGACTCAGGGCGTGCTGTCGGCACCGTTAAGCGAGCGGATTCTCCACGGTGGTGCGGTCGGTTATGGATGGCTGAACGCAGGATGGGCGGTGGGCGCTTTCGTCAGCGTGTTTTACGCCTCGACGTTCATCCGGCGACATGGCGCGCATCGCTCGGCAACCCTGACCATGGCCATCATTGCGGTTGCTCTGTTTGCCCTGCCTGTCTCGCGCTGGCTTGCCGTGGCCGTGCCTATTTACTTCATCATGGGCTCCAGCCGGGGAACCGGCGGCATCGCACTGTCCAGCGAGATGATGCAGTTGGTGCCGCGGCATTTCATGGGGCGGGTGCAGAACGCGTTTTCGTTCGTCGCCAGCGCCATGCAGATTTGCACTTCGCTCTTGGCGGGCGAAGCCGCTCACCGCGACGGGTTGACGTACGGCTTCTGGATCGTGGGAGCGATGTATCTGGGTGCGGCTCTGGCGGCGTGGCTGCCGGTCCGCGGCAAGGCCGCGGAAGTCTACGAGACCAGCAACACCGCCGCCGACTGATCCGGCTTCTAGTGCAGAACGATCTACCACGGAGTCACAGAGATCAGGGAGAAGAAACCAGAGGAACCATAGGAAAATCTCTGTGTTCTTTGTGCCTCTGTGTGAACGAGAAGTCTGCCGCGCCTACACCCTGCGATTCCTGACTGCGCTTTCCACCGGAGTAATCCTTACCGGTGGCGGCGTATCCGCGGCGATCTGGAATGGCGTCCGCGGAGCATCATGCAACAGAAAGTCACACAGCACGCGGTTGAACTCGTCGGGGACTTCCTCGTAGGGCATATGCCCCGCACCCTGGAACATCACCAGCGCGCTGTTCTTGAGCTCACGCTGTAACTGATGGATGGACGACGGGTACACCGCGCGATCGCGCGATCCCCACAAAATCAACGTCGGAAGCCCGCTGATCTCCTTCAGGCTGGAGCCCACCGCTGCCAGATCTTCATGCCATGAGCGCAAGATGCGAAGCAGATGTTCGAAGCTCCCGGGCACTTCTACTCCTGCGGTGTAGCCCTCGAAAGTCCCAGGCGCGATCCGCTTGGCATCGCCGTACAAGGCCTTGAAATAGCGCATGGCGATGACCTTCATGCGCGGTTGCACGTGCACCACGTAGATACCGCCCAGCGTAGTGGCCAGCAGCCGGGTAATCACTTTTCCATGGCTCGACCAGGGATTGATGGGCGAAACCAGCACCAGCCGGCGGATGCGATGCAGTTGGTTGGTATGCAAAGCCGTGGCCGCCAGCACGACACTCAGGCCGCCTCCGCGCGACGAGCCAACAATGTCGGCGTTCTCGATGCCGAAATGTTCCATGAAGCGCAAAACTTGCTCAGCGTCCCCCGTGAGAGAGCAGCCGGGACCCTGCGTGCGCTGCGAAAAACCGCAACCCGGCAGGTCAATCGCGTACACCGAGAAGTGCTGGGACAGCGCCTCCATGTTGAAGCGCCAGGAAAACGAATAGCCCATGAAGCCGTGAATTAGAAGCAGCGGCGGTCCGCTGCCCGCGAACCAATACCGCCAGGTGACGCCGTCGAGAGTGACGAAGCGTTCTTCAGCCCCCCGGATTTGCGCGATTGGGGGAACCTGTTCCAGTTGCGGCGTCAGCATGTTCTTCATGGCAACCAATGGCTGAGTCTTGGTCTCGATGGAAAACGCCAGAAATCTCCGGCGGCTGAGGGAGCTGCGCTCCCGGTTTTGGTTATGGAGCTAGGGTATCACCGTCCGTAGGACTTGGTGAGCCGCACTACCTTCGAAAACCTGCTACGAAGCAGTAACGGTCGAGCCGCAGGGATGTTGCGTTTTACAACACAAATTCGATTGAGTGGCCTACGGGTCGGTTTGTTCCTCCGGCTCGACGGCGAAATTCACCACCACCCGCCGATACAGCCATGCGGCGCAGATTATCGAGCCCAGCAGCATCACGGTTCCGGCCAGCGTTTGGTGCAGCAGCAGCTTTCCCGTCCCGAACAGGCAGAGATAGATCATGGCGCAACCCAGCGCCCACGCCCCCAGATTGCTACCGATATCGCGATGGGCTACGATCTCCGGCGTGTGTTCAGCTACGCGCCGCCATCCGCGCACATCAGGATGGACCCGGCGATAGAATGCGACCAGCACGTCGTCAGGCTCCGGACTGGTGAGGAACGTCACGGTCAGCCAGACAATAGTCGTGACCACCGTGGTCGCCAGCGCTCCTTTGGCGAACACCAGCGAGCTGTTGCCGCTGAACGGCTGCCACAGGTGGAGGCTGAGAGTCACCAGCAGCGAGCAAGCCATGGCAGAAATCTCGCTCCAGGCATTGATCCTCCACCAATACCAGCGCAGGATGTACACCGCTCCCGTCCCCGCGCCAATCTGCAACACCACCTGCCATCCCGAAGCAATCGACCCCAGGCGCACCGACACCCACGCGGCGGCAATCACCAGCAGCACCGTGGACAGGCGCGAAATCAGCACGTAGTGTTGCTCCGAGCCATCTCTCTTCAGGAAGCGACGATAGAAATCGGCCACCAGGTACGACGCTCCCCAGTTGAGCTGCGTCGCAATGGTCGACATGAACGCAGCCAGGAAGCCCGCAATCGCGATCCCGCGATACTGGTGCGGCAGGTAGGCATTGAGAACCAGCATGTAGCCGGTCTCGGGATGCTGCAGCCCGGGATATAGCACAATCACCGCCAGGCCAGTCACAATCCACGGCCACGGACGAATGGCGTAGTGCGCAACGTTGAACCACAGCACCGAAAGCAAACCCTGCTTCTCGTCGCGTGCGCTGAAGATGCGCTGCGCAATGTAGCCACCGCCGCCCGGCTCCGCTCCCGGATACCAGAATGCCCACCACTGCAGTCCCAAGTACACGAAGAAGTTCGCTACCGGAACCATCCACAGCGGTTCAGCCCCTAGACCTCGCGAAAATTGCGGCAGAAATCCCAGCGGGCTGGCAGCATTTGGTCCAGCGGCAGCCTGGATGTTACGAAGGCTGACGATCATCGCGCTCATGCCGCCGCAGGCCATGACCGCGTAATAGCCGACTGCGATCACGATCGTCATCTTCAGCACGAACTGGAACAGGTCGGTCCAGAGCACGCCCCACAGGCCGCCCAGCGGCGACGTAGACGCCGGTAAACGGAATCAGAAAGAAAACGCAGATGGCCAGCGCAGCCCCGTCGTTGCCACTCCAGACCTCGCCCAGGCTCGAGCTCATGAAGTGGCTGACGTTGATCAGCATGGGCGTATTGGCCAGCGTAGTGGCGATGATGCTGGTCATGGCTTTGGTTACCCAGCCCAGGATGACGCAGTTCATCAGCAGGCCCAGATAGATGGCGCGAAAGCCGCGCAGGAACGCCGCCGGCTTGCCGGAGTAGCGCATCTCGGCGAACTGCACGTCGGTCAGCAGTCCCGAGCGCCGCCACAGCCGGGCGAACAGGAACACCGTCATCATCCCGGAGAGCAGAAAGCCCCACCACAGCCAGTTGCCGGAGATGCCCTGCGTGTACACCAGCCCAGTGACCACCAGCGGCGTGTCGGCGGCGAAGGTGGTGGCCACCATCGACGTGCCCGCCAGCCACCAGTTCACCCGGCGGCCGGAGACAAAATAGTCGTCAACGCTGCGGCCCGAGCGCCGCCGGAACCACAGCCCGATCACCAAGGTGATGGCGAGATAGCCGGCAATCGCGGACCAGTCAAAAAAGGTGAAACTCATAATTAGCGGAGTAGCTCAGATGAGTCTGCGCAACTCGACGGTATAATCTAAAGCTAATCGAGGAGTATCCCAAGTTATGAGTGGAACCAACGGCAGCAATGGCAACGGCACGTCTTCCGAACCCCGCGCCCAGTGGATTACCAAGCGTCGCGAGGAAGCCGCCCGCAACGGCGACACCAACCTGTCGCAGATGCACTTTGCCCGCAAGGGTCTGGTTACCGAAGAGATGCTCTTCGTCGCGGAGCGCGAAAAGGTTTCGCCCGAGCTGATCCGCGACGAGGTAGCCGTTGGCCGCATGATTATCCCGGCGAACGTGAACCACCCAGAGCTGGAGCCGATGTGCATCGGCGTGGCTTCCCGCTGCAAAATCAACTCCAACATCGGCAACTCTTCGGTCACCAGCAACGTGGACGAAGAGTTGAAGAAGCTGCATACCTCGGTCCACTACGGTGCCGACACGGTGATGGATCTGTCCACCGGCGGCGGCATCCACGAGATTCGCGAGGCCATCCTGCGCCACTCACCCGTGCCCATTGGCACGGTGCCCATTTACGAGGCGGTCTCGCGGGTGAAGCGCATTGAAGACCTGAACGCCGACGTCATGCTGGAAGTGATCGAGGAGCAGGCCGAGCAGGGCGTCGATTACATGACCATCCATGCGGGCGTGCTGGTCGAGTATCTGCCTCTGATCACCAAGCGCATCACCGGTATCGTCAGCCGCGGCGGCGCTATCCTGGCGCAGTGGATGGCCCACCACCACAAGCAGAATTTTCTCTACGAGCGCTTCGACGACATCACCAAGATCCTGGCTAAGCACGACGTCAGCTACTCGCTGGGCGATGGCCTTCGTCCCGGCTGCATTGCAGACGCCAGCGACGAGGCGCAATTCGCCGAGTTGAAGACCTTGGGCGAGCTCACGACCAAGGCCTGGGAGCGCGACGTTCAGGTCATGATCGAGGGGCCCGGCCATATCCCGCTCGACAAGATCAAGGAGCAGGTGGAGAAGGAGGTCGAACTGTGCCACGGCGCGCCGTTCTACACACTGGGGCCGCTGGTCATCGACATCGCTCCCGGCTACGACCACATCACCTCGGCCATCGGCGCGGCCATGATCGGCTGGTATGGTGCTGCCATGCTCTGCTACGTCACCCCGAAAGAGCACCTGGGCTTGCCTAACGAGAAGGACGTGAAGGACGGCATCATCGCTTACAAGATCGCTGCCCATGCCGCCGACGTGGCGCGCCACCGTCCCGGCGCCCGCGATCGCGACGACGCCATCAGCTATGCCCGCTACACCTTCGATTGGGACAAGCAGTTCGCCCTGTCGCTCGATCCTGAAACCGCCCGCGCCATGCACGACGAGACCCTGCCCGATGCCTACTACAAGGACGCGGCGTTCTGCTCGATGTGCGGCCCGAAGTTCTGCTCGATGAACTACTCGGCCAAGGTCGATGAGTACAACAAGCAGGTCCACGGCGTCGAGAAGAAGGACTACTCGGAGTTGATCAACAAGCTGGTGGCGATTAAATAGCCAGCGGCTCTCAGCCGTCTGATTTTCGCTTCTCGCTCTCCGCTTTTTGCCCCGCAGGCCGGGACTTGGTCAGGCTGTATCTGGTTGTGAGGGTCTGAACGTTGCGGTGGTCGAATTTTCACCGCGGAGCCGAGCCGCAAAGCGGCGGGATGACTCTAGGCGGGGGCGTAAGCCCCCGTTTGGCGTTTGCAATGAAGCGAGCCGCAGAGCGGCGACATTCACCCGAACGTGTATTCCTTCGTACGCGGCACGCCGGATTTATCCAACATTGCTCCGTACTCTCTTTCGAAGCTCCGCTTTTGGTGATGCTCTTCCTGCGTTTCGATGTATTGCTTCACCGTCTCAACCTGTGACGGGCTGACACTGATCGCGGCGTAGCCATCCTGCCATGCAAATCCTCGCTGCATTTCATTCAAGTGACGGGATGAATTGGCCTTGAGATCGCGCATCAGCAGCGCAATGGTCAAACCAGACGGAAGGCTGAGCAACATATGGATGTGATTCGAGGTGCCGCCGACAGCAAGCGTGTCCACCCCACGATTTCGGGCGATTCCGCGCAAGTACCTCCATAATTCTGCAGGCTCCGAGATATCCGGGCGCCGGTTTTTGGTGCTGAACACACAGTGCACGAGAATCCTGGTGTAGGTGTCGGCCATAGGGGGAGGATATGGGTGCGGGTTCGGTGAGTCGGTGAGTTCCATCACGGCAAGGCGGTATCGCCGCTCTGCGGCTCGAGCTGTTGGTGAACGTGGCGCGGGGGCTGCTGCCCCCGCCTAACGGCATCTCGCCGCTGCGCGGCTGCCGCATAACGGTCGCCGTCGGTGCGTGCGTCACGGCAGGGGGTGCGGCTGTCGCTTTACGCGGCCGACCGCAGAATCTGTCATCAACTCGTAATTTCTCCACCCCTCTCACGCAGTTTCTCTTTGCTACACTCGAACAGTGAGAAGAATCCGCCCGAATGCCTGGATTTTCGCCTGCCTCTCGGGGGTTCTCCAGGTGCTGATCTTCCCCAACGCCGCCATTTATCTGTTGAGTTGGGTCGCACTCGCGCCCCTGATTTACGCCATACTCAAGTGCCGCGACCAGGACGTAATGATGGTAATTGCCGACGGCGGCCAATTCCTGGCCCCGGCGACCGCGTGGCAGGGATTTCTCCTGGGCTACGTCTGCGGCTTCATCTGGTATTTGGGAAGCTGCTCCTGGATCTTCCATGTCATGCATGTTTACGGCGGCATCGGGACGCCGCTGTCCGTCATTATCCTGATCCTGTTCTCGCTCTACCTGGGCCTCTACCACGGACTGTTCGGCCTGTTGCTGGCGATGATTGCGGCGCGCCGCAACGGGTTCAGCCTGCGGGCGCTGGTCGTGACCCCCTTCTTGTGGGTTGCCGTCGAGCTGGCGCGCACCTACATCACCGGCTTCCCCTGGGACCTGCTCGGTACCACGCAAATCGACAACATCCCGCTGGCTCGCATTGCGACCGTGACCGGCGTCTACGGAATTTCCTTTGAGATTGCATTGGTCAACACCGCTGTCGCCGCCGCGTTCCTGGTGCCCTATGCCCGCCGCAAAGTGCTGCTGACTGCGGCGCTGGCGTCAGCCATCGCGCTGCATGCCGGCAAGCTGTATCATCCCGCGGCCATGGCGGCATCGGATGGAGCAACGTTGGTCCAGTCCGACGTGCCCATTCTCGATTCCGACGCCTGGACTCTGAACTACCTGCAGCAGACCCTTTCGTCGCTGCAAGCCTTGAGCGCGCGGCCGCAACACAACAAGGCGGGCACGCCCGGATTGATCGTGTGGCCGGAATCACCGGCGCCGTTTTTCGTTACCGACCTGCACGTGCGCCGCACTCTGGCAGATATTGCTCGCAATACCAACTCCTACATCATCTCCGGCTCGCTGGGCATTGACCATGCCGGCGATCCCAGCCGCCAGCCTGACATCTACAATTCGGCGGCAGTGGTCGCGCCCGACGGAGCCTTCACCGAGCGCTACGACAAAATCCATCTGGTGCCCTTCGGCGAATATGTGCCCTTCGAGAAGCTGTTCAGCTTCGCCGGGGGTCTGACCAAACAGGTCGGCACCTTTGCTCGCGGCCGACTGCGTGCGCCCTTGAACATCGGAGACGCGAAAGCCGGCGTGTTCATTTGCTACGAGTCCATCTTTCCCAACGAAGTCCGCCAATTCGCCCTGAATGGCGCCGAGCTTTTCGTCAATATTTCAAATGATGGATGGTATGGGGAAGGCGGCGCTCCTCGCCAGCATCTGAACATGGCCCGCATGCGCGCGGTGGAGAACGATCGCTGGCTCCTGCGCGACACCAACACAGGCATAACCGCGGTCATCGACCCTTACGGACGCGTCGTGGTCGAGGCTCCACGAAATGAGCGCACCCAGCTGCAAGCCGCGTATTCGCTAGAGGAAAACGTCACCTTCTACACTCGCTACGGCGACTGGTTCCCGTTGCTGTGTGCGATAATCACATTGCTCGGGCTCTTGGCGCGCTACTCCCGGCCCGCGGACATGACGCAGCCGCAGCTAGCCATCAGCGTTTAGCAATTAGCTGTTGGCTCTTGGCCGTTAGCACAACGCTCGCGGCCGTCATGCTGAGAGCTAAAGGCTAGAGGCTAAGGGCTCATAGCCGCGCGCGAACAGCGCAAATCGTCAGCTCGAGACTGTTTCCAAGGATCAAACCCCAAATGGTTGAAGAACTAGAACAGGAATACGCCGCACTCCGAAGCAAGGTTCACGATCTACAGGAGTATCTTTGACGCGCCTAAACTGCGCGAAAAACTGACCGAGATCGAAAAGCAAACCTGCCGATCCCACGCTCTGGTCAAACCCCGAAAAGTCGCAGCAGGTGATGCGCGAGAAGAAGCGCCTTGAAAGCTCCATCGCCACCGACGATGAACTGACGCGCCGCTCCGGCGACATCAACGCATACTTTGACCTGGCTCACGAAGGGGAAGACGTCTCCGCCGAGCTGCGCCGCGAAGTCGACGAGCTGCGCGTACTGGTGGAGAAGTTGGAGACGGCGTCGCTGCTCGGCGGCGATAACGATGAGCTCAACGCCATCGTCACCATTCATCCCGGCGCCGGCGGCACCGAGTCGCAGGACTGGGCCGAGATGCTGATGCGCATGTACCTGCGCTGGGCCGAGCGCCAGGGCTTCCAGACGCAGCTGTATGAGTACCAGGCAGGCGACGAGGCTGGCATCAAGTCGGCCACCTTCAGCGTCAACGGTCCCTACGCTTATGGGCTTCTGATCGGAGAGATCGGGGTTCACCGGCTGGTCCGCATCTCGCCGTTCGACCAGGCCAAGCGCCGGCACACTTCGTTTGCCAGCGTGTTCGTCTCGCCGGAAATCGACGAGAGCATCAACATCGATATCAAGCCGGAAGACATTCGCACCGACACTTACCGCTCCGGCGGCAAGGGCGGCCAGCACGTCAATACCACCGACTCGGCGGTCCGCATCACCCACATTCCCACCGGAATCGTGGCCGCCTGCCAGAACGAGCGCTCGCAGCACAAGAACCGCGAGAAGGCCATGAGCATCCTGCGCTCGCGCCTTTACGAATATGAACTGGAGAAGAAGCGCGCCGTCAGCAAAGGCATTGAAGACTCCAAGCTCGACATTGATTTCGGCTCGCAGATTCGCTCGTACGTCCTCCAGCCCTACCGCATGGTGAAAGATATGCGCACGCGGGTTGAAATCGGCGACACGGACCGCGTCCTGGATGGCGACTTAACGGGCTCATCCGCGGCTACCTGCAACTGAGAAGGAAAGAGCAGCAGGGATAGATCAGGCATTGGTGTTTGAAGGGGCGCACCTTCAGGTGCGCCGCCGACTCGCTCAGTGTTTCAAATCAGACTCCCGCTTTTGAGAATTCCCTTGGCGGCACGCCGCCCGTGGTGAATAATTCTCGCCCATTAGGACTCGCAACAATGGAGGCCCCCCGATGGGTTGCAAGCGTTCTCTGCTGTTGGTCCTGCTGCTGTTGGCAGCGTGTTCCGTTTCGGCTCAAACCTTCCGCGGCACCATCCTTGGCACCGTCACCGACACCTCGGGCGCAGTCGTAGCCGGCGCGACCGTCAAAGTCCACAACCTCGACACTGGGTTGGAACGCACCACCCAGACCAGCGGCGACGGCAGTTATAGTCATTCCCGAGCTGCCCATCGGCAACTACTCCATCACCGTTTCTCAGTCGGGCTTCCAAACATCAGTCACCAAGGGCGTCACGGTTGACGTCGCTACCGACCGCCGGGTCGACGCCGCACTCAAGCCAGGACAGATTTCCGAGCAAGTCGAAGTCTCCGGCGACGTTCCGCAGGTCGATACCACCAGCAACGATCTGGGCGGCATTCTCACCTCCAAAACCATCGAGAGCATTCCCATCAACGGACGCGACTACACCAAGCTGATCTACCTGAATCCGGGCGTCGCCGGCTCGCCTGATCAGATCAGCGATTCGCCCGGCTCCTTCGGCGAATTCTCCATGAACGGCTCGCGTGGCCGATCCAACAACTACCTGCTCGACGGCACTGACATGAACGACGGCTATCGCAACGATCCCGCCATCAATGAGGCGGGCGTCTTCGGCGATCCGGCGACCATCCTGCCGATCGACGCCGTGGCCGAGCTGCACGTGCTCTCCAACTACGAGGCGGAGTATGGCCGTAACAGCGGCGCCATCGTTAACATCGTGACCAAAAGCGGCACCAACAACTGGCACGGCAGCCTGCTGGAGTACTGGCGCAGCGGCGAACTGGGCGCACGCAACTACTTCAACATCGGTAGCCAGCCCAAGAATCCGTTTCTCAATAACCAGTTTGGCGGAGCGCTGGGCGGGCCGATCGTGAAGGACAAGGCGTTCTTCTTCGTCGACTACGAAGGCCAGCGCGAAAGCGGCGCGCAGGCGGGACTGAGCTGCGTCCCCGACAACAATTCCATTGCCCAGGCCAAAGCCCTCGCATTGCAAAGCGGCGTCCCGCTGAGCCAGCCAATCCTAAACCTGCTGGCCCGCAATCCCTGGCCACAGCCCAATATTGCCGGTGCGACGGCGAACCTGGATGGAACCTGCAACCCTCCCGCACCTGGCGCTGCCGCCGACAATTTGGCGACCTCCACGCGGTTTAGCAACGACATCGACAGCTTGATCACTAAGCTCGATTACAATCCCAACTCCTCCAACAACATTACCGGCCGCTACTACTACGGCAACAGCACCCAGAGCTTTCCTTTCGCGCAGCTCGCTGGCGGCCTTCTGCCCGGCTTCAACACGGTCACGCCCACCCGCGTGCAGCTAGCGTCGATCTCGTGGGTCAAGATCGTCAACGCCGCCCAGGTGAACGAAGCGCGTTTCGGATGGAACCGCTTTGCGGAAGGTTTCTTCCCCCAGGACAGCAACTTCAATCCGGCTTCGATTGGCCTTGATACCGGCGTCAGCTCCTACGATTACGGTCTGCCCAAAATTTCCGTGGGCAGCTTCTCCGTCCTGGGAGCCAGCCCGGGCGTACCCCGGCAGCGCGTCGACACCAACTGGCAGTTCATCGACAACTATTCGTGGAAAATCGGCCGCCACGATATCAAGTTTGGCTACGAGTTCCGCCGCACCTCGATCGCGATCATTCAGGACTCGAATTTCCGCGGCAAGCTCAGCTTCTCCGACCTGACGTCGTTCGTCGAAGGCCTGCCCTCGGGCGGAAGCCAGGCCGCCGGCTACACCAACCGGCACGAGTACGAGAACAGCAACGGCCTCTTCGTGCAGGACAGCTTCCGCTGGACTCCCCGGTTGACCGTGAACCTCGGCTTGCGTTGGGACTATTTTGGCGTGGCCGGCGAGAAGAATAACCTGTTCTACCGGTTGACTCCTGCAAACGGTGGCACGCTGGTACAAGTGGGCGGAGCGGGCGGCCCTTCCCGGCTCTACAACCCCGATTACAAGAACTTCGCGCCACGGGTTGCCTTCGCCTGGGACGCTACCGGCAAGGGAACTACCGTGCTTCGTGCCGGCTACGGCATGTTCTACGACGCCTTCTCACAAGACATGTTTCTGGGACACATCCCGTACAACTGCACCTTCTGTCCGGGCCCGGCGTTCACCGGTGTAGGACAGGCGCCCATCACGTTCTTCGGCGTGACGCCCGGCCCCATCACCGCCGGCTCGCCGGTATTCGTTAATGGATCGCCCTTGGGAAGCTTCTTCGGGGTAAATCCCAACATCCGCACACCCTACGTGCAGAACTGGAACGTGAATATCCAGCAGGCCTTCGGCAACAAGACAACCGCCGAGGTGGGCTATGTCGGCTCGAAGGGCACACGGCTCTTCCGCTTCCGCGACATCAACCAGCCCAGCCAGCAGCAGATCACGGCCTACGACACCGGCCCGGCTTGCGTCGGATACGTGGCGCCTAACTGTCCCATTGCCGGGTTCGATAGCGGCGGTAATGTGCCGCGTACCGCCTATCCCAACTTCTTCTACGTCAACCAGGAAGAGTCGAGCGCGTTCTCGACCTACAACGCGTTGCAGGCCAGCTTTCACGTGAATGGCTGGCACGGTCTGTCCACCCAGGCGAACTTTGTCTGGTCGCACTCCATCGACAATGCCAGCGATCTGGAAGATTTCATTCCCAACGCCTCGCAGCCCAATAACAGCCTTGCGCCATTGCTGGAGCGTGGCAACTCCAACTTCGACATCCGCCGCCGCTTCAGTTGGTATTTCACCTACCAGCTACCTACCTACAAGGGCGACTACGCCAAGCTGAAAAGCGGATGGGGCATCGACGGAACCGCCACCTTGCAGGATGGCCAGCCCTTCACCCTGAACTACAACTTCGAGGGCGACTACTCCGGCTCTGGCGAAGGCTTTGACCGCCCCGACGTTGTAGGACTGATCCAATACGGCAGCGCCCCGGCGAATTTTCTCAACTTGGCCAACTTCCAGGTGCCGTGCACCTTCGGCAACACCACGGCCACGTCATCCTCGGGCGACAGCAACTGCCTGGCAGGGACCCGTCACTTCGGCAACCTTGGCCGCAACGTCCTGATTGGCCCACCATTCAAGGAGTTCAACTTCTCCGTATTCAAAGACACGGCCATCACAGAGCGTGTTGCCCTGCAGTTGCGCGCCGAGTTCTTCAACTTGTTTAACCACCCGAACTTTGCCAATCCCGAGCTGCCAAACTTCATTGCTGACCCGGGCGTGAACGGCATCGGCGCCGCTGGACGGGGCGTGGGCTACTACGCACTGACGGCCACTGGTGATGTGGGCATCGGCAATCCGTTTCTTGGAGGAGGCGGGCCGCGAGGCGTCCAGTTCTCCGCCAAGGTGACTTTCTAGGCGAATCGCGGTTGGCAAAAACACGGAATTCTGCGGCGGTGTCGCCGGCTGAAGCCGGCTCGAAGAAGCAAGAAACCGGCTTAGACGCTGACCGAAAGGTCAGCTCTACCGGCTTGGATTTCTGATGAGGCTCAGGTCAGCTCTACCGGCTTGGGTTTCTGATGAGGGTCAGGTCAGCTCTACCCGGCTTGGATTCTGACAAGGCTGAGGTGTGGAATCGCGCTTAGCGCGCGGAGGCGGGCACTACGAAATCGATACCGCGGTCTTCGTTGCTGTGCTTGGTCGCCGGCAGATCGAGCGATGCAATCGGAACTTTCCGGGCGCGTGATTCGTCGAAAACCCAGAGCGTCTTGCCGGCAATCGCATAGTTCTGTACTTCCTCCGCATGCCCGTCGCGGAAGACCAGCACCGTGTCAGCGTGAATCTCGACCGTCTTGCCCTGGGGAGGGTTCTGCGATGCCTGCTGCGAGCGCAACTGCTCTACTTCGTTGTTGAGCCGATCGATCTGGTCCTGAGTCTGCTGGTCGGGAGGAGTAGTGTATCCGCCGTCGTTGGGATTGACGTAAACGTAGGATGGATAGGTCTGCGCCGAATACGTCGTTGCAGCATAGATGTCCGGGGTGTAGTTGTCATACGAGCCGTAGTAGCCGTACCAGCCCAGGTTGCCGCCCCATCCCCAACCCCAGTACGGATAGCCGCCCCAGCCGACATAGCCCCCGCCCCAGTATGGGTATCCCCAACGCCCGTAACCCCATCCGCGATAGGGATAGTTGCCGTGCCAGTTATTGCCGTTCCAGTGGTTGTTCCCGCCGTTCCAGCTTCCGCCTGCATGATACGACCCTGAATAGCTCGGCGCGTGAGCATAGCCGCCGCCTGAGCCATGGTATGCGTAGCCGCCGCCACCGCTGTGGGCTACTCCACCACCGCCAGCCATATGTCCACCGCCGCCGACAGATCCTCCCGCGTGACCGCCACCTCCGCCTCTCTGCGCCCACAACGGGGTGATCGACAGAGCAGCGACGAGCGCGAGCGTGAAAAACCTACGGCGCATACCGCTATTATCTCCCTCTCGTCAATTGGATGGAAGCACGAAGAAAAAAGGTGCGGGACAAAGCGGACAGGAAGTTATTCTGTGGCTTTTTTCGATGGCGGTCGGGCCAGCGTCGCCGCCTTTAACTTGCCTGTTCTGATAGCCCTACGCAGGGCCTCCCAGTCCTTGTGGGTCTGGTTGGCGTAGGCCACGCTGAAGCGCCGCATCGCCCCATCGAACTTGCGATTGTTCCCCAGGTAGCCGGCCAGCGCACAGGGGTCGCCGGAGCGGGCATGCCCTTTGGACAGCAACTCGCCCACCACCCGCGCGTACTGCAGCAGGCCATTTCCCTTCAGATCGGCAGGCTCGATGCCCGCCTTGTGGTCCCGCAACTGCCGCACCACGTAGTCGCGGTCGGCGATCGAAGTCCATCCCAGGAAGATGTCCGACTGCATCTGCATCGCTCGCTGTCCCTCGGTCACCCGCTCACCCTGATGGAGAATCTTGCGTCCCGCGGGCAGATACGGCGCGTAAGAGGAAGGCGGCTCTTCCTTGACTTGCAGGAACAAGGGATCGTCAGTGCTAGAGGCGAACATCAGTAGAACGTAGTCACGCGTCCCCACGCTGCCGGTTCCGACCACGCGAAACACCACGTCCACCGGTTTGTACTGCGAGAAGAAATATGCCCGTTCCGGAGACAGCGACTTGGTGTACTCGCCCAGCGACGCGATCACCGCATCTTTGTCCGCGCCGGGAATGTGGAACTCGGTCGGTCGTTGCTCGCGAAAGCGATAGGTGCCCTTAGCTTTGTTAAATTCGGTCAGCTTCTGCAGATTGTGCAGAGGGGTGGCGCGTTCGGCTTTGCGCAGCACCGACTTGATGGGTGAAACCGGGCGATAAAGCTGGTAAAGCGCCAAATCCACGACTGGCATGGTGGCGAATCTGCGCATGGATCGCCGATAGCTGTTGACGAAGGCCATGACCGCCGTCTCACACTGCAAATCGGAGTTCCCCGCCTCCCGTCCGGCCAGCACCAGGCTGGCGCACATGCGCTTGACGTCCCACTCCCAATGTCCCAGGGCGGTTTCATCAAAATCGTTGATGTCGAAGATCACCCTGCCGTCAGCCGCCTGAAACGATCCAAGGTTCTGCACGTGAGCGTCGCCGCAGATCTGCGTCATCAGCCCGGTAGAAGGAAGTTGCGCCAGGTCCGCCGCCATCACCGGGACGGCACCGCGGAAAAATCCGAAGGGCGAAACCGCCATGCGCGCATACTTGATGGGCAACAGCCGCGCAATTCGTTCGCGATTCGATTTCTTCAGGAGTTCAATGACGTCGAACGTACGCAGCTTGAGATCCCAAGCAGCATGGCTGGTGCGTTTCACCCTGTCGCGCAAAGCCCGTCCGACCTGACGCCGCTCTTCCAGCGTCTGGGATGGCTGTTGGTTTTTCGTCATGATTGCGTAAAGCAGCGATCATCATAACTCGACCAGTCAAGCGTTCCTGCCAGGAAAATCGTGATGATCCGCCGGGCGGCCACCGAATCGTGAAGTAGCATCGCGACTGACTGCGGCCAGTTGGCGCAACGAACCAGCCGCTCCGCACATCCATAAAGACGCTTCAATTCATTCGTCTAGTCTCTGTTGAATGAGGAACCATCATGAAAATCGCGTTTATCGGTTTGGGCGACATGGGCATCCCCATGGCGCGTCACCTGATTCGCGCCGGACACGACGTCATCGTTTGGAATCGCACCCTTTCCAAGGCGGAACCTCTGCGCCATGATGGCGCCAAAGTCGCCGATTCGCCGGCGAAAGCAGCCAGCGATGCGGAAGTTGTGATCACCATGCTGGCTGATGATGCCGCCGTTGAGTCGACGGTGCTGGAATCCGGTGTCATCGAGAGCCTGCGGGGAGGCGGCACCCATATCTCCATGAGCACCATCAGCGTCGCGCTCTCGCAGAAACTAGCAGCCGAGCACGACCAGCACGGCCAGCAGTACATTGCCGCGCCGGTTTTTGGACGTCCTGACGCCGCCGAGGCCGGAAAGCTGTTTGTTACTGCGGCCGGGCGCAGGAAGGCGCTGGACCACTGCATGCCTATCCTGGAGTCTCTCGGACAGAAGGTCTTCGTCTTAGGCGAAAAACCCGAAATGGCCAACGTGGTGAAGATCAGCGGCAATTTCCTCATCGCCTCGGTGATCGAATCGCTGGGAGAAGCGATCGCTCTCACCCGCAAGTACGGTATCGATCCCCATGAGTACGTCGACTTCCTGACCAGCACCTTGTTCGCTGCGCCGATCTATAAAACCTACGGCGGGCTGATCGCCGACCAGAAGCACGATCACGGCTTCGGATTGCGGCTTGGTCTTAAGGACGTTCGGCTGGCCATCACCGCCGGCGAGAATGTCGACGCGGCTCTGCCCATCGCCAGCCTGATTCGCGATCACATGCTGACGGCGATTGCGAACGGCAACGAGAAGAAGGATTGGAGCTTTTTGGGGAAGCTGGCGGCAGAAAATGCCGGACTGAAGTAGTCGCAAGAATTCCTGGTTGCTTCAATGTTGTAGTATTGCCGTTGAGGTAGCCTGTGAATTCGACCCCATCGTCCAGCTCCCAGAACCGCCTGGCCTTGTCTACCTATGTGAAGTTGATGCGGGCGGCCAACACCGCCCGCAGCGTTGCCTCGCGGCAGTTGCTGGAAAGTGGTCTCAGCCTCACCCAGTTTGCCGTACTGGAGGCGCTCTATCACCTCGGGCCCATGTCGCTATCGGATTTGGCCCGTAAGATCCTCACCACCGGCGGCAATCTCACTATGGTGGTGGGAAACCTTGAAAAACAGGGGCTTGCCAAGCGCCAGCGCTCTCCGCAAGACGGCAGGGTGCTCATCGTAGTGCTCACCCCCGCGGGTAAAGCGCTGATCCGCAAGCTATTCCCCCAGCATGCGGCGGAAATTGTCGCCTTCATGAACAACCTCTCTTCCGAAGAACAGCAAGCCCTGGGCAAGTTGTGTCGTCGCCTGGGCACCGACCCGGCCGAATAGCCAATTTATCGTCCCTTCCAGACCCATTTGCCCACTGGTCACCAGTCGATGCTGCCTGAATCTTTCTTCAACATTAAAGCATCTTATGCAGTGGATTAGGGAGCACAAAACATGATTACCATCAGGCCATCGGAAGAACGCGGACACGCCAACCACGGCTGGCTCGACACGCACTACAGCTTTTCCTTTTCGGATTACTACGATCCCAAGCACATGGGATTTCGGGACTTGCGGGTCATTAATGAAGACTGGATCAGCGCCGGGCGCGGCTTCGGCAAGCATCCCCATCGCGACATGGAAATCCTGACCTACGTCGTGAACGGGGAACTGACGCATCACGACAGCATGGGGCGCGGAGCTACGCTTAAGCGCAACGACGTGCAGCGCATGTCGGCCGGCAAAGGCGTGATGCACAGCGAAGCGAACCAGTCAGACAAGCCGGTGCATCTGCTGCAGATCTGGATTTTGCCCAATGCCGAAGGGCTGAAACCGAGCTACGAAGACCGCACCTTCTCGCCCGAAGAGAAGCGGAACCAGTTGCGGCTGATCGCCTCACACGATGGACGTGACAAGTCGACAACCATCAACCAGGACGCCAGCGTCTACGCTTCGATTCTGGAGAGCGGCCAGTCGGTGGACTTGGAACTGAAGGCCGGACGCCATGCCTGGGTACAGCTCATCAGCGGCCAGTTACAAGTCAATGGCAAGGAACTGACGAAAGGCGACGGAGCGGCCATCAGCGGCGAAACCAGCTTACAGATTGCCAGCATGGGGACCGGCGACGCCGAGTTCCTGCTCTTCGATCTGGCTTGATTCATAAACCGGTGGCGGCGCGGGGCGAAGAACTTGTCGCCTTGCGCCGCTGATTATTTACCATTGGCTGATGCCCGGCCGCGAACCCTCCAGACAAGATGGCGCTCTTACTTGGTTGCGCGATTCGCTGCGCCATCGGGGAACCGTCGCCACCATTCGCTACTACAGCCGCGAGTTGGTGGACCTGGTGCGCGATCTTGCTCCCTCCCGCCGCAAGTCCCGCTACGGCGACATCGATTTCGATTTCGAACACAACGTGGATACCACCTGGGCGACGGTTTCGCTGCGCACCCGCCTGCGCGAGTGGCTTTCCGGCGGCCAATATCAACCCTCTGAGCCGGAGTTGTTCCACGAGATACTGAGCGCCATTCCGGTACCCGTTGACGGGTTCACCTTCATCGATCTCGGCTCAGGCAAGGGTCGCACCTTGCTGATGGCTTCCCAATACCCCTTCCGCCGCATCATCGGAGTTGAGCTGCTGGAGGAGTTGAACGCGATTGCCATCGCCAACATCGCGCGCTACCGCGACGACAGGCAGAAATGCGCGGCCATCGAATCCCACGCCGGCGACGCCCGTCGATTCGAGTTTCCTCCGTCGCCGCTGCTGCTCTATTGCTTCAACCCGTTTCCCCGGCATGTGTGGCGTGAGGTGCTGGCCAATCTGCATCACTCGCTGAAAGCCAGCCCGCGTTCGGTCTACGTCATCTATCACAACCCGGTACACGAAGACATCCTGGCGGCGCAGAGCTGGCTGGTGCCGGTTACCCGGACGCACCAGTTCATCCTTTACCAGGCCCAAGTCCACGCCCGAGCGTGATCTGCGATAAGCCGCCTGCTCATGGGCGACAGACGTCGGCCTTGGGTTAAGATGATTGGCAGGTGACCGAATGACTGAAGATCCCAACCCATCCTCCGCCAGGCAGGAGCAGGACGCCGCCGCTCACGTTGCCGAAGCTCACCGCATTCTGAGTGGCATGCAGTCGCGGCTGGAGAAGCATCCCGACCTGGAAGAAGCCATCTCCAAGCTGGAAATGGCGCTCAGCATCCTGACCACGAACACCGGCGGCATGCTGTAACCCGTTGCATTTCCTGCGCGCCGCTCATCGCGGTCTCGATCTCTCGACCCGTTGATCTGGTGGCGAAGCCGGCGTCCGCTCACCGCACCGCGTGTCCGGCCACATCTTTGTCGTACACTAATTCGAAACATGGTAGTCATCTACGGTATACATTCCGTCAGCGAAGCCCTGAAATCCGGCGGGCGCAGCTTTGAATACTTGGGCATCGCGCGCGAGCGCCACGATCAGCGCATGCAGCGCCTTATCGAAGACGCCCGCGCCAGTGGAGTGGATGTCCGCTTCCTGCGCCGCGAAGAGCTCGACCGCCTGGCCAACACCAACACCCACCAGGGCGTGATTGCCGTCACCAGCGGCAAGCAGTACGCCGATGTGGACACGCTGCTGGAGCAGCGTCATGGCGAACACAGCTTCCTGGTCGTGCTCGACAGCGTTGAAGATCCGCACAATCTTGGGGCCCTGATTCGCACCGCGGATGGCGCCGGGGCTGACGGAGTCATCATCCCCGAGCGTCGCGCGGCCGGCCTGACCGGAACCGCCGTGAAAGCTTCCGCAGGCGCTTCCGAGCATCTGCCGATTGCCCGGGTCACCAACATCTCGCGCACCCTTGACGAACTGAAAGAGCGCAATATCTGGACGGTTGGCCTCGACGAGCGCGGTACCCAGACCTACGACGAGATGAACTACATCATGAACTGCGCCATCGTTCTGGGCGCTGAGGGCAAAGGACTGCACGACCTCGTCCGTCGCCGCTGCGACTTTTTGGTATCGATCCCCATGCTCGGCAAGGTGTCGTCTCTTAACGTCTCGGTTGCCGGCGCAGTGGTGATGTACGAAGTAGCTCGCCAGCGGCGGGTTGCCGCGGGAACAGTAAAGCCGGCGAAATGAAACGTTGGCTCGTCCTCAGCCTGCTCTGCTCTGCCTTCGCCACCGCTGCCAGCGCCATCGACCGCGAAGCCTTCACCATCACCCGCTACCAGCTGGAAGCGCAGATTGACCGCACTTCGCACGTTCTGGCTGTTGAAGGCAAGTTGACCCTGCGCAACGACTCTGCCCAGCCGCAGAAGGTGCTCACGCTGCAGGTGTCATCGTCGCTGGCATGGAACAGCATCACCCTCGACGACCAGCCGGTGCAGTGGCTGAGCGACACCTACACCTCCGACATCGATCACACCGGCGCTCTGACCGAGGCGGTGATCACGCTGCCCAAAGAGATTCCGCCGAAAGCCACGGTCATCCTCGGCGTGCAGTACGGCGGCACGGTTACTCCCGACTCAACCCGTCTCACCCGCATGGGCGCTCCCGACGAGGTAGGCACGCGCAACGACTGGGACAGCATCAGCGACAGTTTCACCGCGGTTCGCGGCCTCGGCTACGTGACGTGGTATCCCGTGTCCATGGACGCGGTCAGCATGAGTGATGGCAACGCCGTCTTCGACGCCATTGCCGCCTGGAAGTATCGCCACTCCCACACCGAGTTCGGCGCCCGCGTTATCGTCGCGGGAGCGGCAACCGAAACGCTTTGCGTCGCCGTCAATACTGCCGTGTCCGGTTGTGGTGAAACGCGCGAGCTTCCCGATTCGCCCAGTGGCGGCAAGCTGAAGGAGTTCAGCAACACCTTCACCTTGACTGGCCTCGGCGAAACCGTGCCCACTTTTGCCATCGCCAATTACCAGGAGCTGCCGCGTCCCACGGTGACCCTGCTGCACGTGCCCGATCACACCTCCATCGCCCGCGATTACGTGGTTGCCGCCGAGGCCAACGATCCGGTGCTGCACGACTGGCTGGGCGAGCCCGCACAGCCCGCCCGCATTATCGAGTTGACCGAGCCCAACGCCAACCCCTGGCAGAACGGCGCCATCCTGTTCACGCCTTTCCGTGAGGCACAAACTGGAAATGTCCAGATCATGCTGATGCCAACCCAGGTCGCCGCCCGCCTGCATTCGCCGCACCGATGGATTCAGGAGGGCATGGAGCGTTTCATGCAGACCGTCCTGATCGATCGCCGCTCCGGGCGGAAATCGGCGCTGGCGTTTCTGGATGAGTATCACGAGCCCTTGCTGAAGGCCGAGGAGTCCACGCTTCCCAAGGCCGAATCAAGTTCGAAGACGACAGCCGAAGTCGGCAGCGCCGATAACACGTTGCTCAATACCAATGACGAGCTTTATCTGCGGGGCAAGGGAAGTTTTGTTCTGTGGATGCTGCGCGACATGGTGGGCGACACAGCGATGCAAACCGCGCTCGGGGGATATCATCCCGGCGCCGACAAGGATCCCAGCTACCTGCAGCGATTGCTGCAGAAGACTTCCAAGCGCGACCTGGAGTGGTTCTTCGATGACTGGGTCTATCGCGATCGCGGTCTGCCCGACTTCCACGTGGATTCGGTTTACGCCCGGCCGCTGCTGAGCGAAGCCAACAGAAGTTTCTATCTGACCGCGACCATTCAGAACCGCGGCCATGCCGGAGCCGAGGTTCCTGTGCTGGTGCAGACGCCCTCCGGCGAGAAAAGTGTGCGCGTAGTCGTGAAGGCCGGCGAGAAGGGAACAGGCCGTATCGAAACCCCCATCGCGCCCGACAAAGTCGTGGTCAACGACGGCAGCGTGCCCGAGGTCAACGTGGGCAACAACACCTACGATGTTCCCAAGCCGCAAGCTCCCTAAACGCCCCCACTTGCCAGCCCCCGCCGGCAAACGATACAACCGTCTGTGCTCCCTAATCGCATCGCTGGCGCACCTGTGAGGAAAGCTTGAGCTATATCCAGTTTCTCGGCGCTGCCGGGGTTGTGACCGGATCCAAACATCTGATCCACGTAGACACCGACGGATCGCGCGGCCTGCAAGTCCTGGTGGACTGCGGCCTGTTTCAGGGACAGAAAGAGTGGCGCGAACGCAACTGGCAGGACCTGCCGGTTCCCGCCAACGCTATCGACGCGGTCATCCTGACCCACGCCCACCTGGACCATTCCGGCTGGATTCCGCGACTGGTGAAGCAAGGCTTTCACGGACCCATTTACGCCACCCAGGCCACCATCGACCTCTGCGGCATTCTGCTGCCCGACTCAGGACACCTGCAGGAAGAAGACGCCGCGTTCTACAACAAGACCCGCTCGTCCAAGCACAGCCCCGCATTGCCGCTTTACACCATGGAAGACGCGCAGCAGTGCATGACGCTTTTCCGCCCGATGAACTTCAACGAGGAGAAGAAGCTCACCAATTCGTTTGCCTTCCGTTTCGTCCGAGCCGCGCACATCCTGGGCTCCTCCATGGTGGAAGTCAGGCTCGACTCTGCCGGAAAGTCGGAAAAGCTGCTGTTCTCTGGCGATATCGGCCGCGTTCGCGATAGCGAAGTCACCCCCGGCCAGGTGATGCATTCCGGACCTACCGAAGGCGAAGACTGCGACCTGCTGGTGATGGAGAGCACCTACGGCAATCGCCTGCATCCGCACAATGATCCCCGTCCGGAGATGGCCGCGCTCATTCGTACCACCCTGCAGCGTGGCGGAACAGTAGTCGTGCCCGCATTCGCTGTTGAGCGGACGCAAAAGTTTCTGTTTCTGCTGAAAGAGCTGATGGAGACCGGACAGGTGCCGCGCGTGCCAGTGCACGCCGACAGCCCGATGGCAATCAAGGCGGTGCAGGTCTTCCTGAACCACACCGAAGAGTTCACCCCGGAGACGAAAGCGCTGATTGAGAAGTACGGCTCGCCGCTGGATTGGTCCAACTTTTACTTCGACATCACCCAGGACGACTCCAAGAAGGTCAATCAGTCAAAGTACCCTATGATCATCGTGTCGTCGAGCGGCATGGTGACCGGCGGACGCATCCTGCACCACCTGATGATGCGGCTGCCCGATCCCAAGAACCTGGTGCTCTTCATCGGCTTCCAGGCGCCGGGCACACGAGGTTTCACCATCAAGAGCGGTGCGCCCGAGGTGAAGATCTTCGGCCAGGAAGTGCCTATTCGCGCCCAGGTGGCGTCTCTGGAGCAGTTCAGCGATCATGCCGACACGCCTGAGTTACTGGAATGGCTGCGCACCTTCCGCCGTCCGCCGGCACAAACGTATCTGGTGCACGGCGAACCCGCCGCCGCCTCCCAGTTACGCGACGTGATGACGAAGGAGTTGCGCTGGAACGTCCACGTCGCCGCCTACCGCGAGAAGGTGCAGGTACCGTAGGACGCATCAAGGTCAACCCGGAGTTACGCCGGGCACAGAGGAAATGAAAGCAAATTGCCTCCGTGTTCTTCGTGCCTCCGTGGTGAAAAGGAAGCTTTTGTATGTCTACATTCGGATTAGTTGAATACGCCGACGCGAGCCCGGAAGTGCGCGCCATCTACGACGACATCATGAACACCCGCAAGACCGACTGGATCAACAATTTCTGGAAGGCGCTGGCCAACGATCCCGTGACCCTCAAGCGCACTTGGGAGGACATCAAACAAATCATGGCGCCCGGCGCCCTCGATCCTCTCACCAAGGAGATGATCTACGTCGCGGTCAGTGTCACCAACGGCTGCCAGTACTGCATCGCCTCGCACACCGCAGGCGCACGTGCTAAGGGTATGACCCCGGAAATGTTTCACGAGCTGATGTCGGTGGTGGGCATGGCCAACGAAAGCAACCGCCTGGCGAACGGCTACCAGATCGAGATCGACGAGCAGTTTGAATAGGTTTCAGCAGTCAGCACTCAGCACTCAGCAGTCAGCACTTAGTTTCGCCGAGGTTCAAGGGACTGCCTGCGCGCTGGACCATGACCCGCATTCGACCGAGTCCGTAGGACGAAGCAGGTTAGCCCAGCAGGCAGCCCAGCGGAGTGCTGGGTACGGCGCCCGACGAAGCTGAGTCCCGTAGGGACGACACCGTCTTTGTCTCGTAAGGAGGCCTTCGGAGGAAACGTTTGGCTGACGGCTGACAACTGACAACTGATTGCTGGCTGCTGATGACCTGACTGTCTGACTGCTGATTGCTGACTGCTCGCCCCCCTCCCCCGAACCGCTATAATGTTTCTTCCTATGAAAGCCTACGTTTACGTCTCGCTGAAGAAAAGCGTCCTCGACCCTCAAGGCAAAACCATCCACGGCGCCCTGAAGAAAATGGGCTATCGCGGCATTGACGAATTGCGCCAGGGCAAGTATTTCGAGATCGCCTTGGACAGCAGCATCAATCGCGAGGATGCCCAGGCGGAAGTCGACCGCATCGCCCGCGAAGTCCTCACCAACCCGGTGATCGAGGAATACCGCTTTACGCTGGAGGGCTAGCCGCCGCGTCCAAACTGGGCCGCCGCCGGCGCGGCCAGCCCCGTTTCGCATCGGAAATCACCCCTGTGCCATCAAATCAGATACCATTAAGAACAACCCCCTCCCAGCTGTGTTCCGGTCGGAGTGTTTCTAAAGCCCAAGGGAGCTGAGCCATGTGCGGCATTGTTGGTTACGTAGGACAAAAACAAGTTGTACCGGTCATCATCGACGGTCTGCGGCGACTCGAATATCGCGGCTATGATTCCGCCGGCATAGCGGTCGCCGGCAACGGCACCGGTCTGCAAGTGCGCCGCGCCGAAGGCAAGCTGCGTAACCTGGAAGAGGTCATCCGCCTTAAGCCGCTCGACGGCACCTATGGCATCGGCCACACTCGCTGGGCCACGCACGGCCGTCCCACGGAAGAGAATGCCCATCCGCATCGCGACTGCACCGGCAACATCGTCGTCGTGCACAACGGCATCGTGGAGAACTATCTCAGCCTCAAGCGCAAGCTCATCGACGAAGGCCACAAGTTCCGCACGGAAACCGACACCGAAGTCATCGCCCACCTCATCGAGAAGAACCTCGCCGCCGAAGGCAACGGCCATCGCATTACGCTGGAGGAAGCCGTGCGGCGCACCGTCCGCGTCCTCACCGGCGTCTTCGCTATCGCGGCGATCTCGGCATTGGAGCCGAACAAGATCGTCGCCGCCCGCAATGGTCCGCCCGCCGTCATCGGCCTGGGCAAGGACGAGTATTTCGTCGCCAGCGACATCCCGGCGATTCTCTATCACACCCGCGACCTGTTCTTTCTTGGCGACGGCGACCTGGCTGTCATTACGCCCTCGGGCGTGCAATTGACCGACTTCGAAGGCCAGCCCGTCACCCGCGAAGTCCAGCACATCACGTGGGACCCCATCATGGCGGAAAAGGGCGGCTTCAAGCACTTCATGCTCAAGGAGATTTACGAGCAGCCGCGCGCCGTCCGCGATACCACGCTGGGCCGCGTCTCGCTCGATACCGGCAAGGTCTTCCTCGACGAGATGGATATTACGGAAGACGATTTCCGCCGGCTCACCAAGGTCCAGATCGCAGCTTGCGGCACCAGTTGGCACGCCGGATTGGCGGGCAAGTTCATGATCGAGCGCCTGGCCAAGCTGCCGGTCGAAGTCGACTACGCCAGCGAGTTCCGTTATCGCGATCCCCTGACCGGCCCCGACGATCTCACCATCCTGATCACCCAGTCCGGCGAAACCGCCGATACCATCGCCGCCCTGCGCGAATCGCGCGCCAAGGGCGGCAAGACCTTGGGTATCTGCAACGTTGTCGGCTCCATGATCGCCCGCGAGTCCAACGGAACCATCTACACGCATGCCGGTCCGGAGATTGGCGTCGCCTCCACCAAGGCCTTCACCGCGCAGCTCACCGCGCTGTTCCTGTTTGCCGTTTACCTCGGACAGGTCCGCGGCACCATCGATCCTGAGCACTCTAAGCAATTGCTGGAGGAACTGACCCGCATCCCCAGCAAACTGGAATCCCTGCTGACCCACGACGAAGAGACGGAGGACCTGGCGAAGCTTTACCATCGCGCCCATGACTTCCTCTTCCTCGGCCGCGGCATTCACTACCCCATCGCTCTGGAAGGCGCGCTGAAGCTGAAGGAAATTTCCTACATCCACGCCGAGGGCTACCCGGCGGGCGAGATGAAGCATGGCCCCAACGCGCTGATTGACGAAGATCTTCCGGTCGTGATCCTTGCCACCCACGACAAGACTGATCCCGGTTCCGTGCTGCGTTACGAGAAGACCCTGTCCAACCTCAAGGAAGTGAAGGCGCGCTCCGGCACCGTGATCGCCATCGCCACCGAGGGCGACGAGGACATTCGCGAAGCTGCCGACCATGTTCTCTACGTTCCCGACGCGCCCGAATTGCTGGCGCCCATCCTGGAAGTTGTTCCGTGCCAGTTGCTGGCCTACCACATCGCTGTCCGCCGCGGTTGCGATGTTGACCAGCCGCGCAATCTGGCCAAGTCGGTCACTGTGGAGTAGCCGCTGCTCCGTAACGGCGATCTCAGGTAGAGCTGGCCTTTAGGCCAGCGTCCAAACCATTTATTCCGGTCGGTGAGTCGGCTTCAGCCGGCGATACCGCAGGTGAAGAGCGAGTTTCCGGCAACCTGTGAAGGCATGGTGCAGAGTTGCTTTCTGGGGGCCAGATTTCAGACTGACCCCACCTCGCCCAGAAGGTCGCCGTTATTGACTCTGGGACTTGCGGCTGGGTATGCTTCATGCTCGCGTAGTACATAGACGGAGAGCATGACCACTCAACCTCAGGAAAGCACCCCGATCCCGGCCTCAAAAAAACTGCTTACAGCGGAGCTGACGAAGTCAATCCTGATCTCGCCCGACAGCAAGCACCTGGAATTTCACGTCGAAGACGTCGACCAGTTTCCCTTTAAGGCGGGGCAATTCGTCTCCATTCGCGAGCTTCGTCCCGATGGCAAGTGGCACACGCGCGCCTATTCCATCGCGTCGGGCCCGCGTCAGAATGCGACCTTCGACATCGTGCTCAATCGCGTCGAGGAAGGGTTTCTCTCCAACTGGCTGTGCGATCTCGAGGTTGGCGCCAAGGTCAGCTTCCACGGCCCGCACGGGCTGTTCACCTTACGCGAACCCAAGACCGACGCAGTTTTCATCGCTACCGGAACCGGAATCGCTCCGTTTCGCAGCATGGCCCATTGGCTCTTCGAAGATCCGGAACGCAATCGCGGCCACGAATATTGGCTGGTCTTCGGCACCCGCTACCATCACGGCATCTATTACCGGGAAGAGTTCGAGCAACTCGCCAGCGAACACCCTAACTTTCATTACATCAGCACCCTCAGCCGCTGCGGCGATGATTGGCAGGGATGCCGCGGCTACGTCCAGGACCACGTGCGAGAGGTGGTCAAGGGACGCACCGATATGGTGGCCTACATCTGCGGCCTGAACGACATGGTGGATCACAATCGCAAAATGTTGATGGAAGAGATGGGCTGGGACCGCAAGCAGATCGTCTTCGAGCGCTACGACTGAGGAGCGGCTGGCGCCTTCGTCCCCGAACTCCTCATCCACATTGTCATCCGCCGGCTTCTCCGGCATGATGATGGTCATGCGTCGTCTCGCCGCCATCGCGTGCGTTCTGCTGTTGGGCTCGCTCACCACCCTAGCCCAGGATTGGAAACACGTTCACAAGGTCGACGACGAGAAGTGGGCCAAAGAAACCGGCATCGATCCCTGGACAGTCCACAAGATTTGGCGTCTCGCCTCCACCGTCCCGGACGAGAAAGATGACGACTCCCGCATCGCCAACCTCAATGTCGACGGCCTCGCCGAGCGCCACGACATCCTCATCGTCACTTACGCCGGCGAGAAGAATTGCCTCACGCTGACCGTCCTGCGCCAGTTGACCGAAACGAAGTTCAACAAGGTTTGGTCGGTAAGCCAGTTGCCCGATGGCACGCCTTTTTGCGATAACGCCTTCGGCAGCCCTGCGGGAGATGCTTCCAACGGAATGGTTACCGTCCGCACCTATGCCTCGGGCCCCGATGGTTCGGTCCAACCCGTGGTCTACGCCTTCGAATGGAACGGCATCACTTATCGCTTCGCCGGCAAGCGCCAGCCCGAAGTCCGATAGCTCACTTGCAGGCAGCCTGCGCCGGGTTCAGGTCGTTGCGCACTACCTCGCCGCCCTTCATCACGAACTTCACTTTGTCCAGCGAACTCAGGTCTTCCGTGGGGTCGCCCGCGGTCGCGATCATGTCGGCAAACTTGCCGGCCTCCAGCGACCCAACCCGGTCCTGCCAGCCCAGCAGTTCTGCGCCGTTGACCGTCGCTGCCTGAATGATCTGCCAGGGTGTCATGCCCGATTCGCTGTAGGCCTGAAAGATCAGCTTGCTGCTCTCGCCGCGCGTGCGCTTGTCCATCTGGTAGTACTCGTCGGAGCCCGCCGCGATCGGAACTCCCAACGTTACCGCCCGGTGCAGACGCTCACGCACCTTTTTGAATTGCTTTTCCATCTCTTCGTCGGTTTTCTTCCGCTCCTCCGGCGTCATGTCCTTGGGCAGAAATGGAAGGTAGGCAAACGTTGGATAATCGGTGGGAACCAGGAAGATCTTCTTCGCGGCCATCATGGTCAGCACGTCTTCCGGGATCACGTAGCCATGCTCGATCGAATCGACCCCGGCTTCAGCCGCGATGCGGGTCGCGTCGTCCCCAATGGCGTGGGCCGCGACTTTCTTGTGGACGCGGTGCGCTTCCTCCACGATGGCTTTCATCTCTTCCTGCGATACCACCCGCGGACCGGTGTTGACGATCACCTTAATGCAGTCGGCGCCGTCGTACAGCGCCTGTTGCACCGCTCGCCGGGCGTCGTCCACCGTGGCAATCACCACGTATTCCTGCGCCACCAGGTTTTGCGCGTCATGCTGCAAATGCCCGAACTGCCCGCCGGCGGCCGATAGCGCCCGCGTGCAGGCCGCCATGCGCGGCCCGGTTACCCACCCGTTGTTGATGGCATCGCGCAAAGCAACATCTCCGTTGACCCCGGAGTTGCCCACGTCACGGACCGTAGTAATGCCCGCCTCCAGATCCTCACGGCCCATCTTGGCGCCCAGCAGCGCGCGCTCCGCCGGGCTCATCTGCGCCACCGTCAGAACCATGTTGTTGTCATCGCCGTCGTACGCAAAGTTGTAGTTCTGCAGCAGGTGGGTGTGAACGTCGATCAGCCCAGGCATCAGGGTGGTGCTGCCCAGGTCGATCACCTGCGCGCCCGCGGGCACAGCCAGTCCGCTGCCCACTTCCTTAATGCGTTCGCCTTCAATCACCACCACCGGGTTGGTGACGACCTTGCCCGACTTGACGTCCAGCAGCTTGGCCGCGCGCACCACCACCACACGCGGCTTCGCGGACGAGGCGCTCTGCGCGATTCCAAAGATGTTCGAGAAGACAACCAGAACCGCAATGGCAGCAAAACGGGCAGGAAGCATGCAGAGAATCCTCCGGATGGGAGTGTGTGCGGCCCTGGTTACAACTTATGCTTTGCGGCCAGCCACGGTGACAGCTTTGACGGCGTCGTTCCCGCAGCAAAATGGCGCAAGACAGACGGACAAAGCCTACCCTCGCGCGGTGTTTCTGCGGTCACGTTCGGCTTTGGAGGCTTCCCGCCGCCGCAAGGCTCCTTCGTAACGGCGTTTTTCCTCGTCCGTTTCGGGAATCACCTGCGCTACGTCCAGCTTCCGGCCGTGACGGTCCACGGCTACAAAGGTCAGATAGGCGGTTGCGACCTTTTGTCGTGACGCCGAGATGTAATTCTCGACCAGCACCTTGACGCCGACCTCCATGGAAGTCTTGAAGACGCGGTTTACCGCTGACTGCAGGATTACCATGTCGCCCACATGCACCGGTACCAGGAAGTCGATATGGTCCATCGACGCCGTCACCGCGTAGGAGTGTGAGTGACGGTGCGCCGCCAGCGCTCCTGCCAGATCGATCCAGTGCATCAGCCGTCCGCCCAGCAAAGCTCCCAGCGGATTCGTATCGTTCGGCAGCACGAGTTCGATCATCTCCGACTTCGACTCGCTCACCGGCCTTGGTCGTAATGCGCCATCGGTCTGTTCCATGTCAGTTCTTTCCTGTCTGCCTGCCGTAATGAAATTCGTTGTGCGCTTAACTTGTGGCTGTAGCCGACGCCGCGCGCCGTTGCATCTGCGCTTCCAGGTAGCACTCCGCCATTCGCTGAATGCGCACGTCGTCGTGCTTGGAAAGCCACGTCGCGTTGGCCTTTTCGTAAAGCAACTCACCGTGACCCGCTGGCAGATGAGCGCGTTCGCAACTAAAGCGGACGTGCACCACGCCATCCTTCTCCTGACCGACCACAAAGCGCACCGCATCGACCTCCCGATCCGCCGGCAAACGGTGGCAGCTTCTTGCATAGCCCATGTTGCAGCCCGATTTCAACTCGTTTTCGTCAGGCCGCGCTCCGTCATGACCCGGTGCGGTACAAGTGCCCGCCCAGCCGGCACCTAACGGCAGGCGCTGCGGAAAAAGCCAGTCGGCGTGCAATCGTTCTTCGGGCATGAAGTAAGGACAAGCCACAGCAACCTCGCATCAGGGGTGAAACGTCATTGTAATGCCACGCACCGCCGCTCTCACTATTGACGGCTCGGTCGCACCACTTTTGCCATCAATCTGAAATTCGCGCCTTTGCTCTCTCCTATGCCATCATGGAATCCGGAGACGCCTCGATGCCCGACGAAGCCCGCGTAGAAACCCTGAACCAGATCCTCAAAGCCAATCCCGACGACGCCTTTGCCCGCTATGCGCTCGGCCTGGAGTACTCCGGCTCGGGAGACATCGACGCCGCCCTGGCCGAGTTCCAGAAGCTGCTGGCGTCGCATCCCGACTACACCAATGGATATTTCATGGCTGCCCAGACGCTGGCCCGCGCCGAACGCACGGACGAGGCCCGCGGTCTGCTCCACCAGGGAATTGAATGCGCTCGCCGCACCCACAACCAGCACGCCCTCTCCGAGATGGAAGGCATGTTGGATGAGCTGGGCAGTTAGGCTCGGCCAACAACCTTTGCGTGCAAAGCCGCTGCAATCGGCGATAATGGGCGCAGCATGGCTCAGCCTCCATCGCAAATGGCCCCCTCGCCGGCAGTAGGGAAGTTCCGCCTTCCTCGCTGGACGATGGCAGTGTGCTTTGCCTTGTGTTTGCACGGTGCCCTCGCCGTGGCGCAAAAGCGTGCGCCTGATCCTGTGAAGCCGGTCCATGCGCCCGCCGAAACCGCAGCGCCCGCTCCCGCCCCCGGCCCCACACCCACGCCTGCACCGTCGATCGCCATTCCCTTACCGGACGTCGCGACGCGTTCCGAAGACCTGAAGAGTTTGCTGCGTAACGCCACCGGCCAACTGCCCGATGCCGAGCAACTCACCGCTGCCCAGGCAACGTTGGATCAACGCGGGCCCGAGTTACAGTCCAAGCAACAGGAAGTGGACGCCACCATGGCGTCTACTCCCAGTGCCTTGGAACTTCGCGAGCAGGAAAACTACTGGCGCGCCGAGCAGGTGGAAACCGCGGCCTTGCGCCGCCAGTTGCTGGACTGGGCCAACGCCGCGCAATCCACCATCCAGCAGCTCCAGGCACAGCAGCCGCAATGGAACGCCACGCTCCAGGAGAACCAGTCGACTCCCGACCTCGGTCCTACGCTGGACGTGATTGAGCAGGCCGTAAGCGATCTGCAAAAGCTGACGCTGCAGGCACAAAGCCAGCTCCGCATCATCGTCAACCTGCAAGTTCGTGCCGCCAGCCAGGACCAGATGGCAATTGACGTCCTGGGTCGACTGGTCCGCGCGCGCGCCCACCTCGATGGCAAACTCTTTGACCGCGACAGCCTGCCTCTATGGCAAGCCGGCGAACGCCGTGCGATGGGAGAAAACAAAGAGTTCTTTCTCAGCGCATCCACCCGGCTGGTAGGCATTCGGGCCTTCGTCCTGCAGACCAAAGGTGCCCTCTTCGGATTGGCCTTGCTGCTGCTTCTGTCGCTGTTCGCAAGCTACAGCCTGCATGTGCGGACTCGCGGCATGCAGGCGGAGACCCAGCAGCAGGCGGAAGTCCTGCATATCGCCCGCCACTGGATCGCGCTCGGGCTGCTTGCTCCCCTGCTCTGCGCCTATCTGCTGGCCCCGCTGGCGCCTCTGCCCTTAATCGGCCTGGTCATCTTGCTTTCGTTTATTCCGATCCTGATCCTGCTGCCACCGTTCATTCATCCGCGCGTCCGACTCCTGCTGTATTGCCTTGCCGGGGTCTATGCCATCAGCGCCCTCGTGACCTGGGCCTCGTTAACCCCCGTTCACAAGCGTGAAGTGCAGTTTGTCGTGAATCTCGCCGTGTTCCTGGTCTTTGCGTTCTTAGTGCGGCCTAAACGCGCCGCCCAGACCGCCGACGCCGACCGTCTGCATAGGCTACGCGTCTTCGGTATACGCCTTGCCGTGGCCGTTCTCGGAGCTTCGCTTGCCGCCAACCTCTTCGGCTACGTCAAGCTGGGCCAGTTCCTCGGCATCCTGTGCTTCTACAGCACCTTCATCGCAATTAGCCTGTTCACCGGCGAGCGTGTTTTCACTCGCCTGCTGCTGCAGGGCCTGGACACCCCGTCAGCCCAGCTGTCGGCCCTGGTGCAGCAATATCACGATGGCATCGCGCGCTGGTTCCCGCGAGTGCTGCAGTGGGCCGGTGTACTGGTCTGGCTGTCGGTCACTCTCAATCTGCTGGGACTTAGCGACTGGGTGGGCCGGCAGATCGAGGCCATCAAGGGCTTCCATATCGCCGGCGCCACCGCCAACATCACCCTGGGAGGCGTGCTCGGCTTCTTCCTGATCCTGCTGGTGGGCTACTCCGTTTCCAGCGCCATTCGCTTCCTGCTGCGTGAGGAACTGCTAAGCCGCTTCCACATGTCGCGCGGGCTGCCAGAGCTGATTGCTTCCACCCTGCACTATCTGCTGCTGCTCCTGGTCTTCTTCTTCGCGGTAAACGCCGGCGGGATTGAACTCAACAAGTTCACCGTGCTGACCGGCGCGCTCGGCGTCGGTGTCGGCTTCGGTCTGCAGAACATCGTCAACAACTTCATCTCCGGCCTCATCCTGCAATTCGAGCGTCCCATCCACATTGGCGACGTGCTCGACGTCGATGGCACCACCGGTAAAGTTTCGCGTATCGGCATCCGCTCCAGCACGGTGAAGACCTTCCAGGGCGCCGAGGTCATCATCCCCAACGGAAACTTTATCTCCGGCAAAGTCATCAACTGGACGCTTTCTTCGTCGCTGCGCCGGGTCGAGCTTCCCGTCGGAGTCGCCTACGGCAGCAAGGCCAAGAAGGTCGCGCAGCTTCTGGAGAACGCCGCAACCTGTCACGAGATGGTCCTCACCTCGCCCGCCCCAGCCGTGTACTTCAAGGAATTTGGCGACAGTGCGCTGAACTTTGAGTTGCAGTTCTGGGTCATGCAGGAAAGCAATCTCACCAAGGTGAAGAGCGAAGTAGCCCTGGCCGCGATGGAAGCGCTGGACAACGCCGGAATCGAAATTCCATTTCCGCAGCGCGACCTGCGGTTGCGCTCGGTGGATGCCGCGGCGGCAGCCACGCTGCTCTCTTCCAACGGCGCTGGAAAGCTCGAAGCTGACCAACCGGCCCTGCCGCTCGAAAGCCGGATCGGACGTGACGCTGCTGCTAAGCCCTGACGCGGCGCTTGTCCAGGACGCAGCCTCCTTCTGATGACGTTGCCATCCGCCTACCTTGAACTCTCCTCGGTTCCCGTCCGAATCCTAATTCGATCTGCTGGCTCTAATGAAACAGTTGCCTGATGCGCCCGACGCAGCTGCTGCCTCAACACCTGGTGTGATCGGCTCAGGCGTAGAATACGAACATTCGTCATCGTTCCGGCCGTGCAGGATGTGGGCGGCCATTTTCCCGGAGGTATCCAGCCCTTGAGCCATCTTCCCCAGACTCTGGCCGAGCTTCGCCGCAGCGAACAATTTTCCGAAGAAGTTATGCGTCATCGTCGTGTGAAAGACGAGATGCGCGATAACCTCATCGCCCGGCTGCGCAGCGGCGGCCCCATTTTTCCCGGCATCGTGGGCTACGACGACACGGTGGTTCCCCAGATCGTCAACGCAATTCTTTCGCGCCATAATTTCATCTTGCTGGGACTGCGCGGGCAGGCCAAGAGCCGCATCCTCCGCGCCCTGACCACGCTGCTCGATCCCCAGTTGCCTTACCTGCGCGGCTGTGAAATTCACGACAACCCTTATCAGCCCATCTGCCGCCGCTGCCTCGAACTGCTCGCCAATAACCCTGACGAGGCCGCCATCGCCTACCTCACCCCGGAAGAGCGCTACGTTGAGAAGCTGGCTACGCCTGACGTGACCATAGCCGATCTCATCGGCGACATCGACCCCATCAAGGCTGCCAAGGGTGGACACGACCTGGCCAGCGAATACACCGTCCACTACGGACTGCTGCCCCGTGCCAATCGCGGCATCTTCGCCATCAACGAGCTGCCCGACCTCGCCGGCAAAATTCAAGTTGGCCTGTTCAACATCATGCAGGAAGGCGACGTGCAGATTAAAGGCTACCCGGTGCGCCTGCCGCTCGACGTTGCCATCGTCTTCAGCGCCAATCCTGAGGACTACACCGCCCGCGGCAAAATCATTACCCCGTTAAAAGACCGCGTCGGATCTGAGATTCGCACCCACTATCCCGGAACCGTCGACGAAGGCGTCGCCATCACCGCGCAGGAAGCCTGGACCGAGCGCAATGGGCATCAATTGCAGATTCCCGAATTTGTCAGCCAGGTCATCGAGCAGATTGCTTTCGTGGCCCGCGACGACAAGCGTATCGACAAGCGTTCCGGCGTCAGTCAGCGGCTGCCCATCAGCGCCATGGAAAATGTTATTTCCAACGCCGAGCGCCGTGCCATTCGTGCCGGAGAGAAGCTGGTAGTGCCGCGGATCGGCGACATCTATGCCGCCATGCCGGCCATGACCGGCAAGCTCGAATTGGAATACGAGGGCGAGCTGAAGGGCGCTGACAACGTCGTGCGAGAAATCATTCGCGCCGCCGTGGCCCGCACCTACGACAAGTATTTCCATGGCAATGGCAATATGAACCAGGTTGTCCAGTGGTTCGACCTGGGCGGCGAGATTCAGCTGCGCGACTCGGGCAGTGCTCAGGAAACGCTGCACCGGCTGCGCGGCATTCAAGGCTTGCTCGACAAGTTGAGCGCGCTGGGCCTCACCGGCAAAGAGCCCTCCGAGGTGTTGGTTTCAGCGGCGGAGTTCATCCTGGAAGGCCTCTACGCCCACAAGCGCATTGGCCGCAGCGAGGAGCGCACCTTTACCGCTGGCGAAAAACAGCCGCGCCGCGACAAACCGAAAGTTCGCGACGAGGAAGACGACGAAAAAGACTTCCGCCGCCAACGCCGCCCCTTCAACTAGTGGCTGGCGGATAGTGAGTGGTGAATCGTCTCAGGAAATTCCGAGGCGAATAGCGAAAAGCGAAGTGATGGCTAAAGAGCCACTAGTAAATGGCTGAGTGCTGACCGCTGAATGCTGAAAGCTGCTTTCATGAAATTCATCAAGTACAAGAAATACGTTCCCGAGCCGGCCTCCGAAATCAGCATGGAGGACCTGCTCAACGCGCTGTCCGATTACCTGCTGCAGAGCGGCTTCCAGCAGCAGTACATGGATTTCTACGACCTGAACGACGGTGACCAGACGCTGGATGACCTGCGCCAGGCGCTCGCCGACGCGCTCATGAACAGCGACCTTCTCGACGAGCAGATGCGCGAGCAGGTTGAGAACATGAGCGGCGAACAACTGGAGCAGCTCATCGAGCAACTCATCCAGCGCCTCGAGCAGGAAAGCTACATCAACATCGATCAGCCGCACGACCCTTCCCGGCCTTCCACCACCGGAGGTCAGGTCGGCGAGTCGCAGGCCCAGGCGCGCTTCGAAATCACCGACAAAAGCCTTGACTTCCTCGGATTCAAGGCACTGCGCGATCTCATGGGCTCGCTCGGCAAATCCAGCTTCGGACGTCATCAGACTCGCGACACGGCCACCGGCATCGAAGCCAGCGGCGCTTCCAAGATCTACGAATTCGGCGACACCCTCAACCTCGACATCACCGCGACGCTGTCCAACGCCATCCAGCGCGAAGGCCTGCACCTCCCGCTGAACATCGAGTACCGTGACCTCCAGGTCAACCAGTGTGAATATCAGTCTTCCTGCGCCACCGTGCTCATGCTCGACTGTTCGCACTCGATGATCCTCTACGGCGAAGACCGCTTCACTCCGGCCAAGAAAGTGGCCATGGCGCTCTCCCACCTGATTCGCACTCAGTATCCCGGCGATTCTCTCTCCTTGGTGCTCTTTCACGACTCGGCCGAAGAGATGCCGTTGTCCCAACTGGCGCGTGTCAAGGTTGGCCCGTATTACACCAATACCCGCGAGGGCCTGCGCATGGCGCAGCGCATCCTGCAGCGTCAGCGTAAGGACATGAAGCAAATTGTGATGATCACCGACGGCAAACCGTCGGCCCTGACCTTGGAAGACGGCCGGATCTACAAGAACGCCTTTGGGCTGGACCCGCTGGTGGTGAGCGAGACCCTGAAGGAAGTTTCCAAGTGCAAGCGTTCCGGCATCCTGATCAACACCTTCATGCTTGCCTCCGACTACGGCTTGGTGCAGTTCGTCCAGAAAGTAACCGAGATGTGCCGCGGCAAAGCCTACTTCACCACGCCCTACACCCTCGGCCAGTACCTGCTCATGGACTACATGTCGCGCAAAACCAAAACCGTGCATTGAACAGCAGGGACTAGGGACCAGAGGCCAGGGATCAGAGAACCGTGGTCGAGCAGCCTGTGCGAAGGGATGGCGCTTCGTTTGTGCGTGCGAACTAACTGTGATTTTCGGCAGGGAAGTGTAGCTCAGGAAAATCAATCCCCGAAAAGGGGTCGGGTGCTTCGTAAACCTCTGACCCCTAACCTCTGACCCCTAGCCCCTAACCCCTTCCACACGGCGATATACTTCTTCTCAACCCCTTCATGAAACGCCACGTCCTAATCTTCGGTCTCGTGGGCGGCATCCTCATTGCCACCCTGCAATACACTGAATACCGCTTCGTCATCATCGAGCACTCCGTCGAGCTTTACGGCGCGCTCGTCGCCGTCCTCTTTGCCACCTTTGGCATCTGGCTCGGCCTCCGCATCACTCGCCGTCGCGAAACCATCCGCGAAACGGTCGTGGTGAGGGAAGTGCTCGTTCCCGCGGAAGCCCCCGCCTCCGAACCCTTCGCCCCCAACACCGCCCAGCAGCAATCGCTCGGCATTACATCGCGCGAGCTCGAGATCCTTACCCTGATCGCCGGCGGCCTCAGCAATCGCGAGATCGCCGGGCAGCTTTTCGTTTCCGAAAACACCGTCAAGACCCATTGTGCCCGCGTTTTCGACAAGCTGGGAGCCGCCCGCCGCACCCAGGCCGTCCAGCGCGGCAAAGAATTGGGCCTGCTGCCGTGACTGCGTCACCCAAAAGCACGATTTTCGGCCCTATCCCTGCAAAATCATCCAAAAGGATGACGACATCCGGCCCCAATTTACGGCATCGTGACTCCCATCTCACTTGCACCAGGAGCCTCGCATGAAGAAAACCGTACTCACCTTCGGCCTCATCGCCGGCGTCATCATCTCCGTCCTGATGGGCGGCTCGCTGATGATTGCCAACAAGATCGGCAACGTTCACAGCATGCTGCTCGGCTACACCATCATGGTGGCGTCGTTCCTGCTGATCTACTTCGGCATCCGCAGCTACCGCGACAACAACCTGGCCGGCCAAATCTCCTTCGGCCGAGCTTTCGCCTGCGGCATCCTCATCGCCCTCATTACTTGCGTCTGCTACGTCGCCATGTGGGAGATCCTGTACTTCAACTTCATGCCCCACTTCATGGACAGCTACTTCGCCGCGCAGATTCGCCAGGTCCAGGCCTCCGGACTCGACCCCGCCACTACCGCCGCGAAAATCGCTGCCATACAGCACTCGCAGCAGCTCTACCAGAATCCCCTGGTCAACATTGCCTATACCTTTATGGAGCCCCTACCTGTCGGCTTGATCATCACTCTCATTTCCGCTGCCATCCTCCGCCGCAAGGCGCCCGCGCAACCCGCCTCCGCTCAGGTCGTGATGACCACATAAATCAAAAGGCCGGAGCTCAAAGCCCCGGCCTTCCGTCTGTCCAACTGTCAGCGTAATCGTTCGCCGCTACTGCCGTGGCGCGTAATACCCTTTGCGGGCCCGCACCTTGTATTTCTTGTTATCGGCCAGGATATCGATCTTGCGATATTTGCCGTCCGGCAGGAAGTCCGCCGGCTTGTACGAGATGGCGTACTGGCTGCGCAGCTCGTCGGAAATTTCCGAGAACGCATTCGACACGTCCTCAATCTTGAACGGGAAGAACGCCTTGCCCCCGGTTTCTTCCGCGAAATGCTCCAGCACCTTGTCGCCGCGCAACTTCAAACCGCTGGTGTTGGTGGAGATCGCATAAATAATGACCTCGGCGCGCTGCGCCATCTCCACTGCTTCTTCGCGCGACACCCGGCTCTGGTTGTCCTCGCCATCGCTCAGCAGGATGATCGCCCGCCGTGTGGCCAGCACGCCCTTGTCGGCCTGCATTAATTTGTCGCGGCAGGCAAAATAAATGGCGTCATACATCGCCGTGCCGCCGCCCGCGCGCAACATGCGCACTCCCTTGGATAGCGCCTCGGCGTCGTCGGTAAAATCCTGCGTCACTTCCGGGGTCGTGTCGAAGCCAATAACAAACGCTTTATCGAACCGCGGCCGCACAATCTGGTTCAGGAACTCGATGGCCGCTTCCTGCTCGAACTTGAACCGGTCGCGCACCGAATTGCTGGCGTCAATCAGCAGGCCCACCCGCAGCGGCAAATTCGTCTGCCGGCTGAACGAGCGAATGCTGAGCGCCGGCTTGCCATCGTCGATCACGCGAAAATCATTTTGCGTCAGGTCCTTCACAAAGTGATCGCGCTTGTCAGTCACGGTGAATACAACGTTGACTTCATCGACCCGCTTGCGGATGACGGTGAGCGTATCGTCCGGACCGCCGGCATCGGGATTCCCCGGTGAACCCGGAATCACGCTGGCCGGCGAAGATCCCACGCCGTACTCCGGCTGTGCGCCGCTGTCGGGCTGCGTCGCCTCTTGGTCGCGCTGCCGCTCTGCGGCGCGCTGGAACCAGTGCCCGCTGGCGGAGGTGCAGGCGTCGGAGTTGGAGCCTGCTGGGTCGTTGTCGGAGGAGGTGCCGGTGGCGCTGGGGGATACTTCGTGGCCGAGGGCGCGGTCGGTAAGCTCTGCTGGGACGAGTCTTGAGCAACGACGCCCAACGGCAACGCCGCCGCTAGAATCAGGATCAAGCAGTATTTCATGTGAAACTTTATTATAGCTGCTGGCACGCTTCGGTCCTGAAACGTAAGATGCACCCGGGAAGGCGCGCGGCTGGGCTTTCCGCGACAGTTCCGTTTAAGGTAACGGTGCATTGGACGGCGCAGCCGGCCATCCGTTTCGCCGTTTCGTCCGTCAATATTGTGGAGCGCGCAGACTGGCGGCTCGCCTGCTCACGCGTACCCAATATCGCCCGACCTGAAACGTCTTCTGCTCGAGGAAAAGAGATTCTTGCCGAATGCTTAAATCCAAGGTTCGCCCGGTTCCTGTGTGCCTTTTGGCCATCCTGTTCCTGCCCCTTACCGCCGGCGCCAGCACCGGGCACGAGCACGAAATCAGCAATATCCACTCCGAGAATGTCACCCCCACCTCGGTCGACGTGTTGTGGACGACGGTCCACCCCAGCACCTCGCAGGTCGTACTCGCTCGCGACACCAACTATGAGCCCGAGCGCTGGATTCCCGCCGTTGCCGATCCTGCCCTGGTCACCAACCATCGCGTCACCGTCGACCGCCTGATGCCGTACTCCTCCAAGCGGGGCGACGGCACCTACTACATCTATGTCGTCTCGGTCGATGGCCATGGGGTCATGTCGACCTCGCCTGGCCCCCAGACGCAGGACGGCAAGAACGCTCTTCTGGTGATGCGGACCGCCTCCACCGATGTCTCCGCGCCCACCAATTTCAAAATCCAGACGCTCGGCCCCAACGAGATCTTCCCCGGCTACGACATGTATTTCCTGGTCCAGCCCGTGCTGCTCGCCGGACCCAACAGCAACCTCTACATCGTCAATCAGCACGGCTACAACAACAGCAGCGACGGTGTCGTGAAGTATCTGGGGCCGGGCAAGGGAAGCCCTGAGAGCATCAGCGTGCACTTCTCCTGTGCCTGGGCCAATCCCACGGCGGCGGACGCCGCCGAGCAACCCCTGGCCCGCGACCGCGACCTCGGTTACTGCCCCAACGGCAACAACGACACCCACGATTTCACCATCCGTCTGCGTGCCGCGCCCAGCACCGTTCCCGGAAAGTATTCCGTCAGCTTTACCCTGGAAACCAACGGCAAGCAGGAGACCGGCAACTACGAGTTCACCGTGATGCCGCCGGCCACCGCCCCCGCCAAACCGCAGCTCACCACCAAGTCCATTCCCGGGCTGGGTACTTGGCAGAAGGAAATGATCGAGTTGGGCGATAAGTGGTGCGCTTATCGCGATGCCCAGAATGCCGCCGGCAACTTCGTCGACAATTGGGGATGGACCGGCGATGCCTGGTTCTATGACGGCGGTCGCAGCTACGAGAACATCGATTACTACACGGCTGCCGCTGGCCATCCCAACCATCCTCACTGGCAGCACTGTGCGCTCACTCTGCTCGATCCTTACGCCAACTACCAGGTCGCCAATAATGCCGCCATCGCCGGCTACTCGCTGTTCACGGCCGGTATGATGATGAACTATTCGCGCACCCACGCCGACGTCATGCGCAAAGCCATCGAGATGCTCGCCACCGTCGGCCCCCAGCACGTTTCCACCGGCAGCGTCGACCCTTATGGCATTCGCGAGAACGCCTACCGCAGCAATGCCTGGATGAGTAACGAAATGCTTGGCGCTCCCCGCTGGCCGCTACTCCAACGAAACATCGATAAGCTGATGGGCAACTTGAACATGGCTGCCAACGGGCAGGCTGGCGCCGTTCATCCCTTCCTGCTGGGCCTGGGCATGGAAGCACTGATCCACTGGTATGAGCTGAACCTCGCCGAGGGCCATCCCGACTACCGCGTGTTGCCGGTCATCAAGGAAGTGCTCGACGGCTTGTGGCGCGACAGTTGGCTGCCCAAGGATAAGATGTTCGACTACAACCGCTTCGATCTGCCGCCCAATCGCGGCGTCGGTTACACCGCACTCAACAACATGGTTTCCGTCGCCTACGCCTGGTACTGGATGCAGACCGGCGACACCGCCGAACGCGATCGCGGCGACCTGCTCTTCGAGCATGCCTTTGACGACCCCAACGGCTATAGCTGGAGCGGCAAACAGTTCAGCCAGGAGTTTGAGTTCAGCTTCGACTTCGTGCGGTATCGCGACGGACTGTCCACCTCGTCCATCATTCCGGCCAACAATCCCTACGTCGGCCCCTACGCCGACACCGCGCCGCCCATCAGCGAGAAAGTGAATTGCGATCCCAACTATTTCCGCGGCTGTAAGCCCGGATCGATCGGCAGCACCACGGCCAACATCTTCTGGGGAACCTACAAGCCCGCCACCACCCAGCTCATCTACGGCAAGACGACCAGCTACGGCCAGACGTCGGAACTCGACAAGAGCATGGTGCTGTCACATGTAGTGAATCTGACCGGTTTGCAGCCGGGTACGACATATCATTTCCGCACCAAGTCGGTGGACAGCGCCGGAAATGTGGGCTCGATGCACGACCTGACGTTCACTACCTTGCCCGGCCCTGCAACAGCCACGACGCCAGCACAACAGTAGGCAGCCAGCACGACGCGGGTAGAACAGAACAACAGTAGGCAGGAAGAACAACAGTAGGAAGGGAAGCACCTACTAAGAAGTGTCATCCCGACCAAGGGCTTTAGCCAGCGTAGGGACCTGCTTTCCCAGGCAGAGAAGAAGTCGATGTATCGTGACACTCGTAACACGACCAGCATAAAATCGGCTCACTGACCACTAGCCACTGGCCACTAACCACTGGTTTTTGTCATCCTGAGCGCCAGCGAAGGACCCCTATACCCGGCATGTAATCCACTGAGTGAAATTGGACCTAGGACAGAGAGGGCCTCTAGCGGATATATCGTAAAAACTGCAACAACTCACCCGGCAGCGGCGTCTCGAACGTCAGGGTCGCGCCAGTTTTGGGTTGCTTGAATTCGATCGCAGCCGCATGCAGGAAATTACGCTCTAACTCCAGCACCGCTGGACGCAGCACGGTCGCACCGTCGGCAGTCACCTGCTCAACGTCACCGCTCTTCAGCTTCTCCGCCGCTTTGCGCGATATCCCACGCACCTGCGGCGACAGCTTCAGTTCCTTCGCCGCACCGTAGAGCGTGTCACCCACCACCGGATGTCCAATCGACGACATGTGCACCCGAATCTGGTGCGTGCGCCCAGTCTCGATCCGCACATCCACCAGCGCAAACTTGCCGTAGGGCGAAGCAATCCGCTCGCGAACCTCGTAGTGCGTCACCGCCGAGCGCCCGTCCCTGCCCTTCGTCGTCATGCGAATACGCCGTACCCGGTCCCGGCTGATTTCGCTGTTAAGCGTGCCGCGATCTTTCACCGGCCAGCCATGCACCAGCGCAACATAGCGCTTCTTGATCTGCCGGCCGGAAAACTGCTCCCCCAGCTTGCGGTGAGCCACGTCGTTCTTCGCGACGATGATCAGGCCGCTGGTCTCCTTGTCCAGGCGGTGCACGATGCCGGGACGCATCTCGCCGCCTTCTCCGGATAGCTGGCCGAAGCGATGCAGCAGCGCGTTCACCAACGTGCCGCGATTGCGCTCGTCCTCGGTGGCGCCCGCCCCCGCATGCACCATCATGCCCGCAGGCTTGTTCACCACGGCCAGGTCGTCGTCCTCAAACACCACGTCGAGCGGAATATCTTCCGCCATGGCCCGCAGCGGAGGCGGCTGCGCCTCGCCCAGAATCGTGATCTGCTCGCCACCGCGCAACTTGAGCGAAGGCTTGGACGCCGCTCCATTGACCAGCGCCTTCTCCTCGGCCAGCAATTGCTGCACCCGCGCGCGGCTGATATCAGGGATTTGCAGGGTAAGAAACTGGTCGAGCCTCTGCCCAACCGCGTCTTCGCTTACTTCGATCGTGATAGGGAACTGTTCGGCAGCCATCCGGGTCGAGGATACATCAACCGCGTTTTCACCACAGAGGCACGGAGACACTGAGGCTTTAAATCAAAAAACCAAGAATGTGCCGACATTGCAAATCAGCCACGAGTAGCTGGAGAACCTGGCGGTAGCGTTACCCAAATGAAAAGGAAAGGCTTTCTCTGTGTCCTCGTATTCGCCACAGAGACACAGAGGTTCTAGTTCAAAAAACCAAAAATGTGGCGTCATTACATGTCAGCTGCGAGTCGCTGGAGAAGCTGGCAGTAGCATTACCCAAATGAAAGGAAAGGTTTTCTCTGTGTCCTCGTATTCGCCACAGAGACACAGAGGTTCTAATTCAAAAAACCAAGAATGTGTCGACATTGCAAATCAGCTGCGAGTCGCTGTAGAACCTGGCGGTAGCGTTACTCAAATGACAAAGAAAGGTTTTCTCTGTGTCCTCTGTGCCTCTGTGGTAAAAATCGTATTCTACCCAGCCTTCAACGGCACCGGCGGACGCAGCTCAGCCCGCCGCATCCACAGGATCCCACCAAAGATGACCAGCCCAATCGCGATCGCCTGCGTCCCGCTCATGAAGCCCAGGAAGGTTCCTCGCCCGGGATCGTCGCGGAAGAACTCGATGAAATATCGCCCCACGCCATAAATCATCATGTACGCGGCAATGATCTCGCCTTCGAACTTCTTCCGCCGGATCAGCCACACCAGGAAGATGCAGTTGCACAGCTCCAGCACCATCTCGTAGAGCTGCGTGGGATGCAACGGTACATTCAGCGGCGTGCCTACAATCTCCTGCGCCAGCGGATTGTGGAAGGTCACGGCCCACGGAACATGCGTCTCCCGCCCATAGCAGCATCCGGCGGCGAAGCAGCCAATCCGCCCAAAGGCATGTCCCAGCGCGAGGCCCGGGACGAACACGTCGCAGGTTCGCAGCACCGGCATCTGGTTGGCGTGCATGTACCAGACGCACATCACCAGTGCCAGCAGCAGCCCACCCGACCACACGCCGGCCGCCTGCAAGGTCGAAAAGCTGAACAACTCGGCCGGATGCGCGCGGTAGTACCCCAGGTCCACCAGGATCATCATGATCTTCGAGCCCAGCACGCCCGAGAGAATCGCGATGATACCCAGGTTCCAAAGCTTGTCGGGATCGAGCCCCTGCTCGCGCCCCAGCTTGACGATAAGCAGCAGGCCGAAGATAAGCCCGCAAGCCGCCATCACGCCATAGGTGGGAAGGCTAAAACTGCCAATGTGGAATAAACGTGGAAACACGATTCTATTTTAGATGCTGGGAGGCCGGGGTTCGCTCTAAGTCCCCGCTTTTCGCCCTTCGCGGTTCGCTTTTCGCCAAAAACATGGTCATCGCGATACCGGCCGCTGAAAAGTTCGCATAGCGGCGCTCTAAGGTAGAGCTGGCCTTTAGGCCAGCGTCAAAGCCATTTCTTCCTGTCGCTCAGTAGGCTTCAGCCGACGACACCGCCGGCGGAGAGCGAATTTTCCAGCAGCCTGTATCGGCGGGCGGCTTCCGCTTGGAGAGAAGACACATACCAGCACTTGAGCGTGCCGGGAGGGTCCTGGCTGATAGCTGAGTGCTGACGGCTACAGTAAAGCGAATAGCGAAGGGCGAGAAGCGAAAAGCGGCATTAAGAAAGCCGACCCGCGGGGCCGTGAATGGTGGGCCGTCAATGAACCCGTCCTATACGGTGGGAACCCGCCGCAGCTCTTTAGGCATTTCCGCATGGCGGAACATTGCACACCGAACCGAATACGAGTCGAGCTCCCTGTTCATTGAGCATTGGTTCAAAAAACGGTTACCACCAACACTAACTTTGCAGGCCGGCTTATTCATCAGATGCTATGGAAAATACCCGGGGATGACAAGAGTTTGGGGGCAAATAGTTGGCGAAAGACGTGCTCTTGCTCAGGCGGCCATTAGGTGCCAAAAGTCCACGTTTTATCGCAAAAATTGCAGGCAATGGGGAGAAACGACTTGCCAGGATAGTGATGTCCTGTACACCGGGCGTGCCTTGGCTTGTAGACAAACATTGACCCAGCTTCGACGATGACAACTACCCGACCCGGCGCGTGTCCTGCAGCACCTCGTCCAGCGCCCCCGCCAGGTGCTCGGCGCGCGCGTTGTAGTCGGTGGCAATCGAGTCGTACTTGCGCTTCAATACATGGAATTCATCGGCAATATTCAACGCTGCCAGCACCGCCACGCGCAACGAGTCCACCGTCGCCGCCTGCTGCGCAATCAGCCGCATCTTGGTGTCGACATACTGCGCCAGGTCCGTGATGTAGTCGGCATCCGAGCCCCGCAAATGATACGTCTGGTCGTAAATTTCTACCCGGACATTGCCGGTGCCGTTGCCATTCCCTTGACTCAAGCTGCCCCCTCTAGCCTGGCCAGCGGTTCGTAGCCGCAGTTAGATTTTCGCTAACCACGATCCACCAACCACCCTCCACTGCTTTACGCTTCTTCCAACGCCAACGATTCAATGTGGCCCAGCATCTTCTCCACCCGCGCGCGTACGTCTTCCCGCTCACGGCGCAACGCCACCAACTCCTGGCGCATCGACTCCACTTCTTCTTCGCGCTCGCTTAACTGGTCCCGCATCCGGGCAGCGTCACGCTCCGCGACGGCCTTGCTCTCGCGTGCTGCCTTCAGCAGTTCAATCGTGCGCAGGATCTTCTCTTCTAACGAGGTGAAATCCGCGCTGGTCGGTGCGACTTCAACAGCGTTTGCCGGCATGATGACCTGTAACCTTCAAAAGTGTTTTGTGTTTCTGAGCGCAGTATAACGCAGACTTCCGTGTGCAAATCTGTGCAACTTGCGATTCCGCCGCAATTTTCTGGAAGCCGAACCTCGCTGTGCAATGGCCCGCGAAAATCGGCCTCGCACGCATTCGTTTGCACCGCGACCGGTGTCAAATCGGGCGGAAACATGCCAACGCAACTAAACTGGCCAGGCCGGGGTTTGTTCCCTTGCAACCAATGAAATCGCTGTCCTCATCTACGTGCACCACGTTCGCGATTGTCATCGCGGTGCTGTTCGCGCTGTCGCCGTCACTCGCCGTGGCGCAGGAAGAGCCTACCTTCCACGCGCAATCCAACGTGGTGCTGGTGCCCGCTCTGGTCCGCAACAAGGCAGGAGAGATCGTCTACGGTCTTCAGGGGAAGGATTTCATCATCGAGGACGACGGCAAGCCGCAAGCGGTCCAACTCGACGAAGCGGCTGAGTCCGAGCCCATCTCGCTGGTCGTCGCTGTCCAGATCGGACGTCGCGCCGACTATGAACTGCCTCGCATGCGCGGCTTGGGCTCCATGCTGCAGCCCCTGATGCAGCAGCCGGGAACCAAGGTTGCCGTCCTCGCCTTCGACAGCCAGATTCATGGCGTCCAGAACTTCACCGGCAACGCCGATGCCGTGTCCCGAGGCCTTGAGTCGCTGCAACCTGGCGATGACAATGCAGCCATCCTCGACGCTGTGAGCAACGCCGTGAAACTACTGGACAGCGTGCCCCAGGGCCGCAAGCGCGTGCTGCTGCTGATCAGCGAGACTCGTGACCACGGCAGCCGCAACGCCACCATCGACGACGTCATCCGCGCCATCGGCAATTCCAATGTGGTGGTCTACACCCTGGCCTTTGCCCCGTGGAAGTCCAACGTGCTCGACACGCTGAAGGGCAACAACAATCCCGATCTGCATCCCGGGCAAACCGAAATCCACGAAGGCCCTGACCTGCTGGCGCCTCTGGAACTCGCCATCGAAGCCATGCGCAAGAACTCGGCCCGCGCGGTTGCGTCGCTCAGCGGCGGCGAATACCAGATGTTCGACTCGGCCAAAGGCTTCGACGCCCACATGACCGACTTCTCCAACCATCTGCACAGCCGCTACCTGCTGAGCTTCCAGCCGGCGCAGCCGCATCCCGGCCTGCATCAGTTGACCGTCCGCCTGAAAGAGCCCGGCAACGACACCGTGCTGGCCCGCGGCAGCTATTGGGCGAAAGGCAACACGCCGTAGTCCGGCTGATCTGTTTTTTGGGTTGTCATCCTGAGCGTTTTTGGCTTGTCATCCTTAGCGTCAACGAAGGACCCCTATTCCCGGCAAGATTCTCACGATCCCCAGCCGCTTACTGCGCCCGCAGCGTCCCCCCCAGCGCTTCCAGCGCCGCAATCGCCTGCGCCGACCACTGCGCCACTTCATCGTCCCGCAGCGTGCGCTCCTTCGACTGAAATTCGGCGTGTAACAGAACTGAATACTTTCCGGCGCCGACCTTCTCCCCACGAAAGACTTCCGCCGGAGCAAAGCTCTGCAGCTCGCCAACTCCTAACCCTGCCACAGCCGACTTGATGCGTTCGAACGTCACTGCATCCTCGAATACGAACGAGAAGTCACGCTCCACCGCCGGGAACTTCGAAATCCGCTGGTACCGCGGCTCGCGCAGGCCATGCTTGTACAACCGGTCCAGCATCACTTCGGCAACGTAGACCTCCTGCCGCAGCTTGCGTGCGGACGCCTGCTCCGGATGCAATTGCCCGAAGCGTGCCACCGTCTCACCATCCATCACCGCTCGCGCCGACCGCCCGGGATGGAAATACCCCGGCACCATGGGATCGAAGTACAGCGCCTTGTGCTGGAAGGCCGCCAGCAACTCCTCCACATCGCCCTTCATGTGGAAGAACGTGTAGGGCTGCGCCGCTGCATGCAGATTCTTCGCGGCAGCGTCCCCGGTCGCGACAAACCCCAGTTGCCGCCGCTCGGTATGGCGATCGCCCAGCTTCTCGAAAACCTCGCCCGCCTCGAACAGCCGAACATCCGTTGTGCCGCGGTTCAGGTTGTAGCTCACCATATTGAGCAGCCCGGGCAGCAACGACGTGCGCATGTAGCCGGCCTCCTCGCTCAGCGGATTGGCCAGCGCCAGCGGTTCGGTTTGTCCGAACGTCTTCGCCTCCTCCTCTGAGATGAACGTGATCGATATCGACTCGTCATAGCCCAGTGCCAGCATGGTTTCGCGAACCTTCGCGTTTTTCCGTTCATCAGGCAATTCCACCACCGCTCCCACGAATGCCGGCAGCGTATTAGGAAACTTGTTGAAGCCGTAAATACGCGCCAGTTCTTCCAGCAGGTCGATCTCGCGTTCTACATCCAGCCGCCAGGTTGGCACCTGCACGCTGTAATTGCCGGACGCAGGATGCACCGCAAATCCCAGCCGCTTCAGAATGCTCTCGATCTGCGCCCCTGCCATCTCGATGCCCAGATTGCGCTTCACCTCGGACAAACGCAGCGTTATCGGCGCGCGTTCCGGCGTGCGCGCTACCGCATCGATCTGCCCACCGTGCAAATCGCCGCCGGCACTCTGCAGAATCAGCTCGGCCACGCGGTCGCAGGCCAGTGGCGTAATGCCCCAGTCCGCGCCCCGCTCGAAGCGATGCGACGCGTCCGTATGCATGCCGTGCCGCTTGGCCATGCTGCGGATGGTCGCCGGATCGAACCAGGCCGACTCGATTAGCACGTTCTTTGTCCGCTCGGTGATCATGGTGTCAAAGCCGCCCATCACCCCGGCCAGCGCTACCGGCTTGTTCGAATCGGCAATCACCAAATCATCCGTAGAAAGCTTGCGATCCACGCCGTCCAGCGTTTTCAGCGACTTCGCCTTCGCGCGCGCGTCGCACGATGATCGTCCCGCCTTCCAGCAGGTCGAGATCAAAAGCGTGCGTAGGATGGCCCAGTTCGTTCAGCGCGTAGTTGGTGGCGTCGGCAGCGTTATTGATGGATCGCGATCCCAGCAGTTCCAGCCGGTCAACGATGTACCTCGGCGAGATGCCGATCTTCACATCGCGAACGACCCGCGCGGTATAACGCGCGCAGCCCTTCGGGTCTTCGATGACGATAGGGAATTGAACACTCCATTGATGTCATCCCGACCGGAGCCGTCTCGCTTTTGGCATCCACTTCCTGCCCTGTCATCCCGACCGCAGCGCAGTCGCTTTTGGCATCCGCCTCCTGACTTGTCATCCCGACCGCAGGCGTCCCGCCTTTGGACGCCGGAGCGGAGGGACCTGCTTTTGCGGTCGGCAGCTTTGGCTTCACCGGCTTCAGCGCGACGTCATAAATGGCTGACGCCTCGCGCGCCACGCCGTAGTGATTCATGGCATCGACGCGGTTGGTGGTCAGGTCCATCTCATAGAAGGTCGAGCCATGCTCCTCCTCGACCGATTCCACCGCGATGCCGGCCGAGGTCAGGTCCTCAGCAAGCTGCCGATCGTCAGCGGCAATCTCAACAAACTCACGCAACCATGCAGGAATGATTCTCATGATCTTCTCTGGTAGAGCTGGCTTTCACACCGGCGCTGATTCGGGTAGAGCTGACCTTCAGGTCAGCGTCCAAGCCGTTTCTTGAATTCCGAGTCGGCTTCAGCCGACGACACTCTGCGCAAATTTCTCTTTATCCGAAATCCGCTTTTACCCGCCGCATAGGGCCGGCATTGCTGACCCTTACGCAAACTGCTCCAGGAACCGCACATCGCCCTCGTAGAACAGCTGAATCTCCTCGACCTCATATTTCAGAATCGCGATGCGCTCCACGCCCATGCCAAACGCGAAGCCCGAAATCTTCGACGAGTCATACCCGTTCTGCTTCACGAAATCGAACACGTTGGGATCGACCATGCCGCAGCCCAGCAACTCAATCCAGCCGCTGTTCTTGCACTTGCGGCAGCCCTTGCCCCCGCAGAAAATGCAGCTCACCTGCATGTCGGCACTGGGCTCGGTGAAAGGGAAGAACGACGGATAAAACCGGGTCTTCACCGACGACCCGAACAGCGCCTTCATGGCGTGATCCAGCGTGCCCTTCAGATCGCAGAACGTAATGTTGGTGTCGACGGCCAGACCCTCCACCTGGTGGAAGACCGGCGAGTGAGTCGCATCCAGCGGATCGTTGCGATGCACCTTGCCGGGGATGACAATCCGCACCGGCGGCTTCTGCTTCTCCATGGTGCGAATCTGGACCGGCGAGGTGTGCGTGCGCAGCAGCAGCCGATCGCGCGACGCCTTGCGCTCCTGCCCGGCGATGAACAGCGTGTCCTGCGTGTCGCGCGCCGGATGATTCGGCGGAAAGTTCAGCGACTCGAAGTTGTAATAGTCGGTCTCGACCTCGGGCCCTTCGCCCACCGAGTAGCCCATCGCCTTGAACACCGCGACGATCTCATCCATCACCCGCAGCACCGGATGCTTCACCCCGATTGGCCGCTGGATCCCGGGAAGCGTGATGTCCAGTCGCTCCGCCGCCAGCTTGCTGTCGGCCGACGACGCATGCAGCTTGCCCTGTGCCTCTTCAATCGCGGCTTCCGCGCGCGCCTTCAGTTCATTGACGCGGCGTCCGACCTCGCGCTTTGCCGCGCCAGGCGCGGCTTTCAGCCAGGTGTCGTTGACCTGGGTGAGCACGCCGTTCTTGCGCGCCATCCAGCGATCGCGAAACGTCTTCCAGTCGGCTTCGTTCCTGAGTTCCGCCGTTTCGTCATTCAGCGCGGTGAACAACTCTGCAACCGCGCGGTCCAGCGCTTCGGGAGAGTAATCGTCGAGTTTGGGAACTGTGTACATGGTTTGCCCGATAAAATTGTCATCCCGACCGACGGCTTCAGCCGGAGCGGAGGGACCTGCTGTTTATTGCGCGGAATTTCTGGCCGCCCCTGAAGGCCTAGTCTTTAATTTGTAACCACCCAGCGCTGAAGCGCTGGGCTAAGCTCTTCCGTCCCTTCAGGACTGCATCTCAGCCGGCCGGACTAAACCCAACTGAACCTCTCAGGCGCTCTGTCTTTTCTCAGTGTCCTCTGTGTCTCTGTGGTGAAATGCTGTGGTCCAAAATAAAACGGGCGGCCACTCGGGCCGCCCATTCTTAACCGCGAATTCCTTTGGGGACCGGTTACGCCGTGGCGGCCTGCGCCTGCTTGGCGAGGGCCGTAAATCCGGCAGCGTCGTTTACCGCCAGATCGGCAAGAATCTTGCGATCCAACTCAATCCCGGCGAGCTTCAGCCCATGCATGAACTGGCTGTAGCTGATGCCATTCAGCTTGGCGGCGGCGCCGATGCGCACAATCCAGATGGAGCGGTACTGCCGCTTCTTCTGCTTGCGTCCGCTGTAGGCGAACTTAAGACCGCGCTCAACCGACTCTTTTGCTGAACGGTAGAGTTTTGATTTTGTTAAGTAATATCCACTGGCGCGCTCAAGTATCTTTTTGCGGCGCGCGCGGCGCTTGGTACCACGTTTTACGCGAGGCATTACTGCTCCTTTTAGAAACCGTAAGCGGCTGGAGGCAAGAAGTTGACCACGCTCGTCTACCCAACTTTCAGGCTGACTGAGGGGCCGGAAAAGCCTCTTCACTCGCTGTTGCCCGTCGCGCCTTGGTTGGCCTGCGCCGGGTGCCGCACCATGCGGCCTTTCTTTCTACAACACGACTGCATCTCCGAGCAGCGCCATCGGCGCTCGCTGCGGCTCTAGTAGGGAATCATCCGTTCGATCTTCTTCTGATCCGCCTTGTCCAGAATCGTGTCACGGTCGAGCTGGCGCTTGCGCTTGGTGCCCTTGGAAGTCAGGATGTGGCGCATAAACGCGTGTCCGCGCTTAATCTTGCCGGTTCCTGTCTTCTTGAAGCGCTTAGCCGCTCCGCTGTGTGTCTTCATCTTCGGCATAATGTCCTTCTATTACAACATAAACGCAAGCATTCAGCTACTTGCGATGACCTCTGGCGACTTGCACCAGCGTCAGGACTACTGCTGCTGGGATGGTGCCGGGGCAGGAGCTTGTGGTGCCGCGCTCTTCTCCGGCTTGGGTGCCTGCTGGGCCTGCGGCGCTTTGGGCGCCTGCGGCTTGGCCGGCGTCTGAGCCTTGGGCGGGGCCAGGATCAGATGCAGGGTGTTACCTTCCTGCCGCGGACGAAACTCCACGATGGCCCTGTCACCCAGATCCTGAATCAAGCGGTCCAGAATGCCGCGACCCAATCCCTGACGCGTCATTTCGCGGCCGCGGAAGAAGATCGTGGCTTTCACCTTGTCACCTTCACCGAGGAACCGCAGCACGTGGTTCTTCTTGGTCTCGTAGTCGTGATCGTCCACATTGATGCGGAATTTCACTTCTTTTACTACGATCTGGTGCTGGTGCTTCTTGGCTTCGCGCTCGCGCTTTTCCTGCTGGTACAGGTATTTCCCGTAGTCCATGATGCGGCACACGGGTGGCTGCGCGGTGGGTGAAACTTCTACTAAGTCCAGGGTTTTCTCGCGGGCAATCTTGAGCGCTTCGTAAGGCGGCATGACGCCGAGTTGGTTACCCTCGTCGTCGATTACGCGAATTTCACGGGCACGAATGCGATCATTCGTGCGGATAAAACGTTTATCGATACAGTCCTCCGCAGTAACTGCAGTTCTTACAGAAGTATAGCATGGGAGAGCCCTTTTCTAGCGTTCTCGCGCTGCGGTTCAAGGGAGTAGGTTCCGCCTCCGAACCCTGATTTTTCCCGTTGTCATCAAGCTTTTTCGCGTCGCCCGGGAGTTGAGTGCGCGCACTGACCTAAAAGCCTGTCATCCTGTGCGCCAGCGAAGGACCCCTATGCCCACGAAGAGGTGTCATCCCGACCGAAGGCTATAGCCCGCGTGGAGGGGCCTGCCATTAGCACCACGGCTGGCTGCCCGTGCCGCCCTTAAAGCTTGTCATCCTGAGCGTTAGCGAAGGACCCCTATTCCCTCAAGCACGCTTTCAATTCACCGGCGCAACCAACCCAGAAATAGCATCGCGTTCCACCCGCTCGACCAATACGCGCACGCTCTGGTTGGCTTCATGCTTACCGCTAATCCGCAACTTCAGGTAATTGTCGGTCAACGCTTCTGTAAACTCGCCATCGAAGTGTGTCAGAGTAATCGCCTCCACCTCGCGCCCAACGAATGACTCCATGAACGTCCGCTTCTTCCCGGCAATCAATTCCCGCAACACCCGATTGCGTTCGCGCGCCACCTGCACCGGAACCTGCTCCGCCATTTCCGCTGACGGCGTTCCCGGTCGCGACGAATACGTAAACACGTGCAGGTAGGTGAACGGCAATTGCTCGATGAACGCCCTCGTCTTTTCGAATTCCGCATCGGTCTCGCCCGGGAATCCAACCATCACATCGGCCCCGATTGCCGCGTCCGGCGCGGCTTTGCGGATGCGCTCAATACGGTCCGCGTAATGCCACGGCCGATACTTGCGATGCATCCTGCGCAGGATGACGTCGCTGCCCGACTGCAGCGGCACGTGCGCATGCTTGCAGATGCGCGGCGAACCCGCTACCAACTCGACGACTTCGCTGGTCCAGTCCATCGGCTCGACCGAACTGATACGCAGCTTCTCGATCGCCGTCTCTTGCAGAATCGCTCGCAGCATCGTGGCAAAATTCGTCCGCGGCGTAAGCTCGCGTCCCCAGCGCCCCAGGTTGATCCCCGACAGTACAATCTCGCGATAACCGTTTTCTACCAGCGCGTTCACTTCGCCGACCACCTGCTCCAGCTTCAGCGACCGGCTCTTGCCGCGAACGTACGGAATGATGCAGAACGAGCAGCGGTTGTTACATCCGTCTTGCACTTTCAGGTTGGGCCGCGTTTTCTCGAACGAATCCGCCTCGAACACTGGCGCAGCCATCAACTCGGTATGCGCGAAGATGTCACCCACGATGACATCTGCCGCGCCCAGCATCGCCCAGCGGAACGAATCCTGCCGCCCCTGCTGTCTTTGGCAGATGATCAACCAGTTCATGCTTGTGGGAGTTGCCCACCACCACGCTGACGCCCGGCAACTGCGAGATCTCCTGCGGTGCGCGCTGCGCGTAGCAGCCTGTCACCAGTATCTGTGCGCCGGGATTTTCACGGTGGATACGGCGAATGGCGGCCCGGGCGTCCTGATCGGCCGACGCCGTTACCGTGCATGTGTTGAGAACCACGACCTGGGCTTCATTGACGTCGCCGGCCCGCAGCAACCCCCGGTCCAGCAGCTGGCGCTCAATGGCGGCCCCGTCGGCCTGGGTGGCGCGACATCCGAAGTTCTCCACATGATAAGTTGCCACCAAGCTATTATACTGAGCGCAGGCACGGTGAAAGTTCAGGCAAGCTTCGCGGAAAGCGAGCGCAGCATGCACCGAACATGGCAGTTAAGCAACAACTCAGGCTGAAAAATCTGCATCATAGAAGCCGCTGCACGTTCTTGCCGCACGGCCTTCTGGAGTTCCCACATGAAACGTAGAATCCTGTTGGTAGATGATGAGCTGGCAATCCTGCTGACCTTGCGCGCCATCCTCGAGATGAATGGCTTTGAAGTGGAAACCGCCGCCTCCGCCAAGGAAGCGGAAACCAAGCTGAAGAATGGCGTCTTCGAGATGGTCATCACCGACATGCGCATGGAATCGGAAACCGCCGGATACGACGTGATCCGCGCCGCCCGCCAGCAGCCTTACGATCCCGCGACCGCGCTGTTAACCGCTTATCCCTCGCTGGGCAATGAGTGGCAGGACAAAGGCGCGCAGTCCTTGCTGGTGAAGCCGGTCAACACCGGCGAACTCCTGCGCCAGCTCGAAGCCCTGCTCATCACCCATCAGGACCACAAGATGGCCGCGAAGAAGCCGGCAGCCAAGAAGGCCGGTCATTCCTCCCGTCAAGGCTGAGCGCCACGCCGCCGCGAAACGCGCCGACTAGTTCTTATTTTGCTGCAGGAATTGCTGCACCCTTGCTGCGCTTCCTGCTGCAGCAAGGAATCAAGGTAAGGTGGGCAGCGGCAACGCCAACAGTTGTGCCGGATCGACGTACGCTCCCTGCCAGCGCGCGGCCATGTGAAGATGCGGGCCCGTCGCTCTGCCGGTCGCTCCCGACAAACCAATCTCCTGCCCCTTTTTCACTTTGTCGCCTTCCGCAACTTCCAGCTTGGACAAGTGCATATACAGCGTCAGGAACTGCTGGCCGTGGTTGATGATCACGCAGTTGCCTTCGTAGAAGAGTTCGTGCGCCAGCACCACCTCACCTGAGTTGGCCGCGCTCACCGGCGTGCCGCTCTTCGCGTGGTAGTCCATGCCCTTGTGAATGCTGGCCAGCTTGCCGTTGAAGGTGCGTCGCGTGCCGAATCCCTCCGATGCCGTCGAATCCACCGGAGCCACGAACTTCCCCGACCACTCTGCCTCGGCTACCTGGCGGGCAAACGCCGCCGTCTTGATGGCCTTGTCGGCTTCAATGCGGCGCAGGGTTTCAGGGTCCGGCTCAACATAGCGGGATGGCACCCGCAGGGTCTCCGTCTTATAAGTGGCCGGCGCCACCGAGACGGTTCGTTCATCACGGATGGTCGATCCGTCCTTCAGCGTGGCCTCCACCGCCAGCGGATAGCTGCCAGGCTTCGCCTCCACGTCCACTCCCGCCAATCCGTACCAGACTCGGCTGTTCGTCGTGGAAAAGAAAACCAGGTCATGACCCTGCCACTTGCTTTGCAGGCTGACCACCGGCCCGCTGGTCTCAACTTTGAATAGTAGCGGCGCACCGCTGGCAATCTTCTCCGGAGTCCATGAGACGGATTGGAAGTGAATGGCTTGCGCCCAGGAAGTCAAGCTCAGGGAAAGTAGCAACATCGACGCGAACAGCCGGTACCCGATTTTCATCTCTGCTGTTTCCTCACCAACAGACACAGCCTATTCCTTCGCGTCAGGAAAACAGAGCGAGCGGCACCGAGGTGACTTATTGATGGCTGTTCAGGCCGTGGCAGCGGAGGTTCGCCGCTGCTGGAAACACTCCCGGCAGAAGACGGGACGGCCCTGTGTCGGCCTGAAGGGCACCGTCGTCTCCTTCCCACACCCGGAGCAATTGGTTCGCGTTTCCACCTTGGGATAATTTCCCGGCGTGCTGGTTCCCAGCGTGGAAGCTCGTTTCGCCTTGCAGGCTTTACAACGTTTGGGTTCGTTCTTGAACTGCTTGTCGTGGAAGAAAAGCTGTTCTCCCGCTGTAAAGACGAAGTCATCACCGCAGTCGATACACTTCAGAACCTTATCCTGGAATTCCATGGAGAGTTGCTCCCTTCAGCCCTCGACTCCCGAGCACGCAGACGGGGTTCGATTGCAACGGACAGAGAGAACCGGACTGAGGGTCCTGACCAATCAGCCGCAAATTCCAGCTGCTCAGGTACATCTCCCTGGGTTCGGCCCACCATGCCCCAACGCATGGCACATACTAGGTAAAACTGCAGTGCGACTCGATAAGAATTCCGTCTCAACTGAAAAAGCCAAGGGCCGCCATCGGAACGGCGGCCCAGCTTTAAATTAGTCCTGCTCCTTACGAGCCTTTTTGCGGCTACGTTTGCGGGCCAGCGCTTCTTTCACGCGCTTCTTCTCGCCCGGCTTGAGGTAGAAGGAGTGACGCTTCACTTCCTTGATGATGTCCTCTTGCTGGACCTTGCGCTTGAAACGCCGAAGGGCATTGTCTACCGACTCGCCCTCTTGAATGCGAACTTCCGCCAAACAGGAAACACCCCCAAACTCGTCCGACATGGACATCAACAGTTATCCCTGTGTTAATACCCGAAGTCAAGCAAAGACTTACCTTTGCCGCTGGGGTAGAAGTGCTCCCCGTAGTTGGCACCAAAGTCTTGACCTGAGGCTATCTTTCTTTAGAAACTGAGCCTTAGCGCAAACTGCACCTGCCGCGGCGCATACGCGTTGGTCGGCAGTCAGGAATTGCGAATTCACCAGGAACATCCCCGGATACACCTTGTTCTTCACCAGCGTGGAATACGCCACGAACTGTCCCGACGAATTGTAGAATCCGTCGTCGCTCAGTTGCAGCATGCCATTGGTGCGGTTAAACACGTTGAACGACTCCGCCATCAAACTCCACACCACGTGCTCGCCACAGCGGATATTGCGCGTGATCCGCATGTCCGTGCTGAAGTAGTCTGGCCCCAGAAACGCGTTTCTGCGGTATCCCGGCAGGCGATCGTTGTAGATGTTGCCATCGCCATTCGGATCGCCCGCCATGGTGGCGTTCACTGGCCGCCCCGACCCGGTGGTGATCACGCTCGACAGCGACCAGTTGTTCAGCATCCGATTCAGCGCGCCCTGGCTGAACTTGAATGCCGGCTGCGCCACCCACGCCGCCACGAAGCGGTTCCTCTGATCGGTGACGCTCGGCCCCCACTCCAGCGATGTGGCGTACGCGTCCTGCACATTGCCCGAACGTCCCACCACCAGCGCATCTGGCCCGTTGTCCATCGCCTTGGCCAGCGTGTAGCCCAATTGAAAATACATGCCATGCTGCAACTGCCGCTTCACTGACACCGTCATGCCGTTGTAGATACTGCTGGCCGCGCTTTCGAACGAGTTGATCGCCTCCAGCCGTGGATCGGGTCGCTGCACCGGATTGATGCACGGAGGATAAGCGCAGGTGGACGACGGAGTCGTTTGCCAGGTCGCAAACGAAGCCACGTTGTACATCCCCAGGAACACCGACCCGGTGTCGCTGTACACCGGATACTCCGTGATCGTCGGCTTGGGAAGATTTACGTCGAGCGAGCGGATCTGGTGCAGGCTGTGAACGTAGATGTAGCTCACCGTCGCCGTGACGTTGCGTCCCAATTCACGCTGCACGGTCAGGTTCGCCTGCTCGGTATACGGAGTCTGGAAGTTTGGAGCGAAAGCCGAAATGCTCGACGTCACCAGCCCGTTCACAGATGCCGGCGGCATGCACACCAGCGTTCCCGGTGGGCAATTCACCAAGCGGCTCGGATAGGTCGGCATCAACGCGGCTTGCGCCGGAACCATCGCGTCCAGGAACAGGTTGCTCCCCTGCAGCCCGTTATCGTAGGCCACCTGCGACGCGTACATTGCCGGAATCGGCAGGTAGAACAGTCCCGCGCCGCCGCGTATGACCATCGCATGCCGGTCGCCCACCGCGTACGAAAATCCCAGGCGCGGCGAGAAGTTGTTGACGTCGCTGGGAATCTTTCCCGCGGGCGCATACAGCGGATTGGTCGCCAGCTTGCCCGGCTCAAACGTCTGCACGTCGTAGCGAATTCCCACGTTCAGCGTCAGGTTGCGGGTCGCGCGAATCGTGTCCTGCATGAACCCGGAGTAGAACCGCGTATCGGGATGCGACGTCGCGTCGCCGAAATCCTGTATGTAGTACCGCGGCACATTATGCGCATAGGCCCGCAACGGCGACAGCGGCTCGCCGCGTTTCATGGGTGCATAGGTCCAGGGGTTCACCTTTATGTTGTCAAAGTAATATTCCCCGTCAAACATGTAGGGGTAGTAGTTGTAGACCCAGGCCTGGATGAAGTCCCCACCGAACTTCCAATGCACGCGCCCCGTCTCATAGCTCACGGTCTCCGCTATGTTCAGCTTTTCCTCGCGCGTGTCGCGCGGCAGCGTGCTCGACCCGCCGAAGCCGGCAATGATGTCGTAGATCTTCGTCCACGGCTCATAGGAGTTGGCCGTCGAATTCTCCAGGTCGCGCGAGAATTGCAGCCGCGACTGCGTAGCCAGTTTGTTGGTCCAGGCGCTGGTCAGCGATCCCGCCAGGCTGGCTGTGTTCACGTTCTCCGTCCCGTTGCCGCTGGCGGCATACGCGGTGATCGGACTGGCGGGATCGAAGAACACGTTATTCGTGCCCGTCAGCATCGACGTGCTCAGTCGCACGAACGCCAGCTGCTTCGACGAGAGGTGAAAGTCGACCTTGGCAAAGCCGGCGTTGCCCCGCATGTTGGTGGGATACGTCCCGCCCATAGCGTTCAGCTGTCTGCGCCGCCGCCATCACCAGGTTCTTGTCGGTGTAGTCGTAGTCCGTCGTCTTGGGGACGATGGTGTACGTTCCGTTGGAAAACTCCACTACCGACGGCACCGTCAGCAGGTCCTGGTCGAATCCGGCGTAGAAGAAAATACGGTCTTTCCTGATCGGCCCGCCCAGGTGGCTCCAAACTGTTGCTGCCGGTCGTTCGGTTGACTGCTGGCATAGGCCTGCTGCGCATCGAAGCTGCGGTCCCGCAGATAGTAAAAGTCGGTGCCGTGCCAATGGTTGGTGCCTGACTTGGTGGCCACGTTGAACACAGCGCCGCCCGCGCGGCCCAACTCCGCACTGTACGAGTTCGACGACACCCGGAACTCCTGGATCACCTCGTTGCTGAACTGGTAGGGCGCGCGATATCGTCCCCGCGCCTGCGCGTAGAACGAGTTGTTGTCGTCCGTCCCGTCCACCTGGAAGCTGTTCTCGAAGCCCCGCACCCCGCCAAACGACAGGTCCCCGTTGGAGTCCGAGGTCAGCCCACGCGGGTCCTGCGTCACATTCGACCCCAGCAGCGCCAGATCGGTGAAGCGCCGTCCGTTGAGCGGCAAGTCCTGGATGGCGTCCTGCGTCACCACGTTGGAAACTTCGCCGGTCAGGCTGTCGACCACCACCGGCGCCGCCTTCACCGTGACGGTTTCTACCAGTGCCGCCGGAACCAGCCGCAGCTGCACCACCGAAACCCCGCCCACAAACAGGTCGACCGCGTGGCTGGTCTTGACCGCCATTCCCGGAGACGACGCGGCGACGTCGTATCGCCCGGGCGCCAGGAAGTTGAAGTTGAATGAGCCTTGCGCGTCGGTGACCGCCTTCAGCTTGAACCCGCGCGACGGATCGGTAATGGTGATTTCCGCCGAGGCAATGCGCGCCCCGCTGGCATCCTCCACCAGCCCTTGCAGCGAGGTCGAACCGTCCTGCGCTATCAGGCGCAGCAACGGGCACAGCAGGAACGCAAGCACAATCGGGAAAACTTTGAAACGACTAGGGGCCCGTACCACCACACCGGGAAATGTCCGCATTCCGAAGGTCCGCTCCCAAGGAACTACTCTTCCATCTTGAAAAAACGGAGCGGCCGTGGTCTGTGATTACGCGCGATTTGCGCCCCAATGGTCCAATTTCAGATAGGGAAGCGACTGTACCTTCGTAACTGTCTAAAATCTGTACAGGACTTAATTGGGTGGAGCACTCCTTCAGGAGTGCACTAGAGAACATGGCTCTATCATCTCGGCTTCAGCCGCTGAGGTAAGGGGGAGGATCTTCCTTGGAGGCTAAGGCGCGCATTGCATCTGGGCTGCAGCAGGCACGCCTGAGGGTTTACCCTTCTCCTGCATCGGTCAGTCTCAACTGACGAATTGCCTCCAGTCCCCGTCCGTTGACCGCCGAAAATCGCGCATGGTACCGTACTTAGTTACACCAACCTCGACCGCGCGTCCTGTGCGCCAAAGGATTCCCGCTTGCCTTCCGAGACCCAGGTGGCCACACCCATTCGCAAGACTGCCTTGAACGCTGTCCACCGCCAACTCGGCGCCAAAATGGTCGATTTCAACGGCTGGGACATGCCCGTCGAATATCCCTCCGTCGGCGGCCTGATGAAAGAACATTTGGCGGTCCGCAACGGCGTCGGTGTCTTCGACGTCAGCCACATGGGCGACATCCGCATCTCCGGCCCGCAGGCCCTGGACGCCGTGCAGCACATCACCATGAACGACGCCGCCGGCCTTGCGATCGGCCAGGCCGCTACTCGGCCATGCTGTATCCCGAGGGAACGTTTGTCGATGACGTCATCGTCCACCGCCTCGGCGAAGACGACTACCTGCTGGTCATCAACGCCGGCACCCGCGAGAAAGACGTCAACTGGGTCACCGAAAATACCAGGCAGTTCAACGTCAAAGTCGAGAACCTCAGCGACGATTACACCCAGATCGCCATCCAGGGACCCAAGGGCGTCGACACGCTGCAGAAGCTGACTGACGCCGACCTGTCCAAGGTGAAGTTCTACTGGTTCACCCACGGCACCGTCTGCGGATTGCCCAACATCATGATCGCCCGCACCGGCTACACCGCCGAGGACGGCTTTGAAATCTACGTCCCCACCGACGAGGCCACCAGCGCCCGGGTGTGGAATGAAGTGATGGAAGCCGGCAAGGAATTCGGCATCGTTCCCGCCGGGCTGGGTGCGCGCAACACGCTGCGCCTGGAAGGCAACCTGTCGCTCTACGGCCACGAGATTTCCGAATCCATCAACGTGTGGGAAGCCGGACTCGATCGCTTCATCAAGATGGAGAAGGGCGAGTTCGTCGGCCGCGACGCGCTGGCCAAGGCCAAGGCCAACGGCATCAAGCGGAAGCTGGTAGGGCTGGAGTCGGTCGACCGCGGCATCCCCCGCGACGGCTATAAGGTGCTCGACGTCAGACAGCGGCCAGGAAATCGGCTACGTGACCAGCGGTTCCTACGCTCCTTTTCTCAAGAAGAACATCGCGCTGGCGTATGTTCCGGTCGAGCAGTCGGAAATGGGACACGAAGTCACGGTCGAGTCCGAGCAACAGCCGGTGAAGTGCAAGGTTGTGCCGACACCGTTTTACAAGCGTCCCAAGAAGCAGTCGTAGTTCGTTTTTGTTTGGTCATCATCCAATACAAGTTGCCGATGCACCGTCAGGTGCTGAGGAGGAAAGCAACATGGCTTATCCCACAGATTACAAGTACACCAAAGAGCACGAGTGGCTGAAAATTGACGGCAGCACCGGCACGATCGGCATCACGGATTACGCGCAGAATTCGCTGGGCGACATCGTCTTTGTCGAACTGCCCAAAGTCGGCGCGGAGATCTCCGCCGGCAAAACCTTCGGCTCGGTTGAGTCGGTGAAGGCCGTTTCCGATCTGTTCGCCCCCGTCTCCGGCACGGTCACCGAAATCAACGAAGCCTTGAACACGGCGCCTGAACAGGTGAACAAGGACGCCAACACCACCTGGATGATCAAAGTGAAGCTGAAAAATCCCGAACGAGGCGACAGCCTGCTTGCGACCGCCGACTACGAAAAGTTCGTCGCCGAAGAAGGCGGCCACTAGTCGGCACTGCGAGATTCGCGTCAGAACACAGGCTGCTGAAGAAGGCGTCCTGTGGAGTTCTGAAAGGACGCACCTTGGTGAGCGACGAACTGGATCGGCCGCAAAACCAGCGCCGAAGGCGCGAACAGCTTAGCCCAGCACGCAGCCGCAAGCGGAGTGCGGGGTGGGCGCGAAACAAGTTTGAGTCCCGTAGGGACGACAAGGATCACCCGATTTTTCCGAAGCCGGCCGCGAGAGCTTCACGTTACGTCGAATGGCGTGACCCGGCACGAGCTTCCTAACCAATGTTTCTCATTTTTTTGCATCGATAACAACGCCCACGAAAGCCACAGGTATCCATGCGCTATCTTCCTAAATCGCAAACCGACCGCGAAGCCATGCTCAGCGAAATCGGCGCGAAATCGATTGACGACCTGTTTGCGGCCATTCCCGCCGAATACCGTCTGAAGGCCGACCTCAAGATTCCGCGCTCCTACGCCGAAAGCGAGATCGTGGAGTTCTTCCGCCAGCGCGCCGCCGAAAGCGCGCAGGGCTATGCCACCTTCCTGGGCGCGGGCGCCTACTCGCACTACCGCCCGGTCGTCATCGATTCGCTCGTCTCCCGCGGAGAATTCTTCACCGCCTACACCCCTTACCAGCCGGAGATCGCCCAGGGTACGCTGCAGTCGATCTTCGAGTTCCAGTCCATGATCTGCGAGTTGACCGGCATGGACGTGGCCAACGCCTCCATGTACGACGGCTCGACCGGCGCGGCCGAGGCGCTGATGATGGCCGCCCGTGTCACCGGCCGCCGTCAGTCGGTGGTCGCCACCACGGTCCATCCCGAGTACCGCGAGGTCATCACCACCTACGCCCAGCACCAGGGCATGCCGGTGTCCACCTTCGGTTATGGCGAGAACGGCCGCGTCGACCTCGACGCACTGGACAAGTCCATCGACGAGCGATACCGCCGGCGTGCTCATCCAGTCGCCCAACTTCTTCGGCACCATCGAAGACGTTGCCGCTATCGCCGACATCGTCCACAAGAAAGGCGCGCTGCTGATCGTCTCCATCGCCGAGGCGCTTTCGCTGGGCATCGTCAAGCCGCCCGCCGAAGCCGACATCGTCAGCCTGGAAGCCCAGTCGTTCGGCGTGCCGCTGGGCTTTGGCGGTCCCTATTGCGGCGTGATGGCGACCCGCGACAAGTTTGTGCGCCAGATTCCCGGCCGACTGGTGGGCGAAGCCCGTGATCGCGAAGGCCGCCGTGGCTTCGTGCTGACCCTCTCCACCCGCGAGCAGCACATCCGCCGCGAGAAGGCGACCTCGAACATCTGCACCAACCAGGGCCTGGTCGCGCTGATGTGCGGCATCTTCATGACGGTCTACGGCAAGGAGGGATTGAAAGACCTGGCCACGCAAAATCTGGCCAAGGCCCACTACGCCGCCGAGCAATTCAAGAAGAGCGGCGCGAAGGTCCTGTTCGACGGCGCTCCGCGCTTCAACGAGTTCGTCATCGAGACCAAGACCGATCCCTACGCCATCAACGACAAGCTGCTGGCCGAACGCATCATCGGAGGCTTCCCGCTGAAGAAGTTTTATCCCGAACTGAGCAATGCTTCGTTGTGGTGCTGCACCGAGACCACCACCAAAGCTTCGATCGACGCGGCCGCGAAGGAGGTGGCGCTGTGAACCTCAACGAAAAAATCCGCAGAGCCACCACCCACATCAGCCAGAACGAAGGACTGATTTTCGAGAAGTCATCGCCCGGCAAGAAGGCGTACAAGCTGCCGCCGCTCGATGTTCCCGAGGTCGATGCCGCCGCACTGCTGGGCGAGCGAACTGCGCGACCGACCTGGGCCAGATGCCGGAAGTCAGCGAGATCGAAATCATCCGCCACTACACCCGCATCTCCACCTGGAATTACGCGGTCGATCACGGCATGTATCCGCTGGGCTCCTGCACCATGAAGTACAACGCGCGGGTCAACGAAACCGTGGCGCGGCTGATGGGGCTGGCCGAGGCGCATCCTTACCAGCCGGAGCGGGTGAGCCAGGGCGCGCTGCGCATCCTGCAGATGCTCAGCGAGCAGCTGATCGAGATCACCGGCATGGACGCCATCACCTTGCAGCCGGCAGCCGGCGCGCACGGCGAGTTCACCGGCATCCTGATGGTGCGCGCGTATCTGGAGTCGCAGGGCAATCCGCGCAAGAAGATCCTCATCCCAGACTCGGCGCACGGCACCAACCCGGCCACCGCCGCCATGGTCGGCTACAACGTTGAGAACCTGAAGTCGAACGCCGCCGGCATGGTCGACTTGGCGTCGCTGGAAGCGCAGGTCAACGAAGACGTGGCCGCGCTGATGCTGACCAACCCCAACACCCTGGGCGTCTTCGAGCAGGAGATCCATAAGATCGCCGACATCCTGCACGCCAAGGGTGCGCTGCTCTACATGGATGGCGCCAACATGAACGCGCTGGTGGGCAAGGTTCGCCCCGGCGACTTCGGCGCCGACGTCATGCACCTGAACCTGCACAAGACGTTTTCCACTCCCCACGGCGGAGGTGGTCCGGGCTCTGGCCCGGTGGCCTGCAAGCAAATTCTGGAGCCGTTCTTGCCTACGCCGGTGGTGGTCACCAAGAAAGATGGCCTGCTGGGCTTCGACTACAACCGCCCGCAGTCCGTCGGCCGGGTACGCATGTTCTACGGAAACTTCGGCATGCACGTGCGCGCTCTGGCGTACATCATGGCCAACGGCCCTGAAGGCCTGCGGCAGACCACGGAAGACGCGGTGCTGAACGCCAACTACATTCGCAAGGGGCTGGAAGGCGTCTATGACCTGCCGTACAACACGCCGACCATGCACGAGGTGGTCTTCAGCGACCGCCTGCAGAACCGCAAGGGCATCAAGACCGGCGACATCGCCAAGCGGCTCATCGACTACGGCTTCCATCCCTACACCGTCAGCTTCCCGCTGGTGGTACACGGCGCGCTGATGATCGAGCCGACGGAGAGCGAGTCGAAGGAGTCGCTGGACCTGTTCATCGACGCCATGAAGTCGATCGCCGAGGAAGCGGAGGAGCATCCCGAGATCATTCTGGAAGCGCCGCACAACACGCGCATCTCGCGGCTGGACGAAACCAGCGCCGCGCGCAAGCCGGTACTGCGCTGGAAGCCCCAGCCCGCAGCCGAAGAGGCCGCCAAGCCGGTCGAAGCCGTCGCGAAGTAGAGAGACAGAGAGAATATCCACCACGGAGACACGGAGGTCACGGAGGTTTTAGAGATGACTTGCTTTCCCTCTGTATCCTCAGTGCCTCCGCGGTAAATCCGTTCTTGTGTTGAATCCGTGTTTATCGGGTGCCCCATTCAAGCTTCTTTTGCTTGAGTGGGGTTTTTGACTTTGACTGTCTTGTTGCGAGTTTGCGACCAACAGCATCCAACGAACAAAATCCTTTGTGCTTCCTGGTGAATGCGTTTCTCACTAGCGTCGCCACATCTCCGAAATCAACAACCCCGCGCAGGCTGTCTCCTGCTGTTGCAGCTTGAAACCTGCGGCTACTAGCGCGGGTCGATAGCTGGGCAGGTGGGTAGTGCGCAGGCCCGTGGTCACGCGGAACGCCCCGTAAAGGCTGCGAATCACGGCGCCGGTCCACAGGTGGGCCAGGGGATCTGGCGGCTGCTGAAATTCGGAGACGATCCACTGCGCCCGCGGAGCGGCCCAGGCGGCAATGCGGGGAATGATTCGCTCCAATTCGTTCGTGGCGAAGCAGTCAAAGAAGAAATGGGTGGCGATCAGATCGTAGGGGCCGGCCGGCGGCGTGAAGCTATTCACGTCGGCGCGGTAGAAGCGGCCGCGGCTGGCGAAATCTGCGCCCATTGCGATGACCCGGCGCTCGGCCAGCTGCGTCATCCTGGCGCTGGCGTCCACCGCCGTCACCTGCACGTTGGGGTTGGCGCGCAACAGTTCGGCGACGAACCGACCATCGCCTTCGCCGCAGGAGATGGCATTGCGCACCGGGCCAATGCGATTCAGGAACGCGGTGCGGCGACGCTCCAGCGCGTGTCCAAACGAAAGATGCTCCACCGGCTCATACCACGGCGCGATGAGATCGCAGTTCACGTTGTCCGCCGGGAAGCCATCGTTAGAGAAACTCTGCTTTCGTGATCTTTCCCGAAGGGGACGGCCCTTCAGGTCGTCTGGTGCCGGGAACATCCATTCGGCTTCAGCCGTTGAGGAACGGTTCGTGCACCTAATCAGCGTTCCCTAGCAGTATCGCAAGGTCGGCGCTGAGAAGGTGAGATGGTTCCCCCGAGTTCCTCGCCTAAGATTTAGCGGCGGAACAGCAGCACCAGGCCAGGGGTGAGCAGGGCCGCGTCCGCCAGGACGCGCAGCGCGTCGAGGTTAAGCCTCCGCCGTCCCGCTGCCAGAGCAGCCAACCCCACTGTGCTAAGCACGAGGGAGAGCAGCATCGACCGCTCCATATGGAACGCAGGAAGCAGGGTTAGCACGCCCGCGCCTGTCGCGATCGCGCCGCCCATCGCAGACAAATTCTTTCCCGCCGCAACGGTCAAAGCATGCGGCGCCTGGCCGCGCCGGTGACGCAGGTCCAGCCACTCGGCATGTTCGATGAGAACGGCATTCAGCCAGCAAAGCAGCATGAACAGCACGAGGGAGACGGTCGTGGCCGGTGAAGGTCGAGTCCCCAGTCGGGCCCATACAGGCAGATAGACTCCCAAGCCGAAGACGACTCCCACGACGGCTTCCTTGGGAAAGTAGCGGGATCCCGCCCGGTGAACGGCGACGAAGTAGACCGCGACCAGCACCAACAGCAGGCCTCCGTATTGGAGGGTGCGGCGGTCGAGCATAAGGCACAGGCCGCCGGTCAAGCCCGCCAATGTGATGAGCAGCAGGAGAAATTTGCGGCGGTGCGCCCGGCAAAAGCGGTGCCGCGACGATGCCGCCAGGGTGGCGTCGCCGCGCGAGACGTCCAGCAGGCGGTCGGCCGCGTAGATCAGCCAAACCGCCAGCGCCAGTACCAGCGACACGGTCCAGCCCACGTGGGCTGGCGCGGAGCGAGCGAATAACTGCATCCAGAGCACGGCAACCAGGGGAGCGTCCAGGCTCAGCAGGTTGGGCCAGAGCCACAACGGGATCGCGGCAGGGGGCGATGCAACAGCGGGCATGGTGCTTTTCGGCACAGGCGGGCAAGCCGTATTTTGTCGGGAAATAGAAAAGGCGGGCGCATGGCCCGCCGGAATCTGGTTAGGGGCGAAACTTACTTCGCGGCGCCTACGGCCTTGACCCGCTTGTTCAGGCGAGCTTTGTAGCGGCTGGCGGTGTTCTTGTGCAGGCTGCCCTTCTGGACGCCCTTGTCCACCACGGAAACCGTCTCGCGGTAGGCGGTCAGGGCAGCTTCTTTGTCGCCCTTGGCAATGGCCGCGCGCAGGGAGCGCAGGGCTCCGCGCAGGCGGGATTTGTTGGCGCGATTGCGCGTAGTCTTGGTCTCGGTTTGACGCGTACGCTTCAGCGCCGAAAAATGATTCGCCATACGTTCCTGACAGTCCTTAGTAAGAAATCTCGACGTGAGCCGAATAGCTGATTCTACCGGATTTAGGCCAGTTTCGGCAAATCCTCTCAATAACCCAAGAGGGTGGTGAACGCCTTTACCGACCGCGGAAAAACTCCGACGAGGCGAGGCTTTTGTCAGGGCAGGGCTTCAGCCGTGCCGTAAGGCGCTGAATATACGTCCGGGCATTAGCCCCTGAGGGTCTTTTCCTGACCTGACGTCCAGTAAACGTTTTCAGCAGCCTGTTCAGCCGTGCAGCTAAGGCCCCCTAAACCCACTGGCCCCAGCTTTTGGGCACCTGCAGATCACAGGCGCTCATGCCTGTTCCCTTATCCTACTGCGACCTGCACGCCTGAAGGCCATGCGCTTGGCGAAAACCGGCCACCCGCAGCGCTCCCTTCCGCTGGAACCATCATCTAATCCTATGGGTAGAGCGTTTTGACTGCGTATTCAAACAAAGTACCTCAACCGGCACCATATCGGTCGTCAGCAGGATTGACGCGGGCCGGTTTCGGGATTACGCTAGCGGCCAATGGATGTAGTTTTTGGCTTGGACGAAATTCCGGCCGCAATCCCTCCCCAGGTTTCATCGCGTCATCATGCATGTCGTTTGCTGATCGTTCTCGCCGGATCCAAGCGGATAGTTCCGCCTGCCGGCGTATTACGCAACCAACTCGATTCGCGTTCCACCGGCGCGAATTGGTCGCCCCGACGCACATCGCCCCGCAACCTACGGAGGTCGTCTTCCGACCCTAGATGAAGAAGAACATCGAAATTAGTCCCAATATCGAAGCCCTGTTTGGTACCCGCGACGAAAACCTGCGATTGCTGGAAGACGGTCTAAACGTGACCATCAACCTGCGTGCCGACTCGATTGAGATCGTTGGCGCGGCCGCCGACGTGGCCCGTGTCGAGCAGATCTTTGCCGACTATCAGCACCTGCTGCGCAATGGCTACACCTTCGTCAACGGCGACCTTGCTGTCATGATTCGCGTCCTCACCTCGGACTCCACCGCAACCTTGCGCGGGCTGGCCGAGGCCGGGAAGCAGCGTTCCTTCGGCAAGCGCACAGTGCAGCCCAAGAGCATCAACCAGCGGCGCTATCTTGAAGCCATCGAGAAGAACGACATGGTTTTTGGCGTGGGCCCGGCCGGAACCGGCAAGACCTATCTCGCCGTAGCCATGGCCATCTCGGCGCTGCTGTCCAAGCGCGTAAACCGCATTGTGCTGGCGCGTCCGGCGGTTGAAGCCGGCGAGCGCCTGGGTTTTCTGCCCGGCACGTTGCAGGAGAAGGTCGATCCCTATCTCCGGCCTTTGTACGACGCGCTGTACGACATGGTTGAACCGGACAAGGTCGATCGCTATCTGGAGAAGAACGTCATCGAGATTGCGCCCATCGCGTTCATGCGCGGCCGCACGCTCAACGACGCGTTCGTGATTCTCGACGAAGCGCAGAACACGACCTCGGAGCAGATGAAGATGTTCCTGACCCGCCTGGGCTTCAATTCCAAGGCGGTCATCACCGGCGATGTGACCCAGATCGATTTGCCCAATGCCGCCCGCAGCGGGCTGGTGGAAGCGACGGACATCCTGAAAAACGTCGAGGGCATTCGCTTCTGCTTCTTCGACGAAGGCGACGTGGTGCGTCACCACCTGGTGCAGCGTATCATCCGCGCCTACGACGATCACAAGGGACGGAACGAGCAGCTTCTGCTGTCGCTGGAAGTGAAGGGCGCCAACGGATACGCCACGGCGCGCAGCAGTGACGGTCGCGTGTACACCACCAGCGTGGAACGTGAGTCGCCGCTGGCCAGTGTGCCGCCGGCCGAGGCCCCCCCGCCGCCGCCAAACCGCGTTTCCGAATAAAAACTTGGTACCATAGTGTGGGAGGGCTCAATTGCCCTCCCCTTTGTTCTTGATACGAACGTGATCATTCTGGAGCACGACGACAACGAAATTCGCGGGCGGGCACTGTCGCTGTTTGCCGGCAGAGCCAGGCGCGCCGTTGGTCTGCGCGGCGAAGTCGACATTCGTATCACCTCCAATACCGAGATGCAGGCCCTGAACCGGCGCTTCCGCAAGAAGAACAAGTCCACCGACGTGCTTTCTTTTCCTTCCGACATACCCGGAGTGGCGGGCGACATCGCCATCTCAGCGGAGATCGCCGCGGCCAACGCCGGCGAACTTGGGCACTCGACCGAGACCGAGGTAAAGATCCTGGTTTTGCATGGCATGCTGCACCTGGCGGGATTTGACCATGAAAGCGACGAAGGCGAGATGCGGGCGCGCGAGTCGTCGCTGCGACTGAAGCTGGGCCTGCCGGTGGGTTTGATCGAGCGCACCCATGCCGCGCCGGCCAAAGCGCGCAAGCCGCCTGCTTCCCGGCCCCCTAAGGGGCGCCGGAGATGACCCTTCCGTTATCCATCCTGCTGCTGGTGCTGATGGGGTTGCTGGCGCTGGTCTCCTACGTCGATCGGCTTTACGCCGAGATGGGCAAATTTCTCTCGCGCGAATTCCAGGAAAACATCGAAGCCTACGAAGAGCGGGTTGAGCCGCGTCTGCATGCGAGCCGCGAGCGGGCCGCGCTGTCCATGACCGTGCTGACGCAGCTGTGCATGGCCTTCATCGGCGTGCTCATCGGCTATGTGCTGTTCAAGGAAAATCGCTGGGTGGTGCTGGACCTGGTGCAGGCGCTGGTCAGCCTGGTATTCATCATCGTCATCTTCCACCAGCTGATGCCCTACCTGTTTTTCGTGCGCACCCGCGGCGAGTGGCTGGCACGCTGGGTTCCGGTACTGCGCGCGCTTATCTACCTGGCCCTGCCGGCGACGGTGATTCTCAGCTTTGGGCTGTCGGTGGCTTCCCTCAGCAAGGAGCATCCGGAGAAGGCGCCCGGAACACCCCTCCGAAGCCGTGGACGCGCTGATTGAAGCCGGGCAGGAAGAAGGCATCCTGGAAGAGAGCGATCGCGACCTTATCCAGTCGGTGGTGGAGTTTGGCGACAAGACGGTGCGTGAGGTGATGACGCCGCGCCCGGAAATTGTGGCAGTCCCGACGACCACGACGGTGGAAGAATTCACCGAGCTGCTGAAGAAATATCCCTACTCGCGCATTCCGGTGTATGAGGGCGACATCGACCACATCAAGGGCATTGTCTACGTCAAGGATGTGTTGCAGGTCTCCGATGTCGAGGCCCACACCAAGACGGTGGGCGAGCTGATGAAGCCCGAGGTCTACTTCGTGCCCGAAACCAAGCTGGGCAGCGAACTCCTGCGCACCATGCAGCGCGACAACACGCGGCTGGCGGTGGTGATTGACGAGTACGGCGGCGTTGCCGGACTGGTGACGATTGAAGACCTGGTGGAAGAGATTGTCGGCGAGATCCGCGACGAGCACGAGAAGTCGGAAGTGGTGAAAGAGAGCGACACCTCCTACATCTTCAACGGCAATACCGACGTCGATTTGCTGGAGAAGCTGTTCGGCTTCCGTCCCGATGAAAAAGAAGCCACGACCATCGCGGGGCTGGTGAGCGAGCTGGCAGGCCACATCCCTAAGGCCGGGGAAGTGTTCGAAGAGAATGGGCTGCGCTTCGAAGTGCTGGAATCGACCGAGCGGCGCGTAGACCGGGTGCGCGTGACCCTGGAAACAAAGCAGGTTGATGCATAACGTCTGTTGAAGAATGGCGCCTTCAGCAGCAATCAAGTTCGTCTTGCCGGGGACAATCCTTGCTGAGCTAGAGCGCTGCTCTCCCTGTACACTCAAGATTCAGGTTTCTATGGCATTTCGTTCCGGGTTTGTGTCGATTATCGGGCGTCCTAACGCCGGCAAGTCCACGCTGCTGAACGCGCTGGTTGGCGAAAAGCTGGCCATCGTGACGCGCAAGGCGCAGACCACGCGCAATCGCATCCAAGGCATCGTTAACGTCGAGCGCAAAGGGAAGCGTCCGGTGGGCCAGATTGTGCTGATCGATACCCCCGGCGTGCACAAACCCGTTAACTCGCTCAACCGGCGCATGATGAAAGAAGTTTATGACGCGCTGGAGGGCTGCGACCTGCTGCTGATCATTGTGGATGCGACCGCGAAGTTCGGCACGGGCGACGAGTTCGTGCTCGACATCGCCAAGAAGAGCGGGCAGAAAGCCTTCCTGCTGCTCAACAAAATTGACGCGCTCGCCAAGGAGAAACTGCTGCCGCTCATCGCCGAGTACAAAGCGCTGCACGATTTTGCGGAGGTGATTCCGATCTCGGCGCTGAAGCACGATGGGCTGGACATGCTGCTGGATTCGGTGGTGCGAGCGCTGCCCGACGGGCCGCGCTACTTCCCGAAAGATCAGATCACGGACCAGCCGGAGCGCTTCCTGGTAGCCGAACTCATCCGCGAGCAGGTGCTGCTGAAGACCGAGCAGGAAGTGCCGTATGCGACGACCGTGCTGATCGAACAGTACGAAGAAAGCGAGCGGTTGACGCGAGTGGCCGCGACCATCTTCTGCGAGCGCGAGGGACAGAAGGCGATCCTGATCGGCAAGCAGGCCGCGACGCTGAAGAAGATTGGGACCGCGGCACGAGTGCAGATCGAAAAGCTTCTGAACACCAAGGTGTACCTGGAGCTCTTCGTGAAAGTTCGGCCGGGCTGGCGCGACTCACGGCAATTTGTGCAGGAAACCGACTGGCGCACCCAGTTGGAGCAGATGACGAAGCCGGAGCCGGAAGACTTCGAGCCGAAAAAGTGAGAGAAGCAGTGGTCAGTGGCTAGTGGTAGCTAGTTTGGCATACGTTGATCTGGGGTAAGAGTCCTTGTGCAACCCGGCATTGATTCAGTGCGGGCAAGAGCAGGTCCCTCCACTAGCTGCGACTGCGTCTCCGCTCCGGTCGGGATGACACTTCATGGCGGGAGCGCGCATTAGATTAGAGTCCACAGAGGCCTACACGTCATGGATAGGGCGCGAGTCCCGAAACGCTATACCCGATTCAGCAGGTACCAATTCCTGGCCACTGACCACTAGTCCTAGCCACGGCTTCTAGCTTTCTTCGCATTCCCCAATCATGGCAGACACTTCGCTGGGATTCCACTCGGGGATCGCTCCTGGGCGGCTGGCTACCAGGCCGCCGACGGCGTTGGCGAATTTGCCGATGCGATAGGCGTCCCAACCGGCGCTCAGTCCATGCACAAAAGCGGCGGCGAAGGCGTCGCCCGCTCCTACGGTGTCTGCGACGTGGACCTTGCAGCCCGGGGCTTCGCAGTAGGCGCAGTCTTTGTAGATTCCGCAGCCACGCTCGCCGAAGGTTACGCAAATCGTCTTGCAGCTGTACTGATCGCTCCAGCGCTGACAGAAGTGATGCACCGATCCTTCATATCCGTCGGCATCGACAGAGCCGTCGAGCGATTCCGCCTCGCTGTCGCTGAGTTTGATGACGGTAGCCTGCGCCGCCAGTTGTTCCACGGTCGGCAAGTTCCAGTTGCCGTCGCGCAGGTTGACATCGTAGAAGCGGCGGGCAGTGGGCACTTCCTCCAGCAGCCGCAGGGTTGAGGCCAGCGACTTGTGCGAGATGTGATACAGGGTGCCGAAATAAATCCACTGCGGTTCCAGGGCGGCGATGCGATCGAGGATGGGTACCGTCAACTGCACGAAATCGTAGGCCGCGGGGCGCACGATGCGGAACATCGGCTTGCCTTCGGTGTCAAGTTCGACCTCAGCGGTACCGGTGTTACGTTCGGGCAGGACCTGAACAAATTCGGTGGAGAGCCCGTGCTGCTGCATGCCGGCGAAGGCGCGACGGCCGCGGTCGTCAGCTCCGACCGCGCTCACCAGGAACACCTCGTGCCCCAGCTGCTGCGCATGGGCGGCAAAATTGAGCGGAGCGCCTCCCAGGTATTCCTTTTCCCCGATAACATCCCACAGGATTTCCCCCAGGCTGACGATACGCACGCCGATCCTCTCCCTCAGCAAAGCTTTCCTATCCTACTCTGTCTCCTAGGTGGGGATGCAGATGCCGCAAATGCGGGTTGTGACCCCCACTTGATGGTGCGCCGCGATAGCTGATAACGGGGTTGCAATCAGGCAAATTTCCGCTATGATAGCCACCGCCCTTCGTTATGAGACTCACACTTCAACGTGAACGCAGCGCTGCTGTGCCGCTCGTGGCCACCCGGAGTGCGGAATTTCCGCCGCTCTCCGGAGCCGACATCGCCGGAATGATTGAAGGCGAACGCGTGGGCGGCGACCTCTACCACTTTTTGCGCGCCAATCGATGCCGCGTGATCTTCGGCCTGCTCGATGTTGCCGGCAGGCATGAAGAAAACCATTCCATCGTGGAAGCCGTGCGCCATACCTTTCAGGAGCTGGGCAAAGACCGCTTCGCCAACGAAGAGATCAACGAGGCCGACGCCATGATGGAGTTTTGCCTCGAGCTGAATCTCAGCATTCGGCGGGCAGCGAATGGAGTGCGGCAATGCTCCGCCTTCCTGGGCTGTTACAACGAAGAGATCGGCACCATCTGTTACGCCAATGCCGGCCATACGCCCGGCTTGCTGCGCGATCCAACCGGGATTGTCGAGTTGCCAGCGACCGGTCTGCCGCTGGGTCTTTTCTCCGCTTCAACCTACGAGGCGCCGACCGCCGCACTGCAGCACGGAGCGTCGCTGCTGCTGGTTTCCCGCGGCGTGGTAGAGGCGGCGTACAAGAAAGAAGAGTTTGGGCTGGAGCGGGTGAAAACGAGCTTCCAGAACTCGCCCCAGGATAACGCCAAAGACATTGCCACGGTGATTGTGGATGGCGTGCGGCGATATATGCAGGCACCTACAGCACACAACGATGTGACGGCGCTGGCGCTGGTGCGCAATGCTCGGGCAGAGCAATTGGCGGCCACGACCGCCTGATTTCGAGCGAAAAAGCGAAATTAGAGGAACTCCCAGCCCCGTTACGTGGAATTAACTGGATAGGTTGTAGCGAAAATCAAGCCACCCAGATTCCGTTTTCAGCCGACGGACCCTCATCACGGCCTGAACGCTAACATCTGATAATCTGATAAGTTCCCGCGTGGATTGGGGTTGACCCTCGTTTGCCACCGGCCGGAACGGTTTTTATTGATGACATTGCTCAAACGTTTTGCTGTCGCCGTCTTTTGTGTCGGCGTGTTGTCTTTCGCCGCCGTGGCCCAGCAACCAGAAACACCTCCCGCTTCCACCACCACGGCCCCGGATACCAGCCAAACGCAGCCGTCTGCGCCGGCGGCGACCACGACGCAGACGCAGCAGGCTCCGACGGCTCCGGCTACAACCCAGCCAGCTCCTGCGCCAACCACCGCTGCCAAGCCGCTTTCGTCGCAGGAAATCCTGAAGCAGTCGGAAAAGCAACGCGCCTTGGGCGTAGTGCCGTTGTTTGCCATGACGAACGTCCGCAACGCTCCGCCGCTCACTTCGCACCAGAAGTTTGAGCTGATGGTCAGGACCATGATCGATCCGTTTACCTTTGTATCTGCGGGCCTGACGGCGGGACTGGGGCAGGCGACCAATTCGTTTGAAGGATATGGGCAGGGAGCGGAGGGATTTGGCAAGCGTTATGGCGCGGCGCTGGCCGATAACGCCGACAGCAATTTTTTCAGCAACTTTTTTTATCCCGTGATTTTCAAGCAGGACCCTCGCTACTTCCGGCTGGGTGAGGGGAGCGTCAAGGTCCGAACCTGGGACGCGATCAAGCAGGAGTTTATCGCGCGCAAGGATTCGGGCGGGCACACCTTCCACTACTCGAACGTCCTGGGAGCGATCACTGCGGGTACAATTTCCAATGTCTACTATCCGCAGGAGGACCGAGGGGTTGGCCTGACGGCTGGCCGCGCCGCTACCGCTCTGGGTTACGGCTGCCTGGGCAATCTCTTCCTGGAGTTCTGGCCCGACATCGACCACAAGCTCTTCCACAAGAAAGAAAGCCTGGCGCATCCCAGTGAGCCGCCGGGAGTTTCACCCAAATAATTAGACGTTTCTGAAACGCCGCAGGCTGAACGGCGACAGGTCCACGTGCGCCGGTTGTCCCAGCGCCTGGCGCGCGAGTGCTTCGCCTACCGCAGCGGAGTGTTTGAAGCCGTGCCCGGAGCAGGCTGAAGCAAATACCACGTTGTCGTAGTCGCGAAAGCGATCGATGATGAACTTGGCATCGTCCGTCACCGTGTACAGGCAGGTGGCGCTGCGCAGGCAGTCACTGGACAGATCGGGGAAGCGCGGGGCAACGTATTCGGCGAACATAGCGGCGATGTCGTCTTCCCTGGCGGTGTCCGTGGAGTCGGGATCGGTGGTGGCGTCGTACTGTTCGGTGGCGATCTTCACGCCGCCGTTGGGACCGTCGATAGCGGGAAAGCCGTACATCATGTCGCGCGGCTGGTTGCCGGTGATCCAGATGAAGATGGGGAAATGCTCTGGAGCGTACCGCTCGCGGTTATCCTGCACGGCGAACCAGCTTAGCATCTGGCGGTAGACGGCGAAGTGGCGAGCGTACTTGTCGCCCAGCAACTGCGGAATCCACGCTCCTGCCGTGACGATGACCTTGCGTGCTGAGCAGCTTCGCTGATCGCTGGTTACACGCACCGTACCGTCGGACGCGGACGTGATGTCCAAAACAGTTTCGCCGGTGAAGATCCGGGCGCCAAATTGCCGAGCGACGCTCAGTTGGCTTTCGATGCACGCTTCGGGACGGAGAAATCCTGCGCCGCTTTCGAAGTAGCCGACCTCGTCGCCCCGCAGGCGGAATTGGGGATAACGGTGCTGAATCTCGGCAGCGCTGAGAATTTCATGGGCTACATGGAAGTCGGTGGCTGTGTCGATGGTGTCTTGGACGAAAGATTTCGAACCGTGGTGCGTGCCCGGAGTGTTGGCGGAGGCGAGGATCAAGCCGCCGTTCCGGGTCAGCAAAGAAGCGCCGGTAGCGGCTTCCAGCTCTTCCCAGATTTGGTTGGAGCGCAAAGCGAGGGGGACAAACTCGCGTCCTTCGCCGATGGCCTGGCGGGTGATGCGGGTGTCACCGTGCGACGAGCCACGGTCGTGCGGTGGGACGAAGCGGTCGAGCCCGATGACACTGGCGCCGAGCTTCGCCGCCTGGTAGAGGGCAGCGCTTCCTACTGCGCCCAGACCGACGACGAGAACGTCCGCAACCGATGACATGCGGTGATGATAGCAAGCGGTGGGGGCGCAATCCTGTTCGAAGCGTCGTTGAGCACGCTTGAACAGGCTGCGGAAAGTCGGAAAAGAAAATCCCTCACCGGCGGAAGTCGATGAGGGGTCACAGAAGAAAGCGCTTGGACGCTTGCCTGAAGGCCAGCTCTACCTACTGCTGGATTGCCTGGATCGGCTGCGGATGAACCACGTCGTTCCGGATCTGCGAGGCGTCCCAGCCTCCGCCCAGAGCCTTGACCAGATAGACCTCCGTCACCATCTGCTGGCCGGTGAGTTGGGTGGCGAGGCGCTCGTTGGAGAGCAGCGTGGATTGCGCGGTGATGACGTCGAGATAGGTGGTGACGCCGCCGACGTAGCGATTGTTGGCGATTTGCAAGGCCTGTCGCGCATCGGTAACTGCGGCCTGCTCGCTGGAGGTCGCCTGTGACAATTCCGTCAGCCCGGACAAGCCGTCTTCCACCTGCTGAAACGCAACCAGGACCGACTCGCGATAGTTGGCCACCGACTCGTCATAGGCGTGGCGCGTGGCGGCCAGGTTGGCGCGATTGCGGCCGCCGTTGACCACCGGTTCCAGCAGGTCGCCGCCCAGCGACCAGATGGCCGTGGGTGCGCTGATCAGGCTGGTGATGTTGGTGCTCTGGTATCCGCCGGCTCCCGTCAGCGTGAGCTGCGGGTAGAACGCTGCTTTGGCGACGCCGATCAGCGCGTTCTGCTGTGCCATCTGCCGCTCCGCGGCAGCAATGTCGGGCCGCCGTTCCAGCAGATCGGAAGGCACGCCCAGCGGCACGGGCACGGGCGAGGCATTCAGCGCTCGCACCGGTACGGTAAACGTCGACGCGGGATTGCCGGTGAGCACTGCGATGGCATGTTCAAACTGATCGCGCTGCTGTTTCACCAGGTAAAGCTGCGAGACGGTGGAGTCGAGCAGCGTCTTCTGCTGCGCCAGGTCAAGTCCGGAGGCGACCCCGCCGTCGTGACGCCGTTGCACCAGGTCCAGGCCTTTCTGCTCGATGTCGACCGATTCCTGCACGACCTGGGTTTCGGCATCGAGTTCGCGCAGGTTGAAATAATCGGCTGCCAGCTCCGAGGTCAGCACCAGGTTGACGTTGTACATGTCGGCAGCGGTGGCTTGCAGATTGGCGTTGGAAGCTTCCAGGTTGCGGCGGAGCTTGCCGAACAGGTCAGGCTCCCAGTTGATGTAGAAGGGAATCTCGTAGGTGCTCTGGGTCAGCGGATTGCCGAGGGTCACCACCTCAGGACGCTTGCCGGAGTAGCGATTGCGTGAGGCGTTGGGATCGACGCTCGCCTGCGGGAACAAGGCTGCCGAGGTGACGCGAGCCAGCGACCGTGCCTGCTCCAGGTGGCCTTGGCCGCCAGCAGCGACTGATTGGCCTTCAGCAACTGCTGTTCGTAGTTGTTGAGCTCCGCGTCGTTGAAGACTTCCCACCACGCGCCTTTGGGCAACGAGTCCTTGGGATCGGCCACGCGCCAGGGAGCTTGGGTCTTGTAGGCTTCGGGCGCAGGCGCGGGCGGACGCTTGTAGTTCGGTCCTACTTCGCATCCCGCCAGGAATCCACAGGCCACCATCGCTATTGCCAGGATCAACCGCTTCACGACTGCCGGCCTCCCTGATTTTCGGCCTTGGTGTTCACCTGCTGCCCGTCTTCGATGGAGTCGGACGGGTTCACGACGATCAGATCGTTGACGTCGACGCCGCCCAGGACCTCCAGCGTGGTGCCGTAGTCGCGGCCGATGCTGATGGGGCGCAAGCGAACCTTGCCGTCGCTGCCGACGACGGCGACCTGCGGACCTTGGCTCGCGGAACAACATGGCGTTGACGGGGATGGTCACCTTGTTGGCGTCAATGTGGGGATCGAAGTGCACTTCGCCGAAGGAGCCGGGAAGCAGCTTGCCGTCCTGGTTGGGGACGTCGACTTCGGTGTACAGGGTGCGGGTGTTGGGATCGATAGCATCGGCGGTGCGCGCCACGGTGCCCAAGAATTTCTGCTCGGGAAATTCCTGCAGCGTGACCACCGCCTTCATGCCGACCTTGATGGCCGGAGCATAAGCCTGAGGAACGGAGACGAAGACACGCAAAGGATCGGTGCGAGCGATGTCAAAAAGTTCCTGACCGGTAGCGCCGGAGTTGCCGGCGTTGATCAGCGTGCCGGGATCGACGTTGCGTTTGGTGAGTACGCCATCGAAAGGCGCGTAGACGTGCTTGAAGCCTTCCAGTTGCTCAAGCCGTTTGACGTTGGCGTCGGCGGCGGCGAGATTGGCCACGGACTGCTGATAGGCGCTGCTCTGGGTGTCAGCCTCCTGCTGGGAGACGGAATCGGTCACGCGAAGTGCCTGATAGCGGTCGGCGTTGATCTTAGCCAGGTCCATCTGCGCGACGACTTGCTGCCGCGCGGCGCGGGTTTGCAATAACTCCTGATCGACTTCCGGGGTATCGATATCGGCCAGCAGATCGCCCTTGTGGACGTGGCTGCCAATGTCTTTGTACCAGCGCACAAGATAGCCGTTGGTGCGCGCGTAAATCGGCGACTCGACGTAGGCCTGCAAGGTGCCGGGAAGAACCAGTTCCTCGTTCGGCTTCTCGGCGGTGGGTGGATCACCGAAACCGTGGGAATGGCATTCTGCTCGGTGGTGCTGGCGAGCTCGTGGCTGGCATGCACCCGCATCAGCAGGGTGAGGGCGCCGGCCGCCAGCAGAACCAGAACGATCAGTCCGACGAAAAACAGAGCACGGCGCGGGGGTGCGGCCGCAAGCTTGGGCGGAGGCGTAATCTCGGGAGCAGCATGCCGGTCGTCGCCACCGTCGCCATGGCCGCCGGACCGGGAATCACGGTCCTGCTGGCTGGAGGGCTGCGTGGGGTGCGGGAAAATCTCTGTCCCGGGCTTTTCTGATTGCGTTTCCATCGTTGTCCTATCGCTTCCTGAATATCTTATGACTGCTGCTCCGCTGCTTTGGATTCACGGTGGCTGTGAATCATGGCGAAAACCGTGGGTACGAAGAACAATGTGGCCACCGTGGCAAACATCAAGCCACCGATAACGGCGCGGCCCAGCGGCGCATTCTGCTCGCCGCCTTCACCCAATCCCAGCGACATGGGCAACATGCCGATGATCATGGCCAGCGCGGTCATCAGCACCGGGCGATACGCGGGTATAGCCGGCTTCCAGCGCGGCCTGTACGGCGGGAATTCCCGCCTGCATGCGGTCACGCGCGAAGGACACCATCAGGATGGAGTTGGCGGTGGCCACGCCCATACACATCACGGCACCGGTCAGCGACGGCACGTTCAGCGTGGTGTGGGTCAGCAGCAGGATCCAGCAGATGCCGGCCAGGGCGCCCGGCAGCGCGGTGATGATGATGAAAGGATCGAGCCACGACTGGAAGTTCACCACGATGAGGAAGTACACCAGCACGATCGCGCCATAACCAGTCCCACCCCGAGGCCGAGGAACGACGAGTTCATGGTCTGCACCTGGCCGCGGACGATTAACTGCGTGCCGCGCGGCAGATGCTGACGGAACGGCTGCGAGCACCTTGTTGATGTCGCGGTCCACGCCGCCCAGATCGCGGTCCTGGGTGCTGGCGTACACGTCGATCACGGGCTGCACGTTGTAGTGCGAAACCACCGCAGCGCGGGACTACCGGCGATATCTGCACCAGATTGCCCAGCACCTGCGGCTGGGGAGTGCTGGGATCGTTGACCGGCGTGTTCAGCAGGTCCTGCATCGAAGTCATGCGATATTGCGGCGACTGCACGGCAATCTGGTAGCTGACGCCGTTCTTGGGATTCAGCCAGAAGTTAGGCGCGGTCTGGAAGCTGCCGCTGAGCGAAACCAGCACGCTCTGGGCAACGTCGCGGGTGCTCATGCCGACCTGGGTCACGCGATCGCGCTCGATGTTCATGTGCAGTGTGGGCAGGTCGAGCATCTGCTGCACGTGGACATCGGCGGTCCCGGGAACATGGCGCACGCGATTGGCGATCTGCTGCGCGATGTAGTAGTTGCCCACCATGTCGGGGCCGGTCAACTGGATATCGATGGGCGCGGGCAAGCCGAAGTTCAGAATCTGGGTGACGATGTCGGCGGGCTGGAAGAAGAACTCCACGCCGGGGAATCGCCGCGGCAATTCTTCGCGCAGACGGCGTACGTAGTCTTCCGTCGAATGGTGGTGCTCGGCGTTCAGGCCGACGAGGATCTCGGCGTCGCTGGTGCCGATGACGCCCGAATTGCTGTAGGACAGGTTGATACCGGAATACGGCAGACCGATGTTGTCGAGGATCGTGTTCAGCTCATTTTTAGGAATCTGCTGGCGGAGATAGGCTTCAATCTCGTCGCACAGCTTGCGCGGTCTCTTCCACCCGCAGGCCGGCACGGGCGCGCACGTGGAGACGCATCAGGCCGGCATCGACGCTGGGGAAGAAGTCCTGGCCCAGGAAGAACACCAGCATCATGGACAGCACGCAGAACGCGAGGAAGCAGACGGCGAAGAGCTTGCGATGGTCGAGCGTGGTTTCCAGCAGCTGATAGTAGCCGTTGCGGAAGCGTTCGAAGCCGCGTTCAAAGCCGCGCTGAAAGCGTCCGAAGATGGTCTTCGGTCCGGCGGCCTTGTGCTCGTGCCCGCGCATGATGTACATCACCAGCGTCGGAATCAGGGTTCGCGACAGGAAGTACGAGGCCAGCATGGCGAAGACTACGGCTTCGGCCAGCGGTACGAACAGGTAGCGGGCCACGCCGGTGAGGAAGAACATCGGCACGAACACGATGCAGATCGACAAGGTGGAGACGAAGGCGGGAACGGCGATCTGCTGTGCGCCATCAAGAATCGCCTGCTTCATCTCCTTGCCCTGGGCGAGGTTGCGCTCGATGTTCTCGATTTCGACGGTGGCGTCGTCCACCAGGATGCCGACGGCGAGCGCCAGTCCGCCGAGGGTCATGATGTTGATGGTCTCGCCCAGCGCGCTCAGCAGCAGAACGGACACGAAGATCGACAACGGAATGGAGATGGAGATGACGATGGTCGGACGCCAGTCGCCGAGGAACAGCAGAATCATGCACCGCGGTCAAAGCGGCGGCGATCAGGCCTTCGCGCAATACACCGTTAATCGACGCGCGCACGAACAGCGACTGATCGAAGAGCGGCTTGACGGTCACGCCCGGAGGCAGCGTCTGCAGCGCGATGGGCACCATGCTCTTTACGGCGTTCACGATGGTGATGGTGGACGCCGAAGCCGGTTTTGTAGATCGACATCAGCACGCCGCGAACGCCGTCCTGGCGAACGATGTTGGTTTGCGGCGCGAAACCATCGCGGACGTGCGCTACATCGCGCATGTAAATAGTGGAGCCGTTGACCGTCTTGACGGGCAGATCATTGAGCTCGGCGATGGTCTGCGGAGCGCTGTTCATCTCCACCTGGTATTCGAGTATCGCCGATCTTGGCGGTACCCGACGGAGCAATCACGTTCTGCGCATTGACCGCGTTGACGATGTCGCTAGGCGAAAGCCCGTGCGATTCCAGTCGCCGGCATATCGAGATCGACCTGCACCTGGCGCATCTTGCCACCGTAGGGATAGGGCGTGGCTGCGCCCGGCACGGTGGCCAACTGGTTGCGGATGAAGTTCTGGCCGAGATCGAAGAGTTGCTGCTCGGGCATGGTCTTGCTGCTGATGCCGAGCTGCACGATGGGCGTGGAGGAGGCCGAGTAGGAGATGACCAGGGGCGGCGTGGTGCCAGGCCGGCAGCGCAGCGCACCGTGGTCTGCACAATGGCGGTGACCTGGGCCAGCGCGGTTTGGATGTTGGCTTGCGGCTGAAAGAAAATCTTGATGACGCCGACGCCGTTTACCGATTGCGACTCGATGTGCTCGATGTCGTTGACGGTGACGGTCATGCCGCGCTCGGAGTTGGTCATGATGCGGTCGGCCATGTCGCTCGGGGGCAAAGCCGGTGAAGTTCCACACCACGCTGACGACGGGGATGTTGATGTCGGGGAAGATGTCAACCGGAGTGCGCAAGATGACCAGCGGCATCAGCAGGATGATGACCAGCGCCATCACCACGAACGTATAAGGGCGCCGGAGCGCAAGAGCAACAATCCACATCGGGCGGGAAATACTCCTGCCAGTCGCGCATGGGGCAATTAAATTCGCTTACCGTTGCAAACTGGATTTCTTATGATACGATACGATTCGTATTGAAACAACTTGGTCGCCTTAAGTGATGCAGGAAATAACCAGTTCTGAACAAGACCGGGACGAAAGCCATTCGCGTCCGCCCGGAAGGCCGCGCTGCGAGCACTCCAAACAGGCCATTTTGCGCAGCACGCTGAAGCTGTTGCGGCGCCGGGGCTTCGTCCAGCTTTCCATTGAGGCGATTGCGGCCGACGCCGGGGTGGGGAAAGCCACGGTGTACCGCTGGTGGCCCAACAAGGGCGCGCTGGTGGTGGACGCATTTGCCTCCAGTATCGAGGACGAATTGCACTTCCCCGATTGCGGATCGCTGTACGACGATGTCAGCCTGCAAATGAACCAGTACATCGGGGTGCTGAACTCCGGCCGCGGTCACATGGTGGCGCAGATCCTGGCGGCCGGACAGTCGGACCCGGAACTGCTGGAAGCCTTCCGGGCGCGTTTTCTCCGGCCGCGGCGGCAGGAAGCATATCGCATGCTGCGCCGGGCCATCGATCGCGGCGAACTGCCCGGCAACCTGGATCTCGACCTGGTTCTGGACACGCTGTACGGCGCGATTTACATGCGCTTCCTGATTCGTCACGACGAACTGAGCGAGCACTACATCACCCAGGTGTGCCGGATGGTGTTGCAGGGCGCGACTGGCGAGAACCTGGCCAAGCCCGCGCGGCGGCGTTCGACCGCTAAGCGCAAAGCAACGCGCAGCCTTTCCTCCTAAACGCTGGCGACCGATCCTCCATCCACTCGTAAGTTGGTTCCGGTAATGAAGGAAGCTTTCTCCGACGCGAGATAGACGACGGCGGAAGCCACTTCTTCGCTGGTGCCGGGGCGTTTCAACTCGATGTGCGGGCGAATGTTGGCCAGGAACTGCTTCTTCACCTGGTCGGCGGTGACGCCCTGCTCGTCGGCCATTTTCTGCAACATGCCTTCCACCAGCGGGGTCATGATGAAGGCCGGAGAAACGGTGTTCACCAGGATGCCATCGAGCGCGTAGGACTTGGACAGACTCTTGGTGAGGTTATTCATTGCAGCCTTGGAAGCGTTGTAATGCGGCATGAACGCGTCCGGCTGGCTGCCCGACTCGCTGGAAATGTTGATGATGCGTCCCCATTTCTGCTTCTTCATGAAGGGCAGCACGGCGCGGGTAGCGCGCACGGCGGAGAGCAGATTGAAGTTCAAGGCGTCGAGCCACTCCTGATCGCTGAGGTCATCAAACGGAGCAAACGCGCCCACGCCTCCCGCGTTGTTTACCAGCACATGGATGGTGCCAAAACGCTTGGCCGCCTCATCGACCATGCGGGTGATGTCGTCGGCCTTCGCCGCGTCGGCGGTGACCCCGAACACTTCAGCGCTCGAGCCGGCAGTGATTTCGCGCGCTGCCTTCTGCAACTCCTCGGTGCCGCGGGCGGAGATGGCAACCTTGGCTCCTTCAGTCGCGAATGCCTCGGCGATGGCGCGGCCGATGCCTTTGCTGCCACCGGTTACGAGGACAACTTTGTCTTTCAATCCCAGATCCATGGGCGATCGATGCTCCTTCATGAATCAGATTCCGGAGAAAGTGAAAAAGGTGCGGAACGCTGCCCGGAGAGGGACAAGATTGTGCAGTTTTCGGGTAAAGCCCGCGAACGCGACTTCGGCGAGAGGTAGCGGATTTCAGAATCGTGAACCATTAGCCCTCATCGACAATCGCTATGGCTGTCGCATGCTCAGCCGTGGCTTCGCCGCCCCATTGAACCGCGAGCTTCCGCCATTCCAAGCCGTCGTCGTCGGATCGGTACACCATTCCCTCGGACGAACTATAGAAAACTCCGGGCTCCGTAGAACTCGCAGTTACTACGGCGATTCGCAAGCCTTTCGGATCGGGAAGACCTTTTCCTGCCGGTTTCCACGCATCGCTTCCGCTGCGGCGATAGAGGACAGAGCTCGCCGACTCCCTGTAGTGAGCTCCGTAGGCGCTCTTCGAAGCGGACAGCAGGAGGGTGTTCGGATCTGCCAGGCTGATGGCGACATTCCAGCAGTACTGATGCTCCAGGCCGTCAACGACGCGTCGCCAACTAGCCCCGCTATCGACACTTTCGAAATAGCCATCGCCTGCGGCTGAGTGAAGCCGGCTGGGATCGAGTGGGTGAACGGCGAGGCAATGGGTGTCTCGCGGCCCGCTCGAAACCCGGTCACACCATGTTTGTCCCGCGTTGTCGCTGCGGACCAGCGCTCCGGCCTCGATAGCTACGTGCAAACGGGCGGGGTGCGCCAAATCCGGAAGGATGGCCTGGACGTGATGGGTTTGGGGGCGTGGCGGGAAACTCCAGGACTTCGCCGAAGGCAGCGTCAGCAATGTCTCCAATTGACGCCAGGATTCGCCACCATCCTCAGATCGATACATCGCGCTGAGTTCCGTTCCCGCGTAGAGCGCGCCAGGTTGCGCTGACGCAAGCGCCATGACGTTAGGCTCATGAAAGTTCTGCAGAGGCTGCCAGTTCGCCCCGCGGTCGGCGCTGCGGAACATTCCATTGCCAAACGTCCCGCAGTAAACCATGCCGTCTCGAGTCCGGTCAGTGGCAACGCATTGAATCTGCTTGCCAGTCAAAAAGACCTCGCCGACCCAGCTTTCATGGGAGCCTCGAATGACCGCGAGGCCCGAAGGAGTCGCTAAATAGATCGTCGTTTCCATAGCTCTGTGCAGTCGATTCCTGGGTGAATCAGATTCCGGCGAAAGCGTAAAAGGTGCGGAAGGCGGCGAGAGAGGCAGGATTGTGCGGTTTTCGGATAAAGCGTGGGGGCCGAATTGCCAAGCAGAGGGCCGAAGTGTGACCGCTGCACTAGTCGAGGGTTCGGCCGACTGTTATACAATCGGGGGTTTCCTACTGTTACGCCATCCTTGTAAGGAGCAGACAAGTCCGGCCAAACCGGACCGCAGTTGCGGGTGAACGGTCACCCGCTGTCGTGATACCAACATGAAAATACACGAGTACCAGGGAAAAGCCATTCTGGCCAAGTATGGAGTGGCCGTGCCGCGCGGGCAGATGGTAGAAAGCCGCGACGAAGCGCTGGATGCAGCGCGTTCGCTGTTTCGGCAAGGCGCCACCGGCGTGGTGGTGAAGGCGCAAATTCACGCGGGAGGCCGCGGCAAGGGCGGCGGCGTGAAGATAGCCAAGTCGGTGGAAGAAGCCGGCGAACTGGCTGCCAAGATTCTGGGCATGACGCTGGTGACCCACCAGACCGGCCCGGAAGGCAAGAAGGTGCAGCGGTTGCTGATTGAAGAGACGCTGCCTATCGCGCGCGAGCTGTATTTGGGCATCGTGCTGGATCGCGCCAACGGACGCAACGTGTTCATGGCGTCGGCGGCCGGCGGCATGGAGATTGAAGAAGTCGCCGCGAAAGATGCCAACGCCATCATCAAGCAGCATATGGTGCCGGGCTTCGGTCTGCAGGCATTTCAGGCGCGCGAGATCGCGTTCAAGCTTGGCCTGGAGCCCAAATACATCAGCGGCGCGGTGAAGTTCATGATGGCGCTGGCGAAAGCGGCAGAAGATACCGATGCCTCACTGGTGGAGATCAACCCGTTCATCACCACGACCGATGGACGGCTGTTCGCCCTCGACGCCAAGATGACCTTCGACGACAACGCCATCTACCGCCATTCCGACATTCGCGACCTGCGCGACATCAGCGAAGAAGATCCGCTGGAAGTGGAAGCCAGCAAGTACAACCTGAACTACATCAAGCTGGACGGCAGCGTGGGCTGCATGGTGAACGGTGCCGGCCTGGCGATGGCCACCATGGACATCATCCAGTACGCGGGCGGCATGCCGGCCAACTTTCTCGACGTGGGCGGCGGCGCTAACGAAGAACAGGTGACGCATGCGTTCGAGATTCTGCTTAGTGATAAGAATGTGAAAGCCGTGCTGATTAACATTTTTGGCGGCATTCTGCGGGTGGACACACTGGCCAACGGTATCGTGAGTGCGGCGCGCGCCACCAACATCCAGTTGCCGATTGTGTTGCGGCTGGAGGGCACCAACGTCGAAAAGGGCCGCGAGATCCTGAAGAGTAGCGGACTGAAGTTTACGGTGGCGGAAAACATGAAGGAAGCGGCCGAGAAAGTTGTCGCTGCCGCCAAGGGGGTTCAATGAGCATACTGGTAGATAAGTCAACGCGACTGTTGGTACAGGGCCTGACCGGGCGTGAGGGGACGTTCCACGCGAAGGGCGCTGCCGATTATGGAACCACCGTGGTGGGCGGAGTAACTCCCGGCAAGGGCGGGACGACGCATGAGGGCTGGCCGATTTTCAACACGGTGAGCGAAGCGGTGGAGAAGACCGGCGCCAACGCAACGGTGATTTTTGTGCCGCCGCCGGGGGCAGCCGACGCCATCATGGAGGCTGCCGACGCGGGCGTGCCGCTGATCGTTTGCATCACGGAAGGCATTCCGGCGCGCGACATGGTCAACGCGTGGGAGTTCCTGAAGGGCAAGAATTCGCGGCTGATCGGGCCGAACTGCCCGGGTATTATTTCGCCGGGCAAGTGCAAGATCGGCATCATGCCGGCCAACATTCATAAAGAAGGCAATGTCGGCATCGTATCGCGCTCGGGCACGCTGACCTATGAAGCAGTGTATCAGTTGACCACCCGCGGCATCGGGCAGTCGACGGCGATCGGCATCGGCGGCGATCCGATTATCGGCACCAACTTCATCGATGCCATCCGAATGTTCAATGACGATCCGGAAACGGAAGCCATCATCATGATTGGCGAAATCGGCGGCAGCGCGGAAGAGACGGCGGCCGAGTTCATCAAGCAGAACGTGCGCAAACCGGTGGTGGGTTTCATCGCCGGGCAAACCGCGCCTCCGGGACGACGCATGGGACATGCCGGCGCAATCATCTCTGGTGGCAAGGGCACGGCGGCGGAGAAGATCAAGGCCATGGAAGCCGCGGGGATTTACGTCGCGAAGTCTCCAGCGGAGATTGGCGAGACGCTGGTAAAGGCACAGAGCGCGGTGATGAACCGTTAGGAACGGCCGCGGTTCGCTATTCGCTATTCGCTATTCGCTCAGGGCCATTCGGAGCGAGGGGTGATGGCAAACCGCTGAGTTTTTGGGGCTGCGGGGGAATAGCAGGTTCCTCCGCTCGGGCTGAAGCCCTCGGTCGGAATGACACGTTTCTCAAGGCTGAAGCCCGCGGTTGGAATGACACGTTTTCAAAGCTGAAGCCGCAGTGGAATGACACTTCTTGCAAGAGTGAGATAAAACCAGTAGAGAATAACCAACCCAGAACAGAGGAACGAATTTACGCATGAAAACTTTGCAACGCACTTTATCCATTGTTAAGCCTGACGCGGTCGAGCGCGGCGCGGCGGGCGACATCATCAACACGCTGCTGGAAAACAAATTCCGCATCGTGGGCATGAAGATGTTGCACATCAACAAGACCCAGGCGGAAGGGTTTTACGCTGTGCACGTGAGCCGGCCGTTCTTCGAGTCGCTCACCAACTTCATGTCGAGCGGACCGATTGTGGTGATGGCGCTGGAGAAAGAAGACGCCATTGCCGACTACCGCAAGCTGATGGGCGCCACCGATCCAGCCAAGGCCGAGGAGGGCACCATTCGCAAGAAGTGGGCAGCCAATATTGAGCACAATGCAGTGCACGGCTCCGACGCGGAAGATACGGCGCGGTTTGAGCTCAGCTACTTCTTCGCGGGATACGAACTGGAAAAGTAGAGCTGCTGGCGGCACGGTTGGTCGCGTTGAGTTAACGGGGGTGCGGGACATCAGGGTTATCGATTGACCTTCGATGTTTCGCACCTTATCTTTTTGCAAGCGTCACGGAGGATCGTATGGCACAAGTGCAGATTACGTTGTTGGCCGGGCGGACTATCGAGCAGAAGCGGCGCGCGGTCAAGCGCATTACCGAGGTATTGCACGAAGAGCTGAAGATGAAACCTGAGAAGCTGACGATCGCCTTCGTAGAGGTGCCGCGCGACAGCTATGCGCGCAACGGCGTTCTGCTCTCCGATCGAACGGACATAGGGTAGGTCGGAGCGCGATCGGCGAAGAAAAGGCCGTCCCGCCAGCGAGGACGGCCTGGTTGATCGAGTTCGCGCTCGAAACAGCTGTTACTTCGCCGTTGCGCTGGCGGTGTTGTCGCTGCCCATGCTGCTCTTGCTCATGGCGCTGCCGGTGGTGGGGGCGATCTTCTCCGCTTCCTGCAGGTGGCTTTCCAGGGTTGGTAACGTCTGGCTGGCCCACTGCTTCAGTTGAGGATCATGGGCAGCGGATGATTCCTTCTTGAACTCCGCTACGTCCTGCTTGTGATCCGCCACCATGTCTTTCATGTAGGCCTTATCGAAAGCCGCGCCCTGTAGCTTGGACAGCTTGTCTTTAAGCGCCTGGTCCTTGGCGTCGAGACCGGTGGGCAAGGCAACGCCTTTCTCGGCGGCCAACTGTTTCAACTGGTCATTGGCTTTGCTGTGGTCGTCGACCATGCGCTTGCCGAAGGCCTTCACTTCGGCGCTCTGGCCGTTCTGCTGAGCGAGCTGGCCCAGCTCCACTTCGGCCATACCGCCCTGCGCGGCTTTGTCCATGAACTTGCGGTCGGCGGTCAACACGCCGCCGGTGGCGGTGGACTTGGTATTGGGGCTCATGGAATTTTGGGCTACAGCGCTTCCGAGCAGCAGCAGTGATGCGGTGGCACTCAACAACATAGAGCTAGAAATCTTCACGGGAATAATCTCCTTGGGGTTACGGTTGCGGCGCCGCGGAATTGCGACGTTATGGTCAGCGGAATTCCGACTTCGGACCGCGATAACTCATCGGTTAATAGGATTGCGAAATGATGGCGCGGGTTGTCGTCAACCGCCGCCGTGGACGCTGTGTGATGAGAGAAGCTCCTCGAAGCAGCTCTCCTCGGGGCCGTTTGAGCATGTGCAGGACAGCGCGGCAGCATTCCAGGCGGGCCACTCTGCCTTGACGTCTGCTTCGGCTGCGCAATAGAGTCAAGTCGCCCGTTGGCTGCGTTCGCCGGGCACATTCGGTTTTGCGGAGGAGACGTGAAGACCAAGGCCCCGGCAGCATTCAAGCGCACCGCCAGCCATCAACCTGCAGCGACGGCCGACCGGCTGGGCTGGCTGAAGCGCGAAGGCCTGGTGTTGGGCGTGCTGCTGGCGGTGCTCACCCTGGCCGTATATTTTCCGGTAAGCCATCATCCTTTCGTGAATTATGACGACGCGGTCTACGTCGTGCGACAACACCCATATCAAGTCCGGTTTGGATTTCGAGACCATCGGCTGGGCGTTCAGCACCTTCTACCAGTTCAACTGGCATCCCCTGACCTGGATGTCGCACGCGCTCGACGTGCAGATGTATCAGCTGGAGCCGGGTGGGCACCACGTTACGAATCTGCTGCTCCACCTGGCGAATGTACTGTTGCTGTTCTGCGCTGCTGGCGCGCGCCACCGGCTACGTCGGGCGAAGCGCCATGGTCGCGGGCCTGTTCGCCCTGCACCCCATCAACGTAGAGTCGGTGGCCTGGATTGCCGAGCGCAAGAACCTGCTCAGCATGTTCTTTTTTCTGCTGGGACTGGCGGCGTATCGCTGGTATGCGCGCGAGCCGCGGGTGAGCCGCTATTGCTTGATGACGCTGCTGTTCGTGATGGGGCTGATGTCCAAGCCGCAAATCGTGACCTTCCCGTTCCTGCTTTTATTGTGGGACTACTGGCCGCTGCGCCGCATGCAGACGGCACAGGCAGAGTCGGGCACCACGACCGAACCGCTGCAGCCGGCGCGAAGTTTCTGGTGGCTGGTGCAGGAGAAGATTCCGCTGTTTGTCATCTGCATCATCAGCTCGGTGGTGACGGTGATCGCGCAGAAAGAAGGCGGGGCGGTGGTTTCGCTGGAGACCTACGGCTTCTCCATCCGGGCGACGAACGCGGCTGTGGCCTACGTTCGCTACATCGGCAAGGCGTTCTGGCCGACGCAGTTGGCGCTGCTGTATCCGCATCCCTGGCATCCGCTGCCGATGGCGCAGGTGATTCCCGCGTTGCTGTTGCTGGCAGCCATCACCGCGCTGGCGATTGTGTATCGCAGCCGTGGATATTTGCTCGTGGGCTGGCTTTGGTTTCTGGGAGCGCTGGTTCCCATGATTGGATTGGTCCACGTGGGCAACCAGGCGATGGCTGATCGCTATGCGTATCTGCCGCTGATTGGCTTGTTCCTCATGGTGGTCTGGGGAATTGCGGAGCTGGCGCAGGCGCAGCATTTGCCCATCAACGTTCTGCGTGGTGTGGGAGTGGTGGTGCTGCTGGCGCTGGCGTTTCTGACCAGCCGTCAGCTTGCCTACTGGAATGACAATGTCACGTTGTGGACGCACGCGCTCGACGTGACCACGGATAACTACATCGCGCATGACAACCTGGCGCAGCAACTGGCCGAGCGGGGGCAGACAGAAGAAGCGATGAATCATTACCGCGCTGCGCTGGCCATCTATTCTTCCGATCCCACCAGCAATCTGCAGCTCGCCGTTTACGACCACCAGCATGGACAGTTGCAGCAGGCCATCCAACGTTACGATCAGATGATCAGCATCACGCCGGACGGCCGTGGCCGCGCCGATCTGCTCAGCAATCGCGGCTTCGTCTACCTGGACCTGCGCGACAACACGCAAGCGCAGGACAACTTCGAGAAGTCGGTCGCCATGGACCCGCACAACTATCGCGGCTGGCTGGGGCTGGGGGTGCTGGCGCAGCGGGAGGGCGACGTCAACAAGGCCATCGACAATTACAAGCACGCCAATGCCGTCAGCCCATCGGTGATTGCCTACCAGTTGCTGGCCAAAGCGCTGCAGCAGACCGGCCGCAACGATGAGGCAAAGACCGCGATGGACCAGGCGAAGATGCTGTCGGCCGGTATGAGCACCAGTCAATCGCTGTCGCAGGGGCTGTTGGCGCATTGATCGGTCCTGTGCCCCGTTCCGAGCGGCTGAATCGGGGATCACGCTTTCCTGTGGGTATAGGGGTCCTTCGCCGGCGCCCAGGATGACAGTTTGCTGGTGGTAGCTGATGCGTTGGCGCACCTCCGGCCGCCTTGACGGGTGCTCTGGAAGGGCAATAGAGTCGAGGGACGGGAGAATTCCGCATTGGAGATCGTGGTTGGCAAGACCGTTCTGCACTACACCATCGTAAAGCGACTGGGTGCGGGCGGCATGGGCGTGGTATACGAGGCCGAAGACAGCCGCCTGGGGCGCCATGTAGCCCTGAAGTTTCTGCCGCGTGACTTCGAGCAGGACCCCAATGCCCTGGAGCGCTTCAAGCAGGAGGCGCGCGCCGCCTCGGCGCTGAATCATCCCAACATCTGCACCATCTACGCCATTGAAGAGTGCGAAGGCCAATACTTCATCGCCATGGAACTGCTGGACGGGCAGAGCCTGGCGGAGAAGATTGACGGCCACGCGTTACCCACGGATAAAATCCTCGACATCGGCATACAGATTACCGACGCGCTGGACGTGGCGCACAACAAGGGCATCGTGCATCGCGACTTGAAGCCGGCGAACATTTTTGTTACCTCGCGCGGGCAGGCCAAGATTCTCGATTTCGGGCTGGCGAAATTGACGCAGGATCGCCGGGGCGCGATGGAGACCGTGGCCGGCAACGCACCGACGGCATCGCCCTTGATGCTTACGTCGCCGGGGACGGCGATGGGCACGGTGGCTTACATGTCGCCGGAACAGGCACGCGGAGAAGCCATCGACGGCCGCAGCGATTTGTTCTCGCTGGGCGGAATCGTGTACGAGATGGCCACCGGCAAGATTCCGTTTGAGGGCAACACGTCCGCGGTCATCTTCCAGGGAATTCTGGATCGCGCGCCCCGGGCTCCGGCGGAGTTGAATCCGTCGATCCCATTCAAGCTGGAAGAAATTATCGACAAGGCGTTGGAGAAGGATGTCGACCTGCGCTACCAGAGCGCGGCGGAGATGCGTGCCGATTTGAAGCGCATGAAGCGCGACAGCTCGGGACAAATCTCGCGCTCGGGCGTCATGGCGGCAGCTTCGGCAGGTTCCTCCGGCAACGTTGCCGTGCAACCCGCTAGGCAGTCGGGCGAGACGGAAGCGGCCAAGCATCGCCGGAGCGGCGTGGGAATTGTGTTCGTCATCAGTATGCTGATGATCGCGGCGGGGGCGTACGGACTCTACACCCGCTTTGCCCAGTGGCGCGGCGACTCCGGGCCGGTGCCCTTCCAGAACATGAGCATGGAGAAGCTGACCAACTCCGGCAATGTTCTGTTGGCGACGATTTCTCCTGACGGCAAGTACGTGGTCAACGCGGTAGACGAAGGGCAGGGCAAGCAGAGCTTGTGGATGCACCACGTGGCTACCGGGAGCAATGCCCAGATCATGGCGCCCATGGAGGCCAGCTACCGTGGGCTGACCTTCTCGCCGAGCGGCGACTTTCTTTATTTCGTGCGGCAAGACCCGCAGCATCCGGGGGTAGGATTTCTGAACCAGATTCCGGTGCTGGGCGGCTCTCCGCGCAAGTTGGTGGATGACGTAGACAGCGCGGTCAGCTTCTCGCCTGATGGGCAGCAGATGGTTTATCTGCGAAACAGCTCGATCGGTGCCAGCTCGACGCTGATCATCGCTCATGCCGACGGCACCGGCGAGCGCGTTCTGGCGAAGATGACCCTGCCCGGATATTCCGATCCAGCGTGGTCACCCGACGGCAAGTCGATCGCGGCCACCATCCTAGATCCCGGCAGCCAGAACCTGGGACGGGTGGTGCTGCTGAATCCCGATAACGGCAAAGAGAAGACGGTTTACGCCGGCACCGCAATTATGCAGAAGCCGGCCTGGATGCCGGACAGTAAACACCTGGTGCTGGTCTTCCACGACGTTTCCAGCGACTGGAACGGACAGGTGGGCGAGGTGGCGATCGCCGCCGGCAAACTGCATCGCATCACCAACGACCTGAACAGCTACAGCAACCTGACCCTGGCGGTCACCAAGGATGGCCGGCAACTGGTGGCCATTCAGCTGACGCCGCAATCCTTCGTTTACACCATGACGGCGGAAGTGAACAGTACGGCGCCGGCGGTACAGGTGGACGATCACGGTGACGTGGGCGTGCAGTGGCTCCCCGACGGGCGGCCTGCTCACCATGGACTACGACGGCCACATCGCGGTGATGAACGCGGACGGCAGCAATCGCAGCATACTGTTCCAGGAGCATCTTCCCATGGGCGGATTGTCGGCCTGCCCGGATGGGGCCAACGCATTGTTCTTCATGCCCAACAAGCAAACCCGCGCCATCAACATCTGGCGGCTGGACCTGACCAGCGGATCAGCCACGCCCATCACCAATGGCAAGGTGGACCAGAATGCCTCGTGCGCGCCCGACAGCAAATCGTTTACCTACACCAGCGTGCAGAATGGGCGCAAGCTGCTGATGCGGATGCCGATTTCCGGTGGCCAGCCCAAGCAGTTGAGCGATAAGATTGTCGACTTCGGCGTTCCGTCGCCGGACAACCAGCAGGTGGCGGCGCTGACCACCGAAGGGGGTGGAGTGAATTTCCACGCCGTGATTGCCATTCTGCCCGCGCAGGGCGGACTGCCGGTGAAAACATTTGCGCCGGTGCGTTCCATCTCTAATCGTCTTCCAGTACTCGGCCGACGGGCAATCGCTGTATTATCCGGTGACCGAGAAGGGGGTTTCCAACATGGTGGTACAGCCGATCGACACCAAGAGCGCTCTTCCGGTGACCAATTTCGATCGCTTCACCATTTATGGCTACGACTATGATTGGAAGAACAAGCGGCTGGCCCTGGCCCGCGGCCGCTCGAATACAGATGTGGTTATGCTGACGCAGCAACAGGGGCAATAGTGAAAGTTTGGCCGGCCTTCTGCAAAAATTGCGGCCACGGAATTGAGCGCGGAGATAAGTTCTGCGCCATCTGCGGTGCGCCTATTCCGCAAGAGCCGTTTGAGTCGGCGGCAACTGTGCCTACGCCCGCGCCTACACCGATAGCGGCACCTGCCCCCGCGCCAGCACCCGTCCCGGCACCTGCATCCTACACCCACGCCGATAGCGGCACCTGCGCCGGTTATCCCGATCGCCAAGAAGTCTCCGCCGGTGGAGATGGAATATTCCATCACGGGAACGCCCTTGTTCACCGAAGGGATCTCCGACCGTGAGGCGCCAAGCCCGGACCCGGTTGAAGAAACGCCAAACTGGTTGAGCGAAGTCGCGCCGGCGGCGTTTGAGCCGCAAAGGCCGGAGCCTGTCGTGCCCGCCCCGATTGCTCCCGCACCGGTCGAACCGGCGGCTACGGTCATTTCTCCCGGAAGATTTGTTCCGCCCGATCGCATCACCACCGCCGAGAGCCCCGCGATACCGGAACGCGTTATGCCTCCCGCGCGAAGCGTCCAGCCACGAAAATCGCGGCCGCCGGTGCTGGAAATCCTGGTCATTGTTCTGCTGCTGCTGGGCGCCGGAGCAGCGGTGTGGATGCTGCGTTCGTCGCTGCCCGCAAAGAAGGCCGCGCTGGTGTCGAACGTGGCGGTCAGCATTACTCCGGAGAGTGCGCAGGTGAAGGCCGGCAAGGCGCTGGATTTGAATGCGACGGTGAGCGGTGCGGAGAACGCCGAGGTGGAATGGTCGGTGCAGGAAGGCGAGGCCGGCGGACGCGTAATCAACCGCGGAGCCAAAGCCGAAGACGGACAGGTTTCTGCGCTGGCAGTCTACGTCGCCCCCGCGAAAGCCGGGACCTATCACGTGCAGGCCGTCAGCCAAGCCGACCCGAGCAAGTCCGCCACAGCGGAAATCAAAGTGAAAGCCGCGAAATAGCGGCGGCTTCACGTGTCTGAGGCTGCTGCGAAGATCTGAGAAGTAGATCCCCCGTCGCGCTTAGGCGCTCCTCAGGATGACAACAAGGAAGGGCTGTGACGCCGGCCTGAGGGCCAGCTGCACCCTGATTGACGCCGGCCTGAGGGCCAGCTGCACCCTGATTGACGCCGGCCTTGCCCTACTTGGCGGCGACCACCGCTTTGACCTCGCCGTAATCCGGACTCTTCCACAGGTCGCCGTGGTATTCCAGGAAGTCCGCCGTGCCCTGGGCCATCTTCCGCCCGTAATAACGTTCCACCACATGCAAAGCGAGATCGATGCCCGAGGTCAGTCCGCCGGCGGTGGCAATCTTTCCGTTCTCCACAAAACGGGTTCCACTGACAAAGTGCACCGCGGGGTACTGCTTCTGCATACCGGCAGCGTAGGCGTGATGCGTGGTGGCAGTCTGTCCGTCGAGCAGGCCGTACTTCGCCAGCATCGACGCGCCGGTGCACACGGACATGGTGACGTCAGCGGTGGCAGAGTTGGCCAGCAGCCAGGTTTTCTGCGCGGCGCTGCGGCCGCCCTGCGCCGGAATAACGATGATCTGCGGCTTGGGCGCGTTGTCGAAGGTGTAATTGGGGACGATGGTAAGGCCTTGGGCGGCGATCACCGGCTTCGTGGAATCGGAAACGGTGTAGACGTTGAAGGGCATCACCATGTCGTCACCGTCGGACAGGTGCCAGGGTTTTCCCTTCGAGGTCAGCATGGCGTCGCCAAACACCTCCCAGGCGCCGGCGATATCCATGACGTTGGCGCCCTCGGAAATGATGAAGGCCACATTGATGGGACCGTTGGCGGGTGGCTTGAGCGCGGTTGCCGGCTGGGTGGCGGCGGAAACGCGTGTGACAGCGGTCCATTTGCGGCCCGCATACACCGCAAGGTTCACCAGCACTATCATCACGCCGATTATCCAAAGCAGCTTTCTGGTCTTCGTCATTTCTGTACTCCTGCGCAAAATGCGCTTGTCGATAGAAGCAGGTTAGCCGGCAAAATGGGAAGTCGGAAATGACATTCATCCGGCGATTTGGGACATTCTTGACGTTAGTGGGAAATGTCGCAAATTGCAGGTTCAAAGTCCTATCCGACATTGAGCTGACGCGCTATTCTGCATCGAGGCATCATGACGCCGAAACACATTGTGATTGTCGGATACGACAACATCACCTCGCTGGACCTGGCCGGACCGCTGGAAGCCTTCAGCAGTGCGCTAGTCCCGGACGCATCGGGTGAACTGAAGCCCGGCTACAAGGTGACCATCGCCGCGCTGGGCGGGAAGAACTTCCACTCGGAGTCGGGATTGTGGATGAAAGCCTCGTGTTTCCTGGGCTCGCTGCGCCATCTGGATACGTTGCTGATTCCCGGCGGCCGGGGAATGCGGCTCTCTGCGGATGGCGAGAAGTTGGCGAAATGGGTGGGCCAGCGTGAGCCGCGTATTCGGCGAATCGCCACGGTGTGCACGGGAATCTTTGGGGTGGCGCCCACCGGGCTGCTCGACGGCCGCACCGTCACCACGCATTGGAAGTATGCGGCTGAACTGGCGGAGCGTTTTCCCGCGCTGAAGGTGAATTCCAACCCGCTCTACCTTCGCGATGGGAAGTTCTATACCTCGGCGGGAATCACTGCGGGCATCGACCTGGCGCTGGCGCTGATTGAAGAGGATTACGGGCCGCAGGTGGCGCTGGCGGTGGCGCGCGAACTGGTGATGTTTGTGAAGCGGCCGGGCGGGCAGGAACAGTATTCCGAGCCGTTGCAGTTTCAGGTTGAATCCAGCAGTCGCTTCGCCGATCTGGCGGTGTGGATGGTGGCGCACCTGAAGAAAGACCTCTCGGTGGAGGCGCTGGCGCGAAGAGTCAACTTGTGTCCGCGGCAGCTTACCCGGCGCTTCAAACAGGAGTTCAAGAGTACGCCGGCGGTGTTTGTGCAGCGGTTACGGCTGGACGAAGCGCGCAAGCGGCTGTTGGGCGGGGGAACATTGGAGAGCATTGCTGACTCGGTGGGCTTCGCCGATCCCGACAGCTTCCGGCGGGCGTTCATGCAGCGTTACGGGGTTGCGCCCACGCAGTACCGCAGCAGTTTTGTGGCGGAGACCGGTTCGGGCCGCTAGGGAAGGCCCTTGAAGAGCGAGCGGAAGAGCGGGGCTCGCTGGAAGACGGTCTGGTCTGCTCCAGACGTTACGAGGAGCTTACGGCCACCGTTGGCAAGCGACCATTGTTCTGGGTGAGTGATGGGTGGCATGGCTCCGCCGCCGGGAAGAGTGCCGCTGGTGACCTTGGTGACGTTCAGCGTTTCTCCATTCAACTGCGCCCGGTAGGTTTGGCGAAAGCCGTTCCCCGACGACCATTCGTGCTCAAGACCGTCGGTTTGCAGGTCTACCGTTTGCAGCCCACCATCGCTCTCATAGCTAATCCGGAAGTGATTATCGGAATGCCGAATGGACAGCTCGTTGGCGAGTTCGCTGCCGCCGGCCTGCTTCACCCATGTTCCGTCAAAAGAGCTGCTACGGGAATGGCTGACGGCCCACATGCCCAGCACGATGACCACCGCGATGCATAGGCCAAGATGTCGACGCAGCATGGGACGCCCCTACTCTTTTACCGTAATGCCCAAGGTCTTCATCTTGCGATACATGTGGCTGCGCTCCAGGCCGAGGACTTCGGCGGTGCGGCTTACGCTGCCCTGGTTCTCGTCCAGCTTCTTCAGAATGTAGTCGCGCTCGTAGGCGGCGCGCGCCTGGTGCAAGCTGGAGAAATCGCCCAGAGTGCGGCGTCCGCTGTCGCGATAAACCAGGGTGGGAAGGTGCTTGCGTTCCAGCTTGGTGACACTGGGATTCATGATCACGATGCGCTCGATCAGGTTGCGCAGTTCGCGCACATTGCCCGGCCAGGAGTAGCGCGTCAGGGCATCGAAGGCATCGTCGGAAATTTCTTTCGGGCGGCGGTTGTAAGTCTGAGTGAATTCCTTGAGGAAGTAACGCGCCAGCAGGGGGATGTCTTCCTTGCGTTCGCGGAGCGGCGGTACATAGAAGGGAATCACGTTCAGCCGGTAAAACAGATCTTCGCGGAAGTTGCCCTTGGAGATTTCTTCTTCCAGGTCTTTGTTGGTGGCGGCGATGATGCGCGCGTCCACGGTGATGGGTTCTTCTTCGCCCACGGGTGCGAAGCGTCCTTCATCGAGAGTGCGCAGGACCTTGGACTGTGTCTTCAGGCTCATGTCGCCGACTTCATCGAGGAAGAGGGTTCCTCCGTCAGCCTTCTGAAACTTGCCTTCTTTGTCGGCGGTCGCGGTGGAGAAGGCGCCGGCGCGATGGCCGAAGAGTTCGCTCTCGATGAGGTCTTCGGGAATGGCGGCGCAGTTGACCTCGACGAACATGGCGTCTTTGCGCAGGCTCTGCGCGTGCAGCGCGCGGGCCGCCAGCTCCTTGCCGGTGCCGGACTCGCCGTAGATGAGAACGCGGCCGTTGGTGGGGGCCATCAGCGCAATCTGCTGACGCAGGGCCTTCATGGGAATGCTGTCGCCGACGATGACGCTGCGCGCCTGGAACTGCTTTTTGAGTTCCAGGTTTTCGCTGCGCAGCCGTTTGGAGTCGATGGCATTCTTCAGCACGATCAGGGTGCGCTCGATGGAAAGCGGCTTTTCCAGGAAGTCGAAGGCCCCGAGCTTAGTGGCGCGCACCGCGGTCTCAATGTTGCCATGGCCGGAGATCATGATGACCTCGGGATGGTCTTCGCGCTCCACCAACTTCTCCAGCGTCTCCAGGCCATCGATGCCGGGCAACCAGATATCGAGCAGCACGACATCGGGCGACTTGTGGCGCAGCAGTTCCAGGCATTCCTCGCCGCTTTCGGCCAGCAGGGTCTTGTAGCCTTCGTCCGCCAGCACGCCTTCCAGCGCGGTGCGGATTTGCGACTCGTCATCGACGATCAGAATGGTTTGCATGTTGATTCATACGGTTATTGCCACGGGCGGCCAAAAGCAGATCCCTCGCTGCCCGGAGGGCCTCCTCGTGATGACAATCGTAAGGGAGCGCAGTCTTACGCTCAAAGTTTGCTACTGGCAGGGTACAACAAATCCTAGAGAAACTTTGGTTAAGTGGACATCGAGGTCCGGGAGCGACCGGACGGCTCGTCGGACTAAAGTCCGCCTCGCCGCCCTTATCAACGAAGGGCTTATCGGCACGGCTGATACCGTGCCCTTACACAAGGCTCGCTTCGTCCGAGTTTTCAGCAGTCTGTAAACCCGCGTGATTTCCGGGTATTTAAGGGACGGCGTGGAGTCGTGCCGTCCCTGCCGGGACTCCCTTATTTCCCCGCTCCACCCAGGACTCCGCTTCGCTGCGTCCTGGGCTAACTGCATGGCCGCCCCTGCGGGGCTAGATTTTCGTGGGTCCCACTCGACCCGCAAGAATGAAAGTAAGTGCTTATGCAGACATGGAAGGCCGCTTTTGTCATGGCGGAGGCCCTCACGTTCGCAGCGAGACTAAGTCAGGAATCTTTAGACGGCGGTGGGGACGTTGGCGGTGATTTCCTGGGCAACCGGCAGCTCAACGATGAAGCGGGCGCCGACCGGGGAGTTCTCTTCCACGCGGATGGTGCCGCGGTGGTCTTCCACAATGCGGCTTACGATCGAGAGTCCCAAGCCGGTACCGCGACGCTTGGTGGAAAAGTAGGGCAGGAACAGTTTCTCTTTAACCGCGGGGGTCACGCCCTGGCCGGTGTCGGCAACCACCACTTCCACCGAATCGCGATCGTCCATCAGCGCGGTGGAGATGACGATCTCCTTCATCAGCGAGCCCTGCAAGGCTTCGGCGGCGTTGTCCACCAGGTTGGCGATGGCGCGCTTCATGGCGTCAGCATCGGCCTGCACGGGCGGCAAGTCTGCGGCCAGGAAGCGCTGCACGTGAATGCCGTCGAGCCTGCCGTCGAACATGAGCAGAGCCTGGTTGACGATGCTGTTGATGTCGGCTGGTTGCGGCTTCGACGCAGGGAAGCGGGCCAGGGTAGAAAACTCGTTGACCAGCGTGCGCACCGTTTCCACCGACCCGCTGATAGTGTTGGCACACTGGCGGATAACGCTAAGGGAGGCGGCGTCGGGTGGCGTGGCGCGGTCGAGATGGCGGCGGATACGATCGGCCGAGAGCGCGAGCGGGGTCAGCGGATTCTTGATTTCGTGGGCGATGCGGCGCGCCACTTCGCGCCAGGCCGTCTGCTTCTGCGCCCGCAACAGGTCGGTGAGATCTTCCAGCACGACAACGTAACCCATGCGCTGGTTGCCATTGCGCGACGACGGCAGGGCGGGTGCCAGGGAAGCGACGGTCACGGCGACGTTAAGATTGACGCGCGGGGTGGTGATCTCCATCTGGCTGGTGGTGCTGCCCATGCGGTCGGCCTTGCGCAGCATGTGCTCCAGATCGGCTACGACGTCTTCGGGGAACAGGCCATCGAGCTTTTGCGCGGAGACGGGCGGCTCTTCGTCGAGCCGGAGCAGGCGGCGGACGGCGCCGTTGGAATGAACGATGGTACGGCCGGCGTCCAGCGACAGCACACCTGAGGGAACGCTTTCCAGGATGGTTTCGATGTGGCGGGTGCGCTGCTCGAGCTGCGCATTCATGTGGGCCATCTCGCGGCCGGAAGCTTCAATGCTGCCGCGGCTGGCTTCGAGGTCGGCGGCCATGTGGTTAAAGGACTCGACCAGTTGGCCAATCTCGCTGCCGGCTTGTACGTCCACGCGGTAGTCGAGACGCCCGCGCGAGATTTCATGGGTCGCCTCGGCGAGCGCAACCAAAGGCTTGGTCACCATCTTGGAGAGATACAGCGCCAGCCAGGTGGAAGCGAACAGGACGCCCACGGTCAGCAGCAGCAGGAATCCGAGGTAGGTGCGACGCAGGCGGCGGCGCTGCAAGCGCAGGTCGCGATATTCCTGCTGGCTGCGCTCAATGTCGAGCAGCGTGCCGGAGTAATTCGCGGGCAGGGGCATGGCCACCAGCACCTGTCCGTTAGCGCCGATGTGGGCGCGTCCTACCACGTACATCTGGCCCATCACTTCGAACTGCTTCTCGTGACCGGCCACTTCGGCCGGGGGCGGGATGTGCCGTCGCATGAGGGGCCAAGGCTCGGGAGCGTGGAAGCTGGCCTCCTGCTGGTTGTTCACCAGGGCGTAGGCAAAACCTCCCTGCAGGGTGACTTCACTGCGGCGGAACTCGTCCATCAGGGTGGTGAAATTGCCAGTGTGGAAGGACGTCTGCGCAGCAGGGGTGGCAGCGATGCGTAAGGCCTCATCGCGGGCATTGGTGGCGGCGTATTCGCCCAGCAGCGAGGCGATGAGGTTGGTGCGATACTGCACATCCTCTGCCGGACGCGAAAACCACTTCTCGATGGAGCGGTTCAGCAATCCATAAGAAAACAGGAACAGGAAGATGACCGGGCCCAACGAGAGCAGCAGCGCGCCCATCACCATGTGACTGCGGAAGCGCGAGCCCAGAAGTCCGACTTTGCGCTCGGCGTAGAGCCGCAGCAGGGTGCGAATCAGGACGAACGTGAGGGCGATGAACAGCAGGAAGATGAGCGCCGAAACCGCCGCGAAGATGATGGTTTCTTCGCTGGTATCAGGTTGCAGGAAGGTTAATTTGAAGGTGGCCTGCGCCAGGATGGCGGTAAACAACAGGAAAATCGCGATGGACAGCGCGATGATCGCGGGCGTACTACTGCTTTTCTTGGGCTGTCGAGTTGGTGGAGTAGATGGCAACATCGCTCGCTGAGATAGTGGCAGCGCGGACCGTCGGTCTAGCTGGAGTAAAAGATTCTATTGCGGGAGCGTAGGTTCATTATAACTGCGTTTACTGGCCGGCGAACACAGATGTAATACGAGTTGGGCCGTCGAAGGTAGGCAGTCGGGGGGCCAGCAGGAGTCGTGGCGCTACGCCCGGATCATCGCTGGCCGCCGGCTGCGGTTGACCAGCCACACGATGAGGGCAACGATCAGAACCACTGGGATGAGCGGGCCCAGAATCAGGCCGAGAAGAATGAGGGTTCCGGACTGGGCGGCTACGCTGCCCTTGATGCTGGCATTAGGGTGCCGCACCAGCCTGCCACCAATCGTGGTGACGTCTCCGGCGACGGTAGCGTTCTCACCGAGATGAAGCGCACCGCCGATGGCGACCACGTCGCCGCGCGCATCGCCGTCGAGGGTAACGCTGCCGCCAATGGCAACGATGTCGCCGGAATCTCCCTCGGACCGGATGGAGCAGAGGATGCAGACCAAGTCGCCGGTCGTCTCACCGTCGGCGACCGTGATGCTCTGGCCGATGTGCACCTGGTCGCCATCGCTGGCGCGGGCGGAGGCGGCAGCAACGAACAGGAAGAACAGAGCGCAGAGGGCCACCCGACTGGTGCGATTGAGCATAAGTCAGCTCCTTGGAGAGATAGGGTAGTCCGGCAGCGGACCGAATACAAACCTCTCCCATGGTTTATACGCAGAGCATCGCGGAAAAGTTTAGAGCAAGTTGCAGGAAAGTAAGCTGGGGAGTGATCAGGGTGAGTCAGGCGCCAGATTCTCTGGGACGGTTTGTTGAACTGGCAACGAGCAGGCGCAGAAATGAAACCCAACGGCGTGCGGGTTAATCCAAACACGGCGCTGAACCCAGCCAGTGCGGATGGACTCTAACATCGTTATCATTCCTGGCGCCGAACTGGGCGTCGCAGCGGAGAAATTCATGTCGATTCGACCGGTTAAGCGGCTGATCAAATCCAAACCAACGCTGGAAGGCGCCGGGGTGCATTTGCGGCGCGCCTTTGGTTTCGGCAATACTTCCGACTTCGATCCTTTTCTGCTGCTGGATGATTTCCGCAACGACGTGCCGGAGGATTATCTCGCGGGCTTTCCCTGGCATCCTCATCGCGGGATCGAGACCATCACCTATGTTCTGGCGGGAACGGTGGAGCATGGCGACAGCATGGGCAATCATGGCGCGATCGGGGCCGGCGACATCCAGTGGATGACGGCGGGCAGCGGCATCATTCATCAGGAGATGCCCAAGGGCGACGATGCCGGGCGGATGCATGGCTTTCAGTTGTGGGCGAACCTGCCCGTCGGCGCTGAAGATGACCGCGCCGCGCTACCAGGAAGTGAAGGCCGGCCGACATTCCCGAGATCAAGGATGACGACGGCACGCATGTGCGCGTGGTGTGCGGCAACTTCTGGGGCAAGCGAGGCCCGGTGGAAGGCATCGCCGCGGATCCGATTTATCTGGATGTGTCGGTGTCGCCGGGCAGAAGGAAGACTTTGCCGGTGGAGACGACGCGGCACGCATTTGCCTATGTGTTCGCGGGATCGGGAAAATTCTGCAATGCGTCGGGACCGCTGGCGGTTCCGACCGAGGCGGTGAAGTGGGCCGACACCACGCCTCCGGTTGATGCGGACAATCGCTCGCTGGTTTTGTTCGACAGCGGCGACGAGGTCACGGTGCAGGCGGGCGACGACGGCATCCGTTTCCTGCTGGTGTCCGGCAAGCCGCTGGAAGAGCCGGTCGCGTGGTACGGACCCATCGTGATGAACACGCAGCAGCAGTTGCAGCAGGCGTTCGAAGAATTGAAGCAGGGGAAGTTCTTACGCTGAGAAGCTAGGTGGGTCGGCGCGCTCCATCGATCCATCGCTGCCGGTTCTTTGCCTCAATACGCCGCCGAGGGTCATGATTTCAAATTGGGAATTTGCTCCCTTGAAAAAGCGGTCGCATCGCCTTATTAGTTGACCTTTCCGACCCGCGCCCTAGAGTTCGTGGTGGAGTATACAACTTCCAGGTTGACGTCGGCGCGCGCCTGCGCGTCGGGAGCGGGCACCACTACGGCAGCCAGGTAGTTCGGCCGCCGGTTCACTGTTCCAGATGGTTGAGACGACACTCCCATGGTTGTCCCCGGATCGTCTGGCGAAACCGGTCGCATGAGGGAGGATCTTCCAATGACGAAACTACGGACTCATCGATGGTTTAGCGTCGTATCGCTGCAATGCCGCGACGGAGGTGGGTTAGGGAAACACAGGTTTGCGGCGATGATCTGCATCGCCGTTGTTTTTTATGTTGCGGCGGTGATTGCCGCGCCCGCCCAGAGTACCTTCTTCACAACTTTGGGAAGCTTCGACGGCAGCAACGGCTGGAATCCTGAGCAACCGCCGGTACAAGGCGACGACGGGAACATTTATGGGACAGCTCTCGCCGGCGGGGGGAACCACCGCTGTGACCATGGCTGTGGCACGGTCTACAAGATCACCCACTCGGGCAGGCTGACTACCCTCTACAGCTTTTGCTCCCAGCCGAACTGCGCCGACGGGGTTGGCCCGCAGGGCTTGCTGCCGCCGGTGGACGGGTATTTTTACGGAACAACCAGTGGTCACGGAATCGACAGCTACTACTACTATGGAACGGTCTTCAAGATGTCGCTAAGCGGCGCGCTGACCACGCTGTATAGCTTCTGCGCCGAACCGAATTGCGCGGACGGCTACAACCCGGGGACGTTGGTACGAGCCAGCGATGGAAACTTCTACGGGACAACCGCCGATGGCGGAGACTTTACGTGCCATCCCTCCTGGGGCTGCGGCACGATCTTCAGAATCACGCCTGCCGGCGTCCTGACTACGCTGCACACATTTGAAGGCCCAGACGGCGACATAGCTAATTCCCCGCTGGTGCAAGGCACCGACGGAAGCTTCTACGGGACCACCTACGTTGGCGGTACCGGGGCCTACTGTCTAAGCCAGGACGGCTGTGGCACGGTGTTTAAGATAGCCCCCGACGGCACTTTCACTACGTTGCATAGCTTTTGCTCACAAGCAAATTGCGTGGACGGCGCCGCGCCTGACGGCGCCTCGCTGGTGCAAGCCAGTGACGGCAACTTCTATGGGACGACTTACGGCGGAGGCCAGTACTCCTGCTTTATCAACTCTGGCTGTGGCACGATTTACAAAATTACCTCCGGCGGCACGCTGACCACGGTGTACAACTTCCAGGGCCTGGACGGGCAATACCCGGTCGGCGGGCTGGTGCTAACCACGGACGGCAACTTCTACGGGATAACTACTGCCGGGGGCCAGTACTCTTGTTTCGGCGCCGGTTGTGGAACGGTCTTCAGAATGACTTCCAACGGAACCCTGACCACGCTGCACAGCTTTGATATCACTGACGGCAACTCGCCTTATGCTGGCTTGATGCAAGGCCGTGATGGGAATTTCTACGGAACGACCACTGAAGGGGGCGCTTACAACGGTGGCACGGTTTTTCGCCTGGGCGTGGCTCGCAACTGCGCAATATGCCGTCCCTGAGCTGACACCGCGGTGGAGGAAGGAGAATCGCCGTCCATGACCGCGAGATTCTTCGCCGGTTACCACCTAAAACAAAAAAAAGGGTGCTCGCGGCACCCTTTTGTATTCCACAACGCGTTGCGTTCGTTCTGCAAGTCGCGTGAACTACTTCTGGCTGTCCTGGAAGCGCTTGTTGACTTCCGTCCAGTTGACCACGTTCCACCATTCCTTCAGGTAGTCGGCGCGGCGGTTCTGGTACTTCAGGTAATAGGCGTGCTCCCAGACATCGTTGCCCATGATGGGGTAGAAGCCCTGGCTCAGGGGATTGTCCTGGTTGGGGGAGCTGAGAATTTGCAGCTTGCCGCCGCTGTCGCGCGCCAGCCAGGCCCAGCCGCTGCCGAACTGCTTCACGCCGGCATCGTTGAACTTTTCCTTGAAGGCGTTGAAGTCGCCGAAGGTGCTCTTGATGGCGTCGCCGATAGCGCCTGTCGGATCGCCGCCGGCGTTCGGCCCCATGATCTTCCAGAACATGCTGTGGTTCACGTGGCCGCCGCCGTTGTTACGCACCGCGGTGCGGATGGCCTCGGGTACGTTCTCCAGGCCCTTGATCAGCTCCTCGGCGGTCAGCTTTTGCAGCTCGGGAGCCTTCTCCAGCGCAGCATTCAGGTTGGTTACGTAGGCCTGATGGTGCTTGTCATGATGCAGATGCATGGTTTGGGTATCAATGTAGGGTTCAAGGGCAGCGTAGTCGTACGGCAGCGCAGGGACTTCATGTGCCATTCTGTTTTCTTCCTCCAACAGGCCTTGATGCGTGGGACTAGGACGAGGTTTCAAAACCGGGCGAGAACAGCCGCCTTCCGGATTTTATAGAGGCTTGCGGATAATGCCAACTTGCAGGCGCGGGGCGAATTATTGGAGTCGACGGCGAACCAGGCCTGCCAGTCCCAGCATTCCGGAGCCGAACAGCAGGATATTGCCCGGTTCAGGGGTAGTTCCCCCGGTCGTGCTGCTGGCGTTTCCCATGATGGTGAACGATTCCGATGGAATGGTGCCGATGCCACTGTCATTGGCCTGCGAGGGACAGCCGCCACCCGAACCATTGTCCCCACCACAGCCGGCCCCGCTGTTTTCATCCCAGAAGAAGTAGCCTTCGCCGCCCAGGGCATTCTGCAGATTCAGCCAATAGGTGCCGCTGTTGAGGTTTGGCGACAGCCCGGATACGGTTTCCAGGTCGATGCCGTAGCCGAAGCTGTTGGTGTAGAGGAACTGACTGGTCAGCGTTCCGCCGCTACCGCCTCCCAGGGTCGCGATGCCGGAGGCGTACACCGTGCCGCCGTTCGGATTGGAGGTCATGGACCACTGCACGCTGGTCATATCGCCGCAGCCTTCGCATTCGTTCCAGACGGCAAAGCTGAAGCCATTGACCTGCGAGCTTGAGGACAGGGTGAAGGTGTCACTGACAACGAATCCATTGATGATGTCCCATGCGCCCGTCTCGCCATTGATGGAGCCGTTGTCGTACAGCGTTCCGGCCAGCGCGGGAGTCGCTGCCACCGCCAGAGCAAGGCACATTGCAAGACAAATGGGGGTTTTCATGGACTGATCCCCTTGCAGCAAAATCTGCATCAGGATTTAACTTCCCGTAGAAGGTTACGGTCAACGAGTTTCTTGGCTTCCTAAGAAACGCCGAACGCTGGGGAATGCTTCAGTCGGTATCGAAGCGTTATTGTCTGATTCTCTCCAGCAGCTTGGCTTCGTCCGAGGAAGGTGGTTCGACTGCGCCCGCCCAGGTATTTGGCCAGGAAGCGCTCAACCGCAGCATTGAAGGCCATGCTGTTTTCCGGAACCACGAAGCCGTGGCCTTCATCGGGAAAGAGGTAATACTCCATCGGCTCGCCGTTGGCGCGGACTGCGGCGGCAATCTGGTCGGCCTCCGCCTGTTTCACGCGAGGATCATTCGCACCCTGCCCGATCAGCAGCGGCGCCTTGATCTGGTCAGCCTTGTACAGCGGCGATTGCGAATGGAGAAACTCTTCCGTGTCGCCCATGCGTTTGTGAAAAAGGGATACCATGGTCGACCAATACGGTGGAATCGTGGCCAGTAAAGTGTTCAGGTTGGATGGCCCGACGATGTCAACGCCGCAACAAAATGTCTGCGGTGAGAAGGCGAGAGCAGCAAGGGTGGCGTAGCCTCCGTAGCTGCCACCCATGATGCAAACTTTATCCGGATCGGCGATGCCGCGCTCGACCGCCCATTCTTTGGCATCGAGAAGATCAGTGTGCATCGTTCCGGCCCATTCCCGATCGCCTGCGTTAATGTACTGCTTGCCATAACCGGTTGAGCCACGAAAGTTCGGCTGCAAAACCGCATAGCCACGATTCGAGAGCCACTGCGCCCAGGGATCGTAGCCCCATGTATCGCGGTGCCACGGACCGCCGTGGACCAACAACACCATGGGGAGACGATTGGCTTGCGTGCCCTCCGGCACGGTGAGATAGCCGTAGATCTTCATGCCATCACGCGCGGTGTATTCAATGGGTTCCATGTTGGAGAGCTGATAGCTTTCCAGGCTGGGCCGGGCACTGAAGAGGAAGGTAGCTTTCTTTGCCGGACGCTCATACAGGAACCAGCGCACAGCCGCGTCGTCCCGCGAATAGGTAACGACCCACTTGGTATCGTCGAGGCTGCGCGACAGTCCGACGATGTCGCCGGGCTGGACCTGCTGTAGCACTTCGAAGTCCTCTTTGAGGTGGGGATCAAGAAACTCGTACGAGACGCGCTGCTTTACGAACCGGGCCGCTTGCAGCTTGTCGGTCTTCGGTTGCAGCTCAATGCCAGAGATGTCGAATTGGGGATCGGAGGCGATGACGATCTGCGCGCCACTTTCGATATCGACTTCTAAAAGACGCGCGGCATTGGCGTTGAGACTGGTCGCAACCCAGAGCTTCCGGTTGTCGGGAGTAAAGCCGAAGACCCCGCCGAACGTTTCGTCCGGACCCCATTGCATGAGCTCGCGCCACGGAGAGATAAGCGGGTTGCGCACGCGAATGATAGTGCTACCGTCCGGGGTCATCACCTGGGCGGCGCGCACCTGGAGCTGATGGTCCACCTGCCAGCCGGCAACGTCGCCCGGGTTCTCCGTATCCATCTCCAGAGCTCCGGTCTTCAAGTCGAGCCGGTAGACGTCGAACAGGCTTTCGTCCCGATGGTTCGTTTGCACCAGCAGGGTATCCGGGGTGTGCCACTCATACGCCACGATGGACGCCTGCACCTTCTCGAACGGAGTCAAATCCCTCGTCTGCCGGGTGCCAATGTCGGTCTGGTAGATGTGCCAGTTCTCATCCCCAGCGGCGTCCTGCGCGTACAGGATGTGTTTGCTGTCGTATTGCCAGGCAAAGATGTGAATGCCGCGCCCGGTGTCACTGGTGACCGGACGATCGTCGCTCTGCCCGAGGGTGCGGACCCACACATTCAGGACGCCATTCACGGGAGCCAGATACGCCAGCTGCGCGCCGTCGGGGGAGAGGGTGGGATCGGAACGCTCGGGGTTACCAAACAGCACCGACCGGGGGATCAACTTTGTCTCTGGGAGCTGGGCTTGCTGGGAAGATGGGTTCATACAGGGGAAGGAGAAAGTATACAGGTTGAGGGCACAAGCGTATGGCGGCTGGGCGTGCTGCCTCCCCTGCTACAATTCAGGCGAATTCGGGCGCAGGTTTCCGGGACGAAACGCTGCTGTCTGAGGCCCGATTTCATCGAACTACTGGCCCTGCCCAGTCGTATAACCCTTTAGCCGTGAGTGGGATTTGGGCCAGGAGTGAACGCCCCTTGGGAGCACTGATTGGACGACAACCAAGCTGTCAATGCCCTTATCCGTCGCTGTGTGTCCGGCGATGCTGTGGCATGGCAGGAGATTGTCCAGCTCTATAACCGGAGGATTTACAACATCTGCTACCGCTTTTCGGGGTCGGCAGATGACGCGGCGGACTTAACGCAGGAAGTGTTCATCAAGATGTATCGCACCTTGAATACGTTTGATACCTCGCGGGCTTCGTTTATGACCTGGGTCACCACGGTCACGCGGAACCTGCTGGTGGACCACTTTCGTAAAGGTAAGTACGACCGGATAACCGATTCGCTGGATGCTACTCCGGGAAACCAGGAAGACGGGCTGACGCTGGGCGATCAGTTGGAAGACCAGGGGGCCAGTCCGGAGGCCCATGTCCGCAGCCAGGAATCCCAGAAGCTGGTCCACGAAGCCCTGAAAAGGCTTTCTCCGGAGCTGCGGGAGGCGGTTATCTTGCGGGATTTGCAGGATTTGGACTACAAGGATATTGCCAAAGTCCTGGGTGTGCCCGAGGGAACCGTGAAGAGTCGCATAAATCGGGGACGAACGGAACTGGCAAGGCTCTTGCAACGTACGTATAAGCAGGCAGGATGATGGAAAATCAAAACCAACCCGGATTGCAGTGCGTTGAGGTAGAGGCCCTTCTGGCTGAAGCCCTCGACGGTACGCTGCAGGGAGCTCAGCTGGCGGCTTTCGAGGCCCACGAGCGGAGCTGCCCGTCCTGCCAGGCCAGCATGGAAGAAGCCAAGGCTGGAATGCTCTGGCTGAAGGGGCTGGACGAAGCGGAGCCGCCCGTCCAACTGGTGCATAACATCCTGGCCCAGACCATCGGGGCGCTGCCATCCGAGCACGTTGCTCCGGCGGCGCCGCGCGGAGAAGGCTGGCTGGACAAGCTGAAGACCCGCTTGGCACCCATCTTCGCTCCGGTGGCGACGCCCCGGTTTGCCATGTCGTTCGGCATGGCGTTCTTCTCCATCACCATGCTGCTGGGCATTGCCGGCTTCCACATGAGCGATTTGCGCCATTTGGACCTGAGCTCCAAGGGCATCACCAAGACCTATTACGCCACCCAGGCCAAGATTCTGCGTTACTACGAGAACCTGCGGCTGGTATACGAGATCGAGTCGCGGGTGCGCGATTTGCGCCGGGCCGCGACGCCTGACCAGGACAACAACAAACCGCAGCAGCAACCGGAGACTCCCGCACCCAGTTCCAGTCCCAAAAATCCGTCCAAGAGCGAGAACCGGCTGCCGGCCGGTCCGCAACCGAATTCCGGCCTTGGCCAGGGCCGGAGGGAACTCGCCGCCGCTTCCGCAGCGAGTACCGGCAACGAATTTCGTAGTACCCGGTCAGAGCCCGCCATGGGGCAGGTTCTGCCGGCTTTCTATCCTTGCTCCGCCGAACGGGCCTCGGTCCGCGCGGTTGAGTTTACGCATCAGGCCCGGCTGAACAGGAGAACCGCATGAACTGCGCCAATCATGTCGATGTTCCCGCAGTAGCCTACTGCCGTACGTGTGGGAAACCACTGTGCAGCGTGTGCTCGCGAGACGTCCGTGGCGTCATTTACTGCGAGGAATGTTTAGCCTCGCACTTAAGCGGCGTAATGCCGCCTCCCGGCTCGGCCGCCGTGCCGCCGGAGAACAATAATCTGCCTAGCCCGACGCTGGCCGCCATCCTGGGAATCATTCCCGGCGTAGGCGCCATGTACAACGGGGAGTTCGCCAAAGGCTTCCTGCACGTGTTGATTTTCGCCACGCTCATCTGGATGAGCGATCACGTGAGCGGCATCTTTGGCCTGGGCATTGCCGCCTTTGTCATCTATATGCCTCTGGAGGCTTATAAGACGGCCAAGGCGCGCCAGATGGGATTGCCTGCTCCCGATCCGTTGGGTATCAACAACCTGTTCAGTTCGGGACCGCCTCCTCCGCCTCGTGCCAGCGGTTTCGCCGCCCCTGGATATGGCAGCACGGTCGCCGCCAATGCGGCCGGCAATGCTGCACCCGGGACAGTGAATCCGGGAACCATGCCGTTCGTCGCCCCGGTCGAACCGGTCGCTCCACTGGAGCCGGTACCGGTAGACGATACGCGTTCGCGAGTGCCCGTAGGAGCCTTCATCCTGATTGGGTTGGGCGTGCTGTTCCTGCTGGGTGAAATGGACATGCTGCGCATGGATTGGATCTGGCGTTTCTGGCCGCTCATCCTGATTGCCATCGGAGTGCGTGTTCTGATGCAGCGTCAGCAGAGAGGCCGGTGAGGAGGACATCATGAAATATCGTTACAACTCTTATTGCTCCTGCGCCCGCTGTCGCGCTCATGGGTTCATGGGACCCGCGGTCCTCATCACCATCGGGGTACTGTTTCTGCTCGATCAGACCAGTCACCTGCACTGGGCGGAGTTTGGTTACACCTGGCCGGCGCTGCTGATCGTAATCGGCCTGATCAAGCTGCTGGAACATAGCGCTTCCACCAACGGCCACATTCCGCGCGAGTATGGCGCGCAGTTGCCTCCCAACCCCGCGCAGTACGGAACTATGGGCGCGCCGGGATATCCCGTGCCGCAGCAGGGCCCGATTGTGACGCCGCCTCCAGTTCCACCGGCGGGTTCGATTACGCCCGGCTCGGCGATTGTCCGGGCTGAGGATCGGGAGGCCCACAATGGCTAGCTACAATCAATATCCTCAGGGGGCGATGCCGCCCCCTCCGGCGCCTCTGCCGCCACCGTACCGTCGTTCCCTGGCAGGGCCGCTGGTGCTGATCGTGATCGGCCTGCTGTTCCTGCTGAAGAACTTTGGCTTCCACTTTCCTGTGTGGCACTGGATTGGCCACTGGTGGCCGTTGCTGCTGATTCTTTGGGGAGTGATTGCGCTGATCGAGCACGCCAGCGCAACCCGAGGCGGATACCGTACTCGCCATCTCGGCGCCGGCGGTATCGTGCTGCTGGTGCTGCTGGTAGCCGTGGGATTGTCGGCGCACTACAGCTCCGATGTTGACTGGGGCCAGGTGCGCGACCAGATCCCCATGGATGAGGACATGGGCGGCATTTTCGGCACGGCGTTCACCTTTGAGGACACGCTGGACCAGGCGTTCCCGCAGGGCGGAAGCCTGCGCGTGGTTTGCGATCACGGCACGCTGAACATTACGCCATCCGACGACAACACGATTCACGTCTCGGTGCACAAGAAGCTGTACGCGCAAAACCAGAACGACGCCAACAAGTACAACGAGGGCACCAAGCCGCAAATCACGGTGAACGGCACCTCGGTCCTGGTGAACGCCAATACCAACGGAGCCGGTGATCATAGTGTGCAGGCTGACATGGACATCACGGTTCCCGCTGGGGCGATGGTGGACGTTGCCAGCAAGCGCGGCGACGTCACGATCAACCAGCGCAAGGCGGGCGTGAAGGTATCGGTGCAGCACGGCGACGTCACCCTGGACCAGATTGGCGGCTCCGCCAGCGTTGATTTGGAGAAGGGCTCGCTGCGCGCTTCGCAGATTACTGGCGACCTTGATGTTACCGGCCACGTCGACAGCGCCAGCATTGATGATGTCACTGGCGCGGTGCGGCTGAACGGCGACTTTTACGACGATGTCCGGCTCAGCAAGATCGGTAAAAGTGTCATCTTCAAGACTTCGCGCTCGAATATGGAAATCGCTTCGGTTCCGGGCGATCTTGATATCTCCAGCGATGAGGTGCGCGGTAACGATCTAAGCGGTCCATCGCGCGTGGCCACCGGCTCGAAAAACATTCACCTGGAAGATGTGTCAGGTGACTTGCAGGTGGAGTCCACCAACGGCGACGTTGAGGTAACGACCGCCGACAAGGCTCCGTCGAGCAAACAGCCTGCGGGCAAGTTAAGCGTAACCACGCAGCATGGCGACGTTGCCCTCACCATGGCCAAGGTTGCACCCGACAAAGTGGACGTCTCGACGCAGCACGGCGATGTGACATTGACCCTGCCGTCGAATGGCGGATTCCAGATCAACGCCGGCACGCGCAAGGGCGACATCTCTACGGACTTTCCCGCGGTGAAGATCGACTCGGGCAATAACGGTACATCGCACGCGAACGGTACGGTCGGCACCGGCGTAAGCAAGATGCAGATCAACACCGACACGGGCGACATCAAGATAGGGAAGAGCTAAAGGCAGAGGACAGTGATAGGTGGATAGTGGATAGCGATGAATGCATCCCGTTTGAGCAGGTAAGCGGGTTGACTTATGGGATCCAGCAGTCTCTTTAGGCCCCATCCGAGCTTGAACTTGGGTGGGGTTTTTTGTTGAGCCCGGACTAATCGCTCAGTTCAGGGAACGATTTCGCGCGATGGTTTCGATCTCAGACACCACTTCGTCGATGCTCTTGTGGGTGGTATCGACCCTGACGGCGTCGGACGCGGGAACGAGTGGGGACGTAGTGCGGGTGCGATCACGTTCATCGCGGGCGGCAAGGTCGGCCAGCACGCGTTGCGCTTCTTCGGGAGAGAGGGAGCCGTTCTGCAGGACGCGGCGCTCGGCCCGCACGGTGGGATCGGCGTCGAGAAAGACTTTAACCTCGGCCTGGGGAAACACTGCCGTGCCGATGTCGCGGCCTTCCATCACCACGCCGCCGTTGGCACCCAGCTCGCGCTGCCGCGCCACCATAACCTGGCGCACCGCCGGATGGACCGACACCTGCGACGCTCCAATGGTCACGTCGGCTTCGCGGATTCGCTGGGAAACGTCGCGGCCATCCAGCAGCACGCGATTGCCTTCTCCGCGCGGCTCCAATTGCGACGGTGGATTGCGTCGCCAGTTGCCGCAGCGCTTCGCCGTCATCCAGCGGGACATGCTGCTCCATGGCCTTCAGCGCGAGGGCGCGATACATGGCTCCGCTTTCCAGGTTGATGTAGCCCAGTTTGTTGGCCAGGCGCGCGGCAATGGTGCTTTTGCCGGAACCCGCGGGGCCGTCGATGGCGATCACCAACTTGTGCTCCCTGTTCATCCCTTGCGGAGTGTCCCGCCGGGTGGGTTTGGGTTTGGAGATGGACGTTGGACGCCGCGGACGCCGCTCTACCAGCGGCAAGCCGGGCCGGGGAGGCATGGGCTCGAATTTGGGACGAGGCTTGTAACCGCGTTCTACCTGGGGTTGCAGCGAGGTGACTTGCAGCAAAACACGTCCGCCGACGTGGACGAAACTCAACTCACGCGCGGCTTGGAGGGCGTTGATGGCTTCGCGCACGCGTGCCCGCCCCACGATGTTGGAGAAGAAATGCTCCACTTCTTCCTGCTGGGCAGCCATTACGCAGTCAAGATACTTCGAAACCAGTGCGGTCATCGACTCGGCCACCGAGACGTGCATGCCTTCCTTCACCGCGTCGGGCGACCAACGAAACAGCACATCCCAGAAGACGCCTTCGTCGTGCTTGTGGTCGACGCGGGTGATGCGCAGCTTGGCCCACAATTCGTCCAGGGCGCGGTCCAGCGCCGCCTCTGAAATGGCGCCGCCCACCAACTGCCGCAGGCGGTACTTGGAGATGGGGCCTTCCTTCTGTATGAGCAGGAACGCATCTGCGGCCAGGGGAGAGTATTCTGAGCGCGCGCCGCTCTTGGGTGCCTGGCGCGGGTTGCGGTCGCCCACCAATCCGTAGAGGTAAGGGAAGACCGAGGCCGACACGATGAAATTATTGTCGGGGAAAACGTTGGCTTCGTAGGCGGTCTTCTCGCGCAGCAGGCGGACCATCAGCTCCTTGGCCTCGCGTGCGCCAGGATCGGCGAACGCCATGTTCGCCACCGGCAGTTTCTCGTCGCTGCCCTTGTAGGCTCCGACGAAAGTGGGCGCCAGCACCGCCGGCCGCTGAGGATAGAGCATGCAGAAGCCCACCGACTCGATGAACTCGCGCGCCTCGTCCAGCGTGCGTACCGGTCGCCCGTCCAGATGCCACTTCTCGCGGCGCAGATCCTGTAATTGTTGTTCGTGCATAAAAGGCAGCTTTTAGCCGTTGGCACTTAGCCTTTGGCAAGAACGCGGAACGTGACTCGTTTTTCCGAAGCAGCGAGACGGGCTAGATGCGCCTGGAGGTGATGATTGCTGAGTACCAAAGGCTAACTGCCAAGCGCCGGATGCTAGATCCTCTTAAACGCTCGCTGGATGTCCTTTACAGAATACCGCAGAACTACCGGGCGGCCATGGGGACAGCTCATGGGGCAGTCGGTTTTGGCCAGTTCGCTCAGCAGCCACTCCATTTTGTTCTGCTCCAGCGGCATGTTGACCTTGATGGCGGCATGGCAGGCAATGCTGGCGGCAATGCTGGTGCGAATTTTGTCCAGGTTCAGCGCCTGGTCTTCGCGCTCGAACTGCTCCAGGATTTCATGCAGTAGATGCTCGACGTCGCTGGCCGCAATACCGGCCGCCGTGGTCTTCACCGCGATGGTGCGAGAGCCGAAGGGTTCGACCTCAAAGCCGTTGCGGTTGAGTTCGTCGGAAATCTCGGCGAAGACAGCCATCTGCCCGGGCGTGAGCTCGACGATGAGCGGCATCAGCATCTGCTGCCGCTCGGGCGACTGCGCCAACCGCTCCCGGCAAATCTTTTCGAACAGGATACGCTCGTGGGCGACGTGCTGGTCGATGATCCACAGCCCCTGCGAATTGATGGCCAGGATGAACGACTCGCGAATCTGGCCCACCGGCCGCAGCGACGCCAGCGACTCCAGCCCGACCGGCGCATCATCTTCGGGAACTTCCGGCGAGCAGCCATTGCCTTTGGTCACCGCTGATTCGGCGACAGGTCCACCGAACGTTTGCGGCGCAAAACGCGCTACCGGTACGGCCGCGTTGGCTTCCACGGCAAACCCGCTGCCTTCGAACTGCAACGACGCGGTGAAGGGCGGCAGTTCCTGGGTGCGCAGCGCGAACGCCGCATCCGCTTCCGTTACTTGCAACTGGTTGCCGAAGTCGCGCCCCGCGGGCGACAGCGAAGGCGATGCTGTCGGGTTGGCATGGATTTCGGTCATGAAGGCCGGCACCGGCCGCGATTTCATCAGCACCGCGCGCACGGAATCGCGGATGAAGTCGTGGAGGAACGACGACTGGCGGAAGCGCACCTCGGTCTTCGAAGGATGCACGTTGACGTCGACTTCGGTCGCCGGCATCTCCAGGAAGAGCAGCACCACGGGGAAGACCGTGGGCGGAATGATGTTGCGATAGGCCTCGGTGATGGCGTGCTGCACCAGCCGGTCGCGAATCAGGCGACCGTTGACGAAGATGAAGATGGAATTGCGGTTGAGCTTCTGGATCTCGGGCCGCGAGACGAAGCCGTGCAGCTTGACCTCGCCGGCTACTGGCTCCTCGTAATCTTCCATCTTTTCGCGGCGCCACGGTGGAGGCTGCGGCAGGCCCACACGCTGCAAGGGCAACAGCGCGGTGAGGGGGATGAGTTGGTCGAGCGTCTCTTTGCCGAAGACCTGGTAGATGCGCTGCGAGTGATCGGGCACAGGCGGCGCGACCAGCATGGCGTTGGTCGCGGAGTGCAATTCCCAGTGCATTTCGGGATGGGCCAGCGCGTAGTGCGTTACCAGCGACGCGATGTGCGACAGTTCCGTGGATTCAGCCTTGAGAAACTTGCGCCGCGCGGGAATGTTGTAGAACAAGTCGCGCACCGTGATGCAGGTTCCCAGCGGCAGCCCGGCCTCTTCTATGGTGAGGATTTTCCCGCCGGCAATCTCGACCACGGTTCCGGCGGCGTCTTCGGGCGCGTGGGTTTCCAACCGCAGACGGCTGACCGAAGCAATCGAGGGCAGCGCTTCGCCGCGGAAGCCCAGGGTCGCGATAGTCAGCAGGTCGTCGGCGTTGCGGATCTTGGATGTGGCGTGACGCTCGAAGGCCAGCATGGCGTCGTCGCGCACCATGCCGCAGCCGTCGTCGATGATCTGGATGAGCTTCTTGCCGCCCGCTTCGATGTTGACGCGAATACGGGTGGAACCGGCGTCCAACGAGTTCTCCAGCAGCTCTTTCACCACCGAGGCAGGCCGCTCCACCACCTCGCCGGCGGCGATCTTGTTGGCTACATTTTCGGAGAGAACGTGGATGCGACCCATCGAATACTACGTTACATGAGGGCAGCGGCTAGTGGTTAGTGGCTCGAGGATGGTGAAGCAAGAAAAGTGCCGCGCACTTGGGGAAGATTGAGCAGCACCACTGTGACCGCTGCTGGGATGGCGAACGCAAAGCCGCAGAAAAGGACAAAAATGACTTCAGAGCATCCGTCTGGATACTCAACCGCCCACCCGAACTACTGCATGTCCTTCACAACTTGTCCGAGAGTGCTGGCTTCGTAGAAGCGGCGGAGGTCGGCGTGGCCGGCCAGCGTGTCGCGCTCCTGCCCGTTCACCAGGATTTTCACCCGCGCAATTTTGTCGTCGTTGGCATTGAGCGTCACCACCAGCGAGGCGACGGTCAGCTCCTCGGCAAGCACTCCCGAGGGATGCGAGTCGGAAAAGGCCGAGTTGGTATCCACCACGGCGCTGCCATCATTCATGATGTAGACCGAGCGCACGTCGGAGCTGGGGCCGATGGGATGGGGCGATGCCGTTTTCAGATATTGCTGGAAGAGCGAGCGCAACACGGCGCGATCGCGTTCGCTACGCTCGGCCGGGAGGGCCACGCTGATCTGGGTCTTGCGCAGCCGGCCGTCGCTGTCGTTGGCGATGTAGAGCGTGACCGGCTCGGGCGGGCCGTTGCCCGGCGGAACGATGGGCACCTGCTGCTCAGCAGCGGCTTGCTCGTCGCGGGCGACCTTGCGCTTCAGGTGCAACGCGTAGAAGCCCAGCGCGATGGCGACCAGCGCCAGGGCGGCAAACATGAGGAGGACGCGTCGGGTCACGGGCGCACCTCGGGCAGCTTGGAGCGGATGGCGGCGACGCCGGCGGCGATGGCCTGGGCCACCTGCTCCTGGTAAGCAGGGCTGGCGATGTTTTCCAGGGTGTCGTCGGGGGGCGCGATCTCCACCGCGATGGCGGGAGCGGCGATGTTGTTCATGGGGCGCAGCGGAGCCAGCAGCGTGACGTAGGGCACCTTGCGCGCTTCGAGTTCGGCGGCGACGGAGCCGGCCACAGTCCCGCTCAGATCGAGGAAAGCAGACTGGGCGGTGTCCCACGGCAGAAAGCCCTGGCGATCAAGATTGGCGGCGGGCAGCAGCGAGGTGAAGACGTGGACGCCGCGGCCGGTGTTGGCGGCGTGCAGCGTGATGTAAAGCGCTGGCCGGGCAGCGTTGGTCGAGGTGGCGCGCTGATCGAGCGAGATGGCGACGTCGGAGTTGCGCAGCATGCCGGTGACGACGCCACGGCTCTGCAGTTCGCGGAAGACGCGACGGGCGAGGGCGAGCACGACATCTTTCTCTACCAGCGACGGCGTGATGGAAGCGCCACTGTCGGCGCCGCCGTGCGCGGGATCGATAAGCACCAGGAAGCGCGGACCCTGAGGAGCCTTCGGCTGCGGCGCGGTGGCCTGAGGTGCAGCTTGCGGTTGCGGCTCGGGCGCGGGCGGAGGTGGCGGCGGCGGAGGCGCGGCGGCTACGATGATGGTCTTGCCTCCGTCGGCGAAGCTGGCCAGCAGTGGTACGGTCGCCATCACGTCGAGCTCGGCCAGGCCATCGTGTTCGGCAAAGACCGCGCCGGTGATGACGGAGTCGCTGAAGCTGAAGCTGTCCTGCCCGTTGGAGACGACGGGTTCGCGCCGGAAGGTGAAGCGCACCCGGCCGGGCTCGGTGGCGATGGACGGGTTTACTGGCGAAGCGAAGCTGGCGATCAGCTTGGGCGGGTTGGACTTGTCCAGCTCAAGGGTGAAGCGCAGGGGAACGTCGCCGATAAAAAGACGGCGGGCGGTGGGGTGCAATTGGACGGGTTGGGCCAGAATGCGGGTGACGACTTCCGGCACCGAGCTTAGGGGAATGTAGCCGCGGCCGTTTTGCAGGACGAAGTTGGCGGGGAGCTTGTAATTTTCGCCGCGGACCTTGGCTTTGTCCTTGCCGTCGTTGAATTGCGATTCGGACTGGCGTGCGCCTGGGGAGGTGAAGCGGAACTTGTACTTTTTGCCGTCGGGCTTGGCATCGATGGAGCCGAGGGGCTCGAGCAGTTCGACCAGGCCGGCGTATTGCTGGCCATTTACATCGAGGAGCGGGACCGAGTAGGAAGTTTGCGGGGAGTAGACCGTGAGCTGGTCGGAGGACTGGGCGTGCACCGTGGCGTAGCGGGCGATGAGGCCTGCCAGCACCAGTGCGGGCAGGATAAGCGCCAGCAGAAAGCGGCAACGGTGGCGGGTGAGGGGCATTCAGAACAATCCTACAAGGTTCGGGGCAGCATTGCGGAAGTCGAGGGGATTTGGGCGCTCGACGCAGCAGGGCGTGCGTCCCTACGGGACTTCCCGTCGAAAATAGGGTCTAACCCAGGACTCTTGCATCGCGGGCTGCGCTAACTGCGGAGCCACTCCTGCGGAGCTGTATCGGCTTGCAGGAGGCGGTCTCGCGTAAGAGTGAAGAGATAACGCTGGCGCACGCTGGCCGCAGGCTCACAACGCGGCCGTCGCCGCAAGGTTGGCAAAGTTATCGTCCGCCGGCGGTGCCTTGCGCGTCTTCCAGCGAATACATGGTCAGGCCGGACATCATCTTGGGGTAGAAGTCGGTGGACTTCTGCGGCATGACGCCGCCGGCGAAGGCGATGTCGCGCACCTGTTGCATGCGCGCCGGGTTCATCAGGAAGACGACCTGCGCTTTGCCCTGCTGCACATCGTTGACGGCTTCGGCGGCGTCGCGGATGTAGTGCAGATGCTTCTGGCCGCTGATGTCTTCCTGCGACATGCCCAGGATTTCTTCCAGGATCAGCTTGTGTAGTTGCACCACGTCGAGCTGGCGCTGCTGCGCCGACAGATCCTTCAGCGCGGCAGGCTGAACATCGGGCCGCGAGCGCAGCAGGTAACTGCCATCCGGCGTGACCGCCAGCAGGGCTGTCCGGTCTTTGCCGGCGTTGGCCAGGCGACGCACTGATGAGGGCACATCAGCGACGGGCCCGAGTTCTTCCACCTCGAAGTACTGCTTGAGTTGTGTCACCAACTGCGGGACGTTGAAGTGCTCCAAGCCGAAGACCACGCGGTGGGTCGGGAGGATGACCAGCCCCGGCGCCTCCATGTTGACGAAGGTCATCATCAAGTACTCGTAGGGGGCGTCGGCGCCGCCCTTTTTCTGCTGGCGCATCTGGTTGCGGAAGTTCAGCGCGGTCTCATAGCGATGGTGGCCATCGGCGATGATGAGTTTCTTGTCGGCCATGGCAGCCTTCGCCGCGTCGATGGTGGCCGGGTCGGAGACCTTCCAGATCCGGTGCAGGACGCCGTATTCATCGCGTAGCTCGAAGGTGGGCGGGCCATCCTGCTTCAGCAATCTGGCAACCTCGTCTGCCGGGTCGCTGTAGACCATGAAGATCTGCTCGGTGTGAGCACGGGTGGCCTGCAACAGGTTCAGGCGGTCGGCCTTGGGCTTGCTGAGGGTCTGCTCATGGCGGTAGACGACTTTGCGGTCATAGTCCTCCACCCGACCGAGGGCGATGAAGCCGCGGCGCTCAGCGTCGGCGCCGGTTGGGTCGTTGGGGACCTTAAAGCGCTGAACGTAAACGTAGATGCTGGGTTCGGCGTCGCGTGCCAGGACATGCTCGTCTTGCCACTTCTTCAGCGCTGCGGCGGCGCGGGTGTAGACGTTGGCCTGCTCACCGTCGCCGGGCTCGGATTTTCCCAGAATGACGCGAACCAGGTTGTACGGGCTGGCCTGGTAGTACTTTTCCTGCATGGCAGGAGTAATTTTGTCGTAGGGCTGGGTCATCACCGCGCCCGGGGAGACTTTGGAAAGATCGTAACGGAGGGCATGAAAGGGAAGGATATCGGCCATGATGGGTTCCTATTTCCCGAAAGCGGAAGGTATGAGGGAAGGCTTCGAGAAGGTCGATTGTAGCAGCAAGAAAAGGAAACCAGAATTGCACACGTCACATCCAAAGGTGCAGCGATAGCCGTACATTTAGGGCGTTGAGGCGATGCCGTGCGGTTCATTCGGCGGCGGCGTCCTGTGGTACCATCCACCACAACCAGCGAGGATCCTATGGCCCGCGACAGATGTAGGGGATTCGGGTCAAGCGGCTCGACCATTCAGCCTTGGTATCCAAATCGTGCGGCGGGACATTTTCTCCGTCAGCCCGTCAAACGTCCCGTGCCTAAACCAAGAGCCATCCTTTTCCTGCTGGGTTGGTGCCTGCTGGTCTGCTGGGCTGCGTTGCCCGCGCTGGCGCAGACGGACGATATCCATATCACTCCGCGCGAAACCAAGAAGGCAGACGGGGCGACGGAAGCGCCGCCCGGCGGCGACATGGATCCAGCATTGCGAACGCACACCAAGCCGCTGCGCAAGGATGTGGATCTGGTGCTGGTGCCGGTGACGATTACCGATCCGATGAACCGGCTGGTGACTGGCCTGGAGAAAGAAAACTTCGAACTGACGGACAATGGCCAGCCGCAGCAGATCCGGCACTTCTCCAGTGAAGACGCGCCGATTTCGCTGGGCGTGATCTTCGACGTCAGCGGCTCGATGAGTGACAAGATCGACAAGTCGCGACAGGCGGTGGTGGAGTTCTTCCGCACGGCCAATCCGCAGGATGAATTCTTCCTGATCACGTTTTCGGAGAAGCCCGAGGTGCTGGTCGACTTCACCTCGAACATTGAAGATATCCAGAACAAGCTGGTGTACGCGATTCCCAAGGGCCGCACCGCCCTGTTGGACGCCATTTACCTGGGCATGAATCGCATGCGCAAGGCGAAATATGAGCGCAAGGCGCTGCTGATCATCTCCGACGGCGGCGACAACCACAGCCGCTACACCGAAGGCGAAATCAAATCGATGGTGCGCGAAGCCGATGTGCAGATTTACGGCATTGGTCTGTTCGACCGCGAAGGCAAGACGCCGGAGGAGCGGGAAGGCCCGGCTTTGCTGAGCGATGTGACCGAAGTGACGGGCGGACGGACGTTTGTGATCGATTCGCCGAACGAGTTGGCAGACGTGGCCACAAAGATAGGGATCGAGCTACGCAACCAATATGTACTCGGCTACCGTCCAACTAATCCAGCACGCAATGGCAAGTGGCGCAAGATCAAGGTGAGGCTGACACCTCCTAAGGGCTTGCCACCGCTGCACGTGTATGCCAAAACTGGATACTATGCACCCACGGAATAAAACTCCATTAGTACTGATGGCGGTTATCGTTTTCCTGGCGGTGGGTCTAGCCGCGCAGGACACCGCTGCACCGGCTCAGCCGGCGAACACGCCAGGCTCTGCCGCGCCGCCTCCGCAACAGAACCCGGCAAACCAAGCTCCGGCCAATACGCCGACGGCACCGGCGCCAGCGCCGACGCAATCGACGACTGAGGACCAGCAGGCTGCGCCGGCGAATCCCAATCCGGCTAACCAGCCCGGGGATACGGTCCAAGTCCCGGCTCCCGCAGGACAGGCTCCGGAGTCGCAGTCGGGCGATGTGTTCGTCTTCAAGAAGGAAGTCGACGAAGTTACCTTGCACGCTACCGTGGTGGATGCGGGTTTCCGTCCCATCACCACGCTGAACAAGAACGACTTCACGGTATTTGAAGACGGCAAGCCGCAAAAGATCACGTCGTTCCGGAATGAAGATATTCCGGTGGCGCTGGGCATCGTGATCGACAACTCCGGGTCGATGCGCGACAAGCGGCCACAGGTGAATGCGGCGGCGCTCAACCTGGTGAAGTCGAGCAATCCGCAAGACAAAGTTTTTGTGGTGAACTTCAACGAGGAATACTTCCTCGACCAGGATTACACCGGCAGCATCCCCAAGCTGAAGGACGCGATGGAACGTATTGAGTCGCGCGGGGGCACGGCGCTGTATGACGCGGTGGTAGCTTCCAGCGACCATTTGAAGAAGAGCGGTGAGCTGGAGAAAAAAGTCCTGCTGGTGGTGACCGACGGGGAAGACAACGCCAGCCGCGAGTCGCTGGAGCAGGCGCTGCGCCGGCTGGAAGAGCAGAACGGCCCGACGGTATACACCATTGGACTACTGAGCGAAGAACGCGGCAAGCGGGCGCGTCGTGCGTTGCGCGAGATGGCGGAAGATACCGGTGGAGTGGCGTTCTTCCCCAAGGACCTGAGCGAGGTGGAAGCCATCACCCAGCAGATCGCGCACGACATACGCAACCAGTACACCATCCAGTACAAGCCTTCGAATCCGCAGAGCGCCGGTGGCTATCGTACGGTAAAGGTGGAAGCCCAGGCCAAGGGGTACAAGAAGCTGCAAGTCCGGACGCGCAGCGGGTATTACGCCGGGCAGGAACGGGCTTCAGCAGGAAGTGCCGGGCCGGCTAACCCGTAGCTGAATCCATGACCCGTGGGCTTGAACACCGAGCCGCACCAGGGAGTTCGCCCGCCGGACAAGTGGGGCGCGCTCAATCGTTGTAACCCCGTATAACTATCCTACCGGGTCGAGAGTCAATCCAGCTTGCGGCCGACCCGTCCTGTCGACCGGCAGAGTTTCGCAGCATTCGGCGATCCCGCCCCTATCCGTCCCGCAACTCATATACCTGGTCGAGCGGGCAGACAGTGTCCTGACCTTGATGGCTAGCCGCACCAAGATCGGCGTGATTGGTGAAACATCGCCGTCAAACTCATCGACCCGCTCGCTGGCTTTCCCCTTAGGGCTGCACAGTAACGCTTACAGGATTGCGAGGGAATGCCGTTAGCCACGACTACCAGGCTGCTGGGTCCGGTTTCCATCGTGTCCGGCACTTCGAAGAAGGTCGACACAACCAGCGAGCCGGTTTGCACGCCCATGGAGCTATGATCGTGCGTCCGCGCATAAGCAACGTGCCCGGTCGCATTGTTGGTGACGCGTACCAGAGGATAATTACTGCTCATCTGCGCATCATCCCCAAAAGCGGCTCCTTGCGTCATGCCGTTGAACTGAGTACCTGAAATCTGGTAGTTGTGTCGGCGAGTGATCATGGCTGGCGCGCTCTGAATCGTCGGAGCCCATGATTGCTGGTAAGTAACCTTTGGCGTATAGATTTCGGCATCCATGCTTGAGCCGTCGGCCAAGGTAAATAAAATTTGGCCGGTCGGAAGCACCAGCAAACGTCCGGCGAACGGAACGTCGCCACCGCCATTTCCCGTGTTATGCGGGTTGGGGGTAGGAGAGAACTTCGTGCCGTCGAAGACATAAAAGCTCACAGGTGGGCCGACGCCGCTTGCCGGGCTGGTTTCGACCAGCACATTTCCGTTGGGCAGCACGGCGGCCGGAGCGTCCGCCATGGTGTCCCCGTTGGGAAAATCCGGCCCTGGCGTCCAGGTGGTCGTTCGGGTATTGAAAATCGAGGTATGGCCAGCAACTCGGGTACTCGCTCCCATCGCGAAGAGGGTGCCGTCAGGACGAAGCAAGGCAGGCCCAATTTCGTTTCCAGAAACCAGATTAACGATCGTGCTGCCGGCACTGCTCCAGACGCTGCCATTGGGATCGAACACCTCGGAATTAGGAGCGTGATGTGTGTCCACGACCAACACTTCACCGTTCGGCAGCAACTCCATTCCTTCTTCATCGAATGCGTCTGCCTTGCCGCTCCCTTTGATCGTCCAAGTGAGGCTGGTTGGGTTGAAAAAGGCGGCGTCCCTATGCAGCGTGAAACCCGACTGTCCAATCATGAAGGTTCCATCGGACAGGACCACGGACGGTGCGTCACCAATTTCGGTCCACCCATCCGGCGGATTTACATCGGTCCAGGTGTTTGCAACCGGATCGTAAATTTCGCCCTGTGCCGATTCCGCCCCCTGGCAAAAGTTGTATTCACCGCCCTCCACCAGAACGCGGCCATCCGGCAATACCGCCGAAGCGAAGTACAGAGGTCCGTAATCTGAGGGCATGGAAGCTAGCGTTGACCAGGTTCCGTTGAGATAGCTGCCCTGATTATCAGGCGTGAGGCGATGCCAATTGGGGGTGCAGTACTCGTGGACCATGACTGTGCCATCCGTGAGCACCATCGCCGTGTCAGTGATAAACGTCGGTGGATTATTCAGAGTTTGCCAGACTGGCGCACTGTTTTGTGCACCGAGCAACGCTGGCAATCCCAGCAATACAACAACAGAGGCGACGAGGGCTCGCAAAGTCGTCATGGCTTGTTCGGTCCTCCTGTTCACATCTAAGACGCGCGCCACAGTATAGCTCTGTCGTCCTCAGCCCAGAGGTCATCCGACCTCATTTCTCAAGGTTTACCCACTCGCGTTTCTGTCGAGCCTGGTGACGGAAGACAACACCCATGAGGAATCGCGTACCATGTCCGTGAGGACGACCTCATGGATAGCCCTGCCGAAACGCCGGAGAGCCAACCCGTCAAGCGCAGCCTTTTCCTGCGTATTCTCTATCGCGTCTATGTGAACTACCTGGGAGTCACGCCTCCGACTCCGGCACAGGAACGCACCGCGGCTGTCCTGGTGGTGGGAGGAATCATCGTCGGTATCATTGCGGTGGTTGTCCTGGTGCTGGTTCTCTGGGGAACGATGGCGAAACTGGGAGCTCAGTAAAGGTTTGCTGCGCTGGGCTATCCTGTTGCGTTCCGCTGCCGCGGCTCGAAAAGCTTCATCAAGGCACGGCCCTTGCGTCCGCGCAGCCCTCGGGAGGTATCGTGAAACGCCATGCTGCTGTATTCCTTCTAATTGCATCTACTGCCATCGCTCAATCGAAGCCCGCTGTCTCTCCGCCGAAGATCACCTACCTGCACTGCGGCATGCTTTATGACGGCAAATCCGACGCGCCGCAGAAGAATGTGACTATCCGCATTGCGGGCGAGAAGATCGATCAGCTCGGGAGCGGCGTGCAACCGGAAAGCGGCGCGACCGTGATCGACCTGAGCCGCGAGGTCTGTCTGCCCGGCCTGATCGACACGCACACGCACGTTCTGTTGCAGGGAGACGTGACCAGTGAGGACTACAACAAGCAGATACTGGAATACTCCGTCCCGTATCGCACGATTCTGGGCACGGCGGCGGCGCAGAAGGCGCTGGGCTACGGCTTCACGACCATTCGTGACCTGGAGACCGAGGGCGCGGGATACGCTGATGTCGACATCAAGAAAGCCATCAACAACGGCGTGATTGTGGGGCCGCGCATGCAGGTGTCGGGCCGGGCGATGGACGTGACCGGGGCGTATCCGGTACTGGGCTATTCGTGGGAGCTGAAGTGGCCAAAGGGAGTGCAGGAAGTCGACGGCGCCGAGGGCGGGCGGGTCGCGGTGCGGGAGCAGATTTCGCACGGCGTCGACTGGATCAAGGTGTATTCCGACCGCAGCTACCGGGTGCAGCCGAATGGCGTGCTGGATGACATTCCCACCTTCACCCTCGACGAGCTGCGCGCCATTGTGGATGAGACGCATCGCGAGCGCCACAAGATCGCGTCGCATGCCAGTGCGCTGAATGGCGTACACAACTCGGTCGAGGCGGGAGTGGATTCGGTGGAGCACGGCTTCTACATTGCCGACGCCGACCTGAAGACCATGGCAGCCAAGGGCATTTACTACGTGCCCACCTTGTTTGTAGGCGAGTACGTTGCCGAGGGGCGTGCGGCTGAAGGGGCGCAGGTGTGGATCGACATGGTGAACATTCACGCGGCGACGTTCAAGCGCGCGCTGGCCGCGGGGGTGAAGATCGCCTTCGGTACCGATGCGGGTGGCTTCGAGTGGACGGTGAATCCGGCGAAAGAATTTCCCCTGATGGTGAAGTACGGAATGACTCCGGCGCAGGCGTTGCGTTCGGCCAACATGACTGCCGCGGAGTTGCTGGGGATGCAGGACAAGATTGGCTCCATTGAGCCAGGGAAATTTGCCGATATCGTGGCTGTGCCGGCCGATCCGATGAACGACATACAGCAGCTGGAGAACGTCAACTTCGTGATGAAGGGCGGCGCGGTGTACAAAAGCGGTGAGGCTTCGCGATAAAACAACATTGTAGCTGCATATAACTTCCGGTTTCTTGCCTCAATGGCAGTGCGTGATCTCCGTCCGGCATGTTCGGGCGTCACAGCGTCGTGTGGCTATCGTCTTCTACGATTGGTCGCAGGAGTCGTGCGTTATGACCGACGAGCCAACTGGAATTGACCGCATCGCGGTGTTCTCGCGGCGGCGTGAATTTGAAAAGGCGCAGGCGCTGTTCACCCGGCTGAAATTGCCATTCGAAGTGCTGTCCCCCGACCCCGGTTATTCGCGGGTTGGCGTTCCCGGACTCATGTGCGACACCAACGGTCTCGGCGCCCTGCATGGTGACCACACCATCACCTGCTCCGGATGGACCGAGCACTTTCCTTCAGGGGTGACGGTGCCCGAGCAGCCGCCGGAATCGTTTGGTGAAGATGTTTTCGGCGAGTCGGTCATGATGTTTTTCGGCCCCTGTATGGCCGACGAGAAGCGTGTAAGGCTTACCGCTCACCTCACCGGCGATCTGACTGCCGTGCTGCCTTACCTGAACGCCACCATGCCCCAGGCATGCTTCAATGCCGGCCCCTGCTCGCTCACCTTCATGGAAGGCCAGCGCATGGTCACGCTCTATCCCCGGCGCATTGCCATTGGTAAGGCGGATGGGCTGGTGGACTCGTGGCGCACGCTGGAAAAAATCCGGCTGCTGGTGAACCGCACCTGGGCGCAGCGCGAGAGCATTACGCCGTTGCATGTGCAGCGCTTCAAGCCGCCGGCGCTGGAAATCTATAAGCGGCTTCCCCGCACCAATTGCCGGCAGTGTGGCGAGCAGACCTGCATGGCTTTTGCCGTGAGTCTTTGGCAGGGAAGGACCGTGCCTTCGAAGTGTGCTCCGGCATTCACTGAGGAAAACGCCGCCCTGCGCGCCGCGTTGCTGGAAATTTGCCAAGGCTTGGGCGTGGATACCAGCGGAGCCGTCACAGTTTAGGAATCGTTGCCTGACCGTAGCGTTGGTGCGCAGGGTAGCTGCCCAGGGCCGCGTCTGTGTTCTACTATCCACGAGCTACGTCCACCATCCACGACTACCATGCTTTCCGTCGATCCTCACATCGAATATTCCAGCCGCGTGCAGATGGCGCGGGCGGCGCTGACCGAGCTTGACCGGCGTCATCGACTGATTGGGTATACCAAGCTGGCTGTGGGGGTGGCGACGGTGGTCATCTCGGTGTGGCTGCTGAAGTATCACGCCAGCTACCTTCCGCTGTTCCTGGTTCCGGTGGCGGCTTTCGTGGCTCTGAATGTGCTGCACGAGCGAGTGATTCGGGCGCGCCAGCAAAGTTCGCGGCTGATTGCGTTCAACGATCGCGGGCTGGCGAGGCTGGAAGATCGCTGGCAGGGCGGAGGCAACGCCGGCGACCGGTACATGCCGGAGGGCCATCCTTACGCGCGCGACCTCGATCTTTTTGGGGCGGGATCGCTTTTTGAACTGTTGTGTTCCTCGTCCACCCCAGCCGGACAGCAAACGCTGGCGAGCTGGCTGCTGGCGGCCGCCGCTCCGGAGGAAGTTCTGGCGCGGCAGGAAGCGGTTGCCGAGTTGCGCAACTGTTTCGATTTCCGCCAGGAGCTGGCCATCACAGGCGACGACATACGCTCCATTCATCCCGACGCGCTGGCCGCGTGGGGAACCTCCGTTTCCACCGGCGAGCCCGGGGCATTGCGCATTGCGGCGCCGATTCTGGCGGGATTGTGGCTGGCCAGCATGGTGGCGTGGGGCACCTGGGGCTGGAGCGGTTTCGCGCTGCTGATGAGCTTCGTTAACCTCGGCGTCAGCTATCTTTCCCGGGCGCGAGCGGAAAAGGCGGTGGCGCTGTTTCGTCCCTCGACCGACGGGAAAACTGAGTCCACCGACGATGCAGCGGAGGAGTTGAAGCTGCTGGCAGCGGTTTTGGCTTTGGTGGAGCGGCAATCCTTCTCTTCACCGCTGCTGAGGCAACTGCAATCCGCGCTGATGACGGGAGAAGTGGCGCCCTCGCAAGCCATTGCGCGACTGGGCCGGCTCATCGAGTATCTCGACTCCGCTCATAACTGGATCCTGCGCGTGATCGATCCGTTCATCTTCTGGACCGTGCAGTTCACCTTCGCCATCGAACGGTGGCGAGGCGAATACGGCCCGGCAATAGGCCGCTGGCTGGCTGCGTTAGGCGAGATTGAAGCGCTTTCCTCGCTGGCCGGTTATGCGTACGAAAATCCGGAGCATGTTTTCCCTGAGTTCTCCGACGTAGCGCCCATATTTGAGGCCGAAGAATTCGCACATCCGCTACTGCCGCGCGGTAAGGCGATGGCCAACGATTTGAAGCTTAGCCGCGAGCTACAGCTCATCATCATCAGCGGTCCAAACATGGCGGGCAAGAGCACCTTCGTCCGCTCCATCGGTGTGAATGCAGTACTGGCGCAGTGCGGGGCCCCGGTGCGGGCGCGGCGGTTGGTGCTGTCGCCGCTGGCGGTCTCGGCCTCTATTTGCGTACTGGATTCGCTGCAGGGGGGCGTTTCCCGTTTTTATGCGGAGATCACCCGGTTGAAACAGATTGCCGATCTCGCCAAGGGCGCACTGCCCGTGCTGTTCCTGCTGGATGAATTGTTCTCGGGAACCAACTCCCACGACCGCAAGATTGGCACGGAATCGATGGTGCGCAACCTGGTGGGCCGGGGCGCGATCGGGCTGGTGACGACGCATGACCTGGCTCTGGCGCAAATCGCGGAGTCGATGGGAACCGTGGCCGCCAATTTTCATTTCGAGGATCACCTGGACGAGGGAGGCCTGCACTTTGACTATCGCCTGCGGCCGGGGATTGTGCAGACCAGCAACGCGCTGCAATTGATGCGGTCGATTGGCCTGGAAGTCTAAGGTTTTTCCGAGCGTACTGACCCGCCGCCAAGGTTCCAGGCAAAAGTTCAGGCCTCCGCGAAAGCGAAGGCCTGAGTTACAACTGCGCTGCGTTCTAGTGACCGTCGAGGCAGCCCTTCTGCCCGCTGCTGTTGGGATAGCCGGTGCCGTTGTTGTAGGCGGCGTTCGACCATTCGCCCTGGATCTTCCAGCGCGTGCCGTTGGAGAAGCTGACCAGGGGAACGTTGAAGGTCCAGGCGCACTTGTCGCCATTCTCCTGGCCGCTGGAATCGTACCAGGCGCCCGGGCTGGAAGGATCGCTGCGCGCTTCCGAGAGCTCGTGACCGCTGACGTTGGAGAGAGCCGCCAGGCCCTGCGAGTGCAGTCCCGAGGTGTCGCCCGGGTCGCAGCCCGCATCGCCATCAAGGTTGAAGAAGAAGGCGAACTGCACCCGCTTTCCTCCACAAGTGCCCTCGCTGTGCCACGCGCAATAGCCGGCATTGCCGCGTTTCACGTCGACGTAGACCGGGTAGTAACCGTTGCCCGAAGGATCGGGGTTGGTGATCATCTTGCAAACCTCAGCCAGGATGGCGCTGGTATTGTTGCCGCCGACGGCTGCGCTGGTGTCCACGTAGGAGCCGGCGTAGCTGGTCGTCGCGCCTACCTGCCCGTTGGAGCCGGTGTACTCATCACTGGTTTTCGCGTAGTTCGAAGTGCTGAAACCCTGATACCAGCTGGCGAGACCCGACTCCTTGTCGCCGGAATAGCCTGCCCAGCTGGTTCCCCAGAAGATGGCCGTAACGTTGGCGGTCGGCATGATGACACCGCCGTGATAGGTCATGTTGGGGCTGCGGCGCGGGGGCTGAATGGGTTGTACCCCCTTGGCCCAGTGAATGCCCAACATGGGTGGTTGTGCGCTGTTAGCGGTGCGCTGGACGTCGTTATCGGATTGGCCGAAAGCAAATACCGAGAGCATGCATGCCATGGCAAGCAGGGATAGTTTCCGCACGTATTCCTCCGGGACTTACACCCGAGTTAAATTAGGGCCCCAAGAAATAAGGAGAGCCCGATCAGGCCGAGTAATGGAGGGTCATTTCTCGCCGTTCCGCGGAAGGCAAGAATTGAATAAATTTCAGCGACGATAACGGAGCGGGCCAGCAGTGTCAAGTAGATGCTGGTTTTTTTTGCGGCCTGTAGCGACGGGTTTTACGACATTGTGCTCTGGATTCCAAGGGAATGCCCACGACATTCCGCGCCATGTCGGCTACCATTTCGTGTATGGACGACTGCCTGTTCTGCAAGATCATCGCCGGTAAAATCCCCGCCAAAAAGGTCTACGAGGACGACAAGGTTTTCGCCTTCGAGGACATCGATCCTAAGGCACCCACGCACGTGCTGATTATTCCCAAGCGGCACCTGGCTGGCCTGAAAGAGGCCACTCCGGAAGATGCCGAGATGCTCGGCTATTGCCAGTTGGTAGCGGCCAAGATCGGCCGCGAGCGCGGCATCGATGACGGTTATCGCACGGTATACAACGTTGGGCCACGATCAGGGCAGTCGGTGTTTCATCTGCACTTGCACTTGATCGGGGGGCGCGACATGACATGGCCGCCAGGGTAGGGAAGACGGTGGCCGGTGCCGAAGTGCGTGAATTCCGGTCAGTGGCCTGAATGCATAGACAGCATCGGTATTCCCTTCCGGCTCGAACGTCCGATACCACCGCACTTTGCTCGCTTACCTCTCGCGCATTAAGGATGTTTCCCGATAACGATGGTGAGTGTTCCATTCACGAAGGTGAAGGTGTAGTTGGTTGCTGACAAGGTCCCGCGGGTGATGGTGATGGGATAGGTGCCCGGAAGCGAACGCGAGGTCCCGGTAGTCGAGAGAGCGGGCGCGCCACTCAGAACGCTTTGGGTATCCCCGTTCACAAAACCGGTAACAGTGTAGGTGAGCGTAGGGAGCTGCGAGCCGAAGTTCATGGTTAGGTTGGTGGCCTTCACCGTCAGCACGGCCTGATTGATGGTCAAGGTACCGTTGACGAAGGTAAAGGTATAGTTGGCCGCCGATAATGTTCCCTGGCTGGCCGTGATGGTGTAGCTGCCGACCGGCGAACTGGATGTCGCCGTGGTAGACAGGCTGGGTGCACCGCTCAACACTCCCACGCCATCGCCGTTCTGGAAGCCGCTGTAGGTCGCTGTGAAGTTCGGAAGCGTTCCCCCATAGATCATGCTGGCATTGCTGGCGGTAACGGTCAGCATAGCTTTACCGATCGAGAGCACGCCATTGACTAATACAAAGCTATAGTTGGCCGCCGAGAGCGTTCCCTGGCTGGCGTTGATTGTGTAGTTGCCGACGGGCGAACTGGAGATCGCCGTCGTCGTCAGGCTGGGCGCACCACTCAGGACGCCCACTCCGTCGCCGTTCTGGAAGCCGCTGTACGAGGCAGTGAAAGCCGGCAGCGTCCCGCCGTAGGTCATGCTGGCATTGTTGGCCGTAACCGTCAGCGTAGCTTTGCATACGGCGAGAACGCCATTCACAAAGACGAATGTGTAGTTCTGCGCTGAGAGTGTTCCTGTTGCGGCGGTGATGGTGTAGTTGCCGACGGGTGAACTGGAGGTCGCCGTGGTGGACAGGCTGGGCGCGCCGCTCAGCACGCCCACTCCGTCGCCGTTCTGGAAGCCGCTGTACGAGGCCGTGAAGCTGGGTAGCGTCCCGCCGTAGGTCATGCTGGCATTGTTGGCGGTGACGGTGAGCGTGGTCTTGCACACGGCGAGCACGCCATTGACAAAGATGAACGTGTAATTCTGCGCCGAGAGCGTTCCTGGTGCGGCGGTGATGGCGTAGTTGCCGACTGGTGAACTGGAGGTCGCCGTAGTCGTCAGGCTGGGCGCGCCACTTAGCACGCCCACTCCGTCACCGTTCTGGAATCCGCTATACGAGGCCGTGAAGCCGGGTAGCGTGCCGCCGTAGTTCATTGTGGCGTTGTTGGCCGTCACCGTCAGCACGGCCTGCGCCACCACAAAGCTTTGCTGAACCGGTGGCGCCGGCAGCCACTGGCTGTTGCCCGCCTGGTCGGCTTCGACCACGACCATGCCTGCACCCGTGATGGTCAACGTATTGCCGGAAATCATCGCGGGACCGGAGATCACGCTGAACGACACCGGCAATCCGGAACTGGCCGTCGCACTCAGTCCGACAGGAGAAACTCCATAAGTCTGGTTAGCCAGCGGGCCGAACGTGATGCTTTGCGATTGCTGTTGCGACTGGGTGCCCGTGCCCGTCATGGAGACTGACTGCATGCTCGCCGGGTTGTTCAGCGCATTGTCGTTGAGGGTTAACGTCCCGGTGATTTGTCCCGGTTGGGTTGGGGCGAAGGCTACTGCGATGGCGCAGTTAGTTCCCGACAGCCAATTGCATCGTGGCCGAACAATCAGTCCCACCGGACGCCTGTTGCAGGAAACCGCTGGAGACAACCAGATTGCTAGCGGTCAGGTTCTGTGTGCCAATGTTCGAAACCGTGACAGTTTGTGCCGGGCTCGTCCCGCCATCGGGTTCGTTCCCGAAGTTCAGGGTTGCGGCCTGGGTGCGGTTCACTTCCAGCAGGCTGCCGCCGTCGGAGACGTAGACGTTGCCGGTCGCATCCACCACCAATCCGACGGGCGCCGATATGCCGGTTACCGTTAGAACCGACTGCGCTGCGCCGCCTGCCATCACTCTTACGATCTGCGCGTTACCGGTGTCGGCGACGTAGACCGTCCCGGAGGCGTCGACTGCAAGCGAGTGTGGACTGTTGTATCCGGACCCGAGGGCAACGGGTGTGCCGCCACCCACGGGATACTCGCTGACCTGGTTGTCGCTGGTTACGTAGACGTTGCCCGCGGCGTCGAGTGCGACCGCATGCGGATTGGTCAGGCCGGATGCCACCGTGCTCACCGTGCCATGCGCGGGCACCTCGACGACGTTGCCATTCGTTCCATCGGCGATAAACACATTGCCCGCACTATCGACGGCAACGCCTTGAGGCATACCCAGTCCGGCAACATTCACCGTCGCCATGTCCGACTGGTTCAGCGTCCCATTTTCATTGGGCACCATCACGACGCCGGTACTCTGCGCGATGTAGAGATTGCCCGCACCATCCAACGCCAGCGATGTCGGTTGTGTCAGGTTATTGACTACTGTCGTTTGGGTAAGCGAGCCGGACGCAATCTCGATGACCTGTCCATTGGCGTTGTCGGCGAGGTAGATGTTCCCGGCCCCGTCGATTGCCGAGCCGTAGGTCAGAGCGCCGGGGATCGAGGCCACCGTGGTTTGTGTGCCCGGATCGATGGTGACTGCCGGCGAGGCGCCAATGCCCGTCAAGTACCAGGTGGTTTGTGGTGCACTGCTGCCTTGGGCAAACAGAGTCACGGCTCCTGCACGAAGGCCCGGTGCCGATGGCGTGAATCCTACCGTTACGGTGCAGCTCTGGCCGGAAGTGTACGGCGTGCCCACGGAGCAGGTCGTGCTGCCGCCATCGGTATAGTCCAGGCTGGATTGACCTGCGGTCAGAATGTTGATCGCGGACAGTATTGTGTCGCTGGGGAAGACGTAGGTTAGCGTCTGTACTGGTGCGGGGCTACCGACCGCAACCGAGTTGAAATTCAGCGTTGACGTAAGCAGCGTGATGGTGATGGCAGCAGAAGTCGATCCCGTATAGTTCGTGTCGCCGGAATAGACCGCAGTAATGTTGTTCGTGCCCGCGACCAGTTGCGAGCCGTTCAGATTCATGGTGGCGGTCGCGTCCGTGCCATCCGTCGGCGTCAAGGTTGCCGATCCCAGCAACGTTTGCCCCAGCAGGAAGTTCACCGCGCCCGAGGGCGCACCGCCGGAGCCGGCGATGGTGACGGTCGCGGTAAGCCCCGTGGCCTGCCATGGATAGAGCGTCGAGTATTGCGAAGTAACAACGACGCCGCTTGACGCCTGCTGGATAACCAGCACGCCACTGGCAAAGGTGAAGGTGTAGTTCTGCGCCTGCAACGTGCCTTGTGAGATGGCGATGGCATAGGTCCCCGGCGGAGACGTTTGGGTGGCGCCGGTGCTCAACGCGGGAGCGCCGGTCAGCACGCTTTGGGTGTCACCGTTCACAAAACCGCTCACCGTGTAGACGAGCTGCGGCAACGGGGAACCGTAGGTCATGCTCAGATTGCTGGCGGCTACGATCAGCACGGCCGGATTGACCGTCAGCGTCCCGTTCACGAAGCTGAAGGTATAGTTCTGCGACGCCAGCGTGCCTTGCGCGGCGGCGATGGTGTAGGTGCCCACCGGCGAAGCGGATGTGGCGTTGGTCGTGAGGCTGGGCGATCCGCTCAGCACACCCTGGCCATCTCCGTTCACAAACCCGCTATAGCTGGCAGTGAAAGAGGGAACCGCTCCGCCATAGGTCATGCTGGAATTGTTGGCCGTAACCGTGAGCGCAGCCGGATTCACCGTGAAGCTGTCCTGCACGGGGGTCGCCGGTAGCCAACTGGAATTTCCTGCCTGGTCGGCTTCCACCGTGACTGAACCCGCGCCAGTGATGGTCAGCACACTGCCACTCACGGTCGCTGGGCCGGAGACGATGCGGTAGCTGACCGGCAGTCCCGACGAAGCGGTTGCCGTCAGCGTGATCGGCGCCGCTCCGTAGGTCTGGGCGCCAGGGTTGGGGAAAGTAATGGTCTGCGGTTGCTGCTGCTGCATTTGAACCGGATAGTTGGCAGTCAGCGACTGGTCCCACTGGTTCAACCGCTGTTCCTGGGTAAGCGTGTCTGTGGGCAGCGAGCGCAAGTAGATCGGCGTCGCGCCCGATTGCAGAACCATGCCCCAAAGGGTCTTCAAGTTGGCGAGCAATTGTGCGTCGCTCAAGCCACCCTTCAAATCGGGATGCAGGTCGTTAATCTGAAAGTCGGAAATCACGTAGTCATAAGGTCCGCCGGTCGACAGGGTGGGGAAATTGTTGATGGCCCATTGCGTGGTCTGTCCCGGCTGGCTGACGTTGACGACGGTGGCGGATGGCAGGTCGTGCGCCAGTCGCGTGGCGAAGGCATTGTTGTGCCAAGTTCCCCAGGAATCCATCAGAACCAGAATCTTCGAAGTGCCGGGGAGGAGCGGGTCAGTGGGTGACACGCCATTCCAGTCAGCATCGTTCCACACGTACCAGTTGGTGTTGGATATTCTGGGCGCACAGGGATAAGGAGAGTCCACGGTGACGTCAATCTCGCCGCTCTGGGCGTGGGTGAAGGGAACTTGTACCCGGGTCAAGCCGCCGAAATTCTTGTTGACCACAACTACGCCGTCGATCGTCACCTGGACTCTCGCCGAAGCTTGCTGGGTTTGATACTGCCCTTCGATTCCGACGAAGGTGTCGAGATAGCCGCTCTTGCCATTCAGATTGGCGGTCAGGCGCGCGCCTTGCCCCGCGACTGCCGCGCCGATGAGCGTTTGATAGGTACTGCCATTAATTGCGGAGCGGTCGTTTCCGCTGTATGCGTTGCAGATAGCATGATCCATCGTGCTGGTGTAGTTGAATACGCCGGAGGTCATGCAGTTTGTGGGTGGTACATAGCCACCCTGCGTCAATCCCCCAATCGCCGTCCAAGGTGTACCGGAGTAGTTTCCCAGTCCATCGGATACGTATCTTGCAGCATAGGCTTTGACATAGGAAGCGCCCTTGGTCTGAGATACGACAAAGTCGGCCATCCCGTAATAGCCCATGGTCGTAAAGTGCTCGCTACTGTAGGAATCAAATAAGTTTCCCGCCGTTTGCGAAGTTACCGAACTAGCTAGCGAAGGGAAAATAGAGAGTATGCGGTTGGTAGTATCCACCGCGTATACCGTGTAAAGTCGATAAACCCCGTCGTCGCCCAGTACTACGATCGCCCAGCCTGCCGGATAGCGGGTGTCAATTTTATAGTCTGCTATGGTGCCAACATTGACGCTGCGAATAGCCAGGGTATTGGTGCCCTGTGTTCCGGTGACGGTCAAACTACCTTCGCCATTCGGCCAGTTGGCGATCCCGACCGGGGTGCCTGACGCCACTCCCTGCGCATAGCCCCATATATTGACCATCAAAGGAAAGGGCGTTTGCTGCGCGGTGGCAATCGCGGTAAGGAGCACTACGCTCGAAAGGACTAGTCGTATATAAGAGTGCTTTGCCATAACGGCTCACCTTCTCTTGGGCACAAGAAATAAGCTTGCTTGGAGCGGCGGGAGCGCGCGGCATTTCCAGGAATCAACTGGCCGGACTGGGTTAATTGGGTTGTAGTCAGACTGGCAGATCGTCTGCTCTGCCCCACTCTATCGAAGTTGCAAGGGGGGTAGCGTTCAGGCGTAATTGGGCGGTATACCGCGTTATTGGATCGACAGAGCTTTGGAATTGCCATAGGGTTTCGCCGTTTCCAACGCAACGACGTCTAAAATGGCCGGACAATAAACTTCCCTGGATTAGCCGGGGCCGGTACTTTCGTCTCTAGCCTAAGAATACCTATGGAATCGTGCGATTTATTCCATGTTCTTGCGGAGACTACGCAGGCAGCCCAGGAGGGTCAAGAGAAATGTCTGCGGAGGTGAGTTAATTCGGCTGCGCGGTCGAACAACACGCAAGCCGCATTACCCGGGAGAAGGCTGCTGGAGAATGTCGGATACCCAACGCTTGAACGTTCTCGCACGGATGCCAGAGGATTAGCCCCGGCTCGCAGGCTTTCGTACAATCTTTCTAGAGCGCTCAAAACCAGCTTATGACAACAGGAGAACCTGGAAGGGTTATGCAGTGACTTTACCGCGCATTGGAGTTTTTGATTCGGGAGTCGGCGGCCTTACCGTGCTGAAGGCCATGGCCGAGCAACTGCCCGCGCACTATCTTTACTTCGGCGACACCGCGCGGCTGCCTTACGGAACCAAGTCGGCGGAAACCGTCGCCCGCTACGCCATCGGGGCCACCCGCTTTCTGGAGACGCAGAACATCGATCTCCTGGTCATCGCCTGCAACACCGCCACGGCGCTGGCTTTCGACGCCATCAAGGCTGCGGCCGCGGTTCCCGTGGTCGGAGTGGTCGAGCCCGGCGCGGCCAGGGCCGCCGAAGTCAGCAAGAATCGCGCCGCCATCGTGATTGCCACCGAGGCTACCGTCAGCAGCCATGCCTACCGCAACGCCCTCGAGCGTCATGGCCTGCACGCCCACGAGATGGCCTGCCCGCTGTTCGTTCCGTTGGTAGAGGAAGGATGGACGGATCACGCTGTGACCGAAGAGGTAGCCCGCATCTACCTTGATGAGGCGACTGCCAAGGCGAGTTCCGATGCTGACGTTCTGGTGCTGGCTTGTACCCACTACCCGTTGATCGCTCCCATGCTTCGCCGAATCCTGCCGGCGAGCATCGAGATCGTGGACTCCGCCGAATCCACAGCCAGAGTGGTGCGGAGCATGATCGGGAAGGAACCTGCCGGTCATACCGACGACCCGGGAAGTACGCTTGCTCGCGGTACAAATCCGTCCGACCACCGCACGTTCCGTTTCTACGTCACCGACTCGACGGAGAAGTTCAAGCGCCTCGCCACCCGCTTTCTGGGCCGCCAGGTCGACAACGTCGAACACGTAGACCTGGGCGGCTAAGGTACGAAGTGTAGGCGGAAAGCGAAAAGCCAACATAGGTGCTCTGCAAGGACGACCTGAGACAGGATTCGCTGACATTTCGCAAGATTGTGTAAGACCGCGCGGTGCATGGTTGTTATCGTCCAGCCACGGTAACGTGGGGTTGGGGCTGCGAACAGAAATCGAGTGCAGGGACCCGCTCTTCGACGAACTGCGAGGTTTTCATGCTGGTTTCCTGCATCGGCAAAGAGGGGTCCGGGGCATTTTCCAAACTAAAATGCACTGCTGGCCGGCAGGTGTTGCCGCTCCTGCTGATTTTCCTGCTCACCATTGCCGGTGCTGCAAAAGAACCGCACGGGGCAACAGATTGTCCCCCGACCGCAGCCAACGTAATCGTCTTCTCGCCCAACGCGGTGACTCTCAGCAACCCAAGCGGCACAAATTGGACGACGCGGCCGGCTGGCCCTACCATGGTCACGGTCAACCTGACGGTTTACGATTCCACGAGCGCTGTCGTGATGCCGTCCAAAGACCGTCCTCTGCACGTCCACGTCTACGGCGCGCCTGAGGATGTAATTAGCCCGATCGACCAGGTGCTTACCTCGGGAACAACCCCGGCATACACAACTGTGACATTTCAATACAACGGGGGATTCTTCCCCAACAACATGGAACTCGCCGCCTGGATGGACGACGCATCCGGCGGGGCCTCGTTGGGAACGACCTTGTTCGTTCCGGAAACCCGGAGAGACTGCAACGGCGGTTCGTCTACCTCAGAACTTTACGTCACATCGAAAATTCCCAGCGAAATAAAAGTACAAGCGGTGGTCGGTACCGCTTTTCCATCCCAGGCAGACTTTCACAACTTCACCATCGATACCGGATCTCTTGGCGTGCTGGTCACTAAGAGCGACCTGGTTCTGGGTCCACAGGTTCATGGCCCGGGCGCTCACGGCGAGAAGTTCTACAACAGCAGCGGCCTGATCTTTAGCGGCGAGTACTATCTGGCCCCGGTCAGCCTTGAGCTGGCGGACCACAGTGTGGTGACTACCAATCCCATTCTGGTTTTGGCCGTCGATCACGTGAAGTGCGACTCTTCCGAGAGCTATAAGGATCGTTGCCATCTTCCCAAGAATGCGGATCTGCATTACCTCGGCGTCGGCTTCGACCGCAACAACACGACCGAGGGCGACCTGTTTGACTCGCCTTCCGAAAACGCCTTCCTGCAACTCACCGATCTGCAAAACGGAACCGACATCAACCAGGGATACATCCTCTCCAAGGATGGGGTCACGCTGGGCATAACGGGCGAAGATTCCAGCGGCTTCACCTTCACCAGGCTCGACACCAATAGCACCGTTCCCGGCGATTGGAACCCGTTGCAGGGCTGCTACGGATTTCCTAAACTTCCCGGCAGCCCACAATTTTGCGGCACGCTGTTGCTCGACCTGGGCATCAAGCAGATGTATCTCGATTTGCCGTTTGGGGACCGCCCGGAAAATACCTTCGACAAGAAGAATTACGTCCCTGCCAAAATACGGATGAACATACAGGCCGGCTTGCCGGGCCAGCCGCCGGCCATGAGCTACGACTTCCTCACCATACAGCCGCCAACCCAGCCCGAGGGAGCCACGCCGGCCTTCGTGCAGTGGATCAACAAGCCCGACAAATTCGTCAACACCGGTCGTCGCGCTTTGATGAAGTACAGCTACCTGTATGCCGGAAGCTGTGGCTATGTCGGCTTTAAGCCGGTGGCCAGCCGCTGATCGCTGACGGCTTCTACGTGACGTACAATCGCGGCGTATGATTTTTCGTTCGGACAACCGCTCTTGCGACCAGATGCGTCCGCTGAACATCGTGGCTGACTTCATCTCCACCGCCGAAGGTTCCTGCCTCATCGAACTCGGCAATACCCGCGTCATTTGCACCGCAACCATCGAGGAATCGGTCCCGCAATTCCTGCGCAACAGCGGCAAGGGATGGGTTACGGCCGAGTACGGCATGCTGCCGCGCGCCACGCTCACGCGCACGCCGCGCGAAGTCACCAAGGGACGCGCGGGCGGACGCACCCACGAGATTCAGCGACTCATCGGACGCTCGCTGCGCGCTGTTACCGACATGCGCAAGCTGGGCGAGCGCACCATCTTTTTAGACTGCGACGTTATCCAGGCCGACGGTGGCACCCGCACGGCATCCATAACCGGAGCTTTCGTGGCCATGGGACTCGCCATGAGGCGCATGGTGGAAGCGGGCACCATGACCGCCGCGCCTATCCGGGATTACGTGGCCGCTACCAGCGTCGGTATCGTGGACGGCGAGGCCATGCTCGACTTGGCATACGAAGAGGATTCGCGCGCCGACGTTGACATGAATCTGGTCATCACCGGCAGCAAGAAGATTGTGGAAGTGCAGGCGACAGCCGAGCGTCACCCCTTTGACGATGCGCAGTTCGCCAGGATGATGGCCCTGGCGCGGCAGGGAATTGATACGCTGGTGACGCGGCAACAAGCAATCTTGAGTGGACTGCCGCTGCAACAGTAGAGCCGAGCAGCTTCGAGCGGATTGTGTTGCGATAGGCATCTCGCTTTCGATGATAAGGATGCATCTGAGTAGTGGTTCCGTCTTGCGACGCCGGACAACGACCCAAGCCCCCGGTTGCTCGACAAATTCATTGGCTGGGGCACGATTTTCGTTAGAATTGCGCCGCTCTCAAACCTGACGGGCGGAGGACGACACCAATGGCATTCCTCAGGAAATCATGGCTCGCGCTGGCCCTGCTCGCCGTTACATCTACGTCCCTTCCCGCCGAAAGCGCCCCCGCTCCTAAGCCGGTTGAGAAGACTGTCGTCGGCTGCCTCACTGGGTACGAAGGCCATACACGCTCGGTACCTCCAGCGACCAGCTCTTCCTGCTCGACGGCGACACTGAGATGTTCAAAAAGCTGAACGCCCGCATGGTCCAGGCCACCGGCACCGTGACCGAGCCCGGACCGGAAACCTCTAAGCGCAACGTGCTCTCCCAGCAGCCGCCCACTATGGTGGTTTCCAAGCTTAAGAAAGTGGCAGACGGCTGTAATTAGCCGGCGCCCTCAGGCGCCGCCATCAATTAGAATGGTGAGTCACGCGCCTGGCGGTGCCCAACCGCATCCCGCGAGACTGCACTAAAATCCTTTCTATCGAATCGGGCAATGTGCCCGTGGAGGACTCATCGTGAAACTGACTCCTGGAAAAATCGCGGGCATGAAGGCTGTCTCCAATAATCGCGGCGTCATTGCCGCCGCCGCCATGGACCAACGTGGCTCGCTCAAGAAAGCTCTCGGCCCCAACGCCGGCGATGCTGAGCTGGAAGAGTTCAAAATCTATGTCTCCGAAGTCCTCACCCAGCACGCCAGCGCCATCTTGCTCGACCCCGAGTGGGGACTGCCCGCCGCCAAGCGTCGCGCCAAGGGTTCGGGCCTGTTGCTGGCTTATGAGAAGACTGGCTACGACAAGCAGCTTCCCGGCCGTCTGCCCGATCTGCTCGACCTGTGGTCGGTCCGCCGCCTGAAGGAAGCCGGCGCCGACTGCATCAAGATTCTGCTGTACTACAGCCCCTTCGACGAGCAGAAGATCAACGACCACAAGCATGCCTGGACCGAGCGCATCGGCGACGAGTGCCGCGCCAACGACATTCCGTTCTTCCTCGAACTCATCGGCTACAAAGAAGGTATCGACGAAAAGGGCGCCGAGTTCGCCAAACTGAAGCCCGGCGTGGTCGCCAAGTCGATGGAAGAGTTCTCCAAGGACCGCTACGGCGTGGACGTGCTGAAGGTCGAAATTCCCATCAACCTGCAGTTCGTCGAGGGCGCGCGCTCCTTCAAGGGAACCGCCGCCTATACCAGGAAGGAAGCGCTCGACCACTATCGCGCAGCCTCCGGCGCAACCAGCAAGCCGTTTATCTACCTGTCGGCCGGCGTCAGCAATCCTGAGTTCATCGAGGACCTGGAGTTCGCGGCCGAAGCCGGTGTGAAGTTTAATGGCGTGCTCTGCGGGCGCGCTACCTGGAAAGACGGCATCCCGATTTTCGCCGAGAAGGGCGGCAAGGCTTTCGAAGCCTGGCTGAAGGACGAAGGCGTGAAGAACATCGACAATGTGAACAATGCCCTGAAAGCTGCTACATCGTGGTACAGCATCTACGAAGTGGGCGAGGCCGTGGGCACGCGGTAGGATCGTTGGACTGGGAAGAGCGCGCAGAGATGGTTCTGCGCGCTTTTTGTTTCGCAGAGGCGTGGGCGGGCATACGCAGTCGGGAGTTTTGCTGGAGTAGGGTCCTTCGACTGCGCTCGCCTGGCGGCTCGCTACGCTCAGGATGACACTAACATCTCAGGGCCGAGAGCTGATGGCTGAGAGCTAACGGCCGCTATTCATACACCGAGCATCCGCAGCCCGGTGACGGTACGTGGATCTTCAGGAAGTCCGACACCATCTGGTAGGCGTCAATCTGATTTTCCACGCGTGCGAACCCGTGCCCCTCGTCCTTGTAGATCTTCAGCTTCACCGCGACCCCGCGCTTCTTCAGCGCGTCGGCCACCTGCTGCGATTCATCCGCCGGACACCGCGGGTCGTTCCCACCCGCCAGCAGCAGTAGCGGGGCCTTGATCTGGTCCACGAAGTAAATCGGCGAGCGATCTTCATAGAGCGCTTTGTTCTTTACCGGATCGCCCATGGTGGCCAGATCGTATTCGCGCAGTACCGGGTCTTCGTTGGCAATCTCGGTAAACCAGTTGACGAAAGGCACGATGGGCACGCCCGCGGCCCACATGTCCGGAGCCTTGGTTACCGCCATCATGCTCAGATACCCGCCATAGCTGCCGCCCATTACGATCAACTTCTTGGGATCAACGAAGCCGCTCTTCTTGATCCACTCCGCCGCGTCCAGCGTGTCGTGCAGGTCGCCGCCGCCAGAGTCACCCAGGTTGGCGTCGGTGAATTCCTTGCCGTACCCGGTCGACCCACGGTAGTTGGGCGAGATCACCAGGTAGCCCTGGTTCACGATGTACTGGATAAAGCGGTTGAATGAGTCTAGCGACTGCGACGCCGGGCCGCCGTGAATGTAAACAATCGCGGGAAACTTCCCGTTGCGAGGAATATTGTTCGGGACATAGGCGAACGCCGACAGCGTCCACTTTCCATCGCGGCTGGGATAGTGCACCAGATAGGGCTCAACCATGTCCGTGCTGCGCAATCCTGCCACCAGCGAGTGGGTTATCTGTTGCGAGGTCCGTCCCACAATGTCGTACACCCACAGATCGCTGGGCGCATCTGCCCCATTGTGGTAGTACAGCAACCGGCCCCCGTCGCGCGAAAACGAGCTGGGACTGCCGCCTAAGAAGTTCACCCCCGGCTTTACCGGTAGTATCTCGATCTTCTTGCCGGCCAGCTCGTAACTGTACAGGTTTGAGCGCCCATCGACGTTGGCGGTCCAGGTTAGCGATTTGCCGTCGGGCGAAAAAGTTCCCGCGTTGATCTCCCATTTGTCGGAGGTCAGCCAGTCAATCTTCTTCGAGGCGATGTCCACCAGCCCCACATTGTCGTACCCATTGTGCGCGTCGGAGGTAATCAGCACGGCCTTGCCGTCCGGCGAAATATCGGTTGCCTGAAAGGTGTGCTGCCCTTCATGTGGGGTAAGGTTCGTGCTCTGGCCGCTGGCCAAATCCAGGAGGAATACGTTGGAATCCTTTCCACTGGCGTGCGACTGGGTGTAAACCACGAACTTGCCATCGCGGGAAAAAATCGTATTACCGTTGCTCAACTCCTTCGGCGTATTCTTCGTCAGATGGCGAATGTGCCGGGTGGCAATATCCATCAAGTCGATCTCGTAGCTCGACCCCGCCTTCGGCTTGGTGGAATAGGCAATCTGCCGGCCGTCGGGCGCCCAGGCCGGCTCAACGTTGGCCACATCGGGAGAAATTGTAAGATTCACTACATCGCCGGTCTTGGGCGACACCAGAAACACGTTCCACTGCTCGTCGCCATCGTGATCGGAAATGTAGGCGATCCACGTTCCATCGGGCGACCATACCGGCTGCGTCTGCCGCTGGTCGCTGATGGTTAACTGCGTTGGCCATCCGCCGCCCGCCGGTACCAACCAAAGATTGTTCCGGCCGCTGATGTTGCTGATGAACGCCACCTGTTTGCCGTCCGGCGACCAGGTGGAATCGCCCATCTGCCGCGTCATATACAGCTTCTCGATGGAGAAGTTCTGCATGTCGGGCACGTTCCTGCTTTCCAGTTTGGTGGGGTCGGTGACGGCCTGCGGAGAGGCGAGCGGCTGCTGAGCAATTCCTGTCGTAGTCATAAGGAGAACGAGTGCCAATAAGAGTAGTTTCAAGTTTTCAGCTTCCGTAAAAGCGGGTTGACACAACAACCTATTGTAGATGGATGAGCAGAAGCGGGAGGACGGGTCTAGCTCGACGCCCCACGAGCTACAAACCGCGATAGGACAGCTGGTCTGTTCGGCCGTGGATCGCGGTTCTGCGGATTCGGGCTAATCTTGCAGTTTTGCCTGGCACTATTGCGCTCCCGGGCCTCGCATTACCGCGAAACCCGGGCCACCTGGGAGCATTGTTTGTGAACTTAGCCTTCAGCTACGGCGTGATCTCCCACACCAGTCCCCATTGCAGCGACCCACCGAAGGACGCCGTGCCATAAAGATTGCCCTGGCTATCGAGCACCACGTTACCGGATGGCCACTTCCCATCATCACGGTCAGTGAAGCTGTAGAGCACAGTGTAGGTCCAGCCGCCATTGGAAGGGGTCAACTTAAAGATCGCTCCATACCCCCATTCGCCACCGCCGTTGATGGTGCCGTAAAGGTTGCCGGCGCTGTCCATCACCAGCGGCCCGAACGGACCAGAATAGGTGCAGCACGACGTAAACGAGTAGTCGACGTTGAAGGACCAGTTACCATTGGACTGGCTCAACGCAAATGCCGTTCCTCCGCCATGCTGTCCGCCGTTGAGCGTGGTGCCGTGGAGGTTGCCGCTGCTATCCATCATCAGGTTAGCTTCGGGCGTGTCTCCGCTGTAACCAGCGTAGAAACGGTAGAGAACATTTTCCGTCCATTGTGAGCCTTGCGGCGTTAGCTGGAAAACCGTGCCGCATCCGGCGTAGCTGCCTTCGGAGCACCCGCTGTAGCCTCCCGCGCTGGTGGTGCCGTAGAGATTGCCGGATAGGTCGAAGACCAATCCACCGTAGGGTCCGGCACCGTCCGGCATACCGCTGAAACTGTGCAGCACCTTTTCTGCCCAATGGCCGCCTGAAGGGGTCAACTGGTAAACGGCGCCCGAACCACTGGCGCCTCCTGCGTAGGTGGTGCCGTAGAGGTTACCCGAGTGGTCGAAAACTACTTCACTGTAAGGCGCGCCGCCATCGCTGCCTCGGCTGAAGCTGTAAAGAACGCTCTCGTTCCAGTTACAGAGCACCGTTTTGCAGAACGATGCCGGAGGCTTCAGGTTGAACACCGTGCCGCCTCCGATGCCGCCTCCCTCCGCGGTGGTGCCGTAGAGGCTGCCGTCCGGTCCGAAGATCACCCGAGAGTAGGGAGCCATGCCATCCCCGCCGGTGAATCCCTTGAAAGTTGTGGAGCGTATTGAAGAGCCAGCCCGAGTTCCTGGAGGTCAGCTTGAATACAGTGCCGCAACCGTTTAAACCCCAGGTGTTGCACGGCCCCGATCCCCCACGGAAGGTAGTTCCGTAGAGATTGCCTGCCCGGTCGATGGTCAGGCCGGCGTATGGGTTAGCGCCGTCGGTCCCGGTAAAGTTGTGAATGACGGTGAACGTCTGCGCCTGCGCCGCGGTCGGGGCCACTAGCGCTGCGCCGACTGCCATGGCGATAAAGAACAGTACAGCTGCAGTCGATCGCAACCGAATACATAACCTCGAAACCCCACGTTGCTTTTTGGTTCTCATGATTGCGGCAGCATCCACTATGGACGGGACAAGGGTCAACTTAATTTCAGATTACGGTGTAATCGACTGATGGCTGGCGGTTTGCAGTGCCGTACCGACAAAGCTTCGGGCTACCTGCAACTGCGCACCAGCGGCTGAAGACACAGTTCTTGTGACCACCGGCCCCAATCGCGGGATGAACTCCATATCCGCCTGGTACGGCTGCCCGGTACTATAATTCGGCGTCTAACTTTCGACACCGAATCCGTAACCATTCCTGCCGAGGAGCGCATACGTGGGCGATTTACTGGCCACTAAGCCGATACGAACCATCCTTGCTGAAGCCCATGAAACCGGCGAGCACAGCCTGAAGCGCGCGCTCGGCCCCAGCAACCTCATCGCTCTGGGAATTGGCGCCATCATCGGAACCGGCATTTTCGTGATTACCGGCACGGCCACCGCCATGCATGGGGGGCCGGCAGTTGTCCTCTCATTCATCTTCGCCGCCGTCGGCTGCGTCTTCGCCGGCCTCTGCTACGCCGAGTTTTCGTCTATGATCCCCGTGGCCGGCTCCGCCTATACCTACGGCTACGCCACGCTGGGCGAAATCTTTGCCTGGATCATCGGCTGGGACCTGGTGCTGGAATACGCCTTCGGCGCAGCCACCGTTGCCTCCGGCTGGAGCGGCTACTTCATCAGCCTATTGGGCGACTTTGGTATCAAGCTGCCTGCCGCCATCGCAGGCACCCACTGGGACGAGTTCATCTACTACAACAACCATTGGGAGAACGCGAACCGCATCGTCCCCAAGCTGCGACTGCTGAAAGTCGATCCCGCCACCTTGCCCCACACTCATGGCGTTTTCAACTTGCTGGGCTGCCTGGCCATCATCGGTTGCACGCTGCTGCTGGTCATCGGCATTAAGGAGTCGGCCAACTTCAATACCGGGATCGTGGCCATCAAGGTCGTCGTACTCCTCATCTTCCTGTTCATCGGTGGTGGCTACCTGCTCAGCCATCGCGAGCTGATGGCAGCCAACTGGCACCCCTTTATTCCGCCCAACCAGGGCTTCGGGACCTTCGGCGTCTCCGGCATCTTTCGCGCCTCCGCCATCATTTTCTTCGCCTACATCGGCTTCGACGCCGTGTCCACCGCAGCACAGGAGGCCAGGAATCCCGAGAAGGACATGCCCATCGGCATCCTCGGCTCGCTCATCATCTGCACCGTGCTCTACATTCTTGTCGCCGGCGTGCTGACCGGCCTGGTGAACTACCGCAGCCTCGACGTGCCCGACCCGCTCGCCATCGGTATCGACTCCACGGGTGTGGTCTGGGGAAGCATGCTGGTCAAAATCGGCGCCCTCATGGGACTCACCAGCACCATCGTCGTCATGCTGCTCGGCCAGTCGCGCGTCTTCTTCTCCATGTCGCGCGACCGCCTGCTGCCCGCGGTCTTCAGCGAAGTGCACCCACGCTTTCGCACTCCGTGGATCTCCACACTAACGGTCGGCATTTTTGTCGCCGTGCTGGCCGCGGCCCTGCCCATCGACGTCCTCACGGAAATGGTGAGTATCGGCACGCTGCTGGCGTTCGTCATCGTCTGCGCCGGGGTATGGATTCTCCGCCATCGCGATCCCGGTTTGCCACGTCCTTTCCGTACGCCGATGGTGCCGCTCGTTCCGATCCTTGGCATCATTATCTCGCTCATTATGATGTTGAGCCTCAACCACGTTACCTGGATCCGCCTGGCCGTCTGGCTGGTAATTGGTATGGTCATCTACTTTACCTACAGCCGCCACCACAGCCGGGTTCAGCGCAACGACGTGAGCTGAGTTAAGTTCGCAAACCTGGGCTGCCTTAAGCTAAGGCTTCACTATTGAGATGAGTTCGAGCTCAACCAGCGCTCTGGACGGAAGTTGGCGACGCCAATGCGGCTGGAGTGCATCAAGACAGAAACCCTGAACCGGAACAATTGGACCAAGGTATCTTCGACAGCTTGGAATCGCTGCCCATGCGGCCGGCTTTCCCGCGCTGTGCGTCGCTCAATCGATTTGCCAAGCGTGCTGACGCGGCAATCGTCACCGCCCTCCAATTCCGTGTAGTCACCCAAGGCAGACTGTCCATCGCCAGCGTCTCTTCGATCCAGTCCTCGGCGGAAATCCGCGCCTGCTCGGGACCGTACAACCTGGTCACGGCAACGATGAATGCAGTTAGCTCGTGGTCAGCTTGCTGGAACTGCTGCTGGCAACTTTCAGCAGAAAATGCTGGCATATCGATAGGATCCTTCCTCAGCATGGGACGCCGCCCGAGTTAGAGCAGTGTGCACTGCAAGGAAACGGTGGGCGTCATCGAGACTTCCTTGTTCAAAAACTGCTGACTTGGATTGGAAATACAGCTGCGATTAAGCCAGAGCCACGGCCACAGCGCCATTGGACGAACGTATCGCCCCACACCAAAGGCGGAGATCAGCGAGCAACTGGAATTTCGGTAGCATTACGACAGGTATCGGTAGACATATCTGTGAAGAGTGGTGCATTCTATTGCGATCAGGGCGCGGCCAAAAACTCACATGGGGTTTACCAATGACAAGGCCCGCAGATTTAATCCCATTTGCCGACTCCCAATTCGGCGACTCGCGCCATATTTGCGCGTTTTTCCACAGCGACGAGGAAGAGTATCGAGTGTTGCTGCCGTTCATCCGAAACGGGTTTGAATGCGGCGACAAAGCGGTCCATATTGTGAACCCCGATCAGCGGCAGGACCATCTTCAGCGGTTGGCCGCGGCTGGTATCGATACGGCAACGGCACAGAACGACGGCCAACTCGATCTGATGACGAGTACCGAGGCGTACCTTCGCGATGGCCGTTTCGATCAGGACCGCATGATGAACGTCTTCGGCGAAATGACGCGCGATAATGTCAAGCAGGATTTCCCTATCAGCCGAATTGTCTGCCGCATGGATTGGGTTGCTGACTGCGGCTCGCAAGTGGACGATGTGGTGGAATTTGAGGCGCGGGTAAACGATGTCTGGAGCCGCCGTCGCGATGCCGTCATCTGTACCTATCACTTGCCGAAATTTGGCGGTGATACGGTAATCGACATCCTGCGCACGCATCCCATGGTCATCATTGGCGGCACCCTTCAACACAATCCATTTTTTGTTCCGCCTGCGGAATTCCTGCGTGAAAGGCGTGCCCGCCGGACGGGACGGGCGACTTCGCCCTTGACGGCTGCCTGAGCATGGAAGCGCAGCTGCAAGATTACGCAGCGCAGAACAAGCACCTCCGACGCTGCATCAACGATCTGCTGAGTGTCCTCGCTCTGCCGGCGTTGTGGAGCGGCAACGACCCAGCGCAGATCGTCCGCACCCTGGCTGACACCCTTGTCAGCATGCTGGACCTTGATTTCGTGTATGTAGCATCGAACGATGCGGCCGCCGACGAGCCGATCGAGTTCGTGCGGTTCTCCGATTTGCAATCGCCCGCATCCTTAGGGGAAAAGCTCTGTCGCTTGATTCGACCTTGGATTGGCAAGGACACGCAAGCTTGGCCGCGGAGGTTACCGAACTTCGCCGCAGGTGGTGAATACACGATTGTTCCACTACGCCTCGGCATCCATGGTGCGGTGGGCTCTATGGTGGTCGGGTCGCAGCGTTCAAATTTTCCCGACCAAACCGAGATGCTTGTTCTTGACGTGGCGGCGAACCAGGCTTCGATAGGTTTGCAGGAAAGGCGACTATTCATCGAACAGCAGCGGTTGGCGCGCGAACTGGATCAGCGAGTGGCGCAGAGAACGGCAGAACTGGCCGAGGCTAACGAGGTGCTGAAGAAGGAAATTGGCGAACGTCAGCACGCCGAGGAAGCGCTCAAGCGTAGTGAAGCGTTTCTGGCGGAGGGTCAGTTGCTAAGCCGTACGGGGAGCTTTTCGTGGCGCGTGGAAACTGACCAAATCACCTGGTCGGATCAGATGTATCGCATCTTCGAGTGTGACTATGGCACGCCGGTGACGCTTGACCTGATCGGCAAACGAATCCATCCGGAGGATGCTGCCGGCCTGGACGAGATGATCGAAAGGGTGCGGGCCGGGGTCAAAAACGTGGAATTTGAGCATCGCTTGTTGCTGCCTGACTTTTCTGTAAAGTATCTGCACCTGGTTGCCCACGCCGGCAGCGATCGCGAAGGGGAGCTGGAGTATATCGGAGCGGTGCAGGACGTGACGCAACGCCGAAGTTCGGAAGACGCCCTGGCCAAGGCGCGATCCGAACTCGCCAAGGTCGCGCGGATTACGAGCCTGGGAGTCTTGACGGCGTCCATGGCTCACGAAGTGAATCAGCCTCTGTCGGGCATCATGACCAATGCCAGCACCTGCTTGCGGATGCTGTCGGCCGATCCGCCGAATGTAGACGGCGCGCGCGAAACCGTTCGCCGCACGCTGCGCGACGGCGACCGGGCATCGGACGTAATCTCGCGGCTGCGCACTCTCTACAGCAAGAAGGATCCCTCGCTGGAATGGATAGACCTGAACCAAGTCACCCGCGAAGTGATTTCTTTGTCGTTAAGTGAGCTGCAGAGGAACCGGGTGATTCTGCGCCAGGAGCTTGCAGATGACCTGCCCCCACTGATGGGTGATCGTATTCAACTGCAACAGGTCATTCTGAACCTGCTACGGAATGCAGCGGATGCGATGAGCACCGTGCAAGATCGGCCTCGAGAGTTGCTGGTCAGGACGGAACGCGCCGACGAAAATCGCGAGTGTCTTAGCGTGAAAGACGCGGGGACCGGAATCGAGCCACAGATTGCGGACAGATTGTTCCAGGCGTTCTACACAACCAAGGACGACGGCATGGGAATTGGGCTGTCCATCAGCCGCTCTATTATTGAAGCTCACCAGGGTCGCTTATGGGCGACAGCGAATGATGGGCCGGGCGCCACGTTTTCGTTCGCGATTCCTTGCCAGCCGGAAGCTTAATCGAAACCAGAGCCGCGATCGCTCGCTGGATGGCGAACGCCCACCGCCTTGTGACTATCCGATAGGGGCCGATTTCGAGCCCAATACCTAAGTACGATGGACGGCGGCTCATACGATGGCGCATTGTTCGTGGTGGAGTGCCACCGGTGCCGAACGCCACGGAACGTCCACTTGTATCCGTAGTTGATGACGACGAATCCGTGCGCGAGTCGCTTCCCGATCTGCTCAACGAATTCGGATTTGCAGCCCAAACGTTTTCTTCCGCGGACGAGTTCCTGTCGTCCGACTACCTTGGTCGGACCCAATGCTTGATTCTAGACATCGCCATGCCGGGAATGAATGGTTTCGATCTGCAGCAGGAGTTGGAGCGACGCGGCAAGACGATTCCGATCATCTTCATCACCGGTCAGAAGGACAAGGCTATCCAGACCCGCGCGTTCAAGCAGGGAGCAGTCAGCTTGTTGCTTAAACCATTCAGTGACGTCGCTTTGCTGGAAGCCGTTAAGGCAGCACTGCGAATCGCGTAACGGTTCTGCGGATAAGCAAGTTTGCGAGGGTTACAATGAGTCAATTTCAAACGCTTGTCCATGGGGTGGGGCCCATACCGATGTCGATTACTGCCCCCATCGTCTTCATCGTTGACGACGACGTCTCTGTACGTGAGTCGCTGGACCTGCTGGTCCGCTTCGAAGGCTGGAGGGCGGAGACGTTCGCATCGGCGCAGGAATTTCTTGACTACCCCAGGCCCATGGTTCCGACCTGCCTGGTCTTGGACATTTCTCTACCTGGCCTGAACGGGCTCGATGTACAGAAGCGGGTTGCGGCCGAGCGGCCGGATATGCCCATTATTTTTATTACTGGCCACCGCGATGTTCCCATGACGGTTCAGGCCATGAAGGCGGGAGCAGTCGAATTCCTCACCAAGCCCTTTCAAGATGAAGTTTTGTTGACCGCCATACGACAGGCCCTGGAACGGAGCCAGTTGGCGATTGCCCACGAGCGGGAAATCCGGGAGGTTCAAATTCGGTATGCTGCGCTTACCCCCCGTGAACGACAGGTGATGGCGCTGGTGGTCTCAGGTTTGCTGAACAAACAGGTCGGAAGCGAACTGGGTATCAGCGAGATTACGGTGAAAGCGCATCGTGGCCAGGTAATGCAGAAGATGAAAGCCGACTCGCTTGCCGACCTGGTGAGAATGTCCACCAAGCTTCGTATCGCTTCAGGTCCTGGCATCGCTGCGCCGGCAAAATGAAATCGCCCGTGTAACGCCAATAGGCTTGTCTCATTGTTCCTCGTCGCAGGAGAAAAACGTCATGTCGCAAGGAAGGGCAAGTAGGTCTACCAGCCAGGAACAAAATAGCCAACCGGTCCGGGACAAAGCGGGCTTCCGGTCGATCCTGCCCGATGACATCGAGTGGGAGCCGTTCGCAGCCTTTCCCCCAGCGGCTCGCCTGGCAGTTGTCGTCGGTCAGCCGGCCGAGCCTAAACCGTACGTCACTCGCGTTAAAGTGCCGCACGGAGTAAAGCTGATGCCTCATCGGCACCCTGAGGACCGGGTTTACACAGTCATTTCCGGTATTTTCTACATCGGCCTCGGCGAAAAGTTCGATGTAGACAAACTGCAGCCCTACCCGCCTGGAGCGGTGGTTGTCCTGCCAGGCAACACTTCTCACTTTCATTGGGCGAAGACCGGCGAATACATCACGCAGATTTCCGCGATCGGACCTCTCGGCATGGAATATGTGAATCCGGCCGACGATCCGAGGAATGAGGACTCCCAGTTCGTCGAGTACGTCCGCCATCTAGAACGCCCGAGGGCATCGGCAGGATGCCTGCTTCAGGAGCTCACTCCGGTCCAGATTTGACGGTGGAGTGAAGTTCCTTCGCACCTTCGATAACTAAATGTACGATTCCGCACATAAGGGTTGAAACCTCTGCCCCTAGGGCGCACAATGCTCTCGAACCAATAGAGTGAATTTGTTTTCAACGCGCCGCTCAGGAGGGAAGTGTGAGATTGCCCGGCCTGAAATTAGCGTTACGCTTCTTGTTGCTGCTGGTTGTCTTTCTCCAGCACTCGAACGCTCAGGAGCAGAAACCGGCGGCGACTGCAGCCTCCAACCCTCCTGCCTCGCCCTACGCGTCTAATGACATCTGCCAAACATGCCATCAGGAAGTCTGGGATAAGCATTTCGAGAACACGCCGCACCGGGCGTTGCTTGCAGGTGGCCAGCATGGATGTCAGGGATGCCATGGTCCGGCGCAAGCCCACGTCGACGGTGGCGGAGACGTCACCAAGATCGTTCGCTTCTCACAACTGAATCCCACTCAGGCCTCCGCCATCTGCACCGGTTGCCATCAATCCAGCCTGGAGACACAGAACTTCGCCAAGTCGGCGCACCTGGCCAATGGGCTCACCTGCATCAGTTGCCACGATCCCCACAATTCTACCGACGTTGACTTCCTGTTGAAGCAGAAGCAACTGGACCTGTGCTTCAGTTGCCATAAGGCCAAGCAGGCGGAGTTTGCCCGGCCGTATCGCCATCGCGTCGAATCGGGGTTGATCCAGTGCAGCGACTGCCATAATCCGCACGGCTCGCAGAGCGGAGGCCAGTTGCGAAGCGCTGCTGGACAGTTCGCCATCTGTACCAAGTGCCACACCGATACGATGGGTCCGTTTGCTTTCGAGCATGCGCCGGTCAAGACGGGAGAGAGTTGCCTCTACTGCCACACGCCGCATGGCTCAACCAATCCGCGTCTGCTGGTGGTCAACAACGTCAACTTCCTCTGTCTGCGGTGTCATACCACCAACACTGTGGGACAGGCGCCGGGCGTACCTTCGTTCCACGACCAGTCGACCAAGTACCAGGCTTGCACCATGTGTCACACCCAGATCCATGGTTCGAACTTTAGCCCGGTATTTTTCCACTAGAGAGGAGGCGGGCAATGGTAAGGCGATATCGAGTATCGATCTCTTCGATCTTCCACGTTGCCGTCCTCTGGGCACTGGTTGGCAGTGCGGCAGCTCAACTGGCGACGCCCCCGACTCCTGTTCCCGCCCCCGCTCCAGCTGACAGCGAGGGCAAAGAGGTTGGCGGGTACAAGGTAACGCAGTCGATTGACTTCGGCGGGCGCATCACCAGTGTCAGTGGCAGTCAAGCCATGTACGACACGCTGGTCAATCAGCAGAGCGGGCCGCGAATCCTGGAGCAATCGCTGACCATGATGTCCATCAGTCATCAGGACATCTTCGACTCGCTCACCGTGAACAGCTTTGGGTGGGGCGGCGATCCCGAACAGGCCCTGCGCTTCCGCGCCGCCAAATACCGCTGGTACAACATCACGGGCAGCTACCAGCACATGCAGAATTACTGGAACTATGACCTATTCGCCAATCCTCTCAATCCGCCTACCGGCAGTTCCTATCTTCCTGTGCTGAACTCGCCGCATGCTTATTACAACCGGCAAAATCTCTATAACTTCGGTATCGCGGTGCTGCCCATGCGGCGCATCTCTTTTCGCTTCGATTTCAACCGCAATCGCTTCATCGGGCCGTCGTTCAGCAGCGTGCACGAGGGAACCGAGGCCTTAACGGAACAGGACACGAACAACACGCTGAACGGCTACCGCTTTGGCGCCGATTTCCGCGTGACCAAGAAGACAACGCTCAGCTACACTCAGTCGCTCCAGTACTATTCGGGCAATACCAACTACAGCCTCAATCCTTACAACAGTTACTTCCTGTCTAACGGTTCTTCGGTCAGCTTCGGATTGCCTTGGATGAACTCGGGCAGTCCTTGTAGCGCACCGCTGATAAACGGCGTCGCCAATCCGGTGTGCAATGGATTCACCGCCTACAACCAGGTTCAGAACATCAGCACCACCATCCCGACGGAGCAGATCAACCTGAAGTCCACGTCGATCAAGAATCTCGACTTCAACGGCCAGTACCAATACAGCGGCGCCAGTATGAACACCCCGGTGACCGAGGTGTTCAATGGGCTTGTCACCCGTTCCGGGCTGCTTGGCTCCAATTCGTCCGGTAGTCGCTCAACCGGCACTTGGGTTTCGTCATCGGCAGATGTTTCCGCAACCTACTCGATTACCGAGAAACTGCGTTTGGTGGAGATATTTCGCTTCCGTAATTGGCGCTCGCAGGGCAGCTATCTGAATCTGCAAAACAATTATTTCGGAGCGGCCAGTGCGGGCGGAGCCTCGTTGCTCAATCCCATCGCGATCTGGCCGGGAACCATTCCAGGGCACACGTCGTCCTCGCCGGCTGATGTCATCAACGAGTATTGGGTTAACCTCGATGGCCAAGAGACCAAGGAGAATGACTTTCAGGTGCAGTACGATGTTTCCCGCTACTTCGGAGTGCGCACCGGGTTTCGCTGGACGGGCGAAAACGTTCAGCCGGGTTCGTCCTATGAAGCGGCGCTCGGCGACATTTACTATCCCACCAACCCGAACCGCGGCGACTGCGTCGGCCTGCCTCTGAATCCTGATGGCAGTTGTACTTTCGCCGGCGTCCTGGCGCCTTATGGAAATCCCACTGTCGCGATCAATAACTATGCCTGGCTGGTGGGAGCATGGTTCCAGAAGGGCAACCTTCACGCCCATGCGGATGCGCAATTTGGCTCCGCTAACAACTATGCCTATCGCATTGATCCGCGAACTGGGCAGAACATCTCTGGATCGGTGATGTACACGCCAAAATCATGGCTGAGCCTGGGCGCCAATCTGGCCTTTCAGCGCGCGACCAACTACACCGCCGACGTCGCTTTCAATAGTCACAACTACTCGGTCATGTTCACCGCAACCGCGACGCCCAACAAGTACTGGACGCTGGATGTGGGTTACAACTTCGACGCCATCCAGCAGGACGCCAACGTCTGCTATCCAGGACCGTATCCGACCAACTCGTTTCCCTGTTTTGATGGCAGCGGATTCAACGAGACCAATGCCTTCTACAACACGCATACCCAGTTTGGTTATTTCGCTTTTTCGCTAAAGCCGGTTTCCCGTGTGGCTGTGCGCCTGGGCTACAGCATCATCAACAATGACGGCGATACAACGCAGTTCAATCTTTATCAACCGCTGGGTCCATTGAGGTCCCGGTATCAATTGCCACTGGCGGGATTCGATTACAGCTTCTACAAAAGCATCACGTTTCGTGCGGGCTGGAATTACCAGAACTACAACGAAGGCTCGTTCATAGGACCGACGGCGCCGCGCGCGTTCCACGCCAACGAAACCACGCTTGCTCTCCGCTACGCTTTCTAGGGTGCTCGCCGGCCTGCGGCAACGGCCGGGCGCTCCGATGTTCAGCGCCACCTGCTTCAAGGAGCTGAACCAGATTTTATTTCGGATTTTCCAGTCGCACTCTTTTGTTTGATAACGTCAAGCCAGAAGCAAGATCTTTCCGGCACCGCCTTTCTCCGCCGTTGCGTGGGCCCTGGCCGCTTCACTGAGCGGCAGCCTTAGGCTAATCGGGATCGCCAGCTTGCCATCGCGTACTGCTTCGGCCATTGACGCGAGGGTGTTTGTGTTGGATTTCGAGAACACGGTCACCACTTTGACAGATGGATATTCCGCGGCGTTCTGCGGCGGCCCCACAACCGATGCATAGATTCCGCCGGGCTTGACCTTGGCGATCAGCTTCTCGGCGGTTCTGCCGCCGACGGTATCGGCCACTGCATCGAGCGGCGGGAGATTCGCAATCGCGGCGTCGTCGTCAGTTGCGACGACCTGGTCCGCTCCGACAGTTTTCGTGTCACCCATCGTCCTCTGCAAAACCCCAGCGATCACCGTTGCCCCGCGTGCCTTCGCCGTAAACACCGCCGAGCGTCCAACATTGCCGGCAGCCCCCACCACCAGGACCGTCTGGCCCGCTTTGACTTCTGTAGCCAGCAGGAGCTGGTTGCCAGTCGTCGTCACCAGGGGCAACGCTGCCGCCTGGATCAGATCGAGGCCCGCGGGAACTTTCGCCAGAACTGCAGCTTTGACGGCGCACAGTTCGGCGTAAGTATTGTCAGCCATGCCGAATACCTGGTCCCCGACGGAAAAGCCTTCTGCTTTCGGTCCAATCTTGACCACAGTGCCGGCGAGATCGACCCCTATCAGCGACGGAAACTTCATGGGGTAAAAATCCTTAGTTAATCCGGCACGTCGCTTGTAATCGATGGGATTCACGCTGGCGGCCGCGACCCGCACCAGGACCTCGCCCGAAGACGGCACCGGGTCAGGGAATTCTTCGAACTTGAGTACTTCAGGACCGCCATATTGGTGGACAACAATTGCTTTCATCCTGCATCTCCTTCACACCCAACGCTTCCCGTTCTGCCGAATATATTCGCATGGTTCAACGCTTCTGGTACGGGTGGAAGATATAATCCTTCGCCTTGACGGCAACGTGGCACGATTGTCCGCAGTCTGCCAGGGCTTTGGGGTCGGGTGTGAACTTGTCCGAAGCGGCGTCGTAGTTGAATACCGCGTACCCCCAGCCGCCGGTTTTCGGAAATCGCTTGCTGTCCTTCTCCATCACGAAAGCCTGCTTAAAGACATCCGGCACATCTACCTCGAAAGGCGCTTCGGTGCTCTTCTTGAACGACCACTGGAGCTTCACGATCATGGAGCCCTCCGGAAAGAGCTGGCCGTTTGCCGGAACACCCGCCTTGTACGCCTTAATCATTGCCGGATTGGCGACGATCACCTTGAGCACTTCCTTAGTGCGAGCGGAAGAGACCACAGACCAGTCCTCATATCCTCTGAAGTCGGAGAACGCGATTCCGCCCGGCGATATCAGCGAGTACTTGTCCCCGGCTTGGCCTTGTGCGGAAAGGCGAGAGCCGCCGAGGATGGCAAGCAGTGCCGTCGCCGCGACCATGGTAAAAGCCGCGATATACCTTATAGAGATGCGCCTTTCGATCCTTTGCTTGGGTAGCAATGCCTTCATGAGTTCAGCCATGATGTGCTCTCCTCCACAATTCCAGTTTTCGAAGCCGGTTCAGCGTGCCCACCATTAAGCCAGAATTGCGCCAACCAATCTATTGGACGAACGTATCGATCGATACCACAGCATCCCCGCTCAATTGGCACCATGAACCGGGCACCTCCGACGTGATCGGCATCTCAGTATGATGTGAGTGACCGAATGTCCAAGTCCGATCAAACAACTGAGCAGGAACTCGTATCTGGGAGCCGTTCTTCACCACGAAGCCGGCGATTGGAACTGGCCTGGGCCTCTGGGTGACCCGTGAGATCATCGAGAAGCATGGGAGCAGTTTTCGAATCCGCACTCGCACCAGTGGTTCGCCGCACGGAACGACCTTCGTCATCACCTTCCCAAGACCTTCAATGGCACCAGACCTGATGACGACGACGCCGGCGGCGACGGAGGAACGACTTTGACGATGCGTATTTTCCCTGCCGGCGCCATCGGCCGGCGCCTTGAGCCTGCAGACTGCCCGCAGATTGATCCCTCGAACGCATCTTTCGGGCCGCCGGACAACTTCCTGACTCAAAGTTAGAGGGGTGCCAGCCTGGTCCACAGGGAAGATGCTTGTGCCAGTGAAATAAGCGCAGCCATCAGCGGTCGACAAAGCTCCCTCGCCGGTCCTGGATAATCAGAAGTCCAAATCTTTCAAGTTTCTTAGCAGACAGCAGGAGACCAGCGAATATCCATTCTCCGTCCCGCTAGGGGTGAGCACGCTACTGCCACATTCTTTGGAGGCGCTAATTTCGCGCTTGCATTAGAATCCAGAGCATCGGGGATGGGGTCCACTTTATGAATGCGAGTCTGCCGATCGCCGATGGCGGTGCACGCCAATTGCCCTCTTCGGCCAAGCTTAGTTCTGCGGCGCCTGCCGCGCACCGGAAACGCCACTCCGCGCTCGTGCGCGCCACCCATTGGGCTACCACTCTCGCGTTCCTCGCGTTGCTGGTCAGCGGGGGAGAGATCGTGCTTTCGCATCCTCGGTTTTACTGGGGAGAGACCGGCAACGTAAACATGCGCCCGTGGCTTAATCTGCACCTGCCGTCCTCCAGGGATACGGTCCCCACCGGCTATGGGTATGTGCTTCCTGACCAGAACGGTTGGAGCCGCTATCTCCATTTTCAGGCCGCATGGCTTGCTGTCGGGACGGGTTTGTTCTACGTGCTGTTCGGTATCTTCGCCGGGCATTTCCGGCGAAATCTTTTTCCCGCGGCTTCTGACCTTTCCCTCAAGGAGCTTGGCGGTTCACTGGTTCGACATTTACGTTTTGAGCGGCCGGGCAAGGATGAAGCGTGGTCGTATAACGTCCTGCAGCGCCTCACGTATCTGCTGGTGATCTTCGTGTTGTTCCCGTTGATGATCTGGACGGGGCTGGCCATGTCGTTGGGATTCACCTCGGAATTCCCTCTGGCGGTTCGGCTTTTGGGAGGCCAGCAGACGGCGCGCAGCCTGCACTTCCTGGTGACGATATTCCTTGTGCTGTTCCTCTTGATTCACGTGCTAATGGTGTTTGTTGCGGGATTTCGAAATCGTATGCGCGCCATGATCACCGGTCGCGCTACCCCACCGGCGGAGTGAAGTTATGAGCAATATCTCTCGACGCAAATTCATCACGACAGGGCTGGCTGTGGCGGCCGGTGCATCGGGCCTTGCCGTCGCTGCCAAAGTCGCGCAGCATCATGGGCTCATCCCGCCGGACGCGGGAGGACTGTACGGCCCGGGAGAAACGCTGACCTACGCGGCGCAGCGAATTCTGACTCGCCATTCCATGGCCCGGGAATTTTCCCGCGACGAGATTTCGAAGAATCCGTTCGCCAACGAAGTCGATCCATTAGGCGAGGAATTCCAACGACTGCAGGCAGCCAGTTTCGTGGACTGGCGGGTGATTGTGGACGGGATGGCGGCGCGGCCGGCCTCGTTCTCGCTGGCAGAGACTCAAGAGTTTCCCCACCAACACGCAGATCACTATGATCGGCTGTGAAGAAGGATGGACTTACATCGCCGAATGGACCGGGGTGCCGCTCTCTTACATCCTGGACCGGGTTGGCGCGCTGCCCCAGGTGCGTTACGTTGTATACCGCTCGATCCAGCCTGACTGGTGGGAGAGCATCGACATGGCAGACGCTTTGCACCCGCAAACGCTTCTCGCCCACCGCATGAACGGAAACGAACTTCCCGTACCGTTTGGAGGCCCCGTTCGCCTGCGAGTCCCGCGGCAGCTCGGTTATAAGAGTGTGAAGTACATCAATCGCTTGACCCTGACAGACAACCTCAAACCGTTCGGCAAGGGTCTGGGCGGTGCTAACTCAGATGGTGGCTACGCATGGTATGCGGGCATCTGAGAGGAAGTGCCGATGAAGAGCTGTGGCCCCGTTGTCGTATGAGTCGAGGTAGACAAAGTAAGCCGATGACCGGCGACAGCGTCGACTGGCCCGCGCGATCTGAGCAATGATTTCTGGCTTGCAACCTTGAAGTTGAGGTGTGTGAACACGCCGTTCCCAGGCACAGGCGATTAAACCTGCGTCACGGGCTCGACTGCTGCTGGATGCGCTGCCACTGAGAGGAAAACTTCTGCTGGCAAGCTATTCCGGCCTCGTGCACTTTCGCGAATTCGGGCGTGCCGCGCAGCCCGGCGAAGAACGGGTCTGCATCCATCACCGGATAAGAGCAGTAGTGCCCTTCGACTGCTTTAGAAAGCAGCGAGAGCGCCTTGTCGTTCTGGCCGCAATAGGCGAGGTTCGCCGCGGCCAGGTAGTTGGCTTCGGGATCGCCTGACACCTGGACCTTCGTCGCCATCGCTGCGATGTCGCCCGCCGGCTTATGCTGCGCGCAGGCGATCAGCATGTCATAGCTCGGCCATTGCTGAATGTGTGGCGCGCCGAGTCGCAGCGCCTCCGCCTCTTTGCCTGCGCGCAGCAGTCCCGCCAGGGTGATGGCTTTGGTGAAGTCCGAGTCCGGATCTGTGCCCAGATACCGTTCGGCCAGCCGGTAATCACCGCGAAGCGTGGGCACGATGGCACAGGAACGCAGCCCCGACGTTAACTTGTGCGGATCGATCTGGAAAGCGATGTCGCATTGGCGGCTCGACTCATCGATCAGGCCGGCGTAGCGCAAGGTGTAGTTCAACATGTAGTGGGCGTCAGAGCTGTCCGGATGGCGGCGCACCAGATCTTCAGCCTGCTGCATGGCCTTGGTCTCATCGCCGTCCTCGACGGCCACCCCAATCCAGATCGCGATGGCAGGAATGTAGTCAGGATCGAGGGCAACCGCGCGTGCTTCCGCGGACACGTAGCGCTCTTCCATGTCGCTGCCGCCCTTCCCGTATCGCACTTCGACATAGCATCGCCGGCCAAGCTGAAGCCACGCGGGAGCGAAGTTTGGATCGAGGGCGACAGAGCGCTCCAGCATGGCGAGGGCCTGCTGGTTGGTGCCGGAGTCGAAGGGCATAGACAGCGCGTGAAGGTACAGGTCGTAAGCCTCGTTGTTGGTTGGACGCGTGCCTTTCGTGACCGCGTAAGCCGAGCCGCCGAGCGCCGCCGCCAGTTCTCCTTGCGTGCGGGCCACAATCTTATCGCGCAGCTCGATCATGTTGCGGGCCGGAGCATCCAGGGTATCGGACCACAACACCCGCCCGCTGGTCACGTCGACGGCCTTCAGCGTGAGGTGCAACTGGTCACCTTCCCCAACATAACGGCCGGTGATGATGCTCGCCGCCTTCATCTCCGCGCCCGCTTTGCGGAGGTCGACGCCCGGAAGAGCATATTGCGAGGTGGTTAAGAACGGCTGCACCGAAAGTCCGCGAGCGTAACTCAGCGTTGACTGCCACTTCATCGGCAAGCGGCAGGCTCAGGTAATCAAACGAGCGGTCGGTGCCGGCATTCTGAAACGGAAGAACTGCGACACTTTTCAGCGCCGGTGGTGGCGGTTGAGTCACTTTCCCGTGCAGGAAGTACAGGCTGGCACCCAGGCCGAGTACTAAGACACACGCAAACGCGATCCATGGCCGGCGCACGCGGGCCTCCGTGCGCTTGCGTTCGGCAAGCTCCTGCTGCTGCCGCTCGCTTTCCCTGCGAATTCGTTCCGCGCGGCGTGCCTCCAGATTTTCCAGGCGCTCGGCCAGTTCCGCCGGGCTGCGAAGCCGGCGCGCGGGGTCGCCGCACACGGCTGCGGCAATGTCCTCGCGCAATAAGGGATCCGCGACCTCTTCTTCCCATCCCGGCGAGAGCGGCTTGCGGAAGTCGCCCACGACCATCTGGTAGAGCATGACGCCGAGGGCGTAAACATCCGACTGCGCGGTGGCGGCTTTGCCGGAGAAGACTTCGGGCGCCAGATACAGCAGCGTGCCACTGAATGAGCTTGATTCCAGGGCGGCGGTCTGGGTCAAGCCCAGGCGGGTGATGCCCAGCGCCTCCAGTCGCGACGGCTCGAGCAACAACGCGCTGCCGAAGTCGGCGATCTTGATCTGGTCTGCGCCGTCCGCCAGCCGAGTGACGAGCACGTTGGCGGGCTTCAAATCCTTGTGCAAAACGCCCACTGCGTGTACACCGGACACCGCACGCGAGATCTCGGCAAGCACATGCAGTCGCCGTTCGAGCAGGATGGCGGCGAGGCCGCCCTGGCCTTCAGCCCACTCCGCCAGATTCGGGCCGCCGTACTCGCTCTCCAGAAAAAAGGGCTCGGCCTCGAAGTTCCACTCCAGAATCTGCACAAGATAGCGGCGATCTTGCAGAGACTCACGGAGAAAGCGGAAGACCGTCACCTCGCGCTTCAAGGTCCTGAGGCGAGCCAGATGGGAGACGAACTTGAAGACGCGCAGCTCGTGGGTTTTGGGGTGCTCGGCCAGCCAAACCTCGCTCGCGGCCGAGATGTCGAGCGGGCGCAACAGCAGCCATTGTTCGCGGCCGGGGACAGGACTGCCGGCTGTCAGCAGCAGGTGCGCCTTCGACGCCGGTAGGATCGCCTCAGCGTTGGCGGTTGCCGCCAGGCGATATCCCACCCGCGGCACGGTGACGACGATACTGGAATCTGCGTCGCCCAGCGCCTTGCGCAATTTGTAAACGGCGGTGGACAAGGAACCTTCGACGACGTTGAGGCCTGGCCAGACGGCATCAAGCAGTTCGTTCTTCGTGACCACTTCTCCGGCGTGCCGAAGAAGGTACAGCAGCACCTCCAAAGGCTTCAGCTCCAGCTCCACCGGCTGATCGCCGACGCGCAACTCCAGGCGCGATTCGACGAAAGTCCGTCCGGCAAAACTCCAAAGGCATCCGGAAAGCTCTGGCAATTGCCGGGCTAAGCGATGGGTGGCCATGAACTTCCACTTCTTAAGAGTCTCTTGAGAATTACGTCAGGACACCTGGGAACCGATTGCTGCACATTATGCCCCACGGCAAGTGGGGAGACCAGCACATTTTGAGCGGCGCAGGAGCGGAAGTCGGGAATTTCCTCTTCTGCGCAATCCTGCAGCGTCCTCGTCAACTTTGACAGCGCTCAGGGGCACTCTCCTGTCGCCCCATAGGGATCGCAGTGGATCCCCCGAAGACTTTTCGAAAAGGAAACCATGCGCCCTTCAAATTGGTCAGGATTGAGCAAACTTAACCTTTGGAAAATGGTCTTCATTCTCCTGGCGCTTTGTGGTGCGACAGCAATTAGCTCCGCTGCCCAGACCTTGACCACGCTACACAGCTTCGCGGGATATTCGACGGACGGCGCCAGCCCTTACGCAGGGCTGGTGCAAGCCACCGACGGGAACTTCTACGGGACAACCTATGCTGGCGGGACCAGCAGCAACTGTCAGGGTGGCTGTGGCACGGTGTTTAAAATCACGCCAGCGGGCACGCTGACCACGCTGCACAGCTTCGACTGGTATGACGGCGCCAGCCCTACCGGCACGCTGGTGCAAGGCAATGACGGGAATTTCTACGGGACAACCTACGGAGGCGGGGCCAACCCGCGCGAGGGCACGGTCTTCAAAATCACCCCGGCGGGCGCGCTGACCACGCTGTACAGCTTTTGCGCGCAAGCGAACTGCACTGACGGCGCTATGCCTTACGCCGGCCTGGTGCGAGCCAGCGACGGGAACTTCTACGGGACAACCCTGGAGGGCGGGGCGAACACCGGCTGTTCTCTCGGCAGCGGCAGCTGCGGCACGGTCTTCAAAATCACGCCAGGGGGCACGCTGACCACGCTGTACAGTTTTTGCGCTCAAACTGGCTGTGCTGACGGCGGCAACCCATACGCCGGGTTGGTGCAAGCCAGCGATGGGAACTTCTACGGGACAACCTTCGGGCGCGGGCGTCAACGGTTATGGCACCGTATTCAAAATCACTCCGGCAGGCGCGCTGACCTCGCTTTACAGCTTCTGCTCTCAAACGAGCTGCGCTGACGGCGAATACCCTCAATCCGGGCTGGTGCAAGCCAGCGACGGGAACTTCTACGGGACAACCCCCGAGGGCGGCGGCGGGGCCTACCACCAGGGCGGCACGGTCTTCAAAATCACTTCAAGCGGCACCCTGACTACGCTCTACAACTTTTGCTCACAACCCGCTTGTGCCGACGGCGCCGACTCTCTGGCTGCACTGCTACAAGGTCCCGATGGCAACCTCTATGGGACGACAATCGGAGGCGGGGCCTACTGCGTGCAGAACAGCGGCTGTGGAACGGTCTTCAAAATCACCACAAACGGCATGCTCACCACGATGCACAGCTTCGACGACACGGATGACGGCAAAGCGCCTTTTGCCGGGCTGGTGCACGCCACCGATGGGAACTTCTATGGGACAACCGCGTTTGGCGCAAACCCTGCATGCACTACCGGCCTCCACGGCTGTGGCACGGTGTTCCGTCTGTCGGGGCCCCCGCCCAGCACGACGACGGTGACTAGTTCGCCCAATCCTTCGACCTTCGGACAGCAGGTGACGATCATTGCGACCGTGGGACCCGACGGCCCACCGCTGCCGACCGGCACAGTCAGCTTCACCTCGAACGGCGGGGGAATTTCCGGCTGCTCCTCGGTTCCGCTGACGTCCTCGCTGACAGCAGTCTGCGTAACTTCCACCCTGGCGGTCGGCACGGACACCGTTGCGGCGACCTACTCGGGCGATAACAACTATGCCGGCAGCAGCGGCATGTTCTCGCAGATCGTTAATCCTGTGCCCACTCCCGTGCAGTTTGTGTCGCTGACGCCCTGCCGCGTGGTGGATACGCGCGGAGCGGACGGCACGTTCGGCGGGCCCGTCATGGGCGCGAACTCAACCCGTGCGTTCCCGATCGCGCAGGGCGGCAATCTGTGCGACATACCGTCCACGGCCGTCGCTTATTCACTCAACGTTACCGTGGTTCCGACCCATGCGCTGGGATACCTGACCATCTGGCCCACTGGGGAAGGCCAGCCTGTGGTCTCGACCTTGAACTCGGATGGTCGAGTCAAAGCCAATGCGGCAATCGTTCCTGCCGGTACGCCTTCAGGATCGGTGAGCGTATACGTGGCGGACGAGACCAACGTCATCATCGATATCGACGGCTACTTCACGACCACCGGCAGCTCAACCCTGGCGTACTATCCACTGACGCCTTGCCGTGTGGCCGACACGCGAGGCGTAAACGGGCCTTTGGGTGGACCCTACTTGCAGGCGCAGACACCGCGTGATTTTCCAATCCTGGATGCGACTAGCTGCAACATCCCCAGCACGGCGCAGGCGTACTCGCTGAACTTCACCGCCGTACCGCACGGACCGCTGGGTTATCTGACGGTGTGGCCCGCTGGTCAAACGCAACCAGTCGTGTCGACTCTTAACGCATCGACGGGAGCCGTGACGGCAAACGCCGCCATTGTGCCGGCTGGCAACGGCGGCGCGATCAGCACCTACGCCTACAACGATACGGACCTGATTATCGACATTGACGGCTACTTCGCGGCGCCGGGACAGAATGGCCTCTCGCTCTATCCGGTGACGCCTTGCCGCGTGCTCGACACACGGGCCAACAACGGACAGCCGTTCAACGGGACGCTAGTTGTGCAGGTACAAAACAGCCAGTGCGCGCCGCCGGCAACGGCCCAGGGCTATGTCTTCAATGCCACGGTGATTCCGGTTGGTTCGTTGGGCTATCTGACGTTGTGGCCTGATGGCGGAAGCCTGCCGGTGGTTTCGACCCTGAATGCCTACGACGGCGCGATTACCTCAAACATGGCGATCGTACCCAACACGAACGGCCAAACCGATGCCTATGCCTACGGTGTCACGCAACTCATTCTGGATATTTCCAGCTACTTCGCGCCGTAAGACCAACCATCGGGACGTCGCGTCGAAAAGTGATGTTTTGAGGAAGGGAGGACGCCATGGCTTACACTCAAACTACATGCTCAACCGGGGCTATGCCTACACCACAGTCATGAGCAGCAAATACCATGGACAAACCCTGCTCTCGCACTTGGCAAGCCTTTACACCCACTCAACCCCACAAGCCTGGCAACAAAAGCTGAACAACGGCGAAGTTACCCTCAACGGAGTCACCGCCACCGGAAGTGAATCGGTCAAGTCAGGCCAAACCCTTGTCTGGAACCGTCCACCCTGGATCGAACCCGACTCCCCTCAGCACTTCGAAGTCCTGTTCGAAGACCCCCATCTGTTGGCCGTCAACAAACCCAGTGGGCTACCCACCCTCCCGGGCGGCGGCTTCATGGAAAACACCCTCCTGCGCCTGGTGCAAAAGCAAACCCCTAACGCAAACCCTGTTCATCGGTTAGGCCGAGCCACCACCGGCATCGTTCTCTTCGCGAAAACACCGCAGGCGGCTGCTAATCTGCTGGCAAACTGGAACACACCCAAAATTCAAAAAATTTACCGAGCGCTGGCCCAAGACATTGCACAGTGCGACACCTACGAAATCCTCACACCCATCGGCCTCGTACCGCACCCGCTCATCGGTTCGGTGTGGGCCGCCAGCCCAACCGGCAAACCGTCCAAGTCATTGGCAAAGGTAATCTCACGCAACACCAGCACCACGACATTCGAGGTAAGCCTAGGTTCGGGCCGCCCTCATCAAATCCGAATCCATCTGGCATCCATCGGCCATCCCCTGGTAGGCGATCCTCTGTACGGCTTGACCGGCCAGCCTCTTGAAAACCTTCCGGGCCTCCCCGGCGATGGGGGATATTTCCTGCACGCCCAATTTCTGAAATTCCACCACCCCGTCACTGGGGAACAGATTAATCTTGAGGCAGCTTTGCCGTCCGGATTCTCTCTGCACCAGTAGATTACGGAAGAAACCAAGTCAGGGTGGCTGTTGAAACCTGCGCGATCCCGCGATTCCAACTCCTAACAAATACACCGATCAGCTCAAGGATTGTGGTGTACTCGGTTTCTGGCTAACTTCGTGTACAACACCAGATCTCCAATCATGGGTTGGCGTTCCTGAAGCGTTGGTTTTCGGGAGGACACGCCCCTAATTCAAGGCTACCGCTCATCTTCCTCCAAACCTATGTCCGAGTTTCGGGCTGCCGCGTTGTTCGTCCACAGTCAAGTAACTCGGACGCTTATCAGCGCTCTCATTTAGCGTCTAACGGGCAGATGTTCGCCGGCCTGGTCAAGTCTGAGATCGTAAGCACTGCGCCCTGTAAGGCAGTAATGGTTGAGGATGCAGCCGTGAACCCGATGATCAGTTCGGCGCATTGAAATGGGAGGAGAAGACTTTGGTGACGGGTATAACCTCGAAATGGGCCCCTAATTCTCCGACTTAAGTCCTACTCAAATAGAAGCAAAAATAAGGTCCAGGCTACGGCAGTGCGAATGTTAGTATCATCTACCGCCCCCCGAATTTCGACAAAAGGAATGTCGCCTGATGTTCCACTGGAGGAACAGTTTTAGCGGAGCCAAATGAGCTTTCAATTGAAGCTTGTTATGCCAAGCAATCCGAGGTTTTTGCCCATTGTCCGCGCTGCAGTGGGCGAATTGAGTTTAGTCTTCGGACTGACCGAGGAAGCATCCCAGGGAGTCACTTTGGCCGTTGATGAGGCCTTGGCTAACATCATTCGACACGCCTACAAGAACCACTACGACCGGGAGATCGAACTGAACTGCCAGGCAGGTAACAATCAAATAGAATTCACCCTCCTCGATCGGGGCGAACCGCCAGACCCGGCCAGAATCTGTGGACAGCCCCTGGATGAGGTCTCACTGAGTGGGCGGGGGACACACCTCATCAAGATGATGATGGATGAGGTGACTTATGAGTGTGTCCCGGAAGGGAACCAGCTAACCCTCATCAAACGTCTACCGGTTACGAAGATGAGTGTCGATGGGAAGTGATTTGCGCCTCAGTGATTGCCCAAGAGCTATGAACCTTGTCGGGTGTTGATAGCTAGGGTTAGTAAAGGTGGAAACAGGTGGAGGTTTTTGTAACTAGTAAAGGACGGACATGCAACGATACTTGAAATCGTCGACGCGAATTGAAAAAGGGACCACGGTGGTGGATGTGGAAGGTCAGATTGACCTTGGCAGTTCACCGGGCTTGCGCAAGACACTGCTGAACTGTTTACTGGGAGCCGACCGGGTGGCGGTAAACCTGATGGCGGTGAAGTATATCGATAGCTCCGGGATTGCCTCGCTCTTGGAGGTCCTCAAGGAGGCGCGAAGATCCAACAAAAAGCTAGTGCTATTTGGGTTGACCAGCTCCGTTCTTCAAGTTCTACAACTCACGCGTCTGACTGGGGTCTTTGACATACTCGAAACCGAGGAGCAGGCGCTGGAAGCTTAAAGCCTTGCCTCGGAGGGCGGTGAAGCAATTCCCTGAACGGGGGTCCGTTGACGTTGAAAGTGTCGGAAAAAATCGCGGGTGTACCGGAACGGGTCGGCTTCTGGACGTTGAGCGGCCTTGCCTATGTGGGCGACTTGGCGAATCTCGCGGGCCAATCTGCGTATATCACCTTTGTAGGTCCTTTCCGCGGTCAGCGCCCCGCCATCATCGGGCGGTCCATCAGGCCATGGCGGTGGGCGTTGAAGCCATACCCATCGTTTCGCTGATAACGTTTTTTGTGGGCGTGATCATGGCCCTGCAGAGCGCCTATGAGCTGCGGCGGTTAGGAGCGATGCAATATGTGGCCCAGGCCGTGGCCATCTCGATTCTCCGAGAACTCGGTCCGCTGCTTACCGCCATCGTCGTCATCGGCCGTTCGGGATCCGCTTTCGCTGCGGAGATAGGCACTAAGAAGGTGACCGAGGAAGTGGATGCCCTGAGAACCATGGCGTTTGATCCGGTTGCCTTCCTGGTCGCGCCCAAGTTCCTGGCCATGCTCGTGATGATGCCATGTCTCACAATCTGGGCCGATTTCATGGGGATTGTGGGCGGAAGCGTATTCGGTGTCCTCGGCGCCAACTTTACGTTTGGGTCCTATTTTCAGGCGACTCGAGATGCGATCCTCCTGCGCGACCTATATACCGGCCTCATCAAGAGCGTGTTGTTCGGCCTGGTTATCACGGCCGTCGGATGCAAAGAAGGTTTCGCAACCGGGGCGGGCGCGGAGGAAGTTGGACGATCGACGACGGCGGCCGTCGTCATCTCCATCGCACTTGTAGTGGTTGTCGATCTGGTATTTACAGGTTTGTTTTATCTCATTAATCCGAGTTAGCCCATGGGTTTTCACATGACGTCACAGTATCGGCCGAGCCCACCGCCCGAGTCGCTCGCAATCCCGGCGCTGGATTACAAACCGGCCGAGGTCACAGGTCGCGAAGATGGCTGATCCCAACGGAGGCGATCCAGCCATCTCTGTAGTCAACCTGCGCGTCAGCTACGGCGAGCGCGAGATCCTTCACGGCATTAGCTTTGACGTGCAGCGCGGCGAAACCATGGTGATATTGGGCGGATCGGGGTCCGGTAAGAGCACCCTACTGCGGACGCTGGTCGGTTTGGAAAAGCCGACCGACGGCGAGGTATGGATTACAGGCATTAACACCGCGCAGATTTCCGAGTCCGAAATGGACGACATCCGCAAGAAGATCGGCATGTCGTTCCAGGGTTCAGCCCTCTTCGGCTCTATGACCGTAGGCGAAAACGTTGCATTGCCCTTGCGCGAGCACACAAATCTCGAGGACTCCACCATCGAAGTAATGGTGCGAATCAAGCTCGGACAAGTTGGGCTGAGCAATTTTCAAGACTACATGCCCTCGGAACTCAGTGGAGGAATGAAGAAACGTGCGGCAGTGGCGCGTGCCCTGGCTATGGACCCGGAAATCTTGTTCTTCGATGAGCCGTCAGCAGGGCTTGACCCCATCATTGCTGCAGGACTCGACGAACTGATCCTGAACCTCAAGAAGGCGTACGGCATAACGATGGTTGTAGTGACCCACGAGTTGGCCAGTGCTTTTCTGATCGCCGACCGTATGATTTTGATCGACCGGGGCCACATTGTGGCGATGGGAACCAAGGAGGAGCTCCAGGCGAGCACTCATCCGAGAGTGCGCCAGTTTATGGACCGGGTACCGGAGCCTGAAGTTACCGAGGAACTCGACTATCTGCAGATGCTCACGGGCGACCGGAAGCCCACGAAGAGTTGAGAGCGGGAGCCCTTTGAAATGAGGACGTCATGAATAGTAGGCGCGAGCAGGCTTGGGTAGGAGTCTTTGTGTTGATTGCGGTGGCTCTGCTCATTGGGACGGTCTTGGCCGTAGCCGGCACGTTCAGTGTGAGCGGAACTCCCCATCATGCATATTTCAAGTCTGCTGCCGGTCTCTTGCCTGGCGCCACTGTCCGATACGCTGGCATGAAGGCCGGCAGGGTAGAGTCCGTGCGCGTGGATCCTCAGGACTCGACCCGCATCGAGGTCGCTTTCAGTGTGGGGCATGCTATTCCCGTGAAGACCAACAGCGTGGCCAAGATCACCAGTCTTGGACCTCTCGACGAGAACTATCTGGAAGTGGGAACCGGAACGAAGGACGCCCCACTGGCCCCGCCCGGCAGCGAAATCAAATCCGTTCCGACGCTCGGGATAGCGGACCTCGGCGATATGATTGGCAACCTTGCCCCGGTTGCCCAGCAGGTTTTGCAAAACCTGAACCAACGCCTCACCGAGCTCCAGACTACGGTCGCCCGCGTCAATGACCTGCTGAACGACCGGAACCGCACCAATGTTAGCCAGGGACTGGGGACTCTGAATGCGATGCTTGCCGAGGACCGCCCGAAGGTTTCAGCGACCTTGACCAATGTGCAGACCGCGAGTGCCAAGATCTTACCCCTGCTCGACGATCTCAAGGCAACGATGAAAGAAGCGAATGACGCCTTGTCGCACGTTGATTCTGTTGTGCTTGAGAATCGCCAGGACATCCGCACCATAGTTGTCGAGTTGAAGCAAACGCTACTCTCCGCTTCATCGCTCACGGAACAGCTTAAGAATACGATGGATCGCAACACCGACAACATTGACGAAATATTGGTGAACCTCCGAATCACAACCGAAAACGCGAAGCAGCTGACCGAGGAATTGAAGACCAGGCCTTCCGTGCTCATTCGTGGAGACACGGTGAAGGATCGCAAGCCTGGGGAGAAAGGAAATTAGGGTCGTTCCGCCGCACATGACGGATAGCCGTATCGAGTAGCTCGATCCCTATAGAGGGCGGCGACAGAGTCTTAGACCATGCGGGAGTAGATCGATTCAAGTCTTTAAGATCAATATCGAAGGCACACGGAAGAGGCTTTCCATGCATCAACTGGTCCGTACTATTCTGATCTCTGTACTCGCCCTGGGCTTGACCGGGTGCGGCGCTGGCCGGCCCATCAGGTATTACACGGTTCAGCTTCCGCCCGCCCCAACCCATTCGACGAATACCTACCCAGTGTCTCTGTTGGTGGCTGGCATCAGCGGACCGGGAATCTATCAGGACACGCCAATCGCGTATCGCATCGGCACAAATGAAATTGGCACGTACCAGTTCAGCCGTTGGGCAGAGCCGCCCGTCGAAATGCTGAAGAGCAAATTGATTCGCGTGCTTGATGCCTCAGGTGACTATCAGTCCGTGGCCAGTCAGGGGAACACTTCGGACGCGCAATTTGTGCTCCGAGGCAAGCTCTACGACTTCGAGGAAGTCGATACTGCGAGCATCGCCGGACTCGTATCCATGGAGTTTGAGCTATACGACCGGAAGTCGGGCAAAGTCGTCTGGTCGCATTTCTATTCCCAGTCTCAGCCGGTACAAGGTAAGGAGATTTCCGCGGTAGTTACCGCGTTGGATGTCAATCTTGACCGGGGACTGAAAGAGGTTGCCGCTGGACTCAACCAGTATTTTTCGGCAAACCTCGCCGCGAAGTCTTGAGGGGTGCGTGACTTGAATCGCCCCAGATATCAATCGGCTCGCCAGAGTCACTGATCCGTGGGCGCATGGCGCCAAATCGCCAACGGCGCTTCGAGGACATGTGCCGCGGCCGGATCTTCCTAATATAGTGAAGAGTTTGGTGGACCTGGTCGGGATCGAACCGACGACCTCTTCCATGCCATGGAAGCGCGCTCCCAGCTGCGCCACAGGCCCACTCTTGCGGAGGGACAGTGCTGCATACAGCAGCACCTCAAGTATTTTCTCGCACCCGCACACCTTAGTCAAACTTAAGACCGCGTTTCCTGTCATCACCGCCGCGCACGAGTTAGCCGGACATCTTGGTCGGTCTTGCGATCTGAGCAATAAAACCCTTCCCCAACGGCGCGCTGCCGGCAGCGAGCCCATGGTCGCTTCACCCTGCAAGCTATAATGCCGCCGGGTCTATATGCCGATCGCGACGGGCGCAAAGTTCGGTCCCTACGAAGTCGTTGGTCACGTTGGGGAAGGTGGCATGGGTGAGGTTTACAGCGCCCGGGATACTCGCCTGAACCGCACCGTTGCCGTCAAAGTTCTGCCCGAAGCGATGGCTGCCGATCCTATGCGCATGCAGCGCTTCGAGCAGGAAGCGCGCACGGTTGCGGCCCTCAATCATCCCAACATCCTGGCCGTGTATGACGTCGGCGTGCAGGATGGAACCCCATACCTGGTGACCGAGTTGCTTGCCGGCGAGACGCTGCGCGAACGCCTGGATCGCGGCCCATTACCAGTACGCAAGGCGGTCGAGATCGCCTTACAGGTGGCGCATGGACTGTCGGCAGCCCATGCGCGCGGCATCATTCATCGCGACCTGAAGCCGGAAAACATCTTCATCACCAAAGACGGCCACACCAAGCTGTTGGACTTTGGGCTGGCCAAGACTGCGGTGCCGCCTAAGAAGGCCCAGGCCTCGGAACTGATGTCGTCGGCGACGATTCAGACCATACCACTGCAAACGGGTGCCGGCGTGGTAATGGGCACCGCTCCGTATATGGCCCCGGAGCAGGTGCGCGGCGAGGCGGTCGATTATCGCGCGGACATATTCAGCTTCGGCGCCGTTCTCTATGAAATGCTATCGAGGAAGCGTGCCTTCGCCGGCGATACAGCGGTCGAAGTCATGACGGCAGTACTGAAGACCGATCCTCCAGAAATCGATTCTGAGCAGGCCAGGGTGCCTCCGGCGCTGGATCGCATCGTGCACCACTGTCTGGAGAAGGATCCGGGTGACCGGTTCCAGTCGGCTCGCGATCTTACTTTTGCCCTGGGCGCGTTATCGGGATCGGAGTCTTCGCCGGCGCTGCGTGCCCAGAAGGCTCCGCGGAGCACCTGGCCGGTGTGGGCAGCCGCTGGCGCTGCTCTGGTGCTGCTGGTCTCCGCTGCCGCGGTGCACTTCCTGGGCTCAAGAAACTCGCCGCAGAAGCGCATGGAGTTTGCCATTTCGGTGCAGGACGAGGTCACGCATATAGCGCTTTCGCCCGACGGGCGCATGCTGGCCTATGTTGCGATCGACGGGAGCTCCGGTGAAGGCGTTCTCTACGTTCAGCCGGTCGGTTCCGCTTCAGCGGTCCGGTTGAACGGGACGGAAGGCGCGAGCTATCCCTTCTGGTCGCCGGGCGACGATTACGTTGCTTTCTTTGCTCATGACAAGCTAAGAAAAATTTCGGCGTCGGGAGGAACCGCCCAGGTTCTGGCGTCGACAGGGCAGGCCCGTGGAGGCAGTTGGAGCCAGAAAGGCGTCCTCCTTTATGCGCCCAATCCGGTTGGACCGCTATGGCGCGTCGATGCCGATGGAACCGACGCTGCTCCGCTGGGGGACGAAGCGTTGGCGCCGGAAGAGTCTTCTCGCCGCTGGCCGGTCTTCCTGCCGGATGGCGACCACTTTCTCTTCTGGGATGGCGACTTCAACGAACGGGCTGACGACCGCACCACGGGAATTTATCTAAGCTCGCTGGCAGACCCGCGCAAGAAGCAGTTGGTCATACTGGCTCTGTCCAACGCGGGCTATGCCCGGCAACACATGTTCTACGTCGATGAAAAAGGAGCTTTGGTCGAGGCCCCGCTCGATATCGCCAGCGGCAAGCTCACCGGCAAGCCGCGCATCGTCGCCGCCCAGGTGGGACGCCACCCTTCGACCTACTGGGGCGCTTTCACCGTAGCCGAAAACGGAACGGTTGTGCTTCATCAGCGCAGCGGCGCGTCCCTGTCCCAGATGACCTGGTACGACCGCGAGGGGCAGGTGTTGGGACATGCGGGCGATCCTGGCATCCTGGGGAATCTGGGCATCTCGCCGGACGGCGATCGCGTGGTCTTTGATGTTGCCGATCCCAAAGCCAAGAACATCGATGTCTGGATTCACGACCTGAAGAAGAACACTTCGACTCGCTTCACCTTTGATCCCACGGAAGAAACCACCGGAGTGTGGTCGCGGGACGGCAAGATGATCGCCTACCGATCGGCGGCCCAGCGTATCCAGTTGCACGAGCAGCTTTTGCGGCTGAAGAATTCCAACGGCTTCGAAGCCGACCGCGGCCTGGCAACCGCTCCGCAGGAGAGCGCGGACATGCTGCCGAACTCCTTCGCACCCGGTGATCAGCAGCTGCTGGCTACATCGCAGACTCGTAAAGGAGAATCGACCCTGGAGATCGTCTCAGTCAAGGACCACACGCTCACGCCATTTCTGCCCGGCAGTCGAAGCAAGGCGAACGGCCAGATTTCGCCCGACGGCAAGTGGGTCGCGTACGAGTCTGACGAAACTGGCGAGTGGGAAGTATTCATCTCTCCCTATCCAGGCACAGGCGGCAAACTCCAGGTGTCGCGTGGCGGAGGCAGAGAACCGCGTTGGCGCGGGGATGGCAAGGAGATTTTTTACCTGGACCCGAAGGGATGGCTGGTGTCGGTCGCGGTGGGCAGTGAGGGCAACCTGTCGACGGGCGCGCCTGCACGGCTGTTTGAAACTCATGCCCGTGCGCCAATTTCTTCCACCGATTTTTTTACCTATGACGTCACGCCCGACGGCAAGCGCTTCCTGGTGGACCGATATGTCAGGCCGCCAGCGGTTGCGCCCCTCAGCATCATCCTGCACGCAACCGGAAGCGGAGACTAGCAGTCCGCCTTTTCCGGGCCAACCGCTCGCGCCTCCCGCAATCAACGGCCTGCATCCAACTTCGCGTATGGATTTCTTGGTAAACTTAAGCCACGCCTCGTCTATCGCTCCCATGTTCGAAAACTCCAAACCTCCGGTAGGGGCAAGATGAGTACCGCATTGAAAGTAGCATTCCTTCTTCTTCTGACTTCAGCCGCAGTCGCACAAACCACAGTGCCTGCCGCACCTCCACAAACTGGCAGCACCTCCATGACTTCGATTCTGCCGGACTTGGATCGGCTCCAGGCCGCGGCAACCCAGAGCACTGCCGATCTAAGTCACATGCGCATCGACAAATGGAAGGCGGACCCAGGATCGAAGCAACAGGCGCAAGCCAACTCTGAGTCGATTCAGCGAAACCTCACCAGCGCGTTACCCGGATTGATAAGCGATGTTCGTTCGGCGCCGCAGGACCTCAACGCGGAGTTCAAGCTGTATCGCAACCTCAACGTCTTATATGACGTTTTTGCTTCGGTCACCGAGTCGACCGGCGCCTTTGGCGTCAAGAGCGACTACGATGCCCTGGCTCAGCAGTTAGGTGTCATCGACTCCGTCCGGCACAATCTGGCGAATGCCCTGGAATCACTCACCGCCTCGACTCAGGCGGAAGTGAACCAGTTGCGCACTCAGAACCGCGCGTTGCAGCAGGCCGCCGTGGCCGCACCTCCTCCCAAAAAGGTGGTTGTAGACGACAACGAGCCAGTCAAGAAGACGACCCATAAGAAAAAGCCGGCCACTAGCCCCGGCAGCTCAACCGCCAGTCCCAGCAGCAATAGTTCTTCAAGTGCGCCAGCCGCAGCCACCAAGTCGCAATAAGCCCCTCTTGGCACAGGGGTGGTTGATTTTTGCAGACTTTCCGGGAACATTTCTCCCTGTCGCGGGGTCTATTCCTCTAGTCCTGTCTGGGACGGAGGACGCCGTTCTATCTCTGACGCCCGGCCTTGGGACGAGGACGACGTTATTGGCGCTGAATAGCGCCGTTGGCGGTTCGGTCTAAGTTGTTGCCAGTCGCGAAACTATTTATCATACGAGGTGCGCCCCTTGGCGGGAGCAACAACAACCTTGAGTGACCTGGCAAGTGCGATAGGTGTACGCACCGAAGAAGCTTCCGTGGTGGCTGAGCTAAAGGCCGGATCGGAAGAGGCCTTCTATTGGCTCATCGCGCACTATAACCAGCCAGTTTACAGCCTGGTTTACCGAATCCTCGACGATCCATCCGACGCCGCCGATACCACCCAGGAAGTCTTTATTAAGGTGTTCCGCGGAATCAAGCGTTTCAACGCCGATTCCAGCCTGAAAACCTGGATTTACCGCATCGCTATCCACGAGGCTTCTAACCGCCGTCGCTGGTGGTTTCGCCACAAGTCGCGCGAAACTTCCATTGAGCCGACGGGCGATCGCGATGACGAGACTTACACCTCCGGCATGAAAGACATGCTGGTTGACGATGGCAAGTCTCCCTTGCAGAACGTATACGACGAAGAGCTGAAGGCGCGAGTGGAAGTCGAATTGAAAGCGCTGAACGAGCCCTACCGCACCACCGTGATCTTGCGTGACATAGAAGATTTGTCGTACGAGCAGATTGCGGAAGTGATGCAAACGTCGATGGGTACGGTGAAATCCCGGCTGGTGCGAGGCAGGGAAGCGTTGCGCAAGCGGCTGGAGCGGCACCTGCCGTCCTTCGGGATGTCGCCCGGCGAGTCGCGCGACAGCAAGCGTCGCAGTGGTACCGGGTTGAGTGGTCAAAAGATCGAGGTCATACCATGAAGTGCTCAGTTGCGAAGGGGCTCATGTCGTCCTACCTGGACGGTGTCGTGTCGCGCAGCCAGATGACTCGGATCAGCGAGCATCTGCGCGCGTGCGTGGAATGCGCCGCCCGCTTTGCATCGCTGCAGCGGACCCAATCGCTGACCGGCTCGCTGGGCAGGAAAGTGGCTCCTCCCGACCTTGGCCTGAAGTTGAGGGTGATGCTTTCGCAGGAGATGGCCAACTCGCGGCGCTCGCGCTGGGACAGAATGCGCGTCCGCTGGGAGAATGCTTTCAACGCGACCATGGTTCCGGCTACTGCCGGTGTTCTCACCACGCTCATTATCTTTGCCGTGCTCATCAGCTTCCTTTATCCCGAGCGGGTGCATGCCGCCAACGATGTGCCGACCATGCTGTATACGCCGGCAGAGTTGAAATCCACGCCCTTCGAGATCTCCATGGGTGTGCCCAGCGCCGATTCCCTGATTGTTGAAGCCTATGTCGGCTCCGATGGCCGGGTGCAGGACTACCGAATCCTCTCCGCACCGGAGGAGGCGCAGGCGGTTCTTCCCGAGTTGAAGAACATGCTTATCTTCGCCACGTTCCATCCCGCTACGGCTTTCGGGCAGCCGACGGCGAGCCGCGTCATCCTTACGTTCTCGAAGGTACAGGTAAGGGGATAGTCGTACTATCCGCACGCCATGCTGAACTGGGGCGTCCTTGACCAAGCCTCATTTGCGCGCCTTCTACCGACCTCGTAAACTAAAGTTCTCGACTCCCTGCCGCAGTGGCTGCTAGCTTCCCCATGGCCTATCCAGTGCGTTTGCGAATGCTAAGAGCCAAGAGCCAGGGCTGCGAAAACCAGGAGGCAAAGCTGAGGGTTTCTCTCCGACATTTTATTCTGGCAGCCTTGGTCGCATCCTTGAGCTGCGTGGCTGCCGCCCAATCCAAAGCCACTCTCGACGTAAACGAAACCTTGTTCAGCGTGGTCGCCGCCATGAACGTCTGCGGCTATGACCAGGAACTCCAGGCCTCCTCTCCTATCCGTATGGAAGTTCGCGCCGACCTGGTAGAAGCCAGCAAGTTGCCCGGAGCGGCCGTCGCGGCTAAAGAGATGTGCGCCTTCTACCACGATCACCAGCAGGGCGACGCCGCTCACGACCTGGCGCAGTATGTCTCGCTGGCGCTGAACCTGGGGCCTCCTCCTGACTTCGCTCCCCGGCTCAAGGAAGCGGACATGCCGCCGGACGCCATCTACGTGCTGGGATTTATTCCGGTGCTGAAGGCGTACTACACGGCAGCCAAGCTGCATGCCATTTGGGAGAAGCACCAGCCACAATATCTGGGATTGATCGATCAATATCACGGGCCGGTCTCGCAGATGATCAACTCCACCGACACCTATCTGCGAATGCCAATGTCGGGCTACCAGGGACGCAGCTTCACGGTGTATCTCGAGCCCATGAGCGCTCCCGGCCAGGTCAACTCACGTAACTACCTTCAGGACTTCTACTTCCTGGTGGTATCGCCCGGCGGGAACAACATCCACATGGATGCCATGCGGCACACTTACCTGCACTTTGTGCTGGATCCGCTGATTGCCAAGCGCGCCACCGCTCTGGACCGCCTGAAGCCTATTCTGCTTTCCGTGCAGAGCGCTCCCATGTCGGAGGAGTACAAGCGCGACATGGGCCTGCTGGTGATTGAGTGCCTGATTCGCGCTATCGAGGCGCGAACCCCGGCCGATGCCAAGTTGCCGGACATTGAGCGTAGAGCCCTGGTGCAGAAGGACGAAGCGGAAGGCTTTGTCCTGACCGGTTATTTCTACGATCAGTTGCGCGATTTCGAGAAAGCGAATATCGGGTTGCAGGATGCCCTGCCCAACTGGCTGCATAACATGGACGTTGCGCAGGAAAAGAAGCGCGCCAGCCAGATAACTTTTGCGGCCCAGGCGCAACCTGAGGTGGTGCAGGCTGCAAAACGTGCATCTCTTAAGAAGATCGATTTGGCGGAAAGAGCTCTGGCCAGCGGCAATCCGGCAGAAGCCGGGAAGTTGGCGCAGGAGAGCTTACAGGCAGGCGAGGACGTCGCACGCGCCAATTTTGTGCTGGCCAAGGTGGCCAGCTTCAACGGCGATATGCAGGGCGCACAAGCCGACTTTCAAAAGGCGCTCGATGCAGCGAAAGATCCCCATGTAGTCGCCTGGTGCCACATCTATCTAGGACGAATTTCGGATTTGCAGGGCGAACGTGACAGCGCGCTGGCGCAGTATAAAGCGGCTCTGGCAGTCAGCGAGATACCCACTGACGCCAAGACTGCCGCGGAGCGCGGACTGCAACAGCCCTATCAACCTCCAACGGCCAAGCAGCAAGACGAATAGGCTTGGCACTACCGGGGAGTCATCGGCTTGCTCCTCAAACGAAGGAAAGATGGAATGCGATTTTCAGTCATCATGACGCCGGTGCTTCTGGCAGCGGCAATGGCTTCGGCCCAGACCAACCCTCCTGCGGCGCAGAACACCACACCTACTGCACCACCGCAGACGCAAAGCGCTCCCGCGGGACAAGCGGCCGGAGCGCCTGCCAATGGAGGGCACAAGGTACTTCAGGCTAAGTCACAGGAAGAGATGAAGGCCTACCAGGACGCTACCGCCCTAACCGACCCCGCCGCGGTGGAAGCTGCTGCCGATAACTTTGCGGCCAAGTATCCCACCAGCGAGTTGCGGGCCTCGCTCTACATCCGCGCCATGAACATGTACGCCCAGGCGAACAATAACGAGAAGGTGATCATCACCGGGCGTAAGGCAATCGCCGCCGAACCCACCAATCCGATTCCGCTGGTGCAAGTGGCCAATGTTCTGAGCGAATCCACTCGCGAGAATGATATGGACCGCGAGCAGCGGCTGACCGAAGCGGCCAAGGACGCGCACGCAGCCATTGATAACGTCGACACCGGCCTGCTCATTCCGGCTAATGCCGATCCAGCCCGCGTTGCCGCCGCCAAAACCATGATCCTGACCATGGCCTATGACACGCTCGGCATGGTCGACATGAACCGGGGCAACTACGCCGCGGCCGAGAAGAACCTGCAGATGGCGATTGACCAGAACAAGACTAACCCCGAAGCCGTGCTGTATCTCCGGCTGTCGGTGGCGCAGGACAAGCTGAAGAATTACTCGCAGTCGCTCGATTCGGCCAACAAGGCGGTGCAATACTCCAAGGACGGCACAACGGTGCAGAATCTGGCCAAACAGCAACTGGCTCGTCTGCAAAAGCTGAACAGCTCCGGGTCGCCGGATGCGACCGCAACTCCAGCTGCGCCTTCGCCCACGCCGGGTGCGCCATCGGGTCAGCCTGTGACCCCGACACAACCGGGCGTTCCGCGGTAGCATGGCAGTAGCAGTTCCGGTCACATGACGCATAACAAAGTGCAAGCGGCGGAAGGCGACAGAGGTGTCCTGGAGACATCCGTGGGCCACGTCTTCGCTTCCGCTGAGTTCCTCGACAAGGCGCTCACCCACGCTTCCTACGCCCGTGAAATGGAATCGCAGAACGCCGCCTCCGGCACGCCAACTGTAGAAGCCGACAACGAACAAATGGAGTTCCTGGGCGACGCCGTGCTGTCGTTCGTCGTCAGCCAGGAACTTTTCCGGCGCTTTCCCGAATACCACGAAGGCGAGCTGTCCAAGCTGCGGGCGCACATTGTGAGCGCCCGCCGGCTGCTTCGCCCCGCCCGCGAGTTGAAGATTGGCGCCTACCTTCGGCTTGGCCGGGGAGAGGAACGCAGTGGCGGCCGCAGCAAGAGCGCACTGCTGGTGAACGCCCTGGAAGCAATCATTGCTGCGCTCTACCTCGATGCCGGGCTTGAGGTCGCGCACCGCTTCATCCTCGAACACATTCTGGAGCCTGAACTGGCGGAAGTGCACAAGCATGGCGGCCGGACTTTGCCAGTTATGGACTACAAGTCCGCATTGCAGGAGGCGGTCCACGCCAGCGGACGTCCGCAGGCACGCTACGTCACCCTGAAGGAAGAAGGCCCAGACCACCGCAAGATCTTCACCATGGAAGTTTATGTTCCCAATTCTCCTGCCGGTGGGGACGCATTTGTCTGCCGCAGCGAAGCCAGCACCAAGAAGGCTGCCGAACAAGCCGCTGCACGCCTGGCGTGGGAGCGTCTACAGCCGCCAAACACCAGCGCAGAGTTGGCGCCCTCCGCCGCCGAGGTTAAGGCCGCCGAGTAGCGATGATGGAAGTGGACTCGCAGCAACAACCGGTCGTTTCTCCACCGAAGCCGCCCCCAGCGGCCGACCCGGCCAAAGGCGGATTCCATTCGCTGCAATCTCTGGCCTGCACCATTGTCATCGCCATTTTCGTCATTACTTTCATCGTGCAAGCCTTTCAGATCCCTTCCGAGTCGATGGAGCGGACGCTGCTGATCGGCGATTACCTGCTGGTGGACAAGGCGCACTTCGGAAGCTCGCGAGTGTGGAATTGGATGATGCCTTACCGACCCATCCGGCGGCAGGACATTGTTGTGTTCCGCTACCCGGTTAACCCGCATCAGCATTTCGTGAAGCGCGTAATGGCCGTCCCGGGCGATCACGTTCGCCTGGTGAACAAGCACGTTTACGTGAACGGGGTGGCGCAGGACGATGCCTACGCTACCTTCAACTGGAGCTGGCGCAATCGCTTTCGCGATAACTTTCCTAACGGCGGGTTCTACGGCGACGGCATCACACCGCAATGGTTTGTGCAGGCGCAGAAGCTGCTGGATAACGGGGAACTCGTCGTGCCTGAGGGTTCGTATTTTGTAATGGGCGACAATCGCGACGACAGCTATGACTCGCGGTACTGGGGATTCGTGCCTCAGGAAAACGTTGTAGGACGTCCCTTAGTGATTTACTGGTCGATGGAGCATCCCGACCGGGTAGAGGCAGGCGGGGTGCCGTCTGATAAACTTTCGAGTCTGACACTTAATATTACCCAGATGTTCAAAAGCCTGCGTTGGCGGCGCATGTGGCGGGTCCCGCAATAGACCATACGTCAAGCTTCGAAATCTGCCTCAGCCCGCGCAGGCGTAGCACCCCAGAGGAAAAACGAATTTGGCTGCCACCAGGAAAACAGTGAATGCTGCGCCGGAGAAGGCGCAGGCCAGCAAGTCGCAGGTACCCGAAAAACCGCGGGAAACGACTGCCGAGTTTCTTGCGTCCATCGCCCTCGTGCTGGTGACCGGACTTTTCATTATTACGTTTACCCTTCAGGCCTTCACCATTCCGTCGAGCTCGATGGAAAATACCCTGCTGATTGGCGACCACGTCTTCGTCGATCGCATCCTGCTGGCGCCGGCAACCAAGTGGCTGGGCAAGCTGATTCCATATCGCGCGCCTCAGCATGGCGACGTTTTTGTCTTTCTCCATCCTTCCACACCCGGGCTTTACGTAGTGAAACGCATCATCGGCTTGCCGGGCGATCGCATTCATCTTCAGGATGGCGCCGTCTATCGCAATGGCGAGAAGTTGAACGAGCCCTATGTCCTGACTAAGGGCGATTACGTCGCTTACCGGGATAGTTTTCCCAGCATTCAGCCTCCGGAGTACGAGGAGGTAACGCCGGAATGGCGGGCTGAACTGCCTTCGTACATCAAGAACGGCGACCTGGTCGTACCGCCCAACAGCATTTTTGCCATGGGCGATCATCGTGACGTCAGTTTGGACAGCCGCTACTGGGGCTTCGTGCCTTTTGAAAACGTGATCGGCAGGCCTATGTTCATCTACTGGTCTTTCGTCACGCCGCGTGATGAATACGACCGGCAGAGTATCGGCGATCGTATCGCGTGGCTGTTCAACATCATCTTCCACTTCTTCGACCAGACCCGCTGGTCACGGATGTTCCACGTGGTGCATTGATGCGGCGCCGTACTTCCCGGCGGTTGATGGCGGCAGTGCTGCTGGCAGTTCTCGTGGCGTTGCTGCTGCCCCCGCTGATCAACGTCAACCGGTACCGCCGGCGTGTAGCGGAGGCGATCGGCCGCGGACTGGGCCGTGAAGTCACCGTCTCCAACATCGAACTCAAGCTGCTGCCTCGTCCGGGGGTGGTTCTCAGCAACTTTGTCGTAGCCGAAGATCCTGATTACGGTGCTGAGCCCATGTTGCGGGCCGACACCGTCACGGCGTACATCCGGCTTACGTCGCTGTGGCGAGGACGCCTGGAGATTGGCACCCTCGATCTGGATAATCCCAGCCTCAATCTGGTGCGCCGTGCCGACGGCCACTGGAACCTGGAGGAATTGGTCGGGCGAGCTTCGCAAGTAAGTTCGGCGCCGACTGCGAAATCACGTCCAGAGGCGCGGCCGCGCTTTCCCTACGTGGAAGCTTCTACCGGCCGCATCAACTTCAAGCTGGGTGACGTCAAGAAGGCCTTTGCCTTCACCGATGCCGACTTCGCCTTGTGGCTGGAGTCGGAGAACCAGTGGGGCATCCGCGTGGAAGCCCGGCCGGTGCGGACCGACGTCAACATCACCGACACTGGGACGCTGAAGCTTGATGGCCGCTTCCAGCGTGCTGCCAGCCTGCGCGACACCCCCGTCTACCTTAAGCTCAACTACAGTGAGGGCCCGTTAGGGCAGCTCAGCAAGTTGTTTTACGGACGCGATCGCGGGTGGCGCGGCTCAGTTCGCGGCAATGCCGTGCTCACCGGCTCGCCTTCGGCGCTGGGGGTCACTGCCGACGCCGAAGTCAATGATTTTCGCCGCTATGACATCTCGCTGGGAGCGGCTCTGCGCCTGCGCGCGCATTGCACTGGAATGTACTCGTCGAGCGGGGACACTTTGTACGACGTGCGTTGCGAGTCGCCGGTCGGCCCGGGAGTGATTCGCGTGAAAGGTGACGCACAAGACTGGGGCGCCGGCGGCTATGACGTGGGCATCTCCGGCGACCATATTCCTGCGGAAAAGGTCGTGGCCTTCGTTCGCCACGCCAAGAAAGATCTTCCGCTTGATCTGACCGCTGCTGGGGAAGTCGAGGGAGCTTTTACCGTTCATAAGACGGTGGGTGGGGAGCCACAGTGGTCGGGCGGTGGACGCACTACTGCACTGGCGTTGCAGGCCAATGTTCTGAAAGATCCGCTCGAGCTGGGAGAGGTGGAGTTTGTCATTCCCACGGCGAAGCCGGCGGTTGACTCGAAGGCCAGGCATTCCCGGCGTCAGGCTCCAGCGCCTGTGGTCAACCCCGGGTTCCAACTCGCTGTGAAGCCTTTCGCCATGCCCCTCGGGGCGGATTCCCCGGCCACGGCCAGCGGGCTGTTCGACGAAGATCATTACGGTCTGCACCTGAGCGGCGGTGCCGAATTAGGACGCCTGCTCAACGCAGCCCAGGCCTTGGGCGTCGGCACGCCCGGCATCGGGTTGGCGGGACCGGCTCAACTGGATATCCAGGTAGCAGGCTCGTGGATGGGGTTCGCCCAGCCATCGCCTACCGGTAAAGTGCAAGCGCACAATGCGATTGCCGAGCTGCAGGGTGTTTCCGAGCCGTTGCTGGTCGATACCGCTACGGTTGTGCTGGAGGATCAACTGGCGAAAATAACTGCGTTCTCCGCGACGTTTAAGCAGGGCACGGAGCTGAGCGGCTCGGCCAGCTTTCCGGTGCACTGCACCGGTCCGGAGACTTGCGTTCTGGACTTCGACGTCCGCGCCGACGATGCCTCGCTCGCCCGCCTGAACCAGCTGGTGAATCCCAGCTTCAGCCGCCAGCCCTGGTATCGCCTGCTGGCGATCGGCAAGCAGCACAACGATGCTTTGCTGAAGCTTCGCGCCCACGGGCGCTTTTCGGCGCCGCATTTTGCTTTTGGCACGGTTACCGCCAGCAACGTGAACGGCACGTTGGAACTTTCTTCCGGAAAGCTGCGAATTCAGGAGTTGCGCGCCGATTTGCTGGGGGGGCACGAAGACGGCTCATGGCTGGCCGACTTTACCTTCTCTCCGCCGCGCTTCATGGGCAACGGCGTGCTCAACAAGGTGTCCATGGCCCAACTGGCGTCTCTGATGCATGACAACTGGGCGACCGGCACGGCCGACGGCGAATATAGTGTGTCTTTGTCCGGCTTGACGGCCGATAAGCTGCGCAGCAGTGCGTCTGGCACCGCCGACTTCAACTGGACGGGTGGGGCCTGGCGTCATATTGTCCTCGAGGGCCGTGGCGCTCCTTTGACCTTCTCCAGTTTTACCGGCAAGATTGCCTTTCAGGACGGAATGCTGGTCATGACCGATAGCAAGCTGAAGGCGGGCGGAGCGCTCTACAGCGTCAAAGGAACGGCCAGCTACGACCGCGCCTTGAACGTTAAGCTGGAGCGCGCGGGCGGCAAGTCCTACGCCATCTCCGGGACACTGGAAGAGCCCAAAGTCGAGAGCACGTCTACCCCGTCGGCGGAGGCTTCGCTGCGATGAAATTCAGCCGCTGGCTCGTACCTCTTCTGCTGGTGGCGATTGCCACGTTGGCTGCGGATCAGCAGCCTCCAGCACATCACAGTGCCGAGTACCGCGCCATGCAGCAGAAGATTGCCTACCTGAAACAGAACGCGGCCAAGGCGCACCCCGATCCCAAGCCCTCCGAGATGACCGAGGCGGAGGTCAATGCCTACTTCAACGAAGGCGGCGTGAAGCTGCCCAAGGGCGTCAGCCACGTCCAGTTGACATCAAAAGGCAATGTGGTCGACGGCCACGCCCAGGTCGATTTCGAAGAGATCATGCAGGGCAAGGGCAAGAACAACCCTCTGTACGGTCTGTTCAGCGGCAGCCACGATATCCACGCCGTGGCCGAAGCCGGCGGTGTGAACGGTACCGGCACCATCAAGGTCCAGTCGGTTGACCTGGATGGCCTCCAGATTCCGCCCTTTGCCCTGGAGTGGTTCGTGCAGCACTATCTTACGCCCAAGTATCCCAGCGTCGGCATCACCAGCACCTTCAAGATGCCGCTGCGTATCGACAGCGCAGCCGTCGACACCGGACGGGTCCGGCTGATCCAGCACTGAACAACCCGCGCCAGCACGATCTTACTGCCCGTAACCATTTGATTTGCTTGAAATCTCTGCAACTCCAGCCCCCCTCTCTACATCTAAAATTTGACAACGAAACACTCAAGTTCTATAGTCAGGCTGTCATAAGGGTTTAGCTTAGGTAGGCAAGCTATTATTTTCAATAACTTGAGAGAGATTTAACCCTGAGGAGGGTGGCTGTATGGGAAAGATTATCGGAATTGACTTGGGCACCACGAACTCCGTGGTTGCCGTTATGGAAGGTGGGGAACCCAAAGTCATCCCCAATGAAGAAGGCGGACGGACCACTCCGTCGGTCGTCGGCTTCACCAAGAATGGCGAGCGGTTGGTCGGCCAGGTTGCCAAGCGGCAGGCCATCACCAACCCGGAAAACACGGTTTACTCCATCAAGCGCTTCATGGGACGTCGTTTCGACGAGGTCAATGAAGAGATGAAGATGGTGCCGTACAAGGTCGTCCAGTCGGGCGATCACGTGGCGGTTGTGGCGCAGGGCAAGGAGTATACCCCTCCGCAGATCTCGGCCATGATTCTGCAGAAGCTGAAGAAGGCCGCCGAGGACTACCTGGGCGAAGCCGTCACCGAAGCCGTGATCACGGTTCCGGCGTACTTCAACGACGCGCAGCGCCAGGCGACCAAGGATGCGGGCAAGATTGCCGGTCTCGACGTCAAGCGCATCATCAACGAGCCGACGGCGGCCGCGCTGGCTTACGGCCTCGACAAGAAGAAGGACGAAACCATCGCCGTGTATGACTTCGGCGGCGGTACGTTCGACGTGTCGATTCTGGAAGTGGGCGAAGGCGTCATCGAGGTGAAGTCCACCAACGGTGATACCCACCTGGGCGGCGACAACATCGACCAGCGCATTGTCGACTGGTTGATCGACGAGTTCAAGAAGGACGAAGGACTCAATCTGCGCGACAAGGGCAACGAGATGGCGCTGCAGCGTCTGCGTGATGCAGCCGAGCGCGCCAAGATCGAACTCTCCACCACGATGCAGACCGAAATCAATCTGCCGTTCATCACGGCGGATGCCAGCGGTCCCAAGCACCTGGTGAAGACCCTGACCCGCGGCAAGCTGGAAGAGATGGTGAAAGACATCATCGATCGTTCCATCGGCCCGTGTAAGGCGGCGATTAAGGATGCCGGCATCTCGCCCGACAAGATCAACGAAGTGGTCCTGGTCGGCGGACAGACGCGTATGCCGCGCATTCAGCAGCTGGTGAAGGAGATCTTCGGCAAGGAACCGCACAAGGGTGTGAATCCTGATGAAGTGGTGGCGATCGGCGCAGCCATTCAGGGCGGCGTGTTGGGTGGCGAGGTGAAAGACCTGCTGCTGCTCGACGTCACTCCTCTGACCCTGTCGATCGAAACCATGGGTGGCGTGGCGACGGCGATGATTCCGCGCAACACGACCATCCCGACCAAGAAGTCGGAGATGTTCTCGACCGCGGCCGATAACCAGACCTCGGTTGAGGTCCACGTGATGCAGGGTGAACGGCCGATGGCGCGCGATAACCGCACCCTGGGCAAGTTCCACCTGACCGGCTTGCCGCCGGCTCCGCGTGGCGTGCCACAGATCGAAGTCACGTTTGACATCGATGCCAACGGCATTCTGAACGTCAATGCGAAGGACATGGCTACCGGCAAGGACCAGAAGATCACGATCACGTCGTCTTCCGGCCTGAGCAAGGAAGAAGTCGAGCGCATGGCGAAGGACGCCGACGCGCACGCTTCCGAGGACAAGGCCAAGCGGGACGAGGTAGAAGCCCGCAACCAGCTGGACGGCATGGTCTACAGCATTGAGAAGATGCTGCGCGAGCACGGAGACAAAATCTCCGGCCAGGAGCGCTCGGACGTGGAGAACGCCCTTGCCGATGCCAAGAAGGCGCTGGAAGGCACCGATGCGGCTGCGATGAACAGCGCAAAGGACCGGTTGCAGGCAGCTTCGCACAAGCTGGCCGAGGCGATGTACAAAGCTTCGTCGACGCCAACGGACGGCGGAGGGGCGCCTGGTGGAGAGGCCCAGGGCGGTGGCGCATCCGAACCGAAGAAAGACGAAGGCGTCATCGATGCCGAATACGTCGACGTGGATGAGAAGAAATAACAGACAGAGCTCTTAGCCTTTAGCTATTAGCTTTTAGCAAGCGACAGGGGCGCCGGGTGCGCCCCTTGTTCGCAAGGTGGTAGAGCGGGCCTTCAGGCCCGCGTTCACGCAGCATAGCTAAGCGGGGCTTCAGCCCCGGTGAACCAGACAGCCGAACTCCCCGGATAGAAGGAACAAATTGCGATTCGAAATTAACCATCAGTGGTACATGTTGAACTTTAACCGCGACGACGGACGGTGGTATCTGATCACCTCGGGAATCGACGGCCGCATGAAGGCGATCCCGGTCATTAGCGACGAGATGGGCTTCGTGCCGAACATGGTTGTGCCCATGGGCGATCCGGGCCAGGCGGGCATTAACTAAGCGGTGCAGCGGGCCAATCCGCGACAATTTCCAGGTTTGCGAGGTGAGGCACGGCGGAAGCTGCGCCTCTTCGCAAATGTAATGAGCAATTCTGTAAGATTCTTAGCTGACGTCTGATAGCGGACGGCCGCGATCTGATAGCGAAACCAATGGCCACGACGACCAACAAAGAGAAGGATTATTACGGCATCCTGGGCGTCAAGAAGACTGCCTCGGCGGATGACATCCGCAAGGCGTTCCGCAAGCTTGCGCGCAAATATCACCCTGATGTGAATCCTGGGGACAAGTCGGCCGAGGAGAAGTTCAAGCAGCTCTCCGAGGCCAACGACATCCTCAGCGATCCTAAGAAGCGCAAGATCTACGACCAGCTCGGCTTCTACTCCGACAATATCGATCCCGCCACGGCTGAGGCTTATGCGCGCGGGGGCGGGACTTCGGGTGGCGCAGGATTTGGCGGCCCCGGACCCGGAGCTGGCGGCGGGCGCACGTACACGCAGGAAGTGCCCTTCGACTTCAGCGGCTTCGACTTCAACGATTTTTCGGAAGGCGCAGGCGCGGCTGGACGGCGCGCCGGCGGAGGCGGCGGTTTCCGCGATATTTTCTCGGGCATCTTCGGCGGGGGAGGCGGACGTCAGGAGACGATGCAGCGTCCCGAACCGGGCAACGATCTGGAATATCAGGTCAACGTCGATTTCTGGCAGGCCATCAAGGGCGCGGAGATGCAACTGACCATCCCTCGCCTTGAGTTGTGCGGGAACTGTCACGGCCAGGGCTTCATCGAGAGCCCCGGGCAGTGTCCTGAGTGCCACGGCAAGGGTCAGATCACGCAGAAGAGCGGCAGCATGAAATTCAACGTGACTTGTCCGCGCTGCGGCGGAAGCGGGAAGAACCGCACCGTTTGCCCGGTATGCCACGGCGAAGGCCGGGTGGAACGCAACGAATCGTTGAAGGTCAGAATCAAGGCGGGAACCCGCGATGGCCAGCGCATACGTTTGCAAGGGCGGGGTAACGCCGGAACCATGGGGGCGCCAGCAGGCGATCTCTACATCATCGTGAAGGTGGGCGAGCATCCACTGTTCAAGCGCGAGGGAGATGACATTCGCCTCACCATTCCGGTTACCTTCACCGAAGCGGCGCTGGGGGCGAAGGTGGAAGTGCCGACCATCGATGGCCGGGCCCTGCTGCGGATTCCTCCGGGAACGCAGACCGGACAGAAGCTGCGACTCCGCGAGAAGGGTGTGCCGTCAGCCGTAAAAGAAGGCTTGCGCGGCGATGAGATTGTGGAGATCCATACCGTCACGCCGAAGGTCGCGGACGAGAGGTCGAAAGAGATTTTGCGCGAATTGAGCAAGCTGAATCCGGAAGATCCGCGGGAAGAGTTGTGGAAGAAAATCGGCAGTTAACAATTAGCATTTGGCAGTTGGCGAAGACAAAATACTAAGTGCTAGTGCTAGATGTTGAGAACTACCTATGGCCAAACGTAAAAAACAGGGCGCATACATGATCAGCGCAGTGGCGGAGATGTACGACATTCATCCCCAGACGCTGCGCCTGTACGAACGGGAAGGGCTGCTGAAGCCGTCGCGCACCGAGGGAAACACGCGCCTCTACACCGATGAGGACGTAGAACGGTTGGAGCTCATCCTTTCGCTGGCGCGCGACCTGGGCGTGAACATCTCCGGCATCGCCATCATTCTGCAGATGCGCGAGCGCATGGAAGAAATGCAGCGGCAGATGACAGACTTTGTCAGCTACGTACGCAGTGAAGTGATGACGCGAGCGCAACACGTCAATGTAGACCCTGGTCGCGGCGCGATCGTGCCCTTCCGTCAGTCGCTGGTGATCAAGAAGAAGCCGTGAAGGTCTTCGGAGATTGGGTTCCACGGGCCTGCGGGTCCGGGTTCGCAGCGGCAACAAACTTCCGCGCAAGATGACTCCGCGAGAGTCTTCGCCCTACTTTTTCGCGCTGCTCTGGGCTGATTTCGCTTTCAACTTTTCCAGCGCTTCCCGCGACTTCTTGGCATAGGGGCCATCCGGCAGAAGCTTCAGATACGCCTCATAGTTCTCGATGGCGCCGGTCGTGTCGCCCGTCTTATTCAGCACTTCTGCCAGCTTGAACGTCGCTTCCGCATCGTGCGGCTTGAAGTCCAGCGCCTCCTGGTAGCGGCTGATGGCCGCCTTGTAGTTCTGCTGCTTGAAGTACCAGTCGCCCACCTCGACAGCCTTCATGGCCTTCATTGGGTTGTAGGGCGTGAACTCGTTGACATCGCTGTCGCCAAGCCCAGCTTCGGGATGCGACTTGGCATCATCCGCCGCAGGCTCCACGTCAATCTGGGTCTGTTTGCTGGAACTCTCGCCGGCGGAGACATTGTCCGAACGGGGAGGACTCTTACGGTTGTCGGCTGGCGCAGGGGCCGATTTATCGGTGGGAAGCTTTTCCACGGGTGGAGCGGCGTCCTGGGGCGGGGAGGCGTCTTGCGCCGCCGCCGCGCCGGTCAGAAACAGGCAAAGAAGAGCGAGAAAAAGGTAACGAAACCGCACGTTCATATTCTAAGTCAACCCGAAAAAGAACGTTAAGACTCGCCTGCCATCCTCCTCCTTAAATCGCGGAGCCGCGCAAATCCCCATGGCTTAACTACTTACGATTTTGCCGGGAAATTGCTGCTTCTACTCTGGCAACCTGCGAGCAGCAACTCGCCTCTGTTTTCATACGTAGTGTTCTCTGGCCGACAAAAGCATGATCACGAAGTTTGGGGACCCTTTTGAATTCGCTTCGCCTTCTCAGCGAAGAACCTCAGCCCGGGCTCGCCGGGAATCAGCCTGACCCTGCCGGTCTGTTTGGCGGGCTGCGAAAACTCGCGCCCGGAATTGTAGCCGGCGCCGCCGATCTCGACCCTGCCGCCGTCCTCACCGCTACCGTCGCCGGTGCATCCTTCGGGTATTCCATTGGTTGGGTGGTGCTTATCACCATCCCGGTGCTCTGGGCGGTGTTCAGCGTTTCGGCGCGCATCGGGCATCACAGCAACCGCGGGCTGGTCGAGCTAATTCGCCTCAGCTACGGCAGGTTTGCCGGTTGGGGCATGGCCGCAGCCATGATTTCGGTCAACATGACCATGATCGTCGCCGATCTGGTCGCTGTCAGCGACGCCTTCTCCCTCATCCTGCAACAGGCGAGGATCTACTTCCTGCCGGCTGTGGCTTTCGCGGTGTGGTACCTGCTGGTGCTGGGCGATTATCGCAAGTCGAGCCGCGCGCTGATCGGATTCGCGCTGTTTCAGGGCGCTTACCTGGTCGCAGCTGTCATGGCGGTACAATCGTGGACTGCCCTGGCGAAAGGCTTGCTCGTGCCGCACATCCTGGCGACCCCAGCCTACCTGCTCGGGGTTATCGCAGTTTTCGGATCGCTGCTGACGCCTGACGTGTTGGTATGGCAAACCAGCTCGCGCCGCGACCGCAAGGCGGCGGGTGGCACCTTCCATGATGACGAATCGAAGGTGGGGACGCTGGTGGCTACCGTCATTTCGCTGTCTGCCATCGTCGCGGCGTCAGCTTTGCACGTAGCCGATCCATCTCACATGTCTACGCTGGATGCAGCGCAAGCGCTGAGCCCTCTGGGCCGAATGGCGCCCATCATTTTCTCGCTAGGCATTATCGGATCGGGACTGATCGCCTTGCCCATCCTGGTGGCTTCCATGTGCTTCAGCATCGCCGAAGCGGCGAACTGGAAGGCTGGGCTCACAATCCCGGCATGGGAAGCGCGGCGCTTTTACATCCTGATCTCAGCATCGGTGTTCATCGCCACTGTCATTGACTTCGGACACATCAACACGGTTACGGTGCTGTACTGGTCGCAGATCGTGGCTGGGTTTCTTACGGTGCCGGTGTTGTGGTTCATCCTGCGGCTGGGGAACAACTCACGGGTCAGCGGGCGAAGAAATACCACCGCCGAAAATCTCTGGTTGGGAGGCGCAGTGGCGAGCATGATCGTCGCCAACGCAGTGTTTTTCTGGACCCAATTTCTGCATTGATTCTGCGTCGTTCCAGCTACTCTCAACGTGCTGTGTTAGTTACTTTTCACCAAGTTTCAGGCTGGTAAGGTTGACCTATCGCTGAAGAATTGCAGTGGAGGTTTTCGATGGCTACCAGTCCGGATGTAACCGTAGGGCAGGCGTTTCAATACGAGGTGGAAAAGGAATCGCGGAAGAAGCAGGTGGTCTTCGAATACGTGGAGCACTCCAACGAGAAGCTGCGCGTCGAAGTCATCGACAATCTTCCATACATCGTGGCCAACCAGGCCGGCATGCTTGCGTTGGCGAAACTGCTGGTGACCATTGGGGCGGGCTGCCGCTACGAAGGATTTCATCTGCATCTGCGGGAAGACTTCGACGGCGGCCGGGACGAAGTGCTTCGTATACGGCTGGAAGAGAGCGAACCGGTGAAGGATGAGCCGAATGGCGGACGCGATCTCGCGGTGGCTTAACCGGCGCGTAGGGCGACCTGAGAAGCTGAGTTTCGGATTTCACTTGCGCCGGACGTGGAGCAGCTTTTGCACTTCGGCGATGACCTCGCCGTTCTCGTCTTTTACCTCAACCGAAAACGTAGGTTCGTACTTCGCCGCGGTCAAGAGCTGAGTGCGGATCTCGTCCAGTTGCTCCTCGCTCAGCCGAAATTCTGCTTTCACCGTTCCTCGTCCGGGCTTGCGGAAACGAATGCTGGCGGCTTTGTCCCAGACGATGTAGTCGCGGCCCAGATTTTCCATCAGCATCAGCATGTAAAACGGGTCGGTCATGGAATAAAGTGAGCCGCCGTAGTGCGTGCCGACATAATTGCGGTTCCAAAAGCGCAACTTCATCTCGACGTCTACGGCCTTCATGTCGGGACTCCATCGCACACGGATGCCGGCGCCAAGGAAGGGCGGCCAGATCCGGATGGACCGGAGCATAAGGCGCTGGAGTCTGGTGCTCATGATGTTCGAAGCCTAGTTTAGCGCTGCTCGCGAAAGACCGTTATCGGCGGCTGACCTATGCAAGTTTTTCGGCACAGAGACTCCCTGATTGACTAGTCTGATGACTAGTCATATGCTCGAAGTGGGAGGTGGCGAATGGGTTCGTGGCAGGTGCAAGATGCAAAAGCCCGTTTCAGCGAGTTACTGGAGACGACGCTCAAGAAGGGCCCACAGATCGTGACGCGGCGCGGCGTGGAAGCAGCGGTACTGGTGCCCATTGAGGAGTGGCAGCGCCTCCAACGGTCCGCGCGGCCCAGTCTGAGAGAACTACTGCTCGGTCCCGGACCTCGCTTTGACGACATTACGTCTGCGCGTCGAACGCTGCAGCGACGCCGACCGGTGAAGCTGAGGTGACCAAATACCTGCTCGATACAAATGTGGTTTCCGAGGTGAGGAAGCCTAAGCCTCACGGTGCGGTACTGGCTTGGCTGGCGGGCCTTCGAAACCAACAGGCATATTTGTCGGCGGTGACGCTGGGTGAGTTGCAGGCTGGCGTCGAATTAACCCGAAGCCAGAATCCCTCCAAGGCTCGCGAGATCGAAAAGTGGATTGATTTGCTGGAAGATGCCTATCTCGTGCTCCCCATGGATGGGGCTTGCTTCCGCGAATGGGGTCGCATGATGCATCGCAAGCCCAATCAACTGATCGAGGACGTTATGATTGCTGCCACCGCACGTGTCCACGACCTGGTGGTGGCGACCAGGAATGAAGTCGATTTTGCCCAGTTCGATGTGCCAGTGATCAATCCCTTCAAAACAAGTCTTTAAACCCGAACACAGTCTCTCCGAGGTTCTCTCTGGCTGCAAATGCAAAACAAAAGCCGCCCTGTTCGGGGGGCGGCTTTTTCCAATGGCCTGTGAGTCCATTGGCTCCGGGCTGAGGGGAGCTTGTGTGATATCTACTGGCGCTGTACCGGCTGGTCCTGTCCCTGGTTGTTGGTGGGAGCGCTAGTCTGGGCAGATTCGGTCAGACTGTTGCCCATCAGGCGAACGTCCACCCGTCGATTTTTAGCCCGGCCCGAGGCGCTGGTATTTTGCGCGACCGGATTGTCCTTGCCCAAGCCGATGAGGAAGATCTTGTAGGCCGGGATGTTGTACTTGACCGCCAGGTAGTGGATGACAGCATCGGCGCGCCGCTGGCTGAGTTGGTAGTTGTAGTTGGCGTCTCCGGTTGAGTCGGTGTAGCCCTCGACCTGCACAATGTAGTGCTTCTGATTTTGAATCTGGCCGGCAAATTCATCCAGCGTCTGCTTGTCTTTGCGGGTCAGCTCGGCCTTGTCGAATCCGAATTGCACCGTCGTATCGGTCACCGGCTTGTAGTTATCCAGATTCTCCACAGTTCCGGCAAGGCTGGTAACGCGGTTGGTGGCCGTGGTGGCATTCTGGTTTGCCTGGTTGGCGGCTTGTCCGGCAGCCAAAGCCTTCTGGTCGGCGGCGGAGGCTTTGGAATCTACCTGCGAGATGCCTGCCTGCGAACGGGTGTCAACTTCGCGGATATCGCGAGTATTTTTGGCGGTTTGATCATCTAATTCATTAACGTTGTTGACGACTGGGGTGACTTCATTGCGGACATACTTTTTGGTAGCGCAGCCCACGGTCAGGGGCAGAGTTCCTGCCGCCAGCACCGCGAGAACAGTAAAACGATTCATCGAAATGGCTCCTTGCTGAACTGTCGGTCGAGGCGAGTACCCAGCCATTCCGGCCTGCCGTTGAAGCTGCAACCGGAATGCCAGATCCCGACAACCAACGAGCCGCAACTCGCGCTTTGTTTTCAGCACGTTGGGCGGATCCTAGTCGCTAAGGGGACCACTGAAGCGGAGGCGGGCAGATAATCCTGACGTGAGGAGTAGAATTTTTACAGCCTATCGCTTCTCAACCAAGCCCATGATCGCCATTGCCGCCGGGGCGTGCGAGTCAGGCCTCGGACCGCTGGGTTTCATCTGAAGTAATCACCAGAATGGATCTTCACCAGAAAATTCGGACTTTGCCCACCTCGCCTGGCGTGTATCTGTACAAGAACGCCGAGGGCCAGATTATCTATGTGGGCAAGGCTAACAACCTGCGCTCGCGGGTGCGTTCGTATTTCCTGGAGGGTGCGGCGGCCAACGCCAAGACAGGATCTCTGCTACGGGAGGCAGTGGATCTTGATTACGTGGTGGTGGATAACGAAAAAGAAGCGCTGGCTCTGGAAAACAACCTCATCAAGCAGAAGAAACCGCGCTACAACATCCTTCTGCGCGACGATAAAACCTACCCTTACATCAAGCTCACCATCGGCGAGCGTTATCCGCGGGTATTTCCCACGCGGCGGTTACGCAAGGACGGCTCTCTGTATTTCGGGCCGTATTTTCCTACCAGCCTGGCATACCGGATCGTCGATCTGATCCACCGGCATTTCCTGATTCCGTCGTGCAAGCTCGACCTGAACCGTTATTATCCGCGGCCCTGTCTGCAGTACTACATCGGTCGATGTCTTGGACCCTGTGTTGAAGGGTTGACGACGCCCGAGCGTTATTCCGAAGCTGTGCGCGACGTGCGAATGTTTTTAGAGGGCCGTGGCGCCGACTTGTCGCGGTCGTTGCAGCAGCGTATGACGGCAGCAGCCGAGCGCGAACAATATGAGCTGGCAGCCAAGTACCGCGACTTGATCTCTACCGTTACGCTGCTGGATCAGAAGCAGCGCATTGCAGCGGTCGAGGGGGACGATGCCGATGTTTTCGGCTACCACTCCGAGAACGACATGCTGGCGGTCAACCTGTTCCACATGCGCGGCGGCAAGATTGTTGACAAGCGCGAGTTCTTCTGGGAGGACCTGAACGAGATGATTGGCGCTGAGGGTTTCGACCCCGGCGAGTTCTTCTCCTCGCTGCTGAAACAGGTTTATCTCGACCAGCAATACGTACCGCACACCATTTACGTCCCGGTCGACTTCGAGGACCGCGGCACGTTGGAAGAGGTGCTGTCGGAGGGGCAAAAACGACGGGTGCAAATTCACGTGCCGCAGCGCGGGGACAAGCGATCGCTGTTGGATCTGGTGGGCCAGAACGCGAAGCAGTCGTTCGACCAACGCTTCCGGGTGATGAAGCCCGCGGCGAAGGCCATCCAGGAAGCATTGCAGGACGCGCTGATGCTGCCGGAGCTGCCCAAGCGGATCGAGTGCTTCGACATCTCGCACATTCAGGGCGCGGAGACGGTTGCCTCGATGGTGGTGTGGGAAGACGGCAAGATGAAGAAGTCCGACTACCGGAAGTTCATCATCAAGACCGTCGATGGGGTGGACGATTTCGCGTCGATGCGCGAGGTGATCACCCGGCGCTATAAGCGTGTGCAACAGTCTGCCAATGAGGCCGAGGGCAGTACGCCAACGGGAACAGAAAAGCTGACCATGCCAAGCCTGGTTTTAGTTGACGGCGGTATAGGCCAGCTCCACGCAGCAGCCGGAGCTCTGGAATCGCTGGGTATTGTGAACCAGCCACTGGCGTCGATCGCTAAGAGGGAAGAGATCATCTACATTCAGGGGCAGGAGGACGATCCGGTGATTCTGGATCGGCATTCTCCCGTGCTGCATCTGGTGCAACTGGTGCGCGATGAGGCCCACCGATTCGCGGTCACGTTCCACCGCAAACGCCGTCAGATTCGTGACCGCCAAACCGAGCTGCTGGATATCCCCGGCGTGGGTGATCGGACCACGAAGCGGCTCTTGCAGCACTTTGGCAGCCTCAAGGCAGTGAAAGAAGCCGACGCAGCGGCTCTGACGTCGGTAGTGAACAAGGCGCAGGCGGAAGCGATTCTTCGCCATTTTCGCCAAGACGAAACTACCGCTGTCGCGTCTCAAACCTCAGCGGCTGAATAAATCCGGAGAGCAGTCATGGATGTGGGCAGGGATTCCAGAAGTCGACTCATCATTCTTTGTCTTGGGGTCATGCTGCTGGTTTCAATTGTCGGCTACGGGTTCGACCGTCTGCTGGCAAAAGATGGGGTGACCCGCACCGACATTCTGCTGACCTCCAGCGCTCTTACCGGCATAGTCGCCGGATGCTTGTTTTACACCCTCAGCAACAACGAACTGCAACGGCGAAGATTGGTGCGCGAGCGGCTTCGGACCATAGCCGAAATGAACCACCACATCCGTAACGCCTTGCAGATCATCACCTATGCGACGGCCACCGACAATGGCGAAGCATCGGTGGAGATGATCCGCAGCTCGGTCGAGCGCATCGAGTGGGCCTTGCGTGAAGTACTTCCCGGTCATGTCGCGGTCCCATCCGAACCAGCCAGAGCAAGCTCGCCACATGAGAGTTTGCGCGCCAGTTGACGTTCGAGCTCTGGTTTGTCGCGTTCCGCGGAAGATCGTAAGCTGCTGCTTCCTTTCGACCAACACCTGCTGCCGCTGAGCCATCTCAGGTGCAGATTCCAAATCCTGGAGGCGGCTATGGCCCTGTTTTCGATGAAACTCGAAAACCTGCAACAACTTTTCCTGAAAGAGCTGCGCGATCTATATAGCGCAGAAACCCAAATCACCGATGCGCTACCCAAGATGATCGATGCGGCTCATCACCCTGAGTTGAAGAACGCTCTACAGGAGCATCTCAACGTCACCAATCAGCAGATTTCACGCCTGGACCAGATTTTCCAGATGTTGAATGAGAAGTCGTCCGGCGAGACCTGCAAAGGCATGAAAGGCCTGTTGAAGGAAGGGGATGAGCTCATCTCGCAGGGTGGCGATCCCAGCACGATTGACGCCGGTATTATCAGCGCGGCGCAGCGCGTGGAGCACTATGAAATGGCCGGGTACGGTACGGTCCGGACTTACGCCGAGCTGCTGGGTCAGGATCAGATGGCGCAGCTGCTGCAACAGACCCTGAGCGAAGAGGAAGAGGCTGACGACACGCTGACCCAGATCGCCAGCACCGTCAACGTGGAAGCGAGATCTGCGGCCTAGGTTAGCTTCGCAGAAGCTCCTGCTCGCAGGTTGTGCGGAACCCGCAGTCGTCAGGGCTGCGGGTTTCTTTTGTGCTGCGCAGGGTGCGACGCATCTGCGACCAAAGGCGCATGGCCCTACGGCGATTAGGGGATTGTCCCTAGACAGGGTCGGTGGCATTCTGCAGTCACAGCAGCAGTGAGACCAACCGCCGAGTCACAGCAGTACCGGCGGGACGAAGCGAACCGCAGGAGCTTTTCTCTCCTCATACCCACGCCTGCGGTACGGTTTCTTGGCGAACCACAGACCTGGCCCAGTGCCCCTAATCACTGGGCCTTGGTTCTTTCCAACCGTAAACGTCCGCAACCCAATCCCTTATCGGTTCCAGGCCAGATGCCGAAGGTGAATCCTCTGGTCCGCTTGGGTCGCAACTGTGTTTTAATTGCTGCTAACAGGCAGGTTTGGCCGGAGTAGCAGGTTTCCGGTACGGAGGCGGGAATGGAAGAGCGCGATTTCTACGACGAGCGGCAGGAAACCAAGAAGTCGACCCTCAATTGTCCGCATTGCCATCAGGCGGCAGAGTACGACCTGGGATGGTTTGTCCGCACCAAGAAGCGCCAGTTACCTCCGCGCGCCGACGAGCGGGACCGGGCAAAATTTGCCAAAGCTCGCTCCTACATGGTGCGGAAGGATGACCTGGTAGCCTGCAAAAACATCCGCTGCCGCAAGCGCTTTGAAGTCTCCGGAGTGCAATCCGTGGCCTTCCTGGACGAGCAGGTGAAGCCCGAGCGAGTCCAATAAGGGTACCTCAGAGCTTTCCTTGATCTGACAGTCTGCGGCGAAATACTGCCCCGGGCGAGAGTATCCGTCTCCGCTTTCTTGATTGCATGGCGACCAATCCTCAACCGTTCCAACCACCCAACAGGAGCACCCGCCCTGTGGAAAACCTGATGGAGCGGATTGACGCTTTCTGGCAGCGGGTCACCGAGGGCCGGGGCGCCAGCGAACTCTGGTCGCAATTCACCACCGACGCCCGCTCCAGCTACCGTCTCTATTCCAAAGAAGTTGTCTCCGACCGCGACGCGGGAGTCACCAAGGGCAAACATTTTCTGAACATTGTGGGCCAGTTCTTCTGGGCCATTGTCGAGAAGTTGACGCCGGCGCGGCGCGTGCTGCTGCTGGTGGCGCTGGTGCTGATCGTAGTGCCGGGCGGTGAATGGACTTGGACCACCCGTTCCGGCGAGGTCAAGGTCCTGGGTCTCGACTTCCACTTTTACGGCGGCTTGATGATGTTCGCGCTGCTGATCCTGGAAGTGGCCGATCGCGTGGTCATGAAGCGCGATTTGCAGATCGCCAAGGAGATCCAGGCCTGGCTGCTGCCGGCGAATCCCCCGGCCGTGCCGGGCATGGAAATCGCCTTCACCACTCGCCCAGCCAATACCGTCGCCGGCGACTACTATGACGTCTTCGCGAGGCCGGGTTCCGGAGCGCAGGGCGAGACCTTTCTGATCGCGGTTGCTGATGTGGCGGGGAAAAGTGTTCCGGCAGCCATGCTGATGGCGACCTTCCAGGCCAGCCTGAAGACGCTGTCCACTACGTCCGGCCCACTGATCGATCTGGTTGGGCGCATGAACGCCTACGCGTGCAGTAACAGCCAGAATGGCCGGCGCTTCACTACGGCGTTTGTGGGTGAGTACGATCCTGCTTCGCGAACGCTGACTTACGTGAATGCCGGGCACAACAATCCCATACTGCGTCGCCAGTCGGGCGTGATCGAGCGGCTAGAGGCCGGAGGCGTGCCGCTGGGTATTTTGGAGAACGCCCCCTACGAGTCGGGGTCGGCAACGCTACAGGCGGGCGACTGGCTGGTGGTGTTCACTGATGGCGTGATTGAAGCGGAAAACAATGCTCAGCAGGAATATGGCGAAGAGCGGTTTATTGCCATGCTGCACTCTGGCGTGGCGTTGACCCCTGCGGCGCTCCTGAACAGCATCATGATCGACGTGGATCGCTTCGCCGGGAATGCGCCGCAGCATGACGATGTGACGTGCGTATTGCTGAAGGCGGTGTAGAGGCCGATGGATCGCCGTTTCCCTGTAGATTCGGGTGCGCTTGTCATTCCATCCGGTCGGCTGAAGTTGTCACTGGATCAGGAAGTGTCACTGGCTCGGATTGTCATCACGAGCGAAGCGGGGGATCCGCTCTCCTCCGCCCCGAAAAAGAACGAATTTCTCGCTTCCCTCGTGATGACAATCAGGAAAGTGATGATCATCGCAGTCGGGCCAGGCGATCGAGGCGCTACTCAACTGCTTTCTCAAATAGTCCGCTTACGCCCGCGATGTTAGGCACCAACTCCGGCGGGACGTTGTGGCGCTGCTGCAGGTAGGCGGGATCGTTGTATGTCAGCCATACCTTGCCGCCGTCGTCTTCCCAGAACAGGGCTTTCAAGGGCAGGTCGATGGCCAAAGTGGGCGCGGCCTGCATCAGGGGAGTTCCGCCCTTTGGGCTGCCGAAGATGAGGAGTTTGGTAGGCCGCATCTCCAGCCCAACCTTGGCGGCTTCTCCGCTATGATCGACCTGCGCGAAGATGTTGATGCCCTTCTGCTGCAGCAGACTTTCCAGCCGCTGCATGGTCTCGTCGACCGAGTGATGGCTGGCAAGATGAATCAATCCATTATCGGCGCCTGTGCTCACGATTACTCTCCTCCCGGTTGAAGTCATAACAGTATGTGACGGCTAAGCGCGGCTCGCAACCGCCTGTGTGTGAAAATGAAAGCAATGGAAACGAACCGTTGGGATGCCGTGGTCTTTGATTACGGACGAGTGCTGAGCCATTCACCTACCGACGCCGAGTTGCGGGAGTTCGCGGCTTTGGTCGGCGTGAGTGAGCCGCCGTTTTACCAGCTCTATTCCGACACGCGAGATGAGTACGATTGCGGCCGCCAGGATTATCACCAGCACTGGCAGCGCTTCGCCAAGGCGGCCAGTGTCAAGCTCACCGCCGACCAGGTCGAGCGCATCATCGAGTTCGAATCGAAGATATGGATGCGGGTGAATGTCCAGGCGCTGGAGTTGGCACGCGACATCAAAGCTGCCGGTGTCCGCACCGCCATCCTCTCCAACATGCCGCCCGACCTGCTGATTGACATGCGCCGCAATTTCGACTGGCTGAACGAGTTCGAGGTGCAGATCTGGTCGTGCGAGCATGGGGTCGTCAAGCCGGACGAAAAGATCTACCGCCTCTGCCTCAACGCCATCGGCTGCGAGCCGCAGCGAGCCCTGTTCTTCGACGATCGGCCGCGCAACGTCGAAGGCGCGCGTCGCGCGGGGATGGAAGCTCACATATTCGACACGGCCGAGCAAGCTGGCGCGATTGTTCGCTCGGGACTCAGGGCGCTAGCTGGCGAAGGGGCACACCTTTAGGCTCGTATTATCGACCTCGGCGCTGCTTTAGCCAGCTCTGGCCGGCGAAATATTTTGTTAGTCGGTGGTGGAACCATCCCCGGTCGAATTCGTACTATTCTGAGTCGGATATTCTCCTCGAGGGAGAGTCCATGGTTTCGACCGCCCCCAATCTGGCTTCAGCGGACCATCGTAGGACCGAGGTTCCGTGGTATGCCTCAGGCTTCGCAATTGTGCTGTTCATCGCGGGCCTGCGGTTCCTTTTGCACCTGCTGACCGCCAACCGCTACGGCTACTTCCGCGATGAGATGTATTACCTCGACTGCGGCCAGCACCTGGATTGGGGCTATGTCGACCAGCCTCCGATGATTGGCCTGATCGCCTGGTTCACCCGTCACGTGCTGGGCACGTCGCTGGTGGCGATTCGCTTCCTTCCTGCCCTTGCCGGTGCCGGTATTGTGGCGCTGACCGGATACATGGCTCACCAACTGGGCGGACGGCGCTACGCTATGGCGCTGGCATCGGTGGCGATAGCGCTGTCAGCAGTCTTCGTCATTAACGCGCACTTGCTGACGATGAATGTTTTTGAGCCGCTGATCTGGATGGGGTGCGCGTCCGTCGTCATTCGCATCATCCAGACCGGCAACCAGAAGCTGTGGCTGTGGTTCGGATTGCTGGCGGGGATTGGGCTGCAGACGAAGTACTCGATAGCGGTCTTCGGCCTGGGCATCGTGGTGGGCGTTCTGCTCACTCCGGAGCGCAAGGCGCTAAGACATAAATGGATTTGGCTGGCGGGAGCGCTCGCATTCCTGATTTTCCTGCCGAATTTGCTCTGGAACATTCATCACCACTGGCCGTTCGTGGAGTTGATGCACAACATCAAGGCCGATGGCCGTGACGTCACTCGCGGTCCGTTGGCATTCATGCTGGAACAGGCGCTGATGGTGAATCCTTTCGCCCTTCCATTGTGGCTGGCGGGGCTGGGGTGGCTGTTCTTCGGGCGCGATGGACGGCGGTATCGTGTACTGGGTTGGGCCTACGTGATCGAAGTTGGCGTCTGGATGGTCCTGCAAGGGAAGGACTACTACGCGGCGCCGGCCTATCCCATGCTGTTCGCCGCCGGCGGAGTGGCCGTTGAGCAGTGGACGGAGCGCACCGGCCGCGCGTGGCTGAAGCCGGCATTCATCATCCTGCTGGCAGGACTGTCCCTGCCGTTCCTTCCCGTCATTGCACCCGTGCTGCCGGTCGACCAGTATGTGCGCTTCCAGGAAGCGATCCATTTTTCGCCGCCGGTCAGCGAGCACGGGCATGACGCCTCACCGCTGCCGCAGTACTATTCGGATGAACTGGGATGGGAGCAGTTGGTCGTCGAAATTGCACGCGTGTATCACAGCCTGCCGCCCGACGTGCAGGCGAAAACCGCCATTCGCGTGGACAACTTTGGCGAAGCGGGCGCGGTGGACTTGTTCGGCCCGAAATACGGCCTGCCCCAGGCGATATCGGGTCACCAAAACTACTGGCTGTGGGGACCCCATGGCTACACCGGCGAAAGCATGATCCTGGTTGGCGAAGGCCGCCCGGAGCACCTCCCGCAGTATTTCGCTCACGTGGAAAAGCTGGGCAGTTTCGAGTATCCCCTGGCGCTGGAACGCACCGATATTTACTGGGGGCAGGGATTGAAGTGGAATTTGCGGGACATCTGGGGAGAGTTGAAGCGTTGGCGGTGATGAATCAGTAGTCGGTCGCTGATTGCCAGTTCGTACACGACCACAACCGCGGATCACCGACATCTGCTTATCTGGCGTCTGACTACTGATTTGCTTTGCGCGCAATCGCCGGATAGCTGACATTTGAGGCCGAGCCTAAGCTGTGAGCATGGAAACCAAAACGCAAAGCCAATGGCAGCAGGTGTTGGAGCGCGACGCCCGGCAGGACGGGCGCTTTGTCTTCGCCGTGCGTACTACCGGAATCTATTGCCGGCCATCGTGTCCGAGCCGGAGGCCGAGCCGTACCTCGGTCGAATTCTTTGCCGGTCCCAACGACGCTGAACGCGCCGGTTACCGTGCTTGCCTGCGCTGCAGGCCGACGGAAATCGCAGCCCAAGCGCAGTATGTCGCCCGCGCGCGCCAGGTTCTGGATCGCGCTGAGGAACCGGTGACGCTGGCCGAGCTCAGCCGGCAGGTCGGCCTGAGTTCGTTTCACCTGCAACGACTGTTCAAGCGAGTTACCGGTTTGAGTCCACGCGAGTATCAGGCGGCGCGTCGCATGAGCCAGGTGAAGTCCGGACTGCGGCAAGGCGAAAGCGTTACTACCGCCTTGTACAACGCGGGCTTTGGATCGCCCAGCCGCTTGTATGAGAAAGCGCCGCAGCAGTTAGGAATGACCCCGGGAGAGTATCGTCGGGGCGGGGCCGGAACCAATATCACGTTCGCCATCATACCCACAGAGCTGGGGCGCATGTTGGTGGCGGCTACGGAGCGCGGCCTGTGCGCGGTGCGGTTCGGCGACACCGTCACGGAGTTGGAGCGTGGCTTGCGAAGCGAGTTTCACGCCGCGCGCCTGCTGCGTGATGACGCAGGCATGGAGCGGTTGGTTGGGACATTGCTGGCCTTAATCCGGGGAGAGAACGTCACCATCGATCTGCCGTTAGATGTGCGGGCAACGGCATTTCAGATGAAAGTTTGGGAGAAGCTGCGGCAAATTCCGACAGGTGAAACCCGAAGCTACAGCGATATTGCTCGTGAAATCGGCAACCCCAGCGCGGTCCGCGCCGTAGCCCGGGCGTGCGCGGCGAACCCAGTCGCGCTGGCGGTCCCCTGTCACCGCGTGGTTCGCAGCAATGGCGATTTGTCCGGCTACCGCTGGGGAATTGAGCGGAAGGAGAAATTGTTGGCGAGGGAGCGCGAAAGGCTCTGAACCAGTCAATAAACCGATTGGTCAAGGTAATCGGTCGTTTGCATTGTGCAACTCGGCGTGAGTTGCACCTCTCCCATTTCGAAACCAAACCTCATCTTCGTTTCCCCTGCACCCCACCGCTCGTTTATACTTGCGGGTTTCGCAGCAGTTTCTATACGCATTGATAAGCCCTAAGGAGTACCAGTGAAGATTCTGGTCTGCATGAAGCAGGTCCCTCAGAAAGACGCGCCGCTGAAGCTGAATGAGAGCGGCACGTGGATTCGCGACGACGTATCGTACGAAGTGAACGAACCCGATGCCTACGCGCTGGAAGAGGCATTGCGTCAGAAAGAAAAGCATGGCGGGGAAGTGGTTGTCATCACCAGCGGTCCGGCGCGCGCCCAGCAGGTGCTGCGGGAAGCCCTGGCGAAGGGTGCCGATCGGGCCATACATTTGGAAGGCGACGGTTTTGTCACACTGGATGCCTTCAATACCGCGAAAGCATTCGCGGCAGCGATCAAGGATGAGAGCTTCGACCTGATCTTTACCGGTCTCCAGTCGGATGATTTTGGCTTTGCGCAGACGGGTGTAATCCTGGCGGAACTGCTCGGTTGGCCGCACGCCACCATTATCATGCAGTTGGAAAAGAGTGACAGCGGCATTCGGGTAAAGCGCGAGCTGGAAGCGGGATTTTTCCAGTTTGTCGATATGCCGTTGCCGGCGGTGCTGACCATCCAGTCGGGCATCAACAAGCTGCGTTACGCCACGTTGATCGGTATCAAGCAGGCCAAGAACAAGCCGTTGAAGAAGCTGTCCTTTGACGAGATGAAGTCGGCGGTGGGCGAGAATCTGCAGAAGATCGAAAAGCTGTACATCCCTCAGAAGACCAAGAAGACCGAGGTACTGGAGGGTCCGCCGGCCGAAGTGGCGAAGAAGTTGGTCGAGAAATTACGTAACGAGGTACGGGTTTTATAGGCGAACCTTGGGAGGCGCATTGGCGCGCATTCATAACTTCATATCGAGAACTAGCTTGGCGTGTTGAGCAAGACTGCAGACCGCCGGGCAGTTGGCATCTAACCGGGTGGGCCAAGCTGTAGATTTCCGAAAGGAGCTCTGCTCGTTATGCCAGGATTCGATCGTGATCAAGTCGCCATTGATAACGCCGTCGAGAATCGCCAACTGGGTTCGGTTTTGCTAACGCTGGGCTGGGTATTGCTGTGGATGGACGCGATCTTCGGCATTTACTTCTTTATCAGCCTGCGGAATGGATCGTGGTTCTGGCCGGTATGGCTGGGCGTACAAGGTGCGCTGGGCCTGCTGCTGGTAGTGATGGGAACGCGTTACCGCAAGGCCGTGGGCGCCACCCGTTTGGGGCAGCGCGACATGGAGCGCACCATGAGGCAGCAGCGGCAGGAAGACGTGGAGAACCATCGCGTCGCCTGAGCCGGTCGAGGTTTGGGTAGCAGGAGGGTGGCTAGTCGTCAGGCTTAGCCCGTATTGGGCAGGAGGCGGCATGTCATCGTCGATTGAGAGAAATGAGACCGGCTCGGCCCTGATGATTATCGGCTGGGTGCTGGTGTTGTTTGCAGTGCTGGTAATGTTTTTCAACCCTGCGGCGCTCAAGCTGGGGGAAATACGGTTCGAAATCATTGCCGCGTGCCTGGTGGTTGCAGGTTTATTACTGAGCGTCATTGGCATGCGGATAAGAGCTAGAAATCGCTAGGCCGCTGCGGGGTTGCGAGCTTCGCCAGGGGTGGAAGTCCAGTTATTTTCGCCGGAGAGCCGCAAAGTTCCTCTGGCCAGAACTCATAAGATCGGACGGAAATGTCAGATACGATCCTGGTGGTTGTTGAACAACGTGAAGGCAAATTAAACCGTGTTTCCCTCGAGACCTTGACTGGCGCTCAGGCTTTGGCTGCTGAAACGGGATGGGCGCTGGAAGCGGCCGTGGTTGGCAGCGGGGTCGCCGATATCGCCAGCGAAATTGCGGCCAAGAAAGTCACCAAGGTTTACGATCTCGAGTCCTCCAAACTGGAGCCTTACACTCCTGACGGCTTCGTGGCTGCGCTTAAGCAGTTCATCGAGCAGAAGCAGCCCAAACTGGTGCTGATGCCGCACACCTATCAGGTGCGCGACTTTGCACCGAAACTGGCGGCAGCGCTGAATCGCGGGCTGATCAGCGACGCGACCGGCTACAAGTATGAGGGCGGCAACCTGCTGTTTACCCGCCAGATGTTTCAGGGCAAGTTTGCGGCGGATGTGGGGTTTGTGGGCGGAGTTCCATACTTTGCTACCTTCCAGAACGGCTCTTTCCGTGGCGACCAGGTGCAGGCGGGCGATGCCCCTGCGCCGGTCGAGACCGTGAATGCGGAAATTGCTGACGGAGTGATTCGTAATAAGCCAGAGGCTCCGTTCAAAGAGGCCAAGCAGGCGGTCGACCTTACCCAGGCCGAAATCATTGTGGCCGTTGGACGCGGAATTAAAGAGCAGAAGAATATCGAATTGGCCAAGCAATTGGCGGACGCGTTGGGTGGGGAGATTGCGGCATCGCGTCCGATTTGCGATTCCGGCTGGCTGCCCATGGACCGGCAGGTAGGATCGTCGGGACAGACGGTGGCCCCCAAGCTTTACCTGGCATTGGGCATCAGCGGAGCAATTCAGCACGTGGTGGGGATGAAGGGCGCGCGTACCATCATTGCCCTGAACAAAGATTCGGAGGCTCCGATTTTTGAGATTGCCGACATTGCCGTGGTTGGCAATTTATTCGACATCGTGCCACCATTGATCGAAGAAGTTAAGAAGGTCAAGAACGCCTAGAAGGATATAGGGTTTTTCGCGTCACATTCGCTGCCAGCCGGTGTGTTGGGGCGGCGGCGTATTCGTGTTAACCAGATTTGAGCTAGTAGCAGGCTTGGATTTTCTGCATCAATCGGCGCATGAAACCTGCGCCTTCCTTTTTGCGTATATTACGTTGGCGTCCTGCGGTCTTTCTGTCTTTGTCTGACAATGTGACATACTTCTGTATTGTGGATAGCATTCAAGTAAGAGTTCTCTTGCTGGGTAAGAATGAATGATTGTCTTTCGCAGACCGCTCCCTGATATCGATCGTCCTGTCATGGAAGCCGACGTGGTCATCGTCGGTGGAGGGCCGGCAGGCATGGCCTGCGCCCTGCGGCTTTCGCAGCTGATCGATGAACACAATGCTCAACATCCTGAGGCGCAGCTCACCAAAGAGAACATTTACCTGCTGGAGAAAGCTCGTGAAGTCGGCGCGCACTGCCTTTCCGGGGCGCTGCTCGATCCGCGTTCCATGCGCGAGCTGCTGCCGGACTTCGAGAAGGAAGCGCCGCTTGACGCGCCGGTGACCAAGGAAGCGGTCTACTATCTCACCCGTAGCGGTAAATTCAAGTTTCCCATCACGCCGCCTCCCATGCGCGATCACGGCAACTACGTTATCTCGATTAACAAGTTCGTGAAGTGGCTGGGCGGCAAAGTGGAAGAGGCGGGGATTACGGTGTTCACCGGCTTCGCAGGATCCGAGTTGCTGTTTGACGCCGGTCGGGTCTGTGGCGTCCGCACCGACGACAAGGGCGTCGACAAGACCGGCGAGAAGAAGTCTAACTTCGAGCCGGGATATGACCTGAAGTCGAAAGTCGTCATTTTGGCGGAAGGCACGCGCGGATCGCTGACCAAGCAACTCATAGGTCGCTTTCAGCTTGATCGCGACACCAATCCGCAGACCTACGGCGTTGGAGTGAAGGAGCTGTGGGAGGTGCCATCCGGGCGCATTGCCCCGGGCGAAGTGATCTACACCATGGGCTACCCGTTGAGTTTTAACGAATACGGCGGCGCATGGATTTACGGCGGCAAGGACAACATCGTTTCGCTGGGTTTCGTCACCGGCCTGGACTATCCCGACCCCCGCATTGACCCGCAGCACGTGTTGCAGGAGTTCAAGAAGCACCCGTTTATTGCCAAGCTGCTGGAAGGCGGCAAAATGGTGCGTTACGGAGCCAAGTCACTGCCATATGGCGGCTGGTGGTGCATTCCACCGCTGGCGGGCGACGGCTGGATGATCCTGGGAGACTCTGCCGGGTTTTTGAACTCGCAGCGGCTGAAAGGCATTCACCTCGCCATTAAGAGCGGCATGCTGGCAGCTGAAACCGCCTTTGAAGCCATGGTGAAACAGGATTTCTCGCTTCCTGTGCTGGAAACTTTCCAGAACCGGGTGGAGAAGAGCTGGATTAAGACCGAATTGTGGCCGGTGCGCAACTTCCACCAGGGCTTCGATAAAGGGTTCCTCTCCGGCATGGTCAACGCCGGCATCCAGCAGGTCACGGGTGGTCGCGGCTTGCGGGCGCGTTACTCCAACGATGCCGGACACCATCGCATGAAGCAACTGCACCGGCTGCCGGCCGATGGCGGTCCCGAGGCGAACATCATTGGCCCAGCCAAAGGCGATGGCAAGCTGACTTTCGATAAGCTGACCGACTTATATCACTCTGGCACCAAGCACGAAGAGGATCAGCCGGCGCATCTGGTGATTCACGACACCAACATCTGCAACGAGCGCTGCGTTACCGAGTTCGGCAATCCCTGCAAGAATTTCTGCCCGGCGAACGTCTACGAGATGGTGGAGGCCAAGGACACGCCTAGCGGGTTGGAGATCCACCTGAACCCCTCTAACTGCGTGCACTGCAAGACCTGCGACATCATGGACCCCTACGAGATCATCACGTGGGTGCCACCCGAGGGCGGCGGCGGCCCGAATTACGAGGGCATGTAGGGGTGCTGAAGCCACCATGCTCTTAGACGTCAGCTCTGAGACGCCAAGGGCTTAGCGTTGCCGCTGCTGAAACTCCAAACCCTTAAATGCCAGGGCTTGAGGCTAAGAGCTACAAGCTTATGAGCCGCTTCAGCCCGAGCGCGCCATCGCATCGGGGTGCGAGTCGAAAGAGCTTTATCGCTATTCGTCCTTTTCCCAGCTGACCCCGCTGCTTTCCTCCCCTCCCCGCATCTATAATCGGTAGCAACAGTTTCCGACTTCCGCAACCTGACGGCATACCCATGGTTGCGGCGGCGGTGTTCCGTGAAGTTCGCGGAACCGAGGGTGTGGAGGGAAACGTCCACGCCTCCCGTGTTTGGAAAGGAAATGATCGGCGCCGTGCTGCCTACCTTGGCGCGCGCCTCTCGTCTCGTTTCCTCACACAACTGAAATTTCCCTCCCTGGCCAAAAGAGGGCTGGAACGGGGAACCCGGCAGAAGGCTTGCTCCTAAGGCTAAGAGCCAGCAGCCGAGTCTTTGCGAAAGGCAAATAGCGAACAGCGTGCTTCTCACCGACAAATTCGGACGGCGCATCAGCGACTTGCGCATCTCCATTACCGACCGCTGTAACTATCGCTGCGTCTATTGCCGGACGGGAACCGATGGGCCGCAGTTTCCCGAGATGCCCATAGCCGATTACCTGCGCATGGCGCGCGTCTTCGTTGGCCTGGGCATCACCAAGATTCGGCTGACCGGCGGTGAGCCCCTGATGCGCAAGGGACTGGTCGACATGGTGCGCGAGTTGGGGCAGATGCGCACGGTGGAGGGCGAGCCGGTCGACATCGCGATCACGACGAACGGGCACCTGCTGGCCGAGATGGCGCAGCCGCTGGCCGATGCGGGACTCACGCGCGTGACTGTCTCGATGGACGCGGTCGACGCGGAGCGCTTCGCCCGCATCACCCGCGTCGCCAATGGGTATGAACGCGTGCTTGCCGGCATTCGTGCCGCACACCGCGCGGGGCTAAACCCGGTCAAGGTGAACTGTGTCTCATGCGCGGCTTCAATGAAGATCAGGTTCCGGCGTTTGGGCGCTTCGCGCGCGAAGAAAACGTGGCTGTTCGCTTCATCGAGTTCATGCCCCTGGAAGAAGACCGGGTGTGGTCGCCCGAGATCGTCGTCACGCTGGACGAGATTTTGCAGCGCATGGCCGCGTTCATGCCGCTGCGCGAAATCGGCCACGCGCAAAGCGAGACGGCGCGGCGCTACGTTTTTGAAGATGGTGTAGGCGAGATCGGCATTATCGCCCCTGTGTCGCATCCCTTCTGCGGACATTGCAGCCGAGTGCGCGTGACCTCTGATGGGAAGATTCGTACTTGCCTGTTTTCCGTCCGAGAACATGACCTGGCGGCGCAGATGCGGCTCGGCGCCAGCGATGACGAGTTGGCAGATTTCATTCGCAAGGTCGTGGATCACAAAGAAGAGCGGCACCATATTGGGGAGCCGGGTTTTGTTCCGGCGTCACGCACCATGGTGCATATCGGGGGATAAGAGCTGTCCGCGAGCATCGGCTAAATCATGCTTGCGAAAGCCACTAACAGGCCGCCCACTCTTAACTCTTACGTCAGGGATACCAGGCCGATTTGCCAGCAGGGAGCAGTCACGCCTGGCGGCCGTGACCCTATCCGACTGACGGCATCCCCCAGCTTTCGCTTGCGTATTCGTAACCAACGCGTAACAATAATGGGTTCGGTACGCGTGCCGCGCTGTTGGTATTTTGTAACAAAAGCGCAAGTGCGGGCATCGAATGAAGTGAGTAGTAAGAAGCGTCAACTGGCAGCTTCAACATCCCCGTAGGTCGGGCGCGCAAGCGTAGTGGATCTACTGGAGCCGCGAGTCAGCTTTCAACATCCCCGTTCCGGGGCGTGACCTCCGTAAACTAAGCGGAAACCACGCGGCCGGGACTGAAGGCAGAGACAATTTAGATGGCTACAGCACTGGTGACAGAAGCAGTATCGTGCTCGCTCGAAAATTATCTGGTACTCCCAGACAACACCATGGATCGCCGCATTGCCGCCGCCAGGGAAGCCCTGGGCGACGAGTGCGTCATCCTGGGACATCACTATCAACGCGACGAAGTCATCCGTTTTGCCGATTATCGCGGCGACTCCTATCGTCTTTCGCAGATGGCAGCAGAGGCCGACGGCAGCTACATTGTCTTCTGCGGCGTGCATTTCATGGCGGAGAGCGCTGACATCCTGGCGCGTCCAGGACAAGCGGTCGTCCTTCCCGATCTCAACGCCGGCTGTTCCATGGCCGACATGGCCGATATCACGCAAGTGGAAGACGCCTGGGAGCAGTTCGTCAGGCTCGGCCTGACGGACGACGAAGGCCACGGCATCACGCCGATCACCTACATGAATTCGACAGCCGCGATCAAGGGATTCTGCGGCGAGCGTGGTGGCCTGGTTTGCACCTCCTCGAATGCCAAAGGCGCGTTCGACTGGGGATTCAGCCGCAACCAAAAGATTTTCTTCCTGCCCGACCAGCACCTGGGCCGCAACACCGGCTACGCGCGCGGCCTGCCGCTGGACGAGATGGTGGTTTGGGATCCGTACATGCTTCAGGGCGGCCTGACAGCGGAGCGCCTGCGCAAGGCCAAGGTCATCCTGTGGAAGGGGCACTGTTCCGTGCACCAGCGCTTCCTGCCGGAGCACGTGGACAAGGTTCGCGCCCGCTACCCAGGAATCCAGGTGATCGTCCATCCCGAATGCCGCTGGGAGGTCTGCCAGAAAGCCGATGGAATCGGCTCGACCGATTACCTCATCAAACAGGTGAAGGAAGCGCCGGCGGGCGCCTCGTTCGCGATCGGCACGGAAATCCACCTGATCAACCGCCTGGCCAAGGAGAATCCTGACAAGCGGGTCATTACGTTGGACGACTCCGGCTGCTTGTGCACGACCATGTTTCGTATTTCGCCACAGCACCTGTGCTGGGCCTTGGAGAACCTGGTGGACGGCAACATCGTCAATCAAATTTCGGTAAAAAGTGACGTAAAACGCTGGGCAAAGGTCGCGCTTGATAGGATGTTAGAGATCAAGTGATTATTCGCAGACGTCCACGGGAAAAATTTTTGCGGCGGGTTCCGCGGTATTGGTCAGACCTGCGGGAGCATCGCCGTCGTGTTGCTGAACGGAACCAGGCAAAGATAGCCGAGCTGGAAAACATCGATATGGCGCGTACCTTCACTGTTGCTGAAGCCGAAACTCTGCTGCCGGTACTCGAATCGCTGCTGCGCTCCGCCATTCAGGCGAAGACGCTCATTGAAGAAGTGGACGCCGAGCACCAGGCTCTGGCCAACCGCATCTATTTGAGCGGCGGGCTTCTGGTGGATATTGCGGCGGTGGCTCGCCGCAAGGCGGAGCGCGAGAAGGCGCTGCAGCGCGCTAAAGATGCCGTGGCGGAGATCGATGCCACCGGCGTCCAGGTGAAGGACCTAGACATCGGGCTGCTGGACTTTCCCTGTATCGTCGGCGATGAAGTGATCCTGCTGTGCTGGAAGATGGGCGAAACCAGGATCACGCACTGGCACGGCATGCAGGAAGGCTTTGCCGGCCGCAAGCCGATCGATGACCGCATTCTCCGGGGCCAGAAGAAGAGCAATTGAAGAAGCCGGCTGTAGCTGTTGGCTCTTAGCTTTTGGCGGCCACGGCTGTCGGAACTGATCTCTCGGCGCCAGTCGCGTCTTTCCACAAGACTCGTTCGCGCGGCTGCTAATCGACTTCGGCGTGCGCGTCGAGGTGGCAGCGTCCGCGGCGCAGTCCTCCGAGCTCAAATAGGCCAGCCCGGCAATCTAAAATGACATTTAACATCTCATCATGATTCAGCTTTCCTCTGCCGGAAAACGGTTCGGTCCTAAGCTTCTCTTCGAAAACCTCGACTGGCTCATCACCCCCAACGAGCGGGTGGGGCTGGTGGGTGCCAACGGCACCGGCAAATCTACCCTGCTGAAGGTGCTGGGCGGGCTGGAATCGCTCGACTACGGCAGCATCGTTTCCGCTAAAAATACGACCTTCGGTTACCTGCCGCAGGATGGACTCCAGCTGTCCGGACGCACCGTCTTCGACGAGTGCATGTCGGTGTTCGCTAACCTCCGCAGCCTGGAGCAGGAGATGGAGGAACTGGCTCACAAAATCGGCGAGCTAGACCCGTCGTCCGGTGAATATGCGCAAGTGGCGGACCGCTACCAGAGCATCCTGAGCGAGTTTCGCGTGAAGGACGGCTACGCGCTGGACTCGCAGGTGGGTACGGTGCTGGACGGCCTGGGCTTTCGCAAGGAGGACTGGACGCGCTATACGGAAGAGTTCTCCGGCGGATGGCAGATGCGCATTGCCTTGGGCAAACTGCTGCTCTCAAAGCCGAACCTGCTATTGCTCGACGAGCCGACGAATCACCTGGACTTGGAAACCCGCAACTGGCTGGAGCAATACCTGCTCGCCTATCCCTTCGCCTATGTCCTGATTTCGCATGATCGCTACTTCCTCGACGTGACGGTAAATCGCACCGCCGAAATCTGGAACAAGCGGGTGCACTTCTACAGCGGCAACTACGAAAAATATCTCCAGCAGAAGCAGGAGCGCCGCGACACGCTGGTGGCTGCCTACAAGAACCAGCGCGACCGCATCGAGCAACTCGAGGCGTTCATCAATCGCTTCCGCGCGCAGGCGACGAAAGCCAAACAGGTGCAAAGCCGCATCAAGGAGCTGGAGAAGATCGAGCGCATCGAGATTCCTCCCGATGAGCGAACCATTCACTTCAGCTTTCCCCAGCCCAAGCCCAGCGGACGCACCGTCGTGGAATGTGTTGACGTAGCCAAGAGTTACGGCCCGAAGCAGGTTTTCAGCGGCGTCAATTTCACCATTCAGCGCGGCGACCGTATCGCGCTGGTGGGCGTAAACGGCGCCGGCAAATCGACCTTGATCAAGCTGCTTACCGGGATCGAGGGGTTGACTGCCGGCAAGATGAACCTTGGCCACAACGTCGAGCCGGACTACTTCGCGCAGGACCAGTACAAGGAACTCGATCCGAACGCACGCATGCTGGATGACCTGTCCAGTGTCTCGGAACAGAAGTCGATGACCGAGCTGCGAGGAGTTCTAGGGTCGTTCTTGTTTTCCGAAGACGACGTGTTCAAGCCGATCGGAGTACTGTCGGGCGGCGAACGCAACCGCTATGCCCTGGCGCGGATGCTGCTGCATCCTTCTAATTTTCTGCTGCTGGATGAGCCTACCAACCATCTCGACATGCGCGCCAAGGACGTTCTGCTGGAATCACTGGAGAAATTTAACGGCACAGTGGTCTTTGTTTCGCACGATCGATACTTCATCGACAAACTGGCGACGCGCGTCTTCGAGATTGGCGATGGACGGGTGGAAGTGTTCCCCGGTAATTACGAAGACTACCTGTGGCGCAAGCAGCGCAAAGGTGAAGGCGGCGATGAGGATGCGGTCAAACAGTGGGCTCCCACGCTGTCGGATGTTCCGGGCTACGTTGAGAGTAAAGGGCAGTCAAGGAAACGCATCAATCCCATCAAGCTGAAACAGATACAAGATCGTCACCACGAAGTAGAGCAGGGAATTGCGAAGCTCGAAGACGGTATTGCTGAATGTGAGCGTGAGCTGCAGACGTTCGTCAGTGCCGAGGACACGGCCAAGTGGACCGACTTACTCGGCAAGCGGCGGGTCGAGTTGGAAACGCTGATGGCCGAGTGGGAAGAAGTGTCGCAGGTGTTGGAAGAAGCCAAGGGGTGACGTTACGGCTTTTTCCCCGCATTCCACTGGGGCGTGAACTCGCTGTTCGCCAGCCAGTTGATCGGGGCGATCATGGAGCCGACGGCGCTGTCCAGATGCTGCCAGTCGACTTTATCTACCGTATCCGTGGGCTGGTGGTAATCCTTGTGTAAGCCGTAGCTGGAAACCGTCTGCGCGATGATGCCTTCCTTCGCCAGTGCGAAGTTATCCGAGCGCATGAAGAAGCTCTGATCCGGATGCGGATCGCCAACCAGGAGCGCTCCATGAGCCGCCAGGGTCGGTCCCAGGTCGGTGCGCTCCCATCCGGTAAGCCATAACTGGTTGGCTTGAACCTTGGGATCAGCCCGGCCGATCATCTCAAATTCCAGATTGGCGACGATATTTTTCAGGTCGAAGGTGGGATTTCTGAGGAAATAGCGTGCGCCCACCAGTCCCGCCTCCTCGCTGCCCCACAGGGCGAACACCACGGTACGTTGCGGCCGGTGTTGTTTGGCCAGGGCGCGTGCCAATTCCATGACGGCGACGGTACCGGACCCATCATCATCGGCTCCTGGATAGACTTTGCCATCCTTAATGCCGAGATGATCAAGGTGTGCGCTGAGCAGAATAATCTGGGTGTCCTTCTTGCCCATGACCTTCGCCAGCACATTCCACGTGTGCGAATCCTGCCACGGAGTTACTTCGGCGTGAAGATGGAGGGTGGCCGCGTCGGGCGAATCCCACATTTGCGCGAATGTCTCCGGCGACGCCATCACCAGGTCAGCCGCGGCGGGTTCGCCAGCGATTTCCCGGGGAGAGCTGGGCATTCGTTTCCCCAGCTGTTCGAACATCTGCTCCGCTCCCGAAAACTCCGGAATGATCACCAGCGCTGCCCTAGTCCTGCGATAGACGCTGGTAACCTCGTTCATAGTCTTAAGACTGGCGTCGGGTTTCAGCTTGATGACAACCGCGGCGCCCTCCTTCACCATGCTGGGTGAGACACTCGCGTCGTTCAGGTCCAGCTTTTGCAATGGGGCCGAAACGTCGGACCGCGAAAGCCGGAAAACTGCGATCTCCTTGCCGTGGGTGAAAGTCACCGGTTGCGAGGCTGGACCAGCGTTCATAGTGAGCACTGGAGCCAGTGTGACGGTCCGGGACCGGACGGTTGCAGTCTGGATGTAAGAGCCATCTTGGGCGGCCGGTGCGAGCCCGTACGACTTGAGTTGGCCGGCGATGTACTCCGCCGCCTTGTATTCATCGGGAGTGCCACTGCCACGGCCATTCAGGTCGGAACCGGCCAGGTATTCCAGGTTCTTGCGCAGGCAGTCGGCGCAAATCGCGGTGGGGCTTGCCGTTCTGCTCTGCCCGACCGCCGTGAGCCCGAGCGAGGCAAGCAGGGCAGCAACCAAGAAAGTCCTGAGCGAGAACTGCACGCGATTCTTCAACGCCGTGTTATCAAGCATGAATTGATGGTTATTCCTAGATTTTTATCCAGCCTGCGCGAATGGCCAGCAGGCTGGTGACAGCCACAATAATCCAAAGCACAATGCCCTGCAGCAAGGGCCTGGGTCCGACCTTCCGTACCGTCGCCGGAGACAAGCTCGCGCCAATCAGGAATAGTGTGATCACCAGCATCAGTTTGCCGGCGTTACTCAACCAGTGATAGGCATTTGCGCCGGGATAGAAATAGGTGTTGGCCACGGCCGCGAGGCAGAAGAACAGGATGAACCATGGCCATTGAATCTTGGTCTTGCTGCCTTTGACCGCAGCGGTGCCGATGGAGAGCGGAACAATCCACAAAGCGCGCGCCAGTTTCACGGTTGTGCCGACCGCCAGCGCAATCGCGCCGTACTTGGCCGACGCCCCGACTACTGAACTGGTGTCATGGATTGCCAGGGCGGCCCACAAGCCAAACTGCGTTTGCGACAGCTTCAGCCATAGACCAATCGACGGGAAGGTGAGCAGGGCGACGGAGTTGAGCACGAATACCGTTCCCAGGGACACGGACATCTCGTCTTCGGTAGCGCCGGTGATGGGACCCACGGCGGCGATGGCGCTGCCTCCACATATGGCCGTGCCGGTAGAAATGAGGAACGCGGCCCGCTGTTCCACATGGAAAGCCTTGCCCAGCAGCGTGCCCACCGTCATCGCGAAGGCGATGCCTAGGGCCGTGTAGAGAAAGCCGCTGCTGCCGGCGTGCAACACTTCCTGCAGGTTCATGCCAAAGCCCAAACCCACGACGGCGGACTGCAGCAAAACCTTCGAGAGCTTCCGCGATTCGTTTTTGTAGGGGTGGGTGGCGATGGCGCCGAAAACCAGTCCGGCGAGCAAAGCCAGCGGTGGGCTAGCCCACGGCGTAAGACAGAAGAACAGTCCAACAGCAAACAGTATTTTTGAATTCATCCAGTCGGGACGGTAGCAATCAGAGTTCCGCAGTAAAGCCGGCCAGCGAAATCATACCGAAAACGGGCAGTAAAATAGGCCCGATGCCAAGGAGCGGTGACGATTCCTTGGCTCCGAGCCCATTCGATCCTGAAATGGATCGGAGGTGATGTTTTTATGCTACGCCCGGATGTGGAAAAGTCAAGCGGAAATCGTGATAAGCTGCTGAATTTCCAAGCAGTTGCGCTATTCTGAGTAACGCCTCAAGTGGCTGAAAACAGGGGGGATGAAACGCCGGGTGCGATTCCGTCACAGACGCGGCGCGGTGTCAGCTTGCCGCTTCGGAGCTCATCGGTGCTAGACTCCGCCATCGTCAGGAAACAGAGGTATGTATGCCGCGGTTCGGTAGCCAGAGTGGTTCCTTGGTGGCGTTGCTTGTGGTCGGACTGGCAATGCTGCTCGCCACGGCAGCCATTGCGCAGCGAAGCTCTACGCCGCCAATGTCAACGGCCGCTTCCGGGCAAGCCCCTGCTCATCCCCTGATGCAGTACACCTTGCCCCCCGACAAACTGGCTAAGGCCTACGCTCTTTATCTGCTCACCGGGGTTCTGTACTTTGTCACCACGTTCTGGAGCTTGTTGGTGCTCTGGATCATGCTGCGCCTGCACTTCGGTCCCTGGCTGCGCAACCTGGCACAAAGGTTTTCACGTTTTCGCTGGGTACAAGCAGCGGTGGTGATGTCTCTCTTTGTGCTGGTGAATGAGTTGACCCAACTGCCTTTCGATCTTTATCAGCATCACATCGGGCTGAAGTACGGGCTATCGGTGCAATCGTGGGGATCGTGGTTCGGCGATTGGGGCAAGACGCTGCTGCTGGGCTTTCTGTTTGCCAGCTTGCTGGGATGGATTTTGTACGCGGTGTTGCGCCGCAGCCCGCGACGCTGGTGGTTCTACTTCTGGCTGGCGCTGGTTCCTATTGTCATTTTCGTATTGTTTGTTGAGCCGGTGTGGGTCGAACCCATGTTCAACAAGTTCGAGCCGCTCAGCGATCATCACAACGACCTGGTGGTGCAAATCGAGCGTGTGGTGCACCGGGCCGGCATGGACATCCCGCCAGAGCGCATGTTCGAGATGAAGGCGAGCGAAAAGCGGACCACGCTCAACGCCTATGTCACCGGTTTCGGCGCTACCAAGCGCGTGGTGGTTTGGGACACCACGATGCAGCACATGACCACGCCAGAAACTCTGTTTGTCTTCGGCCATGAGATGGGCCACTACGTTCTCGGACACATTCCCAAGCAGGTGGTGATCACGCTGCTGGAAATTCTCGTGCTGTTCTACGTGGGATACCGCCTCGCCAACTGGCTGGTCTCTCGCCATGGCGAACAGTGGGGAATTCGTGAACTCGCCGACTGGGCTTCGGTGCCGTTGCTGGTGTTGATTTTTTCCGTGCTCATGTTCCTTGCGACACCAGTGTTCAACGCAGTGTCGCGGCATTACGAACACCAGGCGGACCAGTATGGCGTGGAAGTGATTCATGGCCTGGTGCCCGACGCTTCCTACAGCGCCGCACACGCTTTCCAGGTGCTGGGGGAAGAGTCGCTGGACTATCCCAATGTCGGAAAGTTTGCCGAGTTCTGGGCATGGGACCACCCAACGATTCGGGATCGCATGATCTTCGTGCAAACGTACGATCCGTGGAGCCAGGGGAAAGAGCCGGAGTTTGTGCACAACGAACCGTAAGGCCGTCTAAAATTTGGACGCGTTGAGCGCAAATTCGCTGTCGTGAGCAGCGAAACTCTGCGAATCGAAGTCAGTGCAGGCCGCAATGGGAAAACTTCGGCGCGGATTTGAAATTCATAGCGAATTCGTGATGCCAGTTCGTTGACATTCGGAGACGGGCTCTGGTAGTTTCAAGAGTTCCAGATATTTCCTTAGCGCCCGCAGTGAATCTTCAGCCGTAGGCACTCACGACACCAAGGATGGACAATACTCTCAGACAAGTAGGGGAATTACTGCTCGACGCCATCCCAACGGTGGTGATCTTGCTGTTGCTGTACGCCCTGTATCAGAATCTGGTCCGCAAGCCGTTGGAGCGCGTTCTGGCGCAGCGTCGTGAACGGACCGAAGGCGCCGTGCTGAAAGCGCGCGCTGACGTTGCGGCGGCGGAGTCGAGAACTCAGGAGTATGAGCAGAAATTACGCGATGCGCGCCTGGCGGTTTTCAAAGCCCAGGAAGCGAAACGAAACCTGGCTCAGCAGGCACGAAACGAGGCGTTAACCGAGGCCCGCAACCGGGCGCAGCAGCAGATCCGCGATGCGCGCCTGGCTTTGGATAAAGACATGGCGGAAGCCCGCACCAGCTTGCAGGGCGACGTCGAGCGGCTGTCTGGCGAAATTATTCGCACTATTCTGAAGCCTGCCGGCAGCACGCCGGCTCTGGGGGGCCGCGCATGATGGGCCACTCCAAACGCCGCCTGGGAGTTTTCCTGTTGTTGGCTTGCTTGAGCTGCGGAGTTCTTGCTGCGCAGCAGTCGGGCGCAGCTACTTCCAGCGAACCGGCCGCCACTTCCTCCCAGCCATCTCCCGGCGCGGCTGAGCAAAAGCCTGAAAATCCCAACGCGGCCATCGGCAACGATCTCGCCAAAGAGTCGCGCGAAGACGCCGGCGAAGAAAACGCTCAGTTCAAGTATTCCGCTTCGGTGCGTTGGTTCGCCCGTCATCTGGGAATGAATGAGCACCAGATGTACTGGCTGTCGCTGGTAGTGAATTTCGGTTTGCTGGGATTGTTCTTCTGGTATCTGGGAAGGAAAAGCATTCCGCAGGCTTTCCGCGAGCGTACGGCGACCATTCAAAAAGGCATTAAGGAAGCGCAGGCCGCCAGTGCCGATGCGGCGCGCCGCCTGAGCGAGATCGAGCAGCGCCTGAGCAGACTGGACGCCGAGGTGGAAGAGATTCGTACTTCGGCGGAGCGCGAAGCCGTCGCTGAGGAACAGCGCATCCGCCAGACCGCCGAAGAAGACCGTCAGAAGATTGTGCACGCGGCTGAGTCAGAGATTGACGCCATCGCGCGCAACGCGCGTCGCGAACTGAAAGGCTACGCAGCCTCGCTGGCCGTCGACCTGGCAGCTCGTCAGATCCATGTGGATGATGCCACTGACCATGCCCTGGTCCGCGACTTCGTGGATCACATGGGAAAGGACGGGAAGTAAGCTATGGCCGCGATTGCAAGCCGCTACGCCCGTGCCCTGGTGGAAGTTGTCCTGGAGCAGAAGATCGATGGTGAAGTTGTCCGCGAGCAGATGAAGTCCATGGTGGCGGCGATAAACGAGAGCCGCGATCTACGGAAAGTTTGGGAGTCGCCTGCGATTTCTGCCGAGCAGAAGCGTCAGGTGCTGGACGCGATCACCAAGCAAATTGGAGTGGTAAAGCCGATTCGCAACTTTTTTGCCGTGCTCATCGATCACCGCCGCATTGCGATGCTCGACGATATCGCGCGCCAGGTGGAGACCGAACTGGATACGCAGTTGGGGTTCGTTCAAGTGGAGATTGCCAGCGCTCGCCCGCTAGCTCCAGCCGAGATGAGGGAGTTGGAGTCGCAGGTCGAAAAAATGACCGGCAGAAAGGTGCGCGCGCACTACATCTCCAAGCCCGACCTGCTAGGCGGAGTTACGGTACGCGTCGGCAGCACGATTTACGACGGTTCGGTACGCGGTCAACTGGAAAAGATGCGCCAGGAATTGAGCTTGGCGTAGGGCATTGCGGCGCAGTCGTGCCGAATTAAGTTGGGAAGCACTGATAACAATACAGGTCGAGGCGGGGCTTGAATCCCCGCTTTATCCGAACGGAATTCTATGGCGCAGATTAAAGCAGACGAGATCACAAAGCTCATTCGCGAGCAAATCGACAACTACGAAACCAAGATTGCCGTTGATGAAGTGGGCACGGTTATGTCCATCGGCGACGGTATCGCTCGCGTTTACGGTCTGGACAAAGTCATGTCGGGTGAGCTGTTGTCGTTTCCCCACAACGTAGCCGGCATCGCCATGAACCTGGAAGAAGACCAGGTCGGCGTGGTGCTGATGGGCGAGTACACCGAGGTTGAAGAAGGCGACGAAGTCAAGCGCAGCGGACGAATCATGAGCGTGCCGGTAGGCGATGCGATGATTGGCCGCGTGGTCAACGCGCTGGGCCAGCCCATCGACGACAAAGGCCCCATCAACACCGACCAGTTCATTCCGGTAGAGCGTTTGGCGCCTGGTGTTATCGATCGGCAGCCGGTGCGTGAGCCCATGGCGACGGGATTGAAGGCGATCGACTCCATGATTCCGGTCGGCCGCGGGCAGCGCGAACTCATCATTGGCGATCGCCAGACCGGCAAGACAGCGGTCGCGCTCGATGCCATCATCAACAGCAAGGGCCGCGACCTGATTTGTATTTACAACGCCATCGGTCAGAAGCGTTCTTCGGTGGCCCAGGTAGTGAAAACGCTGGAAGACGCCGGCGCAATGGAGTACACCATCGTGGTGTCCGCGTCGGCTTCCGATCCCGCGCCAATGCAGTACATCGCGCCGTACGCCGCCTGTGCCATGGGCGAATACTTCCGCGACACCAAGCGGCACGCGCTCTGCATCTATGACGATCTTTCCAAGCACGCGGTGGCGTACCGCGAGATCTCGCTGCTGCTGCGCCGCCCTCCGGGCCGCGAAGCGTACCCCGGCGACGTGTTCTACCTCCACTCCCGTCTGCTGGAGCGCGCGGCCAAGCTGAGCAATGAGCTTGGCGGTGGTTCGCTGACCGCATTGCCCATCATTGAAACCCAGGCGGGCGACGTCTCGGCGTATATTCCGACCAACGTCATCTCGATCACCGACGGACAGATTTATCTGGAAACCGACTTGTTCAACTCCGGCGTGCGTCCTGCGGTGAACGTTGGTCTGTCTGTAAGCCGAGTTGGCGGAAGCGCGCAGATCAAGGCCATGCGACAGGTTGCCGGTACCTTGCGTCTCGACCTGGCGCAATATCGCGAACTGGCGGCGTTCTCGCAGTTCGGCAGCGACCTGGACAAGGCGACGCAGGCACAGCTCGCCCGCGGCCAGCGCCTGACGGAAATTCTGAAGCAGGGTCAGTATCAGCCGCTGCCGTTCTCCAAGCAGATTCTGATCATCTACGCCGGAACGCAGGGCCTGCTGGACGACATGGCGATCGATCAGTTGCGTGATTTCGAAAAGGGCTTGTACGCCTATGTCGACACGACCAACGCCGGATTATTGAAGTCGATTGAAGAAAAGAAAACGCTCGACGATGAGTTGCGCGCAGGCATGACCAAGGTGATCAAGGAGTACAAGGACCGCTTTGCCAGTGAGCATCAAGCCGCAGCTAAGGCGAGCGCATAGGAAGTCATGGCGAACATACGCGATATTCGGCGGCGCATTCGCAGCGTGAAGAGCACGCGGCAGATCACCAAGGCCATGAAGATGGTGGCTGCGGCAAAGCTGCGACGCGCTCAGGAACGGGCCTTGGCGTCGCGTTCTTATGCGCAGATGCTCGTCAATGTCCTGCGCTCGACGATTAGCCGTACCGACCTGACGGATCCCAAGACCGGTGAGCCGCTGAGCCCGCTGCTTGCGCAACGTCCGGAGCAGAACGTTTTGCTGGTGCTGGTTACCGGAGATCGAGGTCTGGCGGGCGCTTTCAACTCCAACGTGCTGAAGGCGGCCACCAAGTTCCTGCAACATTTCAGCGACAAGAACGTTGATGTGGTGACCATCGGGCGCAAGGGCCGCGACTTCCTGCGGCGGCGCTACCCCGTTGGTAAGGCCGGGGAAGAGCGCGCCGGAAAGATACAGGTCATCGGCGAGCACCTCAACCTGCTGGCCAAAGTGGACTACGAACAGGTATCCGAGATTGCCGATCGTATTTCCAAGGCTTACGTAGACGAGCAGATCGATTCGGTCTACCTGATCTTCAACGAGTTCAAGTCGGTCATTTCACAGCGGCTGATCGCACAGCGTATTTTGCCGGTGCAGGAGCTGGGCAGTCGCGAAGTCGCACTGTCGGAAGAGTTTTCGCTGGAAGAGCGTGAACGGGCGGCCGAAGCGGCGCGGTCGGCCGGTATCAGCTTGAAAGAGCCGCCGCCGACGGATTTCGAAGCCGAAGCCGGCAAGTTTGCCACGCAGCCGGTCGACTACATTTTTGAGCAATCTCCCGCCGAGATTTTTAGAGACCTGTTGCCGCGGTATGTGGCGTTTGAGATTTTCCAGGGAATGCTGGAGTCGGTTGCCGCGGAAAATGCTGCTCGTATGACGGCGATGGAGTCGGCCAGCAACAACGCCAACGACGTTATCGATTCGCTGACGCTGACGATGAATCGCGCCCGTCAGGCGACGATTACGAAGGAAATTATCGAAATCGTCAGCGGCGCTGCGGCGCTGTAAGGCAGTGGCTAGGGGTTAGTGGCTGGCGAAGAACGCTACGCCGATTACAACTGGATATTTTGCTAAGGGTTGAAGGCTAAGAAGCTAGTAGCCAAAAGCGAATCGCGAAGAGCGGAATTTATATGGCTGAAAACATCGGACACATCATTCAGATTTCAGGTCCCGCGGTGGACGTGCAATTTTCCGACAAGGCGCTGCCGCCTATTTATTCGGCGCTGCGCGTCACCAGTGACGGTTTTGACGTCCCCACGCCCATTAACGTCATTTTGGAAGTCGAGCAGCAGCTGGGCGAAGGCCGTGTGCGTTGCGTCGCCATGGAGCCCACCGAAGGTATGGTGCGCGGCATGAAGGCGATCGACCTCGGTGGTCCCATCACGGTTCCGGTGGGCCGAGAGACCCTGGGCCGCGTGCTGAACGTTATCGGCGAACCCGTGGACAAGCTTGGCCCGGTCAATGCCGCCAAACGCAATCCCATTCACCGGCAGGCCCCCGCGTTCGACGAGCAGTCCACCGAGATGGAGATGTTCGAGACCGGCGTTAAGGTCATCGACCTGGTCCAGCCGTTCTTGAAGGGCGGCAAGATTGGCCTGTTCGGCGGCGCCGGCGTGGGCAAGACCGTCGTCATCATGGAGCTCATCAACAACGTCGCGTTGAAGCACGGTGGATTCTCCGTGTTCGCCGGCGTGGGTGAGCGCACCCGCGAGGGCAACGATCTCTGGCTGGAAATGCAGGAATCGGGCGTGGTCAACATCAAGGAGCCCTCGAAGTCGAAGGCGGCCTTGATCTACGGCCAAATGACTGAGCCCCCCGGAGCCCGTCTGCGCGTGGCGCTGACTGCCCTCACGGTCGCCGAGTATTTCCGCGACGAAGAAGGTTCGGACACGCTGCTCTTCATTGACAACATCTTCCGCTTCACCCAGGCGGGTTCGGAAGTATCCACGCTGCTGGGCCGCATGCCCTCCGCCGTGGGATACCAGCCCAATCTGGCCACCGAAATGGGTGAGTTGCAGGAGCGCATCACGTCGACTAAGAAAGGTTCAGTAACGTCGGTGCAGGCGATTTACGTGCCGGCTGACGACTTGACCGATCCGGCGCCGGCTACGGCTTTCGCCCACCTGGACGCGACCACGGTGCTCTCGCGTCAGATCTCCGAACTGGGTATCTACCCCGCGGTCGATCCTCTCGCTTCGACTTCGCGCATCCTGGATCCGCGCATCGTGGGCGAGGAGCACTACAACACCGCGCAGGCCGTCAAGCGGGTACTGCAGAGCTACAAGGACCTGCAGGACATCATCGCGATTCTGGGTATCGACGAGCTGAGTGAAGATCAGAAGCTGACGGTCTCGCGTGCCCGCAAGATCCAGAAGTTCCTGTCGCAGCCGTTCCACGTGGCCGAGCAATTTACCGGCATCAAGGGGCGGTACGTGAAGATCGCCGACACGGTACACAGCTTCCAGGAGATTGTTGACGGCAAGCACGACGACATTCCGGAGCAGGCGTTCTACATGAAAGGCGACATCAACGAGGTGCTGGAAGAGGCCGAGAAGATGAAGGCGACCGCATAAGCTGCCATGGCTGATACGCTGCATTTACAAATCGTGACTCCGGACAAGACGCTGGTCCGCGACGACGCTGACCAAGTCCAGATACCCGGCAAGAATGGCGACCTTGGGATTCTGCCGGGGCACGCTCCGCTGATTACTGAACTTGGTATCGGCGAGATCAGCTATACCCATGGCGGAAACACGCAGTACTTCGCGGTGTCATGGGGCTTTGCCGAGGTTCTGCCGGACAAGGTCACGATCCTCGCGGATACTGCCGAGCGCGCGGAAGACATCGATGTTGCCCGGGCGCAAGCTGCCAAGGCACGCGCGGATGAAGAACTGAAGAAAGCTGCTCCCGATCTGGATTACGATGCAGTGCAATTCGCCCAGCGCCGGGCAGAGGCGCGATTGCAGGTTGCCGCGCACGCTGGGCATACTGCTGCCGCTCACTAGCCCACCCGTAATTCTGATGGGGGTCGATTCTACAGGACGGCCCCAAACATCCCTTTCCGCCTAGTTTGAATCGAAATTAATGTTTTGAGGAGCGATTCCGGTTTTGCGGAATCGCCTTTTGAGGTTATCCTCAGACATGTTGTGGGAGTGGTGGCGCGGGTTTTTACCGTTTCCTCCGCTTGAGTCGGCCGAAGCAGAACGGTGTCAGGCCGGGCTACACCACTCCAACCTTCCCGCGGAAAATTTTTGGGAAATCGCGAGACGGAGATGATCTGTCGTTCGCGACAACAACGACCGGATTATCGCACCAGCCCGCTTGTAAACGCCGCTACGAATAACAGCACCAGCACCAGTCGCCAACGACGCCCCTCGGGCAAAGGACCTCCACCTGACACGCGCGGCGGTACCCAGAACAGGGCAACCACGGCCAGAATCAAGGCTGGAACGAACAGGAAGGCCAATAGGGCATAGCGTGAGCGGTCCAGGGAAAGCTGGGAAGTGTGCCGCAACAAGGGAGCCAGCGTGTTGCCCAGGAACCAGCAGAGAACGGCACTTCCCAGTCCGGCGAGCGCTCCCAGCAGACGCAGAATGAAAGAGGTCATCAACGGGTAGCAGTGTACCAGCCGCTTCGGGCTGTGCGAAGCGGCTGGCGTGACATCGAATGAGCTTTACTACGCAGCCAGAAGCGGCGAGTTAACGGCGCCAGCTAGCGAACGGGAGTGACCGCGCTGGGGCCAACTTTGCTAAGCTTCCACGGCTTTAGCTTGGGCATCCCAGGAGGCATCGACATGGCCACCATCTTGACCTCAGCCGTGTTGCCGCCGGTCAGCCGCATCAGGTAGCGGTCGGTCTGTTGCGTGCCGGGATCTTTGACGGTTAGAAGCAGTCCGTCGCCGTTTATGACCGCAGTTTCTACCGTGCCGGACACCTGCTCTTCACCCACGCTCTTCAGTTCGCCACTGTTGTCGAACTGCAAGTCCTTCTGATGCTGCACGGTGCCCGTCATCTGTGTACCCTGCAAGTTCAATCGAATGTTTATCCAGGTATGCCCCTGGAAGGTCCCGATCCACGCACCGGCGTAATCGGCCAGCGGAGACTTGCGCACCGGAGCATTTTGCATTCCCGGCGCCATGGAGGTTTGGGCCACGCCGACGAGCGCCAGCGATACAACTAACATTGCAATCAATGGCAACCGCTTCATAACAACTTCTCCTCGAAGCTCGATAACGTGCTCGTCTGGATTGTACTCCAGCGCTCGGCCGACGCGGATACCCTGTCCTGATGCCAACGGTTCTTGAGGATCTGAAAAATAGGGGCAAGAGGCAATCGGGAGACGCAGGAATTTACGACACAGCGATTCCTGCATACCCCACGACCATGTCCTTCTCGCCGGAGATGTCACCTGAGGTGGCGTAGCGAATAAGCTCTGACTGGGTGGCGCCGAGCTTCCGCGCAGCCGTCAGCATAATGACCGCTGGGCCGTAGCCGCACATGCTGATGTTGCCATCGTGAACGACGTCATACAGTCCGCGCGGGTCGAGCGCCAGCAATTGATCAATGGCGCGGCGATCTTTTACGCGCGTTATGTCGTCGCTTTCGTAGTGATTCATGTCGCTGGAAGCGATCACCAGCGACGGAGTGCCCTCCTCGGCCAGTACGCTGCCGATGACGACTCCAAGCGCGCTCAGCGCTTCGAAATTGCTGGTGCCAACCGCGATGGGCACAAACTGAAATCCTGGGGCCAGCACTTGCAGGAAGGGAAGCTGCACCTCCAATGCATGCTCGAAGCGATGCGCTTCTTCATCTTCGGCGAGCAGAGGCATCTGCTTTCTCAATCGCGCGGCCAGCGACTCATCGATGGCGGCATCACCCAGCGGCGTTCGCCATTCGCCATGGCTCATGATGGCCAGTGGCTCTCCGCGGCCGGTGTGGTTGGGGCAAAGAATCACCATGCGACGCGGCAGTTCCAGGCGGCGATATACGGCTCCGGCTACGTGACCGGAGTACATGTATCCCGCGTGCGGAACAACGCAGCCCAGCGCGCGAATTTTTTCTTCGGAAGCAGCCCCTGCAGGAGCGGTGGTATACGTCTGTACCTCGACCCGGAGGTGCTGGGCATTGGCCGGATAGAAGCGTCCGGCAACAGCGGGTTGGCGGATAGCGGTTGACATCATGGCGCGTGATGAAAGTCTACGCTTCGCGTAGTGCGCGGAATACCGCTGCGGCCTTTTCCAGCGGAATCGCCTCGGCCCGTACGTCGGAGCGCAATTTTGCCGAGCTCAATGCTGTCTTGATTGCGGCGGGGTCGTATTGTTCGCGCAAATTATTGACCAACGTCTTGCGCTTCTGGGCGAAGGCGACCTTCAGAAACGCGATGAACGGTGCCTCTTCGACTTGCAACTCTTCCAGCCGGGGCGCCATGGTGAGCCGCACGGCGCTGGAGTGGACCTCCGGCGGCGGCGAGAACGCGCCGGGCGGGAGGGTGAAGAGCTTATCCACACGCGCAATCAACTGCACGCTGGCGGAAAGCAATCCGTAGTCGCGATTGCCGGGCGAGGCAGCGATCCGGTCAGCCACTTCCCGTTGCACCATGATCACGGCGCGATCGATCTTGGGATGCAGTTCCAGGATTCGGAGCACGATATCCGAGGTGATGTAGTACGGCAGGTTGCCCACGATGTCGACGGTTTCCTGCTGTGTGGGCCGAAGATCGTGGAGCGGACCGGCACGACGACCGACAATGGACGGGAACTCGGCGGTCACGAAGTCCGATTCTAGTATTTCGACGTTCGTCCGCGTGGCGTAGTGCATGCGGAGTTGCGCGGCCAGCACGCGATCCAGTTCTATGCCGATGACACGTTTCGCACGGGTGACCAGCAGGTCGGTCAGAACGCCGCGTCCAGGACCGATCTCGATCACTGTCCGCTCGGAAATGTCGCCCAGCGCTTCCACAATTCGTTGGGCCGCGCCTTCGTCCACCAGGAAGTTTTGTCCCAATTTTGGTTTGCGCTTCGGGCTACTTTCGGTGCTCGACTTTTGCGACGCGGTTCTAGCCACGTTGACCCTCTTTCGACTCCGCAATTAGACTCAAGTGTCTCAGCATTTCCAGTTTCATTCTCCGCCGGGATTGGTTACCTAAGACGATGTACCACGCGGAAACCTAACAGCCGCGCTGGGAGGGTTCATGCACATTGTTTTTGCGGCATCCGAGTGCGTTCCGTTTTCCAAGACCGGAGGCCTCGCGGATGTCATCGGAGCGCTGCCGCCGGCCCTTGCCAACCTCGGCCACGAGGTTACCGTCTACCTCCCGCGTTACCGCCAGACCACCCTTGAAAATCCGGTCACCGTCATTCCCAGTATTACCGTGCCGTTTGATGATCATTATCGCTTCTGCTCGGTGCTCGATGGCGGCAAACAGGCCGGAGTGCAATTCTATTTCATTGAGTACCCGGCGTACTTCGATCGCGACGGACTTTACGGTACCCCTCTGGGCGACTACCACGATAATGCCGAGCGCTTCGCCCTGTTTTCGCGGGCTGTGCTGGAGGCGGTAAAAATCCTGGGGCAGCCGGATGTTCTTCACTGTCACGACTGGCAGACCGGACTGGTGCCGATATTACTGAACACGCTATACGATCAGGATCCGCTCTTCGCCACCTGCCCGTGCGTCTTCACGATCCATAACCTGGGGTATCAAGGGCTGTTCCAGCCTGAGATCCTGCCGCTGCTGATGCTGCCCTGGGACCTGTTCACTATGTCGAAGATGGAATTCTACGGCAAAGTGAACTTCCTGAAGGGCGCCATCTCCATGGCCGACTTCATCACCACCGTCAGTCGTCGCTATAGCCAGGAGATCCAGACCGCAGAGTATGGCTTTGGGCTGGAAGGCGTGTTGCGCGCGCGAGGGAATACGATTGCCGGCATTCTGAACGCCGTCGATAACGTCTCGTGGAATCCGGAGACGGACAAGAATATTGCGGCGCGCTATTCGGCGGAGGACCTTTCCGGCAAAGCGACGTGCCGCGCCGACTTGCTGAAAGAGTTTGGCTTGAACACCGAGAGCAAGTTGCCGGTGGTGGGCATCGTATCGCAGATTCGTCGCGCAGAAGGGTTTCGACCTCATTCAGCAAGTGGCCGACCGCTTGGCACTGGAAGATTTCATCATGGTCGTTCTCGGCACGGGGCAGCGCGATTACGAAGACATGTTCCGCCGTTTGGTGAAGCAGTATCCCCAGAAGTTCGCCTTAAAGATCGCCTATGATGACGTGCTGGCCCACAAAATTGAGGCCGGCAGCGACATGTTCCTCATGCCGTCGCACTATGAACCTTGCGGCCTGAACCAGATTTACAGCCTGCGTTACGGTACCGTGCCCGTAGTGCGCGCAACCGGTGGGTTGGACGACACCGTTGAGCAGTTCGATCCACGGACACGCAAGGGAACCGGCTTCAAGTTTCGCGAGTACAGTGGGGAAGCCATGCTGGCAACCTTGAAAGAACGCCATCAGTCTTTACCAATCAGACAAAGACGCCTGGCAGGCGCTGATGCGTAACGGCATGGGCCAGGATTATTCCTGGACAAACTCGGCGAAGGAGTACGTGAAGGTTTACGAACGTGCCAGGCAGATCAAACAACAGTAGCGGCACACGTTCAGCCCGCCAGGTCTTGTTTCGCAGTCAAAGTTTTCCGGCAATTCTTACATTCCTTGACCTTCTTCCATTGTTTAAGTCCCCGCCCGCCTTTGCCGAAGTACTGCGAGGAGCCATTCTTTGCAACACGGAGGTTCTCAGGGCGGGGCGTTGGCAGTAGAATGAGCAGATGGGGTAAGGGTTGGTTGGGAACCGGCGGCGAGGATGTCCGGTCCCGCGAGACCGGCGGCGACGCCACACGGTACGAGCACATGTCCCTTTGCCGGCGCGGCAGGTCGGTGGCGGGGAGCTTATCGAAAAGGTTATTTCGTAGCGGACTGCTGCCATTTTTTCTATGTCATCCCCTGAATTTCTATCGCAGGTCCGGCCCGCTGAAGTCTTACGAGAAGCCATCCTGCGCCACGTCCGCTATACCCTGGTCCGACCCACTTCCGAACTGAAGCCCGCCGACTATCTCAAGCCGGTCTCGCTTGCCATCCGCGACCGCATTGTCGACCGCATGCTGGAGACAGAGTCGCGGTACCGTCACAAGGATTCCAAGAAGCTCTATTACTTGTCGATGGAGTTTCTGATGGGGCGGTCGCTGGGCGACAACCTGTCGAACCTGCGGGTGGAAGAGCTTTGCCGCGATGTGCTCGCCGGATTCGGCGTTAACCTCGACGAGGTCCTGGACAGCGAAACCGATGCCGGTTTGGGCAATGGCGGCTTGGGACGTCTGGCGGCGTGCTTCCTGGAGTCGCTGGCGACGCTCGCCATGCCCGGCTTCGGATACGGTATCGACTACGAATACGGACTGTTTCGCCAGGAGATCTTCAACGGCTTCCAGCGGGAGAAGCCCGATCGCTGGAAGGTCAACGGCACGCCGTTCCAAATTGAGCATGCGGAAGAGGCCGTCAGCATCCCGATTTACGGCCGCGTCGAGGGGCCGCGCGAAGTGGAACACAGCCTGGAGCAGGTCTGGCTGCAGCAGAAAATCTTGCTCGGCGTTCCAACGGACATGCCCATTGTCGGTTACCTGGGGCAGACCGTGAACTGGCTGCGACTGTTCACCGCCCAGGCGTCGGAAGACTTCGACATCGAAATTTTCAATCGCGGCGATTACATCCGCGCGGTCGAGCAGAAGATCGCGTCAGAAAATATTTCGCGGGTTTTGTATCCCTCCGACTCGGTCATGAGTGGCAAGGAACTGCGTCTGGTGCAGGAGTATTTCCTGGTGGCTTGTGCGCTGGGCGACATCATGCGCCGCTTCCGCCAGCAGCATAAGAAGATCGAATTGTTGCCGGCCAAGGTCGCCATCCAGATGAACGATACGCATCCCAGCCTGGCGGTGGCCGAACTGATGCGCATTTTGCTGGATGAAGAAAAATTAGCATGGGCCGATGCGTGGGACATCACCCGGCAGACGCTGGCTTACACCAATCACACTCTGTTGCCGGAAGCGCTGGAGAAGTGGTCGGTGCCGCTGATGGAAAAAGTCCTGCCGCGGCACATGCTGATCATCTTCAACATCAATCACCAGTTGCTGCGCGAGATGAAGCAGTATTCCTTCCTCGACGACGAAAAGCTCAGCCGCATGTCGATCATTGAGGAGGGCTACGAGAAGCAGGTGCGGATGGCGCATCTGTGCATCGTGGGCAGCCATTCGGTGAATGGCGTTTCCCAGCTGCACAGCGACCTGATTGTCAGCTCGCTGGTTCCGGAATTCGCCAAGGTGTGGCCGGAGAAGTTCAACAACAAGACCAACGGCGTTGCTCCGCGTCGCTGGTTGATGAAGGCCAACGAAGGGCTGACCGACCTCATCAGCCGTACGCTCGACGAGAACAAGTGGATCACCGACCTGCGGCGTCTGCGCGACCTGGAGCCGTTCGTGGAGGACGAAGGCTTTCGCGATGCCTTCAAAGAAGTCAAACGGCAGAACAAGCTGAAGCTTGCGGGGGTAATTCAGGACCTGAGTGGAGTTTCGGTCGATCCCGACTCCATGTTCGATGTCCAGATCAAGCGCATCCATGAGTACAAACGGCAGTTACTTAATGTCATGGGAATCATCCATGACTACCTCGGCATCGTTGAGCGGGGAGAGATGCCGACCCAGGCACGCACCTACATCTTTGCCGGCAAAGCCGCCCCGGGTTACTGGGCCGCAAAGCAGATTATCAAGCTCATCCACAGCGTCGCCGATGTGGTGAACAATGACGAACGGGCAAAAGATCTGATCAAAGTCGCGTTCCTGCCCGACTACCGGGTATCTCTGGCGCAGTTGATCATGCCCGCGGCTGACCTGAGCGAACAGATTTCGATGGCTGGGATGGAAGCGTCGGGCACCGGCAACATGAAGCTGTCGATGAACGGCGCACTCACCATTGGTACGTACGACGGCGCCAACATCGAGATTGCCGAAGAAGTGGGTGAAGACAATATTTACATCTTCGGACTGCGTGCGGAAGAGATTCGCGAGATGCAGCAGAAAGGCTCGTACAACGCGCACGAGCGTTACGACAACGACGCCAGCATTCGTGAGGTAATGGATGCGCTGGCCTCCGATCGCTTCTGTCCCAACGAACACGGCCTGTTCCGCTGGATGTTTGACGAACTGGTGCATCGCGGCGATCGGTACTTTCATTTGGCGGATTTTCCCAGCTACGTGGAAACCCAGCAGATGATCGGCGATGAATACCGCGACAACGATGTGTGGTGGAGGAAGGCGATCCTGAACGTTGCGCGGATCGGCAAGTTCTCCAGCGATCGCACCATCAACGAGTACGCCCGTGACATCTGGCACATTGGCCCTTATGAGAGGTCGGCCCGGGCCGCCAAGTCGCCGGTCCGCGGTATCCCGGCGCCTCCGACTCCGGAACCGTTACCGGAGGTCGAGGCTGCTCTGGAAACCGAGAAGCAGCTTGGTGACTGATCGAACGCAAGCCGGCAGACGCTTTCATCAGCATAAGCTATCGACAGCCCAAAAGTCCCCCCGGTTTTCTTGACGTCATGACCAACCCGAACAACCTGGAGGCCATGGCTGCAAAACGCGCAGCGATGGTGGAGGAGCAGCTTCGCTCGCGCGGCATCCGCGATGAGCGATTGCTGGCTGCCATGTCCAAAGTTCCACGCGAACGGTTCATCTTCGACGAAGATCAAGCTAAGGCCTACGGCGACTTCCCGCTGCCGATTGGCGAAGGACAAACGATCTCCCAGCCATACATCGTTGCTGCCATGATCGAAGCTCTCATGGTGGCTGCCGGGCATCGTGTACTGGAAATAGGCACCGGCACGGGATATCAAGCCGCCATCTTGGGCGAATTAGCGTGTGAAGTTTGGACCGTCGAACGACACGCCGACTTGGCTGGGAAGGCGGGGAAATTACTATCCGAACTGGACTACGAGAACTTTCATGTGGTTCAAGGGGATGGCAGCCTGGGCCTGCCTGAGCATGCACCGTTCCACCGAATACTGGTGGCGGCAGCCGCACCGAATATTCCCAAGGCGTTAGTCGAGCAGTTGGCTGAAGACGGGCGATTGGTCTTACCCGTTGGCTCGCGGCTGGAACAGGATTTACAAGTTGTTCGCAAGACGGCCGACGGAATAGCCATCACCAAGCTCGAGGCTTGCCGCTTCGTCCCGCTTATCGGAGAGCAGGGATGGGACGTGTAAATCTCGTTCAGCTTCCGAGTTGGTGAAGGCGCTCGCTGTCAAGCCTGGTCTTCAATGCACGAAGAATCCGCTGGCAGCGAAGATGATTCCCATTGCGGCCAGAACAAAGCCAAAATACCAATAACCGCGCTTGTCAGTGAGCAGCGTAATCGAGGTAACGACCAGCGCTATTTCCAGCAGTACCTCGCCCAGATCGAAGCGGTCGGCACGGCGACTGGTGACCTGCACCTCGGATTCCAGGCCGCGTGCTTCACCCTGGATGTCTTTCTGTTGGTCGCGATATTTCTCAATGTCCTCGTGGAACCGCTTGTGGACCTCTTCGGCGCGCTCTTCTTTGGTGTTGCCCAGCGCGGTCAGAACGTCATCCAGTGCCTCCAGGTTGTTACGGCGCATGTTCTTTGCCTGGTAGTAGCCCCATTGATCGGTAGCGCGAGTTTGCAGCAGGATCTCTTCGGTGTGGGCGCGGTGGCCCATCAGGCTGACGGTTGCCACCAGCACCGCCAGGATCGCCATGGTTAAGCTGACCGGAGCCAGTTCCTTGCTTTCCTTGGCGCGCTCCGCGGCTTCTTTCAATTCATCGGCTTCGCTCATAGGTCTCTCATTGCGCTGAAAGTTGATCGAGCAGAAAAGGGATAGTACGCACCGGAACACGGCAAGGCAAGTGCTCGCGCTGCTTAGGGTTCGTCGGTGGCTCGTGCCGACGCGGCAATCTCCCCAAGTTCCCAGTACTTCTGCAGCAGGGTGTCGGGCACGTGCACCGACTTGCCGCTAACCATGCTCTTTAACTGTAGAGCATTGACCGCCGCTTTGCCCTCAAAGTGGTTATTGGCGATGACAAAGGTTTTCGTTGCCTTTTCCGCGATCGTCTTGATGCGGGTTTCCCAGCCGCGCAGTTCGGGATCGGTGTAGAGATAGTTGTAACGGTCATTGCGCGAGTCGCTGTCGAACCACTGATCGTAATTGCGGCCGTGCAGCCGCACATAAGCCACGGGAGCCGTGACGTGCTGGCTAGGTCCGACCGCTTTGCCTAGCGCCGGCTGGTCGATATTGCAGAAAGACACGCCCTTTTGCGCGAAATACTTGAGCGTGCCTTCGTTTGTCCAGCTGTTGTGTCGGACCTCCACTGCCAGCGGGAACTGCTTGAACTTCTCGATCACACTGTCGAGGTGCTCGCGGTTGGCGTTGGTGTTCTTGAAGGAAATGGGAAACTGGGCAAGAACGGCGCCCAGCATATTTTCCATCGCCAGCGATTCGTAACCTTCCTTCGCCAGACGCTCATCATCCTCTCCCGGACGAATTGTTTCGGCCGAGGTGCTCTCCACTACTGCGGCCGGCGAGTGGGTAAAGGCGCGATTCAGTTTGGCAGTAAACAGGAACTCGGGATTCTCCGCGCGGGCTACCCGGCACCAAAGCTTGGACCATTCCGGCTTGATGTGGCCGTAGAAGGAAGTGTTAATCTCCAGCACGTCGAGATAACGTGCCAGGAAGCCCACTGGATGCTGGGATTTCTTGATCTGTTGCGGGTAGACGATTCCTTCCCAATCCTTGTAGGACCAGCCTGCGGTTCCAACGTAGATGCGCTGCGTTTCTGCCATCCCGAAACCGAGGTTAGCATATCCACGACAAACGTCGCGGGAGCGTGATTTCGCCACCAATCCTCCGCCTGTGATGCTCATCACAGAAGCATGTGATTTCAGCCATCGCGGACGCCAACCAATCGCTGTATTTCTAAGTGCGTAAGACAAACTCATTCTGTCGGGAAGCAGAAATGATTGATCTGACTAAAAAGTGGTCGCGCAAGAAAGTTACTGCCGAAATCACCCTGGAACACGTGCAGCAATTTGCCCGTGAACTGGGAAGCACCCTGACTCCGGACGAAGTCACCACATTTCTTAATCAGAACGGCCACGGCCAGGAAATCTGGATGCGCATGATGCAGGCCGGCGAAGAGTACATCAAGACGAACTTGAAGCAAGACCGAAGCAGCATTCATCAAGCTAGAAAGCCCTCGCTACGTGCGGGAGCCCCTCCTCCTCCTTTGCAACACCGGGCCATGGGGACGCAATCGACCGCGTCCGCTTCATACCAGTAGCCTCTTTACTAGTCGATTCGAAGTATCTGGTAGCGTCAACCGAAAGCCGAAACTGGCTACGGTTGGCGCTATTTGCGTGCGTGCGGAGGCTTTCCATTGTGTCTTCCGGACGTCCATAGCAATGCGACGGCTGCCCAGCATCAGGACCATTCCGTTAGAGATATATCAGGAGTGACATGCCCGACGGATCGACGGGCGGTGAGCGGTTGCAACCTTCAGGATGTTGGAGTGACTAGCGTGCAACGGCTCACGTTTCTGAGCAAGACCTTCGCAGGCTGCTTATCGGCGGCACTTCTTAGCAGCTGCGGCGGCGGGTTCTTCCCGTCCTCCGGTACCATCACCGCGATCTCGCTGTCACCCACGAGTGCATACATCGTGCCCACGGGTACGCAGCAGTTCACCGCGACCGCTACTTATGGCAACAACAGTACAGGAGATGTGACCTCGACGGTGACTTGGCTCTCCTCGGCCACTGGTATCGCCACCGTCAGCAGCGACGGCCTGGTCACCGGCGTGGCTCTGGGAAACGCCACCATTACCGCTAAATCGAACAGCGTGACCTCGACCGCCGTAGTGACGGTGAGCGACAAGACAATCGCCTCCATCACAGTCAGCCCGTCGAGCGCCACCATTTCGCTGTCCAGCGGTCAAACGCAGCAATTCGTCGCAACGGCGATCTATTCTGACGGTTCCAGTGGCCCGATTGCCGCTACGTGGAGTATGGCGGACACCACGATCGCTTCTATCTCGTCCAGTGGATTAGTTTCGCCGGTTGGCATCGGGAGCACGACCGTCATCGCAACGGCTGGTGGCAAGACCGGTACTGCCAGTTTGACCGTAACGCAGTAGCCCGGACGGCGACTATATGGCGGGTGAGCGCGGAGTGATGCGGATGATATTGTGCGCTACGGCAACCTGGCGGTTGGGATAGCCAGATTCGATGGAAGCAAGCAACTGTTCCAGCGTAGGCGAGCCACCTTCGCCGTTGATGCCATCTGCGTCATCCATCAGGATCACATGCTCCCGGATGTGGTCGTCCAGGATCGACTTGAACTCGGTTCCCAGCCGGTTAGGGTCGCCCACATGTCCTACCCACCCACAATAACCTGCGTCCAGCCACCAAAGGCAAGGCTGGTTGATTCGCTGCAGTAATTCCGGAACGACAACCTGGCTGTCGCCTTGGATCACTTCCACGTCGGCGTCGTCGCGAAAACGCTCCTGCGCCAGACCCGCTAATCGCGGATCTAGTTCGATGGAATAGATCCGGCGAAACCGCGAGCGGACGGCAGCTATCATCTCGCCGTAATAGGTGCCTGTTTCCACCAGCGTGGGAAGTCCGTACTTTTGCGCATATTCCAGGACGGCCCGCTGTTTCAGTAGATGCGGAATGCGCCGGGGCTCGCCGCGCAACTTCCAATACCAGTAATCGGGATAGTGTCCCAGTCTGCTTGAAGCTGGAATAAATCGGCAACCGCTTCAGTAGCGAACGTATGGGGTTGGCAGATTGCTTTGGCGCAGGTTCCATGCGGAAGTTCACAGAGTAGCAGGATAGGGGGCAACGATGCGAATCGGGGCATCGAATCCGTTGTCCGAAACCGCGCGGCCCTGTTGTGGCTAGCGCAACGCGTTGTCTACGATCTGTTGGGCCTCGGCAACGATCGCGTCGAGGTGCGTCTGGTCTTTAAAGCTTTCGGCGTAAATTTTATAGATATTTTCGGTACCGGAGGGCCGTGCGGCAAACCATCCGCTGGCACTGGTAACCTTCAAGCCGCCGATGGAGGCGCCGTTTCCGGGAGCCTTCGTTAACTTGGCAGTGATTGCCTCTCCCGCCAACCCCGACTCCTTCACGGCCTCCGGGGAGAGCTTGCCAAGCTTGGCTTTTTGTTCGGGCGTAGCCGCTGCGTCGATGCGAGTGTAGTACGGGGTGCCAAACTCTTTCTCCAAAGCCTGGAAGTGCAACCCTGGATCCTTGCCTGTCACTGCAGTGATCTCGGCGGCCAGCAGGTCCATGATGATGCCGTCCTTGTCGGTAGTCCACACGGTTCCGTCGCGCCGCAGGAAACTCGCTCCCGCGCTCTCCTCGCCGCCGAACGCACAGGTGCCGTCGAACAGTCCTGGAGCAAACCACTTAAACCCTACCGGTACCTCCGACAGCTTCCGACCCAGCTTCCTAACTACGCGGTCGATCATGCTGCTGCTGACTAGTGTCTTGCCGACCACCGCGTCGGGCGGCCACTGATCACGATGGGTCAGCAGATACTGAATGGCCACAGCAAGGTAGTGATTTGGATTCATCAGCCCCGCCGATGGCGTGACAATACCGTGACGATCGGAGTCGGTGTCGTTGCCGAACGCAACCTGGTACTGATCTTTCAGCTTGACCAGGCTTGCCATGGCGTACGGGCTGGAGCAATCCATGCGAATCTTGCCGTCGTGGTCAACGGTCATGAAGGAAAACGTCATGTCGATCTTGGGATTCACCACCGTGATCCCCAGACCGTAGACATCGTTGATCGGCTCCCAGTAGGGTTGCGAAGCGCCTCCCAGCGGATCGACGCCGAGTTTCAGTCCCGCCGCACGAATCGCATCGATGTCGACCACGTTCTTCAGGTCGTTGACATACGGCATCACCAGATCTTCCTGGCGAGTCGTGGACGCCTTGATCGCGGTTTCGAACGGAATTCGCTTTACGCCAGAATTGTTCGCGCGCAGCAGTTCGTTGGCGCGGTTTTGGATCCAGCCCGTAACATCGGTATCGGCCGGGCCGCCGTTGGGTGGGTTGTATTTGAAACCACCGTCCTCCGGCGGGTTATGCGAGGGCGTCACGACGATGCCGTCGGATAGGTACTCCTTGCGTCCACGGTTGTGAACCAGGATAGCGCGCGAGATGACCGGTGTCGGCGTGTAACTGTCATTCTGCTGAATGATCGTCTGGACTTGATTGGCCGCCAGCACCTCCAGCGCGCTACGCTGCGCCGGCGCGGACAGCGCGTGCGTGTCCTTACCCATGTACAAAGGCCCGTCGGTTCCCTGGCGCTTGCGATATTCGCAAATGGCCTGTGTGATGGCCAGAATGTGCGCTTCGTTGAAGGTGCCGTTCAGCGAAGAGCCGCGATGACCGCTGGTGCCGAAACTCACCAATTGGTTCGGGATCATCCGTGTCCGGCTTTCGCTGGTAATACTCGTGTTCCAATTTTGAAAGGTCGACGAGTAAGCTCTTGGGCGCCGGCTTGCCCGCCAGTGGAGACAGCTTGGGTTCCATGTTCGTCTCGATATTCATGGATTATTCCTAAGGTGAATGTAACGCATTCAGGACATGAGATGCGGAGCGAACCGTTGTGGGCGCGATCAGTTCGCCTTGGCTGTGGCATACACCTCGGCGTACACCGTTACATCGGCCTGCTGTTCATCCAGAGATGCCCGGGTATCGACACGGAATCCGTAGGTTATAGCCGCGGCCAGTCCGCTGGCCGCCGCCAGTGAAACCAGCAACGCCGGAATACCGATCTGCACCTTCAGGATAGGGAACAGGAATGTGCCTGCGACCGCGCCCAGCTTGGCCATGGATGCCGCAAATCCGGCTCCGGTTGCGCGAATAGAGGTGGGGAAGGTCTCGCCCGACAGGAGGTAGGTTGTCGCGTTCGGACCCATGTTCATGAAGGTATTGAACACCATGAAGCCGCCGAAGATCATGCCAATCTGGCCGGCAGCGCCGGCGGTGAACAGGGAAGAAGCTCCCACCATAAGCAGTCCTAACGCCATGCCCAGGAAGCCGACGATCTGTAGTGTTACTCGGCTCATACGGTGAATCAGGACGATAGCCAGCATGAATCCCACCACCAGCAGCAGGTCGACCATTGCCGAGCCTTCGGTGGCGCCCATATCTTTCGCGATGAAGGTGGCACCTCCGCCGAGCGCCATGGCCGCCATGATCGTGGGCGTGAAGATTCCAATGCCGTAGGTCGAGATGTCCTGCAGGAACCACGGGACCGACGCAAAGATGGTGCGGCGGAGGTAGCGCTTTTTGAAGAGCGAACTGAACGACAGGCCGTGTTCGATAACCGGCGAGTTTTGTGCGGTCAAGGTAATGGGCGCTTCAAGTAGTTGGCTGGCTGCACGTGAGGCTTTCTCGTAATGGCCACGCGCCAGATGCCAGCGTACACTCTCCGGCAAGCCCTCGCGCATCAAGACCACAGCCACCGCAGGCAGCACGCCGAAGGCAAGCATCACGCGCCACGCCTCTGGTGCCGGATAAATTTTCAGAATGGTCAGGCCGATCAAGACGCCAAGCAGCGATCCCAAAGCCTGAAAGGCAAACGCGCCCACAATCAGGCGGCCGCGTAGTCGGGTGGGTACGCACTCGGAGATGTAGGACACGCCGATGGGATAGTCCGCGCCGATGCCGATGCCCAGGAAGAAGCGAAAGATGATGAGTGATGCCGGGTTCCACGCTGCCGCGGATGCTGCCGAAAAGACCACAAACAAGATGATGTCGACCAGGAACATTCCCTTGCGCCCAACCCTGTCGGCAACCTGCCCAAACACCAGCGCGCCCAGGAAGGCTCCAGCGACCGCTGCCACGGCGACCAGTCCTTTGGTCATGGCGTCCATTCGGAAGTCGTGCGCGATCAGAGGCAAAGCCACACCGATGATGAAGAAATCAAAGCCGTCGAGCAACACGCCCATTGCCGACAGAAGCCACACGTTCCGTTGGGTCTTAGTAAAGGGTGTGTCGTCCAGATGCTGTTCAAAGGACTTGTGGCTTGCAACTGCGGTGGTCACTTGAGTCTCCGGCCAGTTGGATAGGTGCTGCGGTGAAAGGATGTTATCGAAGGGAAGATAAAAAGTGTATGAAAATTTCGGGCAAGGGAAACTTGGGGACGTTTCCTTATCGCCCGATTCGGCTTGGTGGCACAGCTTTCAGCCGAACGTTCGAACATGTTGGACCGGCGTGTTCTCAGGCGAAGGTTGTTCCGCTTTTCTAGGCTAGCTCCAACTCTATCCTCTTGGCTTCCTCATCCAGCTTCGTGATGCGGAAGCTGCGAATTTGTCCCGCGCGCACCGCCTCCGAAGTGGCTTTCCCAGGAGTTGGTGTGCCACCCTTCCAGCGATTCTGCAACATCGACGTCAGCGACGACAGGTCTACCTTTCCACTCGGCTGGTTCTCTTCCGTGGCTGGAGCGGCTGCGACGATCTTGCAGGTAGCCTGGATGCCTTCGCCTAACTCTACCCGCGCACTGTTGCCCGTCTCCTCGATGATGCGCCCGCTGACTACATCGCCGGTATTGTGCTCGGCAATGTACTCGTCCAAGCCGGTAGGGACCAATTGCTTCATGCTCAGTCGAATCAGCCGGCGTTCGGTATCCACGGCCAGCACCTGCGCCTTCACCGTCTCTCCGACCTTCACTACGTCCTGCGGATGATTGATGCGCTTCTCCGCGCTGATCTCGCTGACGTGCACCATGCCCTCGACGCCTTCGACCAACTGCACAAAGGCTCCGAACTTGGTAATGCTGGTGACCGGACCCTCAATCACCGATCCCACCGGAAACTTCTGTGCCACGTCAATCCATGGATCGCCCAGCGCCTGCTTCAGCCCCAGCGACAGTCCGCTGTTCGCCGAGTTCACCCCCAGGATGACCACTTCCACCGTCTCGCCTGTCTTGACCATGTCGCCGGCGTCCGCACGCTCTTTACCCATGACATTTCCGAAATGTGGATCAGGCCCTCGATGCCCGGCTCCAGTTCCACGAACGCGCCGAAGTCCGCCAGGCGCGTAACCGTTCCCCGCACCCGCTCGCCCGCCTTGTATTTCTCGCTGACGGCCTCCCATGGCTGGCCTGCAGCTGCTTCATGCCGAGGGAAATGCGCTGCTTCTCCGCATCGACCTTCAAGACCTTGGCTTCGATTTCCTGCCCAGCCGACAGCACGTCAGAAGGCTTATTCACCCGGCTCCACGAAATGTCGCAGACGTGCAGCAGACCATCGATGCCGCCGATGTCGACGAACGCACCGTATTCGGTCACATTGCGGACCGTGCCATTGACGATGTCGCCTTCCTTCAACTCCGAATACAGCCGCTGCTTGGTGGAACGCTCTTCTTCCTCTGCCACCACGCGGCGGTCGACCACCAGGTCTTCTTCCGTCACGTCGAGCTTGGTGATGCGGCAGCGAATTTCCTGGCCTACCAGCTTCTCCATCTCCGCGGCATCACGCACGCCGCTGCGGGACGCCGGCATAAACGCCCGCATACCCACGTCGACCGTAAACCCGCCCTTTACCGTAGCCGTCACCGTTCCGACAATCGTGGCCTTTTCTGCGAAGGCGTGCTCAAGGGCACCCCAATCCTTGGGACGTGCGACCTTAAATCGGGTCAGCTCGTAGTAGCCCTCAGGATCGCGACCCTTCACCGTGACGGCAAACTTATCGCCGCGCTGCACCGCTTCTCCGGCGCTTTGGAATGCCGCCAAGGGCAGAATGCCTTCAGTCTTGTAGCCGATATCGAGCAGCACGGAGTCAGCCGTTACGGCCACGACTGTGCCCTCCAGTTGGCGGGCGCCACCCTCGGAAGGACGTGAGTGGCTGCGCTCGTACTGGGTGAGAAGATCGCCGAAAGACTCGTTAGATTCGTTGTCCGGTTGGGTTTCAGGAATATTCGGATTTGACATGAAAAGCTTACTGCCTCGTCATTAGGAAGGTGCTTTCAGGATACCATCCAGCACCGTATTCCGGGCCGAGCCCATGGCTCCGCCGACTTTGCGTAGCAGTCGCATCATGGGACAATAGACACATGCGTAAATTTCTCACAACCTTGCAGGTCCTTACTGCCGGTGTGCTTCTGACCGCTATGGCGGCAGCCCAGAACACGCCTTCTCCCCAATCGGCTCCCGCGGCCAACTCTGGCGCTGCCGCGCAGTCTCAGGCCGCACCGCCAGCAGCCAGTGCGAACATTCCTGGCCTGCCGACCCAGAAGGACAAGATCAGCTACGCTATCGGTTTGAACGTCGGGAAGGGCTTGCACCGCGAGTCGATTGACGTGGATCCCAAGCTGGTGATGAAAGGGCTGGAAGACGCCTTGGCCGACGGCAAAACGCTGATGACCGACGATCAGGTGCAGGCCACCATCGTTGAATTGCAGGCTCAAGTTCGGCAACGGGAAGACGACAAGCGGCGCCAATTGGCCGTGACCAACGCCAAGGCCGGCGAGACTTTCCTGGCTGCGAATAAGACCAAGCCCGGAGTGGTTACGCTGCCCAGTGGTTTGCAGTACAAGATTGTGAAGGAAGGTTCCGGGCCAAAGCCCACGCTGAATGACGTGGTGACCTGCAACTACAAGGGCACACTGCTGGACGGGAAGGAATTCGACAGCACTGAGAAGCATGGTGAGCCGGCGAAACTACCTGTACGTGGCGTGATCAAAGCTTGGACCGAAGCCCTGCAGTTGATGCCTGTGGGATCGAAGTGGCAGCTGTATGTTCCGCCGGACTTGGCGTACGGCGAGCACGGAGCCGGAAACGACATTGGCCCCAATGAAACCTTGATCTTCGATGTCGAATTGCTTTCGATCATGGAGCAGAAGCCCGCGCAGCCGGGACAAGCCCCAGGTCAGCAGCCAGGTAATCCGAACCCGGGCCAGAACTAGTCGAGATGTTAGAGCGGTTAGATGGAAAGCCCGGCAATCGGTGATTCTGACGGTTGCCGGGCTTACAGAAGGCCGAGGCGTGTGAACTCATCCTTAACCGTGCGATAACATTCGCAGGCAGTGCTCTCCAGGCCGATCCGGTTCTCTACCGTTACCACCCCGCGCGAGTAATGAATCAAGCCAGCTCGCTGCAGAAGGCCGGCGGCTAACGTTACCGTAGTCCGTGGTGCACCCAGCATTTGTGCCAGGAAGTCGTGGGTTAGGCCGAAATGGTCGCTCTTCATCCGGTCATGGCAAGCCAATAGCCAGCGGGAAAGGCGCTCTTCTATGGTGTGCAGGCGGTTGCAGGCTGCAGTCTGGGCAATTTGCACGAGGAAGCCCTGCATGTATTTTTGCAGATAGCGCCGCAATTCTCCGGGACGTTCGAATTCGTCGCGCAATGTCTGCGCATTCATTCGGTGCCCCGAACCGGCAATCTGAATGAATGTTCTTCCCGGCGAGCCTTCCGTACCCAGCAGTAAAGGAATGCCGACTACCCCTTCATACCCCACCACACCGACTTCTACCGTCTCTCCACTGTGCAGCGTTACTACCACTGAGGCCATTCCGTCTTCCAGAAAGTAGACGTAGTCCGATTTCCCGTCGAGAAGCGTTTCGGTCTGTTTGAGGGTGATTGGAATCAGATGTGGAACAATTCGCTTCAGTTCACTTCGCGGCAAAGTCGCCAAGACGCTGTTGTTGTAAGTTCTTGCAGTTGGAGTCAGTTTAGATACCCTGGCGTTAGTTTGGCCCACTGTGCTCTCGGCAGAGTGAAGCCTTGTTACCGTAGCGTGAACGCACTGAGGTTGTCTGTCCGAAGTCAGACCGAAAGGCGGGACGCTGTGGCCAACGTAGCTCATAAGGCCAGTGATCTGACGAGCTGCGGCGTTAGGTTGGCGCCAGTGAGGTGCGCTTTGGGCACTAACAGATTTCTGGGCTCGAGGACTGCTCTTTCTCGATCAAGCTTATGGTCAATGTGCCGGATTCATGGGCGAACGAAAGCGCTTGAATGACCGTTCCTTGCTTCATGCCGATCTGAAAATCGTGACCTATCACGACCGTTGGCAGCGACAACCGGGAGGTAGGAGCGCACAAAGCTTTGATACTTCCACCCGTTATGTTCGCCAGTTCGCCGGCTGCATCGAAAATCTCATCCAATGACAATTCGCACGAATCCGTTCCGACCAGATTGGCGCAGGCCCGCCGGGCCAACCCCAGGTCGATATCAAGGCGTACGGCTCCTTGCCACTCGCCGACAATCTGCACCATCGACACCAGGTATCCGCCCCCGGGATTAGCGGGCAATAACGACGGAACACGACGCAACTCCATTCCAGCCATCAGTCCAAACACTTCGTCCACCACTGCGGTCAATTCTTCGTTGGCAATTGCAGCAAGCATCAGATTACCGGCCCTTCATTTTGTAGCAAACAAAATTACCTATTGGCACAGATTGAAATTCGCTGTCCAGGTTCAAGGTGGTCTCGGCGCAGCCGAGAAAGAGAAATCCGTCGGGACGCAGCACCCGCCGCACCCTGGCCAGTATCTCCTTTCGGGTTTCCACCTCGAAATAGATCAGCACATTGCGAAGAAAGATGATGTCTACGGGAGGCACTTGATCTCCCCATGGCTCTGCCAGGTTCAGGAAGCGGAAGCTTGCCATGGCGAGAATCTCGGGTTTCAATTGCCAGTGCAGACCCTGCTGCACAAAGTAGCGGGTCAGCGACTTTGCCGGCAGCCCGCGATTCACCTCCATCTGGCGGTAGAGCCCTTTACGCGCACGCTCGAGGATAGTCGTACAGAAGTCGGTGCCGAAGATGGAGAACTGCCATCCTGGTAGCCGGAAGTTTTCGTGAATCGCCATGGCGATGCTGTACGGCTCCTGCCCACTGGAACTGGCCGCGCTCCAGATTGAAAGCCTGCGCTCGCCGGCTCTCAACCGCATCATCTCGGGAATTACGAAACTGGTCAGCGCCGCAAAGCAGTTACAGTCTCGAAAGAACCAGGTCTCGTTGTTGGTCATCGCATCCAGGACTTTGCGATGAAGGCCGCTGAAGCTCTGCTGGCGCAGCACTCCCATAAACTCGCGCAGCGAGTTAAAGCCTTCCTCGCGGACCAATGGCGCCAAACGAGTCTCTGCCAGATACTCTTTGCCGGGATCGAGAACGATAGCGGTGTGAGCTTTCAGCAACGTCCGCAGATACTCGAAATCTATCGCTGCAACCGTCGCGCTCATAGCGCCACCCGTGAAGACTCTTCCTGCTTGAGGGTTGAAGACGAAGTCCGGCGCGCAGCTTGCAGAATGGCGCTGCCGATGTTGGCCAGCGGAAGAACGGCATTTGCCAGACCCGCGCGCGCAACAAAACCGGGCATTCCCCATACCACGGAGCTGGCTTCGTCCTGCACCACAATTTGCGCGCCCAGGTCCGACAGTTGTTCGCAGCCCCGGAGTCCGTCTTGTCCCATGCCGGTCAGGACCACGGCCAAGGCGCGATTGGAAAACACCTCCGCTACCGATTGGAACAGTACGTCGACCGAAGGACGACAGGAGTTAACGGCGGGCCCCTGCGCGATCTGCAACCGAGGGATCGCCCGGTCCCCGCGCACCGTCATGTGGTAGTCGCCGGGAGCAACCCAGATTTTCCCCGGGGTCAAGCTTTCTCCTTGCACGCCTTCGGCTACCGGCAAACGGCAAAGGCTGGTCAAGCGCTGCGCCAGGAACCGGGTGAAGGTAGGAGGCATGTGCTGCACCAAAAGCACCGGCACCGGGAAGTCGGCAGGCAGCGAAGGCAGCACCTGGGCCAATGCATTCGGCCCACCAGTCGAGCTGCCTATTGCCACTACCTCAATCTCCTCGGCCCGGTTGGTGTTGCGGGCGGGAACCTTAGACGGGGTTGGCGGCACGCGCTCGGGCGCCAGCGCGAGAGGACAAAGCGCCTTGATTTTGGGTAGCAACGCACTACGTATCAACTCACGCGCGTTGCTGTAATTGCCGGCTGCGACCGGCTTGGCAACGTAATCGCTCGCTCCCAGGGCGAGGGAATCGATGGTCGCTTCGGCCCCCCGTTCGGTAAGCGTGCTGAACATGATGACTGGCAGTTTGCGATGCGCCACCTGCATGGCCCGAAGCGTCGCCAGCCCATCCATTACCGGCATCTCAATGTCGAGAGTGACAATGTCGGGCGATACTTGGTCGAACAGGGCAAGCGCGATTTTGCCGTTGGCGGCGTACCCAGCTATCTCCAGCTCGGGATCGGAGGAGATGACATCCGACAAGAGTCGACGCATCACCACCGAATCGTCCACTACCAGCACTCGAGTTTTGCGCCGTGTAGTCATAGGCCCATCAACCTTAGCTTGTCCGTCACAACTTCCACGTTGAACGGCTTCATGATGTATTCATTCGCGCCGGCGGCGAGCGCTTCCGACATCTCACGGGCGCTGGTTTCCGTTGTCACCATGACCACATGCATGCTGTTGTAGCGGACTTCGCGGCGGATGCTCTGCAGCAGTTGGAAGCCGTTCATAACTGGCATGTTCCAGTCCACCAGCGCCAGATGGAAGGGTTCGGAAGCAGCCAGCAGAGACAGCGCATCCAGCCCGTGTTTAGCCTCCTGTACCTCGAAGCCCTGAGCCTTGAGCATCATGCGCAGGATCGCTCGCATTGCCGATGAGTCATCTACTACCAGGGCCCGCATGCCCGCTCCCTCCTAAGGTCTTGCCAGCTTCTGGGTCGAACCAAATCGCTTGCCCGCGGCAGCCGTCAAGTCGACATGCCCGGCGGCCACCGCGGAACGAGGATTCAGCACTTGAACTGCGAGATCAGCCCCTGTAACTCAGCAGCCATGCGTTCCAGCGATTGGGCGGACTTCTGGGTATCAACCGCTCCGGCGGTTGTGCTGCGCGCCGCTTCGGCCACACCGGAGATGTTCTTGGTGATATCGCTGCTACCATGCGCGGCTTCAGCCAGATTGCGACTGATCTCGTTAGTGGTCGCACTCTGTTCTTCAACTGCGCTGGCGATGGTGTTCTGGATATCGTTGATCTGGACGATCACCGTACCAATCTGACCGATCGCCGCCACCGCTCCCTTGGTATCGGTTTGAATGGCTTCGATTTTGCGACTGATATCCTCGGTTGCCTTGGCGGTTTCCTTGGCCAGTTCCTTGACCTCATTGGCCACCACCGCGAAGCCCTTTCCGGCTTCCCCGGCGCGGGCCGCTTCGATGGTCGCATTCAAAGCCAGCAGGTTGGTTTGCTGAGCTATTGATGTGATGACCTTGATAACCTGCCCAATTTCGGCGCTGCTTTGTCCCAGCTTGCCGATGGTTTCGTTGGTTTCCTCCGCCGACTTCACCGCGGCGGTGGCAACCCGTGTGGCGTCGGCTGTGTTCTTGGCAATCTCCTTGATGCTGGCGCCCATCTCATCCGCGCCCGTCGCCACGGTTTGTACATTGCTAGCCACCTGCTCTGACGCAGCCGAAACCACGTTGGCCTGCGTGGCCGTCTGATCGGCGCTGGCGCTCATCTGCTGGCTCACCTTGTTGAGTTCTTCGGCCGCAGAAACCAGAGAGGAGGCGTTGGCCCCGATCTGCTGAATGGCAGTGTGCACTTGCGTAGCCAGGGTATTGACCGCCGTCTTCAGTTGATTGAAATCCCCGGCGTAGTCATTGATCACCAGGGCTGTAAGGTCGCCACCAGCCAGTTTGTCGAGCACACTGCTGACCTCTCGCAGCGGGCTGATAACGGCGTCTAAGGTGGCGTTCACTCCTTCGATGATCTTGCGGAAGTCCCCGCCGTGTTTGCCGGCGTCGGCTCGAGTGGCCAGTTTTCCCTCTACCGCAGCCTGGACCAACATGTTGGAATCGGCCACCAGAGCGCCGACCGCATCGATACAAGTATTTAGATTGTTCTTGATGGTATTGAAGTCGCCGTTGTAGTTGTCGGTGATCCGGGGTGGGATGTTGCCCTTGCTGATCTTGTCCACGTAGTCAGCCGAGACATTGAGAGGGCCGATAACGGCGTCTAGAGTGGCGTTCACTCCTTCGACGATCTTGCGGAAGTCGCCGCCATGTTTGCTGGCGTCGGCGCGGGTCGACAGTTTGCCTTCCACCGCGGCTTGGGCCAGTAAGTTGGCATCGGCCACCAGTGCGCCGATGGCGTCGATACAGGTGTTCAGGTTGTTCTTGATGGTGTTGAAGTCGCCGTTGTAGTTATCGGTGATCCGAGGTGGAATGTTGCCTTTGCTGATCTTGTCCACGTAGTCAGCCGAGACATTGAGAGGACCGATGACGGCGTCCAGAGTGGCGTTCACTCCTTCGACCACTTTGCGAAACTCTCCGCTGTGCTTGCTCGCATCCGCGCGGGTCGTGAGCTTGCCCTCTATGGCAGCCTGCACCAGCCTTGTGGCATCTGCCGACATGGCTTGTACAGCGGACTTGACTGCCGCCAAGTTCCCTGCGATTTTGTCGAACTGCTGCTTGATCTCTACCGTATGTTCGTCGGCTTCTCCGGTCTGCAGATCGAGTGCAAAGTTACCTTCGGCGAGTTTGGCCAGATTTGCGGCCAATCGGCTAACTTCTTCATTGGTGTAGTTCTTACCCCGAACCATCGAAGTGAGGTCCTGCACGACCTCGACATAGCCGATGTGCTCGCCCTTGCGGTTGACCATCTTCGAGGTGTCCTGCTTGCACTCTTGGCCGTGCCAGTCGAAATAGCTTTCACCAATACCCTTTTCCAGTTGACGTACACCGCAGTTGGGAGTCTTGCAAATATTGGCATCGGCGCTGGAGCATGGCCGTCCCGGAGCCTCCTTGCGATTACGAATAATCTTGTTTTCCACCATTAGCTTTTCGAACGCTTTGTTGAGGAAAATCCAGTTCATGTCCTTATCAAGCACGTGAATTGGGAACGGTACCGCGTCGATAATCTCCTCGAACCAGTTCATTTTTTCGACCACGGCATCCAGGGTCGCGTTCACGCCTTCAATCACCCGCCCATACTCGCCCTTGTGTTTGGAGACGTCGGCCCTGGCCTGGAATTCGCCTTCCGCCGCCGCCTTGGACAGCATCTGAGCGTCCGTAACCAAGGCATGAATCGAGCGCATCATGGTCAGGAAGGCGGGCACAAACTGGTCGTTGTCGGAACGACGACCTACTTTCTCTAACTCTTCGATGTCCTGGAGGAAGTTCCCATCCGCAACGTTGGCCAGGATGCGCACCGCATTTCGCACGCGCGCCTGAACCGCATTCGCCGACTCGCAGAGTTCGGCGAAGATGCCCTCATATTGAGCCTCGACCCGTGCGGTAAGGTCGTTATTAGACATCTTCTTGAGCACTTGGTTGACCTCGACCAGAGGTTCGGAGATCGCATCCAGCATTTCATTAATGGACTTCGCCCGATAAAGCTGGCGACCAGTGAAGTGGTCCAACGGCATGCGCTGGTTTACCTTGCCGGCTTTGACCGCCTGGCTAATCTTTTGAATTTCGTCCGAAAGCTCGATGTCGGCTGCGGCCGGGATGATGAGCTCTACTACACCAACGACGTTTCCCGCGGCATCGAAGCGAGGACTCGCCATGATGACGGCCGGTACTTGCTTGCCTTGGACTACAGGGTGGGCAAGCCCTTCGCAGGTGGTGCCACTATGGATCGCCTGGGCGCCAATGCATGTACCGGCCCGGCATTCTGGATTATCGAACAGGTCCCAGAATTTGGCTCCTACGCAAGCTTGCCTCGGACGACCGGCTGTCTTGGCGGCTGTCTCGTTCAGGTCCAGGATGGTGTGCTCCCGGTCCATCACCACACCAGGCAGGAATAAGGTCGAAGAATCTCCTCGCGGTCGGCAGCCGTCTGCGATCGATGGCCGTTTCTCTTGCTTTTGGGCAGCATTGGCGTGTGTGCCCATCAGGGTTTGAAAGCGTGTGCGTCTGCAACATGTCAGCTCCTTTTGGAATATCTGGTAAAGATCCTGATTTGTATCTAGGCCGGATGCGTGCCCACAACCGACATTGCCTTCTCGCTGTCCAATAACAGCAGCAGTGCTCTTTCAATTTGTAGACTCCGCGGATGAACTCCCGCTGCCGTCCCTCGAGTGTGTCCGGAGGATGCTCAAAGGACTGTTCGTCCACTTCAACCACATCGCCGATTTCGTCTACCAGCAGACTGACGGGACCGTCTTCCCGGCGAATTACCACGTTCATTGGGCGCACATCATCCGGTCTGGCCGGCAATGCCAATTGATGGCGAAGGTCGATGGCGGTTACGATCTGTCCCCGAAGGTTGATCAAGCCGGCAATCACCGGCGGAGACAGCGGAATGCGAGTCATCTCCTGATAGCGGATGACTTCCTGCACGCGTTCGACTTCTACACCCAAAAACAGTCCTTCGAGGAAGAACGTACACAGTTGCCGTCGCTGATTCATGCATGGGCTCCCGCGACCAGCAGGTGGTGCTCCTCCAGCAGCGCCGGAACATCCAGCAATTCCGTTACTCGCTGCTGTAAGACTGCAGCACCCCGCAAGGTCTTCGTTTCGTGAATTTGTTGCACTGCTGCTTCCTGCTCGGCGATGTCCAGGATCTCGTCTACCACCAGTCCCACGCTACGGCCGTGGCAGGAGTACACGATGACCTGCAGCAGGTCTTCCTCTCCAACGCTGGTGTGCCCGAACAGCCCTGCCAGTCGGATCAGGGGCATGATCTGCTCGCGATACTGAATTACTTCACGCCCGGCAGAACGCTCTACCTGAGAGGTGGGAAACTCCTCCAGGCGCGACACCAGGGAGAGCGGGATCGCCATGCGCCCGTCGTCGCCAATCCGGAACAGGAGCCAGGTTTCGCGGCCGCCGTCGCGTTCCCCCGTACGCACCCCGTGATCCGACAGGTTCGATTCGTGAAGCTCGGAAACCACCTTGGCCATCTGCGCCAGTCCCAGCACATCGAGGATGAGTGCCACCCTGCCGTCGCCCATGATCGTAGCTCCGGCAAAGCAAGAGAGCGATTTGAGTTGCTTGGAGAGAGGCTTTACTACAATCTCTTCCGTATCGTTAATGTCGTCCACTACCAACCCGAACTGCCGGTCGCCCGCCTGCAAAACCACGATGTTCACCGAGTCAACCGCATTTGCTGGCGGCGCCAGGTGCAATTCGCGGTTGAGATAGACCAAAGGCAACAAGTTGCCGCGCAGCCGATAAACCGAAGCGCCGTGGATGCTCTCCACACTGTGCGCCGCCTGTTCACCTTCGCAGCGCACCAGTTCAACCAGGCCGACTTGGGGGATTGCAAAGCGTTCGCCTCCACTCGTGACCACCAACGCGGGAATGATCGCCAGCGTGAGCGGGATCTTGATCTTCAGCAAGGTGCCTTTTTCACAGGTGCTCTGGAGATCGACTGTTCCGCCAATCTTCTCGATGTTGGTTTTCACCACGTCCATGCCGACACCACGGCCGGAAATGTTCGTGACCTCTTCGGCGGTGGAAAGTCCCGGCGCGAAGACCAGATTCAGAATTTCGCGTTCCGACATGTGGCTGGCGTGGTCGGCTGTCACCAGACCCTTGGAAATGGCCTTGGCCTTGAGTTTTTCAGTTCGGATGCCCTCGCCATCATCCGAGATCTCGATGTTGACCTGACCTCCTTCATGGAAAGCCCGCAGCGCCAACCGCCCTTCCGGTGGCTTGCCCTTGGCGACGCGCACTTGCGGCATCTCGATTCCGTGGTCGACGGCGTTACGAATAATGTGGGTAAGCGGATCCTTAATGGCTTCGATGATGGTTTTGTCCAGCTCCGTCTCCGCCCCTTCCATCTGGATTTCGATCCGCTTACCACATCCGACCGAGAGATCGCGAACGATACGGGGCAGTTTGTTCCAGACGTTGCCAATCGGCTGCATGCGGGTCTTCATCACCCCTTCCTGCAACTCAGTGGTAATCAGGTTGAGGCGCTGGGCGGTGCTGAGGAAGCTGCTGTCTTCCTGAGTAGCGGTAAATTGCAGCACCTGATTACGAGCCAGAACCAGCTCGCCTACCAGGTTCATCACTTTGTCGAGCAGGGCGACGTCCACTCGTATGGTGTTACTGGCTACGTTGTGCCGCTCAGTTTGGGGCAGCATCGGGTCATTTGCGGATGTCGCGGCGACGCAGCTGGCCGCCAACGGCTCATCCGGCAGCTTAGGTTCGGCTTCCTGCCGCAGGCTTACCGGCACATCGACAAGGTCTTCTTCGCGAGTCTGCGGTGCTGACGGTGTCTCTTTTGAAAGCGGACGACTCACCATTGTCGGCTTGTCCGATGCGCCATCGGCAGTTCGAGCACTGTCGGACTTCACAGGCAATGTCTGCGATTCCTGGAGCAAAGTCGCCAACTGTTGCACGACCTCGCCATACTCGTTATCCCCTTCCATTCCGACCATGGATATCTGCTCCAGAATCCGTCGCAGCGCATCGACCATGGACAGCAGTAAAGTTGCGATTTCCGGCGTCAACAGGAGTCCGCCGTCGCGCATGCGGCTAAGCACGCTTTCGCCCACATGCGAGATCGACACCAGCTTCTCGTAGCCGAGAACTCCGCTTGTGCCCTTGATGGTATGAATCGCGCGGAAGATACTGTCGAGCAGTTCGCGTGAAGTCTGATCTTTTTCCAGGGCGATAAGATCGCGATCGAAGCGGTCTAGTCCTTCATTGCTCTCGACTAGGAACTCCTTGATGACCTCATCCATCCCGCTCATGACGTTGGACAACTCATTTATTGGTTCGACTGCAATCATCGACAGGTCTCCCGGGAAGGCACGCAAACAGAAGTGTGCTTCGTTAGGCTCATCGGCACTTGCCGGCATTTCCTAAAGCAAATAATGGTCCACGTATCGGGAATACTGGAAATAGAAGCTGGTGGCCGCGAGTTAATACGAGCCGCAGGTGCGCGGACCGTAACCCGCAGAATCTGTTACTACAGACAGTAAAAAGTGTGTTCTGGTTGTGGCCACGCACAGAAATAACAGAAAGATTTGCGAGCCTTCACATTTCACCGGCAGGGTCCTGCGAAAGATTAAAGTCGACAAATTACGCTGGAGACCGCCTTGACCAAGTATCTCAACGTAGTGCTGCAGCGGGACCGACAGGAGTACGTCGATAGCAGCGACATCAGTTGACAACCGTGGCGTCCGGAGTAGAAGGTGTTGCAGTGCGGCTTTCGTCTGGCCCTTCGGATCTGGATCAATGAGTTTTTGCGCGTGCGGTGCGCTCGCTAGCAACGGTGGATCTTCCTGTGATCGCTGCCAGGCTCTGAAAGTTCTTGGGCTGGGATTTGGCGCAGGCGACGCGGAAATCAAGGACGCGTACCGAGTTCTGGTCAAAGTTTGGCATCCGGACCGATTTCCCGGCGATCAGCGGCTGAGAATCACCGTCGAAGAAAAACTCAAGGAAATCAACGCCGCTTACCAGTCGCTGACTATCTCCGCCGAAGCCCCGCGTCGTTCCGCATCCGGGCCGGAAGCCACACGAACCAGCGACGAATCGGATGCCGCAACTGCTGCCCGGCCCTCGGGTCCCAAGACACCGTCAGGACCCGACAACGCGCAGCCAAATCATGCCGGCGAGCCCCAACCAGCGCCGCCGCAATACCACTGGAAAAGCAATTCCCAGGCAGTCCCTCTGAGGACGTGGGAGCACCACCGCCGACGCCGTCGTTCGCAGCGCACGATTCACACCAACGCTATCCGAGCAGCAGTGGTTCTTGGAGTTTTACTGGTTATCCTTACGGCAGTAACCTTGGTGCGTCAGAGCGCTCCCCGGCACCATCCAGTTGAGGTGTCCAGCTTCCCTACGCCGAGGGACGCGGCGGATCAGCCGCCGGACGCAAGTCATGAGATAACGCGGGAACCGCATTCCGAGCAGGGAACCTCGACGCAGCCTCCCGACGTGCCAAGCCAGAACACCGTCGCCAGCGGAAGCAAGGAAATTCGTCCGCCGGCTGACACGCCGGAACCGGTCGCTGCGATGCCTCCGACGCCGTACTTCACCGTTGGTTCCACCAAGGACGAGGTTCGCGCCGTACAAGGGCCGCCCTCTTCCGCGACGGAAAATGTCTTCCACTACGACATGTCGAAGGTGCACTTCAAGAACGATGTTGTCGACTCATGGGATGAGGCCCCACTGTCGCCGCTGAAAGTTCGCCTGCTTCCCGCCGCAGGCGTGCGGCCGGAGGATTACATCACGGTCGGCTCAACGCGTGACCAAGTGCTCGCCACTCAAGGTACTCCCACGTCATTTGCGGATGATGTATTTCACTACGGCGCCTCGAAGATTTATTTCAAAGACGGTGTGGTACGGTCCTGGGACGTGTGGCCGATTGCGCCGTTAAAGGTACGGCTGCTTCCGACGCCGGGCACTCGCATCAAGACTTACTTTACCGTTGGGTCAACCAAGGATGAAGTACTTGCCACTCAAGGCACTCCAACTTCTTTTAGCGACAATGTGTTTTCCTTCGATACCTCGAAGGTGAACTTTCAGAATGGAGTAGTGCAGTCGTGGGATGAGTGGCCTGGATCGCCGCTCAAAGCGCGCGCGCCGTCTAAGTGAAGGGATAGCGATAGGAACCGTCTGGCGAAGAATATTCCCCGAGGCTGGCTGCGATTACCAACTCACTCCGGGCAGAGAGCAATTGCCGCCGTTCTGCAGCCAACGTGCACCCAAGCTGTTCACCTCCAAAATATTGATCGGCGCTCCTACCTCGTTGGGGTGTGAATCAATTTCCATCCGTATCAGGCGGTCGAGCGAAGCTGCAGAACCGACGTTTCGCGGGCTACCCGAATTGGCAACGTATGGCTTAATGCGCTCCCAAAATCCCAAGTAGAATATGGCGTCCTGAGGGCAATTTTCCGGGCAGACCGTGGTCTTTACTGTAAGCCCGTTACCTGCCACATTCGACCGCAACTCGATAACGCCCAGCATCGGTCGCCCTCGCACGATTGCAGCTACGGCAATTTGCACTAAGTCGGCAGTGCCGCCGGTAGGCCGCATTAAGTATTCGTATTCCGTGGGGTTGCTAAGTTGAACGCTGTTCAAAAGTTGTTGTGTTCTACGCTGGAGAGAATTGGCGGTGGCCGCAATGTGCTGGTCGAAGCTGCCGGCGACCGCAAATCCATCCCGGATCGCATCGGTCGCCCGGTAGGCCGTTCCATAATGCGCCAGCCCCGAGACAGTTGCATACACGCCGTGCGTCTCGAACAGCTTGCATTCGGTTCGGCTTCCGCTTGCACGATAGACAGCCCGGCTATCGGTAGCCAGAACAATTCGATGGGTGTTGCGCAACGCAATCGCCGTGGTCGCCCGCAGTTCGACCACGGGAAATGACAGCAACAACATGAGCATGAACGCGCGCACGGTAACTCGCCCCACCGGATATATCTTGTCTCAACTTTTCTAACCCAAACAGACACGTGCCACTCGATAACAACTCGATTTCACGGCTTCTATGATGCGCAGTTTGGCACACCGGAACGCAAAACCCACTTTCTGACTGGCACCGAGGTACAAAGGATTGTGTTCCAGAAATGTCTATGTCCCTGCGCCCATGGCGAATCTACATCCCCTCGTCAGTCCGCGCCACATAGGTTATGGACCACTCGATTGCGGCCTTCGCACTTGGCCCGATAGAGTGCCACATCGGCGGACTGTAGCATCTCGTCCGCTGTCATCCCTGGTGCCGCACAGGCTAGTCCGATGCTGACCGTAACCGAAAGAGGTCCCGATCTGGTTTGCAGTCGGGTGCCGGCGATCCGCTGACAAAGTCTTTGGAACAGCGCGACCGTCTCTTGCCTGCTTTCGACCGGCGCAATGACCAGGAACTCTTCGCCGCCCACGCGGCCGACAAAGTCATAGGGCCTCAGGCTGTCGACCATAATCGCGGCAAACCGTTGCAAAACTTCGTCGCCCGTCTGATGGCCATAAGTATCATTGACCCTTTTGAAATGATCGATATCGCACATACCAACGGCGTAGTTCGAATCCTTGCGGTCGCTACGCGCCGCTTCCTGATGGAGCCGATCGATGATCGCCCGTCGGTTCAGCAGGCCAGTCAAGCCATCATGACAAGCTTGGTGCGCCACGGCGTCGCGGCTGGCCAGCAGCGCCTTCTGCATCTCGATCATGCGGCAACCCACCGCCAGGCGTGCCCGCAACTCACCCAAGTTGTAGGGCTTGGTGAGGTAGTCGTTCGCCCCCGCCTCCAGGCCTGCGACGATGTCCGCTTTGCCGTCGCGCGAGGTCAACATCAGGATGTATGGTGGGTTGTCGTTCGCTGCGGCGCGCACCCGACGCAGCACATCGGGTCCCTCCATCTCCGGCAGCACCCAGTCGAGGATCGCCAGGTCCGGCGCATCAGGCCGTTGCAGAACGTCGCAGGCTTCGGTTCCGTTGACGGCAGTCACCACCTCGTAGCCCTGCCTGGTTAGGACGCCGGTCAGCAACGTACGAGATGTGAGATCGTCTTCAACTACGAGAACGCGCATGCCATTGGTATCCATCGGCACAATTTGCAAATTCTTCGAGAGGCGCAGGCCGTGTCAATTGTTGTGGGAGCAGACGAGTCCGTCTGACCCATGCTTTGGGAGCGCGCGTCCCATGCCGTTATCGCTTCTTCAATGCTTCCAACTCATCCAGCGTGCGCGGCCAGTCTGATTTCAGCAGCCGTGACAGGCTTCGGTCGGCCAGCAGCTTCCCGCCGGTCTGGCAGTTGGCACAGTAGTTGGTTTCTTTATCGGCGTAGCGAATGCGCTGAATCTTTTCGCCGCACCTCGGACATGGTTCGCCGAACCTTCCGTGCACCGCCATGCCTTTACGGAATGCCGTGACTTTCTCCGGGAACTTTTGTTCTGCCTCGGTCTGCAACTGCGACATCCAGGCTTTCAGTGTCTGACGGGTCGCAGTGTAAAGGCGGCTCCATTCCTCCGGGCTGAGCTTTTGCGTCAGCGCCAAGGGCGAGAGTTGCGCAGCGTGGAGGATTTCATCCGAGTATGCGTTGCCAATACCGCTTACGAAGCGCGGATCCGTCAAAGCTCGTTTGAGAGTACGATTCTCCGTGGTCAGCGCCATACGGAATGACTCCAGGTTGCTGTCTAGTATCTCGATCCCACCCGCATCGAGGGTGTGCAAGGCAGCCTCTCCGGAAAAGACGTGCAGAGAAGCCCGCCGCTTCGATCCCGCCTCGGTCAAAATCAGGCTACCGACAGGAAAGTCGAAGGCCGCCAAGCTGCGTCGCCCGGCTAACCTCGCGTCCGGAGCCAGCCAGTGCAGCCGGCCGGCGATCATCAGGTGCAATGCCATCCAGAGATCATTGTCGAAGCCAAATGCAATCCGCTTGCCAATCCTCCGTAGTTCGCGCACAAAATGCCCCTGGACCGCAGTGATTGGCGGATCAGCGGTGCGAAGCAAGAACGGCGCAGCAATTCGCACTCGCAGTAGAGTCTGCCCTACGACACGCGCCTCCAGTGCGCGGATGTAAGCGGCGATGTCCGGTAGCTCGGGCATGGATATTAGCTTGCCTTGGAACCCTGATGTTGGCAACCGGCGCGTCAGGATCCCCCTATCGCCGTTGGTGATCCGCTTTCGCCGCAAGTGAAGGGCACCAACAAACTCGCAGGAATCTGGAAGCCTCACGCCAGACCAACAGCAGACACTGATATGAGGGGTGCAATTCGGTGGACAGTCGTAAGCGCAGCGCGGTGTTAGCAGCCTTCTGTGTCATCTGTTTGGCCTCATCCTTGAGTGGCCAGAGCCACGCCTTACCCCCCGCCGTTGGAGGTATTACCCTGGATCAGGTGATGGCGTTGTCCCACGCCGGTCTCAGTGATGACGTCATCATTAGCCAGATCAAGATGAAGCCCCACGCTTTCAATCTCACCCCCGAACAGCTCATCAGCCTGAAAACCGCTAAAGTCAGCGACCGTGTAATTCAGGTCATGGCAGCTTCCCCCGCGCCATCGTCGGTTGCAACCAGTGTGTCTACCGTCACACCGCCCACACCTCCCGCCATTGCTAGGCCCGCCATCTCGCAGGTACTGTACCCGGGCATCCGCATCACGGATAGCCAGGCGGCGGTGCAACAGTTGCTGCCGGAGAAGACCTGGGGCAAGATGGAATGCGAAACAGGCACGCAGCAGCAGGCTGCCGCCTCCCCAAATACCATGACTTGTTCTATCGGGAAGGGCGACGGCAGTGTGGTCTTCGATTCAGGCAAGTTGGTGAGCGCTCGGCTGTTTCTACCAGAAAAAGAATGTCAGAAGCTGAAGGTCACTTCCTGGATGATGCGGCAGAACGACATGGCGTACGCCCACCAGCTCGACAGCGGATACAGCTGGTACGACGAAGCGTGCCTCGCTAGTAAAGGCCACCGCTGCACGCTTCTGGCCTTTGGCGACGTAAACGCTCGCTGCATGCTGGCCATCCAGGAAGTGACTGCTCCCGGAACCACCAACTGACCTTGCCTAGCCGCAGGTCCTGAAGCGTGCTCGACGCCCGTCCAACACCGATAATCCGTCAATGGGACGCTCATGGTGGTCTCCACCCTGAACGCCTGCGCCGGCGCGATCACCCGAACATGGCGATCGTGCCAACACTAGCGTCAAGACCGACGCCTTTGCTTACGGCAGTACGCAGAGGATCCTGGATATCTCCAGCTACTTCGCGCTGTAGGTACGTGGATGGGCTGCTGGGGTGGGGTGACGAGGTATCGCTAGCGTGCAATCCCTGTCGATTCCAGCTCTTCGATCGGCAGGGGTTTTTGGGTTTGAATGTCGCTGAATCCTTTGCTGGTGAAAAGCGACGTATAGTGATGGTGCGCCCGCTCCCAAGCGGCATCATCCGGCGGCGCGCCAAAGGTCTCGACGTAGCTGGGACTGCCGGGAAACGGGAACATCGGTACAGGTTCGCTCACCCAGACGCCGTTCGCTTTCAGTCGCTCCTGCCATTGGCGAATCTGTTCCTTGTCGTCCTTCTCAGTAAGGATCAAGTTTGCCTGCACCCACGGTATTCGGGTGCGTGCATAGATCAGTAGCTCGGAAATGCGCTCTGTCGAAATTCGGCAGTTCTTGTTGAGCTGGTCGCGTCCTACGTCCGTTATGGACTCGATGCCAACCTCCATGGAGATGCAGTGCGCCCGTCCGAGCCGGTCCAGCGTCTGCTCCGACCAGAGATCGATTCGGGTCTGCAACCCGATTGAAACCTCGCGTTCCGCCAGTCCGTCCAGCAGTCGAAGTACGTTGTTGCCTATCCCGAAAATTTCGTCGATGAAATAAATGTAGTCGACCCCACGGTTGATCAGTCGATCCACTTCTGTCAACACCGCGTTCACATCGCGCTCGCGATACTGGTTCCGAAACAGGGACTTATTACAAAAACTGCACGACCACGGACACCCGCGAGCGAATTCAAGCTCCGCTCCGCGGCCACCGCCGGTGAATACGTGATGCCGGTGTTGGTGCGACTCCACCGAATAATTATGAAAGTCGAGCGCGCCCAGTGCTTTCATGTCAGCCACACCCAGCCTCGCGCTGATGTGCAGTTGTCCGTTTCGCCCCGAAAGCAGCAACCGGGAATCTGGTCCCACGGACGGGTCGCTAGTTGCCCCAGCGTTTGGTCAGGTTCCCCTCGAAGTACGACATCGCAATCCAGCTTGCGCAAAGCTGCCCCGGGAGTGGCCGAACCGTGCGGCCCGATCGCCACCGTTGTTGCCAGTCCGCGTAACTCGGCAAACCACTCCATCGGCACCCGTAACTCCGGTTGCGGACAGCGCCAGAATAAGTAGGACGGAGCGGTGGGGATCACCAGAAAATCGGGAATGAAATCGTTCAGGCGGCAGCGAACTTCGTCGATCGACAGCTGGTCATTGTGAGCGTCGATCAAGAGCGCGCTATGCCCGCTCTTTGCGATTTGGGCGTAAGCGAAAAGCAGCTCTAGAGGATAGTGTGGCTCCTGGCAGCCGAAATAGGTCGAACCCTCAAAGCTCCACGCCGGATTGACTAAGGCGAATCGCATTGCACCGTTTAATCGAAATGTTAACGAAGGCGGCGCGCTGCGTGCGAGTCGGCGCCCATTCGTGAGTAGATGCAAAAGGCGCTCTAGAGTTTGCTAACGGCCGCGGACAGGAATTATGTGAGAAGCGAAGTAGAGTCGCGGAGACCGAAGAGCTTGCTTCCTACTCGCTACGCAGGGCCTGAATCGGCTCAACTGATGCCGCTCGCCGCGCCGGCATTAGCGCAGCCAGTAGAGCAACCAGTCCCACCACCAGCAAGGCCGCCAGCAAGACGAACGGATCGCTCGCGCTCACGCCATAGAGCTGGCTGCGTAGGGTTCGGGCCATCAACAGTGATATCGGAATCGTGATCGCTACACTAACTCCAGCGATCCACAGGACATCACGAAGCACCAGTCGCACCACGCTGGCTCGCTGTGCCCCCATGGCCATGCGAATGCCAATCTCGCGGGTGCGCTGCTGGGTAGTGTACGCCAGCACCCCGTACAGTCCGATGGCTGCCAACAGCACCGCCAACACGCCAAAGCTCACCGACAACCATGCCATCAGCCGCTCCGCCGACAGACCATCGGCAATCTGCTCATCCACCGTCCGCAAATCACTTAGCGCCAGTTTGGAATCGAGCTGTTGCATGGCGCTTCTCAATTCCGTCGCAGCGGTTTCCGGCGACTGCCAGGTACGCACCAAGTACGTGGTGCCGTTGAGCGCCGTGTTTTGCAGCAGAGGACGGTACACGGTCCGGCGAACTGGATCGCGCACGGCCGAGTGCCGGGTGTCGCCCACCACTCCGACAATCTCGGTGTTGAACTTCGTATCGGTTCCGCCGCCGAAGCCGATGACACGCCCGATTGCGTTCTGTGCCCCGCCGAAGTAATGGTTTGCCATGCTGGCATTAATAATGGCTACGTTAAGCTCGCCAGCTACCTCCTGGCGACGGAAGGTGCGACCTGCAAGCAAGGGAACTTGCATGGTTGCGAAATACTCCGGGGTCACCCATGGCTCTTCCACCGTCATATCTTCGTCGTCACCTGCCTTATAGCCGGCAATGGAGATGTTGCCCGAGTCGTCGCTGTTGGCCAAGTCGGGATCATCGGTCGCAGCGACCGAGCGAACGCCGGGTTGCGCAGTCAAAGTGTCCAGAATGCGGCGATTCAGCGCCTGCATTTGTTCTGCAGGATAGCCTGCCAGACGAGGATTCACTTCGAAGCTGACCAGATGATCGGTTGCGAAGCCCACATCGACGGAACGCAAGTTATTCAGCGTGCGCACGAAGAGTCCCGCGCCGACCAGCAGCAGCAGACTCACGCTGATCTGCGCACCTACGGAGATGTTGCGGAAACGTAACTTGCTCCCTGCTGCGGTCGTATTTTGCTGCTTGAGAGAGCCGGCTAGGTCCGGGCGAAGGAAGTGCAACGCCGGCGCCAGGCTGAAGGCGATGCTGACTGCAAACGCGACCGCGAAGTTGAAGAGGAGAATCCTGAGGTCGGGGTGCGAAGAGAGTGGCACTTCCGCATTGGGAACGGTGAACATCATACCCACCAGGACGCCACTCAGTACCGGCGCCAGGATCGCGCCCATCGCGCCACCAAGCAGTCCCAGCAGCAGGCCTTCCACCAATAACTGGCGAACGATTTGCCAGCGGCCAGCGCCCAGAGCGTACCGCACTGACATCTCTCGCCCGCGCCCGGCAGCCCGCACCAGCAGCAGGCTGGAGATGTTGAGGCAGGCCATCACCACTAGCAGACCAACCATCCCCATGATGATGAGCAGTGGTGTGGCCAACTGATCGCGAAGTGGCGAAAAACCGCGGGCGCTGTCCAGTAGTTGAATGTGCGATTCATCGAGAAACAGCCGGCGCGTCCGCTCAGAGTGATAGTTAAACTGCTTCAGCTCGTCAGCGCGAATCGCGTGCCACAGTGGGTCCAGCCCGGCCTGGGCCTGCTGCCGGCTCATGCCCGGGGCCAGGCGAGCCACGATATTCAGCCAATGCGACTGCCGGTCTTCCAGATCCTGCCAGCGTGGCGTGATGACGTTCTTCGCCGAGATAGGAATAAACATCGTGGGCCGCTCGCCCGCTACGATGCTGTGAAACTTGGGCGACACCACGCCCACGATGGTGAACGGATGGGCATTGATCCGCACTGTCTGACCGATTACCCGCGGGTCTGCCCCATATCTGTCCTTCCACTCGTTGAAGGTGAGCACTAGAACTGGACTACTGTTAGCCAAGTCATCAGAGGGCAACAACAGGCGGCCCGCCGCCGCAGGCACGCCGAGTGCCTGAAAATAGTTGCCGGACACCAGTTCCGCCTCGATAACGTCGGAGCGGTCATTCCACTGCACACCCACAAACTTTTCGTCGTTAGCGATGACATCGCGGAAAACATGGTTCTTGTCACGCAGATCGCGATACATCGGGAAGGAAAAGAAATCCTGGTCATCGCCGCCGAAAGCGTTGGTATGTCCCGGGCTGTCGCCGGTAAATCGCAGGCGCACCAATTCCTCGGAATGGCTCACCGGCAGGCTGCGAATCACCGCCTGGTCGAGCAGCGTGAAAATGGCTGTGTTTGCCCCGATCCCCAGCGCCAGGGTGAGCACGGCGACGAGTGCGAAGACGGGCGATTTGCACAGTTGGCGAAGAGCGTAACGTAAGTCGGTCATAGGAAGAAACGGCTGGCGCCGAGCAACTAGCATTTGGCGGTTAGCCCCTGGCGTCTGGTCAAAGCCTTAGCGACTTAACAACGACTAAACGGAATCCACTTCATCGTTCAAAAGGCTATTGCTTACACTGCTTCCAGGTTTGGCCCCGGTAAAGGCTGCTTTCTTACTCCGCTCGCAAGGCACGCATTGGATCGACCGAAGCCGCTCGCCGTGCCGGAGCATAAACCGCCAGCAACACCACTGCGAGCAGCAGAACGGGAACCAGCACCATCGTCGTCGGGTCGAATCGACTAACCCGGTACAGGCTGCTGGTCAGTAAGTAGGAGCCGGCCAACGACATCAGAATGCCCACTCCGCAGCCCAGCAACCCAAGCTTGAGGCCCCGCTGTAAGACCATGCGAAAAATCTCAGCGCGGTCGGCTCCCAAGGCCATGCGCAAGGCCAAGTCTCGCTGATGCTGCGCCACCAGATACGAGATAACGCCGAACAGTCCAATGGTCGCCAGGAGCAGGGCCACCGCCGAGAACGCGGCCACTAGAAGCATGGTGAAGCGACGCTGGGCCAGCGAGTCGGCCACCAGTGTAGCCAGCGTCGTGCTGTCGTAGAGCGGCAGTTCTTTGTCTACAGCCCAGACCTGTTGTTGCACTTCTTTGAACAGATCCTGTTCTCCGCGGCTGGTACGCAACAGGAACGCAGTGTGGCCGGCGGTCCATGTCTGCATCTGGAACATAGGCTGGTAAATCATGGCCGGAGGGTCGGCGTCGAGGGCTGAGATATGCACGTCTTCGGCAACGCCGACGATGGTGAATAGACCGCGATCGCCCCAATAAAAGCGCTGGCCGATAGGATCTTGCCATTGGAAGTATTGCCGCGCCATGGCTTGGCTAATGATCGCCACCGGAGGCGATTTGGGATTGTCCTGCTCGCTGAAGTCGCGGCCTTCGCGCAAGGAAATACCCATGGCACGGAAGTATCCCGGCGTAATCAGCGAATTCTGCGCGAAGTGGAAATCTTCAGGGGCAGCGTGCTCCAGGCGGAAGCCAATGCCGCGCTCGTCGCTCAGCGGAAGATGGCTGGCCGCAGCGACCGTGGTCACTCCCGGCAAAGCCTGCAGTCGCGACAGCAACTCTTTCTGGACCGCGATACGCTTAGCGGGATCGGGGTACCGCGGGGTATCGAAGATGGTTCGAACCACGAACGTGTCTTTGGGATCGAACCCGAGTGGAGTATCGAGCACATGCAGGAAGCTACGCACCAGCAGGCTGCCGCCGATAAGCAGCACCAGCGCCAAAGCAACCTCGCCCACCGCAACCGTGTTCTGAAGACGCAGGCTACCGCGAGACGAACCAGCCTGTTGCGAGTCTTTCAGGAACGCTTGCGGAGCGATCCGCGACAGCCGCCAGGCTGGAATGAACCCGAAGAGAACGGTAGTCAAAACCGATAGCCCGAGCGTAAAGAAAATCGCTTCAAGCCGGATGGTTACTTCATGGAGGCGGGGAACGCTGGCTGGACCAAAGTTGCGCAACCCGGCAACCGAGACCCAGGCCAGCGCCGCTCCCGCGCAGCCACCAAGCAAGGAGAGCAGAGAACTTTCCACCAGGCACTGCCGCAACAGCGCGGCGCGTCCCGCGCCCACCGCGCTGCGGACGGCCATCTCCCGGGTGCGTGACGTCGCCCGTGCCAGCAACAAATTGGCCACATTGGCGCAGGCGATCAGCAGAACGCAGAAGACCGCCGCGGAAAGCAGCAGCACCAGCGGCCGCGCCTTGGCCACGGTATAAGCCGAGAAAGCATAGACTCGTGGATTTACCCGAATCGTTGCTGAGTAGCTATCAGGATGCGCCTGCTGGAAGACGTTCGCCACGTGCTCAACGTCTCGCTGCGCCTGGTCGCGAGTGACGCCAGGTTTCAGGCGTCCAATTAGCCCCACGCCGAACTCCATTACACGGTTGTTCGGAGCAAGTACTTCGGGACTGAAGCCAATAGGCAGCCAAAGGTCGGCCATCTCAGAAAATGGCTTGCCGTCGAAAGGGAAGTGAAACGACGGACCCATCACGCCGATGACCGTGTAGGGCTGCTCATCCAGCCTTACTGTGCGACCTAGGATGCCGGGATCGCCATGGAACTGGTTTTGCCAGAGCGAGTATGACAACTCCACTACCTTATCGGAGCCAGCCCGGTCCTCTTCCGCGGCAAACGCCCGCCCCATCAAGGGGTACACCCCTAGCGTGGAGAAGGCAGAAGCTGACATGCGCGCAGCGTGAATCCGCAGAGGCTGCGCCTCGCCGGTTAGGTTGAAGCCTGTCGTTTCGAACGCCGCCACACTGGAGAATGATTGGCTTTGGTCACGGTAGTCGAGGTATTCCTGCGCAGCCACCCCTAGTTCATCGTTAGGTGCCACCGTTTCCGTCTCAGAAATGAGTACCAATCTCTCAGGTTGGCGATACGGCAGTTCTCGCAACAGCACCGCGTCCACCACGCTGAACACGGCCGTGTTGGCTCCGATGCCCAAGGCGAGAGTCATGATCGCCACCAAGGCAAAGCCTGGCGACTTGCGCAACTGGCGCGCTCCAAAACGAACATCTCGCAATAGTTGGCTCACAGTCGATCGGTCCAGGACGGAGTATTTCCGCGTAACTAAGGTGCAACACTCTGGCCATACGCTGAGTTGCGGTATCAGCAACTTACGAGCGCGATCGAGTGGACTCTTGTCCGGTGTCAGAACTCCCCGTCCGCTTCTGGACAAAATACTTGGCGGTGACGGCACAAGGCCGAAATTCTGCTGCCAAGTTCTTCTGTTCCAAGCAGATGAGGCAACGTAAGTACCTTTGCCGCCCTCTAATCAGCACGGGGCGAAAGCCAAGGCCACTTCTCCATGTCGACACCAGAGAGACATCCGCAAGCTGCGTCTGCTGTTCCCGCTGCCAAGGATAGCGCGCTGCGTCAGCAAATCCGGGAGTTGGGGGATTGGTTTCATAACATCGACTTGCACGGCGAGCAGACCGCGCCATACCACTTTCTGGGGGATTTTCCTCGGTTGAAGTGGCAGGCCATCGCGGGCGCGATTCCCCAAGATCTGACGGGAGCACACGTGCTCGATGTCGGCTGCAACGGAGGGTTTTATTGCATCGAGATCAAGCGGCGCGGTGCCGATCGGGTGCTGGGAATTGACGTGGACGACCGCTATCTGGCGCAAGCCCGCTTTGCCGCCGAGACTCTCGGATTGCCGCTGGTATTCGAGAAGCGTTCGGTGTACGAAGTTGATGCGATCGCTGGCCAGTTCGACTGCGTCCTCTTTATGGGCGTGTTTTACCACCTGCGCTACCCGCTCTTTGCGCTAGACAAAGTAGTAAAGAAGGTAAAACCGGGCGGAAAGCTGGTGTTCCAGTCGATGCTCCGCGGCTCCGACGAAATCAAGACCGTGGAAAGACGATTATCACTTTTGGGAGAGCGATATCTTTCGCGACCCAGCTTATCCGGCGATGCACTTCGTTGAGCACAGCTACTCAGGCGACTACACCAACTGGTGGATTCCTAACAGCGCGGCGGCTGAAGCGATGCTGCGCAGCTCGGGACTGGAGATCATCGCGCATCCCGAACCGGAGACGTGGATTTGTACGCCGCGCAGACGCCGTGCGAGGCGGAGAGTACATCCTGGATCTGGAGTTGTCCGGCAGCATTTAGCGATAGGAGACAGAACCTGCATGGTGGAAGCGGTGATGCTCTGGAACGAGCCAAATAATCTTTCCCACTGGGATTTCAAGATCGATCCCGAGTGGAAACTGTTCGCCGAAATGGCGATAGCCGGTGCGCGCGCTATTCGTTCCGTCAATCCCCGAGCTGAAAATTGTCTTGGGCGGCATCTCTCCCATCGATCCCGCACTTTATTGAACTGCTGAAAAGTGCATGGCCTGCTCGACGACGTGGATGTGGTCGCGGTGCACGGCTTCCCGCTGGACTGGAACCACTGGAAGATCGATGAATGGCCGGCCAAGATTGCCGAAATTCGTGCCGTGACCAGCAAGCCAGTGTGGGTGTCGGAGGCTGGCTCGTCCTCTTTCGGTGCCGACGAGGTGCAGGTCTTCGGCATGAAGCGCACAGCCGAGTTGCTGTTGAACGAAGTGGAGCGTGTCCACTGGTATAGCCTGCACGACCTGCCGGCTTCGTGGACCGCGACCACGCGCCACAAGGAAGCGGAGGGAAGCGCCTACTACCGGCATTACTACATGGGACTGTTGCGCGAGGACGGTACGCCGAAGCCCGCAGTCGAGTGCTTTCCGCAGGGTCTGGGGGTCTGCCAGTGGTTTCACTTTGAGGACCATCGGCTGGACGCTTCGGTGGAGTGGCTGCGACGGCTGGGCGTCAAGCACCTGCGCACCGGAATCAGCTGGGCTGACTGGTTTAGGCCTGGGGCGGAGAAGTGGTTTGACCGCCAGATGAACGCACTACAGGAATTCGAAGTGACCATGACCCTCTGCTTCACCCCCGAGCATCTGGGAATCGAGAGACATTATGCCAGCCCGCCGCGCAATCCGCAGGACTTTGCTGACTTCGCAGCGTGGGCCGTTGAGCGCTACGCGCCCGGCCAGGTCAATATCGACCGCACTGCGGCCGAACCGCTGGCGGCCTTCACCGACACGACGGCTGATGTCACAACGGGTGCACGATAGATGGGCAAGAGAAGTTTTGATTACAGGCGGAGCCGGCTTTGTTGGTTCTCACGTGGCCGACGCATTGCTGCAGCGCAGGGCACGAGGTGCGAGTTTTCGACAACCTGACTCCGCAGGTCCATCCCGACGGCTGGCCCGACTTATCTGAACGAAGAAGTCGAGATGATGGTCGGCGATATGCGTGATCCTGGACGCGGTAAGGCGAGCCATAGATCGTCGCGACGTCGTTTTTCATATGGCCGCTATGGTCGGGGTCGGCCAGTCGATGTATGAAATTTCAAGCTACATGGGCTGTAACACGCAGGGCACCGCCAACTTGCTCCAAGCGTTGTTGGAAAATCGTGGTGACGTCGAAAAGCTCGTCCTTGCTTCTTCCATGTCGATTTATGGCGAAGGCAAATACCTTTGCGCAGAGTGTGGCGACATTGCCCCGCCTCCCCGTCCATCCGAGCAGCTGAAAGCGAAGCAGTGGGAGATGATGTGCCCGGTTTGTGGCAATGTCCTGAGTCCGATTGCGACCGATGAGTCCAAGCCGCTGCAGTGCAGTTCCATTTACGCGCTAAGCAAAAAAGACCAGGAGGAGATGGCGCTGCTGTTTGGTCGCACCTATGGCCTGCCGGTGGTGGCGTTGCGTTATTTCAATATCTACGGAACCCGGCAAGCGCTATCGAACCCATATACCGGGGTGGCTGCGATCTTTGCTGCACGGTTACTTAACGGCCGCTCGCCCATGGTCTTTGAAGATGCCCGCCAGATGCGCGATTTCGTGAGTGTTCACGACGTGGTCAGAGGCCAACCTGCTCGCCATGGGTCGCAGCGAAGCCGATGGCATGGCATTGAACATAGGTTCAGGTTCACCGATCTCGATTGGCGATGTTGCCCAGCAACTGACGGAATGCCTAGGCGTGTCCATCCCAACCGAGATCACGGGCAAGTATCGGGCGGGCGATATCCGCCACTGTTTTGGAGACATTTCGGCGGCCCGGGCTCTGCTCGGTTATCAGCCAAGGTATCGCTTCGCCGAGGGAATTCGCGAACTCGTGGAGTGGCTGCGTTCGCAGACAGCGGTGGACAGGGCGGCCGAGATGGTTCGCGAGCTTGCGGCTTATGGTCTGACAGCGTAAAGCGAGGTTTGTGTGCGGGTATTGCTGACGGCGGACACGGTGGGCGGCGTGTGGACCTACGCCCGAGAACTGGCGTCCGGACTGGCGCGGCGCGGGGTTGCAAGTCGTCCTGGTCAGTTTCGGCCATATGCCCGAGCCGAGGCAAATCGGCTGGACTGAAGGATTGCGTAACCTCGACTACCGTCCCACCGGATTTCGGCTGGAGTGGATGCAGGATTCAGCCGACGACATTGCCGAGTCTTCGCAGTATTTGAGCGACATTATTTGCGAAACTCAGCCTGATGTATTGCACCTGAATCAGTTCTGCTACGGCTCCCTTGACATCGACCTGCCGAAAATTGTCGTGGCCCACAGCGACGTCGTGAGTTGGTGGGTTGCCGTGCACGGTGAAGAGCCTCCGCGGTCCGACTGGATCGATCGTTATCGCGACCTGGTCCAGGCTGGTCTCAGTGGCGCCACCACCGTCGTCGCGCCGTCGTGCTGGATGCTGGCCCAGGTAGAGAAGCACTATGGATACGAGCACCTTGGAAGCGTGGTCTACAACGGATGCGATCCGCGCTGGTTTTATCCTCACGGTGATAAGGAAAACCTGGTGCTGACGGTGGGGCGCCTGTGGGATGCCGGCAAGCAGATCTCGCTGCTGGCCGGATGTGACAGCGCCTGGCCGGTGGTTATTGCCGGCGAAACCGAGCACCCTGACCAGGCTTATCGCGAACCCACTAAACGCATCTTATGTGAGGGAATGCTGGAGCTGAAGGGTAAACAGACATCGGAGCAGTTGCGCACTCTTTATGCGCGCGCAGGTATTTACGTGGCTCCTTCGCGTTACGAGCCCTTCGGCTTAGCGCTGGTGGAAGCTGCACTTTCGCGTTGTGCCATCGTGGCCAGCGACATTCCGAGCTTCCGCGAGTTGTGGGGGGAAACAGCGTGTTACTTTGACGCCAACGACAGCAGCAGTTTGCGCGGCGTGATCGCAAGATTGGCCGATGATCCCGACACTCGGCGCAGGCAGGCGGAGCTAGCCTATCAACGAGCACGGCGTCGCTTCAGCGCAGATCGCATGGTCGAGGAATACCTGGAGCTTTACCAAGCCCTGACCGCGAAGAGGACCATAGCGGCATGAGTGGACGCATTCGCTTTCGCATCTTTGCTCACTCCTGGATTTCGGACTGGAATCACGGCAATGCGCATTTCCTTCGAGGACTGGCACGCGAACTGATTCGGCTGGGTCATGAAGTATGTTGCTACGAAGAGTTGGGCTCATGGTCGATGACCAATCTGATGGATGAAGGCGAAATCGCCAGCATGGCCCTCGAGCAATTTCGCCGCAAGTTTCCTGAGCTTGACGTACGCTTCTATCAAAAAGACGACACGTTACGGGAGATGCTTTCCCAACAACTCAGTGAAGCCGACGTCGTGATAGTGCACGAATGGACCGATCCCGACGTGGCCAACGCTATCCTTTCGTACAAGGCGAAGTACGGGTTCCGCGCGCTGTTTCACGACACGCACCACCGCGCATACACGAACGCCGCCGAGATCTTGCGCTTCGATCTTCATCTCTTCGACGGCGTCCTGGCTTTCGGAGAACCCATCCGCGCAATTTATTCTGACGGCTTCGGCGTGCCGCAGGCGTGGACCTTTCACGAAGCTGCCGACATAAGCAATTTTCATCCGGTAAACGTCGAGAAAGAATGTGATGTTCTGTGGATCGGAAACTGGGGTGACGAAGAGCGCACCCAGGAGTTGCAGCAGTATTTGATAGAGCCAGTTGCTGAGTTACGAAACTGTAAAGCTGTCGCCTACGGGGTGCGGTATCCGCAAGACGGCCGCCGATCGATGGCGGAAGCCGGGATCGAATATCGCGGATACCTGCCCAGCCTGATGACGCCATATGCGTATTCGGCCAGCGCGCTCTCCTTGCATGTACCCAGACGTCAATACACTAACGGGCTTGAGCGGCATTCCGACGATTCGCGTCTTCGAAGCGCTGGCCTGCGGCGCGACTTTGCTCTGCGCTCCCTGGACAGACATGGAGCATCTGTTTCGGGTCGGAGAAGATTACGTTGTGGTGAATTCGGGCGCTGAAATGAAGATGAAAATCCAGCGTCTGCTGCGTGATGATTCTGCGCGCCGGCAAATCGGCGCCAACGGCAGAGCAACGATCCTGCGGCATCATACCTGCGCCCACCGCGCAACGCAGCTGGTCGATATCTGTGAGGGTCTCAGTAAATGAAGGTCTTTGTTTTCGGATCCAGCCTTACTTCTTCTTATTGGAACGGTGCTGCCACCTATTATCGCGGCATTTATCGCCATCTTGCAGCTTTAGGATTCGATGTCACCTTTGCCGAGCCCAACGCCTACTCCCGGCAGCAACATCGTGACGCGGAAGATTTCAGCTATGCCAAAGTGGTTGTCTACGAATCACCGCGCGATATCCCTGGCTTGTTGCGTGAAGCTGATCGCGCTGACCTAGTCATCAAGCACAGCGGCGTTGGGGTCGATGATGCCCTTCTGGAAGAACGAGTGCTGGAATGTAAGTCGCCGGCCACGCAAGTGGCCTTCTGGGACGTGGATGCGCCCGCCACGTTGGCCGCCGTCGAAGCTAATGTGTTGCATCCGTTCCGTGCGTTAATCCCGGAATACGACTATGTCTTCACTTACGGCGGTGGCCCGCAGGTGGTATCGCATTACGAGCGGCTGGGCGCACGGGTCTGTCATCCTATTTATAATGCCCTCGATCCCTCAACCCATCATCCCGTTCCTCCTAATAGCGAGGAACATTGTGACTTGCTGCTCGTCGCCAACCGTCTTCCCGATCGCGAGCGGCGGGTAGAAGAATTCTTCCTGGTAGCAGCGGAGTTGGCGCCGGAATACAAATTTGCCCTGGGTGGCGAAGGTTGGGCCGGCAAGCCAATGCCGAAGAACGTTCGCTGGCTGGGTCACATCGGCACCGGCCGTCACAACAGTTTGAATTGTTCGGCGCGCATGGTGCTGAACCTGAATCGCGACTCGATGGTCAAGGTTGGTTTTTCGCCGCCAACCCGTGTCTTTGAGGCAGCCGGCGCGGGAGCCTGCCTGATTACCGATTACTGGGAGGGTATTGATACTTTCTTTGAACCTGGTTGCGAAATCCTGGTGGCGCGTAACGCCCAGGAAATCGTTGACCTCATGCGCACCGTTGACGTCCAACTGGCCCGCGAGATTGGAGACGCAATGCGCCGCAGGGCCTTGCTGGAGCACACGTATTCCCTACGGGCACTCGAAGTGCGTGAAATCGTGCGCGGCTCCTCCGTGGAAGTGTTGGATTGGCGCAGCCGCGAGTTTCGCCAGCCCGCATAGCTTGTGATGAATGGCGGATAGTGGCTAGTGACTGGAAGTCTCGAGCCCCGGCCTGAACTCTGCACTGGACGGTTTAAACGTTGGCCTCCCGCTGTTAAGAGCAGCTTGAGCTTATAGATAACTATCCGTTAACCAGGCATTCACAAAGCCGCGCCTATGCGTCTTGTCATCTTCGGATTATCGCTGACCTCAAGCTGGGGCAACGGCCACGCGACGACCTATCGCGCGCTGCTGCGGGCATTGCATCAGCGCGGCCACGATATCACCTTCTTCGAGAAGGATGTTGAGTGGTACGCCTCCAATCGCGATCTGCCCGAGCCCGACTTTTGCAAAGTGCTTCTGTATGACGATTGGAAATCAGTGCTGTCTCGTGTGCGCGCCGAATTGCGTGAAGCCGACGCGGCCATGGTGGGGTCATATTTCCCAGACGGAATCGCTGCCATCGACGAAATGCTCGATGCCAGTCCTCGTGTGAAATGCTTCTACGACATCGACACGCCCATTACCATTGCCGCTTTACGAGAACAGGGGAGAGCCGATTATCTCGAGTCTCGTCAGATTCCCGGGCTCGACATTTATTTCAGCTTTACCGGAGGACCGATGTTAGGCGAGATCGAACAGCGCTTCGGTGCATCTCGGGCGAGCGCGTTGTATTGTTCGTTTGATCCTGAACAGTATCGTCCATATCCGGTGAATCCGGATTTCGCCTGCGACCTGAGCTATATGGGAACATATTCCCCTGACCGCCAACCCAAACTGGAGGACTTGTTGTGCGGTCCGGCCCGGCAGTTTCCGGCAGGGAGGTTTGTCGTCGCTGGTCCGCAATACCCAGCTGCGATCGAGTGGCCGGACAACGTGCGGCGCATTGCCCACCTCAGTCCGCGCTGGCACGCACAGTTTTATTCGTCATCGCGGTTCACCCTGAATGTCACTCGCCGGGACATGGTGCTGGCTGGCTATTCGCCGTCGGTGCGACTTTTCGAAGCGGCCGCATGTGGGACCGCCATCATTTCCGACAACTGGCCTGGCTTGGACTCGTTTTTCATCCCTGGCGAAGAGATTCTGCTCCCGGCCTGCGGCAGCGACGTTGTCCGTTACCTCGCCGAGCTAACCAAAGCCGAAACTCGGCGCGTCGGCCAGGCCGCTCGAAGACGGGTATTGCAACAACATACCAGCTCCCATCGCGCCTTAGAGTTCGAGCGCGAAGTGCAATCGGCATCCTCTTTCCGGCAGCCAGCCACTCTTAACGCGTAGTTCGTTCGTCCGCACTGGATCGTGCTCTCAATAACGTCCCATCCGGCAATCTCTGAGGCACCTTCGCGCGCAAATTCGCCATCTATGTAGCTATAGGCGAGTAACTCAAGCTTGAGCGAGATAAACATAAACGGATACCCCTGCCCCTGGAGAAGTTAATGAGAGTTGCTCTGGTTTCCCCACCCTTCTTACCAGTTCCTCCGAAAAAGTACGGTGGGACTGAACTGTTTATCGCCCAGCTGGCTGAGGGCCTCAGGAACGCTGGAGTGGATGTCGTGGTGTACACCAATGGAGAGTCCACCGTCGATGTCGAGACGCGCTGGCTTTATAAGAATCAACAATGGCCGATTACTGGCGAAGTCACCGCGAATCTGAAAGATTTCAACCATGCGTCTTGGGCTATCCGCGATGCCGCCCGGACTTGCGACGTCATTCATTTGAATAGTGCGCCTGCGCTGATGTTCAGCCGCTTTGTCGACAGCAACTTCGTCTACACCCTGCACCACGTGCAGGAGTCAGACCTGAGTGAGATCTACCAGTTTTTTCCTGAAGTCGAATTCGTGACCATCAGCGACTTTCAGCGGCATCGCGAGTCGATGTCGCATATGCGCACAATTCATCATGGGATCGACCTCAGCTGGTATCAGCCGAAGAAGCTGAAACAGGAATATCTGTCATTTTTGGGTCGAATTGCGCCTATCAAAGGCACGCATCTGGCAATCGAGGTCGCCAAAAAATCCGGTATTCCGCTGAAGATTGCCGGCGAAGTGCAGCCAATGTTCCAAGACTATTTTGACGCGCAGATCAAACCGCATATTGATGGTAAGTTCATCGAGTACGTCGGCGAAGCAGACCTGGCGACCAAGAACGAACTACTCGGAAACTCCCTCGCCATGTTGTTTCCCATCCAGTGGAATGAGCCTTTCGGGCTGGTGATGATCGAAGCCATGGCTTGTGGGACGCCGGTTCTGGCTCTGCCAGGAGGCGCGGTTGAGGAGGTCATACGCGAAGGAATCTCGGGCCACGTCTGCCAGTCGGTGAATGAAATGGCCCAACGCGCTCGCAATCTGCCCGGCACCTATAACGCGTCGACTGTCAGACAGTACTGTCAGCAATTTTTCTCGGTGCAGAGAATGGCGGCCGACTACATTGCTCTTTACCAGGAACTCGCCGCCGACGAAGGCATGTTGAGCAACGCGACTTCGGCTTTGCCGATTGTTGCCTGAGGAGGAACGTCGCCAGCAAGCATGAGCACGTACCTGACAATTCCTTACGAGCAGTTAATCGAGATTCCGTCGCCCCACCTGGAACCGCGTATCGCGTACCAGTCGCTAGAACCTCGTAAGGTTGACAACCTCACGTTGATCGACGGCAAAACCTTCAGCGCGACCAGCGTCTCCGGCGACATTTATCCGGCGGGGTCGCCGGACGTTGGTTTCTTTCACGATGACACGCGCTTCCTTAGTCACCTGGAGTTGCGTATAGGTGGTCACCGCACGGTGGTCCTGTCGTCGGCGACGGAGAAAACGTTCTCTGCGCAGATTGAGCTGACCACCGGGACCATTACTCTTCGTGACTCGTTTGACCTGCCCGAAAACACGGTACATATTCGGCGCGAACAGCTATTGGCATCCGAAATTTTCTTTGACCGGATGAGCTTCGAAAATTTCAATCTCACACCGGTTGATTTCACCGTGGAAGTCACATTCGACGCTGACTTCGTCGACGTCTTTCAGGTACGCGGCGTGGCCCGCCAAAAGCATGGCCAGTATTTCCAGCCCGTCGTGGGCGACCACGGAATTGCGTTTTACTATCGCGGTCTTGACGGCATCATGCGTGAGACGCTGGTCAAGCTGGCACCCAAGCCAACTGACATTCAATCCCGCACGGCACGCTGGGAATTGCGCCTTGAGCCGTTAAAACGTATGGAACTGGAAATCTCCGTGACCCCTCTGGTGGAGGGCCGGCCGTCGCGCGCGCTGGTCTACGATGCCGACCATCATCTGCGGCAGCGGCGCGCTAACTTTGCCCGGTGGGAGAGCAGTTCCACGAGCTTTGAGACCGACAACGAGGTCCTCGACGGCCTGCTGCAAACCGGCATCGGCGATTTTCATGCGTTGCAGATTCCCGATGGCGAGCAGCGAATCATTGCCGCCGGCATTCCCTGGTTCGCCACCATCTTCGGACGCGACTCCATCATTGCTGCTTATCAGTCTCTGTCGCTCAATTCGCAACTGGCGGTAGACACCCTGCGCGTGCTGGCACGCTACCAGGGCAAGGAATATAACGACTGGCGCGACGAAGAACCCGGCAAAATTCTGCATGAATATCGCGCGGGAGAGATGACCCTGGACGGCGAAATGCCGTTTGGCCCTTATTATGGCTCGATCGATGCCACGCCCTTGTTCCTCATTCTGCTGGCCGAGACTTTCAACTGGACTGCCGATGAGCAGCTGGTAGAAGAGTTGCTGCCCAACGCCTATGCTGCCCTGGAGTGGATCGACAAATACGGTGACCTCGACGGCGACGGTTTCGTGGAGTATCTGCGTCGCTCACCCAAGGGATTGATCAACCAGGGGTGGAAAGATTCCTGGGATGCCAACATGCATCGCGATGGGACCGTGGCCAAGCCGCCTATTGCGTTGTGCGAGGTTCAAGGTTACGTCTACGATGCGAAGTTTCGTATGTCGTCGCTATTGCGGAGCTTTGGCGACGTGAAAACGGCCGAACGTCTGAAGCGCGAAGCCGCCGAACTGGCGCGGCGCTTTGATCGTGCCTTTTGGGTGCCCAGCCGTGGGTTTTATGCCATGGCCCTCGACGCCGAGAAAAAGCCCTTGGAAGTCATCGCGTCGAATCCAGGTCAGTTGCTCTTTACTCGCATCATCAATAAGGATCGTGCTCGCATCGTCGCCAATCGCATGATGCGTGATGACATGTTTAGCGGCTGGGGATGGCGCACCATGTCCAAAGACGAACTAGTCTACAACCCACTGAGCTATCACCGCGGCTCGGTCTGGCCGCACGACAACTCCATCATCGCGCATGGCATGGCTGTCAATGATATGCGCGATGGAGCGCTTACCATCCTGACATCTCTCTATCAGGCGGCATCGAAGTTTCGCGACTACCGCCTGCCCGAGTTGTTCTGCGGTGTACAGCGCCGTGAGTACGACGAACCCGTGCACTATCCCGTATCGTGTTCACCGCAGGCGTGGGCCTCAGGCGCCATGTTCCTTATTTTATCGTCGGTACTGGGGATGCATCCGAGTGCCCCGCGCAAGGAATTGAACATCATTAATCCAGAACTACCTGAGTGGCTGGACCACCTGCGCATACGCAACCTACGCATCGGACGGAGCCGCGTCGGTCTCGATTTCAGCCGCCGCGGCGACCGCACTTTCTGCAACGTGGTGGATGTGGAAGGCGAAAAGCTGCTGGTGAACGTAGCGTTTAAGAAATGAAAGGCGGCGGCAGGCAGTTGAGTGGGTCAACTGTAGCTGGCTTTTAGCTCCAACGCGCCCAAGTGTTTGCCAAATGCAAAGTGCCAGTGCCAACCGCCAAGTACCATGACCTCCCCATTTCACTAATCTTCCGCAACTCACTACAATGAACCGACGGCGCCCCGCGCCGAGCAATTTTGGAGGATACATGGCGCAAGTGAAGATAACGGTCCGTAACAACGGGCCGTTCCGGGTAGAAGCTCCTGAGGGTTCGATCGAACTCGTGGATGCAGACGGCAATGCGTACGACCTGACTGGCAAGACGGCGTTCTCTTTGTGCCGCTGCGGTGGCTCCGTCAACAAGCCCTTCTGCGATGGCGCGCATTCGCGCATCGGCTTTGAAGCTGCGGAGCGCGCGGTTGCTGCGGCCCAGAAGCAGGAGTTGACCAACCTCGATCCGCCGAAGTAACTGCCCGGCGCAAATCAGACAGGTCAGTCGGGCGGCTCCATGGCCCGACTGATTTTTGCAGTGATTATTCTCCCCCACCGACATTGACGGTGTAGAAATTGTCGTCCACCAGGTGCCACACGGTGTCGAGTACCGTCCCATCCACCCACTTCACCACCGCAACTGGAGTGTCGAGCAGGCGAGGTTTTGCTGGTTTGCCCCCGCAGATCTTCTCCACTTCCGCCTTGATCTCGTCAATCCTGCGGATAGGAAGACCTTTTCCCTTGACCGCGTCGAGTAGATCCTGCCGTCTGGGATTGATTGCGATGCCTCGTTCGGTGACGACGACGTCGACCAGTTCGCCCGGACCGGTGATAGTGGTGACCTCATCGACGATGACCGGAATGCGATCGCGGAAGGACGGGACGGCGAGGATGCTGCATCCGGCGAACAGGCAGTTCTGCCATCCACCGATGCCGTGGAGCAGTCGCCCGTCGGAGTGTGTCACGACGTTGGCATTGAAGTTGACATCCACTTCGGTAGCGCCCAGTACGGCTGCGTCGATCATCGACGCGAAGTTACCTTTGCCGTGGAAGTTGTACGAGGTGAACGGGCTGGTAGGAACGTGCCGGGGATTGTTGGCGATGGAGCGCACCGCATCGAGGTCGAACGTCTGCCCGTCGAGAATATAGCCGATCAGTCCTTCGTTCAGAAGATCGACCAGATACTTGGTGGAACCGCCGCGCACGAAGCTGGCCTTCACGTTGGCTGCCTTCATCATGCGCGCCAGATAATCCACGAATGCCAGCGCAATGCCCCCTGCTCCCGCCTGGAACGAGAAGCCGTTGCGCATGATTCCGCTGTCGCGCAGGAATCGCGCGACCAACTCGGAGATGCGCAGCCGGTCGGGACTGCGCGTGATCTGCGTGGTCCCGCCGACGATCTTTGTCGGATCGCCGATCGAGTCCACCTCGACGACATAATCGACGTTGTTGCCTTGGATTTGCCAGGGCACGCAGGGAAAGGGAACCAGATTGTCGGTGACGACGATGACGCGGTCGGCATAGATCGAATCGGCCAGAGCAAAGCCCAGCGAACCGCAGGCCGACTTGCCGTGCGAGCCGTCGGCGTTGCCGAAAAAATCGGCGGTTGGCGCGGCGATCACTGCGATGTCGATGTGAACCTCGCCATCCTGCACGGCCTGCCAGCGTCCGCCGTGCGAGCGCAGCACGCCCAATCCCCGCATGTGCCCGTGCGAGCAATAGTCGCCGAGCGGCCCGTTCATGCTGCCTTCAATGTGATGGACCGCGCCGGACTTCATCAGGTCGATCACCGGCTCGTGGCAAGGAAACGATGCGCTGGGAAACCACACCAGGTCTTCTGCGCCCATTCGCGCGGCGGTCTGCAGAGCGTTGAGGGCGACGCGGTCGCCGTTGCGCAGATGATGATGGCTGCTGATGGTCATGCCATCGCGCAGGCCGCACAGCCGCAGCGCGGTCTCGAGATCGGGCACGCGCTTATCGCCGTTCGCCGGATAATCGCTATTGCTGCGAATCGGCGGGTCCAGCCTTTCTTGCCGGCGGTAGGTGACCATCGACGCCTTGATACGGCACCTGTTCGCGCCCGTTGACTACGGTGGGAACGCGGCGCGCCGACAGCGTTGGTGACCAGTTCGATGGCGGCTGTCGGTGCTCATCACTGGCTCTCCTGGCGCTCGGCTCAGGCGATCAGTCCCATCTGCTTGGCCCGCGCCACCAGCTTCAGCGCGCGCTGCACGACCGGAGCATCGATCATCTTGGAGCCGAGGCTCACGACGCCCAGTCCGCGTGCCTGCGCTTCTTCGTAGGCAGCGACGATCTTCAGGGCCTTTTCGAGCTCCGCCGCTGTGGGAGCGAAGGCACGATGGATGATCTCAATCTGGATCGGATGAATGCAGCCCATGCCTTCAAAGCCCATGGCGCGCGAAGCCTCGCCCCAGCGCAGCAAGCCTTCGGTGTCGGCCACGTCGCCGTAAACCGAATCGATCGCCTGCACGTGCGCGGCATGGGCCGCATTCACCACACGCATGCGCGCATAGAGGGACTCGGCGCCGTCGGATGTTTTCGCCACGCCGAGATCGGCGGTGTAGTCTTCCAGGCCGATGGTGAGCGCGACAATGCGTTCAGAAGCCGTCGCGATGGCGAACGCGTTCTCGATGCCGAGCGCGGACTCCAGGATCGGCATCAGCCAGATGGGACGAGTGACGCGTGCGCTCTGAATCAGCGTCGATCGCTTCCGCCACGGCCTCGATCTGCTCGGGTTTCCACCTTTGGGATCAGGATGAGGTCCGGCGACTGGGGAACGATCTCCTGCAAGTCTGCGAGACCCAAGCGGCAACTGGTTGATGCGCACCATGCGCTCGGCCGCCGCCGAAGTCCACTGCGCGAAGCGCGTTGCGCACCAGAATGCGCGCCGCATCCTTCTCGGCGAAGTGAACCGAGTCTTCCAGATCGAGGATGACCGCGTCCGGGCATGCAGTCCGGCGTTGATGAAATACTTCGGCTCGTTGCCCGGCAGGTAGAGCCGCGAACGGCGCAGGCGATCGCGAGCGCGAAGCCGGCGGAAGAGCAACCGCCTCGGGCAGAGCATGTCTCGCCGGCGAAGCAAGCCCGGCGCGACGACCGCCGCTTCGATCCGCGCGGCGATCACGAAAGGCAGCGCACCTTCGTCGACGATGGTGATGTGGGCGTGCTCGACGCCCAGCGCTCGCAGCACATCGCCGATCCTGCTGGCGGATGCGTTCGCCGTAGTAAAGACTCGACGCGCGAGCGCAGGTCGATCTCGAATGCCGCCGCTGGCAGCGCTCCTCGAAGCACGACGTGCAGGTCGGAACGAACTCGCTGCCCGAGCGTCCGGCCTCGCCGCGCCGGAATGCGCTTAGTCTGCGGCTGCTGCCGGCATAAGCCGTCTCCACTTTCGTCTCAAGCTTCTGCCAGGATGGCGTCGGTCATCTGGGTTGTTGAGGCCGCGCCCTGGCGCGATCGACTTCGCGCCGCCGGAGATCCGCATCATGTCGTAGGTGCGCACCTTGCCTTCCGGCGACCACGGCCGCAATGGCGTGCGCGAATCTGCTCGGCCTTCTCGCGTTCGCCGACGTGGTCGAGCATCATGGCGGCCGAAAGAATCATGGCAATCGGATTCACGATCGGCGGATTCAAGTTCAGCATACTTCGGCGCCGAGCCATGCGTCGGCTCGAACACCGCGACTTCATCGCCGATGTTGCCGGACGCCGCAAAGCCCAGCCCGCCGACCAGCCCGGCGAACGCGTCGCTGATCACGTCGCCGAAAAGATTGCTGGCGACGATCACGCCGTAGTCTTCGGGATTCTTGGTCAGCCACATGGTCTGCGCGTCGATGTTGGTGGACCACAGTGCGATGTCGCTGATATTTCTTCTGCACTTCCTTGGCGACCTCTTCCATCATGCCGGAGGTCTCGCGCAGCACGTTGGGCTTTTCGCAGATGGTCACCGACTTGTATCCGAACTTGCGCGCGTACTCGAAACGCCGCCTCAGCAGATGCGCCGGGCCGCGCCGCGCGTGATGATGCGCACGGAGATCGCGAGATCTTCGCCCGGGCACGTTCGTCGAACGGCTTGAACTTGGAATGCGTGTTGCAGCGCGTCGCGCACAGTCTGCGGGGGATTGCTCCACTCCACGCCGGCGTACAAGCCTTCGGTGTTCTGGCGGAAGACGACGACATCGACCTTCGGCTCCTCGAAGCCGCCGTCCGGCTTCTTGCGAATGAAGTTCAGCGGATTGCCGGGGAACGACAGGCAGGGCCGCATGCAGATATCGAGATTGAACTTCTGCCGCATGGTCACAATGGGACTGAAGTACTGACTAGCCCTTTGCCCCGCAGTGCTGGCTGAGTTCGGCCTCAGCTTCCTTCTTGGGCTTGGAGGTGATTGCGCCGAATAGTCCGACCTTGTGCTTGGCGCAGCAGTTCAATAGTGCGTTCGGGCAGCGCGTTGCCTTCCTTGTCCAGCACTCCCAGCCGATGTCGGCGTGAACGTATTCGGCGTCAAAGCCAACCGCCTCAAGCACGCGAATCGCCTCGGGTAGAACCTGGTTGCCGATGCCGTCTCCCGGCATGGTTACTACGGTATGTTTTGCCATGAAGCTCACTCCTTACAAACTTGCATGTCTGACGAAGTCAGATACAACTCATGACGTGAGCTCGCGAGTTGCCGCAAGCCCAAGTTTTGCGGCCACCAGATTCTCCACTCCGCCGGCAATCACCAGCGACTGCGGCACGCTGCCCAGCGCCGGAAAGGCGAACTTCTCGCCTCGCATACTGGATCGTGCTCGATCGCGAAATCAACCTCGATCTCGTCGCCAGGAATGATGGTCTTCTCCTCGTTGCAGTCTCCCGGCGAATGTTCGCGCGAAGACGCTTTACCAGTTCCGGAACCTCGATGCACAGAAAACCGTTGTTGAAGGCGTTGCGCAGATAAGTCTGCGAGAAGCTGGCCGCGATCACCAGCGGAATCCCTTTAGCCTTCAAGGCACGTCACCGCCTGCTCGCGGCTCGATCCAGTGCCAAAGTTGAAGCCGCTGACGATCACGTCGCCCTGCGCGGGTCCGCGCGGCAAATTGCGGATCGTAGTTCTCCATGACCACCCTGCGCCATCATCTCCGGCGTCATGTCCTCGCGATAGGTGTAGTCCTTGCCGTAGATCGCGTCGGTGTTCACGTTGTCCTGCGGCAGGAATACCAGGCGCCCCCGGACCGCTCGGGAAAGCCGGGAAGAATTTCAACTTTCTCCGCGGACGCGTCGCACCGGAAACTCCTCGTACGCCCGCGCCGGAGTTGTCATCGCGCGACGCTTCGTACGGGCCCGCGAATATAGCCCGCAACCGCCGACGCGGCGACCACTTCGGGACTGGCCAGATAGCATTGCGCGTCGCGCGATCCCATGCGCCCTTTGAAATTGCGATTGGTGGCGGAAATTCCCACTTCGCCCGGCTCCAGCAACCCCGCTCCCAGGCCGATGCATGGCCCGCATCCCGGCGGCAACGGATGAGCGCCCGCATCCAGCAACGTCTGCCAGATGCCGCGCTGCTCCGCTTCTTCCTGCACCCACTTGCTGGCCGCGCCCAGATAAAACTTCACGCCCTCCGCGACCTTCTTGCCTTGCAGCACACCGGCCGCCGCTTCCAGATCTTCCAGCCGCGAGTTCACGCAGGAAACCAGATACGCCTTCTGAATCGCGACCTTCTTCGGCTCCATCTCCGCCACCGACTGCATCACCTGCACCGTGTCCGGCCCCGAGACATGCGGCGTGACCTGCGCCAGATCGAGCACGATGCGCGCCGCGTAAGCCGCGTCCGGATCCGGCACGCGGAGGGTTCGCTGCGTCCAACTCTGCATGATCTTCTCGGTGAATGCGCGCAATTCCCTGCGCGGCTAACCGCTGCCTGCACGGCCGCGAGATATTTCAAAGTGACATCATCAACCGGAAACCAGCCCACCAGCGGCCCCCACTCCGTGGTCATGTTGGAAATGGAGAACCGCGCATCCATGGAGAGCTGAGCCACGCCCGGGCCCGCTGAACTCGACCGCGGCATTCAAAACTTCATCGTGGTTGTAGAGCCCGCAGAGCGTGATGATGACGTCTTTGCCGGTGGCGCCCGCGCGGCAGCTTCCCTTCGAGCACCACTTGGATCGATGCGCGGAATCTGCCACCAGAATTCGCCGGTCGCCCAGACCGCGGCCGCGTCGGTGCGCACGATCGGCGTGCCCATCGCGCCCAGCGCGCCATACATGTTGGAGTGCGAATCGGACGCGACGACAAACGATCCCGGCAGAACGTATCCCCGCTCCACCATGATCTGGTGGCCGATGCCCGAACCCGGCGGATAGAAATCGATGCCGTGCTCTTGCGCGAAGGCCTCGATGCCGCGGTACTTGCCAGGTTCGCCTCGTCTGTGTTCTGGATGTCGTGATCCAGCGCGAATACCAGCTGCGCGGGATCGTGGACCTTCTTCGCCCCGATGGTCTTGAACTTCTTCATCACCGCCGAAGTGTTGTCATGCGTCATCACGTGATGCGGCCGGATGGAACAGAAATCCCCCGTGCGTAACGGCCGCTTCGGCCCCTCGGCCAGATGCGCCTGCGCGATCTTCTCAACAATCGTCTTGACGGCCATAGGTCATCTCTCCTCGCTAGAACTCGTGCATCCGGAGCGAAGCGCTGCGCTTCGCCAGCGAAACGACGCTTCGTCGATACAGTTAGGCCGCGGCTCAACCTCACGTCACGCTAGGACTGCCTAGCGCTTCGCGTTCCAGGCTTCTTCCGCGCACATCCGCCTTCATCAACCCCATCAACTTGCTCACCGACCCAACTTCTCCAGATTCCAAATCGCATTCTTCAACTTCTTCTGCGCCCCCTCCGACAATACTCCTTCGGCCAGCGCCGCGAACTTCTCTTCCACCTCGCCGTCCGTCAGCGGATTCCGAGGATCGCCCTTGGGATAATCCAACTGCTTGGTGAATGTCCGCCCATCCGTCGTGGTGAGATTCACAATCACCCGTTGCAGCGCCGGAAACACCTTCTCGATCTCGGGATCGGCAACCACTTCCACTTTCTTCAATTGCGCCCGGATCGTCGGATCCATGATCTTCTCCATCTCAAACTGCGCCGGCGTCACCTGCCGCTCGGCAATCGCCGCCGCAATCACATACGGCAGCGAGTGGTCCGCCGTCTCCTTCGTATGCGGATCGTACTTGCTGGGATCCGACAAGAATGTCCGCCGCCCGCGCCAGCGATCGGATCTGGACCTTCGCCACCTGCTCCGGCTGCAGGTCATTGTCTTTCACCAGTGTCCAGCACCGCCGAAATCGGCGTGTGAGTAAGCGCCTCGGTAGGAAACGCCTTCATCCCGCACTGCGTGATCCGCCACGACTCTCCCAGCCCATCCGTCAGCAGATTCAGCTTCCACTCACGGGCCGAAGCAATGCGTCAGCCCTTCTTTGCCATCCATCACGTGCTCCGGACCGGTATAACCCTTCTCCGCCATCAGCGCCGCCAGCACTCCGCTCTGCGTCGCCATCGGATCGACGGTGTTCTTCATCATGGTCAGCTTGCCGGCGGTCACCGCGCCCAGCGTGGCACTGCGCGGCTGGCCGAATTCCGATCGCATGCTGAATCTGTTCCCAGCCGAGATGCAGCGCCCGTCCGGCAACGATCGGCGAGACGAACGCCGTCAGCGTCGCGTGATGCCAGCCGCGCTCGCGAATCCCGGGAAACGCCGCCTCGCAAAAACGCATCTCGAACTCATGCCCCGAGCACCAGCCCGACAATCAATTCCCGCCCATCGCTCTCCGCCCGCTCGCAGCAGCCATGCGCCGCCGGAAAAATGTCCGACGGATGCGACGGGTCCTGCTTCCAGTAAATGTCGTTGTAGTCCATGCAGCGGATCATCAACGCGTTGGCCAGCGAGGCCGACACCGCATCCATCGCTTGCCGGTGCCAATCACCGTCGCCTACCCGCGCCCGGCAATCTCGTCCAGCACCTCCAGCGCGATGTTCACATCGTGCTGCTGGTATCCTCCCAGCGCGCAGCCGACCTAGTCGAGCAAGAATCGCTTGGCCTGGTACACCGCCTCCTGCGAGAGCTGCTCGTAATTCGACACCGCGCAGCCCAGCGCGACATTGTGGCAGTGATAGTTCCTTGGCGTTGCGGTTTTTGCACGCGAGCGTGTCGGATAGGTCGCCTATTCGAATTCTTTTCGACTCTACTTCGAGCACGTATCGGATTCTTGAAAGGCAGAATACGCCATGAAATCGGCGTGATGCACGATGTAAGCCTCGGTGGTGCGCTTCACCAGATCGCCTTCCGCGGCATGGGCCGCGATGATGTGGCACACCGCGTCCGGCACGCCGCACTCCAGCGCCAGCGCCACTCCCGTAAACGGATGCCGCAACGCCTCTCCGCGCTTCGCTTTGCCGGCTCTTGCCGTCCGACCTATCTCGTACTCCAGCAACTTGCCCACGTCGGCCAGAATCGCTCCCGCAATCACCACGTCCTTGTCGATCGGCAGCGCCCGCCCATAAACTCGTGCATGGCTCTCGGCGCTTTTGCGCGCGATATGCACCACGCAGCGCTTGTGCTCCATGAAGGTCGTCGGACAGTTGGGGACCAGCAGCGTGAACGGAATGTGGTTCAGGTCATCCGGCTTCAGCGGGCTGCGTTCCAGCGCGCGCTGCCAAGTTTGCGTAACCTGCTCGCGCAGCTCGGGGGATTGAATCCACTCGATCTCAGGCCACAGTTTTAGAACGGCATCGCGCATAAGATCGCTTCCTATGGGGCGGACACGTCCGCGTTCCGCGTTTTAACCGCGGGAATAGGAGCAAACGGATATTCGTATCACCTATGCGTGAGGCGGGGCTATGACGCGCGTCACAACTATGCGAGCAGGCGTAAAGCCATGTCTTTCATGACCTTACGAAGGGGTTCCGTGGACGCGAAATGGACTAGTACATCCAGATTCGGAGCGTCAGAGTCCTCCAGAGTGCGGCGAGGTGCTCGATGCATCGGTGGCGTCGCGGGCCTGCGACGGCCCATAAAACGTTGGGCGCCTACTTCACACCCTTCGATGAGTCCCACGAGCCCTGCAGTTTGCGGATATAGACGATCTGACCAAGGTGATAAGCGTTGTGCGTGCCGATGTGGGCGATGACCGAGGCGTTGGCTTCAATCTTCTTATCGTCGGCTGTTTCCACTGCTTTCTCCCACTCGGTCATCACTTCGTCGAGCTGCTTAGCCGTGGCGTTCCAGTGCTTGGTATCGAAATTGACGAAAGTCTCGTCATTATTGCCGTCGAACTTGGCTGTCTTCTCGCCTTTGAATTCAGCCAGCGTGCGTTGGTTCCAGTACAGCATGTGATAGACCAGTTGGCCGATGGAGTGATTGCCCTTGCCGTCGGTCCAGTTAGCCTGTTCGGGAGTGACACCGTCGATGGCGGAATCCAGCGGGGCAAACCACTCTTTCTGGTTGTGCGTTGTGCGCAACTGCTCCAGCAGAATGCTCCTCAGTGTGGCCGGTTTCTGGTTCTGCTGATTTTGCGCCAAGCCGTGCACCGAAAATGCAAGGACCAGAACCACGAGAAGCTTTTTCATGCTCAGGTTGCTCCCTTCGAGTGTGGGCCGGGCCGATCCCGGCTGCGAACTCCCCGATTGTAAGGGTTGCGGAAGCTTCCTCAATGCCTGCCGGGATGAAGTGGCACCGCGCTGAGACACAACTGCGTCGCCCGGTGATGGATGGCAGCAGTCGGGCGATCTTCAGGAAGGAAGTTGGGAAGTCAAAGGTTGGGGGAGCAGCGGGAAGGCGGTCTTGGGTGGTCGCTCAGAACGATCGCGAAGCGCCGGTACCGAGAGAAGATCATCCAGCAGGTCGTCGAGTCAGCAGCGGTCCTGGCTGTACATATTTACCAAGCGAGGGTCATTGCCGCTTAGGCACGCAAAAATCCGGAACTTCTACATACGCCACGTCACATCTTCCAGTTGGTTGGTAATCTCCTCTGGCGGCGTTTCCGACGCGAAGCGCATCGGCTTGCCGATAACCACCTTCAACTCGCCACGACGGGCGATCTTGCGGCCCGCAGTTTTCATGGCGTACAGGCCATCGATGCGCAAAGGAAGCACGGGAACGTTGAGCCGCGCGGCCAGCATGCCCGCACCCGAACGGAACGGCGATGGCTTGCCATCCAGGGTGCGAACGCCTTCGGGGTAGATGAGGACACTGTAACCGCGATCGACCGACTCGCCGGCGTAAGCAAAACTCTCACGCACGCCTGACTGCTGCGGCAGAGGGAACACGTCGAACAACGCGACCACCAGGTAGTATCCAACCTTGTAGGACAGGCGCATGAACCAGTTCCAGTTGGCCGGAGGGCGCCACATTTCCCACAACAATTCCCCCCACATGCCTACGGCCAGTTTGCGACGGAAATGGGGAGGCAGCGCCCAAAGTGCAAACCCCAGATCGATGTAGGTGACGTGATTGCAGGTGATCAGCAGTGGGCCATCTACGTCACGCAGATTTTCGCGGCCGATGATTGTGGGATGAGCCATGAGCAACGTCGCAGGCCAGGTGAGCAGGTAATAGATGCCTTCGCGAATCCAGGTGATGGGCCAGCGCTGCGCCCACCGAGGGTAACGATATCCGCTCTGCGGCGACTTCTGTGGCTCGCGCAGCAGGCGTTCCAGATCTCCCACCGTGCTCACGTTGGTAAAGTTTGCCTCATTCAGGTCGACCTGGTAGCGGTCTTCCAGCGCGCTCATCAACTCGACGCGATCCATCGAGTTCAGATTTAGGTCGCCTTCCAGCTTGGCGTCGGCGGCGAGCGTGCCAATCTTGCGGCCTGTGATACGCCCAATAAGGTCGGCCAACGCCCCCTGCGGTAGCGCTGCCGCCTTCGCCCGCAGAGAAGTGCTGCTGCACCGCAACCTGGATGATCGCAGTTTTAGGTTTCTGTGTGGGAGTGCGCGGAAAGTCCTGGTCGGGCCACACGAACCAGCGCCGCATCTGCTGATATTCGGACAGTTTTTGGTTGGCGCGGTTGACCACGGCCTGCGCATCCATCGACCGATCACGCAGTAGAACCACCGCGCAGGGTTCGGCATTGCCGCCTTGCTCCAGTCCGACGACAACGCAGTCGTGCACCTCGGGCTGCTGGCGCAGCGCAGCTTCCAGATCGTCTGGATAAACATTCATCCCTTCGCGGGTGACGATGACGTTCTTCTTGCGGCCTTTGAAGTAAAGATTGCCCTCAGCATCGAGTTCGCCGATGTCGCCTGTGCGAAACCAGCCTTCCGCGCTTAATACCGGCTTCAGTTCCTTACCCTGCCAGTAGCCCGCGGCTACGTTCGCGCCGCGCACCAGGATTTCACCTGTCTCATCGAGTTTGATTTCGCGGCCTTCCAGCACCTTGCCGATGGATCGCTTGCCTGTGTGGAAAGGATGATTCAGCGAGATAAGCGACGTGGTCTCAGTCAGGCCGTAACCCTGGATGACGACAAAGCTCATGCGCCGCCAGAACTCTTCCGTCTCGGCGTCGAGGGCCGCACCTCCGGAGATGAATGCCCAGAACTTCCAGCCGAAGCGATTATGAATTTTGCGGAAGCGCCACCAGCGCTTAAGGAAATGTTGATCCTTGGTGGCGGCGAAGATTCGTTGGAACCGCGAGGTCTGGCCTGCGACCTCCATGTCGCGAAGGACTTTGTCTTTCAGCGACTCCATCAAGCGGGGCACCGCAACCACGACCGACACGCGTTCTTGCCTGATGACTTGCAGGACTTCGCTGGGGTTCAGCGTGTCCTGGAAAATCACCGTGGCCGCCAGCAGTTGCGGCAGAAAAATGCCGAGGAACTGTCCGAAGACATGGCTGAGTGGCAGCAGGTTGAGGAAGCGCAGCGGATGGAAGATGCGCTCGTACTTCAGGTACTTGCCGATCTCGCGCTCTAGCGGCTCCAGGTTGGCGAGGACGTTGCCATGAGAGATGACCACGCCGCGCGGCTCGGCCGTGGTGCCAGAGGTGAAGACAATTTCTACGATGTCGTCGCGTGTAAGTTTCGGAGGAACAACGGGTGCGCCGGAGTGCGCGGCGATTTGCTGTGTCAGTGTCTCAAGATGAAGCGATGGGACGCCGGGAATCTCGTTCTGCGGTGAGCCCACGCACAGCTTGGTGTCAACTTGTTGCGCGATCCGCAAGGCGAAGTCGGGTGCGGCAACCTTGTCGACGGGAACGACAATCGCCCCGCGCAGCAGGCATCCGAAGAATGCGGCAATCCACTCGGCGCAATTCTCACCCCAAAGCACGACCTTGTCATCCTGGCCAATATCGCGAGCTTCAAGCTCGCGGGCAAAGCGATTCGACGCCGCCAGTACGTCACCGTACGTCCAGCGCTGGGTGCGATACCCCCGGCGATGGACGTAGGCGACCTCGCTTGCGTGCCGTCGAAAGTTGTCCAGATATTCCAGGATGGTAGTGCGAGGCATCCTTCAACAGTGTAATTCCTAGGCCATTCTGGCGCAGCGGGAGGAAAGGTGATGCCTAAGCTTCAGTGATCCGTGCTCAGCGGCCATGCTGCGACCGGCCATCGCGTGCATTCTTCAATCTCTAGCAGTCGGTTATATTTTGCCAGCCGTTCGGACTGCTGGATCGAGCCGTTCTTGAATTGGTCAGCGCCCCATCCGACCGCTAGATCGGACGCCCAGTTGTCTTCCGTCTCTCCGCTGCGAACGCTCAGGGTAACCGCCCAGTCTGCCGCACGTGCCAGCCGACAGGCATCGAGCGCTTCCGTCAAAGTACCCACTTGATTGACTTTCAGCAGCAGGGCATCACAGGCACGTAGCTCGATCGCGCGACGAATGCGATTAGGACTGGTGCACAAAAGATCGTCCCCCAAGGTCAGGGCACGGCCGGCAATGGTCTTCCGAAGACTTGGCCAATGAATCCAATCATCCTCAGCGAGTCCGTCCTCGATACTGATGATGGGAAATCGTTCCAGCCAGTTTCCAATCGCTTGGATCATTGCAGGGCTGTCCAGCTTTTCGCCGTCCTTCTCGTAGTGTCCGTCGCGGTAGAAATGCGACGAAGCAACATCGATACCGAGGCAGACGTCTTTCCCAGGGGAGTAGCCGGCTTCTCGGATCGCATCTACAGCAAGCTCCAGCATCTCCTCTGCCGAGCGGCACGGTGGCGCCAAGCCTCCCTCGTCCGCGGTCAGAAGTCGCATTCCATATCGATTCAAAATCAACTGGGCCGCGGTTTGGTACACGTCGTAGGCTGTGACCAACGTTTCATCGATGGTCCCTGCAGTCATTGGAATGATAAGAACATCCTGCACCGACACCTGTTGACCCGCATGCTTACCACCGCTGAACAGGTTGATGGTCAAACGAGGCAAAGTCTTTACGGCCCGGTCCATCATGTCGGCAAAATGCTGGTACAGTGGAACGCCCCGCCCCAAGGCATGAGCTCGCGCGAACGCGACCGACACGGCAAGGATGGCGTTCGCGCCGATATTCGACTTTATGGCAGTTCCGTCTAGCTCGATGAGGGTACGGTCCAGTTCAGCTTGATCTGCGAACTTTCGACCGCGCAGCGCATTCTGCAACGTTTCACCGATATTTGCCGCGGCGCGGCGACAGCCTAACCCTCGATAGCGCTTGGGATCGCCATCTCGCAACTCGAATGCCTCTGCCGTACCGGTCGAAGCTCCGGAAGGCACGGATGCCGAAGCCCGAACGCCGCCTGCGAAAACGCACGTGGCCATAACGGTAGGTCGGCCGCGGCTGTCGAGAATCTCGCGGCCGTAAAGCTGTTCAATGATTGGCATGGGTGTCGATCTTACAAACAAAGTCCGTAATCAGGTCGGGAATGCTCGCCGGTGGCAACACCATAAGCCGCAAAATTGCCTCCCGCTGCCTTTCGGCTTCCTCTGGAGTTAAATATTCCAGCAGCGATTTTCCGGCAACTCGTGCCAGCATGCACCCCAGCGTCTGCCGGACAACCCGAGACTCCAGATCGGCAGCCCAATCGAGAGCTGCGACTTCTTTGTAGTACGTCTGCCAGAACAGCACGGCCGCGGACGCCAGATGCCCGCGAGATTGGGGCAGGTGATTTGCCTTGCTCAGAAAATGGGTCAACGCAAACCCCAAATCAAAAGATGGATCCCCGAAGTGAGATACTTCGTGGTCCAACAGAATCAATTTGCCCTGATAGATCAGAACGTTCTTAGGGCTGTAATCGCCGTGGACAAGGCTATGTTTGTGCTGTCGGGTGTCCTCTACCAGTCGATTTAAGAAATCGCCGGCCGCGGGGACCATCTGCGCGGTGTACACATAGTAAGGATCGAGTCGCAGGCTTTCGAAGTGAGTCGTGTTGCCGAACTCCTCCGCAACCTGAGACCTGGAATCCGACGACTGGCGCTGGATTGTGCCCAGCAAGAACCCGAACTGCTCAAAATGACTGTCAACAACTTCACCTGAGAGCAACATCGATTTCCAGTTCTCACAAGTATTCGGGATCGCTTCCATTGCCATTAACAACAGCGACTGATCCTCGAAAATGAACGCGGGAGTCATTCCAGGTGGAGCATAGCGGTTCAGCCAGCGCAGGGCTCTTGCTTCCACTTTGATCCTCTCCGGATCGCTGAACCAATCTACCTTGACTCGCAGTTTTGACAAGGCTTGTTTCAGAACCCAGCCATGGCCGGCAGGCCAAACCACTTTCACCGCGCGACTGGAAATACCCCCGGCCAATTTCTGGCAGGAAACCAGTTCCCCTGGCTTTACATGACCTTGCGCTACAAGGTAGTCACGCAGGGCATCTAGGTCCTCAATGTCAAGATCCATACACACCGCTTATCGATGCGCCGGAGATTCAATCGTCCGTGTTCTCTCAATCCGGCCATCCACCATCACGATTCATATTGTCAACAATGCTGTTGACATAACTTCAAGATTCCGACTAGCCTATCACAGCGATCGCCGAAGTCTCCATAATTCAGTGCGGATTACGAGGTCTCGGGCGCGCCACTAAGCATTCACCGGGCTACTTCCTATGAGCGGAAAACTTGCGGGCAAAACCGTTTTGGTCACGGCGGCCGGTCAGGGCATCGGGCGCGCGACAGCGACGGCATTTGCTGATGAAGGTGCCGAGGTATGGGCTACCGACGTCAATGAGACATTGCTGGCCGCTCTTAGCCGCGACCGTCCAGACGTGCAGACGACACCGCTCGACGTTCTTGATTCCGCCGCCGTCAACCGACTAGCTGTCGAACTTGGAACCGTAGACGTGCTCTTCAATTGTGCCGGCTACGTGCATCACGGGACCATTTTGGATTGCACGGAAAAAGATTGGGACTTCTCCTTCGACCTCAATGTGAAGTCGATGTATCGCATGTGTCGCGCTTTTCTGCCTGGCATGTTGAAGGCCGGCAAAGGGGGCATTATCAACATGTCTTCCGCCGCTTCCAGCGTCAAAGCTGCGCCGAACCGTTTCGTTTACGGCACGACGAAGGCCGCAGTCATCGGCTTGACGAAGGCCATTGCCGCCGACTTCATTCGTGAAGGAATTCGGTGTAACGCCATATGTCCGGGAACCGTGCAGTCGCCCTCCCTGGACCAGCGGATCGCAGCCCATGGGGACCAGGAGAAAGCCCGCGCCGAGTTTATCGCGCGTCAGCCGATGGGGCGCATTGGGCGTCCAGAGGAAATCGCTGCGTTGGCCTTGTATCTCGCCTCAGACGACTCCGGCTATACCACCGGACAGATCCACATCATCGACGGCGGCTTCAGTCTTTAGAGATTCTTCGGTCCATCTGGGAGCAAGGCATGACGCTGCTGGCTAGAGACGGCCGCAGTTGATCAAACTGCGCTCGCCGTTTGACTGGAGGAAGCTGTAGTCCCCGTGGACAAGGTCTCAATTACCAACCGGACGTCTTTGCTTTCGGCCCGCTGAATACGGTCCAACCCTACGCCGCCGGCAGGCGGATAGAGAATTGTCCGTCCCTCAATCGACACCGAGAGATCAAGCGTATCGATCGACGCGTTGTGCAGGAGTGCGGGTTCGTAGGCTAAACGTTCGGCGGTGAGCCACGCAGCATCCCGCGCCGCGACGATATCGAAGTTGATTATCGAGGTCTCGCAAGACAGGCCAATTGTCTCCAGATTCCCAATCAGCGGGGAAACGGCTGCAAGCTCTAACGCCACAGTGCCGATCATTCCGGCCAGTACCGCGTTAATCTGGTCAAAGTCCGGCTTGAGCTGAGGCAGTTGCCCTCCCGGGCTGACCTGCGCCGCAGCAATGCCCAAGTCAAGGTTGATGTGCGCATTCATGCCCGCTAGCAGTTGTTGCAGGATCAGAAGGTCGGCGTCGCCGCAGGCTTCGAAAGCGAGCATCCAGCTCCGGCTTGCAGTGCCCCCAGACTGAAATGTAGCCAACGCATCCAGGTATCGTGATGCGAAAACTACGTCCAGTTGTTCCATCAGAGGTCCATTCTGAAAGCTGCCGGCGGAGATACCATCGCGCACAGCGCCAGTGACCCGTCGGTATAGGGCAGCAAAATACCCTAAGCGGCTCACGTTGCTGTAGGACTGCTGAACGATGATGTTCAGCGCCGCGACTACATCGTCTAGGGTTCGCACGAGCATATAGAGCGGGTTCCAAGACGAGCTTCTCTCGCCCTGGCCAACCCACACTATATCGCATCGAAAAATCACGACTGACTAATCCGACCCCCTCCGACGCCCGGGCCGAGTGCGGTTGAAGATTCCTTAAGCGTAGGCTCGGCGGTATTCTCGCTCGAATCGTGCGATGTGCTCCTCGTGGCGAAGGGTCATCCCAATCTCATCCAGGCCATTGAGTAATCGGTGACGACGGAACTCTTCTATGCTGAACTGCTCGACCAGCCCAAAGTCGTCCGAGATGGTCTGCGTTTCCAAGTCGATGTTCACCGAATAGCCTTTCTCGGCTCGCGCTCGCTCACACAGGCAATCGATGATCGCCTGGTTCTGTTCGATCAGCAGTAGGCCGTTGTTCCCCGCATTGACTCGGAAGATGTCCGCGTAGGAAGGCGCGATCACCGCGCGAAAGCCGAACTCCGATAGGGACCAGGCTGCATGCTCGCGTGAGGATCCGCAGCCGAAATTCTTGCCCGCGACCAACACGCTCGCTTGTCGGTAGGGATGCTGATTCAATACGAAATCCTCGCGTTCGGCGCCGTCGTCGCGATAGCGCCAGCCGGAAAACAGGAAGCGTCCAAAGCCGGTGCGCTCGATGCGCTTCAGATGTTCTTTGGGGATAATCTGATCGGTATCGATGTTCTCCCGATTTAATGGAGCAACAATGCCGCGATGCTGCTGGAAGGGCTGCATGTCAGGACCTCCGGTACTGCCAGTCGCGAATATCGACAAAGTGCCCGGCAACCGCCGCCGCCGCTGCCGTTGCGGGACTTACCAGGTGAGTTCGGGCCCCACGACCTTGCCGGCCTTCGAAATTCCGATTGCTGGTGGACGCGCAGCGTTGGCCCGCCGCCAGCGTGTCAGGATTCATGCCTAGACACATCGAGCAACCCGGCTCTCGCCACAGCGCTCCCGCTTCCTGGAAGATGCGATCCAATCCTTCCGCTTCGGCGGCCAGTTTGACGGATTCCGATCCCGGAACCACCAGTGCAGTCACGTCAGAATGCACTTTGTGTCCACTGAGGACCCTCGCTGCTTCCCGTAAGTCCTCCAGGCGTGCGTTGGTGCACGACCCGATGAAGGCCCATTGGACGCTGATGTCCTCGATGCGCGTGCCCGGACGCAGCCCCATGTAGTCCAGGGCAGCGGCCGAGGCTGCACGCTCGCTCTCGTTCCGCGCCTCATCGGCCGTGGGAACACGCCCCGTGATAGGAACCGACATCGCAGGGTTCGTTCCCCACGTAACCAGAGGCTGAATAGCCGAGCCATCGAACTTCATCTCGTGATCGAACGCGGCACCTTCATCGCTGACTAGTTCCCGCCAGCACCTCAACGCTTCTTCCCAGTGAGCGCCAGTCGGTGCGTAGGTTCGATCTTTCACGTAGGCAAGCGTGGTGTCGTCGGGTGCAACCATGCCGGCGCGGGCGCCGCTCTCGATACTCATGTTGCAGAGCGTCATACGCTCTTCCATGGTTAGCCGGCGTACCACTTCGCCGGCATACTCGATGACGAAGCCGGTTGCTCCATCCGTGCCGAGCGTCCGAATGATGTCGAGCGTCAGGTCCTTGGAGAACGTGCACGGTGCGAGCTTCCCAGATACCGAGATTCGCATGTTGCGCGGCTTGCGCTGGGACACGCACTGTGTCGCCAGCACGTGTTCGACTTCGGATGTTCCGATGCCGAACGCCAGCGCCCCCAGCGCACCATGAGTGCTGGTGTGGCTATCGCCGCAGACGATCGTCATGCCCGGTTGTGTCAGCCCCAACTCCGGACCGATAACATGCACGATGCCTTGCCGTCCCGATCCAATGTCGAACAGCGGAATTTTGGCTGCTTCGCAATTCCGGCGAAGGGTCGATACCTGTTGCGCCGCAATTTGGTCCTTGATGTGGAAGCGTTCGTCGGATGTAGTGGGAACGTTGTGATCGATGGTGGCAAACGTCAAGTCAGGACGCCGGACCTTGCGATCGGCCAGCCGCAAGCCCTCGAAAGCTTGCGGGGAAGTGACTTCGTGAACCAGATGAAGATCGACGTAGAGGATCGTTGGCTGGCCCTCGGCCTCCATCACCACATGGGAATCCCAGATTTTTTCGAACAGTGTCCGTGCTTTCTGCATACCGGCAGTCCTCAACTGCTAAACAGCGTGATACGCCATTTGCCTCTGCAGCAGGTCGGTGACGTTGCCCACCAGGTACTCGCCGATGGCGTCGGTCTTCCATGCCGTCCCGTCGCCAGCCCCTGCCAAGTCCTGGGGAACAATGCCGGACTCGATGGCCATGGTGACGGCTTGCATGATTTTGTCTGACTCTTCCAGCAAGCCGCCGGAATAACGCAGCAACATCGCAGCCGACTGAATGGCGCCGTACGGATTCGCCACTCCACGGCCCGCGATGTCTGGGGCTGACCCATGGACAGGCTCGTACAATCCCACCTTGCCTCCGATGCTTGCCGACGCCAACATGCCAAGCGATCCGCTGATGACCGCGGCTTCGTCCGAGAGGATGTCCCCGAACAAGTTCTCCGTGAGAATCACATCGTAGCGTGACGGCGTCAACATTAACTGCATGGCAAACGAATCGACATAGGCGTGCTGCAACTCCACATCTGGGTATCGGCGTGCTACCTCGATCACGGTTTTGCGCCATAACTGCGAGGTCTCCAGGACGTTGGCCTTGTCTACCGAGGTCACGACGCCTTTTCGCTGGCGAGCTTCCTGGAAGGCGATGTCCGCAACGCGCTCGATCTCGCCAGTCCCGTAGCGCATGGTGTTATAAGCCGCGCTGCCGTCCTCCTCGATGCCACGCGGATGGCCAAAGTAGAGCCCACCTAGCAACTCTCTCACGATGAGAAGGTCCGTGCCGCGGATGACTTCCTCACGAAGCGGACTGCAGCCAGAGAGCGCCACGAAGGCCCGCACAGGCCGCAGGTTAGCGTATCCGCCCAAAGCCCGACGAAGGGCCAGCAGTCCGGCCTCCGGACGCAGCGGACCAGTCGCGTTGTCGTATTTGCGTGCGCCCACCGCACCCAGCAGCACTGCATCGGCAGCAAGACAGGCCTCCAGTGTGCGCTCCGGCAGGGGAGTGCCATCCCTCTCCAGGGCAGCGCCCCCAATACGGTGAGACTCGAAGCGGAAATCGTGTCCGCAGACCCCGGAGATAGCCTGCAGTACGTTGACCGCCTGCGCCGTGACCTCCGGCCCGATTCCGTCTCCCGGCAGTACCACAATCTTCATTTTCATAACATTCCCAATTGCTGGCGAGGCATGTATTCTCCGGCCGCAGGCTGCTGACGTTGCAGCATGGTCAGCAGGTCCTGTTCGTAGACGCGCTTCTTTCGGTCCGCCAGATGAATGAACTGTGGATAAATGCGATTGATCTCGGCGGACGACAGGTCGTAACCCAGCTCCTTGTACTTGAAGGCCAGAGCATGACGACCCGAGTGTTTGCCGAGGATGATGCGGTCGGCGGGAACCCCCACCGTCTCCGGATTCATGATTTCGTAGCACAAAGGATTGTTCAGGACGCCGTGCTGGTGAATTCCCGCCTCGTGCGCGAATGCGTTGCGACCCACAATCGCCTTATTGGGTTGCGGCTCAAATCCAATCAATTTGGCCAGCAACTGGCTGGTTGCGTAAATCTCCTGGTGTTGAATTCCCGTTTCCAGCCGATAGTGATCGCGACGCACATGCAAAGCCATGGCAATCTCCTCCAAGGAAGCGTTGCCGGCGCGTTCCCCAATGCCATTGATTGTGCACTCCACCTGTCGAGCTCCTGCCTCGACCCCGGCCAGCGAGTTGGCGACTGCCATGCCCAGGTCATCATGGCAATGGACCGAAAGAACTATCCCATCAACTCCTTTGACTCGATCACGGATGGCTTTGATAAGCGCCGAAAAATCAGTTTGTGTGGTGTATCCCACAGTGTCCGGGATGTTCAGTGTGGTCGCGCCCGCCTCGACCGCCGCTTCCAGTACTTCACATAAAAATCCCACGTCAGAACGGGTAGCATCTTCTGGCGAGAACTCGATGTCGGAGCAAAGCGAGCGCGCATGACGGACCATCGTAGCCACTTGCTGGAGGGCCTGGTCGTGCGTCATGTTCAGCTTGTAGGCCAGGTGAATGTCTGACGTAGCCAGGAAAGTATGAATGCGCGGCTGCTCGGCGACGTCTACCGATTTCCACGCGGTGTCGATGTCTTGTTCGAAGCAACGGGCGAGTGCCGCGATCACCGGACCTCGTACCTCCGCTGCAATTCGGCGTACACCTTCCGCGTCTCCCTCGGAAGCAGCGGGAAAGCCAGCTTCGATAATGTCGACTCCCAGTTCGGCTAGCTGGTGGGCCAGGGTCAGCTTCTCTTCGGGACGCATGCTGCAGCCCGGAGCCTGCTCACCGTCGCGAAGCGAGGTGTCGAAAATCAACAGCTGGTCTGCTTCCATACCTACACCTCCGGTAAAGTCTGACGTTAGGTGTCTGGAGGACGATTAGTCAATTTAATAATAGATAGAACAAGATTAGAGATTATGATTTAATAACCAAATGCGATGCAATGCAGCGCGGAGGTGATAAATGGACTTCTCTCGGTTGGAGATGTTTCTTGCCGTCGCCCGCGAAAAGAGCTTCTCGCGGGCTGCTTCCCGGATCGGCCGCACCCAGTCGGCGGTAAGCCAGGCCATCTCTCGCCTCGAGCGGGACCTGGAAGAAAAATTGTTTGATCGCTCGTCGCGCGACGGGTCGCTCACCGATGCGGGGAGCCTGCTAGTTGCCTATGCAGAGGAACTGCTCAATGTCCGCCAGGAAGCCAGGTCAGCTTTAAAAGAGTTGCGCACGCTTCACAAAGGAAGGCTGGTTATCGCGGCCAATGAGTTCACCTCACGCTACCTGATGGCTGTGTTGCACGGCTTCCACCGGATATATCCCACGATTCGGATCGAGATCAAACGAACCTTGGCGCGAGAGGTGCCGAGCAGCGTGCTCAACCACGATGTCGAGTTTGGCGTGTTGTCGTTTCGCCCTGACGACGACCAGCTTTCGTCTCTGGTGTTGTATCGCGATGAACTGGCGCTCATCGTTTACCCCGGACATCCGCTTTCCGCCGCCAAGAAAGTGGAAATCAAGGATCTTGGCGCCGAGTCTTTCGTCGCCCACAGCGTCCTGTCTCCCTACCGTGAACGCGTGATCCAGGCCTTCAAGAAACGTCACACCACGTTGAATATGAACATCGAACTGCCCACGATCGAAGACATCAAACACTTCGTGCGCATGGAGAACGGAATAGCACTGGTTCCTCTGGTTGCGGTGGCACCGGAAATCAGCCGCGGAGATCTCGTGCATATCCCGGCGAAGGAACTGGCCTTCGAGCGCAGGATTCGCATCGTTCACCGCAAAGGAGCAGCGCTATCGCATGCCGGGCAGGCATTCCTGCATGCTTGCAGGTCAATGTCTCGATTGCCGGGTTCCCGGTACTTGTTGCAACCCGAGCGATGACGGAAGTAGGCCGACCGCTCCGAGATAAGGAAAATCACTAAACGACATAACAAAAACCGAAATACGTGATGTCCCCTGGCGGACCGTGACCTCTAACTTGGAATCCAGTGAGGTTGCGAGGTAAACAAGCCATTCACGATCCCGATCTGGTAAACCAGGAACAGGCCAAAAGCGACGCTGACCAAACCTGAAGCCACCGTGATGAAGCGACCGAAATTCAGATAGCGCTTGCTGCTGTAGATCAACGGCAGGGACATGGCTGCCGTCATTAGCATCATGCCCGCCATCGTTCCAATGCCGAAAACCAGCAGGTAAGCCGTTGCCCAGAAGCTGCTCCTGATGGTGGACAGCACAAGTAAGGCTACGGCGGCCGATCCCGCCATACCATGAACCAGCCCGATCACGAAGGGTCGCAGGCTTTGATACATCCCGAGCCCTCCAATCGCGCGGGCTAGCCTGCCTTTTTGGGAACAGTCAGGCAGAGCATCTAGTGACCCGGTTGGCGTTAAGTGGGCAGTGATACGTCCCATGACCCCGGTCAGGTTGAGAACCCCGAGGAGAATCAGCATCAGCGCAACCGAAAACTCCATCGCCAAGCCAACTCGAGGAGGAATAACTACCCCAAAAATGATGATGGCTGACCCGACAAGAAAAATCGTCAAAGTATGGCCGAGTCCCCACAGGGCGCCAATCATCGCCGAGCCCTTGATAGAGCCTTGTTTACTGACAATGGTGGAAACGGCAACCACATGGTCCGCGTCGGTCGAGTGCCGCATTCCCAGGAAGAGCCCCAACAAGATGACGGTGACGAACGGAAGGAGCTTATCTTTTGGAACCATCAGCAGTCCGGCACCCAACGTCGAACCGAACGCAGAGGTCGCAATTCCTATTCCCACGACAACCATGAAGGCTGACGAGAACAATGGCAGGTAACGCTGTATCGGTCCGCCGGCTCCAAGGCGAGACAGGAAACCCTTGGCGTAAACCATCGCCAGACCAACCACGACCAGAACTGCAGCCAAGCCAAGACTGAAAGCGGTAATCAGAAAGAGGCCAAAGCCGATGCGGTGCAAGGAAAACGCGCTGAGTAAGACCACCAGTGCCGCAGGGCAGGGAACAATGCCGCCGGTAATTCCTAACGCCAAAAGTTGAGGCAGAGACACTGGTTGTCCGACGGCCGACTGGGATGAGACGTTCGTTGGCTGTGCCGCCGATTTCTTAAATATCGATGACAGCCAGTGGGAGTGCGCTTCGCCCGCTGCGTGCGAGTGCTCCTCGGTCTGACCGGTGATGTGACGCAAGAAGATAAGAGCGCCTAATCCGGTCACGGTCAAGCCGGAGATTGCGCCCAGCCAAGGGTAGAGCCTTTCCGGGACGATGTAGCGGGAAGCATAGAGAGCAATGAGACCAAGCAGGTAGACACCCGCGGTGTGGGCTGCCGTCACCACGAAGCCAAGCAGAATGGCGTGTCGAGCCTTGCCGCGCGAACCTACCAAGTAAGCCGCCACGAGAGTCTTGCCGTGCCCGGGTTCCAGCGCATGCAGTGCTCCCAAACCCGCGGCCAGAAATGCCGCCGAAAACAAGAACCAAAAACTTAGTTTTTCGCGGCTGGAAATCAGTTGGGTGAAGCGGGTACGCGGCGTGGCCTGGACATTAGGGCGCAGGGAACCAGTTGCGACGTGGATGTTATTCGGCTGGAATGACCCGGCGACTGCGGCGTCACCGGGCAAAGATTCCTTGGGAGTGGACTGCCTGGCCCTCACCGCCGCAGTTTGAGAGCTGTGCGTCGCGAGCAGTGGGGAACTCTCGATAGTTGCTTGTGGTTGGTGGAGCGTATTCCCTTGTGCCGCACGAGAAGCCTCGTCGCCGATATTCGCCCCGGTCAGACGGAACTCCGCGGAGGCCTGTGTCTGTTGCGGCGGACTATTCACCAGATCGGTCGGATAATTCGTTAGTTCCTGACTGCGATCCGTCACGGGAGCGGAGCTACTGACAAGAGTGACGCTCTTTCCCCCACCGACGACGACTACTTCCTTCCATCCGCTGTGACCTGCGTAGTTGTGGTCTGTATAAGCCAACAAGTGCGGAGTACCTCTGGTGGTCTCCGGGAGGACCGCACGATATGTGAAGCCTGCCTTCATCGTTGGCAGGCCTCCTGCTCCTTCTGAGAACACAACCTGTCGCGATATACACACAAGGTGCAACGGCTTTCCGTCCACTTCGAGGTCGATCCCTTCGCGCGTCTCATCGGCTAGTTTCAACAGATAGGGTTGCAGGCTTGAGTCACCATTTAAGGCATTCAGTCCGTTCTCTCTAACGGCTTGGTAGGTGGGGATCTCAGCAAAGTCCAACAGGTACAAAATGTCAATGGCCTTGGTATCAACCGTAATCTTGGCGTAATGGCTGATGCTAAAGTTACCCATCGGATGAGCAAGCGCCATCTGCCCAAGACACGGCAACATCAACAGCAAAAGTGTCAACTTTCCCATGCCGACTTTAATTGCCATCATTGTGAGACCTCGCAGGCGCCTTCGCCCGGGTTATGTCGGCCAAAGAGGTAGCGGCCTGGGCAGCGTAGAGCACATGAAAATGAGGGTTGATTCCAAGAGCGCGACCCAAATTGTCCTGCGCAGCGTCTTCGTGCCCTAGGGCGTGTTGAATTTCGCCAGCATGAAACAAAATCACGGGGTCGTTCGTCTGCGATTGCTGCGCCTTCTCTATGGCCCTGGCCGCTTCCTGCAACTGACCATTCTTGTAGAGGACCCATGCCAATGTGTCCCAGGTATAGATGTCGTGCCGCACATTGAATTCATCGCGCGCGAGTTGAAGCGCCTGTGAAAGTTTGATGTTGCGGTCGGCATAGAACAACGCCAATTCCCGGTTGTTTAATGCCTGACTCAGCTTGCCGAGGTTCGCGATGTATTCGACCAAGTCGTACTGCTGCTGCGCCTTGGCGTTCTGTCCTTGTCGCAGATAGACGTCGCCCAGATCGGCAATGTATTGCGGAAAAGGAATGATAGCGACGGACTGCTTGTAAAGGCGGATCGATTCTTCGAAGTCTTCCTCTGCCGCCTTAACTTGAGCGAGGCCCGCCAGCGAGCGATAGTGGTTGGGATCGGCAGCTAGCGCCGAGTTGTAAGCCCGCTCGGCGTGCCCCAGATCGCCGGCCTGGAAGAATCTCTGCCCCCACTCGTAGTAAAGCCAGGCTAGATTCTCCTTGGGAATATTGAGTTGGAGGGCAGACACAGTTGCCTGCTTCATGAGTTCGGAGCGAGTCGGCGGTATCACCGGACAAAAACTTTAGGTAAGACAGCCGGCTGTCGGCCATGTATGAGACATACAGCGGGGAAGTCGTCGTATTTCCGAGCGTACGCAGCGTGTTGTATGCATCTGCCGCTTTTTCGTATTCGCCGAGATCCGTGTACGCGTCGCCTTCGATGGCGAAAGCCGTCAGGTTGCCCGAACCCGCCGCCATGGCTCGCTGCGTGTAAGCGAGAGCATCAGTAAACCGATGCTCTCCCATGTACACGAGGGCAATGTCCACCAGCGGCTCGGCCGATGTCGTAATACTTGGCATTAGCTCAATCGAACGGGCCAGGGCTTTTTCGGCCAGGTCGTAGTAGCTGACGTCGCCGGTCTCCCTGGCCTTCTGGAGATACGCCGAACCTAGACGATCGTAACGGGAGTAATCTTCCGGCGCTTCCTTAACTTGATTCTGCAACACGGCGATTCGCGAGTCGGTAGCTTGTATGCCACCCAGTCCACTGTCTCCGCCCCGGGCTAGAACGAATGACTGTGCGCTTTCTCTAGCCTTGGCTGTTGGGACCTGAGCGGAAGCCACCGACTGACAGGCAAGCACTACCAATACGAACCTTATCCACATTGATGTTCTCTTGATTGCCACAGATTTCGAGCTTGGCTGTTCAGGTACGCAGTGGAGATGCCTGCCTGGATGTTTCCTTTGCGACAATTTTGCGGATGTGTTGCTGTCACCACTTTCATGGGGACAAAATATTGTTGCTTGTTTGCCGCAAGCTTTAATTACGCGCAGGCAATCCAGCCTCGAAGCAGCCCCGTACTCAATGACGGACTCAGCCGGGTACCACGCGACCATTTAAACCAAATCAAAAGCGTTCTAGCTTTAGCGCGGACCCGGCTGTGTACTACAACCCTGTGAGGCGCACATGCAGAAGCTACGTTTTCGTGCGGCGCTTGCGGCGATGCTGACTTTGGGAGCGATCCTTCCCCAGTCGACGTTTGCCTCGAGCCATCGCGAAGCCCCTGTTACCGCGCTCGACACCAAGGCCGACATTACTGACTGGTACGCCTTTGCCAGCTACGAGCATCCTGGCAACGTCGTGATGGTCATGAATGTCGATCCCTTCCTCGAGCCTTCTAACGGGCCAAACTATTTCCCGTTCGATCCCAATGTGCTCTACGAGATGAAGATCGACAACAATCACGACGGCATTCCCGACGTGACCTTTCAGTTCCGCTTCACTACCCAAATCAACCTGCCAGATGTGTTCACCGGCTTTGTGGGTGGTATTGCAGGAATTCCACCAATTACCTCGCTTAGCGGTCCTGGCGCTCAGGGCTTAAGCCTCAGCCAAACCTACACTGTAACCATGGTGAAGAACGGCAACGCGACGCAGATAGCCAGCGGCCTCTATGCGGTTCCCAGCAATGTTGGTCCGCGAACGATGCCAAACTACAGCGCGCTTTACCAGCAAGGCGTCAATAAGCTGGCCAACAACATCACCGTGTTTGCCGGGACAGTTTCTGACCCATTCTTCATCGATCTGGGTGCGGCGTTCGATTCCCTGAACTTCCGCATGGCAACCGGTGGCGGGGTATTGCCGCCCCAGATCGACAAAGACGACCACAACAATTACGCGCCCAATGCGGTGGCGGGGTACAACGTCAACTCCATCGTGCTGGAAGTTCCCATCACGATGCTGACCGTCGACGGTCAGGTTCACAACGCGAATGATCCCAAAGCCGTAGTGGGTACCTATGCCACCACGTCGCGGCAACAGACCACCGTTAGAATGTCTCCCGATCCCCCCACCTACAGCGGACCATGGGAGCAAGTACAGCGACTCGGTAATCCTCTGATCAACGAATTGATCATCGGCACCGGCTCGAAAGATCGGTTCAGCATGGATGTCCCGACGAACGACAGCCAATTTGCCAACTTCGTCCTGAATCCTCTGCTGGCCCAGATTTTTGGCTCGATCGGAATTCCTGTGCCTCCTCCGCCTCGCAACGATCTCCTCGTTTTGGTCCAGTACTTGCCGCCGATCTGCCCGGGCTGCGGTCCTGGGGATGAGGGTCCAGTTGCGGACTTGTTGCGCATCAACACCGGCATTCCACAAACGCCCTTTTTTCAGCAGAAGCGTCTGGGCGTGTTGGCCGGTGACTTTGGCGGATTCCCCAATGGCCGCCGCCCGGTAGACGATGTGGTGGACATCGCTGCTCGCGTGGTTGCCGGAATTCTGGTGGATCCGGTGAAATACGGCACTCCGATTGGCGACGGCGTCAATCGCCCTTCCAACGGGTTGGGTATGCACTTCCCCTACGTGCTTCCTGCGTACGATGGTCGTGACAGCCATCACATTGGCCCGGGCCAGGCTGGTTGTACCGGTCAGTCCAACGGAATCTGTCCCACCAACTAACTCGACGTGGGGGCAAGGCTGCTCGAATCTGGGAACCTTGCCCTCACGGCGACCGGAGGAGGTAATGGTGAAAAGCTTTGTGCTTTCTACTGCTTTGCTGATGCTGCCAGGTTTGCTGGCTGCGCAGGGTTCGTCGATCAACCAAACCGCGAACTCCTCCAATCAGCCAGCGAGGGTGACTTCTGGTTGGGCGCTATCCGCTACGGCTGCGCAGGAAGCGATTGCGAAAAATCCCCAGGACGCGACAGCTTACGCCGCGCTTGCCTACGCACTGTGTCAACAGGGCCGAGCAACGTCGGATGCGAAGCTCTATGCGGACGCCGATGGCGCCGTGCAAAAAGCGTTTCAACTCTCTCCTAACAACTTCGAGGCCGGGAAGTCTCAGGTGTGCGTCGAGTTGGGGCGTCACGAATTCGCCCGCGCGCGCCGCGAAGCCATGATCTTAAACAAGCGGATTCCGGATGACCTGATGGTGTATGGGCTGCTGGTAGACGCGAACTCTGCCCTGGGCAATTACCCTGAAGCGGAGGACGCGGCCCAATGGATGCTGAACCTGCGTCCCGGCAATGTGCCGGCGTTTTTGCACGCAGCCGATCTGCGCGAGGTGTTCGGCGAGCCACAAGGCGCGCTTCAGTTGTTGAAGTTAGTGCTGGATGAAACTTCTCCCGCCGATGTATCAGGACGTGTGGAAGTCTTGACACAAATGGCGCACGTCGATTTGCAGATGGGAAATCTGTCCGCCGCAGAATCGCTTTCGCAGCAGGCTCTGTCGCTACTCCCTGATAGTTCTCGGACGCTTGTTGTGATGGCCCAGGTGCGCTTGGTGCAGGGAAGACCAGTTGATTCAGTACGATTGCTGCGGCAGGCCAGTAAGTTAGAGCCGCGTACTGAAACTCTTTACGCTTTGGCGGAAGTGATGGAATCGGCGGGAATGAAGTCTGACGCCGAGACTATGTATGCGGAATTCCTGCGTGAGGCGAATGCCGAATCCGCTCTGCCGGACAATGCTAATCGCCAATTGATCTTTTATTACGCCGATCACGCGAACAAGCCTGCGGCAGGCTCTGCGCCTCGCCGAGCAGGAAGCGGATCAGCGCCACGACGTGTACACCCTCGATGCTTACGCGTGGGCCCTCCACAAGAATGGTCGCGATGGGGACGCCAAGAAGGAAATGGACGTCGCCTTGAAGGTGGGCATACGTGACTCATCCATCTTCTATCGCGCCGGCGAGATCGAAAATGGACTGGGTAATGCCGCCCAGGCTGAACACTACTTCCGGGAAGCGGCCGAGATGAATGCGTTCCACTCGCAAGATGCCCGAACCGCTCTCGCCTTATTGCAACCGCAAGCGAAGGCCTCCAGATAATGTTGGGACGCGACCTGCTGGAAGGCGTGGCCGGCGGCAGCCAGGCGAGCAATCGGCAGTGTTCTGGGTCGAACGCCGCCATATAAGGAGCTAGGGCAGTAGCCATCCGACGTGCGGCCTGGCTGTGATCAGCGCCACATGCAGCAAGTCGGTTGTTTTCGCAGTTTGCGGTAAGCTACAAGAATACGCGGACGGTTAGAAAGTATGCCGCCTCAGGCCCGAACTCTGCTCTTGATTACCGCTTCGTCTCCACAGATCCAGCGGGTGCGTCAGTCCCGTGTCCTGAACTTCCAGCAGGTCACCATGCCGTATCTGGCTGCCTTTGTCCCTGCACATTGGACGGTGCTCCACGTTGATGAAGCGGCGGAGTCGGTTGACTTCGACGTCAATGTCGACTTGGTTGCCATCACGTTCCATACCCCCAGCGCTCCGCATGCTTACAATCTCGCAGCGCGCTTTCGGCAGCGGGGGATTACGGTAGCTTTAGGCGGCCCGCACGTGACTTTGCTGCCTGACGAAGCCCAGGCGCACGCCGACGTGATCTTCCTAGGCGAAGCGGAGTACAACTGGCCGCGATTCCTCGCGGAGTTTGAAACTGGAAATTACAGCAACCGTTACACTTGCTTTAGTCCCCCGAACCTTGATCAGGCCCCAGCATCGCGGTGTGACCTATTCCATCGTAGCGATCACACTGCCGGAGTTCTTTTTGCCACGCGCGGCTGTCAGTTTCGATGTGATTTCTGCACGCTCGTCGTGATGTATCCCGGCGGATTTCGCAAGAGGCCGGTGGAGGCCGTGGTACAGGAGTGCGCCGCCTTCCACGGTAAGGTCGTCATTTTGTGGGACGACAATATCGCGGGCGATCTCGACTACGCCAAGGCGCTGTTCCGCGCTCTCGCTCCCCTGGGGAAATGGTGGAGCAGCCAGGTTAGCATCCATGCCGCCAACGATGACCAGTTCTTGGAATTGGCGGCACGCAGTGGATGCAAGCAACTCTTTGTCGGGCTCGAATCCGTCTCGCAGGCCAGCGTGAATGAAGTCTCGAAGAGCTTTAATCGTGTGGACGAGTACGCGAATGCCATCGGGAGGATTCACGCTCATGGCATGTCGGTTCAGGCGGGAATTGTCTTCGGGTTTGATCACGATACGGTCGCGGCTTTCGCTGAGACAGTCGACTTCTTGGAAGAATGCGGAGTGCAGAATGCAACGTTCAACATCCTGACGCCGTTTCCCGGCACTCGCTTGTTTCAACGGCTTGACGCGGAAGGCAGAATCGTCACCCGCGACTGGAGCAAGTACAACGGTCGAACCGATGTCGTATTTCAACCCCGATTAATGAGCCCGGAGGCGCTGTTAGCCGGGTACCGATATGCCGTCGCTCGCTTCTACTCTTTGAGCAGCGTACGCAGGCGCCTGTCGCGCTCGCCTGCGCAGCTGGCTTGGACGTTACCGCTAAATCTGGCCTATGCCTACGCTCTGCAATCTCACCGCTAGCCATTTTCAACTTTTTCGCGTCAAGCAACCAGCACCGTATTTCTCGCGGATTGGAAATCGCGACAGATTACGCTCCCAGCCGGTCCGGCACCAGCGTCGTGGCTCCTGGTGATTTGGGAAATCGCTTTTCGACATTTATAGTGTCCGCAGTCGTCCTCAATTTTCCCCACGGAGAACCGAATGAACGTTGCCGAGATGCTGGTGCGCCTGTTGGCCGACAATGGCGTCACTCACATTTTTGGTGTTGCAGGAGATGCGCTTAACCCCGTTACCGATGCGCTACGCCGCGATGGCCGCATCGCGTGGATTGGTGTCCATCATGAAGAAAATGCGGCTTATGCCGCCTATGCTCAATCCGCAATTCGCGGAGGAGCGGGGGTATGCGCGGGAACGGTGGGTCCCGGCGCGCTGCACCTGATCAATGGTTTGTTCGATGCCAAGCACGAAGGCTTTGCCAGCGTCATTGCGCTTACCGGGCAGCTTCCGCATGCGGAGCGCGAAACGAAATTCTTTCAGGCAGTCGACCTCAAGCGCATTTATGAAGATGTTTGCGCCTACCAGGGCATCCTCGCCGATCCCGTGCAGATGCCGCGCGTGGCCGAGATCGCCATTCAGAAGGCGTTGGCGGAGCAGGAGGTTGTCCGCATTGAGCTTCCCGCCGACATCCTGCCGAAAGAGGTTCCCAGCCGGCACTTTCTTCATCCGCTGGTGCACTCCCGCTCGCCCATTGTTCCGCTGATAAGCGAAGTCCGCAAAGCTGCCGCCATCATCAACTCGGGCAAGCGCGTCACCTTCTTCTGCGGTCTCGGATGCCGCGATGCGCGCGACGAAGTACTCGCCCTTGTCCGCAAGATTGGAGCGCCACTGGCCCACACCCTGCGCGGGAAAGAAGTTTTCGAAGACGACGTGAACTCGGTGGTCGGCATGACTGGCCTCATCGGAGCGCCTTCCGGCTATCACGCCGTCCTCGATTGCGATGTGCTGGTGATGCTGGGCACTAACTTCCCCTACGATGAGTTTCTTCCCGATGGCATCCCCATCATTCAGGTCGATCGCGAGATCGAGAACATCGGCTCACGCGCGCCAGTAACGCTGGGCATTGTTGGCGACGTGCTGGAAACAACCAAACTGCTAACACCGCTGCTTGAGGATCGTCCGCCCGGGCGCTGGCTCAAATCGCTCATCGGCTTGCGCGACCGTTGGTTGGAGCATAATGCCAAGCTCAGCGATCCTGCAGTCGAGAGCACTCCGATCCTGCCGCCCGTCGTGGCGCGCATCGTCAACGACCGCGCTGCCGAGGACGCCATCTTCGTCGTCGACGGCGGCTCGGCGACCGTCTATATGGCGCGTTTCATGCGCTTACATGGCAAGCGTCGCGTGCTGAGTTCCTTCAATCATGGAGCTATCAGCGCCGGATTGGGCATGGCGATGGGTGCCTGCTCAGCCGATCCCAAACGCCAGGTCTGGCTGCTGACTGGTGACGGATGCTTCGGCATGATGCCGCAGGATGTCATCACCGCACGCGATTTTGGCTGGCCCATCAAGATCGTGATTTTCGATAACAGCGAGTTCGATTTCGTGCGCATGGAGATGGAGGTGTCGGGCATCCCCGTTGATCCCGCTGCCACCCGTGTGCGCAACATGGATTTTGCCATGTTTGCTAAGGCCAACGGAATTGGCTCTGCCGTGGTGAGCAAGCCGAGCGAGATGATCGCTGCGGTGGAAGAAGCCTTGGCTTACAAGGGCCCGTTCCTGATCGATGCCAAGGTGCAATCCGGACTGCTCTGCATGCCGCCGCACATCTCACCTAAACAAGCTCTTGGCTTCGGCATGTCGAAATTCAAGGAAGCCCTGCTGGGATTTGCGGGCGATCATGAGCAATGGGAAAACTGGAAAAACGAATTTCGCGCCAACTTGTTGGACTAAGCTGACGAACTATGCGGCGCGGACGACCGGCAGGGCCTCCGCGCACGCTTTTCAGAACGCTTACTTATTCGGCACAAACAGGTCAACAGCGCCGACTTGCAGCACGACATAAACGCGCCGCCAGGGTTGGTCGTCGATCAGTCGCCACTTGTGGCCGCTCCCAACATTGTCTTCGGCCACCAGCACATCACCCGGGCGCAGCGTGAATTGCTCGCCATTGCGAGTAGTGAACTCCAACGTGCCGGCTAACGTGATGACATATTGCAATTCAGGAGCATCGTGCCAGTCGAAGGAAGAATATGGCGGAGATTCCTGAAAGCGAATGCTGGCGACCTTGGTGTTAAGTTGCTCAGCTACCGAGCCTTCGAGGACGTGCGACGCTTTGTCTGGTCCGGTGTACAGCTTGAATGCATGCAACATGATCAGGCCTTTGCTTTCACCGACGCGTCCCAGCGCGTCCACATGCGGGTAACTTCGCCATCCTGCTCCATTGCCTCCAGCGCGCCGTCTACCGCGTCGCATAGCGCCGTGTTGTCTTTGGCGAAGGCGACTCCCAGTTTCTCGTGCGTAGGGACCTGCATCATGACTTCTAGTTGGACCCGGTCCTTCGTTAGCCATGAGATCACCGGAAAGAGTTTAATCACCAGGCCTATGTTGCCGGCCTCCAAATCGGCGAGTGCCTTCTGGATGCCATCGTACGGATAGTACTGGATCTTCGCGATGGTACCGTCTGCCAGCCAACGCTGAGCCACAAACTCCGAAGTATTCCCCGACTGGATGCCGGCGGTAAGTCCGTGCAAATCGGAGGGCGACGCCACCTTGGGCGAGATGCGCCGGTTTACCGCGACTCCCTGGTTGAATTCCAGATACGGGCGGGAGAAGAGCACGATCTTCGCGCGATCAGGTGTGATCGTCGTACCCGAGATCACGGCGTCGTATTTCCGGTTGGCCAGGCCGTCGAAGATGCCATCGAAGTTATCGGCCAGATAACGTTCGCGTTGCAATTTCAGATTGAGGCGGGCGCAGACAGCGCCCATCAAGTCGATGTCGAAGCCAGTTTCCGACCCGTCCGCCAGCTCAAAGGGCGGATCAGGATACGCAGAGGCGATGACGAGACTTCCGGGATTCAATGTAAGTGGCATGCAGCAGCCCCCAGGCGAAGCGTAATGCAAAAATAAATGCGTTTGCAGCCAGTAGCCGGCGATCCTTGCGGGCGCCAACATAAGGACAGAGTCAAGGCCACAAATGTTAATCATATCGTGCACATAGCGTCTGCGAAATTTCACAAGCAGGTACCTTGCGCGTGAGCAGGAGACATTGGCCGCCTCAGGTTGATACCTGAGAGGATTGGTCAGGGGCGAAACGCGCTCAGGTTCTTCCTCTGCTGTCGCGAGATAACCGCGAGAGCGGTTGCGGTCTCGGCAATCCGCGCAAGATAAACCGGAGCCGGCCCAACCGACTGGTGAGAGGCGAAGCCAGCGTTATGCGGCGCCTGTGCAAATTTGCAAACCTGGCGAAGATGATCGCAGACGGTGTTCGCATCGAGGATCTACCTCGCTGTGTTCACCGGAAGGCACGTCTGCGAGTTGTGGGCAGTCGCGGGCGAGCTACGCTGAGGCATCTACCACCAGTTCATGCCCAAAACGCAGCAGCGGGTGGCGTATAGCGAGCAGCCTATCGAAGACACTGCTGTTGTGAAATGGACCTAATTACAGCCAGATTCGACCGGACAATGACGCTAATTGATTGCAAAATATGGTGGCCAGGGACGGAATCGAACCGCCGACGCCAGCCTTTTCAGGGCCGTCTACCGAATTGCCGAAGCGGTTTGAAATCAATGTATATAGATGATGCGGTGAGGCTTGCGCTGAAGTCGATTTAGGATCGTTTGGGATCGTGTAGGCCGTTTTCGGCTGCTGGTTGTTCGCGCATCGTTCGCGCGTGGCGCAATCCTTATTTGTGCCCCCTGCCCGGCCTCTGTGGAGCCTCGTTTTTCACAGTCCTTCATTTGGCCTTTTGGAGTCACAATGGGTATCGCGCGAGTGCGCCCGGTGAGAGCCTATGAAGTCCGCAGTCGTTACCCCGTTCGAGAAAAAGATCGTCACGATGAAACGTCTACGCCGTCTCAGCGGGTGTCCCCTCTGTGGCGAGTTGGCCTGGTGCATCCGCAAGGGTCAGTATCAATGCCTGTCCGGCTGCTGGCAGTGTTCGCATTGCGGATCGAGGGGACGCGCCGGTGAAGATTGCGCCTGTCGAAGGCCTTTCGTTTGGTACGGAGCTTCGCCATACCGCGACGTGTCCTCGAAAAAGGTGGCTCCCACAAAACGCTGACGGAGCACACGATCTCTGCGATGCGTATTTGACGCGGCTTCGTGCCATACATGGTCTCAGCAGCACCCCTCAGCCTTCCTGGGCCCGAATCGGGTGTTTACAATGCCCATTCGGAGTGTTGAAGGGTATTCATGAAAGAGATCGATGTATTTCTGGAAGTCTATGCGGACCTTCGGTTCCCGCTCATCGCCGTCGATATGGAGAAGTTGCGGGACGCGTTACGCCAGCACAAACAGATGGGCGAGAAAAGCCACTTCGGCGTCAAACTGCATGGAACATCCGGGAAGCGACGAGCAGCCCTGGTCTCAAGCCTGCGCGGTCTTTTCAGGCGAATTGACGTTCAGCCTAAGATGATCGGCCTGATATCGAACTCTGAGACGATTCAGCGCGCCGGCCTGTCGGAGACGGTGAGATCCTTTGCCGGCAAGCGACCGGCGTTCGCTGTCTACGAGCTTGGCGACATGCTGGTTTGGGAAGAGGACAGCCTCTGGCCTTTGGCATTCTCGACCCTGCTTCAGCAATTTATAAACGTAATGACGCTCCACCAAAAGCTGATTGAGGATCGCATCGCCTCTATGGAGACGGAGTTGCATGACGCCGGATGGGCCAGTGAGAACGTCGAAGGGGTGGTGTCTGAATTTCCACGACAGCTGCCGACGCACCTGCAATACGCGATGGCATCGCTCGGCGCCTGGCTTGGTGGCGCTCTTAACGTTCAATACTTCGGATACTATGCCAGCATCCGGCAGATCTACCATCCGAGCCTGAATATTAACTACGCGAAAAAGATTGGATTTAGTGATTTGGACGCGGAGGCGCTCTCATCCAGCGGCATGGTGGCTATGCCGGCTACGCTGCTGGCCCCCCTTGTCGAAGCTCAGGGAAGCAAAATTGTGTTTGGCTCGATTCCAGTCGACGAGATGAATCCGGCGAACGAGCCATCGCCCGCCTTTATCGAAACTAAGGATATAGAAAATGAGCGCTCGTTGCCGGGGTTCATGCTCGACAAGTTCTACCGGGCACCTTTCCAGGCACGCGTTCCGAGTGGCTATGGTTTCTATGGTTTGAAAAATGTGCTCCGCGATCACTATGCGGAGTTCTACGCTGGTCTCCCGCCGCACGCGATAGTTCGTTGCAAGCACTATTGCGTACCGATTGTAGAGATCGGGAGCCGGGAAGAGCTTTCGTTCCATATTGCCAAGATCCCATTGCGCAACAAGGATGGACTCTTTTTCCGTGGGCAGCGGCGTCTGTATCTTCTCCAGCGACACGAAACCATTAGGAAAATGCTGTTCGCCGATTCATGCTCGGATGAGCCGTCGCTAGTCACCGCGGCATCGCGCGAGTCGGATTACGACTATGATTTCGTTCACTTTGGGCTGAAGGCATTCTTGGAAGAGGACGTTCTTCGCAGAGCCGATGAGGGAGAAAGCGGCCTTTTCGAGATGTGGAGGAACGAAGCGGTGAACCCCATGTGTAGTCTGGACTACGCAGTGATCGCGCTCGCCCAGCATTATGGCATTCCCAGTCACGGACTTGATGTCACGACTAGCGCGGACGTAGCGCTGTGGTTCGCCACAAACCTATACAGTCGCAATGATCCGGGAGTCGCCAAGTACACCACGTTAAGACCCGAAGACTGGCCTGCTGACCGAGAGCATTGGCCCGTTGTCATCGCCTGCCAGATGGTAACCCAATCGATTGGACAATCCCTCCATAATTGCCAAGAACTTGCGGTTTTCGGTTTCGATGCTCGAAGACCACGGGCACAACACGCTCTATTTTTTCAGGGCGGCCATAGCGATCATCAGAATAGGTTGGCCGAAGCAGTGGTGTGCATCTTTCGTTTGGCGCCAGGCGCATACGATACACAGGTGACTTTTGATGCTCTCTTTCCTGGACCGGAGGATGATCCGGCCTATCGTGTGATGCTGGGATTCGCATCATCGCCGGTTTTTGGTCCCCAGTGCGGCCGGTTTGTAAACCGCTTTCACACTTAGCGGCGAAACCCCATGAGTAAGCCCCCGAGGTGCACCGCGTTGTTTCGCGTCATCTATGAAGGGCTGAACCACCTCAACAATCTCGTCGTAGGCGTAGACCATCGGCGGAATGATCAGGCTGCTTTTAGCTCCTAACCTTATAGAGGCCAGGGCTCACTCTCACAAACAGTTCGGTCGTGGTGCCATTTCCAACGGCATGTTTGCTCAGAAACACCTGATAGGTCCTGGCGGCCCAGCCCGGACACGCCCGCTTTACCATTTCCGCGTCAAACGGTTGAGCAAGTCGGCCCGACCGGACTGCGGTGTAAATCTGCGTCGCAAATTTCTTCATGCTTCCTCCGGGTCCGAACTGATCGACGGCCTAGGTTTTAGTGCCCTTCTGTGCCTTCCGGAAATTCGTTACGTCGCGCTCCGTCCGGAGTTTCGAGGCCCGGATCGAGTCCTGCAGCAGCGCGATCTCAGCTTCAACGGGCATTGATAACGGTACGCCCGACAATTCCCAGAGCCTTCGCCGAAGCGCAATCTCCAAGAGGCGCAGCTCGCCCGTGATGTTCCAGAAGGGCGCGCCGCCTGGGTCTGTTACCCACCCTCCTCCCACAACGAGCCCCGCAACGCAAATAGAACGCTGAAGGATGTTCAGCTCCTCTTTCATTGACTCGGCCATGGAAGCCTCGCTGAGATTTTTCCCGCGATATTTTTCCTCGAAATTGTCGAAATAGGCAAAGACGTGCGCGAGCGTGAAAAAGATGATCGGACCCATGATGATGTTGGCGATGGAGGGCCGGTAACCGCCCCTCGTCGCGGTCGATGTGGTCATGTAGGCCAAGAGATCTCCCGCTCCCATATCGGCGCCCATCTCTTCGACGAAAGCGCGCCCAGGTTTGCGGATATCGCCATTCTGAATATGCGTCAGTTCATGGGCCAGAGTGAAGGTCAGGGCCTGATCCGAATACATCGTCCACATGACCTCCGCCGGCAGATAGAACGGTCCCGTCATAAGCCGGGTGGCATCGCGCAGATGCACATAGTTTTCGTTGGTGTAGAAGAGCTCCGCCGCCGCCGCGATATGCTTGTCGATCAGGACTTCGCTGGCCTCATAGGCGCTGGCCTTGGCTACGGTCTGGAGGAAGGCGTCAAGGTGCGGGCAGATGTCGTTCCACTTCGTACGGATCGCGCGTTCGATGGCCTGTCCCCCGACTTCGTTAGTGGGTGTCAGACATTGCAGCGGTTCGGCTTTCTGGCCAATCTCGATCACATAATGATTGAGGAGCGAATAGCGGTTGATGAGGTTGGAGTATTGGTAGGAAATGCATGCAAAGTAGGCATTCGCCGTTTCGTAGGTTTCGATGTGGAACCCGCCGGTATGCTCGTCGCGGACAATGACCAGCTTGTCGCAGCGGTACCCGCGATGCTCCCAGAGGCCGATCAGTAAGTTGACGATGCTGCCCTGGCACGACGCTTCGAAGGAATTGCTGTAGCGGTGCGGGTCGGTAATCCACGCATATTTTTGTGAATCCGGAAACCCATGTCCGGCGGCGAGCATCTGTTCCGCGGCGAAGCAAACGAACGCAATTCCGGATGCGTCCGGCGCGGGATTACCGATTCTTTCGGCAGATGCCGGAATCCCCGATACGACAATCGCGTCTTTTCCTTCGGGTTGTGCGATGGCTCCGTGAATGGGATCGAATTCACGCAGGATGGCATCGATATCCACTTCGCTCATCCGGTTTGTCCTTCCGCCAACAACTATTTGGTCGACCCGGCCTCAGGCGGCCAACCCGTACCACAATATTTTGTCAGACCCGACCGGTAGAGCAATATGGCGATGGTCGCGGGCGGGATGCCATGCAGGGCGCCGGCAATGGCATCAATGATCGCGGCGACAGCCTGGACACTGTCTTCCTTGGACCCCTTGTAGCACGCGATGACTTTTGAGTTTGAACAGACCTTTTCCCTGAGCTCGCGCTTGAGATTCTCGAAAACCTGGCGGCCCCGCTTGATCGCGTCCGTGAAGGTCGCACCTTTGCCGAGCGATGCGCCGACTTCGGCGAAGAGATCCTCATCAGACAGAAGAAGTTTTGCCTTGATGTCGTCGTGCGCGACTGCGTCATCGGAATTCATGGATTACTCTCCTGATGACCATCCTACTGGGTTATCATCATCCCCGTTAGATACGAATTAGCTTCGAATTGTAGAACAGTCGGCGAGAATGGCGGAGGCTTCACCCTGAGTCCGGCGTACATTGAGCGCAGGCAGAGCACCTTGGGACTATCTTCCTTCGAAAGCACACGCTCAATTAGTCCGCCGGCGGGAATGACAAGTAGCAGCTCAATAGTTTTGGGTCCCTTAGCGAACAAACAATCGTGCCGGCGTCTGAGGTCCTCATTAAACTTTTCATCCCAAGTCGCAAACTCGTCCCAGTATTTCTGAAATTCGGGATCGCCTTTGTTCTGTTCGTAAATCGCCTTCGCCTGGTCGAAGGTCAGGGCAACGTCAGGCTTTGACTGGGTATCTGCACTCGACAAAGTGCGCATATGCTGGGTGTTTTGCTGATGGGCCCGCGTGGATTGAGCCGACAGACACATAACGGCTAGGGCCGCAATGAAAAGACCGCGTTGCATGCTGTGATCTCTCCCCTTCTGCTTCTAATGACTACATAGTCCCTGTCCGTTTGTCATTCAGCGACTGAGTTGGATCGCTGGAGGCCGGAAAACAAAACACTTCTCCGGCCGACTCTTTTTCCTACTGCCTAGTTTTGGTTCTCCGATAGCATGGTCGTAGGTTTATAAGCTTTCATACTGCCCTCTTGAAATGGTTCTGAGGCGCGTTTAGCGCCTCAGTCCGCTTAGCCGCGAAGCGAAGCGAGCGGCCCTCTGATTGGATTTTTATTTCGAGGTTGTGTTTTGAAGTTATCCACAGGATGAGGTGTGTGTTAAATCAAGTTAGATTCTGTGTTACGCGATTCTTTTTGCTCCGAACCCGCTGAAAAATCGCGCAAATTTTCGGCGGCTCTTGTGTAAAAACACGAAGTGATCTGTGTGAAAGCACGAATGCTCCTGTGCAAATACACGAAACCATTTCGGGTGCGTTTCGCATGTGTGAAAGCACGAAACCGCCGAGTCCATGGGTGAAAACACGAATCTTGACATTCATGTGTGAAAGCACGAAAGTGATGGCCCTATGTGTGAAAGCACGATTCGCGAATGTCCGACAGCAACTCATCAAATCGTTCCCCCCTCCTCCCTGATCGTCACCCGATCCAGGACTTCTTTATCTGCGACGTAACGGACGCGATCCCGAAAGATGACATGGGATCGATGGAGCATCCGATCTTTTCCTTTCGACCAAGCCTGATCGAAGCGTCCGGGAATACGAACACAACGGCGTACAAAATCACCATCACGCCAAGCGTTCTGGGCCTCGCGACCATTCACGACAAGGACATCCTGATCTACTGCATCAGCCAGCTTGTCGCCAAACTGAACGCCGGGGCCCAGCTCCACAAAACGCTGCACCTGAAAGCCTACGATCTGCTGGTCTCTACCAATCGCAATACTGACGGGCGCGGTTATGAACAGCTTGAAGCCGCGCTCGACCGGTTGAGCGGAACGCGCATTAAGACCAACATAAAGACCAATAAGGCGGGAATCAAGGAAGGGTTCGGCCTGATCGACAGCTGGAAGGTGATCCGGAATACGAACTCGGAACGCATGTCGGAGATTCAAATCACCCTTTCAGATTGGGTGTTTAATGCTGTTCTCGGCCACGAGATTTTGACGCTGCACCGTGATTATTTCAGGCTGCGGAAGCCGCTCGAAAGGCGTATTTACGAGCTGGCGCGCAAGCATTGCGGCCAGCAGGATGATTGGGCGATCTCGCTGGAACTGCTCAAGAAGAAATGCGGATCGGCTTCCGAGGATTTCGAGTTTCGCCGGCTTGTGGGCACGATATGCAAGGAAGACGCCTTGCACAATCACATGCCCGACTATTCCCTGACCATCGATGGCGATAACGTGCAGTTTGTAAACCGGAAGAGCATGAAGCCCCTGCCCTCCTCCGACAAAACGCTTTTCTATACGCTCGATCTTGAAACCTACAATGACGCGCGGATCGTGGCACCTGGCTACGATGTTTACAACCTTGAGCAAGAGTGGCGGAATTTCTGGGTCGAAAGCGGCAAGCCGGAACTGAAGAGCCCGGACGCTGCCTTTATCGGCTTCTGCAAAAGCCGGTACAACCGGTCACGTTCCGAGCGCACATAGGCCAGAGAACCCCATGACACCGACAAATTCAGACGCCGCAATAAATGCCCGTGGGTGGGTGCCGATATCTTCACGGACCGGAGTGGCTCCAAAAGGCAGAGCCCCCTTCTCCGTCAATTTTTCATGGCGTAGCGTCGATTTTAACCATGGAGGGTCCCTCAACACTTTGATCTGTCAGTGTATTTTTGGTAGCTACCAGCTACCCATTTGGTAGCGATCAGCTACCAGATGGGAACCAAAAAGGAAGCCGTTGGCTACTATGTTGGTAACCATTTGTTAGCCATTTGGTACTAAACAGCTATCTACTGGCTTCCGTGGTAGCTACCTTAGTAGCTGTCGGCTACCTACTTGCTATCCGGTAGCTACCTAGTATCCTTCCGTGACCCTCATCTGATTCGAGACCTCCCATGCCCACCATCGCTTTCGTCTCGCCGAAAGGCGGCGCCGGAAAAACCACCTCGGCCTTCCTGCTGGCGACAGCACTCGCGAAGCATTACGACGTGACCGTCATCGATGCCGATCCCAATCATCCGATCCAGACCTGGGCGGCAGGGCGGCAACACGCCGCCGCGTCTGACGATCATGTCCGATGTGAACGAAGACACGATCATCGAGCGGATCGAGGACGCCGCGGAGCAAGACGCCGTTTGTCATCGTCGATCTGGAAGGCACGGCGTCGAAAATCGTGATCTACGCGATCTCGCAGGCGGATTTTGTCATCATTCCGACGCAAGGATCGCAACTCGACGCCAATGAAGCGAGCAGGGCGATCCGCGTCGTGATGCAAAGCCAGAAGATGACGAAGACTGAAATACCTTATGCCGTTTTGCTCACGCGGACGAATCCCTCGATACGCACGCGCAGGCCTCGCGCATATCCAGAACAGCCTGATCGGCGCCGGCATTCCGGTTCTTGAAACCGAACTCAACGAACGCGATGCTTTCAAGGCGGTGTTCTCATTCCAGCAAACGCTCGACGGGCTTAGCCGGCGCAGACGTTCCCAATCTCGACAAGGCGAAACTGAACGTGCTGGAATTCGTGACGGAAGTTGTGGCACGGCTGACCTCGAAGGAGGGCAGGGGCGACGCTGAGGGATCATCTGACGTAGCGGGTGCGGCATGAGCCCACGCCAGAATCCTTTTGCCACGCTCACCGAAGCGCCGGTCTTTGAGACGAAGCCGAAGAAAGAAAAGGCTGTCGCTCAAGAGGCGATCGATCACATCGCGCGCGAGAACAATTTTCCGAGCCGTCAAGCGCCGAAAGCGCCAAGCGCTCCACGCCGGAAGGTCCGGCGTTTCAGGACAGGCCGCAACCAGCAAGTCAACGTCAAGGCGACCGGCGATACGATTGAGAAATTTCTCAAGGCCGCGGACGACCGTAACGTGCCGCTCGGCGAATTGCTGCGGCTCGCGCTCG
>CAWITJ010000001.1:5000-769858 GCA_963838995.1 uncultured Acidobacteriaceae bacterium | reverse complement strand
CTCCACTGTCCCTGCCCATCATACGAAGGCTGATAGCTGGCTGCGCTGAAGGCGTTGTTGATCGGATCAGCCGCGGTAGCCTGCGTGCCGTGATCCATCTTTACCCGCCAGAACAAGTGGTCCTTGTCCGACAGGTTGTAGTCCACGCGTCCGGCCAGGAGCCATTCCGTGCCGGGCAGTGCCGGCGAGGCCTGATAAGAACCGAAGCAGTTCTCGCCAGAGGCGAATCCGGGGATGCCGCAACCACCGTCACCCGTGCCGAATGCGGTCGATCCGCTGTAGCCGGGAGCCGTCTGGTAGAAGTGGAACAGCTGTTGATAAACAGGCAGGGCCTGGGGATCGTTGGCCGCCAGATTAGCCAGGGTCGCCGCTACGTAGTGCGGAGTCGGCGAGTAAACCTGCTGGGTCGAAGGCACGATGTAGCGGATGCCTTCGTTGTCGACGAAGAAGAACAGCTTGTCCTTCTTGATCGGTCCGCCGATGGAGTCGGCCCACTCGTTGTTGTTAGCGAACGGACGCGGGGACTGATACAGGTTGTTGAACCAGTCGTTGGCATCCATGGCACGGCCGGTCCACCAGTATTCCAGGTTGCCGTGGTACTGGTTGGTACCCGACTTGGTCACATAGTTGACCTGCGCGCCCGCCTGCTGTCCGTACTGTCCGGAGTAAGCATTGCTGATGACGGTGGCTTCCTGCAGATCGTTCTTGCCCAGCGTCAGGTTGGTGGCGCCGGAGTTGTTCAGGTTCAGGTACGGGTCCATGTCGTTCTCGCCGTTCACGGTGAACAGGTTCGAGGTAGCCGGCAGTCCGTAGCTGGTGAAGTTTCCGTAGCCGCCGCCGACGTTCATGGCGGAGCCAGGAGCGGTCTGGGCAATGTAGGTGATGTCATTGCCGCCGTTGGGCTGATTCTGAATCAGCGAAGAGCTGAAGTTGGTGGACAGGTCGGCGTTATCAGCCTGCACCAGCGGCACGGCCGAGGTAACTTCCACCGTCTGCGAGCCGGCGCCTACGGCCAGCTTCAAATCAGCAACGGTGGCTTGGCCAACGTTGACCGAGGTCTGGGTCTCGGCTTTGCTGAAGCCCGAAGCCGTGACACTTACGGTGTAAGTGCCGGGGCTCAGGAGTGAGAACCGGTAGGTGCCGTTGGCACCCGTAGTGGCGTTGCGGGTCATGCCGTTGGAGTCACTCTTGATGGTGACTGTGGCCCCCGAAACGACCGCTCCGCTAGGATCCGTGACCGTACCGCTGATGTCGCCCGAAACCAATGACTGTGCCATCAACGACGGCGCCATCATGGCGGCGATCACCAACACGGCCAGAAGTCCGGTGATCAATCTTTTTGCTGTCATATCTCCCCTCAGACTACTTCTTTCGTTATGACTGGGTGGAAAACCCGTTTTCCTGCCGGGAAAATCGAATCCCGATGAACCAGCTCCCGGAGAAATGCTCGCCGGGATGTTCGTATAGGAAAGAGCAATGCTGCAGCCACTTTGGAAGTTGTCCTAATCATGCTGTAGTTTGCTGAAAACAGGGGGTTTGCCGATTTCGACAAAAGCTGTTTTATGACAAAGCTATGCGTTTTCACAATTTTGGCAGGGATGGAATATGGATTATTGTAGATATGTGGGGCGGGTTTACGACATTTAGGGACGCGAGCGGCGAGTCGGGCAGCTAGAAAAAGGGCGACCTCCGAAGAGGCCGCCAAGTGAATCAGCTTAAAGTGAATCGTTTAGAAGACCAGCTTGCCCTGGAACTGGACGATGCGTCCCGAAGGCGAACCGGGGAAGAAGGATCCGTACGGTCCCGTCGGCGGGGCCGTCGTGGAGGTGATCTGCCCAAACGTGGTATCCCCGATAAGGTTGTCCGGGCTGGCAAAGTTCGGGTGGTTGAAGATGTTGTAGAAGTTCGCGCCGACACCGAAGGCAAAGCGCTCGGTCAGCTTGAAATTCTTGTTGATGGTGAAGTCAGAGTCAAAGAACCCGGGTCCACGGTACATATTGCGGCGCTGATTGGGGAAACCGTTCAGTGCATTTCCTGTCAGGGCCGGAATATTGTAGATCGGATTCGGATTGCCATTTAGTCCAGGCAAAGTCGTAGCCATCGGCACGCATTGGCTCAAGCCGTTGCTGCAGCCGTTGTTTACATACTGGTTGATGTCAGCAATCGTGTAGCCGGCCGGCCCGTAGTTTCCAACACCGTCCAAGGCGTTCTGAATGGTGTAGGGCAGTCCGGTGCGAGCAAAGAAGTTCTGCGACAGGGTCCATCCGCCAAACGCGCCGTTCGCAAACTTGTTGCTGAACTTGAACGGGGTCTGCCAAACATAGCTGGCGCTGAAGTAGCTACGGATATCGTAATCCGAGTTGCCGTAGTTGTTGCACCGCAGGCAATTCGGGTTGAGCTGGTACTGGATTGAGGTGTTGCCGTTGTACACCAGGGTGGTTCCACCGTTGGACACTTCGTCCATGGTGTGGGACCAGGTGTAGCTGGCCTGCACGCTGAAGCCGTAGGTCATGCGCTGACTGAAACTCGCCGTGAGTCCGTTGTAGTTGGAAATACCGGAGCTCTGGTATTGATTGAAAATACCGAACGAACCGGTCGGTGCGGTAAGGGGCAGCGCTCCGTTGAAAATGCCTTCAGCATCATAGGCATTGAGGCCTTCGTTAAGGATCGGGATGTGCACGCCGTGGTTGCCAACATAGCCCAACGACAACGAAGTCTTGTCGCCGATGGCCTGCTGGAGACCCAAGCTCCACTGCTCGTAATACGGAGTGTGCAGCGTGCCCGACTCGTTATTGAAGGTAGGCCGCCGGCAGTGAACGCCGTCCACGATGTTGATAGGGTTGTTACCTGCCCAGGAGACACCGTTGGCGAATCCGCTCTGGATGGCAGCAGCGCAATTCGCAGCGGCAGCCGCCGTGGCAGGGTCAGCCCAAGCCGCGTTGGCGAGGCGCTCGTCAATGCTCTGGGGCAGGTTCTTGATGTAGGAGTCGACCACGAACGCCGGCAGAGCATCGTAGAAGATACCGAAGCCGCCGCGAACCACGGTCTTATCGCTGCCACCCGGCGACCATGCGAAGCCGAAGCGGGGAGAAGTGTTAATGCTGTCCGTCCCACGATAGACCTGATGACGGTCGTTCTGCACGATTTGATTGTACGGCGTAGTGCCATCGGGGTTCAGCAAGCCCGCGTTCAACAGAGTTCTGGAAGCTGCTGTAGCCCATGGTGCCGCAGTTGGTCTGGCAAACCGGGTTGGAGTTGTGTTCGAAACGGATGGCCAAGGTCAGCTTCAGGCTCTTGTTGACCCGCCACTCGTCCTGTCCGTAAATGCCTAGGCCCCACAACGCGATAGGCTGCGTGCCCCGCGATGGGAAGTCCTGACGATACTGTTGTCCGATGCCGTCATACAGTCCACCGGGGCCCAGGTTGTTGATCAGGATACGCGGAATCTGAAACACACCGAAGGTGTAGTCGGTGATGTCGTAACGACGATAGTTCGCACCGAACTTCAGGGAATGGGCGCCCTTGGTCAGCGAGAAGTCATCCACGAACTGGTACTGGGTCACGTTGCGGCCCTGCGGGAAGTTGTAAGACCCGCCGCCCACGTTGGTCAGGTTCACACCATTACCAAAGACTGAATAGGGGTAGATCCCGGGGTTGATCTGGTCGAAAATCGCGCGATAGTAGCTGCCGGCATAGATGAACTGGTTGGTGGCATTGGGGCTCAGTACATGGCTCCACTGTCCCTGCCCATCATACGAAGGCTGATAGCTGGCTGCGCTGAAGGCGTTGTTGATCGGATCAGCCGCGGTAGCCTGCGTGCCGTGATCCATCTTTACCCGCCAGAACAAGTGGTCCTTGTCCGACAGGTTGTAGTCCACGCGTCCGGCCAGGAGCCATTCCGTGCCGGGCAGTGCCGGCGAGGCCTGATAAGAACCGAAGCAGTTCTCGCCAGAGGCGAATCCGGGGATGCCGCAACCACCGTCACCCGTGCCGAATGCGGTCGATCCGCTGTAGCCGGGAGCCGTCTGGTAGAAGTGGAACAGCTGTTGATAAACAGGCAGGGCCTGGGGATCGTTGGCCGCCAGATTAGCCAGGGTCGCCGCTACGTAGTGCGGAGTCGGCGAGTAAACCTGCTGGGTCGAAGGCACGATGTAGCGGATGCCTTCGTTGTCGACGAAGAAGAACAGCTTGTCCTTCTTGATCGGTCCGCCGATGGAGTCGGCCCACTCGTTGTTGTTAGCGAACGGACGCGGCGACTGATACAGGTTGTTGAACCAGTCGTTGGCATCCATGGCGCGGCCGGTCCACCAGTATTCCAGGTTGCCGTGGTACTGGTTGGTACCCGACTTGGTCACATAGTTGACCTGCGCGCCCGCCTGCTGTCCGTACTGTCCGGAGTAAGCATTGCTGATGACGGTGGCTTCCTGCAGATCGTTCTTGCCCAGCGTCAGGTTGGTGGCGCCGGAGTTGTTCAGGTTCAGGTACGGGTCCATGTCGTTCTCGCCGTTCACGGTGAACAGGTTCGAGGTAGCCGGCAGTCCGTAGCTGGTGAAGTTTCCGTAGCCGCCGCCGACGTTCATGGCGGAGCCAGGAGCGGTCTGGGCAATGTAGGTGATGTCATTGCCGCCGTTGGGCTGATTCTGAATCAGCGAAGAGCTGAAGTTGGTGGACAGGTCGGCGTTATCGGCCTGCACCAGCGGCACCGCCGAGGTAACTTCCACCGTCTGCGAGCCGGCGCCTACGGCCAGCTTCAAATCAGCAACGGTGGCCTGGCCAACGTTGACCGAGGTCTGGGTCTCGGCTTTGCTGAAGCCCGAAGCCGTGACACTTACGGTGTAAGTGCCGGGGCTCAGGAGTGAGAACCGGTAGGTGCCGTTGGCACCCGTAGTGGCGTTGCGGGTCATGCCGTTGGAGTCACTCTTGATGGTGACTGTGGCCCCCGAAACGACCGCTCCGCTAGGATCCGTGACCGTACCGCTGATATCGCCCGAAACCAGTGACTGCGCCATCAACGACGGCGCCATCACGGCGGCGATCACCAATACGGCCAGAAGTCCGGTGATCAATTTTCTTGCTGTCATTAAATTCCCCTCACACGTTGCTGCTTAGTTTTGGGCGACCTTCCAAAAGAACTCTGTCGTGTCGCCATGGTCTGGGTGTCAACCGTGCGAGAACAGCCTTGAAAAAAGGATGTCTCACATTCAGATAAAGCAATGTGGGGGCCAAAGAAATATGTCGGAAACGTGCTGCAACTTATTGATTTTATTCAATTAACTGGTTTGTTTTCAGGTTTGAAAAATGTAGGCATCTTACTATCGCTAGCAGTGGCAATATTACTTTTAGAAGCGAGCTGTCTCGGCGATTCTAAATTTGGGATAGGGGCGAACAACCGGCGAAAAAAATACTGCGATTTATTGCAAAAAACGAAACAGGAAGCGGCCTCTATAGGCACCGCTTCCTGTTCGACTGCTGCGACTGATTTAGAACACCAGCTTGCCTTGGAACTGGATGATGCGTCCCGAAGGCAGACCGGTGAAGAACGATCCGTACGGTCCGGTCGGCGGTGCGGTGGTGTTGAAAACTTGGCCGAAGTTACCTGTGCTCGAACCCGTTCCCGTCCAGGCGTCAACCGGCTGAAGCGAAGTTCGGGTGGTTGAAGACGTTGTAGAAGTTCGCGCCGACACCGAAGGCAAAGCGCTCGGTCAGCTTGAAATTCTTGTTGATGGTGAAATCCGAGTCGAAGAACCCAGGGCCGCGATATACTGATTGCGTCTCTGGTTGGGGAACGTGGTCAGGTTGTTGGCGGAGGTGAAACCGGTCGCCAGCAGGCAGTTCTGACCATATTGGTTACAGGCTCCTTGTCCCACGCCGCTGATTTCGGCCGGGAACTCGGAAGTGTTTCCGTTGTAGTTGCCGATGAACGACGTTGCTTCCAGAGCCGTCAGAGGCAGTCCGGAACGAGCGAAGAAGTTCTGCGACAACGTCCATCCGCCCAAGGCTCCATTCACGAACTTGTTGCTGAACTTGAAGGGAGTGTTCCACACGTACGACGCGTTGAACGAGTTGCGGATGTCATAGTCCGCGTTGCCGTAGTTGCTGCAGCGCAGACAGATTCGGGTTGATCTGGTAGACCAGGCTGGTCGAGCTGTACGGCAAATTTCCGCCGTTGGACAGATTCGTCCATCGAGTGGCTCCAGGTGTAGCTGGCCTGGACCGTGAAGCCGTAGGTCATGCGGCGGCTATAGCTCGCCGTCATGCCGTTGAAGTTCGACACACCGCCCGAGTACACCTCGGTGACGGTGGCAAACGATGAGCTGTAGGGATTCAACGCCAGGCCCGCTACGCCACCCGAGTAGGCATTGGGATAGTTGGTGATGGGCTGGTGAATACCGTGGTTGCCGACATAGCCCAGGGTGAAGGCGCTCTTGTCGTCCAACTGCTGTTCGATCTGCAGGCTCCACTCGTCATAGCTGGGCGTGTGGAAGGTGCCGATGAAGTTGTTGAAGCTGGGAGCGGCGAATCCGGGGACCGAAGCACTCAGTGAGTTGAATGTTGCGCCGCTGGCGAAGCCGGACTTGATGGCTGCCGCGGAACTGGAGGCCTGCGCCCAGGCGCCGTTGGGGGTAGTGTTGTCAGCCCACTGCACGCCGCCGAGGTTTTCGTTGACCTGGTTCGGCAGGTTGGTCATAGAGTTGTCGGCGAAGATGGAGGGGAAGGCGTCGTAGAAGATACCGAAGCCGCCACGCACCACCGTCTTGTCGCTGCCGCCCGGAGACCAGGCGAAGCCGAAGCGCGGCGCCCAGTTGATGGTGTCCGTGCTGCGGAAGACGTGGTTCAGGTTGGAGCTGATCATCGAGTTATACGCGGTATCCAGACTCGTGCTCTCGTTCGAGAACGGGCCGGTGAAGTACGAAGCGCAATTGGTGTTACAGGTCGGGTTGGAGTTGTGCTCGCCACGCAGAGCCAAGGTGATCTTCAGGCTCTTGCTGACTCGCCATTCGTCTTGCGCGTACAGACCGATACCCCAAAGAGCCACCGGCTCGGTAGCGCGGCCGGGGAAGTTCTGCAGGAACGCATCGGCTGTGCCGTTGTAGAAGTCAGTCAGTCCAGTGGGTCCGGCGAACAGGGCCAGCGGGTTATTGAACTGGCTGAAGGTGTAGTCGGTGATGTCGTAACGACGGAAATTCGCGCCGAACTTCAGGCTGTGCGCACCTTTGGTCCACGAGAAATCGTCGACGAACTGGTACTGGGTGACGTTACGGCCCTGAGGGAACGCGAACAGATCGCCGCCCATGTTGGTGTAACCCAGCGGAGCCAGGTAAGCCGTAGCCGGGAAAACGCTGTTGGCCCCATCGGTCTGGGTAAAGATCGCGCGATAGTAGCTGCCGGCGTAAATGAACTGGTTGGTGGCATTGGGGCTGAACACGTGTGCTCCACTGTCCCTGACCGTCGTAAGCAGGCTGATAGCTGGCGGCATCGAACGCGCTATTGATCGGATCGGCATAGGTGGCCTGGGTGCCGTGATCCATACGTACCCGCCAGAAGAGGTGGTCCTTGTCGGACATGTTGTAGTCAACGCGGCCGGCTAATGATGTACTCCGTGCCCGGCAGAGCAGGAGTGGCGCCGTACTGCTGGAAGCAATTCCCGGCATAGGCAGTCAGGTCCAGACAGCCACCGCCTGCGACCGGCGTGCCACGGCTATAACCGGGAGCCGACTGGTAGAGCTGGAACATCTTGGAATAAAGAGGAACCGAAGCCGGATCGGTTGCCGCCAGATTGGCCAGGGTCGCATTGGCAAAGCCTACTGTCGGTGCGAACACCGTCGTGGAAGAAGGCACGATGTAGCGGATGCCTTCGTTGTCGACGAAGAAGAACAGCTTGTCCTTCTTGATCGGTCCGCCGATGGAGTCGGCCCACTCGTTGTTGTTAGCGAACGGACGCGGAGTTCCATTCAGGTTGTTGAAGTAGTCGTTGGCGTCCATGGCGCGGCCAGTCCACCAGTATTCCAGGTTGCCGTGGTACTGGTTGGTACCCGACTTGGTCACGTAGTTGACCTGCGCGCCCGCCTGCTGTCCGTACTGACCGGAGTAGGCGTTGGTGATTACGGTGGCTTCCTGCAGATCGTTCTTGCCCAGCGTCAGGTTGGTGGCGCCGGAGTTGTTCAGGTTCAGGTACGGGTCCATGTCGTTCTCACCGTTCACGGTGAAGACGTTGGAGGTGGCAGGCAGACCCGAAGTCTGGAAGTTGCCATAACCCATGCCGGTGTTCATGGTGACGCCGGGCGCGGTCTGGGCAACGTACGTAATGTCGTTGCCGCCGTTGGGCTGGTTCTGAATCATGTTGTTGTCAAAGTTAGTCGACAGGTCGGCATTGTCGGCCTGGACCAACGGCACCGCACCCGTGACTTCCACGGTTTGCGATCCGGAACCGACGGCCAACTTCACATCGGCCACCGTCGCCTGACCTACGTTGACGCTGGTGGTGGTTTCAGCTTTGCTGAATCCCTGAGCACTGGCGCTGATGGTGTAGGAACCCGGCGGCAGCAAGGAGAAACGGTATGCGCCGTTCGCTCCCGTGACCGACGAACGCGATGCCCCGTTCGCGTCGTTCTTCAATGTGACCGTGGCGCCGGAAACAACCGCGCCGCTTGGATCGGTAACTGTACCCGTGATATCGCCGGAGACCAGTGACTGCGCCATCAACGAGGGCGACATCACAGCGGCGACCACCAGCACGGCTAACAATCCGGTGATCAGTTTCTTCGCGTTCATACTCTCCCTTTCAATCATCGACTTCTCTGGCTGCTGCGTATGCCAGTAGCGCTACTGAATGGAAGCTGCTTTTCAATAGCGAAATACCTTCACTGCATGTGAGCAAGCTTCCGTACGCTACAAGTGCACGAAGGCTGCCACGATGCGGATGGAGAGACTGATGGCGATAAACCGCGATGATTGAAGGGGAATTACGGCAGATATTAATTTCCTGCAGCAAGTCCACTTATTTCTTTTCACAGATTGATTGTTGTTGATTCTCCGCATAACTGAATATCTCAGTTAAGAAGTGTCGCAACTATCTAATCACGGTAGTGATAAAGCGCTATGGTTGCGGGATAAATAGCAAGATCATGCTCGAGGAAAAGACATCACACAGCTTGATTGTTGTGATGTTATCGAAAGCAGCGGCACTACTTTGATGGCATGGTGTAGTAGCCGGTGCGATGACGCACGATCAAGTCGGCAGGATCGGAGGAATTCGTGGTCGAAGGATTGACCTTGATTTCGATGTGGCGGAAGTCCGAGTCGGTCAAACGCGCGCTGGGATAATAGGCGATCAGATACTGGGTGCGAAGTTCATCGCTGATCTGGCGGAAGGCGGCATCGAGCTGCGACATGCCGCTGGCGTAAAAATATTTGCCGCCGGTATCGCGCGACAGCTGAATCAGCGCATGCTCTCCGCCGGTATCGCGGCCCGCACTGTTCTCGATGGGCACGACGATGATGCTGTAGAGGATGACTTCCGCCTGCTGCGCTTCGCGAATCGCTTCCTGGTAGTTGACCTTGCTGACGGTGTCGCCACCGTCGGTAATGACCACCATCACTTTGCGTCCGCGGCGTTCCAGCAAAGCGTCGGATGCCAGGTAGAGCGTGTCATAGAGTGCGGTCGCCGCCCCGGAGTGTACTCGGTTAATGGCGCGATCAATCACTCGCAGATCAGCCGTGAACGGCGTGAGTTGATCGACTACTTCGCTGAACTGAAATAGCGCCAGCCCGTCGATGGGCCGCAAGATGGTATGAGCGAAACGACGCGCCGACTCCAGTTCCAGCTTCTGATCACCGCGTGTGCTGAGACTGGTGTCGATAGCCACCACGATGGAGAGCGGGAGTTCCGATTCGCGATGGAACACCGCGATTTGCTGCGGCTTGCCGTCCTCCAACACCTGAAAGTCTTCTTGCTTGAGCGTGGAAACCGGCGCTCCCCCGCTGTCGGTGACCGTGGTAAACACGCTCACCAATTTCACGTTGACCTTGATGGTCGTGCCTGACTGCTCATCGTCCGGCTGAGTGGCGGCGGGTTTCTGAACGTTGGGCGGATGCGGAACGGGCTTGGGCGTGGACTGAGCCTGGGCGTCCGGGGGCCGCGGCACACCGCTCTGCGCCTGCACCAGAGCGGCGCTTCCCCACAGCATTCCCGCCACGGCGAGGGTCAGGGCGCCCTTTCGTTTCACACTGGATTGGGCCGCGACGGACGTGGAGAGCATTGCTGTCAATAGAACACCGGTTTGGCTACTTTGATGCGTTTTGGCCAACAATCGGCACGTCGGGTGGAAATGGCTCGCCATCGGCCCACACCGCGCCGTCTTCGAAAAATTCCTTCTTCCAGATTGGCACGGTGGTCTTCAGCGTGTCGATGAGCCAACGGCAGGCATCAAACGCGGCGGCCCGGTGAGCCGATGCGACTGCAATATAGACGCTGGTTTCACCGATACGTAACCGTCCCAGGCGATGCACAATGCGTACATCGCGAATGGCAAACCGGCCCAGCGCCTCGCGGCAAAGCTGCTCCATCTGCGACAAGGCCATGCGCTCATAAGCGGTGTAGTCGAGGTAAAGGGTGCGGCGGCCGCGGGAGTTATTGCGGACGATGCCGTCAAATGTGGCGACCGCGCCGTCTTCCGGGCGCTTAACCGACGCCAGCACGGCTATGGTCTTGATCGGATCCGTCACGATGCGCGCGTGCTCCGAGAGCAGGGGTATCGGGGTTTCGGCAGTCGACGGATCGTCTTTGGAGCGACCACCGCTCACCGGCGGGAGCAACGCTACCTCGTCGTTGTCATGCAGGATGACAGCTCCGTCGGCATATTCATAGTTCACTGCCAATGCGATAGCGCCGCGAAAGTCTTGGAGCTTTGGAACCCGCTGCTGAAGCTGGGTATAGAAATCGCCGAGACGCGCGCCGTCCGGAAGCTGCACCACTTCTTTCTCCCGGCCAACGATTTCCTTCAGTATTCCCAGATACAACACGCGCACTTGCATGCATAAAGGATACGCTACGAATCCACGGTCGAGCAGGGTTCCCTGACGCCTGTCCAGTTGCATTTTTACGTCGTAGAACCGGCAACATCGAGCTAATTGGCTTTCTCGCTTTGCGACCGCAACGGCCCGCTGCTCAGTTAACCAGAGAATGGCGATTGTGTTACTCTCAACCCGCCGGAAGTGCCTTCCTGTAAGACCACATTCATCGGCCCGCTGCACCGTTATGGACACCCAATCGTCGCCACTGGCCGGCACATCCCAGGAAACGCAGCTTACATCAGCGGCCGCAGTCACTACGCGAGCGGCATGGCAACGGTCCATCTGGTTTGACCTGATTCTGGCGCTGATCGCGGGATTCTCCTATGCGCTTCTGGTGATGGGCCCGCAGCCGCTTAACCCCCGTAACGTGAATTGGGTGGCGTTCGATCCGGCGTATCACTATATAGGTTGGGAGTTGTTCCGCCAGGACCCGCATCTGCACTGGCCGCTCACCCACACCGACCGCCTGGGCTATCCTCAGGGTGAGTCGGTTGCGCTGCTCGACCTGAATCCACTGATGGCACTGGCGCTGAAACCGCTTTCCCCTCTGCTGCCGGAGCCGGCACAGTATTTCGGGATCGAGGTGATCCTTGCCTGCACGCTGCAATTCTTCTTCGCCTTCCGCCTGTTTCGTATTCTGATCGGTCCGGACGTGATCGCGGCCGGATTGTGCAGCCTCTTCTTTCTTCTAGCGCCGCCACTAAACTATCGCTTCTGGGGTCACTATTCCCTCAGCAATCAATGGGTCTTGCTGGCGGCGTTGTATTTGTTCGCCAGAGCGCAACAGTCCTCGCCCAACTCTGCCCGCCGCTTTGCCATTTCCGCCGCTCTGCTCACCGCCATCACCGTCGGTATTAATCCCTACCTCGCATTCGGTGTGCTGGTGATTCTCGCCGCGGGCGTCGTGAGCCTGCTCTGGCAGAAGCGGATGAGCGTGGTGCAATCCGCGGGCGTAATGACGTTACTTCTGGCGGTTGGTTTTGCCGTGGCCTACTCCTTCGGCTTGGTGATCAGCGGGGGCAAAGGCTACGCCAGCGGCGGCTACCGCGATATGTCACTGAACCTGTTGTCGCCCTTCGATCCGCGCGGCTGGACCTCGGTGATCTTCCCGCAGTTGCATGGAGCCGCGGCCGGACAATACGAAGGCTACAACTACCTGGGCGCCGGCATTCTGTTTCTGGCCGCCGTCGTGCTGATTTGCGCATTCATTCGCAAGAACAGCTCCCCGCTGGACAAGCGCTGGCTGGTGCCGCTGTCTGTGGCCTGCCTGCTGCTTACGTTGCTGGCGCTATCAACCAAAGTCACGCTGGGCGCGCGTACGCTGCTTGACGTGGATCCGCAGAACGCTCTCACCCCGTACCTCGCGCCATTACGCGCCAGCGGACGCCTGTTCTGGGGACCGTACTACGCCATGGTCGTGGCAATCCTGGCTGCACCGTTCTTTTTGATTCGCAGGACCTGGGCGACCCTGCTGGTCGCCGCCATGCTGGTGCTGCAATTCGTTGACACCACGCCCGCTCCGCCAATGGGTGCGCACCACCATCACCGACGAACATCCGTCGCCCTTGAAGTCGCCAGCCTGGGCGCAGCTGGGATCGCTTCATCAGAACCTCATCGTCCTTCCCGCGTGGCAATGCGCGCATAATGCCTCGCCTGGTGGACCGGAGGGATACCGGTTCTTCGGATTTCTCGCCATCCAGCAGAAGATGCGTACCAACAGCTACCAGTCGGCGCGCTACACCGGCGTGGCGCAGGACTATCACTGCACGCAGGCCATGGCCGATTTGGCAAGTCAACCACTGTCGCCCGACTCCGCCTACGTGGTTACGCCGGAGCTCGCGAGCGCGATCGCACAAGGCCCGACCGGTCCGGGCAAATGCCACGACGTGGACCGCTTGATCCTGTGTTCCACGAAGAGCGATTTCGGACTCAGCCCGGTCTTGATGACTCCGGACGAGCGCGTCGAGAACTCTGTAGCGAATCCCGGCTTTGAAGATGGTCAGCTCGCTCCGTGGTCCACCAACGGCGTCACCGGTAACGTCACCACCGCGCACGCGCACACCGGGGAGCACAGTCTGATCGAAACCGGTGGGCTGGGCACCATGTATCAGGACATTAACGGACTGACGCCCGGGTCGAGTTATACCTTGTCGGCCTGGGTTTCGTGTTCTCCTGGAACAGCAACCACCACTCACATCTCGATCTACAATCCCAGCGACGACTCCGCCACGTCGTCGCCGGCGCGGCCCTGCGATCCCGGGTGGCAACAGCTATCGCGTTCGTTTACTGTCGGACGGGAAGGTGCCGTGCGCATTCATCTGGCGCGCGGCCCGGGAGACGGATCCGTCTACTGGGATGACATCCACATTTCGTCGACCAAGGAACCACGCTGAACATGATCCAGGAAGAATCCATGGACAAGGACGCGGCCTCCGCTTCCGGCTCGCCCAGCCTCAGCTTCGGGAAAAAGCTATTGCTTCTGGTGTTCTCCCTGTTGCTGTGCCTTTTGGTGTTTGTCACGCTCGACGCCATGTACAGCGCGCTCTCACGCAAGTCTTCGGTTCCCACTCCGTCGGAGCTTTTCGGATGCCTCGGGCATGATTCTCTGCGAGCCCTGGCCCTGCAGCCGAATTGTTCGACCACGCGAGCCTGGGGGCGCGAGCGGTACTCGCTTACCACCAACAGCCAGGGCTTCCGAGACGAGAAAGTGCGCCAGGTTCCCCTGACCGATCCGCGGCCGCGCATCCTTATGCTGGGCGACTCCTTTACCGAATCGATGGGCCCGTGGAAGACCAGCTTCGTCGGCCGCATCGCCGAGAAGTTTCCGCAGTACGAAATTCTTAATGGCGGGGTAGGCGGCTACTCGCCTTCCAACTATCTGAACACCGCGCGCATTGCGCTGAAGAGCGGCCTGGACGTCGACGAAGCGATCGTATTCATCGACATGTCCGACGTGCAGGACGAGGCCGGCCTGGTGCACGACATCGATGACTCAGGAGCGGTCGCGCTGGCGCGACACCAATATCATTACTCCAACTGGTATTCCAGCTTGCGGCTCTTCGTCAGCAAATATCTGGTGCTAACGAACTACATTTGGGAAGTGGTCGAGCGTAACCTGGTGGGTTTCGGCTATTACTTTCTCGATCACGGATTCAACGGCAACATCTTCAACCTAGAGCGTTCCGGCTGGACGTATCGCAAGGTGGTGGAAGATCAGCCGTTCGAGCTGGGCTTCGCTCCGCTGGGAGTCGAGGGCGGCATCACCAAAGAGAAAGAGAAGATGGACCTGCTGTATCAGGAGTTCGCCAAGCGCAACATTCCGGTCAGCGTTGTGGTCTATCCCTGGCCGGCGCAGCTCATCTACGACAAGGTTGATTCGCGGCAGGTGCGCATCTGGCAGGAGTGGTGCCAGGGCAAGTGCAAACGCTTCCTCACTGCTTTTCCGGAGTTCTTCGCCCTCAAGCAGCAGTGCCCCAAGTGGCAGCCCGGTTGTTGGTACCTGCGCGACTGGACCTTTGGAGACATTCACCTTAACGATAACGGCAACGCCATCATCGCCGCCGTGGTCAGCAAGAGCCTGGAGCAAACTCCGCCGGTCAAGCATCCGCCGGCGACTTCCGCAGGAGACACAGCAGCGCGGCCTGCCGCTGTTCCTCATCTCTGAGGCAACGTCGCCTACTGCGGCGGCTCTTTTCGCGTGAAGGTGTAGCCGTCTCGAAACAGGAATTCCTGCCCGGGCAATTTGGTTTCCTTCTGGTAGGTGTAGAGATTACGCCGCACGACGATGGTGATGCGGACATCGACCTTCTTGTCGTTCTCCACGCCGCCGCCAGTGAGCACCAGCTTGCCTTTACCCGCCGCCGCGAAATCTTCCAGCCCCGCAACCTTGTAGGTATCGCTGCTGTGATCGCGGTCTGAGGTGAATGTCGCCGTCTGCGCCTTGGCATCGAAAGTAACGCGACTCACCTCTTTCACGGTCTTGGTGGGTCCGTCGTCGTAGGTGTAAACGAATTGCAGGGAGTGTACGTCCGGACTGCGGCTCACGCTAAGCCACGTAGGTAAGAAAACGCGTTCATTGCTGCTGAAGTCGCGATACTCCAACTGTCCCACCCAGTCGCCCGTCATGGATGTGTAGAACTTATCGACGCTCGCAGGCAGTTGAACCGGTGCTGCAGCCTGTTGGCCCGTCAATTTGGGCACGATGGCCGTTACCAGCAGCAAAAAGATGAAGATTTTTCTACCCACAGGGCACGCCCTCTCAACTAGTGCGATCTCACTATAGATGAGGGGGCGTTGGCAGAAAACTATGGCGCAGTTACTGACTGGAACACAGCGTTCACGGGAGCGGAATTAGCTGACTGCGAAATAGCGCCTGTCAGATCGTTGGAAATTACGTTGTATGCGGTGATGACGCCGGAGGCGACTCTTTTCATACCGGTGGTGGCCCCGAGGGCAATCAATGCGGCTACCAGCGCGTATTCGATCAAGGAATCACCAGACTCATCGCAAGTCAGGCGTTCCAGCAGCATGCGATTCATCCGTTTAATTCCCTTTTTCGACAAGAGTTGGCCCGGGGACCGCCAAGCGGTCGCAGATGTTCAAAATTGCCGGTGAAAGATCAGTGAGGCAGTCCTAACCAGGCCTCACACCCTGGAATACTGACCCTGAGTACTCTCAGGAAACGGCGCTGGTCAGGTCGCTCGAGATCGTACTGAACGCGGTGCTGAGGCCGGTGGCGATTTTCTTTGTGCTGGTAATGGTTCCAAGTGCGATCAGCGCGGCGATCAGGGCGTACTCAATCAAATCCTGGCCGGACTCATCGTGAAGCAGGTGTTTCAGCAGTGAGAGGTTCATTGGCGCAATTCCTTTATTCACGAAGCTTGACCCTGTGGCGGCAAAGCGACAGCAGATCTTGAGAAACTTACGGATGAAAACATCTGTGAGGTGGCCCAACCCGCAACCACCTCACGATTTAAGGAGGAGTCGTTCCCAACTTCTGGTTCTGGCCTAGGAAACGGCGCTGGTCAGATCGCTGGAGATGGTGCTGAACGCCGTGCTGATACCGGTAGCGACACCCTTCATCGCGGTGATGGCTCCCAGGGCAATCAAGGCGGCAACCAGGGCGTATTCGATCAGGTCCTGACCGGACTCGTCGTTGATCAGGTTCTTCAAAGTGGCGATATTCATTGTCTTGTCTTCCCTTTCGTGACTCATCTGTTTGACTGTCGATGATGTGAACGAAGAATACGGCAAGCGCGCGCGAAGATATTTCACAAAATTGATTTGAGTTTTCTCTGCGATTTTCGCGAAGAGCCGCAAGAGCGCTGAAAATGCGGGTCCGAGCGCCCCACACCAAAGCAGGGGCCGCCTTACACGATGGTGGGATGGCGCTCCGGACCGCTGAATATGCGGTCGGATTGGTATCCTACATTGAGGGAGCCTGGACTTTCGTCTCTCCCATGTATTCGTACCGAATCAGGAACACCCACCAAGGGGGGAACCGCACTTCCGACCATCGCTTAGTTCGCTTTCTCAAAGGTCCCACCTAGCGGTAGAGAGACAAAACTACCCCAGGTCAAGAATCTGGAAATCGATTCACATGCCCCATCGAGAACTCGTGGAATAACAGGGCGGAATTTCCTCGATGCCAAGGAGGACTTTGAGCAGTACTTCCTGTCGAGGAGAGTACCTGGACCAAAATGGGAAGCTGTTTACTCTCGGGCGCTGAGTGCGCGCAGGAAATCGCGCCCGTCCATGTGGTACTTGAAGGCCTTGCACCCATCAATGAAAACGACTGGAACCTCTTCGTTATATTTCGCCCGCAAACCGGGATCGGCGTCGATGTCAACCTCCCGCCATTGGAAGTTGGCCTGGCCCTGAACGCGCGCCAGCGTCTCCTTGACCACCTGGCAGAGATGACAATCCTTCCGCGAGTACACAATCACGTCGTGCATGTTGGAATTGTAGCTGGCATTGAAGTCAGGTCAGACAGGAGTTAGTGGGCGTTACAGGACTCGAACCTGTAACTTCCACCCGGGTTTTCTCTACGCTACCCGACCTTCTTCCACACCAGATCTTCGTTGTTTCTGCGATCAATCAACGTATCCACGTGCCCTGAAGCATCGCGGTGAAACAGCCGCCGTCCTTCCACCCCGGGCCGAAAAAAGACATCGACCGATTCCGGAAACATCTGAGACGGTTTTCCGGCGCCACGCTGAGCGAAAAGCTCACCATTTTTTTGAGTGACCGTGAGGACGGTACCGGGAGTGAGCTGGTATGTCCCAACATAATCCCTCAATGTTGCCTCGGAGACTGTCCCGGCAGGCGGATCTTGGTAATAACGTAGTGTCTGACTTGCCACGATCTGCCAGACATTCTTCCGGTAGAGCCAGGTGTCGGTCGTGTGATACCGGGCGGTCAATGCCTGCCCGAAAACGGACTCCCGCTCATCGCAGTCGTAGCTCAGAATCGCCACACCCGGCGATATCAAAACCTTCGGGTTAACGACTTGCAGCACCAGCGTATAACCCGCAGGCATTGGCTGCGTATCTTCCAGCAGTTGAGATTTGTTGAAATCGCGGCCCTTCTCATCGAAAATCATCGCGTCATCCGCGAAGTATAGCTTCCACGGCCCCTGATCTCCAGACGGCAAGGCGTCATATAGCTGCTGAGTCCGCTTTACGAGTTCTGCCTGCGTGATGTTCGGAGAATCGGCGGCGAAAGTGGCGGGACAGATGAGCAGAATCAAACATACGATTTTGACCATAGGAGTTTTACGATTGCATTACCGCACCTGTGAGGCTTGCCATTGCCAGGCTGAAATCAGAGTAAGTCAAAACCGATTTACTTTGCGGCGTTGCAATCCGATTTGAGGATGTGAGGCAGGCAAAACGTTGCAAGTGACAGATTTGAAGTGATCTCAGTAACTTATGGTTGGGACTTCGGAGTTCCCGGACCCGTTGCGTGCTTTTGTGATGAATGCCGGGGAATGCCCTAGAGGACGTAGACGCGCAGCATCCACCACACGAGAAACAGCGCCACGATCGCACCCGCAACATGAACGATCCAGTCGCCAGCTGTTTTCGGCTTGCCAAAATTGAACACGCCGAATAGTAGCAGACCTAACGTAGAAATGGCGCGAAATCGCCTACGTGGCAATGATCTCGGCAGAGATGAATAGCCGAACAGGAAGGACGTGAACCCACCTTCGTCCTAAGCTGGGCGATCATTAACCGTACGTGAGATCGGTGCTCTGTCCGACTTCGATAATGTAGCCATCAGGATCGCGGATGTAGCAGCGGGTCTCGCCATACTTCGGGATCGGCTCGGTAATGAACTCCGCTCCTCGACTTTTCCACAATTCATAGCACGCTTGAATATCCGCAACGCGGAAATTCATAAAGCTGTTGATGTGATTCGGGTCGGGGACGCTGAGGGTTACCGTCGGCTTGTCCGGGGTCGGCCCGCCTCCAACATTCAGAATCATCCATATATTCGCAAGCTGAAGGTACCCAGGCGCGTTGCCGTCACCCAGGCTCAGAATTCGGGCGCCGAAGACCTTTTCGTAGTAGCGAGCCGACCGCTCGATGTCGTTCACGGTGAGAAAATGCGCGATGCTGATTCCTTCCCGTGGGGGCATCTCATAGATCTGCTGTTCGACTTGTATGGCGTTCATTCGTCGCTCCAATTTCGATACGTGTCCGCTGGATGAGAGGTGTGACGGGTGCCGTGCTCACATTGTCACCAGCAGCACGTTGATTAAGCCAGAAGCGCGGTGACGCGTCTATTGGACGAACGTATCGACCAACGCCAAATCAGGGATTGGACACGTGCGCGAAGGGTGCTTGCGCTCTATTCCACAAACCGCTATACGGAGGATCGCCAATACCATCGTCCAATTGATCGGGCGGACGCCTCGGCCCTAAACTTCCCATCGCAGCCGAACACCGTCGCCCGGCAGGGATGCCGCCGTACTTTTCGAAGCAACGCAGGTAATACTGCTCTGACCTCTTCCATCAGATAGGCGACGTCGACCGCTCACCTCTACCGATGTCGTAGGCCGCTCGCATCAGGCGCTGAAGGAATATCAGGCGAGCATTATCGCGGGGTATATCCCGGTGTCGCGCGAGGTGTTGGGTACGCGAGACTAGTGGCGGGAATCTCCGATGGCTGCGAGTATCGTCAAGCAGAGGAGGAATGAGCCGTGAAAGCAGCCAGAATTCGTAGCTTCGGGCCGCCCGACGTCGTAGAGGTCGAGGATGTCCCGGTGCCGTCGCCGGGCCCCGGCGAAGTACTGGTGCGCGTGATGGCCGCGGGCGTCGCTCCCTGGGACGCGCTCATCCGTGAGGGCAAGAGTAAAGTCAGCCCCCAACCTCCGCTCATCCTAGGTTCGGATCTGTCCGGTGTTGTCGAAAAAGTCGGCACCGGCGTTTCAGACTTCCAGCCGGCCGACGAAGTCTATGGCGTCACCAACCCGCAGTTCTGCGGCGCCCAGGCCGAGTTCGCCGTGGCCACAGCCGGGATGATCGCCCGCAGACCGCGTTCGCTGAATTACGTAGAAGCAGCATCGGCTCCCGTCATTGCGGTCACCGCCTGGCAAATGCTCTTCCAATACGCGCAGGCGATGCGCGGACAGACGGTAATGGTCGTCGGGGCCGCCGGTAACGTTGGGGCCTACGCCGTACAGTTGGCCGTGGACGCCGCGATGCACGTTGTTGCCATCGCCCGCCTCGATGACGAAGACCTGCTCCGTTCCCTGGGCGCGGAAGCCATCTTCGACTCAAGCAAGCCGGGGCTCGAAAAAGACCTTCCGCAGGTGGATGCCATCCTCGATACGGTTGGGGGCAGTACGCTTCAGCGCTGTCTCGCTGCATTGAAACCCGGAGGCAAACTGGTAACCTCGGTTTCCACGCCGCCTTTGCCAGCAGGGGCTATTTTCTTCTATGCCGAAGTAACCACCGCACGCCTGCAGACGCTCACAACCTTGTTTGACGCGGGTAGAATCACCGCGCGCGTCGGCTCCATCCTGCCGCTTTCTCAGGCACGCGAGGCGCAGGCCATGCTTGAGGGCGCGCCCCATAAGCCCGGTAAAATCGTTTTCGAAATCGCGCACCCGCAGCAGTAGCCATCTGCGGGGAGAAGTTGCGTAGTGCAGGTTTTTGGGAACTGACTCAGACATTCCACTCGGCTGTGGTGTGCGACAACTGGAGGAATATGGTGGGCGCTACAGGATTCGAACCTGTGACTTCCACCGTGTGAAGGTGGCACTCTACCGCTGAGTTAAGCGCCCACGCTGCGGTATCAATATTGTAGCAAAATTAAGCTCTCCCTTCGTCCGCGGATCCTGGCCATGCTGCTTGGGACTCGCCTCTCCAAAGGCCTGGCATTCTTCTCTCCAAAGGCTTGCAGCTCTGCGGCGAAATATGTTCATCTAAGTGCGCATGGCACTCGAGGAATACAAACGAAAACGTGATTTCACGCAGACCCCGGAGCCGCCTCCCAAACTGGCCAAGGGCAAGCAGCGGCGCTTCGTGGTGCAGAAGCATCGCGCGTCACGCCTGCACTACGATTTCCGCCTGGAAATGGATGGCGTGCTGAAGTCCTGGGCGGTGCCCAAGGGCCCGTCGCTGGATCCCGCCGACAAGCGCCTGGCCATGCAGGTGGAAGACCATCCCGTCTCCTACTATGACTTTGAGGGCATCATCCCTGCGGGGAATTACGGCGGCGGTGCGGTGATGGTGTGGGACATGGGGACATGGGAGCCGCAGGGTGACATTGCGGAGATGATGCGCAAGGGCGACCTGAAATTCCGCCTGGACGGCCAGAAGCTGAAGGGAGAATTCGCGCTGATCCACATGAAAGCACGGCGCCCCGGCAGCAAAGGCACGGAGTGGCTGCTCATCAAACATCGCGACGCGTACGTGCAGGAAGGTTACGACATCGACAAGTACGATTACTCGGTGCTGACCAAGCGATCGATTCAGCAGATTGCCGGCGATGCCGGTTCCGCGGAGTGGGAAAGCAGTCGCAAGACGACAGCTCGGGGCGGTTCCGGCAAGAACGACTGGCTGGCCGACTCGATTGCCAAGGCCGATGCGAAGAAAGCTTCCGCCGAGAAGAAGACCACGAAGAAAGCTGCAGCCAGCAAGAGCGCCACAACACCAGTAAAAGCTGAGGTGACAGTTGCCAAGAGGGCGGCTCAAGCCAGCAAGACTTCCAATGCGGTAAAAAAAAAGTCCCTCCGAAAGTCGCCAAGCTAGCTGATCTTGCCAGCTTTGGACGAAAAGCTCCGATGCCGCGTGCAGTGAATCCCATGCTGGCCACGCTGGTCGATGAGCCCTTCGATGACGATCAGTGGCTCTACGAGATCAAGTGGGACGGCTACCGTGCGGTTACGTTCTTTGATGGCAAGTCGTTGCGGCTGGTGTCGCGCAACCAGAACGACTTCACCGCTGCTTATCCCGAACTGCACGACATCCCCGATTACCTTAAGGCTAAGACGGCGGTGATCGACGGGGAGATCGTCGCCCTCGACGAGCACGGCCGCTCCTCGTTTGGCCTGATGCAGCAGCGTACGGGCGTGGGAGAAGGCGGCCGCAAGATACGCCGGACGCGTGACGACATCCCGGTCGTCTATTACGTCTTTGATCTGCTCTACCTTGACGGCTACGACCTGACCCACGCCGAGGTTGAGACGCGAAAACAGCTACTGGCCGAACTAATCCTGCCCAACGACTTAGTGCGCTACTCCGATCATTACGCGGGCAACGGGAAGGCACTGTTTGAGGCGGCGGCGCAACGCGGATTGGAAGGCATCATCGCCAAGCATCGCAGCAGCCAGTACCTGCAGAAACGAACTCGCGAGTGGCTGAAGATCAAGGTGGTGAAGCGGCAGGAATGCGTGATCGGCGGATTCACCGATCCACGGGGCGCACGGGAGAACTTCGGCTCGCTCGTCCTGGGATTGTATGACGACCAAGGACGGCTAATTCCGGTGGGACAGGCGGGCAGCGGCTTCACCGGCCAGACGCACGCTCAGATGTGGAAGCGCCTGCATTCGCTGGAGACGAACCGCAATCCATTTTTCGGGAAGGTGGATAGCGACCGCCGAGTTCACTTCGTCAAGCCGGAGCTGGTCGCTGAGATCAAGTTCACCGAGTGGACCCACGAAGGCCAAAGCGGGGGCATCAAGATGCGGGCCCCGGTGTTTCAGGGAATACGCGAAGACAAGAAGGCCAGCGAATGTAAGTTTGAGTTTCCTGCCGACACCGCCAGCGAGGTTAGGAAGGCGGAATCGGGCGATCCCGCCTAGCTCTTAGCCTGCGTTACTTTATGTCTTTCACCTGCAAAACGGACCCGTATTCATGCCCGCTGCTGTCCACCGCTCGCGGGATCATGGCGGTGAAACCATCGCGCAATTCGGGATACTTCGCCAGGATTGCCTTGGCGACGGCCATGTTGTCCTGGAAGGCTACCGCAGAGTTGCCGGCATCAGCGTCTTGATAGCGAATCCGCAGGTCGAGATTGTTATCCACCGGGACGGGTGCGAGTTCGGTCACTTTAAACGTTTTCGTGCCGGCGGCGAGGCTCAAGGGAGCCGCATCGGAGGGGAGATCCGAAGGCCGTGCCGTCTGGATCTCGTCAGAAAGCTTATCGAGCTGCGGCGTGCTCATAAAATTGACCGGCGCCGTAAGGTCCCACGCTGTCAGATAGTAAAACCAGGCGTTGTGCAGTTGTCCCTTGGCTTTGAATTCTCGCGCCCTGGTTACATACCACTGCCCGTCGTGTCCTGCCAGCGAAGCCAGGCGAGGATAATATCCCGCCAGCTTCCAGGCACCTCCCATGTTCTGCAAAATGAGGGTTAGGGTGATGGGATCTTTTCCGCTGACCTTCTGAATCACGATGGCGTAACGCCCCGGAGGAAGGTTCGGGATAGAAAATGCCAGCCGGTCGGGCGAATTGTAGATACCGCAGAAGAAGTCGGCCTTGGGCAGCGGCGCTTTGGCCTCCGAAGCGTCCAGCAGGTAACTTCCGGTGATGGTCGCGGGCCCTCCGGCAAGATATGCCTTGTTAGACACCACGGCCTGCTCGATTCCGCCAAAGTCACCCGTGATGGCGGGAATGGCATTGGCTTTCAGGCCAGCCACATCACCGTTTTTAGACATTTCCAGGTACTGATGAGCGGCCGTTTCGATGGCCGACTTGCTGGCTGCGTCCAGTTCGGAGCCGGTGGAGCAAGTCTGAGCCCACAAACCCTGAGCCGCAAGGAGCATGACGACTGAACCAAGTACTGCGAAACCAAAGGTGCGGGTTACCCAACGACGGAAATTGGCGCTACAAATCATGGCATCACCTGCGTTACCCTCAATTCCACTTCTACCCAACAAGATTGTAAGATGCTGCCCGCGGGGACTGCGCCGCTCAGCTTTGACGCAGTCAAATTAATGTTCGCCAGACGACATAATCGAAACCGGCACGTCGTTTGCGGGTTTAAAATAGCCAGCAAGGCGAAACGATGGAAATCGGCCGCCGTCCAACTCCTCATGGTACGCTTCGGGAAAAATTTCGGGTGCGCCGCGCTGCTGCTTGCAGGCTTGCTGGCGGGGTCGTACCACGCGAACGCCCAGGCTGTGCCGCAAACGGTGCCTACCGCAGCCAACCCTGTCACGGCGCCCGCTCCGAAAACGACCACGAGCCACTCGCGTCACAAGAAGGCCGTCCCCGTAGCTGAGACGCCGGCGCCGCCGCCCCCTCCTCCGACGTTGGAACAGTCGCCCCCCAAAGCTCCGAGTGTCAGCTATCGGAATGGGCAGCTCACCATCAGCTCTACCAATGCAACATTAACGCAAGTGTTGCGGGCGGTTCAGTCGCAGACCGGGGCGTCGATGGAGATTCCGGCGAGCGCAGGCAATGAACGCGTAGTGGCGCAACTTGGCCCGGGACAAGCCAAAGACGTTTTGAACACGCTGTTGAACGGGTCGAAGTTCGATTACATGATTCTGGGAGTCGCCGGAAATCCAGGAGCGGTGCAGAAGGTGATCCTGACGACACGGCAGAATGCGCCCGCGGGTGGGGTTAACTCGGCGCAAAACGCGCCCCAAGCTGCTCAGCCCATGCCCGATGAAGAACCGCAGCCGGAAGAACCCGTTGCCGAGAATACTGAGTATCAGAATCCCGACCAGCCCGCGCCCCCGCCGGGGGGTTTCCGGCGTCCCGTGATGCCGGGTCAGCCCACTCAAACCGGCAGCGATCAGCCCGGTGGAGCTTTTGGTCCGGGAGAATCGCAGAACGTCGTCAAAACGCCGGAGCAGTTGATGCAGGAGCTGCAACAAATGCAGCAGCAACAGCAGCAATACCAGCAGCAGCTGAATCCCGCCAACCAGAACGGTCCGCAGTAGCCGCAGCTTTACGCCTTAACGCTCATCCCTGCCAATTCCGCCAAAGATTCGCCGTAGGGAGACCGCGCCACCCCGCGCTCAGTGATAATCGCCGTCACGTACTTGCTGGGGGTCACATCGAAGGCAGGGTTTTCGACCTTCGCTCCGTCGGGTGCAATCTGTTTGCCGGCCAGATGGGTGACTTCCTGCGACGCGCGTTGCTCAATCGGGATTCCGCTGCCATCCGGCGTGTTCAGGTCGACGGTCGAGAACGGTGCAGCTACGTAGAAGGGGATGCCGTGTTCCTTGGCCAGCACTGCCACAGTGTAGGTGCCGATCTTGTTGGCCACATCCCCATTGGCGGCAATGCGGTCCGCTCCCACAATGACGGCGTCAATCTTGCCCTGTAGCATCATGGCACCTGCCATGTTGTCGGAGATGATGGTGGTGGGAATACCGTCTTTCATCAGCTCCCACGCCGTCAGACGCGAGCCTTGCAGGAAGGGGCGGGTCTCGTCGGCGAAGACCTGTAACTTCTTGCCCGAATCGACCGCCGCTCGGATGACTCCCAGGGCCGTGCCGTAGCCACACGTAGCCAACGCTCCGGCATTGCAGTGCGTGAGGATGCCACCGGTCGCCGGCAATAGAACCGCGCCGTGCTGGCCCATGGCCTCGTTGGTGGCTATGTCTTCCACCAGCATGCGCTGCGCTTCGGCAATCATTTCCAGCTTGATCTGGGGAATTGGCTGCGCGGTGATCTGTGCGAACTTGTCTTTCATGCGCTGAATCGCCCAGAAGAGGTTGACTGCCGTGGGCCGGGTGGAGGCGAGAACATCGCAGATGTGCGCAAACTCCAGCTTCAGCGCCGCGTGATCAGTGGCTTTCGAATCGCGTACGCCAAGCGCCACTCCCATCGCGGCCGCGACACCGATAGCGGGCGCCCCGCGGACAATCATGGTGCGAATCGCGTCCGCCACCTCTTCATAGCTCTTGCTGGTGACGTAGGTCTCTTCGGTGGGCAGCTTAGTTTGATCGATGAACCGGACACCTGTGTCGGTCCATTCCAAAGTCTTAATCATGATCTCTCTTCTTGTTTAACCGGATTATGGGCGATGGACTGCGCACCGGTTTCCCGGCATGTTGGTCACCGCCGGACGGTCGCATAGATCGCATTTCGCGCTGGTGGCGAAAATCGGCGGCGGCCCATTTCTTATGTGCTCGGCGCGAACGTCGTTAGCCGTGAACAGCGCCACAAATGGCGCCGGTGCGGCGGCCTTCTCTACGTTCACGCGGCCGCCAGCTTCCTGGCGTTCCACCAGGCACAGCACGCCTATGACCTCGAAGCCGAACTCGCGCGCGGCTTCAATCGCCTGGATGGTCGACGTGCCCGTGGTGCACACGTCGTCCACGATCACGACCCTGGCACCCGGCTGACGAAAGCCTTCGATGCGCTGACCGGTGCCATGTGTCTTCTCGGCTTTGCGGACCAGGAAGCCCTGAATCGGCTTCCCCTGTTGCGCGCTGATGACCGACGTTGCCACCACGATGGGATCGGCGCCCATGGTGAGACCGCCGATGGCTTCGGCATTCCAGCCGCGACTCTGAATCTCCTGCAGCACGGTTTGTCCGGTCAGGAGCGCACCGGTTGCATCCAGCGTCGTGAGGCGGCAATCGATGTAGTAGTCGCTGGTACCGCCGCTGGAAAGCTTGAACTGACCGAGGCGGAACGACTTCTCCGCCAGCAGCGTCAACAGTTGTTCTCGGGAATTAGCTGCCATAGTTTGACGATATCATTTTCAACCGGCGATCTTTTCCAGGTGCCGGTAGTGGTCGCTGCCGATCCACAGCAGGGCGAAGAGCGCGAAGTTGTAGCCGCAGTGGGTGAGGAACGAAGCTGCGACGGAGTTGGTTCTCACTCGCACCAGCGTCAAGGCGACTCCGACAACGAAAATGCTGAGCACTGGCGCCCAGGCATATCCCAACTGCGCCCCATGGATGGCAGCAAAGGCCAGCGACGTCAGCAATACGGCCACGGCAACGCCAGACGCGCGCCGCAGCAGGGGATAAAGCAGTCCGCGGAAGAACATCTCCTCCAGCAGCGGCGCCAGCGTAATACCGAAAACGGCCATCATGTAGGCGCTGGTGGCATCGTGGAAATACGTGTCCATGGGCAGGGACTTGGGAATCGGCAGATAGCGGGCGAGGCTTTCGACTACCAGCGCCAGCACGATTCCGCCGGCCAGGAAACCCGGCGCGATTAATCCCGGCCAGTTCCATTGGATGGCCTGCCCAAATGGCTGCCGGGAGCGGGTGCGCACCATCATGAAGATGAACAGCAGCACCACGGGATACGCCGCCGTCTGGGCACCGATAACGACGCGCGCGTCCATGGCAACGTCGGATAGCGCGGCGTTTCGATAGGCCGGGAACTGGCGCGCAATCAGCAGTGCAATGATGGTGAAGACCAGGATGGCGACGAGCGTAAAAATCAGGATGGCTGCTACATCTTTCCAAGACCACGATGGGAAAGGCTTTGGGGGTGAGGCGGTGAACCCTTCCGGCGACGAAAGGTTCGTCGTCAGCGGATCGTAGCCAGGCTCCAGGGGCGTCGCCAGCGGCGCAGTCTCGACGAAATCAGGCAATGGATCGGGTGGCAGTGACATGAACGTTATGGGTTATCGGCTTTCGCCTGCCTTCGCGACGGTAGCAGGTTCGCCATTTCCCTTGCTATTGGACGCTGCCGGAAGCAGTTTGGCTAATGTTTGTCCGGTGTAGGATTTTTTGGCCCGGGAAACCTGCTCCGGGGTGCCCTGGGCGACAATGCGGCCGCCGTCTTCGCCACCCTCCGGACCCAAGTCGATAATCCAGTCGGCGTTTCGGATCACGTCCATGTTGTGCTCGATGATGATGATGCTGTTTCCCAGATCGGTCAGCCGATGCAGGACTTCCAGCAGCTTGCTGACGTCTTCGAAATGCAGCCCGGTGGTTGGCTCATCCAGGAGATAAAGCGTCTTGCCGGTTTGGCGCTTGCTCAACTCGCGCGCCAGCTTAATACGCTGGGCTTCGCCACCGGAGAGCGTGACCGCCGACTGCCCCAGGTGAATGTACCCGAGTCCCACGTCGACCAGGGTCTGAAGTTTCTGCTTGATCTGCGGGATGTTCTCCAGCACCGGCAATGCGTCGGCCACCGGCGTCTCCAGCAGATCGGCAATGGAATATCCCTTGTACTTTACCGCCAGGGTTTCGTGATTGTAGCGCTTGCCTCCGCACACTTCGCAAAGTACGTAGACGTCGGGCAGGAAGTTCATCTCGATGCGCCGCTGGCCTTCGCCCTGGCACGCTTCGCAGCGACCACCGGCTACGTTGAACGAGAAGCGTCCCGCTTTGTAACCTCGCTCGCGCGACTCGGGCAGCATTGCGTAGAGGTCGCGCACCTGGGTGAAGACGCCGGTATAGGTGGCGGGATTGGAGCGCGGAGTGCGGCCGATCGGCGACTGGTCGATGCGAATGACCTTATCAATGTTTTCCGTGCCGTCGATGGACTTGTGCGCTCCGGGCTCCTCGCGCGAACGATAAAGCGCCTTGGCCAGCGCGCGGTAGAGAATGTCGTTCACCAGCGTGGACTTCCCAGAGCCCGACACGCCGGTCACCACCGTCATTACGCCCAACGGGAAAACGGCGTCAACATTCTTTAGATTGTTTTCGCGCGCGCCCAGAACGGTGATGGCTTTCCCGCTGGGTTGGCGGCGAACGTGGCGATCGGTGATTTGCTTCTGGCCGGAGATGTACTGCCCGGTCAGCGAGCGTGGCACCGCTTCGATTTGTTCGGGAGTTCCGCTGGCCACCACTTCCCCGCCGTGGCGTCCGGCGCCCGGACCGAGATCGATCACGTAATCGGCGCGGCGAATGGTGTCTTCGTCGTGCTCCACCACCAGCACCGTGTTCCCCAGGTCGCGCAGCGACTCCAGCGCCTGCAGCAGGCGATCGTTGTCGCGATGGTGCAGGCCAATCGACGGCTCGTCGAGAACATACAACACGCCGCGCAGCTTCGATCCTATTTGCGTTGCCAACCGAATGCGCTGACCCTCGCCGCCGCTGAGGGTTGCCGCCGAGCGGCTGAGCGAGATGTAGCCCAACCCCACGGCGTTCAGGAAGCCCAGCCGCTCGGCAATCTCTTTCAGGATGCGGCCGGCGATGCGCTCTTCCCGTGGCGACAGCTTGATTAGCGCCGCGGCCTCAACCGCGCGCGAAACCGGCAGCGCCGTGAAGTCGGCGATGGACATCCCGTTGACCTTCACGGCCAGGCTTTCCGGACGAAGCCGTTTGCCGTGACACACCGGACACGTGGTGGCCGACATATGGTCCAGCAGCCAGTCGCGATAGGCTTCCGACGAGCTGTCGTCCATCGCCTGCCGCAGATAGGCAAAGATTCCCAGAAATCCGCCGCGCTTCTTTTCGCCGGATTCGGGACCGTAGAGGATCAGGTTCTGCGTCTTGCGCGGCATCTGCTCGAAAGGGGTTGACAGATTGAACCCGTACGCTTCGGCGGCAAGTTGCAAAGTCCGGATCATGTTCTGCGAAGCCGACCCCGGGCCAAGCCCGCCATCCAACAGCGGCTTCGACCAGTCGCTGATCACCTTGGCCGGATCGAAATCGTACTTGCTTCCCAGACCATTGCACTCAGGACATGCGCCGTACATGCTGTTGAACGAGAACGATCGCGGCTCCAGCACGGGAACGTTAATACCGCACTCCGGACAGGCCAACTTCGACGAGTACAGCCTTTCTTCGCCGCCTACCACCACGATCTGCACCAGACCATTAGCTAGCTTCATGGCCAAATCGACCGAAGCGGACAGGCGATGCTCGATGCCGGGCTTCACCAGAAGCCGATCGACCACGAGTTCGATGGTGTGATTCTTGCGCTTGTCCAGCTTGACCTCGTCGTCAGCGATGTTGCGCAGCTCGCCATCGATACGAGCACGGGAGTATCCCTGCTGCGCAAGCTTGTCGAGCTCTTTCTTGAACTCACCCTTGCGGCCACGCACGATCGGCGCGAGTACCATCACCCGGTCTTCCGGCTTGAGCTCCATCACCTGCTGCACAATTTGGTCGGCCGACTGGCGCGAGATCTGCCGGCCGCACTGCGGACAATGCGGCACGCCAATGGACGAATACAGCAGGCGCAGGTAGTCGTAAATTTCCGTGATGGTGCCGACGGTCGAGCGCGGGCTGCGGCTGGTAGTTTTTTGTTCGATGGCAATCGACGGGCTCAGGCCGTCGATGCTGTCCACGTCGGGCCGTTCCATCTGATCGAGGAACTGGCGCGCATAGGCGGAGAGTGTCTCCACGTAGCGGCGCTGGCCTTCGGCATAAATGGTGTCGAAGGCAAGCGACGACTTACCCGAGCCACTAAGGCCGGTGATCACGGTCAAGGTGTTGCGTGGAATCTCGACGTGAATGTTCTTCAGATTGTGCTGGCGCGCCCCACGGACGCTGATGCTGGTGATACCCATGGATAATTCTGATTCGTACCCGCCTGTTGGCTAACCCGCTGTGCTGCCAGAAACGCCCGAGCGCGCCCGGAAATGGTCTCCGGAACCCTTGTTCTAAGGGATGAACGCCTCTGGAAAGTCCGGAAGAGTGATTGCGCAGATCTACTCACGTATCTTAGTTGTCAACAGCTATTGACGTCAACGCGGGGTAAAGTGGGACCATCAGAGTAGTGGGTGTATCGATCGGTGCTTGATCCTCACTGAACCGAGCCGAAGCGCAGCCTGGCAAATGATTGAATCATCCCGGCGAAAATTGCGCCGCATCGGAGGAAAAGACGACTGGCCTATGACGACATTCTTCCTGTCTACGCTGCTTCTGCTGACGATCGCCGGAGCGTTCGTTTTTGGAGTCGCAGCCGGATATTGGGTCATTTGCGGGTTTCTGAATTTGTTCGACCCTAAACGAAACAGCAAACCTGCGGGAGCGACTGCGCTGGCTTCGACCAGTGGCGACTAAGCCTAGGGAATCTGTCGGCGGCCCGGATTCTGCCAGCGCCTGAAATATATTTCTGATTCGTTCTCTTCTCCAAATTTACCGTGCTGTAACCGGTGTTCCGCTGCCGCGAAGCTCGGCCTTGCCCCAAACCTGCATCCAATCAAGTGCCTATGCGATACCTGGTGCTTGCCACGGACTATGACGGAACTCTCGCCACGCACGGTGGCGTCGACCAAAGCACCCTACTTGCCCTTGAGGATCTGAAGAATTCCGGCCGCAAGCTAGTGATGGTCACCGGCCGCGAGTTGGAAGACCTGAAGAAAGTGTTCCTGCAAATCGGATTGTTTGAGCTGGTGGTCGCGGAGAACGGCGGCCTGCTCTACAACCCGGCTACACAGGAAACCACGGCGCTGGCCGAACCTCCAAACGAGGACTTCCTGGCCGAACTTCGCCGACGAGACGTTCCCTTCTCGGTGGGCCACGGCATCGTCGCCAGTTGGGAGCCTCACGAAAACACCGTGCTCGATGTCATCAAGGAGCTTGGGCTCGAGTTGCAGGTGAGCTTTAACAAGGGAGCGGTAATGGTGCTTCCGTCCGGCGTGAACAAGAAGAGTGGCCTGGAAGCGGCTTTGGCCCGTCTGGGGCTGTCGGCGCATAACGTCGTGGGAATAGGCGACGCAGAAAACGACCACGTGTTTCTCTCGGCTTGCGAATGTGGCGTTGCCGTCGCGAATGCGCTGCCCGCGTTGAAGGAACGCGCTGATCTGGTCATGCGGGAATCGCATGGCGGCGGGGTGGCGGAGTTGATCGGCCACCTACTAGAGGACGATTTACGATCCTTTGATGGTCGGCTGAGTCGTCACCAGATTCTTTTGGGGACGCGCGAAGGCGACCAGCCCGTCAACATCATTCCCTATCGCGGCAATCTTCTCTTTGCCGGGCCATCCGGCAGCGGAAAATCGACCGCCGCCACCGGCGTTATTGAGCGATTGGCCGACGAGGGATATCAGTTTTGCCTGATCGATCCTGAAGGAGATTACGAGAACTTTCTGGGTTCGTTGCAAATCGGCTCGCCGAAGGTCGCTCCCGAGATATCACAGATCATCAAAGCCCTTGAAGATCCCAAGCAAAATCTGGTGATTAATCTTTTGGGCATCGCGCTGGAAGATCGTCCGTTGTTTTTCGCCTCATTGCTGCCTCATCTGCTCGACCTCCGTTCGCGGACGGCGCGACCGCACTGGCTCATCATCGATGAGGCGCATCACATGCTGCCAACCTCCTGGGTACCTGCTGCCACAACGGTGCCCGAGGCGATGACCGGCATGATCATGGTGACGGTACATCCGGAAATGGTCGCCCCGGCTGCTTTGAAGAACGTCCAGGTCGCTATCGCGGTCGGCAAGGGCGCCGATGAAACGCTGGCGGGACTGGCGAAGGCTGTTTCGGAGCCACCGCCGCCCGTCCCCGAAAAGGACTTGCAACCGGGAACCGTGGCCGTCTGGTGTCGCGGCGATCATCAGACGCCATTCCTCGTGGAAGTTGCCCCAAGCAAGGGCGATCGGCGGCGGCATTTGCGCAAATACGCGGAGGGTAATCTGGGACCGGACCGGAGCTTCTACTTCCGGGGCCCGGAAGATCGCCTGAACCTTCGCGCCCAGAATCTCCAGATATTCTCAAGCCTGGCTGAGGGTATCGACGACGAAACCTGGCTGTTTCACCTTCGGCAGGGAGATTATTCCGAGTGGTTCCGCAAATTTATCAAAGACCCCGAGCTTGCTGAGTTGGCAGAGGCCGTCGAACAGGATGGAGAAATCTCCTCGGCGGAGAGCCGCTCGCGGATCATGGGTGCTATTTCCGAGCGATACACGGCACCCGCCTAAGGCTTTGCTTTGTTGATGAAAAAAGCCACACCTACACCAAACGGCCAGTCTGGCTGTTGTGAATTTGCTCGGCTCCTGGCTAGTACCCGAGTCTTTTGAGGCAAACTTTCTCAGTAACCTTTGGCATAACGACCGTAACTGTTGCGAAATCAATCACGTTGTGGAGTGATTCGCGTCACAGCGCCTGACGAACCCGTTGACTCACACTACAGCCGTGCTCACAAGAGCGGCACATCCACATTGTGCAGCTGCCCAGCTAAGCGGGATGGTGAGTCCAGCATTCATAGAGTTAACGGAGATTCCATGAAGAAGGTCATCTTAGCGGTTCTGGCTATTGCTTTTGCGCTGTTCCTGGCGCTGCCCAACCTTTCCTGGGCACAGGAAGACGTATACAAGGCGAAATGTGCCGGCTGCCACGGAGCTGACGGCAAGGGCACAGCCGCCGGACAGAAGATGGGGGCACCTGCGTTTTCGTCGCCTACCGTGCAGAAGGCTACCGATGCCGAGCTCGCCGACTTTATTGAGAATGGCGGACCGCAGAAAAAGGCCATGCATGCTTTTGCCAACAAGGGCGTCAGCGCTCCTGAGGCAGCCAAGCTGGCGACGTACGTAAAGACCTTGAAGTAGCTTGGTTCCCTTTAACCGCTTCGGACCGGTATTGGTTGCCGGTCCGCGACGGAAGGCCCTCCCCCTCGTTGCGCGATCGCCGGACGGCGCTGTCTTCACCGGCGCCGCTTCCCCTGCCGAGGTCTGACCGGGTCGGAGCCTTCAAGTCTCGCTGCGTTAGCGGAATTTGAGAATGGCTGAGCCGCCTGGGCGATCTGCCTCAACTGGTGAGTAGTTGCTGGTTGCGGCGCGGAGAAGCTCATGAGCAAAGGAATTCTCTACGATGCCACCAAGTGCATCGATTGCAAGCAGTGCGAGCAGGCCTGCGCCACCGAAAACGGCCTGCCGTACGACGACAAAATTGCCGCCCAGGAAGTAACCTCAGCCCACAAATACACCGTTGTCCTTGCCAAGGACGACAAATTCATGCGCCGGCTGTGCATGAATTGCGACGACCCGGCTTGCGCCTCGGTCTGCCCGGTGGGAGCGCTGCAGAAAACTTCGCTTGGTCCGGTCACCTACGACAAGAGCAAGTGCATGGGATGCCGCTACTGCATGGCGGCGTGCCCCTTTGGCGTGCCCAAGTATGAGTGGGAGAAAGCTGTTCCGGGGGTGCGCAAGTGCATTATGTGCAGCAAACGCGTGTCCGCGGGTAAGCAGACCGCCTGCGCCGAGATTTGCCCTACCGGCGCTACCTTGTTCGGTGACCGCGATTCTCTGCTGGAAGAAGCCAAGAAGAGGATTCACGACAATCCAGACACCTACCTGCACCACATCTTCGGCGAGACCGAAGTGGGAGGCACGTCGGTCTTGCTGCTGTCGTCCATCGGCTTCAACAATTTCGGCTTCCGCTCAGACCTGACCGAACGCGCGCTTCCTCTTTATACCTACCAGGTGCTATCGCGCATTCCCGACTTTGTTCCGCTTTTCGGCACCTTGCTCGGCGGCATTTACTGGATCACCCACCGCCGCGAAGATGTAGCCGAGGCCGAAGCCAACGAGAAAGATCACACAGGCGGTGCCCGATGACAGTTCCCCGCATTCGCTTCACCTTCTGGAAGGCCGTGTTCCTGGTCATCATGGCGGCCGGCATCTATTGCACCTTCATCCGGTTCTACCGCGGGCTGGGCGCCTCCACCAACCTGTCGGATCAGTTTCCCTGGGGATTGTGGATCGGCTTTGACGTGATGTGCGGCGTCATGCTGGCGGCGGGCGGCTTCACCCTGACGGCGGCAGTTGAGATCTTCAACATCAAGCGCTTCCACTCCATCATCCGGCCGACGATTCTGACTGCGTTTATGGGCTACGTACTGGTGTGCGCGGCGCTGATGTATGACCTGGGGCTGCCATGGAACATCTGGCACCCGCTGGTTATGCGCAATCCGCACTCGGTGATGTTCGAGGTCGCCTATTGCGTCATGCTGTACACCACGGTGCTGGCGCTGGAGTTCTCGCCCATCGTTTTGGAGCACTTCAATCTACAGCGGCCATTGAGGATCGTGCGCAGCGTGATGGTGGTCTTCGTCATTCTGGGCGTTCTGCTCTCTACCTTGCATCAATCCTCGCTGGGCACGCTATATCTCATCATGCCTAACAAGTTGAGCCCCTTCTGGTACAGCCCGCTGCTGCCGGTTTTCTTCTTCCTGTCGGCGATTGCCGTCGGGCTGGCGATGACCATCTTCGAATCTTCGATGAGCTCGAAGTATTTTGGCCGCGAGCTCGAACTGCCCATCCTGCGCGACCTGGGCCGGGTGCTGGTGGTGGTTCTCGCCCTCTACGGCATCCTGAAGTTCGAAGACATGTACCACCGCGGGGTGTTGAAGATGGTGTTCGTATCGAGCTATGAGCAGCGATTTTTCCTGCTGGAGATATTCCTCTCGGTGTTGATCCCGCTGGGACTTCTGCTGGTGCCGAAGATACGCAAGAGCGCCGAGGGACTTTACCTGGCAGCCGTCTTCACGCTGCTGGGCTTCGTCACCAACCGCTTGAACGTGGCCATTACCGGCGTGGAGAACGCCGTGGGCGGACGTTATACCCCGAAGTGGACCGAGGTCGTGATCACGGCGATGTTTGTAGCCATGGGCTTCGCGATCTTTGGGTTTGTAGCCAAGTACCTGCCCATCTTCCCGGAAGAGAAGTCTCACATCCCGGCACTTCGCAGCGCGGACGAGGTTGCGAGCGAATACGCGGTGCCTGCTCATGCTGGCGACTGAAAACTCGAACGGGATTCAACCTGCAACGTTGCAGGAGAATCCCGCTTCGCGGCCTACGCGCTGGTTGCAGGGTCTGGCGCAAAGTATCAGCGCGAAGCTGATGCTGTCCATCTTCTTCATCTTGGTGGTCATCTTCGGCCTCTTCGGCTATTTCATTCTCAGGGACCAACGCAAACACCTGGAAGACGCTGCCCTCATCAGCGCGGAACAGCAGAGCGAGGTGCTGCGGCGCAGCGCTTCGCGTTACATGCTGAACAACGACCGCCAGGGCCTCTACGAGATGATGCTGAACATGGCCGACCAGCCGGGCATGGTGCGGGTGCGCATCATGAATCCTCAAGGGGTCATCAGCTACTCCACGGCGCCGGCGGAAGTGGGCACCATGGTAGATCAAAGCGCCGAGGCCTGCTATGCGTGCCACGAGAAGTCGAAGCCGCTGACGCGTTTGAATCGTTCTGACCGTTTCCGTTTCTATCGCGCCGATGGCGCCCGCGTGCTGGGCATCGTCACTCCGATCGAGAACCAGCCCGCCTGCTCCAATGCTGCCTGCCACGCGCACCCCGCGAATACGCGGATCCTGGGCGTGCTCGACACCAATCTCTCGCTGGCCAAAGTCGACCAGGGTCTCAGGCACGAGAGCTTCGAGATGCTGGGCTACACCGTGGTGGCGCTTTTTGCCGTGGTTTTCCTCAGCGGCTTGTTCGTCTGGATCGTGGTGCATAACCCCTTGCGTGAGTTAGAGGCCAGTACGGAGCGAATCGCAAACGGCTCGTTCGGCTATCAAATTCCGGTCCACACCCAGGACGAGATTGGAGAACTGACGCAGTCATTCAACGGGATGAGCCGGCGGTTGGAGGTTGCGCAAGCCGAGATCACTGCCTGGACGAAAACCCTGGAACAGCGCGTCGAGGAAAAGACCCGTGAATTGAAGCAGGCGCATCAGCACATGCTCCACGTGGAGAAGATGGCGACCATCGGCAAGATGGCCGCGGTCGTCGCGCACGAGATCAACAATCCGCTGTCCGGCATTCTGACCTACTCGAAGCTGATCAAGCGCTGGATTGAGAAGACGATGACGCCGTCGGAGAAAGTCGACGAGATGCGCGGATCGCTGGACTTGATTGCCATCGAGAGTAAACGGTGCGGCGAGCTGGTGAAAAACCTGCTCAGTTTCTCGCGCGTGTCTCCTATGAATTTGGAGTGGAGCGACCTGAACCAGGTGATCGATCGCTGCCTGCGACTGGTGCAGCACAAGCTGGACATGGCCAACATTCAGATCAATTCGGATCTCGCGACGGACTTGCCCATGGCTCATTGTGATCCAGCACAAATTGAGCAGGTTGTGCTGGCCATGGTAATCAACGCGATAGATGCCATGCCGCAAGGGGGGAACCTGTGGATCAACACCCGGGTCAACACCGATCCCGCGATCGAGCTGGTGATCCGGGACGACGGCATGGGAATTCCCGCGGAGCATCTGCCCCACATCTTTGAGCCGTTCTACACCACCAAGGAGTCGGGCGGCTCGGGCCTGGGACTGGCCATCAGCCAGAACATTGTCGAGCGCCACCGCGGCACCGTCGACGTGATCTCCGCAGTCGGACAAGGAACCACTTTCAAGATTGTGCTGCCGATGGATAGCCAGATGCCGGCAGCGATCTCAGACGAGGAACGCAAGCTGGCGGAAGTGAGGTAAGGAATGACGCAAGGCAAACTGTTGATTGTCGATGACGAACTCAGCGTACGGGACTCGCTGGCCAAATGGTTCACCGAAGAAGGCTATGAGGTAGCGATGGCGGAAAGCGCTAATGAAGCGTTGACCCGCGTAGCCGAGCAGAGCTTCGACGTTGCGCTGTTGGACATCAAGATGCGCGGCACCGATGGCATCGAGTTGCAACGCCGGCTGCACGAGATTTATCCCGACATGCTGGTGATCATCATGACCGGCTACGCTTCGGTGGAAACCGCGATTGCGGCTCTCAAGAACGGCGCGTACGACTACGTCAACAAGCCGCTCGACCCGGACGAAATTGCCCACCTCGTCGCCAAGGCCATGTCGCACCGCCGCACCCAGCAGGAAAACACGCGCCTGAAGGAAACGGTCGCAGAGATTGCTCATCCTTCCGACATCATCGGACAAAGCGCGGCGATGAAGCATGTTTTCGATGCGATTGAAACGGTTGCCCCCACCGACGCTACCGTGCTGGTGACCGGAGAGAGCGGCACCGGCAAGGAACTGGTGGCACGCGCGGTTCACGCTGGAAGTCCGCGGCGCTTTCATCCGCTGGTGGTTATCCATTGCGGTGCGTTGACGGAAACGCTCTTGGAGAGCGAGCTGTTCGGTCACGAAAAAGGCGCCTTCACTGGGGCGCAGTATCGCAAGAAAGGCAAGTTTGAAATCGCCGAGGGTGGCACGGTTTTTCTCGATGAGATCGGCGACATCAGCCTGAAGACCCAGACCGATCTGCTGCGCGTCCTGCAGGAGAGAGAGATCGTGCGCGTCGGTGGGAATCAAACCCTCAAGGTCGATTTCCGGGTGGTCGCAGCGACCAACAAGAATCTGGAGCAGTTGATCGAGGAGGGCAAGTTCCGTCCAGACCTGTTCTATCGGCTCAACGTCTTTCATATCGAGATGCCGCCGCTGCGCGACCGCCGGGAAGATATTCCCTTGCTGGTGGACCATTTTGTCCGTAAGTTCTCGCGCGAGATGAGCAAGAAAATTACCCGTGTATCTCCTGCCGCCATGAATGGGCTACAGCAATACAATTGGCCGGGCAACGTGCGCGAGTTGGAAAACGCAGTGGAACGCGCCATGGTGGTTTCGCAGGAGCCGGAGATCCGCGAACAGGACTTCACGCTGAAGAACAAGAACGGTTCCGGGCTGGGGCTGGGGGTAGGCGACGTCCGCAGTCTGGAAGACATGGAGAAAGCCCACATTCTGCGGGTGCTGGATGAGTGCAGCGGCAACCAGACGCGCACCGCAGAGGTGCTGGGCATCGACCGCGTCACGTTACATCACAAGCTGAAGAAGTATGGCTGGAACCGGAAAGAAAAAGAGCAACTGGCAACCAGCAACTAGGGCTCGCACTTGGCATTCGCTAAATCAAGAACTGTCGATGTTGTTCTGCAGAAACCTGAGGGCGCAGAAATCCTGCTTCGCCCACATTTGGTTCTAGCCAGCGGCTAAGTGCTAAACGGCAATCGCCGCTCTTATGAAAAGACTTCAGATACTGCCCGTGGGAGAAGTTGACCTCCAGTTGCTTGAGTGGCTGGGGCAGGCGCTTCACGACAAATTCCGCGTGCCGCCCGAGATTCTGTCGCCCGCCCTGGATCCCGGCTTCGCGCTGCACGCCGAGCGACAGCAGTATCATTCCTCCGAAATTCTGGGCGCCATGCAGCGTTACGTCAACAGCAATACCTGGCGACTGGTCGGCATCACGCAGTTGGATTTGTATATTCCGATTCTCACGTTTGTGTTTGGCGAGGCGCAGCTAGGCGGAAAGTCAGCGGTGGTTTCTTATCATCGGCTACAGCAGGAATTTTATGGACTGCCGGCCGACATTGATTTGCTCGCCAATCGACTGCTGGTAGAGTCGGTGCACGAGTTGGGACACACCTTGCGGCTCACGCACTGCCACGATTATCAGTGCGCCATGGCCTCGTCGCACGCAGTGGAGTGGATCGACATTAAAGACAGCGGTTTCTGCGAAGAGTGCCTGGCACGGGCGTTGCAAGCCGTATAGCAGACAGCGCAAGCCCCACGCTCACGCTTCGAAATCAGTCGCCCAACTGGTTTGCGCCTAGCGTTTGCCAGCCTTGGCTTCGTCGCTCCAGGTTCCGCTGAACAGATGGCCCCGGTGTTCGGCAACCATAGCAGTCACGCCCATCACACCCATCACCAGAAAGATCGCGAAGAAAACAACAGCAATCACAAGTACTGGCATAGTGCACCTCTGCCTGCATTGTGCTTGGCGACCAACCCTGCTGCCGTGACTACGGTCACAGGTAGATGTGAGGCTCAGAAAAACGACGCATGGTCGGGAGCCGGCGCGAGTGGCAGTTCCGCCCGCCAGAAATGTTCCCCGGGAGTTTTCCTGACAAATTCGAAGGTTCCACCTGCGGCGAGAAAGCTGCGACGGGCAAGCTCGACTTCGCAGACCAAGCCGTCGCCATCGACCTCGCCTGGAGCGGTAGCTGTCCCGTCGGCTGCGATCAGTAACTCCGCGTGGGGAGTCTCGCCGCCGAGCACCCGGACGCTCACCTCAATCTCCATGGGCTCACGAGCGAAGAGATATTCCGTGAAACAAAAAAGCGCCTGCCGCAACTTGTCTTTGTTACCGCGAACCCAAACAGAATCCTTTCCGATGATCAACTGCAATTTCTTGCCGGCAGACTCAAACAAGGGGAGCAATTCTTGCGTCAGTTCATGTAACAGCAGAGTCAGGTTGGTGGGCTGGGAGAGATCGCCGGGATCGTTGGCGTCGTTGAGGGCCCGAACCATCATCAGTCGACTGCGAAGCCGGTCGGCACTGTCTAATGCGGATTGAAGCCCAAGCCGCAACTGTTGCTTGGTTTCAGCGCGGAGCAATGTTAGTTCCAGGGAGAGATGCAGTGCGGTCAGCGGCTGGCTCAGGCTGTGAAAGATTTCGGAAGTAAAGCGTTTCTCAAAATCGCGAGTATCCGGGTTGCAGGCCAGTCAGGCGGTGTCATGCGAATGCTTCGGAAGGATAGCTGAGTTCGTAGCCAACGCCCCGCACGGTATGAATCAAGTGCGGCGTGTGATCGTCGTCCACTTTTTTACGCAGGTAGTTTATGTAGACGTCGACGATGTTGGTCGTTGTATCGAAAGAAAGGTTCCAAACATGTTCGACGATCATGGCGCGAGTGACGCGACGGCCGGCGTTGCGCATCAGGTATTCCAGCAGAGCGAATTCCTTGGACGTCAGTTCTATCGGTTTGCCGGCGCGCTCTACCTTGCGCGCCACCCGATCGAGTTCGAGATCGGCCACCCGCAGGACAGTCTGAATGGTGCGCGGTCCACGTCGCATAAGCGCACGCACCCTGGCAGATAGTTCGCTGAACGAGAAGGGCTTGGTCAAGCAGTCATCGGCGCCGGTGTCGAGGGATTGCACACGATCTTCGATCCGGCTGCGCGCGGTGAGGACCAACACTGGAAGCGACGGCCGCTTGGGTCGAACCGCGCTAAGTACTCCGATGCCATCCAGTTTGGGCAAGTTTAAGTCCAGAATCATCAAGTCGTATTCGCTCTCGGTCGCCATGGTCCGGGCTTGTTCGCCGTCGGGTGCTACGTCCACCGCATAGTGTTCGGCTTCCAGACCTTTGCGAACAAAGCTGGCGAGGGGCGCGTCATCTTCTACAACCAGAATGCGCATTAGGGTAACTGTCCCATGGTTACCTCAATTCTTCGCTTTTCCGCTCCGGTGAGTCAACAATCCCGCTGCACTGGGCGGCTTAGGCTTCCCGGAACGGGATTGACCTATCGAATGGTGGCGCAGTAACTGTGGATTTGTTACTCGTCATCCCTCTTAGGGCCATTCCAATATGGCCTTGGCCGAGCGAGAACCATAGGACTTCCGAGGCAGACGGGCTTTCGGCAGGACTATAATGAATGCATGGCGCGTGGTTGGGAAAGTAAGTCTGTAGAAGCTCAAATAGAAGAAGCCGATTCCGAATCCTCATCCGAAAAAGAACGACCTTCCGCCGGCGAAGTGCACGCAACATTAAAGAAGAACGACTTGCTGCTCTCGCGTAAGCGGATCCTGCAGCAACTGGAACAGAGCGACAACGAACGCTATTCTGAATTGCTGCGGCGCACCCTGGCTGGTCTGGATGCGCAGATTGCTTCTCTGAGCTAAGCGGCTGCTGGCAAGAGTTGGTCGAGCCGGGGGACTTTCTCGCTCCCAACCTGAGGCATTCCATCCTGGTTTCGTCTTCCGGCGAAATTTCTTCAGTTTCTAAATATCTTCTAATGTTCGCCTAATCTTTGCCTAACCTTCCAGCATTACAACAGAAGCATGACAACCCCCATGCCAGCTTATGGTGTCCCGGACCCGTCGGTCATCGTCGCCAGCTCCAATTCAAACTTGCGGAAACAGATTATGAGGAACCTTCAGCTGTCGCGAATCAACGCGGCGGAAGCGTTGGGAGGCGCCGACGCTCTGGGACAGCTGGAGAGCAGCGAATGCCAGTTGCTGTTTCTTGATCGCCGGCTGCCCGATTTGAACCCAGATGAATTACTGCAGATCATTCACCAGCGATTCCCCGGGATCGATGTCTTGCTGCTGGACGAAGCGGGACAACCGGCATTGCCTTCGCAGTGGCGTAGCGCGAGTGCTTTGCGCCTGTTCGAAACCATCGATCGCTGGAGTGCTCCGTTGCCTGCAGCGACAAGGCCGGAACGGCAGGGCATCGAACCGTTACCTGGCATGATCGGCCAGGCACCCTGCATGGCCGCGGTCTATCGCATGGCGCGGCTGGTGGCGGTGCGTAACACGCCCGTACTGGTCACCGGCCCTACCGGAACCGGCAAGGAGGTAGTCGCAGAGGCGATCCATCAGCTGAGCCCCCGCGCAGACAAGCCGTTCGTGGCGATCAACTGCGCAGCGATTCCGGAGGCGCTGCTGGAATCGGAGCTCTTCGGATACGTACGCGGCGCATTCACCGGCGCCGTCCAATCGCGGCTTGGCCGAATTCACAGCGCGCACGGCGGAACCTTGTTTCTCGACGAGATCGGTGAGGTGCCGTTGAGCCTTCAATCCAAGCTGCTGCGCTTTCTCGATCAGGGCGAGGTGCAGCGCCTGGGCAGCTCGGACCTGTTTCGGGTCGACGTAAGAGTGATCGCCGCCACCAATGCGAATCTTGCCGAACTGTCCCAGAACAGGCAGTTTCGCGAGGACCTGTTTTACCGCCTGTCGGTCTTTCCTATCGAACTGCCGCCGCTGGCACAACGCCAAGGCGATGTAGCCATGCTGGCGCAACACTTTCTTGCGCAATTCCGTTTGCCCGACGAAGACCGCGTACTCACACCGGAATCTTTGCTGGCACTGGAGAAGCATTCCTGGCCCGGCAACGTGCGCGAGTTGCAGCACGTGATGGAGCGGGCCTGCATCCTGGCGGAAGGCGGAACAATCCTTCCCCAGCATCTGGGACTGGGTAAACAATGAAGCCGCTACCGTGTCAAAGATAGGGCTCTCCCATGCAAGTCAGCCGGGGAAGCTTTTCATGAGGAGTTTTTAATACGGCATCGACAAAATCGGCGATGCCCGTGCAAACCAAACAGGGCAGATGTTACCCAGTAGCCATTCTCGCGTTCGTCCTCTGTTGCAGACACGGACTTCCGTCCGGCCTGGGGCCGACGGCAATCGCTGGGCAGCCGGGAACCCAATTATCGGCAGTTCCCCACTCCTGATGGCGGCCCTGGAACAAGCGCGGCAGGCAGCACGCAGCGATGCTGACATCCTGCTGGAGGCAGAGAGCGGTACCGGCAAAGAGTTGCTGGCCCGGCTCATCCATCAGGAAAGCCGACGGGCCCAGCGTGCTTTCGTCCCTATCAATTGCGCCGCCGTACCGGAAACCCTTCTGGAGAGCGAGTTGTTCGGCCACGTTCGCGGTGCGTTTACCGGCGCCATCGAGAATTGCCCGGGAAAGTTCGCCCTGGCCGCAGGAGGCACGCTCCTGCTTGACGAGATCGGCGAGATGCCGCTGCTGCTGCAACCCAAGCTGCTGCGGGTTTTGCAGGAACGAGAATTCTGCCGGCTGGGCGACCATCGTCCAGTCGCGATCGACGTGCGAATCATCGCCAGCACCAATCGTTCGCTGGTAGCCCTGGTGCAGGAAGGCCGATTCCGCCACGACTTGTACTATCGGCTGAATGTTATTCCGCTGACACTTCCGCCGTTGCGCGAACGCGGCGATGACGTGCTCGAGTTGGCCGAATACTTCGCAACCAAGTACTCGGCGCCGCAATCTCCCCTGCCAATCAGCGATTCGTTCCGCAAGGCCTTGTGCGCGCACCACTGGCCGGGCAACGTACGGGAGTTGGCGAACACCATGCGGCGCGCCGTGGCTCTCGCTGATGGGGATGAAATCGGCGCGCGCGTTCTCCCGCTGGCTTCGACGATGCCTTCCCCGGACGGAATGCGCTGGCTGCGTCCCGGACTGTCCTTTCGTGAATTGGAAAAAACCCTACTGGAGATCACTTTGCGCGCTACCGCTGGCAATCGTACCCACGCAGCGGAGATGCTGGGGGTCAGCCTGCGGACAGTGCGCAACAAAATCCGCGAACATGGATTGCCCCCGAGGAGGTTATCGTGAGCCTGCTGGATACTCCCCTCACCGCAACCCTGACGCGAGCGATCGATCTGACTGCCCGTCGGCAGACCGTGGTAAGTCAGAACATCGCGAACATCGATACGCCCGGGTATCACACCCAGGACCTTGACTTCCGCCAGGAGTTGTTACGGGCAGGCGATTCTGATCAGCCGGCGACCGCAACTGCTTTCACCCGTGAAGTGCAGGGCCTGATCGAGCGTCCGGACGGAAACAACGTGAGCATTGATGAGGAAGCTTCAAATCTTCTGTTGTATCAGAGGGCTTACCAGGCGGCTGCGCAGGCAATCACGGCGGTTGACCAGATGCTGCAAACCGTTATCAACATGGGCGTCCATTCATGAGGATCTCTCCGCAGACCACCCAGATCCTGCTGAATGCACTCAAGATTTCCGATCAGTCGGAACAGAGCGCGCTGGAACAAATGACCACGGGACGGCGGGTGAACGTTGCTTCTGACGATCCCTCGGCTGCCGCCTTGGAAGTGAACATAGCCGACCAAATGGCTGGTTGCGACCAGTTTTTACGCAGTGCTTCCAGCGTTTATTCGGAGCTGCAGACCGCCGACTCGTCGTTGAACTCAGCTGTTACCGCGCTGCAGCTTGCCATAAGCCTGGGGGTGGAGGGTGCCAACGGCACGATGTCGCAGCAGAACCGGGACACCGTGGCGCAGGAAGTTACGGGCATTTCGCAGCAGGTGTTAAGCGTCGCTAATCTCACCTATAACGGGCACTATGTTTTTGCCGGCACAGCCAGTTCGCAGCCGCCGTATGTGGCTGACGGAACCGGTCCGGGCGGTGTCAGCTACCAGGGCAACGATGGCGTGAATTCAGTAGAGATCGAAAGTGGGCAAAGCGTCGACATCAACCAGCCGGGAAGCCAGTTGTTTTCTGCGTCTGGAGCGAATGTCTTCCAGGCTTTGAACGATTTGGCTAAAGCTCTCCAGGATCCCTCCAGCACGACAGACGATATCGGCAACGCTACGACGGAAGTACGCAATGCTTATGACCAGCTCACTTCGGCCCGTACGTTTTATGGCAGCACCTCGGATCGGGTATTGAGCGCGCAGGACTTCTTAAACAGCGAAAAGGTTTCTCTCGGCCAGCAACAGAACACGACGGTTGGGATCGACATGAGCGTTGCTGCCACCAATCTGACCAATGCCGAAGAGGCGCGCAATGCAACGGTCCAGGCTGCCGCCAGCTTGAGCAGTACGACGTTGATGGATTACATTTCGGGCATTAGCGGACGCTAGCACGGCTGCGGGATGAATTCATCGGCCGCAGGTGATACGCTGGTGCGGTCATGACGGCCGATGAAGTAAAAAAACTCCTGCATTTGGAACCGCTGTCCATTGAGGGTGGCTTCTTCCGCGAAACCTACCGTTCGCGATGGATGGTATCGCGCGAATATCTTCCCGATGGAACCAGCGGCCCCCGCTCCATCGGTACCGCGATTTATTACATGATCACTCCGGAAACCTTTTCCACCTTGCATCGATTGCCGGGCACGGAGGTCTTCCACTTTTACGCCGGCGACCCGGTCCTGATGTTGCAGTTATGTCCCGACGGAAGTTCGCAGACCATCACCATCGGGGCTGACTTCGCGAATGGTCAGCAGCCTCAGGTCGTGGTGCGGGGACATGTTTGGCAAGGGTGCAGGCTGGCGCCGGGCGGAAAGTGGGCGCTGATGGGCACGACCATGTCACCGGGGTTCGACTACGGTGACTACGCGACCGGAAACCGCGAGGAATTGATGGCGCAGTATCCCGAGGCGGCGGATAAGATCCCGCAGTATACGAAGTAGGAGGGAGCGCTTTCGTACCGCTTTTCGCACCCAGCACTCGGGAGTTCAAAGCGGTTCCATTTTGTGTAACCAGCGCACCTCCATCTGCCCACTTTGCCGATTCACTGGACCGTCAGCACTTCTTGAGCGCTTCCCCGTCAAATAACCGACCCGCGACGGACAATTGCTTATGGTGCATCCCATCAGACAGGAGCAATGAGCTTGACTCGCTGCCCTCCTCAGCCGCACTTTCCGGTTCCGTGGCATGCCCTGGACTTGGACGCGCAGTTGCCCGGCTCGGCCACTTCGCCATCGGGACCGATGCAGGTCTGAGTATGCATGCACCAGAAGATTCCATCATTGCAGGGGGGTACGGACGGATCGGGCTCCGCTGCGATGAACTGTCCTTTCCACCGCAACGCCGAGCAGACATCGTCGCGCTCTGTACCGAAACGCTCGGCATCCAGAATGAGCGTCATGCGGCACCTCCGGCGGCGAGAATGGCACGCTTCACCGCGACTTTGGCCAGCGTGATCTTGTACTTGTTATGACTCAGCGGCTTGGCATCGGCTAGGGCCGCGTTGGCGGCGGCCGTGGCCGTATCCGCAGTTACCGGTCTTCCCTCCAGGCTCTGCGCTGCTTCAGCTGAAACCCACGGGACCGGCGCCACATTCCCCAGGACTATTCGCGCGCTCTTTACCGTGTCGCCATCCATCTCCAACGCTACGCTTGCGGTCGCCAACGGCCAGTCGAAGGCCGCCTTCTGCCGCACCTCGTAGCTCGCGGCTTTCAGATTTCTGGCCGGCGAAGGCACGATCAACTCCGTCACCATTTCTCCCGGCTTCAAATCATGTTCAAGGTCGCCCTCCGCCATTGGAATAACGAAGAATTTCTCCAGCGGCAACTCGCGGACGCCGCTGCCTGCCGCTTTAGCCGAATAGATCCTGATCTTCGACCCGTAAGCAATCAGCATGGGAGCGATCGTCGATGGACTTACAAAATAAGCCGGGCCGCTGTTACCCAGAATTGCCGCATAGCGGTTGTCTCCTTCGACTACCATTGACTTTCCATTCGGACCGGGTGCGAGCAAGCCCATCCCGTTGCGGAAATACCAGCAGCGCGGCCGCTGGCACATATTGCCGCCAATCGTCGCGAGGTTGCGGATCTGCGGACTGGCTGCCTCGTGGGCAGCCGTAATCAACGCAGGATAATCGGCAAGCTGTTTTCCGGCGCCAGCCAACTCGGCAACCGTTGTTAGCGCCCCGATGCGCAGCCCGTTCCCCGGCTGATAGGTGATGCCGCGAAGCACATCCAGTTGCTTGATATTGACCAGGCGGCGCGGCATAACCACGTCGTCCTTCATCAGCGCCAGCAAGTCAGTGCCTCCGGCCAGAATCGCAGCCTGATCGCCGAGCAGGGCTGCGACCTGCTCCTTATGAGTCGGAGTGACGTACTCAAACGGACGCATTCGCGCCTCCTTGCTCCAAGGCTTCCAGCACGCGCGCTGGAGTGAGTGGCAGAAACGGAACACGCACGCCGATCGCGTTGGCCACAGCGTTGGAGATGGCCGCGCCCGGCGAGATCACCGGCGGCTCGGACAAGCCGATCACGCCGCGCTCGTCGTAACCTTTGCCGGTCATCATGTGCACCTTCAGCTCGCCAATGTCGGCGATGCCGGCCAGCCGATAGAACTCCATGTTCGGATTCAGCATGCGTCCGCTGACGGGATCGAGAATTTTCTCCTCGTAGAGCGCGTAACTGATGCCCATGATGAGCGCGCCCAACACCTGGCTTTCGGCCGTCTTCACGTCGACCACCAGCCCACAGTCCTGCACGGCAACCATCTTGTCGACCCGCACAATGCCGGTTTCTGTGTCCACCGAGACGGCGGCCATCTGCACTCCGCCGACGCCGTTGTTCGTCAGGTCCGGCGGCTTGGCTTTGTCGGGATTTTTGCCGCGCGTTGTCATCGGCACCGCGCCCATCTTGGCGCAAGCTTCTTTCCACGACAGGCTGCGGCTGTGGTCCGTCCTGACCCGCACACTTCCGTCCACGGCTTCCAGTTCTTCTGGTTGGGCCTTCAGCGAAGCAGCGACCTTGGCGAAGAGCTGGTTGCGCGCATCGACCACGGCCCGCCGGGTCGACGAAGTCACGCCGCCGGAGGTGGTGCTGCCGCCACTTGGACCCGACAGCGGATAGCGGGTGTCGCCGATCAGCAACTTAACGTTGTCCATGGGAATTCCTAGCGCGTCGGCGGCTACGATGATGATGATGGTGCGTGCGCCGGTGCCCAAGTCCTGCGTGGCCATCTTGATTTCGACCGAGCCGTCGGGATGGATGGTGAGATCGCAATCGCTGTTATGACCCCGCCCACCCCAGGTATGCAGAGACAAGCCAAAACCTCGCTTGATGACACCGGGGGCTTTCTCGCTGCGCGGACGCCAATTGTTTTTCCAATCCATCAGCTCCGATGCAATAAGCAATTCATCGCGATAGGTCGCGGCGCGAGGGCCGGCTAGATCCAAATTGCGGGTAACGAACTCCACCGGATCGAGGTTCAGCTTGGCCGCCAGATCGTCCATCGCACACATGCTGATGGCCGCCGCCTGCGGGTGATTCGGTGCGCGCCAGGCGCGGGCGCTGCCTTGATTGGTTGAGATGGCGACATTCTGTTTGCGCTGGTTGGGAACTTCAAAGACATACGGCAACGGAGGAGCACCGCCTCCGCCGACTCCGCCGGTTCCCCACGACCGAGATTCCCAGGCGGTGAGTTTGCCGTCTTTGTCCGCGGCAACTTTCACTCGCGCGAACCCTGACGGGCGCATGCCGGCGACCTCCTGTTCGGCAGCGCGCTCCAGCATGATCTTTACCGGCTTACCCCCCGCGGACCTGGAAAGCTGCACCGCAGCGATGCCCCAGCGGTCCGGCGCGAACTTGCTGCCGAATCCCCCGCCGATGTATTGCTGCATGACTTGGATGTTGCCGGCCGGTATGCCCATCGGTTCGGCAATTTGGGGAGCGATGCCGCAGAGATTCTGGGTGGAAATCTGGACCAGCAGGTCCTTGTCGCTGCTCCACTCTGCCGCCATGCCATGTGTTTCCAGGCAGCAGTGCGTAATGGCGGACGCCCCGTAAACCCCTTCAACAATGGCAGCAGCTGAAGCGAAAGCTTTGTCCGGCTCACCTTGCGTTTGCACTTCGGTCTTCTTGTAAGGAGAGCGGGCAACGGTTGCCGGCATGTACCTGGCAGTCCGCAACGCGCGAATTACGGTAGGATCAACCCCCGCCTCCTGCTGGTCCTTCAGATATTTGTCATCCGGATGAAAGCTGACACCGTTCTGCTTGAGCGCCGCAATGACCTGCTCGTCGGGAACCTGATTGTCCTGCATGTCGTCAAAGTCTTCGCGACTGATGGGAGCATGGTTGGCTGGGATGTTCTTGGGCGGCTCGACGTCAGAGACGAAATGTGGCAGGACTTCGTATTTCACTTCAATGGCGCGGACCGCGTCTTCGGCAATCTGTTCATCGACAGCCGCCACAGCCACCACATCGTCGCCAGCCCAGAAAATCTCCGTGCCCGGCTTCTGGATGACCTGCACCGCCTTTACTCCGGGCATCTTCTCGGCGGCGCTAGTATCGATGCTCATTACGCGCGCATGAGCATGGGGACAGCGAAGGACTTTTCCGGTGAGCAAGCCGTCGGGATGGTAATCGTAGGTGTACTTGGCGCGGCCAGAGGCCTTCACCGGTCCATCAACGCGAGAAATTTTCTTGCCCAGCAAGGGCCGGGTAGCGGGATCAGGCCACTTGTACTCGCTCATGATGCCTGTCCTTCCGGTGTAGCTGCCGGATTCTTCCCGGCTAGAGCGACCGCGCGGATACCGTTATAGGTTCCACAGCGGCAGAAGTTTCCGCTTAACCCGTGGCGAATATCGGCCTCCGTCGGACTGGGATGCTCCTCCAGAAAGTGGGTTGTTGCCACGATGAAGCCGGGAGTGCAGAAGCCGCACTGTTGCGCATCGTGATCGACAAATGCCTGCATGACCGGACTGAGTGAATTGCCTTCGGCAAGGCCTTCGATGGTGGTGATTTTCTTGCCCTGAGCGTCGATGGCAAGCACGCTACAGGCGTAAACCGGCTTGCCATCCAGCAGGACGGTACAGGCCCCGCAGTTGCCTCGATCGCAGACGCGCTTTGCCCCGGTGAGGTCGAACGTGTCGCGCAATGCGTCCAGCAAGGTGACACGCGGCTCCAGATCGGCCGTCAGCATCTTGCCGTTCACCATCAGTTCCAGCGGAACCTTGCCCGGCCCGAAGACGGCAACTTCTTCACCTGCGGCTCGGATGACGGTGGGCCCCAATACCAGCGGCACGGCCACGCCAATGCCGGAAATCTTTATGAAATCGCGCCGGGTAACGCCCGAGGCTGGATCAGCCTTACGGGTTTTGTCGTCGGTCATGCTGTCTCCAAAACTTAGCCCGAACACGATTCGTCTTCGGTCCAACCTGCTAAGTATAAACTCCGCAAAGTGTGATCGAAGAGGGGGACAGCTGCAGGCGTCGCGATTAAAAGCGTCAGGCAGAGTACAAAGAGGGCGACCCCGGGGAGGAGTCGCCACTAGCTAAGTTGGGTTGGAAGTATTACTTCTTCAGGCTGCGGATGTAGCCGACCAAGTCCTTCACCTGGGCATCAGTCACTTTTCCCTTGAACGCCGGCATTTTGCCTTTGCCGTTTTCGATTGCCCCGGTCAAATCGGCATCGGACATTCCCTGGACGTCAGCGCTACCCAGAGCTTTCAGCCCCATGGATTTCGCCATGCCATCGCTGGGCACGCCGCCCGGTCCGTGGCATCCCTGGCATTTCGCCTTGTAAAGGTCGGCAGCAGACTGCGCCGAGGCCATCGGAGGCAGGACGAGGGCGAGAACGAAGCTTAGTAGAGCAATACGTTGCAGCCATTTTGTGGTCATTCGTTTTATTTCTCCTTGAGAACCCCTTTGGGGCGCAGGATGGAACAGGCCGCATCTCGCGGCGAGGGTAATGTACTCTTCGTCACTGCGCTACGCCATACAACTTACGCGTAAGCCGCGCCGCCTCACGCCACACTGTCGGCAGGAATCACCCGTCAGGCGTGGCACAAACATGCCGGGGTCCGGGCGCGAAAAATCTCTGCGTCCGCGTGATATGCCGCTAAGTTTGCCTTAGCCAACCTTCTCTTCCCAAAGTTGCTGCAACGTTAACCGCTAGCTTAACAATGAGATACGGGCGTCCAACGACCTGCGTCACGTTTGGCAGTCGCTGTGCGCTAGCACAGGTATCCGTGCCCCTGCAGGAGAGGTAAAAGTGGAACCGACGCTAGCCGTAATCGGTCTTGATTTTCGCACCTCATCCGTTGCCGTCCGAGAACGCTTTTGGATCAGTCCCGAGCGGCGAGCTGAGACCATGCTCCGCCTGGTGCGTTCCGAAGGCGTCGAAGAAGTTATCGTATTGGCCACCTGCAACCAGACAGAGTTCATCGTCTGGGCGTCGGATGTTCCTACCGCTGCGAATTCCGTTCTGCGCTTCCTTACCCAGGAGTACCAGCTCAAGCTGTGTGAGTGGTCGCACTTTTATCGTCTGATGGACGACGTCGCGCTGACTCATATTTTCCGAGTCGCCTCGAGTCTGGATTCCATGGCGATGGGCGAGCCTGAAATTACGGGCCAGGTGCAGGAAGCATGGGTGCAAGCTCAGGAGGCCGGCACCACCGGACGCTTCCTCGACGCTGTTATGCATAAAGCTTTAAGCGTATCGTTGCGAACCCGGACCGAAACCGCATTGGGAACGTCGGGCGCAGCAATTCCCTGCGCGTCGTTGGAACTCTCGCGCGGAGTGTTGGGCGATCTGTCCGGCTGCGAGGTGTTGCTGATCGGAGCCGGCCGCATGAGCGAGATGGCCGCCCAGCACCTTACCAAGGGAGGCGCAACCCGGCTTAAGGTAATGAATCGTACCGCGTCCCGGGCGGAGGAATTGGCCAGGAAACTGGGCGCTACCCCCGTCTCGTTTGAAGAACGTTTGCACCACATGAAGAAGGCCGACATTGTGGTGAGTTCGACTGCGTCGAACGATGTGTTTCTCACCCGCAAGGAAGCGGCGGTCATCGCCCAGGCGCGGCAACACAAACCCATGGTGATGATCGACTTTGCCGTTCCGCGTGACATTGATCCCGCAGTCCGCGAAATCGACGGCATTTACCTGTTCGACATGGACGACATGGAGCAGGTGGTACAGCGCCACGCCTCGGGACGTCAATCGTCCGTGCTGGAAGCGTCGAAAATTATCGAGGCGGAAGTCCTGGGCTTCCGCCGCAAACTGATGGCGGAGCGGGTAGTGCCCACGATTGTCGCGCTGCGTCAACGTCTCGATGAACTTTGCCGGCAGGAATTGGAAGTCCTGCGCCAGGAATTTGGACCTTTCACGGAAGATCAGGACCAGGCACTAACTGCTTTGACCAGCCATATTACCCAGCGGATAGCTGGCTCCCTGGCCCGTGAATTGAAGGAACTTCCAGAGAGAAAGGAACAAGATGTTCTGGCCGCCGCGGTCGGGCGTCTTTTCCATCTCGAACAGCCTCTAACGGCTGCCGCCGGCACCAAGAACTGATTACAAGGAGTAGAGAATGTCGCAATCCGAGCAAGACACCAAGAGCAACGGAATCGGTGGGTTCACCACGGTTCAGGCTTACACCTTGGCGGTGATCACCCTCGCCATCGGAATCGCAGTGGGCTACTTCGCCCGTGGCTCCGCAAGTCCCACCCCCGCCGGACCGGTGCAAGCTGACGCCGCCGGTGGAGCAGCTAGTGCCCCCATGGGCGCTGGTCAAATGGGCGCCGGGCAGCTACCAGGAATCGGATCGGCTCAACAGCAACAAGCTTCGCCCGAAATGTTGGATAAGGCGGCCGAGCCCCTGCTGGCTCAACTGAAGACTAATCCTAAAGATACGGAGACTTTATCCAAGCTGGGGAACCTCTACTATGATGGCCAGGCCTATCCTCAGGCCATCCAATACTACGAGAAAGTCCTGGCTCTCAGCCCGAACAACGCGGACGTTCGCACTGACTTGGGTACGGCCTACTGGTACACGGGGAACGCAGACAAGGCTATCGCGAGCTTCGAAAAGGCTTTGGCCATCCGTCCCAATCACCCCGGAACGCTATTCAACCTGGGCATCGTGAAGTGGCAGGGAAAGAAAGATCCCAAGGGCGCGGTAATCGCCTGGGAGCAACTGCTGCAGACAAACCCGGACTATCCCCAGAAGGACCAAGTCCAGATGCTGATCGAGCGCGCGAAAATGCATGGTGCGAATCCCGCCAGCGCGGCGACCAAGGGATAGTCTGAACCCGAGTCAAACAGCTTATTCGCTTACACTTAAACGAATTACCCCGAGCCTGAGGTCTGCCAGCCAGCCCTCAGGCTTCTGCTTTTAGCTCACCAAAGCTTCGGTCCTGAGCGTTACCCCTGGTCGACGTGCAAAGCCGAGCGCATCTGCGTCCCATGTCGCTCACAATGTTGGCGCTGGTATATCACCAAACCTTTATTTCATAACAGCTTAGCTACTCCTACGCTGGCCTTGGGGAGATGCTCTCAGCGTGCAACAAATGACGCCAGGGAATGTCCACGGTGTCTGAAATGAAGGCAAGAGTCGGCCCACAAAAGCCTCCTAATGATTGAGTCTCAATGATTTAGTCGATTTGGGTCACACGGGGCTGTGAGGGAAATTGCCTAGAACAATGTCGCAAACACCTGCACAGGTAAGCCAGCAAAAGCGACGTATTCACTGGACTTAGCGTGGCACGACGATTGCTCTTAGACAGGTAGCCTCTCTCGCTATGGGGCAACATGGGTCTGTAACTGAACTGAACCTAAAGGAGGGTTCGATCTTGAAAATGCGTATCGCTTCGCTGTCACTGCTCGCACTGTGCCTGACATTGGCTGCTGTTCCCGCCATGGCTGGTGATCTGTACGATAACGGCGCCATCAACGGTAACGTTGACGCCTGGACCATCAACTTCGGCTACGCTGTCAGCGACACCTTCACGTTGAGCGCAAACTCGACCGTGACCGGCGTCACCTTCGGCGCGTGGTTGTTCCCGGGCGACACCCTGACTTCGGCTGAAGTTTCCATCACTTCCTCCGAGCTGGGCGGCACCACCTACTTTGACGGCACCGTCAACTTCAGCCAGGGTTCCTGCACCACGAACGGCTTTGGCTACAACGTTTGCGCCGAGACCGGCAGCTTCTCTGGCGTTGCTCTGGGCGCCGGCACCTACTGGCTGAACATGCAGAATGCCAGCGTTCCTAGCGGCGATCCGGTTTACTGGGATGAGAATTCCGGTCCTTCGCAGGCCTCTGAGAGCTCCCTCGGAACGATTCCCTCGGAAGCTTTCACGGTTCTGGGCAGCGGCGGCACCACCACCACTGGTGGCGGCACCACTCCTGAGCCCAGCAGCATCATGCTGTTCGGCTCTGGCATCCTCGGCCTGGCTGGCGTTCTGCGCCGCAAGCTGTTCTAAATTCAACCGACCCTTCCCCCAGGTCAATTCAAAGCCGGAGCTTAAAAGCTCCGGCTTGTTTTTTGTCCAAAGGACGCCCTGATATTACGGCAGCTCGAGAGATCCTTCACTAACGACGAAGCTCAGTCTGGCCGCTACATTCGAAAGCACGATCGATCGTCTATACTTGCCGAAAAAGTGGGGAGGATGAGTGGCATCCGCGGACGTGCAAATCCAAACAAAACGCTCGAGCAACTTCTTCTCGGCAGACACCTCCGCACGCACGCTGGTTTTGTCGCTGGTTCTGCTGCTGTTTACGCTCGCACTCTATGCCCCTCTCCATGGGGCGGCTTTCTTCAGCCTAGATGACTATTTTTATGTGGTGAACAACGTTCACATCCAACAGGGCCTGAATTGGGAGACGGTGCGATGGGCATTCACTAATTTCCACATGGCAAATTGGATTCCGCTGAGCTTTTTGTCCCATGCTGTGGACTATCAGCTTTTCGGTCTTGACCCAGCCGGGTATCACGATGTCAACTCCCTGCTGCACGCTCTTAATGCTGTGCTGCTTTTCTGGGTGCTGAAGCGGGCTACAGGGTATACCGGTCGTAGTTTCATGGTAGCGGCGTTGTTCGCGGTACATCCTCTGAATGTGGAAGGCGTAGCTTGGGTCGCGGAGCGGAAAACCGTTCTCAGCATGTTTTTTTTCCTGCTGGCGCTCGGCGCGTACGGCCGCTATGCACGTAAGCCTAAGGAAGCACGATATTGGCTGGTGGTTCTGCTTTACGCACTGGGCCTGCTGGCCAAGTCTCAGATCATCACCCTGCCTTGCGTGCTATTGCTCTGGGATTATTGGCCACTGCAACGCATGTCTCTGCCCTGGAAGAAGTTGCAGCAGCCACCGCCGCTGGGCCTGCCCCAGAAGTCGCTGCGTTCTCTGCTGTTGGAAAAAACTCCTTTTCTGCTGCTAGCCGCTTATGACGCTATGCTGACGGTCTATTCCGAAGGTGTAGCGCGTCCCAGGTACTGGCCTCCCTTTTCCGAGCGTCTGGGCAATGCAATCTTTTCTTATGCCCGTTACATCAAGAACGCATTTTGGCCTACTGCCATGGCCCCCATGTATCCCAATCCTGGAAGTTCGTTGACCAAGCTGGAGATTGGCGGTTCAGCACTTGTGTTGCTGGCTGTTACCGCCTTGGTGCTCGCGAGCTGGCGACAACGCTATCTGGTTGTTGGATGGTTGTGGTTCTTGGGAACCTTAGTCCCAACCGTTCAGATTATTCAGTTTGGCAAGGAAGGCATGGCCGACCGATTCGCCTACCAGGCATTGATAGGTCTATTCATTATGGTGTGCTGGGGGTTAGCGGACTGGGCAGCAAACAGGAGACTGGCGGCTGCGTTGCCGGCAACTGCCGGCGCCGTTGCGGTACTAGCATTGGCGATGGTGTCGCATCGCCAGATAGGCTACTGGAAACAGCCTTCTCTCATGTGGCGTCACGCGCTGGAAGTAGTCCCTAACCATTGGGAGGCATACGATCAACTGGGCCTGGAGCTTGCTCAGCACGGAAAGGTCGATGAAGCGTACCAATATTTCCTAAAGGCGGCTTCGGTCTCGACCGATGACAGCATCAGTAACCTGCAGATTGCGGTTTACGATCAAATGCACGGCAATCCCGTTGATGCTCTCAAGCGGTACGAGATCGCCTTGCGCGATCCAGCTCTGTCGTCCGATCAAGTGCCCGGAGTTTACCGGAACATGAGCATCATTTACCAAGGGCTGGGGGATGAAGCCAACGCTCATAAGTACGCAGCGGAGTCGGCGCGTTCGCGTCAGAAGTAGGGATGCGGCTGCCGGCAAGGCAATCCAATCGCGTCGGTTCACTGGTTGTTGACGAACGGATTCACCCAGTGAAAGCCTCGGTTGGTAAGGGGAAACTTCTCCGGATCGGAAAGGTCAACCCGGTCCAGCTTTGCGTTTACTCCATGACCTCCAAACTGCCCGTTCAGGGTCATCGAATTCTCGTCGGGCAAGGCGATAGCAAGGGTAGCCTTCCAGTGAGGGTCGTTAACATTCCAGAGCGTGGCAGTTCTCTGCGAGCTGTCGAGTTGCATGTAGTACTTGTTCTGCTTGCCGTCCATCGCCTCAATGATCAACACCCTAGGAGCATCGAAAATTACTGCACGCCAGCGACTGTCATCGGTCAGCAACGGCGCCTTCGGCACACCATCGATCTCCAGTTCCTTCACCGACCAAATTCCGCGAATCGGCGCCGGCAGCGTCGCCCTCAAGTCTTTTGCGTCCTTTAAGGACTGAGTTCCCGCGAACAGCAATATAACGATCCCGAAAGCAATTGGTAGCAGGTACGATGCCCGGTTGAGCAGCTTGTCTTTGAATAGCGGAATTTCGGGTACGGGATCAGCCCGGCGATTGAAGATGAGGACATTTGACAGCCTTCGGAAATCCGGTATGAGCAGGAACAAACACATCAGAATCAAGTGGAAGGAAAATATCTTCCGGGGCACGTCGTAGCAGAGGTTTAGCATGAGAACGTTGGTCATCATGGCCAGGCTGACCAGCGAGCCCAGGGCGGTGAGACCCGGCAGCACAATCAGGGCTCCACCCAGCGTTTCACCTAAGCCTCCAAAGAGGCTGTACGCGGGCGACGCTCCCATGAATGTCCACAGCAATCCCAGTGGAGTCGCCTGCCCGAACGGCTCTATCAACCTGCCCAAGGTTGGCGGCGGGAACTGGGCGCCAACCAGCTTCTTGACGCCGTAACCCAGCATGCCCCACCCCACGGTCATTCGCATGAGCAAACGAAGCCACTGATTCAATTGCGAGGTAGTTTCGCCTTTTTCGATCTAGGACCGACCAGATGAGAGTCGCCAGGGCTGCTGAGATGATCAGACAAAAAATGAGAACGTAATCGTAGACTTCATCGCCACTGCCATTGGCGACTTCGCTTAGAGAACTCGGATTTAGGTGGAACAGGTTAACGCCAACCCAGGGAACAACCTGATGCCAAACTGTCTGCCAGATGTTAGGGCCGATCGTATTGGCTTGCTTGTAGGGGGTCAGAGACCCAACCGGGCCAGGGCCGATATAGAGCAGGAAGTAGCAGAAAACGAAGCGAAAAGCGATGCGAGCCGCCAATGACCATTGGACTGGGGCATCCGACACGGAAGCCGGAGATTCCCGCTGTAGCTGCGGTATCATGAGGGCCCTTTGACTCAGATTTGCTTCTTTGCCGCACCGGAAGGCAATACCGTTCCGCGCGAACCAAAACGCTTTGGCATTTTCGCCCGAATGAAGCTTTTGCGCAACTACTGGTTATCCGGGAAAGCTGCCCTGCCAAGGCAGTACACAGCCTTTGCTTAACGACCCGGCGATCCGATTGAGCATGGAGGCTAGCGTTGGGCGCGCAGCTTTGCCGCCCTGCGGAGACAGGCTAACGACTGATCGGAGTTACCGGAATCGCGATATGCCACAGCCATATTCTGATAGACCTTGGCTTGTTCGAAGGGGTCGTCCAGCTCGATCAGCGATTTCTTGTATCGGGCAATGGCTTCCGGCAAGTTGCCCTTCTGTTGTTCGTATAGCGCAATTGCCAGGTTACTGCCGGAATCGGTCGGGTTGGTGGCGACCGCCAAGCGGTAGTGAGCGATGGCTTCCTCGCGATGACCGGTGTTCAGCAGGATGCCGCCGGCCATGTCGTGCGCCATCCAGTTATCCTTGGTGACGTCTAAGGTGTGATACCAGAGGGTGAGATTGTCGTTCCAGAAACCGATCTGGCGGTAGGTAACTGCCGAGAATGCCAAGAGAACGGCCACGCTCACGGCAGGGAGAAGAGCGGCTGGCAGATGCTTCTTGCGGACCCAGTCGCCCACTCCCCAGCAGACCAGGATAAACAACCCCAGGTACGACTGGTAGGCGTAACGGTCCGCCATGGCTTGCCGCCCCACCTGAATAAGGCCGATCGTCGGCACCATGGTTCCCAAAAACCAGAACCAGCCGACGGGCAGGTAGCGGTAACGATGACCGATCAAGACGAGTGCTGTAATGATCAGCAGTAGCAGACCTGACGCGGCAGCCTGCCACAGCTTTAACGAGTTACCGGGATGCAAGTACATGATGGCGAGCTTCGACGGCCAGATCGCCTTTCCCATGTAGCGCACGTAGGAAACGAAAGCATTTCCAATTCTGATCCAAACCGAAAAAGGCCAGTGCTTCGGATGGCCAACATGCTGCGCCTTCATGGTGACCAGTGCACTTGCGCCGCAGATCACGAAGAGAGGAATCTTTTCTTTCACCAAGAACCAAAGGCTCTTGGGCGGTATTGCCGGCGGGATATCGGGCCCGTCAGTTGCCGCGTCGGTACCGGCAAACATCCTCCGCAGCGGCCAGTAGTCCCACAAGAGCAGGACACACGGCAGCGTAATAATCTGAGGTTTCGCCATCAGCCCAAGAACGAAGAGGCCTGCGACGACGCAGTACCGAATGACACTGGGTTGGCGCGCATACCAGCGATAAGCTCCTATCGCCAGCAGGAAGAACAGGGTGCTCAACATGGTTTTGCGTTCGGCCACCCACGCCACCGATTCGACGTTCATGGGGTGAAAGGCGAACAGGGCGGCCACCATAAAACTGCGCCACAGAAAACCGGTGGCCCTCAGCAAAACCCAGAAAAGCAGCACGACATCGATGGCGTGCAACACCACGTTCATCTCGTGATGTCCGGCGGGATCGAGGCCAAAGAGCTGACAATCAAGCGCATGCGACAGCCAAGTCAAAGGGTGCCAGTTGCTGTCGTCAAAGGTACGAAGAGCCCATTTGATGGTGGCGGGTGTCAGCCCCTCCTGAACATGCAGATTCTCGTAAACATATCCCTGGTCATCAATGTTGGCAAATGGGTGGTGAAGAACCGGGAGGTACAGGAGGATCGTCGCGGCCAGGAGGAACAAGCTCAGACCGATGGCCCATTTGTAAGGCGTAGAGATGGGGCGCACAAAACTTCGGCTTGCTGATACGGGCGAATTCGCTACGACAGAACTCATCTGTCCCCCTGAGACCGGATTATAGGCGAGAGAATGCGTAGAAGCCCGTGACTTGGTCAACAACTGCGCATCTGCAAGCTTATAACAAGTTTGTCATTTTGAACCTTCTAGAGCAACAGGCTGCAGAGCAATCCCGGCTGCGGTCAGTGTGCCAAGAGTTCATCGGCGTATCGCCGGGCGCCGCCCAGGTTTTTCGACATCTGCTCAGCCTTCTGGCGAGCAGCGTCGGCCTGTTCTTTCTGGCCGCTTTGGTCTAGCGCACCAGCCAGCAACAGGTAGCCGAAATCGGAAGGGTGAATCTGCATCGCCTGCGAATAGGCGCGGACCGCCAGCGGAAGATCGGTCGTGCGCTGCGCCATCAGGCCGAGGCTGATCCACGCGCCTACGAAGTCAGGATCGGCCTTCACCGCGCCCTGGAAGCTGTCTCGCGCGTCGGTCAAATCGCCAATCTCCTTGTAAGCGTAGCCGAGATTGTTATACGCACGGCCCTTGGTCCTCGGATTCCGTGCCAGGCTGACGGCTTTTTTGTAGTACTCGATGGCCGACGGAAGGCGGCCATGCATCTGCTCGTACGTCCCCAGGTTGAGGTTGCTATTGGGGTCTGTGGGATTGAAGGCCACCGCAGCCCGGAAGTGAGGGATCGCCTCCTCTGGACGTTGCTTGATCAGCAGCGCGGTCCCCAGATTGTTTTCGGCTACCCAGTTATTCGTGGTGACGTCGAGGGTATGCGTCCAGAGGGTGATGTGGTCGTTCCAGAATTCGACCTGGCGATGGCTGACGACTGCCAAAGCCAGCAGCACGCCAACGCTCGCTGCGCGTATCAACGTCACGGGCACATGCGCTTGATCGGCCCAATCCGCCACCAGCCAGCAGACCATGATGAACAGACCGACGAAAGACAGATAGGCGTAACGGTCAGCCATGGCCTGGGTTCCAACCTGGATGACGCCGATCATCGGAACCAGCACTCCTAGAAACCAAAGCCAACCGACGGTGAGATAGCGGCGGCGATAGGCCAGCGCCACCGCGACAGTGATGACCAGCAGCAGCAGCGCCGCCAAGCCCACCTGCCAGAATTTGTACAAGTCTTCTGGATAGGGATAGAACAACGCCAGTCGTGAGGGCCAGAAGGCTTTGCCAATGTAACGCACGTAAGAGATGACCGCGTTCTCAACCCGGAGGTTGTGCGAATATCCGCTGGTAGCGCCGCCCAAAGACTGTGCGTTCAAGGTCAGCATGGCACTGACGCCGCATAGTGCCAGCAAAGGTAATTTCTCCCAAATGAGGTTGGACAGCGAAAGCCTCGGCATGTCATCCGGCGCTGCAGGCTCGCCTGCCTGCGTGAGCGCCCCGAAGCAAAGGCGCTGCAACGGCCAGTAATCCCACAGCAACAGCACGAACGGCAAGGTGATAACCTGCGGCTTCGACATCAATCCCAACGCGAAGAGCGCGGCAACCAGCAGGTAGCGACCTCCCTTTGGGGCGCGGGCATACCAGCGGTAGGCAGCCAGCGTCAGAAGAAAAAACATCATGCTGAGCAGGTTCTTGCGCTCGGCCACCCAGGCAACGGATTCAACGTTGATGGGATGGAGCGCGAACAACGCAGCCACCATCCAACTGCGCCCCACGTAGCCGGTGGCGCGATACAGTACCCAAAACAGCAGGAACACATTCACCAGGTGAATGAGAACGTTAACGTCGTGCGGGCCGGCCGGATTGACTCCGAAGAACTGGCAATCGAGCGCGTGTGACACCCAGGTCACGGGATGCCAGTTGGCTGCGTCACGAGCGGTCAGCGCCCAGCGCAGTGTGTCCCAGGTCAGGCCGGCTTTGACGTGAACGTTGCTGGTGACGTAGTCGGGATCATCGTAGTTCGCAAACGGCTGACTGTGGACCGGGTAGTAGGTCGCCACGGTGGCGATGGACAGCAGAAATCCAAGCAACAGATTTGTAGCAAGAGATGGAGAGCGCCGTCGCGCGGTTGGGGCGTGACTCTGCTGCGCAGGTGTTGAGTCAACAGAGGTCACGTGGCATCTCCCCAGGCAAGTTCACGCAAAGTTGCTCATGCGATTGTACAAAGTCTGACGTGGGACGAGCATTCCGGGTCCGGCAAAGTAACCACGTCAATGCGGCATCCGGCTCGCGTCGTCCGAGCTTCTTTGCGCATCGGCAAAGTCACCCAGCTTGCGATAGGCAGCAGCCATGTTGCTGAAAGCCGCGGCTCGCAGCTCAGGATCGCGGGTGATGCTTAACGTGGTTTTGTAGCGCTCGATGGCGACGGCGTAGTTGCCTCGCTTCTGTTCGTAAATCCCAATGTTCAGGTTGCTGACAGGATCGGCCGGGTAGATCACGACCGCTTTATAGAAGTGGCCAACGCCCTCTTCGTCGCGGCCTTCGGCGATCAACGCTTTGCCCAGGTTATTCTCCGCCAGAAAATTGCCGTCGGTAACTGCGAGGGTGTGCGACCAGAGGGTCACATTGTCCTGCCAGTAACCAAGCTGCCGATACGATGCCACGGCAAGCACAAACAAGAACATGGCGCTCACAACTCGCAACACGGCGGCGGGAATTTTCTTCTGCTCTGCCCAATCCGCGACGCCCCAGCAAATCATGAGAAATAAGCCGATCAACGGCAAATACGCGTAACGATCGGCAATACCCTGCTTGCCCTGGTAGCCCACTCCTTCCAGCCCAATCATGGGAACCAGCGTGCCAATGAACCAGAGCCATCCCACCAGCAGGTAGGGGCGGCGACGCCAACCTGCGATCGCTAAGGCCGTGACCAGGACGAGAAGCAGGAGAGCGGTAGCTGCCTGCCATAGGGGAACGTAATCGGGGTGGGGATAAAACGCTCCCAGCCGGGCGGGCCACAGCGCTTTCCCGATGTATTGAACGTAGGACACCAGCGCATATTCCAGCCTCAGCGTCAGCGGATACCAGGTTTTGTTGCCATCGGCACGTTGCGCACTCATGGTGATGGCGGCGCTGATGCCTGCAAGCACAAACAGTGGAAGCTTCTCCACGATAAGACGCCCGAAGTTCTGCGCGGCCAGTCCGCTTTCGTCGACTGGCGCAAGCGGCGAAAACGTGGCCCGGCGCAACGGCCAATAATCCCAGAGCAGCAATACGAAGGGAAAAGTGATGACCTGCGGCTTGGCCATCAGGCCGAGCGCGAACATGGCGGCAACTGTGATGTATCGACCCGCTTTGGGATTGGCGACATACCAGCGATAGGCCCCGAGTCCGAGCAGGAAAAACAACATGCTGAGCGAGTTCTTTCGCTCTGCGATCCAAACCACCGACTCGACATTGATGGGATGCAGCGCAAACAACGCTGCGACCATAAAGCTGCGGGCGGTGTAGCCGGTTGCGCGCAGCAAAATCCAAAACAGCAGGAGCACATTCGCTACGTGAAGCGCGAGGTTCACGTCGTGGGGCCCAGCGGGGTCGAGGTCGAACCACTGGCAATCCAAGGCGTGAGAAAGCCATGTGACGGGATGCCAGGTGCCAACGCGATAGGTGGTGAATGCCCAGCGAACCGTGTCCCAGTTCAGGCCAGCTTGCACCTTGGCATTCTGCGTCACGTAGATCGTGTCGTCGTAGTTGACGAAGGGATAAGCATTGACGCGGAAGTAGACAGCAACGGTCGCCACGAGTAAGAGAAGCCCGAGGACGACCGCCTGCTTCCAGTCCACTGCGGCCGGTGGTGGAGCGTGGAACGGCGATTGAATCGTCCTGTCAGGTTTTAGGCCAAGCGAATTCAATCCTGCCTCGTTGGTCAGCTAGAAAGTCGCGGCGCAAATGGACGGTTGCGGCAATCGGGTCACGGGCCGCGCAGCTTCCTCGCCGCGTCGAAGCACTCGCGCGCCTGTTCCGAATTGCCGAGTTCGCGGTAGGCGAGGCCCATATTGTTCCACGCCTTCATCTTCACCGCGGGGCTCGTGGTCAGGTAAATCGCCCGCTTGTATTGCTCGATGGCCGCCTGCAAGTTGCCGTGCTGCTGCTCGTAAAAGCCGATATTCAAGGCACTGACCGGATCAACCGGATGGATGGCAGCGGCTTCGCGGAAGTGGACGATGGCCTCATCCATGCGCTTGCGCTCCATCAGGGAACCGCCAAGATCGTCCTGGGCTACGTAGTTGGGCGGCGTGATCTCAATGGTATGGGTCCAGAGAGTCACGTTGTCTGACCAGTAATCGATTTGGCGATGGGTGAGCACGCTCAGGGCCAGCAACACAACGACACCGACCGAGGGCAACAGCACTGCCGGCAGATGCTGCTGCTCCGCCCAATCCGCGAGTGCCCAGCAAACCATGATGAACACGCCAATCAACGGCAGATACGCGTAACGGTCAGCCATGGCCTGGCGCCCAACCTGCACCAGTCCGATCATCGGAACCAGCGTCCCCAGGAACCACAGCCAGCCGACCAGCAGATAGCCTCGGCGGCGATTTTCGACGAGGAACGTCAGAGCCAGCAGAATCAGCAGCGCACCATAAACCTGCCACGCCGGGATCGAATTACCCGGATGGGGATACATTGGCGCAAGATGTAGCGGCCAGAAGGCCTTCTGCAAGTAGCGAACATACGAGACGATGGCGTTCGACAAACGAATTGACAGCGGCGTCGCGTTCAACGAGAGGACCGCTCCGCTGGCGCTTTGCGCTTTCATGGTCATCACCGCGCTGGCGGCAGCGATTCCCAACAGCGGAAGTTTTTCCTCGATCAGCGCTCGCAGGCTTTTCTGCGGAAATAGCGATGGAGCCCCCGACGCTTCGGCAGTCTTTGCGAAACTCAACGTCATCCGGCGCAACGGCCAGTAGTCCCAGAGCAAGAGCACAAACGGCAGGGTGATGATCTGCGGTTTGGCCATCAGCCCCAGAGCGAAAAGAAAAGCCACCGTGCAGTAACGGACGAGCTTGGGATTGGCAGCGTACCAGCGATAGGCGCCCAATGCGAGCAGGAAGAACATCATGCTCAGCAGGGTCTTACGCTCCGAGATCCAGACCACGGACTCAACATTGATGGGATGAACCGCAAACAGCGCCGCCACCATCAAGCTGCGCCCGGCGTAGCCGGTGGCTCGCAGCAGAACCCAGAACAGCAGCACGACGTTCACCGCGTGCAACAGCATGCTGGTCTGGTGGTGCCCGGCGGGGTTCAGGTCGAAGAGATCGACATCCAAGGCATGCGACAGCCAAGTTACGGGGTGCCAATTCCCGGCGTCGTAGGTAACGAACGCCCAGGTCACCGTGTCCCAGGTCAGGCCGTTCCGGACCTGCGTGTTCTCGGTGACATACACGTTGTCGTCGTAGTTGACGAAGGGATGGGTTTTGGCCGGATAGTACAGAGCAACGGTGAGAACGGCGAGCAGCAGCGCAAAGACGTAAGGAAGTTTGCCGGAAGAGGGAAACCATCCAGCCGGTTGCGACTGGACTTGCTCGTCAGACTGCAATCCCACAGAACTCACCTAACCCCCTTGGCTCGACGAGTATATCCGATTGTTTTTGGATTATTGAACCCGAAGGGTCGCTATTGGGCCATGGCGTAGTAGCCCTGGCGGGCGTGAACTTGCAATTTCTGAGGCCCCGGTACGTCGACCCGCAGCGAATGAAAGCCGGGCGAATCATGCTGCGGCCGAAACGAGACGTAATACTGTGTTCTAAGGTCGCGCTCGATCTGGGCAAAAACCCGGTCCAGATCCTTGCTGGACGACGCTACATAGAAACGGCCACCGGTGGCATCGGTAAGGCGTTGCAGAACCCAGTCGCCACGCTGCGCCAGCTTAGGAGAATGAATGGTCAGCGCGTAGATCTGGATTTCGCTCCGCTGGGCAGTGGCGATGACGTCGGCCAAGCCGCGGAGGCTCTCGGTGTCGTCGCCGTCGCTAAGAACAACGATGGCGCGGTGGATACGTTGGCTGTCGCCGACCTCGGTTGCCGATTGCCGGTTGCAGGCCGAGTATAGCGCGTCGTAGAGGCGGGTACCCCATCCCGGCTGCTTTACCCGAGCAATCGCCTCCATCAGGGGCTGGCGTTCCGAAGTGGAATCCTGCCAGACTCGCACATCGCCGCCGAAGGCCATGACGAAGGCGTGGTCGCTCTGCGGCCGCATTACTCGGTCAAGAAAGTGGGAGGCCGCGGATTTCTGGTCAGCCATCACTTTCTTCACTGAGTCGCTGGCATCGAGGATGAGCCCAAGCTGCAACGGCAGGTTCTCGTCGCGCTCAAAATCGCTGAAGCGTTCCACTGGCGACTGGTTATCCAGCACACGGATATTCGCGGCGGAGAGATTGTCGACGCTACGGCCTTGATCGTCGGCCACGGTGAATTGAAGCCGGACTTCGGGCACATCGTGGCGAAAAGTGTAGGACGGAGCGTTGGCGGGTAGATGGTCTCCTTCCGGCAGCACCGGTAACGGAGGCAGGATAGCGTATCGCCCGCTCTCGGTCTTGGAAGCGGCGCTAGCAGGCGGTGATCCGTCGGCTGGGGAGCCACCGAAGCGTCCCGATGCCCACTCGCTCAGACTTGCCAGAGCGATCCCGCCTAGAGCCAGCGAAAGACCCGCAATAACCGCCGACCGCTGCACAAATGAGTTATCGGCCAGCCAGGAAAGCAGCTTGAAAGGAAACAACAGGATGCGCCAATGGCTGCGCGCGAACCGCGCCCCAATCGCGGCTACACGCGACGCAACAACGTCGGACCCATGTAGGCCGGCGCTGCAAACTGCGCGCACCAGGCTGGATGCTTGAGCCTGCACGCTGCCACCCTCCCCACAATGATTGGTGGCTTAGAGTTGACTTCCGGCCTTTTGGTTATCCGGAGTTCCTGCTTTTTTCTTGCCGGAGATGCTCTAACCGAGCGGCCTGACGGCAGGCAAACGGTTCGTGCCACCTTAGTGGGAGGCCGAAGATTATTCCTGGCTTTCCTGTAGTACCCTAAGCAGACAGCAATGCCCTCGGAAAAAGTTTTAATTGTTGATGACGAGAAGCTGGTTCGTTGGTCTCTGCGGCAAAAGTGCGAAGAGTGGGGTTACCACGTACTTGAGGCTGACAACGGCGCGGCTGCGTTCGCGTGGCCCATAACGAGTCTCCCGACCTCGTGTTGCTCGACGTGCGCCTGCCCGACGCCAGTGGCATAGAACTCCTGGAACAGCTGAAGAAGTCGGGCGACGCGCGGGCGGTCATCATGATCACCGCTGACCCTCAGCTGGAAGATGTGAAGACAGCACTGAAGCTCGGTGCTTACGACTTCGTGGGCAAGCCGCTGGATTTCGACGAGCTTGCCGTCGCGGTGAAGAATGCGCTGGAAGCGACCCGCCTGCGTTCGGAAGTGGAATCGCTGCGTGGCGAGATGCGCCGCCACACCGGCTATCACAACGTCATTGGCGTTTCGCAGAAGATGTCGGAGTTGCTGGGCTTCGTCAATAAAATTGCGGCCAGTGAAGCCACGACCATCCTGGTGCAGGGCGAGAGCGGCACCGGCAAAGACTTGATCGCCAAGGCCATTCACTACCAGAGCCGGCGCCAGAACAAGCCATTCGTAGCCATAAACTGTTCGGCTATCCCGGAAACGTTGATGGAAGCCGAGTTGTTCGGACACGAGCGTGGCGCCTTCACCGACGCCAAAGCGATGAAGAAAGGCCTGTTCGAGATGGCGGACGGCGGCACGCTTTTCCTGGACGAGATCGGTGAACTGTCGCCCCTGCTCCAAGCGAAGCTATTGCGAGTCCTGGAAGACCAGATCATTCGCCGGGTAGGCGGGGTCCGCGACATGCAAGTCGATGTGCGCGTGATCGCAGCCTCCAACCGCGATCTGGAGCGGGCGGTTCGCGACAGCCAGTTCCGCCAGGATCTGTATTATCGGTTAGCGATCATCTCGATCTTTCTGCCACCGCTGCGCGATCGCAAGGAAGACATTCTTCCGCTGGTGGAGTTTTTCATCTCGCGCTACAACAACAAATTCCGCAAGAACGTCAGTGGGATCACCGACGACACTCGCCGGTTGATGCTGAAGTACGACTGGCCCGGCAACGTCCGCGAATTGAAGAATGCGGTCGAGCGCGCCATGATCCTGGAAGAAGCTTCCGAGCTCAGGCCGGACTACCTGCCGTTCGCCGTCGCCCAGCAGCACTCCGCATTGACGGCTTTCGAGACGTCCGCCGGCAACAATATCGTTACCGCCGGCAAGCAGTTGCCGAACGGCCGGGGTCTTCCTAAGTTGGAAATTCCCGACGGCGGAACGTCTCTGGAAGAAGTCGAGCGTGAGTTGGTGGAAATTGCCATGTCGCAGGCCAACGGAAATCAAACCCACGCCGCCAAATTGCTGGACATCAGCCGCGACGCGCTGCGCTACAAGCTGAAGAAGTTCGGGCTCATCCACGCCGAAGAAGATGAGCCTTCAACTGCGACGTCCTAGACCTCTTCGCGACGCGCAAGATACAACTTCCCAATTCCCTTCGCGCATGTCACTATTTTTGTACTAAAAGGCTTTGCCCGATGGCGGTAGCGCCGGCGGGTGCTTTCCGCTCACACGCCAATCGTCTGTTGTCCGAATAACGGAGTTGCCGGCCAGCTTAGGCCCGGGCAAATAATGCAACTGACCCTCGACCCAGGGCTTCTATCTAGGTTGAGACAGACTGTGTGAAATCCAGTTGTCGCGTCCTCTGAGGCGCCCAGGAGCTCTCATGCGCAAGCTTGCGATTGCCGTCGTCGCTGTCATTGTTATGTCTATCGTCATCATCGCAATATTGGCGCTTCCCTACGTTCTAGACGTGAATAAGTATCGCGGCCAGGTGCAAAGCGAGTTGCAAAAACGCCTAAACCGGCCGGTACAGCTTGGACAAATGTCCCTGGGCGTTTTCCCGATCCGAGTGCAAATCGCGAATGTGGTCATTGGCGACGACCCCAGCTTTCATGACACGATGCCATTTGCCCAGGTTGACGAGCTGGACCTGAGCGTCAAGCTATTCCCACTACTTGGCGGCAATGTTGAAATCGATAGCCTTAATGCCAAACATCCCAAGATCGAATTGATCCGTAACGCACAAGGTGTCTGGAATTTTTCGACAGCCGCCAACGCACCTGCGCCTCCGTCGGCTCCCGCAGCAGCCCAGCCGCAGCAACCGGCGAAGCCAACCCGCGCTCAGCCTGCTCCGTCCACGGAGTCCGGTGGCGTTACTCTAGGTGAACTGAAAATCACGGACGGTCAGATCGCGGTGACCGACATGCAAAAGCATCAGTCGCGCGCGGTGTATGACCACATCGATGTTTCCTTGAAGAACTATGCTCCCGGCCAGCCGTTTTCACTCGACCTGACCGCGCATTTGCCCGGCACGGCTCGCAGACGCTTCCAGCTTACCGGCGATGGCGGGCCCATCAATGACGCCGACGTGGCCGGCACTCCGTTTAAGGGAACCTTGAAGCTCGACCAAGTGTCCTTGTCCGCGGCGCAGAAGTTCTTGAACGCGGCGGCGCTGGAGGGAACCGACGCAGTTATCTCCGGCTCAACCGATCTTTCGAACGCCTCGGGAAAAATGACGGCAGCGGGTTCTCTGAAACTAAATGACGCTGTGGTACATGGCGTGAAGGTGGGCTATCCCATCGGGGCCGATTTCGATCTGACCGACAACCTGACGAGTGACGTGATCCAGATACGAAAGTGCGCGCTGAAGCTGGGCTCGACTCCGTTGGCGATCAACGGAACCTTGAATACGCACCCGGCCACATCCATCGTGGATGTGAATGTGAGTGCCCAGAATGCCTCGATCGAGGAAGCAGCCCGACTGGCAGCGGCTTTCGGAGTGGCTTTCAGTGCCGACGCCAAAATTGCCGGCCAACTGACGGCCAACGTTCACGCCCAGGGCCCGACCGATCACCTGGCCTTGAACGGCACCATCAACGGCCGCAACCTGGAGATGACCGGAGCGCAGATTCACCAGGCGGTGAAAGTGCCGGCCATCGACCTGACCATGACTCCGCAGCAGATTCAGTCCAACAACTTCACCGCCACCTCGGGCGCGACTTCGCTGGGCATCCAGATGACGCTGACCCAGTACACCAGCAACTCGCCCAACGTCGACGCATCGGTGAAAACCATCAACGGCAAACTGGACGAGCTGTTGAACATTGCCAAAGCCTACGGCGTGAGCGCGGCTGACGGCATGAATGGCAGCGGCAACGTCAGCTTGGATGTGCATGCGTCAGGCCCGATCAAGAACTCCGAGGCGATGAAGTTCAGCGGCACCGGCGCGCTGCAGAATGCGTCGACTAAGCACACCCTCGCTGACCAAACCGCTCAACGTGCACAATGCCAACCTGCAATTCACCCAGAACTCGGTGGGCCTCTCCAATCTCAACGCGTCCCTGGGCTCGACCAATGCGACCGGCAACCTCAGCATGGCCAACTTCCAGGCGCCCCACCTGACCTTCGCGCTATCGTTCGACAAGATGAACGTGACGGAACTGGAGTCGATCGCAGCCGGGTCGAACGAGCAGAAAGCGCCCGCGAAGAAGAAGGCCGAGGCGACCTGGAGCCTGCTACCGACGGCTGACGCCGCGCCTGCTCCGCAGCCGAGCTTCCTGACGACTGCCACGGGTAGCGGCACCATCACAGTCGGAACCATCACTTACGAAAACAGCGTGTTGAGCAACGTTCATTCCAACGTCAATTTGAATCACGGCGTTATTCAGCTCAATCCGCTGACCTCGCAGGTTTACGGCGGGCAGCAGAGCGGCAGCATCACGGTCGACACCCGCCCCAATCCGATGTCCTACGCCGTGAACATGAAGCTGACTGGGGTTGATGCCAACAAGATGATGTCGGCAGTTATCCACCGTGAAGGACACGCTGTACGGCACACTGGCGGCGACTACCAATGTCACGTTCGTCACGCCGCCTTCGGGTGATATTACTCCCAGCCTTAACGGAACCATGACGATGAACCTGACGAACGGCAAGCTGATGAAGCTGGATCTCACCGGCGAACTGTCGAAGATCGGCAAGTTCGGGGGCGTGTCGCCGAAGGGATATACCGCAATCTCCCAGATGAGCGGCAACTTCAATATCCGCAGCGGCGTGGCTGATACCAACGATCTGAAAGCTGTGCTTGAAGTGGGCACATTGGCGGGAACGGGCACCATCAATCTCGTGAACCAGGGCCTCAACATGCACGTGACCGCTGTGCTGAGCAAAGGATTCAGCCAATCGGTCGGCGGGACCGGCGTGGGCGGCTACCTGAATACCGCGCTGGCCAACAAGAACGGCGAACTGGTTCTGCCGGTGATCATCACCGGCAGCATGAACAAGCCCACAGTCGCTCCCGACGTCCAGCAGATTGCCAAGATGAAGCTGAATAATCTGCTGCCAACCGCAGGTGGCCTGTTGAACGGCAAGGGCGGCGGCGATCTTGGTGGGATGGTGGGAGGCCTGATTGGCGGGCAGTCCAAGAGCGGAGCGCAGCCGGCAAAGCCCGGTCAGCAGCCGCAGAAGCAAGCCAATCCCCTGGGCGATGCCCTGAACGGAATTCTAGGGGGCAAGCACTAAACGGGTCGACCTGCGGTTGGAAAGCTCAGGACGGAGGCGACGCCGAGGCTAAGGTTTGGCCACGCGAATCTTGACCAGGCGTGCCCTCGGGCAAAGGATCGCCCATGAACTGAACTACGCCGTCGCGTCACCACGCCATTGACTTCCTGCGACACGGGAGCCTGAATGCCCGAACCGGTGAGTCTATTGCCCGACGGCCTTGTCGACATCCCGCGATCCATCGCCTCATTGGCCAGACGATCGGCTTCGCGGTTCTTCTCGCGCAGCACATGCCGTATCTCGAAGCGATCAAGCTGCTCGATCAATACGGCGCGCGCGGGTGTGCAACTCCTTCAAGGTGGGGCTGCTGACCTTGTACTGCCCTTTAATCTGCTTGACCATCAGCTCGGAATCGCTGACCACCCTCAGAACCTTCACCCCATGCTTCAACGCGTAGTCCAACGCCGCCAGCATGCCTGAATATTCCGCATAGTTGTTGGTCTGGCGACCCAGGTATTCACTGAGCCCGGTTACCGGACGGCCATCCTCGTCTTCGATGGCGACACCGTATCCCGCGGGGCCAGGATTGCCGCGTGCCCCTCCGTCAACGTAGGCAATGAGCGCCACCTGCTTGCTGCCGGAGCCGGAACCGCTGTCGGACTTTTGTGAAGTCGAAAACAGATTTTGCGTGTGCGGATCAATCGACATGGCCTGTAGTGTAACTCCAAACAGTGTTGTGGGCGGGCTGCTCCCCGGCGGGGCAAGCGATGAGGGGATTAGCTACCGGCCCAGCGCCAGGCGGGTCGCGAGCCGCTCTGGAAGGTTCGCCGTGAGGATTCTGGCCTGGGCTTGCTGAATGTCATATGGCACGCGGTAGAAGGTCACACAGACCGGGCCGTCGTCGTTGCCCTCGTAGATAGCGAATCCGGCACGCCAGTCGTTGTCCCGCGGCTGGCCGACCGAACCGGGATTAATGAGATACCGCTCTCCGGCGTCCAACGGAATCTTGCTGGACGACTCTCCCCCCTTGCTCTTGTACTGTGGAGTGACGGGACGAGTCTTGCCATCTTTGTAGGCGAAGCCGCCTTGCAGATGCGTGTGCCCGAAGAAAATGACGTCGGGATGGCCGGGCATCTGGAAGTCCATGCCAGCGGTGGAGTTGTTTAGCAGGTATTCGTCCTCGTGCCGCGGCGATCCGTGAACGAATTCCAGGCCGGGCAGGTCGTCGCGGCGCAAAGGCCCCTGAGGTAAAGCGCGGAGCCAAGCCAAGTGATCGACCGTCAGCGTCATTTGGGTCCATTTGGCAGACATCGCCGCTACCAGGTTGAACTCCGACAGGTCCGACAGCCCAGCGCAGGCGCGATCGTGATTGCCCCGCACCACCAGGCCGTCCATGGCGCGCACCCGGTCACAGACCTCGTTGGGCGACGCGTTATAGCCGACCACGTCCCCCAGGTTCATCACGCTGTCGTACTGGGGCGCAGCCGCCAGACAGGCTTCCAGGGCGTCGATATTGGAATGAATGTCACTAAGAACCAGGAGGCGCATGATTAGCGAACCTCCTGTGCGACCACGGGACAGCGGGCCAGATGGCCGGGCGAGACTTCCGTTAACGGCGGCAAAGCAACAGCACAGGACGGGATGCGCTTTTCGCAGCGCGGCTCGAAGGCACAGCCCGGCGGCAGAGCGGAAATGGGCGGCACGGTTCCCTCGATGGTCTGCAACGGTTTGGCGCGATCGGAGCGCAAGGTTGGAACCGAGTTTAGCAGGCCCCGCGTGTACGGGTGCAGCGGCTTGCGGAAAACATCGCTGGCGGTTCCCATTTCTACCAGGCTTCCCGCATACATGACGCCTATACGGTGCGCCACCTGGGAGACCACCGCGAGATCGTGCGAGATGAAGAGCATGGCCAGAGAAAACTTTTCCCGCAGCTCGCCGAGCAGGTCGAGCACCTGGGCCTGGACGGTCACGTCCAACGCCGTCGTGGGCTCATCGGCAATCAGGAGCGACGGGCGGTTCACCACCGCCATGGCGATCATAACCCGCTGGCGCTGGCCACCGGACAACTGGTGGGGATAGTCGCGAGCGCGCCGGTCGGCGTCGGCAATGGCAACCGTCTGCAAGGCTTCCACCGCGCGCCGCCACGCGTCCGCCTTGCTGGTGCCGGAGCCGGCGTGCGCCAGCACTGCCTCGGCTATCTGGTCGCCCACCCGCATGACCGGGTTGAGGGCGGTCATCGGCTCCTGAAAGATCATGCTGATGCCGGAACCGCGAATGGGCTGCATCTGTTGTTCAGGCAGGAGCAGTAGATTCTGGTCGCGAAAGCGAATGGTGCCGCGAATAATTGCCTGGGGCGGCAGCAGACGCAGGATCGCCAAGGCGCTTACGGATTTGCCCGAGCCAGATTCTCCAACCAGCCCGACGACTTCTCCCGTTCCAACTTGCAGATTGACACCACGGACGGCTGTCACCATCCCCTGGGCAGTGGCAAATTCTATGATGAGGTCGCGGATATCGAGCAACGGCGGCACAAACCTATGCTAGCAGGAGGCAGTTCGTCGGAAGACAAAGTCCTTCCGTGTGCCAAAGAGCGCCGGGACGGAGTTCGTCTGGAAGAGCCAGGCCGGCGCGTTAATCAACGAACCTTGGCGAATAGCACCTGATCCAGGATGACGCCGTTCTTGATGGCGCTGCGCCGTAAAACTCCCTCGCGCTCGAAGCCGGCCTTCTCCAGCACGCGCATCGACGCCGTGTTGTGAACAAACGTGGTGGCAAAGATCCGCACCACCTTGTAGCCGTCGAACGCCCAATCAGAGGCTGCCGTTACCGCACGCGTAGTTAGGCCACGGCCCCATAGAGGCTCTCCCAACCAGTAGCCCATTTCGACGCTGAGCCGCGCGATGTCCACCCCTATCTTGAAGCCAATGCCGCCTACGGCCTCGCCGCTGTGTTCGATGGCAAACGACATGGGCACATCCATGGAGCGGGCATAATTCAGGTAGTCGATGGCGTCGCGCCGGGTGTACGGATGGGGAAACTGATCGCGCAGATTGGCAGCGATCTTCGAGTTGTTGGCGTATTTGAGCAGGGCGTCGAGATCGTCTTTCCGCCAGTTCCGCACCCGAAGATCGCCCAAGTCGAGCTGCATGAGAAATGATTTCAGGCTGGACGGCTCCGGGCTAAACCGCCATCACGTCTTTTTCCTTGCCCGCAGCCAACTCTTCCATCTTCTTGATCTCGTCGTCGGTGAGCTTCTGCATCTGGTCCAGCGCGCCACGCTCTTCGTCTTCGGTAATCTTCTTGTCCTTCATCGCCTTCTTGATGAGGTCGTTGCCGTCGCGGCGGATGTTGCGCACTGCGGTGCGATGTTCCTCCAGCGCCTTGTGCAGGCGCTTCACCATGTCTTTGCGACGATCTTCCGTCAGCGCCGGCACAGGTACGCGCACCAACTTGCCATCGTTCATCGGATTCAGGCCCAGATCGGCGGCGCGGATGGCCTTCTCGATCGCACCGATCAGGCTCACATCCCAAGGCTGCACGGTGATGAGCTGGGGCTCGGGCGCGCTGACGTTGGCCAACTGGTTCAACGGCATCATGGAGCCATAAGCATCGGCCATCACGCCGTCCAGCATATGTACGGACGCCCTTCCCGTGCGGGTCGAAGCCATTTCTGTACGGAAGGCTTCCACCGCTTTGTCCATACGTGTCTTCAGCTGAGCAAAGCTGTCCTTCAGAGCGGGAATCGCCGCCATCGATACGTGAGCCATTCTGGTCGCCTCATCATGAAGTCGAAAACCCCTGATTATAGAACATGCCGGCCGCCAGGCTGCAGCCTGTGGCCCAGGGGCGGATGAAACCGTTGAGGAGTAGCCACGGGCCAAGCCTTCCAGGAACAGAGTTCCTGTGAGATTCCGCCTGGCACGGGTGTTAGCCGCTTACTTGGTTTTTTTCTTCGGCGGCTTCTTGGTTTCGCGCTTTGGTGCGTTCTTGTTTCCCATGTCTTGAGTTTACGCCAAATCGCGTGAGGATTTCACCATGGACGAGGAGGCTGCACCATATCCGGCATCGGTTCCGCCTTCGCTAGCCTTGGTTGACCAGTGATCCCACGCGCTCGCCCATCACCACGCGATGGATGTTGCCGCGTTTGTTCAGATCGAAGATGACAATAGGCAGGTTGTTTTCCTGGCAGAGCGCAATGGCAGTGCCGTCCATCACTCGCAGGCCCAGGCGCAGAACGTCGACATAGCTGATCTGCTCGAACTTGGTGGCGTCGGTCACCAGCATGGGATCGGCAGTATAGATGCCGTCGACCTTGGTGGCTTTAAGGATGACGTCGGCCTTGATCTCCATGGCCCGCAGCGACGCCGCAGTATCGGTGGAGAAATACGGGTTTCCGGTACCACCGGCGAAAACCACGACGCGGCCTTTCTCCAGGTGGCGCATGGCGCGGCGCCGGATAAACGGCTCCGCCACCTGGTTCATCTCGAGGGCGCTCATGACGCGGGTGAAGACACCCTGCTTCTCGAGCGCGTCCTGCAGTGCCAAAGCATTGATGACGGTAGCCAGCATTCCCATGTGGTCAGCCGAGACGCGGTCCATGTTCTTGGCCTGCTGAGCGACGCCGCGAAAGAAGTTGCCGCCCCCCACCACGATAGCGATTTCGATTCCCAGTCCGTGGACTTCCGCCAGTTCGGCCGCAATCTCATGCAAGCGGGTGTTGTCGACGCCAAAACCCTGGCCGGCAGCCAGTGCCTCGCCGGAGATCTTGAGCAGTATGCGTTTGTAAACCGGAGCGTCCATGCTTTGACTTTTTCGCTAGAGATGTACTGAATTCAGTGTAGCAGGATCAACCAGGGCGGTCGGGCAAACGAAGGTGTTTGAATGCGGGAAGCGGTCCCGGACAAGAGCGAACGGGCGACAATTTGGTGCGCGAGTCGGGTTTGCCCGCCTCCGAGCGGCGAACCGCGATACAGTAGATTTGGAATCTCTTCTCATGGCGCGTATCGATGATCTGCTGCAACAAGTCTTCCGGCTTCAGCAATTCCGTCCCTATCAGAGGGAGGTCATTGAAGACGTTCTGCAGGGTAGCGACGTGGTTTGTGTCATGCCGACAGGCGCGGGCAAGAGCCTCTGCTTCCAGCTTCCTGCCGTACTCCTGAAGGGACTGACCGTCGTCGTCTCGCCCCTGATCTCGCTGATGGCGGACCAGGTGAACCACCTTCGCGCCATCGGCGTTCCCGTCCTGCTGCTGAACAGCTCGCAGGCCTCACACGAGCAGGCATCGGTACTCCGGCAGCTCAGCGATGGCTTCACCGGCCTGCTCTACCTGGCTCCGGAACGTTTCGCCTCTCAGTCATTCCAGCGAATCCTGCCCCAGTTGCGACCCAATCTGCTGGTGGTGGACGAGGCGCACTGCCTCAGCTTCTGGGGACACGACTTCCGGCCGGAGTACATGCGGCTGGCCGAAGTACGCGAGCGACTGGGTTCGCCGGTAACCATGGCCTTGACCGCGACGGCCACACCCAACGTCCGCGACGACATCGTCAAGATGCTGCGCCTGCGGGATCCCAGAATCCACGTCACCGGCTTCGATCGCCCGAATCTGACCTATGCCTGCCGGCGACTCGATACCGAGGCCCAGAAGGACACCGCCCTGCTGCATGGCCTGTCGCGGCAAGCGGGAAGCGGCATCGTCTATTGCGCTACCCGCCGCTTGGTGGAGGAGTTGGCTGCGTTGTTTCAGGAGCGTTTCCCCAAGCGAGCGATTCGCGCCTACCACGCGGGCATGGATGCCGACACGCGCCGCCAGAACCAGGAAGACTTCATGGCCAAGGAAGGCGCGGTCGTGGTTGCGACCAACGCTTTCGGCATGGGGATCAACAAAGCCGACATACGCTTCGTGGTGCACTACAACATTCCCTCCAGCCTGGAGGCCTACTACCAGGAGGCAGGCCGGGCTGGTCGCGACGGACGACCCGCGCAATGCATTCTGTATTGCAGTCCGCGGGACAAGCACACTCAGGAATTCTTCATCGCCAAGATTGGCGAGAACAACCTTGAGCTGTCGCCAACGCAAATCGAGACATTGCAGGAGCACGCTCGCCAGAAGCTCGACCAGGTTTTTCATTACGCTTACCGGACGCAATGCCGTCGCCGAGCCATTCTGAATTACTTCGGCGATCGGGCTGCCGTCGAAGGATGCGCCTGTGACGTTTGCCGGGGCGATGTTCGCTCCCGTCCGAGCGCCGAGACAACGACACGGCGGGCGCCCAAACGCACTCGCGATACTGCGGTTGAGGAAGGCCTTGATGAGGCGGCGGAAGAGAGGTTCGAACGGCTGAAGAAAGCGCGGATGGCGTTGGCTCAGGCCAATGAATGGCCCGCCTTCTGCGTGGCTCACGACTCGGTTTTGCGTGAGGTAGCCCGCGCCGCACCGAAGTCACTAAACGCTCTGGCAGCCATAAAAGGCATCGGCGCCAACAAGCTGGAGAAGTTTGGAGCAGCGTTTCTGCAGGCTTTGAAAGAATCGTAACCACGATGACCACGTCCGCTGTTCTCCCGGCAAAGCAAAAGGGCGGAACATGTCCGCCCTTCTGTCTGGTCAAGATTCCAGCAAATTCAACTACTCGGCTGCAGCCTGATCACCGGCCTTGCTGATGGCGATGGTCTCGCCGATATCGCCTACCTTGAAGCGGGCAAAGCGACGGACCGAGATGTTCTCGCCCAACTTGCCGACGACGGAAGCGATAAGTTGATAGACGCTCATGGTCTGATCCTTGATGAAAGGCTGCTCGTACAGGCAGACTTCCTCGTAGAACTTGGCCATCTTGCCTTCGACGATCTTCTCGATCACCGGGGCGGGCTTGCCGGTCTGGGCAGCCTGCGAGCGGTAGATGTCTTTTTCCTTCTCGAACGCTTCCGACGTAACGTCTTCCTTGCGGACGAAGCGCGGGTCGGTGGCGGCAATGTGCATGGCAATGTCGTGCACCAGGGCCTTGAAGTCATCGGTACGGGCGACGAAGTCGCTCTCGCAATTGACCTCAACCAGTACGCCAATCTTGCCTCCGGCGTGAATATAGCTGGAGACGGAACCCTCGCTGGTGGCGCGGGTCGCCTTCTTGGCGGCGGTGGCAATGCCCTTCTTGCGCAGGACAACGATGGCTGCTTCGATGTCGCCCTTGGCTTCCGTAAGAGCGTTCTTGCAGTCCATCATCGGAGCGTTGGTCTTATCGCGAAGTTCTTTTACTTGTGCGGCGGAAATGTTCACGGTCGTAGTACTCATTTCTTAAAAGTCCTTTGGCTCTTAGCCTTCAGCTATTAGCTCTTAGTAAAGATCGCAAAAACGAGACATCGGGCGCTGAAAAAACTCATACCGATTGCTGCTAAAAAATAGCCCGCGCTGTCGCGACGCGCGGGCTGCTGAACCACTCGTCAAACTTCGTTGAAATTACGCGCCGGTATTCTCGGCAGCGCGACGGCCGCCGCGACCCAGCACTTCTTCCATGCTGACTTCTTCCGAATCGTCGATGTTCGAGACCGGAGGAGCAGCCACTTCCTCGCCTTCCGGAGTAGCGGCAGCAGCCTCGGCCGCCTCGCTGTACTGCACCCCGGCGGAGAGGTCAGCCATCTGCTTATCGGTCACGGCCTGCGAGCCTTCCACAACCGAGTCCGCAATCTTCGAAGCAAAGAGACGAATCGCGCGCAGCGCGTCGTCATTGCCTGGGATCACATAATCCACTTCGGTCGGATCGCAGTTGGTGTCAACCACGGCTACCACCGGAATGCCCAGCTTGCGCGCTTCCTTCACCGCGATCTGCTCCTTGTTGGAGTCGATCACGAACAGCACGTCGGGCAGTCGATTCAGGTTCTTGATGCCGGCGAGGTTGGCTTGCAGATGCTTGCGCTCGCGCTCCAACTTCACAACTTCCTTCTTAGGCAGCAGCTCGTAGCGGCCATCGGTCGCCATCTCGTCGAGCTCTTTCAGGCGCTTCACCGACTTCTGCACTGTCACCCAGTTGGTGAGCAGTCCACCCAGCCAGCGCTGGTTCACGTAGAACATGCCGCAGCGGGTGGCTTCTTCGGTGATGGCGTCCTGCGCCTGGCGCTTGGTGCCGACAAACAGCACCAGTTTGCCTTCGGCGGCCTGGTCCTGCACGAACTTGGACGCTTCCTTGAACATCTTCAGCGTCTTCTGCAGGTCAATGATGTAAATTCCGTTGCGCTCGCCGAAGATGAATTCCTTCATCTTGGGGTTCCAGCGTTTGGTCTGATGCCCGAAGTGAACGCCTGCTTCGAGCAGTTCCTTCATCGTGATATTTGCCAAGCTACCTCCTCGGTTGGCTTGCATCCTTCGCGGCGGCTTCCGCCGAATCGCTCGGGATTGCTTTCCCCGTCGCCCGCCTCATGCGAGGGCGGGAAGATTTCGTTCCGGCGAACCCTTCGACCTCGCCCCCGGAACCAAAAGGCGAGCAGGACTAAAAACCAGTAGTCAGTGGCCAGTTACAGAAAAACCACACCTGAGCGAACCTGCCAGCCACCTCTTCAAGCCGATAGCAACTTGCCGGAGGTCAGCGACCGGTAACCGGCCGCTGACACCGACAACTGCTCTTTACCGCTTGCTGAACTGGAAGCGCTTACGGGCGCCCTTCTGGCCGTACTTCTTGCGTTCCTTGCCGCGGGCATCGCGGCGCAGGAAGCCTTCGGCCTTCAGCTTGGGACGCAATTCAGGGTTGAACTCCTGCAGAGCGCGGGCAATGCCCATGCGCACGGCGCCGGCCTGGCCGTTGACGCCGCCACCGCGGACAGTGCAAACGACATTGAAGCTTCCCGAAGTCTCGGTCAACACCAACGACGACTTCGCCATGATGCGCTGCGCTTCGGTGACAAAGTGCTCATCGAACTGCTTGCCGTTGACCTTGAATTCACCGTTGCCGGGACGAAGGAACACGCGGGCCACGCTCGACTTGCGACGTCCCGTACCGTAATACTGAACCAGTTCTGCCATCTTTTAATCCGTCAATCCCTCGAGAGACAGGCTCCCTAAGATCCTTCCCAATAAATTTGATCGGCGAAAACCGTCTTCGCCCTGAGCGTGCTAGGCGCGCTTCGCGATCGCAGCCAGAGGTTCCGGCTTCTGCGCAACGTGCGGATGCTTGTCGTCGCGATACACCTTCAGCTTGGTCGCCATGGCCCGCCCCAACTTGGTGTGGGGCAACATGCCGGTAATGGCTTCTTCCACAATCTGCTCAGGCTTGCGCTCAAAGCGCTTCTTATACTCCTCGGCCTTCATGCCGCCGGGGTATCCCGAGTAGTTGTAGTAAACCTTGCTGTCTGCCTTTAGCCCGGTAATGCGAACTTTGCCGGCATTGATGATGATGACGTGATCGCCGGTATCGATGAACGGCGTGTACTTGGGGCTGTCTTTGCCAGAGAGGATGCGCGCCACACGGCTAGCCAAACGGCCTAACGTCTGGCCATCGGCATCAATGACGAACCACTTGCGCGCAATTTCCCCCTTGGGGAAATAGGTTGACATCTCTAAACTCTCCCAGAATTTTGAAAAAACCGCGAAAGAGCCGCTCGGTTCAGGCGCTGGACGCGCAGTGTACCTTCAGGCGGGCAAACGCAGGACTGCGAAAGATGTAAGAATAGCCTATCGGAACCTAGATTGTCAATGAAAGGTGGTTCACGGACTACCCCGGAAGTGTCAGTTGTAGCGCCATTTGCCGGTTTTCGGCAGCTTTAGAAGCCTGCGGCGAAACCTACGGAACCGCTGCCCGAGAAGCCATCTTGTCGGGGAACATGGTACGTAACTTGTAATACTCATTCATCGGGCGATCATCTACCATCGCCGGGGCCCCCGGATCCAGCGCTATCAATTGCTGAGGGCTGATTTCGGTCGAGAGCATCAGATCGTATTGCTGCTCGGGCGTCTGCGCTGGCCCCCACTCCATCATATCCTTCAAGGCGGCTGGTGGCATGCGCGCTACCAGTTCCCGGGCGCTCCGCTCGGGGATCGGGCTCGTGCTGGCGAGAAAGTGATATCCGGTGTTGCCATAAACCGACGCGTACACCCGAACATAGGGAAACACTTCTGTCAGCGCGCGAGTGGCGGAGGCGCGGTCGGTACCGTCACCTGAATACAGCCATTGTTGCAGGATTCCGCCCGGCGCAAGATGCTGCGACACCAGCGTATAGAACTCACGCGTGTAGAGAAGACTGGATCCAGCCGCTTCAATGGGCGGAGGGGGGTCGATGATGACCATGTCGAACTTCTCCGCCGAACGGTCCAGGAAGCGCCGGCCATCGTCCACCACAATGTGCGCTCGCGGCGAAGCCAACAGCTCCTCGCTATCAGCATGGAAGTAGTGGAAGAGCTTGGGAACGCTGGGCACCAGCTCCACCACGGTCACCGGTATTCCCCACGACATAGAGGAACGAAACGTAGTTCCCATGCCGAAGCAGATAACCAGCGCATTGCGCGGTGCGGCTGGCAGGTGAGTCGCGGTAAAGTGCGCCATCATCTTGGTAATGGGCGTAAGCACGGTCATGCCGATGCCGTTCACCAGCAGCAACTTCTCCATGCCATGGCCAGTGGCGATAACGGTTGCCGTGCTGTCGCGAAGCGTGATTCCGTCGCCGTACAGCGATTCATAATCCTTGGTGAAGGAGAAAACGGTGATAGCCGCGATCAGCAGCACCGCGGCAGTGGCAACCTGCCAAGCCGGCTGCTCTTTCCTGGTGCCGAACATCGCCATACCAATCCAGGGCAGGACCAGCAGCAACATCGACACATGCTCGCCAAACAGCGGAAGCAAGAAGAATCCCGCCACCAACGGCCCCGCAATGCAGCCGATAACGTTAACGGCGTAGGCGCGACCAGCGCGATCGGGATCGCCTCCCGACCAACGATCCACCAGCATGGGGGTAAGGAATCCAATGATGCCCGCAAAGGGTGCTATACCAAGAAAGACACGCAGGTTGCTGTCCATCGCGACGCGGCTGTCGGCGGTCAGCAACGGCAGCAATCCGAAGAAGGCCAGCGAGATCCACCATAGCCGGTTCTCGCGCCGCATCTGGCGACGACTCCACACGCGATAGACAGTCGAGCCCAGAAAAGTGGCTGTCAGGTAGGCCGCCAAAATCATGGCAAAGGAATAAACCACCGGGCCGATGTAGAAGGTGAACAAGCGAATCCAGATCACCTCCATGCCCATGGTCGCAAGGCCGGTGGTAAACAAAAGCCACAGCGCCGCTTTGTTGTTGTCGATGGCGTTAGCTGGGGTTGCGGCAGGGACAACGCCGGCGTCGCGGCGGGCGTGGGCGACGTGCTCGCCCGGACCGCGAAACTCACGGCCTATGGCCGAAACGAAAATCAGCCCGTTCAGGATGGCGCCTGTACGCAACGTTCCGTGAAAGCCGTAAAGTTCGATGAGAACGGGAGCCGCGCAAGCGCCGGCTACTGCCCCGACCACGTTGGCAAGATAGAGATAGCTGAAAGATCGTCCGGACTCGTACCGGGGGTTGCTGCGAATGGCGAACATGGCCACGGGAATGGTAGCTCCCATGCACGCGCACCAGGGAATTAGGGTGAGGGCCAGCCACGCACCCGACAGCAGGTAGTACACACCAGACGAGATTGAGACTTGTCCCGACAGATGTCCCAGCAACTGACTGCCCCAGCTCAGTTCCAGCGGCACGACCAAGGCGGAAATACCGATGATGAGTTCGATGACGCCGTACAGTTGCAAGGGCGAAGCCTTAAGGCGCTCACCGTGGCGGCGAAGCAGCGCTCCGGCTTCCCAGGACCCCGCTCCCAAACCTGCCATGAAGACAGACAGCACGATCGAAACCAAGGCGGTGGTGACGCCGAACTTGGCCATGGCCAGGCGCAGCCAGACCAGTTCGTACACAATGCTGCAAAGGCCCGATAGGAAGAAGAAGAACGAGAACCAGACCATAGCGAGTAACGTTATCAAATCACAGGCCAAGCGGCGAGTGAAGGCCCAACCGCCGGATGGCAGGAATGTCATCTTTCGCGAGCCGGTTTGGGCCCGCCGGTTTGTCCGGTTTCGTGGCGTTTGTTCGCCAGCGGACAGCGCATCTCTGCTGATGGCGGTCGGCGGCGCGTGTAAACCTAGCGTTTCGTGGGCGCGCTATCGTTAGCGGTTTGGCGGCCGAAATGCTGCCTTGTAGTTAGAGGCTCGGCAAACGGGCCAGCTCGTCCCGGCGGAGGCTCCGACCTCCGAACTAAGTTATGCGCTTGTTGCACGATGTTCGATATGCGCTTCGGCAGTTGGGCAGGACGCCCGGCTTCACCGTGGTCGCGGTGCTAACGCTCGCGCTCGGGATTGGTGCGAACACGGCGATCGCCAGCGCGGTCTATGCGGTGCTCCTGCGGTCGCTTCCCTTCCGCGACTCCGGCCGCCTGGTTCTCATTCAAGAAAAGCATCCCCAAGCGGGGACAATTTCCAACAGCTATCCGGATTTTCAAGACATACGCTCTCAGTCCAAGAGCTTCGAGAGCGTGGCCGCCTACAGTGATGTCCATCGCGCCAACGCGCAGTTGTCGATCGCCGGCGAAACCCAACCCGCACGCACGGCCTATGCCTCGGCTGATATGTTTTCAACGCTGGGCATAAGCCCGTTGCTCGGCCGAGTATTCCTGGCCGCCGAGGACATGGACAATGGACTCCATGTCGCCATCGTCAGTTATCGGCTATGGGAGAACCGCTTTGCCGGCGATGCGTCCGCCGTCGGTAAAACGGTGCAGATCAATGGGCAGAGTTTCACGGTGATCGGCGTGATGCCTCGAAGCCAGCAGTATCCTCTCGAAACGGACCTGTGGCTGCCCTTGGCGCAGATGGATCGAGGGGAACGCACCAGCCGTCAATATCACGCGGTTGACGTGGTGGGGCGCTTACGGCCGGGCGTCACGCGTGACGATGCCGCCGCCGAGTTGAATACGATTGCCACACGCCTGGCCCAGAGCTATCCCGCAACCAATCGAGGCATCGGCCTGCGGGTCGTCTCGCTGCGCGATGCCTTGGTGGGTAATCTGCGCACGACCCTGCTCGCACTCTTTGGATCGGTGACGCTGGTACTCCTGGTCGCCTGCGCCAACATCGCCAACCTGCTGCTGGTTCGCGCCGCAAATCGCCGTCGGGAAATTGCGGTCCGCTCGGCGCTGGGAGCAACTCGGGGCCGGCTGCTGCGGCAGTTTCTGGCTGAGAGCCTGGTGCTGTCGGGCTTGGGGGGAATCGCGGGAGTGATGCTGGCCTACGCTGCGATGCCGTTGCTGAACTACGGACTGACCCACCTGGGCGAGCAGCCGTTCGCGCCAGGCCAAGCGATTTCCTTGAATCTTCCCGTGCTGGGCTTTACGGCGCTGGTGGCTCTGCTGGTGGGCGGATTGTTCAGCGTGCTGCCGGTGCTGAATTTGGGAGCTGCGCCGAGCGAAGACTTGCGCAACGATCAGCGTTCCGTCAGCAGCGGCGCGGTTACTCTCAAGAAATTGCTTGCTGCCGGCGAAATGGCGTTGGCGGTCGTGGTTGTGTTCATCGCCGCCCTATTAATGCGAAGCTTTCAAAAGCTGTCACAGGTGGACCCGGGATTTCGCACCAATCATCTGCTGGCGGCGAAAATCGATCTTCCTCCTAATGTCTACGCCACCGGTCAGCAAGTGGAGGCATTCTCAACTCGCTTGCTCGACCATATCGCCAGCATACCCGGGGTGACATCGGTTGCCATCACCAACGCGATGCCTTTAACTCCGTCAAAATCTCTGACCCGCTTCGCCGTACAGGGCGCGCCACCACCGGCTCCCGGCAACTTTCCAGTCACGCAAATCCGTACCGTCAGCCCGTCTTACTTTCGCACGCTTGGCATAGGGCTGCGCGCCGGCCGATGGTTCGAGCAGAAAGATGTGGACGATCCGGCCGGCACCTTCCTGGTGAATGAAGCCTTCGCGCGACGCTATCTCACTGGCAGCGATCCGGTAGGCAGTCATCTTCTGATGGACATCATGACCGCGCATCCCATCGCCGTCCCAGTGATTGGCGTGGTGGCCGATGCCAGAGACCTCGGAGTCGCCGCGGAAACCGCTCCGGTTATCTACACTGCCGGTTATCCCAACGGACAAATTCTTGCTGGTGCGCACCGCGCTGGAGCCTTCCGCCATGGCGCCGTCGATCAGGCAGGCGGTCTCGTCGATCGATCGCAGCCTGGGCATCTCTGACATGAAGACTATGGACAGCGTGCTGGCGGATTCACTTTCGCAGCCTCGCCTCTCAGCGTTCCTGCTGGGGTTCTTCGCTTTCCTGTCGCTGGGACTGGCGGTCGTTGGCGTGTACGGCGTGCTATCTTACGCCGTTACCCAGCGCACGCGCGAGATTGGCGTGCGAATGGCGCTAGGCGCCCAGCCGTCACAACTGGTGAAGCTGTTTGTGAGCGAGGGAGCGATCCTGGTGGCGGCGGGAACGATAGTCGGTATCTTCGTAGCCTTGGCTGTCGGGCGATTGCTGCGGTCACTCCTGTTCGAAACCGCTCCGGGAGATCTTATTTCCGCCGCCATGTCGGTTGGCGCGATTGCCTGTTTCGGCATTGCGGCAGTATGGGTGCCTGCCCGCCGCGCCAGCAAGGTCGATCCCATGAGCGCGCTGCGCGCGGACTAACCCCTACCCGCCTATCAACTACTCTTATCTTGAGGACGCCAGGACCAAACCTGACCGCTCACCGATAGTGCTCGAGGTAATAGAGCGCCCCGAACGCTATCAACAGGGCAGCAACGGGGAGCACCAGGGATCTCACGCTTAGCCATGGCTTCTTCCAGTCAGCGGTAGTGAGGAACAGCAAAATCGAAGACACCAGGGCGACAATGGCGATTTGGAAGATATGTGCCGCCGAACCCTCATCCGCCTGAGGCGACTGAAAATAGCCACTCAAAACCGTGATCAAAGCCGTCGCAGACAGAACAAGCGTAACCTTGCTGCTGACCCGATTCATTTGCTGAACATTCATCGCAACCACCTCTTTACAGGTACGCAACCGGGACGAGACTCTCACCCGGAACGTGCCGACCGGATCACCGACTCCATCTGTTCCAGATAGATTTCCAGTCCCTTGCGACCGGCGGGCGTGAGTTTGAACTCGGTTCGCGGCTGCCGTCCCACGAAAGATTTGTTGCAGCGAACATAACCGGCGTCTTCCAGCTTGCGGGCATGCACGCTGAGGTTGCCGTCCGTGATCTCCAGCAGCTTTTTCAGGTCATTGAAGCTGAGGCTGTCGTTCACCGCCAACGCGCTGATGATGCCCAAGCGCACCCGCTCATGGATCACCGGATCGAGATTGATGGCCCCGGCCGCCGTAGCGGAGCGCCGGATCACGCTCGTCCGCGAATGGATGGCGGCCTTCTCTTCCCAATGGGTTGCAGGCTTAACCACCGTGCCTCCTCGCGATCAAAATTCCGAAGATTATGTGTAGAAGCCCAAAGCCTGCCGCCAACACAACGTTGGCCCAGAACCAGGGCGAAGGGAGCGCAGCCGCGCCCAGCACGACAAACGCCGCACCCATGGCAGGAACCGTGCGCACGGAAAACGCCCCTGCCTGCATCACGGCTACTCCGTAAAGCACCAGCCACACCCCAGGGATCAGCCGCACCGGCCCGCTCCACATCAAGGCGATCGTGAGCAGGCCGCCTGCGGCAAGGGCAGGAAGAAGTCCGATGAAGAGCCGCTGCCCGGGGATGGAGAGCATTTGGGTCTGCATCCGGGTCGCCTTGCGGTGCATGGCAAGCAGGGCCCATGTGGCCGCGACTAACGCTTCTGCCAGCCAGACAGCCAGCCAGCCTTGGGTGGTGCTCTGCCGGAAGGCGATGGGAGCGGCACCCAGCGCCGTCATCCCCATGGCGCAAATTCCCCATCCGGGCACAGCGGTGAAGGCTGAGCTGCGTTCCATGGTTTCGCGGATGACCTGCAAGTGTTCCAGCGCAGCGGGCTCGGCAGGATGCGAAGGGCGAGCGGGCCGGCGACGGCATGGGCGGGAATCGAGCACGGATCGTACATTAGCGCGACTAGTTAGCTATTGTCAAGTACTTTGCTTTGCAAAGAATGTGTGACGGCTGTACTTGTTGGTGGACGGCGGAGGGTGCAACACTTTCGCTGTCTTTCGAGAACCCTTTGCAAGCGTTTGAACTGTCACGCAACCTCGGGCCGCAGGTTCGATGGAGGGTGAAGTGGTCCCTTTGATCGTTCTAGTGTTACTTGTCCTGGCCTACAGCCTGGTGTCCCGGCGGTTGGAGCAAACGGTGCTGACCGCTCCTGTCATTTTCACCGCCGCCGGAATGCTGATGGCCACCGCGCTACCCTCCGTCACTCAAGCTGGAGTGAATGCTCAAATATTCCTTCGTTTGGCCGAGGTAGGATTGGTGCTGCTACTGTTCACCGATGCCAGCCGCACTGACCTACATGTCCTCCGCAGTATTCGAAGCCTTCCCGCGCGGCTGCTTAGCGTCGGCATGCTTCTTACGATCGCGCTGGGGGCCATGGCAGCGCGCCTGGTGTTTCCTCAGCTCTCAATTTGGGAGGCGGGAATTCTCGGGGCGATTCTCGCTCCCACCGACGCCGGCCTGGGACAGATCATTGTCACCAGTCCTCGCGTCCCCATGAGAGTGCGACAAGCCCTCAATGTTGAAGCTGGCCTGAACGACGGTCTGTCGGTTCCTTTCATGATGTTTTTCATGGCGCTGGCTGCCGCGAAAGTCGAAGGCTCGGCAGCCAGCCTGACGCAATTCATCGTGGAGCAGCTTGGTTTCGGTGTGATGGTTGGCCTGGCAATCGGCCTGTTTGGCGGAGGGCTGCTCAGCCTGTCGCAGCGCCGCGAATGGATGGCGAAATCATTCCAGCAGATTGCCGTGGTTGCCCTGCCCCTGCTCTGCCTGGCGGTGTCTGAACAGGTGGGAGCCAGCATGTTCATTGCGGCGTTTGTCGCCGGACTGTCCGTCCAGGTTGGCTTCAAAGAGGCAGGCAAACACAGCGTGGAGTTCGCGGAAGAATGGGGACAACTATTTAACCTGTCTGTCTTTTTCCTGTTTGGGATGGTCGTCATCCGGAGCATGTCCCATGCCACACCGACGGTGTGGCTCTACGCCGTCATCAGCCTGACGGTGGTGCGAATGCTTCCGGTCGCAGTGGCGCTGATAGGCACGCGATTCAGTTCGGCCAGCATGATTTTCATGGGATGGTTTGGGCCACGCGGCCTGGCCTCGATCGTGCTCGGATTGGTTTATCTCGAACAGGAGCTCAATCTGCCGGGGGAATCGACTATTCGACTAGCAGTGATGGCAACGGTACTGCTCAGCATATTTGCCCACGGGTTAAGCGCCGGACCGGGCATAGCATGGTATGCGGACAAGATGGATGGGCTGGGAACGGCAGTTCCAGAGCATCAGAAGTTGTGACGGTATACAGCGAAAAAAACCGGCACAGCTCTAATAACTGTGCCGGTTGAATCTCGCGGCCCATCGCCCTTGGCTGCGCTATTTATTTGGCGACGACCGCCGCCTTGGGATCGCCCACCCGCTTCGCGACCGTGAAGGTCAGGATGTTCTTCTGCTTGTCGACATCCACCACAATGTGGTCACCGTGCAAGACTTCGCCATCGAGAATCTTCATCGCCAGCGGATCCTGTACCAGACGCTGGATCGACCGCTTGAGCGGACGCGCTCCGTAGTTGGGATCGTAGCCTTCGGTGAAGATCAACTCCTTGGCCGACTGCGTCAACTCCAGGCTGATCTTGCGATCGGCCAGCAGCTTCCGCAAATCTTCCAGCCGCAGGTCAACAATTCTGGTCAACTGCTCCTTGCCGAGCGGATTGAAGATGATGATGTCGTCCACACGGTTGAGGAACTCGGGCTTGAAGTGTCCGCGCAGGGCTTCCATCACCTGCTGATGCGCTTCTTTCAGGCGCTCCGGCTCATGATGCACGCCCAGGTCTTGCAGATAGCTGGACCCGATGTTCGAGGTCATGATCAAGATGGTGTTCTTGAAGTCAACGATACGACCCTTGCCATCCGTCAAACGCCCATCATCCATGATCTGCAGGAAGATGTTGAACACATCGGGATGGGCCTTCTCGATTTCATCGAACAGCACCACGGCGTAAGGCCGGCGCCGCACTGCCTCGGTCAACTGTCCGCCCTCGTCGTAACCCACGTATCCCGGAGGCGCACCGATCAGTCGGGATACGGAATGCTTTTCCATGTACTCCGACATGTCGATGCGGATCATGGCGTGCTCGTCATCGAACAGGAACTCCGCCAGGGCCCGTGCCAGTTCAGTCTTTCCCACGCCGGTAGGCCCGAGGAAAATAAATGAGCCGATCGGCTTGCGAGGATCGCTCAGACCCGCGCGCGAACGCCGTATGGCGTTGGCGACATGTTGCAGCGCTTCGTCCTGGCCGACCACGCGCTCGCGCAGACGCTCTTCCATCGTGACCAGCTTTTTCACTTCCCCTTCCAGCATCTTCGACACCGGAATGCCGGTCCACTTGCTGACGATCTTGGCGACGTCTTCCTCGTCAACCTCTTCTTTCAGCATGCGCGACTGCTTGCCGTCCATGACTGCGCTAAGCTTGGCAACCTCCGCCTCAAGCTGAGGCAGTTCGCCATACTTAATCTGCGCGGCACGGTTGTAGTCCCCCTTGCGGGTCGCTTCCTGCTCGTCCAGCTTCAAGCGCTCGATGCGCTCCTTCAGTTCGCGGACCTTGGCGATCGCTTCCTTTTCCTGCTTCCAGCGCGCCTTCAGCGCGTTGGCATCTTCTTTAATGTGCGCCAGCTCTTTTTCGACCACCGCCAGTCGCTCTCGCGAATTGGCGTCGTCTTCGCGCTTTAAAGCCTGGCGCTCGATCTCCAACTGCGTCGCACGACGCTCAAGCTGATCGATTTCCGTTGGCATGGAGTCGATCTGAATGCGCAGCGAGGCTGCCGCTTCGTCGATCAGATCGATGGCCTTGTCCGGCAGAAAGCGATCGGAGATGTAGCGATGCGACAATGTCGCTGCGGCAACAATCGCCGAATCCTTGATGCGGACGCCGTGATGCACCTCGTACTTCTCGCGCAGACCGCGCAGGATGGCGATGGTGTCTTCCACGTTCGGCTCGCCTACGAATACGATCTGGAAGCGCCGCTCCAAGGCTGCGTCTTTCTCGATGTACTTGCGGTATTCGTTCAGCGTGGTTGCGCCGATGGCGCGCAATTCGCCACGGGCCAGGGCAGGCTTCAACATGTTGGAGGCATCAATCGCGCCCTCCGCTGCGCCTGCACCCACCAGCGTATGCAACTCGTCGATGAACAGAATGATCTGTCCCTGCGACTGCTCAATCTCTTTCAGAACCGCCTTCAGGCGATCTTCGAATTCGCCACGGTACTTAGCTCCCGCCAGCATCGCTCCCAGATCGAGCGAGACCACGCGCTTGTTCTTCAATTGCTCGGGAACATCGCCCGAGACGATACGCTGCGCCAGCCCTTCAACGATGGCAGTCTTGCCGACACCAGGCTCGCCGATGAGAACAGGGTTGTTCTTGGTGCGGCGCGACAGCACCTGCACCACACGGCGCACTTCTTCGTCGCGCCCGATCACCGGATCGAGTTTGCCCTTGCGCGCCAGCTCGGTGAGATCTTTCGCGTAACGTTCCAGCGCCTGGTATTTGGCCTCTGGATTCTGGTCGGTCACCTGCTGATTGCCGCGGACCGCGGTCAGCGCACGCAGGATGCTTTCATAGGTGGCGCCCAACCGGGCGAGAAGCTCCTGCGCTGGATCGCGCTTCAACTTGGTGATGCCGAGCAGAATGTGCTCGGTGGATACGTACTCATCCTTGAAATTCGCCGCTTCTTTGAAAGCGCTTTCCAACATCTTCGAGGTGACGTCAGACAGGTGCGCCTGCGTGGCGCCGCTGCCGGAAACTTTGGGCAGCTTGTCGATCTCGCGCAGGGCTTCGGCCTTCACCGTCGGCACATGGACGCCCACGCGCTCCAAAACCGGGGGCACAATGCCTTCGGCATCTTCCACCAGCGCTGCCAAAATGTGCACGGGCTGCAGCTCGGGATTGCCGTGTTCACTGGCGATATCGTTCGCCCGCTGAATGGCTTCCTGCGCCTTTACCGTTAATTTGTCCCAACGTATTGCCATATCTTCCTCATTTGTCAGTTATGTCAGCGCTTAGCGACGCTGTACCTGATACCCCACCGGTTCGGAGCACATAATTACGGCAACCGATTGCCGGCCACTGGCTCTAGGATCAATGAATAGTGGCCAGAGGTTTGGATTCGCGGCATCAAGTTGCGGCTTGAAAATCCGCGAGCTTATTTTGACCCCTGCCTCTCTCGTTGGCCAGTGGACAAACCCTCCGCTGGCCACTATTCACTGCTTTCGCCCCACGGGATTCCCTTCGGTAAACAAAAAGGAGGCCGGTTTGAGCCGGCCTCCCTTGAACTCCCCAGTTCGTCTCCTCCGGAAAATTCTCCGAGGGGCGAAACCCATGTCAGGCAGCCTGACTCTTGGCTTGGGCCTGACTTTCAACTTTCTTGCCGTCGATGGCCGGCTGGCTGCCGACGGTCACTTTGATCTGCTTCGGCTTGGCTTCCGCCCGCTTGGCCAAGCGCACGGTCAACACTCCGTGGTTGTAGTTCGCCTGGATGTCCTCGGTGCTCAAAGTATTGGGCAGCGTGAACGAGCGGCTGAAACTTCCGTAACGGCGTTCGACACGACGGAAATTCTCTTCCTTCTGGTCGCTTTCGAACTTGCGCTCTCCGCTGACGGTGAGAACGTTGTTTTCCACGCGAATGTCGAGGTCCTTCTCGTCGACTCCCGGCACTTCCAGCTTCAGCTGTGTTCCCTGCTCATCTTCATAAATATCGACAGCGGGGACGAAAGCTCCGGCGGTCAGCGATTCCTCACGTCCACCTTGCTGCTCTTCGAACAACCGGCTCAAGCGGCTCTGCAGCGCGTTCAGCTCGCGATAGGGGTCCCAACGTGTAACGACAGTCATGGCTTTACGTTCCTCCAACAACAGAATCTTCAGGTCTTACTGACCTTGCTAACGATTGGATGCAACCATTAGCCAAGACGAATCATAAAATATGAGTGTTCACTTGTCAATATTATCACTTAGTTAGATTTCACTGATAAGTCACTTTTTATCAAATGTTTACAATGATTACAGTGGAAGTGTGGTCGGGAAATTTTGGAGCAAGTTCATTTGGTGCTGCCCCCTCTGCTCGTCCGGCTGAGACTTTGAACTACGGGATAACTTGGCAGATGATGCACTTCAGGTAGCTGGTTTCCGGAACGTTCAACAGGAACGGATGGTCTGCGGCCGCTCCCCTTTTTTCCAGGATGCGCACTTCTGTGCCGGCGTCGGCGGCGGCTGACCCCAGAATCTCGAGGAACTCCGCCTCGGAAACGTGAAATGAGCAGGAGCAGGTGATGAGGATACCGCCTGGACGCAGCATTTTCAGGGCGCGGAGGTTGAGTTCCTTGTATCCCCGCAACGCTGTCGGAACCGCGCGTTTAGTTTTTGCAAAGGCCGGCGGATCGAGAACGATGGTGTCGTATTGCTGCCCCGCCGTCGCATAGTCCTTCAGCAGATCGAAGGCGTTAGCCTCAAGCCACTCGATTTCGTCGCAGACATGCTGCCCGCAGTTGAGTTGTAGGTTGCGATCGGCCACTTCCAGTGCCGGACGCGACGCGTCGACTGCGGCAACACTTTGACACACGCGAGCCAGGTGTAGCGCGAATCCGCCCTGGTAGGTAAAGCAGTCCAGGGCGTCACCATGCGCGTAACGCGCCGCGGCGGCATAATTCTCGCGCTGGTCAAGAAAGGCCCCTGTCTTTTGTCCGCCGAGACCGTCGAAGTGGAATTGAACACCATTCAGGGAAAAGATCGTGCTCGATCGCTCGCCGCGCAGAAGCTGCGATTGGCGCGCCGGTAACTGCTCCAACTCGCGAATATGGGGATCGACGCGTTCCAGCAGGTTGGCCTCCGGGAAGGCATCGCCAAGCGAGTCAATCACCAACTGACGCAAGTCGGCACGATCAAATGCTTGCGTCAAAATCTGCAGGCTCAGAACATCGTTGTATTTATCAACGATCAGCCCCGGCAACAGGTCGGCCTCACTGAAGACAACCCGGTAAGAATCGGTGTTGGACGCGGTCTCTTGACGGAACAGGATGGCCGCTGCCACTCGTGCGCGTACCGAACTCGGAAGCTCGTCGGCGGAAACCTCCTGCGTCGACACCAGCCGAATGGCAATTTGCGACGAACTGCTGTACAGCGCAGTGCCCAAGCGGCGAGAACGTTGATCGACCACCTGCACCAGCGAGCCAGGGGGCGCATCGATTGGCGGCACCAAGTCGGAGCGATAAACCCAGGCATGGCCGTTCTTCAGCCGCAGCGCTCCACGCTGATTGACGGTGACGACCGGGTTCGAAGCAGACAAGGGCGATCCTCTCCAACCGCAGAATCTCAATCTTACCGGATGCCGGCCTCAGCTTTGATCGCCATGTCGCCGGCTTCGATTCGGTGGGATGTTGGCTCCACCCTGCGACACATCTAGCCGCCGTCAAGTGCAGTCGCAGGGGCGTCAATGGTTGCGCGACACTCCTTGCGCATGGTCAAGCAAATCCTGGCTTCCCCTCAACCCCTGCTTAGCAACATTGTGAGTGATCGCGAAGTCTGCGACGCCTGAGGATGAATGCCTGGGTGTTTTCGGCCGATCAAGAATCGTGCGCACCGTAAGGCCCTGCAGAACTCGCCCTGGGTAGCTCGCACTTCACTTGCCTGGTTAAGTCGTCGGGTTCAAGTGCAACGTAGGTTTTACCAGCACCGTCCAGAACCAGCAGGCTGTTTGAAGACAGCACTGGCGCAAAGTCGCCCGGCTGCTATAATCATTTGGCTCGCAAAGAGCGGCGCGTTTGCGCACCCGCCCAAAGTCGGAGAGGTGGCCGAGTGGCTGAAGGCGGCGGTTTGCTAAACCGTTATACGGTCAAAAGCTGTATCGGGGGTTCGAATCCCCCCCTCTCCGCCAGACTTTTCTAAGCTGCCTGAGGTAATCATTTCACCCCCACCACCGACAATTTCTTAGTCCCGCATTGGCTTTTTGACATGGTTCGGCCAGAGTTCCGGACAAAGGTATGCTGAAATCCGCGAAGGCTGTACCTGCGTTAGTCAAGGTCTTCGAAATGTCGTGTTTCGCCGCTCGACTTGCGGGCAGAAACTACCTTCAGGTAGCGCAAGATCGACTCCATATCGGAGTATCCAGCAGGGGATATGTTCGTTTTTGCTTACTTCGAAGGCGTGTTCAGCTTCTCGAGTACGGCCTTTAATTGCTCCAACTTCTGTCCGGCCTCCCCAAGCTTTCCCTGCGCCGTTAATCGCTGGTAGTCGGAAAGGTCATTCGCAGCGTCCTCGATCAGCGCGTTGAAGTTGGGCGGCAAGGGCGACCCACCGGCTGAAGTAGTGGCAGCAGATGGCCATTGCGCGTTAGCAGGTGCTGCTTCGAGACTTGGAGCCGCACTTCCAAACAACGCCGCTAACGCCGACTCAAATGTCGTCCCATAGGCGAGACGATCCTGAAGGGCTAACACGACCAAGCGCAGCTCTGGCATAGGGCTACGTTCGGCCTGCAAGTAGATGGGTTCGGCATAGAGCAGCGTTCGCCCAATGGGTATAACCAGCAGAGTGCCGCGCCGGACGTGAGAACCTTGCTGATTCCAGAGGGTAAGTTGCCCGGACAACTGGGCGTTCTGATCGATGCGGGCTTCGATTTGCAAGGGACCGTCAACCAACCGCGTCTTGGGAAAGTCGTAAACCAGCGCCGTCCCGTAGTTAGCTCCGTCGCTGCGCGCCGCGATCCACCCGATCAGGTTGTTTCGGTTAGCCGGCGTAAAGGGCAGAATCTCCGCGAATTCCACTCCCGTTTCCCCCGGCAGCTTCATCAGGACGAAATGCGGCTGCATCACCTGGGTCGTCTGCTCACCGCTATCACCCATGACAACCTCGCTGGCAACATTCCACAGATCCTCACGGTTATAGAAAACCTCAGGCTCTGTCATGTGATAAAGGGCATACACCTCCGCTTGTCTTTCAAGTAGCAGTTGGGGGTACCGAACGTGCTTGCGGAGCCCTGGGGGCATATCGGCAGCGTCTTTGAATAGAGTTGGATAAATACGGCGGTACACCGCAAGGATCGGGTCCTTGCCATCAAACACGTAGAAGGTCGTACTTCCGTCGTAGGCATCGACGACAACTTTGGCGCTATTGCGCATGTAGTTGATGGAGTTATCGCCCAGGCGGGAATGTGTGGAGTAAGGGTAGCTATCGGAGGTAGTGAATGCGTCCAGGATCCACGACAGTCGGCCGTCTTCTCCAAGGACGATATACGGGTCTCTATCGAAGGTGAGAAACGGAGCCAACTCCGATGCGCGCCGTACGACATTTCGCCTCATGAGCAGTCGACTTTGCGGATTAACATCGTCGCTGAAGGGTAGTTTGCTCGCATCTCCGCGATCGACAGCAATGAGGAGGCGGTGAAACCAACCACCTACAACAATCCCACCACTGCCCTGATATTCAGTAAAGCTGTTGGCCTGGCCCTCGGGATAGTTGAACTCCTTTTGACGCGTCTTCACGTACACATCGGTGTCGGTCAGCTCACCGAAGTAGATTTCCGGACGCTTGACGCTTAGCGAAGCTACGGTGCTCTGGACAGGCATGTTGCTGAGGAGCAAAGTCGGAAGCCCTTCAGGCGTGAATCCGTTGACCCGATTCATGGTGATGCCGTAGCCGTGGGTGTAGATCAGCTTGTCGTTGATCCAGTTGCGGCTGCTTTCCGGGAGTTTATCGACATTCAATTCGCGGGCAGCCAGCATCACCTCGGTGAGTTTGCCGTCGATCACATACCGGTCGATGTCAATATCTGGAAAATCGTAGTAAGTGCGGATCTCCTGTATTTGGCGGAGCGTGTCTTGAAGGGCGCGCCAGTCCCACAATCGAATGTTTTCGAGCGTCGCCTGATTGTTTGCCGGATCAGCAGCCTCGGGGCGCATGTCCGCCGGAAAGTGCTGTTGCGAAATCTCGTCCAGGCCATAAGCCTGCCTGGTCAGCTTAATGTTGTTGGCGATGTACGGGGTCTCACGGACCAGTTCGTTGGGCCGAACGAGAAAACTGGCGACGTACCATCCGGTTACCTGGAGGGCGGCATAACAGAAGACAGCTGGAACGACTGCGGCAATGAGCCACCGCCCACGCTTTAACCAGACAGCGTTTGCCGTAGCGATTGCAGCACCGAAAACCAGTGCCACAGCGACAATAAGGAGCCCAGGCAGGAAAATGTGAGCGTCTGTATAGGTGACGCCGCTGAAAACCGTGTGATCCTGGAACAATGCGTCGAAGCGCCCAAGGTACACTCGCCATGCGATTACCAGCAAAACCAACGAGAACGTAATGGAAACGCCGCGCCAGGACACGAGCTCATAGCGGTTAGCATAGCCTTCAAGTGCGCGCCCTCCTCCGCTCACCAGGAGAAAGAACCCGGCGATGGCAAAGCTGATCACTGCCATCACCAGCAGCCAGCCTGACACCGACTGCCACGCGGGAAGAGCGAACAGGTAGAAGTAAAGTGGCTTGCCGAAAATCGGGTCGATGAATCCGCTGGTGCGGGGCGCGTAAAAGTAGAGTGCGAACGTTTGCCAGTCGGCCATCATGACGCTGCCAACACCGAAGGCTACGAAGAGCGAGCCACCGAGCGCCACGAGACGCAATATGGACTCGACGGGCAGTTTTATCACTCTGCCGGCGATCAAAATCGTGTGAAGATCAGCGCTAAATTCGTAGCGTTGGAGAATCGAAAAGATTCCGTAAACCACGAGGAAAGTCACCAGGAACGCTACGGTGAAGACCGCCCACCGGAACCCCAGAGTCTTCCAGAAAACGGCTCCATAACCCAGCGATCCGAACCAGAGGCTGTCAACGTAATAAGACAGCCACGTCCGCCCGAACGTCACTATCGCGACGATAAGGATAACCAGCCATAGCCAGCGCCGACGCATAGTCGAAGGACGGGACGGCTGAAATGGGTGGACTGGGCGTCGAAAGGGCGGGCGGTCGTCGGGCTTCATGTTTCAAGCCTCCAGTCATCAGCATACGCGTTCCGCCGAGATACGATCCGGTGAGGCGTTCAAGACTCAGGTCGGTTCGTGAAAAGATCAGCGCATTCTCGGCAGCTTCCAACTATCGTCAGGCGTTGCCTTAAATGTGCCAATGCGGGAATGGGACACTCAGGTAACCACAGCTCCGATTACATCCTCCGCTATCGCTGCCCCGCAATAAATTCTATTGGTATTATCACGGGCTTTTACCTTAGGACCGGCTCAGGCGCCCTGACACGGAAGGAATTTCCACTACCCTGCTGCGGCAGCCCTAGTGTAAAGTAGAGACGTTTTCAGAGCACAATTGTCACCTCTGCAGCTCTTCGCTCCCGATGCGGGAGGGGCATCGCTGCGCTCCCTCTAGATATCGTCGCTCTGCCCTCAATCCAGTCCAGCCTTTGACCGATAAAGGTGTGGCTTGCGAGTAGTGACGCCGGCATTTCTCAGTGGTTGAGTGTAAGGCTGCGACATTTTACGATCCGTCACAGATTGACCCGAACCTTATGTAGTAAACCTAGCATTGAAGTTCGCTTCTGAACTTCGAGTGTCGGAGTGACAAGCAGTTGCAAACCATTCGGTTAATCAAGCGATGTTCGGCGGCTACTTTCCTGATCGGCTGTCTGCTGGCACTTGTCCGCCCTTTGACGGCGCAGACGGCCGTTCCTGTTCCCGCAACTCCGCAGGCCATCCAGAGCGGCCTCGCCCAACCTGTAGGCCCCTATGATCCCGAGCAGGTTTTGCGTGTGGTCATCGCGCTGCGGCCACCCTTCATGCAAGAGGAGGAGGAGTTCCTACGTCAGTTACAGGATCCGGGCTCTCCCCATTTCCACCAGTTCCTCAGTGAGGCAGAATGGAACGCGCGTTTCGCGCCTTCTCTCCAGGATGAACAGGCCCTCGTACTATGGGCGCAAAGCCAGGGATTGACCGTTTCGCAGAGATATCGCAATCGCTTGTTAGTTGATTTTGAAGCGCCCGTTGCCGTCCTGCAAAGGGCATTCAACGTTGGGATCAATACCTACCAGGTAGGCGACAAGCGCCACTTCTCTAACGACCGCGACCCATCACTCCCCGCTGCGTTAGCCAGCACCGTCCAAGCAGTGCTGGGACTGAATGATATAGAGGTTGTTCGCACGTTCTCCGGGATTAAGTCTCAGGTTGCGTATCCGGTGTATTCTCCGGGGCCGGTCGCCACCATGGGCACTCATCTGCAAGGGAGCGGCAATAAAGGAATGTCGCCCCGAGGTCCGGACCATAAGCGAGGCAACCTTCAGTCTGGCCAAGATGGTCCTTATGATCCCATCGATATCTCCAGCACCTACGCTTACAACTATCAAGCCCTGCAGGACTTGGGCCACTGCTGCAATCCACTTAACAACCCGGGGAATTCTCCCCCGGAGGCTTCCATTGCCATCGCCATCTGGGGAGATTTCAATGACAGCGACATCTCCTTCTGGGCACAATGGGAAAGGTTGACGTACAACGTGCAGCGCCATCACATTGATGGTACCGCTCCTTGCTGCGAGCCGGAAACAACCCTGGACACGGAGTGGACGACCGCGATGGCCAACAGTTTCGGCACGCCCGCAAATACGGCCGAGATCCACGTCTATGAAGGGGTCAACGACCATATTTCTACTTTGCTGGACGTATTGAGCCAGATTCTCAGTGATGGCAACGCGCGCGTCGTTAACATGAGCTGGGGAGAAGCGGAAAAGTATGGATTCACCTCAGGTGAGATCTCAAGCTACCACAACGTCTTCAACCAAATGGCGGGTCAAGGCTGGACGCTGGTTGCAAGTTCGGGCGACGGCGGTTCCACTGCCGATTGCCAGCATGTCTCGGTCAGCTATCCAGCGAGCGATCCCGATGTAACCGCGGTCGGCGGCACCTCCCTGAACACCGATCGCTTTGCAGGTTTCAGCAGCGAAGTGGCATGGTCTGGCGGACCGGACGGCTGTTCGCAAAACGATGGAGGCAGCGGAGGCGGATGCAGCGTAGTTTTCTCCGACCCGGGCTACCAGGGCCAGTTTGCCTGTTCCGGCGGGATGCGGAGCGTGCCCGACCTGGCACTAAATTCCGATTACTACTATGAGCCGCAAAACTTTTATTACCAGGGCTACTTAGAGGGAGTAGGTGGCACCAGCATCGCAGCGCCCGAAGTATCCGGCTTCTTCGCCCAGGAAAATGCCTACCTGCTCTACCTGCAGAGTCTTATCGGAAATACCTGCGGGCCTTCGCTGTCAGCCCCGTGCGCACCCCTGGGCAGCGGCAATCCGTTTCTCTATCGCGAGGGAAGCCAACAGTCAGCGCCGCACTATCCCTTCTATGACATCACCAGCGGATGCAATAACAACGACGTTACGAACCGCAACGGATTGACCTCCTTCTGCGCTCATTCGGGTTATGACCGAGTGACCGGCTGGGGCTCGGCCAACATGCTGCAGCTTGCCTGGACGATCAACTACTTCCTCGCCAGCGACGGCAACGGACCTCCCGCTTCGTTCTCGGGACCTGCGACCAATCACTGGTACAACACGGACCAGACGGTCAGTTGGACATTAAGCGACAGCAGCGGGAATGGACATCAACCCAACGGCACGGCGGGATTTAGCGTTGCGTGGGACGCCGACCCCGGCGATCCCTATGGTCAGCACACTCCAGGAGCCGGCAACAGCTATTACGGGCCGCAGTCTTACGCAGCTAGTGGCTCGGTCAACGGACTGTCGCAATTGGCGCAAGGTTGCCACAACGCTTATGTCCGGGCCTGGGACAATGCCGGAAATTCCGCGCGATCGGTTTACGGGCCTCTGTGTTATGACACTATTCCTCCGGTCACCACCGCTACATGGGCCGGCAACCTCCAGCAGGACGGCAGTTACGACGGCCCAGTGCAGGTCACTCTCGCCGCCAGCGACACAGGCAGTGGCATTGCCGCGATCGATTACTCGCTGGATGGCGGCAATTTGCAAACCTATTCGGCGCCGTTCAATGCCTTCCTGCCGGGCTTCCATCAGGTCACGGCCTACAGTCTCGACCTTGCCGGCAATCAAAGCCAGTACGTGTTTTCCTCCTTTACCGTTGAACAGAACCAGCAGTTCACCCTGACGGCAGATACATCTGGGACTGGCGGCGGTACCGTGACCAGCAGCGACGGAGCCATCCATTGCGGAACTTCGTGTTCGGGCAGTTACTGGGACGGACAGCCGGTGACCTTGACCGCTGCTCCCGCGCTAGGGTCCGTCTTCATTGGCTGGCGCAACTGCGACCAGAGCCTAGGACTCTCCTGCACCGCTACCATCACCAGCGCTCGCACCATAACAGCTGTCTTCAATATTCCGGTGGCGCTGCAATTCGTACCCGTCACCCCCTGCCGTGTGGTCGACACGCGCGGTGCAACCGGGCAGTTTGGCGGTCCCGTCATGGCGGGAGGGACTCAGCGTGACTTCCCCATACCGGTAGGTCCCTGCCCGGGCATCCCGTCGAATGCGTCGGCCTATGCCCTCAACTTCACCGCCGTTCCGCGGCAGACCTTGAACTTCCTTACCGCATGGGCCACCGGATTGACCCAACCCCTCATCTCTACGCTCAACTCAGGTGATGGCCGGGTCAAGGCGAATGCCGCCGTGGTCACCGCAGGCGACAATCAGTCGGTAAGCGTCTATGTCACCGACACCACCGACGTCATTATCGATATCAACGGCTACTTCATTCCCAGCAGTGCGGCCACGCTGGCCTTCTTCCCGCTGACCCCCTGTCGCGTAGTGGATACGCGCGGCGCCGATGGGCCACTGGGCGGACCGTATCTGCCGAACCAGCAGACCCGCGATTTTCCTGTGCTGCAGGCCGGGCAGTGCAGCATTCCTGCTTCCGCGCAGGCCTACTCCATGAACTTCACCGCTATTCCACGGCAGCAGGCTGCGCTGGGATACCTGTCGGTGTGGCCGAGCGGTCAGTCGATGCCTGTGGTTTCGACGTTGAACGCACCCACCGGCACGGTAACCGCCAACGCGGCCATTGTGCCTGCGGGCCAGGGCGGGGATATACAGGTCTATCCCTACGGTGCCGACACCGATCTGCTGATCGACATCGACGGCTACTTTGCGCCGGCTTCTTCCGGAACGAATCCATTGTCGCTGTATGCGTTCTCCCCTTGCCGTGTGCTGGATACACGTTCGGGCGGAGGGGCATTTAGTGGAGTGTTGCCGGTGAACGTGGCGGCCGGCGCCTGCCAGGTGCCAAACTCGGCGCAAGGATACGTGATGAACGCGACCGTGGTGCCGACTACGCAGTTGGGATATCTGACACTTTGGCCGGACGGACAAACCCAGCCGGTCGTTTCCACCTTGAACGCGTACGACGGTGCAGTAACCTCCAATATGGCGATCGTGCCGACTGCTAATGGCTCAATCGACGCGTATGCCAGCGATCTGACGCAGTTGATTCTGGACATCTCCAGTTACTTCGCGCCATAGAGTCGGCTCGGCGATCTGGGTTAGAGAGCACACTTCGGACTGATCCTGCGGATGAACCCGCAGCTAGTTAAGATTCCTGGAGACCGACCAATGGGTCGAACCTATTCGTTGCAAAAGTTGTTCAGCTTCCTGCTCGCCCTGGTCCTGTGGGGATGCCTGCCTGCCTCCGCTCAACGTGTCATCGCCACTCTGCCGGTGGGAATGAATCCCTGGGGCATAGCGGTCAACCCGAACACGCACAAAGTGTATGTGGTCAACCAATGCTACTCGTGCCAGAACGGCAACACGGTAACCGTCATTGATGAGGATACGTTCGCCACTGCGACCGTGCCCATAGGCTCCCAGACTTGGGGCGAAACCCCCATCGCGGTAAACAAGACGACCAACAAGATTTATGTTGCGAACAGTTGCGGCAACGACTGGTATTGCAGAAGCAATGGCACGGTAACGGTTATCGATGGAGCGACTCTCGCGACCACTACGGTACAGGTGGGCTACAGGCCCGAAGCTCTGGCTATCAACGAGACGACCAACCAGATTTTCGTGGTTAACGCCTGCGGTAACGGCGATTGCATATTCCAGGTGCAGACTCTCACGATTATCGATGGAACTACGTTGTCCACGACGAGCATCGCAACCGGATATGGCTTCTACAACATCGCGCCGGCAGTGGCCGTCAACCCCGCGACGAACAAAGTTTTCGTCGTCAATCCCTGCGGCACGGATCAGGGGAACTGCAGGCAAGGCAACGTAATGATGGTCGACCCGGTTACATTAACGAACACTTCGATTCCTGTGGGCAGGGACCCAAATATCGTGATCGTTAATAGTGCTACAAACAAGATTTATGTTGGGGGCGATACGTACATAAACGCATCTATAACCCAAATCGACGGAGGTACCCTTTCCACCTCTACGGTTCTTCTCCAAGAACCTGCGATAAAGCTGGCTCTTAATGAGGCGACGAACAAGATTTATGTTGTTTGCAGTGACATGGGCTATGGATTGGATAGCCAGCTGGCGGTAATCGATGGCGTGACCCTGGCGACGTCCTTTTACCCGCTACCGCCATATGCGGACGGATTGGCTATCAACACCACGACCAACAAAGCTTATATCTCCTCCGAGGTTGATCCGTATAGCAGCAGCAATGGTTTTTTGACAGTGTTCGATGGCTCGAATCATTCCCTGGTCAACCTTACCGTCGGGTTTTCCCCGGTTGACGTCGCTCTGGACGAGACGAATAACCGGATCTATGCGGAGAACAACTGCGCCACATCAAACTGCGGCGGCGGCGTCCAGGGTAGTGTCACGGTGGTCGATGGAACTCCTTTGCCGCCTTGGCAGTTCATTCCCGTAACACCTTGCCGCGTCGTCGATACCCGCAATCCCGATGGACCCTTTGGCGGCCCACCGATTCAGGGCGGAAGGTATCGCGACTTCCCTTTACCGCAGGGGAGCTGTGGGATTCCCCCGACCGCGACAGCCTACGCGTTGAACGCCACCGTAGTACCGCGCGGCGCTCCTGAACTACATCACGCTCTGGCCCACCGGACAGCCGCAGCCATTAGTGTCGACCACCAACTCGCTGGACGGGCGGGTTAAAGCTGCAGCCGCGATTGTGCCCGGCGGCACCGACCAGGCAGTATCCGTGTATGCCAGCGATACCACCGACGTTGTGCTCGACATTACCGGCTACTTCGTAGCCCTGCCGAATCCGGAGGCCCTGGCCTTTTATCCCTTGACGCCTTGTCGCATCGCCGACACGCGCGGTCCGCAGGGACCGTTGGGAGGTCCATTCTTGCCGGGAGGCCAGCAACGCGATTTTCCCATCCTTCAGGCCACGGCGTGCAATATTCCGAGCACGGCGCAGGCGTACTCGCTCAGCTTCACCGTCGTGCCCCAGAATTCCCTAAACTATCTAACGGTATGGCCATCGGGTCAGTCGCAGCCCACGGTTTCGACTCTGAACGACGGGACCGGGACCACCGTGGCGAATGCAGCGATTGTTCCGGCTGGAGCTGGCGGCGATATCAATGCCTATGTAACCGACAATACCGATCTAATCATCGATATCAACGGATATTTTGCTCCTCCCGGGACCGGCGGCCTGTCGCTCTATGCGCCGCCACCCTGCCGAGTTGCCGATACCCGCCCGCAATATCCGCTGGACATCAGCGGCACCTACGCCTTCGACGTGGTTAGCACCGGTTGCAGCGCTCCCACCACGGCGCAGGCTTTTGTCTTGAATGCCACGGTTGTGCCTACCAGCTCGCTTGGATTCCTGACGCTGTGGCCGGACAGTGAGCAACAGCCGCTGGTCTCAACCCTGAATGCGGTGGACCGAGCAGTTACCTCGAACATGGCCATCGTGCCCAACGTGGATGGGTCCGTGGACGCATTCACCTCCAACACTGCGTACCGCATCCTCGATATCTCGGGTTACTTCGCACCGTAGGATGCAGAGGCAATCAGGACAGACGATGTGGTGACGCGGCTTTTCTGGTGACGTAGCCCCGCGAAAACTGGACCACCTAGAATGACAGTTCTCCTACCCTCACAGAGGAGAACTCTGGACATCGAGTGAAAACTTTGTTGTTTCGCATCGAAGCGTCCTCTAACGCAGAATTCGTTCCAGGACGTCTAGGGCCGATAACATCTTCCGTGAGGTGGCTGCGTCTCCACCGCTCATCGATTAGCGCCTTATTTTCTTACCGCCATTACCAGGAACTGGAGCGCACAGCAGCCGATGCCGCTCTTCCAAGTTTTGGAATTCAGAGTAACCGACGAGGTGATTGATTTCGTCGATACTGGCGAGTTGGCAAGCGACCGGGTCAATTCGTCCCGAACCTCTAAGCGCAATCATCACCGCTTCCATAGCTTTCGCGGCGGCGCGTAGTTGCTGATTCGCGTAGATAATCAGCTTGAAACCGGCCTCGCGCAGGTCGTCCGACGAGTACTGCCAGGCGGCTGTCGGGACAACCACAAGCGGCTTGCTGAGCGAGGCACTGCGGGCGAGGCTGACCAGGCTGGCAAAACTGTCCTTCGTCACCGCGTGGATCAGAATAAGATCCGCCCCTGCGTCGGCGTATCGTGCCGCACGCTCCAGCGCCTCTGCGATCCCCAGGCCAGCCACTAGCGCTTCAGTCCGTGCAATGACGGTAAAGTCCGTCGACCGCTGGGCCTCCTTAGCAATCTGGATCTTGGCTGTGAACTGTTCGGTTGGGACGAGCTTCCTGCCTGGAATCGAGTAGAGGCTTGAGCGTTTGGGAAAGGCGCTGTCCTCGATTGAAATGGCGGCAGCCCCGACGCGTTCCAGCGAGCGGACGGCACGGGACAGTTGAGCAACCTCTCCGTACCCATTGTCACAATCTACGATCGCAGGGATTTCAGCCGCCTCCAGGAGTTGTTCGGTTGTGTGTAGTAGCTCAGTTAGCGTAAGGATGCCAGCATCCGGAAATCCCCGGACCGCTGAAACGCAAAAGCTACTAATCCACATGGCATCGAAGCCGTGAGTCTGGACCAGCCTGGCCGAAAGCGCATCGTAGGCTCCCACGCCGATCAAGCAAGTCTCTGTTTCAAGGCGTTTCCGAAACACTTCCGCGGTGCTCAGCATGTAGTCCGCCCATCTCGTGATCTGTTTCAGTAGTCGACTGTTCTGTAGATTTGATGGGAAGCAGATCAGCGGGAGGCTTACATTCACCGCCGCACCCCAAAGTTTCCTGGAGCCCAGGCGAGAAGCTCACCGCGCGCCACCGACCAAGGCCTTAAACTTGTAACATGGAGCTAGATCCTCGAAGCGACCAGAATCGCGAAAGTGTGCTCCTGCGTACGATAGTTGTCAATAACACCTAGGTGGTCGTGACCTGCCCCATGAAGGCGTTTGCAGACGATGCCACCGTCGCCGACCGGCTTAGCCAGATAGAGTCCAGGACAATACCAGAAGTAAATCGCAACCGTCCGGCTGAACCCCAGGATCCTGATATGCAGGTGGCGACTGGGAGACATAAGCAACGACCATTCTGGGTCTTATGCCTTGCGACGGAATGTCCTCAGCCTTACTTCCCGCACAACTACCCACGAGTGCGCCATCAATACCCATGTCCGACCGTCTTGATCCCATCCAGGAACTTCTGCTTCAATAGCCGGCGGGCCGGCTTCCCGGAAAGCTCTCTGGGAATACTCTCAACGTGTATAAGAACGTCGGGTACCATAAAATTGGGCAGCAGCAAGCGTAGCTTCTCGCGCGTTTGCTGGTCCGTCTTGCCGTTCCCTTCGGCTCTTAGATAGGCGACAATCTTAGGCCGACTCGGACTGCCTTTATCGTCCTCTGGGATGAAGATACAAACGCACTCGTCAGCAACGCCTATGCTTACGATTGCAGCCTCAACTTCATCAAGGCCTATGCGGAATCCATATTTCTTTACAATATTATCCAACCGCCGCAAAAAGACGTAGTCTCCATTTGCGTCAAGGGTGACGAGGTCCGACGTCTTATAGTAGCGTTGTCCGTCTTCAAATTTCGACATCACCGCCGCGGTTAGTTCCGGTGCTCTCCAATAGCCTGCCATAACCTGCACGCCACCAATAAACAGTTCGCCGGTTTCACCTACGCCAATTTCTTCCCCCTGTTCATTGATCGCCCTAAAACAGACATTCTTGTGAGGCTTTCCGATTGGGACCGGTTTATTCCGATCGGTATCTTCCGTAACTTCATACGTGCAACACGCTACGGTTGTCTCTGTCGGTCCATATCGATTGAACAGTCGTACTCCGGGAAGTCCGGCCTTGATTTTGTGGAAAGTCTCTGGACTCACGACGTCGCCTCCAACAGACATCGTTTTCATTCTGGAGTATGTGAGCGGACGAAAGGAACCCTTCTGCGCCAGGAGCTTGAATAATGGGAGTGTGCAGCTTAGATGGGTGATGCCGTGTCGTTTTATCTTCTCTTCGATCACCTGAGGAAACACTAAGGTCTCATCCTGCAAATAGACTCGTCCTCCGGAATATAGCGGACAGAAAATATCGGTGACGGAGGCGTCATACGAAAACGACTTCACACTGAGAATGCGAGTCTGAGCATCGAAGCCATACATTGCAACGGTCTCTTTAATATAGTTGAGCAGGCTGTCATGTCGAATCGCCACTCCCTTAGGCATTTGGGTCGACCCCGAAGTATAGATAATGTAAGCAACATCATTCCCGGCAGCCGGCTTCGACTTTTCTCCCCGGACAGTCTTGCTATGAATCATCTCCTCCGATCGATCCATACAAATAAAGCTGACTTCGGGGCCTGCCAAAGCAGACAAGCGTGAGACGCTTGCCGTAGTTGTAATCACATGCTTTGCACCAGAGTCCCGCAGTAGATATATGATGCGGTCATCCGGGTTCTTAGGGTCGATTGGCACGTATATGGCTCCAACCGCCAGGATAGCGGCAAGCGCCTTTATGAAGTTCAGTGATTTATCCAGAATTACAGCAACAGGCTCCGCATGATCTACACCGGATATTCTCAATCGATGCGCGAGACAATCGGCGCCACGGGCGAGCTGCCTGAAGGTCAACGTCGCCCCATCATGAACGTAAGCGGTGCGCTTGCCGTACAATCTCGCACTCTTGGTTATGATCTCACCCACGCTCTTGATGTGTTCCATCAGGATCTCTCCGGTGCGGTAGCCTACTGCAGCAACTCGTCAAGCAAAGCTCGCAGATTACATCATGTTTAATCCTTATCTTGGCTGTCGCTCGTTGTCGACAATGCGTGCCATCTCCCCGATCACATCGTCGGCACCTAACACGTGATTATGCCGGCTAGCATATTCGCATCGCCAGCCGCGAGCTGGCTCACGGCCCGGTTTGTTGATATCAACTATGCCATGGAGCTGGCCGGCCCCGATGTGCGGAGCCAGGCGATCGATGAATCCCTCCGGATTAATCCGGGGCATCGCGGCATAGAGCTTACATGGCCTAGCACCAATCCGCCGTGCCGACAGTTCCTGCAATGCCCCGACCATTGCCAGTGCGCTCTCACTGCATACAATGATCATCCTAACCGGCTTAATCAGGTAATCATCGTCAAGAAACGTGGGCACGTTGGCTCCCAGAATATCTCCGCCGTGTTCCACCAGTAGAATGTCCGGCCGCGGCCACTTCTCGTAGCGAGCAACTGGCGGTCGTTTGTAGAGCGGAAGGCGGCTGGGATCGTCAATGTACTGGTATAGTTTGTGTAGCGCGTGCCTATAAAGCGAGCCATCGTCTGAGTAGGTCGTAGGCAGCCCAACAAAGCCGAAGTTCATGGCCCAAGCGGCGCCACTGTCTCTATGGAGCAATGAGTCTTGATACCACTCGGTTCCAGAAGCCTTTATCGCAGCACAGGCAAACTGCTTTGATAATCCTTGCAGTAATCGGCACGCTACTGTCGTCTTACCGACGTCTGTTGTCGTTCCAAGGACCAACAATGTCGGGGGAATGCCAACGTGTGACTGGAGGTCGCTAGATTCCAGTCCTGAAATCGATACTGTATTGAGATAGGCCTTCCGTGTTGAGTCATATAGTATCCCTATCACCTCTACGTCGGCTGGCTTGCCATACCCAGTCTGCCCCGCAAGGGCCGGAGAATATCCCGTACAGTAGCCTATGCCTCCGGATTGGGCCACCCACTGCAAGACCAGCTTGTGGTACGAGCAGCTTTTCTGGCTGAAGCTGGCGGCAAAATATTTGGTTGAGTTTCGCTCGCAAATAACTCCAATGTAGATCTGACCTGCAACAACGGCAACCCTGCCGCCCCAGATGGTTTCCATATCTGCGAACGGTCCTGGTTCCAACACACGGAATAGCACCACATCGCCTACACGTGCAGTTAACTGCTCTCCCGACCTGATCTCTAGGTCTTCCCGCAATAGATGATCCAGGCGTTGTGTATTATGGATGGCTGCCTCCAACGCAGGAACATCTTCGGTCAGCCAATCCAAGTCGCGCATCATTGACGCGATACCATGAACCTCATAGCGTCTAATCGGGGCCCCGTGCGGCGTTACCTCATGTTTCATGCTGTCGATCCTCTCAGCCGCGTCAGGTGGCCGGGGAGTTGAGCTTTAGATCGTTCCGAGGTCTTCAGTCAGACCGCCAGCGTTAGGATCGAGCTCAGCACTCGATGACCTGTGAGGAATCATTGCAAGTTCTCAAACAGGCTCGTCCCTGCGCTGCCGAACGAAATCGATGAAGCGGTCCCGTATCGCAAGAGGAGCTAAGGCGGGCCGCCCCGCACTTTCTTCAATACCGTTAAGTAGTTTGATACGAATAAAATGTGGCCCGGGGGTACTCATACAACGACATAGGACCGAGTCCAGGTCATCCTTACGAGCCAGAGAAGCAGAAGATGCATAGCCGCATGCCAGGGCAATCTCGGCAAAATTAACGGTCGAAGCGATAGTGGGCTGACCGCCTGTAGAGTCATATCGCCCGTTATCCAACACGACGTGTATAAGATCGGGCGGATGATAATGTCCGATTGATGCTAGAGTTTGCAACCTCATGAGAGCGGCCCCGTCGCCATCCAGCACAATGACCATCCCGCGGGTATAGTTCAGGCTAATGCCCAACCCGATCATTGAGGCGCTACCCATGCTGCCAAGAACATAAAAGTTTCCGGGACGATCAGAACAGCTGTAGAGCTCCCGCGACGTGAGACCGGTTGTCGAGACCACAAGATCATGGCGGCCAACATGTGCCATTATGGTCTCAATCGCATGAACCCGCTTGAGACAAGCAGGCTCAACGCAAAAGTGTCGAATCGTACCCCGCGGGCTGCCGTCGCGAACAGACACCGTCTCCTCGCCTTCAAATGACATGTCCCCTGGGCTCAAAATGAAGGCGAATGGCAAAGAACGGCTTTCCATGTACTGGGCCGCGGCTTCGATGCCGTCGCGTAGTTTATCCAATCTGTTCGGGAAAGGGACTTGCCCCACTCCTAACAATTCCAGCGACCGACTGGTAATTTGCCCCATCAATTCATGCTGCGGCTCGTCAGCGTTTCCTGGTTTTCCTCTCCATGAAATGATGAGCAATACGGGAAGACGAAAGGTATACGTGAGTGAGGTTAGCGCGCCCATCATGTTGCCGATTCCGGAGTTCTGAGAGAGTACGACTGGCTTGCGGCCCGTCAAATATGCGCCAGCTGCAATTCCGATTGCGTCTCCTTCATTTGGAGTGGCCATAAAGGAATCGCCCGAGCTTAGGACTCCGGCCAGCAAAGGTCTTAAGGTTGTGCAAGGAACCCAAAGATAGGGACCAAACCCGTGTTCACGAAGGCAGCTTACGGCCTCGGTAGCGTTAATCATCTCTAGTCCTCAACTATGGGGCAGACACAAACTGATACATTGCACCATATAAAGTCAGACTTGATCGCAGCTATTGCGAGATGGGTGCGACGATCGCTAACCTGCGCAGGTCTAACTGGTATTTCTCAGATGCGATGTACAGAGATAGTCACGGACCGAGACATTGGCAAAACCACGCTTGAATCTTGCCAGGCCGTCAGAGCGTGGCCCCCTGAAGTCTGCCGATCCACCAAGAAAAATGTACCGACAATCGGAATAGTGCTCGAGTACGTAAGCAAATGTTGCGTAAGGGGAGGAGATGGCTAGTCCTCTCTGGTTGGACGCACCGTCAATGTAGTAAAGAATGTCATGGAACCGAAGCCAAATGTTCATGGTAACGATTTCATTTTCGTGGTGAGCTACAATGACTTCCACTCCTTCGAGACCGGCGAGCATTTCGAAGTATTGTGGGGGCGTGTAACGGACCTCAGCCCGCATCTGGCGATTGCTTTGGTACAGGGTCCGCCAGAGTTGGAGCAATGGAGCCAACGAAGCCCGGTCGATAGCGCATAGCTTCTTCGCGTTGTTGATCATGTCCCTGTGACGTTTTCGGACTCGAACCCGTCCCAACCCACGATCAATCATGTAATTCTCGTTAAAAGGACGGCAGCTTCCGAACGCCGTCTCGAGGAGATTTTGGCCGGGAGACCACACTGGATCTGTGATTAGAGAAACTGACCCAATCCCCGCTCGCCTCAACCGCTCAAGTCCGCCCTTAAGATCACAGTCCGGATCGAGAGACGAATGCCCCGAAACGCCCGTTGCGTGCTGAACTAGCTGAAGGCTGGGAGCGGACTTCACAAGTACATGTGTTCGCCATTCGGGAACCTGGAAAACTTCGATCCCGGTTGCTTCGAAGGCCTTCGCATAATGCTCTGAACACTTGGGATGCACCAACGACTGACGGAGAGTTCCGGTGCCGGCAGCTTCAAGGGCTTTGACGAGTTCCCGATTGCGCTTCTCGAGATCCTCAGTCTTTTCGAGAAGTACCCGATTCGATTCTCGCAACTTCGAAATCTCTGAGAGATCGTCTCGAGTCGAGAGATAGGCTTCACCACCGGTTAGAAAGCGACGATACCAGAATGAAAGTTGTTTCTTCGAACAGCCCGTTTCCCTTGCAACCGTGTCCAGATTCTTGCCACGCAGCAACTGTTCGACAGCCTGCAGTTTGAGCGCTGTCTCCCACTTAATCCTTTGCTGTTGCGTGTTCGCTCTTCCTTCTTGACACCAGTCGGTCTTGTTGTTCATGCTGAGGCAACCTGAGGTCTTGACTTTGGCGTGAGAAACTTCGACTCAAAATGGCAACCTCGCCCGCGCTTCAGGGCAGTGTAGAGCATATGAGAAACGCCCGCAACGCTGATATCGAGAGAATCGTTTCGGAGACCGTTCAGAGGTATTTGGGGGCTTCGGCCACTCTGCCGCTTTCCATCAGATTACTGGAGGACCTGGGGGTTGACTCTCTTGGGTTGGTCAGCATCCTTATGGAACTTTCTGACGAACTTCACTTGGACCTGATGGCGGTCGAGATAAGCCTAAAAAAGATTGACACCCTGGCGGATCTCGTTTCCCTCGTGACATACCTTGTCGTAGCCTCCAATTCATCAGAGAAGAGAGAGTCTGCGTTTTAACATCCCCTCGAAAGCTCGGAACGGCTTTTTAGTGGACGGGGTGAATCTGTCTGGATTTCGGCGCAGAACGCCTCAGTGAGGGCCTATCAACCCTCCAAAGAGATGAATCCTTCGCGCTACGCTCTGCAGACCTCTGTGCCGGATACCGTCGAGCGCGATCATCTTGCATAGCGTGTTTCCGAGCACTCTACGGAACTTTATCTCTACCGGCGACAGGTGGTGATTGACAAGTCGTTAGAGGATAGGTAAGATCACCGCTCTTCAGTGCGCCCGTAGCTTAGAGGTTGTCGAGTAGCTATGACAAGCCTCCACCGAAGCGTCTTTTTGGGGGACTACTAGGAGTTGCGCGCCGTGTGCCGTCAGGCTGGCTAAGTTGTATCCTTAACGGCCGTAGGCAGGAGGAGTGTTACAGTCCTTTCTGCGTGGCAGAGTCGATACGAGGCGACTACGCGCAAGTCCAAGTATGAAGGTGCTAGAGGTGAAGGTGTTAGCCTACTTGAAGAGCACTGCTCTGGTAAGGCAGGAGGCACGGGTTCGATTCCCGTCGGGCGTACCAGCATTTCTCAACCAACAAAATAAACCGTCCGACGCGGCGCAGGCAAATGCTGGTGCGCTGGTCTAGGCATGAACTCGATATCCCTCGACCCGTCATAGTCAGGCAGGATTTTCGTCTGTGCCTATTCCCCAGCAAGATTTTTCTATGCCGAGTCGCCATGTCTCCACCTTTCATCCGCACTCTGGATGAACGATTCTCGCTCGGTGCAAGTTGGGTATGCTCGTTTCAGCCGGTGCTGCCAGTTGCCTGGCGACCTCTCTTCCGTCGAAAGGATGGGAGTGAACGCTGACTTTGCCGGCAGACGACGCGGGCCGCTGAGTCCAGCCTTCTTGTCGTGATTCTAGTTCATTCACGACCGTCGAGCGCGGATGGATTCTTAGCGATTGGAAACTCTTCAATACAACGCCCCGGCTCAGGTGAACGGTTCGCGATCGCGATCTTGGATGAGAGGTTGCCGGCGAGACGCGCCCCAGCAACTGCTTCGTGATAGCCGCAAGGTCTGTGCCACCAGAACGGAAGATAGCGTAAACGTTAAGCGTCTGCGATTCTGGAACCAGCTTCGTCGCGCTGCCACGACTGGGAATCATTCTCGGACAACGGCTGAATGTCTGGGTTCAGCATGATCATGCGCGCACAAGTGTTCCATCGCAGAATGGCGTCATCGTTTCCAGTCTGAGCAAAATTCATAGCTTTCTCGTAGTGAATCATCGCGTCGCGCAGAGCATGATAGGCGGAGCTACGAGTTCCAGGATCGCCGTGACGAATGCGGGCATTTCCCAGACGCTCCCAGATGACGCCGGTGTAGTATTCTTGCTCGTAGTCTCCTTTAATTCTCGCGAGAACTTCCAGTGCTCCTTTGGGCTGCGCGTTTGACTGGAATTGATCGGTACGCGCGAGGAGCAGGGAAATCAGTGCCTGCTGATGATCGGGCGCAACCTCCAGAACGTCCAGGCAAATGCTTTCCGCAAGAGCCGGTTCATTCAGAAGCCTGTAACGCTCCACCTTTTCGAGGGTGTGGGGGATACTCTGTACTGAAATGGGCTTGAGTTCGAACTCCATAACACCTCCTATGCTTTCGCGTGGCTGAAAACGCGGAACAACCTCGAGAGAGGATCGAAGAACCGATCCACAACCCGTTCCTTTAACGGAATGATGGCGTTGTCCGTAATGGTGATGCCCTCTGGACAGACCTTGGTGCAGCATTTAGTGATATTGCATAAGCCGATGCCGAACTGCTTTCGCAGATCTTGGACGCGGTCGCCGACGTCCAAAGGGTGCATCTCCAGGGCTGCTACATAAACCAGAAACCGTGGACCGATGAACTGTTCGTGCATTTGGTGGTCACGCAATACGTGGCAGACATCCTGGCAGAGATAGCACTCGATGCACTTGCGGAACTCCTGCACTCTCTCAACGTCTTCCGGTGCAATGCGCCAGGTACCGTCTTCGGCATCCGGCTTCCGCGGCTGGAATTTCGGAATGCCCTGTTTCACCCTGTAATTCCAGGATACGTCGGTCACTAGATCCCTGATATGAGGGAAAGCCTTCATCGGTTCGACGGTCACAGGTTTCTCGAGTGGCAGAGAATTAAGTCGGGTCATGCACATTAACTTCGGCATGCCGTTGATTTCGGCGGAACACGAACCGCATTTCCCTGCCTTGCAGTTCCAGCGAACGGCAAGGTCGCCGGCTTGTTCAGCCTGGATTTGATGAATGGCGTCAAGGACCACCATGCCGGGTGAGACTTCGGTGGCGTAATCTCGGAATTGGCCCTGCGCTTTTTCTCCGCGCCAGATGCGGAACGTTGCCATCGCCATTACTTCATCTCCTCAATGATTTGCTGCAGGTCTTCTCGCATCGGTGAGATCGGCTCCCGAGTGAGTTGCACTTCTCCATTCCGACCTTTCCGTGCCACGATATTGAATTTTCCGGCCTGGTCATCCTTGGCCGGAAAATCGTCGCGGAAATGGGCGCCGCGGCTTTCCTTTCTCTCCAGAGCAGCGCGCGTCACGATTTCTGAGACGGTCAGCAGATTGTGCAGGTCCAGCGCGGTATGCCAGCCGGAGTTGTATTCCCGGTTCCCGTCCACGCCGACTACGTCACTGGCAGCTCTAAGTTCTCGAATTCGCTCGAGCGCTTGCAGCATCTCGTGCTCTTGACGAACAATCCCGACCAGGTCCTGCATTGTGTCTTGAAGCTTGTGCTGTACCCCGTATGGGTTCTCCGACCCATTATTCTCGAAGGCTCGCAGCGCCCACTTTTCCGCGGATGCAAGTTCCAGACCATCAATGGCGCCTAATGAGTTTTCTCTAGCGAACCTGGCGGCATATTCTCCTGCGCGTTGACCGAAAACCAGCAGGTCAGAGAGCGAATTTCCACCCAGGCGGTTGGCGCCGTGCAAACCTGCTGCACACTCTCCCGCGGCAAACAATCCGGGGACCTCCGACATTTGCGAATCAGCATTCACCCGGACTCCGCCCATCATGTAGTGGGTCGTGGGACCAACCTCCATCGGCTCCTGCGTAATGTCGATATCGGCCAACTGCTTAAACTGGTGATACATGCTGGGCAGCTTCTTTTTGATATGTTCGGCCGCGTTGGGGATTTTCTCTTTAATCCAGGCGATGTCGAGGAACACGCCGCCGTGCGGACTTCCGCGTCCTTCCCGCACCTCAGTCCGAATGCAGCGCGCCACGTGGTCGCGCGTTAGCAGTTCCGGCGGGCGCCTGGCGTTCTTGTCACCCTGGGTGTAACGCCAGCCTTCCTCCTCGGAGTCGGCGGTTTGGTTTACATAAAGCGGAGGAATGTCCTTGAACATGAAGCGCTCGTTGTTCCGGTTGCGCAGTACTCCTCCTTCGCCACGCACTCCTTCCGTGACCAGAATGCCGCGCACGCTGGGCGGCCAGATCATTCCGGTAGGATGAAACTGTACGAATTCCATGTCCAGGAGCGACGCACCAGCGTGGTAGGCGAGAGCGTGGCCATCCCCGGTGTATTCCCAGCTGTTACTGGTTATCTTGTAAGCCCTTCCAATGCCTCCCGTCGCCAGCACTAGAGCTTTGGCACGAAACAAGTGAAATCGGCCGCGCTCGCGATCGTAACCAAATGCCCCCGCGATACGATCTCCGTCCTTCAGCAGCATTACGATCGTGTATTCCATGAACACGTCTAAGCCCAGGTGTATGCCATGGTCTTGCAGCGTACGGATCATCTCCAGTCCCGTCCGATCACCTACGTGCGCCAGCCGGGGATAGCGATGCCCGCCAAAATTGCGCTGCAGAATGCGGCCGTCGCTGGTGCGATCGAACAGGGCACCCCAGGCTTCCAGTTCGCGCACACGGTCCGGAGCTTCTTTGGCATGAAGCTCCGCCATACGCCAGTTACTCAAATACTGGCCACCGCGCATGGTGTCAGCAAAATGAACCCGCCAGCTGTCCCGGTCGTCGACGTTACCCATGGCCGCGGCCACGCCACCCTCAGCCATTACGGTATGGGCCTTGCCCAAGAGTGATTTCGTGATGACCGCGACCTTTGCGCCAGCGGCTGAAGCCTCGACGGCAGCCCGCAGCCCCGCCCCTCCCGCTCCAATGATCACGACGTCGTGCTCATGCGTTATGTATTCGGCCACTAAACGATCCTCCAGTCCGTCCACAAACCCATTGAGCACATCCGCACGTAGAAATCGGCAAATGCCACGCTGCAGAGACTGCACCATGCAAACAGCATGTGCCGCCGGTTAAGACAGCTTACGCAGTCATAGACCCGTTTGCGGGTTGGGGCACCGGCCAAGCGGTCGCGAAAACCGCCGACAAGATGACGGAATGAATGGCAGCCAAATGTATACGAGCTCAATAGTGCAAGGTTCGTCAGCAGGACCAGCGTGCCTACGCCTATACCGAATCGGCCGTTAAACCAGAACGCATCCCACACGTCGCGTGCCAGAATGACGAGAAACAACAGCGCCAGGTAAAGGAAATACCGGTGAATGTTCTGCATGATAAGGGGGAAAGATCGTTCGCCGAGGTACGTCTTCCGCGGTTCGCCTACCGTGCAGGAAGGAGGATCTGCCCAAAACGCTTTGTAATAGGCGCCTCGGTAGTAGTAGCAGGTGACTCGAAATCCACCCGGCGCCCAGAGGATCAGCATCGCCGCAGTCACCGAGACAGGCATCCAGGTTGGCATCCGGCCGAACCAGCCCTCAGGACCGAACAACTCCGGGGAGTAAAAAGGCGAGAGATAGGGCCCGAAACGATAGTGCTGCCCCTGTAATGCGGCCCATGTGGAATAGAAAATGAATGCAGACAGAACGCAAAAGACGACCAACGGCTGCACCCACCAGTTGTCGACACGCCGTGTTTGTCCGAAACCCGAGCGCGACAAAGGGACATCGATAAGAGCCATCAAGCCTCCTTACTCTCTGGTCGCAGCGACCGCCAACCCGTAGGGCACCTGCCGATGCCTCACGATTGAATCCGAGGCGGAAAACATCATACAGGCAAATCATTCGTGAGTCTTCGGGGAACGCGCGGAATTCGGACCGCAACCATGCGGAGGTTCTCTGGTCAAAGTCTGCAACATTGATCTTGCCCGCACTATGGTACAGTTTGCATGATCCAAGGTTCGCAAGTTGGTGGTCTAATTCGATCGGAATAACGTTGATGAACACCGGACGTGAGATTCGCAGCTACGACTACGTGAATCATCCCTATCATCGCGTCCGTGATGCGCTCAAACACAACGCGGTCGGAGTGTTCCAGTCCGCTACAAAAGCTGCCGTTTCCCGCGCCGAATCGGTCGCTGCTGAATTGCATGTTGATTTTGCTGGTCTTGGGGTGAAGGCCGACATCAATATCGCGGTCAAAGGGGTCGAGGAGAAGGCCGCCGATGCCGCTTCAAGCGCCAGCACGAGATTACTCTTGGAGTGGGAGGCCACGACCTTGCCGAGGTTGTTTCCGCTCATGCAAGGAGAGCTTTTCGTATACCCGCTGACCTCAACCGAAACACAGTTGGATTTCTCTGGGACTTACGAACCACCCTTGGGCGCTGTTGGAAAGACGATAAACGCAATCGTCGGCCATCGCATTGCAGAAGCATCAGTGCATAGCTTCGTCACTGACATTGCAGTATATCTTCGTCAAACCCTGGCTGGATGAGGGGCAATCGAGTTCGCAACTGAGGCGTGCGTTGTTACGCCAGCAAGAGGTTCGTTGCGATCTTCTCTTCCTGGCAGAACCTTCCCTTGAGACGTTTCGCTTAGCGCCACGCCCCCACGAAACTCTACGCCGCCAGAACTGACTGGTATTCCTCGTAGGCACCCTTGAAGTCGGTCACGTGATGATCGCCCTCGAAGTGCCAAATGCGAGTCGCGACCTCGTCGATGAGGTCGTGATCGTGCGTGACCAGCAAAACCGTTCCGGCGTATTTCTGCAGCGCGATGTTCAGCGCGTTGATCGACTCCAGGTCCAGGTGGTTGGTGGGCTCATCGAGGACCAGCACGTTAGGCTTTTGCAGCATGAGTTTGCAGAACAGCAGTCGGGCCGCTTCTCCGCCGGAAAGCACTTCGGTGCGCTTGTTACCATCATCACGGGCGAAGAGCATTTGTCCCAGCAAGCCGCGGATTTCTTCGTTCGCAGCACCCGGATCCCAGCGATGCAGCCACTCGAACGCGGTCATTCCTTTTTCGATGAGCGCCCGATGGTCCTGCGGGAAATACCCGACGGCCGCCTCGTGTCCCCAGACGACCTCTCCGTCACTCAGGAACGGGCCATCGTAGCCGCTGGTCTGGCGCAGTTCACCCTCGGGGACGGTCGGCGAATTGGCTAGCAACGCGTTCAGCAGCGTCGTTTTACCCGCGCCGTTGCGGCCCATCAAAGCAATTTTCTCGCCGCGGGAGATGCTGGCCGTGAAACTGCGGATGACTTGGCTGTCGCCGTACGACTTGGTTACTCCATCCAGTTCCAGAATGTGTTTGCCCGACGGGCGCTTCTGTTCGAACTTAAGAAATGGTCGCTGAATGTTCGACTTCGCTAGTTCAGTGACCTGCAGGCGTTCGACTTCTTTACGCCTCGACTGCACCTGGCTGGAGCGCGTACCCGCCGAGAAACGAGCGATGAAATCGTTCAGTTGAGCGATTTTCTTTTCGCGCTGGGCGTTCTGGCCTTCGATCTGCGAACGAACCTGGGTCTTGGCCATCACCATCTCGTCGTAGCTGCCGGTGTAGGTGATGATGGTTTCGTAATCGATGTCGGCGATATGAGTGCAAACGCTATTCAAGAAATGCCGGTCGTGAGAAATGACTATCACAACCCCGTCATAGTTCTGCAGGAAATTTTGCAGCCAATGGATCGAGTCCAGGTCAAGGTGGTTCGTCGGCTCATCCAGCAACAGCGCCTGGGGATGCCCAAACAGGGCTTGCGCCAGCAGCACGCGGACCTTTTGACCGCCCTGCAATTCACTCATCGGGCGCTGGTGCATTTCATCGGCGATGTCGAGGCCTTGCAGCAGGAGCGCAGCATCCGTTTCGGCGGAATAGCCATCCTCTTCGCCCACGATGCCTTCCAGTTCGCCCAGCCTCATGCCGTCTTCGTTGGTCATTTCCGCCTTCGCGTAGAGGTGTTCGCGCTCCTCCATCGCCGCCCAGAGCCGCTGGTTGCCCATGATGACGGTGTCGAGCACGCGGAAGGCGTCGTAGGCGAACTGGTCCTGACGCAGCACACCCAGCTTGCGGGGGCGCACGACGGTACCCTTCTGCGGCGTCAATTCGCCCGTCAACAGGTTCATAAAAGTGGACTTGCCCGCTCCGTTAGGGCCGGTAAGTCCATAGCGTTTCCCGGGAGTAAACGCGGTAGACACTTCGTCGAACAGAACTTTAGCGCCGTAGCGCATAGAAACATTGCTAACTGAGATCATGGTTTATTGTTCAGGAACTGCGGGAAAATTGCCTACAGGGAGGGTCGCAGCTGTCTATATAAGGATACCACGAGGGCGTTAAACCGCGGCTGAGCAAGGGTTCCGCCACATTACAAAAGTGGTATGGGAAGCTGCCATCAGCTTCCCATTTTGACTACATCTCCGGTGCGGCTTGTGTAAATCTCGCGAAATCAGGCAAGGTCGTAGCGATCGAGGTTCATCACCTTGTTCCACGCCGCCACGAAGTCCTTCACGAAGATCTCTTTCGAGTCATTGGAGGCATAGACCTCTGCGATAGCCCGTAATTGCGAGTTGGAACCGAAGATAAGGTCCGCACGAGTGCCCGTCCACTTGATCGTACCGGTTGCGCGGTCCAGTCCCTCGAATATGCCTTCGGTTGTAGAAGAGGCCTTCCACTCAGTCGCCATGTCGAGCAGATTGACGAAGAAATCGTTGGTCAGAGTCTCGGGCTGCTTAGTGAAGACGCCTTCCTTCGATTGCCGGAAGTTCGCGTTCAGCACGCGCAATCCGCCGACCAGGACCGCCATCTCGGGCGCAGTCAGAGTGAGCAACTGTGCACGGTCAACCAACAGTTCTTCCGCCGGTATGGTGTGTCCAAGCCGCAGGTAGTTACGGAAGCCGTCCGCGGTTTGCTCCAGCACGGCAAATGACTGCACATCGGTTTGCTCCTGGGAAGCGTCGGTGCGTCCTGGCGCGAAGGGAACCTTCACATCGTGCCCGGCCTTCCTGGCTGCTTCTTCGACAGCTGCACAGCCACCTAGAACGATCAGGTCAGCAAGCGAAACTTTCTTGCCGTCGGTCCGGCCGCTGTTGAACTCCTTCTGGATTGTCTCGAGCTTGCCCAGAACATTCGCCAGCACCAACGGCTGGTTCACTTCCCAGTTCTTCTGCGGCTCAAGACGTATGCGGGCACCATTGGCTCCGCCGCGCTTGTCAGAGCCGCGGAAAGACGCCGCCGAAGCCCAAGCAGTTGAGACCAGTTGCGAGATCGAGAGCCCGGACGCCAGAATCTTGGTCTTGAGCGCAGTAATCTCCGGCTCTGCGATGAGTTCATGATCTACTTCAGGAACTGGATCCTGCCAGATCTGCGGCTCGGCAGGAACCAGCTTGCCGAGGTAGCGCGATCGCGGCCCCATGTCGCGGTGCGTCAGCTTAAACCATGCCCGCGAGAAGGCATCCGCGAACTCCTGCGGGTTGTCGTGGAAGCGCTTCGCGATCGGCGCGTAGATTGGATCCATACGCAGCGCGAGGTCGGTGGTGAACATAATCGGAGCGTGACGCTTCGATGAGTCGTGAGCATCGGGAACCGTTCCCGCTCCATTTCCGTTCTTAGGCGACCACTGCCAGGCTCCCGCCGGGCTCTTACCCAGCTCCCACTCATAGCCCAGCAGATTTTCCAGATAGTTGTTGTCCCACTTGGCGGGTTGGGTGGTCCATGCGCCTTCCAGTCCGCTGGAAATCGTATCGGCTCCCTTGCCAGTTCCAAAGGAATTCTTCCAACCGAACCCTTGCTGCTCGAGGCCGGCTCCCTCGGGCTCAGGACCAACATATTTATTCGGATCGGCGGCACCGTGTGCCTTACCGAAGGTATGTCCGCCGGCAATCAGAGCGAAGGTCTCTTCGTCATTCATCGCCATGCGGCTGAAGGTTTCGCGAATATCCCGGGCTGCTGCCAGCGGATCTGGTTTGCCATCGGGGCCCTCGGGATTCACGTAAATCAGGCCCATCTGAACCGCGCCGAGACGATTATCCAGTTGACGATCGCCCTGGTAGCGGTCGCTGCCCAACCACTTACCTTCGGGTCCCCAGAAAATGTCTTCCTGAGGAACCCACACATCCTCGCGGCCGCCGCCAAAGCCGAACGATTTAAGTCCCATCGAATCCAGCGCGACGTTACCGGTGAGAATCATAAGGTCGGCCCAGGAGATTTTCCGGCCATACTTCTGTTTGATAGGCCAGAGCAGGCGGCGTGCTTTATCGAGGGAGACATTGTCCGGCCAGCTGTTGAGAGGAGCAAAACGCTGGGTGCCCATGCCTGCTCCACCACGGCCGTCGCTGATGCGATAAGTGCCGGCGCTGTGCCACGCCATACGAATAAAGAAAGGCCCATAGTGACCGTAGTCTGCCGGCCACCACTCCTGTGAAGTAGTCATCAATTCGTGAAGGTCTTTGATTACTGCATCCAAGTCGAGGCTCTCGAACTCCTTGGCGTAGTCGAAGTCTTCGTGCATCGGATTGGATAGCGGAGAATTCTGGTGCAGGATGGCCAAATCCAGTTGATGCGGCCACCAATCCGCATTCCTCCTGATTTTGGAGGCGGTGTGGGTGACGGCGCCATGCATGGGCGATTCCGTCTCGGTGACTTGCGTTACCGGGCATTTCGTTTCGTTCGACAAGTTCTGCTCCTTATTAACGGGGCGAAGGCCCCTATTGCGGTGATGATTGTTCGGATAGATAGAAACACTGCGGCAAACTGTGACTGATTCCTTGCCTCAATTTGGGTCGGCCGCGCTGGCTGCCGACTTCCCTTCATTCGGTGCTGACGCGAGGCCCTGAGCGAGAGAGTTGCCGTGGAGCGCATTTCGTACACAGCCCGCGGAAAATAAGTTCGCATTCGCGCAGAACTCGCCTGCCCAGAGAGTCAGCAGGCGGCGCGGGTACGCTATACCAGTCCACATCTTCAACGTTGCCACAGCGGTCGCAGATGAAGTGGTGGTGCCGCATACCTTTCGCATCGAAGCGTGCGGCGCGGCCCTCGACGGCCACTTCGCGCACCAGTCCCGCTTGCACCAAGTCCCGCAAATTGTTGTAGGTTGTGGCCCTGGAAGAACGCGGATCGACGCGATTCACGGCTTCGAAAATCTCCGCAGCCGTTGGATGTTGTTTGGACTCCATCAGGAATGCCATGACAGCGTAACGCTGCGAAGTGCATCGCAAGCCGCTGTCCTCTAAGGTCTGTTTGATCGCCTCGGCGTACATTGTCAGCTTAGACTATATCTAATCTGAGATTTTATCAAGACTTGTGCGAACTTGCTCCCGCAAGCGGACATTCCGGCGACGTCGGCTTGAGAAACCGCAATCGCTTCGAAGTTTACAAACCGATTAATCCGAGTGGGTCATCGGACACTCATCCGGTAACCGGGATGGGGCAGCCGCCAGTCGGACTGGAAGGCAGTTTTTTGCCCCACCTAGAAGCTTGGGTTTGCTACTTCAGCAGTACGTGGTACTCGCTTCCGCAGCACCCAAGTCGTCATGCAGCGGTAGTCCTGCACGATGGTTGTTTTCAATGGATCCACCAGAACTGCGTTCAACTCGTCGGTAAGATCGAGAAGCATTCTCTCGTCGACCAGGAACCATTCCGATCCGTCAGGAATTCGGAACACGTTACCGCGAATCCGTTCGAAGCTCATGCCGATTCGGGACCCAAGGCGGCAGAACAAAATTCCACCCGGCTTCACAACTCGCCATAGCTCCGACAACATGGCACGAAACTGCTTTTCATCGCTGGCAAAATGAAGCACCGAGTTGCAGATAACAGCATCGGCAAAACCGTCGGCAAAGGGCATGCTCTCGATCTGTCCTACCCGAAAGTTCTCAGCAGGTAATCCCGTTTCCAGCGACTCCGACAACAGCCGAACGTGCCGAATGCCATCGGCATCCCCATCCAGTGCGAATACTTCACACCCCTCGCTCAGCAGGTACACCAGGTTGCGACCATAGCCGCATCCGGCGTCGAGGACGCGCATATCGGGCGCAATGTTCCCGCGCAGGATCTGGTCGAAAACATAGATATCGATCTGCCCGAATTGTTCCTGGATACTGCTCAACGCAGTACCTTGTTCGAACGCCGTTTCTGCAGGGTTGGCATAGTCGAATGATACGAATAACAGCGAAACCAGCCCACTACTCGTGGAATCCGGGAAGGTCCACGCGCTTGGCGATGTGGTCCTTGATCCAGTGCGGATCCCACCACTCCTTCGGGTCGATCTGAACGCCGTCGAGCTGCATGGCGAAGTGGATGTGATCGCCGCCGGCCATACCCGTCATGCCGCTCAGTCCCATTGCCTGACCGCGCTTCACCACGTCGCCTTCATGGACATCGATCCGGCTCAAGTGGCCGTAGATGGTTTGCAATCCGTAACCGTGATCGACCACGATACAGTTGCCGTAGATGCCCAGCGGGGCGGCGTACACGACCTTGCCGTCGTTGGAAGCCTGTACTCCAATATGCTGCGTGACGGCTAGGTCATATCCCAGGTGAACCTGCTGATCGATCTTTTTGCCCTGATACATGTAGTTGCGGACATCAGCAAAAGTCGCCTCCGCCTGCGAATGCGATTGCCGCATGAAGGGCTGCGACCACAAGAACTTGTCAGCGGTTTTGAAGCGCAGATCGGACAGCGTCTTGTTGTTAGCCCGACGCATATCGGTATTGATTTTTACAAAGCGGGTGACGGCGTCGCCGGTTCCATTGGGATCGAGTTCACCAATCACTTTCTGCATGAAGGCGTCGCTCACTTGCAGATCGTGGGTGGTGTATTTCGGCTGTTCCTTCTTCGGAAATATGACCACCAGCGGGCTGGTCACGTCGTTCCCTGCACCGTTCGAGGCGTAGACCATCGGGATGGTATCGGGCTGCATGTTCCACGCGAATGCGTACAGTGAAAACAGCCCAGGCTTGCCCCAGGCATGGGCCAGGCGCGAAACTTTTGATCCCCGACCCGTATCCCTGCTTCCGTGAAGTTACCGGAGACATTGAATGTAGCCAGGTCAGCCATGCCCAAATATAGATAATGCTGGTCCGAATCGACGCTTACGCTCGGAGGCTGGGTTACCACCATCACATCTCGCTCCACGCTGGTGGTTTTTCCGCGCAGATCGTTCGAAGTAGCGTCGACGATTAGTTTCGCCTTGCCTTCTTTCAACTGAGGCGTGGTCTTGATACCGGCAGTGAAATTGACCGTATTTTCCGCTGCAGTCAACGGTTGCGCGGTTTCGAAGACCGGGTACCGCGTGCCACCCTGCTCCACCACGGCAGTAAGCCGTTTGATGCCATGCGGATCCGTGACGTGAACGGCTATGGGAGTGTCCTGGCCGAGAGATGTAACCGACGACGGAAGATCGACGACAGGGGTTGCCGACCGGGAAAATACGAAAATTACGGGAAGCACGACGATGAGCGCAATTACGACAACAATGACTTTTCGCACAAGTCATTGTAGCTCCCGACGAAGCGCAGAGACGCAACCCTGATGCTGCACAATCGGGTTCCTGGCCCGACTATCAACGACCGTTGAACTACCGAATCTTGACCAGTTCGATATCGAAGACCAGCGTGCCGTAGGGCGACGATTTTCCCTGGTAGGCCAGATCTTGCGGGATCCAGAACCGGGTCTTCTCGCCCTCAACCATCAACTGCATGCCTTCCGTCCATCCTGGAATAACCCGGTCAAGCGGGAAGGTAGACGGCGCACCACGCGTGTACGTGGTATCGAACATTTTCCCGTCCGTCGTCCAGCCTACGTAGTTCACTGTCACCTCATCAGCTTTATTGGGATGGCGCGTGCCCTTGCCCGGTCTGAGCACCTGGTAGGACATGCCACTGGAGGTACGCTTTGCCTCTGGCGGGGGAACCTTCAAGTCAGCAGGCGCGTGAGTCGGCAGTTCGATAAGAGTGACGTCGAAGACCAGGGTTCCTTTTGGCTTACCCGGTGCACCTTTGTAACTGAGGGACTCGGGAATCCACAGGCGGCGGGTTTCACCCGGCACCATCATCCGAACGCCCTCGCTCAACCCCGGAATCATCAGTTTGATCGGCAGGGTTGCTGGCCTGCCGTGAGTAACCGTACTGTCGAACATCTTGCCGTCCGTCGTCCAACCGGAAAAATCAACCGTCACCACGTCATCCTTGTTGGGTCGACTTGTGCCTGTGCCCGGCTTCAGCACCTCGGTCGTGAGACCGGACGAGGTCTTTACCGCATCAACTGGCGGAGCGTTGAGGTCCGCCGGAACGGGAACCTGCGCCTGCTGGAGCCTGGGCGACCCACGACAGCCCCGAGAAAAGACCAAGAAGAACCAGGGAAAGAAGAATACGCATGCATCGATTGTAGCGTTGGTCACCACCAAACCACGCCTATTTTCAGCAACTTCGATCCTTAATATTTTCCCAATAGATTCCTAATGCTTTCCGAAGGACTCGTCTCCGGCAATCAGGCTAAGTTGCCCTCGACGCCGGGCAATCAGGTAGTGAATCCGGCTTCACATTTCTCGAGTGAGGAGAATCAGGATGCGCTACTCTTTGCGAATTGCAATGTTTCTTGCCGTGCTGGTCATGATGTCTGCCAGCCTCCTGGCACAGGCTCCCCCCAGTGCCGACACGTTCGTCTCAAGTTCCAGCCCGCACACGAACTATGGGAGCTGGCCCCTGCTGGCGGTGCAACAAGGCACCAATAGTTACCTTCGTTTCAACCTGTCGGGTTTGCCTTCCAATGTCAGTGTTGCTAAGGCAACGCTGCGCCTGTATGTCGATACCGTCTCGCGGGGCGGGAGCTTCGATGTGTTCGAGATTGATAGCTCTTGGGCGGAAAGCTCGCTGATTTATAACAACGCTCCCCCGCTTGGATCTTCGGCTACGGGCGGGCATTCGGTCGCAGTTTCGGGATCCACGCTCAATCAGTTCGTGGTCATCGACATCACGCCGCTGGTGCAGGCGTGGGTCAATGGGAGCCTGCCCAACAATGGCGTGGCCCTCTCACTGACGACCAGCGGCGGCGCATTCGCCTTCGACAGCAAGGAATCGAGCTACACCAGTCACGAGCCGGAGCTGAGCATCACCTTGACCGGTCCGGCTGGACCACAAGGACCGCAGGGGCCTCAGGGTCCGGCGGGACCTGCCGGAGCCTCTGGGCCTCAAGGCCCGCAGGGTCTTCAGGGCGCTCAGGGCGTGGCCGGACCGATGGGTCCGCAAGGCCTGCAGGGCGTGGCGGGAACGAACGGCACCAACGGTATCAGCTTTAACTTCCGTAACGCTTTCGATCCCACCGCGTCGTACGCGGTCAACGATGTTGTGACTTACAGCGGCTCGACCTATATCGCGATAGCGGCGAGCCAAGGACCGAACAATCCTACGCCTGATCAGAATCCGAGCGCCTGGAGCCTCATGGCGCAAGCCGGAGCAATTGGACAGAGCGGAGCACAAGGCCCCGCTGGACCGGCTGGACCGGCAGGGCCGTCAGGCCCGCAGGGGCCGCAGGGAATGCCTGGTCAGAATGGCGCGCCGGGCGCTCAAGGACCCGCTGGGCCTCAGGGACCGCAAGGTGCGCAAGGTCCTCAGGGACCAGCAGGGCCGGCTTACGGTGACAACTGGATATTTTTCAATTACGACGCGGGAGCCTATAACCTGGTGGCGATTGATGCAATTTGCGGCGGCGGACAGATCGCGATCTCCGGTTCGTGCGGCTATGATCCGCTCGACCCTGGCGGGTTTAGTATGCGGGTTGTCTATTCCGGCCCGGACCCCGGTAATCACCAAGTCTGGCGGTGCGTGGTTGATAACACCGATTCGGTTGATCACAATCTCAACTACGGAGCCTTCTGCATCACGCCCGGCCAGGGAGGAACCCTGAAACCCGGCAATCAATCTTCTCAGCTTTCCACCGGAAACCTGAAACGATAACCATTAATTTACAAGGAGCGGGATTGCGAAAGCATCCCGCTCCTTGAAACACGTGGCTCCCCAGCATCCGCCCCCCTACTTTCGTACCGGACGGCGACTTTTGTAGAACCTTTGCCCGTCGCCTCTCATCTAGAAGTGCATAGTGCGGATCCGACCTGCATTCGGACAGGGCGCTGATCCTTTAAGTCTTGCGCCTATCTTGCGCCGCAGCTTAGCGCGCATCGACATCAAGTTCATGCTGGGAAGCACTTTCACTTTTCCATATCGAGGAGAGAAATTCATGAGCAAGCTTAAAGTGGCACGGCAGGACGCGGAGCGCACACAGGAAGCTCCGCTGCGCACACCAACCGATCTCAAGCCTTCGGCAACGAAGGACATTGCAGCGGCAATGAACGGAATTCTGGCCGATGTGTTCGCTCTGTACATGAAGACCAAGAACTTCCACTGGCACATGAGCGGTCCGCACTTCCGCGACTATCATCTGCTGTTCGATGAGCACGCCGACCAAATTTTCGCCATGACGGATCCCATCGCCGAGCGCGTCCGCAAGATTGGAGGTACTACCTTGCGGTCCGTCGCGCACATCGCCCGCCTGCAGCGGGTGCTGGACAACGACGCCGAATACGTTGAGCCGGAAGACATGCTCGCCGAATTGATGGAGGATAACAAAGCTCTGACGGCGCGCTTGCGGGAGGCCCACAATCTTTGCGACGAAGAGGAAGACATCGCCACGGCCAGCCTGATTGAAGTGTGGGTGGACGAAACGGAACGGCGTACCTGGTTCCTGTTCGAAGCCCACCGACACGGGGATTCAACCGGCCACTGAGAACTCGGTGGCCTGCAACCGGCTTTCGGCAAAGCGGCTAAACTTGGGCCGCTTTGCCATTAGCAGCACGTAAAACAAGGCGAGTTTCTCAGGCGGCTACAGATTTCTGCGACTTCGCCTTGCGTGTCCCTCGCACCAGGCGCCCCGGCAGCTCGCCGGTTGCTACTCCGTTCCGATACGTCACCTTGCCCGAAACGATGGTTGCTTCGTAGCCGTCGGCCTTCTGACTGAGCCTTTTTCCGTTGGCCGGAAGGTCGTGTTTCGTTCGTGGAGCGTAGAGGTGCAGCCGAGCCATGTCGATCACATTCAGGTCAGCCTTGTATCCTTCTTTGAGAATGCCGCGATCGTTGAGGCTTACGGCCCGGGCGGTCTCACGCGTGAGCATGCTGATCGCTGTTTGAATAGGCAGCCGCTTTCGATCCCGCACCTGTTCAGTAAGCATGTACGTTGGATAGGCGGCATCACAGATCATCCCATAATGCGCCCCACCATCGCCCAGTCCAATCATGGTGCCGGGCATGCCGAAGAGGTCGGCAGCAGCATCGAAGCGGCCATTCTCATTGTTGCCCATAGGGCAATAAATCAATGCCTCGCCGTCCTGTTTGAGCAGCTCGTCGTAAAGCAGGTCGCGCTCAGTGACGCCCAGCCTAGCCGCCCGGGCCTTGATGCTGTCGTCATTGGTGGGCGTGTAGTTTGGCGGATCGCCCAGCGGGAACAAAAGGTGCGTCTGCTGTACCACCCACATGAAAAACGGATTGGGATCCTGAGAATCTTCCGTCACCAGTTTCTTGCGCATCTCCGGATCGCGCATAGCGGCGACTTTTTCTTTCAAAGGCAGCTTTGCGATCGATTTGTAGCTAGGGTTCAGCGAGAAGGGATGATAGCTGAGATCCAAGCCGAACAGGATGCCAATCGGACGGGGATAAATCTGTCCGCGAATCGCCAACTTATCGGCCGCGGCTTTCTCCAGTCCGTTGGTGAATTCGCGCCAGCCTCCTACGACTTTTTCACCGGTAAATAAGGTAAATGAGATCGGGCGGCCGGAGGCCTCGGCGATTTGGCGGATCACCGCAAACTCCTCGCGCGAGGAGTTGTCGAAGTTGGGAATGAGTTGGAATACACCGTCGCCTGCATCTTTCAAACCGCCAGCGAGCGCTAGCAACTCATCGACCTCGGTCTTGGTTGAAGGCGCCGGACGCCCGTCACGGAAGCGATGGGTCAAGCTGCGCGAAGAGGTAACACCCAACGCTCCGGCTTTGATCGCTTCCGTGGTCAGCCGCCGCATCTCCGCCAGATCGGCTTCCGTGGGCGGTTCCAGACTAGCGCCACGTTCGCCCATCACGTAGACCCGCAACGGACTGTGCGGAATCTGCGTGGCGAAATCGATGTCGGAGTGGCGCTTCTCTAGTGCATTCAAGTAGTCCGGAAATGTTTCCCAGTTCCAAGGCACTCCTTCAGCCATCACCACTTCTGGGATGTCCTCCACACCTTCCATCAGCTTGATGACCAGTTCGTGATCTTCCTGCCGGGAAGGGGCAAAACCGACTCCACAATTTCCCATCACCACGGTAGTGACGCCGTGGTCGGAGGACGGCCCCAACTGGTTCTCCCAAGTGATCTGGCCGTCGTAGTGAGTGTGCACGTCGACAAAGCCAGGAGTAACGATCATGCCCTTGGCTGCGATTTCTTCTGCACCGTTCCCTTCGGCTGTACCCACGGCGACAATGCGGTCGCCTTTGACAGCGACATCGCCAACGAAGGGCTCGCCGCCCAATCCATCGACGATAGTGCCTCCACGGATCACGAGGTCATAGGCATGGGACATGGAATTCCTCCAAAGCTGGTTGCCTATCGATCGACCATCGCACGTCGAGCCCCAAATGCTGCGCTTTTGGAACCGTGGAAAGACGGTTCGAGAAATCAACCAACCGATTGTTTGGCAGAAACGATACTGCCGCAGTCGCTTTACTGTCAACCGACATCGGAACTTTGACTACTTAGTCAAAAAAGGAACCCGGTTCTCGGAAGGATTGGCTAAACATCCACAAACTCACAGTGGCTTGATTTTTGGCTTCGCTAAGCGACCTTGCTCGCCTGTGCAACGTCATCCGGGTTTTGACGAAGAAAGGCCTCGGCGAAGGGGCGCCGGGCCATGCCAAAAACCGCGATGGCGATTGGCATCACAACCAACGTGAGGCCGCACAGGGAGTGGCCAACGGCTAAGCGGTTGTGAAATACGTGATCGGTAAACAGGGCAACGATCAGGGGGCCAAGTCCCAGACCAAGGAGGTTGATGACCATCATGAACAGCGACGAGATTCTTCCCCGTAGGAGCGGCGGAGTGACCAATTGAAGACCAGCCGGGCCAGCCGCGCTCGGTAGAAGCAGGCATAGGAAGAGCCCACACAGACTGGCCAAGCCGAGCGCTGGCTTGCCGCTTAATGACAACGTTAGCGCAAACGGAATGCCAGCCATCATACCGACCAGTCCCACACGCATATGGGAGTCAGCGTGACCTAATCGAATCCAGCGATCGGCCAGTGCACTGCCTCCCACTAGCCCCGCGATACCGAATACCGAGATGGCCAGCCCCATCGCAGCGCCCACGAATGAGGCTTTCAAACCGTAGACTCGAAGAAACAGCGCGGGCACCCAGGTCATGAATCCGTATAGGACTATCGACAGGCAACTGAAGCCGGCAAAGTGTAATGCCAAAAGCTTCCACTGGTTCCGCAGAAAAGTCATAAGATCTGTCAACGATCCTGAATTTACGGTCCGCTGGAGAGGTCGCCGCGGTTCGCGAACCGTAAGCATCAATAGTGCAAGAATCAGGCCAGGAGCACCGGCGCCGAGGAAAGCAATCTGCCATGGTCGCGTCGGCCCCAACAGCGGAAGGGTTATGGTAGGACGCGTCGCCAACGCGCTTACCAGTGCTCCTCCGAAGAGAAACGCCAACCCGGTTCCCGCCATTGCGCCGCTGGTGAAAATTCCAACGGCCCGGGTGAGCTTTTCCCGGGGAAACATGTCAGCCATCATGGAGTAGGCAGCAGGATTCAACGTGGCTTCGCCTACGCCAACGCCAATCCTCGCCAGAAACAGGTAAAGGAAGCTAGGCGCGCGGCCTGACAGCATAGTCATCAGGCTCCATCCGGCGATGCCTAACGCAATGATGGTGCGACGGGAGGCCCGGTCGATCATCCACCCCAGTGGAATACCGGCGACACAGTAAAAGATGGCGAAGGCGAAGCCTTGTAGCAAGCCGAACTGCGTGTCCGAGATCCACAGGTCATGCTGCACCGGCTCGATCATCATGGGCAGGATCGTCCGGTCCAGCATCGCCAGCAAATATGCCAACATTAAGAGACCAACCGCGTACCACGGATTGCCGGCCCGTTCGCCTTTCTCACGATCCATGAAAACCCAGACTCCTCAAGTGAGTGCCACGAGCCGTCCCTATCCTGATGGAGTTCGGATGTCGCCTGACTTCGGCGAGGACGCAAGCCTTATATAACCTGCAGTCCTTCCAGGCGAGGACTATCGCCGGCGAGTTTCCGAAGATCGGATTGGTGGCCAGGCGGCTGGCGCTGGCAGGCAGTATTTTGTTTGTACGAAACTGACCAATGACACAGGCGTCGCTCTCCGATATATCGGGCACGATCATCCTGGGCGTTGCCCCTCGGACTAGGCCTCGCGCCCAAGCAGGATGACGCAGGCTACCGCGCCGGGCCCGCCGAGGTTGTGCGCCAGGCCCAGTTCCGCGTCCTTCACTTGCCGCTGTCCAGCTTTGCCGCGCAACTGAGTCGTGAGTTCGTAGATCATGCGAACGCCGGTCGCGCCGACCGGGTGTCCGAAAGATTTCAGGCCACCGCTGGGATTCACCGGCAGATCTCCCTGCAAGCTGCTCCGCCCTTCCTCGATGAACTTGCTGCCTTCCCCCTTTGCGCAGAAGCCGAGATCTTCGTAGTTGGTGATCTCGGTCCAGGTGAAGCAGTCGTGTACCTCGGCGAAGTCAACTTGTTTCACCGGATCGGTGACGCCCGCCGTTTTGTAAGCTTGGGCTGCGGCTTGCCGCGTTGAGGGGAAACCGAGGTATTCGCAGGTGGGATCGAGATACGGTTTGCCGCTGGACACAGCCAGTCCGGACCCTCGCACAACCACGAGTTCCTTGCCTTTCTTTTGCGCGATGTCAGCGCGGCACAGGATTACTGCAGCGGCTCCATCGGTCGTAGGGCAACAGTCGAACAATCCAAAGGGATAAGCGATCATCTGCGCCGCCAGAACCTGTTCTTCGGTAACCTTCATGCGCAGATGAGCCTTCTCACTCAGCATGCCGTTGGCGTGGTTCTTTACGGCGACCTTGGCCAAGGTGCGCCGATCGAGCCCGTAGGTATGCATGTAGCGATTGGCAGCCATGGCAAACATGCCTGGCGCTGTCGAGCCGGCTTCGATCAGAGGATGAATACCTTCACGCTGCAGTCCACGGACGGCGCGGTCCTTCAGCTTCTCCGCACCCAGCACCAACACCATGTCGTACAGGCCCGCGCTGATGGCGGCAGCGGCATTGCGAAATGCATCCGTGCCCGTCGCGCAATAGTTCTCGACGCGAGTGATGGGACGATTACGAAAGCGCAGCGCGTCGGCAAGCGTAATCGTGGCCTTGCCGCCGTTGAAACCCGGCGAGAAGGTGCCCAGCCAGGCTGCTTGCAGCTCGTCCATGGTGACATCGGCATCCTCGCAGGCCATGCGAGCGGCGTCCACCATCATGTCGGAGAGGCTTTGATCGACGTTATCGCCGAATTTCGTGCATCCGACTCCGAGAACCGCAACTTGTTCACTTAATGGCTTGCTCATGCATCCCTCCGCGGCCGGCATTTCCAGTAATAGTGATAAAGGCCGCCACCTTCACGCAGACGCCGTGCTACCAACTCAACCGCCATTCCGATCTGTACTGAATCCGGTTCGGTGTCGACCACTTCACAATAGATGCGACCGCCGCCGTCGAGATCCACCACCGCCATCACTACCGGCGGAAACGGTGACGCAGCCAGATGATCGACCGCGTAGGTAAAGATTTGCCCTGTGCGTTGCAAAGCTACGTCCTGGAGCGCGTCGTCCTTCTCGCACTTTACGCAGACTCGAGCGGCGGGAAAATGCCGGGTGCCACAATGCCGGCACTCCGCTCCATGCAAGCGGATGGTTTGGGCTTCGTCCTTGCTGTAGAAAATGTTGGTGATTTCCAGATTATCTTCGTGCGTATGGCGGTATTCGCGTGCCTTGCGATAGAGCGTGTAGTTCTTGTACGACATGCTACCCGCTCGCTGAGCGGCCATTGCAGTAGCCGGCTTAAATCTGGAAAGCTCATCGGTGGCGCGGAACAGAAACGCGTCAGCGCCGTTGCCATAGCCTGCGCAAAGAACCAGGTCGCCAGGTTTCGCCTGCTCCAGGGCTGCCGATAACAACAACAGGCTGCTGGCGCACCCGAGATTTCCCAAGTCATTCCACCCAACGTCTTGGAGGCGGTCGGAGGCAAATCCTAGTTTTTCCGCCAAAGCTACGTGCGATCGCTTGTCCAATGCGGGAAGAACAACTCTATTGATGTCGGCAGCAGCAACTCCCGCCTGCTTTAGGACTTGGGTAACTACCGCGCGCAGGCTGCGGGCATAGCCACGATCAATAGAAAATTTCCCTTCGAATAACGTGACGAACTCATCTCGGTCGCGCCGGGCCGACTCGAAGAAATCGTCATAGCGAGTGGACCGCGCCAGGAGTTCGGCGATCACATTCCCAGTGCCTAGGGCGATCGCTCCAGCGGCATCGCCGAAGGTCAACTCTTCGCTTGATCCTGGCTCGGCCTCACGCGTGTCGGAGGCGACAACGAGTGCCATTGCATGGTCGCCTTCACGGGCTGCGATGTAATCGGCGGCTGCCGATAATGCGGATGTGCCCGCTCGCAGGGATACCCCGAAGTCAGCCACGAAAGCAGATTCATTGACATCGCACATGGCCGCAACGATGCTGCCGTTGAGCCGCTCAAGGTAGGGAGCCGTAGTAGAAGCAAAGTACAAGGCGTCGACTCTTCGGCTTTCCGGCGTCGCAACACCGGCAAGGCACTGCCAAGCTGCTTGCGCGGCCATGGTGAGCGAGTCTTCGTCGAAGCGGCAAACAACTCTTTGTCCGGGCTGAGCTGCACCACCCCAGGCAGTGGAGATTGCCTCACGGGAAATCCGGTACGACGGCAGATAAGACGCGTGCGAAACAATTCCAATCATGCAGGAATGCCTTGTTTGGTGAGTCGTGTGCTCATGATGACTTAAATCCTTACGATGATCTCTAAGCAGGAATTAGACTTTGTAACCGGCCGCCTTGATCGATGCGCGTACGTAACAGCCGTAGCTCCTCAGACGTGGGAAGCGTAGTCTCGCCGAGGTGGGTCGGCACTAGCAACTCAAACCCGGTGTTCTCCTGCACCTTCTCCAGGGTGACGCCAGGATGGAGCGACTTAATCCGCATCTTCTTGGTTGTCTCGTCGAAGTCCATAACGGCCAGGTTAGTAATCACCAGTTTCGGGCCGTGATTTTCCGCCAACCCCAGTTCGGCCCGGCTTCCCGGTCCACTGCCGTAGCCAAAGCCCGAGATGAAGTCGACCTTCGGCACGAAACCGTGCTTACTGTGACTCCGGAAGAAGTAGACAATCTCCTTCACGCAGCCGGAGAACTCCAGACCCACCGTCCCCGGGCCGCGCAACTTAGGTTTCTTGTGCGGGCCGATGCCAACGAGGTTAACGTTACCCAGTTGATCGATTTGCATTCCGCTGGCAAACATGATGTCGAATGTGCCGTTCAACTCGAGATCGAACACATCTTCCAGCGACACGACTGCTTCGCAGGAGGCGAGGGCGTCGTCGCCATTAAGAGACTCTGGGAGGTACTGGAGCCGGGGATTCACAGCTCCCGAACCTCCGTAGCTGTACGACAGGTTCGGTGCGTGGGTCAGTTGGGCCAGCCGTAAGCCCGCGGCCACTTCCCAACATCCTGTACCAACGCCCGTGAACATGCCGTCGTGCACCGAATGCGCTATCACTGTGGCCATGATCTCAGCCAGCGATGGAGGCGCAGAGAGATCGACGGCTTTAGCGTTCGCCTGAACGCCGGGTGGAATCTCGCTACCTGCTCTGCCCAAATAGTCAACTTCGTCATCACCGAAGTCCGCCAGGTAGGCCGCCAGCGTTTCGGCGCTCTTGCAGGCGGAGGAGTAGCGCTTAATCTCTCGACGGTCCACATCGTACAGGCCTGCACAGGCCGTAGGGCGTGCAGCTCCACGCACCGCTATGACCGCGTCTACCAGAAATCCCGGCAGGCCGGCGCACGCCGTTGAAGTCTGGCTTGCGGTCAGGTCGGTGAGTTCGTCCGCGGTGACAATGACTCGCTTCGATGCCCGGGCCAGCAGCGAATCCATGAACGGCAACGCCCCGCTTTGCAGATTGCCATAGTGATCGCTTGACGGTACATGCAAAAGGGCAACGTCGGGGCGTATCGCGGGAACACAGATCACTTCTTCATTGGTGAAGGGATCGCGTGCGGACTTGTAGAGCGGATTGACCCGAGCGCAATCCGAGGCAACCATCTTTTTCGGCAACACGTAGAAGGGCGAACCACTGGCCCCAGCTTTCAGCCCGTAACCCAGAAAAGCCTCTCCGCATTCAACGATTTCGATGGCATCCATCTCGATGGCCCTGCGAAACGCTGGTGCCAGTCCTAACTCTTCGAACGAAACGTAAGGCGTAATAATCTTGCGAATCGCACCGGCAGCGATTAGTAAGTCAGCCTGAATCGAAGTCACCGCTGCCGTTATCAGGGTCAGGTCGCGCGCGCTCTGACGGATCAGTTCCCTCACCAGCGACATCGGGGCACCGAAGTAGGAAAGACCACCCACGGCAATCGTGCTGCCGTCGGGAATCGACGCAGCCGCCTCACGCAGAGAAAGAACTTTCGATGAGCGGATGGACATGAGTGGAAGACGCTGCTCCCGCAGCGTGGCGAAGCCGACGGAACGAGCGTCGGGTCTTAGCTTGCGACCTTTTCTGCCGCGAATTGCATTTCGGCAACCCCGCCCGGGATAGCCAGGGTCGGCTCAGTCATTTCCTGGACATCTTCTGCGCTGAATCCCGGAGCCACTTCGCGCAGAACCAAGCCGTCTGGTGTTACATCGATCACGGCAACGTCCGTGATGATCCGATGCACACAGGCCAGCGCCGTCAGCGGATACGAACATTTCTTGACGATCTTGGGCTGACCTTCCTTGGTAACGTGCTCCATCAGAACCACGGTGCGAGGACTACCCACTGCAATGTCCATCGCTCCCCCGATGCCACCAGCTCCGCCGGCTCCGGGGACCTTCCAGTTCGCCAGATCGCCGTCTTCCGACACCTGCAAACCGCCAAGCATGGCCAGATCCAGATGGCCGCCGCGGGTCATCATGTGCGCTTCCAGTTGCGAGAAGAATGCCGCACCCGGCCTCAGCGTCACATGAACTTTCATCGCGTCGACCAGGTCGGGATCTTCATCTCCTTTGCGGGCGCGCGGCCCCATACCGACAATTCCGTTCTCGCTGTGGAAGTAAACCGTCCGCCCTGCTGGAACGTGGCTGGAGACGAGGTTCGGCAAGCCGAAACCCAGATTTACATAAGCGCCGTCGGGAATCTCCAACGCTGCACGCTGCACCAATTGTTCACGAGTGAGGCGAGTCTTAGGCACTGTACACCGCCTTTGCCTGTACGATGCGATCGACGTAAATCGATGGCGTGATCACAGTTTCGGGGTCGAGAGTTCCTACCGGAACAATTTCCTCCACTTCGACGATCGTGGTTTTGCCGGCCCCAGCCATCACGGGATTGAAATTACGCGAAGCCTTGCGATACACGATGTTGCCGATTTCGTCCGCCTTGTAGCCACGAATAAAAACATAGTCGGCGGTTAGCGCCTCTTCCAGGATGTAGCGCTTGCCCTTGAACACGCGCTCTTCTTTCCCATCGGCGACTTCGGTTCCCACGCCGACGGGCGTGTAAAACGCTGGAATGCCGGCTACCGACGCGCGCAGCCGCTCGCAAAGAGTTCCCTGCGGCAGCAACTCGATCGTCACCTCGCCTTTTGCCCATTGCTCCTGAAAGAAGAACGATCGGGGACCAGGGAAGCTGGCGACGATGTGCTTGATCTGCCGGTTCTTGAACAGCAAGCCTAGTTCGAATTCTTCTGTGCCGCAGTTATTGCTGATGGCGCTGATGTTCCTGGTGCCTTTCTTCGCCAAGGCTCGAATGAGGCCATTGGGAAAGCCGGTTCCACCGAAGCCGCCAAACATGATGGTTGCGCCGTCAGCTACGTCGGACACGACCGAATCAAGAGACTCGTAAACTTTGTTTTTCACGACAACATCCCGTCCATTAGGATTTTGGTGCGTCCAGAACCCACTTGCCGTCCTCAGGCTTGTAGCGCGTAGCCACCTCGATCAGCACACCGTGAGCCTTCTTGGGTGGGACGAAGGTCCACTTCAGCCATGGGAGATGTGTGGGCCCGGTCAGTTCTTTGCTTGTCAGCGGCACTCCGGCCTTGTCGAGCGCCTCAACGGTTTCGGGCAAATTGTCGGAGGTGAATGCGATGTGGTGCACACGCTCTCCATGCTTTTCAAGCAGTTTCTGATCGTAGGGATTTTCGCTCTCGAAAAACTGCAGGGACGCGCCGTTGGGATTCACGAACGTTGCCCAACGCATCTTGTATCCACCTTCAACGCCTTCGTCCCAGACAATGCTTTTGGCCTGCTCGGGATCGAGGACTTCGAGCATTTGCTGCATAGTCCTTCACCGTCTCATCGAGGTTGCGGACAAGGAAAGAAACGTGATCGAACTTTACCCGTGGCATAAAGAATGTCCTCTCAGAATTGCCGAACCGGAGTGCCGGTCAGCCAACAACGTTGATGAAATCCACTCCACCGTCAATAACCAAAACTTGTCCCGTCATAAAGTCCGAACCCGGCGATGCCAGGAACTCGACCGCGGCCGCTACATCCTCAGGAGTACCGATACGCCCCATGGGCATCTGCTTCACAATCTGGTCGCGCACGTTGGCCGGAATCCCCAGCGCCGCAGGATCCTTGTCATCCGCCCGCGCGGCAGTCATGCGTGTGTCAATGATCCCTGGAGCAACGGCATTGCAGTTGATGCGAAAAGCGGCCCACTCCTTGGCCATGGCTTTCGTGAGACCGATCAAGCCGGCCTTGGCCGCGGCGTAATTCGCATTCCCCACGGCGCCATTTACGCCGGCAATCGATGCGATGTTCACAATCTTGCGATGCTGCAGCGTGCCTTTTTTCTTTTCTTCTCTCGCCGACTCTCGCATGTGAGGCGCGGCGGCACGGATGCAATTGAAAGCGCCACGCAGAACCACGTCCATCACCAGGTTGTACTGGTCATCGGTCATGCGGTGGATCATGGCGTCGCGGGTCAGGCCGGCGTTGTTTACCAGGATGTCGATCCGTCCCCATTGAGCAGCGGCCTTTTCCATGATGGCTGCCGCAGTCTCCGGGTTCGAGACGCTTCCCAAAGCGATCGTCGCTTCGCCGCCAGCCGCCTTCACCGTGCTCTCAACTTCCGACGCTGGTTCGGCGTCGAGATCGTTAATCACTACGCGCGCGCCGGCAGCGGCGAGACGCAAGACGATGGCGCGTCCTATCCCGCGGCCCGATCCGGTCACAATCGCGACTTTGTCCTGGAGAGGCTTCATAGCTGGTTCGTTCCCGTGCTTACTTGCCACCCACCCGAGCCTCAGGAGGTTTGGCCTTGAATTCGATGTGCAGCGCATTCAGAGCGCGCAGGCAGAAGTTCGGTGCGTGCCGGAAGTCGTTCTTGCCCGGCGCAAACCACATCTCGTCGACACGATTCACCAGAGCTTTGAATCCCCAATACAGCTCACGACGGGCCAGTGGCGCGCCCAGGCAAGCATGCACGCCCGACCCGAAACCCAGATGCGTGGCAGAGTTTGTGCGATCAAGATCGAGCTTCTCCGGGCAAGAGAAGTGCCGTTCGTCACGGTTGGCAGCACCATACCGGGGGACGATCAACGAACCCGCGGGTATGCTAACGCCGGCAATTTCGACGTCCGTCCTTGCAAACCGGAACAGTGCCTGCACCGGCGATTCCAGACGAACTACCTCTTCCACAAAGGTACGGAGGTACTTGTCCGGATCCGACTTCAGCTTCTGCCAGGCGTCGGGGTTCTCGATCAGCAGCTTTACGCCCTCGCCCAGCGCGTTGGTCGTCGTTTCGGCTCCCCCGACGAAAATGTCCGCGCTCATCTCGGCATGCAGCTCGTTGTCGGTCATGGGCCGTCCCCACTCGGGAATTACCGTATTCACCAGGTCGCTCAGCAGGCTGCCGTCCGGCTCCTTGCGGAGACGGTCAAAAATCGGCTGGAAGTAATGCTGCTGCTCGATCTCCATCTCGACCGACCAGACCTGTTCTTCCTCGGTCTGCATGAAGCCCAGGCGCTTTACCCACGCGTCCGTCCACGCCTTGATGCGTTTCATATCCTCTTCGCGTGCGCCCGCCTGGCGAATGATGACGATGAGCGGCATCGGGATGGCAAACTGCTTCACCCAGTCGCAGTGACCGTCATCGATGAACTCGTCGATCAGCCGATAGCTCAGCTGTTCGACCATGGGATCGATGCCCTTAATACGAGCGGCATTGAACGCCTTGTCGAAGAGGTTGCGCAGTTGCCGGTGAGCCGGATCGTCACGGTTGGCCAAGGTCAGCGCCGGAAGCCAGCCTTTCTCGTCATATAACTTGCGGACGCGTTGAGCGCGCTCCCGATCCAGTTGAGAATCCGAATCCCGAATCGCCCCCTCACTGCTGAAGTGTTCCGTGTCCAGCAATATCTGCCGCATCAAGTCATACCGGGTGATGACATATTGCCCGGTGGAAGGGTCACGCCAGACGGGAGCCTCGTCGCGCAACTTTTTGTAGGCGGGATACGGACAATTCTGGACCTCGGGATTGAAGAAATTGATGTCGTCTGGAGTTTGAGGATGAACCGGGTCCGCCACGTTTTTCTCGTTCGCCATCGTTCGCTCTCCCACCTTGGTTAACTCTTACCGCCAACGGCTGTCACAGATACGGGCATAATTTTCTCCATCGTCGTCCGCCAAAGGCGGAGGTCAGTACGGAGCATCCAGGAAGAGTTCCAGCTTCCGAATCCGCCACACTTCTCTTTCCTTGGCTGCTTCCACCCGGTAGTAACCAGTCGTCACCAGACGAACCTTACCCTTTTCCGCAGCGCGTAACCGTCAGGAAGCAACGGACCAGGGCACTCGCATCCGTGAGTTCATCGAACAGAAAATTCGTCACGCAGTGTCGGCGCTGGTCAGACTGAGTTTTCCTGACGTTGAACATCCACTCAACAATCAGGTCACGTCCTCGGTACGGTCCCCACCCGTCAGTTCCCGCCAGGTACATGGAGAAGCTCGCGTCACTGGTGAAACAGTCCCGCAGCATCCCAGCATCGTTAGCGTCGTAGCCCCAGCCATATCGACTAACCCGCTCCATGATCGCCAAGCGGTTAAACTCCGGCGAAGTAGCCACCATAGCTACAGCCTGCCTCGCAGTTCCCCACATACGTTGCAACGTGCTCCCTTAATAGCTGCGAGGCAGTCCCAGGCGTTCGCCGATGAAGTTCAGGATCATCTCATCGCTGACCGGCCCCACCCGGTGCAGCCGGCAATCACGCCAGTAGCGCTGCATGTCGTATTCTCGGCTGTAGCCGTAGCCGCCGAAAATCTGCATGCCCATGTCGGTAACTTCGCAGGCATGGGTGGCCGAAACCAGCTTGGCCATGTTGGCTTCGATCGCGCAGTCGCGACCCAGAGACTGCAGCCACGCTGCCTTGTAGGTGATCATGCGGCTCATCTCGAGTTTGGTCCGCATCCATGCGACTTTGTGCTGCACTGCCTGGAACTGGCCGATGGGTCGTCCAAAAGCCTGGCGTTCCTTGGCGTATTGCAGGGCATCTTCAAATGCTGCCTGCTGTTCACCCAGGGTCAAAGCTGCCGTCAGAATTCGCTCGTTATTCAACATTCCCAGTAACCCGTAGAAGCCTTTGTCTTTCTCCCCAATCAACCGATCTTTCGGGATCTTCACGTCCACATAGGTCACTTCAAAGGACTGCGTGGCACGGATGCCGACCTTCTCCAGTTTGCGAAGAGAGATCCCTGGCATTTCCCGATCGAGCAGAAATGCCGAAAAAGCTTCCGCTTTCTTGCGTGGATTCTGATTGGTCTTGGCCACCACAATGATGTGATCCGACACATGGGCAGCCGTGGTCCAAACCTTTTGACCGTTTAGCAGATAGTGGTCGCCTTTATCCTCGGCATAAGTCTTCATGGCACCGAGTACATCCGTTCCGCCATCCGGCTCAGTCAGAGAAAACGCGAACTTGATTTCTCCCTTCGCCAGTTTCGGCAGATACTTGCGCTTCATCTCCTCGCTGGCGGCATGTACCAGGGTGTGCGCGCCAAAACACGCCGACATAAAGAAGACCAATCCCATCGCTCCACTGCGGCGGGAGAGCTCTTCAGTCACCAGCACCATGTCGATCACATCGCCTCCGACCCCGCCGTATTCCTCGGGGATCGGGATTTCGAGGTAACCTCCCTCGGCCAGTGCCTGCCAGACCTTCTCGGGAAACTCCTCTTTCTCATCCAGCTCTCGCGCATATTCACGCGGGACTTCGCGCTCCACCAACTCGCGAATGTTGGCACGCAAGAATTCCTTCTCCTTGCCAAGGTCGAAGCTTAAAGCGGAGCCTTCCGCTACACCGGTTGCTGCTAACTGCTCGGTCGCCATACCGCAAATCTCCTTAGTGCCGGACTATGCCGTTCAGCAATAACGCTGTAAATGTTTTCTTTACCGTATCCAAACCGGGGCTTTTGTCTCCCGGATACCAGCGGTAAATCCAGTTGCACATTCCCAGGAACCCATCGACCATCAGCCACGGGTCAAGATCCACAAACTTCTGCTGCTTCTGTCCTGCCATTACGATGTCGACGAACAGCTTCTGGTACTTGGTCATCTCCTCTTCAATACGACCGCGTCGACGGCCGGCGAAGACATCGAACTCGTGCAGGAACAACCCAACTCGTACCTGATTTTCGATGATGTACTCGATGTGTTCTTCCAGCCCTATGATCAGCTGTTGCTCCGGATCTTCAATGCCGGCTATCTTTTCCCGTACCCGGACCTGCCCAATGGCAATCACGTCAAACAGCAGCTGATACAGCAAGTCTTCTTTGGACTTGATGTAGTAATACAAAGACCCCTTGAGCATTCCCACTTCGTTGGCAAGATCTTCAATGGTGGTAGCGTGATAACCCTTTTTGTAGAAAAGATTGGCTGCGCAAGCCAGAATCTCTTCCATACGGCCTGAAGGTTTCGCCTTCGTCGTATTCGTGGCGGGTTGTGCTGTAGGCAAGTCGTCCTCCTGGAGTTCCGATCACTGAAGGTTAGATTCTTGCCGCAATGTTCGCCCCAGCGGTTACCGCATCCAGAATGGTTCCCGGCCTGTCCGCATCGCCAATACGATAGGTCGGAATAGGGAACCCATCGTCATCGCAGAAGGCCAGATCATCGGTTGGGCGGTAGCCCAAGGCGATCAACACGGTGTCACATTCATACACCTTTTCATCGCCATTTGCGTCCGAATAAACCAGCTTCTCGCCACTGATTCGGACGACCTTAGACTTGGTCAGTAATTGTGCGCCAGCTTTTCGCAATTCGTAATACATCCAACGACGGGTTATCTGCTCGATGTTGGCTCCGATGTGAGCCATCATCTCGAAAATCGCCACCTCGTGGCCCCGTTCCACCAGCCATTCGGCGGCTTCACAGCCCGTACCGCCGCCTCCCACGATCGCCACTCGCTTGCCTGCCTTGTGGCGCTCCAGCATGACCTCTTCCGCCACAGAGACGTTGTCCTGCTTAACTCCTTCAATAGGTGGAACCACCGGAAAGCTGCCCGTGGCATTGATGATGATGTCGGGAGCCAGACTGAGCACTGCTTTCTGATCCAGGGCCGTGCTGGTATGAATGGTCACACCCAGTTTCTGGTTCTGGTGCACCAGATAGTCGATGAACGAATTCATCTCGGTCTTGGATGGAGCCGCCGCCGAGACGATGAGCTTGCCCCCCAGCCGCTTGTCCTTTTCCACCAAAGTCACTTTATGGCCGCGAAGCGCCGCGATACGAGCCGCTTCCATCCCCGCAGGTCCGCCGCCAACCACCAGGATGTGATGGGGATGCGGCGCCGGCTCAAGCTTGTCCTGCTCGCGACCCAGGTAGGCATTCACCGTACAACGGGCTTCCTGGGCGCGGGAAACCAGGTCAACGCAGGCGTTGCAGGAGATGCAGGGTCGGATGTCGTCCTGCTTGCCCTCTTCGAGTTTGCGGACCCAATCCGGATCTGCGATAAGGCCGCGCCCCACCGCCACCAAATCCGCCTTGCCTTGCTGCAACACTTCTTCCGCAACTCTCACACTGTGAATCCGGCCGACGGCGATTACGGGAACGTCCACTGCCTTGCGGATCCGTGCCGCGTCATCGGCTAGATAGCCAGGCGCCATGAACATCGGCGCCATAATGTAGCGCAGCGTCTGCCAATTCCCTGCAGAAACACTGATGGAGCAGACCCCCGCTTCCACCAGCTTCTTGGCAATCTTCGAGGTCTGGTCAACGTCCAGACCGCCGGGCACGTATTCGCTGCCGGAGAGCCGGAACTGGATGGGGAAATCCTCACCGCAAGCCTGGCGAATGCCCTCAATGATGCGCAGCGGGAATGTAAGCCGACGATCGAAATCGCCGCCGTACTCGTCGTCGCGCTTGTTCGACACCGGCGAGAGAAACTCGCACATCAGGTAGCCATGAGCCCCGTGCAACTCGACAAAATCAAATCCGGTCTGCTTTACCCATGCAGCCGCCTTCACAAACTCGTCAATCACGAACTGAATATCGCTGGTATTCAGAACACGAGGCTTGGGTCCGCGCTCGGAGATGGGAATTGGACTAGGCGCAACCGGCTTGCCCAGCGTGGTTTGGCGACCCATGTGATTCAGCTGAAGACCCGCCAGTGCGCCGAAACCCTTGATAACCCCCGAGAGTTTTTGTAGACCGGGAAGATGGATTTCGCTGTGGAGTTGCAGCTCAGGGCCTACCCCAAGCACATCGGGATCGATGATGCAGTTTTCCACCACCATCATTCCCACGCCGCTGGCCGCCCGCGCGCGGTAGTACTCGATGACCTTATCGGAAACCCGGCCGTCCTCATGGGCGTAACCCATTCCCATGGGAGGCATGACCACCCGGTTTTTCGACCGTAGGCGGCCATTGGCGAACGTTATGGGTTCCAGAATTTTCAAGTTAGCTCTCGTTAGCTTCTCAGCATGCCGTCGATATCGATCCGCTCACGCAGCGTGCGAATCTCTTCTTCTGTCGGAGCGGTCGTCTCGGGCACATGCTTGGGAACGATCACCTCGAAGCCGGTGTTCTCCAGCACCTGATCGACCGTGACACCAGGATGAACGCTCTTCAGCCGCATGCGTTTGCTGGTCTCTTCGAAGTCGAAGATACACAGCGGCGTGATGCAATACTGAGGGCCGTTTCCCGGAATCCCCAACTTCGAGCGCCCATCAACCCCGCCCTGCCCCCATCCCACGGTGGAGACGAAGTCACATTTGTCGACCAGGATCCTCTTGCTATGCGACTGGACGAACAGGTAATAACGGTCAACATAGTGAGCCATACTTAACGTGCCCACCGCACCGGGGCCGCGAAAATCCAGGTGCTTGTAATCTTTCCCCACCCCAATCAAATTCGAATTGCCAAACTTATCGATCTGCAACCCGCCGACTACGAAGGTGTCCGATACGTTGCGGGGATCCTCCTGAAAATCGTCGTGCAGGATGTAGCCCTCCGCCCATTTTGTTGGGCGGTTGTCATATACCGTGTAGAAGGGCTCCATGCGGGGCTCTTTGATCAGGTTGGTGAACGTCATCACCACGTAGAGGCGCACATTAGGACAGCGCAGCAAATGCGCCAGCAGGATACCGGCGCGCGGAACGTGCAAACCAGCTCCGACGGCAACTCGTTCGCCATCGCGCACCTGGTGCGAGATGAACGTAGCCATTAGCTCCTTCATAGTGAAGGCTGGCGTGTCTTGAGTTCCCTTATCGGCCACCGCGGTTCCCTTTGCGCTCATGCTTCGCCCTCAGTATTCATGCAGCGACAACAGCCGCCTGATACCAATCACTTCCAGATAGTCCTCGTGCGTTTGTGGCTCCAGGATGTACTTCTTCAAATAGGCCTCGAACGGCTTGCGATCGTCATTCTTCGCATAGGCGTTCCCCGCTGCCACGTATTCACGTATGTGGTCGCCATCCTCAACGTAGTATCCAGGCCCGGCGTAGGGATGCGATCCGTAAGGGGCCTTTACCACCGCATCCACGCCGACCAGCGACGTCGCAAGCGGATTCTTGCGGATCTCTTCGTTTGGCACAATGCGTTCGACCTGGGCAATCGTCTTATCAGCCGCTCGCCACATCGCCCGATCTCCAAATCCCGTCGATACGTGCTGCACATTGCCGTAAGCGTCGGATTGCCCTGCATAGATCAGCGCCAGATCCGGCTTAATCGCCGGTATCGCCAGCATGGGTTCATTCGTGATGGGATCGTTGTAGACCTTGATCTCGGGGTTGATCTCGGGAAAAGAAGTGCCGATGCCCGCCTTCCACGGATTCGACGGCAGGTGTTGCGCGGCAGCTCGCAAGGCGCAGTAGAACATCCCTTCGTCACATTCAAAGATGTCGAGTTCCCCGCGCTGTGCCGCGATTCGGAAAAACGGAGCCACCGGGCAGTAATGCTCACCGCCCATGTAGGTCGTAACCAGCTTCTTCACGCATCCAGCGGCAATCAGCAGATCCAGATCAAGGCCACCCGACGCCGCGCCAACCACTGTCAAGTTCTTCAGGCCGCGCTTGATGATATGACGAACCAGCGCCATGGGATGGCTGGAGTTGATGAAGCCTCCAATAGCCAGCGTCATTCCGTCGTGCATCCACGATGCGGCTGAAGCCTCGTCAATCACCAGCGATTTGCGTTGTAGTGTCGTCACGTTCGCCTAGTCGTGCATGGAATCGTTGAAGTCCGGAATCCGTTCGCCCAGCACCTTCTCTGCCACCGTCAGTCCCGCGCGAGCCGCGCGATCTACGCCGATGCCACGCGAGCGAAAGGTTTCGGACGCAAACCACAAACCATCGAGTCCAGGGACCGAGTAATCAGGGCGGAACATGCCTACCATTCCGGGTTTCTGTGAAACGCCGAATGCCGGCTTCTCGACAATGTGTCGCCGCTTCCAGATGATGTTCTTATCGTTCCACAGTGTGGGATAGAAAGTGGCCAGGTCTTTGTCGATCAGATCGAACATCCGCTCGTTCCAGTCGGAGTCGCGCGCGCCCTGGTATACAAATCCGCAATTAAATAGATGAACTCCCGGAGGCGCGACACTCTCGTCATAGCCGGTCGCCAGAAAAGCCCATCCCGGCAGTTTGCTGTGCGGCGACTCAAACCAGATCGCCAGCTCCGTGGGATCAATCCCCGTGAAAATCGGCTCGTGGGAAGCCACGTAGTAGCCCAGCCAGCAGGCCTTGAACTTGTCTTGCGCCAGCGTTTTAATCTTCGCTACATACCAGTCAGGCAAGTCGTGTTCCCGCACCACGCTAAGAACGTTCCACACCGGCAACGTGCTTACCACGGCGTCGGTTTCCAGCGTCTCCCAGTTGTAGGCTTCGGTCATCATCGCCGGGCGTTGCCGTTCATAGCGGATGCCCTTGACCTTACGGTTCTCCACAATCACGCGCTGCGCGGATGTCTCCATCCATAGATCGCCGCCGTTGTCCTTCAGAGCTTTCGCCAACTGATCGAAAATTCCGTGCCATCCACACTCCGGCCAGCAGGAATAGCCGGCAATGCGGCGCTCCATGTAATGCATCTTGCGGACGTATAGAGTTGTCGCTCGCGGAATGGTCGAACCAGTTCTCCGTCATACATTCCGCCACCGCGATGTACTCAAACAGCGCGATAACGCCTTCGCTGGTCGTGTATTGCAGCAGCCACTCGCGCAGCGGCTTGTCGTCCCACTTATCGAATTCGCTGAAGGGCGTCTCGGTGATGATCTTGATGACCTTCTTCAGTTCGGTCTTGTCCGCGCTGTACAGCGCCTGGATGTTCTGCCAGCGGCCATCGATGTAAACCGGCATGCCCTTGCTGGTCTTGCCGTGCTTCAGCTCGCCGCCCAGGTGGGAGATGATCTTCGTGATCCCGGAGCCGCCGTCTTCCAGCAGGTGTCCCCCGAGGCTCAGGCGATAGCCTTCGAAAGGAACCGCCATGCCGCGTCCACCAAGATGCTTATCGCGGTCCATCACCAGGACCTTCTTGCCGTGCTTCGCCAGCAGCGCCCCGGCCGTCAAACCTGCCGCCCCTGCTCCGATTACCACTACGTCATACTTCGCCATGCGCTCCTCGGTAACACGCTAATCTTGGTTACGACCGGAACCCCATCTGATATTCGGCGATCATGCTGCGATGCATCTGGTTCTGCCCTTCCACGATCTGGAAGCACTTGGCGTCGCGGAAATATCGACTCACCGCTGACTCGCCCAGGCACCCGTAAGCTCCGTGAATCTGGACCGCCGCCGTGGCAGCCATCATCGCCGTGTCACTGGCAACCATCTTGGCAATGCTGGCTTCTTTTCGTGCCTGCGCTGCGCCTTGATCTTTCATCCATGCCAGATGAAACGTAAGATGACGCGCGCTCTCCACCCCGGTCGTCATATCGGTGATCATGGATTGCACCAGCTGAAATTTCCCTATCTTCTGGTTAAAGACCACCCGGTCCTGCGCGTACTTAACGGAAGCGTCCAGACAGGCCTGCGCCAGTCCAACCGCACGTGCGGCAACACCCAGGCGGCCATTCTCCACGGCGCACATCGCCACTTTCAGACCTTCGCCCTCCGCGCCGACACGCTGGGTAGCAGACACCCGCACCTCATCCAGAAACACGTCTCCCGTGCTCAGGGGTCGGAAGCCCAACTTGTTCTTGTAAGGCTTGAATTTGAGACCGGGCGTGTCGCGCTCGATGATGAACGCACAAATGTTCTTGCGGGGATTTTCGCGATCAAGCGTCGCAAACGTGAGGAGATAGCTCGCTTGATCAAGAAAACTGATCCAGGCTTTCGAGCCGCTGATGATGTAACCGTCGCCGTCTTTCACCGCGACGGTCTGCATAGCAGCAACGTCGGTACCGGAATGAGGCTCCGTCACACCCGTAGCGGCAAAGATCTCACCCTTCGCCAGCGGCTTCAGATACTTCTGCTTTTGCTCTTCCGTCCCGTAACGCACCAAAGCGGAACCGGCCAGTCCGCTAGGGAAGGACAAGGCACATCCCACAGCGTGGCATACCCGGGAGATCTCTTCCAGAATGATGGTGTTGCTGACAAAATCGAGACCCGAACCGCCATATTCGACCGGAACCACGCCACCCATAAATCCGAGTTCAGCTGCTTTCCGCACGATGTCCGTGGGGAATCGCTCCTGCGCGTCGTACTCCGCCACGTAGGGTGCGATTTCGTGCTCCGCAAATTCGCGAGCGGTCTTGCGAATTTGCTGCTGCTCGTCGCTCCAGCCGAAGTCCAAGGGGGGCCTTCCTGTTACCAAACAAACGTTTGGTATAACGGAAAAGAGTCTAGCCTATGTCGCTAAGCCCGTCAATAGGCTCAACCGCGGAATGAGCTACTAAATAACGCGAAAATACGCGATGTCGAGGATGCTGGCTTTGCGCTCGTCTCTCCACACGACTTCAACTTTGGCTCCGATCGTCAGCTCAGCCCCCTGCACCAGATGCACAAGGTTCGTGCTGCAATCTTGCAAGCGAATCAGGCCGTATGCCGCTCGCTCCTGGCCGATGCCCAGCTCAGATGGATAGTTCGATCCGCCTACGAACGACTCTAGAACCCCTGACTGTGCGATCGGGACGTATTGGTCCATGGGCAACCAGCACCTGCCGCAGAAGGACAGAGGTGGTACGCTGCGGCGTCCGCAGCCCGTACACAGGCTGGCGTAGATGACTTTCTCCTGGAGCCCGCGCAGAAATTTCGTCATCGCCGGCCCCGCAGAGTAGTTGTAAGGGATCTGAATCTTCTGCCGGACGCTTGGGGCGACACTGTTGCTGCTCATTGGCCATCTCCAGTCAGGCGGAAGTTCACAATGTCGCGCATATTGCCTTCCCGCGCCTCGCGAAAGTTGGCCTTCACTCGCATGCCGACTTTTAGCTTGCTATCGTCTGTTTCGTCGACGAAATGGAACATGCTGGTGCTGGCGCCATCCAGTTGGATAATGCCAAAACCATAAGGAACGGGGCGTTGCTCTCCGGTCATGGGATCGATGAACGGCAGGCGCACCACGGTGCAGCCGATAAGCGTTCCCTCGTCGCTTACTTCCACCCATTCTGTCGACGGAACGAAGCAGATGCCGCACACCGGACGGGGAGGAATGTAGACCCGCTGGCACTCGGGGCATCGCACGCCCATAAGTCGCCGATTGTCCTTCAGTTCGTTAAAGAATCGAATGGCGTGCTGTCCCAGTGCGTACTCGTACTCCATCTGCAGCAAGTAGGGGACCCGCAGAACGTCTTCGTCTTTCTTCCGTTTATTGGTAGCCGGAGCTGATTCCATCATTCGTCTGTCCCGTCAATTCAGATTGCTGCTGAGGATAAGAGCATCACACCAGGCGTTGCCTCCGTAGCCGGTCGCCAGCGCGGTCTTCACTTTGTCGACCTGCCGCTTGCCGCCTGTGCCCATGACTTGAATGGCGGCCTCCGCCACCCGAATCATTGCCGTCGCACCGATGCAATTGGTGCACAAAACACCGCCGGAGGGGTTGACCGGGAGTTCACCGCCCATTTCAGTCACACCTTCGTCAATCAGCTTTCCAGCTTCACCGCGGGCACAGAAACCCAGGTTCTCGTACATTGCCAACTCGGCCCAACTCGCGACCTCGTAGATTTCCGCGACGTCGAGTTCCTTGCGCGGATTGGTGATCCCCGCCATCTCATACAAGCGTTTCGAAGCCGCGATCTGGCTGCGCATCACCGCCAGCCGCTTCGGACTGTCTCCCATGTACTGCTGCTCGTGAGCGGTCGTGACCGCTTTAATCCAGGCCGGCTGCGCGGCTAACTTCTTCGCTTTCTTGTCCGAGGTGAGCACCACCGCGCAAGCGCCATCCGACTGAGGACACATGTCCATACGACGGATCGGAAACGCGATGACGTCAGATTTCATAACCTCATCCACGGTGAGGTTGGGCATTTGGAGATGGGCGTAGGGGTTGTTAGCGCCGTTTCGCCGCGCCTTGACCACCACCTTGGCCGCTTGTTCGGCGGTGACTCCGCTTTCGTTGATGTAGGTACTCGCCATGACGGCGAAGTTCCCTAACGCTCCCGCCATGATGGAGCGTTCCCAAACCGGATCGCCTACGGTGGTGATTGCGGTCTGCGTGTGCCCGTCAGACTGCTTTTCGAATCCAATCGCCAGCACCGTGTCATAGATGCCCGACGCAATGTAGTAGTAAGCCGCTGCGATGGTGGACGTGCCAACAGTTCCTCCGGTGTTGAACTTCACCGATGGCTTTAAATATCCGCCCCAGCCTTCTACGCCCCAGAGTTCGGGGAACATGAAGCCTTCGAAAGGTTCCATGTTTCCGATCATGACGGCATCGCAATCGGAGATCTTCAGGTTCGCTTCTTCCAGCGCGGGCGTCACTGCTTCGGTAACCAGCTCGCGAAGATTGATATCGGTTCGCTTGGAAGTGTGCTTGGTCTGGCCGGTGGCCACGATAGCTACTTTTTGGGGCATCTTATCTCTTCTTTTCTTTCACTGCGTGGCAGAATTGGAGCGCATGATAACTACCGTCTGGCTCTGTCCGCAGATGCCATCCCGCCCGTGAGCTAGACCGGTTCGCGCCCCTTCCACTTGGTGTTCGCCGGCTTGCTGACTGAGCTGAAGATAGATCTCGATGGCACGGGTCAAACCGGTAACGGTTGCAGGGTTCCCTGTAATCGCCCCTCCGGAACCGTTTACCGCAGGCCCGGAACCTCCGGAGGATGCGATCCACTCGCGCACCTTTCCTGGCCCGCAGAACCCTAGCGCTTCAGCGTACAAAGGCTCCTCGAAAGCATACCGAGCCGAAACTTCCGCTACGTCAATCTGGGACGATGCGTCTGTGATTCCGGCCGCGCCGTAGGCCCGGGTTGCAGCGTCCTGCAGTGCCTTGGCATCCGCCAGGTCGCGATCGGTCCAGTAGGCATCGGTGGAGTTTCCCAACCCTGCAAGCCAGACAGCACGATCGCCAAACTTCTTCGCCTGATCGGCATTCGCCAGCAACAACGCACACGCCCCATCCGATGTTAGACCGGCCAGCAGCTCACGAATTGGACCTGCCAGTACGGCAGAATCATTGATTTGCTTCAGGCTGTAATCACCCTTACGCTGGGCATACGGGTTGCGCTTTGCCTGCTGATGCCGTCGCTGAGAAATCGTCGCCAGATCTTCCAGGGTGATGCTTTTTGCGTTTTGGTAACGCTCCGCCTGCATTGCTGAGGCCAGCAAGCCGTCCAATCCGAGTTGCCGCTCGGTGAACGGATCGAACATCGACCCGGTAATGGGATGCGCATTCCCCTCCGACTCCTTGCAATGCGCCACCACCAGCGTGTAGTCGAACGAGCCCGAGCCAACCCGGGCCGCTCCATACAGAAGCGCTTGAAGTCCGTCAGCCGCGACTTTGCACTCCGACTTCAGGTAGCCGCCCACGACCTCATTCACCGACATGCCGGAGATTGTTTTGCCATCGTACATGTCCTGGGAAGCCGTGATCTGGCTGTGGATCTCGGACATCTTGATCCCGGTCTCGTCTAGCAGTTGGCGCACGATCTCATATACCAGTTCGTTGTAAGCGTAACTTGGCTTTGCTGCTTCGTAGCGGGTCTGCACCGCTCCGACTATCGCCACGCCCAGATGCGAATTTGAATTCATTTCCCCGTCCACTTCGGCTTGCGCTTTTCCACGAAGGCTGCGAAACCTTCGCGTGCATCGTTGCTTAACACTGCGCGCAGGCAGTGCTCGCGTTCAACTTTCAAACCATCTTCCCGGTTCATGCCAATCGATTGATGGAGAGCCGCCTTGGCCATCCTTGCGGCCACTGGCGCTTGCGATGCCAGCTTCGCCGCGAACGCCAGCGCCTCCGACAATGTAGTACCTTCGTCGCAGGCTCGCGTGATCAAACCGATTCGCTCGGCTTCATCGGCATGCATTTTGCCGCCCGTCAAAATAATTTCGGTCGCCCGCCCTGAACCCACCACTCGCGGCAAACGCTGGGTGCCACCCCCGCCAGGAATGATGCCCAGAGCGATCTCCGGCAGGCCGATGAGCGGCTTGCCGCGGCTCATGAACCGGAAGTCCACACACAGCGAAAACTCGCAACCACCGCCCAGCGCGTGACCCTCAATTGCCACCACAGTCGGCTTCTGGATATCTTCCACGCGATTCAGGGCGCGATGCACCGTGGAGATGCGGTCGTCGATCCAGCTTTCCTCGAAGACGTAGGTGGTCATTTCCTTGATGTCTGCGCCAGCGACGAACACCCCGGGAATCTTGCTGGCAAACACGACCGCCTTGGTGACGGAGTCGGCATCAACCTCATCGCAAACTGCGTGCAGCTCGGGATAGAGATCTTTATCGAGCGTGTTCATTGGCGGTTTGGCGAAAAAAACCGTAGTGACGTCGCCGCTCCGCTCTAGCTGGAAGAAACGGTAGTCTGACATTGTGAGATTTCTTACTTGGCCGCCGATACCTGCGGCTGTGCCGCTGCCGGCTTTGCCTGCTTCTGCGGTACGTCTTTGAACTTGAATATTTTCGCCGCCGTATCGTGCAGGAGCGCCAGCTTGGCATGTGGCTTCAGGTTAAGCGCATCGATCTGGCGAAGACTCTCTTCGTGCAGAATCAGAGGATAATCCGTTCCCCACACGCACTTGCCAATTCCGCGGCTGTTAAGAAACTTGACCAGCTTGGGGTCCCAATACTTGGGAGCGTGACCGCTGACCGCGATGTACACATTAGGGTGCTTCCACGCCATCGCGATCAGTTCTTCCACCCAAGGCCATCCCGTGTGCCCGCCAATCAAGCGCAACTCAGGGAAATACAGCGCAATGTCATCAAGCAGGATCGGACGCCCGCAACGGCTGGGCATAAACTCCGCCGAATGTCCCACCTGGAATACCACAGGGATGTCGAGCTCAGCGCATTTCGCATAGTACGGGAACCACTCTGCCGCGTTGATGTCCAACCCGAAGCCGAAGGGATGCACATGCGCACCCTGGAAACCCAGTTCCTTCACCGCGCGCTCCAAGCGCCGCACGCCTTCCATGCGCTCGAAGGGATTGATACCCGCAAGACCGACGATCCGGTCGGGATATTCAGCGATCACCTTGCCGATGTCATCGTAGGAGAAATCGGCGCCCATTTTGTTCTTGCGGTAGAACGCCTGCTTCAACGCCGGAAGGCAAACTTTTTCGATACCCAGCCGATCCATGTTCGCTACAAACTCGGTTGGCGTGTAGCCGACCATGTTGCCCGTACGGCCCCACTGCGTCCCCATCATGAAGTGCACTTCCTCGTTATCAATGAAGAGGTGCTTGATGCCTTCGTGGGTAAAGGGATTACACCAAACGTCGATCGCGCCCATATCTTCTCCTCGCTCTACGGCTCTTTTGGCGGTGACGGCTCGCCGACAAGCTCGATGAGCACTCCAAACGTATCGTCCGGTTCGATAAACGCAATAGGTCGGCCGTGCAGCCCCGGTCGCGTCTTTTGATCGCGTAATCGGACTCCGGAGCTCCGCAACTGATCCATGGTGGCCTCGATATCCTGCACGGCAAACGAGAGATGATGAATTCCCTCACCAAGTTCATCCAGCAGCTTGCCAACCTTGGACTCGGGCTGACGCGTACTGAGCAATTCAAGATGCAGACCACCTAGTTCGAGTACGGCTATGTCAGCCCCGCTGGGCAAGGTTTCCTGCTCCAGCACTCTGGCCCCGAAAACTGACTCGTACTTCTTGATGGCTGCGGGCAGGTCTCGCACCAGGGCCGCAACGTGATTCAACGGTCCGATTGAATGCTGAGTCGTTTTTGGGTGCGTCGTCGTCATAACAGCCCCACCTGTTTGCTGGTCGTTCCTTATGCGCCGCTTGCGGTTCAGGCGGCAAAAAGTTACGGCCTTTCGCAACTGTTCCGGGTCAGACTTCGTGAAACACTACGGCTCATGCCCATTTGCTGGAATTCAAACAAACGTTTGGTAAAACCTGAACAGTTATAGCAAAGAGTGGGTCGGTGGTCAAAACTATTTTTCGTGACTTTGCGGTTTTCACGAATCTGCCCCTTCGATCTGCCGCTCCATTCAGCGGTCCAAGAATGTATGATTTACGTGAATGCTAGCTTGAGAACCGGTACGATTGGATTCCCCAGGTTGAGATTGACAGAGCTGGCGGCCGTGACTATTGTATATCCACCAAACAAACGTTTGGTATAATCGCTTTCGAGCAGGAAGTCATGCACTTAGCCGTCTGTATCAAACAAATCCTTGATCCCGAGATTCCTCCCGCCGATTTTCGCCTCGCCCCCGACGGACAAAGCGCGGCTGCCGGAACTGCCTCGCAAGTAATCAGCATCTTCGATGAAAATGCTCTGGAAGTTGCATTGCAGGCGCGGGACGCCGCTGGTGGAGGCAAGATTACTGCCCTCAGCTTGGGGCCAGCCAGTGCGGTCGACGCCCTTCGTAAGGCCCTCTCCATGCGAGTGGACGATGTGATTTTGCTGCCGGAGGAAAATTATCCGGCGCTGGATGCACGCGGAGCCGCTCGCGTCTTGGCAGCAGCCATTCGCAAATTGGAGAAAGTCGATCTCGTGCTGTGCGGCCGCGAAACCGGCGATTGGCACGGTGGCCTGGTGGCTGGCTATATGGCCGCGGAACTCGACAGCGCTTATACCAGCCTGGTCGCATCCGCGAAGATCAGCGGTGACAAACTCGAACTCCGGCGTCAATCGGAAGATGGCTGGGAGATCGTCGAGTCCGCTGTCCCCGCAGTGGTTAGCGTCACCAACGATGGCGGCAACTTGCCGCGCATCCCTAAGGTCAAAGACAACATGCTGGCATTTCGCAAGCAGGTACCCAGTTGGTCGTCGGACGCAATAGGCGTCGCCGCTGACCAGGTTAAGCCCTCGGCAAGCGCTTTGGCGATGGCGAAACTCTACGTTCCCGTAGTGGAGCGTAATTGCGAAATGATCCAGGGTGAGAACAGCTCGGAAAAAGCCCAGCAACTCGTCGCGAAGCTAGCCGCCTTGCAGGTGATCTAGACAGGTACTCCATGAAGAACATTTTGGCAGTTCTTATTCCCAGCGGCCCCAACTTCACCCGAACCGAAATTGAGGTTCTAAGTGCGGGACGCCGTATTGCCGACGAACTCGGTGGCGCTTTGTCAGCCGCGATTCTCGGGCCATCGGACGCAAGTTGGATTGACGCCTGCGCCAGTTACGGCGCTCAAAAAGTTTATCGCGCGATCTCTGATCAGCTCTCCACCTATCAGCATGATATCTACACGGCAGCTTTGCAACAGCTTCAGTCAACGATCCAGGCTGACTTGATTCTGATTCCCAGCACAACCTACGGCATCGAAGTAGCAACTGTGTTCGGGTATCGCATGGGTGCCAGTGTGACCCTCGACTGCATTGGTCTGAAAGGCGCCGCCGACGACGGTGCTGTGGTCATCACCAAGCCGGTGTACGGAGGAAAAGCCAACTCGGAATTGGTGGCTAAGTCTGGACCTGCGGTGGTGGTCATGCGAATGCGATCGGTTACACCTCTGACCGCAGAGGCTGGTCGCACCTGCGAAGTTGTGGATGTTGCAGTCAACATCGATCCTGCCATCGCAAGAACCAAGATTGTCGAGCGGCGTTCGGAAAACACGGGCGGCGCCAAACTGGAGGACGCACGGGTCATCGTGAGCGGGGGCCGTGGACTGGGAGGCCCAGAAGCTTTCGCCGACCTCACCGCACTAGCCACTATGCTGGGCGGCACGATCGGCGCCTCGCGTGCAGCCTGCGACCAGGGATGGGTTCCAGCGTCGCTTCAGATTGGCCAAACCGGCAAGAAAGTAGCGCCCGATCTTTACCTGGCGGTCGGCATCTCGGGAGCCAGCCAGCACATGGTGGGCATTGCCGGCGCGCGTCACATTGTAGCCGTCAACAAAGACGCCAAAGCTCCCATCTTCCAAATGGCGGCTTGCGGCGTCGTCGACGACTTCAAGAGTTTTCTACCTCAGTTTGTTGCAGCGTTAAAGGAATACCAAGCTAAGAATCAAGGGAGCAGCTCGCGCTAGTCGAGCCACTGCATGACGCCCACGCGCGAAGTTTACTTCAACATTCATCACGTCTGGGTAATGTACCTGCTGCTTGTCGTTACTCTGGCTGTGTTTGGATACGGCCTTTACCGGCGTTGGCGTTTGTGGCAGATAGGGCGTCCAGCAAACCGCTTCGATCATCCGCGCGAGCGTCTGGCCGGCTTATTTCGCCAGACCGGACTGCACGAGAAGCTGCTGAAGCGTTATCGCGGCGCGGGACTGTTTCACTTCGCCTTCTTTTGGGGCTTCCTGTTTCTGACGCTGGGAACCATCGTGGTCTTCATCCATGAGGACCTGCACATCCACATCATGCAGGGCTGGTTCTACCTCATCTTCCAGTCGCTCACCCTGAACATCTTCGGCCTGCTCTTTACGGTGGCCCTGGCGGCAGCCTTGGTCAATCGCTACGTTCTTCGCCCACCAAGGCTCAAGCCTGACAAGGTGGACGACGGCGTTATTCTTTTGGCCCTGTTCGTTATCCTGGTAACCGGCTTCATCCTCCAGGGAGCACGCATCCAGCTCACCCATGATCAGTGGGGACAGTGGTCGCCTGTAGGGAACGCAGTGGGCCATGCGCTGGCGTCTACGTTCAGCACTCCGCAGCTCTTCACACTGCATCGCCTCACCTGGTGGTTTCATCTCGTCATTGTCTTCAGCTTCATCGGATGGATTCCCTACTCCAAGTTGCTGCATCTTGCGACTGCACCCGGCAATATCTATCTCCGCAACCTGGAACCACGCGGCAAGTTTCCGTCCATCGACTTCGAAATCGTAGAAGACCTGGGTGTCAGTAAGCTAGAGCAATTCACCTGGAAAGATCTGCTTGATCTGGACGCCTGCACCGAATGTGGGCGTTGCGAAGTGAACTGTCCGGCGACGCTGACCGACAAGCCACTGTCTCCCAAGAAGCTGATCCTCGATCTCAGGGAAGACCTGCATAAACTCGATCCTTTCAAACTGCCTATATCGCTGGGTGCTACAAACGGGTCAACGCCCTCGATTGAAGGCGAACCACCGCTCATCGGACCTGTCATTAAGGAAGAGACCTTGTGGTCGTGCACGACCTGCAGCGCCTGCATGGAACAGTGCCCGGTGATGATCGAGCAGGTGCCGAAGATTGTGCGGATGCGCCAACACCTTGTAATGGAACAGGCCGAGTTCCCGGACGACCTGCAAGCCATGGTTCGGAGCCTGGAGGCCCGCTCCCATCCCTATCCCGGCAACAGCGCCTCCCGCGTTGACTGGATGACGGGGCTGGAGATTCCGGTGCTGAGCGAAACTCCTGATGCTCAGTACGACGTCTTACTGTGGGTTGGATGTGCGGGTGCGCTGAACGAGCGCAACAAAACGGTGACTCGCGCGCTTGCCGAGGTGCTAACCCGGGCCGGCGTGAAGTTTGCCGTGCTGGGTCGCGAGGAAAAATGCACCGGCGATCCGGCCAAGCGTATCGGTCACGAGATGCTCTTCCAGCAACTCGCAATGCAGAACATCTCCACCCTCGACGCCTACGGAGTGAAGAAAGTTCTGACCGCGTGTCCGCACTGCTTCAACACGCTTCGAAACGAGTACCCTCAGTTAGGCGGAAATTATGAGGTCATCCACCATACCGAGTACTTGCAGCAACTGATTGCCCAAGGCCGTCTGCAAGCCAAGGCCGGATCGCTCGACCAGGTTACGTTCCATGATCCCTGCTATCTTGGCCGCTACAACCAGGTGTACGACGCTCCGCGCGATATTCTTGACGCCGTACCCGGCGCGCAACGAGTCGAAGTGGAAAACTGGAACAAGCGAAACGCGCTATGTTGCGGTGGTGGAGGCGGGTTTGCCTTCATGGAAGAAAAGTCAGGCAGTCGCATGAACGCCAATCGGTCGAAGCAATTACTCGCCACCGGGGCTTCTACCGTTGCGGTAGGATGCCCCTTCTGCATGATGATGATTGATGACGGAGTGAAGACCGCGGCGCAGCCAGATCAGAAGGTCGAGGTCTTAGATGTGGCTGAAGTATTGAATCGAGCCACCAGCTAGTGCGGCTCTTCCGGCTACACGTCTCAAGCAGAGAACATCCTCGCCTGCGCGAAGTCGGTGGCACCTACGAGTCCTGCGGTGCCTTTGCCATTTCTTCCAGCACTTTTTTGCGCATGGCAAATTTCATGATTTTCCCGCTGCCGGTCATTTCAAATTCCTGCACAAACCTGACCTTGCGAGGAATCTTGAATCCGGAAATCTTGCCCTTGCAGTAGGCAATGATTTCTTCCTCGCTGGCAGTAGCATTCGGCTTCGTCTGAATGAAGGCCATACAGACTTCGCCCAGGCGCTCATCCGGAATTCCGATGACAATCGCCGCCTGTACCGCTGGGTGACCGCCGAGGAAGTTTTCTACTTCGACGGCTGAGATGTTCTCCCCACCCACGCGCACCACATCCTTCAGGCGGCCGGTCCAGGTAATGAATCCATCGGCATCCAGGAAACCCACGTCGCCGGTGTGCATCCAGCCATCTTTGTCGATGGCCTGCGCCGTTTCATCTGGCTTCTTGTAATAGCCCTTCATCACGTTGTAACCGCGGAAGCAGATTTCCCCCCGCTCTCCCGCGGGCATCTGCTTTTCAGTGGCGGGATCGATGATCTTCACCTCAACGTTCGGCTGCGGCCGTCCCATGGTGTTGATTCGTTTTTCAAGCGGGTCACGCCAATCGCAGATGCATACGTTCGGACTGCCTTCCGAAAGCCCAAACAGCGGGCAAATGTATTGGATTCCAATCTCGTTCGCCACCATCCGAAGGATACTGGAAGTTCCCGCCGTCCACCCTTTTCTTAGGGATGCTCGCGATCGATGCTGAAAGTCTTCATGCGCCCGCAGGGCGATAAACATCGATTCCAATCCGATGTACGTAGTGATCTTTTCGGCCTCGATCACTTCCAGGGTCTTGCCGGCGTCGAACACCGGACCCATATACAAGGTGTAGCCCATGGTCAGCGCACCCAACAGTGCGCAAACCGATCCGCCTACGTGGAACATCGGCATCGCCGAAAGGACGCGGTCGGTTTCGTCGATCCCGGCGCGAACCGCCATCTGCGATGCGTTCCGCAGCACTTGTCCGTGGGCCAGCATCGCCGCCTTTGGAAAAGCCGTGGTTCCCGACGTGTACTGCAAAAGGACGACGTCGTCCGGCGTGATCTCACGCTCCCGCCGTTGCAACTCGTTGACTCGATCTCGACCCATGCCCTGTACTTCGGCATAGGTGTACATGCCGGGGTGAGCGTCGCCCAGCACGATCAGGCTCTTCAGCAATGGAGTGGCTGTGGCGTTCAACTGCCCAGGCTTGGAACTCGCATAGTCCGGAATGACATCCTTCAGAACCGCGACGAAGTCCTGCGTAAGGAACTGTGGCATCAGAATAAGCGCGCGACTGTCAGACTGCCGCAGTACATATTCCAACTCGCTGGCCTTGTAGCGCGTGTTGATCGCCATCATGGCCGCGCCGATTCGCGCAATCGCTAGTTCGGCAACACAGGTCTCCGGCAGGTTCGGCAACCACACTGCGACCTTGTCATCTTTCTGTATCCCCAGCGCCAACAACCCTAGCGCGAACTGCTCCACCTCTTTGGCAAGCTGTTCGGCCGATATTCTTCGCTCACGAAACACCAGCAGATCGCGGCTTCCAAAACGGACGGCGCAATCCTTGAGCGCCGCTCCCACCGTCTGCGAACCCCAGGCTTCCGGAGAGCGCTCCTTGACTTCATGCGCGGTTGATGAACCCATGTGTAACAACAACTCCTATTTCGGAAGCGTTCCTACCATTTGCTGCACTTTAATGCTGTCGTAGAAGATCTGCAGTTGCTCGATCTGGCCGTCTTTAATGGTGAACACGTCCACCGCGTCGAAGATAACGGCATTCCCGGTCGCGGTCTTGCCTTCAAAATGAATGTAGGCCGCAACGTTCCCCTTCTCACTGGTGAACCACTGGGTCACGTCGTCGTACCGTTCGGGATAATATTCAAGAACTCCCGCATAAAAATTGCGAATCGCTTCTCTTCCCCGTAGAGGCTCAAGGGCGGGGAAGTGCAACACGCCGGCAGGCGCGAACACGGCCGCAAGGTCATCAAGCCGAGTTTCATTCACTGCGGAAAAGTATCGTTTTGCTATTTCAATTGCGTCGGTAGCTGTTACCTGAGACATGCTGGCTGTTCCCCTTTACTCATTGCGCCGAAAATCCACCATCCACTGGAATCGAGACGCCGGTGACGAAGCTTGATTCACCGCTCGCCAGAAACAAGGCCACCGCTGCAATCTCTTCCGGCTTTGCAATCCGGTTGAGCATGGTGAAGCTGGCATAGACTGCGCGCAACTCTTCCGGCTTGCCACCGCCCATGCGGTCAACCGCGCGTTGCAGCAGCGGAGTATCGACCGCGCCTGGGCAAAGCGCATTGACCCGGATGTTGTGCTGCGCATAGTCGGATGCCATGCTGCGGGTTAGCTGGATTACGGCTGCTTTCGATGCGCCATAGGCGGAGAATTCCTTCACCGCAACCAGCCCCCCCACCGAGGACATGTTCACTACCGCCCCACCGCCGGCTTCGATCAGCTTGGGAACGGCGTAGCGACTCATACGGTAAACCCCGTTCAGGTTGACGTTGATCTGGCGCTCCCACTCGTCGTCTTTCGCAGTGGTGACAGAGCCCGAAGTTTCGATTCCGGCGTTATTCACCAGGATGTCGAGGCCACCCATTTGCTTGGCAGCTTCATTCACCATCCGCTCGGCGTCGGCGGACTTAGAAACATCGCCGACGGTTTTTCCGAGCTTGCCGCCGGAACGCGCAATGGCCGCATCGGCTTCCTTATCGTTCATATCGGCGATCACGACGCGTGCGCCTTCCTGAAGAAAGCGGGTCGCAATCGCAAACCCGATTCCCGACGCGCCACCAGTCACCAGCGCTCGCTTTCCTTCCAATTGCATGCTGCTTCCCATCTTGCACTCCGCCTGTCTTTGATGTCTGCCAACGGCGTGTCAGCGCGTCGCGACTGAAATTCCGTTCACCAGTTGCTGCACCCGATGCATGCACTGGAACGATGACTTGGCCTTCCCCGGATCAGCGAACGCCGTTATGTTCCACAGCACGATGTGCCGTAGTCCCGCCTCGGCCAGGTCCTGCACTTGCTGCGCAACATCTTCCGGGGTGCCATGCAGGGTGAAATATTCCACCACCTCGCGCGGCACTTTATTCATGACCCGCACTGCATCGTCATAAGGAAATTTGCTGGGTACGTAGTCGTGAAACCCAACCGCTCCCGCTCCGAAAGGCGGCTCGTAGCCAAATCGCTGGAAGATCTCCGCGGGAAGCAACAGACAAAGGCCCTTTACCAGAATGTGATCCATCAGTTTAGGAATCGCGTTCCGGTCTTCATCAACGATCACGTAAGCCAGCATGCCTGGCGTGACAGCATCGGCGCCTCTGCCGGCTTCCTTCGAGGCATCCCGTATCTTGTTTAGCTTCCCGGCATATTCATCGGGATTCATACGCGTCGGCAGCCATCCATCGGCGTACTTGCCGGTTATCGACAGCATCCGCGGGCCGTGCGATGCTACCCACACCGGCGGAGTCTTGCCTTCATACGGCTCCAGTCCCAGCACCGCGCCTTCCAGCTTCCAATGCTTGCCGTCAAAGTCAACGGCTTTGCCGCCTGACTCCCACAGCAGCCGCATGATCTTCAAACCTTCTTCCAGCTTTGAGACCGGCTGGTCGAAGTTGAATCCGTACGGCGAGATGTTGCAGTCTTCTCCCGACCCCAAGCCGAGAATCGTTCGACCCTTGGCGATGTGATCGACCGTCAAGGCCGCCTGCGCCAGCATGGCAGGATGGCGGCGAATGAGATCCGTCACTCCTACGCCAACTTTGATCTTGCTGGTGTTCGCGGCCACTGCCGACATTACCGTGAGCGGCTCAAAATAAACGTCAGCGCTCTTCTGATAATTGGCCAATGGTGTGATCTCTGGTATCCAGATGGACTGCGGATGCCAACCCATCAGGTGGCAAGGCCACCATACCGCGTCGTACCCTTTGGCTTCGCCACGCTGCGCCTGCTGCAAAACCTTATCGAAGGGAGGCATGATGCCGCCCGGAATACCAATCTCTACTTTGTCCATGTGATTTGCTCTACACCTTCGTTTCCGAACCGCGAAATTCCAGCTTGCGCATCGACTTCGGATCGACTACCTCGCGCAACACCTTCAACTGTTCCACGGTCGGCGCTTCGGTCTCCGGAACGTTCGATGGAACCAACAACTCGAACCCCGTCTTTTCCTTCACCTGCTCAACGGTAATTCCGCCATGAACGGACTTCAGGCGCATATGCTTGCTGGTAGGTTCGAAATCCATAACGCACAAGTCGGTGATCACCAGCTCAGGTCCATTCTTCAAACCAAGCTTCTGGCGAGCATCGCCGCCGTCGAGATATCCCGGAGCAGCCAGAAAGTCCACCTTCTCCACGAAGGTGCGCGGATTGTGCGTAGTCGACCAGATGTAGATTTTCTTGTCGAGTGTGCACATGTCGCCCATTCCCGCCGATCCCGGCAGCCGAACCTTAGGCTTCTTGAAATCGCCAATCACGCTGTTGTTGACGTTGCCAAACTTGTCGATCTGAGCGCCGCGAATGCAGAACGTCTCCAGCGTGTTCCGGCACACGTATCCCCACATGTCCTCGAGTTGCGGCAAATACATCACGCAGTTCTTCCACATCGTAGGGTCAAGCGTATTCCCCAGGATGCTTCCTGGCTGCGCGTCCACACCTACCGCTCCCGCCACCCAAGTGAAACCCGGAGCGTGAGTCTCGCGCGCCAACAGTGCCGCCGAAACCGGAATGAAGGAGACGGTTCCGTTGAGCATGATGTCGTCATCGGTGAACTGACGCGCCAACGTCACCACCATAAGCTCATCGATTGTGTAGTCGTTCGAGTAGTTCGCCATGTTCAGTCCCACTTCCGGACGCGCAGCAACGCGTCGGCCCCGCCTGCCAGTTGGAGGTATTCGCCGTGTGACTTCGGCCCGTAAACGTACTTGTCGAGAAACTTCTTGGTGCCATCTACGGTGCGGGACTCGCTCGCATAGTCCGTAAAGAATTTGCGGTCAAAGCTGTACTGCGGGTAAAGCGAGCAGGGATGGGCTCCGTAGGGAATCTCGACTACAGCGTCCACCTTGAAATAAGGTATGCCGGTGTGGATAGGTGTGCGGCGAATCTCTTCGGTATCCACAATCTCTTCTACCGTTACGATGACCTTCTTTGCGGCCCGGGGGAAAACGTCAACATCCGTCCACACCGGCTTGGGGAAGAACTGAATATTGCCGTACATGTCAGCGCGATGCGCGTGCAGTATCGTCACATCCGGCTCCAGCGATCGCACCGCCACCACCTTTTCCCCGGTGAACGGGCACTCGATCACCTTGGTGACGTCAGGATGAGTCTCGATCAACTGTGATCCATAGCCAGATCGCGTAACTCCGAAGCTCAGGCCCTTGGCGCCCGCCTGCATCCTGGTCAGGAACTGGTGCTCGGTGTATTCCTCCACCTGCAACCTTCCCGCTTCCACCTCGCGCCGGAAGTTGTTGGCCATGCCGAACTCGTCCAGGTTCACAATGATGTAGCTGATTTTCTCGACGCAACCGGCAGCGATCAGCCAGTCCGCACCGATTCCGCCTACCAGCTGCACGATCTTCAGCCCTTTTTTCCCCGAGCGAATCAACTCGCGAATCATGGCCATGGGCGACATTTGCGTGCCCATACCCTGAAGGCCCACGACGTCTCCGTCGTGAACAATCTTTACGGCCTGCTCCAGGCTCATTACCTTGTTCTCTTTTTTTGCAGCCATTACGTCCCTCGTTTATGGCCCGTCTCTTCGGAATATTCGTGGTCTCAACCAGAGCTTGAACGCTCAATCCTTTTCAGCTCTCAGGTCGTTTTGCCTTATTCGCCCGGCTCTTCGCGGAACACCTGGCAGCTATTCTTCAGAATCGGCAGCCATTTGCGGCGATGTTCCTCCTCGCTGCTGACGTATTCCTGTTCCAACCCGGAATGTTTGCCGATCAGCAGCGTTGCCGCAAATCCGACCGCCGCCTGGAAGACTTCAACCAGATGCACGCATCCCTGGCTTCGGCCTACCAGTTCAATGATCTTGCGGTTGATGCCAACCCCGATTACTTGTCCCTTCAGTTTCCTGACATTGTCCAAAGCGCGCGGACAATACGTCGGATAAGGCCTTCGCGACATCACCGCGGATGCATCCTCAATCGTTCCGCTCTCGGCATCCACCAGCAACTCAGCATGGAAGCTGTGCTCCAGGTCAAATAGCGAAGCTCGCACTTTGAACTTGCCATCGCCCTCGTCGATCACCTTGACGTTGATGTTGCGTTCGTAGATTTTGGGAAAGTCATTTTCGTCTCCACCGACCTTCCCGAACACCAACGGGAGCGACTTTCCTGTACTGCTCACAGCTACCGCCTCCTCGAACCTGCCAAACTGATCAACGTCTAGGTTGACCGATACTTCGGCATGACTTCTTTGCCGAACACTTCCAGCGACTTCAATACCGATGCGTTGTCCGGCCCCTTGGGCAAGCGAAACCGGATTACGAGATAGTCGACGTCGTATTCCTTGCCGTACATTTCGATCTGCTTAATGCAGTCATCGGGATTACCGGTGATGAAGTGCTTTCGCACTCGCTCGGGAGTGAAATCGGATTCTTTTTGGAAATCCGGGTGATGCGTCAGGATTCCGTACCGGAAGTAAAACAACAGCTCTTCAATCGCAATCGGCAGGAAGAGATCATCGGCTTCCTTCCGGGTGGGCGCGCACCATGCATCGCGCATCAGCACCACCTGCGAGCGATGACCGTTGTCCTTCGCCGACTTACGATAGAGGTTTACCTGCTCCAGCCAGTGCTCTCTGTCCAAGGGAAATGGATCGCTGCACCACGCGTCGCCTAGCTTACCCGCTCGAGCGATGGTTTTCGGGAACATCCCTCCCACCCAGATCTCCGGCCGCGGCTGCTGGTAAGGCTTGGGTGTCAAACTTACATCGTGATACTGGTAATATTTTCCATCGAAGGAGAACTTGTCCTCCGACCACGCTCGCATGATTACTTCGAATCCCTCTTCAAACATCGCGCCGCGCTTCTCATGCGGCACGTTGAAGAACTGGCTGTATCCGGGGTGGTAGCCGGATGCCACGCCCATGATCAGCCGTCCGCGCGACAATTGATCGATCATGGCAAACTGCTCCGCCAGTTCCATCGGATTGTGCAGCGGCGGTATGCAGATATAGGTTCCCAGGCGAATCCGCTTGGTTCGTTCGGCCAACGCCGTCAGCAAGATCAGCGGTGGCGGGAAGAAACATTCCGCACGGCCATGCCGCTCCGGTACCTGAATGGAGTCGAACCCATATTGCTCCACCAGATCCGTCTCCGCGTGCAATTGATCGATGAACTGGCTCACTTCCTCACGGGTCGGCTGTGGGCGATCGTAGCCGCCGGCGTGAGTGTCGAGTAGATAGCCGATCTTCACCTGCGAAATCCTCTCTACATCAGCTGAGTTTTGGCAGTACCTTTTCCCCAAACATCTGGATCGCTTTCATGACATGCGCATGATCCGGCCCCGTTGGGTGGCGGAAGTACAAAATCATGTACTGACAGCCGACATGGTCGCGATAGCGTTGTATCTCGTCCAGCACCTGCTGCGGATCACCGGCAATCATGCGGTTCGGCGCAACTCTGTCGAAGGTCCACTCTTCGTCCTTTACGGTGCGGACCCATGGCTCCCATTCCGTGTTGAACCGTCCTGATTCGAAGAAGCCGAGGTTCTTGTAGAACAAGTGCGAGGTGCGAAGCGGTGGCCACCATACGCGCTCGATTTCGTCTTTCGACTCCGCCAGCATGAAAGCCCGCATCACCACCACTTCTGCCGGATTTCCGCTTTGCTGCGCCTGTTTGCGGTAAATCCCTGCCCACGACCGGATGACCTCTATGTGATGAAGCGGGTCCGAAATCCATCCCGAGCCCAATCGTCCGGCGCGTTTCAAAGCCGGCTCCGACATCGCCCCGATCCAGATCGGAGGATGCGGCTGTTGAATCACACGTGGCGTGATGCTGACATTCTCGAACTGGTAGAAGCGCCCCTGGAACGAAAACGACGGCTGCGTCCAGGCCCGGCGGATAATTTCGATCTGCTCTTCGAAAAGCTGCGACCCGTCCTTGACTTCCCGCCCGAAGAGACGAAACTCCGATTCAACCAATCCCAGCCCTACGCCAAGAATCGTCCGCCCCGACGACAGGTTCTCCAGCACAGACCATGCTTCCGCGACGTTGATGGGGTGCCATTCCGGCAACTGCAGGATCGAAGTCCCAAGACGTATGCGGGACGTCCGGGATGCAATAGCTCCCAGCAAAACTTGCGGAGCAGGCAGATAACCGTCCGGCATCATGTGGTGTTCCGGAACAAACACCGAATCGAAGCCGACGCTCTCCGCTAGTTCCGCCTCGCGCAATATCTCTTCGTAGAGGCGCGGCATGTTCTGGCCTGCGGGCGGGTCTTGCGTATTGACCAGCATCCCAAACTTCAAGCGGCGAATCCCCCGTGGGCAGCAGCAGGTTCGTCATCTGCCCTCAATCGCACCAGGTTTGTGGTTGGCTGTAGCGTCTAGCGGAGCCACAAATTACCAAACAAACGTTTGGCAGAATGGAATCCTATGCCGCATCGGCGCTTCTGTCAAGCCCGGGCTGCCGGATTACTCCAGCAGCCGCAGCGGGAGGTAGTAGCTTGGCGTCGCCTAAAATTCCAGGCGCAACGCGAACTGAATTTCGCGCGGCACCCCGACGATGGTGCTTATAACGCCGGCTTGTGGATTGCAGGAATACGATTGCGCCTGGACCGCCGTGAGACCGCAAGCAGCGTAGTTCCCACCCACCGGGGTGGGTGCCTGTTCATACAGTTGATTGCCCGGCAGTCCAAAGTTGGTGTGGTTCAGCAGGTTGAAGAAGTCGGCCCGGAATTTCAACTGAGCCCTTTCGGTCAGGGCAAAGGTCTTCCCGACGCCGAAATCAACATCCTGATACCCGGGCCCCCGCAACGGAGTACGCGGCGAAGAGCCCAGATATCCTGCCACGGGCAGGCCGAACGAATTCAAGCTGAAATACTGGTTTGGATTACTGACATTGGTATGGATCGTACTGACCAGATTCGGGCGGTCGGGAAAATCGATGTTGTCGCCGATGTTGCTGATGTCGAATCCCACTAACGGGGAGAACGGGAATCCATCCTGGAAGATTCCCAGGCTGCTGATGTTCCATCCGCCCAGCACGGCGTTGGTGAAGCCATTGGCGCCGCTCATGTATTTCCGTCCCCTACCGACCGGAAGATCGTAGACCACGTTGTAGGTAGCCCGGTTGCGCAAGCTGAAGGCCGACTCGGAAGCATCCAGCCGGGGAAGCCCCGGATATAGCGAAGCCTGTTGCTGTCCGGTAATGAAGTTATTGGAGTTGAACGCGTCATCCTCGGAAATACCATGCGCCCAGGTGTACGTACCCTGGAAGCTGAGCCCGTTGGAAAATGTTCGTGAGATGGACGTGCTCAGCGCGTTGTAGTTCGCGGTGGCATCATATCGCCGCGAATACAACGAGAAGCCAACGCCGGCTTGCACGAATCCCGGAGCAGCCGTGCCGCAGCTTTGACCGGCAGAATTCAGCAGGATCGGAAGGCCATTGCTTTCATACGAGCAAGGCAGGTTGTAGTTTGCTTCCAGCTTTCGCGGCAGATGCCAGGACTGGGAACCTTGGTAGGCCATGGTAAAGATTAGGCTGTGCGGCAGTTGTTGCTGCAGCTCAAAATCCCATTGCTGGGTGGTAGGAGAGTTCACCGGCAGCAACATTCCTGTGACCAGCCCTGGGAATCCATTACTCACGGTGCAGGATTTGCAGGTTGGGAACACTCCCTGGGGTGCGAAGAACGTGTTCAACACAGGATAGGGATCGTTCCACTGCAGAATGCCTTGGGCATTCCCGGAAAAGTCGATGAAATCGTTGAAGATGCCGTACCCGGTCCGAACCACCGTCTGGCCGTTGCCGAAGACATCCCATGCCAGCCCCACCCGCGGTTGGAATTGGGTCAACGAATAGTTGTTATACGGCGGATTGCCGATGTGAATGGACGTCGCATAAGGACTTTGCCAGTTGCCCAGCCTGCCGTCGGTATCCGCCAGGACTGGAACCTGGAAGTCATACCGCAGGCCATAGGTAAGTGTCAGCCGTCGCGTCGCCTGCCATGTATCTTCGGCGTACATGCCGATGGCTGTAGTTCGCACATGGAAGTCGGCATCGGCACCGTTCTGCTTGATGAGCAGAACCGTAGGAGCAGCCTGCAATAAACTCTGCAGACTCAGGAAGGTGTAACTGCCGCCGGTGATCACACCCGACTGCCAATTCCACTGGAAGCGGTTCACCTGTCCGCCAAACTTCAAGGTGTGCTTGCCCATCGACCAGACCAGGTCATCGTTGAAGGGAAAGTTGTTCTTCGCTAACCGGAACGGGCTCGCGTCGTCGTTGCCCAGCAGCGAGAGAGCGCCGTTGCCGGTACCCGCCGATCCACCGCCCACGGTGATTACGCCGATGGTCTGGCGGGAGGGGTCGCCCGTGTACTGATCCGGACTGAGCGTGATTGTCGGGGCAGTGGCGTCCTGCGTGTACATGCGCAGGAAGCTGAAGGCGGCCGTGTTCACCACTCGCGGTCCAAAAGTGTGAGTCCACTTCAGCAGCAGGTTCTGGTTGCGGTCAGCTCTCAGAAATTTGAAATCGGGAGTGTTGTAGGCGCTGCTGGAGTTCGCATCGATGATCTGATACCGAACGAAGAAGTTATCGTTTACCGTCGGCTGGTAGCTTACGTCGGCCAATCCGAAATCCTGGCTTACCGGCTGGCTGTTGGGGAAGAACGCTTCCGCAACCCCCTGTCCAAGATTCGGGCCGTTGGGTAACGGGTAGAGATTGAGGAGCGGCGTGACCGCGGGATTGTATCCCGGAACCAGTTGCCCGTTGATGATGCCGTTGCGGGCGTTCTGGTCGGGCACGAACGCGATGCTGGTGGTGGTCAGCGCCTGCCGCAAGCCTTCATAGTTGATGAAGAAGAACAACTTGTCCTTCTTGATGGGACCTCCCAGTGCACCTCCGAACTGGTTCCGCTGGAACGGTGGCTTTCCCTGGTCGAAGTAGGTGCGGGCGTCCAACACATCGTTTCGCAGATACTCATACACGCTGCCGTGAAAGTTATTGGTGCCCGTACGAGTGGCAAAGCTGACCACGGCGGCGGATGCTCCGCCATAAGCGGCACTGTAGTCGTGGGTCAATACCTTGAACTCCTGGATAGCCTCAACGCCTGGCATGTCACCGGCTGCGGCCGTTCCTGGAGCGGAGAAGCTCCCGTTGCTGAAATTAACGCCGTCCATCAGGTATGCGACGGATGCGCCCAACATGCCGTTGGCGCTGATCATCGATCCCGTATTCGTGGCCGCGCTAAGCACACTGGCCGGTGCGGTAAAGGTAATTTGCACCATGCCCGGCTGCTGCGTCACCAGCGAGGTAAAGCTGCGCTGATTTAAGGGGAGCCCGCTCACCTGGGTGGGCGAGATGACATCACCAATGTCAGCTTGCGAAGTCGAGATCGTCGCCGCTTCACTGGCGACTTCAACCGTCTCCTGCGCCCCGCCAACATCCAACTGGACCTTAAGGTTCTTGGTCGAACCTACGTCTACGGTCACCGACTTAATGACATCTTTCTTGAAATTTGTGTGTTCGACCGTGATCTCGTAGTCGCCGGCGGGAAGTTGGTTCACATTGAACGTGCCATTCTGGTCAGTCGTCAGATTGCGCGTCAGACCAGTTGCGTCATTTCTAACCGTGACGCTGGCCCCGGCAATGACGGCACCCGAGGCGTCAACGACGGTTCCATTCAGATTTCCAGATGTCGCTAAAGCGCCTTGAGCGGCGGTGCGTACCGGTTGGAAAATGCAGGTGACCAGCAACAATCCAAGAAATACCAGCGTTGTGAAGCGGAAGTTTGCATTCACGGTGCCTCTCCTCAAGTCGGGACGGCGGCCAAGCCGTCAGTTTTGAAAAGAATCAAACAACCGTTTGGTATGTCATTGGGTGCGGATGTTATTTCCTGATCGTGGTGCCTGTCAAGCGCATCGTGGTGGACTGACAAATTTTTTCGAAGAAAGTTCCCCGATGGCCAATGACAGGCCTAATGTGCGATTCCAGACTCACGAGGTTCGTGGAAGGATGCGTACGCCGGGCGTAAACCGGTGACGAGTAGAAGTCTGTAACTGGCAGAGTTCTTACGCTTGGGCGGCGCGCGCAACCGCGGGTAATCGCACCTGAAACCTTGTGTTTCCCGGAACGGACGTGACATCGATCAACCCTTGATGTTTTCTGACGATCCGCAGGGTTGTGTCGAGGCCCAGTCCTGTCCCTTCGCCTACACCTTTGGTAGTAAAGAAAGGTTCGAAAATGCGCGATTGAATTTCGGGTGGGATTCCAGGGCCGGAGTCTCCAATTTCAACCACCACGCGATCGCCCTCGACGAACGTCTTGATTCGCAGTTCACCTTTGCCGTGCATTGCGTCAATGGCGTTGTCAATAATGTTCGTCCACACCTGGTTCAGTTCGCTGCCATAGGAATTCACCAGCAGCGGGGTAGGATGATAGTCGCGCTGAATCGTAACGCCCTTCTTGAGCTTGTGTCCCAGGATGGTCAGCGTGTTTTCCAGGCCGCGAGTTACGTCAACATCCTGCACCGGCGCCTGGTCCATATAGGAATATTCCTTGATGGCGCGAACCAGGTCGGAAATCTTGGACGTGCTGTTCTCCAGCTCCGACAACAAATCATTGATCTCCACCAGCGCCGATACACGTTTGAGCGCTGGTTCAGCGGCAGGCCGCCGCACCGTCTTCAACATTTCTCGAAGAGGATCGGGAAGCGCGCCAGACTCCACCAGCGATGGAGCATACTGCCAGCCATCCTTAATCCCATGCTCCTGCAGGATGGCTTCGATGTCGTCCTGCCGTTGACTGGCCTTCAAGACGTCAGTTTCCGGTTCTTGCGTGCAGCAATTTGACTCGAACGCCTCAATAGCGCCGCGCTCGTCGTCCGTAAGATGGATTCCTTCCAGTTCGTTTACCGACTTTCGGAATTCGCCTACCGCGCCGCGTAGCCGCTCGGCGGTTCGTCGCACCGCCGCTGCCGGATTGTTCAGCTCGTGAGCCAAACCGGCAGATAATTTTCCCAGGGCTGCCAGTCGATCGCGTTGTTGTTCGGCGCGAGTGACCTCGCGAGTGCGATCCACCATGGTCGCCACCAGTCGCCGTCCGAGTTCGGGCATGCGGCTGAGCAAATCGCTGAACGACGATGCCGGAAATACCAGCAGGAGGGAGGGTTCAACTGCGCGCCCGGTCGCCGGGAAGACCGTCATCCGCGAGTACGGCAGAACTCCCGAAACGGTGCCAACCTTTGTCGTGAAGACTCCGCCGCCGTTGGCCTCGAAGCGGGATTGCAGTTCCCCCTCCAACACCACCACCATCTTGTCTGCAGGATCACCTGCATGGACGTAAATGTCGCCTGGCGCAAGACGAAGCTCCTCCGAATGCTCCAGGAACCAGTCCAGTTGATCGTCCGGAAGGTCATGAAAAACGGCAACGGTTCTCAGTTGGTCTCGCGAGACGCCATTCATCTCTACACCTTCGCCATGTAACGGTGGATGAATTGAACTGCAATGGCGCCTTCGCCCACGGCCGAAGCAACGCGCTTGATCGAGCCGTGGCGTACATCGCCCACCACGAACACCCCGGGAACGCTACTCTCCAGCAGGAACGGATCTCGATCCGGAGTCCACTCTGGCGGCCATTTTCCGTCTTTCATTAGATCGGGACCTGCCAGAACAAACCCGTGATCATCCCGAGCGACAATTTTCTCCAACCAGTCTGTTCGCGGAAGAGCGCCGATGAAGATAAACACCGCATTGGCTGGCACCCGCTCCACCGAACTCGTGTCCGAACACCGCACGGAAATTTCTTCCACATGCGCATCCCCATGCGCCTCGATGATCTCCGCATGGGCCCACACCTGAATGTTAGCCGTCTTCTCAATCTGATCGATCAGATAGCGAGACATGGTGGCCGCCAGTGAGTCGCCGCGCACCAGCATAACGACTTTTTCCGCATACTGCGAGAAATGCAGCGCCGCCTGGCCGGCTGAGTTTGCCCCGCCCACAACGTAGACCGTCTCACCCTTGCACGACATGGCCTCATGGCTGCCGCCACCGTAGTACACACCGGAACCTTGCAGCCGATCCATGCCTGGCACTTCCAGCCGGCGCCACTGCACTCCAGTCGAAATCAGCGCGGCATGACAGGAAATCTCATTGCCATCGGCCAAGGTGAGAATGCGATAAGGACCTTCGACCCGCAGCCCAGTCACTTCCTGTGGAGCGATGATCTCCACTCCAAAACGCTGCGCTTGCATGACGGCTCGCCGGGCCAAGTCTCCACCACTCAGCCCAGCCGGAAATCCCAGGTAGTTCTCGATCCGCGAACTCAGCCCTGCCTGGCCACCCGGGGCCTCACGGTCGATCATCACCGTCTTCAAACCCTCGGAAGCGCCATAGACCGCCGCGGCCAATCCGCCCGGACCTCCGCCAATGATGGCGAAATCATAAAACTGCGTGTCCGATCTCGTTCGCAGACCCACTTTCTCAGCCAACTGCGCCGGGGTCGACTGATACATCTGGGTGCCGTCAGTAAACAACGTCAGCGGCAGGTTGGAAGCATCAGCGCCAACCGAGGCCATCAGTTGTTTCACCTCGGGATCTTCGGAGGACAACTCGACATCGATCCATTGATAGGGAATGTGGTTTCTCGCCAGGAAATCGCGGACTTCGTATGCCTTCGAAGACCACCGCGTGCCCAGCACCCGAATGCCGTCATAAGGCGCACGGTACGATGCCGCCCAATCCTCCAATAGATCGTCCACCACCGGATACAGGTTCTGGCTGGGCGGGTCCCATGGTTTCAGGAAAAAGTAGTGAACGCTCACTTCGTTGATAGCATTGATTGCCGCGCTGGTGTCGGCGTAAGCCGTAAGCAGGGCACGCTTGGCGTCAGGATATATTTTCTTGGCCTCCGTCAGGAAACCGATGCCATCCATTTGTGGCATGCGCTGGTCGGCCAGAAGCAGGGCCACGGCGTCGTTTCGCGCTTTGAGCTCTCGCAGCAAAGTGAGGCCGGCGTCACCCGAAGCCGCGCGGAGCACTCGGTACCCCTCCCCGTAGCGTGAGCGCAAGTCCCGCTCAATGGCGCGCAAAACATTGGGATCGTCGTCAACTGTGAGTAACGTTGGTTTCGCCATGCGCAATACACCTTATTTCCGTAAATTCCAGTACAGGGGCTTTTCTTTAGATGGAGCAAGCTGAGGATTCGGCTCGCCTGGCGCTGCATATTGAAAGGAAAGTTAAGCGACCGGAATTTCACAGCGGCTGAGGCCTGGAACGACCGGACGCCCCCATTTGTTCCCCGGCATTTTATCCAGCCGGGGCCGCCTGGCTTTTCTCTGCGGCTGCACAGGGCAAAACGACGGTAAAGGCTGTACCTCCTCCGTTTCCGTCGAATCGTGACTGCACCTGGATCGTCCCGCCGTGACGCTCCACAATCTCCTTCACCACCCACAAGCCCAGGCCCGTGCCAACGTTCTTCTTCGTGGTGAAGAAAGGCTCGAAGATGCGGCCCATGTACTCTGGAGCGATTCCCGGGCCATCGTCCTCCACGTGAAGTTGCACCGCCGTACCGTCCTTCAGCACCAGGGGTGAAACCCGCACACTTACCATGCCTTCCATGTTTACGGCGTCAGCGGCGTTGGAGACCAGGTTTGAGATTAGCTGCTTCAACTCTCCTGGCCAGCCCAGGATTGCAGGACAATCTCCGATATCGTGCTCTATTCGAATTCCCTTGGACTTTAGCTTATTGGCGTAAATCTTCATTACGGAATCGACTAACAGCGGTACGTCCAGTGCCTGTGGCGCCGCTGACTCCCGGTAGAAACCCAGGGTCTGTCGCGTGATGTGCGACACCCTATCCAATTCCTGTTCCGCCAATTTCAAATCCTCCACGACCTCGTGCGGCACACCTTTCCTGGCTTTCGCCAGGTAGATCAGATTTCCCACCGCTTCCAGCGGATTATTAATCTCATGTGCCACCGTCGCTGCAAGACGTGCCGCAGCCGCAAGCTTCTCGGTCTTGCGCAGCACTTCCTGCGATCGGCGCTCTACGGTCGCGTCACGGAAGACCAGCACTACCCCAACCAACTCGCCGCTGTCGCTTCGTATCGGAGCCGCGCTGTCCTCGATCGGAGTTAACGTTCCATCCGAATGTTGCAAAACCGTGTGGTTTGCCAACCCGACAACCCGTCCCAGTTCGATTACCTTCTTCACCGGATTTTCTACTGGTTGCAGCGTGACTTCGTTGAAAATGGGGAAAACTTCGCTGACATACCTTTCCCGGCTCTGCCCCAACGATCGCCCGGTGAGCTTTTCCGCAACCGGATTTACGAAGGTCACCACACCGTGTTCATCCGTCGCGATTACCCCGTCGCCGATACTGGTCAGCGTCACCCTGAACCACTCTTCACGCTGCTTTATGGCCAACCCATACTTCTCACGGAGGTTCATCTCGCGCACGATGTAATACGCCAGCAAAATCAGACCAATCGCCGCCAGCGTACTGGCCAGGTAGACACACACTACCGTCATGCGAACGCTGTGCGCGTACGCCCGGGTGCGGCCTTCCTCTAAACCCGACTCCTCCTGTTGCATTTCAGTGATCAGATCCCGTATGCGATCCATGGTGACTCGCCCCACGTCGGAAACCACCAGGGCGCGTGCTCCCGCTGGATTACCCGACTGATAGAGCACGATCGTTTCTGAGAGCTCCGCGAGCTTTTGTCGGCAAAGGGCTTGCAGTTGCTTGATTCGGACTTGCTGCCGCGGATTGTCAGACGTCAGGTCCGCCAACATTTGCACGTGTTCATCAACATGTTGGATTGACTGCTGGTATGGACCCAGATATTTCGAATCGCCGGTGTAAAGATATCCGCGTTGTCCCGTTTCAGCGTCTTTCAGGAGAGACTCGGTGGCCGCCAATTCAAAAAGTACCTGGCGCGTATGACCCACCCAGCGTTCGTTCTCCGTCTGCACCGCCAGTTGCCGGCGCAGCACGACGCCATTGATGATCAGGACGATCAGCAACAGCACAAACCCTGAGATCACACTGAAACGTTTATAGAGAGGTTGCATGTTGCAGACCTGTACACCCTCGAATTAATCGGTTAGGCGACAGAAAACAGCCGAGTGACTCCATTGGTCCCTTATTTTACAGGCGCGTCGGAGTTAAGCCAGTGCCATATCTAATCACCAAGATCTCAACAGTCAACGTCGGTGACCTAACAATGCTCTTTGGAAGAGATTTAGTTGTCGCTCTGCGCGTGATGACTGCGTGGAGGGCGACGTCAACGGTTTTGCACCAGACCATCCGTCAGCAGAAAACCATTCAAGGCCACAGCGTTGGTACGAAGATTCTCCAGAGCATGAATGTATTCGGCCTGGGCCACAAACAGATTCTGCTGCGCCAACAGTACTTGCGGGTAGGAGAGCGCCATTCTTCCCCAGGCCCGCAACTGCATGTCGTATAGCCGCTGCGTTCTGGGAAGTATCTGGCTCTGGTAGCGGTCCACGGTCATTCGCGCCGTCTGATATTGCTCGACCACCATCGCAGCTTCCTGACGAAGCTGGAGTTTTACCCGCTCGGTCTCCGCCTGCGAACTGAGGACGGCGGCTTGCGCGGCGGCGGCGTTCCCCTGGTTCCGGTTAAACAGTGGCAACTCCACTCGCACCTCGGCAAATCCCTCCAGTCCAAAAGGCTTACCGGTCAAATCATTTTGCTCGAAATTTTGCTCCAACCCTGCCCTCACTCGCAGGTCCGGTATCGCCTGGCGTCTCGCTTCTACAGCCGAGGCCTCCCTACGAGTCACGTCCTGCATGGCAATTTTCATCGCCGGACTTTCGGCCACCAGCGCGTCCACCAGTTGCTCGCTGTTAAGTTCAGGCAGGTCCGCGTCCAGCTTACCGGCAACAAATCCAACCGGCAGACTGACGTCTCCAACCACGCTCCGCAGGCTTTCCCACTCCTGTTGCAGCCGGGCCTGCTGAACATCCGCGGCCAGCTTGGCTCGCTCCAACTCGATCTCTGCCATTAGCACTTCTGACTCATCACGCGCCCCGATATTCCGAAGCTTCTGCGAAACTTCCAGAGTTTCCTTCGCGACCTTTGCATATTGCTCCGCCAGAGCAGCCAATTCCTGCGCCGCCAGCATGCGAAAATACGCACTGCGCACCGCATTCTGAACCCGGTATTTTTGCTCTTCTCTTTCCAGGCTTGCGATCTTCACCTCTGAGCCCGCAACCTGTTCTGCCAGGTAAAGTTTGCGGCCAAGGACGATCGTCTGCTCGACGAACCCTCCCTGCCTGCCACCGTTAACCCCAATTCCTCCGGCAATCTCGTCCCCCAAGTAGCCTACCGTCGGATTCGGCCACAATCCTGATTGCACCTTGCGCCCTTCCGCCTGGTGCACCCATGCCTCAGCCTGGGCTAGCGTGGGATTATGCTGCATGGCTTTCGCTTCCAGCTCGGCAAGCTGATACGTAGGGCCGCTTGCATGTTTTGACGGTTCTCCCATCGTTGGCAGGATGGTCGATGGCACGTCCTGCCCGTGCCCGGCAGAACTCTGCATATGCATCCCGCTCATGTCGCCGCTGTTTGTGGATGCATCCTGCCCATGCAGCAACCCGCTCAATAACATCACCATGACCCAAAACTTCGAAAGGAGGGATGTCGTCTTCATCGTCCTTCTCCTGCAGGGTTCTGCTGATTGACTCCCATCGGTTTTTCGTTGTGTTTGGCCGCCAGGAACCGCTCGTATTGCGCTGAAGGCATAACCCGCAGCAGCGACATCATTCCCTGCATACCGCTCGACCAGTTCTCCGGAAGATCCATAAACTCGGCCGCCCGTCCCGCAGCTTCATCCATCGGCATCGCCATCAACCCGTCTTGCGGAAATCCCGGCACAGCCGACGCGTTGGCAGCGATTTGCCGTCCTTCGTCCATCGCTTGCATATTCATCACTTGCCCATCCGACATCGCGCTGCCCATTTGTTGTTCAGCCTGCTTCTCGGTCAGGGGAGAGGTGGAGATCGCCCGGTCACTGAGCAGATCCATCATGCTGTTCATCATGTGGTGCGGCAGATGGCAGTGGATCATCCAGTCCCCCGGATTATTGGCCACGAATTCGATGTCGCGTGCCTGCGCCACCCCAACCAGCACCGTGTTAGCCGTTCCCCAGGTCGACTCCGGCTGGCGTCCGGCTTCGCTTCCTGTGACCGCAAACGTGTGGCCGTGTACGTGGATCGGATGGTGGTCCATCCCGATGTTCACCAGGCGAACCCGTACCCGGCTGTTCAGCGGCACCACCAGGGGCGTCGTCGCGGGTCCGGACTTGCCGTTAAACGTAAGCCAGTTGAACTCCATGTTGGCGGTGTTGGGAATGCTGTTATTGGGCAGCAACGCCCACTCCTGCAGGACGATCCCGAAGTCGAAGTCGGCCCGGGGCATGTACGCGTGTCTCGGATGCAGGATGAACATCCCCACCATGCCCATCATTTCCTGCATGGCGCCATGCGAGTGGTAGAAAAACGTACCGTTTTGATTGAGCGTGAATTCGTAAACAAATTTCGCCCCAGGCACGATTGGTTTCTGACTGATGTACGGCATGCCATCCATCTGGTTGGGAATTTCCAACCCGTGCCAGTGCATCGTGGTCGGCTCGGGGAGACGATTCTCCAGGATGATCCGCACCCGGTCGCCTTGATTCGCTTCGATGGTCGGGCCCGGGCACACGCCGTTGTAACCCCACGCATCGATGATCCGTCCCGGCATCAGCTCTCGCTTGACCGGCTCCGCTATCAGATGAAACACCTTGATGTTCCCATCCATGATGAAAGGGAGCTTCGGGATGTCCGGTGTAACCACTGGACGTGGCGGGCCGCCTTCGGCGTGACTTCCTGACCGTCTCTTGTCGTCAGCATGTGCCGTCTCCGCCGTGGCGAATGGGGCAAGGGACACTGCGCCGGCGCCAATCGCCAGCGCACGTCGCAGGAACGAACGTCTGCTGTTCATAGAACACTCGCGTCATAGCTGAAACTACGTGGATGGAGCGCACGGAAACGCGTCCGCGGTATGGTCTTTGCGAGGAAATCTGGATTGGGCTACAGAACTAAATTCGCAGAGTTGTACTAAGGGAGGGCGGGGAAGGCTGTTGCGGCTGAACGCCTTGACGTTTGACGGCACGACGTTGCTGTTCGGCAGTCAGGACATCCGGCGAAGCGGACAAATACGCCAGCCTGTCACCTGCCCGTTGTGGGCCGTCCTTTTGTGCTGCGGTCGGCGACGAGAACGCTGGCGTTGGTGCACACGGCACTCCAGCGCAGCTCGACCTGTCCTGCCACTGAAGCTGTCTTGTAGCTCCGGGATTGTGAGCGACCATACCGTGCCCACAGTGCGAGTGGGTCATCGGAACATCAGCCTTCGCAGGCACTGCCAGGGCTGGCTGCCCGAGGAGCTTGGGCGAAACATGCGGCAGCGAACAATTCAACTCGCACACTGATGCCAGCGAAGAAGCGCACAACAACAGCACGGATATCACCGCCGCAAATGTGCGTTTCAGTAGCATATGGTCTTCAGATGAGATTTTACCCGGGAAGACGCCGAAACTCGATCTCGGCCTTCTCGGGTCACTTCGACTCCACAAACGCCTGAGTTTCTTTCAGTATCTGCGACACTAGTTCGGGAGAAGCCGCCTCGCAATAAATCCGCAGCAACGGCTCGGTTCCCGACGACCGAACCAGCACCCACGCTTCGGCACCGTTGCCATTCGTAGGAGCATCCAGGAAAAATTTCATTCCGTCTAGCGTTTCTACCTTGAGCACTCCAAAGCTGCCAATCTTCTTTGGTTTCGCCTGAACGCGGCGCATCGCCTCTTCTTTGACCTCATTCGTCAGATGAAGGTCGACCCGGCCGTAATGGTGCTCGCCGTATTCCTTCTGCAGATCCTGAACTAGCTGACCCAGCGGCTTGCCCTCCTCCGCCATAATGTTCGCCAGCAACAGGGAGTTCAGCAGGCCGTCGCGCTCCGGCAAATGCCGCCGAATGCCAATCCCCCCCGACTCCTCGCCTCCAATCAGGATGTCGCGCTCCAGCATCAGGTCGCAGATGTACTTAAATCCGATCCCGCATTCGTGCAGCTTTCTACCGTACTTCGCGGCAATGCGATCCAACATGCGCGTAGTGTTGAACGCTCGCACAATCTCGCCCGGCCACTGCTTCCGCTTCAATATCCATTCCAGGATCACTGCGTAGCATTTGTGGGCGTCGACGAAACTGCCATCTTCGGCCACCGCGCCCAGTCGATCGGCATCGCCATCGGTCGCCATACCCGCCTGGCAGCCTTCGCGCACTACCGTCTCCTGCAAAGCTGCGATGTGCGGTGCAATGGGCTCAGGATTGATCCCGGGAAACAGCGGATTGAGCTCGCCACGAATCTCGATGTACCTGATGCCGTTCTCCTCAAATATGCCCTTCAGTACGCCGCGCCCGGCGCCATACATCACGTCGATGGCAAACTTGAAGTTGGCTTGCTGAATGATCTTCAGGTCAGCGAAGTTCTTGATCGCGCTGATATACGGGGTCTTGAAATCGGTGACCGTTACGCTGCCACCCTTACCCTCCAGCCGCGGCGAGTCCAGTTCGCCTTCAATCGACTGCATGATCGCCGGGGTGCCCGATCCCCCGTAGCTAGCTTTGTACTTCACCCCGTTCCAGTTGAACGGGTTGTGGCTGGAGGTGATCATGATGCCGCCCGCCGCGCCCAGGTTTTTCACCGCATAGGAAAGCGCAGGCGTTGGCGTGATGTCATTGGAAAGACGAACCGCAAGGCCGGCGCCCGCAATTACCTCTGAGATAATCTCCGCTGCCCGTTGCGACGCAAACCGCGTATCGTAGCCGACAACCAGGCCTTTGCTGGCGTCCTCGTGCTTGTGGACGTGCGTCGCCATCGCGTTGCCCACGCGACGTACATTGTCGAAGGTAAAATCGTCGGCGATAATGCCGCGCCATCCATCAGTTCCAAACTTGATTTGGGTCGCCATCAATCCTGGCTTTCGTTTTTTCGGCTTGCCGGCTACAGCACTAAACCAGCTGCTTCATTTTTTTCTCATCAAGATATTTCACAACTTTGCCCACGTCCTGCGAGTGTTCGCGAGTGGTAATCAGCAGCGCGTCGTCGGTTTCAACCACCACAAGATTCTTTACTCCCACCACAGCGACAAATTTCCGGCCGCAGTGGACAAAGTTTCCCTCGGCGTTCAACGCGAAACTCTGTTCCGCTGCGATCACATTGGCGCCCTCTTCTCTGCCACCACTGCGATGCTCATACAGCGCCGTCCACGATCCCAAGTCGTTCCATCCAAAACTGGCAGGAATGCAGTAAATGCCCGACTTGCCTTCGCCCTTCGCCGATCGCGGCTCCAGTACAGCGTAATCGATGCTGATGTTCTCGCACTTCGGATACAGCTTGGCGAAGGTCTTGTCGAATTTGCGCGTTCCGTAGCTGGCCGCGATTTCTTCCAGCAGCGGTGCGGTTTTCGGCAAGTGCTCCCGCAACGCGTCGGCTAACGTCTTGGCGCCCCAGACGAACATCCCGCTGTTCCAAAAGAAATTGCCGGCCTTCACAAACTGCTCGGCCACATCCGCCGATGGCTTTTCCATGAAGCGCCGCACTTGCAACACGCCCTTTTGCGACTCGCTGCCGGCATCAATGTAGCCGTAGCCTGTCTCCGCCCGGGTCGGCGGTATCCCGATAACCACGATGTTCGCGCCTTCAGCCGCAATCTTCGCGGCTCGACTTATGTCCTGGCGAAAGTTTTTCTCGTCGGCGATGACGTGGTCGGAAGGAAACATCCCGATCACCGCGGTCGGATCTTGCCGCTCCAGTAGAAACGCCGCCAGCCCGATCGCCGGTGCCGTGTTGCGCGCCGCCGGCTCCGCGACTATCTGCTTCTTTTCCAGCTTCTTCAATTGCCGCAGAATCGGAGCGCGCAGGTCGCCGTTGGTGATGACCCAGAACTGCCTGGTCTTCGCCAGCGGCAACAACCGCTCCACCGTTTCCTCGATCATGCTCTTCTTACTGTTCAGCGGCAAAAGCTGTTTGGCCATGCGCTTCCGGCTTAACGGCCAGAAGCGCGTGCCACGCCCTCCCGCCAATATGACAGGGTAAAAATTGAATTTTTCTGATTTGGCCACCAGGTCTCGATCCTTGCTCTCGGTCGCTGAGCGCCGCGATGAAATTACGGCGCGCTGACAGATTGCGGCAGTTCAGTTTGCGGTTCTTCGACAACTCCCGACGGAAGCGACATGCGCATCACTTCCAGTTCCCATTGCGGTCGCACAGAGTATTCGCGGACGCTGGCCGGAATAACAACCGCGTCGCCGGTAGCGAAGCTGATGGGTTCCATCCCTTCTGATTCTACGGCTCCGGCGCCATCCACGGCGACCAGGATGTGCGGCGACGCCGCGGAGACCTTCACCTGCAGAACATCGCGCAATCGCAGCTTCTCCACCTCAAAGAAGGGAGAACGCACCAGAACATCGGGCGATGCTTGCGCAGGACGCACCACCTTGCCTGCGTTGGTACGCAACTTGGTGGCTGCCAGTCCCTCGCTAATGTGCAACTCGCGCGGCCTGCCATAGTCGTACAGACGGTAAGTAGTGTCCGACGTCTGCTGTGTCTCGACCAGCACCATTCCGCCACCAATGGTGTGAACTGTGCCGGCTGCAACGTAGAGCATGTCTCCGGCAAAAACATCGACCCAGTTCAACAACTCTTCGGCGCGATTCTCTTCAATGGAACGGCGAAAGTCCTCCAGTGTGACGCCTGCCTTTAATCCCAAGCCGACCTGCGCGCCCGGCTTGGCCTGCAACACAAACCAGCACTCCGTTTTGCCGCATGGCTGACCGTTCGCATGCGCCTTCGCATCATCCGGATGCACTTGCACCGACAACTTATCACCAGGAAACAGAAACTTCACCAGCAGCGGAAAGCGGTCCGAGTAGCATGACGCCTGTCCCACCAGCTCGCGGCCATACTCTTTGCTCAACTGACCCAGGCTCTGCCCCGCCAAGGGTCCGTTGGCCACACGATTGTCTTCCCAGGTCAGCCAGCTTTCGCCGATCGGCTCCTTCACGATCTTCGTGTACACCGGACGAAGATCACGAGAGCCCCACGGCCGCTCATCGAAGATCGGGATCAATAGAAATGGATAGAGTTGCGCCATCGTTAAACGCCGGCGAAAAACTTCCGCATACGCTCCAAACCCCGCTCCAGGTTCTCCGGCTGCGTGGCGTAAGAGATACGCACATGGTCCTGAGTTCCGAATCCCTCACCCGGAACCACCACTACGTGTGCTTCATGCAGCAGCTTGCGGGCCACGTCCGACGCCGAATTCAGACCCGGCCGATCGAAATAGTGGCTCACATTCGGGTAAGCGTAAAAAGCGCCGTTCGGGGAAGCGCAGGTAATCCCGGAAATTGACCGCAGCCCATTCACCACCTGGTCGCGCAGCGCGATATAGCCGGCCAACATCTCCTTCACGCAATCCTGCGAACCGGTCAATGCCGCCACTGCCGCCTTTTGCACAATTGAGGTCGGATTCGACGTACTCTGACTTTGCAGCTTCTGCATGGCGCTCACCACCGGCGCCGGGCCGAGGGCATAGCCCAACCGCCATCCCGTCATCGCGTACGTCTTGGAGAGCGAGCCGATAATGATCAGCCGCTCCTTCACCTCGTGCACGCACCCCGCAGAAAACTGCTGACCAGTGTGGTTGAGATATACGTAGCACTCGTCCGAAACCACGTAGATCCCGCGATCGTGCGCCAGCTTCAGCACCGCCGTCATGTCTTCCGGCTTCATGACCGCCCCGGACGGATTGCTGGGCGAATTCAAGATGATGACCTTGGTGCGCGGCGTAATCGCCCGCTCCACCATATCCGCGGTCAGCGCGAAGTTATGTTTCTCATCGGTTGCCAGCAGCACCGGCTCGCCGCCGGCATAACGCACGATGTCTTTGAACGATACCCAGTACGGCACCGGCAGGATGACTTCATCCCCGTGATCGACCAGAACCTGAATGGCGTTAAAAAGCGCATGCTTGCCGCCAACCGACGCCACGCAATCTTCACGTTTGTAATCGGAACCGAAGTCCGCAGCATGGCGATGGACGATTGCATCGCGCAGCTCAGCCGTCCCCCCAACTGCGGTGTACTTGGTGAAATTGTTCTGGATCGCCGCGATCGCCGCTTCCTTGATGTGCGCGGGCGTGGCGAAGTGCGGTTCTCCTGCGCCCAGGTCAACCAGGTCGGCGCCGGTCGCACGTAGCTTTTCAGCTTCTCCCGCAACCGCCATGGTTGCGGAAACTTCAATGCGCTGGATACGGTTAGTCAGAAACGACGAGAGCTGGGTTCCGGTGGCTGTCATGGTTTGCCCTTCATAATGGCGACTCTGAATAAAGCATGTGCTTGCGTGAAATTTGCTTGCGGACGCGATCCTCTACCATCTCTGGCACCAGTCCGGTCAGCGGCCCTCCCAGCTTGGCAATCTCGCGTACAATCCGCGAACTGAGGTAGGAGTATTTTTCCGCAGGCATCATGAACACTGTTTCCACCCGCGGTTCCATCTTCCGGTTCATCAAGGCCATCTGCAACTCAAACTCGTAATCGCTGATAGCCCGAATGCCGCGCAGCACGGCGTTGGCATTCTGCTGGATGCAGTAGGTCACCAGCAGACCCTCAAAGGTATCGACGCACACGTTGTCGAACTCGGCAGTCATGGCCACCAGCATCTCTTTGCGCTCCTCCATCGAGAACAGAGTTTCGTTCTTATCCAGGTTCCGCGCTATGGCCACGATCAGCTTATCGAACAGCTTGCTTCCCCGGTGGATCAAGTCCAGGTGACCGTTGGTCACCGGATCGAACGATCCGGGATAAATGGCGATGATGTTCTTCAAGTGTCCTCGGAGACAGGGATTCTGCGTTCGATGATTTTATTCTGGCTGGCGTTGGCAGGCAATCGTAATGCTGAAAAGGCAAAGAAACGCGCTCGCCCCAACTTCCTACGACTCGTTCGGCAACATCAAGCAACCAACCTGAACCCAGATGTGGAATCCCACCTATGCCCGGCCAAACAATAACCGGTATCAACCCGCGGCCGGCATCAGCTACGATGCGAATGGAGGGATACCGAGATCTCCGGCGGTAACGGTTTCATTTCCATGAGAAGAACCGTCCTTAGCACGATGATGGCACTGAGCCTCTGCTTCGTCAGGCCGGCGATGGGAGCCGAGAGCCAGACCTGTCAGCCCATTTGGACAGCCGGTGTAATAAGCGACCTTTCTTGGGAGCGTAAATCGCGCTCGTCCAGTCTGACCGATGGCAACCGCGCCGGCGTCACATTCCTGGACGAGGGAAATGTTCTAGTCTACGAAGTCGGCGTCAATTCAACTGAGCTGTCGTCACGTCAGAATCCTAGTATTTCGAGTCCGTACAAACTTCGTATGTCTGTGTTCAATCTGGCTTCCGGAAAGAAGCTGGCGGCTGCGGAGGTCGGCACCTGGATTCAAGAATCGTCGGTTCATGGCGTAACGGATGGAGCTCTTGTCCAAACGGGGAACGTCTTGCGGGTATATTCTGCAGATCTGGCTAAGCTGCACGAAATTGTTCTGTCACAGGAAAGCCAGGATGACAAGAATACCGTTGTCATCTCTTCGTCCAGGACCACGATACTCGTTAATCGCCACAACGAGAAGCATAGCCGCTTTGACGTGCTGGATGGCAGCACGTTGAAGCCGATCCGATCGTGGACGGAATCGGTGCCTTTGCGGCGGCTTTATAGCATATCGGACATCGGAATAGCAGCGGCTGACTTCAACCAAGAACGCGTAATGCTGAAGGATTTTGGTGAGGGGTATTGGAAGGTTATATCCAGGAAAGCTGGATGTGTTGGCCAGCCTACGTTGGTCACTGATACCGCACTAGTAACATCTTGCAATCCTTTCTCGTACTTATCGACCGATGGGAGGATCATATTTCAAGACGACTTGGGAAAACACGAATCGCTGGAACAAAAAGTAGCCGTCGACCAGGGCGGTACCGCAGTGGCCGTCGCTCTCAACACTCGGAGGGGCAGCGATTTTTGGGATACTGGGAGGGGCCTGCAAGTCATTGCAAGGAGCATAGTTGTTTATAGTTTGTCTTTAGGGAAGCGGGTTCTAACCTTCCAGCTTGCACCTCCTCCAAATAACGACTTGGACTATGCGCTTTCTCCAGATGGTACGAAGTTGGCTGTCCTGAGTGATCAACAGGTCACAGTTTGTGCCGTTCCCAGTGTTAAACCTCCGGGCCTGCAGTAGCCACGCCTGCCTCATCCTGGTTGTCGATCGCGGTGAGAGCCAAGCTTCTATCGAAGATAGCCCCCGATGTGCCGGGTTTCCCGACGAGTCCCGCCTTTGGACTCGCTGAGGTGGCTTTACTATAGGGCAACTTTGAGTTCCTCTCCGGTAACCCGTTAGCTTCTTGGCGTCCCGTACTGTTGTGGTGGCAGTTGCCGCTTCCTGCCCGGAGTGCTCATCTCGTTGGCGGTGTTGTGTGGTGAAGCCGCCGCTACGCGCTCCAACCTGTCGCCGAGCGGACGCTACTGACCGGGGTTGCCATAGCAGACGGCCCCGCGCTCGGGGGTTGCTGACGCACCAACACGCCGGCTGGCGCCGTCAACCGCAACTGGTGCTGCGAAACAATCACCCCCACCGCTGCGGGTTCCTGTTCCGTGCGCTGACACTGTCTGCTCGCAGAAAAAGCCGTCCTACTTGCGCCCTGCCGGTCCCTTGGGCGTCGGCGTAGGCGCGGCCTCCGCATTGGCTGCGGCCGCCTGAGCCTTGTCCTCGCTCGAAATCAGGCCCAGCGACTTTCGTACGTCCGACTCGATCCTTGCGGCAATGTCCTTGTTGTCCTTAAGAAACTGCTTGGCGTTTTCGCGGCCCTGGCCCACCCGCTCGCCCTTGTAGCTGAACCACGAGCCCGATTTCTCCACCAGGTTGCCCACCACCGCCAAGTCCAGCAGGTCGCCTTCGCGCGAAATTCCTTCGCCATACATCATGTCGAATTCTGCTTCGCGGAACGGAGCTGCCGTCTTGTTCTTCACAATCTTTACGCGGGTCCGGGAACCCACCACCTGGTCGCCATCTTTAATCGCACCAATACGGCGAATGTCGATGCGCACCGACGAATAGAACTTCAAGGCTCGCCCGCCCGTCGTCGTTTCCGGATTGCCGAACATCACGCCAATCTTCTCGCGGATCTGGTTGATGAACACCAGGCAGGTATGCGACTTGGCCACAATACCGGTCAGCTTCCGCAGCGCCTGCGACATCAGGCGAGCCTGCAGACCGACATGGCTGTCGCCCATCTCGCCGTCGAGTTCGGCCTTGGGCACCAACGCCGCCACCGAATCCACTACCAGCACGTCGATCGCGCCGGAACGCACCAGCGCCTCCGCAATCTCCAGCGCCTGCTCGCCGTAGTCGGGCTGCGACACCAGCAGGTTATCGACATCCACGCCCAGCTTGGTCGCGTAGATGGGATCCAGAGCGTGCTCGGCATCTACGAAAGCCGCCATGCCACCCTGCTTTTGCGCTTCCGCGATGACTTGCAAGGCGATGGTCGTTTTGCCGGAAGATTCCGGCCCGAAAATCTCGACCACGCGGCCGCGCGGAAAGCCGCCAACGCCCAGGGCAGCGTCAAAGGAGATGGCCCCGGTGGAAATCACCGAAATCGGAACCACCGCTCCCTTGCTCCCCAGCTTCATGATGGAGCCCTTGCCAAACTGCTTTTCGATCTGCGACAAAGTCAGGTCAATTGCCCGGCTCTTTTCCGTTCTTTCGTCCGCCATGAAGGCCGCTCCTTGGTCGATGTGCCCGGCGAATCTTTCCGGGCTTGATGTCTCAACAATCACTTGTTTCGGGTCAGTGCAGGCGTCGTGAAACGGGTAATCCGCTGGGATGGCGCATGAATACTGACAAGACGATTATACATTCGGCAATAGCTGAAAAGCGAAGAAATAGCGAATCCGACCAATCGAAGGTACTAGAACCTTGGTGTCTCACAGCAGCTTGTGCTAAAGCGCTGGAAACCCTCATTCGCTTACCGTAGACGCGGTAAACAAACTCATACCGCCGCCACTGGTAACCACTTGAACATTAACGCTTTAGTAAGTCAACCGGCTCGCGCACGTCGGTCACCCGGAAGTAGCCCGCCAGCGCCGGATACCGCTGAGCCACGGCTTCATACATGGCGTACGCAACATTGCGGTACGAAAAGTGTCCCGCCACTCCGGTCCGCAGCTCGCTGATATAGATAACTTCCGCCAAGTCCATCTTGAACAAGGTGCGCTTGCGGTAGCCCAGGGGAAGCACGTATTGCGACTGGGCTTCCGCCTCCTTGTCGGGCCGGGCGGCCAACTGTGTCGCTGCGTTTCGCGCCCGTTCCATTGCGCCGTTGTACCGCGCCGCCAAACCTGACGAATCGATCTCCACCGGCGTGTCGTAGCCGTGGGCGGAGGTGTAATCCTGCACCACCTGCACGCAGCGACGGTGCCGGTGCATGTCGCGGAAGCCGCCAATGTCCATCAGGATGTCGAAACGAAACTGCTGCCCGGTGCAGAAAGCACGTGATACCTCATCGTGCCGTCCGCGATGACGCAGTCCCATCTCGATGATCTCTTGCCGCTGGGGCATTCCGCTCACCGCGTCGCGGATCTGGCGATACGAGTGATGCGAGTACTGATACAACAACGTCGCAGCCAGTTCCAACTCCAGCGAGTCGTCCTCCAGCAGGTCAACCACGGGCGCCGGCTCCAATGCGATATCCGCCATCAACTCCGCAGCGGCGGCCGTGAGTTCGCGGCGCGTCTCAATCTCGTACACGATTGGGCTCGCTGTACTTCATCAGCGTAGGCGCCACTCGCACCGGCCGCAGCAGGAACTCGCGCGCCCGCTCCGCCATACCCGGTGATTCGCTCTCAATCTGCTGTAACAACTCGCTCGCCTTCGCATGGCTGACGTTGTAAGCCGGCTCCTGCGCTGCCTCCCGCAGCAGTTCGCCCAGGCGCCGAACTTCCGCGTGGGTGTGCGACAGCAGCCGCGACACTTGATTCTCCAGCGTCCTCGCGCTCACAATCTGACCCAGCGAGGTGTTGGCGGCCATGGGCAGCAGATACCGCGAAATATCGAAGGCCCGCGCGCGCAACGTGCGCTCGTACGCGTCCTGCTTCATGTCGTCCGGCTTAGGCGTGCGCTCCCGCAGGTAGAGGAACATCTCCTCAGAGAAATGCCGGTATTCGCTGAACAGGTGATCGATCGTCTCCCGATACAGGCCGCGGGCTGCCTCATCGTCCCCAAAATCCGGAACGTAGTAGCCGCTTTTCTGGAAGTCCTGATAGCGGGTGGACCGCTCCTGACCGTCCCAGCGCGGCTCGTCGACCACCACGGTCGCCGCCAGAATCGACAGGCGCTCGATGGCAAAAGCTATGTGCGCCAGATCCGCAATGCTGCGATGGCCGTACTGAAAATAAAAGGTGTTGAGGAACTTCTCGGCTTTCTGGTCGTTGATCTCGGCCAGCGACTCGCGCATCGACAACGCCGAACGCGAATACTTCGCCATGCCATAGGCTTGCACTTCCGGATCGGCGCCGTGAACCGCGTAAACCTCGGTGCCGGCATCGCCGTGAGCCGATCCGTTGTTATTGTCTGCTTTGGGACTGAGTGGCATTTCGCTGAATCATAAGCGCTGCCGAATCGGCGGGCAACCGTCGAACCTGTGGGAATCGTGAAATATGTGCCGCCGCGATGTAATGTTATGGCAGCAGCAATTCAAGATATCTTGAGGACCAGCCATTGAATCCCCATTCCCTCCGTGAGCACCCGTAACCGTGCGCAAGTCCCGCGGAAAGCCGCCTAACCCTTCGGAGTATGGAGACGTCCGCACTCAGTGGGTGGGCGCCGATTCTATCCTCTTCGCGGCGGCGCACCGCCCCTGGCCCGCGCCCATGGCGCCTTGGATCATGACCCAGCGCTGGAACGATTTGCTGTTCCTGCACTATTCCCTGCCTCCCGAGGTTGTGAGGGCGCTGGTTCCTGAAGTCCTCACCCTCGACACATATCAGCAGCGCGCCTGGGTGACGGTGGCCCCGTTCTGGATCAATCATCTACGGCCACCCGGGGTGCCTTCGCTGCCGTGGTTCTCGCAGTTCAACGAAATCAACGTTCGCACTTACGTTAGCTACCAGGGCAGGCCTGGTGTGTACTTTTTCAGCCTCGACGCCAGCAACTTGTCGGCGGTATGGGGCGCCCGAGTTTTCTATCGCCTGCCGTATTGGCAAGCCTCGATGAAAGTCACCGGCAAGGGCAAAGCCAAAATCGACTATCAATCCAAGCGCCAGCACGGTCCCCAGCCGGCAGAGTTGAAATGCTCCTATGGACCAACCGCCGCACCCTCGTTCCAGGCCCGCCCCGGAACGCTCGAGCATTTCCTGACGGAGCGCTATTGCCTGTATACCCTTAGCCGCAAACACCTCTATCGGGGAGAAATTCACCACCTGCCGTGGAAACTCCAGCAGGCGGAAGTCGACTTGCAGCACAACACCATGGCGCAGACTGCGGGCCTGCAACTTCCGCCGCAGCCCGATCTCGCCTACTTCGCTCGCGAATTGAAGGTTCTCTTCTGGGCGCCCGATCGACTGCTCTAGCCCAGCGAATCATGGCGACGTTCCGCACACGCATCTTTCGATGTTTATAATCTCTGGTTCACCCAGGAGGGTTTCATGGCAGGAGTGGAGGGCCGGGTTGCGCTGGTCACCGGAGCATCGCAAGGCATCGGCCGGGCGTGTGCGCTGTTGCTGGCCGAGTCAGGTGCGAAGCTGGCGCTGTGCGCCCGCAACCAGGAAAAGCTGGACCAACTGGCCGGCGAAATCAACGGCAAAGGTGGAGAAGCCGCGGCATTCAAGCTCGACGTCGCCAACGAAGACGAGATCAAGCCCGTGGTCAAGGCCGTCATCGCCCGCTTCGGCAAGCTCGACATTCTGGTCAACAACGCCGGCATCACCCGCGACCAACTGGTCATGCGCATGAAACGTGCCGACTGGGACGACGTTATCAATACCAATCTCACCGCGCCCTATCTGCTCACCCAGGCTGCCATCGGTTCTATGCTCAAACAGCGCTGGGGCCGCATCATCAACATCACCAGCATCTTCGGACAAATTGGCCAGGTCGGCCAGGCAAACTATTCATCCTCCAAAGCCGGCTTGATCGGCCTGACCATGTCGGTTGCCCGTGAAGTGGGTTCGCGCAGCATCACCGTAAACGCCGTATCTCCCGGCTTCATCGAAACCGCGATGACCGAAGTACTTCCCGCCGAGCTCAAGGAGAATCTGCTGAAGAACATACCGCTGGGACGCTCGGGTAGCGATCTCGACGTGGCTCACGCCGTCAAGTTCCTCGCCTCCGAAGAGGCAGGCTACATCACCGGACACGTGCTGAACGTGAACGGCGGAATTTTGATGGGTTAGCCGGGAATTCGTGTAGCGTGGCACAGATCATCGAGGCAACGTCACTCCCGCAGATCGAACAGGCGCGCACTCTGTTTGCCGAATACCGCGCACAGCTAGCCTGCACCCTGTGCTCGGTTTCGTTCGACCAGGAAATCGCAGGACTCCCTGGCGTTTACGCTGCTCCCCAGGGAAAACTTCTATTGGCGATTGTCGCGGGTCAGCCTGTAGGTTGCGCTGGTCTGCGTCCCTTCCCACGGCAAGGCACTTGCGAGATGAAGCGCTTGTACATCCGCCCGGCATTTCGCGGTGCAGGTCTCGCCCGTGCACTGATGCATCGCCTTCTAGCGGAGGCACGCACCATGGGATATTCGTCTGTCCGCCTCGACTCACATCCTCCGACCATGAAGGAAGCTATCGAGATGTACCGCCAAGCCGGCTTTCGCGAGGTCAGTTCCGATCCGCTGGAGCCCTCGGAAGAATTGATCTACATGGAATTAGCCTTGTCGCCGCCCTGAGAGGAGCCAAGCTACAGCAATCCGCGAAAATTTACTTGCCAGCCCTTCGCTCAATGGTTACTATGCAGTCAATACCTTTGGCGACTGCCTTTCAGGATGCGACCCACTCATGAACATCGGCGAAACCATCCGTAACTTCCGTTTGCAAAAAGGCATGTCGCAGGGTGATATCGAGAAACGTACCGGATTGCTTCGCTGCTATCTCTCGCGCGTGGAGAACGGGCACACGATTCCTTCGCTCGACACGCTGGCCAGAATTGCCACAGCCATGGATCTCCCGCTTGGCTCGCTTTTTCAGCGAAAACGCTGGCGAGAATGGTAGTAAGGGAGCTCCGCAGTTGGCAGAAGATGAGGTGCGGTTCCTCACGCAGATCCGTCGCTACTCGCCCAACCTGAACGACAGCGATCGCAAGCTGGTCATCGCCATGGTGAAGAAGATGGCCGCCAACGCCGGCAAGTAATCACCGCGCGACCGCAATTTGCGTGCTGCAGATTTGCTCTTACGCGGCTTTCCCGTCATCGCTCAACGTCAACACCGCCAGTTCCAGCCGGTCTCGTGAACCCGTCTTCGAGAAGATGCTCTGCAGGTGGCGTTTGACCGTGTTCTCGCTGATCTGCAAATCGGCGGCAATGTCTCGATTCCTCATTCCCCGCGCTACCTTGTAGGAAACTTCGCGCTCGCGGCGGGAAAGCCGCGCCAGCGAGGTCGGAACCGAGCTCTGGTCGGACACCATCGCGTCCAGGACGCTGTGGGAAACCTCGTCGGAGAATGCCAGCTCGCCCCTGGCGACCGACCGAATCGCAGCGAACAGCTTTTCCGGAGGATCAGCTTTCAACACCAACCCCCGCGCTCCCAATTGCACCACCTGCACGTAATCGTTTTTATTTTCCGATCCCGTTAGCACCAACGTAGCCGCTCGGCTTCCAGTGCGTTCCATCGTGCGCAGCACTTCAAAGCCATCGCTGCCCGGCATATACAGGTCCAGCACAAGAACTTGGGGGCGATGACGCTGCAACAGCTTTATAGTTTCGGCGCCATCTTCCGCCGTTCCTACTACGGCAAAGTCAGGTTGCGATTGCAGCAGCGCGGTGAGGGATTCCCGCAGAATGGCGTGATCGTCAGCTAGCAGCACGGTAATCCGATTCTGTTTCATTCTTGCTCTTAGATGCGCAGCAGCCGATGTCAGGGATGGGGTATTCTGGAAGTGAAGCTGCGCCAACCAGCAGGCTCACTGCATCGACTACGGCATCTGCCCCTATAGGGTTTTTCCCTACTCTATCCAGAATCTGATGCACAGTTCCGGCTAAGAGCAGCTTGACCAAACGGTATTTACGCCTGTGGGGATTCCTGGAAAGGTATTTATGGCTAAAATTCAGCGCGCAATTTTAAGTGTTACCGACAAAACGGGCTTGGTGGAATTCGCCGGCAAACTGGCGGGAATGGGCGTGGAGCTGGTCTCCACCGGCGGTACCGCCAAGTTGCTTCGCGAATCCAACATCCCGGTGAAGGACATCTCCGACCTGACCGGCTTCCCGGAAATGCTCGACGGACGAGTCAAAACCCTCCATCCCAAGGTTCATGGCGGCATCCTGCACATGCGCGGCAAAGAAGAACATCGCGCCGCCGTCAAGCAACACGGCATTGAGCCCATCGACATGGTCGTGGTGAATCTCTATGCGTTCGAAAAAACCGCGTCCAAGCCTGGGGTTGAGTTCGAAGACATCATCGAGAACATCGACATCGGCGGCCCTTCCATGGTGCGTTCCTCCGCCAAAAATTTCCAGGATGTCGCTATCGTGACCTCGCCTTCCGACTACGAGGCCATCGCCAGGGAAATGGAGAGCAACGGCGGCGGACTGTCCTTGAACACCAAGTGGCGGTTGGCGCAGAAGGCATTCGCCACCACCGCAGCCTATGATTCCGCGATCGCCTCAACCCTGGAGCAGATCGGCGCTCCTGAAGCCGACGGCGGAAAGTTTGCCCTTGGTGGCTCGGAAGGTTTCCCCGAAACCCTGCGACTCTCTTTCCGCAAGGCGTTCGATCTTCGCTACGGCGAGAATCCGCACCAGAAAGCCGCGCTGTATTCGGACGGTTCGGGCAAGGGTGTTGCCAACGGCAAGCCCCTCCAGGGCAAGGAACTCAGCTACAACAACATCGTCGATCTCCAGGCTGCATGGGACTTGGCGCAGGAATTCGAAGAGCCGGTGTGCGCCATCATCAAGCACACCAACCCCTGCGGAACCGCCGTCGCCACTACGCTGGTAGAGGCCTACAAACGTGCACTGGAATGCGATCCGGTCTCGGCCTTCGGCGGCGTGATCGGCGTCAACCGCACCATCGACGCTGCCACCGCAACCGAGATGGCCAAGCTGTTTGTGGAGGCGATTGCCGCGCCGGGTTTCGATCCCGCGGCGCGCGAAATCTTCGCCGCTAAAAAGAACCTGCGACTGGTGGAAGTCGTCCCCATGGAGCAGAAGTGGGTAATGAAGAACGTTTCCGGCGGCGTCCTGCTGCAGGACAACGACATGCGCCCACTCAGCGAAACGGACCTCAAGATCGTCAGCCAGCGTAAGCCCACGGAACAGGAAATGCGCGACCTGCTGTTTGCGTGGAAAGTTGGCAAACATGTGAAGTCCAACGCCATCCTGTACGCTCGCAACGGTCAAAGCACCGGCGTGGGTGCTGGCCAGATGAGTCGCGTGGACTCCGCCAAGATTGGCGCCATGAAGTCTGTGCTGGGGATTAAAGGCTCGGTCGCCGCCTCGGATGCGTTCTTCCCCTTCCCCGACGGAGTGGAGGAAATTGCCAAGGCCGGCGCGACCGCCATCATCCAGCCCGGCGGCTCAGTGCGCGACCAGGAAGTGATCGATACCGCCGACAAGCTTGGCTTGGCGATGGTGTTAACCGGGGTGCGCCACTTCCGGCACTAGAAAGCTGTTAGCTGTAAGCCATCAATTACCGGTGGCGTAATAGGAGCAGCAATGATTCCCACTCATTCAAAACGCGAGTGAGTGGGACATTCATCCCTGGAGGGCCTGCTACTGCACGACCAGCGTGGTAGCGAGCTTCGCATGGTTGAGCCGGTTCTCGATTTCCAGCGGAATCTCTCCCGTCGCCTCCGGTCGAAATTCAAAATCGTAAGTCTCTCCCGAATCGATGCGCAGCTTTGCTTCGCCCGTCTTAGCCAAGCGGGGTGGCAGGGCAGCGCCGTCCTTCGCAACTGCCAGCCAATTCGCAGGATGCTCCTTACCACCTAGTAGCAGAGCAGCCTGGAACTCGGACCCCATGTTGATCACCCTTAGCCGGTAAATCTCCCCGCGCTTTAACTGCAACGGTGCCGGCTGTCGCGTTCCGTTCAGCGTTATCTCGGTCGCATAGAAGCCCAGGTCGTGAGTTCCGATGACCAGCACTTTGTCGTGTTCGGGATCAAACGCCTGCCCTGGCTCCACGACGATGAGAGGACCATAGACTCCTCCGGGGATCTGATTGGGATCACCCGCATGAGTGTGATAGATGAAGGTTCCCGCCCGATTAGGGGTGAAGCGCGCGGTGAAGCTCGATCCCGGCGCGACCATGGGAGTTATCTGATTGCCGCTTCCGCCCCCCATCACGCCATCGTAATAGCTGTCCAGCTCCAGTCCGTGCCAGTGAATAGTGGTCGGCTGATCGAGATGATTCAGCACGGTGATCTCGGTTGCCTCGCCACGCGTGACCACGATGGGCGGACCCATGGACTTGTCTTCCGACACAACCAGCTTCTTTCCTTCGCGTACCGAGCAGGAAAACGTAGGCGACTTTCCTTTGACGGCGCTGGGCTCGATCACCAGGTCGATTTTGCGCGGCACCCGAGTCGAGGCGGCCTCGATGTGCGCGGGCCGATCGGCTGGCTTGACGTTGATCGCGAGCACCAGACCCGCCATGTCGGGCATGGCCATGCCGTCGTGCCCCTCGCGCGTTTCGCTTTGGGAGCTCACCGCGTGACTGATCGCCGGACTTTGCACGAAAGTCGGAACCCGCTCATCCGCCGAGATGTGGGCGTGAAAGTGACAGTGGAACAGCCAGCGCCCCGCGTGCTGCGGTGTCCACTCCAGCATCATGGTGTGGTATGGCGTAAGCGCCTGCGTCACCACCGACTGGCGCTCGCCTTCGGCGTAGGCGATATCCGACTCGAAGTCACCCAGGCTGAGCACCTGAAAGAAGGCGCCATGCAGGTGCATAGGGTGCTCTCCGAATCCCGTGTTGATCACCCGCCAGCGGATGCGCTCGCCCTGCGTGTATTCCAGAGGTTCGGTGTACGGGTAGGACTTGCCGTTGATGCTCAAGATCTCGAGGTCGTCGTGAAACACGTCGGCGCGCACCCGCATCGCGTCGATGATGAAGACGCGGTCCGCGGGAACGGCTCCGGCGGGGTCAACGATGTAAGCGCCGTTCAGTTGCGCGTCGGCCAGGACTGGTGGAGCCTTGGGAAAGTCGTTCGCGGTTCTCGCATAGTAGTAGTAGGTACCGGGCGCTCCCGCCGCGAATGTCAGCTCACGGCTCTCGCCGGCCGCCAGCTCGACTCCCGCTGTTGTGTCTCCGGGGCGCGTGTTCAACCCGAAAACCGTGGCCTTCATTTCCAGTTGGTTCGTGATGGTCACATGAACCGTTGTGCCCGTGGGCATGCGCAGCATGGGCGCTGGTATCTGTGCCGGATGGGCATTCTCTCCAAACGCCTGCACAAACAATGCCGGCCCGTCCTCCGCCTCTGGATGCCAAATGCCCTCTCGAAGTTCGAGGTGAACTGTCAGAGCACCGTTTTCAAGATGTCCGGCAGCGATGCGATTCTGGTTGGCCACAATCGGTTCGAGCGCAGGAGTTTGAGCAAAGCTGACGGCAGCCACCAGGCAAACGGCAACACAGAAAACACCAAATTTGACTTTGCGCATAGCGAAAAGAAGGAGCGCGATTATGACACAGGCTGGCCTTCGATGGCTACGCACAAAAAAAGAGGAGCCAGCAAAGCTGACTCCTCTTCAACATTTCGTTCTCTTGGCTGCCGGTTAAGCGTGGCCTGCTTCTCTAGCTTCTACTGCGGAACTTCGACAGCAGCCGCAGGATCTCAAAGTACAACCAGATCAACGTGACCATCAGCGCAAAGGCGCCGTACCATTCCATGTACTTCGGAGCTCCATAGCGCGCGCCGTTCTCGATCAGGTCAAAATCCAGCACCAGGTTCATGGCGGCTATCACCACCACCAGAAGGCTAAAGCCAATTCCGATCGGTCCCGACCCGTTGATGGTCGTGAAGTGGACGCCGAAGAATCCCAGGATAAACTGCAAAAAATAGAACACCGCAATGCCGCCCGTGGCCGCGACAATGCCCAGGCGCATCTTGTCGGTGACTTTGATCAATCCTGAGCGGTAGGCCAGCAGCATAGCGATCAGCGTTCCAAAGGTCAGCGCCACCGCCTGAATGGCGATGCCATGAAAGCGCTGTTCCAACATCGCCGAGATGCTACCTAGGACCAGCCCCTCCAGCAGGGCGTAAATTGGCGCGGTAATGGGAGCCCATTCTTTTTTGAAGATGGTCACCAGGGCTGCAATAAAGCCGCCAATGCCGCCCACCATGATCGGCAGTGCGATGGTCTGCATCGCCTCTTCGGGAGACGCAGCGAAAAAGCGGCTCCAAGTCCAGGCCGCCGTCGCTACACAAAGGATCACCAGCAGGCCAGCCTTGTTCACCGTGCCCGACACGGTCATGCTCTCCCCGCCGTAGGCTACTTCGCCAGTGCGGAAAGCATCCCCACTCAGGGCGGGATTCGACGTTCTCATCAGTTGTGGCACAAAAGTTCCCTCTCGAAACACATCTGTCTATATGGACGCGTGAACCTGGTTAAAGTTGCTGAATCAGCTATCTTGCTCGTGCACGACTAGTCGATCCAGGGATTGAACAAGAGGACGTGGGTTCGGGCTGCGTCATTCGAATTGCGAGTCACGAAAGTCATATCATGATGCAACGCAGTAGCGGCGAGAAGCCCGTCGATAACAGGTAACGGCGTTCCCTGCGCCGCAGCTTCCCCTGTCAGCCGACCCCAACGATCGGCAACCGCCATATCCACCGTCAGAATACGCCCAGCGAAGCGAAACGTGAGCACCGTGTCCAGCCATGTCTCCAGCGCAACCCGACGACCGCGCTCTCGCAGCTTGGTAATTCCCTTTCGAATTTCTCCGAGAGTCAGTACGCTCACGTACAGCATCTCTTCGTCGGTCGCATCAATCCAGGACTTGACCCTACTGTCGGGCTTCGGTTTCACCAATTCGGAGATCACATTGGTGTCCAGCAGGAAGCCGGTCATAGCTCGATTTCGCGCCCATAGTCGAGCTCTCTCGTAAGGTCAAGGTTCACTTTAGCCAGGGGCGACTGCGCAAAGAATTCGGAAAGAGTCTTCGGCTGGCCTGTGCGGGCTACAAGTTTTTCAAACTCTTCCGCCGGTAAAATCACTACCGCTTCTTTGTTTTGGCGGGTTACCCATTGGGGACCTTCCGTTCTTGCTCGGCGAAAGACCTCGCTGAACTGCGCTTTTGCGGTTTGAAGCTGCCAAATCGGCTTTGCGGATCGTGCTCCGGTCTTGATTTGGGATTTCGTAATATTCTCCACACTAGTCAGACTAGTCAGATTATAACGCGATTCAGTGCTGTATAGAAATGCAGTTCCTTAAAACAGCGTTTCCTGCCCGCTGCGATCGACCCTCGGCCGCTTGATCTTGAAGTGCTCGTACGCCAAATGCGTTGCCACGCGCCCTCGCGGGGTGCGATCCAAAAAACCAATCTGAATCAGGAATGGCTCGTAAATCTCTTCGATCGCATCAGCCTCCTCTGCCAACGAGGCTGCCAGCGTGTTCACCCCCACCGGGCCCCCTTGATATTTCTCGATGATAGTCAGCAGCAGCTTGCGGTCTACTTCATCGAAGCCATAACGATCGACCTCTAGCATTTCCAGCGCCGCCTGCGCTGTGGGCTTATCAATCTTGCCTGCCCCGCGCACCTGGGCGTAGTCTCGCACCCGCCGCAGCAGACGATTGGCGATGCGCGGCGTGCCCCGGCAGCGGGTGGCGATTTCCATTGCGCCCTCTTCGTCGATAGCAATGCCCAGAATCTCGGCGGAACGCTCCAGAATGACCTTCAGGTCGGCGTGGGTGTAAAACTCCAGCCGCAGCACAATGCCAAAGCGCGAGCGCAGCGGCGCCGAAAGCAGGCCCGCACGGGTGGTGGCGCCGATGAAGGTGAACGGCTTCACTTCCATGGTGTGCGTCCGCGCCGACGGCCCCTGTCCGATGATGATGTCGAGCTTGTAGTCCTCCAGCGCGGAATACAACAACTCCTCCAGCGCGGGTTGCAGCCGGTGGACTTCGTCGATAAACAGCACCTGCTTCTCGCGCAGGTTGGTCAGAATGGCCGTCAGGTCGCCCTTGATCTGCAGCGTCGGCCCCGATGTCTGCTGAAAGGCCGCGCCCAATTCGTTGGCGATGATGTTGGCCAGCGTGGTTTTACCCAGCCCCGGCGGCCCATACAGCAACACGTGGTCCAGCGCTTCCCCGCGCGACTTGGCAGCCTGGATGGCAACTTCGAGATTGTCCTTCACTTTGTTCTGCCCAATAAACTCGCGCAACCGCTGCGGACGCAGCTTCAGTTCGAAGGACGAATCGTCCTCCAGCGGCACCGCCGAAACAATGCGCTCGCGATCAGGATTTTCTGTGGGCAAAGGCACGCAAGGCGATAGTAAAGCGAAGGACACGGCACGCGCAATGCACCGCCAAGACTTCAGACGACGGATGCTGGCATTGCTCGCAACCACCTTCAAGCGTCACTGAACTTTTCGGCCCGAATTGCGTACCATCTAGCAGGTGAGATTATGCTGACCTTTCTTCTCTGGTGCATCCTCCTGGTCTTCTGCTGGCCGCTGGCGCTGTTCTTCATCATCCTGTATCCCATTGTGTGGCTGTTGCTGCTCCCGTTCCGGCTCCTGGGAATCGCTGTCGAAGGTGTTCTGGAATTGATCAAGGCGGTCATCTTCCTTCCGGCGCGCATTTTGCGCGGCCCGAGCCGAGCCTTCTAGGGCCGGATCCGCGTCCGCAACTACGTAGCCGGTCAAATTTGGCGCAACGCCAGCCGCAATAGAAACGGCTTCAGTCCCTGGAGTCCGGTCATGCCGACTCTTTTCAGAAACTGAAGCCGCTTTTCCTACGCTGATCACACCCGCAATAGCACGCGGGTGGCGCTTGGGCTTACCCTACTTTTACCGCCGACTTCTCGTCCTGCCTGACCGGCAGCTTGCGCTGCGGTTCACCGGTATAAATCTGGCGGGGACGCGCAATCTTCTGTTCCGGATCCTGCACCATCTCGTTCCACTGCGCCAGCCACCCGGCGGCACGAGGAATGGCGAACAGCACGGTGAACATATCCGGCTGGAAGCCCATCGACTGGTAGATGATGCCCGAATAGAAGTCGACGTTGGGATACAGCTTGCGGGTCACGAAGTAGTCGTCTTCCAGCGCGATCCGTTCCAGCTCCAGCGCAGTGTTCAGGCGTTCGTTGCGTCCCGTGACCTCGAACACTTCGTCGGCAACTGCCTTGATGATGCGGGCGCGCGGGTCGTAGTTCTTGTAGACCCGGTGGCCGAAACCCATCAGCTTCAGCTCGCCGGCCTTGACCCGCTTGATGTACGCCGGAATGTTCTTCACCGAGCCGATTTCATCCAGCATCAGCAGCACTTCTTCGTTGGCGCCGCCATGCAGCGGCCCGGCCAGCGCCGCCGCCGCGCCCGCCATCGACAAGTACGGGTCGGTCTGAGCGCTGCCGATCACCCGCATGGTGGTCGAGCTGCAATTCTGCTCGTGGTCGGCATGCAGGATGAACAGCACATCCAGGGCGCGCGCGATGACCGGACTGGCCACATACTTGGGCTCGGTCATCTTCCACAACATGTTCATGAAGTTTTCGGTGTAGCTGAGGTCGTTGTCCGGGTAGACATACGGATGTCCGCGGCGATGCCGGTAGGAGTACGCCGCCAGCGTCGCCATCTTGGCGATCAGGCGCACAATCTGCCGCTGCCGGTTCTCCGGATCGTGGATGTCCTTGGCTTCCGGATACACCGTCGACAGCGCCGCCAGCGTGCTCACCAGGATTCCCATGGGATGGGCGTCATACCGGAAACCATCGATGAAGTGCTTGGTGGTTTCGTGCAGCATGGTGTGGTGCGTGATTTCCCAGATCCAGTCCTTCTCCTGCTGCTGGTCGGGCAATTCCCCAAACAGAAGCAGATACGCAATCTGCAGATAGTTGCAATGCTCGGCCAGCGCCTCGATGTCGTATCCGCGGTAGCGAAGAATGCCTTTGTCGCCGTCGATGTAGGTGATGCTGCTCTTGCACGAAACCGTGTTGGTGAAGGCGGGATCGTAGGTCATAATGCCGAAGTCTTCTGGCCCCGTCTTGATCTTGCGCAGGTCCATGGCCCGGATTGTGCCGAGCTCGACCGCGGACTCATAAGTCTTGTCAGTGCGTTGGTCTGTGATCGTTAATGCGTCCTTTGGCATGACCGGTACCTCCTGTCGTAACAAACGTATGAATTCCAGAAAGCGCTTTTCGAGCCCGAACGAATGTTCGAATGAATCAATTTTACCGCCTCGCCGACCCCGGTTCACCCTAAGCACACCGGTAGGCGACTGACATCACATGCCCTTGTGACGAAGCTACGCCCCCTCTACTTCTTCTCTGCCGCCTTGCCGGACCCGGAACTGCCTGACTCTGAACTGGACGAACCCGTGCTCTTCGCCGCTTCCGATTTGCTGTCCGACTTGCTCTCGGACTTACTTTCCGAAGACTGCCCTTCGGAGGACTTGCTTTCCGACGAAGACGAGCCCTGACCGCTCGGCGACCCACCCTTCGACCCGCTCTTGGCGTAGTCGTTCACGTACCATCCCGATCCCTTGAATTGGATGGCCGGCGCCGAAATCAGTTGCTCCATCTCCCCGCCGCAGTGCGGACAGACCGTCAATGGCGGATCGGAAAATTTCTGTATGCGTTCCGTCAGGCTATGGCATTTTTTGCATTGATACTCGTAGAGAGGCAATATGTTTCCCCGCAATCTTCCTAAGTGATTGATTCTATTTTCCGCGATTGGTTGCGGTCAATTTTGCGGAAGCGCTGCAAGATGTGTCATCCCGACCGAGCGAAGACGCAGTCGGAGCGGAGCGGAGGGACCTGCTTGTCGTCGATGGAAGCAACCTTCCACTTGCCACCTCCCGCGGTACAGCCGAAACTAGAGCAGTGAAAGCCGTCGCCATCATTCCTGCCCGAATCGCCTCCACTCGCCTGCCGTGCAAAATCCTGCGCGAGATTGCGGGCCGTCCTATGCTCGCCCGCGTCTATGACGCGGCGCGCGCTTGTCCCGGTCTGGAGGATGTGATCGTCGCCACCGACTCGGAGGCAATCGCCACCGTCTGCCGCCAGAATGGCTGGACCTTCCGCATGACGTCGCCGGAACATCGCAGTGGAACCGATCGCGTCCACGAAGTCGCGCAGACGGTCGAAGCCGAGGTTTACGTCAACGTCCAGGGAGACGAGCCGCTCGCCCGGCGCGAACATCTCGACGCCTTGCTTGCCCTGATGGAGAAAAAGGAGGTCGAGGTCGGCACGCTAAAGACGGCCTGCTCGGCTGAGGATATTAACAATCCCAACGCGGTGAAGGTGGTTACCGCGCTCGACGGCCGCGCGCTGTACTTCTCCCGCGCCACGGTTCCGTTTGACCGCGACCGCACAAGCACAGTCCGCTACTACAAACACCTGGGCTTCTACGCTTATCGCAAGCCAGCGCTGGACCGTTTCTGCACCTGGCCGGAATCAGAACTCGAGCGCAACGAGCGTCTGGAGCAGCTACGTTTCCTGGATCACGGGGTCGCCATCCACGTGGCCGAAACGCCCTTCGACACCATCGGCGTAGACACTGAGGACGACTTGCAAAGGGTAGAGGCTATCTTGAGGTCGCGCGGACCGGCCTAGTCGGAGGCGACCGCCAGGGGTTCGTGTTTATTCGCCCACTCATTGGCCGCCGCGACTCGCTTGGAGATCGATGGGTGCGAGTGGAAAAGCGCCTCAATGATTTTGTTAGGCTCGCGCTCGGCCAGGTTCTGGTCGGCCAACTTCTGCATTGAGGTGACAAACGGCCCGATGGCGGGAGTGTTCTCCCACGCATAGCGGTCGGCTTGGCGCTCATGATGGCGCGAAATGGCATTCAACGCCGGCATCAGAACCAATCCCAGCACGGTCGCCACCAGCACGATGAGCGGCAGGTTGGCAAAGTCGTACATGCGGGGATCGAGCACCGGGAACCAGTCGCGGGCAATGACGAAGCGCAACACCAGGTTGATGAGCCAGAACGCCAGAAACGTGATGCCGACCTGGGTGAAGATGCTTTTCAGGATGTGCTTGTGGACGTGGTGTCCGAGCTCGTGGGCCAGGATGGCTTCGATCTCGTCATCGCTGTAGTTCTGCAGCAAGGTATCGGACAGAATAATGCGGCGGGTCGATCCCATGCCGGTCAATGCCGCGTTGGCCTTGTTTGATTTCTCCGACAGCTTCCATTCGTAGACGCCGCGAACCCGCGTACCGGCGCGTTCACCCAGCCTGGTCAGCCGTGCGCGAAGACCGTCGTTGTTCAGCGGCTCGAACTTGTAGAAGATCGGCATCAGGATCACCGGCGCCAGCTGTGCCATCAGCAGGAACAGGCCCACGAACACCGCCCAGGCGATGATCCACCAGCGTTGCGGCGCAATGCGAATGATGAAGTACACCAGCTCCACCATGATGGTCCCCAGCACCAGAGACACCAGCCAGCCCTTGCACTCATCCCAAAGCCAGCCGCGCATCTTCTGGTTGGACAGATGGTACTGGCGCTCCAGCCGGAAGCCCACGAAGTCAAACGGAACGCTGAGCGCCTTGGCGATCATCGAGAACATCAGCACGTAGAAAAAGACGGCGAGGAAGTAATGCTGGCCCGCTCCCTGGTAGGACCAGTCACGCAGCTTGCCGGTCCAACCGGTCACCAGCAGCACCACCAGCAGGGCGAAACCGATCACCGAATCGGACAGGCTCAGCCAGCGCTGGATGCGGTTATAGCGCCGTACCTCCGGTGAATCCACCGGCAACGAATTGGGAGTAGTTGCCATCAGTTGCAAAGTCAAGAACCCGCAGGCCGCAGGTCAGCGCAATGGCCCCAGTATAAAGCAGTTAGCTGCGCCAATGTAACGTGACGGGCCCGTCGATGGGGTGCCGCATCGGCCGTCCGGTCGCCTGCGACTCCAGCCGTGCCTGCTTCAGTTCGAAGTACCACTTCGCCGGACGGTCGGCATCGTCAATCAGCATGAGGCTGGGGTTGTACTTCAGGCCTTCAGCTTGCTGAATCATCGTCACCTGGTCCTGGCGAACGAAGCGTCTACCGAACCACTTGGCGATCGGCGTGAGAAAGGGCACCTTGAGAAAGACATTCCACGCGGCACACACGTCGATCCGGCAATGGCTGTCGAGCGTCGGCGTCACCGTGGTCAGGCTGGCAAACCATTTCTCACCGGCACGGATCACTTCGTAGCGGCGGTTCGGCAGCACGAAATCGATGGTGGTGGTAATGGCTTCGCCGTAAACGCCCAACAGTTTGTACGGCGCGCTGTTGGCCGACGGCTGGTGGGCGCTCATACGAAACCCGCCTTCGATCGGCTCGAAATGTTTTTCCTTCTCGTGAATGCTGGCCCGCGACCGCCACCACCACGACTGATGCACGAACGGCCCGTGCGCCGGGTCCATCAAGCCGATGATGCCGTGGTCGATATTGCAGGGCAGGTCCGCGGTTAGATAGGCGGAGTGAAAGCGCGGGCTGAACTTAGGTACTTCGGGAACCGGCGGCAATTGCGACAGCTCTGCTGTGCCCAACCTGCCCCTTCCACTCTGCGGAACATAAACCCAAACGTGCCCGTCACGCTCCTCACACGGATAAGCCGTGGCAAAAATGCGGCAAGGGTCGAGCTTGTCGCGCTGAGTCAGCGAAGGTATCTCGCGACACTGTCCCGAGACCGGCTCAAATCCCCAGCCGTGATACTTGCAGGTCACCTGCTGACCGTCGAACCATCCGTAAGACAAGGGAATGCCACGGTGCGGGCAGGCATCGCGCATGGCGAAGTATTTCCCATCCGACTTGCGTCCCAGTACCAGCGGGAGGCCGAGCAAGATGGCCTTGGCCATTTGCCTACGGGTAATTTCCGAGGCGCGAATTGCCGGATACCAGTCGTCGTAGATCAACGTGGTCGTAGGGCCGCCTGGAGCGACGGCAGCGCGCGTGAGATCGCCGATCATTCTGATGGGCTTACTATAGCGGACTGCCCCGCCCTGGCCAAAAACCGGGAGCGGGGCATCACGGTTGCAGCGGCGAAACGATCGGGTTAGCGGTCTCGCTCAGTTTGGGTCTGCGACTAAGGCAGCCGCCAAAATGTTCGCCTGGTAGGTGCCAATACCCGTCACTAAATCATAGCCGGTGGTCGCGGTGCACTGCGATCCACAATTTCCGTTGGTGCCGGCTGTGATGTCGTGAAAGTCGGCGAGATAACTCGACGAATAATAAGCCGTGTAAAGGTCTTGCCTGGCATTGCTGAGCGGACCTTTTCCCTGACTGGCACGCATCGAGTTCACCAGGGCCAGAAAGGCGGCCCAGTCGGGACTGGCGATGCTGGTGCCCTGCACGTTGGTCCACCCACCGGGGCTGTAGGTGTCGTACACGGGAATATTGGCAGCGACTGACGCGATGTCGGGAATGCAACGATTCACGGTTGACCAGGCGGAACAAGCCGGATTCTGAAATGACAACTGGGGCTCGTAAGGGCTGACTCCTCCGCCGCTGCCCGACCAGGCAATTTCCACGCCGTAGTTCAGTTGTAACGGATTGGAAGGCGGAAGCACGGTCGACAACGCCAACGTTGTACCTCCTACCGAGATCACACAGTTCGAAGCTCCGGGATAGATGGGGTGATGTCCTGCATCCCCGCTGGCGGCCACGAAAATTACCGGCTGACCATTGCCGTTAACGATATTGCAAAAGTAGCTGTCGTAACTAGTCTCCCCGCTGAATTCCTGACTGCCCCAACTCATGGACACAACCGTGGCGTTATAGGGTGCCGTGGTGGCCAACTGAACTGCGGCCAGCATGTCAGCAGTATTCTGGCTGGCGGCTTCCACCAGCAGAAGGTTAGCTTGCGGGGCTAGCGCGCAGGCCTGTTCCACGTCCAAAGATGTTTCCAGTGCCCAGTTGTTGTTGCCCCCCGGATTGCCGATGACTACTTTCTGTAGGTTGCAGGGGGTGAGGTGGAACTGCGTCTTATAAACCTGCAGGTCGGATTCGATGTTGGGGTCGTCGTAGGCGTCAATCAGGGCGATCGTTTGGCCCTGGCCCAGGTTGGCAATTCGGTTGAATCCATACGCAGCCTTGAACTGCACCGGCAGAATACCCGTGGGCTGGCTCGGATTTCCCGGAACATCGGAAATGCGAATGGGTGGGTAGACATCCATGTGACTGAGGTCGGGAGCTTGAGCCATTAGTAGCGGTGCGGCAGACCACGCCAGTATGACAACCAAAAACGCACAGAACCATTTCATCGCTTGTCCTTTCCGGGCTTGTCTCAGATGAGGTGGGTGGTGACGACTACGGCCAAGACACACGGGAGAAGACCCTGAAGCCAAGACCGATGGCATCGCGGGAAAAAGATCTTTCCTCTTAGTCACATCTTGACCACGGAGCACAGCTCAGCCTCACATCTTTGCGCGAAGTGCTACTACCTGTCAGTGACGAACCGCGGATATTTTCCTTACTCAGGGACCGCTTGCGACGGCAAAAAGTAAGGCCGGAGCACCTGCCCCGGCCTTGATCTAGCCACTGACTATTGATACTGGCTTCTGTTACTTTGTGATTTTCTCGCCGATCGACTTCGCCTGGGTGAACAGCAGCAGGTAGTCAGGACCGCCCGCCTTCGAGTCGGTTCCCGACATGTTGAAGCCGCCAAACGGGTGCGCGCCTACCATTGCTCCCGTGCACTTGCGATTGATGTACAGGTTGCCGACGTGGAATTGCTCCTTGGCAGCCTGTATCTTGTCGTCCGACGTGGTGTAGACCGCGCCCGTCAAACCAAACTCGGTGTTGTTGGCGATGTCCAGCGCATTCTCGAAGCTCTTGGACTTGATCACCGCCAGCACCGGCCCGAAGATCTCCTGCTGCGAGATGGTACCCATCGGATCGACGTCGGCGATGACCGTAGGCTGCACAAAGTAGCCTTCGCCCGCCTCGGTCGCCCGAGCACCACCGGTGATCAGGCGTCCGCCTTCCGCCACGCCCTTCTGGATGTAGCTCAAGGTGTTCTTCATCGACTTTTCGTTGATGACTGGACCCATGGCAGCATTCAACGTGGGGTCGCCTACCGTGATCTTTTCCACTCGCTCCTTCAGTCGCTGCAGGAACTTATCGTAGATGCGCTCGTCGATGATGGCGCGCGAGCAGGCAGAGCACTTCTGGCCGCTGAAGCCAAAGGCTGCACTGGCCACGCCTTCCACAGCCGCGTCCAGATCGGCGTCGGCGTCAACCACGATCGAATCCTTGCCGCCCATTTCCAGGATGGTGCGCTTGATCCACAACTGACCGGGCTGCTGTGCCGCGGCGCGCTGGTTGATGTGCAGGCCCACTTCCTTCGATCCGGTAAATGCAATGTAGCGCGTCTTGGGATGCTCCACGATCGAGTTGCCGAAGCTGTTGCCATGACCGGGACAGAAGTTCGCCACGCCATCCGGCAGGCCGGCCTCTTCCAGAATCTCGAAGAACTTGGCCGCGATGGTCGGCGAATCGCCCGAGGGCTTCAGCACAACCGTGTTGCCGGCGACGATGGAAGCCAGCGTCATGCCGCCCATGATGGCGGCAGGGAAATTCCACGGCGGAATGACCGCTCCCACGCCCAGAGGAATGTAACGCAGAGTGTCGCGCTCACCGGGCAACTGCACCGGCGACACTGATTTCGAAAGCCGGATCGCTTCCAACGCGTAGAAATCCGTGAAGTCGATCAGCTCGGCGATATCGCCATCGGCTTCAGGCCAGTTCTTGCCTACCTCGAAAACCATCCACGCCATCAACTCGAACTTACGCTCGCGCAGCAGGTGGCTCACCCGGAACAACAGACTGGTGCGCTCCTCAACGGAAGAATGCTTCCAGGTGTCGAACGCCTTCAATGCCGCCTGCATGGCCGGCTCAACTTCCGCCGCACCGGCGGTCTGATGGATGCCTACCACTTCCGACGGCTTGGCCGGATTCAGAGACTCGGTCTTCTCCGCCGTCTTCACGCGACGGCCGCCGATCACCAGGTCGTACTCGCGTCCCAGTTCGCCGCGAACCTTTTCGATGGCAGAACGCATGCGGCGCGTGTTTTCCGGATTGCTCCAGTCAATGGAAGGCTCGTTCTTGAACTCGGTAGGAATGCGGGCGTTATTAATGGTCGCGGCGTTGCGCGTGCCCTCACGGGCGGGGGTGGTGGTGGTTGCCATACGTGCGTCCTCTCAGTAGGTCAGTTTTAGGATGTGTCTAATAGATGCTGGCGCTTTCCGGCGGATGCGGCGGCCAGCGCCCAACCCCCTATTTTACGCCCTCGGACGGCTTTCTTTGCGGCCCCGATTGCCCGCTCCATTCCGGACGACCAATGCGGTGGCCGCGCTAACTCCTTGCATTGCCTCTACCTCCGGCCTGTGATACCTTCCGCTCGTCACCTGTTTTCCGTTCTTTGTTAAGCGGTCTGGAGGAAAGGGAATGATCGCCCTCATTGTCATTGTCGTCATACTGGTCGTAATTGCGTTGTCGCTGGTCGGCATCTACAACGGACTGGTACAACTGCGGGTTCGGGCCGACAACGCCTGGGCCGATATCGATGTCCAACTGAAGCGGCGCTATGACCTGATCCCCAACCTGGTGGAGACGGTAAAAGGCTATGCCGCCCATGAAAAAGGAACCTTCGAGAACGTCGCCAAGTTTCGCAGTGCTGCCATGTCCGCCAGTACTCCCGCCGAAAAGAGCGAGGCCGAAGGGCAATTGACCTACGCCTTGCGCGGCCTGCTGGCCGTTGCCGAAGCCTATCCCCAATTAAGGGCCTCCGAGCAGTTCCAGTCGCTGCAAGGATCGCTGACCGGATTGGAAGACGCCATCCAGAACGCGCGGCGCTATTACAACGCCGTGGTGCGCGACCTGAACACCAAGATCCAGACCTTCCCCACCAACATCGTCGCGGGAATGTTCCACATCCAGCAAAGGCAGTTCTTCGACATCAGCGAACCGGCGCAACGCGAGCCGGTAGCGGTGAAGTTCTGAAGGCAGCTTTTGGCAGTTGGCAATTAGCAGTTAGCATTTAAAATTTCTTCAAGGCCAGACCCTCGAATGATCCTCAACCGAAGGAGCTTCATGAAGGACTTTCGAGAATTAAAGGTCTGGGAACTTGCTCACCAGATTACTCTCGCGATTTACCGATATACCCGAGAGTTTCCCCGCGAAGAGACTTACGGGATTGTGAGCCAACTGCGGCGGTGCAGTTCGTCCGTAGCGGCCAACATCGCGGAAGGATGTGGTCGTTCAGGAAATGCAGAATTTGGCCGATTCCTCGGCGTGGCGATGGGCTCTGCGAGCGAGTTGGAATATTTTCTGCTACTCTCCCGCGACTTGGAGTATCTATCTCCGGACAAATTCAACAGGCTTGAACAGGAGGTAGGCAGCATGCGAAAAATGCTGAACCGCCTTCTCTCGAAGGTGCAGTCGGAGCGCACAAGTCCCGTGAATCGCCGCGGCCGGGCCATTTCGGTCTGATTGGCTGACGTGACGCAGTTTCTACGTTCACCGAGTGCCAAGTGCTAGGTGCCAAGTACTAAATGCTAATTGCCAAATGCTAACTTCCGCCAAACGCCACTTCTGCCGATTCGCCATCGTCCTGCTTTGCGCAGCCTTCACCGTCCCGGCCTGCAGCCCGCGAGTGGCATGTTGCCCGCTTCGCTACCGACATGGTCGTCGCGCAAGACGGGACCATGACCGTGCGCGAGCATCTGGAAGTTGCGTTCAGCGGCGAGTACCACGGCATCTATCGCGATATCCCCATCGAGTATCCCGGACCGCATGGCTCCAACTACACCCTGTTTCTGACCGTCACGGGTGTGACCGACGGCCAGGGCCACAAGCTCAAGTACAACTCCAGCGTGCAGAACGGCAACCGCCATCTCAAGATTTACGTGCCCAACGCCGTCGATAACACCTGCATTGTCGACATTACCTACGACGTCTCCAACGCGGTTCGCTGGTTTGACGATCACGACGAGCTCTATTGGAATGTAAACGGCAACGACTGGCCGGTACCCGTCGACAGCGCGATGGCCATCATCGTCTTCCCGCCGAATGCGGTGAATAACCTGCGCGCCCAGGCTTTTACCGGCAGCTACGGTTCGCAGGCGCAGGACGCCACGGTTGTGGTCAACGGCAACGTCGTCAAGGCACAGACCAACAATCCGCTTTCCATGCGCGAGGGGCTCACCGCCGACGTTTACATCAATAAGGGCGTCCTGACTGAGCCCAGCCAATTGACCCAGGCCATCTGGTTCCTCCGCAGCAATGTCATTGTGCTGCTTCCGCTGTGGGCCTTTGTGGTGATGTTTTTCTTCTGGTGGACCAAGGGTCGCGATCCCAAAGCTGATATTTCGGTTGCCCCCATGTACGAGCCGCCGAAGGACATGACGCCCGCCGAGGTCGGCACGCTGATCGATGACAGCGTGCATCCCCGCGATATCACCTGCACGCTGGTGGATCTGGCGGTGAAAGGCTATCTCAAGATCGAGGAGACGGAATCAAAGATCCTACTGTTCTCCCAGCGCGATTACACCTTCCACCTGATCAAGGAAGCGGAGTGGGGACACTTGCAGGCGCATGAACTGGTGACCATGAATCACCTGTTCGAGAACGGCGCCACCGAGGTCAAACTCTCCGACCTGCGTAACCGTTTCTATGTCGCCATTCCCACCATCAAGGAAGACATCCTCGCCGAACTGAAGAACAAGGGCATGTACTCGGTCGACCCCGACTCGGCGCACGCGTATGTGATGGTAGGGATCGTGCTGGTCGTCCTGCCGTTTGTCATCGCGCAACTTCTGGGTTGGGGCAATGTTCTGGACGCCCCGGGATTGTTAGTGGCGGCCGGGCTGATCTCCCTGGTCATCGTGTTTCTGTTCGCGCGCATCATGACGGCCAAGTCGCTGAAGGGCGTTCACACCAAAGTTGAAATCCTCGGCTTCCAGGAGTTCGTCAATCGGGTTGACGCTGACCGCCTGAAGCGCATGCCTCCCGACACCTTCGAGAAGTTTCTGCCCTATGCCATGGCGTTGGGCATCGAGGGCCGATGGGCAAAGGCTTTTCAGGGCATCGTGCAGAATCCTCCCAGCTGGTATGTCGGTCCCACGCCTTACTTGAACTTCAATCCGGTGTTCTTCGTTGGCTCGATGCACGCCATGGCCAGCGACGCCCACCAGGCCTTCGTGGCCGCGCCTCGCGCCAGCAGCAGCGGGTCCGGCTGGAGCGGCGGCGGAGGTGGGGGCGGTTTCAGCGGGGGAGGATTTGGCGGCGGTGGCGGAGGCGCGTTCTAAACCTGCGGTCCGTCTAAGACAACGCTCTTCAAGCCACCTTGCCCATTTGCAGGAATGCGTCCAGGTCCTTTACGCTATTAGCATTCTGGGATGCCCCTCCCTCCGGCTGGCACTAATGCTTGAGTGTCTCTTCCATGCACCTGAACTACAACGCACTACCCGCGCTTATCGCACTCGCCATCCTGGTTGCGGTGTTCGCTGCGATTTCGCGCCAGCACACCAAGGAGCGGGTGCACCTCTGGCTGACCGGGTGGGCCTTCGTTCTGCTGGGCGCCATCGTGCGCTTTATTCATCCAGCCCACGCAAATTGGGCCCTGTTCGATCTCGGCCTGGAATTAAGCTTCCTGGAACTAGCTAGCATTTCCTTCGTAGTATCGGTTTCGCCTCAAGCCAACACCCCCAAACGCCAACTGCTTCTCGCCGCAGTGCTGGGGATACCGGCCATGGCCTACACCAACGCCATGATCCGCGACGTCTACTCGCCGGTTTTTTACTACGGCGTGGTTGCGGTAGGCCTGGGGGGAATACTTTGGCTGATCTGGTCCTGGTATAAGCGAATCACGCCCTATGTGGCTTGCGTAGTCATTGCCTGCGTGACCTTGGCGGGGCTGGTCGCTTGGGGTATTTCCGCCGATAAGGACGACTGGGGCTTCCACAGCATTCTGGCAGCGCTGAACTTCTTCGCGGCCGGGCTTTATTGGTACAGGTTGCGGCGCGCCTCGGCTGGAGTTCTGGCCACGGTATTTGGCTTCATCGGATGGGGCATCACCTTCCCCGCGGAGATCCTGATCAACACCCTCTCTCCGTCTGTCCATATCGAGTCCGAAGTCTGGAACATTCCGAAATACCTGGTAGCGGTCGGCATGATCGTCACCCTGCTGGAAGATCAAATCCAGCAAAGCGAACACCTCGCCTATCACGACGCCCTTACCGGGCTGCCGAATCGCCGCCTTCTGCAGGACCGGTTGCATCAGGCAATGGCGCGAGCCCAGCGGGCCGGACACAAGGTCGCTGTTCTGCTGCTCGACCTCGACGATTTCAAGGAAGTGAACGATACCTTCGGCCATCGCATTGGCGACGCCGCCTTGCAACAGGTGGTCGGTCGGCTGTCCAGCCGCATGCGTGCGGCCGACACCCTGGCTCGAACCGGCGGCGATGAGTTCACCATCGTGAGTGAAGTGACCGCCATGCAAGGCGCGGACACGCTTGTCATGGCTCTGGAGTCGGCACTGGTGCTTCCCCTCCGAGTGGAAGGGAAACTGGTACGCACGGGCGTGAGCATCGGCTATGCCATCTTTCCCGATGACGCAACTGACCCCGTAGAACTCTGCGCTGCCGCGGACAAGGCGATGTATGCCGCCAAGCGCAGCGGCCGCGAGTTGCGGTCATCGGCTACCGAACTCGGCTAACGACCATCCGGCCCATCCGCGCGCCCAAGCGATGCAATGGCGATGGGTATAATCTGCTCTGCGTCCTGCCTTGCCTTGGGACTGGGAGTACGACATGAGTTCAACCGCGTCGGGTACGCCCGCACAGAACACGAAACTTGCCATCTGGATCACAGGCGTTATCTGCCTGTTCCTTGGCGTGGTGATCGGACACATGATCACCTATCACCACATGGAACATCATGACCGGGCCACCTTCACCACGCCCTACCAGGCTGTCCTGCTGAGTAATGGCGCGGTCTACTATGGCAAGCTCTCTGGTTTCGGCAGCCACAATCCCAGCCTTACCGACATCTTCTACATCGTCAGCAAGACCGATCCCGAAACCAAGCAGGTCACGAACGTTTTGGTGAAGCGCGGGAAAGAGTTGCACGGACCCGATCGCATGTATCTCAACGCGAACCAGATCGTTTATGTCGAACCGGTGGGCGCAGACTCCAAGGTCGCTCAACTGATCAACGAAGCCAACCACTAAGCCGGTGATCAGCCTCGATTTGTCACCCTAGATGCCGTAATGCAGGTAGCGCAACCCTTCCTTGTAGGCGTCCCGCGCTGTCTTGGCTTTCTTCCAGGCATCCTGGACCGTAAAGTCGGCCGCGTCCCACGCTTCCATGGCAGTTTCGGAGTGGTTAGGAGTGGCCAACGCTTCTTCTGCGCGAATGGCAGCCACCCACTGATCGGTTGCCTGCTTGTAGGCCTGCTGTAGCTGGTCCAGATCCGGTTTGGTCATAGGAGCGGATGGTAGAGGACGTGCGAAAGCGGGTCAATCGCAGGAGACCATGATTCACCGTAAATTAACTCCGGCCTGCGCATGGGAAGCGCCCTCCAAAACTTGAGTTGTCATCCTGAGCGCCAGCGAAGGACCCCTATCCCCACGAAGAACCATCCGTTCCCAGTAAGGGCAACGAGCAGAAACTCTCACCATGTCCACCTCTAATCACTAGCAGCAAAATCGTGGAGCGGTAATATCGACTCATGAAGAAACTTCGGGTAGGCGTCCTGTTTGGCGGACGCAGCGGGGAGCATGAAGTCTCCCTGCTTTCGGCAGCCTCGGTCCTCAAAGCCATCGACAAGAGCAAGTACGACGTGGTTCCCATTGGTATCACCAGGGAAGGCCGCTGGGTAACGGCTGGCCACGCCGAACGACTGCTGCAGGGCAAGCCGTCCGACACGCCCGAGCCGCAGCAACTGCGGGCCGGCGATCCCGCTGCCACTTCTGCTGCTGCCGTGCTGGCGCGCGGAGAGGGCGTGGTCGTCCCACCGATGCCGGGTGAGACTCACGCCTCCCTCATGCCTTTCGAAACCGATGCCAGCGACCTTCGGGCTGCCGTCGACCCGGTCGACGTGGACATCATTTTCCCCGTCCTGCACGGGACTTTCGGCGAAGACGGCACCATCCAGGGGCTGCTGGAACTCGCCGACATCGCCTACGTAGGTGCGGGCGTTCTCGGCTCCGCCGCCGGCATGGACAAGGATGTAATGAAGCGGCTCTTCCGCGACGCCGGCCTGCCCATAGTGAAGCATGTCACCATCCTGCGCACTGCCTGGCGCGAGCAGCCCAAGAAGGCCCGCAAGCAGATCGAGAGCTCGCTCAAATACCCGGTGTTCGTGAAACCAGCCAACCTGGGATCGTCCGTCGGGATCAGCAAGGTCCACGACTCCAGCGAACTGTCCGCTGCCATGGAGGAAGCCGCCCGCTTCGATCGTAAGCTGGTGATCGAACAGGGCGTAGGGGGAGCCAGGGGCAAGGCCCGCGAAATCGAGTGCGCGGTTCTGGGTAACGACAAGCCCATGGCTTCCGTGGCCGGCGAGATCGTGCCGGTCAAGGAGTTCTACGACTACAGTGCGAAGTACCTGGTCGAGGGTTCGGAATCCATCATTCCGGCAAAGATTGGCAGGGCGAAACAGAAGGAAGTTCAACAGCTCTCGGTGGCTGCCTTCCAGGCGGTCGATTGCTCCGGCCTGGCGCGGGTGGATTTCCTGATGGATCCGCGAACCGGCAAGATGTACGTCAACGAGATCAACACCTTGCCCGGCTTCACCTCGATCAGCATGTACCCAAAAATGTGGGCCGCGTCTGGGATTGCCTATCCCGAACTGATGGACAGGCTGATTCAGTTGGGGCATGGAACGGCATGCGGAGAAGAAGCAGAATCAGTACAGCCGCTGACGGTTCCTGCTATGAAGGAGCCGTACATTTCGCAGGAAAGTTCCGCAAAAAAAAATCGCCTGCCGGTCACTTTTGCTAACCCTTTTTTCCGAGCCTCGTCTATCTCAACAAGCAGGGAGCGATGCTTAAAAGGGGCATGCGGGACGTTCCACTCCGCTAGATCGCATGCCCCGGGCACCGCTAATTGCCCTCCTTATTCTCCTCATTCGCAACGGAACTTGCAGAAGCTCCTTCTCGTATCATTACGAGGAGGAGCTACTGTGAGCCCTAAATTCCTGATTCTCCTGGCCGCCCTTTCCGCCTTCAGTCTGTCCGCCTCCGCGGAGGAATGGAACAAGTCCTATCAGGTGGGCAACAACCCCACGCTGCACGTCGATACCAACGACGCTTCCATCGAAGTCGCTCACGGGGTGAGCAACACCATTTCCGCCCGCGTCATTGCCGACGGCGTAAGCATCGGCAACAGCGGAGTCCGCGTGACGGAACATCAGGATGCCGACAAAGTGGACCTCCAGGTTCATGTTCCCAACGAATGGGGATTTCACATCGGGATGCATCGCGGCGTGCGCGTTGAAATCCAGGTCCCGCCCCAGGCTTCTCTGGACCTGCACTCAGGCGACGGCCATATTTCCGTTAATGGCATTTCCGGTCAGGCGCGGATTGATACCGGCGACGGCCACATCGAGGTACAGAATTTCACCGGAAATCTGCGGGCCCACACCGGCGACGGCCATATGACCATCGACGGCGTCCTGAGCGATCTTGATCTCCGTACCGGGGACGGTCACATCGACCTGACCGTGCGTGCCGGATCGAAGATGAACAACGGCTGGCTCATCCACACTAGTGACGGCGGGGTCGAAGCCCGCTTGCCGCAGGACTTCGCCGCCGAACTCTACGCCCACACCGGCGACGGCCACATTCAGCTCGATCTGCCTGTGATGGTGAATGGTTCCGTCGAGCGTTCGCGCATACGCGGAAAGCTTAACGGTGGCGGACCATTACTGGAAGTTACCACCGGCGACGGCAGCATCCGCATCGGTAAGCTCTGAGCCACACGGGGTCCTGCTTCCTGCGCGTGAGCCGTTCCGCATGAGCCCGTGGCTGTCATTTAAACTACCGACAGTCATTTCCAAGGAGGCATCATGAGCGCATCGGTCTATGACATCCCCGTAAAGAAGATCACGGGCACGGACGCATCACTTAGCGGAGTTCAAGGGCAAGGTACTGCTGGTGGTCAACGTGGCTTCGAAATGCGGTCTTACTCCCCAGTACGAGGGCCTGGAGAAGCTGTACAAGCAGTATCGCGATCAGGGCCTGGTCGTAGCCGGTTTTCCTGCCAACGACTTTGCCGGTCAGGAACCTGGTACCAACGAGGAAATCCAGTCCTTCTGTACCACCAACTTCGGCGTCGACTTCCCCATGTTCGATAAAGTCACGGTTGTGGGCGCAGCCAAGCATCCCCTCTACAAGGCCCTCATTGAGGCCCAGCCCAAAGCGGTCAGCACCGCAGAAGTTCCCTTCGGCGAAAAACTGAAAGGCTACGGCATGACTCCCAATCCGGAACCCGAGGTGCTGTGGAACTTCGAGAAGTTTCTGGTCAACCGTAAGGGCGAAGTGGTAAAAAGGTTCGCGCCTGACACGGCTCCAGACGATCCCGCGCTGGTCGCCTCAATTCAGTCTGAGCTGAGAAAAAACTAGCTCGAGATCGCCTCTGTCGGACGATTGCATGGGATACCGAGCCTGCGATTTATCTGGGCACATCGCCGTGCTCATCACGGGCAAATGTTGATACGAACGCGAAGCTTTCGATGGCAAGGCGCAGGATTTCGGCGCGTTGGCTTACCATCGCTCGCGACAATTCAATATGACGTAAGACTGTCATTTTGGGGGGTTAAGATGATAACCTTAACCTTTTCACCCACGAAAGGCGGTTCACTACCTATGTCAAAAAGCAAAACAGCAACTCTGTGCTTGCTGACCACTCTGCTTCTCCTTCTCTCGACTGTGCCTGTATGGGCCGCCGACAAGAACAAAGACGAAGAAACTCTCAGAAACGCAGCCACCGTGCTGCAAGCAATGCTCGGGAGCAAGGACGTTCCAGCGAGCGTAGTCGCAAAGGCGGACTGTGTCATCGTTCTGCCTAGCGTGAAGAAGTTTGCCGTAGGCATTGGCGGCAGCGGCGGTCGCGGTCCGATGAGCTGCCGTACCGGCAAGAACTTCACCGGCAAATGGTCTGCTCCCGCTATGTACAGTATTGGCGGAGCCAGCGCCGGCATCCAGCTTGGCGGATCGTCAACCGACTACGTCGTGCTGCTGATGGATACCAAGGCGGTGGAGGCGGTGTGGAACGGCAAAGCAAAAGTTGGTAGCGACGTGACAGCGGCTGCCGGACCTAGCGGGGCGACTGCGAACACCATGGGCGGCTCCGACGTCCTGACCTATGCCCGTGCCAAGGGACTTTTCGCCGGCGTGTCACTCGACGGCGCCAGCCTGGACCCCGATTCGGATGCCAACCAGCGCCTCTACGGTAAGGCGATCAGCGCGAAGGAAATCACCTCGGGCGGCGATTTGAAGGTTACCTCCGCCGGAGAACAGCTGGTCAACGTGCTGAACACCAAAGCTCCCAAGCACATGGAGTAATTCGTACGACGCTGGCGGAATATCGCTCCAGACGTTCTTCAAAAAAAGCCTCGCCTCGGGTATGCCCTGGGCGAGGCATTTTCTTGTGCGCTATCGCTGGTTGTTGAGCGCGCAGTTGATTAACGCTTCGTCACCCAATAACGAAAGCTGATCCATTCCAGCCCGGCGCTCTTATCGTTTCGGGTTTCCAGCAGATAACCCTGGGCCGCCTCGATTGTCCGAACTACCTCCCCGCGCTCGACACCGTACATGTCGATAAGCTGCTCCAGCCGATCCCCAGGAGGCGGCTCGGGGGCTTCCGTCGTTCGCGAGGCGCGGCCCTTCCATCGGGAAATCGCTCTTCGGACTTTGTCCATCGCAGCGCTTTGGAGATTTGCGCCCGGATCTTCCCGCGGTCGCAGAGTGCTGGGCATTTGAAAAATCAGTAAGCCGCCTGGCTTCAGCACCCGCACAAACTCGCGGATGTAGGCTTTGCTGGCCTCCGGCGGAATATGTTGCAGCACCATGCTGCTGTAGACGAAATCAAACTTGTCGCCCGGAAAGCAACCCAGATCCGCGCCATCGTTGCTCACATAACTGCAAGCCTCCCCGAAGGAGTTGTACCGCGCGGCTTCGGCCAGCATGGTCGACGAGATGTCCACTCCGTAACACTTCTCGAAGTGCCCGCAGAGTGCCTGGGTCAGCCGGCCCACTCCGCAACCGAAATCCAGCGCCGTGCCCCGGCGAAGCGCGAATCCGAACCGGCGAACCTCCCTCATCAGCTTGTCGATTTCCGCCGTGCCCGACTTAAAGAAAATCCTGGGATCCCACTGGCGTCCCCTCTTGCTCGGGTCCGAAAGAATGGCCCACAGAGGGTCACGCTCTGCCAGGGTTTCCCAATTCTCTTTCAAACGACTCAAATCCATATCGTAGTCTCAAGACTTGGCCTTCGGCCTCACCTATCTATCTTAGGGTGCGGGCTCTAAGATGGGTAGGATGGAGCTCTCGCCGGTTTGACCCTCCATTCCGCAGGCTGGTAAACTAACGTTTTCCCACCTTAGTGGCAAACCACCACAGAAGGACCACCCGTGCGCAGTTACACTCGACATCAGCTTAAGCAGGATTCGTTTACCACGTCTACCGCCGAGACCATAACCTGGGCGGTCGCTCATCGCTCCAAACTGATCGCCGCCGGCATTGCCGTGGCCGTTGTTCTGGCTGCCGTCATCGGCGGCTGGGCCTATGTGAACTACCGCGATCAGCAAGCGCGCGCGGACCTGGCGCAGGCCATCGATAAGTACAACGCTCCCATCCGCCCGGCAGGAGCCCCGGCCACCCCCGACCTGGTGAGTTTCGCATCAACCCAGGAACGCGCCAAGGCCTGCAGCGCGGAATTCAGTCGCATCGCCGACAAGTACAGCTTCACCCAGTCCGCCGAGGTGGCCCGCTACTTCGCCGGCCTCACCGCCCGTGATCTGGGCGACAATGCCGCCGCCGAGAAGGACCTGCAGGAAGTTTCCAGCAGCCGCTATGCCGAGATTGCCAGCCTGGCTAAGATGGCGCTCGCTGGCGTCTACCACGACACCAACAAGAACCTTCAGGCAGTCGACATCTACAAGCAACTGATCGATCATCCGACGATTTCCGTAGGCAAGAGCACCGCTCAGTTTGCCCTGGCGTCGCTGTACGAGTCGATGACCCGCCCTGACGATGCCCGTCATCTTTACGAGCAGATGCAGAAGGAATCGCCGGCGAGCGCCGTCGCGCAGCTTGCCAGCCAGCGCCTCCAGGCCATCAGCCGCCAGCAGTAATCAGACAACAGGTTTTTTGCCGACCGGTCGCTTCGGCGGCCGGTTTTCCTTTTGCGCTAACCTCGGTGCGAACGAGTAAACTGTACCGTGATGAGCCTGTTCGAAGCCAAGCCGTATGACCCCGCTCCGGCGCGCAAGCGCAGAAAGCTGATCCTCGCGCTGGTCTTGCTGGTGATTGTCGTTGCCTTGGGCTGGTGGAAGCTGCGCTTCTGGCCGGAGGAACGCCTGGTTGGCCACTTTTTCGACGCGCTGCAGCAGCAGAATTACGAGCAGGCCTACGGCATCTGGATGCACGATCCTAACTGGAAGCAGCATCCCGAAAAGTACGCCCGCTATACCTACAACGATTTCATCAAGGACTGGGGGCCAGGCGGCGAGTGGGGCATCGTCAAAAGCCATCACATTGACGGCGCAGCCGTGCCGCATGGCTACAGCGGATCGCCCTTCGCCACCTCCAGTGGAGTGGTGGTCGTAGTTACCGTCAACGAGCGGGTGGCCGATAAAGCTCACGTCTGGGTGCAAAAGTCCGACGACACCTTAGGATTCTCGCCCTACTAGCTTTTCGCTTTTTGCTCTTCGCCATCGGCCATCGGTTATCACTTATCGGCGATGGGCGATACCCATCCTTTCGCGTTGCCATCACGGACCGGCTTCCGCCGGTGAGGGGTCCGCTTTCCTGCCTCCAACTCCGAAGTATCGCGCCCGCTGATTCACTCAATTCTCCGACGCTGGGCCCTAAACCCTAACCTCTGCCCCCTCCTTGTCCTCCACTATGCGTTGCCTTTCCTCGCGCCCCATACGATATAACGTTACAGACCTTCATAGATTTTCATACCTGCCGGTGCTGGAGGCGTGCCGCCCAGGCGGCCTGCGGCAACTGGAGAGGAGTCCTTTTGACCGCACGGACTGTCACCTTGAGCTTTGTCCTGCTGCTCGCCATTCCCCTGGTGGCGCGCGAGAAGAGCGATGTGCTGATCATGAAGAACGGTGACCATCTCACCTGCGAGATCAAGGGCCTCGACGAAGGCACGCTCTACGTCAAGTTGGATTACATGCTTGGCACCTCCTCGCTACAGTGGTCGAAGGTAGCCTATCTGCAGAGCAAACAACTCTTCATCGTGAAAACCACCGATGGCTCGGTGTACTCCGGCAGCTTGAGCACAGCGGAAAGCGGTGACAAACGCCCCATCAAAATCGAAATCCTCGACCAGGGGCAGACCCAGGCCCAGATGTCGCGAACGGACATCGTCAAGCTCGCAGAAACTTCCGACAGCTTCTGGGGCCGATTCAGCGGAGACATCGATTCCGGCATCATTTATTCCAAGAGCAACCAGAATACGCAGTACGACCTGGGGGCAGACTTGGCCTATTTGCGTGAGCGGTGGTCCGCCCAGACCAGTCTGAACTCCACGCTTTCGGCCAGCGACGGCGTGCCTGCCGCCAGCCGAAATCAGCTCAACGTCGGCGGAATGCGTTTGCTGCCCTGGAACAACTACTTCTACACCGGGCTGGGAAGTTTTCTGCAGAGCACGGAACAGGACATCCGACTGCAATCCAACCTGGGAGCCGGCATTGGACGTTATCTGAAGAACACCAACCACGCCACCATCTCGCTGGTGGGAGGCCTCGCGTGGCAAAGCACGGATTACACCCATATCGCCAACTCGAAGGCGACCCAAAATCTTGCCGCTGCCATGATCGCCGGCGAAGCCAAGTTTTTCCGCTTCAACAAAACCAATCTGAATGTGACCGCGACCGCGTTTCCCGCGCTCTCCCAACCCGGCCGCGTATTCTTCAACACCAATGCCACCTACTACATCAAGATTACCGGCGATCTGTCGTGGAACGTCAGCTTCTACGGCAACTGGGACAATCAGCCGCCACCGAACCATTCTGGCAGCGACTACGGCACCAGTTCAGGCCTGAGCTTTACGTTTGGGTTGAAGTAGCCGGGAAAATCGCTTGTCGCCGGGCAGGAGCCGCTTACGGCCCGTACAAGAACAGCAGCGCATCCGGCAAGCGGCGCGACCAGGCGCCTTCATTGTGTTGCCCGCCTTCTTCCAACGACACTCGCAGACGGCTGGGACCAAGTCCCTTTTTCACCAGGATCGCTTCCAGGTCCTTCACGTCCTCAACCACCTGGTTATTGCGCACCGGATCGCCGGCCTCCGCCATACCCACTCCCAGGTAAATTTTCTGCGGGAGCATCTTCGCCCTCTCGGCATCCTTCAACAGCTCTTTCTTGCCAATCTGCAACGGCGGGCTTTCTACCAGTAGATGGCCGAACGTTCCCGGATACGCCAGCGCCGTATACAACGCGATGTCTCCGCCGTAAGAGGATCCACCTAAGCCCGTATTCATGACGCCGCGCGAAATCCGATAGCGCTTCTCGATGAATGGGATCACTTCGGTCATCAGGAAGCGAGCATATTCCTTGCCACGAACATTTTTTTCGTCGTCGACACCGCCCGCGTTGTTCAGCGGATCGGGATAAGGCAGGTATTCCGCCGCTCGCTGCTCGCCTGCGTGATCGATACCCACGACGAACATGGGTGCAATCTTGAATCCCCCCACCAGATGCTCCACCGTCTCGTCCATATGCCATTCGCCATGGCCGCTGGTGGCCTCGTCAAAAAGGTTCTGCCCATCCTGCATGTACAGCACGGGATAGCTGCGGTGGGTGTTGTGCGGCGAAAAATAGTTGGCAGGGATCAGTACCCGCAGCATACGCGTGTTGTGAAAGATTTTGCTCTCGAACGGAACAATCTCCAGCCATCCGATGACGGTGTGATCTTTATCGAATGAGGTGATGGTCGTAATGCCGGGCGGCGTCGCCGGAGATGATTTGGCGCTGGTCTTGGATTTGGCGCTGTCCTGCGCAGCTATCGACGTGAAAGCGATTACGCAAACAGCAATGAGGACGGCGATCCGGGATTTGCGCATGAAATCAGATTAGCAGGCAAGAATCGCCGCGGCGTGAGAGCGTCACTTCAACTTTAGGTTCGTGAGCTGCACTTCAGGGAAGCTCTGGTTCCAGTCCGCCGAGATGTGCTCCAGTGTCACTCGCACCGTCTTGGTCTGGCCCGGGCCAATCGGCGAGCGGCTGAGATCGACCAGGTCGGGATAGCCGCCCATTTGGTTGTCTACCAGCACGTGCAGCGGGAGCGTCTCCTTCTGCACTACCTCGTTCAGTGTGTTCTTGAACACCATGTACAGATCGGCGCCCACCAGCGCCTGATCACCGGTATTGGTAATGCTCAAGTCGAGGTAGGTGACGGTGCCGCCAACGTAGTTTTCAGCCGCGCTGAGCTTGGGATTGGAAAGCTGCAGCTTGGCAGCGTAGGGATTCACCTGCGTGGTGGTAGGAGCCTTGCTCCGCGACATCAATGCGATGACGCCAATCACCACCAGCACCGCGACCAGGCCCACGGCAAAGGGCATCCAGTTGCGCTCTCGCGTTTCCTCTCTGGTGGGCGTGAACAGGTCGGACATGGTGGCTCGATTTTACTCCCGCCGCGGGCCCGGGAAAATGGTTGCACTTTTGAGACAATGATGAGATGTCGAAGCACATCGGAATCGTCGCCTGCAGTGCCGAGGGTGCCGCCCTTTGCTACCGAACCATCTGCGAGGAAGGTGCCCGCAAGTTGGGAGGCTATCGCCATCCGGAAGTCAGCATGCACACTCACAGCCTGGGTGAGTACATGGACTTTATCGCCGTCGACGACTGGCAGGGAGTTGCCGGCTTAATGTTGTCATCTGCCGAGAAGCTGGCCAGAATCGGCGCGGAATTTCTGATCTGTCCCGATAACACCATTCATCGTGCTTTCGACTTAGTGGCGCCGCAATCGCCTCTGCCCTGGTTGCATATCGTCCAGGAGGTTGCCGCCGAAGCGCGCCAGCGCGGTTATCGCAAGCTGGGCATCACCGGCACACGCGCCACCATGGAAGGACCAACCTACTCGCAGAAACTGGCGGAAGTCGGGATTGCGTGTGTTTCGCCGGAGGCTGACGAGCGGCAGAGCATCGATGCCATCATCTTCGATGAACTGGTAAAAGGAATTTTCACCGCCGAATCGCGACGCCATCTCCAGGGCGCGATCAGTCGCATGAAGGAGCAGGGGTGCGACGCGGTGGTGCTGGGATGCACCGAGATCCCTCTGCTTATCGATGACAGCCATTCGCCCCTGCCCACACTCGACTCCACGCGGATTTTGGCGCGGGCTGCGTTGCGACAGGCGCTGGACTAGACGCCCTTGGCCGCGCGAAACTCGGCCAGCCTCTCCGTGACACTCTTTACGTGATGCGGCAGTTCAATCTGCGAACCCTCTTCCAGTATCGGAATCAGCTTGTCGAACTCAGGCCCCGAGTGCGACCCGGTTAGTGCCACCCGGATGGGATGAAACAGGTCCTTCCCCTTCACACCGGTTTTCGCCTTGGTTTCATTCATGATGGCCTTGAACCGCTCCGCCGTCATCGGCGACGGGTCGGCTTCCACCAGTTGAAGAAAGGCGCCCAGCACCTCAACGGTTTTCGGAGCGGCCAATACCTCGGCATTGTCGGGCGACGTCACCGCAGCTGCGGCATCGTAGCCGAAGATCAAACCCGCGCGCTCGGGAAGCTCCTCCAACTTATTCACCGAGGGCACCAGCAGCGCAACCACTTTGCCGAACCACTGCCGCGTGCGCTCATCCGGACTCTCGGGCAGCAATCCCGCTTTAGTGAAAAATGGCTCCGCCAGTTTCTCGATGTGCTCCGGCGCGCTCTGCTTGATGTAATGCCGGTTGAGCCAGTAAAGCTTCTCCATGTCGAAGACCGCCGGCGACGGCGTAACCCGCTCCAGGGTGAACTCCTTCTTCAATTCATCCGGCGTGAAAATTTCGCGTGTGCCGCCGCTCGGCGCCCATCCCAGCAGCGCCAGGTAGTTCATCAGCGCTTCCGGCAGCACGCCCATCTCGCGGAAGTTCGCGATCGACGTGGCGCCATGTCGCTTCGACAATCGCTCGCGGTCTGCGCCCAGAATGGTCGACAGGTGGGCGAACTCCGGCACCGGCCATCCCAGCGCCTCATACAGCGCCACCTGTTTGGGCGTGTTCGACAGGTGATCGTCGCCGCGAATCACGTGCGTGATGTCCATCAACGCATCGTCGACCACCACCACGTAGTTGTAGACGGGGATGCCGCTGGAGCGCAGGATGATGGGATCGCTCACGACCTCGCTGGCGAACTCCACCATGCCGTGCACGATGTCGTGGAAGCGTATGGGGTGCTCAGGAATACGCAGCCGGATGGCCGCCGCCTCACCCGACGCCCGACGCCGCTCTGCTTCCGCTGGATCGAGCACGCGGCACTTGCCGGAATACACCGGCGGCAACTGGGCTTTCAGCTTCTCGTCGCGGTCGCGCTCCAGCTCTTCCTGCGAACAGAAACAGAGATAGGCTTTGCCTTCGCTGATCAGCCGCTCCGCGTGCTCGCGATACAACGCCAGCCGGTCACTCTGCCGATAGGGCGCGTGGGGGCCGCCGACATCGGGACCCTCATCCCAATCGATGCCCATCCACTTCAAATCGTCCAGAAGCTGATCTTCGTAACGGGCTTCGCTGCGCGCAAGGTCGGTATCTTCAATGCGCAGCGCCATGACGCCGCCGGCCTGGCGCGCGAACAGCCAGTTGAATAATGCGGTCCGGGCGTTGCCAACGTGCAGCTGGCCGGTAGGAGAAGGAGCGAAGCGAACACGAACTTTCGACGAAGTACTCACCTTCTGATGTTAGCAAGAGAGCACGGTTTCAGCACGGCGGGAGGCCGGCAGACAGTCTTTCACGGCGCGGTGCCCCAGCCTATGTCGGCGGAGTGGAGGGAAGATCGTCTTCGGCAATGGGCTCGCCGCTGTCGCGCTCCATTTCGGCGTAGATATCGTTCATGACCTCCGCCCGCCGATCGCCGTCGTGCATGCGCGCCGACATTTCCTTCAGCGCCACATTGAGCACGTGGAAGTGGTGCAGTTCGCGATAATTCGGGTCGGCGGTGACTTCCTTCCACAAGCCGTGCAACAGGTCGACGTCTTCCTGCCGCATGCGCGGCGTATGCGGGCCCAGCATGTATTCGTGGCGCGTTCCGTCGGGCTCAAACACCACCAGGCGCAACCGCGGGCGCGGCTCCGGCAGGCGCTCCCACGCATCGCCCGTCAGCTTGCCCTGCTCATCGGCCGTCAAATTATTCGACTTGCCGCAGACAATCACCGACGTATGCAGCCGCTGGGCTGTCACCACAATGCTCTCGAAAACATCGTTCGTCGGCACCACCACCAGTGACACGTGCTTGCCTTCTTTTTCGGCAACCGTCACCACGGCCGTAAACAACTCTTGCTCGTACTTCTTGAAGATCTCCGAAGTCTCCAGTTGGTCGCCGCCACCAAAGGAATGTTCCCGCAGATACACCCGCGACGTCATCACCACCACGTCGGTTTTACTGGTATCGGTTTTAGCCAGCACTTTTCGCAGGTAGTAAAGATTGCGCGGATCGCGGACCGCAACCAGGATGTTGCCCGGCCGCACTTCCATGGCTTCGCCGCTCAGGTCGCGGTCATCGGCAATATTGAATTGCTCCAGCCCCGACTGGCCCGAGGCATGTTCCTTGGCCGTGGTGCGCTCCGAAATCGACAGAATGATAAAGAACGCCAGGCTGAACGAAACGCCCGCAATCGTTGCCATCTGCTTGGTGAACAGGTTCACAATCGCGGTCGAAAACAGCAGCAGCGAAATCAGGCCCAGCCCGATCGGAACCTCTACCCCTTTAATGTGGATGTTCCCCGGCACCTTCCATTCCCGGTTCAGAGGGCTGGTGTAGCGCAGCACCACCACCGCCAGCGACATGAACGAGAAGCTCCAGATCACGCCGAACGCGTACAGCGACGCCAGCAGATAAACGTTGCCGCGGCTGGCCAGGATGGTGAGGATCTGCAGCCCCACAATCATGTTGATGACGCGATAGCTGGTACCAAACCGCTTCTGCGGCTTCTTAAACCAGGTGGTCAGGACGCCGTCTTCCACCATGCGGCTCAGCACGCCGTTGGCGCCCACAATCGCCGTGTTCACTGCGCCGGACAAAATCAGCGCGCCTACCAGCACCACGAATCCCTGGAACACCAGCCGCAGCGAGTACGGTCCTACCACGTTCATCGCCAGACCGCTGATCAGGTTGGCAAAGTATTGCGAACGCACCCCGTCGGGAATAATCATCACCGCGAAGAACGAGACCAACCCGGTGAAGAACAGGCTGTACAGAAAGATCACCAGCCCGGTTTTTTCCAGGTTCTTCAGCTTCGGATGTTCGATTTCGCGATTGATCTGGGCCAGCGACTCTTCGCCGCTCATGGCCAGCACGGAGTGGCCAAAGCCCACCAGCAGCATGATGATGGGAATGCGCGCCGCCCACGTCCCCAGCAGCCAGCCCAGCGACTCCTTGTCGTGATGCATGGTGGCCGGGGAGGGGAACGGCGGAAGCTGCCCTCCCTTTTTCGCCAGCGTGATCAGGCACCACACAATCAGCACCACCACCATCACGGTGGTGATCTTCATAATCTGCAGCGCCCGTCCACTCGACTCGTGAATGCCCTTGACGTTCTGCCACCAGAAGTACAGCGAAACCAGGATCGCAAAAAACGCCGAAAAAGCGTTGTCAGGAACCGTGATGTTGTAGCCAACGTGGTGAAAGGTGTCCGTCAGAAATCCGGCCACGTACTGCCCGGCCGCCACCGCGCTGATCGGCCCGGTCAGGATGTAGTCGAACAGCAGCGCAGAAACCGACAGCTTGGCCAGCGTGCCGCCCATGGCCTGCTTAACCACCCGGTAGACACCGCCTCGTACGAACATTGAGCTGGACTCAATGTAGATGGCCCGCACCGCGTAGCTGAACAGCATGACCGCCAGCACGAACCAGGGCGCGCTCTTGCCGATGACTTTCTCGGCATCGCCGCCGACGTAGTACGCCGACGAGGCGAGATCGGAAAGCACGATCGCCGAGGCTCGCCAGAACGAGATAAACGTCAGCATCACCGAGGTGGCGACGAATACTTTGATGGCGGGGCGTTGCAGGTTCTCAGTCGATGAGGCCATAGTCAGTCCCGGATTTTCCGGGGGGCGCTGTCCCGTCGCTGGTGCGGCGGGGAGGGAGCACACTCAGTGTACCTGTATAACGATGCTGCCACCTCACCCGAAGGTGCAATGGCACAGGCTTGAATGTACCTGTTTACGAAGAAGTTGTCAGCACGTGGGGTGCGCCGGTAGTGGCTCAGTTTGAGAGTATGCCCACCAATTCCGCCAAGTCCCATATGTGATCTGCCAACCCAGCTTCGACGGCTGGCGTTACGCGCAGCGTGCCATGAACCTTGACGAAGTTGCAATACATGAAGTGAAGCGCGACTGCATAGCCGTGGTTATCCAGTTTCTTGCTGAATCCGTTTGTTAACCGGGTGAAGCGGCGCATATGCATTCTCATGGTCAAGTTTTGGCGCTCAACATAGCTGGTGCTCACGTGCTTGGGGTCGGGGTCGCCGCTCACGACCTTCATATCGCAGCCGATGCAGACCGCCGGAGAATAGCGAGTTTCTGTTTCCAGAGAGCTCCCGTAAATCTTCTGCAACTGAGCGTAGTCCACGTCCATTCCGAACGCCTCTTCAACAGCGCTTAGATATGCTCTGTGTCCGTCTGTGGTGATCTGTAGGCGACCCACAACGCGTTCCGCGCAGTCTTTCATGAAATCCATCGCCCAATCAGCCCCGCGTCCGCCCACGAGATACGAGAGGACCAGCTTTGTGTCGGCGTCAAGAGCAACCCAAGTCCAAACGTCGCCCCATCCAATCTCTTTCTTGTCGGGAGTTACGTTTCGCGCCTTAGCTCCGACATAGGCCCATATTTCGTCGCATTGCAGTCTCTTAACTCTAACATTCCTGACATGGTTATCGTGGTATCTCATGCAAGCTGAGCCAAGATCGACGAGCAGCTTCGTCACAGTATTCCGTGCGATGCCGGTCATGCGCGACGTGGAGCGAATGCTGTTGCCTTCGACCAATGCAGCCACTACCCGAATGCGCTCGTCATTGCTCAGCGTGTTCATATTGAGCATTATGCTTGAGTGACACAGATTGGTCAAGCATTTTGTTCATTTTTCTTTTGAATTAGGCTCATATCCGTGCTAAGTTTTACTCAGCGCGTACGGCGCTGAGTAAAGCTCTAGCATCCGCCACCAATAAGCCGTTGACAGATTGTGTTAGTGGCGGTCAAACTCTGTGGTCGTATTACGCCTCTTACTAAGGTGAAGCAATGGAGTGCTCATGGATCTGAACGTGAGGGCGTTCCGCACGGTACAGGAAGCCATCAGCGAGCGTTCGCCTGAATCCACCAAGAAGAAGACATCATCTCGTAAAGGTGGGCTGATCGGTGGCCCAGCTCGGGCACGATCCATCAGTCCAGAACGAAGAACACAAATAGCCAAGAAGGCTAATGCTGCCCGCTGGGAAAAGTCCAGCAGGGAAGGTGAATAGTGACCGCACAAGCAACGACATTCGACCAGATGGAAAGTAAGGCTGAGAGCACGCTGGCCTTTGTTCTGTGGGCGAAGAACGCAAAAAATACTGCCGTTGCCGCGTTTTGGTTAGCTGTACTCGACCAAACGTTAAAGAGCTTAAATAAGACCCTTGCGGCTGGAGAGCAGTTGGCGATGCTCACTGACGATCAGGCAAAAGAGTTAGCCGAAAAGTTGCAGTGTGTCCACTCGAATCTCGACTTCCTGTTGCGTCGGAACGTAATAGGGCGACGCAAAAACACGCTCTTTTTTACGACTTCCTTGAATGGGATTAAGGAAGGGACAGAAGATTTAGCCGACGTAATCGAGGATCTTCTGTTGTCATGCAATAAGGATTTTCGTTCGATTCTGGGTGACTGCGTAACATCGCTGCCCATTTACTCGGCGGAGCCAGTTGGCAGGATGTAAGATCGACTCCGAAGCGAGTGTGCAGTTCAACACCCTACGTTCCCATTGGAAGAAAAAGGGCTACCCGAGCGTCGATAAAGACCTCGAGAACGCCTACAAAGAACTGTCCAAAGACCTGCTGGCTTGTCATTGCAAACCAGCAGGTCGAACTTCCGCTATCCTGAAACAGATCGCCCCAGACCGGGACGCGGCACTCCACAAGTATCGCTGCAAAGACACTGCCAATAGTGAAGGCGCACAAGGCGGGTGGAGATTTTATGCCATCCTCGACAGGCCAACCGCTACGCTTTATCCCATCATCGTTTATCCGCACAAGCAGTGGTCAGATGCTACAGAAGAACTCATTCGCGACTGCGTGAAGGAACTTATGAGCGTCCTAAAACAGAGAAGAGCTTGGACTGAGCGCCAATCAATAGCTCAAACTGAGCCACTACCGGTGCGCCTGAACTCTCGGGGGAAGCAATTGTGAATGGACGATTACGAGTGAATTCGGAGTAGCCGCACAGCGAAGACGATCTCGGCTACTCCCAACCTGTCAGGTAGGTACGGCTGATGCGGTCATGCCAGCACAGACCGTCCACGTCCACCAGCGCCCACAGCAGCCCCATGGCCAGTGACGATGAGGAAAAGTACAGCCCGAACACCCGGCTGCGGCGCTGATGCCAACTCGGGCTTCCACCCTTAAACGTCGCCAGGCGGATTTTCGCCGTGGTCATCCCGACCGTAGCGCCCCGGTACAACATGAAGATGTATTGGTAGATAGCCCAGAACAGGATTGGCAGTGCGGCCGCGATCAGGATCATCGGCTTACTAAGCTGCGTCTTCGGCAGCATGAGGTAGCAGACCCCGCCAAATATGCCGGATGCAACTGCGACCAGCCCGCAATCGACGATGCCCGAGTACAGCCGCCGCGAGATTCGAATTGCCTGGAACGGCAAGTCAATGTGATCGGCTGGGGCCGCGCCAGAAGATTGCGGGCTGGGACCACACTGCAATCCGTCGAGTAGCGGGGTCCCGGTGTAAGCCTCCAGTTCTTCGGGCACATCCAGGATGCGCGGCGCAGCGGAAACAATGGGGTCGGCCAGGCGCGGCAAAATCTCGTCCTGGGTCGACGCCTGACGGGGAAACGCAATGACCTTCAGGCGAGCGCGAGGCGGCGGTGGAATGGGATCTGGATCGAGATCGAAATCCTCCCAACGCGGAGCCGCAACCGTTGGCTCGACTTCTTCAACAACTTCCTCAACCCCATATTCCGGCTCGTAGTAAACGCCTTCCTCCGCGAGTGGCTCAAAAACCGCAACCGACGCTTCCGGCAACTCTTCCACGGCAACTGTCGCTTCCACCGCCTGCTCGGTCGCCGCGGTCACCTGCGTCTGTTCGACCGCAATTGCCGGACCGCTCTGCACCGGCGGTCTCTGTGCTTCTACCTCGACGGGAGGAAAAGGAAATTGCAGGCTGACGGCGGGTTCGGCGCGACGGGCTCTCCGGTTACGGTAGCCTGCCACCCGTGCGTGGACTTCTTTTCGCCAGAGTTCATCAGGCTGCTCGTTCGATTTGGCAGCGCGGTCCGTAGGCAACATTTGCTGATCAGTCATGTCGTGGCGCGACTATTTCATTTCCCGCGACGCGCGTCGGGCCTGTGGCACAGTAGTAAATTGGCACCGGTAAAAGAAGCCGCCCGCCGCCGTATCTGGACGCAGCTGAAATCTGCACAAGGTTACGCCCACGGCGCAACCGCCAGACGGCATGCGGGTTTAGGAGCACGTCAGAGCTGCGTATCCTCATCGGAGGCCTTTCCGTTTTGCCTGTCCCCATGCAACGTGCTAAGTTGCAAGGTTCCACCAAATCGAACAAGCAGCGGCAAAGGGACGCACGCCTTTCGATGATTCCTCGCATTCGATTGATTATCACGGCGGTGATGCTGTGTCACCTGTTTCTGCACCCGGGTGTATTAACCAGCCAGTTGCGTGCTGCTGAATCCCTGCAGGGTCAAGCGTCAACTTCTACGCATAGCGACGTTCCCAGCGCCGATCCCTTCTCCGACGATCAGGATGCATTGGATCTCTCGCAAGCCCAGAACCCGGCCACCCCCCCGGCTACCGCCTCAAAGCCGCAACAGGCGGGCTCCGGTTCGGGGAATCACCGCCCGCTCTGATAATGGGCAGGAAGACACCAAAACCGAGCAGGTTATCGAGCAGGAGCTGCAAGAAAGTGGCGATCAGGCAATCGGCCCGCAACGCCCCGCCACCAACATCCCCGTTGGTCGCAATGAAGTTCTTGATCCGGGCTGACGAACAGGAGAAGAACCAGGACATCTATCACGTGCGCGGTCACGTGGAAATGCGCTTCGGCGGAAACACCCTGCGCTGCGATCAGGCCACCTATGACGCTACCTCGGGACAGCTGACGGCCATCGGCCACGTTGTCTTTGACGGCGGACCACGCAATGAACACCTCGTCGGCAGCCGCGCCACCTACGACATCAGCCGCGATACCGGCACCTTCTACGATGTGACCGGCTCAACCGGAGTCCGGGTGAAGAACAAGACCATGTTCCTTACCTCGTCCACTCCCTTCTTTTTCACCGGCAAAGTGGTGGACAAGCTCGGACCGGATTTGTATCGGGTCAATAATGGTTTCGTCACGTCCTGCCAGTTGCCCAGGCCGAAGTGGCAACTGGACTCGAAAGTGGCCAACGTAGAGGTCGGTGACGAAGCCAAACTCCGTCACGCCACGCTGAAAATGCATGGCATCCCGGTCTTCTACTTTCCTTTCATTGAGCACCCGGTCGATAATCTGGGACGCAAGAGCGGATTCCTCATTCCAGAGATTGGACAGTCGACCACGCGCGGCTTCATCTTTGGTGATGGTTTTTACTGGGTACTCAGCCGGAACGCCGACGCTACGCTGGGCGCTGCGCTATATTCCTCGCGCGGATGGGCCCAGTTCGGCGATTTCCGCGCTATCGGCTATACCTACGCGATTCAGGCCGAATATTACGGCGTGATTGATCAGAAAGGCGCGCCCAATACTGGCCAGAACCAGGGTGGCGAAGAACTGAAGGTGAATGCCTGGAAGCAACTGTCCCACGGCATTCAGGCCGTCGCCTCGGTCGACTACCTGTCCTCTTACATCTTCCGGCTGGCCTTTGCCCAGGGATTTACCGAAGCCATCAACTCCGAGGTGCGTTCTTACGGCTTTCTTGCCAAGAACTGGAATGGCTACGGGCTGGGCTTCCTGGGTTCGCGCTATCAGAACTATCAGAGCACGGCTCCCGACGATTTCATCAGCATCGTTCACGCTCCCAGTCTCGAGCTATCTACGGTGGAGCGTTCTTTCAGTCGAACCAATTTTGTGTACGCCTACGATGTGGCAACCGAAGGCGTGTCGCGCAGTGAGATCGGATTTTCCACCGCTCCCGTCGTCGGTCGCGTGGATGCCGCTCCGTATCTTGCCTTCCCTACGCTGTTTCATGGCTGGACCCTGCGCCCCAAGTTCGGGGTACGCGAAACGTATTATTCGCAGCGGCTGGAGGCCAGTCCCAGCGCCACCATCGGCATCGCTGTCAGTAATCCCATCAACCGCAATGTAGCTAACGCTTCGTTCGAGATTCGTCCTCCAACGCTGGAGAGAATCTTCGACAAGAAGCCGTTTGGCCGGGTGTTAAAACACACCTTCGAGCCTTTCGCCATTTACCGCTATCAAACCGGCATCAACGACTTCAGCCAGATCATCCGTTTCGACTATCGCGACATTCTGGCCGATACCAACGAAGTGGAATACGGCGTAATCAACCGCCTGTACGCCAAGAAGACCACTTCCAGCGCGGCTTGCTACCAACATCCGGAATATGCCTCGCTGTCAGAAAACCTGACCGACAGCGAAACGCCTGCGCAGAAAAATACCTGCGACGATCAATCGGGACCGGCCGGCAACGTGGTCACCTGGGAGATTGCCCAGAAGTATTTCGGCAATACCAACTTCGGTGGAGCTTTGGTGCCGGGACGCCGTAACGTCTTCGACACCACCGTCGATTTCACGGGAATCGCCTTCCTCACCGACCCACGGCGCTTTTCGCCCATCATCTCGCGCCTGCGTGCCCAATCGGGTCCTGCGGATTTGCAGTGGGACCTGGACTATGACCCGGTGCTGCACCAGGTGAACGCTAGCACTATCTTTGCCGGGTACCGCTGGGGCATGTGGTACTTGAACGGCGGTCAGTCTTACGTGAATGCGCCCGGCGAGTACACCATCGTGAATGGCGTCGTTGTACCCGATGTGTATAACCAGTTCCGCATTGGCGCGATTTACGGGGGCATGTCGAAAACCGGACTCAGCGCCGCAGCCACTCTCGGCCTATCGGAAACGGCACCGACCATCCAGTCCGCTACCATCCAAACCAACTACAACTGGGACTGCTGCGGTATTGCCTTCCAGTACTCGCGCTGGGCGCTGGGACTGATTCGCGATGAGAACGCCTACCGCTTCACCTTCAGCCTCACTAACGTTGGCAGTTTTGGCAGCATCAAGCGCCTGCAACGCCTGTATTAGCTCGCAACCTTCCTTCCTCGTCCCGTGTCTTACAATGGAGCGATGTCGTCCCTGCCTTCCCGTTTACCTGTCGGTTCACCGGACCCCGCAGCCAAGCTGCCGGTTCTGGAGGCGCGCCTGCGTTCGCTGAAGCGCGTACTCGTGGCCTATTCCGGTGGGGTGGATTCGGCATTCCTGGCGTGGGTCGCCTATCGTGAGCTCGGCAAGGACATGCTGGCGGTGCTGGCCGACTCGCCCAGCCTGGCTCGCTCGCAAATGCGGGACGCCGTGGCTTTCGCCCAGGAACAAGGCATTCCTCTCACCATCATTCAAACCGACGAGATGGAGCGTCCCGATTATCGGCGCAATGACGGGGCTCGCTGCTTCCACTGCAAAGACGAGCTGTTCACCGTGATGGAGCAGAATCGCGAGCAATTAGGCTTCGATGCCATTGCCTACGGCGTTAATGTCGACGACCAGCGGGACTACCGCCCGGGCCAGCAGGCAGCCCGTCAGCACCACGTCGCCGCTCCCCTGCTGGAAGCTGGACTGACCAAGGAAGACATCCGCCACCTGGCTCGCCAAGCCGAACTTCGCATCTGGGACAAGCCCGCCTCGGCCTGCCTCTCGTCGCGCATCGAGTACGGCCGTCCCGTCACCCGGGAAGCGCTTCTTGCCGTGGAAGAGGGCGAAGAGGCTTTGCGTCGCCTGGGATTTCGCCAGGTTCGGGTTCGCCACCATGGTGAAATCGTGCGTATCGAAATAGGCCGCGAAGAACTCCCGCGCGCGATGACGCCGGAGATGGCGGCGGAGTTTACGCGTATCTTCAAAGCGCTGGGCTTTTCCTACGTCACCCTCGATCTGGAAGGCTTCCGCTCCGGTTCCATGAACGCCTTGCTTTCCGTCAAATCCCTGGTAGGCAAAAAGGCTTAGGAGGCAAGGCAAAGTTCACCATGGGTTCGCGACTCGCATCTCGACCCGTTGCGCTCCATCCCAGCCTGTTCGCCGTGAGATAATTACGGGTTGATGTCCTTCCTCCGAAAGGCGGCTTTTCCACTTTGTTCTTGAAACGGCTGGCGATCGCCTCGCTATTATTGTGTCTGACGAGTTCCGCGCAAAACCCTGCGCCATCTGTACCTCCGGCTGTGGTGGAACGCATCCAGCGGCAGGTACGGGCTTATTTCAACATTCCGGCTGATGTCACCATCTCCGTGGGAACACCCACCGGCAGCGAGTTTCCCAACTATGAGACCGTGCCCGTCACCATGAGTCGCGAGGGCAAGTCGCAGAAAGCCGAGTTCCTGCTTTCCACCGACGGCAAGAGTCTCATTCGCTTCACCAAGCTGGACCTCACCAAGGACATCTATGCCGACACCATGAGCAAGATCAGCCTCACGGGCCGGCCGGTTCGCGGCAATCCTGACGCTAAGGTGACCATCGTCAACTTCGACGACTTCGAGTGCCCTTTCTGCGCTCGCATGCACACCACGCTGATGTCTGAGGTACTGCCGCAATACCAAGACAAGATCAAGATCATTTACAAGGATTACCCGCTGCCCATGCATCCCTGGGCGATTCACGCTGCCGTTGACGCCAATTGCCTGGCTGCTCAAAGTCCGGCTGCCTACTGGCAACTGGCAGACTATCTTCACGCCAACCAGCGCTCCATTGGCGGTGGACAGCCCGACGGCAAAACGGCCAGTACCGACCTCGACCGGCTTACGCTGGAGTATGGCAAGAAGAACGGGGTCGACGAGCCTAAGTTGCAGGCCTGCATGAAGGCGCAATCGGATGCCGCAGTAAAGGCTTCCATGGCGGAGGGCGATACCGTTGGGGTCAATGCCACTCCGACCATGTTCATCAATGGCGAGCGGGTGGAAGGGGCTCAGGACGCTGACCAGGTGAAGGCAGCCATCAACCGGCAGCTCCTGGCCGCGGGCGTTCAGCCGCCGACTGCACCGGCACCAGCAACACCGCCGACCCCGCCGCCGGCGACCGCACCCAGCAAGTAAAGGCGACAGAGCTGGGAGTTCGCCGTCTAACAGTTTCGCCTCTCAGGAGGAATGAGTTTGGAAAACGCGAGAAAACGGACGATACGGCTGGCAGCCGCCTCTGGCTTGGCGCTACTGGTTCTTTTGGTGAGCTTTGGTTGCGCCGGCAAGCAGGAAGGCGCCGACGTCATGGCCTCCGTCAATGGCCGCAAAATTACCCGTACCGAAGTCCAGAAGTATTACGACACCCAGGTCGCCGAGTCGCCTCAGAAGCCTGGTGCGGAGCAGGCTGACACTCTTCGCCTGAACATCCTGCGCGAGCTGATTGATAACGAAATCCTGATGCAGCGCGCCGAGAAGCTGGGTCTGCTGGCTACTGACGAGGAAGTGAGCACCAAGCTGGCCGAGATCAAGGCGCCTTACACCCAGGAAGAGTTCGACAAGCGCCTGAAGGACCGCGGCATCACGCTGGACGACTTCAAGCGCGATTTGCGCCGCTCGCTGACCATCGACAAGGTGCTCAACAAGGAAGTCACCTCCAAGATCAACGTCACTGACGACGACATCACTTCGTACTACAACGAGCACAAAGCAGAATTCAACCTGATTGAGCCGCAATTTCACCTGGCACAGATACTGGTCACCACCCAGCCGAATCCCCAGGTCAAGAACATGAAGGCGCAGAACGAGGCCGACGCCCGCAAGAAAATCCAGATGGTCGACAATCGCCTGGATAGTGGTGAGGACTTCGCTACCGTCGCCATGAGCTACTCCGAGCAACCGGAAACCGCCCAGAATGGCGGCGACCTGGGCTTCATCCCGGAATCGTCCCTGAAGGGCGACCGGATCGCCATGGACGCGATCAGCAAGCTCAAACCGGGACAGTACACCGGCATCCTGCCGGTCAGCGATCCCAACAGCCACCAGGTTTTTGGTTATCGCATCGTGAAGCTGCTGAGCCGCGAAGTCTCTGGACAACGCGAGTTGAAAGACCCCCGGGTCCAGCAGGCCATCCGCGAACAAATGCGCGATCGCCGCGAACAACTGCTGAAGGCCGCCTATTACGAGTACATTCGCGATAAGGCTACGGTGGAGAACTACTTCGCCCAGGAAATCCTCAACAAGGCCGGCGACATCAAGTAGAGCCGCTGGATCTTTGCGACTTCGACTGAAAACTCAGTCCACCTATCATCCTGAGCGTGGCGAAGTATCCCTATCCCGGTGGAGTTGCGGGGCGTAGCCGCCCTTCGCTGCGCTGCGGATGACAGCTCAGGGGTGTGGCCCTATTGGCCATCGGCAGACTCCTTAACTCGACGCCTGTGGCTTACTACCAATCCGAAGGCAATCGGGTCCCACCTTACCGCAAAAAACCCTGAAGCCGGAACTCGTGTGAGCGCCGGCTTCAGGGTCTGTCTGAATTGAACTGAGGGTTCGAGTCGTTATTTAGAACAGCTTGCGACGAAGCAAGCCGGCCAGGCCGAGGATGCCAGAACCGAACAGCATGATGCTGCTGGGCTCAGGAGTCGTGCCGCCGGTGCCGCCGCTGCCGAGGACCGTGAACGCTTCCGAAGGAATCGTTCCCAGGGCGCTCTCAGAGGCCGACGAAGGACCGGAGTTCTCATCCCAGTAAACCGGGTCGCCGCTGGGAACGCTGGCATTCTGCATGTTCAGCCAGTAGGTGCCGGCGCCCAGGTTGACACCAGCAAAGGTGCCGGTCTCAGCGCAGACGTTGTAGCCAAAGCCGTTCGTGGTGCAGGAGCCCTGGCTGAAGTTGACGGTGCCGTCAAAGTAACTGGTGCCACCAAATTCAGCCGAGGTGATGGACACTTCAGCCGAAGTCAGGGTGTCGCCCGGGAACAGCCACGCGCCGAAGGTGACGCCGGTGACGACCGAGCTGGCGCTCAACGTAAAGGTGTCGCTGACAACGTAGCCGAAGTTGATGGTCCATGCGTCAACGTTGCCGTTGATGGCGCCGTTGTCGTACAGATCACCAGCCATGGCGGGAACGACAGCCAATGTCAGTGCAAGCAGTGACAATACAGCGATACGAGTTTTCAAGATCTGACCCTCCTTAAGGTTCAGTTGCGAAGTTTTCTGAAACGAACGATGCGACCGGCATTGGCGTCCCCATCGGCCTAACCTCGTTCCCACTCGGCCAAGGCCAACGGGAATAGCCTAGAGCGTCGACGGCTCTTACGCCTCGTACTTTCCAATCGCGATGGAAAACAGGGTGCCTCGACTCGGAAAAGAGGAATTACGTCAGGCAACAGCGCCGTTGGGAGTCAAGGACCAGGAGCCCGGCGCTGAGTTTACTTCCAAGGCTTTTACTTCGTTTGCCCCCGCCACCTGCTTATTATCCGCAGCTTCGGTTGTCGGGGAGCCGTTCCATCCATGAAGTTACTTGGAACTTCCATGACGTAAAGAGCAATCTGGCTGCCACGCCAAATCCTTGAAACTACTATGAGTGAAGATTTCTGTCTGCAACACCTTGCAACAATGTTCGTAGCATTTTCCCGCTTCCCACTATTCTTCCCGTTATGGGAATCACAGTAAGATACCTTTTCGTTTAGTTCAGCACCGGACGTTAAGTCCGGAAACAAGATGCAAGCTAGTACTCTTTCCCAGCTATCGATACTGTTCTGCCGTATTCTCCCTATGCATTTGATAGCCTGCCAGTTAGTACCTTTCTTAAAGGACCCGGCTCGTACCCATGGGCTTACCCTGTTCTTCTTAGCCACTGGCAAGTAGCTTGAGGGCATTCTCCAGGTCGGCTATTAGGTCTTCGGTAGCTTCCAGTCCGATGTTCAGCCGCACAATGCGATGCTGGTAGTCCGGCCGTCCTTTGTAGTGACTGAAGTTATAGGCTACGACCAGGCTGGTAACTCCACCCCAGCTATAACCTATCTTGAATAACTCAAGAGCGTTCACGAACTTGCGCACCTGCTCCAAAGTTATCGATGGCCGCAGAACCAGCGAAAACACTCCTGCCGAGCCGGTAAAGTCCCGCTTCCAGATGTCGTGACCGGGACATGACTCAAAGGCGGGATGAAGTATCGAGTTCCACTTCGGGACGTTTCGCCAGCCAGCGGGCGATCGTAAGCGCGGACGATTCAATCTTCTCCAGCCGTATGGCCAGGGTTTTCATGCCCCGTAAGGCCAGGCTGCAGTCATCCGGTGAAGCGGAGCTACCCAGAAGCTGTTGGGTGGCTCCCAGCCGCTCGTAGATGCCTTTCTGGCCCGTCGTGACCGATCCCAGCAACAGGTCGCTATGTCCGCCGACGTACTTGGTCAGTGCCTGCATGGTGACGTCGGCTCCATGGGCCAGGGCGTCGAAATACACTCCCGCCGACCAGGTATTGTCGGTGACGACCAGCGCGCCGGCGGCATGAGCGGCCGCGGCGATCGCGGGTACGTCCTGCACTTCCATGGTGATCGAGCCCGGACTTTCACACCACACTACCCGGGTATTGACCTGCAGGAGCTTGGCGATGCCAGCCCCGATCATCGGGGGATAGTAGGTGACTTCGACGCCGAAACGGCGCAGCACATCATTCGCCAGCTTGCGATTGGGGCCGTAGATGCTTTCCGGCACCAGCACATGGTCGCCGGACTTCAGCAATGCCAGATTGATCAGTGAGATCGCTCCTTGCCCGCCGGGAGTGATGATGGTGCGATAGCCGTTCTCCAGTTCGCAGATCCGGCCCGCCAGCTCCAGGGTCGTGGGCGTGCCGTACAAGCCGTAGGTGTAGCCCACTTCGTACTGATCCCAGTCGTCCGTCAGGTTGGCAAGGTCGGAGAACACGGTGGTCGATCCGCGATACACCGGCGTCGAAAGCGACCGGTACTCCCCTGGCGTTTTCACATCGGAGTGAATCAGCTTGGTCTTCCAGTCTTTTTGCATCGCAACATTATAGGTGGGAGATCGGCGGAGGTTGGCCAGCAGCTAACGCGACTGCGAGTCGGGGCTAACACGATTTTTCGGTCGGGCGGGACAGACGAAGATGCCCGGCATGCAATAGATACCGAAGTTATTGTTTGTCATCACGAGCGGAGCGAGGGATCTGCCTTTACTCCGCCATCTTAATGCCGGCCGACACGATGACGCTTCGCCCGAATAATAGATGGCCGACGGCTCACAGCCGACAGCTTATCTACTCGATGATCGCCAGCGTGTCGCCGGCATTCACCACCGAACCTTCCGCGGTGAGAATCTTCTGCACTTTGCCATTCTTGGGCGACTTCATTTCATTCTGCATCTTCATGGCTTCCATCACAATAACGCCCTGGCCGGCCTTTACTTCGTCATTCTCATTAACCAGGATGCGAACGATTTTCCCGGGCATGGGCGCTTTCACTTTTTGCGGGCCAGCCTCGGTCCCGCCCACCGCGCGCCGGGTGCGCAGGGAGCGCGGATCCTGCACGTCGACCGCATAGCGAGCGCTTCCGATGACCATGTGCACTTCGCCCTGAAGCGAGCGCTCGCGCTTGATCTCGTACGCTTTGCCATCGACCAGGACGGAAAGAATGTCGCGCGCCGTCAGTTCGGAGTCGACTTCAATCGCCTGCCCATCGACTTTACAAAGCCAGGTGTTCTCGCCACGTGTTACTTCCACCTGATGCCGGTTTCCGTCCACAATCACGTCATAGGTCATAGAAAAAGTCCGCTCTTCGCCGCTCGCATTCTAGGTAATGTCTACCGGGTTCTATCGAGCTCAACCCTTACGATTCCCGCAGCGCTTCGACCCTCGCTGCCCGCCTCCAATTCGAAAGCGCCGGCGCTTCTGAGGCCTCGCCGTTCGCCGCCGCCGCGGTTCCCGGGAGAGATCCTCTCGGTTCCGTCGCGGCAAAAAGCGCTGCCCCAATCGCCGCCATGACCGGGCGCTGGGGATCGGTCTCGTTGCTCGGCTTGGTGAGCAACCGGTCGAGGAACCCGGTGTCGAGCTTGCCGCTTTGGAACTCAGGATCTTTCAGTATCCGCCGGAACAACGAGGTGTTGGTCTTGATGCCGCCTACAAAATATTCATAGAGCGCGCGCAGCAGTCGCTGGATGGCTTGCTCGCGGTCCTCACCATAGCCCACCAACTTGGCCAGCAGAGGATCGTATTCGATGGGTACCGTCCAGCCCTCATACATGCCGCTATCACGGCGAATCCCCGGCCCCGAGGGAGAGATCAGACGGGTGATGAGCCCGGGCGACGGGAAGTAGTTGTTGTCAGGATCTTCGGCATAGATGCGGCACTCGATGGCGTGCCCGCGCAGCTTTATGTCTTCCTGCCGGAAGGGCAACTTCTCGCCTGATGCGATCTTCATCTGCAGATGGACCAGGTCCAGACCGGTCACCAGCTCGGTAACCGGATGCTCAACCTGCAGGCGGGTGTTCATCTCGAGGAAATAGAAGTTCTTTTGCTGATCGACCAGGAACTCGATGGTGCCTGCATTGTAGTAATTCGCAGCTTTGGCTACGCGCACCGCAATCTCGCCCATGCGGCGGCGCATGTCTTCGTCCACAATCGGCGAGGGCGATTCTTCCATGACCTTCTGATGGCGCCGCTGTACCGAGCACTCGCGCTCGCCAAGATACACCACGTTACCGTGCTCGTCGCCGAAGATCTGCATCTCCACATGACGCGGGTCGACGATGAATTTTTCCAGGTAAACCTCGTTGTCGCCAAAGGAACGTTGCGCCTCGCTGCGGGCATTCTCGTAGGCCGAGCGCAATTCCTCCTTCGACGACACCATGCGCATGCCTTTGCCACCACCCCCAGCTGCGGCCTTCAGCATCACCGGATAGCCAACCTGCTCGGCCAGTCGCTCCGCGGCATCGATATCGAGACCGTGCTCCGAGCCCGGCACGAAGGGCACGCCGGCACGCTTCATGTTCTGGCGGGCGCGGGTCTTGGAACCCATCATCTCCATCGACTCCGGCGACGGGCCGATAAACTTGATGCCAGCTTCGGCGCAGGCGCGGGCGAAGCCGGCGTTTTCGGACAGAAATCCGTATCCGGGATGGACGGCTTCGGCACCGCTGCGGCGCGCTACGTCGAGGATCTTTTCGACGTTGAGATAGGATTCGCTCGCTGTCGCCGGACCGATGTGGTACGCATAGTCGGCCTTGCGAACGTGCAGAGCTTTACGATCGACGTCGGAATAGACGACCACGGACTCGATGCCCATCTCGCGGCAGGCCCGGATAATGCGCACCGCAATCTCGCCACGGTTGGCAATCAGAACTCGTTTGAACATAACTGTGTCTCAACGGTAGTACCGGACGAACACGGCAGCGCGGCTGCCCGGCGGGTATCTGCGGACCTGAGGCGCGGTAGGGCAGACTGGGCCCGTTTCCACAGAAACTTGGATTGTACTGCATCCGTCACGGGCTGGGAGTGCGAACGTCACTATGCCCTGTGACCCCAGCAGGCGCCCGGGTTCTGCCGCCCTGTTTGTTAGACTCGGGTACACACTCACGAAGGGGTCTCGATGGCAAAACAGCAGGAAGCAAAACAATGGGGGAGTTCTGTTCAATTGTGGGCGGGGGTCGCCGCCATTACCCTGGCGGGAGCCACGCTCAGCCTGGCCGCCGCCCGTCCCGCGGCGCAGCAGACGACGAATACCTCCGGGCCGACCGCCAGCCAGAAGTTCAAGAACATCCAGGTGCTGAAAGACATCCCTGCTGACGAGTTGATTCCATCCATGCAGTTCATTACCGCTGCCCTGGGCGTGGAGTGCGACTTCTGTCACGTGGAGCGCGAATTCGACAAGGATGACAAGAAGGAAAAGAAGACCGCCCGCGCCATGATGGAGATGATGTTCGCTATCAACAAGAACAACTTTGAGGGCGAGCGCGAGGTCACCTGTAACACTTGTCACCGCGGGTCGCCTCATCCTCAGGCCATTCCGGCGATTATGGCGCAGATGACTCCCCCGTCCGCGATGGAGGCCATGCACGACCACGACGCTGAGCCAGCCTCCATGGCGTCGGGCGAGCCGGTTCTCGCCAAATACATTCAGGCTCTCGGTGGCGAGGTGGCGGCGACGAAGATTAACGACCGCGTCGAGAAGGGCAAAGCGTTGATGCCGGAAGGCGAGCCTATCGCCATCGATATCTACACCAAGGCCGAAGGCCAGCGTGTCTCGGTGATGCACACACCCAAGGGTGACAGCGTTACCGCCTATAACGGTACGGCCGGCTGGATTGCTTTCCCGGGCCGCCCGATGCGCGATATGTCGGCCTCCGACCAGCAGGCAGCTAAGCTCGACGCCGAGGCGTTTTATCCTGTCCAGTTCGGCCATGAGTTCACCGAACTGAAGCTGGATCCCAAGCCGGAAAAAGTGGACGGCCACGAAACCAATGTCGTGTTGGGACTCACCAAGGGACAGCCGCCGGTGAAACTGTACTTCGACAAAGATTCCGGCCTGCTGGTGCGGATGGTGCATTACACCGACACGCCGCTGGGCCTCAATCCCACCCAGGTAGATTTCAGCGATTATCGCGCGGTCAACGGAGTGAAGACTCCGTATCGCTGGACCATCTCGCGTCCCAGCGGCAGCTTCACCATTCAAATTGATCAGGTGGAGCAGAACGTCCCGATGGATGATGCCAAGTTCGTTAAACCGGCAGCGGCCCCGGCGACCGCGAAACCAGGGATGTCCCCCGGTGCTGCGCCGCAGGGGCCGAAACCGCCCCAAGGCGCTGTGCCTTCCTCTGGCGGCACGGCGTCGCCCGGAGAAATGTAAGGAAAGCTCGGTTTCGCCTCTATCCAAAAGCACCAACGCCCCTCTCCCATGAAGAGGCGGTCACTGCAGACCAACAAAAAAGCCCCTCTGCCGAGGGGCTTGCTCTAAAGCAGATTGCTTGGCTTATTGCGTAGTGTCGGTGGTAACGATACCGGATGGGCCGGCCTTTTCCGCCTTAGCCTTCTTGGTCGCCATGGTCTTGTCGACCCAGTCGTCCGCCGTCTTCAGGTCGGCCTTGCGGGCGTCCGGATTGTCGCATTCGTACTCGGCGCGCTGGCGATACAGCAGGTTCAGGTAGGCCATCGCATCGTCGTAGTCAGGACGCAGCTGCAAAGCTTTCTGCAGGTTCTGAATGCCGTCCTCGACGCGCTGGGCATTTCCCTGCTTGAGCGCTTCGCAGGCTTTCTTGTCTTTCAGTTCATCGGTCGGCTTCAAACCCAACTCGGCGCGGGCCTTCTGGTCCGGTTGATACGATTCCATCCAGTCGATGACGGCCAGGGAATAATATGTCTCGGGATCGTTGGGATCCAACGCGGCGATCTTCTGGTAATACTCCTGAGCCTGATCGAATTTTTTCTGCTGGAAGTACATCGACGCAATGCCCTTCAGGCTGTGAATCTGCTGCTCCTTGGGAGGATTCTGGGCCAGCACCTGCTTGAAGGTATCGATAGCCTGTTCGGCAAAGCGGTTGTTATCGGGCGAATCGGCGCCGGGAATGTACTGTCCCATGTACGCGGTGGCCAAATAAAGGCGGGCATTGGTCAAGCTAGGATCAAGGTCAACCGCGTTCTTGAAATGTTCGATTGCGTCTTCGTACTTTGCGTTCTTATAAGCCAGTACGCCCTTGTTAAGTTGATCGCGCGCCCGCAGCTTGTTACAGCCCACTGTCGAGAACAGCGCAAGCAGAACAGCAAGTACCGTCAGTACCCGTCCGCTCTTATTCATGTTGGATATCACTCTCCGTTGCGTTGATCGGGTTCCGAGTGATGAGCAGGGCGTGGACCGTTCCACGTCCCGCTCATCCAGAGGAGGAGTCTTGCCCGAATCGACGTTCCGTGCTCTCAACCCGCGATGCGCAGTTTCGCGGCATCGCAGGAGGCTAACCGCCGGCTTCAATCTTGGCCGTGATCAGGCCTACTTTATCGACGCCCGCAGCATGCGCGATGTCGATGACCTGGGCCACGTCATTGAAGGGCAGGTCGGTATCAGCCCTTGACGAACATTACTTTTTCCGCGCGAGTCTTGAAGATGTCGTTCAGACGGCCTTCCAGAGTCTCCCACGTAACGTCGTCCTGGTTTATTTTCAACGCCGGCTTATCGCCAGGTCCCCGCAGGACCTGCACCACGATCGTCCGATCGTTGCTGGGTGGCGTCACCTGTTTGTCCTTGGGCGGCTGAGGAACCAGCGCGTCCAGGCCTTTTGGCGTCAGCGGCGTGATCACCATGAAAATGATGAGCATCACCAGCAGAACGTCAATCAGTGGCGTCACGTTGATGTCGGCTGAGGGCCCACTGGACCCTCCGATTGCCATTCCCATAATGAACTCCTAGCTAACCGCCCGCAGGGGGTGTCGGCGGCTTCTTATCCGCCGCGCCTGCCTGTTTCTGCTCGGTCAACAAACCTACGTCATCCACACCGGCGGAGCGGATGTTGTCCACCACGTCCACCACTGCGCCGTACTTGGCGCGAACATCGGCGCGGATGAAGACCCGCTTGTCCACCTTGTTGGCCAGACGATCCTTCACCTTGTTGGAGAGATCGTCGGCGCTGACCCGATCGGTGCCAAAGAAAATCTGTCCATCCCGCATTACCACCACGAGCAAGGCATCTTCCTTGTCCGCATCCGGCATGGGGGTCGGATTATTCACCTTGGCCATGTCAACGCTCACGCCCTTCTGCAACATGGGCGTGATGACCATGAAGATAATCAGCAGCACCAGCATCACGTCCACCATGGGGGTGACGTTAATGTTGGCGTTGACCCTGGTACCTTCGTTGCGCTTTGCAAGACCCATAAAGTTCAACCTCCCGTCGGCTGGAGCTGGCTTCAGCTACTGCGCCGAGCTTCTCCAGTTACCGGCGAACACTGCGACGCTTGAGGAAATAGTCGATCAGCTCGCTGGAGCTGTTATCCATTTCCACGTCGAAGGCTTCCACCTTGCTGGTGAAGTAGTTGAACATCATGACGGCCGGGATGGCGACGAACAGTCCGATAGCGGTGGTGACCAGCGCTTCGGAAATACCGCCGGCGACGGCGCCCAGACCGGTAGCCTTCTGGGTCGAAATTTCTTTAAACGCGTTCAAAATGCCGACCACCGTTCCGAACAGTCCGACGAACGGAGCTGTGGAACCGATGGTGGCCAAGCCGCCCAGACCGCGCTTCAACTCGGCGTGAACGATGGCTTCGGCACGTTCCAGGGCGCGCTTCGAGGCTTCGATCTGCTCGCCCGGAATGTCGTTGGAATCGCCGTGGGCCTTGAATTCCTGCAGGCCGGCGGTGACAACCTTCGCCAGGTGGCTCTTCTTGTTGCGCTCGGCAACCTTGATGGCTTCGTCGATCTTGCCTTCACGCAGCGCGCCGGCAACGGCGGGAGCAAAAGCACGCGACTGTTTGCGGGCGGCGCTGAAGGCCATGGCCCGGTCGATCATCACGCCGATAGACCAGCCCGACATGATGAACAGAATGATGACGACGATCTTAGCCAGAATGCCCATCTGTCTCCACAAGGAGACGGGATCCCAACCTACGGTCGCTTCCTGGAAAATCCAGGTGGCAGCCGAGGGCACGTGGCTGAGGGCGTAGGTTGCAAGGTTAGCTAGGAACATGAGTTGACTTTTCCTCCTCGGAACTTTCGGTTACTGCAGAACTCGTGGTACTGCGGCGTTGCGATCAGGGTCAAATTTCTTCGAAACCCGCTGTTTTCTCTGCACAGCTGCAGCTTATGTTGCGATATTCAGACCATGCTGCTCCCCCAATGGAGCAGCACCGGTTTGAAACTTAGATGCAGGCGGCGGCACTTCGCGTAGACTACTCGCCCGACAATGTGAAGTTCACATTGATGGTGGTTTCCACCTCGACCGGCTCGCCGTTAAGGTAGTAAGGCTTGTATTTCCACTCTTTCACGGCTTCCAGCGCCGCATTGGTCAGCATGGGATGCCCGCTGACCACGTGCAAGTTCTGGATGCTGCCATCCTTGCCGATCAGGGCCTGCAACACCACGACGCCCTGAATACGCGCCTGGCGGGCCAGCGGCGGATAGCTGGGCTGCACCTTGTGCACCAGCAAGCCTTGCGATACGCCCTGCGACACGCGGACACGCTGCGGAGTTGCGGCCTTGGGCACGGCCGTCGGCACGCTGCTCATCACGCTGCCCAGCACGCCACCCATGGCGCCACCCGGGACACCGCCCGGAACTCCACCCACCACGCCGGCCGGACCGGCTGTCGGTGGCGGCTCATCCTCTTTAATCATCTGGATCTTTTTGGGAATCGCGGTAGGAGTGCGTAATTGTCCGTTGTCCAGTTCGCTCTGAATCTTCTTCACCACCACCGGCGCGGCCGCGGGTGGCGGGGGCGGTGGGGGCGGAGGCGGTGGCGCCGTGATCAGCGTCATCAGCTGCTTGGTAGGCAACGCCTCGGTGAAAATCAACGGCAACAGTACCAAAATGCCGAGAAACAAGAACTCCAAGATGAAGGAAATAACCGTGGTTGCACCACGCTTCGTCTTGATCTTGCCTCCCGATTCCATGAGGCTGTCTTCAAACATACCTGTTCTCCGAAGAACTCTCTGGCTATGTTAGACACCGGGATACCGGTATTTGTGCCCAGAAAACGAATCAGCCGTGCAAAATCTTAAATTCAGGGTGAATACTTGCAGCAGAAGCAGCTGTGAAAAAACAGCGAACCGAAGTATACACCTCCGTCACCACCTTGGACAGAATTCGTGTCCATTTTGGGACAGCGGGAAACTTCTACAGGTCGGACGTGGTTGCCGCCTCCGAGGTTGTCTCCGGATGCAGCGAGTTCGCAGTTCCGATTCCGGAAGAACGCAAGCCGCCGGGCAGCGGCTTGTCTTCGAATCGCAGGGACGACCTCGTTCTACGCCTTCACTTTCACTTTGTCGGACGTCTTTCCGCGCGGCGTCATACGCTCCACTACTGCCTGGCCGGCCTTCTTGGCACGCCAGTCCTGGTAGGCGACCAACATGGGAGCCGCCACCGCGATCGACGAATACGTGCCGATCATGATGCCGATCACCAGTGCCAGGGAGAATCCGCGCAGCACTTCACCGCCGAACACATACAACGACAGCACCGTCAGGAACGTCAGACCGGAAGTCAAAATCGTCCGGCTCAGGGTCTGGTTGATGCTGCGGTTCACGATGTCGGCCAGGGGCTCGCGGCGCATCATCTTCAGATTCTCGCGGATACGGTCGAAGACGACGATGGTGTCGTTCATCGAATAACCGATCAAGGTCAAGATGGCGGCAATAACCGTCAGGCTGATCTCCTTGTCCAGTAGCGAGAAGAAGCCCACCGTGATGATGGTGTCGTGGAAGCAGGCGACGACTGCGCCTACGCCGTAAATCATTTCAAACCGGAACCACAGATACACCAGCATGCCGGCCAGCGAATAAAGCGTCGCCATGATCGCCTGGTGGCGCAACTGCGTGCCGACCTGCGGTCCTACGATTTCAACGTTGCGCACCACAAAGTTCGAGGTAAAGAAATCCTGCTTCATCTGGCTGATGACTTCGGCCGGGGCCACGCCGTTCAGGTCGTCAACTGAGCTCAGGATGCCGCCGCGCTGTTTATTGCGGAAGTCGTCGATCTGGTGAGCCAGCGTGGCGTAACGAGCCTCCGCGTCGGTGCCTAGATGCAGGGGGTCCTTTTGCATCAGGTATTGCTGCAAGCTGGCCGCGCCGGAGTTGTTCAGGTCCTGTTTGCCGGTCGAGGCCTCCGGTTCCAGGGCGCGGATGATCGTGTTCTTTCCCTGGTCAAGGGCAGCTTCGCTGGTTTCCTGCATGCCGAGGTCAACCAGAACCTCGTTGTCCGTGGTCGGGCCGAAGCGCTGGATCTTTGGATCGTGCAGTCCGGCGCGGTTCAGCTCCTGCCGAATCTGGTCGAGATCCGGGGTCTGGGCGAACTTCACGTACACCAGCGTGCCGCCGCGGAACTCCACGCCCAGCGGAATGTGATGCCAGAAGAGCATCGAAAAAATTCCGGCGACGCTGAAGATCAGTGAGAAGGCAAGGAAATACCACTTCTTGCCCAGGAAATCGATGTTGGTATTACGAAATAACTCCACCGCAAGCCCCTTACTTCTAAAGTTGGTCTCCGCCAGATTGCTTGCCCGACAACCTCCCTAATCACCACGGAGGCACGGAGGACACGGAGAATCTTTTGGTCACAAAACTCGTCTCAAAATTCCTCGCCGCAACACCGGCACATTGAAGTTGATCAACAATCCTACGCGAACGCTGCTGAGTCGGAGGTACGTCATGAGCTGTGCTTCGTGCACCGCCAATATCTTCTCAGTCGCCTTCAATTCGACTAGAACCCGATCGTCCACCACCAGATCGATCCGATATCCACAATCCAGGCGGACGCCTTTGTACACAACCGGCAACTCCACCTGAGAGCAAAACGGTACGCCCCTCAGTTCCAACTCGCGGCAGAGGCTAACTTGATAAGCCGATTCCAGCAACCCTGGCCCAAGTTCCCGGTGAACACAAATCGCGGCAGCGATAATCTCGCTGGTCAGTTCCGACTCAATGAGGACGACCGCTTCGGACTCTTCGACCGCAATCGTCTCGCTCTCGCTTTCAAGCAACCTCATGCCTCTGCCGCCTTACTCCGTGTTCTCCGTGCCTCCGTGGTGAAGACCGACTCAACCGGCTAGATGCTCAGTGCTTCGCCACGCTGATGGCGGTTGAGAATGGCTTCGAAGATCACGCGCGATACGAACACCGCGGTAAACAAGTTGGCCGCCAGACCAAAGCTCAGGGTCACGGCGAAACCTTTCACCGGTCCGGTTCCGAACAGGAACAGGATGATGGCCGACACGATCGTGGTGACGTGGGTATCGATGATCGTCGTCCAGGCATGAGCAAATCCCTGGTCCACGGCCGACGATGGCGTCTTGCCATGCCTCAGCTCTTCTCGAATACGCTCGAAGATCAGAACGTTGGAATCCACGCCCATGCCGACCGTCAGAATGACACCGGCAATACCCGGCAAGGTGAGCGTTGCTCCGCTGAATCCCAGGAAGCCCAGCAAAATCACCAGGTTCAAAAACAAGCCCAGGTCCGCGTTGATTCCAGCCATACGGTAGTAGAACAGCATGAACGCCATTACCGCGACCATGCCAATCACCGCAGCCCGAACGCCCTGACGAATCGAATCAGCGCCCAGCGACGGTCCGACCGTTACTTCCTGCAGATATTTGATACCCGCCGGCAACGCGCCTGACCGCAACGTGAGCGCCAGGTCACGCGTTTCCTGATCGGTGAACGAACCGCTGATGCGGCCCGAATCATGAATCTGCTCTTGAATGGTGGCTACCGATTTCACCCGGCCATCCAGCACCACCGCCAGTTTGTCGCCAACATGCGAGCCAGTGAACGCCGCAAAGCGCCGTCCGCCTTCACCCGTCAGGTTGAAGTTCACATCCGGCCGGCCGTTTTCATCCTGACCGGCATCAGCCGAGCGCAGATCGCCGCCGCTGACCGCCGAGGTGCGGCTGATCAGCCAGTACGCTTCCGTGTTGTCTTCCTGCTGTCCATGCGAACCCGTGGTGCCCTTCATCAGCAAAGTATCGGGCGGCAGCACGCCATTGTTGTCCTGCATGGCGGCCTGTTCGCTCGGGTAAGGACCTTTGACGGCCTGCCGGATTTCCAGCATGGCGGTCGACTGCATAATCTCTTTCACGCGCGCCGGATCGTCCACGCCCGGCAACTGCACCAGGATCTGGTAATCGCCCAGTCCGTGCTCCTGGATGACCGGTTCGGATACGCCAAGCTGGTCAATTCGATTGCGAATGGTTTCGATGGCCTGTTGCACGGCCTTCTTGCGCGTCTCGTCCGCGATCGACGGCTTCAGCGTCAGTGCCCACGCATTCTGCGCGCCCGAGGTCAGATCGTATTCCGGCAGCTTGTCCGTCACTACGTGACGCAAGTCGCCAGCCGACTCCGGCGGAACACCCTTGATGTCGATGACTTCAGGATGCTGCTGCGGGTCCGGCTTGGAGATCTCCGCGTAGGCGATATTGGCCGACTTGAGATCGTCCTTCAAGCGCTCCACGGTGCGGTCCGTGTCGGCATTCACCGCATCATTTACCTGAACCTGGAGAATTAGGTGGGTACCACCCTTCAAATCCAGTCCGAGGTGGATGCGCTGCTGCAGCGACGCCAGCAACCCTTGCGTAGTGAAGCTCTGCGGAATACCGAAGATGCCGAACAGGAACACGATCAGCACCGCGATAATCAGTATGGTTTTGGCGAGAAGATTCTTATTCATGAGAAACAGCTACCCTGTCAGGACTTGGCGCGGTCTTCCGCGGTCGTTAACGTCACGATCGAGGAGCGCGCTACTTCAATCTTGATATTGTCGGGGGGAACCCGTAGAACCACGGCGTCGTCCTTGACCGACATGATGGCGCCGGTCAGGCCGCCGCTGGTGACTACCTTGTCGCCGGGCTTGATCTCCGCCAGCATCGCCTGCCATTTTTTCTGGCGACGCTGCTGCGGCATGATCAGCAGAAAATAGAAGATTGCGAAGATCGCAACCATCATCAGGATCGGCGCCGATCCTCCGAGGCCTTGCATATACAAACCTGCCAGTCTAACCATTGCCTAGGCTTTCGCAGAGACGCGACCCTTCGGCAACGGCCCTACACCTCAAATTTTGCTCAGAAACCTGCTACACACCACGACTGCGGACAAAGCTTCATCCCTTGCGTCCGCACCACTTTGGGATGTTCGGGGACTTCAACTGACCACCAGATTACCTGATCCAGCACGCGCTTGTCGGCACGAAGGAGAAGGCAGTCTACCAGCGCGACGTCCGAGGAAAATTATCCTGTTCAGGTATTTTATCGCGCTTTTGCGGTTTGGAGGGGCGCAGCCTTAACTACGCCGTGGCAAGTCCTTAATTTTCGTCTCCAGCAGGGTTCATCCCGCCGGGTCGTTCCTTCCAGCTTTTCCAGCAACCGGGAAGAACGCTCAACTCTCCGGCATTTCCACCCCGCGCGTTTCCGCCGCAGGCGGTTCTGCTAAATAAGGTGCACGGATACCAGACAGAAGCTTCGCGAATTCCCCAAGCAGTATAGCTTGCCGCACGCGGCGCATGGTGTCAAGGTAATACGCCAGGTTGTGGACGGTGTTAAGTACCTGCGCCAGCAATTCGTTGGAAGCATACAGGTGCCGCAGATAAGCCCGTGAATAGCGGGCGCAAACCTTGCATCCGCAGTGCGGGTCGAGCGCGGTTTCGTCGCCGGCGAAGCGGGCATTTTTGATGCTTAACCGCCCCTCCGAAGTGAACAGCAGGCCATGCCGTGCCGCCCGCGTGGGCAAAACGCAGTCCATCATGTCCACCCCCTGCGCCACGTAATGAACAATCTCCTCCGGTGTTCCCACGCCCATCAGGTAGCGCGGCTTATCCAGCGGAAGATAGGGAATCGCCGCATCCACCATTTCGTAGGTCATGGGGCGCGGCTCGCCCACGCTCAAGCCGCCGATGGCGTATCCCGGAAAATCCATCTCGACTGTGCGTTGCGCCGACTCGCGTCGCAGATCGGGGAACATCCCTCCCTGCACGATGCCGAATAAGGTCTGGGTTTCGGAAGCGACGTTGGCAAAATCCTGACGTGGCGGCGCACCCGGCCGCAGATGGTTACGCTCGGCAAACCACGGCACCTCATGCTTGTGATCGTCGAAGTACCGCTGGCTGCGCGCTGCCCAGCGCAGGGTCATCTCCATCGAGGCCTTGGTGCGGGCATACTCCGCCGGGTGCTCTGTGCACTCGTCAAAGGCCATAATGATGTCGGCCCCCAACCCAATCTGTGCCGCCATCGCGTTCTCCGGGCTGAAGAAGTGCGACGAACCGTCCAGGTGCGAACGGAACATCACGCCGTCTTCGGTCACCTTGCGCAGATCGCTTAAGCTGAAAACCTGGAAGCCGCCCGAGTCGGTCAGGATGGGATGGTCCCATGCCATGAACTTCTGTACCCCACCCAACTGGCGGACCATCTCGACGCCGGGACGTAGGTAAAGATGGTAGGTGTTGTTCAGCAGAATCTGGACGCCCAGTTCCTCCAGGGTGTCCTGGGGTACGCCCTTGACGGTGGCAACGGTGCCAACCGGCATAAATACCGGCGTCTGCACTACGCCGTGCGGCGTAAAAAAGCGTCCGGCACGGGCTTTTCCCTCGCGTCCTTCGATTTCGAAACGAAACGGCATGCAAGTGCGATTGTAATGGTTTGGATACGGCATAATACTTGTGCGTCAGTTTTCAACACTGCCCGCTGAATTTCTTATGTCGACTGAAAAACTGTTTACCGGCGTTACCCTGCACGGCATGCCCGTGCGCATCGAGATGCAATGGCCGTTCCATCCCTCGGAGGGCGGCAGCGATTACCACGTGGCCCATGCCACCCTGCGGCTGAATGATGGCGGCCCCCTGCACGCGGACATCGCGCTCAACCTGTCGCAATCGGTCAAGGAAGTGCTGAACTCTCTCGACAGCGATCTGGCCTATTGGGTCGCAGTCAACAGCGCTCGCAAATCGCTTGACGACCGCCAGCTACAGCTGCTGAAGTCCGGCAAGCGCCAGCCCGTTCCTTTATCGAGCCGCTGCTACAGCATTCGCTTTAAGCATTTCACGTTCGCCAGCGCTAAACCCGAGCAGATCGAGCCCTTCGTCGCGCAGAAAGTCTTCTGGAGCAGTGGGAGTGAGAAGCAGGCAGTACTGGTCGCCGATCCCTGTGACGCGCTCTACCTGAACGGGGCCGACGAGCAGATGCTGGACAAACTAAGGGCCGCAGCCAAGGACCTGGCGGCCAAGGGCATGATCGAACTCAAAGGCGACGAAGCCCGGGCCACCGACGCCCTGCTGGCTCGGCGCGACGAGTTCATCGCCGTCAAAGAGAAATCGCTGGAAGACCTGCACGCCAAGCACGCGTTCGAGCGCGCCTGAGTCTCGGTGATGTGGAGGGCACAGCTGAGTGCGCCATCAGCAACCCTTCATGGTTGTGCATCGCTGGCGTAGTGGGGGATCTGTTCTCCTCCCCCGAAGCCCAAACGCAGAAATGCCCCGCCACATCGACGGGGCATCTCACGAACCAAACGTTGTTTTACGCCGCGACCGTCCGACGCGCTTCCATTCCATCCAGAACGTGCCACAACGATTTCGCTGCAGCTTCGGCAGCGTCCAGAGCATTGTCGGCCTCCTCGGGATTCGCGGTCACTTCCTGGCTCAGCAATTCGCGCCACACATGGGAATGTTCCACGTCGGCGAATTGATGCAGCTTGAAGTATCCGCAAGTCTTGGCATCGGCGCCGTAACGCTGCGCCAGTCCATCGGCTTTTTCCTTGGCCACTCGCGGAACCTGCGACTCGTAAGCATAGAAAGCCGCCAACGCTTCGGCAGTTGAGCCCTCGCGAGCAGCCTGACGGAATCCGGCGATCAACTCCTTCACTTCCGGCTGCGCCTCGCGGCTGCGGACTTGTTCGCGCTCTGCGCCCATGCCCTCGGCAAAATCCAGCCACAGCTCGCTGTGCGGACGACCCTCAATCTCTTCACCACACAGGTTGCGCAGCACCGCGCGGCGCGTCTCGCCATCTTCCAGGCGCGAGTGCAGCGTACTCAGATAGGTGGGAAACGCCGCGACATGATGGTAGTAATCGGCGGCATATTCGCACAGATCCTCACGGGAGAGTTCGCCCGCGGTCCAGGCCTTGTAATAGGGATGGCACAACAGATCGTAGCCGGCAATGCGCTGCTCGAGCGCGCTGAGAAAAGCTTGCAATTCCATGATTTCCCCCACGTAAGAAGTCATTCCGAATTGAGAACAACTATACGGGAGCATGGCAGCGCCCCACAAGCCACCGCGGCAGAACATAAGCTTGTGCCCCTACTTCTTGATGAGAGCCAGAGGATGGGCAGAGTGGAAATACAACTTCGCTGCATCCTGTTTGGCGGCTGCGATTTGTTTCGGCGTTAGCTTAGCTGCAAGTTCGTCGGCCTTCTTCTTGCTGTCCGCGTCGCCATCCTGGGCCGCCACCAAATAGTACGCAAAGGCCTTCTGATTGTCCGCCTTTACGCCCCGGCCGTCTTCATACATATGCCCGAGAGCAGCCAGCGCGTCGCGTTGGCCGTAGCCAGCGGCCTGCTCGTAGAGCTTCTTTGCCTCATTCAGGTTCTGCGATATGGAAATACCCAGTTCATACGCTCGACCCAATTCAAACATTGCGGGGTCGTAGCCAAGATCGACTGATTTCTTCAACCATAGGAAACTCTCCTGCTTATCAACAGGCGTTCCCAGCCCCCGGTCATAAAGGTAGGCAACTCTTTCACACGCCATTCCGTTACCGGCTTTCGCAGCCGTCGAGTACCACTGCATCGCCTTGCCATAATCCGTCTTGATCAGACTTCCGTTCACATAGGCCGTTGCCGCCAGCACCTCGCAATCGGTAATTCGACGGCTAGGACCTTCTTGACGCACCCGATCCAGGGCTTCCTGCCCCTTAGGGTCACCTGCATCGGCCGCGAGCAGGAACCACACACACGAAGTCTCGTCGTTTACCGGGACGCCGTCGCCGTTGTAATAGGCCGCACCCAAATTGAAATAGGCCTTCGCATATCCCTGGCGGGCAGCTTTGGCGAACCACTGCACTGCTTTGGCGGGATCTTTTTCCACGTCGTCGCCCAATCGATACCGTAGGCCCAGCTCGGTCTCCGCTGCCGGGTCGCCGCTGTCCGCCAGCTTCTGCAGCTTAGCCAGCGGGAGCTTTCCTACCGGAACTTGGTCTTGGGAAAAGGCGATTCCACCCAGCAGCAATAAGAAAAAGGTGGCAAACGATCGGCCAGCTGGAACGTGAAGATGAGTCATAGGGGTAATCGGCAACGGCAAAGAATATCACCGGGCTCTACCGAAACGACCCTGACATCTAGAATCTTTGTTTTACTGTGTTCCCAAACAACCTGCGGCAGAGTTACCTGCCGCAGGTGCATCGCCCCTCGCTATTCGCACACTTTCCCGCCGGGACCACCGAAATAGAAATTCACCGCCCACACCGTGTCCCCTGAGTTCTTAAGCCCGGCCACCTTGTAACACTTGGGAGAGGGCTGCTGTGCCGTCAGGTCGGCCCACTTCGACTTGCTCGTCATATCGAAGTAGTAGATCTGCCGCTGAAAGGCCGCCCACTTGAAGCCGTTCGCCGGGAACGCCCCGCTGCCCATCGGCCCGAAGTCGTCGGTCCCTACCGTCTCGCCACCGTAGGTAATGTTCTGGGCGTTGTGGCTCATCTGGCCATCTTTAAATAGCTTGCCGGGGTAATAACCCACCCAGACTGAGCCATTGCCGTTCTGCAGCGCCAGCCACCAGTCGCCGTCGTACAACAGCCATTTCATGGTGAAGGCGTACTGCGTGCCGCCCAAGTCGCTGTAATGGTCAAACGGGGCGCCCAGCATCCATGTCTTGTTTACCTGCACGAAGGCCGGACAGTCGAGGTTGTAGCACTTGGCTTGCTTATAGTTGTCGGCGGTCCAGAAAATGAACAGGCGCGAATTTTGGTCGCCGTACTTGCCGGGATAATTCTGCCATCCGCCCTCCACGGTCTGCGTGTTATCACCATCGCCCCCTGCGTACCATTGCTGCGATAGCGAGAACACCTGACCCTTCGCCTGGTCCACGTTAGGGCTCCATAAATTCAGGACAGAGCTGCCGCCGAGATTGTCGATGGTCTGCCGGGTATACGCGTACTTATGCGACGGCGGCACGGGAATTTGCAGATCGGATGATTGGTTGTCGCCGGTGCCGTCTTTGCTGAAGAAGTCTTGCAGGGTAGCGAACCGGCTCACTTGCTCCAGCGTGATGCGCTGCATGGGGATGGTTCCGTCCTCGCATGTCGTGGAATTGCGGAACGCGTCGTATTGGTCTTTCGGTCCGAGTTGGGCACTATTCGCGTCACTCGTGCTGCCGGTGGGCTGCGGCGGCGTTGACGCAATATTGCTGATGCCTTGCAGCCGCACGGACGGCTCTTCTGATATGGGAACACAATCAAAGTACGATCCGCCGAATTGGAAGCTATGGCTGACTTCGACGCCCTGATACATGCTGAGAATGTGCTGCCGCATCTGCTCGAAGGCGGCCGCATCCTGCACATGGGTGGCTGGCTGGCCAACATAATCCGAGGATGAGGCTGCCGCCGTTGCGGCAACGAATTTGTTGAAGGTTACAAATTGATCTTGCGCACCCAGTTGTCCGCCCAATGCGATCAGGACCAGGATGACCATGTTCAGGACGACAACTTTGCCCGACATCAATTGTTTCAGATTTTTCATGGCGGTCTCCTTCTTGCGCCTGCGCGATCCAGCGCCTGAATTTGGTTGCTTGGGGTGGCTTCAGGGGTTTAAACCGGGTGGGAACGGACCCCCCTTTTGCGCTTCCGCATAATCCCTTCCCCGCCCCAAGCCGAGTTTTGTCCGGCTGAGGCACCCGGTCTGATTACGCACAATGGCCTGGATGCCAGCGGGTTTCAATGGTTGTTGGCTGATACGCGGGTGAAATGCGGATGATCGGCTAAGCTGCTGATCCGACGCAAATTGCAGACGGCTGTGCACGCGGTTGCCGCGCACTCATCTCGCCTCTCAGCTGCGAAAACAGGGAGGGTCAGCTACTATAGAAGCAGCGTTGGTTGGGGTATCTCCTTGTCGTCCTTCACAGAAACTTATGACGTCGTGGTTGTCGGGGCCGGCCATGCCGGTTGCGAAGCCGCCATGGCTGCGGCACGCATGGGCCTGAACACCGCGCTTGTTTACCCTTAACGTCGATCTCATCGCGCAGATGTCGTGTAATCCCGCCATCGGCGGCATCGCCAAAGGGCACCTGGTGCGCGAAGTCGACGCCCTGGGCGGCATCATGGGGGAAGTGACCGACGCCGTCGGCATCCAGTTCCGGCTGCTGAATACCTCACGCGGCCCGGCGGTGTGGTCCCCGCGCGCCCAGTGCGACAAGCAGCAGTATCGCCAGAAGATGCGCGAGGTGCTGGAGTCGGAGCCGAATCTCAAGATCAAGCAAGCCGAAGTGGCGGAGCTGATTGTGGAGGAAGGGGCTAGGGGCTTGGGGTTAGGGGCTGGCAAGTACAGGGCTGCTTCAGACAACGACGCCACTCCCGTGGAATCGCGTGGATCATTTTGTGGACAGGGGTTAGACACTGAACCTGATGAAACGCCGCTACAACCCTAGCCTCCAACCTCTAGCCCCTTCCACCGTCCTTGGCATCAAGCTTCGCGACGGCCGTACCGTGGGCGCGACGGCCGTTATTATCACGACCGGCACGTTCCTCAACGGGCTAATCCACTGCGGCGAGGAGCAATACCCAGCGGGACGCAGCGGCGAACCGCCTGCAGTGCTTTTGGGCGAATCGCTCAAGGCGCTTGGTCTGCGCGGATGCCGTCTGAAGACCGGCACCCCCCCGCGTCTCGACGGCCGCAGCATCGACTGGTCGAAGTTCACGCTGCAACCTGGGGACGAAGATCCCACGCCGTTCAGCTTCCGTACCCGCAGGGTCGCCCATCACGACAAGCAAGTGCCCTGCTACCTCGCCTTCACCAGCGCCGAGACGCACCGCATTATTCGCGAGAACGTGCATCGCTCGCCCATGTACAGCGGGCAGATTCAATCCATCGGCCCGCGTTATTGCCCGTCGATCGAAGACAAGATCGTGAAGTTTCCCGACAAGGAAACGCACCAGCTCTTCCTCGAGCCCGAAGGCCTGAACACGCACGAAATTTACGTGAACGGGATGAGCACTTCGCTGCCTATCGAGGTGCAGCTTGCCATCATCAAATCGGTTCCCGGCCTGGAGAAGGCCGAGATGCTGCGCCCCGGCTATGCGATCGAGTACGACTCCATCGACCCAACCGAGCTGCAGCGCACGCTGGAAACCAAAAAGATCGCCCACCTTTACCTGGCTGGGCAGATCAATGGCACGTCGGGTTATGAAGAGGCCGCGTGCCAGGGACTGATGGCCGGCATCAACGCCGCGCTCAAGGTGAAGGGCGAGCCGCCTCTGCTGCTCGACCGCACTGAGGCTTACACCGCCATCCTTATCGACGACCTCATCAGCAAGGGAACCAACGAGCCCTATCGCATGTTCACTTCGCGCGCCGAGTTTCGCCTGCACCTGCGCATCGACAATGCCGACCGCCGACTCACCCCGCATGGCCGCCGCATTGGTCTCATCAACGACGCGGCGTGGGCTGATCACCTGGCCAAGCAGAAACGCATGAATGCCATGCGCGAGCTGCTGGAACGTACACGAGTCAGCGAATTAGTTGTCGGTTGTCAGTCGCTGGATGCCGGTGAAGGCACTCCGACCACGGATCTGTTGCAGGAAGTAAGCGGCACCGGCGTGACCCTGGCGCAATTCCTTAAGCGTCCGGAAGTGCAGATTGAAGCGCTGGCGCCTCTGCTGCGCCAACTGGCGCCAGAATTTTTCGAGCGGAATGGCCCGCAGCCAGCGCGAACTGCTTTCCACCTCTCGTCTGAAGTCCGTAACGAACTGAAGGCGGTGGAAACGGAAATTAAGTACTCCGGCTATCTTGACCAGCAGACCAAGTCCATCGAGCGGCTGAAGCGTTCTGAACAGCGGCAGATCCCGGATTGGTTCGACTACGGCGCGGTATCGGGCCTTTCGCGCGAGATGAACGAGAAGCTCACCCGCGTTCGCCCGCGCACGCTAGGACACGCCAGCCGCATTCCTGGCGTCACTCCTGCGGCGGTGTCGCTCATCAACGTCTACATCGAGATTCAGGCCCGGCAGCAGACTGGCACGCAGCCGCAAAGCTAGCTGGTTCGTTACAAACCATTCTCAACCATTTCGCAAAAAACAATCGGCCGCCTAGTCCCCTTTACTTGGCGGCCGATTCCCGATCAGTGGTTCGCTATCAGGATCGAGCTCTAGTTCGCGGGATTTACCTGGATCTTCGCCATCATGCCGTGATCCTCATGGTCGAGGATGTGGCAGTGATAGACGAAGGTTCCCGCGATGTTGGGATCACGGAAATCCATGCGCAGGGTGACGCTCGGATACGGTCCGGTTCCGGTCCAGTTGGGAATGATGATGGTGTCCTGCATGTCGGGATTCGGCACCGGCACGCCGTTGATGGCTTCCACCAGGAAATGAATCTGGTGGATGTGGAAGGCATGCACCTCGCCTGAACGGTTCTCGATGGTCCAATCCTCGACCGCACCCACGTTGGTAACGATCGCCGGCGGCTCATCCATGGTGAAGATCTTCGGCTTCTGTCCCTGTACCGTGATGTAGAACTGGGTGCCACCGTTGGTGCCCACGTTCTGCTCCTGGAAATACAGCGAACGCGTGGTGGTCGGCGTCAACTTTGCCAAGCCGGAGAAGCGGACGGGTTGCGTCGGCGGCTTCACCGGGAATTGGGCTATCTGGTGAATCGGAGAACCTGAGCCCGCGCCGGTTTGCAGCTTTGCCAGCACCTGCGGCTCGTTGTGATCGCCGACCGGGCCGGTGTCGAAGCCCTGAGTGATGAAGGTTCCCTGCTGGCCAGCGGGCAGTCCGGGAATCAGGAATTCCATTCGACCGGCGGGTGGAATCTGCAGCGTATTTGTAAAGATGGGAGTGTTGAGCGTAACCCCGTCAATCTCCAGCACCTCGAATGTCTGCAACGTGGTGCCATACATAAGCTGCAAAGTGGTGAATTGTTTTACCGAAGAATTCAGGAAGCGCCAGTATTCCTGGGCGCCCGCCTGCACCGTAATCGACGGGGCCAATCCGCCCTCAGGGTAGACGGCAGGCTGGAAATTCAAGGTGAGCTGGGTGTTCGCATCGGGATCGCGCGCCGGGCCGGTCTTGTTCTGCTCGCGCAGAATCAGGATGCGTTCGGTCAGCCCCTGGGTCAGAGGATTGCTGCCCTCCACGATGATGGCGCCTGAAGCTCCGCCGTCCACCTGGGTGGAAGTGTTGCCATGAATGTGCGGGTGATACCAGTACAACCCGGGAGGCTCATTGGCCGGAATCTGCATGGAATACTGAAACGCCGGCGAGCCGGATTCGATCACCGTATTCAGAACGTCGTCCTGATGGCATACGGGCGGAACGTTCAGGCCGTGAAAGTGAACGTTGGTTGACGACGGCAGCACTTCGGCACCATTGCAGGGATCGTCCGGCGAACCGGCCTTATGCATCCCCATGTGCATCGTCATCTTTTCCCGCTTCTTGCCGGTCTTGTCATAGGGCGCCTGAATGTTGTTGGTCACATTCAAAATCAGTTGATCGCCCGGGTTAAGCCGGAGCGTGGGCGCTTCGACCTGCTGCCCCTGGTACATGTAGATGTAGCAGTAGTGCATGAAGCCGTTGAGATCCACGGCGTTCTGCAGTAACAGATTTACGGTCAGCACCCCGTTCTGGCTGTACAGATCCAGTGGGTTGACGACCGGTGTGCCGGGCAGCGGACGGCTGGGGCAAATCGGGGCCTGGGCAGCCGCACTCAGTGCGGCCAGACCGCAAAAGACACCTACCAACAAAACTCGCAAGATTGCACGCATTCGAAGCTCCCAAAATTTTCCGAAACAGAAGTCTGGCGGCCGCTACCAGGCGGCCAAAGCTCACGCCGATCTGCCGTACCTCGGCTAGAAACCGCGCGGCGGAAATACGGTAATCGACAGCAAACCGCCGCTCAGCAAGTCAGGAATCTGCGACGCAGACGATTCCGTCAGAGTGCAGACTGAGCCGTTGGAATTGATGGTCAGCACGCCCAGGTACGAACCGGTAAATCCGTACTCGGCCACGTACAACACGCCGCCAGTGCCAGTGGTGTCGCGGGTGGCTACCGAGCCCACGAAAGCCCATGGGTTATAAAATCCCGCTAATTGGCGCGAGGTGCAGCCGCCGCTGACACGTCCCGTCGCGGTGTTGAAGTAGGCCGCGGCCACCGACCCTCCATCGCTATTGCCCACAAACACCATGGACTGATCCGGACTCAAGCGGATCGCGCCCGAGTTGATCCCCCGGCCCTACAGCCAGGATCGGCCCAGTAGACGATGGGCCTACCCCACCGGCAACCGTGTACTGTCGGGTGGTAGTCAACTTGCCGGAGGAGATGTCCGAAACTTCGATAGTTGTGACTAGCGAGGAATCGCCAAATACCGCGTAGTGACCGTCACCGGTAATGTCCACGCCTTCAGGGAAATTGGTGTTCGCATTGAGGTAGCCGGTGGAGTTTTGTGCGTCACCGTTCGAAACCGGAATGCCATTGCTTACGTTGAAGGACTCGATCGAGCCGTCGCCGTAGGACACCACCAGGATGTTGCCATTCAGCGCCATGCCGGCTACGGTTCCTCCGTTCAATCCCGCTGCCGCAACGTCACCAAGAAAAGACAGTTGGCAGCCGGGAAGGACCGCGAACGTGCCAATGGTGGCAGACTCGGGATATCCGGCGTAAAGGTAGTTGGCGTTAAGCACCATGCCGATTCCGTTAGCGTCGCCCGCATCGGTGTCGGAACCCAGGAAATTTCCTACCAGCGTCTGACTTGACAGCGTGACCGCCGCGATGTCTCCCGTGCCGGCGTTGGAGGCATAGAGACATTGCGCCGAGGAACTAGGCAGCATGGCCAGGCGCGGAAGTCCGAAGAAGCCGCCGCCAATTCCTTGACCCTGCAAGTTGGTGTCGGAGGTAAAGGTCAGGGTCGGGGCATTCTGGCTGCCGCCCGTCGCATAGTAACTGGCATAGGTGTGCAGCAGGCCGTCGTCGTTGGTGATGACGTAGGGAGTCTGCGCCGGGGTTTGGATCGATTTATCTGCGGCGATGCCCAGCGTGGCGACAGCGAGCAGCAACAGCACAGTGAACAGCAACCTGAACTTAGAATTCATGGTCGATGGATTCCTTGAGAAAGGCGAGTGCAGAAGCGAAGGGAATCGTATAGTGAAGCAGTTGTCACTTCAAGCCCCAGCCGGGCTTCTCGCGGCCTCTGACAGCCCCAAAAAACAACTGAAGTGCAACGTTGCAACTAGTTGTTTCTACTCCCAGTTACTAGGCGTGATAGTACTTTCCGCGGTAGTGACAGGCCGAGAACCGTCGCCGCTGGAGCAGTATCAAGAACCGGTTAAATTCGGATAGCGGCTCACGGTAATTTTGGACACTTTCCACCACTCACTCAACTGCTTTCCGACATGCGCGACAGTATTGAAGAATTCCAGACTTCCGGCTTACTTCACCCACGCCAGCTGCGAACCCACCAGATGGTTCAGCTTCCCTGCAACTGTCGGAGAGGCGTTGCAACTAAGCTGCGACGAAAATTTTCGAACGGGCCAAGATAATGGGCCGAAGGAGTTCGAAACCTCCTTCATCCCTCAAAACCCATTCTGTGAAAATGGCACGCCCGGAAGTCTTCTTTCGGGACGAAGTATTGGCCAGGCTTCGACTATGTCTCAGGGCACGGCTGCTCGTCTCGTATGATGAACTGTGCATTCACGTTGCGGATAACCTCCCCGCTCGCAGGTTTGGCTCGGCCACGACTGTGCCTGCTCTCAGCTGTAGCTGCAGGGGCCGGACAACAATTCGAAGGAGACAGAATGGTCGACCTCGTGTATTTCTGGCTACTCGCTATAGGCTTGATGGTACTGATTCTGGCCCTGCTGGAGATTGGCAGACGTATCGGCATCCATCGCCGCAGCGCCGACCCGGAGGGCTCCAGCGCCGGACTGGGAGCGATCGAAGGCGCCATCTTCGGACTGATGGGTCTGCTGATTGCGTTCACCTTTTCCGGGGCTGCCACGCGTTTCGACGGCCGTCGTGCGCTGATCGGCGAGGAAGCCAATACGGTGGGGACAGCCTACCTTCGCATCGACCTGCTGCCGGCTGCCGCTCAGCCGCAGTTGCGAGACGATTTCCGCACCTATCTCGACGATCGGCTGGGCTTTTATCGCAATCTGCGTATGAATCTGGACCAGGCCCGGCAAGACCTGGCGCGCTCAACCGTCACGCAGGACAAGATATGGAAAGAAGCCGTGGTTGCCTGTCGTGACTCTGGCTCGCCCGCGGTGACGACGCTGGTGATGTCCTCGCTCAATGACATGATCGACATCACCACCACCCGCTTTGTGGCCCAACACACTCATCCGCCGGAAATTATCTTCTACGGATTGGGTGTGTTGGTCCTGGCCACCGCGCTGCTGGCGGGATACGGGACGGCCGGCAGTAAGAAGCGGAGTTGGACCCACATGCTCCTCTTCACCCTGATCATGTCGGCGTCGCTGTACGTGATTCTCGATCTGGAATATCCACGCTTCGGCCTGATTCGAATCGACGCCGCCGACCAGGTCCTGATCGACGTTCGCGCCAGCATGAAGTAAAGCCCTACTGACTGCTGCCGTGGAAGTACTGTTTGATCATGGGGATGATCTGCTGCCACCACGCGCCCTGCCAGTCGACGGCCTTTTTGGGTTGCGTCTGCATTTTGGCAAGGCATTCGTCGGCGCTGGCATTGTCGCCCATGGCCCGATAGGCGCTTGCCATACCGTTCAGCGCCGAGGCTCTCATTTCCGGAGTCCACGCCTGCGGCACGACCTTCTTGTAGTACTCCACCGCCATGGGGAAGTTGCCGTGCCTCTGCTCATAACCGGCAATGTTCTGATTGGTGAACGGATCGGTAGGATTGATGGCCGACGCAGCCAGGTAATGGGTAATCGCCTCGTCCTGCCGGGCTTCTGAATCCAGCGAAATCGCCAACCAGTATTGCGCTTTCCAGTTCCCAGGGGAAACTTCAGCCGAGTGCGCCCAGATGGTTACATCGTCCTGCCAGAAGTTCACCTGCCGATTCGTCACGACGGCCAGGGCCACCAGCGCCAAAAGACTGACGGCCGGAAGCGCAGCGCGCGGGAGATGACGCTCCGCCGCCCAGTCGGCGAGTCCCCAGCACACCATCAGGAACAGCCCAATGAATGAAACATAGGCGTAGCGATCGGCCCAACCCTGCACATCCACCTGCACCAGTCCGATCATGGGGATCAGCATGATGAGGAACCATAGCCATCCCACAATGAGGTACTTGTATTGCTTAGCTTTCGCGGCCAGCACGGTGATGGCAATCAGGAGCGCAAAGGCTGCCAGCGATTGCCAGGTGGAAATTGTCTTTCCCGGATGCGGGTAGTACACCGCCAGGTTCGAAGGCCAGAACGCCTTGAAGACATAACGCACATAAGACTGCGCGGCGTTCTCCAGCCTGAGCCACAAGGTGTAAGGCTGCTTGGCGCCGCCAGTGTGCTGCGCCACCATAGTCATCACCGCATCGAGAATGCAGATCACGAAGAGCGGGATCTTTTCGCGAAACAGCCACTGGAAGCCATGCCGTGGGGTGCTGATCGCCGGCAGCCCCTCGGCTGGCACACCAATCTCCATGCGTCCCAGCGGCCAGTAGTCCCACAGCAGCAGCACCAGCGGCAGCATAATGATCTGCGGCTTGCTCATCAGGCCCAGCACAAACAGTCCCGCCATCGTGAGGTAACGACGCATGCTGGGCTGCCTGGTGTACCAGTCGTAAGCGCCCAGTGCCAGAATGCAGAACATCGTGCTCAGCAGGGTCTTGCGCTCAGCGATCCAGGCCACCGACTCCACGTTCAGAGGATGCAGCCCGAACAGCGCGGCCACCATGAAACTGCGCCCGGCATATCCGGTGGCCCGCTTCAACACCAGAAACAGCAGCACGGCGTTCAGTGCGTGCAGCACCATGTTCTCGTCGTGGGCTCCGGCCGGATCCATGCCGAACACGCTGATGTCGAGGGCATGCGACCACCACGTCAGCGGATGCCAATTGGCTGCATATCCATGGGTCACCGCCCACACCATGACGCTGGGCGTTAGGCCGCCCTGGATGTGCGGGTTCTGGATAACGTACTTGGGATCGTCGAGATTGAAGTAAGGGTGGCTGTGGACGGGCAGATAGACAGCGATGACAGCGGACGCCAGCACCAGGCAGAAGAGGATGGTGCGCGCGATGGAATCTCGCGTGAAGAAGTTATTGCCGGCAGGTGTTGCTGTCTGCGCCGGAACGCCAACCGTAGCCACAGGTCCCCCTTTTCGTTGCGCGAAAAGTATATCCAATTTCAGGAGGTCGGCGGGGGCAGGCGAATCCCGAAACCGACGGTTACCTGGTGCGCAAGCTCACCGCCTGATCGAAGCACTCTCGCGCCTTCGCCGCATCGCTCAACTGGGAGTACGCCAGGCCCATGTTCTGGTAGATCTGGGCTTGCACCTGCGCGGGCGCCGGTGTCAGCAGAACTTGTTGGTAATGGGCGATAGCCTGCCTCAGATTTCCGTTGCGCTGCTCGTAGATTGCCAGGTGCATGTTGCTGACCGGGTCGCTGGGATGCATGGCAGCCGCGCGAAAGAAGTGCGGCAACACCACGCTCTCCGGCTTGCCCTGGTGGAGCAACGCCACGCCAATGTTGTCCTCGGCTTCCCAGTGGCCAGGTACCACGGCTGCCCCGTGCTCCCACAAGGTGAGGTCGTCCTGCCAGAAATTCACCTGCCGGTGGGCTACCACCACCAGCGCGACCAGCACAACCAGTCCGGCGGCCGTCAGCCACTGGGTCGAAATCCTGCGCTGCTCCGCCCAGTCCGCCACGCCCCAGCAAACCATGATGAACAATCCGATCAGCGCCTGGTAGGCAAAGCGGTCGGCCATGCCCTCCTTGCCAAACTGCACAATCTGCAGCATGGGCACGAGCGTACCCAGGAACAGGAACCACCCCACCAGCAAATAGCGCTGGCGTTTCCTCACCGTAATCACCCAAGCGGTGATAGCCAGCAGGAAGACGAGCGACCCGCCAATCTCCCACAGAGAAAGAGATGGGCCGCGATTGGGATACAGCGGTGCCATCGCCGAAGGCCAAAATGCCTTTTCTATGTATCGGACATAAGAGAAGATGGCGTTTCCCAGCCGCTCGCTCAACGGCGGCCAGAGTTTGGACCGCGCTTCCTTTTCCGACATCACCGTGAACAGCGCATCCAGCCCGCACAGCAGCAGCAACGGCAGCTTCTCCAGCACCAGCCAGCCAACGCTCTTTGCCGGCAAACTTGCGCCGTCATGCGGCATGGAAGCTTCTTTTGCGGAAGGCGGAAACATTCGCTGCAACGGCCAGTAATCCCACAGTAGCAACACCGCCGGCAGCGTGATGATCTGTGCCTTGGCGCAGAGTCCGAGGGCAAACAGGACGGCCACCACGGCATAGCGTCCCGGCTTGGGCCGCTGGGCATACCAGCGATAGGCTCCCAGTGCGAGCAAAAAGAACACCATGCTCAGCACCGTCTTGCGTTCGGAAATCCAAGCCACGGCTTCCACGTTCAGCGGATGCACCGCAAACAACGCCGCCACCATGAAACTGCGGCCGGTATATCCCGTAGCCGACGCCAGCACCCAGAAGAGAAGCACTGCATTCAGCGCCTGCAGCATCATGCTGACATCATGATGGCCGCCGGCATTATCGCCGAACATCCGGTAATCGATGGCGTGCGAGACAAAACTCAGCGGCACCCAGTTGGACTGGTCAAACGCAGTGAATGCCCACTTCACTGTCGTCCAGGTTGGGCCGTTCTGCACATACGGGTTATGGGTAACGTAAATGCCGTCATCGAGGTTGAAGAAAGGATGATGATGAACGGGGTAATAGATGGCGATGGTTGCCAGGATCAGCAACAACCCGAGCAGCAGTTTGCGCTGACGTGAGTCTCCCAGACGCGAGCCGGCAATCTCTGGATTTTCCGCCCGAAGTTCGGCCCCCACTGACGACATTCCTCTCCTTGCAGTTCCACGAGTATAGCGATTTTTTTGGAGCCGACGGCAAACGACACGACGGCATTCAGATTGGAAATATTGAAGCAGTATCCTAGGTGCGGATGGCGATCGCTATGGCGCGCTCCGAACTTTCAGGAATTGCGACTGGCTCGTTCCATTTCCAGGCATCGCCCATGCGCCGTCGCAGACTGTAGATCTGGCTATCGCCAACCAGCAGGCAAAGCCTTCCGCCCGGAGCCACCAGCTCCGCCGCCACCGGCAACACGCTCTCGAACCGCTCTACCGCGCGCAACGTAACCACGTCCGCTATTTTGCCCCATGCTTCCGCGCGGCCGCCGAACACTTCTGCCCGTTCGAGTTGTAAACCGCGAATCACTTCGCGCAGGAACGTCGCCTTCTTGTTGTGCGATTCGATCAGCGTCAGCCCGATATGCGGCAGCATCAGCCTGACCGGCAGTCCCGGGAACCCAGCGCCGGAGCCCACATCGGCAAGGGTGGCACCCTCGACCGGAAGCGCTCCCGCATCGCGGAGCACCCGCGCCGCGAGCAACGACTCTCCGAAATGCCGCGTCACGATTTGTTCCGGATTGCGTACTGCTGTCAGGTTGACTTTCGTATTCCAGCGCGGCCAGGAATTCGAGATAGGTGCTTCAGCCCTTAAGCAGACTGGCCGGAAGCTTCTCACCTCCCAGGCAATGGCCGCACCAGTTCAGTGATACGTTGACTTTCCACCAGCCTCATTATGCGGCAAGCCAGATCATTCGCGCCCGCTCGAGACGCTCTTCAGCCATAGCAAAATCCTGTTCGGGTCTGGTTATCCGTATGGTGATGTCACCTTCGACGCCAGCGGAAATCTGTATGGAACCACAGCCCAAGGCGGGAGATATGGGCGCGGTGAGGTCTGGCAGATCACCCCTTAGCTACGTTTTGATCGACTGCCCCACTCAAGGCTTCTCGTCCTGGGTGGGGCTTTCTGTTTCCGCGCGGTACTTCTGGTTGAACTTTCCCGTGCCCACGAAGGCTCTGCCGATCGTTCCGTAGCCGATAACTTCGTTCCCGTTGTGAGCGCTCACGCGGAAGGTGTAGAACCGTCCCGTGATCGACTCCAGCACAGCTTCACACCTCACCATAACCCCGACGCCGGTGGGCGCGCGATGCACGATGTTGATGGCCGTGCCCACACTTACCTCGTCCCCCTCGCAGAACGGCTCCATCGCGTAATACCCAGCGGCTTCCATCCAGCCGATCATATGCGGAGTCGACAGTACCGGAGGCAGGTCCGCCTTCCAAGCGCTTAAGGTATGCGGAAATTCGACTCGCCGTTCAACTTCGCCGCGAGTACCAAGGGGAACGGTTTTCGCCATCTCATGAGAATAATTTCCCCACAGCTGTCACCCCCTAACTGTCATCTGAATGGATCGCGGCTACGCTCGTTGAAAACGAGCTGCCCGCCCCCGAATCGGCAACCTGCGCATTCGCCACAAAAACACTCTGCCGAGGGAACCAAGTCGGTGTACCATATGCTGTTTCAAAGTACAGATGCCCGTTCGGGCATTGTCTGCGGCGCGGGCCATCGCCCCCCTTTCGAGAGCGCGCCCAGCAGACCGGCTCTGTTGTGCGCGCTGGGTGAGCTTTTACCAGCCTGTCGTTGGTAAACGAAACATTTTGAATACGGGGAGAGTCTTGTATGCACCGGGTCCTGCTGGCCATTCTCGTTGTGGGTTCCTTCCTGGTTGTGCCGATGGGCGCGCAAACGTCCGCGAGCCCTGCTCCTGCCGCTACTGCTGCTCCTGGCGGTGCGCCGGTGCCTGCCGGCCGCAAGAAGCGCGTCGCCGTCTTCGACTTTGACTACGCCACGGTGCAAACCGCATCGGCCGCAGCTTTCGGTACCAACGTTGATGTGGGCAAAGGCATTTCCGACTTACTCGTCCGCAATCTGGTGCAGGACGGGACCTATTCCGTCATCGAGCGCAAGTCGATGGACAAAATCCTGGGCGAGCAGAATTTCTCCAATAGCGATCGCGCCGATCCCAACTCGGCCGCCAAGATCGGCAGGCTGCTTGGGGTTGATGCCATCATCGTGGGCAGCGTCACTCAGTTCGGCAATGACACCAAGAACACCAACGTTGGCGGCGGTGGCGGCGGCTGGGGAGGCTTTGGCGTGGGCGGCTTCAGCCACAAGAAGTCCAAGGCTATTGTGCAGGTCGACGCTCGCCTGGTGAACATCGACACGGCTGAGATCATGGGCGTAGCCACCGGCAAAGGCGAATCGTCGCGTGAAAGCACCTCACTCCTGGGCGGCGGCAGCAATTGGCACGGCTTCGGCGGAGGCGCGGTGGATTTCGGCAGCAGCGACTTCCAGCAGACAATTCTGGGCGAAGCGGTGAACGCAGCTGTGACCCAGATGAGCACCGAACTGGTGGCTGACAATGTCAAGCTGGTCACTCGCACCATCAGCGTCGAAGGCGTGGTGGCTGCGGTGGACAGTAACCAGATCATCCTGAATATTGGTGGCAAGGCCGGCCTGAAGGTCGGCGATCAGCTCACGGTGAAGCGCGTGACCAAGGAGATTAAAGATCCGACAACGGGTAAGACGCTTCGCAAACTTACCTCTGACGTGGGCGTCATCAAGCTAACCGACGTCGACGACGTCTCGGCCATCGGCATGCCGGTTTCCGGCTCCGGCTTCAAAGTTGGCGACGAGGTCAAAACCATCACCCAGTAGTCCACTGCAAGCGGGAAGTACCACGAGGGGCGACCGCAACGGTCGCCCTTTCGCATGGCAAGAACACGCGCACCACAGAGGCACGGGAGCACCGGGCTTCGCCGGTTCTGAACGCAGTCGGATTCTTCCTTAACCCAGTCGACTTCTCCGCAAAAACGAAACAACCCACAACGCATTTCCAGCTTCTCTTCTATGCAATTGTCCCGTGATCCGCTGAGGAGCTTGGCCCGCTGACGAGCACGCCGACCCAGGGTTTGGCGGCCAGCTTTGCTGAAAGTTTCTCTGCGTGTGCTGAAGCAAGGAGAAAAGCATGCGCGTTGTTGCATTACTGGTTTTCGCGGCTCTGCTTGCCGCCCCACTGCTTTCCCAAACCGTTCAGCCTGTCGTTCCGCTGCAGCTTGACGGCCAGCCACGTCCCACACAGGTTCCACGTTACGCCATGACAGGAAGCCCGAAGTGTGACAGTGGAGGCAACATCTACCTTCGTTATTCGGCCCCCGCCGACAGCAACTCCCCCTCCAGAATAGCCCGCATAGAATCCGACGGAAGCACCAAAACCATCCAGCTTGATCCGCTGCCCGATGCCAAGGACGCAGCGCATCCGTTTACCTTCGCTGCCGCGGACGATGCCTCACTCCACGAAATTTTGCGCTCCCCTTCGCGTGCTGAGGCTTCGCAGGTGGAGTATGTACGTTATGACCCCGACGGCGAATTGCGCTCTGCGGCCGCTTTTCCCGATGAGTTTATTCCCTCGTTATTGCTCCCGCTCCCCAGCGGCAATTTCTTCGCTGCCGGGGTGAGCCTCAAGCAAGTGGCGAACGGCGTGACGGAGTTTTCTAAGGCGGGTATCTTCGGTCCAGACGCCAAGCTGCAACGTCCGCTGAAGAATGATTCAAAGCTGCAAACGAGCACTACATCTACCGACGATGAGGACAGCAGCGGACAGGTAGCGCAGGCCTCCACGGTGAAGCTGGGGGATGACGGCAACATCTACATCCTGATTGCAGGCGACCATCCTGAGGTGGCCGTGGTTACGCAATCCGGACGCATCGCCCGCAAGGTAAGTTTGGTGCGACCTTTGGAAAACGGCAACCCCGACGACATGTGGATGTCGGGCAATCGTTTACTGGTGGTCTACGAAGCTGAGGCCGACGATCCCAAAGACGCATTGGTTTACGTGATGTACGACCTGCAAACTGGCAGGGTCATCCGTATCTACCGTCCCGACTTCGAGGGCACTCCTGCCTGCTTCCAGGACGGGCAAACCCTGAGCTTTCTGATTCGCCTGCCCTCGGCAGGCACGTTAGCGATAGGGACAACAGACCTGCGCTGACTTCGCACCCAGGCGACATACATCCAACAAAAAGGGCGGCCGATAAAGGCCGCCCAATCGTTTGGCTAAGTTGCTAGCCGCTAGCTACGCTATGCCTGCGCCGGACGCTCCGGAACGACACCAGGCTGCTGTCCGGGAGCCGGTTTCAGCACCTGCTGCACGTCGTCTTTCGCGGGCGGCGGTGCATTGTGATTGACCCGGGCCGGAAGCTCTTTGCCTTCGATGATCATCTGGATCTCGTTGGCATCGATCACTTCGCGCTCCAGCAGCGCCATGGCAATCCTTTCCAGGATCGGTCCATTGTTCTGCAGGATGCTGGTTGCCGACTGATAGCCTTCATCGACAAAGCGGCGCACTTCCTGATCGATCTTCTGAGCCGTCTCCTCGCTGAAGTCGCGATGCTGGCTGATCTCGCGGCCCAGGAAGATCTGCTCTTCCTTCTTGCCGAAGGTCATTGGCCCCAGGGTCGACATACCGAACTCGCAAACCATCTTGCGCGCCAGGTCCGACGCCTGCTCGATGTCGTTGCCGGCACCGGTGGTCATCGTCTTCAGGAACAACTCCTCGGCTACGCGCCCGCCCATCATGATGGCCAGTCGCGTCTCCAGGTAGTCGCGGGTGTAAGTGTGCTTATCGTCGATGGGCAACTGCATGGTCACACCCAGCGCCATACCGCGCGGGATGATCGTCACCTTGTGCAGTGGGTCGGAGTGATCGCGCATCGCCGCTACCAGCGCATGGCCCGCCTCGTGATACGCGGTCACCTTCTTCTCCTCATCGGAGAGGAGCATCGACTTGCGCTCGGCACCCATCAGAACTTTGTCCTTGGCCTGCTCAAAGTCCCACATCAAAACCGTCTTGCGGTTCTGACGCGCGGCTACCAGCGCAGCCTCATTCACCATGTTGGCCAGATCGGCGCCGGAGAAACCCGGTGTTCCGCGAGCCAGCACGGGAAGATCGACATCGTCGTTGAGAGGAATTTTGCGAGTGTGGACACGCAGGATTTCTTCGCGGCCACGAACGTCGGGACGCGAGACCACGACACGGCGGTCAAAGCGCCCGGGCCGCAGTAAAGCCGGATCGAGCACGTCGGGCCGGTTGGTCGCGGCAATCAGGATGACACCTTCGTTCGACTCGAAACCGTCCATCTCCACCAGCAACTGGTTGAGGGTCTGCTCGCGCTCGTCGTGTCCGCCACCCAGGCCTGCGCCACGATGACGTCCGACGGCGTCGATTTCGTCGATGAAGATGATGCAAGGCGCGTTCTTCTTGCCCTGTTCGAACAGATCGCGAACGCGGCTTGCGCCCACGCCCACGAACATCTCCACAAAGTCCGAGCCCGAGATGCTGAAGAACGGAACATTGGCTTCGCCGGCCACCGCGCGCGCCAGCAAGGTTTTACCGGTTCCGGGAGGTCCGACCAGCAGCACACCCTTGGGAATGCGGCCGCCTAGCTTCTGGAACTTCTGCGCTTCGCGCAGAAATTCGATGATCTCTTTCAGCTCTTCTTTCGCTTCGTCCACGCCGGCGACATCTTTGAACGTCACCTTCTTCTGCTGCATGGAGAGCAGGCGCGCCCGGCTCTTGCCGAACGACAGCGCCTTGTTACCGCCAGTCTGCATTTGGCGGATCATGATGAACCACAGTGCGCCGAGCAAGATGAAGGGAGCCAGATTCAGCAGCCACGACGGCCAGCCGCCCGCCTGCGCATCCTTCACCGTGATGTTGACGCCTTTGTCGCGCAGTTCCTTGATCATGTCGGAGTAACCGGCCACGACCTCGGTACGGAACCCGGCTTTGTCGTTCTTTAATTTGCCGTGAACCTCTTGGCCAGTCATCGTCACTTCGGTGACGTTACCCTGGTCCACCTGGGAGAGAAACTCCGAGAAAGTCATGTCGCGTTCTTTGGTGCCGGAGTTCGCCCCTTTGACGACCTGCCAGAGCAGCACGCCGGAAAGCACGATCACCAGCCAGAACACGATGGTTTTAACCGTCGAATTCACTGAATACTCCTGTTGAAGGGGGCAGACACGTATCCCGCCTGCATGCTTAGATGCCGTCCACACCCGCCGGATTTACAAATTCCGGCCCACACCCGATTGTAACCCGCAGCTAAACGGAACGGCGCAAAAGACTTGCACAAAAATGAAGGTAGCAAGCGGTGCTTCTGTCCGGTCCTTTTTGGGAATGTAGAGAACAATCCGTTGTGTTCACATTTGGTTACAAGTAATGGACGCTCCAGGGCCACAGAAGTGAGTGCCCCGGACGGCCTGCAACCCTTCCACAATCCTGCGGTCATCCGGGAGAGGAACTGGCTTGGTCGAACCATTGAATCTGGACCGCATTCCCAGATCCCGTCCATCCGTACGCCCGCGCGGCAGCGAAGCCTTTCACCCAGACAATCTCTCCACCGCATATCACGACGGGCCACGCGCCACGCTCCTCGGCCGTGATCTTCTTCTCGCTGAATAGCCGCTTCAGCTTTTCTTCGGACCCGCGATGAGCCGGCCAGAAACGGTCTCCCGGTCGCCAATTCCGAACGGTAAGGTGAGCCCCAAGTAGCTGAGCGTCCAGCAACTCACCGGAATTCAACTCCCGGGCAAACTCCTCCGCCACCACCAGCGCCCGCACCGTCACGCCCGCCTGGGCGATCGCAACCTCCCCTGGCACCAGTAGCTCATACTCATAATCAAGGGGGGACGACGGCCTCAACCAATCCAAATGTAAGAATCCCTTGGCACAGACAGCGACGGCATCCCCCGGCAACTCTGCTTTGGGCCGCTCACCCAAGACACAGCGCCGAAGCTTCTCCACGTGTTCGAAGTCGAGTGTCAAGCCTTGATCAGCGCCGAATTGCTTGAGCAACCGCCGCTGCAACGCCAGCGGCAACTCCGTAAAGGCTGTCAAGTCGAGTCGCTGTCCAGGGGCGGCTCGTCCGGCCATCTCTCGCTTAACCACGGCCTGCCAGTACTCTTCCTCCCCGCGGGCGATCTCGGCTACATCGCTTAGCGTCCCCCGGATGTTGGGGTTGAAGTCGCGCTCCATGAGCGGCAGCAGATCATGCCGCACGCGATTGCGCGCGAACCGCCGGTCTAGATTGCTTTCGTCCTCACGCCATTGCTGCCCGAGGGATTCCAGATAGCATTCCACCTCAGCGCGCGAGACCTCGAGCAATGGCCGCACCAAGCGGACTTTCTCTTCGCCGCGCACGACGGGATAAATGCCAGCGAGTCCCTTTGTGCCCGCGCCGCGCAGGAACTTCAGCAAGACTGTCTCCGCCTGGTCATCCAGCGTGTGCGCCGTGGCAATCAACATCCAGCCGCTGCTGCCCAGCCAACTGCATCAGCCAGCGGTAACGCAACTCCCGCGCCGCCGCCTCGATACTCAGTTTTTTCGTAGCGGCGTGCGCCCGCACATTGCCCTGTCCGAGGAAAAACTCCAGTTCCAGTTCGTGCGCGACTTCCTTCACGAAAGCCGCATCCGCGGACGACTGTTCTCCGCGTAATCCATGATTGAAGTGGGCCACTAACAGTACGACACCCAGTTCCGCCCGCAACTCCAGCAGGGCGCGCAGCAGCGCTACCGAATCCGCCCCACCCGACACGGCGACGGCGGCACGGTCGCCAGGCCGGATCAGTTCCCGGTCGCGGATTTAACGCAGCACCTTCTGAAGCACGGAGGTAATAGTACCGGCATGTCGTCGTTACAAAATTGCCACCTAGTCACGATGGGCCTAATGTATGTATACCGCAGGATTGCTGCGATAGCAACTGCTTTCTTCCGCTGTTAGTTTTTGCCGTCCGGGCAAGAGAATCCAGGGTGCCGGACGGATTCGCACCCTTTCTCTCCTGTTCAAAATCCATGGCAGACTGTCGAATTGGAACGGACATCCAACCCAACGGATATGGATCATCGGCACCAGGAGAGTGCTCCCGTGGGGCCGACACTCCCATACCAAAAGGGCTGGAAGATAAACTTGGAAACTTTGACGACGAAGTGTATGGAGATTTCGAGTTCTGTCCTTTTACTCCTGAAAAAGAAGTAGTCATGCAGGTTGGGTGCGTTGCCCAACGTCCAACTACCACTCGTGAGACGAGAGCAGTAACTTAAACCCCGTGCCCTCCGTGCCTCCGTGGTGAAACCTGCTTGGGCAGCGGCATTGGAACTACTTCGACAAACCACCCAGCGCCTCGCGGAAGATCTCGTCGAAGCTCTCCCGCCCGGCGCTCGCCACTGCGCGCTCAACCGCCTTCTCCGCCAGCGCTCGCTGATACCCCAGGTTGGTCAGCGCGGAGATCACATCTTCTTCCACGGCAGAGTGCGTCACCACCCCTGGCGCCGCCCCGAAGCCTTCCAGCTTGTCGCGCAGCTCCACGCACATTCGCTCGGCGGTTTTACGGCCGATGCCGGGAATCTTGGTCAGCCGCGCGAAATCATTGCCCCGGATCGCGCCCACCATATCGGCCGTCGCCATACCGCTGAGGATTGTGATCGCCAGTTTCGGTCCAATGCCGCTCACGGTGATCAGCTTCTCGAACAACTGCTTTTCGTCGGGCCGCAGAAACCCGTAGAGCGCCAGTGCATCCTCGCGAACATGAGTGTGAATGTGCAACGCGACTTCGGCACCCGCCGCGGGTAACTCGGAAAACGTGGGAACGGTAATGACAACGTCGTAGCCGACGCCGCCCGCCTCAACAATGGCCTGGTTGGGATGCTTCGCAATCAGCCGTCCGCGCAAGTGAGCGATCACGGGCTGATTGTATACGGGGCAGGAATGGGTTCACCACAGAGGCACGGAGAACACGGAGAAGGAAGGAAAATAAACTTGGCAGCTTCTGACGATCGTTCGCTCACGCCAATCAACGAAGCGATTCAAAACGCGAAACACATGGTCCGAGATGAAAACCTGGCTTTACTGACCCCTAACCCCTGGTCCTTGGTCCCTGGCCCCTGCTTTTACTGCCTTCTCCGGTGATACACGGCGAACTCGAATCCCGGATTCGGCGGGAACAGTTCATTGATCTTGCGCAGCCGCTCAGCCAGCGCGTCAGGCGCCAGCAACGGATAGTCGCGCTCCTTTAAATCCGCGTAGTCCACGTCTAGAAACAGCGACAAACAGTAGATCGCGATAGCGTCGGAGAAAACCGCCATCAGGTATTCGTGCTTGGCCTTCTCCGCTTCCGGGCCATCGGTGGTTGCCACTTTCCTCAACTCATGCGCGTCCAGCGAGGTCTCGCCGCGCACCCGGCTCTCTGCCTGCTTCCACACCAGGTCGGCGAACTCCTGCGAGACGCCCGCGCGATCCACGAAGTTATGCCCGATGTTGATAAAGAACTCGAAGGCGATGGCGAAACTGTCTTCCATCAACCGGGTGGAGATGAATACGCACTGCGAGTCGCCCAGCGTCTGGTTGCGATGGCATACCGCGCTGTCCGACAGTCCCACGTCGTAGCGGTCGGCAATCATGGTTTCGTCGCCAAGGTTGAGCGTGAGCGGGACAAAGTAGTATGCCTTGCGATCCAGCGCCGCCGACAGTGCCCGGGGCACGGCGTTGACCATGCGCTCCAGGTCAGCGGTGCCGGTCGTCATCTCTCCCATGACCGAGTAGCAGATGCCGTTTGGCGCCTGGGTTACCGGCGCCATCCGTACCACTTCGGCGGGAGTTCGGGTTATCGCCTGCGAGGTTGAAACCATGAAACCCGATTGTAACCCAATAAGGAAGGGGCCGCGTCACCTGACAGCCGCCATCCCTGCACGGTAGAATCGTATCCAGCATGTCTTACGCAGCCATGGTCCCAGCCCGACGATCCCGGCTCTCGATCGCGTTCACCTCTACCGTGCGCGTGTTCTTCACCACGCTACTGTTCACGGCCGGAGGCATGGGCGCGGGACTGTTCCTGGGCATTCTCGGCACGGTGTTATTCGGCCTGCTGGCCGGCCGCCAGGTTGACATGGCCAACGCCTACAGACACGTCGCCATCCCGGTCGCTATCTGCACCGGTACCATCGCGCTCCTGGGGTCAGCGCTTCTGGAAGTGCGCGCCCGCCGCCAGCGAACATCCCGCTAAGTCTCGCTCTGCCGCGAGGCTGCGATCGGGCTCGTCATTGCCCTTGGCTTCTTGCCTCCGATACACTCAGACTTCGGGTAGAACAGGCGTTTTCGCCTGCGTCCGGCCGGAAGCTTCAACCAGAATCATCATGCACGCGGGCCTCATGGCCTACTCTGCCCCTACAGATAAAGGTTTCGACATCATGGCTGAAAACATTCATGTGAAATTGCCCGACGGCAGCGTCCGCGACGTGCCCAGCGGGACCACCGCCCTCGATATCGCCAAAAGCATCTCTCCCCGCTTGGCTGATGCCGCCCTCGCGGCCCAGATCAAGCCGCTCGCCGCCAACGGCAACAATGGCGGCAACGGTCACCATCCTTCGGGCGACGCGACTGCCACCGCGGTCGAGCCGGCCAAGGCGACTCGCCCAGCTCATCGACCTGACCCGTCCGCTGGAGCACGATACCGAGCTGCGCATCCTGACCGATCGCGATCCCGAGGCGCTGGAAGTTTACCGTCACTCCTCCGCTCACCTGATGGCCGCCGCGGTGCTCGAACTCTTCCCGGAGACCAAGCTGGGTCACGGTCCCGCCACCGACGCCGGCTTCTTCTACGACTTCTATCGCGAGAAGCCGTTTACCCCGGAAGACCTGGAAGCCATCGAGAAGAAGATGCAGGAGCTGGTGAAGCAGGACCTGCCCTACGCCCGCGAGTTTCTGCCCCGCGCCGAAGGCCTGGAGCGCTTCAAGTCCGAAGGCGACTTCATGAAGTGCCACTTCATCGAGCAGTTCACCCAGCCTGACGAGAAAATTTCGATCTACAAGACCGGCAAGTTCACCGACTTCTGCCGCGGCCCGCACATTCCGTCCACTGGACGCATCAAGGCCTTTAAGGTGCTCAACCTTGCCGGAGCTTACTGGCTCGGCGACGAGAAGAACCCGCAGCTGCAGCGCATTTACGGCACCTCGTTCTTCAGCAAGAAGGACATGGACGACTACGTCCACAAGCTGGAAGAAGCCAAGAAGCGGGACCATCGCGTGCTGGGCAAGCAGCTTGACTTGTTTTCCATCCAGGATCTCGCCGGACCGGGCCTCATCTTCTGGCACCCCAAGGGCGGCATCATCCGCAAGGAGATGGAAGACTGGATGCGCGACGAGTACCTGAAGCGTGGCTACTCGCTGGTCTGCACCCCGCACGTCGCCCGCACCGACCTGTGGAAGATCAGCGGCCACGAAGGCTATTACGCGCAGAACATGTTCACCCCGATGGAGCTGGACGACGCCGACTATCGCATGAAGCCGATGAACTGTCCCTTCCACGTCCTCATCTTCAAGGACTCACTGAAGTCGTATCGCGATCTGCCGGTCCGCCTGGGCGAACTGGGTACCGTCTACCGCTACGAGCGTTCCGGCGTGATGCACGGCCTGCTGCGGGTGCGCGGCTTTACCCAGGACGACGCCCACATCTTCTGCATGCCGGAGCAAATTGAAGACGAGATCAGCGGCTGCATGGACTTCGCCCTCGCCACGCTGCACACCTATGGCTTCGATCAATATCAGGTCGAGCTTTCCACCTGGGACCCCAACGACCGCAAGAACTTCATCGGCAGCGAAGAGCAGTGGCTGTTGGCCGAGTCTTCGTTGAAGAACGTTCTGGAGCGCCGCAACATTCCGTACAAGCTCATCCCCGGCGAAGCCGCGTTTTATGGACCGAAGATCGACGTCAAGCTGGTCGACGCCATCGGCCGCCTGTGGCAGCTCTCTACCGTGCAGTTCGACTTCAACCTGCCGCAGCGCTTTGAGCTGGAGTACGTGGGCGAAGACGGCAAGCGCCATCAGCCGCTGATGGTGCACCGCGCGCTCTACGGGTCGGTCGAGCGCTTCTTTGGCGTGCTCATCGAGCACTACGCCGGAGCTTTTCCGGTGTGGCTCTCACCCACGCAAGTGGTTGTCATCCCGATCGGCGAGAAGCATCAACCCTACGCACTGGAAGTGGGCGAGAAGCTGAAGGCCGCCGGAGTGCGCGTCCACGTCGACGTGCGCAACGAAAAGATGAACGCCAAGATCCGCGAACACGCCATGCAGAAGGTGCCGTTCCAACTGGTGGTTGGCGACCGCGAAGCCGAGGCCGGCGAGGTCAACGTCCGCGTCCGCGGCCAGGAAAAAGCCGAAGGCTCGGTGAAGGCGGAAGACTTCGTGGCCAGGGTGAAAGGGCTCATCGAGAGCAAGAGTGCTACGTTGTAGAGTTCTCACGAAGCAGCCTGAAAAGAAATGCGCTCGGACTGATCCTTAGTCAGCCGAGCGCATTTTCTTCTGCGGTGACAAGCCAGGCGTTCATCCGCGTTTTCTGGTTGTCGTTCTGAGCGGAACGTTCGTGTCTTTATGTAAACGTTTGGAACTTCGAAGCCGATCTCGTCGTATCTCCTGTGCAAGTCCGAAATCGAAAGGCATTTCCCATGTCTCCACGCAGTTTTGCTCTTCTTTTCGCAGCCGTTCTTATTTGCGGCAACAACGCGCTGCCGGCGCAGGATTCTGGTATCGAGTTACACGCCAAATCCAAGGTGACAGCCGCCGACGTCGGCCTGCCTTCCTATCCGGGCGCATCGCTCTATAAAGACAAGGACAACGATGCCGCGATCGACCTTGGCTACAGTTTTGGCGAATCTCATTTCCGGCTCATGGCCGCCAACTATCTCACCAGCGACTCGCCGGAGAAAGTCTTGGCCTTCTACCGCAAGCCTCTCTCCCGCTATGGCGAGGTTCTGGAATGTAACAACGGAAAGCCCGTGGGCACGCTTACGGTTACCCATAGCGGCCTCACCTGCCAGGATGAGCATGACGGCAACCTGCAGGTGAACGGGCATAACGATTCGAAAGACCACGAGCTTCGCGCCGGAACGCCCCACCAGTACCGCGTGGTTGGTATCGACAAGTCGCAACCCAACGCGACCCACTTCGGGCTGGTCTACCTTGAGCTGCCCAAAGACAGCGACTCGGCCACCAAGGCGAAGTAGCTGTCATCACTTCATACAAAATCGCATTCCTGCATCTGCCGGGCAACCTCCCCATCCCAATCCAGTTAGGATGAAGTAGGCTTTCCCTCGCATGCCGCACGCTGCATCCCAACCCGCCATCTCGCACGCCCGCGCCGTGCTCATCATCGCCATGGCGGCGACTGTTTGGGGATTCGGCTTTCCCACCACCCACATCGTTCTCGCCGGCGGCCTGTCGGTCGGCGCGCTCATGAGCGCCCGGTTCGCCCTCGCTGCCGTCCTGATGTTCACCATCATCCGCGTCAAACGCATTCCCATCACCCGCCGCGGCGTGCTCGACGGACTGTGGCTTGGCCTTGTGCTGGTGGTCGTCTTCTGGATGCAGACCGACGGCATGCGCTTCACCACCACCGCCAAAGCCGGCTTCATCACCGGGCTCTACGTGCTGTTCACGCCGCTGCTGGCCGTCGCCATCGGACAACGGGTGAAACTGGCTTCGGCTGCGGGTGCAGTGATCGCCACCTACGGCATGTACCTGCTGGTACATCTGCGGGGCGCCTGGTGGACGGGTTGGAACCGCGGCGACATCGAGATCTTGATTTGCGCCATCCTCTGCGGCGTCCACATCCTCATGATGGGTCACTATGCCCGCCGCTCGGATGCTTGGCTGCTCGCCGGATCGCAGATAGCCGTCTGTGGCGCGCTCTCCATCGTGGTCACCGCTTTCTTGCCCTCGCCTTACGGATTGCAAACGGCTGTCGCCGCGCTGTCGCAATGGCCGGTAGCCCTGTCGGCGCTTTATCTCGCGTTAGGTTCAACAGTCTTTGCCTTCTGGGCACAAGCCACCGCGCAAACCCGCCTGGGTCCAACCGAGTCGGCGGTGCTGTTCAGCCTGGAACCAGTGGTGGCCGCCATCCTCAGCGTGGTGTGGCTGAAGGAGCCGATGTCGGCCAAGCAAGCTGCCGGAGGTGCGCTCATCGTGCTGGCCATGATTGTTGCCGAAGCCCTGCCCTACATGTTCCGCGCCATCACCGTGCCCGACACTCGCCCGTAGATTTGCCGCTGCCTCGCGGGACGGCGTATGTTCTACCCAAAGTTTATGAATTTGTTTCTGGGGGGCGTGCTGGGCGTAGTCGCGGTCTTCGAGTTCTTCCTGCTGCTCTTTTTTCCCTCGGTCGCCATGGAGAGCTTTGCCGTTGTGCTGCTGACCGCTATTGCAGCCGGCTTCTTCGTCCGCGGCCAGAGATGGTTCCTGCTCGAGCTGCCCGCAGGCGCGCGCAGCGGGGTGCAGGTCATGCCCGGTGTAGTCACTGCTTCCTACCCGCAGACCTGTCTGTTCCGCATCGAGCTGCGCAACATTCCTTTGTTGTTCGCGGCGGCGGCGTACGGCGTCTTTCTGCTGATCGTGGGTCTGGCTGATAAAGAAAGCACCTTCTTCAGCTACAACGTTCCCATCGCGACTGGCTTCGCGCTGGCCGCCTATGCCGCCTTGGGCAGCCTGGTCTGGTTGAAGGAGCGGCGACTGGTGCGGCTAAGAAAGGTGACGCTCGGACTGGTGCATCCTCCGCCACCGGGAACGCTTACCCCGCAGTTCGGCTACCAGTTCTTCGACCTCAACGGCGAACGGCGCGGCGGAATGGTGGTACTTCGCCGGTTCCTCATGGACAAACCTCAACTGCTGACTCCGGTCTTCTTCGACCCGAAATTTCCCGACTACAACAAGGCCGGCTTTTCGTTCCTGTTCCATCGCTTCGTGGCGATAGACGCTCGCCAGTTATCGGACAAGGCGCAGGCGTAGGTTTGCATCTCCATCGGGTCAATGATGCAAAAGTTACTTTCGCTTTTTGTTCGTTTTTCTCTTCCGGAACCCGACTAAGCATGCTAATATACCGGGAATAAGTTGCAAATCAAGCGTGATTATGTTGCTTTTTCCTCGTCGTTCCGGCATCCTACTCTCAGGTGACCTGTTCTCACCTGGAGGAGCAACTGTGGCAACCAAGGCGCTTCCTCGACCGGGATTGCTCGCCCATCGCGAGTCGTTGAGCCTCAGTTTTGCCGAGATCGTAACCCGTCTCGCCGATTCCATCGGCCGCAAACTGGTCGCATATGTCGGCGGCGTGAAGGACGTCCGCGCGGTGGAGCGCTGGATGACCGGCGGCCGTCCGTACGGCGAAGTCGGGCCGCGCATCCGCCTTACGTTCCAGGTGGTGCGCACGCTGCTGGAACACGACTCACCCGAAGTGGTGCAAGCCTGGCTGATGGGAGTGAACCCTGAGCTGGGAGATCGCGTTCCTCTCCGCCTGCTGCGCGAAGGCGACATGGCCGTAGTTGCGCCCGAGGTGTTGGCCGCGGCCCGCGCCTTCATCGCCGGAGGTTAACTTTGCCTCCCGAGACCACGTCTCCGCAACAATCCGTCTACCGCGTCGCCCGCCAACCTGATGCCTGGCAGCTTCCTGACTGGTCGCGCGCCAAGGACGGTACCTTCGGCAATCGCTTCGACGATCCCGAGAGCGAATACCGCGTCCTCTACGCCGCCAGCCAGGAAGTCTCGTGTTTTGTCGAAACCCTCGCCCGATTCCGTCCCGACCTTACGTTGCTGGCCGAACTCAAGGCCATCGACGGTAAAGATGATTTCTGGCCGGTAGGCGAGGTGCCGCAAAACTGGTGTACCAATCGCGTACTCGGCACCGCCTCGGCCGAGGGCAGTTACGCCGACATCTACGGCGCCGAGTGGATCAGCCTGCTGCGCCGCCGGCTACAGTCGGAATGTCTGCGCCTGGGTATCAAGGACCTGGACGCTGCCGCCATGCAGAGCGCATCGCCGCGCAACTTGACCCAGCTCGCATCGCGGATTGTCTACGATCTGGGTTATGCCGGGGTCTACTACCGATCGCGCTATGGGCATGACCTTGAAAACTGGGCACTTTTCGAACCATGCCGCATCCACCACGCGCAAAGCAAGCCGGTGCGACACGACCACCCCGCGCTGGCCAAGGCTATGGACATTCTGGGGTTAAAGTTTGCCGAAGAGTCGGCGAAGGACGAACCGGGTAGCCGCCCACGGCTGCACAAGATGCGCCGCCTTCTCTAGAGTCGACCCGCTATCTCGCCCTACACCCGCAGGACTATCTTCCAGGTGCGCAGCCTCGGCGCGCGGGAGTCGCTTGACCTGCGCTCGGCGGTCAAGCCGCTTTAACCCCCGTATGCGAAAATCAATTCGCAAACTTCTCGGGAGGACGCATGCGCGAAGTGATCGCTACCAACGATGCCCCAAAGGCCATCGGGCCCTACTCGCAAGCCATCAAAGCCAACGGATTTGTTTTCGTTTCCGGCCAGATTCCCCTGGATCCGGCGACCCAGCAGCTCATCGAAGGCGACGTTGCCGCCCAGACAGAGCAGGTGCTGAAAAACCTGTCCGGCATCCTAAAGGCGGCGGGCAGTTCGCTGCAGCAGGTGGTCAAGGCCGGAGTTTTCCTCAAAAGCATGTCCGATTTCGCTGCGATGAACGAGGTTTATGGCCGCTATTTCACCCAGGACGCGCCTGCCCGCGCCACCGTTGAAGTCGCTCGCCTGCCCAAAGATGTGCTGGTCGAAATCGACGTGATTGCCACGGCGTGAGCCTAAGGGATTTCCCGATATACGTCAGGCACCAGACAATGCTATAAATCTGCTCAACCCACTATCGTGGAGCGTGCGCCCGCCACCCTAGTGACTATCTGAGCCGATTGTCAGCTGAGGTCTTGCGCCATGACCGTAACCGCTCCACTTCCCGCGAACGAAGTTGATCGACTCAAAGCTCTGCAGGAAACCGGACTCATGGGTTCGCCGCCCGAGCCCGAATTCGACGAACTGGTCCGCCTGGCCGCGGCCATTTGTGGAACCCCCTCCAGTTGCGTCTCGCTGGTCGGCGCTACGCATTTATGGCTAAAGGCCTGGTACGGCATGGAGCCTACCGAAGCGCCGCGCGAGGCAGCTCTCTGTTCGCACGCCATCGTCAGTTCCGGATTGTTCATTGTTTCCGACGCAGCCGCCGACGAGCGCTTCCTCCACAATCCATACGTCACCGCCGAAGACGGAGTCCGTTTCTACGCCGGCATTCCACTCACCACCGGCGATGGCCACTCGCTGGGTACCCTCTGCGTACTCGACACCGTTCCTCGCACCCTCACCTCGGAGCAGGTAGATGCTTTGAACCTGCTGGCGCGCCAGGTGATGGCCAGGATCGAATTGCGCCGCCGCACGCATGTTCTGGAAGCCACCATCGCCGAGCAGGAACGCTTCCAAGCCGAACTGGAAGCGGCGAACCACAAACTTCGCTTGCTTTCTCTTACGGACGCACTGACCGGGCTGTCTAATCGCCGCGGCTTCGATGAAAGCCTGCACCACGAGGTCGCCCACGCCACCAGGCATAAGACGCCGCTTTCGCTGCTGCTGATCGACATCGATAATTTCAAGCAACTCAACGACAGCGCCGGCCACCCCGCAGGCGACTGTGTGCTTCGCAACGTTGCCCAGGTGCTACGCGAGAGGATTCGCGCCGGCGACCTGCCCGCACGCTACGGCGGCGAAGAGTTTGCCATTCTGATGCCTGCGGCCGACGAAGAGCACGCGCATACCATCGCTGAGCGGGTGCGCTGCGAAATCGCTCAAAACTCACACCATTCCTGGCACGTGACGGTCAGCATCGGGGTAAGCACCTATCGGGAAGGAACCAACGAAGCGGAGTTGCTGCAGCGTGCCGATCAGGCGCTCTACCGGGCAAAACGGAGCGGCAAGAACCAGGTGGCCCGGCACTCCCATTAACCATCAAGCGCCGGATATCATTGCCTAAAATTGTTATCCTGACGATTGCGACTTGTTCCCCTCGACGAATTGCGCATCAGAAAACTCGCTTATCCGGTCCAGCGCGGTCTGCATTTCCGCGTGGTACTGCTCCATGGCGGCTTCATCCGCATCGGGCGGCACAAAAATCTTGCGAGCAAAACGCACGTAAATCCGTGAAAACGGTTTGGGAACCACCAGCGCATCCCACGTGTTCAGGACCCAAGCCCGCTCGACGGCGACATAAAATGCAGTGATCGCGGCGCCGCTCATCTTCGCCAGCAGCACGGGCCCCTTCTTCGCGACATAGCGTGGCCCGCGGGGTCCATCGATGGTGAAGGCCACGGCGTGACCTTCCTCAATCAATTTCTTCATTTCCAGCAGCGCGCGCAGGCCACCGCGCGAGCTCGATCCCCGCACCGGCACGAATCCAAACTTGCGAATCACGCGCGCGATGAACTCTCCGTCGCGACTCTGGCTGGTCATCACCGCCGGATGTTGACGACGGAACAGCCACGTCGCTGGCAATACGCAGCGATGCCAAAAGGGAAAGATGCCCGGATAGACTTCGTGCATGCCCTGGATGGCACCCTCTTCGTAGGTCATGGTGGCGCGCAGCGTGACGCCGATCAGGCGCAGCAGCCCAGGCACAACCCAGGAGACCAGCGTGAGCTGAAGGCGTTGTCCCAGAGTAAAGTGCGACGCAGAGCTGGAGGAATCGGCCACGGGAGGATTCTAAATGGCGAGCCGTTCGAGGATGTTGAAGTCGGACACACCACCATCGCTTAGCGTGGAGTATTCGCTGTTAGCGCTCGCCAATCAGCATTTCGCTCTTGGAATTGAAGCGACGATTCTTCGGCTTCAAATACCCAGTCTCAGATGCCAGGTACCAAGCGCCACCTTCGTCACCCGGCATAGCGCAGCCACCGCCGCAATTCCGGCAGTGTCGGACGCTTCCCATACATCAAAATCCCCACCCGGTAGATGCGAGACGAAAGGGAAAGCAGCCCGTAGATAGTCGCCAACATCAGTCCCAGGCACAACACCATCTGCCACATCGGAGGCTGCTCAATCAGCACCCGCACCAGCATAAGAATCGGCGCAAAGAACGGAACGATCGACAACCAGAACGCCACCGGCGAGTTGGGGTGCTGAATCACGACATTCATCAGAAACACCGCCAGGATGATGGGAATCATCGCCGGCCACTGCATCTGCTGCGCTTCCTGATCTGTCGTCACCATCGACCCGATCGCGGCATACATCGAGCTGTACAGCAGATATCCCAGCAGGAAGAAGATGGCGAAGTACACCATGCCCATCATGGGAACATGCACTTCACTGAGAAACGACTTGCCGGCCAGCAACCCGGGCACGGAAAACAATCCGGCAAAGACCACCCAGACCATGATCTGCGTCAACCCAACCGCGCCCACTCCCAGAATCTTGCCCGTCAACAGTTCTTTGGCAGTCACCGACGACAGCAGCACTTCCAGGATGCGGGTGCTCTTTTCCTCGATGATCGACCGCATCACCGCCATGCCGTAGATCAGCACGACGGCGTAGAGCAGCATCACCATGGCAAACGCAGTGAAAAAGACGGTTGTTCCGCTGGTGCCCTCTTTTCCCTTTTCCACCCGCACCGTGTTCAGCTTGATTGGCGTCAGCAGGGCCTCAATCTCATTGCCCTTCATGCCCTTTTGGGTCAGGTGTTGCCGGGTGACCGCGTTGCGTACGGCGTTGCGCAGTTCCACAGACTGCCCAAAGTCGGCCGCTTCCTTGGTGCTGTAGAGCACTTCATGGTCGGCCAGCGCGTCGTTGGTCAGCCACAAGAAGCCGGTAAGCTGGCCGCTGCTCACCTGCTGGCGCAGGCGGTCGCGCTCGGCATCCGATGTGTCGGTATCCACCTGGATTTTGTAAATCGTGGGCGAGAGAGCGCCTTGGGCTTCACCCATCTCGGCGGGCTTTGGGGTAGTGTTGCCAAGCTCGTGTCCCACGGCCGATCCCAGCGGGGCATCGTCGGCGACAATTACGATGTTGCGCTCGCCGCCCGAGTTCATTTGCGCCAGCTTGGCGGGAACCAACACGCTCCCAGCCATGAACGCCGGCATAAGCAGGGTGAAGAGGACGAACGAGCGAGTGCGCACGCGCTCCAGGTATTCCCGTTGCACTAGCGTCCAAATGTTATGCATTTTTACCCACCCGTTCGATGAAGATCTCTTCCAGCGAAGGCTCCAGCAACTCGAAGCGGCTGATGCGGGCTCGACTGGCGGCCAGATGCAGCAACTCCTGCGGGTCGACTCCGGCCTTTAAACGCGCCTCGATATAGTTACCGTAGTTATTGAACGATTCCAGCAAGCCACAGTCCTCCAACTGAGCATCTCCCTCATACTGCATCTGCACATTATTCTTGCCGTAGCTTGCCTTGATCTTCTTCAGGTCGCCCTCCAGCACGGCGCGGCCGCGATCGATAAGGCAGATCGATTCGCACAGCCGCTCCACCTGGTCCATGCGGTGGGTGGAAAACAAAATGGTTTTGCCCGCCTTCTTCAGATCGATCAGCACGTCCTTCAACATGACCGAGTTCGACGGGTCGAGTCCGGAGAACGGCTCGTCCATGATGATGAGGTCGGGATCGTGCAGCAAGGCGGCGATGAACTGGATTTTCTGCTGCATGCCCTTGGAAAGCTCTTCGACCTTCTTGCCGGTCCACTCGCTCAACTGCAGGCGCTCGCACCAAGCCAGCGATCGCTTGCGGGCTTCGCTTTCTGACAAGTTGTGCAGCCGGCCGAGAAAGACCAGGTGGTCGATAACCTTCATCCTCTTGTAGAGTCCGCGTTCCTCGGGCAGATAGCCGATGCGATCCAGTTGCGCGCGATGAAAGCGCTCGCCGAAGAGCTTGACCTCGCCTTCGTCGGGCATGGTGATGCCGATCATCATGCGGATGGTGGAGGTCTTGCCGGCGCCGTTGGGGCCGAGCAGCCCGTAGACGCTGCCCTGGCGAATGCTCAGCGAGAGATTGTCGACGGCCACGAAGTGGTCGAAGCTCTTGCGGATGCCGCGAAGCTCTACAGCGTCGGACATATACACCTGTTACGAAGAAGTAAGGAAAAAGTTACGCTGGCAAACATGATCTGGTGTGGCAACTATACTGGGCGCCGCTAAACGCTGTCGAGACAGATCACAGTTCGACGAAGTTGCGTACCAGTTGCTTTCCCTGATCGGTCAGCACGCTCTCAGGATGGAACTGCACGCCCTCGACCTGAAATTTTTTGTGTCGTAGTCCCATGATGACTCTCGTCCCGTCACGGTCGAGACAGGTGGCAGAAATTTCCAACTCGGCAGGCAGGCTCTTCTCTTCGACGATGAGCGAGTGGTAGCGCGTGGCCGTCATCGGCGACGAGATGCCGCGAAAGATGGAGCGGCCATCGTGTTCGACGGAGCTGGTTTTCCCGTGCATGAGGTTGGTAGCACGGATAACGTTGCCGCCGAAGGCCGCCCCGATGGCCTGGTGCCCGAGGCAGACGCCAAGCAGCGGCACTTTGCCCGCGAAGTGGCGGATGACATCGATGCTGATCCCGGCTTCCTGCGGAGTGCACGGGCCCGGGGAAACGACGATATGGGAGGGAGCAAGCGCTTCGATCTCATCGACCGTCGTCTGGTCGTTGCGGCGGACGGCAACCTCCTGCCCCAGTTCGCCAAAGTACTGGACCAGGTTGTAGGTGAAAGAGTCGTAGTTGTCGAGGACGAAGATCATAAAGTGGCCAGTGGTCAGTGGCCAGTGGCCAGTGGTTGTCGCTCAAGCTGGTTGGCTCGCTTGCCCGGTTTCATCTGGAGTGAAGTGATCAGACCGTTCAGAATTCGTCCCAGCTCGCTCAGAGCTTGCCAATGAGAGAGCTGTTCCTGCTCGCAGCGATGTAGCCCAGTCACGGCAGATAACGATCTGGGTTTCCACTTCGCAAAGTGAGCCGCGGGCGTGGCATAGAAATTGAACAAATTCTCCTGTTGTGGCACGACCATGGCCCTCGGCAATGTTGCTGGGGACCGATACCGCGGCGCGGCGCAGCTGGCTGACCAGACCATAGATTTCGGCGTGAGGGAAGGTGGCAGTAATCGTATAAATGTGCGTGACAAACGCTATCGCTTTCTGCCACACGATCAGTTCCTGATACTTTCTAACTTGCATTGGGCCGCCCACCTTCAAGAAAGTTCTTCAAAGGTTACAGACAATTAGACACGAGTCACCGCGTGTCTGGCCACTGACCACTGGCCACTAGCCTACCTCGCCTTTTCCGCCGCGCGCAGCAGCGCACTGGCCTTGTTCATGCACTCCTGATACTCCTTCTCCGGATCGGAGTCGGCCACGATGCCTGCGCCGGCCTGCACATACGCGCGATCGCCGTGCACGACCATGGTGCGTATGGCGATGCAAGAGTCCAGATTGCCCGCGTGGTCGGCATAGAGAATCGATCCGCCATAAACGCCGCGGCGCATGGGCTCCAGCTCCTCGATGATCTCCATGGCGCGAACCTTAGGCGCGCCGCTGAGCGTGCCCGCAGGGAAGCACGCTGCCAGCGCGTCCAGCGCGTCGAGATCTGCGCGCAGCTCGCCTTCCAGCGCCGACACCAGGTGCATCACGTGCGAATACTTCTCCACGTACATCAGGTCTCGCACCTTCACGCTGCCGTAATCGCTAACGCGTCCCAGATCATTGCGTCCCAGATCGACCAGCATGACGTGCTCGGCGCGTTCTTTCTCGTCGTTGCGCAGCTGCTCGATCAGGCGGTCGTCTTCGGCGGCATCGGCTCCCCGCTTGTGCGTGCCGGCGATGGGACGATATTCCAGCTTGCGCCCCGAAACCCGCACCAGCATCTCCGGGGACGCTCCCACAACGTGCATGTCGTCCAGCTTCAGATAAAACATGTAGGGCGAAGGATTGACGGTGCGCAGCGCGCGATAAATCTGGAACGGCTCGGCAGGAGGCTTGAAGTCGAAGCGCTGCGAGAGCACGACCTGAAAGACGTCGCCGGCGGCAATGTATTCCTTCGCCTGGCGTACGCTCTTCACGAAGTGTATCGCGCGAGGTGCTGTGGTGCAGCTTGATCGGCTTAGGCTTGCCGTCGTCGGCCCTGGACCAGTGAAGATGCTGGCTCGCGTACGCCTTTCGCCAGCTTCTGTTCCAGACCGTCTATATCGGCAAGGGCGCGGTCGTAGGCTTTGCGTGGCGACTCTGAGCGCACGTCGGCAGCGGCGATGATGTGCACTTGATGGCGCAGGTGATCGAAGGCCAGCAGCCGGTCGTAAAACGTGAACACACAATCCGGCAGCCCAACATCGTCTTTGGCGTGTTCCGGCAAGCGCTCGAACTGCCGCACCATGTCGTAGGCGAAGTAACCGACGCCGCCTGATGTGAACGGCGGCAGCCCGGAAGACGTTTGCCGGGCGATGTTGCCGCAATTCGTTCGCGCAGCAAATCGATCGACGCTTCCCTGGCTGTCGACTAACCGACGACCCGTCGCGGATGGTGATTTCATGGCCGCGAGCGGTGATCACGGTTCGTGGCTGCGCACCGAGAAACGTGTAGCGTCCAATTTTCTCCCCGCCCTCAACCGACTCCAGCAGAAATGCATACTTCTGTTTTGCCGAGATGCTGAGGAAAGCGCCCACCGGCGTGAGCAAATCCGCGCTCAAGGTTTTCGCTACCGGGATGAGGGTGGAGTTGCGGCTGAGTTCCAGAAAGCTTCGATAATCGGGTGTGAGCATCGGCAGCCGGCGGTGAGGTGAAACGAAATTATACGGGAGCGGTCCCGGTCAGCCAGGCTTGCAACCACTGAATCAAGGCGCCGAGCCGCACCGTTCTTGATATCTAACTAGCCACCTCTATCATCCCTATTGCTTGCGCGCCCAGTCAACCGCTGCATATACTTTGAAAGTTTGGCCTGAGGTTGGACGCTGCCGTCCTTCGCGCGTGTCCGCTTTTCGCACGTCTGCAATCGATTCGGAGAATGTATGGCTACCGCACACACACTCGAACAAGAAAGTAATCCCTGGGAACAACAGGCTGCCCGCTTCAACCTGGCAGCCGAGAAATTACAGCTCGATGAAGGCCTGTGGCGTGTGCTGCGCCAGCCCAACCGCGAGATCATCGTCCACATCCCGGTCAACATGGACAATGGGCAACTGGAAGTGTTCACCGGCTACCGGGTGCAGCACTCCATCGCGCGTGGCCCGGCCAAGGGCGGCGTGCGCTATTCACCCGACGTCACGCTGGATGAAGTGCGTGCTCTCGCGAGCTGGATGACCTGGAAGTGCGCGGTGGTCAACATCCCCTTCGGCGGCGCCAAGGGCGGCATCATCTGCGATCCCAAGAACATGTCGCGCGGCGAACTCGAACGCATGACCCGCCGCTACACCTCGGAACTGATCGAGTTTATCGGCCCCGAAAAGGACGTTCCCGCCCCCGACGTCAACACCAACGAGCAAACCATGGCTTGGATGATGGATACCTATTCCATGCACATGCGACAGACGGTGACCGCGGTGGTGACCGGCAAGCCGCTCAACATGGGCGGATCGCGCGGGCGGCGCGAAGCTACCGGCCGCGGCGTCATGATCATCTGCGACGAATCCATCAAGAAGAACAACATGACGCGTGAGGCCAGCCGCGTCATCATTCAGGGCTTCGGCAACGTCGGCTCCAACGCCGCCATTCTTATGCACCAGGCCGGATACAAGGTCATCGGCATCGGCGAATGGGACGGTGGACTGTACAACAGCAAGGGCATCGACATCGCACGCCCTGTGGGAGTTCCGCCAGAAGGAAGGCACCATCCACGGCTTTAAGGGCGCCGAGCGTGCCGCTACCGCCGACCTGCTGATCGCTGACTGCGACATCCTGGTACCGGCGGCTACCGAAAACGTCATCAACTCGCTCAACGCCGACAAGGTGAAGGCGAAGATCCTGGTCGAGGGCGCCAACGGCCCCACTACCGCCGCCGCCGACGACATCCTGGCCGACAAGCATGTTTTTGTCATGCCCGACATTCTTGCCAACGCCGGCGGTGTCACCGCCTCCTACTTCGAGTGGGTACAGGACCGCCAGGGCTACTTCTGGAAGGAGTCTGTGGTCAACGAACAACTGGAACACATCATGGTTTCGTCGTTCGAGGATGTGGTCCGCTACGCCGAAACCCACCACGTAAACAACCGCATCGCCGCTTACATGCTGGCGATCGACCGCGTGGCCTACACCATCCGCCAGCGCGGCATCTACGCGTAAGACTGCTCGATCGACTGGAGTCGCAACCCTAAGGGGAGCCGCAAAGCTCCCCTTTTTTGGCCTACGTCGCTTTTTTCGCCCAACAATAATTTTCCACAAACATCCAGCATCTAAGCTCGACTTGGGGCATAATATTGCCCAAAGAAGCGCAGCCCGGGGAGCCGTCCACCTGTTGAGCGATCCATGCCACGCCTGTATTTCGTCTTACGCCTAATTGCGATTGCGGTAGCTTTTCCTGCCATTCTCCTTTACATGCTGGGAGCCACGCTGCTGCATGCCATGGCCGGCGAACGGCATTGGCTGCGTAGTCCGTTGCGTATCTGGCTGAGCCTGTTGGACTGGGCAAAAGGAGTTCCCGTCGGCTACACCTATTGGGAGCAGTACGAAGCGCCCATCATGCTCGACGAGATCGCCGTCCACCACGATGAAGAGCGCTAGATCGCACCGCAGCCCGAGAATCAGGTTTGTCAGGTCGTCTTACTTTGCTGAAAATCGCCGGAACAGCCCGCCAACCTCTTTCCGCGATTGCGCTTACTCTGATGTGTAGAGGATAATCGGCTGTGACCGCTGGCCGCCGGGCCGTGGTGTGGAACCCTGGTTTTTGTGAATCTCCCAAACTACATCACGCTCACGCGCATCTGCAGCATTCCCGTACTGATCTGGATTCTGTCCAGCAGTCGCTTCAACTCGACCAACGGCGACCGTGAGTTGCTGGCTTCGTTTGTGTTCATCGCTGCGTCGTTGACTGACGCCATTGACGGCTACCTCGCCCGCCGCCGCTCCCAAGTCACGACCATGGGCATGCTGCTCGATCCGGTGGCTGACAAGCTGCTCATCGCCGCCGCTTTTGTCACCCTGGTTCAGTTCAATCCCCGCACCGTTCCCGCTTGGATGGCGGTTATTATCATCGGCCGGGAGTTTCTGGTGAGCGGTTTGCGCTCCATTGCCGCCTCCGAAGGCTTCACGATCCAAGCCAGCGAACTGGGCAAGCTGAAGATGTTCGTGCAAATTTTCTCCGTGGTCGCGGCCATCATCGACCACCACTGGGTTCACCTGCCATGGTATTTCCTGAGCCTGCCGGTGCACCCGATTGCGCTGGCCTCTATCTGGATCATGGTGGTGTTGTCGTTGTGGTCGGCCGCAGACTACTTCGTAGGCTTCTGGAAACGTATTGACCGCTCGGCCGAGCGGCGCCGCAAAAAACGTTCGTTTGTGCTCAGCCGTCGCCGGAAACGCAACAATGTGCCCGCAGTCTGAAACGTCGCGTCGCACGCTTTCGCCCAGCGGAGCGCCTGAGTATTCTGCGGACGAACGCAGCCTGCTTCTGCGGTTAGCACACCAGTCGATTCAAGCCGCTCTCGACGACCGTACGCTTGAACTGTCGCCTCTGACGCCGCACCTGGCGGAAAAGCGTGGGGTTTTTACCACACTTCACCTTCGCGGACATTTGCGTGGCTGCATCGGCTACGTTTTCCCTACCGAACCGCTCTACCTGACCGTAGCTGAGACGGCCCGCGCCGCCGCATTTGACGATCCCCGGTTTGCCGCCGTCACCGCGGAGGAGTCGCCAGAGCTCAGGGTTGAGATCAGCGTCCTCTCGCCATTGCGCTCGATCGCACCGGAAGAGGTTGAGATCGGAAAGCATGGTCTTGTGGTGACCCTGGGAAATCGTCGCGGACTGCTCCTGCCCCAGGTGCCCGTGGAGTGGGGTTGGGACCGCGAGACGTTCCTGACGCAAACCTGCCTGAAGGCTGGCCTGCCCGCCGATGCGTGGGTGGCAACCGGGCAACATCCAGCCGCCGATCTCCAGGCTTTTACCGCAGAAGTCTTTGGGGAAGAGTGAGTTAGCAGTTTTCTTCCGGCCGTGACGGAAAGCTGTTCTATAAGCTAAGACGCAAAGCCACCTGTTTTGTTAAGCTTACCGTCCGGTTACCAATTCTGATTCGTATCCGCACAAGCACGTCCGCCTTGGTTTTGCTCCGGTTCCGCAACATCGGTATTGCAACTTCGGTTGTGCATCTGTAACATCGGGCAGCTACATGCGCGAGTCTACAAGTACTTACGCATCTCGAATCCGTCGTTTCCGGCTGCCCCGCATCTGTGTCGCGGTCGTAGGTTCCGATGCCGCAACGATGACCGAACGCGCCGAATCTCTGGTGCGCGATAACCCATTCATTGAGTTAAGGTTAGACTACATCGGCCAGCCTCTGGCGGCGCTGCCCAAGCTAAAGGGCCTGATCGAAGTCCATCCCGAAGCGACTTTCATCGCCACCTGCCGCCGGGCTGTAAATGGCGGAAAATTCAAGGGTTCCGTGACTGCTGAGCTGGCCATCCTGCGCAAGGCTGCCGATATCGGCTTCCCCCTGGTCGACTTGGAGCTGCAAAGCGCTGAGGCTCTGAAACCCGACGAACTGCGCGACCTCTATGATCGGGTCGGCCTCATCATTTCTCACCATAACTTCAAGAACACCAAGAACTTGGAGCAGCAATTCGGGGAAATGAAGAAGTACCCCGCCGACTTCTACAAGGTGGTCTCGACCGCCACCACGCTCTACGACAACGTTTCGATGATGAAGTTCCTGGAAGCTAACTCCGGCCGGCACGAGATGGTTGGCCTTTGTATGGGCGAACAGGGCATCATCAGCCGGGTGTTGGGCGTACGGGCGGGCAGTGTGTTCACCTTCGGCGCCGCCGGCAAGGGCGAAGAAACGGCGCCCGGGCAGGTGCTGGCTGGTGAGTTGCGCGACGTTTACCGCATTGACATGATCGACCAATCGACCCAGGTTTTTGGCGTGGCTGGCGATCCCGTTTCTCATTCGCTGTCGCCGGTCATGATGAACGCGGCCTTCCGCCGCGAGACGGTCAACGCTACCTACCTCGCGCTCCATGCCAAGAGCCTGAAGGACCTGCTGGCCTGCGTGCACGACATTCCTATCCGCGGCCTCAGCGTCACCATGCCCTATAAGCAGGAAATGGTGGCGGCCCTGGAGAATTCCGATCCTCTAACCCGCCAGATCGGCGCCTGCAACACCGTGGTTCGCAGTGCGGACGGCAAGCTATACGGGTTCAATACTGACGTCGCTGGCGTGGTCGTTCCGCTGGAACAGCGACTGGACTTGCCCGGCGCGCGCATCCTCATCGTCGGTGCAGGCGGAGTCGCCCGCGCCGCAGCCTTCGGACTCAAAGCCAAGGGTGCGGAGGTTTTCCTCACCAATCGCACTGCCGAGAAAGGTCAGACACTGGCACGGCAGGCCAAGGTCAAATTCCTGAAGCGCGCTGACATCGCCAAGCAGGAGTTCGACGTCATTATCAACGCCACTCCGGTGGGGATGAACGGCAACAAGCAGTTGCCATTGGAAGAGAAAGAGTTAAACACCAAATACCTTTTCGACCTGGTCTACAATCCGGCCGAAACCAGACTGGTGAAAATGGCCCGCGCCAAGAACATCCAAATCATTCCCGGATTGGAGATGTTCGTCCAGCAGGGTGCGCGGCAGTTCGAAATTTGGGCCGGAAAACCCGCGCCCGTGGCCGAGATGGCCTATGTCGTGACCAAGGCCTTGGAGCGCCAAGCCGCCGCTGAAAACGTTGCAGAGGAAGAAGTGGAGACGCCCGCTCGGGCCTCCGTCAAAGCACCGGCGAAGGCGCCTGCTAAGCCTCCGGCTAAAGTTGTCGCCAAGGCACCCGCCAAGAAGGCGGCCAGCAAGCCAGCCAAGAAAGCCGCCAAGAAGAAGTAAGCGGCCGGCGCGCCTATCCTCGTAAGGCCAAGGAACTATGAATACCCAGTATCGTTCCCTCGCTGTGCCTTTCTTTTCTGCCCTTGCCCTTCTTGCTGTACTTTCGATGCCGCGCTTGCAGGCCTCCGAGGCGATGACCCCAGTGTTGCTGGCTGTGCAGGATGCTCCCATACCTTTCATGGGCTCCGACGGCCAGATGCACCTCGTCTACGAACTCGGTATGACGAACTTCTCCAGCGCCGACGTCACGGTGGAAAAAGTCGAGACGCTGGGCGATGGAGTTGTGGTTCAGACACTCGACAGCGCAGCCGTCGCCGGACGGTTACAGCCCGCGGGCCAGCGCCAATCGACGGGAACACTGGTCAAGAGTTCCAGCGCGCTGCTCTTTCTGAACATCTCGCTTGCCCCGGGAACGCCAATTCCTCATGAGCTGTCGCATCGAGTAACTCTTCATGTAGCGGCAGCGCCACCCGGCCATCAGGAACTCAACGAGACCGGCGGACTCGCCACCGTTGATCGCCGGCCGGTTGTCGTCATTGGCCCGCCTCTTCGCGGGGAGAGTTACATCTCTGCCGACTCATGCTGCGATGCCACCCGCCATACGCGGGCGGCACTACCGGTCGATGGACGGGTTCGCGTGTCGCAACGCTACGCCGTGGATTGGGAGCAAACAGACGCCAGCGGACGCATCTACTCAGGGCCGCGAGAAAAGCTGGAGAGCTACGCCATCTTCGGGAAGGAAGCCCTGGCCGTCGCCAACGCCCGCGTAGTGTCGGTAACCGACGGTTTGGCCGAGCAGACGCCCGGCAAGTTTCCCGAGAACATTCCGCTGACCGAAGCCGATGGCAATTCCGTGATTCTCGACTTGGGGGGCGGACGCTACGCGATGTATGCCCACATGCAGCCGGGAAGCATCAAGGTCCGCCAAGGGGAGAACGTCAAGCCGAGACAAGTCATCGGGTTGGTGGGCGATACCGGCAATTCCATCGTGCCGCATCTGCATTTTCAGGTAATGGACAGCCCGTCATCTTTCGCGTCCAACGGTCTTCCCTACGAGATCAAGGCTTTCGAAGTGACCGGCAAAACACCCGGTACGGCTGCCTTCGACCAAGCCGAATCCGACGGTACGCCGTTACCCACCACTCCCGTGAACCCACCGCAGAAGATAGAGAAAGCCATGCCACTGGATCAGCTCATCATCACGTTTCGATGACGCGTAACCAGCGTAGCCACACGAGCTACTTTGTGCTCGTCATCTGCGCAGAAGTCTTGTGGGTGGCGATCACATTACCGTCGCCACGTCTCCAGTAGAAGAAGTCCACCACGGAGATGACCATAACCGGTCGCCCGTTGTTGGTGGTCGGATCGAACCGCCACTTGTCGACAGCGGCCTTCGCGGCCTTGTCCGCCTGGACGTTGAGCTTCTGCAACACCTCGGAGTTACAAACATCCCCGTTTTCGTCGATCACGATCAGCATGCGAACACGACCAACATATTCAACATCCGCCGAAGGAGGTTTGGTCGGCGGCATAGGGCGAGCATCAATGGCCCATTGAAGATAAGGATCTTGCGGGCAGGTTTCTTTGGCCGTTGCGAACCTGCCAAGTCCCAGCAGAGCTATCGTAAGGTAGACCATTGGCCAGAGGCGCATGGCCGGAATTGTACCCCGAAGAGAAAGGGCGAGGACGGGGGAGCAGACCCAAAATCTTAGTCTTCTCCACTCACATTTCGGCATTTCCCGCTGGCGCGCTGTATAATCAATCTCATTCATGGCTCAAAAGCGTTTGATCCGTTCAACTACCGTTCTTTGCGTTCGCCGGGATGGCAAGGTGGTGATGGCGGGAGATGGCCAAGTCACCTTGGGCGAAGGTGTTATCAAGCACTCCGCACGTAAGATCCGCCGCTTGTATCAGGACAAGATTCTCGCCGGCTTTGCCGGTTCCACCGCCGACGCTTTCTCGCTCTTCGCTCGCTTTGAGTCGAAGCTGGAGCAGTACCACGGCAACCTGGGCCGCGCCGCGGTGGAGTTGGCCAAGGACTGGCGTACCGACAAGATGTTGCGCTCGCTGGAAGCGCTGCTGCTGGTGGCCGATGCGGGACAGACGTTTCTGATCAGTGGCCAGGGCGACGTGATCGAGCCCGACTCCGGTATTGCCGCCATCGGCAGCGGAGGCCCTTACGCTACCGCCGCCGCCACTGCGTTGTTTGAACATACGAGCCTGCCGCCGCGTACCATTGCCGAAGAGGCGATGAAGATCGCCGGCAAGATCTGCATCTACACCAACGACCACATCACGATTGAAGAGTTGTAAGAAAGTGGCCAGTGACCAGTGGTCAGTGGCCAGCAAAGATCGAGTTTGATGTTCTGGCCACTGGTCACTAGCCACTGGCCCCTGAGGTTCTCAATTGGCAATTTATCTTCCCGCTACCTCCGACGACGAACACGTCGCACTTGATGAACTTACCCCGCGCGAGATCGTCCGCGAACTCGACAAGTATGTTGTCGGCCAGCACGAGGCCAAGCGCGCCGTGGCCATAGCGCTGCGTAACCGCATGCGCCGCCAGAAGCTGACGCCTGAGCTCGCCGAAGAAGTCATCCCCAAGAACATCATCATGATGGGGCCCACCGGCGTAGGTAAAACCGAAATCGCTCGCCGCCTGGCCAAGTTGGCCAACTCCCCGTTCATGAAGGTTGAAGCCTCCAAGTTCACCGAGGTTGGCTACGTCGGCCGCGACGTTGAATCCATGATCCGCGACCTGGTCGAGATCGCCATCGACATGGTTCGGGAAGAAAAGCTGGAAGACGTTTCCGACAAGGCCGAACTCAATGCCGAGGAGCGCCTGCTGGATTTGCTGCTGCCATCGATGCCGTCGCAGGTTCCGCCGCAGAAGCCCATCAACCCGGAGCAAAAGCAGATTGGCTTCGACATCAACGCTGAGCCGATTCTGGCGGGCGAGCCGGGGTCGCGCACCCGCGAGAAGCTGCGCCAGCAGTTGCGCGAAGGCAAGCTGGACGAGCGCATGGTGGAGCTCGACGTCCGCGAGAAATCGATGCCCGCGTTCGAAATCATCACCAACCAGGGCGTGGAGGAGATGGACGTCAACATGAAAGACATGTTGCCTAACATCTTCGGCTCGCGCACCAAGAAGCGGAAGATGAAGGTCAGCGAGGCCTTCGAGTACCTCATCCAGGAAGAAGAGCAACGCCTGGTGGACATGGACCAGGTGCAGCGCATCGCGGTGGAGCGTGTAGAGAATTCCGGCATCATCTTCCTCGACGAGATCGACAAGATTGCCGGGCGCGAAGGCGGCCACGGGCCGGACGTTTCGCGCGAGGGCGTGCAGCGCGACATTCTGCCGATTGTGGAAGGCACCACGGTCAACACGCGTTACGGCATGGTGCGCACCGACCACATTCTGTTTATCGCAGCAGGTGCCTTCCACGTGTCGAAGCCTAGCGACCTGATTCCCGAGTTGCAGGGCCGCTTCCCCATTCGGGTTGAGCTGCAATCGCTGACGGTGGAAGACTTCATCAAGATTTTGACCGAGCCCAAGTCGTCGCTGACCAAGCAGTACATTGCGCTGCTCGACACCGAAGGCCTGCGGCTGGAATTCACTCCGGAAGCACTAGCCGAAGTAGCGAACTTCGCTTTCAAGGTCAATGAAGGCACGGAGAACATTGGGGCTCGGCGTCTGCATACCATCATGGAGAAAGTGCTGGACGAGATCAGCTTTGAGGCTCCGGATATGAAGGAGAAGCAGGCGACGATTGATGCCGACTACGTGCGCAATAAGCTGGCGGACATTGTGAAGGACCAGGACTTGTCGCGCTACATTCTGTAAGTAGCCCGCAGTAAATCGACGCAAGGCGCACGCAAAACTCGTGCCTCTGTCATTAGCGTCAATTGATGTCGTTTGGAGCCCGCGGTTACCGGTCAGCAAAGTCGCGGCAACCGCAACACCATGTACTCTTCGTCAAGGTAGACGTCGCCGACCTTCAGCGCCCGTGGCTCGCGTCCAAACGGCACGAATCCCAGCGACCGATAAAGCCGGTTCGCCGCAGCTTGATTCTGGGCCACGCGAAGCAGGATTTGCTCCAACCCTTCAATTTGAGCGGCCCGCTCCAGCAGCAGGCTTAGCATGGCTTTGGCGAGGCCTCTGCCCCGGAGCCGGGGAGTCAGGTAGACGCTCCATAACCGGCCCTTGTGAAGTTCCTTCAATCCCCGCTCGCGGACAAATCCCGCGATGCCGCTCAGCTTGCCATCGTCGAAGGTGCCTACAACAAAATTGTTTTGGGGATCGACTGTGTAGCGGGTGCCAAATTCTTCGACCGTGAGCATCCGATGGCTTTCCGGCGACGCGCCGAACGCGAAAGGCTCGGATTCGAGAGCTTCCAGCCGCACGGTCCAGAATGCAGCTATGTCATCAGGAGTCAGAAAGCGAATTTCGATGGCAGACATCTCAGAAGAAATCCGGCGCAGTAGTATTTGGCAGTCCTAAGCGCGCACTTTTTTCTACGAATCTTCCCCAACCCGCAGCACGGCGAGGAAGGCTTCCTGCGGAATATCGACGCGGCCGACACGCTTCATGCGCTTCTTGCCTTCTTTCTGCTTCTCCAGCAGCTTGCGCTTACGGCTGATGTCGCCGCCGTAGCACTTGGCAATCACGTTCTTGCGCATGGCCGCCACGGTTTCGCGGGAGATAACTTTCGCGCCGATCGCCGCCTGGATGGCCACTTCGAACATCTGCCGCGGGATCAGTTCGCGCATCTTCGAGACCAGCGCGCGGCCGCGATCGTAGGCGAAATCCTTGTGCACGATGATCGACAGGGCGTCGACCGGCTCGCCGGAAACCAGGATGTCGAGCTTCACCATGGGCGACTCCCAGGCTCCGGCAAGGTGATAATCGAGCGACGCGTAGCCGCGCGACACCGACTTCAGCCGGTCGTAGAAGTCGAGCACGATTTCGTTCAGCGGCAGCTCGTAGGTCAGCATGACCCGCGTCGAGCTGACGTACTCGAAGCCCTTCTGCTTGCCGCGCTTGTCTTCCACCAGCTTCAGGATGCCGCCAACGTACTCTTCATTCGTGAGGATGGTGGCCAGGATGACCGGCTCTTCGATCTTCTCGATGTCGGTGGGATCGGGCCAGCGCGAAGGATTGTCCACTTCAATGACTGAGCCGTCGGTCAACGTGATCTTGTAGCGCACGCCCGGCGCGGTGGTGATCAGGTCAAGATTGTATTCGCGCTCCAGCCGCTCCTGGATGATCTCCATGTGCAGCAGGCCGAGGAAGCCGCAACGGAAGCCGAAGCCCAGGGCGACGGAGCTTTCCGGCTCGAAGAAGAACGACGAGTCGTTGAGCCGCAGCTTTTCCAGCGCCTCGCGCAGCAGCGTGTGCTCGTGCGCATCGACGGTGTAGATGCCGGCGAACACCATGGGCTTCAGCTCTTCGAAGCCGGGCAGCGCTTCGATAGCCGGATGATGGTCGTCCGTAATCGTGTCGCCAATCTTGGTGTCGGCGACGTTCTTGATGTTGGCGATGAAGAAATCCGACTTCGCCGGCGGAAAGCTCGTCGACCTCGACCGGCTTGGGCGTCAATACGCCAAGGGTTTCCACATCGAAAGTGCGGCCGTTCGACATTAGCCGGATGCGCTGGCCCTTACGCAACACGCCTTGAATCACGCGCGCCAGAACCACGACTCCGCGGTAGGGATCGAACCACGAATCGAAGATCAGAGCCTGCAGCTGGTTGGCGGCGCGCCCCTTGGGCGGCGGCACGTGCTGGACGATCGCCTCCAGCACCTCGGGCACGCCGATGCCGGTCTTGGCGCTGATGCAGAGCGCGTTGGAAGCGTCCAGGCCGACGGCGCTCTCGATCATCTCCTTGGTGCGCGCGATGTCAGCGCTGGGCAGATCGATTTTGTTGATGACGGGAATGATCTCCAGTCCGTTGTTGATCGCAATGTAGGCGTTGGCCAGTGTCTGCGCTTCGACGCCCTGCGAGGCGTCGACCACCAGCAGCGCGCCTTCGCAGGAGGCCAGCGAGCGCGAGACTTCGTAGCTGAAATCGACGTGCCCGGGGGTGTCGATCAGGTTGAGCTGGTAGGTCTTGCCGTCGGCCGCCGGATACATCATGCGGACGGAGTGAGCCTTGATGGTGATGCCGCGTTCACGCTCCAGGTCCATGGCGTCGAGCACCTGGGCTTGCATCTCGCGCGCCGTTAGCGAGCCGGTGAGCTCCAGCAGACGGTCGGCGAGAGTACTCTTCCCATGGTCAATATGGGCGATAATCGCGAAATTTCGTATGAGTGACGGATCCATGCGATGGTAGTGCGAATATCTGAAAAGTTGTGCTTTCGGGTAGAGGCGGCCTCGGTGCCAACGTTAAACCAGATGCGAAGCTCGTGCCTCGGAATACCGCGGGCCCGCGTCGGCGAGCCGTTCTGGCGCTGTAATGATTCTAACAGGGAGAGGGTCGTTGGTTGTGCCGCAGAGCTTGACGGTAGGTGACATCCGCGGCTTGAGAGGTTTGTTAGCTTACGAGGTCTGTCGGGTGAGTTTTTTGTAGCTGTCATCCTGGGCGTCAGCCAAGGACCCCTATTCCCGCGGACCACTCTCACTCGTACCAGCCACCGGCAACTGCAGCCTAAGCCGTCACACTATATTGTGCTCCGGCTCACACACCTTCCGCTCGCGGTTGCTACCGCTGCGCGCATTTCGTATGATTACGAGCGGCATGATCAAAGCCTTCCAGCGACCTCTCCAACCTTCGAGAGAAATCGCAAATTCTTTCCGCTTCGGAAATTGAGCGCACTCTCGTCCGCCTGGCGCACGAAATCGTCGAGAAAAACAACGGCGTCGGCAACCTGGGACTGGTGGGCATCATGCGCCGCGGCGTGCCCCTGGCGCAGCGACTGGGCAAGATCCTCGGCCGCATCGAGAAGACACCAGGTGCCCGTTGGTACGCTCGACATCACCCTCTATCGTGACGATCTTTCGACCGTGGGAAGCCGCCCGGAAGTGAAAAAGAGCACCATGGAGTTCGACATTAAGGGCAAAGACATTGTGCTGGTGGACGACGTGCTCTTCACCGGCCGCACCACCCGCGCCGCCATGGACGCGCTTTTCGATCACGGACGCCCCCAGCACATCCGGCTCTGCGTGCTCATCGACCGCGGCCACCGCGAGCTGCCCATCGAAGCCAGCTTCGTGGGACGCAAAATTCAGACCACCCTGAACGAAATCATCGAAGTCAAACTGCAGGAAATTGACGGCGCCGACAAAGTGCTGCTGATGGAGCGGGTGCCGCAAGCGCAATGAAGCCCAAACTGGATTCGCTGCTGAGCATCAACCAGCTCACCACCGGGCAGATCGAGGACATCCTGGCGCTGGCGCGCCGCATGAATCCTGACAAGCCGTCGCGGCTGCTGCACGGCAAGCGCGTCGTGCTGCTGTTCTACGAGGCCTCGACCCGTACTCGCACCTCGTTCGAGTTTGCCGCCAAGGCGTTAGGCGCGGTCACCACGCTGGTCACCGCAACCTCGTCGAGCATTGAAAAGGGCGAGTCGCTGATCGATACCGGCTGGACGGTGGAGTGCATCGGCGCTGACGTCATCGTCATGCGCCATCCCAACAGCGGATCGGCGCACTTGATGGCGCGCTACATGGACGTGCCCATCGTTAATGCCGGCGATGGCATGCACCAGCACCCCTCGCAAGGCTTGCTGGACGCGCTCACCATGCTGAATCATAAAAAGCAATTGCGCGGACTGCATGTGGTCATCGTGGGCGACGTCTACCATAGCCGTGTAGCCCGCTCCAACGCTGAGTTGCTGTCGCGCTTCGGTGCGGACGTCATTTTCTGCGGTCCCCGCGATTTCGTGCCGGAGGTTGCTTCCACGCTCGCGCCAGGAGTCGTCGTCAGCCATGACTTGAACCACGCCTTGCAAGGCGCAGACGTGGTGATGGCGCTGCGAGTGCAAAAGGAACGATTGGCAGGACGTCATCACAGCGTTGAGGACTACATTGCGAACTACCAGGTGACACCGCAGCGCATGAAACTGGCCAAACCGGATGCCATCCTCATGCATCCCGGCCCGGTAATTCGCGGCATGGAATTGACCAGCGAGGTCGCCGACGGCCCGCAGTCGTGTATTCACGAGCAGGTGCGCAACGGAGTGAAGACGCGCATGGCAATCCTGGCCATGACCCTGGGCGCGGCGTAGATGCGACGGGAACGGGGGCTGATCGGGTAGAGTTGTAGGGGTAGTGACGTTCGGTAGAGCTGACCTTCAGGTCAGCGTCCGGTCGCCGATTAATGAATACAAGCAGGCTTTCAGCCTGCGCCACACGACATGGAATCCATCCTCATACAACGCGGCCGCGTCATTGATCCGGCAAGCGGCATCGACGCCGAAATGGACGTCCTGCTGCGCGATGGCCGCGTCGCGGAAATCGCTCCTGCGGGAAAACTTCGCGGCCAGGCCGACCGCACCTTGAATGCCCGGGGAGCCATCGTCGTACCCGGCCTCATTGACCTGCATGTCCATCTGCGCGAGCCCGGCCAGCCGCACAAGGAAACCATCGTCACCGGAACTGCGGCCGCGGCGGCAGGCGGATTTACCTCCGTCTGCGCGATGCCCAACACCGTCCCGGTGAACGACTCCGCGGAAATCACCCGCTGGATGATCTCGCCTCAACGCGAAGCGCTGGTGAACGTGTTTCCCATCGCCGCAGCGACCATCGGCAGCGCGGGCGAGAAACTAACCAACTTTGCTGCGCTGAAGAAGGCCGGCGCAGTCGCGCTCAGCGATGATGGCAAGCCCATCCTGGATGACAAGTTGATGCGCGACGCACTGGCGACCGCGGCCAAGCTGAAGCTGACGGTGGTACAGCACGCCGAGGACACGCGCGTAACCGCTGGATGCTCGATGAACTACGGCCCCACTTCGTTCCGCCTGGGCGTTCACGGCATGCCGAACTCGGCTGAGTCGAGCGTAGTGGAGCGCGACATTAATCTGTCCCGCTCGACCAGGGGACACATCCATGTGGCTCATCTCTCGACGCGCGAGGCGCTGGAGGCCGTGCGCAATGCCAAGAAGTCGAAGCTGCGGGTGAGCGCTGAAGTCACCCCGCATCACTTCACCCTGATCGATGAAAACGTGGGCGAGTTCAACACGCATTACAAGATGAACCCCCCGTTGCGCTCCACCGCCGACCGCGAAGCGCTAATTGAAGGCATCCTCGACGGCACCATCGACGCCATCGCTACCGACCACGCCCCGCATGCGTTCCACGAGAAGCAGGTGGAATTCGAGCGCGCCGCCTTCGGTATCACCGGCCTCGAAACCGCGCTGCCCATCGCGCTGACGGTACTGCATCATCACTTCAAACTGCCGCTGTGGCGCATTGTCGAGCTGCTATCGTCGAACCCGGCCAGGATTTTCGGGCTGGAAGACCGCGGTACGCTGGCCAAGGGCGCCCATGCCGATGTCACTATCTTCGACCCCAAGAAGAAGTGGACCTTCGACGCCTCGCAGTCTCTGTCGAAGTCAAAAAACACCCCCTTCGACGGCTGGAGTTTCATCGGCAAAGCCGTAGTCACGATCGTCGGGGGGAAAGTCGCACACGAGGGGTGAAGTGGAAACGTCAGTCGCCCAGTTGATCTGGCCTTCAGGCCAGCGTTAGCGCGTAGTTCTGTTCTGAGCCGGCTCAGCCTTCGGCACAACTTCCGGCATGGACGACGAGATGAGCAGAGCGCCCGCAGCTCCCAGGCAAATCCCTAACGCAAAGCGCACTAGCGGCCAGTTGCCGTGCAATCCGGCTAATTCCGTTCCAACGTCCACCAGATTAAGAATGGCGGCCCCGATCAGAAATTGCAGGGCTGCTCGGCGCCTGGTTCGCAACAGGAAGCCCATTGCGGCGCCCAGATATATTCCCAGGCATCTCGCGCAGATAGCCACCCGTGCGCCGAAGACCCAGAAAGAGCGGTCGGGGCGCTGATGGCAAACCAGAGCAAAGCCTCGTCGTATGGCAAAACCCAGCAGAGGGAACCCATGCGTCAAGGCATATGGGGCGGCGACGACGGCGCCCGCCAGTCCCAGGGGGATCACCATCCACCAAGTCCGCTGAATACGAAGGGGCGCGGTTTCCCGCGCCCCGATCAGGTTGGCGTGAGCCGCCATCAGGCCAGAATCCCCATCCGCTTCCCAACTCGCTGCAATGTATCCAGTGCCTGGTCTAACTCTTCCTTGGTGTGCGTCGCAGTCACGATCGTCCGGATTCTCGCTTTGCCTTCCGGCACCGTGGGGAACGCAATGCCCGTGCCCATCACGCCTTCCTTGAACAGCTCGCGCGAGAACTCCATGGTCAGGCGGCCGTCGCCCACGATGATGGGCGTGATCGGGGTTTCGCTAGCCGGCGTGGTGACGCCGCCGATGTTGAAGCCCAATCCACCCAGTTCCTGCTTCCAATAGCGCGTGTTTTCCCACAGCTTCTCCATACGTTCCGGCTCCTGCTCCAGGACGTCGAAGGCTGCGATGCACGTTGCCGCGACGGACGGGGGATGTGAGGTCGAGAACAGGAACGGCCGCCCGCGGTGATAGAGAAACTCGATAAGATCGCGCGTGCCGCAGACATAGCCGCCCAGCGCGCCGATGGCCTTCGACAGCGTGCCCACCTGGATGTCGACCCGCCCGTGCAGGTTGAAATGGTCGATGGTGCCGCGGCCGTTACGGCCCAGCACGCCGGAGGAGTGGGCATCGTCCACCATCATGATGGCGCCATATTTTTCCGCCAGCGCGGTCAGCTCGGGCAGCGCACCGATGTCGCCATCCATGGAGAAGACACCGTCGGTAATCAGCAGCTTGTGGCCGGGCTCGTTCTTGATCTCGTTCAGTAGCTCTTCGGCGTGGGTTGCGTCCTTGTGGCGGAAAACCTTGATCTTGGCGCGCGACAGGCGTGCGCCATCGATGATGCTGGCGTGGTTCAGCTCGTCGGAGATGATGAAATCTTCCTTGCCGAGCAGGGCCGAGACCGTACCCGCGTTGGCGGTGAACCCGGACTGGAAAACCACGCAGGCTTCCACATTCTTGAAGCGAGCGATCTTCTCTTCCAGCTCCATGTGGATCTTCATGGTGCCGGCGATGGTGCGCACCGCGCCCGAGCCCACGCCGTACTTCCTGGTGGCTTCCAGCGCGGCCTCGCGCAACTTGGGATGGGTGGTGAGCCCAAGATAGTTGTTCGACGCCAGGTTGATAACCTTCTTGCCGTCGAAGGTGCAGACCGCAGCCTGCTCGTCGTCGAGCACGCGCAGCTTGAAGTAGGTGCCCTTCTGCTTGAGTTCGTTCAGTTGATCGGTAAGGTAGGAAAGCGGGTTAGTGCGGGTGGCTGTAGCCATAATTGTCTCCCAAGGCGAATGGCTATTTTAGCGCGGGGAGGGACGAAGTGGTCATTGAGTGGTGGTCGCCACCGGCTGGGCGGTCACCCGGCAAAAGAAAAGCGGTTCGCATAACTTATCGCGAACCACTTCCAATTCACCGGGATTGAAATTCCTTACCGCGTCCCGTCCGGATAGACCAGAATCTTGCTGGCCTCGCCGGTCTTCAGGCGCTCCATGCCGGTGGCGAAATCTTTCATCGCGATCCGGTCGGTAATCACCGGATGCAGGTCCAGCTTGTTGGCTTTTAGCAACGCGGTCATCTGGTACCAGGTCTGATACATCCGGCGTCCGTTAATACCCTGCACCGTCGCACCCTTAAAGATGACCTCTTCCGCCAGATTCAGCTCCACCAGCTTCGACGGGATGCCCAGCAGCGACATACGCCCGCCCAACCGCAGAATCTTGAAGCCTGTTCGAATCGCTTCGGTACGTCCAGCCATTTCCAGGACCACATCCACGCCCGTCCCGCCGGTATTGTCCATCACCACCTGGTAGACGTCGTCCTTGGTTGGATCCAGAACGAAATCCGGACCCATCTGCCTGGCAATCTTGCGCCGATGCTCGTTCACCTCGAGGGCGAAAATCTGCGTGGCTCCGCAGGCGCGCGCGACCGCGATGGAGAATAGTCCAATCGGTCCGCAACCAGTGACCGCAACGCTTTTGGCAGCGATGTCGCCGGCCAGCACGGTATGCACCGCGTTGCCCAGCGGATCGAGAATGGACGCGTACTCCTCGGGTATGGACGAGTCGAGTTTCCAGATGTTGGTCTCGGGGATGACAACGTAGTCGGCGAAAGCGCCGTTAGCGTCGACGCCGATGATCTTGACGTGCTGGCAGATGTGCGCCTCGCCGATGCGGCATTGCAGGCACTTGCCGCAGGCTACGTGCATCTCGGCGGAGACGAAATCGCCTTCCTTCACGCTGGTCACATCAGAGCCCACGGCGGCCACGTGGCCGCAGAATTCATGCCCGGGGATGAGCGGAGGATGAATGCGGTTCTGGGCCCACTGGTCCCATTGATAAATGTGCAAGTCGGTGCCGCAGATGGACGCCATCTTGACCTTGACCAGGACGTCGCCCGGACCAAACTTGGGGATAGGAACTTCGCGAATCTCTGTGCCCGGCGCGGCGTTCGGCTTAACAACGGCAATCATGGTATTCGACATAAAAAAGGCTCTTTGCGTACGATTTAGCAAGCCTGACCGCCCTTATTGCAATCAGAAGCGGCGGGCAAACTCACAATTTTATCATGTGGAGGAAGGGGCCGCCCCGGGCGAGCCCATTGAGAGTCGGACGGTCAAGGTTTAATGCGCTGAATTGAATCTATAACGTGTCATCCTGCGCGCAGGCACGCCCCGTCCCAGTCGCCTTCCACAGTAAAATCATTATGCTGCCATGAGCACCGCTTCCGCAGTCGCCGTTCCTCCGACCGAGCACCAGCGCCCCGCCCCCTCGCGGATTGTTGCGCTCGACCTGTTCCGCGGCGCCACCATTGCGGCAATGATTGTGGTCAACGACCAAAACAGCGACGCCGCCTACTGGCCGCTGCAACACGCCCGCTGGAATGGCTGGACGCCGACTGATCTCGTTTTCCCTTTCTTTCTTTTCATCGTCGGCGTGTCGCTCTATCTGTCCTTTCAAGCGCGGTTGGCTCACGGCGAATCCCGCAGCTCCATCCTGCGACACAGTGGCCGCCGCAGTGCCATCCTGTTCGCTATCGGGTTGGCACTGAACGGGTTGGCTACTTTCTATCTGGGCCGCTGGCGTATTCCCGGCGTGCTCCAGCGGATCGCCCTGGTATTCTTCGCCAGCGCGCTTATCACGCTCTGCACCCGCACCGCCAGCCGAGTAGCGTGGATCGCTGGCTTGCTCCTGGGCTACTGGCTGCTGCTGCGCTACGTTCCAGTACCCGGTTATGGCTTGCCGGGACGCGACGTCCCGTTGTGGCACCCTGACGGCAACCTCACCGCCTATCTCGACCGCCGATTCATGCTGGGTCACTTGTGGGAGCCTACGCGCGACCCGGAAGGCCTCCTCAGCACCCTGCCGGCCATCGCCACCGGACTGTTCGGCGTGCTCACCGGCCAGTGGCTTTGCTCGGTACGAACGCGCCGCCAGAAAGCCGCCTGGATGGCCATCTCCGGGGTGATCGCGATCCTCGCCGGCGAATTTTGCGGGCACTGGTTCCCCATCAACAAGCAGCTTTGGAGCAGTTCCTATGTTGTGTTTACCGCCGGCTGCGCCCTGGTTCTGCTGGCCCTGTGTTACTGGCTGACGGACGTACGTAACCTTCGCGGAGCTTGGACCAGGCCCTTTCTGGTCTTCGGAACCAACGCCATAACCGCCTACATCGTCGCCGAGTTGCTCGGTGGCTGGCTCTTCTGGAGGGGCTACAGCTTCCACCTCCAGACCCTGGCGCATTCTCCGGCAGCCGCTTCGCTGCTCTACTCCCTGGTCGTGCTGGCGCTGTGCTTTCTGCCGGTCTGGTGGATGTATCACAAGCGCATCTTCCTCAAGATTTGACCGCCAAGGCAGCGGCTCCCGCAATACCCACATCCGAAAACCGGGTGGTGAGCTAAACTGAAGTCCCCACCGGAGGGGACGTTTTCCAGGTCGCAAGTTTCCGGATTTCGTAACACAATTTGGACGCGTGTCCCGCGTCATCATGTCCGGGCAATGACAGCGCCAGCTCCCAGCATCGGGCAGGTCTTCGGCCACTACCGTCTGATCGAACAGATCGGCCAAGGCGGAATGGGCGTCGTCTTTCGCGCCCACGATGAAAAGCTGCGCCGCGATGTCGCCGTAAAAATCCTGTCCCACAATCTATTCGCCAACGAGACCAGCCGCGAACAATTCCACCAGGAGGCGATGGCGGTTGGCCGCCTCAATCATCCCAACATCGCCATGGCCTTCGATTTCGGCGAAGAGAATGGCGTCGACTACCTGGTCACGGAATACATTCCAGGAGTCAACCTCGACACCAAGCTGGCCGCCGAGCCGCTACCGCAGAAACGTGTGCTGGAGCTGGCTATTCAGATGATGAGCGGTCTGGCAGCCGCGCATCGGGAGAACGTCGTCCACCGCGACCTTAAGCCCGGCAACCTCCGCATCACCAAGGACGGTCAACTCAAGATTCTTGATTTTGGCTTGGCCAAGCTGGTCGAACCGGTTGAGGAGGCAGCCGAAACCGCCAACCTTACCACCGATCTCTCCATCAGCGGAACCCTGCCATACATGGCGCCGGAGTTATTGCGTGCCGAGCCAGCCGACGCGCGGGTGGACATCTGGGCCGCGGGCGCAGTGCTGTATGAGATGGCGACTGGCAAACGCGCTTATCCCGACAAGCAGCCTTCTCTGCTGATCGACGCCATCCTGCACTACGACCCAGTTCGTCCCACCCTGATCAATCCGCACGTGACCGGGCCACTGGAGTCGGTCATTCTGCGCGCGCTGGATCGCGATTGCGAACGCCGTTACCAGACTGCCCAGGAGATGAGCAACGACCTGATCAAGCTGCAGGCTGGCGATGAGATCGCCACCGAAACCTTGCGGCGCAGCGGTGTGGTGGAAGTCGCCCGTCAGGCTAAAAGACGTCGCTTCACCGTGCTGGTGGCTGCCGTGCTGCTCGCCGGAGTCGCGATCGGATTTTTCGTGAAGCGCTGGTCGCCGCAGCAGCAGAAGATTCTGGCCGTATTGCCTATCGACACCGTGGGACAGGATGCGGCCACCAGCGCCCTCGGTCTCGGCCTCACGGAAACCTTGACCGCCAAGCTGGTACAGGCCAGCAACACGGATTCTATCCAGGTGGTCTCGCCCCGCGATCTTCGCGATCAAGGGGTAAAGTCAGCCGACGATGCCCGCCGCCAGTTTGGCTCCGACCTGGTGCTGGAAAGCAGCCTGCAGCGCAACGGCGGCACGATTCGCATCAACAGCTACCTGGTGGACACGAAAACCCATCGTCAAATCGCGGCGCGCACCATCACCGTCGACGCCAACGACAGCTTTGGATTGCAGGACCGCGTGGTGAGCGAAACGCTCGATATGCTGCCCGCGCAAGTTGGAACCGAGCAACGCCAAATGCTGGCCGTCCGCCAGGATACGCTGCCGGCGGCCAACGAAGCCTACATCCGCGGGCGCGGTTACGTGCTGCAGTTCAACAAGCCGGAAGACATCGATAACGCCTTGCGCGAATTCAACCAGGCGGCCAAGATCGATCCTAACTATGCCTTGGCCTACGCTGCCATGGGCAACACCTATCTGTACGGGGCGCAGTATTTCTTCCGCGGTAATGATTGGATCGACAAGGCTTCGCATAGCTGCGAGAAAGCGTTGACCCTGAACCCCTCTCTGGTGGAAGCGCATGTTTGCCTGGGTAACGTTTACGACGCCACCGGCAAGTATGCCAAAGCGGTCGAGGAATTTGATCGCGCGGTGAAATCGGCGCCCAGTAACGAAGACGCGCTGCGCGGGTTGGCCGACGCCTACACCAACGTTGGGAATGTCGCCGGCGCGGAAGCGACGTACAAACAGGCGGTCGCGCTTCGTCCCAACTACTGGGCGGCGTACAACTGGTTGGGCGCTTTCTACTTCAACCAGAACCGCTATGCCGACGCGGTGCAGGCTTTCACCAAGTCAACCCAGCTCGCGCCCAACAACTACCTGGGCTTCGCCAATCTGGGAGGCGCTTACATGTTCGACGGGCGCTATCAGGACGCGATCGATGCTTACCAGCGATCGGTAGAACTGCGGCCTAGTCCCGAGGGATATAACAACCTGGGTTACGCCTACATCTTGGTCAACCGCTATCCGGAAGCAATTGCAGCCCTCGAGCAGGCCCTGAAGATCGATGACCATGACTGGATGAACTGGGGCAACTTGGCAGACGCGCTGTATTGGAGCTCCACCCGGCGCGGCGAGGCCGCCTCCAAATATCGCAAAGCCGTAGAAATCGCCAGCTCCAAGCTGCAGGTCAACCCGGAAGATGTCCAGACCCTGTCTTACTTGGCAGAATACTCCGCCATGCTGGGTGACAGGCCGGCAGCCCAGAACTACCTGCAGCAGGCACTGAAGTTAGGGTCTTCCAATGGTGACGTGCTCTTCCGCGCAGCGCTCGTCTACAACCACTTTGGCGAGAGTACCCAGACTATGGACTACCTGAAGAGGGCAGTGAAGGCAGGGTACTCTCGTAATGTGATTCGCGACACTCCAGACTTCGCCAGTCTGCGTGACAATCCCGACTTTCGCACAACCGTAGGCACCCCGTGACAGCGGGTTGTTTACGGCTTAATGCGAACGCCCAGACTTTGGACGTTCTTGCACGATTGATTATTGATGGTCATACCGCTATAGGTGTAAGTGGCGGCCGGCCCAGTCGGATTTCCCACATTCACCGGAGTGCCGGTAGGACTGTTCACCGCGCAGGTAGCGAACGGGCAAGTATTGAACCCAACGTTAAACTGGCTGGTGACTGCAACCCCCTGATAGACCACGGGCGCACCCTGATTCACGTCGACAACGCCCGCCACACCATTCTGCTGGCAGGTTCCGTTGTTGTAGCTGAGATTGATGTACTGCGTTGTTGGGCGGATTCGCTCCCACCCGATTGCAATTCGGTAGGACCACCAGGATCACAGCAATCATCGCGAGAGCGAGCCGGCTTCGACGTGGTGTCATGTGTCTCCTCACAGGCCTGACTAGTCAGGAACCCACCAACGTAGCACGAGGAGAGTAGCTGTCAAGGAAATTCACCGCAGAGTAAGGAAGCGATTTCCCGGATCGCACTCGCCGCATACCTGTCGCTAGTGATTATTCTTCATTGTCCTTCTTCAACTCCGACTTAATGTCCAGATTCCGGATTAGCCGGTGCAGATAGTTGGGATGAACTCCCAGTAGCTTGGCAGCTTCGGTGTAGCTGCCCTTGCTTTGCTTCACCGCGTCCGCAATCATGCGCTTCTTCAGATGATTAATCTGATCGTGATACTTCTCACTGCTTTCCACCGGCTGTACTTCCAGCAAGGCCTCCGGCAGATCCTCGCGCACAATCTCGTCTCCAATGCCCAGCACCACAGCATGCTCGATGGCGTTTTCCAACTCCCGCACATTGCCCGGCCAACTATAGTTCAGCAGCATGTTGCGGGCCTCGTAGGAAATTCCCTTCAGCGGGCGATTGGACTTTTCCGAGTATTTCGAGGCGAAGTAAATCGCCAGCAGCGGAATGTCATCCACGCGCTCACGCAGCGGCGGCACCACCATGGAGACCACATTCAACCGGTAGTAGAGGTCCTGGCGGAACGCGCCTTGCTTGATCGCCTCCTCCAGATTCTTGTTAGTGGCGGCGATCACCCGGGCATCCAGCTTTAAGGTGCGCGTTCCGCCCACCCGCTCGAATTCGTGTTCCTGCAAAGCTCGCAGCAGTTTAGCTTGTAACAGCGGCGCTAGCTCACCAATCTCGTCGAGGAAGATCGTTCCCCCTTCGGCGAGTTCCAGCCGGCCTTTCTTCAGCGCGATCGCGCCGGTGAAAGACCCTTTCTCGTGGCCAAACAGTTCGCTCTCCAGCAAGGTCTCCGGAATCGCCGCGCAATTGATAGCCACGAATGGCTTGTTGGCACGCGGACTGTTGCGATGAATGGCGCGCGCCACCAGTTCTTTGCCCGTACCGCTCTCGCCCCTTACCAGCACCGTTGAATCGCTCTTGGCGACGCGGCCGATAAAGTTTTCCATCTGCTTCATCGACTTGCTTTCGCCGATCAGCACGCCTTCCAGGTCGAGTTCCGCCTGCAGGCGGCGATTCTCGCTGCGTAGAGCTTCCGTGGCCAGTACGTTCTCCAGCGTGACCGCCGCTATGCCGGCCACCGAATTCAGGAAGTGCACGTGATCATCGAGAAACTTCCCCGGCTCGCCCAGCGAGATCAGGTAAAGCACCCCCAAAGTTCTGTCCACGCCCACCAGCGGCACGCACAACACGCTTTCGGTTTCGCCTGACTCCGGCGTGGGCTGGCTGAGGATGGGCGAACGCTCCCACAGGGCGCGCTGCACCACCTCGCGCCGAATCTTTACCTGGTCGCTGGCTCCATTTCGGCGATGCCAAACGCAACTCGAAGTGGGCTCCTCGTCCGCCTGCCGCAGAATCACAATGGCACCTGAGTCCGCCGGGATCACCTCACCGATCAGTTGCAACAGGCTCTGCTGCAACGACGACATTTCGCGAATGGAGTTAATGGTGTTGGCGATTTTAAACAGGGCGTTCAAGTCGCGCGCCATGCGACCCACATCCGTTCCGGGATGCGAGCTGGTGTAAGCGCGAACGCTGGTGGTGGTAAGCAGATCCACTTCGCGCTCGTCGCGAAACTGCACTCCCGATGAGACCTGGCCGTCGTCCTCCGTGATCAGGAAGACCAGTTCGCAGCGCCCGACTCGGATGGTGTCACCATGCGACAGCAGCTTGCGGCGGACCGGAATGCCGTTGACGAAGGTGCCGTTGTGGCTTTCCAGGTCAATCAACTGAAAGGCTGCGTCCGTCTGGCTGATACAGAAGTGTCTTCGCGAAACCGCCCGGTCGCGCAGGCAGAGGGCATTGCCGGAATCGCGCCCGACGCAGAGCTGCTCGCCCGTCAGCCGGACCACCGTTCCTTTCGATGATCCCGAGACCACCACGACCCTGGAATCCAATCCCGCCCCCAAAAGGGTAAGTGTAGCCGAACTGCTGAAATCAGGACTACGACGTTGCTCTAAATTCATGGTCTGCACTTAATTCACTCCCTGATGCTCCCAATTTAGGCCAGTTCCCAACCGACGAAGTGGGGAGAGATGTCGCAAACCTGCTCTGTTCGCGGAAGCTCTGCCTTACACGCTTGCATTCAGGCAGCCATGATGGACTAGGAACTTACCGGTGGAATCTATCGGAGGGAGCGGCTATTCGAATGGAATCGTGCACTAGCTAAGGTTACAACCCAAAGCCGACACAACGTTATGGATTAAGACTTTTTTCCTATAGCGAGCCGGCTTTGTAGGTTAGCGTAGTCCATTTTCATGCGGCGGGGTCCAATCCAATCAAAAGCCGCCTGATCCCTCCAGGCCTCGCCGCGGAAATAATTTGTTTTTTGCCCCTTCTCGCAACCCCGGCGACAGAGGTATGTTGGAGTGAGTACTTGTAAGACCGACGTACTCCCGCGGCGAGGCAAACCAAATGGATAGTATGACTATCTTTTTGGATAGTGAACTTTGAGGACGAAATAAGTTGTGGCGCTCGCCTATAAAAGGTGATCGCTGTATCTTCTACAAAAGACGACGCCCTTTTTGGGCAACAGTGCCATGTTGATTTGGACTTCGGCTTGCATTGTATATTTGCAGTCGTAGGAAGACTCCCAGTTCTTCCGCAGCAAAATAATAGCAAGTGCTGCACGACACGAAATTCGGCCCTGGCCGAAAAGGTTCTCCGATGGCCCGGAGACCGTGATCGTGGCCGTAAGTTGCGCTGCATCACGTGATAAAAGACCCGGAGTGGGAGCGCTCCGGGCCTTTTTTTGTTTAGCAACAAGAAACCGCCCTTTTGTCGGGCGGTTTACCATTTCTCGTGGCGCGTCAGCTTAGATGCTGCTGGCTTCCAGAATCCCCTGCTCCAGCTTTTCCTGGCACTCGATGCAATGCCTGGTCCACGGCACGGCTTCCAGGCGCTTGGCATTGATCTCGGTTTCGCATGAGATGCACAGGCCGAATGTCCCCTCACGTATGCGCTCCAAGGCCCCATCCACCATGAGCAGGAGTTGGCGATCGTTGTTGCTCTGGTGAAAGAGGAACTCCTTGGTGTAGGAATTCGCGGCGCGATCAGCCACGTCCTGCGCCGATTCCAAATCAGCGTCGCGTCCATCCTGTGCCGTACGGGTCATAGCTGTGCGCAACTCGCGTTGCCGCTCTTCCAACCGCTTCTTGAAAATCTCCAACTTTTTCTTCTCCATGAGTGTTGCCTAGCCGATCCCGCACTGCGGCCCAACGGGCTGACAGGCGAAAAATCCCATCCGCGAAGCGGAATCATATGCGTCTGGGAGAAGGCTCGTCAACTACGCCTAACCGTCGCGTCGTGACGGACCTCACAAAAATTACGCCCCCTCGATCTGATTGGCAGACCCCGGGCTTCCGCCCCGTTCAAAGCGGACTAAGGCCTCACTGGGAAGAGCTCATGACTTTCTGAACCCGGGTTGCTGATTGCTTCAGATGTAAAGAGCCGCGCCTTCGCCAGCGCGGCTCATTGCGCCTCCGGGGAGCGATCCGTGGAGGATGGCCCGAAGACCCAAACGGCGGATCATTGTACCTTCGCGATCAGCGGCCGCATCTCTGCTTGGTGCGGCCTCTGAAAGCATTTCGGGGAAGGACATCAGGTCCCTCCTCGGCATAGTTTTTCCAGCATATCCAACCAACCTTAACGGAGTCTGAATTCCGTGTTACTTTTTCGACATGCTCAAAATCAAGGTTTTGGCACGGCATTGATCCATCGCCTTTGACGTCTCCGGCTGACGGCTGGCGGCCCGCCCACTTCGGCAAACTGACGCTGTTTTGGCTCTCCCGCGGCGAACAGGGAACCGCCCTTCCGTGTTATATTTGCGCCCATAATGCTGACTTCTTTTCTCTGGTGGCTGCATGACCACGCCCTCCCGCTGGAGGTGTTGCTGGTCCTGTTTAGCGGCCTGTTTGCGCTGTATGCCGACACCGTGCGGCATTTCCTTTCGCTGCCTCCGCAAAAGCTCAGCACCTGGATCCTGAAGGCCCGCCTGCTCTCGGTCAATTCCAAGCTCTTCAACCTGTGCGAATGCCACAACAACGCCTTCGCGACCATGGTGTACGTCGCCCGCGGCTTCGTTTTCCTGATGCTGCTGATGGGTCTTTTCCTGGGAGGCGTCTTCCTGGAAGTCGTTGCCATCCGCTCCGGGCTCCGCGCTGCCGACGTGGAAGCCTACAGCCGGTTCCACGCCAACCTCGACACCTCCTTGGCGTTAGTTTTCATCGTGGTGGTTTGCAGCCGGCTCCTGCTTCTGGGTGAATTTCTCTACCGTCTGCGCAACTTCAAAGGCTACGACCATTACCTGATGGAGCGCGTGGCTGAACTGGAAGAGAAACTGGTCGTTGCCGAGAATTCCACCTCCCAGTCGGTTCCCGACTAACTTCCTCCCCTGCGGCTCGTCCCATCAAAGATGACAATTGCCCCACCGGCGTAGCATCCTTGAGCCAGGTCTTATGAGATTCCAGGCCAAATCGGCCGCGCGACGGCTGTTCTTCGCGCTTGTGCTCGCCTTCACCGTAAGTATGACGGCGCAGACGCCGTCCCTCCCGCTCACCTCCGGCCCCGTGGTACCGCTGTATCGCGCGCTCCGCACTGTGGGACTTGACCCGCAAAAGGTCTTCAAAATCCGCGAAGCAGTCATCGAGCGCGAAGACGTTCACCTGTGGCTGAACGACGGCACCATCGCGTTTACCCAGGCGATCGACGGGCGGATCACCGGCGCCTACTTCGAGGGGGACGGCGAAGTTCTGGTGCGACCACCTGACCGCATGGAGCGAGCCTCGCTCGGCCTGTTCATCAACGCCGGCGTGCTGGAAGAGAAATTCTCCTCCGCTTATCTGCGTTTTAATGACGACACCGCGAAAGAGCTTCAGCCCTTCCTTCGGGCGCCGGAGGATGCCGCTGAATTCATCTCCCGTAACGACGCCAACGCCCGCAGCCTGGCCGCGATGGACGCCATGCGCTTGTGCATCTCGTTTACCAGCGTGCCCGGCACCGCGGCCCCAGGCGAGCCACCCGCCATCCCCGACCATCTGTTCCACGCCCGCATCGCCGGCCAGCACTACGGCGTCTTCGATGTTCTGTTCGACACTCGCAGCCCCGAGCAGGTTGTGGTGGGCAACGCCTCCACCCACGACGACCAGACCTACTACGACCTGTGGATGAGCTTCCCCATGCGCTCGCTGCGCAAAACTCCGCTCTCCGACACCCGCTTCGGCGGCCCCACCGGTCCCCTTTGGACACCGCGCGTGCTGTCCACCGGCAAGTACACCATCAACTCCACCCTCGATCTGTCGCGGCATCTGTCGGCGGACGCTACGCTCGATATCGACGTGAAAGAAGGTGGCACGCGCATCGTGCTCTTCGAACTGTCGCGCTACCTGCAGGTGAAAGAGGTCGAATACGAAGGCAAGCCGCTGGAGTTCATCCAGAACGAAGCCGTGGAGGGCAGCGAACTTTCGCGCCGCGGTAACGACGTTATCGCAGTGGTATTTCCCGCCCCGCTGCAGCCGGGCGCGCACTTCCCGTTGCGCTTCACCTACGCGGGATCGGTGCTGTCGGATGCGGGCGGCGGCCTGTTGTACGTTGGCGCGCGCGGTACGTGGTATCCCAACCGGGGTATTGCCATGGCCAACTACGACCTTACCTTCCACTTCCCCCAACCCTGGTCGCTGATCGCTACCGGCAAGCAGGTATCGCTCGACCCTGAAGGCAGCGGTTTCGTCGGCCACTGGGTCAGTGAGCAGCCCATCCCCATCGCGGGATTCAACCTGGGCGAGTACGTCCGCGCGGCCGACAAGTCGACGCCGGTGCTGGTGGAAGCCTACGCCGCACGCGGCAGCAGCGATCAGCAATCGGCACCCAACGCACGCAACAGTTCGACTCCACTGCTGTCGCCGCACGCACCCGGAACGGTCGAGCCCGTGCCCTCACCGCCGCCCTTGCAGAATCCCACCGGTACCGGCCAGGCGCTGGCGGGACGCGCCGCCGAAACGCTCAGCTCCCTTAGCCAGATGCTTGGGCCCTATGCGTTCAGCTCTCTGTCGCTGACCGAAAATCCCAGCACCGAGAGCCAGGGCTGGCCCGGCCTGATCTTCCTTTCCAGCTACGCCTACCTCCCGACCGATCAGCTGCGCGCCATGAACCTGTCGGCTCCCGACGCCATCATCTATAGCGAAGTCATGATGCCGCACGAACTGGCGCATCAGTGGTACGGCGACAAAGTTTCCTGGGCCAGCTACCACGAGCAGTGGCTGCTGGAGGCCCTGGCCAACTACTGTTCGCTTTTGCTGCTGGAGCGTTCGCAGCCCGCCGACGTTCAGCTCACCCTGGAGAATTACCGGCAGATCCTGGGCAGCAAGTCGCACAACGATCGCCGCATTGTGGAGGCCGGGCCGGTAACGCTGGGCAGCCGCCTGTCGTCATCGCACTTCCCCAACGGATACGAGATCATCACCTACGGACGCGGCACCTGGATGATTCATATGTTGCGCTGGATGCTCCGCGACGCCTCCCGCACTCCGGAGCGGCCACAGGGCGACGACACCGTGTTCCTGGGGCTGCTCCGCAACCTGGTGACCCGCTACCAGGGAAAGGAAATTACCAATACCGATTTCGAACAGGCCGTGGAAGAAGTCTTACCGCGCTCCCTGTGGTTCGAGAATCGCAAATCGCTGGACTGGTTTTTCGATGGCTGGGTAAACGGCACGGCGTTCCCGCAGCTTGAGCTTTCTGGAGTGAAGTTCGCTCACGGAACGAAGGGCGCCACCGTAAGCGGCGTCATTCACCAGGGCGCTGCACCCTTCGATCTGGTGACCAGCGTTCCTGTGTATGGCATTGTGGGAGATCGCCAGCAGTACCTTGGCCGCGTCTTCGCCGAAGGCGCCGAAACCCGTTTCACCTTGCCCGTCTCAGCGGAAGTGAAGCAGGTCATCCTCGACCCGTATCACACGGTGTTGACCTCGCCGTAGTCCGCAGCACCGACCAAGTGAAACTGGGTGGAGCACACCTTCAGGTGTGCAGCTGAGTTCGCACCCACGTCTCAGACTTCAGCCGCTGAGGTAACCGTCAGTATCTGACCGGAGTGAAGACGGAGTCGGAGCGTAGTGGAGGGAGCTGCTTTCCACCATATTGGCTTGCCTTCTGGGCAGGCATGCGGGACGAAGAGGTTTCAATCAGCGAGTGCCGACAGCCTTCTCAACAGCACACCCGGGCGTCAGCCAGCGCAAACTCCGGTTCCATCGGCTCCAGATGCGCGGTGAAGTGCCGCAGGAACGGCGCTTCGTACGTCAACCGCATCCCTCGAATCGCCTCCCGCCGCTGCCACACGGCCAGGATCACTTCAATCACATAATCGATATGGCTCTGGGTATACGTTCGCCGCGGAATCGCCAGCCGCACCAAATCCATCTTCGCCGCCGCGGCAAACATCAGCGTCCCAATCTCCACTGTCCTGATCCCGCCTTCTAAGTACAACTCCGCCGCCAACGCCACGCCCGGCAATTGCTCCAGCGGAACGTGCGGCAGAAACGCCCGCGCATCCAGATAAATCGCATGCCCTCCCGGCGGCTGCACAATGGGCACGCCCTGCTCAATCAGGTGATCGCCCAGGTACGCCGTCGACGCGATCCGATAGCGCAGGTAATCTTCTTCCAGCGCCTCCTGCACCCCAACCGCGATGGCCTCCAGGTCGCGACCCGCCAACCCCCCGTACGTGGGATATCCCTCCGTCAGGATCAGCAGGTCTTTCTCCTGCGCCGCCAGAATGCCGTCGTTGGTGCACAGAAAACCGCCGATGTTGGCCATGCCGTCTTTCTTGGCCGACATGGTGCAGCCGTCGCCCAGCGCGAACATCTCCTGCGCAATCCGCTTCGGCGTCTTCCCCGCATAGCCCTGCTCGCGCAGCTTGATGAAGTACGCGTTCTCGGCAAAACGGCAGGCATCAAAATACAGCGGGATGCGGTGCTTGTGGCATACCGCGCTGACCGCCCGCGCATTCTCCATCGAGACCGGCTGTCCGCCGCCGGAATTATTGGTGATGGTCAACATCACCAGCGGAACCCGCTCGCGGCCCACTCGCTCGATCAGCGCCTCCAGCGCGGCCACATCCATATTGCCCTTGAAGGGATGCCACAGCGCCGGCTGCCGCGCCTCGGCAATCGGCAGGTCTACCGCCTCCGCGCCCACGAACTCCACATTCGCCCGCGTGGTGTCGAAATGCGTATTGTTCGGCACCACGTCGCCCTTTTTGCAGGCCACGCTGAACAGGATGCGCTCCGCCGCCCTCCCCTGGTGCGTGGGGATCACGTGCCGGTAGCCGAAGATGTCCTGGATGGAGTCGCGGAAGTGATCGAAGCTGGGACTGCCTGCATAGCTCTCATCGCCCAGCATGACCGCCGCCCATTGCCGCGTTGACATGGCGCCCGTCCCCGAATCGGTGAGCAGGTCGATCAGCACGTCCTCGGCGGGCAGCAGGAACAGGTTGTAGTGGGCGGCGCGCAGCAGCTCTTCGCGCTGCTCGCGGGTGGTCCAGCGGATAGGTTCCACACTCTTGATGCGGAACGGTTCAATGACGGTCTTGGTCAGCATGGCATGCCTCGCGCGTACCCTCCATGCTGGCGCTTCCCTGTCCTAAGCGCAGTGACCCCGGTCACACACGATCTTGAACATCATCCTGATCTGTCATCCTGAGCGCCAGCAAAGGACCCCTATACTCCGAACGAGAATTCCGCCGAGGGGCATCGCAGGCTGTGAACCAGCAAAGAAGGGTTTACGACGACTACTGCCCTTTGCGCACCGCGCGATTTGCCAGTTCGTTGGCTTCGCGGTTCTGTTCGCGGGGGACGTGAGCGATGGAAAACTCGACCGAGCGGGCGAGTTTGCGGCAGGTCCAGTTGAGCGAATGCAGCCGCGAGCTGCGGCAGGCATATTCGCCCGTCATCTGTTTCACGACAATTTCGGAGTCGGAGTAGACCTGCAAGGTGCGGGCCTTGACGGAAACGGCGTGCTGTAAGGCTTCCAGCAGGGCAACGTACTCGGCGACGTTGTTGTCCTGATGCCCTATCCACTTGGCGATGCGTGTGGTCGCACCATCGGGGCCTTCAATCACCACCCCAATGCCCGACGGCCCCGGATTCCCGTGCGACCCGCCATCGACATACGCTATCAGATCGGACATTCCGCTCCTGACTCTCCAAGATGAGGCACAACCGGCGATTCGTCAAGAATTCCGGATGGTTCCTCTGACTTTCTACACTTTCGATGCGGCGCTTCTGTGAAAAACATGTGTACAGGAGTTGAATTTCGTCAGCGTACCTTCAGGAACCCGGCTGAATTGTTGTGTTTGCAAGAATTAATACCCACAGACAAATAACTTGCCATTGCACAAACCTTGGGCGTTGACATTTTTTCATGGTCCGATAAATTGGCTTTCGTCGACGGCAGAAAAGGACAGCAACAAATCGTAGCTGCTCCGAAGTAAGCTGAGTGATCGGTTCCATCCGGGCGACCGGACGCAACCGCCAGACCCGAAAAAACCGACTGCTCTGCGAGGTGTCAGCCGGGGTTTGGAACCCGCGAAAGCGGTGATCGCACGGAAGCTGAGGCGGTACATGCCTCCACGCAGTTGGCTCTCTCGCAGGAGCTGGCCGCTGGAGCATAACCAAAGCAGCAGCTTTCGTCGGCGGCAGAAAAGGACGGCAACTTCGCGTAGCCGCTCTGAAGTACGCTGGGGGATCGGTTCGATCCGGGCGACCGGAACAACCGCCAAACCCGAAAAAACCGACTGCACTGCGAGGTGTCAGCCGGGGTTTGGAACCGCGAAAGCAGTGATCGTTCAAGGGCTGTGACGGTACATGCGTCCACGCCGTATAACTCCCTCGCAGGAGTTGGCGGCTAGAGCATAACCAAAGTCACAGCCTTTTCCTTTTGCTCCCCCACTCGTCTGCTCCCCCTACTCGTCTGTCCCCCACTCGCGTGCTCTCCAGTTGCATGTTTCTCCACTCGCGTGTGCTTTACTCGCACGTCTCCCCCTCTCGTCCCTGACTCCCCTCCGATTGTCATGCTGAGCGCAGCTGCGCCGCTTTTGCGCCGCGGAGTCGAAGGACCTGCGGTTCGCCCGCAGCGAATCGAACTTCCGTCGCATTCATGATCTGTCATCCGAGCTGACTCCCCTCCGATTGTCATCCTGAGCGGAGGTGCGCAGCACCGGAGTCGAAGGACCTGCGGTTCACCCGCAGCGAATCGAACTTCCATCGCATTCATGATCTGTCATCCTGAGCTGACTCCCCTCACGATTGTCATCCTGAGCGGAGGTGCGTAGCACCGGAGTCGAAGGACCTGCGGTTCGCCCGCAGCGAATCGAACTTCCGTCGCATCATGATCTGTCTTCCTGAGCTGACTCCCCTTCCGATTGTCATCCTGAGCGGAGGTTCGTAGCACCGGAGTCGAAGGACCTGCGGTTCGCCCGCAGCGAATCGAACTTCCATCGCATTCATGATCTGTCACCCCCGCGAACAAACTCCGCGCATGAATCCCCTGACCCCTAGCCCCTAACCTAGCCCCTGACCCCTGTCGACCGCTTTCCCGTTTTGCTTCGACAACCCGCCCCACGTGACCCCGCTCACGGCCCAGTCCCTCCGTATTCCCTACCATGGCCAGTTACCCCACGGAAACCTGCATGGCTCAATCGCAATCCGGTACCCTGGACTGGCTCGCTAACGGGCGCTCCGGCTTCGAACGTCCCGCTTACATCCTTCACCGCATCACCGGCCTCGGCATCCTGATTTATTTCCTGATGCACGTGGTGGTCACCAGCCTCCGCGCCTGGCACCTTTACCTTTGGGAAGAGCCGCACATCTTCGACGGGCCGCCCTTCAAGATCGCCGAGTTCTTCGTCTTCCTCGCCTTCGGTTACCACGCCTTCAACGGCATTCGCCTGCTACTCCTCGACTTCGGAGTACCCGTCGGCCGCCCGCAGGAGACGACCGATGTCGCCCAACAGCCTCCCGTGGTTCGCCCCTTGGTACTTGCCATCATGCTGCTGGCCTTCCTGTTTCTCATGGCCGGCGGATACCGGATGCTCACCGCCTCCGACTAAGGAGACCCATGAACCGCACCAGACTACAGAATTTGAACATCGCCGCCGCCCTCGTGCTCTTCCTCCTCTTGGGCCTGCACATGACCATCATGCATACCAACGCCCTGCACTTCCTCGCGCCCAACGGCGACGACAATGACGGCCTGCAAAACGTCCTCTTCCGCGATCGCCACCTGTTCTTCACCCTCACCTACATCCTGATGCTGGCTGCTGCCCTCTACCACGGACTCTACGGCCTCCGTACCATGCTCCTGGAGCGTATTTCCTCGCTAAGGGCCCGGCGCACCCTCACCACGGTGCTGCTCGTCGTCGGGGCGGTTCTCTTCGGTCTGGGCTCATGGGCAGCCGTCGTAGCCCACAGCATCGCCTTGGCGACCCATAGCTGAGCCCTGTCCCTCCGCGGCTTACCTCCTGCCCCGGATCACGTCCAAATACCAGTCAGGGGCCACTTTTCTCCCATGTTTCAGCTCGATTTCCCGGAACCTTCCTGGCAGCCGGGCATCGAAACTGGGATAGAATAAGAGCGATCCGCAGGCGGTATCCCTCTCAGCGAATTAAAAATGTCGAAGACCACCAAGTTTGTTGTTCTCGCTCTCTCGTTCCTGCTCGCCTCTTTCGTCATCGTTGGCGGACTCGGCGTCAAGGCCGATACCAATGACGACGGCTCGTACCGCCAACTGGCCGTGTACAGCGAGGTGCTTTCCCGCATCCGCACCGAGTATGTCGAGGAGCCCAACATCAACTCCGTTACCAACGGCGCGCTGCATGGGTTGCTGGAGTCGCTCGACGCCAATTCCAGCTATCTCGACCCGACCGAGTACAAGGAGTACAAGGACCGCAAGCAGGGCAAAGCCGGCATCGGAGCTGCTGTTTCCAAGCGCTACGGCTACGCTGCCGTCATCTCGGTCATCCCCGGCGGCCCGGCCGACAAAGCTGAGATCGCCAGTGGCGACATCATCGAAGCCATTGAAGGCAAGTCCACCCGCGACATGTCGCTGGCGGAAATCGACGGCCGCTTGACCGGCAACCCCGGCTCCGTCGTCAACGTGTCGGTGGTTCGCCCGCGGCGTGCGCTGCCGGTGAAATCGGCTGTCACTCTGGCCGTGGTTTCCGATCCCCCGCTCACCGACAAAATGATGTCGGACGGTATCGGCTACATCAAGGTCGATGACTTCCCCAAGGGACGCGCTCAGGAAATCGCCGGCAAGGTGAAGGCGCTGCAGAAAGATGGCGCTAAGAAGATCATCCTCGACCTCCGTAACTCCGGTGACGGAGACGAGAACGAGGGCGTGGCCACGGCCAACCTGTTTCTGAATCACGGCACTATCAGCTACCTGCAGGGCCAGAAGTATCCCAAGCAGACCTTCAATGCCGATCCCCAGAAGGCCATCGCGGCCAACGTGCCCCTGGCCGTTCTGGTCAATCGCGGTACCGCCGGCCCGGCTGAACTGGTGGCCGCCGCCATCATGGAGAACGCTCGCGGCGACGTCGTCGGTGATAAGACCTTCGGCTCCGGCTCCATCCAGAAAGTCATCGACATGCCGGATGGCTCTGCCCTGATGCTGTCTGTGGCCAAGTATTACTCACCTTCGGGCAAGGCGTTGCAGGATACCGCGATCACCCCGAACATCCTGATCGCCGACAACTCCGACGACTTTATCGCTCCCGACGAGGACGAGAACGCAGAGGACCAGGCGCAGGAAGAAAAGCAAAAAGCCAACCAGCCCGACGACCAGCTCAACAAGGCGATCGAGGTATTGAAGACCCAGGCTACGAAGGCCTAAGCGGAAGCTGCCGCAGGATCACGACAGCCGTTTAAGATGCTGGCGGGTACGACAGCCATTCACCATAAAGCACAGAGGGCACGGAGAACTCAATCTCTCCGTGCCCTTGGTTCTTGCTTGCGTTCGAAGAATGTTCCGGCAGGACGAACCAATGCCCCCTGGCCACTGGCCACTGTTTTTTTCATCCCGAGCGGCGGATGGCATCCCTATAGACTTGTCATCCTGAGCGCCAGCGAAGGACCCCTTATACCCGCAAAGCTGCCCCGGCCCGTCTGGCGATAGGAGCGCGTGGAGACACTTTCGCTCTTCCTCGACTACCTGGCGAGTTGTCATCCTGAGCGCAGGTGCGCTGCACCGTAGTCGAAGGACCTGCGGTTGGCCGGCAGTGAAGCCGGTGCTCACCCCGCCATCCCGCTACGTATCAACCCCACCCCCAGCGTCACTACCGCAACCGCCAGCACCAGTGCGCCGGCATAAATCAGCTGCACCGCGCCATTCGGCTCGCTCGCCGTCGGCGAGGCCACCGACAGGAAGAACCCCAGCGGTATCAGGATCGCCGCCAGCGGCACTCCGATCCGCGCCACCCAAGTCAGCGACGGCGGCAGCATCGCCGCATCCGCCAGTACCTGGCACACCAGCGACAAAATGACGATCACCCCCGCATGCGCATGTCCGGCGCGAAAAAAGTTCTGCCGCAGCGCGTTGTCCATGTACCCGGAGCTCTTGTTCATCAGCGAGGTCAACAGGAAATACCCGCCGTACTGAATGCTCGGCACCGTGATCAGAATGATGCCCGCCATCAACTTAGCTTCGCGCGTCATACCTTTCCTCCTGGGGTGAGTTTCCTAAGTTAAGATGTTGCCGGCCGGAATGGCGCGCCAGGATTTCCTTCCCCCTCCCTGAAACCCGCAGCCCCAGCGCCGCCGCAGGAACCACACTGATATCGCCGTTGGTAATTTTGGCAGTACCACAATTCCCGCCCAACCTTCACAATCGCTTCTTACGCAATCGTTCTCGAGGAGAATGCTATGGATTCACCTTTTTACGGCAGCCTGTTCGTTTGTGCCGTGATGGTGGTCTCCGTTCTGGGCCTGGTCATCGTCCGCCGCTTCGTCGACATCGAATCGCTCAAGAAGCATCATGATGTCGCCAGCTTTTTCTTCCTGATGATCGGCACGCTCTACGCCGTGCTCATCGCCTTCGCCATCTTCGTTGTCTGGACCCAGTTCCAGGACGCGGGCACCAACCTGGAGCGCGAAGTCAACGAAGTCGGCGACCTCTCGCGTATGTCGGTCGCGATGCCCGATCCTCTTCGAGCCAACATCCGTACCGCTTTGACCGAGTACATTCACGCCGTTCTGGAGGACGAATTCCCCGCCATGGCCGACGGCCGCGAAAGCCAGCGCACCTGGGCCGCCATCCAGAACGTCTGGAACGTGTACGAGGCCGGCGATCCCAACAACCCCAAGTTCCAGGCCTTCTACGCCGAGTCCATCCGCCACCTGAATGAGCTCTCCAACGACCGCCGCATTCGCCTGTTCACCAGCCGCGGAACCGTGCCTCAGACATTGTGGTACCTGCTATACGCCGGGGGCGTCGTGCTGGTGCTGTTCACCTACTTCTTCGGACACGAAAGCCTGGGCTGGCAGGCGGCCATGACCGCCGCTCTCTCCGGCACGCTGGCCTTCAGCCTGTTTCTCATTGCCGCCTACAACGGCCCCTATGACGGATCCACGCGGATTGCTCCCACTCCTTATCAAATGGAGTTGCAGCACGTGGAGACCAGGTAGCGGCTGGCAAAAGATTCTTCCGGCAGTGCGCCGGCAGAAGAGAAGGAATTACTGCAGGTGGACGCGCTTCAGTAAGTCCTGGAAGCGCGCGTCGGAGCGCAGCGGATCGAACACCTGCGCCACCTTCATATAAACCAAGGCTGCAGCCCGCTCATCGGCAGCTTTGTTCAACCATTGGAACGCTTCGTCCTTACGTCCCAGTGCGGCAAACGTCTCGCCAATCTCGGCCGGCGGCACATATTGCGACTTCGCCAGCTCCACCAGTTCATTCACGATCTTGGTCGCTTCGCCTGTCTTGCCCGCCGCGGCATACGCCCGCGCCAGAAACGCCTTGGCCACCGGATCGTTCTTCGACAGCTCCACCCCGCGCTGCGACTCCGCGATCGCCAGGTCGTTCTGTCCCTTGTACTGGTACGCCATGCCCAGCACCCGATGCGCCAGCAGGAAGTCCGGATCGATCTCCAGCGCCTTTTTCGCGCTCTGAATCGCGCGGTCATAGTCGCGCGCCATCAGGTAGGTCCAACCCAGGTGCTCGTTCATCACCGTGTCGGCGGGAGAAAGTTGTAGCGCCCGGCGCGCCTCCGCCAGTGCCTCATCGGGACGGCCCAGGGCCATCAGCTCGTGCGAATACCAGTGGTGTGCCGTGTCGTACAGCGGATTCAGCGCGATCGCCCGCTTGAACTCCTGCTCGGCCCGAGGATAATCCCAGTCGTACGTAAACGTGATGTAGGCCAGCGAAGTTTGTACCTCCGCCAGGCTGCCATCCAGCTCCAGTGCCCTGGCTGCCGCTGCCTCCGCCTTGGGCATCGCCTGCTCCGGCGGAAGAATGCTGTAGCCGTACGACCCCGCCAGCGTGTACGAGTCCGCCAGCCCCGCGTATGCCAGCGCATAGTTTGGGTCACTCTGGATCGCCCGCTGGAAGTAGTCGATGCTCTGCTTCACTCCATCCACCGTGCGCTTGTTCCAGTAATACCGCCCCTTCAGGTAAAGCTGGTACGCATCGCTGTTGCCGGTGAAAGGTCGCAGCAACTGCTTCTGCTCGTCGCCGCTCAAATTGATGGTGAGCTTGTCGGCCACCTGCTGCGAGATGGAGTCCTCCACCGAGAACATATCGGTGAACTTCTGGTCGAACTGGTTGGCCCACAGCACTTCGCCGTCGGCCACCCGCAGCAGCCGCACTGTCACCCGCACTTGATCGTGCTGCAGATCGCGCTGGATGGTTCCCTCCAGCACCGACTGCACCGCCAGCTGCCGCCCGGCCGCCAGCGGATCGTCCGACTGCGCATAACGCCGCACCGACCCAATCGGCCGCACGATGATTTTGTGCAGCGTGCCCAACCGCGTGATCAGCGCATCGGTCAACCCCATGCCCAGGTACTCGTCCTGCGGCGCCGCCTCCAGTGGACGGAAGGGCAGAATCGCAATCGACCGTTCCGAGGCGCTCACCGTCTGCCGCGCCTTCCAGTGCACCAGGTAATAGAACAGGCCTCCCACAATCACCAGCATCGCCACGCTGAACAGGGCAATCCGAATCGCCGAAACTTTCCAGCGCGCAGCGCCCGCCGCATCGGACCACGTACCTACCGCGGGCGACATTGCTCCCGTTGCCGCCTCCGCTGCGGCGATTCGGGGAAGCTCTGTACCAGAGGCCGAGACGGGAATCATCGGCCGGGCAGCCGCTTCTTCGGGCGCCTTCGCCGTCGCCGTCGCCGCACCCGTGCCCGAGAAATCCTGCGCCGCTGCTGGCGTTACATTTTCATTACTTGTCCGTAAGGTTGGCTCTTCCTCTTCGCACTCCGTAACCTCGGCGGTAAAGCGATAGCCCTTACGCGGCACGGTCTCAATGTACGGCTGCCCTTCGCGCTCCAGTGCCTTGCGCAGTAACGAGATATTCACCGTCAGGTTGGTTTCTTCCACGAAGCTGTCGGGCCAGATGGCCTCCATCAGCGTCTCGCGTTTCACTAGCCGCCCGCTGTTCCGTGCCAGGTACAGCAGAATGTCGAACGCTTTCGGCGCCAGCGGCACCGGCATTCCTTCGCGCAATAACTGCTGCTCGGTGGGATAGAGACGGAATTCGCCGAATCGTAAGTAGTTAGTTTTCAGCGCCATAACTAAACGATGGGTACTTCCAAGGAATTACCAGCAATTCCTTTACGGCTCCCTGCGGACGTCCAGGAAGCGATTTCTCTATTGTTCAGTCGTTGCGAACGTGAATGGCAGCCCGGCGATTTGGTGCGGCACCAGCGAGTGCCCCCGGAGAGAGTATTTTAGCGCACTCCCGTATCCGGCAAATCCCCTATCGGTTGCGCGCTTTCCGCAACAATTCGCTTGTCTTCGGACAAATGATCCAAATTGCGTGAATGGCGAATAGCGAAGAGCGAATGGCGAAGAGCGAGAGAGATGCGAAATATCCTACTTCTGCTCTTTCCCTGGGTTGTACGTTATCCCCTTGGTCTCAAACATCGCCGGCGCCACTCCTACATTGTAGGATGCAGTCGTGATGAAGCGCTGGTTGGTCATCTCTCCGTTGCGCTCCCGCACCGTGCTGAACGGCGTGGGGATGCCCTGGATGGTGCGGTAGTTGGCAAAGATGATCGCCTCTTCGTCCAACTGGCGGTCCTGGGAATCGCGCCAGCTATAGGTCTCCTTGATCGGCAGATGGCTGCGCGGATCGATCGACAAGGTCACGCTGTCGTTCTTGTCGTTCAGGATGGTCACCTGGTCGGCCAGGTTGCGCTCCACCATGGCGGTGCCGCTGTACAGAATCATGGTGCCCGGCGCCGGCAGCCACTTGCGGATGACCCACTCCAGCGAATGCTCGCGCCGCCGCAGGTAGTCTTCCATCTCTTTCGGCTCCTGCGTCGCCGTTCCCTTGTAGGTGACCTCGTAGCCTTTGTCGCCGTTGAAAATTTCCGTGATGTCGCGCTGCTTGGTCAGCTCCAGCCGCTCCTTGTCGGGCCACGCCCAGAAGCGCCAGAACTGGATGCTCATGCTGTTGGGCGTCCCGTGATAGAAGCCGTAGGTGCGCCCCTCGCTGGTCATGTCGCGCAGGTTGAGATACAGGTCGCCGCCCATGGCGCGAATCATGTCATTCAGTATCTGGTAGGACTTCTGCACGCTGACATCTTTGGTCGCGGCAAACTGCGCGGTAGGCCATCCGGCAGGAACCGGCGCCGGAGCGGCGCTGGCTTGAGCGGCAGGGGCCGACACGGAGGACGCCGTGCCGGAGGCAGACGTCTGCGTCCCAGGCGTGTCAGCCTGTCCCAGAGCAAAGCCAGCAAGAGAAAAGTAAGCAACCAGAAGAGCGGCAGCGCGACGCATGCTGATCATTCTACCCGTAACCCGCCAAATCGAGCTTGTCATACCGAGGGCCGCTGCACGCTTAGTTTTTAGTCCGAGGGCCGCTGCACGCTTAGTTCTTAGTTTGTCATCCTGAGCGGAGGTGCGTAGCACCGGAGTCGAAGGACCTGCGGTTGGCCCGCCGTGAAGCCGATGTCCCTCATTGTCATCCTGAGCGCCAGCGAAGGACCCCTATCCCCGCAAAGAATGTCCTCCCGACCGTATTGTCATCCTGAGCGGAGGTGCGTAGCACCGGAGTCGAAGGACCTGCGGTTGGCCCGCCGTGAAGCCGATCTCCCTCATTGTCATCCTGAGCGCCAGCGAAGGACCCCTACACCCAGCAGAAGCCCCTATCGCTTCTTCCGCCGCTTCACCACCGGCCGCTCTTCCACCACTGCAAACTGGATCCGCCGCTGCATCCGGTCGATCCGGTCCACCAGCACCCGTACCGTGTCGCCCATGGAATACGTCTTCCGCGTCCGCTGCCCGATGATCTGCCGCGTGTTCTCGTGATACAGGTAGTGGTCATCGCTCAGCGAGCCCAGCGGCACCAGCCCTTCGATGAACATGTCGTTCAGCTCAACGAACATGCCAAACTTGGTGACGCTCACGATCAGCCCGGCGTAATCCTCCCCGATGTGCTGCTCCATGAACTTCATCTTCTTCCATTCCATCAGCTCGCGTTCGGCTTCGTCGGCGCGCCGTTCCGACTGGCTCGACTCGGCAGCAATGTCGTGCAGCTCGTCTTCGGGAAGCGGCCCGCCCATACCTCCGGTTGTCATCCTGAGCGGAGGCGTGCCTCCTTTGCGCGCCGTAGTCGAAGGACCCCTTTGCTCCGCATGCGACGCCGGCGCCTTTCCTTTCTTCGACCACGGGGACGGCGACTCGCTGTGCGCCATCCCTCCCACACCGACAGACACGCCATTTTCCTGCTGCTCGGCGGAATCGCGTAGCACGCTTTTCAAAATCCGGTGCACGATCAGATCGGGATACCGCCGGATCGGCGAGGTGAAGTGAGTGTACGTCGGCGCGGCCAGCGCGAAGTGGCCTTCGTTCTTCTCCGAGTAGCGCGCCTGCTTCAGCGACCGCAGCATCAGGTACGACAGGATGCGCTCTTCCGGCTTGCCCGCAATCTTCTGCGTCAGCTTCTGATACATCCGCGGCGTCAGGTGCACTTCCTCCGGCAACTCAATCGTCTTGGCCGCGCGCCCGCTCCCGGCACGCTCGCGCCGCTCCGCCTTGAACTGCACCCGCTTCACCGGCAGAGGCTCCCACACCCAGGGAGTAGCCGAACTTCGCCGCAATCGTCTCGAAGTCGTAAACCCGCTTGGGGTCAGGCTTTTCGTGGATGCGGTACAGCGAGCCCACATGCTTGCCTTCCAGGTAGCTGGCCACGCATTCGTTGGCCGACAGCATGAACTCCTCGATGATGCGGTTGGCAATGTTGCGCTCTGAGCGCGTGATGCTCTTCATCAGCCCGTGCTCGTCAAACTCGATCACCGGCTCCGGCAGATCGAAGTCAATGGAGCCGCGCCGCTCGCGCTTGCGGTTCAGGATCATCGCCAGCTCGCGCATCAGCTCAAACAGCTCCACCAGCCGCCCGTAGCGTTGCCGCAGCGAGGTGTCGCCCTCCAGGATCAGGTTGACGTTGGTGTACGTCATCCGCTCGGCCGAGCGGATGACGCCCTCGTTCACGCGTGTAGCCCACGATCTCGCCCTGCGGGTCAATCTCCATCACGCACGACAGCACCATGCGTTCCACCTGCGGACGCAGGCTGCACAAGTCGGTCGACAGCTCGATGGGCAGCATGGGCACGGCGCGGTCGGGGAAGTACACCGACGTCCCGCGCAGCCGCGCCTCCAGGTCGATGGGCGAGCCCTCGCGAACGTAATGCGCCACATCGGCAATGTGCACCTGCAACTCGAAGTTGCCGCCGTCCAGGCGATGCACCGTCACCGCGTCGTCGAAGTCGCGCGCCGTCTCGCCGTCGATGGTCACGATGGGCACGGCGCGATAGTCCCGGCGATGGCGCATCTCCGTCGCCGGAATCACCGGATCGAAGCGCTGCGCCTCCTGCAATACTTCCACCGGGAACTGATGCGGCAGGTGGAACTTGCGAATCATGATCTCGACATCGACGCCGAAATCGTCTTCGTAGCCCAGAATCTCCAGCACCCGGCCGCGCGGATTCTCCGTCGGCGAGGGCCAGTCCGTGATCTCGACCTCGACCACCACGCCGTCCAGGTCGTCCCACTCCGTGCGCTGCGCTTCCTTGCCCAGCACCCGATCGCGTGACGCCGCCTTCTTCCGCGACGACTTTTCCGGTTTGTCAGAATCCGCTGTCCCGCCCGAAGCCTTACTCGGGCTGTGCCGGAACTCGGCGCTGGACTCGACGTCATCTTCCCCCTGCGGCCACTCCATGCCGCGCGGAATCATGATCTGCTTGGTGACTTTCTCATCGATCGGCGTCACGTAGTTCTGCCGCGGGCTGCGATGGAAGGTTCCCACCACGGTAGGATTGCCCCGGGTGAGCACTCGCACGATGCGGCCTTCCGCCCGCCCATCGTCGCGCCCGCGCCCCAGCTCCACCAGCACCTGGTCGCCGTGCATGGCCGAGCCAATCGCATGCGGCGGAATGAAAATGTCGCCCGCAATGGTGGCGCGCTGGTCGGGGTTGGGAATCACGAATCCGTAGCCGTCGCGGTGCATGGTCAACCGCCCGGCCACCAGGTTCTGCCGCGCCGCGGCATGCTCGGCCAGGGTGTAGCGGTCGCGCGCCGTCTCGATGAGTCGCGCGCTCTTCACCAGCGCCCGCAGCCGTTCGGCCAGAAGCCGGCGGTCGTTGCCTCGCAGGTTCATCTCCCGCACCAGCTGCTTGAAGCCGGCGGAGTGGTGCGGCTGGCGCTCAATCTGCTTCAGTATGGCCTGGTCGGTCAGCATGGATGGTCAACTGCCGGATCGCATCACGGCACGTCGGCTAAGGATACAGCCATCCGCCGCGACATGGCTCGGGGAAGTAACGGCCACCCGCCGTGATCTGTGCTCGGGGAAGGAACGGCCTCCGCCACGATCGCGTCCATGGGGGGAAATTAAAGCTGTCATCCTGAGCGCCAGCGAAGGACCCCTATACCCGAATCGAGCCCGTCCGTTGCCAACCGGACGCTGCTCAGCATGGAGCGAATCGCCAAGGACACAGTCATGGGCAAGCAAAAGGTGTTACCCTGACGCTTACGTGAAGGACCACTGCACCTGAAATCGCAAACGGGCACCGCTCCCCAACCCACAACCAGGCTTCCCTGTCACCGCGATGCAAGTGAACACTTGTCTCTAGTCCATTCTCCGTAACCCGTTCACTGATCGGGCACTAGGAGGTAGTGAAAAATTACGTAGGGGTATTCCCTCATATAAGAAGTCGCTGTATGGTAGCAATAATTACATCGCGAGCCGGTCCGCGCACTGAGTGCGAGCTGAGCGATGAATCTCGAATCGCCGCACCAAACCAGCAGGTCCTGAAGCAGAGCTGTGGAGTTTCGGTTTGGCAAAACAAGTGCCTCTCCAAGCACTTACTACTTCAGAAAGGAATTTTGATCTCCTCATGTGGAAACCTACGAACTCCCAGACCCCGACCCCGGCTCCCAGCCCCGAGCCGCAGCGTAGCTTCACGCCTCCTTCCGCCGAGCCCTTGAGCGCTCCGCGTCCTGCCAACCCGGTCAATAACACCCAGGAGCAGGCCACCCTCGGCAAATCGCTGGTCATTAAAGGTGAAGTCACCGGTTCCGAGTCGCTTTACATCGACGGACGGGTAGAAGGTTCCATCAATCTGCCGGGCAATCGCGTCACCGTGGGCCGCAACGGCGTCGTCTCCGCCAATATCTCCGCCCGCGAGATCGTCGTGCTGGGCAAGGTCCGCGGCAACATGACCGCCAGCGACCGCGTGGACATCCGCGGCGAAGGCTCGCTCACCGGCGATGTGGTCGCCCAGCGCATCAGCATCGAAGATGGCGCGTATTTCAAGGGCGGCATCGACATTCGCAAGCCCGGCCAGAAGGCCAACGGCGAAGCCAAGGAAAGCGCTTCCGCCACCGTCAGCGAAGGCCCGACCGTGGTCGCAGCCCGCGCGTAAAGCTAGCACGCGCGACCGCCAACTCGAAAGCAAGACAATGGGTCTCCCGCCCGCGTCCAGCGGGTGTGCCGATCTGGGTTCTCAGTAGCGCCGACGTCCGCTATCTGGATCAGCGGGACAAGTGTCGGCAGGAACGGCGGTGGCCGCGCAGGCTCACCGCCCGTAACCCCAGGGGTCAGGTACCGCAATGTGGGACCGTTTGCTGGATCTTCTGCCGATCGGCTGCCGCCATCGCCATCTTTCGCAGCCCTTCTCCCCCCGTCCACCCGCAAGAAGGCCGCCGGCTCCGAGGACTGGGATCCTGTCCCCTCGCAGGCGTCGGATATGTACGTGGTCTGCCTGGACTGCGGCCGCCACTTCGGCTACGACTGGTCCAACATGCGGGTGGTGAAGTAAGCAGTGGCAGTCAGCCGTCAGTCGTCAGCTTAAACGGGTCCTCGCTCCGCTGGCGAGGACAAACCTGGTGCAGCAGCTTGGAGCGACGATTTTTCCTGGGATAGGGGTCCTTCGCTGGCGCTCAGGATGACAAGCGTCTTTGGGGAGCGAACGGAGGCTGAGTGCTGACGGCTGAAGGCTGAGTGCTTACAGTGCTGATAGCCTGGCCACTCCTACCCCTCGATTCCCCCCGTCGTCCTCTCCACCATCGGCTCGGGCACGGTCAGGTTCGGGGTAGCCGGCGCTTTCTTTCGCCGTAGCTCGCCCGGCAGAATCGACTTCGTCGCCCACAGTCCCAGCGCCACGGCGCCCAGCCAGGTCACGCTCACCAGCAAGAGCGACAGCAAATCCGCCTTGCGGCTGTTGTTCACCACCACGATGCGGCTTACGCCATATCCCGCCAGCGCGGCAAATACCGCCGTGCCCAGCGCCTTCATCAGCTCGTTCCAATCCATGCCGTCCAGCATCACCAGCTTCTTGCGGTCCAGCAGCCACGCCAGTGCCACCGTGTGCATCAGGATGCCGATGTCCGACGCGATCGCCAGCCCGGTCACCCCGACGTGATGAAACATCGTCGAGTAAACCGGCAGCGACGCGGCTACGATGATGGTGCTGGCAATCATCGGGGTCAGCGTGTCGCCGGCAGCGTAAAAGGCGCGCGAGTACAGCGCCTGCGCCGACCACAGCGCCAGCGACAGCGCGAACCAGAAGAAGTAGATTGCCGTCTCCTGCGAATCCCCGAAAGTAAACCGTCCCCGGCGATACACCAGGTCGATCAGCGGCAGCGCTGCCGGCATCATCCACGCCGACGACAGCAGCGAAGCCGCCGAAATCCGGAACACCGACCCGTTCACCGTGTCGCCAAACTCCTTGCGCTTGCCTTCGCCGAACAGCCGCGCGAAGAACGGCATCGACGCCTGCCCGGTCGCCTGGCCCAGAATCGAGATCGGGCACCGCGAACAGCCGCTTGGCGTAGTTCAGCCGCGTGATGTCGCCCGCCCCGCCCGAGGCGAAGTAGCGCAGAATCCAGTCATCGGCCGAAACCAGCGACACCCCCAGCATCAGCGGGATCGACAGCTTCACCCACTCGCGAAACTCGCGGTTGCGCCAGTCGAAGTTCAGCCGGTATCCCAGCCCGTCCTGCGCCGCGCCCACCACGTTGATCAGGAACGGGCCCACCACCGCGCCGATCAGCGCGCCGTAAGCCAGCGAAGAAATGCCCAAGCGCTTCGCCCCCACCAGTCCGCCGACGATGATGAACACGTTGTAGAAGATGGGACTGAACGCGGGATACAGAAACATCCGCCGCGACAGCAGCACCGCCGACACAATGCCGCCGGCGTAGAAGAAAATCTGCCCCGGCAGCAGGATGCGCGTCAGGTGAACGCACAGGTCAAGCTGTGCCTGGGTAAAGTGCGGGAAGATGCGGCTCTCCAGTTGCGGAGTGAAGAGCTCCAGCGCCACTGTTCCCGCCACAACGATTGCCGTCATGATGGTGATGGTGGAGTTGAACGCGTCCTGCGCCTGCTTGCCGCGGCCCTGCGAGGTGTGCCGGGTGTAAATCGAGATGAAGGTGATGGAGGCGGTGCCGCCGGCCAGGATGTAGTTCAAAAAGTCGGGAAGCTGGAAGGCCGCGACGTAGGCGTCGGTATTCAGTCCCGCGCCGAAGGCCCACGCAATGTATGCCTCGCGCAGGTAGCCGATCACCCGCGACAGCATCACCGCCGCCATCAGCAAAACCGTGGCGGAAAATACGCTGTGCTGGTGCGAAGGCTGCAGCGTGCGCAGCACCCGCCCCCAAAGGCTGAGAGGCGTTTCGCGGGGCGGCGGTGCGGCCGGAGACGGCATCAAGTTGCGATTCTACACGCCGGCGCGGCCTCGCCGGACGGCACACGCAGCTCCGTCACCGGCTGCTCAACCTGCCTGCTCAAGAACCCAACCCGCCTGCCGATAAGTACCGTGGAGGCAACTTATGGCACTCGTAACCTGGGACCCGTCCTACAGCGTCAAGGTCAGGCGATGCGATGACGATCACAAGAAGCTGTTCGACCTGATCAACACGCTGCACGCCGCCATGCTGGCCGGCAAGGGTACCGACACCTTGGGTACCGTGGTGAAGGAGTTGAGCGATTACACCAAGTTTCACTTTGCGGCGGAAGAAGCCATCCTGGAGCGGACCAAGTATCCCGGCCTCAGCGGCCATCGAACCCAGCACCGCGACTTCGAAGCCCAGGTGGATAAATTTGCCCGCGAACTGCGGGCAGGCAAGGCGGGAAACTCGATTGAGGTGATGACCCTGCTGAAGGACTGGCTGGCCCGCCATATCAAGCTGACCGACCAGCAATACTCGGCCCACGTCAATGCCAGCGGAGTGAATTAGCGGCGGTAACAACGTGCCTCCGAAGTCGGCGCAGTCCGTACGGCTGCGCCGGCTCCGGTTGCCGGTCTAGTGGTCAGCTGCCTTCTCCATCATCTGCTTGCGCTCCTGGGTGCGCATCACTTCCCACTTCTCGTACTGCTGGGGACTCAAGATCGGCTTCATCTTGGCGTCGGTCGCCTGCCCAATCTCGCGCATCTGCATCATCTTCTGCGCCGGCGGCAGGGTGGTGTTGGCCTTCAGCGCCTTGATCTTGGGACCCTCATCCATCAGGATAGGCATCACCTGCTTCTTCTGCGCCGGCGTCAGCTGCAGCTGCTGCGACATGCTTTCCAGCTTTGCCATGGCTTCGGGATTTCCGCCCATCTGCCCCATCTGCTGCGCCCGCAAGGCAGGCGTGCCAATCAGCAGCACGACCAGCGCAGTCAATGCCATCAAGCTAAGTCCGGTTGCCAGTTTCTTCATAAGAGTTCCTTTCGAATTTCGGTCGGCACGGGGAGCAAACGGGTTGCAACCGGGCCCAACGGTTGGATCGTTCTGGTTCCCACGGTTTCGCCCACGCTAACGTAAAGCAACAGCAGCGAGCATTCGGTACGCAGGGCTGAGATATACGTGACATATCAGACCATAGTCAAGCACAATCGGGCCTAACACCTTAGTGTCCTCGACGAATGCGCCGGAGTCGAAGGAGATGCATTGAGGCATCGCGGCTCACACCATGAGGTGTCATCCTGAGCGCCAGCGAAGGCCCCCTACCCCCGGCACTGGGCTGGCGATAGAGGTCCTTCGCTTCGCTCAGGATGACAGCGAGCAAATGGCGGCGGTTGCCGCACAACTGACTGCCTACTAGCCACGAATTCTCTCCCCGCGACCCGGCCGCGTGCTCTATCATCTGGTTCACATCTGAGACACCTTGGACTCTCCATGAAACTTGCTCTCATCCTGCTGATGAGCCTGACGGCGCTGAGCGCACGCGCGGCTGATGTTGCCGGTCACTACGTGCTGCACGGCGAAATGGAAGTTGGCTCGGAGCTGATGCTCAAGCCAGACGGCAACTTCGAGTTCATGATGGCCTATGGCGCCGCCGACTACTGGGCCAAGGGTACGTGGCGTCAGGATGGCAACAAGGTGATTCTTGAGAGCGTGGGCAAAGAAGAAGAGCCGTTCCGCCTGCTGCGCAGTGAAGCCGGCAAGCCGGGCAGCATCAGGATCTGGGTGATCGGGCAGAACAAGAAGGGAGTCGACAACATCGACGTACATCTCATCGTCGGCGAACACACGCTCGACGGGCACACCGATTCCGACGGTGTCGCCACCTTCCCCGACGACCCCAAGGCCCACGCGGTAGCGTTTGAAGTTCCGGTGTACCAGGTGGCGACCAAGCCGGTTGAGCTTGACCACGGCAAGAACAACTTCTACTTCGAGATCAACGGCGATGCCATTACCCAGGTGCGGTTCAAGGGCGAGAGCCTTGGCATCGACGGGACGACCCTGGTGATGACCCACTGGGGCGCCGATCATCCCCTGCACTACCAAAAAGAATAGTGCCGTAGCGGACCGGCAACCCTGCCTCAGGCTGTCCGGTTGGAATAGAATCGAAATCCGGACATTTTCTGGCAATGGCTGAACTCCCCATGACCACCGACAAGCGCAAAGTTCTCGGCCGCGGATTAGAGACGCTGCTTCCCGCCCGACAGGTACCGCATGCTCCCGTGGCCGCGCCCGCTGCGGGCAAGGCCGACGGCGACGAAGTCCGCCAGATTCCGCTGGGTCAACTGGACCACAATCCTTACCAGACGCGGACCTTGGCGCTGGACCAGGCCGCGCTGGCGGAACTGGCCGGCTCAATCAAGGCGGTGGGAGTGGTGCAGCCGATCGTGGTGCGTCCGGCGAGCGGTGGCCGCTTCCAGGTGATTGCCGGCGAGCGGCGCTGGGAGGCCTGCCGTCTGCTGGGGATGACGAATGTTCCGGCCATCGTGCGGCCGGTATCGAACGAGCAGGCGATGGAAATGACCATCATCGAAAACCTGCAGCGCGAAGACCTGAATGCCATGGAGCAGGCGCGCGCCTATGAACGGCTGGGCCGCGAGTTTGGACTGACCCAGGAGCAGATGGCGGTGCGTACCGGCAAGGAGCGCTCGTCGGTGGCGAATTTTCTGCGCCTGCTGAAATTGCCTACGACCGTGCAGACCATGGTGGAGAGAGGCCAGCTCAGCTTTGGCCACGGCAAGGTGCTGATGGCGCTGGAGTCGCCCGAAGAGATAGAACGGCTGGCCCGGCGGGTGGTGGACCAGACCCTGTCGGTGCGGCAGACCGAAGATGCGATCAGCCAGATGGTCGAGCCGCGGGCCAAGCCGCCGGAGAAACAGCGAGTGGTCGATCCCAATGTGAAAGAAGCCGAAAACCTGCTGCGGCGCTCGCTCGGGGTGAAGGTGCAGATCAACGATCGCCGCGGCAAAGGCAAAATCCTGATCGAGTACGCTTCGCTGGAAGACTTCGACCGCATCGTGGAAGCGCTGAGCGGGAAGTAAATAGTGGATCGTGGATCGTGGTTAGTGGTTAGCTAAGGCCGTGCGGTTCGCGTGGTGCTCCAACCGTCCCCATCCCTGAAGTGCCATCCCGATGTTTCTGATCTGTCATCCTGATGTTTCTGATTTGTCGTCCTGATGCTTCTGATTTGTCATCCTGAGCGAAGCGAAGGACCCCTATACCCGTAAGAGAAGTCTCATCCCGAGCATCAACGTCTTTGCGCTGTCATCCTGAGAGGTGCGCTGCCTTTGCGCAGCGGAGTCGAAGGACCTGCGGTCTGCTCGCATCGGAAAAACACCCACCCATCGATGAAATGTCATCCCGACCGTAGCGGACTAGCCACTGACCACTGCCCCCTAGCCACTGCCGTCGCAAAAAGCAGATAATTCCTCCATGTCCCCCAGAACCAGCTCTCCCCGTTGGGCCGCCGCCCTCATCGTCCTCTTCGCTACACTTTCTCTATTTGCGGCCAAGGACTACGTCGCCCCTCGCGCGGAGAACGCTAATACCTACCCCAGCAAGGACGCGCATCCCAACGAGAAGGTCACCGCTGCAGTCGACGTCTACAACTCCTCGCCCAAGGACAACATCTTCATTACGCCCTATAACCAGGAAGGCATTCTGCCCGTCTTCCTCGTCATCACCAACGATGGCGACCATCCCATCACGGTGAACAACATGCGCGCCGAGCTGGTTACCGCGCAGCGCAGCAAGCTTGAAGCGCTTACCACCGACGACGTTTTCCGCCGCGTCGCCCACATCAGCGGCAACAGCTCCGCTCCGCAGCGCGCCGGTCCCATTCCTCTCCCCGGCAACACCAAGAACAAGAAGGCGCAGAAGGAGGGCGAGGAAATTGCCGCCGCCAACTTCGCCGCCGAAGCCGTCGAGCCGCACACCACCAAGTCAGGTTTTCTGTTTTTCGATGTGCGCGATGTGAAGCAGCCGGTGGACGGCTCGCACATTTACTTGACGGGAATCCGCGATGCCGGCGGCACGGAGCTGATGTACTTCGAAATCCCCCTCATCGCGTCGAACGCCGCCGACACAAAATAGCCGGCGCTGCCCTTATTGTGGCTCAGCGCCGCGCTGCGTCACCGTCCCCAGTTGCGACAGGGAATCGTCCGCCAGCCCGATGCGCTGCATCATCTGCCCATATCGTGGGTCGTCGCGCAACCGGTCGTAGATCGGCCCGACCTTGAGGTAGCACAACAGCACATCGCGTGCGTCCGCAGCTTTGGCCAGCCACTCGAAGGCGTGCTGCACATCGCCCATCCCCAGGTACAGCATCACCCACGAAATTGGCGGGACATACGCCTGCTCCGCTGCCGCATTCAGATCGTCCAGCAGCTTCAGCGCTTTCGCCTGATCGCCCGCGCCGCCGTAGCATGAACCCAGCGGCCCCAGCACCAGCGGGTTGTAGCCCGAAAGCTCGTGGGCCTTCTCCAGCTCGGCAATCGCCTGGGCAAATTCTTTCTGCTGCTCGTAGTTCAGCGCCAGGATGATGTGCGCTTCAATGTCATTGGCATCCAGCTCCAGCGCGCGCCGCGCCTGCTCCAGCGAGCGGTCGTACTCCCGCCGATAGTGATACACCCCGGCCAGGTAGCAAATCGACGGCACCGAAAGCGGATCGCTGGCCAGCGCCATTTTGATCTGCTCTTCCGCTTCCTCCGATCTTCCGTTCTGCACCAGCAGCAGGTTGTACTGCACCCGCGGCAGCGGCTGGCCTGGCTTCAACTGGATCGCCCGCAGAAACTCGCGCTCCGCTTCCTTCCAGTTCCACTCGTACCACATGCGGATCGTCCCCATCGAGGCGTGCGCTTCGGCCAGCGTCTCGTCCGCTGCCAGCGCTTTCTCCGCCGCCGCCTTCGCCAGCGGCCAAACCTTCCGCGGAGGCGCCAGTCCCCACGAAGCTACGCGAGATGTAGTAATCCGCGACGCCGGTGTGTGCCGGAGCGTAGTTTGGATCGAGCGCCAGCGCTCGCTCGAAATATTCCAGCGCCTTCTGAAATCCCTCGCCGCTGCGCTTGTTCCACTGAAAGCGTCCTCGCAGGTACAGATCGTAGGCCTCGAAGTTTTCCGTGTAGCGCTTCACCAGCCCGCTCACCGCCTTCGATCCCAGCTCAACTTTCAGCAAATCGGCAATCGACTGCGCTATCTGTTCCTGCACCTCGAAGACGTCGTGCATCTGGCAGTCGAAGCGCTGCGACCACAGGCAGAAACCGTCGCTCACGTTCACCAGCTGCGTGCTCACCCGGATCTTGTCGCCCAGCTTGCGGACGCTGCCTTCCACCACCGCCGACACCTTCAACTGCTCACCAATCTTGCTGACGTTCTGCGCCTTGCCTTTGAACTCGAACGCCGAAGTCCGTGACACCACCTGCAATCCCGGCAGCCGCGACAGCGCGTGGATCAGTTCTTCCGTCAACCCGTCGGTGAAGTATTCGCTGTCGGGATCGTTGGTCAAATTCAGAAACGGCAGCACCGCTACCGAGGCATGCGGCCGCGGCGCAATGGCCACCGCCGGCACCGTCCCCGAGCGCAGCATCAGCCCGCGCAACTGCTCGCCAAACTCGGTGCCGTTTTCCTGCCGCTGGTTGCGGTCCTTGCGCAGCGCCTGCTTAATGATGCGGTCCAGCTCCAGCGGCACATCCGGACGCCGCGTCAGCAGCGACGTCGGCTCCATCTCCATGATCGCCCGCATCACCGACGCTTCGCTGTTGGCCTCAAACGGACGCTCGCCCGCCAGCATCTCGTACAGCGTCACCCCCAGCGACCAGATATCGGTTCGCCGGTCCAGCCCGTCGCCGCGCAACTGCTCCGGCGACATATACGGAATGGTGCCCACCACCCCGCCGGTCCTGGTCAGCCCAATATCCTGCGGCAGCTTGGCCAGGCCAAAGTCCACAATCTTCACCCCGCCGTCAGGCAGCAGCATGATGTTGGCCGGCTTAATGTCGCGATGCACCACGCCCATGCCGTGCGCCTTGGCCAGGCCATGGGCCACCTGTTCGGCGATGTTGACCGCTTCTTTCAGCGGCAGCGGACCGCGCTCCAACCGCGAGCGCAGGTTCTCGCCCGCACAGAACGCCATCACCAGGAAGAGGTCGCCCTCCGGCGTTTCGCCGAATTCGTGGATGGTGCAGATGTTGCCGTGGTCCAGCAGGGATGCCGTGTGGGCCTCGCGGGTGAAACGTTTCCGATGATCGGGATTGGCCGCGATGTCGCGCGAGATCAGCTTGATCGCCACCGGCCGGTCAAGCCGAAGGTCCTGGGCTTTGTACACCGTGCCCATGGCGCCCCGGCCAAGACGCGCCACCACCCGATAGTGAGAGATTGTGCTGCCAATCATCCGTACGGCCCCGGAAAGTTGCCAACCGCCAAAGCAATTTAAGGGAGGCCATTGTACCGCTTCGCCCGAAATGCGAGCTGAATGGTCGACCGCCAAATGTCCTAAAACTGCTCGATTGTAGGTGTGAATTGCTCAACGGCGGGATGTCTGCCCCAGGCGAGCAAGTGTAAAATTATCTTCAGGAGACAGGTATGGAGTTGTCCGCCAATTTTCTAGCCATTTCGATTGCCATCTTTCTGGCTATCCTTGCAGCTATTTTCCTTCCGCTGATCATGCTGAGTGAGCGAGGGAAAGCAGCAGAGGACAGGGCGCATGCGCGGCGTCTCGCGGACGCTAAGATGAACGCAAGACTCCTCAGACTCGACATCTGAAGCATTCCTGCAGGCTCTCCTCCAAGTCTCGCCGGGAGTCCTACCGCCGTTGTCTTGACTTGGGCGATCGAAGGTTCCCCACGGTCAACCCAGGTTTAGAATACTATCCGCGAGAGTCCCACTTTGTCAGACTAACCCATTGATCAGCTGCCGGCGGCTTTCGTCTGCTGGTTTCGCTCCCGATAGAAATACAGCATGTCCAGCGACGGAGTTGAGGCTCCCAAATGCCGCAGCATGGTGACGATCTGGCCGCGATGATACGTTCCATGATTCACCACATGTTGCAGCATCTGGACCAGCGGCTCCGAGTGGGGCGCGCCCGCCATATCGGTGAATGGCAGCGGCGACTGCAGCATTTCCGCACTCAAGCCAGCTAGAAACGTCTCCCGCTTCTGATCGACCTCGTCGCCAAAGGCGCGTAGCTGCGCCAGCATCGACAGTTCCTCGACCGTGGGCACCGGCCCGGAGCGCAAACCGTTCCAGCTCTTCAACGACACATTCGGATTCGGCACCGTGGCTCGCGGCGACTCGCCCGTCCAACGCTTCATCCAAATCCACTCCGCCGCCAGGATGTGAAACAGCGTCTCACGAACCGAGGGAAAGCTACTGGGGATCGTCGCAGTGAATTGCTCCAGGCTCAGCGCCTCCAGCGCGGCGTAAAGCCGATCCGCCGCCCACCGGTTGTACGCATATAAGTTTCGAATATCTTGCAGGTCCATCCCTCACCCCTAATAGCTGGCTGCGCTTCATGGCTCACGCCCATGAGGTGTCATCCTGAGCCTCAGCGAAGGACCGCTACCCAGGCAGGTCCCAGGCGATAGGGGTCCTTCGCTGACGCTCAGGACGACAACCAGTCATTGTAAGTGGACGTGGGCAGTCGGAGTCAGTTGACCACGGACGACTCTTTACTGCGGCACCATGTTCATCGTTCCTGACGAAGCCGGACAGGTCGCGCTGGCTGAATTGCTGTAGTTGCCGTTCACCGTCGTGCTGTTCGAATTGAGGTTGCCGGTCACGTTGATGACGGTGTTGCTGGTCGTGTCGGTAAAACTCATCGCGTAATTGGTGACATTGCCGGCCGTACTGGTAGTCGCCCGCACGGAGATGTGGCTTCCGCTGATGCACATGTTCGAAGGGATCGACACGCTTCCGTTATAGGTAATGGAAGCGCCGCTGTAATTACTGCCTTCCTGCGACATGGCGACGGCAAAGACGTACGCCGGCGTCGTGCTTCCCGTCGGATACATGGCGACATTCCAGTTTCCGAACAGGCCGACATTGTTTGTAGTGTTGCTGTTGCCACCGCAACCGGCGAGCAGCATAACGACGAAGAGGGAGGGTACGAAGAGCCAACGTTTCATAAGTTTGGGAATCAGATACCTGTGTGAATATCTGGTTAAACTGGAGGCTCCCGGGCGCGGTGCCTTTCGACCAGAAAAGTGGTAACCCCGGCTAGCCGTGAAAGTTGCGCTCAACGCCGCTTTGTTGAACTGGTCATCTTGAGCGCACCCGCGCCGCGCACTGCCACTGACCCCCAAACCCCTGCCCCCCAACCGCTCTCTCTTGTCATCCTGAGCGAAGCGAAGGACCCCTATCGCCACAGAGCTGCCGGGTATAGCGGTCCTTCGCTGACGCTCAGGATGACACCTCAAGGAAGTAAGCTAAGTAAAGATGGACCGCAACTGCCGTAGCCTCACAACTGGTCACTATACCACCCCTGACCACCGGCCACTGACCAGCTACAATACCCCTCATGCCCGACGCACTTCTCCGCTACCGCTCCGAGTTCCCTATCCTCGAACGCACCAACTACCTCATCAGCAATTCGCTGGGCGCCATGCCCGGCGGCGTCGAGGATTCGCTGCACGCCTACACCGAACTATGGAGCACCCGCGGCGTCCGCGCCTGGGAAGACGAATGGTGGATGCTGGCCGCCGAAGTGGGCGACGCCATCGGCGCGCTCTTCAATGCGCCTGCCGGCTCGGTCGCCTGCCTGCAGAACGTCACCAACTGCCAGGCCACGGTCGCCTCCTGCCTCGATTTCAGCGGCCGCCGCAATAAGGTCGTCTACACCGACCTTAACTTCCCGTCGGTTATGTATTTCTGGGAAGGGCAGCGCGCCCGCGGCGCCCGCGTTCACATGGTGCCCAACGACGACACCATCCACGTCAACACCGAGCGGCTGCTCGACGCCATCGATGAAGAAACGCTCATCGTGCCCATCTCGCACGTCATCTTTCGCAGCGCCTTCATCCAGGACGTCGCCGCCATCGTCGAAAAAGCGCACCGCGTCGGTGCTTACGTCCTGCTCGACTCGTTCCAGGCCACCGGCACCATTCCCTTCGACGTGCAGCAACTCAACGTCGACTTCTGCACCGGCGGCGTCCTCAAGTGGTTGTGCGGCGGACCCGGCACCGGCTACCTCTATGTGCGGCCTGACCTGGCCAAGAAACTCGAGCCCAGCTTCACCGGATGGATCGGCCACGAAAATCCCTTTGGTTTCGAGATCGGCGCCATCCGCTACACCCCGACCATCTATCGCTTCACCCAGGGCACGCCCAACATTCCCGCGCTGAAGGTCGCGCAACCCGGCCTGAAGATCATTCGCGAAGTGGGCGTGGAAAACATCCGCCGCAAATCCAAGTGCCAGACGGCGCTGCTCATGGACCTGGCGTCGCAGCACGGCTGGCGGGTGAACACGCCGTTCAACCCGGAGCGCCGCGCCGGTACCGTCTCCATCGACATGCCCAACGCGCCGCAAGTCTGCCAGGAACTGCTGAAGCGCGACATCCTGGTCGACTACCGCCCCAAGGCGGGCGTCCGCTTCTCGCCGCACTTCTATAACACCGACGCCGAAATCACCAGCGCCATCGCCGCGGTAGAAGAAATCCTCAGCGAAATGAAAGTGCAGGCGTAGGGCATTACGAAGAAGCTGTCATCCCGACCCAGCGAAGCGAAGTGGAAGGACCTGCTTTTCGCATCGGCCAAGCCAGTGTGCCACGCATACTGCTCGATCGAAACATGAACCCGGTCATCCTAAACTGACCACTGACCACCGGCCACTGGTCTCTGTCATTCTGAGCGCCAGCGAAGGCCCCCTAGACCCAGAGACGTGTCGTCCGCATGGGAAGACGCGCTCAGAGCGCTACGGCGTGACCTCCCACACCTCACCGTAATTGTTGTTTCCTCCCTGGTTGGTAATCCCGTAGATGTTTCCCGCCGCGTCCACCACGACGTGGCCCTGCGGCCAGAAACCGTCGTCGCCATTGAAGTGGTGCAACTCGGTATACGTCCATACGCCGCCCTCCGGCGACAAACGAAACAACAACCCGGGCCACGCTGTCAGTCCATAGAGGTTGCCGTCCGCTCCCATGCTGATGGTTGCGTTATACAGTCCGGAGTAATTGCCGATCACCTGGTAGGTCCAGTTCCCCTGGTTGGGCGAAAGCATGAAGACGACATCGCCGTTCTGGAGCGCCCCGCAATCGCCTTGCAGACAACCCACCGGCGTGGTGACGCCGTAAAGATTTCCGGTTCGGTCGATGGTCAGGCCCAGCGGATTTCCGGCATCCTCTTGTCCCCGGAAGCTGTAGATGGTGCTTTCTGTCCAGCCGCCGCTTCCCGACGGCGACAACTGAAACACGGCGCCGCAATTCGCATATCCTCCCAGGTTGGTTGCGCCATACAGATTTCCGGCGGAATCCATCACCAGGTCGCTAATCGGCTCCTTACCATCATGGGTGCCGGTAAAGCTGTACAGCAACTGGTAGGGCCATCCGCCCACACCGGGGGTCAGCTGGTAAACCGAGCCGTGACCGTAAACGCCACCGAACCGCGTCACTCCATACAGGTTCCCAGCCGCGTCCATCACCGGTCGACTGCTCGGCTCATAACCGTCCGTCCCGCCTGTAAAGGCATACAGTTGCGTTTCCATCCACTGGCCCATGGCGCTGGCGCGCGCGTGGGCTCCGGGGCGGAGGGAAAAGACCGTACCGCAGCCCTCATCCGCGTAGCAACCAGCACCTGCGCCGATAATCGTGGTGCCGTACAAGGTGCCGTTGCTTCCGATAGTGAGTTCGCCCCGCGGACTATTGCCGTCGCTGCCTCCCAGGAAGCCGTAGAGCGGCGCGAAATTCCACCCTGCTCCCTGGCGCGACAGTTTGTAGACGTTTCCGTCCAGGCCGCTGCCGCCCCACGACGTCGTCCCATAAAGATTTCCGCCGGCATCCACTGTCACCCCGGCGTACGGATTGGCTCCGTCGAGCCCGCCCGTGAACAAGTGGATTTGCTGGAAGGTCTCGGCGGGTGCGGCCAGGCGCGGTGAGCGTGATCGCGCGGGCAACCGGAGTTCGCTCCGCACCATCGTCGCTGTCCCCGCAGGGGCGATTCTGGCCTTGAACATTGAACGACTCCGAGGGAATAGTGCCGATGCTGTTGAATTCAGCCTGCGACGGCCCATTGTTTTCATCCCAGTACGCTGGATCTCCGGTCGGAACCACAGCGTTGGCTAAGGTTAACCAGGCACCGCCCCCAACATTCAGGTTCAGCCCTGTGATCGCAACCTGATAGATGTCGTAGCCGTCGTCATTGGTGAACAGGAAAAGCTGCGACAGGCTGGCACCGGAAGCGGTGCCGTAGGCAATGTCGGAGCCGAAAGGCGTGGTCCCGAGCATCCAGTCGACCGAGGTCAGTGTGTCTCCGGGAAAGAGCCAGAGGGCGAAGGTGAATCCGCTCACCGTTCCCCCGCTACCGATGGAGTTGGTCGTCGAAAAGCCGAAGTTGATGGTCCAGGCATCGGTCTGGCAATTCTGGATATCGCAGATTCCACTCACCGGACCGTTGGCGTAAAGAATGTCTAGGGGAGACGCGGTGCCGCCGTGCGAGGTGACGGCGATGGTGCGCTGGTCCGGCTTTTGGGTTTTCGCCGGAGGCTGCAATCTCCAGGAGAACTGCGGCGACGCGGCTGCTTCGCGTGCGGTGGCCGCCACCGACGTTTGCGCCCAGGCCGGTAGCCCACTCAGGGCCAGCACCAGCACGATCGCTAATCGAAAAAGTTTTCCTCGTCCATCTGCGGGCGGAACAGCAACTGGCACCGGCGGATTTCCGCTGCCAGCCTGCAGGCCAAATTGCGTTTGGGTTTTCATGGCATCTGCCTCCTCGTCGCTCAGGTTGGGCGCGGATGAAAACGCGCAACCGGATGGCTGCGTTCAGTGCAACGCGTTCGCCCGATGCCGGGACGCGGTGCTGCCTCGGGGGAGAAGAAGTCGCCAGCCCTCCTCGCCGTGAGCGAGCGGTGGCTATAGGTAGGGGAAGAGGCCGGGACCGTCTCCCTGAACACCCCCAGACTGTCCTCCCTCGGCGGCGATTTGTCAGTGACGCCTGAGCCGGTCCGGCGTGACAAACTCGGAAGGCGGCATTTGCTTCAGCCGGGAACTGGAAACCGGATGACGTCCCGTAACGAGGAAAGTCGCGTAGCGGACGAGACGACACGCTGGTCCAGGAAACGAAAGTGAACGCGGGGCAGCTCCGCGAAGAGCTGCCCCACTGCGTTATCCAGCGGCTATTCGCTAGCGTGATTGCTGCCCTGCTGGGCTGCCTGCAGTTTCTGAATGTCGGCTGGCGTCAACTGCGGACGATCGATGGTCAGCGTCAGCTTGTTGAGTTTGCCGGTGAAGGCGAAGGGACACTGATAGTCCTGGTCGTCCACCGGAGTGCCTGTGTCGGAGCCAACGTCGAAGTTTTCATCCCATTGCAGGATGAACGGCAGGGTATGTTCCATGGTTTGCGTGGCCACTACCTTGCCGTCGACTTTGAGTACGCCGGTGCCACCCTGGCCGACGCCGCTGGGGTTGTTGAAGGCAAGCGTTGCCAGACCGAGTCCGTTGTACTTGAAGTCGAATTCCAGGGTGTGCGCGCCGGGCGTCAGGACATCCTCGCCCTGCCACTTCACGCGCTTCAAATCGACCAGGTTCCACAGGAACACCGGCTTGCCCTTCAACACGTAGAAGCCGTAGCCGCCGAAGCGCCCACCCTGGGTGACGATCATGCCTTCGCCACCGCCCTGCGGAACTTCAACCTCGGCTTTGAAGTTGTACGACGTGTCGAGGATGCCGGGAGCGTCGCCGTTGGGCGTACCCGTAACCGGGCCGTTATAGATAAACACGCTGCGGCCCGCGCTCAGGCTGGGACGCGGGGCGACAAGGCGGGTCGCCACTGAGGAGTCCAGGGGCAGCACCTGATATTTGGCCGCTTCCGTCCAGAAGAGGTCAGACATCTCCTTCACCTTCTCCGGATACTTGTCGGCCACGTTATCGGACTGCGTCCAGTCCTTGGTGAGGTCGTACAGTTCGTAAGGATAGGCCGCCGGATCCTGGCTGAAATTGCCTGCTGTCACCCAAGGCGGACGCATGACTTTGGTGCTGGCAATCCAGCCGTCGTGATAGATGGCATGGTCGCCAAACATTTCGAAGTACTGGGTATGGTGCCGTGAGGGCGCATTGGCGTTGGCCTTGTCGAAGGTGTAAGCCAGGCTGGTGCCTTCGATTGGCTTCTGCGGGATTCCGTCGACCACATCCGGCGCCGGAATTCCGGTCACTTCCAGAATGCGTCGGCACGATGTCGATCATGTGGGCGAACTGGTTGCGGATACCGCCCTTGTCGGTGATGTGGCCGGGCCACGCGATCGCCATGCCCTGGCGTACGCCGCCGAAGTGCGAGGCAATCTGCTTGGTCCAGGAAAATGGCGTATCGAACGCCCACGCCCACCGGCACGGCCATTGCGGATACGTCTGGTCCGTGCCCCATACGTCATAGAAATATTTCAGTTGACGTCCACCGGCACCTGGACCCGATTGAACAAGGCCACTTCGTTCGGAGTTCCGGTCAGCGTGCCTTCGGAGCTGGTGCCGTTGTCGCCGCTGATGTAGATGATCAGGGTGTTGTCGAGCTTGCCCTCGTCCTCGACCTCCTGGATCACGCGCCCGATCTCCTAATCGGTGTAGGCGAGCGTAGGCGGCGAAGACATCCACCTGGCGCAATGAACATCTTCTTTTCGTCAGGGGTGAGCTCGTCCCAGTGCTTGAGCAGATCGTGCGGCCACGGTGTCATCTTGGCATCGGCCGGGATCACCCCCAGCTTCTTCTGGTTCTCGAAGATTTGCTCGCGCAATTTGTCCCAGCCCTGATCGAACAGGTGCATGTCGCTGATCTTCTTGATCCACTCCGGCGTGGGATGATGAGGTGCATGTGTGCCGCCGGGCACGTAATAAATAAAGAACGGCTTCTTGGGCGCGACGGCATCCAGGCGCTTCATGTACTGGATGGCATCGTCCGCCTGCGCCGTGGTCAGGTTCCAGCCGGGATGACCGAGGTAGGGATAAATCTCGGACGTGCCGCGGAACAGGTTGGGCTCCCATTGGTTGGCGTCACCGCCGACAAAGCCATAGAAATATTCGAAGCCCATGCCGGTGGGCCATTGATCGAACGGCCCGGCCGCGCTGGCGGCGAAGGCCGGGGTGTTGTGGTCCTTGCCGAACCACGAGGTGCTGTACCCGTTGTCCTTCAGGATGCGGCCAATCGTCGCCTTGTCGCGGGGAATGAAGCTGTCGTAGCCGGGGTAGCCGGTCGACTGCTCCGAGATGACCCCGAAGCCAACCGAGTGATGGTTGCGGCCGGTGATGAGGGCGGCGCGCGTCGGCGAGCACAGGGCCGTCGAATTGAAATTGGTATAGCGCAGGCCCATGGCCGCCACCCGGTCCAGCGTCGGTGTTGGGATCACGCCGCCGAAGGTGCTGGGCACTCCGAAACCGGAATCGTCGGTCATGATGAGCAGAATGTTGGGCGCGTTCTTGGGGGGAACCACGCGGGCCGGCCAGTAGGGAGTTGACTGCGCCGCGTTGCGCTCGATCTTGCCTTCAAATTTCTTCGGCGGCGGAGGAAGTTGCTTGCCGTCGATGGTCGTGGTCGCGCACGGCGAACCGGGGGGACAGCTTGGCTGCTGGGCCGTGGCCCCGTGAGCCAAGAGAGCAGCGGTCAAAACAACTGCGGATTTGGCAAGGGTAGTTGATCTGGTCTTCATGGTCTTTCTCTCCAGATACATCGTGTTCATAAGGGAAGCTTGTCGCCGCGAAATGCAATTTCGTGTGCCTGGTCCCGCTGTTCAGTGAAGTGCTGTTACGTTTAGGCGCGGTTAGGTAGTTGCCGGTCGATGGAAGACGGAAATGAGTTGGTCCAGCGTGGTTTCTTCCTGGAAAATCTCCCACCTTATAGAAAGCCAGGAAGGAGGCTCTCGTCTGTGACCCACGTCACCTCGCGGCGGTGGGCCACAGCCGGGACTGGCGTCTTCAGAGCTTGACAACCTTTCGATGGCCCACCATACTTGCGCCCATCCGCTTGGGCGACTGCCTCTGGTGATGCCATGAAGAAGCCTGCCAGCAAGAAGAAAGCGCCGGCGAAGAAAGTTGCGGCAAAGAAAACCGCGCTTAAGAAAAAGACACCGGCCAAGAAGCAGGCGGTAGCGCGGGCTGCCAAAGCTGCGCCTGCCAAGCGTGCGGCCACGGGCGCTAAAACCAAAGCCAGGCCGGCGCCGGTCGCCGCTCCCGCTGACGACGGAAAACTCAACTTCAACCACGCCATGATCTACGCCAAGGACGTGGGGCGCTCGCTGCAGTTTTATCGCGACTGGATGGGCTTCAAGCTGATCGAGGATTTCCGCTACGAGGGCCATCCGGTTTATGCCCGCCTGCGGGCGCCCGGCGGCGAGGGTACCATTGCCCTGCACCAGGCAGGCCCGGGCACGCCGCTGTCCAGCGAAGGCGTGCGTCTTTATTTCGAGGTGCGCGATCTCGACGACTTCTGCCGCCGCCTGCAGAAGCGCGGCTTCTATCTAACGCAGCTCCCCCGCATGATGCCCTGGGGTTGGCGTCACGCTTATCTCAACGATCCCGACGGCCACGAGATCAGCTTGTACTGGGCGGGCCTGAACCGCATGCAGAAAACCGTGATGCAGGCCGCGAAGGAAGCTGCCAAAGGTTGAGGTTACTGGGCCGGGCTGGGATGGTCATCACCAGCCGTATTTACGATTGTCGTCCTGAGCGCCTGCGAAGGATCACTATTCCCGGGAAGAATCGTTGCCCAAGAGTGAAGCGAAGGATTTGCTTTCTGGCGGGAGAAGAGCAGATCCCTCGACTCCGGTGCGCATAAGGCGCGCACCTGCGCTCGTGATGACAATGTGAAAAGGATGGCCAGCTTCACGCCTGAAGGCGTGCTCCACCCTTCGGTTTCTCTGCGCGAATTGCCAAGCCAACCCGCCCGAATCTGGGTTGCGAGTTGACCCGACTTCGAACGCGGCCTAACATTACCGCGGGCGGCACCGAGGTCCTCGGCATGGTCGGCGAGACAGTCTCCCACTATCACATCGTGGGGAAACTCGGCGGTGGTGGGATGGGGTTGGTCTATGACGCGGAAGACTCGCGCCTGGGCCGCCATGTCGCTCTGAAGTTCATTCCCGAAAATCTGGCCAGCGATCCCAAAGCCCTCGAGCGTTTCGTGCGCGAGGCCCGCGCCGCCTCTCAGCTCAATCATCCCGGCATCTGCACCATCTACGACATCGAAGACCTGAACGGCCAGCCCTTCATCGTCATGGAGAAGCTGGACGGCGTCAGCCTGAAAGACCGCTTGCGCGGCGCGCCGATGGAGTTGGAGGAGATTCTCGACATCGCTATCCAGGTGGCCGACGCGCTGGCCGCCTGCCACGCCAAGGGAATTATCCATCGCGACATCAAGCCGGCCAACATCTTCATCACCAATGAAGGCCGGGTGAAGATTCTGGACTTCGGCCTGGCCAAGTTGTCGCCTGAGTTCTGGAGCCGCGACTCGCTCTCGCAGGAAGACCCGCTCTCCATCGCCGGGGATATCTTCGGCACCGCGGTGTACATGTCGCCGGAGCAGGCTCGCGGTGAAGAGCTCGACTCGCGCACCGACCTGTTCTCCCTGGGCGTCGTCATCTACCAGATGGCCACCGGCAAGAAGCCCTTCGCCGGCAACAACACGGTCACCACGCTGGAAGCGGTGCTCAATCGCAAACCGGTACCTCCGCTCAAGCTGAATCCCAAGCTGCCGCCCGACCTCGAGGGCATCATCGGCCGCGCGATGGAGAAGAACCGCGGCAACCGCTATCCCAACGCCGAGGCGATGAAGGCCGACCTGGAAGCGTTGAAGAAAGAGACCGAGCCCGGCCTGACCGCCAGTGGAAAAATCCGCTCGCCGTTTCCCTATCGCATCGCGACCTCGACCTTCCAGACCACCAGCCGCTGGCAAACCTATCTTCTGCTGGCCATGAGTGCAGTGCTGGTGATGGTGCTCACCCTCGCCGGCCTGTGGTGGTTCAAGCATCGCCCGGGCGCTGCGACCGCGGCGAAGAACACCATCGCCGTGCTGCCGCTGCAAAATGTGAATGGCGACATCAGCGTCGACTTCCTGCGCTTCGCCCTGACCGACGAAATCGCCAGCGTGCTGACCTACAGCCGCACGCTCGACGTGCGGCCGTCGTCGCTGACCCGCAAGTACGCGGGCAACGATGTCGATCCGCAAAAGGTGGGGCGCGAGCTGCACGTGGCCATCGTTCTCACCGGCCACTTCCTCAACCAGGGCGACAACCTGCTGGTCACGCTGGAGGCCATCGACGTTCATGACAACCGCCTGGTGTGGCAGACCAACTTCACCGCGCCCGCGCAGGACCTCATCGCGTTGCAATCCGACATCACGGCGCAACTGCGGCAAGGCTTGTTGCCCACGCTGGGTGTAGCCAGCGGCACACTGGCCACCGGCAGCCGTCCCAAAAATCCCGAGGCCTACGATCTGTACCTGCACGCGCTGGCCATCCCGCACGATCCCGGCCCTAACAAAGACGCTATCGCGGTGTTGCAGCACGTAGTGCAGACGGATCCCGACTACGCTCCCGCGTGGGAGCAACTCGGCTTGCGCGCCTACTACGACAGCGCTTACTCCGATGGCGGCGAGACCATGTTCCAGCTTTCCAACCAGGCCTGTGAGCGGGCCTTGACGCTCGATCCCAACCTGACCGTCGCTGCCGGGCAGCTGATTGCCAACCGGGTGGAGCGGGGCGAGCTGAGCAAGGCGTACGAAGCGGCGCAGTCGCTGGTGAAGCGCCGTCCGGAGAGCGCCCAGGCGCACTTCGTGATGAGCTATGTTTACCGCTATGCCGGCATGCTGGAGCAGGCGGCCAACGAATGCGACACGGCGCTGGCGCTGGACTCCGGCAACTATACCTTCCGCTCCTGCGCGTGGGCCTTCATGGAGCTGGGCCGCACCACCCGCGCCGCCGACTTCATCCGGCTGGACGCCGGCTCGGAGTGGGCTGCCTACGTGACGCCGTCGCTGCTGCTGCGCGAGGATAAGATTCCCGAAGCGCGCGAAGCGGTGAAGCACATGCCGACCGCAACCCGCTATCATCGCGAGCTGCTGGAAGCCTGCCTGGACCTGAAGCCGGCAGCGGAGCTTGACCGCCTGGCCCACGAAGCGGAGACCAGCTATCCCGCCGATCCCGATCCCGAGACCTGGTATTACGAGGGCGCGCTCTTCGCCTACTGCGGCAAGAAGCCAGCGGCGCTTCACCTGTTGCAGAGCGCCATCCAGAACAACTACTGCGCCTATTCCAATCTGCTGGCCGATCCCCTGCTGACCAGGCTGCGCTCCGACCCCGACATCGACAAGCTGCTGACCGCGGCGCGCGAATGCCAGGATGCGGTACGCGAATCGACTCCAGCACCCGCCGCGGGGCACTAATCCGCATTTTGAAGTAGCACCTCTGGGAGTTTTTCCAGTATCGTAGCCCCCACGTAAGGTGAATAATCAGCGTTGAGAGGGCAGGGCGATCCGGGAGGGGCGATGTCGAAGGAAGAGAAGAAAAAAAAAGCCAAGGGCGGCAACGGGGGAGACGCCGACCGTGCGGCCAAGCCGGCTGCGGGCCCGGGAGCCTGGCCGTGCGAAGAGCTGAAGCCGGAGGGCAAGTACGCCGACGGCCATCCTCTCGACACGGTGCAGTACCTGGAAGCCAAGCTGATTCTCAAGCCCGACCGCTTCACCTCGGTGGACAGTTTCCGCGATTTCGGCAGGCTGGTGCAGCGCACCGCCAAGAACCTGAAGGTCGGCTTCGTCACTGATCCCAAGGTAGGCCGCCGGCCCGATATCCGCGAAATCATTTTCATGGATACGCCCGACTTCCGGCTTTACAACAACGCCTACATCCTGCGACGCCGCATCGTGTACGTCGATGGCTTTCCGGTGGGCGATCCCGAGATCGTCTTCAAGTTTCGCCATCCCGACGAGATGACGGCAGCCAACATGGATGTACGGCCCAACATCGCCGGCTCCTACCAGATCAAGTTCAAGGCAGAAGCGCTGCCGCTGAAAGATTCCATTGGCGGCTTCCGCCTTCTCTATTCGCATAACTGCGTCTTCGGCCAAAGCCAGATGCACGAAGGCGACAAGCTGGGAATGTGGGGCCTGGCCAGAGTTTTTCCGGCCCTCGGAGCGCTCCGTAAGTCGGAAGACGAAGAGGTCAAGCTGGTCAACGAGTCCATCGTGGAAGAAGTGCTGCTGGAGTTGGGCGACCTCGATTTTGGCAAAGGGATCGAGGGACATTGCAACGTCGCCCTGTGGCGCACGCGCGGTGAACATACTCCCCTGGTCGGCGAGTTTGCTTACCAGCTCAAGTTCACCCGCAAGGACGAGGTGCACGAGAAACCCAAGAAGCTGTCGGAGCAGTTCTTCGTCACCTTGCAGCAGGACGTGCGGGATTGGATTTCCCTGGGCACGACCAAGACCGGTATGGTGTACCGGTTGAAAGGCAACGCTCCCCAGGGCCATGAGTAGCGCCGGCAGCAAGGCCCCAGTCGTCGACAAGGTGGCGGCACGTCCGGCGGCGGAAGACGTTTCCATCCTTAGCATCTTCCTGGAGTTCCTGCTGATTGGGGCCACCAGTTTTGGCGGAGGCGTGGTCGCTTACTTGCGCAGCGGCCTGGTCGCCAAGCGGAAATGGGTCGACGACCCGGAGTTCGTCGAGTACCTGGCCATCAGCCAGACGCTGCCCGGCCTGAACGCTACTAACATGGCCGTGCTGGTGGGCGACCGTCTGCGGGGATGGCTGGGCGCTGCCACCGCGCTGGTGGCCATCTGCCTGCCCGGCGGCCTGCTGATGTTCGCTGCCGGCATTGCCTACCAGAAGACCGGCGACAATCCCATCGTGACCGCCGCGTTGCGCGGGGTGGCGGCCGCGGCCATCGGACTCATCCTGGCAACGACCATTCAGCTCGGCAAGAAATCGCTGATGCACGTGTACGATCTGGTCTTCGTCGGGCTGACGGTGTATGGCGTCGACCGCCTGCACCTGTCGGTGCCGCGGGTGTTGATCGGCGTGGGACTGCTGGCCATCGTGTGGTACCGGCCCCGCAAGGTGAAAGCGAGCGCGCCATGAATCAACTGCTGCCCCTGATTCGCGTGTTTTCGTACCTGTCGATCCTTACCGTAGGCGGCGGGCTGGCGGCCTTTCCCGAGATGAAGGTGCTGACCGTCGATGTCCACAAGTGGCTCACCTTCTCGCAGCTCATCCACATTTACAGCATGGGGCAAGTGGCGCCCGGGCCCAACATGATGATGATCGTGGTCATTGGGCAATGGGCCGCGGGCGTGCCCGGCGCGCTGGTAGTGCTGCTGGCGTTCTTTGGGCCGACCGCGCTGCTGGCATGGTTCATCGGCCGTTTGTGGAAGAAGCTGGAAAACTGGCCGTGGCGAGCGTCCATCCAGCGCGGGCTTACGCCGGTGTCGATTGGATTGCTGCTGGCCGGCTGCCTGAGCCTGGCCAAGGGCGCAGTGACCGGATGGATGACCGCGGCCATCGCGGTGGCGGTGCTGATGACCCTGCTGCTGTCGAAGATCAATCCCGCGTGGCTGGTGCTGGGCGGCGCGCTGATCGGCGGCCTGGCCTTCGGGCCTAAGATTTTTTAGCGGCCAGTGGTCAGTGGTCAGTGGCCAGTGGCGGAGCGCCGAATGGGTGGTGCGTTTAGGGTCACGCAGCATTGGAGTCGCTGCGTGCGCAAAGCAGGTTCCTCCGCACCGGTCGGGATGACACTTCAACTGATTGCTTGCCGATCATTCCATGGTGAGATTCCGTCCCGATACAAACAAACCGCAGGTCCTTCGGCTCCGCGTTCGCAAAAGCGGCGAACGCTGCGCTCAGGATGACAAGGGTGGATGTTTGGTTGGAACACCTGCGCCTCGGCTTCGACCAAACAAACCGCAGGTCCTTCGGCTCCGCGTTCGCAAAGGCGCGAACGCTGCGCTCAGGATGACAAGGGTGGAAGTTTGGATGGAACGCCTGCGCCTCGGCTTCGAGCTAACAAACCGCAGATCCTTCGGCTCCGCGTTCGCAAGAGTGGCGAACGCTGCGCTCAGGATGACAAGGGTGGATGTTTGGGTTGAACGCTTGTACTTCAGCTTCAATTAAACGAAGCGCTCGCGCGCAGCACCGCGTCAGGCGCCTTGTCGAAATACGGCGGTGGCCCTTTTTCAGGGGGCGCGGTGGTGTAAGCTCTTCCCTTTGGGGGTAGCAATGATGCTTACCGTGGGCCGCCCTGGCCTGCCTGGTTCGTGTGGACGCCGTGTTTCTAACAACTCTTACCTGGTGACACTCACCGCTACACTGCTGGCGTTTCTTGCGCTGGCCGCGCCGGCGTTTGCCCAGCAATACGATCCCTCGCTGTACGCCGGAATGCAATGGCGGCAGATTGGGCCGTTCCGCGCCGGGCGAGTCACCGGAGTGACCGGCGTCCCCGGTCAGCCGGCCATCTACTACATGGGAACCGCGGGCGGCGGCGCGTGGAAGACCACCGACGGCGGCATGGTGTGGAAGCCGATCTTCGACAAGCAGCGCGTGGCGTCGATTGGCTCCATTGCCGTGGCCCCGTCGAATCCCAACGTCGTCTACCTGGGCACAGGGGACGTCAGCAATGTGGGCGGCTCGGTCAACCAGGGCAACGGCATGTGGAAGTCCGTCGATTCGGGCGCGACCTGGCAGCACATCGGGCTGGAAGATTCGCGGCACATCGCGGCGCTATGGGTCGATCCCCGCAACCCTGACATTGTGGTAGCTGCGGCCCTGGGCCATACCTACGCCCCCAACGCCGAGCGCGGCGTCTTTAAAACCACGGATGGCGGCAAGACCTGGAAGAAGGTTTTGTACAAGGACGACACCACCGGCGCGGTGGACGTGGCCTTCGCGCCCGACAATCCGCAAATCGGCTTTGCCTCGCTCTGGTATCACTACGTGAAGCCCGACACGCCCTTTGGCGGCCTGGTGGGAACCGGGGGCGCCGGCATCTACAAGACGACCGATGGCGGCGAGAGCTGGACCGAACTCAACATTCCGCAATTCGCCAAGGCGCAACTGGGACGCATCGGCCTGGTCGTGGCTCCCGGCGGACAGCGGGTCTATGCCATCGTCTCGGAGAGGAAAGAGGGCGGACTGTATCGCTCCGATGACGGCGGCGCGAGCTGGAAGAAGATCACCGAGGACGCGCGCGTCCAGGGTAACGGCTACTTCGGCCGCGTGTTCCTCGATCCGCACAATCCTGACATTGTGTTCGTGGCCGCAGACGTCGCTCTATCGCTCGACCGATGGCGGCGTAACCTTCGAGTCCTACAAGGGCGCGCCCGGCGGCGACGACAACCACGCGTTGTGGATTGACCCTACCAACTCCGATTACATGATCATGGGCAGCGACCAGGGAGCGACCATCAGCATGGATGGGGGCAAGACCTGGACCTCGTGGTACAACCAGCCGACCGGGCAGATCTATCACGTCTCCACCGACAATCGCTTTCCGTACTGGGTGTACGGCACGCAGCAGGACAGCGGTTCGGTGGCAACGCTGAGCCGCGGTGACTATGGCGCGATCACGTTCCTCGACTGGGACCCCTTCCCTGCGTATGAGTTCGGCTACATCGTTCCCGACCCGGTCAATCCGAATATTGTGTACGCCGGGGGCGAGGGCCGCGGGTTGTGGCGCATCGATCGCACCAACCGGCAGGCCAAGACGGTGTCGCCCAACGTGAGCCGCGATGGAGATTACCGCACGGCCACCAATCCTCCGCTGGGCTTTTCGCCGCAGGACCCGCACAAGTTTTACGAAGGTACGCAGTTCCTGTTGCTGACCACGGACGAAGGCGCCACCTGGAAGGCCATCAGCCCCGACCTGACGATGCGACCGGGCGAGCCGGCGCCAGCGAAGTCCGACGAAGCGCAAGCTAAAGCGGAGGAACCGGCGGCCGCGCCGGAGAGCAAGACCGAAGAAGCCAAGGGCGAAGAAGGCAAGAGCGAAGCGGCGAAAGACAAGGAAGCGGCAGAAAAGCAACCGGAAGACAAGAAGCACAAGACCAAGGAGCAGGCTGAGGCGATGCGTCCGCCGGACCGGCGCGCCATCACCACGTTCTCGCTTTCGCCGGTGCGGGCAGGCGTGATCTGGGTGGGCACCAACAACGGCCTGGTGCAGATCACCACCGACAACGGCGCAAACTGGCAGAACGTTTCGCCGCCGGGGCTGGAGAAGTATTCCGAAGTCACCATGATCGATGCGTCGCACTTCGATGCGGGCACGGCTTACGTCTCGGTCGACAATCACCAGGGCAACGACTTTCGTCCGCACATCTTCCGGTCGCGCGATTACGGCAAGAGCTGGCAGGAAGTGGTGACCGGTATTCCCGACTTCAGCTTCGTGAAGGTGGTGCGGGAAGATCCCAAGAGCAAGGGTCTGCTGTACGCCGGCACGGAGAACGGTCCGTACGTTTCGTTCAACGACGGCGAGCAGTGGGGAACGTTGCAGCTGAACCTGCCGACGGTATCAGTGCGCGACATGGTGGTGCACGGCGACGACCTGGTGGCGGCGACGTACGGCCGCGCGTTCTGGATTCTGGACGACCTGACGCCGCTGCGGCAGATCAACGACAACGTGGCGAAGAGCAAGGTGCATCTGTTCCGTCCGGCCACGGCGATCCGGGTACGCAATGACATGAACCAGGACACGCCGCTGCCGCCGGAGATGCCGGCGGGGGACAATCCTCCGACGGGGGCCATCTTCGACTATTACCTGAAGACCGCGCCGGCGAGCGACATTGAACTGGCGGTGTACGATGCGCAGGGCAAGCTGGTGCGGCAACTTTCCAGCAAGCCGAAGCCGGTGCGCGAGGAAGAGCCGCCGCCGGTGCCCAGCTACTGGCTGTTTCATCCCACGCCGCTGCCGCGCAATGCTGGAATGAATCGCTACGTGTGGGACCTGCGCATGGCGCCACCGGACGCGGTCAAGCATGACTACCTGATCTCGGCGCTGTACGAGCATACCCACGCCGAGCCGCAAGGGCCGTTCGTGGTGCCGGGACAGTACGAAGTGCGGCTGACCGTTGACGGCAAGACCTACAAGCAGCCGCTGACAGTGGAAATGGATCCGCGGGTGAAAGAGTCGCAAGCCGCGCTGGAGCAGCAGTTCGACTTCGCGCAGAAGGTGGACGCGCTGATCACGCTGAGCTACCAGTTCCACGAGAACGCGGCGAAGTTCTTGAAGGACGCCGCCGATCGTCAAGCCGCGCTGGAGAAGAACGAGCAGGCGAAGGCGGCGCTGGAGGCGGTGAAGGACTTCAACGCCAAGGTGCAGAAGGTGCAGGGCGAGATGCAGCGTGGCTTTGGCGGCGGAGGCAAACCCAAGCCGACGTTCACGCTGATGAACGGGGAGCTGTCGTCGTTGTCCGAGACGGTGAGCCAGGCGGACATGGCGCCTACGGATGCGATGCGGACGGCGTATCGCGATTACTGCCAGGACCTGAGCAAGCTGGCACAGCAGTGGGCTGATTTGATGAACCATGACCTGCCGGCGGTGAACGCGCAGTTGACCGGGCAAAAGCTGGAGCCGCTGACGGCAGTGATGGCGAGTCCAGCGGTTCCGGCTTGCGGGCAGTAAGCACGGGCTAAAGGTCATCATCGCCTGGTGGGCGGTACGGCGGAACTTCGTCCCGATGGCCGAAGATTCACCTCTTTGGAGTATGAGAACGAAGGGTCGATTTTCGGTGGTGATTGCTATGCTAAGCTGCTGGTAGCGCAGAGGGCGCATCCGGTCCGCGGACAGGACAGAAGTCCACCTTGCCGTCACAACTCAGTTGGCTGAACTCTCTTTCTGCCCCTAGATTGCGGACCTGGGCATACGAAAGGAAGTTCGCATGCCGGTAAAACGCCTCCCGTCTAATCCCAGCCTCGACCACCTTAAACATCAAGCAAAAGACCTTCTCCAAGGGCACGCCGGTGGCGATGCAGGCGTCATTCAGCGACTCAGGGAGTTTCATCCCCGTTTCGTCAATGCCGCCGATGCCGAGATCTTCAGCGCGCCCCTCAAGCTCAGCGATGCGTTGCTCGCAACCGCGCGTGAATACGGCTTTCCCAGTTGGGCAAGACTCAAGTCTCATATCGCAAAACCCACGCTCGCCAATCAACTGGACCTGCCCCACCACGAACGCATTGAAGACCCGGTTTTTCGCCATGCCGTCGATCTGCTCGACCGGGGCGAGGTTGCCGGCATGCGTACCTATCTGAAGCAGCATTCCAAACTGGCGCGCCAGCATGTCAGCTTCGAAGGTGGAAACTACTTCCGCAACCCGACGTTGCTCGAGTTCGTCGCCGAGAACCCAGTACGTCACGACACCCTGCCGGTCAACATCGTCGAAGTCGCTAAGGTCATCCTCGACGCCGGAGTGGAACAGGCTGCTCTAAACGAAACGCTCGTCCTTGTTTCTACCGGAAGGGTGGCGCGAGAGTGCCACGTCCAGATTCCCTTAATCGACCTGCTATGCGCTCGCGGAGCCGATCCCAATGCGGCTTTGCAGATCACGGTGGTGCTGGGAGAGATGGAAGCGGCCGATGCCTTAATCGAGCGTGGGGCCAGGATCAACCTTCCCATAGCGGCTGGACTGGGTCGCATGGCCGACTTCATCCGGCTGCTTCCGTCCTCCACAGGCGAAGACCGGCATCTCGCACTCGCGGTGGCCTCCGATCTGGGACAAGTCGAGATGGTACGACTGCTGCTGGAAGCGGGTGGTGACCCCAATCGTTACAATCCCGTCGGCGGCCATTCTCACACGACCCCGTTGCATCAGGCGGCTGGGAAAGGCTACGAGAACATCGTGCGGCTCCTGGTCGAAAACGGCGCACGTCTGGACATAAGAGATCTCCTTTGGAACGGCACGCCTGCCGATTGGGCGGAACACGGGGGAAAGAAAGATGTGGAGGCATATCTGCAGGCGCTTCGCGATTCGCAGAGTGAAACGGCTGGGAGCTGAGAGCTGAAGCTAAGAGCGCGTTGCAGGCGGCTCTTGTGTCGCATGTCCTTGACTCTGGCGCGCAGGCAACATAGGCTCGCTGTTCGCAAGGAAGAGGGTGCGCTAAATGGTGATGAGTCTGTTGAAGTGGTGCGACGAAGGGCCGGCGACGGTGCCGGTGGAGGCGACGGTGGACGACGCTATCCGAACGATGATTGACAAAGCGGTGGGCGCGGTAGCGGTGGTGGACGAGCATGGGGTAGTGGCGGGCATGTTCACCGAGCGGGATGTGCTGACGAAGTTCGCCCTGAGCGGGCGCGATGCGAAGACCACGCCGGTTCGCGAACTGATGAGTCCGATGGTGGAGATGGCGACCCGGGAGACATCGCTGCGCGAGGCGCTGGCGGTGATGCTGGAACGGCACTACCGGCACATGCCCATCGTGGATGAGCAGGGGAAGGTGCTGGGGATTTGTTCGATCCGGAACATTCTGGAGGCGCGGGTAGAAGATTTGCTGGCGCAGTTGGACGGCGCACCGGCGGCGGGATCATAGTTGTTGGCGGGTATAGGCGTCCTTCGCTGGCGCTCAGGATGACAGACGTCAGTGGTTAGTGGTTAGTGGTCAGTGGTTAGTGGTCGGTGGCCAGTTGGCAGGGACCAATTGTGCTGCGCGGCGTTTCCGTTGGAAGGGACATCGGCTTCCCGACGGAAGAACCGCAGATCGTTCGGCTCCGCATTCGCGAAAGGCCCGCGAATGCTGCGCTCAGGATGACAAGTTGGGAAGACCAATTGCCAAAAGCGGGATGACATTCATTTACGGGCATAGGGGTCCTTCGCTGGCGCTCAGGATGACAGACATCAGTGGTCAGTGGCCAGTGCCAAGTGCCAGACGTTGACTGCTGGCGGCAGAACGCTATCTGCCCGCCGGCAGGCTCTGGCCACTAACCACTGGCTACTGGCCACTACCTCCTGATTTCCCTAGCCATCGCCGCCAATCCCGTGCATCATTTAGCTGCAGTTCTTCACTTCCTTCAGCAACACCAATACAAGGAGCATTCAAGCCATGATCGAACGTCTTCGGGAGAGTTCTGGCGGAGTACTGGGGTTTCGAGTGGTCGGCACTATGTCGGAGGCGGACATCAAGGAGTTCGAACCGCAGATCCAGGTGCTGATCAACGAACGCAAGCATAAGCCGATTGGGATACTGGCGGATTTGTCGGCCATGCGCGACACCGACTGGGGGGCGCGCTGGGAAGAAATGCGCTTTCTGCAGAAACACACCACGCACATCGCGCGCATGGCGGTGGTGGGCGCCGACAAATGGGAAGAGATTGTGGCCATCGTGACCGCGGGGGCCGCGATTCTGGAGGCGGAGACGCGTTATTTCGACAAGGCCGATATGTTGCGGGCGTGGGAGTGGGTGCGCACCGCCAAGCACGCGGAGGAGATGCCGGTGCGGCAGATCGCCGCGGGAACGGGCATCTGGAAGGACTACCATCCGGAGTACATGAACCTGTAGAGAAGCAGTGGTCAGTGGCTAGTTAGTGCGAGTTCAGGCGGAACGCGGGCTGTAACGTCACGGGGCATCGAATCACGTGGGGGAAAGCAGGTCCTCCACTACGGCGGCGGAAGCGCCGCCTCCGGTCGGGATGACACGTCTAAAGGCAGTGGCTAGTGGTCAGTGGCTAGGGGCTAGTTGGTGCTAGTTGAAGCGACGCCTAGGTTTTGGTGTCACGGGGCGACGGTTTCACGGGAGATGACACTTTTTAAAAGCGGCAGGTATGGAGGCAAATGAAGTACCGGGGACGAGTTCGGGGCAAGGTGGGCGCGATTTTTCTGGCGCTGGCGTTCAGTTGCGTTTTGCTGAATGGGTGCAAGACGGAATCGCGCGCGGCGGATGCGGCCAAGCAACTGGATACGGTTTCCGGCAATCTAGCCGCTTACTATGACGAGCTCGAGACGCAAATGGACGCGACCATCACGCTGAATGAAGTGCAGTCGGCGATGGACAAGATTCCGTTTGGACCGGACGATCGCGCGACCATGCTCGATGTGAAGAGTGAAATTGGCAAGCGGGCTGACATGGCGCGGGCGCTGGACAAGCTGGCCGACGCGTACGGCAAGCTGGCGGGATCGAAGGCGGGCGCGGACGCAGGGGCGGCGGCGTCGGAGCTGGCGAATGACCTGGCGACGGCGAAAGCCATGCCGCAGGGAGCGAAGATTCCCGACGTGTGCGGCGACGCGGCCAAGCTGCTGGTGGATTTTGTGCAGACGCGCGATCTGAAGAAAGGCTCGGCCGGGGTGAGCAAGGCGGTGACCGCGGTGAGCGAAATTTTTGATGGGGAGAAGGCGGCGTACGAAAGCATTGAGAAGCAGCGGCTGGCGCTGGCGCGGCAGATTTCCGTGAAGCTGGTGGACCATCATCAGATCCAGATCAACTATGAAGAGCTGATGGAGCCGGCGACCAAGCCGTTCAAACTGACGCCGAAGCCACAGGACGTGAACGATGATCCGGCGTACGTGCAACTGGTGAAGAGCGAGATCGAGGCCCAGGTGCAGGAGCAGGTGCGGGCGTACGCCGACGCGACCGACCGGCTGGGAGCATCGCTGCATGCCGTGCGGGATGCGGTGGATAAAGTCAGGAAGTGATAAGCGCATGGTCCATGCTGGATCGTTGCGGAGATGGGTTGACCGTGGGGAAGGCAGCGTTCCGGCGCGGGGGAAACGCAGGTCCTTCGCTGGCGCTCAGGATGACAAGCGAATTTGGTTGAGTTACGCGGACGATGTGAAGCGTTTGACCGGCGCGGGAGGGGGATAGCAATGGGAGAGGCACTGGCTAGTCTGGAAGCGCAATATATATTTCTTACCAATAATCTGGACGATTATCTGGATGCGTGCACCAAGGACCTGCCGACCAAGGTGGAGGCGGACCAGGATACGGTGCGGGCCAACTATGTAACGTCGCGGCAGAATTACTGGGGCTGCATCAAGAAGATCTTTCATGACGACGATCCGAAGGTGGTGGCAGCGGTAAAGCAAGTGAAGGACGCGCAGGATTCGCTGGAAGATTCGCTGGACCAGTTGGAAAACATCACGGCGGTGCTGAATACGATTTCCGAGGCAGTGAAGGCGGGCGGAGAGTTGGCTTCGCTGGCGATGTAGGAGCTGTGTTGCAGGGGTAGTCCATAGTCGTACAACTACGCTTCCAGTTTCGCGAGTAGTTTTTACATGTCAATAGTGAGAATGGCAATAATTGCCTTGACTAACCCAGATTCTTGGGGCATACTTGGGAACATGGAAACGCCAAAGACATTACAGCAAGCGATTCAATACTTTAGCCGAAGAACAGGTCTGCATTGATGCTGTAGCTTCCCTGCGCTGGCCCGATGGCCCGGTATGTCCGCATTGCGAAGCCAAAGAGCCTTACTACCTTGGGGACCCAGAAGCGTTGGAAGTGCCGCTCATGCCGTAAGCAGTTCTCCGTGAAGGTGGGGACGATCTTCGAGGACTCGCCCCATATCGCTCTGCAAGTGGCTTCCTGCGCTCTGGATGCTGGTCAACGACAAGAACGGCATTTCCTCTTACGAACTCAACAAGGCTCTTGGCGTATCCCAGAAGTCCGCGTGGTTTATGCTGCATCGGCTGCGCTTGGCTCTCCGCAACAAGTCTTGGAAGATGTCGTTTGGCGACGAAGGCCCGGTGGAGATGGACGAAACCTTCGTTGGCGGAAAAGTAAAGAACATGCACAAGGAAAAGCGTGACCGCTACCAGCAGCACCGTGGACACTACGGCAAGACTGCTGTATTCGGGATGCTTGACCGCGATATGCGCCAAGTGCGCGCCAAGGTTGTGCCCAACGTTCGAGCGCGAAACCTTGCAGAACGAAATCATCAACGCGATTAAGCCCGGAGCTACGGTATTCACCGACGATCATCCGGTCTATGACTGGGCGCACAAAGCCTACGTCCACGAGGTTGTTAATCACGTTGATGAGTACGTGCGGGGCCGCGTACATACCAATGGAATTGAAAATTTCTGGTCGCTCTTGAAGCGCTCGTTGAAGGGAACATACGTGGCCGTTGAGCCGTTCCATCTTGACCGCTATGTTGATGAGCAAGTGTTTCGCTTCAACAATCGCGCTACGAAAGACAATCCGTTGAATGACTCTGACCGCTTCGTAGCTGCGCTGGCACAGGTTTCCGGGAAGCGCCTCACGTTCAAGGAATTGACTGGAAAGACTGGCAGTCCGCAAGTTTTCTGATAACCCTATTCGGAAGCCGCGTGGCCCGAAGCCGAAGTCTTAGGCTTTGGGCCTCTTTTTGGCTTGTCGGCGTTTGCCAGCTTATCCGCTTCCAGTCTTTGCTGTAGCTCAATCTTGGACACGGATAGTACACTTCGCAGCGCACTGTTAAACCGATCCATCTCGGAAGCGTTCTGTTTGTTTGTCATTAGGCGCATTTTACTCCAGGCATAAAGGAGACGGTGTTGCTCTTATGGGTAACGCTCTCGAATCCGCTAGACGCAAAATCCTCCGGGCAATGGAACAACGAAGGGCTTTCGATGACTGCATTACCCGTTACCGCAAGGACAAATCGGTTGAAGTCGTCCCCGATTCGGACGGAACACCGACATTCCACGTCCTCAAACACCCCCCCCTCGATATTGCGGTGCTCGCCGGGGAAGTGCTGTATCAGTGCCGATCCGCCCTCGATCACATCTTTTTCGAGTTGGTCGAACGGACGTATGGGGGTAATCTCCCGGCAGCGCTGGCCAAGGCCAGTCAATTCCCGTTGTGCAGCACGACCCCGACCGGATACAGCGCCCCCGTTCCCAAAGACAAACTCCTCGCGAAGGAGCGGCTCTGTGATTGGGTTCCCGACGAGTCGTACACATTCATCGAGCGCTTGCAGCCTTACTACCGAAGCAATCCTGGGCATGATCTCTTGAGACTCTTGGCAGTACTCTCGAACATCGACAAGCACCGTCACCTTACGCCCACGATCATTCGAGCACAGGTGCGCGAGATCGCAGTCAGCCCCACCGGAAACAGCGTGGTCTTGGGAGTTCCGCTCAAAGACGGCGCAAAGGTTCTGCCGCTCTACCACCTGCCCGACGTATTGCAAGGTGAAGTGAAGGTGAAACGCGACATCCATTTCAATATAGCGTTCGATGAGCCGGAATTCGGCCCCCCGCAATGCGCCCCTCTTAGCAAGATCGTGTACGACTTGCCAACGCACATCCTCTGGATCACAAGCCGTTTCCAGAAGTTCCTTGGCTAAGGCGATTGCTTGATCGAATGGATTTGGCATGTTTGTGGAAGACAAGATCAATCTTGGGTAGAACAATCACTAGGCCGGGTAACGCTCCCTACCAACGGCAATCAACGAGGGGAGTGCCTGCGATATGGCCGTGTTTCTTATCTCGTATGATCTCCGCAAACCAGACTTCGACTATCAACCGCTGTACGATCTGCTGAACAGTTGGAAGGCGAAACACGTTCAGGACTCCGTTTGGGGACTGAATACGCAATGGTCGGCCGAAAAGGTTTTCGATGCTCTATGGGCGCACATGCATAACGATAAAGACAGATTGTTCGTGGTCACATTTGACAAGACGGAAGACTACAAGGCAAAGAACTCCATTACGAAGCTGAGAGATATCTAGCTTCGCACCGATCTTCGCCGCGTGCGTTGTCCTCGGGCTCTTCCGTCTGAATTGATTTAAATATCAGCGCGAGAGCCCCCTTTTCCTCTTTGCTTGAGGCTCTCACAACAATTGAGTCGTTAAGCCAAATTACTTTCATTGCTGCTCCTGTGACGACAATAATTAACTTGACCAACCGAAGGGGAATCCAACATGGCAAACGAAAGAATTGACTTCATTCGCACGATTGCTGAACAGAGCTATTCGTTTCACCTTCTAGTAAAGGCTCTCCAAGAGAAGGGGATTCTTGCGGTAGGCGAGCCAATGAATCGCTGGGATGAAGCTGAGTTTGAGAAATTCTTCCTTGATTTCCGGGGTGACCGATTCCCCGGCGTATCCTAGTTCCTTCCCAAAATTGCTGCCCTGTCATATACGAGAATACCTTTCGCGTTTCGGGTTAGTCAAGTTAATTATTGCCGTGAGAATCGCAACAATAAGCCGTAAGATGCTGATCGTGTTGTAGTTATAAATGGGTGAAAACGCGCGGAAAAGTGCTTTCAGTATGCTAGAGTGGGACTAGAGTTGAAGAAACGGGAGCGAGCTAGTGCAGCCGCCTCCAAAATGACCCAGCCGATGGCTGGGTTTTCGCGTTTCTGGAGGTTTTTTAAGTTGTGAGCTAGCGTCCCCGTTCGTACCCTGACGCGGTTGTTTTCCGTTGCCCGTCCACAAGGGTGAAGCGCTTGGTCGGAAGGACAGTTGCGGTGGGCCGATGGCAACTCTTTGCGGGTATAGGGGTCCTTCGCTGGCGCACAGGATGACAAACATCAGTGGCCAGTGGTTAGGGGTTAGGGGCCAGTTGTGGTGCGCGACTTTCTGGTGCAAGGGACATCAGCATCACGAAGGGGGACCGCAGATCCTTTGACTCCGCATTCGCGAAAGGCGCGCGAATGCTCTGCCCAGGATGACAGCGCAAAAGCACGAGAATCAGGATAGTTTTCACGCGGACAGCAGGAGCAAGACCAAACGAGGATTTACGAAATGAGTTTAGCCAGGAAGACCGCAGCGAGCGGCAAGAAGGAGGCGCCGATGCCGGGGCCAAACAGCGCGGCGTACCGGAAGATTGTGGCGGCGAAGAAGCAGGGTTCGGCGGGCAAGAGCAAGCCAGGCAAAGCCCGGGGGAAGAGCGGAGGGGGCGCGAAGAAGGCGAGCACGGCGTTCTCGACGCTGAAGTCGCGTCAGATGGTGGTGGAGCGGGTGCGGCGGGCGATCTGGGGGCAGGTGGTGCAGATTAACGACGCCATCATTGCGCTGGCGCTGGCGGGGAATTATTCGGCAGCGAAGGCGCTGTTTGACTTTGCCGGAGTGTACACGCTGCCGGCGGCGGAGGAGAGTGTGCCGGTAGCGAGCGCGGGGGCGATCGAGATTGCTTCGGCTGGCGCGGAAGCAAACGCCGAAGGCATGGAGACGCATCGCATGGATGCATTCTTCAAGAGCATTGGGGTGCGGCCGCCGTGCGACGAGCCAGAGCCGGAAGGTAGCACGAAGGTCGCCTTGTAGAATGGACATTTGGGAGGGACGAGCCAGGATGGACATGTCGTGGGTGACCAACCGCGTCGCGGTGGGCGGGGGCATTTGGACCGATGAAAAGATGATCGAGGTGGTCCGGGCGGGAATAACCCACATCATCGACATGCAGATTGAGTTCGACGACACGCCGCTGGCCGATCCTTACGGAGTAAAGGTGTTGTGGAACCCGACGGACGACGATTTCCAGCCCAAGCCGGCGGAGCTGTTCCGGCGGGGAGTCGAATTCGCGCTGGAGGCGCTGGACGATGCGGAGTCGCGGGTGTTCATCCACTGCGCGGCCGGGGTACACCGGGCGCCGATGATGGCGCTGGCGGTGTTGCGGGCGATGGGGTTTGAGCTGGAGACGGCGCTGCAGCTGATCCAGTTCCGCCGGCATGTGGTGGATTTCGCCGAGGTGTACGTGGACAGCGTGGAAGATTTCATGCGCAGCTACGAGCCGGCTCAGAAGCGGGGCTGAAGCGGTTGCCGGGAGTGACGGCACCCCTCGTCGGCCGCTGAGAAAGGCGCGCTCTTCGGCTGCCGTCGGCTGAAGCCGACTCGGGGACAGGAGTAAAGGCTTAGACGCTGGCCTGAAGGCCGGCTCTACCTCGGCGGCAGAAATCAGAGGCTTAGACGCTGGCCAGAAGGCCGGCTCTACCTTGGCGGCGGGAATCAAAGGCTTGGACGCTGGCCTGAAGGGGCCAGCTCTACCTGAGGTATCCGAGCGAAGGTTGCGGGTTTAATTTTATTGGTAGTCCCACATTGTGGGAATGACGACTTTATCATCGACAGCCGGCACGACCGGCAACAGAGAGGCATGGATTATGCCGAGCACACGCCGCCTGAGAGGGCGGTTTTTTGTTGTCCTGATATCGCTGACCCTGGCGGTGGTTCTGCCGCAAAACGGGTGGTTGCTGAAGGCGTACGACTCGGGTCTGACGTTGTGCCAGATATCGGATGTGGTGTATCGCGCCGATGGGGCGCCGGCGCAAGGTGTTGTCGTGATCGTCTGGACGGGATTCACCACTGCGGCCGGGCAACCGGTGGCGGCGGGAACGTTGACGGTGGCGCTGGGTGCGCAGGGACTATTCAGCGCCAGCCTGGCACCGAACAGCGGCGCGACGCCGGCGGGTTCGTACTATCGAGCGACCTACAAGCTGAACGACGGGTCGACCGCGACAGAGTACTGGTCGGTACCGGCGACGCCGACGACGACGATTGGGGCGATTCGCAGCACGCTGGCGCCGGCGAGCCAGGCAGCGCAATACCTGACGCGGGCCTACGCCGATGCGAACTACATGGACCTGACGGCGAACCAGGCGGTGAGCGGGGTGAAGACGTTTGCCAGTTCGCCGGCGGTGCCGACACCGCAGAATCCCACGGACGCGGCCAACAAAGCGTACGTGGATGCCAACCAGGGAGGCGGAGGAAATTTGACGTTCGCCGCCGCCGATCGGGAACGTATCGCCGAACACGGGAAACTTTACTTCGCTGACGGTGCAGACGACGAATGGAGTGCCGAATCCGGGCAACTTTCCGCAGGGCGATCCGTGCGCGCGGATTAATGCGGCGATAGGGTCGCTGCCGACGGCGGGCGGGACGGTGGACGCGCGGGATTTCGCGCCCGGGCAAGTGTGCAACACGACGATCACGGCGAACAAGCCGGTGACCTTGATGTTTGGAGCGGGAACGTGGACGTTGAATGCGAATCCGGGAATCAACGTGTCGGCACCGAACGTGATCCTGGAGTGTCCCGCGTCGACGTTTCTGCAGACATCACCGACGACGCTGATGTCGGGCACGGCGGCTCCGCTGATTGCGAACTACGCGGATGAAGTGGTGAATAACGGCAACTTTCATACGGCGGACGGGACGCAGATTTTGAATTGCGCGCTGGATGGCGGGGGAGTGGGGACGTTTGGGATATTCGCGCCGGCGGTGTATTCGATGCGGATGCACGGGCTGCATGTGCGGGCGTTCACGGCGGCGAACATCTTCACGATTGCGGCGCAGAACGATATGTATAACACAGTGTCAGACACCAGCGGCGGCGATGGCGTGGTGTGGGGTGCGGACGGGCACATCTCAGGCATGTCGCAGTCGAACGGGAACGCGGGCGACGGCTGGCACGTGGTGTCGGGCGGGAACGTGCTGGATGCTCCCACAGCGTATGAGAACAAGTTGTACGGGATGCATTTTGACGGCAACGAGGGAGGCGACTGGGTGGCCAGCCATACCTACCTGGAGCCGAAGATTATTCAGCCGGTAACGAACAATGCCGGCGGGTACGCTTATTACACGCAGGCGGTGGGGACGAGTTCGGCGACGCGGCCGGCACAGTTTTGCCAGTCCGTGGGATGCCTGACGCGCGATGGCGGGGTGACGTGGATCAACGTGGGCAACGGCAACCTGTATGGGCTGGGGCTGGCGGAGTTCTACGCCAGCGCGGACAACATCAACTCGCCAAACGTGGCGGCGTCGAACTTTGGCAATAACAGTGGGGACTGGGACGGCATATTCATCGAGGGAACAGCGACCAAGTGGGCGGAGCAGATCTCGCTGAACGGAGCGAAGCCTGACCAGGCGGCGATCCCGAGTTATCCGACGCACGGCATTCACTTGAAGTTTGTGGCTAACAGCACAGTGTCAGACACGCAGTGGCTGGGGGGAGCGTGGAATCCGCCGCTGGCGGCGCAGCCCGATCTGGGTGGCGTGGCGGTGGAAGATTCCAACCTGGTGGATATTCATTCGCTGAATTGCTCGCAATCGTATGGGCCATGCCTGGTGGTGACGGGCAGCTCGGACGTGATGGTGTCGAAGATAGCGGCGGCAAACGGTGGAGTGGCAGCGAGTACGGCGCCTTACGTGGCGCAGATTGATGGGGCGTCGAGCGTGGTTTTGATGGATGGGGTGGAGGCGACGGACAGCCGCACGCCTCCGTACCAGCATGGCGTGGCCAACAGCGGTACGCATGTAACGGTGAAGAACGAGAAGTATCAGAACGTGGCGGCCAACGACAGCGGGGTGCAGGTTTCCGAGGCAATGGGGCTGTCGGACAGCATGTACTACAGTGTGCCGGGGGCATCGAGCTTCCAGTGGGCGGTCGGGGGGCTGGCGATAGCGGCGTTCAACGGCCAGGGCGTGCAATGGTTTTCGGCGGCCAATGCGGCGGACAGCGTTACGACGTCGGCTCCGGGGACGCAATTTTCGTCGTATCAGATGACCTGGCCGGCGAGTGCGGGCAGTGTCGGACAATGTCTGACATCAGCTGGCGGCGGGACGACGCCGATGACGTGGAGTACGTGCAGCAATGTGACGCTGAGTTCGCCTCCGCCGATTGGGAATGTGACTCCTAATACGGTGAGCGCGACGGCGCTGACGTACCAGACGGTGCCTGGAGTTTCGTTGCTGGTGAGCCATTACGGCAGCCTGCAGGCGGCGATTAATGCGGCGTACGGAACTGGCACGGTGGGTGGAACGGTCATTGACGACAGGACGGCGGCGTACACCGGGCCGGGCTTCAATGTTCCGGACTCGGTGACCGTGGTGCTGGCGCCGGTGACCTACACGATTAATGCCACCGTGACTTATAACAACGGGAACAACAATGTTACGGCGGGCATCATTGTGGAGCCGGGCGCGCGGCTGCTGGGAGCGAGCACGTCGACCAACCACGGGACCATTGTGCAGCCGGCTAACGGATTGAATGCGGACCTGATTGCAACGTCGACGGAGGGAACGGGGACGACCAGTCCGCAATGGTGGCACTGGGGCGAGCTGGGCAATCTGCGCATTGTGGGCAACGGGGCCAATCAGACGGCCGGCGATTGCGTGAAGATCGAGAACATGGGGGAGACGGCACGGGTTCACGATATCGAGTTGTCGGCCTGCTATGCGAACAATATCGAGTTCATCGGATACTCGGCGACGCAGTCGGCGGTGAGCAATATCACGTCGAACAAGGCGGTGAACGGGGCGGGGGTGGCGTTTACGAACCTGTCGGGCGTGGCGGTGCTGAACGGGTTCAGCGGCGACTGCAACCAGGTGGCGCTGATCAACGCCAACTTCAATGCGGCAGGAACGCTGGACATCCACGGGCTTAAGGCGGAGGCGGAGAGCTCGATTTGTCCATCGCAGGTGCAGGATCCGGTGATCCTGATTTCGGAGACGGCGGGCACGGTACCGGCGTCGGTGAACCTTTCCGGGGGATACGCGTTTGGTACTTCGCAAAGCAACTTTGTGAAGAACGCTGGGCCGGGCACGGCGCAGCTGACGTACGCGAACTTCTACCTGAATGGCTATACGAACATTCTTACGGACACGGTGCGCTCGGCGGTGATTGCCAACGCGGCGACGACGACCAAGCAGCCTGTCTCGTACCTGAGCAATGGGATTGTGTTCGGCAACCAGGCGTTTACGTTCATGCCGAACACGTACATGCAGGGCAATCCGAATGGCACGCCGACGGAGATGCTGGGCGCGGGCAGCGACAGCTCGACGGATATTGCGGCGATCGGCGACGGGGACAACTCGAGCTACTTCGCCGGCGGCATCAAGTTTGGGACGTTCAACCGCACGACGTTTGGGCAAACACCGGAATATCAAGCGCGCATGGGATGGCGCTGGACGAATCCGGGTTACGACACGAATACGTGGACCTTTGTGCCGATCAGGGCGACGGGGGATACCAGTGTGCGGTGGATTGGCGATCCGAACGCGCGCTGGCCGGAGGTGTACGCGGCTGACGTGAACAGCACGACAGCGACGGTGGGAACGTTGACCGTTTCCACGTGCAACGGCTGTGGCGCTCCGCAGGTGAACAGCGACTGGAATGCCAACAGCGGGGTGGCGCAGATATTGAATAAGCCGAGCCTGGCGACGGTGGCGACCAGCGGCAGCTACAACGATTTGAATAACAAGCCGGTGATTCCAGCGCAGGGCGCACACCTGGTCAGCGGATCGATGCAGGCGGCGACGGCGACGCTGACCGGCAACAGTGCCGACCAGACGATTTACTCGGCGAGCTTGCCGGCGGGGAGCTTCGCGGTGGGGACGGGAGTGCACTGTTATGCGAAGTGGACGCATCCCACAGCGTCGGGGGCGATCACGTACAAGTGGACGCTAGGTACCACAACGTGGGCATACGGGGCGTACACGTCGTCGAGCCTGAATGCGTCGTCGGATATCGAGATCCTTACGGTGTCCTCGCTGAGTGCGCAAGCGGTCAATTTGAGTCCGGTGGTGGCGGGAACGGCGATTGGCATTGGCGGAAGCTATGGCAATGCGGGGAGCGAGAACCTGGCGAATGCGGACACGATCAAGCTGACGTTCAATGGCGGGGCGTCGGACCAGATTAAGGGGGCGACGTTTTATTGCCAGACGATTCAGTAAGGGGCGGGGGGTTAATGGCCCGCGGTCAGCGTGGCTGATTGGCTTGATGGACAACCCGCTCTTCGCCCGCGGTATCGTCGGCTGAAGCCGACTCAGCGAGAGGAATAGCATGGCTTGGGCGCTGGCCTAAAGGCCAGCTCTACCCGTTGATCCGGCTGAACCTTAATGGCAGCAGTCACCTTTGCTGTGCCCCTTCGACAATTGACCAGGAGCTTTCCGGTGGGCATGAAGCGTACGTCAGAGAGCAGGCAGCAAGCGGTTCGAGGCGCAACCGACAAGGCGGCGGGTGCGGAGCCAGTAAACATCGAGGTACTGAAAGAGTGCGGAGGCAGGCTGGATGAGGCTCCGCCGGAGTATTACCGCATAGGGCGTTATCGAAACTCGCCGCGAGCGCGGACCTGGCGCGAGTACCTGATGTGGACGATGCTGAACATCCGCGACAAGCATGGCCACCTGCGGCACCTGGCCCTGAACCGGGCGCAGCAAGACCTGGAAGCCAGCAGCAGCAAGCGCAACATCGTGCTGAAGGCGCGCCAGTTGGGGATTACGACGTATGTGGCGGCGCGGTTCTTTATCAACTGCGTGTGCCGCGAGGGAACGCTGAGCGTGCAGGTGGCGCACGATCAGCGATCGGCGGAGGAGATATTTCGCATCGTGCACCGGCTGCTGGAGAACCTGCCAGAGCCGCTGCGCAAGGGCGCGCTGGAGACATCGCGCGCCAATGTGAGGCAGATTGTTTTCCCGAAGCTCGACAGCGAATACCGGGTGGAGACGGCGGCGGACCCGAACGCGGGCCGCGGGCTGACCATCCACAATCTGCATTGCTCGGAGGTGGCCCGCTGGCCGCGGGACGTGGCGGAGACGCTGGCGTCGTTGCGGGCGGCGGTGCCGCCGGAGGGCGAGATTTTTCTGGAATCGACGCCGAACGGGGCGGGCGGAACGTTTTATGACGAGTGGCAGCGGGCGGCGCAGACCGGCTACACGCGGCACTTTTATCCGTGGTGGTGGGACCCGAGCTACCGGCGTCCGGTGAAGGTAACAGATTTCACCGAGCGAGGAACTGGAGTTGATGCAGCGGCACGGGCTGGATGCGGGTCAGATTGCGTTTCGCCGCGAAATACGGGTGAACTTTCGCAATCGCGCGCTGCGAGGAGTACGCCGAGGATGCGGAGAGCTGCTTCCTGGCGTCGGGCGAGTGCGTGTTTGACGCGGAATTGTCGAGCAGCGCTTGCGGCAGGCGGCTGCCGATGGTGGAGAACGAACGACCACGGCAAGATGCTGATGTTTTTGCCGCCGGTGCCAGTCGGTGAACGCGACGCCGAAGCAGTACATCATCGGGGTGGATCCGGCGGGCGGCGGCACGGAGGGCGATTATTCCTGCGCGCAGGTGATCGATCAGTGCGAGCGGGATGCAGTGCGCGGAGCTGCATGGACACTTTCCGCCGCAGGAACTGGCGGCGCGGGTGGCGGTGCTGGCGCACAAGTACAACGAGGCGCTGGTGGCGGTGGAGCGCAACAATCACGGGCACGCGGTGCTGGCGCACCTGACGATGAGCCAGGGTTATACGCAACTGTATAAGTCGGGCGGGCAGCTGGGCTGGCTGACGACGGTGGCGTCGCGTCCGCGGATGCTGGAGAACTTTGGCGCGATCCTGGCGGCGGCGCCGTTCATGTTTTTGAGTCCGCGGCTGCTGGAGGAATGCCGGACGTTCATCGACATACGGATGGGACGTGTTCGGCGGCGTCGCGGCGCGCATGACGACACGGTGATGGCGATGGCGATTGCGCAAGTGGTCGGGCGGAGTTGCGGGTGCGGCCTCCGCGGTCGGCGCATGAGTTGAACCTGGCGATGCTGGAGGCAGGGTGAACTCACAGGGATGTGTGACCGGTGCCGGGGAAACGTGGGAGCGGTTGTGGCTAAGATTGAAGCTGGCAGCGATGTCGTGAGCGGGATGAGTGGTGAAAGAGTCAAAAGCAGCCCCCTCACCGACTGAAGCCGGTTCGGGATGACAAGAATAACCGGCTTGAACGCTAGCCTGAAGGGCACCTTACCCCCAGGCGTTGTAGTTATTCACGATTCATTCACCCTGTCGCTTTCAGACCCTCTCGGCTCGCAGGGAAGAGTTGGGAGAGATGCCGGCCGTTGGCCGGCGGCGGAAGGCGTGATCCAGGCAGTGCAGCACGTGAAGCGGATGCGGGGCGGGGCGCAGAGCCATTTGATGCGCTGCGCGGACGGACACTATTACGTGGTGAAGTTCCAGAACAATCCGCAGCATACGCGGGTGCTGGTGAACGACTGGCTAGGTACGCGGCTGGCGGAGATGATTGGACTGCCGGTTCCGGTGCCGGCGATTGTGGATGTGCATCCGTGGCTGGTGGAGCACACGCCGGAATTGCGCATGGAAATGTGCGGACAGCGGACGATGTTTACGCCTGGCCTGTCGTTTGGGTCGCGCTATGTGATTCCGCCGATGGATGGGCAGGTGTTCGACTATCTGCCGGAAGCGGAGATTGCGCGGGTGCGCAACCTGCGAGATTTTGCCGGGATGCTGGCGCTGGATAAGTGGACGTGCAATGCCAACGGGCGGCAGGCGGCATTCTGGAAGCGGCCGCGGGAGCGGAAGCTGACGGCCAGCTTCATCGACCAGGGATATTGCTTCAATGCCGGGGAGTGGAGCTTTCCGGATGCACCGCTGCGCGGGGTATTCGGGAGGAACGATGTGTACGCGTGTGTCACATCGTGGGACAGCTTTGAACCCTGGATCAGCCGCATCGAAGATTTTGCGGAATCGTCATTGTGGCCGCTGGCAGAGCAGATTCCGCCGGAGTGGTACGGAGGAGCCAGTGATGAATTGGAGACGCTGTTGACGCGGCTGCTGGCGCGCCGGGGGCGGGTGCGGGAGTTGATTCTGGATTTCCGGAATTCGTCGCGCAATCCGTTTCCGAATTGGAAAGAGGTCGTGAACTAGGTTGGCGGTGACAGCTCGGGTTGGGAAGAGTCTTGCCGGGTATAGGGGTCCTTCGCTGGCGCTCAGGATGACAAAGATCAGTGGCCAGTGGTCAGTGGTCAGTGGTTGGTGGTCAGTGGCCAGTGGTCAGTGGCCAGTGGTCGGTGGCGTGCGTTGCGGTGTCAAGCCGCGTTGGATCGGGGCGATCGGACAGCAGGTCCCTCCGTGGCGGGCTAAAGCCCTTGGCCGGGATGACACGTCTTAGGGGGTAGGGGTCCTTCGCTGGCGCTCAGGATGACAGGCAAGATAAAAGGATGACACAAGAACAGTGCCGGTTCCTCGTCAAGAAGTACAAGGACGACACAAGAACAGTGCCGGTTCCTCATCAAGAAGAAAAGGACGATGCAAGAACGGTGCCGGGTCCTCATCAAAGCTATCGAGACTAACCCTGCCGGCATGATGGCCCGGGGGCGAGTTGACGGTTTGAAATGGCAGAGCTTCGACAATGCGAGTTTTTTCTGCTGCGCTACGTGCCTGACGTGGTGAAGGCGGAGTTCGTCAATGTGGGAGTGGTGCTGCTGGAGAGCGGCGACGGCGATGAGCTTTATACCGACGTGCGGTTTACGCGCGACTGGCGGCGGGTGCGCTGCCTGGATCCGGAAGTGGACGTGCCATTGCTGGAGTCCTACGAGAGCGAGCTGCGGAGGGGGTTGCAGTCGCGGGCGGCGGAGATCATTAACTATCGCGGTCCGATGTCGCGACGGGACTGGCTGCTGGAGCAGATGCGGCAATCGTTCTCGGGCGCGCTGGAAGTTACGGCCATGAACGCGGTATTGACCGAATCGCCGGTAGCGGAGCTGGGCGTGCTGGCGAAGCGATACCTGGAGTCGTCCCTGCGCGGGCATCGCGTGGCGGGCGGGCGACGCGGGGTTTACAACGCCATGCGGGGAGCGTTCGAGCGGGCGGGTGTATGGGATTTCATGGCCAAAGATATTGCGGCGTCGGCTTACGAACTGAAGGGGGATCCGCTGAAGATTGATTGCGGCTACCGGGTGGGCGGGCTTTTGTATCTTTTCCACGCGATGTCGCTGACGACGGATTTGAATGCGGCGAAGCTGCTGGCCTTCAGTTATCCGGAGATGAGCGCGGTGATCGAGGCCAAAGACGGGGCCAAGAGCCATCTACTGGCGATTACCGAAGACGGATTGGATTTTGACGACGACGGGCTGGCGTTCGCCCGGACGATTCTGGAAGATAGCCATATTGACATGGCTAACGTCAGCCAGATGCCCGCGATTGCGGAGCGGGCGCGACTGGAATTGAAACTGTAGCGTTCGCCACCGGCGAGCTCAATCACGAGTATTCTTTGTCTCTGCATCCCTCATTGTGGGATGCATTTTTTGTTGGCACAACCAACCACCGGCCACTGGCCACTGGATAACCCAATGAACATGCAAGAAAGCTGGCGTGGCGCGCTGCGTCGCGTCGCGGGATCGTCATTTGCGAAGCTGCCCTGGCTGGTACGCCGGTCTACTGTCGCGCTCGAAGCCGGCAGCGCCGAATCTGCCCGCAGAACGGTGCCGCTACCCACCTTATTCACTCCGGGGGCACCCACGCTGGCGCGTGCCGGGGTCATGCCTAAACCGACGCCGGCAAATTTGCGGCGGTTCGCCGAGATGCCGATTGCGCGCAAGGCCATCAACACCATCAAGGACCGTATTGCCGGGATGCAGTGGAGGATCCAGCCGCGGCACGGGCGACGGCTGGGGGATTTGCCTGAGGGAGAACGCCGAATGGCGGCGCTGACGTTGAACTTTGAGCAGCCGAATCCGCAGGATTCGTTTCGCTCGATGATCGAGCAGGTGCTGGAAGACGTGCTGGTGGGGGGATTCGGGGCGATCGAGCTTGACCTGAGCGACGATCCGGCGAGGCCGCTGGTGTTGTGGCCGGTGGATGGCGCGAGCATCCGCATACGCACGGACTGGGATGGCAACCCGGCGTCGCCGCATTACGTGCAGACGACAGCGGCGTACTTGCCGAGCCAGGAGATTGCGCTGGCGGACGAGGAGTTGTCGTATCTGCGGCTGAATCCGCGGACCCACACCCCGTTTGGCCTGGGCAAACTGGAGGTGGCGTTTGAGACGATTCACGAATTCTTGTGTGCACACCGGTTTGCGTCGCGGCTGGCGAGCAACAGCGTGGTGCAGTATGCGCTGTGGCTGCAAAACCTTGCTCCGGCACAGCACGAGCGGCTGATTCGCTGGTGGCAGGACGAAATTGAAGGTACGGGCAAGGTACCGATCTTGTCGGTGGAGACGAAGCCGGAGGTATTGCGGTTCAGCGGCGGGACGGATGCCGATCTGCGATTGCAGTGGCAGGAAGCCTTGATTCGCATTATTGCCGACGCGTTTGATTTGCCGCCCATGCTGCTGGGGCTGGAGCGCGATGTGAATCGCAATACTGCTACCACCCAGTATGACGATGCGTTTCGGACGGCGGTGGTGCCGGTGGCGCGACTGGTGGCCGAACATTTGACGCGCGACGCCATCGACAAGCGGCTGGGATGGGACGACCTGGAATTCGTGTTTACGGACGTGGATGCGCCGAACGAGATGGAGCAGGCACAGATCCAGCAAATCCTGATTGGATGTGGCGTGTTGACGGTGAATGAGGTGCGGGCGATGCGGGGGTTGGCCGCGATTGGTGGGAGTGATGCGGAGGCTCCCACGTTGTCGTAGGCCGGTGCGTGGAGATATCGGGCTACGGCGCAGGATGACAAAAGCAGTGGCCAGTGGCCAGTGGTCAGTGGCCACAAGTCCAGTCTGGTGCACAAAAGCGGCGCAGCTGCGCTCAGGATGACAATTCAAATCGAGAGTCTACACATTGCATACGAGGAGAGTATGAACGTTATCGAAGCCATGGCGGTGGAGTTGCCGGAGGTTGCAGGGCATCCGAACCGGTTACCGTTTCGCGGAGTGCTGACCCTGGTAGGGGTGGCGTCGCAGCGGGCGCCAAGTGGGGCGCGCGGACATCGAGTGTTGCTGAGCCGAGCGGCTACGGAGGCGGCGCTGCCGTCGCTGCTGGGTATGGCCCTGGATTATGCGCCGGCTATGGACGCGCACGACGTGCGACGGAAGATCGGAATCATCACCGAGGCGAACATCGTTGCGTGCGAAGGAAATGGAAATCGTGCTACGGGTGAATTGGCCGTTGGGGGCTACCTGTTTGCGCACGACTTTCCCGAGGTGGTGGGCGAGATTCGAGCTTCTGCGGATAAGACGCTGGGGATGTCGTATGAGATTGCCAACGCCCGCGTGCCCAGCCAGGGTGCGCCGATCTGGGCAGTCACCGCATTTACGTTTACCGGGGCAGCGGTGCTGCGGCGCGAAAAAGCGGCGTATCCGCAGACCTGGATTGAAGTAGCAGCCGGCACTTAGCCGTTAGCAGGGCGGGCACTTTGGTTTCGGCGCGAGGGGACAGGCTGCCGATAACCCAACAAACAGAATTCATCAGCAGTGGTATCGACCAACCCATAGGGTGAAAGGTGAAACATGGATCAGGAAAACGGTACGAGTACAAGTCTGGATACGACGGAACTGGCGGGGCAGATGGCGCAGGCCACGCAGTCGCTGGCGAATGCGATGGCAAATCTGGATAGCCAGTTCGCCGGTCTGCACGCGAAGATTGACCGCATTATCGCGGCCATTGACGAGGGTGACCTGCAAGCCAGCGCGCAGACGAATGCCGGCTTGCAGGGAAAGCTGGCCGAACTGGAGAAGGCTAACCACGATCTGAAGGCGCAGGCGGTGACGGCGCGGCGAAAGACGCTGTCGCCGGTAGTGACGCGCACTGCTGGCCAAACAAGGCATGGATGGCGACGCGCTGATCGAGGCGCCGATCTTGGAGAAAGCGCTCGCCGGTCTGAGTATTGAGCAGCGGATTGCAGTGAAGGCCGAGTTGGCGCGGGCAGGGATTCTTACCTAGGGTGGCGAAGTTAGGTTGGGATGACATTTCTTTGTGGGTGTGGGGTCAGGATGACAAAGTGCCAGTGGCCAGTGGTTAGCGGTCAGGTTCAGCGCTGCCCGACGTTTCCGATGCAGGGGACATCGGCTTACCGACGGGGCTCTTCCCACAGCTGTGCTGCGCAGTCCCTTAAGGTTGACAGTGCAAAAGACACGCGGTGGAACGCCGCTTGGCAGAGGTAGGGGTCCTTCGCTGGCGCTCAGGATGACAGACGTTGTTGTGTGACCTGCCCCTATGCGGCGCAGGCTAATTTGGCAGGTGGGCGACAACGGGTACCTCCATCATCATTTCGTTATTCATCCGGCGGCTCTCGGCCGCCTTTTTTCTTTGGAAAGGACAACATGAAAGCACAATTCGTAAATTTGCAAGCCGCGGCCGACTATATGGGGCCGGGCGCGATTGAGATCGATCGTTACCAGACGGAGATCACCGACATCGTCCGGCGGCGTGGTCCGTTCGGACAGCGCATCAGGCAGGTACCGGCAACCGGGCATCCGTCGCGGTTCTTCGAGGAGACCGGCATTCCGTCGCCCACCGCGGCCAACGGCTTTGTGGATCCGCGCAACATCGTTCCTACACTGGTGACGCCGACGCGAGTGGAGCGCAGCGTTCCGCTGAAGTGCCTGGTGTCGCAGATCAACTACAACGTCTTTGACATGGAGGTGGGCGCGCAGCAGAGCCAGTTCGCCTACCTGCAGGCCAAGGACCTGGCTGATTCGGTCGAGGGACTGCTGCGGACCCACGATGTTTCGCTGTGGAACGGCAATGACACGTCGCTGTCGAATCCCACAACGCCGCAGTACTACGGTGTGTGCAGCCAGATCAGCGATGGCGGCAACGTGGCTACGATTGCGACAACCGCAAGCATTGTGGACGGACTGAAGTCGACTATCGCGCAGATGGTGGCCAACACCAATTACGAGGTGCGGCCGACGGCCATTTACGCGAACCCGGTGCTGCTGGACCTGATCGACCGCGAGATGAAGCAAGACTTCAACGTAGTGCTGTCCACGACCGACGTGGCAGGCGGTCTGCGGGTCAAAATGCTTTCGACGCAGGCGGGCGATCTGCCCTTGATCCCCGAATGGTCGCTGAGCTACACGGGCGTTCCGGGAAGCGGTTCGGCGCAGCTGCCGTGCTACATCGTGACTGAGGACATGATCGAGTATCACTGGCTGACGAATACCGACCCGCGACTGTTCCAACTGGGGACGCCGAGCTCGCTGACCTCGCAGATGGTGGTCGTGAAGTTTGGCGGCGTGGTGGTGAAAGGCGCCAGCTACGCGCACTACAAGGTGATCGTCGATCGGTAGGCAGTGATCGACGGCGGCGCGGCGGCCAGGTTGCGGAACTTCCCGGATCTCATTAGCCGATAGGCGAGACAGATGACGGTTGGTTGTGTCGCTGTTTATCGCGAAGCGCGAGGGCGGGAGGGATCCCTGTTCCGCCGCGGTTCGCTTTGCCTTTTCACATCTCTCCGTGAGCACTCTAGGGGCGAGTGATTCGTCTCTTCTCCGGGAGCGGGCCCTGAACGGCTCGCTCCCACTTTTGTGCAGACAGGACGCTCATGAACTACTTAGCTGACTCGGAATGCGAAACGTATGGGCTGGAGCCGGAGACGCCGGAATCGTGGGTATCGGCGGCGACGGCGATTATCAACGCACACTGCCATCGTCCCACATTGTGGAGCTCGGAATTTACCGAGCGGGCGCGGTTGACCCCGGGCCGGAACAACCTTCGCCTGAGTTACCTGCCGCTGGCCATTCCGGCGGGACAGACGTCACCCCTGGTGTCGGGGAGGGCGCGCTATGGCGCGCCGCGGCGAGGCGATGATCTGACGTTGTCAGAGATGGCGTCGGAATTTGCCATGACGTTCGGGCTGCCGGGAACGTGGGTCGACCTGGATGTGAGCACGTTTGACTACTTCGCCGATACGGGAGAGGTTTCCTGGCTCCCGAATCCGATGGGGCTGTATTTCGACGAGATGGAACTGGTTTATAACGCTGGGTTCGCGACGATTCCCGACCCGGTGAAGTTTGCCTGCGTTCAACTGGTGCGGAATGCGCAGGCGATGCCGGCGCTGAACGTGCGCGAGGGAACGCTGAACGCGATGCACTTCGCCTACTTTGCCGATACCCTGCTGGACGCCACGGTGCAAGCGATGCTGGCGCCTTACGTGGCGCAGAAGGTGGGATGACATGTCTGACAATGACGGACAGGCGGGCGGGATGATGGGGCGAGGGTGCGCGGCAAACCGAATGGCGGACGCGATGTTGCGGACTGCGGGCGGGTCGCAGGTGACGTTGCGGGTGGCGAATCCTGCCAGCGGCGACACAAGCAGCCAAATCGGGTTGGAAGCGCCGGCGGCGGCCGATGTGGAGATTGGACCAGCCGAGGTGCGGGACCTGAGGCCGGACGCGGATGGGAAGCGACGTATTGAAGTGACGGTGGGTGCGAATGCGCTGCGGCCGGTGGTCAAGCAGTGCGGAATTCTGGATGTCGCGGCATGGTTGCTGGCTTCGGAAGGGGTAGTTCACCGAGGGCAGTTGATGGCCATTGAGACGGTGGTGGTGGACCGGTTCGTGGGAACAGATTGCCTTTATCACCTGACGGCGACGGAGTAGACACGATGCAAGCGACCAAAGATACGTTTTATGTTGCGCTGCGGGACCGGCTGGTAGCTGTGGATCCGGGGCGGACGCTGACGCTGGATGGGGTAGTCCGTCCGGCGATTGCGGTGGTGGAGAATGAGCCGCCGAACGGATCGCCGCAGTTGTGCGATGGTTTTTATCTGCAGTGGGGAGAAGCGCGTCCGGCGCTGCCGTTTACGGGCAGCCTGATGGCGATGGACTGCGTTGTTTCCTATCGCACCAAGGGATCGGTGGTGAATGGCGGTCTGGATCGGGGGCGTGACCTGGCCAGCCTGGACAACGATCTGATCGCGATCTGCACTCCTCCGCAGGTAGCGAAGTCGGACTACAGCACGGGCTCGCCGGTGGGGCTGGGATCGACGATCTTCTGGACGCCGCCGGCAATGAATGGTGCAAAGGCGATGTCCCCGTATGTGGGACGTGAGGCGAGGATCACGGTGTACTTCTACCCGGAGGTGAACCAGTCATGAGCAGCGCCTATGCCAAGCACTCGCAGATGGAGCCGACGGCGCGCGGGGTGCGGGCCTATGCCGCGCCGGTCAACCGCAGCAGCGGGTTGATTGCGGCGTTCGATCCGGCGGCGCAGGGGCTGTTCAGCCTGGATGCGCCGCCGGCGCCGTGGATCGACCTGGGATGGGTAGAGAACTTCCAGCGCGGGGCTGCCACAAAGTATGAGGCGCTGCGCACTGGGCCGGCGGCGAACATCACGGTGCAGTGCCGGACGCAGCCGGAGGCGCGGGTAGAGTTCGACGCGGTGGCGTGGGGGAAGATTCAACTGGCACTGTGCTGCGGGACACAGCAGATGAACGTGCTGGCAGAGCAGCCAGGCGTAGCTCCGCAGCCGTCGGGGAATACGGCGTTGCCGGGGTCGCCGGTGCAGAGCGGGTCGAGCTTGACCGAGGTGATGCTGACGGCCGATCAAGTGGCCAACTACAACGCCGGGGACGTCATCGCGGTGGACGTGGATTACGCGGGGACGACCGGGTACATCGGGTCGGGCGCGCCGGGAGCGTACCTGGGGACGGCACTGGCGGGGATGAGCCATCTGGACCTGGTGCGGCGGGTGACGTTCAACGTGTCGCGGGTGTGCGGGAAGACGGCGACGTCGCTGCTGCTGGCGCAGCCGCTGCTGGCCGTGCCGGTGGGCGGGATGAGCGTGCAGAAGGTGGTGGCGTTTGTGGATCGCGAGGGGAGCAGCTTCTTCCAGGAGTGGTCGGGGCTGTTCGTGGTGGCGCCGGACAGCGGGGGAAGGACGTGTTTTTACTATCCGCGGCTGCAGGCGGCGGCGAGCGGGGGAGAAACGGGCAGGAGTTGGCAGCGCCCCTGTTCCAGCATCGGCTGCATGTGAGTTTGCGAGCGCTGCCCACCAGCGATGCGAATGATAACGAGACGGTGCTGTGCTACCGGAGTTATTTTCCAGCGGGGAATGCCGGGGTTTGATCGGCGAGGATTCTTGCCGAGTACAGGGGGCCTTCGCTGGCGGGCAGCATGACAGGTCGCGGAGAGAGTTGACGGTGCGGGCAGCGTTTCCGTCGCGTGAGAACCGCAGGTCCTTCGACTTCGCATTCGCAAAAGGCGCGAATGCTGCGCTCAGGATGACAGCCGAGTACAACCTCAGGTTTTTCGAAGCGCTGCAGGCAGTCAAGGGCGAGGACGGCAGTTCGTACTGGGGGTAGGGGTCCTTCGCTGGCGCTCAGGATGACAGGCTGGGGAGAGGATTGGCGGTGCGGGCAGCGTTCCGTCGCGTGAGAACTACAGGTCTTTCGACTCCGCATTGGCAAAAGGCGCGAATGCTGCGCTCAGGATGACAGCCGAGTACAACCTCAGGTTTTTCGACCGGCGCTGCTGTAGGCAAGTACGAGAGCGTCGGTGTGGACCGGCGGTAGGAGTCCTTCGCTGCGCTCAGGATGACAGGTCTCGAAGAGAGTTGGTTGTGCGGGCAGCGTTCCGTCGCGTGAGAACCGCAGGTCCTTCGACTCCGCATTCGCAAAAGGCGCGAATGCTGCGCTCAGGATGACAACCAAGAGAGAGCAGTGCTGGGGTAAGGATGAGTTTGGGCAAGCAGGAGTTGGTATGAATCTGTTGATCGACAACAACGATGGGCTGGGGTTGCGGGATTACACCGGCTACGTGGATGGGGAGCGACTGCCGGCGATCACACGGAAGCTTAACCAGGCGGCGGAGATGACGTTCGGGCTGGTGGGCAGCGACGCGGGCTTTGCGGTTCCGGTGATTGGGGCGCGGGTGGTCTTACAGCGTGGGGATGGCTTTCGGCTGTTTACCGGGTACCTCGCGGCCACGCCTCAGATGGAGTATGCGGGGTATGGGCAGCAACCAGTGTGGCGTTACGGTATGCAGGCGGTGGATGACTCGTGCCGGCTGAACCACAACGCGCTGCCGGTGCGGAGTCCGTTTGCCTGGCGCACAGCGGGCAATGCGCTGACGACACTGGCCAGCGATGTTCTGCCGGGCGGGCTGGATGAGTCGGGTGTGGAAGATGTGAGCCCGGTGAACCAGTTTGCGATTGTTCCGCAGAATAGCTGGACGGCGCATGCGCAGGAGCTGGCGACGATGGCGCGGGCGAGCTATCGGGTACACGACGGCAGGCTGCTGTTCCAGCCGGTGGGGCAGGCGAGTTTCACCATCAGCGAGCAGGACCCGACCTTCGATCCGCGTGGGCTGACGCTGCTGCAGACGGACAAACTGCGCAACGACATCACCATCCTTGGCGAGCTGGAACCGCTGGTTTATGTCCGCGACTACTTTTTAGGCAACGGGACGACGCTGGCGTTTTACCTGTCGCAGACGCCGTACAGCAAGAACGCGGTGACGGTCTTCGAGGAGGACTACACTGCGGCGCAGCTGGAGTCGACGCGGTGGAGCGTGACCGATCCGAATGGAAAAGTGTCGCTGGGCGGCGGGCAGTTACTGGTGAATGGCGGACCGGCGACGGTGAGCTTCGTGGAGCAACTGGAACTGGCTGGCGGGGTGAGGATGCAGCACGGCCAGTTCGTATTTTCGGCGGGGTCGAGCTGCGATTGATCGGCGGACTGTACAACGGAGCGGTCACGGCGGCGAATTGCATTGCGGGATTCAATGTGTGGGCGTCGGGGACGAACAGCTGCGATCCAGGCGGTGATCAACGGGCGCGGGACGGGGAGCGTGCTGACGACGACGCCGGGGCATAGCTACTCGTTTGCTACCCAGCTGTTTTGCAACGAAGCGCACCGAGTACACCAGACGTACCTATCGTCGACGCATCCGGCGGGGAGCGGGCGCGGAGGGGATGCGATTGCGGCGGCCTTTCGGGTGGTGTTGACGGTGCATGATGTGGATCCGAACAATCCAGCGACTCTGGCAGCAGCGGCGACGGTGCTGTACGACGATGTGGTGCCCGCGACACCGGGGTTCGCAACGTATGCGCTGATCAACGCCAGCAGCCTGTTTGCCGGGGTGTCGTTCACACGTCTGCAGCACATAGTGGACGCCGAGATTCGCAGCATGGTTTCCGGCGGCCAGTTTCGCACGCGGCTGGCGGGAGCCCTAGCCGATGGCGGGGAGTGCTACATCACGACGACGGGCGTGCTGGAATTTTATCCGCCATATCCACCGCAACCGAATGAAGAGATCCAGGTGGCGTACCGCAGCAGCGCGCGCGCGATGGCCCGGGTGCAGGACGCAAACAGCATTGCCCAGCATGCGCACGGGGGAGACAACGGGCGGCGGAGCTACGTTCGCAAGCTGAAGACGCCGGCGGCACCGACGTCGGTCGACTGCGAGAATGCGTCGTGCGCTTTGCTGGACGACGCGGTGCAGCCGGCCTGGCAGGGCGAATACCGGGTGATGAGCGACTACCTGCCGGTGGAGGACGTGATTCCCGGCAATGCGGTGCAAGTGTCGGCGGCGTCACGCGGAGCTGGGTTCACGGCGACGGTACGCGAGAGCCTGGTGCAGGTGGTGTCGCTGAGGGACGATCGGGCGCATTATGCGATCAAGTTTGCTAACGACGCGGATGAGGCGCTGGCGTTCAAGTTCGAGAACATGACGCTGCCCACGCCGGTGGCAACGGTGTACGACCTTGGCACGCCGTCGTCGTCCTTGTACATCGATTCTCTGACGGGGGCGCAGGTGACGAGCGTAATTGCGACGGAGATCGCGGTGGATGCGGGAGTGGCGCCGCCGGTGGGAGGAGGCATTGAGGTGCGGCGGTCGGATGGAGGCTGGGGGCTGAGCGACAGCGGGAACCTGGCGGGGCGCTTCACGACACAAACCTTCAGCCTGCCGCGCTTGTCGCGCGTGGAGGGCTATTACCTGAGGCAGTACGACGGATCGTCGCCGGCGAAGTACTCGCGGTATTCGGCGCTGCTGCACGTGGATTATCCGCTATGAGCACATGTATGACGACTTGCACGCTAACGGATTTCGAGCGCGAGGTGCTGTCGGACCTGGCGGAACTGAAGGCCAATATGCGCTGGGTGGTGGGCAACGGCAACCAGGGCAAGATGCAGGAAATCGAGGAACGGGTGGAGCGTCACGAGGCATACCTGCAGCGGTTCACCGGGATTGCCGCCGGGTTGGCCAGTTTGCTGACGTTCGTGCACCTGGCGATTGATTTCTTGCGATATCGGCGGTGAGGGGCGGCGCCTGTACCAGCGGCGAAACCGCGAACCGGACACGTTACGTTTTATCTCTATCGTTCTCTCGATCGATCTTTTGTCGTTTGTATCTCCAACCTGATTTTTCATCCACCAAACATTTTTCATTCATTCAACAAGGAGATGGTTATGAATTTCTTGAGCAAGCTGTTGCAGGGTATTGCTTTCATTCCGGCCGTGGTCCAGGGGGTGGAGGGCGTGTTCGGGGCGAAGACTGGTGCTACCAAGAAGGCCGCTGCGCTGTCGTTTGTGCAAACGGCGGTGTCGGCGACCGACGCCATCGCGAACAAGACGGTGGTCGATCCGAACAAGTTTCAGGACGGATTGAGCAAGGTCATCGACGGCGTGGTGGCGTGCTTGAACGCGTCGGTGTGGGAGAACAAGAAGTAAGAGCGCGGTCGCGCGGCGGGGCAGGATGGAGTTGCCCCGCTTGTTCCTGGTGGATAGTTGGGGTAGCGTTCAATCGCTAGCAGGCAATGAATTGGCCGGGACAGAACAGCAGGTCCTCCACTACGCTTCCTACCCCATCAAGCGCTAGAGCGGCGCTTGCACGGGTTCGGTCGGGATGACACTTCGAAATTAAGGGTGCGACTCGGTCCGATGCGGGCGGTTCCAGCCGCAGGCGAGCCATGGTTGCGGTATCCTTCGCTTCGCTCAGGATGACAGCTAAGAGAGGAAAGATCAGGATTACAGCTAAGAATGCAAGGGTTAGGATGACAGCTAAAAAAGGCGATGACCAGGCGCGAGCCGCCGGTTGCAAATTCTTCTACGGTGGGCGATTGATGATTGGGTGGCCCTGCACGTGATGGATGGTTGCAACTCCGGGGGCAGGTGATGCGTCGTACTTGTCAGATATGCTTAGGGAAGAGTCAAAACAGCTGTCTGAGGACTACATATGAATCGTGCCGTTTGGGTTGGTGCTTGGTTGCTGGCCGGAAGTTTGCTCGTGTGTGCGCAGGAGACGGGCGCCAGTTCCCCGCCCCCGTCCGCGCCGGCTACGGCCGGCGAGCAGCAGCAGAATGCGGCGAGCGCTAAGCAGGATACCAGCGGGACGTCGGGAGACCAGATCACCAAGCCGCCCGGGGCAAAGGGATCGACGCTGATTGGGTGTTTGGCGGGTCCGGACAAGGATGGCAAGTTCATGGTGCGGAACATGACGCACCGTCTGGGCGTACAGGTGCTGGGGCCGGAGGATCTAAAGAATGACACGGGCGGCAAGGTGAAACTGACGGGGCAGTGGCTGCCGGATGCTCCGCGGCAAGAGCAGACTGAGAAGGCGAAGCAGATTCCGCGGTTCCAAGCTACGGATGTGGAGGTGCTGGCGGCGAAGTGCACCAATCCCATCGAAACTACCCCGGTAAGCAAGAACAAGCAGGGAAAGCCGACGACGTATAACGCGCCAGGGGTGGATGAGGGAAAGTAGCAAAGGGCAGAGGTAGTATTGGTGGTTAGAGTTGGTGCCAGCAGGCGAACCTTACGGGACTGGGCTACGGTCTCCGGTTCGTAGCGACGAGGAGGAACCGCAAATCCTTCGACTCCGGTGCGCAAAGGCGGCGCACCTGCGCTCGGATGACAAAGTAAACGGATCGGCCTAGTGGTGAACAGCAACGTCAGAAGAGCTTCTTGGAGTCGAATAAGGATGGTTACAGGGCCCTGGTTGAGGAGTTCAACGTCCATCATTTCCTGGAAGCGGCCGGTTTCGCAGGGCAGGCCGAGGTGGCGGATGCGGCCGACGAAGTATTCGTAGAGCTGGCGGGCGAGGTCGGGGCGGGCGGCGGCATCGAACGAGGGGCGGCGGCCGCGGCGAACATCGCCATACAAGGTGAATTGCGAGACCGCCAGAATTGACCCGCCGACTTCTGCTACGTTGAGGTTCATCTTTCCTGCTTCATCCTCAAAGATCCGCAGAGTAGTGATTTTTTCCGCAAGGTAATCGGCGTCGGCTTCGGTGTCGTCCTGAGCCACGCCCAGCAAGACCAGCAGGCCATGGTCGATTTGGCCAGTAAGTTGGTTGTTTACCTTTACCGATGCGCGGGTGACGCGCTGGATCACGGCTCGCATGGAGCGGTTGTATCACAGGGGGCGGTGGGTGCGGGATACCCGGTCATTCCAACCCGAAGGACAGCAGGTCCCTCCACTTCGCTCCCCACCGGGCTTCGCTCCTGTCGGGATTACACTTTTAATGTGAGTGGGACGGAACGTTACGATTCCGGCGTTTGGCTCTAGACGTGTCGTTGCCGGCTATAGGGGTCCTTCGCTGGCGCTCAGGATGACAGCTATGGGAGCAGGTAGATGACAAGCTTATGAAGTGGGATCGACAGCTATGAAGCAGGATCACAGCTTATGAAGCGGGATAAAGCTTGAAGTGTGTCGGACAGGTCGCCGTGGAGGTTGACAAGGACGAATGGGTTGATATTTGGGCTTTTGCAGGGTGTGACGGGGTGCGTTGACCGTTGCGAAGGCCAGCGATTAGGATGAATCGGTACTACTATCGTTGAGCGCTCTCCGGTCTTGTTATGTGCATCTGGTACGAGGCGGGCTGGGCGGTCGGCTTTACAGGCTCCCTGCCTGCAATTAGACTTACGGGTTTCGCTCCCATCGCGCGCGTGCGTGCGGTAGGGCATCCAGAAAGTTGCGCCTGAGCGCGACAGGAGAAGGAAATCGATGGCTTCGGTAGAAGAGCGGGTTAAGCAGATCATTGTGGAGCAGTTGGGCGTAGACGAAGCGGAAGTGACGCCCAAGGCTTCGTTTGTGGACGACCTAGGGGCCGACTCGCTGGACACGGTCGAACTGGTCATGGCATTCGAAGAGGCCTTCGAGATCGAGATTCCTGACGAGGACGCGGAGAAGATTCGCACCGTGCAGGACGCAGTGACATATATCGATCAGCACGCCAAGAAGAAATAGGTCCATCCCATCAGGCGACCGGTCCGCGCAAGAGCGGTGCGGCTGGGGACCTCGCTGAAAAAGAAACGAGTGTCTCACCCGCCGCGGCGGGTCGAAAGGAGATAGCTGATCGCATGGCAGCCGTAGACGAACGGGTAAAACAAATCATTGTGGAACAGTTGGGCGTGGATGAGGGTGAAGTCACCCCCAACGCCTCGTTTGTGGACGATCTGGGCGCCGACTCGCTGGACACGGTGGAACTGGTGATGGCATTCGAAGAGGCCTTCGAGATCGAGATTCCGGATGAAGACGCGGAGAAGATCCGGACAGTGAAAGATGCGGTGGACTACATCACCGCGCACGCGAAAGGATCGAAGTAGTTTGCAACGGCGCGTGGTGGTAACCGGGGTGGGGGTGATCTGCGCTGTCGGCAATACTGCCGATGAAACGTGGCAGGCGTTGCTGAGCGGCAAGAGCGGAGCGGAGCGCATTACCGGCTTCGACGCATCGGCTTTTGCCTGCCAGATCGGATGCGAGGTGAAGAACTTCGATCCGCTGACGCTGATCGAGAAAAAAGAGTCGCGCAAGATGGGCCGCTTCATTCACCTGGCGATTGCAGCCAGCGATGAAGCGCTGCGCATGGCCAAGTACAAGGTGGATGGCGAAGAGATGGCCGAGCGCACTGGAGTGAATATCGGCTCCGGCATCGGCGGTTTCGACGTCATTGAGCGCGAGCATAACAACCTGCTGAATGGCGGCCCGCGCAAGATTTCTCCTTTCTTTATTCCGGCGGCAATCGTCAATCTGGCTGCCGGACACGTCAGCATCCGCAATAACGCCAAGGGCCCGAATGAGGCCACATGCACGGCGTGCACGACCAGCGCACATTCGATTGGCGATGCGGCACGGGTCATCAAGTACGGCGACGCCGACGTGATGATTGCCGGGGGAACGGAAGCGGCCATCACCCCGATGGGTGTAGGCGGATTTGCCGCGATGCGCGCGCTATCGACCCGCAATGACGATCCGCATCGGGCGAGCCGTCCGTGGGACAAAGATCGCGACGGGTTCGTGATTGGCGAGGGTGCGGGGATTCTAATCCTGGAAGAGCTGGAATTCGCCAAGAAGCGCGGGGCGCCGATTATTGCGGAGGTGGTGGGCTACGGCATGAGCGCCGACGCCAATCACATTACGCAGCCGGCTCCCAATGGGGAAGGCGGATATCGGGTGATGCGCAATGCGCTGCGGGATGCGGGCCTGCAGCCGGAGCAGATCAGTTATGTGAATGCCCATGGCACTTCGACGCCGCTGGGCGATGAACTGGAAGCGACGGCGATCAAGCGCGCCTTTGGCGAGCACGCGTACAAGATGCTGGTGAGCTCGACAAAGTCGATGACCGGACACTTGCTGGGCGGCGCTGGCGGCCTGGAAGCGGCGATCACGGTGATGGCGCTGCGGGATCAGATTGTGCCGCCGACCATCAACCTGGAGCATCCGGACGAAGGATGTGACCTGGATTTCGTTCCCAACACGGCGCGCAAGCTGAACATGGAATACGCAATGTCCAATTCGTTCGGTTTCGGCGGAACGAACGGGTGCCTGGTGTTCCGTCGCTGGACGGAATAGTTTTCTGCGCGAGTAAAGCCGCACGGGGCTGCCTTCATTGCGATTTCAGGCTCGGCGAAGGCGGCTGGCGCTGAGGATGACAGCTTAAGAAGCAAACGCCATGGATGACGCGTTTCTTGGGTATAGTTGTCCGTCGCTGGCGCTGTAGGATGACAGCTCAAAAGCAAACGCCGCAGCGAAGGCCTTCCCTCAAGCTACTGAAATGATTCCAGTTTTTTAGTGCCGGTGTTTTTCGGGCAGCCCGACGCTGGCTGCTGTATTCCCTTCAAAGTCAAACTCAATGAGAACTGCAGGTTCGTCTCCCACCACGCGGCCGTCATGGCCGGGCTCGATCGCGACAACCTGGGGAGCTACAAAGTCGAGCGAGCAACCGTCGGGAAATTCCATGTGAATGTGGCCGCGGACGAGGAAGCCGACGTGGGCGTGCATGCAGCTTTCGGTGCCGACCAGCGGCTTGATGTCGCGCGCCCAGTGGAAGCCCACGGGATAGATCGACCGCTTGACGCGGGCGTTCGCCACGCGGACGATGTCGAGCTGTACGCCGCCCAGTTCCTGGTGTTCGGATCCGGGGATGGGGGCGAAGAGAGGATCGGTGGGGCTCATGGAAGTGTCCTCGATAACAGGTGATTGCTGCCCAGCAACTTTACGCGCGCAGGGCTCGCGTGGCTAGCTAGGCTTGCTCTTTGGGCGGCTCCCACAGTTCGACGCGGTTGCCTTCCGGATCGGTGATCCAGCCAAACTTGCCGTACTCATGGGCCTCGACTTTGTCGTCGACCGGGACGCCTTCGGCGCGCAGGGCCTTGAGCAGCTCATCGAGATTATCGACGCGGAAGTTGAGCATGAAGGACTGGTTGCCGGGACCGAAGTATTTCGTGTCCTGGGGGAAGAGAGAGAAGACGTAGCAGCCGGGGATCTCGGGGTGGTCGGCGTCGCGCCACATGGCGCCGGAGTCGGGCGAGCTCTCAATGCCGAGATGTTCGCGATACCAGGCGTAGAGAGCTTTAGGGTCTTTCGCCTTGAGGAAGATGCCGCCGATGCCTGTGGTGCGCTTCATGGGGAGACATTATAGCGGTTGGGGCGGTTAGAAGAAATTCCGCCGCTGCGGGTAGTCGCACTTCTCTTCTCCGGTGATAGAAAGCAACTCCCTCCCTGCGCTCGTGATGACAATTCGGTTCAGGAGTGTTGCTTGGACGGCGATGGTTCCAGCCGGTTCGGGGGAGACCGCAGGTCCTTCGACTACGCGTTCACGAAAAGCGTACGAACCCTGCGCTTAAATGACAGACCTGGGCAGGGGTCCTTCGCTGACGCTCAGGATGACAACGGCTATCGAGGCGAACTGCGCTCGAGGAGGCACGGCTATCGAGGGGCGAACGTGTGCTCGGGATGCAGGCCTATCGGGAGACGCACATCGAGCAACAAATCTACTTCACGTCCAGTACGGAACGCAGGGCTTCTTCGAGGTTGGTGTGGCGGAAGGGGTAACCGGCGGCTGTGAGTTTGGTGGGTTCGGCGCGGGCTGAGGTGAGGAGCAGTTCCTGGCCCATCTCGCCCATGAGGGTGCGGACGACGAATTCGGGCAGAGGAAAGATGGTGGGGCGATGGATGACGTGGCCCAGCGCCTTCACGAACTGCTGGTTGCGCACCGGGGCGGGGCCCACGAGGTTGATGGGCCCGCGCAGGTTTTGGTTTTCGAGGGCGAAGATCATGGCTCCGATGACGTCGTCGAGGGCGATCCAGCTAAGGAATTGCCGGCCGCTGCCGATGCGGCCACCGAGTCCCAGGCGGAAGGGCGGAAGCATGGGCTTGAGCGCGCCGCCGTCACGGGCCAGCACCACGCCGATGCGGAAGTTGACCACGCGCACGCCGGCGTCGCTGGCGGGTGAAGTAGCTGCTTCCCACTGGCGGCAGACTTCGGCGAGGAAGCCGCTGCCGGCCGAAGAGCTTTCGCTCAGCACTTCGTCACCGCGGTTGCCATAGTAGCCGATGCCGGAAGCGCACAGGAAAGCGCGCGGCTGTCCGGTAAGGCGGAGGCTTTCGGCGACGGCAGTGGCCAAGGTGCGGGTGCCGTGGACGCGGCTCTCCATCACTTCCTGCTTAAACTTTTTGGTCCAGACACCGGCGATGTTCTTCCCTGCCAGGTGGAAGACCGCGTCGCACCCGGCGAGTTTGGCGGGATCGAGTGGGCGGTTGGGGTCCCACTGGATTTCGTTGGCCTGGGGCGCGCGGCGAACGAGGGCTATGGTTTGATGTCCCTGGGCGTGGAGAGCGCTGGTTAGAGATTTGCCTAACAGTCCGGAAGCGCCGCTGATGAGGATTCGCATGGTGTACGTATGACTGTACCGCAGCTGGATGTGTATAGGGGTCTTTCGCCGGCGCTCCGGATGACAAAGTGCAGTGGCCAGTGGCCATTCGGAGGCCAGTTAAAGGCGCACAAGCCGGAACAGATATACAGCCAGCGCGGGGATGAATCGGTGGTGTCAGCGATTGTCGCAAATGATTCGACGATCCTTCCGGGTATAGGGGTCCTTCGCTGGCGCTCAGGATGACAAAGTGCAGTGGCCTGTGGCCAGTGGTAGGTGGCCAGTAAAAGCGCACAAGCCGGAACAGATATATGCCAACGCGGGGATGAATCGGGGTGTCAGGGATTGTCGGTCGCAAATGATTCGATGATCCTTCCGGGTATAGGGGTCCTTCGCTGGCGCTCAGGATGACAAGGGCTTCTTGTTGGGTGCGATCGTCCGTGACACACCCGTGTCTCGAACGTCGCGAGACCTGGGGCACCCGCTGAATCCGTGGGCGGCGGTCTCGTCGTATAATCACCTATGGCGACATTGCGCCAACAGATCGCGACCAATGTTCTGACGGTTACACGCTTTCGCGATCTGCTGCGCAAAGTCCGCGCCTATCGCCCCGCCGACGACCTCACGCTTATCAAGAAAGCCTACGAATTTTCCCTGGAACATCACAAAGGACAGGCCCGCGAGTCGGGTGAGCCTTACCTGGTGCATCCCCTGCAGGTAGCGACCTTGCTGGCAGAGATGAGGCTGGACACCACGGCGATCGTGGCCGGGCTGCTGCACGATGCGGTGGAAGACACCTCGGTCACCATCGAGGAGATCCAGAAGGAGTTTGGCGAGCAGGTGGCGCACATCGTCGAGGGCGTGACCAAGATCAGCAAGATCGACTTCGCCTCGTCGGAAGAAGCGCAAGCGGAGAACGTGCGCAAGATGGTGCTGGCCATGATGGACGACATTCGGGTCGTGCTCATCAAGCTGGCCGACCGGCTGCACAACATGCGCACCCTGAAGTTTCTGTCGCCGGCGCGACAGCAGAAGATTGCCCGCGAGACGCTGGACATCTACGCGCCCATCGCGCACCGGCTGGGCATGGGCAAGATCCGCGGCGAGCTGGAAGACCTGGCCTTCCAATACGTCGATCCTATTTCGTACAACCAGGTCCGCGACGCCATCGAGTCGCGCCGTAAAGAGGGCGAGGCGTTCCTGGCCGAGGTGCAGGGCGTCATTGAAGAGAAGCTGCGGGAGAACAAGATTCAAGCGCGCGTCGAGGCGCGTATCAAGCGGCTATACAGCATCTGGCAGAAGTTGCAGCGACAGCGAATTTCGGTCGATCAGATTTACGACATGATGGCGCTGCGCATCATTACCGAATCGGAAAGCGACTGTTACGCGGTGCTGGGCATCATCCACAACCAGTGGCGACCGGTGCCGGGCCGCATCAAAGACTTCATCGCCATCCCCCGCAATAATTTCTACAAGTCGCTGCACACCACGGTCATCTCAGAAAAAGGACACGCCTTCGAAGTGCAGATCCGCACCGAAGAGATGCACAAGATGGCCGAGGAAGGCATTGCCGCGCACTGGAAGTACAAGGACGGCCCGGTGTCGGCGCGCGACGAGCAGCGGCTGGCGTGGCTGCGGCAGGTGGTGGAGTGGCAGCGCGACATCAAGAACTCCAACGAATTTCTGGCGACGCTGAAGATCGATCTGTACCCGGAAGAGGTGTACACCTTCACTCCGAAGGGCAAGATCGTGATTCTTCCCCGCGATGCCACGCCGGTGGACTTTGCCTACACGGTGCACACGGAAGTGGGCAACACCTGCGTAGGGGCGAAGGTCAACGGACGGATTGTGGCGTTGCGCTACAAGCTGCGGTCGGGCGACATTGTGGAGATCCTGACGCAGCCGGGGCATCATCCCAGCCGCGACTGGCTGCAGTTCACCAAGTCACCGCGCGCGCGGCAGAAGATCAAGCACTGGCTGAACGTGCATCAGCGCGAGCGGGCCATTGAAATTGGCCGCAAGCTGATTGAGAAAGAAGCGCGCAAGTATCGCATCTCGATGAAGAACCTGAACGATGCGGAACTGATGCGGGTGTCGAATGAAAACGGGCTGGCCAAGCCGGACGATCTGCTGGCGGCGATTGGCTACGGCAAGTTTTCAGCGCGCAGCATTCTGGCGCGGCTGGTTCCGGCGGAGGAAGCGCAGTCCTTCTCGGGACATCCGGCGCCGCCGGAAGAAGCGCCCTCGGGGAGCTTCACCAGCGTGGTGCGGCGCGTCTTCGGCGGGGACACTTCGATCCTGAAGGTGACTGGACACGACGACCTGCTGGTGTATCGCGCCAAGTGTTGTAACCCGATTCTGGGTGAAGACATTGTGGGATACGTCACGCGAGGCAAAGGTGTCGCGGTGCATTCCAAGTCGTGTACCAACGTAGTGAATTTAATGTTCGAGCCGGAGCGGCGCATTGCGGTGGATTGGGGACGCGATGTGGCGGCGCCCAATGGGCAGGCCGGTTATCCGGTAAAGCTGGCGGTGTTCTGCGACAATCGCCAGGGCATGCTGAAGCAGATTGCCACGGTGATCAGCGACGCGAATACCAATATTCGGAACATCGAAGCCAAGACCGCCGAAGACCACGCGACGGTTGAGATTGTGGCCGACATCGCCGATCTGAAACATCTGGAACGGATTGTGACCGGAGTAAGGAAGATTCCCGGAGTGCGGGATGTGCAACGGTTGCAGAAGTTGTAGTAGGGGCTAGCGGCTAGTTAAGTACGTTTCCAGCTGGGTGCGGTTTCCTCGTCTGATTTCTCTATCGCGACAACTCATTTCAAAGGGACGGCGTGGCGCGCGTGTGGGTCAATGGTGGCGCGTGGCAGACCGCAGATCCTTCGGCTCCGGCGCGCAAAGGCGCGCACCTGCGCTCAGGATGACAGCTAAATGCGGGACGCTCGGAAGGACATATCTTTGCGGGATAGGGGTCCTTCGCTGGCGCTCGGGATGACAGATAAGAATTATGTTGTGTCTACTTCTTCTGTTTCGTCCACACCAAGTCCCACATTTCGCGGCGGTCAACGAAGGCGGTGATTTTGCCGTGGTCGTCGCGCTGGAAGATTTTGCGGATGCGCGGCTGTCCGGGGACAAACAGTACGTCGCGGACTTCCACGTTGAGCGGCTTCATCGAACTTCCCTCTTTGCCTCCTACCAGCGCTGGCCATCGAAGCGGATGATGTACACCAAGCCGGGCGCGGCAGTGTAGCGACCAACGTACTGCTCCAGTTCTTTGGTGGGCAGCAAAATCGCCGGCGGATCCTTCATCACCGCGTAGGTGTGGATGAGGTAGAGCTTCCACTGGCCGTCGTCGCGACGCCAGGTCTCGGTGGTCAGGTAGCTCGCGGTGAGATGCTGGCCGTGATAGGTTTCCTGCTCGTCGTCGGTGTGGATGACGGTGGCGAGATCGCCGGAGACGTGCGCGGTGTAGGACGCGATGGCCAGAGTGCCGGTGACGCCCGCGGGCAGCGGCTCAAGCTGCTTGAGGAAGTCGGCGCGATTCATGATGATGCCGTTCTCATCGACGTACACGGCGTCGGAGGCCAGCGCGTCTTCCCAGACCTTGCGATCGCCGGGGGCGATGGCGTCGAGGAGGGCCTGGTCCTTGGCGCGCAGCTGTTGGGTTACCTGGTCGGATGAAGGCGCGGCGCTTTGCGGCGGGAAGGCGAGGAGCAGAGCGAACAAGAACAGCATCGGGATATTGTACGAGGTGGTTGCGTTTGGAAAAGCCAATTCAACACAGAGGCACAGAGACACAGAGGAATTTTTGTGTTTGGATCGTGGGTTTCGCGGTTTCCTGCAGGGATTCGAGGCGAAGAGCAAAGAGCAAAGAGGGGTTCTTCTCTGTGCTCTCTGTGCTCTCTGTGCTCTCTGTGCTCTCTGCGCCTCTGTGGTGAATTGGCTTCCCGCAGATTACCGGTCGACGGGGGTTTGCGATGAGATGGCGTGTGCCGGCAGGATACGCTGGGCGTGCGCGACTCCCTGTTTGTCGATGGTGACGGTGACCTTCAGGGGACGGCCAGGGGTCAGCAGGACGTGGCGATGCTGGTCGAAGGCGCCGGCGGTATCGATGGAGATGGCGTGTCCGTTGCGCAACGCCAGCCGTAGGTCATTGCCGCTGGCCTGGCAGACGGTTCCGTAGAGTTGATGCACCGGCTGTTTCGCCGACACAACTGACAGCGGAGCTATTCCTGCGGGGCAGGCAATCGTGTCCGGCAGCGACGGGACGATCGGATCGAATGCTTGCTGCACGTCATGCTGACCGCCGGTGAGACCGTAGATGCGCAGTTGCTGATTGCTGGCCACGTAGACCTTGCCCTTGGCGACGGTGGGAACGATATTGGCGTTGCTGTTGACCGCGTGCGTCCAGGTTCCTCCCAGGATGGAGATGAGCGACTGCTGCAAGTTGGAAGCAGCGTAGGCGTGCAAAGTGAGCGGTGTGCCGGGATTCTGGTCGGACTGATAGGCCGGCTTCTGCACGAACCAGACGATGCCGGTTCCGGCGGTAGTGCCATTGGAGGAGACGACCGGAACCACGCCGCCGTTATCCGGGAGCCCGTTGACGGGCGAAGAGCCGGTGGTGGTTTCGCGCTGCAACTGCACGTTCGGCGAGGTTTGCAGCTTCCAGGTGGTAACGCCGCTGGAGCCGCCGGTCACGACGCGGGCGGCGCCATCGGAGCCGACGAAGTAGGCCGGACCGCACCAGCATCCGCCCATGGTGATGGTCTGCACTACGTTGTTGGGACCGCCCTGGGTGTAGCCGCCCATGTTGTCGCGATTCATCAGGAAAGCGCGTCCGTCTTTGCCGCCAGCGACGGCGAGATGCGGAATGGAGCCGGGCTGGTCAGGCAGCACCAGCATTCCGCCGGAGCCCACGTCGGCGTCGCCCTGATCGAGCTGAAAATAATCGTAGGTGGTGAAGCTGTCTTTCAAGGTAAGCAGGTCGGCGGACAGGCGGACCATGCTGTCGGGCCGGTTGAAGGCCTGCGAGTAGCTTCCCTGGTAGGGGCTGCTGTTGCCAGTGGAGAAGAAGATGTCGCCGTTGGTGTCGGCGGCAACGCCGAAACCGGACTGCCAGATGGAGGACAAATAGTAGGGCGAAGAATTGAGGCGAAGCTTGTCGGTGACGTCGCCGGTCTGCGGCAGCAGGGTGGCAGCATCGAAGCGCAGGATGGTGCCGCGCGAGGCCGAGGGGACGATGTCGCCATTGCTGCCGAAGGCGACGTAGATGCTGCCGTTGGCTTCGAGCAGAGCGGGGCGCTGGAGCTGGTAGCGCGAATTGAAGGTCCACTGCGAGCCGTCAGACAGGGTCTGCTGGAACTGGATGGTCGCGGGACGGAGGACGTCGCGTCCGGTGCTGAGTGAGATGGCATGCAGGCGGAAGGCGTCGGTGGCGCCGGCAATGCTGTCGGAGACGAAGTACATGAGGCCGGCGGTGCGATCGATGACCGGTGTTCCCAGGATGCCCATGACCGGGAAGACATTGTCGTCGCCATTCTTGAACTGGTCGGGAACGGGCAGGCCGAACTGCGAGTGCCACAGAATGACGCCGCTGGTGGCGTCGAGCGCGTACACGCTATTAGCTTCCGTGGTCACGAAGACGACGTCGTGCACGCCGTTGCCCTGGATGGTGATGCCCGAAGCGAAGAGGGGCTCGGTGTCGGAGCGTCCATCGAGGGTGACGACCTTGAGCAAGCCAAAGGTGGAAGGCGTGACGTTGGCAACGGTGAGGGTGGTCTCGGCGGAGAACCAGCCAGTACGGTAATTGTCGTTGTGATAGGTCAGCACGTCCTGGGGAGAGCTGGGGGCGGGCGTGTCGGCGGCGCGTGCGACCAGCGGGGTGAGGGCTAAGACCACAGGCAGGATACGGCGGACGAAAGCGAGCAGCATGAAGGATGACCTCGGGAGCGGGCGTTGCCCTGAACATCAGATTTTTGGCGTGTGAGTATTAGTAGCGTAAGTAGCTGGTTGTGTCCAGTTGCGTGGTGGAACAACCTGGCGTTCGCGTCTGCACGGCGCGGACGGAGTTCGGCGGCGCGCTGAAAGCAGGTCCCTTCACTACGGTCGGGATAACACTTCTTTTAGGTAGGGACTGGGACGGCGTACCTGAGGGTACCGTTGTCCCTACGCAAAGCTCTTGCCGCTGCGGACAAACCACAGGTCCTTCGACTATGGTCCGCAAAAGCGGCGGACCTCAGTTAGTTCTCAAGCAGACGCCGAAGCCCTCCTCGTGATGACAACCCAGAATGCGAGTTACTTCTTGGCTTTGGCGGCGTCTTTTACATAGGCCAGCACTTCTTCGGCGTGGCCTTCGGGCTTGACGGGCGAGAAGATGTGGACGAGTTTGCCGTCGGGGCCGATGAGGAAGGTGCTGCGCACGATGCCCATGACCTTTTTGCCGTACATGTTTTTCTCTTTCAGCACGTCAAACTGCTTGGCGACCTCTTTCTGGTCGTCGGCGAGAAGGGTATACGGCAGGTCATACTTTTCCTTAAACTTGAGTTGGGCTTTGGGAGTGTCGGGCGAAATGCCCAGGACGACCAATCCCGCCTTCTGCAATTTGCTGTATGCGTCGCGGAACCCGCTCGCTTCAATGGTTCAACCGGGGGTATTGGCCCGGGGATAGAAGAAGAGCACAACCGTCTGGCCGCGAAACTGCTTCAGCGAAACCGGGTTTCCGTTTTCGTCGGGCAAGGTGAAATCGGGGGCTTTGGCATTGATTTCCATGATGCATTATCTATATCGCAATTCGGGGCGGCGGACTATGGCAATCGCGCTGGCCTGCCTGGCGCTGACCACAATGGGCGCGGCGCAGTTGCGCGACCGCACCGAGCACAAGCCTCCGCCCACCGACGACTCGCAGTCGAAGATTAATGCCAAGGCCGACAAGCATGGTCCACGGGCGATTGCGGTGGTGGAGTTTATGCCCGGCGGCGCGGCACGCCTGGTGCCGATTGCGCTGTGGATCAACGACCGCTTTTACGATGCCAGCCTGTATGGCGCGAACCCCGAGCCGATGGCGCTGGAGCCCGACACGGTATACGAAGCCACGGACTACGGTGAACCCACGGGATTGTTCACGGTTACCACGCCGGGGCAGATCAAGGGGAGCTGGGTAGCGGAAGGAAAGTGGAAAGCGCACCTGGTGATGGACGAGAAGCTGGCCCAGCAAGCGGCGAAGCAGCCGAAGCCCAAGCCGACACTGGCGGATGGTTCGGCGGACCGGCCTGTGCTGAAGCGGGGAGGATCGGGCGGGTCATCCGGTGCGAGCGGATCGGACAGCTCGACGACGGCTTCGTCAGCATCAACGTCGGGGGGAAGCGGAGCAAGCGGCGGGAGCGTTGCGCCGAATCCGAATGATCCGCCGGACCGGCCTACGCTGAAGAAGTCGACGCCACCGCCCGCGCCAGCCGCGGATACGAGTACCACCGGATCGGCTGGAAGCAACTCGGCGGCATCGGAGCAGGCGGCAACGGCAGCGACGGCGGCGACAGAACAGAATGCGCCGGGACGCCCCATGTTGCGGCGGGGCAAGCAACCGGACCAGCCGTCCACAGCGGCGACGGCGAACGCGGCAGCCGCCAAGGCGGCGAGCCCGGTGGAAGTGGCGCAGAGCAAGATGATGACGACGCTGGCCAGCCTGGGCAAGAAGTCGTATCCCGCGATCTCGTATGCCGGAAAGTACGAGACGCGTTCGCTGCTGTACTCCATGAGCAGTTCGGAGCGCACCGAGAAGGCGAACCAGCTACGCGATCTGGCGATGGCCGAGATTCGCAAGTTCGTCAGCACGCGCCACACCCCAGCGCCGGCCAAGACGGCGACCATCACCGATTTTGAATTACGGGCGTTTGACCTCGACTACAGCAACTCGCCAACGTTCGTGTACAGCGCGCGGCTGCCGGTGGAGAATGCGAAGGCGCTGCGCGGGGGCGAGTTCGACTATTTCGTGACCGTGGTGGCACGGGAAGACACCAGCGGCGCGCCGATTCGAATCTTCGGCTCGGTCACCGACAGCAATCACCTCGACTCGTTCTCGCGGATGGAAGTGATCGATGCGGTGGATGCCGACGGCAATGGTCGCGGCGACCTGCTGTTCCGGCAATACTCCGATGTCGGGATCGACTACAGCCTGTTCCGGGTTTATCCCTACGAAATGCAGAAGGTGTTTGAGGGCGGGTCTAGTCTGTAAGTAAACAACCAGTACATAAGTGCTACTTGCCGGCGGCGATGGCACGAAAGGTCTAAGATTGTGCAAAACCTCTCAGACGTGGGGTTCCGGCGAAAAGTGTTCGGGACTGCACGCCAAATTGCATATTTCCTTCTATCCTGCTGATTCCGGGGTGCTTGAAACCGCACCTCCGATGGGGCAAATTGGCTAAGTAGCAGAAAAGGGGGTCTTTCGGTTGAGGCCGGAAAAGTCTTCCACAACAATTTCCACAGGCCTAATGGTCTGAGTAGAAAATCGGCATAACCTACTTAATTCTCAGAGATTTTCGGGAGAAGTACCTAACCGGGAAGTTGCATCAGAAGCGGTCGTCCCACAACGTGGGAAGGAGCGAAGGTGGAGGAGAGGCGGCGGGAAACCGGCACCTCGTCGCCATGAAGAATAGGGCATTCGCAGCAAAAATTCAGGTCAGCAGAAACAGAGACAGGCCGCCCACGAGGAGCGGCCTGTTTGCCATCTGGAGAAAGTTACTGAGCCTTGGCGGTTGAGCCAGCCGGCTTGGTTCCTGCCGGAGGAGTTGCGGTGCCAACCGGCTTGCCAGCGGCCGGGGAACCGGCGGGCTTGGCAGGAGCAGCAACGCCCGACTGCGCGTTGTAGGCGTCGACGATGGTCTTGGTAAGGTCGACGCTGGCGGTTGCCCAGAGGAGCGGACCCTGCGGCCAAGGGTTGGACGAGTCGAGCAGCATGCCGTAGCCGTTGGACTTGGCATACTTGTCAATCACCGGCGCCATCTTCTGCAGAATGCGCTGGGCAATTTCATTCGACTGCTGCTGGTAATCGTTCTGCGCATCTTCGGCGGAGCGCTGCAAGCTCTTCTGCTTGGACTCGATCGACTTGACGAGCTGGGCGTGAGCCTCTTCGTTCATCTTGTCGCCCTGGGTGTTCAGCTGCTTCTTGAGGCTTTCGATTTCGGTGTTCTGAGCGGCCAGCTCGTTGCGCTTGGGTTCGAACTTTTTCTGCAGCGCCTCAAAATCACGGGCGCCTTCGTTGGTGCCGATGATCGCCTGTTGAATGTCGACAATACCGACCTTGACGCCGCCAGAACCGGCGGCCGATGCCGTAGTGGTAGCGGGAGTGGTAGCGCTGCCGGCGGCGGGAGTGGATTGCGCCATTGCTGCGGTGGCAAAAGCCAATGCGAGCAAGGCTGTAGCTGCGAACGTGCGCTTCATTGAGTTGGTGTAGCTCCTTGAACTGCTCCGGGAATTCTTCAGGTGTTCCAGCGATGATGGCGGGTGCTTCTGCGCCTTATCTGGATGCCGGGCAAACGGCGTTCTGCGTGGAACGCAGCCCACGACGCTTCCCGACCGGAAAATTCTGCGGTGCGGATAGATCAATTATAGGGAACGGCGCTTCCCAGCGTCAAACGGGAAGATGGCAGAAAGGTGGGATTTGGTGACAGGAGTGCTCTACCTCGATACAAAACGGAGGCGCGGATCTTCGCGGGGATAGGGGGTCCTTCGCTGGCGCTCAGGATGACAGCGTGAAAGAACGGGCATCGGTCCTCGTCGCGGGCTGATTCGTGCCGATCCCGACGAGAGCGGCTGCCTGGCTACGCTCGGGGTGACAATTCTCAACTGACGGTTCTGAAGAAGGAGAGTTACTGCTGCGGAGCGGCGACACGGGTGGCGGTACCTTGCTGGACGATGCTCCATCCGCCCTTGGGCTTCTGCACTTCTCGGGTGAAGCTGTAGGAGTCGGGAGAGATAAAGGTGACGGTGTAGCGTCCTTTGACCACGATGCCGTTCAGCTTCTGCTCGGAATTCCACACCCAGGTCTTGCCCTGCACCTTACCGACCGCCATGGTGTGTTCGCCAAGGCTGTTATAGGCGTTGTAGGTGAAGAGCTGGTTGCTGGGGTTGTACTCCATGACGCGCGTGCCGTGGACGTTGCCCATGGGGCCCTTCATGACGGAGTGTGTCTCCAGGAAAAATCCTCCGGGGACCCACGCGGCATGCTCGGTGGCGGTGAAGGGAGCGCCGGGGTCTTTGGGATCGACCTTGGTGGTCCCGGTGAGTGTCCAGTCTCCCGCGAAGTAATTCATCATCAACTGCTGCTGGGTGGGCTGCTCGGGAGCAGGAGCGGGTTGCGCCTGCTGAGCCGCGGCCAGGGCGCAGGTCAGGAGGCAAGTGATCACAAATGCAGAAATGCTTTTCACAAGGCTCTCCTAGAAAGTGGTCGCGACGGTGAAGCGGAAGGTCTTCAGCGGCTCCGCCAGGTAGTATTTCGGCTGATAAATGGAGATGGTCTGCGCGTAGGTGTAATCGCCAGCAGCACCCGCCGGGAACATGGAGCGGGTAATGGGATTGGGCGTGCTCACCGTCTCATTCAAGCGCAGCGGATTGTAAGCGTAGTAGACGCGGAAGGGAGCGTTGACGATGGGCAGCACCACCTGCAACTCCAAGCCGGTCGACATGCGCGTCTGGTAATTGGTTCCGTTGACCGGGTAGAGGACAGGATTGAACGGAAGCTTCACGCCACCGGCGCAGGTGAGCTGCGGAGTGAGCATGGGGCAACCAAAGATGGTGGTTTCCAAGGCGGTAATCTGATCGCCGGCCACGCGCAACTGCGAAGTGTTAGAGATGAAGTCCCATCCGGTATCGACGAACGGCGCGATGGTAACGGGGCCAACGATAGGAACACGATATTCCAGGTTGGTGACTATGTTGGTATCGCCGCCGGGGAAGATGATCTGCGACACCGGGACGGTGATGTTGTAGGTGCCCGCGCGCGGGTTCGCCGGATTCAGCAAGACGTAGGTGCCGTCCGGATTCTGTAAGGGGACTGACACCGCGCTGGGGAAGAACGATACCGGCGAGATAGAGCGAATATCGAAGCCGCGGATATCGGTATCGCCGCCCATGTAGAAGCGGTCGGCCGGAGGGGCGACCAGGCCGCCGTAGCCGCTGATCCACGAGCCCAGTGCGCGGAAGCCGAGAGTATTGCGTCCCTTGTTCACCGGCACGAACTTTTTGAACTCGCCGACCGGCTTGATGTATTTCACGTTGCCGCCCAGGCCGGCGAACTCGGTGGCGAAGTACAAGCTCTGACCAGAGTGGGGCCGCTGCGGGTTGTCGATGCGGTTGTAGGAGAAGTTAGGAACGATCTTGCTGGTGATGATTCCGTTCAGCGCATTAGGACCGGAGATGCCGCGGAATTCCAGGGCCTGGAAGTAGTCAGCGGACGCGGTGCTGAAAGTCTGGAGCGAGGAATCGTCGAATCCGTAAGTAATGCCCACGCGTTTGAACGAGCGCTTGATGGGATAGCTGAGCGACGTGGTGAAGCCGGTGCTGGTCTGGGTGTAGTTCTGCAGGTAGGCCAGATAGCTGGTCGGGTAATTGATCGTCTGCTGGTACTGCTGCTGGGTGAGCGCCGCCTGATTGTAGTTATAGCTGGTGTGATACACCGACCAGCCCCACTGCAGGGGACGGTCAAACAGATACGGCTGGGTGAACGACAGGGTTTCGTTGCGCTGGTACTGGCCGATCTGGAACTGCAGGGTAAGGCTCTCGCCTTTGCCGAACAGATTGTTGGTGGTGTAGTTGATTCCGATGAAGGCGCCGGACAATCCGCTGACGCCGCCGGTGAGGCCGATGCTGTTCTTGCCCTTCTCTTTCACCTTGAGGGTGATGTCGACGGTGCCGTCCTGCACGTTCTGCTTAATTTCGGAATCCTGCTCCGGCTTCAGCTGGTCGAAGTACTGCAACTGATTCAGGCGCAGCAGGCTCAACTCCCACAGGTTGCCGTTGTAGACGTTGCCTTCTTCCAGCGCCAGTTCGCGGCGAATGACTTTGTCGCGGGTGGTGGTGTTGCCCTGGAACTCGATGCGGCGGACGTAGAACTGCTTGCCTTCGTCAAGATCGATGCGCAGGCTGATGGTCTTCTTCTCGTCGTCAGCTTCGGTGTTGGGGACTGGGGTGAAGTTGATGTAGCCAAGAGCCGCGTACGCCTTACGCAGAGCCTCGAGACCTTTGCGGATGGCTTCGGTGTCGAAGACGTCGCCGTCTTTAATCTTGAACAGCGAACGGAGAGCGGCGGTGTTCTTGACTGCCTTGTTGCCGCTAAAGGTGATGTCCTTCAGGCGATAGCGCTGGCCTTCCTCTACGGGGAGGGTGATGTCGACGGCCTTGCCGGGCGAGGACTTGAACGGGTAGTACCACTTGACGCCGTTGGTGTCGTGGATCTGGGTCTTGGGATCGCCGACCAGAGCCTTGAAGTAGCCCTTGGTCTGGTAGTAGTAGCGAACCCGCTCGGCGTCCTCCGAGAGCTTGGTGGAGTCGTAGGTCCGGGCGAAAAGATTTTCCAGGAAGATGGAGTGGGGGATGCCGATGGGCTTGAGGTTCTTCATGGCGCTTTGCAGTTCGCGATTGCTGAGCGCCTTGTTGCCCTCAAACTTGATTTTGCCGACTTTGACCTTGGGGCCTTCCTTCACCACGAAGGTCAGCGAGACCGCCGCAGGAGGAATGGGCCGCACTTCCGACTGCACGGTGGCGAACTGGCGGCCATGTGCGGCCAGCAGCTGCTTGATAACGACTTCCGCGTGCTTCACCTTGGTGGGATCGTACTGACTTTCCTGGGTGAGGCCGACCTTCTGTTCCTTGAACTTATCGAGCACGTCGCTCTGGGTAACGGAGTTCAGGCCGACGTACTTGATTTCGCGGATGGTAGGCTTCTCTTTCACATAAACGTGAATGATCCAGCCCTTGGGGGTCTGCTCTTTCTCAATGCGCAGGTCGTCGAAGTAGCCAGTGTTCCAGAGGGAGTTGAAATCGCGTTCCAGGCCGGCCTGATCGAACACATCGCCCGCCTTGGTAAACATGCGAGCACGAATGGTTTCCGCCGGAATACGGCGGTTGCCATGGATAACGACGTTTTCCACCACGTCTTGCTGCGCTACGCAGGTCCCGCCAAGAAGTATGAATGCGAGGACCAACCAGACCGCTGTAGCGCAAAAACGTGTCCCGCGAAACCACAACCTCGCGGGTCTTACCTGACGATGGCAAGAAATGACGTAAACCTCAGTACTAAGGTTAATGAAAGCGCAATTATACGGTAGCGCGCTCTGGTTCGGAAACCAAAGCAGCCGCGAAATTCAGGGCGACGGTTACGCTAACCCTCGCCCTTGTTGGAAGTTGCAAAAACCGCGGCGACGGGCAGGCCGGGCATTCAGCAATTGACACAGCTCAATGTGCGCTCCGTCACATGGCGCGTTCAACTTCGACCAGGGTGGAGTAGAACGTAGCCCCGCCGCCGAGGTCGGTGAGCGTGTCCGAGGTCAGCACGTTGATGTTCGAACCGTCTTCCGAAAGCTTCGCCCAACCCAGCCGCGCTCCCACCACGCCGGCCTGCACAGAGCCATCGACACGCGCCCGCAGGAAGATCTCACCGCGCTGGTTGAAGACGCGCACCCGGTCGCCTTCGGCGATGCCGCGGCGCTGCGCATCTTCAGTGGCTATTTCCAATTCATGCTGATGAGGTTCCATTTTCTGATGGCCGGGCAGATTGACGAAGGTCGAATTCAGGAAATTGTCGGCCTTGCGGGCCAGCAACTCCAGGGGAAACTGTTGCGCCGCGGCGGTGTGGCGCGATTCGTCGGGCGCAACGAACGAGGCGACGGGATCCATGCCCAGAGAAATCAGTTGTTCATCGTATAGACGCGCTTTGCCGTCGGGCGTGGGAAATCCGTCGGCGAAGGGCAGCCACGGTCTGCCGTTGCCATCGCCGTTGAGGTTCAAGCGGACATGGGGGTCGCGCTCCAGCCGGGCGCGGTCGATGCCGTTCAGTTGCGGCGCGCCGGAGGAGAGAGCGATGTCGATCATGTCGTCGATCGATTCGCGGAAGCATTCGTCCTCGAAGCCCATGCGCAGCGCCAGCTCGCGGAAGAAGTCGACATTGGACTTGCACTCGCCCAAGGGATCGATTGCCTGGTTCGACACCTGCAAATAGTAATGTCCGTAAGACAGCACCAGGTCTTTGTGCTCAAAGAAAGTGGTGGCGGGCAGCACGATGTCAGCGTAGTCGGTGGTGTCGGTATAGAACTGCTCGTGAACGACGGTGAACAGGTCGTCGCGGAGAAGGCCACGTTTCACCAGGTTCTGTTCGGGACAGACGGCTGCCGGGTTGCAGTTCCACACCACCATGGCCTTCACCGGCGGATCGTTGAGTTCGGTGAGGGCGCGGCCCAACTGCACCATGTTGATGGTGCGAGCGGTACGGCCCAGCGGACTCTTCTTCATCAGGTCAGCGCGTTCGAGACCGCCGCGATTCAGCCCGAAGCCGCCGCTGGTGGAGAGTTGCAAACCGCCGCCAAGCTCCTTCCATGACCCGGTGATAACCGGAAGCATGCAGACGGCGCGCACGGCCGCGCCTCCGTTCTGCGAGCGCTGAATGCCGTAGTTGAGGCGGATGGCCGCGGGGCGCGTAGTGGCGTATTCATGGGCGAGGCGCTCGATGTCGGCTGGCGAGATGCCGGTCAACTGCGAGACGTGCGTCGGGGGTGAACTCGGGCAGGCGCTTGCTGTAGTTCGTCGAAGCCGCGAGCATAGCGCGCGATGTAGTCGACGTCGTGCAGGCCATCGCGGACGATGATATGCATGAGGCCCATGGCCAGGGCGACGTCGGTGCCCGGGTTGATGGGAATGTGCCAGTCGGCGACGCGCGCGGTGCGGGTGCGGTACGGATCGATGACGATGAGCTTGGCGCCGTTGCGGCGGGCTTCCTCGACGAAGGGCCACAAGTGAATGTTGTTGCCGTGAATGTTGGCGCCCCAGGCGATGATGTACTTCGAGTGGCGAAACTGTTCCGGCTCGGTGCCAACCTTGCGGCCGTAGATGGAGACGATGGCGTCGCCGCCGGTCTGGGAGCAGATGCTGCGATGGAGCTGCGACGCACCCAGCCGGTAGAAGAAGCGCATGTCCATGGACCCGTTCATCAGCGCGCCCAGGGTGCCACCGTAGGAATAAGGCAGGATGGACTCGGGACCGAACTCGGCGGCGGTCTGCTTCAGGCGCGCGGTGATTTCGTCGAAGGCCTGGTCCCAGGAAATGCGCTGGAACGCGCCGTCGCCGTGCGTACCCTTAGGAGCGACGCGCCGCATGGGATAGAGCACGCGGTCGGGCGAATAAACGCGGTCAAGATACTTGGCAACTTTGCCGCAGAGGAATCCGCGGGTGACGGGGTGTTCAGGGTTGCCCTCAATGCGGGTGGCGCGTCCATCGTCGATGGTGATGAGCACCGAGCAGGCATCGGGACAGTCGTGCGGACAAGCGGCGTGAACGGTTCGCGGCATACAACGGCCTCTGCCTGCGATTATGTCATGAAGCGGCGGGACGCGGGACGCAAGGAAAAAGGCCCGGAGAGTGGCTGTCGCCGGGCCTTTTTCGCGCGTGATCAGCGACTAGTTCATCGCTACGATCACGATCTCCGGGCCGTCGGAGAACTGGTTGCCCGCCAGGGTGAGTTCGCGCTCGTGCTTCGACATGGCGAGTTCGACGCCGGTATTGCTCATGCCATCCCAGATCTGGCAAAGGAAGTACTGATTGCCATACCGGTGGAAGACCAGCCTGGCGTGCGGCTCGCTGCTAGCCTGCACCCGGATCGCCTTGGTCATAAAGGCCGACTGATCGTTATCCAGGTTGGTCACCAGGTCAATTTGCTCGCCGATGGAGCGCACTTCATAGTTGCCGGCAGCCATTGCTTTGTTGTCCAGCTTGAAGTCGAACGGGACATTCGCGGTCAGTTGGCGCTGCGCGTGTACCGCGGGAACCGCGAAGATGAGACTGGCCAACAACAGACTTGATACGGTGAAAAATTTGCGCTTCATACTCACTCCTCCGGGCTGGTGATGGTCAACCCGTTACCTCAGCAGCCGTGTAACGAGCCCTGATTGGCTGATTACAGCTGCGAACGGGTATGAATATTGCAGCGAGAGTGCCAAACGCGGCGTGATGGAAGCATGAGGGTTAGCGGAGGCGGTGAAAGGATTGGCTATCCGTGAAGAGTGGAGGGCTATCTGATTGGGTAGGTCGGGACAGCCCGGAGTGGTTGCGGTGGACGGCTAGCCTGCCAGGTCCAGGGGGCCTTCGCTGGCGCTCAGGATGAAAAACACCAGTGGCCGGTGGTCAGTGGCAAGCGATCATTTCGAGTACTGCGTGTTTCCTGCGCAAGCGACATCGGCTTCACGACAGGTCAACTGCAGGTCCATCGACTCCGCTGCTCCGCTGCTCCGCTCAGGATGACAAGCTTGTTGCGGCGGCTGCGAGGGCGGGGAAAATAGAACTGCCAGGGACAAAGTGCTCGGTTGCTGGGACGAGACGCAGTTGCGTCGGTTGACGATTTCAGTTCCTGCTTGCTTTAGGTACCCAGAATGGGGGTATCATTCTTAATCCGCTGGCCGACTCGCACAGTTGTTTGGGGGAGAAGGCTTTATGACTCGAAAAGCACTTGCCGTCCTGTCCATCCTGGTGCTCGCTGTGGCGCTGCCCTGCGCCGCCAGCATGCCCCGCCCGTCGTCCCTGGAAGATCGCGAGCGTGTGGTGGATTACACGCGCAGCCTGGAAGACCATCCGCTGGCCAAGGACAATCTGGGGAAGAGACTGTGGCTGACCGAGTGGATCGTAAAGGCGCCCGATCTTACCGTGGATGTGTGCTGCCAGGAACTGAAGACACTGGATGCGGTGAACAGCACGTATTCGCAGCAGCTCCGCATGCAGGCGATGTACTCGCAGGCGGCGTATCAACTGGAGCATCCCGAGGTGAAAAGTACGTCGGCGATCCAGGCGGCGGGACTGGCGGGAACGCTGCGCGCCTATCGCGCGATTCAGCGCTTCGATCCGTCGGCGAAATATCCGCTGCTGGATAACCTGATGTCGCTGGAGCGCAAAGGCAAATTGCAGAAGTATGTGCAGGCGCAGAACCGGTGCATGGAAGATTGAGAAGCAGTGGATAGTGGTTTGGATAGTGGATAGGGAAAGCTGCTGGGCGCGAAGATCGCGCCCTTTTTGATTGGTCTCTAAGCTGGTGTCTTCAAGACATGAACCGACGTCGGATCAGACTTGGGACAAACCTTTCGACGCTACCAGCATTCCCGCTAAGGCGTGAGTTCGTAAATTACGCCGAGCCCGTTGGGCCTTTGCGACTCGGTCGTGCCATAAAGATTTCCCGCCGCATCCAGAATTACTCCCGCTTCCGGATAGGCTCCGTCGCTGCTTATCAAGCGAGCTGTGTGATTTTCATCGGGCGCCTCCGTTCCGGGCATGGCCTTCCGGACGCGATCACTTTATCGCGAAGCCAAAAGAAGTCCAGTAAATTTCGCGATGAAGCTCCGCTCTCCCGCAGGATTTTGATAGTGATGGGTCTAAGTGTCCTGAGCGCAGGGCCTTCCGCATCTGCGGTTGACCTGGGTGGGGCAAACAGGCTAAACTTCTATGGTTTGCCTGTACTACCAAGTTCCGTCAGGAACGCCCCACCGTGGAATCCGGGCCACTCGGTCCTGTGAAGATTTCTTTCCCGCTGGGGAAAGTGCAAGCGCACAATGAGTTTAAAGGCCGTCCGCGCCAGCGCGTGCAGGACGCAGTCTTTGGAGGCATTGCCATGTACGCGGTGATCCGCGCCGGGGGAAAGCAGTATCGCGTCGCACCCGGCGACGTAATCAAGATCGAGAAGCTGGCGACAGGCTGGCGGCGACAACGTGCAGTTCGACGAAGTGCTGGCGGTCAGCGGTTCCGAAGGCGAACTAGGCAAGCCGGGCAAGGCATTCGTCACCGGTCAGGTGATGGAGCAGGGCCGCGCGGACAAAATCCTGGTCTTCCACTACAAGCGCAAGAAGCAGTACAAGAAGCTGAACGGTCATCGTCAGCCGTACACGGCCGTGAAGATCACCGGTATCAACGTGGACGGTCAGGACCTGAAGGCTTAACTGCGAATGCTGCTGCATCAGTTGATCCTGACGTCTGGTCTCGGCGGTCGAAGCGCTTGGACTCAGTGGTGCTGACCGCTCGGCCGGCGCGTGCTGCGAGTGGTGACGCGCGAGCCGCGTTGGCGGCGAGGACCTGCAGGAAGGCTAGGACGGCGGGGCTGGGATCGAGCCGGATGGCGATTCGCGCCGAGCCAATAAATATTTAGATTGTCGGCTTTAGCCGGCGCCAACAGATAAGTTTGAGGGCATTGTCATGGCACATAAAAAAGGTTTAGGAAGTTCCCGGAACGGCCGCGACTCGAACGCGCAGCGGCTGGGTGTGAAATCGTTCGGCGGGCAGTTGGTCTCCGGCGGAACCATCATCGTGCGTCAGCGTGGCACCCGCATCAAGCCGGGCCTCAACGTCGGCCGCGGCAAAGACGACACCTTTTCGCCAAGGTCACCGGCTTTGTCGAGTTCAAGGACCGCGGCGCAGTTGGGCAAGTTCGTGTCGATGGTGCCGCAGGAAGCGGCAGCGGAGCCAGCAATTAGCCTTTAGCGTTTAGCAGTTGGCTTTTAGCTAAGGCGCAGGTAGAGTCGGCAGTGTAGTGCCGGTCTTCCAGCCAGCGCGGCTTGCAAAGCACAGGGGACTTCAGCTTCGGCACGAGTTCAGGCCTCGTCACGGCGAGGCCTTTTTGTTTGGCGGAGCTGTCGCTGATTCGCTCTTGGCTTTTCGCTTTTCGCCAGAGCTGGTGGGATTTGTTCTCCGGGGGAGTCTTTGATTTAGCGCTTGAGACAGTTCCCTCGGCGGATAGAGCCAAATGCTTCCGTCATCGCGGATGGCTGAAGGCCACTCCTTTCATGAACCAAGTACCAGCCTAAGACTTGCAAAGCAGGTATGAATCCGGGCCTTCAAGGCAAGTATGGCCGAGGATCTAAAGGTCAGGCATTAACCAGAATCAGCTGAAAGCTGACACTAGCGAAGAGCGGCCTTTCCATGTTTGTCGATGAAGCAAAAATTCGAGTAAAAGCCGGCGATGGCGGCAATGGCTGCATGGCCTTCCGGCGGGAGAAGTTCGTGCCGCGCGGAGGGCCGTCGGGCGGCGACGGCGGGTCATGGCGGCGACGTCATCATGGAGTCCAGCGAGCGCCACAATACGCTGGTGCACTTCCGCTTCAATCCCGAATACAAGGCCGAGCGCGGGCGCCACGGGGAAGGCTCGAACAAGACGGGCCGCGAAGGCGAGAACGTCATCCTGAAGGTGCCGGTGGGGACGATTGTCTACGACGAGATGACCGGCGAGCTGGTACACGACTTCTCCGCATCCCGACGAGAGCGTGGTGGTTGCGCGCGGCGGGCGCGGCGGGCGCGGCAACGCGCACTTCGCGACCCCGATGCACCAGGCGCCGCGCGAGCATGAAGAGGGCCGGCCGGGCGAAGAGCGCGAGCTGCGGCTGGAGCTGAAGCTGCTGGCCGATGTCGGGCTGGTGGGTTATCCCAATGCGGGCAAGAGCACGCTGATCTCGCGCATCTCAGCGGCCAAGCCGAAGATCGCCGACTATCCGTTCACGACGTTGCAGCCGAACCTGGGCGTGGTGGTGGTGGGCGATCCGCCGAACGATGACAGCTTCGTAGTGGCCGATATTCCCGGGCTGATCGAAGGAGCCAGCGAGGGCGCGGGACTGGGCACGCAGTTTCTGCGGCACATCGAGCGCACGCGGGTGCTGGCGCACCTGGTGGATGTGTCGGACTCGAGCGGCAGGCCCGATCCGGTGCAGGACTACGAGGTCATCACGCACGAGCTGGCGAACTTTGGCAGCGGGCTGGACGCGAAGCCGACGATCGTGGTGGCGTCGAAGATGGACGCGGTAACAAAGAGAAGCTGGCCAAGCTGAAGCGGTTCTGCAAGCGGAAGAAGCTGGAGCTGTTCCCGATCTCGGCTGTGACGGGCGAGGGGATCGACGAGTTGAAGTGGGAGCTGGCGAAGCGGGTGGAAGAGGGAAAGAGTTTGGGGGAGAGCGAGTAGTGGTCTCTCGCTGCTGAGTGAGTGCCGCAACATTGGAAAGCAGGTCCCTGCCACTCCGCTCCCCACCCCAGCAAGCGCAAAGTCAGCGTTGCGCCGAGTCGCTCCGGCGGGATGACACATCATTCATAGCTGATTGCTGGCGGCTGATCATTTCTTCATGAACATCGCACTGTTCGGCGGCACTTTCGATCCTATCCATCGCGGGCACATCGTGGTGGCGCGAGCCGCGGTGGAAAAATTTGCGCTGAAGCAGGTGTGGTTCGTGCCGGCGGACATTCCTCCGCATAAGCAGAAGACGCCGGTCACATCTTTCCATCACCGCTATGCCATGGTTTCGCTGGCGCTGGCGGGGGAGAAAGATTTTATCCCGTCGCTAGCCGAGGCTCCGGACGGGGATACCGCCGGGGCGGAGCGTAAGCCGAGCTACACGCTGGAGACGGTGCGGCGGGTGAAAAAGAAGCTGGGCAAGAGCGACCGGCTGTTTTTCCTGATTGGTATGGACGCATTTAAGGACGTGGCCCAATGGCACAAGTCCGACGAACTGCTGGGGGAGTGCGAATTTATTGTGGCGGCACGGCCAGGATTTTCGCTGGCGGATGTGGCCACTTCCCTGCCCGACAATCTGCGCCCGCCGGCGGCGGTGACCAAGCTATTTCGCAAGGAGAAGATGACCGGGCCGCTGGTGTTGCCGGGAGTGACGCTGCACATGCTGCCGGAGACGCACGAGAATGTGTCAGCCACGCAGATCCGGGCGGCGGTAGATCGCGGGGCGGCCATGCGGCGGCTGGTGCCGGATGCGGTTGCGGAATATATCCGCAAAGAAAACTTGTACCGCCAGAAGACCGGCAAGAAGCAGTAAGGGACGCAGCCGGCATTGGGGGCTGCTGATTTTTGGCAGGTCCAGCCAGGAAACATTCCGTCATTCCCAGTAAGGCGGGGATTACCAGTAAAATTGAGATTGCATGAATAAAAACGAATTGAAGTCGCAGGTAGCCCTGGTAGTACGAGCCTGCCAGGAAAAGAAAGCAGAAAACATCAGTGTGCTGCGACTGGACGAACAGGCCAGCGGCTTCACTGACTATTTCATCCTGTGCTCGGCCTCGAACCCGCGCCAGGTGCAGGCCATCGCCGATGAAGTCGATAAAAGCCTCAGTGCGATCGGTATCGAGCCCAAGCATACCGAGGGCTACACGCAGGCCGAATGGCTGCTGATGGACTACGTTGATTTCGTGGTGCACATCTTCTCGGAAAGCGCGCGCAAGTTCTACGATTTGGAGCGGCTGTGGAAGACTGCGACGCGGGTAGAGCTGGCCGAACTGGAGAAGCCTGTCCGCAAACCGGCGGTGAAGAAGGCGGCCAAGTCGGCGAAGAAAACCGCGGGCAAGAAGACCAAGACAGCGGTCAAAGCGGCCCCGCGCAAGCGCGCTCCTGCCAAGCGAACCCGCAAGAGTTCCTAACCGGTGAGACTTCACATTGCATGGATTGGCCGCACCAAGAGTGCGCCCATCCAATCGTTGACCGCCGAATACATGAAGCGCCTGGCGCACTACGCTGGTTGCGATGCGCATGAACTGGCGTCGGAGAGCGCGCTGCTGAAGCTGGTGGAGAAAAGCACGGGACGTACCCAGCCGGTGCTCATCCTGCTGGACCCGCGCGGCCGCCAGTTGACCTCAGAAGAGATCGCTAACTTCCTGGAATATCACCAGTCACACGACACGCAGGAATTGCTGTTTGCGGTGGGTCCCGCCGATGGGTGGAGCGACGCGACCCGCGCCGCGGCCAAGACGGTGCTTTCGTTCGGGAAGATCACATTGCCGCATGAGTTGGCGCGGGTGGTGCTGCTGGAACAGTTATACCGGGGATTCACCATACTGAAGGGCCATCCGTATCACGGCGGGCATTAGGAGCAGTTATGAAGTTGCGGCAACGCTGGTTGGCCAGCGCATTCGTTCTGGGGATGATAGCCATCAGCTCGTCGTTCGCCTTGGGCCAATATCTCAACAACTCCACCCCGGCTCCGTTTGCACCCTTGGAGCAGTGGAAAGCTGCGGTCATCAGCGGCAATGGCGCAGCGTTGAAGGCGCTGTTCAGCAGCAATCCTCCGGTGCGGGTGATGACGGTGACGGGTGACAGCACCGCTGACGCCGACGTCGCGTTCTGGACGGGATTGAAGGCGGGCCGCATCAAGCTCGACCTGATCCAGTCGGAATCGCCGCAAGCGGGTTCGCAGCAGGTGGTGTTCCAGGCGGAAGTGCACTCCGGCACGCGCGTGGTGTACGTGACCGAGGGGCAACTGTGGCAGCAGCAGAACGGGCAATGGCGGCTGGTGGCGAGCAAGCGCAGCGAGCCTACCAAGCTGCAGCAGCCGACTTCGACCAGTAAGGTGATTTACACACCGAACCTTGACGCCCATACCGAGATCAAGCAGGCGCTGGCGACGGCCGCCAAAGAACACAAGCACGTGATCCTGATCTTCGGCGCCAACTGGTGCTACGACTGCCACGTGCTGGAGCTGGCGTTCCACCGGCCCGATCTGGCCAGCGTGCTGGAGCACAACTACGTGGTGGTCCATGTGGATGTAGGCGAGTACGACAAGAACATGGACATCGCGCAGCAATACCAGGTGCCGTTGAAGAAGGGTGTGCCGGCGCTGGCGGTGCTCGACAGCAGCGGAAAGTTGCTCTACAGTCAGCAAAGTGGTGAGTTTGAGAAAGCCCGGTCGCTGGCGCCGGAAGATCTGCTGGCCTTCCTGAACAAGTGGAAGCCGGGAAAGTAGCGAAAAACGACAAACCGTTTTCCTCAGTACCAACGCCTATGCCGGGGCGATATTTTCTCCTGTCCCCGCAAGGCGGTTCCGTTGTATAGTGTGGCGCACTTTTCTGTCGGGTCCATAACCGTCAGCCAGCCCACTTCGCCGGGTCCATCGCAGAAATAGAAACGCAGCAATTCACGAAGTTCATGCAACGGAGGGTAGTTCTGTGTCAACGCGATCGTGTGTTTGTCTCCTTCTTATGCTCGCCCTGTGCGGGCTGGTTGGCGTGGCCTCAGCCACTCCCCGACCGCCAACGGTCACCACGCAACTGAGCCCCAGCGTACCCAGCCCGTCCCTGCTGGATACCAAAGTTACCTGGACAGCCACGGTGCTAAACGGGGTGCAGGGGCATACCTACGATTACCGGTTCACCACCGCTCTCAACGGGCAGGTGCAGATCGTCAAAGACTTCAATACGCCCAACACGTTCGTCTGGGTGCCCTGGCAGGTTGAGGGTACGTACACGGTGAGCGTGGTCACGCGCGACATTACGGCGCAGCCGATCATTGTCTATCCTCCGGTTTCGGCTCAGTACCGGATCAACCCCATTGTGACGGCGCAGGGGCAATCGGCGGTCAACATGACGGCGCATGCCCTGGTGGCACTGTTCAGCGCCGGCCCGTGCACGATCGGGCATTCGATCCGGGTACGCTTCCACGCCAATGGTTCGCAGGCAACCAGCGTGACCAACTCGGTACCGTGTTCGGCGTCGAGCGCGAACTTCCTGGTGGCAGGCATGACGCCATCCAGCGAGTACCAGATGCACTGGGAAGAATTCGCTACCAACTATCTGAACAGTGGCCCTGACCTGGGTTTCACCACGGGGCATCTGCCGAGCGGGTTCCCCCGCGAGTCGTTCCAGGTCAACGTGCCTCCTACCCAGCATGACTCTTACTTCCCGGTGGTGTTCTATCAACTGATTCCCGGGACCGGCGGTCCGTTTACGTTGTGGCCGACGGCGACCGATCTGGCAGGCAACGTCGTCTGGTACTTCCCGGCGCAGGCCTTCGTCACCCGTACCGAACCGGGCGGCAACTTCTTCACCATGTCGAACCTGTTGCTGAGCGAGTACGACCTGGCGGGCAACAAAACGCTGGAGACGAACGCCGAGATTCTGAACGAGCAACTGGTGGCGAAGGGCTATCCGCCGATGACCTCGTTCAATGCTCACGAGACGCGGCGTTTGCCTAACGGGAACATCCTGCTGCTGGTGGCCCGTGATGAAGCGTCCACCCAGTACCAGGGCGGCACGCAGAATAATCCAGTCGACATCCTGGGCGACATGGTGCTGATCCTTGACCACAATATGCAGTTGGTGTGGGCGTGGGATTCGTTTGCGCATGAAGACCTGAGCCGAACGGCGACGCTGAATGAAAAATGCGCGCACGGCGTCGAGGGCTGCCCGCTGTTCAGCAATCAGTTCCAGACCTGCAACGATTGGCTGCACAGCAACTCGGTGCAGTTGACGGCGGACGGCAACATTCTGCTGTCGCAGCGCAATCAGGACTGGGTCTTGAAGATCAACTATGCCAACGGCACAGGCGACGGACGCGTCTTGTGGCGGATGGGTCCCTATGGTGACTTCACCATCGTGAACCCGCCGCAAACGCAGTGCGGCGATCCCAATGTCTATCCCTGGTTCACCCACCAGCACGATGCGTCGTACCAGCAGCAAAACAACGCATTCAAGACGATGACTGTGTTCGACGATGGCAACTTGCGGGTTTCGCAGTGCGGCACCGGCAACAGCCGCGGCATGGTGTTCTCCGTCTCGGAAGCCACGCACACGGTGTACATCCAGACGGCGGCCGACCTGAAAGCTTACTCGGCAGCGCTGGGCAGCGCGCAGTTGCTGGCGGCACCGGGGTACCCGTTGTATGCCAGCTTCGGCAACGGATTCCTGAGCCTGCCTTCCAACCAGGCGCGGGCGACGGAAACCGACTTGAGCGGCAACATTGTTTACGAGTTGCAGGCGAGTTGGCTGTCGTATCGCTCGTATCGCATGCAGGACATGTATACCTCGCCCAATCCGTAAGAACTGCCGGGCTCGGAATATCGGCCGGTCGTGAAGCAAACAGGCGCGACCGGCCTTTTTAACTTTTCGTTTACTCAGAGAGGACAGCCATCATGGTAGGCAGATTTTTGTATCGGTGCCTGAGGAACGTGTCTCCGAAATTCCTGGGAGCCGTAGCAGTGATCGCGTTGGGCTTGGCCGGCGTAGCCCAGGCGACCGTAACAGTTTCGCTGAGCCCCAGCGTTCCCAGTCCCGAGCTATTGGGCACCCACGTTACCTGGACGGCGACCATCCAGAACGGAGTGCAGGGGCATACCTACGACTACCAGTTCAGCGTTGCCCTGGCGGGACAGAACCAGATTGTTCGCGACTTCGATTTGCCCAACACCTTTCTGTGGGCGCCGTGGACGGTGGAAGGCACGTATACGGTTACGGTAGTGGCGCGAGACATTACCGCCCAGCCAATCATTGTCTACGCTCCGGTTCACGCGCAGTATCAACTGAACCCCATCGTGACCGCGCCTGGCCAGTCGGCGGTCAACCTTACGAGCCATCCGCTGGTAGCGTTGTTCAGCGCGGGACCATGCACCGCAGGCCACTCGATCCGGGTGCGCTTCCATCAGAACGGCGTGCAGACTTCGTCGACCACCAATGCGGTTCCCTGCTCGTCGTCGAGCGCGAACTTCCTGGTTGCGGGCATGATGCCTGCGACCCAATACGAAATGCAGTGGGAGGAATTCGCTAACAACTACCTGAACGACGGCCCATCGCTGGCGTTTACCACGGGCCACTTGCCGAACAACTTCCCGCCGGCGGAAACGTTCCAAGTCAACATTCCCGCTACCGGACACGATGCCGCATTTCCGATCGTGACCTTTCACCTGATTCCGACCATTGGCGAGCTATTCACCTTCTGGCCTACCACTACCGATTTGTCGGGCAACATCCTGTGGTACAACCCCGGGCAGGCGTATATGACCCGGGCAGAAATCGGCGGCAACTATTTCACCTGTTCCTACTCGACGCTTAGCGAGCACGATCTGACCGGCGCCGTGACCTTGCAGACCAACGTAGAAATCCTGAACGAACAGTTGGCAGCCAAGGGCTATCCCGACGATGAGCGGACTCAACAACCATGAGACCCGTCGCCTGCCCAACGGCAACATCCTGATGCTGGGAAGCCGGGATGAGACCTCGACGGTGTACCAGGGCGGCACGCAGCAGAACCCGGTCGACATTCTGGGCGATATGATCCTGATCCTGGATCACAATATGCAACTGGTATGGGCGTGGGATTCGTTCGCGCACCAGGACCTGAGCCGAGTGGCGACGCTGAACGACAAGTGCTATCACCTGGCGGCGGGCTGTCCGCCGTTTAATCAGAACTTCACCTCGGCCAACGACTGGACGCATGCGAACTCAGTGCAGCTCACGCAGGACGGGAATCTGCTGCTGTCGGAACGCAGCCAGGATTGGGTCATCAAAGTCGCCTATGCTAACGGCACGGGCGATGGGCACATGATCTGGCGGATGGGTCCCTACGGAGATTTCACCATCCTGAATCCGCCGCAGACGCAATGCGGCGATTCCGCCGTGTACCCGTGGTTCACCCACCAGCACGATCCGGCGTTCCAGACGCAAACCGGGGTAACGGAAGTGATGACGGTGTTCGACGATGGCAACCTGCGGGTGCACCAGTGCGGCGGTAGCGGCAACAGCCGAGGCATGGTGATGACAGTGTCGGAGCCCACACGCACCGTTTACTACCAGACACTGGCGGACCTGGGGCAGTATTCGCTGGCATTGGGAAGCGCGCAGTTGTTGATCGCACCTCCCAACCCGGTTTACGCCAGCTTCGGAAACGGCCTGCTGTACCTGCCGACCAATGCCGCGGAGTCGACGGAAGTGAACATGGGCGGCAGCATCGTCTACCAGATGCAATCGCGCCAGTGGTCGTATCGCACGTATCGCGCGCGCGATTTGTATACCCCGACGCTGCCGTAGGACGTAAGACGGCGAGTAAGAAAACGGCCCGCTTTACCGAGGCAGCAGTCGTCCTCGTGGAAGCGGGCCTAATTGTTTTTGCGATGGCTTAGTGCGCCTTGCCGAAGCCCCTGCGGCGCTGCTGACTGTAGCGCGAGAGCGCGTCCTCAATGACGGGAAGCGCGTCCTTCGACGGTAGAATCTGGTCGACCTCGACCGCCTTGCCTTCCAACTGCTTGTAATCGAGAAAGAAGCGCCGCAGCATGTTCAGGCGGTGCTCCGGCATTTCGCTGGCTTCCATGTAAGCGTTGAACTCGGGGTCCTGAGTGGCGACGGCGATGATCTTATGGTCGCGCTTGCCGGAGTCGATCATGGTCATCAGGCCGATGGCGCGGGCATGGATGAGGGTCAACGGCACCACGGCTTCCTGGCATAGCACCAGCACATCGAGGGGATCGTCGTCCTCGGCCAGGGTCTGCGGGATGAAGCCGTAGTTGGCAGGATAGTAGACGGCGGAGTAGAGCACGCGGTCCAGCTTGATGAGACCGCTCTGCTTGTCGAGTTCGTACTTTACGCTGGAGCCGAAGGGAATCTCGACGACTGAAAAAAATTCCAGATGGAAGATTTTCACCGGGAGTAATATCGTGCCAGGCATGGGTCATAAGAGAGCTCGAACGAGGACTGGAGGTACGAAGTTATTGTAGTCGAGGGTGGGCGACGCGCCGCCGAGCGGAAAGAGCAAAAGGCGTAAACCCGACCCCGGAGGGACCGATTTACGCCTCGCTAAACTCTAGGCCGCGGGTTCGAACTAGTAACGGTGCGGCAGTTCCTGTTCAGTTTCGACCGAGCTCGTAAGCGAGCCGATCAAGTAGCTTACAACAATGACCCCCACCACAGCGATGGTGACCAAATCCATGTGGCGCCTCCCCCCATTCCGGCCGCTGGAGCCGGAACCAGACTCTTTTTCCACGCTTACAGCCAGGAACCCTGGTGTGCAGCGGAAGTTGTGCATTGTTTGTAGCACGATTTTCACGAAAACCGCAGATTAAATTGCAGACAGGCCATAACTTATGGGGTAAAGATCCGGCGAAAGGCTAACTGGCCACGTTGGTCGCAGAAGGTTTGACACCGAAGGGACGAAAGCAGAGCCCACGTTGGATGGGGAGGCGGCTAGCGGGGATGCGGGCTGAGGCGGGGATGCGGGCTGAGATGGCGTGAACATTCCTCAACGCCCGCAGTGATGTTGCGCTGCGCGTACAAGGCGCGTGCTTCCTGCCAGAGGGGAGCAGCGTCCTGTGTCGCCTGGGTTTCTGACTTCAGAACAGCGAAGCTTCGAATGGCATTCGCCAAGTCGAGCGAGTCGGCTTCGGGATGGCTGCGATAAAGGTTCAGGGCCTCAACATAGCAGTGCTCGGCCGGAACAGGCTGGCCGTTTTCCCGGTACACGTCGCCGAGATGGCGAACGGTATGCGCCAGCATGAGCGGAGGGGCGCTGCGGCGGAGCAGAGTAATAGCTTCCTGGTAGTGCTGGAGGGCGGCGGGCCGATTCCGCAACTTGCGCTCGACTTCGCCCAGCGAACGCAGAGCCTGCGCCAAGGCCAAGTCCTGACCCTCCTTCGCGCAACAATGTAATCGCTGACTGGAGGTCCTGCTGCGCGTCAGCGAAACGGCGTTCGCGGTGCGCCTGGGCTGCCTGCTTGACCAGTCGATCTGTGGCTTCTGACATAACAACTCACAACTACGTTTACGCCGAGGCAGCCTCGGCAACAATACGTACCAAGGCATCAGGACCGTCAGCGCCCACCACGTAGCGATCGGCTTCGACTTCGGGCCACTCGCCGTAGATGTGCGAGACGTAGATCACTTTTCCAGGACGCTTGGTCTCGCGGAAGATGCGGATGATCTTGCGGGCAGTGGCATCGGGCAGGTGATGACACATAAGGGCAACATCGAAGGGAACCTGCTTTTCCACGGCTTCCAACGATTCCTTCTCGGTGATGACGGCGGTGACTTCGTGGCCGGCGGTCTCGAGCACACGCTGCCGAAGCAAGGCGAGTTCCTGATCGGTGGTGAGGATGAGAATTTTCATGGGACGCTGTTCCGCGTAAAGCGAAAGTGGCTCTTGCGGAGGATATCAAATGAGGGAGAAGTCGGCGGAAGAAATAAGAGGGCGAGTCGGAGTGCGTTTTTCAGACCCGATAGCACCCTGTGGCGAGAGACGGAAAGCAAATGCCTAACTGGCTGAGGCCGGCGACGGGTAAAAAGAAATATGGGACTCGGACGCTGGCCTAAAGGCCAGCTCTACCTGAATCGGTTTCATGGCAGACGCAAAAAAGCGGCCCTCGGGGCCGCTCTTTGAAAGAGGCTGTCAGGTAGGGACGTTCAGGAAAGGCTGTGCTGGACGCTGCCCGCGCATTGCGAGGCAAGCAGAGAGATGTCAAACAGACTGAAGAAGAATCATCTAGGGTTTTGTGCCTCTTTGGTTGCCGATGCTTCTGCACTTCATTTTCCAAACAGTTCGAGCGCTTCCGTGCGGCACGAGGTGCAGCTGGTAAGTGGCTAGAAGTGCTACGGATACGGCTCGCTGCATTTCCGGTTCGGTAAGCTGAGAGGAATTTCCGGATGAGAATACGGGTACCAACTTTAGGCGCTGAGGTTCCTGTTTTGAGCGTTCTGCTCTTCCATGGCCTTGAGCTTGTTAAGCAGCGCCTTGTAGCTGATCTTGAGAATCTTGGCGGCCTGCCGCCGATTCCAGCGGGTCTGGGTAAGCACTTTCTCGATGGCTTCGCGCTCGGCTGATAAGGCGGCGCGGCGGCCGATCTCCAACAACGAAGGAGCTTCCGATTCGAGCACAATACCTTTCGCGGCATTGATAGGAACCGGATAAGGCGTACCCATGGACCGGTCAGCGCTGGAACTCGATTCGACTTGGCGGGGGGATGAGTCGCCGTCACCGGTCGAAGTCAGAATGGGTTTGTGGGTGGCGAGCTCGCGAATGATTTGCGCTTCGTTGCCCACGATGACGTAGCGCTTGACCAGGTTCTCCAGTTCGCGGATGTTGCCCGGCCAACTGTAATCCATCATGCGACCGACCGCGTTATCGCTGAAAGGCGCGGGCTGCTTGCTGTAGAACTCGCTGTATTTGCGCAGGAAGTAGTCGAGGAAGACAGGGATTTCCTCGCGCCGCTCGCGCAACGGCGGGATGTGAATAGTGATGACGTTGAGGCGGTAGAAGAGATCTTCGCGGAAAGTGCCTTCCTGCACCGCCCGCTCCAGCGGCTTGTTGCTGGCGGCCAGCACGCGCACATCGACGGAGATGTCTCGTTTGCCGCCGAGGCGGGAAAATTCACCATCCTGCAAAACGTGCAGGAGCTTGGCTTGCAGCGCGGGATGCATCTCGCTGATTTCGTCGAGGAAGAGCGTGCCGGAATTGGCGAGGTCGAACTTGCCGAGCTTCTGGCGGTTGGCGCCGGTGAACGCGCCCGGCTCATAGCCGAACAGTTCGCTCTCCAGCAGCTCATACGGGATGGCCGCGCAATTCACCTTGACGAAGGGCTTGTCGAGGCGGCTTGAATGCGCGTAAACCATGCGCGCGACTACTTCCTTGCCGGTGCCGCTTTCGCCACGAATCAGGACGGTCGCGGTGGTATCGGCCACCTGCTCGATGGTGTTCTTCACTTCTTCCATGCGCGGGCTGGTTCCGAACAAGCCGGCGAAATCGCGATTGCGGCGGACCTGGTCACGCAGGGGCGCCACCTCGCCCGGCAGTCGTTGCTTGGCGAGCATCTTGTTGATGCGAACATCCAGATCGCGGGCTTCGAAGGGCTTGGCCAAATAGTCGTCGGCACCCAGCTTGGACGCATGAAAGATGGTGTCGGGATCCTGTCCGTTGGAGAGCAGAATGACCCAGGCTGCGGGCTTGATCTGCTTGATGCGCTCCAGGGCGTCGAGCGCGCTGGTGCCCGGGGCTAGCATGCTGACCAGAACCAGGGCAGGATCGTAAACCCGGACCATGCGGACGGCTTCGTCGCCACTGCCGGCGATGCTGACCTCGAACCCCCGCTGAGCCAGGTGAGCTACCAGGAAGCGGCACAGGATCGGGTCGTCCTCGACTACCAAGGCTCTCAGCTTGTTGGCTGGAATCATTCCACTCCCGGAAAATGATGCAGAAAAGAAGCAGTCCCTGCCCATACAGGGTACGGCGCGTTACTTAATGAGAATCCAGATACCCACTTCAGGGTTGCACGATGGATGCGCGCAGGATCGTCAACCAAGAACGCTCCGCCCGGGCCCGCACCGTCAGCAACGTCAAATATGGAAGTTGATTGGCTGATTGTAACTCTGAGGAGCAGCGCTGTGCAGGGTGTAAAGGGGGAAAGGTGAGAAAAATTGACGCTCCTCCGAGGGTGGCACAGGCGGCCACCCTGGAAGGGAGAGCCTAGTTTCCGCCGGGAATGGTACGCAGTTTGCCCGGCATGAAGTGGTACGGCGGCCAAGGACCGGTGATGGTCACGCGGCAATCCTTAAAGTGCTTAGTGGCGGTTCCATAGCGATTCTGATACTTGGCTACGGAGTTGGAATCGATCAGGTGGGCAAAATCAATCAGCATGCCGCCGGAATCGGTACGCTTGCAGATGACGTCTTCCTCGAGGGGCGAGAACAATTTGTGGACCTGCATGGAAAGAGCGCGGGCCTTGGTTTGCCGTTCCCTTTCTCGGGTAGCACGTTCCCGCAGCTTGCGCAGGTATTCGCCCCCCACTCCAGCGGGTAGCTCGGCGAGGGCTTCTTCCAGCGTTCCATCCTTCACCAGGAGCTTGAAGTGCATTTCGGACTTGCCGCGCAGCCGATCGACGCTCTCCATGAAGGTCTTGCGATTGGAGCGCACGGCGCGGCGTAAAGCTTCATCGGAATCAAAGATGGTGCCGAAGCGAAACGGCAGAACGGTAAGGGTCCGGAAACACTCGCTGACCACGCGGGCGTGGTCGACGATAGCTTGCTGGGTAAGGGTTGATCCGGCGGCATAGTCGCTGACAATGACAGCGAATTCGCCGCTGGGACAGGCAAAAACCGAAGCACCGTTCACGCCTCGGAGATTTTCGATTGGAAAGGGGCGCCGGGCTCGGGTACCGTTCTGAAGGCCCTGCTGTTCAGTGATGCAATACGCGTACCACGCCATCTTAGTCTCTCCTGGGAGTACTCGCACACAGATTCTAGGGCGCTGTGCATGAGGGATTTCTGACTTTCGAACGTGGAACTGCAGATTTCAAGCTCTGACTAGGGAACGGACGAGGAACCATCCCCCAACTCCTCTATCCTAGACCTTTAGTGGTACAAACCGCAACGGAGAACTCACATCAGGGACGTTTTTTTGAAAGACAAGGGCAAAGGGCTGTTTGCCGGGATTGGCGTCAGAACCGGGTTTTGGGGCGAGGGTGGGGTTGAAAGAGGGTCGCGGGCGGGCTAAACGGCCTAAAGCGTATGAAACTACTTCTCACTGATCATGCGGACCACAATGCGATCGATGGTGTCCAAAACCTTCTTGGTGGGCTGGGTATTGTTGTTGGTGATGACGGAGAAAACAAGGTGATCGCCCGACTGGGCGGTGGCGTACCCGGAGAGCGCGTAGACGTGGGAGAGCGAGCCTGTCTTGGCGTGGACCGTGCCAGCCGCAGGCGTGTTGCGGAAGCGCTCGGCCAGCGAGCCGTCCACCCCGGCCACCGGCAGGGTGTCGATGTAAGACTGTCCCCAAGGCTGCTTGCGGCAATATTGCAGGATGTCGACGATGGCCTGAGGCGTGACCAGGTCTTCGCGCGAGAGGCCGGAGCCGTCGTAGAACGTGAATTGGTCAGGGTTGATGCCGGCGTTCACCAGAAAGCTGCGCATCACTTCCAGTCCACCTTCAATGGAGCCGGAGTTGCCTTTCTCCTTGCCCAACAGACGAAGCATCAGCTCGGCATGCAGATTCTGGCTGACCTTGTTGATGACGCGCAGATCCTGGCTGACCGGCTGTGACTGGTAGCTGGCGAGGACCATGGGCGCGGGATTAGCCGGGCGGGTGGCATCGCCGCCGCCAGACGCCATCGAGGTCACGCTGAACGTCTGGGTAGAAGCCAGCTCGGTGTGATGGGTCTTGGACTTGCCGTAGATGGTGACGCCGCGCTCTTCCAGCAGCTGGCGAAACAGGCGCGCCGAGAAATCTGCCGGGTCTTCGATGGCCAGCGCTTCGCCGAAGCCGGGATCGTCCTGCGGAATATTGCCCCAAAAGGTCAACTGGTTGGAGCCGGGTTCGCGATTGATGGAGACGGTGCGCGGGCCGCTGCCCTGGGGCGTGGTAAGCACCCGGTTGTCGATGCGGTAGTACTCGGGAAAAGGCGTGACACTGAGGAAGGCGCGCTCGCCCGGGCGATCGGCCGGCATGATGCTGACAAAGATGACGTTGTCGTTGATGGTGAGAGCCGATACCGGGGCGCCCCATTCGCGGGCCAAGTCGTCCTGCGACCAGCCTTCGCCGTAGCGCTCGAAGACGAAATAGGAATCGTCGGCCACCACGTCGCCGTCAACATACTTCAAGCCATGCTGCACCAGCTGGTCGGCCAGGTTTTGCAGCACCTGGATGGGCGGAGCCTTGCGCTCGGTGTGCATGCTGTACGGCAGGGTGCGTCCGGACAGGTTGGGATCGCCGCGGCCCACCAGGACCAGGTCAGAATTCAGCCGGCCGTACTTATCGATCGAGCCCATGGTCTCGATGGTGGTCTTGAAGCGATAGTCGGGGCCGATGAGTCCGAAGACGGCCGCGGTAGTAAACAGCTTCGCGTTCGACGCCGGAGTGAAGAGCTTGTCGTAGTTGATGGAGAGGACGCTGCGGCCGGTGTCGAGCGAGACCGCGTAAACGCCCCAGAAGCCGCGCGCGGTATCGGGTTCGTCGAGGATCGCCTGCACATCACGCGTGAGCTTGGCGTAGCTGGGAGGCTTCTTGTTACCGGCATAGGCCGGGACCAGCAGCGACAGGCTTATGAAGACAACAGCGAAATAGCGGACCCGGAACATAGAACTACCAGCTGAATTCTAGCATCGGCAGAGTAGCGCAACAGTTGATTAATCGGTAGCGAAAATCGTTCCCCGATTCCCAGGCTTATCGGCTGTCAGGGCGGTTGGCGGGGCGCTACAATGGCAGCATGCGTCCGCCCTATCGCTGGCAGCTACGATCGCGGCATCTGGACTTGGGCGCAACCACGCTAGTGATGGGGGTGGTGAACGTCACGCCAGACTCGTTCTCCGATGGCGGCAATTATCTTGCGCCGAAGAAGGCCATCGAGCATGGACTACGGCTGCTGGACGAGGGCGCAGCCATCCTCGATATTGGCGGCGAATCGACGCGTCCGGGCGCCAGTGTGCAGGCGGCCGAGACCATCGGCAATCCGACGAAACCGGCGGTGACCGAAAAGGAAGAGCTGCACCGGGTGATGCCGGTGCTGGAAGGCATTCTGCGCCAGCGGCCCGAGGCAATTCTGTCCATCGACACCTATAAATCGGAGGTCGCGCGGGCGGCACTGGACGCAGGAGCGGAGATCGTGAACGACGTGAGCGCCCTGCAGTGGGACCCGCAGATGGCCACGGTGTGTGCCGCCGCCGGGTGCGGCGTGGTCATGATGCATACCCGCGGACGCCCCGAGCAGTGGCGAAAGCTGCCCTTCGAATCCAACATCATGGGGTTCGTGGAGCATGATTTGGCGGGCCGCGTCCAGGTGGCATTCGAACGCGGGCTGCAGCGCTCGCGCATTGTTCTGGACCCGGGCTTCGGCTTCGGCAAGAACTTCGAGGAGAATTACCCGCTGCTTGCCCATTTTGCGCAACTGCAACGCATGGGCTTCCCGTTGCTGGCCGGAACCTCGCGCAAGTCGTTTGTCGGCCGCACTATTGGCCAGCGCGAAGGACGCGACGCGCCTCCGATCGATCGCCTCTTTGGATCGCTGGCGGCGATGGTGGCCTGCATCCTGCGGGGAGCGCACATCGTGCGTGTCCATGACGTGAAGCCGGCGGTGGAGGCTGCCGCGGTGGCTGACGCAATCCTGGCGGCAGAGTAGGGAGCTCTGAGTCAGTCTCAACTTGTTCATCGGCTCAGGCGGCCTCCGTTTCCAATTCAACAATTAATCAGAAGCTAGGCCTCGTGGGCATTGACGGCCTGAGCAGAACAGACATAGAGTGTCTGCCACCTGCGGTTGCAAGAACCCGCCAAGGAGGATTCGGATGCCCACGTTCCGCAACAGCCCTACTTCCCTCGAACGGTCACGCAGCCTCCGCGGGGGGCCGGCAATTTGTGCCATGGCTTTTCTAGTGGCGGTGGCATTCCCGGCGCTGCTGCACGCGCAGACGTACAGCGTGCTCCACACCTTCGTGAATGCAGCAGGCGGGCAATCGCCGAGGGCCGGCCTCGCTCTCGATTCAGCCGGAAATCTGTACGGCACCACCATGGGAGGCGGCAGCGGCGGGGGCACGGTTTTCAAGCTTGCCGGCAGGAACGGTGGCTGGATTCTGAGCCCGCTGCACGATTTCAACTTTTCGACGGGCGATGGCGTCAGCCCAATGGCGCGGCCGTTGATCGCCTCCGACGGCACACTGTACGGCACCACTCAAAACGGAGCGAGCCAAACCTGCGAGATCTTAGGGTGCGGAGTGGTTTACAACGTACGTCCAGCATCGAGCATTTGCAAGGTGACGTTGTGCTACTGGACGGAGAGCCTGCCGTGGGTGTTTGTGGCAACGACGGGACAAGGTGTGAACCCCGTCTATGGCGACCTGATCTTTGATCAAACCGGCAACATCCTGGGGACGACTGTCGCCGGGGGCACTAATTCGTATGGAGCTGTCTACATGCTTACCCGGTCGGGCGGTGGATGGACAGAAACCACGCTCTACAGTTTCACTGGCGGCAGCGACGGCACTTATCCCGAGAGCGGGCTCACCCCCGATGCCGTCGGTAATTACTACGGGACAACCGTCAGTGGGGGAGGCACAGGATGTCAGGGGCAGGGGTGCGGCACGGTCTATGAGTTAAGTCCCAACGGGGGCGGGTGGACGGAAAAAGTGTTGTACCGTTTCCAGAATGGACAGGACGGAAATCTCCCCGTTGGGGGTGTGACGGTCGATGCCGCCGGAAACCTATTCGGAACGACGGCCTCGGGCGGGGCAAACGGCGGCGGAACGGTATTCGAACTGTCTCCCTCGAACGGTGGATGGACATACACGTTGCTGTACGCTTTTCCGGCGCCGGGCACAGGCCAGTACGCGGGGCCGACCGGGAAGCTGGTCCTGAACGCCGACAAACTTTACGGCACGACCAATAGCGGCGGGGTTTACGGCTTCGGTTCGGTTTTCTCCCTGGCGCCCTCCAACGGAACCTGGAGCTACACCAGCCTGCACGACTTCGATTTGGACGATGGCGCGGGTCCGTTTGGCAGCGTGGTGTTCGATCAGGCCGGGAACCTTTATGGCACGACGTCGTTCGGAGGCAACAACGGTACGGGTTCTGGCGTCATCTGGGAAATCGCGCCTTAGCGGGAAGTTTTAGTCATTCCTAAGCCGGCGCTGGTGACGAGCGCTGGTTCTTGCTTTGCGCAGCCTGGACTTTTGGAATACGCCTTTCCTTCCTGGTTTCCTGCCGCATCCAACTCATGTTCCAATCGAAGAGTGGTTGGTGACTGCGCTATGTCCAAGCTGGAAGAACTGAGCTCCGATCCACGGGTGACCGTTCGTCGTCCGGGCGATCCCGAGCGCACCGGCAAGTGCGTCGTGTACTGGATGCAGCGGGCCCAGCGCGCGCTGGACAATCCCGCACTGGACGTCGCGGTTGCCGCGGCCAATGCGCTGCATCAGCCGGTGGTGATCTTCTTCGCACCGGTTCCCTTCTATCCGCACGCCAACCTGCGGCATTATGCTTTCCTGGCGGAAGCAATTCCCGACACGGCGGAGCGCGCCCGCAAGCGCGGCATTGGCTTTGTACTGCGGCGCTATCCCGAACATTCCTTGGTGAGGTTCTGCGATGAGGTGAAGGCATCGCTGGTTGTGGGGGATGAAAACCCGCTGCGCGAGCCCAATCACTGGCGCGAGCTGGCGACGAAGAAGCTGAACATTCCGCTGTGGACGGTGGATGCCGACGTCATCGTGCCGTCGAAGCTGCTGGAGAAAGAGCAGTACGCGGCGCGCATCATTCGCCCGCGGATCAAGGCGCAACTAAAGCAGTTCCTGGTGTCGCCGGCGAATGCGAGAGCCAACGTGGAATGGGAAAAACTTCGCGGCCTGCAAGCGCTGCCCGACGATGGTTCGCTCGACCTGACGGAACATTGGAAGAAGCTCGACCGCTCGGTACAACCGGTCGATTCGTTCCACGGCGGGACTGGGGAAGCGTTGAAGCTGCTGCACCAGTTCGTGAATCACAAGCTGGCGCACTATCCCGAACGCCATGGAAAGCCGGAGTTGGACGGAACCAGCCGCCTGTCGCCCTATCTGCACTTCGGGCACATCGGCCCGCACACGGTGGCGCTGGCGGTGGAGGAGTCGAAGGCTCTACGCGCTGCCAAGGACGACTTCCTTGACCAGGTAATCACCTGGCGCGAATTGTCGATAAACTTTGCGCACTTCAACCAACTTTACGATTCCATTGAGAGCGCGCCGGACTGGGCGCACCGCACGCTGGCCAAGCACGCTCACGACCAGCGCTCGCCGGAGTACACGCGCGAGCAACTGGAACGCGGCGAGACCTACGACGAGCTGTGGAACGCCGCCCAGCAGCAGATGCTGCATGCGGGATGGATGCATAACTACATGCGCATGTACTGGGCAAAGAAGATCCTGGAGTGGAGTCCGTCGCCGGCATACGCGTACCAGACGGCGGTCTATCTCAACGATAAGTACTTCCTGGATGGACGCGATCCCAACGGCTATGCGGGAATCGCGTGGTCGATTGCGGGCAAGTTCGACCGGCCCTGGTTCGATCGGCCCATCTTCGGCACCATTCGCTATATGTCGGGCAACGCGGCGGCGAAGAAGTTTGACGCGGAAAAGTACGTAGCCCAGATGGCCCGTCTAGCTGGCCTGGAACCGCCTGCTGGCGAGAAGTTGCTATTCGACTGAAGCGGCCAGTGGGCGCGGTTCTGAGGACGGGCCGTCAGTGATTTTCATCACAATCCAAAACACATCTTCCCCGCTATTTTCGCGGGGTTGCGGCGGTCGGCGGTGCTAGAATTTACTGTCATGCCGTTCCCAACTGATCGTCCCCGCCGCCTGCGTCGCAGTGAAGCGATGCGCTCGTTTGTCCGCGAAACCCGCCTAAGCCCGGAAGGATTTGTGTACCCACTGTTCGTTTGTCCGGGGGAAGGAATTCGCAAAGAAATCCGGTCGATGCCTGGGGTGTATAACCTGTCGATCGACGAAGCGGTGAAGGAGTGCGCCGAGGTGAAGGCTCTGGGCATTCCAAGCGTCATCCTGTTTGGCCTGCCGGAGTCGAAGGACGAAGTGGCCACGGGTGCGTGGGCTGACGACGGCATCGTGCAGCGCGCGGCGCGCGCCATCAAGCGTGAGGTTCCCGGCCTGTTGCTGATGGGCGATGTTTGCCTGTGCGAGTACATGTCGCACGGACATTGCGGGCTGATTGACACTTCCGACCCGACGGCGAGGGCCAAGCGCGAGGCGATGGAGTTTACCCGCGAGTTGGAGTCGCAGGGGAAAGTTGTGGTGGCGAACGGGACATCGGTGGGAGCGGCGATCGCCGCGGCCGCCGGGACGGTCGTTATGTCGGGCGAAGACTACGAAATTCTGAACGATCCCACGCTGGAGTTGCTGGCGCGCACCGCGGTGTCGCAGGTCCGGGCCGGCATGGACATCATTGCTCCTTCTGACATGATGGACGGCCGGGTGAATGCCATCCGGGCCGCGCTGGACGAAGCCGGCTATCAGAACACGCCCATCCTGGCGTACGCCGCGAAGTTTGCCAGCGGCTTCTACGGACCGTTCCGTGAGGCAGCCGATTCGGCGCCGCAGTTTGGCGATCGCCGCTCGTACCAGATGGATCCGGCCAACCTCCGCGAAGCTATGCGCGAGATCGAACTCGACCTGGATGAAGGCGCGGACATGATCATGGTGAAGCCGGCCATGCCGTATCTGGATGTGATACACGAAGCACGGATGCGGTTCGATGTGCCGCTTTCGGCTTACCAGGTGAGCGGGGAGTACGCCATGATCAAGGCGGCAGCGTTGAACGGATGGATCGATTACGAGCGGGTGATGATGGAGTCGCTGCTGTGCATCCAGCGCGCGGGGGCGTCGATCATGCTGACGTATTTCGCCAAGGAAGCGGCGCGGTTGTTGGCATAAGCGGGTTCACCACAGACTCACAGAGAAAACATTAGATTGGCTCCGCCCAGTACTCCGCCTGCGGCTGCGTGCTGGGCCAGATTACTGTCCGTGCCGGAAGGCGCTGTTTTCCACCAAAATTTTTTAGCCGCAGCGCGCAGTCCCACATCCAACACCCGACATGAAACTTTCCAACGAAACCAAGCAGCTACTCGACGGCCCAAACTTCGTTCATCTCGCAACCCTGATGCCGGATGGTTCGCCGCAAAGCGTGCCAGTGTGGGCCGGGCGCGAGGGCGACCGCATTCTCATCTGCACCGGCGAAAACTCGCTGAAGGCGCGCAATACCGCACGCGATCCACGCGTCGCCATCTCGATGGTGGACTTCATCGACCCCTATTCCGAGGTCCAGATTCGCGGCCGCGTGGTCGAGCGCCGACCTGATCCTGACTTGAAGGTGATGGATCCTATCTCGGTGAAATACACCAGCAGACCGTTTCCCATGCGCGAGCCGGGGGGGCGCATTGTGCTGGTCATTGAAGTCGACAAGGAGCGGTACACCAAGCTGCCGTTCCAACACACCCCACCGGTGTAACCGAGTGCAGCATAGGACGGCTCGTCGGACTGAAATCCGCCTCGCCGCCTGGCATAAACAGATGGCTTATTGGCGCGACTCAGGCTGCTGAAAACTCCTTGGTCACCTGGGGTGCTATCGGCTGGAAGCCGACTCAGCAACGGGAATCAATGTCTTAGGCGCTGGCCTAAAGGCCAGCTCTACCTGCGGCAGTCAAGGCTACGTTGCGGCGGGGACGACGGCCACCGTCGAATACGACGTAGCCAAGGTTCCGGCATTCTGCTTCAAGTTGACCGGCTTGTAGGACGCGTCATGTTGCAGCCGAATCAAAGCGCTGTTGCTGATGGAGGCGTTGTCCGGGACCGTCCGGGGATTTGGGAAGGCCCAGAGCGGCGTCCAAGATTCGTGCTTAACGTCGAGGGCGAGCTTGGGATCGAGCTTCTGGTATTGCTGATACACCGCGGCGTTGAAATCGACGTCTAACGCAGCGGCCTTCCGCATCATCCAGCTCAGCGTGATGTCGGACAGACCCGTCTCCGGGTAGCCACCGCCCACATCGCAGTGCACGCCAGTGAAGTACACCTGCTCAATCGTCTGGCCGGGCACAGGGGCGCTGGTCCAAAGGGTTGCAGGGAATTCGCGTCGGCGCTCATCGATGGACACGGCATGATAGGCATTCTTAACGTTGGGATGCAGGTTGGTGTCGCAGAATCCGTATTGCAGCATGTCAATGCCGCCGAAAACCGCCGGGATGCCCAGTGCGCCGACGGTGTCCCACACGCCGACCATCGCCAGGTCGGCAATCGCAATCTGATATTTCTGTTGCAAGCTAGCCAGCAGCGGTTTCCGCAGGTTGGTATCGTGCGCGCGATAGGCCTCGAAGGCCTGGGCGGTCAGGTTGTCGTCGACGTTCTGCGTCGGCAGGCCACAAATCGCAATCATGCCCGCCAGGCTGCGGGCAATGTAGGCTCCGCGACTGAAGCCGAACAGGAATATCTGGTCGCCCAACTCGTAGAGGTGCGAGATGCGGGTATAGCCATCCTTGATCTTCTGATCCAAGCCGTTGCCAAAGGCCCCGCCCAATAATTTCTGCAGCGCATTCCCGTCGGCGCCCACACCGTCGTCATAGATAGGGCACTGCTCGGCTGTGAAATTCATCGCCTTGAAAATCTTGTATACGTTGGTGTTGGTGGTGGCGTCGTTCCAAGTTCCGTCGGCACAGAAGATGATTCTTTTGGACATGGCTTTCCTCGGGATTTGACGATGGCCAAAAGCCCCGCTGGTTGCGGAACTGGCGGCTGTAAGGGGAGCGACGACGAACTATAACACGGTTTTCGGCGCTGGCGCAGGAAGAGGAGAGTGCGGGGCAGGCTGTTGATAGACGGCAGTCTTTGTCCGCAATGAATCGCTAACAACTGCTCGCTGTCACTTTGAGAGGGAGCAAGAGCTTTTGTCACCGCAGAACTGCCGACGATAGGGTCCTTCGCCGACGCTCAGGATGACGCCTCGATGAAACTTAAATCACCACGCGCTTTGGCGTCGGAGGCGTTCGCCCGTCAGCGGCTGAAGCCGAGACATCTGGAGGGCGTTCGTTGCACACATGAAGGTGTGCTCTATCGGGCGAGGAATTCGAGCACGGCGGGGACGAATTCGGTGGGCCTTTCCAGTGCGGGCAGATGTCCACATTGCGGAATGATGGTCAGCTGGGAATTGGCGATGAGGCGGTGCATGCGTCGTCCGTTTTCGACAGGGATGATCTCGTCGTTCTCGCCCCAGACGATGAGGGTCGGAGTGGTGAGCGAGGCGATGGTGTCGTCGAGGCGCTCGCGGCCTCCGTGGAGATTCTTCAGGACGCTGTCGATGGTGTAGCCGTCGCCGCGCTCGAGATGCTGCTGGTACGCCAGGTCGATGAGTTCTTCCGTCGCCAGCGATTTGTTGTAGAAGAGCATCTGGAAAATGCCGCGGAGGTGGCTGCGGGTGGAGACGCGCAAATCGATAGGAAACTCGGTTGCGTCATCCCATACGCCGGCGGCATCTACCAGGACGAGTTTGTCGACCGCCTGCGGAAAACGCAGCGCGAAGCTGGCGGCAATCCAGCCACCAAGCGAATTGCCTGTGAGCGTGCAGCGTTCGATTCGCAAGCCGCGCAGAAATCGCTCGACCACCTCAACGAACCCGGCGATGGAATACGAAATGAGCGGCTTGTCGGAGCGGCCGAAGCCCAGCAGGTCGAGAGCGATGACGCGATGAGACGAGCTAAGCGGCTGGAAACAGAAAGCCCACTCGTCGGCATCGCCACCGATGCCGTGAATCAGCAGCACCGGCGGGCCCGAGCCAATGTCGTAATAGCGGATGGTGCGGCCAAACACCTGGGTAGTGCGCAATTCCGGCAGAGCGGGAAAGGCCGGCGGGGCAGGCGACGATCCGGGAGCGCTCATGCTCAGAGGATCTTCTTGCCGAACGCCGACAGGGCGAGCTCGACCGCCAATTCGGCGGTCTGGTTACGCTCGTCGAGCACCGGATTCACTTCCACCAGCTCGAAGCTGAGCATGCGCCCGTGGTCGGCGATGATCTCCATGGCAAGGTGTCCCTCGCGATAGGTAGCGCCACCCCATACCGGAGTGCCGACGCCGGGAGCATCTTCGGGGTCGATCCAGTCGAGGTCGAGCGAGACGTGATAGCCCACGGTACCGCGGCCGGCGAGGCGCAGAGCTTCTTCCATCACCGAGCGCATGCCGCGCTCGTCGATGTCGCGCATGGTAAAGACGTGAACGCCGGAGGTGCGGATGTTTTCGCGCTCATGTTCGTCCACATCACGAATGCCCACCAGAACGCAGTTATCGGGACGCACCTTGGGACTGAAGCCGTACATGTTAGACAGCGGGGACTGGAACAGGCCCATGATGGCGCCCAGCGGCATGCCGTGGACGTTGCCGCTGGGCGAGGTGCCGGGGGTGTTGATATCGCTATGAGCGTCGATCCAGAGCAGGCCGATGCGCTGGTTGCGCTGGCGGTAAAACTCGGCGACGCCAGAAACCGTACCGGCGGCAATGGAGTGGTCGCCGCCCAGAGTGAGCGGAATCTTGCCCGCCGCCAGGGTCTTGATCACCAAGTCGGCCTGGGCCGAACAGGTTTCGGTGATCTCGTTTAGATACTTTGCGTTGGGATCGCCCTCGGCTTCAGTTTCCAGCATGGCCACGGGAACATTGCCGCAGTCCTCGACTTCATAGCCGAGAGCTTCGAGCTTGGCTTCGAGGCCGGCCACCCGCATGGCGGAGGGGCCCATGTCCACGCCGCGGCGGGACTGGCCCAGGTCAAGCGGGACACCGATGATGCGGATATGTTTGGTTTCAACATTTTGTAGCGGCTTGGTGATCGGACTGGTTGCCATAATCGTTCCTGGAGGGCCTAACGAAGCCAGGCCGGGTACGCAATTTTGACGCCTAGGGCATTCGAGCAGATTGCTGAAAAACCGAACGGCTCGTCGGACTGAAGTCCGCCTCGCCGCCGACCCTTGATAAAGGACTTATCGGCACGACTGAAATTGTGCCCTGACACAAACTTCGCAGTTCATCAGAGCTTCCCTATGGATACAGCCGGTGCAGCGTGCGCGGGAATGGAATCGTCTCCCGCACGTGTTCCAATCCGCAGATCCAGGCAACGGCGCGCTCAATTCCCATGCCGAAGCCGGCGTGCGGCACTCCGCCAAACTTGCGCAGATCCAGATACCACTTAAAGGCTTCTTCCGGCAGTTCGTGCTGGTGAATGCGTTCCAGCAGCAGTTCGTACGAGGCCATGCGCTGCGAACCACCGATGATTTCGCCATAGCCTTCCGGAGCCAGTACATCGACGCACAGGGCCAACTCCGGTCGCTCCGGATCAGGCTCCATGTAGAACGCCTTCACTGCGGCGGGATAGCGATGAATCATCACCGGACGATCGAACTGCGAGGAGATGTAGGTCTCGTCGGGCGAACCGAAATCGCCGCCCCACTCGAACTTATTCTCGACCAGTCCCTTCTCGTGACCTTCCTGCAACATTTTCACCGCCTCGTCGTAGGTGATGCGCGGGAACGGCGTGGCAATCTTCTCCAGCTTGGCGAGATCGCGGCCTATGGTCTCCAGTTCGGGACGGCGACGCTCCAGGCAGCGCTCGACGATGGACGTGATGAACTGCTCGGCGAGCGTCATCAGGTCGTCGAGCTGGGCATAGGCAATTTCCGGCTCGACCATCCAGAACTCGGTGAGATGGCGGCGGGTCTTGGATTTCTCGGCGCGGAACGTGGGGCCAAAGCTGTAAACCTTACCCAGCGCCATGGCGGTAGCTTCGATGTAGAGCTGTCCCGACTGGGTGAGGAAGGCCTGCTCGTCGAAGTAGTCGACCGGGAACAGTGTGGTGGTGCCTTCGCAGGCGGCCGGGGTCAGGATGGGCGGATCGGTCAGGGTGAAACCGCGATCGTCGAAGAAGTCGCGTGCTGCCTTGATGATTTCGGCGCGCACCCGCAGGATCGCCGCCTGGCGCGGGGAGCGCAGCCAGAGGTGACGATGCTCCATCAGGAAGTCGACGCCGTGCTCTTTGGGCGTGATGGGGTACGGGTCATCGGGATTGACGCGCTGCAGGACCTGGGCGTCGGTAACGTCCATCTCATAGCCGCCGGGGGCGCGCTTATCGGCGCGGACCTTGCCGGTGACGATGACGCTGGATTCCTGGGTCAACCCCTTGATGCTGTCGAAGAGTTCCGGTGAGACGGCGTTCTTGGCGATGACGCCCTGGATGAGACCGCTGCCATCGCGAAAGATGGGGAACAGGAGCTTGCCGCTCTCGCGCAGGTTGTAGAGCCAGCCGCGGATGGTGACGGTCTGTCCGTCGTGCTGGCCGATCTCGCGAATGGTGGTGATGGGAAATTCAGTTTTCGTAGAGGATTCCATAAAGATAGCTTTCTACTATTCGCCGGCCGCCGGAATGGCGACGCATCCTACGGGCCGGTGGCTAAAACTTATTGGGACGCTTTCTCCAGTGTACTGAAGGCGGCGGCCATTTTCTCGGACACCTTCTCGCCCTCCACCGCTTCGATCTCCAGCAGGAGGGGCGGAACCTGCGGCGCGGTGCTCAACAGCCCCATGGCTTCTTTCCAGTCGATGCTGCCGTCCCCCGGCCACAGGTGCGAATCGCGGTCTCTGTTGTTGTCGTGTACGTGGGTGGAGCGGATGCGCTCCTTCATGGTCTCGAAAGCTTGCGGCACGCTGGTCAGCAGATGAGCGTGGCCCAGGTCGAAGCAAATTCCGATATCGGTGAATCGCCCCGCTCGCAACAAATCTATGAGGCTTTCCGGGGTGGAGAGCTCGTTGGGGATGTTTTCCACCAGAAGCTGCACCCCCAACGGCTTAGCGAAGGCATGTAGATGCTCCAGTGAAGTCATCGCGGCTTCCAGCTTGTACTCGTTGCTCTCTTCGTTGCCGACGCCGACATGCTGCACCAGGAACTGGAATGGCACCTGCTCGGCGACTTCCAGGGCGCGCTTGATTTCATCCATGGCGGCGATGCGGTCCCGCTTCTCGGTGGCAGCAATGTTCAGCCCGGGCGTTCCGCCGTGTCCCCATTCTTCGTCGCCGTACATGGGCGAGTGCATGGAATGGAAAGCAGTACCGGTGCTGCGAAACCAGTTGCCGATCTCGCGAATGTGCTGGCGGTCGGTGTAGTTGAAATGGCCGCGAGCAGCGAAAATCTCGATCGCCTCGGCGCCCCCGGCGACAAACTGGTCGAGCAGGCCGGGATGCAGTCGCTCAGTCCGCGCGTAGATCAAAGTTGACATGGCCCTGCGCATCAGAAGCCAACCGCCTTTCCCGCACCGCGCCCATCGCTGGCGCCCAGCAGCTCGCCGGTTTGTTCGTCGACCGCGATGCACTCGCCGTCGCCCCAAAATCCATGATCCGTCTTTATCGTGTGTCCCATGTGTTCCAGAATACCGACCGTGTCGGGCGAAATGCCGGTTTCCTCGATCAGGATGTTGTCCGGCATCCACTGATTGTGGAAGCGGGGAGCATTCACCGCCTGCTGGATGTTCAGCCCGTAATCGACCACGCCCATCAGCACATTGGCGACGGTGGTGATGATCGTAGGCCCGCCGGGCGAACCCAGCACCAGGAAGAGCTTGCCGTTCTTCAGCACGATGGTCGGCGTCATGGCCGAGAGCGGCCGCTTGCCCGGACCGATGGCGTTAGCCGGGCCTTGCAGCAGGCCATAGGTATTCGGGGCGCCCGGCTTGGAGCGTGAAGTCGTCCATCTCATCGTTGAGCAGAAAGCCCAGTCCATCGGCGGTGACGCGCGAACCGAAGCCGTCATTCAGCGTGGTGGTGACGGCGACGGCGTTGCCTTCGGGATCGACGATGGAGTAATGCGTAGTATGGTCGGGCTCGCGCAGCGACTTGGGTTGGGGATGCGAGCTGGCATAGCTGTCGAGTTGGCTGAAGACCGATGGGCGGCGAAGATCGGCGGCAGGCGTGGCGCGGCGCAGCGGGATGGTCTCGCGCCAAGCCTCGCCGTAACGCTTGTCGATGAGCTGCGCTACCGGAATCTTGGAGAAGTCGGGATCGCCGAGGAATTCGGCACGATCAAAGAACGCCCGCTGGAAAGCTTCTGCCGTCAGGTGAATGCTCTGGGCGGTGCGATCACCCTGTTTGGCGAGGTCGTAGCCCTCGAGGATGTTGAGCGACTCGATGAGGGCGATGCCGCCCGAAGACGGCGGCGGGGCGCTGATGATTTCATAGCCGCGATAGGTGCCGCGGATCGGCGCGCGCTCCTTGACCACGTACTGCGCCAGGTCGTCGGTGGTGATGAGGGCGCCGCCTTTCTGCAACGCGGCAGCCAGCTCACGCGCCAGCGATCCGTGGTAAAAGTCTTCGGGATTGGCGGCGATGCGATCCAGCGTCTTAGCCAAATCGGGTTGCTGGAAGATTTCACCGGTTTGGTAATATTTGCCGTTCCGCTGGAAGACGCGGTGCGATTCGGGAAACTTGGCCAGGCCAGAATCTTGCAGGGCGCGGGCGTCGGGGTAGTCGAGTTCAAAGCCATCGCGTGCCAGCCGGATGGCAGGCTCCATCACCTGCTTCAGGGTGAGCTTGCCCCAATGCTGTTGGGCGTAGACCAAGCCGGCCACGGAGCCGGGTACGCCAATGGCCTTGTAGCCGACCAGGCTCAGGTCGGGAATGACGTTTCCCTGGCTGTCGAGATACATGTTGGCGGTGGCCTTGGCCGGGGCTTTCTCGCGGTAGTCGAGGAAGTGGACCTCGCCGTCAGGCCGCCGGAAGAGCATGAATCCGCCTCCGCCAAGATTCCCAGCCTCGGGGTAAACCACAGCCAGAGCGAAGCCTACGGCGACGGCGGCGTCGACCGCGTTCCCGCCCTGTTGCAGGATTGCGACACCCACGTCGGAAGCACGGGCATGCACCGTCGCTACCATGGCCTTAGAGCCATGGCTGGGGTGGACCATGTCCCCGGCCCGGGCGGCGCAGGCGAGCCCGATGAGGGAAAGCACCAAGACCAGCAATTGGCGGTGTAATTTCATAGAAGGTTGGCAGGAAAATTCATGGCAAATTCGCTAAAATACCGCCAGCACAGGTGCTTCCGGGCGACGCACCGTGAGGCTTCGAGGCTAGCCTACCCTATCTGCGGGAGTCAAATGATGAGGGCTGGGCGGCGCGGGGACGATGGGCTCCTCGACTTGTGCGGGTGAGCGGGACGTTATATATCTAGAAGACCTGCAGCGAGCGATGCAAACTTCCATTTTCTCGGTTGATGTTGAGGACTGGTTCCATATCCTGGATGTTCCGGGCGCGCCTGCGTTACCGGAATGGAGCGGGTTGCCGTCGCGCGTCGAAAGAAACTTCTCCAAGCTGCTGGATATCTTTAGCGAACAAAATGTGCAGGTCACCTGCTTCGTGCTGGGTTGGGTTGGTGAGCGCTTCCCCCACCTGGTGAAGGAAGCCGCCGCCCGCGGCCATGAGATCGCCTCGCACGGCTACGGGCATCGCCTGGTGTATGAGCAGAAACGCGACGACTTTTACGACGACGTCCGCCATGCTCGCCTGCTGCTGGAAGACATTGCCGGCGTCCCCGTGACTGGCTACCGGGCACCGGGGTTCTCCACCACCGAACAGACTCCGTGGTTCTTTGACGTGCTGGCGGAGGCCGGCTATCAGTACGACTCGTCGGTGTTTCCGGCGGCGCGCGGCCATGGAGGCATGCGCGACGGACGCCGCGATCCGCACCGTGTTGGTAAGGGCGACGGCATCCTGGAGATGCCGATCTCGGTGGCCGATTTGATGGGCAAGACGCATCTGCTTCTTCGGCGGAGGCTACCTGCGGCTGTTCCCCTACTGGCTGATCCGCAAGATGGCGCAGCGCAGTGCTTTCCGAAGGCCGTCCGGTGGTGTTTTACATTCATCCGCGGGAGATCGACCCGGCGCAGCCGCGTCTGCCCATGAGCCGCAGCCGTCAGTTCAAGTCGTATGTGAATTTAGAGAGCACAGAAGCAAAGATCCGGAGGGTGCTGCGGGACTTTCCGGTCACTACATTCCAGAACGTCAATCAGTCACTATCCCGAGTTGGTAAATTCCCATGTCGCCTGACCGTACCCAGACCTTTTTTCATCGAATACGCCCACGACTTCGACGCGATCTACGGCAACCAGAATGGCCTGGTTGATAGCGTCATCAACAAGCTGTTCCGCAAGAGCATGCGCCTGCGTTATGAAAAGTCCATTGAGGGCTGCGAGCCGGTGCAGGGCAAGAGCGTGCTCGACATCGGTTGCGGCCCTGGGCACTATTCGATCACGCTGGCGCAGCGCGGCGCCTCGCGCGTACTCGGCATTGACTTCGCCGAAGGCATGCTGAAGCTGGCCACGGAACATGCGCAAAAGGTGGGTGTGGGCGATCGCTGCAAGTTCGAGGTCGCCGACTTCTATACCTATCCGCCCGAGGAGCAGTTTCGACTACGTCATCGTAATGGGCTTTATGGACTACATGCCCGACGCCGAAAAAGTCGTCGCCAAGGTCCTGTCGCTGACGCGCAACAAGGCGTTCTTCTCATTCCCCTCTGGCCGGCGGGATTCTGGCGTGGCAGCGCAAGCTGCGCTATCAAGAAGCGCTGCGACTTGTTTCTCTATAGCGAAGCCGATCTGAAGCGCTTTGATCGCGAAATTTCCCGAAGCAACGGCGACCATCGAGCCGATCAGTCGCGACTATTTCGTCACCTTCACCAAGAACGGGAAAAAGATGTAGCGTTCGGTATGCCCCAGGTTCTCGTCGCTCCTGCGTACGTTAACCTGGGTGTCCCGCGTTAGCCGAAGTATGGCGAACTAGGGCACCTCTATCGTTGGGCCTCACTCGGTTCCGCCAATACCCATAATCCCGCGTTCACCTATAAACTTGTTGGTCATGCCTCGAAGCTCGCGCCGAGCTGTCGTGATCGGTTCCGGACCTAACGGTCTGGCGGCTGCCATTGTGCTGGCGCAAGCCGGATTGCAGGTCGATGTTTACGAAGCCGAGCCGCAGGCCGGCGGCGGCGCCCGCACCCTCCCTCTCACACTTCCCGGGTTTCATCACGATTTTGGCTCCGCCGTGCACCCCATGGCGTTGGCGTCGCCCTTCTTCTCGACCCTTCCGCTGAAGGACTACGGCTTGGAGTGGATTCAACCTTCGGCGCCGCTGGCCCATCCGCTGGACGATGGGACGGCGGTCATTCTGGAGCGTGACCTGGGCGAGGCGGAAGCCGCGCTGGGCGAAGATGGCAAGCAATGGCGCAGATTGTTCGGGCCTTTTGCTGAGCGATGGGCGGAACTGGCGCCGGAAGTCCTGCGGCCAGTGTCTTTATTCCCGCGGCATCCGTTTCTGCTGGCGCGTCTGGGGCTGCTGGGATTTCCGTCGGCGAACGCTGTAGCGCAGTTTTGGTTTCGCAACCCGCGAACCCGAGCGCTGTTTGCCGGGTTGGCTGCGCACTCCATCCTGTCGCTGGAGGAGCCGCTCAGCTCGGCCTTCGGCATCATGCTGGGAGCAACGGCCCACGCTGTGGGATGGCCGATTCCGCGCGGCGGCGCGCAATCCATCACCAACGCGTTGTGCAGCCACTTGGCCAGCCTGGGCGGGACGGTGCATGTTTCCTCGCGGGTGGAAGACCTGGCTGCGCTGGGAAACTTTGACGTCGCGCTGTGCGACGTGACGCCGCGCCAGTTGTTGCGTGTCGCGGGCAAGCGGCTTTCGCCCGGATACGTAAAGCAGTTGGAAGGCTATCGTTACGGCCCCGGCGTTTTCAAGGTGGATTATGCCTTGTCCAGTCCGGTTCCATGGAAGGCCGCGGACTGTTCGCGGGCGGCCACAGTCCACATTGGCGGCACGCTAGAAGAGTTCGTGGTCTCCGAAGACGCCATGCGAAACGGACGGGTTGCCGAGCGGCCTTTCGTCCTGCTGGCGCAGCCCACCTTGTTTGATCCGTCGCGTGCGCCGGAAGGAAAACATATAGCGTGGGCGTACTGCCATGTCCCGAACGGCTCGCAGGTGGACATGCTGGCGCGCATCGAGGCACAGATCGAGCGCTTTGCGCCCGGGCTTCCGGGATTGCGTTCTGGAGCGCAGGATTTTCTCACCTTCGGCGCTGGAGGCGATGGACGCCAACCTGGTGGGCGGGGACATCGGCGGCGGCCTGGCTAACTTGCCGCAGTTCTTGTTCCGTCCCACGCGCAAGTTCTACGCAACCTCTGCCAAGGACATTTTTATCTGTTCCGCCTCCACTCCACCGGGCGGCGGGGTGCACGGCATGTGCGGTTATAACGCTGCGAAACTCGCATTGAAACGGCTGTGATGGCGCGCGCATGAGCGATGCTCCCGATCTCGGCGCCGGCGGAAAAGTGGCGATTTCGCTTGTCTTGACGGTGGTAGGCGGATTTGTCGATGCCGTCGGCTACGTCGCGTTGTTCGAAATCTTCACCGCCAATATGAGCGGCAACAGCGTGCATCTGGGCATCTACCTGGCGCACTTGGATTGGCCGAACCTGCTGCGACCAGTCTGTGCAGTTGTGTCTTACGTTGTGGGAATGGTCCTGACGAGGATCGCTGTGGGCATCGCGGGACGCACAGGCATGAGAAGAATCGCGTCGTTTACGCTGGCGGTAGAAGCGGTGCTGCTCCTGTTGTTCGCCCGAGCGCCACGCCCGCCATGCACCTGGGACAACTGGTCGACTTGCATTCGACTACGTATTTCACGCTGGTTGCCCTGCTGGCCTTTGCCATGGGGGTACAGACGGCGACGCTGACCCACATTGGGGCGCTCACCATTTACACGACGTTCGTAACCGGCACGCTGACGAAGTTCAGCGAGTCATTCACCCGCGTGGTGTTCTGGGTCCACGAACAATCGAAGAAGGTGCGCGCATCTGACATTGTGAGGCTTGCTCCCCGGCAGAAGGACGTTCGCGAAGGAACGATGCTGGTTTCTACCTGGACCTGCTACGTTGTGGGAGCAGCTGTCGGGATCCTGATGAAAGAACGCTGGGAGTTGCGGGCTCTTTACCTTCCTGTCGTGGTTCTGATAGCGATCATCATCGTGGACCAGGTCCGGCCCATCGATGTCGAGGAAGAGCGGCACCAGACCGGATAGAAGCAGTGGTCAGTGGTCAGTGGCGACGGATTAGCCACAGGCCTCGGCTTCCCATCGGGCAGCCGCACGTCCTTCGACTCCGCTGCGCAAAAGCGGCGCACCTGCGCTCAGGATGACAACTTAAACTCCCTATCCGGATGAAAACCACCGAGTCTACTTCTTCACTACCGTCACGGAAAACTCTACCGGGATGGAGCGCGGCGGATAGCAGGCACTGTGGTCGCACGCCTGGAAGCGCAGTTCACCCTTCACGGGATAGGTGCCAGCGGCGGCATTAGCGGGCGCTTTCACCACCGCATCGATCGTGAAATCGCCGCTGTAGACACTGAGTTTCTCGTCGGGCGAGAAAGGAAAGCTAACGTCCTGGCCGGCGGGGTACTTCAAGTCGGCAACGCTTAACTGTTCCGGTGCGGCCAGCTTGAGGTTGGTAGGGATCAGCAACTCGGAATGCGGGCTATGCGAGTTGATATGGAATTCGGAGCCGACGCGGAAGTCGAGTGGGACGCTCTTGCTGGCCCCTGCGCGCAGTTGGACGGCGGCAACGGGTACCATCTCGACGGACGGCTTGTCGCCCATCTGCGCCGACAGGAAGGCGGTCAGCAGGAGCGCACCCAGCACTAAGACCAGCTTCTTCATCGGGCAGACTCCTTGGGCATCAATCCTTTTGCCGTATCCTTCACTTCTGCCTTGGCTTGGTTTTGCTGCAGGTCCGCCGGCTTGTAGGTCGTGGCCAGAGCTTTCTTAACCGCCTCTTCAATATCCTTGCGATCCAGCAAACCGGTCATTTTGTCGACAATGGTGCCATTGCGGCTAATGTAAAAAGTGGTAGGCAAATACTGCACGTTGCCGTAGTCATCCGATAGTTGGTCTGTACCCAGCAATACGGGATAATTGACGCCAACTTCACTGGCAAACTTCGCGATGGAGGCAGGCTCCGAGTCATCCATGGCCACGCCCAGGACTACTAAGCCATCCTTGGCGTACTGTTTTTGCAGGTCTTCGAACCAGGGCATCTCGACCTTGCAGGGTGGACACCAGGTAGCCCAGAAATTCAGCAGAACGGCCTTCCCGCGATAGTCGGATAGCTTGACCTTGGTCCCATCCAGAGAAATCAAAGTAAAGTCCGGTGCCGGCACGCCCTGGACATTACCCACCAGCTTGAGCGGGCCGTGTTTGCGCGTTCGATCCAGATACTTGCCGATGGCAAGCATTCCGATGATCGCCACAAACAGGCCGATGAACACTAACGCATTACGTTTCACAAGTTCCCCTAGAGCGCGAACCGGTTCAGGAACCCCAAGTAGCCTGAAAGCAATCGCAGGTTGTTCAAAAAAATCAGCACGCCAATGGCGATTAATAATATGCCGCTGAGCACTTCGACGGTGTGCAGATGACGCCGGAAGCGGCTATAAAACGAAAGAAACCGATCAACTCCCAAGGAAGTGAGAAGGAAGGGTACAGCTAAACCCAGAGAATAAACCGCCAGCAGGATGATACCTTTCATCACCGTACCCTGGGCACCGGCTAAAACCAAAATTGTAGCCAGGATAGGACCGATGCAAGGGGTCCAGCCAAAGGCGAAGGCGAAGCCTACGGCAAACGATCCGATGGCGCTGGAGCCGCCCTTTACGTCGTGCATACGCTTGTCGGCGTACAAGGCTTTGATCTTCAGAATTCCGGTCAAGTGCAAGCCGAAGATAATCACGATAACTCCGGCTACTTTCGACAGGATGGAGTGGTATTCGTTGGCAAACTGGCCAATGCTGGTGGCCACCGCTCCCAGGGCGATGAAGACTACGCTGAAACCCAGCACGAAGGTAATCGAATGCAACATCACCGTGCCAAAAACCTTCTTCTGCGGAGATTGCAAATCCTCTACGCTGGCTCCGGAAATCAGGGACACGTAGCCAGGCACCAGCGGAAGTACGCAGGGGGAGAGGAAAGACAGAATTCCCGCCAGGAATGCAGCGAGAGGTAAAGGCAGATTATGCATTGGGTTATTGTAACAACGCGACGTAGAACGCAGGTTACAGACAGCCTGGTTTCGCTCCCACTTGTGGATAGACGCCAGAGTTGCCGAATGGTTACACGTAGGTGCTGGACTTAGCCTGCGGCTGGGGTTGTGCCGGAGACTGGGCCTGTGGAGGCGGCTGACGCTGGGGCAGAACGATCGCCGGTTTTCGCAACCCAGACCACGTCTCCGAAATAACGATGGAGTCGCCGGGATTGTGGGGATCATATTTCACCGAGGCGGGAAGTCCCAGTCGGCAAGAGTACAGGTCGATAAATTGCCGCAGATGACTCACATCCTGCGAAGCCTCGTAGGTTACGCCAGCCACGTCGTAGGTATAAATCAGCAGGATCATCTGCTGGCCGTTGGTGTCGTCTTCCAGTTCCAGAACGTCCACTACATTGCCATCGATAATGCGGCCGCCGCGGGTCAGGTCCGTTCGCCGCGCGATCTCCATCTCCTCGGGTGACTTCTTCTCTTTGCGCGAAAGCAAAGCATAGCCAATGATGGCCGCAGTAGCGCCAAACGCGAGAATCGGATAAAAGCGGATCGAACTCATGGAAATGCGAAGGCCTAGACTGTGCTATTCAAGATAGCGGCCCAAGCTTCGCAAGGGAACAGGAAAATCAGCCCGAGCAGTGGAAATCTCCGGCTAAATGGTCGGTCGGGTTCACAGGGTAGATTCCGACTAAATGCGGTCGACGACCGGGTTTCTCAGGGTACCGATACCCTCCACCGTAACCTCAACCACGTCTCCGGCTTGCATCGGACTGACTCCCGCGGGGGTGCCGGTAGCGAGCAGATCTCCAGGCTCAAGAGTCATCACCTGCGAGACAAAGCGCAGAAGCACGTCGAGGGGGAAGATGAAGTCAGCGGTATTTCCGGTCTGCCGGACCTGGCCGTTCAGCAGAGTCTGCACGCGCACGCCTTTCCACGGATCGAGGCCGTCCACGACAACCGGACCCACTGGGCAGAAGGTATCGAAGCCTTTGGCCCGCGACCACTGGACGTCTTTGTTCTGCAGATCGCGCGCCGTCACGTCATTTACGCAGGTGTAGCCCAGGATGTAGGGGCGAACATCTTCGTCCGGCGCCAGGCGAAAGCAGCGCTTGGCGATGACCACGCCCAGCTCGCCTTCGTAGTCAACGCGCTGCGAAAGCTCGGTGGGACGGCGTATTTCGTCGCCTGGGGCACTCAGCGACGAGGGCGGCTTTAGGAAGAAAAGCGGTTCCGTCGGTATCGCGTGGTCCAGTTCCTTGGCGTGCTCGCGATAGTTGCGGCCAATGCACACAATTTTGCTGGGCTCGACCGGCGCGAGGAGCCGGACCGCACCGAAGTCGATGGCCGTCTTCCCGCCTTTCTCGAAGGCCGTGAACGATTGCGGAGGCGTAGGCAAGGTGCGGGTGATGGTTGACTTGCCGGCGACATCTTCCACCAGCCCGTAGTGAGTGGCATCCTGATACTGGAAACGGCAGTAAGACATAAGTGTCCTTCGTCAAGCCTGATTGCCCAGAGGCATGCAACTATTTGGCGGGCGTCACTTCGCTGGCCGCCGTGGAGTGCGGGCTCTCGTTCCCGCGCAAGTCCACCGCGTTCACCGAGTAAAAGTAGGTCTTGCCCGGCTGAACGGTGTCGTCGCGGTAAGAGGAAGTCTGCACTAGTTGGCTATTCAGCTTTTTTGGCTCCGAACCGGCCACCCAGCGGAAAACGTTGTAACCGGCGAGGTCGCCTTCCATATTCGGCGCCCAAGTGAGATCGATAAACGGCTTCTGACCGACGCTGGAGAAGACCGCCTGCAAGCCGCCCGGCTGCGCCGGCGGATAGATGTCGCGAGTGAAGATCTCAACCGGCTGTGAATCGTCACCTTCGACCGCAGCGGTGCGGCCGCCGGACCGCACCTGGCTTAAGGTGGTGATGCGATATTCGTACTTCTGTTCCCAACCGAAAGTCTTGTCCAGATAGGATCCGGTGGCCGATGGGGCAACGTCGTCCAGGACAATGTACGCGGGAGCACCCAGCGGACGCCGCATAACACGATAGAGGAACGAAACTCCAGGGGGCGGCGTTGTGGGCGCGGGTCCGGACCACGATACCGTCACACCGTCCGCGCTAACCGCAGCGGTAAGCTTCTCCGGCGCGCCAATGGTCGGCACTACGGGAATCGACACCTGGTTAGACAGTCCGGCACTACGCCCGCGCTGGTTCACTTCCTCAACGGCGTACATCACAAAGCCGTCCGGATTTTCCTGCTCAAGTTGCGGCGGAAGCTTATCGACGTAGTGAATGCGTACCGGTCCGGGAGGAGGTGCGTCCTTCTCTTTCTGCGGCGGTTTGGGAGTTGGCGGTGCAACTTCGGCTACCACCGTGCAGGTGCCCATCAGCGACGTTCCGCTGTGCCGGCAAATGCGGGTGGTGGGATTGTGTTTGGGGTTGGTGCGGTCGGTATTCTTCCGGGGCATGGTCCAGTCGAGATCGACATTGTTGCCGCGGCGCGATGCCGTCAGGTCGTCGACCGGCCGGGTTAATTGCAGGGACGGCAACGACGGCGATCCGGGGGTACCACACCCGCAGAGCGCCGTAAGCAGCAAAGAACTCCCAATCAGCCAAACCCGCCGCACGTTCATGGAAGCTACAGAGTAACAAATCGCAGCGGTGGGCCGCGCTTTCGCGGCGCACGCTTATGACGGTTGAATAGTCTCCGGCGGTCTGCGAGAATCGCCCAAGCTTGGGAGCGTGTATGTCCCGCAAACTGATTTTGCTTGTTCTGCTTCTCGCGCTGCCGCTGGCGGCGCAGAATGCGTCGGCGCCACCAGCCAAGAGCGCCCCGGCATCCGCAACATCGACCATCGATAAGGCCTACCTGCAAAGTATCTGGAACGCGTGGGCGACGAACGATATCGAGAACCAGGGCCGTTTCTATGTGCAAGGTCCCGGCCACCTGTTCTTCGACGTCGCGCCGCTGAAGTACAGCAGTTGGGACGAATACAAGGCGGGAGTGGCTCCCTCACTGAAAGACGCGCCCAAGGTGACCTACACGGTAAATGATGACGTGCAGATTCATCCCGAAGGAAAAGTGACCTGGGTGGCCAGCACGCTGGATATGACCGGCGCCGGTCAAAACGGCGAGAAGCAGACCATCACGTTGCGCTGGAGTGCGGTTTTCGAGCAGCACGATGGCCGTTGGCTCATCGCGCAAGAGCACGTCTCCGCCGCTGCCGAGCCACCGCAGCAGTAGGAAGTGCGAGCGCGAAGCTTACCCATCCAGCTTCTTCGGCAGCAACTCGTTTACGAGCGCAGGATTGGCCTGCCCCTTGGAGGCCTTCATCACCTGGCCCACGAAGAAGGCCATCACGGTTTTCTTGCCGCCGCGATACTGTTCCAGTTGCTTAGGATTGGCGGCGATCACTTCGTCAATCAACTTTTCCAAGGCGGCGCTGTCGGTAATCTGCTGCGGCTTTTCCTTCTCGTAGATCGCCGGGAAATCTTCGCCCCGTTCGAACGCCAGGTCATAGAGGTCCTTCAGGATTTTGCCGCTGATGGCGCCGCTTTCCACCAAGTCGGCTGACATGGCAACTCCCTTCATGGAAATCGGCGACTGGTCGATCTCCAGGCCCTTGGCTTTAAGCCGCCCCATCAACTCGCCCTGCACCAGGTTGGCCACGCGCTTAGGATTTTTCGCCGCCTTCGCCGCTGCCTCGAACTGATCGGCCAGGTTCTGCGTGCTGGTCAAGGTGGCAGCGTCATATTCCGTGATGCCGTACTCCGACACCAGGCGGGCGCGCTTGGCCTCAGGCAGCTCGGGCATCGACTGCAGAATTTTCTGCCGCCAGGTGTCGTCAATCACCAGCGGCAACAGGTCGGGCTCGGGAAAGTAGCGATAATCGTGCGCCTGCTCTTTCGACCGCATCCCGTAGGTCTTGCCTTCGGCGGAGTTGTAGAGCCGGGTCTCCTGTACGATCTTGCCGCCCGACTCGATGACCTGCTCGTGGCGCTCGATCTCGTACTCTAGCGCCTGGCGGATGAAGCGGAACGAGTTCACGTTCTTCACTTCCGTCTTGGTGCCGAATTCTTTCTGACCGCGCGGCTTGATGCTGATATTGGCGTCGCAGCGCAGCGAACCCTCTTCCATGTTGCAATCGCTGACGCCGGTATACAAGATGATTTCCTTCAGGCGGGTGAGATATTCCCAAGCTTCGTCGGGCGAGGCGATGTCAGGCTCGCTGACAATCTCGATCAGCGGCACGCCCGAGCGATTCAAGTCGATCGAGGTCCACAGGGCGCTGTCGGGCAAACCATCGTGCAGACTCTTGCCGGCATCTTCTTCCAGATGGACGCGGGTGATGCCGATGCGCTTAGGGCCGCTCGCCGTCTTGATGGTGATGTGCCCGAACTCGGCCAGCGGCTTGTCATACTGCGAAATCTGGTAGCCCTTGGGCAGGTCAGGATAGAAGTAGTTCTTGCGGGCGAAGATCGACGTCTGGTTGATACGGCAGTTGAGCGCGGTCGCCGCCAGCACCGCAAATTCCACCGCCCGCTGATTCAGCACCGGCAGGGCCCCCGGCAGTCCCAGACACACCGGGCAGACATTAGTATTGGGAGGATTGCCGAACTTGGTGGAGCAGCCACAGAAAATCTTGGTTGCGGTCAGCAGCTGAACGTGGACTTCCAGCCCGATGACCGGCTCGTACTTGGAGGCAACGGCTGTAGGAACTGCCGGCGTGGTGGCCATAATCTACAAATTATAGCCGTGGCGCGAGCGTCGTCCGGTTCGGTTTACGGCGTGAAGTTCAGGCTGCACCACAAGGCACTGCCCCACAGCACGAATCCGGCGACCCCGACGGCGATATACAAGCGCTTTTCGGAATCGTTGTGCAAGGTGGGCAAGGGCAAGGGAGATCCAAGCGAGCGGTGAAACCAGGTCACCAGCAGTCCGCCGAAGCCCACCACGGTGACTGCTCCGCCGAAGGCCAGACCGGCCATGATGAGCACATATCCCAGGGAAAACACAGCAACGCTCCAACTGCCCAACAGCCTAGACCGGCGGCAGAACTTCTGCAAGCGCGGAGCGGGAGGGTGGCTGGGTGTCGCCAAAACAGCCCTGCTTTTGTCACATACTTTGGAGCCGGGATCACATCTATAAGGACAGGCAGCGGGACGCCAATCGCGCCCGTTGCTAAGGATCGTTACTACTCGTTAGAGGCCTGATGAAGCACGCTCTCGCACCATTCCTGGCTGTTGCCTTTCTTTTGCCTTTCACCGGATTTGCTTTTGGCCAGAACGCCGCTTCGGCTCCGCCTCCCAAGGCGCCATTCACCGACTATCGCTATGAGAAGCCGGGCACGACCCACAAAATCACGCCGCAGGACCTGCCCGCGCCGTTCGCCACCAAGTCGGTCTTCAATGGCCCGAAACAGGTTCCCCGTCCAGCGAATGCCTGGCCACAAGCTCCCACGGGCTTCAAGGTCGAGCTCTACAGTACAGCCGTCAATGAGCCTCGTCTGATCCTCACCGCGCCCAATGGCGACTTCTTCGTGGCAGAGAGTCATAGCGGCGACATCAAGATCTTTCGTGGCATCACGGCTGACGGGAAGCCGCAGCAGACCTCGGTCTTCGCCACCGGACTAAACCAGCCTTACGGCATCGCCTTCTATCCGCCCGGGCATAATCCGCAATACGTCTATATCGGCAACACCGACGCCATCCTGCGAATCCCGTATAAGAATGGCGACCTGAAGGCCACGGGCAAACCGGAGAAATTGGCCACCGTTCCAGGCGGAGGCGGTCACTGGACACGTCCCCTGGTGTTCTCGCCGGATGGCAAGCAACTGTTCGTCAGCGTCGGCTCGGACTCCAACATCAACGACCCCGATACGCACCCCGACGAAAAGAACCGCGCCGACATTCTGGTGATGAATCCCGATGGCTCGAACCTGCGCGTCTATGCCTACGGAATTCGCAATCCCGGGGGCGGCCTGGCGATCAATCCCAAGCTCAGGCGAGCTGTGGTGTTCGGTCAACGAGCGCGACCAACTGGGCGACAACCTGGTGCCCGACTACATCACCCACGTGCAGGCAGGCGGCTTTTATGGCTGGCCGTATTACTACATGGGGGCCAATCCCGATCCGCGGCTCAAGGGCGCGCATCCCGAGCTGAAGAGCAAGGTAATTGTGCCTGACGTGCTGCTGCAGCCGCACAATGCTTCGCTGGAGATGCTGTTCTACGAAGGCAAACAGTTTCCGGCGGAATACCAGGGCGACATCTTCGCGTCGCAACACGGGTCGTGGAACCGCAGTCCGCGAGCCGGCTACGAGGTCATCCGCGTGCCGCTGCACCAGACCGCGCATGCCAGCGGCGAGTACGAGGACTTCCTTACCGGCTTCGTGCTTCCCAACGGCGACGTATGGGGACGACCGGTAGGCGTGACCGTGGCTCCCGACGGATCGCTACTGGTGACGGATGACGCTTCGAACTCCATCTGGCGAGTGAGTTACACGGGCAAATAGAAAAGGACACGGCGGTCGAAGGGTGATTCACGCAGCGTTGGTGGATAGCAGGTGGAGGAAAAAAGCAGATCCCTCGCTTCGCTCGCGATGACAACTCCTGCTCGCAGTGACACTTCTCCACGGAATGCCGCAAAATTGGTCGAGGCTCAGTCTGTGTGAAGCAGCCTGCGACGCTCGGCCTGAGGAAACCAGGAGCGCCATTCAACCCTGCTGGAGTTCTTTCTCCCCGCCCTCGGGTCCGTAGAAGAATACCCAGGTGGCGAAGTCATCGGTGAACTCCACGAAGCGGTGCTCCTCGCCGGCGGCTACGAATAGCATGTCGCCGACACCGAACGAGGTTTCCTGCCCGCCGCACAGAAAGCGGCCGGTGCCGGTGGCGATCACGTAAATCTCGTCGCGAGTATGCGGGGTTTGCAAATCGGTGCCACGAGGAGCGTACAGCTTCACGGTCAGGGTACCGTGACGGAAGAGCTCGATGGATCGCTCACCGTCGGGGCGGGGCAACTGATCAAGGCCGCTGAGGGCCTTCAGATATCCATGGGCGGTCTTGCCTGCAATCTTCATTCTCCCCCCTGAGCCGCGGAGCTCAATACAGGATTTCCTTTCGCCCTCCATGCTCCAACGATAGCGCCCATCAGAATGCAACCCAGCAGCGGATACACTGCCGAAATCAGCATGAACGGCACGGAGCGCGCTTCGAACACCATGTTGGTCATCATGGCCAGCATGGCCGCCAGTCCCACCAGGATTCCGACGCGGATGCCGCGGAACCAGCCGTGGGTCTCCGAGCCGCCGACCAGGCGCGCAATGACGTAGGCGAGCACAACCCCGGTTAAGAGTGAAATCAGGTAGGGCCAATAGTTGGGATGCGACATGTAGGCCTGCAACTCTTCTTCCGGCATGCGCAGGCCCGCGCTCCATTGGGCCCGGAAGGCCGAGAACCATACCGCACCCAACAGCCAATCCGCAATTCCCGCGACCAGAATCGCCGTCCAGTTCAGACGCATTGCCGCCCCCCCTGTTATCGCCGAGACGATATCGTGTTCCGCCGACGAACGCAATTGCAATTAGCGTGAGCTGCACATTTCGAGCACGTCTTGCGGGCTTCGGCCCAGACGGCGCAGGGCGCGCAGGCTAAGGGCGTCGTGCCGCTTGGCCAGGCGCGCGCCGCTTTCATCGCGCAGCAGATCGCAGTGGTAGTAAGCGGGAATGGGCAGCCGCAGCGCGGCAATCAGAAGCAACTGCCTGGCCGTCGACTTGAGCAGGTCGGCCCCGCGCACCACTTCGGTGATCTGCATGGCGGCATCGTCGCCCACCACCGCCATCTGATAGGCGGGAACATCGTCGCGACGCCAGACAACGAAATCGCCAAAATCGCGACTGGCGGTGAATCGCTGCGGCCCTAGATGGCCGTCGTGGAAGGTAATGACTTCGTCATCAGGAACGCGGAACCGCCAATTCACTCCGGCGGGAGTTTCGTAATCCCGGGCCTGGCCGGCGTTCTCGCGGCATCGTCCCGGGTAGAACGGCTCATCGTCGCCGTCATTGGGAGCGCTCGCCGACACGGCAAGATCCTTGCGAGAACAAGTGCATGGATAAATGCAGCCCTCATCGCGCAGCTTGCGCCAGGTGTTCAGATACTGCTCGCGGCGTCGGCTTTGCTGGTAAGGGCCGAACGGGCCGCCTATATCCGGGCCCTTCCTGCCACTGGATCCCGAGCCACCGCAGATCTTCCAGCATGGCTTGGGTAAACTCCGCCTTGCTGCGTTGGGGATCGAGGTCCTCATTACGAAAGACCAGCGTGCCGTTGTGTTCCACCGCGCGCTGGAAGGCCGTCCAGAAGGTGCAGGCGTGCCCGAGGTGCAGCAGTCCGGTGGGCGATGGCGCCAGCCGTCCCCGGTACGGCAGGGCTGACGTGGTGGGCGACGCTTCCATCAGGCGATTGTAGTGGCTGTCCTGGGGACCTGCTCGCCCATCGGAATGCTCATCCCTCGATACGCTCGTGATCACAAGCTAAATGGGAAAGAGTCTTACCGGTCAGCCGAGGCTCCCACCAATTCCGGCTCGGGCTCGGCCGAGCGCATACTCTCCACGACACGGGTCTGCGGTGCAGGTTCCACGCGCCTTAGGTGAGGATGAAGGTCGCGGGCGTTCTTCAGTAAGAGAAGCAGCGGGGCCATCGCCCAGAAGATGACGCCCATGATCCAGAACGCTTCCACGAACGACAGCATGGCGGCCTGCTGTTGCACCAGCAGATAGATGGCCCCCCATGACTTATGCGCTGCGTCGACAGAGTTGACCGGGCCGTGCATCCGAAACCACGTCTGCAAGCCGCGGAACATGTTTTGGGTGCGCAGGTCGGACGGAGTGATGTGGCTGATCAGGTTGTTCTGATGCACCTGCTCGCGGCGCGCCAGGAATGTCGTCATGGTTGCGATGCCGAAGCTGCCGCCGATGTTACGCATCAGGTTGTAGATGCTGGTGGCGTTGCCCATCTTCTCTTTGCGGATGTTGGCCATGCTGGTGGCCATCAAGCGGGACGAACAGGAACGCCATGGCAGCGCCTTGAATAATCTGCGGCCAGAAGATGTCCCAGTAGCCGGCATTCAGGTTCAGGTGAGAGAAGCTGAACATGGTGAAGCCGCCGACGGTGATGCCGATAAACAGCAGCTTGCGCGGATCCATGCGGTTGGTCAGTTGACCGCTGATGGGCGTCATCAGCAGGGCGCCGATGCCGCGCGGCGAAAGCGCCAGTCCAGCCTGAAACGCCGGGTAGCCCAGCAAGGTTTGCAGGTAAATGGGCAGCAACATGAGCGAGGCGTACAGCACGAAACCCACCATCGTCATGATGAATGTTCCGGCGGCAAAGGTGCGATCCTTCAGCACCCGCAGATCGACGATGGGATGTTTGGCGGTGAGCTCGCGAATCACCATGCCGACCAGGCCAATCACGCAGAGCGCGGCCCACAGGCGGATCTGGCTGCTGCCGAACCAGTCTTTGCGCTGGCCGGTGTCCAGCACCATCTGCAGCATGCCGAAGCCCAGCGCCAGGAAGCCCATGCCCCAAAGGTCGACCCCGCCGTAGGTGCGCTTGCGCAGGTAATGGCGGGTCGATGACGAACTGGCTGATCATGATGAGCGAAAGGATGCCCACCGGCAGGTTGATGTAGAAAATCCAGCGCCAGGTGTAGTTATCGGTAAGCCAGCCGCCGAGCGTCGGCCCCAGGATGGGCGCAATGATGATGCCCAGGCCGAATGCCGCCATGGCGGTGCCGTGCTTCTTGGGAGGGAACGTTTCCAGCAGAACCGATTGCGACAGGGGCTGCAGGCCGCCTCCGCTGAGCCCCTGCAGCACGCGAAAGAAGATCAGCCACTCCAGGCTGGTGGCCATGCCGCAAAGCAGCGAGGTCAGGGTAAATCCGGTGACGCAGACCATCAGCATGCGCTGCCGCCCAAAGCGCGTGGCCAGCCACCCCGCCATGGGCAGGATGATGGCGTTAGACACCAGGTATGACGTCACGACCCACGTGCCTTCTTCGTAGGTGGCGCCCATGTTTCCCGCCATGTGCGGAATGGACACGTTGACCACGGTAGTGTCCAGGACCTCCATGAAGGTGGCCAGCATGACAGCTATGGTCACAATCCAGGGGTTGACGTGGCTGGGGCGGGTTTCCGGCATCGAAACTTTCTTCCACTCAAGGATAGGAGCGGACCGTAGGCAGGTCGGTGACGTGGCTCACAGGGAGCTAAACGGAGAGTGTTGATTGACGGTTTGTGGAATGGACGCATCTCTTGAGGTGCGCGGCTACGATGTGCTTCCAGCCCGCTTCGGCTTTAGTCGACGCGTCGTTTTGTGACCTGAATCACACGAGCGAGTGAGCTCCGGTGCTACGATAAGTCTTTATGTCTGCCCCCGATTCTCTCTTCCTACGTGCCTGCCGCAGGCTTCCGGTCGAAACCACTCCTGTCTGGTTCATGCGCCAGGCGGGACGCTACATGCAGCAATACCGCGACGTCCGCAAGCATTATTCGCTGGTGGAAATCTGCAAGAAGCCGGAAGTGGCGGCCGAGGTCACCATTACGGCGGCGGAATTCCTGAACGTCGATGCGGCCATCATCTTCGCCGATCTGCTGCTACCGCTCGAAGTCATGGGCCTGCCCTTCCACTTTTCGCCGGGCGAAGGCCCGGTCATCGAGAAGCCTCTGCGCACCGCCGAGGACGTGAAGGTTTTGCGCACCGATCGCGCGGCCGAACTGGGCTACGTATCTGACGCGGTGGCACTGGTGGCCAAGCACTTCGGCACCAAGCTGCCGGTCATCGGATTTTGCGGCGCGCCCTTCACCCTGGCCAGTTACATGATCGAGGGCGGCGGCTCGCGCCACTACCTGGAAGTGAAGAAGCTGATGTACAACTCAGCCCGAGGTATGGGACGAACTGGTGAGTAAGCTGGTCGACGTATTGGCCGCCTACGCCGCCGAGCAGGTCCGCGCCGGGGCCGATTGTTTGCAGATTTTCGACAGTTGGGTTGGCTGCCTGAGCGTGGAGGATTATCGGCGCTACGTGCTGGTTCCTACCACGCAACTGGTGCAGCGCCTGCAGAAGGAAACCAACGTCCCCATCATCTACTTCGGCACCGACAGCACGACGCTGCTTCCCTCAATGTCAGAGACGGGCGCCGAAGTGATTGGCCTTGACTGGCGGATTCCGCTGGACGAAGGCTGGAAGACGGTCGGCCACAAGCACGCCGTGCAGGGCAATCTGGATCCGGTTCTGCTATTCGCCTCGTGGAGCGAGCTGAAGCAACGCGCTGAACATATTCTGCGGCTGGCGGACGCCAGCCCGGGGCATATCTTCAACCTCGGCCACGGCATCTTGCCCAATACTCCGGTGGACAACGTAAAGAACCTGGCGCAATTTGTTCATGAATTCGCGGCAACGGCGAAACCGGCGGTCCGGCCATGAGTAAGCAGGCCGTATTGCTGATCGCGCACGGCAGTCCCGAGCAGCGTGGAAGACATTCCGGAATTCCTGCAGAACATCTCGCGGGGCCGACCGATGTCTGACGCTGTGGTACAGGAAGTCCAGCACCGCTATTCGCTCATCGGCAGTTCGCCCCTGACGCGGATCACCCAGGCCCAGGCCGATGGCGTGGCCGGTGAGCTGGGCATCCCCGCTTATGTAGGCATGCGCAACTGGCATCCCTTCATCGCCGAGACCATGAAGCAAGATGACCGCCGACGGTATTGAGCAGGCGGTAGCCATTTGTCTTGCGCCGCACAACTCGCGCACCAGCGTCGGCCTGTACAAGCAAGTGTTGTCGCGATCGCATGTTCCCTTTCCGATTGATTTCGTCGAGGAGTGGCACGACCATCCGCTGTTGATAGCCGCCTTCGCGGAACGCCTGCGAACTGGCTGGAGGCAGGCCAGCGAACGCCATGGAGCTCCGTTGCCGGTCACTGTTCACCGCTCACAGTGTTCCCGCCGCGCACGATTACGGAAGGCGATCCTTATGAGGCGCAGACGCGCGAAACCGCAGCGCTGGTTGCCGCCCAGGTTCCCGAGATCGGCGCGTGGCAATTCGCTTTTCAGAGCCAGGGCATGTCGGGCGGCGAATGGCTGGGTCCCACAGTGGAAGACACCATCGTCAAGCTGCGCGAGGCCGGACACAAGGGCGTGTTTGTGCAGCCGATCGGTTTTGTCTGCGATCACGTGGAGATTCTGTTCGACGTCGATATTCTGTTCCGCCAGTTTGCCGAGCAGTACCAGATGGCGTTGTACCGGGCCGAATCGCTGAACGACTCGCCGCTGTTCCTTCACGCGGTGGCAGACCTGGCGCGCACCCGACTGGCGGCGCAGGTCGCCGCTTGCGGTCGAGGCGTGGAAACTGAGAAAATTTCGTGATCACAGCCGCATGAAGCGGATCGCCATCATCGGTGGAGGCATTTCCGGACTAAGCGCCGCCTATTCCCTGGAGAAGGCGCGGGCCGCAGGCTCTGAGCTGGAGTACACGCTTTTCGAGAGCGGCCAGCGGGTGGGCGGCTGCCTGTCGTCCGATCACATCGAGGGATGTCTGGTGGAAGCGGGTCCCGATTCCTTCCTCACCGAAAAACCCTGGGCCGCGAATTTGTGCAAAGAGCTCGGACTGGGTGACCAGCTCATCGGCTCCAACGATTCCCAACGCAAAACCTACATCGTGGTGAAGGGCCGGCTGGTGGTGATGCCTGACGGCCTCATGTTCATGGTGCCTACGCGGCTGGTGCCCACGGCGTTGTCACCGCTGTTCTCGTGGAACACAAAGCTTCGCATGGCGCAGGAGCTGCTCCATCCGCCCCGGCCCATGCAGGACGATGAAACCGTGGCGCAACTGGTTGAGCGTCATTTCGGGTCCGAAGTTGTCGATCGTCTCGCCGATCCGTTGCTCTCTGGCGTGTACGGTGGCGACGCGGCCAAGCTGAGCGCCCGCGCCGTGTTACCGCGCTTTGTCGAGATGGAAGAGAAATACGGCAGCTTGAGCCGCGCCATGTTGGCGGCCCACAAGAAAATGGCTGCCGCGGCCAGCAAGCAGCCCGCGCGCCCTCTGTTTACTTCGTTGAAAGATGGCATGCAGCAGATGGTTGACGCCCTGCTCACCCGCATCGACCCGGCGTCGATCCGGCTGCGCCAGCACATACGCCGGGTTTATCCGGAGAACGGTAGCTGGCGGGTTTCGGTCGATATGGGCGGTGAAGAACAATACGACGCGATAATCCTGGCGACTCCGGCGAACGTTGCCGGTGCACTCCTGGACGGCGTTGACCGCACGCTTTCTCGCCACCTGCTGGATATAACCTACAGCTCTTCGGTGACGGTCACACTGGGCTACTACAAGGAACAGTTGACCAGCCTGCCGGCGGGCTTCGGCTTCCTGGTGCCGCGCAGCGAGGGCACGCGCATGCTGGCTTGCACCTTCGTTCATAACAAGTTTCCGCACCGCGCCCCAGAAAACAAGGGCATCCTGCGTTGCTTCCTGGGTGGCGCCCGCGATGAAGCCGTGCTTGGCCTGACCGACGACGAAATCCTGGACACGGTGCACCGCGAGTTGCAGCAGATTGTGAAGCTCAAGGCCCGGCCGATGTTCTCGCGTGTCTATCGCTGGCGCGAAGCCATGGCCCAGTACGAACCCGGACACATTGCCCGCGTGGCAAAAATCGAGCAGCACGCCGCACAAATCCCCGGGCTGGCCATCGCCGGCAACGCGTACCACGGCATCGGTGTGCCGGACTGCATTCGCTCGGGGGCAGAAGCTGCCAACACGGTGCTGCAAAATGCTGCCATCGCCCCTCAGGCGCAGGTCTAGTTCCCGTTCCAGCATCCATTCGGAACCAGCACTTTTTGTTCAAAAACAGAATTTTATGCTGGCTTTCTCGGTAAATCTGTGGCAAATATCACTGACGATTTGACCGGCGAGGACTATGGTTGAGCTAAGTCATCTGCCCGGCTGCTTCAAGTGGGGAGGTTCCAGATGCCGATTATCCTGATCGTCGCGTATTGCCTGATCGCCTTCCTGGTCATCTTCGTCCTCACCTTCCACTGCGAAATGCAAGACGAACAGCGTCGCTGCGACAATCTGAAGAAATCGCAGCCGGCAGACGTCAAGCCGGTCATCAAGAATCTGCACCATCCGGCGTAGTAGTCTCGCAGGCATGGTTTCCCCGGCAGCCCCCGCCCCTCCGCGCAGTTGGCAGCGGGTAGATGGCATCGACGTGCTGCGCGGCCTGGCCATATTTTTCGTGTTGATGAACCACGTCAACATGCGGCTGTTTCTCGCCAAGATTCCCTATACCCGCGGCATTCCGAAGCAGGTGGTGTCGTCGCTGGTGTGGAACGGACAGTTCGGCGTGCAGATGTTCTTCGCCGTGTCCGGATTTCTGATCACTTCCACCAGCCTGCGCCGCTGGGGATCGCTGTCGCGGATCAATGCCGCCGACTTTTACCGGCTGCGCTTTGCGCGGATCGCGCCGTTGCTCGTGTTGCTGCTGGCCGTGCTGAGCGCGCTGCACTTCGCAGACATCAGCGGCTTCGTCGTCTCGGCGAAGACCGGAGGCTTGGGCCGGGCCCTGATTGCTGCGCTGACCTTTCACGTCAACCTGCTGGAAGCGCGCCGCGGATACCTTCCCGGACCGTGGGACATCCTGTGGTCGCTCTCCGTGGAAGAAATGTTTTACCTGTTCTTCCCCATCGCCTGCCTGCTGCTGGCGCGGAGGAAGTTGCTGGTGCCGCTGCTCTGCCTGTTTGTCGCCCTGGGGCCGTTCGGGCGGACGATCTTTACCCACGGGAACGACATTTGGCAGGAAAAATCGTACCTCGGTGGCATGGATGCCATCGCGATGGGCTGCCTAACCGCATTGTTGTGCTCGCGTGTGCAGTTATCGCGCCGCAGCTTGCGGACGTTGGGCGCCATCGGAGCGGTGCTCGTGATCTTCATGCTGTGCTTCTCACGGCGGGCGTATGCCTGGGGCTTGGGCAATGCAGGGCTGGAAATGACCGTGCGGAGCCTGGGGACGTGCCTGGTCATGGTTGCGGCCTCGCAATCGCAGTGGAGAGCACCGCGGGCACTCAGACCGCTGCTGGACCTGGGCCAGCGCAGCTACGAGGTCTACCTGACGCACATGTTTGTCGTGCTGGCGCTGTTCGGCATGTTCATGAAGCTAGGCGCTCCCATGGCCGCCGTCCCGGTCTTGTTCGTCGCGACCATCGTTCTGGCGGCGATTTTGGGGGATGCGGTGGCCCGCTGTTATTCCGAGCCAATGAACCGGTATTTGCGCCGACGCTGGAGGGACGACCCACGAAGCCTTGGCTCCGTGACGGAAGATGCTGAGGGCGGCCCGCTGACGCCCCAAGCTACCGCGTAGATTCGCTGGCGAAGGCTAGAATGGGAACGGGTTGGCAGCCGGAAATGTGATGGCAAACCGGGCACTCCACGGGGCTTTTCGAGGCTGAAATCATGCCCTCTCCATGCTATAATCACTAGTGCTTCCGAGCGAGATTATCTCTTGAATTTGCAACAACTTGCGGGTGTCGCGACATAGTTTTTCGCGGCCGCGGCAACAGCGAAATTCCGCCCGCATAACGGGGCGCAAACGGAACTCCCCTGTTTCGATAACAGCATTGTTCGTGAGTAGACACAGACAACGAAGTCAAGAAGGAAAAAGCTGACGGCCTACCGCTACGAGCAGACGGCCAAAAGCTAATAGCAAACATGGCAGACGATCCAAATCAACAATTACCACTCGACAACGTCGATCCCCATGCCGGCAACGTACAGCCCGTCAACATTGAAGACGAGATGCGGCGTTCGTATCTCGACTATTCCATGTCGGTCATCATTGGCCGCGCGTTGCCTGACATCCGCGACGGCTTGAAGCCGGTGCATCGCCGTATTCTGTACGCCATGCACGACATGGGTGTGCTGCACAACCGCAAACACATGAAGTGCGCCGGCGTCGTCGGCGAGTGCTTGAAGAAGTACCATCCCCACGGCGACAGTGCGGTGTATGACGCCATGGTGCGCCTGGCGCAGCCCTGGAGCTTGCGCTACCCGCTGATTGATGGACAGGGCAACTTCGGCTCGGTCGATGGCGACCCGCCGGCGGCGTACCGGTACACCGAATCGCGCATGACCGAGATTGCGGAAGAGTTGCTGGCCGACATCGACAAGGACACCGTCGATTTCGTCGCCAACTTCGATGACACCACGGTTGAGCCGATGGTGCTGCCCACGCGCATTCCCAATCTCATCGTCAATGGTTCCGACGGTATCGCCGTCGGCATGGCCACCAAGATCCCGCCGCACAACCTGACCGAGATCGTCGATGGCGCCATCACGCTGGTGAACAATCCCCACGCCACACTGGCCGACATTCTGAAGTTCGTGCAGGGACCCGACTTCCCCACCGGCGGCTTCATTCACGGCCGCAGCGGTATTACCGAGGCTTACCGGACCGGCCGCGGACGCTTCCTGATGCGCGCCAAGGCGGCGATCGAGCACGTCACCAAGGACAAAGACGCCATCATCGTCACCGAGATCCCGTACCAGGTGAACAAGTCGACGCTGATCAAGCGCATCGCCGAACTGGTGAACAACAAGGTGATCGATGAGATCAGCGACGTGCGCGACGAGAGCGATCGCGACGGTATGCGCATCGTCATCGAGCTCAAGCGCGGCTGCGAGCCTCAGATTGTGCTCAACCAGCTCTTCAAGCACACCTCCATGCAGGAGAGCTTCAGCATGATCTTCCTGGCCGTGGTTAACGGCCAGCCTAAGGAAATGGGCCTGGTGCAAGCCATCCAGCACTTCGTCGATCACCGCATCGACGTGGTGCGCCGCCGCACCGCCTACCTGCTGATGAAGGCTCGCGAGCGCGAACACGTGCTCGAGGGCTACCAGGTTGCGCTGGATCGCGTGGATGACGTCATCCGCATCATCCGCGGCAGCGAGAACCGGGCCGATGCCCGCACCAACCTGGTGCTGTACTTCACCGGCAAGACGGTGACACGTCACCGAAGGCAAGCAGCCGCGCGCAAGCAGGCAACGTTAAACGGCGTGTCGCCCACGACGCTGACGCGTCCCTTCGATGCCATCCAGGCTGACGCCATCCTCGAATTGCAATTGCACCGCCTGACTCGCCTTTCCATCGACGAAATCCTGAAAGAGTTGGGCGAGGTTCGCGGACGCATTGCCGAGTACGAATCGATCCTGGGCAGCGAGAAGAAGCTGCGCGCGTCATCATCAAGGAACTGGAAGAGATCAAGAAGAAGTACGGCGACGCGCGCCGCACCATCATTCAGGACGAAGCGGCCGAGCTCAGCCTGGAAGACCTGATCGCCGACGAGCAGGTTGCGGTGACGGTCAGCCACTCCGGCTACCTGAAGCGCACGCCGATCTCGACCTATCGCCAGCAGCGCCGTGGCGGCACGGGCCGCAAGGGCATGAGCACGCGCGAGGAAGATTTTGTCGAGCGCCTGTTCGTTGCCTCCACCCACGACTACATGCTGGTGTTCACCAACACCGGCCGCGTTTACTGGCTCAAGGTGTACGAGATTCCTGAGCTGAGTGCCGCCGGCAAAGGCAAAGCCATCGCCAACCTGGTGTCGCTGCAGCCGGGCGAGAACGTGCGCGCTCTGCTGACGGTTCGCGATCTGGAAGAGGAAGGCAAGTTCGTCTTCTTCGCCACGCGCAGCGGCACGGTGAAGAAGACGCCGCTGAAAGACTTCAGCAACGTGATGTCGCGCGGCATCATCGCCATCGGCATCGAGAAGGAAGACGAGTTGGTGGCCGCCAGCTGCACCGACGGCAACCAGATCGTGTTCCTGGCCACCCACGAAGGCATGGCCATCCGCTTCGACGAAGAAGATGTGCGGCCGATGGGTCGGCCCGCCTACGGCGTACGCGGCATGGACCTGGAGCGCGGCGACTACATCGTCGGCATGGCGGTCACGCCGAAGGAGCGCAAGAAGGCGAAGGACGGCGATCCTGCGACGAGTCGAGCCTGATTTTGTCGGTCACCGAAGCAGGGCTACGGCAAGCGCACCGATGTGGACGAATATCGCCTGCAGACGCGCGGCGGCAAGGGCGTGATCAACGTGAAAACCACGGCGCGCAACGGCAAGGTAGTGTCGATCATGCTGGTGAATGAGAAGTCGCGAGGTGATGGTGATCAGCCAGTTCGGCAAGATCATCCGCATCGACACCAAGAACATCCGCGAGGCTGGTCGCTCGACCCAGGGCGTGCGCCTGCTGCACCTGGAGGAAGGCGATCGTCTGGCGGCGGCGTCGGTCATCCCGCCGGAAGAAGTCGTGGAGAACGGCAACGGCGAAACCGGTGTGCTGGTGCAGTAAGAAACTCTGCGCGCACCTGGACAGAAGAGTTCGGGGGTAGACGTAGTCGTCAATAAGTAAGCTCTGCAGGGTGCCCCGTTCAAGCTTGTTTTGCTTGAGCGGGGTTTTTCTTTGCCGAAATCACAGGCCGCACACCACCGCACGCGCTATACTCCCGCGCAAGAGGACTTCATGCGCAAGGCCCGCGTGGTAAAGGTCAGCCAGGCAGACTTGGAGCAAGCGGTCGTCGCGTCCGGCTTGTCGCCGGAAAACGCGCAGGCCATTTGGTCGCAGCTTAATCAGCGACCCGAAGCGAACTCGCATTTCGGAGCGGCGCATGTCGGCTACTACTTCGGCGCCCTGCTGGTCATCGGCGCCATGGGCTGGTTCATGACCAGTGGGTGGGATGCATTCCAGGGGTGGCAGATCAGCGCCATTGCCGTTGCCTATGCCGCGGTGTTCGTTCTGGTGGGGCACCGGCTGTGGTCCAAGCCTATTTTCCGTATTCCCGCTGGACTGCTGGTCACGATCGCCGTCTGCATGGTCCCGCTGATGGTGTTCGGCCTGGAGCGGCAATTTCACCTGTGGCCCTCCACCGATCCCGGCAGCTATACCAGATTTCATCCTTACATCAATGCCAGTTGGGTGCTGATGGAAGTCGCTACTGTGATCGCCTCCATGGTGGCGCTACGCTTTTTCCCTTTTCCGTTCCTCACCGCTCCCGCCGCCTACGCACTGTGGTACCTGTCGATGGACGGCACGGCGCTAGTCTTCAAAGCACATTGGACGTATCAGGACGTGTGCCACATCTCGATCGGGTTTGGTCTGGTCATGCTGCTGGTTTCGTACTGGCTGGACCACAGAACGGAGCTCGACTATTCCTTCTGGGGATATCTGTTCGGCCTGATGACGTTTTGCGGCGGGCTTAGCCTTCTGGAAAGCCACAGCCAACTGGCCAAGTTCGGCTACTGCCTCATCCACCTTGCCCTGATCGTGCTGTCGCTTGTCCTGCAGCGAAAAGTATTTCTGGTCTTCGGCGGCCTGGGAGTCTTCGGCTACCTCTGCAATGAGGCGTACACCTACTTCCGTAACTCCATGGCGTTCCCATTCGTGCTCAGTTTTATCGGGATAGCCGTGATCTTCGCCGCCATGCAGTTCAAGAAGAATGAAGCCGCACTCCAGGCCAAGGCGGCGGGATGGTTCCCTCACCGGGGGGAGACTGCTGTCTGATGCGCGGGATTTACGTGTGCGGAGGAGTCCCGCTCCTTCCAAAAGGCGGAACGGGACTTCCGAAGCCTACGCCTTGGCTTCCTTCCAGAACTTCATCTCGTCAGCCGAGGGGCCGTACATACCGGGCAGCTCAATCTCGTTGAGCCGCAGGTAAACGCCCAACTGGGCCCGGTGGTGGATCATATGGTTCATCACCATGCCGCGATAGCAGGCGGCGCGTGGCATCGCCATAATGCTGTTTCCCTTGGCGTCCTTCAAGGTCCAGATGGCGCCGAACGACTCATCGCTCGCTGCGGCCAGTGCCTCGCGCCCGGCCTTGGTATTCTCGTCAAACTTGGCCAGCACTTCCTCGCGGGTCTTGGGCTCGAATGGCTTGAAGTTGTCCATATCGATTTCCAGGACGTCCCTGGTGAAGGTCTCCTTCGCCCATCCCGGCAACTCGGCGACATGGCCGGCGAGGCGGCTCATGGGCATCGACTTGTGGTGCGGTTTATAGTCGGTCAGCTTTTCCGGAACGCGTTCCAGCAGCTTGCGGGTGTTGGCCATTTCCGAGTCGTACTCAGGAAGAAGCATGTCGCGAATTGCCATGGAAAACTCCAGCCGCAGTAGCGGCAACCGGGCCAGCATACCACGAAGAGAAGGCGAAAGTCCGAAACTTGCAAATTAACGTTACGTGAATGTTTCAGGGAGGGACGAGCGCGAATTGGACGTTCTCGTTCAGCACAAGCCCTGAGACCTCGGAAGATGGAGACCTGACGCTCCCCCGTGCCATCGCGGCTGTGCGAGATAATGGGGTGCAAGGCAGAGCTTAATCGATTCGCGCGGGAGGCTGATTTTGGACAAGGTCAATCTCGAACAGAAGCTCTCACTCTTCACCGAACACTACAGTCCGAAAATCATCGGCGAGGTGAATGATCTGCACGTGAAGGTAGTGAAGCTGCAAGGGGAATTTATGTGGCATCACCACGACCATGAGGACGAGCTGTTCTACGTGGTCAAGGGCGAGCTGCACATGAAGATCCGCGAGAGCGGTGACGAGAAAGAAGTAGTCATCCGCCCCGGCGAGTTCATCATCATTCCCCACGGCGTGGAGCATCTTCCTTCCGCGGGCGAAGAAACCCACATCCTGTTGCTGGAGCCGAAGACCACGCTCAACACTGGCAACTTGGAAAACGAGCGAACGGTGGCGCAGTTGGAACGCATTTAGCGCCGCGGCCGGGCGCCCTGGCACCGTAAAGGCGGAAACGGTTGCCCCTACTTAGGTTCAACCCGCTTCACCTGCTCCCCCTCCGGCAAGGCTTGCAATAATTCGCGCATGCTCCGCTGAAGCACGGGATGACAAACGTCGGGCGCGATCTCGGCCATAGGCTCCAGTACGAAGCGCCTGTCTGGCATCGCTGGATGAGGCACCTTCAATAGTGGCTCGTCGATGACGAAATCGCCATACAACAGAATGTCGAGATCGATGGTCCGCGGCCCTTTGCGCTGGATGCGGCGGCGGCCCATCGATTGCTCGATGGCCATGATTTTCGGCCAGCAACGCTTGCGGCGTCAGTTCGGTTTTGCAGCGCAACGGCGCAGTTCAGGAACCATGGCTGCTCAGTGAACTCCACCGGCTCAGTCTCGTACAGGGACGAAACCGCGATCAGTCGTCCAACCCCAGCCAGCTTTGTCATGGCCTCGCGCAGGTTCGCCTCGCGGTCACCGATGTTCGAACCCAACGAGAGATAGGCGGTGTTCTGCACGGCAACATCTTAGCGTGAGACACGGCGTCTTATCGCATCGGGTATCCAGATTGTTGGGAAGGGTGGAGTCAGTCCGCCACGGCGGCGAGGTGTTCGGCGGGCCAGTCGGCGATAGCAGCTTCGCTCAAAGTAATCTCCTCGGCGTAGCTCTGGTCGCGCAGGATGCGGGAGACGATGGCCGTGTGCAGCGCATGGCCGGCGCGGTCAGCCTTCACGTAACCCAGGATGCGCTTGCCGAAGAGTGCCAGGTCGCCAATGAGATCGAGCACTTTGTGGCGGACGAATTCGTCGGGGTAGCGCAGCGGCGGGTTGTCGATGCCGTCCCTGGTCAGCACCACGCAGTTTTCGCGCGACGCGCCGCGAATCAGGCCCATGTTCAGCATGGCGCTCTGCTGCTCGAGGAAGCCGAAGGTGCGGGCCGCGGCGATATGTTTCACGTAGCTTCCGTTGGAAAGCTCAACCTGGAAGGTTTCGCCGCCGATCAGCGGGTGGGGAAAGTTGATGGCGTAGCTGACGGAATAACGCTCCGCCGGGTAGACGCCTATGAACTTGTCGCCTTCGTGCAGCTCATAGGGTCGGAGGATTTTGAGGTACACACGCTTGCGGCGTTGCTGCCGCAGTCCGGCGTCGGTCAGCATCTCGACGAAGGGCAGCGCACTGCCGTCCAGGATGGGGACCTCGAGGTTGTCGATCTCGACGATGGCGTTGTCGACGCCCATGCCCATGAAAGCCGACAGCAGATGCTCCGTGGTGGAGATCAGCACGCCCTTCTTCATGAGGTGGGTGGCGTAGCTTACCTTGGCGACGTTACGGCTGATGGCCTCGACCTCGAAGCCATCGAGGTCGACCCGGCGAAACACAATACCCGAACCCGCGGGAGCGGGCAGGATGCGAAGATGGACAGGCGCACCGCTATGCAGCCCAACACCCGAGCAGTCAACAGGTTTGCGAATTGTGCGTTCGTAGATCAATAAGAAAGACTTAACAGCAGCGCATACAGTAGATTACAAGTTTGCCGGTACTCCGGGGTGTTGTATTTTCACCACAACGGAGGCCGGAAGCGCAGCTGACGGCGAGTCGTCCCGAGATGACGCGCTCATAACATTCTCGTAAACAAGGGATTACACCGTGTTACCGGAGTCTTGCCATAAAGGGTCCGTCGGTGCGGGGAGGTAACTGCCTTGAGACTCAGGTAACCGTCCAGCAGCCCTCTTTGGGTTTAGATGCCAAGTTGCGGCCATGACGAGGACTGGACAGAGGCTGGTGCAGGATCGTCAAAACTATTTTTTAGGCGGAGAGTCGCCGACGTCCCGCACCCGCATGAAACGGTTCAACAGATCAAACCAGAACGGGGCGCCCAGCGAGATAGCTACGATGCTGAGGAAGAAACCCAGGATTTTATCCAACCATCCGCGGGTAGAAGTGGGCAGCGACTGGTGATTCCAGCCCACGACCAGTCCAAGCGTGTTTAGTTCGTCACGCGAGGCCGAGGAAACTTCTGCCGCCTTGGCGCTGCTCTGAACGGCCGCTGAGTTGGCGTTGTTCTCGGAGCCGGCAACCGTAGTTTTGCTCTCGTCACCGGCGGCTGTCCGCTGATGATTGGCTTCGGTACGCTGCTTGGCTTCTTCCACCAGCTCCGACCGCAAGGTGGGATCGGTCCACAGTGTTTTGGCAATTTGGACGGTATCCGCGTTTGCGGCGAGCGTCAGCATAATCGCCAGGCATGCTGTCCACAGCTGGGTGCGCCGTTTGTACCAGCCCGAAACGCGCTCCATGGTGTCGTTGTACCAGTCTTCGATGTTCTTCTGAGCCTGGCATAGATCGTGATTGGTGTTCTGAATCAGCGACAGCAGGGTCTTCTTCACGTCGCCGGGCGGCAGGTTCTGGATTCCGGTCTCCAGTTCGGCGAAGTTCAGCACTCCAGGCTGCTGCGGGGTGGCGATGTCCATCACCGCGGTTGCGAAGGTCCGCGCGGAGATGTACGCGGGGTGTAGCTTGGTTCCGGGCTGGGTCAGTCCACTGATTAGCGGGTGCGCATAGAACTGCTGCAGAAACCAGTTGGCGTCGCCCAGGTTCGATTGTCCGGCCTGCGCGTCGAGCATTTGCCGGATCGCGCCTTGCAAGGTGGTGGAACGCCGCTTCAAGATGCCGGCAATCCACTCGTTCACCGTGGTGCAGATGACGGCCAGCAGCAGGTAAACGAAGATCAGCCCGATCGCGACTTCCAGCGTCGTCGACCCCAGCAATCCGCTCGACGTCATACCCGCGTTCCTCCCCGAGGCCTCGTCACCGCAACCGGTCGTTCGCGCCAGCTGCCGCATTCCCCATGCCGCGCCATCTTATCGCGCGTTCGAAAGTTGTCAATGGAAATTGCATGACCACTGGGGCACAACTGGCTGATGGCACTGGACTTTCCGCGAACTGTGCGTAGAATGCTCTCTGATTCGCTACGAGCCAGTCCAACGCCTGAGGGCGCGCTGGTTGCTCGTTAACAGCGGTTTCTCCGGCGCTCTCTCGGCGCAACGGAGCCAATGTAAGGAGACCCTATGATTGTCGGTGTTCCCCGCGAAACATTTCCGGGGGAGCGGCGTGTGGCCCTGGTACCGGGCGTGATTCCGAATCTCGCCAAGGTCGGGCTGGAAGTCGTTATCGAAGCTGGCGCTGGAGTGGAAGCTGGCTATCCCGATGCCGACTACGCCAGCAAGGGCGCCAAAATAGTCGGCAGTCGCGGCGATGTCTTCAGTTCCGCCGACATCATCCTCCAAGTGCTCTCCTACGGTTCCAATGATCGGACAGGGCGCTCCGACCTGTCGCTTCTGCGCCGCGGCCAGACGCTGATCGGCTTTCTGCGTCCCCTGGGCGATGTTCGTACCCTTGAGGAGATTGCCGCTACCGGCGTGACCTCCTTCTCGGTGGAGCTGATGCCGCGTATCACTCGCGCCCAAAGCATGGACGCGCTCTCGTCGATGGGCACCATCTGCGGCTACAAGGCCGTGCTGATTGCTGCCGACAAGCTTCCGCGCATCTTTCCGATGCTCACCACTGCGGCGGGAACCATCACGCCGTCGCGCGTGCTGGTCATTGGCGCCGGGGTCGCCGGACTGCAAGCTATCGCGACTGCCCGACGCCTGGGCGCGGTCGTCTCGGCGTACGATTTGCGTCCGGCGGTGAAGGAGCAGGTCCAGAGCTTGGGTGGACGCTTCGTCGAGCTGCCACTGGAAGTCGCCGATGCGCAAGACGCGGGCGGCTACGCCAAAGCGCAGGATGAATCGTTCTACCAGCGCCAGCGTGAACTGCTGGGCAAGGTGGTGGCCGAGAGCGATGTGGTGATCACTACCGCTGTCGTCCCGGGAAAGAAATCGCCAGTACTGGTGACCAAGGAGATGGTTGCCGGCATGGCGCTCGGTTCCGTGATTGTCGATCTGGCTGCCGAGCGCGGTGGCAACTGCGAGCTCACCCGTTCCGAAGAAACCATCGTTGAGCACGGCGTTACCATCATCGGCACCATCAACCTGGCCAGCTCTGTTCCCTATCACGCCAGCCAGATGTACGCAAAGAACCTGGCCAACTTCCTGGTCCATCTCGTCAAAGACGGCAAGATGCAGCTGAACCTGGCTGACGAGATCACGAGTGGCACGCTGGTCACGCAAGGTGGCGAAATTGTGAATCCCCGCATACGCGAGTTCTTCTCCCTCCCGGCCCTGGTTTCCCAATCGAAGGAGGCAAGTTAGTGGTTACCGCAGACCTGATCAACAGCCTCTATGTCTTCATCCTGGCAGCGTTCATCGGCTTCGAAGTGATTCGACGGGTGTCGCCGCTACTGCACACCCCGCTGATGTCGCTGACCAATGCGCTCGACGCCATCGCGGTCGTCGGCGCCATCATCCTGGCCGGCGAGCAAAAATCCACCCTCGCAGCCGTGCTGGGCACTATCGCCATCGTCGCCGCCACCAGCAACATCGTCGGCGGCTTCATCATCACCGACCGCATGCTCAAGATGTTCAAATCCAGCCGACCGGGGACACAGAAACCATGATCCCTGGCATCATTGAGACGACCTACATCATTGCCGTTGTCCTGTTCATCCTGTCGCTGAAGTGGTTGAGCTCTCCGACCACGGCGCGGCGTGGCGTGTGGGCAGGCGAGGCCGGCATGCTGCTGGCCATCATCGGCACACTGCTGTATCAAGGCATTGTCGATTACAAGTGGATAGCCATCGCCCTGGTGCTGGGCGCCATCATCGGCGTGCCCTTGGGCAATGTGCAGATGACCGCCGTCCCCCAGCGGACCGCGCTCAGCCACGCTTTTGGCGCGCTCTGCGTGACCCTGGTAGGCACGGCTGAGTTCTACCTGCGCACGCCCAATGTCCCCAAGTTCGTCATGTCGGTGCTGTCCCTGGAGGTGATCCTCGGCGGGTTGACCTTCACGGGAAGTTTAATGGCCGCGGGAAAACTCCAGGAGATCCTGCCCCAGCGGCCCATTACCTATAAAGGGCAGAACATCGTCAACCTGCTGGTGCTGCTGTCGGCGGTGGGCATCGCGGTCAGCCTGGTGCTGAATCCCGGCCAGACCCAGCTTTATCCCTTCATGGTCGGAATCGCGCTGCTGTTTGGCGTGATGCTGATCATCCCCATCGGCGGCGCCGACATGCCGACCGTCATTTCGCTGTTGAACTCCTATGCCGGACTGTCAGCTGCGGCCATGGGCTTCGTGCTCAACAGCAAGCTGCTGATCGTCGCCGGCGCGCTCGACGGAGCGTCGGGCTTGATCCTCTCCATCAACATGTCGAAGGCGATGAACCGTTCGTTCAGCAATGTGCTGTTCGGCGCCTTTGGACAGGTACAGGCCGCGGCTGCCGGTACGACGGAGACCCGCAGCGTCCGCAGCGCTACCCCGGAAGAAGCGGCGGCGATTCTCTCCGCAGCTAACAAGGTCGTGATTGTGCCCGGCTACGGCATGGCGGTCGCCCAGGCACAGCACAAAGTCCGCGAGCTTTACGATGCCCTCACCAAGCGCGGCGTGGACGTAAAGTTCGGCATTCACCCGGTAGCCGGACGAATGCCCGGACACATGAACGTGTTGCTGGCCGAGGCTGACATTCCTTACGACAAGCTGCTGGACATGGATGAGATCAACGGGGACTTCCCGCAAACGGATGTTGCACTGATTATCGGCGCCAACGACGTTACCAACCCGGCGGCCCGCACCGATGCCAGCAGCCCCATCTTCGGCATGCCGATTCTCGATGTGGACAAGGCGCGCACCGTGATGGTCATCAAGCGCAGCATGAGCCCCGGCTTCGCCGGCATCGACAATCCGCTCTACTACCTCGATAACAACCTGATGCTGTTCGGCGACGCCAAGCAGTTCGTGAATTCTATCGTGCGCGAGCTGACGGGCGGTGGCGGAGGACACGGATAGCAGATCAACATTTGAGATGGACTAGCTGAAAAGGGCACAGCCGCGACTGTGCCCTTCGTCGTTTCTCAGCATTTCTCAAGACGTTATCAGAACTGCGTGTTTGTCCATCACGAGCGGAGTGAGGGATCTGCTTTCCTTCATGCCGGTGTAGTACGGCTTAGATTTTCTCCTCGGCAAACTCCAAATCCGCGCCCAGCGGATCGGTGAGGCGGTTGGTCAAGTTCACCAGGCTGGCGAGCGCGTCCAGATCCACGATTTCCTCGTCGGAAAAGTGCTTCTTCAACTCGTCAACGTCGCCGTCGTTGATGGCGTGTAGATTGCGCGTCAGCTTCTCGGCGAACAGCAGCGCGGCTTTCTCTTTCGGCGTGAACCCGGCGTAGTCGCCATTCTGCAACGCCTGCCACTCCTCTCGGCTCATGCCTACGCGCTTGGAGGCCGACAGATGATGCTGCAAGCAATACCGGCAGGCGTTGATCATCGATACTCGGATATAGATGAGTTCATACAAACGCCGCTCCAATGAGCGGCCCACGGTAGCATAAAAAGCCAAAAATGCCTTCATCATCTCGGGCCGGTGTGCCAGCAACTTCTGAATGCTGCCCGGCTTGCCCTTGAAGGTCTGCTCGTAAACCTCCTTCACCTCGGGTGATGCCTGTTCCATTTCGACGTACGAAACTCTTGCCATGCTCAATCTCCTCCACAAAGGTTCGTATAATAATGCCAGACCTTCGCCAACTCTTCATGAACAAACCTATACGCATTATCGGTGCCGGCCTTGCCGGCTCGGAAGCCGCCTGGCAGTGCGCTCGCCGCGGCATTGCGGTGCAGTTGTTTGAGATGCGCCCGGCGCGCCCCACTCCGGCACACCAAACCGCCCACTTTGCCGAGCTCGTATGCTCCAATTCCCTAAAGTCTGACACCGAGAACACGGCGCCCTGGCTGCTCAAGGAAGAAATGCGGCGCGCCGGCTCTTTGCTGATGGAGATTGCCACCCAGACCGCCGTCCCCGCCGGTCACGCGCTGGCTGTAGATCGCGAGAATTTCGCTGCCGCCGTGACCGCCGCTATCGAGCGCGAGCCTCTCATCCAGATCTTGCGCGAGGAGGTGACCGCGATCGACGAGGACGGAGCACTCACCGTCGTAGCCACCGGCCCCCTCACGTCCGACTCGCTGACCAACGAGATCCTGCGACTGAGTGGCAAGGAACAGCTTTATTTTTACGACTCGATCAGTCCCATCGTGGAAGCCGATTCCATCGACATGTCGCGCGTCTACATGGCGGCGCGTTACGACAAGGGCAGTGCCGACTACATCAACTGCCCCATGACCAGGGAGGAATACGACCGCTTTCTGGACGCGCTGATTGAAGCGCACTCGGTCGATTCCAAAGATTGGGAGAACCTGAACTACTTCGAGAGCTGCCTGCCCATCGAAGAAATCGCTCGCCGCGGCCGCGACACTCTGCGCTTCGGCCCGATGAAGCCGGTTGGCCTGCGCGATCCGCGCACCGGCCAGATGCCTTACGCTGTGGTACAGCTTCGCCAGGAGAATCTGCGTGCCGATTCCTACAACTTGGTCGGCTTTCAGAACCACCTCAAATTCGGCGAACAGGCGCGAATTCTGCGGCTCATCCCCGGCCTGGAGAACGCGAAGTTTCTGCGCTACGGCCAGATTCACCGCAACACGTACATCAACGGCCCCACACTATTGAGCGAAACGCTGCAAATGAAGCAGCACTCCAACGTGCTCTTCGCGGGCCAGATCTCCGGCGTGGAAGGCTATGTGGAATCGATCGCGACGGGCTTGCTCGCCGGGAAAAATGTTGCGGCGATGGCGCAGAGGGTCGAACCCGTCCCGCCTCCGCGCGCAACCGCATTCGGCGCGCTGGTCAACTACATCTGCCACGCCGACCCGAAACACTTCCAGCCGGCGAACATCACCTTCGATCTGCTGCTGCAACTGGATGAGGACACCAAGCGCCGCGTCCGCGACAAGAAGCAACGTCACGCCATGGTGTGCGAGCGTGCGCTGGCAGAGTTGGGCACTGTGGCTGGAGGCGGAACAAAAACCAAGCGCGGCGAAGTCGAAAGACTAGGCTGACGCTAAAGGCGCACAGATTTAGCTACACCGCCTCAGACGAAACGGTGCACGCCTGATTCACGAGCCCGCCAACCGCAGGTCCTTTTATTCCGGTGCGCGAAGGCGACGCACCTCCGCTCAGGATGACAATTCCAGACCGATTTGACGGTTACTTGCTGTCCCGAGGCTCGTTGCGCGCCCGGTTCTTGATCCAGATGGGCGTTCCCACAAAACCAAACGCGTCGCGAATCTGGTTTTCCAGAAAACGCTGATACGAGAAGTGCAGTTTCACCGCGCGATCGGTGAACAGGATAAATGTTGGCGGCGACACTCCGGCCTGCGTCATGTACAGAATCTTCACTCGCTTCGACATCGGTACGGATGCTCGCTCGAAGTCCACGCGACTGATAAACCGGTTCATCTCGCCCGTGCCAATGCGCTTGCGGCGCTCGCGCGACACCAACTCAAGGGTCGAGAACAGCTTGTTGATGTTCTTGCCCTGCGCCGCCGAAACGAACACCACCGGCGCGTAGTTCAAGAACTTCATGTGATAGCGCAGCTGCTCCTCGTAAACCTTCATCTCCGCCGGAGGCTTGCCGTCCGTGCGCGCCGTGGTCACCAGGTCCCACTTGTTCACCACGATGATCACCGAACGTCCGCTTTCGTGGGCGTAGCCGGCAATGGTGGCGTCCCCGGCGGTCACGCCCTCCACGGCGTCAATCACGATCAACGCCACATCGGCGGCGTCCAGATGTTTGCGCGCCATCACTACCGACAGCTTCTCAGCCATCAGTTCGGTCTTGCCCTTGCGGCGTATACCGGCGGTATCGATAAAGCGATAGGTCAGCCCATCGCGCTCCAGCACTTCATCCACCGCGTCCCGGGTAGTGCCGGCGACCGGCGAGACGATGGCGCGCCCAGTGCCCGTCAGGGCATTCAGCAGCGTCGACTTGCCAACGTTGGGACGCCCGATGATGGCAACTTTCACTTCCTTCTCTTCCGGCTCGCCCGTTTCTTCCTCGACTCCAGCCTCACCTGTCTCCGGCTCAGGCGTTTCCACGACCTCGGGTTGCGCGGGCATCAGCGAGATCACATGCTCCAGCAACTCTGCCAGCCCGTTGCCGTTTTCCGCCGAGACCGGAAACAGCTCCTTGATGCCTAACCGTCGATACTCTTCCGCGTAGGGTTCCAGTTGCATAGTGTCGATCTTGTTGACCGCCAGCAGCAGTGGCTTGCCCATGCGCAACAGCTGCCGCGCCAGCTCAATGTCGGGCGAGGCCAATTCCGTACGGCCATCGACCACCATCACGATGACGTCAGCTTCCTCCAGTGCGACTTTGGCCTGACGGAAGATCTCGGACGGGATGAGGGCCTTGTCATCGGGAACGATGCCGCCGGTGTCCACCACACGCAGATGGCTGCCGGCCCATTCGATGTCGCCGTACAGACGGTCACGGGTGATCCCGGGCTCGTCGCCCACAATAGCGCGGCGTGACCCGACCAGCCGGTTGAACAGCGTGGACTTGCCGACGTTCGGCCGTCCCACGATGGCCAGCGTTCCCAGTGCGGGCTGCTCGCCGCCGTGGGCCTTGCTCTTATCCTGATATTGAATGCGACGGCTCAAATTAGGCTCTTTCGGAGTTGCTGGAAGCTCGCTGTGCCGCGAACCATGCCCGAGGGCTCGAAATAGCGCAAAATCGCACTGATTCCCCCGTACAGCTATTATAGGGACAAGACTCCTCGCACCGTGTCGTCCACTCCACAATCCGCTACCTTCGCCGCGCGCCTGCCGTCGCTGTTCCAGTTCTTCGGTCCTGGCGGCTTGCTCGCCAAAACGCATCCGGCCTACGAGTTTCGTCGCGGCCAGCTGCAAATGGCCGAGGCCGTCGAGCAGGCACTGAGCGAGCGCCGCCACCTGATCGTGGAAGCCGGCACCGGTACCGGAAAGACGCTGGCCTACCTGCTGCCGGTCATCCGATCCGGCAAGCGGGTCATCATTTCCACCGGAACCAAGACGCTGCAGGAACAGCTCTTCTGGAAGGATGTTCCATTCTTGCAGGAGCACCTGGGCGAATTGCGCGTCTGCTACATGAAGGGGCGCGGCAATTACCTCTGTCGCAAAAAGCTTTATGACCTCACCAGCCAGCCCGTGCTCAATGGCCTGGAAGAGATCAACCAGTTCCGCATCATCAGCGACTGGGAACAGAAGACCGAGACCGGCGACCGCGCCGAGCTGGCCGAGCTGCCGGAAAACAGCCACCTGTGGCCCAAGCTGGATGCGCGCACCGACCGCTGCATCGGCAGCGAGTGCCAGCAGTTCGACCGCTGCTTCATCACAGAAATGCGGCGCAAGGCAGCTGAAAGCGACATCATCATCGTCAACCATCACCTGTTCTGCGCCGATCTGGCGATCAAGGCCGCGGCCGACCGCTGCTCCCGACGCAGGTGTTTTGCCCGACGCCGGCATTGTGGTCTTCGACGAGGCGCATGAACTGGAAGACGTGGCCGCCGACTACTTCGGCGTGACCGTTTCCAACTTGCGTGTCGATGAGTTGCTGCGCGATGTCGAGAATACGCTGCGCCGGGCCGATATTCCTGTAGCCGACGTGCTTCAGGCCTCCGGCCGCGTGCGCGAGCACTCACAGTTCTTCTTCTCTCTGATCCCGCCGGGGGAAGGCCGCTTCGCCTTCGAGAACCGGGCAGAATTCCTGGAAGAAAACGGCGACGAGTATCTCGGCCTGCAGAATGCGCTGATGCATCTCTACACCGAGCTGCAAGGTATTCCCAAGAAGCCGGACGAGGTGCACGCCATGTCGCGCCGCGTGGACGAGCTGCGGGTACAACTGGGTTTCGTCATGGAAGCACAGGACCGCAACACTGTCTTCTGGGTTGACCGGCGCGCCGACCGTCGAGGCAGCCAGCACAACGTTTTTCTGCAGGCCACGCCCATCGCTGTCGCCGACATCCTGCGCAGCACGCTGTTCGAGCATCTCGACTCCGCTGTGCTCACCTCGGCAACGCTGGCGGTGGCTGGCGGCTTTGAATACATCCGCAACCGGCTCGGTATTCAGCACGCCCGCGAGCTGGTGGTCCCCTCACACTTCGATTACCAGTCACAGGCGCTGCTCTACGTTCCGCCCGACTTGCCCGACCCGCGCGACCCGCAGTTCGTCGCCAAGGCCGCGCAACGTGTCCGCCAGCTGCTGGAGATCACGCGCGGGCGCGCCTTCTGCCTGTTTACCAGCTACGCCCTGATGAATCAGCTCTATGAGCGGCTGCTGGGCGAGTTGGAATTCCCAATGCTGCTCCAGGGCAGCGCGCCTAAGAATGCGCTGCTGGAAGAGTTCCGGCTTACGCCCAACGCGGTGCTGTTCGCGACATCGTCTTTCTGGCAGGGGGTGGACGTGCAGGGCGAGCAGCTCAGCTGCGTCATCATCGACAAGCTGCCCTTCGCCGTGCCCAACGACCCCGTGGTAGCGGCGCGGATCAAGGCCATTGACGAAGATGGCGGCAACGCTTTCTTCGAGTACCAGGTTCCCAGCGCGGTGATCTCGCTGAAGCAGGGTTTCGGCCGGCTCATCCGCTCGCTGCACGATCGCGGGCTGCTCTGCCTGCTCGACAACCGCATCCTGAACAAGCGCTACGGACGCGTCTTCCTCGACAGCCTACCCAAGTACGGCCGTGCGACGGACATAAAGGCAGTGGAGCGGTTTTTTGGGGCTGAGTAAACGGCATGGTTAAGGATTGGATTAACGGGAAGGGTTAAGGATTGGAGGCGCGGGTGGGAATCGAACCCACGCGTAAAGGTTTTGCAGACCTTGAATCTCGCTTCATAACCGACTTTGATTCAACTGTACACAACGTTTTCTGATGGTTTTGTCCGCCTTTTGTCCGCCCCTCTACTTCAAGCTCTTGAGGCCTTTATTATTCGCTACTGGGTTGGGCAAGCGCGACCAGGTTTCCGGTCGCAAGGAGCCTTCGGAGATTTGGTGTAGAGTCCCCTCGTCCAAGACAGCGATTTCTCGTTCGACGAAGGGCTCCACGAGACGGAGTTGCTGTTGATAGCGTCGACCTTGGCGACTTGCCTGCCGCGGCCACCCATAGGGTCAAGCGAGGTAAAGACGACCTGGTTTCCATTGGTCTCTGCAATCATTCGAAAACAAATTTGATAGCAGACGTGTTTTCGGTAGTTAGCGAGATCCCAAAGGCAGCAGACTTCTCGCGAGTGACCCATCTCCTATGCTGCGGTAGTCTTCGCGATTGCTTTCCACGGCGTGACGAAATCAGCAGAAGCCGGTCCCATCAAAAATCTCTCAGCATCACCATGCGCGACGAAAAATCCCAGTCGGTGTAAACAACATGACGTCCGTCGGGCGACGGAACAGCATGAGCCACCCAACCCTGCGTGCCCGGCACTTCCCGCAGCACTCTGGAATTTCCGGTAAGGGACACCTCGAGAATTGCGAACGTCATGACATCGGCTGAGACGTTCTTGCCCCCAGAAACATACAAGTGACTTCCGTCGGCCGACCAGTTGACCGATTGCAAATAATTCCAGCCCTTCACCGGAATCACCCGTACCGCGCCATTTATACCTAGAATTTGGACTCGTTCTCCTGTTCCGCTATCCACGAAGGCAATTTTCTTACCGTCTGCAGAAAGACTCCAGCCATAACCCATTCCTGTTGTGGGCGCGCTCACCAGATCGTTACTGCGACCGGAGAATGTATCCAGTTTCGAGAAGACCACCCGATCGCCTTTGAATTCCGACAAAACACACAACGAGGAAGGCGGAGACGCGCAGTGACAGCCGTAAGCTCCGCTGAGCAGAACGGAGGACGAACCGGTTTGCAAGGACATCCGCATCAGATGCTCTGATCCATCCTGGATCCGTTCTGAGTAGAGGAGCCATTGTCCGTCAGGCGACGTAACGGCTGAGCTGTAGCTCGCGGCGCCGGAAACTAACGTCTGCACACCGCGATCATTTAATTCTTGGCGGAAGATGCCGTTTCGACCATGTCGGCTGGCAAGAAAGATCACTTCTCGGCTATCCGGAGTCCAACTCACCGGACGGCCGTACCATGTGTCGGAATTGAGCGGCTTGGCCTGTCCTAAATCCCCGCCTGATTCCCGAAGCTCGGCCACATCGATTCGGCTGTCAATACGTCGTTGGAGCAGGGCCAGTCGTTTCCCGTCAGCGGATGCCGAGAGGCTGCCAAGTTCAAAACCTGACCAGTCAGTCAGACGTTTGGGTTTGCCACGTGCCATTCCTGTGCTCGAGTCAACATCCAAGGACCACAAATTGCTACTGTGCTCATCTGGAACGGGTTCTCGTAGAGAGAAAATCAAGCGTCCGTCCGGCAGCCAAGCGACGTTGCTAAAAAACGTGTCCATGTACAGACGTGGGTCCGAAAACGTGGTGGAGCAGCGGCCTTGCAAATCGCACGTGTCGAGCAGGATCTCGAATGGCTGCCCCCACGCATTGGACGTGTCGGGCTGGAGCATGCGCATACGATCGAAGGCAATTCGTTGTCCGTCGGGCGACCATGCCAGGGAACCCAATAGCCATCGGGAATCGAATTCCTTCAGTTTCCTGGGACCTTCTCCCTGAGATTGGACCCAAAGAGCGTTGTCGGTGAAGAAGGCTATGTGTCCACCATCGGGAGAAGGGAAGGGGTTCAGCGTGTGATCCCGGAACTTCTCTGTCGCGCCATCCTCCGCAGACATTTTCCATGTTCCGGCTTCACCCAATTTGGAAATCAGCAGATGCTCTCCATCAGTCAACCAACTAATGGGTCGAAAGCTGGTGGTGTTAGGGAACGACCGGCTCTCACCGCTATCCACCTGTAGGAGCGTAAGTCCATTGGCTTCGCCACCGTACGCCAGTCGCTTGCCATCTGGTGAAAGCGCTATTTGATCAAGCACTTGGCTGTCTGGAGCGCCGGAACTAAGCTGATGAACTTCAACTTTTCGCGCCGGCCCGGATTGTGACTCGAGGAGTCGTACCCCGAAGACAGCAATCACGATGAGGGTTGCGATCGCGATGCCAGCCAACACGAACTGCGAGCGGCGTGTTCGTCCTGCACTGCGCTGGCACAACTCACGTAGGTCTCCTGCCATCTCTTCGGCGTTTTGATAACGGCGTTCTCGGTCTTTCTCCAGCGCCTTGTCGATCACCGCGATGAGTTTGGCCGGGAGAGCGGAGTTAAGTTCGCGCAATGGAACCGGATTGTTATTCAGAATCGCTTTGTGGACAACCGCCGCCGTCTTGCCGCTGAAGGCCCGCTGCCCGGTGAACATTTCATAGAGCACCAGCCCAAACGAGAACAGATCTGTGCGCGCGTCCAGTGTTTCACCGCGCACCTGTTCTGGTGACATATATGCTGCCGTACCAAAAGCAAACCCGGTGCGCGTTAGATGCAGACCGGTGCCTCCGTCACCCTCACTCACAACCTTCATTCTTGCGTCAATTGGATCTGATGAAAGAGCGACAGGTTTGTGATTCCCAACCAGGGAGGAGGTTCCGACAATAGGGAGTGCCATAGCGGCCTCCCAGTCGGTACGATCCTTCTCAAAGAACTTAAGTATCCTGCCCGTGATACCGTTCGCGATATCGCTTGCGATACTGACGAGACTTGAGGTTCTCGAGTTTTCCGCAAATGTGCCGCCAGGCACGCTGACTAGACGTTCGACCGCCGTATCCATTTTGTCGAGGAGCCCGGTCACCTCTACGTTCTCAGGTGATCCGGGATGTGCCTCCTTTGAGACCATGGCGACGGAGCTGGTTTCATCGGTTACCGCGTCGTTCGGGTCAACGGCATCTTCGCCGACCTCCACCAGCTTGGCCAGACCGAAGTCCAGAATCTTGGCTACATCTTTGTTGGTCAGAAAGATGTTTGCGGGCTTGATGTCGCGGTGAACGATGCCTTTCTCGTGCGCGGCCTGCAGTCCGTCGGCCACCTGCATGGCGATATCGAGTAGACGCTTCAGTGTGTGTGACTTCTCCTCCTCGGTGGCCGACGCCAGCCAGTCCCGCAGCGTCTTTCCCTCCAGCAACTGCATCACGATGAAGGGCTTGCCTTCGTACTCCTCCAGGTCATGGATGGCACAGATATTGGGATGGTCTAGCGCCGAAGCCGCCTGGGCCTCACGCTGAAAGCGCTGCCGCGCGCTCGGGTCATCGCCTAATTCGACCGGCAGAAACTTGAGTGCCACCGCACGGCCCAACTTCAAGTCTTCGGCACGATAGACCACGCCCATCCCGCCGCCGCCGATCACATCCAACACGCGATAGTGCGACACCTGTTTGCCAGTGAGCGTCGTCGGTTCGCGCTGGCTTTCGACCGCTTCTACCGGCACTTTAAGCCGGTATCCCCGCCGGGCCACGGTTTCGATGTATCGGGGATCTTCGGCTGAGTCCTTGAGAGCACGGCGCAGCTTCAACACGGCTTGGTTGATGCTGACACCGAACTCGACAACTGTGTCATCGGGCCATAGCTTCTTTTGGATTTCTTCGCGAGTAACGATCTCCTCGCCGCGTTCCACTAGCATCAGCAGGATCTGTAGAGGTTGGTCCTGGAGCAGGATCTTAAGGTCACCCTGGCAAAGCTCCCCTGCCTTCGGGTCAAGCTCAAAGGCCCCAAAGCGCACCCGACATGGAAGCCTGTCTGGCATGGGTATGGAGGTGAGTGACGAGGATTCTTACTATCCTCACCCTGCAGTTCCAAGCTGAAGTTGGAATTCTGCGGCTATAGCAAACCCCGGCTATTGGCGCTGTAACTTCACAGCAACCCTTTTACTACCAGAGGCTTACCTTGGTTCACCGGCAAATCACTGCCAAGTCACCGTCAATGCATTGTTCCCAAAACCCAACTGACACACACTGCGCCTCACTCGGAAGGCGAAATTCACTCCGGTAGGAACATATGGGGTCTCACCCGCCTTCGAATTTCAAAGGAGCGGTATGAAAATCAGAGGATGGATGGTAAGTGCAATGTGTTTGTTGCACGGGCTGGCTCTTGGGTTGACACCCTTTGCAAACGCCGAGACTTACAACGTCTTGTACAGGTTTACCGGGGGCAACGATGGAGCCTATCCTGTTGCTGGCGTGACAGTTGACAGTTCGGGAAATGTGTTTGGCACCGCCTCCGCTGGTGGTAATGAAGGCGAAGGCACCGTGTTCCATCTAGTGCATTCCGGCCGTGGCTGGTCGTTCTACCTGCTCTACGCCTTCCAAGGCTGGAACCAGCTAGCCACCGACGGCGGCAGCCCATACTCCAGACCAGTGATCGGTCCAGATGGTGCTCTCTATGGCACGACGCACTCCGGAGCCGATGGCCAGGGATGCCGACAACTGCATGGGTGCGGCTCCGTCTATCGGCTGCAACCGAAACCGGGCAATTACTTTGGATTGTGGCAGGAGGATTTGATCTTCCAATTTGGTGATGGAGATGGGAGTAATCCCGACATTGGAGATGTTGTATTCGATCGTGCAGGAAACCTATACGGAACCACTCGAAACGGCGGCGCGAACGAACAAGGTGCGGTATACGAACTGACGTTCAACGGAGGTGCATGGAGCGAACAAGTCATTCACAGCTTTGCGGGCTCGCCGGATGGAGCGGCGCCGCTTTATGGTCCGGTCATCGACCAGGCCGGGAACCTGTACGGCACTACCACCGCTGGCGGGACGAAAGGCTGGGGCACCGTCTATCAGTTAACACCGGCAGGCTCAGGATGGGCGGAGAGTGTGGTCCACAGTTTTCAGAACGGGAGCGACGGGCTGACGCCCATCAGCGGCGTGATTTTGGATGGTTCAGGTAACCTCTACGGAAACACACAGACCGGCGGCGCCAACGGAGGCGGCACCGTCTTCGAACTGACACCCTCGTCAGACGGGAGCTGGAGCCTCAGTACACTCTACGGACTCCCGCAACAGGGTCTGAGTGGACCCTACGGCAGCGTGGTGATGGATAACGCCGGCAATCTGTACGGCACGACTTCCCGGGGCGGCGCAAATCACCAGGGCTCGGTCTTTAAGCTGACTCGGTCGAATGGGCTTTGGATCTACAGATCGCTGCATGACTTCACAGGCGGCGACGATGGAGGAACTCCCTACGGCAGCTTGTCTCTCGACACTAACGGCAATATCTTCGGCACCACGTACTCCGGCGGATGGAATGGCAACGGGGTGGTGTTTGAGATTATCCAGTAAGTGCGGCACCCCAGGTTCGCCCATTTCGTTTGGCTAACCTGGGACCCCTGCCTGGTATCGCTACAAAGCTCGCCGGGCGCTATTATTGAAGCCCCTGTACGCTCGTCTCTCTCGAGATACGCGCGCAGCTATAGAAAGTCGGGGCAGCGATTGGAATCGGGGAGCCAATTCCGGTCCCTCGATGCTGGCTTGTTTCCCAGTACCAAACTGCAGACTTCCTACAAGAAAACCTCTGACCCGCGTCAGCAGGGATTGGCGCCGTCCCGTACACTCAGGTTGGAAAATTCGCTCGACGGACCAAGTCGCCGTCTCAGTTGAGTTCGAGTCAATTACGCCAGTCGATAGAAGGCTATTTTCGGCGGCTGAAATGTACATCGACGGGCTAGGTGTGGTCCCGCCAGATGGTCATACAGCCTTGCTGATCGCAGCCAGTTAGGTTGCCGTTGTAGGACTGTGCCTTGGATTGCCTAGGTCGTGTTGAATCCGCCTTCCCCGATCGCGCATGCTCCATCGCTGCTTCACCTGCCAGCTGTGAAAGTTTGCGATTGCTCCAGGTTAGTCCTAAGGATTCTCCTGTTCTAAAGACGAAAGCTGTCCGGTCGTGATTTCCATCCCCGGAACGGTTTCGTAGGCGAAGCCCGACAAGACAGTCACGCATTGAAGATCGCCATTCTGATCCAGGTATCCCGCAACGCTGACCTTGGCCCAACCGTAGTGCGTTTCAGGTATGCCGTTTCTAACGATCTGAAACTGTAGCGCCAAGTGCCGATCCGGAATGTTCAGCCATTGTCCATAAGTGCCTGTCCCACAATATCCCCATTGGAGCACACTCATAGCTGCGAATCCCTTATAGAAGGTTTGATCGGAACCAACCCGAATCCCCGTCGACAAGGCCCTATCGAACCACCCAAACGACGATGCAAAGGCCACGACGCCATTGCCGGCCCTCGTTGGATTTGCGGTTACCGTCCACAAGTAGCCGTCGCCAGATTGGCAATAGGTTTGAAGAAGCTTGGATTGAAGAACGAAGTCAGTGACTCCGTCGTCGAGATCGAGGTTGTACGGACTGCCATTCAGAGGAATGGCCACCTTGATCTGCGTGTACAAGATCTCTGCCTGGGCACTAACCGCCGCCATCGCCAAATAAGCAATGCTCGTCCATATCGATCTGGATAATTTCATCGTCTTCTCCTATTACTTCGGCTATGGGCGCTGCACTGACTTTGCAAAGCCGGTTGATGAATGGGAGCGCCAGACCGTGAATCTGCGGCCGAACCGGGGAGAGCATGGTGCCAGGCCAGCACATCGGCAATGCACCGGCGCTCATTTCCGGATCAAGCAGCTTTCGAAATCATCCTGTCTCCTTTTCGCAGCTCATCCTGCGGCAGAGCGCCATGCAAAGCCATGCCGCGCGCCTGACTTTTGCGGGGCTTTTGCATGGCGTCCGCAAATCGCATGTTTCTAGCGCTTGCCATGGATTCTGGCTCCCAAGTCTGTGGCTAACCTGGAAAGCCAGAGTCGGAACGGTAAAGTTTCACCACTGGGAAGATGATCGACACGTTCGTCGAACCCTGGCGGCGGCCTTTCGCCAAAAGGCACTGGTACTCCGGCATCAGGCCGTGCCGGGGATTCTGCCGAATAGCCACCCAGGTCACAGTCCAACAAAACGATCAAACGGCTATTTGCTGGCACAAATGTCTCGAATTACTTCGAAGGCGCAAACGGTTGGAGGGCCTTGGTCGAACGCCGTCCGAAAGCGTTGAGCAGCCAATTCGACGGTCTGCCGAACGCCGGACCGGTGGCGCCGCTGGTGACCGGCGGACCAACAGCCAACGTCTCGCTTTCGACGATGCGATGTTGACAAAGAACATCGCAGTCGCCACTGGGCATCAGGAGGACAGCATGAAGATCGCCATTGGGAAGAATTGCTTGGGCGGCAATATTACCGTCGTTTGTGATGTTGATCCCCAAATAGACATGCAGGTCGGAAGGATTGTCTACCAACGCATTCAAGTCCACCATGGGGCCGCCGTTCTCCCAAAGAAATGCGCGTCCGGTCTGAAAGGACGAGCATTGCCCCATGCCTCCGGAGACTCCGACAATTTGCTGGCTTGAGTTAATGGCGTAGGCTTGCGAACATGCGTCCTGGCCTACAGTGCCTAAATCGACTGCTCTTCCACGCGTCCAAAGCGGGGCGTGAAATAGCTGGTCACCTGCGATCGAGGATCCTCCAACCGCATCGCCCTCATCGTTGACCCATAATGCCGTGGAGATGCTTCCGCCACCCACAGGGGGCAGATCATTTAGTCTGCCTCGATCCCACAAGAAACCGTGAAACAATTGATCTCCTGCTAGGTTGGACTGGCCGACGACTTGGCCGACTTGGTTCATCCACCAAGGGTTGCCAAACGTCCCGCCCAAGGTACCGATGTCCACCATCCTGCCGCCACTCCAGAAGAACGGGTCTTGCGTCGGTAGGCCGGTGGTGGCATTGGGAGTGTTGTTGGTATAGGAGACGCCCGCAATTTCGCCGAGATCATTGACCAGTGTGGCGGCTGAGTCGTTGCCACCCAGGGTTCCCAAGTCCCGCATCGAGCCGTATTGCCAGCGAAAGGCGTGGATCTGTGTGGCTGAGGGCCAGCAGTCGACATTAAAGCAAGGGCCTAGACCCGACGCGTAGGCATCAGGAATGTTGTTCTGTGCGCCTCCCACTACTTGACCCCAATCGTTAATGCCGTTGGGCTCGGCGTTATTGCCTCCCAATGTTCCTATATCGGTAATCCTGCCTCCCGACCAGATGACACCGCGATATATGGGATAACCGGTGGTTGGGTCATAAGACCCGTTCTCCGAGACTCCGATAATCGTTCCCCAGTCGTTAATGCCAAAAGGAAGGCTTCCATTGTTCCCGGGAAGCGCTCCCATATCGGTGAGAACCCCGTCCCTCCAACGGAATGTGTGATCGAGATAGCAGTCTGCGAGGCAGTACGGATAGTACGGATCCGCGACAGAGGTGGCCGAAACACCTGCCACCGTATCTCGATTGTTAAGGAACCTGAACTGCGGTGGCCCGGATGGAAAGTTGCTGTTCGGGCCGCCTACAGTCCCTAGATCAATCAGCTTGTACTGATGGTGCTTGTGGCTGTGACTGGAAGTGGCTTGCCCAAAGAGTTGAGAGGTGATCGCCAGCGCGGCGAATAGTGTGAGCGCAACAACCGTCGGTAGGTTCCTGGATTTCATACTGCCTCCTTTTCGCAGGAGACTGTGCGGCACCTTGGCGATGCAAAACCATACCGCGCGTCTGACTTTCGCCGGACTTCTGCATGGCGTCCTGCAAGATGCTTTAGTTTCAGCTAGTTTGCGGGCGCAGATTCCCGCGACGAGGCCTGTGGGGGAGTGCTAAACTTCCCCAACTCCCAGAAAGTTCTATGGCAACTCCGGCTGAGCATCGCCAGCAAGTTCAGTTCGCCGAGTTTGCGCTCGACCTGCGCACCGGCGAACTATGGCGTGATGGCAACCGCCTGATTCTTCCCTACCAGTCTTTACAAATTCTGGCAGCACTACTTGAACGGCCGGGAAAGTTGGTGGCGAGAGAAGAGTTAGTTAAACGGCTGTGGGCGTCGGACGTCTTCGTGGACTTCGAGGGAAGTCTCAACAAAGCCATGAAGAGGCTGCGCGAGATTCTTCACGATTCCGCCGATCAGCCACGCTTCATCGAGACTCTGCCCCGGCGCGGCTACAGGTTCATCGCAGCGGTCACGGTTTCCCAAAGTCCTCCTCTTGAACCACAGGGGCTGATCGGCAAGAAAGTTTCGCACTATCGCGTGTTAGAGGTCATCGGCGGCGGAGGCATGGGGCTGGTGTACAAGGCAGAGGACCTGAAGTTAGGCCGTCGCGTAGCCTTGAAATTTCTCCCCGACGAACTGGCGAGCGATCCGGTTGCGCTGCAGCGGTTTGAGCGCGAGGCGCAGACCGCCTCTTCGTTGAACCATCCCAACATATGCACGATTCACGAAGTGGAAGAGCACGATGGCCAGCCCTTCATCGTGATGGAGTTATTGGAGGGCGAAACCCTGCGTGACCGGCTCGCGTCATCCGTGGATAAGTCCATTCCGTTTCACCAGTTGCTCGACGTCGCGGTGCAGATTTGCGAGGGACTGCAAGCCGCCCACCAGAAGGGAATCATTCATCGCGACATCAAGCCGGCCAACATCTTCCTGACCACCTCCGGACAGGTGAAGATTCTGGACTTCGGTTTGGCCAAGCTGGTCGCCGCGAGCGAGAAAGACTTGGCGGCAACGGCACAAATCCAAGCCAGTACAAACCACGAGGAGGACGGCAGAGCGGACCTTCAGGTCCGCTCTACCGTTCAGCCCGAGGCAGATTCCCATCTCACCTGCACCGGTTCGGCCATGGGCACGGCGGGATACATGTCGCCAGAGCAGGTGCGCGGAGAGAAGTTGGACGCGCGCACCGATTTGTTCTCGTTCGGACTGGTGCTGTATGAAATGACTACCGGCCAGCGTGCCTTCAGCGGCGAGACGGCAGCGATGGTACACCATGCCATCGTAAGCACCCCTCCAATTCCAGTGCGCGAGTTGAACTCTACACTTCCTTCCAAGCTGGTCGCCACGATTGACAAGGCGCTGGAGAAAGACCGCGAACAGCGTTATCAGTCGGCGTCCGAGGTGAGGGCTGACCTCGGGCGGCTGTCAGGTAGCAGAGAACCAGCATTGCTGCGTCGGCAGTGGACGTGGTTAATGGTTGCCGCCCTGTCGGTGATTCTAGCTGCTGGAGGTGGGCTGTATTGGCGAGGACAAAACCGAATCGGCCTGACGAATGAGGACACGATCGTGCTCGCCGATTTTGCCAATCGCACGGCTGATTCGGTTCTTGACGATGCCTTGAATACGGCCTTGCGGTTAGAGCTGCAGCAGACACCTTTTCTTCACATGCTCACTTCCGACAAGACGCGAGGTGCGCTGAGAGCGCTGAAGCGTGCAGAAGATGTCAAGCTGACGCCCGATCTCGCCCGCGATGTATGCTTACGAACCGGCAGCAGAGTTTATATTGCGGGCTCGGTCACCGACGTAGGAAATCACTATCGCCTCGAACTGCAAGCCGTGAACTGCCAAACCTCAGACCTAATGGCTCGGACCGAGGTGAAGGTCGAGAGTCGTAATCAGCTAATCTCGGTTTTAGGGTTAGCGAGCCACGAGTTTCGCAACCAGCTCGGCGAACCCCATTGGTCCTTACAGAAATTCAATACGCCTCTTGAAAAGATTACGAGCGCCTCGCCTGAAGCGCTACAAGCCTATACCCAGTCCCTCGGAGTGCAAGGTTCGAAGGGGAATGCCGAGGCGCTGGAGAGGATGAAGCAGGCCATTCAACTGGATCCTGACTTCGTACTGGCTTACGTGGATATGGCTGGCTACTACTACAACCTCAATGATGCCAGCATGGCGGCACAGACGGCTAAGAAGGCCTATGAGCTTCGTGATCGAGTAGACCAGCATTCTCGCTTTTGGGTAGAGGCGCTCTATTACGATGTCGGCACGGGCGAACTGGACAAGGCGAATGACACATACCTGAAGTGGATACAAGTCTTTCCTGGAGACCCATGGCCACACAGGAATTACTCTGCTTCCCTGGCGGACATGGGTGACTATGAGAGAGCTGCCGAGGAGGCCCGGGAAGTGGTTCGGCTTGCTCCCGACCCTATGACCTATTACCTTCTCTTGGTCCCTTACATAAACATGAACAGGCTGCAGGAAGCCAAAGCCGTCTTTGATACCATTCAGCAGCAGAAGATGGATACCTGGCTGCTGCGATCGTGGCGCTATGTCGTGGCTTTTCTGGAGAACGACAAGGCCGGCATGCAGGAGCAACTCACATGGGCTAAAGGAAAACCGGAAGCGGCGGATTGGTTGCTTCAGCAGCAGGGCGACACGGCGATCTATGAAGGACGGTTTCGCGCGGCGCAGAAGTTCTATCGTGCAAGAGAAATTGGGCCGTGGAATTCAGTCGCTGCAGACAGAGCGCATGAGTCTCTGCGAGCTGCGGAAACAGGTGACACTCACAGGGCCCTGGAAACAGCGGCCGAGGCGTTGGCCGCGGACCCGAAACGAAACGACAGAGTGCTGCTGGCACTGGCTTTTGCACGCGCCGGAGATGAGAGGCAAGCACAGAGCCTCATGGAAGAATTCAATCACGAGTTTCCTCTGGCCACGCTGGTGCAACATTACGAGATTCCGACGATTCGAGCCGCAACCCTGCTTAGCCACAACGATCCGGAGGGTGCCATTAAGACCCTGCAGGTTACTACGCCATACGACTTAGCCTCTCCTCTGTCTTTCACTGGCCTGTATCTATACCCCATGTATATTCGTGGGCTTGCCCATCTCCAAGCAGGTAACGGGAAGAAGGCTGTGATTGAGTTTCGCAAGATGCTCGACTATTCGGGCATACTTCAGGATTCCGTGCTAGGCCCACTTGGGCGTCTGCATCTTGCTCGCGCGCAAGCCATGACGGGCGACAAGGCTGCCGCGCGAAAGTCGTATGAAGATTTCCTGGCGCTCTGGAAAGATGCCGACCCCGACATCCCCGTGTTCATTCAGGCAAAAGCGGAGTACGCCAAGCTGCAATGAAGGTACGATACATCTGATTTTTCTACGGCGGGTGATTTGTCGGCCAACGGTTAAGAAGAGTTTTGAGACTTCCCTCGCAAGCTACAAACAACGAAAAATGTTTATGATCGCAGGCACCCTGGGCCTTTCCGACAGAGCCATGTCGTATCACGCCGTTGACCAGTAAGCGCCGGCGGATGGTGTCGCGGCGAATGCTCGTCATGTACGTCAAAACTTCTCCAGCATTACCACACTCGACGGCCAGGCTACCCGGGAAAATATGAGATGGCGCCCATCGGGCGGGAAAATATCCAGATCTGCACGATGTTGGGCGCCTGATGCTGAATCAAGGCATGCGCCCTGAGGAGGTAACGATGTTGATGAAGGAAGACATCGACCTCGAACGAGGACAACTAAGAGTTCGCAGCGGCAAGTCTCCAGCAAGCCGTCGCACTCTCGACCTAACCAGTGAAAGCCGTCGCATTCTTGCGAAGCGAATGAACGGTGACTCGCCGTGGATATTTCCTTCCCGCCGTCGGCCTGCCAAGCCTGTTTCTCGTCTTAACAGCGCCCATGACAGCCTATGTCAGGCCGCTCGTAAAGCCGGCATCTCATTCGATTTTGTGCTGTATGACCTACGACATTCGGTCGCAACCAGGGTGGCCCAGGCCGGCATCGATCTCGCGACCTTGGCTGCGATTCTTGGTCACAGTTCCATTCGAACAGTCCAAAAATACGTCCATCCAACGGCTGATCACAAGAAGAACGCGATGCTCCGGTACGAAGAAACCTTGAGGCAGCAAACGAACGGTGAGGGAGAGCACCAAGCAAAAATACATTGAGCCAAGTCCACCTGCTCAGGCGGGGAGTGAGGAAACGTGGACAGAGAAGATCGTTAGACCTTAAGGTGCCCCCAACAAAATCTGGACGCCCCGGTCTAGCGCCCGTGACCGTCCGTGATGCCCCGGATCAGATATCAGATCTCAGTCGAGCCGCTATAACCCTCACTCGAGAGCGCCAGGTTGCATGGACTGCTTTCGAGAACGCAATCTTCAAAAATCTCACAATCAATAGCAAAACACCGCAGCGTCAGCGGAAGAAAGGGCCGCAAACCCAAGCACAGACGTGATTTTGTACTCTGATTCTTGTCCGCTTTTTGTCCGCCCCCCTTGCCATATTCTCCCCTGTTTTCGCCCACTCAGGCCAATCGACGCCTACCCGGTGAAAAGTGAATGTCCAAGGAAATCAGAGAGATGAAGGAAGGATTGGAGGCGCGGGTGGGAATCGAACCCACGCGTAAAGGTTTTGCAGACCTCTCCCTTACCACTTGGGTACCGCGCCTCGTACTTCTAAGTTACCGTTTTCTGGCGTCAAAATCCAGCGCCCCCGGTCCTTGCCCGGCTGGGCCCGGCATGTACAATCCTTACACTTTCGCCGGAAGCGCCCGGCCGATACGGCGCGGATCCGGCACGACCGCATGAACGTTCTCGAATTTACCGGACTTGTCGCTCTGGGCTCGCTGCTGGCCGGGTTTCTGGGGGCGCTGACCGGGCTGGGCGGCGGTGTGGTGGTGGTTCCCATGCTGGCGCTGCTCTTCCACGTCGACATCCGCTATGCCATCGGTGCGTCGTTGGTGTCGGTGATCGCGACCTCTTCAGGCGCGGCCGCGGCCTACGTCCGCGAAGGCTACTCCAACATTCGCATCGGCATGTTCCTGGAGACGGCGACGACCATCGGCGCCATCGCTGGGGCGGCTATAGCGCTGCACGTTTCCGGCAACTCCATTGCCGTTGTCTTCGGACTGGTGCTGCTGTACTCGTCGTACCTGTCGAGTCGCAACCGCGACGAGAATGGCCCGCAGATGCAATCGTCGCCGCTGGCGGAAAAGCTGCGCCTGCCGGGAACGCTATCCCACGGCGCAGGGAATGCAGCCGTACAGTGTTACCGGCGTTCCGGCGGGCTACGGACTGATGTTCGGCGCCGGCGTGTTGTCGGGACTGCTGGGCATCGGATCGGGAGCGGTGAAGGTGCTGGCCATGGACAACGCCATGAAGATCCCGTTCAAGGTGTCGACCACCACCAGCAATTTCATGATTGGGGTAACGGCGGCGGCGAGCGCCGGGCTTTACCTCAGCCGCGGCTACATTGCCCCGGGCATTACCATGCCGGTCATGCTGGGCGTGCTGGCGGGATCGATGATCGGCGCGCGCGTACTGGTGAAGGCCAAGGTTAAAGCGCTGCGCTACCTGTTCGCGGCGGTCATTGTGGTGCTGGGCGTCGAGATGATCTTCAACGGCGTGACGGGGCGGCTATGAGCGGCAGGCAGTTGGAACGATCAAAGGATTGAAGTGATCATCGGCACGCTGCTGCGTACGGGCGTCATTCTGTCGGCGGCGGTGGTGCTGTTTGGAGGCATGCTTTACCTCTCGCGGCACGGGCACGAAATTCCCAGCTTCACCACGTTCCATGGCGAACCCGAGAACCTGAAGAGCCCGATCGAAATTGTGCACGGCGTGATGCAGATGAACGCGCGCGCTATTATCCAGTTCGGGTTACTGCTCCTTATCGCCACCCCGGTGGCTCGCGTTGTATTCTCAGCGGTGGCATTCGCCATTGAACGCGATCACCTGTATGTCGTCATTACGCTGATTGTGCTGGCGGTTCTGCTGTACAGCCTGCTCTCGTCGAGTTGAGTGTTCGGCGAAGCCGGCTGCTTCAAACCACATCTAACATTTCGATTGCATTCATTTTGGAGGAAAGCATGGCAGGAGTAAGTCTGGCAGACGCGCGCCGAGTAATTGCGGCGGCGGAAAAGAAGGCGCAGGAAATTGGTCAGCCCATGAACGTAGCCGTAGCCGACGAGGGCGGCAACCTGGTGTCGCATGTCCGCATGGACGGCGCCTGGATTGGCAGCGTGGATATTTCCATCAAGAAGGCTTACACCTCGCGCGCCTTTGATATCACCACCAAGGACCTGGCGACCCATTCGCAGTCGGGCGAACAGTTCTTCGGTATTCATGTCTCCAACGACTGCAAGATCATGATCTTCGCAGGAGGCATTCCCCTCAAGCGCGACGGAAAAGTGGTGGGAGCTATCGGCGTCAGCGGCGGTTCCGGCGAACAGGACCATGCTGTGGCCGAAGCCGGCGCAGCCGCGTTCTAGGCGGGAGCTATTGGGTTTCGGCCGGGCGGCCGACGGCAGAATGGGTGCGCAGGATTCCGGTGCCGATCACCACGGCGCAAAACAGCAGGAGCACGCGCAGGATGTTGGCGTGAAGCACCGGGTCGCCCAGAAGGATACGCACCAGTCCAAATCCGGCGCTGGCCGCGCACAGGGCGAAGTACAGGCGCTCTTTGGCGCAGCGCGAGAAACGCAGCAGCACCAGCAGCACGGTGGTCACGATCACATAAATGGCCAGCAGGATGGCGCCGGCGATGACCTTCTCGCTATGCAGGGCGAACGGAGCAGCGTGGGAGATAGCCAGTTGCACGCCCGCCACGCCGAGAAAAAAGATGGAATGAATCAGGGCGATGATGGCGCGCTTGCGATTGTTGATGATGGCAAAGCGGTCCATAAACATGACTTAGTGTGCCGCACGGATAAACCTCCGGGCTGTGACGAAAATCACAGGAATTCAGTTTTTCGGCCAGCCAGGAGAAACGCCGAAACTTGTTAAAGCAAAAACCCTCGCGCTGAGGCGAGGGTCAAAAATCTGGAGCGGGAGACGGGATTTGAACCCGCGACTTCGACCTTGGCAAGGTCGCACTCTACCACTGAGTTACTCCCGCTCAGCTCTTGAATTATAACGAATGCTTGAACATACGGGCAAATGCGGTTGCGCTGTTGTTGCCGGTCGAGCACTGCGCAGTCGGCGCGTCCACCCTCGGACAACTTGAAACTCAATAATGCTAATACGCGCCGCCGTGGCCGGGAGCGTCCTGCGCATTGACCTTGGCGGTGATTTCGTTGCGCACATCCCATAGCGCGCGGTAGAGCGGGAACTCCATGCGCTGCTTCAATACCTCGACTGGCGTTCCCATGGTACCGACCACGCCGCCGCCGATGATGCGCTGCGCCAGTTTCAGGTGCGCATAGCGGAAGAGCTGGATGTGCTCGTCGTAGTCGAGCAGTTCCTCGGCAACTTCGTGCAGCTCGAAGAATTCCTTGTGCCGGCGGTAAAGCTCCTCCAGCGTTAGTCCGGCCTTGTTTACGGCTTCCAAAAACGCTTCCGCCAGGCGCGGCGAGATGTGCAGCAGCGCCAGGAAACCCGGCGAATCGAGGCCACTGCCGTGTCCCAGTCCGGCGCGAATCACGTGATACTCGTATGGCGTGATGCTCTCCAGCAGCGCCAGCATGCGCAGCGGATGGTCAACCATCTTGTTGGCCCGGCGCAGCAGGCGGGCGGCGTTCTTCAGATCGCCTTCCAGGATGCAGAGGCGTGCCCGGTCGAGTTCCCAGGCGGCGCCTTTCATTAGCAACTCCGATGCCTGGTGCGTGACCTGGAAGGTGAGCTCGTCGGGATGCAGCATCTCTTCCGGCGTCTTCTGCAGGGCCAGCAGTTCGTCGGTGCGGAGATAGCGTTCGTAGTCGGAGGCGGCGGTTCCCGGAAGAATCGGGGAACGCATGTCTTCAGTCATGAGCGTGACTCCATTGCGGATCTTTCTCGGCTGGCACGATCGACCCATCACGCATGTGAATGATGCGGTCGCCATACGAGGCGGCCTCGGGATTGTGGGTAATCATCAGAACGGTCTGCCCCAGTTCCTGGTTCGACTGGCGCAGCATTTTCAGCACGATCTCGGAATTCTGCGAATCGAGATTGCCGGTAGGCTCGTCGGCCAGCACGATGGCCGGCTTGTTGACCAATGCTCGGGCGAGCGCCACCCGCTGCTGCTCGCCGCCACTCATCTCCGAAGGCAGATGATTCAGGCGCTTATCGACTCCCAGCAGATTGGTGATGCGCTGGATATACTGGCGCTCGGCGGCGTCGGCCGGAATGCCGGCGATGTCGCGGGCGATCTCGATGTTGCCGTCGGCCGTCAGCGTTGGCAGCAGGTTGAATTTCTGAAAAACGAAGCCGATTTTGGTCTTGCGCATGCGCGTTCGGGCCGAATCGGAGAGCCCGGTGAAGTCCACGCCGTCGATCAGGACACGTCCCGAATCGGCATGTGTAAGTCCACCTAAGATATAGAAAAGAGTTGACTTTCCGCTCCCGGAGGGTCCGACGATAGTGACGAACTCACCCTTCTCGACCTGCAGGGAAATGCCCCGCAAGGCCGGCACATCGACTTTGCCGATGCGGTAGGTCTTACGCACGTCCTCAGCTTGGATCATCCACCCCATGCGAATCTTCGATATTACACGAAATCGGCCACTGGCCGGGCAGCGCCGAGGCCCAAGGCGGGTACTTCCCAGCGCCTCGACGCGAGTTACAACCGAAGCATGGCGAAAATTTCTGCCGCAGTGAAAGCATGCGCAGCTGGTGGCCCGCGCCGAGACCTGGCTACGCCACAAATATGGATGCGGCATCGTGCTCTCGGAGCAGTATTGCGTGACCGGCGAAGTGCCCGACGTGATTGCCTGGAAGGCATCGTGCCAGTCGGTTCTGGTGGAGTGCAAAGTGTCGCGCAGCGATTTTCTGGCCGATGCCGACAAGTCATTTCGCCGCTGTCCGGAGGAAGGCCTGGGAAGCAAGCGCTTGTACTTTGCGCTACCGGGGATCATTCGTCCGGAGGAACTACCGAGGCATTGGGGCCTGCTGGAGTATCGCGATCGCGAGGTCGAAGCTGGTGGTGAAGCCAGGAAGGGTGGATTTGCGGACACCCATCGGGCTGATGAGAGAGATGAACCTGCTGCTGGCCAGTTTGCGTCGGGTAGAAGTAAGGATCGAGCCGCAGACCATCACCGATTTTCTTAAGTGGAAGAACCGCATGGCCGAGTACAACGGCGGGACGCTACCGCGAGGCATTGCCGCGCCGGAGGAAGAGAATAACTCGTATCTGTCGTCGTGAGCCTTAGTGGCGTGCTCCGGTTCCGCCAACCCAGGTCTTGAACAGCGCGAGACCCGGGCACCTGCGGTTTGTCGATTAACGTGGCAGGATTCGGAGACCTGCCCGCCCGCAACGTTGTCATCCCAGCGAAGCCGAAAGACCCTCGGTACGTGCGGGTGGAATCCTCCCGCTTCAGCCAGAAGCAGGCGAGTCTTCCATCACCCTTTCAGCAGCTTCTCCATCTCGCCTTCGTCAATTACCGCTACGCCCAGCTCGCGGGCTTTATCCAGCTTTGATCCCGCTTCCGCACCAGCCACCACGTAGTCGGTCTTCTTGCTGACGGACCCCGCCACTTTGCCGCCGGCATCTTCGATCAACTGCTTGGCTTCGTCGCGGGTGTGACGCGCCAGCGTGCCGGTAAGCACAAATGTCTTTCCGGCTAGTGTCGTTCCCCGCTGTTTTTTGTGGCCGGTGAAGGTGAGTCCAGCCTCGCGTAAGCGATCGACCAGCGCCACGTTCTTGGGCTCGTCAAAAAACTCGCGGATCGCCGCGGACACGCGCGGACCGATCTCGTTGACCTCCTGCAGCTCTTCTTCACTGGCCTTCATGAGGGCGTCCATCGACCCGTAATGGTCAGCGAGAAATTGTGCGGTGCGCTCACCGACAAAGGGAATTCCTAACCCGTAAATCACCTTGTCCAGCGGCAGCTTCTTAGAGTTCTCGACTTCGCTGAGTATGTTCTGCGCTGACTTCTTCCCCATGCGCTCCAGCTTCAGCAGCTTCTCTTCGGTCAACTGGTAGATATCGGCGACGTTCTTCACCATGCCGCTCTCCACCAGTTGGTTGACCAGCGAGTCGCCCATGCCTTCGATGTTCATCACGCCGCGCGAGGCGAAGTGACGGATACTCTCGCGCAGTTTCGCCGGACAGTTGGCATTGATGCAGCGATGATCAGCTTCGCCTTCGGCGCGAACCACATGACCGCCGCAGACCGGACAACGCTCGGGCATGTGGAAATGCCGACGTCCTCGCGGCTTGTCCTCCAGCACTTTCACCACTTTGGGGATGACATCACCGCCGCGCTCCACCAACACCCAGTCGCCAATGCGAACCCCCAACCGCTCAATTTCGTCCATATTGTGCAGTGTGGCGCGGCTGACGGTGGTGCCACCAATGGGAACCGGCTTCAACCAGGCTACCGGCGTCAGCTTGCCAGTTCGCCCGACCTGCACCTGGATGTCTTCGATCTGGGTCTCGCCTGAGCGAGCCGCATATTTGTAAGCGATGGCCCAACGCGGAGCCTTGCCGGTGAAGCCCAGCTCCTGTTGCAGCCCGATGCGGTCAACCTTGACGACGATGCCGTCGGTTTCGTAGGGGAGACGGTCGCGCTTGCCTTCCCACTTAGTGATGAACTCCCACACTTCGTCGATACTGTGCACCAGGCGGTGATTGGGATTCACCTTGAAACCCGCGTCCAGCAGGGCCTTCAGCGCTTCCGAATGGCGGTCGAAGATGGTGCGGCCGCCGACCAGCAGGCCGTACGCAAAGAAGTCCAGGCGGCGCCGGGCCGTGATGCTGGGATCAAGTTGCCGCACCGTGCCGGCGGTCGCGTTGCGGGGATTAGCAAACTTGGGAAGACCTTTCTCTTCCTGCTCTTCGTTCATGCGAACGAACGAGGTGGACGGCATCAGCAGTTCGCCGCGCACTTCGAAGGCCGGCGGCAAGCCTGCTTTCTTCAGTTGCTGTGCCGGAATGTTCAGGGGAATGCTGCGGATAGTGCGCACGTTGGCCGTGACATCTTCACCCGCCGTGCCATTGCCCCGAGTGATACCCAGCGCCAACCTGCCGACATCGAAGCGCAGCGCCATCGACATGCCGTCCAGCTTAAGCTCGCACACGTAGTCCACTTTGGTTATGCCGGTAAGGTCGTGGATGCGGCGCTCCCAATCGCGCAGTTCGGCTTCGCTAGTGGTCTTGGCCAGCGAAAGCATGGGCGTCGAGTGCTGCACGCTGGCGAACTGTCCGCTCACCTGTCCGCCGACGCGTTGGGTGGGAGAGTCGGGCGTCACCAGCTCGGGATGTTTCTTTTCCAGCTCGATCACCTCGTCCATCAGGCGATCGAATTCGGCGTCGGTGAGTTCTGGATCGTCGAGCACGTAATAGCGGTGCTCGTGGTAGCGAATCTTGTCGCGCAGGGCTTCGAGTTTCTGGGGAAGAGTTTTGCTGCCGGCGGGCATGAGTCATTATGCAGCACGTAGCGTTCAGCAGTCAGCACTCAGGAGCGCGATTGCCCCCTCGGACCGAATAGTGGCATCGGCTCACGTAGAATAAAAAGACGGCTATAGGCGCCGGCGCGGCTTGGCATTGGGGCTGACTTCTGGCAGCCGCCAGCCGACCACTGGCAACTGATTTCTGGCCCCTGACAACTGACTTTGAAACATCTTCTTAACAAATGGAGCTTGCTGATCCTGGGGCTGTTGAAGCCGCTGGGGATCTGGGGCGTGCTGGGATTTGCCGCCGTGGATGCCGCCTTCCTGGGCATGCCGCTGGACGCCATTGTGGCGGGATATGCTTACGCCGATCCCAAGCGCTTCCTGCTCTATGCCGCCATGGGTGCGGCGGGCTCGGCGCTGGGCAGCATCGTGATCTACCTCATCGGCTACAAGGGCGGCGAGGTGTTCCTGGTCAAGCGCATCGGCGAGGCGCGATTCGCCAGGATCAGGGCCAACTTCGAGAAGCACGAGTTCCTGGCGATCATGCTGCCCTCGATGCTGCCGCCGCCAACCCCTTTCAAGCTGTTCGTGCTGTCGGCGGGTGTGGCCGAGATGAGCTTCGGCCGTTTCCTGGCGGCCATCTTCTTCGGACGGCTGCTGCGCTTCTCACTGGTGTCGCTGATTGTCATCCTCTACGGTCCGGAAATCCTGGGCTTCGTGGGCGGCGTGGTGCACAACCACCTGCGCTACCTCATCGCATTCCTGGCGGTAACGGCGCTGGCAGCCTGGTGGATTTGGCGGCTGCAAAAGCGCCGTTCCGTGCGAAGGACAGCGCGCCTGGCGGACTCGCAGGGATAAACGGCAGACAAATTCTAGTACGGCAATCCTACGAAAATACGGTTCCTGCCGCGGCGCTTGGCAGTGTACATCGCCTTGTCGGCATCCTCCATCAACTGCAGAGGAGTTCGTTCCGGAGAAGGCACAACGGACGCCAGCCCTTCACTGATGGTCACGTTGCCCCACTTGGGTGCGCCGGGGTTGACCAACGCAAGAGCATCGACGGCAGCCTTCGCTTGCTCGGCTACGCGCTCGGCGCCAGCCACGTCAGTGTCGGGCAATAGGAAGACAAACTCGTCGCCGCCATAGCGGGCCACTAAGTCGGAGACTCGGGTGCTCACCCCACGCAGCGCAGTGGCGATGGAAACCATACAGCGGTCTCCGTACGCGTGGCCAAGATGGTCGTTAAGAGACTTGAAGTGGTCCACGTCGATGAGGATGATGGAGAGCGGCCGGCCGGAGCGCAGCCCGCGTACCCACTCAACCGCCAAGACTTCATCGAAAAAGCGGCGGTTGGCGATGTTGGTGAGCGCATCGGTTTTGGAGATGCGCTCCAGTTCCTCGGTGCGGCGCCGAACCTGCTCTTCCAGCGTGCGGATCAGTTCGTCGCGCTCAGCTTCCGCCTGTTTGCGGGCGCTGATGTCTTCCACCACGGAAATGAAATAGTCCGGCTCGCTGTTCTGGTTGCGTGAGAGCGCGACTGTCAGGTTGACCCAAACCAGGCTGGCATCCTTACGGACGTAACGCTTCTCCATGGAGTAGGTGTCGATTTCTCCGCGAAGCAGCGCCTTCGCCTGGGCCCAATCCGCCACGAGATCTTCGGGGTACGTAATGTCTTCAAACTTGAGTTGGCGCAACTCCTCTTCGGAGTAGCCCACCATCTGGCACATCCTGTGATTGACCAGCATCATGGAGCCGTCGATGGACACGTGGGCGATACCTACCGCGGCCTGCTCGAAGGTCTTGCGGAACTTGGTCTCGTTGTCGATGGATAACCGCTCGGCGCGCGACTGCGCCGTGACATCAACCGTCGTGCAGTGCAGCAGGACTCGACCGTCGCGCTGAACGGGAGTAACGGTCATTAGCACTTCCAGGTCTTCGCCGCCCCTGGTGGTCTGACGGCTCCGCTGCTGAACTACCTCATCGACGACAACCTGGCGCGCCAGCGTGGCAACGTCCTCCGCTTGAAAGCTCGGGTTAATCTGCTGCACCGTACTACGCAGCATCTCCTCGCGGGTGTATCCCAGACGATCGCACAACGTCTGGTTCACTTCGAGATAGCGATTGGTCTCAGGATCGATGAGCGCAATGGAGACAGCGATGTTGTCGAAGAGTTGCCGGTAGCAACTTGCCGCCTCGTGCAGGGCCGAACATTCCGAACTCAGCAACACCTTGTCAGTTTCGGGGAGCGGCATTTATCGGGATTGTATTGAAATCCTGCGACTAGCGAAACGAAAACACGTGGGAGTGCCTAACAATTACGAGCTTAGTAGTACGGCTTCTAAACCATCTCCACCGCAACTAAGGAGCATCACCTGTACGCTGCGCTTTTATCGACGGCGAATGGCTGGTGCTCATGCCTTGTTCCAGAACACGCAGTCCAGAGTTGAGCAGAACATAGCCGGTCAGCGGAGCACGCTTCATGGACGGATAGGAGTAACGCAGATCCTGGAATTCCACCAGGTAGCTCTTCGGCGATCCGGGCCACTCGCCTTCCTCGACATAGGGAAAGGCAGCCCAGTCGAGATAGACGTGACCCAGGTAGGACGACTTTGCGGCTGTGGTAGCGGCGGTGTCAGGGCGCTTGTAGTACATCTGCCCGGCGTTCGAAGAGACCTCGGGCTGACGAGAATCCACCGGCACCGTCTCAAAGAAGCCGTCAGTCTCAACCACGCCGTGCCAGCGGAACGGGTCAACCATGTACGGATAAGCGGCCAGCCGAGTAGGTTGAGCGCCGCGGTACAGGAATGAGTCCATGGCGGAGAGAGCGCGGCGATGCTGGAAGTCGCGAACTGCCCAAATCAAAATCATGCAGACAAGCGCCGTGATAGCGCCGGCGCGACCACGAAATAGCGGCTTCCGTGCGCCAATTTCCTGGTTGATGAGGCCGAAGAGTGAAGGTAGCGCGAGGCCTGCGATCAAAGCGATCAGGATGAGCGGCTCGACAATGTAAACGATGTCCCACGAATACCAGTGAAAGTTGAAGGGCTCGAACATTCGAATGCCGTAGGCGGTGGTGTAATCCAGCAGCAGGTGACTCAACGCGGCGACGACGGCGCAAAAGTAAAGATAGCCCCATCGCACGGAAGGTTTTCGTTGCCCTTCGCTTTTTGTTTCGGCTTGTGGGTTGCCGGTTCGCCGGCGATGCAACAGGTACACGAAGGCCAGCACTGCCGCAGCCACAAAAGGCACTCCAACAAAACTGTGAGTGATGCCGCGATGGTGCTGCAGCCCGGCGATTGAGCCTTTGATCTCCCATAACACATCGAGGTCGGCGGCCTCGGCGGCCAGAACCATGGTGACCGTGGTCAACGCGCTCTTGCGATTGAAGCCGGAGCGGCCCAGGCAGGCGCCGGTCAGCATGTGGGTCACAGGATCCAAGGCATTCCTCGCAGGGAGTACAAGTCAGCTATTGTAACGAGCGCGGAACAACGGGATGAAAACGCGGCGCTAGTGATGTCCGTGGTGTCCACTCAGCAAATCGACCGCGTGCGGCAGGACTTCGATGACGGCTTCCAGCGATTGCGTCGCGCCGCCGGGGCTGCCGGGAAGATTCAGGATGATGCTCTGCCCGCGGATGCCACATGTGCCGCGGCTCAGGATAGCGAACGGGGTGTGAGAAAGTCCGGCCGAGCGCATCTTCTCTGGGATGCCGTCGACCAGCTTGGAGCAGACGGCGCGAGTGGCTTCCGGCGTGACATCGCGTGCCGACATGCCAGTGCCGCCGGTGGTGACCACCAGTTGGGCCCTCTCGCTGAGCCTCACCAGCGCGGTTTCGATCAGCTCCTGCTCGTCAGCGACCACTTCCTGCACAACCACTTCAAAACCGCCCTGGGCCAGCAGTTCGGCGGTCGCCGGTCCCGAGATATCGGCACGTTCGCCACGAGCTGAGGAGTCACTGACTGTGAGGACGGCTGCTGTTCTCATTTGGCTTTACCGGCCTTTTTCGTGGTGCGCAAGTAGTCGCCGCTCTTGCCACCGGACTTGCGCAGCAGCACCACCTGGCGAATCTCGATGCCCTTGTCGAGGGCTTTGCACATGTCATACACCGTCAGAGCTGCCACCGACACCGCGGTCAGCGCTTCCATTTCTACCCCGGTGACGGCTGTGGTGCGCACCAGGCTGCGAATGGCAATGCCGTCCTTACCAATCTCGGCGGTGACATCGACCTTGCTCAACGGGATGGGATGGCACATGGGAATGAGATCGGAGGTGCGCTTGGCCGCCTGGATTCCAGCGATGCGTGCTACTTCCAGCGGATCGCCCTTGGGATTTTTCGGCAAGGCACGCAGCACCTCGCGCCCCATGGCGACAAAGGCGCTGGCCTCGGCTTCGCGCACCCCGGCCTGCTTGGCCGAAACATCCACCATCGACGCGCGGCCCGCGTCATCGTAGTGCGAGAGCTTCTTCGGCTTGTTCTTCTCTTTCGCCATAGAAATTACGGCAGCAGCACGGAGACCGTTTCGCCAGCCGCCAGCCGCTCCAGGTCCGGCGGCACCACAATGTAGCAGTTGGAGCGCGACACCGCCATCAAATCGCCTGAACCCTGCCAGCGTATCAGCTCGGCCTCGGGCCGTTCCGGCGGGCCGCTCAGGTAGCCGGGAAGAAACCGCGTTAGCCCGATCTTGGTGGTGAACTCCGATTTCAACACCGCCTGCGCGAATGTCAGCGCCTGAGGCTTCGCTCCCGCCAGGCGGTCAAGCACCGGGCGGGCAAAAAGCTGAAAGGTCACCATTGTCGAAACCGGATTGCCCGGCAGTCCGAAAAACGGCGTCGTCCGTTCATTCAACTTCACTTCGCCGAAGACCACCGGCTTGCCCGGCTGAATGAGCGCGCCCGGTGAAAAACAACTCGGCCTGAACGATGCCAGCACCTGCTCGACCAGATCGTACTTGCCCATGGAGACGCCCCCGGTGATGAGCAGCATATCGGCCTCGAAGCCCTTGCGCAGCAGCAGCGCCAGGTCACGGGCTTCGTCGCGCGCCACCGGCAGAATCATGGGGTCTCCACCCGCGGAGAATACCTGCGCGGCCAGCGAGTAGCTGTTGGAATTGCGAATCTCGTTTGGCCCGGGCTTCAGGTTAATGTCGACGAGTTCATCGCCGGTGGCCAGAATCGCGACTCGCGGACGGCGGTAGACGGCGAACTCGGCACGACCTATGGCAGCAGCGACCGCCACAGTTGTATGGTTGATCCGCGTTCCCTTGGCGGCCATGACATCGCCCTTGCGCGCCTCGGAACCTTTGGGCACGACGTTCTCTCCGGCCGCTACGGAACGCTTCACCCTGACGTTACCTTCGCTGCGTTCGGTGTGTTCCACCATCACAATAGCGTCGGCGCCAAGGGGGACGGACGCGCCGGTCATGATCTCGACGGCTTCTCCTCGTGCCAGCTTGGAGAAACCTTCTGCGAGCGAGCCACCGGCCTTGATTTCACCGATGCAACGCAGGGTGGCCGGGGTCGCTGCTACATCGGCGGAGCGAACCGCATAGCCGTCGCGGGTGGACCGGGGAAAGGGCGGGAAGTCGCGATCGGCGCGAAGGTCTTCGGCCAGCACCAAGCCGGCGGTGTCCAGCAGGGGCAGCAATTCCGCATCGGTGGGCGACAGCGCGGAGGCGTACTCCTCAACCAGGCGGCGGGCTTCGCTGAACGTGAGAAGCTTGGATTCGAAGGGACGTCCCATGTCAAAAGGGTACCAACCGGGATTCTAATGGAGTTCTAGATCGAGCGGGAAGGCAAGCATATCACCGGCGTGAAGTCCCAAGGCAGGTGAGCCGCCGGAACCGCGAGGGACAAATCCGATCAGATCTGGGAGGCTGAGCGTCCTGGAACCAGCAGAGATTGAGGGCGGCTCGCAGCCGCCCTCGCTCACAGACTTACTGGTTGGGCTTCTTCTTGGTCGTAGTAGAAGGCGACTTCGCCTTGCCGTAGCTGGTTTCGACGGTCGCGCCGATGCTGGCCAGCATCTGCTTGGAAGCGTCGGCAAACTTGCCGGTGGGCTGCAGCTCCAGATACTTGTTGAAAGGCTTCGGCTGTTCCCGGAGGCGCGGTCATCTTGTTGTCTTTCATGGTGGCCTTGCCGATCAGGTTAACGCCCTTCCAGTAGTACGAATCCGCGCGATTGGGATCGAGCTGGATCGACTTGTCGAAGGCAGCGATTGCATCGTCCACTTTGCCGGTGTTGGTGAGGACAGCGCCCTCGTTGTAGTAGTAGCCCGCGGCGTTAGGCGGATCAGCTTGCGCGGCAGCGGCGTACTCCTGAATGGCTTTGTCGGTCTGTCCCGACTTGGCGTAAGCGTCGGCCATCTGGCTCATGTAGGCTCCGGAGGTCGGCTTGATCGCCAGCGCCTTCTGGTACGACTCGACGGCATCGGGATATTTCTTGGCGCCACGCTGGGCATCGCCCAGGTATGCCCACACCAGGTCCTGGTTGGGATCAACCTTCGTAGCCTCGGTCAGAATTGAGACCGCCTGATCGTAATTGCCCGCGGCTTCCAGGTCTTTGGCCTGTTTCAGGGTGGCGTTCAGGCCTTTGATCTTCTCGTTCTGCTTCTGGGCAGCTTCGACCTTTGCCTTCTGCTCTTCGGTCATGCCTGCCGGCTTGTCCTTGGCCAGATCGAAGTTGAGCTCGCGTTCGTTGCCGCCTTCTATGGGCACGTTGTTGAACTCGTCAACCGGGTTGCCGCCCTGCATCAGGGTGAACTTGTAAGTACCCGCGGCCACTCCGATGGAGGCGTACTCGCCTTTAGAGTTGGTCTTCATCTCGTACTTACGGCCGGTTGCCGCGTTGAAAAGCTGTACGGTAGCGCCCGCGATGGGCTTGCCGGCCTGATCTTTGGCGACGCCTTTGACCGAGCCTTCGCCTTGTGCCCATAAAGTGACCGAGCAAACGGTTGTAAGGAGCAGCACGGCGGCAAGAGTGATGTATTTCTTCATGGTTCCTCCAGCGCAGGAAAACCGAATGATGCCCGCCGATGTTCCGCAACGGTTTTCCGCGTTGATATTGAAATTTAGCTTCATGAAAAATCCTGAATTGCAGCTTGCGACAAATAAGGAATGGGGTCGATCGCACCCGCTGCCGCAAAAGCCCGCAGCCGCAAGGCACAACTGTCGCAGCTGCCACAAGCCTGGTCGTCCCGGCTGTAGCAAGACCACGTTAAATCCAACGGAGCGCCTAATTCAAGGCCAAGGGTCACAATCTCATGCTTGCGCATGGCGATCAGCGGGGTTTCGATGTGAATTCGCCCCTCCCGGGTTCCGGCACGAATTGTCTCGTTAAACGCGTGGTAGAACTCGGGACGACAGTCGGGATAGCCGGAGCTGTCCTGCTGCACCGCGCCGATGGAAATCTGCTCCGCTCCCAGCACTTCGGCCCAACTGACCGCGGCAGAGAGAAAATGCGCGTTCCGGAAGGGAACGTAAGTCACGGGAATCTCCGCGCCGATTTCGGGGCCGGAGTCGGGGACAGCAATCTGCTCGTCGGTCAGCGCCGAACCACCGATGGCGCGGAAAAACGGCGTGCGCACCACCAGTCGTCTGGCAATTCCCAGCCGGCCGCAGATAGCCTGGAACGCCTGCTGCTCGCGAGCTTCGGTGCGCTGCCCGTAACTGATGTGCAGGGCCGCGACTCTCTCAGGACCGGCGTCGCGCACCGCCAGGGCCGCGCAGACACAGGAGTCCATGCCACCGCTGAGAGACAGTACGATTTGTGCTTGCTGACCTCCCATGGCTATCCGCTACACGCCCTTCAGCGACGGCTCCCAAATAAATTTGTGAATCTGCAAACCCAGACGGGCATTCAGTCCGTCGGCCAACATCCATTCCGCCAAGTCCCGCGGGTCGATCAGGCAGTGTGACGTGTCGCGGCTCCCGGATGCATCTTTGCGAAACGCCGGAGAAAGTATCGCCGCCCCCGGTCGTGCAGCCGTAAGGTGCTCGCGGATGAAGTCGCGGGCAAACTCGTAATCGCCCCGGCTGCTGACCACAAATTTCAACTCGTCCCCGGAAGTCAGGGCCTTAAGGTTTTCGATGCGAAAAGTGCCACCCTCGCCGGACTCTGGACACTTCACGTCGACGATTTTCACCACCTCGGCCGGGACCCGCTCCAGAGGCCGCTCGCCGCTGGTCTCCAGCAGAACGCGGTAGCCGGCGCCGAGCAGCGTCTCCATCAAGGGAACGACGGCAGGTTCCTGCAACATTGGCTCGCCGCCGGTGATCTCCACCAAACCGCCCTGCGGCGACAGGCGGTGAATCTCCTGCATGACCTCGTCAAGCGTCATGCGTCGTCCGCCTTTGAAGGTGTACTCGCTGTCGCACCAGGTGCAACGCAGGTTGCATCCTGCCAGTCGCACAAAAATACACGGCAGCCCGGCGTACGATGACTCCCCTTGCAACGACTTGTAAATCTCGATGATCTGCATCGGCGGTGGAACAGCGACGGTCAGCTCTGCTCTAGGCGTGCGTCCGGTGGATTCGGCCAGGTGCTACTCAAAATAGCGAGCTGTGGTCGTGTCCGTTTCCCAGATGGTGACGTCCTTCACGGAAACCCGCCCGCTGGTGCTCTGTTTCAGGCGGGCATTGGTCTCGTCGTAGAAGTATTTGGCCAGGTTCTCGGCCGAAGGATTCACCGTGGTGAAGGGCTCCAGCTCGTTGATCATCTCGTGGTCCAGATAGTTCATCACCGGACGCAAGACGTCCTTCAATTCCTTGAAGTCCAGCAGCAGTCCGGCCTGGTCGAGTTCGGCGCCGCTGAGAGTGACCCGGACGCGGTAGTTATGGCCGTGCGGTTTTTCGCACTTGCCGCGATAGTTGCGCAGGTAGTGGCCTGCGGAAAAAGTGTCTTCAACGGTTACTTCGAACATTGTCTCCGGCCGTAACGGGGCAAATAGGCAGGTTACGGCGAAGTAACTATTTTACAGGTTCTGGAGGACTGGCGTCGTCCGGCGGGGAGGCATTCCTTCAGGCCATGATGGGCAGGCGGCCCGCGGCAGAGGCCGCTACCGCGAGAGCTTTTGGTTTGGAGTAACAGTTGGTAAAGAACGTATGTACCGCGTAGGTTGCGCCAGTGATGTCGGTTATTGTTGACGATCCATTCGCCCCTGCCTCCGCGGGCACCACCCCGACAGCTTTGTTCTTTCCTTGCTTGGCGACGTACAGGCAATGATCGGCGAATCCCAGCACTACGTCGGGGGAAATTTTCTCTGGTTGGGGTGAACTCCACGGGAAGACAGCCCAGCCCACCGAACACGTTAGCTTGATCGACCCGCCGGCACCTGCCCGGAATGTCTCGTTGCCTACCGCTGCCAGGATTCGGCCTGCCAGCATCTCGGCCCCCACAGTACTGGTGTAGCGGGCCACCAGGAGAAACTCATCTCCGCCCCAGCGGATAACGATCTCAGGCAGCCGGACGGTTGAGCTGATGCGGCGGGCAATCTCGACCAGGACGTCGTCGCCCACTTCGTGGCCGTGAAGGTCGTTGATCTCTTTGAAATTGTCCAGGTCGATGAGGTAGAAGACAAGATGTGGTCCCTGCCGGCTCTTCAGGGTTCCCGCGGTCCGCAGAACGGGATTCAGGTCATAGTCGGGAACGATGGTGTCGAAGAACCGCCGGTTTCTCATGCCGGTGAGAGGATCGGTCAGAGCCGCCTGCTCCAGTACTTGATTGGTCTTGGCTAGTTCGCCGCGCAGGCGATGCTCCTGGAGAAAGACAAGAAAACCCATCAAGAAGATCGTAGTGAGGGTGACGATCTGCCGGAAGCTCGTCACCTCAATGGGCACGTTCTGATTGAAGAAGGTCCATGCCCCGATGATGGGCAATGACAACACCGCTCCGATGGCAATGCCCGCCACCCGTAAGGGCGGCGAAACTTTTCTTTGGGAAAACCGTTCTGGACTCCGCGAGGTTAAGCCAAGTATGCCCATGAAGGTGAAACAGGCCAGAGCCATCGCATACGGCACGTCGTACCAGCTGCCGGGATAGTACACATGTTGATTGATGGCGTGATTTGCTACCTGCCCGCTTAGTGCCATCATCAGCTGCGACCCAAACAAGGCGCCGTAGATCCACTTCCACCGGCCCACGCAGCTATAGAAAAGAAAAGCCAAAACGGGCAGCAATATCAGATCTACCGCAATGCCCAATCGCGCATAACCAGAGCCGTAGTTCGCTTCGTTGGGAACGATGTATTGCCAGGGGATGACGAAGAACAGGTAGAGGTAAATCCACCAAAGCAACAACAAGGTAAAGTCGATGGTGTCGAGCGACTTGCGGGCTTCTGTAGGCTTCAGATGCGGCAGCAGCAGCACCGACGCGATGACAGGAACGTCGGACAGGAAAAGGAGGACGTCGCCCACAAAAGGATTGGGCACCTCTTTGCGGAGCACGACCTCATAGAACATCCAAAGGGTCTGTGCCACCAGCGATAAGCTCCAGCTTCCTACCTGAAGCATCCAGAAGATTCTGGATCGTCCGCTGCTGACCATTCCATTGGCCAGGAAGATCAGGACCGCCGACATCATCAGCAGCAGGGCGGTGACGTCGGTGATTAAGGTGAGAGTGAACGAGCGGGGGACGAAGAGTGAAACCGACGTCTGCAGTACAAGTAGCAGAATGACGGCACTGCCCCAAATTCTCAGCTGGCCTTTCTTCACGCCTGATACCTTTCTGATCCCTGGGCGGTCATGCCGAACGCAAATTTGGACGGCGGTAGGCTCGGCCGCGGTCGCTCAATACGCTCCTTTTATCTTCCAGCGTTCCTTCCGGGCACCGGTGTTGCGCTTGCTCCGGCATGAGCCCCTCTTGCGTGCTGGCAAGTTTGACGGTTGTCAGACAGTCGAGACAGATAGATTCGACGTATCCATTCGCAAGATAGCGATGTGCAAAACGTGACACAGTATGACCTCCCACCGGCTCGGAACCTGGGGGAACCTGCAACCGGCATCCCTTTTCAAGGCGACAACTAACGGAACTTCCGGGAGCATAGCTGGCGACCCAGCACAGGTGCTTTCAGAATCCGCAGAACATTCCAGAAAAGTGACCCATTCTGGACTCCTGGGACTTCTGTTCCAAATTGGCTTTTACGAGAAATGGATTCGGAAAGGTCGGCGAACCCAACCTGCGGCGATTCAGCAATCTCGTTGATTGGATGAGCGTTAGAAGGGTCTCCCCCGTTCCAACCTCCTGGCCGAACGGGAGTTTGCATCATCTTCCTATGCGGTGAGATCAGTTATTCCGTACTACTTGTTGGGGTTCGCCCCACCTGTCGGACTTCCGGTTTCCACGTAACTCCTCAAACGGTTAAGCTGCTCGGTCCACATGGCATTGGCTGGCCCGGCCCAAGTGTTCAGACCGTCCGGCAGATATCCGCCCACCGCATAAATGAAGTCCAGCTTGGTATCGCGGCCCACCACGGTCACCACGAAGCTCAACGTTCCACTGCCGCCGAACTTCTGCAGCGGCCCCAGCATGCCCGACATCACCAGCGACTTCCCTGGCGACACCAAGATGACTTCCGCATGACGCACTCCGCCGCCATTGGCCAGTTTCTCGCAGAAACAGCCCATGGGCTTCTCCTCGATCGAGAGGTTGTGCGCGTCGCCGGAGAACGTGTGGTCTGAATTCCACCAGTCACCCACATGATGGACCAATCGGTCATATACCTCGGGTGGCGGCGCCTTGACCACCATGGTGATACGCACGGTGAAGCCGTTGGCGGCGGAATCGGTTACTTCCCCCCGCGCCAGGGCCGGCACAAGCACCCCGGCGGCAAGAATGATCAGTGTCACCATGATCAGAACTTTGCTGCTCATGTCTTCGTCCCTCTTTATTTAATCTCGTGTATTGTAAAGTGCCGCGAGCGCGCTGGCTACGCCGGTTGGCCAGCAGCCTTCAGTGAAGACTATCCCGCCCGGAGCGCCGCAGCGGACCAGCTGCTTTGCCTTGCACGCTGGCACGGCGAACATCCGTAGAAACTACGCCCCTGACACGACCTGCGTTTGCGCTTGCCGCACCTGCTGCTCAAGCTTGCCGACATCCATCAGCGGACGGACCTCGACACATCCCGACCCGCCTTTACAGTTCGTAGGAATCTTTCCCGCCCAGAAGAGCGCCTCCTCCAAGCTGCAATCCAGGATGTAGTATCCCGCCAGTTGCTCCTTAGTCTCGGCGAAGGGGCCGTCCATGACGATCGGCTTGTCATTCTGCTGCCGTACCGTAGCCGCAGTCGTTGTGGGCTGCAGCGGTTCGCCACCACGCAGAATACCCGCCTTCGCTGTGCCTTCCATCACCGCTTTGTGGGCGTCAAAAATTGCCTTTCGCTCGGCGGGCGGCGTGTTCTGGTCCATTCTTTCGTTCGAATAAATCAGCAGCATGTAACGCATCGTGACTCTCCATAAGTTGAATTTAGCAAGGACTCCCACGAGTAAGACGAACGGTCTTCGCAGAAATCGACAGACCATAGCGGAATAGTTTGCCGCAGCAGTATGACGCTCCTCGCCATGACCGTACAAGTTTTCTGTGGCTATGTGCGGCTAACCGGCCGAAACCGGGAGCGACAACAAGAGATTTCACCCGCAGGCGTAGACTCTGAGCATGAAGAAGAAGAAATCTGATCCGGTGAAGGATGCCGAGAAGGCCCGCCGCGACGCGGCTCGCATGGAACAGATGGGCTTGGCCACCGGAACCACCCACCTCAAGAGCGCCGCCGACCCGCGACCAGCGTCCGACCAAGACCAGCGACGCTGCCCGCAAACGCTAAGGCGAGCCACGGCATTCGTACGTGTCTATCCAGCGGCCACAGGATTGTGGCTGCTACCTCTTTTGATTCCTCGCCATTGACATTTCGCCTTTTATTCGCTGACAATTGCCTCTGGAGGTCCAGCTCGCACTCATGGCACTCACTCGCCGCCAAAAAGAGGTGTATGACTTCATCTCCGGGTTCGTGGACAAGCACGGCTATTCGCCCTCATTCGAGGAGATTGCCGAAGGCCTAGGCCTCAGCTCCCTGGCCACGGTACACAAGCACATCTCCAACCTCGAGCAGAAAGAGCTTCTGCGCCGTGACTACAACCGCAGCCGCTCGATCGATCTGCTGAAGCCGCGCGGAGCCATGAAGCAGTCACTGGCGGTAGCGGCCGCAGCTGCTGCGGAAGCCAGTCTCAGCCTGCCGCTGCTGGGCCGCATCGCCGCCGGCCGCCCGCTGGAAGCGGTGGAGAATCCCGAATCTATTTCGCTCGCCGACTTCACCCGCTCGAAAGAGGTCTACGTGCTCCAGGTGAAAGGCGAGAGCATGCAAGATGAGCACATCCTCGACGGCGATTATGTACTGGTGGAGAAGGCGAATTCAGCCCGGGATGGCGAGATCGTGGTGGCTCTGGTCGATAGTACGGACGCCACCCTGAAGCGCATTTACGTGGAAGGCAGCAAAATCCGCCTGCAACCCTCGAACGCCACGATGCAGCCTATCATCGTGCCCGCCGCGTCGGTTCAGGTACAGGGCAGAGTCATCGGCGTGCTCAGGAAATATTGAGATTTGGAGTGTCTTCCCCGAGCGAAGAGAAGTTTAGGTAGCCGGAACGATAGAAGGATGCGCGGTTTGCTGTGGTGAAGCCGCCGTTTCGAGTGTCAGCTACCCACCAACCGTTCCAACTCGGCACAGGCCCGACCGACACCATCTTCCGCGCGAACTTGAGCCCCGACCTCGGCCGCACGCGTGGCATACTTTGCGTCATGCAGCAGTTGATCCAATTCCCGCGCTGCTCGCTTCGCTGTGTACTGCTGGATGAAAATGTTTCTGCCTACGCCCAACCGCTTGGCCCGCGCCGCGTTGTCCGGCTGGTCGAACGAGAACGGAACTACCAGCATCGGACATCCGGCTCGCAACGCCTGCGCCAGCGTTCCAATGCCTCCCTGATGAACGTTCACCGCAGCATGCGGAAATAGTTCGGCGTAGGGTTCGTAAGGAAACGCCGCAACGTTGCTCGGCAGCCCGCTGTGAAATTGGTTCGGCGCAAAATCTCCCACAACCAGGACCGCCCGGCAACCAAGCAGCGCGATGGCCTTAAGGCTCTCGCTGTAGAACCTGCCCGGCGCCAAGGCTGCCGATGATCCCAGGGTAAACACTACCGGCGGCTCACCATCCGACAGGAAGCTTTGCAACTTCGCATTCAGCGTCACTGGTTCGTCGTAAAACGGGAAGCCGGTAATGACTGTGTTGGGCGGCCAGTCCGGCTGCGACTGCCCGAACCGCGGCGAAAACAACGCCAGCGTAAGTTGCGGCGAAAACTGGCCTTCGAAGATGGGGTTCTTGCCGGGCGGCAACCCCAGCGCCGCGCGTTCCCGGGCGATCGGCGCCACCCAGCGACCCGTCGTGCTGCGCGCAATCTTCAGCAACCACCGATCCAGCCATGGCCCTGCACTCTCCCACTGCGACAACGTGGGAGATTGCATCCTCGCCGACGGCTCGTGCGCCGAGAAGAAACCCGTCGGAGCCAGTGCCGTGGAGGCCCACGTAATTCCGGATTTCTCCGCCGCCAGGTGTGCGCCATAGGCTATCGGATGCGTCACCAGCAGGTCAGCTCCCGCAATCGCCGCCATCGTCTCGTTGAAAGCTTCACGCGTGTAGGGAATCACCAAGTCGCGCAACAGTACTCGCGGCCCCTGCCGGAGGTGCATGCACTTCTCCATCAGCTTGGGATCCACCTCCAGGTGCGGTCCCATCGGAGCAAACTCCAGCCCGGCGGTTTGCACTCGCTCACGATGAAAGTTGAGGGTCGCAATGACGCACTGATGTCCACGCTCTTGCAACGAGCGGCCAATCGCCAGGTAGGGATGCAAATCCCCCAATGATCCCCAGATTGTAAACACGATTCGCTTTGCCATAGCCGAAACTCGATAATGCCGATTAATCTACGGTAGTATTGCTACTTTCGAATCAGGCAACGTTTCCCGGTAACCTAGTAAAACTTTCCCGTCACCACGATCCCCACTGCGGCTAAGTCCATTATGGTCAACGCTTCCCTCTGGCACTCACAGTGCACATCAATACCTTGGCTGCCGCCAGCGAGTGAACTCGGGGTTATTGCTGGCGCACCGTAAATTTTCAACCCTACTTGACTGGTCGCAGGTACGAACAAGTTGACGCGCGGAGGTAAAGTATGAAGAAGACAATCATTTACGGAATGCTTTTGGGATTGCTTACGACTGCCAGCTTTGCGCAACGGCGCGCGGCAGAGCCCGGCGTTGTTCCCAACGGGCGAGCCGGCGCTAATATGGCACCCATGGCTCCTGGCGTAGGTATGGGACAGATGGGTCAGATGTCTGTTCCCGTGACGCGAGTAAGCCCGAGCGCAGTGAATACCACGAACCACAATGGTGTGGCACCGGATGCCCGGCCTTCGAGTTCCAAGGCCTCCCACGCAAATGCCAACGCCACAACTGGCAGCTCGACTTCCACCGTTAAACCCAATGCTGCCAGCGGCACCAGCGCATCGACCGTGGATCCGAACTCGTCCACCAATCGTAACGCCTCAACCGTAGGTCCGGAAGCCAACACAAACCGGACTCAAGCTGTGACGCCTGACGCGAATGGCGCCGCCGACCGTGTCCAGGTCGACCCTAACCAGTAAGCGCTAAATCTAAGCTTGAGTATCGAGCGGCTGGGGGAAGCCGCGAGATCGCCGGTCCGGGCGAGACCGCAAGGTCAACCCGGACCGGCGTTATTTCGCTTGGCTGTCAACGAAACAAAAGGCGCGACCTAAGCCGCGCCTTGGCTAACCCATTCAATCTTTACAGAGCTTTGTCTAAGGCCTTTTCGATCACATCGCGGGAAACGTAGCCCACAATCTGCTCGGTCACCTGGCCGCCCTTGAAAACCAGTAGCGTAGGAATACCACGCACGCCGTAACGCTGCGGGGTCGCGGCATTCTTGTCGACGTCCATCTTGCCGACCTTCACCCTGCCGCTGTAATTCTGGGCCACTTCATCCACGATCGGGGCCAGAGCGCGGCACGGTCCGCACCACGTCGCCCAGAAATCCACTATGACGGGCTCATCCGACTTCAAGACCAGTTGATCGAAGTTCGCATCCGTCACTTCTACGATTGCATTACTTGCCATTCTTCCTCCTGCGGGACCTCTGCCAGAGCCCCGCCAGCAAAATGGCGGGTCTTACTTCATCGTACCATCCCGATATTGAGATTAGATGCAGGAACACGCGCCAAGACGCACCCGCAGTCCCGTCCCGGTAAAGGCATGGATCGCAACGGCGTAGCGGTCGTGGAGGATTCTGGGCACGGAGCGCGCAGGCTTTGCGCCGGTTCGGTTTGGCTCGTGACCCGAGGAGTCGGAGAGCCGTGGAGAGGCAGATGTATTCCCGTGTTGTAGATTCTGCTGGTAACAGGTCGGGCCCTGCAAACTCGCCATAAAATTCAAGGGCGCCCTGCGGTTTCCCGCAGAGCGCCCGGAAGGCAGCCCTCCCCCAGAACTGCCTCACTGCAGACAAAATTGTGCCGCTAATCACGCCGTTTGTAAATACGAACAATGTAATTAATCAGTTAATCAACTCCGCCCGGTAGTAGTCACATAAGCGAAACATTCGCTTGGACAACCTTCCTTCGAAAGCCTGCGGCCGTTCACCAACATCCGTTTGCAACTTTTGTATACAACTTAGTTATTTAGGTGCGTCACTGCGGTTGCGGTAATTTTCCAATCGCCACCATGTCCACCGGCTTCAACCCGAGCTGCTTTTGCAGCCATGCATCGCGGTCCTTCGTGGCCTGCGGATTCAAAGCGTGGCCGGCGTCATACAGTTTCGTTTCCTTAGGGGCGCTGACACATGCGCTGTAGTGGTCAATGTCTGCCACGGTCATGTAGTCATCGCGAGTGCCGTTTTGCAACAGCACATCCGCGGGCGCAGCGTGCGCCACGAACTGACAGGGATTGGTCCAGCTGAACTCCGCGAAGGCCGCGTGCAGGCGTGCTTCCGGCATCTTCTTCCGCAGCGCGACAAACTCAGGCGCCTGACTTACCAAATACTGATCGTAGTCAAAGGCTCCGGCCATTAGCACGTATGCCTTGGGCCGCTTGTCTACGCCCGAAAGCAAGGCTCCCGCAGCGGCGTGAAAGCTGTGACCTACATACGCAAGCCGGCTGGGATCCACATCTTTGCGCGCGATCAGGAGATCCAATCCGCGCCGCAGGTCGATGACGTCGTCGCGGGTGTCTAGCGGTTGTTCCTGCGGTTTGTATTCCGGACGCACCATCGGAGCGTCAATCAACAGAGACACCACCCCACTCTTAGCCAGGACCACGGCCTCAGGCAGAAATTCCTGCCGGCCCTTGTTGGGCGATCCCTTCATCATCCAGTGTCCCCACAGAATCGCGGCGAACGGACCTTTGCCGCCGGGCACCACCAGGTACGCCGGCACCGGCCCCTTGGCCCCGGCATACGTAATATCGTGGATCTGCACCCCGTCACGCGTCTCAACCCCTGTCTCATGCCCTGTCTCATGCACATCGAGCGGGGTCGCGGCGTCGTAATCGAAGTGCTTGACCGCCTCAGCGTAGGGGACGGCGGTATTCGGCGAATCCTGAGCCACCATCGGTAAGCCGAATAATGCGAGCAATATCAGGAAGAGAGCGTTCATGGTGATTTCCATTCAAGAACTCCCCATCATAGATGCATCAGCCTGAATTGATCGGACGCTCTTACCGTAGCGTCCACTTTCGGACACCAAAGCGCCCCAGCCGGACATGTCCGGGCAATGGCAACACCACAAACCGCTGCCAGGTAACGACTTAACGTCAACATGCATGGCGGTCGACGTGCATTTCAACTATCCAGATGGGGATGTGCTCACGATGAGATTTCTGCAGAATGTTCGGTACGCCTTCCGGCAGCTTCGCAAGTCGCCCGGCTTCACCCTGACCGCCATACTCACGCTCGCTCTCGGTATTGGCGCCAACACCGCCATCTTCACTCTGGTGCACGCGGTCATGCTGAAGTCATTGCCGGTCGCCAATCCCGCGCAGCTCTACCGCATTGGCGACAACGATAACTGCTGCGTCTGGGGCGGCCTGCAGGAAGAGGGTTGGGGACTATTCTCCTACGCGCTCTATCAGCACATCGTGGCTAACACCCCGCAGTTTGAACAGATCGCCGCCTTCCAGGGTAACGAACCTCCCGTCAGCGTTCGTCGCACCGGTGTGCAAGCCCCGGCGGATACCTTTCCCAGCGAGTTGGTCTCCGGCAATTACTTCTCTACGTTCGGACTTCAACCTTTCGCCGGGCGCCTGCTCACCCCACAAGATGACACTGCCGGCGCGCCACCCGCTGCTGTGATCAGCTATCGCGCATGGCAGGAGCACTTTGGTTTCGACTCCTCCATCGTCGGCGCAGCCATTACCGTGAACGGGCTGCCCTTCACCGTGGTCGGCATCGCGCCGCCTGGCTATTTCGGCGACCGCCTGCGCGACGACCCGCCTGACGTCTACATGCCACTGGCTATGGAGCCCGCTCTGCAGCAGCAGAGCTCCTTGCTGCACATCGATGGCCAGCACTGGCTTTACCTCATTGGGCGCATGAAGCCTGGCATGCAGCCTGCGCAAGTGCAGGCGCAGCTTACCGGCGAGCTGCAGCAGTGGCTGCCAACCATTGCCTCCAGTCTTGAACCTGAACGCCGCGCTCACATTTCCAAGCAGTTCATCAAGCTCGGGCCCGGTGGAGCCGGCATCACCAGTTTGAAGAGCCGTTACCGGGCGGGGCTTTTCCTGCTGATCGCGGTGTCCGGACTGGTATTGATCATCGCCTGCGCTAACCTTGCCAATCTGCTGCTGGCCCGTGCCATGGCTCGGCGCCAGCAGACCGCGGTACAAGTGGCCTTGGGCGCCAGCCGCGGAGAACTCATCCGCGCTTTGCTCACCGAGAGCATCCTGCTGGCCTGCCTGGGCGGAGCCGTAGGGCTGGCTGTCGCCTGCTTCGGTACGCGCGCCATCCTGCTGATCGCTTTCCGCGGATCAACGTTCGTTCCGATTGCAACCACGCCTTCGTTCCCTATACTCGCGTTCACCTTCGGACTTTCGCTGCTCACCGGAATCATCTTCGGAGTCGCCCCCGCGTGGATTACTTCGCACTCTGATCCGGCGGAAGCGCTGCGCGGTGCGAATCGGTCGACCCGCGACCACTCCGCCCTGCCACAGAAATCGCTGGTCATCGCCCAGGCAGCGCTGTCGCTCGTTTTGCTGGCCATGGCCGGCCTTGTCACCCAGAGCCTCCGCCACCTCGAGCATCTGAACTTCGGCTTCGATACCGGCGGACGGTTGATGGTTCAGATCAATCCTTTGACCGCCGGCTATAGCCAGGAACGGCTGCCCGGTCTGTACCAGCAGATCCGCGACCGCATCGGGCAGATTCCCGGGGTGCGCAGTGTGAGCTACTCCATGTACAGCCCCCAGGACGGCGACAGTTGGAATGACGAGATCAATATCCAAGGCCGTCCTCGCGAAGCCACCCAGGACCACAGTGTGGGATGGGTGCGCGTCGGACCAGACTACTTCCAGACGATTGGCACGCCGCTGGTTCGCGGCCGCGCCATCGGCGATCAGGACACCGCAACCTCACAGCACGTCGCCGTAGTCGACGAGAACTTTGTCCGCACCTTCTTTCCTAAGGACAACCCCATCGGCCAGCACTTCGGATTCTCCGAGCCGGGACACGCCGGCGATTTCGAAATCGTTGGCGTAGTGAAGGACACGCAGTATCGCAGTCCCACGGAAGAGGACAAGCAGAATCCCATGTTCTTCCTGCCCTACTTCCAGACGGTGCAGTTCAACATGCCGCTCTACAACCGAATGTATGCGCAGTCGGAGTACGTCCGGATGATCGAGGTCCACTATTCCGGTCAAGGCGAACAAATTGGTTCGCAGGTCCGGCAGGTGCTCGCGAGTATCGATCCTAATCTCGCCATCATCGAAATGACCAGCTTCGGCGAGCAGGTGACGCGCGTCTTCAACCAGGAACGCCTGATCGCGCGCCTGACCGAACTGTTCAGCTTGCTCGCGCTGCTGCTGGCGTCCATTGGCCTGTATGGCGTGACCGCCTACAACATCACGCGCCGCACCAGCGAAATCGGTGTGCGCATGGCCCTGGGAGCGAACCGTTGGGATGTGGTGAAGATGGTCTTGCGCGGCGCCTTCTGGCAGATCGGTATCGGACTCATCATCGGCATGCCGCTGGTGATCGTCGCCGGCCGACTGATGGCCAGCAAGCTCTACGGCGTGGGAGCCTTCAATCCCCTGATCCTGTTGGGAGCGGTGCTGGCTCTGGTGTTCTGCGCGTTTATCGCCGGTATTGTGCCCGCGCGGCGCGCCGCGTCGATCGAGCCGGTCCGGGCCCTGCGCATCGAATAATTTCCTGCGGCGGCGGCCGTTCCGACGTCGGCAAGAAGCCGCCAGCCACCCTTCTACTCCCGACCAGCATCCGCGCCTGCTACCCAAGTGGCAGGCGGTTTTTGTGCCGCCAGCCGTGGAATGCGTTATCCTCTTAGCTAGGAGTTGTTATGCTCGATAATCTGTTTCAGCCTATGCACCTGCTGGTGATCCTCTTCATCGCCCTGCTGGTGTTTGGCCCCAAAAAGCTGCCCGAACTTGGAAAAGGATTGGGCGAAGGCATCCGGAGTTTCAAAGACTCCATGAATGCCAAGGACCCGGCTTCCCCGGCGCCGACTACGCCTACCGAAGAAGAAAAGAAGGTCTAGGCGGTCCCTGGCTTCTGCCGCGCGTCGCTGAGCCCCGGTTCAGCCGCATCTCATCATCATGCCAGATATCCTTTTCATCCTGATCTTAGCCTTGGTGATCTTCGGCCCTAAAAAGCTGCCGGAGATCGCCCGGCAAGTCGCCAAGCTGCTGGCCCAGTTCCGCATGATGCGCGACGACCTTAAGCGCCAGCTCGACAGTGAGCTATTCAAGATCGAGATGGAAGAGAAGCAGAAAGCCGCCGCCACACCCGCTCCTCCGCCCAAGCAACTGGAGGCATCGTCGACCCTAGTGGACGCACCAGACCTGCAACCTCCGCCGGCTCCAACTCTTCCCCCTAACACCGTCGCACGCTAGCTCCGTCACGAAATTCTGCAGCGTTTGTCACCGTCGGTGATAAAGTTAGCGCTCTGTACTTACATAAAATTGGAGTGCGCCATGCCGCTGTCGTTGGATAGCCGTCATTGCGGTCAGGTTTATGTGATTCGTTGCACCGGCGCGATCGTCACCGGCGACGAAGCCACAACGCTGGAAGCCGCCATCACGCGCGGCCTGCGCGAGTTCCAGCGGCTGGTGCTTGATTTAAGCGAGGTAACACGCGTCGATAGCACCGGCCTCGGCATGCTGGTGCGCTTTCTGTCTCACACCCGTACTCGAGGCGGCGATATTCGCCTGTCCGCGCCGCAGCCTTTCCTCGTTACGCTGCTCAAGATCACGAAGCTGGCCACCGTCTTCCGCGTCTACGACGCCGAGGACGAAGCCATTGTCTCGTTCCTCAAAGAGCCGCAAACTTCCAGCCCGCAAGCGAAGAGCGCTGGTCCGATGGTGCTGTTTGTCGATCAGTCCGCTGACCTGTGCGCTTTCGTCCGCACCGTGCTGCACCACAACGGCTACGAAGTTCTCTCCACCTGTCGTGTGCATGACGCGAAAACCCTTTTGCGCGCCGCCCGAGTGGACTTCATCATCCTCGGACCCGACAACTCGCCCCTGCCGTCTGACAGTGTTGCAGCTTCCCTTAAGGCCCTGTCCCCCGACGCCTCGACCGTTCTGCTGGACGATGCCTTTCAAACCAGCGATCCCGACCGGGCCACCGCCGACCTGTTGCAGCGCCTGCAAACCCGCGCCGCCCAAGGTTAACCAGCGCCCTCGGCTACCAACCAAGCTCCACGTCCTCGTGCGCTGTCTTGCGGGCAGGGAGGAGTGAGAACTGCTACCTTGACCTGCAGTTCCGACCGCCCAGAAAATCTTGGTTGTCATCACGAGCCCAGCGAGGAATCTGCTTCCTCGCCATGCCTCAACTCCACCGCCGCGGCACACCGAACTATAGCCGCCCACCCAAAACTGCTTTTTCGCGGTATGCTCTTGGCATCAATTCTGTGGGGGAAACCAATGAAGCACATCGCAATTGCAGGTCTCATGCTGCTGGGAGCTACGACGCTGTTGTCCGCGCAAGCCAAAGACGCGGCCGCGCCTACCGCCAATCCGATCGTCAGCACTGTCCGCCAGATGCAAGAACGTTTCGGCAAGAACCTGAGCGCCGCGGCCGACGAAATGCCGGCCGACAAGTACAGCTACAAGCCGACGCCAGACCAGATTACGTTTGGTCACCTGATGATGCACACCGCCCAGGCCAACAACAACCTTTGCGGTGCAGTTGCCGGCAGCCAGCCGGCAGAAGTGAAGATCACGGAAACCGATCCCAAAGACACTCTGGTGAAGGCGGTAAAGGACTCATTCGCCTATTGCGAGCAGGTCCTGGCCAAAGCCGATGACTCCACCCTGGGTCAAGCGACGACGATCTTTGGCGGACGCACCACCACACGCGGCGCGGCGCTCATCTATCTCGCGACGAACTGGGCCGACCACTACAGCGCCGCCTCGCAATACCTGCGACTCAATAACCTGCTTCCTCCGAGCGCGCAAAAGCCTGCAGGTAAATAGAGCCTGATGGCAGAAAAGACCGCCTGCCCGATGTGGAGAGGCGGTCATTTTCCATCCACGCTGTCACCCTAAGCGTAAGCGAAGAACCCCCATACCAAACAGGTCGCTTCGCTGCGATTGGTGGGCCCAAGAGCTAAGACGGGTTCTGCAACGTGGGACTCTATTTCACCACGATCAGCTCGAAGCTCCCCGGCACCATAGTCGGCCGCTGCCCTGCGGGAACCGGCTTGTCCTCGCGCTGCGCCGTCACCAGATAGGCGATATTGCCCTTGGCGTCCAGGGCCATGGTGCGCGCGCCTTTCGCGGTCGGAACGTTCTGCTTCACGCTGTACTTATCCGGGCTGTCCTCGTGAATCACGACTAGCACGCCTTCGCCGCACGACATAAACACCTCTTGCGTGTTGGGATTGAACGCGCCGGCGTCCACTCCGTCGGCGATGGGCACCGTCGTCACCACTTTGCCGGAATCCGAATCCACAACCGCCATCATCTTGTTGTCGCAGCCGGCAAACAGCCGATGGTGTGCCACATCGAAAGCCAGAGCGCTCGGCTCCTGACAGGGCGCAATCGACCACGTGTTCAGCACCGATAACTTGCTGACATCCACCTGTGCGATCTGGCTCTTGTCTTCGATATTCACGTACAGCTTGCCCTTGCCGTCGCTGGCAGGAAACTCCGGCTTGCCGCCCAGTGCCACCGTTCCCACAACCTTGCCCGTCGCCGCATCCACCACGGTCGAATCCTTGCTGCGCGCGTTAAACGTGAAAACGTGCTTGGAATACGGCTCGTACAGAATCGCGTCCGGACGCTCGCCGACTTTCACGCTGTCCAGCTTCTTCAACGTCTTCAGGTCGAAGATCACCACCGTGTTGTCGCCGCCGTTGCTGATGAATCCGCGGTTGAACTCCGGCGCCAACGCTACTCCGTGAATTCCGGACAGGTCAGGGATGTCGGCCGTCGATTTCAGCGTGGCGGCATCGACAACCATAACGTGGCTGCCACGGGTGATGAACAAGCGCTGTCCATCGGCGTCGTAGGTGAGGTAGTCCCACCCGCCCTCGCCACCCAGCTTGACCTGGCTGGTAACTTTCATTTGCGCCAGTGCAGGCAAAGCCGTCAGCATCGCGCCCGCAAGAATAAGAGCAAAAGTGCGTTTCATAAAGAACTCCTTCTTACATTTGTGTTCTGTAATTTCGATTAAACCGTGCATCCCACCCGCCATTTTCTTCACTCGCCGGCACGCTGCTCATGGCTAAGGTAATAGTGCACCGCAGGCGTAATGATCAGTGAGAGCACCATCGAGATCGTAATCCCGCCGATCACCGCAATCGCCAGCGGCTGCAGCATCTGCGATCCCGCGCCCAGCGCCAAGGCCAGCGGCAACATGCCCGCCACCGCTGCCATCGCGGTCATCACAATCGGCCGCAGTCGCCGCCTGCCAGCCTGGATCATGGCATCTTCCGCCGACAACCCGTCCGCGCGAAACTTCTGGTCTGCATCCAGCAGCAGAATGCCGTTCTTCGCCACAATGCCGATCACCATGATCAGTCCCATGAACGACGCGATGTTGAAGGTGGTCCGGGTGATCAGCAGCGCCAGGAACACACCCGACGTCGACAGCAGCGCCGACGACAAAATCGCCACCGGCGCCGCCAGCGTGCGAAATTCAAACAACAGCACCACGAACACCAGCAGGACCGCCAGCACCAGCACCAATAACAGGTCGTGGAACGATTGCTGCTGCTCGGCGTACGTTCCGCCATACACGACGCGGATCGACGACGGCAGATGCAGATCGTTCACCACCTTCTGCACCGCCGCGACGCCGCTACCCAGGTCGCGCCCTTCCAGACGCGCCGTTACCACCACGTTGCGCTGCAAATTCTCGCGGCGAATCTCCGTCTGCCCCGCCAGTTGCGTCATCTGGGCCAGCGTGCCAAGTGTCGCCGTGTGCCCGCTGGCGCTGTTCAGCAGCGTATTGCTCATGGCGTCGAGCGAGCTGCGATTGGCGTCCGGATACCGCACCCGAATCGTGTAGGCGATGTCCTGGGCAATCATCGGGGTCGCGGCCGGCTCGCCTTCGACGATAGCCGACGCGTCGATCGCAATCTCCTCCGGGGTAAAGCCCGCGCGCGCCGCCGTTGCCGAGTTCACCTGGAAGACCGTTGCCGGGCCGCTAATGGTGTTTTCGATGCCGTTCAACGTGTCCACCACGCCATCGACCTTGGAGATCGCCTCGCCAACCTTCGGCGCCCACTGCTGCAGAAGTGCCGCATCGGTGGAGAACAGCTTGATCTGGATCGGCTCGGGCGCATTCGACAGATCGCCAATCATGTCCTGCAATACCTGGGTGAACTCCACGTCCACCGCCGGCTCCTGCTGTTTGATCTGCGAGCGCAGCTCTTCCATCACGTCATCGACGCCGCGGCTGCGATCGCTCTTCAACTTCACCGCCAGATCGCCGGTATTCGCCTCGGTCACCGCCGCCAGGCCCAGTTGCAGGCCGGTGCGCCGCGAATAGCTCTCCACCTCGGGCACCTTAGCGACCATCTGCTCGATATGACCCACCATGCGATTGGTCTCTTCCAGCGACGTTCCCGCCGGGGTGATGTAGTCCAGCACAAATCCGCCTTCGTCCATCTCCGGCAGCAGGTCGGAGCCGAGCGCCTTGTAGCAGAAGAATGACGCTATCACCAGCGCCACGCCGAAGAGCCCAATCCATAGCGGCCGCTCCAGCGCAAAACGCAGCCACCGCTCGTAAAACGAAATCACCTTGCGGAAGCGTTTTCCTACCGATGCTTCCTCGGCCGCCAGCAACCGCTCCTTCTCGTCCAGATCGTCGCGGACCGGCACATCCTTCTTCTGGTGGATGAAGTACTGGCTCAGCGTCGGCGTCCAGGTCAGCGCCAAGGCCAGCGACGTGAGCAGCGATACGCCCACGGTAATGGCCAGCGCGCGAAAGAAAACGCCGGTGACGCCGGTAATCGTGATCAGCGGCAGGAAGACCACGATCGGCGTGATGGTCGATCCCACCAGCGGCACGGTGATCTCCTGCAGCGCGCTGTGGATGGCCTCGATGCGTCCCTGCCCGGCGTCGCGATGCAGCGACACATTCTCCACCACCACGATGGCATCGTCGATCACCAGGCCCACGGCGGCCGCCAGTCCGCCCAGCGTCATCAGGTTGAAGCTCTCGCCCATCAGCTTTAGAACGATGAACGTCACCAGCACCGTCACCGGGATCACCAGCGCCGCCACCGCCGACGTTCCCCAGTCGCGCAGGAATAGCACCATGATGATGGACGCCAGCATGAGGCCGATGAGGATCGCATCGCGCACGCTCTTGATCGACTCGGTCACAATCTCCGACTGGTCGTAGAACGGCAGCAACCTGAATTCCCGGCGGCAAGCTCTGGCGGATCTGCTCGATCTCAGCGTGCACCTCGTCCGCTACTGCGACGGTGTTGCTGTCCGGCTGCCGGTTGATGTTGAGCAGCACTGCCGGCTTGCCGTTCGCAGTCACCACGGTGTAAACCGGCTTCACTCCCGCACCGACGGTGGCTACGTCGCCAATGCGTACCGGAATGCCAGTTTGCGTCGTCTTGACGACGATTTGCCCCAGTTGTGCCGGATCCTTCACCTGCCCGTCGATCAGGGTGAGGTAGAGCTCATGACTCTGCGGCAGCAGTCCGGGCGAATCGATCAGGTTGGTGCGCCGCACCGCATCCAGAATGTCGCTGACCGTCACCCCAGCCGCCAGCAGCTTCGCCGGATCGGGCGTGACGGCGAACTCCGGCTCCTGCCCACCCTGCACAACGACGCTGGCCACGCCGTCCAGCCGGTTCAGCCGCGGCTTCATGTCGTAGTTCGCCATGGTCCACAACTGCGTCTGCGGAACCGTGTCCGAGGTTAGGCTGTAACCGATGATGGGAAAGCTGGCGAAGTTCAGCCGGTGGGTTTGGATAGTTGCCGTAGGGGGCAACTGCGCCCGCACCTGCGATAGCGCAGCATCCACCAGTTGCAGCGTGGTCACCATGTCCACATGCCAGTCGAAGAACAGATCGATTTCCGCCGACCCGCGGCTGGTGATCGAGCGCACCTGCTGCAAGCCAGGCACGCTGTTCACCGACTCCTCAATCGGACGCGTGATGGTCACCATCATCTGGTCGATGGGCATCACGCCGTTGTCCACGCCGATCACGACGCGCGGAAAATCGGTGGTGGGAAATACCGAGATCGGAATGGTGAATGCAAGGTAGGCGCCCGCCGCCGCCAGAATGAGGATCAGGAAGATCAGCGACTTGGAGTAGCGCGATGAACCAGAAGCGGTCGTCGGGTGGACCAGCCGCACGCAGATTTTGCCACCACTGTTGCAGACGGGCGCGCACCCTAATCTTTCCCCTTGTCGTCGTCTCTGGCGCAGGCGTCTTTATCTTTGGCCTCGCCGCTATCGGGAGAGGCGGCCGCCGCCACTTTCACCTGGGTGTTGTCAGGCAGCGCATAGGCTCCGTTGACGATCACGGTCTCACCGCCGCTGAGGCCCTTGGTGATCTGAACCCTGTCGCCCTGGCGAACGCCTGCCTCTACCGAGACCTGCTTGGCCTTGTCCTGGTTGACGATCATGACCACCGTTGCGCCCTCAGGCGTCTTCTGCAACGCCGCCGCTGGAATGACCACCGCATTGTTAAGAGTTTGCGCAACCATGGAGATGGTCACGGCCGTCCCCGGACGCAGGCGGCCGTCGGGATTGGCGGCTTCCACCCAGACTTCCACCGTGGTGCTGTTGGGATCGAGTGCCGGACTCACCAGGCGTCACCTTGCCAGCTACCTGTATGTTCCCGGGCGCGAGGATTGTGGCGGCGTCGCCCGGCTTCAATACGGCCGCTTCGCTCTGGGAATGTGCGCCTTGGCAATCACCGATGACGTGTCCATCACCGTCAGCAGCGGCGTGCCCGCCGCGGGCGTTTCTCCCGGATAACTCGGCCGGTCGGTGACCACTCCATCGATCGGGCTGTGGATTTCGGTGTACGCCAATTGCGCGGTCGCGCCCGCATACTTGCCTTCTGCCGAGGTGAGCTGGCCTTTCGCCGATTTCAATTGTTGCTGCTTGCCCGCCGATTCCAACGCCGCCAAGTGCTGCTCAGCGATATCGTATTGGGCCTTGGATTGGGCCAGCGCTACCGCCGAGCTATCCAAGTCCTTGCGTGGCATCGCTCCCTGCTGGAACAAAACGCGCCGACTGTCGTACACCTTCTGCGCCGCGTCGTATTCTTCTTTCGCGGTTTTGCGATCCAGCTCGGCCTTCTGCCATTCTTCGGGCAATGCCGATGTGGTTTCCAGCCCGTAAGCCGCTTGCGCTGTTTCGTACGCGCCCTTGTTCTCGATTTCTGCCGCAGCCAGATCGCGGTTCTCCAACACCGCCAACAACTGTCCGCTTATGGACGGGGCTCCCACGATTCACGTAGAACGCTTTGACCGGAGCGACTACCTTCGGTGTGATCGCCGCCTGATCGCGCGGCAACAGGATCGCATCCGCGGTGATGATTTGCTGAATGCTGCCACGTTCGGCCGGTGCGGTCGTCACCGTGACAACGGGTTGCGGCTCCGCTTCCTTCTTGGAGCACGCAGCCAGGCAGCCCATAACGGCAATCAAGGCGAAGAACATTGCGGGACGCGGCTTCCGCCGCAACGATGCCAACTGGTTAAGATTCTGGGCCGGCTTGAGTCGGCGACACTGGTTCATCAGAAGCTCCCCGTCAGCGTTTGCAGGTTGGCAATCGCCACGTGATACCTTGCCTGCCCATCGCGATAGTTGTTGCGTGCCTGGGTCAGGGTGTTTTGAGCGTCCACCACCTCCAGAGCTGTTGCCTCACCCGCGGTATAGCGCAAATTGGTCAGCCGCAGGCTTTCCGCCGCCAGATCAGCCGAGTTCTGCAGAGTCTCGATCTGACCTTTCGCGGTCTCCGCCTCCGCATAGAACGATTGCAGGTCAGCGACCGCCTGCCGCTGCGCCGCGCTCAACTCCACCTTTGCCTGATGCTGTTGCAATTCCGCCTGCTTCACCCGGCTCTGGATCGCGCCCCAATGCCAGATGGGGATATTCAGGGTTGCCGCAGCCGCATAGCCCAGGTTGCGATATCCATCGGTGTAGGTGGCGAAGTGATTGGCATCGATGCCGTATAGATAGTCGATCACCAGGTTCGGAAGGTGCGCCGCTCGCGCCACCGCTACCTCGTCGTTCGCCACATCCAAGGAAGCAAACGCTGCCGCCAGTTCAGGATTGTTCTTCTCCGCCATCTGCTGCACGTCGCTCATCGGCGGCAGCGAAGGCGCAATGCCTAAATCGTCGGCCAGGGTGAAGTCCTGGAAGAAGTTCGGGAAAACCAACACGGCCAGCGTCAACCTTGCATTCTGCGCTGCCAGATTGGCCTCCTGCAGCAACCGCAGTTGATCGTTGGCCTGGATCTGCGCCTTAATCACGTCCGAGTGTGCCACTTCGCCGCCCGCTTCCAACTGTTTGCTCATGTCGAGGAAGTGCTGTGCCTCGTCATTGGCGGCCTTGGCAGTCGCGGTTTTGGCCTGCGCGGCCTGCAATCCGTAATAATCCTGCACCACGGTCACCACCAGGCCTCGCGCCGCTATCTCGGCATTGGCCCGGGCCACCGCTTGCGCCGCGGCCGTGCGCCGGTAGTCAGCCACCTGGCCAACGCCAAACGTCTGCTGCACCGCGCCCTGGCTCAGGTATTCATGCACGCCGTTGTTGGCGATGAACACGCCCGACGCCGTGCGATTGCCCTGGGTGTAAATGAAGCTATTGTTGTAATCCACGCCCGGCAGCAGTGCGGCGCGAGCCTGTACCCGGTCTTCGTGCGCGATGCCCAACTGCATCAGCGCCTGTTGAAATTGCGGGCTGTTGGCTTTGGCGCGGGCCAGCGCGTCGGCTAGAGTGAGGGATACCGTGGCCGGCGGGCTCGGAACAGCCGTCTGGGGAGCGGCTTGGGCCCGCGTCGGCAACGATGCGAGCAGCAGAACGGCCATGAGCGTTGTGGCTTTCGTGGACACGACTCCCTCACTCTTCTCAAGATTGCCGAAGCCTACCTTAATGCAAGCTGAACGAGTCTGCTACAGGACGAATCGCTGCCTCATGTCATCGTTGGTGTCGACGAAACTCTAGCCCCTTCAGTGAGTTTAAGGATTGAGAAACCGTCACTCGTACTCGGGCTTCAGTTCCCAAGTAACAACCGATTACTGACTACCGGTCACAAAATCCCGGGCCGAAGCCTACCGAAAGCGGTAGAATAGTGAGACTAAAACCCCAGATGGGACCAGGTGAGACTCCCGCGAGTGTGTAGGCCCGCCTGTCAGGTAATGAATGAAGAAACTCTCCGCCCTTTTGACTGTTGTTGTTTTTGCCGCGCCACTTTTGAAAGCCCAGGCTGCTCCAGCCGTTCCGGCCGCCCCTGCGCCTCCCCAGGCCCAAGGCACCTCGGACGACACCGTGGTCGAGGAGATCATTGCCCGGATCAATAACAGCATTGTGACCCGCGCCGATGTGCGCAAGGCCCGCGAGCAGCTTTTCTCCGAAGCCCGCCAGCAGAGTGACCCCGCCGCTGCCGAGCAGACCGCCAAAGAGCATGAGAAAGACGTGCTTCGCGACCTGATCGACCAGCAGCTGCTGCTGCAGAAGGCCCAGGACCTGGGCATCACCGCCGACACCGAACTAGTGAAGCGGCTCGATGACCTGCGCAAGCAGATGCATGCCGAGTCCATGGAAGACATGGAAAAGGCCGCAGAGGCGCAGGGCATCTCCTGGGAAGACTTCAAACAGAATATGAAGAACAACATCATCACCCAGCGGGTGATCGGCCAGGAGGTTGGCGGCCACATTACGGTTTCAGCCCAGGATATCCAGCAATACTACGACCAGCACAAGACCGAGATGGATCGCCCCGAGCAGATCCGCTTGAGCGAAATCCTGATTTCCACGCAGAATCCATCGGCGGTTAAGACCGATAAGGGCGAAACTGCCCTGCCTGAGACGCCCAGCCCTGAAGTCGTGGCTGCGGCGCAGGCCAAGGCCAACCAAGTTTATGAGGCGTTGAAAAAGGGCGCCAAATTCGACGACGAAGCCAAGCAGTTTTCCAATGGTCCCACCGCCGGACTGGGCGGCGACCTGGAATACTTCAAGCGGGGCACGCTCTCCAAAGATCTGGAAGCTAAGGTTTTCGATATGCCGGCCGGTCAGTACACCGAGCCCATTCGCACCAATCAAGGCTTTGTCATCCTGAAGGTCACCGAGCACCAGAATGCTGGGCGTGCCTGCGCTCAAAGACGTTGAGGGCCAGATTCAGGAACAGCTTTACATGGCCAAGATGCAGCCAGCCCTGCGCGACTATCTCACCAAGCTGCGCGAGGAAGCCTACATCGACATCAAGCCCGGCTACATCGACACCGGCGCCAGCCCTAACGAAACCAAGCCGATCTATACCACCGCCGAAGTTGCCGGGGCCTCTTCGAAGGAAAAGAAGAAGAAGAAACTCGGCCTGTTTTAGGAGCAGTAGCCAGTGGATCGTTAGAGCGCGGATCGACAACGGCTAACACTGGCCACAAACCTACCAGCCAATCCTCGGCCCAGTGGTTTACCATAACTAATCGGCCTGCATTGCGCTCTTCGTTGCGGCCTCCCAGGTATCCATGAAGGAATTCTATATTTGCGACTGCAGCTCGGTGGAAAACCAGACCATCACCTCGCTGTTCGTGGTCGCCGTCAAGCAGGTGAAGTCCAAGAAGAACGGCGAGCTGTATCTGTCGCTGGTCCTTGCCGATCGCAGCGGCCAACTCCAGGCCAACATGTGGGACAACGTCAACGACGCCATCACAGCTTTCGACCAGGATGACTTCGTCAAGGTGAAAGGCATCGTCCACAAGTACAACGGACGCTGGCAGATGACCATCCACAAGATCCGCAAGCTGGGCGACAGCGAGATCGATTACGCGGATTACCTTCCCAAGACGCCCAAGAACGTGGACGAATTGTGGGACACCGTCGTCCGCTTCGTCGACGGCTTCCAGAACCAGTACTTGCAATCGCTGCTGCGGGCCTTCATGGCCGATGACGCGCTCGTCGCCGCCTACAAAGCAGCGCCCGCCGCCAAGACACTGCACCACGCCTTCGTTGGCGGTCTGCTCGACCACGTCGTGTCGCTTTTCAACCTCGCCGACCTGGCTTCGCGCAACTACCCGCAGATCGATCGCGACCTGCTGCTCACCGGCGTCTTCCTGCACGACATCGGCAAGCTGCACGAGCTTACCTACCAGCGCTCCATCGCTTACACCACCAAGGGCCAACTGCTTGGTCACATGATCATCGAGCTGGAAATGCTGCACGAAAAGATCGCGCAGGTACCCGGTTTTCCCGACGAGCTGAAGATCCTCATCGAGCACATGATCATCAGCCATCACGGACAATACGAGTTCGGCTCGCCCAAGCTGCCCATGTTCCCCGAGGCGCTGATGCTGCACTATCTCGACGACCTCGACTCTAAAATGGAAAGCATGCGCGCCCAGTTCGAGCGCGAGGCGGAACTGGAGACTGCCTGGACCAGCTATAACCCTTCGCTGGCGCGGCCGCTGCTGAACACCAGGAAGTTTATCGAGAAGGGACTGACCATCTCGCGGATGGAAACGCCCAAGCCGGCGGCGACTGCTCCCCCGACCCAGGCTGGGCCAACGCTAACGATTCCCTCGGCTGCGGCTCCGCTGCAACCGGTTGGGGTACCAGTAACTGCCGACGCATCCGACCCGTTTGATGTGGAACCTTCCGCCACCAGCGAGCAGCACGAAGAGCCAGTTCCGATAGCTGCTGCAAAGAGTCCGGCAGATGACCCGCTGGAAGCGCTGCAGCGCAAATTCGAGCTGCACAAGGTCACGCCCATCACCAGCAAGACCCACTGATCTAACGGGCTGACATCCCGAGTTCCCCAACCCTTCGTTATTTCGCGCTTGCTCCGCTCAATCCCTGGGCACCCGTTTGCTCGTTGCGCACTGTCGTTATAGATTCATCGCACGCTCATGGCGGTCTCCGAGGCACAATCCGAAAACGCCACCGGCATTCTGCTTGCGCTGGCTGCATTGTTTCTGCTGCTTCACGTCGCGGTGGGCGGCCGCTACGGATTTCACCGCGACGAATTGGCCACGCTGGAAGACGCACGCCGGCTGGCCACCGGGTACGTCGCCTATCCACCGCTGACGCCGTTCTTCGGACGCATCTCGCTCGAACTCTTCGGAACCTCGCTGCGCGGCTTCCGCTTCTTCGCCGCCTTCGCGCAAGCGGTCACCGTCGTATTGACTGGCCTGATGGCGCGCGAACTCGGCGGTCGGCGCACCGCGCAAATTGTCGCAGCGTTGTCTGCCGGTATCGCTCCCGTTGCACTCGCCAGCGGCGCGCTCATGCAGTACGTCGCCTTCGATTATCTCTGGTGGATCCTTGCCGCTTATCTCCTCATCCGCCTGCTGAGCCGCGACGAGCCCCGGCTCTGGCTCCTCATCGGCGCCGTCGTGGGCCTCGGCATGCTGACCAAGTACACCATGTCGTTCCTGGTTATCGGCATGCTCGTTGGCTTGCTGCTAACCGATGCACGCCACTATCTGAAGTCGCGCTGGTTGTGGCTGGGCGTCGCGCTTTCGCTGCTCATCTTCCTTCCCAACCTGCTCTGGCAGATTCATCACAACTTCATCTCACTCGACTTCCTGAAGTCGATTCACGCGCGCGACATCCGCTGGGGACGCACCCGGAATTTTCTCCCCGATCAGTTGAAAGTCGCCACCAGTCTTTTCACTTTGCCGCTGTGGTTAGCAGGCCTGTTCTTCTACTTGCGCGCACCCGAAGGCGAGCGTTTCCGCATGATCGGCTGGATGTTCGTGGTTACGCTGTGCATCTTCATTGTTGCCCGGGGACGCGGCTATTACCTGGCACCCGCCTATCCCATGCTGTTGGCCGCGGGCGCGATGCGCGGAGAACAGTGGCTGCAAACTTTGACGCCGCGCGGCTCACAGGTGGCGCGCGCCGCATCTTACGCCGTGTTGATTGCGGCCGGGGTGATAGCCGCTGCGCTGGTTCTGCCGCTCGCTCCGGTGAACTCCACCTGGTGGCAAGCGGCCAACAACGTCGATGGCGACTTCCGCGAGGAGATCGGCTGGCAGGAACTGGTAGCGGAGGTAGCACGCATTCGCAACTCGCTGCCCGAAGCTGAACGCGCGCACGCCGGCATTCTGGCGGCCAATTACGGCGAAGCCGGCGCTCTCACCCTGTATGGCCCGAGCTACGGTTTGCCACGTGTCATCAGCGGCATCAATTCATTCTGGGCTTACGGCTATGGCGACCCGCCGCCGCAAAGTCTCATCGTTATCGGCGTAGGCGAAAAATATCGCAAGGAAAATTTTGATGACTGCGAAGTCGTTGGCCGCGTCTGGAATCGCTATGGCATCGCGAACGAAGAGATGGAGCACCCGGAAATTTATTTCTGCCGCAAACTGCGCCAATCGTGGCCCGATTTCTGGAACGACTGGCGATACTACGGATAACGTTCGCCCAGCTTCTCATTTCACTTGAGAAGAACGTTCCTCGCGCCAGCCGCCGGATTTGAATACGAAACTCTGAATGATTTTCTCTGTGCTCTTCGCACCTCTGTGATGAACGGACTCGTGTCGAAGTCGGGGTAGTCGTAATATGCCTCATATCGGGACGCCGATGTAAAAAGTTAGGCACCGGCGGTGAATTCGGGCATTTACCACTTGACGTGAGCGCACGAATCTAAGAACATCCCGGTACGCGTCCTCCCTGTTCACTGTGGTAGCCGGTATGAGTTGGCCGAAACTCATTGCCGATGCCGCAAATTCAATCTGGCCTCGAAAGGTTGGTGTAATGAGCGCTAGGTTGACCCTCCTAGTCCTATGCGATCCGTCCGAGCTTCATTCACAGATGTTTTCTGCATTTCTATCCGCAGACTTTGAAATTGTGTCTGCCAGCCATTCCGAGCAGGCCCGGCAAGTGCTTTCGGTCCGCGCAGTCGATGCCATCCTGATCCGGCATGACAGCCTTCCCGACGGCAGTTCTGCGGGAACGCAGATGAAACGTATTGCTCCGCGCACGCCTGTCTTCCTGCTGGCCGACGAGCGCGTGCGTGGTGGCAGCGGTCCTCATCCCGGTCTCGATTCCGTCTGCTATGCCGACTTTCGGCACGAAGATGAAAGTGTCATGTGGGCCATCGCCGTATTCTTCCGTAACGCGCTTACGCGCTCGCGCGCTCCTCAGGCCAACGTGCCCAGCGAGACGGTAGGCTTTCGCCGCAGCAACTTTCCCACCCAAGTTGCGGTGTAGACTTGCGGTCGTTCCAGGCAGGGAGTGCCGTGCCCAGCGGCACTCCTTGCGGTGGGCAAGACGTGCATCGCGCCCACTTAAAGTCCCCGCATACGCACGCCGATGTTGTCTCCATGAGGCATCCTTGGCTCTCCCGTCCCTTGCACGCCTTGGCGCGAGGCGTTACCGCCGGTCCGATGGAGAGCGCCTTCGCATCGCCCGGCGCCATCAGCGAGACGGAAAAGATCGAACAGCTCAGCGCGGGCTTCACTTCGATGCTGGCCGAGCTTCGCCAGCGCGAAGCTGAACTCGAACGCAGTAAGCGCCAACTGGAAGAAGAACTGGCGAAGCGGCAGGAGATGAACCTTCAGCTCGCCAAGGCGAAAGAAGAAGCCGACTTTGCCAGTCGCACCAAGAGTGAATTTCTGGCCAACATGAGCCACGAGATTCGCACTCCGATGAACGGCATCATCGGCATGACCGAGCTGGCGCTGGAGACCAACCTTACTCCCGAGCAGCGCGAGTATCTTTCCACTGTCAAGCTCTCGGCCAACTCGCTGCTCGCCCTCATCAACGATCTCCTGGACTTCTCCAAAATTGAAGCCGGACGTCTGGAGCTGGAGCGGTGTGAGTTCAATCTGCAGGAAGTTGTCGGGTCGACGCTGAAGGGCGTCGCTCTGCGCGCCCATCAGAAGGGGCTGGAACTGGTGTACGACATCCGTCCCTCGGTGCCGGAAATACTGACCGGCGATGCTCAGCGCCTGCGTCAGATCCTGCTGAACCTGCTGGCCAACGCCATCAAATTTACCGATCGCGGCGAGGTGGTGCTCACCGTCGACACCGTGCCCGAGCGCGGACCCGACATGATCCGCCTGGTCGTGCGCGACACCGGCATTGGCGTGCCTCGGGACAAGCAGCAAATGATCTTCGAAGCCTTCTCTCAGGCCGATCCATCGATCAACCGGCGTTACGGGGGCACCGGGCTGGGGTTGGCGATCACTTCGCGCCTGGTCCGCCTGATGGGCGGCGAAATTCATGTAGCGAGTGGTCAGGGATGCGGAAGCGAATTTCATGTCCTGCTGCCGCTCGCCGCAGGCACACCCCCGAGACTCGTGGTTCCTGAGTGCCTGGCCGGCGTCACCGCCCTCATCGTCGACGACAACCTCACCCAGCGAAAGGTCCTGACTGCCATGCTCTCCCGCTGGGGCATGCAACCCGATTCGGTGGAGAGTGCCATGCGAGCCCTGTCAGCGCTGGAAGCTGCGGCCGACAGTCACGATCCCTATCGCCTGGTGCTAATCGATGGCACCATGCCCGAGATGGACGGGTTCGAACTGGCTGAACGCATCCGCGCTAATCCTCGCCTGGCCGGCGCCACCATCCTGATGTTGAGCGCCGCCCTCCGTCCCGCCGACATCGCCCGTTGCCGCGAACTGGGCGTATCCGCCCACGTCATCAAGCCCATCCGCAGCCAGGACTTATTGAACGCCGTGACCCGTGCCGTACAGGAAAAGACCGGTGCGTCCCCTGCCAACTTTCAGACTGAGCCATGGGAGCAGCTTCACCGTCGCAGCCTGCGCATCCTGGCGGCGGAGGATAACCGCGTGAATCAGCATGTGCTGTTACGCATGCTGGAGAAGGCTGGCCATAAGGTCAGCGTGGTGCAGGACGGCGAGGTTGCGGTCGCCCGCAGCCAAAAGGAGGCGTTCGACGTCATCCTGATGGACGTGCAGATGCCGGTACTGGACGGGCTGGACGCGACGCGGGCCATCCGAGAGGCCGAGCGGGCCACCGGCCATCACCTACCCATCATCGCCTTAACCGCTCACGCCATGAAAGGCGATCGCGAACGATGTCTCGCGGCCGGCATGGATGGCTACCTGGCTAAACCAGTGCAAAAGCAGGAGCTTCTCCGCGCTTTGGAGCAGTTCACCTCCACCGGGCCGTCCGCTCCAACCCCACCGCCGGCAGAGCCTGCTCGCTTGACAGGCGAAGTCTTCAACCTCGGCCAAGGGCTCGAACGGGCCGGCGACGAACAGGTATTGGCCGAGCTGTGCGAGATCTTTCTTTGCGATACCCCCGAAACCCAGTCGGCTTTGTTGCTGGCCGTCCAGCAAGAGAGCCTCTCCGATTCCGCCCGTGTGGCCCACAAGTTGAGGAGCGCAGCAGCAAGCATCGGAGGCCAGCGCGCTTCGCAAGCCGCCGCTATCCTGGAAAAGTCGTCCCACGCCGGCCTGACGATGCAGGCCGCCGCGGCCGCCGCCCAGCTTCAATTAGAACTCGACCGTCTGACCGAGGCCGTCCACGCCTTCCTCCGCTCACGGCAACCCCGGCCCGCCCAGCCAGCGCCCTGTGCGGTGGTTCCCGTAACCCCTCACCCTGCCGTTTCATAGTTCTCGGCCTGACCCATAAATATCTTCTATGCTGTTGATTAAAAAATACTTGGCGCAATTTTGCCCAAATTCAACATCTTCGCCAGAAGGGACCGAATCTAACCATGTGCAGCAATTTCTATCGCTAAAGGCACGCTAACTTATGCGCCATCATAATGATCCATCGGATTTCGACCCGGTTTTTGAGCGAACCCAACAACGCAAGCGCTTCATCTTCGCCAGCGACTTCGACCAGACCTTGAGTTTTAACGACTCAGGCTACGTCTTGGCTGAGCTGCTGGGCATATCGGAGGCAGAGTTCGAACGGAAGTCCACCGGCATGGCGAAGTTGAATCTGGTTCAGCAGGGCGGCGAGTTGGCCTATCTGCTGCTCCACGACCCGGAATTCCGTGCGGTCCGTCGTGAGCACCTGTACGAAGCCGGGAAGTTAGTCCGCCTGAAACCCAACATCGACGCCCTCTACCGCTTCCTGTCCGAGGAGGTCGACGGCCACCACTTCGACTTTTACGTTATCTCGGCCGGACCGGTGGAAGTGATTCGCTCGGCGTTGGAAGGCATCATTCCCGCCGACCACATTTACGGCACCGAGTTCGAATACGATGCCTCGGGCGAGATCGCCCGCATCAAGCAGGTGACCGCTGGCTACGGCAAGGTCGCCGTCATCGATAAGCTGCTGGAAAAGCTGCGTACCGGGCCTGACCGCATTGTGTACGTCGGCGACGGGAGCTCCGACATTCACGTGATGCTGCACATCAACCGTCGTGACGGCTTCACCATCGCCGTGTCAGAAAACAGATACCTGGCACCGATCGCCAAGCGCTCCGTCATCAGCGACAGCGCGCTGGCTATCCTGGTACCAATCCTGGAGGAAGTGGTGGGTTGGGACTCGGCACACATTCGCGACTTGTTCGAAGCCCGGGGCCTGCTGATCCAGCAATGGGACAAGGTGCAGACCGACATGCTGACCATCGTCCCACGGCGCTCCCGCTCGAAGAACAAGCCCGCGTGCCGCGGCCGATTATGCCGTGCTGCGACGGGCTAGAAGCACACGTGCTCGGCGGACAGCGATGGAGTACCGGAGTCGTCAGCCGGAGCGCGGGGAGAGGGCGCAGAGCGAGCTTGAAATTCTTCTAACCGGCGTTTTCAGCTGCGCCGCGTTATCTGGTCCAACACGCATGGCTTTGTCATCACGAGCGCAAGCGAGGGCTCTGCTCTTCGACGCGCCGGGTTGATGCGCTGCCGGCGGCCAGCATCCGTGGGCAATCTGTGCCACACTGGCCACATGTGGATTCTCAGAAAAAATCCTTCTGGCTGCTGTTCACCCTGCTGAGCCTGGGAGCGTTCTTCCTGCCATGGGGATGGGGTATCGCCGAAACTTTCGCCTCACTGTTCGCCAGTTGGTGGGTCATTTACAAGAGCGGCATCTTCTAGCGGATCCAGCTCTGCTCTATACTTGGGGATACGATGTACTACAATGTGGTATATCTGACATTGTGGTACATAGATTACCTGGAGAGGTGGCGTCATAAGGCTCTTCTGCGCGCGCCACGCCCGACAGCGGCCAACCGGCTATCCGTCAAACGACAGAGTTATTTCGTCTTGGGGTTGGTGACCCGCTCGATGATCTCATCGGCCAAGGCAAGGTAAGCTTCGGCGCCACGCGAGTGCAGGTCGTAAGACAGCGCCGGCTTGCCATGGCTAGGCGCTTCGGCCAGGCGAATATTGCGCGGGATCGAGGTCTGGCACATCAGATCGCCGAAGAAGCCCCGCAACTCGGACGCTACGGATTGGGCCAAGTTGGTCCGCTCGTCGAACATCGTCAAAACCACGCCCTCTACCGCCAAGCCGCGATTCAGTTCCACCCGAATGCGGTCAATTGTGTCCAGCAACTCGGTGACACCTTCTAACGCAAAGTATTCCGCCTGCATTGGTATCAGGACGGTGTCGGCTGCGACCAGCGCATTCAGTGTCAAGAGGTCGAGCGCTGGCGGACAATCCAGCACAATGAACTCGTAGCTCGCCCGGACGGTTTCCAAGGCGTGCCGCAGACGATACTCGCGGTAGTCGAGTGTTACCAACTCGATGTTGGCACCCAGCAAATTCTTGTGGGCGGGAATGACGCTTAACTTTTCCAACTCAGAGGGCAGGGCCGCATCTGCCGCCGAAAGCTCACCCATAATGACCTTGTAGACGTTCGGACGGTCCGGATCGCGCTGAAAACCTAAACCGCTAGACGCGTTGGACTGCGGATCGCAATCAACCAAGAGCGTCTTCGCGCCGTGATAGGCGAACGATGCCGCAAGGTTGATGGCGGTGGTGGTTTTGCCCACTCCACCCTTCTGATTGGTGACCGCAATGATCCTGCCCATAAGCGTTGGAAGCCTGTCGTTTCCAGCTTAAAACGCCCGCCAGCGTCGAGCAACGCCGGAGACGGGTCCAGGGGTAGTTTTCCGAGGAAAACCTGTGCAAGACTACGGAGTTGCGCCGGAAGGTGCTGATTCGGCAGCCGGTACCTCATGCCTATAGCTGTGGAAGGTCACGAGGAAAAGCAGGGACCTGGCTATTCGCTCAGATGTTTGATCGCCATAAGTGGAGCTCCACCTTTAGCGGGATTAATCGGTTGTGTTCTTACTTTGATCGAGAGACAGCCCGTCGGGCGGCCGGAAAAGCTGAGTAAGACCCTGTGAGTAAGAAACCTTCGCTGCAGCATAGAGCTGGGTCGTATAAGGCGGCAGCTGGTTTTACTTGGAGTTCCACGTGGAACAACTAAGCCTTTGAAGTAGGCAAATATGTTCCACGTAGAACAGTCGCACAAAATAGCGGCGTACCCGCAACGTTGCCTGCCTCGACCGGAGCATATTTCCCACTAAGGCCGAGTTTTCGCCAAAAAATGCTTTATAGCCCTGTCTTGGAGGCCTTATCGCGCAAACGTTATCCCACTTATGATGATTCTAGCTACGTTCCCGAGGCGCTGGTAACCGCAGAAGTGGAGATAAAGAGTTTAGATTAGGCGCTACAGGTGCGGCACGCGGATGACTTTTTAGGCGGGATAGAAGGAGCGCACGACAACTCCACTCAGAATTCAAGTTTCCGAATGATGCCTCACTGCGCACGACGTCACTTGGGCCCTCCCTACCCAATGTCCGTTCAATCTCTCTCGAATTTCGATCACACGGGAAGCCGACGGGAATGGCGCGGGGACCACGGTGGGATGCAGATGTGTGAATTGCGAGCCTTCTCGACCCGTACGTCGGAGGCATTTGGACATTAGATTGAGACCAGACGAAATTTAGGCAGTTACCGGGTGTTACCTTCGTCGGACTGACCAGGGTTGTCTTCCGTCGATAGGGACGCAGCCGCTTCGCTCTCGTCCACCGCGTCTTTCCCTGTCGCCGCGGAGTCTTCCGCCAGCTCAGGGGCTGTCCCTTCGGTAGCGGCCTGCGGCTCGGCCTTCTCTTCCTTCGGCTTAAGGGGGACGTAGTAGAAGATGCGGTTGCAATAGAAGCAAGTCACCGTTTGCTCATTGTTAACCACATCCTGGAAGACTTGCGGGCGAAGCACCACGCGGCAGGCTGAGCAGGTTTCGTCTTCGTGAACCGCCGCCATGGCCGAACCGCGCAGCTTCAAAACGCGGTCATAGTGAGTCATGGTCTCTTCGTCGACCCCGGCTCGCAGCTGCTCGCGCTGGGCGTTCAGCTCGGCCAGTTGCTTTTCGTCTTCGGCCGTTTGCCGGCGGGCATGCTCTTTCTCTTTGTCGTTCGCGGCGGTATCCGCCCGCAAGGCCGCCTCGGCCTGCTTCAACCCTTCCTTGCGGGTATCAGACGCCACCATGATATCCAGGATCTTGTCTTCCAGCTTGCTGATCGCGGATTCGGCGTGCTCGATCTCGTTGAGGAGCGCCTTGTATTCCTGGTTGGTTTTGACCTTCAACGACTGGTCTCGGTACTTGCTGATTTTTTCCTGCTGGTCTTTGATATCGGACTCGTACTTGCGCTTCGCCGCTTCGTCCGCTTTCATCGCCGCTTGGGCGGCTTCCACCTTGGCTTTGGAGCCGGCGAGCTTCGCTTCGATCTGCGCGACTTCCTTAGGCAGGGCGGCGATCTCCGCTCGCAGTGCGGCGATGCGAGCATCGACGTGTTGTAGTTCAATCAGGTTTTGCAGAGCAGGATTCATCAGACTCCATTGCGAAACTGCTTGGATTCTAGCATGCAAGAGAAGCGTCCTCAGCAATCCAGGCGGGCGATCGCTGCGTACTTTTGTTGTAGGCCGATCCGCTTGCGATGTATGATTTGCTGTCATCAATAAAACGAACGTTTGTTCTAACTATTATTCTGGGTACGGGAGGCGATTCTTGCCGCACATTCGACCTTCACGAGCTTAGCCGGCAAGCAAAACTTGCAGCAGTCACCAGCAGAGTTAAGGTTTTCCGCGTATTGAGTTACCCTAACCCTCAACTTACGATTACGGTACTATGCCACTCGAAATTGCCCGGCTGCTCCTGGGCTTACTGGTCACTGCGCTGCATCGTCGTATTGCCGACTTCGTTCTGGACCGCGAACGCTCGCTGGTATTGAACTTCCGTCAACGCGGCTTGCTTCTGCCGCTCGCCCTCAGCCCGGAAACCGCTTACAACCTGTACTTCGGGATCGGGATCTTCATCGTTTTGGTGGAGCTGTTGCGGATTTATCAGTTCGCGCGGTAGTGAGTCGTCGCGTGAACACCCTCTGGTGCTAACGCTTTGCAGCGGGTCCGCACAGATCCTGCGACTCCGGCACGCAGAGGCGACCTGCCTGGGCGTCGGATGACAACCCTAACTGCTCCAGGGTGAATTCATCCCCTCCGGTCATTGACGGCCTTCTGGCCGCACGGTCTTGTACGACCTGGGACGAACGCAAATCCTGTAGTTCGTTCCCGCCGCCCGGTCCAGCTCTCCTGATATAAACTTTTCCCCAGCACAATTCATTACCCGGAGTTGCCGTGAAAGTTCGCTTTGCTGTGCTCGCCTGCCTCGTTATTGCTTCCTCTTTGCTGTTTGCGCAAGATGCTGCGCCCCAAGTCCAGAAAACGCTGACCATCGAAGACATCTTCCAGCCGGGCGGCATTCTGGGCCGTGGGCCGGAGAACGTGCAGTGGAGCCCTGATGGAACCAAGGTGTCGTTTGTGCAGCGTGACGATACCGGGCAGCACGGTGAGCTGTATTACGTTGACGTGACCACCGGCAAGCCCGCTGTGCTCGTCGCCAGTGGCAAACTCGCCGCGCTGGCGCCTCCCACGAGCGCTATCAAGGACGAGCGCAAGAAAGAAGCTGCCCAGCGCTACTCCATAGCGGCCTACCAATGGTCGCCCGATTCCAAGCACCTGCTGTTCGACTCCATGGGCCAGCTTTGGTTCTACAGCCTCGACACAGGTACTGGCGTACAGGTAACAGACAGCCCGGATGAAAGCTCGGACCCGAAATTCTCTCCCGACGGCACGCGTATCTCATACATCCGCAAACACAATCTCTACACACGCCCGGTCGGAGGCGGCGGCGAGCACCAATTGACCAAAGATGGTAATGACAACGTGCTGAACGGCGAGGTCGACTGGGTGTACGAGGAAGAGTTGTATTCGCGCAGCAACTATTTCTGGTCGCCGGGTGGAAAGGATGTCGTCTTCCTGCAGATGAACGAAAAGGAAGTGCCATCGTATCCCATCACAGACTGGATGGGCCTGCACGCCACTGTCGATCAGCAAAAGTACCCGCAGCCAGGCGACCCCAACCCGGGAGTGAAGCTGGGAGTGGCCGGCTCTGGCGGCGGCAAGATGAAGTGGATTACGGCCGGCGGGGGCAAGACCGGTTCGCTACAGCTGGGGGATGACCCCGACGTGCTGATTCCGCGTTTCGGCTGGGTGCGCGACGGGGTTGTGTGGGCTATGGCGCTGAACCGCGTGCAGGACCGGCTGGACCTGTACTTCATCGACATCAACAGTGGCAAGTGGCAGCTCATGATGACGGAGAACACCGATGCGTGGATCGACATGCATCCGGAAGTTGACTTCAAGCTGCTTGCGTCCGGCGACCATTATCTGTGGACCAGTTGGCGCGACGGTCACAATCACATTTATCTCTACCAGATCGACAAAGGCGATCCGCTGGTGAAGTCGGCGGCACTGGTGGCGCAGCTTACCAAGGGCGATTGGGAAGTGGAGAGCATCGACGCCATCGACGAGCAGAAGGGCGTGGTGTACTTCTCGGCTAACGAAGGCGATTGGCGGCAGCGCAACGAGTTTGCTGTCGGTCTCGATGGCCAGAACTTGCACCGCATCTCCAAGCAGGACGGGACGCACCAGGCGGACTTCGACCCCAAGAACGCGAAATATTACGTGGACGACTACTCAGCGCTGAAGGTGACGCCCAGCGCGTCTCTGTGCAGTGTTGACGGCACGTGCACCGTGTTCTGGCAATCGCACGGCATCGATGCCTATCGCCTGCTAACACCCAAGTTCGTTGACTTCAAAGCTGCCGACGGAACGACCGTGTTGCAAGGCGAGATATTGCTGCCGCCGCCGGGCGGATCCATGATCGTGAACGGTCAGGCTCCGCTGATCGTGAACCCCTATGGCGGTCCGGGGGCGCAGACGGTGCGCGACGCCTGGAGCGGCGGCGATCTGTTCGACCAGATATTGGCGCAGCAGGGCTTCGCGGTTCTGCACGTGGACAATCGCGGCATGGCGAATCGGGGCAAAGCTTTCGCGCTGCCTATCAAGCATAATCTCGGGCCGGTGGAGTTAAGCGACCAGATCGCTGCCACCAAACAGGCGCTGGCGATTTTCCCGCAACTGGACGGCACGCGGGTCGGCTTCTGGGGCTGGAGCTACGGTGGCTACTTCACCCTGTATGCGCTTGAGCATAGCGACATGTTCAAGGGCGGCGTAGCGGTGGCGCCGGTTACCGACTGGCGGAATTACGACTCCATCTACACCGAGCGGTACATGGGCCTGCCGAAAGATAACGAAGCGGGGTACAAGAAGAGCTCGCCGGTCAACTTTGCCGCCGACCTGCATGGAAGGCTGCTGGAAGTGCACGGTACAAGCGACGACAACGTGCATATGCAGAACACGATCCAGATGGTCAACAATTTGATCAACGCGGGAAAGCAGTTTCAGCTGATGGTGTACCCCGGGAAGACGCACGGCATCGGCGGGACGGCCGCGCGGACACATCTGTTCCACATGATCGATGATCACTTCGTGGAGATATTGGCGCCCGGGAAGTAGGGTTGTTCACCACGGAGGCACGGAGGGCACCGAGAAAGACGATGGTCGGTGTGGAGCGCAGGCGGCGAAGTCCTCGCACATTAGAGCGTTGCGAGGCAAGGTTTGGGGTTGTCATCAAGAGAGCAGCGAGGGATATGCTTTCTTTCCACAGCGCATAAGAGCAGACTCCTCGCTTCGCTCGTGATGACAATTCATAATTCAAGCTGCAGGCTTCGCGATGGCAAGTCATAATTCAGGCGGCAGGCTTCGCGATGACAAGTCATAATTCAGGCGGCAGGCTTCGCGATGGCAAGTCATCGTTCGAATCACTGCCTTTCGCGACGGCAAGTCATCGCTCCTATCACCGACTTCGTGAAAGACAATCCATAGCTCCAAACGTGGCGGCTTGCTCTTGCGTGCCTGTTTCTGTTTGAATTCGTAGGCACTCATTCCACTACTGGAAGTGTCACCCTGCCGAACCAACTCTTCGCGTGCAAGTCCATTGACAAGCTGATCAGCGAATCGGAGGAGCCGGAGCATCGGCTGAAGAAGACGCTGGGGCCGTGGTCGCTGACGGCGCTGGGCATCGGCGCGGTCATTGGGTCCGGCATCTTCACCGTGGTGGGCACGGCGATTGCCGGACAGAAGTTCGATACCTCGTCCATTCTTGAACGCGCCGCTGGCCGACTACCTGGTGCATCACACGGCGACGCTGGGGCGGCCGGGCGCCGGGCCCGCGCTGGCGGTGTCGCTGATCCTGGTGGCCATCGTCTGCGCCTTTACCGGCTTGTGCTATGCCGAGCTGGCGTCCATGATCCCCATCGCGGGCAGCGCGTACACCTACACCTACGCCACCATGGGCGAGCTGATTGCGTGGATCATCGGCTGGGACCTGATCCTGGAGTATGCGGTCAGCAACATGGCGGTAAGCGTGGGTTTCGCGGCGCATATGGCAGCAACGTTCAACTGGTTTGGCTGGCATCCCGCGCTGCGCTGGATTTCGCCGGCGTACCTGCCGGGCGGGCTCACCGATTTGCAGGGCAACGTGCTGTACGCGCCGGGCTGGCACTTCGGCTTCAACATCCCCGCGTTTCTCATCGTGATGCTGCTGACCGTTGTGCTGGTGCGCGGCATTCGCGAGTCGGCCGAGACCAACAACGTGATGGTGCTGCTGAAGATCGCGGCTATCCTGGCGTTCGTGTTCGTGGGGATGCGGTTCATTCATCCCGCGAACTATCATCCGTTTGTGCCGGAAGGATGGTCGGGCGTGCTCACCGGCGGGTCAATCATCTTCTTTACGTATATCGGATTCGATTCGGTATCGACCGCGGCGGAGGAGGCGAAGAACCCGCAGCGCGATATTCCCATCGGCATCATCGCCACGTTGATTGTGTGTACCGTGCTGTACATCGCAGTTGCGGTGGTGCTCACCGGAATTGTGCCCTGGCATTCGCTGATCGACGACGCGGCTCCGGTGGTGAACAGCATGGCGATGCTGGCGGGAACGACGAAATCGGCGCTGCTGCACTGGACGGAGCTGGCGGTGCTGTTCGGGGCGCTGATGGGGATGATTTCGTCGCTGCTGGTGTTTCAGCTGGGACAGGCACGGGTGTGGTTCTCGATGTCGCGCGACGGGCTGCTGCCCAAGGTGTTCAGCCGGGTGCATCCCAAGTTCCGCACGCCGGCGACGGCCACATGGATTGCGGGCTTTCTGGTGGGGATTCCCGGCGGCATTCTTGACATCGGGACGCTGTCCGACCTGTCGAACATCGGCACGCTGTTTGCGTTTGTGCTGGTGTCGATTGGGGTGATCATTTTGCGCTACAAGCAGCCGGAGCGGCGGCGCGGTTTCCGCGCACCGGGCGGGCTGGCGGCTCCGATTCTCAGCGTGCTGTTCTGCATACTGCTGATGGCGGGACTGCCGATTTTGACTTGGCTGCGCTTCTTTGTGTGGCTGCTGATAGGACTGGCGGTGTACTGGATGTACAGCCGGCACCGCAGCGAGTTCAGCCCGGGCGGCGGGAAAACGGTGCCGGGTAGGCCTTCCGCGTAACGCCATGGACAAACCCTCCGACGACTTCATTCGCGCCCTCCCTAAGGCCGAGTTGCACCTGCACCTGGAAGGCTCGGTCGATCCTCCCACATTGTCAGAGTTGAGCCGGCGGCATCCCATGCCGATGTCGACCACCAACAATCGCTACACCAACATTGAAGAGAGCGGGCGGGTCTTCACCGAAGACGAAGCGCGCGCGCTGTATCAGTACACGAATTTCACCGGCTTTCTGCTGACCTTCAAGGCCGTGACCGAGCGGCTGCGGACCGCCGACGACTACGAGCTGATTACCTATCGCATGATGCAGAAGCTGCACGCGCAGAATGTGCGGCATGCTGAGGTGTATATCTCGGCAGGCGTGGTGCACTGGCGGGGACAGGAATTTGCTCCGCTGTTTGAGGGATGCGAGCGTGGGCGGTTGCGCGGAGAGCGCGATTTCGGCATGACGCTGTATTGGATTCTGGATGCGGTGCGGCACTTCGGGGTGGACGAAGCGCGGCGGGTGGTGGATGAGGCGATCGGGCTGAAGAATCAGAAATGTCGTCGGCATTGGGATTGGCGGCGACGAACGGCGCGCCGGGCCGGAGCAGTTTCGCGAGGTATATGCGCATGCGGCGGCGCACGGCCTGCGGCTGACGGTGCACGCCGGCGAGACGGTGGGGCCGGAGTCGATATGGGGAGCGCTGCGCGAGTTGAAGGCCGACCGCATTGGGCACGGGCTGCACGCGGTGGACGATCCCGAGTTGGTGCGATACCTGGCGGAGAAGCAGATTCCGGTGGAGGTGTGCATCACCAGCAACGTGATGACGGGGTGCTGCCGCACGGTGGAAGAGCATCCGGTGCGTAAGCTGTTTGATGCTGGGGTGCTGGTGACGCTGAATACCGATGATCCGGATATGTTTCGTACAACGCTGTGTGACGAGTACAAGATTGCACGCGATGTGTTTGGATTTAGTGAGGCGGAGTTGAAGCAAGTGGCCGAGAATTCGTTTCGCGCGTCGTTTGAAGGCTGTAGTCGGTAGTTGGTGGTCGGTGGTCAGTGACCGGTGGTCAGTAGTCAGTGGTCAGTCGTCAGTACCAGTCGAGCTCATTTCTCCCGTTTGCTCGTTTTGATTATGGCGGGGTTGATTCTTCGCAACGAAAGTCAACATCCGGCAGTGGTCAGGGAGTTGGTCATTGGTCGTTGGTCGAAAAGTCAAAATCCGGAACCCCGTACCCGAAACCGGCTCTATTCAGGATGACGCTTTGTGGATGTTGCGCTGTCGGCCGCTCATTTCAGCAACTCTACAACCGATTGGCGCTCGCGTTACATCTTACGAGGAGTGCAGGTTTTCGATATTCGTACCGCCCGGGTACTTGCTACCGTTTGTCTCTTTGTTGCCGTAGGAGCTTTTCTCTATGGCGTGCGCGAGACGCTGATCGTCTTTCTGTTTGCCATCCTCTTCGCTTACCTTCTGGAACCGGTGGTGCACCGGGTGCAGGATTCGCCGCTGGCGCGAGGCTCGCGCGCCATCGCTATTGCAGTGACGTATGTTTGCCTGGGCGCGCTGATCACGGTTTCGCTAGTGGTGTTTGGTCCGCGGCTGGCGTTCGATACGCGGCAGCTGGCGCAGTCGTTTCCCGGCCTGATCGATAAAGTGGCCAATGGCAGCATCGTGTGGCAGTACGGCAGCCGGCACGGATGGAGCGCCGACACGCAGTACCGCATCGAGCAGTTTATTGCCGGACACCAGAACGAGATCCTGGCGGGGGCTTCGAAGGCCGGCAGCAGCGTGGCGCATTTCCTGGCGAACGCGCTGTGGCTGGTGCTGATCCCCATACTGGCAATCTTCTTTCTGGCCGATGGACGCAGCTTTGCGCAGAAGTTTATCGACGCCTTCGACAGGCGCGATCAGCGGCGGCTACTGCGCGGCATCCTGGAAGATCTGGACCAGATGCTGGCGCATTACATTTTTGCGCAGATTCTGCTGGCGGGCATTTCGCTGGTGGTGTACAGCATTGCGCTCAGCGTATTTCACTTTCCGTATTCGCTGGCGCTGGCGCTGGCGGCCGGCGTAATGGAGTTTGTGCCGGTGGCGGGCCCGCTGGTGGCGGCGGCGGCGATCCTGGGCGTGGGATTTCTGGTGGGCTATCCTCACCTGGGATTGGTGGTGTTGTTTCTGGGAGCGTGGCGCATGTGCCAGGACTACATCGTGAGTCCGCGGGTGATGGGCGGGAAGCTGGAGCTGCATCCGCTGGCGGCGATTGCCGCAGTGCTGATGGGGGGAGAGCTTGGTGGCGTGCTGGGTGTGTTTTTGTCGATACCAGTGGCGGCGACGATTCGCGTAATCTGGAAGCGCTGGCAGGATTACACGCCTGTGACCGATGCTGCTCCGAAGCTGGCGGAAGTTGTGGCGCGGCCGCCGGGGGAGAGAGCTGCGGGTTGAGCTGTGGTCAGTGGCCCGTGGTCAGTGGTTGGTACATGATGAGCGTCGCGCTGGTGAGCAGCGTTTCGCCGCGCACAGACCGCAGGTCCTTCGACTTCGTTCGCCTTACGGCTCACTACGCTCAGGATGACAATCTTCATTTCGCGAAAAATCTCGCACGGTGACGCTTTGTTATGTTGCGACGATGCGGGCGTAACCCAGCCATTAGTTGGTGTTGTCGGAGACAGCGGGGGTGATTTTGGTTTCGGCGTGGAACTTGCGGTATTGCGAATACGTGACGTGGACGTTTTCGTTGTAGCCCTTCAAGAGCGCGACCCGTGCATCCAGGTGCACGTCCACACGTTGGGGCAGCCACACTTCGCCGTTGATACGTTCCTGCTGTAGTTCAAAGCGCGTACCCGGATGCATGCGCGCGACCACCCAGCCAAAAGAAATGGTGTCGGTGATCTCTCCGGTGAGTTTTGACCAGGTATAGTCCTGCTGATCGATCCAGAAGCGCGGCTTGATTTTGGGGAGCATCTTCGCTTCCTTGCGCCTGGCCTCGAAGCCGGGGCGCGGCGTGCCATCGATGATCCAGGCCTTGCGGCGGTTGAGCGTTTCCTCGCCAATCAGTTTGAAATCGTAGGCGTCGAGCACTTCGCGGACGAAGGCGCGCTCGTCCTGGCGGTCCTTCTCATATTGCTGCAGCCGCTTCTGGCGCTGCTCGGGCGACTCGTTCTCGCGCTTCTTCGTTTCCTTATCAAACTTCTCGTTTTCTTTCGCCTGGTCTTTGGCGGAGAGCGGCTTGCCGTCGCGCTCCACCAGCCGCTCGAACGGCTGGCCGTAGAGGACGATGATCTCACTCGTCTCTACCTTGCTTGATTTGACGCGACCGCTGCCGTCGAGTTGATCCTCGCGAACCTGCTCGAGGAAGGTGTAGTCCTTTGCGGCCTGCCAGTCGAACATGTCCTTGTCGACGGCGCGCTGCATGATCTGATGGACGTCGGGCGTGGGTGCGGAAGCTGTCGCGGAGTTGGGTGTTGAAGTAGAAGTCTGCGCGAAGAGACCGATCGGTATCAGCAGCAGCAGCAGACACACGAACGCGAGGGCAGAGGGTTTCACTAGATAGAGAACGCCGGTGGGAGGGAAAAGTTCCCGGGCAGGAAGAAATTCACGGGGGAGGACGAGAGGGGCGGAGAGCAACGTTTTGCTATCCGCCTGGTGCAATGCAGCGGCTACTCTCCGGCGACGGTCATGCCGTCGATGCGCAGGGTGGGCGAGGCGATGGAGCTGCGGAATTCCAGGTCGCTGCCGATCTCGGAGATGTTGAAGAACATGTCCTTCAGATTGCCGGCAACGGTAATTTCTTCCACGGGGAAAGCGAACTCGCCATTCTGGATCCAGAGGCCGCTGGCGCCGCGGGAGAAGTCGCCGGTCACCAGGTTGACGCCGAAGCCGAGGAACTCGGTGACGAAGAGGCCTTCTTTCACGTCGGCGATGATTTGCTCGAGGCTTTTGGCGCCGGGCTGCAGAAAGAAGTTGCCAGGGCCAATGCCCGGAGTGCCGGCCAGGCCGCGCGAGGCGTTCCCGGTGCTCTGCATGTTCAGCTTCTTGGCGGTGTAGGTGTTCAGCAGGTACGACTTGAGCACGCCGTTTTCTACCACGACGGTCTTGCGGCTGGGAACGCCTTCGGAGTCGAAGGGGCTGGTGCCGAATCCGCCGCGCATGGTGCCGTCGTCGACGACGTTGATGTTGTCGCCGGCAACTCTTCTCATTGAGCTTGCCGGTGAGGAACGAGGCGCCGCGATAGATGGAGTCGCCATTGACGGCCTCGAAGATGTGGCCGACGAGCGCGCCGGCGACGTTGCGTTCGAAGACGATGGGGACCTTGGCGGTCTTGACCTTACGCGCGCCGAGGCGGCGCAGAGTGCGTTTGGCGGCGATCTGTCCTACTTCTTCCGGCGATTCGAGTTTCTTGAGCGTGTTGGCTACCGAGTACCAGTAGTCGCGCTGCATGGACGAGCCTTCGATTTGCGCGATAGGCACGGCGGAGACGGAGCAGTAGGAGCGCTGGTAGTCGCCGACGAAGCCGTGCGAGTTGGCCAAAACCTTGTAACCGATGGCGGCGTCGAAGGTGCCGCCTTCCGAGTTGGTGATGCGGGGATCGGCGTCCATGGCGGCTTTCTCGGCGCGCCGGGCATAGTCGATGCGGTCGGCGGTGGAGAGCGAGTAGACGTCGTCGTGGTAGAGATCGAGGTCGCCGTCCAGCTTGCCCAGCTGCGCGGGCTCGGGAATGCCGGCGAAGGGATCCTCGCTGGTGATCTTGGCCAGGACCAGGGCGGAGTCGACCATCTGCTTGACGCCTGCGGGCGTCAGGTCGCTGGAATAGGTGCTGGCGGCGCGCTGTCCGAAGAAGACACGGACGCCGATGGCCTTGGAGCCGGATTCTTTCAGGGTCTCGACCTCGCCCAGGCGGACGACGGTAGAGAATTCGCTGCCGTCCATGGCAATGGCTTCGGCGGCGGTAGCGCCTCCCTGCATGGCGCGGCGCACGACGTCAGCCGCAATTTCCTTGAGATCGGTAGAAGTGGTTTGGTGCGCTTCTTCGGTCGAAACCGTCATGTTCTGTAAGTCCTATGTTGTATGAGTACCACGTTGTGGGATGTTCCCGACATTGAGTCACATCCCGGCAAGCGAGTTCGCCCAGGGTAGAGGTCCTTCGCCTGCGGCTCCCTCCGCTCAGGATGACACCCCGTTGAGGGCTCGCTCCGCTCAGAACGACACCCCTCGGGCGGAGCGTTCCCAACATCCCCGAAAAACTTTTACCCGCCGGTGCCGCCTACCGTCAGCCTGTCGATCTTTAAGGTCGGGATGCCTACGCCTACGGGGACGGACTGGCCATCCTTGCCGCAGGTGCCTACGCCCTCGTCGAGTTGCAGATCGCTGCCTACCATCGATACGCGGGTGAGCACGTCGGGACCATTGCCGATCAGGGTGGCGTTCTTCAGCGGCGAAGTGACTACGCCGTCCTCGATGAGGTAGGCCTCAGAGGCGGAGAAGACGAACTTGCCGTTGGTGATGTCGACCTGGCCGCCGCCGAAATTGACGGCGTAAATGCCGTGCTTCACCGAGCGGATGATGTCTTCAGGCGAATCCTGCCCGGCGAGCATGTAGGTGTTGGTCATGCGCGGCATGGGAATGTGCTGATAGCTTTCGCGGCGGCCGTTGCCGGTATTGCGAATGCCCATGAGGCGCGACGACAGCTTGTCCGACAGATAGCCCTTGAGAATGCCGTTCTCGATGAGCACGGTGTTCTCGGTGGGATTGCCCTCATCGTCGACGTTGAGCGAGCCGCGGCGGCCGGGCATGGTGCCGTTATCGACGACCGTGCACTTGTCGCTGGCCACGCGCATGCCCAGCATGCCGGAGAAAGCCGACGTTTTCTTGCGATTGAAGTCGGCTTCGAGGCCGTGGCCGATGGCTTCGTGCAGCAGAATGCCGGGCCAGCCGGGGCCGAGCACAACTTCCATTTCGCCGGCCGGGGCTTCGCGCGCATCGAGCTGAATGATGGCCTGGCGGGCGCCCTCCTTGGCGAAATGTTCCGGCGAAGCGTCGCCCTGGAAATACTCCAGCGAGACGCGGCCGCCGCCGCCGGCGCTGCCACGGGCCGAGCCCGCGGTATCCGACTTGGCGATACAGAAGACGCTCATGCGGGACAGCGGCTGCTCATCCTCGGCAAAGCTGCCGTCGGAGCCGATGACCAGGATGCGGCGCATTTCGTCCGCATAGCTGACGCGAACCTCGTGAATGCGCGGATCGTAGGCGCGGGCGGCCTTGTCGGCGCGGTTGACGAGGTCGACCTTGGCCATGATGTCCGACTCATTGGAAGGCAGCGGGATGGGATAAAGATTGTGCGCCGGCTTGTTGGTAAGGCCGACGACGGGCTGCTTGGCCGGGCCGCTGGCAATGAGGGCGGCGGTACGGGCGGCATGCATCATGCGCTCCGACGAAAGGTCGTCGGTGTAGGCGTAGCCGGTGCGTTCTCCTGAGATAACACGAACGCCGCAGCCGACGGAAATACCCTGTGTGGCCGACTTCACCATGCTCTCGTCGAGCGAAACCGAGGTGGAAGTTTGATACTCCAGGTAGAGGTCAGCGAAGTCGCCGCCAGCGGAAAGCGCGGCGGACAGATAGCGCTCGACGTCGGTCTGGGTCAGTCCATAGCGATCGAAGAAAAATTTCTTATCCATAGTCACACTCGATTGGATGCCCGACGGCCGGAGAGGACGCGGACGTCGTTGGATGCGATTTCCGTTTCGGGAACGCAGCGATCAGCAATCCCGGACCGCGCTCCGAAGCTTCCATTATCACATGCGAGTGTGCCTCGGGACGCAGCTTCAGGCAGACAACGGAGCTAATCTTTCTCCAGGGTCGACCGATGCTGGCGAGTGCAATTTCTCCGTGAGAACCTGACCAAAATGCTGGAGCAGTTTGTGGCCGATGCGCCGCAGGCGGTAGCTATGGAAGACGGCGCGGAGCTGTTCGATTTTGCCACGGCGAAATACTCGGTTGCGGGCGAGGGTAAGTGCGTTCTGCATCTGTGGTCGGACGAGCGCAAATGCCGTGCGCCGGGTGCTGGACGCAGAAGTTGCCGGGCGCACGATTGCGGCTGCATGTGCTGCGCTTTGGCCAGTCGCAGCCGAGGCTGCTGGAAATTTGCGCCGATCGCGACCGGAGGACGGCATCGGGCAAGCGGGCGTCGCGGAGGCAGTATCAGGCCTTGCTGGAACGGGTACTGCGGCGGGAGTACCCCGGATTTCGGCTGGACCAGCTGAGCAGCAGCCCCGACCTGGAACATTCGCTCAGCCCGGTGTACGTGCGGGGCATGCTGAAGGCAGGACAGTCGGCCTTTGCGGTGATGGGCGTTAGCGGCGAGGAACCTCAGGACTCGATCGATGCCGCCTTGACGTTTGGGATTTTGTGGATGGACCATCAGCGGCGGCAGATGGGGGCGCGTGCAGTGGTGGAAGGGCTGAAGCTGTTTCTACCCCCGGGCCGCGGCGAGGTATTGCGGCAGCGCGCGGCCCACTTGAATTGCGACGCCGCCAAGTGGCAAATGTATGAACTGGATGAGCGGTCGGAGATCTGCGAGCCGCTGGAAACAAGCGACAGCGGCAATATCGTAAGCCATTTGACGCGAGCCGTGGATGTTGCGGGGGCACGCGAGCGCTTCGCAGCTTCAGTCGAGCGGGTGCGCGGCTTGGCACCTGGCGGTCGAGATGACGGTCGGATCGCCATCCGAGGTGGTGTTCCGCCTGCACGGGTTGGAATTCGCCCGGGCTTGCATCATGCCGATGTCCGGGTCGTTCCGCAATCAGGAATCGATTCTGTTTGGAGTGGCGCCGGCGGAGTTTGTCCTGGATGACGCAAATGAACCCTTGTTCCGGGAGCTGGTGCAGCGAATTACCGAGCAGCGTCATGCTGGCGGATCACAGACGAACTTGTTCTTCCGCTTGGCGCCGGAGCGTTGGCTGGAAAGCTTGATCACCCACGATGTCCGCGCGGTGGACGAGCGGCTGGATGGCAACTTCGTCTACTCACAAGTGCCCGCCTTCGCGGCCAGCGATCGGGCTATGCTGGATGTGCTGACCTGCACGCTCGACGGACGGCTGGCTGTGCTGGAACTCAAAGCCAACGAAGACATTCACTTGCCGCTCCAGGGATTGGACTATTGGGCGCGGGTGCGGTGGCACCAGCAGCACGGGGAGTTCACCCGCAACGGGTACTTCGCCGGGCGGGAGGTTTCCAGCGCGCCGCCGCTACTCTACTTGGTGGCGCCCGCGCTGAGAGTCCACCCCACGACGGATGTGCTATTGCGGTATCTGTCGCCCCGAATCGAGTGGACGGTGGTGGAAATTGGCGAGCGATGGAGGGATGGGGTGAGGGTGGTCAACCGAAAGCATGCAGGCGCACGGCCAGCGGCCCTAAGCTAGTGGTTCATGGTCAGATCCTACGTTTAACCCGTCAGTCTAGTCCCGAGTCATCTGCAACGGGGTCCCTCCGCTCCGCTCCGTTACGGTCGGGATGACACTTCTATACGCAATGCGGAGCTAACCGCTGCACACGACGCATCCTATACAATCGAGCACTAATCATGAACCGGATGATCTTTGCCAACCTGATTCACCGGCCCTTCCGCACCATCATCAGCGTGGTGGCAGTGGCGGTGGAAGTTACCCTTATCCTTGTTGATAGTAGGCATCATGCTGGGGATTCTGAAGGATGCCAGTAGCCGCCAGGCGGGTATCGGCGCCGACATTATGGTGCAGCCACCGGGCTCGTCGTTGTTTATGGGAGTAAGCGGCGCGCCGGTGTCGATCAAGGTGGCCGACAAGCTGCGAAAGCTGCCCCACGTGGTCGCCGCAACCCCGGTGGTCACCCAGCTAACCATGTCGGGAACGGTCGAAGTGCTCTACGGCATCGACCTGGCGTCGTTTGACGCTGTCAGCGGCGGATTTCACTTCCTGGCCGGCGGCCCGTTCCAGGGACCGTACGACATGATTATCGACGACCTCGAGGCTGGATCGAAGCATCGCAAGGTCGGCGACACGGTGGACGCGCTGAATCACCAGTTCCGCATCTGCGGCATCGTCGACCATGGCAAGGGCGCGCGTAAGTTTGTGCCCATCGCCACCCTGCAGGACCTGATTGGCGCGGTGGGCAAGGCGTCGATCTTTTACGTCAAACTGGACAATCCCGACAACGCCGATGAAGTGGTCAAGACCATCAAGGCCATCCCCGGCATGCAGTCATATGGGGTGCACTCGCTGAAGGAGTATCTCAGCCTGATGACGTCAGCGAGCATACCCGGGCTGACCACGGTGATTGACGTGGTCATTGGCATTGCCATGATTATCGGGTTCATCGTGATCTTCCAGGCGATGTATGCGGCGGTAATGGAGCGGACGCGGGAGATCGGCATCCTGAAGTCGCTGGGAGCGGGAAGCTGTACATCGTGAACGTGGTGCTGCGGGAGACGCTGCTGATCGCCATCGGCGGGAGTGATCTTGGGGATCGCGATCAGCTACGGCGCAAGGGCCGGATTGCGGACCAAGTTCCAGACGCTGCCGGTACTGATCACGTACGCCTGGCTGGTGAAGGCCGCGGTGATTGCGATGATTGGGTCATTGCTGGGAGCGTTTTACCCGGCGATGAAGGCCGCGCAGAAGGACCCGATTGATGCGCTGGCGTATGAGTAAGGGCTTCGGGCGGTGAACGAGTCAACGCCGTCCGGAAGCGCGAAGGGACCTGCTGGCTGCAGTTCTCGCGAGGAAGTTAACCGGGGGTCTGCCACCCTCGCGCCGCAGTGGCTTCGATTCCCAGTTGATCGCAAATAGTCTCTGACCGAACCACTCTTATTAGGACCTCAAAAACCAGATCCCCCGCTACGGTCGGATGACACCTCTGAAGGGTGTATGCCCCTCAGACCATCATTAGCGTCGCCTGGCGGCGCGTTGTCATCAGATCCGCATGGGCATGACGACATACCGGTACTTGAAGCCGTCGTCGGTGCCTTCTTCGGGGCGCATCTGGCCGGCGGACTGGGCGTCCTTGAATTCCAGGCGGACGTCGCCGCTGTTGGAGGCCTTGAGGAAATCGAGCAGGTACTCCGAATTGAAGCCGATGGTCATCGAGTCGCCCGTGTAGGCGGTTTCGATTGAGTCTTCCGACTCGCCGGCATCGGTGGAGGAGGAGGAAATCTTGATCTCGTTCTTGTCCAGCTTCATGCGGATGGCGCGCGAACGCTCATCGGCAAACTGGGCCACGCGCTGGATGGCGGTGTTGAGATCACCGGCGTGCAACACAACTGCCTTGGTGGTCTCACGGGGTAGCACGGCCTCGTAGTTGGGAAACTGGCCTGTAAGCTGGCGTGAGGTCAGCAGCCGCTCGCCGATGCGGAAGAAGAGCGTGGAATCGTCCTTGGCGAACTCGATGAACTCTACATCGCTGTTCTGGAGCAGTGAGTAAATCTCGCTCATGGCTTTTTTGGGGATCAGGGTCTTGTTCTCACCGCTGACCTCGAAGACTTCCCCCTGCTTTTCAATGTGCGCCAGGCGATGGCCGTCGGTCGCCACCATGGTGATCGACTCCGGCTTCAGAACCATCAGGCCGCCATTCAGGGTGTAACGCGATTCTTCACTGGAAATGGCGAATATGGTGCGGCCGATCATGCTGCGCAGGGTCTGGGCGGGAATCTTCACCACTCCGGTGGCCGGAAACGCCGGCAGCCCGGGGAAATTGGCGCGAGCCATGCCGACCATCTTGGTGTTGGAGCGGCCGGAGCGAATGTTGACCCAGTGATTGTCCAGCAGCTTGATGGAGATGTCGCCGTCCGGCAGCAACTTCACGTAGTCGTACAGTTTGCGTGCCGGGAATCGTGCAGGCGCCTTCGCGCTTCACCTTGGCCGCGCAAGAGGTGCGCAGGCTGAGGTCGAGATCGGTTGCGGTGATGGTGAGGCGGTCGTCGGCTGCCTCGAACAAAAAATTCGAGAGAATAGGAATCGTCGTCTTGCGCTCGACGACGCCCTGGGTGGCAGTCAGTTCCTTGAGCAGTTCGAACTTGCTGACACTGATTTCCATCGCTGTTCCCTGGATAACTCCGGTTGCTTCGGCAGCCATTTTGTCACACCTCGGCCCGCGACGTGGTTACGATGCACGGCCCTTTCTACTGCTTCTCCTTATATCAAATCAAAAACATATAAAACCAGTAGTAACAGCAGGCAGTGCGGAAAAGTGGAAAATTCGTGGGAAACCGCTTTCATCGCTGGCGGCGAGCAGTTTTGTCTGTACAAAATCCCAATTCCGGTTGCGGGTCCGTGTGAGCAAAGCGGCCCGGACTATCGTTCCGTCCAAATCTTCCACGCCATCCACACGGCATCCACAGGCGCTTCCGAAGAAAACCCGTCGCTAAAGTGAAAAACCGCGCTCGAAGCGCGATTCACAAGCCTAAGCCTCTCGGTGAGTTTGTTCAGCACCCTGTTTAAATCTTTGTCTTCCTTGCGGGCTTCCTCGATCTTGTCAACGGAATGCAGAACGGTGGTGTGGTGCTTGCCGCCGAACTGGCGTCCGATCTCAGGAAGCGATGCATCGGTGAGGTGCTTGGCCAGATACATAGCGATCTGGCGCGGGAAGACGATGACGCGGGAATTGTTCTTCGACTTAATCTCGGCGAGGCGCAGGCCGAATTGCTCGCACACAGCCTTCTGGATCGATTCGATCGTCACCTTGCGAACCTGGGAGTCGATAAGGTTCTTCAGGACCTCCTGGGCGGTCTGCAGGTTCACCTCGGCCCCCGTGAGCGAGGCATAGGCAGTTAATCGGATCAGCGCACCTTCCAACTCGCGCACATTGCTGCGGATGTTGGAGGCGATGAATAACGCGACGTCGGTGGGCAGCATGACGCGCTCTGACTCGGCTTTCTTCTGCAGGATGGCGACCTTGGTCTCGAGATCGGGCGGTTGGATGTCGGCAATCAGTCCCCACTCGAATCGACTGCGCAGCCGGTCTTCGATCTCGGCCAACTCCTTCGGCGGACGGTCACTGGCGATGACGATCTGGCGCATGCACTCATGCAAGGCGTTGAAAGTATGGAAGAACTCCTCCTGGGTGCGCTCCTTGTTGACCAGGAACTGGATGTCGTCGACCAGCAGGACATCCATGTTGCGATACTTGTCGCGGAAGCCGGTCATCTTGCTGTAGCGGAGCGCGTTGATCATGTCGTTGGTGAAGCGCTCGCTGGAAACGTAGCAGATGGAAATCTCAGGCTGACGATTCTTGATCTCGTGGCCGATGGCCTGCATCAGGTGGGTCTTGCCCATGCCGACGCCGCCATACAGGAACAACGGGTTGTAAGCCTTGGACGGCCGTTCGGCGACGGCGCGCGCGGCCGCCTGGGCGAACTGGTTGCCGGCGCCGATGATGAAGTCGTCGAAAGTGTACTTGGGATTCAGTTGCGCGGCGCCGTCCCAGTCGAACCGAGCCTGTTGGACGGGGCCGGGCGTGGGCCGCTCTGCGCCAGCCGAGTTTTCCGCTCGCCCGCCTTCAATCGCGATGGCCTTGCCATTCCCGCTTCCGTTACCACGGTGCTCTTCTTCGGTCACGAACTCGACATCGCGAAACTCGAGGCCGAGATTTTCGATGGCTTCGCTGATCAAATCGCCGTAGCGTTCGCCGATGTGGCAGAACTCCGGATTGGGAACGCGCACGAAAAGGATGGGTCCCTGCGCATGATCGTAGCGCGTGGGCTTGAGCCAGGTTTCGTACGAAGTGCGATTGACTTTTTTCTGCAGCGCATCAAGTACCTGCACCCACGGATTGGCCGAGGCAATACCAAAGGAAGACATAAAATAGCAGTCCTGAGGCGGGGAGGCCTCTGAGCGAAAAAGTAGCGTTAGTATGTGGGAAACAGAGCCGAGCAACGAACCAACAGAGTGACAGAAAGCGGTACAAACCGACCGGAATTCAGCATTCGCAAACCTGATCTTAGCGGCGTCAGGGAGAAGTGCACCGCATTCTGTACAGCTAATTTCTTCTTGGCTGGAAGGGATACTAGCACGAAAAAAAAATCGCGCCAGACAAATTCTTGCGGGCAAGTTTTGTTTTTTTCGCGAGCGATTGATTACGTGAAAGTTAAGCCGCGAAAATATTTTTCCGGGGTGTCGCGTGCGTGGTGCAGTCTGCAAATGAGTAATCGGAGCGCCGCGAAGATTCGGGTGATGACGTGGTTTGGGTTCGTAATTTTCCCTGCGGACGGTGGAAAAATTCTTGCGTGGGCTGGGGTGATGCGCGACTACCCTTGGCTCCGACAGTAACCTGCGGAAGTTGGACGATTACCATTGCGGCCAACTGGCACATCGCGCCACCGCGCTGCGTTTTGGTCGGACGACAGATCTGTCATGATTCGCTAACTGATGAAGCCTCGTCGCGATAGCAAACTGCGGCTCCTGCGGTCGCCTTATCGGAGCGGCTTGCCCCGGTCTTCCAACGGCGGTCTTCCCGGGATTTTGGTACTCAAGCTCCACTGAGGTTGCCACCGGGGGGTGCCGAACGTTATACTTTTGGTTTGCTCAATACAATTTTGTGCTAGTGAGGAGCGCAGTTTTAGCATGCCGAAGCGCACATTCCAACCCAACCGTCGCCGCCGCTCAAAGACGCACGGATTTCGTTCGCGTATGAAGACCAAAAGCGGTCGCGCGGTGCTGTCACGCCGTCGTGCCAAGGGACGCAAGCGCGTCTCCGTGAGTGCTGGCTACCGCGATTAAGCCAACTGTACTGAGTCCTGCGGAAACGCAGCCTTTTCAATGGAATTGCAGGGGTCGTCGCCAAACCAGAGGGACCGAACACGGATCCTGGGGATGGTGGTGAGCGCAGTATGTCTGGTAACGTCTCCGCCGCCAGCAGCAAGTTTCCCAAGTCGCAGCGTTTACTGAAGCACGCCGATTTTCAGCGAGTCTATCAGAATGGACGCCGGCAATTCACGGGCAACATGACGGTCTTTTTCCTGCGGCGCGAAGCAGCGCCGGAAGGCGGGACGCGAGTCGGATTTACCGTGGGCAAAGTCCTGGGCGGATCAGTCGAACGCAACCGTATCAAGCGGCGTATGCGCGAGGCGGTTCGACTTTCGCCAGCGGCCTGTGAGGGACCGGTGGACGTGGTCTTCAATCCGCGTAAGAGCGTGATGACTCTGCCGTTTGCCGACTTGGCGACCGAAGTGGCGCGATGCCTGCGCCTGGCTGGCCAACGTGCCCGGGTGACGGAAGCGAAATGAAGCAGGCGATGCAATTCGTTTTGCGGTTGTACCAGCGACTCCTCTCGCCCATGCTGCCGCACTCCTGCCGCTTCGTCCCCACGTGCTCCGAGTACGCCAGCGTCGCGATTGAGCGTCATGGGGTACTGCGAGGAACTCGGCTGGCAGCCGGAAGGCTGTTGCGATGCCGTCCTTTTGCCCGGTCGGGATACGATCCGGTTCCACCAACGCAAAGCGGGCGTTCCAATCCGGCGCCGGCACAGCACTAGCAGGAAAACTTTCATCCGCCTGAGTGGACGGCGGCACGCAATGAACGGAAGCTAAACTTGGCTGAATATCGCAATCCGCAACAAGAACCCGGCGGCGACAAGCGAATGCTCATGGTGTTCGCCGTCACCTTTGCCCTGATCATTCTCAGCCAGATCTTCCTGTTTAAGAAGACTCCCGGCCAGCAGTCGAAGACCGAAGCTCAGCCCAATAGCGCGGCCGTAGCTCCGGCTCCCGCCTCGACGGCCGCGGCTCCCGCGCAGGTTTCGAGCCAGCCGCCGGCGAATGAGGCCAAAGGCGCGGTGGCCGCCAAGGTGGCCGGCAGCGAAACCGAGACTGTCGCCGAGAACGAGCTGTATCGCATTGTTTTCACCAACAAGGGCGCGCAGGTCAAGTCGTGGATTCTGAAGAAGTACAAGGACGACGACGGGAAGCCTCTGGACCTGGTGCACAAAGACGGCGCCAAGTTCGGGCTGCCGCTCAGCCTTTACATTTTCGACGAGAACCTGCGCAGCCAGGTCAACTCTGCACTCTACGTCGCGAGCACGACGGGCAATCTCGCCGCCCCGGGCGAGTTAACGTTCGAGTACGCCAGCGGCGATATCTCCGTCAGTAAGAAGCTCCAGTTCGGCGACAGCTACGTCATCGGCGTTGAGACCACGGTCACCCAAAATGGCAGGCCGGTGCAGGCGTATCCGATGTGGCCGGCTGCGCTGGGCGACGAGACCACCGCTCCCAGCTATGCCTCGGAAAAAATCGAGTACATGGCCGATGGCAAGGTGGAGCGCATTGCCGCCAAGAAGGTGAGCGGCGGCAATACCCTGCACGGACCCTTCAATTGGGCCGGCCCGCAGGATCAGTTCTTCGCGGCCATGTTCCTGCCGGACAATCCGGATACCGCAGCGATGGTGACGCTGCACAACACCATTACCGTCCCAAAGGATCCGAAGAAGCCGGACGCCAACGAAACCAACAAGTACGAGGTGTTGGGTGCGGCAGTGGGCGATACCAGCGGCGTGACCCGCGAGCGCCTGTTCGTGGGACCGAAGTCGCTGGAAGTACTGGAGTCGGTGCACTCCAACACCGCGCCGGGGCAGATGAACGGTCCCGACCTGCGGAATGTGGTGGACTTCGGTTTCTTCAGCTTTATCGCACGGCCGCTGTTCCTGTGGCTGAAGTGGACGCACGAGCACATCGCCAGCAACTGGGGCGTGTCGATCATCATCCTGACCATCATCATCAACCTGGCACTGCTGCCGTTGCGTATTACCAGCATGCGGTCGGCGTTGAAAATGCAGAAGTTGCAGCCGCAGATGAAGGCCATCCAGGAGCGCTACAAGAAGTATCCGATGCGCGATCCGAAGCGCCAGGAGATGAACGCCGAGATTGGCGAGCTGTACAAGAAGGAAGGCGTGAATCCGGCGGGCGGCTGTCTGCCGCTGATCATCCAGATGCCCTTCCTGTTCGCGTTTTACTCCATGCTGGGCAACGCCATCGAGTTGCGGCAGGCGCCGTTCTTCTGGCTGCATGATCTGTCGTCACCCGACAAGCTGTTCGTGATGCCGGTGGTGATCGTCATCAGCACCTACCTGGTGCAGAAGATGACGCCGAACTCGGGCATGGACCCGAAACAGCAGCAGATGATGACCATGATGATGCCGCTGATGATTGGCTGGTTCAGCTTCAACCTGCCGTCGGGCCTGAGCTTGTACTGGACGGTGGGCAACATCATTGCGATCATCCAGCAGTACGTGATGAACCGCACCGGTCTGGGCCGCGAGATGCGCGAAGAGATGGAAAAGCGAGCCCGCAAGAAAGCCGGGAAGTAGCAAGCAACGAGCCCAGGAAACTCCGTGCTCTCCGTGCCTCCGTGGTGAACAGACCTTGTCTCAGTGGTGAAAACGGTTTTCAAATGCCTATATCCGATAAAATCGCCGCCGCCAAGAAGATCAGCGAATTTCTGAACACGATATTTGCCGCAGGCGATTTCCGCCTGCGCTACAAGATCACCGTCGATCCCGTGGTCGGCGCCGATCGCGAGTGGGAGCGCCCGGATATCCTCGTCGAGCTTTCCGGCGGCGACAGCCACCTGGTGCTGGAGAACGGCGGCGAGTTGCTGCGGGCCTTCGAGCACGTTTCGCTGGAGATGCTGCGGCTGGCGCCCGACGAGCACGAAAAGATCAACTTCGACTGCCAGAACTTCCGCTCGTCCCGCCTGCAGGAGTTACGGCTGGCCGCGGGGGTAGCAGCGGAGCGTGTCCGCGAAACCAATATGCCGTATGCGTTTGCACCCATGTCGTCGCGTGAGCGCCGCATTCTGCACCTGGCCATGCGCGAGATGGAAGATCTGCGGACGGAGAGCGCCGGCGAAGCCGCCATGCGGCACGTGGTGGTCTATCCCAAAGATTACAAAGGTGCTCCGCCACCTCCGCCGGCCCCTTCGCGGCGCAGATAAGTACTTTTCCACACTCATCGCTGGCTCAGGGCAGGCTGAGGCACCGGAACACGCAGGTTCAGAACCAGCAAAACGAAACTGACCTTCGCTTCTCTTGTAGGCTGAGTTTTCCAACGGCTGGAAATAGCACCAAGGCCCTAGAGCTTTTCTCCGTGAACTCTGTGCCTCCGTGTTGAACGCGCACTTACCCCGCTACAATCCTTGCCATGCACCTCGACGACACCATCGTCGCTATTGCTACGCCGGCGGGACGCGGTGGCATTGGCGTGGTGCGGCTTTCCGGAAGTGACGCCGTCAGCGTCGCACGCCCCATGTTGCGGCTGGCTCATGGGCGTGAACTCGAAGCCGGGCGCGCACATTTCGGCGAGCTGATCGACGCGGCAACCGGCGAGCGGATAGACGAAGTTGTCGCTACCTTCTTTGCCAAACCGCACTCTTACACCACCGAGGATGTGGTTGAGATTTCCTGTCACGGCTCGCCTGTGGTGCTGCGGCATGTGGTGGAGATGGCGATTGCGGCGGGGGCGCGGCTGGCCGAGCCGGGCGAATTCACCATGCGCGCGTTCCTCAACGGGCGTATCGACCTTACACAAGCTGAGGCGGTGCGCGATCTCATCGACTCGCAAACTCTGTATCAGGCGCAGGTGGCGGCGCGGCAGCTCGAAGGTTCGCTCTCGAAGCGGCTGCAACGCCGATCAAGCAGACAGCTGGTGGAGCTGATTGCGACGATGGAAGCTGGCGTGGACTTCGCGGAAGATGACGTGGGCGTGATTCCCGACGAACAGATTCTGGCGCGGATAGCGGCTGTGCGGGCTCCTCTGGAGGAACTACTGGCTAGCTTCGCCTTTGGAAAAGTTGTGCATGAGGGGCTGACGCTGGCCATTGTCGGTCCGCCGAATGTGGGCAAGTCGAGCTTGTTCAACCGGCTGGTAGAGCGGGAGCGCGCCATTGTGACCGCGACGCCGGGCACCACGCGCGACCTGGTGAGCGAGACGGTGGCGATTGGGGGCATTCCGGTCAGGCTGATCGACACGGCGGGGATTCGCGAGACAGCCGATGAAGCGGAGAGCATTGGCGTGCGCAAATCGATGGAAGCCCTGGCCGACGCGGACGTGGTGATGGTGGTGCTTGATGTTACGAGTACCCGCAGTGTCATCGTTCCCTTCTTTGCCCTGCCCACTGGGGAGGCGCAGCGCGATGCGGAGCTTGTCGCCAGGAGTAAGACTCGCGCGCGGTTCCTTGTTCTGAACAAAATCGATCTAGCGCCTGCCGACACCTGCTCCCAAGTCGCTGCGCCCGCTCTCCCCCCTGAAATTGTGTCGGATTGCGTCGCCACGTCCGCGGCGACTGGCGAAGGCATTCCGAGAATTACGGGCGAAGATTCTCGAATGGTTGGCGGCGATAGCGGAGGGCAGCAGGAGCGCGGGTTCCTCACGAACGTACGGCAGAAGCAACTGGTGGCGGATTCTCTCGCCGGACTGGATAAGGCGGCAGCGGCGGTCCCGCAGAAGATTCCCCATGAGATGTTGCTGCTGGACCTTTACGGCGCACTACGTCCGCTGGACGACATCACCGGCGCAACCACTGCCGACGACATCCTGAACCTGATCTTTAGCTCGTTCTGTATCGGAAAATAACGGGCAGTCCCTGAGCAGATCCCGAGTCGGTGGAAGTCTTCCTCTATGACCAACTCTTCAGAGTATGTGGCTTCTCCCGGTTGGCGGCAGTGTCGCCGCCGGGAGGACAGCAGGTCCCTCCGCTTCGCCTCGCTCCGGTCAGGATGATCTCAAGAGGTGCGCTTGAAGTTGGTGAGCGGGTTCCTCCGGTGCGGGCAACCGCAGAGACCTCAGTTTGGTGCGCAGGCGTCGGATCCGCGTTGAGCATGAGAAACGCATAAAGGCCTGGCCGAAACTCGGCGTCCGTTTGTGGGCAGCGTGACCGATGGCGGACGGTTTGGTGTGGAGCGATATAAATTCGGGCCAGCGGCCAGAGGCGACTTTCCGCACCTCATCAAAGCAGTGTTACTATCCGGCAGCCGAGGTCGGGCAAGCAATCATCGAGGTGTGTATGCGGCGAGTATTGTCGGCAGTCTTGGGTTTCGCAGTGTTGGGTAGCTTGGCGGTGGCGCAGACGGCTGGCGGTCAAGCCGCGGCGCAGAACGCGGCGAATGCGGGTTCCAGCGATCTGCCCAAGCTGGCGAAGTTCGACCCGGCGCTGATCGATCACTCCAAGAACGCTTGCGTCGATTTCTACGAATACACCTGTTCTAAGTGGATTGCGGCACATCCTATTTCGGAAGACTTGCCGGTAACTTCGGTCGTACTGCCGCTGGCCTTGTACAACCAGACGATTCTGCGCAACGCGCTGGAAGCCGCGGCAGCCGATAAGCAAGCTAAGGGTAGCGAGCGGCAGATTGGCGACTACTGGACCAGTTGCACCAACTTGGATGTGCGCAATGCGAAAGGCCGCTCCTGGTTCGATCCGAGCCTCGCGAAGATTGCCACCTTGAAGTCGACCAAAGACCTGCCCAGGGTGATTGCTTACCTTCACACTAACTTTCCCTCGGCATGGCTGATGTGGAACGACGACGACAACTACACCAAGGCGCCGCTGTTCGGGTTTGGTCCCGCGCAGGACCTGGCGGATGCCAGCATGATTGTGGCGGGCATCGACCAGGGCGGCATGGCCTTACCTTCGTTGGATTACTATCTCGACGGCGCCGATCGCTTCAAAGACCTGCGATCCAAGTACGTCAACCATATCCAGAAGATGTTTGAGCTGGCGGGTGATTCTCCCGCCCAGGCCGCCGCTGAAGCCAAAACGGTGATGGAGATGGAAACCGCGTTGGCTAAGGAGTCCATGGACAACGTATCCCGCCGCGATCCCAAAAAGATCTACAACAAGATGAGCCTAGAGCAGGTTAAGGCCGCGATGCCGGACTTTGGCTGGGACGAGTATTTGCAGACGATGGGAGCGCCGACCGTGCCGTTTTACATCGTGAGCGCGCCCGGCTTCCTGGTGGCAGTGGAGCAGCAGATCAAAACGCGCTCACCAGAGGAATGGCGCGCCTATCTGCGATGGTGGGCAATTCACCGTGGCGCGTCGTTCGTCAGTCAAGACTTTGAGCAGGAGAATTTCAACTTCTTTGTGAAGACGCTGTTTGGCGTGCCGCAGATGCTGCCGCAGTGGCGGCGTTGCGTATCGTCGACCGACCGCGAACTGGGCGAGGCGCTGGGGCAGGCATACGTGAATATCGCTTTCCCGCCGGAGGCTAAGGCCCAGGCGAACGAACTGGTTACCCAGATCCGGCAGGCCTTGGTAGTAGAGATTGGCCAGCTCGACTGGATGAGCGAAGGCACGAAGAAACAAGCGCTGATCAAGCAGGCGGCAACCTTGCAGAAGATCGGCTATCCAGACAAGTGGCGCGATTACAGCTCGGTGAAGATTGTTCCCGACAATTACCTGGCCAACCTAAGCGCGGCTACCGCGTTTGAAATGCGTCGTCAGTTGAACAAGATTGGCAAGCCGGTCGATCGGATGGAGTGGACCATGACGCCGGCGACGATCGACGCGTATGAAGATCCGCAGATGAACACCATCAATTTCCCGGCGGGCATTCTGCAGTCGCCGCTGTTCGCTTTGTCGCAGGATGAGGCTTCGAATTTTGGTGCGGCCGGAATGGTGATGGGGCACGAGACGATTCACGGCTTCGATGATCAGGGACGCAAGTTCGACGCGCAGGGAAATCTGCGTGACTGGTGGACGCCGGAAGATACCAAGCGCTATGACGAAAAAGACAAATGCATTGTGGATCAATATTCGCAGGAGATTCCGCAATACGGCGTGAAGCAAAACGGGAACCTGACGGCCGGTGAGGACACAGCCGACAATGGCGGCATCCACCTGGCCATGCTGGCGCTGGAAAACATTTACAAGAAGCAGGGGAAGTCGCTGGATATGCCGGAAGAAGATGGGCTGACGGCGCGACAGCGGTTCTTCCTGGCGTACGCGTTCAGCTGGTGCTCGGACACGCGGCCGGAGGCGGCACGGACGCAGGTATTGAGTAATCCGCATTCGCTGCCGCACTATCGTGTGGACCGGCCGCTATCGAACCTGCCCGAATTCCAGCAGGCGTTTGGCTGCAAGGAAGGCCAGCCGATGGTGCACACCCCCGCATGCCGGGTGTGGTGACCGAGTTGACTTGCGCTACGTGATTGCCCGGTGGCGCGGTGCGCGATAAGCTGGGTGGAATGAGCAGGCTGCAACTTTCCTGGCGATGGCGGTCCGGGTTTCGTATTTTTGTGACCGCATTCTTCCTGGGCGCGGCGGTCGGCATTTTCGTTCTGTATCCCACCAACGAGTTTGTTTACTACTACGAATATCGGCCGGGGAACTCCACCCCGGCAGACTTCGCCCTGACCCAACTACAGAGCTCGGTGATGGGACAAACCCCAAGAAAGACAGCGTTCTACGCCTTCGTGGGCGTGATCCTGAGCATGGGCGGGGCCGGGCTTTACTCCAGCATGCAGCGGAGATCGGCGCGGATCGACCAATTGAGCGAAGCGCTAGGCAGCAACCTGGGCACGCTGATTGCGCAGGGCGAGAGCGCGAGCTTGGAGTTCAAGTCGACGTTTCGCTGGGACCTGAGAGAGAACAAGACCAATCGAGCGCTGGAAGCGGTGGTGCTGAAGACGCTGGCTGGCTACATGAATGGCAATGGCGGCACGCTGCTGATCGGCGTGGCGGATGATGGATCGGCGGTTGGCCTTGAGCACGATTACAAGACGCTGAAGAAGCAGGACCGCGATGGCTTTGAGCAGGTGCTGATGACCGCGATTGCCAGCAAAATGGGCGCGGACGCGTGCCGCTCCGTCCAGATGGTCTTTCATTCGCTCGAGGGCAAGGACATATGCCGGGTGATGGTTGCGCCGATGGAGCGTCCGGTCTATGTACGTGATGGAGACGATCCCAAGTTGTATGTGCGCACCGGAGTAAGCACGCGCGAGCTCAACGTGCAGGAAGCGATTAATTACACCTCAGTGCGCTGGCCTAAGTAAGGCAGTGGCCAGTGGTCAGTTCGAATCCAACCAAGTTCAGAGTGCCATCCGGACTTTCGTCCGCGTGCGCGGCTCGCCGCAGGGCCGCGTAGCTAACGCGTCGTGAGCTCTTACCTCACTGGTGGTTTCGTTGTCATCACGAGCAATTAGCGAAGGATCTGCTTTCTGCTGGCTGGCAAATACTCAGATCCGACTTATTGCGGGAGCAAAATCTTTGGCCGCGGTGTCTTTAGAGGCAGCGTGAGGCGCACCAGAAAGGAGCGGCGGCCATGTTCGAAGACAGCTTGCTTGAGTCGGGTGGGAGACTGGCGAGGCGTAATCCATGGACGGTGGCGGCATCGTTTGCGGGGGAGATCGCGCTGGCTGGGATTCTAGTGCTCCTTTCCCTGTTCTACACGGAAGCCTTGCCGGCGCAAAGATTCATGAACATGCTGCAGGCTCCTGCTCCACCGCAGGCGCTAGCGGCGACGCATACGGTGGAGCATCTGATGAAGTCGCCGAGCGCATTTGTGCATGGCGTGCTGACGATGCCGCGGGAAATTCCCAAGACGATCGGAACCGTTCGCGACGAGGCACCGCAGGGCGATTCGCCCGCATTCGACGGCGTCACCGGAAGCATTCCGGGCGGCACTGTTGATGGTCGCCTGGGAGATGTCCTGCGCATTACGGTGGTTAACCTTCCTAAGATTGCCACGCAGAAGGTACGTGTGTCGTCGGGCGTGGCGCAGGGACTGCTCATTCGGCAAGTCAGTCCGCGTTATCCCGAACTGGCGCGACAGGCACGAATACAAGGTACGGTGACGCTGGCAGCGGTGATTGGCAAAGACGGGATGGTGCAGAACCTGCGAGTGATCAGCGGGCATCCGCTGCTGACGAATGCCGCGATGGATGCGGTGAAACAGTGGCTGTACAAGCCGTACCTGTTGAATGGCGAACCGGTCGAGGTGGATACGCAGATTAATGTAAATTTTGTGCTGGAGTGAGGACAGTGCTTCACGCAACCCTAATCAAGGGGGTCAGCAGCCGTCCTACTTTGTCGGATGTCGAGGATTTCAGGCGAGTTAGGCGCTGTTTTGAGGCCCAACCCAGGGAGGCTGATTTGGACATCGTGGGCGACTCTTTCGCAGTTTTTCGGTTGCGGGAAGTTGCTGAATAGCCGTTTGGTGTGCGAGAGTGTGAGTTCCCGGTGATAAGCGCGTTCAACTGTTGCCGTTCTTGAGGCAACGCAGGATGGCGCATTCCCTATCGCATCGGTAGCGAACGACAGGCAGAGTCGCCGGAACGAGGTAGCTCTCACAAGCTCACTGAAATGGCCATAAAGAAAATTAAAGTTGTGCCCTACGAGAACGGTGTGCAGTGGTTTCGCGACCACGGTTTCGATGTGCTGGAGGCTCCTGGCGCCGGCAATCGTGTGTTTCTGAAGAAGTATCACGTGTCGGCGGCGATTGAGCGTGCCGACGATGGCGGGATGAAAATCTTCGCCTACCCGGGGTACCTGATTAATGGCGAGATTTCCAAGCTGGTGGACCATGGCTATCAGAAGGTGCTGAAGACCACAAAGTCGGAAGTGCCCGCGACTGCCGACCACCTCAAGGCGCTGCACGACTTTGCTGAGGAGCTGAAGGAAGGCATGGGCGGCATCAGCCTGTATAACGAAGGGCTGGGCACGGTTAGCGAGTCGTACATGTATGACCGGGTGAAGGGGCGCGACTTGCCAGAGTCCGAGCGGCCCAAGCGTCCATGGAAGCAAGCGGTCACACCACGGAAGCGGCCAGCGTAAGATTGCGTACCCTCCGGTAACCTCCTGTGCGCTTCGCTACGACGCGGGTTCTGCACTCAGAACTGGTCATGCGGTGACCCTGAGCGCGCCGCACCCTCGCGATGTGCGGCTTCTCGTTTTGGTTGTAACCCCCTCCCAATCTTAGTTGGTTTTCCCGGTCAACCTACTCGCCTAATTTGTCCTCCAAGTATGTAGGACAAAGGTCCGCAGATTTGACCAGGAGCATTCCAATTATGAAACGCATGGCAATTTATTTCGCGGCCGCGGCATTTTGCGTCAGCACCGCGATGTGGGCGCAGGACAGCACCACCACTACCACGAACGACACCACGCAGAGCAACCAGCAGATGCAGCGCGATCAGAATAAGGCCGCCGCCAGCCAGGACGCCAACATGGCGGATCAGGAGAAGGCGGACGCTAAGAATGCCGGCTCGAAAGCTTCTGAGAATCAGGACAAGGTGATGGCAAGGCTCGACGACTCGTCCAAGATTTTGAACGAGCTGTTGGGGGCGCCGGATAACGGTATTCCTGACGACGTGTACAAGAGCGCTAAGTGCGTTGCCATCGTGCCTTCGATGGTGAAGGGGGGCTTCGTGTTCGGTGCCGAGCACGGCCGCGGTGTGGCGACCTGCCGCACGCAGAACGGCAGCTGGAGCGCGCCGGCAATGTTCGTGATCACGGGCGGCAGCTGGGGCGCGCAGATCGGCGCACAGGCGGTCGACCTCGTGATGCTGGTCATGAACGATGAGGGCATGAAGGACTTGTTGAGCTCGAAGTTCAAGCTGGGGGCCAACGGCAGTGTAGCGGCCGGGCCGGTGGGACGCGATGCCAGCGCGAATACCGACTGGAAGATGAAGGCAGAAGTATTGACCTATTCCCGCACCCGCGGTCTGTTTGCCGGCCTGACGCTGGATGGCGCCGTAATCAAACAGGATGACGACTCCACGGTCGCGCTCTATGGCCGCCAAGTCGGTTTTCGTCCGACCCTGACTGGACAGGTGCCGGCTCCGGCGGGGGCGCGGCAGTTCCTGGCCACCGTTCGCCGTACCAAGGCGGAGGCCGACACCAACGCCGCGGCGCACTAAAATCACGAGTTAGCAGCAGCGAGCAGGCGGCGGGCTTCGGTCCCGCCGCTTTTTTTGCGCTCGTGTGCCGTGGCCGCTCGACTACACTGGCGCGGGGGGTGGCATGCGACAACTGTTGTGTGAACTGGCGTTGCTGATGGTGTTAGTGGGCAATCTGACGGGACAGGCCGAAACGGCTAAGTCCAAGCCTGCCTCGCCAGCGGAAACGGCGATTGCCACTGTGCTTAAAGTGCAGGTGGATGCGTGGAATCGAGGCGACCTCAAAGGCTTCATGCAGGGGTACTGGAAGTCGCCCGACCTGGTGTTCGCTGTCGGTATGACCGAAACCCATGGGTGGGACCGCGTTTATCAGCGTTACCAGACGCGATATCAGAACGGCAGCAGCGAGATGGGACAACTCTCGATGGCGTGGATCGAGCCAGTGCATTTCGTAACCGATGACGTGGCTTACGTTGACGGCAACTTTCGGTTGACGATGAAGGACGGCAGCACGCCGCACGGAGTATTTACCCTCATTTTTCGCAAGTTTCCCGAAGGCTGGCGGATTGTGCATGACCGGACATGTCCGGAATAGTGGGCTTCTGTGGAGAACGCTGGAGCGAGTTCGAGATCACAGCTCAGGACTTCGCGGGCGGTGAGAATCATACTTTCCGGTAAATAGGTGTTTTTGGGGCCGTCCCAGGGTGTAGAATCCACCCGGCCCCTCCTCCGGGCACCCAGCCGGGGATGAGGTCGGTAACAGGCGGTATCCGCCGAGCGGAACTGCACTGGAGGATTTGTGAGCATTACCACGGGCGATTTCCGCGCCAAGATTACAGCTTCTACTCTTCTCGAACGGAAAGCCAAACACGAAACCATAACCTGCCTTACCGCGTATGACTATGCCAGCGCGCGTATGGTAGATGAGGCCGGCATCGACATGATCCTGGTGGGCGACTCGCTTGCCATGGTGATGCTGGGCTACGAGAACACCCTTCCGGTCACCATGCAGGAGATGCTGCACCACACACGCGCCGTGCGCCGTGGGGTGAAGCGGGCCTTCCTGATCGCTGACATGCCGTTTGCGTCGTATCACGTAAGCCAGCGGGAGTCGCTGCGCAACGCTGCGCGCTTCATCAAAGAAGGCGGGGCGGAGGCGGTGAAGATCGAAGGCGGGGAAAAGCGTGCGCGCCTGGTGGAGCGCATGGTGGATGCGGAGATTCCGGTGGTCGGGCACATTGGCCTGACGCCGCAATCGCTGCACACCATGGGCGGCTACAAAGTACAGGGCAAGACGCTGAAGGCAGTCGAGCAGTTAATGCACGACGCGCTGGCGCTGGAGCGTTCGGGCGCCTGCTGCGTGGTGCTGGAAGGCATTCCTCGCGAAGTGGCGGCCATGATTACCCAGGAGCTGGAGATTCCGACCATCGGCATTGGCGCCGGGCCGGAGTGCGACGGCCAGGTGCTGGTTTTCCACGACCTGCTGGGGCTGACGTTCTCGCCGCCGGCAAAGTTTGTGCGCCGCTACGCCGACGTAGGATCGGTGATCAACGGAGCGCTGCTGGCTTTCAAGGACGATGTTAAGGCGGGCGGCTATCCATCGGATTGCGAGTCGTACCACCTACCCAAGGAGACGTTGTCGACGTTGCAGGCCATTGCAGAACGCAAGCGGGCTGTGCAACTGTAGAAGCATGCGGCGGTTTCCGCGGACTCCGATTTTGATGGCATTGATAACGGCGCTGGTCTGCTCTGCGATGGCCCAGGCAGCGCCTTCTTCTTCCGGCGCCGCGGCTCCGGCACATAAGCCGGTGCCCTGGAAACGCTACTGCCAGCCAGACGACGGCTTCTGTTTCAAATATCCGAGTTCATGGATGGAGATGGGGGAAGTGTTTGCCGGCAACGGCGTGGTAGTTGCGCCTCCGCAGAGGCTGGAACGGACACTGTGGGATAGCATCACCGTTGCCATGGTGACACCTCCGCCAGAAGGCGATGAAGAAGGTCCCGGGCTGGAAGGCACGGTGCAGCAGGCGACTACGGCCATGCGCGAGGCGGTACAGAACTTCCAGACGCTGCAGCGCGCGGATCGCACCGTCGACCACAAGCCGGCGCAGATGCTGAAGGCGCAGTATCACGAGAAGGCCACCGACCGCGATTGGATCGAGGAACTGGTTTTCATAGAAGGGCCGGACAACGAGATTTATTCCGTTGCGCTGAAGTGCGCGCCGCAAAACCTGGCCAAGCTGGAGCCAGTGCTGAACGGCGTGCTGGGAAGCTGGATGCTGCCGGAGCCTCCACCGCCGACGGCTGATTCGGACGAAAACGCTCCGGCGCAGACGGCGCCTCCGGCAAATTCCACGACACCGAGTTCACCACCCCACTGACGACCTTGAAGCGAATCCAGACCATTGCCGATATGAAGGCCGCATGCCGCGCTGTAACCCGCAGCGGCAAGACCCTCGGCTTTGCTCCCACCATGGGCGCGTTGCACGAAGGGCATCTGTCGCTGGCGCGCGCGGCTCAGGAGCGCTGCGACGTGACAGCCGTATCGATCTTCGTAAATCCGCTGCAATTCGGGCCGACCGAAGATCTGGCGAAGTATCCACGGACGCTCGAACGGGATGCTGCGATGCTGGAGGAGCTGGGCGTGGAATTGCTGTTCCTGCCCACCGTTGAGGAGATGTACCCGGCGGGCGCGCAGACCTATGTCGTGGTGGAGGGGCTGAGCGGGAGGCTGGATGGGGCGTCGCGTCCGGGGCATTTCCGCGGCGTGACCACGGTGGTCAGTAAGCTTTTCGAGATTGTGCGGCCGGACTGTGCCTTCTTCGGGCAGAAAGATTCGGCGCAAGTTGCCGTGCTCCGCAAGATGGCGGCGGACCTGGATATGGACGTGGAGATCGTGGTGTGTCCTATCGTGCGTGAGGCCGATGGGCTAGCCATGAGCTCGCGCAACGTGTATCTCTCGGAAGACGAGCGTCGGCAGGCACTGGTGTTGCAGCGGGCGTTGACGAGGGTGCGGGAGCTGGTGGCGCAGGGTGAGAAGAACGCAGCGAAGTTGATGGAGGCCGGCAGGCAGGTGATTGACGGTGAGCCTGCCGCCAAGCTGGATTATTTTGTCGTGGTGGATCCGGGGACGCTGGAGCCGGTTAGCTACGTAGGTGAAGGGGCGCTCGTGGCCGTGGCGGCGTGGTTTGGGACGACGCGGCTGATTGATAATTTGGTCGTTTGACAGGCAGGGTCAGTGGCTTGTTCGTGAGAGGCTTGCCGGGTTCAGGGTCCTTCGCTGACGCTCAGGAAGACAGCTCTCGTCGGGATGGCGACCTTAAGATGTGACGCGCTTAGTCCAGCCCGACAGCCACGAGCCGGCCAGCAACAGGACCACAGGGTAGCATTCCAGGGTGTAGCGCGGCTCGGGGTTGGAGAGGGTGCCCAGGAACGCGGAGCGCAGCAGTACGAACAGCAGCATCATAGCCAGATAGCGTGGCCGCGGACCACGGATGGCTCCCATCACTGCTGCGACAATTAACAACAGGTTGAGCGCGCCCCAGATCGTGGCGATGACGCAGGCTTGGGTGTCGTCGGCATACTCCCACCAGCGCGAATTCAGGGGCAGCATCTCGGTGCGCGGGCGCAACCACATGTCGGCGATGCGCAGGGTGGGCAGCCAGATGTAATAGCGGAGTGGATAGCTGTGGATTCGCTCCTGGGCCAGCGTCATGAAACGGTCGTTCAGCGCAGGGTTTACGACCAGGATTTTGCCATAGTCCCTGAACAAGGCCTCGGTCTGTTGGCGCTGCTCGGCACTGTCGAAAGCGCGCGAGGGCAGCAGGGTTACGTCGACCTGGCTGTCGGGTACCTGCCAATAGACCTCCTCGGTGGAAACGTAGTCGACCGACCAGGTGCGCACCCACTTGTCGAAGCCGTCGGGGACGAACTCGTCGGGATCGCTGGCTGACCTGGGAACCAGCGGCTCGAAGCGATGGAAGTCGCGCCAGTTGCGGATGGTCCATGGGACAAGCGGAGCAATGGAGACGGCTAGGATCAGGACGCCAGCCCAAAAGAGCCTGGCCCGCTGCATCGGGCGCTGCCATATTCGCCAGAGAAGAAACAATCCCAGCGCTACCAACAGGATGCCGCCATCGGGGCGAAGCAAAATTCCCGCCGACACAGCGATGGCGCAGCACGTCCAGGCGGTCCAGGAATCGCGATTATCATCCGACGCGAGAAAGCCGACGACCGCGGCATCGAGCGCAACTGCCACAAAGAAGATGCTGAGGGTTTCAGCCAGCGGCGCAACGGCGTAATTAGCGGTGAACGGGCAGAGCGCGGCCAGTAGGAACGTAACGCGGGCGGCCCGGTCCGATACAGTCCGGCGTGCCAGGTCGGCGAGGACGAAGGAAGTGACCAGGTCGAGGACGATCTGCACCAGCAGCACGGCGTGATAATGCTCGCGGCCGAAAAGGGCGAAACAGACGACCAGGAAAGCCGGGTAGCCGGGCAGACGAATCCACGTAGGGCGCGGGCCGGTGGCGTGGGAAAGTCCGAAGACGCCGTGGTCCAGCCAATTGCGGGCGATGTCGCCATAGATGAGGGAGTCGCCGGTGACGTGGGGAAAACGGAAGAAGAAGATGAGACGAAGCGTGACGCCGGCCAACAGGCAGAGCAGGAAGAACTTTCGATGGTCACGGAGCATGCGCCGGAAGGCTCGCGGATCTCCCGGGTTGCATTCCGAATCAGGCACTTGGCGACTATAGCAGGGAGCGCGGTCAGCTTTCAGCCATCAGGCTCAACTAAGGCCTGCGAGTGGTTTGGGTTTGGTTGGTGTTCCTACCACTGGCGGTTAGAGCGGTACTACGACTGCATCAGAGTTTTGATAGACGGCAAGTGAGAACTGATACCTAAACGCCAAGTGCAGAATGCCAAAGGCTAATTCTTCGATGATGATCGCCCGCCCCCACCCCCTGGCTGTTTGCTCTGCCTACGGCTGGCGTTTACGATAAGTTGACATCGCACGATGCCCCAGTCCAAGCAGATTTTCTTCGATCCCGACCGTAAACGATGGCGCCGCCTGCGCTTCGTTCTGGACTCCGCGGTCATTGTCGTAACCTTGCTGATTGTTCTGTTCGCGCTGTCGGTGCTGCATGGATCGTCGGTGCCCGGCGTGGCCCTGCCTGAAGTCAAGAAGCCCTACCACGCGCTGAAGGACAACCAGAAGCGTAAGCCGCCCCGTAGGGTGAATACCCACCGTAAGACCAAGCAGCCCGCATCGCAGGTGGTACTGAACTCCGATGAAGGGATCCGCGGCGCGTTCTACGTGCAGTGGGATGCGGCCAGCTTCGCCTCGCTGAAGGAGTACTACCCGCAAATCGATCTGCTCTTTCCCGAGTGGCTTCACGTGTTGAGTTCCGATGGCCGGCTGCAATCGGTCACGGAAATGAACACGCTGTTCGATGTGCTCGACGAGAAAGGCAAGCCGCGCCCCGTCGACGACAAGGTGATGTCGTTCCTCAAGGGAGAGAAGGCGCAAACCGAAGTCTTCCCCATGTTCGACAACTACAACCAGGTCGATAACAAGTGGGACCCGGAACAGACAGCCAAATTCATGGCCGATCCCGAAGCGCGCAAGCGCTTCCGGCAAGAGGCCTTGGCGTTTCTTGCCTCCGATCAGTACAAGGGTATGACGCTGGATATCGAGGCGTATCCCGATAGCGCACGCGATGACTACCGCAAGCTGGTGGAGGAGCTGTACAGCGATCTGCAGGCTAAGGGACTGAAGCTCTACATTGCGGTTCCAGTGAACGACCGGACGTTCGAGTATTCCGCGATTGCCAAGATCTCTGATGGCTTGATCCTGATGAACTATGACCAGCACTACCCGGGCGGAGATTCCGGTCCGGTGGCGGGGCAGGACTGGTTCGTCAAGAACCTGCAGGACGCGCTGAAGGTAATTCCGAAAGAGAAGATTATCTGCGCGGTGGCCAACTACGGCTACGACTGGTCGATGAAAAAGGGGCAGAAGAAGGGCACTCCGCCGGAGGATGTGCATAACGTATCGGCACAGGACGCGTGGCTGGAAGCATCGGATGCGGAGACTGACATCAACTTCGACGATGACGCGATGAATCCGCACTTTGCGTATCTTGACGGCGACACGCGACACGATGTGTGGTTCCTGGATGGCGTTACGGCGCTGAATCAGATGCGAGCGGCGCATGCGCTGGGCATCGACACGTTTGCGCTGTGGCGGCTGGGTTCGGAAGACCGCTCGCTGTGGGCAGTGTGGGACAAGCCGTTTGAGGCGGCAGCCACTACCAAGCTGGACGCGGTGCCCCCCGGCCAGGACGTAGACATCGAGGGCACGGGCGAGATCCTGCGCATTCAGTCGCGGCCGGCGGCGGGCGAGCGCACCATCGAGGTCGATAACGATACCAACCTGGTGAGCGACGAGATATTTAAAACGCTGCCTATGCCCTATGTCGTCGATATGTATGGCGGCACGCAGGAGAAGAAAGTCGCCATCACGTTTGACGACGGACCCGATCCGGAGTGGACACCGAAGGTGTTGGACATCCTGAAGGCGAAGGATGCCAAGGCGACGTTCTTCCTTATTGGCGCCGAAGTGGAGAAGTACCCAGGCATTGCCAAGCGCATTTTCAATGAAGGTCACGAGATCGGCAATCACACCTTCACGCATCCCGACATCAGCAACATCTCGAAGCGCTACTTTGAGGTCGAGCTGAACCTGACGGAGCGGCTGTTCGAGAGCAAACTGGGCGTGAAGCCGGTGCTGATGCGTCCTCCCTATGCGATTGACGAGGCGCCAGACACCGCCGACCAGGTGCGCCCGTTGGAGTTGGCGCAAGACCTGGGTTACATCACGGTAGGCGAGAAGATCGATCCCAATGACTGGCGCGACAGTCCGCGAAGATCGGCCGAGGAAATTGCGACCGACGTGCTGGAAAATCTGCCGCCCTGCGCCCCTGGCAATCTGCGCTGCGGCAATATCATCCTGCTGCACGATGGCGGAGGCGATCGCAGCCAAACGGTAGAAGCGCTGGCGGTGATCCTGGATGGCCTGCACAAGCGCGGCTATCAGGTGGTACCGGTGTCGGAGCTGATGAATAAGACGCGCGCCGACGTGATGCCGCCAATCACTACCAACGAGCGTTGGGCGGCGTGGATCGACAGCTTGAACTTCTCGCTGTTCGGGCTGGTGCAGTCGTTCATCATCTTCGTGTTCTTCGTCGGCGATGTGCTGATGACGGGACGGCTGGTGCTGGTAGGGGCGCTCGCCATCTACGACCGCTTCCATCGCCGCAAGATGGTCTACGATCCCAGCTATCAGCCGGCGGTGGCGGTGCTGGTTCCGGCTTACAACGAAGAGAAGGTCATCGTGCGCACGGTGCGTTCGGTGCTGGAATCGGACTACAAGAATCTGCGCGTGCTGGTGATCGACGATGGCTCGAAAGACGCCACGCTGGAGGTTACCAGGGAGGCGTTCCAGAAAGAAATTGCCGACGGCCGCGTGACCGTGTTGACCAAGCCGAACGCCGGCAAGGCCGACGCGCTTGACTATGGGCTGGAGCAAGTGACGGAGGAGATCTTCGTCGGCATCGACGCCGATACGTTGATTGCGCCGGATGCAATTTCGAAGCTGGTGCCGCACTTTATCAATCCCAAAGTGGCGGCCATGGCGGGCAACGCCAAGGTCGGCAACCGGGTAAACCTGTGGACACGGTGGCAAGCGCTGGAGTACATCACCAGCCAGAACTTCGAGCGGCGCGCATTGAATACGCTAAACGCGGTTAGCGTGGTGCCGGGTGCAATTGGTGCGTGGCGCACCTCGGCAGTGCTCGCGGCAGGAGGCTATCAGCACGACACGGTGGCCGAGGATGCCGATCTAACGATGGCGCTGTTACAGGCCGGCTATTGGGTGAACTACGAGGACCGCGCGCTGGCGTATACCGAGGCTCCGACTACGGCGAACGGGCTCATGCGGCAACGCTTCCGCTGGTCGTTCGGCATCATGCAGGCAGTGTGGAAGCACATTGAAGCGGTTAAGCAAAAGGGCGCGTTGGGATGGGTGGCGATTCCCAACATGATCATCTTCCAGATCCTGCTGCCGTTAGTCTCGCCCTTCATTGACATCATGTTCGTGGTCGGTGCGGTCAGCTACTTTGTCGATAAGGTTCGTCATCCGGAGTCGGCCAACCCGGCAGACTTCCACAAGCTGGTGGTTTACTTCGCGCTGTTCATGGTGATTGACTTCATTGCGTCGACGATTGCCTTCACGCTGGAGCGGCAACAGCCCGGGGGCAAACGCGACTTCCTGCTGCTGGGACACGTGTGGCTGCAACGCTTCGCGTACCGGCAGTTGTTCTCGCTGGTGCTGATCAAGACGCTGAAGCGCGCCATGGAGGGTGGAGGCTTTGCCTGGGACAAACTGGAGCGCACGGCCAGCGTGCGTCAGCCGGTGGTGGTGGCACGGGAGCGTGCGCAATGAGCCCGCGAATCGAGTCGGCTCTGGACATGAGCGTCAATGTTGCCGGTATCGCGTTCAAGAACCCGGTGCTGGCGTCGAGCGGAAGCTTTGCCTATGGCGTGGAGTTCGAAGACGTCGTGACCCTGAGCCGGCTGGGCGGCTTCGTAACCAAGGGTCTGTCACGCGAGCCGATGGCTGGGAACCCTCCGCCCCGCTTGTTTGAGACGGCCGCCGGCATGCTGAATGCGATTGGCCTGCAGAACATTGGGGCGCGGGCATTCCTGGAAGAGCGGCTGCCGCTGCTGCGCAAGATCGACAACATTACCTTCCTGTGCAATGTATTTGGCCACTCGCAGGAAGAGTACGAAGATGTCGTCCGCATTCTGAATGAAGGCGAGGGCATCGCCGGCTATGAACTGAACGTGTCGTGCCCCAACACCAAGTGTGGCGGGATTGCTTTCGGCAGCGATCCGAAGATGCTGTTCGACGTAGTACAGGCGGTAAAGAAAATTGCCAGGCGTCCACTGATTGTGAAGCTGTCGCCGAACGTGACCAGCATTCCGGAGATGGCACGGGCGGCCGAGGACGCGGGCGCAGATGCCATCTCGCTGGTGAATACGTTTGTGGCGATGGCGATTGACGCCGAGACGCGCAAGCCACGGATTTCCAACGTGACGGCTGGGCTGTCAGGCCCCGCGATCAAGCCGATCGCGGTACGAATGGTGTGGGAAGCCGCCAAGACGGTGAAAATTCCGGTGATTGGGCTGGGCGGAATCAGCACTGCGGAAGATGTGATTGAGTTCATGCTGGCCGGGGCTACCGCCGTGGAAGTTGGCACCGTGAACTTCTGGGACCCGTGCGCGTGCGAGACGTTGGTGGACGCGCTGGAGAAGTGGTGTCTGGAGCACCGGGTGGACAAGATCAGCGAGCTGATTGGAGGATTGGAAGTTTAGTGTGTTCAAGCCGTGCTGGCGGCGCTTTGCTGCAACCTCATCACGCTGGTGGGCAGGTCTGGATCGATCGCCAGGATTGACGCAGTGTGGGTGATGTCGAAGAGGCGACGCACTTGCACCGAGGGACCGGCTATGCGGAACCGGCCGCCGCGGTCGTTCATCTCGCCGAAGATGCGCATCAAGATGCCGAGGCCTGCGCTGTCGACGAATTCCACGTGCTCCAGGTCAATGACGAGTTTGCGAACGCCATCGTCAATAAACGACAGAATCATGGCTTCGGTCTCGCTGAGACGCGTGCCCAAAGTAAAGCGTCCGGAGCAGGAGACGCCGGTGATGTCGGGCTCGAACTTGAACACTTCAGTCTGCAGAATCATGACTCGGCTTGCCCGGTAAACGGTCTCCTAAGGTAGCACGCACAGCCTGGTGTTGAAATAGCGAATGCGGATTTCGCCAGCGCGTTCGCTCGGGAAAGGGCGCCCGCCGAAGTTTGGTCCGGCCGACAGACAAGCTATTTACCGGGGCGGGCGCACCGCACATCCTTCCACTCCGGGTGCGCGAAAGCGGGCCCTTCCGGATAAAGGGCTAAGTTTAAGCGCTTAACTTCTTTGCCAAAACCGGCTGCTGATTTGTTAAGTTCTTGCGACAGGAGTGCCGGCGCTTGTGCGGCGGTTAGCCAGGCACTATCCTGTTGCAGTCCTGCGCGCGCCCAGCGCGTCAGCCAAGGAGTGGCACTGACATGTACAGAACACCTTCGTTCCGGCCGTCCCGCATATTTGCGCTCGTTGGACTGGCCGTCCTGCTGAGCTGCGCTGCGTTGGCGCAGAACTACGTTGCCCCCAGCGTTCCCGTTATCGGCTCGGCGAATACCGTTACTGCAAATCCCACGGTGCCGCGGCCGGCAACAACTCCGTGCACAGTGCAACTGTTCGTCAATCTGGACTTCGCCGATTTTAATCCCAAGTATTTTGACTATGCGCCTCCTGCCGGCTGCCCCGGACCTTGGGCCGCCGTGGTGTTTGAGGCCGACTGGTCGGTGGACGCGGGACGTCAGTTCGATCGCACCGGTGAGATTTGGATTGGCGGCGCGAACATTTTCTTCGGTACCACGCCTGAGCCCTCGCACAACGTGGAGCGCACCTGGCACACCGAGAGCAACCTGACCCAGATGAGCCCGCTGTTCTCCGTGGCGCAGCAGGGGCGGGTCGATCTTGGCAACCTGGTGAACGACGAGTACACCAGTCACATTCACGGTACGGCGTCGATCCAGTTTTACCCGCTGGCGCAGGGACAGAATCCGCCTGTCACCGCCAGCCTGGTGCTGCCGTTTTCGGCGAGTTCAACGGGCGGAACGGTGACCCTGAACTCCCCCACCGATCAGCTCGCCGCGACCTACACCATGCCGACCAACGTGGAGCGCGCTTTCCTGGAGGTTTTCGCGCAGGGCCAGTCGAGTGACGAATTCTGGTATACCTGCGCTCCCAACGATGTTGCCGGAGAATTGTTCAGCTGCCCGTCGACTTCGTTCCGCGAAGCCGAAGTCACCATCGATGGAACGCCGGCCGGGGTTTCGCCGGTGTATCCGTGGATCTTCACCGGCGGCATCGATCCTTACCTGTGGCGGCCGATCCCAGGCGTGCATACCCTTAACTTCGAGCCGTATGCCGTAGACCTGACGCCCTTCGCCAGCGTGTTGAGTAACGGGCAGCCGCACACGATCGCAGTGAGTGTCTACAATGCCGACCAGTATTTCTCGGCCACGGCAAACCTGCTGCTCTATCAGGACGCCGGTTCTACGCAGATCACTGGAGCGGTGACGAACAACACCGTTGGCGCACCGGATCCCTCGGTGGTCGAGAACATCTCGAACAATCGGCACGCTTGCCTACGGCACCCTATCCGTGACTTCCGATCGCGGTTTCACCGTCGAAGGTTATGTGCAGACGTCGCATGGCCGCGTAGATACCAAGGTGGTGCAGAGCATCGACTTCACCAACGCGCAGAAGTATTACGTGCGACAGGATGGGTCGATCGACGATCAGTATGTAGGTCAGACAACTTCCATCTCGTCGGTCACGACCACGCAGAGCGGCAGCAACGTGACCACGAACAACCTCCAATTCTCGTGGCCTCTGACTTTGTCGTACGCCTACAGCGCCAACCCGGATGGCTCGTTCCAGCAGTACACCCAGATCAGGCAGGGGTTCAGCCGGAACCAGTTGATCAAGCTGAATGGAACGACGACATTCTCCAGCAGCCTGTCAGACGCGGTGGCGCCGAAGGACACACTGGTGGTGGACGCGAGCGGAAATTCCAGCGCCGTAGGCCAGCAAAATTCGGAGACCTACAAGTTTTCCAATTCCGATGGCGCATGCTGGAACCAGACCATCAACGCTGCTGCCGGGGTGTTGACCTCAGTAACCGGCGGAAACTGCGCACACTAAAACACTTGGCTGTGAAGAAAGGGCTCACCTGCGGCTGGGCCCTTTGCTTTGCGCTCCCGTTTACGGTATGGAGAAGAGCTTCCAGCCGTCGGCTTGCAGGTTGAAGATGAAGTCGATGAGACGGTCGTTGGGGCAGGCGTCGTTCTTGACTTCGGCGACCAGGATGGCCTGATCGACGCCGTTGCGGGTAGTTGAGGTCGCGGCAGTACGGACCTTCTCCGAATGGTTCAACAGATCGCGGTAGGAGCAAGGGCGTGAGCTGTTGTCCAACTGGATGGGTGCGTCAATGCAAGCAGCATCGAACAGTTTGCAGTAGAGACCGTGATGGGCTTGGAACTGCTGCTCGATGTCGGTCTTGGCGGTATGCTGGGCTTGCGGCCCAACGTTGACCCCGCTAGCCGGGATATAGGAAAGAAATTTCCCTGCGTCGCCAGAGCGGATGGTGGCGAAGAACTCGTGCTCCAGGGTGGTGGCGGATTCACTGACGGAGGACGAAGCACGGGTCTTAATCGCCGGCGATGAGTCCTGCGCGGCGAGTGGCTGAACGCAACCTGCCAGCAAGATCCCTAGAGCACAGCGCAGCAGCAGGCTATGGCCAGCGGTCGGTTTCATTTGCGCCGGCTCGCCTTCTTGCTTGCCGACTTAGCGGGTCTTTTCTTAGAGGGACTGCTCTTCTTGCCTTTGGTCACCGGCGATTTCTTTGGGCTCTTGATGTTCGCGCTTTCGGGGTTGATGGTCCGATTCTTGACGACCGGACCGCGCCCCGCGGGCTTCGCCTGTGAGGGTTTGCTCGTTTTGGACTGCAACTCCTGCTGGCGCTTGCGCGGCAGACGCGCAAATACCAAGCTGTAGGCCTCGGCAATCAAGTTGCGCAGCTCATAGTCGGGCAAAGTGTTGAGTTGTTCCAGGCTCACCCACTGGGCGCGCGCCATGTACGGCGCGGGACGAATGCCGGGACGCTCGCACAGCTCAATGAAGTTTTCCGGGCTGCACTTGAACGAAAGCCGGTTGGCTCCCGGCTCCAGGTTGGTCACGACGAACAACTTGCCATCTACCTTGAAGCACAGGTCTGTTCCCCACTGGACATTCTCCGTGGTGTGGGGATATTGCAGACAGTGCATGCGAAGCGCTTCGATGTCCATTGTGTCTCGTCCTGTTAAGCCGGCCACTCGCGCATCATGACAGCCTTGGTGTAGGCCACACGGAAGCCGCGGCGCTCCATATTGCGTTGCGAGCCACTGCCGGGATTGGTGCTGACCACGGCATACTCGCATCCGGCCTTGGCTGCTTCCTGAAGGCGCAAGGCGATCAGCGCGCTCTGTACGCCACGTTGGCGATATTCGGGTAGCGTGGCCGTGCCAAACAAGGCGGCGATTCGACCTTCGGGGATGATACGGCCGCCGCAACCTCCTACCACTTTACCTTCGATGCGGGCGAGGAAGGCCAAGGCTCCGGGCAAAGCGGCAAATCCAGCAAAGACATCTTCGGCGACGGAGATGTCCTGGGAGAAGCCGCGGGCGATGGCGTTCATCCAAGGCGAGACATTCGACTGGTTCACGCGCTCGATGACGATGCCCGGCGGCGGAGCAAAGGGCTCCTTCGTACCGATGCGCTTGATGAGGACCGTGTTGAACTCGGCGATGGTGTAGCCGCGCTGGCCCAGCAGGATGCGCAAGGTCGTGTCGGCCAGCGGCGATAAGACGATGGTCGAGGGCACGCCGCGGCTGCGAAAGAAGTCCTCCACGCAATCCAGATCGGTTCCGGTCACCTCTCCGTAGAGGCCCATGCCGACCATCTGATTAGCGGGATAGTCGGTGCCGCCGAAGAAGGCCGTGCCGCCAGCGATTTCGAGTGCGGCGAATGGCTGGACCGGGTTCTGACCTTTCAAGGCGGCAACACAGTCAGGCAGAATAGTTTCCGCCAGCTCCAGGCGGCGGGCGAAAGCCAGATCGACGAAGTCCGTAAGCTGCGGGGCAGCTTTAGCGATTGAATCAGGCATTGCGAAACTCCTCAGGAGATGAGCAGACAAAAAGGGGCTCACACCGCGAGCGGTGTACTTAAGAGCGGGAGTTTCGTTAGCGGGCAGTGATGTTCAGAGGCGACTCGGCTTGCAGTCTAACGTAAAGTGGGCCCGGTGGGAAGAGGTGTGATAGGTTTTGCCAATGCCGATTCATCCCAGGTTGTCGTTGGACGGAAAAGTAGCGCTGGTTAGCGGCGGTTCGCGCGGCATCGGCGCGGCAACAGTGCGACTCTTCGTGCAGGCCGGTGCGCGAGTAGTTTTCAACTACGTGCGCGCCAATGCTGCCGCCGAAGAACTGATGGAGGAGTGTGGGCCGCATGCGTGTCACGGCGTCCACGCCGACCTGCATGGGGTGGCCAGCTCATCGCAGCTGGTGCGGGCGACCGTTGAGCGCTTTGGTTCGCTGGATGTGTTGGTGGTGAACCACGGGATCTGGCCGCCGGCGGACGTGGACATCGACAAGATGAGCGACCAGCAGTGGCGCACCACCGTGGCTACCAACTTAGACAGCGCCTTTGGGTTGCTGAAGTATGCGGTGGCCCAGATGAAAGATCAGGGCGACGGCGGACACATCGTGCTGGTGAGCTCCACGGCTGGGCAGCGAGGCGAGGCCGGCCACACCGATTACGCCGCGACTAAAGGTGCGCTGATCAGCATGACGAAGGGTTTGTCGACGGAACTGGCGCCACACAAAATCAGGGTGAACTGCGTTGCGCCGGGTTGGGTGGAAACCGACATGACCACCGGCGCGCTCGCCGATGAGCCGACCCGGAAGCGGATCTTCGCGGCAATCCCGATGGGGCGTGTAGGGACGCCGGAAGAAATTGCCGGGCCCATCCTGTTTCTATGTACCGAGTTCGCAGGATTTATCACGGGGGAAGTTCTTAATGTAAATGGGGGAGCCGTGCTGGCGGGATAGAATTAAATCAATCTGATAATTGATTAACTTAAGTTTGTTATTGACATTATTAAATTAATGAGCCAAAATGATCTCGAATCGAGCCTTTCTCATGACTTCCAAAACCACCTGTCCAGAATGTCATCAGCCTTTCACCATCACCCGGCTGGCTTGTCCGAGCTGTAACGTCGCGTTGGAGGGGCAGATGGAACTGCCGCTGCTGGCACAGCTGAGCACAGAGGACCAGTCGTTCGTAATGGCGTTTGTGCGTCATCACGGGTCGATCAAGAAAATGGAGAGCCTGTTCGGCATCAGTTATCCCACGGTGAAAAACAGACTGAATGACATTGCGGCGGCGCTGGACAAATCGTTGCAGGCGCCTTCGCCTCGGGGCTACGTGCTGGAACAGCTTTCGCGTGGGGAGATTACGGTTGAGGAAGCTTTGGAAAAGCTCGGCTGAAGAACACAGAGGAGAGCGTATGTCTGCCGAAACTAGAAAAGTGCTGGAGATGCTGGCCGAAGGGACCATTACGACCGCCGATGCCGAGCGGTTGCTGGAAAAACTAGCTGCGCCGGAGGCGGCAAAGCCTGAGTCACCGTCGAACGATCCGGCGTCGGCCGCAACCGGAAAGAAGTTTTTGCGGGTGATGATCGAGCGGCCTAGCGGTGATGACGTCAATGTGCGCGTCCCGCTGAACCTGGTGCGGTCTGGAGTAAAGCTGGTGGGGCTGCTGCCGCCCAAGGTGTTGGAGACGATGCAGCAGGAGGGTATCGATCCCGAGTTGTTCAGCCGTCAGTCGCAGGAGACGTTGGACCAATTAAACGTCGACATGGCGACGAAGTGGGGCAAGCGGGTTCGGGTGTTTTGCGAGTAGGCTTGAGCACGATAGGCGTCGGTCTTCGAATGGATAATGCCTGCGGGGCTTGGAACTACTCGTCGCTGGGCGATTCGGCAAAGCCCATTTCGCCCAGGTGCAACTCGCCTATGTCGACGGCGGCTTCGGTGGTGCGGCCTGTGTCGCGCAGTTCAGCGAGCATGGCGTCCACTTCGTCGTCCGGTAGGGCAGCCGAGTGGTATAGGAAGTCCTCCAACCCAACCGGATCGAAGACCTGGACCCAAGTGTTGGCACCGAGGTTGTAGTTGGCTTGATACTGCAGCGGTTCGGCTTTTAAGCGGAAGATATGCAACGTTCCCGGCATAAACGTTCTGTCCTTGAGTAGTGCAGTTCCTGGCTCGCGGCGGCCGCGGCGGGTGGAATTCTATGATTTAGATGCCCGGAAGGCAAGCGCCGAGGGTTGAGAAATGGCATCTGGAGGTAGAAACAGTGGCGGGAGATACCTTCCCGCCGTCGGATCGTCAGAGAATCAGGATTCCATGCTCGACGCTTCGGGAAAGCGGAGCTTGCTTTTGGACAAAGCCTTGTTCAGCATATCTTCGACCTCGGTCTCGTCCCAGCTCTTCGACATCGCCAGTTCGCTTACCAGAAGATAGCGAGCCCGTTCCAGCATCTTTTTCTCACGGAAGCTGAGGGGCTTACCCTGGGCAAGGAGGAGAAGGCCTTTGAGGACTTCGGCCACATCCAGCAACGAGCCGGTGCGCATCTTGTCGGAATTTTCCTTGAAGCGGTATTTCCAGTCGGCGTGATTTTCGCAGGTGCCGTCGGTAAGAAAGTCCAGAATTTTCTGCACCTCGCCATTACGAACCACCCGGCGAAGTCCGACGCTGCCCACGTTGTGGAAGGGCACCATCACTTTCAAACTACTGGCTGCAATTTTAAGCAGGTAGAACCGTTCAACCTGTGAGCCTATCGTGCGACTGCTGATCTGCTCGATAACGCCTACCCCATGATTCGGGTAAACGACCTTGTCTCCGATGCTGAAGCTTAGGTTATTCATGAGGGCCGGAGCACTGTTGTCCAGATCGTGGTCTGGGACGGTATGAGGGGAACTACTACGATATGTATTAATTATATCTTCCTTCGTTCGAAACGGTCAATGGTCGGGGCTATTGGCGAAAGGTGGCTTAGCAAGTATGTCTTCAGCCCGCTGCCCCGGCGGTACAGTTCGGAGGTCGCGAAATGGGTGCCACCCATCGCGTATAATTGTTGGATGCCTAAGGGTAACCTCCGGTGGCCCGAGTAGATCGATTCCGAAGTATGCCTGAACACATTAAGAAGAAACTCGCCGAGGAAATCGCGGTTCTGGAACACGAACTGAACCACGAGCTGCCCAAAGAGCTGAAAAAAGCCGTAGCCATGGGCGATCTGAGCGAGAACGCCGAGTACCACATGGCCAAGCAGCGGCAGGAGTTCGTGCGCGCGCGGTTGGGGCAGTTGAAGCAGCGCATGGCCGATCTGTCCATGATTAACATGGCCAACATTCCCCATGACCGGGCAGCAATTGGCTCGACTGTGGTTGTCTACGATTCGACCAAGGGCGAGGAGATCCAGTACAAGCTGGTGACCAGCGAAGAGTCGGACGTAACCCAAGGCTTGATCTCCACCAGTTCCCCCATCGGGCGTGCCTTGGTAGGCAAGAAGGTGGGAGACGTGAGCGAAGTGGTAACCCCGACCGGCAAGCGCGAACTCGAGGTGTTAAAGCTGCTCACCATCCACGACGAGGCGTAACGAGACGGAATGACCTGGACAAGCGCAGTCGGGCGGTCCTGCAGATGGCTGCTGTACAAGATTGTGCATGGCCTGGCACTCACCCGCATCTCGCCTAATGCGCTCACCTTTATCGGACTTCTAATCAACGTTGTAGCGGCGTTCCTGTTCGGCTTTGCGCATGGCGACAACCAGCGCCGCATGTTTCTCTATGCCGGCTTGGTGATTATCGGAGCTGGCATTTTCGACATGGTGGACGGTCGCGTCGCCCGCGCTACCAACCAAGTCACGCAATTCGGCGGCTTTTTCGATTCCGTCATCGACCGTTACAGCGATGTGGCCCTGTTCTTCGGATTGCTGGTGTATTACGCGCGCGCCAACCGGTTTTTCTACGTTGTGATGGTTGCGTTCGTAATGACCAGCTCAGTGATGGTGAGCTACACGCGCGCCCGCGCGGAGTCCCTCATCCCCAGTTGCAAGGCCGGGTTCATGGAGCGGCCGGAGCGTATTGTGCTGGTGATTATCGGTGCGCTGTTTAACCGCATGGGACCGGTGCTGTGGGTGATTGCCGTGCTGAGCACAATTACGGTGATTCACCGCATACGGCACACTTACTCGGTGCTGCGCACCATCGAACCTCCTCCCGTGCCGATACCTCCTGACCCGTTGAAATTCGAAGAGATGTTGGGTTAGCGCCGTCGGCCGATCGGCCCTGCGCCTCTAAAGAAATCAATTCACTTGCAGAGCAGGCCGATCAATACGATCAGGGCGGCCGCTATCAGGCTGGCGCGATCGCGGATGGCAAAGACGATCGGGTCGGAGTGCATGTTGCTCCGGCTGGCAACAATCCAGACCCGTCCGAACCAGTAGAGCATTACGGGACAAATCAGCCATAACAGGTCGGGACGGCGATACAGCATCATCACCTCAGGGCTGCGCAGGTACAGGGCCAGCACCAGCACCGACATCATCATGCACGACATGCCCAGGATTTGTACGGTGACCTGATCGGAGCGCTGATAGCCGCGACGCATCAGTTGCCGTGGGTCTTCCGTCAAGGTCTGCAACTCGGTGTAGCGCTTGACCGCGGCCAGACCGAGGAAGCAGAACATGGCGAAGGCCAGGGTCCACTCCGAGATGGGGATGTGGGTTACGGCCCCGCCGGCATAAAGGCGAATGGTGTAGAGGCCGGCGAGCACACAGATGTCGAGAATGACCTTCTTCTTGAAGTAGAGCGAATAGAGGCTGGAGACCAGGAAGTAGATCAGCAGGGTCAAGCCGAAGGCATTTGGCAAACGGGAGGCGAGGCCCCCGGCCAGAAGCAGAAGCGCAGCGGCGACGGCGATGGCGGCGCCTTTGCTCACTGTTCCGGCAGCCAGAGGACGCAGCCGTTTGCGAGCGTGATTGCGGTCGGCTTCGATGTCGAACAGGTCGTTGATGACATAGACGGCAGAAGCCGCGGCACAAAAGGCGATGGTGGCCAGGATGGTGTTGCGGACAAGAACTGGATTTTTCCACTCGTGCGCCAGCAGAAGCGGAATGAAAACCAGGATGTTCTTGATCCACTGATGCGGACGAAGCAGCTGCAGAACAGGCATAGCTGTGCGACGGTTGCTACGGACTGAGTTGTAGCGATCTTCCGCGACAGAATCACGGCCGATGATCGGCATGGCCAGGGCCTCTCTTCCGCAGAGTAGTTCGCCGCGAGCGGTGGCGGGCGTGTGGTGCTCACCGCAACGATTGCGCGAAACCCGGGGCGAACGAAAGAGCTTTCGTTGTGCCGCTCATTGTAACCCAGACCTTCCGCTTGATTCTTGCAGATGGGTAAAACGAAATGGCGTATGAGGATGACGGCGCGCTACTTACGGAAGGGGAGGTACGGGCTTCGCTGGCTATGGTTTTCTTCTGAAGGATCGCCTCTCTCACCGAACCGACGGTGGTTTCTCCTTGCCGTGATCTGTTTCCTGCGGTGCCGGTAGAACGATCGCACCCCTCTACGCGACATCGCTGGTTTTTTCGTCAGGTTTAACCGCCAAAACCCAGACAAGGTTCAGCATCAGTAGAGGCTCAAGTGGTTTGCGGTAACGGCCTTCAAAGGTTACGACATTCTGTAGCGCCAGGAAGAGCGCGAAAAGGGTGACGGCCACGGGGATCAGGTAGAGGCGACGATGCAGGAAGCCCCAGAGGTTGGCGATCAGGACAAATACAATCAGCGGGGCCCACATCCAACGGGCTTCCAACTCCATGTGTCCGTCCCATTCCAGCACGATGCTCTCCGGCCACGAGGGAGCGAACAGGAAGTACACCATGTTCTCGCGCCACTGCGCGAGCCATTCCTGCCGGCTGACGTTCAGGGCCGCGTAACGGTTCTTCCAGTCCTGCTCACCGTTCGCCGAATCGATGAACATAACGATCCTGGAAGTATCGGACGAGCGTCGCAATTCCCAGTCGCTCAGCGGCGAGAGCGGCTTTACGTAGCAACTGGGCGAGGTGGAGTGAAACTCATCATCCGCGACTGGATTGCGGTTGAAGATGTTGGGATGAGTGTAGAAGTTCAGATAGATAGTCCGTGCCCCGGAGCGGTGCTGGATTTTGATGAACCAGGAATTGCCGAATGGGGCGACAAAACCTAACTGAGCTTTCGAGCGTATGGCGGAGGGCAGGAGCAAGAGCACGACCACCAGCGCGCCAAATCCAACGGTACGCAGCGAAGGTAATTTCTTCCAGATGCACCACAGGACACAAATGCCAGCCAACGGAATTACGGTAGGCTTGGTCAGGGCGGCCAGCGTCCAGAAGAAAACCATGTCGAGAAACGGCCTGGTTCCACCTTTGCGGAGGTAGCGCCCGGTCATCCACAACGCCACGCCCTCAAGCAAGAGCAGCAGCGTCTCCATCATGATGTAGTGGTAGATGACCAACAGCGAAGGTGTCCAGGCGATGAGGGCCCACACCCACAGCGCAGCAGTTTCCTTCAGTCCAAACTCGCGGGCCGCGCGATAGTAGGTCCAAGGCATGAATACGGAGAGTAGCGACGAAGCGAGAGCGATCAACAGCCTCTGGCCGCCGGTGAGATGGCTCAGCAAATATATGTAAACCTGGTAGAGGATGGGATCGCTAAGACCGGTGGCAGGAAAGTTGACGCCATCGCTCCAGTGCCGCGCCATGTCCGACGCGAGATAGTCCATGGGATTGTGCTGGAAGCAAATGAAGACGCGGAAGCAGGAAGCCGCGAGGATGAGGAACAAAACCACTCGCTGGCGAGGTGTCCACCGGGAGAGGTTGATCAATTCACCCTACCTCGGGCGCCGGTCAGGTGCACGCACTGAGGCTTCAACCCGCCCGGACTGCTTGAGGCGGCGAATTCGCAGTCGCGGAAGTGTTTCATCATGCTGGCTTTTCTACTTCAAGTGCACCGCGGCTTCGGAGTCTTTCGTGGCAGCCGATCCCGTAGTGCGCGGCTTGGCGATCACCGGCCCATACTTCGGCTTGATGGTATGGCAGGAAGGGTCGCAGTAGACACCCTGATGCGTCTTGTCGGTTGCGGGATCGGGCATGGGAGAGGCGACGGCTGCGTCGCGGTCGGCCTCGAGCTCGCGCTCCACATCGTCGATGAGCTTCTGGTTTTCCTCGGCAGTGAGCCAGTGTTTCTGGTTTACCAGGTAATTCTCGAAGCGTGCGATGGGATCGCGTCCGCGCCAGTATTCAAACAACTTAGCCGGAACATAAGCGGCAGCATCATGGATGGCGTGCCCTTTCATGCGCATCATCTTGGCTTCGATCAGCGTCGGGCCTTCACCGCGACGGGCCCGCTCGCAAGCTTCGTGGGTCGCGTCGTAAACCTGGCAGGGATCGGTACCGTCGACGATGACGCCGGGGATGCCGTAGGCGATGGCGCGCTCGGCCAGATCTTTCACGCGGAACTGCATGTCGGCCGGGGTGGAATATCCCCACAGATTGTTCTCCACCACTAACACCAGGCCAAGGTTCTGCACCGCAGCAAAGTTAAGGCTCTCGTAAGTAACGCCGGTAGACTGGCCGCCGTCGCCGACGTAGGTTAGGCCGACGACGTTTCTACCTTGCAGGCGTGCGCCCAGGCAAATGCCGGCCATCACACCAATTAACTCTCCCAGCATGGAAATCGGCGCACAGACGTTGCGCTTCTGCCAGTCGCCAAAGTGCGAGGAGGCGTCGCGTCCCCAGGTGGGCGAATCGCCCTTGGCCATGTACTGGCGCATGATGTCGCGAGCGGTGAAGCCGCGCACCAGCATTGCTCCCTGGTTGCGGATCATGGGGCCGAGCCAGTCATCCTGCTGCAACGCGTAGGCAGAGGCGCAGGAACAGCCCTCCTGTCCCAAGCCGAAGTAGACGCCGCCGACGACCTTGCCCTGCTTGTAGAGATTTTCCAGGGCGACTTCCATGCGGCGGTTGAGTAGCATCCAGCGATAAATGGCGACGCACTGGTCGCGGGTGAGGTACTTGGAATCGCGGATGGGGGGCGGCGCTGCGCTCAGGTCGCCTTCAATGCGGTACTCGACGCTGGAGCCCTCTCCCGACATGAAAATGCGGAAGTCGGGCCGCTCCAGGCGATAGTCGGGAATGTTGTAGGTGCGTTTCGAAGAGGCGTGGTCGTTCGTAGCGTCGGAGGCAGCGTTGGTGTCAACCGGCTTGGGTGATCCGTCGGCCTGCTCGGCGGGCGCGGGTGTCGTGGCTTTCGCCGCCGGAGCCAGGGGAACCTTGCTCGATTTCTTCTGGGGAGTGTTGGGTGTTGGGCGCTTCTTGTCAGCCATAGTCGCAGAAGAAACGATATATGCCCTACGCGCTGGAGGCAAGTTGGTGAACCATCCGGCCCGAGCACACCGCTCAGATTGAGTCCGATGTCTTGGTCAGAGCAGCTTGCGGCGTAGGACTGCGCCCAGTCCCAGGACGCCGGAAGCAAATAGCGCAAGGCTTCCCGGTTCGGGCGTAGTTCCTGTGCCCGCGGTGCCGACGATGGTAAAGGCTTCGGATGGCAACGTTCCTTCTCCGCCAGGACCGGCTTCCGACGGGCAGCCCTGGGAATGGCAGCCGACCCCACTGTTTTCATCCCAGTACACCGGGTCGCCGTTGCTGACCGAACCGTTCAAGAGCGTGAGCCAGTAAGTTCCGTTACCCAGATTAAAACCACTAAAGCTAAGTGTCTCGGTACACACGTTGTAGTTGTAAGCGTTCAGGAAGCAATTGGACTGAACGGTGTTCACCTGCTGATCGAAGTAAACCGTTCCCGACCATTCTTCTGAGCTGATAAAGACTTCAACCGACTCGAGAGTGTCTCCCGGGGACAACCACACGCCGAATGAAACTCCGGTGAGGGTACTGTTACCTCCCGATATGGTGAAGGTATCGCTCACGACATATCCGAAGTTGATGGCCCAGGCGTCCGTTTCGCCGTTGATGGGACCATTCTCGTAAAGAGTGCCGGCTGCGGCTGGAATAACAGACAGCAGTAAGCAGGCGACGAGCAGAGACAGCGGAGCGAGGCGTAACGTCATGGCAGGACGTCCTCCAGCGAACGTGGCCCGCATTTAATACCCGCAATAATCCAAAGTCAATCCGATTGTGAGTAGTCGGATTCTCGTTGGGCTTCTCAGGAAGTGTACAAAATCCCGCGAGTTCCGCTCGGTAGATAAACTGCGTGGGGCTAGTAAATTCAGATTCAAGCCAAGAGCGAGAAGCGCATCGCGGCAGTCTAGGTCATCTCGCTGCCGTCGCCGTGAAATTCGCGCAGTTGTTGCGGCGGGCGAGCGGGGGTGTCCTGATTAGCGGGAGCCGAAGGTATTTCCGAGCCCTTCGCAGCATCGGTCTTCTCCGGGCTGGCCTGCGCCAGTAAATCGTCCAGCGATTCCAGCCACAGCATCTGCGACTGGAAGACGCGGCCGAAGTTGCGCGAAGCCGCAGTCGCCACCTCTTCCATGGTCAGCAGCTTTTGCACCTCCCGCTCCATCGAGGTGACGGGCTTGCCGGCCAGGCCGCAAGGGACGATCAGGTCGAAATACTCCAGGTCGGTGCTGATGTTGAGCGCGAAGCCGTGGGTGGTGACTCCACGCGAGATATGGACGCCGATGGCTGCAATCTTAGCTTCGGGTTTTTTGCGCAGGGCATAGGTCCAGACGCCGGTCATCCCCTTGATGCGTTGGGTACCGATGCCATAGTCGCCGCAGGTGCGGATCAGCACCTCTTCCAGGCGGCGAACGAATTCCACCGCGCCGATTTTAGGTTCGAAGCTGCGCAGGTCGAAGATGGGATAGGCGATGAGCTGACCCGGACCGTGGAAAGTGACGTCGCCGCCGCGGTCGATGTCGAACATCGCCACGCCGCGCTGGGCCAGGAATTCCGGCGAAGCCAGCACGTTGTCGAGGCTGGCGTTACGGCCCATAGTGATGACCGGGGGGTGCTCCAGCAGGAGAAGCGTATTCTCGATGCGGTTCTCTTTACGCAGTTGGAGCAGCGTGCGCTGGAGCTGGAGCGCTGTCTCGTAAGGGACCTGGCCGAGATGTAGGACGTGGATGGTCACAGCTTGTCAGCTATCAGCTTACGGCAACCCGAACGCTTTTACGCTTCACCATTGGATGATGCGGATCAGATTTGGGAGCAGCCGTCATCCTCCCCGATGCAAACTGCAATTGCTGAATAGCTTAGCTCCGCCTGAGTCTTTTTTGTCTCCCGCCTCGTATATCCCGTTAGTATGATCGCCACCGCCTTCAGTTTGCTGGTTCCGATGGAAACCGAAGAAGCCCAAATCGCACAGGGCCTCCGGCGACGCGATCCTGACCTGCTCAACCAGTTGATCGAGCAGTATCAGCATCGGTTGCTGCGATACCTGCTGCATCTGACCGGCAACCGCGCCGTGGCCGAAGATTTGTTCCAGGAAACTTGGTTGCGGGTGCTGGAAAAAGGGCATCTGTATGACGGTCGCAACAAGTTTGTTACATGGCTGATGTCTATTGGGCACAACGTGGCCATCGATCACCTGCGCAAGCGCAACATCGGCAGCCTCGACGAGATGAAAGATCCCGAGGATGGTGCGCCGTTTGAGCCGGAAGATTGCCGGCCGTCGCCCCATGACTTGGCCGAGGCTTCGCAACGGCAGGAGATATTCAGGGCAGCGCTGCAGCGCGTGCCACCCGCGTTTCGCGAGGTGCTGGTGCTGCGTTTCCAGGAGCACATGAAATTAGAGGAGATCGCGCAGTTGATACGAATTCCGGTTTCAACAGTGAAGACCAGAATTTACCGCGGGGTACAGGCGTTGCGCCCGGCGATGAAGGGAGGCCTGGCATGACCGATCACCAGCACGAACGGGCAATTGAACTGATTCTTCGTCGCGATACGGAAGATGTTGCCGCCTCCGACCTGGCATGGCTGGACTCGCACCTGGGGCTCTGCGGGGAATGTGCCACGTTTGCCGAGGGCTGCGAGGAGACCGAGCAGATGCTGCGGACGTTGGCGGTGACGGCCACTCCGGCGCTGGTGGAGGCGACAGCGGCACGGGTACGAATGCGGGCAGCCGAGTTACAGGAGCAACGGTCGCGCACGGTGCTGATCGCGGTCTCGTTCTGCATCGGGACGCTAACGTCTGGGGCGTCGGCCTGGCTGTGGTGGAAGCTGGGTGGCTGGGTAGCGATGCACTTCGGGTGGTCGCGGGCCATCGTCGAGCCGGGGGTATTTGTGGCGTTGATGCTGCCGGCCCTGATCATTGCGGTGTTCGTGCTGATGTCGTCCGGCCCGGGGATCGACCGTACTTGGACCATAGAGATGTTGGGATTACAGAAGGAAGGAGGCCGCCAATGACGCAACAAGGATCGCGTTTCAGACGCGAAATGGAAATTATTCCGATGGGGTGGGTGATTGCCGCGGTGGTCGCCTTCGCCGTGGTCCAGGTCGCATTCCTGGTGTTGATCCCGCATTATGTGCATGACAGCGTTCCTCCACAACCATGGCTGGGATTGATCGGGCTGGCGTGTTCGATTTTCTCGGCGGCATCGTTCCTGCTGGTTGGGTACGTCTACGCTGATGCCAAGCGGCGTGGCATGAATGCCCTGCTGTGGGTGTTGCTGGCGCTGTTCCTGCCCAAGCCGATTGGCTTCATTGCGTACTTCCTGTTGAGGAAGCCGTTGATCGTGCCCTGCCCGAACTGCCAAAATCCGGTAGGCGGAGATTACGTTTTCTGCGGGAAGTGTGGTTACGCCCTTCAGCCGACGTGTGGAGGCTGCGGACGGCAGATCCAACGCGACTTTGTGTGCTGCCCGTATTGCGGAAAAACGGCGGGAGCGCCGCCCACGCTTTCCCCGGCCCATTGATCGCGCTGAGGACACGCCCGCCCAACGTTGGCGCCGGCGTGTCGCGCGACCACCTGCCTCGGTTAGAATCATTGCCGAGGTTGGCACAGAACATTCATGGCAGCAGTCACTTATCTTGAAGCAATTCGGCAGGGGATCTGGGAGGAGATGGAGCGGGACTCTTCCGTCTTCTGCATTGGCGAAGACATTGGCATCTACGGCGGCGCGTTCAAAGTAACCGACGGCTTGATTGACCGCTTCGGGCCCGAGCGTGTGGTGGACACGCCTATCGCGGAAATGGCGATCATCAATGCCAGCTTTGGGGCGGCCATGACCGGCCTGCGACCTATCGCCGAGTTCCAGTTCATGGACTTCATCAGTTGCGCCTTCAACCAGATCAACAACATGCTGGCCAAGGCCCATTTCCGCTGGGGCGCGCCCGTGCCTGTGGTCGTACGTGGACCTTCGGGTGGCGGCGTGCATGGCGGACCCTTTCACTCGCAGAATCCGGAGACCTACTTCGCGCATACTCCAGGGCTGAAAGTAATATGCCCGGCGAGCGCCTACGACGCCAAGGGGCTGATCAAGTCAGCCATCCGCGACAATAACCCGGTTTTGTTTTTCGAACACAAATTCCTTTACCGCCGGATCAAGGAAGAGCTGCCCGCTGAGGATTACACCGTGCCGATCGGCAAGGCGCGCATCGTTCGTGAGGGCCGTGACGTTAGCGTCATCACCTATGCCGCGATGGTGTATGTCGCGATGGAAGCGGCGGAGATCCTGGCCAAGGAAGGCATTGAGCTCGAAGTAATCGATCTGCGGACCGTGCTGCCGCTGGACCGCGACGCAATTCGCGAAACCGTGGAGAAGACCAATCGCGTGATCGTGGTGCACGAAGATACGAAGACCGGCGGGATTGCCGGTGAAGTGGCCGCCATCATCAACGAAGAGTGTTTCGACTCGCTCGATGCGCCCATCGTGCGCATAGCATCGGCCGACAGCCCGGTTCCCTTCTCGCCGCCGCTGGAGGAAGTGTTTCTGCCTCGAGTAGAAGACGTTGTGCGGGAAGCGCGGCGGCTGCGGAGCTATTGAGCGCCTTTCTATCATTCGGCTGGCAAGCCCTGAGACAGCAAGACCCTCCACTCCGGTTGGAATGGCGCTCTTTGGAGGAACCGCGTCAATGGCCTTTGACGGAGTTCTCCGGGACGCGTGTCTGGTCGGTGATCCAGTTAACCTCCCACGTCTTGCCGCCATCCGGTGAGAAGGATTGCTCAAAGTGCGGTTTGTCGGTGTTCGTCTCCGACCAGATGAAGCGGACCAGGATGCTTTTGCCGTTCAGCGTGTCCTGGGCGTAGAACTCGCCACGGCCATCCTTGAACTGTCCGATCTGCGGCACGGCCATAGTCCCATCCTTGGCGTTGGCCCAGAACAGGCTCCATTGGTGGGACTGCGGATTGTAGAGACGCAGGGTCAGGCCCTCGATATGGCCCGCAGCGCCGTCGGTTTCGAACTCCTCCAGCTGCGAGCGGCCGTCCCATACTTTACGGGTCACCGAGGTGCCGTCAAACTCAATCCACTGGTTGGAGCCGGTCAGAGGATGGAGCCGCTTCTTCAGGTGGATCTTCCAGCTTCCCAATTCGAAGTCGAAGTCGTGCTGCCCGTCGCGATCGGTGGCAAGCGGCAAGGCGGCGAATTTGCCCGAGTCAGACGGCTGTTGGGCCACGGCGTTTGCCGGCTGCAGGACAACAGCCAGCGCACCTAGCAAGAGACACGTGCAAATAGTGCAAATGAGGTTGCGAGTAGTCATGGGCCTCCCCTTGAAACCGAACTAGCCTAACTTGTTGCTTTTGGAAATGTAATTCAAGGTGGGCTGGATCACTGCGCGGACCGGACGAACGGCTTCGCCAGCGCTCCGAGGTGCTTCGATCCAGCAGGCCAGCGCTGCCTGTCACCGCCGTGTGACATGCAGGTTACGATTTGTAAAGCGGCCGCCGGATATCAACAGGGCGTAGTAGGATGATGAATTCTCACGCCGGGCAGTCAGATACGTTGTGCCGAGGAGAGTCATGCGCGGATTTATTGTCGGAGTTCTGGTCACCCTTCTTGTGGTTTTCGGCGGGGCATATTTCTACACCACAACCGGGCACTTCGACACGCGGGCCGTGGGCAATACCCCTGGAACCATGGAGCGCAAGACCGCGAACCAGTCGGTGGACGCGTGGGTGGACGACCATGCGCCCAAGCAGGCCAATCCCTTCCAGCCGACCATGGAGAACGTGATGGACGGCTCGATGGTCTACGACAAAAATTGTGCCTTCTGCCACGGCAGCCTGAAAGAGCCCATCTCCCCCATGCGCACCAAGTTTTACCCCCCGGTCCCGCAGTTGATGAGTCGCATTCCTCATGATCCCGACGGTAACCTGTTTTACGTAGTGAAGTACGGCATTCGGATGACCGGCATGCCCGGATGGGATGGCGTGCTGAGCGATGATGACATGTGGAAGACCGTGCTGTTCATCAAGAATTCAACCCAGATGAAGGACAACGGACAGCAGCAGAACCCGCAGAGTTTGCAACACATGGATAACGGAAAGCCCGGGGCAAAGTAGGCCGAAACGCCAGCTATTTATAGTCATGGCCGGTTTCACTTACTTAGCCGTTGGGCTTGACGATGGTGGGATGGGTGCCGGTTTTCAGTTTGAAGACGTCGCCCGGAATCTTGCGGTTGATCTCGATGTTGCTGTATTTGGTGATGCGATAGTCGCCGGAGGGCTCATCGAAGCGCTGCTGCACGCTGACTCCGCGCGCAAGATCAATCCATAGAGTTATGGTCTGGAACATACTGCGCACCTTGGGCGACTTTGGGGTGAGCACCAGTTTGGCTGCGTTCACCCCTTGCGCCTGCTCCATACCGCCGTAGCTTACGTCGAAGGACTTCGACAAAGCGTGGCCACCACCGCCGAATCCCAGTACCAGGAAGCTCTCGAAATCGGCCTTGTTCTTGCCCGCACTGTACTCGGTCACCTGATTAATGGCGGGTTGATAATAGCTGACTACGCCGTCGGCGAAGACGACATACTTCTTGTCGGGCGAAGTGATGTTGGCGGCCATCTCCGTGTCGTTGCCCTGGCGGCGGAAGTACATGGTGCCCTTCTGGATGTCGTGGTCGTCGACCACTTTCTGGTACTGGTCCCAGACAAAGTCGCATTGTGCAGCGTGAAAGCTGGCGGCCGCCTGGTCCATGGAGTTGAGTACCGCGTCGAGGTTCTGGCCGTGGGCTACGGCCACGCTACTGAAGACAAGCCATCCGACGATTGCGAGAAGCGTATTTTTCATGGTTTCTCTAACAGGAACTGAAACCCAAACTGGCTGCGAAGTTGCGTGCTGTCGGGGTAAAGCCAAGGCTCAGCGATGTCCCCAGACCTTGTAAGCGATCAGGTTGTGCTTGCCGTCGCGTACCGGCTCGTAGCGGTCGATAGCGACTTCGCCAACTACCGGTTCGATGATGCGGCGCAACGAGTCGCGAATGTCGGCATCGCTGTCGGACTTCACGGCAGAAGCATCCACCTTGTAGACGAAGCCGTCGCCTTCCTGTTGCACAATCACTTCAGTCTGATGCGGGGGACGCTCGGTCGGTTTGTCACGAAAGTTGACCCAGATGGGCGCAAGAAAGATGAAAGCCAGAATGGCCGTGACCATGACGTCGTAGTGGACGCTGCCGCGCGGATAGTTCCACCAGAAGTAGCCACGTATGGTTTGGGACAGCTTGCTCATTGCTGATTCAAGAATAGAGAGGTGAGTGTGGAAGTGCAAGGAAGGCAGGAAAGGCCGCCGTTCGCTCTCTCGCTTTTCGCTAAACCTGCTCTCGCCTGACGTAGGAGGAAGTAACCTCTTCCGCGCAGGCTGAACAGCACATCCTCTGACTCCGGTGCGCAAAGACAACAAACCTGTGAGCAGGATGACAACCCGTGATCGGCGCGAAAAGCGAAAGGCGGACAACGAACAGCGGCCTCTACTACGTCCTCAACTCAACCACCGTAGCTCCGCCGCCGCCTTCGTTTTGTGGAGGCTCGCTCACCTTGGCCACGTGCGGGTGCGCTTGCAGCATTTGCCTCAGAGCCTTGCGCAAGATGCCCATACCGCTGCCGTGCACCACGCGCAGGCGGACCGCGCCAGCCAGGAAAGCGCGGTCCACGAATTTCTCCACCTCGCGGCTGGCTTCGTCGACGGTCTGGCCAATGACGTTGATTTCGGTGGCAACGCTTTCGTCCTCGCGGGCAAGCGAGACGTTTATCCCACGCGAGCGGGCTGAGGCGACAGGATTGCTTCCAGCCTGGGCAACCACGCTGGCGAAGTCGTCGCGCGCCACCTTCATCTTCATGGGGCCGACAGCGACCTCGAAGGTGTCGTCATCGAAGTAGCGCGTGACCTTGCCGTCGCGGCCCAGCGACTTGAGGCGAACCGTGTCGCCGACTGACACATGCTGCACCACGTGCTGCTGCGCGTGAGGGTCGCCCGCGTCGGCACCGGTGGTGTGCGCTACAACAGTGGAATCGAACTGCTCGCGGAACTCGCGGCGCATCTTCGAAATGCGGCGTTCCGCGTCCTTCGACAGCTTGAGTGCCTGGGCGCGGTCCTGGACAGCGTTCACGGTTTCGCGGGCGCGGTATTCAAAGTCACGCAGCACGCTTTCCAGCTTCTTCTCCAGCTCCCGCAGCTTCTCGCGCTGCTCCTTGCGGCCTTCCAGGTTAAGGCGGTCCCGTTCGCGGGCCACCTCTTCTTCGCGGCGGCGTAGTTCCAGCCGCTCGCCGTCAATCTGGCGCAAGTCGGTATGCAGACGGTCAAGAAAACGCGATATGTCCTGTGCCTGCGAGGTCATGCGTTGGCGTGCTTCACCAATAATCCGAGGGTTGAGGCCTAGCTTCTGAGCGATGTTGATGCCGGCCGACGCCCCGGGCACACCGATGCGCAGCTCATAGGTGGGCGCGAACGTGTTCTCGTCGAAGCCCACGGCGGCGTTCAGCACCCCCGGCGAATTGGCAGCATAAACCTTCAGCGCGGTGTGGTGGGTCGAGATGATGCTGAGGCAGGCGGCACGGCGAAAGTAGTCTGCGATGGCGACAGCCAGGGCAGCGCCTTCCTCGGGATCGGTGGCTGAGCCAAGTTCGTCGAGCAGAACTAGCGAGTCGGCGGTAGCGTGATGCGAGATGAAATCGATGTTCGTAACGTGCGCGGAAAAGGTGGACAGGTTCTGTTCGATGGACTGGTAGTCGCCGATGTCGGCAAATATTGCGTCGAAGATGGGTAGCTGGGCACGCTCGGCGGGCACAGGAATGCCAGACTGGGCCATGAGCGCAAGCAAGCCCACAGTCTTCAAGCCCACGGTCTTGCCACCGGTGTTGGGACCGCTGATGATGACCTGGCGATGCTGGTTATCGAGTTCGACAGTCAAGGGAATGACCGCGATTCCCTTAGGCTTCAGCGTGCGCTGTAACAACGGATGACGGGCGTTGCGCAGGATAAGTGCGTCGGGCACCGCATTGGAAGAATCATCACCATCGGGAAGGTTCGGCGCGGGAGAAGCTGATTCGGTCACGACTGCCTTTTCGCCGGAAGCCGGGGAGCCAAACAGCTTCACCGTCACGCACTCGTAATCCTCGGCGAAATGCGCTTTGGCGAATTGCAGCTCAAGCTCGGCCAACACCTCAACCGCATGAACAAGCGAGTCGGCGTGCTCCGCCAGTCGTACGGTCATGTCGATGAGGATGCGATGAATCTCCGCCTGTTCGTCGTCCAGTAGCCGCACCAGATCGTTATTCTGCTCGATCGTTTCCAGCGGTTCCATGAAAACGGTCTGGCCGCTGGAGGAAGCGCCGTGGGCGACCCCCTGCACGCGGCGGCGCTGCTCCACTTTCACCGGGATGACGAAGCGGTCGCCGCGAATGGTAACCAGCTCTTCCTGAGCGGCACCACCCTCGGACAAGCGACGCAAATACGATTGCAGCGATTGCTGGATGCTGCGCTTCTGCTTCTCGATGTCGCGGCGGATCCGCGCCAGCTCGGGCGAGGCGCGGTCGTCGAGCGTGCCGTCGGGCAAAATCTTGTTCTGAAAGTGGCGCAACAGCAAAGTGAAGTCAGCGAGTCCGCGGGAGAGCTGGTCTACGGCTTGCCACTTGTCCTGAATTTCAGCCGCGGGATGCAAGGCAATCTCGCGCCACTCGAGGGCGCGGTCGGCGATCAGCAGCAGATCGCGAATCTCGGCGAGCTCAAGAGCGGCGCCGCGGATGCGTGACTTGTTGACTAGTTGGGTGGGATCGAGCAGACCGTGGAAGTCGAAGCGTCCTCCGGTACGAAGATAGCCACGCAGTTCCTCGGTGAGCCGCTGCTGGCGCTCGATCCAGTCGCGATCCTGCGAAGGGGCGAGTCGCAGAACCCGCTCGTGTCCCAGCGGCGACGACGTATAAAGGGCGAGCAGTTGGCGAAGCTGGTCGAACTCGAGAACGCGCTCGCTGGAATTCTGAATGGGGCTGGGAGAGCTCATGGTCGGATTGAACCTATGGTACAGCAGGAGCGGGCGGCGCTAGGCGCGGCCAATTCATTGGTTATTCACGATCGGTCACCGGAGGCAGCTACCGTTCCAGCCGCTTGGCAGATACACTTGCAGATTGACGCGACGTGGCTGGAATGTGGCCGACCGCAGACGCGTGTTACGTTTCCGTGTTTCGTCATCCTGCTCACCTGAGGTAATGAGGAGCTCATGCTACAGCGTTCAGACGCATTCGTATTTTTTGGCGCCAGCGGCGATCTGGCCTACAAAAAGATTTTTCCGGCGCTCCAGCAGATGGTCAAGCAAGGTACGCTCGACGTGCCTGTCATTGGCGTGGCCAAGTCCGGCTGGACGGTTGAGCAGGTGCGGGAACGCGCGCGCGACAGCATTATCAAGTATGGTGGCGGCGTTGACGACGCGGCTTTCCAGAAGTTTTGCTCCCTGCTGAGCTACCTGGACGGCGATTACAACGACGATAAAACCTACTCCGAATTGCGTACCCGGCTGGGCTCTGCCCAGTGCCCCACCCATTATCTGGCGATTCCTCCCAGCATGTTTCCGGTGGTGGTGCAGGGCCTGGCGAAATCAGGCTGCGCGCAGAATGCGCGCGTCATTCTGGAAAAGCCGTTTGGCCGCGACCTCGTCTCGGCGCGCAAGCTCAATGACACGCTGCACCAGGCGTTTCCGGAAGAAAACATCTTCCGCATCGATCACTACCTGGGCAAGGAAGCGGTGGAGAACCTGCTGATTTTCCGCTTCGCCAACAGCTTCCTGGAGCCCATCTGGAATCGCAACTACGTGCACAGCGTGCAGATCACCATGGCCGAATCGTTCGGAGTAGAGGGCCGCGGCAAGTTTTACGAAGAGGCGGGCGCCATTCGCGACGTAGTACAGAACCACATGCTGCAGGTGGTGGCGTTTCTGGCGATGGAGCCGCCCACGACGATGTACGTGGATTCGGTGCGCGACGAGCAAGTAAAGATTTTCCGCACCATTCCGCCGCTCAGCCCGGCCAATATCGTGCGCGGGCAGTTCCGTGGGTATCGCGATGAGCCGGGTGTTTCGCCGCATTCCGATGTCGAGACTTTCGCGGCGTTGCGGCTGGAGATTGATTCCTGGCGGTGGGCGGGCGTGCCGTTCCTGATTCGCGCCGGCAAGCGGCTGCCGATTACGGCGACGGAAGTTTATGTGAAGCTGCGCAAAGCTCCGCTGAGCAAGATGGGCGGCGACGGCCGGAACTACTTCCGCTTCCGGCTGGGCCCCGACATCGAGTTGAGCCTGGGCGCGCGCGTGAAGCGGCCCGGCCCGCTGATGGTGCCGATGCCGGTAGAGCTGTCGGCGGTGAAGTACACCACCAACGACGAGATGGATGCCTACGAGCGGCTGCTCAGTGACGCGATGAGGGGCGATCCGCTGCTGTTCGTCCGGCAGGACGCGGTGGAAGCGGCGTGGGCGATCGTTGATCCGATTCTGGGCGACTGTTGCCCGACCGAGGTGTACGAACCGGGAACGTGGGGTCCGCCGGATGCGCGAGAGCTGGCCGCGGACATCGGCGGGTGGCACGATCCCAGCTAACGGCCGTCATTCCACGCGCTTGCCTGAGACGTAAGGATTGCCCGCGATCAGGAAACGCAGGGGATGGTCAACCGCTTTCGTGATGCCAATGCGCGGAGTGGCGGCAATGCGCTCGGGGCGGAAGCCGTCGTCGGCCAGCCACAGACCGGACTTGCGCGAGGTAAAGTCGTGATTGTTGTCGCGCTCACGCGTAATGCCCATCGCCTCGGCCATCCGTCCCGGCCCGCTGGAGATCATCCGCAGCTGCGAGGGGCGCGGCGACGCCGGCAGCTCGAAATCCCGCGCCAAGGCCATCGTCTCTATTCCGTATACCGGCTCCATGGCGCGAAACAGGACGCCTTCCCCCTGGCCTTCGGGCATGCAGGAGACGTTCAGGCAGTAGTGGTTGCCGTAGATGAAGTACACGTACGCGAAGCCCGGCGGCCCGAAGAGAACAAAGTTACGAGCGGTCTTTCCCGCAAACGCATGCGCAGCAGGGTCGTCCTTGCCCAGGTAGGCTTCGTCTTCCACTATCCGCCCCGCAAGCAAACGTCGGCCATCGCGCCGAATCAGCAGCTTCCCTAACAATTCGCGGGCAACCACCGGCGACGGACGGATTGAAGAACTCGCGGGTGAGCAACGGTGCAGCGAGCATCTGCGCGGCCGTGAGCTGGCCGGACTTGGCGGTGCGCGGGGTTTTCTCAGGCTGATGGGCAGGCATCCGGAGACTCGGTCTACACAGGTCTCGCCTACTGCTTGATGGCGAGCATGCGCAGCCGTTTGTAGTCTACCGTCCAGACGCCATTGCGAAACAGTGCCGGGCGCGCAAGCTGGTCCCAGCGACGGACCAGTTCGTCGCGATCTTTCTCCGGCACGGCGGAGAGAGCAAACTTGCCGAACATCTCGATCCACTTGGTGAAGCCGCCTTCGCCGTGCTCCAGCAGGGTGGGACGATCAAAGAGCACCGCGAAGCTCACCTCGAACCCGTGCGATTCCAGTAGCGAAGCGTATTCCGCGATAGAAGGAAAGTACCAGGTGAGGCAGCGCTGGGGATCGGCAATGCCGAGCGAACGCAGCGCCTGGAACGCCGCCTCAACCGCGCGGCGCAAATTGCCGTGACCGCCCATCTCGAAGACAAAACGGCCGCCTGGTTTCAGGGCGTGGGCGATGGAGGAGATCGCGCCCGGCTGGTCGCGCACCCAGTGCAGAGCCGCATTGGAAACCCCTGCATCGAATTCGTTGGTGTAGGTCAGGCTGCTCACATTGGCTACTTCGAACTGGACCTGGGGAAAGTTCCGGCGCGCGGTAGCGATCATCTCCGGAGAGGCGTCGATGCCGACGGCTTCCGCGCCCGCCTGGGCAATCTCGGCGGTGAGCTGGCCGGTGCCGCAACCGAGGTCGAGCACGCGCTCGCCGGGCTTGGCATCCAGCAGTACCAGCAGGTCGCGCCCATACTGCCAGACGAAGGAGTGGCTCGACTGGTAAAGCTCGGAGTTCCAGCGCTCGGGTTGAGAGATCATGGGAAAATTCTAACCACGCAACCAGTCAGGTTTCAGTGATACCCGCCTCTCGAGCGCGGAATTTCCAGTAGTCGCCGGCGGTTTCGCTCAGGTCGCCGGCCGGCTTCTCCCCGCGGAAAACCCGCGAGACGCCGCGCACCACGCGTCGCATGGGCAGCTCGCCCGTACCTTCAGCGAGGAAGAGCTCTCCGACTTTGGCGGTGCGGTAATACCAACGCTTGAGCATGGCAATGTGCTCCATGCATTCCAGCGCGCCGCGCAGTTTAGGGGGCTCGACCGCGGCCAGCGCGGCAGTAATGCGCGACTCCATCGAAAGCGGCTTAGAGGCGAGCGGCGAAACTTCGGTTTGCTTGCCGACCGCCAGGGAAACGGGATCGCAGATCTGGCCGGCGGCAATCTTGAACAACGCTACCGATTCGCGTTCGGCTGAAGGTTGGATCATGACGCCGTTGAGTTGATCCAGGCGGCGAACGATCTCTGGAAGCTGCGCGATGGCGGCCTTCACTTTTTCCAGGCGGGTGTGCAGCGCGGCGGCAGCTTCAAAGTCCAGATTGGTGGAAGCCTCGTTGCGCAGGCGCTCGATCTCGCGCACCAGAGACTGGCCACCGCTCTCGAAGAAAGTCTGCACGCGCGCAACTTCGGCGGCGTACTCCTCGTCGGTACAGCCCTGAAAGCAGGGCGCCAGGCACATCTTCATCTCGGAATAAATGCAGCCGGGAAAGGCCGGGTCGGGATGGAGGTCATCGACGCAGCGGCGGATCTTGAAGAGGTCGAGCGCGTCATTGGCGAACTTCTCGGCGTAAACCCGGCTGGGAAACGGGCCGTAGTACTGCGCATGGCTCTTTAGCCCGCTGATGCGGGTGGTGACGATGGCGCGGGGATACGGGTTGTCGAGGATCAGCTTGATGAGCGGGGCGAAGCGGAAGCGCAGGCGCTTGTCGTAGCTGTCAGGAAATTCCTGGCGCAAGCACTTGTACAGCAAGAACGACGCTTCGAAGTCAGAGCCGGTCGGGCTCCACTCGACCACGCGAACGCGATCACGCAGGTTGAGCTTGCGGGTCTGGCCTTCGACTGCACCGAGCAGCCGTTGGAGCCGTCGGCGTAGGTTGGAAGTCTTGCTGACGTAAGGCTCGCTACCGTCATCGCCGCGCAAAAGGAACACCGCCGCGCTGGCCGGGGTGGCGGCGAAAAGAGCGGCATCGTCGGCCGGAACAAAGTCAATGCGTTGCGCGGGCACGTGCTGATTTTAGTTCACACCCCGGTCGACGTCGCTCAGGTTATTCGCCGTTGTCACGTTTGCTGTTGCGCAGCGAAAGCCTGTTCGAGCCGGCGACCTTTTGGAAGTGGGCTTGCTTGGAGTGCTGGCGGAAGTCGGGGCCTTCGATCTCGACTTTCTTGCACATCTCGTGCAGGCGGGAGCGCATGCGCTCACCGATGCGGTCGCCCAGAGTTTCGCGGCGCGCGGCGCGGTCGGCGGCGGAGTAGCTGCGAGGGTTGTCGTCCTCAACCTTGTCCTGCTCAGGCCGGTCGGGGAAATTGGTGGTGATGATGGTGGTCTTGTTGTCGTTGTAGCGGCTATTGAGCACGTAGTTGACAGTGTCGAAGACCCACTCGGTGCTGCGGACTGCGCCGAGTTCGTCCAGCACCAACACTTCGGCTTCGAAGACCGGCCGCAGAATCTCCATCTCGGTGGCCTGCACGGACGGGTTGTAGGAATTCTGGATAGACTTCAACAGCTCGCGGTAATCGCAGAAGAGGCAGTGAATACCCTTCTCCCGAATAAGGTCCTTCAGGATGCCGACGGACAGGTGAGTCTTACCGACACCGACTGAGCCCACAAAGAGCAGGCCGGTCTTCTCCAGTGGGTAATCCTCGACGAAACGACCGGCGAAGGTCCGGGCCCGCATGATGCTGGCGTGATTCTTTTCGTCGGGGTCGCACTGGAAATTGCTGAGCTCGCAATGCTCGTAGCGGGCGGGAATGCGGGCGGCGGCCAGCAGGCGCGAGCCGCGGTCCTTAATGCGACAGTCGCAACGCACGACCTGGCGCTCCCTGTCGCGCTCGATGGTCTTCCATCCGGTGCCGCCACAGATGGTGCAGGTTTCGATCAAGGTGTTCACAGTATTGTTCCTGAGTTTGAATCTAGCGTGCGGCGTCTACGTCCGCAAGCGATGGGAGCGGAGAGAGCGCATTAAACGTAGGGAAAGCTGTGCGGCGCTGTGCAAATCCCGGAGTCTTCAGCGGCGACGAAGACTTCCACCCGTGCATAGGCTTCACTTGCACGAAAGCAGATCCCTCGTCGGCCTGAAGGCCTCCTCGTGATGACAATTAACCAGGACGGCGCGGTGTACGACGAACGCGCTTCATCTATCGAAATGCGCTTTGAGGATTGCTCTCCATCCAACCATTCACACCAAATGGTCTAACCCTTCGCCGCCGGAAGGATGTCGTAAACATAATCATGGGTGGCCAGGGCGGGTGGCTCAACGCTTCCGGCCTGGACGCGCTTACTGATTTCCTCGCGTGAAAGATCGAACACCGCGTCGAGTATCTGCTCACGCTCTTTGTCGCCGGCCTGGGCCAGCACGAAAGAGCAGCCGCGCGCTGTGCTGGATGTATCGAGGAGAAAGCAGCTGCCGCTTCAGCAATTCCATGATGAGCGGCGCCTTGCTGCGGTCGAAGCGTCCGGGATCGCCCATGCGGTCCAGTTCGGCGAAGAACTCCGCCGTCCATTCGTTGTGATAGTCCCAGACCTTCTGGAACAGCTCCGGCGTGAAGCGGGAACCCGCCTTGACCACTTCTTTGCTCGGCGCCAAGACTACACCGTCTTCGGTTCGCGCCGACCGCTGCAGATAACCGTCCTTGGTGATCACGGCCTGGTGGCGAACCAGCGTCCACAGCCAGGAAACGTCGATACGGTAAGTAGCCAGGTCGTTCATGAATCGCTGCTTGAGTTCATAATCATCGATGGCCGCAGCGAAGTTGCCATTCAGAATCTGGAATCCATAATTGGCGGCCATGTAGAACGCGTGCTGGATGTGTTCAATAGTGACATCGCCTTTCGGCACGTCGTAGATAGCGTCCCACAGTTCCGAACTGAGCAGCTTCTCCGGCGTGTCCAGCGACTCCTTGCGGAGGAGGTTGGGAGTGATCTTGCCGGCCGCATTCAGCAGCCCACGCGATTCCAGCAGCGCGCGCTCAGCATCCGCCAGTCCGCTGGTGGCTGTAGGCACGGCTTTGCCGTTGGCATCGATGGTTTCGAGCGGAGCATCGACCGACGCCTGCAACTGTTGCAGTGGCGTCTGTAGCGGGCGGTTGCCTGCAGCCACGTAGTCGCGTTCGGGGCTGGCGACCCAGCTCTGGCGATAGCAATCGTAGAGCTTGCCCTTCACCTTCCCGGCCAGGATGTCGTCCAGCGTAACCGCACCTGGCTGCATAGCCCCATCCGCGGGAACAAAGATCAGGCCGAGCAGCCGTTCGCGCAACTTGTCGATGACGACAGCTCGCATGGCGACCGGGTTATACCGCGAGCGGCCGTAGGCATCGTTCGCCTGGTACATCATCACCGCCGCCATCCCGCCAATGGGGCCACCTTGGGTTAGTTCGCCGTTCTTCATGGCGGCCATCAGAATGGTCTGCGCGTTGTAACGCTGATAGGCAATCATGTTGGGCGCAGCCATGCCGATGGTCTGCGGGTCGGGGAAGATGCCCTTCGGGTCGTCCTTCCACATTTCGATCAAGCTGCCCAGGTAGTCCCAGCGGCCGACGTTGGTGCCCAGCAGGCGGCGGCGGAAAGTCCAGGCGATGGCGGGCAGATAACGGCCTCCGTTGCCTTCCTCGTAGAGGATCTTGATCTTGAACGTTCCGGCGGGCACGCCGATGATACCTTCGAGCCGCGCCAGCAATTTTTCTACGATGAGTGCTTCCCGCGGCGACTGCATTTTGGGGATGTAGAAGTAGATCCCCGTGCCGAGCCGCTTGAGGGCATCGAAATTGTTGAGCACCCAAATCGTGACCAGCGCGATGATGCCTGGGACCGGCTGCTCATCGACCGTGAAATGTTCATAGACAATGTGAATGCTGGGTGGGCGAACCAGGCGGGTAGGCCACTTGCCCGGCTCGCGGTCAATTCGGTAGGAGCGGGTCTTGCCCTTCTTGACGACGTCGTAGGACTTACTCGACCAGCTTCCCGCGAAAATCTGTCGGGCGTTTTCCAGCGCGGCAAAGGTGCCGACAGGCTCGCTCTTCCCGCTGCTGACCGGTTGGAAGTGCGCCGGCGAGGCATCCTCAAAATCCGGCATGTTCATAGGCGCCGCGCTGTTGAGCGCATTGAAAGCCATGTCCAACGGATTCCAGGGACCAGTGAGCTCAAGCCCAGGATTTTGCAAGGGGTGAACATCGGCGGGAACCGGTACTTCGTCGTTCAGCCGCCAGCGCGACCCGCTGTCGCGGCCCAGGAAATTGTCGATGGTGCCCTGGATGATGTCGCGAAATGCCCAGGGGCTGCCGGTGATGGGATCCTCGAAGGTCTCATCCCACTTGGGCCACGCGTATTTTTCGCGTACGGGTGCAGGATTGGCAAGTTGGGCGCGGCGGGCATTCAGGGCCTCGGCAATGGCAGGACGCAGTTCGCGGGTCAGAGTTGCCATGGTCTCTTCAACGTTGACGTCTCGACCGTTGACTTTCTTGGTCCCGAATAGGTCAGGGAACTGCTGAAGGATATCCGTGCGGATCATTGTCGCCTCCGGGGTAGTTTCCATAGTAAATCGTAACTTCAGAGGACGTCCCGGGCGGCGGTGAACGTGTGAGCAGAGTTCCGAAGCAGCGGGCCTTTACGCGGACCCAGTCACAAGATTTGGCGTGCAAAAAAAAAGCGGAAGAGCTTGCGCCCTGCCGCTTCAGAATGCCTACCGCCGCCTGCTACTTCTTGTTGACCGCTTTCTTCAGCTCGATACCGGGGGTGAACTTGGCCACTCGACGAGCGGCAATCTTGATGACGCCGCCAGTCTGCGGATTGCGACCATTGCGCGCCTTCCGCTGAGAAACTGAAAAGGTGCCGAATCCCACCAAGGTCACGCGATTGCCCTTCTTCAGAGCACTGGTGACGGAATCGATGATGGTGTCGATGGCGCCCCCGGCGGCGGTTTTGCTGATGCCGTGGGCGGATGCGATCTTTTCTACCAGGTCCCCTTTGTTCATGCTAGCTCCTCGCCAGGTCGGTACCTGTAAATGTGAACGCGAGTATTTACTTGCGAATGGAGACGCAAGTCAAGCAAGAAGTGGAGCAGACGGCGGTCCTGCGTCAATTTCCGTTGCCGGATGGGAAATCGAGTCGCCAGGGCTAGTCGGTCGAGCCCTCGTTCGTTTGCCGGTCTCCTTGCCCTGAGATTCACCTTAGGCTGACACCCACCGCCCGGCCCTAGAGGATGACGCGCTCATCCCCTATGCGGCGGGTGACACGTTCGCGATCGAGGTACTCCAGCAGCGGGATAGCGTATTTGCGCGAGATGCCGTAACGCTGCTTGAATCCGGCGACATTGAAGCGCGGCGTCTGAGTTTTTTGGGCCACAACCTGCCGTCGCAGGCCATCCAGGGTATCGCGATGGAAGACGAGGTCATCGGCCAGCTTAACCAGTAGACGATCGCGCAGCAGCAGCGTGACGATTTTCTGAGCGCGCAGCTTGTCAATGGGCAGCGAGGCCAGCACGTCCTTCAGCAGTGGAACCTCCAACCCGGCTTTGGCGAAGGCCAGCTCGATCTGCTGCTTGGCCTCGGCTTCCTCGTCGCGCAGGACGACTTTCTTTCCCGCAGTCCGAACCGTCTCGCCGCTGAGTTCGAGCTGGTGATCGCGCAGGAGCAAGTCCAGCACGCCGCGAAAAATCTCCTCGTGCAGATCGAGTGACTCGCGCAGTTCCTCCTTGCTGATGCCGGCTACCAGGGGATTGGCCTGGTGGAACTGGTTGACCTTCTCGGCGAGGCGAGTTCGGAGGGATTCAGCCACGGGCGCTGCGACCAGCGAGTTCTCAAACCGAACCAGTTCCCCAGCCTTTATCGCGGTGGCTGAGACCTTCTCTACCTTGGCGGGTAGCCAGCCGCTTTCGGCAGCAGCGTCGGCGACCGAGAGGCCGGCAGCACCATGGCGAGCCACGCGAATAACCAGGGCGTTGTGCGGATCGGCGTTTTTCAGCGCCTCCAGGAAAGCCTGGCGGTCGGCGGCCTTGGAGCGACGGGGCGATTGGGCGACGTCCAGCACGGCCCCGCCCCCAATGGTGATGACGGGCGAAAACTGGCGAATGATGAAGCGATCGCCCGGCAGCACCAGCAGTGGATCTTCGAGTTTGAGCCGCGCCAGGGCGGACTGTCCGGGCTGCAACTGCTTGGCGCCCAGCAGGCTCACCTCGGCGATGGTTTCCGCGGTGAAGGCGTGGAGGTGCACTCGCGAGCCGGTGCGCAACGGCTTGGCCGACCGTAGCAGGTCGAGCGACACACCGACCTGCATCGTGGGGTGAAACAGGCCTGGCGAGGTAAGCGTCATGCCGCGTGACAGGTCCGCGGTCTCGACGCCGGCAAGGTTGAGCGCGGTGCGCTGACCGGCGATGGCTGTGGCGGAGGCTTCCCCATGCACCTGCACGCCGCGTACCCGCAGACGTTTGCCGCCCGGATGCAGCTCCAGTTCCTCGCCCACATGGACGTTCCCGGCGATCAGGGTACCGGTGACCACCGTCCCGAAGCCCTTCATGCTGAATACGCGATCGATGGGGAGGCGAATCGCGGCGGCGGAATCCTTGACCGGGATCTCGGCGGCCAGCCGAGCCAGTTCCTGCTTTAGATGATCCAGCCCTGCGCCGGTCTTAGAGCTTACCGGGATGATGGGCGAGTGCGCCGCATCCAGGAACGACTCCTTCACGAACTGCGCTACCTCCATGGTTACGAGCTGGAGGGTTTCCGCATCGACCAGGTCCGACTTGGTGAGGATGGTTATTCCACGCCGGATGCCCAACAGGCGACAGATATCGAAGTGTTCGCGGGTCTGGGGCTTGAGGGATTCGTCAGCCGCAACCACCAGCAGGACGAGATCGATACCCCCGACCCCAGCCAGCATATTCCGGACGAAACGCTCGTGGCCGGGAACGTCGACAAACCCGAGGCGGATGGGCGCGCCTGCCGGACTGGTCAAATCGAGGTTGGCGAAGCCCAGATCAATGGTGATGCCGCGCCGCTTTTCCTCTTCCAGCCGGTCGGGATCCGTGCCGGTGAGAGCTCGGACCAACGCGCTCTTTCCGTGGTCGATATGGCCCGCAGTGCCGACGATGACGGCCTTCATGGCGACCAGTGTACTGGATACATTGTGGAACTCTGGCTTACTGCCGAGGGAATGCATAGTTAGGCAGTAGTGTGCGAAAATAGTAGGTAGAAACTAGTAACAGCCTTCCGGGTTTACTACGGTTGCGCTACCCCACTGGAAGTTTTTGCTTTCAAAGGGTCAGGGCGCGTCTACTTGTATTTGAACTCCAGGCGTACTTGATCCAAACGGATGGCATCGATCCTTACACCGCCAGATACGCCAACGCCGGTTCCTTCTCCAGAGGACGGGCAGCTCCCGTTATGGGAAGGCGCCACTCCGGCGGACCTCGGATTAACCCCCCACGTGCTGTTGCAGCTTGAGGACGATCTCGAACGCAATCGCATGCGCGAGGCGTTTTGGATCTCGGTTGTCGTCCACCTGTTTGTCGTAATCTTCCTGGTATTTTCGCCCAAGCTCTTCCCTGACCTGAAGGGCGTCATCCTGAACAATCCGGCTGACATGCGCAACCAGCAGATGACCTATTTGGACCTGCCGCCGGACATGCAGAAGGAACCGAAGGTCGCTCCCAAGACGAACATTCAGTCGGACAAGAACCGCGTAGCCGAGAGCCGCCATCCGGTCATCGATAAGAAGGCGCTGGAGGAACTGCGCCGTGCCGGTCCGCCAAAGCTGCCCGCGCCTCCGCAACAGCAGCAGAAGAGTCAGCAGCCGGTCCAGCAGGCCCAGCAACAGGCGCCGCAACAACAGCAGCAGCCTCAGCCAAATCCCAATCAGCAGCAGGCCCAGATGCAATCAGGCGTCCCGCAGGATAATCCCAAGCTGCCTGCTCCGCAGCAGCAGGAGCCGGCGAAGTTCCCCGGTAATCTGGCTGGCATTATGTCGCCTGGCTCGTCCATTGAGCAGGCCGCGCGCGCGGTGGCGTCAGGCCGCGGCACACGTACCTATGGCGGCGGCGGCGGTGGCGGCGATTACGGCTCGGGACGCGGCGGCACCAACGCTCGCATGCAGGGCAACCTGGAAGTGCTGAGCGACACCGAGGGCGTGGATTTCGGGCCGTACCTGTCGCGCGTGCTTCAGATCGTGCGCATGAATTGGTACAACCTGATTCCCGAGGAAGCACGTCCGCCGCTGATGAAGAAGGGCAACGTGGCGATCGAGTTTGCCATTCTGAAAGACGGCAAGATCGCCGGCATGAAGATCGATTATCCGTCCGGCGACGTGGCGCTCGATCGCGCTGCCTGGGGCGGGATTACCGCGTCGGTACCCTTCGCGCCGCTGCCTACTGAGTATCACGGGCCCTACCTGGCCCTGCGTTTCCACTTCTACTACAACCCGGCCAAGGGCGAAATTCAGTAGCCGCAACGCGTAAAATCAGCTTGTGAACGGTAGCCAGCGAAATGGCCTGAATTCGCTTCGTCCCGACGAACGCGAACTTGCGTTGCGGGGGCGCCGGCGCGCGCGCGACCGCAGCAAGGTGCTCGGCTTGCTGGCCATCGCGTGCTTCATTCTGCTGCTGGCATTTCTGCGCTTCGGCAAGACCATCCCCTGGGGCGCGCGTTGATCCTTCCCTTCCACAACAGCCCTCCCTGCTTCCTCGGCCGACCGCGATGAACGCATCCTTGCAACCCGAATCGCTTCTGGTCGTCATTCTTGGACCTACGGCCTCGGGCAAGTCGGCGCTGGCGGTAACCCTGGCGCAGCAGTTTGCGGGCGAGATTGTCAGCTGCGATTCGGTCGCGGTCTATCGCGATTTTGAGATTGGCGCGGCCAAGCCCTCCTTCGATCAGCGGGCGCTGGCGCCGCATCATCTGCTGGACGTGGCCGAGGCCAATGAGCCCTTTACCGCCGGGGAGTATTCTCGGCAGGCGCGGGCAGCGATTCAAGAGATTGCCGGGCGTGGCCATCTGCCGATTGTGGTCGGTGGGACCGGCCTGTATCTGCGGGCCCTACTGGACGGTCTGTTTCCCGGACCGGAGCGTTCGGAGGAGTTGCGCGAGCGTCTGCGGCAACGAGCAGTGGATCGCGGCTCGGCGCATCTGCATGGGATTTTGCGGCGATTGGATCCGGCGGCCGCGGAGAAGATTCATCCTAACGACGCGGCCAAGCTGATTCGTGCAGTGGAAGTTTGCCTGTCATCGCGGAAGCGCATGAGCGAGTTGTGGCAGGAACGGGGCCGTGATCCGCTGCTGGGATTTCGGATTCTGCGGATTGGCTTGAATCCCACGCGCGAGAAGCTCTATGAACGGATCAACCGGCGTGCGCAGCAGATGTTCGACGACGGGTTGGTGGAGGAGACCCAGGGCTTGCTGACGAGGCTTGGCGTCCTGGCTGGCGTCAGCGCGCTGGATTCGCTCGGCTACCGCCAGGCAGTCCAGTTGCTGCGGGGAGAATTGACGCGCGAGCAGGCCGTTGCGGCGGCGCAGCAGGGGCATCGTAACTACGCCAAGCGACAGATGACGTGGTTCCGTCGCGAGCCCGAGGTTACGTGGCTGGAGGGTTTCGGTGACGATCCGGCGATTGCCCAACGGGCTGCCGAACTGGTTTCCTCACGCCTCACAGCACACACCGCCTAGCGTTAGTTCTGGTATCGTCGGTTCGAAATGCCTTGCCTCCGTCGGCTAACACTAGGGTTGCTCTTCCTTGGATTTTCAGGAATGTCCATGCTCGCGCACGCTCCCTCGAAAGATCGGTTGCAGCAACCCGGCCCGGTGCATCTCGACCCCAAGGGCGAAAAGTGGGCCCGCGAATCGCTGAAGAAGATGTCGCTCGAACAGAAGATAGGGCAGATGTTTGTGATCTGGGCACGGGCGCAGTTCATAAATGTCGACAGCCCGGAGTACCTGGCCCTCCGTGACACCATGCGCAAGTACCACATCGGCGGATTCGGCCTGACGGTGCGCTTCGAGGATGGCTACCTGTACAAGGATGAGCCGCTGGAAGCCGCAATGCTAACCAACCAATTGCAGAAGGACTCCGAGTTTCCGCTGATCTTCGCTGCCGACTTCGAGCGTGGGCTGGCGTTCCGCCTTACTGAGGTCACGAACTTTCCTCACGCCATGGCCTTTGGCGCAACCGGCAACGCGGAGTTTGCCCGTGAAGCTGGACGCATCACGGCGCAAGAGGCGCGCGCCATCGGTGTGCAATGGAACTGGTTTCCCGACGCCGATGTGAATTCCAATCCGCAAAATCCCATCATCAACACGCGATCGTTCGGCGAAGATCCCAAACTGGTGAGTGACATGGTCGCTGCCTACATCGCGGGCGCGCACGAATTCGGTATGATGACCACCGCTAAACACTTTCCCGGCCACGGCGACACCGATACCGACTCACACCTGGCGGTTCCGGCAGTGAAGGGCGATCGGGCGCACCTGGAAAACATCGAACTGCCGCCGTTTCGCGCTGCGGTAAAAGCGAGCGTCGATGCGGTCATGGTGGAGCACGTCACCGTGCCAGCGCTCGATCCCGACCCCGATCACGTGGCGACGATCTCTCCGGCCATCGTGACCGCGCTGTTGAAGCAGCAGATGGGCTTCCAGGGCCTGGTCATTACCGACGCCATGAACATGAATGGCCTGACCAAGCTGTTTCCCGCTGACTCCGCCGGAGCCGGACGCGCGGCGGTGGAGGCGGTGAAGGCGGGCAACGACATGTTGCTGATTCCGTCGGACCTGGATGGGTCGTACAACGGATTGCTGAATGCCGTGCGCAACGGAGAAATCTCCGAATTGCGCATCGACGAGTCGGTGCTGAAGGTTCTACGGGCCAAAGCGTCGGTGGGATTGAACCGAGCGACGCAAGTGGACATCGACGCGGTCGTGCGGACCGTAGCGAAGCCCGCCAGCCTGGCTACCGCGCAACAGGTGGCCGATGCGGCGGTTACCCTGGTCCGCGACAACCATCATGTGCTGCCGTTGCAGGTGACGCGCAAGGGAACCAACCCGGCGCAAAATCCGTATCCCAATACAGGCGGAACGGGAAGGCCGTTGCTGCTGTTGATTTTTACCGATGACATCCGCACCGATGCGGGCTGGGCCCTGGAGAAGCAGGTGCGGACGCGGGTTCCGGAAGCGAAGGTGATGTACATTGACGCGCACAATGCCGCCGTGTGGACGCCGGGAGTGATGGACGCAGTGGCCAGATCGCAGGTGGTGGTGGCCGCGGTGTTCTTGAGTCCCCAAGGCGGAGCGCCGGGCAACCGTGCCATGCTGCAGGGAGCGCCCGCCACCTTGCTGCATGGCGTGTTGCAGGATGCAGCGGAGAAGACGGTGGTGCTGGCGATGGGCAACCCGTTTTTCGCCAGCGGACTGCCCGCGGTACAGAATTATGTGTGCACCTTCTCCGATGCCGAGGTGTCAGAGATCAGTGCTGTCAGGGCAATGTTTGGCGAGATGCCGATGCGCGGCCATTTGCCGGTGTCGATTCCCGGCATTGCCGAGCGGGGCGCGGGAACGGCCGCGACAACCAATTCCAGTGGAGGGTCACAATGAATCGCGTGGCACGCAAGGCATTATTCGCAGTGGTAACGGGAAGCCTGCTGCTTCTGCTAGGCGCATGCAGCATCAACGTCGACGACAAAGACAAGAAGAATGGCAAGGTTGATATCCAGACTCCGTTTGCCAATCTGAAAGTGGACAGCAGCGAGAAGGCCGCGGATAACGGCATTCCTGTCTATCCGGGAGCGCACCTGCGGCCGGAGGAAAATGGTGACAACCACGCGGCCAATATCAACATTGGCGCGGCCGGCTTTGGGTTGAAGGTGATTGCGGCCGAATATGAGACCGATGACTCGCCGGAGAAAGTGAAAGCTTTCTACGAAGACAAGATGAAGTCGTTTGGCGCAACCCTCGTCTGCAAAGGACACAGCAGCGACTCAGACGTGCATATTGGCGACAAGAAGAGCGACGATAAGAAGCTGACCTGCTCCGATACGTCGGGCGACGGCTGGGAAATCAAGACCGGCAGCAGCGACAACGAGCGCCTGGTGTCGATCGAACCGCATGGATCGGGTACGCGGTTCGGCACGGTGCTGGTGCAGACCCACGGCAAGCAAGATACGCTGTGAGCAGCAGCGGGTGGCGGCAGTTGGCGGTTAGCGAAACCAATGCTAAGTGCCAAATGCTAATTGCCCCGCCTAACTTGCTAACCCCGCATTGCTTCCTGTAACGTTCGGCAAGTGGAACATCCCTGCTATCGGTGCCAAGCGGAAATTCAGGAGGGCGTGGCCTTTTGCCCGCATTGTGGCGCGCCGCAGATCCGCGTGATTTCGCCTGAAGGCGAGATATCGAGCCAGGCCCCAGTGCCCTCGACTGCTGGACAGGACGAGACATTTCCTCCACAACAACCCACGGTTCCCGCTCCTCCCAATTGGCCCCAGAACTCTCCGGCGTATCCCGGGCAGCCGGGCGCGATTCACTGGGATCTGGCGTGGAAAGGCGCGCTAATGTGCGGCATAGGAGCCGCTTTACTCAGCGCGATTCCCATTGTGTCAATGGGCTGCTGCCTTTGGCTGTTGGGGGCGGGTGCGCTGTCGGTCTTGCTCTACCAGCGTAAGGTTCCGGGCAGCTTGGTTACTCCGGGTATGGGGATGCGCGTTGGTGCCCTGGCTGGAGTCTTCGGATTCGTAGTCAACGCCATCGTAACCACTGCATCGTTCGTCGGACTGCGCTCCAGCGGCGAATTCAATCGGGCCATGCAGGAGCAGATGCAGAAACAGATGGCCGGCAACTCCGATCCTAAGGTGCAGGAAATGATGCAGCGCATGCTCGGCTGGGTCAGCACACCACAAGGCGCCGCAACCATGATCGTCTTGGTGCTGGTGGTGCTGGCTATCGTCTTCATCATCTTCACCGCCGCCGGGGGAGCTTTGGGAGTGTCGATGTTCGGCAAACGGCGGGAATTTCGTTAAGGTTCTCGGATAACAATAGAAGGCTACTGGCGCACAAAAATCCCTACCTCGTAATCGTCTTCCGCGGTCCGCAAAACTTCCCGCCAGCCTGCCTTGATGCGAGGCAGACTCGCGTGCGGCGTCAGAGCTGCCAATATGACCAACTGAGGATCCTTCGCCGGGATCTCCGCCGAGAGAACGCCGTTGGAGTACTGTGCGTCGCAGGTACGCTCTCCTGACACGACGTAGTGTTTTCGTAGTTGCAGCAGACGCTGATACCACTCCAACATCTCACGATTCGGCGGGTCGTCACACCACGTGAGCTTTGATCGCTCGAAGGTCGCGACATCTTCCGGGTCGGGCACCTCGCTGAAATCGAAATCTTTGAACTCGCTGCGACGGCCTTCGCTGACGGCTTTCTTCAGCCCCGGATCCTGAAAGTCGGCAAAGAATTGGAACGGCGCGGTCTCGTCATATTCCTGCCCCATGAAAAGCAGGGGCGTGTGGGGCGCCAGGAGCAATAGCGCGGCCGCCACCTTGCGCGCGCCGCGCGGCACCAGCGCGGTAAGGCGCTCACCCAGGGCGCGATTTCCTACCTGGTCGTGGTTCTGAATGCAGATAATGTTGGCCGGCAGGGGAACATCTTGCGCACTGCTGCCGCGCGGCGCATTCCAGAAACGAAACAGTTGTCCCTGGAAGACGTAGCCTTCACGGAGAGCGCGGGCGATTTGCGCAGGATCGCCAAAGTCCATGTAGTAGCCGCTGCGGTCGCCGGTGAAGAAGGCGTGAACCGCATGGTGGAAGTCGTCGCTCCAAAAGCCGTTGACTCCGTAACCTCCTTCGGCTTGCGGTTTGATGTACCGGGGGCTGTTCTCGTCCGTCTCGGCAATCACGCAGACCGTGCGGCCTAGCTGGCCCGCCAACACCTGTACCCGTTCCTGTATCTCGGCCAGGATGTGCTTCGGGGAATCGTCGTGAATGGTCTGCACAGCGTCCAGGCGTAATCCATCCAGGTGATACTCGCGAATCCAGTACAGCGCGTTCTCCACCACGTAACGGCGCACGTGCTCGGCGCCGGCACCGTCGTAGTTGATCGCGTCTCCCCAAGGCGTGCTGTGCCTGCTGGTGAAGAAGGGACCAAACCTCGGCAGGTAGTTCCCTTCCGGACCGAGATGGTTGTAGACCACGTCGAGCATGACACCAAGGCCCAGGCGGTGCGCGGCATCCACCAGCCGCTTCAAGCCGTCAGGGCCGCCGTAGTTCGTCTGCACCGCGTACGGCGAAACGCCGTCGTATCCCCAATTGCGTTCGCCCGGGCAGGTGGCCACGGGCATGATTTCAACTACTGTGATGCCAAGCCGCTTGAGGTATTCCAGCTTGCCAATGACAGCGTCGAACGTGCCTTCCGGAGTGAAGGTCCCCACGTGAAGTTCGTAGATGAGGTACTGCGAAAGAGGGAGGCCGCGCCAGCTCTGGTCGCTCCAGCGAAATGCAGAGGGATCGACGATCTGGGTTGGCCCATGTACGCCTTCCGGCAACAGGCGCGAAACCGGATCGGGCACCGCGGTTTTGCCGTCGAGGATGTACGCGTAGCGATCGCCCGGCTCGGCCAACTCGGTGGCGATAAAGTCTTCGCCGTCTCGCGTCATGGGTATATCGGCCGTCGGACAGCCGGCGCGCGTAAGACGCAGCGTCACCGCCAGGGGAAGCGGCGCCCACACCCGAAAGCTGGCCTTCTCGCCGTCAAGAGTAGCGCCGTAGGTGAGGTTTTGGGTTGCGGATCTCACGCCACATCAGACGTGCGAACCGGCAGAGGGGATGCATTCGTTGCGCAGGTAGAATCGAAACGCATGTTGATTCTTGCTTCCGCTTCGCCCCGGCGCTCGGAATTGTTGCGCAATGCGGGCATCGACTTCGCCGTCGACGCCGCTCACGTGCCGGAGGAACCTCGACCGGGCGAGACACCGCTCGCTTATGCGCAACGGCTGGCTCGCGATAAAGCTCGCGCCGTCTTTGCCCGGCATCCCGACGACGCGGTACTTGGGGCCGATACCGTAGTGGTAGTTGGCGAACATCTGCTGGAGAAGCCTGCCGATACCCAAGACGCATCGCGCATGTTGCGTTTGCTTGCCGGACAGACGCACCAGGTCATCACCGGCGTTTGCGTGATCGCTGCGGGATTTGAACGGGTGGAAGCCGAAGCGACGCAGGTGACCTTCGGGCCGCTTTCCGATGACGAAGTCACGCAGTATGTGGCGACGGGCGAACCCATGGACAAAGCCGGAGCCTACGCCATTCAAGGCAGGGCGTCGCGCTGGATTCGCGGCATCCAAGGATGCTATTTCAATGTAGTGGGATTGCCGGTAGCGCGAGTTTACAGGCTATTGCAGGCTGCCGAGGCAGCCACCGGAAAAACGCTGCTATGACGTGGCGTGCTCGGCTACTTCTTTTCGTCAGGTTTGACGGTTGTGGTCGTCGTCTTGTTGTCAGTGGTTGCGTTATTGTCGTTGATCGACGACTTGAAATTGCGAATGCCTTCGCCCAGGCCTTTGCCCAAATCGCCAAGCTTCTTGGGACCAAAAATCAGCAGCACGATCACCAGGATCACCAACAGGTGCATGGGCTGGAACAGGCCTTCCATCAAACCCTCCTTAAACGGCTCCCGGCGCTTCTAGGCTCTGGCACGGGTACAACCTGCCAGTTGAAATTCTAGGCTTTCGCCGGGTCTCCGTCAAAGCAAGTGCGGCTAGGCAATCACCTGAATCAGGCCTGCCAACAAGGCGGCACGACGCGGCATTTCCGCGGCGACCACATGTTCGTGTGCAGCGTGCGCCCCGTCACCAACTGCCCCCAGGCCGTCCAGGGTCGGAATGCCGATGCCAGCAGTGAAGTTCCCGTCCGAGCCGCCACCCACCGCAATCTCCCGCAACGGAAATCCGAGTTCGCGCGCGACGTCTTGCGCCAGCGAGAACAGAGCGGCTACTTGCCGGGTTCGCTCCAGCGGCGGCCGGTTGACGCCTCCTGTGATCTGCAGTGTGCACTTAGGATTGACCGCACGAAGATCGTGGACGCGGCGCTCCATCACCGCTCCGTCGCTTTTATTGGCGATTCGCAGATCTACCTCAGCCGCAGCCTCGGAAGCGATCACGTTTGTGCGGGTGCCTCCGCGGATGAAGCCGACATTCAACGTGATGCCACGGGCAAGGTCGGTCATGTGGGACAGAGACTGGATGTGGTGCGACAGCTCAAGAATGGCGCTATGGCCCTTTTCAAAGTCGAGCCCGGAATGGGCTGCCTTACCGGTAACCTTGACCAGGAATGAGCCGACGCCTTTGCGCGCCGTCTTCAGCGCGCCCCCGGGGCCGGAAGGCTCACAGACCAGCACAGCGGAGCACTGCTTTGCGACCCGCTCGGTGATGGCGCGTGAGGTGGCGCTGCCGCCTTCTTCATCCGATACCAGCAACACTTTCACCGGGCGCGGCAAGCCGGTTTTACTTTCGCGTAGCGCCCACAGGGCGAACATCATTTGGACGATGCCGGCTTTCATATCGAAAACGCCGGGGCCGTGGAGCCGGCCTTTCTGCTCGCGCCATGGCATTTTGTCGAGCGTACCGACGTCGTGGACGGTATCGAAGTGGCCGAGCAGCAGCACGGGCTTGCGTCCGCGCCGGCCGCCAAAGTTTACCTGCAGGTGATCGCCTGCGTCCCGCTGACGGTGAATCCTGACTTCGCCGCCGAGATGTTCGAACTCGCCGGCCAGGTGGGCGCAAAGACTGTCACAGGCCGCTTTGTCGTGGGTGGGCGACTCGCGCTCAACCAGCTCACGAAGGCTGGCGATCATCTCGGGCTGGCGCTGCTTCAGCCAGTCAAGAACGGCTGTAGGAATTGATACCGTCGCTTTCGACTTAGGCATATTGTGCTCCGATTTTAGCCTGTTGCTGCTGGCCCCGCAGCGCTGAGGGGCGCGGCGAAATGTATAATCGTGGTTTTCACGATGGATACCATGACCGACCAGGCCAATCCCGCGCTCGCCAGTGGTGAAAATAACAAGATCAACATTGACGGACTCATGAAGCTGCTGCCGCATCGTTACCCGATGCTGCTGCTGGACCGCGTGGTCGAGATGGTCCGCGCCAAACGGGTGGTCGCCATCAAGAACGTGACCATCAACGAGCCCTTCTTCGTCGGCCACTTTCCCGACTATCCCATCATGCCCGGTGTGTTGATCGTGGAAGCCATGGCGCAAGCCGGGGCTGCACTGCTTTTCACCGAGGTAACCGACCGTAACGACAAGTTACTGGTATTTACCGGCATCGAGCGAGCGCGTTTCCGTCGTCCGGTGGTGCCGGGAGATCAGCTGCGGATCGAGGTGGATGTTCTTGCCTTCCGCGGAACTGCGGGACGTTTGCAGGGCAAAGCGTATGTTGATGGCAAGCTGGCCTGCGAGGCGGTGGTCACTTGCCGCCTGCTGAATCGCGTGCCTGCCCAGGGTGCCGCGACCACGCAGCCGGAAGCCGCGGTCGAGCCGGCGTAAGTTCAGCATGAACATTCATCCAACCGCAATCGTCGATTCATCTGCGAGAATTCCTGCGTCATGCAGCATTGGTCCCTTCTGCATCGTACAGGCGGGAGTGGAGTTGGGCGAGAATTGCGAGCTCATCTCCAACGTGGTGCTAGGCGGCCCCAGCCGCTTTGGCAGCAACAATAAAATTTACCCCTTCGCCGTGTTGGGTATGGATCCCCAGGACATTACCTACGCGGGCGAGCCGACGCGCCTCGAAGTCGGCGACCACAACGTCATTCGCGAGTACGTCACCATCACCCGCGGAACCGCCAAGGGCGCGGGAATCACAAAGGTCGGCAGCCATACGCTGATCATGGCCTACACGCATATTGGACATGACTGCTCGATCGGCGATCACGCCATGCTGGTGAATGCCGCCACGCTGGCGGGACACGTCACGGTCGAAGACTGGGCCGTGGTGGGAGCGTTGTGCCCGGTGCACCAGTTTGTGCGGATCGGGGCGCACGCCTACATCGGCGGCGGCACCACCATCACGCAGGATGTCCTGCCGTATTCCATGACCAGCGCCGAGCGTGATACCCACGCTTACATGCTGAACAAAGTCGGATTGCAACGGCGCGGCTTCTCGCGAGAGCGTATCGGCGCGCTGCATCACGCGTTCAAAGTGCTGTTGGCGTCAAAGATGAATACCTCGCAAGCAGTTGAGGCGTTGCGCGCGGAAGGTGCCCAGGGCGAAGACGTGGATATGCTGTTGCGGTTCATCGAGAACTCGCACCGGGGAATTATCAAGTAAGTGGTCAGTGACCAGCGAGCAGAAACTCTTCCCCATACTCAGTCATTGACGCACGAGACTAGCCACTGACCACTGATCTTATGTCTGACTCCTCACAACGCATCGGTCTTATCGCCGGCAACGGAAAGTTTCCCTTGCTGGTGCTGGATGCGGCGCGCTCCAAAGGTCTTCAGGTGGTAGTCACGGCCATCAAAGAAGAAGCCTCGCCGGACATCGAACAGCACGGCGCAGCGGCGGTCTACTGGCTGTCGCTGGGTGAGCTGTCCAAGCTCATCGAGACCTTCCAACGCGAGGGCATCACCCGCGCCATCATGGCCGGGCAGGTTAAGCACAAGCAGATTTTCAGCAGCATCAAGCCGGACTGGAAACTGGCCAAGTTGTTACTCTCGCTGACCACGCGCAACACCGATTCGCTGATCGGCGCGGTTACCAAGGTGCTGGCCGACGAAGGCATCACGCTGATGAACTCCACCGAACTGCTGGAGCCGATGCTGGCCGGCGAAGGTGTGCTGACGGAGCGTGGCCCTGATGATACGGAGCAGACCAACATCACGTACGGACGCGCCGTGGCGCATCATCTGTCTCGTTTCGATATTGGGCAGACCGTGGTCATTGCCGAGGCGGCGTGTGTCGCAGTCGAAGCCATGGAAGGAACCGACGCCGCTATTCTTCGCGCGGGCGAGATTCTGGCTTCGCCTTCGCTGGGCAAAGGGCCATCCACCTTGAGCCGCGCGCTTACGGTCGTAAAGGTCGCCAAGCCGAACCAGGACATGCGCTTCGATGTCCCAGTGGTGGGCCTGCGCACCATCGAGACCATGAAGCAGGCGGGCGCAAGCTGCCTCGCCCTCGATGCCGGGCGCTGCCTGCTGCTGGATAAGGATGCCGTTCTCGCCGCCGCCAACCAGGCCGGCATCTGCATCGTTGCCGAGACCCCGGTAAGCCACATCCCCCATCGCGACGATTAGAAATTTCGTCAGGTCAGACTCTGCGGGGTCTTTATCTCCTGCTGCGCGGTCGACGAGTGGGAGCAGAATTTTGCCTCCTGGCGCGCCGATGCGCGACAATCGCAACATGCCTAGTAGCAGCGATACCCTGCGCGTAGGAGTTGTGGGCACAGGCTCTTTCGGACGCAATCACGCCCGTGTTTACCGCGATCTGCAATCCGACCCAAAACAGCAAGTCCGGTTGGTTGGCGTGGCGGACGTCGACTTCGCCCGCGCGCAATCGATTGCCAGGGAATTTCACACCCAAGCCTTTCGGTCCGTCGACGAGTTGATCGCCGCAGGGATCACGGCCGCTTCGGTGGCAGTCCCCACCGTTGCCCATCTCGCCGTCGCCCGGCAACTCATGCTGAACGGAGTCGATGTCCTCATCGAGAAGCCGCTGGCGGCCACCGTCGCCGAGGCTGATGAACTCGTCGAGATCGCCCGCAAGAATGCCCGGATCGCGCAGGCGGGCCATCTGGAGCGTTTCAACCCCGCGGTGCGCGCGACTGCTCCCCTCATCACCCGGCCGATGTTCTTCGAGGTCCACCGTCTGAGCGTGTTTACCCCGCGGTCGCTGGATGTAGACGTAATCTTCGACCTGATGATCCACGACCTCGACGTGGTGCTGTCGTTTGCCAAGTCTCCCGTGAAAGAGATTCGCGCCGTGGGACTGCCGATTCTTTCGCAGAAAGTGGACATCGCCAACGTGCGCATGGAGTTTGAGTCGGGGTGCGTGGCCAATTTCACCGCCAGCCGGGTGAGCACGGAGCGCATCCGGAAGCTGCGCTTCTTCCAGCCGCATCAATATGTGTCACTGGATTATTCCCGTCAGGACGTGCTGGTGTTGACGGTAGGCGACACGAATCCCGATCCGGCCGAGCTCGATCCGTTTAACCCGACGAGCCTGGCGGCCGAGGCGTTTCCGGGGATAACGCCTTACAAGCCGCCGGTGGCGCAGCAAGAGCCATTGCGGGCGGAACTGACCAGCTTTCTGCACGCGGTGCGCGAGCGGTCCACACCGGAGGTTACCTTGGAAGACGGACGTCGGGCGCTGGCGGCGGCCACCGAGATTGTGGCGGCCATCGACGAGCACAGTCGGCGGGCGCGATTATCGGAATTGACGCAGGGCTGAAAGCTGGCCTAGGCTATCCACCAACTCATGCCGGAAGAAATGGTCACCATCGCGAAGTTCCTCAGCCTGGGCGAGGCCAAGCTGGCGCAGGGGAAGCTGGTTTCCGCTGCCATTTCGGCCTTCGTCTGCGATGAGAACATGCACGCTATGAATTGGCATATGGGCATGGCGCTGGGCGGCATCCGACTGCAAGTGCCGGACAGCCAAGTAGTTCGGGCACTGGAAGTGCTGGAAGACTTCGAGCCGGAAGAGACCAAAGGTCTGGCCGAGGAAGATGACGAGGATGCCGAAGAGGTCGCCTGCTGTCCGGAATGCGAATCGCTGGAGATTCGCGAGGTGGCCAGCTCCCCACCGCGCCAGATCACCCTGTGGTCCGCCGCCATCCCGTTTCCTGAGCCGCCCACTCAGACGACCCGTCGGTGGAAGTGCCTCATGTGCGGGTATGAGTGGCTCGAAGAGGGCGACTGACGCCGGGGGTTCATGGTGTATTTCGGACCACCTGCTTGAGATTGCCACAAATCGTCGCTTCGGGCGATGACCTAGTCTTCCCTCGCGGCATCCGGCATGCGACAATAGAAGCTCCTTCCTAGCTATGAACCCAGTTGAAAGTGCCCCCAGCCGTCGATCAAGAACCCACCATCACTCCAGAAGTGCTTCGCGACCACGGAATCTCGGCCGAGGAGTACGAACGCCTGCAAAAGTCGCTGGGCCGCGTGCCCACCATGACCGAGCTGGGCATTTTCAGCGTGATGTGGAGCGAGCACTGCTCCTACAAGTCGTCGCGCGTGCACCTGAAGCGCCTGCCGACGCACAGCAAGCGGGTACTGCAAGGGCCGGGCGAAAACGCCGGCATCATCGACATTGGCGATGGCTGGGCCTGCGCCTTCAAGATCGAGTCGCACAACCACCCGTCGTTCATCGAGCCCTTCCAGGGCGCGGCAACCGGCGTTGGCGGTATCCTGCGCGATATTTTCACCATGGGCGCGCGGCCGGTTGCCATCATGGACTCGCTGCGCTTTGGGCCGATCACGCCGCAGCCTCGACGGCTTAGACCAGGCGACCCTGCACAAGAACCATTCCGTGATGGAAGGCGTGGTCAGCGGTGTCGCGTCGTACGGCAATTGTTTTGGCGTGCCGAACGTCGGCGGCGAGGTGAAGTTCGAGAGCTGCTACACCGGCAATCCGCTGGTGAACGCCTTCGCACTCGGGCTGGTGCGGCGCGACCAGATTTTCTACGCCAAGGCCGCGGGCGAAGGCAATCCCGTGATCTACGTCGGGTCCAAGACGGGCCGCGACGGCATCCACGGCGCCACCATGGCCAGCGAGGAGTTCAGCGAAGAGCTCCGAGGCCAAGCGGCCGAATGTGCAGGTGGGCGACCCCTTCATGGAGAAGCTGCTGCTGGAAGCCTGCCTGGAAGCCATGCAGACCGGAGCGGTGGTTGGCATCCAGGACATGGGCGCGGCCGGCCTGACCTGCTCGACCTGCGAGATGGGCGGCCGCGGCGGCGTTGGCCTGGAAATCGAACTCGACCTGCGTGCCGCAACGCGAAACCGGCATGACGCCGTACGAGATCATGCTGAGCGAGTCGCAGGAGCGCATGCTGCTGGTCGGCGGAAGCGGGTCGCGAGGACGAGGTTTTCCGGGTCTTTCAGAAGTGGGGATTGGATGCGGTGACCATCGGCCAGGTCATCGACCAGTCCCATGATGCGGGTGCTGGAGCACGGCAAAGTGGTCGCGGAAATTCCGAACGCTGCGCTAACCGACGACGCACCGCTGTATCAAGCGTCCGCTGGAGCGCTGGGAGCCGCCGGTCCCGCGCGAGATTCCCGGCAGCGTATCACGCTCGGCCAGAAAGCCGAGTTCTCTGCCGAGTCTGAAACGCTTGCTGGCCAGCCCGAACATCTGCTCCAAGCGCTGGGTATATCAGCAGTACGACTCCATGGTGCAGACCAACACGGTGGAAGGACCGGGCTTCGAGGGCGGAGTGATTCGCATCAAGGGCACCAACCGCGCCTGGCGATGGCGCTGGACGGCAACAGCCGCTGGTGCTATCTCGACCCCAAGCTGGGAGCGATGCACGCCGTGGCGGAGTCCGCCCGCAACGTAGCCTGCACTGGCGCGACGCCAATCGCGGCGACCAACTGCCTGAACTTCGGCAATCCCGAGAAGCCGCACATCATGTGGCAGTTCTCCCAGACCATCGACGGCCTGACCAAGGCCTGCGAGGAGCTGGAGACGCCGATCACGGGCGGCAACGTCAGCTTCTACAACGAGACGCTGGGCGAAGGCATTTATCCGACGCCGGTCATGGGCGTAGTCGGAATCATGGAAGATGTCCACAAGGCTATGGGGCCGCATTTCCGCGAGGCTGGCCGGGCACTGATGGTCATCCGCGGCTCGGAGCCGGGCGACGCCAGTGATGTGGAAGCCGAGTTCGGCTCCTCCGAGTACGCCAAGGAAATTCTTGGGACAGTTCTGGGGATTCCCGCCTGCGCTGGAATTGGACAAGGAAGCGGCGCTGCAGAAAGCCATCGTCCAGATCATCGATGAGGGCTTGATCGACTCCGCCAAGGACTGCTCCGAGGGTGGTTTGGCCGTGACTTTGGCAGAATGCGGCTTCGCCCGCCAAGTTGGTGCTGAGGTCGACCTTCAGCTCTAACGAGTTGGTGCCGGAGTTTGTGCTGTTTGGCGAGGATGCCAGCCGGATTTTGATTTCCTGCGACCCCTCCAACGTGGGGCGAATCCAAGATATAGCGGTAAAATACGGCCTCTTAGCAGAACGCATCGGCGAAACCGTTCCGGATCAAGTCAAATACGGGTTGACGGCAAAGTGGCCGCTGCGGAAGTGTCTCTGAGTTGCGCGAGGTTTGGGACGGCGCGCTGGAAAAAGCGCTGCACGTGGAAACAGAAGAACGGCTGGTTCCTCTGTCCTCCAGAAGAGCTAGCCGGGTTCGGTTGCAAGGCTTCGAAACTTGCTTCCGATCAGGTGAGCAATGGAAATCGTATCCGATAAGCTGCGAGAAGAGTGTGGCGTTGTCGCCATTTACGGTCATCCCGAGGCTTCCAAGCTTGCCTACCTGAGCCTGTATGCTCTGCAGCATCGCGGGCAGGAGTCGGCGGGCATCGCAGCCTCTGATGGCGAGACGGCTCTATCTGCACAAACAGATGGGACTGGTCTCCGACATCTTCACCGCCGAAGTGCTGGCCCGGGTTCCCGGCTCACTGGCCATCGGCCACACGCGCTATTCCACTACCGGCGATTCGGCGCTGCTCAACGCCCAGCCCATCATGGTGGAGTGCAACAAGGGCAAGATCGCTCTGGCGCATAACGGCAACATCATCAATGCCCTGGAAATTCGCGCCCAACTGGAGCAGCAGGGCTCCATCTTCCAGACCACCAGCGACACCGAAGTCATCGTCCACCTGATCGCGCGTTCGCGCGAGCAGACGCTGGCCGACGCCATGGCCGACTCGCTGCGCCGGCTGGAAGGCGCGTTCTCGCTGGTTATGCTCACGCCCGGACCGCATCTTTGCGGCGCGCGATCCGCGCGGCTTCCGGCCGCTGGTGATGGGACGCATCTCCGGACAGGCGGCTCACCGGGCAGACACCATCGTGTTTGCATCGGAGACCTGCGCGTTCGATCTGATTGGCGCGACCTACGAGCGCGAAGTGAAGCCGGGCGAATTGATCATCGTTGGCCCGGAAGGCGTGCACTCCCGCTTCTATGCGTCGCAGCAGCCGCAGTCGAGCTGCATCTTTGAGCACGTTTATTTCTCGCGTCCCGACAGCATGGTGTTCGGCCGAGCGGTACAGGAAACGCGCGATGCCATGGGCCGGCAACTGGCGCTGGAATCGCCGGTGGTGGCTGACATCGTGGTGCCGATCCCCGACTCCGGCGTGACCGCGGCCATGGGCTACTCGCACGAGAGCGGCATCCCGCTGCAGTTCGGCTTGATCCGCAATCACTATGTTGGCCGGACGTTCATTGAGCCCGAGCAGCGTGTGCGTGACTTCGGAGTGAAGCTGAAGCTGAACCCGGTGCGCCACGTTCTGGAAGGCAAGAAGCGTCGTGCTGATTGACGACTCGATCGTGCGCGGTACCACCAGCCGCAAGATTGTTCGCATGGTTCGCGACGCGGGCGCCAAAGAAGTGCACATGCGCATCTCCTGCCCACCGACCATATCGCCTTGCTATTACGGAGTGGACACGCCGTCGAAGAACCAGCTCATCGCGGCCAACAAGTCGGTGGAAGAGATTCGCGAATACATTGGCGCCGATTCGCTGGCTTACTTGTCATTGGAAGGCCTGCGCAGGGCGGCTGGCGAAGGCGATGACCGCGTGTACTGTACCGCCTGCTATACCGGCAAGTATCCCACCAACGTTGTGGACATCGAGGATATTGCCCCAGCGATGGCTGCCGGCGACTGACGACCGGATTTAGCCTTCAAGAGAGTCAGGCGGTTCGCCGCTGCTGCTCAACAGCAGGGACCTTCTGTCCTTTGTGCTTGGCATCCGGCATACCCTGCTTCGCGGCCGCATTTTCAATCTCGGCATTCACCTCTGCCCCCAGCAACAGCATCATTCCTGTAGCGTAAAACCAGGTCAGCAGAATGATGACGGCTCCCAGCGAGCCATAAGTGGCCGAATACGAGTTGAAGTAATGGAGGTAGGCTCGCAGGGCAGCGGAGGCGATAACCCAAGTGGCCATGCCGGCTACTGTACCCGGGGTCAGCCACTCCCAGTGACGCTGTTCCACGTCGGGACCGTAATAGTACGTGAGGGAGAACACCAGTCCCAGGAAGAAGATTGCGATAGGCCACTGAGCAATTTTCCACGTCCAGGTGGCGACCGGGCCTAGGCCAATGTGGCGGGAGACAAAGTCAGCTGCTGTGCCGCCATACAAAATGACGGAAAGCGCCACGATGATGAGAACGCTGCAGACTACGGTAAGTCCTAGCGCCACGGCACGCGCCTTCCAGATAGGCCGCCCCTCGCGAACATTGTAGACAGCGTTCAGAGTGTCCTGGACGGCCGTCATACCGGAGGTCGCTGTCCACAGCGCAGCCATGATTCCAAAGCCGAGCTTTCCTCCTCCACTGGCTTTCGTGGTTTCGTCAATAGTCTTGCGAACCAAGTCGTAGGCCGACGGCGGAAGTCCGGCTGCCATGTATGCAAGCAAGCTGTCGTGCATTCTCGTCCCGGGGCCGGCCAGCAGGCCCAGCAGCGCGGTCAGAAAGATGAGTGCGGGGAACAGCGCGAGGAAAAAGTAGTAAGCCAGCTGGGCCGATCGCCCGAAAACGTCATCATCGTTAATGGAATTCCACACGCGTTTACCCAGCTCCCTCAGCGAAAGACCGCCCAACTTCCAGGGAGACAAGCGCTCCTTTTTGCTCTCGGGAGGGTCGGGAACTCTGTTATCAGGAAAGCGGTCGTGGTTTTTAGAGCCGGACGGACCTTGCGGGCTCTTACGTACGTCGGGGGATGGTGGAATCGACTGCATGAAAGTTTCTCCGCTTGCCTGTGTCTGGGGTGAGAGAGTTACAGGGCAATTGCGGTTGCTTAGAAATGTGGCAGATCGTCAAGAATCGTGGAATAACGAGAGAACGGAGGCTTGGCGGCCGGACTGGCTGACTGCACTGGTCGCTGCTGCTACACTGCGCTTATGCTCGCGTCCTATGCCGTCCACGTCGAGGATTCGCGTGGTCGTCGCTATCCGGAGCCGCCGCACCCCTATCGCAATCCATTTCAGCGCGATCGGGATCGCGTTATCCATGCCCGTGCCTTTCGCCGCCTGGAGAACAAGACCCAGGTCTTTACCCGCCGCTACTCCGACCACTTCCGAACCCGACTGACCCACACCATGGAGGTCGCGCAGATCTCGCGCACCATCGCCGCCGCGTTGAACCTTAACGTTGATCTGGTTGAAGCGCTGGCCCTTGTACATGACATCGGTCATCCGCCGTTTGGGCATGCCGGCGAGCGCATCCTGGACCAACTGATGCGGCAGCAGGGCGAGTTCTTCGACCACAACCTGCAGGCGCTACGCACTGTGGAGGAGATGGAGCTTCGCTATGTCGAGTTCCATGGCCTGAACCTGACCTTCGAGGTGCGTGAGGGCATCATCAAGCACTCGCATGATTACACCGTGGAGCAGCATCCCGAGCTGGCGGAATATCTGCTCGATCAGCGGCCGCCGCTAGAGGCGCAGCTCATCGACCTGACCGACGAGATCGCATACACCACGGCCGATCTGGACGATGGTTTCGAGGCCAAGCTGCTGAAGCTGCCGACATATCCGCGAACGGGTGAGGGTTTTTGAGCGTTACTACGTGCACGCCGAGGCGAAATATCCCAACGCGCCCGACAAGCTGAAATTTAACGAAGCACTGAAGCGGGTGCTGAACTACTTTGTCACCAACCTGATCACCAACACCCAATACCGCGTCGATCAAGCCGCCGTACGAAGCCTGGAAGAGCTGCGGCACTATCCCGAGCGGCTGGCAGCGTTCAGTCCGGAGGCGGAAGAAGAACGTCGCGAAGCCAAGCAGTTCCTGTACGAGACGCTGTACAACTCCAAGCAACTGGAGCCGGAGAAGCGCAAGGCAGAAAAAGTAATCTCCGATGTGTTCGAGCACTTGATGGCAAATCCGTCGTCGCTTCCCCATTACTATCAGGAGCGGGCGGAGAAGGAAAAATTGGCGCGGGTGGTGTGCGATTACATTGGCGGCATGACCGATCACTATGCCGAGGACCTGCGAAAGAAATTGGCCAGCGGTTCGAAAACGCCGGGTTAGCGTCAACTTCCGCCGCCAGACCTGTTGGCAAGAAAGCTAGTTGCAACACAGAGTTGACTTCCGCGGGTTTGGGCCGCGACTTGTTGCCTCCTGAAAACATCCAACTAGGGTCCGAGTAGCCCGATGGTTCGCCGGACAAGCGCCAAAGTGCGCCTCCGTGCGAAGATAGACGGCGGACGCTAACCATAACGGAGCCCATGCAGACGACAGCGGTTCGCAAGGTTTTCAAGGCATTTCAATATCGTGATTTTCGTCTCATGTGGTTCGGTGCGTGTACCTCCAGCATCGGCACCTGGATGCAGATCGTGGCCCAGGGCTGGCTCATCTACCGGCTCAGCCACTCGGCGTTTCTGCTGGCCCTCGACCAGTTTCTCGGCGGCATCCCCATCTTCCTGTTTTCGCTGATCGGCGGTGTCATCGCCGACCGCATGGAGCGGCGCAAGGTATCTGCTGGCGTCGCAGTACTTGCAGATGGCCAGCGCGGCGGTGCTGACCTTCCTGGTGGCCACGGGGATGGTCCACGTATGGCATATTCTTTGCCTGTCGTTCGTCTCCGGCTTTGCCCAGGCATTCGGTGGCCCGGCTTACTCTGCGCTAATCCCTACGCTGGTAGACCGCGAAGACATGCCCAACGCCATCGCGCTGAACTCCATCCAGTTCAACATGGCAGTGACCATCGGACCGGCGTTGGCCGGGCAGGCTCTGGCCAAACTGGGTGAGAAGTGGTGTTTCGGGCTGAACGCGCTGTCCTTTCTGGCGCCGATCATTTCACTGCTGATGATCCGCTCGCGTTTCATGCCGGTAGCCACCGGCGATTCCATGTTCACCAGCCTTAAGGAAGGCATCAAGTTTGTTCGCCGCCAAGGTTCGATGGAGGCCTTGATCGTCCTGGCTTTCAGTATGACCGCGCTGGCCATGCCCATGCGCACCTACATTCCGGTGTTCGTCAAAGACATCTTCCACCGCGGCCCCGAGACCTACGGCAATCTGCTCTCGTTCATGGGAATTGGTTCCATCTGCGGCTCGTTGATCGTGGCCGGGATGGGCAACATTAAGCACAAAGGGCGTTTCGCCATCACCATGCTGATTTGCCTGGGCGCGGCCATTGCCGGCTTCGCGCTGTCACGAGCCTTGCCTTTGAGCTACGTGATGCTGATCTTCGTGGGCGCCACCATGATGTCGGTGTTCGCGACGGTTACCTCGCTGGTCCAGTTGATTACCACCAACGAGATGCGCGGCCGGGTCATGAGCGTGTACAACTGCGCTTTCCGCGGAGGTATGCCGATGGGCAACTTGCTGTCGGGATGGCTGGTGCCGATGTTTACCGCGCCACTGGTGCTGGCGGTCAACGGGTTTCTGCTCGTTGTGGTCGCGCTTTACTTCATGCTGATACAGCGCAAGGTGGCTGCGCTCTGAGAAGACGCAAGGTCCTGATGTCCCTTTCGTCAGCAATACGTCTCACCCGTGGAGGGTTGCACCAGACGCCATCAGGTGACGGCGTATCATAGACTTAGCTAAATGCCTACTGGCCGTCAAGGATCGATCCACCTGTTCCGCCTTGCGGGAATCGACGTGTTTCTGCACTGGTCGTGGTTTCTGGTGGCGGCGTTTGAGATTAACAGCCGTGCCGGACGTTACACCTCCATCTCCTGGAATATCTGCGAATATCTTGCGCTGTTTCTGATCGTGCTGATGCATGAGTTCGGTCACGCACTGTCGTGCCGCCAAGTGGGCGGGCAATCGAACCGCATTGTGTTGTGGCCGCTTGGCGGGGTGGCGTACGTGGATCCTCCGCCGCGGCCCGGAGCCACCCTCTGGAGCATTGCGGCCGGGCCGTTGGTCAACGTGGCGCTTACCCCTATCCTGTGGATGGTGTGGAGAGAAGCGTTGCAGTCGGGATGGGCTTTGACCATGCCCAACGCCTACCTTCTAGTTCGCTCCATCCTGATCATCAACGTGGCGTTGCTGGCGTTCAACATCCTGCCCATTTACCCGCTGGATGGCGGCCAGATTTTGCGCGCCTTCCTGTGGTTCTTCCTGGGGCGCGCCCGGAGCCTGATGGTGGCGACCGTGATCGGCTTCATCGGGGTGGCGGGATTGATCTTTTTTGCGGTGCGCAGCGGTTCGTTATGGATAGGTGTGCTCTCCATCTTCATCCTGATGAATTGCTGGGGTGGCTTGAAGCAAGCCCTTGCGCTGCTAAAGCTGGCAAAGCTGCCTCGCCGTCAGGGTTATGCCTGTCCGTGGTGCAAGTCAGCGCCGCCGGTCGGCAACTTCTGGACCTGCAATCAGTGCCGGACGATATTCGATACATTCGGGACGCATGCCAGCTGCCCACATTGTGCGGCGACCTTCCCGGTGACGGTTTGCGTCGATTGCCACAAACCAAATCCCATCAACGATTGGGTCGTCTCTGATTTCGTCCCCTCCCAGACGGTGATAGCCGGCACGCCGCGCATCGTCTAGCCAGCCTGCGAAATCGCAGCGTACAGCCCGCAATCTGCAAGAGCCAGCGACTCGCACTGCACCGCGGTGGCGTAAATAGGTACCTTGCTACCTGACGGTTACCGCCACGCCGGAACGCTTGGATAAGGCCGCTGCCGCATTGCAGCAGGCAGTCAGGAGAACCCCCCGACCGGTCCGGCATTCGGCTCCATGACGGACTTCACCGCACATGGCGATTACCTATCGCGCACCAACGGCAAATAGAACGAGTTGTGGGCAAACGAAAGGCGCTGCGGCGGCAGCGCCTTTTCTTTGCTTCAAGTCTAGAGGTTACGGTTTTGCGGTTGGAGTCGTGGCTGCGGCACTTTGCTGCTTGGCCAATTTCACCCGTGCTGTCTCCAGCTCTTTCTGGACCTTGGCCAGACTTTCGGAGTCCACTTCGGCCGGGATCGTCTTGTTCCACTCTTCCACCGAGCGCTCCCAGTTGCTGGCTGCCAGCTTTACGCGCCCGGTCTTCATGTAAAGCTCGCCCAAGTGATCGTGGACGGTAGGATCGTCGTTGATCCGCTCGGAAGCGCGCCGCAGATTCTCCTCGGCCAGTTCATAGTTGCCCATCTTGTAGTACGCCCAGCCCAGCGAGTCGAGATAAGCGCCATTCTGAGGGTCCAGAGCTACAGCCCGGCGAATCAGGGCCAATGCTTCATCCAGACGGGTATCGCGGTCGGCCAGCATGTAGCCCAGATAATTCAGGGCCATGGCATTCTTGGGATCGTCGGCAATGCACTTACGGAAGGCCTCTTCGGCCTTGTCATACTTCTTCTGCCGCTCGTAGATGGAGCCGGCAACAAAGAGGGCGTAATCGCGGTCATCCTGCTTGGTGGAGAGCTCGATGGCCTTGTTGATGTTCTGTTCCGCTTCCTGCCAATCCTTAATGCGGCTCTGCATCTGGGCCAGAGCTATGTATACATCACGATCATCAGGAGTGCCCTTAAGCAGCGACTTCACCTTCTCGATCGCCGGGCCGGCGTTGCCCATATCAGCCTGTTGCGAGGCTGCCACCATCTGCAGGCTACGATCGTTGGGGAACTTCTTGGCGGCTTCCTCGGCGACGTCGGTGGCCTGCTGCCACTGCTTGGTGTCGCGGTAGGTCTCGATGATCTGCTGATAGCCGCGCATGGCGTTTTCATCACCCAGAGGCAGCATCTTGCGGAAGGTCTCGATCGCCAGTTGGTTCTTGTTCGCCTCGCGGTAGACCGTGCCCAAACGCTCGAGGAACACGGAGCGGTTGTTCTGGTCGGCGGTGGAATAGTCGCCATCCGTGTGCTCGGTCTTCTGTAGAAGCTGGGTCAGGATCTGGATCGCTTCGTCATACTTTCCCTGAGCTTCATCGATGGTGGCGATGTTGTATTGCACCTCCAGCGAATCAGGAACAACCGTGCTGGCCTTCTTCAGCGCGTCCATCGCCTGGTCAAACTTGCCGCTGCGGCGGTCTATCTCCGCCATGCGCATGTAGGTCTGCGCGTCGGAAGGGTCCTGGTCGACAATCACTTTGTATTGCTCCAGAGCCGCATCGGTCTGGTTGTCGTTCATCAGGTTCTGCGCCAAGCCGCGGACCGCGTCCAGGTTGTCGTGGTCCAGTTCGGTGGATTTACGGTAGGCGTCGACCGCCTCCTTGTACTGTTTCTGCTGCTCGTAGGTATAGCCGAGCGCGGAATAAACCTTCGCCGAGCGTGACTTTTCCGGAATGGCGTTGAGCACCTGCAAGGCGCGGGTTGAATCGCCTTCTTCGTTGTACAGATAAGCCAGCGTAGTGACGGCTTCTTCGGAATCCGGCTGAATGGCGACGGCCGCTTTGAACTCGTTTTCGGCCTTCAGCAGCTCATTATTCAGGCGGTACAAGCGGCCCAGCAGGAGGTGGTCTTCCACACTCTTTGGGTCGAGCTTCACAATCTGCTCGTACTGATCAATGGCCAGCTTCAAAACTTCCTGCGACTGGTTTCCCGCCTGCATATCCCCCAGCGAGCGCAGGTAAATGCGTCCCAGCAAGCGGCGCGCTTCCAGGTTGTTGCCATCACGCTTCAGGATGTCCTGAGCCTCGAGTACGGCGTCGCGAATGCGGCCGGTCTTAGCATAGAGCTCAGCCAGTCCGGCATTCAGGTAGTCGGAGCCGGGATCGTTATCAATGGCGAGACGGTACTCTTCGATGGCTTTCGTGGCGTAGTCGGAGCGGCCATACATCGCCACCATCTCCTCGTACGTGTGGGCCATCATGAAGTGGTAATAAGCGGCACCCTTGTCGGCGGGTTTCTGTTCCGCTGGTTTGGTGGAATCGCCAGCAGGAGCAGTATCCGGCGCTTTTGCCGAGTTGGACGGCACTGGCGCGGGAGCGGTTTGTGAAGGAGTTTGAGCGACGCCGGCGATTGCACCGGCAAGCAGCAGGGACAAAATGGAGACACGGGTGCGATTAAGGATCATCAGGACCAGCCACTCAACAGCGATTGGATGCCGCGCCTCACACTGGAGTCTTTCAATATTTTAGCTGGTTATTCCCCGGTAAAGGGGAAAAACCCTTGGTAACAGCTCCAGAGCAGCGAAACGCGCTGTTAAGTGCTTATGAAGGGTTGGACGCGGCTGGGATGCAAAGGTCAGGGCATATCAAAAAGAAGGTACAGCCTGTAAGACACGGACCTTCCAGGAGTTCTCGGCGGCGGTAAGCAAGACTACGTAATGCACCGTCGCATCCTCGGAATGAACTATATTGCTGCCATCCAACAGTTGGAGTTGAAGCTGCGCAGTGTCATGCACTTCCATCGCTGACCCCTCGGGGGAATAGAAGATGGCTTCCACGCTGTGGCCTTTGTCGACAATGTGCTGGCGCAGGCCGGCTTTGCGCTGCTGATCGATGGTGGCTGACAGACTTTCGCTGGCGTTACCGACAAAGTTGGGCGCCAGCAGGTCGCTCCGGTTCTGGTCAAGGGCGTCGGCCATGGCCTGCCAGGCCGTGGCATAGTCACGAACAATGGCCTTCTGGGTGGACTCTTCCACGGCACGAGGAGCCGCACTCTGGACATTAAGCGAAACGGACGGCGCGCTGGCGGCAAAGGCAGAAGCGATCTGCCGGGTCGGGGTAAATACTGCCACGGCGACGATGATTGCCAACGTCAAGCTGAACGACAAGATGCGCTTCATGGTTGCTGGCCTCGCCACTGGATTTCGTTCCCCACAACCACGCCGGAAGCGACCGAGATAGTGGCGCTGCTGGAGGCAGGCAGATAGGCTTCGGCAATGCCGCGCTTGATTCGGGCATCGACCGCGCTCTTGCCGTTGTTATCGGTCGCGGTGAAGGTGACGATGGTGCCGTCGGGCACGGGATTACCGGCACAGTCGCGGATTGGGTCCGTCTCCACCCGGATGCCGTGCTTGTCGGGCTGGGCCCGCATGCGAATGCTGCATGGGTCGGAAGCCACCTCCTGCACCACACGCCGAACCGACGCCGACCCGCTGGAGGCGACGAACTGTGCCGGACCCTCCTTCTTGGAGGAATCGAGCTTGGTATAAGCGATGCCGCCTTTAGAAGTTTCGCTGCGGCTGACCGATTGGCCATTTACGTTGAGCTCAAACTTCACCGGCTGAGGCTGTAATACCAGGTTCTGGTCTTTGTCGAACAGAAACGCCGTACCGCTGATGACCCCCGGAGTGTCGGCAGGAACGCGAGAGGGCCGCGCCAGGAACGCGATGGTATGTACCGGGCCTGCAACCACGAAGAAGACGGCGCTGTCGTTGTCGATTGCGATCACGTACCGTCCGGCATCTTTCAAATCAGCACCAGTGAGTTGGATGGATTGACCAAGCTCCACTTTGCGTTTGATCGCCGTTCCCGGACCGCTGACGTAGAGCGTGCCTGTGCCGGTCCCAGAGGTAGGGATGCTCAGTTCGGTGCCGGCTGGAACCGTTGCCGGAACCTTCAGCTCAGCGGCGTGCACCCTCAGTCCGAACCCGCAGCAAACCAGGGCAGCCAGAGCAATCTTGATAGTGAGATTGGTCGTCGTCATGGTCTACTCTTGCCGATCCAGCATGTATTCGTTGACCGTCACGCGATAGGTATGGACGTTCGAGGCCAGGTCGTCGCGAAGGTCAACCGCAAACGGCACCGGCGTCTGCGGCAGCAGCGCCTGGTCCACGTACCCGTCCGAGACCCAGATCACCTTGCCGCCGTTATCGTAATAGGTCGCGAGCACGTGTGGGATGTTGACTACGCTGCCGCTCTGGTTGACCAATTCGCCCTTCAGAACATGGCGCCCACGGGAATCGGTCTCCACCCGCTGATGCATTACGCCAATGACCGGATCGGCTGAGGCTGGCACCAGCATGGAATTGGGCTGCATCCGGACACTCTTCACCGATGCCAGCTTCACGTTGGGGAAATCGATACGGAACGGAGAAATTTCCTTAGGAAGCAACGTGTGGGAGATCTTGTCGAAGCTGGTTTCTTCCCCCAAGACGTTGCCGTCTTTGCCTACCAGCGTAGCGCCGACCGATACGAAGCCGGGAACCGTGTCTTCGTTTTCAATTTCGCCGACGACAATGGTGTTGTTGCCTTGTGTGATCGCATTCATGGAGACGATGCGCACGCGAGGCGCTTCCACGTTCTGCGCTCCCCAGTCGTCATCCGAGCCGCGTGTGATTACGTCCCAGCGCAGGAAATTGTTCTGGATGACCTGGGGTGGAACCTTGGATTCCTGCACCACCGGCCACTCCACCTTCCAGTCGTCGCCTTCCTTCACCACCTTTAGATCGCGTGTGTCGTAGAACGCGCCGACCGCGGTGGCATACTCCAGATTGGCACGAACCAACGCTTCGTTATCGGTCTGGTGAAGGACCTTGGTGTCGACCTGCTGCAAGGAAGAATAGGTGCGCAGGCTGCCGTCACGTCCAGAGAGGTCACGGGCAAAGGCCGCCTCGTCGGCATCGCTACCGTGGGCAACATAGGAATACGCGCCCTTGTAGTCGTGCGCCTTGACCTGCGCCAGCAAAGCCTGAACTGCGCCATCGGGAGTCTTAGCCCCGCCGGATACACGGTTGGGCTGGATGGTCGCCATAGCAATCAGGACAACGGTCAAAATCAGAATGACGATGGGTAGAATGCGCTTCATTACTTCGCCTCCCGCAGAACCATGGGCTCAACCCGGCTGGGAGTTGGAAATTCCAAGGTGTTGCCAACACGGCGACGCTCCGGAAGCAACAGCACCAGGAACAAAGCCAGGAGGCTGCTGCCTACAGGCAGAATTCCCCACAGAATGCCTTGCATCTCTGTCGGCATGAATCCGCCGAACTCCAGCTGCTGGGCAGGAGGAACGTCTTCCTTCGTCCACAGGGTCACGTTGCCGTTGTCGTAGGTTTCAGCCTTGCGCCATCCGGCAAAGGCCAGCAGCGGCTCGTAGAAACGGTCGCGAACGAAGATGTACTTCAGGCCATATTGATTTGCGTGCTTCAGCACAGCGCGCAAGGACTCCATGCCGGACAGGCCGTAATACTTTGAGTTGTAGAGCTGGCCCGAACCGTAAGCCGTCATCTCCGGCAACAGGCGGGCGGAGTTGTAATCGCCATCGATGCTGTCCGGCGTTGGCATAGGTCGATACTTCGGCGAACTTGCTGCCGAAGCCCAGCGTGATGTAGCGGAATTTCGCGTGATCGTCGCGATTCAGGAAGGCGATGACCTGGTCGACGTTGAACGGCGAGCTGGTGATCGGGATGAATCGTGATCCATGCTACCGACGAGGCCATCGTAACGACCGCAGCGATTGCCAGAGCCGACGACCGCCTTCATGCGGAACCGTTCGAATCAGAACCAACGCCAGCAGTCCAACGAAGGGCATCGCCATTAGCGTGGCCCAGAAGGTGAAGCGCTCGAAGGTCAGGACCTGGAAGGCACGGCCCAAGAGAACGCGTCCGGCCGGCGTCGTGCCGCCCAATCCCAGCAGCGTCGTGACATACCAGCCGATCAGCAGCGGACGCAGGCGTCGTTCCGCCGCTCCGCGAATCACGATGAACGGAATCGCCAGGATCAGCGCGCCCATCGGAATGATCCAGAAGTTGACCCCGCTGATGGGATTCAGAATGTAGTTGTCGCGGGAGCGTGCGGAATCGGCATCTGGTTGATAGGGTTCTTCAACAGCGCCAGCCAGTATGGTCCCAGCACGATGGCAACACCCGCCAGGGCGATTACCGCGAAAAGGATGGCGCGCAGCAGGACTCCACCCACCGAAGCCGGCTCCTCACCCTCGGATTCCGGCAGCTCGCGGTCGAGGATGGCAAGAAACAAAACCGGAATAGCGAACAACACCGCGCCGAACAGTAACGTAACGTGGTGAGCTGCCGCTGCCGTCCACGTAATCGCGACGCCTTTCAGCAGCGTCGAAAAGCCGCCCCGGCGCAGCCGAATCTGTAGAAGTACGGCATTGCATTCAGCGTGAGCGCGGCCGCCGCTGTCGTGGGTAACTGTCCCGACTGATAGACCAGCATGGCCAGCGAACCCAGGAAGACCGATCCCAGCGCAGCGTAGCTGGCCGAAACTTCATCCACCCACAAAGCGGCATAGCGATACATGCCAATGGGCAGCAGCAAGATCGCGAGGAACTGCACGAACATATAGGCCATCTTCAGGCCCATGATGTGCGAAAACAGCGCGATCCACTGGTGGGTCAGCGGCGGATAGGTGGTCTGCGAGAAGCCGCCAAACCACTTCACGTTCCAGGGATTGAACCAATGGCTGCGCGTAATGAGCCGCGAAGAACATGTGCGTGTTCGCGTCGTAGGAGCTTGCCGGCAACTGCATCAGCAGCAGAGGCCCGTGCACTGCCAGATGCGATCAGCAATATGGCGGAGAGGGGAATCGCTCGTGAGGGAAAGGTGGGCGACTGCGAAATCAAAGGACTGCCTCCGCGACTAACTATTCAGAGCTGTTCGATTCGCACTTTCGCGATGAGGTTGCCGAGCACCGGCGGATTCTTGCGCCGCAAGAGGCATTCCTCGTTGGCCCGTGATGTTTCCCGCTTTCTTCCTAAAATGAGAACCGCGATACCAACCTCCAGGCCAAGTTGCTCGGAAGTCCAGAGCTCGCCGAACAGCCATGTGAGCAGAATTCGCATCCGACCTCTTTGGGATTCAGCTTACAAGCAGAGTTCCTGCACACTCTCGACAATGTCAGTGAGTCTGTCACCAGTGAAGACAAAATCTGCCCTCCTGATTTTCTGCTGCCTTTTTCTCTATGCTGCGGCGCTGGGCGCAGACGTTCGAGGTTAACGGTCAGCAGACCCGCAACCTCGCCCAATCGCCAAGCAACACGAAGAAGGGCCAGCCAGCCGACGCAGTCGAACCCAACCGGAGACAACGGCATTGGATGGGGAAGCAGCATTGAAGTCGGCCGCCTGGCGCGTGCCGCCGAAGATGCGCTGCGGCACGGCAATCCCGGTCTGCGCCGCCGATTACGCGCAGCGCGCGGTGAAAGCCGCTCCTCAGGACAACAAACTGTGGTTCCTGCTGGGCTATACCTCGCGACTGGCGGGACGCTACCAGACATCCGTTGAGGCGTACCAGCACGGCTTGCAGACCGCGCCTGGCAACGCCGACGGCATGAGCGGGCTGGCGCAGACCTATGAGCGGATGGGACGCATGGACGATGCCAAGCGCCTGTTGCAGCAGGTCATCCGCGAAAATCCCAAGCGCACCAATGACCTGCTGATCCTCGGCGAGATCTACATGCGAAGCGGCGACACGCAAGCGGGCATCGACCTGCTGCAGCGCGCGGAATCCCAGCAGCCTAATTCACATGCTGAATTGATGATGGCGGTCGCCTATCTGAAGCTCAAGCAGCCCGATCGCGCCAAGGCAATGCTGGACCTGGCGAAGAAACATTCGCCCGGGCAACGTGGAGATCTTCCAGGCCGCCGCCAACTACTACCGCGAAGAGCATGACTACAAAGGTGCGATCGCCACGCTGAAAAGCGCTCCCCACATGACGCCTGCCATTCTGGCGGACCTCGGCTACACCTATGAGCTGGACGGCGACAAGCAGCAGGCTGCTGATGCTTACACCAAAGCCGCCAACGAAAAGCCGAAGGAGATTGGCTACCAACTGAGCGCGGCGCAGGCGCAGTTGCGTGTGGGAAATACGGACAAAGCGCGGCAATATCTGAACCGGGCAGCGGCCATCGATGCCAATCACTACCGGCTGCACGCGATCCGGCTCTGCTGGCGAAGGAAGAAAATCGCCAGGTCGATGCCATCAACGAATACAAGGCGGCTATCGCTGCCCTGCCTGCCGGCGGCGTGCCTGAAGGGCAGCTCTATCCGGTTCAGTTGCGGCTGAACCTGGCTGAACTGTTGCGTGAAGCGGGCGACGATGACGCAGCCCATCAGCAGCTCGCCATGGCGGAAGCGGAGATCAACAAACTCGATGTGCAAGGTACGGCCAAGGCCGAGTTCCTACGCGTACGCGCATCGCTGAAGAGTTCCGACAACGATTTGAAAGGCGCCGAAGCGGACCTGTTGGAAGCACGCAAGCTCGACCCCGACAACGTCAACATCCAATTGCAGTTTGCCAACCTCTTGTGGAAAGAAGGACGCAAGGACGAGTCGCAGCAGATTTACACCACCGTTCTCAATAACGATCCGCAAAACCGCTACGCCCTGGAAGCCATGGGCTATCTGTACCGGGAAGAGAACAACGTAAAGATGGCGGCGGAGTACTTCAATCGTCTGGCTAAGTATTATCCCGACGATTACATTCCCTATCTTGCGTTGGGCGACCTGTATACCCAGACGAAGGACTTCGCGCAGGCCGATGCCAGCTATCAGGAAGCCTACAAGCGCGCTCCGGACAATCCGCTGATCATCGCCAACGCGGCTAACGCCGCCATCGAAGCGCAGCAGATCAAGCTGGCGGGCGAGTGGGTCGGCCGTGCGACCGCGAAGATGAACGACGATCCGCGGGTAATGCGCGAGCGCGAACGCTACCTTTTCCACGAAGGCAACTACGTCGAGTCGGCGAAGCTGGGCTACAAGGTGCTGCAACAGTTGCCGAAGGACCGCAACGCCTCCGTCTATCTGGCCTATGACCTGTACAACCTCGGCCGCTATGACGACGCGTTGGCCATCGCCGACAAGTACGATTCCGCTTTGCCAACCGAGGCGAACTTCCCGCTAGTTGCCGGCCACGTGCACAAGCGCTCGCAACTTCTGGATGAGGCGGTCAACGATTACACACGGGCAATCGAGCGCGATCCCAAGATGGTGGAGGCCTACGTCAACCGCGGCTACACGCTGAACGACATGCAGGACGCGCAACGCGCAACGCAGGATTTCGAGACAGCGTTGAAGCTAAACCCTAACAACGGAATCGCTCACCTGGGCCTGGCTTTCAGCGATCTGCAGTTGCGCAAGTCGAAGGAAGCACAGCAGCAGGCGATGGACGCGCAGAAACTGATGGGCGAATCGGGCGCGACCCACCTGGCGCTGGCCACGGCTTATCGCCAGCAGCGTCTGCTGGGCAGCGCCGAGCAGGAATATCGTGCCGCGCTGAAGTACGCCCCTAACGATTTGCCACTACACCTGGCACTCGCGGACACGTTGTATGACATGCGTCGCTATCAGCAGTCCATCGACGAGTTGAACGCAGCCCTGAATCTGTCTCCTGACGACCCGCTTATCTATGCGCAGATGGCTCACGCCTACGCTCACATGGGGCAGCGCGAGGAAACCATGCGTTACGTTGAGGCGGCCGAACGTCAAGGCTCGAACCAGTCGGCCATTCTTCTCGACACCGGCGACGCGTTATTGACGCTGGGAGATCGCAAAGGCGCCATGGACCGCTTTGCCCGCGCGCTGTCCGCGCCGGACGCCAATCGCGTGGAAGCTCGCATGGCCATTGCGCGCCTGATGGTGAAGTACGGCAAAGATGACGACGCCAAGCAGCAGATCAGTCTGGCATTTGCCGAGAGCCGCATCGGGGAAGCACCGCCGGTTACCGCGGAGAACCTCATTGAAGCTGCCAACCTGCTGCTGGCGATGCATGATTTCGATCTCGCCACCCGCTATTTCCAGAAGGCACAGGAGGCGGGAGCTTCGCCCGACATCGTCGCTATCGGCTTGTCGTACACCTACCTGGCGCAGGGTAAGACGAAAGAAGCCGACCAGGTCCTGGCTCCGTTGGGCGCTGATCCCGCCGCCAATCAGAACTACGACTATCTGCTGGCGCAGAGCGAGGTTTATCGCCAGCGCCACGACACGCTAAATGCCATGCTGGCGCTCTCGCAGGCCGATCAATTCGGGGGCAGCGAGATCGCTGAACTGGAAGGCATGCAGGTGGCTAGCGAAGAAGGCCTGCGCGTGACCGACCACCTTAGCGTGCTCACCAATTTCACCACCGGTGGGCTTTACGACGATTCCACCATCTACATGCTCGACAAGCAGATCTTCGGCATTACCAATAACGCCAACTTGCCGCCGCCGCGTTCCCAGCAGGAGTCGTTGTGGACCACGGCCTACCGCTATCACTTCGATAACGGGTTTCCCTTGCTGAGCGGCTTCTTCCAGATCCGCAACGCGACGGGCGAAGAATCGCTGCCGCAGGAAGCGTTGATCATTAATCGCAATACGTTTGACTACAACTTCAACAGCGCGCTGAATCCGGTGGTGCACATGGGTAGCGTATCCCTGGCCTTCAACACCGGCATACAGTTCACTATTCGCCGCGACACGGAAGCGCCGCAGTACATGAACCAGAATTTGTTCCGGCAGTTCATGTATGTCAGCAGCAATTCCATCGGCAACTGGTTGTCTTTCAATGGCGGGCTTTATCACGAGGCGGGACCGTTTACTGCGACCACGACGCCACAAAATTCTAATGACGTAGGCATGTGGCTGAACTTTGTCGCCGGCCGCCCGTGGGCTAAGACGCAGTTCATCACCGGTTACACGCGCCGTGACTTGACGTTCACCCCGCTGCCCCGCCAATTCTTCACCACTTCGACGTATGCCGGCCTGCAACACAAGTTCGGCGAAAAGTTAAACGTCAGTGTGGTGGGCGAGTACATTCGCTCCTGGCGGACGCAGGACTCTCTGCAGGCCATCGCGCAGGCGATTCGACCCGCGGGCACGCTCCAGTACGTTGCCAGCAAGTCGTGGAAGGTCGATGGACAATTCGCCTGGACCCGGGGCGAAGGATTTCAGGAGTATGACAACGTATACAGCAGTTTCTTCATCACTTATACAAAGCCGGTCCATCGCTCATACAGTGACTCCGCCGGTGAATTCAAAGTAGCGTACCCGTTGCAATTTTCGGTTGGTTTACAGGCAGAGCAATTTCCTTCATACACTGGAACTGCCCAGAGTGGGACTCTGATTCGTCCCGTGTTTCGCCTGTCGGTTTTCTAGACCCTGGGGAGTACATGAAGATTTGCCTGGTTACAGCTTTTCCTCCGAGCCGGCGGGGCCTGAACGAATATGGATTTCATATTGCGCGGGAGTTGAGACGCGATCCGCTTCTGAGTCTCACGATCCTGGCCGACGAGTTGGACGGAGCCACCGAGGAGTTACCGGATTTTGACGTAGTGCGGTGCTGGCGGTTCGATTCACTGTCGAATCCCGCCCGATTGATGAAGGCAATTCGCGATATCAAGCCGGACGTCGTCTGGTTCAATTTGCTCTTTTCAACGTTTGGCAACCATCCTGTTGCCGCTTTTGCAGGTTTGACCCAGCCGGCACTTTCGCGGCTCAGCGGGCATTACACGCACGTGACGTTGCACCATCTCATGGACAACATCGATCTGGCCGATTCCGGTGTTCGCTTCCCCCGCTTGTATCGAGTTGCGGGTACTTTCGCGACGCGGATGCTGCTGATGGCGAACTCTATTTCAGTATTGTTGCCCGTCTATCGCCGCACGCTCATTGACAAGTACCGCGGCGAGAACGTGCACTTCCGCGCCCATGGCATTCTTGGCGGACGTCCTGAGCCTCCAGTCCTGACGCAGCGCGGCAATCCCGAACATCGGATTTTAGCTTTCGGAAAATGGGGTACCTACAAGAGAGTTGATCTTTTGTTGGAGGCGTTCGAGCGGGTTGCCAACAACTTTCCCAACGCCCGGTTGGTTGTCGCCGGGGGAAACCATCCGCAGACCCCGGGGTATATCGAAGGCATAGCGGAGAGTATGAAAGACAATCCGCGTGTCGAATTTACCGGCTATGTTGCCGAAGAAGACATTCCCGAGTTGTTCCGTCATGCCAGTGTGTTAGTACTTCCGTACTCATCAGCTACCGGGGCCAGCGGCGTAGCGCACCTTGCCTGCGAGTTCGGCGTGCCCATCATATCGGCGAATATCAATGACTTTCGGGAAATGGCTTACGACGAGGGCTTGGCGGTCGAGTTCTACGAAACAGGCAACGCCGCCAGCATGGCTACTCAATTGCAAAACCTACTGAATGACCCCAATCGAATGCGAGAAATGGCCGAGCAGAATTTCTCGGCAGCACTTCGCATGACCATGCCTCAGATCATGCGGCAATACCTGCGGGCTTTCGACTTGCACCAAAGTGCCCGGGCCCTTCAACCGATTTCGCGATTTCGGCGGATCCCTTCGTGGATTCCTTCCCGTTCCGCTATCTTCCGCGCGGCTGCGCCAAGGTGGCGATCTTGGACATAAGGGCGATTCTCATGGTCGGGGGGCCCGATCGCAGCGGTACTCAGGAAGAGATCGCCGGCATTCCGCTGGCCTACCTGGATGTGCTGGGAATACCGGTGTGGGAGCGCGTCTGGCGGAAGCTGCAGCGCTTCGGTGTGTCCCGCTTCACCCTGGTCAGCGACACCTTGCCGGAAGCCGACACGTACTTGCGCAATGCCGTGCGCTTTTGCGAAGTGCCGCAGGTTCGGGCCAGCGGTGAGGAATTTTGGCGGGCGGGCGCCAAGGCTTTTCAGCAGTATGCGCAGGACGGTGCGGAATTGGTCATCGTGCAGCGCATTGGTCCGTACACCGAATTGGACTACGACGCCTTCATGCAGCACCACCTCGACCGTCGCTGCGCCGTGAGCATGGCGGTTGATGTCGAGCACGCTTCGCTGGACGTGTTCGTGCTGAACACCTCCACCCGCGTGGATGCCCAGGCCCTGTTCGCCAGCGGCCTGCAACGGTTGCGCAGGGAGTGTGAGCCGTTTGAGTTCAAGGGCTATGTCAACCGCCTGCAAAGCCCCTCTGACCTGCGCGTGCTGGGCATGGATGGATTGATGGAGCTGAATTCAATTCGTCCGACCGGCCGGGAGCACAAGCCCGGTGTGTGGGTAGGGAAAGCGGCGCGAATCCACCGGGAGGCGCGCATTATCGCCCCGGCCTTTATTGGGGCGCATTCTAAAATTCGCGCATCCGCGCTGATTACCCGCGGCACGGTGATTGAACAGCACGCGGAGGTCGATTGTGGCACCGTGGTGGAAAATTCTACCGTGTTGCCATTCACCCGCATTGGCGCAGGCTTGGACGTCATGCACTCGGTGGTGGGGTTTCGCCGCCTGACCCACCTGCTCCGTAAGGTCCAGGTCGAGATTAGCGACAGCCGGTTTATCGGTATGGTGCCTTCCAGCGCACTTTCCCGTTTCGCAGGCAGCACGGCAGCTGTTTTTGCAATCTTAACAAAGAGAGGTAATCGCGGTTCTCGGAGGAGATCGCAGTGTTCGAGTTCTGCGGCAGCTTCGGAGTCTGGGAAAAAAGCGAGCCTTAAGTTGGACGCTTCGGAAAAGGAGAAGACTGACCCAGCCCCAAAGGCTTCGCAGTTTTCTGCTGACCTGGCAGTAACGAGGAGATATGGAGAGCAGTAGTCGGCCCGTAGTTGTGAAGCGAATGCCGGAGAGAATGAACTTAAAACAGGCCCGCAAGTTTCTGAAAGAGGTAAAGCCTTTTTTACATTCCGATCGGCCCCAGTTGGTATTTGACATGTCGCAGGTGCGGCATATCGACGCCGGAGGGATAGAGGTGCTGCTGCGCTGCATGCGCGAGGCCATGAAGCGCGATGGCGACCTGAAACTCGCCGCCCTTTCTGCGCAGGCCGCTAGTGGTTCTGGAACTTACCCGGACGGGCAGGCTGTTTGAGGTTTACGAGACTTCTACCTTGGCCGCCAAGAGCTTCAGCTGCTTCCTGCCTAACGCGATCAAGCACCCATATCCGCATCCGGCGCATTCGATAGGTCCGATAGGGACAATCGAGCCCATTACAGCTCCAGACGCCCTCCGACGGTGCTGGACTGGCGGCATGAGCGTTCAGCCAGAGGCGATCGCGGTGGAATCCCCGCCGCCAGTAAGTGGCCGGGTCGCGCTCCTGCACCGCGTTCCGTCCGCAGTCGGCGACCCACGCGAAAATTCTGACCGGCAGCCTGGTGCTGCTGATCGGCTCCGTGTTTGTGAGCCTGGCAAACTTTGGCTATAACCTCGGCGTAGCTCGGCTGTTGGGTCCTGCAGACTTTAGTCACGCCGCCGCCGCAGTCACCATTCTGATGTTGGTTTCGGCCATCACTTTGGCATTTCAGCTGGTGTGCACCAAGCTGGTGGCTAAGGCCGAGTCAACCGAATCGAAGGCGGCCGTCTATCAACACTTGCGCAAACGTGCCTGGGCGATTGGCATCGCGCTCGGAACGTTCATGCTGCTGGCAAACTCGCTGTTGACGTCTTACCTCAGGCTCTCCAGTCCCTGGATCATCATCCTGCTTGCCGCGGGGTTGACGGTGTATGTGCCGCTAGGCGTTAAGCGGGGCGGACTGCAAGGTACCTGCCGGTTTCGCGGGTTGAGCTGGAATATGGCGGCCGAAGCCATCATCAAGTTTGTCGGTGCCATTGTGCTCATCAAGATGGGCTTCGGGGTATTGGGCGCGGTGTCGGCCATCTCCGCTTCGGTCATTCTGGCATTTCTCCTTCCGGACAGCGCTCGCGAGCTTCGCGGCCCTGCGATTCCGGGAGTGTCCACCCACGTTGGCGAGGCGACGCAAGCCATCGTGTTCTTCGTCGGCCAGGTCATCATCAGCAATATCGACATTCTGATGGTGAAACATTTCTTTCGTCCCGACGTGGCCGGTTTGTATGCCGCGATCGCCCTGGTGGGACGCTTGCTCTATTTTGGAGCGTGGTCAGTAGTGAGCGCCATGTTTCCCGTGTCGGCTGAGAGCAAAGACGCCAACACATCGGGATCCTTGCTGGCGATTCCGCTGGTGCTGGTCACGGCCATGTCGGTGGTGTTCGTTCTCATCCTGGCCGCGTTTCCCACACTGGTTTTTCAAACCCTTTTTGGAGCGCACTTCCACACGGACGTGGGCGGTTTAAATCTGCTGCTGACCATGAATTCCGCCGCCACCGGCATTTATTCCATCGCGGTGGTGCTGATTACCTATGAAATGTCGCGGCGCATTGCTAATACGGCGTGGCTGCAACTGGTGGTGAGCGGTCTGATTGTCGTTGGAATTACGTGGTTTCATTCAACGCTGTTGGAGGTGATTGTTGTCCAGCAGGTCCTGAGAATTTTGTTGCTGGTAGCGGTGGCCGTGCCCTTCGTCAAGATTTGGCTTACCGCTGGCGGGAGAATGCATGAAGAGGCTACGGCGCGTTACTGAATCTGAAGTTATTGCGGAATTCCTGAAGAACGAGTTCTACCAGGAAGAGTTTCACCAGGACCGCGAACAGTTCGAAGAACTGGTGCTGGCCGCCCAGTTCGATGACGAAGCAGGAAACGCCCTGCGGCGCGCGCTGCTCTTTCGTCGACGCGGTCATATGTGGCGCGAGCTGCCCACCGACACGCAATGGTGGGAGGTGGAGATTGAGCCGGCGGACCTGGAGCGCCTGAATGTTTTTCCCCGCGCGCAGTGGCGGCGAGTGGCCGATGGAAGTTTCCTGCTCAAGGACATCGTCCGTCGCATCAAGACGCAGCCCTTCCGCGGAAGAACGCGCAACTTCATCTCCAAGGTGCAAGCGCTAAGTTATCACCTTCGTAACCATCAGGATGACAGCGCGGTATTGCTGATAGGCATCGACGATGACAATCCGGTCACAGTTTTAGAAGGAAATCATCGCTTGACTGCGGCACTTTTGGCATCTCAACAAGTGTTGCAGAGTAGGTTCCGGTTGTTCTGCGGTTTCTCGCCGCACATGTCGAGCTCCTGCTGGTACCAGACCAACGTAGCGAACTTGTGGCGGTACGCAAGAAATCGGGCGCGCAATCTGTTTTACGACCGCGATGCCGACGTAGAGCTGGCGATGAGACCTATTGCTGAGGCGGACAATCCTACCGAACAGCCGGTTTTAAGCCAGGCTACGGTCAGGAAAGCCGTCAACACGAAGTAACTCGGGCCCACCGAAAATTTTTGTCAGGGAGAGCTGCTCATGAAAGCTCATCAGAGAGTTCTTGCCAGATTGATGGCGATCACCGTTGGCTTGGTTTGTTGCGGCGTGCCGGAATGCGCCCAGGCCTTCCAGCAGCAATCCGGTTCGATGCAGCAGGGCCAGTCCGGCGGCACGTCCATCGACCCTTCACAGGGACCACTACAGCCCGTACCTAGCCAAAATCAGCCGAACCTGCAGAGTCCAACGCAGCCAGAGAGCTCAACGGAGCCGCTGCCGGCGACACCAGCACCTGCGCCCCGGGCTGAGCAACAGATGCAGGAGCCTCTCGGCGTAGCCACTGCGGAAGGTGTGCCGACCGTTGGTGGAGCGGCTTCGCGTCCGGCAGGAGAAGCGATTGCTCCCGCCAAGCAGAACCAGCGTCGTTCTTTGCTCTTGAAGATTGGATTGATTGCCGCAGTGGGCGTAGCTGGCGGTACGGTGTATGCGCTGTCGAAAGGGACGTCCGGCAAGCCCTAAAATCTACAACCGCCGCGTGACCCAACGAGAGTGCAGGCGGCAGTTTTCTCTGAACTATCGCGAGTTAAGCCAGCGCGCCGCAAAATGTATTCCGGTTTATGCCTCCAACTGCACGCCGCCCGCAAATCGTATCCTTCTCCGGCCTTGATGGTTCGGGCAAAAGCACGCAGATCGCGAATTTGCGGCAGTTCCTGCACAGTCACGGCCTAAGTACGCAGCTGCTGGCTTTCTGGGACGACGTCGTGGTCTTGACGCGCTATCGCGAAGGCTTCGTCCACAAGGTCTACGGCAGCGAAAAAGGAATCGGAGCGCCCGGGCAGCCGGTCAACCGTCGCGATAAGAATGTTCGCAAGTGGTACCTGAGCATCGTGCGCCACGGTCTGTACCTGCTGGATGCCATCCATCTGCGGATGGTGATTGCGCGCGCGCGACGAACGAACGCTGACGTCATCATCATGGACCGCTACATCTACGACGAACTGGCCAACCTGCCGCTTTCCAATGCGTCTCACACGAGGCTTCGTGCGCCTGGTGGCGGCGTTTACTCCCACCCCTGACATTGCCTATCTGCTCGACGCGGATCCGGTCGCGGCGCGGGCGCGCAAGCCGGAGTATCCAGTGGAGTTTCTGCAAGTCAGCCGGCAGTCGTATTTCCGGCTCGCGGAAATCTTAGGGAGCATGACCATCATCCCTCCCCTGCCGTCTGGCGGAGGCCATGCGCGAGGTGGAGAACGCCGCCCTTCGGCTTGGCTCGGCTACCCAACACGATACCCGCGACAACTTCGACGCTGCTCCGGCTGCCTAGCCATCGTCTCCCTTCGGCGGTAACAATTACCTTCCGGCCCAACGTTCCTACGTATCAGGTACTTCTCAAAGCTAATTCCTCCATTGCAAACAAAGGAGTTAGGCGCCGATTGAGATACGCTGGTTTGGCAGCCGAACTGTAATAGAAATCGGGTGTAGCCGCACCGCCGCCAGGTGCGGATTCCGCCGGAACCGCCTGGAGCGAAGCGCGGCGGAGAAACAAACAGGCGCAAGTGCCGACCCTTTTGGAGGAACTGTATGAAGGTTTCACCGCTACTTACGTTACCTTTGGCCGCGACGTTGATTTTGCCCGCGGTTGCCCAACAATCGACGTCGAGCAGTCAGCCTTCGGTGACCGAGAGCAGCTCTCAGCCAACCACAACATCCACTACCTCGACCTCACAGTCAACCGCCACGAATCAGGATTTGAATTCGGATCAAAACATGTCGGCCCGTCAGCCGCTGCAGCCGGACATGCGTCAGGGTTTCTGGGGGAAGATGAATCCCTTTGCGCGCAAGAAGTATGTGCAGCGCCAGTTGAGCCCGGTGCGCAACCGCGTCAACGAGTTGGATGACTTGACCGCCGCCAACGCCAAGCAGATTAAGGACGTCGACGCCCGCGCCCAGGAAGGCATCCGCCAAGCCGATGCCAAAGCTACCCAGGCTGATCAGCACGCAACTGAAGCCGGCAACACGGCGCAGCAGGCCAACCAGACCGCCCTGCAGGCCAGCAACCGCCTGAATACGGTGGAGCATGTGGTCGGCAACATCGACCAGTACCAGGCTGCTTCTCAGACCGAGATCCGCTTCCGCTCCGGACAGACCGTATTGAGCCCGAAAGCCAAGGAAGCGATCGACGACATGACCGCGAACCTGAAGGATCAGAAGGGCTACATCATCGAAGTGCAGGGCTTCTCGCCCAGCGGCGTATCGAGCTCGCAGGCGATGGCCAACTCCGTGGTGCGTTACCTGGTCGAGAAGAACCAGATCCCGGTTTATCGCGTTTTCGTGATGGGCATGGGTAATGCCAAAATGCCCGCTGCCGATGGCAGTACTGCCACAGCGCATGGCAACCGGGTGGAAGTCAGCCTGTTGAAGAATAACGTTGACCAGTTAGCCTCGGCCTCGCCCGCCAATGGCGACATGGGAAGCGCGATGCAGAGCAATAGCTACTCGGCCAGCAAGCCGTCGGCGCAGATCACAACTTCGACCAGCAACAGCACGCCTCAGTAAGCGGGGCGATCTCTCTCCTCTCACAACCACAACCTCCTCTTCCGACCCTTCGTACCGGCGAAGGGTCGTTTTTTGCGTTCCGAAACTTCTGGGTTGGCCGTTATCGGACCTGATGTTGAATTCGCTCCTCGATGCGCTGTTCCGCGCCGCCATGGTGCGGTAGCCTTAGCTTCAGGGAGTTGTCATGGAGACACTTTTTTATTCGCGCATGCCTTCGCCGGTAGGTCCGCTTTTGATCGGCGTTTCGGAAGATGCTCTGATCATGCTGGAGTTCGATCGAGGCTTGCCCTCCACGGTTGGCGGGCAGTCAGTGATATGGGAAGAGTCGGAGGCAAAGACCCGGTCCGTACGGACACAATTGGACGAGTACTTCGCCGGCAAGCGCCGCGATTTCGATCTGAAACTGGATTTGCGCGGAACGCCTTTCCGCAAGCGCTGCTGGGACGAACTGCTGCGAATTCCCTATGGCAAGACGAAGTCCTATGGAGAGATTGCGCGAGAAGTGGGCTGTCCCAAGGGGTCACGCGCCGTCGGCCAAGCCAACCACTACAACCCGGTGGCGATAATTGTGCCTTGCCATCGCGTGTTGGCCGGGGGCGAACGGCTGGGCGGCTATGGTGGCGGGCTGCCAACCAAGGCATTTCTGTTGCGGCTGGAAGGGGCAAGATTTCGCGAGGATCCGGATCCCACACTGCCGACGCAGATGCACCTGTAAAGCAATCTGGTCCGGCATGCTTTCATGCCATGACTGTCGCTTTCACGCCCAAATTAATTGTCCTAACCCGCCGACTTCGAAGCGGCGAGAGATCTGCTTTCGTTCCCAACTAGCCGAGGCGGCTTTCCATCTCCGGGGTCGCCGCCAGCAACGTTCGTGTATAGGCGTGCGACGGCGCGTTGGTGATCTGCTCCGTCGAACCTATCTCGACGATTTCGCCGTGCTGCATCACGGCGATGCGGTCTGCCAGATAGCGCACGATGGGCATGGAGTGCGAGATAAACAGGTACGTGAGCTGAAACTCCCGCTGAAGCTGCTTCAGCAGGTTCACAATCTGCGCTCCCACGCTTACATCCAGGGCTGAGACCGGCTCGTCGGCAACGATGAAGCGGGGCCGCAAAACCAGGGCGCGAGCGATGCCGATACGCTGCCGCTGGCCCCCGCTGAACTCGTGGGGATAGCGCCGCAGCGCCGAAGCATCCAGCCCGACAGCACGCATAGCCTCGGAGGCGCGTTCCTGCCGGGTGCGGCCGTCCTCGCTGCCGTGGATGGCGAAGGGCTCACAGACTATCTCCTGCACCCGCATCCGGGGATCGAGGGAGCCGAACGGGTCCTGGAAGATGATCTGCATGTCCCGGCGTAACCGTCGCAGTTCTGTACCGCCGGCAGCCAGAACGTCATGGCCGTCGAACCGGACGGCGCCAGAATCGGGCTCAATCAGCCGAAGCAGCATCCTGCCTAGCGTGCTCTTGCCGGAGCCGGACTCGCCCACTAAACCCAGCGTCTCTCCTGCGTTGATGGTCAGTGAGACGTCGTTCACCGCGCGCACCCGGCGCGACGCCCGCCCGCCCAGAGCAGATTGACCGGTGTGGAACGTCTTGACCAGATGGCTGGCCTCAAGCAGCGGCATGACTGGGATGGTACCAAACGCCCAAAGGCGAAAAATCGTGATTGCCGCAAAGCCTTGCCAGGCAAGGTTTCTACCAGATTTTCACAATTGAATGGTGATTCAATCAGGACCGCATAAACACTCGCGGGCAATTGGCAAACAAGAAAATCGCGAGCCTTGGAGGCTGCCGCGAATCCGTACGAGCAAGGCTGCACCAAAAACGGTCACCCGCCTGTGGACGAGCTGCACTCGATTGAAAACAAAGCGAATAAACCGACGATAATTTCGTTGACTTCAGAAATGGAAGGAGTAAAAACACACTCGTTCTTTGACAGTTTCTGAGCTAGTCAGCGAGCAGTTCGTTGGATTGTTGTGAGTTATCCGCCTCGCGCTTCGGCGCCACAGGCGGAAGAGCCGCGACGGTCCACCAAGGCGAACTAGCCAACGCAGGCGAGAGAGAAACGAGTCAAGGGCAAGACGGAATCCCGAGACGTTGAACGGTCCTTCCGGCAAGTGGTAAGTGCGAGTCCAAGCTGAGGATGCAATGCCGCATACGCAAGTATCCGGCGGAGCCAGTCGGCGAAGATCAGAGCCAACCGCGAGCCAGGAAAAACGGTTCAACCCCATCTCGGGATTCTTTGTTTTGTGTGGAATGTTCCCCGAGTTGTAGGAAAGTTTGTGCGGAGACGCATATCCCAAGCAGGTTGGAGCCCGCTTGGGATGAGAACGAGGTGATATGTCGTCATCCGCGGCTGGATGCGCGCCAGTTCTGAACAGCTGACCTCTTACAGCTTCTACAACGGTATATTTCCGTGTTTCTTCGGCGGATTCTTGTCGCGCTTATTCTCCAGCATTTCCAGAGCCTGAATCAGCTTGCGCCGGGTGTCGCGGGGACGAATCACCGCGTCCAGGTAGCCGCGCTCGGCGGCGACATACGGATTGGCGAAGCGGTCACGGAACTCTTCGATCTTGGCCGCGCGCTCCGTGTCAGGATTGTCTGATTTCTCCAGTTCGCGTTTGTAGACGATGTTGACCGCACCCTCGGGGCCCATCACGGCGATCTCGGCCGTCGGCCACGCATAGTTCACGTCGGTACGGATGTGCTTCGACGCCATCACGCAATACGCCCCGCCGTAGGCTTTGCGGGTGATTACGGTGATTTTCGGCACCGTGGCCTCGGAGTAGGCGTACAGCAGCTTGGCGCCGTGAGTGATGATGCCGCCGTACTCCTGCTGCGTGCCTGGCAGAAATCCCGGCACATCCTCAAACGTAATGAGCGGAATATTGAAGCAATCGCAGAAGCGGACGAAACGCGCGCCCTTGATGCTGGCGCTGATGTCGAGCACGCCCGCCAGGAACGCCGGCTGGTTGGCGACGATGCCCACCGGCTTGCCGTTGAGGCGGGCAAAGCCGATGACGATGTTCTTGGCGTAATGCTCCTGCACCTCGAAGAAATAGGCGTCATCGACCACCGCGTTGATGACGTCTTTGATGTCGTAGGGCTGGTTCGACTCCGAAGGGACAATGGTGTCGAGATGTTCGTCGGCACGGTCGATAGGATCGGTGCAGATCTTGCGCGGCGGATCTTCCAGGTTGTTCGACGGCACAAAGCTGAACAGCTCGCGGATCATACTGAGACATTCGGCGTCATCGTGCGCCATGAAATGTGCCACGCCGGACCGCTCGTTATGGGTCACCGCGCCGCCGAGTTCGTCCTTGGTGACCTCTTCGTGGGTCACCGACTTGATGACGTCGGGACCGGTGATGAACATGTACGAAGTGTTCTGCACCATCAGGATGAAGTCGGTCATCGCCGGGGAGTACACTGCGCCCCCCGCGCAGGGCCCCATAATGGCGGAGAACTGTGGCACCACCCCGGAGGCCAGAACGTTGCGCAAGAAAATGTCGGCATAGCCGGCGAGCGAGCGGACGCCTTCCTGGATGCGTGCGCCGCCGGAGTCGTTCAGGCCGATGACGGGCGCCCCTACCTTCATCGCCATATCCATAATCTTGACGATCTTGGCGGCGTTGGTCTCCGATAGCGAGCCGCCGAACACGGTGAAGTCCTGGGCGAAAACGAAGACCAGCCGGCCTTCGATGCGGCCATAGCCGGTGAGAAAGCCGTCGCCGTAAAACTTCTGCTCTTCCATGCCGAAGTCGGTGCAGCGGTGGGTAACCAGCTTGTCGGTCTCCTCGAAGGTGCCTTCGTCGAGGAGGAATTCGATGCGCTCGCGGGCCGACATTTTGCCCTGCTTGTGTTCGCGGGCGCGGCGTTCTTCGCCGCCGCCGGCTTCGGCGAGCGAGTCGCGGTGTTTCAGTTCCGCCAATTTCTGTTCCAGATTCATGGGCGTGATTATAACCAGTGAGCGCCGGGTTAGGCGGAAAGGATTGATTTGCTGCGCTCACCCAAGTATGTGATCAAGGTACTTGCCCGACGTTTACGATGTGCGCTTTTTGCGGGTGCGAAGAAAACTCCAAACGGCGAGGAGCAGATAGGCCACGGCGAAGTAGAACGCAATGTTTACCACCGCCAGCAGCAGCGAATTCACAGCATGCATCCTTCCTCGAGACATCCACAAGCCGACCATGCCGCCCGGGGTTAACAGATCGAGAGCGAAGCGCTTGAGCATGCCGCCATCGGACGATTTAGGCAGAAGGTTGAGGATAACCACCGGCACTGCGGTGCCAAGCACGCCAATGCCAAGCGCATAAAGCAGTAGCCGGCTGCGCAGCTTTTTTCGTTGTTCGCCGCTGGAAATCCCTGCGCCAGGACTCATCCGAAGTGCTCCCATCCAGCCGGTTGCAGGGGCTCAACCTTTCCGTTTGCGGCTACAAGCTTTATTTGCTTGCCGCTCACGATTTCACCGATGCGTGTGACTTTCACGCCGGCTATCTCTTCGGGAATGCGCCGATTGGGACGGGCGGTGAAGAGGAGCTCGTATTCGTCGCCGCCGTGCAGAGCGAGCGCGATGCCGGCTTGTCCAAGCCCGCGCGCAAGCGGCAACGCACCGGCTTCGATCACTGCCCCGGCTTTGCTCTCGTCACAGATGTGGCCAACGTCGGTGGAAAGGCCGTCGCTGATATCGATCATGGCCGACGCCAGCTTCTTCTCCCGCAGAAAGCGGCCGACCGCGATGCGCGGCTCGGGATAGAAGTGCTTGAGGTGGGACTTCGGAGGCAGCTTCTCCCCTTCGCGCAGCCGGTTCAGGTCAGCCGTGGCCGATCCCAGCTTGCCAGTTACGTACAGCGTGTCGCCGGGGCGCGCTCCTGAGCGGAGTACGGCCTTTCCCTGCGGAACCGTCCCCATCACCATGATGTCAGCGAGAATGCCGTCCGGCGACTGGGCGGTGTCGCCTCCCGCCAGAGTGACGGAATACCGTCGCGCCAGTTTGAGCAGGCCGGCGATAAACTGGTCCACCCAGGCTTGGGCGAGATCATGCGGCAGGGCAAGCGACAGAAATGCCGCCTGCGGGATGCCGCCCATGGCGGCAATGTCGCTGAGACCGCGCGCCAGGCACCGGTGGCCTACCGAATCGGCCGGATGCCAGTCGCGGCGGAAGTGGACATTCTCCAGACTGAAATCGGTGGTAACCAGTGCTTCGTGACCTGCCGGCAGGCGAAGGATGGCGCAGTCGTCCCCAATACCAACCATCCCACTTCGGCGGTTACGCGCGGCCGCGCGGCGTATACGCTGGATCAGCAGCTTCTCTTGCAACGGCACGGAGGCCTCCGACCTTACCTTGCGTCCACTATACGTTACGTTAAAAACCTAGAGGGATAGCGCGTGGGAAGCGCCTCAAGTCGCCGGTATCCGCCTCGCCAACTGGCGCGCTCGCCGCTGTTATCGAGTTTGTTTACAATACTTTAGTGGTATCAGCTTATCCCTAACTGATTGACACGATCAAAGCTGCTCTGTTACGGTTTGAAGGTAGTTTTATTAATCCAGCCAAGCGCCCGGCGGGCATAAAGCATTTTTGCCACTGGGGTGGAAGGCCGTATGCCCACGGCATTCCAGGTAACCCGAATTCTGAAGTTCGGTCAGCCAGGCTTAACGTTCCGGATTTTCATAGGTAGTTGGTGACGCGTCTTAACCGGAACCAATTCTTAGCTGAGGGTTATTAATTTGCGTAAGCGCTTCTATATTCTTTTCGTAGCCCGCGATGCGGAAGGTCAGCTACGGAAGATTCCGATCCCCATTCATTACCTATACGTCTTCATCGCCGGTGCCCTCATCGGCATGTTCACCATCACCGGCATGGCCGGGTCGTACACCCGCATGCTGTGGAAGGTGGCCAGCTTCAATCAGTTACGCTCCGAGAAGACGGCGCTGCAAACCCGTTATGCCCAACTGGAACAGGTGAACCGCGAGAAAGATATCCAGGTCGCCTCGCTGGGCTCCATTGCCAATGAAGTTTCGGTAATCTACGGTTTGAAGCCGAACTCCAAGCTGATGCATGCCACGGAAGGCCCGGTGAAGCCGGAAGAAGTGAAGTACTCGATGGACCAGCTTTACGCCCTGCGCAGCTCGGCCCTGACGGGGGCTGCGACCGCCGGCCTGAGCCTGGGGATGACCCACGAGGCCTCGCTGGCGGAATGGGTGAGCGCGAGCACGGCTCCCACATTGTGGCCAGTCATGGGTCCGATCACGGGCGCTTTCGGCGAGCGTATCGATCCGTTTAACGGAGAGGGCGCGTTCCACTCCGGTGTGGACATCTCCTGCCACTACGGCCAGCAAGTTCTGGCGCCGGCCGACGGAGTTGTCACCTATGCTGACTTCTACAACGGATATGGCCGCTTGTTGCAAATCGACCATGGCAACGGCATCTCGACCCGCTACGGGCACCTGTCAGGCTTCGCCGTGGGCGATGGGCAGACCGTCCACAAGGGACAGGTCATCGCCTATGTCGGTTTGACTGGCCGCAGCACAGGACCGCATCTGCATTACGAAGTCCGAATCCATGACACCCCGGTGAACCCGCACAAATTCCTGCGGATGACGTTTGCTGGACTGGGTGGGTTGCCGAGGGGATAGGCGCTGCACCGATTTGGGCGCCTGCGCCGCTGTACCCTACTTCGATTTGGAAGGCTTACCTTTAGCCGCTGGAGCCTCAGGCTCGGGCGGCTTTTGTGTTTGTGGGCTCAATTGGATAGGCGGCTCGCTCACGACCTTCTTGAAGAAAGCGTACGGCACTTTCGCGGTCAGCACCGCTTCGCTCTTGTCGGGATGGATCTCCAGGCTATCGAAGGCGGCCTTCACGTCCTTGTCCGGGCCACCAGTGTCCAGCGAAATCTCCAGCGACTTGAAAAGCGCCAGGTAGGCGCTCACCTGGGCGGCGAACTTGGCGGCTTCAGTCTCACTGCTCAGGATTACGTCCGCACGCAGGTGAACGTCATTTAGCGGCCGGGCGGAGGCGATGACCACGCACCCGGGGGGCAGCAAGCCGCTCCAGCCGCCGGGCAGCAGCAATTCGCCATGCTCCTGGGAGCCGCTCGAAGCAGGCGGACGCGCGATCGTCCAGACGATGCTGCCGAGCGGAACCCGCCGGTAGTAGTCGCTAACCAGCGATGGTCCGGAGAAAGGCAGCGCCGCCTGCTTGAAGCGGTCGATCATGCCATGAATTGTGTCGGGGCCATCTACGTTGGAGACTGCGGCGATATCGATGCCCAGCAACGCCACCCGCACCGTACGGTTTTCGACAGGAATGTTGAAGATGTCGTAATCCTGATAGCGGTCGACCGTGGTGCCTGCCAGCTTGCGCAGGTAATCGCTTACCCGGGCGTTGTCGAAATGGCCTTGCAGGACCTCGCTGTACCGGGTCTCGGTGGCTTTTCCCTTGGCGGACGTACCGTAGTGAATGGCGAACGCTGCTTTATCCAGGTCGCGCTCAAACTCAAAGCCGCTCTGGCGGACGAAATCTTCGTATTGGGGATCGCGGTCTTTTGGCGGCTTCTTGCCGATGTCGGTGAACAGGCGAATGGGTTCAAGATTGACGTAGAGGACGGCGTCCGACTCGGGAAGCAGGCGGACAGCGTCGGGCGCAGCGTGCCGGCGCAGCAGCACGGCGGTAACAATTCCGCCGACAATCACTACCAGCGCAACGATGACCCAAAGCGTGTTGCTGCGTTTTCCCATCCGGATGAGACTAAATCATACGGGAAAACGCAGCGTAGCCGTCAACTTCCGCAGGATCGTTTCCGACGGCGTTTGAGAGTTGGGTTCCCCTCGCAAATCGGATGGCGGCAGATCAATGCGCACTGCCGGCGGAGTCGGAGGTCCCGTCCGACCACTTGGCGACCGGAACAAGAAATACCGTCATTCGGTCGGCAGTGTCTTCGTCGGCAAGAATTGGAGAACCAGGTAGATCTGCGCCCCAGGCAGCGGCCGCTGTCGGTGGCAGGAAGAACATGAGATGGGGATGCCAGTGCCCATCGCGATCGCTCAAGTGGCCTTGTTTTGACAGCATGTAACACATGGCGCCGGTTTCGATCGTCGGTAACTCCTTTTTGTCGTAAGCGGCCTGGATGGCGTCGAACATCTCAATCTTTGACTTACCGGCCAACACAAGCTTGGTCCGCAGGATGGTATTCGGAAGGTACGATCTTGCGGCGGCAGGGTTGAAGCAAATCGGACCTCGCCGCGTCGGGTTCCAAAACTCCGGGTCGTCAGCCTCGGATGCCCATGAGCGGTGGACCATGCACACGAAACCATTGCCACCCTTGATCGCGCTTTCGTAACCTTTCGGTCCCAGCACCAGGACCTCGGCATCTTTCGAGATGGATTCCGGCCCCGCGCTCCGGGCCAGCGCTATCTCTGCATCCCGGTCCATGAGGTATTGGTCAAGCGGCGCCATGCTGGCAAAGGCTGACTTGGTGTCCTGCGCTTGCATCGGGCGCGCCGCGGAAATCGCAGCCATGAAACAGAACGTTGTAAACGCAATCATCGAAAGGTTGGTACGCTTCATCCGGCTCTCCTGTGACAGACGTTAACCGGATTGAAGAACGTGCTTGCCCATCCGGTCTCTTGCAATTTAGGTTGATATCAATCTAAGTAAATTGTGTCAACATAGATGGGATATGTCGCGGATTACCGTTCCACCCTACGAAACTACGCTGCTGGTTCGCGACTGCTGCCTGTGCCTGCACGTCCAGCGGGCGGCACGGGCGTTGGCCCGACGTTTCGACGACGCGCTGCGTCCTCTGGGGCTGACGAATGGGCAGTTTTCGCTGATGATGTCGCTAAATCGCCCGGAACCCCCGACCATGGCGTCGGTAGCAGCGCTACTGGCGATGGACCGAACCACCTTGACGGCTGCTCTCCGGCCTTTGCGGCGTCGCGGCCTGGTCAGCGTCGCGGTGGATTCGGCGGACCGTCGCGCCCGTTTGCTGACGCTGACACCTAAGGGGAAAAAGTTGCTGGCGCGCGCGGTTCCCGTCTGGCAGACGACGCACCTGGAGGTCGAGGGCAAGCTGCATGACTCCGATCCCGACAATTTCCGGCGCAATCTGCGCGCGCTTTGCTGATCGTCTCGCGCTAACGTCACCCCTTCCGCGGTTTGCCCCGTCATTCCCCCGCCTGTAAACTCAAGGTTTGACCTTCGCAAACTGAACGGATAAGCATGCCTCACGATCTTCCCAAGGCTTACGAACCCGGCGCCATCGAACCCCGTTGGGCCGAGTATTGGGTCAGCGAAAAGCTGTTTCACGTGGAAACCCCTCCTGCCAACTCCGCCCAGAAGACCTTTACGGTCACCCTGCCGCCGCCCAATGTCACCGGCCACCTCCACATGGGTCACATGCTGGAGCACACCGAGATCGACATCATCGTCCGCTGGAAGCGGATGCAGGGGCTGCCGACGCTGTGGCTGCCGGGCACGGACCACGCCGGCATAGCGACCCAGCTCATGGTGGAACGGCAATTGGCCAGCGAGGGCAAAAATCGCCGCGATATGGGCCGCGAAGCCTTCGTGCAGCGCGTATGGGACTGGAAGCAGCATTACGGTGGTGTGATCCTGCAGCAGATGAAGCGGCTGGGCGCGTCGGTAGACTGGTCGCGTGAGTACTTCACCATGGACGAGCGCATGTCGCGGGCTGTCCGCGAGGCCTTCGTCCGCCTGTACGAAGAAGGACTGATCTATCGCGGCAAGTACATCGTGAACTGGTGTCCGCGCTGCATTACGGCAGTTTCCGACCTGGAAGTGGTGCATGAAGATACCCAGGGCAAGCTGTACGAGATTCGCTACCCGGTGGTGGGTTTGAATGAGTACATCGTGGTCGCCACCACGCGTCCCGAGACCATGCTGGGCGATACCGCTATCGCCGTGAACTCTGGCGACGAGCGCTACCGTCATCTCCACGGCAAGAACGTGATGCTGCCTCTGATGAATCGCGAGATTCCGATCATCACCGACGACATCCTGGCGAACCCGGAGTTCGGTACCGGTGCGGTGAAAGTCACGCCGTCCCATGATCCTAACGACTTCGAGGCTGGGCTGCGCAACAAGCTGCCGCAGATCGACGTGATGAACGAGATCGCGCAGATGAACGAGAACGCCGGGCCGTACAAGGGACTGGATCGTTTCGAAGCGCGGACGAAGGTTCTGGAGGACTTAGAGGCCGGCGGTTTCCTGGTGGGGACGAAGGATTACGTTGTTCCGCTGGGCAAGTGCGACCGCTGCAAGACCATTGTTGAGCCGCGCCTGTCGACGCAGTGGTTCGTAAAAATCCAGCCGCTGGCCGACCGCGCCATCGAGGTAGTGGAGAAGGGCGACATCAAGTTTGTCCCCGAGATGTACTCCAAGACGTACTTCGAGTGGATGCGCAACATTCACGACTGGTGCATTTCCCGGCAGTTGTGGTGGGGACATCGCATTCCGGCATGGCACTGCAAGGCCTGCAGGGAGATCATAGTTGCCCGCGAGACGCCGCAAGCCTGCAAGTGTGGGGGCGCGCTTGAGCAGGACAAGGACGTACTCGACACCTGGTTCTCGTCAGGCCTTTTGCCATGTTCCGCCCTGGGCTGGCCCGACTCTACGCCCGATCTAGACGGCTTCTATCCGACCACGCTGCTCATCACTGGCTTCGACATCCTGTTCTTCTGGGTGGCACGCATGATCATGATGAATTGCCACTTCATGCGCGGCAATCCCAAGGGGGACGTGCCCTTCCGCAACGTCTACATCCATGCCCTGGTGCGCGACGCCGAGCGGCAGAAGATGTCGAAGACCAAGGGCAACGTGATGGACCCGATCGGAATCATCGAGCAGTACGGCACGGACGCGGTGCGGTTCACCCTGGCGGCGATGGCAGCGCCCGGTACCGACATTGCGTTCTCCGAGAGTCGTACGGAGAGCTATCGCGCGTTTGCCAACAAGATATGGAACGCGGCCCGCTTCCTGTTCATGAATGTGGACCGCGCACAGGAAGCTGGGGTGTGGTCGCTGGCGGAGTTCAGGGCCACGCCGACCGACTTTGCCTCGCTGGGAATCGCCGGCTTCAAGGCGGAGACGCTGGAAGACCGCTGGATTCTGTCGCGCTTCAATCGCGTGGCCCAGCAAATTGACGAGGCGCTGGCCACCTATCGTTTCCACGAAGCGGCGCACGTGGTCTATCACTTCTTCTGGGGCGAATACTGCGACTGGTATCTCGAACTGATCAAGCCGCGAGTAATGTCGGACGACCGCGACGCGGCGCGAACGGCTTACGCCAACCTCATCAGTATCTTCGAAGGCGCGTTGCGCATGCTGTCGCCCTTCATGCCGTTCATCACCGAAGAGCTGTGGCATGCGGTATACGACGGAAAAGCTCCGGCAAAGTCGATCGCGCTGGCAGCGTACCCCAAGGCCGACCCGGCGCAGATTAATGGCGATGCCGAGACCGAGATGGCGATCCTGCAGGATCTGATCGTCAGCGTACGCAACATTCGTGCCGAGCAGAAGATTGAGACCAAGCTGAAGGTGCCGATCGAAGTATTCGCCGACGGCGAGGTCCGGTCAATGCTGGAACGCAATCTGGGAGCACTGGAGAGACTGGCGAACGTTGAAGGCGTGACCTTTGTCGAGCAGTCGCTGGCGAAAGCCGCCGGGGCGCGCAGCACCGCCCGTTTCGAAGTGCGGGCCATCTACGAGCGCAAGATCGATGTTGCGGCGGAACGGGAACGGCTGAACAAGGACCTTGCTAAACTCACGCAGGAGTTGGAGCGTGGTTCCGCGCAATTGAATAACCAGGCATTTCTGGCGAAAGCCCCGGCTAATGTAGTCGAAGGGCTAAAGAAGCGCAGGGCCGAAGTGGAGATGCTGATCGAGAAAGCCAAAGGTGCCCTGGCAGAGCTAGACCTGATAAAACAGTAGGTGGGGTAAGGGTTCTAAGTGGACTGGACAACACGCCGCGTCACGGCAATCTTGGAAAATGCGCTGCAGGAGGATCGCGCCACGCGCGATGCCACCTCATATGCGTGCATCGACGTTAATCAGCGGGCCTCAGCCACCATCCTGGCCAAGCAGGACTGCGTGCTCTCCGGCGTAGGCTGCCTGCATCGAATATTCGACGTCTTCGCCGTGCTGGATGGAACCGTGACGTCGCATCCCGAAGTCACCAGCCACACCGAAATTTTTGACGGCGTGCGGCTGCGTAAAGGGCAATCCGTTGCCGTGATCGTGCATAACGCGCGCGTGCTGCTTTCCTGCGAGCGCGTGATCCTGAACATCATGCAGCGCATGAGCGGCATCGCCACCCTTACCCGGAAATATGTCGACGCGGTAGCGGGCACCAAGACCGTCATTCTGGATACTCGCAAGACCGCGCCGGGCCTGCGCGTGCTGGACAAGTACGCCGTGACCTGCGGCGGCGGCCACAACCACCGTCTCGACCTGAGCGATGGCGTGCTCATCAAGAACAATCACATCGCGCTGGCGGGCGGAGTGGTTCCCGCGCTGGAGCGTGCTCTGCACAATCGGCGCGGCTCACAACATGTGGAGATTGAAGTCCGGTCGCTGGAAGAGCTTGAAGCGGTGATGGAACATGGCGCGGAATCGGTGCTGCTGGACAATATGACTCCGGATCAGGTGCGCCAAGCCGTGGAGCGGGTCCGCAAGTCCGGCCAGCCCATTCCCCTGGAGGCCTCGGGCGGTATCACGCTGGAGAACGTCCGCGCCTACGCAGAGACCGGTGTGAACTTCATCTCGGTGGGAGCGCTGACTCACTCGGTGGCGGCGGTGGATTTGAGCATGCGCTTCTCGCCCGCGTAGGAAGTTGTCAGCACTCAGTTTTCGGCCGACATCTGCCTCGGCTACCTTTTCCAGCAGCCCTCCAGCATAATCTTCTTATCAACCGAATTCCGCCAACCCGCATTGACACTGAGCCCGACCGCTCCACCGACGCGCGGCTGTGCCGCATTGTGCGCCTGCTCAGCGACAACGCCACCATGGTCATCAGCGGCACGCGCATCGCTGAAGACTTAGGTACGTCGCGTTCGGAAGTGTGGCGCGCGGTGCAGCATCTCCGCGAACTGGGGGTGCGCATTGCGGGACACCTGGCCACCGGATATCAATTGGAATCAGTTCCTGACCTGTTACTGCCTGACATTTTGAGCCCTCTGGTGCGGGGGACCCTTTTTGCCAACCGCATCCACCACTACTTTCGGATTGGGTCGACCAATGTGGCTGCCATGCAAGCCGCTGCGGCAGACGAACCCGAGGGCGCGGTCTTCCTCGGAGAGCAGCAGACCGCCGGTCGCGGCCGCGGCGGACATTCGTGGGAATCGGAGCAGTCGGTTGGGATCTACTGTTCGGTCGTGCTGCGGCCGGCGATCTCTCCGGTCGATGCTCTGCTGCTTTCCCTGATGACCGGTATCGCGGTGGCCGAGGCAGTCCAGAAGACGACCGGCCTGCACCCTGACCTGCGCTGGCCGAACGACGTCATGCTGGACGGGCGCAAATTTTGCGGCATTCTGACCGAGATGAATGCCGAGCCCACGCGAGTGCGCTACGTGGTGATCGGCATTGGCATCAACGTGAATCAGCCGTCGTTTTCCGGCGATTTGGAGTCGATTGCAACGTCTTTGCGCATGGAGAGTGGCCGGGAGTGGTCGCGGGTGGAGTTGGCCGCCGCTCTGCTAAAATCGCTCGACAGCGAATACCGCAAGCTGATGGACAATGGACCCGCCGGGCGCGCTGCAATCCTCCACGACTTCGAGGAGCGGTCCTCTTTTGCGCGATCGCGCTACGTGCATGTCGAAGAGGATGGCGGTTACGAAGGGATTACGGAAGGCCTCGACGAGCGCGGCTTCCTGCTAGTGCGCTCTTCCGATCGGCTGCGAACGGTATTTTCAGGCGGCGTCCGCGCCCTCAATGGAAAATAAGATGCTTTTGGTTCTGGATGTCGGGAATACAAACACGGTTCTTGGGGTGTTCGAGGCAAACTCCAGCGATCCGGGTGCTCCGCACGGGCCGCTGATTGCGCACTGGCGCGTCTCCACCACCAAGACCCAGACGGTGGATGAGTATGGCGTGCTGTTTCGCAACCTGTTTTCGATGAATGGATTGGAAGTCGGCGCAGTACATGGCACTGTCATCTCGTCGGTCGTCCCGCCGCTGGACTCGACGTTGCGCGAGGTGTGCGAGCGGTACTTCCATTCGCGGCCGCTGTTCATTGAGCCGGGCGTGAAGACCGGCATGCCGGTGCATTACGACAATCCGGCGGAGGTGGGCGCCGATCGCATCGTGAACAGCGTGGCGGCGTTCGAGAAGTTCGGTGGGCCCTGCATTGTGGTGGACTTCGGCACGGCGACGACTTTTGACGTAGTGTCGAAAAAGGGCGAATACATGGGCGGCGTGATTACGCCGGGGATTGGCGTATCCGCCGATGCGCTGTTCAATCGCACGGCTCGCCTGCCGCGCGTGGACATCCGCAAGCCGCCCCGCGTGCTGGCCACCAACACGGTGAACAGCGTGCAATCGGGCTTGTATTACGGCTACCTGGGATTAATCGACGGCATACTGGAGAGGCTGATTGCCGAGATGGGCGAAAATGTGACCGTGGTGGCGACCGGCGGGCTCGCGCCCCTGATGGGGGGCGGGTCAAAGTACATCAAGGAGATCGACGACCTGCTGACGTTGGAAGGACTGCGCATTATCTACGAGCGAAATTTGCCGCACAGCAAACGTCGGGAAAACGCCGCGGCCGGCTCCGAGCCTGCCGCTGCACGCGAGGCTGCGGCTTCCACTCTCAAGCGAAATTAATGCCCTCTGAGTCCGCTACGTTCAGGAGAGTGCCCCGCCAAGCTTCTTTTGCTTAGGTGGGGGATTTTCCAGCCTGACAACGGCATTGCTGCCGACGCCTGACTGTAATTCTGTGGAAACCTACTTCAACTACTTCACCGAAATCGAGGAACACTTCCAGCGCCGTCGCGGCAGCATTCTTCTGCTTTCCCCGCTCGACTGGGCGCTGATGGAGACCTGGAAGGATGCCGGCATTCCTCTGGAGGCGGTACTGCGCGGCATCGACTCGACATTCGAGAAGTGGGAGCGCCGTCCACACCGCACCCGCAAAGTGAATGGGCTGGCCTATTGTTCGCAGGAGGTGCTGGCGTCGGCCGAGGAGTTGAACGAAGCTGCGGTGGGCGCAGCCCCCAAGGAGACGCCGAACGCTGGGTTGGAACATACGGCCATAGCGGAATACCTGACCCGCAACGCGGACATGCTCGATCGGACTGAACTCGCCGGGCCAGGCCCAAACTTTGGCGCGGGAGACAGCTGCCAACCTGCGCAGCCTGGCAGAATCGCTGAACCAGGAAAAACCGGGGCAGATGGAAGACTTGGAGCGCCGGCTCACGGTCGCGGAAGAGAAGCTGTTCGCTGCATTGCTGGCAGCGACTCCCGATGAGGCGCTGTTCCAGGTGCGCTCCGATGCCGATCGCGAACTGGCGCCCTATCGCCGCAAGATGAGCGCGCCCCAGATCGAACAGCTGCACAAGCAGTACATTCACAAGCGGCTGCTGGAACAGCACGGCGTGCCGCGTCTGAGCCTGTTTTACATGTAGCATTGATAGATCGTTACGTCTGGAGAATGTTTGCAACTCAAAATTGAAAAGCTGGTCTACGGCGGAGACGGGCTGGCGCGCCTGCCTGCCGACGAAAAGGGACGCGGCAAAACCGTGTTCACCCCATTCGTTCTGCCGGGTGAAGAGATCGAGGCTGCGCTGGTCGAAAGCCGTCCGGGCTTCGCACGCGCCAAGATAGAGCGGCTGCTAACGCCTTCGCCCGAGCGGGTCGAGCCGGGATGTCCCTATTTCGGGCATTGCGGCGGCTGCCACTATCAGCACATCGACTATGCGGCGCAGCTGCGCTACAAGGCGGAAATCCTGCGCGAGACGTTGCGCCGTACGGCCAAATTCGAACTCCAGCAGGAAATCCAGGTCCACTCTGCGCAGCCGTGGGGCTATCGCAATCGCACCCGGATGCATGTGCGCCATCAGCCGGGGTTCACGCTGGGATACTTCCAGCACAGCTCGCATGATCTTCTAGCGGTAGAAAGTTGCCCTATCAGCTCGCCGCTGCTAAACCAGGCGATCGCCGCGGTGTGGACGCTGGGGCGCGAAGGGACTGCGCCGGAGTCGCTGCACGGGCTGCAATTCTTCACCAACCACGATGACACCAGGTTACTGGTGGAGGCGTACGTCCGCCCCGGCATTGACACCAAGGACTGCCAGCCGTTTGCGGCTGCGCTACAACGGGTCTTGCGAGAGATAGCCGGAGTTGTGGTTTTCGCGACGTCGCCGGTGGAAGACGAAAGCCGCCAGCGTGCGCCACTGAGCTCGATTCATGGCGAGGCGTCCGAAGTCACGGGAGAAAGCTCGCTGGTTTATCACGCTGCAGGTATCGATTATCGCGTTAGCGGTGGGTCGTTCTTCCAGACCAATCGATATCTCGTCGACAAACTGGTCGAGATCGTCACCGCAAATCGCAGCGGCCGCAAGGCGCTTGATCTTTACGCTGGAGCGGGGTTGTTTGCCAAGCAATTGGCACGGAACTTCGAACAGGTGCAGGCAGTGGAGGCATCGCCTTACTCCTACGCCGATCTTCAGCACGACGCTCCCGCCAACCTGAAGTGCGTGCGCAACACCACTGAGGCATTCCTGACGGAGCGGGAGGCGAAACGCGGGCTGGATCTCATTGTCCTCGATCCGCCGCGTGCGGGACTTGGCGAGAAGTCGGCCAAGGCACTGGGACGCATGTCCGCCTCGCATGTGACCTACGTCTCATGTGATCCGGCAACCCTCTCGCGTGACCTGAAGGTACTGCTAGAATCGGGCTATCGGGTCGAGCAGACGCACCTGGTGGACATGTTCCCGCAGACGTACCACATGGAAACGGTCCTGCACCTGGCCCGTTAGCTCGAAACCCTCGCCCGGAGGCTGGATCCTCGACGCGCCAATCGCGCGCAGAGGTGATGGAGGCTTATGTACGCGATCGCTATGATTCGTTATCGGAAGCCGATAGAAGACGTCCTGAAACATGTGGACGCGCACCGCGCTTATTGCCAGGGCCTGAAGCAAGAGGGATTGTTGATTGCTTCAGGACCGGTGGTTCCGCGTAATGGCGGCGCCATGCTGCTGCGGGTGCCCGATGACGAAGCACAAGCGACGCTGGACAGTATTCGCGACAACGATCCGTATACCCGTTTCGGACTCGCGCAATATGAAATGTGGCCATGGACTCCAGTTTTCGGCGCGGAGGACTTGGACCGCTTGTAATCGACTCCAGGTGACGACGCTTCGCGGGCTGCGCAGACCCGGGCGCGACCTGATTATGTCTCACCGTGCGAGTTGCAACTCCGGCGAACGGCCGTGTCTCTGCACTTATCTTCGGCGAGCCAAAGCACCTCCCTAGCGGGAAACTCCAAACCCTACTGCGGCGGACAGGAACCCGTTTTTCTGGCTGGAGTAGCCTTCGCCAGCGGAATTCTCGCGGCCAATTACCTGTGGCGTTCCCCCAGCATCTGGCTGATTGGCTTCGTCGTAGCGGCCGCGGGCGTTGTATTTCTGCGCCGGCGTCCTCAGGCAGGATTCGTGCTCGCCCTGATGGCGATGGTTCCACTGGGCGGCTTCTACCTTCAGGCGCGTGACGCAGCACAAACGACACTGAGAGAGAATCTGCAACCATTCGCGACCGGCGAAATGGGAGTGGAGGTCACAGCGCACGTCGTCCGTGAAGGGTTGATTCGAGACAGCCCTTACGGCGGCAAGCAGGAGTCGCTCGATGTGGAGACGGAAGAGTTTCGCCAGGGCGATTATGCAGTCGTGTCGCCGGTCGGCATCCGGCTGTCGATTTACGGCAAGCAGAGTGAGGAGGAATGGGCGGTTGAATCGGCGGGCGAATCGCCTCTGAAGGTTTACACGTATGGGCAGAGGCTGCACTTCATCGCCAAGCTGCGCGAGCCTCGCAACTACCGCGACCCTGGCGCGATGGACGTGGCTGGATACCTGGCCTCGCAAGGGATTCGCCTCACCGGATCGACCCCGGCCAGTAGTGTGGAAGTGCTTCCCGGCTTTGCAGGCAGCCGCGTCGGACTGTGGCGTAGCGCGGCTCGCCGCAGCGCTCTGGCGCACATTCAGAAGCTATGGCCGGGCGAGCGTGGCGCCCTGATGCAGGCTGCCCTGATCGGCGGCCGAGCATTGTTTGGGCGTGACATCAAAGCCGACTTCCAGCGCACGGGAACGTACCACATACTCGTCGTCTCCGGCATCAACGTGGGCATTCTGGCGTTCGCTCTGCTGTGGGCGCTGCGCGTGGTGCGGGTGGGAGAAACCTGGGCCACCATTCTCACCGTCCTGCTGTCCTGGGGGTACGCTTTCGTCGCGGACCTGGGGACACCCATCGTGCGGGCCACGATCACCCTGGACCTTTACCTGCTGACGCGACTGCTGTTCCGCGATCGTGCTGGCTTGAACGCGCTGGGCATTGCAGCGCTGGGGATTCTGCTGGTGAATCCCCGCACCCTGTTTGAAGCCAGCTTTCAACTGACGTTCCTGGCGGTGATCGCGGTTGCTGGTATTGCGGTGCCTATCCTGCGGCGCACGGTTTATCCCCTGCAAAATGGCTTGCGAAATATCGATTCACCGGAATACGACTACTCGCTGCCAACGCGAGCGGCGACGTTTCGTGTGGAGTTACGCGTGGTACGGAAGGCGCTGCGCGGGGTCATCGGGCCTAAGGCCGCGAACTTCGTGGTGCTACGCCCGACCGCCCTGGTGTTGGCGGTCTCCGAGTTGCTGTTTACCTCCACCATCATCCAGCTGACGCTGGCCCTGCCCATGAGCTGGTATTTCCATCGCGCCACCACCATGTCGCTGCCGGCGAATGCGCTGGTCATTCCCCTTGCGTCGTTGCTGCTGCCCAGCGCAGTGCTAGCCGTCGTATTGTCTTATCTCTCACATTGGCTGGCGTTTCTTCCAGCACTGATAGCTGGCTATTCCATGGACCTGCTGACAGGCACAGTCCACCTGATTGGCCGCTGGCGCGTGTCCGAAGTGCGGGTGGCCGCGCCCACATTGGCGGTAGCGCTGTTTGCCGCCGGCACGGTGGGGCTGGCGTTAGTGTTGTCGAGACGCCGCGTTTTGGCGACGTTCGCGGTGGCTGGTTTGCTGGCTTCGGCCTTGTGGATCGTACTGTATCCCGCCAAACCGCAGTGGCGTCCCGGTGTGCTGGAGATTACGGCTATCGATGTTGGCCAGGGCGACGCCCTCCTGCTGATCACGCCGCAAGGTAAGACCCTGTTGCTGGATTCGGGGGGGATGCCGGGAAATTCGCATTCCGACTTCGACGTGGGAGAAGAGGTCGTGTCGCCTTATCTGTGGTCCCGCGGAATCGAGCGCCTGGACGTAGTGGCAATCTCACACGCGCACAGCGACCATATGGGAGGCATGCCGCGGCATCATCGCCAACTTCAGGCCGCGTCAACTTTGGTATGGCATAGAGTCGACGAGCCCGGATTTTGCGGAGGTCCTGGCCGCGGCCGAATCATTCGGAGTGCTGCGCATAGCGTTCGCTGCCGGCGACGCCATGGCTTTTGGTGGGACCGACATTCGGGTGCTGAATCCGCAGCCGGGATGGCCGCATCGAGCTCACGGGGAAGACGACGAGTCACTCGTCTTGCGAGTTCGATTTGGAGATACGTCGGCGCTGCTGGTGGGCGATGCTCATGAGCGCATCGAAAAGCTCCTGGCAGCGGAAGCGTCGCAGGTCGATCTGCTAAAGGTCGGCCACCACGGCAGCAATACCTCGAGTTCGCCCGAGTTTCTTCAGGCAGTTCATCCGAGGTATGCCGTGGTGTCGGTGGGGTTCTACAACTCGTTTGGACACCCCCGGCCCGAGGTGATGCAGCGTTATGCCGGCGCGCATATCACCACCTATCGCACCGACCTCGCCGGGGCTGTTTCGTTTTATCTGGACGGTAAGACGGTAACGGCTACGCCGGTTCTTCGCTGAGTGCCTCGTCTTCGTCGGTGGCGGGCTGGTTGCGGTAGGCCTCGATGGTTGCCACCGCTTCTTCGGCCTGATCGGGCCGCACCAGCACTACCACGCCGCCCACACCGGGCAGGATGTCCTGGGGCGCCTCGCGATTCTGCGTTATGGCTTCGATGCCTGCCGACTCCAGCAAGCCACGCACCACCATCGCTTCCGATTCCTCATCCGTGTCGAAAACCTTTACCAGTTCGTCGTGACCGCTATCTGTTTCAGGCATGTCTCCTCCGATGACTTGGATGCACGAAAGGCAACCTTGTCGTTACTCATCCACCTTACGGTTAGCAGCTGTAATTATGCCATTCGGGTGTATGATGCGCCCAATAAGACTTGCGCAACGGTGGGGATGCGGCGCACATCAAATTTCAGCAGGAGTTTTGCAGCACGACGCCGTGCGCCGTTGCCGGAGACGGCTTTTCTGCAAAGGGGGCCCATGGAGCTATCGGAACGCAAGAGTGTTACGTCGCAGACCGCAGGCAGCGAGCAGGAAGAAGAGCGCCGCAAGCTGCGCCGGCTGCAGATCATGATGAACATGGTGATGTCCGTCATCGGCCAGGACCCGGAATTGACCGTGGAAGAAGCTTCCGAACTGGCAGCAAATGCCAAACGAGCTGCCTTGGCCATGTTCCCCGACAAGGAGTTCGCCTACGACATCCTGTATAAGCCGCGCTTGCAGCGGTTGATGGCTGAGCGGTACCGCATCCAGTAAGTTACTTGGTGATGCTGGTGAGATAAACCGTCAGCGTTCCAAAGAAAAGTTTGGCGCGCATCTGCACCGGCAGATGGCGCTCGTCGTCGGTGTACCAGATCCAGAAGCGGCCTTTGGTCCGAAGTATGCCGGAGTCGCCCTCAGGTCCGACGCGGATCGTCTGGAACGTTCCGGCCGGAGTCTTGACCTGCTCCTTGCCTTCAACGTGTGCCTGCACCGTGGCCGTCTTGCCGCCGTCGTTGAGTGGGAAGGTGTAGGTGGTTCCCATCTGCAGCGGCAGGCTGCCAACGTACAGCAAACCGGAAACCACGTCGGTCACGCAGTTCGGAATGTCGTTTTCGGTGCGCTTTTGCGTGTTGTCTTTGAGGTTGTGTTCCTCCAGCACCGCCTTGCCTCGGCTGTAATCGTAGGTGATGACAGTATCGCGCAGATGTGAGCCTTCCTCGGTGTGCTTGATCAGCTTGGAGGAGCATAGGCTCTTGGCGTCGAGGTAGGAATTAAAGCGGTCCTGCACCCGGTAGAGCAAGGCCACAACCCCGCTGGAATCCGCGGTCGCTTCCACGTGGTCCTGCGATCCGGAACGCTCAATGCGCAGCGTGGCGACACCGGCAGTCCAGAAGCGCCACTCGCCGGTGTAGTGGAGCGTCTGCCCGTAGGGAAACTGGAAGCTTGGTCGCAGCGGCTGAATGTGCGATGCGCTGCCGATCTTGTTTTCGCCGGAAAGAGTGGTAGGAGTGTGCGAAGCCTGCGGCGTCATGCCCGATTGCGGCGCGGTTCGTCCCGGCAGAACCGCAGCGCAAAGTACTATGGCGAGCACAACAAATGGGCGCGTGATGTAAGTCACCTTCACCTGGGGAGCCAGAGGATTTTCGCAAGAAGGACCGCCAACATCGCAGCGGCGCCCAGCAGGGAATTGTACTCGCGATGTCGGAAGTATAACTCACGGGAGAAACCGTTCGTCACCCCGGTGAACCACAAGCTGCGAGGCATGAGGCTGGGAACGCTTGCAATGTATTCTGCGTATCCGGGAAACTGACTGCGCAGGTAAGTCTGCTCGCCGCGGATCACCGGAACATAAATCGCGAGAAAGTAAATGACCAGGACGGCGCCAACCCAAAGATCGCGCGCCGCCACGGCGAAGCCGACTCCGAGAAGGATTGAACCCAGGTAGAGGGGATTGCGCACGTAGCGATACGGGCCGGTGGTGGTCAGCTCGCGGTCTTTCTTCACCTGGCCCGATGCCAGCGCGCGGGTAATCAGTCCGAACGAGATTACAACTGCGCCAGCCGCGAAAGACATCCAGGTTGGCTTGGCGCGCCAGATGTAAAACGCCGCGAACAGAAAGCCCAGGGGTACGCGGATGCGGCGTGCAATCCGGTTCCAGGTCCACTGCGGATTTCCGGCCGCATTACCCACGCGGCGCTCCCAGCAACTGGTCCACCGCATCAATCACGGCTTGCGGCTGAATCGACAACAGGCCTTCGTCGGGACGGTCGGTGTGGCTGCTGTTGTTGACGCTCTCCGGACTGCGCAGCACGACACTTTGCGTGCCGTAGGGACCGTTGCGCTCCGGACGCGTCGGCCCGAACAAGGCGACCACAGGAACGCGCAACGCTGCGGCCAAGTGCATGGGTCCGGTATCGCCCCCGACGAAGAGCTTTGCCCGGCGGGTCAGTGCGATAAGCTCGCCGACTGAACACTTCACCGGCATGGCTAGATTTGCCGCTCGAGTCCCGCACCGCTTCCGCCAGTGATTCTTCTCCCGGACCATGATTCACCACCACGGCAAATCCTCGTTCGGTCAGTCCGCGCGCCACCGTGGCAAACGATTCCGCCGGCCAGCATTTCGCTCCCCATCCCGCTCCGGGATTCATGATGGCCAGGGGCTTCGTGCCAAAACTCGCGCATGCCTGTTGAGCCCACTCTTCGGTAACAGGATCGAGTGGGAACAACGGCTCGGTATATGGCAGGGGCTGGTCGGCGATCGCGGAGACGATCGACAGCGCTTGCTCCACGACGTGCGGCGCCGCGCGGATCAACTTGCCGCGTATAGAACATGGTGGCCGGAGCTTCGCGCGGTTGCGAGGAGCCTACGCGCGTGGGTGCGCCTGAGTTCTGAGCAGCGAGCGCCGAGCGAATGGCACCCTGAAGATCGAGCGGCGACGTCGTATTTGCGGGACCGCAGATCGTCACGGGCCGTGCTCATTTCCCGCCAAGTCGTCCTCGACAGCAGCGATTTGCGCCAGCTTTTGAAATTCGCGACGTGAACCCAATCGACAAGTGGCTTCAGGGTTGAACGAGGCGCCAGGTAAGCGTCTTCGCGGGCGCACAACAGCGTCGCCCAGCGGCCTTCAACCAGCCATCCAATCTGCACGTCGGGCCTGGCGGATCGCAAAGCAGTAATGGCGGGCATAGCGTGAATGATGTCGCCCATCGCACTCAAGCGGACGACCAGCAGGCGCGCGTTAGGAGAGAGCGAGGAGTCGGCGACGGGAACCGCGTCAGTTTGCTTGCGATCCGGCGGAAATGCGGGAGAACTCACTTGGAACCGTGCCCCCGGCTCCGGTTTTGCAGCTGCGAGAGGAAGCTGGTGGTGGAATGGTCTTTCGGATCGCCCACGATCTCCACCCGTCCACCGTAAGCCAGTACTTCGTCCCTCTCGGGCACAGTGTCGCAGGTGTAGTCGGTTCCCTTGGCCTGCACGTCGGGATGGAGTTCACGGATCAGGGCGCGCACATCCGGCTCATCGAAGATGACCACTGCATCGACATCCGTGAGAGCGGCAATAATCTCGGCACGCTCGGCGGCGGGCATGAAGGGACGGCCTTCGCCCTTTAGACGACGCACGCTTTCATCGGAGTTCATCGCGACCACAAGTTTTCCGCCCAGGGCCTTAGCGCCGCGCAGATAACGAACGTGGCCCACGTGCAGCAGGTCGAGGCAGCCGTTAGCCAGCACGATCGGCTGTCCTTGGCGACGCCATTCTGCTACGCGATCACGCAAGGCGTCGCGGGACAATATTTTTGTTTCGTTATCGTTCACGCTGATGCCGTCGCCGAATATTGGTCGATCGCAGCCAGCAATTCTTTGCTGGAAACGGTTGCCGTGCCACGCTTCATCACTACGATGCCGCCGGCAAAGTTCGCCAGTCGCGCTGCGGAGACGGTGTCTGCTCCTGCTGCCAGGGCCGCCGTGAAGGTTGCAATCACGGTATCGCCGGCGCCGGTAACGTCCACCACCTGGTCCGAGCCGTAGATGGGAATCGCCATCGGTTTGGAGTCCCTGTCGAACGCCACCATGCCATCGCGTCCACGGGTGATGACCAGCGATTCCAGTTTCATTTCGTCCATGAGCTCCTCGCCGGCGGCGAACAGCTTCTCGTCGTCATGCCCGATTTTCATCCCCAACGCTTCTTCGACCTCAGGTTCGTTGGGAGTGGCCGCGGTCGCACCTTCGTAGTCCAGAATGCGATAGCGCGAGTCGACGTTGATGGGCTTGTTCTCCAGGCAGCCGTTCGACTTGATGAACGTAAGGAGCCGCGGCGTCGCAGCCCCGTATCCATAGTCGGAAACCAGCAATGCGTCGGAGGCCGTGGCATATTCGCGCGCGGCATTCACCAGGTTCAGGAGCGCGGGATGCATTTCGCCCAAAGGCTCCGGCTCACGATCGACGCGTACCACCTGCTGCCGGCTGGTGTGCGACATGCCAGCCAAAATACGGGTCTTGGTCGTGGTGGTGTGATTCTTCAGCCGCTCAATGCCGCTGACCGGAATCTTCTTTTCGCGGAAAGCAATCCAATAGCAGGGTGCCGGGCTCGTCGTCGCCCACCACCCCCACGGGCAGAACATTGACGCCGAAGGACTGCCAGGTTCATGACGGCATTAGCTCCACCGCCGGGCACAACCGTGCGCTCGCGATGCTTCAGGATCAGAACCGGAGCTTCGCGCGACACGCGGGCGATCTCGCCAAACACGAATTCGTCGGCAACCAGATCGGCCTAAGACGGTGACGGAAACCTCGGAAAAGAGTGAACGATCTTCTTCCAGCGCTCCGACATCTTTTGGGTGCTTGTTCATGAACTCAAATGAAACGCCCGGTGCTGGGATGGAGCCACCGGGCGCAGTGGCTAACTTTAGATTGTCTTCATGCTAGGCGGTGGAATTCGCGTTTTGCCCTGAAGTCGCCCCATCAGCGCGTTTCCGACCAACCGCCTCGGGCGGATCGTCGAATCTTCCATCCGCACGGCGGAATCGACGTGCAGACCGGGGCCACATGCAGCGGCTCGAGTGCTCGAGCGCCCAGGTTGATGGCGTCTTTCTCCGTGGTGAGGAAGGCCATAGCGCCAGACTTTTGCCGCAACGTCAGTAAGTCGCGAACATCCGACTCGCGTGTAGGCGTGGTGATCGGAGAAGCTTTGGGTACAGCCAACGGAATGCCGGCGGCGCGCAGTTGCGCGAAAAAGTTTCCTGGGCGGGCAATCCCGCAGAAGGCCACGCAGCGTTCACGAACCTCGGGCGCAATAATGTCCCGCCAGACGCGCCAGACTTTCTGGTCAGTCGAAAGGCAAGCCGTCGGGCGGGTGTCTGATTGGTCAGCACGATCGCGTCCGCGCGGGACAGCGCAGTCAGTGGCTCGCGCAGTCTCCCGGCAGGCAGCAGAGAATCGCGCGGCATCGGTTGGCGTAATCAGCACGATATTGAAGTCGCGAGCCAGCCGGCGGTGTTGAAATCCATCATCCAGCAGATGGAGTTGTGGGCCGAATTTCTGCTCGGCAAATTCCCCGGCGAGGTAACGGTCTTCACCCACAATTACCGGCACCCGCAACTTGCGCGCGATCAGCAGCGGCTCATCACCGAAATCTCGTGGTGAGCCGGCGGCATCGACCAGCATCACGCCTTTGGTGCTACGTCCGTAGCCGCGCGAGAGGACGTCGAAAGCAACTCCGCGCTGCTTGAGCAGCTTGCCCAAGGCGATAAGGAATGGCGTTTTACCCGAGCCTCCGGCGGCGATGTTGCCGATGCTGACAACCGGGCCCTGCAGCTGGCGGACCTTGAACTTGCCGCTCTCGTACAGCTTGTTCCGCCGACGGAGGACCACGCCGATAAAGAGCGGAAAGGGGATTCATGACCGGACCTCCGAGGAAGTTGCCGGCTCACGCACGGCGACCGGCAGCAGGTTCAAGAGCGCGCTAACGGTTCTTTCCGTCGCACCTTGCTGCGACCGCATGACCCGAAGAGCGTTTCGTCCCAAAGCCAGCCGCTCCTCTTCGTGCTCCAACAACTGCAGCACAGTAGAACTCAGGCCCGCGGCGTGACAACCCGCAGAGCGTCGGCCCTGCGAAAGAAGTCGATGATGTCACGGAAGTTTTCGGTGTGGGGACCGACCAGAATGGCTTTACCGTACTGCGCGGCTTCCAGGACGTTATGTCCGCCGCGTGCCACCAGGCTGCCGCCAACGAATGCGATATCCGCAAACTGGTACAGGCTCGACAATTCACCAATCGTATCCAGCAGAAAAACTCCTCCAGCGATTGGCTTCTGGCCGTTCCACTGCGAGCGCAACTGCCAGCGGAGGTCCCATGCGGCCAGCATCGAGGCGATCGCCCCAAAGCGTTCGGGATGGCGCGGCGCCAACACCAGCAGCGCTCCCGGATATGATGGCTGCAACCCGGCGAAACATCTCCAGCAACATGGGCCTCTTCGCCTTCCAGCGTGCTGCCCGCTACGATCAGCGGCCCGATCTGCTCGCGCTCAACGGCGGCGCCGAACAGAGTGACAATAGCTGGACTTGCCGGCGGCATCACTTCAAATTTCAGGTTGCCGCTGACCTGAACACGGCCTGCATCCGCTCCAATCTGTCACCAGCCGACTGGCGTCTTCCTCGGTCTGCGCCAGAAACAGGTCGACATTGGTCATGATTCGCTGCAACAGTCCATGGAAGCGCAGATAGCCCGGCAGCGAACGGTCCGAAACACGAGCGTTCACCACGGCGACAGCGGCTCCGGAGTGATGGGAAATGTGCAGCAGATTAGGCCAAAACTCGCTTTCGGCCAGCACCAGCAACTTGGGACGCAGTGCCTGCACGTAGGCGCGCACTCCGATGGGCAGGTCGAGCGGCAGGTAGAAAACGTTGTCCTCCCCGAAGCGTTCGCGCGCCAGCTTCTGCCCGGTGTCGGTTGTGGTCGACAGCACGATGCGCCAGCCGGGAAGCTGGGCCTTCAGTTCGTCCGCTACCCTGGAAATCGCCAGCACCTCGCCGACGGAAACCGCGTGAATCCAGATGTTGTTTTCGGCCACGTGATGGAAGAGCCGATCAGGAACTTTTCCCAGTCGTTCGCTCCAACCCGTCAGATATTTTCCATGGCGCAGCATTTGCAGCAGCCACCACGGGGTGCTGAGCAGCAACGTCAGGAAGAGGAGCAGGCTGTAAAGCGAATACACGCAGCGATTGTAATGGAGGACAGCAGTTCGTAGCCGGTAGTCAGTTGCCGGTCGTCAGAATGTTGCAGATCCGGCAAGGGGTGAGAACACGGTTTCCGTCCTGCCGCCGCAGTCACCAACAAGAATGGCTCTAGCCCGATTTGACCGGCTAAAGCCATTTTGAAGAAGTGACCTTCTTGCCTCGCTGTTGGAATCCAAGGCGCTTTAGGTGTTGATCGGCATTCCGAATACCGCGTTTGCCGCATCCAGCATCGCTTCCGACAGCGTCGGGTGTGCGTGGATGATGTTCGCCAATTCTTCCGCGGTACACTCCATCTCCAGCGCCAGCACTGACTCCGCAATCAGCTCGGTCGCGTTCGGCCCGATGATGTGCACCCCCAGGATCTCGCCGTACTTGGCATCGCTTACGATCTTGATAAAGCCCTCATGCTGGCCCACGATGCTGGCCCGCGAGTTGGCGGTAAAAGGGAACTTGCCGATCTTGAGCTCGTAGCCGGCTTCCTTCGCCTTGGCTTCGGTCAAGCCAACACTCCCGATCTCCGGATGGCAATAAGTCGCGCCCGGAATGCGCAGCTTGTTGATTTTCTTCGCCGGCTTACCGGCGATGTGGGTAACGGCCACGATGCCTTCCATCGCTCCGGAGTGCGCCAGTTGCGGATAGCCGGCCACGATGTCTCCGATGGCGTAGATGCCGGGCTCAGCCGTGCGCATGTAGCCGTCAACTTCTACGAAGCCACGCTCGACCTTGATCTTGGTCTTCTCGATGCCGACGTTCTCCGTGCGCGGCGCGCGGCCGATGGCGATCAGCACTTTTTCGGCTTCGATCTTCTGCTGCTTGCCGTCAGCGCTGAAGGTCACTGCCACGCCCGCCTTGGTCTTCTCTACCTTTTCAACCTTGGCGTTCACGAAGCCGTTGATACCGCGCTTGCGGTAAACCCGCATCAGCTCTTTCGATACTTCTTCGTCTTCCACCGGAACGTAGCGCGGCAGCATCTCCAGAATGGTGACTTCGGCGCCAAATGACTTGTAGATGCTGGCGAACTCTACGCCCACCGCGCCCGACCCGATCACAATCAGCGATTTGGGGATCTCATTCAAGCTCAGAATCTCAATGTTGGTGAGGATCTGGTCGTCCGCCGACATGCCGGGCAGCATGCGCGCCACTGAACCGGTCGACAGAATCACATGCTTTGCTTTGATCGTCGTCTGCTCGCCGCCTTCAATGGCAACGGTGTGGATGCCGTCCTTCGCAGCTCCGGTCAACTTACCGAAGCCCTTCACCACATCGACCTTGTTCTTGCGCATCAGGAACTGCAGACCCTTGGCGTGCTTGTCCACGATGCCCTGCTTGCGGTTCTGGATTTTTCCCCAGTTCAAGGTCACGCCGGCGGTGTTCTCCATGCCCAGCTCGGTGCCTTCCTTCACGTGATCGAAGACCTCGGCGTTAAACAGCAGGGCTTTGGTGGGAATGCAGCCCACATGCAGGCAGGTTCCGCCCAGCTTGTTGTCCTTCTCGATGAGCGCGGTCTTCAGTCCGAGCTGGCCGGCGCGAATCGCGGCGGTATATCCGGCAGGCCCGCTGCCGATGATGGCGACGTCATAGATGGTTTCTGGCAAGTGCGTGCTCCAATTCCTTTGCAAAGTTCAGGAACTACAGTTTCTGGTTTGAATAATGGCGATAGACCAATAGATGATTGTAAATCACAGAAGTAGCAGGATGGCAGCGACCACCGCTGCTAACCCGTTGCAACAATTGGGCGAAGCGTCGATTTCACGCAGCGGCGTTCGGCCCGTTCTCAGTGCTATCCTGAGCGTAGCCGGGCGAACCGGCTGAGCGCACGGAAGCGGTAAAGCCAAACCGAATGAAACGTGTTGTGGATGAACCTGAAGTAACGGCCGATACCGCGGAGGAAACTCGCCGTCCCAGCCTTAAGCTGGTGGGGAACGCGCTCTTCGTACTGCTGATTATTCTCGCCGCCATCGCTGGCGCAGTTGCCGGCCTGGCTCTGGTCTATTCCACCGACCTTCCCCAAGTCACCGAGCTGGAACATTACCGGCCCAGCACCATCACCCAGCTCTACGACGACCAGAATCGCGTCATCGGTCAGTTCGCGCTGCAACGGCGTGTCATCGACAGCTATAACGATTTCCCCAAGGTGCTGCGCGATGCCCTCATCTCAACCGAGGACAAGGAATTCGAGCAGCATTGGGGCGTGGATGTGTGGCGCGTCTTTGGCGCGGCCTGGCGCGATGTCATCCTGGAAAGCCGTGCCCAGGGAGCTTCCACGCTGACCATGCAGCTGGCGCGCAATCTGTTCCTTTCGCCCGACCGCAACTTCCGCCGCAAAATGCAGGAAGTCATGCTGTCGATCCAGATCGAGCGCCGCTTCACCAAGCCGCAGATCTTCACTCTTTACGCCAACCAGATCTACCTGGGCCACGGCGTTTACGGCTTCGAGGCCGGCGCCAACTACTACTTCAGCAAGCGGGCGAAAGACTTGACGCTGGAAGAAGCCGCTGTGCTGGCGGGCCTTCCTAAGGCGCCGAACCTGTACTCGCCCATCAACAGTCCCGAGCGCGCGCTTCGGCGACGCAATCTGGTCATCAACAACATGCTGGAGGACGGCAAGATCACCGCAGCCGAGGCGCTTCGGGCTAAGGACGCGCCTCTGCAGCTCAGGCTACAGGCGGAGACCAACGACATCGCGCCCAACTTTGTGGAGGAAATCCGCCAGTACCTGGAGAAAAAGTACGGCGCGGAACAAGTCCACGAGGCCGGGCTGCGAGTGTACACCTCGCTCAATCTGGAGATGCAGCGCGCCGCGCGGCAGGCAGTGCGGGACGGGCTCGCGGTGTATGAGCGGCGTCATGGCTGGAAGGGCAACCTGCTCAACATCGTCGCCAATGGCGATTCGCTGGCGACCTATCGCCACGTCGATTGGGAGGGCAACATTGAAACGGGCAGCTACATTCACGCGCTGGTCACGGAAGTCGAGCCCATGGCGGCGACGTTGAAGTTCGGCAACTACGAAGCACGGCTTGGACCGGAAGAGATCAAGTGGACCAAGCAGGCCACGCCCGAGCAGTTCCTTACCCGCGGCGACATTGTCTACGTGAAGGTCGTCGACCTGAACGGAACCGCCAGCCGCGTCTCGCTGGAGCAGGAGTCGGGCGTGCAGGGTGCGCTGCTGGCGCTCGACAACTCGACCGGTGACGTGAAGGCAATGGTCGGCGGCCGTGACTTCGAGCAGTCGAAGTTCAATCGCGCCACCCAGGCGCTGCGCCAGGTCGGCTCGTCATTCAAACCGTACATCTACACCGCAGCCATCGATCAGGGGCTGACTCCCGACGATACGGTGCTCGACGCCCCAACCACCTTCAATACGTCCTCGGGTCCGTACACGCCGCACAACTACGATGGCAAGTTTGAAGGGGTGATCACCTACCGGCATGCTCTCGCTGAGTCGCGTAACATTCCCGCACTCAAGGTGACGGAACGCGTCGGCGGTATCAAGACCGTGATCGAATACGCGCGCAAGTTTGGTATCACCTCACCGCTGCTGCCCTACCTGCCGGTGGCGCTGGGCGCGGCCGACATCACGCTGGCAGAGCAGACGGCCGCGTTCACCACGTTTCCCAACGACGGCGTCCGGGTGATGCCGCGCTACATTCGCAAGGTCACCGATTACGACGGCCGGGTGCTGGAAGACAACTATCCCGAAGTGAAGGATGTCGTCAGCGCCCGCACGGCGCGCATCATGGTCAGCATGTTGCGCGAGGTGGTGCTGCACGGTACGGGATTCGCAGCCAGCAAGCTGAACCATCCCCTGGGCGGAAAAACGGGCACGACCAACGATTTCACCGACGCGTGGTTTGTCGGCTTCTCTCCGTCGCTCACCTGCGGCGTATGGGTCGGCTTCGACGAGAAGAAGACTCTGGGCAACAAGGAAACCGGCGCCGCTGCGGCGCTGCCCATCTGGATGGACTTTATGCGGGTCGCTCTCAAGGGCCGCGAGTCGGAAGACTTTGCCGCTCCACCCCCGGCGACGGCGGTGGCGCAGAAGGTCGACACGTCGGAGGGTGACACCGGCGACAGTGAGGCTCATTGATGCGACGTTTCTTTCGCTACCTGCTGCGGGCACTGGTGTTGACGGTAGTCTTCATGGCATCGGCACTGACCGCCATGCGCTTCGCAATTCACGGCCGCCAGACCACAATCCCCAAGGTTGTAGGGTTGACCTCAACGCAAGCCACGCGCCTCCTGGCAGATCATGGATTGGTTCTCGAGGAAGGCGATCGCTTCTTCAGTTCCGATGTACCGCCCGATCGTGTGATGTCGCAGGCACCGCCCCCAGGGATCCAGGTACGCCGCGGCTGGCATGTGCGGGTGGCCGAAAGCATGGGACCACAGCGCGTCGTAATTCCCGACCTGATTGGCGGTAGCGAGCGCGCCGCCGAAATGAATATTCGCCGTCGGGGGTTGGAGCTTGGCGGGATTGCCACCGCCACCATCCCCGGCGCGCCCGGCGATCAGATCGTGGCGCAAAGTCCTCCGGCGAACGCGGTGAATGTGTCCGAGCCGAAGATCAGCGTCCTCATGGCGGCCGCCGAAGATCGCGCTTCCTTCGTCATGCCCGATCTCGTCGGACGGAACGTGGATGACGCGTTGAACTTTATCGTGGATGCCGGATTCAAGGTAGGCAACGTCACCACCCAGGCGGCCCCGCCGGCCCAGGCGAACCCCGCGGAAACGGTCCCTTCCGGAACACGAATGGTGGTCAAGACGGTGCCCAGCGCGGGGCAGAGGGTCTACCAGGGCCAAGGGATTGGGTTGATGGTGACGCAGTAAATCCACTGTTCGCCCTTCGCATTGCGCTCTTCGCAACATCCTTCGGATGAAAGAAGGACAGGGGCCGTCACGCTTGCGATGGCTTGCGCGCCTAAATTCGCTACCCAAAGACCTTGTGAGCCCAGGTGTAATAGCGAATACCGAAGAGCGCAAAGCGAATGCCGAAGTGCGGCCTCACTCTGCGATGACCGCATCCACCTCGATTTCTATCAGCATGTCGGGAGATACCAGAGCTGAAATGCCGATCATGCTTGCTGCTGGACGAATGTTGCCGAAGACCTCGCCATGCGCTTTGCCGGCCTTCTCCCATTGGCTGATGTCGGTGATGAAGGTCCGCGTCCGGACGACGTCTTGGAAACTTGCCCCGGCTTGCTCCAGCGCTTGTCCAATGTTCTTCAAGGTCTGCACCGCCTGGGCGTAGACATCGCCCGGACCGACGATTTTGCCATCCGGTCCTGTCGCGACCGTTCCGGCTACCGAGACAAACGGCCCAACCTTCACTGCGCGTGAGAATCCGACGATCGGTTCGTAAGGCGAGTTGCCTGAGATCTGTGTTCTTTCCATAAGTGCCTCCTCCGAAGAGCCAAATTGTGTCATAGATCAATCTTGTCTGCGGACTCGAGCTCTCCGAATTGAAAAGTCGGGGGTTCGGCAATTTTGGCAGTCAACCAGTCTCTCTGCTGATAGAAGTTCGCAAGTGACGCGCCGCTCGGACTCTGGCAGGAAACCAAACCCGCATAAACACGGATCAAATTGTGTGTAGCTGGCTGCTGTGAGCTTCGACGTACGAGGAATACTTGCAGCGGACGGGTTGGTACAGAGAACCTTCGCAGTAACGATGCATGCGAGCTAAGTATTGCGCTCGGTATGAGAGTGCGGTATGAAGTCGCATCACATCTGATTTTGCGGGGTGTTTCACGAACCAGGAGGCAATCAAAACACGCCATGATCCCTGAATCGCATGCGCTCCAAGGGCTGTTCACCGAGCTAGTCCACCACCACTTCGACCACGACATCGGCTTACGTGATCCCGAAGTTCAGGATTACCTGGTCAACATGTTGGCCGAGTTCTGCGAGCGCGAACAGCTCTTCAAAGTGTGCAATGAGAATGGCCATCCGCTCAGTGATGTGGGTGAGATGTTGCTGGAGGCGGATCCCATCTATGGTCCAGCGCCATCTTTTGATCGCGAGCGTCAGGTCCGCAAGCATATCGGCGACTACACCCTGTTCTTCTCCGGCATGTTCCCCGAAAGCATTAACCATTACCGCTTGCGGCGGCAGCGGCTGGAGAACTTCGTCGACTTTATCGCGGCCGGCAAAGAAAGCTACTTCATCGTGTCCAAGTTCGACCAGTTCGAATACCGGCGACTGGCTCCGCTCTTCGGCAAGCTGGCGAAGGAGTTCGAATCCTGTGTTTACGGCCTGAACCTGGTGAAGGGTGATCTGGAAGAGATGCAACATCCGATTGCGCAGCGAGCGAAAGAGATCGTGATGTAACCATTGCGATCGGCAACCAGGGCACGGTGAGCAGCCGTGCCCTTTGCTTTTGGAGTTAAGGTTGGCTTCAGTTTTCTGTGTAAGAACTCCGCCTGCACCATGTAGTTCCCACCGTTTTCGGAAGAAACTTCCAGTGCGCTGTTAAGAAAAGTGAAGCCGAAGTCTTGGCGCGAACTTTCCGGCGAACCCGGGGTTTCCAATTACGAAAGCAGTTGTAGGAAGCGAGAAACAAAAGGGAGGAAATATGAAACGCGGATTGAAGTTTGTACTGCTGGCGGCACTTGGCGCGGGAACTCTGAGCACGGGCGCGGTGGCGCAGCAAAGACAGCTCGGGAATTCGGAAGGCGCCGTGGTGGAGCATGCGACCTTCGATCCGGGTCAGGGTGGGGCGCTTCGTTTGGCGGATTGGGATGACCACCGTCGTTGCGATGGCGACCATGACCGGGACGATCGGGGTTGCTACTACCGAGACGGTTATGGGCGATATGTTTACCGTGGGCCCGCGTATTACGGTAACGGCTACTACGCCGCGCCTGCGCCTTATTATGCCCAGCCTAATGGTTGGTATGACCGCGATGGCCGTTGGCACGCTTATGACAGAGATCGCGACCGCGACCTCCGTCGTCATGATGATGACGATCGCCGGTAGGTCCCGTCTCATGTGAAGCAGGCTTCAAGAACCTGTGAAGCCGCCTGAAACGGTGAAGGTGATGCGAGAGGCCCGGAGAACTTCCGGGCCTTCTTGCGTGCGGGATTTCTGCGATACTAGAGACTGAACTCAAGAGTGAGCACAGCCTCATCATGGACCTAGTAGCCGACCCAAAATCCGTCAAAGTCAACCTGACCACCGGCACCGGCATGGACATCGAGTGGAAGGATGGTCATCTTAGCGCCTACAGCTTTCCCTTTCTTCGTGACGCCTGCCCTTGCGCCCTGTGCAACGAGGAGCGCGAGAAGGATGGCCGCCAACCAGGCGATCCGCTGAAGCCCATTGCGGGTGCGCTGCCCATGTTCAAGGCGGCGGCCAAGCCGACCGAAGCGAAGCCGGTTGGCAAGTACGCCATCGCCTTCTCCTGGAACGATGGCCACCAGCACGGCATCTATTCCTGGCAGTTCCTGCGCGAGAATTGTCCCTGCGCCGCGTGCAAGGCCCGCCGCGCTATGGAAGCTCCGGCAGCCAGCAGCAAGCCAAATTAGTGGCAGTTGTTCATCACGGGGGCACGGAGGATACTGAGTTAAAGTCAATACCAACTGCAGTCTGATAGCCAGAGATTGACTTTATGGATTGATTTTTCCCGTGTTCTCCGTGCCTCTGTGGTGAACGACTTCGTTTCGAGTATCCTGAATTTTGCCTTCCTATTTGTCCAAGTTGAATCCGCAACAGCGCGAAGCCGTCGAGGCGGCCGAGGGACCGGTGTTGATCCTGGCGGGAGCCGGGAGCGGAAAGACACGCGTCATCACCTACCGAATCGCCCACCTTATCGACACCGTTGGTGTCTCGCCGGACTCCATCCTGGCGGTGACCTTTACCAACAAGGCGGCGTCGGAGATGGCCAGCCGGGTGGAGTCGTTGGTGGGCGCGCGCTCGATTTCTAAGCCCCTGATCTCCACCTTCCACTCCTTCTGCGTACGCTTGTTACGCCGTGATATCGATGTCTTGCAGATTGGCGGCAAGGGGTATCGCAAGGATTTCGTCATCTACGACGAGTCCGACCAGCAGAACGTGGTAAAGGCCGCCATGAAGCGTCTGGGCATCGACGACAAGCAGCTCACACCGCGCAATGTGCTATCGCAGATCTCCTGGGCCAAGAACCACATGCTGGATCCGCAGCAGGCCTACCTGAACTCGACCGATCCCAAGACGGAGCGGGTGTCGCACATCTACGAGGTCTACCGGCAGGAATTGGCGAAGTCGAACGCGTTGGATTTCGACGATTTGCTGCTCTATGCCGTACGGGTGCTCAAGTCGTCCGCCGAGACCCGCGAGCGCTATAACCGCCGCTATCGCTACATCCTGGTGGATGAGTACCAGGACACCAATCGTCCCCAGTACGAGCTGATGCGGATGCTGGCCGGGACCGAGCACAATGTTTGCGCCGTCGGTGACGAAGACCAGAGCATTTACTCATGGCGCGGGGCCGACATTCGCAACATCCTTGAGTTCGAACAGGATTTTCCTGAGGCGCGCATCGTCCGCCTGGAACAGAACTACCGCTCCACCCAGAACATCCTGCAGGCGGCGTCGGCAGTGGTGGCAAAGAACGTCAAGCGCAAGGGCAAGAACCTGTGGACCGACCGCACCGGCGGTGCCAAGATCGGCTACTACGAAGCGCCGGATGGCGAGAACGAGGCACTGTTCGCTGCTGACTACATCTCGAAATACCTGCGCGCCGGACAGGCGGAGAACGGTGAGACGCCGCGCGCGGCCGTGCTCTATCGCACCAACTCCCAATCACGGTTGGTAGAAGAGGCCATGCGCCGCTACCAGATCAATTATCACGTGGTGGGAGGGTTCAGCTTCTACGAGCGCGCCGAAATCAAGGACATGATCTCGTACCTCAAGGTCATCGCCAACCCGGATGACTCGATTGCCGTGCAGCGGGTCATTAACACGCCGCCGCGCGGGATCGGCAAGACCACGATGGAGACGATCGAGCGAATCGCGCTCGAGACTGGCACCTCCATGTGGGGGGCAATCGGAGAAACGCTCCGGCAACGCTTGCTGCCGGCGCGGGCATTAGCGGCGCTCAAGGCTTTCCGCGAAATGATTTCCGACGCGCGGGCCATGCATCTGGGAACGTTTCGTGAACGAGTGGAAGAGACCTCTGTGCCACAGGTCGCCGACTCGGCGCTCGAATCGGAGTTGGAAGTAGAAGACTTTCAGCACGCCATGGATTTCTCGCCGTCGATGTTCGAGGACGAGGCTCCGGCCGAGGCCACCGATTTCTCGCCTGAGTCGTTTGCCGAGGAAGGCACAGGTGACGCCACCGCCGCGAAGGACAGCGAAGAACGGGTTGAGGGCTTCCGTGCGCCGGGAGATCCGGCGTCCACAGGTGAGCTGCTGAAGTTCCTCATTGATCGCACCGGCTACATCAAGCTGCTGGAGCAGGAAGACACGCCGGAGACCCAGGCCCGCATCGAGAACCTGCGGGAGTTGGTGAACGCCGCCATGGACTCCCGCGACCGGGGCGAGACGCTCAGCGAGTTCCTGGACCATGCGGCACTGGTCAGCGACGCGGATCAATACGACGAGAACTCCCGGGTCACCCTGATGACGCTGCACGCGGCTAAGGGCCTGGAATTCCCTCTGGTGTTCCTCATCGGCTTGGAGGAGGGCTTGTTCCCGCATTCACGCACGCTCCTGGCTCCTGACGACATCGAGGAAGAGCGCCGGCTGTGCTACGTCGGCATGACGCGGGCCATGGATACCCTCATCCTCAGTCGCGCGCGTTATCGTCGGCGCTACGGCACCGACATGCCGGAACCCAGCGTGCCCTCGCGGTTCCTCGAGGAAGTCCCGCCGGAATTGCTGCAGGACCTGGGCTCACCGCGGCGCACTTCGCAGGCCGCGAGCGATTACGGTACCAGCAAGCACTACTCGTACGAGGACGAGGACCAGCGGCCGCAGTATGGCCGTCCCGCGGCACAGAAGCGCAGCACCTACGCTGCCCCGACCTACAACTCTATCGATAACATCGCGGAGTTTTTTGCCTCGCGCGGTAAGAAGTTTTCCCGTCCCAAGGTGGAAGTCCCGGCAGCCACAGGACGCACCGGATTTCGCCCTGGTCAGCGGGTAATCCACCCGAAATATGGCGAGGGAACCGTCTACAAACGTGAGGGAGATGGGGAAGATGCCAAGATTACGGTACAATTTCCTAGATACGGTTTGAAAAAGCTGGTCGAAAAGTACGCCCAACTGGAAAAGGCGTAACTCCGTTTGTGAAGGAAACCAGAGTTCATGGCAAATACCAAGACCATTACCGACAAGATTGAACGCAAGAAAGTAAAGCGCACGGCGCGCAAGAAGGCAGCGCCCAAGGCAGAACGCACCTATGCTCGCGGCTCACGCAAGCAGAAGGTGAAGAAGTTAGCGCGCGGCCAGTCAAAGCGGTAATTCCGAGTTGTAGGCATCTCTTTGAGACTGAGGTGCGCGGTGGCGTCACCGCGCACCTCTCTCAGTCCCCGTCACAATTCGTCGATCGTCTGGGCGGCTTTGTTGATCGCCTCGGAGATCTTTCGAATCTGCTCTGCCGTCACGCTTTCCCGTGAGACGCGAGCCACAATAGCACCGCGCAGGTTTTGGAACGCCTTCATGATCTCGGGCGAGCGGCCGCGCCGGAACCCTTTTCCCGCTTCCTCAAGCCGTTCGAACAGGGCTTCCACCTGGCGCTTGTTGTCCTCCAGAAACTTTGTCCCTTCCGGTGTGACGGAATAAACCTTGCGATTATTCTCCGTCGTCGCGCTGGCCAGGCCCTCCTCCTCCAACATGGTCAAAGTCGGATAGATCACGCCCGCACTGGGTGTATAGCCGCCGGCAAGCCGCTCTTCCATGGTTTTGATCAGTTGGTAACCGTAGCTTGGCTGGTCCGACAGCAGCTTCAGGACGACGATCTTGATGTCGCCGGCGTCGAACATGCGTTCGCGTCCGCCGCCCCATCCGCGTTCGAAGCCGCGATGGCGACCGCGAAACCCTCGCTCGGAACGCTCATGATGTCCACCTTCACAACCTTGGTGACGGAAGGAATGGCGAATCGCGCAGCCGCGCCCTTCGCGCATTTCAAAAATGTGGTCATGCATAATGTTTCTCTCCTTAGTAAACTATGTTTTTAGTTATAGCTAAAGATATATCTTTATGTCAAGCAAGCGAATAATTTCTTGCGCATCGTGCTTTTTTATCAGCTACTTAAGTGGCAACAGGTTACTTCTTGATGCCTGAAGGGCTCGAACTATTGGCACTGGTGGGGGTGGGCTGATCGAGATCCACCAGCAGCGAGCCGGGGGGCTGTGGGAGTTCGAACTGGTCGTCGCGAATCGGCTCATTGACCACCAGCTTTTCCATGGTGAGCCGGATGGAGTACTCCTCTTGCGGGCGATCGATTTCGATCACGTTGGGGAAGCTCACTCCGTTGTAATCCTGATAAACCTGATAAGTCGCCTCGGTAGTGATGCTTCCCTTGCGGTCGTAAATAATCTGCTGGTGAGGCACCAGGTTGGTGCGGTTGAAGACCACCTTCCGCGACAGGTACCAGTCGTCGCCCGCGCGATGGATCACCAGTATCACGTAATCAGGCTGTTCGAGGTTCTTCCTGCTCTTGGCGTCGTAAATGATCTCGGTGCTGCTCTCCAGCACTGCAATGTCGTTCTTGGGGTCAATCTCAGGCAGCAGGAGGGCGTCGTAAATGATCTGAGGGCGCAAATCTTCCAGAGGATTCCCGGTTGAGTGCACCATGTTGTTGTGGCCTACATAGAACTTGCTCTTGGCTGGAATAGAGAGCTTGAACTCACTGCCATCGCTGACCATGTCGAATGCCTTGTTGCGGACGATAGGAAACAAGCCAATCATGCGCAGCATATCGGGCTTTCGTAGCAGGATGTAGCCGCGAATCTCTTCGTAATCCGTGACCTTGCCTTTTTTCTCGCCACCGACCGAGGTCGCAATGTTGACGGTGGCGTTCAGGGTCTTGATCTTCGTCGCCTCACTGTTGATTCGATCGAGAAGCTCCTCCTTCGTGGCCGTCTGGAGCTTCGCCGAACTGGTGCGCATCTCCACCACCCGGGTCCGGAAAAGACAGCCCGTCTCACCCGCCAACAGAGCAAGCAGGCAAATCGCGGCAAGTAATTTCGAAAGGCTCATAGCTGGATCACGGGAGTAAGTGGGGCGAATCACGTAGTATACGGCAGATGCGGAAAGACCCTCCAAGGACTCATCCAACTACCCTACTGGGTCGCGGCGACGGAGCGGCGATAGATAGCTACGTTGCGAGCGTGCTCTTCCAAGTCCCGGGCAAATCGATGGTGACCGTTATTATCGCTCACAAAGTAGAGAAAGTCGGTTTGGGCAGGGTGCATAGCCGCTTTTAGCGAGGCCAAACCGGGATTTGCGATGGGGCCAGGCGGTAGCCCGGGATGCCGGTAGGTGTTATAGGGCGAGTCGCTTTGCAGGTCCGAGGCATAGATGGTGCCTCGATAACGTCCAGCCAGCAGCGCCGCGTAAATCACGCTGGGATCGGCCGCCAGCGCCATATTCTTGTCCAGGCGGCTGTAGTAGACGCCTGCAACCATCGGGCGCTCTCCAGGATCGGCGGTTTCTTTCTCCACAATCGACGCCATGGTGACGATGCGATGCATGTCAGGATTGCCCAGCAGTCCGATGGTTTGCGCCTCTCGCTTAAAACGATGCACCATCGCCGCGGCAATGTCGTGAGCGCTGTCGATGCGGGTGAACTGATACGTGTCGGGAAACAGGTAGCCCTCGAGCGATTTGGCGCTGGGATCAAGGTCGCGCACCAGGAACAGGTCGCTCTGCGCCGCAGTGATGAAATCCGACGCTGGTCCCAGTCCTGCCTGTTCAACCGCGGCGGCAATGTCATACAAGTTGAAGCCTTCTGGCACCACAACCGTACGCGCATAAACATCTCCCTGCACCAAGCGGCGCCAAACGTCCATGGCTGTGGCAGGCTGGTCAAATTTGTATTCGCCGGCTTTCAGCGACTTCAGGCCCTCGGCATAGTGGAGCATAAGAAACGCCGCCGAACTGCGGATGACGCCCTGACGCTGGAGATCGTGGGCGATGTGGCGCGTGCTCCAGCCTGGCCGCAACAAGACGAACGTCGGTTGCGACGGTTGAATTGGCAGAAACGCCGCCCACCCTAACCACACGGCGAACGCCAGCACTAATATCAATACGAGCTTGAACAGTGTCTTCACGAGTATCCGTACTTTAGATGAATCAGAGCTGCCCTACGCTGCTCCGTCGTTTTGCTTTAGCCATTTGTGGGGGCATCGTCCGGAATCGAGGATGACTTGCGGAATTGCAGAAATGATTGCAGGATGAGCACCGCTGCCAACTGATCGACAACTTCGGCGCGCCGTCGTATGCTCATCTCGCTTTCGCGCAGCACGCGGTTGGCCTCTACGGAGGTCAGGCGTTCGTCGAACAGGTGGACCGGCAGCTTGAATTTGTGACGTAGCTCCTCGGCAAAGGCGTTCACCTTGTCGGATTGAATTCCTTCGTCGCCGCTCATGCGCAGGGGAAGCCCCATGACCATTTCGTTCACGTTGTATTGCTTGATCAGCCGGCGGAGGTAGTCGAAGTCATTGCGTTTGTTGCTGCGCCGATAGGTGGGCAAGCCCTGGGCCGTGATGCCCAATTCGTCGCTCACCGCCAACCCAAGGTTGCGTGCGCCAAAGTCCAGTGCCAAAATGCGCTGGGCGGGTTGCGGGTCATCCTCTGTTGGAAAGCTATTTTTCATCCCGACACAGCCAAAGTACCATGTCCGGAATCTTACGGTTGCGAGTACCATAGGCAAAATGCCGGATCAGCTGATAGACAATCCGCCGCCTTCCATCAGCAAGGCGAACGATCCCTGACGTTGAGGCGAATGCTGCCGGCGGCGCGGCCATCGTTCCGCAGGTCAGCATCAATCGATCGACCGTCGCCGAACTGGAGCGCCGGCGCATCTTGCGGGCGCAGTCGACGGCACTGGTGATTCTGGCCAGCGGCGCCGTGCTGTGCCTGATCTACGTGGCCAAGTTGATCCTGGTCGTCATCCTCATTGCCATCCTGTTGTCGTTTGTTCTGGCACCACTTGTCGATCTGTTGGCTGGGTTTCAAGTGCCGCGCTCGGCTGGTTCGCTGATGTCCGTCTTGTTGCTCGTCTTCGCCCTGGGCGCCGCAAGCTGGGTGTCATACAGCCGCGCCATGGATTTCATGACCGAGCTCCCCAAGTACAAGGCCAGAATTCATGACATGGGGGCGAAGTTCCGTGAGCAAGCCGACCAGATCGAGAAGACCACCGAGACCGTGCTGCCTTCGGACGACGACAAGAAGACGGTCACGGTAAAGCAGTCCAGTAGTTGGACGGACATGGTGAGCAAGAACGCCAACTCCTTCTCCGAGGTTGTCCTGGCGCTCACCTTCATTCCCTTCCTCGTTTTCTTCATGCTGAGTTGGCAGGACCACGTTCGGTCTTCGACAGTGATGCTGTTCAGCATGGAGAATCGCAACTCGGCCTACGTCATGCTCGGCCTGATTGCGCGCATGATTCGATCGTTCATTGTGGGGAACTTCATCATTGGAGTTTTCCTGAGCGTTTTCAGCATTGCCCTGTTTGGACTGATGGGGCTGCCCTATTTTTATTTCCTGGGAGTCATCAGCGGCTTTCTTAGCCTGATTCCCTATTTGGGAGTCATCCTCGCCCTGATACCGCCGCTCATTGTTGACCTGGGCCACCTGACCACAGGAATGGCTCTGCTGATCGTCTGCACCGTCCTGGGGCTGCACCTGATCGCGATGAACGTGCTCTACCCCAAAATTCTGGGGAAGCGCCTGCAGTTGAATCCGCTCGCCGTAACCATTGCCTTGCTGTTTTGGGGCTGGCTGTGGGGCGCGATGGGACTGATTCTGGCGGTGCCTATCACCGGCGCCTGCAAGATTATCTGCGACCACATCGACCGGCTGCGTCCCTATGGTGCCTGGCTGGGGGAGTGAGTGAGGCAGTTCCTAGCTTTTCGCTTTTTGCCCTTCGTGTAACCCAACCCAGTTGACTTTCTGGTCTGAGACATAAATTATTAGCCACCGTTTTGCGTACCGATTCGTTGCGTCGATCTTTTGACAACGCCCACACGGTTACGCCGATTCCGAAAGTTACAAAGCTTCGGAGTTTCTGGCGAAAAGCGAATCGCGAAGAGCGAATACCGAATAGCGGAAGCCAGCCTCTCCCCGTTAGAATCATAAGTTGGCATTCATCCCGCCGCTGGCGGCAGAGGAGTTCGTAATGGCACACATGGTGAAGTGCGTAAAGATGGGCCGCGAAATGGAGGGCCTCGACGAGCCGCCCTTCGATAACGATCTGGGACAGCGAATTTACAACAACGTGTCCAAGCTGGCGTGGGAGCAGTGGCAGGAGCATATGAAGATGCTGCTTAACGAGTACCGCCTGCAGCCCTGGAAAAAAGAACACCAGGAATTTATCGTGCAGCAGATGGAAGCCTACTTCTTCGGCGAAGGCGCGGAGAAGCCAAAAGAATACGTGCCGCCGACCCAGTAAGAAACATCGGCTGTCTGCCGCACGCTGCCGGCTGGCGCCTTCCCCGGATGTCTTATGATTGTTGCCATTGAGGGGCCGAGCGCCGCCGGCAAAACCACGTGGTGCCGCACCCATTGCCCGAATACCTGGGTGGAAGAAGCTCCTTACCACATCGCCGCACCTGACCTGTATGCCGATCCCTCCGAGGTCGCGCGGTTCTGGGTCCAATACAACTCAGATAATTGGCGACGGGCTCTAGAGCTCGAACGCGAGCATGGCGTCGCCATTTGCGATGGCGATCCCTACCATCTGTATTTTGCCTGGTCCCTATGGAAGTCAGGAGCGCTTGACGCCAAGCTGTTCGAGGCCGAGCGTGCGCTCTATCGGGAGGCGTTCGAGCGCCAGCAGATGGGATGGGTTGATATTGTTCTCTGGCTGGATGCGCCGGCAGATGAGTTGCGTCGCCGAGCCCAAGCCGACACTATGCGCAAACGCAAGCGGCACGAAATCTACCTGGGGCTCGTGCCTTGGATGGAGATGTGGTTTGGGGCGCGGGAGTCGATATTGCCGGGAACCGTGCGGGTACTGAACGAAGCACTTCGCGTGGAAGACTTGAAAACGGTAGCTGATACCCCCCGCTACGACACCCGACTGCTCGACCGGGCGCTCGCCTTGCTGAGTAGTCCGCCAGCTTCCTAAGGGTCTATACCGCCGTGTACACTGCCCATCCCCGGGGCCCTGCCCAGAAATCGGCGTGTCCGTCAGCCGATGTCGTCTTCGCCTCCGGCTGGCTCATATCGTTCCCGCCATAGGCTACCGGTCGGAATTGCGTGTTCGCCCATTGCGTCTGCACCGTAACCCCGTTCCAGGCGTCGCCCAGGTTATTCAGGACATACACCAGCCCTGGCTGTGCGCCCGATCCGGTGCGCTGCATAACGTAAAGGTTGTCGTCGGCGTAGAGCACCTGGGTCGATCCGCCTGCATTCTTCTCGTGAGCGGAGACCAGCGCTGCAATTCCGTTCGCTGTTCCTGGCATAGCCAGGCCGAAGTTGTACCAATCCTGCCAGAACACGCTGGGATAGCCTTCATGCGTCAGAATGAAGCTGTAGGCCAGCAGCTTGTCATTGTTGATGGCGTTGCTGGGATCGCGGATGGTGTCGTGGTTATCAACGAATGTCACGGCCAGTTCCGGCGAATCGTGCGCCACCGTGCCGGGAGTGGCGAGGGTTTGCAGGCTGAACCCGTAGGAGTCGCATAAATCCTTCAGCCGGTAGTGCAGCGGGAAGTCAAATGCCGACACCGGATTGTCCATGAAGGTGTTGATGGTGGTTAGCCAGTCGTCGATCGTGCGCTCGCCATCCCAGCACTCGCCCACACAGAACGGGTAAAAGCCCTGCGCCGACTTGTTCAGGTAGCGCAGCTCGGCGATGGCTTTCACCATCCACGGCGCGTAGCCCTTCACGAAGTCGAAGCGAAAGCCGTCGAAGCCGATGGTTTCCACCAGCCACTGCGCCAGCGTGATCACCTCGCCGTAAACTGTCGGATTGCGATGACAGAGATCGGGCATGTCTCCGAACGTCATCTCATCGAAGGTTTCGTAGGGCGAGGGATGGAAGCACTGCCAGTCACGCGGAAATTTGCCGCTGCCTGGATTGAATTTGGTCCAGCGTGTGTGGCCGTCGATGGGATTCAGTTCCTGCGCGTCGCCGCCACTGTTGTGATCGAGCACCAGGTCGGCATACACCTGCAGGTTGGCGGTGTGAGCCGCATTGATCAGCGTAACCAACTCTGCCTGATTGCCGAACCATGTCTTGGTGCGACCCTTCTGATTGAGGTCGCCGAGGTCGTAATAGTCGTAGGGATCGTAGCCCATCGAAGGGCCGCCGAGATTTGCCGCCTTGCACGCGGGCGGCAGCCATAAGGCGGTAAAGCCGGCCTGTTGCAGCTCAGGAATCTTGCCGGTGACAAAGTTCCACCAAGTGCCGTCCTGCTGCTCCAGGTCGGGACAGTTCCAATAGAACGCCTGAAAAATGACTCCCATGGCGCGCTCCTAATCCGGATGACAGGAGCATAGCGCAAATGCCGCGCGGCTTATGTTAATTGCTCGATGAAAAGTGCGAGACGCTATGTCCCGGCGGACTGTTCGTCAGCGCCCAGCGGAAGAAAGTACTGTGTGCCGCGAATGGGTTCGCTGACCCGCCGCAGCAGCGCCTGCAAGTCTTCGCTGCGCTCCACGAAGTCAATCTCCGACGTGTTGACGATCAACAGGTCCGACGATGTGTAGTGGAAGAAGAAATGTTCGTAGGCCTTAATGACCTCTTCCAGGTAATCGTCGCTGATGGCTTTTTCGCCGGCAGCGCCTTTCTTCTTCAGCCGCTTTTTCAATACTTCGGGTGTGGCTTGCAGATAAATAACGAGATCGGGCGTCGGTACATTTTGACGGAAGAGTTCGTAGTAGCGGTTGTAGACATCAAGTTCGACGTCGCCCAGGTTCAAGCAGGCGAAGAGTTTGTCTTTCTCGAAGATGTAGTCGGCGACGTAAGTTTTGTTGGGATTGTGCTTCACGTCGAGCGTGCCCAGTTGCTCGTAGCGCGCGATGAGGAAGGCGAACTGCGCCTGGAAGGCCGCCCCGGCTCTCCTTCGTAAAATGGGCGCAGAAAAGGGTTGTTCTCTGGTTCGCTGATGCGCTGGGCATGCAGGGTCTCCGCGATTACCCGGCAGAGCGTACTCTTGCCCACTCGGATTGGACCTTCAACTGCGATATACCGGGGTGGTTCAAACAGGTTCGCCATGGTCGGAGAAAGGCTACGACTCGCAGAATATCTTGCGCGCGCCTCCGTGGCAATTACCTGGTTGTAAAAGTGGTGGAAAAGGAGCGGAACCCGTTGTTCGCTTCTGGCTCTTTGCCAGCCTGGTTTCCTTGTTCTCGCGCCGCTCGCGCCCGCAATCGAGTCTCTTCATGCGTCATATGCCAGCAAATGGCGAGAAGCGAAGAGCGGATCGCGAACCGCGGCCTTCCCGCTACAATCGAGACGTGCTTCCGCAGATCATTGGAGGGGCGGCTGTCGCGGGACTAGCCAGCTGGGCAGGCTTTCACACCATGTGGGCCACTTCGCAGGTCTACGGACGGACCTTCGTCGGACTACAGCCCGGCACGCGAACGCTGGCACTCACTTACGACGACGGCCCCAACGACCCATACACTGGGCAACTGCTGGAGGTCCTCGAGAGGCACGGAGTGAAGGCCACCTTCTTCCTGGTTGGGCGCTTCGTGCAAGAGAGACCGGACATTGCGCGCGCGGTGGTCGCGGCAGGGCACGCCATCGGAAACCACACCTGGAGCCATCCCAACCTGATTTTCGCCTCCGCCGCCGAGGCGCGACGCCAGCTTGAGCAAACCCAAAAGTCGATCTTCGACGCCACTGGGGTGAAAGCCAAACTCTTTCGCCCGCCGTTTGGCGGGAGACGTCCGGCATCACTTCGCATCGCCCGGTCGCTGGGCTTGGAGCCGATCATGTGGAACGTGACCTGTTACGACTGGAAGGCCAAGTCCGCCGACGAAATTGTTGGCCACGCCGAACGGCAAATTCGCGGCGGCAACGTCATCCTCCTGCACGACGGAGAGTTCCATCGCATTGGCGGAGATCGCAGCCGGACGGTCATCGCCACCGATCGCATTTTGTCGCGATACAAAGCCGAGGGATATGAGTTTGCTACGATCCCGGAAATGATAGAGAAACGGGAACTAGCGACCAGCGGTTAGCGATTGCGGAGATCCACCTTTGTCCATCTGCGCGTAGGGAAAAACGCTTCGAACAACAGCTACGAGAGCGCCAACGCTTCTCCTGCAGCGGCAACAGTGTCGTCGATATCGCCCTGCGTATGCGCAAGGCTTAGGAATGCGGCTTCGAACTGCGAAGGCGGCAACCAGACACCGGCGTCCATCAACGCTCCATGGAAGCGGCCAAACTTTGCCGTGTCACAGGTGGCAGCGCTCGTCCAGTCGGTGACCGTTTGATCGGTAAAAAAGAACGTAAACATCGAGCCCACGCGGTTTACCGTCATGGTCACGCCGGCTAGTTTGGCCGCCGCGGTGATGCCACCCACCAGTTTCCCAGCCATCTCATCCAACTGCTTGTAATAGGCCACGCGATTGGCCTTCAGTTGGCACAACACCGCAATGCCTGCCGCCATGGCCAGCGGATTGCCGCTCAGCGTGCCGGCCTGGTACACCGGCCCTACTGGAGCAATCATGTCCATCAACTTCGCAGTGCCGCCATAGGCGCCGACAGGAAGGCCTCCGCCGATGATCTTGCCCAGCGTGGTGAGGTCGGGCTTGATGCCGTACAGCTCGGATGCGCCTCCAAAAGCCACGCGGAACCCGGTCATCACTTCGTCGAAAATCAACAGCGCACCTTCGCGTACGGTAATGTCGCGCAGCGCTTGCAGGTAGCCAGGCTGAGGAGGGACACATCCCATGTTGCCGACCACCGGCTCGACGATGATGCAGGCGATCTGGTCTTTGAACGTGGCAAAGGCCGCTTCCACAGCGCTCACGTCGTTGTAGGGCAGCGCCAGGGTGAACTCGACGAATTCTTCTGGCACGCCCGCCGAACCGGGAATGCCCAGCGTGGCTACGCCGGAGCCGGCTTTCACCAGCAACGCGTCGCTGTGACCGTGGTAGCAGCCCTCGAACTTCACGATGAACTTGCGGCCGGTGGCGGCGCGCGCCAGTCGGATCGCCGACATCGTCGCCTCGGTTCCGGAGCTGACAAAGCGCACCTTTTCGATCGCGGGAAACGCTTCCGTCACCAGTCCGGCGAGCACGGCCTCGGTAGGCGTCGATGCGCCAAAGCTGGTGCCATTGCGCGCGGCCTCGACGATCGCTTCGACGACCGAAGGATCGGAGTGGCCTAGAATGAGCGGGCCCCATGAGCCGACGTAGTCGATGTAGCTGTTGCCGTCGGCGTCCCACACGTGCGAGCCAAGTCCCCGAACCAAGAACGGCGGGTCGCTGCCGACCGAACGGAAGGCACGGACCGGCGAGTTTACGCCGCCGGGAATGAGTTGCTCGGCTCGTTTTTGCAGGGCACGGGATTCGTCCAGATTGCGGGCCATCGGTGGAAGTCGCCTTTCGCTTCTGCTTTCGCTCTTCTTCGTACGATTCCAAAGCGAAACAGAGGAGTTTATCAGGACGGCCGCACCCGCAGGTGTGAGCAAAATCACAGGCGTTATAGGGCTTCGTGTATCTCAGCTGACCTGCTGCAAAATCGAGCGGTCTTCCACCAGGATGCAACCGGTACGATCGGCCAGAGCGAAGTTCTCCTTGGCGCCTTCGTCGTCTGCCAGTGTTTCGCGATATCGTTCATACGCACTCAAGCTGGGAAAGTTGATCAGGGCGTAGGCGATGTTGGTAGCGCCAGCCAGCCTGGTTGGCAGGAAATAACCCAGCAAGTCGCCACCGCAGCGTTGAATGGGTTCCGGCCAGTTGCGGGCATACTGGTCAAAATCGCCATGCTTTTGCATGTCGATGGTGTAGCGGATGCAGACTGTGATCACTTCTCCCCCAAGGTGGTTAAGGTTTTGGATCAGACGGTGTGGGACGCTGGAATACAGGCGGCCCGAAGCGGTCCCCATCCATGAAGCGAGGATAAGTGGTTTCAGGTCGCCTACGTTTCATTAGCTGCTGAAGCATGGACGTCGTCAGCGCTCTCTGTGAAAGGGGCGTCTAGAGCAGCATGGCTAGTCGTTCCTTGCCGGCCGCGGACACGTGAACAGCGCGGCTGTGTTTGTCGCGGGTGATCCAGCGGAGTTCCAACAGTCTTTGGCAGACAGCAGCGCCTAACACACCCCCTAAATGGTCTCGCCGTTCCGTCCAGTCGAGGCAGCGCCGTGCGAAGTTACGTCGCGAGGAACGCAGGGCGTCGATGTCGATCTGCCACATCCCGAAGAAGCTCTCTCCGCGGTGGGTGAGTTCGAAGTCCCTGTCTCCATCGTTAACCAGGAACCCTTGTGACTGAAGCGCAGCGGTCAACTGGACAGCCAATTCCCCCGCCAGGTGGTCGTAACAGGTACGCGCATAGCAAAGTGCCCGGTCGGCGCCGTTCGGCCTGTGCTTGTGCGCGGTTGAGATCACTCCCAGAGACTCAATGGCGTGGGCCACTTCAGGTCGGGTGATGCAGTAGTAACGGTGCCTACCCTGTTGCGAAACTTTGAGAAAGCCTCCTTCGACCAGTTGTGCCAAGTGCATGCTGGCCGATTGCGCCGACACGTTGGCTATCCGAGCTAACTCCCCGGCCGGCAACGCGCCGCCGTCCAGCAAGACCGTCAGCATTGCGGCGCGCGCCGGGTCGGCGATAAGCGCAGCAGTGGAAGCGAGGGGAAATTTGGTGTTCATCCTAAAAGCATAATAAAAGAAACCGCAACCATATTTCAGGGAATACTGAAACATGCCAGCCAAGGCAGAATGCTACTAGCGCCCCCGATTCCGTCAACCCAGCCACTCTCAATTGCTTCTAAGATATTCAAATGGTCTTGCACTCCAGACTTCATTCCATCTGTCTTCTTGTTGCGTTCCTGCTGGCTCCCTTGCTTCACGCGGAGACGGCCGCATTCGATTTGCCTGGTCCCAGCGTCGAGGTGCGCGTCACCCGCGGACAGAAGCAGCTTCCCATCTCCGAGGTGCCCAATCTCCAGGTAGGAGACCGTCTATGGGTGCACCCGGCCTTTCCGGAAACGCAAAGCGCGCACTATCTGCTGATCGTGACGTTCCTGCGCGGAACCACCAATCCGCCTCCGGAGAACTGGTTTACCAAGATCGATTGCTGGGATAAGCGGGTGCGACAGGAAGGCGTGGTGGTGACCGTCCCTGACGGAGCCCAACAGGCAATTCTGTTCCTGGCGCCCGAAACCGGCGGCGACTTCGGCACGCTGCGGTCGACCGTTCGCGGACGCCCGGGTGCGTTCGTGCGAGCGACCCGCGACCTCGATCGCGCCAGCCTTGATCGCACGCGGCTCGATCTGTATCTCAACTCGGTGAAGAATGTCTCCGACAACGATCCCGAGAAGTTGAAAGAGCGCTCTACCCTGCTGGCGCGCAGCTTGAACATCAAGGTCGACAACGCCTGCTTCGAGAAGCCTCCGGAACAGCAGCCCTCCTGCCTCATGCAGAACTCCGAGCAGTTAGTGCTCGATGATCCGCACAGTCAGTCAATGGTGGCCGAACTGGTGTCGGGGCCATCGGCCGATCTGGTAGGCCAGTTGAGTGCGACGCCCTGGGCAGGTGCCGGATACTACAGCGCCTATGTCGGCGCCATCGTCGATGTGGCTCGCCTGATGACGACCCTGCACACCGCCGAGTACCAGTACATCCCGGCGCTGGCGCTGCCCAAGGCTGACCAGCTCAACCTGCAGCTGAATGCCGCACCGTCTTTCCGCAAGCCCAAGTCGGTGCTGGTGATCGGTCTGCCGCCGGTGGAAGCGCCGCAGCCTCCGCCCTTGCGCGCCGTCGATCCCAAGGCGGCCTATTGCCTGCAGAATCCAGAATTGGTGCTGCCGGTTGAAGGTGCGCCACTAGTGTTTTCCACCAGCCTGGCGCACGACGTAAGCCTGCACGTCTGGAGTAAGTCGGGCACCTCAATGGATCTCCCCGCCAAGGCCAACGCCGCGCGCGGTGGATACGTGATCGACACCCCAACGGTGAAGAGCGACGGGCTTGGCTCGGAGTTGAGTGGCACGTTGCGCGGGCAGTGGGGGTACGACGCATTCGAAGGACCGACCTTTGCGTTACGCACCACGCACGATGCGAAGTGGACGGTCGCAACTGCTGAGCAGAACGCTCTTATCGTCGGACGGGACGATACGCTACACCTGAAATCCGAGGGGGCGGTCTGCGCTGAGGATGTGACGGTCGAAAGCGGCGGCAAAAAGGTCAAGACCACGCACAAGCTGGTCGGCACCGATCAACTGGAACTCACAATCTCGCTGAAAGACGTAACACCCGGGCCCTTGACGCTGCAGATCAAACAGTATGGAGAAACAAAGCCCGCCGAGATCAAGCTAAACACCTATTCGGAAGCCGGGCATCTGGATAGCTTCGACTTAAGTGGGGGAGACCATCAGGGCATTCTGCGCGGCACCCGCCTGGATGAAGTAGCTGGCTTGGAGATAGGTGGCTTGCATTTTGTGCCCGGTACGTTGGGTCGCGCCGGCAGCCAGGACGAATTGCAAATGTCGGCGCCTGCCACGGCTGACGCCAGCGTTCTCAAGGCTGGAGAGAAACAAACTGCTCACGTCTCGCTGAAAGACGGCCGCGTTCTGGAGCTCGCCGCGACTATTCGCAATCCGCGTCCCAAGCTCAACCTGATCAGTAAGAGCGTCGAGAAGGACCCGGCGGCCGCTTCGAACGCGATTGAACTTCAGGGTAAGGACGACCTTCCCCAAAATGCGAAGCTGTCGTTTGCGCTGAAAACGCAGGTACCGGACAACTTCCCGCGCGATGAGACTATTGAAATCGCCACCGCCGACGAGTCCGTGCGCGTGATCCTCAGCGTAGCCGATGGCACGATCACGTTGCAGGACGCGCATACCGTTCTGGTGACCCTCGATCCGCTGAAGAGCCTGGGGCCATCGGCGTTCGGTCCGCTGCGCTTCAGGCCAGTCGCCGGCAATGGTGAGAAGGGTGAATGGCAGCCGCTGGCGACGCTGGTGCGACTCCCGACGCTGCAGTCGCTACGTTGCCCCCAGGCAGCCGACCAGCCGTGCGTGCTCCAAGGAACCGCGCTCTATTTGCTGAGTTCAGTTGGGGCCGATGAACAATACCAGCAAAGTACTCCTGTTCCCGACGGGTTTGCGGGCACATCCTTGAACGTTCCTCATCCTGGCGGGAAGGACCTTTACGTCAAGCTGCGCGACGATCCATCGACGGTGAACAAGGTCCAGCTGCCGGTGTCACCTATGGAATAACGGCGTTGATAGCGGCCCACCGATGGCCTTCGTCGATCGCTTACCGGTTGTAGACCGGCAACGGCCCGCGAAGGTTTTGCCAGACCTCATCGCAAGCTTTCAGCACGTCGGCGGACAATGGGCCATCGTCGACCGTGGCCAGATTCTCGTTCAACTGCTCAAGTCGAGACGCGCCCAGGATGATGCAGTCGCTGGAGGTGTGATGCAACAACCAATTCAACGCCAGGCTCACCAGCGAGCGGCCGGCAGACTGCGCCACCTTGCGGAGCTGCTCCACGGAACGGAAATACTGTTCGTGCCAGTAGCGATCCTGATACATCTGATTGCTGTCAAAACGTGTGCCGGGCGTGATCTTGTCCCGCTTGTGTTTGCCCGTCAGCAAGCCGCCGGCCAGCGGGTTGTAGACCACGGTAGATACCCCGAACTCCTTGCACATGGACAGATACTCCTGCTCGATACCGCGAGCCAGCAGGTTGTACATTGGCTGGGACACGTAGGGCGCATGCCAGCCGCGATCCTTGGCGATCCATAACATTTGGACCACCTGCCATCCGGCATAATTCGAAGAGGCCGGATAACGAACCTTGCCCTGCTTCACCAGCGACTCCATCACTTCCATCGACTCGTCGATGGGAACGTTGTGGTCTGGCGCGTGAAAGTAATAGAGGTCGAGATAGTCTGTTCCCAGCCGTTTCAGGCTCTCGTCGATGGCACGCAGGATGGCCTTGCGCGAAAGCCCTTGCTGGTCCGGCTCTTCGCCGATTTTGAAGAAGACTTTGCTGGCGATGACCAGGCTGTCGCGCCGGCTCTTGATCGCATTCCCCAACATGGTTTCGGCTACGCCGTTCTGGTACATGTTGGCGGTATCGAAGAAATTGATGCCGGCATCGATGCAGCGATTGACCAGTTGTGTCGCGCCCGCCTGGTCTAGCGGCTTGCCGAAGGTCATGGTGCCAAAACAGAATCGCGATATTTCCAGGTCGGTGTGCTTCAGCTTGGTGCGTGGAATGTTCATGGTTTCGTTCTCGTGTGATCAAGCGGCGACTCCGCGAGTTTTTCCCGCGGCAGCATTACAGCGCTTTTGACATGGTAACGAAATGAACCGGCTGCGTGGTGTCAGGAATCGTCTCGGCGGATTGCGTCCCGGTTTCGACAAAGCCCAGCTTGCGATAGATCGGCGGCAATTCGGTGCGCACGTTGACGATCCGGATGTCCAGCGCCACACAGCCTGCGTTGCGGCAGTATTGCTCGGCTGCGGCCATCATGCGGCTGCCGAGCCCTGATTTCTGCCGCACGGCATCAACGGAGAGCGTGCCCAGATAGGCCCGGTCGCCGGTAATCTTGACGAAAATGCAGGCCGCCAATTCGTTGCCGTCAGTCAACAGAAGAAACCTGCCAGCGTTCATCATCTCGCGCACTTGTTCGGAATTGGTGCGGTCGGCGCTCTTGAAGAAGCGTTCCACCCGGAAGGCGCGGTTGATGAGGGAGACAATCTGCGGGAGGTCTGCAACCGTTGCTTCACGGAAAGCCAGCGCGCTTTCGTTCACGACGGCATCACCACTCTTTGGAACCCAGCTCTTCCTGGAAGACCATTCGGTCGCTGGCCCAGAAGTTGGCCAGGGAACAGACACCGATAGTCAGAAGGTTGGCGACGATGTATTCCAGATGGAACGATCCGACGAGGAGGCGCATGAGCAGCAAGTTGCCGACGATGGAAATCATTCCTGTCGTCAAGTTAAAACGCACCAGGCGGCGCATCAGTCCGGCGCGGCCCTCGTTGCGGTCTGACCAGGTGAAATGCTCGTGCCACAGGAAGTTGTGGATCACAGCGCACTCTACTGCCAGCCCGGTCGCGACCAGGTAGTTGAGGTGCCATTCGCTTTTGAACAGAAAGAGGAAAGCCAGCTGAACGCCAATGCCGATGGCGCCGACCATGTGAAACTTCAACAGGCGGCGTACGATTCTCACCCACGGCTTGTCGGAGTTCAGTAGGTTCACGGGAGACACTCTTCGCGGCGGAATGGCGCGACAAACAGAATACCTCAATCGGCGGTCACCAGTCGTCAGGCACGGCAGATGAACTGAAGGCGAGGACCATCCGGAGCGGGAAGACTGGGGTGGCCAGCGTAGTTGCCCGCTACCTCGCCACGGCTACAGCACCGCGGTTTCGTGCAGCAGTTGACCTTTGGCGAAACGCTCCGGGCTTAGCACTTCAACGTTGTCTACAACGTTGGTCTTCCCGAACAGAATCAGGTCCGCGACCATCTTCCCGGTAGCCGGAGAGTGCATCACACCGTGTCCGCTAAATCCGTTGGCGCAGAAGAAGCCTTTTCGCTCCGGCGCCGGACCGATGATCGCATGGTGATCGGGAGACATTTCGTAGAGCCCCGCCCACGCTTTTTTCGGATTCACCGCCAGGTTTTCGAAACAAGGAACGCGATCGGCCGCGTGCACCAATACCTTTTCAATGAACGATGGCTCGAAGTTCGTCTTGAATCCCGGCGTCTCTTCGGCATCGTTCCAGGCCAGCAGAAATCCCAAGCTCTCCGGCCGGAAGTGAAACCCTGTCCCCATGTCGATCACCATGGGAACCTCATGAGAGACGCCATCGAATGGCTCGGTGGGGATGAGCATTCGCCGCAGGGGCTCTACCGGCAGATCGACGCCCGCCAGCGCCGCAACTCCGGCAGCCCATGCCCCCGCGGCGTTGACCACGACCGGCGTACTCACCGGCCCGCGTGACGTTTCCACTTCGTTGACGGCGTCGTCGGTGTGACGGATTGCCGTGACTTCGGTCGAGCGCCATAAGGTCGCGCCTTGTTCGCAAGCGCGAGTCGTGAAGCCGACCATCACGCTGTAGGGATCGACGAAGCCATCCGTCGGGCAGAAACTTCCTCCCAGGATGTCGTCCGCGCGCAGTTGAGGGACCCGGGCAACGATGTCGTCTCGCGATAACATGCTGCCCTGCGTCAGTCCCGAGCGACTTCTGCAATGCCTGGTTGGTCTGGAGATATTCCAGATGCACCGGCTTGGTAGCGACGAACATGTACCCCTGGTCGCGATAGCCGGCGGGAAGCCCCAGGCGCTCTTCGAAGGCGGCATAGAACGGGATGGAGTAGAGCGACATCTGGATGTTGGGCGCGGTGGCAAATTGTGCCCGCACTCCGCCCATGCTCTTGCCGGTAGAACCTTTGCCCTGGTGTGACTCGCGCTCGACGATGAGCACGTTGTGGCAACCCTCCTCGGTCAGGTGCCAGGCGATGCTGGAGCCTACAATTCCTCCGCCGATAATCACTACGTCTGCTGTCTGCATGGTCGTTGGCCTCGAGCAGCAAACATTGTATTCTGCGAGTACCGCGGGCTGCTGTGACCGCAACGGTTCGCCGGGCGTTCGTTACGGACGCGCAGGAGCGTGTTGTTCCGTGCCTACCAATTCCGTTGTCCAGATACTGACCGCATCCATCGCGCCGGTTATCGTCATCTCGGGTATTGGTTTGCTCCTGCTTAGCATCACTAACCGCTATGGACGGGCCATCGATCGCGCACGCCTACTGATGCGCGAGTTGCAGAACACCGATCCCAGTAGCGCCCACGTACGTCATCTGGAAGAACAGTTGCGCCACACGCATCAGCGGGCACGGTTGCTGCGCGGCTCCATGGTCTACAGCTCGGTCAGCATTTTTTTCGTTACCCTGACCATTCTGTCGCTCTTCGCCGCAGCAGGTTTTTCGGTTGCCGCTCGATATCCTGGCTCTCACCTTCTTCGCCCTGTGCATGGCCTGCCTGGTGATCTCCATCGCCTATTCCATCCGCGATATCACCGTCTCGCTGGCGGCGCTGGAGATGGAGCTTTCCAGTGTGCAGGCCATCGACTGCAAGCCGCTGAAACGCTAGGTCTTTCTCGGCGATGTCACAGGCCCGCGTGATTTGACTCACAGACCATTGTTCTGCTGACGCCTAGCCTTGGTGGTTACGTTCCCATATCACGCGGGTTGCTCTGTACCCGGCCCCCTTGCTTTACCCGCACAAGGATTCCAACATGCCTCTGGTGAATGCTTTTTCCAAAGCGGTGGTGCGTGAGTTCTCCCTCGACGAACTGACGCAGGCTGCTCGGCTGATGCGCGGCTACGACCTGGTGGCCTTGTGTGCTGCCGGCTCGGGTCACGCCGGAGGCACGCTTTCCATAATGGATATCGTTGCGGCACTATACCTCAAGGTGGCCCACCATGATCCCAATACTCCCGAGTGGCCGCAGCGTGATCGCATTGTCTGGTCGGCGGGACACAAGGCCCCAGCGCTGTATCTCGGCCTGGCGTTCGCCGGATATTTTCCCATCGAAGACGTGGTCACGCTACGCAAGTTGTATTCGCCCTTCCAGGGGCATCCGCATCGCTTGAAGTTGCCGGGCGTCGAAGTTTCCAGCGGGTCGCTGGGACAGGGCCTCGGCATTGCGGTGGGGATGGCGATCGCGGGCAAGCTCGACCACGAAGAGCACACCGTGTTTTGCATCATGGGCGACGGCGAACAGCAGGAAGGCAGCGTGTGGGAAGCGGTGATGGAAGCCTCTCATCACAAGCTGGATAACCTGGTCGCTATCATCGATCGGAACCAGCTGCAGATCGATGGGTGGGTCAGGGATGTGATGAACGTGGAGCCGCTGGCCGAGCGCTATCGCAGTTTTGGATGGGAGGTATTGGAGATCGACGGTCACGATATGGCACAGGTGGTTGCGGCGTTGCAGAAAGCCAAGAGCGCTCCCCTGCTGGGGAAGCCAACCGTGATCGTGGCCACGACCGTGAAGGGCAAAGGCGTCAGCTTCATGGAGAACGTTGCCGGATGGCACGGCAAAGCACCGAGTTATGACGAACTGGTGAAATCGCTGGACGAACTGGGCTTGAAGGATGCCATCGCTTATGACGCCCTGCTGAAGAAAGCGAACGATTATCAGGCGGAAGTGGAAGCGACACTGGCGGCCAAGATGCCGCGCTTTTCGCGCGACTACTGGTGGAACACGACCAGCGAGATGAAGGTAAAGATGGAGCCCACACGTAAGGGCTTCGGGCTTTCGCTGAAGAACAATGGCGATGACGATCGCGTGGTGTGCCTCGGCCTCGACATCTCCGGATCCATTACCATCAGCGACTTCTACACCTCCAATCCGCATCGCCAGGATCGCTGGATCAGCATGGGCATTGCGGAGCAATCCGCAACCACTGCGGCTGTGGGCCTGGCGCGAGAGGGCAAGCTGCCTGTCTTTGGCACGTACGGGACCTTTGCTGCTGCCCGCAATCTCGACCAGATTCGCGTCTCCGTCTGCTACGGCAACTTTAACGTGCTGATCGCCGGCGCCCATGGGGGAGTATCGGTCGGCCCCGATGGCGCAACCCACCAGGCGCTGGAAGACCTGTTTGCCATGTGCGGTCTGCCGAACATGTCGGTGGTGGTGCCCTGCGACGCCGTCGAAACCCGCAAGGTAACCGACTATTTGCTGATGGAGCACGTTGGGCCAAAATACATTCGCTTCGCCCGTGAAGCCACACCGATCGTCACCCGGGAGGATACGCCATTCGTGTTTGGCAAGGCCAATGTGATCCGCCTGCGCTACGAGGCGTCGCAGATGATTGATGGCTTCGAAACGGTTTTGGCGAGTGAATACCGAGACGAACACGAAGACCTCAGTATTGTCGCTTGTGGTCCCATGGTTCCCGAGGCCATGCGCGCGGCGTGGATCCTTAAGAACGAATTCGGTTACGAAGCCCGCGTAATCAACATGCACACCGTGAAGCCGATCGATGAGGCGACCATCCTTCGCGCGGCCAACGAGACCGGCGTGATTGTTACCGCCGAAGAACATCAGATCGGCGCACTGGCTTGGCGCGTCAGCAGCATCCTCACCGAAAGTCCGGAGTTGTTCGGGGTGCCGTTAATCACCGGCGCCATTGGCGTGAGGGATCGCTTCGGCGACTCCGGCGCACCGTGGGAACTGATCAAGGAGTTCGAGGTCAGCGCCGAACACATCGCGCAGAAGGCCGTGGAACTCATGGCCGTCGCCAAGGCCAAGAAAGAAGCGGTGTTATTCGAGATGGTCCCCTAAGACAGGCGGCGTTCTAAGTGTAGGAAGAGTCCGCAAGGACGAGCCCTGGCTACTGGATAAAACAGCCTGTATGTTGTGTCAGGCCAATCCTTCCAACGGCATAATCTCAATCGGCGGCTCGTTCAACGGAACAATCTCCGGTTCTGGCGCTGGCCGCGAATCTTCTTGGACCAGCGACACCCAAGCCCCCAGCCGCGCCAGCCGCAGCAAGTCCGCTCCGGCAAAATAGACCAGCACTATCGCTGCCATCAGCAGCATCGCCCAGCGAATCCCCAGACTTGCCGCCAAGCTCAAAGGCGAGAAGACCATCGTGCACATGACTCCCGCCCAGATCAGACGGAGGGCGAAAAACTCCGTCGCCAGCAGCAGAAGTTGTCCTGACTGTCGGGTGGAAAACCCGACTGCCTGATCCAGAGCCACTACCGAATCGGCATGACTGCGAACGCAAAATATTGGGGCGAGCCCTAAATACCAGTTCAGCAAAACGCCAGCAAGGACCGTCAGCCCGACGCCAAATGAGAGGACCAGTGCAGCTCGCAGAGGTCGCTGGTTCTGGGCCAGCAGTGTTCCGTAGATGAACAATCCGGCGGCCACGGCAAGCGCGGTCAGCGACCAGATGGTGCGCGCCAATTGCAACAGGAAGATCGGAAGGAACGCCCACTCTTGCGGCTGCGACTCGTCTTCCGTACCGAACATCGCCACCAGTCGTTGCAGGGTTGCGGCGCGCCCCGCCGTAGCGGCCAAGGACCAAAGCAGGGTCATTCCAAAGAGCAACACTACCTGCTGCAACACAAACCGTGAGAGGCTTCCGCTCAGGATGTGGCGCAGCGCGCTGTCCAGTACTCTCGGCTGGAGCGTGCGCAGCATCAGCTCATCGGTGCCGGATACCCTCAGGCTCTTTAAGAACAGGCCGATGGAAACAAGACCTAGGGCGAGCGCCGAGAACCCGAAACTCCATCGCCACACCAGCTCCGCCGGCAATAAAGCCTTCTCGTGCCACAAAGCGGCGAATCCATCGCGAAAAGGAGAAATCCGGCTGGAAGGCTGGGACATTGGGCTACATGCTCCCCGTCAACGTGTTTGCCAGTTCGGCCGGTGTGTCCACCAGCACGTCGGGGACAACCTGCTCCAGCGTTCGTGGCGCGAAGCCATAGGTCACGCCGACGCTCCAAAGGCCTGCGTTGCGAGCGGTCAGGATGTCGACCTGCGAATCGCCTACCATGACCGTTTCCTCCGCCGAGACCGCCGGCCTCTTTGATCAACGTGTTGGCGCCAAACGGATCGGGTTTCTTGGTATCGAAGCTATTGCCGCCGTAGACCTGGAAAAAGCTGCCGGCCAGGCCCAACCCGGCCAGGATGTCGCGCGAGGCGCGTACCGGCTTGTTGGTCAACACGGCGAGCTTGCGCGAGGCGCCGTCCGTCCCGCCGATGTCTTTCAAGGCCTGCTGAATACCCTCATAGGCATAGGTCGTGTCAAGTTTGTGCTCCCGATAATAGGCCAGAAAAAAATTGAGTGCCTCTTGCAGGAAATCGCGATCGGAAGGGTCTCCCAGGGCCCGCCGGATTAGCATGGGTGCGCCGTCGCCGATGTAGGTCCCAATCACGTCGAGTGGCAATTCCTTGCGTCCGTAGTTGACCAGCATGGCGTTGACCGCCGCGGCCAGGTCGTGTTCTGAATCGATCAGCGTCCCATCCAGATCGAATATGACGAGCTTAATTTTCTTGACTGGAATGGAGCGGGAAATGCGTATCATGGCCCTCCAGTATAGCGATTCGGTGTGAGTGCAGGGATAATGACAGCGCGATCGAGGCCGCCAAAGTACGGTTGGAAGGCGCCAGACGCTATGGAATCTGGTTCACCATTTACAATGGAAAAACACGTGTTCGGGCCGCACATCTGGTCCAGCAATTCACCCCTTGAGGTAACGGATGGCAACCACCAAAGCACAGCCTAAAAGCGCCGTCGCTACGGCTGATAAGTACGAAGGCCTCAGCTCGGAGCAGCTGATTAACATCTACCGGCTGATGTATCTGTCGCGCAAGCTGGATGACCGCGAGATCCTGCTCAAGCGCCAGCAGAAGATTTTCTTCCAGATCTCGGGCGCCGGACATGAAGCCCTGCTGGTGGCCGCAGGCATGGTGTTGCGGCCGGGCTACGACTGGTTCTATCCGTACTATCGCGATCGTGCTCTGTGCCTGGCGGTCGGTATGACCCCGTACGAGCAGTTGCTGGAGGCCGTGGGCGCTGCCGACGATCCCAATTCTGGCGGACGCCAGATGCCCTCGCATTGGGGGCACAAGAAGCTCAACATCGTGACCCAGTCTTCGCCGACCGGATCGCAGTTTCTGCAGGCGGTGGGCTGCGCCGAAGCAGGACGCTACTTCAGTCGCCATCCAGAAGCTGCCGAGAAGGCGACCGGCGACTACCGCCAATTCAAGGACGTAGCGTTCAAGGGCGATGAAGTCGTGTTCGTCTCCTCCGGCGACGGCACCACCAGCGAGGGCGAGTTCTGGGAGTCGCTAAACACGGCAGCTAATCTGAAGCTGCCGGTGCTGTATGTCATCGAGGACAACGAGTACGCCATCTCGGTACCAGTGGAAGTCGGCACTGCGGGCGGCAACATCAGCAAGCTGGTGCAGGGATTCCCGAATTTCCACTTCTCAGAAATCGACGGCACCGATCCCCTGGCCAGCTACGCTGCGATGAAGACTGCAGTGGACTACATTCGGGCCGGCAAGGGTCCGGCGTTCGTCCACGGCCACGTGATCCGGCCATACTCGCATTCGCTGTCCGACGATGAGAAGCTTTACCGTCCAGATTCCGAGCGCCAGAGCGAAGTCGAGCGCGACCCCATCACGCGCTTCCAGCTGTTTCTGATGCGCGAGGGCATTCTCGACGAGAAGGGCATCGACGAATTGGAGAAGGACGTCGAGGCGGAAGTGCAGGAAGCCAGCGATCGCGCGGTTGCCGCTGCTTTGCCCGAGTCCGGCTCGTACAAAAAGTTCGTGTACTCGCCTGACCTGGACGGCACGTCGTCGGTATTCCAGACGGAAGCGGTTCATCCCACGCCGTCGGATACGGGCGCTGCCAGTCCCGAAAAGACGATGGCCGATCTCATCAACGCCTGCCTGAAAGATGAGATGAGGCGCGACCCGCGCATTGTGATGTTCGGTGAGGACGTTGCTGATTGCAGCCGCGAAGAGTATCTGAAAGACAAGCAGGTGAAGGGCAAGGGCGGCGTGTTCAAACTAACCGCCGGCCTGCAGTGCGATTTCGGTTCTGACCGGGTGTTCAACTCTCCGCTGGCCGAGGCCAACATTGTGGGACGTGCTGTCGGCATGGCCACACGCGGTCTGAAGCCGGTGGTGGAAATTCAGTTTTTCGACTACATCTGGCCCGCCATGCAGCAGCTTCGCAACGAACTGCCACTGATGCGCTGGCGCTCCAACAACGCGTTTTCTTCGCCGGCGGTGGTTCGGGTGGCGATCGGCGGCTACCTGACCGGCGGCTCGATTTATCACTCGCAGTGCGGTGAGAGCATTTTTACCCACACCCCGGGCATGCGGGTGGTGTTTCCGTCCAACGCGCTCGATGCCAACGGTCTATTGCGAACGGCGATTCGTTGTGACGACCCCGTGTTGTTCCTGGAGCACAAACGACTCTATCGTGAGACCTTTGGGCGCTCGCCGTATCCCGGGCCGGATTACATGATTCCGTTCGGCAAGGCAAAGATCGTGCGCCCCGGACACGACATGACGGTAGTGACCTACGGCGCGACGGTTCCGCGCGCGTTGCAGGCGGCCCAGCGATTGGAGCGCGACAATGGCGTCAGTGTTGAGCTGATCGATTTGCGGACGCTTAGCCCGTACGACTGGGAATCCATCGCCACGTCGGTGGCCAAGACCAATCGTGTGCTGGTGGCGCACGAAGACATGCTCAGTTGGGGTTACGGTGCCGAGATTGCTGCCCGCATCGCCGATGAGTTGTTCGATCATCTGGATGCGCCGGTGAAGCGGGTGGCCGCGAAGGATACCTTCGTTGCCTACCAGCCCATCCTGGAAGACGAGATTCTGCCGCAGGCGGAAGATCTCTATCAGGGGATGTTGCAGCTGTCGAATTACTAGGCTGGATTTGTCCTGTCCGGCTACGGCTCGAGGCGAGCCGCGGTTGGCAAGGACCATCAAGGGTCTCAGGCTCTGCGAGGCTATGCAGAACTGAGACCCTTTAGTGTTTGGAGCTTTGCGGGAACCAAAGTATTCGCGCACTGGCACAGATCGTCTTAGCTACTAGCGTGAGATCTGGCACGCAATCAAGCCTATCGTCCGCCTTTGCCGCCAGTCAGCCAGTCGATTGCGATTGGTCCGGCCCCGGAGAAGATCAAAGAAAACGCAATTGCCGCCAGGGCTAAGGTGAACTGGTAGTTTCCCTGACCGGTAAACCCATTCTTGAAATGGATGCCGAAGGTGGCGACCAGCATGTCAACCACGACGAACAACGCGACTACGCGGGTCAGGAAGCCTACGATCAGCAGAATGCCCCCGCCAAATTCCGTGAACGCCGACACGTAGGCCAGCCATCCCGGCAGGTGCAGGCTCTGCACCACCTCTACATGACGGTGCAATCCGCCAAATACTTTCGTATAACCATGCGCGATCAAGACCGCGCCCAATATCAAGCGCAAACCTAAAAGACCCAGCGGCTGCAGCCGCTCCAGAAATCTCAATGAATTCTCCCTGTGCCCAAGCCGCAGGACGAAAGGCATTCCGCGAAGATACGGGCAACAACTGCGCAAATCGTGGCGGCCAGAATCGATAGGATAAACGAGTGTGAGCGTTTGACCAAACGGGCCCGCTGGCGGGTTTACCGCATACAGGCGGCTCGAGGACAAGCTCAAGAATCTGCTGCCCGATCCTGATACCTCGACTGTCGGCAAGCCATCCGAGTGTCTCTCCGTCGTCCAGAGAGCCTGGCGCTCGAGACAGAGAGTGGCAAGTCGGCGTCGTATAATAAAGGGATGCCTACTCGACGAAATTGTCTTCTGTAAGGCTGCTGAACGAATTCAGTTGGCCGTTGGGGTGGGCAGAGGGGCTATGGATTTTCGACTCGTAAGTTCGTACAAGCCGCAAGGTGACCAGGGCAGTGCCATTCAGGCGCTGACGAGAGGCATCTCCGAGGGTGAGAAGCACCAGGTACTGTTGGGCGTCACCGGCTCGGGCAAGACGTTTTCCATGGCCAAGGTGATTGAGGCGGTCAACCGTCCTGCCCTGATCCTGGCGCACAACAAGACACTGGCGGCGCAGCTGTATCATGAGTTCAAGTCGTTCTTTCCGCACAATGCGGTCGAGTATTTCGTCTCCTATTACGACTACTACCAGCCCGAGGCGTATATTCCCGCTGGCGACGTTTACATCGAGAAGGAAGCTACGGTCAACGACGAGCTGGACAAGCTCAGGCTGGCGGCGACCAAGTCGCTGTTCGAGCGTCGGGATTGCATCATCGTGGCGTCCGTGAGTTGTATTTACGGTTTGGGCTCGCCGGAAGCGTATTACGGCATGCTCCTGTTCCTGGAAAAGGGACAGAAGATCAAGCGTGAGGACATCGTCCGCAAGCTGGTCGAGATTCTCTACGAGCGCACCGACGGAGACTTCGTGCGCGGCACCTTCCGCGTCCGGGGCGACATCATCGAGATCTTTCCCACCTACGATGACAACGCCTATCGTATCGAGCTCTGGGGCGATGAGGTGGAATCGCTGTCGCAGATCGATCCATTGTTTGGCACGGTCAAGCAGAAGCACCAGCGCCTGCCGATTTATCCCAAGACGCACTATGTGATGAAGCCCGAGCGCAAGCAGTCCGCGGTCACCTCGATATTGGAGGAACTGGGTTGGTGGGAAACCGAACTTGAGAAGCAGGGCCGCATCGTCGAGGCGCAGCGCATTCACCAACGCACCCGTTTTGATCTCGAGATGATCAAGGAGATGGGCTACTGCCACGGCATCGAGAACTATTCCCGCCACTTCACCGGGCGTTTGCCGGGCGAGCCGCCGCCAACACTGCTGGACTATGTTCCCCGCGACTACCTGCTGTTCATCGACGAGTCACACCAGACGGTCCCTCAGATCCACGGAATGTGGCATGGCGATCGCTCGCGCAAGCAGAATCTCATCGAGTATGGATTCCGTCTTCCCAGCGCCTTGGACAATCGGCCGCTGCAGTTCGAGGAGTTTGAGCACCGGGTGAACCAGGCGGTTTACGTGTCGGCGACGCCGGGTCCGTACGAGCTGACCAAGGCGGCGGGCGTCGTCGTAGAGCAGATCATAAGGCCCACCGGCCTGATCGATCCGGAAGTGGAAGTGCGTCCGGTGAAAGGGCAGATCGACGACCTGCTGGCCGAGATTCGCGACCGCACCTCCAAGGGCGAGCGGGTGCTGGTGGCGACGCTGACCAAGCGCATGGCCGAGGATTTGTCGGAGTATTACAGCGAGGTGGGCGTGCGCTGCCGCTACATGCACTCGGAAATCGAGACACTGGAACGGATCAAGATCCTCCGCGATCTGCGCAAGGGTGAGTTCGATGTGCTGATCGGCATCAATCTGCTGCGCGAAGGACTGGACCTGCCGGAAGTCTCCCTGGTGGCCATTCTTGACGCCGACAAGGAAGGCTTTCTGCGTTCCTGGGGGTCGCTAATCCAGACCATGGGCCGCTGCGCCCGCAACCTGAACGGACGGGCCATCCTCTACGCCGACCGCATGACGGACTCGATGGAGAAGGCAATCAACGAGACCAACCGGCGCCGCGCCATTCAGACGGCCTACAACGAAGAGCACGGGATTACGCCGGAGAGCATTGTGCGTCCGCTGGACATGACGCTGGTGGCCATGGCCAATGCCGACTATGCCGACCTCACGAACGAAGCCGAAGGCATGCCGGAATTTCGTTCGCAGTTGGAGCTGGATACGTATATCGGAAAGCTGGAGAGCGATATGCGGGAGGCGGCCAAGCGCTTCGAGTTCGAGCAGGCGGCCAAGCTGCGCGACAGCATCCGCGATCTGCGGACCAAGGAGTTCATGTTTACGTAAAGGCAGACCCCGGCCCTTCGGTTTCAATCCAGGTTGTGCTGTCTGAAAGGGGCGACGGGCGGGCTTCAGGGTTGTTCGCTGAGCCCGCCTTGGCCCTTAACTTACTGCGACAGAATCATCATCGGCTGCTGCAGAGCGCAGGAACTGGTGCATCCCGAAACTTGGGTTGGGGAGTTGATGTTCTGCGTGATGGTGTTGTTCGCGGTCTGAATGATGGTTGTTTGGCCTGTACCCTGATCGGCCACGTAGACCTTGGTCGAGCCCGGCTCGGACGCTATGAACACCGGGTTGGCGCCATCGGGAAGCTTCACGGTCGCCAGCGGACTGAAGCTGGTGGCGCTCACCACGGTCACGTCGTTAGAACCTGCGTTGGCCACGTAGAATTTTGATCCATTCTGTAATGCCGTGACCCCGATAGGGCTGGTTCCGACGCTCACCGGAGGGTTCGCCAACGACGGCATGGCCGGATTGTTCCCCAGGTTCACGTTCGAAGCGTCAAATACGCTGACCGTGTTGTCGCCGGTGTTGGTCACATAAAGCCGGTTTAAGTTGGTATCGATGACTGAATATGTGGGTTGTACTCCCAGCGGTTCGGAGGCTGCGACGGAAGTCGATCCCGCCGAGATAATATCCAGGGCGCTGGCTACGGTTCCGCTACCCTGCGTGACCACGAAAATCCAGCTACCGTTGATGCTCGCTGTTATGGAAACCGGGTTCGGGCCCAGCCCGTTGGCGGTTGTTATCGTACCCACGATGCTCGGCCCTGAGGGATTGAACACCGACACCGTGCTATCACCATTCACAACGTAGATATACCCGTTAGCGGCAGATTGCACCATGGTGGTCGGACTTACGCCGACACAGGTCGTGTTCGAAACCGCCAAGGTCGAGGTGTTAATGGTGCTGATGGAGCCGGTGTTGGGGCAAACCGAATTCGTGCCCGAGTTCAGCACGAACATCGAGGTATTCGCCGCAGACGTCAGATAAATTGGATGAGAGCCTGCCAGCAGGGAGATAGTGGTGATGGAACCTGCCAACGTCGGCAGGTACTGGTTTACGGTATCGTTGCCGCTGTTAGCGACGAAAAGCGAGAGCGATGAAGCTGGGAAGGCTTCCGCGATCGAGCCTACTCCCATGGCGTTGACCGTCAGTACCGTGTCGCCGGAAACATCGATCTCGGCTACACTTCCAGGCCCGTTGGGTTGTAGTTGACCACAAAAGCGTAATGCGTGGCTTGTGGTTGCCCCCCCGGACTGATGATGGGATTGGCGACAGGACGGTATTGATCTCCACAGCCGAGCTCAGCCAGCAAAATAAAAGCAGCTAAAGCCAAAAAACCAGTTTCTCGCAAAAACTTCATCCGCACTCCCGAGGTGGATTGCCGAGGCATAACGCAGTGCAAGCAGGAATGAACATTGTACTAGGGTGGGTGTGGCAAGGCATAGGGCACGTACCGTCGCCAAGGTGGAAACCCTGACGCACGCCTATGGTTGCGCTGGAGCAACTAGCGCATCCACCGCCCCGGCAGCAAAACAAAGCCCCGCTCATGAAGAACGGGGCTTGGGAATCTCTGGTTTGCCGCGATTTTCCTAGACGTTGAAGGAGGAGCCGCAGCCGCAGGTGCTCTTCACGTTGGGATTGTCGAACTTAAAGCCGGCGCCTTCCAGGGTTTCGATGTAGTCGACATTGACGCCCTTCAGGTACATGAGCGAGGTCGCATCAACGTACACCTTTAGACCGTCGAAATCGAAGGTTTTGTCCATCATTCCGGCGCTGTTCTCAAACGACATGGAGTAGGAAAACCCGGAGCATCCTCCCCCTACCACGCCAACGCGCAGCCCCGCTGGAACTGGATTCTGCTGAGCCATGATCTCTTTCACCTTGGCAATCGCGGCGCTTGAGAAGTTAACTGGCTTCGCGTCCGTAGTGGTCGGTGTCACAGTAGTGGGGGTAGTCGTCGTAGTTGCCATTCCAATCTCCTATATAGCCTAAAGCGCGATTATAACAACTTGCCGTTGGCGCCGTCTCCAACAAAACTTCCTGGACGGCGTAAAACAACCCAAGTTTATGATGCCTCAAAACCGGGTAAAGTCGCAGAGAAGCCGAAAATCCTGAGACTCGGAAGCCGCTTCAGAGCTGCTTGTGCCGTTACCCAATGCGTTTCCTGAGCCGCAAATATTGTTGTCAGGCCGTGCTCCGGGCGGGTCTATAATACGTTGCCGTAAGGCCCCTAACCTGGTGGGCTCTAGCGATATCCGTTGGGCGCGGGGCTGGTTCTTCTTGAACCGAGGTGGCTAATGTCGACTCTGACCATGTTGCTCATTGTCTGGGGCATCCTGACCGTCGTGCTGGTCCTTCTCCTGATCTACCGCAGCACGCTCAGCATGCATGAGGACGATCAGTTGTTCCTCGACGATTCCAGCAAGAACATGCGTGAAGAACAAGAGCAGCTGCAAGTCCGGATGAAGAGAGTTACCCCCTATGTTCGTGTCTTAGGAGCGGCATCGGCCGTGCTGATTCTCGTGATTGCCGGTATGGCCGTTTGGGAACGGATGAACCAGGGTTAAGCAGGCAGTATTTTGCGCCACTATTACGCTGCTGCAAGCTCTCTCCGAGCCGGATTCGCGGCTCGAAGACATGGAAAGCACTCCTCCACTGAGTGTTTCACTCGGCAGGCGACAACTCTTTGCAATTGATGAACATATAGCTGCAGCCACCGGTCGCGATACCGTCTTGTTATGACTCAGCGAGTTATTCGGTCCTATTCTCTCTGCTAGAATTAGTCATCCTTGGTGAGGCTGGCAACGCAAGCGATACCTTCCCTGCCGGCGCCCGTCGCCATCCCGAACCGGTTTGCAATTGATCGCGCGCGCCGTCACCGCGAGCTCGGGGCTGCATATGCCCGGAGACCAGGCATTTGCCAAACATACGGCAGGCGGGAAAAGAAACGATTCGCCTTGGCGAGCATCTTCCTAATGAGAGGCTTTGGAACAGGTGACGAAGCCGATTTTCTCCGGAACGAGCCTATTGAGGCCTGCCGAATTCATACCCATCGCCTGAGCAGAGGATTGAGAAAACAGTGGCCATACACGAAATTCATAGACCGTTGATTGAGTTCCCGTCCACCCCGGAAATTGACTCGGAAGAAGAAGTTGGCGAATGGCTTGAGGCCTTTGACCAGGTTGTGGATGGAGAAGGCTCCAAGCGGGGTTGCGAAGTCCTGTCCGCTTTGATCGATCATGCCCGGGAGTCCGGGGTAGAAGTTCCGGTGCAGCTCAACACGCCCTATATCAATACCATTCCTGTCGAAGAGGAAGTTCCGTATCCCGGAGATCGCCTGCTGGAGCGGCGCATCAAGAGCTTGACCCGCTGGAATGCGATGGCCATGGTGCATCGCCAGAACAAGAAAGACCCTGGGATCGGCGGCCATATTTCTACCTACTCGTCCCTGGCAACCCTGCTCGAGGTTGGCTTCAATCACTTCTTCCGCGCCCAGTACGGCGATCAGCCGGGAGATTTCATCTACTTCCAGGGACACTCCTCCCCCGGGGTTTACGCTCGCGCCTATCTGGAAGGGCGCCTGAGTGAAGAGCAAATACTGAACTTCCGTCACGAGTTGCGTGACACGCCAGGGCTGCCTTCTTACCCGCATCCGTGGCTGCTGCCGGAGTTCTGGAGATTCCCCACGGTGTCGATGGGCATCGGCCCGCTGAATGCGATCTACCAGGCGCGCTTTATGCGCTACCTGGAAAACCGGTCCATCATCCCCGCGACCCCGCGCAAAGTCTGGGCGTTCGTCGGCGATGGCGAGACGGATGAGCCCGAATCCATGGGCTCGCTGACCTTGGCTTCGCGTGAGAAACTCGACAACCTGATCTTCGTGATCAACTGCAATCTGCAGCGCCTCGATGGTCCGGTGCGCGGCAACGGCAAAGTGATCAACGAACTGGAAGCTGCCTTCCGAGGTGCCGGCTGGAACGTGATCAAGGTGGTCTGGGGTTCCGATTGGGACAAGCTGTTTGCCCGCGATAAAAACGGAATTTTGCTGAAGCGCATGGAAGAAGCCGTCGACGGCGAATACCAGACGTATAAAGCCAAAGGCGGCGAGTACATTCGCCGCGAGTTCTTCGGTAAGTATCCCGAACTGCTGGAGATGGTCTCCGACATGAGCGACGACGAGTTGCATCGCCTGTCGCGCGGCGGCCACGACCCGCAGAAGGTCTTCAACGCCTACAAGAGAGCGGTAGAACATCGCGGCGGACCCACAGTCATTCTGGCGCACACGGTCAAGGGATACGGTCTGGGTTCGGCTGAAGCCCGTAACGCGACCCACCAGGAAAAGAAGCTGGCTGACCAGGCCCTGACCGCCTTTCGCACCCGGTTTGAAATCCCCATTCCTGAGGAGGCTGCGCGCGACGGTTCGCTGTATCGCCCGGCTGACGACAGTCCCGAGGTCACTTACATGCGGCAGCGCCGCAAGGAACTTGGCGGCTTCATGCCCACCCGCGGGGAAGTCGTTTCCAACGCCAAGGCGTTGCCGCTGGAAGAGTTCGCGGAGTCGATTGCCGGATCGAAGGGCCGCGGCGTCTCCACCACCATGGGCTTTGTCAGCATGCTCCGGCAGTTGCTGAAGAATCCCCAGATCGGCAAGTTCATCGTCCCCATCATCCCTGACGAAGGTCGCACCTTCGGCATGGAGTCCATCATTCGCCAGGTGGGCATTTACGCCAGCCAAGGCCAGCTCTACAAGCCTCACGATCAAGACATGTTGCTCTACTATCGCGAGGAAAAGAACGGGCAGATCCTGGAAGAAGGCATCACCGAAGCCGGATCGATGGCGTCGTTCACCGCAGCGGGCACGGCGTACTCCAACTACAAAGTGCCGATGATCCCCTTCTTCACCTACTATTCGATGTTCGGCTTCCAGCGGATCGGCGACATGGTTTGGGCCTTCGCCGATGCCCGCGGTAAAGGCTTCCTGATGGGCGGTACAGCCGGACGCACCACGCTGGCGGGCGAAGGTCTGCAGCACCAGGACGGTCACAGCCTGGTGCTCTCCAGCACGGTGCCAACCTGTCACAGCTACGATCCCGCGTATGTGTACGAGATTGCGGTCATCGTGCAGGACGGCATGCGACGCATGTATCAGGAAAACGAAGACCGCTTCTACTACATCACGCTCTACAACGAAGACTACGAAATGCCCGAGATGCCAAAAGGCGTGGAAGAGGGCATTCTGCGCGGTATCTACCGATTCCGGGCCGCCGCTTCGGGGGACGCTACGGTGCAGCTGTTCGGCAGTGGTTCGATTCTGAACGAAACCCTGCGCGCGCAGACGATTCTGGCGGACAAGTACGAAATTCAAGCCGATGTCTGGAGTGTCACCAGCTACAACGAATTGCGCCGCGACGCTCTCGCCATCGAGCGCTGGAACCGCCTGCACCCAGCGGAACCGGAAAAGCAGCCATACATCCTGACTGCCCTGGAGGGAGCCGGAGGGCCGATCGTTGCCGCCACCGACTTCATGAAAGCCGTTCCCGACCAGTTGTCACCCTGGCTGTTGGGCCGGCTGGTGACCTTGGGAACGGACGGCTTCGGACGCAGCGACAATCGCCAGCATCTGCGGCAGCACTTCGAAGTGAACGCTGAGTCCATTGCGGCGGCAGCATTATCTCGCCTGGCCCGCGAAGGTAAATTCGACGCTCAAAAGGCGCAGAATGCCTATACCGAACTCGGCATCAACCCGGAGAAGATCGATCCCGCCATCGCGTAGGCGAACAGCGTTAGTTTCGACAGAAATGGCGGTACGGATTCGACCTTACCGCCATTTCATTGTCGTCACGAGGAGGCCCTCAGGCCGCCGAAGGATCCGCTCTAGTCCACATCCGGAAATACCCGTCCTTTGGTGGGAGCGCCGCGATCTCACATAGTTTTTAGAAAGTCGTACCTTCCGGTACGCGATTACCCTTCGGCAGGACCACCCTCACCCACCGAGCAATTCCAGCAACCTTTTCTGCCGATACAAGAAGATGGACTCCACGTCGCGTCGCACCATCAGCGTATGCATCAGCTCACCGATGATTCCAAACGGCAACTCATAGTCCACCTGATCGCGAATTCTTGTCCCACCATTTTCGGCGACGAAGGTATGCAGATGATGCCAGCGCGCATACGGTCCCTTCAATTGATTGTCGACAAAGCGGTGCGGCGGGTCCCACTCGGCAATCTCACTCTTCCAACGCATAGGCAGACCATGCACCTTGAGCTTGTATTCGATCAACGATCCCGTGTGCAGTTCCTTTTCCGCGCTGACAATGTGAAAGCTGAGCCAAGGCGGCGTGATCTCCTGTAGATTTTCCGGACGCGAGAAAAACTCGAACACTTCGTCTAGGGGTTTGTCGATCCACTGCTCACGCACCAACTGGTAACTACGGCTCATCATCGCTCCTGGGTTATTTCAAAGCTGTCAACATAGACGCCACGGCATGCCCCGCTGCTACTATTTGTTCCCTGAGTGCGCCTGTTGTCATGGACAGCTAGGTGCAAGATGTACAAGCCGCCGGTCATAAAGGTAGGGGCGACCAACCGCTCGGCACTGCCCCCACCCTGCCGCTTAGGCTATGATGACCAGTTTGCCCGCCGCGCCGCTGCCGCGTTGAGTCGAGCGCGCCAAGGAGATTCCTGCGATGAAATACCTTGCCCTGATAACCCTGCTGGTCGTGATCGGCTCCGTCATCTCGTCAGCACAAGAACTGGCCACCAAGGTCCCCGACTTGGCTCAGTTGCAGACTATGAGCGCGCGCTTCGTCCCCACCAGGCTGGACGTTGACATCAGTAAACTGTCGGACGGAGATCGTAAGGCGCTGGCCAAGCTCATAGAAGCCGCGCGCTTGATCGACGATATCTTCATGACGCAATACTGGAGCGGCGACCACGCACTGTACGCCAAGCTGCAGAAGGAAACCACGCCCCTGGGCAAGGCCCAGCTCAACTATTTCTGGATCAACAAGGGGCCCTGGTCAGCGCTCGACGACAACACCGCTTTCATTGCCGGTGTTCCCCAGCACAAACTGCCGGGTGCCAATTTTTATCCTGAGTCGATGACCAAGCAGCAGTTTGAAAGCTGGCTGAAAACCGTACCTGAGAAAGAGCAGCAGGCCGCGACTGGATTTTTCACCATCATTCGCTCCGACGGCAAGAACGGTTTCAAGGTAATTCCTTACAGCGAAGCTTACAAAGATGACCTGACGCGTGCGGCCAAGCTGCTGAATGAAGCTGCCGCGTTGACCGACAACACCACGCTGAAGCACTTCCTGACCACGCGGGCCGCGGCGTTCCTGTCTAACGACTACTACGAGAGCGATGTCGCCTGGATGGATCTTGACGCTCCCTTGGATATCACCATTGGCCCTTACGAGACCTACAACGACGAGATCTTCGGCTACAAGGCGTCGTATGAGGCCTACGTTAACGTTCGTGATGAGCAGGAGAGCGCTAAGCTGGGAGCTTTTTCCAAGGGCCTGCAAGAGGTCGAGAATAACCTGCCGCTCGATGCCAAGTACCGCAACCCTAAGATTGGAGCGCAGGCGCCCATTCGCGTGGTGAACCAGGTGATGAGCGCGGGCGATGGCGCTCATGGCGTGCAGACGGCAGCTTACAACCTGCCCAATGATGAGCGGGTGGTTGCCCAGAAAGGAAGCAAGCGCGTCATGCTGAAAAACGTACAGCAAGCCAAGTTTCAGCAGATCCTTGTTCCGATTTCCAAGCGCGTTCTGGCTTCCGATGAGCAGGTGGATGTGAACTTCGATGCCTTCTTCACGCACATCCTGACCCACGAGCTATGCCACGGTCTCGGTCCGCACCAGATCACGCTGAACGGCAAGCCGACCACGCCGCGCGAGCAACTGAAGGAACTTTACAGCGCCATCGAGGAAGCTAAGGCCGATGCAACCGGGTTGTTCGCGCTGCAGTACATGATCGATCATGCGCAGGCGATGGGCTTGGCCGGCGTGCTTAAGCCGGATGCCGACTCCGAGAAACGACTCTACACGACTTACCTCGCGTCCTCGTTCCGCACGCTGCGTTTCGGTCTCAACGAGGCCCACGGGAAAGGTATGGCCATGCAAGTGAATTACCTGATCGACAAAGGCGGCTTCGTGGCGCGGCCGGATGGGACCTTCGCTGTCGACTACGCCAAGATAAAGGACGCGGTTCGCGACCTGACTCATGATTTGTTAACGGTCGAGGCCCAAGGCAACTATGCCGGCGCCAAGCAGATGCTCGACACACTCGGCGTTCTGCGCCCCGAGTTCAAACTGGCGCTGAGCAAGCTGAATGACCTTCCGGTCGACATCGAACCGATATTTGTGACCGCCGACCAGGTGGCTCCGCCCAAGGGCAAGTAGTGGTTAGCAGTCGGCGGCAGTCCGTGCACTGCCGGCAAAACAATTTCGCTGTCGTCTCGAGTGGAGCGGTTCCCACCATTCCATTCGAGACGGGCTCTTCCGTGGCAGCTTGCAAGGCAGCGAATTGCGCCACCCCTACCGTTCCCAACTCGACCAGACCTTCCGTTCTGGAACCAGCGGTAGAGCTTCTCCGCAAACTTAGCGGGGTTTAATCCTGATTCGTTAATCAATTGCCCTTGGTAATGCCGATGCACTGAATGGCCGCTCAGCGACCATACCCCGTATCTGGGAAAAAACAGGGCAGGCCTGACCATGCGTTTCTCAACTTGCTTTGCCATGCTATTACTGTTGTCTATCGTTCCCGCCGTTGCAGGGCAAACCATGCCCGGCCCTTCCACCATTCGTCGCGACCTGCACCATGACGTTTCGTTGCCATTGATCGACCTGATTCGCAAGGCTCCGCCACTCACCCACGTTCGCCATGAGGCCGAAGAGATGCGCAACCTCCCGCTGCCGGCGGGACTGCGGCCGCAAGTGGAGGATCCTGTGCGGCAGTCGAGAACTTTGGGCGTGACGCCGCTGGCCAGCCAAAGCTTCGAAGGGCTGGGAAATAATCAGCATGGCTTTTACGTCGAGTATGCCCCCGCCGATCCCAACGGAGCGGTTGGTGCCACCCAGTACGTACAGTGGGTCAACACCGCTTTCGCTATTTTCGACAAGACTTCCGGGAGCCTGCTGGCGGGGCCAACCTCTGGCAATACCTTGTGGTCTGGTTTTGGCGGAGGATGCGAAAGTAACAACGACGGCGATCCCATCGTTCTCTATGACAAGCTTGCGAACCGCTGGGTGATGAGTCAGTTCTCGGTGTCGACTCTGCCGTATTTGCAATGTATCGCCGTCTCGGTCACCTCGGATGCAACTGGCGCATGGAATCGCTACTCGTTCCAGTACTCCGACTTCGATGACTATCCTAAGATGGGTGTCTGGTCTGACGCCTACTACGAAACCTTCAACATGTTTGACGGCGATGACTTCGTAGGCTCGGATGCCTGCGCCTACAACCGCGCTGCCATGCTGACCGGCCAGGCAGCCACCCAAGTCTGTTTCCAGCAGAGCGCCAGCGTCGGTGGGCTGCTTCCGGCGGATGTCGACGGCACCACACCTCCGCCCACCAACTCCCCCAACTACGTGCTTACCTACGGAGCGAACTCGCTCCTGATGTACAAGTTTCACGTCGATTTCAACAATCCTTCCAATTCCACCTTCACCGGGCCGACGACGATTGCAGTTGCTCCTTTCACCCCTCTCTGCGAGACCGGGCGAACTTGCGTACCCCAACTGGGTACCACCACCCAACTCGACTCGCTGGCCGACCGCTTGATGTACCGGCTGGCTTACCGCGCTTTCAGCGATCACGAATCACTGGTAGTGAACCATTCGGTTGCGGTCAACGGGGGCGGGGGTGTTCGGTGGTACGAGATTCGATCTCCCAACGCCACACCGGTGGTTGCGCAACAGGGCACCTACGCACCCGATCCCAGCTATCGCTGGATGGGCAGCATCGCCATGGACAAAACCGGAGATATCGCTTTGGGATACAGCGTTTCAAACTCCGCAATGTATCCCTCCATCGCGGTTGCCGGCCGTGTGCCCACCGATCCTGCCGGGCAGTTGGAAGCCGAAACTATCGTGATCAATGGCGCTGGGTCGCAGATCGATGGGCTTAGCCGCTGGGGCGATTACAGTGCCATGACCGTTGACCCAACGGATGACTGTACCTTTTGGTATACGCAGCAATACTTGCAGTCGAACGGCTCGTGGAACTGGAACACTCGGATCGTCAGCCTTCAGTTTCCCGGGTGCGCAACCGGGAGCTACGTCGGCTTCTATCCTTCCAGCCTCAGTTATGGGACGCAGTTGCTCGGCACCACTAGTGCCTCGCAGTCGATCACGCTTACCAATCATCAGCAGACGAGCCTGACCCTCACCAGCATCAGCGCTGCCGGCGACTACTCACAGACCAACAATTGCGGAACGTCGCTGGCCGCGGGCGCGGCTTGCAATATCAGCGTTAGCTTTAAGCCGACCGCGACCGGAAGCCGGCGTGGCACCTTGACCGTCACGGACAACGGATCAGGGAGCCCGCGTGTCGCCAGCCTCACTGGGCTGGGCACCCAGTCGGCTCCGTGCGTGGCCAACACCCTTTCCAATGGAGGTTTCGAAAGCGGCACGCTGGATTGCTGGACAGTGGGTGGAGCGCTATCCCCGCTCTTGTCAACATCGCAGTCCCACGGCGGCAGTTTCAGTGCGCAACTGGGAGCGTCGGGATTGCCGGAACCTAACGGCGATTCGTGGCTCTACCAAACTGTCACCATTCCACAGGGCGCCAAGAGTCCGGTCCTCAGCTTTTGGTATTGGCCGTGGACGCAGGACACCATCGACTACGATTGGCAGGAAGCCCAAATCCGCGACAGGAGCGGACAGAAGCTGGCCCAGATTTTTAAGGTCGCGTCAGACACCCAGACCTGGACCCATGTCAACTTCGACCTGACTCCTTACATAGGGCAAACCATTCAGTTGTACTTCAATGTGCACGAGGACGGAGCGGACTATCTCACCGACATGTACCTCGACGATGTCGCCATTACAGAAGCTACGTCGGGTCTGCAGTTCGTCCCCATCACGCCCTGCCGGGTGGTGGACACGCGCAAGGCCAACGGAACGTTCGGTGGCCCGCCCATAACAGGTGAAACGTCCAGGGACTTTCCCATCCCTCAGGGTAGCTGTTCCATTCCGTCCACGGCAGAAGCCTACGCCTTGAATGCCACGGTGGTGCCGCGGGGAACTCTCGGTTATTTGACGTTGTGGCCCACAGGCAACAGTCAACCCGTAGTCTCCACCCTGAATTCGCCGGACGGGAGGGTGAAGGCCAATGCCGCCATCATTCCAGCTGGGCAAGGCCAGGCGATCAGCGCCTACGTCAGCGACACCACCGATCTAATCCTGGATATCAGCGGCTACTTCGATATGGGAGACAGCTCGGCGCTCGCGTTTTTCCCCCTGACACCATGTCGCCTGGTCGATACGCGAGGTGCAACCGGACTTCTGGGTGGGCCTTCCGTTCAAAATGGAGTTGCGCGTGACTTCCCTCTGCGTCAGTCTTCCACTTGCAATCTTCCCAGCACAGCTCAGGTATATTCCCTCAACTTTACCGCGCTGCCCAAGAACGGAGCCCCGCTCGGCTACCTGACGGTTTGGCCGGCGGGCCAATCCCAGCCGATCGTCTCCACCCTCAACGCTCCTACGGGAACCATCACCGCCAACGCCGCCATCGTGCCTGCAGGGACGGGTGGAGATCTGATGGCTTATGCCTTCGGCAGCAATACCGATCTCATTATCGATATCGACGGCTACTTCGCTCCTTCCGGAGCTGCGCCAAACCCGCTCTCGCTATACAACCTTGAACCGTGTCGCGTCCTCGACACACGCCAGTCACCGGGTCAGCCATTCAGCGGCGAGAAAACGGTGAGCGTAGCTAACAGTCCGTGCGCTGTGCCCGGAACCGCCGCAGGCTATGTCCTGAATGGCACCGTCATTCCGGTTGGCGGCTTAGGCTTCTTGACGCTATGGCCCGATGGCCAGCAGCAGCCCGTAGTTTCTACCTTGAATGCCCTGGATGGCAGAATTACCTCGAACATGGCCATTGTTCCTACGACGAACGGCTCGATTGATGCTTTTGCTTACAGCCTCACCAACTTAATTCTCGATATTGCCGGCTACTTCGCTCCCTAACTCGCGCAGTGCGGAAGCGAGGCTTGGGTGACGATGACCCTCTGGCTGACTTCCACCTGTCGAGGCATCTGCTTCTTCAGGCTTTCTTATTTGTTCGTGACCTGCTTCTCGCTTGATAGTGATAGAAACCAATTTGTCTTGACTTGGTTATCCTCAATCCCCGATCATTTCTGGTGCTTCAAACCATTACTCCGAGACGCAAGCCTGTCGGAGCGAGAGTGGTGTTAGCAGGCGATTGATATTTGAAGCGTAGTCCCGGCACGCTCCCACAAAACAGATCAGGCATTGGCCAACGATGTCTTAACTTCCCCGCGGAGGGATTTATGCGCGTATCGACATTCACCGGCCTGAGTTTGCGGCTGCTGATGGGCATTCTTGTCGTTATCCTCTTTGCCCTGGCCTCTTTGCAGTCCGGGGCTGCTCAGCAACCCGCTTACCTGGTGACCGCGGCCGATAGCAGCGTCAGCGTTTTCGACCTCGCGACCAACAATCTCATTGAGAAAATTAATGAAGGGAACGGCGAACATGTATTGAGCACGGGTCCGAATCCACGGCTTAGCTTCGTCGGCTGTGGTCCCTTCCTTTCTGTGATCGATCTCACGATCGGGCGCGAGGTCCAGCGGATCTGGGGCGTCTATGCCAGCTTGTCTGGAACCAGTATCGCTTTTACCAAAGATGGAAAATGGGCATTGGTTGCGGATATCGAGAGCGCTAGTCTCGATGTAATCGATGCCGCGACACTACAAATTGTTCGGAGAGTGGCTCTGAAGAGTGTCATGGGGCAGGGAGCCTATGATCTGAACTCGGTCATCGTGGTCGGCAGTAAAGCCTACATTTCAACCGGCTTCACGGACAGCAATAGTCCCGCCATCGCGGAGGTCGACCTCAATACGTTTACTGCCAAGTCAATTACGGTTCCCGCAGGCTATCTTGACCTTGATGGGATTGGAACCGTGCCCAATCTTGCCGCCACCCCGGACGGGCGGTATGCGGTTTTTACGGAAGTTAAGTCGGCAGACTATACGTACCATCTGTTTTTTATCTCGACGATCACCGACAGGGTAGTTCTGGATAAAACCATGAACCTGGATCCTCAGGGCTTGGTAGTGACGTCCGTGGCAAATCCCACGAGAGAATATGGTTACCTCGCAGGATTTGATTACGGTTTGGGCGCCACTGTCGCTGAGGTCATCGACCTGCGGCCCGGTTCACAAACCTACGGCCAACTGATCTCTTCCAGCGAAGTGGACCTGACATCGGCCTATGGAGTCGGAGGCCTAGCGATCAGCCCGGATGGCAGTAGGCTGATAACAACGGTTTTTCATGGCAGCCAACAAGGCCCGCAACCAAACGCACTGGTTCTGGACACTGCGCTCATGCTCTCCGACCCATCACAAGCCATCGTGGCCCAGCCGACAGTTGCCGGGGGAGCGCGCACCTATGGCGTCAACGCGTCTCTCATCACCGCGAGTGCTCCCCCGACCGCGCCGACCGTCACGGGAGTCAGTGGAAACGTAACCAACAACGCTGCCACGCCCATCCACATTTTCGGGACGAACTTCGCTTCGGACGCCCGGGTGAGAATTGGTAGCATGGCGAATCTGCCCGCCACTGTCGACAGCTCCAATGATCTGCAAGTAACGGTACCGATTAATGCACCAGCCGGTCCGGGCCTCGATGTGATAGTGACGAATCCTGAGGCGTCGAGCCCGCCCGCTCAGCAGAACCAGAGTGGAGTACTTGCCGGCGGACTCAATATTCTGCTGAACCCCTCGTTCCAGCCCCGCAACCAAATTGCGGCGCTGAATCAAGCTGACGGATCGCTCGCGGTATTCGACTTCACACAACGCGCCATGCTCAACGTGGCTATGAATCAGCCCGCGAAACTCAACCTGGCCTACAATTACGACGGCGTCGAGCTATACAGCGCGAGCAATGGATTTCCCTACGCCGGCAACACTCCGGAAGTGCTTTCTGTAACGGTGCCCTCAGACTCAACGACACCGATCAGTCTTGGCGGTGGTCTGTTCCGGGGCTACAGAGGTGTCGCGCCCGCTCTCAATCCGTTCACCGGCAACCCCGCGGTTATCTACAGCTGGAATCCCACGTATGGCGAAGCGGATCTCCAGGTGAACATGATCGACACTAATCCGGGATCTCCCACGTTCAACACAATTCTTGCAACCTTCGACGCCGGTCTGGCGGGTGGCTATCTCTCGTATTCCGGCACGGCGACTCCCAATGGAAAATATGTTTACGTCAGTTTTTATGACTTCAGCAGTGGCGCCTGGAACATTGCCATCTTCGACATCGTGAACGGCGGTCCCGCCACGATCATCGACACCGCAGCATTGGGAATTTACGCTCAGCAGCCCGGCATGTACGTTACCGCTGACAACCAGTCTTTGCTGCTGGTTAACGCTAACGGCGCGATTGCCGTGTTTGACATCGGAGAAGATCCTACCAGCCCCACGCTGGTGACAACCATCAAGGGGGTTTTGTCCAACTATTTCCTTTTGAGCTACCAGGTCGTGGGCACTCGGTTATTTGCGTTAGATGGCAACAGCAACATGCTGCTGGCGTTTAACTTCGATCGCCAACATTCGAACTTTACCCGGCTGGGAGGCGTTTTCTTTAAAGCGGATTTTGCTGGGACGCCTTCGATGGCGATGTCACCCGACGGGTCATTGATCTATGTTCCCGTCAGCGGAGACGACATGATTTCCGTGTTCGATGCCAACAAGTTAGCGACGGGTCAGCAGCCACTCATCACCAACCTGGCCAACTTCCGCGGTCCAACGGTGGCGACCGTGAGCCCGGTAACCCACTAGACACAACTCGAATGCAAGATAGAGTCGTGGCGACACGTGTAACTCGTCACGACTCTGTGCTCTCTGGCCATAATAAAATGGACGGGGTTTTGCATTTTGCTTCGTCCTGGGTAACAATATTTTCTGTCCAGCCTTATGCTGGTTGAGGTTTGCATTGAAGCTCCGAGGATGGTTCCTGATGTTGCTGTTCGCGCACGTGCTGTTGCACCCGTGGGTGCACGCCGTCGGCGCGTCAGGGACAACCAGCGATCACAACTCGATTTCGGACACGTCGCACTCTCCTCAAAGTGGCGTGACTGCCGGCGATCAGTGCGAATTGTGCCGCGTTGGACACAGTGCCACCCTGGCTCCGCGACTTCCTAAGACGGACCTTCTCAATCCCCGCTGGATTCGTACAGCTCTTCAGGCAGTTAATTACGCTTCGCTACAGGCCGATCTCAGCCTGCCCTCCCGCGCGCCTCCGGTTCTCTAAACAACTCGCATTTGGAACTGGGTAACAGCGCATTTTGTCAGCGCTCGCGCCCTCAATGTCCATGGCTCTCTCCGCGCCGTTCTGTGGCTGTCCATCCACTCCACATGCCCGGAGCGTGCCCAGCGATAGTTTGGAGGATCAATGTTCCGGAAGTGTGCTGCTTCTAGTCGCCCAAAGGTTTGCTGCAATTTTTTCTTCCGCGGCTGCGCGTTATTGATTACCTTGACGCTCGCCTTGATTACTTGCCCGTTCCACGCCTACGCCCAGACGGGCGGAAACTCGTCCACCATTTCAGGCACGGTCGCCGACCCATCCGGTGCGGTCATTCCCGGTGCCACGGTTGTCATCCACAACCCCGTGAGCCAGTTCTCCCGAACCACTACAACTGACGGCAACGGGAGGTTCACCTTTTCCAACGTTCCGCTGAACAACTACCACTTGACGGTCAACCTGAGTGGCTTTGTCCCGCACGCGCAGGACGTCGACGTCCGCTCTACCGTGCCGAGTGACGTCAAGGTGACTTTGCAAATCTCAGCAACGGCTGAAAACGTGACGGTTCAGGGGGAAGCTGGAGACCTGGTAGAGAACGATCCCACCTTCCATACCGACATCGATCGCGGACTTTTCGAGAAGCTTCCTCTGGAAAGCGCCTCGTCGCAGCTTAGTTCGTTGGTCACGCTGTCGTCCCCTGGCGTCACTGCTGACTCTAACGGTCTTTTTCACGGCCTTGGCGATCATGCAGAAAATTCCTTCTCGCTCGACGGCCAGCCCATCACCGACCAGCAGAGCAAAGTGTTCTCCAACCAGATTCCGCTCGATGCGGTGCAATCCATGCAGGTCATCGCCGGCGCGCCCCCGGCGGAATATGGCGACAAGACCAGCCTGGTCATCGACGTCACCACGCGCTCCGGGCTTGGTTCAACCGCGCCACACGGAAATTTCACAACCTCGTATGGCAGCTTCGGCTCGTCGAACGCGGACGCCGACTTATCCTACGGCGGCAAGAGTTGGGGAAATTTCATCGCCGCCAATGGCCTGAATACCGGCCGCTTTCTCGATCCGCCAGAGTTCGTTGTCATGCATGCCAAGGGCAACGAAGAAAACGTCTTCGACCGCTTCGACTACCTGTTTTCCTCGGCGGACGCTCTGCACGTGAATATGGGGTACACGCGTTCGTGGTTCCAGACACCGAATTCCTACGATAACTTGAACCTCGGCGTCATTGACCCCAACGGCAATTTCGTCGGCCCTACCGACCAGCGCTCCAAGATTGAAACTTTCAACATTGCGCCCACCTGGACCCACACCCTCAGTCCGAATGCGGTCTTCAACCTTACGGGGTTCGTACGGCGCGACGCCTACGACTACTATCCCAGCTCTGACCCCCTGGCCGATTTTGGTCCGATTCAGCAGGAAAGCATTGCGCAAAACCGTTCATTGACTAACGCCGGCGCAACCGGGTATGTGACTTACACCAAGGGTATCCACAACATTAAAGCCGGGCTTATGTATGAGCAGACGTTCCTGAACGAGAATGACCAGCTGGGCATAGTGGATCCCACACTGAATTCGCCATGCATCAGCATCGCCGGGAATTCGTTACCCGGGTTCAACAATCCTTCGCAGTGCGCCAGCGCGGGAAATCTGCCGAACCCCGGATTCCTTCCATTTTTGAGTTGCTACGACCTCACGCGGCCGACGCCGTCCTCATCCTTCAACTGCCCAAGCCCGTCGAGTATCAGTTACACATTCATCGGACACACCGATGTTAAGGAACTGGCGATGTACGTCCAGGACAGTATCTCGGTGAAGAACTGGACCATCAACTTAGGCATTCGCGGCGACCAGTATAACGGCCTGTCCACAGCTAACCAGGCGGAGCCGCGGCTGGGAGTTTCCTATAACATTCAGAAAACCAACACTGTCCTGCGCCTTTCTTATGCGAGAACGCTGGAAACCCCCTTCAACGAAAATCTGGTGCTTGCCGCCACTGGGTGCAGCTACCCCGTCATAGCCGCTTTGGTGCCATGCGTGCCCGCGCCGATGGCTCCCGGCTATCGCAACGAATTTCATGCCGGTTTTCAGCAAGCGTTTGGAAAGTTCCTGGTCATCGATGGCGAGTACATCTGGAAGTACACCCACAATAGCTACGACTTCAGCGTGCTCGGCAATACGCCCATTACGTTCCCCATCGAGTGGCACAATTCCAAAATCCCGGGCTGGGCGTTGCGCGCCAGCGTCCCCGAATATCACGGCTTCACTGCGCTGGTGGTGATGTCGAGCGTAGCGGCACGGTTCTTTCCGCCGCAGGTTGGCGGCTTGGGCGTTACCGTCGGCCAGAGTGGATTTCCCTTCCGCATCGATCATGATGAGGTCTTCAACCAGACGACCCACCTGCAATATCAGCCTTGGAAGCGCGGACCTTGGATGGGATTCAATTGGCGCTACGACAGCGGACTGGTTGCCGGGGCCGTGCCTTGTTACGGAATGAGTGCTTACAACAATTGTCCGCAGTCGACGACGCTCAACGGCCAGCCAGCCATCAACTTGAGCGGTTTCACCGCGGACCAGGAATTTCAGGCGGGCTTTTTTTGCGGAAACCAGCGTGCAACGCCATTTGCCGCATTGCCTTCAACCTGCCTGGCTTCACAGTTCGGCTCAACACTCGTGCAGGTTCCTTCGCCGGGAACCCAGAACGACGACCACAATCCGGCCCGTATTGCGCCGCGAAATCTCTTCGATGTCGCGTTGGGCCAGGATAATCTCTTCAATGGAGACAAATATCGCTGGAGTGCTCAACTTACCGTCATCAACCTAACTAACGACTATGCGCTTTATAACTTTCTGTCCACCTTCAGCGGCACGCATTATGTGACGCCGCGGGCGATCACTGCCCAGATCGGGTTCCATTTCTAAATTCACTCGCAGGGAGGTATTCGGATTTCAGGCCGGTAGTTGGGCCTTTACTCGGGCCTGACATTCTGTTCGCAGCCAGAGTAGAACAGTGTTTTTGGGGCGTGTCGGATAACCCAAGAGCATCTGAATCGCGGACCGGAAATAAAGAACAAAAAGAATGCCACTCGGTTAAGAGTGGCATTTGAGCGTGAAATCGGTACGACGGCCCGGACGACGACAACTACTTTGCCTTGCGTTTGCGTTCAGCCCAGCGTTGCTTCATCATCTCCGAAATCCGCTTGCGGGCGGCGGGGCTCATGTGACGGCGTTTCTTGGCGGTTGTGGAGTTAACACTGCCCACCGGTCGCCCGCGGCGCCGAGGTACAGAGCCCAATCCTTCCAATGCTTGGATCGCCCGGTCAATCCGTTCGCGTTCCCGCTTAAGATCGCCGAGTATGTTCTGAATATCCATGCTTCTCCTTTCAAGTACGAAATTGCCTTAAGTGTAACAGTATGATTAATGCATTGTGCGGCTTTGTAAGCGTGGTAAGTGCTTTGTTGGCCGTCGACCTCGAGGTGGTAGTGCGAAACGGCACCTACGATTAGTGGAAATCGGTGATTGCGCCATCCTTGTATAGGAAAGAAGTGTTGCACAGGTCTTCGCGGTTCTTTGCACGGTTATTTCCCGGATCATGAAGGTATTTGGGCGAAAGGAGCTTTGCAGTGTCAGACAACAGTTATCACATGAGCGCGGAGCAATTTCGAAGAAGTGGACGAGCGGTGGTGGACTGGATTGCGGACTACTACGAACGAATCGAGACATTGCCCGTGTTGTCGCAAGTTAGCCCGGGCCAGATTCGCCGCGCCCTTCCTGACAGTGCTCCTAATGAGCCGCAAGACTTCGCGACAATTTTGCAGGACATGAATCAGGTCATTCTTCCCGGCGTCACCCATTGGCAGTCCCCCAACTTCTTTGCGTACTTTCCCGCCAATGCGTCGGGACCGGCAATTCTTGGCGACCTGCTTTCGTCGGCGTTGGGAGTGCAAGGAATGCTATGGGCCACGAGTCCAGCCTGCACGGAACTGGAAACTCAAGTTCTCGATTGGCTAGTCCCCATGCTGGGGCTGCCGGAGAAGTTCCTGTCAACTGCCCGCGGGGGAGGCGTCATCCAGGACACAGCTTCGAGCTCTTCGCTCTGCGCGATGTTAGCTGCCCGCGAATTAGTCACCGGCTATCGCAGCAATCGACAGGGGTGCCAAGGCGGATTGGTGGCTTACACATCAACCCAGGCGCATTCCTCGATCGAGAAAGCTGCGATGGTGGCTGGCATCGGGATCGAGAACTTGCGGCTTATCGCTGTGGATGAAACCTTTGCCATGCGTCCAGATGACTTAGCGAGACAAATCTCGGAAGATCGCCAAGCAGGACTTACACCATTCTTCGTGTCGGCGACCGTAGGCACCACCTCCTCCAACGCCATGGATCCATTGGCGGCGATCGGTGCCATCTGCCGCGAAAACGGTTTGTGGTTTCACGTGGACGCCGCGATGTCGGGTACGGCTGCGCTCTGTCCCGAGTTTCGCTCGATGCAAGATGGTGTGGAATTTGCCGACAGTTACACATTTAATCCGCACAAGTGGATGTTTACCAACTTCGATTGCAACTGCTTCTACGTTGCCGACCGCAAGTCGCTGATCGATACGCTGAGCATTCTTCCCGAATACCTGCGCAATCAGGCGACGGAGTCGGGAGAGGTCTTCGACTATCGCGACTGGCACATTCCCTTAGGTCGCCGTTTCCGTTCGCTGAAGCTGTGGTTTGTCATCCGGCATTACGGCATAGAGGGATTGCAATTCCATGTTCGCCAGCACGTCGCTGCAGCGCAGGAGTTCCTGTCGTGGGTGCAGCAGGACGATCGCTTCGAAATGGCCGCCCCCGCCCCCTTAAACCTGGTGTGCTTTCGGCATCGCGGAGGCGATGAGGCTAACGAGCGGCTGATGAATCGCCTGAATCGCAGCGGAGACCTGTACCTGACCCACACTAAGTTGGACGGGCGGTTCACCTTGCGGCTTTGCGTCGGCCAAACCAACACCACCCGACATCACGTGGAAGCTGCGTGGAGGAGGATTAAGGAAGAGGCAGCCAAATTGTGAGGCGATAGAAGCTCACTGCTTGTGACTTTAGAAGTATGACCGCTCCCGTTTGGAGCAGCTGCGATATGATTCTCAACTTGATCGTAAGCGGGATTGCAGGGGAGATGGCATGTTCGCAGCCAGCAACTTCGAGTTTCGGTATCGTTTCTGGATTTTTGGCGCGCTGTTCTGGGTCGCCTTCGCCACCTACCAGTTTTTGCATCGGCCGAACGCCGCCGGAGCTGCACTGGTGGACTGGATCGCAAGTGCCCGCGGCGTCCCTGCTCCGGAGTGGGGATATCACGCGGTCTTTACCCTTGGCGCGCTGTTCTGCCTGACGGCCGCAGCTATTCGCACCTGGGCAACCGCGTACCTCAACCCGGAAGTCATGACGGACATGCGTCTGCATACCTCGCGGCTGGTTGCCGACGGGCCGTATCGCTATCTGCGAAATCCGCTTTACTTTGGAAACATTCTGCTCGGCATCGGCTTCGGCCTGATGGCCAGCCCGATCGGATTTTTAATTCTCGTGGTCGGCATGAGTGTTTTCGATTATCGCCTGATACTGCGAGAAGAGGCAGAGATTGGGGCCACGCAGGGGAACAACTATCGTGCTTATTGCGACGCTGTTCCGCGATTGATCCCGGCGTTGCAAGCCAAGCTTCCTTCCGCTGGACGAGAGCCTGATTGGGGCGGTGGCTTTTTGGGCGAGGCGTTTATGTGGGTGCTTGCCTCGTCGGCGCTTGCCTTCGCCATCACGCTTAACCAGACCATCTTCTTCGTGGTGCTCGCCTCGGCCTTCGTGGTTTACGGCATCTGCATGGTCGCGATCAAGGGCAGGCAGAAAAAAGCCACAGAAGGCCGGCAGTAGTTCGGTCGAACTACTTTCGAGACACCGGCAATTGGGACAGCGCGCTCAATCCGCTTCGTTGCTGTAAACCGGCGCTTCCATATCGAAGGGATCGACCAAGCCGCTGCTGGATCCGAAGGCCGCCTCGTCTGCGATCTTCTGCAACTCCAGTTCGAACTCCCGGCTTCGCCAGCGCACCACCAGCAGTTCCTTGCGTTCGTGACCATGCCCATGGCAAAGCGGGCAAAGGACGGTATCTGTTTCGTTGGCCATAATGGCTTCCACCTCGCGATACCTAGCGATAGAAATGACGATGATCCTACGGAGCTTGTATTCCACCGCGAAAGGCAGACCGGCGCAGTGAGGCCCATCACGAGGCGGTGTGAGTCGACCGCCGCCAAAGAAGGAAGCTTGAGCTCTAAAGCGGCAAGCCAGAAAGAAATCCGCCTCCGTTAGAACTAACAACGGAGGCGGTATGAGCTACGGTTGTGTGATTACTAAGGCACAAGGTGCCAACTGCTAAATGCCAACGGCTGATTACCAACCGTCAGTCGCTAGAGTCTTCCTTAATACGAATACCCATCTGGCTGCGATACCGCGCCAATTTCGATTTCATTGTCGACGTAGTCCCGTCCGGCTTCCATCGCCTTCCGGTCCAGCTCCAGCAGCTTGGGATTCTTTACGATTTTCTCCAGTACGGAAATCGCGGAATCCGGAGGCAGGCACTCGGTCTCCTCCAGCAAGGCGCCCAACATCACCACGTTCGCGACTTTCGCCGAGCCCAGTCGATCGGCGATTTCCGAAGCTGGCACGCACACCACGCGAGCCTGGGGCGCGCTGAAGCCGGCGGGAATTTCCGTGTGGTTGTACAAAATCAATCCCCCGGAGGCGACGCTCTTGCGAGAACTTGTGCAGCGACAGCTCGTTCATCGCAACCAGCACTTCGGGTTGCGAGATCAGCGGCGACCCAATGCGATCGTGCGACAGAGTCACGTGGCAATGCGCGCTTCCGCTACGCATCTCCGGTCCGTACGAGGGTAGCCAGCTGACTTCCATCTTCTCGGCCAGTCCCATCTGGGCCAGCATCTGACCCATCAGCAAGATGCCCTGTCCACCGAAGCCGGCAAACTTCAGCGTCAGATCGCGGGTGTGATGATGCCGCACTACCGGCTCCGCGACTTCGGCTTCGGTAGAAGCTCCAATTGCCTCGGCAATTGTTCTGTAGGGAACCTTGGCATCGACGGGCAGTTCCGGACGATGATCGCGAAAGACGCCGAGCGGAAAGGCCTTCATGAGCGTTTCACCAACCCAGTGCCGGCAAGCCACCGGATCCATCTTCAAGATGGTAGGGCAGGGCGACAGGAACTCGACCAGCGAGAATCCGCCGCCGTCTTTCTGGATTTGCAGCGCCTTCTTCACGGCCTTCTTCGCCTTCATGATGTTCTTCATATCGCTCAGCGCCACCCGCTCCAGGTAGGTGGGCGTTTCCAGCGAGGCGAGCAGTTCGCATACGTGCAGAGGCAGTCCTTCATTGTGGGAGCGGCGTCCCCAAGGGGAAGTCGTGCTCTTCTGGCCTACCAGAGTGGTCGGAGCCATCTGGCCGCCAGTCATGCCGTAAATCGAGTTGTTAACGAAGAACACGCAAATGTTCTCGCCTCGGTTGGCGGCATGGATAATCTCTGCCGTACCGATCGCCGCCAGGTCGCCGTCGCCCTGATACGCCATAACGATGGATTCGGGGTTGGAGCGTTTGAGCGCTGTGGCGGCAGCCGGAGCGCGTCCGTGGGCGACCTGCACGTTGCCGACATTGAAGTAGTAATACGCGAACACCGAGCAGCCGACCGGGCTGACCAACACGGCGCGGTCCTGCACTCCGAGTTCGGTCAGCGCTTCGGCAATCAGCTTGTGGACGACGCCGTGCCCGCAGCCGGGGCAATAATGAGTCTGCTGCTGTAACTCTCCCTTGCGGTCGTAGTTATCGAAAAACGCAGGCGACTTTTCGTGGATTACTTCGTAACCGTTCACACACCCTCCTTGACCGTCTTTCGTTATTTCGGCGAAAGCACGGGCGCCCCACCGGGCTGCTTAAACATGGGCTGACATGCGCGCAAAAACCTGCGCCGTAATTTCTTCCGCCATGGGCACGTTGCCGCCGACGCGTCCGTAGTACTCCACAGGAACGCTGCCGTTGAGCGCAAGCTTCACGTCCTCCACCATCATGCCGGTGCTTAACTCCACGGCCAGCACCTGCTTCACGTTCTTGGCGGTGTCGCACAACTCGCGTGACGGGAACGGCCACAGGGTGATGGGACGGAACAGCCCTGCGCGCACACCCTGCGCCCGCAACTGATCGACTGCCGAGCGCAGCACGCGCGACACGATACCGAAGCCGACCAGCAGGATCTCCGCGTCTTCAGTCAGGTAGCCCTCATGGCGGCTCTCCAGTTCCTGCGCCATCAGGTACTTGCCTTCCAGCTTGCGGACATGGGCTTCCAGCGCATCCGGCTCCAAAACGATCGAGCTGACCAGGTTCTTCTTGGTCTCCGCTGTACCTTTTACCGCCCAGGGCTTCTCCGGCTGCACGATCTCGCGCATCTTGACGTCGAGAGGCTCCATCATCTGGCCTACGTAGCCGTCGGTCATGATGACCACGGGATTGCGATATCGGTCGGCCAGCTCGAATGCCAGCACGGTGAGGTCGAACATTTCCTGCACCGACGCTGGAGCTAGCACCAGGTTGCGATAGCAGCCGTGCCCGCCGCCCTTCACCACGCAGAAGTAATCGCTCTGCTCAGGCGCGATGTTGCCCAAGCCAGGGCCGCCGCGTACCACGTCGACGATTACGCCTGGCAACTCAGCTCCCGCCATGTACGAGATGCCTTCCTGCATCAGGCTCAGGCCAGGGCCAGAGGACGCGGTCATCACGCGGACACCCGCCGATGCGGCTCCATACACCATGTTGATGGCCGACACTTCGCTTTCTGCCTGCAAAAAAGTACCGCCCACTTCGGGGATGAGGAGGGCGGCATATTCTGCGATCTCGCTGGCCGGAGTGATGGGGTATCCGTAAAATCCCCGGCAGCCCGCCAGCACTGCGCCTTTCACGATGGCAACATTTCCTTTACACAGCTGTCTCATTCGCCACCTCCTGCGTTTGCGATACGGCCACTTTGGCTGGCGGCGTCAGCCGCTCCACGGTTACCGCTCCGGGTTCAGGGCAGCAATAGAAGCAGGCACCGCAACCGGTGCAGCCCTCACCGGTGTATTGCGCCGGATGCACACCGTACTTGCTGAGCTCGGGCGCGAGTTCAAGACATTCGGGAGGACACGAATCCACACACAGTCCGCATCCTTTGCACTCTTCGGGATCGATGATCACGTTACCGCGGGGTTGCGATGACATTGTTCGCCTCGTTAACTTGGCACTTCCACTTCACAAATGTTTCGTTGAAACCAGCGTTGTTGCTGACAATAAGCCGACAGTTCGTCGCGAAACTTGGGGTGTGCTACTTGGATGAGCGCATCGGCGCGCTGGCGCACCGTCTTGCCATGCAGGTAAGCGACACCGTGCTCGGTGACAACGTAGTGCACATCGGCGCGGCCGGTCAGCACTCCTGCGCCATGCGCCAGGCGCGGCACGATGCGCGACACCGTGTCGTTCTTGGCGGTGGAGGGCAGAGCGATGATGGGCTTGCCGTACTTGGAACGCGCTGCTCCCCGAATGAAATCCAGTTGCCCGCCAAATCCGCTGTAGAAATGCGGCCCAATCGATTCGGCGCAGACCTGGCCGGTCAAATCCACTTCGATGGCCGAATTGATGGCCACCATGCGATCGTTCATCGCGATGCGATAGGGATCGTTGGTGTACGCCGATGGATGAAACTCGAAGATCGGATTTTCGTCGATGAAGTCGAAGAGCCTTTTGGTGCCCAGCACGAAGCCAAGGATGATTTTGCGCGGCTTCATGTTCTTGCGTCTGCCCGTTCACCACGCCGCTCTCGATCAGCGGAATGACGTTCTCCGAAATCATCTCGGTGTGAATGCCCAGATCTTTGCGGTCCATCAGGTTGGGCAGGATGGCGTCGGGAATGCCGCCCATCGCCGCATTGCAGCACCGAGCCGTCTTCGATCAGCGAAGCGACCTGCGCGCCAACCTGGCGGAAGACCTCGCTGCCGACGTGAGTTTTCATCTCGCACAAGCGGGCGAGACAATTCCACGATGGTGTCAATCTCGCTTACGTGGATGAAGCTGTCGCCATAAGTACGGGGCATCTGCGCGTTGACCTGCGCCACAACACGATGAGCAAACTTGGCAGCCGTCAATGTGCATTCAACGCCCACGCCGAAGCTGCAGTAACCGTGCGGATCCGGCGGCGAAACTTGGATAAACGCCACGTCGATCGGCATCTCGCCGCTTTCGAAGAGTGCCTCCACCTCGCTGAGGAAGATAGGCGTGTAGTCGGCGCGGCCGTCTCGAATTGCCTGGCGAACATTGCCTCCAACGAATAGCGCGTTATGACGAAAATGGCCGGCGAATTCCGGTGCGCAATAGGGGGACGTGCCGAAGGTCATCAGGTGCATGATCTCCACGTCTTTGACGTGCGGCGCCCTGCCAATCAGCGCTTCCACCAGCGCTTCGGGCTCGGCACAGCCGGGGTGGATATACACCCTCATTCCTGACTCCACGCAGGCCACGGCTTCGCGCGCGGTTACCAGTTTGCTTCGGTATTGATCGATCCACGACATGGAATCGGTCCCTTCTAGGTTGATATCGTTTCCGACTTCACGGAATATCCGGCCGTCGCGCGCTCATGCCCCAGCGCCGCATAGTAAATGGCCAGATGAAAAAACTTGTCCAGCATCTCCAACAGCTCGAGCTCTCCGAAGATCTCCGCCGGGCGCTCCAGCTCGGCCTTCTTCTGCAGGTATTCCCACAGGTTCTCGCGCACCAGGCAGATCATCCACACTACCTGGCTCACCGGGACGCCCTGGGCCGCGCGTTTCGCGCCGATCTCCAGGTAACGTTCTTCTATGTCGGCCTCGGTCTTGCCCAGCAGCCACTCGCCTAAATGGCGATAGACTCCATAAACCTTCTCCGCCAACTCTGAGTCGGAGACGTTGGCGTACGCCGCGCACTTATTGCACTTCAGGTAGCGCTCGCGCAGACTGCGGGTAAGCCCATCGGAATGGGTTTCAATTAACTTGACTAGGCGATATGCGAGCAACATGGCTCACCTCTTAACCTCGGCCCGGCTGCATGCGGCAGGGTGCAACGCGGCGGCTCCGGCCCTCACTCTCTTACGGTCAAGTGTCACCTTTTGATGGGCCTTCGAGCCGTGATTACTATCACTGGCGGGGGTGACCGATGTCACTTTGGTCCCTTCGCTTCTGGACATCAGCCGTCAAATGCCAGGCTCGCCATGGCAAAGGTTTCGAGGTTTAGCGAAAAGCGAAGGGCGAAAAGCGAACGGCGGCTTTCCATGACATTTGTCATCCCCCACCGCTGACAATCGGCACTACTGCCCGTTATCCACATGACCGATGATCATTAGCGTGCTGGAAACAAACCCGCAGCACGGGAGTGAATCATGTCGACCGCCTTAGCTGAAATGCCGCGCAGCACCCCGGCCCCTCGACCCGCCAGCGTGGCCACCACTCGTCACTTGAAGAAGAGTTACGGGGAGATCGTTGCCCTGCGCGATCTGACCCTCGAGCTGCGCCGTGGCGAACTGCTGGCCCTGCTGGGGCCCAACGGCGCCGGCAAGACCACGTTAGTGCGCATGCTGCTTGGATTGGCCCGTCCCGATGCCGGCAGCGTCTCCGTCTTTGGCGCCGATCCCCTGCAGGGGAGAATCCAGACCCGGCTGGGCGCCATGCTTCAGGTCGGTCGCGTACCCGAGACGCTGAAAGTTCGCGAGCACATCGACCTGTTCTCGTCGTATTACCCGAATCCCCTGCCGCTGAATGAGACCTTCGAGATAGCCGGTCTCACCGACATCGCGAACCGCCCCTTCGGCGAACTCTCCGGCGGGCAAAAACAGCGCGTGCTGTTCGGCATCGCGATCTGCGGCAATCCTGACTTGCTTTTTCTGGACGAGCCGACCGTCGGCCTCGACGTCGAAGCCCGCCGCCTGATGTGGGCGCAGATCCGCATTCTGATTGAACGCGACAAAACGGTATTGCTGACCACGCACTACCTCAACGAGGCCGACGCGCTGGCGGACCGCATCCTGGTGCTCGACAACGGCACCATCGTCGCCGAAGGCACGCCTTCTGAGATCAAGGCGCGCGCCATGGGCAAGCAGGTGCGCTGCACCAGTCGGCTAACGCTGGAAGAAATCCGGCGGATTGACGGCGTAATGAGTGTGAAAGCCGACCGCAACAGCTTTGAACTTCAGGTGAACGCTGCTGAGCCGGTGGTGCGCGAACTGCTGCAGCGCGACCAGTGGCTGGCTGACCTGGAAGTGACCAATGCCGGGTTGGAAGAGGCGTTCCTGGCGCTAACCCAAAACCACAACGCCGATTCAAAGGAGAAGAACTAACATGGCAACCGCGACCTTTCCTGCCGTTATGGCCGCGCCGCGTCGCTCCGCGTCGCAAACCGCCGCTCTCTTCGCCAAGGAAGCCAAGTACGAGCTGATCGGCAAGATTCGTCTGCCCATCTACGCCATCTCCACCGTGGTGTTTCCCCTCATGTTCTACGTACTGTTTGGCCTCCTGCTGCCCAGTGCTAAAGACCGTCAGGACAACGCAACCTACCTGTTGGCCACGATGGGCTGCTTCGGCGTGATGGCCGTAGCGCTCTTTGGCTTCGGTGTAAGCCTGGCGCTGGAGCGTGGGCAGGGCTGGCTTCAGGTGAAGCGAGCCTCTCCTATGCCGCCGATGGCCTATTTCACGGCCAAGCTTTTCTCCGCCGTGGTGTTCAGCACCGTCATCATGCTGCTGCTGCTGGCGGTAGGCATCTCGTTCGGCCATGTGCGTCTGCCTTTCGCGACGGCCGCAAAGCTGGTAGGGATACTGGTCGCGGGATCAATTCCTTTCAGCGCGATGGGGCTGGCCATCGGATACTTTGCTAAACCGAACTCGGCGCCGGCCGTCGTGAACCTCATCTACTTACCCATGTCTTTCTGCTCGGGACTTTGGATTCCCATGTTCATGCTGCCGCATGGATTGCAGGTAGTAGCCAAGGTCTTGCCGCCCTATCACCTGAGCCAACTGGCGCTGAACGCGGTAGGAATGGGCATGAACCCTACTCCAGCGCTGGGCCACATCGAAGCCCTCGCCGCTTTCACCGTGCTCTGCCTGGGCTTGGCCGTCTGGGGCTATCGTCGCGACGAAGGCAAGATGTATGGATGAGAAGGGCTGGCTTCACCGTTCGCTTTTTCGGTCAGACTCATCCGCCGTTTCAGGAAGCTGGCTACCCGCGCTGGCGCTGTTCCGAATCACCGAAGAGCGTAGAGAGCGAACAGCGCGTTGACGGCCAGCTGATGGCTTGGCAGCCGCAACCGGACAGCGACTCGTAAAGGAGAACACAATGCACTGCCGAACGACGCAATTCATCCTCTGGACCATCACTCTGGTCATCTTTTTCGACCTGGCGATGGCCCATCAATTCGACCGGCTGATCGTCGCGGTTCTCATTTCGTCGCTGGTGTGGTCCGCAGTTGTGCCGCGCACCACTTCCAGATAACAATAGGGGCGAACAATGCTGGATCGAATCTATCCCGGAAGAAAAGAAAACGGCTGGATGCCTCTGATCTGGCTTATGTACCTGATCTTTTTCTTCATCGACCCGTTCACTCACCCCACTAAGCCGCTGGTCTGGGTAGGCACAGCGGTCGGCGGAGTCGTCTTTATCCTGCTCTACCTTCAGGTCTACACCGCGCGTGGACGCCGCGCCGCCATCATCATCGGGTGCATGGTCCTGATGGGCATTGTCTGCAGTCCGTGGAACTCAGGCGCCATGGGGTTTTTCATCTATGCAGCCTCGGCCGTTGCCTGGCTGGGCAGCGGAAAGCGGGTTGCGCTTCAACTCACCATCATCATCAGCATCCTGATGGTCGAGAACTACGTGCTGCACCTGCCGATCTACTTCGGGCTGATGATGTCGTTCTTCGCGCTGACTTCGTGCGCTGCCAACTACCACTTCGCCCAGAAGCGATGTGCGGCGAAGAAACTGGAAATGGCGCAGGGTGAAATCGAACACCTGGCCACGGTCGCCGAGCGCGAGCGTATCGCCCGCGATCTGCACGACCTGCTGGGTCACACCCTCTCGCTGATTACCCTGAAAGCCGAATTGGCCCGCAAACTGGTCGACCGCGATCCCGAGCGCGCTAAACAAGAGATATTGGACATCGAGCACACTTCGCGCGCGTCGCTGGCCGACGTACGCGAAGCCATCAGCGGCTATCGCGGCCAGGGCTTGGCCGCCGAACTGGTTCGCGCTCGCAAGACACTGGAAACCGCCGGCATCGTCGTTGATTCTGACGTTGCCGAACTTCCCCTGACCCCAGCGCAAGAAACCGTGCTGGCCCTGGCTTTGCGCGAAGCCGTGACCAACGTCGTCCGCCACGCCGAGGCCCACCAGTGTAGTGTCCGTCTGCAGCGCGAGCGTGACCTTTGCACGCTGGAAATTGCCGACAACGGTCGCGGCGCCGACGCTCCCGAAGGTAATGGACTGCGCGGCATGCGCGAACGGCTGGAAGCCATCGGCGGCTCGCTGCAGCGACAGACGCAAGCCGGAACCCGCCTCATCATTCATTTGCCCCTCGCCTCCGCCGCCCCCGCTCTGCGAAACTGAAGGCATGCCCGTCGCCCGGCGCGACAAAATTCGCGTGGTGATCGCTGAAGACCAGGCCATGGTTCTGGGTGCGCTCGCCGCTCTGCTTGAAATGGAAGACGACATCGAGGTGGTAGCGCGGGCCAGCAATGGCAAGGACGCCCTGCGAACCGTGCAGGAGGTTCGTCCCGATGTTTTCATCACCGATATCGAGATGCCCACGCTTACCGGCCTGGAAGTTGCGGCCGAGTTGAAGCGGCGCAGCCTACCGGTGCGCGTCATTATTCTCACGACATTTGCCCGGGCCGGATATTTACGGCGTGCGCTCGACGCGGGTGCCTCCGGCTATCTGCTGAAAGACATGCCTGCCGAGCAATTGGCCGACGCCGTGCGTCGCGTGCAGAAAGGGCTACGCGTAATCGATCCGCAACTTGCGGCCGAGGCTTGGAGCGACGAGCCCGATCCTCTAACCGAGCGCGAGCGGCAGGTGCTGCGACTGGCCGGCGAGGGGATGGCGACGCTGGACATTTCTACGGAACTGAATCTGTCGGAGGGTACAGTTCGTAACTACCTGTCGGAAGCCATTAACAAACTGGGCGCCGCCAATCGAACCGAGGCGGCAAGAATTGCGCGGGCAAAGGGGTGGTTGTAGGAAGGCAGCCGGCTGCACCCAGTGCTCAGCCTTGATCAATCAGCCGTGCGAAGTAGTGCGGACGCAGATTTCCAATCCCAGTCTTTCACAGCTTCGCGTATTCCATTTTTGCTTGCTTCAGAACGGCAAGGTCGGCGTCGGCATCTTTCCACAGCGCGAGAAATTCCCCGTACGATTTTCGCGCCCCTTCCTGATTGCCGCTCATCGCTTGGGCGCGCGCCAATTGAAGGTGCGCTAACGCAGCCGTAGAGAGATTCAGAATAGCGCCGGGATATTTCAACATCTTCTGAAACTCAGCCACCGCTTGCGGTCCCTGTCCTCCGCGTAGATACGCCACGCCGCGCAGGTAGACTGGGTAAAACGCGATCCCCGGAGGAGGTGCGCCTGTCTCATAGGACGTCGTAGCCTGTAGAGCTTCGATCGCGGCCGCAGGGTCATTTTCATTCAGGGCAATCGCTGCCCTGATGCTGGGCACCCAGTAGTCGTTCACCAACGTGTCGGCGGGGAATTGCCTGAGCAAATCCTGTATCAGCGATTCTGCCTGTTTGCGGTCGCCGCTGCGCGCCAGGACCAACGCCGCGAGGATTCGCACGGTCTTTCCTGTGCTGAGGGACAGCGCTTCCGCCGCCTGTTGCCGTGCCTTCTGCGGATCACCCAACTCGGCTTCATGGAGCGCACCCGATAACTCCCATAGTGCCGCCGCTTCGTTGGTACCTGCGTGTGCCGCCGACTCGCGCGCCGCCTGCGTGAGCTCGCGCGCTTTCTTCAGCCTTCCGTAGTAAGCCTCGGTGTCCGACTGCATCGCCAGCAACTGGTCCTCAGCTCCCGGCTTACCGGTTGCGCCCGCGACAAACCTCTGCATGGCTGCGTCGTCACCTCGCAAAAAAGCCAACTCATACTGATCGGCCACCAGCGCCACGTCCGCTAGTTTGCGGGCCAGGGCCTGGTCCAACACGGCTTGCGACTCGTTCAGCCGATTGAGGTAGATGTAGCTGAGCGCCAGGTTGTGATAGTTGATGACATTGCTGGGGTCTAGCTGAAGCGCTTCCTTCGCCTCGGCCAACGCATCCTCGTACTTCCCGATGGCGTTGTACCAGGAGTTCAGGTTCATGTACGACGCTTCTTCGCGCGGATACGCCTGCTGCAGCAGCTGGTAAGCCGCAATCGTCTGATCAGCATTACCGCTGACCAGGTCGTGATAGTGCGAAGTAATGTAAAGCTTTTCGTGCTCGCTGGTGTGGTCCCGCAGCTGGTAGGCCTTGCTGGTGTATTGCGCCGCCAAGGTGGGCTGGTTCAGGTTGTAATACTCCACTCCCAGGCGCGCGTAGGCCATGGCGAAGTTTGGATCGAGATCGATGGCGCTCTTGAAATACGGAATGGCAGCGGAATATCCCTCGGTATCCAGCATTTTCAGTCCGAGGCTGTAGGCCTTCAACGCGTCGAGCGAAGGCGTGGTCGCCTGTTCGATCGGGATATCGTACTTTTGCACCGACGCGAGCGACTCGCCCAATTTCTCGCGCATCTTCCGGGTCGCTTTGCTCAGCGCGCCCAGCACCTGTCCGCGGTCGTGCGCCTCGGCTTCTTCCCTGCCCAGCGAATCGCCCGTGCTGCAATCAACGGCCTTCACTCCGATGAGGAAACGCCCGCCCACTCCCGAGATAGAGCCCAGCAAGATCGCTTTGCTGCCGGAACGCTGGCAGACCTGGCGCGCCACGTCCTCCGTCAACTTGGTGTCAGCCGGCTGCCCCATAAATCGTAATTGCTCAGTTACTTTTTCGCTCGACAGCACGTTGAGAAACGGAGACTGCTCCAAATCCATGCTGAGCGCCTGCTTTAGCGCGCTGTCGAAAACTTGCTCGCCAGTGCTGTTATCGAAGTCCGCCAGGACAATGGTGTCGCTTGGGCCCAGCACGACGCTCTTACGCGTGTGTAAGTAAAACCAGACGGCGAGTGCCATGACGACGATGATCACTGCCGCCATTGCTATCCATAGCATTCGAAAGCCCGCAGGCTTATCGTCCGGTACTAGTGCCGGGGCTGGGTCAGGAGCAACCTGCGCAGATGGTGCGGGCAGAGTCGGCTCCGGAGTCAGCGGCGGCGTCGAGATCTCACGTGAAACGGGCAGAGCTGCTTTCGCGATAGAGACGGGATTGGGGATTGAAGTCACCGGCGTACGCTCAGCAACTGGAGACGGGGGCATGGGCACGGAAGAAGGTGGAGTCGGAAGAGGCACCTTGGTCTGTATGCCGGACGTGGACTCGATGACCCGCGGCGGCGGCGCCAGGATGGTCTTGGTGACTACCGGAGCCAGGAACCGATATCCCCGGCGTGGCACGGTTTCGATATAAAGAGGATTGTCAGCGCGATCACTAAGGGCTGCTCTGATCTGCTTGATGCAGTGGTTCATCCCTTGCTCAAAGTCGACGTAGGTCTCTTCACCCCAGATGCTCTGCTGAATTTCCTCCCGAGTGACCAGCTGACCGGAGCGGCGGGCGAGTAGCGTCAACAGCCGAAACGGTTGCGGCGCCAGCTTGATCAGGGTTCCGGATTTTCGCATTTCCTCCGTTGTGAGGTTTAGCTCGAAAACCCCGAAGCGAAGGAGTTCCTGCGTTGCTGCTACACCATCTGGCACTCGTGGTCTGCCTCAGTCCGCTGGAGGATTATATATCGCGAGCTGATTCGCACCTCGCTACGATCACTCATAAGTTAATACAAATCAATTAAAATCAGCAACTTGAACGCTCATCCGTAACTCATCCCCAAATCAGGCCTTATCCATTGAAGCCTTTCGGCGTTTGGGGCATTCTCTTGTCAACGAGGGCGGATGTATCCAGTGAAGATCATCCGCTACTTGCAGGGGGGCTCCCGATGGCGGGGCAGTTTGACCCGCCTCGGGTGGCTAGTTTGGGTTTTTCACGAACCTAAAGGATGGGCGATCGATGCCTTCCCGGTTCTGGATGACTGGACATTGTAAAGAGCCTCATTGCGACCACGCATCACTGCAACTGTTGGAATTGTTCGAGACTGGATTTCGATCCGTGGCTGTCTTGAACTGAGCGATCCGCAGAGCGAGTGAAGCAGCTTAACTTAGGGAGCGCGGAACAAAGCTTTCTGGCCGAAGGCGTGCTCCCGGTGAGGGGGCACCACCAACAGGTGCCCCTCACATTGTTTTTCCCAGTGTCTCTTCCCCCGATCTCACCATTCGGCTTACTTTCCGTTAATTTCCTCGCATAAGCCGACCACGACCGCACTGCGCCATTGGCTCTGACTCTACCTCTGCCTCGGCGACCGAATGACCCCGCGCTTCTCAACGAGCAAAGGAAACGACTCATGCCAATTCTCATGACGGAAAAGAAACAGCCGCACCTCCCAGCGGAGCAGCCCACTCGGCCCGTCCTCTGAGATCGTGCGGCGCAAACGTGCTCCAAAAGAAAATCGCCCCGGAGCAGGAGGTACCTCCGGGGCGATGGATTTACATCTCTGGTCTAGGTCAGGAAAAATTCGTGGGTCAGCTTGGTCCACTGCTCGTCGGGGATGGTGCTCGCCAAGTCGTTGATCACCAGTCCACCATCCTGCGCCAGCGCTCCCAGAGCCGTCGGCATTACCCGCTGCAACCGCATCGAGGACTCTTCGGTCCACCACCGGGCCAGTGCTCCGCCCAGCAGGTTGCGGAAGTTGGTTTTGGAGTCGGGAGACTGAACCGTGACCAGCCAGCCTTCGCCGTAAGGATCCTGGGTCGCCAGCGAGGCGTTCTTCAGAACCGCTTCATTGATATCGGCCACGCTCCCTTCGATCGGGGAAACCATGTCGACCTTCACGCCGTTGCGCACGATGCTCCACACCTTTTGTCCCTGCCGGATCCACTGTCCGCGTTGCGGCAACGCGACGGACTCGATTTTGCCAACCAACTTGGAGGCGAAATCGTCGATGCCGATCCGTACCAGGTTCGGGCTCTCGCTCAACGCCCACGTGTGTCCGGGGTGATAGCGCAGGTTGCCGGGGACTTGAAATCCTCCCACTACGTCGGGCCGCAGTTGTGGAGCGGTCGTTGCTTTCTTGCTCATTGCCGGAGCTACGCGCAGGGCGGGGTGCTTCGCTTTGGAATAGAAGAAGTCGATCGTTAGGAAGATTGCGAACATCATGAGAACCAGTAGAACTGTCATGGCCTGCCTCCTGTTTTTATCCGTTCTGCGCTTTTCTTTCTCGCGCTTGACACCTTTCCTAAGGGCATTCGGCATACCAAAGCGGCGACAGCTCAAAATTGTCGTCCAACGTATCACCAAGCGCTTGACTCACAGCGGGTTGCAAGGGCATGTTGCAGAACACAACAGCTCTACGGTTGCATTTCACAACAGGTCAGTTTGTTGCGTTTTGCATCGCAAGAATGCGTTTTGAAAAGAAATGTAGCGCGGTGCGAGTGACGGCCAGCAACAAAATCAGCAGCTTACACGAGGTGCAAGAGATCACCATCCCGCTGATGTGATATGCATCGGCACTGATGCGCTTCGCCACACACCAGAGACACAACACAATACGCTGAACAATAAATTGCCAGCCATTAGCATTTATATTTTTGCTCTGTTTACGGCAACGACGAAGAAGTCGGGGGCTGCATGACTATTTCGACTGCTTCGACGCCCTCGATGGTCACGCTGCTGGGCACAACGGACAGCCAATCAAACGGGGTGACAAGCAGTTTGACTTCTGCCAGGTCGGTTCGGGTATCGAGTCGCCACTGCGTGGGGTCGTCCGCGAAGTACTGGCCCATCTTCTTGTCGTCCCAGGGGTAGACCCAAATCTCGTTCGTCCGATTGGGAGCCATCACGAACTCTATCGTCTTCTGTGACCCGTCGGCGAAGCTCATCTGCAGCGTCAGCTTCGACGGCTTTCGCAATCGCCACCACGGTGGATAGTTCACCCGGAGCTTCAGCTTGAGGAAGTCGGTTCCCGCCGCCGGCACCTTGCCCCGTAGAATCTCCAACGTCGTACTGCGCTTGTGAATGGGAATGGTTTCAGTCGAAGCTGTTACCCCTCGCGCGCTCAAGGTCACTCTACTGTTTCGGGTATCGTCTCGAGTCAGGCCCACCGCTCCCAAAACAGGACTGCTCTCTAGCCGATAGTTCCGCAGCAGGTAGAACCAGACATCCGGGCTGCGAGTGAAGTTAGGGACGAAATCGACGCCGACGCTGATGAGTCCGTCGGGAAAGTACACTCCTGACGCGGGGTTCAACTGGCGCAGACCTTCCAACTCCAGGCCGGTTAGGTAGTCGCCATTGACCAGGTAGCTTTGTAGAACCCCACCGGCCACCCGATGGCGCGAGGTCATACCGAAGGCGGTTTGGTAAGGGAACACGAGGATCGGATCGCCCGGTACGGCATGAAACCCGATATAGTTCGTGACCTTGCCTAGCAACGTCGCGTCCTCCACCGGAAAGCACGCGCGGTCGAACTCCTGCGATCCGGCTAGGGCACGACTGGACGGGATGGACGATCTGTCCCGCCCGAGCCAAAAAATTGCCCGGCACAAAGCTCGGAAAAGCGTGTCCCAGCCCCAGCGTTCCGAGCGCAGCCACCAATGGCAGCGCCAGCAACCAACGCGTGCTGGAGTCCGGCTCGTCGATCGCAATCGCACCGCACAAGAAGATCATGCAGTAAATGCCGATGAGAACATGCCCGCGATCGGAACGCACCAGGCTGCTTTGCATGGTTAGCATCGCCCAACAAAACCCTGCCAGTAGAAACGCCGGCCGTAACGTCCAGCGTCCACCAGGACGTCGCCAGAACCACGCTGTCCCGAACACCACAATGCCTAGCGCAAGCGACTCAAGGACCAGGAGCTTCTGCGCCTTCTCCATCGGCATGGGCTCAAACCAGCGATAGGCGCCGGCGATGGTGAAGCTCGATTGCCAGAACTTGAAGTTGAGGGGCGAGGCCATCACAGCATTGGTCACGAAAACGAAAGCTGCAAAGCCCAACGCTGAGATGACCAAAAGCTAGCCAGTCGCCGTACCCTGCCGCGTGTGATGGCCGTGGCCGCGACACAAAACGACAACCCAGCGACCGTATAAATCCCCGTGTCGGACGATACAAGGAACGCAGCCAGGCAAATACCGGCGCTCGCCAGCGCCCGCGGGGCAACCGCCTTGGAAGGCGTGGCCACGGCATCGGTGAAGCGCACGAAGATCGCGAATGCCAACAGGCAAAGGGACACGCGGATGTCGGGAGGAGACCAGAACACCACCGCCAGCAGCATAAGCAGCGCCCGCCTCCACGTAGCCGCCTCCGGCAGCAACAGCCGTACTGTCAGAAACGTGGAGAGAATGATGACCAGGAACGGCAGCGTGAACGCGGTGGCGTAGATCGATCCGGTGGAGAGCCCGATCCAGCGTGAGGGCGCACTTTCCAGCCATTGGTACAGAGGTCCATAGGTGAAGGCGACATCGCGCCCGAACCAAACTCCGTTGGCCGCCTTGTACGCGGTATCCAGCACCCATGATCCGTCAATCAGGTTGAGCGTGGAGACGACGGTCATAGAATGATGGCGAATCAGGATGGGGGGAATAGCAACCGCCAGCAGCAACCCAAGCACTAGCCACTCGATGGATGGCGCAACCAATGCTGCAAAGCGGCTCAATGTCGGTCTGTCCATGGCGGGCGGTCGTCGGAAATCACCACAGTACCATTGCGCCCGTCGAGCGAGCTATCCGCGCAACTTCTTATTGGGTTGCGCTTCCTTTGAGGACGATGCCGATCTTCTCGCTGGCACCGGCTCCCGACGGAATGGCGACGCTGAAGATTAGCAAGCCCGCTTCATTCTTCACCAACGTGGCGGCTTCGCCGGCGCTCTCCATCGCCAGCACTGCGGGATGGTTCGTGCCGGTACTCTTGGCGCTCAACGCCGAGAGCTTCCGGAGAACATAGCTCTGCTCAGGACGGAAATCGGCGGCCACCGGACTGGCCAGCAGGAAGTCAGGATTGGGCGACACTCCCATGTGATTGCCATCCTGCGGCATCGACTGGTAGCGCAGCGTGTAGACGCCGGCAGGCACGCTTTGCCCGCGAAAGTCCGAGATGCCCTGCGGGAAGTTGGCGATCCCAACGAACTCGCTGTTGGTCAGCTCCGGATACAACGCGCCCGGTACATCCTGTTTGGTGGTCTTCAGCTCTTTCGCAAACCAGAACTCCGCTTTCCAGCCGTCGTCCAGCGTCACGCGGTGGCCTCTCGCTTCGACGACCTGACGCAATGCGTCTGACAATCCGGGAGCGGACGCGGGACCAATGCGCTCGACCTTAGGCGAGGCAGCAAAGCTTGACTGGCTGGCGACACATAGAAACATGAAGAGCAGCGCGGCTGCGGACCTGGAGAAGCGGGAAGAGATCATGAATGCACTCCGACCGGAAGGTAAACGGATATGCGCTTCGGCGCAAGGACGATGCTCACAGTATGGCGCTGGCACTTGAGCAGCACGAATTTTTTCTTGTGCGCGGTGATAAGAAGAGGAGCGTGTCTAAGGCAAAACACGAAACTGAGGAACTCTTGTCGTTGCACATTTATCCACTGATAGGATGACTCTCAAGACGACTGGCACTCCATTCGAACGCGAAGCAGGCCCACGATGATCACTCCGGAAACAGACTGCAGTCACGTGGTTGAGATCGAGCATGAGCCGCGGCACCACCTCATCGTCGCCAATGAATCGGTGCGTGCGTTTGCCGTCGAAATCCCGGCTGGCGATCGCACGCTATGCCATCATCACCCTCACGACTACTACGTGTATGTCACCGGTCCGGCTGAGATCACCAGCACGCGGCGCGAGGAAGAACCCAAACGACTGAGCTACAACGGTGGCGAGGTGGAGGCTTCGGCCGCGGGAATGGTTCACGTGGTGGAAAACCTTGGCGAAACCGCGTTCCGCAACGTGGTCGTCGAACTAGTGGCTGACCGCCTCCTAGGCAGCAGCCGGTTGCAGGTGGTGTCAGGAAAGGCCGGATTTTGCCGCGCCCATGGCGACGATCGCGCAACCATCTCCTTCATCGACATGCACCCTGCGTCGGAAATCGAAATCGTCGGTCCGGCGATTCTGGCGTCGCCTTGGGGAGCGTCTATCACACTGACGGCGGACGGGACTACTCGCACCCTCAGTGAATTCCGCGATCTTGCCTGGATTGCGCCCGGAGCTCGCGCCCGCGTCAGCAACGGCGGTACGACTGCGGCGCGGGCTCTCGTTTTCCAGGTAGGCGTGGTTCAAGAGTGTTAACCAGGTTTACTCCGTCGGCAAACCCGCTCCGCCGAACAACCCTCTAAGCTGGAGGAGAGTAACTGGTGTCGAATTCCGACCTGACTTCCATTCTTCTCATATTGTTGCTGCTCGTCGGACTGGCCCAGTTGCTGGGCTATCTATTCGTCAAGCTGCGGCAGCCCAAAGTTGTGGGCGAGATTCTGGCCGGAGTTGTGCTGGGTCCGGCGCTGCTCGGCCGCATTCCCGCCGCCCACCACCTGACCGAAGCAATTCAGCATCAGAGCAGCGTTCTCAACTTTGTTTCGTGGCTCGGTCTGTTGTTGCTCATGTTTTTATCCGGCGCGGAAACTCGCCAACTGTTCACTCGCGACGAGCGCCGCGAAGTCAGTTGGCTTGCCATCGTGGGAACCGGCATTCCTTTCGTGCTGGCGCTGCTTTTTGGCCCATGGCTGATTCGGCCGTCCTTGGCTGGCGCGAACAGCAATCGCATTTCGCTGATCATCGTCCTCGCCGTGGCCGTGGCCGTGACGTCGGTACCGGTCGTGTCCAAGATCTTCGCTGATCTCAAAATCCTTCATACCCGATTCGCACGACTGGTGCTGGGTGTCGCCGTGCTCGAAGACATCGTGTTGTGGCTTGCCCTGGCGGTCGCCACCGCGATGGTTGGCAAAGCGGCGCTGCATCCGCGACAACTGGCGTACCACCTGCTCGCGACCGTAGCCTTCTTCGCGCTAGGGCTCACCATCGTTCCTCGTTTGGTCAAGCGCATTAACAAGTGGCGCTTTAACGTTATGGCGCAACACTCGCCGGTGGGGTATGCGATAGCGGTGCTGCTGGTGTATTGCGTCGTCGCCGGAGCGCTCGATGTCAGCGTGGTGTTTGCAGCGTTTCTTGCCGGCTTCGCGGTGGTGCACAAGAAGCGCAGGATCTTCGCCGAAGCCCTGGAAGCGATCGGCGATGTGTCGTTCGCCTTCTTCATCCCCGTATATTTCGCCATCGTTGGGTTGAAACTCGACCTGGTGCATGGCCTGTCGTTCAAGCTGATCGCAGTGTTTCTTCTGGGCAGTTGCGTGGTTAAAGTGCTCTCCGTGTCGCTCGCCGGACGCTTCGCCGGCTTCCGGGGGCT